>WYCW01000009.1 GCA_011392765.1 Candidatus Thiosymbion ectosymbiont of Catanema sp. Cochon2018 | reverse complement strand
AAGTCTCTGCCTGGCGGATTGGATCCTCTTGTACTTTCCCTCTATACTGTTTGGAGCTGGAGCTCTGTGTTTCTTGGTGCGCCCAAGTCCACATCTGGAGGTCCAAACGACGAGATGGAGAGAGAGTCCGAGAGGAATGGGAGAAGAAAAGAGGAGGCGGCGGGCGAAAGCGGATCGGAAGGGAAGCTGACGCCTGCCTTGCCTAACCTCAGAGCTATCGATCCCGAGAAGGGAGAAGGTGCACGAGGCGCCGACTCCCACTCCGGGGAAGGGGGAAGCGCACGAGGCGCTGAACCCGACTCTACGGCCTGGACCGAGTCCACGGCCGCGATCTCTTCTATCCCGGTGGGTGCGTCCCAGGATTTCGCTAGCGAGCGAGCCGGGGGACGCCCCGCCTCGAACCCCTCGACTGTGTAAGTTTCCCAGCTGGGGACGGAGCAGGTCGGAGGTGGTCGATGGAATGCTAGTGAGCTATGCGGCGGAGGAAGCGGAAGATAGTCCCTATAAAACAATCTGGGTTAAGCCCCCTGGCAGAAACCAGCTGGCGGTTCCCTACTAACTATTGGAGTCCCGACTCGCAGTAGCACGGCGAGGCAGGTCCCGGCACTCCCTCTCTACGAGCTGGAAGGCGTGGCAGGGGCCTGGGCGTCAGGCCAGGCCTGTCAGTCAGCCGGCGGCGGGTCCTCGATGGCGCCGATGGAGTCACGGCACGAAGGCTGACGCTCCGTCACGGCTGGCCCGATAGCAAACAGAGTCGAAGCTTGTCTGCGACGACCGCCTCGCGCAGTGAGGCTGCAAGCAGGCTATCTCTCGTCGAAGTTACGACGCTGCACGGCTGGGTTGAGCAGCGCTCTCTGGCAGTGCGGCGCTTACCGACAGCGCCGCCTTGGCCGATCTAGGAGAGAACAGCTAATCTGAGTTGAGGCAGGAATGCGATTTAGCTGCGAACCTCCCGAAAACCACCCAGAGACCAAGCCAGCTGCTGTGACACCTCAGACGCCCTGGCCGAGGCCAGGCCGCCCTCCAGATCACCGCGATCAGCAGGACTCACTCAGTCTACAAAATCAAGCCAACTTGAGCTACTGAGTACACGTGCAGGCAGGGGTCAAGACCAGGATTCGGAACTTCAGAGGCCGAAGCAGCAGCCCAACAATTAGCGAACGTGCCCGCTAAGGCCCGTTACGCGCTGAACCGAGTCGAGGCGTTGCGCAACGCAATCCACCACCCAGCTGAGACGCAGGCTAATCCTGGTCAGCGCGATC
This sequence comes from Candidatus Thiosymbion ectosymbiont of Catanema sp. Cochon2018, assembly GCA_011392765.1. Classification (GTDB taxonomy): domain Bacteria; phylum Pseudomonadota; class Gammaproteobacteria; order Chromatiales; family Chromatiaceae; genus Thiosymbion; species Thiosymbion ectosymbiont_A. The sequence continues at coordinate 3,440 of WYCW01000009.1, read as the reverse complement.
GACCGGGCCGAGAACTTAGAGGTTCAGGCTTGAATCGAAGAAGCCCAGCTGGAGCTGGGCCGGCTCCAGGTGCGATATACTGTGGACGGACAGCGCCGTAGACTGAGCCCAGTACAGACCTTCAGGTCAGGCTCACAAATACAAAGAACAGTAACGAAACTAAAGGAAGCCGAGACAAACGTCGCTGCCACTTCCACAAGCAAATGCGCAAAGACCAAGCGCGGGCTCGACAACGCCGAAGCCAAAAGGCTTGTTAGGCCAGCTCCGACCAAACTACGATGGGCTGAGCTCCAGCACAATAGCGATGATGGATTTGGACTGGCGCGATCGACTGCAAGATGTCCAAGGACAGCTTGCCGATCCCAAACTACGTTAACAGCGTTCGGATTTGCTGGCGGCCTAGAGCCCGGCTGATGGTGTACCACCCAGCCGCGGCCGATCTCGATACGACTTTCGACAGGAGGGCTCCACCCCTGCTCGATCGAACCGGCCACGTGCCAGTATCTACGCCGACTCTACGAACACCGCAGAGACAGGCCAGCGAGGCTTCAGCCCCGCTCGATCAAACAACGCGTTTGTCAACGCACTCACCCGATGTAGGGGCCGACCGATGCCGAACGCGGCCGAGCGAGCCTCGGGGTGCGGCTGGTGGAAGCAGGCCCGAAGGCACTTCCAGCCGACAACCCCACGATACGCAACGAACCACGTTGCCGACTAACCAACTCCGTGGAGACGGAGACAGAGAGTCACGAACTCCACCCGTTCCGCCGAGGCGAACGGATGCTAGCCAACCTCCCCCGGGAGGCCCCGACGGTGGACCACCCGACGGGAACGATTCCGATGGAGGAGGATCCTTTCCCTCCTTCCAAGGTCGACCCCCTATTCGGCGACCACCCGGTGCTTCAGGCCGAAGCCCAAACGCTACCTACTACCCCGGTAACGGGGATGGAATTCCGTGCATTATTAGCACGCAAGGCCCCCCTCCACAGAGAGGGATCCGAGGCCTACCATTGCCCGACAAATTTAATTTGTCTAAGCAGGGCACCGACCCTCTCAAATTCAAACAATGGACGACCAAGATGCGTAACTATCTTGATCTGGCCGCTATCGATCCGAGCATGCAAGCTCGGGTAGTCTCAAGCGGGTTCCTAGTCGGACACGCCGATCGACAAGCGGATGAGTTTCTCACCGCCCACGAAGACGCCACCGTAGACGAGCTTTTCGCTAGTCTACGACGATTGGTTCCAGGGCACAACCCCATGGTTAGTACCCAAAAACTTGAAACTCTACGTTTCAATCGACACAAATGGGATCTGCCTGAATTCTTGCAGGAGATCACCGATCTACAGCGCGAAATCAACGAGGGCGAACCCCTCGATGATGGCGACTGGAAACTAATCCGAACCAACTTCGTTAAGAAGTTGCCAGCAGACATGCAAAAGTATGTCATGCTCCGAGGCGACTGGAATAAAGTCGACGCCCAGACCTGTCTGGCCTGGGCCAAACAATACGAAATCAACGAGCAATCTCAGCGCGCTAGCGCTAAGAGCAAAGAACCAACCCGCGAACCCTCCTCAACCAAGCCAAACCTGCGCTGGAGGAGTCGATCCCGAGAACGGTTCCGAAGCTTTAGCCGGGACCGAGACAGGCGAAGTCGTTCGCCCGTCCGATTCCACGAGATCATTGATGATCCGAAAACAAAGCAGCCGCAGGCTGCTCCACGAAAAGGCAAACCGCCTACGCGAGGGCGTGGGAGCGGAAGCCGTGGACGAGGCCGAGGAGTAAATCCCCGGAATCGATCCGCTTCCCCCGCCCAGCGTCGATTCAGTCGAAGCCCGAGTAATTCGAGCCGACAATCTGGAAGGAGAACCCCGCAGAGCAGGTCTCCGACCGGACGAAGCTCTTCCACCTGTTACGGGTGCGGAGAGCCAGGCCATTTCATCAAGGATTGTAAAAATCCGAAAACGGCCTCGAATCTTGGCCCGTGTTTCACGTGCAACAAGAAAGGGCATCTCAGCCGAGACTGCCCCGACAAAGCTGCTCGCACTTCCGAGCTTCACGCTTCCGACGACGAGGAAGCTACGGCCGGTCTGGCTGGCCTCGTAAGGGCCGACGTAGATTTTCCTCTAATGAGCCCCGACGACAATTTTAACGAACTGTTCGGAAGGGCCAGTCTGTACGACAGCGATCTCGACTACGTACAGACCGATCCATTTCCCAGCTGGTCTCCGGACCAGCCAATGACCGAAACGATGTTCGATTTGATCGAACCCGATTCCGACCCCAGAGCAGGAATGCTCGAGGTCGACGATCTCGATTCAATTCCGACCAATTACACGGAAGAAATTCCGGTTTTGGCCGTAAACACCGAGCGAGTTACGGACTTACCGTCCGCTCCAAGCGCGATGGCCCCCTCTAGGGAGGAACATTGCGAACAATCTATTATGCTCGAAGGCCTGGTAACCAACGCTAAATTGGATACCGGTGCCAGCGCTACTCTCTTTCCCCGATGGGTCTTGCAGGAACTGCTAGACAAGAAGGGAAAAGACTTCCTCAAACAGAGGGAGCTCCAACAACGATTAGTCGTTAAGACCTACGACGGAACGGTAGTCCGTTCCATCAAACAACTCGTACTCGAAATCGACGACGGAAAGCAACGAGGCTTAGTCCCGTGCTTAGTCGACAGTTCCTCGACTGGTGTCGATGGAATTCGAAAGAGTCCTCTAATCGGCCTCAACGCCCTAGGCGTCATGGGCTACAAATTAGTGGACAGCGAAGGCCTACAAATCTGGCCCCGACCTGAAATAGAAGAAAAATACACTGGCATCGCCAGAGTATTCGAACAACGATTCGGCCACTTGAACGTCTTATCAGCCGGGGTTTAATTCGGACTTCCAGGTGATGAACCCAATCAAAAATGCTTATCAACAATGAGATTCTACACGAAAAATGGGTATATTGATGCATGTTTCAAAAACGACCTCCGAAAAGGTATTCAGCACCATTTGGGTTTCATACTTCTAATGCTTAAAAGATTTTTATGAAATTTTAGGATGTGATGCAATGAACCATGCCATTTTTTGAGTAACAATTTCAGCTCTTTGTCTTAAGAATTGAAAGTTTACTGCCTATAAATGTAACACACTACATTTTTTCAATGTGATCACCCTGATTCTCAGTACAATTGCCTAAATGAGACTCAAAATTCTGAAACACTCTGTTAAGAGTTGCCAAACCAATTTTTGCAATCTCTGCTCAGATGTTTGCTTCCAGATAAGCAACTGTTTTGAGTTTGTTTTGATAAACACGACTTTTCAAGCAGCCCCAAAGGAAAAGTCTGAAGACAGTCAAATTTGGGGATCTGGGAGGCCAGTCTGGAACTTTTGGATTGTTGCGAGACACAACCTGATCCTCAAAGGTCTGCTAAAGCAAATTCAAGG
>WYCW01000008.1 GCA_011392765.1 Candidatus Thiosymbion ectosymbiont of Catanema sp. Cochon2018 | reverse complement strand
TCTAAGGATAGTTGCTTAATCAGTTGACCGGTGGCGATCTCCCATACACCGCCTCTTCCATCTGCGACAAGATCACCCCGCGGCGAGATTGCGACCTCACACCAACCCCTATAGATTCTTTCGCTTCGCATGGTCCGAAATAACCGATCATAGCCCCTGGCGACAAAGGCTTCGCGGAAGCTCCCACTCACCGGACGGTCGATCTTGCGCGCTGCCGCACTGGCCAGGACCAAGGCCTGGTCCAGGTTTCCAGCCTCCAGGCGTGCCTGGGCCGATTTCTCCAGCTTCTCGGCACGGCGCTCCCAGAACGCCCGATAGCCTTTGACCGCCTGGGCCTTAAAGTCCTGAATAGGCCGATCCAGATCCGCGGAGTCTTGTTCGCCGGTGAGCAGCCGGAACAACTCCTTGGCCCGAGTCTCGTCTGCCGTCTCCTTCAGCGCGTCCAGGTACTTCCCGGCGACCCATTCCTCGCGCCGACCCTCGAATTCCTGATACGCGGCACGGCCCTGGTCCTCGAAGCCCTGTACTGGCCGGTCCAGGCCGGGTGCATTGATCTCCCCGGTCAGGATATTCCGGGCCTGTCGGGCGGCCTGCACATCCAGGGTGGCCTCCAGAGTGGCGAGGGCTTGCTCTCCGACCGCCTGCTCCTTGCGTGCCCAGAACCGCTCCAGGGCGGCATCCGCTACTGCCTGCTGGCCCTGAATGATACGGCCCAAGACGGGATCGACCTGTCCGCCCTGCAGGTAGCCGGCATAGCGTTCGGCGTGCTGCGGGTTTGAGGTCTGATCGATCTCTTCGATCAAGGTCGCCACCCGTCGGCGTTCCGGCTCCAGGTGGAAGTAGTCATAACCCAGCCAGATGCCAAGGGCCAGCACCAGGGTCGCGGCGATACCGCTGGTCCGGGCCAGATAGCGAACCGTGCGCTGGGGCCTGGTGCTGCGCACCCAGTCGGCGTCGAAGATTTTTTCGTAGATACGGTTGCGGACGACCAGTCGGCCCTGGTCGTCACGCCGGATCAGGCCGGCGAGCTTGAGCTCGATGATCTGGCGCGACGGGCCGTCGGCGATCTCCTGACCGGCCAGGATCCGTTGGTAGAGCTTGAGGGTACGGCCCTGGTCAGTGAGGCGCTGGTCGAGGAAATCGGTGATCCACTGGAAGTGCTCTTCGGCCGAGACCTTGCCGTAGCCGTTGAAGTGACCGTCGGCGAAGCGGTCGAGGGCCTCGGGGCTGTCGATAGCGCCTTGCAGAGCGTCCTGGCAGAGCTGGAGGGTCAACAGCGGATGCCCGCCGCTCCAGCCGAGGGCGGCAGCAAGCAGTGCTTCGCCGTCCCTGCCCTCCGCCGACAGGGCCCGGACCAGGGACGAGAGGTCGTCCCGGTCCCGGTCGAAATCCCGCAGGGCAGTGGTCCTACCCACATTGTAGGCCGTGGTGCGGCGCTGCTTGACCAGCTCGTTCGGCGTGGCGACCCCGACCAGGCAAAAGGTGACCTTTTCGTTGTTGGCCACCGTCGCGCGCTGGTTGTACATGGCGCGGATGGCAGTGAAGAAGTCGTCCGTGTACTGCAGCTTCAGTGTGGAATCGATTTCGTCCAGGAAGATGACGACCGGTGCGTCGGAACGGTGGAAGAGTTCGACGCTGAAAAATTCGGTGAGCTTTTCATTCGGGGTGATGCCCCCGGCCTGGTCCCACCAGGCCTTGACGTCCAGCTCCAATCGGAGCTGTTGCGCGATGCGCTTGACCAAACCCTGGTACCACTCGGCCGCGGTCGGCGGCGTCCCCAGATTGCCGGCAATATCGACTGCGACTACCCGCACGCCGGCCGCTTGCAGACGCAGGCCGACATTGTTCATCAGGCTCGACTTGCCGACCTGGCGCGATGACAGGATGTTGCAGTATTCGCCCTGGTGCAGCAGCGCGAAGACCTGGTCCTCGACATCGGTTCGGACGATATAGAGGTGCTTGCGCGGATTGAGCTGCCCGCCGACCTGAAGTCGGCGTTGGGTCGATGGGCTCGCTTCGTTCTGATCGGTCACAGGTCGTTCCCAAAGTAACGGGCATAAAGCAGATTGGCGGGATTGATCCAGCCATCTTCCTCGCGCACCAGGCCTGCACCATAGAGCCGGTAATAGAGCTCTCTGTTATCGATCCTGCCCGTGCGACGCGCCTGACCGAAGGCCTCCAGCAGCTCGGGATGTTCCCCCAGGCGCACCCGCAGGGCGCGCAGGTGGTCGCCGAACGGACCATTGTCCAGTGCAGCCTGCTCTATCAATTGATCGAACCGGATACGGTCCGGGGCGGTCAGCCGGTAGTAGGCCAGGCGGGTCAGGTAGGGGTGACCCCGCAGCAATTGCCGGAGCTGGGTCTGTTGCTCGGCCGTCAGCACGTCTGGGTAACGGCGGTCGAGCTCACGGCATTGCTGCTCGTCTAACGGGGCGGTCTCGATGCGGTGGCCGACCGTGAAGGGCGAGCGCTCGGCCGCACTGATCAGCAGATAGGGCTCGGTGGAGATGACCAGGGCCAGGTCCAGATCGGCCCAGTCCGGGTAGAAGGGTGAGCTGACGTTCTCGTGCCAGAGCCGCAGCATGGAGAAGAAATCCTGCTGATAAGGTCGCCCGAGGACTCGGTCGACTTCATCGAAGGCGAACACCGTCGGGCCCTCCAAGGCGGGCCGGACTTGGCCCTCCATGAAGTCGACCATCTGAATCTGACCGTCGATCTCGGGTATCTCGACAGTGAGCCGCAGGCGGCGGACCATCACCTGGGCGAAGCTGGTCAGAAACCGATCATAGTGCCCCAGGTCCCCGGTCGAGAAGATCTTGAAATCGACGAAGGCGATCCGTTTGCCGAGGCTTTGGGCCTTGGAGAGATATTGCAGCAACAGGCTGCTCTTGCCGGTTTGGTGCGGGCCCTTGATCACCAGGGTCTGTTCCGGCAGCTCGGCCAGATCCAGGATCACCCTGTCCTGCTTGCGCTCGATGTAGCAGGGATCGTCGTTGCGGATGGGCCCATCCTGCAAGATGGCGGCACGTGGGTCCCGCCCGGCCCTTGGCCGACCGCTGTCCGGTCCGGGCTCGATTGCCGGTTCGTCACGGCTAGGGAGTGGCACACCCGCCGCTGCAGGCTCAGTATGCTCTTGCGATCCGACGCTGTTTCTTATCGCCGTCAATACCTGCCGCGAGTCGGCTTCGGACTTCCAGGTAATGTGCTGCAACCCACCGAGATAGATTTCCAGCTCGTACTCGAGCGGACCCAAGTACCCCAGGCGCACCGGAATGATCTTCGGGCGTCTGGTTTGACCCAGCTGCAAGGCCGCCAGACGTACCTCGGTGTGCACCATCTCGCTGCCCATGGAGCGTTCCGACAGCAACACCACCAGGGTGTCACACCAATGGATGCGGTCGCGGATGGCGCGGACCCAATCCGTGCGTGCCCGTATGCCGATATCGATGAAGACCTCATGGCCCCGCTCGGTCAGGCCCGAATGGAGGAAGCGGGCCAGGTTCTCGTCGCTTGGATCGCCTTGGGGGTATGAGATGAAGAACTTCCGGGCCTTGTCCCGCGACGGCGAGGCGACCGGAGGTAATTGACTAGTCCCCTGCTTGATTTCCTGTGAGGAAATGGATGAATTGGTTACAGGTTTTTGGCTGAGAACATCTGCAACCTGCCTCACGAGGTTCTGGAACGGCTGCTGGTCTGTAGCACCATTCCAGCCAATGAGATCATGCGCCTGAAGTTCTCCGAATCCGAAGGGCGGCTCCACTTGATCGATGTAAATAGGCAGCAAGACATCTCGCTTTCTCGCATCTTCTGCTTCTTCACGTACATAGTCGGAAGAAATAGATTTCTCGCTCCATGCAACAATGACGTAACGAGACGCCCTCAGATTCTCGAAAATATAATCGCGCCATCTCTTCCCTGTCGGTACCTTTCTGTCCCAGAACACGGACCAACCGGCGGTCTCCAGCGCATCGACTAAGGGACGCAAACGATCCTTATCCTCGGTCTTGTAGCTGATGAAGATATCATTCTTGGCGACGGTCTGATCCCGTGCTTCTGCGCCACGATCAGTCACTTCCTGCCGGGAGGGAGTCTGAACGGTTACGATCGGAGTACTTTCGACGGCACGACCCGAAACCATCTCAATTTTAGGTAACCTGTGAACTGAACCGAGCGGGCTCGGAGTGACTCGGGGCTGGCCGGTCAGTCGACGATAGAAGGATTCATAGCCCTGCTCGTCCTGTACTCGGAAGAACGGTTGACCTCGCAGGACCTCCGGGATGTCGTTCTCGCCGGCACCTGAAAACAGGACCGGAACGAATTGACTGGTGTACTGCTGGTTGGAATAGAGACGGTTGTAGATCAGGTTGGCTTCCCAACACACCCCCTTGCCGATACCGGGTTCTTCTTTTCCCTCGACCCTTTTTCGATAGGTTGGCGTGCAGATCAGCAGAACGGCTTCCGCTTCGTCGATTTGGCGCTGCATCCAGCGCGGCCAACCTTCTTCGGGGTAAGGATCGTATTGGTCGATCCAAGAGTCGATGCCATCGGCACGCAAACGTTCGGACAGCGCCAGGACTTGCCTCTCGTGCTCCGGCGAGTCATGGCTGTAGCTAATGAAGACCTTTACCGCGTCTTGGGGCATGAGCCGATTCTCCTCCCTACCAAATAAACCTGGACCTCGCGCCTAATCGCCCTACAGCGGTATGTAGAGGACCTGATTGTCCAATTCGCCATCCCCAAGACATTCGAGGATTAATACCAAGTCTTCTATGGCTTTGCCTATCGGGGTCGACGCGACGATCTCTATGACGCCCGGCATTGGAAGACCGGCATCCACGCGCTCGAAGGCATATCGCGTCACCGTCTCGACGTCATGCGTAATCAGTATCCGGCCCTGCTCAGCGGCCCAAGCCAGAACTGTCGGGTCGTCCGCACCGGTAAGGCCGATATCCTGTACCCGAACGACATCGATGCCGTCGAAGCGACGCAGAACTCCGCGTAGGATATTTGCATCGAGGTTCTCGTCAACCAGCAGACTGAGCATCGGCGCGGTTCCGATATCCGGTCAGACGCTCACATATCCGCGCCGCGGGCGAACGGCGTTCCGCATTGCGACGTGCCACGAATGACGTCTGTTGCACACGGTCCAGGTACTCTTGCATCTCCTGCCGATGGCCGAGGAAGTAGCTAAGAGTCGCGTAAACGTCATGCAGGCTCAGTATGTCGTAACGCAGGACAATCTCTTCGGCACTCGCACCTTGCTCGAAGAGGGAGATGACGCTTTCCAGCGTCACGCGGGTTTGCGCGACGCGGATCACTCCGTGTGCGTCTCGGTGCAGAGGAGGAGCTTCTTCGCCACCCAGCTCGGTCAGGCCCGAATGGAGGAAGCGGGCCAGGTTCTCGTCCCTTGGATCGCCTTGGGGATATGAGATGAAGAACTTCCGGGCCTTGTCTTGTGATGGCCTGGCAACCGGGATGCTTTCGGTGGCGTGACCCGAGACCACCTCGACGTTAGGCAATCTCCGAACTGAGCCGAGCGATCCCGGAGTGACCAGGGATTGATCGGTCAGCCATCGATAGAGCGATTCATAACCCTGCTTATCCTGTACTCGGAAAAACGGCTGACCTCGCAGGACTTCCGGGATGTCGTCCTCGGCGGCACCTGAAAACAGGACCGGCACGAATTGACTGGTCTGTTGCTTGTTGAAATAGAGATGGTTATAGATCAGGTTGGCTTCCCAACACACCCCCTTGCCGATACCGGGTTCTTCTCTTCCCTCGACCCTTTTTCGATAGGTCGGGGTGCAGATCAGCAGAACGGCTCCCGCTTCGCTGATCTGGCGTTCCATCCAACGGGGCCAGCCTTCTTCAGGGTAAGGCTCGTATTGGTCGATCCAGGAGTCGACACCGTCGGCACGCAAACGTTCGGACAGCGCCAGGACCTGCTTTTCGTGCTCCGGCGAGTCATGACTGTAGCCGATAAAGACCTTTTTCGCGTCAGAAAGCATGAGCAGACCGTCCTTTATGCCAATAAACCTGGACCTCGCGCCTATTGTACTTGGTTCGGGTAGGATGTGGTGAGCGCCCGCGGTGCAGGGACGCACCGCAGGGCGCGAACCGCATCGATGGACGCACGGCAGGCTGCGAACCGCATCATTGGATGGCCCGCACCCAACACCGTTGTTGGACACGGCACACCGTCCATTGATGCGGTTCGCGTCTCCCTATGAGGTGCTATCCTGCAAGACCTACCGCGCTCACCGCATCCTACGAGCTTTGCCCAACCTACAGAGAGCGTCATCTTTTGCGACACCCTCCCGGCAGGAGGGTGTCGCAAAAGGTAATCCCTTCGGGGCGATGGCCTCGAGGTTGTTCCTGATTCCGCCGCGGGCGGCCGCCTCAAGCCTTGAGCTTTTCCTTCAACAACGCATTGACCTGCCGGGGATTGGCCTTGCCCTTGGTGGCCTTCATCACCTGGCCGACGAAGAAACCGAATACTTTCTCCTTGCCGCTACGGTACTGCTCCACCTGTACCGGGTTGGCCGCCAGGATGTCTTCGATCACTGCATCGATGGCCCCGGCGTCGGTGATCTGCCGCAGGCCCCGGGCCGCGATGATCGCGTCCGCATCGCCTTCACCGTTCCAGATGGCCTCGAACACCTGCTTGGCGAGCTTGCCGGAGATCGTCTTATCCCGAATGCGTTCGATCAGCCCCGCCAGCATCCGGGCACTGACCGGGCTCTCGTCGATCTCCAGGCCGGCCTTGTTCAGGGCCGCGGCCAGCTCGCCGTTGACCCAGTTGGCCGCCAGCTTGGGGTCGTCCGTGTCCGCGGCAACGCACTCGTAGTAATCCCCCAGCTCCCGGCTCGTGGTGAGCAACTCGGCGTCGTAATCGGAGAGGCCGTACCGGTCCCGGAACCGCCGGCGCCTGGCGTCCGGGAGCTCCGGCATCCCCTGTGTCGCCCGCTCGACAAAGGCGGCGTCGATGACCAGGGGCAACAGGTCCGGGTCCGGGAAATAGCGGTAGTCGTTCGCTTCCTCCTTGGTGCGCATGGAGCGGGTTTCACCCCGGTCCGCGTCATAGAGCCGGGTCTCCTGGACCACCTGCCCGCCGCCCTCGATGACATTGATCTGGCGCTCGACCTCGAACCGGATGGCGCGTTCCAGAAAACGGAAGGAGTTGATGTTCTTGATCTCGGTACGGGTGCCCAATTCCGCCTCGCTCTGCGGGCGCACCGAGACATTGGCGTCCACCCGAAAGGAGCCCTCCTCCATATTGCCGTCGCTGATGCCGATCCAGCGCACGATCCGGTGGATTTTGCGGGCGTAGGCCACCGCCTCTTGCGGCGAGCGCATATCCGGCTCGGAGACGATCTCCAGGAGCGGGGTGCCGGCCCGATTGAGGTCGATGCCGGTCAATCCATGGAAGTCCTCGTGCAGGGACTTGCCGGCGTCTTCCTCCAGATGGGCGCGGGTAACGCCGATTTCCTTGACCGTTCCATCGTCCAGGGTAATCCGCACCCGCCCCTTACCGACCACCGGCAGCTCGTATTGACTGATCTGGTAGCCCTTGGGCAGGTCCGGGTAGAAATAATTCTTGCGCGCGAAGACGGAGCGCTCCGCGATCTCGGCCTTGATCGCCTTGCCGAAACGCACCGCCAGGGTCACGGCCCCCTCATTGAGCACCGGCAGCACACCAGGCAACCCCAGATCCACCGCACAGGCCTGGGTGTTCGGTGCGGCACCGAAAGCGGTCGGCGCGCCCGAGAAGATCTTGGAGCGGGTGGCGAGCTGGGTGTGAATCTCCAGCCCGATGACGGTCTCCCATTGCATGGTCTGAACCTTATTTAGAGATTTCGGGATCCGAAATTGGAACCGCAAAGGCACAAAGAGCGCAAAGTTTTTTATAGGGGCTAGGGCGAGTGCATATAAATTTCTTTTCGATTAACCAGTTACTACCAGCCGTGTCGATTGGGCAGAGCCGGGAGCGCCGGCATCTGCCGGCTGTAAGATGGGCAAAGCCACCAGGGACGGCGGCAGCCGCCGTGGACGACATGGACCAAGTGGACTACGTGGACCAGGGGTTGCTGTGTGCCCCCTGGTCCATGCAGTCCACACCGTCCATGTTGTCCATTGGGCTACCCGCATGTCGTCCGTGTGGCCTACAGCAGCGAACCTGTAGGGTTGGGCAAAGCCACCAGGGACGGCGGCAGCCGCCGTGGACGACATGGACCAAGTGGACTACGTGGACCAGGGGTTGCTGTGTGCCCCCTGGTCCATGCAGTCCATACCGTCCATGTTGTCCATTGGGCTACCCGCATGTCGTCCGTGTGGCCTACAGCAGCGAACCTGTAGGGTTGGGCAAAGCCACCAGGGACGGCGGCGGCCGCCGTGGACGACATGGACCAAGTGGACTACGTGGACCAGGGGTTGCTGTGTGCCCCCCGGTCCATGCAGTCCATACCGTCCATGTTGTCCATTGGGTTACCCGCATGTCGTCCGTGTGGCCCACAGCACCGGTGTGCCCAATACCCATTCCGTGGGGCTTGTCGCCATCCAAAGATGCGGTTCGCCGGAGGATTGATACGCGCTCGCCCTGCGGGACTTGACAGAACATAGTCAGAAAACGCAAATTTCACGGTAACAATCCGGAATCCATAAAGAACCAAACGGCGATGGGAATTTCCCGGTGAATCGATCGGCACCCGAGACGGCCGTCGAGGATTTTCTCAGGCGACCGCGGCCCCTGACCTTACGCTGCGGAGTCCGGCACTATGCCTGGGGTGATCCGGATTACATCCCCGAGCTGACGGGCATCCCGAACCAAAAGCGGGAGCCCTATGCGGAGCTCTGGATCGGCGCCCATACCGAGTTGTCCTCGGTAGCACAGGTGGGCGATTCGGAGATACCCTTGCCGCTGTTGTTGCGTGGTGCCGCGGAGGTGGTGTTGGGCCGGCGGAATGCCGAGCGGTTCGGCGAGGAGCTGCCGTTTTTATTGAAGGTCCTGGCCGCCGCCCAACCCCTCTCGATCCAGGCGCATCCTGATAAACGGCAGGCCCGAGCGGGCTTCGTGCGCGAGAATCGGTTGGGTATCCGCCCGGATGCTCCGGACCGTAATTATCGGGATGACAACCACAAGCCCGAGTTGTTTGTGGCCTTGACCGATTTTTATGCCTTGCGCGGTTTTCGTCCGCTGGACGAGATCGGAGCGGTCTTGGCGTCGGTCCCGGAACTGCATGACCTGGCATCCGGTTATTGCCCGACCAGGGAGTTCCTGACGGACCTTTACACCCGGGTCATGCGCATGGGCCGGAACGAGGTCGACGCCCTCCTTACCCCCCTGATGCTGCGGTTGCAGGAGGAAGTCGCCCGGCGGACATTCTCCAGGGAACAGACGGAATACTGGGTCTTGCAGGCAGACTCCATATTCTCGCAAGACGGCCACCGGGACCGAGGACTGTTTTCCGTGTTTTTTCTCAACCTGGTGCACTTGCTGCCCGGAGAGGCGATGTATCTGCCTGCCGGCGAGCTCCACACCTACCTGCAGGGATGCGGGATCGAGATCATGGCCAACTCCGACAATGTGTTGCGTGGTGGGTTGACGCCCAAACACACGGATGTGGACGAGTTGCTGCGGATCCTGACCTTCGACGCCGGTAAGGTAAATATCATCGGGAAGGGCCTGAGACCCGAAGAAGAGTTGGTGGTCTATGAGACTCCGTCCGAAGAGTTCATACTCTCGCGCCTGCGGATAACCGCCGAGCGACCCTACGCGGGCGCTGCCGGTCATGGTCCGGAGCTGGGAGTGGTCATTCAAGGCCGGGTGGTCATCTCCGCTGCCGGCGTCGACGGACTCGAGATCGAGCGCGGAGGGGCGTTTCTGATCCCCTATGGACTCGGCTATCGGATTTCCTGCCCTACGGAGGCCGTGGTCTTCATGGCCGGCGTGCCTGGGGTCTGATCCGCCACGATCGAGGTCGGTTTTAGGAGAACGGAGTCAGGTCTCCCCTGTCCTCTCTATGGATCCTCGGAATCTCATCGCTTGCCCGGAAGTGGAAGGTGGGCATGGAAAATCGCAACGATCAGTTTCTCATCGGATTCCGGAACAGGGGGATGGATGTGGATGCGATTGATATGTGGTTCGATCTTTCCATGCCAGTGGCAATACAAGGTTGCCCCCTTCAGCTGCCGCTCACGTGCCTGCCTCGAGGTACGATCCGATGCTACGTCAGGTTTCTCCGGGGCGACGGCCAAACCGCGCAGCTCGAACCGCCGCCCGATCAACCGCTGGTCCGGGGTTTGCCCAGGTGCCTGCCGTGAATCCTCTTCCGTTTCCGACGGAGGCGGCGCAGTGAATATCCACCAACCGTGGTCATCATACACAGCGAGGTGTCGTTGCAGCTCCCGGCGAACAGCGGCGTAGCCACCCTTGAAATCCGAAAGCCCGCGCCAAGCTTGCTCCAGAAAAAAGACATCCGGGTAAGCGTGCGGAGCCAGCCTTTGGATCGTCTCCTCATTATCGTGTTCCACGGCAATGGCCGCGCGAAAGAATTCCCTGTGCCCTTGCTCGTCGATGACCCAGTGGACATCGGCGGCGCCACCCGCGCTCCGCGTCGGAAAAACGCCGCTACGTCGCAGGCCCAGGCAGGCTACCGCCCGCCCGGCGCGGGCATTGTGATGGGCCCACCCTACATCGGGGTTCTCCGCGACGGGTTCCGGTCCGATACGGACCTGAGTATCTTCGATTCCCGGCGGCCAGTCGTTCTCATCAAGGTATCGATTGGTGGTTCCCAACGCGGCGGCCAGTTCCTGGTACAGTTCCATCGGAAGTCGCACGGGACAGTCCGGCGACCAAAGCTCCCAGACGCTGAGTGTGCCGAGAACGGGTCGGTTCTGTAGATCGTCTCCGATCCAAACTCGCTCGCCTCGGGATCGGGCCACATGGATGCGCTCGAATAGTCTGCCGAGCGCCTCGTCGATTGCTTCCGCCGACCAATCGTCGAAGCGCCATTCCGAACCATCGACAACGAAGGCCATCGTATCTCAGACCCGCCGCCGAACACGCCCCAGTGCGGCGACGTCGATCTGATATTGGTCGAAGAATCCTCTGGGCCAGTCGGAAATCCCTCCGGTCGACGTGAAATCGAGTGCCGTGACCTCGGGGTTATCGTCAGGGTCCGCATCGAAAAAGAGGACCTTCGCCTGTGTGGGTTCGAGATAGCCGTATTCCCCGATGGCACGGCGCACACCATTCACTATGTGGTCGGAATGGGTCTCCAGGATCACTTGCACCCCGCGGCTCGCGAGCCACGCCAGAAACACCCCCATGCGGGATTGTCCCGCGGGATGCAAATGCGCCTCGGGGTTTTCGACCAGGAGCAATCCGCCCGGCGCCGCCACCAGGCCGGCGAGTACGATAGGCAACGAATAAGAAACGCCGAATCCCATATTGGGAGCACGGACCCACTCCCCGCCGGGGGCGCGGAAGCGGAGCGCGGTCACCAATGTACCCGGATGGGGCTCGGTATCGATCTCGATGGGCCGCACGATGTCTTTGAGCCATCGCTCCAGTTCGTACTTCAGCAAGGGCGACGTACCGGGCTCATGGTCCGGGTGGAGCTTGTCCTCGTCCTCGATCCTCCGATCACCGAATTCCGAGATGATCTGCGCGCAGTACTCCCCCTGGGCGCCGATCTCGAGTGCGCGTGCCGGAAGCGCGGAAACGCCCAGCACGCTGCGAGGGCCCAACCGTTCCGCGCAAAGATAGGTGAAACTCCTCGGCCGGGAACTGAACGCGAACGGCAGGTCCTCGGGACGCTCCATGACTTCGAGGTAGAAGGATTCGCCGGCGTTTGCCGGAACGGCAAAGCGCCAGGTAGCCCTCAGACCGGAACCGTGGCGGATGTCGCAGGTAATCTCATCATCCGCATTCCAGTTCTGAACATCTCCGGCGGAACCCAGCTCGAGGCCCGATGGACCGTTCAGACGGACGGATGTTTCGGACGGCTTGCGTGCCGCCTCGCAGGCGATGAGCAGGACATGGATCAGAGAGGTTTTGCCGCTGCCATTGAGTCCGGCAAGGATCGTCAAGGGCGCGAACTCGAATGCTTGATGGGCGAACCGCTTGAAGCCCTGTATGACCAGACTGCGTATCATCCGAGGATCTTCGCGAGAATCTCGCGGGTGCGGTTCAGCCGCAGACTGATGCGGCGCGGATCTCCTGTACCGACCGTGACGGACTTGGTATAGCCGTCGTCATCGAACGCCTCGCGAAACGCAGCCAGGATCTCACCTTTGTGCGCACACAGGCGATCGAGGGGGTAATCCGCCAGTGCGATGGATTGGGATTCGTAGATGGCGCGGTTGATCGGCGCCCGGGGCTGTTTCTTACCGACAGGCCGCCGAAAAGCGGCCTTGCCGAGTATCTCGGAGGCATTGGTCATCGCACCGTCGAAGCGCCCGCGAAGCTCGTCGAGCCGATGATCGCTGAGCGCATCATCCCTGTTCGGACCACCGTCGATACGGCGCGTGAAGTCGAGCAGGAACGCATCCAGGCTCTCATGCTTTCGATACTCGGATTCCGAATACCGACTGAAGGCACAAAAGCGAAGCGCGAGCTCTCGATTCGCCATCCGTTTGCTGTCGCGAATGGCCTTGCCGAGCTCGTCGCCGGATTTCTTCCAGAAACGGTTCTCCGTGGCCGCGTCGAACGAGGGTAGCTCGATGAGCTCTTTGAGGAACTTACGGGACCGCGATTTGCTCATCGCGTGCCGGATTTCCTGCGCGGAGAGCGGGCTCCCCAGCGTGTTGACGCGGCCGAAGATATCGTATTTGACCTCGTCGGGGGTTTGCGGCTCAATGACGTGGACGACGATCTGGGTCGCCCGCAGCCGACGCACCATCGCCGGGGCCAGTGCCGAATAGGTTTGGTCTTTAAGATCGGCCAAGTACTCCAGGTCTTCCGTTTCCAACACATGCCCGTCGGACATAAACAGGTAGACGGTGGAGAGACGCTGAACGCCGTCCACGACCTGGTAGGTTCCGTCCGCTTCCTGATTGAAGTAGAAAGCGGGCAGAGGTATGCCGAGCAGGATGGATTCGATGAGGCGTGTGCGCTGGCGCTTTTTCCAGATAGAGTCCCGCTGAAAATCGGGGGTCAGATCGATTTCCCCCTCTTTGATCTGCTCCACGATTTCCCGGAGTGAGAAATTCTTGGTCGTGATCCGGATCTTTGCCGGATCCCATGGCTTGACGATCCCCCCATCGGAACTCGTGTCCTCGCCCTCGATTCCATCTTCGAAATCGCGGCTGTCCGGCTCGGGTAGCGGGGTCCCAAGGCTTTCAGCATTCACGGAAATTTCTCTCGATTGCCCGTCGATAGGCGTGGAGTAACCGGTAAAAGATCCCAGGGAATGGGGCGAGGGTCAAGCCAACCCCCAAAATCGTCGACGACTCGACCCTACACGCCGGCTTGGAACGGAGAATCGCGCCTCCTTGGGAGGGTGTCGCAAAAGTAGCGCAGGCGTCCTCGCCTGCATCGAAAAATGCAGGCGGGGACGCCTGCGCTACACTCCACGGATGGGCTTTTACGACCCCCTCCTTGGTATATGATCGCACTCTGGGCGACAACGGATTACAAGATTGTCGCGGACGAAGAACGAAATAATCCGTGAAAATCTGCGTAATCTGCGGATTAAAAAGCTCTTTTCGGGTAATTAGGCATACCGGAGAATGAATACTCAACCGCAGTTGCGTGATGTCCTCGACTACACGCCGGTCGCATCACGCTTCGGAACCAGTGGGGTACGGGCCCTGGTGAAGGATCTTACCGATCTGGAGGTCTACAGCCTCACACTGGGAACCCTGCGTTACCTCGAAGACATCGGCAGGATCCAGTTCGGTAGGATACCGCGCGAGTCGCTGCAGATTCCCATCGGCGGAGACCTGCGACCCTCGACGCCCAGGATTCTGGGGGCCACGGCGCGTGCTATCCTGGACGCCGGTTATCGGGTGGATTATGTGGGCAGCCTGCCCACCCCCGCGCTGACCCTCTATGCCCTCGGGAAGGGGATCATGAGCTTCATGTGCACCGGCAGCCACATTCCGGCGGATCGCAATGGCCAAAAAGCCAATCGCTGCGACGGCGAGGTCCTCAAGTCCGATGAACCGGGCATCGTCGCCGCGGTGGAGGCGGTTCGACAACAGGAGTACCGGCGCCCGGCGGCGGTATCCAGATTCGATACTGCGGGGATGCTGAAGCCCGAGCAGCGCCCGGTCCTGCCGCCGGTCAACCGGGCGGCCGAGCGGCTTTACCTCGAACGCTACCACCGGGTATTCCCCCCCTACGGCCTGCGGGGTATGCGTATCCTGTTCTACGAATACGCCGCCGTCGGGCGGGAATTATTGCCTCGGATTCTGACACTTGCGGGGGCCCAGGTGATCCGGGTCGGACGCAGCGATACCTTTGTCCCCATCGATACCGAGGCGATTTCCCCGGCGCATCTGGAGCTGCTCGCAAGGATCGTCGCCGAGCAGCAGACCAAGTATGGTCGGATCGATGCCATCGTATCCACGGACGGCGACAGCGATCGACCCCTGATCGTCGGCGTCTCCGAGTCCGGCGATCCCGGAACACCCGCATTGCGCTTCTTTCCGGGGGACCTGGTGGGCGCCGTTACCGCCGACTATCTCGCGGCGGATGCCGTCTCGGTGCCGATCAGCACCAATCCCGGAGTGCACGAGTATTTCAAGGGCAAGGGCCTGACCACCACCAAGACGCGGATCGGATCGCCCTTTGTCATCGAGGCCATGCGGGAGGCGCTGGCCCAGGGCAAGCAACGGGTCGTCGGCTGGGAGGCCAACGGCGGCTTCCTGGTCGGTTCCGAGTTGACCCTGCACGGCGGTGTGCTGCATGCGCTCCCGACCCGTGACGCCATCCTGCCCATGCTCGCCGTGATGTCCGCCGCGGCCGACCAAGGCTTCACGCTATCGGAGTGCATCGACCGCTTGCCTCAGTGGTATGGGAAGGCGGACCTGATCGATGACTTTCCGCAGGACACCAGCCGCGAGATCCTCGCCTACTTCCAACCGCCGAGAGAGGCTATCCGGTGGCTGGAGTTCAGCGACGACCGGATTCTTCTGCGTGACCTGACCGAGGCGGTCATCGGCGAATGGTCGGTGAACGATCCGGAAGGACAAGCCTTCGCTCGGAAACGCCGGATTCTCGAAGGCATCTTCACGGAGGGGAGAGGATTCGGGGAGATCGTGCGCATCAACGTCCAGGATGGTATCCGTTGCTTCTTCCGCAACGGGGATATCGCCCACATCCGCCCGTCGGGCAACGCGCCTCAGCTGCGCATTTACGCCCACTCCCGCACCCAGGCGCGGGCGGACGAGATCGCCGCCATGGCGGTGGCGGAGCCTGACGGAATATTGCGCGACCTGCAAAGGTTCATCGAATCCGGTACCGGGAGTTGACTCCAATGCCATTAAGTTAGCTGTTGGCCACTTAGAGAAAACTACGAATCACGCGAATTTCCGCGAATCGCTTCGCGCGGATTCGCGTGATTCGTAGTTTCTTCTCTTACTTTGCCGACCGGTAACGCTTAACTAATGGCATTGGGGTTGACTCTGTTTGAGCTGCAAAGGGCGCAAAGCCGAATGGGAGCCGCTTTTAAATCCGCAGATTACGCGGATTTTCACGGATTATTTCGTTTTCATCTGACAGAAACCACGAAAAACACGAAAGGATAAGGTCGATTAGGATTCCTTGAGGGACCTGCATCTTTACCAATGAGTCGAATTTGTACGCTGCACAAAAATAGTTCTGCCTCTTGTTGGGCAGGAATCGCAAATCCTTTGAACCACGGATGGACACGGATGGACACGGATAAACACGGATTGTGATCCGTGTTTATCCGTGTTCATCCGTGGTTCTTCGGTGCGGTTGGTCACGCCTCGTCGGTCTGAGGCGAAGCCTCGCTAGAATGTTTTCTTTTCTCCTGTTTTTTCTGTTACCAGAACCACCCCGCTCCCGCCGGTTGAGACTCCGACCACCACACGTTCTTTCCCCTTGGCATCGTAGAGTCGGAGATCCCCGTTCCCGGAATTGTTTGCACCTAGGTTTACTAGTGTTTTGCCGCTCTTATTTTTGAGAAATAGCTCACCGCTATTTTGCATTGCTACTAGTTGAACCCCTTCATGGCCTTGTTTGCTCGTTAGCCAAAGAGCCCCGTTCCCGTTAGATGAGATTCCAACCGCCACCAGTTCTTTGCCGTTGGAATCGTAAAGTTGAAGATAACCGCCCTCGATCTTCAGCTGGCCAACACGTAAGGTTGCCAATCGACCATTTCTGAGTTGGTCGTCGAATTCTTCCAGCTTACTAAGCCTTCGATTAACCCTGGGTAATACTTTATCCGCCGTAGTATGAAAATCTTGTTCTTTTATCTTCTCCTTAAAATAGGCGTCGAATCTCCTTTTATTTGACCCTAGGTGTTCGTCGAATTCTCCTTTCTTGGACTCTACATATTCATCGAAATCAGCTTGAGCATTGCTGACTCTTTTCGTTAGTTCGGTCAATTCGGTTTTTGTCTCTGAAACGGTATCCCGCATCGAAGATAACGTCTTCGCTCCCCATCCACCTGCGACTCCGAATATGGCTGCAAGGATACCGATCACCCATACAATCCTATCGTGACGTTGAACCGGTTTGTCGGTTTCGTTCAGTTTGTTCTTCAACTCGTTTAATTCATCTGTCATGTTGCTCTCTCCCACCATTGAAGGCAGCTATTCGTATTGAAGAACACCGTCCATGCTACCGGTTCGCGCGGTGCCCCAAGCTGGAAGCCGGAAGTTGGCGACTGGTAGCTGGTAGCCCGGAAGGAGGTCACTGCCTTGCCGGGGTGTCCACTCCGCCTTCCAGGTCCCCCTCAGTCAGCAACGGACGCATTGCATGCAGCATATTGGCGAACAGGTGGGGATAATCCGCCTCCTCGCGGGCCAGCAGGGCCTTCATGTGCTCGCGTCGAGTCGGGGCGGAGAAGCAGGCAGGACAGCTGTCGGGGATGACCGGCAGGTTCGCCTGGTGCGCAAAGTCGGCGGTCTGACGTTCCCGACAGTAGACCAGGGGACGGATAACGCGAAGGTCTCCCCGGTCGTTCAGATACCGCGCCTTCATGGTCCGTAACTGTCCGCCGTGGAAGATGGACAGCAGCAGGCTCTCGGCCAGGTCGTCCAGATGCTGGGCCAGGGCCAGTACCCCGTAGCCCTCGCGGCGGCAGGTGCTGTACATGATGCCCCGCTTCATACGGGCACAGTAGGCACAGAAGGAGTCCCCGTCCATCCGCTGCCTGGCCTGCTCCAGGATGGGTCGGCGCTCGTAGAACCAGGTCACGCCGAGGCGCTCATAGTAGTCTCCGAGTGGGCTGGGATCGAATCCGGGCACCTGCGGATCGACCGTGACGACCCCGAGCTCGAAGCGCACCGGGGCATAGGTGCGAAGGTGGCGTAGGATAGCAAGCAGCGACAAGGAGTCCTTGCCTCCCGAGACACCGAGCAGGATGCGATCGCCGGCGCGGATCATGTCGTACTCGGCAATGGCCCTCCCGACCCGGCGCAGGAGGGATCTGGGTGGTTTGATACCAGTATCCCGTTTCACCTTTAAATATTTCACAATCGCCCTCGCTTGAGAATAAATGTCAACAGCCCCTCGCCCGGCTCATGGACGCGGGGCTCGGTGAGAGCGAGCACCGAATGTCGTCGAACGGCTATACTTGTACCATCGTTACCTTGAGTATCGATCATCACGGAGCTCATTATGCAAGAAGTCGTCGCTATCGGCATTGTCGTTCTCGCGGTCGTCATCATCGTCCTGGGCGTCAAACAGGTCCCCCAGGGTTCCGAATACACGGTGGAGCGGCTGGGGCGCTATACCCGCACCCTGACCCCCGGCCTCCATGCCATCATCCCTTTCGTCGACCGGATCGGCTCCAAACAGAACATGATGGAGCAGGTGCTCGATGTGCCATCCCAGGAGATAATTACCAAGGACAACGCCATGGTGACGGTAGACGGGGTGGTCTTCTTCCAGGTCCTGAACGCGGCCAAGGCGGCCTACGAGATCACCGGTCTCAAGCACGCCATCCTCAATCTCACCATGACGAATATCCGCACCGTCATGGGATCCATGGATCTGGACGAGCTGTTATCCCAGCGCGACAAGATCAACACCCGGTTGTTGACGGTAGTGGACGATGCCACCACGCCCTGGGGCGTGAAGGTGACGCGCATCGAGATCAAAGACATCTCGCCGCCCCGGGATTTGGTGGACGCCATGGCGCGCCAGATGAAGGCCGAACGCGACAAGCGGGCCTCCGTCCTGGAGGCCGAGGGACTCCGCCAGGCGGCGATCCTCAAGGCCGAAGGCGAGAAACAGGCGGCGATCCTCGAGGCCGAGGGCGAACGGGAGGCGGCGTTCCGCGAGGCGGAGGCCCGGGAGCGTCTGGCCGAGGCGGAGGCCAAGGCGACCATGGTGGTCTCCGAGGCCATTGCCAAGGGAGATATCAACGCCATCAACTACTTCGTCGCCCAGAAATACACCGACGCCCTGCAGGGGATCGGCAGCGCCAAAAATCAGAAGGTCGTCATGTTACCGTTGGAGGCATCCAGCCTGATCAGCTCGCTGGCCGGCATCGGAGAGATCGCCCGCGCGACTTTCCGGCACCCGAGCGAAAAGGCACCGACCCCGGATAAGCCGACATGAGCGCAGGCTGGATCGCCGCGGTCGGTCCCTGGCACTGGCTCCTGATCGCCATTGTGCTGATTATCCTGGAGGCCTTCTCGCCCTCGGCCTTCTTCATGTGGCTGGCGATAGCGGCCGGAACGGTGGGGCTGGTGCTGGTGGTCGTTCCGGAGCTGGGCTGGCAGGTCCAGCTGATGCTGTTCAGTGTCCTCAGCGTGCTGAGCCTGGCCCTCGGTCGGCGTTATCTCAGGCGCCATCCTATCGCGACCGATACGCCCACCCTCAACCGGCGCGGGCACCAGTACATCGGGCGGATCTTCACCCTGGACCAACCCATCGTGAACGGGATCGGAAAGCTGCGGGTGGATGACACCACCTGGAAGATCAGAGGACCCGATTGTGGCGAGGGGACCCAAGTGCGGGTGACGGGCGTCGATAGCGTGGTGTTGCTCGTGACCCCCGGAGACGAGGAAGTGGGATCCGCTGTGTCCTGATCCCGTAAGGCAAGCAGCGACGACGCCATCTGTTCCTTAAGGCACCATCTAACTTGTGCACCCTGGTGATTCTACGACGACCCGGTGACGACTGGCCTTTGTTGCTGGCCGCGAACCGTGACGAGGTACGTCACCGCCCCGCGGAGCCCCCGGCGCGCCATTGGCCGGACCGACCCGGAGTGGTGGCCGGTCTCGACCGCACGGGAGGCGGGAGTTGGCTGGGTATGAACGACCAGGCGTTGGTAGCAGCGGTCATGGACCGGAGAGGTTCCCTGGGTCCGGTCCCCGGAAAACGCAGCCGCGGTGAGTTGGTACTGGAGGCGCTGGACCATGCCGAAGCCAAGCCGGCAGCCGGTGCCCTGGCCGATCTCGACCCGGACGCCTATCGACCTTTCAACCTCGTGGTAGCTGATACCAAAGACGCCTATTGGCTGCGCCATGGGGGCGATGGAGAGATTCGGGTCCATGCGATTCCCCCCGGACTGCACATGCTCAGTGCCACCGAGTTGGACGATGTGGGCTACCCGCGCATCCGCGACCACTTACAGCGTTTCCGGAGTGCCGAGGTACCCGATCCGCGGCGCGGCCATTGGCAGGCATGGAAGGATCTGCTGGCGAGTCGGGCTTACCCGGCAAAGGCAGGCCCCATTGCCGCCATGAATCTGGAGGAGCTCCCCGACGGTACCGGAACCGTCTCCAGCGCCCTCATCGCTGTGCCGGCCCATCCGGGATTCGTATCACAGCCGCGATGGCTGCACGCCGAGGGTCCCCCCGACCGCTTCCCGTTCGAACCCGTCACTCTAAGCAGCCAGGATTCCTTGAATGACCAGATTTTGTGCAAATGAGTCAAATTTCGCAAACGTCTAACCTCTCTCGTTGTCGTGATCGTGATCGAAGCCGCCGTAGGAGAGACAGAATACTTTCGCAGAATCTTTACCAATGAGTCAAGTTTGTGCGCTGCACAAAAATAGTTCTGCCTCTAGTTGGGCAGGAATCGCAAATCCTTTGAACCACGGATAAACACGGATTGTGATCCGTGTTTATCCGTGTCTATCCGTGGTTCTTCGGTGCGGTTGGTCACGCCTCGTCGGTCTGAGGCGAAGCCTCGTTAGGGACTGTTGACATAATCATCGTGCCAACCGCTAATAGGACAAGATCAACAGGATTATTTTTTAGAACACTACCCAATGGATCAGGAAAAACGACAACAACCGAAAAACTGCTGTGTCATGAATGGATGCAAGGTAGTGTTATTACTGCCTTGGAATCAGTTCCATCCTTCAGACCCATTCCACGTTGGACAAGATACCTGGAAAGCAGAAAAATCAAAGGGTTATGTCCGAATCAGGTCGGAATCCAGAGGAGGTTGAGCGGTTACGACAAGACTGGTACTTGACCACGCGATACAAAGAGAAGGATAATACCTTCAGTTTTGGCCTGTTGATGATGGATGGCAAGAGCAGTATGCAATCGCATTTCCTCCGGGAAGTGGGCTAAGAAGAGAAGTTCAATGCAGCAATGCTTGAAACTATCGCTTCAACGGATTGAAAAATGCGTATTAATGATTACTTTGTTAAAGACTAAGAGGTAATGCTTTTATGAAAAATCTTTTTATTGGCGTTCTGACGGCAATGGTCATCGGATCGGCTGGATTCTTCGTGATGGATGTAGAAGCTAAAAGGTTTGGTGGACGTAGTTTCTTTCGATCCAGTGGGGTTAAACATTTTTCCGGTTTTAAATTACCGAAAGTTGCAAAAGCACGTTCACCGAAAATGAAAGTGAAACAAAGAAAACCAAAAAGCATAAAGACTATTGGTGCGAAAAAAAAGGCCAGTATCACCGGAGGTGGTCGAGGGACTAAGACCAAAACGGTGCTCAAAACAAAACGAATGCGTGAACGATTCAAGCAAAAAGCTGCTCCGATTGTTTCCAATTCCGTAAAAAAACCTTCAATGACCGGGAAACAACGACGGACTGTGATTGCTAACAAATACCGTGATAATCCGATTTATTCACGTGCCCGTGCCGGCGACAAAAGAGCTTATCGAAAACGTTATGATCGGTACTATGGTCCGGATTATGAGCCGCCGGCTCACGTGTTCAAGTCAGCGCCTTCCTATGGATTGTTGGATACGATCTTTTTATATAGTCTGTTGAGCAATATCGGCAATGCAGGGGCATTTGCACACAATCATCAAAATGACCACGATTATCGGAAATGGCGTGCGGAAGCCGATAAATTGGCTGAACAAAATGCGGATCTTCGGAAGCAGCTTACCGCAATGGATGCCGAAGCTGCTAAATTGAGTGGTACGCCTATCGATCCATCTTATTTGCCGAAAGGGGTTGATCCCGACATTGCTTTGGCAGCGAATGTGCGTGCTACAACATTGCCTCAGCTAAGGGTTTGTGTCGGATCGCAGTCCGGTGCTTATTATAAAGTTACTGTGAGTGTACTCGGTCCGAACCTTGGTGATATGGTCAGTGTTTCACCAGTGAAAACCAGTGGTTCCAATCAAGCCCTTGAGTTTCTCGGTGATGGAAAATGTGATGCCGCGTGGGTTCAGAGAGATAGCTATTGGAATTATATCGAAGAGAAAAAGAGTTCCGATTTACCATTCGAGCGCATCAGTTCTCCCTATGAAGAAGCCGTTTATCTGATTTGTCATGCGGATGGCCCAGGAAAAATCACTGAGCTCAGCAAGGAACACAAGGTCTGGTTTCCGAAGCAGTCCGGTGCAGTCGAGACGTGGAAGAATTTTATTGGTGAGGATGTCGATTATGGGAATGTTCGGACTGTTCTGAACACGACTTCAATGGCTATTACTTCCAATGAAGAAGCCTTATTAAAGGTTGTCGATGCCGATAATTGTATGCTGTATGTCGCCGCACCGGGTGCGACCGGATTTATGGAAACGGTTGAAAAGACGGCTATCGATAGGCATCTTGTTATGATCGATGTGAATGATGGCGATCTTGATAATACAACTGATCCGGCAGGTGAGAAGGTGTACGACTATAAGGAAATCGATTCGTCTGTTTATCCGAACCTTGCCCGTCAGAATGGATTGGTTTTCGGTAGTGGAGATATTGACACCCTGTATCTCAAAGCCGATTTTGTCGTTGGTAATGCATGGAAAGTTGCAAATCCCGAACTTTATCCATCGGTTGCGCTTGATATTGTTTCTCTTAGGGATGAAATCAGAGAAGCAGTTGGTCAATAATTCGCATAAGAAGAGGCTATCGAGATGTTTATCAATTATTTGAAGAAGAAGTTTGGGATTGGGAACAGGGAGGTTCCTTTGACTGAAGCTTTTCATTCACCATTAAGGATTTCACTTTATAGTACGATCAAATTAGAAACGGTTGATCTGTTGGTGTTGCAGTCCGCCCTTCATCCGGACTTTGTTATCCCGAATGGAGATCTGGAAGTGCTTGCGATCGGTAAATTCGATATGGATGGAACGCCGATTCATCAAATTTATAGTCGAGACCAGGCAGGGGAGGAATTTATTTTACAGATCGTCGAGGGCAAGGATTATCGATCCCAGGAACCAATTGTTGATGAAATTACTTTATTCAAACAGGTTGTCACATTGGAACCTGAGACTGAGAATTCTGTCAATCAACAGCTTGCAACGATTGGATTTCAGGTGTTGGTGGTCAATGATGTCACCTATCATCGAATTTGGGGGGATGCCTATACCGAGAAGGCCGATTTCCGAATCTATGACGAGGCGGTGATAACACCGGCTGGTGTTGAAAACTATACGAATCAATGGCTATTATATGGTCGTGAGATCGAAAGTCCGGTTGGTGGGGGTTCGATCAATGAATATCTATTGGTTGGTATTGAAGAAAATGAATCCACTGCGCAAATTATGATGCAGGTTGGATTGGCACTTAATCGGACTGATGTTTTGGTCCAATAACCGAAAAGGAGAAACCTGAACATGTTTGGTCGATTTGTCAAAAATTATGGTAAAAAGAAGATCATTGATGGTATCTCTGGTCTGCGGGATGCGATTGTTGCCTTCGATCCCGAAGGGGCTACTGAGGCCGAGATCACTACAATGGAGGAAAACTTCGATAAAATCAATCAGGAGTATGCCAAGGCAAAACAGGATTGGATGCGTGAAAAGAAGGAGGCCGAAGAAATCGAAGCCCTGTACAATCAGCGTTTGGCTGCCGCCGAACAGATTCAGAACCGAATCGATGCGGATCCTGATAATGCTCGACAGTTGAATGATGCTCTGACCCAGCTTGTCGAAACGCTCGAGGGTATGACCTCTGATGTCGAGCAGGAAAAAGAGGAAGCCAGGGATGCAAAGGAGGTAATGGAAGATCTTGATGAAACGGTCAAGCTCTATGCCGAAAATCTGAAAAAGGCGCGCAGTCAATTGAAGGCTGCTGCTCATGCCATGGAAAAGGCTAAGCGACAGGAGGAACGTGCCGGTATCAAGGCCGAGCGGGCGTCTCGTCTTGCCGGCTTGAAGCAGGGTGGTTCTGCTCTTGGGTCGGCCTTGGAAAGCATGAATAAACAGGCGGCTGAAGCCCAGGCCCGTGCTGATGCTGCAATGCATAAAGCGGAATTGCTTGGCCCGGCTAAAGTCGAAGACAATGCAATTATCAAGGAAGCTCTTGCAAGTGTTTCCGGAACGCCATCTGCTTCAGTGTCGATTTCCGAACGGTTGGCTGCATTAAAAAAGTAAAAGACATTTAGGAGAGTAACCGTTCAGCCCCCCCCTTTGGATTTTGGCTTGGTCCTGACATAACCTATTGATTTCTGGTTTTCGAGATCAGGATCGAGAGGGGGGGCTGAACGGTTACTTAGGAGATGCCCAAAACCATATTGGATCATTATGATCTAATATGGTTTTTTTGTATACGGACCTGAATTTCGATTCTTTTTACGGATTTGCGTGGGTAGCAACTATTATAGGGCACTTTGAAAAATACGATTTTCGTCAACGGAGCGTATGGATAATCAATGGGTTAGAGGCTCTTGAGTGGTGAAAACACCTATTTTTCAAGGTGCCCTATAGTATATGAAAACATCACTTGAACACCTTCCTGAACAAAAACAGCAGGAATTAAAAAAAGCTATCGAGATTATTCGAGAAGAAATTGATCTCGATATGCTTATATTGTTCGGGAGTTATACCCATGGTGACTGGGTTGAAGACCTTGACCCGGAAACGCTCCTCTATCGCTATCAAAGTGACTTCGATTTGCTGGTTGTTACCGATACACCGCGCCAAGCCAGCAAAATCGAACAAAATAGTCAACTCGTTCAACGTTTGATCAAAACTATTCACAGAACCCCAATCAGCCTGATTGCCGAAGATATTCAATTCATAAATCATCGCCTGAGAAAAAGCCAATATTTCTATATTGATATTGTACGGGAAGGTATTCTGTTATATGATTCCGGAAAATTCGACCTGGCAGAGCCAAAAGAGATTACCAGCTCAGAGAGGAAAAAACTTGCAGAAGAAGATTTCGAGTACTGGTTTAAAGGTGCCGAAATGTTCATGGTAGGATTTAATGATGCTCAAAATCATGGCTTTTTGAGCAAGGCTGCATTTGAACTGCATCAAGCAACAGAAAAACTATATGGAACCATTCTACTCGTCTTTACACGTTACAAACCCAGTACACATGACTTGGAGAAACTGAGTCAAAGAGTTGCAAGCATTGAACCACGGTTTTTACAAGTCTTCCCTCAAGGCAGTGAAGAAGAGAAAGATCTCTTCAAGTTGCTACGTAAAGCCTATGTGGATGCCCGTTATAAGCCAAGCTATACCATTACGAATGAGCAACTTGAGTGGTTGGCTGAGCGTGTACGGTTTTTGAAAGGATTAACAGAAAAACTGTGCAGGGAGAAAATTGAAAGTTTTGGTTAAGGGCACCTTGAAAAATAGGCGTTTTCACCAAGTTATCATGTCAAAAGGAGACCAAAATGAATCGTGTATTATTATATGACATCAATGAGAGTCCTCAAACCGGAGGGAAAGCCCTCCATGCCATAACAGATCTGCAAGCAGATGACATCCTGTGTGATTTCAACGCCAAACAGGTCTAGACAGTCCCAATCATTTATCGCTTCAGGTGGATGAGCAACAACACATTTTGCTTGATCCTGATGTGTTGCAATACATCAATCATAGCTGTGCTCCCAATGTGTACTTTGATACTGACAACCTGACTATCGTCACCCTCCGCGCCATTCAGAAAGGGGAAGAACTGATGTTCTTTTATCCTTCGACAGAATGGTCGATGGCTCAAGGTTTTCGGTGTGTATGCGGTAATCAGAACTGCTTACAATATATCAAAGGCGCCGAATTTCTCTCACATAGTATTCTGCGCAGGTATCGTCTTGCAAACCATATTATGCGGAAAATCAGTCTGTAGAGGTTCCTCTGCTCACTTCGTTCTTCGAAAGTTGCCGGGTCAATACTCCGCATCATTCGTTGCCTGTCCCGTCCCTGGGACGGCGGATGGGTCCCTGGGGCAGGCAGGTGTTTACCATATCCAACGTGAATTTCCGGGAGCGAGCCGGTAGGATGTGGTGAGGAACGAACTGCATCGACCGTAGCCGATAATGACCAAAATTCTGCCAATCACTGCCACCATCTTGTCCCTCGTGTTTGCCGGCGGGGTCCGGGCCGATCTGTTCCTGAACCAGGAGCAGGAGGCCTACGAGCACTTTCAAGCCGGCGATTACAGTCAGGCTGCTGCGAGCTTCGGCGACGATTACCGACGCGGCGTGGCCCTCTACCGGTCCGGTCGCTATCAGGAAGCCGCTACCGCCTTCACCCAGGTACAGCGCCCAGCCGTGAAAGAAGGCGCCGACTACAACCTGGGCAACGCCCGCTTTCAGCTCGGTGATTTCGCGGGGGCCGCGACGGCTTACGAGGAGGTGTTGAGCACCAATCCGAATCACGAGGACGCCCACCATAACCTGGCCCTGGCCCGAGCCATGCTCGCGCGTATCGAGCAGGAGAGGTACGAAAAGGAGAAAGAAACGCAGCGGAAGGAAGAAAAGGAAAAGCGCCCGGAGAACGCAGAACAGAAAGACCGGAAGGAGGAGCAGGAAAAACAAGAACAAGGACAAAAGCAGGAACGGCAGAAACAAGAGCAGCAGGAGAAGCAGGAGCAGAAGCAACAGGGACAAAATCAGGAACAGCAGAAACAAGAACAGCAACAGCAGGAGAAGCAGGAGCAGAAGCAACAAGGGCAAAATCAGGAACAACAGAAACAGGAGCAACAACAAGGACAAAAGCAGGAGCAGCAGCAACAGGAGCAAGAGCAACAACAGCAGCAAGGGCAACAGCAGCAGGAGTCCGAGCAGCAAAGCGAATCCGGACAGCAGTCTTCAAAAGGCGAGCCGAGCGAGGATAGCGAACCGAGCGAGGGGGAGCAGACCCAGGACAGCGAACAGGCGCAGGGTAAGGCGTCCGAGCAGGAGCAAAAAGGCAAGTCCGAATCCGAGACCACAAAACCCCAGGAGGGTCAGCAGAAGAACGAGCAGGAAACCGAAAGTAAGGGCAAGCAGACAGACGAACAGCAAGAAGCCGAATCCGGGGAGGAGCAACGGCAAGCAGAAGAGCAAACAGGCGGCGAAGAACAACGCAAGCCCCAGGAACAGGAAGGCGGCAAGGAACAGGACCCCGAGGAGTCGGCCGGCGGCGAGGAGAAGCGGAAGACCGCCGAGGAAGAGGCCGGCGGCAAGCAACCGCAGGAAGATCGGCCCGAACAGACCGGATCGAACGAAAAACGCCGGGATGAGGAAGGTGAAGGGGGAGATAAGCAGAGGCCCGAGCAGGAGGCTGTGGGGGGAGAGGAAGAACAACGCTCCGAGCAAGGAAAGGGAAAGGAGCAACCGCCGGAAGAATCCCCCAACGAGGGTGGCAAAGAGGAAGGGCACGGAGAGGGTCAACGTCCGGATGAAACTCAGGAGACGCCCGGCAAGGCCGAGGAGCGGCCGGACCAACCGCAGACAGGTAGCCGCGGAGCGCGGCCCGACCGGCCAGCGGAGGACAGGCCGCCGGATGCACTGCCGGAGGAGGGCGCGGCGGACGCCGTCGATCGTTTCGATCAGCTCGGCGAACAGCCCATGCCCGACCAACAACCGGATGCCGGGCAGGCCGCAGCGGCCATGCTGGGGGGATTGCCGATACGTGGTCCCGGCTTGGCTATCATGGAGCAACGCCTGCAACAGGTAGAGGGTGATCCCTCTCTGCTGATGCGCAACCAATTCATGCTCGAAGAGATGCAGTTCATGCGTCGGTCCGGTGGTCCCCTGATGGAAAGTCGGCCCTGGTAGCACTGTACAGGGGTGCACCCATGCAGGATTATTTGTTACGAATCACATGAATATTTCCTGTAACAAGTTGCTGCCGGCTTCCGGCAGTGTGGTTTTCAGCTACGGAATCGTTCGAACCGCAAAGGCACAACGGTTGCGCCGATCGTAGGAGCGGCGAAGCGTCTTGCCGTCGATCGCCACCACCTCAGACGCGCTTTGAAGACGCCTTACCTCTCCATTATTATCCCCACGCGGCGGATCGAGGGTACGCTTAAGCGCCGTATCGCCGGCTCCCTGAAGCAGCTGCCTCATACCGAGGTGCTCGTGGTCGAGCCGGAAGAAGAGGTAGGTTCTCCTGCCGGGGAGAAAGCGATCGGCGCTCTCTCAGCCGATGAGGAGGATGCAGCCGTCACCGGGTTTCGGCTCCTCAAGGCGCGGCGTGGACGAGGTTTCCAGTGCAACCGCGGTGCGCAAGCGGCGCGCGGTGAGCTGCTGTTGTTCCTGCACGATGACACCGATCTTCCGGACGGCGCGCTGCGGCTCATCGAGCGCGCGTTCGAGGACCCTGCGATCGACGCGGCATGCTTTAAGCTCCGCTTCGACAACCAACACTGGTTGCTCGGCGTTTATGCCTTTTTTACACGCTTCGATTCCTTGTTCACCACCTTCGGCGATCAAGGCATCGTCATCCGGCGTGCCTCCTTCGAAGCGCTGGGCGGGTTCCCGGACTGGCCACTGTTCGAGGATGTGGAGCTGGGGCGGCACATCCGGCGCCGTTCCCGCATTGTCAAGCTCCCGGCGGCGGTGACGACCTCGGCGGTGCGCTTCGAGCGCAACGGCATCGTGCGGCAGCAGCTCGAGAACGCTTGGTCGATATTGCGGTTTCTGTTGGGCGCGACCCCTGAGTCTCTGGCTGCATCCTACGAACGAGATCGCTCACATTCGTGAGGCAACGATATGGATAGCAGCGCCCTCATTGGTCTGATTGCCTTAGGTCTAGTCTTCCTGTTGGAAGGACTGATTCCCTTCTATGCCGGCCGCAGTGACCGTTACGCTCATGGGCTGCGCAATCTATCGCTCGCCCTGATCGCCGGCATGGTCGGGGTCCTGATGACACCGCTCTTGTCATGGTCGGTACAGCTGGCCGCCCGCCATGACCTCGGGCGCTGTAACCCGATTGCTATTCACCCCGTCGCCTGTGGCGTTCTTACTTTCGTATTGTTCGATCTGTGGATGTACGCCTGGCACCGGATGAATCATCGGATCCCATTCCTCTGGCGCTTCCATCGTGTGCACCATACGGATCCGGCCCTGGACAGCACGACCGCGCTGCGGTTCCATCCGGTAGAGGTTTTGATCTCGACCGTGCTGAATTGCGTCCTGCTGGTCGTGCTGGGTATGGGCCTCGAAGTATTTGCCCTCTACAAGTCCGTCATGGTCGTCGTGATCCTGTTCCACCACAGTAACCTGCGCATCCCACCGCACCTGGACCATGGGCTGAGATGGGTCATCGTGCCGCCGTCGCTGCATCGGGTACACCATTCGAACCTGCGTTGGGAGACCGACTCCGACTATGGCACCATCTTTTCGTTCTGGGACCGGCTGTTCGGATCCTACCGTACCCGCCGTACTTACCATGACATCCGGTTCGGCATCGGCCGATACGATAGCCGCGATTGGCAGCGGCCCCTGCAGTTGCTCGCACTGCCGTTCCGGCCTTTGGATGAACGATGAGGACGCTGGTACGGATGCCCTCGATTACCGATAACAGTACTAACGATTCCCGCGGGCGCAACGGCTGTCCGGGCCGCCGGAGGCACGGATAAAGGCGCGGAGAACAAAGATGCTCGAGACCCTGTCCAGACTGATTCCAAGCGACTTTCCGATGATCCGCCGCGGCCGTCCGGATACCTTACAGGTCAATCTGGGATACCGCTGCAACCAGCAGTGCCTGCATTGCCATGTCAACGCCGGACCTACCCGTAAAGAGGTCATGGCGCCCGCGATCGTCGATACCGTGCTGGCCTGCCTCGAGAAGACCGGGATTCCGGCCCTCGATCTCACCGGTGGGGCACCCGAGCTCAATCCCGCGTTCAGACGACTGGTGATCGAGGCCTGCACCCTGGGTTGTCGGGTCCTGGATCGCTGCAATTTGACCGTGCTGGAGGAGCCGGATCAAGTGGACCTGGCGGAATTTCTGGCCGAGCAGCAGGTCGAAGTCATCGCCTCCCTGCCCTGTTATCTGGCGGGGAACGTGGATGCCCAACGCGGCGAGGGGGTCTACCACAAGAGCATCCGCGTTCTTAAGCAATTGAACGCGCTGGGTTACGGCCAGGAGCACTCCGGACTGACCCTGACCCTGGTCTACAATCCGGGCGGTGCCCATCTCCCGCCGGATCAGGCCCGCCTGGAAGCCGATTATCGGCGTGAGCTGGCCGATCGTCACGGGATCCGGTTCACTCGGCTCTTCACCCTCACCAACATGCCGATCGCGCGCTTCGGCAGTGCCTTACTGTCCCGCGGCGAGTTCGACGACTATATGCGATTGCTCAAGTCCGCCATGTGCCCGGCCAATCTGGATGGCCTCATGTGT
The DNA here is from genome assembly GCA_011392765.1 of Candidatus Thiosymbion ectosymbiont of Catanema sp. Cochon2018. Lineage (GTDB taxonomy): Bacteria > Pseudomonadota > Gammaproteobacteria > Chromatiales > Chromatiaceae > Thiosymbion > Thiosymbion ectosymbiont_A. The sequence goes on along the minus strand of WYCW01000008.1, from coordinate 10,330 downwards.
CGGTCGCTGGTCAGCGTCGACTGGCAAGGACGGGTCTACGACTGTGACTTCAATCAGATGCTGGATCTGCCCATGGTAGCCGGCGACCGGCGGGAGATCTATCTGGCCGATCTATCGGCGGTGGACCTCGAGGACCAACCGGTAGTGGTCGCCGATCATTGCTACGGCTGTACGGCAGGGCAGGGTTCCAGCTGCGGCGGCGCCCTTAACTGACAGGCGGGCTACCGATCGCCGGCAGGGTAAATTGGGCAAAGCCGCCAGGGATGACGGCAGTCGCCGTGGACTACATGGACCAGGTGGACCACGTGGACCGAGGAATCGCTACGTGCCCCCCAGTCTATGCAGTCCACACCGTCCATGTTGTCCATTGGGCTATCCTCAGCCACCTCTGTGGTCCACGGCGGCGTGCCCAACATCCACATCTTGTCGGGCACGTCGCTACGCTCCTTTGCCCGATCTACCGATTCCGGTTAATGAATGTTGTTTCCGGATCTTGTTCGCAACATGACAATCCCCGGTGAGAAATGTGAGCCGGCCCCGAGGCGGCTGCTGGTGTTCGGCCGAGTACCCGGGCCCGGACGGGTAAAGACCCGGCTGATTCCCGTGTTGGAGGCCGAGGGGGCTGCTGCCCTGTACCAACGTCTGCTCTACGACACCCTGACGACGGCTGCCGGCATGGCCGATGTCCGGGTCGAGTTTTGGTGCGATGCGACCGATGAGGAGTGGCCCCGCGGACGGGAACTCGCCGACCACTTCGGCGTGTCGGCGCATCGCCAGCATGGAACGGATCTGGGGGCCCGGATGTATCATGCGCTGGCCGCCGAGCCGACAACACCCTGCCGCCCGGCGGTATTGATCGGCAGCGATTGTCCCGGTTACGACCGGACCTTCCTGAACCGGGCCTTCCGGGTTCTGGCGGACAAGGACGCGGTGCTGGGTCCAGCATTGGACGGCGGCTATGTACTCATCGGGGTAAAGCGGGTCGATACGCGGCTGTTTGCGGATATCCCCTGGAGTACCGGTGCCGTACTCGGGCTGACCCGAGCCCGACTGCGAGAACTCGGTTGGAGCTGGCGCGAGCTTGCACCCTTGCGGGACATCGACTGCCCGGAAGATCTGGTCGACTTTCCGAATCTATTGCAAAGGCTGGAATCATGAGCAAACCGCAATTGGTCTTTGTCTACAACGCCGATAGTGGCCTCTTCAATGTCCTGTCCGACTTCGGTCACAAAATCCTATCGCCGCATACCTACGAGTGTCAGTTGTGCGCCCTGACCTATGGCTATTTCACCGAGCGCAAGCAATGGCGAGCCTTCATCGAAGATCTGGACTTGGATTGCAGCTTTCTCCACCGCGATGAATTCCGACGCCGCTATCCGGACAATCGGGACCCACTGCCGGCTATTTTCAGTCTGTACAATGAGCAGCCGCTCGTTTGTCTGGACGCCGATCGGTTGAACGGGTGCAAGGATCTCGGAGAATTACAGGGATTGATTCGACAGTGCTGTGCGGATACGGGCTTCGAGCGCCGCAACGTCCTCTGAGCAGAGGTGGCGGATGCGTGGGTAATTCGCGGCGGCTTGCTTCGCCAAGAACTCTCGGCCTCCATGCGGATACTTGTCAGCATTCCGCTGCCGGGCATTCGGGTTCAGAGAAAAACGCGGCGTCTTCGAGCCAGCCCGTAGCGTGCAGAGACCCAAGATCCTCGGTCTCCAGGACCCGCTCGATGTCCGGGAGCTCCGAGATCCGCCGTATCCGGGAATCCGGTGCGGCCTCCGTTCGATAGACCAATAGCGCGTTTTTTAGCGCCTCTTCATCGAGGAGACCCAGCAGCGCCGGGTTGTGGGTCGTGCCGATGACTTGGACCTGTTGCTCCCGGCAGACCTGCCGGACCAGCTGCAAAAGTAAATGCAGACGGGTCGGATGAATGCCGTTGTCGAATTCCTCGAAGAAGTAGATGCGGCCGGTATCCGGGCTGAGCAGTGCGGCGATCAGAGCGAGAAACCGCAGGGTGCCGTCACTGGCGCTGAGCGCGGAGACCTTTTGACCACTGGCTTCGACCAGCTCCACGAGAATCCGCCCCGACAAATCGGTCTGAAATCCAAAATCCACCACATCCATCGGGGTGAGCGACCGGAGCCATCCGAGAAGTGTGTTCTTGAGTAAAGGGTCCCGGCAGATGTTATGCAACACCGACGACAGGTTCTCGCCCCGATCGCCGAGGATCACCTGCCCCGGCTGCGACGGCTGGCGGATAGCATCCGGATCCAGGTCCAGGAAGCGAATGCCCTGGAAAACCCCCAGCACACTGGCGCAAGCCCGGCGGACATTCAAGGGCTCATCATTCCGGTCAGGAAATTGGGAAAGCACAGGTCGAATCGCGGAGAAGTCGGAGACTTTCCCATGTTTCCGATAATTTCCACCGCGACGATGACGGACCTGGATGTGGTGCCCGCCCTTCTGGGGGAGAGGGTCATCCTCCGGATGCGAGTCCCACAGATAACCTTGCCGCGTACCTAATACTTCCCATGTTACCCGTGGCTCAAGACCTTTGTTGAAGAGATCCACTCGTAAACCATACACGAGATGCGCATAAGGCCGTGACTTCACTCGCGGTGGATACACGACGCATACAAATCCAAAATCAGATGCTCCCTCGAAGGCTACCTCGCGAGCACCGCCACGGATGCCTCGCCACTGGAGGATGCCGCCGGGACCATATTTCTCCCCCAGGATTTCAGCCAACGGATAACCCAAACCGACTCCATGGAGAAAACGCAGGGCATCACGCAGATTACTCTTGCCGGAGGCATTGGCACCGACAACCAACGTCAGTGATCCGAAATCAACGACCGCGTGCCGGAAGCTCTTGAAGCTAATCAGCGTTAACTGGCCCAGCATGATTACTCACTCCATCAGGCGATATGCGCCCTCCGATTTGGAGTGCGCCGGCAAAGCGGCGCGGCCACATCAAACCTCAACGACTAGGAATACCCGCGGCGTTTGCCGGGAAGCCGGGCACTGAGTTCTACCCGCGCCGCGGCGACGGCGCTTTCCCCTTGCGAGAAGCGCATCAATGCTTGTCGTGCGCCAAATCGTCGTCGCTTCCTATCGCTGCCATGCGTTCCACGTCTGCCGCGGAGAGACCGAGTAACTCGGAAACCTCCCCGACGCTGAGCCGGCTCAACAGACGACGCACAACCTGTGCCTTACCTTTTTCCATACCTCTTCCCTCACCTTCCTCCCGACCTTCTTCCTTACCACGTCCGAAGCCAATGCTGAAAGACGGCAACTGTTCGATCTCGACTTGGGTCAACATGTGTTCGGCCTCCTCGACCTGTGGCCGCAAACCCCGATTCTCCGACAGGATCTCCAGCATGGTCATGTGTTCGCGGAATTTCTGATCGTCGGCACCCAGCAATTTTCGCAAGCGGTGCACGATGTAGGTGACGACCTCCTGTGGCTGCCGGTCTCCGAAGTCGCACAGCACGGCCAGTACCAGGGCATTGCAGTCATACGGAATAAGCTACCACGGCAGTGCGGCGGTTTCGATATACGAGGTCGGGTAGGTTGGTGGTTGGGTCGACAATTCAGCTGGCCTGAGGATTGAGCGCGGGCAGTCGGGCCCGGGTCAGATGGAGCTTTCGGCCGCTTGAGCGTACAAGCCCGCGTCGGCGTCCTATCTGACTGCGGAACTGCTTTTTCCAGCGCCCGAAGTCGATGTCCTGTCTGCCGTAGAGGGCGCCGTCGAGTTGCTGCATGAGACGCCCGAGTTGGTCCGGGTCGGCACCGGGGCGTAGCGCCAGGATCTTGCCGGTGATGCCCGGCAGCGGGGTCCGGGTATCGAACTGCAGGTGGCGGCGGGTCAGATCCTGAAAGCGTTCGGCCCAAGCCGTGGGCTCATCTTCCTGGTTGGCCGCGCGCACGCAACGCAGGAACCGGCTGGACGGCGGTAAGGAGTCGCTCAATCGCGCCTGGAGGCGCCCGAGCAATGGTGCCGGGTTCATGCGTTCGGCAAACCCCGCGACGCGGGCCGTTACGGCCGTTGCCGCACTGCTCAGCCCGGTGCCGAGGTGCTCGCGGAGCGCCGAGCTTCCACCCGTCCTGGTGGGTGTGAGCACGCGCCCCCTGTACCAAACGCCCCCCCAGTAGCCGAGCAAGAGGAGGGCGATTCCCGTCAGCGGCAGCCAGAACCAGCTCGAGCCCCCGCCTCCGGTCGTCGTAGCCGACTGGGACAGGCCGAGGTGGCCGGCCTCGCCCTCTACCTGGAGGGTGTGGATGGGGAAACCGGCATATTCCTTGGTACCCGTGGCGACGTTCCACCAGGCAAGACGGATCTCCGGCAGTTGCAGTCTGCTGCCGGTGCGGGGAACCAGGGTGAAATATTCCGTCCGTTGGCCCTCCAGGCGGCGCCCGTCCTGAGACAGGCGTCCCTCGTTCAAGGTCTGCTCCCGGTAGACCCGGAAGTCCGGGGAACGCAGCAGGGGCTCCAGGCTGGGCAGTTGATCACCGGTGGCCCCGACTGCGGTGAGCTCCAGGGTCAGGGTAACCGGTTTACCCTGTTCGACCTGCTCGTCACCGTCGAGTGTGGCCTTCAGGGTCAGGTCCTGCAACGGAAGCCAGGGCCGCACCGACGCCATCGCCGGGCGCACCTGCAGCCGTATAGACTCCGCGCTGGTGGCCTCGAAACGTTGACTGCCGGTCGCTCCGTATCCGTAGCCGTTTCCGTATGAGGTGCCGGTGACCCGCAGGGGTGGGACCTCGATGGTGCCCGCGCGCAGTGGTGTGAGGGTGTAGACGAATTCGTTGACGATCTCCCGGCTACCCCGGGCACCCGTGCGCGAGCGGGCCGTCGGGCCTTCGATCTTCTGCAGCAGCACGTCGTTGCTGTTCGGGAGCTCCGGGGTGGCGGTAGCCAGGTTGCGGTCGCTGACCACCCGCAGCTTGAGCAGGATATTTTCCTGCACATAGGGTTGATGGCCGCTCAGCTCCAATTCTATCCGCGGCGGCTGGCTGGTCCGACGCGCCGCTGGTCGGCCGTAAGGTGCCTGGTACTGTCCCGGCCAGCCGCGCTGATAGCCCGGTGCCTGTCGTGGCATCTGATGCGATGGCATCCCCGGTGGTTGGTTCGGCGTCTGTCCCGGTGTCTGAGGCGGTGGCGCCCACGGTGGTTGGTAGCTCGGGGGAGTACCGCGGGCATTGCCGGGCTCCTGCGGCCGGTACCGCCAGGATTCGGGCCCCGCTGGCGGGCGTTGGTCACGCTTGGAGGAACCCGGAAAGGGGAAGCTGAAGGTGAAGGCATGCACCTCGACCGCTGCCGCGAACAGAGTCAGGAGCAAAAGACAGGGGATGTTAAGCCGGTGCATGAGAAACTACGAATCACGCGAATTACGCGAATTGCCGTATCCGTCCCCGGCAAAGGCGTCGTGACCGGGGGAAAGCGCCGCCGCGGCGCGTGAAGAACCCGACATCCGGATTTCCGACCAACGTTGTCGGTATCCCCCGTCACCGGGATTCGATTCGGCCGCGCCGCTCGAGCCGGCGCATCTGCCCCGCTCATTGTCGTCCAGATCTCCATAGATGTCGATATGCGACCGAATTTGCTATGCTTGGGTGCGCAAAGCACATAAACCCCGATGGGTGTTTCCGATCCGCGAGCCATGGCGTCACTCTCTGTTTTTTCCGCGCGAACGTTCATACGCGGCTGGATATATCTCCTCGCCGCCTGGCTTGTGGTCGTGCCGATCGGATCGGCCCGGGCCGGTTCATGGACCGGCACCCTCCAGGACGGCAGCGTGCTGAAGGTGGACCCGGACTCTCATCGTGCCATGCGCTATTACAACGGCAGCATGGCGCCCTTGTGGGACGGTACCCACAGGCTCGAAGACGGCTCGGTGGTCATTGTCCGCGACGGCCAGGCAGTACCCACCGAGTCGATGATGAACAGTTGGATGGGAGAGCCCGGTTCCGAGCCGAGTATGCGCGCACGCTATTGCGACCAGCTCGTGCGCAAGGTCTGCGGCTTCCATGACGAGTGTCGCCGCGACCAACCCTGTATCCTGGCCCGTCAACTGCTGGGCATGGAACGTGAGCAACAACGCCGAATGCCGGTCGGCGCCGGGTCCTGGGCGCATACCCCGTCGGGCGGTGAGTGCCGGGACGCCCTATCGAACCCGGCCTTTCCGACCTGTGGTTCCTCCACACCGGGGGCGGAGCAAACGGCCTGCAGAAAGCTCGTAGAGAAGGTGTGCGGGGACGCGGACCAATGCGAGACCGCCAAGGCCTGTAGCCCTGCGCGTCAACTTCTGCAAATGGAATCCGATGAACGACTTCAGAGTGCAGATCCAAAGGCCCTGACGCCAACGGGTGCCGAATGTGAAAAGGCGATGGACAATGTCTTCTTCGAACCCTGCCGCTCGTGAAGACCCTGATCCTCGGCGGTGTGCGTTCCGGCAAGAGTCGATTGGCCGAACGGCTCGCCGTCGCGGCCGGCCGGCAGGTTGTCTACGTGGCTACCGCGGTGGCGAAGGATGAGGAGATGGCGCACCGTATCGCGGCTCATCGCAGGCGTCGCCCCCAGGAGTGGCTGGTCGTAGAGGAACCGCTTGCCTTGGGACGGGTGCTCGGGGATGCGGCCGCACCCGGATGCTGCCTGGTAGTGGACTGCCTCACCCTGTGGCTCACGAATCTACTCTCCCATGCGGACCCGACGCGGCTGGAGCTTGAACGCACTGCCTTGCTGGAGACCTTGCCGGCGCTGGTCGGCGATCTGGTGCTGGTCGGCAACGAGACCAACCTGGGTATTATTCCCCGCGGTGAGTTGAGCCGCCGCTACTGCGACGAGGCGGGTCTGCTCCATCAGGCGCTCGCCGCCCGCTGCGACCGGGTGGTGTTCACTGTCGCCGGATTGCCCCAGGTGTTGAAGGGGCCGCCGGTAGAGATGGCGGGCACAACAGGGACGATAGACAGGTCGGGGGCCGCTCTTACGCCGGAGTCCGAGAGCTGGTCGGGTGGGGAGTGACCGCTTTGTCGACCTGCTGCGCCACGGTGCGGTAGTGGGCGGCGGGCGGTTTCGGGGGGCCTCCGACGACCCGCTCAGCGCCCATGGGCTTGCGCAGATGCGGGAGGCTGTGGCGGATCTGCCGGATTGGCCCGGTGGGCCTGGCCTACCCTACGATGCCCTGTTCAGCTCGCCGGCCCGCCGATGCGCCGAGCCGGCCCGGGAGCTGGCGGCGCAGCACGGGCTACCCCTGGAGCTGATGCCGGAGCTGGGCGAGCGGCGGTTCGGGACCTGGGAGAATCGGCTCGCCGAAGAGTTGCCAATCACCGAGTTGGGACGGTTCTGGGACGATCCCATGGGATTCACACCGCCCGGCGCCGAACCCTTCGCGGCCCTGCGCGAACGCGTTTTGAGGGGCTGGGGCCGCATCCTCGAACACCGGACGGGATTTCCGCTGGTAGTGACCCATGGCGGTGTCATCCGCGTCATCCTGGGACAGATCCTGGACCTCTCCGCGGCCGCCTTGATCCGGATCGAGGTCCCTCCTGCCTGCCGAACCCGCCTGCGGATACCGGTCGGGGCGGGCCGTCCGAGCCTGATGTTCCACGGCAGGAAGGACCCATGTGGCGCAGTTTCCTGATCGCCGGTCGTTTTTTCACCCGGCTGCCCCTGCCGGAGCCGGGACCCGTCTCCGATTCGGATCTCGGTCGCTGTGCCGTCTTCTTTCCCCTGGTGGGACTTGTCATCGGATTGATGGTCTGGGGTGTCTCGGAACTCACGGTGGGATTCGGCGTCTTCGACCTGAACCGGGCAACCAGCGGTGGACATAGCCCGCCCTACGGCCTGGCTGCTGCGCTGGCGCTCGTGGCCTGGGTATGGCTCACCGGCGGGCTGCACCTAGACGGGCTGGCAGACACCGCGGATGCCTGGATCGGGGGGTTGGGAGACCGGCGTCGCACCTTGGAGATTATGCAGGACCCCGGATCGGGGCCCTTCGGCGTCATGGCCTTGGTACTGGTGCTGCTGTGCAAGTGGACGGCGCTCTCCGCGCTGATGACCGCGGACGCAACGGTGAATCTCATCTGGATACCGGTCCTGGCGCGGGCGCAGCTGCTGATCCTGTTTCTGACCACGTCCGCTGCACGTCCGGAGGGCATGGGGGCCGCGGTCAGAACCCATTTGCCGCGGACCGCCGCCTGGACCTGGCTGGTCGTTGCCCTGGCTGCATCGGCCCTGTTTCTCGGTTGGGAATGGCTCGGCCTGGTCGTGGCCGCGGGCCTCCTGTTCCTGCCGGCGCGGCGCTCCATGCTGGCCCGCTTGGGCGGATTCAGCGGCGATACCGCCGGTGCGCTGGTGGAGCTGAGCGAGGCCCTGATGCTGGTGGTGGCTGTATTTTTTGGGAGATTATATACTTCGTTGCCCAAATCTACTATACTCTCCCTATCGTAGCTAATGGAGGATGGAGCAATGGCATCGAAGGCCCCCGGCAAAGCACACCGCGAAGGCATCTCCCTCATCGAATTGTTCCGCCTGTTCCCCGATGATGAGGCCGCCCAAGCCTGGCTCGAAGAGCAACGGTGGGGAGGTGAGCCGTGGTGTCCGCATTGTGGCTCGCTCAATGTGCGGCGCAACAAGCATCCGTCCATGCCATGGCGTTGCGCAGAGCGTGAATGCCGCAAGCGATTCAGCGTCCGGGTTGGCACGCCGCTGCAAGGCTCTCCGCTCGGCTATCAGACGTGGATCATCGCCATCTATCTGCTCACGACATCCCTTAAAAGTCAGAGCAGCATGAAGCTGCATCGTGACCTGAAGGTAACGCAGAAGACGGCTTGGTTCCTCGCACATCGCATCCACAAGGCGTTCGCCGGTGAGAACGACGCTTTCACCGGCCCGGTCGAGGCGGACGAGACGTACATGGGCGGGAAACGGGCGAACATGCCGAAGGCGAAGCGGGAGGAGTTGACGGGGCGCGGCGCGGTCGGTAAGACGGCAATCGTCGGTGCGAAGGATCGGGCGGCGAACCAAGTAACCGCGCGGGTGGTCGGATCGACAGACGGACGGCCCGGCGTTGCGAAGCTTCGTGGCTGAACATGTCACACCAGATGCGCCAGTATTTACCGATGAGGCACCGGCCTATGCCAAGCTCCCGAATCCGCACGCGGCAGTCAACCATGGCGCGTTAGAATATGTCCGGGGCGAGGTGCATACCAACGGCATCGAGTCGTTCTGGTCAATGCTCAAGCGAGCGCATAAAGGAATTTACCACAAGATGAGCCCGAAGCATCTTGAGCGGTACGTTCAGGAGTTCGCTGGACGGCACAATATCCGCGACGTTGACACGCTCATTCAGATAAGTCTAGTCGTCCAGGACCTCGAAGGTAAGCGCCTTACCTATGCCGATCTGAAGCAGCCGAACGGCCTTTCTTCGGGGGCACGGGAATAAGTTACAATCACCATAATTAGCGGCGGCTATGGCTCGCCGTCACCAAGTTGTTCAAACTGGGTCACGACCAAATCAACAGCGATGCTATAATCTAGGTGTGAAACTAGTATGGTTGATTGATATGCGAACCAAAAAAATACGAATAATTCTTAATGGGAAGGAAGGCGTAATTAGCGTCGCTGACTTCCTTGGAATAGTTAAGAACACAGTTTCAGTTTTAGGCTCTTTGGATGAAGAGTCACAGTGGACTATTGGTGAAATCTCGCACAGCAGTCCTTTAACTTTTGAAGTATGTTGCAAGCCTAATGTTGCTTCTGATCCCACCGGTACGTTTCTTAATGGTATTTCCCTCCTTGAAACCGAATCGCGTCGCCCGACAGGATTCAGTGATGCGGCGTTAAAATACACTAAACGGCTTACTGCCCCGCTAGGCAATGGCATTACCAGCATTACTTACGCTGATGATGATCGTGAGCCGGTCTCCATATCTCAGCGGATCGCTGCCTCTGTTGATGCCGTCACGCACACCTCTAGCTACTTTTCCTATACGGAAATTGAGGGAGAGTTAGGCCAGATAACAGTGCATGGGGTCAAATCTGAATTCTGTATCTATGATCCGATTACTGATAAGCCGACAACGTGCAGATTCAATCCTGAAGATGCAGAGAAGGTGGGGAGACTCATTACCCGGCGGGTTAGGGTCTACGGAAAGGCAAAGTATTCACGGACTCATGTTCCGCAGTCCGTCGAAGTTGAACGCTGGGTTGGACCTATCGGTGAGGATTCTCCGACACTAGAAGACCTCCATCGCGCAGAATTCCGGATCACTACAGGGGAAGCATCCGAGGAAGTAATCAGAAAGTTGCGGGGCTTAGATGAATAAAGAG
>WYCW01000007.1 GCA_011392765.1 Candidatus Thiosymbion ectosymbiont of Catanema sp. Cochon2018 | reverse complement strand
ACTCTCTCCTACTAAATAAAAGGACACCCACTTTGTTTGGTTAGGATAAATATTGCTAAAGGCGCAACCGGCGATAGTTACAATTCATGAACTCCACGGTCTATCTTGAAACCAGCATCATTGGCTATCTCGCCTCGCGTCCGAGTCGTGATTTGATCACCGCCGCTAATCAACAACTCACACGTGGTTGGTGGGACGACCATCGTGAACAATACGATCTGTACGTCTCGGAAACAGTCATCGCCGAATGCAACACGGGTGATCCACAAGCCGCACAGGAGCGTATGGATGCGATCGGCGACATTCCTATACTCGGTGTCACCGAAGACGCTGAGAATTTGGCCGATAAATTGGTCAAACAGATTCCACTTCCTGAAAACGCCGAAATTGATGCTTTGCACATCGCTATTGCCACTGTCAACGGGATCAACTATCTGCTAACATGGAATTGTGCCCATATCGCTAATGCTGCGTTGCAGTCACAAATCGAAGTAATCTGCCGATCAGCAGGATTTGAACCCCCGACGATTTGTACTCCGCAACAACTAATGGAGGATTGATCCATGTGGCGAGATCCAATCGTTGAAGAAATACGACAATTGCGTCAGCAATACGCCGCGCAACTCAATCATGACCTGGAGGCCATCTGCCGAGACTTGCGTGAAAGACAAAAGAGAGATGGTCGTAAGGTTGTCATGCTGCCGCCGAGACCCGCACGGCAAGTCAAAACAGTCAAAACTGATGGCCAATCTACGCGGCGTAACAATAATTGATAAAAAGACATCTACTTTGTTTGACTTGATCCTCCTACTGAGCTAAACGACAAAAGAACATCCATCTTATTTGATCTGATCTTCCCGCTGAGTTAGCATTCCTCTCAGTTCACTCAGGCAGGAGTTTTGCAGTTTTGCCATGACCGCCCCCTGCGCGGTTTTTAGTCTTACTTGAAAATTTCCCTCACTATCACTTTGTATGCTGCTGCGCGCACTGTGCCTTCTTGTCTGGCTAGGACCACTCATGAATATGCATCTCCTTAACCAGGCTCGACAGCTAAGCGTGGAAGAACAGCTTGAGATGGTTGAAGCGCTTTGGGATAACATTGTTGAACGGAATGCCGTGCCACCTGTGACGGACGCTCAGAAGGTGGAGCTTGACCGGCGACTTGCTGAACATGACGCCAACCCGGATGATGTCGTTTCCTGGTCCGAGGTTAAAGCGTTAGCTATCGCCCGAATCAAGCGATGAGTCTTTCGGTTACGTTTCGTCGCGCAGCCCGCGCTGAGTTTATTGAAGCAGCAGCACGATATGAAGCTCAACAGAAAAATCTTGGAATGGAATTCATCACGGAAATCGAGCGGTGCGTAGCCTTGGCTGCCGACCGACCCGAGATTTTTGCAACGGTTCACAAGGATATTCGTCGTGTTACTGCCCATCGGTTCCCATTTAGCGTCTATTTTCGAGTGGAAACACATCGCATCGTTGTCTTGTCCGTCTTTCATGGCAGTAGAAATCCCGTAATCTGGCAGTGCCGAGCCTAAAAATGAGGGATTATGAAAAATAGAAATAAAGCGACACCCATTTTGTCCGCAACCTCCTCGGCGTCTTCATCGGGGCCGTCCTTCTTCTAGTACTCGTCTACATGCAGCTCTTCCCCGGCAAGACCATCCTCGAATCCGGTTTTTATGACAGTGCAGGCGGTGCTGCGGCCGCTTACGCCCCCAGCCTGCCCGAAATGCTCCTTGGCATCGGTGGGGTAGCTGTGGCACTGTAATCACTGCCGTCGGCATCCGGGTGCTTCAATTCCTTCCGGAATCCCTCGCTGATCGGGATGTGGTGGATCATCATGTGGTGAGGGTTTGATTGGGGGTTGGACCGCGAAGGCGCGAAGGACGCAAAGTGTAGGATGTGGTGAGCGCAACGAACCGCATCGAAGAACAACGAATGAGAATTAGCTATCGCCCCGGAGAGAAGGTGGTTAGGGTTTTATGAATTACACTGCTGTGGTTGAATATTGTAGGGATACGGGTTTATATGTTGGCCATGTTCCTGGTTTTGCAGGGGCGCACACACAAGGTGAAACTTTGGATGAATTGAATGAGAACTTACAGGAGGTTATAGCGATGCTATTAGAGGATGGTGAACCCAGACTGGAAACACAGTTTATAGGTACACAACAGATCGTAGTTGCCTAAAATGGGCCATCTACCTGTACTCAAGCCGCAGCAGGTTGTGCGGTTGATTGAATCATTGGGTTTTAGAGAAGTGCGGCAACGAGGTTCACACAAACAATTTCGCCATCCGGATGGCAGAGCAACGACGATTCCTCTTCATAAGGGTAAAGATATATCCCCGATACTTTTATGCCGGATAGCGAAAGACGTCGGACTTACTGTCGATGAGTTTATTCAGTCGAAATAATTGCTGCATCCGGAACCGGGCAAGAATCAGACCTGGATCGCCTCCGCCTGCGGATTGGATGTGGACCCGCATGCGGCGAGGGCCTGATGCGGAAGGATTTGAAGAGGGGTACCCCTTGCGGGTGTCCGGGTCGTAGAATGCGATGAGTGTAACGAACCGCAGGCACACGCATCCGGGACCTGACATGTAGGTTAGTATTCTGTATGGGTTTTCCCGGCTAAGTCAGCTTCAATTGACGTGAATAAATCTATGGCGACAAAAGAGTACTTTCTGAAGCGTGATCGCCCACTGACGTATGAGTCGTCAGTGGAATACTCTTGTATGCGCCTATATTTGCGGGGGCAGGCGTTTGGGTTGGAGCCTGAAGTATGCGACGATCCGCGGGCTTATTTTGTGATGTTAATGCTTGAATTTAATAGAAGCTGCCCTGAACACACCGTCGGATTGCATGATTTTTACGTTCAACTGCAATGCGAAATCGATAAGGATAGCTTTCTCGGTCAGCAACTTGGTGGTCCGCTTGTCACAAGGAGGATTGCGGAAGGGGTTTATGTGCGCAAAGATGTAGAACGTCGGCTCGCTGAAGCCCTCGTGGTGGAATATTGCAACATTTCCACCGAATCAGGACGTCCCGTGCTGCGATGTCGATCGCAACGAAGCACCGAGCATCACCGAGTTAATAGGGATATAAACCGTGTTCAGCAGCAAAGATTATTGAGTCGAATCGGCAACTCTATATATAGCGCTGCATGCTCAATAATCGAGGTTCTTGCACCACGTTACTATATTAATGTCCATAAGATTCTGAAACAGCTGGAACGAGGGCACCGTACACGCAAGTTTGTACTATATTAAAGGCCGTTCCATTTGGATGAAGCCTACACTCGGTTCAGGCTTAAGGGATCAGACGGTATCGTCTATGAGTTCGAAGATATTTTGAGGTATGGATCTCGCGGTCTGGGTACACTGCTTGCTTTGGGGCGAAAGCCACCCACACCAACGCTGGGAAACTACCTTTTTTCAGTCAGAGATACCTGGTTGCGGCATGCCAAGGGTCTGATTACAGGCAGGGCGTTTCGATCAAAATTGCAAAGATTAGCGGTAGGGGATGATGAATGGCAGGTGGTGTTCAATACGTTACTTGATGGTGCTTCAGCTGTAGTGATGGTTCCACTGCTTGGCAGTAAAAGCATCGGGTTTGATAGTCCTACCCAGGAATTGGATTATCTGAAAAAGCATGTTGATCCTCGAACCCTCGACGGATACCAAGCGCTTCACGCACTAGCATACGGAAGATTAGAAACGGCGGCAAAGCATGGGTCGGTAGGGTTCAGGCAGGAGATTACCACATTGGCTCAACGTAGTAATGCCCTGCAAAAAACCCTCTTTGTCGTACCTACTAATCGCGATATTCGGTTGTGGCAACCAAGTTTGAATACGTTGAGGGATCTGGTTGGTAGTGCCTTAGACAAATCCGCCGAGTGGTGTGAACAAAATGCCTGGTTCGAGGAGATTGGATGGGAAATGGATAGGATTCTTATCTTTCAAATTGATGAGCAAGGGGAGATTGTGTGGAAAAAGTTCTTACCACCTCAGGTTTTCTCCCCTTATGGCGTAGATACACTTTTCAAAACGATATTGGAAGAAGATAACTCAACCACTATGCACTAAAGTGCATAGGTTGTCCTGTGGACTGCAATTCCGGGGACTAATTCCGGCCAATTCCAGGGACAGTATACTTAATTCTCCTCCCGGTCCTCTCCTCGAACAGGTTACGAGTCTAGGGCGAGCGTGTATAAATTCCTATTCAAACACGACCTTAGCGCGGTAGAGGATAAAAAGACACCCACTTTGTTTGCACTTTGTTTGAAACCTTTCGTGTTCCGCGCTAAGCTACTTCCCGACCTCGAAACCACAGGGAACCGACCATGACCGCTCCCCGCTCCATTCTCGTCTCCCTTGCAAAATAAAAAGACACCCACTTTAAAGACAAATTCATTCGCCATGACAGCGTTCTCGGAAAGGCTCTTTATGGATTTCAGACTGGTAAGATATTTTGCGCAAATTCACCTTCTCAGCAAGCCCCCTCTGTCAGGATAGATGTAGGATAAAAGGACACCTAGGATAAAAGAGGATAAAAGGGATAAAAGGACACCCACTTTGTTTGACATTCTCCCCACTCCAAGCATAAGCTCCTTCCCAACACCAAACCACAGGGAATCATAACTATTCAGGATCCCTTGCCAAACCGAGGGCTACCTATGTAGTCTAACCCCATGCCCGGATCGCACGCCCCAACCCATTCTCTGGAAAGCCCCAACCAGGAGCTTGACCGGTTGCGTGTGCTGGTTGTGGAGCAAGCGGCGCTGATCGAGCAGCTGCGCGAGCGCATCCAAGAACTCGAAGCATGCCTGGCCCTGGCCCAGGATAGTCACAACTCCAGCCGGCCGCCGTCTTCAGACCCGCCGTTCTGGAAACCGCCGCCGCGCTCGCAGCGCCAACCGAGTGGGCGCCGGCCGGGAGGCCGAGCAGGTCACCGCGGCGTCACTCGCACCCTGGTCGAAGACCCGGACCAGCGGGTGATTCTGCCGCTGACCGGCACCTGCGGGTGGGGGCGTCACCGTGCACAGATTGCCGCTGAAATGCTGCCGGAGCGACGCCAAGTGGTCGAAAACTCCACGCGGGCAACTTGAGTTTTTCAAGGTGCCCTAAAGCAAAAAGGAGAAATTAAACATGAAAACTATGCTAAGCATATTCCTCTTGTGCGTGCTAAACGGTCTTGTGTCTGCAGGTCCTATGGAAGATGCTATGAATGCTGCCTTAACAGGCCCAGAGAAGAAGAAGCTAAAGGTTTTCGATCACGAGTTCAATGTAAAGCCGGTTGAGGTTAAACGGACAGAAACTGAAATAATTGTGAACGGGCATATTTCCCATCACCTAAGGTTTCGACCAGATGATCAGGTTTATTATCATATTGTTAAGAAGGGAAATACCATTGTTAAGTTAGAACGTAACATCGCCAGGGGGGGATGGACTGGAATTGTCGCTCCTATTGCTTCATCGCTTGGAACGTATCTTACTGGTGGTACTCCGATACCTCCGGACAGAATCGAGGCTATAGGTAGAAGTATTGGAAAGGCTGTCGATGGAACGTGGGAGGGTGCAGCAGATGCGATAATAGCGAACGTTGCAATACGCGTAAAATAATACTAAAGGACATCCATTTTGTTAAAGGGGACCTCGAAAAATCCAGTTTTTCGGCGTGCTTTATGAGTAGTTGATGAAATGCTTACGGGCTTATGCCGAAAGGGGTCGAAACCGCAGGCAATTCCCTGCGATGCGCTCTGCTTAGTGGCCTGTTCGACCGGTCTTTGGCCGATTCAGGCGACAGCAGGCACACCTTCCCGGTCTTTGGTGAGCTGCAGGTAGCGCATCAGGTTGTAGGTCAGGTTCATCAATCCGCTCTTGAGCTTGGCCCGCGCCAAGCCAATGGTGCGGATGAATTTCCCACCCATGCTGTTTTCCTGAAAACCGAAGACGTGCTCGACTCGGGAACGGATCTTGGATCGCCGGCGGTTGTTGGCCTGCTGCTGGTCCGTGAGCGGTCGATTACGCTGGCCCTTCTCGCAGATCTGGCTGTCATAGCCAGCATCCTGCAGAACTGCCTCGAAGCAACGGTGTCCGGCTCCCCGTCATAGGTACGCCAATAATAATGGCCGTAGGTGGCGATCATAGAGCGTCTGGGAAGCTGGCTGATGGAAACAGTGTTTGAAGAACCGAAGCACTTGGCGGCTGACCTTGGATGTGTAGCGGAAGAGGGTGGCACTCCAATCGGGACGGTCGGTTCCGTCGGTGTCGGCGGTTTGCCGCTGGTCCTGTTTGCGCAACGCCTTCTCATCGGCAACGCCGTGGGCCCCATCTTGCGGTGCACAAACAGCGCCACCAGGAGACTGGTGACCATGGCGAGGCGGGCCTGATTGGCGATGGCCACCGGGCTGGCGCCCCAGGCTTTGGCGAGGCTGAAGTCATTCTTCCCGGTGTCGAAACATTTCTCCTCCTCCCAGCGGCGGGAAGAGAGGAAGGCGATGAGTCCGGGCGCCAAAGCAAACTCGTTAGTCAGGAATTCCACCTGATGGCCGCGCCGGGTATGGTAGGTGATCAGGCGCCAGGGGGCGCGCGAACTGCGCAAGGTGATCCGCAAATCCTTCACCACGCCTTCGTTGACCGGCACCTCGGGCACCGGCCTGTCCTCGGTGGAATCGACACGCAAGCTACTTTTCATGCGGGTAATGATGGTAATCCCCGCATGTTTCTTCTTTCGGTTCCAGAAGGCGGCATCAATAAAGGCACGGTCAACCAGCCACAAGGCCTGACGGTGCCGGGTCAGAGCCGATTCGGATGCGTCATAATCGCGCAACAACCTCATCTCGTGGCGGCTGCGGGTCTCGACGTGGACATCGGCGATACAACCCAGCCGCACCTCATAAAAACTCAGCAAGGCGTGTCCCTTGGGGTTATCCTCACCCCCGTGGCTGGGCGTACAACGCCCCTAGTGGGCACTTTCGGTGTGGTAAGTGCCATCCATCGCGTACACCGGGCGTCCTTCCAGCGCGGCGAATTCCGCCAATCGATCCGGCAAAACCGCTCGGGCCTCGGACAACAGCGGTGGCAGCAGGACCTCCAAGACACGACCTCGACGCGGCGACGAAAGTGCATCCGACCAAGTGGAACGCGCCAGCGGCGGTTGCAACGCGTCTCCCGGCTCCAGATGCAGCAGGGATTGCACCTGCTCGCGCAAGGTTGGCATCCCTTGCAGATGGCGCAGTATCCCCAACGTAATGAAATCAGCCATGCTCAACACGCGCGTGAACGCGTGCGAACCGCGCACCCGCGCCAAGGCCTTCGTCACGGGTGCCAGCAATTCACCCAAGACGGTTTGATTCAGGAGGCTGTCCATCAAAGCAGTCAAGCGTTTAGTATTCATAGGGTACTCTGATAAGTTGTTGTTTTACAACAAAAAATCGTGCGCCCCCTGAGCAACCGTTGTCAAGTATTTTTTGCCATTTTCTTGCGTTTTTAGGGGCTAAATTTCACCGCAGAATTCACCATCCGAGAGCGCCGTTCAATTGGTTTCATGGCATTTTTCATGGCATGAGCACGGGAGCCGCCTACGGGATCAACTGACCCGGTCTCATCGCCTAAAAAATCACGCCGCTCGAAAAGTAAACCGGACACCGTTGCCTCGAAGAATAAAGGACACCCACTTTGTTTGACCCGACTTCCTTCCTAAGTTAGCATTCCCCTCAGTCCACTCAGCTAGGGGAATAGGGAATAAAAAGACACCCACTTTAAAGACAAATTCATTCGCCATGACAGCGTTCTCGGAAAAACTCTTTATGGATTTTAGACTGGTAAGATATTTTGCGCAAATTCGCCTTCTCAGCAACCCAGGGGGCGTCGTATAACTTGCTGTTGTTGTTGAGAAAAGACTGCCTGTTCCGTCATCGGTCATAGTGCTACGGACCGCCGTCCTCTTCGATCAGTCCGGAATCCATAAAGAGCCATCTTGGAATGGAATTCATAACGGAAATCGAGCGGTGCGTAGCCTTAGCTGCCGAACGACCCGAGATTTTTGCAACAAAGATACGGAGAACACAGAGAAAATTCTTTGTTCTGTTTTTTCTCACACAAGACCACAAAGTGGAAAAGGAGCTAGGCTCAATTAATCCAGCAGAAATTGGGCGTGGCTCCTTTTTCTCCGCCTTGCTCTGCTTTAGCTCCAAGCCGACTGACAAATGCAATATAAGATACGATTTAAACCTCGTGCCCTAAAAGACGGTAGAAAATTATCAAAGAAAGAGCTCGAACGTGTTTTTGAGAAAATTGAGAATATGAAAGAAAATATGGCTGGTGACGTCAAGCATCTGACAGATCATGTGCCGGAATATAGATTAAGAGTTGGCAATTACAGAATTCTCTTTGAAATTGAAGGCGATGTTATTATAGTTTATCGTATAAGGCATCGAAAAGACATTTATCGGTAAATAAATAGAAGGAGGAATAATATGCTCAACTTACATCCGAACATTCTTGAGCAAGAAGGGAAGAAACAATTTGTGGTTCTTCCATACAATGAATTTATAAATATTCAAGAAGAACTGGCTGATTACGAAGATTTGAAAGAGTTGCGAGAAACAAAAAAAGCGGAAAAAGATGCTCCAACTATAAGCTTGGAAAAAGCAAAAGATGAATTGGGATTATGAAAATAAATAAAAAGACATCCACTTTGTTTGACTGGTTTTCCCCCTTGCGAACTAAAAGGAAACTAAGAGGACACCCACTTTGTTTGACATCTTTCCCATCCCAAGCTAAGCTCCTTTCGATGCCGAAACCAGAGAACCTAACCATGACCGCTCCCCGCTCCGCTCTTGTCTCCCTTGCGAACACCCCTTGGTATCACTGCGTATGCCGCTGTGTGCGCCGTGCCTTCTTGTGCGGCGAGGATTCCTTTTCGGGTATGAATTTCGACCATCGCCGTGGCTGGATCGTCGAGCGCATACAGCAGCTTGCTGCCTTGTTTGCCATTGATGTGGCCGCCTACGCGGTGATGAGTAACCACTACCACATCGTGGTGCGTATCGACCGCGGACGGGCCTTGGAGTGGTCGATAGAAGAGGTACTGCAGCGCTGGACGGCACTCTTCACCGGGCCCTGGTTGGTAACACGGTATCTCTCGGCGTCACGAGTGGAGATGACCCAGGCAGAGATTGCCAAGGTTGAAGAACTTGCCGAGGTCTATCGGGGGCGGTTGCACGATTTGTCCTGGTTCATGCGTACTCTCAATGAACACATTGCCCGCCGGGCCAATGCCGAGGATGGGGTAAAAGGGCGTTTCTGGGAGGGTCGCTTCAAGAGCCAGGCATTGCTCGATGAGAAGGCACTGCTGGCGGCGATGGCCTATGTGGATCTGAATCCGGTCCGGGCGGGGCTGGCCGAGACGCCGGAAACGTCGGACTACACCTCGATTCAGGAGCGTGTCATCGGGTTGCCGAAAGAGGTCACATCCGAATCCGGCTCACAGGAGACCACAACCGTCACAGCGCCCGAAGTAATGCTTGATGGGGAGCGGTTACGACCGGAGGCCGAGACGCAGGTCTTACCCTCGGCCCCGCTGATGCCCTTTGATGCCACTGCACAGGCCCCTTGGGCGGTGCCTTTTGCCTTCGAGGACTACCTGGAGTTGGTTGATTGGACGGGTCGGGCGTTACGCACGGATAAACGTGGACACATCGAGGAACAAGAACCCAAGATTCTTGCCCGACTGGGCATCGACGGGGAGCGGTTTATCGGCTCTGCCGAGCGGTTTCTCAAGGAATTCGGAACGGCGGTCGGCGCACCGGCGTCGCTCGCGGATCTCTGCGCCCGGCGTCAGGCCAAGTACCTGCGTGGCATCCAGGCTGCGCGAGCGGTGTTTGTAGCCAAACAGGCGGCGTGATGGGGTCGAGCCAGGCTAGGGATTCGCCGGTTTGCTCGTCCAGGTTATTCGCATTCCTGGAAATGTGTCGTAGCGAAGAAGATGTCGTCACGCGCAGTGGTAAGAGGTATGATGCAAAAGATTAGCCCGAGAATTGTTAAAGGATAAAGAAATGCTAAAGTATATTTTTACAGGATATATTGAAAGCGCATTATCTTGTGCTGAATATGACAAACTTGAAGATGGTACATTCTTTGGGCGTATAGCATTATGCAAGGGTGTAATTGCTTTTGGTAAAACTCTGAAGGAGTGTGAAAAGGAATTACAATCCACGCTTGAAGACTGGATTTTAGTCGGATTAAGATTAGGGCATCATATTCCAATTATCGAAGGGTATGATTTGAATAAAGGACCATCTCATGAACCGATGGCAGCCGTGTAAGCGTCGCATTTTTATTAAACGACTTCGGAAATTAGGGTTTGAGGGACCATATTCCGGAACACGGCATCAGTTTATGGTTTTTGAAACTCATCGTTTGAGTATTCCTTCAAATTCCGAGTATTCAGTTCCACAGTTACGCATGATAATAAGTGAGATAGAAGTAATTATAAGTCATACTATCTCACCTATTGAATGGAATAACTTGGCATAACAGGATATTGCAATCAGAGGGATACCCACTTTGTTTGGCCTGATCCTCCCGCTGAGCTAGCATTCCCCTCAGTCCACAGCCAGGAATCTTGACCAGTGATGAGTAACCACTATCACATCGTGGTGCGCATTGACCGGGAACGGGCCTTGGAGTGGTCGATAGAAGAAGTCCTGAGACGCTGGACGGTGCTCTTTACCGGACCATTGTTGGTAACGCGCTATCTCTCGGAATCACGAGCGGAGATGACTCAGGCGGAGATTGCCAAGGTTGAAGAACTTGCTGAGGTCTATCGGGGACGATTACATGATCTGTCCTGGTTCATGCGTACTCTCAACGAGCACATCGCCCGTCGGGCCAATGCGGAGGATGGGGTAAAGGGGCGTTTCTGGGAGGGTCGCTTCAAGAGCCAGGCGTTGCTCGATGAGAAGGCGCTGCTGGCGGCGATGGCCTATGTGGATCTGAATCCGGTCCGGGCGGGGCTCAATGCCATTAAGTTAAGCGTTACCGGTCGGCAAAGTAAGAGAAGAAACTACGAATCACGCGAATCCTCGCGAATCGATTCGCGGAAATTCGCGTGATTCGTAGTTTTCTCTAAGTGGCCAACAGCTAACTTAATGGCATTGGGGCGGGGCTGGCCGAGGCGCCGGAGACCTCGGACTATACTTCGATTCAGGAACGCGTCGGCGAATTGCCGGAAGAGGTAGGGTCCGAAGTCGGCTCGCAGGAGACCACAACCGTCACAGCGCCCGAAGTAATGCTTGATGGGGAGAGGTTACAACCGGAGGCCGAGACGCAAGTCTTACCTCAAGCCCCGCTGATGCCCTTTGATGCCACTGCACAGACCCCTAGGGCGGTGCCTTTTGCCTTCGACGACTATCTGGAGCTGGTCGATTGGACGGGCCGGGCGTTACGCACGGATAAACGTGGATACATCGAGGAACAAGAACCCAAGATTCTTGCCCGACTGGGTATCGATGGGGAGCGGTTCATCAGCTCTGCCGAGCGTCTTCTGAAGGAGTTCGGAACGGCGGTCGGCGCACCGGCGTCGCTTGTGAATCTCTGCGCCCGGCGTCAGGCCAAGTACCTACGTAGTATCCGAGCAGCACGGACGATGTTTGTGGCCAAGCAGACGGCGTGATAGGGTAGTCAGACTAAAAACTCGCTGATTTGCTCGTCCAGGTCACTTGCATGTCAATGCCATTAAGTTCGCCGCCGCCGCTTGTCGTGGTAAGTCGGGTAAGGCGATAGCAATGGAAATTTTATCAACGCTTGTTATGCTCATTGAATATTATCATTCGTTGCCCGGATGAGGACGAAATCGCAAACCTGGCGGCTAACCTATCGCCCGAAGTGATGATTGATCAACTGAACCAACGCTGGAAAGAGCATCTGAAAGGCTTCAGGAATATGCTCATTGCCGAGCTGGATGGGGAGGTAGTTGGCACTGTCAGTACTACCAGTCTTCTCTATCAACTGCCGAACTCTTTGAGACTGTTGGCTTTGGATCTGGGTCCCAAATTCCGTAGAAGAGGTATTGGGACTGCTCTCATGGAAGAGGTGGAGCATAGGGCGCGACGAGAGGGTCTACAAAGTGTGAACCTGGAGGTGGGTGTAGACAATGATGCCGGCATCCGCCTATATGAACAGAGGGGCTATGAACGTGTCGGCAACCCCAGGTGGGTGGTTGGAGATCTTGCCTGGATAATGATAAAGGCGGTATGAAAGCTTCTTTTGGCCCGGATTTGTTTGTACCCTTCCATGTTCAGTATGCCTCTCGGCAATGGGTGAATTCAACCGCAATGCCATTAAGTTAAGCGCTACCAGTCGGCAAAGTAAGAGAAGAAACTACGAATCACGCGAATCCTCGCGAATCGATTCGCGGAAATTCGCGTGATTCGTGGTTTTCTCTTCCGCATCGGTGAATGGCCAACAGCTAACTTAATGGCATTGAATTCAATTGTGATACCACAAGAAGTAAGAAGTCTATGGTGTCAACGAAACTGAAAAAACTACAAATAAAGTACGGAGTCTCTCGATCTGAGGTTCCGACCAGTAATATATGTCTGTTGAGTAGCCGGCGTTTCATTCCGGCCGTTCCGCATGACCTTCACAAACCGTTTCGGTGAGAGCTATGAATGTAGATCAAGAAGTTGGACTCCTCGTAGAAGAGATAAAGAGACTCGGAAATCGCAATGCAGAGGGCCGGATCACTGTTACGTTTGGCACATTGTTCAACGACCCCAGGTGTGCCAATCTATTTGAAACACTCGTTGGTACTTTGAGGGCTGCTAAACGTAAGAAAATTATCAGCTATGAAGGAGAGATGTTGTTGCAAGGGGTCCATGATAATGTGCCAATTATCCTACTGCAGGAAGATTAGAATAAGGATACCCACTTTGTTCTTTGTTTGACCTAATCCTTTCTAAACAATATATTAAAACAAGAACATGTCAAAAACCGATCGAATTAAAGAAGAACTGGGTTGGTTGAAAATTGTCTTTGGTATATGTGTTGCTATTGATGTCTCGCTTGTTGGGTGGCTTGCTCAGAACTATGATAGAACATCTAGTGTTCTGATTATTTTTGGGTTCATTGCTGTCGTAATTCTTACCGTGGTAGTCGTGTGGGTAAACCGCGCAGCAATGAAACGTTTCAAAGAATTTGGAGGAAGAGTGATGGTCTGGTTTGTTGTAGCAGCATTAGTGGTTTTACTGATTGGTTTGGCTATCGTCGTCCACGATATTGATGGACTGCATCATTAGGGTTGCACCTATTATGTTTTATTCGTGGTTCCAGTCATGTAGTCTTTGCGTTGGGGTTCGTTCCTCACCCCAACCTAAAACAGAGGTATTTTGCAATGAACAAAACAACGGTAGCTCTATTATCAATTTTGATTGCTGGTTTTTTGGTTGGAGGCTGTGCTACATCGAGAAAAGTTCCGGTGGTTCAAGTAGGTGATAACAGGTTATCTTGTAACCAGCTAAGAATAGAGCTAAATAAATTAGACCAGGCAGAGGAAGATGTGGAATCGAAGAAAGGGGTCACAGGGACTAATGTTGCCGCTGCTTTATTTTGGTTGCCTGGATTAGCCTATACTTACTACGATGCGGGTCAAGCTATGGAAGCCATAAGTCGTAGACGCTCTCATTTAACCCAGCTTTATAACGATAAGAACTGCCGTTAATCTCAGACTTATCTGATTTCAATCGGAGCAAAAATAAAAGGACACTCACCTTTGTTTGTCATCCTGTTCTAGTTCGTTCGGTGGCGTGGCCGTGGCCCTGTTGATTACCGCCGTCGGTATCCGAGTGCTCCAATTCCTCCCAGAATCTGGCAAGAATAAAAGGATACCCAAGATGTACAGAGTAAGAGGTTCATGTATACGATAGACTTTGCTGAATCTGTTAAAGATCAACTGAGATATTTGACGGCTCATCATAGAGTCACAATACTTGATTCAATAGAAAAACAGCTACAGTATGAACCACTATTGGAAACCAGGAATAGAAAATCACTCCGACCAAATCCTATTGCACCGTGGGAGTTGCGTATAGGAAATCTTCGCGTTTTCTACGAAGTAACATGTGATGAGCCTTATATCGTCAAAATTCTAGCTGTCGGTTACAAAAAAGGAAATAGATTATACATTGGGAACAGAGAGGTAGATTTATGAAAGCAATCGAAATTTCTGAAGCGTCGAACCCATTATCTGATTATGCCAACGAATTAGACGGAGGTATGATAGTTCTAACCTCAAATAAAAAGCCTATAGCTGCGCTTGTTTCCTTAAAAAGTGCGGATCAGGAGTCCTTAGCATTAAGTACGAATCCGGAATTTATAAAAATAATCGAAACGGCCAGAGAAGAATTCAAAGCTGGCAAAAAGCTATCATTAGAAGAGATGAAGCGAGAGATTTTAGGATTTTAGAGTCCCCGATAGGGGATCTATAAACCCCTCGCCTTTATGGCAACGATGGCCTATGTAGATCTCAATCCGGTCCGGGTGGGGCTGGCCGAGACGTCGGAGACTTCGGATTACACCTCGATTCAGGAGCGCGTCGTTGGGTTGCCGGGGGAGGTCAGCTCCGAAGCCGAAGCTGGCCCGCGGGAGATCGCAACCGCTAAAGATCCCGACGCAACACTGGATGGGGAGCGGTTACGACCGGAAGCGGAGACGCAGGTCTTACCCCAGGCCCCCCTGATGCCTTTCGATGCCACTGCACGGACACCCTGGGCGGTGCCTTTTGCCTTCGACGACTATCTGGAGCTGGTCGATTGGACGGGCCGAGCAATAAAAGCAATAAAAGGACACCCACTTTGTTTGTTGAGTGGCAGCTTTTCGCTGATCTAGATGAAACCCACCACCGACCCCTACCTCGCAATCGAAGTCGAGCCGCCGAACTAGTGGGGGCCAGGTGGACAATGTCGGTCTGAAAGATAACCTTACTCTATCGATTTATTGATAAGCAAGCGTACCGAACTATAGATCACATAAATAACTCTGCTCGCTCGATGTTATCGGCTTTCTTCAGGATTTAGTGCCATTCGGCTTTGGTCAATGCCCCATTGCCATACTTGATATGAATCCCTGTAATATAGCTCCGACTGGGGTTTCCCTTGCTTGAATTGACCGAAACATGGTGGGGTAGGTCCTTGCCTGTCATTTTTCCGTAATCATCTGCTATCTCTTGTAAAGCGAGATAGGTATGACCCTCGGGTGTCACACCGTCATATTTCAGCGCATATTTCCCAACTTTTCTCTTGAGCGCCACGTAGACCGTGCGTCGTCGATTGCGAGATGAAATTCCCATTTGGGGAGCAGACAATATTATGGAGGAAATGTCATGCAATTTATCGCGCTTTGCATTAAAGTTCTTGTAGTATTTTTTCACCGATATTGTTCGGATACCCGGAACCCCGGTCTTCATGCGAGTATATAAATCACTTAATTTCAGATCGGGGTTTTTGTGTATCCAGCTTAGATACTTACCATTGTCTTGGCCCTCAAATTTGAGGGCGTAACACCGTCTCAGCTTGCCCTTCCTGTATTCACACTGATTATTGATGACCGGGGTCAGGTCAGTGCTGCGGTTCCAGCTCTCAAATCTGATTTTGCGGGAGATAAATGGACCCTTAATCTGTGTGGTTGATAAAATGGCGATCCTGTCATGTGCTTTGCGGCTGAGGTAGTGATCGACCACTGCACTGACTATTCCGTTACTAGCCTCATATCGAAAATGCTTTCCTAGCACCGCGGGACGATTTGACAATGTCTTCGTGGGCACTTCTGAGCTGTAGCCCAGACCTACCATGAAAAAACACATCATTATACGGATACCTTTTTGCATTCATATACTCCTATATGGGCACCTTGAAAAATTGATGTTTTCGCCAATCAAGCGATTCTAAGCCATTGATTATTCATGCATGCCGTTGGTGAAGCGTATTTTTCGGAGTGTCCACCTAACGACACACAGTACCAAAGTACATTGATACATCATTTTTGCATATTTGTATAGGTAAAAAAAGAGACAGAAGGGGACATCACTTTGGCCTTGGCTTGATAATTTATGACGTCTATAGACCGCAACAAGCCGTTGATCGCTTTGTCAAAAGCCTGAATCCGTGAGATAAAATCTAGGATTGTGGCTAACCTCACGATTCCACTTGATATTCAAGGATTGGCTGCTTCACCTCCTGGGTGAGTCCAAAAGTGAATGAATTTTCCCGTTATCCTGTTGTTTTATAAAGAGATTATTCTATGAGCGGCTTATTTATCTCACGGATTCAGGAAAAGGATAGCTCCTTCTTGGCATATAATCACACGGAACCTAACACCTATCTGACTTTCCCTGACTCCCTTCCCCAACCCGAACACAGTGCAGGGTGTGAGTAGGGCTCAGGCGTGTCTCGGTCGGGTAGGCCCGAGCACACTCGGGTCCGGTCTCCGGACACCGGGGGTGGAAGTGGCAGCCTACCGGCGGCTGGGAAGGGGAGGGCATGTCTCCTTCGAGCTGGATGACTTCGCAGCGCCGGTCCGGGTCGACTGTGGGTACGGCAGAGAGCAGGGCCTTGGTGTAGGGGTGGCGGGGGGCATCCAGGATTTCGGTGACGGTCCCGCGTTCGACGATGCGGCCCAGGTACATGACGGCTACTGCGTGGGCCAGGTAGGAGACTACCGAGAGGTTGTGAGTAATGAAGAGGTAGCTCAGGCCTAGGTCGCGCTGGAGCTGCTGGAGCAGGTTGAGGATCTGGGCCTGGACCGAGACGTCCAGGGCACTGGTGGGCTCGTCACAGACGATGACCTTGGGCTCGACTGCCAGGGCGCGGGCGATGCAGATGCGTTGGCGCTGTCCGCCCGAGAATTCGTGGGGGTAGCGGTCCGCAGCCTCGGCGGGCATCCCGACCCGATCCAGCAGGGAGTGCACGCGCTCCAGCCGCTTTGCCCGGTTGGGCTCGATGCGAAGGGTCTGGAGACCTTCGCCCACGATGTCGCCTACCAGCATCCGGGGGTTCATGGCGGCGAAGGGGTCTTGGAAGATAATCTGCAGGTCCTTGCGGTAGCCGCGCATGGCCCGACCGCCGAGCCGGGTCAGGTCGGTGCCGTTGAAGCGCACGATCCCGCCGGTGCTCGGGATGAGCCGCAATATGCCCTTGCCTACCGTGGTCTTACCGCAGCCGGACTCACCGACCAGGGCCAGGGTTTCGCCCGCGCGCAGGTCCATGGAGACCCCATCCACGGCTTTGACCTGACCCACGACGCGGCGGAAGACGCCCTTGTGGATCGGAAAGTGGACCTTGAGATCGTCTACCCGGAGCACCGTTTTGCCCATCCGATCGCAGGGAGCGGCGCCCTTGGTTCCCGATTCTTTGGAACCTGCGGTCGCGGTCGGTTCGCTACCGTCCCAGAGGTGACATCTCACCCGATGTTTTGGGGAGGGGGCATGCCATGCGGGTTCTTGATCCCGGCAGCGGTCCATCACTCGGTGGCAGCGGTCGACGAATCGACAGCCCTGGAACGGCTGGTCCAGGGTTGGTACCCGGCCGGGGATGACGGCCAGGGCACCGGCGCGTTTCTCGGGTGCCGGCAGACTCGCCATGAGCTTACCGCTGTAGGGGTGGGCCGGGCGGGCGAAAAAATCGGCGACGCTTGCCGTCTCCAGGATCTGACCGGCGTACATGACGGCGAGCCGATCCGCGGTTTCGGCCACTACGCCGAGGTCGTGGGTAATGAGCAGCACTGCCATGCCGGTCTCGCGCTGCAGGCCCTTGAGCAGGCGCAGGACCTGGGCCTGGATAGTGACGTCCAGGGCCGTGGTGGGCTCGTCGGCGATCAGGAGCTCCGGGGTCCCCGCCAGGGCCATGGCAATCATGACCCGCTGCTTCATGCCGCCGGAGAGCTGGTGCGGATATTCGCCGCTGCGCCGCTCCGGGTCCGGAATGCCGACCGCCCTCAAGAGCTTCGGGACCCGCTTAAGTGTCCGGTCGCGGGAGTGGTCCTCGCGCAGGCGTACGGCCTCGGCGATCTGCCGCCCGACCGTGAGCACCGGATTGAGGGAGGTCTGGGGCTCCTGGAAGATCATGCCCATACGCCCGCCCCTTACCCTCCGCATGGTGCGTTCGGGTAACTCCAGCAGCTCGGTGTCTCCGAGCCGCACGGAACCCTTGGTAATGCGTCCAGAGGACGGCAACAGCCGCATCAGGGAGAGGGCCGTCATGGATTTGCCGCAACCCGACTCTCCGAGCAGGGCGAAAGTTTCGCCGCGGCGAATCTCCAGATCCACACCATCCACCACCCGTATAGGTCGGTCCTCGGAACCGAGCAGGGTGGTCAATGCGCTGACCCGGAGCAGAGGACATGCATTATTCATTAAGAATTGTTTTGCGGCCTTATGGTTATGATCTTTTCGCACAGTCGTTGCGTATCGGCGGCTGGTAGCTGGAAACATCGCGGTTCATCTCGCATCCCGCAACCGCGGATCGAAGGCATCCCGCACCACGTCCGCGAACAGGTTGGCGAACAGGACCAGGGTGAACATGAACAGGAAGGCCGCCGTCAGTGACCACCAGACCACCGGCTCCCGCGCCAGCTCCAGACGTGCGCCGTTGATCATGTTGCCCCAGCTGTCCATGGTGGGGTCGACGCCGATGTTGATGTAGGACAGCACCGCCTCGGCCAATACCAGGCCGCTGAAATCGAGCACCAGGGTAATCAGTACGATATGCAGGACATTGGGCAGGATGTGGCGGCCGATGACCGTGGCGTGGCTCACGCCGAGGGCGACCGCCGCCTGCACATAGTCGACTTCCCGCAGCTTGAGGGATTCCCCGCGCAGCAGCCGGCACAGGCCTGTCCAACTGGTTACGCCGAGGATGATGCACAGGAACAGTAGCCGCAGGTCCGCTCGCTCTACCAGGCTGGCGAAGTCCTGCTCGTGATTGCTCATGTAGATCTGGAGCATGAGGATGGCGGCGGCGATCAGGAGCACGCCGGGAATCGAGCTCAGGGTAGTGTAGAGGTATTGGATGATGTCGTCCGCCAGGCCCCGGAAGTAACCCGCCATGATGCCGAGCAGGATGGCCGCGGGCAGCATGACCAGGGTCGTGAGGGTGCCGATGACCAGACCGGTGCGGACCCCTTTCAGGCTTTGGTAGAAGACGTCCTCCCCCACCTTGTCGGTACCCAGGATGTGGTACTTGCCCGCGAGCTCCCCGGCCATAAAACCCAGCACCAGCATGATGCCCAGGGTCAGCAGGGCCGACCGCCGGGGGGCGGCGGTGTGGCCCGCCCAAGCCGGCGTCCAAGTCTGCCGCAACCCGCCGCCCATCCGTCGCGCCCGGAGCCATAGTAGCAATGTTGCCACCAGCGTCCAGCAGAGCAGGCCCTTGAGCAGACCGTACAGGGTATTCCAGGCGATGTCGGGGAGTCGGTCGCGGTAGGGATCGGCCAGGTGACGCCCGCCCCAGCGCAGGCGCGGGTAGTCCCGGATCACGCGGCCGTCGGGCAGCTCCGATCTCTCCTTGGCGTAGAGGTGGGTGGCGAAGGGCGCGGAATAGGTCTTTTCCTGGTGTTCCCGCAGGGGCGTGAGCCACCAATCCAAGAGACTCAAGACCTCCGGCGAGTACACCGCCGCGTCCGACCCGGCCGGGTCCTTTTCCCGCGGGTGAAAATGCACACTATCCAACAGGCCGATGACGACATAAAAGCCGAGAACGACCAGTGCCGACACCCCGATTCGGCTGCGCCCGACCCGGCGCCAAGGCGCGCGCAGATGCTCGTGACGGGAGGCATAAAGGGCGAACCCCAGCACCGTCAGGAGCAGCAGGTAAATCAGGGCATCGGTCAGCAGTACGACGGGCAATTCAAGTACCCCCATTGGCAGAGGGTTATCCGCAGATTCCACAGATTTTCACAGATTATTGCGCCTTTCATCTGCGGGAATTTGCGTAATCTGTGGATTCATAACGTCTCTGGAACGTCAATGCCATTAAGTTAAGCGCTACCGGTTGGCAAAGTAAGAGAAGAAACTACGAATCACGCGAATCCTCGCGAAGCGATTCGCGGAAATTCGCGTGATTCGTAGTTTTCTCTAAGTGGCCAACAGCTAACTTAATGGCATTGCTCTGGAGCGTGGGAACGAGGCAGGATTTGACCCGCGCATGGGGAATATTCGGGCTGGCAGGGTCAGGAGTGACCCCCCTGCGACTCGGTGAAACGACTAGGTCCATATCTTCCATCGGAACCGCACCCAGTAAGACCTCGTCACCGAGCACAAGCGCGCCGACATAACAGAACCGTTTGCCGAAGCTGACGCGGACTGGCCCGACGTAAGGAACCTCCTTGTTCCGACCATCTGCGACCGAGACTTCGCGCACGGATTCCGATTCGAGCCTGAGCTGTAAAGCCAGATGCTCAGGTATGCAGAGCATAAGGGCTCCGGTATCGGCAAGTGCCTTTGCCTTTATCGGCACCAGATCCGGTTCTCTGGGATTGCTGAGCTCGATATCTGCAAATACGTGGCCCATAGCAATGGATCTCTCGACTCGCGTAATTCACCTGATCATCGCAATTGTCGTAGCTCTGCAATCAGTCTGTCCTTTTCTTCCAGGGCCTTGGCATTCTCCTCCAGGGCCTTGTCCTTCTCCTCGATGACCTTGTCCATTTTTGCAAGTCGCCGTTCCATATCCTCCAGCTCCGCCAGGATGTCATCCTCTACGTCCATGGTCTGTCTGATCTCCGGCTCGGTGATGGCCCGATTCAACCAGCGGATTACCTTGCGATATTCTTGCGGATAGGCGGCCTCATCGATGTCCAGGATATGCTCGTCATTCGATACTTTCAGGTGTTGGTCGAAAACGGCCAAGAGTCGTTCCGCAGCCGTCTTACGCTCCGGACCCAGATAGGGAATCTGAATCACGTAGCTATCGTGGGTAAGGCTCTCGATGAATTCCTCCCGCGCGGAGATGATCTGTCCGGTGGCGGCGTCATAGTAGTTTCTGAGCACCTTGATGACCGGCACCTGCACATGCTCCAGCTGATAACCCAGGAAATAGATGCTGATGATGGGGATCGCCCGTTGCATCTTGCCGCCTTCTTCGAGCGTGAATCCCTGTTTGTATTGTTCCCCGAGATAACGACGAAACCGCATGATATCGGCGGCGAACTTGGCCTTTTGGATCTCGATGATGACCTGCTTGATAGCGCCGTCCCGGGTCTTTATTCGGGCGGAAAAATCCAGTCGATAGACGGTGAAAGAGCGGTTTTCCAACGCCGTGGCAGTTTCCTGGGGAAGAAAATCCAGGGCAATGATCTCCTCCTCCAGAATGGTCGAGAGGATCAGGATGGCGAGCTCGTTATTCCGCAGCAGGTACTTGAATACGACATCGTAGATTGGATTGGCGATTCGCATGGATTGTTACCTCGATTTTCGGAAATCCACCCTTCTCTGGCTCCCATGTCTCACTGTCATGCAACCTTGTCTGCCGGAGCGGTCACCATTACGTTTCCACGCTGGAGCCTCACTGCCATTAAGTTAGCTGTTGGCCACTTAGAGAAAACTACGAGGCTCTTTATGGATTCCAGACTGGTAGGATATTTTGCGCAAATTCGCCTTCTCAGCAAGCCAGAGGGACGTCGTATAACTTGCTGTTATTGTTGAGAAAAGACTGCCTGTTCCGTCATCGGTCAGAGTGCTACGGACCGCCGTCCCCTTCGATCAGTCTGGAATCCATAAAGAGCCAACTACGAATCACGCGAATTTCCGCGAATCGATTCGCGCGGATTCGCGTGATTCGTAGTTTCTTCTCTTACTTTGCCGACCGGTAGCGCTTAACTTAATGGCATTAACGCTGGAGCCTGGGAACAAGCAAAGGAATAGAGGCTTTGTATCAGGCTGCAACTTCCTGCAGGGCGCGCACCGGCGGTCGTTTGTGCCGCATCGCTCGATCCAGGTCATAGTTGGCCTGCATGGCGAGCCACGCGCGAGCCGTGCTGACGCCGGCGAGTTCCAGGCGCACGGCCAGGTCCGGGCTGATAGCAGCATGGCCGTTGAGCACGCGCGACAACGCGACCCGCGACATGCCGAGGCGTTCGGCGGTTTCTTTGACCGACAGACCCAGCGGCGCAAGTACATCCTCGCGGAGCAGCTCGCCGGGATGCGGAGGGTTCTTCATCATGGCCAGGCTCCTTTCAGTGGTAGTCCCGGTAATCGACCAGTTCGACATCGGCTCCGGTAAATCGGAAGGTTACGCGCCAATTACCATTGACCCATATCGACCAATGCCCTTTCAGCTCGCCCTTGAGTGGGTGTAGTTTGAACGCGGGCAAGCTCAGGTCTTCGGGACCGATTACAACCTCAAGTAGGCCCAAAATACGGCTGAGTTTGGCCGCGTGCGTCGCTTGGATGCCCCGCGTTGAGCCAGTGCGATAGAAGATCTCGAGGCCCTTGTGTCGAAATCCGATAATCATGCGTAAATATATCTTGTAACGTTACGAGATACAACCTTGTTTCTAAAGGCGGGATGCGCTGCGCTTTCCCGCCCTACGCGGGCCATATCCACGGATTACGCAGGTTTTCACAAATTTAATCACACGGAACCTGATAGTTATGCTGATCTGCTGAAGCCGAGGATGCG
Organism: Candidatus Thiosymbion ectosymbiont of Catanema sp. Cochon2018; assembly: GCA_011392765.1. Lineage (GTDB taxonomy): Bacteria > Pseudomonadota > Gammaproteobacteria > Chromatiales > Chromatiaceae > Thiosymbion > Thiosymbion ectosymbiont_A. The sequence goes on along the minus strand of WYCW01000007.1, from coordinate 38,372 downwards.
GTCTACGGATTTTTCTACCTCTTCATTCATGTTGATCGCCTTTATGGTTATTTCCGGATGGTGATGCGCAAAGACCCGGAAAATTTCGTCCGCGACCGACCGACCGACCATCTCTACACCTGCAAAATCGAGCACGACGTTTCGGAAGCGTTCGACTCGATTCATGATCCGTTTAGCCTGGGAGCGGGAAATCAGCTGATCGCCCTCGTAGAGCGCGAGGCGGACGGGTACGACGGTCTTAGAGAAATCATAGGTCTCCTGATCGGTGAATTCGCCGAACACGGATGCCAAGGACCTGTTCGAGTCTAGATCCAGTGCCATGAAAACCTCCGTTCCGGTGGCGTCTGACTCGATGTGGACCATTATGTCGTCCGAGGCGCCATGCACATGATTGAACATCAGATCCCTGGAAGAAATGATGAAGACATCGAAGGCCCTGGATGTAAAGAAGATCCCCTCACCGGTATGGTGGTCCGGGTCCGTGGTCAGCTTACCCTTACTGAGTTCGAGAATTGCTTCGCGCGGGTCGTCGAGCCGCATCAAGTAGGCGATGCGGTCGAAGATACCTTCTCCATCGTCACCGACCGTGAGCAATAGCCGGTCAGGTCTGCGTTCCATGGTAATTCGAACTTCACTCCCCCCCGAATGGTCGATTGCGTTGTTGACCATCTCGGTGAAGCCGTAATGACAAATGTCCTCGAGGTTCTTCGGCAACCCTTCGACGACGAAGGCAAATTCGTTTCTGTACAGGCTGTCTTCTCGGATCGCGGACAGGGCATAGGTGCCGTTTTGCTGCCTGATCGATCCGAGGCGGTACGTGCGGGCCCGGGTAGTACCCGCGGATTCCAAGAAACCTTCGGCGATGAGATACGCAAGGTGGCGATGGACCGCTTGCCGGGAGATCCCGAAGTGGTTGCAGGTCTCCGTAATGACGTTCTTTTTGCCGGTTCGGACGGTATCGATCAGAAACCCGCGGATAGCCTGGGATTGTGTGGTTCGCCCGAGTCGCATTGGATCAGAAATAATAGAGTACAAAATCTCAACCCAGCCGCACCCGAGGGTCCACCAGGGTATAGGAAATATCGGTGAGCAGCAGGCCCAGGATATAGAGGACCGAGCCCAGGAACACCATGGCCCGCACGATGGCGAAATCTTGGTTATTGATGGCGTCGATGGTGTAACTGCCGAGTCCCGGGATGCCGAAGAAGGATTCGGTGATGAGGCTGCCCATGAACAGCAGGGGCAGTACCACCACCACGCCGGTCAGGATCGGGATCAGGGCGTTGCGGAGCACGTGCCGGAACAGGACCAGGCGGTCGCCGAGGCCCTTGGCGCGGGCGGTACGCACATAGTCCTTGCCGATCTCCTCCAGAAACAGGGTGCGATACCAGCGCGTCCCGGTGCCGACGCCCCCGATGACCCCGATGATGACGGGCAGGACCAGAAACTTCCAGGCCCCAAGCCCGGTGTCGTAGCCGGAGATGGGTACTAAGTGGAACAGCTTGCTGAGCAGGTACTGACCGCCGATGATGTAGAAGAGCCCGGAGACGGACATCATGGCGACCAATAGAACCACACTCGCATAGTCGATGTAGGTAGCGCGAAAGAAGACGATGAACAGGGCCAGGCTGATATTTACAGCCAAGCCCACCAGGAGCACGGGAACGGCGATAGCGAGACTGGGCCACATGCGCTGGGAGATGTCGAAACCGATGTCCCGCCCGCTGTCCGAGGAGCCGAAGTCGAAGGCGAACAGCCGCACCGATTTGGCAAAGAAGATGGTGTCTGCAATCTTGTTCGGCCCTGTGGCCTCTCGGTTGAAAAGCAGGGGCCGGTCATAACCGCGCTCCTGCTTCCAGGTCGCGATCGCCTCCGGTGTTACCCGCTTCACGCCCAGCTGCATACGGGCCATGTCATCGGGCGAGTTGACGACGAAGAACAACAGGAAGGTGATCAGATTCACGCCGATCAGGATAGGGATGGCGTAGAGCAGTCGCCGGATGATGTAGGCGCTCATGGGTCGGGCTACCGAATAATCATCACGGCTGGAAGGCTCTTACCGATTACCGGCAACATGGTTTGAACCGCAGAGCCGAGGAGAACCCGGAGGAAATGCCATGTAACCCCTGTAGGATACAGTGGGTGAAACGAACCGCATTGTTTTGAATCGCAGAGCCGGCAAGGCACGGAGCATTGGGTCGGCATCGGGGCTTGCTACCCCTGCGTGAACCTGGCTGGCCGGAGTTTACCCCCTGCGGTATCCTTTTGCGACACCCTCCGCGGGAGAGGGTGTCGCAAAAGGGGCACGGCACGCCGTGCCCCGCCGATCCCGTTTCATCTGCTTTTGCTGGTAAGGCCCCATCTCCTACGCCCAACCAGCCGTTGGAAAGCCCGGGTAGGTCGAAATCGGGATCGGGATCGCAATCGGAATTTCGATCCCGATCCCGATTTGGGCTTTTACGACACCCTCCGCGGGAGAGAGGAGTTTATCGTGTTCTCTCCGTTTCCGATCATTTTTCGTTCTCACCGAGGCGAAAATTAAGGTCATTGAAATCATTGTCGCATCCATTGGATTTTCCGAACAAGCAAGGAGAGACGTATGGGACAGCTTGATCGCATCACCCAACAGCCCGAAGTAATGGGCGGCAGGGCGTGCATCCGCGGCATGCGGGTCACGGTCGGCATGATCGTCGGTCAGATCGGCGCAGGTCACAGCGTCGAAGACATCCTCGCCGACTATCCCTACTTGGAACGCGAGGACATCATGCAAGCACTGCGCTATGCTGCGTGGCGAGCCGAAGAGCGCGAAAGCGCATGAAGCTGCTGGTCGATATGAACTTGTCGCCGCGCTGGGTGAACCTACTGGCCGATGCCGGTATCGGAGCAGCGCATTGGTCGACGCTCGGCGCGGCCAACGCCCCGGACTCGGAAATCATGGCCTACGCGCGTACCAACGGTTATGTAGTGCTCACGCACGACTTGGACTTCAGCGCGATCCTGGCGGCCACGCATGGCGACAAGCCCAGCGTGGTACAAATCCGCGCTGAGGATGTCAGCCCGGATGTGATCGGAAAGTCGGTCATCGACACCTTACGGCAAACGACCGCCGAGTTGGATGAAGGTGCATTGGTTACCATCGATCCAGGCCGCACGCGCTTGCGACTCTTGCCTTTGTAGCCCCGGATAGTAGAAAAAAAGGCGGTAGTGGTGATTTTTGAAGTGATAGAGTAGATGGGTTCATTCGAAAAAGATTCCTGTGCTGGAGGTAGATGAGTTGTGGTCCTTTGTCTTTCGTAGCAAAGACAAAGTTTGGGTCTGGATTGCCATGAATAGAGGGCCCGAGAAATCATCACTTATGCCTGCGGTGATTGCAGCGAAAACACCTGTCGAAATTTAAACCACAGAGGACACACAGAGAAGAGAGTAGGCCAACTCTGTGTTCTCTGTGTCCTCTGTGGTTCAAAAAATCAAGCGGTGCACACAAAAACTTGACTCATTTTGTAAAGATTCGGGTCTCTCAGGGAATCCCACTGTGCGGACCAAACCATAGGGGCTCAAAACCACACGGGGTCAGGGTTGACCAGCGTCCGGATTGGGATTCCAATAAACCTTCCCAAAACATAACACTTGGCAAATCCGGCTGCCTACAGGCAGGTCGATTCGCGCGATTCGTAGTTTTCTCTCTGAGGAAATCCCACATGCACCGTACAGTCATTTTCGCGGTGATCGCCGGTATACTGGGTACCCCGGCACTCGCACGTAACCCCAATGTCGATCCCGATGTGCCGCTCTCCGGCATGGTCGCTGTCACGCCTGGCGGACCCGAACGCCGCGAGTGTGGAGGCTAGGACTCTCCCCGAGTACGTAAGGCGTTGGTCGACATCATCGCCGGCGGCGGTAGCTTGCCGAAGGGCGTGGGGTTTCCGCTCGCCAACACCGCTGACGACAACGCCCGTTCCATCACCGGCACGGTGCACGAATGTGGTCGCCAGGTGGCTCGATCCCCTGACCCGGGACACCAGCCCCAAGGCCCCCACTACGGCGCCAACAACGACTATATCGCCTACTTCGGCGACGGCTGGAAGGACGATTGGCCGAATGGTAACCAGGTGCGGCGCCACCCCCGGTTTTCGGGTGACGGGACCTCCGGCTGGATCTGGACCAATCACGAATACATGTCCAACAAACAGCCAACCACCACCAGCGCACCGACCGGCCAACACCTGACACTCGCCAAGTACCTCAGGAATGTCGGTGTGCTCACCAATGATGTCACGAGCAATACCTGGTCCCAGGCGGACGTCGATACCTATATCCGATGGTTCAAGAAGCAGGTCGGCGGTACCTGGATGCGCGTCTTCCAGGATAAGGAAACCGGCGAGTGGAAGCTGGATACCAGCGCGGACAATAAACGCTACGACTCGACCGACAAGACCTTGTCCATGATTACCGGCTTCAAGCTAAGCAAGCCGGATCACGACGACACCGGCAAGCCCCTACCCGAGGGCGTTGCCGTGGGTATCGCCGGTGACTGCTCCGGTGGCCAGAGCCCCTGGGGTACTGTTTTCACCGCCGAGGAGAATGTTCAAATCTACTATGGCGACCTCGAGGCCACCTGGACCCACGATCACAAGTTCCTGGTCGGCAACGGCTTCGATCCGGGCTCGGTCATCGACCCGGACGTTACCCCCAGCGAAAGTGGAAGATACGGCCGGATCTCCGATCCCAGGCAGCGCCACAACCGGGATGTCTACGGCTTTCCGGTGGAGATGGACCCCGGTCTGCCCGGCAATCGCTACTATACAAGTGACGGCCGCGGCCACCGCAAGCATGGCTCCATGGGTCGCGCTCGATGGGAGAATGTCACCTTTGCCACCGGGCAGAGCTTCCACCTGGTCGGCGGTAAGCCCATCGTCATATACGGCAGCAACGACCGCCCCAGCGGCCGCATCTACAAGTGGGTGAGCAAGGGCAACTTCGAATACGGTATAACCCGGTCCGAGACACGCGCCCTCCTCGATGACGGCGATCTGTATGTGGCGCACTTCGCCGGACTCGACAACCGGACCGGCTTCAGTCAGTACGACCCGGATGATGCCGATTGCGACCCTACCGGCAGCGAAGCGGGGATTTCGAAGAAGTGTCCGACCGCCACCGAGGATAACCCGGCCCTGGGCCAGTGGATCCGGATGAGTGTCGACAACCAGGAGCAGAAGGCCCCCAATGCCCAGGCCTTGGGTAAACCGGGCACTACGGTCGGCGACGCGCTCAAAGACGTGAATTGGAATAATATCGGGGGGTTTCCGACCGACAACCACGTCAAATCCGCGCTCTTCACCGCGGCCATGAAGATCGGTGTCATGGAGCTGAACCGGCCCGAGGACGTGGAGTGGAATCCCAAATACCCGGGCGGTGCCGTGATTCACGTCGCTTTCACCAAGAACGGACGCCAGACCGGTCTCGACCAGCAGGGCGTGCTCTACGATCCCGCAGTCCATGATGAGCAGGCGCCCAGGCGTAGCGACGGGGTGGGCTCCATCTTCACCCTGCGCGAGGAAGACCCCATGAATCCGGGGGCCGGCAGCCGGTTCAAGTACTGGCTGACCTGGCTCGGCACCAGGGGTAAAGGTCCTTATGACGCGGCCAATCCGGATAACCTGCTGATCGACGCCGACGGTGGCCTGTGGTTCGGTACCGACGGCAACTTCGGTCGCAACCGTACCGCTGACGCCGTTTACTATCTGGATCTGGACGCGGATCACAAAGACAGCCCGGTGCCGACTTATGGCCGGCCCTTCCGTGTCGCTGCCGGCCCGTCCGATGCCGAGGCCACCGGTCCTGCCCTCAATTCCACCCGGACCACACTCTTCTTCAACGTTCAGCATCCGGGGGGAAACCTGAGCGGCGGCGCCCCCGGCAGTACCTGGCCTCGGGACTAGGATCCCTTGAGGGGTGGTGTTCTAATTTTATTGCTGCCGAGTATAGAGAACTTGAAAAGGGGTTTGCGGCGGAGTTCCCCATAAACAATTGGACAAGAAAAAGGGGCACCGGACAGCTGACGAAGTGCCTTGCCAACTTCGGTCAAGAGACCGTTGCCAAGTCTGGGGTTCTTGTCGTCGTAGTAGCTGGCCGCTCTGGCCAGCTCACGCTTGGCGAGAGGGTCGAAACGGACGTTTTTCACCGGCTGCGGTTACGGAGACTGTCGAGCACGTCCTGCGCCGGAATCAGTTCCACCTTACCGGTATCGATTCGGCGACAGCGATATTCCGCCTCCCTGAGCCACAGCCGTTCGATTTCCACCTCATCTGCCGGCTCGGCATTCTCAAGACTTCCGATCAACAAGCCGGCAAGTCGCGCCCGGCGTTTCGGATCGAGGTCCAGTGCCAGCTCCTCGACTGTTCCAGTCCCAACCGTCATCGGTGATCCACCTCTCATCAATTGCCACGTTCCTTAGATCACATGCTAACGCAACCTACACCCAAAGCAAGGTCCGCGCGAGCAGGCCGCGCGGAGGGTCATGTGGGTGTAGGTTGCGTTAAGACGCTGGCACTGGCCTAAGCAGACAATCAGCGAGCCTTGGTGCGTCGAACGCAACACGTCGAATCCTCCGGACAACGCCGAATTATTCAGGATTGCTCGCCCTGCCTACACCCCAATACCATTAAGTTAGTCGCTGGTTGCATACCGGTGCGGAAGAGAAAACTACGAATCACGCGAATCGGCGCGAATCCGATTCGCGGGGATTCGCGTGATTCGTAGTTTTTCCTCTGGTTTGCTGACTGGTAATGCTTAACTTAATGGCATTGGCCTACACCCCATGCCGCTGCCGGTTCCGGTCTTCCTGCGCCCGGTACTGCTGGAATCTGGGAATGAATTTGTCCCAGTCGATGCTGTGGGCGTCGATCTCCGGGCCGTCGATGCAGGCGTGTTTGCGCACCAGCTTGCCGTCGCTGGTCACCGGGACCATGCAGGCACCGCACATGCCGGTGGCGTCGACCATGATGGAGTTGAGGCTGGCGATGGTACGCACGCCGTAGAGCTGGGTGAGATCGCTGACGGCGCGCATCATGAGCGGCGGACCGATGGTGACGACCTCGCCGATGGTGCGGCCGGTCCCCGCTTTGGCCTTCTCCAGCATTTCTTCCAACGGTCCGGTGACGAAGCCCTCGACGCCGAAGCTGCCGTCGTTGGTGGCGTAGATGACCTCGAGGGTATCCGGGAACTCGGCCTGGAGCTGACCGATGCGCGCCTCCGGCTCGGCCCAGAACATAAGCTCCTGAGTACGAAAGCCGGCGATCAGGGTCACGTGATTACCCATCCGCAGATGCTCGCGCATGATGGGGTACACCGGCGGCAGCCCGACGCCGCCGGCGGTGAAGGCGACGGTCTCGCCCTCGGTATAGGGGTGCAGTCGGCTCGGCAGTCCGAGTGGGCCGGCGATGCCGCTAAAAGCATCACCGACCTGCATCTTGTTCATCATGATGGTGCTGCTGCCCAGCCCTTGGATGACCAGGTCGATGGTGCCGGCCGCAGCGTCCCAATCCGCCAGGGTCAGGGGGATCAGCTCGCCCTTCTCCCAGGCCAGGACGCGCACGAACTGACCGGCCTTGGCGGTCTTGGCGACCAGGGGTGAGTGCACCACGAACTCGACGATGCCTGCGGCAAGGTCGATCTTCTCCAGGATCCTGGCCGGGGCCTGGCCGGTTTCGGTATAGCGTTCCGCGTGCTCGACCAGGGATTTGAGCTCGCTCGGGCTGAAGGGGTTCTCGCCCATAATCTCGCGGGCGGCCTCCCGGCCATCGCCGGCGGCCTTGATGGCGGTAGAGCCGCCCCGGGCCGCGTCGCCGCCGGTGTAGACGTCATCCATCGAGGTCTCCTGGGTCCCGGACCGGATCTCGATGGTGCCCCATTTGCTGGTCTTGAGGTCTGGCTCGGCATCCTTGACGATGGGGTTGGAGGCATTGCCGAGGGCCATGATGACCAGGTCGACAGATACCTCCTCGACGGCGCCGGTGGCGACGGGACGCCGCCGCCCGGAGGCGTCGGGCTCCCCCAGCTCCATGACGTCGAGCAAGGCGCGGGTGACGAATTGGGTCTTGTGATCGCCGACGAACTCCTGGGGTGCCCGCAGTACCTTGAGCCGGATGCCCTCTTCCAGGGCGTGGTGCAGTTCCTCGACGCGCACCGGCATCTCGGCCTGGGTGCGGCGGTAGACGATGGTGACCTCACCCCCCAGGCGACAGGCCGTGCGGGCCGCGTCCATGGCGGTATTGCCGCCGCCGATGACCATCACCTGTTTGCCTTCCGTGGCGGGCAGGGGCGTCTCGTACTCCTCCTTGTGGGCCTGCATCAGGTTGACCCGGGTGAGGAATTCGTTCGCTGACAGGATGCCGAGCAGGTGCTCGCCGGGCACATTCATGAAGCGGGGCAGGCCGGCGCCGGTGCCGATGAAGATCTTCCAAAAGCCGGCACGCTTCAGGGCCTCCAGAGTCGCGGTCTTGCCCACGATGAAGTTACGCACGAATTTGCCGCCCAGCTGTTCGACTTTTTTGACCACGTCGTCGATCAGCTCGTTGGGCAGGCGGAACTCCGGAATTCCGTAGCGCAGGACTCCCCCCAGCTCGTGGAAGGCCTCGAACACCGTGACCGGATAGCCCTCTTTGGAGAGCAGATAGGCGTTGATCAGACCGGCGGGGCCGGAGCCGACCACCGCGATGGGCGGGCGCTCGGCCTTGGCCCAGGGGCTGATGACCTGGGGCAGCTGTCGGTACTTGTCCGGATTCAGTACCTTCTGGCTCTGGGGCAGATACCACTCCAGTTGGCCGATCTCGATAGGGCGCTGGTTGTGGGTACAGACGCCCTGGCACTGGATCTCCTGCGGGCACACCCGGCCGGTGACATTGGGCAGGGGGTTGGACTCCTTGATCAGCTCCAGGGCCTGACGGAACTTCCCTTCCCCCATCAGATGCAGCAGTTCAGGGATGTGGATCTTGACCGGACAGCCGCCCTTGTTCTCGCCCCCGTCCATGACCGGCAGGCCGATCTCGCAGGGGCGATCGTCGCACTGTTTGTCCCGCAGCACCTCCAGCCACACGAAGAGCTCCACCTCGCGGAAGCCGTAGCCGAGCCCCATGTAGCCGAGGTAGCCCTGGTTGACCAGATCGAAGTCCTTGGCCCGTTCCGCCGGCGGGCGAATATAGGGTGGGATATTGTTCTCTCCCGGCCAGCCGACCGCTAGCCCCTCGAACATGGGATAGCGGTCGGAGAGGTGGGTGTCGATGGCGCGGATGAACTTGCGCTTGGATTTGAGGGGGATGTTCCACAGAAAACGCATCAGGAGGGTGCTCATGTCATCCCCCCGCAGCAGCAGATCCCAGAGCCTGTGGGTAAAGTCCGGGTCCAGCTCATCCTTGCGAAATTCCCAGGCAACGGCATCGATGCCTTCGGAAATGAATAGCTGGTTGAAGTACTGGGGATCGGTGACCAGGCGCTTCTGCAGCAGGTCGATCTGCTTCTGAAAGACCTCGACCGCCTCGCTATGTTCCAGGGCCTGGATCTCGTCCTGGGCATCCTGGATCCGGTTGCGATTGGAGGCAACCGCCTGGTTGGCCCGGTAGTAACGCTCCAGGTCTTCGTGCTGGTAAGGGCCGAGAGGTTGCGGATTGGTCTCCGGAGTAGGCGATTGATCGACCGATTGATGTGACATCAGGTTCACCTTTACTGCTAATCGACAGGTTTTTCTCACTCACGGGATCAAGCTGTTCGACTCATCGACCATCCCCCGCGTGATCGAATTGCTCAGCTTCGGCAGCGGCAGGCGGGCCTGGACCATCATCGGAAAGAGGTCTTCCTCGCTCTCGGGTCCCAAGGATTCCATTGCGGTCGAATCATCGATGCGCCCCGGGGATGAAGTACAACAGTGTCCTGAAATTCCGATTGCCCGTGACCTCTGCCGCCTCGAATGTCTCGACCGGATATCGGAGCTCCGAGTTGAAGAGGGTATCGACCGAGGTCTCCGTTTTAGCGGCAACCACCTCGGCTCGCTTGAGCAGGTCGCGATCGACCGCAGCGGTAAAGTTGACAGTTGTAGACATCTTGGTCTCTTCTACCATGCGACATGAAGCAAGTGTAGCATTTGAGTATGGGCTGGTCTTCGTCCAAGCTCCGTACCCAGGGCGAGCGCGTATAAATTTCTTTTCGATGACCGGCACCGGGATGAGGTGGACATAACCTGTGTTACCCTGATCCCATGGGGCAGTGGCTACCTGTCAGGTCCCGGGACATTTTCTGAAGGGACACCCTGTTTCAGATAAAGTTGCTCCGTGAGTGCGCCGAAGGCCGGGGTTGAGTCATTGTCTATCGACCCGCGCTACTACCAGTTGGTGGTGCAGATCAGTCTGTTGCTGTTCGGCATCCTGCAGTTGCAGTTCGAGATCTCGCCGGTACGTATCGTCGCGGTGGTGGCGTCCGCGTGGTTGCTGCAGCTTCTTTTTACCCGCCTCTATCATCTGACGGCCAATCTCCCCAGTGCGGCGAACAGCGCCCTGTCGATCCTGCTGCTGCTGCGCTCGAACGATCTGGGCTGGCTGCTGCTTGCCGTTGTGATTGCGATTGCGGGCAAGTTTGTGCTGACGGTTCACCGCCGCCATCTGTTCAACCCGTCGGCCCTGGGTATCGTGGCGGTGATCCTGATCGGCGACACGGCCTGGATCACACCGGGTCAGTGGGGCCGGGATATCTGGTTGCTGCTGCTGGCGGCAGGCGGCGGCCTGATCGTGCTGATCGGTCCGACCCGCATGGCGACGACCCTGGCGTTCGGCACCGTCTATTCGCTCTCGCTCTTCGGGCAGGCCGCCTGGCTCGGCGATCCCTGGCAGATCCCGCTGCACCAACTCCAGAACGGCGCCTTGCTGATCTTTGCCTTCTTCATGTTATCGGACCCGAAGACCACGCCCGCGTCCACGGTCGGCTGTCTCCTCTACGGCACTTGGGTTGCACTACTCGGCTGGACTCTGCACTATTTGTTCTTTATCCCGAACGCCTTTCTCTACGCACTGATTCTTTCTTCGCCTCTGACCCTGTCGATCAACCGGTACCTACCGGGCCAGGCCTTCGTCTGGCCCGGCACGAGGAATTATTCATGAACATGAAACCGATCCATTGGCTACTGCTGTGTCTCTTGACGGCACCGAACCTCGCCTCCGCCTTCTGCGGCTTCTATGTCGCCAAGGCAGACACCAAGCTCTTCAACCGCGCATCCCAGGTGGTGATGGTGCGTGACGGTGACAAGAACGTGGTCACCATGGCGAGCGATTTCCAAGGCGATGTCGATGAATTCGCAATGGTAGTACCGGTGCCCAGGGTATTGCAGAAAGGGCAGATCCACGTCATGGAGAAGGCGATCCTGGAGCATCTGGACGCCTATTCCGCGCCCCGGTTGGTCGAGTATTTCGACGAGGACCCCTGCCTGGTCCACCGGAGACTCGAGTTTGACATGATGGCCGCCGCCCCGATGGCAAAGAGTTCCGGTGCCCGCCGGCGCGCGAAGAGCCTCGGCGTCACGATCGAGGCCCAATACCAGGTCGGCGAATACGACATCCTGATCCTGTCGGCCAAGGAGAGCAGTGGTCTTGTCACCTGGCTCACGGAGAACGGCTACAAGCTACCCCCGGGCGCGGGGCCGGTGGTCGGCAGCTATTTGAAGCAAGGCATGAAATTCTTCGTCGCCAAGGTCAATCTGGAGAGCTACCGCAAGGGGAAATACAGCTATCTGAGGCCACTGCAGATCGCCTACACCCACCGCAAATTCATGCTGCCGATCCGGCTCGGCACCGTCAACGCCGCAGGTCCCCAGGAGTTATTCATCTATGCCCTGACCCGCAAAGGGCGCGTGGAGACGACCAACTATCGTACCGTCAAGCTGCCGGCGAACATCGAGATCCCGGTCTATATCAAAAAGGAGAACCGGTTCGCCGATTTCTACCGCGACCTGTTCCGCACTCAGGTCGCCGAGCAACGCGGTCGCGCAGTCTTTCTCGAATACGCCTGGGATATGAACTGGTGCGATCCCTGCGCCGCCGATCCCCTGAGCAACAAGGAATTGCGGGAATTGGGGGTGTTCTGGCTCAAGGCCGACCGCCCGGCTCCGAGGCCCCGACCGGTTCCCCGTATCGCACCTCCGGGACCGGGAGCCAAGGATGTCTATATCACCCGTCTCCACCTGCGCTATGACCGCGACCACTTCCCGGAAGACCTCAAATTTCAGGTGACCGGTAACCGCGAGAATTTTCAGGGTCGTTATGTGATCCGCCACCCCTGGCGGGGCGATGCCGAGTGCGAGGCGGCCAAGCGCTATCTCGACGAGACGCTGCCGAGGCGCATTGAAAAGGAGGCCAAGAACCTTGCCCGCCTGACCGGCTGGGATATCGAGGATATCCGCGCCCGGATCAAGTTGCCGCGGCGGTCTGTGACCAACACCGGGGCCGATGGCGACAAGGAACCCTGGTGGAGTAATATCTGGGAGCGCTGAGGGGGCTACCCATCCGGGCTGCCCCTTTTTGCAGGCGGGTAGCCTGGTTTGCCGGGTCTACCGCTTTAAGAAGCTGTCTGGTTAAAAGCAATCCTGGATGGTTTGGCGCAGTTTGGAGGACCGGGCTTTCTTTATCCACAGATTACGCAGATTTCCGCAGATTAAGAACGAAATAATCTGTGGAAATCTGCGTAATCTGCGGATTAAAAAGGTTTCCTATCAGGCTGGACTTAGCCCGTAGGCTGGGTTCAGGGACGAACCCGGCACTCTAAATCAATATGTTAGTTTTTAGGCAGCCTCTTAGTCAGCGTTGACATTCATCACTCGGAAGGCCGCCACGGAAGCAGCGACCAGCTGCGTTCCACCCGGTATCGGGGGTATTGTCCCGGCCGTGCGCTCACCAGGGCAAACTCCGAGACCGGCCAGACAATCGAGGGCTCGACCCCACGCGCCGGTAACGGCCGCGCCTTACGAGCCAGCGTCACGTGCGGCGTGAAGGCCCGCCGTTCGGGGAGAAATCCACAACCCCGCAAGCCGTCATTGAGGGTCTGCACCAGGTCCGGCAGTGGTTGCGGCCGCTCCGAGGGACCGCACCAGAGGATCCGGGCCCGAGGAAAACAGCCGCAGTGGTCCAGGTTCAAAACGAAGGGAGATCCCCGGACCCGGCCAGCCACCTCCTCCGCGCAGGCACGCCCTTGTGCATCCTGGTCACCGAGAAAGACCAAGGTAAGGTGGAGATCTTGCGGATGCGTCTTACGGCCCCCATGGTCCGGTAGATCTTTCTGAACCCTCGTCAGCGCCGTCCGTTGCCGGTCATCGGGCCAGAGCGCAAAGAACAGGCGATTAATAGCTGTTGACATTCATCGTTCGAATTCTTTTTTGCCGCAAAGGCAAACGCCAATCAACGCAGATCGATTCACGAATCATTTGCGTCCATGTGCGTTGATTTGCGGCTAATTCTTGCCTGAAGGTCCTGCTCGCTCAATGTTACCTGCCTGCCGGCAGGTCGGTAGTCGAGAGCATCCACGTGCTAATCATTACTCTCGAGCAGCTCAGGCAAACGTTCCAGCGCAAGGCGCACCGACTGGTGGCGCACCTCCTCGCGGCTGCCCGCGAACCGCACCCGTTGGCTCAGGCGTGTCCGCCCTGCGCGTATCCAGGCGAAGCAGACGGTGCCCACGGGTTTATCCTCGGTGCCGCCGGCAGGCCCGGCGATGCCGGTGATTGCCACCGCCACATCCGCCCGGCTGCGTTTTAAGGCACCCTGGGCCATCTCCAGGGCTACCTCCTCGCTGACCGCCCCATGGTCGGCGATGGCAGTGGCGGAAACGCCCAGCAGCTCCTGTTTGGCAAGATTATCGTAGGTCACGAAGCCACGGTCGAACCAGGCACTGCTGCCGGGAATATCGGTCACTACCTTGGACACCCAACCCCCGGTACAGGATTCGGCGGTGGCGAGCATGAGCCCGGCGGCTTCAAGCCGCTGCCCCAGCTCTCCGGCAAGCTTTTCGAGCCGTTCGGTCATGGGAATGGAGACCTATTGGGTGCCCGGAGTAAACAACCACGGTCGCTACGGGCGCCGGGCCTTTGCCGAGTTTACCGACGTCTATACGATCGAGCCGGAGCTTGAAGACGAGATCAAAACAGCATTCGACGACCTGGTCGAGTCCGTGAGCGACTTTGGAGTGCGGCGGCAACTTTACCCCGGTATCGACCGGAACCCAAGACGCTTAGTGTAACCGAGGTGTCGGCCAGATGGCACAAGACTGCCGCCGCTTTGGATTGAGCGATGCATCTGTCCTGAGCATAGGCGTTGTGGTCAAGGGGAAAGCGCCGTCGCCGCGGTGCGAGTGGAACCCGGCATCCGGGTCCCGGCAATCGCTGTTGGTAATGCACGCGACTGGGGTCCGATCAAGCCGCACCGCTCTGACGGCGCACTCCAAAAGGTCCGCTTGCCCCTCTATGATCGTCAGCAGTCCGGAATCCATAAAGAGCCTTTCCTACGCCCGATAAACCAGCAAGCGCCCTTCACAACAAAAAATCCTGTTCATCCTGAAAATCCCGTTAATCCTGTACCATCAGCTAACGAGACTGGACTTCGCCTTAAGCCTACGAGGCGTGAATTTTTTGTGCAGTGCACAAATCGGGATCGAGATTTCGATTGCGATCCCGATCCCGATTTCGACCTCCCCAAGCTCTCCAACGGCTGGTTGGGCGTAGGAGATGGGGCCTTACCGGCAAAATCAGATGAAACGGGATCGCCTGAGTCAAGTTTTGTGTGCACTACCAATCAACCACGAATGAACACGAATCAACACGAATCATGATTTGCGGTAATTCGTGTCCATTCGTGGTTTTAGAGGCTGTTTAAAAACTAACACATTGATTTAAAAATGAAAAATTCTTCGTGTCTTCGTGGCTTTGTGTGAGAAATGAAGAACATCACACAAAGGCACAAAGCTACAAAGGGGTACTAAGAGACTGTCTTTTTAGACAGGCTCTTAGAATTCCTTGATGGCATCGTATCATTGACAAAAAACTCACGCCTTGTCGGTCTGAGGCGAAGCCTCGCTAGGATTCCTTGAGGGACCTACATCTTTACAAATGAGTCAAGTTTGTTCGCTGCACAAAAATAGTTCTGCCTCTTGTTGGGCAGGAATCGCAAATCCTTTGAACCACGGAGGCAGACACGGATAAACATGGATTATGATCCGTGTTTATCCGTGTCTATCCGTGGTTCTTCGGTGCGGTTGGTCACGCCTCGTCGGTCTGAGGCGAAGCCTCGTTAGGTACTAGGATACCGGCGGAACCGAGATTCGCGGTCATTCGGTACCGCTCATTGGCCGTGATACGGTCGGATTTTTTTATCCCTACTCCAATGGCAAACCACCCCATTTCACAGCCCACGGCAAAGACCTTCAGTGTCGTCGATCTGGTTGCCGCCGCCCTGGATGGACGTTTGCGGATCCCGGAATTCCAGCGACCCCTGCGCTGGCAGTGGAAGGACGTGAGCCGTCTGTTCGACAGCATCGTCAAGGGCTATCCCATCGGCAATCTGCTGCTGTGGACACGCCCCGCGCCGGCGGCGGAGGTTCGATTGGGGGCGTTGCGCATTCAGACCCAGGAGTTTCAAGACGGATTATGGGTGGTGGATGGACAGCAACGACTCACCAGTCTGGCAAATGCCTTATCGGACATAGGGGCGCAAGCCGAGCGCTTCGGGCTTGCCTACGATCTGAACCAGCAGCAATTCGTGCGCATGAGACAGCGGGAAAACGACGGCTATACAGTGCCCTTGCCCGTGCTCTTCGATCTGCAACGCCTGATCCGCTGGTTTACCAAGGATTATCCGGAGGCCAGCGAAAAGCTCGACGAGGCCGCCCGCATCACCCGCGCCATCCGGGAATACCAGGTCCCCGCCTATCTGGTGGAGCAGCAAGACGAGTCGGTGCTGCGGGACATCTTCGACCGGATGAACAATTACGGCAAACGCCTGAGCCGTGCCGAGGTCTTTTCGGCGCTGCATCCGGGGTATGGGAGGGATCACGAGCCATCGTTACCCTTTCAACGCATTGCGGAGTCCATCCAGGATCGGCTCGGATTCGGAATGCTCGACGATGACACGGTGGTACGGGCGGTGCTGGCGCGACGCGGCGGCAATGTGACCCGTGATATCCGCACCGAGTTCTCCACCGAGCGCACCCGCGAGCCGCGGGATTTCCAGGGCGAAACCCCGGAGCAGGCCTACCGGGAGGGGGAGCAGGCCCTATACCGGGCAGTGAAGTTTCTGCAAGAGGATGCGAGCGTCCCCCATTTCGCTTTCCTTCCTTACCGTTATCTGCTGGTGGTGCTGACCCGGTTCTTCGCCCACTTTCCGGAACCGCACCCACGCAACCGCATCCTCTTGCGTCGCTGGTTCTGGCGGGCGGCAATGATCGGTCCAGGACCCTTCAGTTCCAGTTGGACTAATGCTATGGAGGCACTCGCGAACCGCATCACCACCGACGAGGAATCCGAATCCATTCAACGACTGCTGGACGCCCCCATCGATGCTGGTTTACGCCATCCCAAACTGACCGGATTTCGCACCAATGTTGCCGGGAGTCGCATCATCCTGGCCGCCCTGTGGGATCTGCACCCCCGCTCTTTGTTCACCGGGAAGCCTTACGAACGGGAGGGACTTGTCGAGGCTGTTCTACCCGACGGTACACTCAAAGGCGTAGCCCGTACCATATTCAAACGCGAGCCCGAGGGTCATATGGCCCTGGCGGCGAATCGGATCTTCGTAGTCAACGAGGAATTACCGGAACCGGTGGACAGGCTCCTGGTTGCCCCGCCTCTGCACGAGGGTGTCGCAAAAGCCCCTCTCCCGCCGGGAGAGGGGTTGGGGAGAGGGGATCAAAGGGTGAAGACCGGTGCCTTTTGCGACACCCTCCCACACGGGAGGGGTGACGAACAGGCCTTCCTGGCATCCCATGCCCTGGACCCGGCATTGGTCGCTGCCCTGGCACGCGACGACCAGATCAGATTCCTGGAGCAACGCCAAGAAAAAATCGCGCGCATCGTCGATGATTTCCTCTTGCGCATGGCGGGAACGGAGCACGAAGATACGCCTCCCCTGGACAGTCTCGATCTCGACGATCTCGACGACCCCGCGGAAGGGCGCGATGACCGACTCGCGTGAGCAACAATTTCACGTCTACCTCTACGAGCGGATCATCGGTCGCCTCCATCGGCGAGACAATCTGACCCGGTTCGTGTTCGAGCCCGACTACTGGAATGACCCCGAACGCCCGGTGCTGGGTCTCCGCTTCGAGGAGGACCGCAAGGCGCGACACCGCGCCAACCTGCGCCTGCCGCCCTGGTTCTCCAATCTGCTACCGGAAGGACGCCTGCGAGAATGGATCGCCCGAGCGGAACACATCTCCATCGACCGAGAAAAGGACCTGCTCGCCCAGGTCGGCCACGACCTGCCCGGAGCGATCCGGGTCCTCCCCGCGCCGGACCTCGCCCCCGTCGACATGTCCGGAGGAGAAGCGTCCCCGCCCACACCGGAAAACGGACCGGCCTCCCTCTGGCGTTTTTCGCTGGCCGGGGTCGGGCTCAAGTTCTCCCTGCTGGCCCGAGGCGATCGGTTGGTTATTCCGGCTATCGGCGACGGGGGAGACTGGATCCTCAAGCTCCCTGACCCGGGTTTTCCGGATCTTGCTTATATCGAAGGTCCGGAAGCGATGGCATTGCGTTTCGGAGGCTCGAAACTTTTCGAGGCAGTACGACTCTCCGCATTCGCCCGACTGGACGAGCGGCTCGGGGCCAGGGCGGAGCTCGCCACGGTCGCCGAGACGGTTACGGCACAAGTGCGCGAAGAGTGGCCGCGCGCAGCGGCGTGCCTCGCGGACCGGCCTGACCTGTGTGGAAAAATCGAGCGCTTCGTGAAAGCACGTACCGCTCAGCTTCTTCATTGAGCTTCATAACTAACGGGGCTTCGACTCAGAGGCTGTCTAGGGGGCGTTCTCAATTCGTAATTGGCCTCTAACTATTTGAAAGGATCGACAACAGTCAGGCCGTCAACACGTTGACCGTGTTGAAGGTCCTCTGTGTAAAGGGTTGAGCAGCCGGACTCCAGAGCGGCAGCAAGGATCTGGCAGTCCCACGGCGAGAACCCATATCGGTTTCGGATGCCCCAGCTGCGTCGGATCAGTCTTTCGTCGTGGGGCTGACACCGGGCATATTCCAACATCAGGGATAGGTTGTCCTGAATCCATGCATCTTCACGGCCGGCCCGCAGCATGACGGCATAGTATTCTGCGGTCACTTGAGGGCTAATGACACCGTCCACGAGCGCGGTGACCAGATCGTATGCAATTCGGTGTCGGCGATCCCCTGGAGCTTCCAAGTGAGCATATACCCAGATGTTGGTGTCGATAAAGCTACCGCCGGGCATTGCGCTCTTCCCTTGGTGGGATATCGATTCGCTCGACCTGGGCGATCTTGAAATTGGGTGTTGCCTTCGTTTCCTTAGGTCTATCCCCGAGCGGCCAAATGATCAACTCGATGCGTCGATGCCTGAATTCTTCGGGGACAGGAATCGCATCGGGGGCCTCTTCGAGGATCTGACGGATTGGTTGCATGGTCTTACCCCAAAACGGACAGTCTACTCAATTCCTGGTCAAGGCCAAAAACAAACCAAGCCCCGGCCCTGGCTTTCCCGGCCGCTTTCACCATATAGGCAAATAGAGTATCAAACGCCAAGGACGCGGCGCTCAATGGGTAGATTATTTCCGCGAAGAAGCTGGACGAGTTGGCGGCGAAGTAGCGCCGACAGCACCTTCTGCTAGACTGAGAGGCCCGCACAAGCGGGCCTTTTCGTCTCAGTTGCAAGCGGAGCCGCCTATGCAATACCACATAAACCTGGACGAAGCGCCGTTATTGGACGCTTAATGCCCGAAGATAAGCATATTGTCCCCGAAATTCTCGCCAAGGACTCGCCAGCACCGCCATGGGCCTCCTCGAAACCCTGATCACAGGCATCGGTACCGCCGTCGCCAAAGCGACCTTCAAGATGTGGCTCAAGGACCAGGAGATCGCCGCCGCCGGTGCCGGCGAGCTGAGCGGGCTTCTGATCAAGAAGATCCCCGATCTGCTCAGACGCAACGATACCGAGACCCTGTTCGGTCAGAAAATCCGTGATCTGGCGGGCGACAGCATCCACCAGGTCCTGCTCCGGGAAGCCGGCGACATCCCGGAGGAGCGCCTGGGCCTGATCGCCAACGCGGCCGCCGAGACCCTGGCGCGCACCCCCATCGATGCCGAGATCCTGGTCGCGCACAACCTCGACGACGGCGCCCTCGTCGAGTATTTCCTGCGCCGCACCGGCGCCGCTGGCGGCAGCCCGGCCCTGGCCGGACGCGACCCGGACAACCGCCTGTTCGCAGCGGCCGAACAGCAGATCTACCGCCGCATCCTCTCCCACGCCTCGCAGCTCATCGTCGACATGGCCTCGCACTTCCCGCGCTTCGAGGAACGCATAAACGCCGAGCTGTTGCAGCGCACCGGCAACATGGCGCAACAGGTCGTCGAGGGCATCAACCGCGTCGTCGTCGACCAAGCGGACGCCTTCGAGTCCGATTACCGCAACGCCTGCGTACGCAGATACGACCAGCTCGAGCTCTTCGGCGTCGACCTGCAGGAGACCAACAAGCGCTACAACCTCAGCATCGCCTATGTCACCCTCATGATCGAGCGCCCCCGTTTTCGCTCCGGCCCCGGTTCCGAGCAGCTCCGCGACTCGGTCCCGGCCGACCAGGCCCTCGCCGCCCACCGGCGACTATTCATCCGCGGCCCCGCTGGCTCCGGCAAGACGACCCTGCTGCAATGGTTCGCGGTCTTCGCCGCCGCACGGCGCCTGGAAGGCAGCTTGAAGCCCTGCAACGAGTGCGTGCCCTTCCTGATCAAGCTACGCCACTTCTCCGAGACCCCGCTCCCCAAGCCCGAGGAATTTCCTCACCAGGCGTCGCCCGCCCTCAGCGGTCAGACCCCGGCCGGTTGGGTCCACGACAGGCTCGAGTCCGGCAAGGCGCTGGTCCTGGTCGACGGGCTCGATGAGGCGTCTGCAAGCCAGCGAAGAGAGGTCCGCGCTTGGCTGCGGGATCTGATCGGCGTGTTTCCGAAGGCCCGCTATGTGGTCACATCCCGTCCGCACGCCGCCGAGGAGGGCTGGCTCGACGCCGACGCATTCGTCGACGCCGAGCTCCAGGACATGGCCCGCAGCGACATCCACACCTTCATCGAGCATTGGCATCAGGCGGTGGCCCAGGGCATGCCCGACGAAGAAGAAAAGGCGAAGGTCCTGGCGCTTACCGATTCCCTGAAGGCCAAGCTCGGCCAGAACGCCGCCATCCATCGCCTTGCGACCAGTCCCCTGTTGTGCGCCCTTCTGTGCGCCTTGCACCGGCAGCGGGTCAAGAACCTCCCCTCCGACCGCATCGAGCTCTATCGCTCCTGCATCGACATGTTCTTCCGGCGCGACGAGGAGCGGGAGGTCGCCGCGACCGATTACCTGGACCTCTCGGATCGGCAAAAGGAGAGCCTGCTCCAGGACTTCGCCTGGTGGATGATCCGCAACGGGAAGACCACGGCAACGCCGGAGGAGGCCAGGAACCGATTCGAACGGGCCTACCAACGGCTGCGCGGCGACAAGCCACCGGCAACGGGGGCAGACGTCATGCAACTCTTCCTGCACCGGATCGGGATCATCCGCCAGCAGGCCCACCAAAAGATCGATTTTCCCCACCGCACCTTCCAGGAATACCTGGCCGCCAAGGGGGCGATCCAAGGAAAGGACTTCGGCTTATTGGCGAAGAATGCACACGACGTCCAGTGGCGGGAGGTCGTCATTCTGGCTACGGGCCTGCTGCCGCCGGACCGGGCCGAATCCCTGCTCCAGGGATTGCTCGACTGCGGCGATCACGATCCAACGCGCCGGCACGCCCTCTACCTGGTTGCGGTGGCCGGTCTCGAGGTCCTGGTCGCCACCCAGGATGCGGCCTCCAAGATCGAGGAGGAGGTCGGGAAGCGGATCGAACGGATTCTGCCGCCACGGAATCTGACAGACGCAAAGGAATTGGCGGCAGCCGGCGACCTGGCCGTGCCCCATCTAACCGATCCCCGCTCGATGACGGTCGATCAAGCCGCCGCCAGCGTGCGAGCCCTGGCCCTGATCGGTACGGAGCTGGCCTACGACGCCCTTGGCGCCTATCCGGATGATGAGCGCGCCGGCGTGCGGCGGCAGATTGTCGCCTCCTACCTGGTTGCTCACGATCCCGAGGCCTATGTCAAATCCACATTTGCGCGAATGACTGAGCTGGACTTATCGTCGCTACCTGGCCTTTCGGATATCAGTACGCTGGGAACCTGCGTTGACCTCCAATCGCTCAACCTCAGGGGAACGCAGGTGAGCGATCTGAGCCCCCTGGCCGCCTGCTCCAACCTACAATCGCTCGACCTCGGGGGAACAGAAGTGACCCCAAAGCAGCGTGCGGATATCAAGCGGCGTCTCCGAAACTATCAATAATTGCTTGACAAGGGTTCGGCGATGATCTCCGTGTCCCTGCCGCACTCTTAGAGCCTGTCTAAAAAGACAGTCTCTTAGTACCCCCTTGTGGCTTTGTGTCTTTGTGTGATGTTCTTCATTTCTCACACAAAGCCACGAAGACACGAAGAATTTTTCATTTTCAAATCAAGGCGTTAGTTTTTAGACAGCCTCTTACATTCTACTTTGTCACATTTGGGGTAACTTGCTGATTCTTTCCGGATCTCATTGTTTGGCAGATTCCTTGTAGATCAGTTGGTTATTAGAGCGATATCCCGGCCAGAGAATATTGTGCGTGGATATAACTGAAAAGCCATGAAAGATCAGAACAACCTACCTCCTCCCCTGATCACGGAATTCTATGATGACCAGGAGCGCGAACTCTACGAGTTGGTCGAGGGCGAAAGTTTTTTGCCTGATGAGATCAGTGAAAAACGCAAACTAACCATGCAATACCACATAAACCTGGACGAAGAGCTGTTAAAGGAAGGACGTCGCATCGCCGGCTTAGAGACTGTCTAAAAAGGGATTGTAGGCCGTAGGCTGGGTTGCGGCCAGGGACGGCCAAAACCCAGCAATACCCAAAGCTGGGTTTCGTTCCTCAACCCAGCCTACCGATTTAAAATCAATGTGTTAGTTTTGAGACAGCCTCTTAGTCTCCGACAGGGAACTGTTGGAATCCGGCTTGCGCGCTATCATCCAGTCACAACAGGCCAGAGAGTGTCTACCTTCTTCGACAAGTAACGACATTGCAGAACCGCGAGCCAACCCGATCAGAGAGCTGCTCGACTCCGATTTCATAGCCTGTGCGACTACGGATGACACAGATCTTTCACGAAATTATAAGGCTGAGTTAGCGGCCTTTCTTGAGCGGAAACATGGTCATCGCTGATACCGGCTTGTGGATTGCCTTGATTGTCAGATCTCGGATCTCAATAAACTGGAGCCAGCTATGCGCGTGAAAGATAAATACCTCATTCCCTTCACGGATTTTGGTTTCAAGAAATTATTCGGCACAGAATCGAATAAAGACATCCTTATCGATTTTCTCAATGAGCTGCTGCGTAGGGATGAAGGAGAAATCAGGGATATTACCCAATGCCATTAAGTTAAGCGTTACCGGTCGGAAAAAAGAAGGAAAAACTACGAATCGCGCGAATCCCCGCGAATCGGATTCGCGCAGATTCGCGTGATTCGTAGTTTTCTCTTCCGCACCGGTAAGCAACCAGCGACTAACTTAATGGCATTGAGTTATAACCCCGAACAACGGACTTGATCGTACAATCTTCGTTATTTCAAACGTGCTGGCTTGGAGTCCTGAAGTCTTATACTTTTCAGGCGGCCGAAGAGACCGGCCTTTCCGATTCTCCGGAAATCTGCCCTTGGGAACCGAGCAAGATCCTGAATCATGAGTGGTCTCCGGAATGAAGTTCACGTTCCGTCGCAGCAAGGCTAGCGAGGCGCTGCCTCAGACCGACGAGGCGTGAATTTTTTGTGCAGCGAACAAACTTGTTATCCGCAGATTACGCAGATTTTCGCAGATTAAGAATAGAAATAATCTGCGAAAATCTGCGTAATCTGCGGATAAAAACAATGGGCGCAATACCCCCAAGTGCTGCATGAGGAGATGTGAGTTTTTGTGTCGTGCACAAACTTGACTCATTGGTAAAGATTCGGGTCCCTCAAGGAATCCTAGTGAGGAGATCCAGCGATATGAAGCTGGGAGCTTGTCGGAAACATTACCCTTACTATTGCCCCCATTTAAGGGTAATTACCCTCTCTTTTTCCAACTGGCTCCAGGGCCTCGCCCTCGGCACTCCACGAGTCCTGCCGATTGCTGTTCCCGCAGCACTCGCCGCACCATATCCCGGCTGACACCGGGACAGGCGTGCTCCAGCTCCTTCAATGTAAAGCTGCCGGTTACCCTGGCCGCCAGTTGCTCGATTCCCCTGAGCACCTGCTCGCGCTTGGCTCCCCGCGGCTCCCTGATTTCTCCCACCCGTTCGGCGAATTCCCGATAGGCCGCCTTCATAATCGACAGCACGAAGTTTATGTAGGGCCAGGGATCGTTTTCGCCCTTGTGCCAACCCTGGGAGCTCTGCTCCAGGGTCTCGTAATAGCGTTCCTTGTTCTGCTCGACCAACCGCTCCAGGCTCACGAAGCGGCCCACGTCATACCCAAGCCGGTAGCTCTGCAACAACCATAGCAGGCGCGACACCCGTCCGTTGCCGTCGCGGAAGGGATGGATGCACAGAAAATCCAGGTTGAAAGCAGCCAGCGCGATCAAGGGATGCACCCAGGCCTCGTCGAGACAGAGCTGCCAATCAGCCAGGAGCAGCACCATGTGCTCGGGGGTCTCTGCGGCCGGAACCGCCCGGAAACGGACCCGCTCACGCCCGTCTGGATAGCGCTCGATGATGTCGGCGTCCTTCTCCTTGTAGCACCCGGCATCCCAGATTTCTCCGCGGGCCATTGCATGCAGGCGCTTGACCGTGACCTCATCCAGCGGAATCCCCTCCGCCTCCTCGTGAATCCAGGTCAAGGCATCGCGATAGCCACGGACCTCTTCCTCGTCCCGGTCACGGAATAAGGGCCTAGGTGCCGCCCAGAGCTCGCGTAGCCGCTCCGGCGCCACCGACACCCCTTCGATGCGGTTGGACGAGACTGCACTCTCGATCAGGGCGTGTGCCCGCAATGCCTCCAATCGCCAGGGCGACTGGCGGGTGTACAGGGTCTGCATGCCCCGAAATTCGCCCAGGTCGGCGAGATACCAAGCTGCGGATGGGTGAACAGGTACGGTGGCCGAGGCGAACAGGCGGAGGCTGGTCATGATGGGGACTCTTCGATTCCTTCGTGATCTGCATCTTCGGTCAGGACGGTCTTGAGATCATCCAGGTGTCGTTCGGTGAGCTTGCAGGTAGTTTTCCCGATCCCTCGTCCGTGTTTGGGTCACGCACTCGACCGCCTTGAAGTGGTATTCTTCTTTCCCGTCTGTCACGATATTTCTAAAAAGCGGTGGGGATAACTCTTGCATTAAAGCGCAGGATCTAAATCCCAATCGAAGCCGTTGGTCAAAATCTCTGACATGGAACCTAATTACAGCAAGTGACTGAACTCCTGGTGCTGGGCTGTTCCAGAAGAAAAACGCAAACCGAGGGCGCAACTCCGGCAATTTGCCGGTATGACGGGCCGCTCTACCAGGGTTTCCGATCGCATTTACGCGAACGGATATGGCCGACCACGCTCGACGTCGCCGTACTTTCGGCAGAATTCGGATTCATCGGGGCGCTGACTGAAATCGAATCATATGACCGCAGGATGGATCACGCACGGGCGGTCGAGCTCGCTCCATCCTTAGGTAGGCAAATCGATCGGTGGCTGGGGGATTACGATCACATCCGCCTCTGCCTCGGCAAAGACTATCTCGCTGCGCTTCCGATGGACCGTCTCAACGACTCGGGTCGTGCGGAAGTCTTTGAAGGAGAAATCGGTGTAAAGCGTCAGAAACTTGGAGCCTATATGCGGGCCTTCGACTCGGCGCGCAGACTTAGTGCACACCCAAGTCCATCCGACCGACTTTCGTATTTTCTTCCCGACTGGGATGACCTGTTGGATCCCGACTTCGACTTCATGACCGATACGTTCTCAGCTCCCAAAAGGGAACGACGAGAGCTGCACTGCGCGCACCTGATGCACCCCGACAAGATCGCCGATGGAATACTCGTCAGTCTTGCCCAGAAACGGGATTCGAAAGGACCACTCAAATATGTCGGTGGTCTCGATTCGCGCACCTTGCGACCATTCAATCTTCGCCAACACTATGGACTCGATTACACCCAGGGACTCTTCGGCGATTGTGGTGCATTTTCCTATGTGAACGAGGACAAACCACCCTTTTCGATCGATTACGTGGTCAGCCTTTACGATCTCTACAATTTCGACTATGGGGCCAGCATCGACCACATTCCCATACCGCAAATCATTGTCGATGGCACCAAATGCGATTTGTCTCCAAGCGAGCGCAGAGCGCGCGTGGCACTGACGGTCGATAATGCTGACGCCTTTTTTCGGGAAGTAAAACGTCGTCGAGCCGGATTTGTCCCGGTTGGCACGGTTCAAGGCTTGTCGCCTGAGCAATATGCGCACAACGCCTGCGCCTATGCGGAGATGGGCTATCAGCGGATCGCGCTGGGCGGTTTGGTTCCGTTACCCGATTCGGTGGTCCAAGCAATCGTTACGACGACGATGGAAGCGCTGAAGAGTCTGAAGCGTCACCCGGAGGTCCATCTCTTCGGTATTTTCAGGCCCAAGCTCCAGCACCTTTTTCGCCAACTCGGGATCACGAGTTTTGACAGTGCCAGCTATTTTCGGAAGGCTTGGCTGCGCTCCGACCAGAATTATCTCGGAGAGGACGGCAATTGGTACGCGGCGATTCGCGTGCCCATGACATCCGACGGGAGAACGCGGAATCGACTTCTCAAGGCCGGTGCCGATCTCGAACTACTCGAAGTACTCGAAACAAAGGCCCTGTCAGCGCTGCATGAGTATGACCGGGGACGACTGAGCTACCAGGCAACCCTATCCGCCGTGCTCGACTACGACGGGAAGTTGGCGCGCAGCAGTGAAGAAAGCGACATCCTGCGTGCCGGTTACGAACGTACATTACGGGTCAAACCGTGGAAAGCATGCAGGTGCCCGATCTGCACGAAGACCGGCATCGACGTTGTGATCTTCCGTGGCAGCAACCGTAACAAACGCCGCGGTGCCCACAACACCTTGCAGCTTTTCCGAAGCGTTTCGCAATCATCGTGTTTGCAGGAATGAGGGCCGCGAAATGGTAATTGACACCAATGCGCTGATTTCTTCCATCGAGCAACGCAACGGCTATCCCTTTAATAACCACCAGCGCGCGGCAATTCTGTATGGAAGTGGCCCGCTACGAATCGTCGCTGGCCCCGGAACCGGCAAAACGGAAGTACTCATTGTTCGGTGTCTGAAGCTTCTCTGCTGCGATGGCGTTCCTCCCGGCTCGATTATCGTAACAACGTTCACTGACAAGGCCGCCCGCAACCTTGAGGATCGGCTGAGTGGGGCATTTCTCCACCTCTTGTCCCAACACGCGACACTTGGCACCATCGATCCGTCGGACCTCCGGATCGGAACTCTTCACGGACTTTGCAACGATATTTTGCAGGAGTATCGCTACACCGCTTACCATAACCTGCGGCTCCTCGACGAAATCGAGAGCGCACTCTTGATCCATCGGCGGTTGGTTGCGAAGTTAACAGCGGAGCACCAGGACGCCATCCGTACCCTCTTTCCGTATCTCTTTGGCAACAAGCGACAGCTCAATCGATGGGATTGGGCCATCGCTCTGCGCACTTTGTTTGACCGCATAGTCGAAGACCGGATCCCGGTCAGTTCCTTGATCGGAGCCGGAGGAGACTGGGCAACCTTCGGTGCCGTCGTACAGCTTTACGAACAGGAACTGGGAGCGGCGTACTCGTGCGATTTTGCCCGTCTTCAGCGGTTCTTCCTGGATTTCCTTGGCACGGCGCAAGGGGCAGGATTTCTGAACGGCGATGTCACTGGACTCGTCCCAAAATCCCCAATCACCTACGTGCTGGTCGATGAGTACCAAGACACCAACCCCGTGCAAGAAGACATTTACTTCCGCCTTTGTCAAATGCCTCCACACAACCTCACCGTGGTTGGGGATGACGATCAAGCTCTGTACCGATTCCGAGGTGGCACGGTGGAATGTATGGTTGGATTCGACGCCATGTGCCAAACGCGATGGGGCGTACCGACAGCCACGCTCTATCTGTCAGAGAACTACCGTTCCCATCCAGGTATCGTTGATTTCTGCAATACATTTCTAACGTCGTATCATCAAATGAGCGCGCCAAACGTTAGGATCCCCGACAAACCGGCACTTGTAGCGCAGTCCGGGATCATGGGGACGTACCCATCTGTGGGCCTGATTCGTACCGGAACGGTGGATCGATGTGCCCGGTCGCTTGCAACCTTGGTAACCGGTCTGCGGGCAAACGGAATAATTCAGGACTTCAGCCAATGCGTTCTGCTTTTGAGGAGCACTAAGACGACACGAAACTACGCCGGGCCGTACGAGCAAGCGTTAAATGCCGCTGGTGTTCCAATCTACAATCCGCGTTCGAGATCGTTTCTGGAAGAAGACGAAGTTACGGAATTCCTAGGTGCTCTCGTTTCGATCCTCGACCCAGGCTGCGTGTATTTAAATAAGGTGCTTTCGCCTTCAGTACAACAAATGGTTCAAAACTGGATCGATCGGTACGTCGCCGTCAGCACTAATTCTCCGGCGCTTGCCAACTATGTTTCCAAATCGGCGCAGGCTATTCTGAGCAAGGAAGTGGGCGAACTGATCACTCCTACGTTTCCGACCATCTTGTATCGCATTTTGGCGCACGAGCCTTTTATTACCTATCAAACTAATCCCAGCCGCGACCTTCGATTGAGCAAGCTGACCCGACTCATGGAAGCGTTTTCAGCACAGTACCAACGGTCCTTGATGAGCGATCCTCAGACTCCGGGCCAACTACACGGGGCATGGCTCGGTGGTTTCTTTTATGGGCTTTGCGGCTACATGGAACGCCAAGGCTTGGATGACGACGTGGATGAGGAGACAGTGTGCCCAACTGGGTTTTTTCCCATCATGACCATCCACCAAGCCAAAGGACTTGAGTTTGATTTCGTATTCGTTGGCAACCTCGGTTACTCTGTGAGCGTGGACAGCGGACAATCGTTGGAAGCTGATCTGCGTCCGTTTCGTACTTCACCGCCGGTAGTGGTCCACAGTCCTGAGGACGCTGCCTGGCATGATGCCGTTCGGCTCCAGTTCGTGGCCTATTCCCGCGCGCGATACGCCCTGATTTTGATCGCAACCGACGGACAACTGCGCAAGGACGGTCAGCAGACCGCAGCCTTCGGAGGTTTGGGAGGGCCAGGGATTCGACAGACTATACCTCGGCTTTAGGGGTTGGCGAATGTGGCAGAACTATCAAGGTCTGGTAATCGACGCGGCAACGCCAGCGCCGGTGAAACGACGATACAGTGTGACAGCGGATATTCTGGCCTACCAGCGTTGCTCGCTTCAGTATGGAGCGTTCGCAGCTCGCAAATACGAACCTGCGTTGGTGGTACAGCTGTTTTACGGCACCGTTATCCACCAGGTCCTTGATCGTGCCCACGCACACTACCGTGGCCAACTCGGGCCGATGCAACCCGATACCATGCCCACGGATCAAGACATCGAGGGATACTTCCTCGAAGTGGAAAACGCGTTGCGGGCACGACGCATTAGGGCAGTGCAGAACGTGCGGGACCAAGCTCTGACCATCCTCAAGCGGTTCAATACACTCGAAGGTCCAGCCCTCTATCCGCGCGTGATCGACACGGAGTGCCGCCTTCAAGCTGACCAGCAGACGTTTATTCTGCACGGAAACGTGGACGTGCTCGCGACGGCAACCGGATCCACTACCGAGCAGCCCCTCGTCGAAATCTGGGATTACAAGGGGGTCTACAAGCCATCGGTGAATGATCCCGACTACCAGCGTTATATGTTCCAGATGCAGGTATACGCGGAACTTTATCGCTTAAAAACGGGACGTGCGCCAGTGCGGGCGGTGTTGTATTGCTTGAACGAACTTAGGGGGCCTTTGCCGCCCCAG
The DNA here is from genome assembly GCA_011392765.1 of Candidatus Thiosymbion ectosymbiont of Catanema sp. Cochon2018. Lineage (GTDB taxonomy): Bacteria > Pseudomonadota > Gammaproteobacteria > Chromatiales > Chromatiaceae > Thiosymbion > Thiosymbion ectosymbiont_A. The sequence continues at coordinate 9,043 of WYCW01000007.1, read as the reverse complement.
TCCCGTCCGGTCAACGCCCTGATGGAGGTCCAGCTCGATCCGGCACAAGTCGCAGCCGCGATGCAGTCTTTTCAATCCACAGTGCAGTCGATCGAAAGCAGCCGGACAACGCGAACATGGCCCAATCCGGCGACCGATCCTCCACAGGATACGTGCGATGCCTGCGATTTGCGTTGGAACTGTCAGGCGACAGCACATTCGTATCCGTTGATCTACCCCTGATCTTGCCGATGGTGATTCCAATCAAGCTGGTAAGCGGTAGGACTGACCGCAGGACCTCTTCGATCACGGACTTCCCTATCCGATAATCGCTCTGCAACAACAGGTCGAACACTGCACGCGCGGATGGTGTCAGTCCCCGAAGTTCTGCTATGCCGACGATGGCCGCAACACCGACAACCCGGAGTCCGGCACGCTTGGCCTCGCGGCGGGCAAGACGGTCATCGAGCAAGAGCAGTGTAGGTTCGCTGCGCGAGAGTGCCATTCGGATACAGCTGGCTTCGCCCGCTCCCAAGTGAGGATAGTGGGGTTCCGTGGGGGAGGTCCCGAGTCGTCGGAGCCAACCCTCGTCGATGGCCTTCCGGATAAGTGCCTCATCGCTGCCGCTCTTACCGGCAAAGACCTCCCCGACGACTTCCGAAGTCACGGTAACGACGCCGAACAGCTCCCGCAGCCAGACGAGTCCTTCGGCACGTGCCAATCCGATCAGGGGGCCGGTACGCTTAAGGACGAGGCGAGCCATTGCTCCAATGTCTCCATGTCGGACCGGCTATCGACCGCGTCGCTGCCGGCGATTGGGATACCCAACCGCGACAAATGGGTCGTCATCTCCGAGATACTGACGGATGCCAGGTGGGCAGCCCGAGCGATCGACATGGCTCCATCCCTGTACAAAGCCACCGCAAGGGCCAAGCCGAGCCCATCGTTCTCACCCTGCAGATCGGACTGATTCAGATGGATCAGGATGGCCTCCGCATGGTCGTCTTCGATCACGATAACCGGGCTATCATGGGATTTCCGAATTGCCTCCGCCGGATTGGAGGCCAGCTCATGCATGTCGACGGATTGCATAGTGGTTGCCGAGTGTGCGTTCGGAGGAGAGTTGCGTTTCAGCATATCAGCATGTCGCTGATTGATTTCGACTACTCGCCCCCCCTGGTATGCGGCGACTCCAAGCTGGGTGGGGTCCGGACGGATCTCTACCAGCGGGTGCCCTTCCGCGCCGCGGCCAAGGATGTGCCGAACGGCAGCGACATGGATCTGCCCCAGCCGGAGGACCCCGGCGTCGAGGCCCTGGCCGAGGCCGGTCTCGATCCCAAGAACCAGACCCCCATCAAAACAGTAGTGAGCATCTGCTCTAGCGAGGCTCTGCCTCAGACCGACGAGGCGTGAATTTTTTGTGCAGCGCACGAACTTGTTATCCGCAGATTACGCAGATTTTCGCAGATTATTTCTATTCTTAATCTGCGAAAATCTGCGTAATCTGCGGATAAAAACAATGGGCGCAATCCCCCCAAGTGCTGCATGAGGAGATGTGAGTTTTTGTGCCGTGCACAAACTTGACTCATTTGTAAAGATGCAGGTCCCTCAAGGAATCCTAGTGGCTGGCAGCCGGTAGCTGGATACTCCGCCCCCGGCCCATGAATAATTAAACGTCACTTACTAAATTATTCTTGCGCCCGCTACGGGGCCATGTTAGCTTTTGCGCCATGGCGACCGGGTTGAAGCGATATGAATTCAGCGAAAGGCTGGCCGACATCCTCGGCGAGTCCCGGCGCGACCTGCGTTTTCGCGTAACCATGTTGGTAGCGGACGGTCTGGTAGCGGCAGGTCCTCGAGGGCGTGGCTCACCACCGGCGACTCCCCACTATGCCGCCAAGCTCTTGCTCGGGTCTATGGCCGCTCCCCGGCAGTCCTATACGGGCGACGCCATCCGTTGCTACGAACGGCTGCGTCCGACTGTCCGCACGGCGGACGCAACGGCCCCGCGGGTAACCCTGGGTCCGCGGCTCCTGCCGGAGCATACGAATATCCTGCCTGCGCTGCCCCTGCTCTCCGGTCACCGTACCTTCGGGGAGATCCTGGTCCGATTATTGGAGCTTGCCGCCATGACAGCGACCAGAGAGGACTTGACGCGGGAGCTGTTCGGAATCCGGGTCAGTCGCAGCTATCCGGTAAGTGCGGTGCAGCTGGGCGCCTGGTCCGGGGGACAGCGCAACATCATCACCCAACGCTACGAGCCGGCAGTGGGTACCCGCCCGCCCGCCTGGCTCGATCCGGAACGGGACGGCAACCCCGATCCCGGTCTCTATCACACGGTGTTCTTACCGGTCGCCAAGCTGGTGGAGATCGGTAAGCTCATCAGCCTTCCAGATCAAGAGAGGCCCCCCATGATTAACCTAGGACCTAAAATGGCGCGCATTTCAAAACTCGCCGACCTCGTTCGCCAGACCCGTTTTCGCGGTCGTTGGGAAGAGCTGCTGAAGGTTCTGGCGACCGTCCAGGCGTGGTCGGACCGGGTCGATAAGCGCGCCAGCAAGCTCGTCGAAGTCCGGGGGTTCGGGTCGAACCCCGGACAGTTGCGGATGCTCACCTACGTACCCGATCGGCTTCCGGCAGGGGCACCTCTGGTCGTCCTGCTGCACGGTTGTACCCAGTCCGGGGCCTCGTTCGACAAGGGGACCGGCTGGTCAACCCTCGCCGCGCGCCATGGTTTCGCGCTTTTGCTGCCCGAGCAGCACTGGACCAACAATCCATTGCGCTGCTTCAACTGGTTTCGCCCCGAAGATACCCGCAGGAACGGGGGCGAGGCCCTGTCTATCAGGCAGATGATCGACCGTATGCTCGAGGACCACGGGCTCGACCGGCGACGGGTCTATGTGACCGGACTGTCATCGGGAGGCGCAATGACGTCCGTGATGTTGGCGACCTATCCGGACCTGTTCGCGGGGGGAGCGGTCCTCGCGGGCGTCCCCTATCGCACGGCGGACAATATGCAGCAGGCCTTCGAGAGCATCTTTCAGGGTCGCAGCCGCACCCCGCGCGAATGGGGCGATCTGGTACGGGGCGCTTCTTTCCACCGGGGACCCTGGCCCAGGGTCTCGGTCTGGCACGGCGACGCCGACGCCGCCGTAAAACCCATGAATGCCGATGAGACCGTCAAGCAGTGGACGGATGTCCATGGCATGGGAGGTACCCCCCCCATCGAACGGACCCTGGATGGTCATCCCCATCGGGTGTGGCAGGGGGAGAATGGGGAGCCTCTGGTCGAATCCTACACCATCCGCGGCATGTCCCACGGCGCCCCCCTGAGTACCGGGGACCGACCCGACCAATGCGGCACCGCGGCGCCCTTTTTCAACGACGTGGGCATTTCTTCCGCCTTTCACATCGCCGGCTTCTGGGGCCTGCTCGAACAGGAGCTGGAGGTAGCAGCGGCTGCGACCGCCGGCCGGGCGCGGCCCGAAGTGATCTATCTGTCCTGGGACCCGAGCGGCGACCGCTCGGACCACGGGCAGCCGGAGGGAATCCATGTGCGCAAAAACCGCGGGAACGACCAGGCGGCCGCGTCCGATGCACGCCGACCAGGGTTCGGCGAGACCGGTGCCGGTTCCGAATCGGCTGCCCGCGGCATTTTCGTCGGGCCGTCGGGACCGGAGGGAGGGCGGACCGACGTGGGGCCCGATGGGCGCGTGTCCGGGGCCGACGACGGGGGAGCCGCTCCCCTGGGCATCGACGTGCACGGAATCGTCCGCAAATCCCTGGCGGTGGCCGGTCTGGTCGAGGGTGCGGTGCCCGCTGCCGGGGGCTCGCGCGGTAGCGGCGGTATGCCTTTCGGGATCGACGTACCGGGAATTATCGGGACCTCCCTCGAAGCGGCGGGCCTGTTCAGGGACTCCGCCGCGAGTCCGGATTCCGAAGGAGCAGCAAAAGAAGCAGCGAAAGAAACGGCCGGTTCCGGCTGGGAGGGCGAAGGGTGGGAGCTCCTCACCAATGATTCGGGGCCCCCCATCCTCTTCGGACAGGTATCCTCCGGCCATGAATGTGAAACGGGCAGGAAGATCCGATCGACGTCGCGCAAGATCGTTCTGGGCCCCCGACCGGAGCTGAGCTATGTGCGCAGACTCGATCTCGACGCAGCAGTAAACGACTACACCAGCGCGAGCTTCAGCGTCCTGGTGGACGGCACGCCGGTGGACGAGGCCGCCGCCGTCGGCATGGAGCACGTCGAGACGGAATGGCTGCAACGATCGGATATTGACCTTTCCCGGTTCGCGGATCGGACAGTGACCCTGACCTTCGAGGTAACCGCAAGCTCCAACGTCTGCAATGAGGTCTCGGCCAAGGCCTGGGTGGATCGGATTCGGATAAAATCGGTTTCAGTTTGATTCCGGGTTTCATAAGCTCCGGAAATTACAGTTGTCAATCCCAACAAGCATTCCCGAGGTCCCCGGTGGCGGTTTTTATGCCCGTATTCGTCAGGGTGAAAGAAGTACATCCGGTATCCGCAGCTTGCGGGCCGGTTGCGACGGGGGTCGCGGTCAGGCGATAGGTCGTAGCGGTCACGGTCGGCACAATGATGTAGAACCCCTCTGACGACCTGATTTCTACTGTCGATTGGAGCGGGCAGTCCGGATTGTCATAGACATTGCCGAACTGGGTATAGCATCGTTCCAGGATCTGGGCCGCCTCCATCAGATCGGTCGTGGCATCGCTACGCCGGGATCTTCGGATGGATTCGGTATAGGTGGGATAAGCCAGCGCCGCGAGGATGCCGACAACCGTCAGTACAATCAGCAGCTCGACAAGTGTAAAGCCCCTCGCATGTCCGGACTGGACCTTTGCGACCCCGAGCAGTTTGCTCACTTACCTACGCCCCAGTGCCATAAAGCTAGCGAGGCTTCGCCTCAGACCGACGAGGCATGAAGACCCCAACAGCCCCTCTCCCGTAAGGCCCCATCTCCTACACCTAACCAACCGTTGGAGAGCTTGGGTAGGTCGAAATCGGGATCGCAATCGGAATTTCGATCCCGATCCCGATTTGTGCACTGCATAAACTTGACTCATTTGTAAAGATTCGGATCCCTCAAGGATCCTAGCGAGGCTTTGCCTCAGACCAACGAGACGTGAATTTTCTGTGCAGCGAACAAACTTGTTATCCGCAGATTACGCAGATTTTCGCAGATTATTTCTATTCTTAATCTGCGAAAATCTGCGGATAAAAGCAATGGGCGCAACACCCCCAAGTGCTGCATGAGGAGATGTGAGTTTTTGTGCCGTGCACAAACTTGACTCATTTGCACAAAATTCGGTCATTCAAGGAATCCTAGCGAGGCTTCGCCTCAGACCGACGAGGCATGGAGACCCCAAAACCTCTCTCCCGTAAGGCCCCATCTCCTACACCTAACCAACCGTTGGAGAGCTTGGGTAGGTCGAAATCGAAATCGGGATCGGGATCGCAATCGGAATTTCGATTTCGATCCCGATTTCGATCCCGATCCCGATTTGTGCACTGCATAAACTTGACTCATTGGTAAAGATTCGGGTCCCTCAAGGAATCCTAGGAGCATGCCGTCCCGGCAGCCGACGGCAGCGGCTTCCGTTCCGCCAGTCCTGGCGCCGGCTCGGCCGACAGGTCAGGGACCCCGAGACCGGCCGCATCGAGCGCCTTCCCGCCGAGACCTTCGGCCCCATCCCCGGCATGGACCCGTAGGATCTACGGCTTTGCCCTGCCTACCCGGCTCGCTTTTATGCCGGCATCTTGGTTTCGGCAGTGATTATTATTCGGTAGCCCTGGTTTCTCCGCAGATGGACCCGCCTCAGCGTTGCAGGATAAGCTCCAGCACCGCTTTGCTGCCGAAGTAGGCCAGGATCAGGATGACGAAGCCGCTCAGGGTCCAGATGATGGCCGTGCGACCGCGCCAGCCGTAATGCAGGCGTCCCAGGAGCAGGGCGCCGAAGACCAGCCAGCCGAGGGTGGAGAGCACGGTTTTGTGCACCAGGTGCTGGGCGAACATGTTTTCTAAAAAGGCAAAGCCGCTCGCCAGGGCGAGGGTGAGCAGGACGAACCCCGCGCCGATCATCTCGAACAGTAGGCTCTCCATGGTCTGCAGCGGGGGCAGGGCGCGCAGGAAACCCACCGGGTACCGACGGTGCAGGTGATGGTCCTGCACCGCCAACAAGATTGCCTGCACACTGGCCAGGGTCAGCAGGCTGTATGCGAGCATGGAGAACAGCACATGGATCTTGATGGGCCAGCCCGCCGACTCCCGCACAAAACCCTGGCTCGGGTAGCAGGCTTCCAGAAACAGGGTCAGGGCGGCTATGGGCAGGATGAGAATCCCCAGATTTTCGATCGGTTTGGTGAGGTTGGAGACGAGCAGGAGGGTGACGACGGTCCAGGAGGTCAGGGCCAGGGCGTTGAAAAAGGCCAGGTTGAGCCCCGGCTGGCTGAAGATGGCGTCGTAGATCAGCCAGGTGTGCAACGCCAGCCCCGCGAATCCGATCATGAGGGTGGGGGTGCGTCCGGGCAGGCCGGGCCAGTCGCGGCGGAACAGCTGCAGGGCGATGAGGGAACCGCAGGTCAGATAGAGTAGGATGGCAACGGCTGTAATCAGGGTGTGACTCATGACGATGGATGATGACATAGATCAGTCGCCGGCTACCAGATGTTGGGCACGCCGGATCGTCCCTGATCCGGCTTTGCCCAACCTTGTATGTTCTGTTTCCAAGGGAAAGCCAAGGATGAGGTAGAAAGGGATTTGATGAAGAGTACCTGGGGAAGCCGTCCCAACCTGAGGCCTTGAGCCTGTACGTAGATTGGCTCCCCGCCCTCTTCGCCCATACCGGAGAGTATCCGAGGCCGTGAGCCATGCTCGTGAGCCTGCATACACAAGGTCGGTAGGCGAGGGTTCAGGGTCGGGGAACCAAGTCTTGATCCTAGCGCCTTTTTTGCTTCCGAGGAACCGCTCATGAACGTTGCCGGAATCGATGTCAGCGACCAAACCGTTACCTTGACCATCAGCCGCGATGGCCGCCTGGGAAACGCCCGTGAATTCAAGAACACCCCCCAAGGGCACGCAACCCTCATCAACCGCCTGCGCAAGGCAAAGGTAAGCCGGGTCTGCCTGGAGGCCACCGGCCAGTATCACCTCGACTTGGCCCTCGCCCTGGATGACGCTGGATTCGCGGTCATGGTGATCAACCCCAAGGCCGCCAAACGCTTCGCGGAGGCCATGCAGACCCGCAACAAGACCGATGCCGTCGATGCCGCCGTCCTCGCCGAGTTTGCCCGGCGCATGCCCTTCGAACCCTGGCAACGCCCCGATGACCTGGCCCTCGCCATCCGCGCCTGTGCCCGCCGCATCGCCGCCCTCAACAAGCTCCGAACCCAAACCAAGAACCAACTCCATGCCGCTCAACTGACCGCCACTACACCGGACTTCCTCATCACCGACCGGCAACACAGCATCGCCCACCGGGAGGCCCAGATCGAACACCTGCGCCGGCACGTCCTGGACCTCATCGCCACCGATGAGGAGCTACAACAAACGGTTGCGCGCCTCATCAGCGTCACCGGCATCGCCCACGCCAGCGCCATCCAACTCCACGGTGAACTCCTGGTCATGCCGGAGGACATGAGCGCCAAGCAATGGGTCGCCATGGCCGGACTCGATCCCCGACAACACCAGTCCGGCTCCAGCGTCAACAAGAAGCCCCGCATCTCCAAAGCCGGCAACCGCTATCTGCGCATGGCCCTCTACATGCCCGCGCTCAGCGCCGCGCAGCACGATCCCCAGGTCAGGGCCTACTATCAGCACCTGATCGAAACCCGTGGCCTCAAAAAGCTCCAGGCCGTTTGTGCCGTCATGCGCAAGCTCCTGCACGCCATCCATGCCATGCTCAAGAACCGCACCTCCTTCGACAGCAGCCGCTTCTATGCCCCGAGCGAAACGGTAGCTCAATAAATCTAATTTATAGACCGGAGGTGAAGTTTTGGGGATTTGGAGCCAAATTGGACTTGCATCGGAACAGAGTATCTACGAGCCGACAGAAATTTATACGCGCCCGCCCTGCTCGGGTTGCAGAACCCAAAGCAAGTACGTATCAATTTCTTTGCGATCAATCTGATGCAGGGAAAATGCCGGTCTTCAGGAAAGCAGGGCTAAGCCCTGGAGCACCAAGTCGGGTCTGTGTCGGATCGGGAGATCGAGGGCGGGGATCAAGCGTTCCGCATCTCCCCCCGCAAGGATGCACTGAGGCGTCTTACCGGCCTGGCCGGTAAGACGCTCAAATAGCCGCTCGGCCAGCGCGGCGGGCGCCTGGACCGAGCCCACGGCAATAGCGGTTCCTGTGTCCGTAGCCCAGGGGTCGGTAAGCTCCTCGGGCTCGACCCAGGGGATCCGGGTGCCGGCCATCAGTCCGGCGCGCATCATCTCGATTCCCGCCACGATGAGTCCGCCCAGGTGACGGCCATCCCCGAGCAGTAGGTCGTAGGTGATGGCGGTACCCGCGTCGATGACAAGGACCGGACCCCGACAGATCCGATGGGCGGCAATCAAGGCCAACCAGCGGTCGACGCCTAGCCGCTCCGGCCGCTCATAGGCGATGGTGACCCCATAGGCATGCGGCTCGGGGGCGGCGAACAGCGGTTCCCGGTCCCAGTAGGAACGACAGACGCGTTCCACGGTCCCGGCCATTTCGGTACCGCCGACGTTGCTGACGAGAATTCGCCTTGGTGGCGACAACTGCTCCCAGGCCGCATGCAGGTCGATCGGCAGACCACCATGGTGCCGGACGGTCCGCATCGCGTTCAGCGAGCCGGATGCGCCGATGGCCCACTTGAGGTTGGTGTTGCCGATGTCGATGAAAAGGTCCATTGAGTAAGTCGCGTTCGTGTTTTCAATCCGCGGATTTTCGCAGATGAGAAACAGAGTCATCGGTGGGCACAGCCCAATGCCATTAAGTTAAGCGCTACCGGTCGGCAAAGTAAGAGAAGAAACTACGAATCACGCGAATCCTCGCGAATCGATTCGCGTGATTT
>WYCW01000006.1:149432-244065 GCA_011392765.1 Candidatus Thiosymbion ectosymbiont of Catanema sp. Cochon2018 | reverse complement strand
TGTGCCCGGTCAATGCCTGGGCCAGCGCGCCGGGTGCCGGGGGCTGGGATAGGAAAGGGGATGGGGGTTCCTGCGATCGACAACCAGCAGTGAGCATGCTCACTCCATCCCGGCCCAAGGCCCGATCCAAGGTGCAACCCAGGAGTTGGGTACGGTAGTACCGTCCGGCGCGCAGGTCCGCGCCGGTCAGATCCAGGCTGCGGAAGCGGATGCCGGTGAGATCGGCGTCCCGCAGGCAGGCGTTGCGGGCGTTGCCGCCCCAGACCTCGGCACGGGTCAGATCGGCGCCGGTGAGATCGGCGTCGCTCAGGTTCACCCGGCGGAAGCGGGCGTTCATCAGGCGGCTGCCCGTGAGACGGACGTGAGAAAGATTCAGTGGAGGGCCGTCGGGCGGACCCTCAAAGCTCCAGTCCTTGAGATCCGATCCCGCCAGATCCATGCCGGCCAGGCTGGGAGCGGGGAGCCCGTGTTTTTGGGCGTGGAGGCCGTAGGCCAGAGCCAGCTCGCTGATCCCTTCCCGATACTGCTCGCGGATAGTGCGGAAGGCCGGTTGCCAGTTGGTCTCGTCCGCTTTGCGCAAGAGCTCGCCCAGAAAATCCAGGGTCTCGGGACTGGGGACCGGGATCTTCCAGGCGGCCAGTGCCTGCTCTATATCAGCGTCCGGGGCCTGTCTGCCCGCCAGGTAGACCGAGGCGCCGGTCTGCTCCCCGACCTCCGGCAATCCTGCAGGCGAGGACGCCTGCGCTACCAGGGCCCGGAACAGGGCGCGGGCGAGGAAGTATTCCATGATGGAGGTGTGGGCGAAGCGGAAGCGTTTTTCCCCTTCCCGGACCAGAAAGGTCGCATTTCTCAGATCTTCCTGGAGGATGTCGAGGCCGCCTTCCCGGTTCAGATAGGCCCCGTACTGGAGCGGCGTCTCGGGGTCCGCGGCCAGTTGGCCCCGCAGCCATTTCTCCAGCTCCCGGTAATCCAGGCTCTTTTGTTTGCGGGACCAGAGGCGGTGGGCCAGATGTTCCATGAGCAGGAGCTTGTGGTCCCGGTTCAGACGGTGCTTGGGGTTGTCGCGGTCGGTCCATTGGTCGACCAGATTCTCGTAGAGGTCGGCAACGCTGATTTGGCCGCCACCGCGGTGGATGGCCTCCAGCTTCTCGACCTGCTCCTGGATCAGGCGCAGATTGTAGGGGCGACTGCTGAGCCCGCGCAGGTCGTGGACCTTATCCAGCATTTCGAGCACCAGCCCGGCGCGCCGGGGTTCTTCGGCAAAGACCTGGCGGAAATAGGTCTCGACCTGCTCGGGGCCGAAGGGCAGCAGGGTGACCCAGAGATAGTCCTTGGCGCCCACGGCCTCCCGCTGGCGTCCGGCCAGGGCGCCGGTCTGGTCCCGCAGGGTCTGAAAGAAGTGGCTGCGGCAGGTCATGATCAGGCGCCCGACCTGCCTGTCCGTCGCCGGCCGCTCCGGGTCGGGCGACTCGGTGGAAGACCAGATCCGGGGCGGCAGGATTTCCCACAGGCGTTGGATGAAGAGGTGGCACTGGTCCGGGGGCAGGTGGTTCATCACCTCATCCAGGCCGTCGAAGATCACCAGCCCCCCTTGCTCCTGGGCCAGGCGCTTGATGTCCTCGACCCCGGGCCGGGGCTGACCCACCGGGATGTTGTAGGCCGTTTTAAGCAGGTGGGCGAGCATGGCGTCCAAGGGCGGGACGCCCTGGGTCTTCCAGTCCCAATTCACCGAGTTGACGGGGCGTAGATCCAGATAGACGGGCAAGGGGTACTCGGGCTCGGTCTGGCGCAGCCTCAGGAGCTCTCGGGTCAGGCGTTGGCTCAGAGTCGTCTTGCCCATGCCCAGCTCGCCGAAGACGGCGCAGTAGGGCAGCCCGTCGAATGGACGCCGCAGCCAGTCCAGTAGAAAAGGCAGGGCCTCCCGGCCTTCGGTATCGCCCTGCTTGCTGTGTAGGTGCAGCTCGACATAATGGGACTCCGGGCAATCGCCAAGGCGGGCAGCAGAGAACTCGGCAATGGCAGCGAGGCGTTGCCGGGTGGCCGCCGCCGGGTCGTGAAGCCGGTCCATCCGGGCGAGGATGGCTTGTGCCGCTTCGGCGGCCCAGGCTTCGCGTTTGCCGCTGCTCTTCCACGCCCTGCCGCTGGTGTCGCGAAAGATTTGGAAGCCGTCGAGGGGGGTGCCCGCGAGCTGGTCGTCGGTAATCTCGATGAGCACCAGAGGCAGCAGGGGGCGGTCATCGGGCAGGTCGATGAGCCCCTGGCGTAACTCGACGATCAGGCGCGGGCTGAGTAGGAGCAGGATCAGATCGGCCTGCTCCGGATAGCGGGCGCGGGTCCGTACTTTGTCCTCCCCCACCGGGATCTCGTGGAAATCGAGATCGGTCCAGTCCTTTCCATACGCCTGGATCTGGGTCCTCAGTTGCCCGTGCAGCTCGTGGGCTTCGGTCTTTTCCTCCTCCGCATAGAGCAACAGATAACTCGGTTCCTCGCCCCGTATCCGCAGGGTCTGCTCCTGGGGGTGCTCGACCAGGCTGCCGATAGCACCCTCATTGAAATCTTTCAGGCGCTTCTCGGCATCGTCCGTAGCGACGAACCAGAGGCGGCGCTGTTCCGGGTCCGCATTGCGGTTGGCATCCGGTTGCAGTTCTAGATAGATCTTCTGCATGGCGGCGGCCTCTTTGAGGGTGTGGCGAAATTTGTGAAAGGCCTTGTCGGCCCTGGTCTTCTCGGCCGGACCCTGACTGCTCTCGGGAAACAGCCGGGTATAGGCGGCGGCATAGCCGATATAGCCTTCCGGGTCCATCAGCTCGATCAGGAGTGCCAGGCGGCGCGCGCTCAGGGGCGCGAGCCCATCGGGACCGGAGAGGCGGCGCGCCAGGTCCTCGACCAGTAATTTGGGCGCGGGGGCGAGCAGATTGGTCATGGGTGGGCCTTCAGCTTGGCGGCGATGGCCTTCACCAGCTCGTCCACAAAGGTCTCGCTGACATGGCCGCGGGTCCGGTTGAACCAGCGGCCCTGGGAATCGTGGAAGATCTGGGTCCGCTCCAAACCTTTGAGGTCGGCACTACCGTCCATCGGGACGGCTTTGAGTCCCACCGGGACGATAGGCTTGCGGATGGTGAGGTCGCCCTCGGGACCCAGATCCAGGAAACGGGGGAGTTCCCGGTCGGAGATGAACCGGCTGGCGAAGAAGCCGGGGGAAACCAGTAAAAGACCGAAATCGCAGCGGTCGAGGGCCCGGTCGATCTCCCGGCGCCAATCGGCACCGACGGGGATCATGGTGTCGATCCAGGCGTCGCAATCGAACCCCTGCATGATGGCAAGCCGTGGCCGCAAGAGATCCAGGAGCCTGCCCGGTAGGGGGTCGTCCGCCCGCGCATAACTTACGAAAAATTTATTTCTTATGCTCACTTCAGGGCCTCTGTAACGGTGCTTTCCCCGACCCGCGGCGCCTGTGTCGGGGACGGCGATAACCAAACCCGTACCCAAAGCGGCGGCGGGTCGGTGCTGCCTGGAAACACCCCGGTTGCACCAGGTCTCACGGGTCTCAGGGGGTGTCGGAGTAAAGTTGCCGCCGCATTCCAAAAGGTCCGGAGGACACCGCAGGCGTCCTCCGTTCGGGCCGATTATACTCCTCGTCGCCGGGCTGTAAAGTGGATCAGGGAGATAAAGGGTAGAAATCAGCCCGCAGGCTGGGTCGACCTGCCTGGCTGCAGGCCAATGCCATTAAGTTAGCTGCCGGCCGCTTGTCGTAGTCAGTTATAAGGAGGAAAAGGGGACCCTCATGGCTCGGAGGGCAAGTGCATAAACTTGCGTGCTGTCAACCGAGGAATGGGAGGTATCCCCATGGGTAAACGTAGGTATAGCTGCGTGGAGTTCAAGCACGTGGCGTGGCGAGAGGTGCGTGACCGAATCGTCGGCGAGCGGGTGGTGGTAGCGGTGGATGTAGCCAAGGAGGACTTCGTGGCCACCGTGTTGACGGGCGCTCAGGAAGTGCTGGTGCGGTTGCGGTGGCAGCATCCGCAGGAGACGCTGGCGGTGGTGGAACGGCTGGTGTGGTTGGGGCAGGGGCGGCGGTTAGAAGCGGTGCTGGAGCCGAGCGGTACGTATGGTGATGCGCTGGTGTGGCAGTTGCGGCAAGCGGGGATTGTGGTGTACCGGGTGAGTCCGAAGCGGGTGCACGATGCGGCGGAGGTGTACGACGGGGTGCCGAGTCTGCATGATGCCAAGGCGGCGGATCTGATCGGGCGCCTGCACCTGGAGGGGATCAGTCAGGAGTGGCCGGTCCCCTCGGAGGCGCGTCGTACCGTGCTGGCAGTGCTGACCCAGCTGCGGGTAAGCAAGGCGCGTCAGCAGGGCGCTGGCAGCCGTCTGGAGGCGCAGTTGAGCCGTCATTGGCCGGAGTGTTTGGGCCTGTTGGGACTTGACACAGCGACCTTGCCGGCGCTGCTTGAGGGGTATGGGGATCCGGCGTCGGTGGCCGCCGATCCCGCGGGGGCGGCGGCGCTGATGCGTCGTATCGGTCGCGCGGGGCTCCGCGAGGAGAAGATCGGTGCGGTGCTCGCCAGCGCCCGGCGGAGCCTCGGGGTTCCCTGTTTCGCCGCCGAGCGTGAGTTGTTGCAGTGGCTAGCTGGCGACCTGCTGGCGGCGCGTCGGGAGGTGCAGCGGATCGAGCGGGCGCTGGCACGCCAGGTCAAGCGCGAGCCGGTGCTGGTGCGGATGGCGGGGGTGGTGGGCACCGTCTCGGCGGCGGTATTGGTGGCCGCCGTCGGCTCCCCGCAGAGCTACCCCACGGCCAGCAGCTACCTCAAGGGATTGGGGCTGAACCTCAAGGAACGCAGTAGCGGCAAGCACAAAGGGCAGTTGAAGATCACCAAGCGCGGACCCTCGTTGGCCCGCTTCTACCTCTACTTTGCCACCCTGCGGCTGATCGCGCATGATCCGGTGGTAAAGCAGTGGTACGGGCTCAAAACCAGCCGCCCTGGGGCGGTGAAGAACAAAGTCGTGATTACCCTCATGCGCAAGCTGGCCCAGGCCGTGTGGCAGGTCGCCCACGGGAGCCCCTTCGAGGTGAGCAAGCTGTTCGACCTGGAAGCGGTTGCCGGCGCCTGAACGGGAAACCCAACCAACACGAGGATACTGAACCATGTAACGAGTTCACCGCAAACCGCAACGGGACTGAGCACGGCTTCTCTGGCGCTGACCTTCCACCCAACCTCGGATCGCTTCGCAGATCCCACCGTAGTCCTAAGGCAGCGCCCGGGATGGCCCGTGGGCCAGATGCCCAATGAAACTGATTCGATGCCGCGGTGCGGACATCCCAGGTGAGAGGTTTGGTTGACCCCAGGGGTGCCCATCCGGAAGTCGTGAATTCCCGTTCATCCGAACCGTCCGTCATGCGAGCTGTATGGGCTGGACTGATAAGCTGAGCTTATTATCCATTGCCCCTTCTTTTCGCATGGGTTGAGATGGGGTCTGGCATAAAATTTATTGATTTGTGCGGGCTATGAGAGGTTGGACGAGTAGGATGCGGTGAGCGCGGTAGGTCTTATCAGGATGACACGACGAGGGGGCGCGAACCGCATCAATGGATGGCCCGTGCCCAACATTTATCCCGCGCGAAGCGAGGGGCCTTTGTTGGGCACGCCCATCGTCCAAAGATGCGGTTCGCGCCTGGCGGTGGTGCAGTCCGGAAAGGACAACACACGCTCACCGCATCCTACGAATCGCGCGAATCAATCCGTGAGGATTCGTGTGATTGGTGAGGTTTCCTCTCTTTTGCCGGCCGGTAACGCTTAACTTAATGGCATTGGCCTGCACCCGCCGGCGAAACGTCCGCGTTCCGGCAGGCGGGACGCCTGCGCTACGTGGATTTGGCTTAATTGAGAACGCCCCCTAGGGTCTGTTGACATTTAACATACCTGTGGGCGCGGGGAACACGAACCACGAAGGCAGACACGAATTCACACGAATGAGGGTTCGTGTCTGATGTATCCCCACATTATTCCAATATAAAACAACAAGATATAGCGAGGTAGGTTGGGCAAAGGGCCAAGGATGGCCCGTGCCCAACACCTTGCACCTTGTTGGGCACGCCTGCCGTCCCTGGCGGGCTTTGCCCAACCTACGCGGGCTGATTTGCGGGGATACTTCAGGGTTCGTGTCTATTCGTGGTTTTAGAATTCCTTGATGGCATCGTATCATTGACAAAAAACTCACACTCGGGTGCGCTGTGCCCATTGCTTTTTTTGTCCGCAAATTACGCAGATTCTCACAGATTAAAAACAGAAGTAATCTGTGAAAATCTGCGTAATCTGTGGATAACAAACTCGTGCGCTGCACAAAAAATTCATGGCTCGTCGGTCTGAGGCGACGCCTCGCTAGGCATCGAGGCAAATGACTATTGATTATTCATGCGTGCCGTTGACGCAAATCGTATTTTTCAAGGTGCCCTTGAATGAAAGCCGTCTTTCTCGATCTGGCAACCCTGGGCGATAATGTCTCCGTAGAGAGCCTGCGGCAGGCACATGCCGACTGGGATTTTCATTTCCGGACGGAACCGGAGCAGGTATTGGAGCGTATTGCGGATGCAGCTATCCTTGTCTGCAATAAAGTCATCATTTCAGGTGAAATGATGCGGCAGGCGAGAGCCCTCAGGCTCATCTGTATCATCGCGACGGGTACCAACAATGTCGATCTGGTTGCCGCCGGGAATCTCGGCATTGCGGTAACCAATGTTACCGGTTACGGCACAGCATCCGTAGTGCAGCATGTGTTTGCACTGCTCTTTGCCCTGAAAACGAACCTGATGAACTATGACCGGCTGGTCCGGGCCGGTGCCTGGCAACAGGCGACTTCGTTCTGTCTGCTCGATTTTCCGATTACGGAGCTCGCCGGAAGAACCATGGGTATTGTCGGTTATGGCGAACTCGGCAGAGGTGTTGCGTCTGCCGCCAGGGCATTCGGCATGGAGGTTCTCGTAGCGGAAGGTACAGGCAATAACGAAGATACGGACAGACTTCCATTGGATGAGCTTTTACCTCGAATCGATGTATTGAGCCTGCATGTCCCTCTTGCTGAAAATACCAGGAATCTGATTGGAAAGGATGAGCTGGCGCTGATGAAGCCTGATTCGCTTCTGATCAATTGCGCTCGCGGCGGCGTCGTCGATGAAGCCGCTCTGGTACATGCATTGAAGCATGGCGTTATCGGTGGCGCCGGTGTCGATGTATTGACTACCGAACCGCCGACTCGAGGTAATCCCCTTCTCGATCCGGATATTCCCAATTTGATTGTCACACCCCATATCGCCTGGGCCAGTCAACAGGCACGTCAACGTCTTCTCGATGATGTTGCAAAGACTATCGAAGAATTTCACCAAGGTCGTATCAGAAACCACGTGGTGATGAATGATGAATGATGAATGATGAATGATGAATGATGAATGATGAATGATGAATGATGAATGCGGAATGATGAGTGATGAATCCGCATCATTCACAGGCCCTATGGTATTCGTAGCGCAGGCGTCTCGCCTGCAGTGATAAATGCGAAATGATGAATGATGAATGAAAAGATCCGGTGCTCAATGTCTCTCAGCAATCGAATGAAGGAACCTGCCCCCTGACAACTCAATGCCATTAAGTTAGCTGTTGGCCATTTACCGATGCGGAAGAGAAAACTACGAATCACGCGAATCAGTGTGAATCGATTCGCGGAAATTCGCGTGATTCGTAGTTTTCTCTTCCGTATCGGCTATCGGGCAGGGGCGTGTCAGGACTTGTTTGTACATCTCAACGCCGGGGCATACTTCCGTCATTCATCACTCATCACTCATCACTCATCATTCCGCATTCATCATTCCGCATTCATCATTCATCATTCCGCATTCATCATTCATCATTCCGCATTCAACCCAGGTTACGTGCCTGCAGGTAGGCCAGCTCGGAGAGGTTGCTCCAGGCCTGCGATTGCTCGAGAAATTTCCGGTAGGAGGCATACACCTTCCGCGAGAATGCGTCCTTCTCCGCGATCTCGGAGACCACTTCCTTAGAAAGCCGGTGCAGCTCGATGAGAACGTCGTCCGGATAGGGACGCATCGTTACGCCGTGCCTCTCGAGCAGGACCTGGAGCGCGATCGGGTTACGGGCGGTGTACTCGGCCAGCATGTCCTGGTTCACTACCTTGCAGGCGTTGAGCACGATGGATTGCAGATCCGCAGGCAGGGTCTCGAAGACGGCCTGGTTGATGATAGCCTCCAACGTGGAGCCGGGCTCGTGGAAGCCGGGATAGTAGTAGTATCTGGCTGCCTTGTAGAGACCGAAGGCAAGGTCGTTGTAGGGCCCTGCCCATTCGGTGGCATCGATGGCACCGGACTGCAGGGCGGTGAAGAGCTCGCTTCCCGGCAGATTGACCGGGGTGCCGCCGGCACGTTTGAGTACCTCCCCGCCGAGGCCCGGAATCCGCATTTTGAGCCCTGCCAGGTCCGCAATGCTTTTGATCTCCTTGTTGAACCAGCCTCCCATCTGGACCCCGGTATTCCCGGCCGGCGCGGGGACCAGACCGAACCGGGCGTAGAGTTCGGTCCAGAGCGCCAGGCCGCCTCCGTGGTAGAGCCAGCCGTTCCGCTCCTGGGCCGTCATGCCGAAGGGGACGGTGGAGAAGAACTGGGCAATCTCACTCTTGCCCTTCCAGTAGAAGGCCCCGCTATGGCCCATCTCGGCCGTGCCCTGGGCAACGGCGTCGAAGACCTCGAATGCGGGTACCAGTTCCCCAGCCCCGTATACCTTTACCCGGATGCGGCCCCCGCTCATCTCGCCGATGAGTGCGGCGAGCCGGTTGGCGCCGGTGCCCAGACCGGGGAAGTTCTTCGGCCAGGCGGTGACCATCTTCCACTGGTAAGTAGTATCGGCCCGGACGGTCTCGGTCCCGACGGTGCCGGCGCCGAGTGCCAGCGAGGCGACCCCGGCCTTTTTGAAGAAATCGCGACGTTGCATCTCTCCTCCTCTCCGCCGGATGTGTCTGTTAGGTAATCTATCTTCGGTACTAGAATCCTTGAGGAACCCGAATCTTTACAAATGAGTCAAATTTTGCGTGCACTCAATGATGCGGTTTGCTGAGCGTTTCGATCTCTTTTTTGTCCACAGATTACGCAGATTTTCGCAGATTAAGAATGAAATAATCTGCGTAAATCTGCGTAATCTGTGGATAAAAAATCTTTACCTCCTTGACAGAAGACTCATGCCTCGTCGGTCTGAGGCGATGCCTCGTTAGGTATTGTAGGCTGGGTTGAGGAACGAAACCCAGCTTTTCCGATCCGCAATACCTTGTGCCGGGTTTGGCCGTCCCTGGCCGTAACCCAGCCTACGGGCTCAACGTCTCTCAGCGTTTCGGATGAAGGGACAATGATGAATGAAAGGACTCATCATTCATCATTCCGCATTCAACCCAGGTTGCGTGCCTGTAGGTAGGCCAGCTCGGAGAGGTTGCTCCAGGCCTGCGATTGGTCGAGAAACTGCCGGAAGGAGGTATATATCTTCCGCGAGAACTCATCCTTTTCCGCAAGTTCGGAGACTACTTCCCTGGAAAGCCGGTGCAGCTTGATGAGAACGTCGTCCGGGTAGCGACGCATCGCCACACCATGCTTCTCGAGCAGGGTCTGGAGTGCGACCGGGTTACGGGCGGTGTACTCGGCCAACAGGTCCTGGTTCAGTACCTTGCAGGCGTTGAGTACGATGGATTGCAGATCCGCCGGCAGGGCCTCGAAGGCGGCCTGGTTGATAATGGCTTCCAGGGTGCCTCCGGGCTCGTGAAAGCCGGGATAGTAGTAGTATCTGGCCGCCTTGTAGAGACCGAAAGCAAGGTCGTTGTAAGGCCCTATCCACTCGGTGGCGTCGATGGCACCGGACTCCAGGGCGGTGAAGAGCTCACCGCCCGGTAGATTGACCGGGGTGCCGCCGGCGCGTTTGAGTACCTCGCCGCCGAGGCCCGGAATCCGCATTTTGAGTCCCGCCAGGTCCGCAACGCTCTTGATTTCCTTATTGAACCAGCCCCCCATCTGCACCCCGCCGTTCCCGGCCGGTGCGGGGACCAGACCGAATTGGGCGTAGAGTTCGGTCCAGAGCGCCAGGCCGCCTCCGTGGTAGAACCAGCCGTTCATCTCCTGGGCCGTCATGCCGAAGGGGACGGCGGTGAAGAATTGGGTCGCCTCGTTCTTGCCTTTCCAGTAGAAGGCCGTGCCATGGCCCATCTCGGCCGTGCCCTGGGCGACGGCATCGAAGACCTCGAATGCGGGCACCAGCTCCCCAGCCCCGTATACCTTCACCCGGATGCGGCCCCCGCTCATCTCGCCGATGAGTTCGGCGAGCCGGTTGGCGCCGGTGCCCAGACCGGGGAAGTTCTTCGGCCAGGCGGTGACCATCTTCCATTGGTAAGTGGTATCGGCCCGGACGGTCTTGATCCCGACGGTGCCGGCACCGAGCGCCAGGGAGGTGCCCCCGGCCTTTTTTAAGAAATCGCGACGTTGCATCTCTTGTCCTCTCGTGTTGAGTGATGAGTGATGAGTGATGAGTGATGAGTGATGAGTGATGAATGCGGAATGATGAATGATGAATGTGAGTCACGAAGCACAGGCTGCAATCACCGAAGACGCCATTTAGTGTAACCGTTCAGCCCCCCTTCGGAATAGAATCCTCTGAGAAAAGACTCTGGTAAATTCCGTGCTCGAAGTCACCATCGCCAGGTAGTCCCAGTTCATGTGTGCCGTACCTTCGATCCCCGCACTCATCAGCATCAGGTTCACTTGAGGCATCAGCCACGAGTTATTGACTCGAACGAAGGGGTGAATGTTGATTCCTAAATGGTAGTAGCGTCCGATCAGAGGGACCAGGCTATCCGGATCATGGAGGTTGGCTTGTATTTCAAGAAACAGTTTGTGTAATTTTTTCAGGTATCTTCTGTGGTATTTGAACTCCGGAGATTCTCTCAACCATTTGTGAATGTATTTTCTCAGTGTGGGAAGGCTCGGTGAATTCGGGGGTATCCCGTCGATCCGTATCTTGATTCTTTTTTCTTCGCTGGTAGCCTGGTCCGTAAGTATCTCGATTGCATCCGAATCCGGATCGAGTGCAAGCAACATTTTGTCGATATGTTCCCGCTCTATCGGAACAACAGCTCTATTGGCAGCGTACTCGGGATCCAGCTCATGCAGAAATACACCGGGAAGATGTGAATCTTTCGATAGCTCCCCCTCGAAATAGCCGTGGTATGAATTTCCCACCACAAGCAAGTGGTGCCGACGAAGGGCTTCTATGAAGACTCTGAAGCTGGATACATTGCCGGACAAAAACAGGTCGGCAAAAAATTCGACTCCTGCATAGCTGTTTGCAAGGTAGGCCTCGAGCTCCGGATCACTGGCGTCTTTTTCGAAGGCTTGGCCCCGAACGTACAGGAATTTTTTCCTGGCCGGATCCATTTCCCTGACCAGATCCGGATAAGCGGTTTTCGCACGCTCATTCGTCGATTGAATTTGCATTGAGCGAGCGGATTTTCACGGAAAAATTAGCCGCAAATCAACGCAAATGGACGCAAATAAAAGCAATGAGATGAAGAACCGTCGAGAATGGCGAGCCGATTCCGACCGATTTGCGTTCATTGGCGTTTGCCTTCGCGGCAAAAAAATTCCCCAGGAAAGAACCGAGAAGCGTTTTCGATCTAAATGTCAACACGACCTAACGAGGCTTCGCCTCAAACCGACGAGGCGTGACCAACCGCACCGAAGAACCACGGATGGACACGGATAAACACGGATTGTGATCCGTGTTTATCCGTGTCCATCCGTGGTTCAAAGGATTTGCGATTCTTGCCCAACAAGAGGCAGAACTATTTTTGTGCAGCGCACAAACTTGACTCATTTGTAAAGATTCGGGTCCCTCAAGGAATCCTAGCGAGGCTTCGCCTCAGACCGACGAGGTATGAGTCTTCTGTCAAGGAAGTAAAGATTTTTTATCCACAGATTACGCAGATTTCCGCAGATTATTTCATTCTTAATCTGCGAAAATCTGCGTAATCTGTGGACAAAAAAGAGATCGAAACGCTCAGCAAACCGCATCATTGAGTGCACGCAAAATTTGACTCATTTGTAAAGCTACGGGTCCCTCAAGGAATCCTAGTGCCAACGCGTAATCAGCAGCAGTCCGCCGGCGAGATAAAGCCCTACCGCCAGTATCTCTGCGAGGGTGGCGGTGAGGATCTCTCCGGGTCCGAACAGCAACAGCCCGGTCGCGCTCAGGACCAGAGCGCCGCCGCCGATCGCCGCCGGCAGTGCCGTCCGGTAACCGCGGGTCTCGGCATGTAGCCTTGCGAGTTCTTCCGAGCGCCAGTGGAGTGTGAGCTGGTGCCGATCCAGGGTATTGAGTACCCGATAGGCGAGCAACGGTAACTCCGGGAGCTGTTCGGAGGCGGGACCCAGGTTCTTCCGCGCCCGCGCCAGGAAGGCCCTGGGCCCGACCTGGTCCCGCATCCAGCGTTCCATGAAGGGCTTGGCGGTGGTCCACAGATCGAGCTCCGGGTAGAGCTGGCGGCCCAAACCCTCGATGTTGAGCAGGGTCTTCTGCAGCAGTACGAGCTGCGGCTGGACTTCCATGTTGAATCGGCGTGCCGTCTGGAATAAACGCAGCAGGAAGTTGCCGAAGGAGATTTCGGCCAGGGGCTTGCCGAAAATCGGTTCGCTCACGGTGCGGATGGCCGCCTCGAAGTCGACGATACTGGTCCCCGACGGCACCCAGCCGGACTCCACGTGCAGCTCGGCTACCCGGCGGTAGTCCCGGTCGAAGAAGGCGAGGAGGTTTTCGGCAAGGTAGCGTTGGTCCTCCAGCGTCAGGCTGCCGACGATTCCGAAATCGACGGCGATGTAGCGCCCGCCGGGCTCTACGAAGATGTTTCCCGGATGCATGTCCGCATGGAAGAAGTTGTCTCGGAACAGCTGGGTGAAGAAGATCTCGACCCCCCGCTCCCCGAGCCTGCGCATGTCGATCCCCTGGGCCTTGAGGGTCTCGACCTCGCCGACCGGGGTGCCGTAGATGCGCTCCGTGACCATGACGTTCGGCCTGGTCAGGTGCCAGTGGACCTCCGGGATGTAGATGGCTTCGCTGCCGAGGAAATTGCGCCGCAGCACGGAGGCGTTGGCGGCCTCGCGCTGCAGGTCCAACTCGTCGAAGATGGTTTTTTCGTATTCGGCGACCAAGGCCACCGGCCGCAGCCGGCGGCCGTCCTTCCAGTAGCGCTGGGCCAGCTCCGCAATCACATAGAGCAGACCGATGTCGCGCCGGATGGTTTTTTCGATGCGCGGCCGCAATACCTTGACCACTACCTCGCGACCGTCCTTGAGGCGAGCGGCGTGGACCTGGGCGATGGAGGCCGAGGCCAGGGGGGTCTCGCTGAAGTCGTCGAGCTCCGCTTCGAGGGGTTTATCCCAGGCCCGCTCGATCAGGGCGCGGGCCTCGGTCCCGGAAAAGGGTGGGACCTGATCCTGCAGCTTGGCGAGCTCGACGGCCAGGTCGTCGGGCAACAGGTCGCGGCGAGTGGAGAGGATTTGTCCGAACTTGACGAAGATAGGCCCCAGATCCTCCAGGACCAGACGAATGCGTACCGGGTAGGGCGGCCGCTTGCCGTGGAACCAGAACCAGGGCGACAGATAGAGCAGGAAACGAAGCGGCCGCAACAGATGGGTGGCGAGGATGACTTCATCCAGCCCATGGCGCAGGAGTACCAGGTTGATGTGGAACAGGCGGATCGCTTGGGAAGGACGGATCATTCTAGTACAGCCGCTCTCGACTGCCGATAACATTCAACGAGCAAGCTTCTTACGGAAAAGTTAGCCGCAAATGAACGCGAACAAACGCAAGTGCATGATTTGATTTGCGTTTATTCGCGTTCATTTGCGGCAAAAATAATTTCCATCGGTCTGTACCGCAACAGGATTTTTTGTTGTGAAAAGCGCCTGCTGGTTTGGTAAGAGCGTGATAGGCCGTAGGAAATTCAGGAACGACAAGAATCTTGTAAATCCTGTGTAATCCTGTAAATCCTGTCCTGTTGGAGTTTCGCGACAAAGCTCGAGTTGGGTACTCGTCGGTCTGAGGCGAAGCCTCGCTAGGCGTTGCGGCTAATTATGGATTCCAGACGGCCGACCATCCCGGAGGGCGTCCTCCTTCGTTTGTGGCCCCTTCGCCCGTGTCAGACCCTATCAATGCCTGTCGTGCGCCGGATCGTCGTCGCCTCCCACCGCTGCGAGACGTTCCACTTCTTTCACCGAAAGACCGAGCAACCCGGAAACTTCTGCAACACCATGTCGGCTCAACAGACGACGCACAACCCGCGCCTCCCCTCTTTTCTCCCCTCTTTTCTCCCCTCTTTTTTCCCCCTTTTTCTCGCCACGTTCGAAGCCAATGGCGAAGGACGGCAAAGATTCGATATCGATTTCGGTCAACATGTGTTCGGCCTCCTCGACCTGCGCCTTCAGATCCCGGTTCTTCGACAAGATCTCCAGCATAGTTATATATTCGCGGAATCTCCGCTCGTCGGCTCCCAGCAATTTCCGCAAGCGGTGCACGATGTAGGTGACGACCTCCTGGGGCTTGCGGTCGCCGAAGTCACACAGCACGGCCAGTACCAAGGCATCGGGATTGTCCTGCGCCAGCAGATCGGCACAATTGACGCGGTGCATGTCGATCAGGCCATAGTGGTAATCGAGCAACCCCGGCTCGTCGATGCCTGGCGGCATGGTCAGAGGGTCGGCCCCAATGTAGATCAGGAATTGTCGGATTGGTCCGGGGTGGCCGGCAAAACGGATGTCCGTATAGTAACGCAGCATTCGCAGCGGCATATTCGCAGTATTATTGTTGGCGACCTCGATGTGCAACAGGAACTCTTTGCCGTCGATTCCACGCATGCGTGCCACCAGATCCGCCCGGCGGTCTTCGACCCGCTGATTCTGGGTCTCCAAGACTTCGACGGTCTCGGCCTTGAGCCTCAAGAGGTGGTGCGCTAAATCGGTGGTGAGCCGCTTGAGCATAGCGCGGCTGATGATGTCCTTTGCAGTCATGATTCGTAAGGAATCTTAAAGCGATGGGGTGCAGCGTCTCATGTTGATCCCACTTCACTACCTAAATAGTACAGGATTAACAGGATTTTTTGTTGTGAAAAGCGCCTGCTGGTTTGGTAAGAGCGTGATAGGCCGTAGGAAATTCAGGAACGACAAGAATCTTGTAAATCCTGTGTAATCCTGTAAATCCTGTTCGATTGGAGTTTCGCGACAAAGCTCGAGTTGGGTACTGGTCGGTCTGAGGCAGCGCCTCGCTGGGATTATGTCAACAGCCCTTGGTCGAGGTGGACCATTTCATCTGATTTTGCATGTTGTCATTTCGAGCGCAACCGGAAATCTTACGCAGTGAGAAGATCCCTCGCTACGTTCGGGATGACAGGGACCGGTTTTAACGGCAAATTCCGATGAAACGAGGTACCAGGATCACCGGTCGCCGATAGAACCGTCCTGCAACTTTGCCAGCCGCTCGACCCGGGCGGCGAGTCGTTCCACCCCATCGCGCACCAGGTCGATGTCGTCCAGGAGGGTCCGGACCTCATAGCGGCCGGGAAGCAGGCGGATTTCTTCCTGCAGATACTCCTTGATGTCTTCGGTCAGGGCGTCGGCGGTGCGCCGCCCCCACTGCTCGGCGGCACGTACCTCCGAACCGATCCGGTGGGCGACGGTGTCACCGACCAGCCGCGAGAGCTGTTCCTCCCAATCCACTTCCAGACCGCCCAGGAGATCACCCAGGGCCTGGGCCAGGTGGGTGTCGCCCTCGATCCGGACTTCACCGGAGAAGAGCCGGTCCTCCTTGCGGCGCGCGGTGCCCAGCCGAGCCAATGCCAGCGGCGCGCCGCGCAGAACGCAGTCCGGCTCGCCCGCATAGTCGCCGTAGAGCTGCATCCCGGTGGGACCCGGTATCAGGTAGAAGCGGGCACCGAAGCCGGTAATCTCGATCAGAAACACCTTGCCGTGGAGATCGGCAATCTGCGCTGCCCCTTCGGGATCGAGGGCGAGGTAGCGGTTGATGGTGGTCTCCAAGACCGCCAGGGCCGCGTCCGGGATCGGCAGCCCCGCGCTCACAGCTTGAAGCCCCGGTGGATGGCGACGATGCCGCCGCTGAGGTTGAAGAATTCGCAACGTTCGAGGCCGGCCTGCTCCATCATGTTCTGCAGGGTCTCCTGATTCGGATGCATGCGGATGGACTCGGCAAGATAGCGGTAGCTGTCCGCGTCGCCGGCGACCAGGCGACCCAGGATGGGCAGGACCGAGAAGGAGTAGAGGTCGTAGGCCTTGCGCAGGGGGTAACCTGCGGGGTGGGAGAACTCCAACACCAGGACCCGGCCGCCGGGTCGCAACACCCGCAGCATCTCCTCCAGGGCGCGTTGCTTGCGGGTGACGTTGCGCAGACCGAAGCCGATGCTGATACAGTCGAAGTGGTTGGCGGGGAAGGGCAACGCCTCCGCGTCGACCTGGGCATAGCGGATGTTGCCCACGACGCCCAGATCCACCAGCCGCTCCCGACCGCGGCCGAGCATGGCGGCGTTGATGTCCGTGGATACGACTTCGCCTTCCCTGCCCACGAGGCCGGCGAAGCGCTCGGACAGATCTCCGGTCCCGGCGGCCAGATCCAGCACCCGCTGACCGCGGCGCACCCCCGCCAGGGTCACCGTCCGGCGCTTCCAGAGGCGGTGCACGCCCAGGGACATCAGGTCGTTCATGAGGTCGTAGCTGGAGGCCACGGAATCGAAGACTCCCCGCACCTGGGCAGCCTTCTCCCCGACCGCTACCTGCTTATAGCCGAAGTGGGTGGTCTTCCGGTCGGACATGCTGGGATCCCCTCTGCAATGCTGCATGGATTCTACACCACAATGCCATTAAGTTGAGCGTTACCGGTCGGCAACAAGGGGAAAAACTACAAATCACGCGAATCCTCGCGAAAATTGTCATCCCGAGGATGTGGGTTTCTTCCGAGCCTAACGCCGAAATTCACCGGGGCCAAAAAGCATAGTGAGGAACGATCGGCGCTTTCCAAAGCTATCAATTTTCTCTTTGCACAATTTCTCTGTTAATTGCTGCAAACAGCGTACACGCTTTGCTAACCACGCAAGTTCTTCTAGTGTATGGACCAATATATTTAGAGGCTGACGCACCCGCAAAGCAATACGATTCCAGGGCAGTGGATTCGATCTGTGATGCAATATGGCAAGGTAGAATTAGAGTGACTCGCGGGGGAACAGGTTTTGGAAGGCCTTGCGGTCTCGGGTCCGATAGATGGTGAAGTCCTTGTCGACGCTGGCTACGCTCGTGATCTTCAGGCGTTCGCACAAGGCTATCAGCGAGGCGTCCGCGAAGTCTGCCGGCAGGTCGCGGTACTTCTCGAGCAAGGCCTGTATGCGGGGAAAATCTTCGATCGTGTCTGCGTCGATGGTCAGGGATTGCTCCCCCCAGAACAAGAAATCCCGCTGGGCCTGAGGTGCGAAATCCAGCATATAGACGACTTCCGTGACTACCGGCAGATTGGTAATCAACCGTCTGCGCAAACCCCGTACGAATGCAACGGCCTGGTCATGATAACGATCCGAGCCGTCGAACAGGGCGATCAGCGGGCCGCTGTCAATGACGACGCTTTTCACCCACCCGTTCCCGAATGATCTGTTTGCGCCGCTCGCTACGGTCGGTCTCGCCACTCGAGTAGCGACCGAACAGGGACTTGCCGACGGCATAGGGACCAGCTTCCTGTTCCTCGCGCGCGAGCTTCTCGCTGATGGCTTCCCGCACGAAGGCCGACACCGGAAGGTCCTGTGCGCTCGAACGCCGCCGCAACACGGTCATCAATCCTGGATCGAGACGGATGGAGATGGTCATGCTCTGGCCTCGTAATACGAATGCGTATTACGGATTATCGTCCTGACCAGGATCAACTTCAAGCAGAAATTGTCGGAGCGTCGCCGCTTTTCGCGAAATTCGATGAGACATGCGGGCCAACCACCGGTCGGTTACAGGACAATGCCATTAAGTCAGCTGTTGGCCACTTACCGATGCGGAAAAGAAAACTACGAATCACGCGAATTTCCGCGAATAAGATCCCTCCCTTCGGTTCGGGACGACGGTTTCGCGCGGATTCGCGTGATTCGTAGTTTCTTCTCTTGCTTTGCCGACCGGTAACGCTTAACTTAATGGCATTGCACCGCATCCTACGTCCATCCTGCGCCTTTGCCCAATCTACCCGACTTGTTCATATCGCCATTCTGCTGCGATGAGAAATGCGGGCTGATCAAGCTTTATTGAGTAGCGACATCAGCAATTCCGAATAAGCAGCAACACTGTTTTCCTGCGTAAATTTGCGCACTGCGCTCCGCAATGCTTCTGCGTCATAGCGAGTTCGTAATTGCCTCACTATCGCTTCAGC
Source organism: Candidatus Thiosymbion ectosymbiont of Catanema sp. Cochon2018 (assembly GCA_011392765.1). Taxonomy (GTDB): domain Bacteria; phylum Pseudomonadota; class Gammaproteobacteria; order Chromatiales; family Chromatiaceae; genus Thiosymbion; species Thiosymbion ectosymbiont_A. The sequence continues at coordinate 225,571 of WYCW01000006.1, read as the reverse complement.
CAATTGTTCAGGATTATCCGGCTCTACCAGAGCGCCCACTTTTCCTTCCTGCAAAGTGATGTGCGTGTCGCCAACCCGGGTAGCAACACAGGGGATACCCAGAGATAAACATTCTGTCAGAACGGTGGGCGACCCTTCCCAACCGGACGAGAGCACGAAGAGATCAGCGTGTTTAATTTCTGCCAGGGGATTCTCAACGTGACCAGGCATATCCACACAATGCTCAAGTTTCAATTCCGTAATTTCTTGCTGCAAAGCTCCACGTAGCCCACCTTCACCAAAAATAACCAAGCGGCATTGAAGTTGTTGAATCACTCTGGCCAAAGCTTGCAGCAGATTGCTAAAATTTTTCTGCGGCACCAGCCTGCCCATTGCTACAAGTGTGGGCGTTTCCTTATTTTCGAACCACGGATGCCTGGCAGGTTGTTGCGCCTTGAGCATCATATCCCGGGTGATAACAGGATTAGCAAGGTCTATAACCTTGTCCCCCGGCATCCCGGTGATTTTCTGAATGGCTTTCGCGGAATCCGGTGATACGGTAACAATTTTATCGTGAATTGGATAAAGCACTTTCATCATGCTGTAACGAAGCTTTACTGCAATGGCGTTTCTGTTATCCAACCCGGTAATCATATTGTTATGTATCTGTCCTATGGACAGTCCTTTATAGCCACTCAGTTTTTTCGCCACTGCCGCCACTTGACACGCACGATCCTTGATCGCAAATAAAACATCGGGCGGTTGGTGCTTAAGATAGCGAAGCAGTTGCGGCAAACACAGCCAGGCACTGGAGGCATTTAATTTGGTTTGTTTCACCCTGGACGATAATTTTTTTAAATGCTTGCCACGATTTTTAATTAGCAGCAGTTCCAGCTCATAACCCTGCTCAACCAGACCATCTACCAGGTGACTGGTCACCACTTCGACGCCGCCGTCACCGGAATAGGAAACGAGAAAGGCTATTCTTACTTTGGTTTTAATCATATTTAGGGCACCTTGAAAAATAGGTATTTTCACCAATCAAGCGGACCTAACCCATTGATTATTCAAGAGGATCTCTGGCGAAAACCGTATTTTTCAAAGTGCCCTTTACAAGAAATCCTACTGGCTACCTTATCCAACTTCTTTCACCACCCGCCGCAGGTCCAGGGCAATGCCATTAAGTTAGCTGCCAGTCGCTTGTCGCGGTAGTTGGGCAAAGGGCCAAGGGACGGCCCGTGCCCAACAGTCGGTGTTCCGTGTTGGGCACGCCGCCTGCCTGCTGGGAAGTGCCTATCTGATAGTTGGGCACGCCGCCATCCATGGCGGCTTTGCCCAACCTACAAATCTACAAATCGCGCAATCGGCGCGAATAAGATCCCTCCCCTCGGTTTGGGACGAAAGGTCCCTCCCTTCGGTTCGGGATGAAAGATCCCTCCCCTCGGTTCGGGACGACGGTTTCGCGCGGATTCGCGTGATTCGTAGTTTCTTCTCTTACTTTGCCGACCGGTAACGCTCAACTTAATGGCATTGGGTTACAGGACCCCCGCCTCGCGGGCACTCGCTACCAGGCCATCCAGTCCCAACAGGCCGCACTTGTGGCCGGCCAGTGCGTTGCAGTGGTGGAGCAGTGCCGGCGGGGCGAGCCCGGCAAGCAGGCCATCCACCACCGCGGCGTTGAAGACATCTCCGGCACCCAGGGTATCCCGAACCAGCGGCGGCCGGTGGGCGGGCGCGAAGCAGATCCTTCCTCCGCGGGGTTGGGCATAGGCCCCTTCTTCTCCCCAGGGCAGGATCAGCAGCCCGGCGTCCGTGTGCTCCCACTGATCGCGCAGGAAACCCCGGGGGTCCGTGTACCCGCGGCTCCGGGCATAGTGGCGGGAGAAGATCAGGACGTCCGGCCCCATGAACAGGGCCTCGATGCCGGGCCTGGGTTTCTCGACCTCCAGCGAGACTCCGGTCCCCGGTGGCAAGCGCCGGGCGCAATCCCGCAGCATGGCTGTGATTTCGTTGGGATCACGACCCTCGAAATGCACCCAGTCATAGCCGTCGAGCCGAATCCGGGCGAAGTCGGCCGCTGCCAGCTCCGGCAGATCGCGATAGTGAACGATAGTGCGACTGCCGCCGGCACGGCTCAGGATGACGTAGGAAGTAGGCGTACTGCCGTGCGGGTGGAGAATGCAGGCCCCGGTGTCGATGCCGCGGCGGTCGAGGTCCTCGATAACCTGCGAGCCCTCGGCATCCTGGCCCAGGGTGCCCGCCCAGGCGCAAGTACGGCCCAGCTGGCTGAGCACCGCCAGGGTGTTGGCGGCGTTGCCGCCCCGGACGATGCGCCGGTCCAGAGCGCGGAGCTCCGCGTCCTCCGCCGGATAGGCCGCCACCTCGTTGATGATATCCAGCGCGGCGACACCTACTACGAGGATGCGTTTGCGTTGCTTACTCATCAGGCTTACCGCGGGGTGCAAGGTCAGGATGCGCTACGGCAGGCGGGACGCCTGTGCTACGGACTTACTGCGGGGCTCGCAGGGTCAGGGTGTTGCCACGCTGGATGAGCTCGAACCGCTTCAGATAGCTCATTCCCAGCAGGACTTCCTCGCCCGGCATGTTGGGCAGTACCGACGCCTGCACGCGGTGGGCGGTCAGACCTCCCAGGTCGACGCTGCCGAGCCACGCGCTCCGGATCCGGATGTTGCCGTTCGCCGTCTTGGCCATGCGTGCCGCACCCAAGGGTATGCCGATCCGGCGCGCTACTCGGAGCGGGAGGGCAACGTCCGTGGCACCCGTGTCGATCAGAAAGACGACCGGCTCACCGTTGATTCTGCCGTTGGCCACATAGTGCCCGAACCGGTTGCGTTGCAGGACCACCTGGGCACGGCCCTGGGCATCCAGGGCCGGCTCGGGATCCCGGTTCGGGTTTTCCTGATCGCTGAGCAGACGCTGAAAGAGCAGCGCCAGCATGGCCAGCCCCACGATCCAGGCCGCGAACAGCATGACCCTGCCGAGCCGTGAAGGCAGATCCTCAGTATGGGGCAAATCCCGATTCATGGCGGTGGACATTTCGCTGGCATTCCGCACTCATCACTCATCATTCATCCTAGTACCTGGTTTCAACTGATCTTGCCAATTCGTCTTATGAACCACGAAAGACACGAAACTTCACGAAAAGAGCCGAACACATATCTTTTCGTGTTTTTCGTGCTTTTCGTGGTTAGACGAAAGAATCTTCTCATGTGCAAGATGTTCTGATGATCTTGCCAATTCGTCTTATGAACCACGAAAGACACGAAACTTCACGAAAAGAGCCGAACACATATCTTTCCGTGTTTTTCGTGCTTTTCGTGGTTAGACGAAAGAATCTTCTCATGTGCAAGATGTTCTGAAACGGTGTACTAGAAGAGTGAGGCACTGAGCTCGTAGACCGCCGCGAGCATATCCGCATCATCGGTCAGGGCCTGGGCGATGGCGCTGCGGCACGCAATGACCGGATCGACGCCGAAGACGATCAGCTTGGCGGCGTGAACCAAGAGCCGCGTCGAAGCGCCCTCGTCGAGGCCCTGGCCCTTGAGATTGCGCGTCATGTGGGCGAACTTGATCAGTCGGCGTGCCTGCTCCGGGACCACACCGGCCTCCCTTTCCAGGATCCGCTGCTCCAATCCTGCTTCCGGATAATCGAACTCCAGGGCCACGAAGCGCTGGCGCGTGCTCTGCTTGAGATCCTTGAGTACGCTTTGGTACCCCGGATTATAGGAGATAGCAAGGCAAAAACCGTCGGGGGCCGCCAACAGTTCCCCGGCCTTTTCCATGGGAAGCACCCGCCGGTCGTCGGCCAGGGGGTGAATAACGACGGTGGTATCCTTGCGGGCCTCCACGATCTCATCCAGATAGCAGATGCCTCCGGCACGCACCGCCCGCGCCAAGGGACCGTCGACCCAGATGGTCTCACCACCCTTGACCAGGAAGCGCCCCACCAGGTCGGAAGCGGTCAGATCGTCGTGACAGGAGACGGTTATCAGCGCCCGCTCGAGCCGCCAGGCCATATGCTCCATGAAGCGCGTCTTGCCGCACCCGGTGGGTCCCTTCAACAGGACCGGCAATCCGTTACGATAGGCGGCCTCGAACACCGCAAGCTCGTCGCCGACGGGCTCGTAATAGGGCTCCTCCTCGATAAAATACTCCTCGGGCCTCAATACCCTCACCTCGTGCTGCACCGACGATCTCCTCGAAATTTCTCATCGACCCTGCAACACTAGAGGCTGGCGGGCATATAGGCAAGGGTCATCGGGACAGATGCTTAGAGGGTAGCCCAATGGACAACATGGACAGTATGGATTGCATGGACCGGGGGGCATACAGCAACCCCTGGTCCACGTGGTCCACTTGGTCCATGTAGTCCACGGCTGCTGCCGCCGTCCCTGGTGGCTTTACCCATCCTGCGGGCCGTACTCTGACAACTGAATCCATCATTCATCATTCATCACTCACACCCCCCGCCCCGACGGCTTGCCGCACTGGTGCAGGGATGCGTTACGATAGAAGGATGCAACGAGAAATCGGTGTCGTCATGGACCCCATCGGGTCCATCAAGATCGCGAAGGACAGCACCTTCGCCATGATGTTGGCCGCGGACCGCAGGCAATGGCGGATTCAGTATATGGAGCTGTCCGACCTGTTCCTGCGGGACGATCGCGCCTGGGCGCGGATGCGCGAGGTCCGGGTCCGGGACGACGCGGCGCGCTGGTATCGCTTCTGCGGCGAGCAGACTCGTCCATTGGATACCCTACCGGTGATTCTGATGCGCAAGGACCCGCCGTTCGACATGGAGTACATTTACGCGACCTACCTGCTCGAGCGGGCCCAGGCCAGAGGCGCCCGGATCATCAACGATCCCCGCAGCCTGCGGGACGCGAACGAAAAGGTCTTCACCGTACAATTCCCCCAGTGCTGTCCGCCGACCTTGGTCACGCGGCGCCAGGCGGACATCGCGGAGTTCCTCGCCCGGCACGGGGAGATCATACTCAAGCCCCTCGATGGTATGGGGGGCCTTTCCATCTTTCGGGTGCAGGCCGCGGACCCCAACTTCCACGTGGTCGTCGAGACCCTGACCGATCACGGAAGTCGGTTCTGCATGGCCCAGAAGTTCATTCCTGAAATCACGGCCGGCGACAAGCGCATCCTGCTTCTCGATGGCGAGCCGGTGCCCTATGCCCTCGCCCGCATCCCCAAGCCCGGTGAGACCAGGGCCAACCTCGTCGCCGGGGGGACCGGCGTCGGGCAGGCCTTGAGCGAGCGCGACCGCTGGATCGCCTCCCAAGTCGGACCCGAGCTGCGCCGGCGCGGCATCCTGTTCGCCGGCCTCGACGTGATCGGTGACTACCTGACCGAGATCAATATCACCAGCCCGACCTGTATCCGGGAGCTGGATACCCGGTTCGAGCTCGACATCGCAGGCGATCTCATGGCCAAACTAGGTGATGAGTGATGAATGCGGAGTGATGAATGATGAATCAGGATGGGGGAACCGAGCCTACGGTCCTGCCGGAGGAAAAGGGGTCAAGCTCTGAAGTATCCCCACATTATTCCAATATAAAACAACAAGTTATAGCGAGGTAGGTTGGGCAAAGGGCCAGGGATGGCCCGTGCCCGACAAGATCGTTGGGCACATCGCCGGGGCGCGAGTCTTTCCGGGCCGCACCGGCAAAGTACCAGCGCCCCGGCAGTTTTGCCCAACCTACTTGGCTGGTTTGTGGGGATACGTCAGGGCCAAGCTCGATATTCGCGGGGAAGAGCCGGGCGCCCGCAAGGGGCACCCCTACGGATCGGGGTGTTCCCCGTACCCGTGGGGATGAACCGATGGATTCATCATTCCGCATTCATCACTCATCATTGATTGCTATGCCCCGACGCCGGGTAGGTAACGCCGCCACCGGTCTTTTCGCCGCGGTGCTGCTGATCGCTTGCCTCGTCCACCTGATCCTGCTCTGGGGTATGAGCTTCACGTTTCCAAGGGTCGGCTCCGGTATGCAAGTCACGCCTCCGCTCGAGATCACGGTGCTGCAACGGGCGAGACCCTCGGACAAAAAGCCCGGGATCGCCGACGCCTTTGCTCCGGCCAGTGACGGCGGAGAAGCCCCGGAAGCCGGCGCCAGGCCCGCCACCGAGCCTGTACCGGAGATACCGGAGCCCGATCCCAAACCTGTCCTTGGAGAATCGCCCCCGCTACCGGTCTTGCCGCCACTATCCGGACTCATGGGGCCGGGGTCCGCAGCAACGGAGCAACCGATAGCTCCGGTGTTTTCTGCCGGCCCCAGGCCCGAGCCGGAGCCCGAACTGCAACTCCCGGGGGTCCCCTTCCTCGAATCCGAGCCACTGCGGGTCAAGGCCGCCGAGATTCTGGCCAGTCGTAACCGGGAGATCACCGAGCTTACGGCCCGGAGTCGGCACAATTCCCTCGCTTCCGCAAACCTCCCGCGGCGTAAGGCCATCCATGCCGGCACGCGCGAGTACAAGTACGCAAACTACCTGGAGGCTTGGCGCCGCAAGGTCGAGCGCGTGGGTAACCTGAATTACCCGGAAGAGGCAAAACGCCGCAAGATGTACGGCAACCTCATCCTGCACATTGCGATTCGGGCCGACGGCAGCCTCGAGCAGGTCCGGATCCTGCGTTCCTCCGGCTTCGATCTGCTCGACGAGGCCGCCGTCCGGATCGTCGAGCTGGCGGCCCCATTCTCGCCCTTTCCCCCCGCTATCAGAGCCGAAACCGACGTTCTGGATATTACCCGTACCTGGCGCTTCTTGAGCAACCACCGCCTGGGTTGGGAACGCCGATAACGGCGTTTTTTATTAACGCCTCCGCATCTCACCGGGGTAAAATCCAATTGGGTGACTTATGCTGCCGCACTCGGACTAAACAAAGATGAATATGCTCATTAAGCTCTTTGCTGCCTTCTGGTTGGTTGTGGGCACCCAGGCCTGTACGACGTCCGGCAGCACACCGTCGGCGGCGACCCCCGCCGACCCCGGCGCGCCCCAGGATGCCCCGGCCCCCACGGGTACGTCCGAGGACCTCATACCGGCCATTATCGGTATTCCACCGGATCCCGGACCGACGCGTGCCTATCGGATCAGCCCCAACGACCTGCTCAAGATCGAGGTCTTTCAGGTCGATGAACTCGCAACCGAGGGCCGCGTCAACCAGGACGGCTCCATCGTCATGCCGCTGATCGGCAAGGTGAAGGTCAGCGGGCTCACGTTGCCCGAGGCGCAACAAACCATCGCCGACCGGCTGGGCGAGCAATACCTCAACAACCCGCAAGTCAACATCCTGGTTTCCGAATCCGCGGGGCAGAGAGTCACCGTCAGAGGTCATGTCAAGAAGCCGGGGGTGTTTCCCTTGGTGGGCCAAATGACGCTGATGCAGGCTATCGCTATGGCCGGCGGCCTGGACGAGGTCGCTAAAAAGGAGGAAATCGTCCTCTTTCGCGAGCAGGAACAGGGCAAGATCAATGGCTACGTTATCAACCTCGCGTCGATCGATGCGGGCAAACTGACCGATCCCCTGGTGATTCCCGACGACCGTATCGTGGTCCCGAAATCGGGGACCACGGTTCTGGGGAGAATGGCGGAGCGCGTCCTTACCGGCTGGGTGTTGCGGATACCCCTCCCTCTCTTCTAGGGAGGCTTCGCCTCAGACCGAACGAGGCGTGAATTTTTGTACGGGAACCGAAAAACCACGAAAAGCACGAAAGGACACGAACTCTCATTCGTATGGATTCGTATCCTTTCGTGTTTTTCGTGCCTTTCGTGGTTCCTGTTCCCTGCGCCCACAGAACTTGACTCATTGGTAAAGATGGGGGCCCCTCGAGGATCCTGGTCCGCCGGTACCTTGTCGGCAACCCAACCTGTTAGGACGAGTGGACAACGATAAATGACGCATCTTCTCGATCCCGAAAGTGCGGCTGCGCGGGACCAGGCACTGAAGCCTGCCGACCGGCAGCAGGAAGTACGCCGATTGACCGCTCTGGCCACCGAGCCGGCCCGCGGTCAGGATGAGGATGTCCCCGTCGACCTGCGCAAGTATTGGGATATCCTGCTGCGTCGTAAGTGGATCGTACTCGTCACTACCGTAATCGCCGTGATGGCAGGGCTGGTGGTCACCTACAACACCACCCCTATTTACCGCAGCACGGCCAGTCTGCAGGTCGAGGAACCGACCTTTCGACTGAGGGGGTTCGAAAGGGAGGTCGGCCTCGGCGGCGGCGAGTCCTACACCAAGGCGAGGCGCTACCAGAAGACCCAGGAAGACGTGCTGAGGAGCCGCGCCCTGGCGGAGCGGGTTGTCGATCAGCTCGGCCTGGCGGCAGGGCGCAGGCAGCCGACCAAGCGTACGCCCTCCTTGCTGAGGGAATGGAAGAACACCTTCAAAGCATGGATCAAGGGTACTGACAAGACCAGGACCCGCGACGAGTCCGTCAAGAAACCAGCGAACCTGAGATCGAATCTGGCCAGGGCGATCCAGGCCGGCTTATTGGTTGTATCCGACAAAAAGTCCCAGGTCCTTCGGATCAGTTACATCAGCTCCAATCCGGAAACAGCCGCGTCCATTGCAAACGCCTTTGCCGAAAACTACATCGCCATGAACATAGAGCGGCGGTTCGGCACTACCGTGCATGCCGAGCAGTTCCTTACGGAACGCATCGAGCAGGCTCGCGCCAACCTCGAAGACTCCGAAAAAGAACTTGTTGCTTATGCAAAGGAACATGAGCTTGTCGACCCGGAGGACAGACTCGGTACCCTCATGCAAACCCTCAAGGCACTGAGCCAAGAACTTACCCGAGTCGAGGCGGAGCGCATCGCGGCCAAGTCCGAATACGACCAGGCCGTGAAAGACAGGGGATCTACTGCCGCGCAGGTTATGACCGACCCGATCATCCAGGCGCTGAAAGCGCGCAAAGGCGAGTTGGAGCTGGAATACCAGGGACTGCCCGCAATCTACAAGGCGAACTACCCCGCCAAAAGGCAGCTGCGGCGCCAGATCAGCGAGATCGCGCAGCAGATCAAAGCGGAGAACGCTGCGGCAATCAAGAAATTCGAGGCCAACCTCAAGGCCGCGCTTCAAGAACAGGCATCACTGCTCGCGGCCAAAGATCAAGAACAGAGAGCATTGGAAGCACGCATCGAAGAAGTCAAGGGTGAGATCCTCAAGCTGCGTGACCGCACGACCGACTTCCAGGTGCTGAAGCGGGAAGTCGACACCAACCGTGGAATCTACAACAATCTGCTCCAGCGCGTAAAAGAGGTCGGTGTCCTTTCCGCAGGCACCAATAACAACATCACGATCATCGACCGGGCGTTGGTTCCAAGGAAACCCTTCAAACCCAAGCTGGGCAAAAATCTGAGGGTCGCCCTGGCCATAGGTCTGATCGTGGGTATCCTGCTGGCGTTCCTGTTCGAGCACCTGGACGATACCCTCAAGACCAGTCAGGAAGTGGAAGAGCGCGTCCGGGCCCCGATTCTCGGGGTGGTCCCATTCGTTTCATCACCAAAACTATCCGCTTCCGGCAGCGGGCACATCTCGCTGGCCGCCGCCAAGAATCCCAGGAGTCCGTTCGCCGAGGCGGCCAGATCTCTGGTAACCTCGCTCAACTTTTCGACGGCGGAGGGAGCGCCGAAGACCATCCACGTGACCAGCTCGAGTGCCGGCGAGGGGAAGACGACCGTCGCCACCAACATTGCGATCGCCTTCGCGCGTACCGGGGGCAAAGTGCTGCAGATAGACGCCGATCTGCGCTCCCCGAGCCTTCACCACGTACACGAGCTCCCCAACGACCTGGGGCTCACCAACTACCTCGCCGGCAACACCAAACCCGCCGATATCGCCCAGCCGACCCAGATCGTCGGCTTGTTCACCATCACCAGCGGACCCTTACCGCCGAACCCCATGGAGCTGCTGGCCAGCGCCAAGATGTTCGACCTCATGAGCCTGGTCGCTGAAAGATTCGACTTCGTCATTATCGATGGCCCGCCGGTCATCGGACTCGCGGATGCCATTGTGCTCTCCAAGCTGGCACGCAGCACGATTTTCGTGACTGCGATCGGACACACGCGCCACGGCACTCTCGAAGGGGCGGTAAAGCGTCTCCAGACCGCGAACGCCAACATCATCGGTGCTGTCGTCAACCGATTCGATCACGCCGGCGGGCGCTACGGATACGGGTATGGTTACGACTACCACTACACATATGACTACGGGGTTCGCGACCAGGCGGCAAAGCTTCCGGAACAGGCGTGACCCCGGCGGCCGCCCCTATGGTCCCGAAACTATTGGTACTTGCGTTGGAATTTCACCGGGCACCGTTGAGCTTCAGTCACCTTACCGATCCGGCGCGACCCCTCCCGGAGGCCTTCGGCCACTGGCTGGCCGCGGCGAGCAAGGCGCTGGCGCCGGGGGAGATCGAGGCTACGGCAGAGGTTCTCGACACGCAGCCGGAGGTACTGAGAGAGGCCTTCCTCTTCTTCATACGTCAGACCCTACTCTCGCCGCAGGCGGATCATTACCGTATACTCGGCCTTTCACGGGGCAGCTCCGAGGCCTCCATCAAGCGCAACTACAGCCTGCTGGTCCGTTTGTTTCATCCCGATCGGGTGGCGGACGAAACCGAACGCAACAGCAGGCTGACCGCCCGCATCAATTCCGCGTACCAAGCCCTGTGTGACCCGCAGATGCGAGAGCATTACGATCTGCACCTACCGCCGGTGCCGGACGACGACCAGACTTGGAACTGTGTACCGGACTTCTTCCAGCCGCGCGAACCGGACCCGGAGTTCGACGTATTTGCACGGTCCCCGCCGGCGCTATCCAACCGTCTGCGCTGGGTGATTACCTGGCTGCTCGCAGCAGTGGTAATTATCCTGCTCGTACTCTAAGCCGGAGAGAAACCGAGGTTGGTCAAACCGCACCAAGTCCTGATCCTTATCGCCGCCGCCTTTTTCGTCTGGCGTATCGGCGTGGTCGGCATGTCATCTCACTACGCCCAATCGATCACCGAGGGTGAGCGCGACGCGGCGCGTAAGGCCCTTGCCTGGGATGGCCGCCGGCCGGAGGCCCTGTATCAACGAGCCATTGCGTTGCGCAATGATGACCCGAATGCCGCTGCTGCCCTCTTGATCCGGGCCAACACACACCACATGACGGACGCGCGTCCGTTCCTCGCTGCGGCCGAAGCCACGTTTGCCCGCGGCGACCGGACACGTGCCGATGCCCTGGTCGAGACAGCCTTGCGGTTGCGGCCGGCGGATCCACGGATCCAGCGGCAGGCGGGTAACCACTGGATCCTGCGGAATGACGTCGCACGGGCAATTCGCCATTGGTCTCTTGCCATGGAAGCCTCCTCCTCGGCAAGGCGCGAGCTCTCCCCACGCTTACTCAAGCTCGCGGAAAATCCGCATACCCGCTCTGCCTACGAGGCCCTTGCGGCTGACCCCCCGTCCTGGTGGAACTCCTTCTTCTCCAAGGTCGCCAGGCGCGCAACTGAGATCGAGACCGTTCATCGGCTCTACTCCCTGCGGCGCAAATCGAGGCAAGCACCGATCACGCTGTCCGAACGGAAAAACTATATCGCCCGGCTTAAAAAGGATGGATTGATCGAGCAGGCTTACTATATCTGGGTCAACGGTCTTACCCCTGCGCAATGGAAAGAGTGGAGACGGCTTTACAACGGTGACTTCGAGCTCGAGATGGGTAACTGGGGGTTCGATTGGCACACCCGCACCAGCCGCAGTACCCTGATCACCAGGGAGTACAGCTACGGCAATGAGGGTAATAAGTCTCTGCATCTACAGTTCGATCGTCACCGGGGCCGTTTCGAGGGCCTCTACCAGATGCTGTTCCTCAACGCCGGTACGTACCAGCTGAGCGGCAGGGTCCATACCGACGGCCTGGATACGCAAGGGGGACTCAAGTGGGTCGCCCGCTGCCTGCTGCCGCGGGTGGAGAGTCTGGGGGAAAGCAGGCGCTTTCTGGGCACCAACGAATGGCGGGACTTCGGATTCGAGTTTCAGGTTCCCGATACCTGCACCCTGCAGGAGCTGCGGCTGATTTCAGCGGGGAAACGCGCATCCGAACACCGGATCACGGGCGATGCCTGGTTCGACCGCATGCTTATCCATAAAAAGTTGCCACCGGCAAAAGTCCGCGACGCCAAGGTGAAAGGGGCCGGGTACACAACAGGCTCGGGGTCCGACCCGACGCCCTCATCATAGACCAATGCCATCGAGTTATACCCGTTGCACGTGAATATTTCGGTAAGCGAGGTGCGTCGATCGTGCCCGAGAGCAAGGCGCGGCGGGGAGGAATAGCAGGGTCCTATTGCGACGAGTCGCAACGCCGCTATCTCTCTTCTCGGTGTTCTCTGTGTCCTCTGTGGTTCAAATTCCGAACGCTTCATGGACAAGGGATATATCATCGACAACTTCGCTGATATGGCCCATCGACACCCGTTTTCACGATGAACGATTCGAACCGTACCGGCGCCGCCGTGTTCTGGGACACACTCGGCAAGCTCGGCGTCGATTACCTCTTCGGTCATACCGGGGGGGCCGTCATCCCCCTCCACGTGGAGCTGAACCGGCGCATGAGCCGCGGCGAGCCGGTGCCCAGGTTCGTGCTGTTCCGGCAGGAGGGGGGAGCCGGCCACGCGGCCGAGGGCTACGCCCGGGCCAGTGGTCGGGTCGGCGTGGCATTGGCGACCTCGGGTCCGGGGGCGACCAATCTGACTACCCCTATCGCCGATGCCTACAAGGACTCCATCCCGACGGTGTTCATCACCGGCCAGGTCCCGAGCTCTGCGATCGGGACCGATGCGTTTCAGGAGGTCGATACCCTGGGGATAACCCGTCCCATCTCCAAGCACAACTATCTGGTTAAGGATGCCGTGGACCTGGAGTGGGTCCTGCACGAGGCCTTCGGTCTGGCCACCACCGGCCGGCCTGGCCCGGTGGTGGTGGATATCTGTAAGGATGTCCAACTGGCGACGGTCGGGCCCGGCAATCCCCCGCGCCGGCGCCATCGCGAGCCGGCCCCCTTCGATGCCGCTAGGGCAGATGCCATCGTGGCCGCCGTGATACAGGCCGAGCGGCCGGTGGTCAAGGCGGGCGGGGGCATTGTCCATGCCGGAGTATCGGACCTCCTGCGCCGCTTTATCGAGGGCTTCGAGGTCCCGGTGGTAACCACCTTCAATGCGCTGGGCGTGGTGCCGTTTGCGCATGCTCACAACCTGGGGATGCCCGGCATGCACGGGAGTATCCCCGCCAATTATGCGTTGCGGGACGCGGACCTGATCCTGACCCTGGGGGGCCGCTTCGATGACCGGGTGGCGGTAAAAGGCTTCGCGGAGGGCAAGCGCATCGCCCATGTGGACATCGACCCCTCGGAGATCGGCAAGTCGATCAAGGCGGATCCGGCCCTGGCCGCCGATCTCAGGGAATTTCTGGGCTATGCGCTGGCGTCCGGCCATAGTGCCCGGCACCCGGACTGGCTGGCGCAGATCGGCAGCTGGCGGGAACAGATGCCCAAGCCCTACGGCACCGGGGATTACATCAAGCCGCAAGCGGTGGTCGAGGCCATTTCGGAGCTGACCGCAGGCGCCGCGACCCTGGTGACGGGGGTGGGGCAGCACCAGATGTGGGCGACCCAATATTATCGGTTTACCCGCCCGCGCCAGTGGATCAGCTCCGGGGGATTGGGGACTATGGGCTTCGGGCTCCCGGCCGCGATCGGGGCCTGGTACGCGGACCCGGACCGGTCCGTGGTGCTGATCGACGGCGACGGCAGCTTCCAGATGAATATCCAGGAACTGGGGACCCTGGTCGCCAACCGCATCCCGGTGAAGATATTCGTACTCAACAACGGTTATCTCGGGATGGTGCGCCAGTGGGAGGACATGATGGATGACGGCAACCACTACGAGACCTGCCTCTCGCGGACCTCCGACTGCGACCCCGATTGCGTCGATCTCGACCAGGCCTGCCGTACCCAGCTCCCGAATCTTACCGGCCTACGATTCGTCTACCCGCGGCTCAAGACCATGCGGGTCAGGAATCCGCGGGCGATGCGGGAGGTCGTGGGCGAGGCCCTTGCGCACCAGGGGCCGGTCCTGGTGGATGTCTGGATCGATAAGGCGGAGGACGTACTGCCCATGGTGCAGCCGGGACACGGACTGGCGGAGATGATCGAATCCTAGCGAGGCTTCGCCTCAGGCCATTGATGCGTGAATTTTCGTACGGAAACCGGAAAACCACGAATGCACACGAATCGACACGAATTGTGATTTGTGTTTATTTGCGTCCATTTGCGTTGATTTGGGGCTAATTTTTCCGTGACGATCTGCCCGCTCAATGTTACCTGCCAGCCGGCAGGTCGGTAGTTGAGAGCATCCGTAATAGGATCCTTGACGGACCCGCATCTTTGACAAATGAGTCAAGTTTGTGCACTCCCAAGGGGGCAGTTGTCAGGGAGTAGTTGTCAGGTATCAGCCTTCTGCCCCCTGATAACTGCCCCCTGAATTGTTGGGCACGGCGCACCGCCTGCCCCTGCCTGCCGCAGGCAGGGGCAGGTCCCTGGTGCGCCTCATCTCGACTCGTTGGTCTGAGGTGACGGCGGATGAAGTTCACTATACTGCCACGCGGCACAATCCGAGCTTTTGAATTTCACCCTCACCCCGACTCTCTCCCAGAGGGAGCGGGAGTGAAATGCGCAAATTGTGCCATGTAGCAGTATAGCAGGGGGCTGAACGATTACGGATTGTCGCGGAGCGGCTCGTATACGATGACCCCGAAGGGGTCGAACATACCAGCCCAGGGCAACGCCCTGGGTGGTGTCGGGGTTTCGAATCCAGCCCTGAAAGGGCGTGACACAAAAGCGAGAGGATAACCTTCGCGGTCTCAGGTGTGCTCGAAGCTCCTGGCGCGGAAATCAGGCGGTACCGACGATGAACGGTACGCCGGGATTGACGCCTTCGATGTCACGCCCTTTCAGGGCTCATCTTTCCTCCACCTCTCTTCCCAGGGCGTTGCCCTGGGCTGGTATGTCACGCCCTTTCAGGGCTGGGTACTGGAATCCAGTGCCGGGGAGATCGCAAAAACAGTGGGGGTCTGAACGGTTACGCTCGAAGATGGTGAAACACTTCACAGTGCCTTTTTTGATCGGGATTTCCAGGAAAGACAAGATGACCCTTAAGTATTTTGAAGACACTGATACGGTACAGATGGAGTTTTCCGATCAGACGGTTTCCGAAACCCGCGAGCTCAACGAAAACCTCTACATCGACCTGGATGCACAGGGCAATATACTCGGTATGACAATCGAACATGCCTCGCTTCAGGCGGATATGCGGGAGCTGGCATTTCAGCGGATCGCCGCCGAAGGGTGAATCCGGGAAGATCGGCCTTTTCGCTTTCTGGCTCGGTATCTTTGGATGGCCCGTGCCCAAATTCGGTGTTCAGTGTCAGGCAATACCCCTGTTCAAAGATGCAGTTCGCGTCGTCCCTGACGCTCACCGCATCCTACGAGCTAAATGTCACTCTAACGAAAGGCTCCAGGTGACACACCAAAGCGACACGCCTTTCCGCTATGCCCCAGACACGTCGCATGGGGACAAAAAGAGGACCCCCATCTTTTGATAATCGAGACCAAGCGCGAACGCCTCTAGGCCAGCATACCATCCGAGCTGGACCGATATGGCGTCCGTGCTACAAGCCAAGGGAGACGCGTTATGAAGACGCTGTCGCATTGGACTTTGAATCAAGGGTAGAGGCCAATTAGAGTCCGCTCTTTGGGGCGCAGAACCGTATATCTATATTTAGATATATACATTTAGATATCCAAATATAGATATCTACTTTTAGATACGAAATATCTAAATCTAGATACTTGTATCTAAATATAGATATTTTAGATATGGCAGTAGAGCCGTCTACTGTATGTTAGGCGTAGAAATAGAAGGTTGTACCAATGTCGATCGACGAATAGCACCAGCATTAAGTGGCGGTATGTTCTTTTTTTGAGCGTGTAGGTCGATTCCTAAAAATATCCAGCCGGGAATATTGGGTTTTCTAATGCAACTATCCTAGCCAAAGTTAAGGGCTTTTGTACAACAAAGATGTTCAACATCGGGAGTATAGGAGATGCCTACCGTTTACCAAATTGTGCCTTTGTTAAAAAAAATATGGAAAGCGCAAAGTACCAGAATTGTGCTCTCCTTTGTCGTTCTCGTGGTTTTGGTGATCGTTCTTTGGAAAGTGTGGGATTCTTTCCTTCAGTCTTTCACCCCTCAGTTTGTCACCTGGTTTTTCGGATTCATATTCCTATTTCTTCTTGTCTTGATCGTTTGGCACTTCACCAAACCGCTACCTGGTATCGAGGAGGAGTCCGCTGACAAAAGCGGCTTCGTAGATCCCTGGTTAAAGCCTGAAAACGCTCGTATTAAGCGCTACTGGATGACACTCTCCTACTGGTTTATGATCCTCGCCTTAGCTGCTGCTGTTGTTCCCTTTACCAAAGATCTGAGAAAAGATCCCGGGGAGCGGAACTGGGAAGTAGAGCACTAGGCGAGGGCGGATAGTCCGATCAGTGTTTTCAGGGGATGCATCGCAAATCCCAGTTACCTTGATACGCCTTTGTATTGCTATGGCGACAAAGATCCAGCGTCTATCGACCAGAAGGTTCCACGCTTGAGCTGGATCCTACAGGTCGGCGGGTACGTCACGCCCTTTCCACTCGATCCGGAATCAATAAATGAGTTTGAAGAAAAAAAGACTCAACTTCAACAAGCAATTGCAGCGTCCGAAAGCGCGCGCAAGGAAGTCTTGAAAGAAGGGACTCCTGAGCAGCTTCAAGCTGACAGAAAGAAAGCACAAGAAGCACTCGCGAAACAAGAGAGGGCGATAAAGGACGCGGAGCAAGAGCTTACACGGTTTAAGGATAGTCCGGTGCCGACTCAACAGAATGCGGCCTCTACACCAAAGGACAAGATCGTCACGGCCGAGAAAAAACTGAAGGACACGGTTGCCGCAGCAGAACCGCTGCGCAAAAGGGCCGCCCGAATTGCACAGCAGGAGCAGATTGTCACTGAAAACACCGCAGCGCTAGAAAAGGCCCAAGACGAACTGAATCGGTTGGTTTACGCTCAAGACCGCCTTGCGAGAGGTGATGCTGGATACTCCGTCGAAGGCGGACTGGTCGTCCCATTCTACCTGATCGTACTGTCATTGGTTGGCGGCGCTGTGAGTTTGACCCGACGCATACCCGAGTACCAAAAGCAGTCTGCTCCGGGGTACGTCGGCACGAGAGATGCTCCGGTTTTAGCGCCAGCGCAGCTGTGGGAATTCCTGGTCTTTCAGATCATCCAGTTCATCTCGGCACCGTTCATCGCAGCGGTCGCCTACTATGTGCTTGCACCCGTTACCACGGCAGCGACCGTGGGATTGGCCTTCGCCGCGGGATTCGCATCCGAAACTGTACTCCTCTGGGTCCGTGCGGTAGTTGAAAAGCTCCATCCCGAGGGTACTGAAGAGAAACCGAAAGGATCTTTAACAGGAACCGTTTCGTCGTTAACAGGATGTAAGACAGAGGAGGAGACCGAAAAAGGGGCCACGGTAGCTATTATCGGCCACGGCGAGTTAATACCGACGTACGCACCGAACGGACAGTTCTCCATCAATGGTATTCCCGAAGGCGAGTACGCTCTAGAAGTCAAGCTCGCAAATAACCAGATTTGCACACAGCGTGTGTCAATACAAGCTGGTCGTACACTACCCGTCTGGGTCAATTGCTCCTAGACATTAGGAAGAAAAGCATGTTCTGCGAGGCGGTTTTAGTAGAACATCCACGCTACGTCCTTGTTTAAGTCGGAACAGTTCTGGGGACTGTTTATCTAATTGAAATTAAAGTAAACCACCGGCTCTGCCGGTGCGACCAGAAAAGGCTCTGCCGTTCCCGCGGTAAAAAGCCTCCTGAGGAAAGCCCCTGGGGCCTCACTCAGGAGGTAATAGATGAAAGAATGGCAGAGCTTAGCCCACGAGAGATGGGAGTGTAAGTACCATGTGGTGTTTGTGCCGAAGTACCGTAAGAAGGTCATGTACGGCAGGACGCGCAAGAAGGTCGGGGAAATCCTGCGACGGTTGTGCAGGCAGAAGGATGTGGAGATCATCGAGGGACATGCGATGCCCGATCACATCCATCTGGTGTTGAGCATTTCACCGAAGTTTAGTGTGGCAATGGTGGTTGGGTATTTGAAAGGGAAGTCGGCGATCCAGATTCACCGGCAAATGCTCGGAGTAAAGAAAGGCTTCACCGGTAAGCACTTTTGGTCCAGGGGTTACCGCGTGAGCACGGTGGGTTTGGACGAGCGAGCGGTTCGGGCGTACGTTCGCCAACAGGAAGAGCTGGATAGGCAAGAATCGTTGGATTTCGACGAGTAATAGCCCCTTTCAGGGGCTTTCCTCAAGTCCCCCGCTATGCGGGTGGTATGTGACTCTGGAAGTCCCCTGGAGATACAGTAAAGCTGATGTGCGCCTAACATCCAGATCCAGCGGACCGTGATACCCATTCGCTCTTTTCCGCCTTAGCGTGCGGCCGCTGATCTGGGCCGTTAGGATCCGGATGCGAATATGAGGAAAATATCATGCTGAAACCTGAGACAACAAAAACCTCTGCAATAGATGGTATCATTACACGCTCCAGAGAGGTTTTAAGTGGTACACCAGTTTTTAAAAATACTCGTGTACCGGTCAAAAATCTTATTGACTATTTAGAAGCTGGAGATAGTTTAAATGCGTTTCTGGATGATTTTCCATCAGTAAAAAGAGAACAAGCCATACAAGCATTGGAAGCGGCAAAAGAGACGCTTTTGGAAAAGGTTCATGAATATCCTCATTGATGAATGTTTACCAAAGAAATTGAAGAGAGAATTGCTTGATCATACAACCTACATGGTTCAAGAAAAAGGATGGTCAAGCATGCGAAATGGTGAACTACTCAGCGTTGCAGAAAAAGAGTTTGATGTTTTAATCACAGCTGACCAAAACTTGGAGCACCAACAGAATATGATTCATTTTGATATTTCAGTAATTGTGCTTGTTGCATCTGATAACCGACTTCCTACACTTAAGCCGTCAATACCCGCACTGCATAATGCACTGAAAACCATCCAATCTCATGAGATAATCAATATTGAATCCTAACAAAAAAATGCAGCTGACCTCCTTTGTCGGCAGCCGATTTTGGTGATAGGGATAACCGGTCCGGCGATTACGAACGCGCCAGGGTGGACAGGATCCCGATTCCATCCAGGGAGGAGCGTAATGCCCGGCGCTGATTTCATCGATACCAACATCCGGGTATACGCCCATTTGGAAGATCCGAACGATCCAATGCCATTAAGTTAGCTGCTGGCCGCTTGTCGTAGGTTGGGCAAAAGGCCAGGGATGGCCCGTGCCCAACACCGGTGTTGGGCACGCCCACCGTCCCTGGCGGGCTTTGCCCAACCTACGAATCACGCGAATCCCCGCGAATCGGATTCGCGCAGATTCGCGTGATTCGTAGTTTTCTCTTCCGCACCGGTAAGCAACCAGCGACTAACTTAATGGCATTGGCCTTCGCCCAGCCTATATGTTTGCCCTGGTGTCAGGTATCGCTCAGGGTGCACCGCCACGCGGCGTGCGAGGGTCCAGGGTCGGGGTAGAACCAGGTCATGATCCTAGCGCCTTTTTTGCTTCCGAGGAACCGCTCGCGAACGTTGCCGGAATCGATGCCGCAGCAAAACCGTCACGTTGGTCATTGCTCGCGACGGTCGCACCAGAAAACCGCGTGACCAACAATACTCCCCCGCTGGGCAACCGCAGATCCCTGGTCAACCGCTTGCGCAAGGCAACGGTGACCCGCGTCTGCCTGGAAGCCACCGGCCAGTATCACCTCGATTTGGCCCGCCCTGATGACGCCGGGCTTGCGGTCATGGTCATCAACCCTGTCGCCAAACCGCTTCGCGGAGGCCATGCAGACCCGCACCAAGACCGATGCCAGGCGTTTTATTCACTGTCCTGGCTGAGTTCGTCCTTCGAGCCCTGGCAACGCCCCGATGATCTAGCCTCGCCATCTGCGCTCAGCCCATGCCGCATCGCGGCGCTGAACAAGTTCGAACCCAAACCAAGAACCAGCTCCATGCCAGAGCAAACCGCCACCACGCCCGACTTCTGATCGTCGAGCTGCACCACAGCATCGGCCTGCTTTTCGAGGCCAACATCGAGCACCTGCGCCAACAGGGTCTTGGCCCTCATCGCTAGCGAGGAGGAACTCCAGCAGATCTCGAACTCCTCGTCAGTCACCGGCATCAGCGCCGCCATCCAGCCGGTGAACTCCTGGTCATGCCGTGGAGGAGATCATGACCGCGAAACAATGGTTGCCATACGGACCCGATCCCCGCGCCCACTAATCCGGGACCAGCGTGAACAAGAAACCACGCCTGTCCAGGTAAAGCCGGCAATCCGCTGGTTTGCAAGTATCGCGCTCTTACATGCTCCTGTAAATTCCTGCGCAAAAGCGGTCAACATGATCCCACGGTCAGGGCTCATTACCACCATCTGATTGAGAACCGTGGCCTGAAGAAGCTCCAGGCTCTCTGTGCCGTCATGCGCAAGCTCCTGCACGCCATCCACGCCATGCTCAAGAACCGCACCCCTTCTCGACAGCAGCCGCTTCTACACCCCCTCGAAACGGCAGCGTGATCAATCTGAATTTATGTATCGAAGGTGAATTTTTGTGGATCAGAGACAAATTGACTTGCATCGGAACAGAGTATCTACGAATCACGCGAATCCCCGCGAATCGGATTCGCGCAGATCTGTGATTCGTGTTTTCTCTTCCGCACCGGTAAGCAACCAGCGACTAACTTAATGGCATTGGCCTCTTCGCCCAGCCTATATGTTTGCCCTGGTGTCAGGTATCGCTCAGGGTGCACCGCCACGCGGCGTGCCTTTGCCCAACCTTCTGGCGAGTTCCCCGCCAACAACTCCCAGGGTTAGTTTTGGTGCCGTTCCCAATCCGGCGCGCGGTAAAGCCTCAGGTGTTATCGTTCATGGGCCGGATGGAAATTCTCCGATAGGAGCCAGAGGCCACTTGCAAGTCCGAGGTTCACTGGTGCTCGTTCATTCTGGTTGCAGTTGCACCGTGTGCTGCGTCGGGTGTCGTGTTAAGCGGGTCCAGACCGCACCGCGACCACCTTCTATCCGTGCCGGCTCAAAAGCCGGTCACCATCGCAGATGCGCCTTCAAGACGCCGGTGATAACCCGAAGAAGTGAGCACGCCCCATCTACGAAATCAGTCCGGTTCTCGACTTCGGCTTTCGGGCAACGGCGTGTTCAACCGCAGAAAACGGTACCATCCCCAGATCGGGCCTCTTTCGAGGCGTTTTATCTCCCTTGGTTGCTCAGAAGGTGATGAAACGTTAGCCTGACGGCAGGCTTCCGTGCATCACCTCCAGCGACCTTCACGCGCGCCCCTTGCGGCACCACGTTTGCGTCCACAAAACCGCCACAGGTCGATCAGCAGGCGCCGCGCCAGGGCCACGATCCCGATCCGCCGCTGGCGTTTGCTGCCACCGCCAAAGCGTTCCTCAAACCACCGGCTGTGTTTGCTGTCCGGTTGGATAGCGTAGCCAATAACCAGGCCAACTGGATCAATATGCCCGCACCTCGCCGGTTACCCGCTTTGCGATCCCCTGGTCACGTTCCATGACCGCTGTGGTATGGCACCCGGAACCAACCGGCCAGACTCGCCAACTGCCGACGGTTGGTCAACTCCCGCCAACCGAACAGTTCCCCCATCACCAGCACCCAGGCACCAACCCAACCCACGCCGGTCAGCACCATCGCCGCCCTCGCACCGCTTGGGTACGGTCGGCGGTTTCGGATCGTGCCGCCCCGATCTCTGCGGTTCCACCGCCCGTAGTTGCGCTTGCACCCCTGCAGACGCCTCCCCCACTCCTCGGATCAAGCCGGCTTTCAGATGTTCCGGTAGCTCACTCCCGTCGAATAACCTCACCTCTTCCAGCCGGGCCACAAAGTCCTTTCGCAACGGGAGCCGAATCCCTTGCGCCACCAACTTGCTGCTCAGCCGGTTGCGATGGCGCGTGCGTTCATTCAGCAAGTCCTCGCGCCTCCTGGTGCAGTTGCCGCAGGTCTTCCCACTCGACCTCCGGCACCCGCACCACACGCCACACCCCACGCTCGCCACGCTCATAGCGGATCAGCTTGCCAACGCGCGCCCGCGCATCCAGCCGATCGGTTCGCTCGCCGCGCACGTTCGCGACACCTCGATGCTGGCCGCATCCACCACCCGGTTCGCAATCCCCACGGCCAGTTGGCGGTGCAGCCAGAAGCCGTCCCGACCGGCTTCGTAGCAACCCACGACCGCCGTCTCCGGGGGCAACCCCCCATTTCTCCTTGACCTTGGCAAGCTGCTCCCTTTAAGCTTCGCTATATCGCCCGCCCCGGATTACCACTTTGCCGTTGCCGTGCGTGCCGTCACCGAACGCCATAACCGCCACTTCGTGTTGCTCAGTTCCAGCGCCATGTACAGTACCGTTGCATTCACGTACCCTTGCTCTTGAAGGTCCGCAGTCATCTTTGGGTTCTCCTCTTTAGGTTTGGTTTACCCTCTAAGGTTAACCCGCTGCGGGCCTTCATAGGATCTACAGGTCCCGGAGGAGGTTTGATGATGTCCCCGAGCACATCACTAAATGAATACTGGAGGGCCCAGGGGGACCGGGATGCCGATGAGGTGAAGGTAGAAGCGATTGTGTTGGCCCAGGACCACGAAGGGATGAAGCATCTGGAAACCTTCGCGGAGGACGAATTCGATGCGCTTTACGCCAGGCACAAGCGGGATATTGCCAAGCAGAAGGAGCAGCGCCGACAGCATTTTCAGCGGTTGCGCCTGGCCACGAGCGTTCCGCGGACGATTCCGTGGGCCTTACCGGAGACCATCGACTTTCGCCGTTCTCCACAAGCCCCGGAGTACGACAAGCACCTTTTTCTCGAAGAAGACGACAAGTTCCGCGCCGACCTCGGGGCCTGGGAGCAGGGGGTGTTGCAGGAAGAATTGGCCGATACATCGGTGATCGGCTGGTTGAGGAACCTGGACCGCAAGCCCTGGTCGCTGGAGATTCCCTACGAGGAGGCGGGAAGGGTTGGTCAATCCAACTTGATTCAAAGGGGGCCGGGGACGATAATAGGTGTGTTCCCGATAAATCGGGCTTGTAAGACTACCTCCGGGTAGCAGACCCCAGCCGGTGATGACAAACTGACTGGGGCCTCTGATCCAAGGCTCTGCATCGCAAGGTGCAGGGCCTTTTGTCCGTATGGAGACAGGTGGCACTCGGACCGCCCGTCACGCCGCTTGCAGGCTGCGCGGCAAGCGCCGCGCCGGGCTATGCCGTGCGGCGTCAGCTTCCATCCGGCGCTGCGCAGTAAAGCAAACGCCGTAAGTCTCTGTTGCACAAGCTTTTGTGGCGCAAATGCAAGTTAAGCTCTAAAATTCATGCTTAATTTGACGGGATAAGCATCGGGTACAGAGCTTATGGCGTCGCAGATGGATATTCCAGTGCGGGAAATACAGCGCAGGCTGGGGGCAGATAACCCCTGGTGGCGTGCCGGTGCCGGCATCGATTCGGAGGAGGCTGCCTGGCCGCGACGTGCCTACTTCCCGCACTTTTGCCGTCTGGCTCTCGAAGTCGGGGTGCGCCGTGCGGTAGTGCTGATCGGGCCACGCCGTGTCGGTAAGACGGTGATGCTGAAGCACCTGGTGCAACGGTTGTTGGACGATGGTGTCGGCGGCACCGAGATCCTCTATGCCTCCCTCGACACGCCGCTTTACTCGGGACGCGGCCTTGAGAGCATGGTGCGATTGTTCATGGACTCCCATGAACACGGCAGCGACCGTCAACTGTGGATCCTGTTCGACGAGGTGCAGTATCACAAGGACTGGGAGGTGCACCTGAAATCGCTGGTGGACAGCTATCCGCGCATCCGCTTCATCGCCAGCGGTTCGGCGGCGGCTGCGTTGCGCATGAAAAGCCGCGAGTCGGGCGCCGGCCGCTTCACCGAGTTCTTGTTACCGCCTTTGACCTTCGCGGAATATCTGAACTTCGCCGGCAGGGAAGAGGAATTGATCGTGCAACGACAGGGAGGTGCCGGACCTGCACGCTTTCTTGCGCGGGATATTGATGCGCTCAACACGGAGTTTCTGAACTACCTCAACTACGGGGGGTTTCCGGAGGCGGTGATGAATGAGGCAGTGCGCGTCGACCCGTCTCGGTTTCTGCGCCAAGACATCATCGATAAGGTTCTACTGAAGGACTTGCCGAGCCTTTACGGCATTTCCGATACCCAGGAGCTGAACCGTTTCTTCAACGTGCTGGCCTTCAACACGGGGGACGAGGTCGGTCTCGAGGCACTGTCGAAGCATTCAGGCATCGCCAAGCAGAGGCTGGGAGAATACCTGGAATATCTGGAGGCAGCCTTCTTGATTCGAAGGGTGCACCGCATCGATGCCGGCGCCTTGCGCATGAAGCGTGCACGAACCTTCAAGGTCTATCTCACCAACCCGTCGGTTCGTGCCGCGCTATTCGGCTTCGTCCGGGGCGATGATGCAGCCATGGGTAATCTGGCGGAGACCGCTGTGTGGGGGCAATGGTTGCACGATACGGGTATCAGTCAGTCGCTGCACTACGCGCGCTGGAGGGTCGGCCGTCAGGATCTGGAAGTGGATATTGTTTCCCTGGATCCCCGCACGCAGAAGCCGCGCTTCGCGATCGAGATCAAGTGGTCCGATGCCATCGTCGGACAGGGCAAGGAGCTACGTGGTCTGAAGGAGCTTGCCGAGCGCCATGAGCTTGCGCGTCTCCCGTTGGTTACGACCCGTACCCGTTCCGAACAGTTGGAACTGGACGGCATCACTATCGACTTCGTCCCCGTTGCTTTGCATTGTTATACGATCGGCCGCAATCTGTTGCGTCCGAAGTTCGGCGAAACCGATGCCGGCACTCACGGCGCTGTGCGCCATGGAGAGCGAAGCGAAGGCGCGTAGTCCCCGGCAAGCGCATCCGACGCGCCGTCCAGCCATTTGTGGGAGTGCTGCGCAGCCGGCTCCGAGGTTGCGTTTTTCCCCGGATCAGGTCGGTTAGAGGGTGTTCTCAATCAAGCCGGGTCAGCGCAAAAACCAGGCGCGTAGCGTAGGCGTCTCGCCTGCACCCGTGGGCGAGACGCCCGCGTTCCGGCAGGCGGGACGCCTGCGCTACGTGGATTTGGCGTAACTATTCAGCTACCCAACCTTGAGATGGAAAAACTACGAATCACGCGAATCCACGCGAAAACCGATTCGCGCTGATTCGCGGGATTCGTAGTTTTTTCCGGTTGTGTTTTCACCGCGCAAGATGGGGAGCTGAATAGTTACGATTTGGCTTAATTGAGAACGCCCCCTAGGCTCATGGCCGCCGTGTGTCATGGCGCATTTGCTGCGTCTTGTTGTGGGTGAGTGCGCCATGGGCAAAAAAGAGGGGCTACGATTTCTCGTAACCCCTTGTTTCTGTTGGAGCTGGCGATAGGATTCGAACCTACGACCGGCTGATTACAAATCAGCTGCTCTACCAACTGAGCTACGCCAGCATGATCCGATGTGCCCTTACGGCCGCCCATGGCGCAATGTGCTTGCGTTCAGGCGACCCCTGTCCGGACTTTCTGTGTTGCCGGCGGTAGGTCGGGGCGCCTCATTCGCGACCACCCCGCGGGCAGGGTGCCGAAGATTTAATTCTATGGGAACCCGAGTGATCGCACAACGACTCGGGTTACCAGGGCGAGCGCGTATAAATCCTCCCGAAAACATGATCTTGTAGATACTCTGTTCCGATGCAAGTCCAATTTAGCTCCTGATTCCCAAAGATTCACCTTATGCACATAAATCAGATTTATCAGGCAGCCGTTTCGGTGGGGGTATAGAAGCGGCTGCTGTCGAAGGGGTTCTGAGTCTTGAGCATGGCATGGATGGCGAGCAGGAGCTTACGCATGACGGCACAGAGGGCCTGGAGCTTTTTGAGGCCGCGATCCTCGATGAGGTGGCGGTAATAGGCCCTGACGTTGGGATCATGGCGTGCGGCGCTGAGAGCGGGCATGTAAAGGGCCAGGCGCAGGTAGCGGTTGCCGGCATTGGAGATGCGTGGCTTCTTGTCGATGCTGGAGCCGGACTGGTGTTGTCGGGGATCGAGGCCGGCCATGGCAACCCATTGTTTGGCCTGCATGTCATCGGGCAAGACCAACAGCTCGCCGAGGAGTTGGATGGCACTGGCATCGGCAATGCCGGTGACGGTGATCAGCAGGTCGAAGGCGTGCCGGCGCGCCTCATTCGTGGCGATGAGGTCGCGGGCCTGTTGGCGCAGGTGTTCGATGTGGTCATCCAGGAAGGCAACGGTCTGCTGCAGGCTAGCGATGAGGAAATCCGGCGTCATGGCGGTCAGTTGGGCCGCATGGAGCTGGTTCTTGGTTTGGGTCCGGAGCTTGTCGAGGGCGGCGATGCGGCGTGCGCAGGCGCGGATAGCCAGGGCCAAGTCATCGGGGCGCTGCCAGGGTGTGAAGGGCATGCGCAGGGCGAACTGGGCCAGGACTGCGGCATCGACGGCATCGGTCTTGGTGCGGGTCTGGAAGGCCTCCGCGAAGCGTTTGGCGGCCTTGGGGTTGATTACCATGAGGGGTAGCCCGGCGTCCTCCAGGGCCAGGGCTAGGTCGAGGTGATAGAGGCCGGTGGCCTCCAGGCAGACGCGGCTCACGTGTGCCTTACGCAAGCGGTTGCGCAAGGTCGCATGACCGGCTGGGGTATTCTTGAACTCGCGGGGTTTTCCGGTGCGCTCATCGCGGCTGATGACCAAGGTAACGGTTTTGGCGCTGACATCAATTCCGGCAACGTTCATGGGTGGTTCCTCGTCAGTCAAAAAGGCGCTAGGATCAAGACTTGGTTCCCCGACCCTGAACCCTCGCCTACCGACCTTGTGTATGCAGGCTCACGAGCATCGCTCACGGCCTCGGATACTCTTCGGTATGGGCGAAGAGGGCGGGGAGCCAATCTACGCACAGGCTCGGGGCCTCCGGGTGGGACGGCTTCCCCAGGTACTCTCCATCAAATCCCTTTATACCTGATCCTTGGCTTTCCCTTAGAAACAGAACATACAAGGTTGGGCAAAGATGCACCAGGACGATGCGTCGTGCCCAACGAAAGGTTGATGTTGGGCACACTGCTACCGTGAACCACACGGACGGCATGAGGGTAGCCCAATGGACAATATGGACGGTATGGACTGCATGGACCGGGGAGCACATAGCAGGTAGATGTTGGGCACACCGGATCGTCCCTGATCCGGCTTTGCCCAACCTTGTATGTTCTGTTTCTAAGAGCCTGTTTACGATCTTTGGAGTAACAAGGCCAGAAAAGCCAAGGTAACAAATTGCAAGCTGGTATTGAGTTTTCGCTCGCAGTTTTTCCATAACCTTCGACACTTCTCCAACCAAGCAAAAGAGCGCTCGACCACCCACCGTTTGGGCATCACGGCAAAGGTGTGCAGCTCGTTTCGCTTGGCAACCTCCACCGTCGCCCCCAGAGCTTTCTGTACGGCATCGGCAAATGGCTGCCCCGTATAACCGCCATCAACCAGCACGTTCGTTACCGCTGACAAGCTGTCTCGATGTTCACAGAAAGCCACCAGTGCGCCTACTCTATCGGTAACCTCCGCGGTCGTAACGGCAATCGCATGGGGCAGCCCTTGCGTATCCACGGCAAGATGCCGTTTAATTCCCGATACCTTCTTCCCCGCGTCATAACCTTTCTGCTCTGCCGTGTCGGTATTCTTTACGCTTTGTGCATCAACGATCACGAAGGTTGTCTTCTCGTTCCGACCACGGTTGATACGGGCCGCGCCAACCACATTTTTTTAAGGCCTGCTCCAGCAGGCTTCGCTCATCATCAGAGGGTCTTTGACTCCAGTGACGAAAGTATTTATACACCAGCTGCCATTTCGGAAAATCACGGGGGAGCATTCGCCATTGGCAGCCACTTTTCAATACATACAAAATAGCGCAAAAAACATTATATAAATCAACTACTCGTGGCTTGGTCTTCTTTCTGGCCTGCTCGAATAAAGCTTGTATCGACTCGAACTGCTCTCGGCTTATATCACTGGGGTAGGAATTTCTCATCGCTCTCTCTTGGTGTCAAAATCACGGTAGCAGTAAATCTCTAACTGGTAGCGGGTAGGTTGGGCCGCTATGCCGCTCGGCGGATTTGGACTATCAGCCACGCTATCAGCTAAAAATTTACCACGACCAAAATCACTTTGACACAAAGATCGTAAACAGGTTCTAAGGGAAAGCCAAGGATCAGGTATAAAGGGATTTGATGGAGAGTACCTGGGGAAGCCGTCCCACCCGGAGGCCCCGAGCCTGTGCGTAGATTGGCTCCCCGCCCTCTTCGCCCATACCGAAGAGTATCCGAGGCCGTGAGCGATGCTCGTGAGCCTGCATACACAAGGTCGGTAGGCGAGGGTTCAGGGTCGGGGAACCAAGTCTTGATCCTAGCGCCTTTTTGACTGACGAGGAACCACCCATGAACGTTGCCGGAATTGATGTCAGCGCCAAAACCGTTACCTTGGTCATCAGCCGCGATGAGCGCACCGGAAAACCCCGCGAGTTCAAGAATACCCCAGCCGGTCATGCGACCTTGCGCAACCGCTTGCGTAAGGCACACGTGAGCCGCGTCTGCCTGGAGGCCACCGGCCTCTATCACCTCGACCTAGCCCTGGCCCTGGAGGACGCCGGGCTACCCCTCATGGTAATCAACCCCAAGGCCGCCAAACGCTTCGCGGAGGCCTTCCAGACCCGCACCAAGACCGATGCCGTCGATGCCGCAGTCCTGGCCCAGTTCGCCCTGCGCATGCCCTTCACACCCTGGCAGCGCCCCGATGACTTGGCCCTGGCTATCCGCGCCTGCGCACGCCGCATCGCCGCCCTCGACAAGCTCCGGACCCAAACCAAGAACCAGCTCCATGCGGCCCAACTGACCGCCATGACGCCGGATTTCCTCATCGCTAGCCTGCAGCAGACCGTTGCCTTCCTGGATGACCACATCGAACACCTGCGCCAACAGGCCCGCGACCTCATCGCCACGAATGAGGCGCGCCGGCACGCCTTCGACCTGCTGATCACCGTCACCGGCATTGCCGATGCCAGTGCCATCCAACTCCTCGGCGAGCTGTTGGTCTTGCCCGATGACATGCAGGCCAAACAATGGGTTGCCATGGCCGGCCTCGATCCCCGACAACACCAGTCCGGCTCCAGCATCGACAAGAAGCCACGCATCTCCAATGCCGGCAACCGCTACCTGCGCCTGGCCCTTTACATGCCCGCTCTCAGCGCCGCACGCCATGATCCCAACGTCAGGGCCTATTACCGCCACCTCATCGAGGATCGCGGCCTCAAAAAGCTCCAGGCCCTCTGTGCCGTCATGCGTAAGCTCCTGCTCGCCATCCATGCCATGCTCAAGACTCAGAACCCCTTCGACAGCAGCCGCTTCTATACCCCCACCGAAACGGCTGCCTGATAAATCTGATTTATGTGCATAAGGTGAATCTTTGGGAATCAGGAGCTAAATTGGACTTGCATCGGAACAGAGTATCTACGGGCTGGTAGCCGGGTATACTTGGCTCGAGGTTCAACGTGATCTCTCCGCAACAGTGCCCATGAGGTAAATGATGTTCGAGAATCTCCAGGATCGCTTCGGCCGCGTTCTCAAAAACGTCCGGGGCATGGGTCGGCTCACCGAGTCGAATATCAAGGACACCCTGCGCGAGGTGCGCATGGCCCTGCTCGAGGCCGACGTGGCCCTGCCGGTGGTCCGTGAATTCGTGGAGCAGGTGCGCGGGAAGGCCATGGGGGAGGAGGTCCTCAGGAGCCTCACGCCGGGTCAGACCCTGGTCAAGATCGTCAATGACGAGCTGATAAGCCTGATGGGGGAGGCGAACGCGGGCCTGGATCTGAACGTACAGCCGCCCGCGGTGATCCTGATGGCGGGCCTGCAGGGCTCGGGAAAGACCACCAGCGTCGCCAAGCTCGCCCGTTGGCTGCGGGAGAAGCAGGACAGGAAGGTCATGGTGGTGAGCTGTGATGTCTACCGGCCGGCCGCTATCGAGCAACTGCGGATGCTGGCCGCGGAGGTCGAGGCCGAATGTTTTCCCGGCAGCGGCGACCAGGACCCGGTGGACATCGCCCGCCGGGCCAATGAGGCAGCGAAAAAGCAGTTTTTCGATGTGTTGATCGTGGACACCGCGGGTCGTCTCCATGTGGACGCGGCCATGATGGACGAGATCCGGGCCTTGCACGGGGCCGTCGTACCGGCCGAGACTCTGTTCGTGGTGGATAGCATGACCGGCCAGGACGCGGCCAACACCGCCAAGGCCTTCGACGCGGCCCTGCCGCTGACCGGCGTGGTGCTGACCAAGGCCGACGGCGACGCCCGCGGCGGTGCCGCCCTGTCGATCCGCCATATCACGGGCAAGCCGATCAAGTTCCTGGGCGTGGGCGAGAAGACCGCCGCCCTGGAGCCTTTCCACCCGGATCGGGTGGCCTCCCGTATTCTGGGGATGGGGGACGTGCTCTCGCTGGTCGAGGAGGTGCAGAGCAAGGTCGATCACGAACAGGCCCGGCGGTTGGTCAGGAAGCTCAAGAAGGGAAAGGGCTTCGATCTGGCGGACTATCGGGAACAGTTGGTACAGATGTCCAATCTCGGCAGCGTGACCGAGCTCATGGATAAGCTGCCGGGAATGAACGGGATTCCGGATCAGGTCAAGCAGCAGGTGAACGACCGGGAGCTGGTCAAGCTGATCGCCATCATCAATTCCATGACCCCGCAGGAGCGGACATTCCCCGCCGTCATCAAAGGCTCGCGCAAGCGCCGCATCGCCGCCGGCTCGGGGACTCGGATCCAGGACGTCAATCAGCTGCTCAAGCAGTTCACCCAGCTCCAGAAGATGATGAAGAAGATGAAGGGCGGGGGTATGGCGAAGATGATGCGCGGTCTCACGGGTCGGATGCCGGGCGGGATGCTGCCGGGGGGACTCCCCTTCTGATGGAGGGTGTCGCAAAAACCGGTAGTGCTCAATATGTAGTGATCCTGTTCTGAATGCTCATTGCAAAGTTCCAATAGGACAGGATTAACAAGATTTTCAGGATTAACAGGATTCTTTTTAAAACGAAGAAAAATCCTGTCAATCCTGGAAATCCTGTGAATTCTGTACCATTGGATAACAGCACAGAGCTTGAAGCATTGCTGGTAGCGTTCAACCGGAAACTTATCATACATATTAGGCACTACCCAAAAACCCATCCGTGGGGGCGTAGCGCAGGCGTCCCCGCCTGCATGGGTTGATGCAGGCGGGGATGCGCGCTACTTTTGCGACACCCTCCTGATGGACCCCGAACATAGTTTCTGTGCTGCTCTTCTCTGGCTCCCACGTTCCGGAGACTGTGAAAGTATTGGGTTTCCCTGGAAGCGGTGGGATGAAGTTACCATATTTCACGCTGAATTCTGTATCAAGTGGTGCCGAGGAGAGGGATTTTCGGCTAAATGAGAGAAATTATGTTGCCTTGTCCCTGGCGCCCTGAAAATCCAGGAATACTTTCACAGTCTCTCCGGCGTGGGAGCAAGTCCGGACGCTCCAGCGTCATGCAACATTGGCCGCTGGAGCGGCCACAACTGCGTTCCCACGCTGGAGAGTCAATGCCATTAAGTTAGTCGCTGGTTGCTTACCGGTGCGGAAGAGAAAACTACGAACCACGCGAATTTCCGCGAATAAGATCCCTCCCTTCGGTTCGGGATGACAAGTTCGCGAGAATTCGCGTGATTCGTAGGTTGGGCAAAGCCCGCCAGGGACGGTGGGCGTGCCCAACAAAGGTCCTAGGATTCCTTGAGGGACCTGCATCTTTACAAATGAGTCAAGTTTGTGCGCTGCACAAAAATAGTTCTGCCTCTTGTTGGGCAGGAATCGCAAATCCTTTGAACCACGGAGGCAGACACGGATAAACACGGATCACAATCCGTGTTTATCCGTGTCTATCCGTGGTTCTTCGGTGCGGTTGGTCACGCCTCGTCGGTCTGAGGCGAAGCCTCGTTAGACATGGTTTCTGTGCTGCTTGCTACTCCACCCTTGCTGGAGCCGGACAGTCCGTATCCCGCGACCACTTATTTGACCGGGTTTCTCCGCGCGCGCGGGATTACCGCCCATCAAGTCGATCTGTCGATCCTGCTGGTGACGCGACTCCTGTCACGGGCTTTTCTGCCGCTGCTGCGACAGGCCGCCGAGGACTATGCCGCCGACCGGAAAGAGATACACCCCACCGTTGCCTTCTTTCTCGCTGCCTATGCCGACTATGAACGGGCCATCGACCCGGTCATGGCTTTTCTGCAGGGCAAGGACCCCATTCTGGCCCACCGCATCGCTTTCCGAGCCTTCTGTCCCGAAGATCCGGACCCCACCGCCCTGAAGGCACACACGGATCTGCTCGAATACGCCTTGGGGGAGCCGACCCTGCAGGACCGGGCCAGGTACCTGGCCGGGCGCTTTCTCACCGACTTAGTCAACGTCATCACGCTTACCATCGATCGGGACTTCACGCCCTGGCAGTACGGAATGGGACTCGTTCTCGCCAGCCCCGATTTCGATCCCCTGGCCGCCAAGCTGGCCCGGGAACCGTCGCTGATCGACCGCGAACTCCTGGGGCTGTGGACACCAATCCTGGAGAAATACCGCCCGGACCTGGTGTGTCTGACCGTGCCCTTTCCGGGCAATCTCTACGGGGCCCTGCGCCTCGGCAAGGCGGTGCGCGAGATCCTGCCCGAAGCCAGGATCGCACTCGGCGGCGGGTTTGCCGGCAACCACCTGCGGGACCTGAAGGAGCCGGCCGTGTTCGAGTTCGTCGACTACATCGTGCTCGACGCCGGCGAGCGGCCGCTCGAACGCCTTATTGGGCACCTGGAGGGCCGGCTGCCGGAAACGGGCCTGCACCGGACCTGGGTGCGCGAGAAGGGTCGGGTCGTCTATCGGGTCCAGGAGGATCTGGCGGATATCCCGCAGGACCGGATCGGCACTCCCACCTATGCCTCCCTGCCGCTCGACCGGTACTTCTCGGTGACGGCAGCCCCGAACGCCGATGCCCACCTGCCGGCGGACGTGCGCTGGAATAAGCTCACCCTCGCCCACGGCTGCTACTGGAAGCGGTGCGCCTTCTGCGACACGCGCCTGGACTACATCTGCCGCTATGACCCGACGCCGGCGGAGCGCGTCGTCGACCGCATGGAGCAGATTGCCGCGGAGACCGGCTGGACGGGCTTCCATTTCGTGGACGTAGCGGCTCCGCCGAAGTTGCTCCAAGCCTTGTCGCGGGTATTGCTCGGACGCGGCCTGTGTTTCAGTTGGTATACCAACATCCGTTTCGAGCGCGCGTTCGAGGACCCCGAATTGACCGATCTCATGGCGCGTGCCGGCTGTATCCGCGTGTTGGGCGGTCTCGAGACGACCTCGAACCGGCTGCTCGCGTTGATGGACAAGGGGATCACCATCGAGCAGACCGCGCGTGTATGCCGATCTCTCACCCGGTCCGGCATTTCGGTGCATGTCTACATGATCTACGGTTTTCCCACCGAGACCGAGCAGGAGACCTTGGAAAACCTGGAGCGCATCCGCCAGTTCTACAAACTGGGCTATATCCGGTCCGCCGCCTGGCAACGATTCCTGCTCACGATTCACAGCCCCGTGGCGCAGGACCCCGACCGCTACGGTATCCGGCCGTACATTCCCGACGGAAACTTCGCCCGCTACGGCGCGTTCCACGCCGACCCCGGTTACGACCACAAGCTGCTCGGTGCGGGCCTGCAGCGCGCGAACGACTACTTCATGCTGGGGCTCGGGTTGGACCGGGACATCCGCTCCTGGTTTTCCAAGCCGTTCGACCCGCCGCAGGTAGCGCCGGACTTCATCCGCTCGGTCGCGCCGCCCGACGAGAGAACCGCCGCCCACCGTCGCCGGTGGCGGCCCGCCGACGCGGACTGGACGGACCGGCCCCGACACGGATTCCAGGCACCGGTCTGGGCCGCGGTCCGCGCCGAGGGGGAAGACCTCGCCCTGCTCAACCTCAGCGACTATACCTCCTACCACTTGGAGGGGATCGGGGCCGAGTGCTGGCGGCTCCTCGCCGCAGGGCATTCCGTGGCGGAGATCGTGGAAACCGTCGCCCGGACCTACTCCGCGCCGCGTGAGCGTGTTTCGGCCGACATCTCGGCGCTCCTCGACGAGCTGTGCGGGAACGGGCTCCTGCAGAGTGAGTTTAGGAGGGGTGTGAAGGCTCAGGGGTAATCCAATGGACGACATGGACAACATGGACCTAGCGAGGCTTTGCCTCAGACCGACGAGGCGTGAATTCTTGTACGGAAACCGGAAAACCACGAAAGACACGAAAAACACGAACCCTCATTCGTGTGAGATTCGTGTCCTTTCGTGTCCTTTCGTGTCTTTCGTGGACCCTGTTCCCCGTGCCCGCAGAATTTGACTCATTTGTAAAGATTCAAGTCCCTCAAGGATCCTAGTGGACAGGAGGCAGCGATTGACCCCGTGGTGACCGGAAAACTAACAGTTACCCCATATCCACCAGGTCCATTTTGTCCATGTCGTCCATGCTGTCCACTGAGCTACCTCTGAGCTCCCGGACTTGCTCCCACGCTGGAGAACCAGAGAGAAAAGTGCCCTATACCAAACTCTATCTGTTAATCACGCTGTCGGCGGTGCTGACGCCGATCTATCGCATCCTCGTCAATGCCCGGATTCCCATTCTCGCATTAGAGACCTGGCTCGTACTGGCGGTGATGATCGTCATCGCGGTAGTGCTGGGGCTGGCCCTCCGTCTATCCGGGCAGCGGCTGCGGCTCGTGCTGCTCGCAGCGATTCTATTCGTCCACTTGGATCTGGCCGGCATCTATGGCGGTCTGAACGCAGGGGCCGTGAGCCGGGGGGGCATCCTCCTCCTGAGCTTCGGCGTCATCTACACGTGCCTGTGGGTCATCCGCCGCTATGCCGTGAGGGTCGCGGCGGCGTACTTCGTCGTGGTCGGCCTGGCGGTCGTCGCCACCGAGCCGCTCCCCAGGCTGGCCTTAAAAACTTCCGCACCGGCTTCGCCGCCTACCCGGCTCGACACCGTCTCTGCCACGGCACCGCCGCTGGTCATCCACCTGCTGTTCGATGCACTACTCGCCCCGAGTGCGATCGAACGCGGTATCGAAGGGGGAGATGCGGTATACGGAGCGATGCAGCGCCTCGCCGAACACTACGGATTTCGCGTCTTCGAGCGCGCCTTCAGCCGGCATCACGGGACGGCGGCTTCCGTACCGAACCTGATGGACCCGGAATACAGAGAGAAGGATACGGAGCTGAGCTTCAAGCCGAGATACGAGATCGAAGAAAACGCCTACTTCGACGACTATGCGGCACGGGGATATGTAATCAGGGTGAATCAGACCGGTATCATAGACTACTGCGCGAATAAAAACGTATCGAGCTGCGCGGAATTCACCTCCTACACCCCGGTCTGGTTGATCGCCAATGAGCTTTACGGAGGCGACAACGCCGACATCTTCTCCGCGGTAACGGCGCGGACCTTCGACTTCCTGTTCACCCTTTTGCGCCTCCATGCCAGGAACTACACGGGACGCTTCCTGGTTCGACTCGGGATCAGGGTCCGACCGCTCTTGTTCGGGTCCTTGAGCGATGAAAAAACCCGACTCATAACCTCCCCGATCCAATTTACCGTACACGGCTTCCCCGACTGGTTCGATGACTTCGCGGACGAGGTAATGCACAGCGACCGGGGCACCTTGTGGTTCGCCCACTTTATGGTTCCGCGCAATCCCTATCTGCTGACCGGCACCTGCAAGCGGACCGAAATGCGGAAACGACCCGGCTGGTGGTATGACCCCGATCGTGACCAGCTCGACGAAAAGCGCAAAACCAAGTTGGATTACTACTATGCCCAGGTTCGATGCGTCTTCTCGAAGCTCGAAGAATTGCTGGAGAGGATTGGGCGCTCGGAGCGACATCGGGATGCATTGATTCTCGTGCACGGAGACCACGGCTCACGGATCTCCAAGGGCATCTACGCTGAAGAGACATTGAGCGAAAGGGATCTTATCGACAACTACGCCACCTTTTTCGCTGTGCGTGCGCCTGATCACGTCGTGGCCGGACATGACTGTGAATCGGCGTCCCTGTCGGAGCTGTTTGTCCGTTATGCGAAGCACACGCATGGCGATGCCGTCACGGTGCCTGAACATAAAACCGTCTTCATTCCAACGGGTTTGTCCAAAAGCGCTCGCGTCGAGCGGCCGATGCCGGAATTCGCCTGCTTCCACCAAGGCCCGAATCAATGACGCCGGGGGGGGTTGGGAGGGGTATGAAGGCTCAGAGACTGTCTAAAAAGGGATCGTAGGCTGTAGGCTGGGTTGCGGCCAGGGACGGCCAAAACCCAGCAATAATCTCAGGGGTAGCCCAATGGACTTCATGGACAACATGGACCCAGTGGACCGGAGGCAGCGATTGGCCCCGTGGTAGCCGGCGAACTGACAGCTACCCCCTGTCCATTGGGTCCACCAGGTCCATGTTGTCCACCGGGTTTTGCATACCCTTCCTAAAACAACCCCCGCGTCAAGAATCCGTCCACGACCAACACCAACAGCAGGAGCCCTACGCCCAGCAGGGTAAAGCCCAACAGGTGGGAGACCCGGTTCCAGGTCTTGGACGGGGGCGCTACCAGCAATCCATCCAGCGCGCCGGAGGTCCGCAGCCGCTCGTACTCGGCGGGGCGTTCCTCCTTGAGCTCCTTCAGGTCCCAGGAGCCGGTGAACATCACCGGATCCAAGGGGAACTTGGCGGGCCGGAAATGGTTGTTGAAGAAGTGCACCACGAACAGGGTCATGACCGCCAGAAAGGCCTCCAATCCATGGGCCACCGTGGCCAGGTTGAAGATCCAACCGGGCAGGACGGTGCCTACCTCTTCGGCGAACCAGAGCAGGACGCCCGACAGGCCGATGATAAGGGCACCCCAGTAGACGGCCCAGTAATCGAACTTCTCCCAATAGGTCCAGCGGCCGAAATGCGGCTGCTCGCCCTTGCCGAAGTACCAGCGGAACTGCCCCTTCATGTCTTCCCAATCCTGCCTCCTCGGCAGCAGGGAGTCGGGGCCGAACCAGTCGAACTCCCGGTCGCGGAGAACGCGCACCAGGACTACTCCGGCGTGCCCGCAGATGGTCAGCAGGAAGACGACGCCGGCCCAGTGGTGGATCCTGTTGAGGGGCACGATGCCGCCCAGGAGAGGCACCAGGGTCTGGGCCCAGCCTGTATTCGGATACATGACCACCATGCCGGTAAAGACCAGCAGCATCAGGGACAGGGCCAGCAGCCAGTGGTTGAGCCGCCAGCCCCAGGCGAAACGGCGGAAGTGCATCCCGCTGCGGGGCTTCTCGGGCCTGATGCGCACGGGGTAGCTGCGTCCTTCGGCCCGGCGGTAGACCACCGGGCGTTGCTGCTCCTCGCGCCACTCACGCCACCACCAGAGCGCCGAATGGATGTAGGAGAAGACCAGGACCAATAGGATCAACACGCCCATCCCCTTGGCCAGTAGCCACAGGTCCGGGTACTTGGCGAAGTTGGTGGTAGTGCCGTGGGGTTGATATTTGACGAACTGGGCGTTGGCCTGCTCGTGGCACTTGCGGCAGGTCTCGACCCGGTGCTCCGTGCCCACCGGCGAGGCCGGATCGGATACCCGGACGATGTCGTGATCGGCGTGGCAGTCCACACACTTGGGGGCACCCTTGCCGCCGTGCCAGGCGAATTGCCCGTGGGGACTGGCCATATAGCCGTTGCGCTCGGCGACATGGCACTCACCGCACTGCTCGGTGACCAACCGATGGGCCGGCAGCCGGGTCAGGTCCGTAATCTTGTGGGAGCTGTGACAATCGCTGCAGGTGGCCGAATCATCGCCCCAGGGCCGCTTCAGGGCCGCCCCGTGCAGGGACACCCGGTACTCCTCCAGGGCCTGCTCGTGGCAGGCACCACACATGGTGGGTGATTCCAGACGATAGGTACTCGCGCGGGAGTCGTCCGACGGAAAGACATAGTGCGCGGTGTGGCAAGTCGCGCATCCGGCGTTGTTCGGCACCGACCGATCCCCATGGGTGGATAGCACAAAGTCGCGAGTAAAGGTCACCAGACGCAGTGGCGCAGGCCGCAACCAAGCGGCGCGGTCGGCAGGCACCCATTGGTCGCCCCTGATCCATTCGTGGCAGGTAACACAGTCCACCACACCGAGTTCGCCCTCGCGGTGCGGCAGCTCCTCGATGTCATGGTGGCAGTCGGTGCAGGCCAACGCACCGTGCACGCTTTCCTCGAAGGACTCGGTGGCGACGAACAGCGGTTTGCGCGGGGTCTCCCCGTGCTCCCCGGTCGGGACGCTGAAACCCTTGACGCCGTGGCACTCCTGGCATTGGGCATCCTCGAACGGCCTGGCCCCGCAGAGAGAGGACACCAGGAACAAGACCAGGCCGAGGAGGAATGATGAATG
Organism: Candidatus Thiosymbion ectosymbiont of Catanema sp. Cochon2018; assembly: GCA_011392765.1. Lineage (GTDB taxonomy): Bacteria > Pseudomonadota > Gammaproteobacteria > Chromatiales > Chromatiaceae > Thiosymbion > Thiosymbion ectosymbiont_A. The sequence continues at coordinate 186,847 of WYCW01000006.1, read as the reverse complement.
AGGAATGATGAATGCGGAATGATGAATGCGGAGTGATGAGTGGGCCTGCCCTGTAGACATAGGGAACAATGTGTTTGAGCCACGTTTTCCTATGGGAAAATCTGTCTTCCCCCCGAGGTACGAGAGACGCTCACCATTCATCATTCATCATTCCGCATCCTACGCCGTACCCAGCCCCAGCAAAAAGGCCAAGTCCAACTCGACATCCTCGAATGGCGGGATGCGCGCGTGGGTCTGCTCGGTAATCGTCTCGACGACCTGGTAGCTGTCGCCCACGAGGACCTGGTAGCTGTCGCCCACGAGCCGATAGGCGACCAAGACCCGGTCCTCGGGCCAGATAATCCAGTAGAAAGGGACCCGGTGGCGTTGCAGTAGCAGGAACAACTGCAAGGTATCCTTGCGTTCGTGACCGGGGGAGACGATCTCACAGACCCAATCCGGCACCAGCGTCATGATGCCATGGGGACGTTCCGGCATTCTCTCCTTGCGCCAGCCGGCGATGTCGTGACAAGGGCACTGGTGCAATTCGTAACTGACGCTGACCTCGGTGATAACCCACCAGCCGCCGGGACCGGATCTGCGATCGAAGGGACCAAGTTCCACGCAGGCCCGGCTCTGCACCAAGCCATGCTCGGAACGCGCCATCGGCCGCTGCACGATTTCGCCATCGATCAGCTCGACGCGCTCCTCGGGAACCGTCGCCAGGTCGTCGTAGGTCTTGAGCTTACGGGCTTCCATTGTTAATCGCGGTAGTTATGAGTTCGGCGTCGCCGTTTGACATCCTTGAGCAACAAAGTTAGAACACTACCGATCGCCTCTCTTCTGCCAAAACGAGGCATTTTCACACCTAATGGAACCTTGAAAAATCCCTTCCCTGGGGTTTTTGGCTCGTTCCCACGCTCCAGAGACGGCGGTGGCTGTCGTGGACTACATGAACAGCATGGAGGTAGTCCAATAGACAACATGGACTGTATGGACTGTATGGACTGGGGGGCACGTAGCAACCCCCGGTCCATGTGGTCCACCTGGTCCATGCAGTCCACGGCGGCTGCCGCCGTTTATCGGGCAATTTCAAGGCACCATCATTGGGTACCGGCCTTGCCGACCTTAAAGCCGTGGTTGTCGCTATCCTCCGGGCGCCAGAACTTGGGCGGTTTTTCTCCCAGGAACCAGCGGTGCAGCTCGGAGGAGAGGATCTCGTCGAGCAGGGCCTGGACCACGTCGGCCCCCGCTGAGTTGCCTGCATGCCGGGCCTTTTCGATCGCCTCGCGTACCTCGGGGACCATCTCGATATAAAAGCGGTGGGCGACCTCGTACATGCCCTCCCAATGGGCATAGTCCGGGGCGAACATGGCCGCGCCGTGACGCGCCCGACGCCCCTCGTGGTGCCACAGATAGAAATAGGTCCACTCCACCGACTCGTTGAACTTCACCGGGTCTCGCAGGCCGTGCTCGGCCATGGCCACAACAAGTCGCTTGGCGGGGATCGCGAACTTATCGTTGTAGAGATTGACGAAGGCATCGAGCTGCTCGAAGTGGGCATCGGCCATCTTGCGCCCGTGGCAGGATTGGCAGATGCTCTTCATATCCTTGCGCCGGTCGATCCAGGACTTGACCTCTTGACCTGCCGCCTTGGCCTTCGCATCGATCTTGGAGGAGACCGGGGCGCGCAGATTCCAGGAGATGCGGTCGCCAATGTCGTGGGTGACCGGGAGATCCTTGGTGCGGGACATGTGGCAAGTGGCGCAGGTCGGAGCGGCGGTATAGTCCTCGCCCACCACCCACTTGGCCGAGTCCATGTTCATCCGGTCCATATTGGCGCGGAAGGCCACTCCGTGGGCCGACTCTTCGAAGATCTCTTTTTGGGGATGATCGGGACCCAGGTGGCAGCGGCCGCAGTTATCCGGGTTGCGGGCCTGTGCGGCGGAAAACTTGTGACGCAGGTGACAGGCGGAGCAGGCGCCCTGCGAGCCGTCCGGGTTGATGCGCCCGACGCCCGTGTTGGGCCAGGTGGCCACATCCAGCGTACCGTCGGAATTGACCTTGACGATGGAGCCGTGGCAACCGGCGCACCCCATGGTCACCACCGGCGAGGTGCCGTTCAACAACGGGCCGCCTTCGACTACCTCGGCCAGGACATTATCCAGAGACCCCAGGATATTTCCCGCCGAGGCATGGTGCGAGGCATCGAACTCGGCCACCTCGCGCTCGTGGCACCGGGCACAGTCTTTCGGGGAAACGATGGTCGCGATCACGAAATCCTTGTGCATGATGGCATCCAGGTCCGACTTATCCGCCCCATGGCACTCGTAACAGCCCACATTCGCGGCGAAGTGCTTGGAGTGGCCCCACTCGCTGTAAATACCGGGGCTCTCCTCGCGGTGGCAGGACATACAGGTCGCGCTCTCCTTGCTGAGTTGGGAGAAGCCCCGGAGGATCTGTACCGGTTCCTCCTCCTGGGGCGGCGTCGGTGCGGAGGGCTCGGGCTCCGGCGCGGCCCGGAGCGGCAATGCTGACCAAAGGAGTAAGGCGGCGACACCGACGATCAGCCGCGGTGCGCTTGGTAGTACCGGATACATCTGTGCTGTTCCTCGTTTACCCTGGGGTGAATTCAAATGGAGTGCAAGGATAGAGCCAGCGTCCCGGATGCTGAATGATTTTTTTCAAGCGCCTGAAAAACCAGGCGCCCGTGCAGGGCGGGGACACCTCGCCCTGCGAGCGTGTAACTACATGGAAATAATCGAAATCGGTATCGGTATCGGGATCGCAATCGGAATCTCGATCCCGATCCCGATTTAGGCTTTTACGACACCCTCAACAATTCAGGGGGCAGGGGGCAGTTTTCGGGGGCAAACTGATACTACCTGTTCCCTGACAACTGCCCCCTTGGGAGTGCACAAACTCGACTCATTTGTTAAAGATGTGGGTCCCTCGGGGAATCCTGGGCAAGACATTCCTCGAACCCGTACCGGGAGTCGGATAAGCACCCTACCGCACCGCGGCGGTGCCTCGAAGGCACAGCTGTGCTCTATCTTGGTGCAGTCCAGGGGCATCTCTCGAACCGCAAAGGCGAGAGGATTGTTCCTGATCATGTTTTCGGGAGGATTTATACGCGCTCGCCCTGGCGGACAGGCGCTTACCGTACCCTACGGTCATGCCGGGGGTGTAGGATGTGGTGAGCGTAGCGAACCGCATCAATCAGCTATGCGATTTTCGTGCTCGGGCGAAAAGAGGCGGATTCGGCGAGACGCGCCCGTGTCTCCTGATACCGGGTCTCCAGGTTCAACCAGTAATCGGCGGGCATGCCCAGCGCCCGCTCCAGCTTGATCGCGGTCTCGGATGTGATACCGGATTTGCCTTTGGACCTCAGCATGACGTCGATATGCTTCTCCGTCAGACCGGTGCGACGTGCCAGCTCGGATTCGGGCATCCGGCGTAGCTCCAGCTCGTACTCGAGCACCTCTCCGGGGGAGACCGCGTAGTCGGGTCGATACTCGTACTCGAGCACGTCTCCGGAGGGAACGGCATAATCGGGCCGGTATTCGTTGGGGGCTTCGTTAACCATGGGTGTCTTCGATCGCAAGTATTTTGACCGCCGTCACCGCGCGCCAATCCAGCCCGCCCTCCGGGCGCTGCGGCAGCGGATCGTTCGCGGGTTGAACGATCAGGCGGTAAGGGCCGTCCAGATCAAGGCTCAGGGTGCCTTTGCGGTTACCGGTCAGCTCGTGACAGCGATGTGGTGGACTGTATGGTGGAGCCAGTACACTGAGGTTCGGCGCCGCCTGCAGTGCTGCCAACACCACCCGCAACCGCTTACTACGCTTTGCGCCGAAGGTCTTCACCATCTCACGCTGCCGGTTGAGCTGTCTGCTCAGCTTGGCACTGGTAACGATAATTTTCACCTGGAGCAACCTACCTGCTTAGTCAGCAAAATGGAAGCCCTTTGCGGGTGAGACCTATTACGAGCCGATCGTAACCGAACCGTAGAGGACACAGAGAACGCAGAGACGAAATGTGTCCGACTTCCCGGTGATGGGATCGGAATCAGCCCCGGTTTTCCTCTTCCTGAGCCGCCGCCAGCTCGGCCAGCCTGCGCTCGAACCAGTCCGGAAGATCCTTGTAGTCCTGGTGTTCGGGTAGGACTGCGGCTAAGTGCCGGGCAATCTCCAATCTCTCCGTAAAGGCGTCGCGAGCGCGTTGCCAGTCGCCGAGCGCCTGATCGGTCTTGCCGACATTGTCGAGGGAGACCGAGAGATCGCGCAGGGTCCCCGGATCTTCGGGGTCGGCGGTGAGCCGGGAACGGGTGGTCTCCAGCATCCAGGCGGCGGTCTCATTGGCTGTGTTGATCTGGCCGCGGTGCAGCAGGGTGTTGTAGGCGCGTTCAGCGGCGAGAAGGGCGCCGCGCTCGGTGCTGCCCTGGTCCCGCAGCCGTTGCCACTCCCGGACCAGCGCCTGCTCGGTCTCGTTGAGGGGGAAGGGTTCGGGACGGGTGGGCGGGCGGGCTCCGGGGCCACCGCCGGGGCGAGCCAGGGACCGGTATCGAGACTGAAATGGCGGATGGCCCAGAGGTCCGGGACCAGAGATTTGATCCGGGCCTTCTCCGCCAAGGGTAGGACCAGGATCAGGGGCTTGCTCAGGGTGCGGCGCAGGGGCTCGCGCTGCTCGTTGAGGCGGGCCAGGAATTGCAGGCCGGTCTCCTGCCAGGCAGTCCTTTGCTCGGATGACAGATCGGCGGGCGGGCGGGTCAGATCCAGCCATACCGGGGCATTCAGGGCCCGCTGATACAGCGGTGGGTCGAGCAGGCGCGGCAACAGGCCGGTCAGCAGCTCGTCCGGGGTCTCCTGCAGCGGAATCTTCAGGCCGGTGACACGCGCCCGATAGATAGCAGCGAGGCGCTCCCGCAGTACATCGATAACGCCGGGCCGGTCGCTGAATAGGAACACCAGCGCAAAGCCGTCACACCATTCCAGGTGTTGCTTGACCCGCAGCCAGGCGGCCTCGCCTGCCGGGTTGAGAGAAGCCTCGGTCGTCAAACCCGGTCACCGCTGGTATGGATGCTCTCAATTACCGATAACATTGAACGAGCAAGGTTTTCAGAGAAGAGTTAGCCGCGAAGATTTATCCGCAGATTACGCAGATTCTCGCAGATTTAAAACGAAATAATCTGTGGGAATCTGCGTAATCTGCGGACAAAAAAAACTTCTGATCTTTAGCAACCGATTTGCGTTCATTCGCGTTCATTTGCGGACTTATGTTATCGGTACTGCCGTACTGGCCGAATAACGCCGAATTTCCGGCTCCAGCAGGGGGTGGATGTCGTACCAGGGCTCGCCGTTGAGGTAGTTCATAATCAGATTCCCGTCCAGAAAGCGGGCCAAACGGGTGAGGTCAGTGGTAGGCAAGGATGTAGCCTTTGCGTTGTGGATGTGGATCAACCAGCGAGCGTCGTCCGCGGCGATGGGTAGCAGCTCGTTGCGCAGTTGTCCCTCGACCCGCTTGACCATCTCCTCGTCCAAGCTGGAACCCGGCTGATCGATCCGGGCGGTGCTCAGGGTGACGGCGCACTCGCGGATCAGTCGAAAGAAATCCCGCAGGTCGCCGCCAGTGCGAATCGCCAGCCGGCGTAGGGTGTCCGGCGAGATGACGGCGCGCCAGTCCGCCCGGCGTCGGTCGATGATGGCCTCCATGACGGCGAGTCCGGCGTCATCCTCGTCGCCCTTGCGGTCGCGCACGTGGACATTGGGCCAGGAGACGATGGGGTGGCCGCCCAGGGCGCGCCCCTGGTTCGGGGACAGGGCTTGCAGGTAGGGCGGGATGGTGTAGACCAGATGGAGCTGGGGGAAACGGAGGCCGGCGGCCTGGCCGGAGAAGAGGTCCACGACGCTCTTGTGGACGTCGGTGGCCTCGGTGCCCACGCCGCGGATCTGTTCCACCGAGTCCACCAGCAGGACTACCTTGAGGTCCGGGTTCTTTGCCTCTTTGCGGATGGCCTGGACCAAGCTCACCACATAGCTCTGGGCGTCCTGGATCAGTCGGCTCAGATGACCGCGCAGGTGCTTTTGGATCTGTTCTTTGAAATCCGGCTCGTTCTTGAGCTTGAGGCCGAGCTTGGCGGGTGCCCCGATTTCCTTGAGATCCAGCTCGAATTTCTCCAACCGCACCTCGTTGGTCAGAAAGTTCTGTAGCCGTTCCCAGTAGCTATGGGTCAGGGCGCGCAAGCCCGTGTCCTGCTCCACCGCCTGGGCCAGGGCCGTCATCAGGGAGAGCACGAAATCCGACAGTTCCAGGGGCTTAGTCATCAGCAGGAAGTCGAGCATGTTGACCAATAAGACCTTGGCGCCGCTTTCTGTCTCCAATAATTTTTTAAGGCGGCGCAGCTCGGTGCTCTTGCCGTTGCCGCGATAACCGGTGAGCAGATTGACGCTCTTGGATTTGGACCAGTGCAGGCGTTGCCACAGCGCCAAGATAGGGTCCTTATCCGGCGTCCCCTGCAGAATGGGTACATAGTAGGGATCGTCCGGCTCCAGGGGCAGGGCGCCCTTGCCGCTCAGGCTTTTGTAGAGGTCGCGCAGGGGGTCGGGGGTGGTAGTCATTTGAAGAATTCTTTCCTGATCCTGGTGCGGTTCGCTACGCAGCGTAAGAAACCAGTATAATGCAGGTATGGGTTCACGGGCTGCCTGATGGGATACCGCCTGAACTGTCTTCCGGGAGCCCTTCCGACTCGGGATCGTATGGATACCTGGCGAGGCTCTGCCTCAGACTGACGAGGCGTGAATTTTTTGTGCAGCGAACAAACTTGTTATCCGCAGATTACGCAGATTTTCGCAGATTATTTCTATTCTTAATCTGCGAAAATCTGCGTAATCTGCGGATAAAAGCGATGGGCACAACACCCCCAAGTGCTGCATGAGGAGATGTGAGTTTTTGTGCCGTGCACAAACTTGACTCATTTGTAAAAGTCCGCGGCAGTCAAGGAATCCTAGCTCGACAGACTCCCATGTGTCAGTAACCTCTTGTATATGGAAGGGAACCGACCAGATGACCGCCAAGAAACCAGCATCGACCACCCAATCGACCACCGGCAAAGGAACGGAGAAAGCAGCGGCCGCTCGCACGGATACCTCGAAGCCGGCGCCTGCCGCGAAGACGCTGCCGAACACCCGGGCACGGTCGGGTTTGCCCGCCGAATCGACCGCCGGTGAAGGAATGGAGAAAACTGCGGCCACTGGTGCGGACGCTTCGAAGCCGAAGCCGGTCGAGAAGACACCTCCGGGCACTCGGGCAAGGTCGGCTGCGGCCGCCGGTTTCGGGGTAACCGCCGATGCGAAGGCAAAGCCGGTGGTGCCCAACGCATTGGTCCAGCCCCCCCCTCGCGGGCAGACTGCCTCCCCCGATGTCGCGGGCAACTCGAACGCCCCGGTTGGCCATTCCGGTATCGATGCCATGGCGGTCATGAAGCAGGCCGAAACCGACAAGAATGCCGCTCAGGCTCAAACCGGCAAGGGTACGCGACATGTCTCCGCGGCCCAGGCAATCGCCAGGGCGGCCGTCCGGGATCATCCGGACCGGCCACAGCCGCCGGGCAGGCCGGCTACGGTGAAAAAACCGGTTACGGTGGAAAAACCGGTTACGGGGGGAAAGGGGGAGAAGGGGGAAACGGCGAAAAAGAGGCCGGTCCCGGCGCCGACCCGAACCGCCGATCTTCCGCAAGAACCCAAGGAGCCCATCGGTGGTATCGGGGCCGAAGGGCTGCCCCCGCCCGTGGTAGACACCCGGGATGTGGAGGCCCTGCTCAACGCGGACCATCCGGACCCCTTCTCCTTTCTCGGGATGCACGCGACCCCGAGTGCACTGACGGTGCGTGTTTTCGTGCCCGAGGCAACTGCCGTGAAGGTTCTGGACGCTGCCGACGGCAAGCCGGTGGCGGCCCTGGAACGGGTCCATGACGAAGGCCTGTTCGTGGGTTCGATCCCGGGGCGCACAGAGCCTTTTCCCTATCGGCTGCGGATAACGACCCCCGAAGGGGAGCAAACGAGCGAAGATCCCTATCGATTTCCACCCGTGCTCAGTGACACCGACGCCCGCAAGTTGAGTGAACACACGCACCGCTCGAGCTACCGAATACTGGGGGCGCACCCGGTCGAGCTGGAAGGCATCGCGGGGGTCGCCTTTGCGGTCTGGGCGCCCCATGCCGCTCGTGTGGCGGTAGTCGGCGATTTCAACGGGTGGGATGGGCGCCGGCACGGCATGCGCCTGCGCCGCGAATGTGGGGTGTGGGAGATTTTCATCCCAGGCGTAGCCGGCGGTGATCTCTACAAGTACGAAATCAAAACCACGCCCGGTACCGACCCGCTGGTCAAATCCGACCCCTATGCCTTCCGTACCGAGCACCCCCCCGGCTCCGCCTCGATGGTCCGGGCCGACGGGACCTATCGCTGGGGCGATAGCGTCTGGCTCGAACAAAGAACGGCCAAACAATGCCCGGAGGCGCCGTTGAGCTTCTACGAAGTCCATCCGGGTTCGTGGCGCAGAAGACCGGAGGAAGACCACCGCTGGCTGAGTTATCGCGAGCTGGCGGACGAGCTGGTGGAATACGTCACCGATCTCGGTTTCACCCACATCGCCTTGCTGCCGATCAGCGAGCATACGTTCGACGACACCGTCGGCTACCTGCCCTCGGCCCTGTTTGCCCCTACCAGCCGCTACGGTACCCCCGATGATTTCCGGTATCTGGTCGATACCTGCCACCGCGCCGGCATCGGCGTCGTCGTCGACTGGGTGCCCAACTTCTTGTCGACCGAGCCCCAGGGCTTGGTCGGGTTCGACGGTACCCCACTCTACGAAGACGCCGACCCCCACCACCGTCGGGACCCGGATTGGGATATGCCCCTCTATAACCTCGGCAGTCCGGCAGTGGTCGACTACCTACTCGCCAATGCCCTGTACTGGCTCGACCAATTCCATCTGGATGGGTTGCGAATCGATAGCCTCGCCAAGCTGCTCTACCTCGACTATGGCCGCGGAGAAGGTCAGTGGATGCCGAATAAAGACGGCGGCAATGAAAGCCTGGAGGCCCTCGCTTTCATCCGTCGGTTGACCGAGCTGGTGAGCGACCGGTATCCCGGCGTATTGATGATCGCCGAGGATTCGTCCCTGCGCCGGGGGATCACCGCGGCCGTAAAGGATGGGGGCTTAGGTTTCGACCTGCGCTGGAACTCCGCATGGGCATACGACACCCTGCGTTATCTGCGGCGTCACCCCGTACACCGCAAGTACTACCACTATGAGCTGATCAATCCCCTCAACTTCGCCTTCGACGAGCGCTTTGTGTTGCCGGTCTCCCATGACCATGTCTCGATCGGTCAGGGCGCCATGGTCAACAAGATTCCGGGAGACCGCTGGCAGCAGTTTGCCACCTTACGGGCCTGGCTGGGTCTGACCTATTCGATGCCCGGCAAAAAATTGATGTTCATGGGCACGGAATTCGTGCAGGACCGGGAATGGAACAGCACCATCAGCCTCGACTGGCACTTGCTCCAGGATCCGCTGCACCTGGGTGTTCAGCGGCTCATTCGCGACTTCAACCGGCTGGTCCGCGAGACACCGGCATTGCATGAGCTGGACGCCGACGCGAGCGGTTTCGAATGGATCGACACCAATGACGAGGATTGCAGCATCGTCTCATTCGCCCGGTACGGGAAAGACCGCAGCGAGTTTGTGATCGCGGTGACCCATTTCACCCCGGTGGTGCGGCCGAATTACCGGATCGGAGTACCTGAGCAGGGTTACTACCGGGAAGTATTGAATACCGATGCCGAGGTCTATGGCGGAGGCAATTGGGGCAGTGAGGGCGGTGCGACGGCAGAGCAGCATGGGATTCACGGCCGTGAATACTCCATCTGCCTCACCCTTCCCCCGTATGCGACGGTGGTGCTCAAGCTGCAGCGGAGATGAGACTGCGGAACGGTTTGAATCGCTAAGGCGCAAGATGTATGGCTTCCGGGAGCTGCGGTCATTCTGGTGGTTGGTGTTGGCCTTTAGTGTTCATACTGCTGGCCGCGGCAATCCCGGCTCGGGCGCTGGAGCCCGTCGGCCCCGAATCCGAGGCCGTACTCCAGAAACTTCGTGAGCAAAAAGGCGAAGAACCGACCGCGGAGGACCTGATCAACGCCCTCAACTGGGCTACGTTCGGTCACTCTCAAGACGGCAAGCACGCCTTGGCCGAGACTATCGTCCGCGAGGCATTGGCGCTGGGTGAGCGGAACCTGGGGCGGGAACACCCGGCAATCCTCACCGCACTCAACAACCTCGCGTTTTTGCTTAAGAACCAAGGCCACTATGACGAGGCCGAGCCGCTCTATCTGCGGGCCCTCGAGTCCGGTGAACGGATCCTGGGCCAGGACCACCCCCAGACCCTCACCGGTGTCAGCAACCTCGCCATGCTGTATAAAAGCCAAGGTCGCTATGGCGAGGCCGAATCGCTGAATCTGCGCACGCTCGAGGCCCGCGAACGGATCCTGGGCCAGGACCATCTCGACACCCTCGTCAGTGTCGGCAACCTCGCCGGGCTGTATCGTGAACAAGGCCGCTATGACAAGGCCGAAGAGCTGTACCTGCGTGCCGTCAAGACCTACGAGCGGGTGTTGGGCCGGGACCACCCCGACACCCTCCTCAGCATCAACAGCCTTGCCGATCTGTATCTGGCACAAGATCGCTATGGCGAAGCCGAACCGCTGTATCTGCGCGCCCTCGCGGCCCGCGAGCGGATCCTGGGCCAGGATCACCCCCAAACCCTCGACAGCATCGACAGCCTCGCCGTGTCGTATTCCGAACAAGGCCGTTATGGCGAGGCCGAGCCACTTTTTGTGCGTGTCCTCAAGACCAACGAGCGGGCACTGGGCCAGGACCACCCCGCTACCCTGCAAAGCATCAATAACCTCGCCGGACTATACGCAAGGCAAGGCCGCTACGATGAGGCCGAACCGCTGTATCTATATGCCCTCGAGGCCCGCGAGCGGGTACTGGGCAAGGATCACGCCCACACCCTCTTCAGCGTCAATGATCTCGCCATGCTCTATAGAAACCAAGGTCGGTACGGCGAGGCCGAGCCGCTCCTGGTGCGCGCTTTTACGGCCCGCGAGCAGGTGCTGGACCAGGACCACCCCGATACTCTGCAGAGCCTCCACAACCTGGCCTTGCTGTATCACTCGCAAGGCCGCTACGACGAGGCCGGGCCGCTCTATGCGCGCGCCCTCGAAGCCAACGAGCGAGTTCTGGGCCGGGATCACTCCCGGACCCTCGGCAGCGCCGATAACCTCGCTGCGCTGTATAAAAGCCAAGGTCGCTATGGTGAGGCCGAGCCGCTCTTTATGCAGGTCCTCGATGTCCGCGAGCGGCTCCTGGGTCGGGACCACCCCGATACCCTTGTCAGCGCCGGCAACCTCGCCGGACTGTATCGATCCCAAGGCCGCTATGATAAGGCCGAGCTGCTGTATCTGCGTGTCCTCGATGCCCGCGAGCGGCTCCTGGGCCGGGACCACCCCCGTACCCTCGTCAGCATCAACAACCTCGCTGTGCTGTATGAAGATCAAGGCCGTTATGGCGAAGCCGAGCCGCTCTTTATGCGGGTCCTCAATACCCGCGAGCGGGTCCTTGGCCGGGACCACCCCGATACCCTCGCCAGCGTCAACCACCTCGCCGGGCTGTATCGAACGCAAGGCCACTATGGCGAGGCCGAGCCGCTGTTTGTGCATGCCATCGAGGGCCAGGAGCGGATACTCGGCCGGGATCACCCCGATACCCTCACCACCCGGCTCAATCTGGTTCCGGTACTGATCAACCTCGGGTACCAGGACCAGACCCTCGGGGAATTGCGTCGTGTAGACGAGGGTTTGCGCAGTTTCATCGGCACCCGGCGCGACCCGACTCTCCGAAAGCGGGTACGCCGTCACTGGTTGTTGTCCGAATCCGACTTCCAGAATGTCGTCTTCAGTCTCGCCCTGCAGCATCCTGATCCGGATACCTTGCAGTTGGCCGCCGATGTGCTGCTGCGCTGGAAGCGATCGGCCGAGGAGGCCGAGGCCCTGATTGCCCTGCTCGTTCGCTCGACCAAGGACCCGAAAGTAAAGGAAGCCGCTGGTAAGCTGGCCGAGCGCCGATCGGATCTGAGCCGGTTGGTCAACCAGGTGCCGGATGACGACGATGAAGTCGTTGCACACGCCAATGCCATCGTCCTGGCGCTCAATGACATCGAACGCCTCGAAGTGGAGCTGGCCGGCCTGAGCCGGGAGTACCACGTGCATCGGGCAAGCCGTGCTGTCGACTGGGGGCAGGTACGGTCCGGTCTGCCCGCAGACTCGGCGCTGCTCTCCCTGCGTGCCTTCAACCCGGTGGACTTGGCGACCGGTGATTCCGGGGACCTGCACTGGCTTACCATCTTGATCCCCGCGGTCTCCGGGGACGGCCCCGAGATTTTGCTCAAGAATCTGGGCCCGATCGCATCCATGGAAGCGATACGCAGGGAACTACGTGCAACCGGCAGCCGGGAGTCCGCCCGGATGCTCTATCGACAGCTCTTCGGCGTACTGGACGCCGAGCTGGCCAAGTACAAACGGCTCTATATCTCTTCGGACGGCACCTTGGATCTGGTCGCCTTCGCACGTCTGCAACTCCCCGACGGGCGTTATTGGGTGGAGCGCCAGGGGCTGCATCGGATACAGACCGGACGTGACCTTGTCGCATCCGGTTCGGATCCGACCTCCGCCGCCGGCATGGTCGTCTATGGTGGGGTGGATTACGCTGTTTGCTCCAAGCCGGGGCGTTCATCCACAGCCAGACAGGCAGAACCCGCAGTTGCAGCAGGGGGGGAAGTAGGCGGAGACCGGATGCCGGCTGCGAACCACCGCCTGCTCGACGCGGGACGCTGCTTCGAGCCGCCTGAATTCTCCGATCCGGAGGCCGGAGCCGGTGCGCAGTTCTCTCGGGATCCCGACAACCGCAAGCCTGAGGTTTGGCAGAGCCGGGATGCCTCGGAGAGCCGACTCGAATCCCTCGCTTCCCCGCCGCGGATATTGCATCTCGCTACCCACGGCTGCTTCCTCGATCGGAAATCCGGGTCCGGTGAGCACCCTCTGGCCCTGGCCGGTCTGGCCCTGGCCGGTGCCGATGACGGTTTGTACGGTAAGCTGAACCCTGCCGGCGAAGACGGTATCCTCGCCGCCCCGGAGGCCCAGGATCCGAATCTGGAGGGCACCGAGCTGGTCACCCTTTCTGTCTGCGATACCGACCGCGGTGAGGTGGACGACTCGGAGGATGTCTATGGCCTGGTACGCGCCTTTCGCATTGCCGGCGCCCGTAATGTGCTTATGAGCCTCTGGAAGCCGGACGACCTTTCGGCTCCCGGCTTCATGAAGGATTTCTACGCAAAATGGTTCGAAGACGACCCCGAACGCCATCCGGCCGAGGCCCTGCGGAAGACCCAGCTGGCGTGGATTGGCGATAAAGACTCCAAACACAGTGATCCGAAATACTGGGCGCCCTTTGTCCTGTTCGAGGGCCGCTAGCGGAGAGTCCGCCCAGCGGACCCGAGGCTAGGATTCCTTGAGGGACCTGCCTCTTTACAAATGAGTCAAGTTTGTGCGCTGCCTAAAAAGATGGCTCTTTGTTTATCCGCAGATTACGCAGATTCTCGCAGATTATTGTATTTTTAATCTGCGAGAATCTGCGTAATCTGCGGATAAAAGACAGCGCCGGAACGAGCCGGAAATTCACGCCTCGTCGGTCTGAGGCGAAGCCTCGTTAGGGGGTGTTCTCAATTAAGCCAAATCCATGTAGCGCAGGCGTCCCGCCTGCCGGAACGCGGGCGTTTCGCCCGCGGGTTGCAGGCGAGACGCCTGCGCTACGCCACCCGGAAACCGGAAAGGCACGAAAAGACACGAATGTAAAGATTCGGGTCACTCGGTGAATCCTGGTAGCCGATGACTGACGGGAGTTCCTCTCCCGCAGACATGGGGAATGCGCCGTCCCTGCACGATGAGAATATTTGCCTGCCTGGTCTGCGGGGTCGCTCTATCCGGCGTATTCGCGTCCGATGAGTACTGGACGCTCCCGATTCCCCCCCATGGGGTTGCACCCGATGACTATATCGAGCCGACCAGGGAGCTTTCCCCGGCGGCCTGTGGGCTGTGCCACGTCGAGCAATTCCGCGAGTGGTCGTCCTCGATGCATGCCCATTCCGCCCGCGGGGGCGTGTTGGGACAGCTTCCGGCGTTCGACACGGAGACCCAGGTTTCATGCCTGAATTGTCATGCCCCGGGGAGCGAGCAACAGGCCCTGTTTCTTACCGCTGACGCGGGCGAAGTGCAGTCACTGAGCGGGGTCGATTGCGTGGCCTGTCATGTGCGACGCCATCGTCGTTACGGCCCCGTCTCCAAGCCGATTACGCCCCATGGCCGGGTGGAGGCGCTCCCCTTGTTCAAGGACTCGGCGTTTTGCTCCCCTTGCCACCAGTTTCCGGACTGGGGCGAGCGGGTAAACGGCAAGCTTTTAGAAAACACCGAGCAGGAATGGCGCGCCTCTCCTTATGCGCTCGAGGGCGTCGGTTGCCAGGATTGTCACATGCCCGCCGGCAGCCATGCATTCAAGGGCATCCATGATCCGGGGATGAGCCGCAAGGCATTGCGGGTGGACGTCCGGCGCAGGCATAGGGGGGTTGAGATTCGAGCGCGCAACGTCGGGGCCGGTCATGCGCTGCCGACCTACGCGACTCCCCGCATCCGGGTAGTGCTGCGCAGCGGGGCTCCAGGGGGTGCCGGACTGGAACACACGATTCAGCGTCGCCTCCATTGGGATCCGGACGCAGGCTGGACGGAAGCCTCGGATACGCGACTGCGGCCCGGCCAGGAGTTGCGGTTGGTGCTCCCGCTGGAACCTGCTCAAAACGCGGAAGCGATCTTCTTGGTCGAGCCGGACGCCCTCTACTACGAGCAGGTGTACCCGAGCCTCGAAGCATCTATCGGAGAGGAGCTGGATCCGGTCTCCCTGCGGCTGCTGCGAGAGGCGAAGCACCGTGCCGGCCACACCGGCTTCGTGCTCTATCGTGCCCGGTGTCCGCCCTGGGAGGGACGGGAGGTCGAGTGCCCGATCGAGCCGGCGGCACCTTAGACTTTGGTCGTTAGTCCGTAAAACCGGGTTTCGTTCCCCCTAGGGGACGTTCTCAAACGAACCGCACCGAAGAACCACGGATGGACACAGATATACTGCCACACGGCACAATCTGAGCTTTTGAATTTCCCCCTCACCCCAGCCCTCTCCCGGAGGGAGAGGGAGTGAAATGCGCAGATTGTTCCGTGTGGCAGTATAAACACAGATTGTGATCCGTGTTTATCTGTGTTCATCCGTGGTTCTAATGCAAGTAAAAACCCCGGATTGAGAACGCCCCCTACGCCCCTTGATTCAGGAAAACGGCCTTCATTCCCAACAGCTGCGCGGCTTTATTCAAGCGCACATCGAAACAGGCGAAGTCGATAGTGGTTTGGGCTATCTGCCCAGCCTCGAAAGCGGCCGCCAGCTGCACGCTGTCGTAACCACGCAGGGCGAAGGTATCGGCGTAGTCTCCGGCCCGCTCCACGACCGATTGGCTCACTTCCAACACGACATAATGCGGCCAGTCTGCGGCCAGCGCCGTTTTGGCAACCTCGATGACGGGGCGATCTGTCGGCACTTCCCTGGCGCGACGCGCCAGCGCGGCGTAGGCTTCGGCCCAGGCGATGCGGCAGGCCGCTACGGCATGCGCCTCGGCAACTTGTGACTTGAGGCTATCGCTGTGCGTTTCTTCGATGTAGAGCTTGAGTAGGGCGGAGGTGTCGCAGTAAAGCATCAGCCGCGATCTTCCAACACCATTTGCGAAACCGGAGTACCCTTCGCGGTCAGCCGCAAACCGGCGCCGGCCGGTTTCCCACCCGCCCAAGTCGCGGTGCCACCTGCCAGCAAACGGGCAATGCCACTGTCCGATGTGGTGGGTACTCCGATAATCCGTGCCACGATTTTGCGGTGAGAAGTGATTTCAAGGCTTTGCCCAGCCCGTGCTCGGCAGAGGTATTGAGATAAATGAGCCTTCAATTCTCGAATGGAAACTTGCATTGTGGGCCTCCCTCCTATCCGTTTCTGTAAATTGTGGTCACATATTATACGCCTGTCAATCATAGAATATCCAAACTCTGCATCTCTAAGGTCCGATCGTCCATTTCCACCCACATAAAATGGAACAGAACCTGATGTATCCCCACATTATTCCAATATAAAACAATAAGATATAGCGAGGTAGTTGGGCAAAGGGCCAGGGATGGCCCGTGCCCAACACCTTGTTGGGCTACGCAGGCTGATTTGCGGGGATACTTCAGGAACAGAACCTCAAAAGTTGACTTTGCTCGGCAGTCGGCTATGGTTGGGCGCGCAGTGATCCTTGCTGTTTCCCCTTGATCGATCATTCCTAATTGGAGGATTCCCGATGAACCTACGCCAAACCTTCCTTGCGGGAGCGCTGTTTTGCCTTCTCGCCTTGCTTTCCGCAACCGTTTCCGCGGTCCAGCTCCCGGGGCCCCTGGTCGATACCCAATGGTTGGAGAACAACCTGGATCAGGTCGTGCTTCTCGACGTGCGCAAGGACGTCAAGAGCTTCGAGAAGAAAAGTCGGGGGGCGGGGGCGGTGAATCCCTGCGGCGTCGCCCAAAAGAAAGGCCCGCTCAAGGTCGCGGGCCACATACCGGGCGCGGTGTTGGTGCCCTGGAAGAAGGTTACCGCCAAGCGCGAGGTGGCGGGCAAAAAGCTCAAGGTCCTGCTGCCCGAAAAAGGCGACTTTGAACGACTCATGCAAAAATCCGGCGTCGACAACGACAGCGCCCTGGTGATTACCGGCAAGGGTAAAGCGGTCGCACACACGGCACTCACTGCTCGCCTGTTCTGGACCCTGAAATATTTCGGGTTCGACAATGTCGCCCTCCTCGACGGCGGTACCGCACAGTGGATCAAGGAGAAGCGGAAGATCGAGTTCGGTAGGTCCAAGGCCAAGAAAGGCAATTTCAAGGCCACTGCCGAGCGCACCGAACTCCTGGCGAGTATGGAAGACGTCGAGAAGCTGGCCAAAGGTCAGGGCACGGAGCAGCTGGTGGACACGCGCAGCACCGCGGAGTATCTGGGTCTGACGGCGTCCGGAAAATTCATGGCCCCAGGCAACAAGGGCCATATTTCCGGCGCGAAGAGCTTTCCCGTCAGTCTGTATGCCAACTCCCGTGGCATAGCGACCATCTACGACAAGGACCTGATCAAACAGGTAGCGGTACTGTTCAAGGTGGATACCGAAGTACCGACCGTCTTCATGTGCAATTCCGGTGTGATGGCCAGCCTTGCCTGGTTCGTCACCCACGAACTGATGGGCAACAAGAAGGTGCGGCTCTACGACGGTTCCATGCACGAGTGGAGCCACCGCGGCAAGCCCTTGGTGTCGATGAGGATCGACTGACCGGGACCGATGCGTCGTAATCCCACAGACAACTGTTAAGCGGTTGAGCGCACAGCGATTGCTTAGCTTCTATAACTTCTGTGCAATTCTTGGAGAAAGCCGTGACTGATAAAATCAAGCCAAGTGATAATCGTTCCAACCAACAAAATCCCAACAAAGGAAGTTCGGGAACAAACCGCCAGTATGACCAAGGTCAGGGAAATCGAGGCAAACAAATGAATCCAAATCAGGGAGGAAAGAAAAAGTAGTGAGGGGGGGAAGGGATTGTGAAAGCAATTTCTTCCCATCAAATATTGACCAGCCTAACAAGACACTCCAGTGAACGGCTACGCCGCCGCTGAGTTCAGTCGATATGTGAGGGAAAACTACGAATCACGCGAATCGGCGCGAAAAAGATCCCTCCCTTCGGTTCGGGATGACAATTTTCGCGAGGATTCGCGCGATTCGTAGTTTTCCTTAACATCTCAGTCGAAACGACTCCCGCGAGACGATTGGATGATTTCAAAACTGATAAAGAAACAATGGCCCTTCTGGCTGGGTGGGGTATTCGTCGGGATTGCAGAGATCCTCTATTACATCCACTCGGGCAATTACGACTTCATCGTCGTCACCACCGGCTTTGCCCAGATGTATGCGGCGAGCGAGCAGCTCTTGGGCCTGGACTGGGTCGGTCGGGTCTACGAGCCCGGAATTCACTGGACCATTATCGGCGCTTTGCTCGGGGCGCGGCTCGTCGCCCTCGGCGAGGGGGAGGTCCGCAGCTGGGTACGCTATGACAAGAAGATGCTTGTGCTCGCCTTCGTCGGCGGTCTGTTGTTCTCATTCGGCACCCGGCTTGCCGCGGGCTGTACCACCCATCACTTTGTCGGTGGTATTCCCGCCATGAGCATTGCCTCCTGGGTCGTGCTCCTGAGCGGGATCCCCTTTGCATTCCTGGCCTTCCGATTCGCGCTCCGGAGCGGGCTGGGAGGCTATTTTCGGCACCAGGAGACGCGGGAAATCGCGGCGCATTGTTACTGCCACCCCGACCACCACAATCCCGGCTACGACCCCGACTACTCGCCTTGGCGCGATCCGGCGCGATTGCTCATGAACGGGGTCCTGATCGTCTTTCTCGGGGTACCACTGGTCTTGGCCCTGTTCGGGGACTCCATCCAGGGCGCGGTGAGTCAGATCGGCTGGTCCGAAGTGGTCTGGCTTATGGTTCCGGGGGTCCTGCTCGGCATCGGCATCGCCAAGTGCGGTTTCGGCACCGAATGCTCCGTGATGGCGCCCGAGTCGGTCTTCATGAACAAGGAAACTTATTGTGGAAAAGGGATTCCACTCTGCACCTTCCGCATGTTCCGCAGCATGTTGCCGCTGCAGGGATTCATGGCCGCCATCGTGTTGTTCAATCTCTACATCCTCGGCGCCTGGCTGCTGGGAGAAGGCAGCATCCCGAATGCGGCGGGAGAGCAGGGGTTATATTGGGGCCACTTCGTGGGCGGTCCCCTGCTCGCCGTGGGCGCCGTATTCATGGTCGGTTGCGAGGTGCGCACCTACGCCCGCCTCGGGCTCGGGTACATGACGGCCCTGGCGGCACTGCCCGGATTTTTCATCGGCTACATCCCCTACACCCTGTTCCGGGAGCAAATCGACGGGGTACTGCTGGCGGACGGTCTTACCGACTACATCACCCTTGCGGAATGGGCCGCTTACACCTTCGGGGGGAGCGAGGAGGCCTGGAGTATCGCCTACAGCCTGGTGCTCATCGGTATTCTGGTCTTGAGCTTCGATGCCGGTCGGCGGTTCCTCGGAGTCGGGTTCAGGGACCTCATGTTCAAGAACACCGACGACTTGGTCTATAAACCCGAAGTGAGTACCGGCTGATTACCCGCCGGGCCCAGGGCGAGCGCGTATCAATCCTCCCGAAAACATGATCTTGTAGGTGGGGCAAAGCCCGTGGGATAGACGTAGGATGCGGTGAGTGCGGTATACCGTAGCAGGATTACACCAATCCCAACCGCGAACCGCATCAATGGGCGCCCGGCCAGCAGCGAACCGCATCTTTGGACGGTGGCGAGCCCAACGGAACCGGGGGTTGGGCACGCTGCTGCCGTGGACCACGCGGACGACATGCGGGTAGCCCAATGGACAACATGGACGGTATGGACTGCATGGACCACACAGCAACCCCCCGTCCACGTGGTCCACCGAGTCCATGTAGTCCATGGCGGCTGCCACCGTCCCTGGCGGGCTTTGCCCAACCTACTGGTTAATCGAAAAGAAATTTATACGCGCTCGCCTTGGCGTGTCGCCGCCTACCCTCCGGTACGAACTTCCCATACCCATCCTGAAACTGCCCATATAAAAATGGCAGACAGCCGGAGCTGCCCACCATCCCTCTTCCTTGTCGTTACTATAAGCTGGTTCGAGCTAGAAGCCGATCGCCGCTCGTTTCAGGAGACCGGTCGCGCGGGTGAATACCAGTGAGGCATCCCGCTGCCGTCCATCTACCATGATGTGATACTGCCAAGCCTCGACGGGTTTATCATCCTCTACGAATCGACGTTGACGCCAGCCTCGACCGACCGAATTAGCGACCTGATCCATAGTGACCTTCTTGCCAGCGTCCAGACATTCTTGGATGCCTTCAAGAGTTGTTGCGGTGTCATGTTTCTGATCTGGATCGAGAGCAGAATCGCACGGGATCGGCGGCGGATCCGTTCGAATGTTCTCGTTGTTCGTATCGCAGCCCCCACTCAGTATTCCCGCTAGCAGGAGGGAAAGCAGAAGGAATTTAATGAACTTCATACCGTTTACTCCTCGATATAGTCAGCTGTCCAGAAGTCCGAGGATATCTGGCTGTTGAACACGTAGTCCATATCCATCTCGTACCAACCTTGTTTCCTCGAGTTCCGATAACCCCACGTGTCGTGGCCCCAACTGTTGGGTCCCCAGATTACTCCCCTGGATTGGTCATACCCTGCGATGACTACGGCATGCCCACCTTTGGGGTCCGAAGACTTTTTCGGGGAGGGAATGATACCGGTTTTGCGAACCTCCTCGGAGAAGACCGCATGTTGATAGACCTTGAAGCCGAAGACCACCGGCCGGTCAGACGCCAAGGCATCGAAGACCTGTCCGCGATCGAGCCTACGCGGGTTCACCAACTTGTGGCGCTTGGCCTGTGCCACTGCATGCTTGTCGGGGGCCTGGAACACGCTCGAAGCCGAGACGTCCAGTCCCAGTTCATTCCAAAAGGGGTGGAACGCCTCGAGACAGACTCCGTGGACGCCGAGAGATGAGAAGCAGTCCCGGATATAGCTGCCCTCATCTCGGTCGGTCCAGTTGCGCATCTTGCGTGCATTCCAATAGCACATGGAATGGCTGAACTCGGCAAATCGTCCGGTCTGCCTCTGATGCAGAAATTCGATGAGTGTGCCCGCTGCCTGGCCCACGCATGAGCTCGTATATCCCTGATCTTCGGTGCGCGAGCGCCACGAGCTTGGGAACTTGGCGAGAAGGTCGACTTTTGATGGGATCGAAGCCGAAGAGAGCGCTGCCTTGTATGGATTATCATCCGGACGATCCTCATCCACGAGATAGCCTGTGCCTCGAGTGAAATCCATTATTTAGTACCTCTTTCATTTTAGTTAGGGGGTAGAGGATTAAGAGACTAATGCCATTAAATCAATAGATTAGTTCTTAGACAGTCTCTTAACTTCTCCCACCACACCATGATAACCGTTTAGCCCCCTCATTTTTGAAATTTTCGAATCGTGCAGTTGAATCAGATGCCAAGTCCTCCCGACTACACCGGATTCGGCCCCGTCCTGCCACACCGGATGAAGCCCGGCTGCGGCTGTGAGAGAATCTGCCGCGCCTGCCCATTCGACCTATCTCGCCGTCTGATGATATCTACTACAGCCGCCCCTTCCGGTCCCGTTTCCCCCCTCTCACCCCCGTTGCCCACCCAGGCCGGTGAGAGATTGCTGTGGGGCCGCCTGTACGGGTCGAGCCGGGCCTTGGCCATCGCCGAGGCCGCCGCACGCGCGTCGGGGCCGGTGCTCGCCGTGGTGGAGGACGTGCAGGCGACCGCCCGGCTACAGGCCGAGCTGAGATTCTTCCTGGCCGGCTCCGAGCTGCCGGTGCTCGGTTTTCCGGACTGGGAAACCCTTTCCTATGACCAGTTTTCTCCCCTGCCGGAGCTGGTCTCCGAACGCCTGCTGACCCTGCATCGACTGCCGACCTTCGAGCGCGGCATTCTGACCGTGCCCACGGGCACGCTGCTCCAACGCCTTCCTCCCCGGGAGTACGTGGATAGCCACGCCCTGGTGCTGGCGGTCGGCGACCGCCTGGATCTGGACGCCATCCGCCGCCGCCTGGAGCGGGCCGGCTACCAGTGCGTTTCTCAAGTCATCGCCCACGGGGAGTTCGCGGTGCGCGGCTCCCTCCTCGACCTCTTTCCCACCGGCAGCAATCTGCCCTTCCGGATCGATCTGTTCGACGAGGAAGTGGAGAGCATCCGTACCTTCGACCCGGACAACCAGCGCTCCCGCGACCAGGTCCCCCACATCCGGTTGTTGCCGGCACGGGAGTTTCCCCTGAGTGAGGAGGCGATCACCGCCTTCCGGCAACGCTACCGCGGCACCTTCGAGGGCGATCCCAAACAAAGCCTGATTTACCGTGAGGTCTCCGCGGGCTCGGTCCCCGGCGGCCTGGAGTACTACCTGCCCCTGTTCTTCGACCACACCGCGACCCTGTTCGACTATCTCCCCGAGAAAACGCTGGTGATCGAGGCCGCCCAGTGTCGGGAGGCAGCGGAGCGGTTCCTCGCCGACGTGACCACCCGCTATGAGCAGCGCCGGCACGATGTCGAGCGCCCGCTGCTGCCTCCGGACCGGCTCTATCTGACGGCGGATGAGCTGTCATCGCGGCTCAACCGCATGTCCGGCGTCATGCACCAGTCGACCGAGATAGCGGAACGCCGCAAAGGTTTCAGCAAGAGCGTGAACTTTGCCACTCGGGCCTTGCCGACGCTGGCGATCCAGGCCCGAGCGGCCCGACCCGCCGGGGTTTTCGGGGACTTTCTCGCCGCGCCCGGACGGCGCGTGCTGTGTACCGCCGAGAGCGCCGGCCGGCGAGAGATGCTGCTCGAAAACCTGCACGGATTCGACATCGAGGTACGCCCGGTGGCCGGCTGGCAGGAGTTTATCGAGTCCGACACGCCCTTGGGCCTGGCGGTTGCCCCCTTGGAACAGGGGTTGTTCCTGGAACGGGAAGACCTCGCCCTCATCACCGAGACCCAGCTTTACGGCACGCAGGTGCGGCAGGCCCGCCGGAGACAGCGGACCGAGAGAAACGGCGAGGCGGTGGTCCGCAACCTCACGGAGTTGCATATGGGTGCGCCGGTGGTGCACGAGGACCACGGCGTCGGTCGCTACCTGGGGCTACAGACCCTGCAGGTCGGTGGCATGACCACCGAGTTCCTGACCCTGGAATACGCCCAGGGTGACAAGCTCTACGTCCCCGTTGCCTCCCTGCACCTGATCTCCCGCTACACCGGCGCCTCCGAGGCCGCCGCCCCCCTGCACCGCCTGGGGAGCGGGCAGTGGGAAAAACTCAAACGCCGGGCCGCGGAGAAGGTGCGGGACGTCGCCGCCGAGCTCTTGGACATCTATGCCCGCCGGGCCGCCCGCCAGGGGTTCGCCTTTCCGACGGACGGCGATGATTACACCGCCTTCGCCGCGAATTTCGAGTTCGAAGAGACCCCGGACCAACAACAGACCATCGAGGCCGTGCTGGCCGACATGGCCGATTCCAAGCCCATGGACCGAGTCGTGTGCGGCGACGTGGGTTTCGGCAAGACCGAGGTCGCCATGCGCGCCGCTTTTGTGGCAGTACAAGGCGGGAAACAGGTGGCCCTGCTGGCGCCCACCACCCTGCTCGTCCAGCAGCATTTCGAGAACTTCTCGGACCGATTCGCCGACTGGCCGATCCGGGTCGAGAGCCTGTCGCGCTTTCGCACCGCCAAGGAACAAAAACAGATCCTCGCCGGCCTGGCCGACGGCACCCTCGACATCCTGGTCGGCACCCACAAGCTGCTCCAGAAAGGCATCGTTTTTAAGCGGCTCGGGCTGGTCATCGTGGACGAGGAACACCGCTTCGGCGTCCGTCACAAAGAGCAGCTCAAATCTCTGCGCAGCGAGGTGGACCTCCTGACCCTGACCGCCACCCCCATCCCGCGCACCCTGAACATGGCCATGTCCGGCCTGCGGGACCTGTCCATCATCGCCACGCCCCCGGTCGCGCGCCACCCCATCAAGACCTTCATGAGCCAGTGGAACGACGCCCTGATCCAGGAGGCTTGTTTGCGGGAGCTCAAGCGTGGCGGCCAGATCTATTTTCTCCACAACCAAGTGGAAACCATCGACAACACGGCCAAAAAACTCACGGCCCTGATCCCCGAGGCCCGCATCCAGGTCGCCCACGGCCAGCTGCGCGAGCGGGACCTGGAACGGGTGATGCGGGATTTTTATCACCGTCGCTTCAACCTCCTGGTGTGCACCACTATCATCGAGAGCGGCATCGACGTACCCAGCGCCAACACCATCCTCATCAACCGCGCCGACAAGCTGGGCCTGGCCCAGCTCCATCAACTCCGCGGGCGAGTGGGGCGTTCCCACCATCGGGCCTATGCCTATCTGCTGACCCCGCCCGCGGCGGCCATGACCCCGGATGCTAAAAAACGCCTGGAGGCCATCGAATCCCTGGAAGACCTGGGGGCCGGTTTTACCCTCGCCACCCACGACATGGAAATCCGCGGCGCCGGTGAGCTGCTGGGAGAAGAACAGAGCGGCCAGATCCAGGAGATCGGCTTCAGCCTCTACATGGACCTGCTCGAACGAGCGGTCGCCGCCCTCAAGGCCGGCCGCACCCCGGAGCTCGACCGCCCCCTGGATCAGGGCGCCGAGATCGACCTCGGCGTCCCCGTCCTGCTACCGGACGACTACCTCCCCGACGTACACAGCCGCCTGGTCATGTACAAACGGATCGCCGGTGCGGCCACCGGTGCGGACCTCAAGGAGCTGCAGGTAGAAATGATCGACCGCTTCGGCCTGCTGCCGGACCCGGCCAAAAACCTGTTCGCGATCACCGAGCTCAAGCTCGAGGTCCAGCCCTTCGGCATCAAAAAGATCGAGGCCGGTCCCAGCAGCGGACGCATCCTGTTCGACGCCGAGCCCAGGATCGACCCCACCCGCATGATCGCGCTCATCCAAACCAACCCGAAGGAATTCAGGCTCGACGGCACGGACAAGCTGCGCTTTTTTCATGAGATGGCCGATCCGACTAAGCGTATACAACAGGTCGGCACCATCGTCCGGCAGATAACGGGTTGAGCCGCAAAGGCACAAAGGGCACGAAGATTTTTTGATCCGCAGATTACGCAGATTTTCACAGATTGTTTCATTAACCACCGTAGCACCACGAATGGACACCAATACACACAAATTCGTGTTTATTCGTGTCAATTCGTGGTTCCGCCTCCTCGCTACGCCAAGAGTGCGACATGTAACCCCAGGACAGCCCGGAAGGTAGGCTGGGTTGAGCGCAGCATTATGGTTGAATGCGTTGATGGGAATACTCATGAATTCGACAAAGAAGCAATCGTTGTGGTATATAAGGCATTCCGCCGTACTTAAACACGGCGACTCGCCGCCTACTACCTGATAAGCGGCGCGTCCCTGCGCCGCTTATTGGGGAGCTAACCAGCACGTGCAATCTAAAACGTATTACCAAACGGAAAGCACACAGAAACCTGCCCGGCGGCGTTTTGATACCCCAACCGTTTCAGACACCTAAACAGGCAATCGCCTGACAACAACGTCAGTGCAACAGAAGACGCGCCGCCTATCAAGACGCTGAACGCAGACAAACCTCCCTTGCCCCCGTCCATGGGGGCAAGGGAGGTTGCTGGTTAGCTCCCCATTAAACTACCTCGTCACGAATGAATGAAAAGATCCCTTTTTCGGTAGACAAATAATCAAAATTATGGTATTGAGTGAAGCGTCTGCTGATGCGCAGCTTAACATGCGTTAAAGCGGACGCATCAGCAGACGCTTCACCCCTCGAAAAACCATAACGTTGATTATTTATCGGGGGCTGCCGCATGAAGGATCATTTGATGCGTCAAGCGGCGGGAGGTCTCTGCCCGTTTAACAAGTCGCTGAAGCTGACGGCATTTGCTCCGAGTGCCGCAGAGTAAAAATCTTAACTACCATTTGTTCATTGGGTTTATTCTAGTAAGCCGCACTCGCGTCGCAAATGCCGCAGCTTAGCTCCACCGTTAGCCCAACAAGAACGGGTTCCTTTCCAATTAAAAATGAGGTGGAGCTATGTGTTACCGAGTGCTTGTAATGATTCTGTTATTCTCACCATTACCTGCTTTAGCAGGTTTAGGTGACTATGGAAATTGGTGTGGAGCAAATAACACAAGAAGTGATCGGAATTTTCCTACTAAGGATGGTGTAGATGCTGTTTGCAGACGTCACGATCTGTGTATTAGAGACAATGGTTATCACAAATGCTCATGTGATGCTAACTTTATACGAAATCTGACTACTGCCAGTGCAAGTAATGAACATGGGGAAGCTTATCGGGTTGCTGCTATAGCTGCATTCTTAGTAAAACCATGTGAATGTCGTCACAAGTCTTGTATTAGGCTTTGTAACTTTCGCAGATGCTGGGATGAGTGCAAAAAATGGTCTTCGCTAGGAAGAGGAGGCCGTTGTTTCTAAAAAAGTTTTTAGGCGCATCAAATTACTTGTAACCATAGCGATGGGCTAACAATCACATGCACTCGGACAGCAAAAAGCGCCGCTCGTTCCTCACTCTGCTTTTTGCTGCCGGTGATGTGAAGCGTTAGGCTCGAAACAGCGCGGTAGGATGGGTAGAGGCGCACCAATGAACTTTGGGTATGCCAATAATCTTAACCGCGCCGAAACCCATCTTTAATGATAGATTTCTACGACGGAAAAAATGACCGGCTATCGGCGCTGGCGAGTTCCCGGCGGTTGTTATTTTTTTACCGTCAACCTCGCCAGACGCAAAAATAATTTCTTGTTAGTACAACATATTAACGTGCTACGCGAAGCATTCCGCAAAGTCAAACAGGCACATCCGTTTCACTTTGATGCGGTTGTCGTTTTACCGGAACATTTGCATTGTGTTCTGACTTTGCCGGACGGCGACGACAATTATTCAATGCGCTGGCGACAAATTAAATCCGCTTTTTCGGAAAAACTACCGCCTGTTGAATACCGCTCTCATAGCCGCCGCCGCAAAAATGAACGAGGCATTTGGCAACGACGCTTTTGGGAGCATGTCATCCGCAACGAGGAAGATTATGCTGCGCATGTGGATTATGTCCATTACAATCCGGTAAAACACGGATATGTGGAACGTGTTATCGACTGGCCGTATTCTTCATTCCACAGGTATGTCACCTGCGGCCTGTATCCCACGGATTGGAGCGATACTACCCAAATTAAAGATTTAGATTTGGATTAATAGGGTTTCGGCGCAGGAAAAACCGCGCCAAAAACCACTACCCGAGCCCGCGCCTCTACCCATCCTACATGCTGGCGTTGCGCCGTCCATGCCCACGTTCTGATGACCAATAATGAGCCCGTGTAGCCTGGATTGAGGGCCGAGCGCCGCAGCCTCGTTGAAGCAAGCATGGGGAAGAAAGATCATGACTACACTCCATCCTCAGTTCGTCATCGACTCCGACGGTAAGCGTCTATCGGTCCTGCTACCCCTCACGGAATACACCGCCCTGATGGAACGGCTGGAGGACCTGGAGGACTTGGAAGATGCCCGCAAGGTGCGCGATGAACCCACGATCCCTTGGGAGACCGTCAAGACAGAGATGGGCATCGAATGATTTACCGTATCGAGATCAAGCGTAGCGCGCACAAGGCCCTGCTGGCGTTACCACGCGACATGCAACGGCGCATAGGCGCTGCCATCGACATGCTGGCATCCGAGCCGCGCGGGTCGGGTACACGCAAGATAAGCAGCAGCGACATCCTGTACCGCATACGGGTCGGCAACTACCGCGTGATCTACGAGATCCGTGACGACCAGCTGGTGATCTACGTTGTCAAGGTTGGACACCGACGGAATGTCTATCTGAAAGCGCGGTAGGATGGGTAGAGGCGCGCCAATGAACTTTGGGTATGCCCATAATCTTAACCGCGCCGAAACCCATCATCCATAGAAACTTTAATGATAGATTTCTACGACGGAAAAAATGACCGGCTATCGGCGCTGGCGAGTTCCCGGCGGTTGTTATTTTTTTACCGTCAACCTCGCCAGACGCAAAAATAATTTCTTGTTAGTACAACATATTAACGTGCTACGCGAAGCATTCCGCAAAGTCAAACAGGCACATCCGTTTCACTTTGATGCGGTTGTCGTCTTACCGGAACATTTGCATTGTGTTCTGACTTTGCCGGACGGCGACGACGATTATTCAATGCGCTGGCGACAAATTAAATCCGCTTTTTCGGAAAAACTACCGCCTGTTGAATACCGCCCTCATAGCCGCCGCAAAAATGAACGAGGCATTTGGCAACGACGCTTTTGGGAGCATGTCATCCGCAACGAGGAAGATTATGCTGCGCATGTGGATTATGTCCATTACAATCCGGTAAAACACGGATATGTGGAACGTGTTATCGACTGGCCGTATTCTTCATTCCACAGGTATGTCACCTGCGGCCTGTATCCCACGGATTGGAGCGATACTACCCAAATTAAAGATTTAGATTTGGATTAATAGATGGGTTTCGGCGCAGGAAAAACCGCACCAAAAACCACTACCCGAGCCCGCGCCTCTACCCATCCTACACGCTGGCGTTGCGCCGTCCATGCCTACGTTCTGATGACCAATCACGTGCATTTGCTCGTAACGCCGCAGGACAGGGAGGGAATAAGCCGCCTGATGCGGGGAATGTTGGCAAAGGCATTAAGTCAAAAGCACTAAAGTCGAAGGCATAAGCTACAGTGGAGATACGATTTTACAAAGATCCGGAGACGAACTTTCCGCACATTTATGAGCATGACGTCACTGAAGATGAAGTACAAGAGGTTTTACTCGGCCGTGGCGATGATTTTCCTGCAAGACAGGGCTCACGCATGAAACTTGGACAAACCTGGGCGGGTCGCTATCTTCAGGTCATCTATGTCCCTGACGAAGATCCTGGTAGTCTGTTCGTGATTACGGCTTACGAATTGCATGGCAAAGCCAAGGCTGCCTATCGCCGACGGCAACGGAGGAAATCTCAGTGAGCAACAACTTCCCAAAAGGTTGGAACGAAAAGCGTGTACGTGACGTTCTCGCGCATTACGAGAATCAAAACGAAGACAGGCAGTTTGCCGAAATAGAGGCAGCCCAGGAACTCGATGACACAATAATGATGGCAATACCAGTGAAACTGGCCCAGGAAGTGCGGGCGTTAATCGCGAGCGATGGGAAAAGGGGTCAGAGCCCTTAATATGTGCTACCCTCGCGGCAGGACTCCCCAAGGATCACTGGCGCTGCGCCGTCCATGCCTACGTTCTGATGACCAATCACGTGCATTTGCTCGTAACGCCGCAGGACAGGGAGGGAATAAGCCGCCTGATGCAGTATGTCGGGCGGCGCTATGTCCCCTACGTCAACCACGAGTACGGACGCACCGGAACGCTGCGGGAGGGACGCTTCAAGTCGAGTTTGGTTCAGGCCCGGTCGTATCTGCTCGCGTGCTATCGTTACATCGAATTGAATCCGGTTCGGGCTCGCATGGTCGAGGTACCGGCGGACTACGCCTGGTCGAGTTACCGCAGCAATGCCCTCGGCGAGGAAGCCCCGATTCTCAGCGCCCACTCCGATTACTTAGCTCTCGGCCGCTCCGATAGCGAACGACGGAGTGCCTACCGGGCACTCTTCGCGATTCACCTTGACCAAAACACGCTCAATCAAAAGCGCGAATGTCTACAGACCGGGACCCCGCTCGGGAACGACCGCTTCCGCGTTCAGATCGAGCAGGCGCTAGGCCGTCCGGTCGGCTTGTCCAGACGGGGGCGGCCGAAGAAGCCTGTTGCGGAGGACGGCACGGAGAGCCGGAGTTCCGCGAAAAAATTACCGCTCAAGGGCGTTGTTGGGGGCATATGACCAACCGTAAAGGGCTCTGACCCTGATGTATCCCCATTATTCCAATATAAAACAACAAGATATAGCGAGGTAGCCCAACACCTTGTTGGGCACGCCTGCCATCCCTGGCGGGCTTTGCCCAACCTACGCGGGCTGATTTGCGGGGATACTTCAGGCTCTGACCCCTTATGCTACTTATGCTGTTATGTTCCTCGACCCCTTATGTTCTGATACCTGTCCCCTGATAACTGCCCCCTGAATTGTTGGGCACGGCGCACCGCCTGCCCCTGCCTGCCGCAGGCAGGGACAGGTCCTTGGTGCGCCTCATCTCGACTCGTCGGTCTGAGGCGAAGCCTCGTTAGGGGTAGGTTGCGTTAAGACGCCGGCACCGACGCCACAGTCGATCCGCGAGCCTTTATACGTCGTAACGCAACACGTCCGGTCCCCCAAACCGCGCCGAATCATTCAGGATTGCTTTTAGGGCACTTTGAAAAATAAGATTTTTGTCAACGGCGCACTTGAATAATCAGTGGGTTAGAGTCGTCTGATCGGTGAAAACGCCTATTTTTCAAGGTGCCCTTTAACCGAACAGCTTCTCAGTGGTTGATGAAGGTCGGTCAGCAGAGTAGGGTGAGGAAACCCGGTCTTGCTCCCACACCGCACCATGGCCCATATCTACCTCTCCGCCGCCCACAAATCATCGGGTAAGACCACGGTTTCCATCGGCTTATGCCGCGAGCTGGAGCGGCTTGGCGTATCCGTCCGGCCCTTCAAGAAGGGGCCCGATTACATCGATCCCCTGTGGCTCGGTCAGGCGTCAGGCCGCGCTTGTTTCAATCTGGATTTTCACACCATGGACCGGGAGGAGATTACCGCCGGGTTTGCGCGCGGTCTGACCGGCGTCGAGGTCGGACTGATCGAGGGCAACGTCGGTCTGTTCGACGCCGTCGATCTCCACGGCAGTAACAGCAACGCTGCACTGGCCAAGCTACTGCGTGCACCCGTGATCCTGGTGTTGGATGTCCAGGGGATGGGTAGGGGGATCGCCCCTCTCTTGCTCGGGTACTCGGCTTTCGATCCGGAGCTGAACATCGCCGGTGTCATCGTCAACAAGGTCGGCGGCTCACGTCACGAGACCAACCTGCGCCGCGTGCTGGAGCACTACACCGATCTGCCGCTGCTGGGTGCACTGCATCGGACATCGGAGATCCGAATCAGCGAGCGTCATTTGGGTCTGATTCCGAGTAACGAAGCGGAGGAGGCGGACGGCCAAATCGAGCGTATCCGCGACCAGATCGCGGGGCAGGTGGATGTCTCCAGGGTATTGGAAATCGCCCGCTCGGCCCCCTTGCCGCCGCCCGTCCCGACCGGAGACCAACCGCCCCCGGCTGCTCGGGAACAGGTGCGCATCGCCATCGCGCGGGACGCCGCCTTCGGGTTCTATTACCCGGACGACCTCGCCGCCCTGGCCCGCGCCGGGGCGGAGCTGGTGGATTTTAGTCCGGTGCGGGACGCGGAGCTTCCGGGCGCGGACGGTCTCTTCATCGGAGGCGGCTTTCCGGAATTTCATCTAAGTGAGCTATCCGAGAACCGCTCCATGCGCGCGGCGGTCCGCGACTTCGTGGAATCCGGGGGTGCCGTTTACGCCGAATGCGGCGGCCTCATGTATCTGTGCCGCGAGCTGCATTGGGGCAATCGGCACGGCGCCATGTGTGGGGTCCTGAACGCGGATGTGGCTATGTACGAGCGGCCGCAGGGGAGGGGATATGTGTGGTTGCGCGAGACCCCGGCCTTTCCCTGGCCGCGGGTCCCGGAAACACCGCCCGAGATCGGAGCCCACGAGTTCCACCACTCGGCGATCCTGAATCCGGACCCCGCCTGGACCTTCGGCTACCGGATCTTACGCGGCAAGGGGATCGACGGCCGGCACGATGCGATCGTCTACAAAAACCTGGTGGCCGCCTACAGCCATTTGCGCGCCGTGGGGGGAAACGATTGGACCGGACGGTTCGTCGAACAGGTACGGGCCTACCGGCGTTGAGACGTCCCTGGATCGTTTGAACCGCAAATGAAATCCTTTGTGCTCTCTGCGCCTTTGCGGTTCAATGCTCCAATGACCGAACTTACCGGCAAAGACAGATTAGGGTTCGACTCTCCGAGGAAGAATATCCATGTTCAAACTAACGACAACTGCCGCTGAGCAGGTCCTGAGCGCGGCCAGGCAGGGCGGAACCGAGGGGCTGTCGCTGCGCCTTGCGGCCCACCAAAAGCCGGATGGCTCCATCGACTATCGAATGGGCTTCGATGACGCGACCGAGGAGGACATCCGCATCTCGTCGGAAGGGATCGATATCGTCATGGCCCCCGAATACGTCCCCCTGTTGACCGAGGCAACCATGGATTTCGTAGAGATCGAGCCGGGGCAGTTCCACTTCATCTTTCTCAATCCCAAGGACGCCAACTACAGCCCACCGGATGAAAGCTGATACCGTTGCGATTCAGCTCTCCGATAACCAATGACCGAGCTTACCAGCGAAGACACCTTTCGGCTCAACGTCCTGCTCGCCAACAAACCATTGGCCATCCGTATCGACGAATCCAAGATGGTCGTCCGGGGCCTGTCCGAGAAGGGCGAGTCCAAGGTCCCGCTCCACCCGGACGGGCGTCCCGAGCGTTACGTGCGCAGCGTCAAAGAGCTCATCTCCGGTCACATCCTCGGCTCTCCCGGTGGCTACCCGATCTATCTCCGACGCTGGACGCGCATGGGCCAGATGCGCGACGAGAGCCTGGAACAGCTCCTGATGCTGGGAGAACCGGAGGCCGTCGTGGCGGCCGTGTGTGCCCCCGGCCTGACCGATGAGCTGGCAAGACGGGCCTGGTGGGCCATGGAAGATGCCGAGAACGCCCGCCGTATGCTCTCCAATCCGGCAATCGTCGCCGGCACGATGGGCCGGGTCCTCGCCCGCTATCTGCTGGAGTTCCTCCCCTTCGAGACCGAGACCGAGAAAATGACGGCATCGGTCCGGCTCATACTCCAGCCGGGGCTGATCGACGCCGAGGATCGATTGTCCCTATGGAAAAAATCCGCCCGCAAGCAGGCCTATCTGGTCGGTTTCCTCCAGGCCCTGCCGGATGACCTGCCGCAACCCGTACCCGCCCGGAGCGATACCGAAGACCATGCGCGGGACCTTCGACTCTTGGCACAGGCCGGCAATGCTTGCGCCGCCATGTTACTGCGCGTGCACTCCTCGCCGGGTCAGACCTTTCTCAAGACACTGGCGACCGTACTCACAAAACCCCCTACCCAGGACGTAGTCCAAGCCACCTTCGATCTGGTACGCGATTATTTCTCACCGTTGCGCCCGGACGGCGACCCGGATTTGCCGCTGAAAACCCTGGTGCAGGATGCATGGGACTACGCCCGGGCGGAAGACGTGCGTGCTTGCCGCAATGCAGCGCCGAGCCTGGCGGCGGAAATCTCCGCCATGCGTCTGCTTTCGGGACTGGGTTATGGCGTGCTGCGACCCGTACTCCGGGACTCCACCGCCATCGGCAGCCTCATGCGCCGTAAGCTGAAGCCGGTCATCGATCCCCTGTTGGAACAGATCGGTGTGCTGCAGGGGAAGAAAAGCGATTAAGGCATTTCTACTTTGTCACATTTCAGCCTGACTCGTTGATTTTATGAAGTGAGAGCCCGGCGGTTGAGGTGAGCTTGCGAATCCCAACGAATCGCCATGTCGAGCCAAGGCCGTTGGGGTTCGTCCCTCACCCCAACCTACGCGGGCTGTATCGTCCGACCGGCATAGACACGGTAGCCATAGGGATTGGGGAGCTAACCAGCAAGTGCACTATAAAAGGTATTACCAAAAAGAAAGCACACAGGGACATGCACGGCGGCGTTTTGATATCCCTATCGTTTCAGACACCAAAACAGGAAATCGCCTAACAAAAACGTCAGTGCAACATGAGACGCGCCGCCTATCAAGACGCTGAACGCAGACAAACCTCCCTTGCCCCCGTCCATGGGGGCAAGGGAGGTTGCTGGTTAGCTCCCCGTTAGGCTCCGCAAAGCTAAATAATGACCGAGAATAACAAGAACCAAAGTGAGTTTTTTAAAGAGTTGCCATCTTTGGTGATCGGGATAGGCTTGGGAGTGTTGTTTACCCTAATAGCATATGTAATCGTCTCGCTCGATATTATAAAGGGAACAATATTGGCTATTTCTGCGCTAACGTTATCTGTTTCAACGGGTGCGCTTGTTGGTTATTTCGTATACAGAAAGGGAATAGCGCGAATTACCAGTGGTGAACAAAATGCATCAGGGCTTATATCTGCAATTAAAGATTTGTGGTTGATATCGAAATTAGATGACAAGGAAAGTGAAGAAGATAGAAGAAGAACAA
This sequence comes from Candidatus Thiosymbion ectosymbiont of Catanema sp. Cochon2018, assembly GCA_011392765.1. GTDB lineage: Bacteria > Pseudomonadota > Gammaproteobacteria > Chromatiales > Chromatiaceae > Thiosymbion > Thiosymbion ectosymbiont_A. The sequence continues at coordinate 152,745 of WYCW01000006.1, read as the reverse complement.
TTAGGGAAAAAATACAAAGCGTAGAGGAGCAATCCAAAAGTATTGTTAAAACAATATTGGCATTTATCGCCAGCTTGCGTATGTTTGGTTGGATAGCTGGTTTAGTTGCTGCTTGTGGGTCAGTTGCACTGTTCTCAGCCACATACATGCAAGTTCAAAGGCTAGATTCTCAGATCGACCTATTAACAGATCAAAATAAGATAGTAAATGTCCAGAATGTTCTATTAGAGGCAGAAAGAAGGTCTTCATTAAACCTAGAACTAACCAGCGTATTGGAGTCTATAGATAACTTTTTAGGTAGTGAAGGCAACTCTGAAAAAAGCGAAAATATTGCTTTGCCTTCAAGATTAAATGGTCGGATTGTTGCTTTAAGTCGAGCGCTGCGCCCTTACAAAACGGTTGATGAAGATGGTGTCCTTGAAAGTAATTCCAGAAGCCCAGAAAGAGGACATTTACTGTTGGCTTTACTGAGCGCCGGAGTCGATATGAGGCCAATATTGAAGTTGGGTGCCGATTTTTCTAATGCTGATTTTAACGCAGTCACATTGCAGAGAGTAATTTTGCCTAATGCAATTCTTGATGGAATTGACTTGCGAGGAATCAGGGCAGATGAAGCTGCTTTGAATGATTCCAGTCTTATTAATGCAAACCTTAGCGATGCCTATTTTTTACGTGTAGACCTCTCAAATGCTACTCTAGACAATGCCAATTTAGCTGGAAGTGAATTTCGGGAAGTGTCGCTATCAGGAGCGAGCCTAAGAGGTGCATCGTTAGAACGTATAAATTTGGTTAATGCGAATCTTGAAGATGCGGATCTATGGAATGCTAAACTGATAGAAGCAGGATTGGCTAATGCCAATTTAGGGAAAGCAAATTTAAGGTCATCTAATTTAAGCAACGCTATTTTACGAAAAGCTCAACTTCCGAGCGCAGCTAATTTTAGTGGCGCAAATCTCTCAGGTGCAGATTTACAAGGAGCGCAAGTTCCAGACAGAGAATGGATGGCGCAAATATCTGTAAAAGGTTTTGTGACGGGTTTTAATGAAAGAAAATGGAATGTGCAAAGTTTCAACGAAAATGATGGAAGCAAAGAATATAGATTATATACCGATACCGATGAGAACGAATAACTTGAGTAAAAGAATGAAAACCTCCCTTGAATACCTGCCAGAGCAAAAACAGCAGGAATTACAAAGGACTATCGAGATTATTCGAGAAGAAGTTGATCTCGATATGCTTATATTGTTTGGGAGTTATGCCCATGGTAACTGGGTAGAAGACCTTGACTCAGAAACTCTCCTCTATCGCTATCAGAGTGACTTCGATCTTTTGGTCATAACTGAAACACCTCGCCAAGCCAGTAAAATTGAGCAAAACAGTCAACTTGCTCAACGCTTAGCCAAAACTATCCACCGAACCCCAATCAGCCTGATTGCCGAAGATATCCAGTTTTTAAATCGGCGGCTGAGAAAAAGCCAGTATTTCTATATTGATGTCGTGCGTGAAGGAATCCTTCTCTATGATTCAGGAAAATTTCAATTGGCAGAGCCAATTGAAATAACACCCAAAGAACGAAAAAAATTAGCTGAAGAAGATTTTGAATACTGGTTTAATAGTGCTAATGGATTCCTAAAAATGTACAGTGCGGCATTGGAGCAAGGTGAACTGAATATAGCAGCATTTCAGCTTCATCAAGTTACAGAGCGTCTTTATGGAACAATCTTATTAGTATTTACTCGCTATAAGCCAAGCACACATGATTTAGAGAAATTAAGTCAAAGAGTCTCAAGCATAGAGCCAAGGTTCTTAACGATATTTCCACGCGCTACCGAAGGAGAAAAAGAACGCTTTAAGTTACTACGTAAAGGGCACCTTGAAAAATAGGTGCTTTCGCCAATCAAGCAACCCTAACCCATTGATTATTCGGACATGCCGTTGACGAAAATCGGATTTTTCAAAGTGCCCTAAAGCATATGTAGATGCTCGGTATAAATAAGCCAAGTTATTCAATCACAAGAGAAGAGCTTAATTGGCTTGTGGAGCGGGTGCAAGAGTTACAGAATTTAACTGAAAAATTATGTAAGGAGAAAATAGCAAGCTATGAGCAGAAATCAAGCAATTAGGTGTCCGAACCGATCAAATACTAGGGATAGTTATCTTGTTCGATCGGAGAATGTAATTCGGGACGATGTGCAATGTGACGGCTATAAACAAAGTGAGTGACATCATTTTATCGTGCATAACATTTGCATCCAGCCGACCTGTTCGTCTCTAGAGTTCCTCACAGTCGGCTGACGCTTGGCGTTATGCCCCGCAAATTGAGTTCGGTAATTCGTTCGGGAAATACAGAGAATGAAGTTTGAGTGGGACTCAGCAAAAGAAGAAATAAATATTCAAAAACATAGCGGGTAGTGTTCTAACTTTGTTGCTTAAGGATTTCAAACGGCGGCGCCGAACTCATAACGATTCACGAATAATCCGATGACAATATCGTGCATTTGATTCAGTTTTGAAAAACAAATCGTCTTACGCGCAAGCCGCTTGATTCGCGTCCGTAGCGTCAAATGTTTGCGTTCTATTTTCTGCGTGTTTTGTTTTCCAACGACATGTTTTTCGGGATCTAAATGGCGCTTATAGGCACCCCAGTCGTCGGTATAAAAACGGGTAATCCCAAATGGCTCTAATAACCCTTTTAATTCAAGAAAAACCTCATCTCGACGTTTCCCGAATACATAAGCCAACACCTTACCCGTGGCCCGATCAATAGCATGCCACAACCATCTTTGATTGGCTTTACTCCCTACATAACTCCACATCTCATCCATTTCAACGGTGGCGCCTTGCTTGCTAACATCATGATAATCCTCTACTTTTAGAATATCTACCACAATCTGCTCAGGCGTGTGGGTCGCTAAAAAATCGTGATTCACGGCATGCAACTCGGGTTCTTTTTTTTTAATTCATTGATAACGGTCACAGGACTGATACCCAGTACCCGCGCGGTATCACGAATGCCGCTGCCATTCAGTGCCATCTCAATGATTTGTTGTTTCGTTTCCGGTAACCGCCCTTTCTCGGAATAATCCTGGATAAACGTTTTGCCCTCACAGGCCTGTTCTTTGCAAATAAAACGCTGCTTGCCATTGCTGGTGTTGCCATGTTTAGTAACATCAATACCATTGCAGACAGGGCATTTTACGGGTAGTAATACCATAAGAGTTTCCTCGGTAAAATTTTGTTCGGTTAATAGCTTAAAGCTCAGGTAATTATATCAAGTGATTTATAATTAAGCAACAAAGTAATAACACTACCC
>WYCW01000006.1:30820-149426 GCA_011392765.1 Candidatus Thiosymbion ectosymbiont of Catanema sp. Cochon2018 | reverse complement strand
ATTATCTGATGCATTTGATGAAGTGCTGCACCAGCGAACGCACATCATGGTAATCATCGATGAATACGGAGGTATGGAGGGCATTATTACCATGGAAGATATCCTGGAAACCCTGCTCGGGTTGGAGATAATGGATGAAAGCGATAAGACAGCCGACATGCAACAATACGCTCGGCGCATGTGGAAAAAGCGGGCAAAGGCGATGGGGATTTCGCTACCCAAAGATGAAGAATCAACTAGATTAAATGCCTAACAAGGCGCTTGTTCGGACGCAAACTTCGAAGAAAAAGATGCCTGGCTCAATTGATGGATCGTTTTTTACAGATCATTCGCCTAACATAAAGTCGTTCCGGATGAAGATGCTGCGGCAGATGGAGATATTAGGGTTATTGATGAGAGCGGTGAAGACTACCTCTACTCTTCCGGGCGGTTCGTTCCGATCCGTGTACCCTCTGCGGTAAAGAAATCGCTGGAGATGACCGCGTAAGGGAATGCCGAACATGGCGCTCCAGCCGAGGTTCGTACCTCGCGCGGCTGAGCTTTGCGTTAGCTTCAGAAAAACGGATCCAGGCCCACAAGCCGCGCGGGGGGCATGTGGGTGTAGGTTGCGTTAAGACGCCGGCAAGACCTCGCCGCCGGAGAAGGTGGTGGGGTCATAGACGGCACCGGCGGCGGTCTTGATGACAAAGGTGTAGGCCTCATCGGGCACAATCTTGCCTGTATCGTCGCGGCCGTCCCAGGCGTGTTGTGCACGACTGACCGTTTGGTCTGCGCCGTCGGCCAGGGTTCGGATCAGGCCACCATCCGGGGCGAAGATCCGGATCTCGACCTGGGTGGGTTCGGCTAAGGGGTGGTGTTCCAATTTTGTTGTTTCTGGTTTATAGGACGCTTTGAAAACCCCACAATAAGGGGTTTTCAAGTTCCCTATACTCAGCAGCAACAAAATTAGAACACTACCCGGCTAAGGTATAGGAAAAGTCGACCGTTTGACCGTTCGAGGGATCGAAGGCCTTTGGGTCGAGTCGCACGTCCGATAGTCCCCTTTCGGCCGGCTCGTCCACGAACGCAACGATCGACGCAATTGCAATCAGCAAGAGAAACAGGAAGATGGCTCTTTTTGAGGGTACCGCGGTTGATGATGTCTTTTGCGATCATCGGTGTAGCCTACCAGGGCGGTGCGGTGACCGCAGTACAATCGAAGCGCGTATAAATCCTCCCGAAAACATGATCTTATCGACGCGAATGTCCACATGGGCGCAAACAACCCGATTCGCGTGATTCGTAGTTTCTTCTTTGCTTTCCCTTCAACGGCCACAGCGCATAGGATGGGGAGTAGAAAGTTTTGCCTGGTCCTGTCCGCCGGAGGTCATAGGTGTTACCCCAAGCCGTAGAGAAACAAGATGCCCTGGTTACCTGGGCCGATTACTGTACCTGGCCGGACGACGAGCGCTGGGAGATCATCGCAGGTGTGGCCTACGCGATGGCACCGGCGCCGTCCACCAAGCATCAAAGTGTAGGCGCGCGATTGTACAGTCGCCTTGAGCGTGGACTGGAAGGCAAATCCTGCAAACCCTTCATCGCCCCCACCGATGTCAAACTCTCGGATCTGGACGTAGTGCAGCCGGACATCCTGGTAGTCTGCGACCCCGCCCGCATCACGCCCACTCACATCGAAGGCGCGCCCGATGTGGTGGTCGAGGTCCTGTCGCCTACTACATCCGCCAAAGACCTGCGGCAGAAAAAAGCACTCTACGAGCGGGCCGAGGTGCGCGAGTATCTAGTGGTCGACCCCCTGGAACATTATGCCATTCGCTTTCTACTCGGTGCCGACGGCTTCGACAAAGGCACTGTCTTTGCCGCTGCTGAGCGGCTGGTCATCATTACCCTGGAGGTCCTGGGGATACCCCTGTGGGAGATATTTGAGCTGGAAGGGCCAAGGGAGGGGAAAGACGCGGAATAGGCTGAATCGCGGAGGACACACGACGTTCATTCTACTTTGTCACATTTGGGGTAGCGTGCTGATCTTTTTGGATCTCATTGTTTGGTAGATTCCTTGTAGATCGGTAGGTTATTATGGAATGTGACAAAGTAGAATTAGGTAAGGTTGACACTTAGTGTCATTTCGAGCGAAGCGAGAAATCTCGTGCCCAAACAACACCATATACTTCGTATATCCGTTGACGAACCGGAATGGCAAGGTGAGAGCCGTAGGCTGGGTTGAGGAACGAAACCCGGCATGGATGGCTGCTAGCCCCACTCCCGGTTCGCGTTCGGATATTTCCTTTCCAAAGCGTATGGGAGGTATACTGCTCCCAGACCAGCGTCGAGATCCTGCTCATGAATGGCCTCAACCCTCCGCAAATGCTCCCGAAGGGGTCCCTTCATAGGTTCCGGAAGCATCGTCACCCGATCCTTGCCGCCCTTACCATTGCGGACCGTGATTTGTTTCATCTCGAAATCCAGGTCCTTCACCCGCAGCCGCACGCATGCCATCAGCCGCATCCCCGTGCCATAGAGCAGGCTCGCCATCAACCAGTCGAGCCCTTCCATGTGCGCGAGCAACATCCGTACCTCGTTCACGGTCAAAACCACCGGAAGCTTTTGCGAGCGTTTGGCCCGCTGCATGTTTTCCATCCAGGGAAGCTCGATCCCCAAGACCTCCCGGTAAAGGAACAGCAATGCCGACAGGGCCTGGTTTTGGGTGGAAGCGGCCACCCTGCCGACTGTGGCGAGATGCGTGAGAAAAGCCGCCACCTCCGGCGCGCCCATCTCTGCGGGATGACGCTTGGCGTGAAACAAGATAAAGCGGCGAATCCAATCCAGATAGGCTTGCTCGGTGCGGATGCTGTAGTGCTTAAAACGGATTTTGTCCCGCACCTGGTCGAGCAGGCGGGGCTTGGTCTGCGTTCCGGCGGTGGGGGTATTTCCCCTGTCAGTACCTGACGGGTTTGTCCTCTATACTGGCAATATATACAGGCACTTGCGAACAGGCAAGCAGATTAGACCTCACTTTCGACGTATTTTCTTACGTCGCTTTTGAGGCCTACTTGTAGTTAGGTTTAGTGGGGGGTAAAGTATGTTAGATGATCAACTCGACGTAGCAGTCTTTCAGGAGTATTTAAATAAAGATCCAGAAGGTATCTATAATACCGAATTTAAGAAAGCATTTGACTTTTTAGACAGTATGGAGATTCAAAAAAGTCATGATATATTTCTTAAATTGGCTGAATCTGGGCACCGAGTCTCCCAATGTAATGTTGCAATGATTTATGAAAGCTATCCCCCATTACATAGTGATGAACGTAAAATATATTGGCATCAGAAAGCATCAAATCAGGACTACGCACCATCACATTGTTTCTTAGGACAAATATACGCACGTGGCGATGGGGTTCCAGCAGAACCTAGAAAAGGTTTTGAATTGTTATCAAAAGCCGCTAATGCGGGATTTCCAAAAGCTTACCATAATCTGTCGCTACTCTATGGGCAGGGGGTTGGAGTACAGGCAAATATTGATAAAGCCATTGAACTAATGAAGTTAGCAGTCGAAAAAGATCATAGTAAACTTGAGCCAGCCTTTAACATCCTTTCTTTAGGTAGGCTTTATTTAGAGAAAGGAGAACAAGTAAAAGCTCAAGGGTGCTTTGATGAAGCTATACGGATTGATCCTAAAATGGAACAAATGGTCATGGTGCTTAAGATGGAAAAGTACCTTGGGGATAACCCACAAACTCAACAAAAAAACGAAGGATGTTTCATTGCTACAGCTATATATGGCTCACCAGAATCACCTGAGATTCAAATTTTGCGTGAATTTCGTGATGAAAAATTATCAAAAACCACCTTCGGGCGAAGCGTTGTTGATTGGTATTACCGGCTATCTCCGCCTATTGCTGATTATCTTTTCAAAAAAACACTATTGAAAAACATTTTGAGGCTGATTTTCTTCAGCCCGTTGATTAGGCTCTTAAAACTCACAAGAAAAACCTAACACGGCGCTCCAGCCGACCGCCCGCCCGCGAGGCTATTGGGTATTTTGAGGCTCCGTGCGGGGCTGGCGGTGGCTGAGCTTGGGCGTTAGCTGAACAAAAAAAGCAGATCACACTTATATGGCAGGGATAATTTTAAAAAATACAGGTAGTATTGAACCAGACTACTTACCTGATTTTTTTGTTTGGTGGGATTCAATCGAACAAAGAGATGTTGACGAGTTTGCTGAAAAGATTGAATCAGCAAGCCAAGAGCTGGAGATTCAGCACTATTTAGAAAGGGTCTAGATAACTTTAGCATCTTCAGAGTATGCTAAGGTTATGTTATGCAAGGAAAAAACAGGTATTTCAGGCGTTCACACATTTCGGAAGCTAAATTCAGAGCAATTATACGCTATTTCGCGCACGATTTGCCGGCCTCGAAAATCGCCGAGCTGAGTGGTGTAAGCCGCCCGACGATTAATCAGCTATTCATGAAGTTACGAATCAGAATCGCCCAGGTTTGTAACGCTTCATCACCTCTATCCGGTGAGGTTGAAGTCGATGAATCTTACTTTGGCGCACGCCGTGTTCGCGGAAAAAAGGGGCGCGGAGCAGGTGGTAAAACGATCGTCTTCGGAATCCTGGAACGCCATGGGAAAGTGTACACGGAAATCGTCCCTGACGCCTCCAAGAAGCAGCTACAGAGCGCGATCCGGGGTCAGGTAGCCCTGGACAGCATCCTCCACTCGGACGGCTGGAGAGGCTACAATGGGCTGGTAGACATGGGCTACAAAAAGCATTTCCGGGTGCATCATGGTGAGCATGAGTTTGCCCGCGGTAATTGCCATATCAATGGCATTGAGTCATTCTGGTCATATGCGAAGCGGAGGCTTGCAAAGTTCAATGGTGTTCCCCGACAAACGTTCCTTTTACACCGCAAGGAATGTGAATTCAGATTTAATCACCGAGAGGAAGATCTCTATGATAGAATACTTACTCTATTGAAAGAAAACCCACTCTAAAGTTATCTAGACCCAAATATTAAAATTCATACTTATGACTGGATGTTACGCGAAGCCCAGGGTCGAGTGAATGCTATTCAAAAATCCAAAGCTGGCATCGAATCATATCATTTTCAAAAGTAATTACAGTAAGTTTAGCTAGGCAAGAAAAAATTGTTTGAATATATGGGGTTCACAGAATGAGGGAAAACGGGGACAGACCACGTTTCTTCACCCCCAAGAAAGGGAGAAAAGAGACCAAACTCATTTGACGGGTCGTTTTTCACAGCCCATTCGCCTAACATTCGGCTGCAGGCGACCCAATGCCGCGATCCGGTTCCTCAGCAAGTTTCAAGCTCAGTGCCACGCGGCATTGGGCGCCTGAGCCCGAGCGATAAGCGGCACGTCCCTGCGCCGCTTATTGGGGAGCTAACCAGCACGTGCACTATAAAACGTATTACCAAATGGAAAGCACACAGAAACCTGCACGGCGGCGTTTTGATACCCCAACCGTTTCAGACACCAAAACAGGCAATCACCTGACCAAAACGTCAGTGCAACATAAGACGCGCCGCCTATCAAGACGCTGAACGCAGACAAACCTCCCTTGCCCCCGTCCATGGGGGCAAGGGAGGTTGCTGGTTAGCTCCCCATTAGCCGCCAGAAGTTTTGAGTGTTGGCAATGCGGTGCAAGGCAGAGAAGTTCGTAGTTTGCGGGGAAGGTCCGCTTGGGCGTTGTGTGGTTCAGCCAGCGCATCCATTCAAGTTCCGTGCAGTCTTCAAACGAAGGAGGCTCCGGTCACGCATGGCGCTGGCTGAACCACGCTTCAGAGTTTGAAGGGTAGTAATCGGGAAGTCCATCGTAAAGCAATGAAAAATGGCGGCTAACACGCGGCTCAAGCTGACCGCCTACTGCGCATTGAGCTCGTAGCAATTCTGAACCACCGTGCCAGCGCAGTAGGCGGCAGCTTATCCGTGCCGTTAGGGGAGCAGCCGGCAAGGCTGCGAATCTAAGAGGGTGGAAGTCCCTCTACCGTCAGTTGCCCGAAACGGACGGTTAGCATATCCCTTGCTCGGGGAGGCAACAAACCGAGAGAGGCGGGGACGTAGAAGCTACGGCTGCCCTGTGTGCTGCCGGGAGTTGAGAGGATCGATGGGAGTCGGATTGAGGGCCGGAGCGAAAGCGACGGAATATCCACCGAACCCTACGGATGCTTGAAAGTGAGCGGAACAACGGCGCACTGCGATAGGAGCAATCGGGGTGGCGAGCAAACTCACGGACCTGAACATGAGAGAATGACTGCAGCCGCGAAAAAGGCTCCCTACTGAAATTGCTGTAGGGGTATAGCTATGGTCGCGAAAGCGACTGCGCCGACCGGGTCCTAACGTCGGGAAGGCCGTTGTCCTGTGGGAAGAAACGGGTAAGTGCACCACGGGAGCAGCCGGGGTAGGGGTCCAAGCACGTGAGGAAAGATTCGCAGAGATAACGCCGGGAAGGCCTGACTCCCAGCAGAGGCTGACAGCAACCTGCAAAGACCTTGTGTGCGAGGGGTTTCCGAGGCATGAGGAGGGTTTCGGATCGGCGCATGAGTCCGTAGAAGCGATGAAGGCGGGGTAATGCCTGCCGACGGGATTCTTGAGATCCCGACGCGAAGGGTAACACCCGGAGCATGCAAAGGGGCTCTGGGCACCTGACAGCCTCATGAGTATCCGGACATAGTAGGGCCGGAGAACAGAGCGGAGGCGACCTGGAAATAAACTGCCATGCAGAGGGGTGTATGTGAGTCAGCACTTGAGCTTCATGCATGGGAGGAAGGCGACCGTAGGTTAAGTCAGGGTCAGAACCGGACCCGTGAAATCCGGCCGTCCGGGATCGTAGGGGGGGCTTGTAGAAACGTGATGTACGGTATGATGACCATTTGCCACGATGCCGGAAACGGCGGACACACCGGAAGTCGTTTACCTAAATCATGCGCGCGCTACATTTCTATCCCGACCTTTCATATGACGAACCTGATCACTAACCGGAGGCAAGACCATGGATGAGTTCCTCAATGGGGTACTCACAGCACCTGTAGCAACCTTGTTTATCATTGCCGGGGTACTCTTTTTGTTCATCGCTGTAGTTGGTAATATCAGCGGAAAGATTGAGCCCGGCGTAACGGGGCGAATTGCTTCTGGAGTGCTCGGTTTAGTATTCGTTTTGATTGGTCTCACGATACATTTGACGCAGGAAGCACCGCGAATGCCAGCAACATCGCCGGAGCAAATCAAGCTTGATCAGGTAGCTAAAGTCCCCCAAACGACGACCGCTAGAAAAACAGAAGTGCCTAGCGAATCAATCGGTTCGGTGCCAAGTACTGCGGATAAAGAACCCAACGATCATATTGCTGCTGCAAATTTAATTGCAGAAGGGACAACAATTCGCGGTTCAATAGCCACAAACCAAGACCGAGATTTCTACAAATTCAATGCGTCCAGCAGCACGATAAGAGTTATTTTACGAAAGCTCTCTCTGCCCGGTTTTGGAGCGACAGTGGAGATTTATGATGCTGTTGAAAATAGAATTAAACGACAAACAGAATTGGGCGACCAACCTGTAACGCTTTCTTTTGAAAGTAATGCTAGTAATATTTATTATATAGTGGTGAAGTCTTTTAACTATGACTCTCGTGGCGATTATGAACTGGCGGTGCGGAAAGAGTGACGAAAAGAGTCAAGCGCGGTAGGATTGGGTAGAGGCGCACCAATGAACTTTGGGTATGTCAATAATCTTGACTGCGCCGAAACCCATCATCCACGGAAACCCCTGATGATGGGTTTCGGCGCGGGAAAAACCGCGCCAAAAACAACTACCTGAGCCCGCGCCTCTACCCATCCTACACGCTACCACCTGTTAGCCTTTCAATCACTCAACACCCCAGCGGCTAACTTGTATTCTTCAACCAGGCATTGGAGAGACGAAGGGATTATCATTAAGAGAATGAAAACCTCCCTTGAACACCTTCCTGAACAAAAACAGCAGGAATTACAAAGAGCTATCGAAATTATTTCGAGAAGAAGTTGATCTCGATATGCTTATCTTGTTTGGGAGTTATGCCCGTGGTAACTGGGTAGAAGACCTTGACCCAGAAACACTTCTCTATCGCTATCAAAGCGATTTTGACCTTCTTGTCATTACTGAAACACCTCGTCAAGCCAGCAAAATTGAGCAGAATAGTCAGCTTGCTCAAAAATTAGCCAAGACTACCCATAGAACTCCAATCAGCTTGATTGCCGAAGATATCCAGTTTGTAAATCGTCGTTTAAGGAAAAGTCAGTACTTTTATATTGACATCCTGCGAGAAGGTATCCTGCTACATGACTCAGGAAAGTTTGAGCTAGAGGAGCCAAAAGAAATCACTAGTGGGGAACGTAGAAAACTCGCTGAAGAAGATTTTGATCAGTGGTTTCAAGGAGCAAATGATTTCATTAAAACATATGAATTCCACTATTCGGAGGAAATGTATAATCTCGCGGCATTTGATCTTCATCAGGCAACAGAAAAACTATACGGAACGATTTTATTGGTGTTTACTCGCTATAAACCAAGTACACATGATTTAGAGAAACTAGGCCAAAGAGTCGGAAGCATTGAGCCCAAGTTCCTGTCTGTATTTCCCAAAGCTACGGAAGAAGAAAAAGAGTGTTTTAAATTGCTCCGTAAAGCCTATGTTGATGCGCGTTACAAACCGAGTTATTCAATTTCAAAAAATCAACTGGAATGGTTAGCCTGTAGAGTAAATCAATTAAAAGAGTTGACAGAAAAACTCTGTAAAGAGAAAATTGAAAGCTTCAGTTAGTACAATTTGGCTGGTATAAAGGACACCCGTTTTGTTTGTTAAGAAAGACCTCATTAATGCAGACTGTCGAACCGCAAGGAACCAAACATGGATGATGATAAGTTCGATCTCGGCAACAATGTCCAAAAGCAAGCGCTAGATGCTTTTTATGGTGATTACTTGTTTGAGGGTGTTCAACTTATGCATGGGCATCTTGAGTCTTGCGTTCGCACGTTGATATTCGCGTGTGGTCCAAAACGGAAAATGAGTGAATTTATTCATGTTCAAGGTGTTTCACAGGATATCAATTTGAGCCAAGGCATTAAGTGCCTTTACGTACTTGGCTTTATTACGAAGGAACAATATGATAAGGCTGTATGTCTCAATAAAATTAGAAATAAGATGATTCATGAACTTCATACCTATAAGGCGTTGAAGGATGATCCATCCATTAATAGGCGCGATATGGAAGAAGCCTTTAAGTCAGCCAATGCGCTATCAAATGAATTGTTGTTAAAAGCCGCCAAAACCTAAAGAAAAGGGGCCAGACTCAATTGATGGGTCGTTTTTCACAGATCATTCGCCTAACATTCGGCTGCAGACGACCCAATGCCGCGGTCCGGCTCCTCAGCAGGTTTCAAGCTCGGTGCCACGCGGCATTGGGCGCCTGAGCCAAGCCGTTAGCTAACAAGGCAAATTCACTCGAACGGCAAAAAGCGCCGCTCGTTCCTCACTCTGCTTTTTTCGACCGGTTATGGGTAACGTTAGCCGCCAGAAATTTTGAGTGTTGGCAATACGGATTTTGGTAATCTTAGTAAAGAGGCCCCCGAAGTCGAAAACCTCGGGGGCCTGTGATTGTTGGCCCCAGGAACTGAGGGTCCCACCCATATGGACTGCCACTTGCGAGAAGCGGCCTCTACCTTTCTCCTGCGCTTGCCGAAACCGAATATGACATAACAGGTGTTGGATCTCAAACGATAGCCACCATGTGTCAGCCCAAAAAGCCGCTTTAACGCTGTGTTGACAATCGCAATAATCAACCACCCGAGGCCCTGACGCATGGCCCGCTACCCCCATACGGACCAGGAACAGATCGCCCTGTCGGAGATGCTGGATCGGATCCTCAACAAAGGGGCCGTCATCATCGGTGAGGCCACGATCTCGGTGGCGAATGTGGACTTGATCTACGTGAGCCTGCGAGTCCTGGTATCCTCCCTGGACACGGCACTGCGCAGCGTCGAGGTCCACCCGGAGGAACCCCCATGAGTCGCGTCGGCAATGCGGATGCTCGGATCCTGTCGGAGGATATGTCCGACTTCGCGCGCGTCATGCGTTCCGAAACGCCGCCGGAGGAGCGACCCGTCACGGGCATGACTCCGCGCATCAATGTGTCCGATGACGACGTCAAGAGCGGGCTCGGCCGGCTGGTGCTGGCACTGGTACGCCTACTGCACGAGCTTTTGGAGCGTCAGGCCATCAGGCGCATGGATTCCGGCACCCTCACGGACGATGAGATCGAGCGGTTGGGCCTGGCCCTGATGAAGCAGACCGAAGAGATCGAGCGTCTGCGCCGGGCGTTCGGGTTGACCGAAGAAGACCTGAACATCGATCTGGGGCCGCTGGGTAAGCTGCTTTAGATGAAGTCATCCGCCCGGCAATCTGACTACTAAGCTCCTGTTGGCATTTACTAGGATTCCTTGAATGACCGGATTTTGTGCAAATGAGTCAAATTTCGCAAACGTCTAACCTCTTTCGTTGTCGTGATCGTGATCGAAGCCGCCGTAGGAGAGACAGAATACTTTCGCCGATCGTGGAATCTAGAGGTCCCGGCCAGGTGCCGGGTCGAAACCCGTAGCCATCAGGTTTTCCAGGCCCGCTTTGCCTTGCGTCTCCGATTACGACTACGATCACGACCACGATCACGGTTCCGTTTTCGATCGCGAGAGAGCGATGATCACGCCTCGTCGGTCTGAGGCAACGCCTCGCTAGGATTCCTTGAGGGACCCGTAGCTTTACAAATGAGTCAAATTTTGCGTGCACTCAATGATGCGGTTTGCTGAGCGTTTCGATCTCTTTTTTGTCCACAGATTACGCAGATTTTCGCAGATTAAGAATGAAATAATCTGCGGAAATCTGCGTAATCTTTGGATAAAAAATCTTTACCTCCTTGACAGAAGACTCATGCCTCGTCGGTCTGAGGTGAAACCTCGCTAGGATCTTTGAGGGACCCGCATCTTTACAAATGAGTCAAGTTTGTGCCGTGCATAAATCGGGGTCGAAATCGAGATTCCGATTGCGATCCCGATCCCGATCCCGATTTCGACCTATCCCGGCTCTCCAACGGCTGGTTGGGCGTAGGAGATGGGGCCTTACGGGAGAGGGGCTTTTGGGGCCTCACGCCTTGTCGGTCTGAGGCGAAGCCTCGCTAGTTCTTATACAGTCTCTAACTATCAACAGGACCTAATCGAAACCAAAGCCGTCCGGAGAAACGATATGGCGACACAGGGCGGACTGAAACACTCGCTCGAAACCAGCAATCTGGCCGACGTACTCGAACGCGTGCTCGACAAGGGCGTAGTGATTGCCGGCGACATCAAGATCAAGCTGGTGGACATCGAGTTGCTGACCATCCAGCTGCGGCTGGTCATCTGCTCGGTGGACAAGGCCAAGGAGATCGGTATGGATTGGTGGATCCAGGACAGCGCCTTTCGGCAACTCGTAAACAAGGTTCCCGAGCCGACCGGACTTGCGCAACGGGTCAGTCGGCTCGAGGCCCAGTTGGCCGAACGGTCCGGTCCAAAGGCCTGAGCGGAGCTTAACGGGTCGCGCCGGCCCGTCGGATCCTTCTTCCCGTTTTACCTCATGTCTCTTTGCCCATCGTCCATCGCAAACATTACCTGCCGGAGGAGTCCCTCATGAAGATGAAGCCGAGAATGATCCTTACCGCCGGTGCCGTACTGCTGGCCTGTATGCTCGCCATCCCCTCCGTCGGTTTGGCCGCCGAACGTATCGTGTTCGGCGGCGGCCCCGCGGGCGGCACCTTCCAGATCGTCGCGAACTCGATCCAGACCTACGGGCCCGTCAAGGAATCCGAAACCTACCGGGTCAAGGCCCAGTCCTCCGCCGGATCGATCGAGAACCTGCGCAAGGTGAACGCCGGTAAGATGCAGTTCGGCGTGGTTTTCTCCGGACACGTGCATCTCGGCCGCGAAGGCGAATTGAAAAATGACGAGAGAAAATACGAAAACGTACTGGCGGTCGCTTACCTCTACGGATCACCCGCTCAGCTGGTCGTGCGCAAGGACTCCGGAATCACCCGCGTGAAGGACTTGCAAGGCAAAAAGGTCGGCGTGGGTAACGCGGGCTCGGGCGCCTTCGCCAACTGTGAGCTCTTTTTCACCCACCTGGGTATCTGGGATAAGATCAAGCGCAACGCCATCGGCTACAACGATGCCGCCAACGCCTTCGGCAACCGCCAGCTCGATACCTTCTGGCTGTTTACCGGCTTTCCCTCCGGCGCGGTGATGATGGCCGCCCGGACCAACGACATCGCTCTCATCGATGTGGACCAAGACGCCCGCGAGAGCGGCTTCTACGAGAAATATCCCTATTTCACCCGCATCAAGATTCCGGCGGGAACCTACCAGGGCGTTGATCGAGACGTCGCCTCCTTCCAGGATTCGGCCCTGTGGGTCGCCAACGCCGAGGTTGCGGATGAGATCGTTTACGATCTGTTGTCCAAAATCTATACGGACGAGGGGCTCACCTATATGGCCGGTCAGAAAAAGACTTTTAAGGAAATGGGTTTGGAGACCGGTCTCAACGGTATCATCACTCCCCTGCATCCGGGTGCCGAGAAGTTCTGGAAGGAGAAGGGGCTGCTCTGAATTCTTTACCGGGCGCCTTGAAAAATCCCAGGGAGGGAATTTTTCAAGGTTCCCTCTACTCGACGACAACAAAATTGGAACACTAATAGGTGCTTACTTCAACGATGCTTCTTACCGACGTTTTCCATGTGGTGAAGCCAGGCGCGGAAGGCGCCGAAGGGTTTTCCGAGGGTACCGCGCCGCCCACGGAAGGTGCCGAAGCACTTTTCGTCGTCATCGCCGAAGCGGGCGGAGCCGACCGCCAGAAAGCCGAGGACGAGGAATACGTCCAGCACCAATGCCGCGACCAGGAAGACGGTGTTGAGGGCCATGTTGTGATGCCACCACTCGAGCAGGACCTGATGGTATTCGAGGACGGCCCAGACGGTCGCGAAAAGCAGTACGAGGGCCAGCACGGAGAACAGGTCCGCAATGTGTTCGTGGGCACGGGAGAAGCTCTTGATTTCTTTGCAGACGGTCATGGCGTAATCCTCTTTCAGTGGGTATTGAGTTGGGTTAAGCTTACCGAAACTCTCGTTTCCCGTGCTCACACAGGATATCTTTCCGCAACGAGAGTGGGCCCGTAGGGGTCGAAGATAACCGGACCTTCGGTGGGAATCCAACCCATAACCTTCAACTGTTTCTCGACTGGAGATTGGCGATGACTGATGCAAAACGCAGAATCCTGCTGAAGGGGTCGTTGACCGTGGGCGCGGTCGGTGCCGCGGTGGGAACCGGTCTGCTCATGCCGCGGGCCCTGCTGGCGGCCTGGCCGGAGAGTGCCTTCACGGCCGAGCAGGTGGATGATGCCCTGAAGGAGCTGCTGGGCACTGCTACCCATGAAACCAGCGCAAACGTCAAGATCAAGGCTCCGGACATTGCCGAGAACGGCGCCGTGGTCCCGGTGACCGTAGAGTCCCAAATGGAAGGCATCGAATCCATCTCGATCATCGCCACCGGCAATCAGGCACCTCTCGTCGCTTCCTTCAACCTGGGCGAGGGCGCGCTCGGCTATGCGGCGACTCGCATCAAGATGGCCAAGACGGCAACCGTCGTGGTTCTCGTCAAGGCCGGAGACAAGGTCATGAGCGCGTCCAAGGAAGTCAAGGTGACTATCGGCGGTTGCGGCGGCTGATCCCCCTCATTAAACGAATACCGAGGTGAGAGGTAACGATGGAAAAATCGATCAAGATTCGCGCCAGACTCAAGAAGGATGCTGTTACGGGGGATACTGTAACCGAAGTAAAGACGCTGATAAGTCACCCCATGGAAACCGGGCGGCGCAAAGACCAAAAGACGGGTGAGCTTATCCCTGCCCACTTCATCCGGGAAGTGGTCTGCACCTGGAAGGAAAAGGAGGTGATGAAGGCCCTGTGGAGCGGCGGGGTATCCAAGAACCCCTACCTTGCCTTCAGGTTCAAGGGTGCCAAGGAGGGCGATACCGTTCAGATCTCCTGGACCGATAACAAGGGCGAGAGTGGCTCAGCCACGGCCGAGGTCAAGTAGCCTCCGATCAATTGCGGCAATCGGACGCGCATCCAGCCGCCGCCTTTTGTTTACAGCGGTCCCTGGTAGAGCTTCGGCATACCCGGCGGACGCCTGCGGAAGCGCTTATAGGTCCAGAGGTATTGCTCCGGACAGGTGTTGACGGCGTCTTCGATACCTCGATTGAGGGCCGTCGCAGCGGTGGTTTCGTCTTCGGAATCGATCCCCACGGGTGCCGGCAGGCAATGGATGTGGAAGCCCTCGGCGCGCGGCGACCGCACCGCGAACAGAAAAATCACGCGGGCGCCTGTTTTCTGTGCCAACCGATTGATCAGGAGCATGGTCAAGGCGGGAACGCCGAAGAAGGGGGCAAACACCGATCCGGGGTTCACCTTGGGCTCCTGGTCGGGGAGAATCCCGACGTACTCCCCGCGCCTCAGGGCCTGAATCAGCCTGCGGATTCCCCGCGGATCGGTCGGAACCAGCTTGGCGCCGATCCGCCCCCGGGCCTCGCGTATCAACCAGTCCAGCTCGGGTTGAGGTTTGTAGAGCGTCGTTGTGGGTCCCTGAGCCGAAAGATACAGCCCCGCCAACTCCCAGGCGCCCAAGTGCGGGGACAAAACGATTACCCCGCGCCCGTCGTCGCGGCACAATAACTCACCGCCCGAAACCTCACGCACCAGCGATAGAACCTGCCGGGCCGGACGGAGCCACAGGTAAGCGACCTCGCTATAGGTCTTGCCGTATTCGAAGAATGACCGTCGGCAAAAGGCCAGGGCTTGACCAACTTCGAGGTGCGGGAAACAGAGCCGAATGTTGATCAGGGCATTGCGACGTTGCTTGTTGGGAATTTTCAACATCAGCCAACCGACGCCGGTCCCGAGCCGATGGACCCAGGACAGGGGAAGCCGGGATATGGCCCGCAACACCACTAGCGCAAAGCGTTCGCGCAAGGTAACAGGGCAGCGTTGCCCGTGTCCTGCCCTATCCTGTTCCGCCGCTACCTTCCGATACATGGCTACCATACGGGTCCGATGTTTCCACGAGAATTTTCTCAAATTCCAATGCTACCGTTCAGCTTGACCGGTTTCCTCAAATATCTGATCGGCGTCCTGGTCGTCCAAGGCGTCACCGTGTTGCTGGTGGTCACCGCCTATCGCACCGATCTGGAACAGACCGGGCTCCTCTTTTTATTGCTCAATCTGGCCATCGGTGCGTTGACCGCTTTTTGGTTCACTTCCATGGCCGAAGGGACGCGCAGGCAGGCGCTGTCACGGGCGCGAGAAGGCTTTGCGCGCGAACGTGAGAAAATCCGGGTACGCGCGGAGCGAGAGAAGGTCAAAGAAGTCAAGAACAGCCGGCAGCGGGTCTCCCGGGAACGGCAAGGCGCATCCCCGGGCGGCAATCTAAAGACCAGCCTGGTGCTTGGCGGGGCGGCCGGGTTGGGCATAGTCGTGATGCTGACGCAGTTTGTAACCCTGGGCCTGCTCACCCTGACCACGGCGGGCGGTGCTGCCTTGGGGTATGGCCTGCGTGCTCGCCAGGACCGGTTGGGGTTGGGTATCGGTAAGCTATTGCCACGTACCGAAAAACCGGTCCGGACAATCGAAGCACCATCCACCGGACAGACCACCGCAAACCGGAAACAGACGCCGAACGCACGTTAGGCGATAGGGTTTTGTAACACATTGGTAATTTGCTTAAGCCATGACGGAACCAGTTCTTACAAATGAATAGTATGACCTATAACGGATATACGGCCCGTATCGAGTACGACGATGACGATGCAATTTTCGTCGGCCATCTGGCCGGCATTCGCGATATCGCCAGCTTCCAGGCCACAACGGTAGCCGAGCTGAAGACCGCCTTCCATGAGGCAGTCGATCACTATCTGGCGGTTTGCGCACAGCGCGGTGAGACTCCGCAACGGCCGTACTCCGGAAATCTGATGCTGCGTATAAGCCCGGATATCCATGCAGCCGTGGCAACGGCCGCACAAGTACGCAAACAGAGTATCAATCGGTGGGCCTCCGAGGTCTTGGGCAAGGCTGCGTCGGCAGACGCCCGCCCATCTCACCAGGTCGGCAATTCCCGATGAGAAAGCGGATTAGGCATCCGCCGCGAAGAAGCGTTGCACGTCCCGCAGGTCCCGGGAGCGGAGCATGGGGGGGAGACTGGCGAGAAAGGCATGGCCGTAAGAACGGCTCAGCAAACGCGGGTCGCAGACCACCAGCACGCCGCGATCCCGGACATCCCGGATGAGACGCCCCGCCCCTTGCTTGAGGGCGATGACCGCCTGGGGCAACTGCAGGTCCCGAAAGGGATTGCCGCCTCGCCGCCGCAGGGCATCGATGCGGGCGGCGAGGACCGGGTCCCCCGGAGAGGCGAAGGGCAGCTTGTCGATGATGACGCAGGACAAGGCCTCCCCACGCACGTCCACCCCTTCCCAAAAGCTCGCGGTTCCGAGCAATACGGCATTGCCCAGACGCCGGAAGCGCTCCAGCAGCTCGGCCCGCGGGGCGCTGCCCTGTACCAGCAACGGATACGGGATACGGGATTCCAGCCAGTGCGCGGCCGCACGCAGTGCCCGGTGGCTGGTGAAGAGCAGAAAGGCACGGCCGCGGCTGGATTCGAGGATCTGTGCCGCCAGCTCCACGACCGCCGTGCCGTAAACCCCGGTGGTAGGATCCGGCATACCCCTGGGTACGAACCATAGGGCCTGACGGCCATAATCGAAGGGGCTTTCCCAGCGTTCCATGCGGGCGTCGCCGATGCCGAGCTGGCGAGCGAAGTGATCGAACCGCTCGCCCACGGCCAAGGTCGCGGAGGTAAAGACCCAGACTGTCGGGCGCTGTGCCAGATGGGCCTGAAAGATGTCCGCCACCTGTAACGGCGTCTGGTGGAGCCGAAAGCCCTTGCCCTGGGTCTCATACCAACGGATGTCCTCCGACTCGTCGCCCTCTGCCAGGAGGGTAAGACGCCGGACGAATTCGGCGCTGCGGGCCAGACAGCTATCGAGCCCCTTGCTTCTCCCCTGCAAGGCAGCGAGGGCGGCGTGCAGGTCGCTCAGCCGGGTGCGCACTATCTCCAGCGCCCGGATCGAGTCAGGGTCCTCCATCAGCTCGCGCCAGGGTCCCCGCCGGATCTGGGTCTCCTCGCCCAGGCTCAGGCGCAGGTCGAGGACCCCGTGGCGCAGATCATCGGCGCGCTCGAGGAGCGCAGGGGCATCACCCGCCTCGCGCCGGTACTCGAGCTCCAGGTCCCTGGTCAGATCCAGCAGTTGGCGGCCGCTGACCGCCATACCGAAAAAGCTGCCCGCCACATCCGGCAACTGATGGGCCTCATCGACAATGTAGCAGTCCGCACCGGGGAGGATCTCACCGAAGCCCTCGTCCCGCAGCGAGAGGTCCGCGCACAACAGATGGTGGTTGATGACCACCAGGTCCGCCCCCTGGGCCCGGCGGCGGGCCTCGACCAGGTGGCAACGGCCCCATTCCGGGCAGCTCTGACCCAGGCAGTTGTCGCCGTTGGAGGTCACCGCCGGCCACACGGGGGCATCTTCCGGCAGATCGAGCTCGGCCACGTCGCCGCTGCGGGTCACCGCGGCCCAGTCGCGCACCCGAAGTAGCTGTCGGCGTAGTGCCGCGAACCGGCGCCGGTGATCCTGCAGGGCCGCATCCAACCGATAGCGGCACAGATAATTCCCCCGCCCCTTGAGCATGGCGATGCGCGCGGGGACCTTCAGGACCTCGCGGACCACCGGCAGATCGCGGTGGAAGAGCTGGTCCTGAAGATTGCGTGTTCCGGTGGAGACCAGAACCTTACGCCCCGAAAGCAGGGCCGGGACCAGGTAAGCGAAGGTCTTACCCGTGCCGGTGCCGGCCTCGCAGATGAGGGTCTCGCCGGCTTTCAGGGCAGCGGCCACCGCCTCCGCCATGGCCTGTTGCTGGGGACGATGGCGATAGCCCGCCAGGCGCTCGGAGAGCACTCCAGCAGGACCGAGGATATCTCCGATCTGGTCCACTTTGTAAAGATTCGGGTCCCTCAAGGATCCTGGACGGCCTCTTACCGGTTACCCGCCGCACGTGCGACGCGGCGGAACCTCCAGGTGAGATGCCTTGACCAGGACATGTTGACATATTAGCTGGTAAACTATACCAAACTCACTCGTCAGGTGCTTGCCGTTTCCAGCTTACAACTCGACCTAAGGGTAGATGGATATCGGTGCAATGCTCGATCAGCTCGACCGCGGAGCAATCTCCAACCGGCTGCGATCCGACCGGGGATCCCGCCCTCCGTCCCGAGAGCTGCCGGGAACACCGCAACGGAAACCCTGGCCGGCAGCGGTCCTGGTGCCCATGTTTCGGCACCTGGAGGCTTGGCATTTGCTCTTCATCCGCCGCACCGAGCATATAGGAGACCATCACAGCGGCCAGGTCGCGTTTCCCGGCGGTCGCCGGGAGCCGACGGACCCGGATGCGGCCGCTACGGCCCTACGCGAGGCGCAGGAAGAAATCGGGCTGGATCCCGAGCAGGTGGTATTGCTCGGTGAGTTGCGGCCAATGCATACCCTGAGTAACTATCTGGTCACCCCTGTCGTGGGTGAGATCCCATGGCCCCTGGAGCTTACGCCTGATCCCGTCGAGGTCGCTCGGGTGTTCGGTATTCCCCTGGCCTGGCTCGGAGATTCCGCCAACCGACGGGTTCTCACCTGGCCGTCGCCGGATCATCCCGAGGCCAGGGACGTGATCTTCTTCGACAAATTCGACCAGGAGCTGCTGTGGGGGGTGAGCGCACGCATCACCGTGGATTTTCTGGCTACGCTTGTTCGGGCCTGAGCGCGTACCATCGGTTCGGTTCTTTTATTGAGAATTCTTTTTTGCCGCAAATGAAGGCGAATGAACGCAAATCGCTCGAAATCGGCCTGCCATCATCGATGGTTTTTGATCCCTTTGCATTTTTTGCGTTCATTTGCGTTGATTTGCGGCTAACTCTTCCGTGAAGGTCCTGCTCGCTCAATGTTACCTGCCTGCCGGCAGGCAGATCGGTAGTTGAGAGCATCCGTACCAGGCTTTCCGGTTCCGACTTTCCGTATGGTCAGGTGACATGATCGATCGTCCCGATCGCCGCGAGCAGGCACCGGTCTTACCCCTGGATGCCTGGTATTGTTCACCCCTCGGCAGGGAGCTGGCCGAGCAGGAGGCGCAGTGTCTGGAGCGCATGCTCCGCGACATCTTCGGCTATTATCTGCTCCAGGTCGGCGGCGGCGCGGGCCTCTCGGAGGCGATTCGGGGCAGTCAGGTCCGTCGGCACATTTTGCTGCCTGCCGCTGCTGCTCATTACACCCTCGGATTGCAGACGGTTGCCGCCCCGGATCGACTACCCATTGCCGCCGATAGTGTGGACGTGGTGGTACTTCCCCACACCCTGGAGTTCGCGGACGACGCCCGCCAGGTTCTGCGAGAAGTGGAGCGGGTACTGATCCCCGAGGGCCGGCTGGTGGTGTTCGGTTTCAACGCCTTGAGCTTGTGGGGTATCTGGCGTCTGGTGCGGCGGGGACAGGACAGCGGACCCTGGAACGGCAGGTTTCTGACCCCCTTTCGCATCCGTGACTGGCTGTCGCTGCTCGGCTTCGATATCGATCTGCAGGAGATGATGATGTTCCGTCCTCCCTGGCGTCGTGCCCTGTTACAGCAGTTTTCGTTTCTGGACACCATGGGGCGGCGGTTCTGGCCGGTGCTCGGCGGCGTCTATGCCATGCGGGCGGTCAAACGGGTATCTACCCTGACACCGCTGCGCCCGTCCTGGAAGAATCGGCGGCCGGTCCTTGCGGCCGGGGCTGTGGAGCCCACTACCCGGGGGACCACCACACGCGGCGCCGGACTCGGCGGAGCAGCGGAGGGGCCCCGTGTCTGACCGAGTGGAGGTCTTCAGCGACGGGGCCTGCAAGGGCAATCCGGGTCCCGGGGGATGGGGTGCGCTGCTGCGCTACGGCACGCAGGAGAAAGAGCTCTGGGGTGGGGAGGCCACTACCACCAACAACCGCATGGAACTGATGGCCGTGATCCGGGCCTTGGAGGCCCTGAAGCGTCCCAGCCGCGTGCGGGTCACTACCGACTCCCGGTATGTGAAACAGGGCGTCACGGCCTGGATGGCGCGCTGGAAGCGCAATGGTTGGCGGACGGCGGACCGCCGGCAGGTCAAGAACCGGGATCTGTGGGAGTGCCTGGACCAGGCCGTCTCCCGGCACGAGCTCGAGTGGCGCTGGGTACGCGGTCACGCCGGACACCCCGAGAACGAACGAGCGGACCGGCTTGCCAAGCGCGGGATTCCCAAAGGGTGAGGCGTCGTTTGCCCGCTTCGGTCTCCCGGTTTCTTTCAGACCGCAAATGAGTCAAGATGGCGCAAAACACAGAGGCACTTTCGGGAAAGGTCGCACTGGTCACCGGTGCCGCCCGTCGCATCGGTGCCCGGATCGCGCGCAGTCTGCACGCGCTGGGCATGGATATCGTCCTCCACTACCACAGATCGGAGGCCGCCGCACGCACCCTCGGGGCCGAGCTGGAGCTGTCCCGACCCGATTCCGTACGCCTGCACCAGGCCGATCTCAACCGTTGTCTCGGGTTCGCCGGTCTGATCGAGCAGGTCCGCGCCTTCCGGGGTAGGTTGGATGTGCTGGTCAACAATGCATCCAGCTTTTATCCGACGCCCTTCGGCGACGCCGACGAGGAGCAATGGGAGGATCTCATGGGCTCCAATCTCAAGGGGCCCTTCTTCCTGACCAAGGAGGCCGCACCCTTGCTGCGATCCACCTCCGGCTGCGTGATCAATCTGGTGGATATCTATGCCGAGCGGCCCCTGAAGGGTTACCCCATCTATTCCATTGCCAAGGCGGGTAATGCCATGATGGTAAAAACTCTGGCGCGGGAGCTGGGACCGCAGGTGCGGGTCAACGGCATTGCCCCGGGGGCCATTCTGTGGCCCGAGGAGGACCCGGATGACGACTTCAAAGAGGAACTCCTCACCCGTACGGTGCTGAAACGTGCCGGTACGCCCATGGATGTTGTCCACACCCTGGTGTTTTTGGTGCGCGATGCCGATTACATCACCGGCCGGATTATCGCGGTCGACGGCGGCAGGACGCTCCAGCAGTAAGGCGATCAGCGGAAAACAACAGACCGGATGGCGCTGAATTTTCGTTATTTTCGTTTATCTTCAAGGCGCGACAACAAGCGCATAGTTGGGCTGTGTAACTGTTGTCGCAACTCGGAAGACGGACGAAAAGGCAAGCAAGATGGTGTGTCACTCGACAAAAATCGCCTATGTCATAGCTCGAAGACTACCGGCCGTAAGGGTGGTGTGGTCTTTTCAAGGTCACGCCAGAGCTCGCCATAGCGGCGACCAACGCTTGGATGAAATTCCTGACCGGCCACTTCCGCCAACGGGCCCAGCACGAATGCATGGTACAGGATTTCATCTCGCGGCAGTTTGTGGCTGGCGACCGTTCCAGCGAAGTCGCCGTAGGTCAACAGGTCGAGGTCCAGGGTCCGGGGAGCGAACCGATGCAGACCGCGAACGCGCCCGAAGCCGGCTTCGATGGACCGCAGGGCAGTAAGGAGCACGCTCACCGGCTCGTTGGAATCGAATCCGGCCACCAGATTGAAGAAGGGCCAGCCGTCGAAGCCGACCGCTTCGCTTTCGTAGACGGAAGACAGGATCAGCTGTCCGAACCGTTCGCGCAGGGCCTGTACCGCACCCCGGATGCAGCGTTCCCGATCCTGGTTGGTGCCGATGCTGATCCAGCAACGCGCCATTGGCGGCAGGTTCAATCGCGCTCTCCGCGCTCGATGACGACGCCCACGTCCGCGGCATCGGAGACAGCGCCGAGCTTGTTGAGGCTGAGCCGCACCCAGCGCACGCCGAACTCCTTGCGGATGATCCCGGCACAGCGTTCCGCCAGGGTCTCCACCAGATCGACCCGGCTTTCGCCTACGAACTGCTTGAGGCGCTTGGAAACGGCCCTGTAGTCGAGGGTGTCCTCGATGCGATCGCCGGCCGCGGCCTTCGCCACGTCCGCGCTCATCTCCAGGTCCAGAACGACCGGCTGCCTGATCTCCTTCTCCCAGTCATGGATGCCGATGACGGTCTCGACGCGCAACCCGCGCAGGAAGATGATATCCATCCAGGCTCCTCTTTGTGATTTCCCGGCAATGGTAAGAGACGAAAATAGTATTGGCTCTCTATGGATTCCGGACGACTACCGTGATGGATACGTGCTTGCCCTGTTGCGGAGCCATTCGAGTGATTTATCAAGTATACTGAGTTCTATCGGGGCACGTACCCGCGCGTTTCCGGCCTGAAAGACAGAACCCGACCGACGTCGCGGATCGACCGGCGAGGTACGGTGCTTGGGTTAGGCCCCATGCACTAGGTCTTTTGAAATCATGACTACCGATCTTACCACCGAGATCCTCAAGCAGATCCGAGACGGCATCAAAGAGTTGCGGGAGGACTTCAATCAACGGCTGGACCAGACCAACTCGCGTCTTGGGCGGGTAGAACAAGGTCTTAATGACCTCGGCAAATTCATGCGCCAGATCGCCCTTGATCAAGCCAAACACGAGCGTTTCCATACCCACCATGTGGAGCGCCTGGAAGAAGACGTAACGGACCTGAAGGAACGCGTCCAAAGGCTCGAACAGAGAACTGCCGCCTGAAGGCGGTAGGTGGCGAACCGACTCGCGATATTCGACATCCGAGACTCCATTCGTCAGGTATTTTGAAATCATGGCTACCGATCTCACCACCGAGATCCTGAAACAGATCCGGGACGGTATCGAGGAGTTGCGACAGGACTTCAATCGCCGGTTGGACCAGACCAATGAGCGGCTGGATCAGACCAACTCACGGCTGGGGCGGGTAGAACAGGGCCTTAACGATCTCGGCAAGTTCATGCGTCAGATCGCCCTCGATCAAGCCAAGCACGAGCGTTTCCATACCCACCATGTGGACCGCCTGGAAGAAGACGTAACCGACCTGAAAGGGCGCGTCCAACGGCTCGAACAAAGAACCGCTGTCTAAAGGCGATAGGCGGCGAACCCACTAGGGGGCGTTCTCAATTAATAAATCATCTAAGGGTTGTAGTTGTAGGCTGGGTTGAGGAACGAAACCCAGCTTTTCCGATCCGCAATACCGTGTGCCGGGTTTGGCCGTCTCTGGCCGTAACCCAGCCTACGGGCTTGATTTTTATGATGATTTGGCTCGATTGAGAACGCCCCCTAGCGACATTCGGTATCCGAAACTCCATTCGTCAGGTCTTGCAAAATCATGACTACCGATCTTACCACCGAGATCCTGAAACAGATCCGGGACGGCATCGAGGAGTTGCGACAAGACTTCAATCGCCGGTTGGACCAGACCAATGAGCGGCTGGATCAGACCAATAAGCGGTTGGATCAGAACAACTCACGCCTGGGGCGGGTGGAACGGGGTCTCGATGATCTCGGCAAGTTCATGCGCCGGATCGCCCTCGATCAAGCCAAACACGAGCGCTTCCATGCCCACCATGTGGACCGCCTGGAAGAAGACGTAACCGACCTGAAAGGGCGCGTCCAACAGCTCGAACAGAGGGCCGCCAGTTGACACCGACCACGTCGTGCTTTGGATTCCCTCTATTCCCCATCGAGCCGAAGCTTGTCTGCCAGTCCCAGATCATCGAGGATCTGGCGGAGGTCCGACGTCAGGCCCCCTGCCATCTCGTGGTCGACCGCGACCGAGAAATCCACGCCGACCCTCAAATCCGAGCCTGACCTGAGCTTCGGCAAGACCTTCGTCCCCAGGCGATTCCACACCTCGGGCGGGACGGCGCCGACCAGTCGAATGGTCCTGGTCCGGGCCCCAGGCGTAGGCTCCGGGTCCGGCTCAGGTCCGGGATCCGGTTCGGGCACCGGTGCAGGAGGCACCGGCTCGGGGTCCGGAGCAGACTCCGGAATGCCGGCCTTCAAGGTTTGCGCCTTGGCCTTCGTGAGCAGGAAGACACCCGACTCGAAAGCCACCTCGTCCGCAGTGACCGGCTCCCGGAACCAGACCCGTTCGTAGGTTCTATCCGGTTTTTCGCCCGAGGCGAGCCCGAAATCGCCTTTTTCGATGAACTCGACGATCTTGCTCCGCAGGGTAGTGTCGGGATCGAGCAGCCGGGTGAGCGAGCCGTTCAGAAAGCTCTGCCGCAGGCTGGCCAACGGCCAGGCGCCGGATTCCTTCAGCGCGGGCGGCCAGTTGCGGTCGATGTAGCCGGCGCCGACCGATTCGTTGAGGAGCGCCGCCGACTTGAGCGCGGAGATGACCCGCCCACAGAGGGTCTCGCCGCTGCTGGAGTGACCGGCCCCCAGGTCGATGGTTCCGAGTCCGTCCGGTTCCTGGTGATCGGCGATCACGGCAAACCGATAGCCGCCCCAGACCTCCTCCTTCGCGGCCTCTTCCGTGGTCGCCACCTGCGACTGGATCCCGGCGCGATCCGTCCGGTCGAAATCTCCCCCCAGCGTCCTGTCGGCGATTTCCCGGCCCACACGCCCCCACGCGAGCCACAGCTCGACCTTCTCCCGAAGATCCCGGCCCGGCTTCTTGATGCACCACACGAGCGAACCAGGGTAGAGCCGCGGGGATTTGCCACGCTGCTTCGTCCATTCGGCGATGTTTTCTTGCAGGGAACCGCTGCCGGTCCACTCGGCCTCCGGCTCAGCCACGACGAGCGTGAGCCGCGGCGTGTCCGGGACCTCCGCGCCGTCGCGGGGAAAGGGCACGACGGGAATGCCGGCCCCACGCCGGAACTCGTCCTCGACCAGCTTGCGCATGGCGGGCATGATCTCGGTCGCTTCGTCCAGCGAGGCCCGGCGGTCGTTGACTACCTTCTTCAGCGTGGGCCGGTGACCGATCCTGAAGCCATCGGAACCTATCTTGCGGATGAAGTAGGACTTGTCCTCCAGCGCGAAGGCGGCGGTGTCCACGGAGGTGGTGTCCACCTCCGGCTCGCCGAGGGCGAAGCGCAGCTCCGGCAGATGCGCGACCTTGTCTATCTGTCCGCCGGAGGACTCGAAGAGAATCGCCGTTCCCACCCGGCGGTGGATGTCGAGGAGCGGGCCTTTCGTGTCGACGTCCAGCGGCTTGGCATGGGCCTGCTCACCGGCGATATCCGCGTCGATGGCCGCGACCAGGCGGGACTCCCCCAGCTGACCGAGGAGCACGCCGCGGAAGCCGGGATCGAAGAGCGGGGCCGAGCCGAGCGTGATGAGAGGTTCGGTGCGGGCCTTCCTGAAGCCCTCCTGGGAGGCAATGGAGATCCACTGGGCCAGCATCGCCAGCGTGCCGCGCGTCTGCTGGTACTGCGGGAGCGCCTGCCACTTGCGCTGGAATACCGAGAGGGTGGCCGGGTGAAAGGGGTAGCAGGCCTCGAACCGGGTGCGGAGGAATTCGCGGGACTTGGCCTCTGTTGTGGCGGTGTCCACGGCGGTCCATTCCGGCGGGAGCTGTGCCCGCCGTTCGAAGCACCAGTCCGCGAAGGCCCTCGACACCTTCTTCCTGACGCGCTCGCTGCCCAGATCCTCGAAGAGCCGCCGGCGGACGACCTCGCTGATCTCCGCCTCGTCGTTGGCGATGAGGTCCCTGGCGACGCGCCGGACCACTTTGGTAATCTTGTCCTGCCACTGCATATCCCAATCGGTCATCTCCACCTGGCTGCGGGGAAGGCTGATGACCGCCGCGCCCTGGGTCGTCCCCGTAGTTGCAACCGTCAGGTTCTGGATGAAGGCGTGGAAGGACTCCGCCAGCCCGCGATGCCGGTTGAGGAAGTTGAGCACCTCGTCGAAGAGAAGGAGAACCGGCGCATCCGCCGCCTGGAAGACGCGGGCGATGGATTCGGTTCCGGGCGGCGTCGTCCTCGCCGCCGTGCCGAGGGCGGCGACGCCCCGGTCGCCCGCGAGCTGGCGGGCGATGTCGATCCAGGGGGTCTCACGGCCGTCCTGCGGGTCCCAGGCGTTGCCGACGAACACGCCCACCCGCGCCTCGGGAACCGATGGGAGGCCGGCGTCCGCGAGGAGCCCCGCAACCCCTGGGTACCGGGCTGCGTTTTTTCCGGTTCCGGCCAGGTGATAGAGCGCCGTCAGGGTGTGCGTCTTACCGCCGCCGAACTGGGTAATCAGGGCCAGCACCGGCGCGGTGTTCCCGGTCTTGCCGGAGAGCCTTCGCAGGACCATGCCGGCCTGCTCGCGCAGGGCCCTGGTGAAGCAGGTGCGGGCGAAGAACTGCTGCGGATCCCGGTAGTCCTCGGGCGCCGTCTTCGCCACCACCTGTTCGAGGGCGATGGCGAACTCGTCCGGGTTGAAGGACCGTCCTTCCCGGACCTCCTTGCGCGGTATCGCTCTATACCAAGGCTCCATGATCGTCCTCCTAAGAGACTATCTAAGAACTAACCTATTGATTATAAAAGTAAGGAGTAGGCTGGGTTGCGGCCAGGGACGGCCAAAACCCAGCAATAACCAAAGCTGGGGTTCGTTCCTTGCCCCCCAGCCTACCAGTTTAAAATCAATGTGTTAGTTTTTAGACAGCCTCTTAACCTAAAGACATTGCCTAGGGGGCGTTCTCAATTAACAAATCTAAGTGTTGTAGGCTGGGTGGCAAGGAACGAAACCCAGCTTTTCCGATCCGCAATACCGTGTGCCGGGTTTGGCCGTCCCTGGCCATAACCCAGCCTACGGGCTTGATTTTTATGATGATTTGGCTCAATTGAGAACGCCCCCTAATGCCCATCGTCATTATCTCGGGACCGCCAGTAGCATCGCATCCAAGAGACGCTTCTCCTCGCTGCCCCTGGGGTAGAGGGCGGAGAGGGCATTGGCCAGGCGCAGGAAATCCGGCCCGCGCTCCTGCTCCGCTTTCAAGATGACCCGTAGGGCATTGGCCCGACCGCCGGCCTGGAGCAGCATGGCCACGTGAACGTGGTCAAGGGTGGTCCCCTTATGGTCAGCCTCAAGTGCCTCGTCGGATACGTCGATGTCGATCTTCTTGCGTCCCCGACCGCGCCCCTTCGGCTTGGGCACGGCTGCCGCATCGAGCTCGGGGAAGAGCGCCAACTGCGCGGTAACCCCGGCAGGGGCCTTCTCCAGCCGCTCCGCCAACGCCTGGGCGCCGTCCTGGCCGAAGAGGATCCGGGCGCGTTCCGCTACCGGAAACAGGCGAACGACACCCTTCCTGGTCTCGATGATCCGGCCTTCCCACTTGGGCAGCTCGATGCCCAGGGGCTGGGCGAAGCGGCGCGCGACATCGAAGACCAGGCTATAGCCCTTCGCCTTCCCCTGGGTCGCAGGTCCTTCTGTCTCATCGTCCGTGGTCTCCTCCGCGCCGGCCTCGGCGTCCTGGGTCCCCGCGGCATCGGCGTTCGTGCTCTGGAGCGTCCAGAGGAACAAGGCCGTCAGCCGCGCGTCCTCCTCGACTGCCCCCGCCGCGCCGTTCCTCGCCCTGGCCTCGGCGGTGCCCAGCACCTGCTCCAGGGCCGTGCGCCCGACCACCTCCCAGACCTTTTCCAGGTACTCGGCGAGCTTTATTTCACGGCCATCGGCGGTCTCGACTTGGCTGTAACGGCTGAAGATCTCCAGTGCCGGCCCGATGCAGGCGAAGACGAGATCCGCGCCGCGAATGCCCTCGGATTGCAGTCGTTCCATCCAATCGCCGACGCGCCTGGGTAGTTCGCTCAGGACGTCACCCCAATCGCCCACCGGCGCGTCCTCGG
The DNA here is from genome assembly GCA_011392765.1 of Candidatus Thiosymbion ectosymbiont of Catanema sp. Cochon2018. GTDB lineage: Bacteria > Pseudomonadota > Gammaproteobacteria > Chromatiales > Chromatiaceae > Thiosymbion > Thiosymbion ectosymbiont_A. Next base: position 121,502 of record WYCW01000006.1, on the reverse strand, counting down.
GACGCGGACGGCAGACGAGATGGACACTGGTGGCGAGGGCGGCGGAGTCACGTGCCCGGAGGCGCGAGCCCATCTCTGTAGTGATGGGCCATGAACCGGTGATTGTCCATCCCCCACGAATCATGCCGGATAGAAGGGCTTCCCATCCCTCAGTGGTCTTGTGAGCGAAGACTATGGAGCTGATGCCATCTTCGCGGAGCACCCTTCGGCCCTCGGCAAAGGCCCTTGCCATTGTCTCCTCGAACCAAGCTCGATCCTTCGGACGACCATTGTCCTTCTTGGTCTCATCCTGCACGGCCTCACGCGTCTTCGGAGAAAGGAGGTTCTCTGGGTCGAATGGGTCCCGTAATAGAGCGTGGCCAGGCAGAGTACGCTTGCTCCACACAAGAAAATAGTCTGACAGGTCAGAATATGGGATGGCGTCGTAGTATGGCGGGTCAGTAAACCAAACAGCCACGGTCTCATCAGGCAGGGGATGTCTGGTGGCATCGGCGACCTGAATTTGCCCGGATTGTGATCTGTACCAAGTTTCGGTGACTTTGGCGCCCCATTCCATCGCGCTGTCTAGTTCCCGCTGCTATCGGAGAAGGGAAAAACCTCACAATAATCCCAGATCATGGGCAACGCCTGGCGACCAAATGTGTGATTGACTTTTTCTCCCGTCAAATGCCAAGAACAAAGCGACGACCAGTAATCTGCACACCGATTGATAACGATAGAAAGCATCTCCTGTGATGCTGTAATTGCCTGTTCTTTAAGGATGCTTACGTGGTCAACTAGCGTCGCCAGCGCCACCTTCTGGCGTGCCGTGAAGAGGTCACCCCACTGGAGCATGCCGTAGCGTTGCACGCTGAAAGCACGGCCGGCCCCAGAGCCTCCTCCGGCAGGAGTCGGCTCATCCGGCACCGGGCAAAGCCCTTTTTTGCCTCCGCGTTCCCACTCGTCGAGAATCTCTTTGAGCCCCTTCTGTGCTTTCCAGACAGCCTCGTAATCGCGTCCGGTGGGCAGACGGTAGTTGCGTCCCTGGATGTCAGGTTGAAGTGTGACCACCGCCAACATTCGCGCGCCGCCGATTCGGTTTCCCTTGGAATCGAAGACCACATCCGCCCCGCCCCGCTGCCCGGCAAGCTGTACCCGGACGCGGTCGGGCAGCAGGACCCTGTTGCAGCAGAGGCAGGTCGCCTTCGCCCGCGTGACGGTGCCGCCCGGCACTTCCTTGTCGGACTTCGGCGCGAAAATCTCGAACTCGACGCGCGGCGGCCCGCCCTTTACGACCTTGTATCTGAGCGCCCGCCTGCGGTTGGCCTTTCTACAGAGCCAGAACGACCGCATGAGCGGAATCTCGGCGCCACAGTTGGGAGACTCACACCTCACCGTGCGCGCCCAGAGGTAGGCGATAGGCACCGCCCCGTCCGGGTCCCGCGGATAGAGCTCGGCGAGCGCCTGCTCCGCCTGTCTCTTGATCTCGCCCCCCACGCGGCGCAGCTCCGCGGCCAGCTCCGGACCTTGCCGCGGGATGTCCTCCAGCATCACCTTGAGGATAAGACAGGCCACGGGGTTGAGATCGCTTGCGAAGGTCTCGCAGCCCAATCGCAGGGCCTCCAACGGGATCGAGCCGCCGCCGGCGAACGGATCCACGACGAGCGGCGGCTCGTCGCCATGAGCGGCCTTTATCAACGCGCGGCTGACTTCAAGGTAGTTCCGATTCTTGGAAAGGTCCCAGTTGGCGAAACCGGCGATGAATTTGAGCAGCGCCTTGCGCAGGTCCTCGTCGGTCGGCCCGACCCGGCCCGGAACGCCGGGTAGCAGTTGTCGGGCCTTCTGCCTGAATTCCCCTGGGCAATGCGGGTCGCAGGGGTCCGGCCACAGCAGCCCGAGCAGCATCGCCCGGCACGCCGCCAGCGGCCGCCGCGCCCACCACAGATGCAAGGTGCTCGGATGTCCGTGCCGGATGGACTTCTCCCGCGCCGCGTGCCGCGATACCTCGGCAATCGGGAAGTCCACCTCCGCCAGGCGCTTGCATTCCTTGGGGATCACGAGTCGCCTCCGTATCCCGGATGGTCTTCTCTTACTTGAACAGGCCGGGTCATCGCGTCCACCGACAGGTAGTAGTGGGCCACCTTGGTAACTTCGCGCCACTCGAAGCGGGCGGGGTCCTCGATCGGCTCCTGCAGCCGGGGCTCGGAACCGCAGTTGGTGACCACGTAGAGCCAGTAGCAGTCGCGGCGGTCCTCGGCAACGCGCCGTTCGTTGGGCGTAAGCAGAATCGTACCCGTCACGGCGGCCAGGCCCTTCACCTCGATGAGACGCAGCTGACCCGAGTCGAGGTCCAGGCTGGTGACGTCGTAGCCCAGGTTCTTCTCGTGGACGTCATAGACCTGCCGGCCCTGGGAGCGTTCGTGGTCCATGACTACCCGCATGGCCGTGGCCTCGGTCTCCGGGTTGGGTTGCAAGCGCCGGACCTCCGGCGTCTCGCGTTCGGGATGGGGCAGGACCAGGACGCTTGTCATCCGTTCCACGGCCTGCAGCGACAGCGCGCGTTGCCGATCGAGTTCCTGGCGCCGCCGTTCCCGGCGCTGAAACAACTCGGAATGCCGGGCCTCGGCCTGGGCGAGCCGACCCTCGGCGCCGGGGATTTTCCGTTCCATTTCGGTTGCCGCCCGACCGATCTCTTCGTCCGCCCGCTGGAGGAGCTCCGTCAGCGAGAGCTCGATATGCTCCGCGATGCGTTCGATCTCGGCCAGGCGATCCTTGCGGGTCTCTTCGAGAAACGGCACCAGCGCGTGCTCATTGAGCCAGGCCGCCGCTTCGGGGGCCCCGGCGATCTCGGGCAGGGTAGCGGGCGCGGCCGCCGGCGTGAAGTTCCCGAGCAGGTTCGGCTCGCGCAGATGCGGCTCGCCGTGCTCAACAACCTCGACCGCGAATAATCGCTCGTGGATCACCTGGCCCAGGCCATCGACCACGCGGGCCCGGTAGAAGTCGATGCGTGCCGGCCCTTCATGCCGGAGCGAGTGGAAGGTCGCGCCTTTTCCGAAGACAGGGAGAGCCTCGGCGCAGGTGTGCCGTCGGATCGCCTCGAACAGAGGATGACCCGGAGTAATCCACTCCAGGTTGTTCGTCTCCGCCGTTTCCCGATCAGTCGAGCAACGAGGGTATTTGACCGCCAGCTCAGGGAGCTTCCAGCTCGGGTCGCTTTCGTACCGCCGCAGCACCGACGGCGTTCTTTCCGGCTCGAAGGTGTGGGGAAGGCGCGGCAAGGTCTTGAGGGTGAGCGGTACGAACTCGGCGGCGTCCCGCATGAACCGCGCGATGGTCTCGGGCACCACCCGCCGTTCCTGGGCCCTCGCCCGGCGTTCGATGAGCATCTCCAGATTGAGCTTCTTCGAGGCCAGCCCTTCGAGGGCGTTCCGGCAGATCGCCCGGAACCGACCCTCGTCCACGTCCCTCAGAAGGTGTTCTTCCAAGTCGGCATCCCCCAGCCGACCGGCGTAGTAGTCGCGGAGTGCCCGTTCCACATGGGCCGCGGGCAGGATCTCCCCGACGACGTTGAAGACGGCATCGTCATCGAGGGCGTCGCGGATCTCCCGGAGCTTTTCGAGCAACCGCCGGAGCACCCGGCCTTCGATGGTGTTGGCGGCGACGAAGTTGAAGATCAGGCAGTTCTTGCGCTGGCCGTAGCGGTGGATGCGGCCCATCCGTTGCTCGAGGCGGTTCGGATTCCAGGGGATGTCGTAGTTGAAGAGGATGTTGCAGACCTGGAGGTTGATCCCTTCCCCGGCCGCCTCGGTCGCCACCAGGATCTGAATCGCCCCTTCGCGAAACTGCTGCTCGGCATGCAGCCGCGTCCCGCGCTCGTCACGCGCTCCCGGCTTCATGCCGCCGTGGATGCATCCCACCCGAAAGCCCCAGGACTTCAGCCGTTCCATCAGATAGTCGAGGGTATCCCTGAACTCTGTGAAGATGAGCAGGCGCTGCTCCGAGTGGTCGAAGAAGCCTTCCTGCTGCAGGAGCTCCTTCAGCTCGGAGAGCTTGGCCTCCGTTCCCGCGTCCTCGACCGCTCGGGCCTGGTCCGCCAGTTGCCGGAGCTCCCGGACTTCCTTACGGATCTGCTCGGCATTGCCCGCGAGTGTGATGGCTTCCAGTGTCTTTTCCAGCCGCTCGCGCTCGCTCTCTTCCATCTCCTCCCGCTCTTCGGGATCGGGAAGGTCCGGCGGGGGCAGGCGCGCGAGGTCTTGGGCGCGTTTCAGTCCCTCTTCCAGGCGCCTGGCCCGGTTCGCAAGGGAATGCCGCATCGCATAGGTGCTCGAAGCCAACCGCCGCTGGTAGAGGGACATCAGGAAGCCGACGGCACGCGCGCGCGGGTCGTTGGGCACCACTCTTTTATGCATCCATTGGTCTGGCGCCGACGGCACGCGCGCGCGGGTCGTTGCCTTGCTCCGCGGCCTCGCGGCTCTGTTGCTTCACGAAGCGGGTGATGTCGCGGTAGAGGTCGAACTCCGCCCCGTCGATCCGGAACTCCACCGTATGGGGGATGCGCTGGGTGAAGATCTTCCCGGCGCTCCAGGTCCCATCCGGTCGGCGCTCGGGGAAGTAGACCATCGCCTCCTTCGTGCGGCGCAGGTAGAAGGGCGCGCGCCGGCGTTCCATGGCTTCTCGGATGGATCGGACATCCGCATAGGCGTCCGCGTCCAGGAGCTGGAGGAACAGGCTGAAGTTCAGGGGATCGCCTTTGTGCGGCGTGGCCGTCAGCAGGAGTATGTGGTCCGTGGTATCCCTGAGGAGCTCGCCCAGCTTGTAACGCAGGCTCTTGTGGGTCTCGTCGTCCGCTGACATGCGGTGCGCTTCATCGACGATGACGAGGTCCCAATGGGCCTGCCGCAGGCCGGGAAGGATCTCTTTGCGCTTGGCGAGGTCGAGCGAGGTGATGATCTTGTTCTGCTCCAGCCACTGGTTGACGCCGAATTGGTCCCGGATGTCGCCGCCCCTGAGGACGAGGAACTTCGCATCGAATTTCTCTTTCAGCTCCCGCTGCCACTGGAAGGAGAGATTGGCAGGACAAACGATCAGGATGCGTTCGGCCAGGCCGCGCAGTTCGAGTTCGCGGATGAGCAGCCCGGCCATGATCGTCTTTCCCGCCCCGGCGTCATCCGCCAGGAGGAAGCGGACCCGGGCGGGTTTGAGGAGGTAGTCGTAGATGGCCTCGAGCTGATGCGGCAGCGGGTCCACGCGAGAAATGGAGAGGCCGAAGTAAGGGTCGAATTCGTAGGCGATGCCGAGGGAGTAGGCCTGCAGCCCGAGTCGAAGCAGGTGCCCGTCGCCGGCGTAGGAGTGCCGTGCGTCCAGGATGGTGAGGCCATCGATATCACGCGTCGTAAGGGTGACCTTGCGGAACTGCTCCGACTGCGTGCCGACTAATCCTGCCACCCAGGTGTCGGGCCCGTTCGCGCGCGCAGTCTCCACTCGCATCGGCTCGCTGAATAGTGAGCCGGTGAGAATCTGTCCTTCTCGCAGCAGAGGTTTCTCACTCATTTCGGCAACTTTATTTCACCTTTTTCAGGGCATTTTGAAAAATACGGTTTTCGTCTACAGTACACTTCAACAATCAATGGCTTAGAATCGCTTGATCGGTGAAAATACCTATTTTTCAAGGTGCCCTTCATGTGTTCAAATAGCTACAGTATGCTCCATCAGATCTTTGGAAATCATGACGACCGATCTTACCACCGAGATCCTGAAGCAAATCCGGGACGGCATCGAGACGTTGAATCACCGGCTCGATCAGACCAACTCACGCCTTGAGGAGTTGCGGCAGGATTTTAATCACCGACTCGATCAGACCAACTCGCGCCTCGGGCGGGTAGAACAAGGTCTTAATGACCTCGGCAAATTCATGCGCCGGATCGCCCTCGATCAAGCCAAACACGAGCGCTTCCATGCCCACCATGTGGAGCGCCTGGAAGAAGACGTGACGGACCTGAAAGTGCGCGTCCAAAGGCTCGAACAAAGACCCGTCGGCTGATCAGGGTATACTATTAAGATTCGTCGGCACCCCCCGGCAATCGTTTGGAATCCTCGAAATCCGAGTCCGCACCCATGAGCCAGCTCCAAACCCCGCAACGATCCTTTCACGATCCTTCCTTAGTCGCGGCCCGCACCGAACTGCTGCGTGTGCTGCGCGCCTTTCTGCCCGCTGACGCCGTTTTGGAGCAGGAGGAAGAGGTCCGCCCCTACGAATGCGATGCCCTCTCCGCCTACCGGCAGCTCCCCTTGCTGGTGGTGTTGCCGCGTACCCTCGAGGAGGTCCAACGCATCATGTGCCTGTGTCATGAGCGCGATATTCCGGTGGTCGCCAGAGGTGCGGGCACCGGGGTCTCCGGCGGTGCACTGCCCCACGCCGAGGGCGTCCTGCTCAGTCTGGCACGCTTCAATCGGATCCTGGACATCGACCAGGTCGGCCGCACCGCGCGCGTCCAGCCCGGTGTACGCAATCTGGCCATCTCCGAGGCCGCGGCCCCGCTCGGCCTCTACTATGCCCCGGACCCGTCCTCCCAGATCGCCTGCACCATCGGCGGCAATGTCGCGGAAAACTCCGGCGGCGTACACTGCCTCAAATACGGGCTGACGGTGCATAACGTACTGGCGATCAAGCTGGTGACGGTGGACGGCGAGTTGCTCGAGATCGGCGGCCAGGTTCTCGACTCCCCAGGCTATGACTTGCTGGCTCTGCTCATCGGGTCCGAGGGCATGCTCGGTGTCGTGCTCGAAGTGACCATCCGCCTCCTGCCAATACCCGAACACGCGCAGGTGGTGTTGGCCGCCTACGACGACGTAGAAAAGGGCGGACAGGCCGTAGGCGACATCATCGCCGCAGGCATCGTCCCGGCGGGCCTGGAGATGATGGACGGCCCCGCCATCGCCGCCATCGAGGCCTTCGTCCACGCCGGCTATCCGACCGACGCGGCCGCCATCCTGCTGTGCGAAGTGGACGGTAGCGAGCAGGAGGTCGCCGAGCATATCGCCCAGGTCCGGGAGCTGCTGCTCGCCGGCGGTGCCACCGAGGTGCGGACCGCCCGCGACAATCAGGAGCGCCTGCGCTTCTGGCAGGGCCGTAAAGCCGCATTCCCCGCCATGGGGCGTCTCGCCCCCGACTACTACTGCATGGACGGTACCATCCCCCGCCGCCGGCTGCCCGAGGTCCTGCGCCGTACCGCGGAGCTCTCGGAAGAATACGGCCTGCCGGTGGCCAATGTCTTCCATGCCGGCGACGGTAACATGCACCCGCTGATCCTCTACGACGCCAACAAGCCCGAGGAATTGGAGCGCACCGAGGAGCTCGGCGGCAAGATCCTGGAGCTGTGCGTCGAGGTCGGCGGCACCATCACCGGCGAGCACGGCGTGGGAATCGAGAAGATCCGCCAGATGTGTTTCCAGTTCAGCAAAGAAGAGCTCGAGCAGTTCATGACGGTCAAGCGGGCCTTCGACCCGAAGGAGCTGTTGAATCCGGGCAAGGGCGTACCGACGCCACGCCGGTGCTCGGAATATCGCGAGCTCCCTTCACAGACGCGGAACCACGCGCACACCCACGATCACAACCATTGAGCAGCAAAATCGCGTCGGCAAATGGGAAGGCTTTGTTGCTAGGGGGCGTTCTCAATTAAGCCGGTTCAGCGCAACAACCAACAACGTAGCGCCGGCGTCTCGTCGGCACCCGCCGGCGAAACCTCCGCGTTCCGGCAGGCGGGACGCCTGCGCTACGTGGATTTGGCTTCATTGAGAAGCCCCCTAGTGAGGCGGACCCCATTGTCAAGCGATAGCGCAGACGCGAACACTCGCGGTAGACTATAATCCAAAGCAGAGAAATCAAACAGTTACGCGCAAGGGGTAGCGCAACATCTTGTGTGTTCAGGTGCGCTTGCCTGGGGAGGGGGAGGTACCATGAGCGCTTTAGAAAAAGAACTGGCGACATACAAATCCCTGTTGCCTACACTCAAGGCAGATGAAGGGAAATTCGCCCTGATCGAGGGAGACAATCTTCTAGGGAAATTCGACTCATACGAGGACGCCCTGAACATCGGATACGAACGCTGCGGCTTGAGGCCGTTTTTGGTCAAGCGCATCGAAGCAAACGAATCGGTCGCGTTCTTCAGTCGCGATCTCGATACGCTGTGCCCAGCATAAATCTCCTCATCACACCACAGGGAGCGCTCGCAACACTTCATGTCGGGGTCTCCCTCCCGAAGAGGGAGGCCATGAAGCACGCGAATTTCCGCGAATAAGATCCCTCCTTTCAGTTCGGGATGACACTTTCGTGAGGATTCGTATGATTCGTAGTTTCTTTTCTTACTTTGCCGACCGGTAACGCTCAACTTAAATGCAACCAGCACTTCAACACACTCTCTACGAATATCTCGAAGCCCTACCTGAAAGGGTAATCGGGGAAGTCCTGAATGGACAACTCCACACACAGCCGCGGCCCACTGTCGTGCACGCGATCGCCGGCTCCGTGCTGGGTGCCAAATTACTCAATCCCTTCCAGATCGGTGATGGAGGACCCGGCGGGTGGTGGATCATCGATGAACCGGAGATCCACTTCGTGCGGAACCTCGAAGTCGTAGTCCCGGACTTGGCCGGCTGGAGGCGTGAACGCATGCCTCACCCGCCACCGGAAGATCATCGCATCGAGGTGGTTCCTGATTGGATGTCAGGTCCCGGATGATTGCATAGGAACTAAAATGGGGTCATTATTGCGTGCCCGAGAGGTCATGGAATTACTGGTAGCCACGTCTGTGTCGGAGAACGCGCCATGAATATCCACCTGCATGCCAATGCCACCACGACGCCGAAGACCCGCCAATACATTCAGGTATCTCACCAGTCCGTGACGCACCTGGCCGACGAACTGGGGGTGAGTGAGGATACCATCCGCCGCTGGAAGGGCCGTGACGGGGTTGCCGACGGTTCCCGCCACGCCCATCGCTTACGGACCACCCTCACCCCAGCCCAGGAACTCGTGGTCGTGGAGCTGCGCAAAACGCTCCTGCTGCCCCCTGGATAAACCTGCTGGCGGTGACCCACGAGTTTCATCCACCCCGAACTCTCCCGCTCAGTCTGGACCGCTGTCTACGCCGCCACGGCGTTTCGAACCTCAAGACCCTGCTGCCCCAGGAGGAAGCGCCAAAACGCCGCTAAAGACGTTCAAAGGAGTACGCCCCGGCTTTGTGCACGTCGATGTCAAGTACCTGCCGCAAATGCCCGACCAGGACCAACGCACGTACCTGTTTGCCGCCATCGATCGCGCCACCCGTTGGGTCTACGTCGAGATCCTCAAGGACGGAGCCGCCGCCTCCGCCAGCGGCTTTCTCACACGCTTGATCGAGCAGGCTCCGTTCAACATCAGCACGCTCCTCACCGACAACGGCAAGGAGTTTACCGACCGCTTCTGCGCCACCGGCCAACGCCAGCCCACCGGCACCCATGCCTTCGATCGGGTGTGTGCCGACAAGCCACATCGAGCATCGCCTGATCAAGCCCAGAACCCCGCAGACCAACGGCATGATCGAGCGCTTCAACAGCCACATCGCCGATGTGGTGCGCACCCACCGCTTCGACTCCTCCGCCTGAAGGCAACCACGCCAAACGCTTCGTTTACCTGTATAATCACCACATCCCACAGAAAAACCTGCACCACAAAACGCCTCTCCAAACGCTCCAACAATGGTACGCACAACACCCCCACCTGTTTAATAAAATTCCACGTAATCATCCGGGACCTAACATTTTTTACTAACATTATTGGGACAATAAAATAAGCTAACATGGGAGTTCAGCCGACCTCCCAAAGCGGTACGCTATTTCGCCACGCTCTAAAGTGCGCACTGCTTTGGGGGTTGGCCCAGGCTGACGTTAGCTGTAACCTGTCTGCCATTAAGTTAGCTATTTATTGGCCATTTACCGATGCGGAAGAAAACTACGAATCACGCGAATTTCCACGCGGGAATCATTACTTGAGGATTCCCGCGTGATTCTGGTTTTCTTCTCTTCACTTTTTGCCCGACCGGTGGCGCCAACCCCAATGGCATTGAGCTGTAACAGATTTCTCACTCAATCACTTGAGACAGAACAAAGGAGTTTACGATGTCAGCTTTGAGCGAAAAAGTCACTAATGACGCCCTATCGCTACCTATCGAGTTCAGGCTTGAACTGGTTGACATGCTTCTCAAGAGCCTCAACATTCCCACAAAACCTGAGATAGACAAACTGTGGGCCAAAGAAGCCGAGCGCAGAATCGATGAAGTCGATAGCGGTGTTATACAGCCACGAGATGGAGAAGTGGTCTTTGATAAGATCAGGAAAAGACTCCGGAAATGAAATATAGGTTCCACTGGCTTGCTGACGATGAGTTGAATGAAGCAGCTGATTATTATGAAGACAAAAAAGAGGGATTGGGGCTGGAGTTCATCGAGGAGGTTTACTCTACAATTCAACGAATAGTCGACTTCCCATTGGCGTGGAGCAAACTGTCTGAACGCAGTCGTCGTTGCATCACTAACCGATTTCCATACCAAGTAGTATATCAAATCAGAGAGCAGTATATTCTCATTGCTGCTATTGGGCACCTTCATAGAAAACCAAATTACTGGGAAGATAGATATTCCAGCAAGGCTCCGCCTCAGACCGACGAGATGTGAGTTTTTTGTGCAGCGTACGAATGTTATCCACAGATTACGCAGATTTTCACAGATTACTTCTTTTAATCTGTGAGAATCTGCGTAATCTGCGGATAAAAGCAATGGGCACAGCGCACCCGCGTGTGAGTTTTTTGTAAAGCGATGGCTATGCGCAAACAGAATTCCGAACCATGAATAATGACCTGACCGAAGAACTGCAAACCCACGTACTTGCCGCTCTCGATACCGGCACCCCGTTGGAGATCCGCGGCAATAGGTCCAAGCGCTTTCTGGGCCGTACCCCGACCGGGGAACCCCTGGAGGTGGCCGCTCACGCCGGCATCGTCAACTATCAGCCCAAGGAGTTGGTGGTTACGGCCCGCTGTGGGACCACCCTGGAGACCCTCGAAGCAACCCTGGCGGAACAGGGCCAGGTAATGCCGTTCGAGCCGCCCCGCTTGGGACCGGATGCCACCCTCGGCGGCACCATTGCCTGCGGTCTCTCGGGACCGGCCCGCCCTTATGCCGGCGCGGCGCGGGATCTGGTGCTGGGCGTTCGCGTGCTGACCGGACGCGGCCAGATACTGCGTTTCGGCGGCGAGGTGATGAAGAATGTGGCGGGCTATGACCTTTCCCGCCTCATGACCGGCGCCTACGGCACTCTGGGCCTGTTGCTGGATGTGAGCCTGAAGGTGATGCCGATCCCTGCCGCACACCGGACCCTGGCCCAGGAGCAATCCCCGAACGAGGCCATCCGACTGATGAATGCCTGGGCCGGTACCCCACTGCCCATCACGGCTACCTGCTGGGATGGCGAACGGCTCTTTGTCCGCCTCGCCGGTGCGGAGGCAGCCGTCGATCAGGCGGCGGAGACCATCGGGGGCGAGACCGTCGTGGACCAGGACGCGTTCTGGCACACCCGGATCCGCGAGCAGGGCCACGACTTCTTCGCCGGCGAGGCGGATCTGTGGCGTTTATCACTGCCGTCCGCGACGCCGCACTTGGACCTGCAAGGAAAGCCGCTCATTGAGTGGGGCGGCGCGCAGCGTTGGTACCGGGGTGAGGCGGATACCCAGGCCGTGCGAGAAGCAGCCATCAAGGCCGGTGGTCACGCCACTCTATTCCGCGGCGGCGACCGGGACGGTGAGGTCTTTCAACCGCTGCCGCCGCCCCTGTTGGCGATTCACCGCAACCTCAAGCAGGCATTCGATCCTAAAGGGTTGCTCAATCCGGGACGCCTCTTCGCCGAACTCTAAGCACGTAGGATGCGGTGAGCGCGGTATGCCATAGCAGGACTACACCAACCCCGACTGCGAACCGCATCGATGATACGGTGAGCGCGGTAGGTCTTACAGGATGACACCACCGAAAGGCGCGAACCGCATCGAAAGAACCACGAAGGCAGACACGAATAGACACGAATCGTAATTGGTGTTTATTCGTGGTTCCAGGGAGGTAAGATGCGAGGAACCCAGCGAACCGCATCGGGCCGGACGCGGGGACGGAACACCAAGTGACGCGCCCGAGCCCTGGTAGCAGGATCCATAAAAAACATGCAGACCGAAATCATTCCCGAGTTCTTGCAGACGCCCGAGGGCCAGGAGGCCGATGCCATCCTGCGCGCCTGCGTCCATTGCGGTTTTTGCACCGCCACCTGTCCCACCTATCAGCTCCTGGGCGACGAGCTGGACGGACCACGGGGGCGCATCTACCAGATCAAGCAGGTCCTGGAGGGTCGGACCCCGACCCGAACCACCCAGATCCACCTGGACCGCTGCCTCACCTGCCGTTCCTGCGAGACTACCTGCCCCTCCGGGGTACGCTACGCCCGGCTGGCGGACATCGGCCGCGATCTGGTCGAGAGCCGGGTAGACCGGCCTTTGGGCGAGAAGCTGCTGCGCCGGGCCCTGGTCAAGCTGGTGCCCTACCCCTCCCGCTTCGGCGCCCTGATGCGGCTGGGTAAGACCGTCAAGCCCCTGCTGCCGGGGACGCTCAAGGCCAAGGTCCCGACGCCCCGCCCGGCCGGGGCCTGGCCCGCCCCCGCTGGCAGGCGCCGAATGCTCGCGCTCGCGGGCTGTGTCCAGTCGGTGGCAACTCCCACCACCAATGCCGCCGCGGCTCGGGTCCTGAGTCGGCTCGGGATCGATCTGGTCGAGGCGTCCGAGGCGGGCTGCTGCGGTGCCGCTACCTACCACTTGAATGCTCAGGCGGAAGGACTCGCCGCCATGCGCCGCAATATCGATGCCTGGTGGCCCCATATCCAGGCCGGCGCCGAGGCGATTCTGATCAACGCCAGCGGTTGCGGGGCGATGGTCAAGGAGTACGGCGAGCTGCTGCACCGGGACGCGTATTATGCGGACAAAGCGGCACAGGTAGCGGCGCTGGCGCGGGACCCGGTCGAGGTGCTTACCGAGCTGGACTTGGAACCCCTGGGCCAACCGGGCCGCGGACGCAAGGTCGCCTTCCACACCCCCTGCACCCTGCAACATGCGCAACAACTGAACAATCGGGCGGAACCCATCCTCACCCGACTTGGTTTCGTGCTCACACCCGTATCCGAGGCCCACCTGTGTTGCGGGTCGGCCGGGACCTATTCCCTGACCCAACCGGTGCTTTCAAGACAGCTCCGGGACCGCAAAGTGGCAGCACTCGAATCCGGCAAACCCGAACTCATCGCCACGGCGAATGTCGGCTGTCAGCTCCACCTGGAGGCCGCGACCCGCACGCCGGTGGTGCATTGGCTGGAGCTCCTGGATGGAGGCGGCTAGGATTCCTTGAGGGACCCGAATCTTTACAAATGAGTCGAGTTTATGCAGTGCACAAATCGGGATCGGGATCGAAATCGGGATCGAAATTCCGATTGCGATCCCGATTTCGATTTCGATTTTGATCTCGACCTACCTTGGCTCGGCAGTGTTGTAACTCTGTTGTTCCAGAGGCGCAACATATTGATTAGCATATCTATTTGAACCCTGAGAAACAAAGTTGGAACACTGCCCTTGGCTCTTCAACGGCTGGTTGGGTGTAGGAGATGGGGTCTTACGGGAGAGGGGCTTTTGGGGCATCATGCCTCGTCGGTTTGAGGCGAAGCCTCGCTAGGATCCTTTTTCAGAAAAACTTGAGTTTTCACCCCATACTACCGATACTACGTGATAGCTCATCCACCATGTGTGGAAGGAGTTACGAAGCCGTCCTCCGGGGCGGCTTCAGCCTTTCCGGGGTCTGTTTTTCCAGTACGCCTCATGCTCTCGGCTCAGTTTCTTCCGAGTATGTTCCCGAGTAACCAGGAAAGCCGTCCATGGCAGCAAGAATCCCCTTCTGTCCGCAAGGACCACAACGTAATCCTCATCCTCCAGCCAGATGTGAATACGATCCTCGCCCCGCTTGACCGATACCCAATATTTCACCTTCGGATCTTCCGGATGTTCTATTACCGGCCTCGGCCATCGGATTCTCTCGCATCGTCTCAAATCAGGAGTCCGGTTTTCCTCATCCCGACCCTCTGACGTCATATGCCAGAAGGTCGCCTCCTTGCCGTGACTCAGTGGGTACCGCTTCATCCCGAGCCGACGCCCTCGAAAGATCGGCTTGCTGTCCACGAAATCTTGCCTGAAGTATTTGTAAACGGCAGCCAGATAGACATCCCAGTCGCCGTTGTAATCGTCGAATATTTCCTTTTCCGAGGGCGACGTTCATGGTCCCGGCGCATATATTCCCCGACCCTCGCCGTAGTAGGCATCGAACACATGTTGATAAACCGCTTCGACCTTCCGTTCGAACAGCTCTGGGGTGAAACGGTCGGGTAACCCCGCGTCCAATACGTCTTCGATGCTGACCTTTACCGCGGCGCGTGATTGTTGGGATTTGCGCCAGTCCAAAACGAGCTTCCCGCGTTTCAAAGTTTCCAGCAGATCCCGTACCGCCTTCTTGACCTGCCTGAGGTCCCGATCGGCCAATCCCAACCGGGGTTTGGTCAGAATATCGAACAACGCCAACTCCTCTTCCGGTAACTGTTCGGCAAGGCCCCGCTTTTCTTCCTCGTTCAGGCCTTGTGCGAGTTCCACCAATCGCCTGAACAACTCGTCGACATTCAGGCTGCCGGCGTTGTACTCGTCGATCATCTCCTGGAATCGCTCCAGGTAATCCATGCGGGTGCGGTTCAGGCGCAGCATCTGCCTCAGTTTACTGTTGACCTGCCCCCTCAGCTTCTCCCCCTCCGTGCGCTTCCTGCCCTTGGCGAACCTCTCCTGCAATGCCTCGAAATCGATCCGTGCCAGATCCACTCGACCTTCCTTATCATAGGTCGCCGGTGTTTCACGGATCAGATAGCCCTCGGCAGCGATGGATTCGTCCAGCAGCGCCTCTACCTGCCCCATCACCCCGGAAATATCCGCCGGTGGAGTAAGCCCCCGAATTTTCCTGGCGAGCTCGGCGATAAGCAGACATCGGGGCGCAAATAGCTCTGCTTCACGGTCCGGCAATATCGCCTTGTAGAGCCGCCCGATGGTTCCTGCCTGCGTCAGGTAGCGTTTCTTGCTGTCGTTATTGACGATCAGAGCCTCCACGGCATCGTCCAGCAGCTGGTTCCGGTCGAAGCCGGTGGCCGCCTCGATTGAGTCCAGGTCAACGCCCGGTCCCGCGCAAAAGCTCTCCATCCCGGTGATCGACTGCCGCAACAGCGCAACCAGTGCCGCCTTATCCTCGACGGGGGGATCGCCGGTACCGGCAGCGCCTCCGGCCCCATAGATGGCCAGCGCCTGTTCCAGATTGCGGAATACGCCGACGTAATCCACGATCAGCCCGTTGACCTTTTCCCCAAAAACCCGGTTGGCCCTGGCGATGGTCTGCATCAGGGTGTGATTGCGCATCGGCTTGTCGAGATAGAGGGTGGAGCAGGAAGGCGCATCGAAGCCGGTCAGCCACATAGCGCAGACGAAGACGATCCGCAAGGGGTCGTCCGGGTTCTTGAACCTGGTCCCCAGATCCTCGCTGACCATACGCTCGCGGTGCGGCCTGATATCCAGCCCCTTGGCCCGCATCTCCGCGATCTCGTTCTGCGAGGGAGAAACCACCACCGCCATATCGGTCTCCCCCATGAACCGCAACCGTTCCATACAGGCCCGGCGCGCCTCGGCGGTCGTCGCCGCGGCCGCCTCATCCATCAGGCGTGACATCTCGGCCTGCCAAGCGGGAAGCACCTTGTCGTACATGCGCACCGCCGTCGCCTTGTCGATGCCGATCACCATCGCTTTGCCGGGGAAACCCCGCCCGGTGAAGTGGCGCACCAAGTCCGCGGCGATGGTCCCCAACCGTTCCTCCCGCGTGATTAAGTGATACTGGCGGGCGAACTCCCGCTCCAGCTTTTTCTCCTGCGCCTCGTCCAGCTCCGCCTCTTCCAGCAGGCGATCCATATCCTGGTTGAGGTTCTCGTTGGTGAGCTGCAACTCGGGGATACGGTTCTCGTAGTAGAGCGGGACCGTCGCGCCATCCGCCACCGACTGGCGGAAGTCGTAGACGCTCACATAGTCACCGAAGACCTCCCGCGTTTTTTCCTCGCCTACGATCAGCGGCGTGCCGGTAAAAGCGATGAAAGAGGCGTTGGGCAGCGCCGTGCGCATGTTGAGCGCCAGGGTGTCGTACTGGCTGCGGTGGGCCTCGTCGGTGATGACGATGATGTCGGACCGTTGCGACAGCACCGGGTGTGCCTCTCCCCGTTCGGTACGAAATTTGTGGATCAGGGTGAAGACATAGCGGTGGTCCTCGCTCAGGAGCCGGCGCAGATGTCTGCTGTCGGTCGCCTGCGCCTGCTGCTCGGTCACCGCCCCGGCCGCCGCGAAATTCCTGTAGATCTGCCGGTCCAACTCCTGCCGGTCGGTAACGACGACGAAGGTCCGGTTCCCCGGAATCCTGCGCAGCACTTTTTGGGCGAAGCAGATCATGGACACACTCTTGCCGCTGCCCTGGGTGTGCCAGAATACCCCCAGCCGTCCCGCGCGACCCTGGATGTCCCGGAGGGCCGCGATGGCATTATTCACGCCCAGATATTGGTGGTTCCTGCCCAACAGCTTGCTCAACCCACCCCGTACCTCCATGAACAGGGTGAAGTTCTCCACCAGATCCAGCAGCCGCTCTTTGTCGCAGACCCCCCGGATCATGGTCTCCAGCGAAACCACCCCTTCCTCGCCCTCGCTGTCGATCTTCTTCCACTCGGCGAAGTGTTCCCAGCTTGTCGTCATGCTGCCGATGCGGCTGCGGCTGCCGTTGGAGAGGATAATCAGGGCGTTGTACCGGAAGAGCTGCGGGATGCTGTCCTTGTAGTCGCTGAGATTGCCGGTGTAGGCCGTCTCCAGCCGGGCGTAAGACGCCTTCAGCTCGATGAATACCAGCGGGATACCATTGACGAAGCCCACCAGATCGGCCCGGCGGGTGTACAGCTCCCCGGTCACCCACAGCTGGTTGACCAGCAGGAAATCGTTATTGGCCGGAATCTCCCAGTCGATCAGCCGGACCGACTCCAGCGTCTCGCCTTGGTCATCCGGGGCCGGGAGCTTCACCCGGACACCGTCCTTGAGCAACCGATAGACCTCCCGATTGGCCTGCGCCGGGGCCATGGCGCCGCGGTCGCGGGTCAGCTCCTCGATGGCCTGGTCGAAGGCCTTTTTTGGCAGATCGGGATTCAGCCGCTCCGCTACCTGCCGCAACCTGCTCTCCAGCACCACCTCCGATTTCGTCTCACGGCCCAAGGGACTGCCGCCCGTCTGAGTGAATTCAGGGAAGCCGGCGAGCGTCTCCCAACCCAGCTCCGCGAACAGCGCAATGGCAGGCTGTTCGACCAGTGCGTTTTCGGAGTAGTCCGACATCTGTTTCCCTCTTATCTCCGACCCACAATCACGCCGAGACCCACCCCTGCTGCTCCGGTGTGTAGGCCGGATTGTGGTCAGGGATGGCTAAGAGACTGTCTAAAAAGGGATTGTAGGCCGTAGGCTGGGTTGCGGCCAGGGACGGCCAAAACCCAGCAATACCCTCTAAAACCCGGCGTCGCAACCCGACAATGCCGGGTTTCGCCGTCCCTGGCTCGACCCAGCCTACGAGCTCATCCACCTACGGAGGGAGTTGGGCCAAGGTCCCGTATTGGCCTTTCTCTGCTTGCAGAGATCGATTTTGCCCGCGAAATAAGAGCCGGAGGTTTTTTCGGCTCGCGCCGACACTGCCTTTTCTTAACTCGCCGGGTAGAAAAACAGGTTGATTTTTCCGCCCGCTGCAACCAGAATAACAGCTAAGGATTGGGGATTCCCGGTCGACAACTGGCCTCGGTGGACCACCGGGGCCTTTGGTTTTTATGGGAAACACTTCAACCCCCATCCCTCTTTCCTGCCTTTGCCGTCCCGGTAGAACTTGTCTTCCAACACCTGAAACGCACGGTTCGCCTGTTTCGGCCGCAACACCGACAGGCCGACGGGGCGCGCCACCAGGTCCGCCAACTGCAACCCGCCGGAGTTGCTCTTTTTGTCCGCAAACACGATCTCGAATGGCAGACGCCGGGAGAAGTAGTTGCCACCATCGGTAATCCGCTGGAACTCCAGCTCCAACTCTTCATCCTCCCGCTTGCCCCGGTTCTCCACCACCACGTGGGTGGTGCGCTCATGCTGCCCATTTGATTGAAGAAAACGGTAAACCCGCTCCAGCCCGTAACCCAGCGCGATATGGTAGGGATTATCCGGGTAAGCATAGCGCCGCTTCAGCGCCGGTTTGTCGATCATCGTACAAATCAGAGTGAAGGGCGCCCCCGCCACGATGGTGGTCAATTCACCCAGAAATGCCTCTTTCAGCTCCCGCGTTTTCAGAAGTCGGAAATCGCCCCG
The DNA here is from genome assembly GCA_011392765.1 of Candidatus Thiosymbion ectosymbiont of Catanema sp. Cochon2018. Classification (GTDB taxonomy): domain Bacteria; phylum Pseudomonadota; class Gammaproteobacteria; order Chromatiales; family Chromatiaceae; genus Thiosymbion; species Thiosymbion ectosymbiont_A. Next base: position 102,973 of record WYCW01000006.1, on the reverse strand, counting down.
ATCCTTGCGGATATCCGTTTCGTGCAGAATCACCATGTCATGACCGAAATGGCGGAATTTGAACCGCTGAATGACCGGAGCGACCGACCCCATATACGCATCCTTCCTGAACACGCAAAACGCCAGCACGAACACCGGGTAATTGGGATCGATGGACTCCAGCCCATGATCCCCACTCTCATCGACATAGACGATATAGTCGCTGAACGGCTCGCTCATGCCGCTTCCCGGCCGCTGGTGATGTCGAAATGTTTTACTCAAATTTTTGACTCGTTACTTGAATTTTTCATGTGCCGATTTCAGCAACACCCTCTCGATTTTCGGCGTAAGCCACAATCCGGCCGTTTTCAACCTCTCCAAAACATCTGTCACTGAGGGAATGATGCCTTCCCGTTTTGCCATCACCAGCAGACCACCCGTACCGATAACGCGGAGGTTCAGCGCGCGGGCGCAGCGGCGGGCGGCGGTGTCATCCAGTACCGCCATGTACTCCTGATGGGTATGGACATAGCTCAAGACCGCCGACTCACCGGCGCCCAGATCCCATGCCTGCACCACGGGCCCGACCGGCTCGTCGGCCAGATGGATCAGCCAATCGACCTCGGCCAGACCGGATGCCGCCGTATCCTCATGCCCGCCCGCCGTCACCTCGCACCAGACTGCATCGGGCACCACAAGGTGCGGGCAGAGCGCGGGCAGGATCTCCGCCTGGCCGGAGCGAAACAACGCAATCAGCGGCGAGGCATTGACCGCCAGCCGCTCAATCGGCATGGCCCAATTCCTGTTCGAGTTCTTCGGCGGTGTACTGAAACGGCGAGACCTTGGCCTCGGAAAGGGCGGTGATAAAGGCCGACCGGGTCAGCCCGGCAATCTCCGCTCCCTTGGCCTGAGAGATCTTGCCCAGCTCATACCACTTCACCGCCGCTACGATGCGCATCTCTCGGGCAAAGCCTTGGGGATCGACATGCAAGGCGGAAAAGACGGTTTCCGGAAGTTCGATGGTGACGGTGGTCATGCTTGTTGCCTCCTGTCCGGTTGACCAGGGTTCATGCCGCCTCCCGGCCGGTGGCGATGGGAAGTGTAGAGACATCCAGCTCGCCGGAGATGAGTTTGGGGAGGAGGAGGTCGCGTGTTTGGCGGAGGACGGTATTCTTTTGAATAAGATTTTGCTGTTTGGCAATTACATCACCAAAAAAACCAGAAAACTGCCTCAACATGTCTGCAGGTGGTTGAACAACTGGGTATTCAATCAACACCTTCCAATTTGCTCTGGGCATCTTTGCTCCATTAGAGGTGGCAGTTGCGTGAGCGACAAAATCCTCACTTGACAATACCGCTGTAATCAGTGCTGAATATTCTACCTTGATAGGACGGATAACAATCGTGTCAGCGGAGCAAATGCCATGAAATGGCGCGACCGATACCTTATGAAAATAAGGCCGAATTTTTCCAAATAGGACTTCACCTTTTTCAAAGGTCAGCTTGTTGGAGCCAAGATCCGTAACGATTTCCCATGAATCCAGGGCAAGCGATTTGCGTGGTATATGCTCGAGGCCAATATATGGAGTCGGTTGTTCAAGCTTTCCCTTTGGAATACCTCTTCTTACCTCTTCGGCAGAATCACCTAATTTCTGCACACTCCACCCCTCCGGAATCTTCCCCAGGGGAGAATCGACCATATGCGTCTGCTCATGGCCGGGGAAGCGGAACTTGACGAACCACTCGCGGTAGAGGTTCCGGGCCATCTCCTCCAGGATCCTGATACGTCGCAGGTTGTTCTCGATCAGGTCGTCGTAGGCGGAGAGGACGGCGGCGATTTTTTCTTGAGCAGGCAATGACGGGAGATATATTTCGGCACGCTCAATGGTGTCAGTATCGACTGCCGGATACGCAGCACCCTTTGCATTTGCGGTCAAATAATCCGTAAATGGTTGATTAGTTACTGTGTAATAAAGAAACCTTGGGTTGATGGCATCAGTTGCACGCAGGACCGCAAAACCTGTTGAGGCAATAGTGTTCGCCCTGGGGTTCCTGACATACAAGAAGGACCGTAAATTTGGACGAACGGTAGCCAGTAAGGTATTCGAGTTTCTTACAATACGTTTCGCCCTACTTGGCGCTCCGTTTAATGGAATACGCTTGGTTCCTTCAAGAGTTCCAGTGCCAACTGAAGAAATATCGATATACTCAATTTCCTCGTGTGGATAACCTGCACAGACGGACTCTGGATTGACCTCGATTACATCGCCAAGTCTCATTGTCCCTCCTCCAGCAGCAGACCTTTTTGCAGATAAATCACTGCGTTGGTGTCGAGGACCGCAGGGCGGGAAAGCGTAGCGCATCCCGCCAAAATCAAATGATGAGTGATGAATGCGGATTGATTCATTCATCACCCATCATTCCACAGCGGCCGTCCCTGGCCTGTCCCGCCCTACGCGGGCTCCCATTCGCTCCGGGCCTGTCGTTGGTAATCCAGGCCATCGACCGGCCAATCCAGTGTGTTGCTGTATTGCATGGGGTCGATTGCCTTAGCAGTGTGGCCGGACCCGTCCGCTGACAGAACCACCAGTCGGGCCTGATATCCGTATAGCATTCGGTATCTCTCCGGCACATGAACATTTCCATCGGCATCGATGGTGGTTTCAAACTCTATCGCCTGCATACCCATCACCTTCTATCGCGCCTCCAACTCCCGCCCCTCGCTATTCGATATCCTGATCACCAGATCCGCTCGACCCGGTAGTGATCGAAGGCCGTATCGTTGCCGACGATTGGAATGCCCTGGACCCAGGCCTGAGCGATGATTAGTCGACCGAGCAGCAGACCCCTCATGGCATGTAGGTGTTGGGCACGCCCACCGTCCCTGGCGGGCTTTGCCCAACCTACGAATCGCGTGAATCAATCCGCGAGGATTCGTGTGATTTGTGATGTTTCCTCTCTTTTGCTGGCCGGTAACGCTTAACTTAATGGCATTGCCCTCCAACTTCCTCGCCTCGCTATTCACCGCCTAAATCCCTCTTCCAATTTGATAAGGCACCAGAACAAAATCATGCCGCTTACCGAATCCAGCAACAGCTTCACGACTCGTTCTCCCCATCGTCTTGCCATTCGTCACGAATCCTTTGCTGATAAGCAAGCCCATCTTCCTCATGCCAACAATTCTTTGTGGCATCCAATAATTGCTCGAAATCGCTTCCGGTGTCTCCTCGGAATTCCGTGCCATCGACCGGCCAATCCAGCGTGTTGCTATATTGCATGGGATCGATTGCCTTGGTGGTGTGGCCGGACACATCCGCTGACAGAACCACCAGTCGGGCCTGATGTCCGTATAGCATTCGGTATCTCTCCGGCACAGGGACATTTCCATCGGCATCGATGGTGGTTTCAAATTCGATGGTCTGCATATCAATGGCTCCCATTGCGTTCCGAACTCGTAGGATGCGGTGAGCGCGGTAGATCTTAGAGGATGGCACCACATGGGAGGCGCGAACCGCATCAATGATGTGGTGAGCACCTGTTTGCGTGTGAGGATACACAGGCAGGCAACGAACCGCATCTTTGGGTGGCCCATGCCCAACACAATGCCGTTAAGTTAAGCGTTACCAGTCGGAAAAAAGAGGAAAAACTACGAATCACGCGAATCCTCGCGGATTGATTCGCGCCGATTTGCATGATTCGTAGTTTTCTCTACCAGCAAATCCATAGGCAGCAGCGCGGGAACCGGAGAATGATCAAATGCTCGCATGTCGTCACCCCTCATTTGGTATCCAGTAGCATCGCTGTATTTTCAGCAATCCGTTCCTCCAACTCCCGCGCTTCGCTGTTCAACACCTCCAGCTCCTCGCTCAGCTCCTCCAGCCGCTTGAAAAAGTCGAAATCGTCTTCTTCCCGTGCCGCCACGCCCACATAACGGCCGGGGTTGAGACTCCAGCCCTGTTCCTTGATCTCGCCGATGGTCGCCACCTTACATAGGCCGGGCACGTCCTGATAGCCGCCGTCCGGAAATTTCTCCGCCAGCATCCCGGCGCTATCGTGGCAGTCCTCCAGTTCTTCGCCCCGATAGAGCCGCACGATGTCGGCGAGGAACTCGATCTGCCCGGGCGTAAAATCGCGGTGGGCACGGTCGAGCTGGCGGTAGATATGGCGGGCGTCGATGAAGAGCACCCTATCCTCGCGCCCGGTGCCGCACTTGCCCTTATCGAGAAACCAGAGGGTGCAGGGCAAGGTGACGGTGTAGAAGAAATTGGAGCCCACGGCCACCATCACGTCTACTGCCTTGGTCTCGATCAACCGCCGGCGGATCTCCAGCTCCGAGGCACGGGCGTCGGAGGCGGAGTTGGCCATGACGAATCCGGCCCGCCCGGTGTCGTTCAGGGCGCTGTGGAAGTTCTGAATCCACAGGTAGTTGGCGTTGTCCACCCGGGGCATGCCGAGGGGGAAGCGCGGGTCGTCCTCGAGGCGGTCCTTGTCCACCCGGTCCACGTTGAAGGGCGGATTGGCCATCACGAAGTCGAACTTGCCGACGGCCTTGTGCAGGTCTTCGTAGTAGGTATTGCCCTGACGGATGTCCCCGGCAAGGCCATGCACCGCCAGGTTCATCTTTGCCAGGCGCACGGTTTCGGCTACCCGTTCCTGACCATAGACGCTGAGCTCCGCGTTGGGATTCGCCTGGTGCTCCTGCACGAAGCGGGCGGACTGCACGAACATGCCGCCGGAACCGCAGGCGGGGTCGAAGATGCGTCCGTGGAAGGGCTCGATGATCTCGACGATCAGCTTGACGATGCTGGTGGGGGTGTAGAACTCGCCGCCCTTCTGGCCCTCGGTCATGGCGAACTTGCCGAGAAAATACTCGTAGATCTTGCCGAAGGCATCGCCTTCGATGTCCATGGGGATAGAGCCCATCAGCTTGAGCAGCTCCACCAGGGTGGCGTTCTCCAGCCGATTGTAGGTCTTGGGCAGCACGTCCCTGAGATCGGGATTCTCCGCCTCGATAGCCCGCATGGCGTCATTGATCGCCTGGCCGATGTTTTCCCCCTCGGGCAGCGCGAGGAGATTGCCGAACCGTGCCGCCTCGGGCAGATAAAGCACGCCCAACGCCTGATACCGTTCCTTGCCGCCCAGCCTGCGGCGGCGCCCGCTGCCCGGCTTGTCGATTTGCTTTTCCGCCGCCGCGAACTTCACATCCGCGTACCGCAGGAAGATCAGGCCCAGGACCGGGACGGAATACTCCGATGCCTTCAGCCTGGAGTTGGCCCGCAGCTCGTCGGCCAGGTCCCAGAGACGGTTTTCGAGTCGATTATCGTGCGTTCCCATAATTCTTTCGGTTGTTACCGGTTCGGCCACTTTATGGATTCCGGACTGCTCACGATCATGGAAGGTACTACCGGACGTTTTGGAGTGCGGCGGCAACCTGACCCCGATCCCTACCGGAATCCGCGGTGCCTGACGTAACCGCAAGGTTGACCAGGGTGCACCGGCCCACCGCCGCTTTGGATTGGGCAACGCCCCCGTTCCCAGCAAAGGCGTTGCGGCCAGGGGAAAGCGCCGTCGCCGCGGAGCGTGGGGAACCCTGCGTTCAGGTTCCGAGCAAACGCTAGTACCCCGTTTCGCTTGCTATTGCGGGTAGGTTCGTAGGTTGGGCAAAGTCCGCCAGGGACGGTGGGCCATACCCAACAAACTGTGGATGTCGGGCACACCGCCGTGGACCACATGGACGGCATGAGGGTAGCCCAATAGACAACATGGACCGTATGGACTGCATGGACCAAGGGGCACCCAGCGACCCCCGGTCCACATAGTCCACTTAAGTCCATGTAGTCCACGGCGGCTGCCACCGTCCCCGGCAGGCTTTGCCTAACCTACCCGACGGCGGATAACAGCGTAAACATGCAAAATTAGTTGAAACGGGGTACTAGTATCCCCCGTCGCCGAGGTTCAGTTCGGCCGCGCCGCTTTGCCGGCGCACCCCAAACCGATCCGGAATCCATCAAGAGCCTCAATGAAATATCAGGTCAACACCGCTTCGATCGCCTCGTGCAGGCTTTTTACCCGCACGATGTCCAGTCCCTCGATTCCCGGCTTGGGGACATTGGCCGTAGGAACGATGACCCGGCGTATGCCGTGTTTGGCCGCCTCACGCAACCGGTCGGGGCCGTTGGGAACCGGCCGGATCTCGCCGGAGAGACCCACCTCGCCGAAGACCGCGAGGTCCGCGTCCAGGGGGTGGTCGCGGTAGCTGGAGAGCACCGCCAACAGGACCGCCAGGTCGGCGGCCGTCTCCGTAATGCGCACGCCCCCCACGACGTTTACGAACACGTCGCGGTCGAACATGGCGACCCCGCCGTGACGGTGCAGCACCGCCAGCAACATGGAGAGGCGGTTCTGATCCAGGCCCAGGGTCACCCGCCGCGGGTTGGCGAGCGGACTCTCGTCCACCAGGGCCTGTACTTCGACCATGAGGGGGCGCGTGCCCTCCCGCGTTACCATCACCAGGCTGCCCGACACGGACGACTCGTGGCGCGACAGGAAGATGGCCGAGGGATTCGGCACCTCCCGCAGCCCCCGGTCGGTCATGGCGAAGACGCCAAGCTCGTTGACGGCCCCAAAACGGTTTTTGGTGGATCGGATCAGGCGCAGGGGGCCTCCGGCTTCTCCCTCGAAATAGAGCACCGTGTCTACCATGTGCTCCAGCACCCGCGGACCGGCCAGGGCGCCCTCTTTGGTTACGTGCCCCACCAGGAAGATCGAGGTATCCGCCTGCTTGGCAAAGCGCACCAGTTGCGCCGCCGTCTCCCGGACCTGGGATACGGACCCCGGCGCCGATTGCAGCAGCTCCGTGTGCAGGGTCTGGATGGAGTCTACGACCATGATCCGCGGCCGTTCCGCCGCGGCCGTAGCCAGCACGCGCTCGATGCAGGTCTCCGGCAGCAGGCGTACCCCTTCACCCGCCAGCCCGAGCCGTCGCGCCCGCAGGCTCACCTGCTGGGGTGATTCCTCACCCGAGATATAGAGCACCGGATGCCCCTGCCCCAGGGAGGCGCAGGCCTGGAGCAGCAGGGTGGATTTGCCGATCCCCGGATCACCGCCGATGAGCACTACCGAGCCCTGGACCAAGCCACCCCCGAGCACCCGGTCCAGCTCGGCGATGCCGCTCCCCAGGCGGGTGTGCTCCTGGGGACTGACGGCGGCGAGCAAGACCGCTTCTCCCCCGCCGGCGGCAATCCCGGTATGTCCGGAACGGCCGGTCACCGCCGGCAGGTCGGGGGCCTCCTCGACCAGATTCCAGGCCCCGCAGTCCGGGCATTGGCCGCTCCATTTGGGCAGCCTGACGCCGCAGGCGTTGCAGATGTAGACGTTACGGGTTTTACTGGGGCGTTTGGTCATGAGCACCGAAGTACCGATAACATAGGAATCATTCTTTTGCCGCAAATGAACGCCAATCAACGCAAATCGGTCGCAAAAGATCACATGACTTTTTTGTCCACAGATTACGCAGATTTTCACAGATTCTTTTTTACTCTATGAAAATTCGTGCAAATTCGTGTGCATTCGTGGTTCCTTCTGTGTTCCATCCGCACCCGAGAGGTAACCTGGCACAGGAGCTCGTAGGGGATGGTGCCCGCCCGCTCGGCGATCTCGTCCACCGGCAAACCTTCCCCCCACAAAATGACGGGATCGCTTACCGCGGCGGCGGGCAGCCCACGCAGGTCGATGGTGATGGTGTCCATGGATACGCGGCCCACCAGCGGCGCCCGCTGCCCGCTTACGAGCACCGGGGTCCCCGTGGGGGCATGACGTGGATAGCCGTCGCCGTAGCCGATGGCCGCTACACCGACCGGCATGTCTTCAGGGCAGACATAGGTGCCTCCGTAGCCGACGCGATCCCCCCGATGCAGGGTACGCACGGCGATGAGCCGCGTTTCGAGCTGCATGACCGGTCGCAACCCCAGCTCGGCGGCGGTCCGCCCGATCAGGGGCGAGGCCCCGTAGAGCATGATGCCGGGACGTACCCAGTGGGTCCGGGACGCAGGACAGGCCAGGATGCCGGCGGAGTTGCCGATACTCAAGGGGTATCGGGCGGCGGGGTCGAGGGCGCGCAGCCGATCGCATTGCAGCTGGGTCTCCCGGTCACTCGGATCATCGGCCTTGGCCAGGTGGGTCATGAGTCCTACCGACCCCGCGAGCCGGGGATCGGCCTGCAAGCGCGCGAGCAGGGCCGGGATCTCTCGCGGATCGAAACCCAGCCGATGCATGCCCGTATCCACCTTGATCCAGACGCGCAGGGGTTTTACGGCTTGCATCTGCCCCAAAAGTGCCACCTGCCCAGGCTGGTGCAGCGCCGGATCGAGCCCGTGGGCGCGCACGGCAGCGAGCTCCTCGCCGAAGAAAAACCCCTCCATGACCAGGATGGGCTTGGCAATCCCCGCCTCTCGCAGACGCACCCCTTCCTCCACCCGAGCCACCGCCAGGCCGTCCGCGGCTTCGAGACTGGTCCCAACCGGCACCATCCCGTGCCCGTAACCGTCGGCCTTGATGACCGCCCACACCCGGCTGCCCGGGGCGCGGCGCCGCACGCAGGCGAGGTTATGCCGGAGGGCGGAATGATCGATAATCGCCCGCGGATGGATTTGCATGACACCTGACTTGTTTTTTCCGCAAATGAAAAATTCTTCGTGTCTTCGTGGCTTTGTGTGAGAAATGAAGAACATCACACAAAGGCACAAAGCTACAAAGGGGTACGAAGAGACTGTCTTTTTAGACAGGCTCTTAGAAGGATCCGGATCATATCCCTTGTATTCATATTATCTTAGCCTTTAGCCAATTCGAGCTTCGTCGCGAAACCCCAACTTAGATGCCCGTCCCCGTTTGTTTCTTTTTCCACCGCATATCCATCCAGGTAATCGATTATTTCAGATTCATCGATTTTTTTAATTCCAGATAGATAAGCGATAAAGGGCATAATGATCGTGTCATGCGAAACATACAAAACAGACTTGTTTAAATCTACTTTTGTTTGAATTTCATCCATCAGCGGTCCGCAAGCATCTTCGATGGATAAAAAACCCGGCAGTTCCTCTCCTTTGATTATCATATTGACCACTTTACACACTGTAAATTTATCAAATGCTTTTGCCGCTTTCTTATGATCCGCCACGAATATTCCCGGATTGCCAAGTAAACGACTTCTTTGTATGTCGAGTCCGGATTGTAACCCCTCAACAATTTTTTCAGCTGTTTGTATGCAGCGTTTAACCGGACTACTTATAATTTCATCCGGTTGCATACCCTGCTGTTTTAATTGTTTTCCATAATTCAAGGCATCATCGAGTCCTTGAGAAGTCAGGCACTGTTCTCCCGCCGGTGATTTTTCCGCATGACGAATTAGTAGAATCATTTCTTCATCACTTTCATCAATGAAATGGTTGCAGTATCCGAGTATATGTCTTTTATTACTAAACCGGATTTTTGAAACAGAGCCTCAAGCTCGGATAAAGTACGTTCTCTCCCACCCAACAAATTCAATAGATGAAAACTGATGCTGACGCCTTTATCAATCACATTCCCTTCACTCACAATCGTTTCAAATACATACAACATGGTTTTCGAGTTCATATTATCTGCGATATTCTTAAGTAATCGGGTAACTTGCTCATCATTCCAATCATGTAAAACACGGCTTATCAAATAAACATCTGCCTCCAGCGACCATGGTTGAAAGAAATCCATTTTCACAAACTTGATGCCTGGTTGGCTTTTATAGGTAAATTTATCTAAGATAATAGGCTCTATCTCCGGATAGCATTGTTTTAATTTGCTCAATAAATTACCATTGCCACCACCAATATCACATATAGTCTCATTGGAAAACCTCAAATAAGGCAAATAGGTATTATAATCAATTGCATAAAAACTCATTATTTCCTCCAGATCAGCAGCTATTTTGGTGTCCTTTTGCACATATTCGAAAAATGAAAGCTGATGGGTTTTATCAAAACTGCTTTGGTTACTTTCAAGCGAATCAGTCAGTTTGAGCGAAGTTTCTACCAAAACACTACTCTGCCAATAGGAAAAAATGGGCTTCAGCCTGTGCAGGATTATTTTTCCTGCCAATGTGAGCGAATAAACATCATTATCTATGGCCAGCAACCGATGAATAGCCAACCAACGTAATATCATATCGATTATTGGTTTTTCCAATTCAACTTGTCGGTACAATTCGACAGACGAAATACTCTTCTCTAATCGATCAAAAATACCCAATTCCAAAATACTGGTCAGTATTCTACCATCCCAATAGGAAAATGCCTGTTGGGAATAATATTGTTCTATTTTTTGGATTTCCGCGTCCTGACTATCTATTTTTTTAACAATTTTTCCTTCGGTTGAGATAATCAGTTTTACTCCATATTTATCAACAGCAATTGCTCTACCGTTGTAATAAGGTTCCAATTTGATATAACGCTGATTATAAAGTACCCTACCCTCTTTATTGATATGGAAATACCCCCTTTCATCTTTGGCAATAGCATAGCCTTTATGATAAACATCAAGCTCTGAAAAATGTTTTCCATGTAATAACCGGCCTTTGTTGTCGATATGAGTGCAAAGACCATCATTATTCACGGCAACAGCGATTCCATACCGATAGTCTCCGATATAGGCATATCTTTCCGTATAAATCGGATTGGCTTTTCTGTCGATGTGAAAAAATTGCCTGCCATGCAAGTCTTCAACTACACAAATGCCCTCCTGGAAATTTCCCGACCAGGCAAAGCGCCGAGAATGAATATCTTTCCCTTGTTCATTGATATGAAAAAATCCGGTTGTATCAGCAACCGTGGCGATGCCATCATAAAAACCAAAGGCATTATCGAAACTGCGGTCAAATACCGGCTGGCCTTCAGTATCGATAAAAAAGGCACGTTGCCCTTTTTTGACGGGAGCGTAACCTGGGGGAAAATGAAAGCTCTGTACTTTATCAAAACGATGAGAGTACAACGGCTTACCGTTCATCAAATGATGCGTTTCATCCGGCGAAATGATTATTTCATTCATTATTCAGGCTTCCTGAGTAAACATTTTCGGCAAAGTGGCTGGCTCTTATAATTTTCAACCAGAGTCCGGTAATTTTTCATCTGGAAAAAATCACCGATTTTTACGTTATCAAACCTGCCGAAATCACCCAATGCCTGCCTTTTATCCGAAGGAGCACAACAAACATTATAGTTTCCACTACAATCTATCCATAACTCTTTACCTAAAAATGGGCAGTTATAACGCTCGGGAACGGATTCAACTTCTGAAAGTGCGGTAAAATTTTCCAGCTTTATTCGTTTTTTATAAGGTTCAATTTTGCTGATGAAATCATTCCAAACACCGTTATGGATGGGATTGCGCAGATCTTCTTTTTCCAGTTCCGGGTGTGTAACCCATAAATGATGCCCTTTGACCCTATCAATATTATGCTCTATAGCATATTCAATCACTTCTCCAATCCCGGTCAAGTTGCGGTACATAAAAGTAACCTGCAAAGTAACAGTCGGCCGATGGTTAATCTTTTCCTGCCTTACTTCATCTCTGATTCGCAAGTAGGTTTCGATATTTTTCAATACGTCCTCAGTTCTTGACTGATTCATTATTTTTTCATTGATGGCAGGAGATATACCATTGATTGAAATCTTTGTATCAGAAGTAATCGGCAACAGCAATCTTGCCCATGTTTTAGCTCCTTTTACAGGGAAAGTGCCGTTAGTCGTGAGATTCAATCTGGTCGATGATGGTGTTAATGCATCAATAAATGTATCGAAATAAGGATACAACAGGGGCTCTCCCATCGTGCTTGGGATGATTTCTTCGACCCCGACGACAATTGCTTCTCTCAGAATACCCTCTAATAGTTCAGGTGACATGCGTTGTCTTTTAATGCGATTCCTATTATAAGTGCTATGCGTATCACACATGATACATTTCAGATTACACTGATCGGGGTTGGTATCTATAGTAATTCGCCATGGTACTGATTTCATTTTGCACAAAGCTCCCTGTAAATACTATGAACAAATCCGGCATCGTCTTCTATGGTACGAACCGCTTGTCTCGATACGGATAAATTATTCAATATCTCAGGATCACGAATAATTTCAATAATACATTCTTGTAATGATCGAGTGTTACCGACCTCGAATAAGAAACCATCGACCCCTTCTGTTATCAATTCTTTCATACCGCCAATATTCGAAGTGATAACAGGTATGCCCGCCAAAAATGCTTCTTGAATAACAAGCGGAGAGTTTTCCAACCAAATGGATGGCACAATGAGCACATCTATTTCACCCAGAACCTGGTTGATACTCTTGTTGTCATAGCCACCCCTGAACCGAATATTCGGTTGTTCCAGAAAACGTTTCCGGCTTCCTATATCGCCGTAAATGGATAATCCGGCATTCACTCCCTGGAACGCGTCCACCAACACACGAATGCCTTTGGTGGGAATGATGCGCCCCATAAAGCCAAAATTGATTCGGTTTTCGCTGGTATATCGTTTTTTTCTGTAAGTTATTTTATCCGCATCAAAGCCATATTTTGAAAAAACCAGCTTATTTTCAGGAATGCCTTGTTGAATAAAGTAATTTCGTAACGTATGAGATGGCACGAGAAATATATCAATAAGACCGAGTAGCTCTCGCATATGGTTCAGATTTTCTTGAACTTCCTGTATTGTGGTCTTATAAGGTGAGCAATGATGACATTTTTCGGCACTTGGCCCACTGCAAATTTCATTGTCCTGATTGATAAGTTGTCCCTTCACACAGAACAACCAAAAATCGTGCACAGTAAAAACAACGGGTAAATGGTATTCCCTGGCTACGATACTAAGCAAACAGATCGATAAATGAGAGAGATGTCCGAAGTGAACGATGTCGGATTCGGTTTTATCCAGGTATTGCCTGAAGTCTGCTACAATTTTTTCATCATGAAATTTTTCCTGATAAGTGTAATCACGCCTGAACTTGTTGACTCGATAGACCTCAATGCCGTCATATACTTCATCATATACTTCATATTCCTTATCGAATTCATTTTCAACCGTGGTAAAAACAGCTATTTTTTCCACTTGGTGTGACAGGGCCTTTACCAAATGATAGGAATAGACTTCGGAACCTGCCATATAATCGGGTGGGAAACCATGGATTACTTTCAAAACTTTCATGCTCTGGCCTCCATTTGCAAATCATGACAATACTCATCAATAGATCGATAAATTCCTTCCTCTAACGAGATAAAATTTTTCATGCCGAGAAATTTGTTTGTTTTATCGGTATCGCCAATGAATTTAACCACATCGTAATTTCGTTTTTGGTTTAATTGAATATTTGCCTTCCTTCCCGTAGCTTGTTCGATAAACCCAATTAGTTGATGAAGGGACCAACCTATTCCGGGGCATAAATGAAAATCTTCCTGAATATTATTTTGCGCGTTCAACTGGTTGATAATCCTTAAAATGCCATCTACACTGTCAGTAATATGAGTAAAGTCGATCACCTGTTCCCCACCTTCGATCGTCAAGGTTTTTCCCATAACGATTGCACGAATGAAGCGGGGTATTACGCGATCAAAAATATCGTAACGATTTCCATATACATTTGAAAAGCGGACAATTGCACAATTCAGGTTATATTTTTTGGAAAATTCCAAAAACAAGGATTCGCCCTTGATTTTTGTTTTACCATAAATATTAATGGCCGCTTTTTGTGCGTTTTCTTTTACAGGCAGATTAATCGCTTCACCATAGACTTCACGACTACTACCAAATATCAACCAAGGTTTTTGCCCCGATTTTTCAATGCCGTTTAATAGTGAATAAACACCGCCAACATTAGTTCTTTCACATTCCTGTGGATCATTTTCCGCTTCAACCACTCTGGACACCGCAGCCAAATGAATAACACCATCGAATTGATGTGTTTCAAAGACTGATAGCATTTTCTCTTGATCGCAAACATCGGCTTTAATATAAGTGACTAATTCAGAATCCGCTGAAAATGGATCCTTTTTGTCAAGCAATGTTATTTTATTGCCCGATCCATATAGCTTTTCATGCAGGGTTCTGCCAATAAATCCAGCGCCACCTGTGATTAAAATATTCATTCGATACCTCTTCCGCAATCAGCTCCCGCCCACTCGACGCATGCTCCATCCCAGGCAGAAATCCCGAGTCCGTAGAGCCAAGTAGGGTGGGCTGCGCCCACCAAGAACTATCAGGCAAGCGCAATGGTGGGCACAGCCCACCCTTGTATGTTCTGTTTCCAAGGGAAAGCCAAGGATGAGGTATAAAGGGAGTTGATGAAGAGTACCTGGGGAAGCCGTCCCACCCGGAGGCCACGAGCCTGCCCGTAGATTGGCTCCCCGCCCTCTTCGCCCATACCGGAGAGTATCCGAGGCCGTGAGCTGTGCTCGTGAGCCTGCATACACAAGGTCGGTAGGCGAGGGTCCAGGGTCGGGGAACCAGGTCATGATCCTAGCGCCTTTTTTACCGACGAGGAATACCATGAACGTTGCCGGAATCGATGGCAGCTACCAAACCGTTACCTTGACCATCAGCCGCGATGGCCGCCTGGGAAAAGCCCGCGAATTCAAGAACACCCCCCAGGGGCACGCAACCCTGATCAACCGCTTACGCAAGGCTCGGGTGAGCCGCATCTGCCTCGAGGCCACCGGCCAGTATCACCTCGATTTGGCCCTCGCCCTGGAGGACGCCGGGCTCGCGGTCATGGTGATCAACCCCAAAGCCGCCAAACGCTTTGCGGAAGCCATGCAGACCCGCACCAAGACCGATGCCGTCGATGCCGCCGTCCTCGCCGAGTTTGCCCGGCGCATGCCCTTCGTGCCGTGGCAGCGCCCCGATGACTTGGTCTTGGCCATCCGTGCTTGTGCCCGCCGCATCGCCGCTCTCAACAAGCTCCGAACCCAAACCAAGAACCAACTCCATGCCGCTCAACTCACCGCCACCACCCCGGCCTTCCTGATTGCCGATCTGCAACAGAGCATTGCTCACCTGGAGGCCCAGATCGCGCACCTGCGCCAGCGGGTCTTAGAACCTGTTTACGATCTTTGTGTCAAAGTGATTTTGGTCGTGGTAAATTTTTAGCTGATAGCGTGGCTGATAGTCCAAATCCGCCGAGCGGCATAGCGGCCCAACCTACCCGCTACCAGTTAGAGATTTACTGCTACCGTGATTTTGACACCAAGAGAGAGCGATGAGAAATTCCTACCCCAGTGATATAAGCCGAGAGCAGTTCGAGTCGATACAAGCTTTATTCGAGCAGGCCAGAAAGAAGACCAAGCCACGAGTAGTTGATTTATATAATGTTTTTTGCGCTATTTTGTATGTATTGAAAAGTGGCTGCCAATGGCGAATGCTCCCCCGTGATTTTCCGAAATGGCAGCTGGTGTATAAATACTTTCGTCACTGGAGTCAAAGATCCTCTGATGATGAGCGAAGCCTGCTGGAGCAGGCCTTAAAAAAATGTGGTTGGCGCGGCCCGTATCAACCGTGGTCGGAACGAGAAGACAACCTTCGTGATCGTTGATGCACAAAGCGTAAAGAATACCGACACGGCAGAGCAGAAAGGTTATGACGCGGGGAAGAAGGTATCGGGAATTAAACGGCATCTTGCCGTGGATACGCAAGGGCTGCCCCATGCGATTGCCGTTACGACCGCGGAGGTTACCGATAGAGTAGGCGCACTGGTGGCTTTCTGTGAACATCGAGACCGCTTGTCAGCGGTGACGAACGTGCTGGTTGATGGCGGTTATACGGGGCAGCCATTTGCCGATGCCGTACAGAAAGCTCTGGGGGCGACGGTGGAGGTTGCCAAGCGAAACGAGCTGCACACCTTTGCCGTGATGCCCAAACGGTGGGTGGTCGAGCGCTCTTTTGCTTGGTTGGAGAAGTGTCGAAGGTTATGGAAAAACTGCGAGCGAAAACTCAATACCAGCTTGCAATTTGTTACCTTGGCTTTTCTGGCCTTGTTACTCCAAAGATCGTAAACAGGCTCTTAGACCTCATCGCCACCGATCAGGAGCTACAACAGACACTTGAGCGCCTCATCAGCGTCACCGGCATCGCCCACGCCAGCGCCATCCAACTCCTCGGTGAACTCCTGGTTATGCCGGAGGACATGACCGCCAAACAATGGGTTGCCATGGCCGGACTCGATCCACGCGCCCACCAATCCGGGACCAGCGTGAACAAGAAACCACGCCTGTCCAAGGCCGGCAACCGCTACTTGCGCATCGCCCTCTACAGGCCCGCGCTCAGCGCCGCACAACATGATCCCAATGTCAGGGCCTACTACCACCATCTGATTGAGAACCGTGGCCTGAAGAAGCTCCAGGCCCTCTGTGCCGTCATGCGCAAACTCCTGCACGCCATCCACGCCATGCGCAAGAACCGCACCCCCTTCGACAGCAGCCGCTTCTATTCCCCGAGCGAAACGGCAGCATGATCAATCTAATTTATGTGCCAGCGGTGAAGTTTTGGGGATTTGGAGCCAAATTGGACTTGCATCGGAACAGAGTATCTACGTTACTTGGTTTTTCATCAGATCATCTGCAAGACTTTCCACATGGGAAGGTAAGGCAGCAATGCATGGTGAATTTCGATGTTATGAGTGACGGTTTCTTTTCGATGCCGGGTCCGGAATCGCCGGATAATTGCGATGGAATCGGTGGGAGTCGGCCCGGAGATTAGGTTGACTTCTTCCCTGTTTGCATCGAGTTTCGCCTGCACTTTGGATTGAGCAAATGGAATCCTGAAGATCGAGGGCGATTGCATCCGCATCGGCCAATGCAGTCGATCTCAACCAAAAGCGCTAGGGTAGTGGTTAATATGTAAGTGGAATCTTAGCCAACAGATGGTAATAACTCGGTATTATAGCGATGTAGGAAGAGTTTCAAACAAATCTCATGCATAGGGAGGCATTTAGAAAAAGATAATGTTTTACGTACGAAGCGGGCTAAATGCTGCCGCAAGGTATTATTCCAATGCTCGACATGAGCCATCTCACCCGTTTCTTTACCGACAGGATGATGTTGCTCATTAGGAATAACGGCCTGATACGCTTTCCAATAGTCGGTGAAAACAATGGCCTTTTTATAAGCGGATGGGATACGGTCCCAGAGTAGTCGGCACGTTTCTTCACCGCGATCGCCGCAGGCATAAGCAATGACTTCTCGGGTCTCTCGATTCAACGCAATCCAGATCCAAACTTTGGTGTCTGTGCAGAAGACAAAAGACCATAACTCATCCATTTCCAACACTGGTGTTTGCCCAGGATCAACTGGTTTCAGCGTGCTCTCAAGAGGTGGGAGCTGTTCTGCCTTTTTTTTAACCAGGCACTCAAGGTTTGTCGACAAACCCCAAAAGTCCGTTCGATCCCGCGCATACTGGAGCGTTCTTGATAAGCTTTTATAATGATCTCTTTTTCTTCTTCCGTATAATCCTGTCGGGGTTCAAGTACGCCATAAGCACCACAGGTTTTACAATGATATTGTGGACTGCCACTCCCATTTGTGCCATTCTTGACAATCTCTTCACTTTGACATTTGCGGCAAACGTGGACTTTCTTTTCAAGAATCATAGCGAAAAACCCTGTGCTTGAATTGATGCCTGAAGGTAGTCATTCAAACCCCACTGAATCATTCTGGAGAGGGCCGCCGAAATTTAGTACCAAATAGATGCTAAAAATCGCATTGCCTTGAATGACTAAGAATTGATATTTTACTACATCACTCTGGTATTTACCACTACCTTCTTTTTTAATCCCCTCTCCCCGGCTCTCTTCCGGTGGGAGGGTGTCGAAAAAGGTGACGCCCCCCGTAGGAGCGAACCTTGTGTTCGCCTTCCCTGGGGCGTTTCAATGAGGCCGTAGCGTTTAGCCACGGAACACAGGCGAACACAAGGTTCGCCCCTACATTTTGCCTGCATCTTACGGGCTTTTACGGCACCCTCGGCGGGAGAGAGGGAGAAGCGGCCAGTCCTGGAGATCGATGAGGTAGAACGCATTATTCTCCTTCCGGCCGATTGACCACGACCTCGGCGGAGCGCAGCAGCCGGTCTTGATGGTGGAAGCCCTTGCGCAGCTCACCTACCACCAGACCCTTGTCCTGGGTGGGATCGTTCGCGAGCTCCGCCGCGTGCATGGTGTGGGGATCGAAGGGCTGTCCCAGCGCCGCCAGCGGGCGCACGCCACGGCGGAGAAGGGTCTCGTCCAGCCGCCGCAGGTTCATGACCATGCCTTCGGCCATGGAGGCGACGAAACGGACGGCACCACGGTTGCTCAGTCGGCCCGGGCGGAAACGGACCGCCTGGTCGTGGCCCGCCTGCAACCGGTCGCGCAGGTCCAGCAGGTCGAGAAGCAATTCCTTCTGCGCCTGCTGCCCCAACTGCTGTTCTTGCTCCCGGCTGCGTGCCTGCTCGTCGGCCAGGCGGGTGTTGGCCTCGCGCAGGGTGGCGTAGAGACCGCGGAACTCTTCGAGCGCGGACTTGAGGTTGCGCGATTCGAGTTTGACCTCGTTCTTGAGCGCGGCTACTTCCGCCAGGAGGGTAAAGAGGTCCGGGACCGACTCGTCTTCCGCACCCGCATCCGTAGCGGACGCACCGTCTGCACTATCCAGATAGGCCCTGAAACGGGCCGTGAGCTGGTCCTTGGTGGCTTCGTCCATCAGGCATCTCCTCGCAGCAGGGCCGCGAACAGCTCGGGCTCCGGGCGGCGTGAGGCGTCGATCGGGGCAGCCCGGTCCAGGAGGTCGGCCGCCTCCGGAGGCGAGGTGTTGAACAACTCGTAGGCCAAGCGACCGCGCTGCGTGCGCAGGGTTTCGTAGGCACGGCGCAGGGTCTCGAAGCGGTGGGCATCGCGCTCCGGCGGAAAGCGCTTTATGCCCTCCAGATAGGCGGCCTCGACGGCTGCGTCGTCCGCGTCTTCTCCCAGGCCGAGGGTCAGGTAAGGGTCACTCATCGGAACAAGTCCGGTTGGTCGGATCGGTCATCATCTTGCACCTGGTTATCGGTAGCTCGCGCCGCGACGGTCCCCGCTAGGGTCCGGCCGGCCTGCGTGGCGGGGGGCGAGGGGTAGGGGAATCGGCCTCCGGGTCGATAATGTCGGAGGCCATCCTCAGCAGTGAGGTCAGCGCCTCCGCCGCCGCCTCGGTGCCCTGTTGGCGCGCCAGCTTCTTGAGATCACGCTTCACCTCCGGCGGCATTTCCAGGGTATCGAGTATCCTGTCAAGTCCGATCACCCGAATGAGGGCGGCGAGCGCCTCCGGTCCCGTCGACGGTGAGTCGGGGCCGACGGCCGGGGGCGGCGGTAGGAAGGGCATGGGGCCGATGGCGATGAGGATCTTTCCTATGCGTTGCTCGGTGCGGGTATCCCCTTCCTCCTGGGCGCGCTCGAGGGCCGCTTCCAGACGCTCGATGTCCTTATCCGAACAGTCGTCGGGGTTTCCAGGACACTTGGCCTCGAAGGCGTGGAACTCGAACAGGGGCTCACCCTTCCACCGCTTCAGGGCGGCGTGGGCCGCGTCCAGGCGGGCTTTCTGGAGTCCGTAGCGGCGCAGGGTCTCGCAGGCCGCTTCGGTCTCACTCTTGGATAGTTCGTGCCACAGGGCGTCGGTGAGTGCCTTGGTCAGATAGGGGATGAGCCCACCGGTGATCTCACCGCCGCCGTCCAGGTAGGTGCGCAGTCTGGCGAGGACGGCCAGCAGATCATCCCGCCCGCCCGGCGTCGGCTTCCCGAGCCCGACCTGCTTGAACAGCTTCGGGAGTGAAAACGAGAGCGCCTGCCCCGCCAGTGCCAAGGCCAGGTGGGCGGCCAACCCGCCGCCGAGGCGTTCCACCAGGTCACGCAACGTGGGGGCCCCCGTCTCGGCATCCTCGATTAGTGCGATCAGGCCCGCTACCAGGTCGATCTCGGTTCTCGCATGGGCGCTGCGGGCCCACTCCCCGGCCTGGACCACCTCCTTGCGGGCCAGGTCCGGTCGGCCCTTGGGGATCTGCTTACGGGCATGGGCCAAGTGGGCCGCTACCAGGCGCTCGCGAACGCCACTGTTGATGCTGTCCAGGGCCAGTATCTCGCGGGCAATACCGGCGGCCTTTTTGAACGCACCGGACTCGATGGCGGTATCGAGGGCTGCCTCCAGCACCTGCATGTCCTTGGGCCAGCGCACGCGCGCTTGCTCCAGCAGGCGACGGACATCCTTGCGACGCTTACCGCGCCGGTAGTAGCCGATCAGCCGCAGATAGGTGTCACGGTCGTCCGGGTCCCAGGTCAGACTCTCTTCCAACTGACCGGCGACGAGCATGTCGAGGGCTTCCGGATCGCCGGACGGGGCCTCGTGTCCCAGGACATCGGCGACCTGGTCGCAACGGCGCAACGCCAGGGCGATGCGCAGCCCATACTCCGTCTCCGGGGTACCCTCCGGCCCCTCGCGGATCAGGTGGTCGGCATAACGCTTCCAGTGTTCCTGTTCACCCCACAGGTCTTCCCGACGTTCGGCGTCCCAGGCCGCGAGCAGCAGGGTTTCTCCCTTGCTCAGCGGACCTGTGCCCAGCGCGGCGAGTTGCCTGCGGCTGGCCGGATAACCGGGAAGCAGGAGCCGCAACCCCCGACGACGCACCCAATCCGTACCCAGGGCCTCGCGGTGTCGGTTCATGAAGCGCAACCGGGTATCCGGCCGGGGGTCCCCACCTAACCGGTCGAGCTCCTCCCACAGCGCAATACGTGCCTGTGGCCAGCCGCGCAGGGTGCAGGCAAAACGGACACTCGTCTTGCCCGCATCGGGGATTGCTTCAAGGAAGGAAGCCTCGGGCAGCAGGGCCAGCTGGGCGGCCTGTCGCAGATGGCGAAAGGCGGACTCCTCTCCCAACCCGGCGAGGAGACCGGCGGCTTCATGAGGTGCATCCGGCAGGTGCTGCAGGGCCTTGAGGATCCGGACCCAGTCCCGATAGGGTGAGCGGAACGGGATCGCCGCCAGGGCACTCTGCAAGGCTGCGTCTTCAGCGGCGCAATAAGCGGTCAGAGCCGCGCGCGCCGACGCTCCGTGGAGTACCACCGGGTCGTCTGCCGGTAACCGCTCGACCACCAGGTCCGCGCCGGAGAGGTACGCGGCGGCGAGGAGGGAGCGCAACCGGTCACGCTGCGGGGGCGCTAGGGTATTCCCTGACGCGAACAGATCGAGCACGGGTTCGACTCGGCCCATGCGCAGGAGGAGTGCGGCGTGCTCCGGATCGAATGCGATGTCTTCGCCCAGGCCGGCGCGATTCTCCCAGATGGCCAGGGCCTCCTTGAGCATGTCCTTGGCGGCCAGTTCGCGCGCCCGGCCCGCATAGGCATCCGCCAGCGCGAGGCGCCGGGCAGGGCTCGGTTCCTGCTTCAGGAGCTGCTTGAACCCCGTGATGGCCTCGCGGTAACGCCCCGCGGCCGAGTCCTCCTGCGCCTTGCGTTCGATGTCTGCGGGAGAAAGCTTGTCGGGTGCGAATTTTCCGCGCAGTAGGCGTCGCTTGGTTTTTTTGGGCATATGAGGAGGGGTCGGCGCCGGAATCCCTACGATCAATCGGGTCGGCAGTATAACGTAGCCTCTGGTCCGATGCTCGGCTCGGTGTCCACTCGGAGCAGCGATTTTCGAGGCCGGCAAGTCACAATGCCATTAAGTTAGCTGTTGGCCACTTAGAGAAAACTACGAATCACGCGAATTTCCGCGAATCGCTTCGCGAGGATTCGCGTGATTCGTAGTTTCTTCTCTTACTTTGCCGACCGGCAACGCTTATACTGCCATACGGAACAATCTGCGCATTTCACTCCCTCTCCCTCCGGGAGAGGGCTGGGGTGAGGGGGAAATTCAAAAGCTCAGATTATGCCGTGTGGCAGTATAACTTAATGGCGTTGCGGCAAATCGTGCGCGAAACAGCATATAATCGGTCCGAATTCAGCTTCCGACTGTCCCTGAATGCCGATCACCGACAACCCTTATCTCGCCCTGACCGCCCCCGGATTGCCGGGGCTGTGTCCCTATGTGCCGGGAAAACCCGTCTCCGAGCTGGAGCGGGAGCTGGGCATCCGCGATTCGATCAAGCTCGCGTCCAACGAGAATCCGCTCGGGCCAGGCCCCAGGGCACGGGCGGCGGTCACCGCGGCCACGGCGGATCTGGGCCGCTATCCGGACGGTGGCGGCTACGAGTTGCGCCGGGCGTTGGCGGAGCGTCACGGCGTGGACCCGGCGGCCATCACCCTGGGCAACGGCTCCAACGATGTGCTGGATCTGGTGGCCCGGACCTTCCTGCGGCCCGGAGCGGAGGCCGTCTTCTCGGAGCACGCCTTTGCGGTCTATCCCATCTCGACCCAGGTCGTCGGGGCGACCGCCCGGGTAGCGCCGGCGCGGGACTATGGCCACGACCTGGAGGCCATGGGCGCCCTGGTCAACGAGCATACCCGCGTGGTCTGGATCGCTAATCCCAACAACCCCACCGGCACCTGGCTCCCGGCCGGGCCGTTGCGTGCCTTTCTGGCCGCCCTGCCGGCGACCTGCATCGCCGTGGTGGACGAGGCCTACAGCGAGTATGTGCATGCTCCCGACTATCCGGACACCTCGACTTGGCTCGACGCATTTCCCAACCTCATCGTCACGCGGACCTTCTCGAAGGTACATGGGCTGGCCGCCCTGCGGGTGGGCTACGGGATCAGCGATCCGCGGCTCGCCGAGCTCCTGAACCGGGTGCGCCAACCCTTCAATGTCAATACCCCGGCCCAGCTGGCGGCGATCGCGGCCCTCGGCGATGCCGACCATGTGCGGGACTCGGTCGCCCTCAACGATGCGGGGCTGGCGCAGCTCGCCGCCGGATTCGGCCGCCTCGGACTGAGCTACATCCCCTCGGTGGGTAATTTCATCGCGGTGGATTTCGGCCGGCCCGCGGGGCCCCTGGATCAGGCCCTGTTACACGCGGGCTGTATCGCCCGCTCCGTGGTCAATTACGGGCTTCCCAACCACCTCCGGGTGAGCGTCGGACTGGAGGAAGAAAACACCCGATTCCTGTCCGCGCTGGCGATGGTGCTGGCTAAGTGATCGCACGGCTGGCCGTCATCGGGGTCGGCCTGATCGGCGGCTCCCTGGCCCGGGCCCTGCGCGGCGCAGGCGCGGTGGACGAGGTAGTCGGTTGCGGCCGCTCCGCCGCCAACCTGGAGCGGGCCCTCGAACTGGGCGTGATCGACCGCTTTGCGCAGGACCCGGCGCAGGCGGTGCAGGACGCCGACCTGGTCTTCATCGCCGTTCCCCTCGGCGCTATGCGAGACACCTTTGCCGCCATCCGAGGGCAGCTCCGGGACGATGCGGTCGTCACCGACGGGGGCAGTGTCAAGGGCAGCGTGGTGGCGGACGCCCATGCGGTCTTCGGCGAGGTACCGGCGCGGCTGGTCCCCGGCCATCCCATCGCCGGCGCCGAACGCAGCGGTGTGGAGGCCTCCGACCCGACACTGTACCGCGACCGGCGCGTCATTCTGACCCCCCTTCCCGAGACCGATCCGGCGGCCCTGGACCGCGTGACCCGGATGTGGCACAAGTGCGGTGCCCAGGTCGCTACTATGGACGTGACGCACCACGACCAGGTCTTGGCCGCCACCAGTCATCTTCCCCACATGCTGGCCTTTGGCCTGGTGGACGCTCTGGCGCGATTGCGGGAGCACGACGAGATCTTTCGCTATGCCGCGGGTGGCTTTCGGGATTTTACCCGCATCGCCTCGAGCGACCCGGTCATGTGGCGGGATATTTGCATCGCCAACCGGGAGCCGTTGGGGGAGGTACTGCGGCGATTCGGCGCCGAGATGACGGACCTTGCCGCCACCATCCGCCGCGGTGACGGCGACCGGCTGCTGAAGATCTTCCGACGCGCCAAGGCGGCTCGGGACGGTTATGTGGATGGCGTCGGGGTCGGAGCCGAGGAGTAGACAGCCGGCTTGCACTGGGATCCGACCCGAATCTTTACCAATGAGTCAAGTTTGTGCACCGCACAAAAAACGCACGATCGGGTGTCGGGTGCGCTGTGCTCATTGCTTTTATCCGCAGATTACGCAGATTCTCGCAGATTATTTCTGTTTTCAATCTGTGGGAATCTGCGTAATCTGCGGATAATGAGTTTGTGCACTACACAAAAAATTCACGCCTCGTTGGCCTGAGGTGAAGCCTCGCTAGGATTCCTTGAGGGACCTGCATCTTTGATGAATGAGACAAGTTTGTGCACTCCCAAGGGGGCAGTTGTCAGTTATCAGTTGTCAGGGGGTAGTTGTCAGGTATCAGCCTTCTGCCCCCTGATAACTGCCCCCTGAAGAGGGTGTCGTAAAAGCCCAAATCGGGATCGAAATCGAGATTCCGATTGCGATCCCGATCCCGATTTCGACCTACCCAAGCTCTCCAACGGTTGGTTAGGTGTAGGAGATGGGGCCTTATGGGAGAGGGGCTTCTGGGGCATCATACCTCGTCGGTCTGAGGCGAAGCCTCGCTAGGGAATGGTAAGCACCTGACCGACACGGAGGCGGTCGTCCTCGATGCGGTTGGCACTGCGCAGGGAAGTCAGGCTCACCCCGTAATGTTCGGCGATCTCCAGGAGGGTTTCACCGCGGTTGGTCACGTGACGACGCCCTTTGCCGTTGCCCCTACCGGCAAGCTTGGTACCCGGCGGCGAGTGGCCAGCGAAGTAGGACTTGATGCCGGCCAATATGGCGACGGCAAGCTTTGCCTGATGCTTGTCGCTGCGCAGACGTTTCTCCTCCTCCGGGTTGGAGATGAAGGCAGTCTCGATCAGCATGGAGGGTATGTCCGGCGCCTTGAGGACCACGAATCCCGCCTTCTGGACCCTGCCTTTGTGAACCGGTCCCACCTTCTGGAGATTGGCGAGCACCTTGTTCGCCGCCAGGTTGCTGTGTTCCAGGGTGGCATTCTGGGTCATGTCCAGGAGTACGGTAGCCAAGAGGGTGTCGTTCTCGCTGAGATCGATACCGGCGATGAGGTCGGCACGGTTCTCCTTGTCCGCCAGCCATTTGGCGGCCTCGCTGCTGGCCCCGCGATGAGACAGAGTATAGATGGACGAGCCGCGCACCCGCCGATCACGAAAGGCATCGGCGTGTATCGAAACGAACAGATCCGCCCGGTGCTTGCGCGCCAGGTCGATGCGTTTGCGCAAGCGAAGAAAATAATCGCCGTTACGGATCAGTACCGGCCGCATTCCCCGTTCCTTCTTCACCAGCCGCGCCAGCTTGCGGGCGATCCGTAGGGTGATCTCCTTCTCCCGCGTACCCTCGGCACCGACGGCGCCCGGGTCTTCGCCCCCGTGCCCGGCGTCGATGGCGATGATGACATCCCTGAGCCGAGTCCGGACGGCAGGTCGCGGCTTGCCGGCTATGGCCTTCTTTTTATCCGCCCTGTTCCCGACCGGGGTCAGATCGACTACCAGCCGATGACCGTACCGCTCATTGGGCTGAAGCAAAAAGCTCTTGGTGCGGACCTTCTGTTTGAGGTCCAGCACCAGCCGTAGATCATCGCTTTTGCGCACCCCGCTGCGCATGCCGATCAACAGAGGCTCGTCGGTCTTCACGGTCGGCAGCTTGTCCCTGAGCCGAGCGTCCGGGACGTCGATGACCAAACGAGGCGGATTCTCGAGGGGAAAAATCTTGTGCTGGACCGGTGCTGCGGTATCCAACACCAGCCGGGTGTGATCGGGTGCCGTCCAGATGCGTGCGCCCCGGACGTCTACTTGCTGCGCTTGGAGGGGAAGTGGCAGTAATAGCGAAAACAGCACGATCAACCTGTACATCGCAGGCCCCGATTCCGGACATTCTGTGGTGAAAGGTTTCTTTAGGGTAACAGGGTTTCCTCGATCTTCACAAATAAAAACGGGTAATTAGGTGCTATTTTTAAGGGAACCTTACACGGAGCCCCCGCGTCGTGGGGGAGCCTGTCAGGTTATGAATCCAACCCATTGAAATCGTTGCACCTAAGTTAGCTACCGGTCGCTGATTGCGGTAGGCCAGGTTAGGCGCATGTCCCGGCGTTGAGAGATACCAACAAGTCTGAACGCGCTGTAACCCGGCAACCGATGAGGGAGGGAAAACTACGAAACCCTCATGCGGGTGAATTCGTGTCCTTGCGTGTTTTTCGTGCTGTTCGTAGTTCCTGTTCCCCACGCCCGCGGAACCTGGACTCATCATTCATCATTCATCATTCATCATTCATCATTCATCATTCATCATTCATCATTCATCATTCATCATTCCGAGGCGGGTCCGTCGAGGAATCCCAGTCCCCCGCTCCGGAGAGTACCTCGACCATAGCCCGGCACAGCGTGTCGAGCTGCTCGTCGGTGATGATGTAAGGCGGCATCAGGTAGACCAGCTTGCCGAAGGGTCGTACCCAGACGCCACGCTCGACGAAGCGGCGCTGGATCTCACGCATCCGCACCGGGCGTTCCAGCTCCACCACGCCGATCGCGCCCAGCACCCGCACCTCCGCCACGCCCGGCAGCCGCGCACAGGGTGCGAGCCCGTCCCGGAGGATTTGCTCGATGCGCCGAATGGTGGCTTGCCAGTCGGATGCCAGCAAGAGGTCGATACTGGCATTGGCCAGGGCGCAGGCCAGGGGGTTGCCCATGAAGGTTGGGCCATGCATGAATACCCCCGGCTTGCCGGAGGAGATGGTATGGGCCACTTCCGCACTGGCCAGGGTTGCCGCCAGGGTCAGATAGCCGCCGGTGAGTGCCTTGCCGACGGTCATGATGTCCGGCGCTATCCCCGCGTGTTCGCAGGCGAAGAGCCGCCCGGTGCGTCCGAAGCCGGTGGCGATCTCGTCCGCGATCAGGAGGACGCCATAGCAGTCGCAGAGCCTGCGCACCCGCTCCAGATAGCTTGGTGAGTAGAAACGCATCCCGCCCGCGCCCTGGACGATCGGTTCCAGGATGACGGCGGCCAATTCCCGATGGTGTTCGGCGAGCAGTGCGCTCAGATCCGCGATGTCCCGGTCCCGGCACGGGGCGTCGAATCCGCAGGCGGGAGGAGGCGCAAAGAGCTGTTGCGGCAGCAGCCCGGAGAACAGGTGGTGCATGCCGGTGACCGGGTCGCACACGGACATGGCGGCGAAGGTATCTCCGTGATAACCGGAGCGGACGGTCAACAGCCGGTGCTTCTCGGGTTTACCGCCGGCGTGCCAGTACTGGATGGCCATCTTGATCGCCACCTCGACGGACACCGAGCCCGAATCGCACAGAAAGACGTGTTGGAGCGGTGCGGGCGTCAGCCTCACCAGGCGCTCCACGAGCCGGACCGCCGGCTCGTGGGTGAGCCCGCCGAACATGACGTGGGACATGCGCGCGAGCTGGTCCGTAGCTGCTTGGTTCAGGACCGGATGGTTATAACCGTGGATGGCGCACCACCAGGACGCCATGCCGTCGATGAGGATGCGCCCGTCGGCGAGCTCGATCAAACAGCCATGAGCCGCGGCGACGGGATAGACCGGATCCCGGTCGATGGTCGAGGTATAGGGGTGCCAGGCGTGGGCCTGGTCGACGGCGATCAGGTCGGCAGGATTCATTATCTCAACTGTCTTTTTTGTCCGCAGATTACGCAGATTCTCACAGATTGTTTTGTTTTCAACCTGTGAGAATCTGCGTAATCCGCGGATAGATCGAAGCGACTGGATCTTTTTTCCTATGCTCAATCAGGACCTGCGTCGTTCTGCTTTTTGCCGCAAATGGACGCAAATTTCAAGAAGTGCTCTCGATTTGCGTTCATTGGCGTTCGTTTGCGGCAAAATTCTTCGACCGACAATTTAACATCTTAAAAAGAATCCTGTTAATCCTGAAAATCTTGTTAATCCTGTCCTATTGGAACTTTGCAATGGGCATTCAGAAGCGGATCGGCCGGAAACCAAAGCGCCGTCGCCGCGGCGCTGGGGAATGCCGGGCCGCCACTCCCCGGTAGAGGGTGTCAAAAAACATGCAAAATATGCTGAAACGGGGTACTAACCTCGACCCATATATATGCACTGCATGAAAGGGACAATCGAATTCGCTGCTCCCGGTACAAGTCCGTGCGCAATGGAATTTTCCGCATCGACCCGAGGCACATCATCGCAATTTCCGTAGCTCCGCGATCAGCCTGTCCTTTTCCTCCAGGGCCTTGTCCTTCTCCTTCAGGGCCCTGTCCATTCCCGCGATCTGTCGTTCCATATCCTCCAGCTCCGCCAGAATGTCATCCTCCACGTCCATAGTCTGTCTGATCTTCGGCTCACAGATGGCCCGATTCAACCAGCGGATGACCTGCCGATATTCTTCCGGATAGGCTGCCTCATCAATGTCCAGGATATGCTCTTCACCCGCTACTTTCAGGTGTTGGTCGAAAACGGCCAGGAGTTGTTCCGCGGCCGTTTTGCGCTCCGGGCCCAGGTAAGGAATCTGGATCACGAAGCTGTCGTGGGTAAGGCTCTCGATGAATTCCTCCCGAGCGGGGATGGCCTGCCCGGTAGCGGCGTCATAGTAGTTCCTGAGCACCTTGATGACCGGCACCTGCACATGCTCCAGCCGATACCCCAGGAAATAGATGCTGATGATAGGGATAGCCTTATGGACCTTACCACCTCCTTCAAGCATGAATCCCTTTTTGTATTGTTCCCCGAGATAGCGGCGAAAGCGCATGATGTCGGCGGCGAACTTGGCCTTTTGGATCTCGATGACGACATGTTTGACGGCACCGTCTCGGGTCTTGATGCGGGCGGAAAAATCCAGTCGATAGACGGTGAAAGAGCGGTTTTCCAATGCCAGGGAAGTTTCCTGGGGCAGCAAATCCAGCGCGATGATCTCTTCCTCCAGAATGGTCGAGAGGACTAGAATGGCGATCTCGTTATTCTGCAGCAGATACTTGAATACGACATCGTAGATAGGATTGGCGATTTGCATTGGTTTCACCTTTCACCATCGCATTTTCGACTGTGGTAGCGATCTTGGCCGGGGATGGCCGATAATCGGCATCTTCTTGAGAAGATAAAGAGCACCTTGAAAAATGGGTGTTTTCACCAATCGAGAGAATCTAACCCATTGATTATTCAGACGAGCCGTTGACGAAAACCGTATTTTTCAAAGTGCCCTAAAGGCATGATTTCGATGTAGATCCGGGCCTTGGAACTCCAAAAATTCTTCACCTCGGGAGAATTAGACGCCGGCGCCCTGAAGCGGGCCGCCGAGGCTTGCGGCAACCCGGAGCTCGAGACCTTCCTTCCCCGCCGTATCCCAGGGCATGCGTCTTGTCGAGTGCCTCGAGAACGATGGGTTGTCCACCGAGGCCAGCGTCCTGTGGCTCAATACAATGCTTTCCACCCTGAGAATGGCCGAAAATGCCTCGATCATCCCCATTACGCAACGGGTGACATTCGCCGAATTTCTGAGCGGCCTGGCCGATAGCCGCCAGACCGATGCGGACCTTGGACCCAGCCTGGCGCAGATATTGGCGCTGACAGGCACTTTCTATCGTGTCACCCGGACCTTGGATAGATCGCGTACCGCCTATGAAGAAGCGCTCGACATCTACCGGAAGCTCGCCCGCACGGGCACCCCGACCGAGCGCGGGAATTTCGCCAAAACCCTCGACAACCTCGGCAGGCTCTATTTCGATCCCGATTTGGGTTTTTACGACACCCTCCCGGCGGGAGAAGGGGCTTTTGCGACATCCTTCTTTGGAGTGCGTGTACCGGAACCTAGTTCGGCATGTTACGCTACAGCTCGCTGACTACACTGCTGACCGGACCTTAAACGCCAACGTGTAGTAAGCAATGCCCCGCTCGTGGTCGCAGGTCACGAAAATCCATGAGGTATCTCCAAGCTGGAGTGGATGTTCATCGTTACAAGCAGCCGCTTATCCATGGATAACCAAATTATCAAGCTCGTCGTTGCAGGCGACGGGAATTACATGGCGGACAAAATTGCAGCCACCTTAGGGCAAATACCTACACTAACACTGGATCGAGACTTTATGGGCCTGCCGGACGAGCACATGACCGCGGTGCTGGTCTTCTTGCTGACAAAAGAGTCACTCGATGATCCCAAGATCCGTGCTTTCGCCCGCCTGGCCGAGCCCAGTGGTTTTCCGATCCTACCGGTCGTCCCGGAGCGCGCGGCTTTCGACTTCCGCAGTCTGACTGGAGACTTCGCTTACCTCGGGCGTCTCAATGCCGTCGGTTGGGACGAAGGCGATCAACCGGGCGAACTGGCGTTCACGGCGATCCGGCGGTATCTAGGACTGGAGCCGTTTCGGCGCGACTGTCGACTCTTTATCTCCTATCGGCGTAGTGATGGCAGTGCCGTAGCCCAAGCGATTTACCGGTATTTCCGAAGGCTTGGCTATGACGCCTTCCTCGACACCGAAGACGAGGCTATCGAGCCCGGTGAAGAGGTTCAGTCCCATATCGCCCAGGCGATTCCGGATCGCGATTTCCTGCTCCTGATCGATTCCCCGGACGCTGCGGATTCCGAGTGGGTGAGAAAAGAGGTAATGATCGCCTTAGAAAACCGGGCCGCCCTCTTCGGCGTACGGGTCCGTGGCACCGACGGTTTTCCCCAGGCCCGGGGATTGGCAGGTATTGAATGGCACGACGACGTCGACTCCAACCTCCGCACGCTGGAACGCTATGTCGCCTCGGCACTCGCCGCGCGCCGGTCCTTCGACCACCGCCTGAAGCAAACGCTCCATAAGCTCAAGCTCATCGTTCCCCTGCAGATCAGGGACCTGGAAAAACGTCGGTTGTTGCTGCGCATCGGTGAGGCCCCGCGTGCCGTCCATTGCCTGCTGGAGTTCGAGGATGCGAGCTATGACCTCACACGACTCTATCGCCTCTCACGCGGTTGCGCTCCCCTATGGGGAGAGATCGATCACGGCTTGTTCGTCCATCGCGGACGCCGGCTCTCCGAAGAAGAGAGTGCGGCGGTAGATTGGGCGCGGGGGATCGAATCGTTGCAAATCCTGGCGTTGGACCAAGTGGTGGATCACCTGAGAAACTTGGTCCGGCCGGCTACCTGACAACCAAGCCCATGTCGAATCCGTTACCCAACCTCTCCCACACCCCGGTACTGCTCTCCGCGAGCATTCCGGACGAAATTGCCGGTACCCCGGACGCTCAACGTATCTACGACTATGTCACCGCACTCGTGCGCTCGTTACTCGGTGCAGGCATACCCCTCATCTTTGGTGGTCACCCGACCATCACGCCCTTGGTGCACCGGGCTGCCAGGATACTCGGCGATCGCAAGCCGTCCATCAGCCTCTACCAGCTCGAGCGCTTTCGTGGCCAGGAACCCCCGGAGACTGCCGACACCGCCACCTTCGACGATACCCACTGGCTCGGCGACCCCAACCTCGACATTGAGGTGGACCTGTTCCAACTGCGTGATCCCATGACCGCTCAGGCCCAAGCTGCCGTTTTCATCGGGGGCAAGACCACCGGCTTCAGCGGCGGGAAGCCTGGTATCCGCGATGAATACGAGCGTTTCCGCGCACACCATCCCGATGGTCCTGCCTATCTCATCGGCCGGCTGGGTGGCGAAACCGCCAAATTGATCGCCGAGGCCACTGCAGGCATCGACCTGGAGCACAACGGCCTGACACCGGAGGCGCGGCGCGAGGTCCACGCATCGGACGACGAGACCATCGTGGCCGCGCTCATCGTCCATGACCTGCGGCAGCGGCTGGGGGCCCCAGGGCAACCGAATAATAATCGCTGCTGAAACAAGCCCTTGGCATAGAAGCGAGTCGGTTCGTATGTATGCTTGGTCACGCTGCATAGAGCACGTCCGCCGAATCCAGGATCGCCCGCCGCCCGAGCGGGTTCCGGCTGGTCTCGATTCCCCGCCGGCTCACAAGATCCACGTGCCGCCCGAACATCTCACATAGTTCATCCTGCATGCGCACCATGTCGAACAGCGAGTGTCCGGCATCGGGATGAAAGCTGGCCGGCACGTCGATGTCACTGTCAGGCCGGAAGTCCTCCCGCAGCACCGAACCGAACAACGCAAACTCGACTACCTGCCATCTGCGGCAGAAGTCCGCGATTGCTTCCCGCGGGATGTCGATTTGCGCGTTCATCCTCACTTTAGTGATTAGTTTTTCTGTCAGCGGCGGAGAGATTTGACGAGCCCGGTCAGCAATTTCCCGACTTCCTCGCAGTCATTTAATGCGGCTTTGATGGCCTCTCTCGGAAAGAAGCCCAGATTCCCGGATAAAATCAGCAGCGTTTCCAATTCCGCCAGGGAGCCTCGTGCCGTGCCACGCCCAGGAAGTGCAGAAATTCCCCCGTCCCGTGCCGCGCCTGCCCCTCGGCGATGTTGGCCGGAATCGACACCGCCGCCCGCGTCAATTGCGACCGTATCCCATAGGTCTCTTCTTTGGGCAATTGCGATGATATACGATAGATCGTCTCGGCCAAGGCCATTGATTTCTGCCAGGCGATCAAATCCCGATAGCTTTGCAACGATGTCATTTAGTGGCTAGTGGGTATGGTTAGTGGATGGTATCCCTGTCGTAGACTTCTATCCACTATCCACTATCCACTATCCACTATCCACTATCCACTATCCACTATCCACTATCCACTATCCACTATCACTCCCGATCCACCGCCTTCATGCTCAGACGTACCCGGCCCTGTTTGTCCACTTCCAGGACCTTGACGCGCACCAGGTCGCCTTCCTTCAGCTTGTCGCTGACCCTCTCCACGCGCTCTTCGCTGATCTGTGAGATGTGCACCAGGCCATCGCGCCCCGGCAGAATGGTGACGAAGGCGCCGAAGTCCATGAGGCGGGCGACCTTGCCCTCGTAGATCCGGCCCACCTCCACATCGGCCGTAATCAGCTCGATGCGCTTTTTGGCCTCCGCGCCGGCACCCTTGTCCACGGAGAAGATTTTGACCAGGCCGTCGTCGGTGATGTCGATGGTCGCCCCGGTCTCTTCGGTGATGGAACGAATGGTGGCGCCGCCCTTGCCGATGACGTCGCGGATCTTCTCCGGGTGGATCTTGAACTCGATGATGCGCGGGGCGTGCTCGGACATTTCGGCGCGGTGCACGTCGATGACCTGGTTCATTTCCCCCAGGATGTGCATCCGTCCCTCCTTTGCCTGGGCCAGGGCGGTCTCCATGATCTCCTTGGTGATGCCTTCGATCTTGATGTCCATCTGCAGGGCGTTGATGCCCTCGGCGGTGCCCGCGACCTTGAAATCCATGTCACCGAGGTGGTCCTCGTCGCCCATGATGTCGGTGAGTACCGAGAAGTCATCGCCTTCCTTGATGAGTCCCATGGCCACGCCGGCCACCGCGCCCTTGATAGGAACGCCGGCGTCCATCAGGGACAGGCTGGTCCCGCAGACGCTTGCCATGGAGCTGGAGCCATTGGATTCGGTGATCTCGGAAACCACGCGCACCGAGTAGGGGAAGGTCTCGGGGCTCGGCATCACCGCCAGCACCCCGCGCTTGGCCAGGCGACCATGACCGATCTCGCGCCGCTTGGGGCTGCCGACCCGGCCGGTCTCACCGACGCAGAAGGGGGGAAAATTGTAGTGGAGCATGAAGGGCTCGCGCCGCTCGCCCTCCAGGGCATCGACGATCTGTGAATCGCGCTCGGTCCCCAGGGTGGTGACTACCAGGGCCTGGGTCTCCCCGCGGGTGAACAGGGCCGAGCCGTGCGTGCGCGGCAACAGACCGGTGCGGATGGTGATCGGGCGCACGGTGCGGCCGTCGCGACCATCGATGCGTGGCTCCCCGGCGAGAATGCGGCCCCGGACAATCTTCTTCTCCAGCTTCTCGACGGCGTCCATGACTGCCTGCTCCGACCATTTGGGTTCCGCCCCGGCAGCGAGCTCCTTCATCGCCGCGTCGCGGACTTGGTCCAGGGCATGATAGCGCGCCATCTTGTCCGCGATGCGGTAGGCGTCGCCCAGACCGGTGCCACAAACGGACGCCACCGCCTCTGTAAGCTCGGTGTCTTCCGGTACCGGCGTCCAGGCCAGGGGGGGCTTGCCGACCGTGGCCGCCAGCTCCTTGATCGCAGTGATCGCCACCTGCATCTGCTCGTGACCATAGAGCACCGCCCCCAGCATGATCTCTTCGGGGAGGCCCTTGGCCTCGGATTCGACCATCAGGACGGCGTGCTCGGTGCCGGCCACTACCAGGTCCAGGTCGGTGTCCGGTCCGAGACCGGTAACGGGCGGATTGAGCAGGTACTCACCGTCCTTGTAGCCGACGCGGGCAGCCCCGATGGGGCCGTTGAAGGGGGCGCCGGACACCGCCAAGGCCGCCGAGGCGCCGAGCATGGCCGGGACCTCCGGATTGACCGCGGGGTTGAGGGATTTTACGGTGGCGATGATCTGGACTTCTTTGTTATAGCCCTTCGGAAAGAGCGGCCGGATGGGGCGATCCATGAGCCGGGCGGTGAGGATCTCGGTCTCGCTCGGCCGGCCCTCACGGCGGAAGAAGCCTCCCGGAATGCGGCCGGCGGCGTAGGTTTTCTCCTGATAGTCCACGGTCATGGGAAAGAAGTCACGGTCGGCGGCGGGGCGTTTGTCCACTACGACGGTGACCAGGACGACCGTCTCGCCCATGTCGACGAGTACGGCGCCATCGGCTTGGCGGGCGATCTCGCCGGTCCGGAGGGTTACGGTGTGGTCGCCGAATTGAAAGGTCTTTTCTATGGGTGTCACTGGTTGTTCCTCGGGGCCCTGGCTGTCCGCCGGTAAGCTCGGTTGCGCTCGGCGGTCTTGCAAGGCCCGATGTGGTGCAATAATCGCGGAATTTTCAGACTCGAGGCCGGTAGCCCAACCTCTGGACTCGGTCCGGTGTCGAGAGCATCTGCACTAGGTTAAGGGCTCGGCAGCGGCGATCGACCCTCAGCGGCGCAGGCCGAGACGGGAGATCAGGGTGCGGTAGCGATCCTGGTCTTTGCCCTTGAGGTAGTCGAGCAGCTTGCGGCGGGCATTGACCATGCGTACCAGGCCCCGCCGCGAGTGGTGGTCGTGTTTGTGCTCGGAAAAATGCCCGGTGAGTTGTTTGATGCGGGTGGTCAACAGGGCGACCTGCACCTCGGGGGAGCCGGTATCACCCTCTGCGCGCTTGTATTCGTCGATGACCTGTCGTTTCTCTGCTGTGCTCATTGCCATGGAATCGTCTCCCGTGTGGAAACTTTGATAAGGCCCCGGCGGCGATCTGCATCAACCGCCTTTAACCGCATTTGCGATAGCGACCACTCCGACAATGAGTTCAGGGGGTCGGGCCGGTGAATTAACCACTATGGACTGAAAGTCCATAGTTTCAACCATGGTACGCTTCGCGTACTAAAGGGCACCTTGAAAAATAGGTATTTTCACCAATCAAGCAACTCTAAGCCATTGATTGTTGTGGTGTGCCGTAGGCGAAAGTCGCATTTTTCAAAGTGCCCTAAAGTCATTTTTAAACGTATTACATATTTAGGGCACTTTGAAAAATCCGGTTCTCGTCAACGGCGTGCCTGAGTAATCAATGGGTTAAAATCGCTTGATGGGTGAAAACACCTATCTTTCAAGGTGCCCTTTATACTATCTTTCCAGGTCACATGCCCCAGTATGAAGGTCAGGAATATCGAACGAAATAATGTACTGGTCAGGTATGTGCGTCATTGTTGAATTAAATCTTTCAGCATGGCTTTGTACATATCGCAAACTACGCGATTTCCATTATGCTTAATGAAATGGTAAAAACCTGGAGCAGTGTTCGCCTCAATCAAACAGTATGAGCCCTCGTAATCAAGTGCAACATCCAATCCGCAAAAAGGGATATTAAGTTTATCAAATAATGGCGCGCAAAACTTTCTTAACTCATCGTTTACCTCTGAATCGGTTACTAATTTTGCTTTAGATCCTTCCCAATGGAGAGGGCTAACATTACCTACACATTCTGCATTATCTATGATTTTTTCGTAACCGAATATTAGTTTTCCATTGAGATAAACAACTCTATACTCGGTTTTTATGTGAATAAATTCCTGAACAATGCATGCGTAATCAAAATCAGCACCATTAATGTTATATATATCTATAATCCCTTTCTCTAATTCCCGCCTATTAGATGTCTTAAAAACATTTATACCAGAAGACCCCCTATTTTTCTTAACTATCATCGGATAATTTAGTTCTTTTTCAGCCTGACTAATGATTTCATGAATGGTTGGTTGCTGCACATACTCCAGATATTTTTCGTCACAATAAGGATTTAGGAATGAGAGCGTGTTCGGCATTCGTATTTTATTTGAAAAGTACGAATAAAAATAACCTTTATCCTGGCATAGTCGGACTATGGACTGAGGATTCAGAGGGGTCGTCCAATTAATAAATGGATACCTTTCCCCACCGATTACTACGGATAAAAGATTTTTACTCTCATGATTCAACTCGTACTCGTATCCAAGTTCTTTACAGGCCTGGGCTATCGATTCAATATTCTCGTTCATTGATATTGCCCTATCTTACACCTGAATCCGTGAGATAAAATCCGAGATTGGAACTAACTATATGATATTACTTAAGATTCAGAAATTGGCCGCTTCACCCACTAGGTGAAACGACCAATCCGTGAATATCGAGTAAAATCATAAGGTTATCTCTAATTCTCGGGTTTATCTCACGGATTCAGGTTACAGACGATTAGCAGCCTCATAGCAGGCGTTTCGGCTGCACCTTGCCGTCATCCAGGATGCAACCGACGCCGATGAATTTCTGCGATGGATCATAGAGCCTGACCAGCCCCTGCGTCGGCGCCTGGGGAACCAGCACCGCCTGACCTTGACGCAGGTAGAAGGCGGCGTCTTCCGAGAGGCGTACCGACGGCCAGTGGTCGAGGGCGCTCTCCAGCGGTAACAAGAGGGCGTCCAAGGCCTCGATACCCGTCGTCAGGGCGTGTCGTTCGACCTCGTCCAGAGTAACGAAGCGTGCCCCGGACTCCAGGTAGGGCCCGACGCCCGTGCGGCGGAGACCCGTCACATGACCACCGCATCCCAGCGACTCACCCACGTCCGCCGCCAAGGTACGGACATAGGTCCCCTTGGAGCAGTGCACGTCCATCTCGAATTCCGGCGGCTCGAAGCTGCCCAGCTCGATCCGGTGGATATTCACCGTCCGCGGGGTGCGCTCCACCTCGAGGCCCCGACGCGCCAGCTTGTAGAGCCGCTCCCCCTGGTGTTTGACCGCGGAGTACATGGGCGGTAACTGCTCGATCGGTCCCAGGAAGCGGGCAAGTGCCGTCCGCAGATCCTGTTCGCTCACGCCCTCGACGGGTGTCTCGGCAACGATTTCGCCCTCGGCATCCGCCGTGGTCGTCGTGATCCCGAGCCGCACCCGGACCCGATAGTGTTTGTCCGCATCCAGCAGGAAGCCGGAAAACTTGGTGGCCCCCCCCAGACAGATCGGAAGAAGCCCGGTCGCCAGGGGATCCAGACTCCCGGTGTGACCTGCCTTGGCGGCCTTGAAGAACCGCTTGACCCGCTGCAGGGCCTCGTTGGAGGTAATGCCCCGCGGCTTATCGAGCAGCAGGATGCCGCTGACGTTACGTCCGTACTTGCGCCGATGTCCCATGTCAGCCCCTATGTCCCATCGGGGCAGCTGGTTTCACCTGGGTTTTCATTATAAGCGGGATCAATTGCCGGGTTGGTCGCGGAGCGGGAAGCGGGGCGGAAGCCTTGGAGTGGACCCTGAAACCGGAAACGAAATCAACCCACTTACGGCCAACGATTTCGTTCCCCCTCAATGCAGAACCTCATCAAGACGGTTGGCGGTGAGGACTC
Organism: Candidatus Thiosymbion ectosymbiont of Catanema sp. Cochon2018; assembly: GCA_011392765.1. Lineage (GTDB taxonomy): Bacteria > Pseudomonadota > Gammaproteobacteria > Chromatiales > Chromatiaceae > Thiosymbion > Thiosymbion ectosymbiont_A. The sequence continues at coordinate 65,091 of WYCW01000006.1, read as the reverse complement.
GCTCGGACCAGGTGAGCAGGGTCTGCTCGCCGGCTTGCTCGATCCGTCGCCGGATCTCGTCGGGTAAGGCGCCGAATTTCAGGCGTAACAGCCGTTCCAAAACCAAGGCCTCGCCTTGGTGTTTGCCCTGCTGTATGCCTTGCTGCACACCCTGTTGCATGCCCTGTTGCACACCTTGCTGCATGCCCCGCTGTATGCCTTGCTGCATACCCTGCTGTATGCCCTGCTGTATGCCTTGCTGCAAACCCTGTTCGTGGAAACGTTCGGCAAATCGGCTCATGGTCTTTGCCTCGTCGGGATAGTCACGTTGGTATTCGACCCGTTCATTATCGTCAAGCGCCGCGTAGATGTCGATGAAGTCCAGATATTTGAGCTGCTTCTCGGGATCGGGTTCCAGCTCGGTCAGTCCCCGGACCGCTTGGGCATAGACTTCGACCTTGCGTCGCGCAGGGTACTGCATGTTGGGCAGGTTCAGCCGTACTACCAGGTTGTCGCTGTGGCGGTAGTCCTCATAAGACAGCTCACCGAGGGCACAGCTCAGGTAACGGAAGTCAAGGTAGGTATCCTGATCTCCGCTCAGGCGCAGCCGTTGGGCCACACCGGCCGCTCGGCGCAGGAAGATGACCACCGGGACCACACGGTCGGTCTTCATCAGCTCGGCCAGATCCAGACAATAGTGGGCCAGGCGATGGATGGAGAAGCGCCGGGCGTCGCTCTCTTCTTCGAGCACGAACAGCAGGGCCTCGCGTCGTTTGTCGGGCCATTCCACCAGCAGCGGTACATCGAGTTCCCGAAAGCGCTCGCCGAGGCGTTCCTGGAACTGCTCTTGGCGCACGGGTGTAATGCGCACTTTCTCGTCGATCTCCGCGGCCTCGGCGGCGGCGAAGAAGGCCAGCGCCTGGCGCGGGCAGTCGAGGAGGAGGTTTTTGAAGTTTTGGTCGTGGGACATGGTTCGGTCCGGGAAAAAGTGAGCTTTGGATTGTCCTGCCGGAGGGGAGAGATGCAATGCGCCGGGAAAGGGGTCTCAATCTCTTGGGAGGGTGTCGTAAAAGCCCATCCGTGGGGCGTAGCGCAGGCGTCCCCGCCTGCACTTTTCGATGCAGGCGAGGACGCCTGCGCTACTTTTGCGACACCCTCATGGGGTGGGGGAACGAACGCCTACTTTGTTGGGGAGAAGCTCTCTTTTCCATGATCCGCTTCGGTTCCGACAGCTTTGACATCTGTCCCGGATTCGACTGTCGCCATCGTCTCCTCGATCAGGCTCGTGAGATGCTCCCCTTGGGAGATCGATTCGTCGTGGATGAAACGGAGCTCGGGCACGGTCCGCAGACGCACCCGCCGGGCCAGCGTCCGCCGTAAGAATCCCGCCAGTCTGCCGTTGAGGAGACGCGCCTGCTCATCACCGCCCTCATCGTCGGGAAAGCAGGTGAAATAGACCTTGGCGTGGGCCAGATCGCGGCTCACCCGCACCTCCTGCAAGGTGATGACCTGCAGGCGCGGGTCCTTCACCTCGTCACGCAGGACCTCTGCCAGCTCACGCCGGAGCTCGGTCCCGACGCGTTCGGTACGGGCGTATTCTTTCATATGCGGTTCAAACTGTTCCACCGAAGATGCTATTCTTGACCTCACTTGCCGCATTCCCGGCGGCGTTGGTCAATCGTGCGAGTCAGTATACATGACAGATTCACCCGAAGGGCTTCTGACGATTCAGGATTTCATCCGCTGGGGGGCCAGCCGCTTCAACGCAGAAGGCCTGTTCTTCGGTCACGGCACCGACAATGCGCTCGACGAGTCGGCCCACTTGGTGCTGCATGCCCTGCACTTGCCGCCGGACCTGGCGGCGGCCTACCACGGGAGTCGGCTCACCTTTCCCGAACGGGGGGCGGTCTGCGACCTCCTGGAACGGCGGATAAAGGAACGCAAGCCGGCCGCCTACCTGACCAATCGCGCCTGGTTCGCGGGGCTGGAATTCCACATCAACGAGGACGTAGTGGTACCCCGTTCGCCGCTGGCCGAATTGGTGGAGGCGGGCTTCGATCCCTGGGTCGAGCCGGAAGGGCTCCATCGCATTCTGGACCTGGGTACGGGCAGCGGCTGCATCGGTATCGCGTGCGCGGTCCATTTGCCCGAGGTGGAAGTGGACTTGGCCGAGGTCTCGCCGGCGGCCTTGGAGGTGGCATCCGTCAACCTGGCGCGCCATCAGCTGGAAGAGCGGGTCCAGCTGTTGCGATCGGACCTGTTCGAGGCGATCGGGGACCGCCGCTACGACGTGATCATCTCGAACCCCCCCTACGTCGGCACCGCGGAGCTGGCCACCCTGCCGGAAGAATATCGCAGGGAACCGCAGCTGGGGCTGGCGGGTGGCGAGACCGGCCTGGATCTGGTCTTACGCATCCTGCGCGACGCCCCGGCCCATCTCGAGGAAGGTGGGGTATTGGTGGTCGAGGTCGGTACCGCCGCCGCGGAGCTGGAGCGACGCTTCCCGGACCTGCCGTTTCTCTGGCTCGAGTTCGAGCGGGGCGGCGAGGGCGTATTCCTGATGCGGCTCGAGCAGCTCGTCGAGTTCAACCCGCTGTTCGAGAAGGAATTGGAGAAGCTATGAGCCTCAGACGGGCCAAGAGCGTCGACGAATACGTCGAATGGGTACGCCAGGCCGTCTTCGAGGTCGGGGATCTGCGCGAGTGCCTGGAGTACGAGCTGGAAGACCTCGATCGATTTCCGGCCTTTCTCGACCCCCTGCAGGAGGGCATCGAGAGCCTCTACCGCTCCATGCAGGATGGGACCTATGGCTTCGGGCGCGAAGACCTGTCCTTCATGGAGCTGGCGGAACGTTATGCGGACGAAATCCCCTTCCATACCCTGCTCAAGCAGATCAACGAGACCCACCGCAAGGGTCTCGAGGTCGGTACGGACGGCGGCTAGTACCTCATTTCTCTCGATATTGCGGATAGAGTCGCTTGAGCCTGATGTGAATATTCCCTCTAGGCATTCGCAACATCAACCGAAACAGGGTACTAGGGCGTGTTGACATTTAGAAGGCCCGCACAGTGGACCTTACGCTAACCACTTGATTAACTGCAGGGTCCGCTGTGCGGACCGCTTGGGCACCGCGGCTATCTAACATATGAAAAACAAGCGGTTGGGCTAAATGTCAACAGAACCTAGACACACGAGGCATGCGCTTTTAACTTTCGTTGCTTATGGCGACTGAAAATAGTAGTGTATCCCTTCACTGTAGGGTACCTTGAATTTTTCAAGGTGCCCTTAAGACAAACGAGGTAAGTCATGAAGAAAGCTGATGTATTGATCCAAGCTGGGCACGAAGGCAGAAAAACAGGCGCAACCGGTGCTGAATCGATGTGGGGGAGCGAACTTGAATGGACACCAATAGTCGCTGATGAGGCTACAAAAATACTAACAGAAGCTGGAATCGATGTAATTCGAGAAGATGCATTTCTTGATGAAGACAAGTATAGAGTATCGATTGCCATTTTCATCCATTTCGATGGGGCGGAAATGCCTTGCAATAGCGGAGCATCGATAGGTTACGACGACGAAACTGACAAACCGGCAGCTGATCGCTGGAAAGAAATCTACTCTCAATATTGGCCTTTCCGGTGGATGGATGATAATTTTACCAGTAACTTATCGGGTTATTATGGATACAGGTATACTATTACATCAGATGCAGAGCTAGTATTAGAATTAGGCGAGCTGACTTGTAGAGATCAGGCTCGCTGGCTGAAGCCTCGATTGCGATGGCTTGGTAGGTTACTCGCGTACTTCATTAGTGAACGACTAGGCAAAGGTAGTATCCCAAAGCCAACATATCCTTAACACTCAGGATCAGGCGGACCCCCTACTGTACACTGAGTTCGTCACTGTCTGGAGGCGTCTTTCTGGAGTAGTGGGTGTCCGTACCTTCCGACAGGCGAAAAATTCAGAGCCTGTCTGGCTTAAGCGTTCATAGCGAGGGATCGAGGGGTTGCGGCAGATCTTGCGCTCGATTGAGGCGAATGGCGGGCCTGTTTAACGAAAGTGAGCGGGAAATCTGACCAGCTCCCTCGATTCCGCAGTAGAACAGCCGTGTGCCAGACAGGTTCTCAGGTGAAGATCGCTTCCCACCGCCCCTTGCGAGACCAACGGTTGTAGCGCACATAAACGCGATGCCAAGGGCCGAATTCCGACGGCAGGTCACGCCACGGGGAGCCGGTCCGCAGAATCCAAAGTACCGCTTCCAGGAATCAGCGATTGTCACGTGCCGTGACCCCACGGTCACCGGCTTTACCTGAGAGCAACGGGGCAATCCGCTCCCATTGGTCGTCACGCAAGATCATACGAGGCATCAGAAAGTTACCCACAAGAGTTAAAACTGTTTGAATTATATAGTAATTTGTCAATTGAGAACGCCCCCTAGGGTCTGCTGGTATTCAGCCTACAAACCCTACTGAGGTTATCAAGTCAGCCTTTTAGTCATTCTCTGAATTGCTTTTAAAATCAATGTGGTGGCCGTAAGTGCCGACAGCCCTCGTCTATCAGAAATTTTTTATCCATACAAAAATTCTAATAGATAATAAACAATCTGAAGTCTATACTTCATTGTACATCCGCCCCACGGCAGTAAGCCCCCTCAACATCCTGAGGGTGTGCCGATCCCTTGGGGCTTTTTCTTTTCCGACCACATGAAATTTACCCTGTACCTCCTGCGATGGGTACTGAGTACATGAGCTCGGGTTACATCGCGATCCTCATTGATGGCGGCTTCTTTCTAAAACGGCTGCCCAGGCTGGTCGCCCCAAGTCGTTGCGAATCTCCTGAGAAGATCGTCACTTGTCTGCGGCACATGTGCCGCAGGCATGTCGAGATGTTGACCACCGGCCAGGGACCACGCTGGCGGCAACACCTTTATCGGATCTTCTTCTACGACGCCGAGCCCTTCGACGGCAAGGCCCATCATCCCATTGACAATCGGCCCATCGACTTCGGTAAGTCCGAAGTCGCCCGTGAACGGCACGCCCTCTTCGAGCAGCTGCGTAAAGAGCGCAAGCTCGCGCTGCGGCTCGGCAAAGTGACTCGGGACCACAATTGGGCCATTGATCCCTCTTTGACCAAAAAGCTCTTGCGTACACGGGAGTACATCAAGGCGTTGGATCAGTTGACCGCTCCCGCTGAGGACGATCAAGATACCCCGATCAGCCTGCAATTGACACCAGCCCAGGCACGAAACCTGATTGCGCTGAGGGATCTTTGGCGCTCCCTCGATGGCAAATCCATCAAATACGGTTTACGGCAAAAGGGCGTGGACATCCGTATCGGCCTGGACATCACAACGCTGACGTTGAAGAAACAGGTCGATACCATCATTTTTGCGTTGATTTGCATTCATTAGCGGCCAAAAGCGGGACTGCCGAGGTCCGGATTGAGTATGGAAAAAAATGATCCGACCGCTTCGATCTATCCGCAGATTACGCAGATTCTCACAGATTAAAAATGAAACAATCTGTGAGAATCTGCGTAATCTGTGGACAGAAGAGATCATGTGATCTTTTGCGACCGATTTGCGTTCATTGGCGTTCATTTGCGGCAAAAAATAATTCCCTATGGATCAAACCCTCACTTTCGATCTAGGTCTCATCCGTCGCTACGACCAGAGCGGACCGCGCTATACCTCCTATCCCACCGCCGTGGAGTTTCACGCCGGCTTCGGCGAGGCGGAATATCGCCGGGCCTGCGACCGCAGCAACGCCGCTGGCCGGCCCCTCTCGCTCTACATCCATATTCCCTTTTGCGATACGGTCTGCTTCTATTGCGCCTGCAACAAGATAGCGACCAAGGACCGCAGCCGTGCCCAACCTTATCTGGAGCGGGTCTATCGAGAGCTGGCGATGCAGAGCGCCCTGTTCGGGGCCGAACGGACGGTAGAACAGCTCCACTGCGGCGGGGGGACACCGACCTTCATCAGCCGGGACCAGATGCGCGAACTCATGGGCTACACCCAACACCACTTCCGGCTGGCGGCGGACGAGGTCGGCGAGTACGCCATCGAGATCGACCCGCGGGAGGCGGATGCGCGCACGGTCGCCCTGTTACGACACCTGGGCTTCAACCGCATGAGCCTGGGGGTGCAGGACCTGGAGCCGGTGGTTCAGCAGGCGGTCAACCGCATCCAGACCGAGCAGGAGACCCTGGCGGTGCTGGAGGCGGCACGCGCGGAGGGCTTCCGCTCCATCAGCGTCGATCTCATCTATGGGCTGCCGTTCCAGACGGTGGACGGCTTCGTGCGCACCTTGCAGCGGGTCGTCGCGTTCGCCCCGGACCGCCTCTCCGTCTTCAACTACGCCCATCTGCCCCAGCGCTTCATGCCCCAGCGGCGCATCAATGAGGCGGATTTACCGTCTTCCCACACCAAGCTCGACATCCTCAAGACTACCGGCGAGCTGCTTGCGGACGCCGGCTATGTCTACATCGGCATGGACCACTTCGCGCGGCCGGATGACGAGCTCGCGGTGGCGCAACGCGGCGGCGGCCTTTATCGCAATTTCCAGGGCTACTCCACCCATGCGGACTGCGACCTGATCGGCATCGGCATGACCTCGATCGGTAAGATAGACAACAGCTACTCCCAGAACCGGCGGACCCTCGACGAATACTGCCGGGACATCGACGCCGGCCGCCTGCCGGTTTTCAAGGGTATCGAACTGAGCCGCGACGACGAAATCCGCCGCGATGTCATCACCCGGCTGATCTGCGACTTCGCGCTGGATGTTTCCGCTGTGGAACGGACCTGGGGTATCGAGTTCGCCGACTATTTCAGCGACGACCTGCCCAAATTGGCGCCCATGCAGGAAGATGGGCTATTGGTGCTCGACGAGCGGCAGATTCGCGTCCTGCCCAAGGGCCGGCTATTGATCCGGAATATCTGCATGGCCTTCGACGCCTACCGGGCCGCTGCAGACGGGCCGACGGGTTTCTCCAAGGTTATCTGACACCCGCTTCGAGATACAACACAAAACGATCTGCGTAATCCGCGGATCAGGAACGTCGTTTTTGCCGCAAATGAACGCCAATCAACGCAAATCAATTGGTAGCGTTTCAACTTTGTTGTTTCCGAATTACAACACCACCGCTGACAGGTCGAGCAATTCTTCGTGGTTCGTGCGTTGGTCCAATCGTACAGGATTAACTCAATTCACCGGCAGCTTTGCCTGCAGGGCCTCACGGTCGAACCACCAGTCGTCCTGGACCAGGACATCCACCACATTGCGCAGGCGCACCAGGAATTTGGCGGGCTCCTTGAGCTCCAGGCGCTCCATCCACAGGTCGAATGCCTCCTGGCTATCCACACCGCTGTGGCGCTTGGCGACCGCGCCCAGGATTTGGGTAACGAAGAACATCAGGTTTTCGCGTTGCGGGCCCGAGGCCCGGATATCGGCGAGAAACAGGGCAGTCGTAGCGGCCACGGCAGCGCCGTCCGCGTCATCCGGGGTCTCGTCCACCACATGCGTCAAGAGCTCCACCGCCAGCTCCGGGTCCATCGGGTAGGTAACCGCGAGCCAGATACCCTGGCCCAGCGCGCTCAGGGAGGCGGGCTGATCGGACTGGAATAAGACGTCGCAAGCATCAGCGGCGGATTCGAAATCTTCCAGTCGGATAAAGGTATCCAGTGCCTCCCGACCCAGCGGCCAGGCCTCCGTGCCGCGCTCCAGATTGACCAGAGTGCGTGCCGTCTGCAGCTTGACGTCGGCTAGCTCCTTGGGGGCCTTGGTGCTCCGTGCCAGCTCCCGGTACCTGTCCTGCAGGGCCTGCAGATGGGACTCCAGGGCGGCCTCCTCGGCGCTGCGATTGACAACCGAGTCGGCGGCGATATCCGCGAGTTGGGAATTCTTGATGGCGTGATACTTCATGGTTCCTACCTGGATACCCCCTGAAACGCTGGTATGGATGCGCGTATTTAGCGGAAACAGCTGACTTCTTATTTTGAGAACGTGCTTTCAGGAAGCACGCGACCGGTTTTTTGCCGCAAATAAACGCATATGGACGCAAATCGAATCGGTTCCGATTTGCGCTTATTTGCGTTCATTCACGGCCAAACAATGTCAACACGGCACTAGCGGATCAGCCCGCTGAATGCGGCCTCCAGCCGATCTTCCCAATCCTCGGGCGTGTCCGGGTAGGGGGGTGTTACATCCATGCGGAAAAAACGCTCTCCACTGCGGGCAACCTCTTGCACGAGGGGGAGGAGGGCGTCGAAGGACTCGACCTCCTTGTGGGCTACCAGGATATCGCTCAGCTTCAACATGTTTGGCCCTTTGAGACTCCGAGATCAGCATCAAATGTGTAGACGCCGACCTTGGAAAACAACCGATTCGGGAACCACGAATTCACACAAATGGACACCGACTGGTGCCGACGGACGAGACTCTGGCCGAAAGCCTCTCGTCGAGTAGAATCCGACTTACGTCCCTCAGCCAACGGCATCGAACTCATGTTGACCAGAATCTATGCTGACAACTTTCGCTGTCTCGTGAACTTCGAGCTGCACCTCGGGTCGATGGCGTTGCTGATGGGACCGAACGGTGCCGGCAAGTCCAGCATCTTCGACCTTATCGAGCGAATCCGTGCGTTCGTTGCGGACGGGTGCCGGGTCGAGGAGGCCTTCCGACGGGAGCAGTATGCCCCCCGGTCCATGCAGTCCATACCGTCCATGTTGTCCATTGGGCTACCCTCATGTCGTCCGTGTGGCCCACAGCAGCGGTGTGCCCAACACCCATTCCGTGGGGCTTGTCGCCGTCCAAAGATGCAGTTCGCCATTGGCCGGGCGTCCATTGATGCGGTTCGCGCGGGGAAGGCGTGCATCCGCTGGTAAGCTCAGAATCACCGCGCTCACCGCATCCTACGTCCATCCTACACTGCCGAGAGCCGGCACCAACTTGTTAATCGATAAGGAAATTTATGCCCGCTTGCCCTGGCAGGGGACTGGCGTATGAGGACTCACTTATATTAGAATCCATTGACTAACGGGTCATCACAGCGTAACATCGCCGCCCAATTTGCCGGAGGGCCGAAATCGCGGCAGTGGTCTCCATGGCGGCTGGGGGAGCGGGTGCGGCTACCCGATTCGGGATAGCGGGGCCAGGAGGTTGCCCCTACAGAGGGAAGAATTCACACTGTACAAAGAAAAGGTTAGCGATCGGTGAGGTTGCCCCGCGGTTTTCGGGAAGCGACCCGCGAGCACAACGCTCCCTGGAGCCGAACAAATTCAACGCGGTTTGTGGGCGCGGATTGCCGTGTCCGTGCAGGCAAATCGTGTAAAGCGATACCATCCCTATATCCGAACTCGAGATCAAAAACTTACGGAGAAACAGTCCAATGGCCACCGATAAGCACCCCACACCGATGCTCGACCAGTTGGAAAGCGGCCCCTGGCCGAGCTTTATTACCGGTATCAAGCGGCTGCGCGACGAGCACCCGGACGCGCGCATCAACCAGGTGACCAACAGCCTGCTGGGCCAATTGGAGCACTCCTACGAGACCCGCAAGGGCTACTGGAAGGGGGGCACCGTCTCGGTGTACGGCTACGGCGGCGGCATCATTCCCCGCTTCTCGGAGGTCGGAAAGGCCTTCCCCGAATCCAAGGAATTCCACACCCTGCGGGTTCAGCCGCCGGCGGGTAACCACTATTCCACCGGTATGCTGCGCCAATTGGCCGACAGCTGGGAGAAGTACGGCTCCGGTCTGGTGACCTTCCATGGTCAGACCGGCAACATCATGTTCATCGGCACCGACACCGAAAATACCCAGCACTTCTTCGACGCGATCAACGACTATGGTTGGGACCTGGGCGGTGCCGGTCCCTGCGTACGCACCGCCATGTCCTGCGTCGGCGCGGCCCGCTGCGAGATGTCCTGCACCAACGAGCTCAAGGCCCACCGCCTGTTGGTGAACAACTTCACCGACGACGTGCACCGTCCGGCGCTGCCCTACAAGTTCAAGTTCAAAGTCTCCGGCTGCGGCAACGACTGCCAGAACGCCATCGAACGCGCGGATTTCGCCGTCATCGGCACCTGGCGCGACGACATGAAGGTCGATCAGGACGAGGTCAAGAACTATCTCGGGACCAAGGGCCGCCAGTACATCATCGACAACGTCATCACCCGCTGCCCCACCCAGGCCCTGTCCCTGAAGGATGACGGTACTCTGGAGGTCAACAACCGCGATTGCGTGCGTTGCATGCACTGCCTGAACGTCATGCCCAAGGCCCTGCATCCGGGCGACGACAAGGGTGTGACCATCTGCATCGGCGGCAAGCGTACCCTCAAGATCGGCGACCTGATGGGCACCGTCATCGTCCCCTTCAAGAAGCTGGAGACCGAGGAGGACTATGAGTCCATGGTCGAGCTGGCCGAAGAGATCATCGACTTCTGGGCCGAGAACGGCCTGGAACACGAGCGCTGCGGCGAGATGATCGAGCGTATCGGCCTGGCCAATTTCCTCGACGGCCTCGGCATCGAGCCCGACCCCAACATGCTGAGCCACCCGCGCGAGAGCTCCTACGTCCGGATGGATGATTGGGACGAAGCAGCGGAGGCTTGGTTCGAACGTCGGGCCGAGGCCGCCGCCGGCTGAGTCTCCTGCGGGCCGGCGTGGGGCAGAGTCCCCGCGTACGGCCGGGACCGAGATTTCGACTGTATTTTATAAGCTTTGGAGGACAGGCGAATGCCAGAAATGCGTGAGCCGATCGAGTCCGGATGCCCCGATCCGTGGCAGTACATGCATCCCGTGATGCGGAAGAACTTCGGTATGTGGAAGTACCACGAGCACCCGCGCGTCGGAGTGCTCCGACACGTCGCCTACAGCGGTGACGAGGTGTGGACCGTCAAGGTCGGTACCCAACGCATCCTCGACGTCTTCACCCTGCGCAAGCTGTGCGATATCGGTGATCGGTACGCCGACGGCTTCGTCCACTTTACCCTGCGTTCGAATCTCGAATACGTAGTCGACGATGCCGCCAAGGTGGAGCCCCTGATCAAGGCGGTCGAGGATGCCGGCTTCATCGTGGGCGGCACCCAGAACTCGGTGACCATGATCTCCCACACCCAGGGGTGGCTGCACTGCGACATTCCGGGCACCGACGCCTCCGGGGTCGTCAAGTCCATGATGGACGAGCTCATCGACGAATTCAAAACAGCCACCATGCCCAACCGGGTGCATATCACCACCTCCTGCTGCCAGATCAATTGCGGTGGCCAGGGGGATATCGCCATCAACGTGCAGCACACCAAGCCGCCCAAGATCAACCACGACCTGGTGGCCAACGTCTGTGAGCGGCCCTCGGTCGTCGCCCGTTGCCCGGTAGCGGCCATCCGTCCCGCCATGGTCAACGGCAAGCCCTCCCTGGAGGTCGACGAGCGCAAGTGCATCTGCTGCGGTGCCTGCTTCCCGCCCTGTCCGCCCATGCAGATCAACGACGCCGAGCATTCCAAGCTGGCCATCTGGGTCGGCGGCAACCACTCCAACGCCCGCGGCAAACCCACCTTCCAAAAACTGGTCGCCGCCGGCATCCCCAACAACCCGCCGCGCTGGCCCGAGGCCACCGCCATCGTCAAGCGCATCCTCAATGCCTACAAGGAAGGTGCTCGGGACTGGGAACGGGTCAACGAGTGGATCGAGCGTATCGGTTGGCCGCGGTTTTTTGAAGAGGTCGAGCTGCCCTTCACCAAGTACCACATCGATACCTGGCGCGGCGCCCGGGCCAGCTTCAATGCGTCCAACTACATCCGCTTCTGAACCCACGAGCGGGAACCCGCACTGCGCGCGCCCCTGCCTGCCCGCTCCCCGCCGGGAGCCGGGTAAGGGACGGGGCCCAACCACAGCGAGGTCGCTATGAAGTTCGCAATCCAGATCAACGAGGGACCCTACCAGCACCAGGCATCCGATTCGGCGTACTTCTTCACGAAGGCCGCGCTGGAGCAGGGACACGAGGTGTTTCGGGTCTTCTTCTACCATGACGGGGTCAACAACGGCACCCGGCTGACGACGCCCCCCCAGGATGACCGCAACATCGTCGAGCGGTGGGCGGAGCTGGCCGACCAATACAAGATCCAATCGGTCACCAAGGACGAAAACGGCAACGAGACGGTGCAGACAGAGCTGGTGGTGTGCGTTGCCGCCGCCCAGCGCCGCGGGATAGTGGACGAAGGCGAGGCCAAGCGTAACGGTAAGGATGCCACCAACATCCATCCCAAGTTCCGCATCTCCGGCCTGGGGCAATTGGTCGAGGCGGCCATCCAGGCGGATCGGTTGGTCGTGTTCGGCGACTGAAGGAGGTACACCATGTCCGAAACTGTCAAGAAGTTCCTGTACCTCAACCGCAAGGCCCCCTACGGCACCATCTATGCGTGGGAGTCCCTGGAAGTCGTACTCATCGGCGCCGCCTTCGATCAGGAAGTGCGGTTGATGTTCCTCGACGATGGGGTCTATCAGCTCACCACGGGCCAGGATACGGCCGGCGTAGGCATGAAGAACTTCTCGCCGACCTACCGTACCTTGGGCGACTACGAGGTGAAAAACATCTACGTGGACAAGGATTCCCTCGAAGCCCGCGGACTGACCCAGGATGACCTGGTGGCGATCGCCTGGGAAGACTGGGAGACCGAGGAAGAGATCGAGAACATCGTCGAGGTGGTGGATGCCGCCCGCGTTTCCGAGCTCATGGAAGAATCCGATGTGATCTTCAGCTTCTAAGGAGGGGCCCCGATGAGCATCCTGCACACCGTCAACAAATCGCCGTTCGAGCGCAACAGTCTGGAATCCTGCCTCAAGTTCGCCAATAAAGATGATCCTGTGCTCCTGTTCGAGGACGGCGTCTACGCGGTCCTGAAGGGTACGAGCGCAGAAAAACAGCTCGAAGCCGCGCTCGCCGAGCAATCGATTTATGTCCTGGGCCCCGATCTTGCGGCCCGTGGGTTCTCCGAAGATCGCATCATCGATGGGATCGAGGTCGTGGACTATGCGGGCTTCGTGGAACTGGCGGCGAACAACGACAAGGTCCAGGCCTGGTTATAGTTTTCAATCTGCAAGCGAGAGGAGAATCATCATGCCTATCGAAGTCAACGGTAACACCCTGGAAACCGACGAAGAGGGTTACCTCGCCAACATCAACGATTGGGTCCCGGAAGTGGCCGATGTCATGTCCAAGGAAGACGATCTGGCGTTGACGGACGAACACCGGGACATCATCAACTTCCTGCGCGAATATTACGAAGAGTATCAGATCGCCCCGGCGGTGCGGGTGCTGACCAAGGCCGTCGGCAAAAAGATGGGCAAAGACAAGGGCAACAGCAAATATCTGTACGGCCTGTTCCCCTATGGCCCCGCCAAACAGGCCTGTCGCTATGCCGGTCTCCCCAAGCCGACGGGCTGCGTCTAGGGGCTGTTGGCATTATCAGCCGGGTACTGAGGCAAGTAGAGGTTCGGTGGTAGCCGCCATGGACAAGGTGGACGCAATGGACGACGTGGACGGGGGGTTACCTCCCGTCCACCGGATCTACAATGTCCACAGCAGTGGCTCCGGTCCCCGACCTATTGTCTACCGGGTGGCAGGTTTGCGCGTCCCCACAGCATTCCCCGGTCCTTCGATGGGTTCACTCTTTCCACTCTTTCCACTGTGTAAGGTAGCGGGAACATGTCATTGCTGACGGTCCTATACGCCATCCTGTTCTACTTCGCCGCCGCTGTGTTGGTGGGGGGGCTGATTTGGAAGATCGTGCAGTATGCGCGCACGCCGGCACCCTTGAAAATCCCGACCACGCCGGCGCCAACCACCACCACCGGCGTCGGCCTGCGCCTGGTACGGGAAGTCGTCTTCTTCGAGAGCCTGTTCAAGGGCAACAAGTGGATCTGGATCTTCGGCTGGATCTTCCATTTCGGGCTCTTTCTGGTATTGCTGCGTCACCTGCGTTACTTCATCGAGCCGGTGTGGCTGCCGATTCAACTGATCCAGCCCTTCGGCATTTATGGAGGGATGGCCATGGTCGTGGGGCTTGCCGGTTTGTGGGCGCGGCGGGTTCTGGTCGATCGGGTGCACTACATCACCGGGATGTCGGACCGCCTGCTCCTCGCGTTACTGATCCTCATCGGACTCACCGGTCTGGCGATGACCTACGTCATCCATGTGGATGTAGTCTCCATCAAGCTGTTCTTCCGCGGTCTGTTGTCCTTCGACTTCTCTCCGTTGCCCGCGGACCCCCTGTTGCTCCTGCACCTGCTGCTGGTGGCGGCCCTCATGATCGTCTTCCCGTTCAGCAAGCTGTTGCACGCCCCCGGATTGTTTTTCAGTCCTACCCGCAACCAGGTGGACAACCCCCGCGAGCAGCGGCACCTCGCAGCCTGGGCCAAGAACCTTGAGAGTAATCCTTAATAGTAGGCTGGGTTGAGGAACGAAACCCGGCTTTTACTAAGTAACGGTTCAAAAACGAGTTGAATATCTTTGCGATGCTTGATATCCGTTAGAGTCCGTAACAAGGGATGTTTGTTCACGTTGTTTTTGAACCGTTACTAGGCACTCAAGCGTCCAGTGCCTGGCATATTCAAGTCCATAGGACGCAGAGAATCGATTATGAAGAAGATATCATTGACCTTGTTTTGGGGGCTGCTGCTCATAGGCTCTGTCTCAGGAGTATTTGCTGATAGCAACCGTTGTGTTTCATATGGATGGGAAGCATTTACCTTACAAGAGGCAGGCAGAAAACTTGGTTGCTCTGGCAAGTTTTTTCCGGATGCACAGAAAGATAATCGGTTCTTGCATGAGGAATATTGTAGAAATTCCTCTGGTGCAACTCCTAACCGTGATAATGTTGAGCGAGCCCAAGCTCTATTGAGGTGCATTAAAGCCCACGGCCGTCGCTATTAAGAGATGGGGTAGCGGTAAATTCCTAACTGATAGAGACAAGATTGAGCGGCTGGTGCAGCTCCGCGAAGTGAGGTCTTTTGGGGCTGTCAGCTACTTTACCAGTTAGAAATTTACCGCTATCCGCAAATCATTCTTATGGCAGTCATTACCAAGATATTCAGCTCGTTTTTGAACCGTTACTAAAAAAGATTACCCATGAAATTGAATATTGTCTATAAAAAAGAAAAAGAATGGTTTGTCGGGTATATACAGGAATACCCCGATTATGAAAGCCAAGGTAAGACAATAGATGAGTTAAAAGGAAATTTAATAGAGATTTACAGTGATATTCAGAAAGGTTTGGTGCCTGATGCGGAACCGTTTCGGCTATTGGAAGTGGCAATTTGAAGAGAAAACTGTTGATTAAAGCAATTAAGTCAAAGGGTTGTGTTTTTGTACGCCAGGGTGCTAATCATGGTTTGGTATAAAAGTCCTCAATCAAGGCATACCGAAATAGAAGATGGTTTGGCTAAAAAAATGGGCTATGCCCGTCACCCGGATGTAGGGTGGGCTGTGCCCACCATCCAGCGGTAGAGTAGGCAGCACCTTGCGGCAGCCGCTGAGAGGCTAACGAACATGGCAAAGGCAGATTTCAACGTACCCGAGCTCAGGCAGTATCCGGAGATACCGGCCATCGAGCCGGGCGTGATGGGACACAGCAGCCCCTTCGTCTCCAAGCCCGAGTTCCAGGAACCCCTCGGCTTCCCCGGAGACCTGGTCGACGACTGGGAGCGGAAGGCCGTCGCCAAGATGGGGGAACTGCTCGGCAAGTATCGTTCCCTGCGCGTCTACCTGGATGCCTGCGTCAAGTGCGGCTCCTGCACCGACAAATGCCACTACTACCTGGGTACCAACGACCCCAAGAACATGCCGGTAGGTCGTCAGGACCTGATGCGTACCATCTACCGCCGTTACTTTACACCGGCCGGCAAATGGTTCCCCAAGCTGGTGGGTGCCCAGGACCTGACCCGCGAGCTACTGGACGACTGGTACAGCTACTTCCACCAGTGCTCCCAATGCCGCCGCTGCTCCGTGTTCTGTCCCTACGGCATCGACACCGCGGAAATCTCCATGGCCGCGCGCGAGATCATGGACAGCATCGGGGTGGGCCAAAAATACTGTAACGAGATCATCGGCAAGGTCTACAAAGTCGGCAACAACCTGGGGCTGCCCGGTCCGGCGCTGGAAGACACCCTGGAGGGCTTGGAAGAGGACGTAGAGGACGACACCGGCGTGGCGGTCAAATACCCCCTGGATCAGGAAGGTGCAGACATCCTGCTGGTCACGCCCTCGGCGGACTTCTTCGCCGAGCCCCATGTGGACGGCCTGATCGGTTACGGTAAAGTATTCCATGAAGCGGGCGTATCCTGGACCCTCAGCTCCTACGCCTCCGAGGCCGCCAACTTCGGCATGTTCATCGGTTCCTACGAGAACATGCGGCGCGTCTCCCAGCGCATCCGCAAAGCCGCCCTGGACCTCGGTGTCAAACGCATCGTCTTCGGCGAATGTGGCCACGCCTGGCGCGTCGCCTACAGCTTCCTCAACACCCTGGCCGGTCCCTGGGATTTTCTGGACCCGAACTATCCCGTACCCCAGCACATCTGCGAATTCACCTACGACCTGATCCAGACGGGCAAACTCAAATTCGACAAATCGCAGAACGACGACCTGGTTCTGACCTATCACGACTCCTGCAATGTAGCGCGCGCCTCGCGCATGGGAGACTGGCCGGGGGGACAGTTCGACATCCCGCGGGCCATCATCAAGGCCACCTGCAACCACTTTTACGACATGGACGAAGAGACCATCCGCGAACGCACCTTCTGTTGCGGCGGGGGAGGGGGCCTGCTCACCGACGACCTCATGGAAATTCGGGTCAAGGGCGCCAAGCCCCGGATGGAGGCGCTCAACAATGTGATCCAGGAAAAGGGCGTAACCCACTTGGCCGCCATCTGTGCCATCTGCAAGAGCCAGTTCTCCAAGGTCCTGCCCTACTACGGCATGGAAATGGACCAGGTCGTCAGCGTGCACCAGTTGGTATCCAACGCAATCATCCTCACTGGCCAGAAGACCGAAGAAGATGAAGAGATCGCCGAGGCGGCGTGAACGGGGTAGGTTGGGCAAAGGCACGCCAGGGACGGTGTGCCGTGCCCAACAAGATGCTCACGAAAGATGAGTCCGCAAATGAATGTGACGAGACCGAGGTAATCATTCAGCCTCCAGCTCGTCGTTCCGGCAGGGATTGCAGGAATCCAGGTGCCGGGGATGGCAGAGACAGTGTAGGGGGGAACGCTTACGGACCGAAAACCGCCTGTTGAGCAGATAAATCCGCGCAATCTGATCCCAACCCAGGCTCGATACGAAATGTCTGGATCGAGAGTCGGAAAGCTTTCGAAGAGGATGGAACAAGATGGATTTGACCAAAATAAACCCGTAGATGTGTGGCGTAATCCCGATACAGGTAGATTAGAGATCCAGGACGGCCATCATCGAGCTCAAGCGGCACTAAAAGCTGGACTTACCAAGGTGCCCGTGAGGGTTTGGAAATAATGGCTTTTCCACTCCATGGACTCTGCTGAGAGACCGAAATAATGGTTAAAAAAGAGAAATACCAGGCTGCCTTTATTATCCCGCGTGGGTCAAAAAAGATCTTGGAAGAAGATGGATGGGATTTTATGGGTGGTGATCCTCTTCCCGAGGATATTGAGGAGTTCTTGGTTTCAGAGCTTGGAGTTAGAGCTACGGAGGATTACCTCGATATGCGAGACTACGCCGGTGAAGGAATAAAGGCGTCGGTTTTTTTCGGTGAACGGAAGAAAATTGAGAATGTATATTTTCAGGTGCTTGGATATACTGCTATGGAGATGCTTGAAAGAATGTTCAAGGCAAGCAAGATTGAGAAATATGCGGAGCTATTTATACCCCGGAGAGGGGCAGCCAGGTAGAGGCAGATATTGGGCACGCCGCCGTTCATTAATACGGTTCGGCCAAGCTCCCTCCTGCGTCAGGATTAGGCCTGGCCTCACCACATCCTACGGCTTTACCCAACCTACATGGGCTGACATTAAACGCATGAAAGTACATTACGATGAAGAAGTTGACGCGCTATATTTGAATCTCAGCAATGAGGAACCGGACGGAGTTATTGAAATAACGGAAGGTGTGAATATCGATACAACTGGTGATGGAAGGCTCACAGGCATCGAAATATTGCAAGCATCGAACAAGATGAACCTGGATACTATCCTTTCTTATACGCTTGATTTGGATCGGAATGTCTTGAAGAAAATCGTCTGACATATTAGGAAGAGGGGGACTCTTTACCTATTGCCTTAATGTTAGCGCGTTAATATAGTGATGAAATTTACCTGGGATCCGAAAAAGGCGAGAATCAATCTACACAATGGGTACCGACGAATTGAGGCCCGAATATAAGCGATCCGACTTTGGGGAGTTAGTCCGTGGCAAGTATGCTGCAAAAATTGCGAAGGAAACGAATATCGTCGTGTTGGAGCCTGAAATAGCAGAGGTGTTTCCAAACGATAAGTCGGTTAACGACGCACTTCGAGCCCTTCTCGATATTGCGGAACGCACCCGCCTGACATCAGCTTCCGGTTGACCGCTAAAAGCACCGCTCGTTCCTCGTGGCACTTTTGGCGGCAACGGAAGCTGGTTGTTAGGTCGGTATGTTGGTACTGCCATACCGGATTTCAGATACGGATGTTGGGCATGCCGCCGTCCGTGGCGGCTTTGCCCAACCTACATGGGCTGACATGAAACGAGCAGGACTCTTGTAGATTAAAAACGAAATAATCTGTGAAAATCTGCGTAATCTGCGGACGAAAAAACAATATAATCTTTTGCAACCGATTTGCGTTCATTCGCATTCATTTGCGGCAAAAATTCGGAAAAATAATCCTGTTAATCCTGGAAATCTTGTTAATCTTGTCCTATTAGCGGTTGGCACTGTGATTATGTCAACAGCCCCTGGTTTCAGAAAGAATACTCTTGAGTTCTACTGGTTAGGAGAACGATCGATGGCGACTACCAGCGACGCAACGACCACCAAGCTTTCCTGGCGCAGGTTCCAGGACGGTGACCACACCTGGGACGACCTGACCGAAAAGATCTTCGCCCAGGACACCTCGCACAAGTGTCCGACCTACGTGCACAAAACGCCCCCCTGCCAGGGCAGTTGTCCGTCCGGCGAGGACATCCGCGGCTGGCTGGCCATCGTCCGCCAACAGGAGCTGCCGCCGGAGGGTATGGACTGGAAGGAATACGCCTTCCGCCGCTCCACCGACGCCAATCCCTTCCCGTCCATGATGGGCCGGGTCTGTCCCGCGCCCTGTCAGGACGGTTGCAACCGCAACGAGCTCGAAGACTTCGTCGGCATCAACTCCGTCGAACAATACATCGGTGACAACGCCATCGAGCAGGGCTACAAATTCGAGTCAGGCCCCGATACCGGCAAAAAAGTCGCCGTCATCGGCGGCGGACCGGCGGGCCTGGCGGCCGCCTACCAATTGCGCCGCATGGGCCATGCCTGCACCGTCTTCGAGGCCAACGCCGAGCTCGGCGGCATGTTTCGGTACGGCATCCCCGGTTATCGCGTGCCGCGCAAAGAGCTGGATGCGGAGATCGACCGCATTATCAATATGGGCGTCGAAGTCCGCACGAATGCCAAGGTCGGCACCGACATCAAGGTCGCGGATCTGGAGAAAGACTACGACGCCATCCTCTGGGCCCTGGGATGTCAGAGCGGGCGCGGACTGCCGGTGCCCGGCTGGGAAGGAGCGCCCAACTGCGTTTCCGGCGTGGCCTTCCTCAAGGCATTCAACGAAGGTCGCATGAAGGTGACCGCCGACAAAGTCGTCTGCATCGGCGGCGGTGACACCTCCATCGACGTCGTCTCGGTCGCCCGGAGATTGGGGCATATCGAGCACACCAAGCCCCCCGAGCGCCCCGAATCCGTCATCCACGACGGCTATGTCGCCCACGACACCGCGGTGACCGCCGCGGCTCAGGGCGCCGAGGTTACCCTGACCTCCCTGTTCAAGCGCACTGAAATGATGGCCGCCGAGCACGAAGTCCACGATGCCCTGACCGAAGGCGTCACCATCCTGGACGGCGTCATGCCGCTGGAAGTCATCAAGAACGAGAACGGTCGCGCCACGGCACTCAAGGTCTGTGACTGCACCATGGACGGCATGACGCCCATCCCCACCGAGGGCACCGAGCGCGTCCTGGAGGCGGATCTCATCGTTTCCGCCATCGGCCAGGGTGGTGACCTCACGGGCCTGGAAGACCTCGACAACGGGCGCGGCCTCATCAACGCCGACAAGTTCTACCAGGTACCGGATCGGGCGGGCCACTTCGTAGCCGGCGACATCATCCGTCCGCACCTGCTGACCACCGCCATCGGCCAGGCCTGGGTCGCCGCCCAGTCTATCAACGAATATGTGATGCAGCAGCCCCACACCCGGCGCCCCAAAGTAGATGTGCACCACTTCGACCTGCTCAAGAAAATGGAAGAGGCCCGCCTGGCCCCCGACCGGTTCGATGTGAAAGAGCGCGGCGATATGCGCGGCACCTCCGACGGCAACTGGGCCATCCACAACTACGAGGACCGCTCCGGGGCGGAAGTCATCCCCCACGACGAGCTCTTCCTGGGCCATTTCGCATTTCATGCCCGCAACAGACGCAAGGAAGACGTCCCGACTGCCGAAGAGGTATTGGGTCACTTCCACGAACGCCTCCTTGGCCTGTCCGAAACAGAGACCATCGACGAGGCCAAGCGGTGCATGAGCTGCGGCATGTGCTTCGAGTGCGACAACTGCGTCATCTTCTGTCCCCAGGACGCGGTCTACCGAGTCAAAAAGGGAGAGAACACCACCGGACGCTACGTGGCCACCGACTACGCCAAGTGCATCGGTTGCCACATCTGCTCCGACGTGTGTCCCACCGGTTACATCAAGATGGGACTGGGCGAGTAACGACTGGAGAGAGAACGATGGCCAACGCCATTGTGAGAGGTAGCCTCGTGCGGGTCGGCCTGACCGGGGTGCTCTTTGCCCTGGCCCTGGCCGTGCAGGCCGCCGGTGAGGCCACCTATGTGATCGAAGGCTCGAAGGCCGCGCAGCTCGACAGCTGCGTGGAGCCCACCGACTTCATGCGCCGCAACCACATGGAAGTGATCGAGCACCAGCGTGACGAGACGGTCCATAACGGCATTCGCTCCACCAAGCACAGCCTGGCCGGTTGCATCGACTGCCATACAAGCTATGGTGCCGACAAGGTGCCCGTTTCGATCAATGCCGAGGGCCAGTTCTGCATTGCCTGTCACGAATTCGCGGCCGTGGGTATGAACTGCTTCGGCTGCCATGCCGGCGTACCCATGCAGCCGAGCGCCGAGACGGGGGACCTGCCCCTGCCGCGGATCGGGCACAAGGTCGGCCTGTCGACCGGGGAGCCGGAAGCGGTAAACGTCACGCGCGGAGTCGAGCGGGGGGTAAGCGAGTGACCACAAATAAGCACAAAGAGCGGGTTGACACCTCACGGCGCGGATTCCTCGGTGCCGCTGCCGTCGTGACCACCGTTACCGTAGCGCCCGGCGTGGTGCTGCATCGCCTGGCCGTCGCCGAGCCCCGATCCGAAGCGGTTACCAGTGACGTGCGGTGGGGCATGCTGATCGACAGCACCAAGTGCGCGGAAGGCTGCGATGCCTGCGTCACCGCCTGCAACCGAGAAAACGGCCTCGACCTCCAGAAGCAACCGAAGGGTGAGGACGCCGATCAGCAAAAGAAATGGGACCGCCAGGCGGCCAAATGGATTCGCATCGTAAAGGTAAAGGACAACCTGACCGGACACGAAAGCCGGCTGCCCATGATGTGCCAACACTGCGAGCACCCGCCCTGCGTGGACGTCTGCCCCACCGGTGCCTCCTTCAAGCGGGCCGACGGCATCGTCATGGTGGACCGCCACACCTGCATCGGCTGCCGCTACTGCATGATGGCCTGTCCCTACAAGGCGCGTTCCTTCATCCACGAAACCGTGGATACCAAGCTCACCCGGGCCCCCCGCGGCAAGGGCTGCGTCGAAAGCTGCAACCTGTGCGTACACCGCCGGGATAACGGGACCCCTTCCACCGCCTGCGCCGACGCCTGCGCCGCCCAGGGGCAGGGTGCAATCCTGTTCGGCGACCTGAAAGACCCCGAAGGTCCTCTGATGAAGAAACTCACGACCCTTTCGAGCCGCCAGATCCGAGAAGACCTCGCCCTCGACACCGGCGTGCGCTATGCGGGTGTTTGACCCGGCTGTCTTAACCGGAGCGGCCGCCGAGGTTCGGATTGAGTATGGGAAAAAATGATTCGGTCGCCTTGATCTATCCGCAGATTACGCAGATTCCCACAGATTGAAAACGAAACAATCTGTGAAAATCTGCGTAATCTGCGGACAAAAAAGATAATGTAAACTTTTGCGACCGATTTGCGTTTATTCGCGTTCATTTGCGGCAAAAAGTAATTCCCATCGGAGATGCTGAGATGAAGAGAATAGTCTATCGGGAATGGAGACTTGCGCCTCAACGTTATTGGGGCCTGCTCGCCATCCTCGCCGTCGTCGCTGGCCTGGGAGGACTTGCCTTCGCCTACATGGAACACGAAGGCCACTGGGTAACCGGCATGACCAACCAAGTGGTCTGGGGCACCCCCCACGTATTTGCCGTATTCCTCATTGTCGCCGCCTCCGGCGCCCTCAACGTCGCCTCCATCGGCAGCGTCTTTGGCAAGACCCTCTACAAACCCCTGGCACGCCTCTCGGGCCTGTTGGCGATCGCCCTGTTGGCCGGCGGGCTGCTGGTACTGGTACTCGACCTGGGACGCCCCGATCGTCTGGTGGTCGCCATGACCACCTACAACTTCCGCTCCATCTTCGCCTGGAACATCTTTCTTTATACAGGCTTCATGGTCATCGTCATCGCCTACCTCTGGACCATGGTGGAACGCAAGGGTCACCCCTATACCAAGCCGGTAGGCTTCTTCGCCTTCGTCTGGCGACTCGCCCTCACCACAGGTACCGGCTCCATCTTCGGCTTCCTGGTCGCACGCCAGGCCTACGACACCGCCGTCATGGCACCCCTCTTCATCGCCATGTCCTTCGCCTACGGCCTGGCGATCTTCCTGCTGATACTCCTGTTCGCCCTCGACCAGGATGGCCGACCCATCGGCAAATTCGTATTGTTCCGGCTTCGAAACCTACTCGGGATCTTCATCGGCGCCGTCCTCTTCCTAGTGGTGATCTACTTCCTGACCAAGCTCTACGGCGCCAAGAACTACGACCTCGTCGCCTTCTACCTGGCCGACGGTGGCATCTACACCATCCTCTTCTGGTTCGTCTGGATCCTCGCCGGGAGCCTGTTTCCGCTCGGCATCCTCTTCCATCCGGAGCTGAGCAAAAGCCGCGCCTGGATCGCCTCCGCCTGCGGCCTGACAGTGGTGGGGGGACTGGCCAGCATGTACGTCATCATCATCGGCGGCCAGGCTTTTCCCATGCAGCTCTTTCCCGGCAAGACCATCCTCGAATCCGGTTTTTATGACGGTGTCGGCGGTGCTGCCGCCGCCTATGCTCCCAGCCTGCCCGAAATACTGCTCGGCATCGGGGGAGTGGCCGTAGCCCTGTTAATCACCGCCGTCGGCATCCGCGTGCTCCAATTCCTCCCGGAGTCCCTGGCCGATCGGGATGTGGTGGATCATCATGTGGTGAGGGTTTGATTTGGGGGGTTAGAACCATAAAGGCGCGTAGGGAGGCACCCCTTGCGGGTGCCTAGCTGTGGATAACGTCTCGTCCGTCCTTTGGTTGCAACGGAGAAGCCGTTTAGAATTTTCAGGAGATCCTAATGATTTATACAATTGAAGTTGAAAGAAAAACTTCAAAAGGAACAGGTATTCTTACCTACAAGCACGGTGCTGTTTCTGTAAACACAACCTGCTGGTTTGAATTAGCAAACCCAATACCTGCAAAGAGATACATTGGGTGTTCGGCCACGCATATGCAGACAAAGAAAAACTCGAAGGGGCAAAAGCGCGAGGGTATCTACCTTCCTGATGAGCAAACCAAGAGAAGAGGAATTTTTATTCATATGGGGACCAGCTCTGCTTGGTCTGATGGCTGCATTGTGATCAAAGAAAAGGAAATGCTGAAAATTTGGAACTCTATTCACCCAAAGAATGGCAGAAATGTTACCGTTGTAGTAAAAAATAAATAGTGGGTAATTTTATGCTCGTAAAAAGGATATCTATCGCGCTGTTTTTACTCCTATTTGGATCAGTCTGTGCGGTCGCTTCTATCGACTCTGATGTAATGATTAATAGGCTTCTCCATATAGAGAGCGAAAAGTTCATGTCAACATCCGAAAATGGTGAGACATTTTATGATTCATTAATGGAGTTTAAAGAATGGGAATCCTTATACATAAAATATTCTAAGTTTGGTTCTGAGGAAAGATTGCTGACAAAAGTCGAAATTAAAAAACTCTTATTTATTGGTTATATATCCAGAGTGAATTCCGATGCGGCTATATCTCAATCGTTTTCGAGCGATCTGGTCCCGATTTTTAATAAAAATAGAGATAAATTCCTAAACGTAATGTCAGACCTCAAGTTCTTGGTGCCATCTACATGTTATTTTTTAAACAATTACTTTGGTTTTGAAGATAAAAATGCAGAAAAAAAACAAGCGTTCTTAGACCGGAATCGGATTGATTTAATTAAGGCGTTTGGTGAACCGGACAGTGATATCTGTCTTGAATATTTCAGGTAAGGGAAAAAACAAAAGTACGCCCATTTTGTTTGCCTCGATGCGCTTTCCGCGCATGGCGTGTCGCTGGGCTATAAGCGACAAAATGGGTGGTTCCTTTTTTCTGATCTGTTTCTCCCGGGCATCCTCTTCCATCTGACCCTCGGCAAGAATCGGTATCAAGAACATCCACTTTGTATGAACACTACGCTGGAACAGATCGCTCGGGAGGCGCTGCAACTTGCTCCAGCGCAGCGGGCTGATCTTGTTGATTTTCTTGTGGAAAGTCTGGACTCCACTTACCCTGACGAGACCCAACACCTGTGGATTGATGAGGCTAATCGACGCCTTGCGGAAGTTCGATCCGGCAAGGTCGAGACAATCCCCGGTGAGGAAGTCTTGGCTGAAGCGCGCCGGTTAGCCAAGCGGTAATGCGCTATCGGTTCCATCCCGAGGCCCGCCTTCAGTATCTCGAAGCGGTCGCCCACTATGAAGGACGGCAAGCAGGTCTGGGCATACGCTTCACGGTCGAGATTGAAAGCACGATTCAACGGATCGTTGAGACTCCGAACCGATGGCGCAAGCTTGAAGGCGAAGTGCGGCGCTGTTTGTCGCATACGTTTCCGTACGGCGTGCTTTACACCGTGGAGGTCGATTACGTGCTCGTGCTCGCGGTCATGCACCACAGTCGCAAGCCAGGTTACTGGCGCGATCGAGTCGGCTGAGGTTTGGCCCAACTATCGGTTTCATGGCCCCTCTCTTCATCGCCATGTTCTTATACAGTAAGGAACGGTTCACTAACAAGTTAGGCATCTTCTTTTAGTGAAGTGGTTAAAAATGTCGGTAGCTACTTGAGAATACAGGGTCCTCATGGGAGGATGAGCATACCTCAAGTCCAAGACGCTGGTAACCGGATGAACGAGTTTCAAGGCTACGACCAATCGCACGAAGAATTCATGCGGCTCTACTTCCGTTCGCTGCCGGAGGACCACCGACGCCGCTACGCTGCGCTCGAGGCGCTGAAGATCGGTTTTGGCGGCATCGCCTATGTGGGGCGGGTGTTGGGCATGAGCCGGCGAACGATTTATACGGGAATCCGCGAGTTGGCGGAAATGAACAACGACGATCCGCAACGCCCGCAGCGTCCGAGCGGCGATGGGAAGCGGATCCGCCGTCCCGGCGGCGGTCGTCGTCGGATCACTCAGCGCCAACCGGGGCTCGAACAGACCGTAGCCGACGTTCTCGAAGCCCACAGTGCCGGTAGTCGGTGGCGTTCTAATTTTGTTGCTGCCGAGTATAGGGAACTTGAAAACCCCCTGTCATGGGGTTTTCAAAGCACCCGAATAAACCAGAAATAACAAAGTTAGAACACCACCCCGGTAGTCCCAGCGATGAAACCGTGCGCTGGACCGAACTCAAACCGGTGCCGCTTACGCAACAGTTGCTTGCGCGTGGTTACGAGGTCAGTCGCAACACGGTCGTGAGACTCCTGAAACGGGCCGGCTACCGTCGTCGTTCCCTGCGCAAGGAACTGCTCACCGGCGACGTCGATCCACACGAACGCGATCAGCCGTTCCGTTACCTCGACACCTTGCGTCGGCAAGCCCAAGCCCACGGCATCCCGGTACTGTGTGTGGATACCAAGAAGAAAGAGATGCTGGGCCACTTGCATCGTCGCGGGCACGGTTACAGCACCGGTATCCAGTTCGGTTATGACCCTGATGATCGTCATCTCGCCACGGGGATTTTGGTGCCGCACGGGGTCTCTGACGACCATGACAATGTTGGCTTCATCACCTTGGGCGCCTCCCACGAGACCAGCGCCTTCGTCTGTGATGCCATTGCCCTGGCGTGGCAGGAAGACCGCGCCGAACGTTATCCACACGTCCAGGAAATCCTCTTGACCTTCGATTGTGGCGGCGCCAACGCCGCGCGTTCACTGCGCTTCAAGGAAGACCTCGTGGAACTCAGCGCCCGCTTGGGTCTGCGCCTGCGGGTAGCCCACTACCCGCCGTACACCGCCAAATGGCACCCCATTGAGCACCGCTTATTCAGTCAAGTCGAGCGCAGCTTCAGCGGCATCATCCTCGATTCGCCCCACACCGCCTTGGAAGCCGTGCAGCGCACCCGCACCCAGACTGGTCTCACAGTCAAGGCACGTCTTCTTGATACCGTCTACGAGTTGGGGCGAAAATGCTCCGAGGCATTCCAGGATATCAGAGCCAAATTCATTCGCCATGACAACGTGCTCGGAAAATGGAACTACGTCGTCGATGCCAATGGGTTTTCTTGATAAATGTATTACTTATTTTTGAACCGTTACTTATTGATCAAATTAATGATTTTATAAGGCGTGAGAAAAGGAGAATCTTTAGTGAGCTATATAATTAGGTGTCAAGTTCAAGGAATCGAAATCGGAAATCCAACAAAAGGACAACTAACTCTCTCCTAGGAAGGGGGCCGGCTTGGCATCATTGCCCGGAAGCAAGTGTTCTAGAACCTTCATCGATATATCATTCAGCATATCAAGTCGATTGCTAGAATAAGGGCGGTTATTGATTTCCGGAAGAATTATTTTAACCACATACCCACGCTAAAACTTGCGCAGTGGTCATAGAGAAAAAGAAACAGATGCCGATGAAGGTCATGAGATTTTTAAGGGCATAGCCAAGTGGTGTGGTCACGACCACGCGGGCTTCCTATCCCACATGACATGCCTATGATACTTGAAAAGTTCATAGAATATCATCAAAGCAACGGTAGGCTTCAATATGATCATCGTTTTGTTATCGATGAGCAAGACATAACGGCTAATATCTATCTTCCCAAGTATTACAAATCCCGAAATTTCCCAACACCTCGATGCTCTGAAATCGACCCATGACTTACTGGTGTTCGGCGACTTGGTGAAGAAGAAGATCCTCAGCCTTACAACCGGACATGAAGTTGGAAAGCTGGCCTATGGTACCGGGCATATCCCTTTATAAGAACATCCGAGATTGCCAACTGGGAAATCAAGCTTGACCCCAAACACGGCATATCAGAGGCCATTTATGATGAATTGAAAGTAAAACAGGATATTCAAGAAACGATATTTTAATAGTTCGTGATGGGACCTATCTTGTAGGAAACCGTGGTTTTGGTCACGAAACATAACGTTAAGATTGTTTACCAAAGTCACATTTACAAGATAGATGTTCAAATCAGCCGGATGTGCTTCAATTACTTTAGCTGTGCTGACAAGCCCGATAGTCAAGGCCCAAATAGCATCCAAGCGGTTTACTCAAGACATTATCGATACGTCAGCAAGAATCAATGAGCTGGTTCTACCGATACCGAAGGATGGGACAACAAGAAATAAAATTATAGAGAACGTTCGATCCGTAATAGAACATAAAAATAACCCAGAAATGGCAATGCAAAACGATTCTCAGTGTAGCCTGATAGGTGGAGATGCGATGAAGAAAGTGACTTTCTCACGATGTCATGTAGCAATGTGGCTGACAAGGCACTGCACCCGACGGCAATTCCCACGGCAATGCCATTAAAGGGCACCTTGAAAATAGGTGTTTTCACCAATCGGGTGACCTTGGGCCGTTGATTATTCAAGCTGCGCCGCTGGCGAAAATCGTATTTTTCAAAGTGCCCTAATACCTCTATTTCGCATGATTTTTAAGCTGTGGTGAATCGCCTCCGTGGCGTTCCGGAATAGCAGGAACGGGCACACGAGGCCGTTCCCTACACATGCAATACTGCAATAAGGTACAAAATCAAACCGAAAGCCGGCGACTCAGAAATAGGAAACCGACCAGAAAATTGGCTAAGAGGCTGTCTAAAAACTAACCCATTGATTTTCGGCCGGCTCCCCACGCTCCAGCGTGGGAGCAAAACTTGTCCCGACGGAGGAGGGACCTTGACGCCTGTGTCGACAAGCGCTCGGTCGGCTGCCCATCCGCACAAGGAGCCGAGTCCGCTGGAGCGGACAAGTCGGCGTTCCTACCTGTCTGGTGCAGGGACGCACAGGCAGGCGCTGGAGCGTGGAACGAGCGCGGAAGACGGTGGCTTCCGGAGCCGGTGATGGTAGCTGATAACCGGGAGAATCGTAGGTTGGGCAAAAGGCGCGCTGCGTGGTGTGCACCCTGGCGATATTCTGCCTGGGACAAGCATGGCGGCTGGGCAAAGACATGCTGTGGCGGCGCCGTGCCTAACACCTTTGTTGGCTACGGCGCTCGCCGCCGGAGGTGCTCCTTGTTGATGGCACGCTGCGCTTGGTGCATCCTTACAAACAGTCGCGGTCCGGAAACTGTAATCATCCGGGACATAACACCTTAACCAATTGATTTTCAGGCTACAGTAGGGCTTGTCATCTCGACCGAGGGGAGAGATCTTCAACACCAACCCGTACCTTGCCATTCCGGTTCGGCAACCGGTATACGAAGTGTATGGTGTTATCTGGCGACAAGATCCCTCTTCCGTCGGGACAAGGATTTCTCGCTGTGCTCGAAATGACACTAAATATGTCAACAGTACTTAGACATTACGGAGACGAATATGGCACGGGTATTGGTTCCCCTGGCCGAGGGGTGTGAGGAGCTGGAGGCGGTCACCGTCATCGACCTGTTGCGGCGTGCCGAGATCGAGGTGGTCACGGCCGGTCTGACGGCGGGGCCGGTACGTGCCAGTCGCAACACGGTGTTGGTACCCGACACCCTGTTGGAGGCGGTGATGGACCGGACGTTCGATATGATCGTTCTGCCCGGCGGGCTCCCGGGGGCCGAACGGCTGGACCGGGACGAGCGGATTCAGGCCCTCCTCGCCCGCTATCGGGCCGAAGATCGTTTCACCGCTGCCATCTGCGCCGCCCCCAAGGTGCTCGCCGGCGCGGGTCTGCTCGACGGGAGGTCCGCCACCAGCTATCCGGGGGTCGTTACGCCGGAGGAGTTCCCGGAAGTAAACCTGCTCGAGATGCCGGTCGTGGTGGACGGTAAGCTGATCACCTCCCGCGGGCCCGGTACCGCCATGGACTTCGCGCTTCAGCTCATCGAGTCGCTGGTCGGCAAGGCGAAGCGGGATGAGGTGGAAAGCGCCTTGGTGCGGGAGCTCTGATTCCGGGAGAATGAGATTCTCGGGTCACACCATACCGGCGGTGAAGACCCATGAGTCGGACCAGCGAGTCTAGGATTCCTTGACTGCCTTGGACTTTTACAAATGAGTCAAGTTTGTGCACGGCACAAAAACTCACATCTCCTCATGCAGCACTTGGGGGTATTACGCCCATTGTTTTTATCCGCAGATTACGCAGATTTTCGCAGATTATTTCTATTCTTAATCTGCGAAAATCTGCGTAATCTGCGGATAACAAGTTTGTTCGCTGCACAAAAAATTCACGCCTCGTCGGTCTGAGGCAGAGCCTCGCTAGTCTTGGCTCTACCGCGGCGGACGCGGCGTGAGGAAGGAGCTACACTAGGGGTTTGGCGGCGAGGAAGATTTCGATGTTCGATGAGACCACACAGATTGCCGGTTATGACGATGAGCTGTGGCAGGCGATCCGGGACGAGGAGCGGCGGCAGGAGGAGCATGTCGAACTGATCGCATCCGAGAACTATGCCAGTCCCAGGGTCATGCAGGCCCAAGGCACGGTGCTGACCAACAAGTATGCCGAGGGCTATCCCGGCAGGCGCTATTACGGCGGCTGTGAGCATGTGGACGTCGCCGAGCGGTTGGCCGTGGACCGCGCCAAGGCCCTGTTCGGCGCGGATTATGCCAATGTTCAGCCCCATTCCGGCTCTCAGGCCAATGCGGCCGTCTATATGGCCCTGTGCCGACCCGGAGACACTATCCTCGGTATGAGCTTGGCCCATGGTGGCCATCTTACCCATGGGGCCAAGCCCAACTTCTCGGGCCGGCTCTATAACGCGGTACAGTACGGGCTCGATCCGGCCACCGGGGAGATCGATTATCAGGCGGTAGAGCGGCTGGCGTGGGAGCATCGGCCGCGTATGATCGTGGCCGGCTTCTCCGCCTACTCGCGGGTGGTCGACTGGGAGCGCTTTCGCGCCATCGCCGATGCGGTCGGCGCCTTCCTGTGTGTGGATATGGCCCATGTCGCAGGCTTGGTCGCCGTGGGTCTGTACCCGAGCCCGGTGCAAATCGCGGACGTTACGACTACCACCACCCACAAGACCCTGCGCGGTCCCCGCGGCGGCCTGATCCTGGCCAAGTCGAATCCCGAGATCGAAAAAAAGCTCAGCTCGCTGGTCTTCCCCGGCACCCAGGGCGGCCCCCTGATGCACGTGATCGCCGCCAAGGCCGTGGCCTTCAAAGAGGCAATGGAGCCCCGGTTCAAGACCTATCAGGAGCAGGTGCTGCGCAATGCCCGAACCATGGCGGAGGTCTTCCTCTCCCGTAGCTACGATGTGGTATCCGGCGGCACCAGCGACCACCTGTTTCTGGTCAGCTTCATCGAACAGGGGCTTACCGGCAGGGATGTGGAAGCCTGGCTCGAAGCGGCCAATATCACAGTGAACAAGAACGCGGTGCCCAATGACCCCCAGTCTCCGTTCGTCACCAGCGGCATCCGGGTCGGGACCCCCGCCGTGACCACCCGCGGCTTCGGGACCGAAGAGGCACGGGACCTGGCGGGCTGGATGTGCGATATCGTCGATGCCGGGGGCGAGCAGGCCGTAATCGAGACGGTCAGGGCGAAGGTGTCGCAGTTATGCGCACGGTTCCCTGTGTATACGAGGTCGTAGAATGATGAGTGATGAATGCGGAGTGATGAATGTGTGTTCATCCGCTAATAGGACAGGATTAACAGGATGAGCAGGATTGACAGGATTTTTTAAGGTATTATTTCCATTAGAAAATAATCCTGATTCCCGATGATATCTATCGAGAATTGGTCAGGAATCCAATGAAAGTTGGTTATATGGGCTTGTCGCTTTTGCAATTATCGAAGAGCAAAGGATCGAATGGGCGCGCCATCATGAACAAATCAATGGAACTAGACCAACCACTGCGGAAATCGAAAGTTGGTATGAGCAGCAGCCCAAGGGTGTTCTACTACGGGCAAAGGTACGCTGAAAATGCGCTCCAGGTTTCTCTGAAGAGGTAGTGGCGTCGGAACTCGAAGAACATGGTAAAGGTATTGAAGAAGGAATTATCATTGGTGAAATTCGTTCACTCGGTCGTCTTTGGCCGCAATTCGGGAAATGTAGCTGCCGGTCTAGTAAGCGCGTTATTATTCGCCACGCTGTTGGTTGTTATAGCGTTCTTAGTCTTAAACGATGTGTCCCGGTTCAAATCGGCGATAACCTTCGCGAAAAAGTAGGGTAACTGGAAATGGGCACAAACAGAAAAGTCACGAGTAAACGTGCTGCTTCTGCGGCATCCAGAGTTCTTCCAGCAATAACGCAAGTAAAGCTGCAAAGTCGGCAGCAGGATCTGCGCTCTCTCAAAGGAGAGTTCAGCGAAAGTAACATCGAGGCGAGCAGCTTCTACTGCTTCTAAACTACTTCGCAGCAGTGGATCAAGCAGGCCGCTAAAACTGCATCGGTTCGGCACTCGCACAACGTTCGAATAATCCTGTTAATCCTGAAAATCCTGTACCATTGGCGGTTACCTCTGAATCGACACAGTGAGTGCGGTGGATTCTACAGGATGGCACTACCGCAAGGCACGAACGCATCTTCTGAATGATGAGTGATAAATGCGCTCATCACTCATCATTCCGCATTCATCAATCGAATCGCCATGCGCTGCCCCTTCTGCGGAGCCCAGGACACCAAGGTTACCGACTCCCGGTTGGCCGGAGAAGGCGATGAGGTGCGCCGCCGCCGTCGGTGCGCCCTGTGCAAGGAACGCTTTACGACCTACGAGCGCGCCGAGCTCGATTTCCCGCGCGTGAAAAAGCGTGACGGGTCCCGGGTCCCGTTCGACGGGGGCAAGCTACGTTCGGGCATCATGCGCGCTCTGGAGAAGCGCCCCGTCGGCACCGAGGCGGTCGAAGCGGCCCTGGCCCGGATCAACCGGCGTCTGGTTACCGGCGGGGAAGGCGAGATCTCGTCGCGCACGATCGGCGAGTTGGTCATGGACGAGCTGCGGGGGCTGGATCAGGTGGCCTACGTGCGGTTTGCCTCTGTCTACCGCAAATTCGAGGACGTAGCTGCCTTCCGCGAGGAAATCGAGCGCCTGGAACGCCAGCTCACGCCCGAGGCCAAGCGCCAGCAGATGGATCTGCTCGCCGATCTGGAATCCAAGTCTTGAGCGAGAACGCCGCCGATCTTGCCTTCATGGCGCGGGCAATGCGGCTCGCGCGTCTGGGTCTCTTCACCACCGATCCAAACCCCCGCGTGGGCTGCGTCCTGGTCCGCGCCGGCGAGGTCGTCGGCGAGGGCTGTCACCGCCGTGCCGGCGGACCCCACGCCGAGCGCAATGCGCTTGCGGTCGCAGGGGAGCGGGCCAGGGACGCGACCGCCTATGTCACCCTGGAGCCCTGCTGCCACCAGGGCCGGACCCCGCCCTGCACCGACGGCCTGCTGGCGGCCGGGGTGCGGCGTCTGGTGGCCGCCATGCTCGATCCGAATCCGCGGGTAGCAGGTAAGGGACTGGAGATCCTGAAGGCCGCCGGCGTCGCCGTCCGGGTCGGTGTCCTGGAGGCCGCGGCGCGGACCCTCAATCCCGGCTTCATCAAGCGCATGGAGCGAGGGTTGCCCTACGTGCGCTGCAAATTGGCCGCCAGCCTGGACGGGCGGACCGCCATGGCCAGCGGGGAAAGCAAGTGGATCACCTCCGAGGCGGCGCGGCGGGATGTGCAGTTGCTGCGCGCGAGAAGCTCGGCGATCCTTACCGGAATCGGCACCTTGTTGGCGGACGATCCCGCCCTGAACCTGCGTCTCAGGGCGGAAGAGTTTCCAGGGGTATGGCCCGGCGAGCGGGTGCGCCAACCCTTGCGGGTCCTGGTCGACAGCCGCCTCCGTACTCCCGTGAACGCACGCCTGCTCGGCCTGCCGGGCGCGACCCTGATCGCCTGCCTGGAGGATCAGGCGCCGACTGCTATCATGCGGCTGGAAGCGGCGGGGGCCGAGGTCCGGGTCTGTGCCGGGAGCAGGGGCCGGGTGGATCTTGCGTTCCTGCTGCACTACCTCGCTCGCCGGGAAATCAACGAGGTGCTGGTGGAGGCGGGACCGACCCTGGCCGGGGCACTCCTGGAGGCGGGACTGGTGGACGAGATCGTCCTCTACCTGGCGCCCCACTTCATGGGCGACGCCGCCCGCGGGCTCTTCCGGTTACCGGGCCTCGAGCGGATGCAGGACCGCATCGAGCTCGCGGTCCGGGACCTGCGGATGGTCGGTCCGGATCTGCGGATCACGGCCGTGCCCGTTCAGTTCGACGGTTGAAATACGCTTCCACCGGGGTGCATTCGACGCCGCTCCGGAAGTGAGGGTGTCGCAAAAGCCCCTCCGGGGCTGAAGTATCCCCGCAAATCAACCCGCGTAGATACTCTGTTCCGATGCAAGTCCAATTT
>WYCW01000006.1:2363-30814 GCA_011392765.1 Candidatus Thiosymbion ectosymbiont of Catanema sp. Cochon2018 | reverse complement strand
CGCCACTTCGTGTTGCTCAGTTCCAGCGCCATGTACAGTACCGTTGCATTCACGTACCCTTGCTCTTGAAGGTCCGCAGTCATCTTTGGGTTCTCCTCTTTAGGTTTGGTTTACCCTCTAAGGTTAACCCGCTGCGGGCCTTCATAGGATCTACCTCTCTATATCTTATTGTTTTATATTGGAATAATGTGGGGATACATCAGCCTCCGGGGGCTATTGATGAGAACCTGTGTCCTCTGTGGTTCGAATTCCGCAGGCCGACAACTGACACCACTATTTTTACGGCACCCTCGAAGTGGGAGGAAGCCACCTCATCGACCTATCCGCTTGGCGAATACGCGCTTGTTTCGGTCAGGGACCGAACATAGCGAACGCCGGCCGGCGGCACAGCTCCGATTTCCATCGGATCCGAAATTCCCGGTCCCACGCCACCCCTTCGGGATAGCAAGTCCAGGTGTTGCCCACCGCAATCAAGTCGTCCTGCGCGAAGATCAAGGGGACATAGGTACGAATCCAGGGCGGCACGCCTTGTTCCTGATACAGCTTCTTCAAGGGGCGACGCCGTCCGTTCCGCGTCCGCCGGCAGAAAAGACTTTTTTTACCGAAACGGACTGTCAACCCAGGTGCGAACACAGCTTGGGGGTCCAGGTCCTGTCCGTCGCGAGCGATAAGCTCCAGGCGTCCCAGACCGTCGGGCAGTGAGAGGACGCCCTTGTTCCAACGGATCGGACCCGGTGCGGGGACCGGGGGCAGGGGTGCCATGGCGAACAGGTCGTCCCGATACCGGCGGACCTCGCATCCCGGCCAGGCGACCAGCGGATTGGCGTCTGCGCGGGCGGTCATCACCTCGGTGAGGATGCGGCCGAGGTTTCCGGCATCCGGCGGGACCCGATCCTGGTCGGGGAACCATTGGCGTAGAACTGCCTTGCGCAAGGGCAGCTCCAGTTCCAGGAGGCGAGCGATCGAAAGGGTACCGGGCCGGTGTCCCGCGACTTCGAGTACCGCTTTGCGGGCAATAGGGTCGATGATTGCCTGGGCCTCTGCGCAATGCGCCGCACTCCTCGCGATGCTGGTTGCACAGGCGGGCCAGCGTTCCGCCAGCCGAGGCAGTATGCGGTGACGAAGGAAATTACGGTCGAATCTCAAGTCCCGATTGCTCGGGTCTTCCAACCAGCGGAGGTTCCGGTTTTGGGCATAGGCAAGTAGGTCAGCCCGGCCGAACTCCAACAGGGGCCTTACCAACCAGCCGTGCCCCAGGGGAGCTACCAGGGGCATGGCCGCCAGGCCCGCGGGACCGCTGCCGCGCAGCAGGGCCAACAGCAGGGTCTCCGCCTGGTCGTCCCGATGCTGGGCCGTGAAGAGTAGATCGTCCGCCCCCAGCAATGCCGCCATGGCGGCGTAGCGTGCCTGCCGGGCTACCGCTTCCGGGCTTGCACCCCGAGCCGGGGTCAGGTCCAGGCGTTGGGTCTGAAACGGCACCCCGAGCCGCTCGCAGGTGCGGGCACAATGCTCGGCCCAGGTGGGCGAATCCCGATGCAGGCCATGATCGATGTGCAAGGCACCCAGCGCGAAGGCGAGTCGGTCCCGGATGGTGGCCAAGGCATGGAGCAGAACGGAAGAATCCATGCCGCCGCTGTAGGCGACCCAGCCGCTCCGCGCAGCAGGCAAGTCGGTAAGCCGGGAAAGCAAAAGCTCTGGTATGAACGCGGACATGGCGCAGGCCACCGCGGCATCGAGGGGCCCTACTCGCTGTATCGCCCGTACCCGAGCACCCGCTCGTAACGTTGGGCAAGCAGACGGTCGATATCCTGGTCTCGGATTTCATCCAGGTAGCTCAGCAGGGTCTGCTTGAGGCTCGCGGCCGTGGTGTCCGGGTCCCGATGGGCACCGCCTCGGGGCTCGGGAACGATGGTGTCGATCAACCCCAGTTCCTTGAGCTTGTCGGAGGTGATGGCCATGGCCTCGGCGGCGAGTTGGGCCTTATCGGCGTTCTTCCATAAGATGGAGGCGCAACCCTCCGGTGAGATCACCGAGTAGGTACTGTACCGGAGCATCAGGAGCCGGTCCCCCACGCCGATAGCCAGAGCACCGCCGGAGCCCCCCTCGCCGATGACGGTACAGAGAATGGGGGTGCGCAGGTGCGCCATGACCTGCAGGTTGCGGGCAATCGCCTCACTCTGCCCGCGCTCCTCCGCCCCTACTCCCGGATAGGCACCGGGGGTGTCGATGAAGGTGAGGACGGGCAGCTGGAAGTGCTCCGCCATCGTCAGCAGTCGCAGGGCCTTCCGATAACCTTCCGGCCGCGGCATGCCGAAGTTGCGGTAGAGCTTACTCTTGGTATCACGACCCTTCTGGTGGCCGATGATCATCACCGAACGCCCGTCGAGACGCCCGAGACCGCCGACGATGGCATGGTCATCGGCAAAACTCCGGTCCCCATGGAGCTCCTGAAAGTCATCGAAAATGCGCTCGACATAGTCCATCAGGTAGGGACGCCGGGGGTGCCTCGAAAGCTGAGAGATCTGCCAGGGCGTGAGCTTGGCGAAGATGGACTCCGTCAGCTCCCGGCTCTTGCCCTCGAGGCGTTCGATTTCCTCCTCGATGTTGATTTCGTTGTCATCACCGACGTGCCGCAGCTCCTCGATCTTGGCCTCGAGCTCAGCGATGGGGCGCTCGAATTCGAGAAAGTTGATGTCCATACCGGGTCCGGAGTCGGCTCGAGCCATACCCTATCTTACTCAACATTGCTCCCAGGGTAGTCCACGGAAGCGCCAACCACCAATGCTGCTGCGGTGGTGATGTTCATCGAGATCCCCCTCGAAGCCTTCGTCGATGTGAAAGACATTTCGTATCCCGGCATCCAGCAGGGTCTTGCCTGCCTCTAGGGAGCGCTTCCCGCTGCGGCAGATGAGGATAATCGGCGCGCAGGGGTCTTCCAAGGTGCATACCGCCCCGCCGAGCAACAGCTTCCGAATCTCGGTCTCGAAGTTCGGGTTGACCGTCCAGTCGGGCTCGTCGATCCAGGCGACGTGAACGGCACCGCTCGGATGGCCGACGAACAGATATTCCATGGTGGAACGGATGTCTACCAGGAGCGCCCGGGGATCGTCCTGAAGCATTTGCCGGGCCTGTTGGGGAGTAAGACTCTTGACTCCGTGGTCACTCATGGTTCCGAATCCTCATCCGGGGTAGTCGTGACAACCGGGCGGATTTGAAATTTCCGCAGTCGGGTGACAAACAATCGGTCAGTAGCGCTCAACCTACCTGCGCGAGTAATCGTTGCATCATTCCTTGTGCCTGTCCCAGGTAGCCGGTGCCGAACAGGTTCAGGTGGTTGAGGATATGGTAAAGATTATAGAGGTCCTTGCGCGTCCGGTATCCCGGATCCAGGGCCCAAGCCTCGGTGTACGCGGCGTGGAAATCCCCGCCGAAGCCGCCGAAAAGTTCGGTCATGGCGATATCCGCTTCGCGATCGCCATAGTAAACGGCCGGATCGAAGATAACCGGATGTCCATCCTGGTCGAAGCCCAGATTGCCTCCCCACAGGTCGCCGTGGAGCAGAGAGGGGACTGGGTCGTGGTCGATCAGGGCGGGCAGGGCGGCAAGCAGTCGTTCGCCTTGGTCCCGGAACCGGTGGCCGTACCCGTTGCGAGCCGCCAGGTCGAGCTGGAACCCCAGCCGGTGCCGACCCCAGAACGTCGCCCAGTCCTGCTCGGGGTTGTTCGGCTGATGCGTGGAGCCGATGGTGTTGTCGCGATCCCAGCCGAAGTCGGCGCGGGAGATGCGGTGCATTGCGGCAAGCTGACGCCCCGCCTCGGCAGCTCGATCCGCCCTGTATCCGCCGAGCGCGATATGTTCCATGACGATATAGGACCGTCCGCCTGCGGTGCCGGTGCAGAGGGGACGTGGGACCCGAATCGTGCCGGTATCCGCCAGCTCCGCGAGCCCCGCGGCCTCGGCCTCGAACATGGCGAGCTGCTCCGGGCCGTTGAGCTTCACGAAATAAGAGTGCGGATCGCTACCCAGGCGGTAGGCCTCATTGATGCAGCCCCCACCTGCCGCCCGCGCGGTACCCGGATCGATCCGCTCTCCGCCGGCATCGCTGATCGCCGTGGCAATGGCCGACCAGTCGATCATCGTCGGTCACCCCGACCGATTGCATGATGAATGCTGTGGGTGGCAATGATGGAGTTGATCTCCAGAGTGCTGCGGCGCCCGGTCGCGGCGTTGATGCCGCCGTGGAGCAGGAACAGACGATTGCCGCACCCGTAGGCGACCTGGTCGAGGAAATACAGCCTGGCGGCCGAACGGCAATCTACCCATTCCAGGGGCATTCCGGACAAGTCCGTTCGCAGTACCTGCTGGCTCAAGTGCAACATCGAGTGACGGCCCGGATCGGCCTTCCGGTCCCGATGG
This sequence comes from Candidatus Thiosymbion ectosymbiont of Catanema sp. Cochon2018, assembly GCA_011392765.1. GTDB lineage: Bacteria > Pseudomonadota > Gammaproteobacteria > Chromatiales > Chromatiaceae > Thiosymbion > Thiosymbion ectosymbiont_A. The sequence goes on along the minus strand of WYCW01000006.1, from coordinate 26,398 downwards.
GCGGTTGGGGTTATATCATTCACCGGTCCGGAACCCAAGCCCGAACACTTCCTGCAAACCTACCTGGAGGACCTGGCTTTGCAGGACAGGATGGGCAAGAAGGCTCGAGTGACGCAACAAGCACCCTCCGAGCCTGCTCGGAACTGTCGTTATGATACATACTTTCCAACGACCCGACCACGGGGCCCCGATTTCGCCGGCTGGGGGTGTATAAACCTTGTAGGATGCGGTGAGGCCAGGGATGGCCGAACCGCATCGATGGACGGTGGGCGTGCCCAACTGGTTAGACACGGGCCATCCATTGATGCGGTTCACGGCATGCTGTGCGTCCCTGCACAGCAGGCGCTCACCACATCCTACGTCCAACCTACGGGCTGCATTCGGCTATTTGACTTTCATCCCCGGCTCCGCGCCCCGGTCCGGACTCAGGATAAAAATGTCCTTGCCGCCGGGACCCGCGGCCAGGACCATGCCTTCGGATACGCCGAAGCGCATCTTGCGCGGCGCCAGGTTGGCGACCATGATCGTGTGCCGGCCCACCAGGTCGGCGGGGTCATAAGCGGCCCGGATACCGGCAAAGACGGTCCGGGTCTCGCCGCCCAGGTCGAGGACGAGCCGCAGCAGCTTGTCGGCGCCCTCCACATGGTCCGCGGCGGCGATGCGGGCGACCCGCAGGTCGATCTTGGCGAACTCGCCGAATTCGATGGTATCCGCGATCGGGTCCCGGACCAGGTGGCCCGCGGCGCGAGACTCGCGGGGAGCAGTCTCTCCGGCGTCTTCGGTGCCGAGATCCGCCTTGGACGCCTCCAACATGGCCTGGATCCGCTTGGGCTCGACCCTGGTCATCAGGGGCTTGAACGTACCGATCCCGTGGTCCGCCAGCGGCTCGGAGAGCACATCCCAGGTCAGGGGCGGAATCCGCAGGAATTCCTCCGCGGCCTGGGCGGTGCCAGGCAGGATGGGGCGCAGGTAGCCGATCAGGACTCGGAACAGGTTCAGTCCCAGGGAGCAGATGGCCTGTAACTCCTGGGTGCGGCCTGGCTGCTTGGCCACCACCCAGGGGGCCCGCTCGTCGATGTACCGATTGGCGCGGTCGGCCAGGGCCATGATCTCCCGGACGGCACGGTTGAGCTCCCGCTGCTCGTAGGCCTCGGCGATAGAGGCGCCGGCGCGCACGAACTCGGCGAACAGCCCCGGCTCGGCGGGTCGTTCCGACAGCCGCCCGCCGGAGTGTTTATGGATAAACCCGGCGCAACGGCTGGCGATGTTCACCACCTTACCTACCAGGTCCGCGTTGACCCGCAGGGCGAAGTCCTCCAGGTTGAGGTCGATGTCCTCGACGCCGGGACCCAGCTTGGCAGCGAAGTAGTAACGCAGATATTCCGGATCCAGGTGATCCAAATAGGTGCGGGCCTTGATGAAAGTGCCGCGGGATTTGGACATCTTCTGTCCGTCCACCGTGAGGAAGCCGTGGGCGAAGATCGCCGTCGGCGTGCGGAAGCCCGCGCCGTGCAGCATGGCCGGCCAGAACAGGGTATGGAAGTAGATGATGTCCTTGCCGATAAAGTGGCAGACCTCGGCATTTGAATCAGGGCTCCAAAAGTCGTCGAAAGCGAGGTCATCGGTCCGATCGCACAGGTTTTGGAAGCTGGCCATATAGCCGATGGGGGCATCCAGCCAGACGTAGAAGAATTTGCCGGGGTGATCCGGGATCTCGAACCCGAAGTAAGGGGCGTCGCGCGAGATGTCCCATTCCTTGAGGCCCGCCTCGAACCACTCGTCGAGCTTATTGGCAACTTCTTTCTGCAGGCTGCCGCCGCGGGTCCACTGCTTGAGCATGGCCTCGAAATCCCCGAGCCGGAAGAAGTAGTGCTCGGACGCGCGCTCCTCCGGCGTGGCACCGGAGACGGCGGAGCGGGGGTTCTCGAGCTCGGACGGGGAGTAGCTGGCACCACAGGCCTCGCAGTTGTCCCCATACTGGTCGGGGGCCCCGCATTTGGGGCACTCGCCCTTGATAAAACGGTCCGGCAGAAAGATCCCCTCCACCGGGTCGTAGGCCTGGGTGATGGTGCGGTTGGTGATGTGGCCCCGATCCCGGTTGCGCGCATAGACCAGACCGGCGTAGCGGCGGTTCTCCGGCGAGTGGGTCGAGTGATAATTATCGTAGCCGATGCGGAAATCCGCGAAGTCCGCTTTGTGCTCTTCGGCCACCCGCGCGATCAGCTCCTCGGGCGTGATGCGGTCCCGGCGGGCGCGCAGCATGATGGGCGTGCCGTGGGCGTCGTCGGCGCACACGTAATAGCAACGGTGCCCGCGCATCTTCTGAAAGCGGGCCCAGATGTCCGTCTGAATGTACTCCACCAGGTGGCCGATGTGGATGGGGCCGTTGGCGTAGGGCAGGGCGCTGGTAACCAGGATGTCTCGCTTGTCTTTCATGGCGCGGTCGCGTTCGATGAAAAAGGTCGGTCAGAGTCCCGTTAGGGAAGGAGTAAACCCTAGCCTCCGGGCTTGCCTCCTAATGGTACAGGATTGACAGGATTTCCAGTCCCTAAAAGGCGGCCTTGAACTGCCTGACGAATTCGTCATAGTCGTCCTCGGGGAGGTGATCGATGCCGGCGGCAGCCTTACGGCCACCACCGGTCGGGAACCGGCGGCACAGGGTGTCGGCGCCCGTTCCCACCGCCGTAGGCGCCCGCACACTGACCACGAAGCCGCCGGTCGGCAACCGGGTCAGTAAGGCGTGGGCGCGCCCCGCGAATGCCTGGGCGAGCCGGTTGGCCAGGAGTCCGCTCGCGCGCCGTGCCCAGGGCTCGGCGGGCAGGATATAGAGGGCATGGCGGTCTTCCGCAATCTCCGGCTGCAATGCCCATGCCCGCGCCATATCCTCGGCGTAGCCGGCGCGGAGGGTCCGGAAGGCGTCGTCAGCGGCAATAAATTCGAAGGGGTCCGCATAGGGCTGCAGGCGCCGGAACAGCGCATCCGGCCCGGCATACAGATCCTCGATCCGGGCCCCGTAAGCATTGTAATTCAGGCAGATCCCGAGCTCGCGCAGGACCGCCAGCCGGGCTTCGTCCAGGCCCAGGGGACGCGCGGCTTGCCGCGCCGCCGCCTCGAAGTTGTCACCGAAGGTACCCACCACCGCCCAGGCCCGGTGTTTCCCCCCGAGGAAATCGTCCACCAACAGGCTGGTTCCTTTGTCGGGGAGGGTCTCGATATGGACATCCAGCCCGCGATGCTCGGGGATGGCCCCCGGAAAATGGTGATCGAAATAACGGACCCGAACCCCGTGTTCCAGCAACCCGAGGAGCGCATCCCGATTCTTGTCCAGGGAGATATCGAGTACCGTTACCTCGTCGTCGGGATTGGCCCGAACCCGCGCCAGCAGCGCGATATCACGCTTGCCCCCCGTGACCAGCGTCGCTTCCCGCGGCGCAGTCAACCGGAGCTGTTGAAGGGCGCAGATACCGTCCGCGTCCCCGTTGAAAACGTCGAAATAGGCCATGTTCTTGTTTCACTACCGGAAAAGCCTTGGGATAGGGCACCCCACACAATCCGTAAGGGAGCCATAAATCTTCTTTCGATTGACAAGATATGAGCTTCAAGGTATCAAATGGATATCGCAAAGTAAGTGCAAGGTTGACAGTGCCTTCGAGAGGGACCGTGAAAAGCACCGCGCGCTGCTTCCCGCGGCCCCTGAAGGCGGGTGATCGAGGTTGTCGGGGCATCAAGACATGCGAACACAACATACAACGACAGCTGCTTTTCTGATCCTGCTGCTCGCCGTCCTCGTACCTCCCCATGTCGGTGCCGGGAGGCTACCCTCGTTCGAGCAGATCTATGCTTCCAACGACAAACACAAGCTTACGGCCTGGGGCCGTCGTTATGCGCGGGGTGTCGGCGTGGTCAAGGATGCCCGCAAGGCGGCCAAGCTGTTCTGCAAGTCCGCTCATGCGGGAGACACGGACGCCAAGTTCGAGCTCGGCCAGCTCTATGCCTTCGGGCAGGGTGTAAAACGCGACTGGGAGCTCGCTGCCGTCTGGTACCACGAGGCGGTCGAGGGCAAAAGCCGCAAAGCTCGCGCAATGCTCAAGATCCTCAAGATAAAGCGTAAGCCCAAACGTGTGGCCTCCTGTCCGTTGCATACCGAGATTCAGATCGTCGGCGGTTCCCACCCCGCTGCCCGGGAAATTGCCCGGGTCGTGCGTTCCGCTACCGCCAGCCGTCCCCACCCCGCCTCCGGGAAAATCGCCCACATGGTGCGTTCCATGGCGCCCAAATATCGGCTGGATCCGAACCTGGTGCTGGCGGTCGTCGAGACCGAGTCCGGCTTCAATCCCAAGGCACTTTCCGCCAAAAATGCTCAGGGCCTGATGCAGCTGATCCCGGCGACGGCGGCCCGGTTCGGGGTCAAAGACGTCTGGGACCCGGAGCAGAACCTCAAGGGAGGCATGGCCTATCTGCGCTGGCTGCTCGACCATTTCGATGGGAACCTCGAGCTTGCGCTGGCCGGTTACAATGCCGGCGAGAGAGCCGTGGAGCGCCACGGAGGCATCCCACCATACGCGGAGACCCAAGCCTATGTCGAGCGTATCATCAAACGTATCGGAGGTCGAAGCTAGGGGCGGATGTGGAATGATGAATGATGAATGATGAATGATGAATGATGAATGATGAATGATGAATGATGAATGATGAATGATGAATGATGAATGATGAATATCGTACAGGATTTTCAGGATGGACAGGATTTTTGGTTGGGGACCTATGTACATAGCTAGCGAGGCATCGCCTCAGACCGACCAGAAGTGAATTTTTTGTGTAGCGCACAAACTTGCTATCCACAGATTACGCAGATTTTCACAGATTACTTCTGTTTTTAATCTGTGAAAATTTGCGTAATCTGTGGACAAAAGCAATGGGCGTAGCGCACTCGAACGTGAGATTTTTGTGCGGGGCGCAAACTTGACTCATTTGTATAGAGGTCCCTTTGGTTGTGAATCGCGCTTGCCGGTTTTGTAACAGCATGATCGGGCGGCGGAAATTCAGGCAATACAAGAATCCTGTAAATCCTGTCCTATTAGAATTTCGCGACGCAGCTTGAGCCCGTAGATGCGGTGAGCCGCTGCCGGCCATCCCTGCCCGACCAGGGCTCACCACACCATTGATGCGGTTCGGTCATCCCTGACCTCACCAGCATCCTACGACTTTGCCCAACCTATACTGCCGGTATGGAACCGGTGGGTACACTCGGTTCCCCTCCTCATTCATCATTCATCATTCATCATTAACCTCTGCAAATCCATTCAGGATAACCATGGAAAAGACGAACTGGCCCGATAAACGGCAAGCACCGGATGCAGGCCCTCCCGCTACCGAGATGAAGGTGAATCCGTTCGAACAGGAGAGGACCGAGCAGTCCGAGAGTGTTGATACGGCATGGTCGAAACCACGGCCTGGGGACCGAGCCGACTCACCCGACGAGCTCGGGCAGCTGCGCGACCATGAGAAGGAGCTGGTGGAGCGTATCGCGGACGTGGACAATGACATGCGGACAACCGCATTCCGGCTGCAACGGGCCTTGCAGACCCAGCGCCGGGAGACCGACCGGCGTTTGCGGCGCCACGCTTGGCTCTTGGGAGGGTTGGCGCTGTTCGCGCTCCTCCTCGCCGTCGCCCTCTTTCTGGTCTATCGTCAGTTTGGGTTGGAGTCGCCGCGGGTCGCCGCGGGGGTCTCCGAGATTCGCCGCGAGTCCGCGGACTTCTCCGAGGAACGGGCGATCCACACCCAGGTTCCGGAAAGGCCCGAGCGGGTGACCACGCAAAACGCGGAGAGCGCACCCGCGCCGGGGGAGCCAGATAGGGACAACGGGCAGGAACAGGTGTCTCCCGCTACCGAGCAGACCTCCGGAGAACAGGCCGAAGACCGCGGCTCCGGGGAGCTGCCACGCCTCGATGCGGGGCAGGGAAAGCCCGTCCGGGATCCGGAATCCCCCCGGTCGGCGGCCCCGCAATCCCTGGCGGCCGGTTCGAGCGCGACACCCATGGCCGCCGCTTCGATGTCCACCGCGGACGAGTCAAGTACCCAGGACACCGGCCGCGTGCCGGAGAAAACCGAGGGAGATCAGCCGGCAGAAAAAACCCCGAAAGCCGATGGCGGCGAAGTCCCTGCGGCCACGGCGCCCATTGCTGCTTCGACGTCCATTGCGGATGAGACCGGTGGTGCTCAGGATGGCGGCAAGGGAGACCAGCCGGCGGAGAAAACCGGTCCGAAAGCCGATGGCGGCGAAGCCCCCACGACCACGGCGCCCATTGCTGCTTCGACGTCTATTGCGGATGAAACCGGTGGTGCGCAGGATGCCGGCCGCGCGTCGGATGAAGGCAAGGGAAACCAGCCGGCGGAGGGAACCGACCCGGAGACCGACGGCGGGGACCCCGCGAGCAAAGCCGCTGCTGCGGGCGCAGCGGACCTCGATAAAACTCACATCGTCCCGGCAGGCAGCTACGTCCTCCAGCTCATCGGCTACTCCGACCGTAAGTCACTGAATAAATTCGTGGCCCGGAAGGGATTGCCCGCTCAGGTCTACGTTATCCACCAAACCTACAAGCGGCGTTCCTGGCACAGCGTTATCCATAGCCTGCACGCCAGCTTTGCCGCGGCCAAGGCGGAGCTGTCCCGACTGCCGGCGGACCTGGCGGCGCTCAAGCCCTGGATCCGCTCCCTGCCGGAGGGTACCGAGCTGCGGGCTGTCAAGACGGGTCCGAAATGATCGCCGGTAATCAAAGGCATGAAGAACTTCGTTTTTTTATCCCTCCTCGTAGTCGCGGGCCTATTGGGGGCCGACCTGTCCCAGGCGGGCATACCGGCCACGCCGGTGATGACGCTCTACAAGTTCAACGGCAAGCAGGAGCTACCCTATTACGCGGTCGAGTCATTGCGCGGGCAGGGGAGGCCGTCTTCGCCGGCAGGAACCTTGGCCCAGGGAACCTCGCTCATCCCCTGCCTGGTGATCCGCAACGGTGAGGCCCTGACCGACAAGAAGGGTACCCCCTATGTGGGGTTTGAAATCGTCGTAGATTCCCGCAAGGCCACGCGGGCCGCGACGGACAAATTCAAGCGCACCTTTGCCGGACGCAAGTCGATGCGCGTCGTGAATCATCATTGCAAGGGCCGGACCAGGCATGTGGTCAACGTGCGGCAACTGTACGTGCTGAACAAGGCGCCCTTCTTCGATCCTCCGGGCAGGGGCCGGGCCGGTGGTACCGGGGGGGTGCGGAATAAGCTGGATAAAATCATCCGCACCTTCCACAACTCATCCCATTGCGCCGCCGTGAACCGCAAACTGGTCGGGCGTCGCCGAGCCTTGAGTCGGGCCTGGGACCGCTTCATCGCCGACCATCGGCGCCAGTGGCCGCAGACCACCCTCGCCCGGGCCAAACACCTGGATTACACCATGCGCACGGCCATCTACGAGGGACATCTCGACCGGGGCTGCAGCGCCTACGGTGCCTGCGAGCGCAATATTATCGCCCTGTCCATTCGCAACCGGGCCCGGTCCGAGTCTTGCCTCAAGCGCCAGGGTTGCCGGTTTCCGGGAGATTATCAAGGGGTTTCCTCCAAGGTCTCTCAATACAACATCTGGGACGAATATCTGACCCAGATCTCCGGCCTTACCTCCTGTTTTCTGCGCTCGGACCTGAGCGGCGGCAGGAGCGCCGACTACTACGCCAAGATTCGCGCCATGTACGAACACAGCCTGGGCGACGTCCATCGCATCCTCTTCGGCAACGATCGGGACCTGAAAGACATCTTTCGCAAGGCATCCCTGAGCGATACTAAAGCACTCCGCCACTACTACCACGCCCCGGCCATGGGCAAGTGTTTTCCCAGGCACCGGCGGGTCGAGTACATGTCGGGCGCGGTGGCGAGAAAGGGGACGAATTTCGCCCTGATCGCCAACACCCGGATCCAGGTCGGGCGCGAAGGCGCAAACGGTTACGGATTCCGGGAGTTTCGGTTCGATGAGGCGCCCGAAAGAGACCTGATCCGCATCATCGACAATTTTCCGGGCTTCGAGGTAGACGCCCGCAAGGTCTCTTTGAAAAGTCCATCCGCCTGTCTCCCTTACGGGATTCCCCCAGGCTGTAACCACGGCAGCATCGGCCGCTACCGCCGTGTACCACCCTGGCTCGAAGCCGGCAAGGCCCTGGGACTCCAATGCAAGATCCGCGATCGGGGAGAAAATTGCCGCGGCGGGGGGAGGCTCAAAACCGTTACCGTGGGCGGTACCTGTGATACCCAGATGCGGCCGGTAGCAAGGGTGCACTAGCAGCGATGAAACCCGGCCGGCGTAGGATGCGGTGAGTGTGTGTTGTCCTTTCCGGACTGCACCACCGCTAGGCGCGAACCGCATCGTTTTCCACGATACCCTCGAGGACGCCTTACAAGGACCGGCGATGGTGGTCATCCCCGGCGGCAGCTTCCGGATGGGTTCCCCCCGGACGAGCCTGAACGCCACGATCGGGAGGGACCGGTCCATGGGGTGAATCTGCGCACCTTCGCCGTCGGCCGTACTGAGGTCACTTTTGCCGAATACGACCGCTTCGCCAAGGCTACGAGCCGGACGATGAGGGTTGGGGATGGGGCGAGCGGCCGGTGATCAATGTCTCCTGGAAGGACGCCACGGCATATGCGGCCTGGTTGAGTGCTCAGACCGGTGAGAGCTACCGTTTGCCTACCGAGGCCGAGTGGGAGTACGCCGCCCGGGCCGGCACCTCGACCCCCTTCCGGACCGGTAATTGTATCCACACCGACCAGGCCAACTACAACGGCAACTACGATCACAACAGCTGTGGGGCCAAGACCGGCATCTTCCGGGGACAGACAGTCCCGGCCGGCAGCCTGCCGGCCAATCCCTGGGGACTCCATGAGGTCGCCGGCAATGTCTGGGAGTGGACCCAGGATTGCTGGCATAAGAACTACCAGGGCGCCCCGTCCGACGGCAGCGCCTGGGGTCAGGAGAACGGCGGCGACTGCGCCCGGCGTGTGCTGCACGGGGGCGGCTGGCTCGACTTCCCGCGGTCGCTGTGCTCCGCCCCCCGCTACCTGCTCACCGCGGATGTTGGCTACAACAGCATCGGTATTCGTCTCGCCAGGGACCTATAACCCTTTGTTCTGTATGCTTTTCCCTTTGCCTGAACCGATATTCCCGCGGTTTTTGACCGGGGGATGGTTTGAACCACAAAGGGGGCAGTTGTCAGTTATCAGTCGTCAGGGGGCAGTTGTCAGGAGGCTGGTAGTATCAGTTGTTTGCCCCTGAAAACTGCCCCCTGAATTGTTGGGCACGGCGCACCGCCTGCCCCTGCCTGCCGCAGGCAGGGGCAGGCGCCTGCGTTACGTGGATTTGGCTTAATTGAGAACGCCCCTAGCCAAGTGGACTGGGCAAAGCCGCCAGGGATGGCGGTAGCCGCCGTGGACTACATGGACCAGGTGGACCACGTGGACTGAGGAATCGCTACGTGTCCCCCAGTCCATGCAGTCCACACTGTCCATGTTGTCCATTGGACTACCCTCAGCCGCCTATGTAGTCCAAGGCAGCGGCGTGCCCAACAACGACGTTGGGCACGGGCCATCCAATGATGCGGTTCGCGGCCTGCGGTGCGCCTGCCTGTCCCGTCCATGGAACGGCAGACAGGTCCCTGCACCGCAGGCGCTCACCGCATCCTACGCACAACCTACACTGTCGGTAGCAACTTGTTGATCGATAATAAATTTATGCGCGCTTGCCCTATGTCCAAGGAGAGAGGCTTTTGCGTTCTGTGGTTCCGGGTGGGACCTCGGAACCTGAGTCGGTGTGGGGCCAAGGTGCTCCCTGGGACGGTACGCCGTATGCGACGAGTTGTGACTGATTAGCGTCGATTCGCGTTCATTTGCGGCAAAAAAATGATCCCCATGTTATCGATATTGAGGCGTAATTTAATACTTGACTGAATAAGTTGGTTATTGTAGCATTTCGAGACTTCCTCAAGGCAGGGGCGATTTCTCGTGAGACTGACGACCAAAGGGCGCTACGCCGTCACCGCAATGTTCGATTTAGCGATCCATCATGGGAGGGGACCGATCGCGCTGACGGACATCGCGCAACGGCAGGGCATCTCCTTGTCCTACCTGGAACAGCTGTTCTCCAGACTGCGCAAGCAGTCCCTGGTCTCGAGTGTGCGTGGTCCCGGCGGCGGCTACAAGTTGGCGCGGCAGGCATCCGAAATCCAGGTCGCGGAGGTCATCTCCGCCGTGGACGAGAACGTGGATACCACCCGGTGCGGGGGGGCCCATAATTGCCGGAACGAAGGGCCCTGCCTGACCCATGACTTGTGGCAAGAGCTCAGTGCCCAGATCTACGCATACCTCAACCGAATCAGTCTGCAGGATCTGATTGATCGCAAGGGTGTGCAGGACCTCGCCGAGTGTCGGGACCCGCCGGGACCCGAGGTCGGGGTCGACCGGCGTGGCGTCGGCAGACTGCCCGCCGGTGCCTGAAGCACGGTAAGCACAGTCAAGCGGTTCGGAGCCTTCATTAACGATGAAACTACCCATCTATATGGACTACTCGGCGACTACCCCGGTCGATCCTCGGGTCGCCGAGAAAATGTGCAGTTACCTTACCCCGGAGGGCGGATTCGGTAACCCTGCCTCACGCTCCCATGCCTTCGGCTGGGAAGCGGAGGAGGCGGTGGAGGAGGCCCGCCGCCAGGTCGCGGAGCTTGTCAATGCCGATCCCAAGGAGATCGTCTGGGCCTCCGGTGCCACCGAGTCGGATAACCTGGCGATCAAGGGCATTGCCCATTTCTATCGCCAACGGGGCAGGCACATCGTCACCTCCAAGACGGAGCACAAAGCGGTTTTGGATGCCTGCCGTCACCTCGAACGGGAAGGGTTCGAGGTCACCTATCTCGACCCCCGGCCCAATGGCCTTATCGATCCGGCCAGGCTGGAAGCCGCGCTGCGGGATGACACCATCCTGGTCTCGATCATGCATGTGAACAACGAGATCGGGGTCATCCAGGACATTGCAGGCATCGGCGAGATGACTCGGGCACGCAAGATCCTGTTCCATGTCGATGCCGCCCAGAGTGCCGGTAAGGTCCCCATCGACCTGGAGCGGATGAAGATCGATCTGATGTCCTTCTCGGCCCACAAGATATACGGTCCCAAAGGCATCGGCGCCCTCTATGTGCGTCGTAAGCCGCGGGTGCGTCTGGAGGCCCAGATGCACGGCGGCGGCCATGAGCGCGGCATGCGCTCCGGTACCCTCCCGACACACCAGATCGTCGGTATGGGCGAGGCGTTCCGGATTGCCCGCGCGGAGATGGCCACGGAAAACGAGCGCGTATTGGCCCTGCGCCGTCGCTTGTGGGAGGGACTCGAGGATATGGAGCAGGTCGTCCTGAACGGTGATTGGGAGCGGCGGGTGGCCGGGAACCTGAACCTGAGCTTTGCCTTCGTCGAGGGCGAATCTCTGATCATGGCCCTGAAGGACCTGGCGGTATCTTCGGGTTCCGCCTGCACTTCGGCCAGTCTGGAACCGAGCTATGTGCTGCGTGCCCTGGGCCGCGAGGACGAGTTGGCACACAGTTCCATCCGCTTTTCACTCGGGCGTTTCACGACCGCGGAGGAGGTGGACTTCGCGGTCGCAAAGATCCGCGAGCAGGTCGCACGCCTGCGCGAGCTGTCACCCCTGTGGGACATGTTCAAAGACGGCATCGATCTGAGCACCGTGCAGTGGGCGGCGCACTAGGATTCCTTGAGGGACCCGAATCTTTACAAATGAGTCAAGTTTATGCAGTGCACAAATCGAAATCGGGATCGAAATCGAAATTCCGATTGCGATCCCGATTTCGATTTCGACCTACCCAAGCTCTCCAACGGTTGGTTAGGTGTAGGAGATGGGGCCTTACGGGAAAGGGGCTTTCGGGGCATCATGCCTCGTCGGTCTGAGGCAAAGCCTCGCTAGTACATCATTTCGCGTGATATTGCAGAAATACTCTTATTCACCACAGAAACACAGAGGACACAGAGAATACATCGAGGAATTTTTCTTCAGACACGGCAAGCATGGAGAAAGCACGAAGGAAATTCTCTAATTTCTCCGTGCTCTCTGTGTCTCGGTGGTGAAACGAAAAGGCCCTGTAACGCGACAACAGAAACATGCGGAATGGGCTGAAACGAGGTACTAGCGTAGTAGCAATCCTGATGCCATTTGTTAGTTGGGCTTGTACCGGAACGAACCGTATCGAAGAACCACGGATGGACACGGATAAACACGGATTGTGATCTGTGTTTATCCGTGTCTGCCTTCGTGGTTCTAATGCAGCACAGTAAAAACCCTGAGTCGACAATCCCTGATCTCCCGGATTCGATTAGGCTGGAGGTAACAGACCATGGCTTACAGCGAAAAGGTATTGGACCATTACGAGAACCCGCGCAACGTGGGCAAGTTCGACGGCGACGACGGCAGCGTCGGCACCGGCATGGTTGGGGCACCGGCCTGCGGCGACGTGATGCGCCTGCAGATCAAGGTCAGTGACCAGGGCGTCATCGAAGACGCCCGCTTCAAGACCTACGGCTGCGGCTCGGCGATCGCCTCCAGCAGCCTGTTGACGGAGTGGGTCAAGGGCAGGACATTGGATGAAGCCCGCCAGATCAAGAACCGGGACATCGCCGATGAGCTGGCCCTGCCGCCGGTCAAGATCCACTGCTCGGTATTGGCGGAGGACGCCATCAAGGCCGCTATTCAAGACTATACGAAGAAGCAGGGCGTCCAGGGGGTCGAATCATGAGTATCACAATGACGGCAGCGGCGGCGGATCACGTCCGTAAATTTCTCGCCAATCGCGGCAAGGGATTGGGTTTGCGCCTGGGGGTGCGGACCTCCGGGTGCTCCGGCATGGCCTATGTGATGGAGTTCGCGGACGAGTTGGGGTCCGAGGATCAGGTCTTCGAGGACCAGGGGGTCAAGGTCATCGTGGACCCCAAAAGCTTGCTCTACCTCGATGGGACCGAGGTTGACTACGCTAGGGAAGGGCTCAACGAAGGCTTCAAATTCAATAATCCCAATGTCAAAGATTCCTGCGGCTGTGGCGAGAGCTTCAATGTCTAAGAGACTGTCTAAAAAGGGACCGTAGGCCGTAGGCTGGGTTGCGGCCAGGGACGGCCAAAACCCAGCAATAACTGCCGTTGGAGTCTTCCCGTATGGCCGCAAAGGACATCATCAGCCGCGCTATGCTCAAGCGGCTCACCACCGATTTAGCGCACCATCTCTTGAGGCTCAAGGCCGAGACCGTCGAAGTCTTGGAGACCCAGAATCAGCGGATCGAAGACCGCCGGGCGGATCTGGTGGCACGCATGCGTGGAATCGACGGCAAAGAGTTCCTGTTGCACATCGAGGTCGCCAACAATAATACTGCGAATATGCCGCTGCGGATGCTGCGTTACTACACGGACATCCGTTTTGCCGGCCATCCCGGACCAATCCGACAATTCCTGATCTACATTGGGGCCGACCCTCTGACCATGCCGCCAGGCATCGACGAGCCGGGGTTGCTCGATTACCGCTATGACTTGGTTGATATGCACCGCGTCAATTGTGCCGATCTGCTGGCGCAGGACAATCCCGATGCCTTGGTACTGGCCGTGCTGTGTGACTTCGGCGACCGCAAGCCCCAGGAGGTCGTCACCTACATCGTGCACCGCTTGCGGAAATTGCTGGGAGCCGATGAGCGGAGATTCCGCGAATATATAACTATGCTGGAGATCTTGTCGAAGAACCGGGATCTGAAGGCGCAGGTCGAGGAGGCCGAACACATGTTGACCGAAATCGATATCGAATCCTTGCCGTCTTTCACCATTGGCTTCGGACGTGGTAAGGAAGAAGGTCGGGAAGAAGGTCGGGAAGAAGGTAAAGCGCAGGTTGTGCATCGTCTGTTGAGCCGACATGGTGCCGGGGAAGTTTCCGAGTTGCTCGGTCTTTCAGTGGAAGACGTGGAACGCATCGCAGCAAAGGGAGGCGACAAGGATCCGGCACGCGATAAGCATTGATGGTGGCTAGTGTTGCATAGTGAAAATTCTAATACCACTTTCAGGGCCTTCCGGTTCCGGCAATCCCTGTCGAATTGGCGGCATTGCCTTATAAGGGTACCTTGAAAAATAGGCGTTTTCACCGATCAGACGACTCTAACCCACTGATTATTCAAGTGCGCCGTTGACAAAAATCTTATTTTTCAAAGTGCCCTTAAATACGGGCGGATAGAGCGAGTTTCCCGTGCTGGATTTCTCCCGCAACCACTTCGAGCTCTTCGGATTACCCGTGAGCTACCGGGTGGATAGTGCCTTGCTGGCGGAACGCTACCGCGCCCTGCAACAGACGCTGCACCCGGACCGCTACGCCGCGGCGGGTGACCGCGAGCGGCGGTTATCCATGCAGGCCTCCATCCGCGTCAACGAGGCCTTTGAGACTATCAAAGACCCCCTGGCACGCGCGCGCTATCTGTTGTCGCTGTACACCGGCGACCACGGTGACAAACAGGAATCGACCCAAGACGCGGCCTTCCTGATGGAACAGATGGAACTGCGCGAGGCCCTGGCCCAGGTCAAGGAGCAATCGGACCCCATGGCCGCGGTCGGTGAGATCCTGGACCGCCTTACCGACCACTCCGGCCGGCTGGTAGGCGAGCTCGAAACACTGCTGGAGACACCCTCGGCGCAAGACCTGGAAGCGGCTTGGGGACTCGTGCGCAAGCTGCAATTCATTGCCAAGTGCCGAATGGAAGCGGAAGAGTTAGAGGCGGAGCTGGAAGGAATTTCTTAAATGCTACGGGGCGAGACACTGCTGAATCGCTTCAAACCACGAATTGACACGAATCAACACAAATCACAATTCGTGTCGATTCGTGTGCATTCGTGGTTTTCCGGTTTCCGTACGAAAATTCACGCATCAATGGTCTGAGGCGAAGCCTCGCTAGTTATGGGAGAGAGAAGCATGATTCAGAAAATGAGTGATGGCGTGGGCCTGTATTACGAAACAAAGGGGGAAGGCCAACCGATCATTTTTATCGGTGGTTGGAGAATGAGTACCCCCTGGTGGCAAAAGCAGTTTGATTTCTTTTCTTCCTTTTCCAATGCCTTCTTTTTGGATATGAGAGGTTATGGTAAATCTGAAAAGACCGATAAAGGGCATCGAATGGGGCGGCATGGAAAAGATATTCATGATTTCATTCATGCGGATGACCTTGACCAGGTTACTTTAGTGGGATGGTCACAAGGATCCAGCGACATTTGGTCCTATATCGATTTATATGGAGTTGCTCGATTAAAGTCCGTGGTCTTCGTGGATCAGACTCCGAAGCTCCTGAGCGATGATGATTGGAGGTTTGGCCTTGGAGACTCATTTGATCTGAATGAGTTGGCCGATTTTGTTGGTACAGCGGCCCAGGATGATCGGGGATTTGTGGAGGGTTTTATACCGACTATGTTTACACCGGAAAATGCAAACAAGCTTTCTGACAACGAAAAATCCTGGATGGCAGATGAGATGCTGAAGCTCCCTACAAAAAATGCTCTTGAACTGATAATTGACCATTGTGTGCAGGACTGGAGAAATGTCCTTCCGAAAATCACCGTACCGGCACTCTATATCGGCGGGGAAATGAGCCCCTATGCAAAACGCGGAGCGGCTGATTATGTCGTAAAGAATATACCCAATGCACAATTGAAGATTTTTGAAAAAAGCGCCCACTGCCCGTTTTATGAAGAAGCCGAGCTTTTTAACATGACCGTCAAAGATTTTGTCGAATCCGTCGGTAAGTCTTCTTAAGCGCACCTTGAAAAATACGGTCTTCGTCAACGGCATGTCTGAATAATCGATAGATCAGAGCCTCTCGATTGGTGAAAACACCTATTTTTCAAGGATTATGAAGAGCGCAGCGATACCTGAATGGCATGCGGATTACGCGGACGCGGCGGTACGCTGTTACCGGGACGGAGACACGCTGTTTCGGCAGCGGAGATACCCGAACGCGACCCACTTGTTCGGTCTGGCCGCCGAATGCGCGCTCAAGCTACTCCTGGAAAAAATACCTGGGATGCAGGAAATACCACACAAGCATCTGCCAGATCTGCGAGATAGTGTGCTGCGGAATCTGTCCAGGCGAGGTAACGAGGGGATACGGCAGCTGTTGAACAGCAACGACTATATGGAAAGGTGGGACATCGCCAACCGCTATTGGCCGGAACGGGCCTTCTCCGAACAGACCTGCGAAACCTATCGAGACCACAGCCGACGCACGCTTCACGCAATCGGTATCCGGGGCAGACTATGAGCGACCGTTGCACATTCGACGACGCCCTACCACGAGCGGTGACACTGATGCAGCACCGGTTTCCGGGTATCGCGCTCGAAGACTGCCGCTTTGTGCGCGATATGAACGGCCGCCTATTCGTGGTGGTCCCCGATCATGTGGAAGAAAGGGACCTGGCCCCCGCCCGCCCCGAGCTTGCTGAGGTGCTGGGGGCCTACAGCCCGAGTGTGGACGGCGGATTGGCGCGCTTCCGGGATACCCTGGCGGGTGATGCGTTGAAACACGAACCCGCGCTGGTCCATGACATCGCCGGCTTCGGGGTCTGGCTCATCGAACGCCGGGTGGTAGGGCAAGACTGGACGCAGAGCCCCGGACCAGCCGGGGTACACCCGCCGCGGGTCGTCTTCTTCAGCCTCAAGGGCGGGGTCGGACGCAGCACGGCCCTCTTCCTCTGGGGGCGCCATCTGGCGTCCCAGGGACGGACCGTGCTGTTGATCGATCTGGACCTGGAAGCGCCGGGGCTGGGCGCGCAATTGCTGCCAGCGGACGATCGCCCCGAATTCGGGGTCCTGGACTGGCTGGTAGAGGACTTGGTCGGCAATCCCCTGGCTGAACGGATGGCCGAGCGGATGGTAGCGCGAACGCCCTTATCCGAACAGCCGGGTCTCTATGTGGCGCCGGCTACCGGATACACCACCGACCGCTATCCTACGGAGTTCACCGCCAAGCTGGCCCGGGGCTACCTGGAGGGCGGTGGCATAGGCAGTGAAAGCAGTTTCGCTGATCGCGTGCGTCGTCTCTGTGGCCTGTTGGAGGACCAGGTAGATCCCGATCTGGTCCTGATCGACAGCCGGGCGGGGTTGCACGAGACGGCCGCGGCCACTGTCCTGCACCTCGACGCCGATGTCTTGCTCTTCGCCGCCGATCAGCCTCCGGTCTGGGAGGGTTACCGGTACCTGCTGGCTCAGCTGGGCCTGATGGCCCGGACCTTCGAGAACAGGCACGATGATGATTGGCGCTTGCGGCTCAAGATGGTCCATGCCAAGGCGGGTGAGGCACAGTGGGAGCTGGATCGCTATCTCGAGCATTCCTATCGGCTTTGGTTGGATGGCCTGTATGACGAGACTCCGCCGGGAGCCGATGACGATCGGTTCACCTTCTCGATTGGAGACGAGACCGCGCCCCACTACCCCTTGACCATCCTCTCGGACCCCCGCTTCGAGCGCTTCAATCCCCTCGACGACCTGACCCAGGTCGGAGAGACGGCAATCACCGCCTCGTTCGGGGCCTTCGCGGCAGGACTCGAACAACGCATTTTGGGAGATACCGATGGCAGTCAATCGGTTTCCGACGGAGGCGGTTCGCAGGTCTCTCGATGATCTGCCGGAAACGCTGGCGGCGACCACTGACCAACCGGACCCTCGGGAGCTATTCGTGGTGCCGGGCCACGAACGGGCCCTGGACCCGGACAGCACATTGGTCGTTGGTGAGCGAGGGACCGGTAAGAGTTTCTGGAGCGCCGCCCTCAACGGTGACTTGCCCCGCCGTCTGATCGCTGTTCAGCTGCCGCGTCTGAGGCTCGACAAGCTCGACACCAGCTGGGGCTTTTCGGTTTCGACGCGCAATCGAGACCACCCATCGCGGCGGGTCCTACAGCGGTTGCAGACTGACTTTGAAGCCGAGGACATCTGGCGCACGGTGATCCTGCACCAACTGGCGGATCGCTACAGTGATGGCCTTCCCGCGGATACCTGGGAGGCGCGTGTGCGTTATGTCGCCGCCGACCCGGAGCGGGAAGAAAGGCTCCGGGATCGTATTTCCGGGCACCTACGGGAAAAAAGGCGTCGGCATCTGATCATATTCGATGCCCTCGACCGCACGGGTTCCGACTGGAAGGCGATCCGCGGTCTGGTCCGGGGTCTGCTTCAGGTGTGTTTGGATCTCCTGGGGTTAGCGGGGATTCAAGCGAAGCTGTTCATGCGCCCGGATATGTGGGAAGACAAGCGGATCTGGCAGTTCCCGGATGCATCCAAGCTCCATCATGGCCGCGTCAATCTGAAATGGCGGCGCGCCGACCTCTACGGACTGCTCTTCCACTGGCTATCCAACCATGCGGATGGAGGTGAGGCCTTCCGCGATTGGCTCAACCGGGAGCATCGGCTCGCATTCGAAGCCATACCGGTCGCGGGAACCTCCGTTTATCCCATTCCGGTAAAGCTCCGACAGGACGAGGCCTTGCAGCAGAAGGTGTTTCGCGGCATGGCGCCCCCCTACATGGGGACCAACCCCCGCCGCGGCCGGACCTACAGCTGGCTACCCAACCATCTGGCGGACGCAAAAGGACAGGTAAGTCCGCGTAGCTTTCTGATCGCGATCCGGGAGGCCCAAAGATGCACACGATCTCAGGGACACAAAGAGGTGCTCCATTGGGAGGGGATCAAGAAAGGGGTGCAGAACGCATCGAAGGTACGGGTTACAGAGCTGGCCGAGGATTACCCCTGGATTGGGGAAATGTTGGCGCCGCTGGAGGGTTTAACCGTGCCTTGCAGGGACGAAGACATCGAAGACAGATGGACGCAGGCTGGTGTCGTTGAATCCATCAATAGAGAGCAAGCCGCCGCCCTTGAGAAGGGCCGGACGCAATCCGACAGTGACAAGGGAGTTAACCGGTCCTTTCTGCCGCCTCATGCTTTGGATGCGTTGGGCTCAGAGAGTCCTGAACGAGGCTTGATCCGAGAACTAGAACGGATCGGGGTCATTCGTCACATCGATGATATACGGGTTCCTGCGCGATACGGCACCGCTCGCTACGGCGATCGTTATGCTGTCATTCGTCGTGTCGATGTCGATGGGGAGCAGATCGATATCCCCGATCTGTTTCGGGTTGCGGCCGCCATCGGGCGCCGTGGGGGGGTACGCCCGATTCGGTGATTGTCATGAAATCGTTCAAGGTGAGTGGGAATGGAAAATATACAACTGGATCATAGTCACCATCGACCCCAGGCCGAAAAATACCCGGTCTGTTTCCTTGCGCATGACATGGAAGTCCCGATGAATGTCGGCAGCCTGTTCAGAATTGCCGATGCCCTGGGCGTGGAAAAGATCTACCTCTCCGGCTCGTCGCCATCTCCACCTAACAACAAAATAAGAAAAACCTCGCGATCGACCGAAAAATACGTCCCATTCTCCTATGAAGACAGTCCGCTTGACTTAATCAAGAGACTTAAGCATGAAGAATACAAAATCATTAGCCTGGAAATAACCTCATCGAGCACGGATATCAGGGATCTACCGCTCTCCGGAAACGAGAAAGTATGCCTTATCCTGGGCTCGGAGAACGCGGGTGTGAGCCAACCATTGCTCGACGCCTCGGATGAGACAGTCCATATTCCCATGGTGGGGGTAAACTCTTCCATGAATATTGCAACTGCCTGCTCGATTGCAACTTTCGAAATAGTCAAGAAGTTCCTTTCATGAACGGGAGACCAATGATCGAAGAGCAATATAAGAGAGGCAAGGATATTATCAATTATGTGGTTTACAGGAGTAAAACCGGGGCGGGAAATGATGAGGTACTACAACACAAAATAATGGGTACAACAGAAACGGCCCATGTCACGCTACACCCGGACGGTACTGTCAATTTTCGCATCAAACGCTGCAAAAAATATCTGGAAGATGCCATAAAAAGCAACTTGATGGGGTTCGTGCCGGCTCCTTCTTTTAGAGTTAAACAGTTCTTGTCCAAGATACGCAATAAAATTTGAGGTTGCCTGTCTTTTAAACCGCAGAGACGCAGAGGACACAGCGTGTTATCATGAATCACTTCTCTGACGCGCTTCGAATTCTCATGGAGACATGTAGGATGCGGCGAGCGCAGCGAACCGCATCATGAGGTCCCGGTTCATGCCGATGCAGTTCGTGTTACTCACCGCATCCTACATCTCTTAGAAATGGCATATTAAACGGCATAACCGAGAGATTTCTTTGGAGAAAACAATGGGCCGAATTGTGGTGCCGGTAAAAATCACCAATCTCTTCGACGAGGATAAATCCATACAATGTGAAATGTTCGTCGATACCGGAGCGGGTGCATTGATTCTTCCCCAGGCATGGAAGGAAAGACTCGGGAGTTTCAAACGTTCCGAACCGGTAGAGCTGCAACTGGCTAATCAAAAGATTGTGCGTGGTGATGCCTGCTGGCCGGTGGAAATAAAGATAGATGGCTTTCGCCCGGTGGCAAATGAAGTGATCTTTGTCGATATGGGGTTGAATGAAGATAACAGCTACGAACCCCTCTTGGGATATGTGATTCTGGAGCAGGCCCAAGTCGCGGTGGATATGCTGGGTCATCGTTTGGTCCCGGTAAGATATATCGATATGAAATAAAGTAACGGAATGAGAGCGGCCCAATCGATGGAAAAAGGAAATATCTATACCCGAATTCCCGCGGATCTCAGCAATGAGGTGTTCGAGGTTCTGGTGTCGGGCAAGAAAGTCAGGATCGAACGTATCGTATCGAAAGGACATACCTCACCGGACACCGGATGGTACGACCAGGAACAAAATGAATGGGTCATTGTACTCAAGGGAAATGCCGCTATCTCGTTTGAAAATGGGCCGGTAATGAACCTCGATGAAGGTGAATACATAAATATACCGGCGCATAAGAGGCATAGGGTAATCAACACGAGCATCATCCCGGAGACGGTGTGGTTGGCTGTACATTATTGAAAAGCCATGCAGGAGAAACAAATGGAACCGACAAAGGATGAGATCATACGGAAATTGAGAGCCTACCAACCATATATGTCATCAAATTATGGTTTAACTCGTCGGCTGGAGATCAATGCCATTAAGTTAGCTGTTGGCCATTTACCGATGCGGAAGAAAAAACTACGAATCACGCGAATTTCCGCGAATCGATTCGCGAGGATTCGCGTGATTCGTAGTTTCTTCTCTTACTTTGCCGACCGGTAACGCTTAACTTAATGGCATTGGGCTGGAGATCCGTCATGCGCATAGACCAATTGGCTCTCAAACACTTCAAGGGCTTTAAGGAGAGGGAATTCTCCTTTCACCCGGAATTCAACCTGCTGGTCGGGAAGAACGGCACGGGTAAGACCAGCGCCCTGGACGCCTTATCGGTGGCCGTCGGCGGCGGTTGGTTTCTGGGGATGGGGATGGGCAATATCCGCCCTATTCGCCCGAATGAGGTCATGCTGGGCAATTTCGAGCACGCGGAGCTCGACGACCAGGGGCAACGCCATGTCAGTGTCAATTGGGAGTATCTCTACCCTTGTGAAGTAGCAGCACGCGGCGAGGTGCAGGGAGAGTCGATCAGCTGGCTGCAAGTATTAAACAGCCCCGAGAGTCATGTTAGCAACGAAGGGGCGATGCCGATCTTTCAACTGGCCTCGGCTGCGAAGACTGCTGTGCGTGAGGGCAAGAAGGTCTCTCTGCCTTTGATCTCCTACTATGGTACCGAGCGGCTAGGTCAGGGACCAAACCCGTTTCAGGTAACAGACCTGACGCAATTGTTCGACAAAAAAGAACAGTCCCGGCTGGCAGGTTATAAGAACAGTATCGATCCGACACTATCGGTAGACCAACTTACCCAGTGGATTGCCCGTCAGTCATGGATCGCCTACCAACGGAAGGGGAGGGCATCACCGGTATTCGAGGCGATAAAAGAGGCCATCGTCGGTTGTGTGGAGGGTGCCTCCGATCTCTATTTCGATGCCGTCTTGGGCGAGGTGGTGGTCGAAATGGGGGACGAAACCCAGCCCTTTTCCAATCTCAGCGATGGGCAGCGCGGTATGGCGGCGCTGGTGGGCGATCTGGCGCAACGGGCGGCCAGGCTGAATCCCCAATATGGCGGCGCGGTGCTGCAACAAACCTCGGGGGTGGTATTGATCGACGAATTGGATCTGCATCTGCACCCGCGTTGGCAGCGCCGTATTATCGAGGACCTGCGCCGAACCTTCCCGAAGATCCAGTTCGTCTGTACCACCCATTCGCCGTTTCTCATCCAGTCGCTACGCAGTGGCGAAGAGCTCCTCATGCTGGACGGCCAGCCCACCGCCAATGTGGCGAACCTACCGGTCGAAGAGATCGCCCAGGGCATTATGGGGATACCCAATCCCCAGGTCAGTTTGCGCTATGAGGAGATGACGGGTGCAGCCAGGCATTATCTCGAAGATCTCGAGGCCGCCGCGCAGGCCCCGGAAGAGAAGCTGGAGGAATACAAGGCGCGACTTGCCGAGACCATCGCGCCTTATGCGGACAATCCGGCATTTCAGGCTTTTTTGGAGATGAAACGCGCAGCGAAGCTGGGGGAATAGACCATGCGACCGGTACGCAGAGGGAGTTCACCCCGACCCGATGATTTCGATACCTACCAAGAAGCCAAGCCGGAGTTGATCTCGAGATTGGGTAGCTATTGCAGTTATTGCGAACGACGTATCCCGACCATGCTGGCGGTAGAGCACATCCAACCCAAGGGGCTTTCGGCCTACGCGCATTTAGCGGGACGCTGGGACAACTTTCTTCTGGGCTGCGTCAACTGTAACTCCACCAAGGGAGACAAAGATGTCGTGCTCAAGGATGTCTTACTGCCGGATCGCGATAACACCCATTGGGCGTTCACCTATCTTCCCGATGGCAGGGTAATACCCTCCGCCGCAGCGGATGAACGAGGGGTAGCGAAACAGGCAGCGAATACCTTGGCCTTGACCGGGTTGGATAAGCGTTCCAACGAAGTTGTGGATGAAAACGGCAAGCGAGTGGCCATCGACAGGGTTTCACAGCGATTAGAAAAATGGTTGTTGGCCGAAGAGGCTAAATCGATGCTGGATGCCGATCCAGACAACAACCCACTACGCATAAGTATCGTTCACCAGGCACAAGAGTCCGGCTTCTTCAGCATCTGGATGACTGTATTCGAGGACGATGTCGATATGCGCAATCGGCTGATCGACGCATTTCCCGGCACCAGGGAGAGCGGTTGCTTCGATCCTGCCGCTGTCCTCCCGGTTTCTCCGGCCCCCAATCCCGATGGTTTGGCGGGTGGTGGAAAGATATGAGCAAATCGCAGTTTTTAATCCCTTTTCCTAAGATCCCTCTCCCTCAAGGCAATGCCATTAAGTTAAGCGCTACCGGTCGGCAAAGTAAGAGAAGAAACTACGAATCACGCGAATCCTCGCGAATCGATTCGCGGAAATTCGCGTGATTCGTAGTTTTCTCTAAGTGGCCAACAGCTAACTTAATGGCATTGTCCCTCAAGGAGGGTATTACAAAAGCCATTTCGAACCACAGAGGACACAGAGAACGCAGAGAAAGGAATTGGTTGGCGGAGTCGTTGCCGACGATGACGGCGGGGCGGCATTTTCGGATCTCGCCGCTGACCGCGGGGCCGAAATCGACCCACCAGATCTCACCGCGACGCATGTGCCGCGTCTCCGATCAGGGCCTGGCTCCACTCGGTCGCCTCTTGCTCGCGCCCGGTGTCTCTCGCCATCTCGCGATAGGCGGCGTCCAGGTCGGTCTCCGGTGCCAGCTCCTGCGCGCGCCGGAGTACCACGTCGCTAAAGCCATCCGGGACCCGGAACCAGAAGGGGTAACCACGGCTCTGAGGGCTACCCAAGGGGTGATCCGCGGGGTTGCCGTTCCAGCGGATGCCGACTC
>WYCW01000006.1:1396-2357 GCA_011392765.1 Candidatus Thiosymbion ectosymbiont of Catanema sp. Cochon2018 | reverse complement strand
GCCGACGCGGGCCTCCACCGATGCCCCCGCCGGTTCGATCCTGAGTATCAGGTTCCACCCGCCCGACAGCCGGTGGACGTTATCAACGAGAAGTGTGGCTGGGACTACGCTGCTATTTTCGACCCGAATACTGTTGACACCGATTATAGTGGTTTGGTGCCGAAGTGCGTCCCGAGGACGTACTACCCACCGTATGCTCCGGGTACGTGTGAATTTGGGGACCCAGAATCAGAGACGTGGAGGACGAATTTTTTGAACTACGCAACTCCAGTTATCCGCAGTGTGATAACTTCCTTGCCTGCCTCCGAGTTGGTCCTGACTTTCCAAGGACCGAGGGACGCTGATTACCGAACCTATCTGAGGGCCGACGGGAGCGAACGCCTTTTCGCCGGATCCATCCTGGCGCATTTGTATCACTTTGGGTTCGACGTTTCGCGGGTGGATACCGCGTTGAAGGGTATGCAAGAATACCAGAAATACGCGAAACCGGACAGCGACCTCCGAAAAACCTTCTTGAAGGAACTTGATCTTTTCCTGTTCCAACTCAGGATATCTATAGAGGCGGACAATATCGTCGATTATTTCGCCGATTCCGAGTTCTTATACCATCCTATTCCTCCGACGTACATAGAAAGCCGAAATTTGTACTGCATCTTACACCGACAGATGGGGAAAGATAACCTGATTAAAGACTTTGTACCTCAGCAGTACACCGAGCCGTATTGGAGGACTCTCATCAACCGCCAGGATTTGATGAATGCCGATTGTGCCCGAGTCCAATGGAAAATAGACATCAGACGGTTGCCCGTGGCCTTAAGGAACACCATAGATCTCTATTATGGTACTCCGTTGACGCCAACGAACTGGGAAAAGGCCACGCTGATCAGGGGACCGCCGACCCGAGTAACTCCAGGACAGGCAGCCGCGTCCACCGTTGTCGTGCAGCAGGAAGATCCCAGAA
>WYCW01000006.1:0-1390 GCA_011392765.1 Candidatus Thiosymbion ectosymbiont of Catanema sp. Cochon2018 | reverse complement strand
AAGAAAAAGGAGGAACCGAAGAAGAAACAACCGGAAAGGGAACCGACGCCGGACCGGCAGAAGACTCCCACGCCGCAGGAGTTACCCAGGGAGCTGGTCGAACGAACACCTCCCGAAGGTTGGGGACTTACAGGACCGCAGTTGTCCGCCCAATCCGCCAGCTCATCTGCCGAAGATCACTCGGATCGAGAAATTCCTCCGTTCCCTTCCGTTCCGTTAGCCCCTCGAAAATCACCGAAACGTGCGAATCAAAAGGACAAGGGACAGTTGTTAGCGCCACCCACAAGTGGTGCTGTGGAGGACCGCTCTCCCGATCAGAAGAGAGCCCGTGAAACCGGAGGGGAAGAATACCAGTTGGAAAAACGGAAGCCCCCGCGAGCAACCCGACAAATCATTACGGACATACCCGGATATAAAAATTTGGACGGCCGACCCATCATCGACGTGACCGAACCCGGAATCTACGCCGATGACACCGGAGAATCCACGCCCGGTTTCCCGCCGAAACCTCGCCTCAAACCCGGTGAAATGGGACAGGAGCGTATATTTGGCCGATTATACGTCGAAAGCCCGAAGCCTTCCGACCCCGAAGACCGTCAGTGGGTCCGGATGATGAAGCGAGCTCCGATGCTCATGTACAGCACAAGTTATCTAGAAGCTGGAGTCAAGCGTTGAAACTCCCACGCCAATCTCGACCACCAGCGAGCCTCACATCTACGCATTGAGGAAAAGCGAAGCCGGCTTAGCGGACTTGTTGTTCAAACTCAGTTCCTGGCCACAGAACCCGTACTACGCCGGACCGCTGTACGTGCAATATTCCGGAGCCGATCGTGCTGTTCCGGCGGATGGCGCCAAGAAAATTCGCGAAAACGTGACGATGGAAAATAACCTCAAATGATGTGTGACCGATCGCGGGCAGCAGGAATTACAGAAAAGCGGATCTGCGGCCCGATTGTTGAGAGGAGACGCCGTTTACCCGGCGATGCTGGACTGGGAACACAAAATCAGGGACCGTACGTACCCTTATATCAGTTACGACGAACCGTTAGCTCAGATCCGAGGCTCCGAAATTTTCTTGAGTCACACCGGGCGAAATCCGACCGATCTCTCCGATGTGACGATCATCGACTCGCCAGGCGCTCTGGACACGCTCACCACCCGATGGGCGTATCTGCACGAGCATAATGCCCTGACCCCAGACGAGCCACAATTGATCGGACTTGACTTCGAACTAGTGGAACTCCCGATGGAGCATGACCGAGATGTGCGCATGTCAGACAGGCGCGCCAATCAGTATGACCTCCTCCCTACCAAGTGGGATATGGCCGATGAAAACCGAGGCCTTTTGAGATCTGCAGACAGCTGGTACAAGTCAGCTGAGAGAGAAAAG
>WYCW01000005.1 GCA_011392765.1 Candidatus Thiosymbion ectosymbiont of Catanema sp. Cochon2018 | reverse complement strand
ACGCTCCGCGCCGGCACCTGGAAGCTGGCAGCAATTTGTTGATCGAAAAGGCAAAGAGTTGGATCGTGGACAATTTGCCCCCCGAGTCCGGGAGAGGGTACAGGGTGGTCAAACCGGTTACCGATAGCCTTCAACTCACGCGTTTGAAGCTCGCGGGATACAAATCGATTGAGTCCTGTGATTTGGAATTCGGAAGTCTCAATGTCCTGATCGGCGCAAATGGGGCCGGCAAGTCGAATTTCATCGGGTTTTTTCGCCTCATTCAGCAATTGATCGATGGAAACCTGCAGCGCCACGTCAGCCGACAAGGTGGACCGGACGCCTTGCTCCATTATGGGCGCAAGACAACCGACCGGCTGCACGCAGAGCTGTATTTCGGAGAGGACGGCTATCGGTTGACCCTGGAACCCACGGTCGATAACCGCTTGATGTTCGCGCACGAAGCATTCTTTTGGAATATGGCTGGGGAAGAATCCGGCGGATCGGCGGGCCTTGAAAGTATATATAACGAGCACTTTGTCGGTCCGCACGTGATTTCTGCCGTGAGCGATTGGCGCGTATACCATTTTCACGACACGGGTGAGGAAGCGCGCGTCAAACAGCGCCAGCTCATCAATGACAATGCCTACCTATGGCCGGACGCGCGCAATCTGGCGGCCTACCTCTACCTGCTGCAAAAGACAGCCGATAGGCATTACCGGCGCATCGTCCAAACGGTGCGTTTGGTGGCGCCCTTTTTTGGTGATTTCAGGCTCCGGCCATGCCCGGACAATACGGACTTCATCGAGCTGGAATGGGTGGAATCCGAACAGGATTCTCCGTTCAAGGCGCACATGTTGTCGGACGGCACCTTGCGTTTCATCTGCCTTGCCACCACACTGCTGCAACCGGCGGAATGCCGCCCGGCAACCATCATCATCGATGAACCGGAGCTGGGCCTACACCCCTATGCCATTACTATCCTCGCGTCGCTGATCAAGTCGGCGGCGCAGGAGAGTCAAATCATCGTCTCCACCCAGTCGGTGGAATTGGTCAATGAGTTCGATGCGGAAGACCTGGTGGTAGTGGACCGCATTCAGGGCGAGTCGAGTTTTCGCAGACCGGATGCCCAGGCGCTGGCGGATTGGCTGAGCGAATACAGTCTCGGGGAGCTGTGGAAAAAGAATCTCCTCGGCGGGAGGCTGGCCCGATGAAGCGGGTCTATTTGATGGTGGAAGGCCAGACCGAAGACAATGCCATTAAGTTAGCTGTTGGCCACTTAGAGAAAACTACGAATCACGCGAATTTCCGCGAATCGATTCGCGAGGATTCGCGTGATTCGTAGTTTCTTCTCTTACTTTGCCGACCGGTAGCGCTTAACTTAATGGCATTGAGACGCATGTAGGTCAGTAGTCGAGCTTCGTGGATCCCGGTTACTTTTTCCACGCTTTTCAATTCCAATCATTTACCCCGATTCAATTTCTCCACAAGAGGCACCGAGAAATACGAGTCAACCATTCTCTGTGCCCTCTGTGTCCTCTGTGTCCTCTGTGGTTAATGCGAAAAGTCAGGGTGGCGGTCTTGGTGGTGACCATGGTTCCCCTCGGTGGCTCACTGCAAATGTACTGTAATGTACTGCAATATCCCATATAATCCAACGGATTGGCTCCGCCTCGACAGGGAAGAGGAATATGGCACGCGACTTTTCACCCATCACCTTTTTCCAGCGTATGCCCAATGCGCTGCCGGGACCCTATTTCCACAAAAGGACTGAAAGAAAAATCCGGGTTCGATGACTGATGACCAAATCCGAGCTGCTCGAGCTGATTGCGAACGGCGAGAACTCCGGCGTCGAGTTCAAGCGTGACGACCTGCGCCCCGAGCAGCTGGCGAAGGAGATTGTGGCACTCGCCAATTTCCAGGGTGGCTGCATCCTGCTCGGGGTCGATGATGACGGATCGATCACGGGGATTCAGCGGGCCGATCTCGAACCCTGGGTGATGGACACGGTGTTCGGGCACGCCATGCACCCCATGATTCTCCCCTTCTACGAAGAGATCCGGGTCGACGACCGGCTTCGGGTTGCCGTCATCACAGTCACCCAAGGCGCAACCAAGCCGTATGTCGTGCGCCATCATGGCCGGGAAGATATCTATATCCGGGTCGGCAGCACCTCGCGGGTCGCCACGCGCGAACAACAGGCTCGGCTCTACGCGATCGGCGGTATGTTGCAAGCGGAGCGGCTCCCGGTATCGGGTAGCGGCCTGCGCGACCTCAGCCGGGACCGACTGACGGACTATCTGGCGACGATCGTAGGGGACAGGATGCTCCCACCGGACGAGGAGACCTGGGGTGAGCGCCTGTGTGGGTTGGGGTTCATGGTTGAACGCCCGGATGGCCCGCCGGTATGCACTATCGCGGGGCTGGTCCTTTTCGGCCACGCCCCCCGTCGCTTTCTTCCCCAGTCCGGTATTCGCTGGATGGCCTTCGACGGCGAGGACAAGGGCTACAAGGCACTGGATGACAGACTGATCGATGGGCCACTGGTCGCTCCGGGTATAAAAGCCGCGGGTGGTGGGCATGAGATTGCCGGGAACGGGGTCATTGAGGGCCTGGTGGATGCCATGCGGCCATTCGTCTCGGAGGAAGCCGCCGAGGTGGATGCGTCCATGCGCCGGGAGCGGCGTTGGTTGTATCCCGTGGCGGCGTTACGCGAGGCGATCGTGAATGCGCTCGCCCACCGTGACTGGACCCGTTACGAAGAGATCGAGGTCGTGAGATACAGCGATCGGCTGGAGGTTCTGAGCCCCGGCGCGCTGCAGAACTCGATGACCATCGAGAAGATGATTGCCGGCCGGCGTTCTCCACGTAATCATGCGATCGTCGATGTCCTGCGCGACTACGGCTATGTGGACGCAAGAGGCATGGGGGTACGCAATAAGATCATTCCGCTCCTCAAGGAACAGAACGGGGTGGAACCTGAGTTCCAGGCCACGGAGGACTACCTGAAGGTAACCATGTTCCGGGGTGGGCGTGCTGGGATTCCTTGATGGACCCGAATCTTTACAAATGAGTCGAGTTTGTGCACCGCACAAAAAACTCATGATCGGGTGCACTGTACTCATTGCTGTTATCCGCAGATTACGCAGATTCTCGCAGATTATTTCTGTTTTCAATCTGTGGGAATCTGCGTAATCTGCGGATAATGAGTTTGTGCGCTGCACAAAAAATTCACGCATCAAAGGTCTGAGGCAAAGCCTCGCTAAGAATCGACAAGGATGACCTCCCCCCAGCTCCTGACCCAGCTCGGCGGCTTGCAGCAGAGAATGCGCGACCTCCTGCATGAAATCCCCGCGGCCCATGCCAACCGGCGCTTCGATCCGCGGCTCGCTTCGGTCGGCTGGTATCTCGGGCGTTCGGTGTACCGGGAGCTCTACTGGCTGCGAGAGGTCCTCACCGGCGACACCGATCTCACCGAACGGGTACGTCCCCTGTTCACTCCCGGAGCCATGGACCCGGAGGCGCAATCGGCCCGTCTTCCGCCGCCGGACCACCTGCTTAATTGGGCCGCCGAGATTCAGGACGAGCATTTGCGGAGATTGGCCACGCCGGGGGAACTGCCGGCCGGCGACCTGCTTCGGGACGACCGACTGCAATGGTTTTTGCTCCAGGAGGGGGCCCGCGACTATGAGCGTATGCTCATGGTGTTGCACGCCGGTAGAATGCAGCGGCCAGACGCTGGTTATCGGGCAGAAAGCGTGTTGACGGCGAGAGTCCCTGTGCCGGATCTCATTGCCATCGAGCAGGGCCACTACCGGATCGGGTCCCGGCACCAACCCTGGGCCTACGACAATGAGCTACCACCCCAGGCGGTCGAGCTTGCCGGCTTTCGCATCGCCAGGCGGCCGGTGAGCAATGCGGAGTTTCTGGCCTTCATGGAGGCGGGGGGCTATCTCGAAGACCGTTTCTGGAGTGAGGAGGGGCGGGGTTGGCGGAACGGCTCGGGTACCGCCGCTCCCTTGCACTGGCGCCGTGACCAAACAGAGTGCTGGTACGGTATCGGGCTGCAAGGGCCCGTGGATCTGCAACCCGAGGCACCGGTCGCCGGGCTCTCCCGGCACGAGGCACAGGCGTTCGCGACCTGGGTCGCCGAGTTGGCCGGGGACCTGAGTGGGGCGGTGCTGCAACACGAATACCAGTGGGAGGTAGCGGCGCGCTCGGGCCTACTCGAAGGGACCGGGCAGGTGTGGGAGTGGTGCGCGAATCCCTTTCACCCCTATGCCGAGTTCCGTCCCTTCCCGGACGGCTCGACCTCCCAGACCGACTTCGGCGGCAATCGGTTCAGCCTCCGCGGGGCCAGTCTGCACACTCAGCACTGCCTACGCCGTGCCAGCTTCCGCAATCGGGCCGCACCCGACGACCGGCAGGGTTTCACCGGTATCCGATTGGTCTTTCCTCCCGCCTGACCACGGTCGGCATCAGGGTGAGCACGTATCCGGTACAGATGTTCTTAAATACCGATGCCATTGAACGAGCAGGATTTTCACGGAAGATTTATCCGCAAATAAACGCAAATGGCCGCAAATAATTGCGGTTATGGGGGGGGCGTTTCTTTACCAGACTCGATTCCAATCAGGTGGTCGATTACCCGGATCAATTTTTTCCTGCTGCCGACCTGCGCCGGGCTGGTGCGGTATTTGCCGTTGACGATGATCGTGGGGACGCTGTCGATGCCGAAATGCTCACGCATCTCCGCTGCCCGGCGCACCCGCATGTCGACGTCGAAAGAGTGGTAGGCATTACGGAACTCTTTCCCGTCGATACCCTGTGTCTCGGCGAAGGTTACCAGGGCTTCCTCGTCCCAGATTGTCTGTTTGTTCTCGTGCAACGCCCAAAACAGGGGCAAGTGGAACTGTTCGCCCTTTCCGATCAGCTCCGCGGCGTAGTAGGCCTTGGCGTGGGGTATGACCTTGGCGCCGAAAAGCGCCGGCATACGATCGAACGTCACGTTCTCGGGTTTGGTCGCGAGCCACTTATCGAGCGTCGGCTCCAGATAGAAGCAATGGGGGCAGCTGTACATGAAGACCTCCAGGACTTCGATCTTCTCCCTGCTCTCGGTAGGCTGCGGCCTGGTCAGCTCGGTGTAGTCGATCCCCTCCACCACGGCGCCCTCTTCGACGGCCCAGGCCTGGACCGCAAGCAGTGCCCCCAAAACCACTCCCAGCACGGCGTTCATTCTCATCGCTCTCGTTTCTCCTCTGTTTGGCCGGAGACCGGCGGCCCCACCACCTTTGAACGGAAGATTTATCCGCAAATCAAAGCCTTTGCATTAACTTGCGTTCATTTGCGGAAAAACGGCGGTTACCCATAGGTGTTCGGGATTTTTTTAACCGTTCAGCTCCCCCTCGAAATCCTGATCCTGAAAACGAGAAATCAACGGGTTACAGACGAACTGGGCCGAAATCCAGAAGGGGGGATCTGAACGGTTCCCATCCGATGAAGTGAACAAGCGTTTCGCCGCCTCGAAAACAATAAGATTAACCATATGAAATTTAAGCGAAAAAACCCCGAACACCTATGGGCGGTTACCATCGAACCTACTCGCCTCACAGTACCCGGCCGGTAATGTCAACAGCCCCTAGCTCAGGGCATAGTCCGCGACCAATCCGAGAAACACGGCCATCCCCAGGTAATTATTGTCAAGGAAGGCGCGGAAGCAAGCCGCAGGCTCCCGGTCCCGTATCAGGTACTGATGACGCACGGCCAGGACGGCGGCGGCGGCAAGCCCGAGGCCATACCAGATACCCCGCCCCGCCAGGTATCCGACATAGGCCAGCAGGATCAGCAGCAACCCCTGCAACAGGCCGATGATCAAGCGATCGTAACGGCCGAAGAGGATGGCGGTGGATTTGATACCGACCTTGAGGTCGTCCTCCCGATCCGCCATGGCATATTGGGTATCGTAGACCAGGGCCCAGACGACGGTAGCGCCGAACAAGAACCAGGCCGACCAGGGCACCGACCCGACAACGGCGGTGAAGGCCATGGGTATAGCCCAACCGAAAGCCATCCCCAGGAAGAGCTGGGGCACTTGGGTGTAGCGCTTCATGAAGGGATAGACGACGGCAAGTCCCAGGGCTACCACCGACAGCGCGACCGTCCGCCGATCGAGGAGCAAGACCAGGGCAAAGGAGACGAGGCTCAGTACCAGGAACACCCCGAGGGCCTCTCTGGGACTTATAAGTCCGGCCGCAATCGGACGCCCCCGGGTACGGATGACCTGCCCGTCGAGGTCCCGGTCCGCGAAGTCGTTGATGGCGCAGCCCGCGGAGCGCATCAGGACCACCCCGGCCACGAAGATGAGCACGATCGGCCAGGGCGGGTGTCCCTCTCCCGCGATCCAGAGCGCCCACAGCGCGGGCCACAGGAGCAGGAAAATGCCGATGGGCCGGTCCAGACGCACCAGCCTGGCATAGAGGAGCAACCGCTCCCGCCACTCCGGGGTCCGCGGATGACCGCTCTCGGTTTCGGGAAGATTCATGGCGAAATGCGACGATCGCACCAGTCGACAAGTACCGGCCGCTATGGGCTGTCCTACCCTCGAAACTACGAATCACGCGAATCAGCGCGAATAAGATCCCTCCCTTCGGTTCGGGATGACAATTTTGCGTGGATTCGCGCGATTCGTAGTTTCCTTCATGGTCCACAACACCACGGCCCCCACCCACAGCCACTGCGACCACTGGGCCATGGTCGGGTCCTCTCCGTTCATGCCGCCGTCTTCGACTACCAATAGGCGAGCAGTTGCCCATCCTCGATCTTGTGCTCGAACGCCCGCAGGGGTCGGTTACCTACCTCCAAACACTCGCCGGTCTCGGCGTCGAAGGCCCAATTGTGCTTCGGGCAGGTGAGCTTGCCGTTTTTCAAGGCCAGGTGGGGGATGTCCGTGACCTGATGGGGACAGCGAGAATCGAAGACCTTGATCTGATCGCCTTTGCGGGAGACGAACAGGTGGCGGCCCGCGGCCTCGAGAAAGCTGATTTCTCCTACCGGCAACTCATCCAGGGCCCCGAGCCGATGCCAGGACGGCTCGGCGTCCAGGTTCTCCGGGCGGAATTCGGGGATGTCCATATCGAGCAGTATCTCCATGGCCCAGACGATCTTGGCCAGCCCCAGGACCGGAAAGGCCATCAGCAAGGCGTCGATCACCTCTTGGGGGCTGGCGCCGTTGCGCAGCGCCCGCGTGAGGTACTGTCGGAATCCGGGCTCGGTCTTGACGGCGACCTTGGTGATTACGGAGATCAGGTCGCGGGTACGGGGATCCAGGTGGTCTCCGGCCTTCTTGAGGAACTTGAAATAGTTGCCCATGGCCTCGGGGCGGACCTTGATCAGGTAATTCAGGGCGTCGCTCATGAAAGTCTCCTTAAGGAACGAAAGGTTTTGGTCCCGCTTGTCGATTTTGTCCTATTCTCGGCTACCGGCTCGCCTGGTGCAAATCGGGAACACGGCTTCTTTGCCTTGCGCGGCACCGCGGGAGAAGGGGGGGCCGGCTCAAGCGTGGCTGTGGAGGCATATGAGGGGTCCGGGGTAGCCCCGCGGTGGACCTTGTGGACCTTATGGACCGGGTGGACGGGAGATAGCCGCGAGAACGCAGGGGACCTGTGCGCCCACCGCAACCTCTCGTCTCCTTAGGTCCACCCTGTCCAAGCTGTCTGCGGTAGTTACCCTTTCCGATGCCGGATCGGCCATTCCTCCAAGACTATGTTTTCGGCAGGATTTACCCAGGAGGGACCGGGCTTGCGCGGGCACCGCAGAGTCTCTATGCTAGCCGCGATCAGCCAGGCAGCCGAAACGCCCTCCCGCTACATTTTCGCCACCACATCAAAATCATGGAAAATGGGCGCGTGGAAGCCAACGCCGCAAGGCTCGGGATCCAGGAGCGAACGAATAACCAGCGTGCTCGATTCCGCCGGGTGCGAGGAGAAAATATGTCTACCGATCGAATCACTGCCTTCGTCATGGCCGGTGGCCAAGGTTCCCGCCTGCAGCCGTTGACCACGGCTCGGTCAAAGCCGTCGGTGCCCTTCGGTGCCCGCTACCGGATCATAGACTTCGTGCTGAGCAACCTGGTGAACTCCCAGATTCGGACCATCTATCTGCTGGTGCAGTACAAGTCCCAATCCTTGATCGAGCACGTGCGCAAGGGCTGGACCATCTCCCCCTTGATGCACGAGCAATTCGTCACCGTGGTCCCACCTCAAATGCGGACGGGCGAACAGAACTGGTTCCAGGGCACCGCCGACGCGGTGCATCAGAACATCGATCTCATCGAGGAACACCGCCCTGACCTGGTCGCCGTCTTCGGTGCCGACCACATCTATCGCATGGACATCCGTCAGATGGTCGACTTCCACCAAGAGCGCGACGCCCATGTGACCATCGCCGCCCTCCCCGTGCCCCTGCAGGAGGCCAGCAGCTTCGGGGTCATTGCCACCGGTCCGGACGGCCGCATCTGGGAATTCCAGGAGAAGCCGGACCACCCCGCCCCCATGCCGGACAACCCTACCCAGGCCTTTGCCTCCATGGGAAACTACATCTTCAATGCGGATGTCCTGTTGGAGTCTTTGGAGGAGGCCCGCAAACGGGGAGAAACCGATTTCGGGGGACATGTCCTGCCCCGCCTGCTCGATACCCACCGGCTATTCGCCTACGACTTTGCGACCAATGAGATCCCGAACATCAAGCCCTATGAGCAACCCGTCTACTGGCGGGATGTGGGCACCATCGACGCCTACTTCGAGGCCCAGAAGGATGTCCTGGGCGCCGAGCCGGTTTTCGATATGTTCAATCCCCACTGGCCCGTGTACTCGAGCGGCTATCAAGGGCCCGTGGCCAGGGTCCTGGGCGGCGAGCTGCGTAATACCCTGCTCGGCGCGGCGACGGTGATCCACGACGGCACGCGCATCACTGACTCCATCATTCGCCGTGAGGCCGTGATCGAAGAGGATGTCGAGCTCGACGAGTGCATCGTCATGGACTATGTGCGCATCTGCAAAGGGGCGCGCCTGCGGCGTGTCATCGTCGATCGCCACAACAGGATCGAGGCCGGAGAACGCTTGGGGTACGATGCGGCGGCGGACCGCCGACGCTTTCATGTTTCCGACTCCGGTATCACAGTCGTCCCGGCAGGCAAGGTAAGCTACTTCGCGCGCGACTCCCGCGAAGGCGCGGGCTCGGGCTATGCCGAGTAGCGGCGGTATTTTCCGATCCTGCCACCGGAGTCAAATCCTGTGAGATCAGGTCGTCTTGACAGTATAGCTTGGTCGTCTCGACCGTAGGGAGAGATCTTCAGAACCAACCCTTACCTTTACGACACCCTCCTGGGAGGGTGTCGTAAAAGTAGCGCAGGCGTTCTTGCCTGCATCGAAAAATGCAGGCGGGGACGCCTGCGCTACGCCCCACGGATGGGCTTCTGCGACACCCTCCTCCTGGGAGAGGGGGTATCCGCTCATTGATCGCAGCCGATCAATCCTTCACCCGGATCGGTCGGGTATGTGAGAGTCGGTCGTAACAGGTCAAGCGGTCCCGGTCGAACAGCATCCACAACAGGCCGGCACCGGCAGGCGCGAGACAGAGGGTCGCCCACAATAATCGCAGCAGGGCGTCGCGCGGCCTTAAAGGGGCTCCATCTTCGCGTACGAGTCGCAACCGCCAAGTGCGCATTCCGAGCGTCTGACCACCGCGGAGCCAAAAGAACCCGAAAAACAGGCCGATGGTTGTGAGGAGGTAAAGGCGCAATCCGAAACGGTGGAAGCGCTCATCATGGGGAAAGGGCACGCCCAGGATGAGGTCGTAGGGGATAATGAGGAAGGTGACCGCGATCATGAGCACGCCGAACAGGAGCACCAGATCGTAGAATAAGGTAGCCAGGCGCTGAAAAACGCCGGGGGCGGGTATTTGTCGGATATGCGGGTCCATGGGGAGTACGGTGGTCAAAAGTCAGGTCGTGAGGTTGGTAGTGTTTTAATTTTGTTGTTATTGGCTTTAAATAGAAATACCAAATTCATAACGATTCGGAATGATAGGTTATGGGCTTTTTCCTGAGCATGTTGGGCACGGGCCGTCCTTGGCCCTTTGCTACGCTGGGGCCAAGCGCGCTGGGCGAGGGAAACAGCAAGCCCATAACCTATCATCCCGAAATTCTGTTCGGTTTAATGATTAATGTTCAGACAATTATATCACAATGATTTATAATAAAAAAAACAAAATAATAACACCGCCTCTTGATGATGAGGTTTATCATCAAGACTCATTCTTCATGTGTCTACATTTAGAACATAGAGAGTATCAGAATGGGAAACGAGATAACTGACATATTAAGGCAGATTTCGGACACTTTAGAAAAAGTAAATGTGAATTTGACTGGTGAGCGTTCTGCTAGAGATTGCGACTTTGATAAGTATCTTGCGTTTACGTGGCGTAAGACGGATGATAATGCTTGCTTTCATGAAGTAAAATACCAAAACTAATTGATCTTGATGGCCTGATCGGGATCGATAAGCAAAAGGAAATCCTGGTCGATAACACAGTGCAGTTTTTGGAAGGTTACCCTGCCAATAATGTATTATTATGGAGGGCTAAAGGTACGGGGAAATCTTCGATTTCCGGCAATGGCTTCCACCAACACCGCTTTCTGCTTTTTCTAAAAGGACGGTTAGCCGGCAATGGCGATCCTCAGCCCCATCCCGGCAACCTCGTCGATACTCCACACGTGGCTCGCTGAACGGCAATAGTCGGCAGGCGATCCCCAAAAACCACCCCGCATCATCCCCTCCCATTTGCTGCCCCTTAACAACCCGATTGGACCAAGCTGGTCCAGCGGCGGAAGTGACGGTCGCATCCCCCGCTCCCACTCGTCGATCTTGCCCACGGGATCGGTAAGGGAAATCGCGCCATAGTAGGGTAGAGCGTCCCGGCAACATTCGTATACGTTGCCGTGCATGTCATGAAATCCCCAGGGATTGGCGGGTTTGAGGCCCACTTCCCAGGCATGGCCTTCGGAATTTTCCCGGTACCAGCCCACCCGGGCCAGGTCTTCCTCCGTGTCCCCGGACCAGAAGCGAGTAGTGGTCCCCGCCCGGCAGGCATATTCCCACTGGGCCTCGAACGGCAGGCCCACCGTCACCCCCGTCGCCTTGGTCAGGTCGTCGCAGAACTCGAGAGTGTCCACATACGAGAGTCGCTCGATGGCGACATTCGGCCCCGCCGGCCGGGCCGGGGCCTTGCCGGTTACGGCCGTGTACTGGCCCTGGGTGACCGGATACTTGCCGAGATAAAAGGGTCGGGTCAGGGTCACCCGCCGGATCGGACCTTCACTCGGGTGTCGGCCTGCTTCCGTACTCGGAGAGCCGAGATCGAAGCTCCCCGGCTCGACCCGCAGGAGCTCGATACCGATGCCATGGGTCTCGATCTGGATGGCCTTTTTCTTTGCCCGGATAGCCGCGGCAATGGCTACATTCATATTCGCTCCTGAGGTCGCTATGTCAGGAAAGGCGGGCCTCCAGCAACTCGATTCGGCCATATCGACTCCTGATCGTTACTTTCCCGATGGATGCTTGGCCTCGTAGGCCGCCTTATAACGCTTGTCCCACTCTTTGCGATAGCGGTCTTTGTGGGAATCGGGAACTTTATCGTAATGCTCCTCGAAGCTGCTGGTTCCACGCAAATAATTGGACTTGGAGGTGGTGTTATTATTTTGTTTTTTTATTATAAATCATATGATATAATTGTCTGAACATTAATCATTAAACCGAACAGAATTTTGCCGAGGAAACTCCTATGATATTACTCTCCATAAAATGCCCTGTCTGCAATGGTACTGACGTGACGAAACATGGCAAAACCAGCAACGGCAAGCAGCGTTTTATAGGTAAAGATCAGACCTGTGAGGGCAAAACCTTTATCCAGGATTATTCTGACAAAGGGCGGTTACCAGAAACGAAACACCAAATCATTGAGATGACACTTTAAAGCCAATAACAACAAAATCAAAACACTACCGATTTTGTGCCATTTGAATCGTTTCATAACCGTTCAGCCCCCTCTTCCGATTCCTCCTCGATATGGGGATAACTCATTGGAGTTCTGGTTTCCTGAATAGTGAGCGGGGGGGCTGAACGGTTACGGTTTCATGAGGCTGGAGCCTGGGAGCCGGAGTTATCCATCGGTGTCCAACAGTCACCGCCGTCATTCCCGGTTACGGCCGGTTCCGCGGTCCGCCGCCAGACCTCCCAGACCCCCCTGAGCAGCGAGATCCGCAGACCCCAGGCGCAGGTCCCCGCAAACCCGAACCGGTGGAATCTCGTCTTACCGGAGAGGGCCTGGATGTCCCAGCCCTGCCCGTCCATGGCCAGAAAATAATTGCGCCTTCCCTCGAAAGGGGAAAAGGACGGATTACTCCGGCGACAGATCAGATTCAGGACGCCGTTATCATAGACAAGCTCTACAGGACGCCACTCGGAGTCCGCGGGGACATCGCTCATGCCGATCATCCGGTGGTCCTCCAGCAGGATCAGCTTCCATTGCTCATGGGTCCGACCCAGGATGAACAGGCGGTTGTCGGCCTTGGCGACCGACAGCATCCGGGGTGTGAAGCCCTCGGGCAAGGGGATGGCCCGCTCGATCCCCTGCCAGGGGTCGATAGCGAACACCTGGCGGTCGTGGTCGCGGATGAAATAGAAGGTGCCATCCGCGCCGACAGCTTCCATAGGTGCACTGTATGGAGTGCCATCTATCCTGGCCAGCCGGCGCCAGTGCTCGCCGCCATCGGCCGTGGCATGGAGTGATGCACTGGTCCAGGCATAGCCCCTGCGGTCATCGATGAGCTCGAAACCTTTCATACCGTGGGGCAGGGCACAGTACTCACGCCAATGGCGCCCGCCGTCATCACTGACCACCAGTGAGAAATCGTACGGTAGCCGGATTTTTACCGGACCATGGGCAACGACCTTTATCGCCCACAGGCGGCCGGTTGCTGCCTGGTATCTCAGCGGGTCGAGTACATGATCGCCCACATGGACCGGCGCCCAGGTCTCCCCCCCGTCCCTGGTCTCCTTGATGAAGATCCTGGACCCATAATACTCGTCGGTGTCCGGATGGGTCTTCGGGTCTGGCTCCTCGACCTCGGAACGCCAGCCCTGGTCGCAGTCACGGAACGCGAACGCGACGATCTCGTTTTGTAGCTCTTCGATTTTATGCCATTTGAATCGTGTCATGGTGAAACCCCTGCGTAAGAGCCAATCGGAGCTATCCGGGTCTCAGTGTTGGCAAGGCTCATTCGAGCAAGTCATCGATCAGTTTTGGGAATGCGCCCCGCATCATCCGTTTCGCATCCCGCTGCTCCTCGTCCGCCTGCTTTATACACTCGCCGACTGTATCGAGACCAATGGCGATAGAGTCCCACCGACCAAGTATTTTCTTCCAGGCGTCAAGCCCGTATGTCGCCTGGATTTGGCCAATATCCGCACACGGCAGATCCAACAGACCGGCTTTGCGATAGGCTTTGTTATGAGAATCGAACACGAAGTCCTCGAACTCCTCAGCTTTCAGCTCCACCCCTGGGTCCTTTCTAAGTTTTTTCTCTATGTCCTGCTGGAGCCGGCAGCGTACCGCTTGTAACCAGGCCTGTCCCTGGGGGGACAGCCGCTGGTAGGTTTCCGTCGTAAACTCGTCACAGTATTTGAAGCCGAACTTCTCATAGTATTTCGGCGGTTCTTCTTCGACAGGCGGTTCGCAACATTTATGCCGGTCGAGGAAGTCCTTATGGCGCTTTTTGTAATAGTCGCAGCCTGCATCATCGGTAGTCATCGGCTTGTCGCAGGCGGTGGGGGCGATCGGCTTCGGGACATCGCTACAGCAGTCCACCGGGCCGGGAGCGTCCGCGCCCAGCCGGGCGAGGTCCGGCCCCTCCAACAGCTTCCCCAACCAGGTCAGCGGCAAGCCGCCGCGGTTGACGAGGGGGGCATTGGGGGGCGAGTTGGAGAGGGTCACGCCGCTCTGATCCACCACCAGATAACCGCCTCCGACCTTGAGGGTGATGCTCCCGCCGGCCTCGATGATGAGGTTTTGGGCCGTCAAGGCAACCGTACCGCCGACCTTCTCCTCCCGGTCGCCGCCGATGGCGCTGGTCTCGTTGCCGCCGATGGCCTTGGCATGATCGTTCCCGACCTGGATGGTCTCGTTGTGGGTGACGTCCCGCTTGCGATCGTGCCGCACCTGCTCACGCAGGTCGTGTTCGATGGTGCTTTCCTTATCGTGTTGACCATGCTCACGGATGAGCTCCCGGCCCTTGGCGTCGTCCATGACGTATTCGTTGTATTTGCCCCAGCCGTCTTTGCTCGACTGACTCTTGAGCCCGGTGAGGGTGGCATTGTCCGGCAGTTGGTAGGGCGGCTGGTTGACGGCGTTGTAGACCTGGCCGGTGATGATGGGCCGGTCCGGGTCGCCTTCCAGGAACTCGACGATGACTTCCTGGCCGACGCGGGGAATGGCAATGGCGCCCCAACCCTTACCGGCCCAGGGGTGAGCGACCCGTATCCAGCAGGAGCTCTTTTCGTCGGATTGGCCGTAGCGGTCCCAGTGGAATTGGACCTTGACCCGGCCGTATTGGTCGGTCCAGATCTCCTGATCCCCATAGCCGACGACGATAGCGGTCTGGGGGCCCTTGATATGGGGTTTCTTGGTGACCCGCGGGGGACGAAAGGGTGTTTGGGCGTCCAGGGCGGTGAACTTGCACCGGAAGACCGGGCCAGTGTCCGTCGCACCCGTCGCGCCCACCGCACTGGCGGTGCCGAAGGCATCGGACTGCAGCCGGTACTTGGCCGAGACGACCAGGTATTCCCGGTTCGGGTCCTCGCGCAGACAGCGGGCGGGATCGGGATTGAAGTAGGGATAATTGCTCAGCTTGAAGTGGGCCCCGGTGGTGAGACCACGGGCGTTGCCCTTGCCGCGGGCGGTCTCGTAGCCCGCGTGTAGCTCCTCGATGCGCGCCCGCGCCCAGTCGTCGCCCTGGTCGTCCCGGGTGTACCCGCCCGGATAGTCGTAGACCTCCAGGTCCCAGCGGGCCTGCTCATGCGGGTGGTCCCGCCCGGTCCGCAGGTTGCTACGCGGTGCCTTAAAGTTAAAGTCGGTGTGGGTGAAGGCCCCGGATTGGACCGCTCCGGTAACGGACCAGTCGTCAATGTGGTCCCGCTCCCGCAGCGCGGTCTCACTGGGGGGGTAGTAGGGAATCTCTTCATAGCCGGCGACCGGGCGGTGGGCGCCGTAGTCGTCGGTCAGGACCAGGGTGTGGCGGTCTTTTTCGTGCCGGAAGAAGTAGTAGATACCTTCCTGTTCCAGCAGTCGGCTGATGAAGTCGAAATCGGTCTCCCGATACTGCACACAGTAGCTCCGGCTGTGGTGCGGTTCGACCAGGAATTCCTCGAAGTCCGAGTAGCCGCGCTCACGGCAGATCGCCTTGACGATGTCCGGGACGGTTTGTTCCTGGAAGATGCGGCAGTCGGTAGTGCGGGTGAGGAGCCAGAGCCAGGGGACCAGGGTGGCCCGGTAGTGGGTCAGCCTCCTCTCGGAACCGATGTAGGAGAAGCGGCTGACGATGCCGTTGAAGTAGCGGGTCCGGTCGTCGGGCAGATCCAGGCGCACGGTGACCGGTTGGCCGAGCAGCTCCTCGTGCCGGATCGGGCGGTAGGACTCGCTGATGAGGTCCAGGTGGTATTTGAACAGGGTGCTCAGGCGCTCGCGTCCCTTCATGGCGCGCAGGAGCAGGACGTCTTCGCCGAGGGGGGTGGTGACCGCGAGGCTCCGGGCTCGTTGGCTGAGAGACATGGTTTGATCTTTACGGATTCAGCATTTCGTTGGGCACGGCGCACCGTCCCTGGCGCGCCTTTGCCCAACCTACAAGATCATGTTTTCGGAAGGATTTATACGCGCTCGCCCTGCTGTGGGGGAGTATCAAAATTTGTAATGATATATTGAACTCCCATTGTATTTGCGATTTGGTTCATCACTGTGATGCAGGGCATCGCATTTTCGCGAGCGAATTTGGACAAGTACGAGTAAGCCTTCTGATTGCCCATAACCTTCGCGAATTTCCGCAACGACAGCACTGGTTCCCCTTCGTCGTCGCGTACCCCGATATCCTTACCCCTGCGTAGCTTGTCGAGTCTCTCTCTCAGCACGGGGGCCAGCTCATCGAGACCGACTACCCATCCCAACGCTCTGGCGTGATTCAATAGCTGGGATAGCTCTTTATCAGCTGCTACCTGATTGTTCACGGTTTCTCCTTTGTTTTACTTACTCTTCTTCGGTTGATTTCCGGGTGATGCTCAATATGTAGTGACCGTTTAACTTTCCATCAAAAAAGGTTCGGCAGGAAGTTCATCACTACCCATTAAGCACCACCGATTTCCGGAACTTCGTATGTCCTACACTAACCATGTGAAGGATGGAGAAAATAATCAACACTCCGTGGATTTTACTACACAGAAAGAGAATGATGGTGGCTAAAAATGGGAACGATGTTGTTGTTTTTCCTTGGACTTGGATAGCTCACAGGAGAAAAGCATATTCACGAAATTCGATTATATGAGTAGCGGAGAAAGTAATCAACATTCTGTTGATTATCTTCCTGGTTGATTTCCGGAATTTTGTATGTCTTAATTAATTACACGAGGAAAGAGAAAATAATCAACACTCTGTGAATTTTATTACACAGAAGAGGAATAACAGAGGCTATCATGAGATCGATGTCGCCGTTTATGCCTCGGAATCAGAAAAAATGTCTATCGGATCAAATCCTGGCCGCGCTCGATGTTCTCGATGAGGAACAAAGACCTACTGTCTTACCGAGGGTGCAGCGGAACAGGACCTAGCCGGCAGCAAAGCAGGCTCACACTGCGGGAGGGGCAACCGGTATGACCAAGAGCGAGGCAATTCGGATTTTCGGGAGCAAGAAGGCGTTCGCGGAGGCGATGGGTGTCCATCGGAGCCTGGTTTCAAAGCTGCCGGAGGAGCTGCCCACCAAATACAGTGACCGGGCGATGGGTGCGGCGATCCGGCTGGGTCGGATGGTAGTCGCCGGCGACTGGAATGAGGCCTGCACTCGGATCGAGTGCTGATAGGAGGGGCACCCCTTGGTTCTAAACCGAAGTGCCGCCGGCCGCCCCGGTGAGATTACGGACCGGGGCGGCGGATAGGGGAAGGCGTAGGATGCGGTGGGGAACGAACCCCATCAATCGATGCCAAACCCGATGCGGTTCGCACTGCTCACCGCATCCTGCGACTGGACTTCGGTTGCGTATCAGCCTTCTTCGGGCAACTTGGCCAGGAGTTCATCCTCATCGCTCGACAGGATGTAGCGCACGCCCAGGGCTGATGGCGCCCATTTTTATCCCCCAATCGACCAAAATATTCACGTGCAACGGGTATATATTCCTGCCGGCGGCAGGGTCAGGCACCGATCGCTGAGTCAACCGGTGCTCGAGAGTGGGCTTTCCCTGCGGTAGCAAGGGAAGCACACGGTCGAGCGTCCGGTTGAACGAGGTGTTGGGTTTCAGCTTTTAAAGAACGGCCCACTTGGTCCAGGTATCGGCCTTCTTCATCTGGTGGTCGGCCATGGTCAGCTTCCGATGATTGGGACTATCGGGATTGTTGCACCAGCCCATGCTCTGGGCGATCACCTTTCCCCCGTCGTCGGAGAGCTTGCGTATCCCACCCCAGAACCGGCAGGTCGCGCAGATGTCCTTCGCTGTGGCATCGATCGAGAGACCATCGCCGGAGCCTCCGTGCTCATGCTCATGCTCATGGTGCTCATGTTCGTCCGAGGCATGCG
Organism: Candidatus Thiosymbion ectosymbiont of Catanema sp. Cochon2018; assembly: GCA_011392765.1. GTDB lineage: Bacteria > Pseudomonadota > Gammaproteobacteria > Chromatiales > Chromatiaceae > Thiosymbion > Thiosymbion ectosymbiont_A. The sequence continues at coordinate 290,587 of WYCW01000005.1, read as the reverse complement.
CGCCCATCGATGCGAGTGCGACTGTGCCGACCAGCAGCTTTCCCGAAGCGACCAAAAAGCCGCGGCGTGTTTCGAGTGACATTGGATACCTCACTTTGAGTTACGGGTTGTTACCTCTCAGGCCAGCCGTCCGGCGGCGAAAGGATGTTTTTTCAATCCGCAGATTACGCAGATTTCCGCAGATTTTCATCTGCGAAAATCCGGGTAATCCGTGGACGCGGAACAACCGAACTCAATGCGGTTCGCTACTGCCCCTGTCTGCGGCACCTGCCGGCCGGCCAGTCTTTGCGGCTCTCTTACGGATTGTGTGGGTGGATGGAAAAGGAAACCATCCTTGACCGGCGGGACGGGCGCGGAAGATGGGTCTGCATGAGGGGATCGGGGCGCTTGGGCAGCGGGGCAATGTATCACGGCGAACCGAAACAGAGGCCAGACATTCGGCTCCATCCGCCGGGTGCCCCGATCCCCTCTCGCCCGCATTGTGTTGCGCCCGTCCCGCCGGTCAAGGACGCAGCCGCTACGCGGTGGTTTCCTTTTCCACCCACCCCAAACGGAACAGAGCCGTCTTTGCGGTTCAAGCGATACTATGGCTCCGAATCCGAATTGCTCGCGTTGTCCCAGGCCGGAGAGTAGACTCGGGGCGCTATGATCTCTGTGCTCTTCGCGACTCCCCCCCTGCTGGAGCCGAATAATCCGTATCCCGCAACCGCGTATCTGGCCGGGTTTCTCCGTTCGCGCGGAATCGCCGCTCATCAGGTCGATCTGTCGATTATGCTGACGACGCGGCTGCTGTCGCGGGCTTGTCTGCCGCTGATCCGACAGGCTGCCGAAGTCTACGCTGCCGCGCAGGAAGACCCGGACCCTACCGTTGCCTTCTTCCTCAATGCCTATGCCGACTACGAGCGGGCCATCGATTCGGTCATGGCCTTCCTCCAGGGTAAGGACCCCATCCTGGCCCATCGCATCAACTCGCCTTTCTTCTGTCCCCAAGGCCCGTATCTCACTGCCTCGAAGATGAGGAAGGTCGACCTGCTCGAACAGGCCTTCGGCGAGCTGGGGCTGCAGGATCGGGCCAAGTACCTGGCGGTACGCTTCGTCCATGATGTGATCCGCGTCATCACGGTCGCCATTGACCGGGAGTTCGCGCCCTGGAAGTACGGGAGCGGGCTCATCGGCCCCGATTTCGGGCCCCTGGCCGCCAAGCTGGCCCGGGAACCGTCGCTGATCGACCGCGAACTGCTGGGACTGTGGACACCGATCCTGGAAACGCACCGCCCGGATCTGGTGTGTCTGACCGCACCCTTTACAGGCACCTGCTACGGCGCGCTGCGCCTCGGCAAGGCGGTGCGCGAGACACTGCCCGAAACCAAGACCGCGCTCGGCGGCGGGTTCGTGGGGAACCATTTGCGGAGCCTGGACGAGCCGGCGGTGTTCGAGTTCGTCGATTATGTCGTGCTCGACGCCGGCGAGCGGCCGCTCGAACGCCTTATTAGGCACCTGGAGGGCCGGCTGCCGGAAACGGGCCTGCACCGGACCTGGGTGCGCGAGAAGGGTCGGGTCACCTATCGGGTCCGGGAGGATCTGGCGGATGTCCCGCAGGACCGGATCGGCACCCCCACCTATGCTTCCCTGCCGCTCGACGACTACTTTTCGATAACGGCGGTCCCGCACGCCAGCACCCCGGTGCGGATGGACCTGCATTGGAACAAGCTCACCCTGGCGCACGGCTGCTATTGGAAACGGTGCGCCTTTTGCGAGACGAGCCTGGACCACACCTGCCGCTATGACCCGGCACCGGTGGAACGCGTCGTCGACCGCATGGAGCAAATCGCCGCGGAGACGGGCAGCACGAGCTTCCACTTCGTCGACGCCGCAGCGGCGCCGAAGCTGCTCAAGGCCCTGTCGCAGGAATTGCTCGAACGCGGTCTGTGCTTCAATTGGTTCACCATGATCCGTTTCGAGCGTGCGTTCGAAGACCCTTCTCTGACCGACCTCATGGCACGCGCCGGTTGCATTACCGTCGCGGCCGGTCTCGAGAGCACCTCGAACCGGTTGCTCGAGTTGATGGACAAGGGGATCACCATCGAACAGGCCGCCCGCGTGTGTCGATCCCTGACCCGGTCCGGCATCTCGGTGCACGCCTCCTTGATCTATGGCTTTCCCACCGAAACCGAGCAGGAGACCTTGGAAAACCTGGAGCGCGTCCGCCAACTCTTCGCGCTGGGTTACCTCCAGTCCATCGTCTGGAGCCGCTTCGGTCTCACGGTCCACAGCCCCGTGGCCCTGAACCCCGACCAGTATGGCATCCGGCTGCGCATCCCCGTCGGGGAGGGGCGGACATTTGCCCGCTACGCCATACCCTACGAGGATCCCACACCGTACGACCACGAGCTGCTGGGTACGGGCCTCCGACGCGCGAATCAGTATTTTAAGCGGGGGCTCGGGTTGGACCGGGACGTCCGCTCCTGGTTTTCCAAGCCGTTCGACCCGCCGCAGGTAGCACCGGACTTCATCCGCTCGGTCGCGCCGCCCGACGCAGAAACCGATGCCCACTGCCCCCGGTGGCGACCCGCCGACGCGGACTGGACGGACCGGCCCCGGCACGGGTTCCAGGTCCCGATCTGGGTCAAGATCCGTGCCGAAGGGGAAGACCTCACCCTGCTCAATCTCAGCGACCGCACCTCTTACCACTTCGACGGGATCGGGGCGGAGTGCTGGCGGCTTCTCGCCGCGGGGTTCTCCGTGGCGGAGATCGTGGAGAACATCGCAAAGACCTACTCCGTGCCGCGTGAGCGCATCTCGGCCGACATCTCGGCGTTCATCGATGCTTTGCGCGGGAATGGGCTTCTGCAACGGGACTATGGACCGGTCGCTTGACCGCTTTGTAATAAAGGTGCGGGTCCGCCAAGGAGTCCTAGCAGCGAGGTAGTTGGGCAAAGGGCCAGGGATGGCCCGTGCCCAACACCTTGTTGGGCACGCCTGCCGTCCCTGGCGGGCTTTGCCCAACCTACGCGGGTTGATTTGCGGGGATACGTCAGGATACCGATCCCGATTTGTGCACTGTACCAACTCGACTCATTGGTAAAGATTCGGGTCCCTCAAGGATCCTAGAGCGACGTATTGGCCTTGTCGTAGTAAATGCTTTCGCCGGGGATGTCCTGTTCCGGGTCATATTCCGCCGGTAGCTTGTGGGCAATGCCCTTGTGGCAGTCGATGCAGGTCAGGCCCTGTTCTTCGGCCTGCTCGTGACGCTTGGCGCTGCGCGGTTCCTGTTTGTCGTAATCCATAGACAAGGATTCGTGACAGTTACGGCATTCGCGTGAGTCAGTGTCTTTCATGTTACGCCAGACGTTTCCGGCCAGCTCCATTCGCTCAGCATCGAACTTCTCGGGGGTATCGATGGTGCCCAGCAAGTGGTGATAGAGCTCCCGACTGGCCTGGAGCTTGCGCACGAATTTGGGGATCGCTTCCTTCGGTACATGGCAATCGGGACAGGTAGTGCGCACCCCGGTACGGTTGACGTAATGATTGGTGTCCATGTACTCCGCATAGACATTCACTTCCATCTCGTGGCAGGAGGTACTGCAGAAAGTCTCCGTGTTGGTGGCCTCCATCCCGGCGTTGAAGCCGCTCCAGAGGACGATGCCGAGGACGATGCCGATCAGCAGGATCGTGACCGTGCGCTTGCCTTTCTTTGGTTTGTTTCCAGGCATGATGAAACCTCTTAATGACTCTTCTTCGTTGAACTTTCCTGGGCCACTTACCCCGAAAAGTAGCTCGTGATATCCATCCGCTGGTGAGGAACACCGATGATGTCGATCCCGCCTTTGCGCACGAGATAAAAAATGACATGTGATCCCTGCGGATAGCTGTAATAGCCCTCAGGTAAACATCGCGCTGCTTTCTGCCCCACATCCGCTGCGTATAGTGCGCGATGTTTCGCAAGTCCCATGTAGCCCTTGGCGTGATCCGGAAGGGTCGTGTCATTCTTCCCGGTCCAGCTCTGCCAGAAGGTTATCGACAGAGTAGTCCTCGAAGTCTCCTTGCAGCGCCTGCATTTCTCCCTCTGCCAGATGCGTACGCAGAGCAACCAGTCGGTTATTACGGTCCTCCATGTGGTGCAAGGCGTCCCGTATCACTTCGCTGGCGGAACCATAATGTCCGCTCGCAACCTGGTTTCTGATAAAGGCTTCCCAGTGTTCGCCCAGATTCAGATTGGTCGTAGCCATGCTGTACCTCTATTACCTTGTTTGCTTCGATGAGGCTGTGGCTCAGAGTCGAGGAATTCTCCCACCCGGGTGGCTCCGGGATTAGGGCGTGTTGACATATAAAGCGGAGCGACTGGTTTCAAACGCAATAGAACCTCGAATGAACACGAATAGACACGAATCCTCATTCGTGTGAATTCGTGTCTGTCTTCGTGGTTCGTATCCCCCACACCCGCAGGTATGTCAAATGTCAACAGACCCTACTCGAGACCCTGGAAGGTATTCTCGACCAGCGGCTCGCCTTTTATCTGTACCATGTGGCACTGGGTGCAGAAGTAACGCCGTGAAGAGAGTTTGCCCAGCTGGTTGCCGTCCCGATCGACGAAGTGGCTATCGGATGGCGGCTTGGTGTTCTCCTTTTCGGCCCTCGCCTTGCTGTGGCACTTTATGCAGCCGTGTTGGCGCAGATTGAGCGCATAGTTCTCGATGCCGTGGGGGATCAAAGGCGGCTGCTGCTCGAAGGTACGCTCGATACCGCCTTCGACCACATCGATCTTCCGCTTTGCCGGCTGTGCGGACATCTCTTCGATGGCGGCACCACGCAGGGAATCGAGCGCGAATGTGGACATCGCTCCGCCCAGGCCAGCGATGACAAAGGATAGGGTCAGGATTGTTCTGACTTTGTTCATTTCGTTCTCCGTGCAACGTTCTAATAGAACAGGATTAACAAGATTTTCAGGGTAACGTTCTAAGTTCTAATAGTACAGGATTCACAGGATTTTCAGGATTAACAGGATTCTTTAATTTTTTGCTTTGAACTTCCGCTTCACAGTGACACTTAATTAAAACGAAGAAAAATCCTGTGAATCCTGTACTATTGGCTAACAGCACAAAGCTTGAGGAATTGCTGATAGCGTTCAATCGAAAATTCATCACGACACATTGTGCAACCGGGTGGCGAACCGGAAGACGCCCTCCGGGCAAACTTCTATGCAACGCCCGCAGTTGGTGCAGTTGCGATCCAAAATCACGGGACCGACGCCTTCTCCGGCGCCCTTGAGTGCGGGCTTGATGACCTGGGGCTCCGGGCAGATCGCGAAGCAGTCCATGCAGTCGTTGCACCGCTCCCGAGCGGCCGCACGGACTCGCACGATCGCACCACTGCCAATCAGTCCGTAAAAAACCCCCATGGGGCACAGACGGCCACACCAGCCGTGCTTGGCGATAAACAGGTCGAACAGGAACAGGGCCAGGATAATCGTCCAAGCCCCCCCTACCCCGAAGATGAGGCCCCGATGAAGCATGGACACCGGATTGATGTACTCCCAGACCAGGACACCGGTGAGCGGCGGAAACAGCAGCGCCAGCCCCAGAAGCCAGTAGCGCAGATTGCGCGACAGGGCACTGTTGCCACGCAGGTCGAAGCGCCGCCGGAGCCAGGCCGCCGCGTCGGTGACCGGATTGATCGGGCAGACCCAGGAACAGAAGACCCGTCCGCCCACGAGGGCATAAAAGACCAGCACGATGAGTGCGCCAATAACCCCGCTCATCACCGGCAGGCTACCCGAGAGCATGGACTGGAGGAGCAGAAAGGGATCGGTCAGGGGGAGCACATCCAGGGTCATGCTGGCGGACAGATTGCCCTCGATAATCCGGATCCCCGCGACCGGACCCAGCAGGAACAGCGCCAGCACCCCAACCTGGGTCAGGCGCCGGGCGATCAGCCAGCGGTGGGCCCGGAGCCAGCCCTGGGTCTCAGGGGAGAGGGGCTTTTCCCGAATGCTCATTGTAAAATTCCAATAGGACAGGATTAACAGGATGTTCAGGATTAACAAGATTTTTTCTTGTTGTAACGAAGAAACAGAACAAATTCGTGTTTATTCGTGTCCATTCGTGGTTTAAGGAAATTTATGAAAATCGTAAAACAATGGGCGATATCACGGCTCATCTATATCATTCCGGGTTTTCTTTTTCTGGGACTCGGGATCATCGGCATTGTGGTTCCCGGTTTGCCCACAACACCATTCGTACTCCTGGCAGCGGGACTGTTTGCGAAGTCCTCACCGCGGCTCTATCAGTGGCTTCTGGAAAACCGTACTTTCGGCCCCATCATCCATCACTGGCAAAATGAACGTAGGATACCAAGAAAGGCGAAACGAACGGCGCTTATCATGATCGCAGTCGCTGCCGTCATGGTCATTATCGTTATTGAAACTCTCTATCTCAAGCTGGGCATCCTGGCCTTTATCACCATTCCTATCATCTATATCTCACGGCTGCCAACGGTCGAGTCGCCTGGTAGCGGCTCAAAAGTAAGGTGAACAAACATCCCACGCTGCATGGCTCCGGAGCGTGGGATCTGGAGCGACAAGGAGCGACAAAATGACGGTAAGAAGCAAACCAGCAACGAAGAAATCCTGTCAATCTTGAAAATCCTGTTAATCCTGTACCATTGGAGGAAGGCACGAACCATTTTGAAGGCATCCTGAGAGGCAGGCTCTCTCCCGTGAGTCGCGAGTGACGAGCACGAGGTTACTCCTCATTCATCATTCCGCATTCATCATTCAGTCAGTGGCCCCTGCTGGTTGAGGGTATCCAGCGGGTTGTCGGAGAAAGGCACCGCGGTGCCCCCCTTCTCGATCAGGCCCTCCCCGGCATGGTCGTATTCCATACCTGCGGGCAGGTTATACCTGTGCTCCGGGTCCGGACTGACCAAGGGGCCACCGGACTTGGCCTGCTGCTCCCAACCCAGACGGTAGTGGCGGCCCAGCTCGCCCTTGGCCAGGTGTTGCGGCAGCACCTTGATGGCCGCCTGTTCTAAGATGCAGGCCTGCTCGCACTTGCCGCAGCCGGTGCAACGCTCCGAGTGGACGACGGGTATGAAGAGCGCGTGCTTTCCTGAACGCTTGTTGTGTTGCCGGTCCAGGGTGATGGCCGCGTCCTTGATGGGGCAGACCTGATAGCAGACCTCGCACCGCAGGCCGAGAAAAGCGATGCAGGTCTCCTGGTCCACCAGCACCGCGAGCCCCATGCGCGCATCGTCGATATCCGTAAGTGCGTGATCCAGGGCATTAGTGGGACAGGCCGCCACGCAGGGGATATCCTCGCACATCTCACAGGCCTTCTGGCGGGCGATGAAGTACGGGGTCCCGGTCGGGATGTCTTGTCCGACCTGGCCCAGATAGAGCATGTCGTAGGGGCAGGCGCGTACACAGAGTCCACAGCGGATACAGGCCCCGTTGAAGTCATCCTCCGGGATCGCCCCCGGCGGCCGGATGGCGTGTGCGGGCAGCGACGAGGCCCGGTTGGCATACAGCCCCAGGCCCAGGCCGAACAGCCCGACGCCGCAGGCGGTCTTGAACAGATCGCCCAGCATCCGACGGCGGGTGATCCCTGACTGTTTGGTGGTCGCCATTAGAGCTGCCAGCTAGGGGGCGTTCTCAATTAACAAATCGTAGGCTGGGTTGAGGAACGAAACCCAGCTTTTCCGATCCGCAATTCCGTGTGCCGGGTTTGGCCGTCCCTGGCCGTAACCCAGCCTACGGGCTGCCGCATCTGCCATAACCCAAGGAAGAATCGTTTTGGAGTGCGCCGGCAGAGCGGCGCGGTCGAAGGGGACCCCGGCAATGGGGATACCCACGGCGCTTGCCGGGAACCTGGGATTCAGGTTCCCCACGCGCCGCGGCGACGGCGCTTTCCTCTGGCTGCAACACCTGTGCCGGGAACCGATGCGTCGCCAAGTGAAATCCAAAGCGGCGGCGAGGCAGTGCACCAGGGCCAACTCCGGCGGTGAGGTCGGGCACCCTGGATTCCGATAGCTACTGGAGTAAGGTTGCCGCCGCACTCCAAAATGTTTGGTGCTACCCGCCGTGATCATGAGCAGTCCGGAATCCATAAAGAGCCTCAGGTTATTGCTGGGTTTTGGCCGTCCCTGGCCGCAACCCAGCCTACGGTCCCTTTTTAGACAGTCTCTCAGAGCCTCTCCGTTGAGGTTCGGAGCCTCGTCATCGGAGTTCGGAACTCCGTCATCCGAGTTCGGAACTCCATCGTCGGAGTTCGGAACCTCGTCATCGCAGTTCAGAACTCCGTCATCCGAGTTCGGAACTCCGTCATCCGAGTTCGGAACTCCGTCGTCGGAGTTCGGAACCTCGTCATCGCAGTTCGGAACTCCGTCGTCGGAGTTCGGAGCCTCGTCATCGGAGTTCAGAACCTCATCGTCGGAGTTCGGAACTCCGTCATCATCGTTATTGGGCGTCAAAGTCCGAGTACCAACCGCAACCCTTGGTTGACTCGCGATACGACCGCAGTGCCTCGATTATCCGCGTTCAGATCTCGGCTCGACCTTGCGATCGTAGCCCCGGAGGTGGTGGTCATAGGACCAGACAAACACCCGGCGCAGCCGGTGAAGCGCACACTGGCGCTCGAACTCCTTGATGATGGTAAGGTCCGCGAGCCCGGTTTCCCGCATGGCGCAATCGGGGAACTGTGCGAGCCACTCGGTCAGTTGCTCCGGGTCCGGCAAGGGCGTCGGCGTCCAGGGAGCTCGGCCCGCAATGGCCCCTGTGACCTGCTCGACGAACCGCTGGGCGGCTTTACGGCGCGCGTCTCCGTTGCTGACCTGGGCGATGTGGTTACCGGTCTCGTAGACGGCGGCCAGGGGCAGCAACAAGTTATGTCCTGCTTCCAGATATTGCTCAAGGGTAGAGTGTGTGTCCTTGCTGTGCTGGTTGAAGGCAGGGATATCGAGCAGGTTGCAGAAGACGGAGGTGTCCAGGATGCAGATCGTCAAGCCGCTTCTTCCCCTTTTAGTGTCTCGAGCCAGGCCACGGCCGCGGCACGCCTCTGTTCCGGGGTGGTGCGATCTTTGAGATAGCGATCCAGAACGCCCTTGGTCATGAGTCGCCCCAGAGGGCCCTGGGCGATCAGCTCCGGGTAGCGTTCGAGGTCTTCCAACCGGATCAGCCGACTGTCGCCGACTTCCGGGTCACGATAACAGCACACCACATCCGGGATTGCCGCCGTAGGGAGGGCATCCAACAAGGCCGAATTGTGCGTGGTCACGAGCACGCCGATTCCTCGTTCTTGGGCGACGCTTTGGATGTTTTCCAACAGGGTCCCGACCCGACTCGGATGCACGCCGTTGTCGATCTCCTCGATGACGACCAGGGATCTTTCGGGGGCGGATAGGAGCGCGGCGGCCACGGCGAGCACGCGCAGGGTGCCGTCGGAGAGTGTCCCGGCGTCCCGGATTTTCGCCCGATCCGCAAAGGATTCGGTCAGGGTGAGCATGACTTCCTGTCGCGGCGTCTCTATGAAACCGATATCCCGGATATCCTGTTCCGGCAGGGAACGAATGAAGTCGAGCACCCGATCCTTTTGGTCTTTCATCGCGCAGAGATCGTACAGGACGCTCGATAGGTTGGAGCCATCGTCCTTGAGACGCTTCTCGACGATAAAGCTGTATTGCCGCATGGCGCGGGGGTTCGGGTCGAGAAACAGAATCTGTTCGAGGAAGTAGTGGAATCCGAGGGTCACGCTCGGAATGCGTATACTCAGATGGGTGAAGATCGCCTGTTGGTTGCTGCAAAAGATTTGCGGCTTTTTACTATCGCCAAGGATTTGCGGCTTTTCCCCATCGCCAAAAGGGTTGTAGTACACCGAGACTTGCTGGTCGAATTCCCCCCTCGGACCGACGATCTCATAAAGTGGGATAGATCTATCAAGTCCTTCCATGGACAGGGATTCGGAAATCACGCGCATGCCTTCCGCGGTCATTTGCAGGCGGATCCGGAACTGGAGCGGGGCTTCCGTTCCGGTTTCAAACAGCTCGCAGTCGAAACCGAAGATATCACCGGGTCCCTGCCCGTCGTCAGCCGCCTGGTAGACCAGGTCCCGAATCGTACCCCTTACCTGTTCTTGTGCCTGCACGGCCTTCATGAGGTCGTCCAGCCGGCGTCCTTCCGCGAGCCAGGACAGGAAACGCAGGCCTTCGATGGCATTGCTTTTGCCCGAGGCATTGGCGCCGACCAGCAGGGTCAGGGGAGCCAGCGGGAGCCTGGCGTCCCGGTAGCTCTTGAATTGCTGGAAAGAGATGCTGCTGATCATGGTGTTGGTGTGGATAGCATCATCGATGCGGTTCGGCCATCCTGGTCATCGGCCCGCAGCTTCGGCCATGAACCTATCGCGCAGCTCGGGTTCCAGCTTCATGGTGAAAACGGCCTGTTTGGACATGAGCTAACCTCCTGCTATCAGATACTGATGAGGTTCAGAGCCTCTCCGTTGAGGTCCGGAGCCTCGTCATCGGGGTTCGGAACCTTGCTGTTGGACGTCAAAGTCCGAGTACCAACTGTAACCCTTGGTTGACTCGCGATACGACTTTGCCGGGGAGAGCCTTGATCCTGGATGTGAGCAATGAGCGGTCCAGCGTCAGGATTTGAGACAGATTGATCACCGATGCTTTACGCAGGCCCGAATCGGATTTGGCCAAACGTATGTTGCCGGGAGCCTCCGATAATGCCAGATTCGATGTAATCACGGCTACGATGACCGTGGCGATACGGCTCTCATTGAACGGATTGGATTGAATGACGAGCACGGGACGTCGATAGCCTGGGCCTGACCCGGTCGGCTCGGGTAAAGATGCCCACCAGAGCTCACCACGCTTCATTTCGGATCGCGGCGAGCTGGGCCTGAGCCAAGGGTTTTTCTACGCTTGGGTCCTGCTCGCCATAGACTTCATTGAGCTTGGCGGTAACCGCTTCGGGTCCGTGGCACGAGACATACTCCCGAAGCGCTTCGGTAACCAGCTGGCTGCGGGGAATATGGCGCTGTTTGGCCAAGTGCTCCGCGGCCTCGAAGATCGGATCCGGAATCGAGACAGCTATTTTCATGTCATCGCTCGTTGCGGTTCGGCCATCCATCGATGCAGTTCGCGGTCCGGGTCAGTGCTATCCCTGAGTGTCTGATCCGCGCCCACCGCACCATCGATGCGGTTCGCGCCTTCTCATGGTGCTATCCTGTAAGACCTACCGCGCCCACCGCACCATCGATGCGGTTCGCGCCTTCTCATGGTGCCATCCTGTAAGACCTACCGCGCCCACCGCACCATCGATGCGGTTCGCGCCTTCTCATGGTGCCATCCTGTAAGACCTACCACGCTCACCGCACCATCGATGCGGTTCGCGCCTTCTCATGGTGCCATCCTGTAAGACCTACCGCGCTCACCGCATCCTACGGGCTGACATACGGCGGATGGCGCAAGCTTATCCGCCCTACGCGGGCTACGGGCTGGAGCGTGGGAGCCAGGGAAGATGCCGGCTTTCGCACGCTAAACCCCATATTCCTTTAGCCGTTTCATTAATGATTTTGCTTTTGCGGGAGAATCAGCACGCGCCGCCATGGGGAGATCCTGGATATCCGCCAAGACATCATCGATAGACCTTTGTTGGGATCTTGCGGTAACAATGAATGACAATATATCGGGGTCATGGACCCACAACCTATATTCCTGCTGAGACATCCCTAAATACTCATAAATCTCCTCATCGGAATCCGATTCATGCCACTCATCGATGAAATCATCTATGTCATCTAACAGGAGTTTCCCATTAGCGCACATACTGACAAAGTTCATGTTTTTGTCGCTACACATCTATCGTTCTGCCGCCAATGCCGGGTTTCGTTCCTCATCCCAGCCTACCTGACTTATGTGATGCGGTTCGTGCTCACCGCATCATCGATGCGGTTCGCGCCTCCTCGTGGTGCCATCCTGTAAGACCTACCGCGCTCACCGCATCCTACGGGCCTTATACCTTGGCCACCTTGCAGATGTTCTTCTTGAAATCCGTCTGTTTCGACAAGGGATCGGTCGCATCTGGCCCGTAGGTTGGGCAAAGCCTGCCAGGGACGGCGGGCGTGCCCAACAACGATGTTGGGCACGGCGCGATAGAGGCCGTGGGCTCGAGTGCCGGCTCAGCAGAGCGCGCCTTTGCCCAACCTACACTTTGGCCACCTTGCAGATGTTCTTCTTGAAATCCGTTTGCTTCGATAGGGGATCGGTGGCATCCAGGATCAGCTTGTTCACCAACCGGGAAGCGTCGAACCAGGGGATGAACACCAGACCCTCCGGTGGACGGTTGCGCCCGCGGGTCTCGACCCGCGCCGTGATTTCGCCACGGGGCGTGGTGATCTTGGCCATCTGGCCGTCCCTGAGCCTGCGCTTCCTGGCATCTTTCTTGTGCATAAAAAGCACCGCGTCCGGAACTGCCCGGTAGAGCTCGGGCACCCGCCGGGTCATGGAGCCCGAATGCCAGTGCTCGAGCACGCGCCCGGTGCATAGCCACAGGTCGTACTCCTTATCCGGGCTCTCCGCCGGCGGCTCATAGGGGGCGAAGATGATGTTGGCCCGACCGTCCGGATTGCCGTAGAAGTCGAGAGCCGTCCGGTCCCCCGCCACGTGGGGATCATAGCCGCCGCGGAAACGCCACAGGGTCTCCTTGCCGTCGACCACCGGCCAGCGTTGGCCGCGGACCTTGTGGTAGGTGTCGAACTCGGCCATTTCATGGCCTTTTTTCGGAATATCGGGCGCCGAGTTGAAGAGCCGGTACTCTTCGAACAGGCCTTTTTGGACGTAGTAGCCGAAATACTCGCTCTCGTGGTTCTGATACTCGTTGCCGCGGTCGTCGAGGATCTTTCCCTCATAGGGGAACTTATCGACTGTGCCGTTGGCGAAGAGGATGTCGTAGAGGGTCTTGCCGCGATACTCGGGCTTCTTGGCGATCAGCTCCTCGGGCCAGACCTCCTCGGCCTTGAAATGCTTGGCGAACTCCATGATCTGCCACAGATCCGACTTGGCTTCCCCCGGCGCCGCCACCTGCTCACGCCAGAACTGGGTGCGCCGCTCGGCGTTGCCGTAGGCGCCCTCCTTCTCCACCCACATGGCCGTGGGCAGGACCAGGTCCGCCGCCTGGGCGGAGACCGTGGGATAGGGGTCGGAGACCGTGATGAAGTTGTCCGGGTTGCGCCAGCCGGGGTACATCTCCTCGTTGATATTGGGTCCGGCCTGCATGTTGTTATTGCACAGTTGCCAGTAGCAGTTCATCTTGCCGTCCTTGAGCATGCGCTGCATGACCACGGCGTGATAGCCCACCTTGCCGTTCAGGGTCCCTTCCGGCAGTTGCCAGACCCCCTCGGAGAAGGCGCGGTGCGCGGGCTTTTTCACTACCAGGTCCGCCGGCAGGCGATGGACGAAGGTGCCTACCTCGCGGGCCGTACCGCAGGCCGAGGGCTGGCCGGTGAGTGAAAAAGGGCTGTTGCCCGGCTCGGAGATCTTGCCCATGAGCAGATGGACGTTGTACAGGAGCCCATTGACCCACACCCCGCGGGTGTGCTGGTTAAAACCCATAGTCCAATAGGAAGCGATCTTCTTATTCGGATCGGCGTACAGCTTGGCCAGACGCTCCAGTTGTTCCTTGGGCACCCCGGACATCTCGTGGGCCTTATCCAGGGTATAGGGAGAAACGGACTCGGCGTACTCCTCGAAGCCGATCCTGGTGAGCTTGCCCTTGCCCGCATTCTTCGCCGCCTGCTCCAACGGGTGTTCCGGGCGCAGGCCGTAGCCGATGTCCGTGGGCGTCTTGGTAAAGTTCACGTGCTGGTCGATGAACGCCTGGTTATAGGCCTTGTTTTGGATGATGTAATTGGCGATGTAGTTGAGGATCGTCAGGTCCGTATGGGGGATAAAAACGATCGGGTTGTCCGCCAGCTCGAAGCAGCGGTTCTCGAAGGTGGAGAGCACGTGGACTTCACACCCCGGCTTGGTCAGGCGCGTGTCAGTGAGACGCGACCACAGGATGGGGTGCATCTCGGCCATGTTGGCGCCCCAGAGGACGAAGGCATCCGCGTGCTCCAGGTCGTCGTAGCAACCCATGGGCTCGTCGATGCCGAAGGCGCGGATGAAGGCCACCACGGCGGAGGCCATGCAGTGCCGGGCGTTGGGGTCCAGGTTGTTGGAGCGCAGCCCCCCTTTCATGAGCTTGGAGGCGGCATAGCCCTCCCACACCGTCCACTGGCCGGAGCCGAACATGCCGACGCGGGAGGTCAACTGGTCGGCGGGCTTGTCCGCGTTATCTTTCAGGTCCTTGGCGATGGCCTCCTTCCACTTGGTGGCCATGACGTCGAACGCCTCGTCCCAGGACACGGGCTCGAACTCCCCGTCCTTGGCATACTGGCCGTCTTTCTTGCGCAGCAGGGGTTGGGTCAGCCGGTCCTGGCCGTACATGATCTTCGGCAAAAAATAACCTTTGATGCAGTTGAGCCCGCGGTTGACCGGGGCCTCCGGGTCGCCCTGGCTGGCCACGATCTTGCCGTCCTTGGTCCCCACCAGAACGCTGCAACCGGTGCCGCAGAAACGACACGGGGCCTTGTCCCAACGCACCCCTTCGTCGCCTTTCTCCGCGATGGCGGTGGTGCTCAGCGGCAGGGTGACGCCCGCCGCCGTTGCGGCCACCACGGCGGCCTGGGATTTGATGAATTCACGCCGAGTGATTTTCATGATCGACCTCTTCCGCTAAATCGTCTTTAGGGCACTTTGAAAAATGCGACTTTCGTCTACGGCACACCCTAACAATCAATGGCTTAGAGTTGCTTGATTGGTGAAAATACCTATTTTTCAAGGTGCCCTTCATCATAATGGTAAATCAGGACCGTGTTGATGACGCCTTCCACGCGATTGATGGATGTCAAGGTATCGGCAACTTTGCCCTGGCCGACGTCTTCCACCGTCACGATCAGCTTTCCCTCCGCCCGGCCGCCGTGAATCTCCACGCCGGGCAGATCCAGCAACCCCTGCTCCACCACCCGCACCCGGTCGGGGCGAGTGTGGACGATGAGACTGCAAATGTTCACGGGTCTTGCTAGTAAGCAAATTCCATGCCATTTTGGCCGCCCATTGCGGGCAAAGAAAGAAACCCGCCTCGAACCACGAATGGACACGAATTCGTGTGGATTCGTGTCCATTCATGGTGCGGGATGCGGCTCGCTACTCTTCTCTTAATTTAAAGAGAAATTGATCGAGATCAACATATGCGCAATTTTATGTTCTTTATGGTATAGAAGCCGCAGATTGCATGTTGCTATGTAAGGAGGGAAAAGTTCACAGACCGCCATAATGGTCCTTTGACATGAGTTGCTTGCATTACAAACTCTTTCAAGAAAGGAGAAATTATCATGTCTGAGTTTCTATCTCTATCCCCTGCAGGATTGCCTGTCGAATTCGATCTGAAGCTGTATTCGGAGAAACCGGTGGTATCGGTGGAAGAAAGGGAAGACCATATCGAGATAAATTATATCTTCCCTGGCTTCACTGTGGGCGATAACGAGCAGCAGATGGATGACCAAACCCTCCCGTTCAAGGAAATAGGAATCTCGGGAGCCGGGTTTGTGTCCGAGAGCGGCAAGCCGCTCCTGCCCTCGTTCGGACGTTTCGTACAGATCCCGCCTGGTTGCGACTATGAAATCAGCAGCAGAAAGAGCAAACCGGTCAAGTTCGATGATATTTTGATCACACCGGCCCAAGAGCAGGCCACCGACAAGGCCGATGAAATGGGGGAATTCGAATACGACACCGAGACCTACGGAAAAGACACCCTGTATCCAGCGGACGTGGTGCAGGTCGGCGAGCCACAAAACTTGGACGATTACAAAGTGCTAGCGATCCACGTGCGTCCACTCCAGTACAGCGCGGGCAAACGGCAACTGGTGGGCTATAGCAACATCAAAGTAACCATCAAGTTGATCGCAAAGGAAGCAGACAAGGAGGACATGGAGGAATTCCCCCTGATGGATCTGGCCGTGAACCGCGAGGGTTACGGTAATCTAGTCCTCAATCCACGTCGTCGTATCGCCGAGCGGATGCCGGTAAACCGTATACCTGGTCCCATAGTGATTCGATCCCGAGGCCCCGAGTTTCTCATTATCTATGATGACAAACTGAAGAGTGCAGCAGAACTACTGGCTGACTGGAAGAACCGCAAAGGCCTGATCACCGAAACCGTGTCCATCGCAACTGCGGGCAACTCGGTGGACAAGATCAAGAAATATATCCGGAACCGCCGCAAGTTTTTTATGTCCCGCCTTCGCTATGTACTACTATTCGGCGATGTCGCGGCCATTGCGTCGGAGGAGCGTGAGGGAACTACCACCGACCACTACTATTTCACCAAGAAAGATGCTGCCAACGCCAGCGATTGCGTACTGCCCTGGGTATCCGGCGGCCGAATCCCTGTCGATTCGCTGGACGACGCGAAAGCGGTAGTGCAGCAGATCATCGACTACGAGCGAACCCCACCCTGCGACCCCGACTACTACCAGCGCATGACCTTTGCGGCGTATTTCCAGGATGACTGGCCCCAAGACGGGCGCGCTAACCGGGCCTACATGAAGACCATGGAGGGCATTCGTAACCACATGATCTCCCTCGGTTTTTCCGTTGAACGGGTATATGTTTCCAACAACCCCAATCCGCAAAAACACAAGGACGGTACAGCGGTTCCGACAGAGGTGCGCAACGCCATCGTGGAAAGTGACGACGCCACAGATATGCTGATCTCCGCAACCTCCGAGGGTCAACTAGTGGTAGGCCACCGGGATCATGGCAACGAGACGGGCTGGTCCCATCCCTCTTTCACCAAGGACCATTTAGAGTCTATATCGAGCCGCTACCCGTCAATCTTTTACAGCATCAACTGCCTAACCGGCCGCTTCGACCACAATCCCAGCGACAGCTTCGCTGAGGACATCATGGAACTGAAGGGGGGTGCCCCTTCATTGGTTGCTGCCACCGAGTTATCTGGCACCTGGCGTAATGACAGTCTCATGAAGGGTCTATTCGACGCCATGTGGCCGGGTATCATCGCTGGCTTTCCGGGCACCAACGCTAGCTATGCGATCAAGCATAACCGCCTCGGCGATATCCTCAACTATGCGAAATCCTACCTGCTGGTGGCACACGGCACTGATGCTGGGGTTAAGAACCACTTCGAAATCTACCATGTGGTGGGTGACCCCACATTGCAACTTTGGGCAGAGGAACCTGTGCCAATCAGGCTGAGCGCCAGCATCCGACACAACAACCTAAACATCCGCATCAGCCCTACCCCGGCGGAGGCGGTGGTCACCATCTGGTACCAAGGAAAACTGGTGAAGCGCGCCTCTGTTTCCTCAAGGCGTATAAGCATACCGGTAAGCGACTTACGGCTAACTCCGTCGCGGCTTCCTACGTTCCGGCGTTTTCTCTATGTCTGCGTCTCGGCTCCAGGCTACAGATATTCCCAGACACGGGTGAAGCTATAGGGAAGGCATAGGGCGCCCCCCTTTTCGGGGATATCTAGCCTAACAAGCGCGTCAACCAGGCCTGAACTGCAGGTCGTCATTCCGGCTGGGACGCCGGAATCCAGGCGCCAGGGAGGACAAGTTGCGGGAATCGCCGCTGCCTGCTCTAGGTGCCAGCGCTCATTTAACGACGGTGGGGTGTCGGGTCGCTGGTTTTCACGGACCCGATGCCGTTTGGAGGACGGACTTACCAGCTTTTACGACACCCTATCGAGCGCTGCAGATATGCAGCATCAATGGGGAGTTATCAGGACAGGAAGGGTTCGGATTTTCAGCTCAGGGCAATAGCTTGAGTGCCGCCACGGTGATGAGACCGCCCACGGTCAAGATAATGGCATACAACCAGAGCATGAACGAATCCATACGCTGGGTCAGCATCTCGAAACGCCTCTCGACGGCATCAAGGCGCCGGTCCATCTCCTTCTGCATAGCCTCGAAGCGCCGGTCCATCTCCTCCACCCGTATCATCCGTTCGCGCAGCTCGATCTCATAGACCGCCGGCGGCTTGCCCAACGACTGCTCGGTAAGCCGCTCCCCGAGGTGCTCCTTGATGAACCGGATGTCTTCTGCCGCAAGATTCATGGTGCCAATGGATGTATCGAATACGCGATTGAAGTATACCCTCCCCTTCTCGATCATGTTTGTGTTTTGAATCCGCAGATTGCGTGGGGGCAAAGAGGGAATGTCATCTCGACCGTAGGGAGAGATCTTCAGAACCGACCCTCGCCTTGCCATTTCGGTTCGGCAACCGATATACGAGGCGTATGGTATCGTTTGAGCAGATGATGGCCCGCGACGGCATGTATGTGAGCAAGGACACGGAGATGTTCACCATCGCCGATTCGAGTCAGATATGGGTCCTGGTGGATGTCTTCGAACACCAGATCGCCTGGCTGCGGCTCGGGCTCGAGGCCGAGATCCGGGTGCCCGCCTATCCGAGCAAGCAGTGGAAGGGCGTCGTGGACTATCTCTATCCCGACCTGGACCCCAAGACCCGGACCCTGCGTGTCCGCTTGGTCTTTCCCAACCCGAACCACCTGCTGAAGCCGAATATGTTCGCCGAGGTGGTGATCCACGGTGGTCCCAGGAAGGGTGTGCTCAAGATACCGAGCGAGGCGCTCATCGTTACCGGCGAGCGCGAGAGCGTGGTCCTGGCCCTCGGAGCAGGCCGGTTCCGGCCGGTGGATGTGGCGACCGGTATGCACCAGGGCGGCGCGGTGGAAATCCTCTCCGGCCTGGACGAGGACGACACAGTGGTGGTCTCCGGTCAATTTCTGATCGATTCGGAATCCAGCCTGCAGGCGAGTTTTGCGCGCATGTCCGTAGCGGGAAATAGTGATGAGTGATGAATGCGGAATGATGAATGCGACGCGCTTAAGTTAAGCGTTACCCGTTGATAAAAGAGAGGAAAACTACGAATCACGCGAATCTACGCGAAAAGTGCACGCAGGTGAAACTCATGAAGTCATTTACAACGAAAAGGCAAGTGGGTAGACTGGGTTGAGGCATTCAAGATCAAAGGAGAAAATGAGAATGACAATTAATGATATTTACACCCTCATTAACGAGCATGCTATTTTGACTGGCACTATTGCCAGTATTGCCAGTATTGCCAGTATTGCCAGTATTGCTGGTATTGCTGGTATTGCTGGTAGCATTATTATTTCTTTCTTTTTTAAATTACCAACGCGGCTCATGAATCTAATTAGTGAACTCGATGGGATATATGAGGGGAGTGCTCAGGACCTCATCTGTGGTAACTCCAAACTGGATCCGGAATGTGATCTTGATATGCTCTATACTATCCATGCAAAAATAAATCGTTCTATCCGCCCCAAAATGAATCGTTCCTCATCTTGCTATAAGATTATAGCATACGTGTATATATATGAAAGACCAACTAAAGAGCCCTTGGGGGATGCTGAATTAAACGGAGATATCGAAGTAAGTAACGATAAAGCATACATGAAATATTCTCTGATCGGGCGTCTGAAATTGAAACCGGAAAACGGATCTGAACTCGAAGAAGACAGATATGAACCCTTCGAAAATGATGGGTGTATGATCCTATTAATACCCAGTAGAGGAAAACTATATGGGAATTGGATTGCTGCCCGTCCAATTAAAAACGAGAAATGTAAGGTTGCATTCGGCTCGATTTCCTTAAACAGGCCGAAAAGGCCATCAAAGTTTTTTCCGTTACACAGACTAAATAAACCTTCGGGTAGAATTGAGACAACATATCTTATAAACGAGGAGAGGCCAACTGACTTTTGTCCACCAATATCAGTCGAGGAATACTTAAAAATAAAAAGTAAAGAAAGACTTTTTTAGCACAGGATAGCTGGGTTTCGTACCTCAACCCAGCCTACGGGCTACGCGAAAACTGATTCGTGCGGATTCGCGGGATTCGTAGTTTCCCTTATCGGTGGGCTGAATGATTACGAAACGAGGTTTACGGCAAAATGAACAAAAGAAAACTCGTCAGCTTCGATTGGGCGCTGAAGCGCTTACTACGCAGCAAGGCCAATTACGAGGTCTTGGAAGGCTTCTTGTCGGAATTGCTGAAGGATGACATTGAGATCCTGGAGATCCTCGAAAGCGAAAGCAACCGCGATCATACCCACGACAAATCCAATCGTGTGGATATGAAGGTCCGGAACCGGAAACAGGAAATCATCCTCATCGAGATCCAGTACGAAAGGGAGTTCGACTACCTCCAACGGATCCTGTTTGCAACCGCCAAGGCAATTACGGAGCACTTATCCAAGGCGGAACGCTACGGAAATGTCGTCAAGGTGATTTCCATCAATATCCTGTACTTCGATCTGGGACATGGCGAGGACTATGTTTATCATGGAAAAACCCAATTCCGAGGGATCCATTACCAGGATGAGCTGCGGTTGAACAACAAACAACAGGCGCTCTTCGGCAAGCAATACCCCCATGAGCTCTATCCGGAATACTATCTTCTGAAGGTCAATCAATTCAACGACATCGCCAAGGATCCCCTGGATGAGTGGATCTATTTTCTGAAGAACGAAGAGATCGAGGAAGGATTTCGCGCCAAGGGGCTGGCCAGGGCCAAAGAAGTCCTGGATATCCTGAAGCTGGGGGAGGAAGAAAGGCGAGCTTACGAATGGCATATCGAAGAGTTGCGTTACCAGGCCAGCATGTATTATTCCTCCTTCATGGACGGACGCATAGAGGGAAAGAAAGAGGGCCGGGAGGAGGGCCTGGAGAAGGGCCGGGAGGAAGGCCTGGAGAAGGGCCTGGAAAAAGGGAAAAAAGCGACGGCAAAAAGCATGAAGCAGGCCGGCGAGCCCGTGGATAAGATCATGAAATACACTGAGCTGACGCGGGAAGAGATAGAAGGTTTGTGAGAGAGTCCACTATGAGACCAGAAAGTGATGAATGATGAGTGATGAAATCCACTCCGCGGGTAACTGGCCGTCCTACCGTGACGGCGTGACCAAAATTGAGTAGGTAAGTCTATGTCATATAGTGATTTCACATTAAAAAGAGTCAAGGAAGAACTCAATGTAAATGTGATTGAAGATAGAGATTTGTTCTCCTGTATACAGGAAATCCAAATTAGTGATTATTTGTTGACCACCTTAAAATACAATGTGCCACTCGCTATGGCTGTTGGAACTGAAAAGATTCGTTCAGAGCTGATAATTGCAAACGTGTTGCTGGAAGTCAGGAGAATACTAGATAATAAAATCAGCTTCTTTTCCGGAGTCAACCTCGATGTCGATAAAGAAAAAAGCCTAACCGGTTTTTGTGATTTTATTATCAGCAAGTCACAGGAGCAGTTTTATATGAGCGCCCCTGTCATTACTGTTGTTGAAGCAAAAAATGAGTATATTGCCGGCGGGTTGGGGCAATGTATAGCAGCAATGTATGCATCGAGCATATTCAATGACAAAGAGGGTTCGCATTTACCAATTATATACGGTGCGGTAACAACAGGAAATACATGGAAGTTTTTAAAATACGAGGATAATACGGCTTATATCGATTTACAAGAATATTATATTGCAAACGTTACCAAGATTGTCGGGGTGTTGGTAGAAATGGTGAAACAATATGAGTAAACTGCTTTTAAACACAAATCACAATTCGTGTCGATTCGTGTGCATTCGTGGTTTTCCGGTTTCCGTACGAAAATTCACGCATCAATGGTCTGAGGCGAAGCCTCGCTAGTGCAGCGTAGTAGAAATCCTAAAGCCATTTGGGCACTTTGAAAAATACGATTTCTGTCAACGGCACGCATGAATAATCAATAGCTTAGAGTCGCTTGAATGGTGAAAATGCCTATTTTTCAAGGTGCCCATTTGTTAATTGAACTTGTAGAAGAACCACGGAGGCAGACACGAATAAACACGGATCACAATCCGTGTTTATTCGTGTCTGCCTCCGTGGTTCTAATTGTAATTTGGACTTGTGCCAGCAAGTTGTTGACCGCCTGATCGTAAGGAAATGGTCTCTGGATTTTACGAGGTTCGTGGTATCGGTAGCTGCAGTAGACATAGGATCTATCCCCTCCGGTTTTTCGGTTCAAGACCATAGCTTGAAGACCGCCACGGCGATGAGACCGCCGACGGTCAAGGTGATGGCATACAACCAGAGCATGAACGAATCCATACGCTGGGCCAGCATCTCGAAACGCCTGTCGACGGCATCAAGGCGCCGGTCCATCTCCTTCTGCATGGCCTCGAAACGCTTGTCCATCTGCTCCCGCAGCTCGATTTCATAGACCGCCGGCGGCTTGCCCAACGATTGCTCGGTGAGCCAGTCCCCAAGATGTTCTTTGATATACCGGATGTCTTCGGGGGCAAGGTTGGTAGTGTCGGCAGCTGCAGTTGACATACGATTGCCTCCCCTCTTCGGTCGCGTTTGCATTGCCAGGAAAACAACAATACTCTTTGCGTCATGGTGCCCTGGCGTTAAGAGACCGTCTAAAGGGCACTTTGAAAAATACGATTTTTGTCAACGGCGCACTTGAATAATCAGTAGGTTAGAGTCGCCTGATCGGTGAAAACGCCTATTTTTCAAGGTGCCCTAAAAAGGGACCGTAGGCCGTAGGCTGGGTCGCGGCCAGGGACGGCCAAAACCCAGCAATAACCTCATGACCTGTCTCACCGACTACAAGAATCGATCCGCCGTAATCACGGCCATGGCCTGCACGGCGTTCCTCATTTCCCTGGTCTTCCTGAATCGCTGGTTCATCACTGAACGAGAGATCCAGTCTTTCGGCAGGCTGTGGCATTACTACATCAGTTATTTCGATTTCGGATTCAGCAAACGCGCACTATTCGGTACTCTACTGACCGAGTCGGGGTTGAACAAAATCGCTCCCAATGAGTATGTGTTCGCATACTCCATCTATGCCTTGAAGACACTCCTGCTGACCTCTCTGATTCTCTACTTCTGCCTGAAAACAGTTCCTTTCGATAACCTCGTCGGCTACGCCGTAGTATTCCTCTCGCCGGCATTCATCCTGCACAGCGCCTATCTTACGGGTTCCCAGGACCTTCAACTCCTCATCATATTGGCGATACTGATCCTGTTCGTGAGGCAGGGTGTCACCTTGACGATCCTTTCCTGTATCGGGGTATTGATGCACGAGTTGTTCATCTTTCTCCTGCCGGTACTGTTCTTTCTCCACGCCTACCGCTCTCCGCCCGCATGGCAGCTCACAAACCGGAACATCGCGAACGCCGTGCTGTTGTCCCTGCCGGTCATAATCGTCATCGTAAGCGTCTTATCCTTCGGCAGAATCGACGCGCAGCGGGCCTCGTATCAGGAAATGATGAAGGAGAGGCTGCCTAACGCGGCCTACCAGCACTCCCGGTGGAGCGGCTATGATGAGCTGTCCTATTCCATACAAGAGGATCGGCAACTCGGCGAGCAGGCCGTGCGCTCACTGGCGGGGACCGTTGGTTACATCGCCATCCCGGTAGTCTATGCCCTATCCCTTGCGATCGTGCTTTCCTTCTACCTGCGGGAATCGAGTTTTTTTCTTAGAGTAATGGCGTTCCTCGTCAGCATATTCCCACTGTCCGCGGTATTTTTCGCCGGCGATTTCTACCGCTGGGTCGGCATGTCCGCCAACGTCTCGCTGCTGTTGATCCTTTACTGGTCTGCGCTGAAAAGGATACGGGTGCCGGTGAAGGTATTGCTCTTTCTCCTGGCCTTCTCCTGTTTCGCCCCCTTCGGGGCAGCCATATTGGAGCGGCCGTTTCCGGCCCATCAGCTGCTGTTTGAGAAACTCACCTGATTTCCGATTGGATTGGGCAAAGCCGTAGGATGGACGTAGGGTGCGGTGAGCGCGGTATACCGTAGCAGGATTACACCAATCCCGACCGCGAACCGCGTCGATGGACGCCCGGCCAGTGGCGAACCGTATCTTCGGACGGTGGGCGTGCCCAACCTCGGGATTGGGCACGGGCCATCGGAGCGCCGCCATCCTGGTGGCAGATAGTTGCCGGCAGGATGCCGGCGCTCCAATCCCGATCCCGATTTGGGCCTTTACGACACCCTCGCATGGAGACAAGTTGTTGTAGTATGGACGAATGAAAGGTCCCCATCGGCAGGGGCAAAGTTTACTCACGAACCCGACAAGAGGAGCATTCCTGATGCGTCTTTTCGACGCCGCACCCCAAATCATGCAGGATATTAAGGAAGAGTCTGAAATCATCACCGTCAAAGAGCGCCCGGCGTTCAAGGTATCCATTGCCCGCCACCCTACCATGGGGAAAGTGGTGATCGTCGAAGGGAAGCGCGGAGACGGCATCATCGTCAAGCGGGAGGAATAGCCGGCGGGTCGCCATGGCGACCTGCGCCGAACGCGCGGTGGTGCGATCCGCCTGCCTGCGTTCCTGCCCTGAGGCGGATGTCCGGGACGGCATCCAGCAAGGCTTCGCCTCAGACCGACGAGGCATGAGGCCCCCAAAGCCCCTCTCCCGTAAGGTCCCCTCTCCTACGCCCAACCAGCCGTTGGAGAGCCGGGGTAGGTCGAAATCGGGATCGGGATCGGGGTCGCAATCGGAATCTCGATTTCGATCCCGATTTGTGCACTGCACAAACTTGACCCATTGGTAAAGATGCGGGTCCGTCAAGGAATCCTAGCTGCGCAATCGAGAATACGGGCAGATTTCCGCCGCGAATTATGTGATTATTATCGACTTGACGCACAAGTCGTCGCCTTCAGGTCCGGACGAGGTACGATCCTAATGAACAATCCAGAACTTTCCCCCGCGTTGCAGCAGCTCGTCGAGGGACGCCATCATGATCCCTTCGAGTTGCTCGGCCGGCACGAGGAGGACAAGGGGCGCGTGCGGGTGCGGGTGCTCCTCCCCCGCGCGGAGGAAGTGAGCATCGCCGAAGGCAACCACCGGCTGCAACGGATCGAGGGGACGGACATTTTCGAATGGGAAGGCGACGCCAAGCAGGTGCCGGAGCGCTATCGGATCATCTGGCGCGATGACGAACACCGTGAGCACATCGCCCACGACCCCTACGGTTACCCGCCCCAACTACCGGACTTCGACATGCACCTGTTCGGTGAGGGCAAGCTGTGGCACGCCCATCGCCTGCTCGGAGCACGGGTGCATGACGTCGCCGGCGTCGCCGGCGTGTTGTTTTCCGTCTGGGCCCCGAGCGCCGAGCGCGTCAGCGTGGTCGGGGATTTCAACCGCTGGGACGGGCGCGCGCACCCGATGCGCGTCCACGGCAACGGGGTGTGGGAGCTCTTCATACCGGACCTACCGGCAGGCGTTGTCTACAAGTACGAGGTCCGCGCCAAGAACAGCGATATCTTCCTCAAATCCGATCCCTTCGGCCGTCGTTTCGAGGTACGTCCCAGCACGGCCTCCATCGTCGAGCCACCGAGTAAGTTCAAATGGGACGATGCCGCCTGGCTCGAACAGCGCGCCAAGCACGACTGGCTGCACGAGCCCCTGTCCATCTACGAGGTCCACCTGGGCTCGTGGCAGCGCGGTCCGGAAGGTGAACTGCTCAACTATCGGGTCCTGGGCGAGCGCCTGGTATCCTACGTGAAAGACTTGGGCTTTACGCACATCGAACTCTTGCCGGTAACCGAACACCCGTTCGACGCCTCCTGGGGCTATCAGACCACCGGCTACTTCGCCCCCACCAGCCGCTTCGGCACCCCGGACGATTTCCGCTGGTTCGTGGACCACTGCCACCAAAACGACATCGGCATCATCCTCGACTGGGTGCCGGCCCACTTCCCGAAGGACGCCCACGGCCTGGCCCGTTTCGACGGCACCGCCCTTTATGAGCACGAAGACCCGCGTCTGGGCGAGCACCTGGACTGGTCCACGCTGATCTACAACTATGGGCGCTACGAGGTAAAGAACTTCCTGATCTCCAGTGCCCTGTTCTGGCTCGAAGAATTCCATCTCGACGGCATTCGGGTGGACGCCGTGGCCTCCATGCTCTACCTGGATTACTCGCGCGAGGAGGGTCAGTGGATCCCCAACAAATACGGCGGGCGCGAGAATCTGGAGGCCATCGACTTCATGCGCGAGCTCAACGAGGTCACCCACTCCCAGGTCCCCGGGGCGCTGGTCATGGCCGAGGAATCCACCTCCTGGCCCCAGGTCACCAAGCCCACCTACCTCGGCGGCCTGGGGTTCGACCTGAAATGGAACATGGGCTGGATGAACGACACCCTGGCCTACATCGCGCACGAACCGATCCACCGCCAATACCACCAGGACATGCTGACCTTCAGTATGCTCTACACCTTCACCGAGAATTTTCTGCTGCCCTTCTCCCACGACGAGGTGGTGCACGGCAAGCGCTCCATGCTCTACAAGATGCCCGGGGACGACTGGCAGCGTTTCGCCAACCTCCGCCTGATCTACGTCTATCTGTTCACCCATCCGGGGAAAAAGCTCCTGTTCATGGGCAGCGAGTTCGGACAGGGTGAGGAGTGGAACAGCGCCAACGTTCTCGACTGGTATCTGCTCGATTACCCGACCCACCAGGGAATTCGGAAGCTGGTGTGCGACCTCAACCGGATCTATCGGAGCTATCCGGTCCTGTACACCTATGATTTCGATTGGGAAGGCTTCGAGTGGCTCGACTGCCACGACGCCCAGAACTCGATCCTGGTCTATGTGCGCCGGGCCGGAGAAGACTTCCTGCTGGTGGCGCTCAACTTCACCCCGGTTCCCCGCACGGACTATCGGATCGGAGTACCCGCGCCCGGCATCTACCAAGAGATCCTGAACTCGGACGCCACGGACTACCACGGCAGCGGCATGGGCAACGGGGCCTGGATCCTCCGGACCGACGAGATCGAGTGGATGGGACGACCCGATTCCCTGGTCGTCACCCTGCCGCCCCTGTCCGGCATCATCTTGAAGCGCGAACCCGAACCCGAGCCGGTCGCAGCGGATACGGACAAGCTGCCGAATGCGAAAGACGCGCCGCGTGTTGAAGACGCGGATAAGCAAGCGGTCGCCGCGGCAGTGAAGCAGACAGTTGACGACTTGGACGGCAAAACTGAGGGGGCTGGTACAACAGTGCCGAAATACCGATAACATCCATGATGCGGCTCTGCGGACAAAAAAAGAGAATATGATCTTTTGCGACCGATTGGCGTTCGTTTATCCGCAGATTACACAGATTTTCGCAGATTAAAAAAATGAATAATCTGTGAGAATCCGCGTAATCTGCGGACAAAAAAAGAAAATATGATCTTTACTGCCGTACCAGGGGCTAATATCAACGCGCCGTAGTCAGGGGTGCTCGTACTTCCCAATGGTCGAGGGTTATTCATGAAAATCGGCATTCTCACCAACGAATATCCGCCGCATGTCTACGGAGGGGCAGGGGTCAGCGTAGAGTACCTGACCGATGAGTTGTGCAAACTCGACCAGGGGCGGCACGCGGTAAAGGTCCTCTGCTTCGGCGAGCAGAAGGAACAACGCGACAACCTCTCGGTGTCGGGGATAAATCCATCACTGGACTTCCACACCATAGACCCCCGGCATCGCAAGTTCCTCGAAACCATGCTCAACGACCTGGTAATGGCCGGCGAGATGGCGGATGTGGACATCGTGCATTGCCATACCTGGTATAGCCACCTGGCCGGGATGTTGGTCAAGCAACTGCTGCAGATCCCCATGGTCTTGACCACTCACTCCCTGGAGCCGCACCGACCCTGGAAAGTCGAGCAGCTGGGTACGGCCTACCATGCCAGCTCATGGGTCGAGCGCACAGCCTACCAAAACGCGGATGGGGTGGTTGCCGTATCCCGCTCCATGAAAGAGGACGTCCATAAACTGTACGATGTGCCGTTGGAACGTATCGGGATCATCCACAACGGCATCAACCTCGATCAATACAAGCCGACCATCGACCCACAGGTCCTGGACCGGCACGGTATCGCGCGCGAAGTACCCTATGTCCTGTTTGTCGGGCGGATTACCCGGCAGAAGGGCATCATCCATCTGGTCAATGCCATCCGCTCCATCGATGCGGGGGTACAGATCGTCCTCTGCGCCGGCGCCCCCGACACCCGGGAGATCGGCGAAGAGATGGAGCACGCGGTAGACGAAGCCAGGAGACATACCGCCAATCCGATTATCTGGATCCCGGAAATGCTGCCGAAGGAGGCCATCATCGCCCTCTATTCACAGGCCTCGGTCTTCGTGTGTCCTTCCGTATACGAGCCGTTCGGCATCATCAATCTGGAGGCTATGGCTTGTGAGACGCCGGTCGTGGCATCGGAGGTCGGCGGTATTCCCGAAGTCGTGATTCCCGACCAAACCGGTCTTTTGGTTGCAATCGACCCACGTGGCGAAACCGATGTAGAGCCGGCCAACCCGCAACGCTTTTCGGCGGACCTCGCCGCCGCGATTAACCAACTGCTGCGCGCCTCGGAAGCAAGCCGTGAAATGGGAAAACGGGCCAGAAAGCGGGTCGAAGCACACTTCAGTTGGGCGAGCGTTGCCGCAAAAACCCTCGGTTTCTACCAGCAAACACTTAAAGCTAGGGGGAGCAAGACGTGACTCGCGAACAGGAAACCACCACCCCTTCCGTTTCACAGACCAAGTGCCTGACCGAAACCAACGAGGCACCCTCCCCTCCCAAAGCGGAGACCGAACGCCCGGCCGAGACGGGAGAGGCGCCCTCCCCTCCCAAACCGGAAACCGCTTTTTTCACTGCCCCTTCCGTTGCGGAGACCGAGCGTCCAGCCCAGGCGGCAAGTACGCCTTCATCCCCCAAACGAGAGACTGCGCGTTCCGTTGCGGAAGCCGAGCGTCCGGTCGAAACAGGAGAAGCACCCTCCCCTCCCCAACAAGAGGATGTCACAAAAGCCCCTCTCCTGCCGGGAGAGAGCCTGCCCCAAGCGCAGCGAGGGGGCTTAGGGAGAGGGGATCAATCGCAGGCCGAACGCCCGGCCGAGACGGGAGAGGCACCCTCCTCTCCCCGGCAAGAGAGCGTCGCAAAAGTCCCTCTCCCGCCGGGAGAGAGCCTGCCCCGAGCGCAGCGAGGGGGCTTAGGGAGAGGGGATCAATCGCAGGCCGAACGCCCGGCCGAGACGGGGGAAACACAGCCATCCCGCCAACAAGAAGCTGCGCTTTCCCCTCTTTCCCCTGTTCTTCCCCCTGTAGAAGAACTGCCGACCAAACGCCGCAACCGAGTCCAGATCAGCGGGATACAACCCCAGGTCGAAGGCGGGCGGTACCCGATCAAGCGCATTGTGGACGATGATGTTGAAATAACCGCCGACATCGTGGTGGATGGCCACAATGCCCTGGCCGCCATGCTGCTTTACAAGGAAGAAACCGCATCCGAATGGTCCGAGACCCCGATGGAGCACGACATCAATGACCGCTGGCAGGCACAGATCAAAGTGAGCCGGCTCGGGCGTTGGGAGTACACAATCGAGGCCTGGATCGACGACTTCGCCTCCTGGCAACGGGATCTCGAAAAACGGGTCAACGCGGCCCAGGACGTCGCCGTGGACCTCTTGATCGGACTGAACCTGGTCGAAGAGGCCGCCAAGCGCGCATCCACTGTGGAAACCGTGGAAAAAGTGGAAAAAGCGGATCAGGACGCCTTTTCCCGGTGCATCGAGGCCGTCGGCAACAGACAGAACATCGCCGAGGCGATCCGGGTTTCTCTCTCCGACGAGCTGGCGGACCTCATGCGACGCCATCCGGATCGGGAACACGCCACCAGGTATGAAAAAGTCCTCCCGATCGTCGTCGATCCCAAGCAGGCGCTATTCAGCGCCTGGTACGAGGTCTTCCCACGTTCCTGCAGCCCTCACCCCGGAGAACACGGGACCTTCAACGACCTGATTGCTCGGCTGCCCTATATCGCGGACATGGGATTCGACGTCCTCTACCTGCCCCCGATCCACCCTATAGGCACGACCCATCGCAAGGGCAAGAACAACAACCCCTTCTCCGAACCCGGCGACGCCGGCAGCCCCTGGGCCATCGGTTCGGCAGAAGGCGGGCACATGTCCATCCATCCCCAGCTCGGGACCCTGGACGACTTCCGCAAGCTCGTCGCCCAGGCCAAGGTATTCGGAATCTCTATCGCCCTGGATCTCGCCTTTCAATGCTCACCGGACCATCCCTACGTCAAGGAGCATCCCGAGTGGTTCCGCATGCGGCCGGACAACACCATTCAATATGCCGAGAATCCGCCGAAAAAATACCAGGACATCTACCCGCTCGAATTCCAATCTCCGGCCTGGGAAGAACTGTGGGAGGAACTGAAGCGCGTCGTTATGTACTGGATCGAGCAGGGAGTACGAATCTTCCGGGTCGACAATCCCCACACCAAGGACTTCTCCTTTTGGGAGTGGTTGATCGCGAGCGTAAAGAAAGAAGCCCCGGACACCATCTTCCTCGCCGAGGCCTTCACCCGCCCCCGGCTCATGAGCCAGCTCGCCAAGCTGGGATTCACCCAGTCCTACACCTATTTCGCCTGGCGCAACTCGAAATGGGAGCTGGAAGACTATCTGACGACACTGACCACCACCGACCTCAAGGAATACTTCCGGCCCAACTTCTGGCCCAACACCCCGGACATTCTGAACGACTACCTGCAGGTCGGTGGACAACCGGCATTCAAGGTGCGGCTGGTGCTTGCCGCCACCCTATCCAGCAGCTACGGGATCTACGGACCGCCATTTGAGCTCTGTGACGGCTTGCCGGTAGAGATCGGCAGCGAAGAATACATGAATTCGGAGAAATACGAGATCCGCAGTTGGAACCTGGACGAGCCGCACAGCCTCAAGCACTACATCGCCCAGGTGAACAAAATCCGCCGCGAGAACGCGGTCCTGCAATCCAACAACAACCTGGAATTCTACCCAGTCGATAACGAAAACATCCTCTGTTACGGCAAGCACAGTGACGATTTTTCGGAAATCCTCATCGTCACCGTCAACCTGGATCCGAACTGGCTCCAATCCGGCTGGCTGAAGCTGCCGCTCGAAGAGTTCGACCTACCGCCGGAAAAACCCTTCCAGGTACACGACCTACTGGACAACCGCCGGTACTTATGGACCGGCAGCCGCAACTTCGTCCAGCTCGAGCCCCATACGGCACCGGCCCATATCTTTCGCCTGCGACGTTATCAGCGGAGTGAGCGGGATTTTGACTACTACTTTTGAGGGTACTTCTTGTTTAGTGACCTTTATTCTACTTTGTCACATTTGGGGTAACGTGCTGATCTTTTTGGATCTCATTGTTTGGCAGATTCCTTGTAGATCGGTGGGTTATCATGGAATGTGACAAAGTAGAACTGATTAGGCGGTAGGTACTGTGAGGTAAAAAAAACCTGTGACAACAATCAAGATCAATCGCAGTGGCACCTCACAAAGCGTGCAACTGCCCGATGGCTTCCAGTTCGATGTCGATGAGGTCGAGATCCTACGCCGCGGCGGCGAGGTGATCCTGTGCAAGAAACAGGCGAACCTGCGTGAAGCATTCGATCTGCTGGCATCCATGCCCGGAGACTTCTTCGCGGAGAGACGGCAGGACCCACTTCCCGAAGTCCGAGAAGCCCCCTGAGGACCATGCGCTATCTTCTCGACACCAACATCTGCATCTACATCGTCAGACACCATCCCTCGGAGGTCGCTGGTCGATTCGAGCGATTGCATCCAGGCGACGTTGGGATGTCGACAATCACCTATGGCGAACTCTTGCTCGGCGCGGAAAAGAGTCAGTATCCGGGACAGGTCAGAGAGCGGTTGCAGCGGTTCGTTAACCTTGTCCCGGTGTTGACGCTGCCGGATAAGAGCCCCCACCACTATGCTCGTATTCGAGCTAAGCTCGAACGTGCTGGTACACCAATTGGTGCTAACGACCTCTGGATTGCCGCGCATGCCTTGGCGTCCAACCTGACCTTGGTCAGCAACAATCTGCGGGAGTTCGGTCGGATTGAAGAACTCAAAACAGAGAACTGGACGTACTGACCGATCTTCCTAACATGCTAAAAAAGAAAAAAGGATATCCACTTTGTTTGGTATCAGCGCAGTGAGCGGGATTTTGACTATTATTTTTGAGGTTGCTTCTGGTTTGTCAGGTTTATTCTACTTTGTCACATTTGGGGTGACTTGCTGGTCTTTTTGGATCTTCTTGTTTGACAGATTCCTTGTAGATCGGTGGGTTATCATGGAATGTGACAAAGTAGAACCAGATAAGGTTGACGTTTAGTGTCATTTCGAGCGAAGCGAGAAATCTTGTGCCCGAGCAACACCATATACTTCGTATATCTGTTGACGAATCGGAATGGCAAGGTGAAGTCGTAGGCTGGGTTGAGGAACGAAACCCAGCATAGGATGGCCCTTACAGTACGCTGGGTTTCGCACTTAATCCACTCTACCTATTTGGTAATTAGCAGACAAAAAACAGGTCTAGAGCATATCCGTTGAAACGCAAAATCTATCTTGAAACCTCCGTCATCAGCTACTTAACGGCTCGGCCAAGTAAAACCATCATTGGTGCGGCTCACCAGCAAATAACGTTGGCATGGTGGGAGAAACGGGATGATTATGATCTGTTCATTTCGGAATCGGTATTGCGTGAATGTGCTGCCGGAGATTCTGAAGCTGCTCAGAAGCGTATAGAGGTCATTAACGATATTCCGCTATTGCTGACAACAGAAGAGGCTTATCGAATAGCAGAAGCCCTACTAGATTCCTTGAATGACCGGATTTTGTGCAAATGAGTCAAATTTCGCCAACGTCTAACCCCTCTCGTTGTCGTGATCGTGATCGTAGTCGAAGCCGCCGCAGGAGGGACAGCATTCTTTCGCAGTTGGTGGTTTCCGGAAGTCCCGGCCAGGTACCGAGTCGAAACCCGTAGCCATCAGGTTTTCCGTGCCCGCTTTGCCTGGCGTCACCGATTACGACCACGACCACGATCACGGTTCCGCTTTCGATAGCGATAGAGCGATAGAGCGATAATCACGGCTCGTCGGTCTGAGGCGAAGCCTCGCTAGAAAGAGGGATTATCCCACCAAAAGCAGCAGAAGATGGGCTACATATTGCTATTGCAACAATTCATTGCATTGACTATTTGCTAACATGGAATTGCAGGCACATTGCCAACCCGGAATTACAGAGAAATATAATGGCCTATTTAGACGAAATTGGGCTGTTTCTGCCATTCATTTGCACCCCAGAAGAATTGCTTGGAGAAGAAAGTGGCGAGTGATGAAATCATTGAGGAAATCAGGCAAAGTCGGGAAGCTTATGCCGCAAAATTTAACTATAACCTGCGAGCGATTTATGAAGATTTGAAGAAATTGGAAGCAGAGCATATAAGAGCTGGACATCCTTTTGTAGAGCCACCGATAGAAGCAATATCCGATAACAAGTCGCTTCACCGGACCGCTACTGCGCTGCCGCTCCGCAGTGACCGGTGAGCTTGGCCGTTTAGGCGTTGCAGGGAAAAGGGGGCAGGTTCAATTTTTGAAAACTCTTTACCCGTCTACATAGAAAAAAGTTAATTGAGCCTGCCCCCTTTTCCCACCAATTGATAGTAATAAAAGGACACCCACTTTGTTCGCTGGGAATCCCATCTCAAGAGACTCCCCTCTGGCCTGCAATCTGGCCTTGATTCTGGCCAGATACCTGCTACCCTGAAAGGATGCGTTACGAGATTGCCCTGACGGACACGGCGAAGGAACACTACCGGGGCATCCCCGCTCGCTGGCGCTCAATCGTCCGTGATGGGCTCGAAACACATCTGCGCCACGAGCCCACCAAGACCAGCCGAAGTCGGATCAAGCGGCTACGGGGTATGGATCACCCCGAGTACCGCTTGCGTCTGGAGGACTATCGGGTGTTCTACGATGTGGAAGCAGAAACCGTCGTCGTGTTAGCAATTGTTCCGAAAGAGGACACAGAGAACTGGCTCGATCAGTATGGGGTGAAATCGCTATGATCACTACCGCACTTAGCGAACTAAAAGATCATCTGTCTTCGTATGTGAAGAAAGCAGCAAAGGAAGAGGTCATTATCACAAACCACGGTAAGCCCGTTGGTGTGATAAGAGGTTTTGCCACTGAGGACGAGTACTTTGAGTACCGTTTATTGAACGATCCGCGGTTCCGGAAGATTGTCCAGCATTCCCGAAAAGACGCCCGACAGGGCAAAGTTACTAGACTCGAAGATTTCGAGTAGACGGCATTAATCGCGTATGATTTGGTGGATAACCAACTCGCGCATCAGCCGGGCGTAGAGACGAGGAATCGAAAACCCATGCGTCCCAACCCAGTAGCGCCTTGGGAATTGCGCATCGGCGACCTCCGGGCGTACTATGATTCCTTGAATGACCAGATTTTGTGCAAATGAGTCAAATTTCGCAAACGTCTAACCTCTCTCGTTGTCGTAATCGTAATCGTGATCGAAGCCACCGTAGGAGAGACAGAATACTTTCGCCGATCGTGGAATCCGGAGGTCCCGGCCAGGTGCCGGGTCGAAACCCGTAGCCATCAGGTTTTCCATGCCCGCTTTGCCTGGCGTCTCCGATTACGACTACAATCACGATCACGGTTCCGTTTTCGATCGCGAGAGAGCGATGATCACGCCTCGTCGGTCTGAGGCGAAGCCTCGTTAGGATATTGTTGAGGAATCTGAGAAACGCGTCTTGGTGCGTGCTGTAGGGATCAAGATCCGCAGTTCGGTCCGGATCGGTGAGGAAAAGGTCTAATTATGAAGACCATCGAAATCGCTGAAGTCCGGGAGGCCCTGGGGCAGTATGCCGGACATGGGGAGAATCTTCCTCTTGTGGTTACGGATCACGGTCGTCCGGTTGCCGCGCTGCTTGCGGTCCCCAACGTAGATCTGGAGACCGTGTCTCTGAGTACGAACCCCGCGTTCGTTGACTTGATAGAGCGCTCGCGCGAAAGACAGAGCAGGGAGGGTGGTGTGTCAAGCCAAGAGATGCACCGGCGGCTCAAGAACGCACCCAACCAAAGCATCAAGCGCGACAAGCAATAGCCGCGCGCTCCGCCTCGAAATAAAGAAATAAAAGGACCGTAGGGCGGGAAAGCGCAGCGCATCCCGCCTGTTGGGCTCACACCAAGCCACAAAGACACGAAGGATTCTTCTCCCGTTTCTTTGTGGCGTGGTGTCTTTGTGTGATGCAAACAAGACGGGATGCGGCCATCCCTGGCCTGTCCCGCCCTACGCGGGCTAAATTTTTAGAATTGAGGAAACATCATGAAAGTCAAGGCAAGCCAACTTCCTACGGATGTGCTCAAATCCATTGAAAACCCAGATCCATTGCAAGGTGAAGACATCATTATCGAAAGAGATAACGGAGAGATTGTCGGGGTGATCATTCAGCCGGAAGCCTATAACTTTTTTATCAAAAAAAATGATTTCAAAAAAGTTGAAGAGATAATTGGGCACCTTGAAAAATTGTCGTTTTCACCGATCAGGCGACTCTAACCCACTGATTATTCAAGTGCGCCGTTGACAAAAATCGTATTTTTCAAAGTGCCCAATTAACGTTCAATTTATCTAAATTGGCTAACAAGTCGCTCGGGGAAAGACGGGAAAAGAGGACACCCCTCTTGAATGCTTGACTCTGATCGCGTTTGCGACTTACTTGAGAAAGGGACTGCTTGCGTTTCGCTAGGATCCTTGAGGAACTCGAATCTTTACCAATGAGTCAAGTTTGTGCACCGCACAAAAAACGCACGATCGGGTGCGCTGTGCTCATTGCTTTTATCCGCAGATTACGGTGCGCCGTGGAAAGGTGCACCCTCTCAGTGGGTGAAACTCCCACCCGGCAACTGTCGCTCCAGCCGGTAGCAACCGGAGCGGTCGTGGAGGTAACGAAACGGCCGAAGCCTTCGGTGTAAAGGACCAAACAGAGGTCCCGCGATCATGCAGGCCGTAACGAGTAGTGAACACTGAGCAGGCCTCGAAAAGGATAATGCGGAAGCCGACCCGCCCGTAATCCGGGGAAGGCCGCCGCCGTTGGGGAAGGTAGAGCGATGAGAGCACCCAAGGGTTCCGCCGGGGTAGTGGTGACAGCATGCATGAACAGGGGAGGGTGACGCAACACGGGAAGTCCCAGGCGGAGGTGCGGCGTGAGCACCAACCGGCAACCCGTGAGGGCCAGGCCGGGCCGCGTGGGGTGGCGGGAGGCCCGTAGTACCGAGGAGGCCGGGTAACGCTGGCGGAGGAAAGGGGCCTCAGTTCGAGGGCAGTGTTGAAAGAAGCGAGGTAGAGGAAATTGGCATGAGCCGACAAGTTCCACCCAAGATACAGAAGCTTCAGCGAGCACTTCATGCGAACGCGAAGGAAGCGCCCAACGACCGTTTCTACGCGCTGTATGACAAGATCTACCGAGAAGACATACTGGCCCATGCCTACCGGCTGGCACGCAGCAATGGCGGACAAGCCGGTGTGGATGGGGAGCGCTTCGCTCAGATCGAGGAGTACGGAGTCGAACGATGGTTGGGTGAACTGGCGCAAGACCGGAAGGAAAAGAGCTACCGAGCAAGCCCGGTGCGCCGGGTCATAATCCCCAAGGCGAATGGTAAACAGCGCGCGCTCGGTATCCCGACGATTCGGGACCGGGTGGTGCAAACGGCGGCGGTGTTGGTACTGACACCGATCTACGAGGCCGACCTGCAACCGGAGCAGTATGCCTACCGGGAAGGGCGAAACGCGCAAGAAGCGGTACGCCATGTCCACCGGCTGCTGAACACTGGCTACACGGAAGTCGTCGAGGCCGACCTGAGCGGATACTTCGACACCATTCCCCATGCCGAGTTGATGCGGAGTGTGGCGCGGCGGATCAGTGACCGCCATGTGCTGGCTCTGATCAAGCAATGGCTGGTGGTGCCAGTCGAAGAGGAGACGGATGGTGGGCGCCGGAAGCGAACCACGCAGGCGAAAGATAGCAAGCGTGGCATCCCGCAAGGGGCGCCGATTTCGCCGCTGCTGAGCAACCTGTATATGCGCCGCTTTGTATTGGGGTGGAAGACACTGGGACTGGAGAAGCGTCTGGGTGCCCGGATCGTCAACTACGCCGATGATTTCGTCATCTGCTGCCGCGGAACGGGTGAGCGGGCCCTGGTGGCAATGCGGGAGATGATGGGGCGGCTCAAACTGACGGTCAACGAAGAAAAGACCCGGCGCTGCCAAGTCCCCCAGGAGCATTTCGACTTTCTCGGCTATACCTTTGGACGATGCTACTCACCAAAGACGGGACGGGCCTACATCGGCACGCGACCGGCGCGGAAAAGCATCCGAAAGGTCTGCCGCACGATCAGCGAGGAGACCAGCCGCCGTTGGCTGCTGAGCACCGCCGAGGAGCGCGTAACCGCCCTGAACCGCGTTGTGGTCGAATGGGCGAACTACTTCTCCCTCGGAGCTGTCAGCAACGCCTACCGTGCGGTGGACCGCCACGCTTCTCCTTCACGGCTTGCGCCCGTTCACCCAGCCACCGATCGACTCCGTACTCCTCAATCTGTGCGAAGCTTTCCCCATCCACACCGGCTTGTCCGCCATTGCTGCGTACCAGCCGGTAGCCATAGGCGAAGATGTCTCTCCAGTAGATCTTGTCATACCGGATATAGAAGCGGTCGTCAGGTGCCTCCTTCGCTTTCGCATGAAGTGCTCGCTGAAGCTTCTGTAGCTTGGACGGAACTTGTCAGCTCATGCCAGTTTCCCGTGCCTCGCTTCTTTCAACACTGCCCTCGAACTGAGGCCCCTTTCCTCCACCGGCATTACCCGGTCTCTTCGGTACTACAGGCCTCCCGCCACCCCACACGGCCCGGCCTGGCCCTCACGGGTTGCCGGTTGGTGCTCACGCGACACCTTCACCTGGAGTTTCCCGTGTTGCGTCACTCTCCCCGGTTCATGCATGCTGTCGCCACTTCGTTGGGTGCTCCTATCGCTCTGTCTTCCCCAACGACGGCGGCCTTCCCCGGATTACGGGTGGGTCGGCTTCCGCATTCTCCTTTTCGAGGCCTGCTCCGCGTTCACCACTCGTTACGGCCGGCATGATCGCGGGACCACTTTCTGGTCCTTTTCACCGGACAGTTAGAGCAATTAGAGGACACCCACTTTGTTTGACCTAATCTTTCCGGTAAACTAGCATTCCCCTCAGCCCGATATTCTCAGCTTAATTGAAAAAGATGAATACGGATTGCCCGCAAATGAAAGGATGTCATACGCAGGGAGATTCGCTTGACGAGGTGTTAGCGAATATGAAGGAAGCAGTGGAACTTTATGTGGAGACGTTATCCAAATGGATATTGTAATTGATACCTCCGCATTGATTGCTGTCATTGTGGATGAGCCAGAAAGAGATAAAATTATTGAATTGATAACTGGTAATGCGCTGATTGGTCCAGGCTCTATCCCTTGGGAGATTGGAAATGCATTCTCAGCTATGTATGCATATGATGCATATTTGTTAGATTGTGCTTTGAGACAAAAAGCACCAATTCTGACATTGGATTTAGAATTGAAAGAAACAGCACAGAATCTCAAGATTTCAACACTGGAGGGGTGAAATGCATGTCTATACATATTCAGAAGCCCGGGGGAAACTTGCGATTGTCCTTGAACAAGCTGAAAATACCGGAAAAGTTTTAATTAGAAGGAAGGATGGGCATACCTTTGCTTTGATTCCTGAAAAAATAGCGACTTCTCCCTTAAATGTTCCCTCAATAAAGGCGAAAATTACAAAAGAAGAAATTGTCGATATCATCCGTGAAGGAAGGGAGAGGTAGAACAACCGTATTAACCCTCGATACTGCATCGTCCGACTCGCATAGACGCGGCAACCATAGGGACCAAGAACCAGACGGAAGTTCAACGCAGTCGTTCGCTGGAAGAGGCCGAGGCAACAAGTCGTCCGCAGATCTTAACTCATTGCAACTGGTTCTAATATTTCCGATCAGCCATCCCGATTCCATGTCTAATTGACTCTTTAGCCATGCCAGATTTGTCAATCAAGAAAGAATGGGAAGCCAACGCGTTAGCGTGGGTCAAAGCGATTGACAAAAACCTCGATCCTTTTAGAAAGTACGTGCTCGACCCCGCCCTCGAACTACTACTTCCTAAATGGTTGCGCGGTAAGTGCCTCGACGTAGGTTGTGGAGAGGGAATTGTTTCGCGGTTTCTAGCGAAACATGAGTGTGAGCCCATCGGCGTTGATGTAGAACCCACATTTCTCCGCATGGCGCTGTAGGCGAGGGTTCAGGGTCGGGGAACCAGGTCATGATCCTAGCGAGGCTCTGCCTCAGACCGACGAGGCGTGAATTTTTTGTGCAGCGAACAAACTTGTTATCCGCAGATTACGCAGATTTTCGCAGATTATTTCTATTCTTAATCTGCGAAAATCTGCGTAATCTGCGGATAAAAACAATGGGCGCAATACCCCCAAGTGCTGCATGAGGAGATGTGAGTTTTTGTGCCGTGCACAAACTTGACCCATTGGTAAAGATCCGGGTCCCTCAAGGAATCCTAGCGCCTTTTTTGCTTCCGAGAAACCGCTCATGAACGTTGCCGGAATCGATGTCAGCAGCAAAACCGTCACCCTGGTCATTGCTCGCGACGGTCGCACCAGAAAACCCCGTGAATTCAACAATACCCCCCACGGGCACGAACCCTGAGCAACCGCTTGCGCAAGGCAAAGGTAAACCGCGTCTGCCTGGAGGCCACCGGCCAGTATCACCTCGATTTGGCCCTCGCCCTGGAGGACGCCGGGCCCCCCCTCATGGTGGTTAACCCCAAGACCGATGCCGTCGATGCCGCGGTCCTCGCCGAGTTTGCCCGGCGCATGCCCTTCGAGCCCTGGCAACGCCCCGATGACCTGGCCCTCGCCATCCGCGCCTGTGCCCGCCGCATCGCCGCCCTCAACCAGCTCCGAACCCGAACCAAAAACCAGCTCCATGCCCTTGCGCAAACCGCCACCACGCCCGACTTCCTGATCGCTGATCTGCACCACAGCATTGCCCACCTCGAGGCCCAGATCGAACACCTGCGCCAGCGGGTCTTCGACCTCATCGCTAGCGAGGAGGAACGCCAGCAGATCTTCGAACTCCTAGTCAGCGTCACCGGCATCGCCGCCGCCAGCGCCATCTCACTCCTCGGCGAACGGCTGGTCTTGCCTGAGGACATGACCGCGAAACAATGGGTCGCCATGGCCGGACTCGATCCCCGGCAATACCAGTCCGGCTCCAGCGTCAACAAAAGCCTCGACTCTCCAAGGCCGGCAACCGCTACCTGCGCATCGCCCTCTACAGGCCCGCGCTCAGCGCCGCACAACATGATCCCACGGTCAGGGCCTACTACCACCATCTGATTGAGAACCGTGGCCGGAAGAAGCTCCAGGCTCTCTGTACCGCCATGCGCAAGCTCCTGCACGCCATCCACGCCATGCGCAAGAACCGCACCCCCTTCGACAGCAGCCGTTTCTACACCCCCCTCGAAACGGCTTCCTGATCAATCTAATTTATGTATCGAAGGTGAATTTTTGTGGAACAGGAGGCACATTGGACTTGCATCGAAACAGAGTATCTACGGGCTTTGCCCAACTACGCGGGCTGATTTGCGGGGATACTTCAGGGACAGACCACGTTTTCTGCTATCATTTATATTCGAGAGTTACTTCCCTTGAGGATATCCCTTGGTATCACTGTGTATCCCGCTGCGTGCGCCACGCCTTCTTGTGTGGTGAAGCCCGATTCTCGGGCCTGAATTTCGACCACCACCGCGGTTGGATTGTCGAGCGTATTCAATAGTTTGCCGCTCTGTTTGCCATTGATGTGGCCGCCTACGCGGTTGGGACGTGTGCTTCAAATGGTATATGGAAAGAGGTACACCGTGGTAACGACTACTGACCGAATTACAGAGGAAGTCCTCTCTCTTCCTGCGGACGCTCGTTTGGGTCTAGTGGAAAAGCTTATCGCCAGCCTCAACCTGCCGCTCGACGAAGAGGTTGACCGACTGTGGGCCAAAGAGGCGGAGCGCCGCATCACCCACGTTGAGGCTGGCGGAGCTAGCTCGTCCCCGGCGAAGAGGTCTTCTCGAAAATCCGATCGAAACACGGGAGATGAGATTCTACCTCCACGAAGGAAGTGTACGCGGCAATCGCCCGTGTCATCCAATTTCCTGGAGCGTGGTCACCCATGTCCAAGAACACCCGGCGGTGTCTCGTTAGTCGATTTCCCTTCGGTCACAGGACTGATACCCAGTACCCGCGCGGTATCACGAATGCCGCTGCCATTCAGTGCCATCTCAATGATTTGTTGTTTCGTTTCCGATAACCGCCCTTTTTCGGAATAATCCTGGATAACGTTTTGCCCTCACAGGCCTGTTCTTTGCAAATAAAACTCTGTTTGCCATTGCTGGTGTTGCCATGTTTAGTAACATCAATACCATTACAGACAGGGCATTTTACGGGTAGTAATACCATAAGAATTTCCTCGGTTAAATTTTGTTCGGCTAATAGCGTAAAGCTCAGATAATTATATCAAGTGATTTATTAATAAGCAACAAAGTGATAATACTACCCCAATCGAAAAAGCTGACAGGTGATTTATGAGAAAACCGATACTTGAAGAAGGAAAATCATATACTTTTTCCGATTATTTCGAACTGAGTAATCCTACCAAAGAGATTATTGCAGAGTTCGGTTATCAGTTCCGGCTGGAAAAGATCGATCTTCCCGTACATCCTTTCAAAGGTTCGCTGGAAGAATTGAAAAAGACTTTCTATGAAAAACTGCCTCATATCTCACTCAACTCGGAAACAGCAAAACGGGAAGTTCTGGTTGCCCCGGTTCTGCTGGAACTGATGGATCATATTGAAATAGATATCGATATAGAATACCCTCTATATGTCAGTAATCAGCTTAAAGGAAATATTGATTATTTTGTAAGATCGGAGATCAGTCTGATAGTTATCGAAGCTAAGAAAGCAGATATGGAAAAAGGATTCAGCCAGTTGGCTGTAGAACTAATTGCGGCTGACAAGTATATTGAAGAAAGCGATGCTTCCATATACGGAGCGGTTACGGTCGGAGATTTATGGAGATTTGGAGAGCTTGACAGAAAGGAAAAACTGGTATCAAAAGATATTGATTCATACCGTGTTCCTTCCGACCTTGAAGAACTTTTTTCGGTTTTGACAGGAATACTCAGTTCCCGACATTCTGACATTTCAGATTAGAGAGGATCAGGAAGGGTAAAAGAAAAGCAAAGAAGAGGGGTTAAAGGAAAGTAAGATTGAAGTAGCAAAGGCAATGGAGAAAAAAGAGATCAGTATGACAATCATTGCTGAAACTTCAGGGCTTTCAATCGAAGAAAAGTAAAGGACACCCAAAGAAAAACCTGCACCACAAAAAGCCCCTCCAGACCCTCCAACGATGGTATGCACAACAGCCCCACCTTTTTAAAAAAATTCCTCGCAATCATCCGGGACCCGACACTTTCAATGTCCCATTGCTTTTCGGCATTGCTTGCGGAGCAAACGGACGATCAGGTCGTTCGTTTTTAATTCGCAGGAAAATGTTGGGCACGCCGCCGTCCAAAGATGCGGTTTGCTGCCACCGCACCCCACGGGCTAGTCGCTTGAAAAAAGGTTTCCTCAATCCGCCCACAGCAACGATAGATTAAATGCGATAGCATCGAACGGGGGGAGCGATACCCGCTCCTGGTCATTCAAGGTGGTAAGCAGGCGCCACTTTCCGGCATTATTTTTGAAGGCTTCCAAGGTGCGCAATTGGGGATCGATGAGCCAGGTGTACGCTACGCCGTATTTCGCATAGATCGGCAGCTTCTCGGTACGATCGCCTGCGGCCGTTCGGGGGGATAGGACTTCACAGACCCAATCTGGGGCCAACTCGAACCAGGCGGTTTCCGGTAGCTTCGGCATGCGTGTTCGACGCCAGCCCGCAAGATCTGGGACCAGGATATGAGGACCTAGATGCAGCTCGGGTTCGTCCAGGATCCGCCACCCCCCTGGCCCACCACGACCCTTGTCGAAAGGACCATTGAGTTCTCCGCCGAGTGATGAGCTTGCCTGTAAATGTCTCGGAGCTGGTCTCGGATGGGTGACTAAACGGCCATTGACGATCTCGGCAACAAAATGCGCCGGAACCTGTAGCAGGTCCTCATAGGTCGCTTGGCGTTCGGCTGGTTCGGCCATGGTTATACCCTTGCACGGTATCCTTTTGAGATTCGTGGTTCTTTGATGCGGTGGTTCGCCGCCTGCCCGCCCCGTCCCTGGGGCAGTAAGCAGGCACTATACCAGGGGGTGTCTTCAAGGGAGACAAGAGCGGAGCGAGGGGCGGTCATGGTTGGACTCCTAGCTAAACGTTGTAGCTTAGTGGGAAGATCAGGTCAAACAAAATGGGTGTCTTTTTTCTACCGTGTTTAGATACGGCGAAATGCCTTATATACTACAACTATTGCTTCTTTATCAAATTCATGAATATCTCCATCAATGCACCTGGAAACAATGAGTTGAGATCTGCGGACGACTTGTTGCCGCGGTTTCTCCCAGCGAATAACTACGGCGAACTTCCATCTAGTGCTTGCTATACAATATGGGTGTCCCTTTATCTGCCAATAAAAGGCCCCGCAATGGAAGTCAAATTAAGCAAGCAACAAAAAGTCACCGTAAAGCATCTCGTTAAACATATTTTTCTGTCATGAACCCACGACAATTCGTGGAATGGTTACAACAAGGAGATACTGTATGAAAGGCACACAAATACATCTAGCAGGAACAACAGAGGCGGTGACGCTTCTCCGGGAAGGATGGGCGGTCCTGGTTGAACAACTTGGAGTGCGGAAAGCGACGGAGTTTGCGATCCTTCTTGAACGCGGACAAGGTGATAGCGTTGAGGATATTACGCGGTATTGGGGAGAAACGAGTATTGATGAGATGCGTGCTCGAATACTCTCGTGGAAACAGTAGCAATCTCATTAGTGAAAGCTGGAAATCACGAGGTGAATATGAGTACGGCAAAAGAGGAAGTGAAGTCGCTGCTCGATCGATTGCCGGACGAGTGCATGCTGGAAGATGTTCAGTATCATCTCTATGTGGTTGAAAAAATACGTAGAGGTATCGACCGTGCCGATGTGGAAGGAACCATGAGTCAAGCGGATGTGGAGAGGAAATTCAGTCGATGGACTACAGAGTAGAATGGTCGCCGGAAGCAACTGAAGATATCGAATCGATAGCGGAATACATTGCGAGAGATTCTGAGTTTTATGCGCGCGCCATTGTTTCGAAAATACTTGCCGTATCCCGTAAAATCCCAGAACAGGCATTGATCGGAAGAATCGTGCCGGAAATCGGTGATAAGAATGTTTGTATATA
Organism: Candidatus Thiosymbion ectosymbiont of Catanema sp. Cochon2018; assembly: GCA_011392765.1. GTDB lineage: Bacteria > Pseudomonadota > Gammaproteobacteria > Chromatiales > Chromatiaceae > Thiosymbion > Thiosymbion ectosymbiont_A. The sequence goes on along the minus strand of WYCW01000005.1, from coordinate 246,109 downwards.
GCTATCGCCTCATATACAGAATCAGAGGTTGTACAATCACCATTCTGGCCGTTATTCATGGCAAGAGATTGCTTGAGAATATGCCCAGCAGGATTGAATAAGGACGCATTGAAAAATTCATGTTTTGCATGTCGTGTCTACAGGATCTTGTGCGTTTTAAATGAAACCTTCGTGCTTTCGTATAGTTATAATTGTTGCGCTGGCTGCGGCGAATCTCTCAGAGTTCGTATTTGCCGAGCCGACTAGCGTGACACAAAACCATTTTCCGTATTCTTTTACGCATGCGCCCTACATTCACCCCAAGATTGTACAGGATTTAACAACCTGGCTGAGTGATAAGAGGGATCAGGTCATTGCCATCGGTCTGTTGGACTCTCTAAACAACCAATCGGAGAAGAACCAATTTAACCCCAAGTTACAGCAGGCACCGCGAGTCGCTCAACCAAAACAGCCGCTCGTACCTCGTCCTCAACTCCACCCTAGGCATCCAACGCCAACCGCACGTCAGGGCGAAGCTAGTGATGTTCTTGACGCTCTCATGAAGATTCCCGCTATTTCAAGGGGTATAGAAAATGTCAAGCGCAGCGTTGCTGAAAAAGTCAAGCGCGATTGGAAACATCTTTCGACTGGCGGTAAGGTTGCCCTCATCTCCCAAACTGTCGTGATGGGAGGAGGTTTTGTGGCCAGTGCATTAGGGTCAAAGGCAGGCCGAAAGGAGCTGTATGAACTTTTGCGAAACAAGGAAATAACGATGCCTGTTCCCGGTGTTTCAGGGCTCAAACTACAACTCAAAGCAGGAAATGAGCACAAGGCGCTGATTATGTTTGATATCGCTGAGTTCTTGCGCTCACGCTGATCCAGTTTGTATCGGTTTTTCGATTCTAAACGTGGATAAGGTATTACATAGTTGCTTATCCGGTCGTTACTTTTAAGATATTAATCAGAGTGTCAAGTCCCGGCAGATTATAGACACGTTTTTTGAACAAATTGGGCTGTTTTTGGTACCAGTTTCTCATGGCCTGAAGGGGCGGAATGTGGTCTAAAGCCTGACGGATAGGACGCTGCTTAAGCTGCGTTTGACTTGGCTGAACAAGCGGTGCCCGATGGGGTGTCACTTGGAGGTATACAGTGCTCAATGGCATTGCCCTGTTATCGGGATGCATCTCGTAACAACAGGGTCTTGCTGTAGGTCAGAAAATCATCGAGGTGTTTCCGGATAATGCTGACGGTGATGGGCAGTTGCAGGCTTTGGTAATCATGCACGGCGATGTTGCGAAAACCGACCATCCGTTTGAGGAGATCGGCTGACTCGGCGTCTATCCATCCCCCCCGCGCCAACAGGGCAAAGACATCGCGTGCGCTTTGCGGCACCCCCAGCCGTTCACGCCGAATCAGGTGTTGCCCCATATCCAGCGCCGCTTCACAGGCCCTCTGGATATTCAGGATGGCGGCATCCTGACGGGTACGGTCCTGGGCAAAGCCATCGGGATCGGCGGCATACTCCTCCCGTGCCCGCGCCACACATCTTTCGATGGTGGCCGCCTTGTTGATCAGGACATCATCGGCCATACACCTTCCCCTGCTTTCGTATCTCTTCCAGCAACCCGGCGCGGGCAGTGTCGAGCGCCGTTTTTTCACTGAGAATCGCCGCCTCGTAGAGCACCGCCTGCGCGTCCTTCGCCCACCAACGCTGCCCCTGAATAATAATCCGGTACTGCATTACGGTGGATGCGGCCCGCAGGTCCAACAGGTCCACCGGGCAGCCAGCCGGATCGGCCAGCTCGCCCGCCAGTTCCCAGAGTAACAGCGGCTCGGCATAACCGGCCACCAGTACCGCCAGATCCAAGTCGCTGTCCGCCCTGGCCGTGCCCTGAATACGGCTGCCAAAGGCATAAACCGCCAGCAGTTTCGGCACCTGGGCGCGCAGCCTGGAGAGGATCACCGCAGGGTTCATACCGCTCCCCTCACCTCGGTCTTACCGGCCACGATCCGCGTCGGTTTGCGTCATAGGTAATCTTGTTTAACTTTAAGATTCTGTCTAAAAACTAACACACCGATTTAAAAGCAGTAGGCTGGGTCGGGGAACGAGACCCAGCAAACTAGGCTACCCGCAAAAGCTGGGGTTCGTTCCTCAACCCAGCCTACGCCTACGGTCTTTTTTTAGACAGCCTTTAAGGGTTCATATCGGGTGCAACTCTATTGTCCTTACATGTAAGGCCCGGCGCGGAAATGGGACCCCCGAATGCTACGGCGACGACGTGACCCGCAAGCGCAAGCTACCGGAGAAGCCGAAGGCGGGCAAGCGGTACATGAAGCAGGTAAGCAAGGGGAAGATTCGACAAGAGGCTTTCCTTGCGGTGCTCCAGGTTGGGAAGGATAATTGATACCTGAATCCGTGAGATAAACCCGAGAATTAGAGATAACCTTATGATTTTACTCGATATTCACAGATTGGTCGTTTCACCTAGTGGGTGAAGTGGCCAATTTCTGAATCTTAAGTAATATCATATAGTTAGTTCCAATCTCGGATTTTATCTCACGGATTCAGGTGATAGTTTATGGATATGGGCGGATCGCAACTATCCGTTCCGGCTCCCTCGGCACCTGGAAACCAATGCAATGAACTTCGATTTCCCCACCTTTCTGGTGCTTGCCTGTCTGCTCACCGGAGGTATCTGGCTAATGGATGCGGTGCTGTTCGCGCCGCGGCGCAGGCGGGCGTCGGCGTCGAGCACGGTCGATAGCACGCACGCCGAGGCCGATACGCCGGAGAGGGGTTACAAGGAGCCGGTCATCGTCGAATATGCGCGCTCCTTTTTTCCGGTGATCCTCATCGTGCTGTTGCTGCGCTCCTTCCTCGTCGAGCCGTTCCGCATCCCGTCGGGCTCCATGATGCCGACTCTGCTGGTGGGCGACTTCATCCTGGTAAACAAGTTCGCCTACGGGCTGCGGTGGCCGGTCCTGAACCGGAAATTCGCGGAGGTCGGTGCCCCCGAGCGGGGGGATGTAGCGGTCTTCCGGTTTCCCCAAGACCCGTCCACCGACTACATCAAGCGGATTGTCGGCGTGCCTGGGGACGAGCTGCGGTATCGCGATAAGACCCTCTATGTGAACGGCGAGCCTGCTGCCCAGACGCCCGCCGGGGCCTACCTAGGCGTCGGCGCAGGAGCGAGCATGACCGATACGGACCTGCGCCTGGAAGACCTCACCGGCCGCGAGTATCAGATCCTGGTCGACCCGAGGGCGCCGGATTACAAGTGTACCCCCTTCTCCGGGCTGGCGATCGGGGCACAAATCAAGGTGCCGGAGGGCAGCTACTTCGTGATGGGCGACAATCGGGACAACAGCAATGACAGCCGTTGCTGGGGCTTCGTCCCGGAAGAGAATCTGGTGGGCAAGGCCGTTGCGATCTGGATGAGCTGGGATACCGAGCTCGACGGCTTTCCGGTGGATTGGGGTCGTCTCGGCAATCTCATCAAGTAGGATGCGGTGAGGTCAGGGACCTGCCTGCCGCAGGCAGGCGACCGACCCGCATCTCTGGACGGTGGTGTGTCCGACCTCTGTCTACTGAGTCTATGTTGTCCATAGTGGTTGCCTCGAAGCTTGCGGTTACCACCATGGACCACATGGACTGAGTAGACGACATGGACATTCCGGTTTTTGTGCGTAGGTGTATTCGTGAGGGTGGACCCCGGACAATTGGTGCATGCGCTCGGCTATGAATTCCATGAGCAGGGATTGCTCGTGCAGGCCTTGACCCATCGCAGTGCCTCCGGCGAGAACAATGAGCGGTTGGAGTTTCTGGGCGACGCCTTGCTCGGGTTCGTAATCGCCGAGGCCCTGTGGGAGCGCTTTCCGGACGCGGACGAGGGCAGTTTGAGCCGGTTGCGGGCCTCCCTGGTCAAGCGGGAATCACTCGCGACGCTGGCCCGGGGTCTGGATCTCGGCACTTACCTGCGGCTGGGGGACGGCGAGTTGCGCTCCGGTGGCCATGCCCGGGAATCGATCCTCGCCGATGCCCTGGAGGCGGTCTTTGCCGCGGTCTATCTGGACGCAGGTTTCGCAACGGCGCGCGAGGTGATCCTCTCGGTGTTCGCGGCGGCCCTCGATCGAGTGCAGGCTACCGGTACCACGAAGGACCCGAAAACCCACCTCCAAGAGCTGCTGCAGGCGCTCAAGCGACCCCTACCCGGCTACGAAGTACTGCAAGTCACCGGCAGCGATCACTCACAGCGGTTCGAGGTGCGCTGCGTACTGGTCGACGGTGCCGAAGAGGCGCAAGGGGAGGGCACGAGCCGGCGGCGTGCCGAGCAGCAGGCGGCGGAGCACATGCTCGATCTGCTTGCCGGCGGGACCGACGAATTGTAACTTGTTGAAGTGATGGGAAATTAATTTTATTAACACGAGTAGCCGGTGTCTCTGTAAACTAAAGGGCACTTTGAAAAATACGGTTTTCGTCTACAGTACACCTCAATAATCAATGGCTTAGAGTCGCTTGATTGGTGAAAATGCCTATTTTTCAAAGTGCCCTGAAATATGAATCTGAGCATACGGGCATTTCCCTGACATCTGCGACAGGCCAAGACCCGACCGCCGAGATGAGGATTACGCGCTGTGGCTTCGTAGCCATCGTGGGCCGTCCCAATGTGGGCAAATCCACCCTCCTCAATCGCTTGCTCGGTCAGAAATTAGCGATCACCTCGCACAAGGCGCAGACTACCCGGCATACGATCCTGGGGATCAGGACTCGGGATCGGTCGCAGGCGATCTATGTCGACACGCCCGGTATCCACGAACGCGGCCGCGGCGCCCTGAACCGCTATCTCAACCGGACCGCCCGCGCCATGATCGCGGAGGTGGATCTGGTTCTGTTCCTGGTGGAAACCCTGCGTTTCACGGCGGAGGATGCCAAGGTCCTGGGCACCGTTGCCACAGCCGGGGTGCCCGCCATCGCGGTTGTCAACAAGACCGATCGGGTCAAGGACAAATCGCGTCTGCTGCCCTATCTCCAGGCGCTCTCGGCACGCCACGGTTTTTCGGCGCTGGTCCCGATTTCCGCGACTACCGGCGATCAGGTCGATCGGCTCGAAGGAGTGGTGATGGAGGCCCTGCCCATAAAAGAGGCCATCTTTGCACCCGACCAGCTTACGGACCGCCCCGAGCGTTTCTTTGCCGCCGAGCTCTTGCGCGAGCAACTCGTGCGGCGTTACGGGGACGAGCTCCCCTACCGTGCCACCGTCGAGATCGAGCGCTTCGAGGACCGGGGCGGATGTTATCGGATCAGGGCCCTGATCTGGGTGGAACGGCCTGGGCAGAAGGCCATTGTCATCGGCAACCGGGGCGAGTCCCTGAAGATGGCGGCAAGTCAAGCGCGCTTACGGATGCAGGCGTTGTTCGATTGCCCGGTGCACCTGGATGTCTGGGTAAAGGTCAAAAAGCGCTGGTCGAGCGACGAGGCGGTACTGGCGAGTATGGGCTATACGGACCGGTGACGGGTGCTGCACCTCAATGTCGTTAAGTTAAGCATTACCGGTCGGCAAAGTAAGAGAAGAAACTACGAATCACGCGAATCCTCGCGGATAAGATCCCTCCCTTCGGTTCGGGATGACAATTTCGCGGAAATTCGCATGATTCGTAGTTTTCTCTTCCGCATCGGTAAGTGACCAACAGCTAGGGGGTATTCTCAATTAAGCCGGATCATCGCAGAAACTAAGAACGTAGCGCAGGCGCCTGCCTGTCGGCAGACAGGTCTCGCCTGCAACCCGCGGGCGAAACGCCCGCGTTCCGGCAGGCGGGACGCCTGCGCTACATGGATTTGGCTTAATTGAGAACACCCCCTAACTTAATGGCATTGTGCTGCGCCTGCGGCAAAATCCGGAAACAACATTCATATTAAAGATGCGCGGCGGTGAACCAGCTGTGGATCAGACCACGGCGTACCGCGGCCGGTTCGCCCCCTCCCCGACCGGCCCCCTGCACTTCGGCTCGCTGGTAGCAGCCCTCGGCAGTTATCTCGACGCCCGGGTGGCCGGCGGTGAGTGGCTGGTGCGCATGGAAGACCTCGACCGCCCGCGGGAGGTCCCAGGCGTCGCTGCCATTATCCTGCACACCCTCGAGGCCTTTGGATTCGAGTGGGACGGCCAGGTCCTCCGGCAAAGCTCCCGCGCCGAGGCCTACGCCCAAGTCATCGAACGGCTGCGCGATGCGGGATTGGTTTTTCCCTGTGCCTGCAGCCGACGCGAGATCGCCGCGCGCGGCCCGCCGGGGGTGGATGGCCCGGTCTACCCCGGCACCTGCCGTCACCGCCTGCCGCCGGGAAGGCAGGCCCGTTCGTTGCGCCTGCGCACCGAGCCCGGTGTTCTTTTAGTCCGCGATCGGGTCCAGGGGGAGCTGCACCAGGACCTGGCACGCGAAGTGGGCGACTTCGTTCTGCGCCGCGCGGATGGTATTCACGCCTATCAGCTCGCCGTGGTCGTGGATGATGGATTTCAGGGCATCAACCAAATTGTCCGCGGGGCCGACCTGCTGGCTTCGACCCCACGCCAGATCCTTCTGCTCCAGGCCCTCCGGCTCCCGGTTCCCGCCTATGCCCATCTGCCGGTAGTGGTCGACGCCACCGGGAGTAAGCTCAGCAAATCCCACGCTGCTGCGCCGGTCGATCCCGACACGCCGCTTCCTACATTGTTGCAGGCCTGGCGTTTCCTGGGCCAGGCACCCTTTCCCGAACCACCCGCCAACCTCGCCGAGTTTTGGACCCGGGCCCGTTCGACCTGGAACATGGAGCGGGTCCCGAACCAATATTCCAAGACATTGTCGGCGGAATAGTCCGAACCACAAAGGCTTGCCTGCCGGCAGGCATAAAGGCCGCAAAGGCTTTTCGCTACGCTCACTGCCCACTCTATGGTTACAGTGGGGATGTAGGATGCGGTGAGCACAGCGAACCACATCAACAAGGGCGAAAAAGCAATCTGTGGAAATCTGCGTAATCTGCGGATCGAAAAAGAAGTTACAGGCGACGCCGATTGACCAGGGCCCACACGAGACTCGAAAGCGCCCGCCACACCGGCCCCACGAAGATCAAGAGCAGGATGCCCGCAACGGCGCTCCAGAAAACGAGGACCTTCGGGTCATGCAAGTCGGTGAGTCGCACGGAGAGGGAGACGAGACCCGGTAACACCCCATTCGGAGTGGCCTGCGGGCGGGAGATTACCTCACCATCCAATAGCCGACGGTATACCCGGAGCACCTCCCGGAACCGCCACAGCCTCGGTAGGTCGAACGCGAGACGCGGATCGGCGGCGGCGAAGGCATCCAGGATAAGCTCGCTGACCAGGCCGGTCTTCGGCTTGCGCGCGCCCGCGTCGGGGGAGGTTGTCGCCTCGGCGAGCGCAGGTCGCCCGGTGGCCGGCGATACATTATCCGCGTGCGGCGGAGCTTTCTCCGCTGTTTGCGGTTCCTGCTCATCGCTCGCGGGACTGTGCAGGTGGAAGCCCAGTTCCCCGCTCAGGCGAGCGAGCGACGCGGCCAGATCGGACTCGCCCCAGGTCCAGGAGATCCACCCTACCCAATCGACAAGATCCGCCTCGGTGACCTCGGGGTAATCTCCGGATGTGGTTTCGACGCCCTCCATCTCCAACCATTGTTTCCGTTGTGACTCGGGAAGGGAGGAGAAGAGAAAAAGGGACGGCGAAAGGGGATAGTCCGGGCTCAGTAGCCTCCGGTAGACGGACAGGTCCTCCCCGGCGTCCGTCTCCAGGGCATGTCGTAGGAGCCAAAAGCGGCCCGGTTTTGACGCGGGCACCAGGAGATAGCCGGTATTCGACGGATCGCGACCGGCCTTCTTGCCGAGTGCCGAGTCGATTTGAGCCAGGAGGTGATCAACGACCTTCCGTTCGGACCTGACAGGCAGGGTTGCAAACCTGGGTGCGCGCACCAGCACCGGGTCCGAAACGATTTCCAACCAGTCGCCGTCTCCATGCTCGGCCTCTACCGACCCCGCACCGGCGAAGAGAGTTTCCATCTGCATCCACAGCAGTGAGGCGACGGCCACTACGGCGAGCAACACCAGCACTGAACCGCGGATTCGGTCCCATAGTCTGCCGATGGTGCTATCGCGCCGCCCACGTACAATGTGCTCCAGGTCGTCCCGAGTCCGACGATAGACGGCGTAGTATAAGGTGGAATCATCGGACCTGAAGCGGGCAGGCAGGCGTCCGGGCCGGGCCGACCAGTCCGCGTCGTGCCGGCCTGCCGCGCCGGATACGCCCCCCTCAGACCGGCTCACGGAAGCCTGCAACCGGGTCGAGTATCCTTGCGGTAATCGACCCTAGCCGGATGGACTCGACGCGGTCCGCCCCCTCCCCGGACAGTGACTCCACAGAAGAGCGGCGCAGCCACCGGAAGGCCCGGTAGAAAACGGCCACCGGCGTAGCAAAGAAGATCACGAGCAGCGAGCGCAAACCCATGATCCGAGCATTTATTGTCTCTATCTCGGTGTCCTCCACAAGCACTGTTGTTCCCGAAAGACGACTACGACCTTCGCCCGGAGAACGGACCCGTAGGGTGGTCCGGGCCCACCACCGACCCTGCTATCTCGCCGCATCATGTCAGCACAGAAAACTTTTTATGATTGTCCTCGCTCAAGATAAATGTCAATAACCCCTCTCCCGTAAGGCCCCATCTCCTACGCCCAACCAGCCGTTGGCGAGCCGGGGTAGGTCGAAATCGGGATCGGGATCGCACTCGGAATCTCGATCCCGATCCCGATCCCGATTTGTGCAGTGCACAAACTTGACTCATTTGTAACGATGAGGGTCCGTCAAGGAATCCCAGCGGCGATGCTTCCACTTAAACCTTAACCACTACCGGAATTTACACGCACTCGCCCCGGTCAATTCAGCTGAATGCGCTGTCCCCAGGGTACCTGCGAACGGCCCTTGACCAGCCAGATGACGGGATAGCGGGGCGCTTCGGGCGGGAAGGCGCCTTGGGCGTCGGTGAAGTAGACCATGAGGTCGGGATGCATATCCGTACGCTCGACCCAGTCGAACACGGGCAGAAAGCTGGTGCCGCCACCGCCCCCGATCGTGTCGGGCGACGTGAGCTCCTCCCAGGGCTCGAAGACCCAGGGCGCGCCTTCGCATAGCTCGGCATCGCAGGGAAGCAGGGTGACCCGGGCCCGCACCTGGCCCTTGAGGGCGTCGATCTCGGCGATGAATTCCGCCAGCTCCCGTTCCTTGATGGAGCCGGAGGTGTCCACCGCCACGATCAGCTCGAGTTGATGACTACGCAGGGTGGGGAGGATGAAATCTCCTTCTCGCCGGGATGGGCGCTGGTAACTGTAGTCGTCCCGCGCCCTTGCCGCCATGTAGCGTGCCAGCAGCGCGCGCCAGGGCAGCTGGGGTTGCAGGAGGTGATCGATCATGCGTGCCAGCTCGCCCCCGAGCTTGCCCGCCTGCATGGCCTGTTGGGCCGCCCCGGCCAGACGTTGCTGCCACTGGACGTTCAGGGTTTCCTGCTCGTCCGGGGTCAGGGGTTCCGGCTGGGAGGCGCCACCGCCGGTGGATTCCGACTCGGACTGTGCTTGGATGCCGCCTCCGCGCTCTCCGTCCCGAGGTTTGTCCGTCGGCGGCCGGTCTGCCAGATCGTCCTCCCGCAAGCCGCCGTCGCTGCCCCGGCCCTGGTGGTCATGGTCGTAGGCGTGCTTATCCAAGGTCCGGGATGCGTCGTTGTCCTCGATCAGCGGGTAGATCTCTTCGGCCATCATGCCCTTGTACATGGGTATATGCAGGGCATTGGGCGGGGCCTCGAGGCCGTCGTCGATCAGCAGGGGATTGATGGCGTAGTCGCAGGCCAGGTCCCATTTATGGCGCACCCGGTGCCGGCGGCGGGCGAAGTGGGAAAGGGCGCAGTGCAGGGCCTCGTGGGCGAGCATGAACTGGGTCTGTTCGATACTCAGCTGCTCGATATAGGCGGGGTTGTAGTAGAAGGCGCGGGCGTCGGTAGCCGTGGTCGGACACCAGACGGGATCGGCCGGGTGCATGGGTAGACGCAACGCCAGCGCGCCCAAAAAGGGTTTGTCCAGAATCAGGCGGGTACGTGCCGCCGCGAGTCTGGTCTCGAGGGCCTGGGTATCGACGGCCATGGGTGTCGGCGTCTCGCTCAGTGGTCGATCATGATGTCCGCGACCGCCTGGGCCCAGGTGGCAAACGCGGGGACCTCGAATAAGGCGTTGCCGATGGCTCGGTGCAGGTCGGAGACCAGCATGACGCCCATCTCACGCTGGGGAAAGCGCCCGGCGTAGACCAGGATGTTACCGAGGACTTGGGCGGTGGAGTCGCCGTCGGCGCGGATGGCCCGGCCGACCAGGGCGGCGGCTACCGCGTACTGGAGGTCGATCTCGGTGGGGACGGGGACCTCATCGCCCGCCAGGATGGCATCCAGGTCGGGCATCTGATCCAGGCTGTCGATGAAGGCATGGAGCTCGATACCCGCCGCCGGTCCGACACAGGCCTGCAGGGTGCCCCGCAGCAGTCCCGGCTGGTCCTCGAACTTGCGCAGGCCACGGTGGGCGAACTCCCAGGAGCGCGGGGACGGAAAGGCCACCGGGTTGTAGGCCGGGTCGAAGTCGAACAGAAGCTCGGGACGGAAGCGCAGGAAGGCAATGATCCGCTCATCGATCTCGTTGGCATAGGCCCAGGCCACCCAATCGTCCAGGTGGGTATCGACCTCGAAGTGGGAGAACCGGTTGGCCAGGGGCGCCGGCATGGTGTAGGTCACGCCCCGGTCTCCCTGGCGGTTGCCGGCGGCGAAGATGGCCCAGTGGTCGGGTACCTGGTATTCCCCCAGACGGCGGTCCAGGATCAGTTGGTAGGCCGCTGCCGAGACCGCGGGCGGGGCCGAGGTGATTTCGTCCAGAAACAGGATACCTGAGGTTCCGTGGCGTTTTGCGTCCGGCAGGATGGCGGGGACCGCCCACTCGACGCGATTCTCTACCCGAAAGGGAATACCCCGCAGATCGCTGGGCTCCATCTGCGACAGCCGGATATCGATGACCGGGGCCTGGTGCGCGGCCGCGACCTGGGCCACTATCTGAGATTTGCCGACGCCGGGCGGACCCCACAGCATGACCGGGGTGTGGTGGCCTTCGGAAGTGCTGAGAAACTCCTGGTCCAGGATACGGAGCAATTGGGCAGGACGCATGTTTAACGGGCTTCCTCGATAGATTTAGGTTTTGAATTCGGGTATGGGCCGGTCGTGACAGGCGTGCTCGGGCAGACCCGATCGCGGCCCTGTTTCGCGAGATTTTAAGGTAGTGTTCTAATTTTGTTGTTCCCTATCAGTACGAAAAATACCTCGCGATTGCCCTCGCTCGAATAAACGTCAACAGCTTCTGGTTCTCCGGCAGCGAAAAGACCATTATTTCTTCTAAGCCGCGAAGGCGCAAAGATTTTCCCGATGATCGATGAGAAATTCATATGCACCACCTTGACGCACCGCTACTGGCAGGCATTAGAAAAACGAAGTATTCTTATACTTTTATCGCCCCATGGTTGGCGGCTACTGCGGCGTGGGCGGGAGGGTCGCTTTCGGTGAAAGACATGAGGGCACACCCGCCGTCGGGTCGGCAGCCGTGTTCCCATCGGTGCGAAGACTGTAAAATCAAGGGCCTTGAGGCCCGAACATCGGCAATGCTCGGAGATCGGATATGAATCAGTTTTACTACGACGCCGTGACCAAGATGGAGAAAATGGGGGTCGACGACGAGTACATCCAAGGCTGGCAGTGTGGATTCCTGCAGAATCCCAAGCGGGAAGAGCAGCGGCTGACCGAGGCCTACGAGGCCGGTTACTCCGACGGCGAAGAGAAGAGCACAGATAACTTCGGGGATTGGGGCAAGGGCTGATTCCAGCCGATCGAACGCACAAGGGCGGTTATTTCCGCCCTTTTTTATGGGTGGGGTGAGTTCCCGATTCCCAGCGAACCCAACCCGTTGATTCTAAACCTAAAAAAATCTTTTTGATCCGCAGATTACGCAGATTCGCGCAGATTTCTCAAGAACACCCTGCGCTCGGATCGGAGGCCCTTGGCACCGAAGTTGAGCAACCACCCGCGTTGGATTCCGCTTACCGAGTGAACAAAGATAAGAATCTGCGAAAATCTGCGTAATCGGCGGATAACAGTGAGATATTCGGGTTAATATGAGCACCTCCACCGAGAAGTTGCGGCAACTCCTCGCAGGATCCGATCTGTTGCTCATGCCCTGCTGCTTCGACGCCCTCTCGGCACAGCTCATTGAGCAGGCCGGCTTCCCCCTGACTTTCATGAGCGGCTTCGCCGTAGCGGCGACGCGGTTGGCGCTGCCGGATACCGGGCTCATCTCCTATGCCGAGATGCTCGACCAGGGTCGCAATATCCTGGATGCCGTCTCCTTTCCCGTCATCGGTGACGGTGATACCGGCTACGGCAACCCTGCCAATGTCCGGCGCACCGTGCGAGGTTATGCGGACGCCGGATTCGCCGCCATCATGATCGAGGATCAGCTCGCACCCAAGCGATGCGGCCACACCCCCGGCAGGGAGATCGTTCCACGCGCCGAGGCCCTGTCCCGTATCCGAGCGGCGGTGGATGCCAGAGAGCAGGGGGCGGATATCTTGATTATGGCCCGCACGGACGCCCGCGCCACCGCGGGCCTTGCCGAGGCCCTGTGGCGCATGCAGGCATTCGCCGATCTGGGCGCGGACATCCTGTTCCTGGAGGCACTCCGGGATGAGGCCGAGATGGTCGATTTCTGCGCCCAGGTCCCGGGCCCCAAGATGGCCAACATGTTGCCGGGGGGTGTATCCCCGATCTTGTCGCCGCAGCGCCTGCAGGAGATCGGCTACCGAATCGTTGCCTACCCGCTGGCCCTGCTCAACAGCGCGGTCTACGCCATGCAGGAGGCCTTGAATGGGCTCGCGGCGGGGGACCTGCCCCGGCGGAGCGTGGACTTCGCCACTATCCGTAATATCGTCGGATTCGACCGATACGACCGAATTCTGGAGCAGTACCCGAGTTAGGTGTGGGTACGCCGCCGTCCAAAGATGCGGTTCGGCCAAGTTCCCTCCTGCGTCGGGACAAGCCTGACCTCACCGCATCCTACCCTGTCCATACCGTCCACTCAGTCCATGTAGTCCATGGTGGTAACCGCAAGCTTCGAGGTAACCACGATGGGCAACATGGACTCAGAGGCTGTCTAAAAAAGGGGCGTAGGCCAGAGTCGGGAGTAGGCTGGGTCGAGGAACGAAACCCAGCGTTTACGGGCTAGTCCTCGCGTCGCGGGCGGTAGCCGTCGGGGATCAGGATCGTGGGTACGCACTGGGATGCGTCTTCGTCGGGAAAGTCGAGGTTGTAGTGCAGGCCGCGGCTTTCGCACCGGCTTTGCGCGGAGCGGATGATCAGGTCCGCCACTTCCACCAGGTTGCGCAGCTCCAGCAGGTCGTTGCCGACACGGAAGTTACTGTAGTACTCGATGATCTCCTGGCGCAGCAGGTCTACCCGGCGTTTGGCCCGGCGCAGGCGCTTGTTGGTGCGGACGATGCCGACGTAATCCCACATGAAGCGACGCAGCTCCTCCCAGTTGTGGGCGACCACGATCTCTTCATCGGGTTCCGTGACCCGACTCTCGTCCCAGGGGGACACTTCCGGGTGGGGTGCCGATCGTGCCATGCACCCTGCGATGTCCCGTGCTGCCAGCTCGCTGTATACCAGACACTCCAGCAGGGAGTTGCTGGCCATGCGGTTGGCCCCGTGCAGTCCGGTACAGGCGGCCTCGCCGACGGCGTAGAGTCCGGGCAGGTCGGTGTGTGCCCGCCTGTCCACCAGGATGCCGCCGCAGGTGTAGTGGGCGGCGGGCACTACGGGGATGGGCTCGCGGGTAATATCCACCCCGAGCTCCAGACAGCGTTTGCGGATTGTGGGGAAGTGCTGCTCGATGAACGCGCCGGGCCGGTGGGAGATATCCAGGTACAGGCACTCGCTGCCGAGGCGCTTCATCTCATGGTCGATGGCGCGGGCAACGATGTCCCGCGGGGCCAGCTCCGCCCGCTCATCGAAACGCGGCATGAAGCGTTCGCCGTCGGGTAGCAGCAGACGGGCCCCTTCGCCGCGCAGGGCCTCGCTGATGAGGAAGGATTTGGCCTCGGGGTGGTACAGGCAGGTGGGATGAAATTGTATGAATTCCAGGTTGGCGACCCGGCAGCCGGCGCGCCAGGCCATGGCGATGCCGTCGCCGGTGGCGACGTCGGGGTTACTGGTGTAGAGGTAGACCTTACTGGCGCCGCCGGTCGCCAGGACTACGCAGCGGGCGACCAGGGTAACGACCTGTCCCGAACGCCGGTCCAGTACATAGGCACCGATACAGCGATTATCCTCAAGGCCCATCTTGTGGGTAGTGATCAGGTCCACCGCGTTGTGGTCTTCATAGAGACGGACGTTGTCGCGCTCGCGGATACGGTCGGCCAGCGTGCCTGCGATTTCCTTGCCGGTGGCGTCCGCCGTATGGATGACGCGGCGGTGGCTGTGTCCCCCCTCGCGGGTGAGGTGGTAGCCGTCCGGATTCTTTCCTTGGGTATCACGGGTGAAGCTCACCCCCTGTCGGAGCAGCCAGCGGATTTCCCGCGGTCCGCGCTCCACGACCAGGCGCACTACCTCGGGATCGCACAGGGCACCACCGACCCGGAGGGTGTCCCGGATGTGGGAGTCCACCGAATCGTCGGGGTCCAGCACGGCGGAAATGCCGCCCTGGGCGTAGTAGGTATTGCCCTCGTGCAGCGCGCCCTTGGAGACCACCGCGATGGAGATGTCCGCGTACAGCTTCAGGGCGAGACTCAAGCCCGCCGCCCCGCTGCCGAGAATCAGGACGTCGTAGCGAAGGATATTGCTCATGGGGGAGGATGTTACTAAAATCGGCGCGGTTCGGTCGCCTGCGGCAGACAGGTCCCTGACCTCACCGCATTCTATCCTGTCCACGTCGTCCACTCAGTCCATGTAGTCCATGGTGGTAACCGCAAGTTTCGAGGCAACCACTATGGACAACATGGACTCAGTGGACAGATGTCGGACACACCACTGTCCAAAGATGCGGTTCGCGCCTAGCGGTGGTGCAGTCCGGAAAGGACAACACACGCTCACCGCATCCTATGGGCTTTGCCCAACCTTCTATGAGGCCCCGCTTGTCAACCCCAGGGCGTTGGTTTTGGCGCCGTCTCAATCCGGCGCGCGGTGTGCTTCAGGTGTTATCGTTCATGGGCCGCATGTTCCTCCTGATTAGGGAGCCGGTAGGCCACGGGTGGCTCATACCCACTGCGTTCGGTTCGACCTGGTTGCAGTTGCACCGTGTGCTGCGTCGGGTGTCGTGTTAAGCGGGTCCAGACCGGACCGCGACCACCTTCTATCCGTGCCGGCTCAAAGCCGGTCACCTCATCGTGCATGCGCCTTCAAGACGCCGGTGACACCCACAGTGAGCACGCCCCATCTACGAAATCAGTCCGGTTCTCGACTCGGCTGGGCAACGGGCGTGTTCAACCGCAGAAAACGGTACCATCCCTTGTGATCGGGCCTCTTTTCGAGGCGTTTTATCTCCCCCTTGGTTGCTCAGAAGGTGATGAAACGTTAGCCTGACGGCAGGCCGTGCAGACCACTCAGGCGACCTTCACGCGCGCCCCTTGCGGCACCACGCCGGCGTCCACAAACCGCCACAGGTCGATCAGCAGGCGCCGCGCCAGGGCCACGATCCCGATCCGCCGCTGGCGTTTGCTGCCACCGCCAAAGCGTTCCTCAAACCACCGGCTGTGTTTGCTGTCCGGTTGATAGCGTAGCCACAACCAGGCCAACTGGATCATCAGCGCCCGCACCCGCCGGTTACCCGCTTTGCTGATCCCCTGGTCACGTTCCATGTGACCGCTGTGGTATGGCACCGGAACCAACCCGGCCAGACTCGCCAACTGCCGACGGTTGGTCAACTCCCGCCAACCGAACAGTTCCATCACCAGCACCCAGGCACCAACCCAACCCACGCCGGTCAGCACCATCAGCGCCCGCACCGCTTGGGTACGGTCGGCGGTTTCGATCAGCGCCCCGATCTCTTGTTCCACCGCCCGTAGTTGCGCTTGCACCCCCTGCAGACGCTCCCACTCCCGGATCAAGCCGGCTTTCAGATGTTCCGGTAGCTCACTCCCGTCGAATAACCTCACCTCTTCCAGCCGGGCCACAAAGTCCTTTCGCAACGGGAGCCGAATCCCTTGCGCCACCAACTTGCTGCTCAGCCGGTTGCGATGGCGCGTGCGTTCATTCAGCAAGTCCTCGCGCTCCCGGTGCAGTTGCCGCAGGTCTTCCCACTCGACCTCCGGCACCCGCACCACACGCCACACCCCACGCTCGCCACGCTCATAGCGGATCAGCTTCGCCAACAGCGCCCGCGCATCCAGCCGATCGGTCTTCGCTCGCCGCGCACGCCGCGACACCTCGATGCTGGCCGCATCCACCACCCGGTTCGCAATCCCCAATGCGGCCAGTTGGCGGTGCAGCCAGAAGCCGTCCCGACCGGCTTCGTAGCAACTCACGACCGCCGTCTCCGGGGGCAACCCCCATTTCTCCTTGACCTTGGCAAGCTGCTCCCTTAAGCCTGCTATATCGCCCGCCCCGATTACCACTTGCCGTTGCCGCGTGCCGTCACCGAACGCCAACCGCCACTTCGTGTTGCTCAGTTCCAGCGCCATGTACAGTACCGTTGCATTCACGTACCCTTGCTCTTGAAGGTCCGCAGTCATCTTTGGGTTCTCCTCTTTAGGTTTGGTTTACCCTCTAAGGTTAACCCGCTGCGGGCCTTCATAGGATCTACTTCCGTGGGCGGAGCGCTTCGCGCGCCGAAACATACGCAGACAACTCTTACCGATCGTTCAGGTTCCCGTTCGGATGCCTGATGCATCAATGTAACCCTTTGCTTTCTATCGAGTTATCATTCGGTTGCCCTGGGTAGCGCAGGCGTCCCGCCTGCAGGTGAACACCGACAAATGGCAGGCGGAACGCCTGCGCTACGCGGGAGCAGGGCTTTTGTGCCGACGGGTTGCTGTTTCCGGTTTTGTGTCCAGCGGTCGGAGTCGTTCCACCATGCCAAGATCTTGCTCTCAGCAGGGATTATTATTCGGTGGCCCTGCCCTATTTCCATGGAGGGTGTCGCAAAAGGGGCACGGCACGCCGTGCCCCGACGATCCCGTTTCATCCGATTTTGCCGGTAAGGCTCCATCTCCTATGCCCAACCAGCCGGTGGAGAGCCTGGGTAGGTCGAAATCGAAATCGGGATTTCGATCCCGATCCCGATTTCGATCCCGATTTGGGCTTTTGCGACACCCTCTTCTATGGGCAGGTGCAAAAATGCCATTCTCACTATAAACTGCACCAGGTGTTGGTCCGGAGCAATTGTTTTAGCTGGTTAGACCTTGAAAGGCCCCCTTCCCTCCGCGGGATTTTTCAACCCGCGCCGTCGAGGGCCGAGAACTTTCGTTTCAGGGAACTGTCAATGCCATCGGATTCCAGGACGCTGGCCAGGGAATTTCGGGTCCATGTCTGAGCGGCGGTCCGACCGGGAGCTGGTAGCCAGAGCGCAGGAAGGGGATCGGGGTGCTTTCGATCTGTTGGTGATCAAGTACCAGCAAAAGATTGGGGGTCTCATTTCCCGTTATATCCGCGATCCCAGTGAGGTTGTGGACGTCGCCCAGGAGGCATTTCTGAAGGCTTATCGGGCGTTGCCGGCGTTCCGTGGCGAAAGTGCTTTCTACACCTGGCTGTATCGCATTGCGATCAACACGGTAAAGAATCATCTGATCGCGCAGGGTCGTCGCCCCCCCGGAGACGACGTGGAGGCGGAGGTGGCCGAACAGATGGAGATGGGCGGACGCCTGCAGGAACTGGGTACACCGGAGCACCATCTGCTGAGCATGGAGATCGCGAACACGGTGGAGGGCACGCTCGATGAGCTGCCGGATGACCTGCGAACGGCAATCGTGTTGCGCGAGCTCGAGGGCCTGAGCTATGAGGAGATCGCGAACGCGATGGACTGTCCTATCGGCACCATACGTTCGCGTATCTTTCGCGCCCGGGAGGCGATCGACAGGCACCTGAAACCCTTGCTCGATCCCTGAAATCTCAATTGTTAAGTAAAGCAAAGTGATGAGTGAACAGCAACGACAGAACCTCTCGGCCCTGGTGGATGGTGAAATCGCTCCGGCGCTGGTGCATCCGACCGTGTCCACGCTCGCCTCGAACGAGCGACTGAGAGCGGCCTGGGAGAATTACCACCTTATCGGTGCCACCCTGAGGTCGGAACAGGTGCGCCCCGAGTATCGCCTGATAGCGGCCCGCGTAAGCGAGCGCATTGCCGTGGAGCCGGTCCCCCTGCAGCGGCCGGCAGCGCGCCGGGGTCGAGCCTTTCGTCTCGGTCCCCTGGCCGGTACCGCCCTCGCTGCCGCGGCCGCCGTTGCCGCCATCGTTGCCGTGCCCCAACTCTTCCATCTCGGGCCCGACGCCCAACTTGCCCCGAGCCGCTATGCCGCTTCGTCCATGCCGGAACAATTCCGGCTTGCCGGTCCTGCCAAGCGTTGGCATGTCGACGAGCCGGCCCTGGAGAGTAAGCTGGACCGATTTCTGGTGAATCACCAGGAACAATCGCCGGTGTCCCATATGAAAGGTTTCCTACCCTATGCAACGCTGGTCGGCTATGAAACACGCCGCTAGTACATCGTTTCATCCTATCTTGCATGTTAACAATCTGATTTTATTTTATAAATCATTATGTTATATGCTTTCAAACATGCAAAATATGCTGAAATGGGGTACTAGTGCAGCATAGTAAAAATCCGGAGACTATTTACCTTAGAGCCTGTATAAGAACTAACCTATTGATTTTTATGAGCCTGACCCGTAGGATGGGCTGTGCCCACCACGATGGACTTAGTATCGATTCAAAAACAGGTGGCGTTCTAACTTTGTTGTTCCCGGTTTAATAGGGTGCCTTGAAAATCCCACAACAGGGAGTTTTCAAGTTTCCTATATTCGGCAGCAACAAAATTAGAACACCACCAGATTCGGGTCCCTCAAGGATCCTAGCGGTCACATGGTGAATGTACCCTCCCGATACTCCGCCCGACTCTCGATCGACCCTGTGGTCTTACGGTGGTCCCGTCTGCTGCCGTTGGTACTGATCTGGTTCACCCAACCGGCCGCTTCGGATCTCGAACCTGCCGAGCAACTCGCGCGGATGGCCAATGCACTGCGTTCCCTGAGCTACGAGGGCACGGTGGTCTATCTGCATGACAACCAGCTCGAATCACTGCGGGTCATACACCGGGTCGAGGACGGACAGGTTCGGGAGCACCTGGTTTCCCTCAACGGGCCGATCCGTACCCTGACCAGGGAGAAGGGCAGCGTTACCTGCGAATTGTCCGCTTCCCGCCCCATTTCGGTGCGAGGTCCCAGCATGGGGAGGGAGACACTCCACCCGGGAATGCCGGATCCCAGGGTGCTGAGGAACCACTACGGAGTGCATTCCTTGGGCGACGCCCGGGTGGCCGGCAGGTACACGCAAGTGGTGGGGGTCATTCCCCGGGACCGCCTGCGCTACGGGTATCGGTTCTACCTGGATCGGGAGAGCGGGTTACCGCTCAAATCCGATCTGATGGGGCAGCAGGCCGACCCCATCGAACAGGTTATGTTCACATCGCTGGATCTGTTGCCGTCGCAGGGGGCGGTGTCCGACGTCGGTCCGGTACCGCGACCACCTGGGCATGGACCCAAACGTCCGGTTCCCGACTTGTTGCCGTGGCGGTTCGATGCCCTTCCCCCCGGTTTCATCCCGGTGATGCACACCGATTGGCGCGATGCCGGCGGGCAACCGGTCGATCATTTCGTGCTTTCGGACGGCTTGGCGTCGGTTTCCGTCTATGTCGAGGGCAATCCGCGGGAGGTCCTGGAGGGTGGTACCCGTATCGGTGCCGTCCATGCCGTCGGCAAACGGGTATCCGGTCATCAGGTGACAGTCGTCGGCGAGGTGCCGCGGGAGACGGTGGAGGCGGTGCTCGCGGGTATCCGGCACATCCCTGGGAGGCAACCGTGATCGAGGAAACGGGCGTTGTCGTCTCGGTGCAGGGCGATCTGGCCGAGGTGGCAGGGCAACCTCGCAGCAGCTGCGGAGGTTGCGCCGTCAAGGGCACCTGCGGCACCTCGCTGCTGGCCCGGTACTTCGGCCCCAAGCGGTTGCTGCTGCAGGCCTACAACCCCATCGGGGCCGGACCCGGTGAGCGTGTGATCATCGGATTGCCGGAAGGTGCCTTGCTGGAAGCATCGGTCCTCGCCTATCTGGTACCCTTGGCGGCACTGGTCGGCGGGGCGGTGGTAGGTGCTTTCGTCGCCGAACGCTTGGTCCCCGCGTACACGCAGTTGGTAAGCGCCATCACCGGCGTGGGTGGGCTCGCCGCCGCGCTGGCCTGGCTGGTCGGACTCATCCGTGCCAAGTCCTTGGATAAACGTTACCGGCCGCGAATCCTGCGTAGCCTTGCGACAGGTCCGGGTGAACCGCCGGAGGTTTCCCTTCGATCCCTCCAGGTAGCCGATGAAAAGGCGCCCTGAAAACTTCAGGGTATTCGTGTGGGGTCGGGATGCTCTGCTATGTTCAACCGGTATAACCGATTGAACAAGGAGATATCCCTACTCCCAAAATAATATAACTATATAAAGTATAAAGGAGGGGGATTTGAAGAAGATTTTGAGCGCCATGCTGCCGCTTACGGCTTTGATCGGCGCATTTCCCGAGGTCGCGTCAGCCTCCGCCGGCGGTGGGGAACGGCTCGATCTCATCAGTCACCCGGTGGGTTTCATAGCCTTGGTAGTCTTCGTCGTCGCCTACGGCTTCGTGATGGCCGAGGAGTTCACCCACCTGCGTAAGTCCAAGCCGGTGTTGCTTGCGGCCGGCATTATCTGGGCCATGATCGCCTTCGTCTATGCGAACCATGGCTTGCCCCACGCCGCGGAACAGGCGGTTCGGCACAACATCCTGGAGTATTCCGAGCTCTTCCTGTTCCTGCTCGTGGCTATGACCTATATCAACTCCCTGGAAGAGCGGCTGGTGTTCGATTCCCTGCGCGCCTGGCTGGTACGGT
The DNA here is from genome assembly GCA_011392765.1 of Candidatus Thiosymbion ectosymbiont of Catanema sp. Cochon2018. GTDB lineage: Bacteria > Pseudomonadota > Gammaproteobacteria > Chromatiales > Chromatiaceae > Thiosymbion > Thiosymbion ectosymbiont_A. Next base: position 224,918 of record WYCW01000005.1, on the reverse strand, counting down.
CCGGTTTTTCCTACCGTAAGCTCTTCTGGCTCACGGGGGTGCTCGCCTTTTTCATCTCGCCGGTGGCCGACAACCTGACCACTGCACTGCTCATGTGCGCGGTGGTGTTGGCGGTCGGTCGGGACAATCCGCGTTTCGTCACCATTGCCTGCATCAATATCGTCGTGGCAGCCAACGCCGGCGGTGCATTCAGTCCCTTCGGCGACATCACCACCCTGATGGTATGGCAGAAGGGGATCGTCGATTTCTGGACCTTCTTCCTATTGTTCGTTCCCTCCGTGGTCAACTGGGTAGTCCCGGCCGCCGTCATGCACTTTGCGGTGCCCGATGCGCAACCGGCGGCCTCCGGTGAAGTCATCACCATGAAACGGGGAGCAAAACGGGTCATCTTTCTGTTTCTCTGCACCATCGCCACCGCCGTCAGTTTCCACAATTTTCTCCATTTGCCGCCCGTGGTAGGGATGATGACCGGTCTGGCTTACCTGAAATTATTCGGGTATTACTTGATGAAGACCTTTGACCGGAAGGTCGCCTATGAACGGCGCAGGACCGATTCCAATCAACTCGAGATCGGCGACATAATGCCTTTCGATATCTTTAAGAACATTGCCCGCGCCGAATGGGATACCCTGATGTTCTTCTACGGGGTCATCCTCTGTGTCGGCGGATTGGGCTTCATCGGTTATCTGGGCTTGACATCACAGGTGATGTATGTAGAATGGGGGGCCACGACGGCCAATGTGATGGTGGGTATTCTGTCCGCGATCGTGGACAATATCCCCGTGATGTTCGCGGTGCTGACGATGCAACCCGATATGTCCATGGGTCAGTGGCTGTTGGTGACCCTTACCGCCGGTGTGGGCGGCAGCATGCTTTCCATCGGCTCGGCCGCGGGCGTGGCCCTGATGGGACAGGCACAGGGTATGTATACCTTCTTCAGCCATCTGCGGTGGACACCGGCCATCGCACTCGGCTACGCCGCCAGTATACTGGTCCATTTCTGGGTCAACGGCGGTCAGTTTTCGATCCCGGCATCTTTACCCTAGGATTCCTTGAGGGACCCGAATCTTTACCAATGAGTCAAGTTTATGCAGTGCACAAATCGGGATCGGGATCGAAATTCCGATTGCGATCCCGATTTCGATTTCGATTTCGACCTACCTTGGCTCTTCAACGACTGGTTGGGTGTAGGAGATGGGACCTTACGGGAGAGGGGTTTTTGGGGCATCATGCCTCGTCGGTCTGAGGCGAAGCCTCGCTAGGTGGTGTTGACATTTCGTGTCGTTTCGAGCGTAACGAGAAATCTTGTGCCCAAACAACACCATTCCTTCTCTTTTTTGCCGCAAGTGAACGCGAATCAACGCAAATCGGTCGTAACCAGTTTGCCATCATCGGCGGCTTAAAACACCATCTGTAATCTTTCCAGGGTAGAAACGAGCCGGCGGAGAAATTCGATGGCAGATTTGCAACGTGCCGTGCAGGCGTTATTGGATGAGCTGGTGGAGTCCGGCGAGGAGGTGGGGCTTCAGGCTGCCGTCTACGTCGAGGGTCAGCTGGCGGCGGACTGTGTCGCGGGATGGCGATCACAGGATCGTGAGACCCCGGTCTCCGAAGATACCCTGTTCACCACCTTCAGCTGCACCAAGGGGGTAGTCGCCAGTGCCGTGCACATCCTGGCCGAGCGCGGGCTGATCGACTATGAGCGGCCCGTCGCCGAGTATTGGCCCGAATTTGCTCACGCCGGCAAGGGATCGGTTTCCGTTTCCCAGGCACTCAATCACTTGGCCGGAACTCCCCAAACCGTGCAGGTCGAGGGTAAGTCTACCACCGAGATCTGGGCGGACTTGGACCTGTGTGTGACCGAGGTGGCACGCTTCGAGCCGATCTTTCCGCCCGGTTCCAAGGTCTGCTACCATGCTCTGAGCTTCGGCTGGATCGCCGAAGGCATTGTGCGCGGCCTTGGACTGAGCCTTGGCGAGGTGGTAGCGGAAGAGATCGTCAAGCCTCTGCGCATGGGTGGCGAGATGTACCTGGGTACGCCAACCTCCGAGCACGGACGGATGGCGACACATTTTGAGAAGCCGCCCAGCGGCGAGCCTCCCGAGATCGACCCCTTGGCCCTCCGGTGCGTACCCCCGGACTTGGCCGAGACCCTTAACCGGCCGGAGGTCCGATCCGCCCAAGTGGCCGCCGGCAACATGAGTGCCACCGCACGGGCACTGGCGCGACACTACGCGGCGCTGGTGGGGGAGGTGGACGGGTGCCGTCTGGTGTCAGAGGCGCATCTGGAGCGGGTCTTATCGCAGCGTACCGATCTTCCGGATGTCCTGTACCAACTGAACACTGCCATTCCCCCGCAAGAGACCCCGCGCGCGGGAGCCTATCAGCTGAATACGGGAAGAAGGGACCAGAGCATGTACTTTGGCCCCAATCCGAGGGCCTTCGGCCACGATGGCTATGGGGGCAGCTTAGGCGGCGCCGACCCGGAGGCGAAGGTGGCACTCGGCTACACGAAGACCCTACTCTACACCGATCAGATCCCTGAGACCTTGTCGAAGACGAGGTTTATCGAGACAGTCTACGGAAATCTATAGTCGCGGATGCACTGGGCCGGAACTGAAGTTTTATGGTTCTCCCACGCTCCGGTAGGAGCATAGCCGGCGCGGGTTTCTCCGGAGGTGTTACCGTCTCCGCCGCAGCCTGCGGGCAAGATGCCTGCATTCCAATCGCCTCTGCTTACGGGGGAAACCCCTACTAGTGTCCATCCATCCGATAATTTAGGATGTCCGCATAGAGGGACCCGAATCTTTACCAATGAGTCAAGTTTGTGCACTCCCAAGGGGGCAGTTGTCAGGTATCAGCCTTCTGCCCCCTGAATTGTTGAGGGTGTCGTAAAAGTCTAAATCGGGATCGGGATTGCGATACCGATCCCGATTTCGACCCACCCTGGCTCTCCAACGGCTGGTTGGGCGGAGGAGATGGGACCTTACAGGAGAGGGGCTTTTGGGGTCTCATGCCTCGTCGGTCTGAGGCGGAGCCTCGCTAGTACATCGTTTCAGCATATTCTGCATTTCCAAGAGCCGGTAAGATGGGGAAACCTAAGGTACCCATCAGTTCCGTACCGGAAAAATAGGGCGAAACGAGGTACTAGTACATCGTTTCATCCTATCTTGCATGTTAACAATCTGATTTTATTTTATAAATCATTATGTTATATGCTTTCAAACATGCAAAATATGCTGAAACGGGGTACTAGGGGGCGTTCTCAATTAATAAATCACCTAAGTGTTGTAGTTGTAGTTGAGGAACGAAACCCAGCTTTTCCGATCCGCAATACCCTGTGCTGGGTTTGGCCGTCCCTGGCCATAACCCAGCCTACGGGCTTGATTTTTATGATGATTTGGCTCAATTGAGAACGCCCCCTAGGGTTTCAATTACGACCTCGATGGAACGGCTGGACTACAAGGGCCCAGGTTATGCGTGCACCTGAGCTCACCATCTCGCCGGAGAAGATCGATGCCGCGATCTTCAACCTGGATGGTGTCGTCACCCGGATCGCCAAGCTCCAGGCCAGTGCCTGGAAACGCCTGTTCGACGCCTATCTGCGCGAACGTTCCTCCCAGGAGGGGGAAGACTACCGATACTTCGATATCGTCCACGACTATCGGCGCTACGTCGACGGTAGACCTCGCTACCAGGCTATCAAGCACTTTCTTCTGGCCCGCCATATCGATCTGCCCAGGGGAGAACCCGACGACCCGCCGGAGCGGGAGACCATTTGCGGTCTCGGCAACCGCAAGAACCGGATCTTCAACCGGATCGTCGAGGACGAGGGCGTAGCGGTTTACGGTTGCGCCATTGCCCTTATCCACCGCCTGCGCAAGGCGGGCATCAAGACGGCCGTGGCCTCCGCGAGTAAGCACTGCGACTTGGTCTTGGAACGGGCCGGGATCGCCGACCTGTTCGATACGCGCATCGACGGCATAGAGGCCGAGCGTCTCGATCTGGATAGCAAGCCGGACCCGGAGACCTTTTGGGAGGCCGCGCGCCGCCTGGGCGTAGCGCCCACCAGGATGGCCGTGTTCGAAGACACCGTGGTCGGGATTACTGCCGGCAAGCGGGGGCGTTTCGCCCTTATCGTCGGCGTCGACCATGGGGGGTGGGAGCGGAAGATGCGGGAGCATGGTGCGGGTTTCGTAGTTCGGGATCTATGCCGAGTCGATGTCGAAGGAACCGACGCCGACAATGGGCTCGCGTCTCCCAGACCCTTGACGGATCCGGACTGGGTCTCGCAGCAGCTCGCGGGGAAACGCCCGGCGCTGTTTCTCGATTATGGCGGGACCCTGGCTCCCATCCATGATCGACCGGAGGACACCCGGCTCTCCGAGGAGATGCGCCTGATTCTACGCAGCGCCGCCCGGGTGATCCCGGTCGTGGTGGTCAGTGGCCGCGACCTCGATGAAGTGTCCGAGCTGGTGGGGCTTGAAGAAATCACTTACGCGGGCAGTCACGGCCTGGAGATCCGAGGTCCGGATTTGCACCTGGAGCTCCCCAAAGGCATCGATGCCTTGGACGATCTGGACCAGGCGACACTGGACCTGACCGCAGCGCTGCAGGCCATTCCCGAAGTACGCCTGACACGCAAGCGTTTCGCCATTGTTGTCCATTACCGCCGACCGGCCGCCCAGGATCCGGACGCGGTGAGATCCGTTGTCGAGCGTATACAGGCACGCTTTCCGCGCCTGCACCTAACGGGTGGTAAAGAGGTGATCGAGCTGCTGCCGGACATCGACTGGGACAAGGGCAGGGTGGTACGCTGGTTGTTATCCGAGCTGGGACTGGATGGTCCGGAGATCATGCCCATCTATGTGGGCGACGATGTGACCGACGAAGCCGCCTTTCAATCCGTGCGTGGTCGTGGCCTGGGAATCCTGGTGTCGGACCGACCGCAGCCCAGCGCTGCCCTCTACCGGCTACGCGACACCGACCAGGTGGCCGGGTTGCTGCGACACCTGGTCGAGACACAGCGCATGCTCGGTGGAAGCGGTTGAACCGCAAAGGCGAAGGATCAATCGGCTTGCTTGATCGGAACGATCAGCATCATGATTACGCAGTCGAATTCTTTCCCACTAGGAGGATACTGATCCTGCGTAGGAACTGCCCGACCAAGAGCAGTTGGCGACCATGGATTCGATAACCTTTATCCGGACCCAGCCGAATCTGCCCCATCTGTTCCAATCGGGCCAATCGCATAAGTATTATGGTACGTGGCGAATATGCTTGCGTAGTCATCAATCCTTTTCCGTTTTTGTGGAATTTCATATCAATCATAAAACGGATACGCTGCCCGGTCTCGCTGAGATTAAACACATGAAAATACGTATAGGCAAAGGCGTTATAAACGACCAGGGAATAAATAATAGAGAAGGCCATTTCACGGCTATCGCCAATGGAATCCATGGCATACATCCACGCAGCAGACAAAATCGGGACACTGTATATTACCAGGGAAAGCTTAACCAACGCCACCTGAGGCGAAACATTTTTCCGACGACGCAATAATAATCGTTCCAGGAGAACATGCGCTACTAAAAGCAAGAAGCATGCACCAAGGCTGATCAGCAGAGTCGTTGCGGCTATATCACTCATGATTCTCGCTGTCAATCATGGCCGGCAGCGGTGAATCCCGTTTTTCTCTCGCTGCCAGGACACGACGATAGGTTGCTGAACCTTTGTGGAGCGATTCATTGGTTGCGCCAATGTGCCGAAATATATGAACATCCGCCAACAGGCGCAGATAGCCGACCGTGACCTCACACAATGACTTGAGCGTCAGCGCCTTGGTTTTCCCGGAATTGCGTTCAGTTAAAAAATGGGGCGTTTCCGCATACAGGTAACCCTGGCGAATAAGCCGAATAAGAATTTCAGTTTGGTAGAAGAATCCCCCGGAACGCGGTGCTACTCCGCGCAGAACAGCAGTGTTATATATAACGGTACCGTTAGTGTAATTGAAATTCGCGCCGAATGAAAGGTTGATTATGAATCTGTATAGCGACGAAATGACTCGTCGCATTATCGACCGTATCTCCGCATTATGGATAAAGGGTATGATGATATCCACATTGTTTGCAATGTGGATATAGGTAAGCGCATCCTCGGGGTCATTTTCATTGTCTCCGGGAAACATAGTTACAAATTCCTTACTTGCATTCCGGACGCCCTCAAAGAAAGATCGCCCTATACCCAAGGGACGATCGTGGTTGATCAGCCGGATGCGCGCATCGGTGAGCGATCGCTTCTCCACGATGGTGCCTGTATCGTCGCTGCTGCCATCGTTGATGATGATCAGCTCTCCATCCAGGCGGTAATGATCCAACGCCTCCAGTGTGGCGTCGATTGCCGTGAGCACATTGGCTTCTTCATTCAGGCAGGGCATGACGACGGTGATACTTGGTGAAGCCTTACCAGGCACAGCCTGTACGGAGTGCCCCGCAAGATTATCCTTGGTCACGTTGCGTCCCCAATATCTTGCGGTAGATGTGGAATGCCATGGCGAATATTATACCGCTCCGGGTCAGAGTGAGTCCGGTACTCTGTTTTGTCGCCAGTCCATCACGGCATAGGTCATCGATCTTTCGAGTGGACAGATCGCCACGACTCGCCATTTCGGCGATTACTTCCTCACTACTGAGACCAGGGGTGTCCCGAATTACAAACAAGATGGCAACGGATGGGATGTCTTCCCGTAGCGCGGGATAGGTCTGTATGTATGCGGAGGACAACACCAGGTGCAGGAGCGCAATCATCAACCAAGTCACGGGGGTCGGGACAACGAGGGAGACCACCAAGTAAACCGCTGCGGGGAAAATCAGAAAGAGCAAGGCCAAAACCAGCAGCTCACGTTGAACGCGAAATAGACGCCAAATCATAACCTGAGCAGCAAGGCTTGCCAGAAACCCGATAATTCCACCGACGACGATAGTCCCCATGGTGTTTTCCCACAAATCCGTTGCCTCAATAGGTTTCGCAAAGGCTTCTCAAGTTGGCCTTCTCGTAGTTATACGGCGTACCGATATCCAGAAATACTTCGTTTGTTTGGTAGGTATAGATTCGGTCTACGAATTGGTACAACACTTCCGTACTGAAATCCCGAATATCCGAGGCCCACGCAGCGGTGCCTATCTCAGCCAAAAACTCTTGGGAGAGGGCATAAACCGCTCCATTTGCGAGAGTTCCCGGCGGGTTTTCAACCTTCTCATGAAATCCAGCGACTACCCCCCGTTCATCCGTTTCCACTATCCCACAGGATGATGGGTTATCCGTGCGAAACACCATCATGGTCATCACGCAATTGCCCGGCCGGTTCAGATGCGCCTGCCGAAACGCAGCAAGATCGGCTAAACAATAATTATCGGCATGAATGAGCACCCCACCGTCACCCTGAAAAAAATCCAGATTTTTAATCAAAGTCCCCGCCGTACCCAGCAACTCAGGCTCATACACCAGGGTGACCCGATCACGAAGAGGGCTTTCGGCAACAAAACCTTCAACCTGTTCCGGCAGATAATGGGTATTGACCAGAAAAGGCCCAAACCCCGCCGCCGTCAGTCGCTCGAGCCAAATCTGTAACAAAGGCTTTCCATGAATTGGAACAAGGCATTTGGGGGTGGTGTTGGTCAAGGGCTGAAGCCTGGTTCCAAGTCCGGCCGCCAACAAGACTGCCTTCACCAGGATAGCTCCCTAGCCATCTCGCTAGCCTGTAAAGGTCTGTTACCGACCCGTCCTACCTGTATCGCCGCCGCCAGCGAGCCCATGCAGGCGGCTTCCCGGATGTCGGCGCCACACGCCCTAGACATCGCGCTCGCAACCAAGAGCGAATCTCCCGCACCGGCTACATCTTTAGGATGCGAATTCAACGCTGGTACTTGATCCGTGAGGATATCCGTCCCATTTTGAGCAACGGCATGGACCAAAAGTCCCTCTTCTCCCATTTTAAGCAAAACATATTTCGCCTCCGCCATTCCTCGGAGCGCTTCGGCTAATACCACCAAACCATCTTCGTGGTTCCTGGTACTGATTCGCGCTTCACGCTCCGTCGGCGTGATTAGATCCATGCCCTTGAAGCGACTGATATCGCCCACCTGCGATGAAGACTGACTATCCGCCACCATCAACACCTGATACTTTTTCGCGAGCTGGATCGTCTTTTCTACCAGGGCTTGCGGCAGACAGCCATAATTAAAATCAGAGAAAATCAGGAGATCCGCTCCCTCGAGAACCACCTTCAACTCATTGAGCATAGTCTGTTGGAGACTGGAAGAAATCGCCCGCTGGTGGAGATGGCTCACCCGCAACATAGATTTTCCTTTACTGCGATAGCGCTGCTTCAGGGTCGTAGGACGACTCGGGTCTTCCAACAGATGAGTCCTCACATCCGCCGCCTCCAGCTCCCTGAGACTGAACTCCCGCGTCTCATCATGCCCTGCCACGGAAATAAAATGAGCCCGCGCACCCAAACCGGCAGCATGGGCAGCCACGATCCCGGCCCCGCCAACGAACTTGATTGAATCAACAGGCGTCACAACAATCGTAGGATCTTCCTGTGACATTCCCAGTGGCTCACAGCTGATGTACTCATCGACAATCAAGTCACCCAGAACCACCACCTTAAGAGCACTAAAGCTCCCTAACAGGTGATGCAATCGGGAGATCTCGATCCGGTTTCTCGCCAGGTAAGATTCAGGTAAGGAAATTGTGTTGACGGATAATTCACTAAACTCACGTCGAATCAGGTCAAGAGACGAAAATACCGTCTCGCCGGAACAGAACAGCAATTTCCCACCATAGCGAGAGAGCGCCTCGAGCTCGGGATTTTGTTTGTGTTCGTGTTCCTTTCCTTTTACAACAATGTCAGGTCTCAGTTTATTTATGACGCCAACCACGGGGTCGTCAATGAGAAAGGCATCATCCACATAGGAATTACTGAGCACTCCCTCTAACCGCAATTGTTCAGGTACATGAGCGGCTTTGCCAGCTAAGCGGTCACTTTCCACTGCAATGAGCAGCCGATCTCCCGCCTCTTTTGCGAAGCGCAATAAGCGCACGTGGCCCGGGTGAAGGACATTGAAATGTCCGGATACCAATACTGTCCTCATAGCCATCGATAGGGCCGGTTTCAGGGCAATGCCATTAAGTTAGTTCCTGGCCACTTGCCCTGTAACCGTTCAGCCCGACAATCGATGCGCAAGAGAAAACTACGAATCACGCGAATCGGCGCGAATCAATCCGCGAGGATTCGCGTGATTCGTAGTTTTTCCTCTTTTTTCCCGACTGGTAACGCTTAACTTAACGGCATTGGGTTTCAGGGCACTTTGAAAAATACGCTTTTCGTCAACAGCACACTTGGACAATCAATGACTTAGTTCGCTCGATTGGTGAAAGCACCCATTTTTCAAGGTGCCCTTCACAAGCTACAAGAAATTAACATGGAGCGGCCTCGGTTCCACACCCGGAGAGATTTTCTCGATACCCTTTGCATGTTTATCCAGCGCGATATTAATGTAGTGCTGGATAGGCAACGTACCCATCATAGTCTGCGCATCGAATGCCGGGGAAACCAAATAGTCCATCGCCCGCCAGTAACGATCCGAGCGCCAAATTTTCATGAATCGTTCCTCGGTGAAATTTCCAATATGCAATTTCGAATAGCGGGAATTGAAAAACATCCCCGATGGAGCGACTAAACCACTACCGCTGATTTGCAACAAGAACTGGGGACCATGGAATCGCTGATAAGGAGGCCTATCACCATCCTTGATCTTACTCCATTTAACGATGACTTTCGTTTGTTCATTACTCATCGACTCGGCCTGAACCAGCAAATCATACAGGCCACCGTACTCCTCATAATTGATCCCCAAAGTCCCTTGCTCGTTGTCCGAGCAATGCTTGATCACCGCGTAATCGACACCTAAATCGACGCCCAATTGAGCAAATGGGATAATATCGTCTTTCAGGTTCGGCATCAGAACCATCTGAATCCCTAACGTGACCTTTAATCTCTGCCGTTTTTTCAGATCAACGGCATACTTGATATGAGAAATCGCACGCTCGAACACCTCCGTATACTCCGGTCCCTTGAACATGATATCCGCGTAACGCTCGGGTCGGCCGGCACCCACTGTAAATCGTACCCAGGTCAGGTGGGGAAGCACCTGCTCGATTTTTTCGGGTTCCCACTCCCAGGCATTGGTCGCATTTCCAACATCCATACCCAACTCCGCCGCATGCCGGACAAAGGGAACATAGGCCAGTGACAGTGTACTTTCCCCATCAGATACGAGAGACACGGCACGGATGCCGATCTCCGCAAAATCATCCGCCAGCTCCAGTGCCTGCTTTGTCTTGATACTGCTACGAACCTGGGACTCCTGCATCATCGCGTAACAGAACGAGCACATAGCGCCACATGCCCTCGTCAGGGCCATATCCACATTGACCGGTGCGATCCTTTCACCCGCCTCCCAAGCCTCGACGCGATCCATATGATATGAAAGCTTATGGGAATCGAGAATCAATGCCCCGTCACGAGTTTGTACTGCATCAGTCATCTCTTTTTACCTCGATTCCACGGAGCTTTCTTAAGGCGCTTTTATCGTTCAATGGCTCCAACCAGACGGTCAAACCCACATCGACCTCTTGCTTGAGATAGTCTTCCAGATCCAGCAGAACAGTTCCTCTCCTATCAGCGCCGACAGGTTCCAGAAGTCTTAAGATAACCTGCCCGTCATCTTTCAGATCAACGATGCTGACGAGGCGAGAGAAAGATTCGTCCTGACTGATAACACCCTCAACCAAACGAAGTCTTTTCTCTCCGGTCAGACCCTTCCATTTCTCGCTACAACTAAAAGTCGAAGTAACCGAATGTTGATAAAAATACATTCCCTCCCCCGATCAAAATGGTCCGACAAAATCACGGTTCGGCGTGTCATGCCTACTCTGCGGCTGTAGAACAGTGCATAACCTCGCGTAATCCTCCGTGCCTCTGTCGGCATCGATGAGGTCGAGCACTGCCTCCGCGATCGTCTGCGGTCCAGGATACCAGTCCTCCGTCATGAAGTGCGAGGTGGGAACCGGAAAGTCCGGGAGGGCAATACGGACAGGCGCCGATTTCAGCATTCCAAATGCGCGCTCAGTCACCTGGGCAATCACCTCGCCCGCTATGCTACCGGTATGGAAAGCGGTGTCTGCAACAATCAGATGCCCGGTTCTGCTCACGGAACGGATCACGGCCTCGATATCCAGGGGACGCGCTGTGCGCATATCCAGGACATCCGCATAAATAGCCATGGTGGCGGCCAATGCCTTTGCCACCGAGAGCGCCTCCAGCGCCGCATAGGAAAAGGCAGCCACGGTGACTGCACCGCCCTCAAAAAGTAGGCGCGCTTCATTCAATGGCACCCGGTAATGGTCCCGCGGAACATGATCTTCGATCTGCTGTAGCCAACGATGTTCGATGAAGATCACCGGATTATCATCCTCGACAGCCGCAATCAGCATACCCTTAGCATCATGTGGGGTCACCGGCAGCACGACTTTCAGCCCGGGTACCTGAGCAAACATCGACTGGAGGCTCTGGGAGTGCTGTGCTCCCTGCCCCCAACCCCGGCCGATAATCATCCGAATGACCATGGGTACGCTGGCCTTGCCGTCAAACATGTAATGCCATTTGGCGGCATTGTTGACCATCTGATCCATGGCCAACAAAGAGAAATCGATACGCTGATGCACCAGAACCGGCCGCATGCCTCTGAGCGCGGCACCGATACAAATCCCCGTCATTCCGTTTTCAGCCAAGGGCATATCAAACACGCGCCTCGGACCGTACTTTTCCGCCAGTCCACGGGTCGTTCCAAAGATGGCTTTAGGATCAGGAACACCCTCACCGATAACGATAACCTTGTCGTCCCGTGCCATACACTCATCCAAAGCCTCCCGCACGGCCTCCGTGTAGGCTATTTTCCGGGTCTGATCAGACATATAGCTTACTCAAGCCGTCCCCGACACCCGGGAGGGCGCTTTCTTGTGCAAAACGAAAGGCCGCATCAATCTCTTTCTTGATCTCCTTTTCCAGAGAATCGATGAGAGATTCTTCCTGGCCTGGCGTCAACGCAAGCCTCGACTTATAAAAATCTACTGGGCACTCGCTCAAGCCTTTTTTGATCTCATGTTCCGAGCGGTAATCAAATTCATCATCAAAGTTCGGTCCACAGTGCTCGCGCCAACGGTAGGTCCTGAATTCCAGGAATTGTGGCCCCTCGCCCAATCTTGCCCGATCGACGGCTTCCGTGGCGAGGCCGAAAACCTCGTCGACATCACTTCCATTGCCGGACGCAGCCCGTAAGCCATGAGCGGCAGCAACCTCATGGATTGGTCGGTCCGGTTGTCGCGCATCACGCCGGGTGTAAACCGAAAAATCGTTATCCTCGCAGACGAAAATAACGGGAAGCTTATGAAGAGCGGCAAAGTTCATTGACTCGTGCACAACACCTTCTTCAAAACACCCATCGCCAAAGAAAGCGACAACGACTTCCCGCCCCGCCTTAAGCGTGGCAGCCCAAGCCACACCAACCGCCAAAGGCACCGTGCCGCCGACAATAGGGGTCGATCCCATGAATCCCACACTCAGATCAATCAGGTGCATCGACCCTCCTCGACCGCCACAGCAACCGGTTGAGCAACCATACAACTCGGCGATCATGCGATTCAGGTTGCCGCCCTTAGCGAGATAGTGGCCATGCGCGCGATGATTGCTGAACACCGAATCAGATCGTTCAAGCGCGGCGCACACGCCGGCGGCGATCGCTTCCTGCCCGATACAAAGATGCATCGGGCAGCGCATTTCCTGCTCCGCATAGCGGGCTGCCAGCGCCTCTTCCACGCGGCGAATACGCAACATGGAACGATATAAGGATACCGAATCAGAGGGGTTCATCAGGCTCCCAAGCACTTGAACCACGTGGAAGTCGCCTGGCGGATACTATCAGGATCCCAAACCGGTGCATCGCTCCATTTGTCGATGCGATCGAGCATTTTCTGCACCCCCACCTCAAACGGCACTTTGGGCCCCCAACCGAGCAAACGCGCTATTTTTGTCGTATCCGCAAAAGTGCAATCGGGCTCGCCCGGGCGCTTGGGGATGTAAACCACTTCTCCCCCCAGGAGCTCAACCAATCGGTTGATACTATAGTGATGCCCACTACCCACATTCATGGCTTCCCCATTTATAGAGGATTTCGCCGCATGAATGAAGGCATCCGCCACATCAGTTACATAGGTAAAATCGCGTGTTTGGGTACCATCCCCCACAACCGTATAGGGTTTCCCGTTCAGCTTCTGGGCCAAGAAAACTCCGAATACCGCGCCATAGGCCCCCGTGGTTCGAGAACGCGGGCCGTACACATTGAACAGACGCAGAGAAATCGAGGGCAGTTTGTATACTTGGGCCCAATGCAAAACCAGATCCTCACCCATGGACTTTGTGAGCGCATAGGGGTACTGCGGCTGAAGCGGAGAGGATTCCGGGGTGGGGTAGCGATCAGGGATGCCGTAACTCGATGAAGAGGCCGCATACACAAGACGCTTCACGCCCGTCTCCCGCGCGCACTGGAGAACATTCAACGTGCCCATGACATTGGTCTGAAAATAGGCATCCGGCCGCTCGATCGATGGCACGATATCCGCGATGCCCGCAAGATGGAAAACCCAATCCACTCCCTCAAACGCGGAAACGATTTCCGAACGAGCAACAATGTCCGCTTTGATAAAGATAAGCCTTGGGTGGTCCACAAAAGTCTCTATATTCTCCTCCCGGCCACAAGCCAAATTATCCAGGATCACTACCTCGTGTCCCAATTCAAGGAGCTGCTCGGATAAATGACTCCCAATGAATCCGCAACCGCCGGTAACAAGTGATCGCACCTGAAAATCTCCTTAAATAAAGTTCACATGGGGAATCTTGTGTTCCAGCAAATGATATAAATATCTATTTACCTCGTCCATACGGCAATTTTTGCGACAATCCTTGATATCCAGCTCGGTTCGAATGAAGTCGAAACTTTTCCGCCGTTTGTCTCCTTCCCAGATATCCTGAAAGGAAGACTCGTTGATATTTCCGTATTCGAATCGCTTATCCAGTAAATAGGCACTACACCCATACACCGAACCATCCGCCATAATATAGCCCCATAGGAATGGCGTTGAATAGCATTTGGGGTAGCGATCCGACTCCATGTATTTCTGCATGGTATGACCACGGAAGATCAGGCTGAAATTTTCCGTATTGTATGCATCCAACTCTTCCGCCATGGCCAGAAATGGCGAATAGTCGATCGATGCGTATTGACGGGTGTCGCTGAACAGGTGCTGAGAGTAAGGCTTAACCACCAGGTAATCCAACCCGATCTCATCCCGACATAATTCGGTAAGCCGCCTCATTTCCGGGGAATTTTCCGGAAGAAGCAGCGCCTGTGCACCCAGTGTGCAGTCCAAACCCCGTTCACGCTTGGCGTTTACAGCCCTTTTCATGTTCTCAGTGACACGATCAAAATCGCGTTCACGGGTCTGATGAATTTTGGCATAAGTTTCTGCCGTCCCGGCATTGATCGATACTTTCATCCAGGAAATCAAAGGCAATGCCTCATCGATAAATTCATCTCTCAAAACCGTAGCGTTCGTCGTAAAGGCAACATCAATTCCTGAAGCTTTCGTAAATTTGACAATATCATGGATTCGCTTGTGCAGCATCGGTTCGCCTTCACCCGCATACATCACACTTTTCACGCCGAGTCGCCCCATCTCCTGCAGTCTTTCCCTGAGGATATCCACATCCAGCATATTGGTTTTGTAGCCGATATAGTCAACGGCACAAAAAGTACAACGATGATTACAGGCACCGACAGGCGCAACTTCCATATAGATCGGATGGACGACCTTGGCTTTGTTCCAATCTTGGCCGACCGCTATTCGCTGCGCTACCCGCTGCGGATGATAGATCAGCTTGTGGCCCTCTATCATATATTTATCACTCATCACAATCTCTCCGGACTTTATGCAGCGAACAACTTGAAACTCAACTTTCCGCGGGTTCTAAAAACTCAGCACAGAGAAAAGCACGCCGCTCAATTTCAAGGCGCTTGAAGTAACAGATCCTGCTCACACAGCCACTGTACACAGATGTGCCCCACAATCAACTGTAGATCCTCCGAAACTTGCATATCATTCACTTCAAAATGAATCGGATACTGTACTATTTCCTTGCAGCGTCCGCCCGAATATCCGAGAATCGCGCATATCTGCATCCCAATAGCATTACCGACCTGAATCGCCCTAACCATAGGTGTTCGGGATTTTGTAACCGTTCAGCCCCCCTCTAAATCCTGATCCTGAAAACAATAAATCAAAGGGTTACGTCCGAACTGGGCCGAAATCCAGAGGGGGGTCTGAACGGTTACCATATTATGAAGGGGTCTAGATAACTTTAGCATCTTCAAATATATGCTAAGGTTATGTTATGCAAGGAAAAAACAGGTATATCGGGCGTTCACACATCTCGGAAGCGAAATTCAAAATGATTGTACGCTATTTCGCGCACGATTTACCGGCCTCGAAAATCGCCGAGCTGAGTGCTGTAAGCCGTCCCACAATCAATAAACTATTCATGAAATTACGCCTCAGAATCGCTCAAGCTTGTGAATCTTCTTCACCCTTCTCCGGCGAGGTTGAAGTCGATGAATCTTATTTTGGCGCCCGCCGCGTTCGCGGGAAAAAGGGGCGCGGAGCAGCCGGTAAAACGATTGTCTTCGGAATTTTGGAACGCCAGGGAAAAGTTTACACAGAGCTCGTCCCAGACGCCTCCAAAAAGCAGCTACAGAGCGCGATCCGGGGCCAGGTATCCCTGGACAGCATCATCCACTCAGACGGCTGGAGAGGCTACAATGGGCTGGTCGATATGGGGTACAAAAAGCATCTGCGTGTGAATCATGGCAAGCATGAATTTGCCCGTGGTAATTACCATATCAATGGCATTGAATCATTCTGGTCATATGCCAAACGAAGACTTGCAAAGTTCAATGGTGTTCCACGTAAAACATTTTACCTTCATCTCAAAGAATGTGAATTCAGGTTTAATCACAGAGAAGAAGATCTTTATGATACAATACTAACTATACTGAGAGAAAATCCACTCTAAAGTTATCTAGACCCTATGAAGTTAACAAGCGTTTCGCCGCCTCTAAAACAATAAGCATAACTCCATGAAACTTAAGCGAAAAAATCCCGAACACCTATGCGCCCTAACGACATTCTCGGAATTACCACTTCCGGAAAGGACAATCAATAAATCCCCCATCCCCGCCTTAACCTTGAGCTGTTCAGAAAATATATCCTCATACCCGATATCATTTGCCAGACAGGTCAGCACTGCGGGATTTGCCGTTAGTGCCTCAGCCTTAATACCGACACCATTCTTAGCACTGGCCCCGTAAATCAGATCATTGGCAATATGCACTGCATTTGATGCGCTACCACCATTCCCGCATAGATAAATATTTTTTTTGTTGCGCCATCTATCAAGTATCAGTCCGGCCAACACCGGGATACCACGCATCGCATCTCCCTCCATGCACGACGAAAGTCGTCCTGCATAGTCCATAATATGCTTCCTGAATCCGTGTGCGTCTTTCATAAGGATAGAGGACCTCAAGCTCAAGAAAATATACGAGTACCTATAAACACACACAACGTACAAGAAGGAGCTTGATTCTCTCCTCACGCTGAGATTCCAAGTGTTCAGGAAATGCAACATTGTGCCAATATGAAGTATATACTATAGAAGAGGCAGAATTTCACGCCCTGGGTCAAGGTGTTGTGGTGGGCGATTGCGATGGTGGCTTGATTAGCTCCAACGGTAGTGGATTGCTGTTTAGCGAGGTCGTGGCTGAAACGCAGATCATCGCGCGACTGGCCGAGCAGTTTGTTGATCATTGCGAGTTATACTGCCACACGGCACAATCTGCGCATTTCGCTCCCTCTCCCTCCGGGAGAGGGCGGGGGTAAGGGGGAAATTCAAAAGCTCAGATTGTACCGTGTGGCAGTATATAGGATGTGGTGGGCGCCTGCCTGCCGTTCTAGGGACGGGACAGGCAAGCAGCGAACCGCATCTTTGGGGGCACCCTGAAAAATACGATTTTCGTCAACAGCACACCTGGACAATCAATGACTGATGAGTCGCTCGATTGGTGAAAACACCTATTTTTCAAGGTGCCCTTTGGACGGTGGGCGTACCCAACCTAAACATATTGATTTTATTCAGGCCAGCGTATCCAACGAGATGAATTCAAAAAAACTGCTCATTCTTTTTGGCACGCTGCTCAGTTTGGTATTGCTGGTTGTCGTGTTTTCAGCCCTGGATTGGGAAGCTTTTTTTACGGCCCTTAAAACAGTTCATATACCACGAATTTTGCTGGCAGGAGGTATCATAATCACAATTGTCGCCTTGCGTTCATTACGTTGGACTTTGGTAGCCAATATGCCTTTGACAAAAGTCAAGCCATTTTGGTATGCCGCCAACATTGGTCATTTAGGCAATATGATTTACCCGGCACGGGCCGGTGAAGTGCTGCGCATCATGGCTGTTCATCGCTTTGTACCATTAGTATTAGGACGTGCCGTCACCAGTTCGGTTATTGACAGGATGTTCGATATGATTATGGTGGGTGTTTTCACGCTGCTGGTGCTTTGGATACATGGCCATAGAATTGATCCCAATCTCGGCAAAGGGGTTATCAGTTTATTTATATTCGCCACCTTGATATTGGCTTTATTAATTATCTTTGCTAATCGCTTACATGCACGTGTGCAACGTTGGAAGACAGCAGGCCAATGGCAACCAAGGCTGCAGGCATGGCTCATTCATGCCATAGAAAGTCTCCGAGTTTTTCGCCAAGCACGTCATGGCTTGATTGCATTACTGATAACGACGACTATTTTTGCCATGGATTACTTTTGGATGTGGCAAATAACGGTTGCGTTCGGATGGAATTTACCCTTTGAGGCAGGCTTAACAGTAGGGGTATTTTTACTATTAAGTATTTCCATACCCTCAACCCCAGGCTATATCGGCATTTATCAAGTCGCTTGCGTATTGGCTTTAGGCTTATATGGCATTGATCAAACCCTTGCCGTTGCTTATTCGATTGTGCTACAATTATTAGGTTTCACAATTATGGCCATCCAAGGTATGGTGGCAACGGCTTTGTGTGGTTTTAATTTATCGCGTGAAAGGCAACGAAGTTTACCTCCAATTTATGACAACGCATAGAGAACCATAAATTATGGAACTATTTTTTATACCGACGATTGGGGTGCCTACTCGATCCGGATTGGTTTGCTTGATCCGAACGATCGGCATCATGATTACGCAGTCGAACGCGAGGAAATGCAGGTTTCACGATGAGATCCGGCCCGCTACTGCCTTCAGCAGTAGCCAGGCAAACTGAGTGTTCGTGACCAAGTACCTTTTCCACATTCGTCCCGGCTCCTGGATCACGCGATACAGCCATTCCAGGCCACTCTTCCGCATCCACAGGGGCGCGCGTTTCACCTTTCCCGCCACCACATCAAAGGTCCCGCCAACCCCCATCACGAAAGTCACACCCAGACGATTACGCCAACGGTTGATGAAGTTCTCCTTCTGCGGCGAACTGATTGCGACAAACAGCATCTGGGCACCGGAGTGACGGATTGCATCGACTACCGCCGCTTCATCGTCCCAGAAGTAGCCATGATGATAGCCGACGATTTTCAGCGCGGGGTACAGCGTCTTCAGCTTGGCAGCGGTAGCCGCCACTACCGACTGCTCGGCCCCGAGCAGAAATACCGAAAACCCGGCGCGGGTGCTCATGGCCAGCAACGCGTGAAACAAATCGATGCCGGCGACCCGCTCAGGCACGATATGGCCGAGGATGCGCGCAGCCAGTACCACCCCCATGCCATCGATATTGATGATGTCACAGGAATGCACGGAGTCCCTCAGTTGGTCGTCGCGACGCATGTTCACCAACTTGGCCACGTTGACCACCACATGCTGGGTAAAGCGGCCTTCGGCCACCGCCGTGCGGATCACTTCCACCGTTTCGTCCATGCCGGCGACATCCAGGGAACAACCCAAGATTTCAATTCTGTGCATTGTAAAAGGCAAGCGCATAATAGGCCCAGGCCTGGGTCCAGCGAGTGTAGTCGATACGGTTTGTCAGCCAGCGGGTTTTCCGGTAGCTGAACCGGTGTTTGGCGGGTAGATAAAGCAAGGTGATGGCACGCTGTATGACCTTGTTGCAAAGTTGCCGATCAGCCGGTGTTCCACCCACCTTGAGGAGGGTGAACACGGCTTGGGCAAAGCTGTGCATATCGAGCGGGTAGACGGCATTGTGGTAGTACTTCGCAGTGCCGTTCGCGGTGAAGAAATTGTTCACATAGTAGGTGTAGCCCTGATGTAGACTGCGATCAAACTCCTGAGTGCCGGTAGCATCACGCAGCATCCGGATCGCTTCCAGGTTGTAGCCGGTGTGAAAACCATCGATGAACCCATGATGCCGACGGGCACCATAGACCCAGGAACCATCGTCCGCTTGCTCCTGCACCGACTGACGGGCCACATCTATGGCCTGAGCGATCAGGGCCTCATCACCGAGCTGTTTGCCGCAAAACGCGCACCAGGCGGCCCCCCACAGGCTGGCGTTGTGCACAAAGGCCCTCTCCCCCGGAATATAGGCATAGAATCGGCAACCCTCGGCCTCGGTATAGAGGTGCGACGAAATAAAGCGTGCCGTATCCAGTGCCGTCGCGATCAACGCCTGGTCCGCAGTGAGTTGCCCCAAGTCATAAAGTGCGCGGGCGACATAGCAGGTCGTGATGGCGTTCGGTTTGCCCGCGGGCACGAAAAAGGCCCGGGCCTGCCAGTCGAAGTGATACCCCCAACAGGCGTGCGTCCATTGCCCCGGATCACTACGTTGCGTCAGCAGCCAGTCGGCCAGCTCGCGGGCTTCACGTAAGTAGCCGGTTTCTCCCGTGCGGCGGTAATCCTCAAGCAACCCCAAAATGAACAGGCCAATCCCTTTCGGATTACGCCGTTTCGGTACCCCCAACAAAGGACGGAAGTTGATGGGCGAGCGCTTACCGAACTGCAACCAGGCCAGCCGTACCCACTCATTGCCGTAGAGCGGGCTTGATTGCAGCAGGCGACTGTTCAACAGATCGAAAGGGTCGTAACCGGCAAACCCCTCGTGACGCATGGCGTCCAAAAGTCGCCTGTTCAGCTCAATGATTTCGTCCATGCTGTCATCCCGAGCATAGCACTCCCTGTCATCCCGAGCGTAGCGAGGGATCTTCGGCGATCAGACAACCGCTCAGTGACAAGATCCCTCCTCCGTCGGGACAAGGATTTCTCGCTACGCTCGAAATGACAACCGGCAAAATTAGACGAAATGGGGTAGTAGGACGTGTTCACATACACGCTCGTCGAGACATGCTGCGCGAATCGGCGGGGAGATTGCGTCGGCGAGCCTTAAACATGGCGCTCCAACCAAGCGGCCAAGTCGCTTTTCTCACGGAAATCCAATAGGGCCTCGGCCAGCGCAGCCAGGTCGTCACGACCGAGCCGGCGAATCCGTTGGCTATCACTTTCCGGGATTTGCCCAATCGCACGTCCAAGCTGGCGTAGAACCAACCCCAGCTCGCCCTCTTCCCGTCCCCTTTCCCAGCCCTCTTCCCGCACGGCGTCCAGATCCGCGTAGCCGCGCCGTTGCAGCAGGTTGCGCAGCGCGGTCTCGTGGGCCGCCTCGGGGTCGTACAGGGCCTCCACCGGCACCGGGTTGGCGAGGATGCCGCGGGGGCCTTTAGCTGCTGTCCGGGATACGCCGGAGAACAGGAAGCGTGCGGCTCGTACACCTCCACCCGGCGCGGTCCGGTCAGGCGCACGACCCAGACGTAGCGTGTCCCGGCCCCGAGCAGGGTGCGAATCTTTTTTTGCAGGTTCTGCTCGTTTTGACCGATGTCGGCATACTCCACCGCCAACGGCGGCGCCCCGGATATCCAACCCGGAGCGTCCGGGACATTGCCCACGGCGATATCGGGGGCGCGCAGGTTGTTCTCGTCCGGCGTAAATCCGGGATCGAAGCCGGCTGACTCCACGGACGGATCGGTCTCCAGTGCAACCCCCCCGCTCAGATTGGCCTTGGCGTGCCGCCCGCCGCTGGGCAGACACTCGATGAGATGGCCGTTGTCGAGCTCGTAAGGATCGCCGCAACGCAGCTGTTCCGCGCGGAAGGGACCTGTGGTGTGATCGTGCGGTTTACTTGACATTTGGGTCGAGCTCCTATGATTCGGTATGTCCCTGCCATTATTTAGGTGTCGGGCACGGACCAAGCCCCTCCTCTCGTCGGGACAAGGGTAGTGTTTTAATAATTTTATTGTTTCCGAAATTCGGAGAGGGCACCCGCAAGGGGCACCCCTACGGTGTCTGTCTGCGACCAAGTCGCTCTTCTTGGAGATACCTGGGAACAACAAAATTACAACACCCCCTACCCCACTTGCGCCTGTACCCTCTTCTCCACCCTACGGGGACTCGACTGCAAACACAGCGGGATCCACCGTCACCGGCATCCCCAAGGCCAGGGACTCGACTGCCATTACGGTCGCCAAGCTGGTGGTCAGTAAACACTCGTAGGCGATGCACGGCCGGCCCGTCCGCAGGCCATTGAGCCAAGCGTCGATCATGCCCCTCTGGCCCTTGTCCTGTATCCCCAGCTTGTGGCGCTTGGCCCCACTGCCCCCGGTAAACAAGATGACTTCCTTGAAATCTTGGATCTGCGCCGCTCGCCCGCCGCCGAAGACCTCGACAAACTCCTTCGCCATGGCCTTGGAGCCATCAGCGGTGTAGGTGATGTTGGCCACACTGCCGTTATCGAAGGCCAATGTCAGGCACAGGTTGTCATTCAGCAAAGCGGACTTCTCAGCCTTGTTGCTGCCCACGGCATAGACGGTCTTCACGTTCGCACCGACCAGTGCCGCCGCCAAGTCGATGAAGTGGCAACCCTCGCCGATCATGCGCCCGCCGCCCACCTGCGGGTCCTGGATCCAGTGATTGGCCGGGATGGTGCCGGCATTGACCCGAATACTGACCACTAGCGGGCTCTTCACCGTCGCGAAGTGTTCTATGACCTGACGGGCCGCTGGTGCGAAGCGCCGGTTGAAACCTACCATGAGCTGAGCCGTGGCATGGCCGTCATGGGCCGCGTGAATCTCACGTAGCTCATCCACGGACAGCGCGAGTGGCTTCTCTACATAAACGTGCTTACCTGCGGTGAGAGCATCACGCACGGCCGCGGCGTGGGTATCGTGACGGGTGGTAACGACGATGGCGTCGGTATCACCCTGCAAGAGTTCGGCATAGCTGCCGGCACAGAAGGCAAAACCGAATTGTCCGGCCACCCCCCGGGCGGAGCGGCCACTGGCCGTCACCAGTCCGGTCAAGGCCACCTGCCGGTCCGCCTGCATGGGCGGCAACAGACTGGCAGTGGCATAGTTGCCGGCGCCATAGAAGGACACCTTGACCTTATCGCCTGTTACCGCAGTCGGGTTGATGGGAATGCGGGCGCCGGCATCCACCTCGCAGGCAGCCGGGCGATACCGAAGCAGGATACCGAGATAAGGCTCCGACTTTTCGCCCTCGATCAGTTGGTAGGCCGAGGCCGCTTCTTCTACCGGGAAGCGATGGGTAATCAGCCCCTTGAGATCCAGCTTGCCTTCCGACACCAGACCGAGAAAGGTCTCCATATTGCGCTGCTCGGTGAAGCGCACGTAACCGTAGGGGTAGTCATTGCCCCGCTCCTCGTAGAAGGGATCATAACGTCCGGGTCCATAGGAACGCGAGATAACGACACTGATCTCCTTCTTGAAATAGTCCTCCCGGGGAATGTCCATGCGCACGGCACCCACCACGACCACCCGGCCCTTATTCCGGGTCACGGTGCCGCACAGCTCGATAACCGCATTGCTCGAGGTCCCGGCACAGACCAGTACCCCGTCCACACCATGACCGCCGGTCAGGGAGTAGCAGACACTCGTGACATCGCCACCGGGCGGTACACCGACGGCACCGGAACCCTCGGCGCGGGCCACTAAGGCAGGATCCAGATCGGTACCGATCACCCGGCAGCCATTCGCTCCCAGAAGTTGAACGGAAATCTGTCCCAACAGACCAAGACCGATTACCAGGAAGGTCTCACCCAAACGCGGCTCGGCCAGCCGCACGCCCTGCAGCGCGATGGCACCGACGGTTGTCAAGGCCGCCTCCTCGTCGGAGACCTTGGGCGGGATCTTGACCACAAGATTGCGGGGGACGGCCACGTAATCCGCATGGTTGGCATAGTCCGCACCGCCACAAGCGACTCGATCTCCCGGCTGGATGCCTGCAACCAGACCACCAACGGCCACGACCGTACCGGCGCAGCTATAGCCGAGTGGGGCAGGGGAATCGAGACGCGCACTGACAGTCCGCAGGGTCTTCCGCAGACCCTCCGTTCGGATCTTAGCCATCACCTGCCTGACCAGATCCGGACGCGCCTTGGCCTTTTGGAGCAGGTTCTTCCGGCCCATATCGATCTTGGTCTTCTCCGTCCCCGCACTGATGACAGACACGGAATTGCGGACCAGGACGAACGAATCCCGCAGGCCGGGAACCGGGACTTCCTCGACCTTGACCTCACCGGTCCTCAAGGTTTGGGTGACTTGTTTCATTCGTCTGCCGTAAAGTTGATTATCCTGCCTTTCAGGTGGGTAAATTCATCCTCTCCCTATTTCCGGGCGCGAGCAGGTAATGGTAATTTTTCAAGTGATCAGGTGCCCATAAGTAAAGTCGAACCTCACACAAAGACACCAAGCCACAAAGGGATACAAGAAGTAAAGGGGAACGACGGAAAGCGTCGTATCCGGGCCTGAGAGAGAAATCCCGCAGGTTATCGACGGCAAGAGAGAAGCATTCTTCGTGTCTTTGCGGCTTGGTGTGAGAAAAATTAGAAAAATGAAAACAGCGCGTCATTATTCGTATTTTCGTGGCCTTGTGTGGGAAAAAACGTCGAATATCGAGCGCGGATGTCTATACCAAGCACTGATTGATGGTATCGGCCAATTTGCTTTCAAACTTCGGAAAATCGAACTGTTCCGAAAACTTCTTTCTTGCTTCCATGCCCAATCGTCTAATCGATTCTCTATTGCCCAATAGCCCTTCGATACCTTGCGCCAGATCCTCGACGTCTCTTTGTCTACACAAAATCCCGTTCCTGCCGTGATCGATGATCTCCGGAATGGCCCCCTCATAGGTAGACACGACGGCACGTCCATGCATCATAGCTTCCAGGATCACCAGTGGAAAGCAGTCACGGTAAGTGGGAAACACCAGAATATCCGCCCACGCAAACTCATCCGCTTTTTCTGCTCCGAACTTCGGCCCCATCAAAGAAACCCTCTCTCCCAAACCCCTCTCCTCGATCAAATCCTGGAGATCCGGTGCCTTCATGTCGTTATCCGCTCCAACCAGGCGACACAAGAACTTTTTATTTCGCTCATTTCGCTTTTGAAGCAACGCAAGCGCTTCGACCAGTACCAGAACCCCTTTTGAAGCTATAAAGTTAGACAAGAACAGAATTCTGACAGGACCTCCTCTTACCTGCCGCTCCCGGCGTTCGCAGAGATCAGGTATACCATTGGGTAATATAAATGGGCGGCCGGAATAAACATCGGCAACATCTTGTGAAAGGCGCGATGACAGACAAATGACATGCGTACCGGAAAACAGCGACCTATAAATACCGCACATTAATTTTGACTTGTTTGCTCTTGATGCGATCCCCTTCCCATGCAAATGGACGAGAATTTTCCTTCGGAACACCTTGCAGATTACGACCACCAGGCAGTCTTTGAGAAAAGACAGCCCAATCGGGGATGGCGTGATATAACACAGGTGTGGCTTAAAACCGATCAAGCAGCGTGCAACACGCACGTAAAGTTGCAATACCTTCCCGAATTTTCTTATTCCGGCCTTTTCGATATCTCCGATGCTCTCCGCGGTCGCGAGGTTTATGAAACGGCAATCGAACTCCGATGTTATTCGTGTGCTTTCCCTGGTATACAAATTCATTAAAGAAGCACCGTGAACCGGCGGGGGATACTGAGCGATGAACAGGACACGTTTTACTTCGTCCGGCCTCATGTCTCCTTTCATTGAACCGCCTTCTTTCTCATGAATATCCAGAGATGCCAACCCCATCTGGCCTCCATCCTCGAAAGGAGCCGATCAGGCAAAAAGCGAAGCCCTGGGAAATGGCGCAAATTCAAAAAGTGAACGCTGTGTCCCTCTATCACGAAATCGCGGAAATCTTCTTTCACCTCCTGTAATATGTAAACTTTCGAGTAAGGATTCTCCGGGCCATCGGTATTCGGATGAATGAAGTTTCCACTCTTCAGGTAATCGAGCAATCCATGTTTCTCGGCGTTCTCGATATGCCTGAGAACCAGCTTGGATTTTATCAACCTCTTCATTCCGAGACGGCTGAGTGCGTACACGCCTGAAAATAAGACCCTCCTGATTAGAAGGATACTTAGGTAATAATTGAGCGAGTTCTTGTGATATAACATGACAATCAGTCGGCCCTGATCCTTGAGTACCCGATGAATCTCTTTCGCGGCCTGGGTTACATCCGGAATGTGATGAAGAACTCCGTGGGAATAAACAATGTCAAAGGTCTTGTCCGACCAGGGAATCTCTATGGCACTGCCCTGCTTTACTGCGCCGTACTCGATTCCGCAAAGTTGAAATCGAATCCTTGCCCGCTCGACGGCCGCCTCCGTGAGATCCAGCCCATTCCATTCGGCTCCACGCTTGGCGATCTGCACACTGTCTGCCGCCTGGCCGATACCGATCTCCAACACCCTTTTCCCGGAAAAACCAATACGATCCAATTCCTCCAGAATATGCCTCTCCGTTCCGTACCGGAAGCGATCGTAGTTGTCGAAGTGCGTCTGCCAATCGGCCAAATGTCCCGTTAAGTTCTCCCCGCAAGGATGTTCCTGCCAAAAATCTCCAATCTCCCTTTCCTTTGGTATCGCACCGTCCATCTTGTCTATCCTCTGTTCCGTTGTTCGACCCGGTTTACGCGACTTGCGTGATGCCATGATTCCGAAACCACTGCTCCAACGTCAGTAACTGCCAAATCCGCTGGGCATTGTCCTCCCGGCCCGAGCGGTCCGCTTCCACAAGCCTGCGCAGATACGTGGAATTGAACAATCCACGTGCCGGGAGTCCCTGTCCGCTGAGGACATAGTCATCGACCAGGTCACGCAGATCGTCCTTGAGCCAGGCGCGCAGCGGCAAAGTAAAAGAGGACTTGGGTCGATAAACGATTTCCTTCGGCAGCCAGCGTTCCGCAACCTTCTTCAGCACGTATTTCTGCGTACCGCCACGAATCTTCATGGTCCCCGGGATACGCATGGCCACATCGACTACCTCTCGGTCTATAAAGGGTACGCGGACCTCGGTAGAAGCCGCCATGCTGGCCCTGTCCGTGTAGGTCAAATTCAGAGATGTCATGAACAGCTGTACGTCGACAGAACACATACGGTTGACCAAGTCGCCCCCCGCCGTGTCGAACAAGGCATGATGCTCATTTCGCAGTGCCGCGAAGGCACGACCGTCATCGTCTTCAAGCAACTCGCCGAGGTCTTCCGCACTATAGTACGAGTAACTACGGAGAAAGGCATCCTTCGCCGGAAGTCCCCCAAAACCGATAAAACGCTTCGCCCACCGCATTGGGACCAATCCGCGGGAACCCGATGACACCGGCGCCGACCGCACCAAGGGTTCGACCACATGCCTGCGAAGCACGTGCGGCACGGACCGATAACGAGCGGCCCAGAGACAAGCCAAATGCTTCCGATAACCGCCGAACAGCTCATCTGCCCCCATACCCGACAGGAGCACCTTGACGCCCTGTTGCCGAGCGGCCTCGCAAATGAGTAGGGTGTTGATGGCCGCCGAGTCCCCGATGGGCTCGTCGAGGATACCCATGATCCTGGGGAGAAGCTCGGCCAGGTCAGGCGCAACCTCTATGGTATCGAGCCTGACCCCTAGATAGTCCGCGACACGCCCGGCATACAGGGAGTCTGCCGCCATCGCTTCCTGCCGCTGGTCCCTGTCACGAAACCGGATGGTATAGCAGTCGATCCCGGACAACTCGCGGGCAGCCATAGCGACCACGAGACTGGAATCCAACCCGCCGCTGAGAAAAGCACTCACCGGTACATCGGAAACCAGATGGGCCCGCACGGAATCTTCCAGTGCTGTTCCCAGTGCCTCTACGGCGTCGCCTTCGTTACGGAAAGGCTCGAGCGTACCGGGGTTACCCAGAGACCACCACCGGTATAACTCGATCTTTCCTCCCTGTGAGACTTCGAGATAATGACCGGGCAACAGCTTCCAGACCTCTTTCCAGACGCAGCGACTCTCCGGGATCCATACGTAAAGCAACGAGGCAATGAGGGCATTGTGGTCAAGGGTCAGGTGTGACCGAAATGCAGCCTCGATAGCCTTGAGCTCGGAAGCAAAGGCCAGCCCGCCACCCGGCAACGGGAGATAAAAAAGCGGTTTGATACCGAACTGGTCTCGACACAGCCATACCTTCCCGGTGGCTTCTTCGTGTAACGCGAATGCAAACATCCCCCGCAGTCTCGACAAGCACTCCGGTCCCCAGACACGCCAAGCTTCCACAAGCACCTCTGTATCGCTATCCGTGACGAAATCGACATCCCGTCCCAATTCCTTTCGCAGGTCCCGATAGTTGTAGATTTCACCATTGAAGGTGATGGTGAGTCCCCGTTTAGAAAAGGGCTGATTGCTCCGCGCATCGAGATCGATGATGGACAATCTGCAATGCCCGAAGGCCGTCCCCTCGGCCAAAGATAAAATGGCACCTGCGTCCGGTCCGCGGTGATACGATGCCGCGTTCATCGAGGTAACCGAGTCGTTTATCGCTGGTGTACCCACTACGCCAGTTATTCCGCACATGGTCAGGTCCCAAGCAACTCTTTACGAAGCATGCGCCTATGGATTTTCATCGTCCGGAGTAGCTAGATACCTTCTATGACGATAACTGGCCTCGTGATCCTCTCGTAGAGAAAACTCCCGCTCAGACATTGCTACTAGCCGATCCGCGCTTAATACACTAACTTCGATCACGTTGCGACTTAACCCACGGTCTGCGAAAAGCGATTTTACCTTACCTCCTCCGACTATGTACTCCAAACCAATCGTTGGTATGCCCATAGCGAGCGCGAAAACACAAGAATGGTATCGAGTGCCCCAAAAAAAACTACACTGCCTGATTTCAGCAACTGCTTCTTGGGGCCCAAGAAATCCGTCACAAGAGATAATTTTCCCTTTTTCCTCAATCAAGGCACCCAGTTGACGAAGCGCAATCCGATCATCCCCTCCCACGAAATGAGTATTCATTGGTATGAGCGCAATATCGTCGATTCTATTCTCCGCAAATAAGCGATTGACAGCCTTCGCCATCTCGCAAACCACAGCGTCGAAGCGCACGCCGTGAGAAAAAGTCGCTCTCGATAAATTCCGGAGGGAAATACCTAATCTTCGTCCCGTTGGAATCGAATCTGGACGTATCTTTCTAACCCACTTGAATGCAGGGTCTTCTATGTGACAGCTTAATCCCAGCGCAACCGCACTCGCGGAATCACGAACTTCTAGTTGTTCCGCCTTTCTCAGAAAGGATCTCCCAACTTTCTCGTAGAAAATATTTCGAAACGGACCCCAGCCAATTCCACGAACAAATAGAGGTACGCCCGCTTTATTTAGTTTCGTAGCCAATGCATTGAATCCGATAACAACAGCATAGCCCATAACCGGACCACCACAGAACACGGCCAGGGCAACATCTACTTGCCTGCGATCCCCTAGTTCCATAATTGTAAAATGGTCGAGATTGTAACCAAGTTCCAAAACCGTCCTCTGTGTGTAGTATCTCCTCTCTGTCAATATCGTGAAGTGTGCGTAGCCTTGTGCGGCAAGATCGTCGATTATCGTTCCATATATTGCTTTATCACCTAGAGTCTCGGTCCCGAAACACCCAAACAACAGGACCGATTTACCGCTTTGATCGCGACTCACTCCTATTCGATGATAAGCATATAAATCACAAAGCGCTCTTAGTTTTGAAGGCAAAAGCATTTCAACGGCATCCACAAGCGTCAGCTCACTCTGATAGTCATGCATGCATGTGTGACAGTGCTTTTCGAGCATCTTCCCGTAAATTTTTTCGCGGTTGTCCTTTCGGTTGAAAGCGGTCCAATAGCTTTCGTTCGGCGCTTTCTCTAGTGGAACATCATAAACGCCACAATACGAAACCTCACCCTTGTCTGACAGGTAAACACCACTTTTCTGCGCTATACAACCTGCGGTTCGCTGCTCGCCGTAGACTAACATCCTCAGCAACTTTTTATACCAAATGCGTTTATTCAATTTCTGATTTCCAGAAGCAGAAAGGTTTTCCAGAAACTCGGCGACGTACAGTTTCTGTAGTAATGTCATCTTGAAATTAGGTTCCATATTTTCATTCCCTAAACGCTCAATTACCGTGGCTATACCGAAGTATGGAATCAATCCGGAATCCAGGCAATATGCATGCACACGAAAAACTTCGTCCCAGTTGAACCTATGAATGGTCATTAAGACCGTTGGGGTGAACCCATTGTTCTTAGCAACCTGAATGCTTTGGAGAAGTTTTTCCCAGGCGTCGGGTGCACCCCGGACGATATTGTGCTTGTCGCCGACGGCATCCATACTGAATGAGATATTTAGAGTCTTACCATAACTCTTAGCAATTTTTCTGAGATCCGGTACAATTTTACTCATCCGGCGTGGAAGCCCTCCGTTTGTACTTATAGAGAAGTACTTCAGCGAAGGCAAAGTACGGAATATTACCTCCACTGTCTCCAACAGATCCTTTTTCATGAACGGTTCGCCACCACTGAACCCCAAAGCTTCTATGTTTGTGAACAATTGATCACCCAAAATCTTAGCCACTTGCGCAGCATTGATGTCTTCTGGGCGCTTCTTCTGATGGATGTTACACATTAAACATTTGTGATTACAAACAGTCGCCGCCGGGTAGTTCAAAAGAATTGGCTTATTAGAAAGAGCTACCCTCGTCTTTCGATTGAAATAACGAACCGCTGCGAATATGACATCTGGGATATTCATTGGCATTAGGCGAACAACTTGAGAGAAGATCTGAGTTTGAAGCGAAACAAAATCAGCGTGGTAAGTGTTTTCTTTAAGACTCTAACAAGCGAGGTGTCAAGAATAATTGCTGCCACTAACGTAAAGAGCTGGCATACGATTATGAACACAAGGGCATCATCCAGCGAATCGAGACCGTTCCACAAATAAAGAGTCGTCAGCAAGATTAACTCGATACCTACAAGTTTGTTGTAGAGCCATTGCCGTAGTTTCGCTTTATAATATGCAACAAATAGCGCAGAAAACGATCTTATATACATTAAGACGAGCGCCGGATAAAACAATGGATGGAGAAAACTATTTATGCCAAATAAATCAACCAACATGGGCAAAAATGCATATTCTATCACAATCGTAGCCAGCATCACAATACCAAACAAACCGAAGATCTGAATCAACTGATAATCATCCGCCTTGTGCACTTCATCCACGAGCCTTGGCATCATAAATTTGACAAACGGATAAACTAATACGTTAAGTGGCATCAAGGTGACTAATAACGTGTAGAAAAAGCGCCCCAAGGACTCGTAACCGAAATCGTTCCGTACTATAAACTCAGGCCCTTGTCTTAGTGCATAGGTGATGCATATGAAAGCAAAAATCGACATTATATATGCTATAGTTTGTTTGGCATATGTAAGGTTCAGCCCGTGCAGCGATGGCTTCCATACTCCTGTTGCGACGTAACTTATGGCAAGCTGAAAAACTGCATAGAGCACAAACCACAGGCATACTATATATGGTCCTGCTTCGTATACAAATGCCAGAAAGAGCGCAACCACACCGGCAAGTAAATACGCACCTCGTTCAGTATATACCATAGGCAACGGGTTACCTAACTTGTACTGGTGATAGATCATCGGGTTTTTTAGGCCGTCTATTACAAATACTAGAGCGAGTATGAGGAACAGAGACGACTCTCGAACTCCCAGGGCAAACTGCAAAATGGATAATGCGACGGCGCTTCCTACCAGCAATCCCTTAAGTACATTCAAGAAATAAAGCGTAGAGAGATCTGATAGATTCCCTCTTATCAGGTAGTATTCATTTATTCCTATTTCATTTAATCGAACTACGAGACCCAGAACTAAGAAACTAAACGTGGAAAACCCAAAAACTTCTGCGTCTTGAAGTTTTGATAGGCTGGTCATCAGGACAAATGAAAGGACTTGGCTAGCCCATGTAATTGTATAAAATTTACTGCCTGTCAGCATGTATCGGGTCCCGAATGGTTGCGTGGATTTGTTTTGAAAAGATTGGACTACTATGCGTACCATTCGTTAGAGTATCTGAAAGGGCATTTCGAGGTGCAAACTTTTTTGTAAGATGTGGTGATAGCAAAGGGGCTGAACAGTTACGAACGAAACAAATTCTGAAATCCCAGAACTGGATGCTCGTCGACCTTGATCTCGCTCGTTCTCAATTTCGGCGTGACCTAGCTTTTCATTGGATCACTTTCTTCTTCATGAACACCCAGAGATGCCAACCCCATTTGGCCTCTAACTTTGAAAGGAGCCGATCAGACAAGAAGCCAAGCCCTGGAAAGTGGCGCAGATTCAGAAAGTGAACGCGATGACCTTCTATCACGAAATCGCGGAAGTCTTCTTTCACGGCCTGTAATGTGTAGACTTTCGAGTACGGATTCTCCGGGCCATCGGTATTCGGATGAATGAAGTTTTTACTCTTCAGGTAATCGAACAATCCACGTCTCTCGGCATTCTCGATATGCCCTAGAATTACCTTGGATCTCAGCAATCTCTTCATTCCGAGCCGACTGAGTGCATATACACCTGAAAACAAGGCCCTTCTGATCAGAAGGATGCTCAGATAATAATTGAGCGAGTTCTTGTGATATAGCATGACAATCAATTGGCCGTGATCCTTGAGCACTCGTTGAATCTCTTTCGCGGCTTGGGTTACATCCGGAATGTGATGAAGAGTTCCATGGGAAAAAACAATATCAAAGGTCTTGTCCGACCAGGGAATTTCCGTGGCACTACCCTGCTTTACTGCACCGTACTCGATTCCACAAAGTTGAAACCGAATCGCTGTCCGCTCGACGGCTGCCTCCGTGAGATCCAGCCCGTTCCATTCAGCTCCACGCTTTGCGATCTGCACACTGTCCGCTGCCTGGCCGATGCCGATCTCCAACACCTTTTTTCCGGAAAAATCGATACGATCCAATTCCTTCAGAATGTGTCCTTCCGTCTCGTACCGGAAGCGATCGTAGTTGTCGAAGTGCGCCTGCCAATCGGTCAAGCGCCCTGTCAAATGCTCCCCACAAGGATGTTCCTGCCAAAAATTCCCAATCTCTCTTTCCTTCGGTGTCACACTATCCATCCTGTTTACCCTCTGTTCTGTTGTTCACTCAGTTTCGCTATACGGCTTGCGCGATGCCATGGTTTCGAAACCACTGCTCCAACGTCAGTAACTGCCAAACCCGCTGGGCATTGTCCTCCCGACCCGTGCGGTCTGCTTCCACAAGTCTACGCAAGTAGCTGGAATCGAACAATCCGCGCGCCGGGAGTCCCTGCTCACTCAGGACATAGTCATCGACCAAGTCCCGTAGATCATTCTTGAGCCAGGCGCGCAGCGGCAAAGTAAAAGAGGACTTGGGTCGATGAACGATTTCCTTCGGCAGCCAGCGCTCCGCAACCTTCTTCAGCACATATTTCTGCGTATTGCCCCGAATCTTCATCCTACCCGGAATGCGCATGGCCAGGTCAACGACCTCTCGGTCTATAAAGGGTACGCGGACCTCGGTAGAAACCGCCATGCTGGCCCGGTCCGTGTAAGTCAGATTCAGAGACGCCATGAACAGCTGGATGTCGACAGAGCACATGCAGTTGACCAAGTCATCCCCCGCCGCGTCGAACAACGCATGATGCTCGCTCCGCAGCGCGGTGAAGGCGCGACCGTCATCGTCTTCAAGCAACTCGCCGAGGTCTTCCGCACTATAGTACGAATAACTCCGGAGAAAGGCATCCTTCGCCGGAAGTCCCCCAAAACCGATAAAACGCTTCGCCCACCGCATTGGGACCAATCCACGCGAACCCGATGACACCGGCGCCGACCGCACTAACGGTTCGATCATACGCCTACGAAGCACGCGTGGCACGGACCGATAACGAGCGGCCCAGAGACAAGCCAGATGCTTTCCGATAACCACCGAACAACTCGTCGGCCCCCATGCCGGACAGGAGCACCTTGACGCCCTGTTGTCGGGCGGCCTCGCAAATGAGTAGGGTATTGGTGGCCGCCGAGTCCCCGATGGGCTCGTCGAGGATACCCACAATCCGGGGGAGGAGTTCGACCAGGTCAGGCGCAAGCTCTATGGTATCGAGCTTTATTCCTAGATAGTCTGCGACGTGCCTAGCATACAGGGAATCTTTTGCCATCGCTTCATGCCGCTAGTCCCAATCACGAAACCGGATGGTATAGCAATCGATCCCGGATAATTAGCGAGCGGCCATGGCAACCACGAGACTGGAATCCAACCCGCCGCTGAGAAAGGCGCTCACCGGTACATCGGAGATCGGATGGGCCCGTACGGAATCTTTTAGTGTTGTTCCCAGTACCTCTACGGCATCACCTTCGCTGCGGAAAAATTCCGGCGCCCTTGGATTAGCTGTCAGGTCCCGTGTGATTATATACCGAGCAGGAACTATCCTCTGTTGCAGGCGAGAGAGGTTTTACGCTTGCTCGCTGAGGCGGGAGCGGAAGGAAAGGCGAAGGTCCCGGCAAGCGCGGTCAAGCGTGTTTGACCAAGCC
Source organism: Candidatus Thiosymbion ectosymbiont of Catanema sp. Cochon2018 (assembly GCA_011392765.1). GTDB lineage: Bacteria > Pseudomonadota > Gammaproteobacteria > Chromatiales > Chromatiaceae > Thiosymbion > Thiosymbion ectosymbiont_A. The sequence continues at coordinate 190,723 of WYCW01000005.1, read as the reverse complement.
CTTACGGTAGCACGAATCCTGAGTCGAGACCCCACCGATCATGAACATCCAGCTGCACCAAAATGCACGCACCACGCCGGCGATTCGCCTGGAGTTACAGCGTCAACCGCCATCGGTGAGCAACCGGGAGTTAGCAGAAGCCTACCACCTCAACCGCCATACCGTTGCGAAATGGCGCCAACGCGAGGAGACGGCAGATGCTTCGCACCGCCCCCAGCGGCTCCACGCGACCCTCAGTGCAGCCCAGGAAGCCGTGGTGGTAGCCTTGCGTGAGACCCTCCGGTTGCCCCTGGATGACCTGCTGGCGGTGACCCACGAGTTCATCCACCCCGAGGTCTCCCGCTCGGGGCTGGACTGCTGTCTGCGCCGCCATGGGGTTTCGAACCGCAAGGCGCTGCTGCCCCAGGAGGCAGGCGCCAAGACGCCGGTGAAGACGTTCCAGGAGTACGCGCCGGGCTTTGTGCACGTCGATGTCAAGTACCTGCCGCAAATGCCGGACCAGGACCAACGCACGTACTTGTTCGCCGCCATTGATCGGACTAGCCGTTGGGTGTCCGTGGAAATCCTCGCAGATAAGTCGGCAACCGCTGCCAGCGGCTTCCTCCGGTGCCTGATCGAGAAGGCTCCGGTTACGATCACCAAGGTCCTCACCGACAACGGCAAGGCGTTTACCGACCGCTTCTGTGCCACCGGCGAGCGCCAGCCGACCGGCACCCATGCCTTCGATCGGGTGTGTGCCGACAACCAGATCGAACATCGCCTGATCAAGCCCAAAACCCCGCAGACCAACCGCATGATCGAGCGCTTCAACGGTCGCATCGCGGATGCCTTGGCCACCACCCGCTTCGACTCTGCCGAGTACCTGGCCGATACCATCAGACGCTACGTTCAGGTCTGCAATCAACAGATTCCCCAACAGGCATTGGGTCACATTCCACCCCTTCAGGCCATGAAAAATTGGTACCAGAAACAGCCCAACCTGTTCAAAAAACATGTCTATAATCTGCCGGGACTTGACAATTAGCCAAGGACCACCACCGATGCAACCTGATCTCGCCTGCCGGTGAGACTTCGGGATAATGACCAGGCAACAGCTTCCGCACCTCTTTCTCAGACGCATCGGCTCTCAGGGATCCACACGTAAAGCAGCGAGGCAATGATCGCATCAGGATCAAGTGTCAGGAGCAACCGGAACGCGGCCTCGATGGCCTTGAGTTCGGAAGCAAAGGCCAGCCCACCATCCGGCAGCGGGAGATAAAAAAGCGGTTTGATGCCGGGCAGTGTTGTAACTCTGTTGTTCCAGGGGCGCAAGATATTGATTAGCATATCCATTTTCCCTGAGAAACAAAGTTGGAACACTACCCTCTCGATGTGCCCTGACTTCAAAGTCACGATCATCAACGCCGATTTTTCTCCCACTCCTATTAATTGCAAACGCCAAGCCCAAAGCAAACACAATACCAAAAAAAGCTATTGGACTTTCTAAGCCGACATTTACAAAACTTGACAAAAAAGCAGTAAACCAAGCAAGAGCACCAATTCTTTTTCGCTTCAGTGGTAACGAGGATACCGGTATCCCTTTGATATAAAACAACGTTATTAGGGCAAACCCGATAAGCCCCATTCTCGTCATGCTATTAATGAATGAGTTATGGATGCCATAAAAAAGCAAGGTATCTTCCTTGCCCGGCGAAATGTTTGAAAGAAGAGGATACCAATTACTGACAACCTCTTTTCCAAAGCCAATGCCCAAACCGTAACTTTGCAAAAATGCTTGCCAGGCCTCGATCCACATCATTGTTCGATGAGCAACATTAGGGTCGAATTCAACCACCATATCCAGATGATAGGCAAAATAAAAAGACTGTAGAATGATAAGAGAAGAAATGCCGAGAATAAGAAAACGCGGATACGGAATCACAGCCAACGAAAGAATAACCAGTCCAACCAGGTAAGTTTGCATGCTCTCGGAATCAATCAATATCACAATAAAAAGTACAGCTGAAAAAAAAAGCGATTTCTCATTGAGTTAGCGTTTAAAGCCAGCAACCCAGCCATCAATACTGAAATTAAACCGTTGTTTATAAGCCCGATAAAAACAACTTGTCCGGTAATGCCTTCATCGGCCCGACCAGTCAAATATATGCCTATAGAGGCAGCTATTACAATAACGAATACCACGCTTGCAAGATAGACTGTCTTCGAGTAATAAATAGCACGTCGCCAAAGAATATAACACGCTGAGAGCACTGGTGCCAGTGCTATGATATAGTACCCTTGACGCAATATGGAAGAGTGATCGAAATAGATGGTCCAGGCATCCGGGAAAATATCGAAGTACGAGAGGACTATATAGAGAATACCGTAGAAGGAAAATAGCCACATAGCTGGTACATTGATCCATCCTCGCCACACAACAACATAAAACAAGCAAACAACAACAGCAGCTAAGATCACGCCCGGGCCACCCTCTTTTATAAGAGGACCAGCGCCACACAATAGCGCAAAAAAAACTCCAAACGCCCAATCGATACTATTGAAGTGCTTACTAACACTTCTTGACGGCCGGTTCGATACTGATAACCATTTCATCTTAAACCGCCGCAGTGTAAACTTCCCTTTAAAGGGTTCACTTGCCGAACTTCATATAAATCAATATTTGGACACATTCGGGAACCTTGAAAAACCTACTTTTTTATAGCGGAGATCATAACACCCTTTGCAGGCCGGATTCCTATATCAAAAAACCGCTGACTACCAATCGTAGGAGTGGTCTCTAGATTTTCGCTACAGAGCACTAGCTTCCCTTTATTAATTCATAGAGTGTAAATTGATTATTTTCGAAGATCATGCGCAATTTATGACTGGAGGTTTGCACGAATGCAGCCATATTTTCCCGATTATCGACATCGGTGATTCGATCCACAAGAAGATAGTCGGCTTTGATGTTTTGAGCGAATTGCCACACCGCATGGGGCTGGGATGAGGGACTGTGTCCGGCTCTGCGCCCGGTCAGGAGGGCTAATACTCTCGGTTTGCGGAAAAGAAAAGTAGCATTCTCCGGAGTATTTCGGCGAATGTAATCAAAAGCCGCTTGTGCTTCGTGCGCAAAAGGTCCATGCGCATGAGCTTCGAAGTCACGGGCGACTTTTTGATATTTTCCCATATAGGTCAAGGCTACAATCACCAAGAAGAGGCTCAACCAAGATCTTTTGTGGAATCTTTTCCGTCTTTGGTCGACCTGGTCCACATACTGAAAGGCAAAAAAGAGCAAAATCGGGAAGATAGGAAAGAGGTAACGTTGATCAACCGAGTACCATGCAAGAATGACGATAAGATAAAAGATCATAAAGAAGAACCAGGGAGATACCTCTTTGGTAACACTATGCATCATGCCTCTTATAGCCCACCATAGGGTCACCAGGGTCAGGGCGAGCATGGGCACGAGGGTCATGACGAGCACGGGATAGCGGAGATAATGAATGGGATTATTCTCCTTGATATGGCTGAAAAGACCAAGCCTTATCCCACTGATTTCACGGAAATAATTAGTAAAGCCATTATCCCAGAAAAGGGCGATCCTTTTCCCCGTATCTATAATATGGACCATAAAGCTAGTCAAATCAGTGTGTTTCAATATAGCCAGATAATCGGAATTGCCTGGAATCAGGATAGTTTGCAGGCCGGCCAGCGTGACAAAAGTCAAGAGTACGCTCATGAAAAGAAGATTAAAGCGGCGTGTTTGCCATAAGAAAGACGCCAGCACTGCTCCCGGAGTTACCACGCCGATGGTTCGGGTCGCAAAAGAAAGATAGCAAAGCAAACCGGCGGCAATACCCCACAAGAAAGCGGTTTTTCGATTGTCTTGGTGGTGGATAAGCCATTGGCCGAGAGCAAGGGCGGCGAAAGTAAAAAACATGAAAGGGAAGTCGGAAATAATCTGGTCTTTGGCATTCCAGTATTGAAAATTAAGGCCCACGATGATCAAAAGGGCCAACCAGGATTTAAAGCTCAGTTCTTGTCGCCAGGCAACCGCCAAAACCGCCAAAGCCAAGACAAACGAAACAACGAGCAGGCATTTCATGGCGACGAGGTCAAGACCAAAGAAGTGATAAATGGGGACGAGGAGAGCGGGAAAGCCGGGTGGATAGGCCACAGGAGTAAAAAGTAGACCTTCGAGATTAGGAATAAAGGGAGTCTCGGCATAAGGAAGGCCATCATGCAAATTGATGGCATGCATGATATAAAGGCTGAAATCTCCTCCCCAATTATGACCTTGGCGGAAGGTGAGACTAAAAAGAAGTCCTACCGCTACGATAATGGCCATGGCCCATGGGATACTATGGAATTTATTGCGCATACCGTATTTCTCTTTATCTACGAAAACTTTGTGCGACCTGAATGATATTAAAATTCATTCGTATCATTTGACCCCGGCTTCCAGAACCACAGCTCCCGAATAAACTGAAAGTAATAAGCAGCACCCCACTGCAATATTTTAAGCTTTCTTTCACCACCAATACGAGGTGGCTCATCTCCTGGAATTTCAGTAATCTTCAGTTTTGCTTTCGCTGCGCGCACGGATAGGAGCGGTTCCCAACTTATCTTTGTTCGGAAAAGCCTTTCGGGAAGTGCATGGGCATCTTCTCGGTCCAGCCCCAGTTCCTCGGCCATGGCTTTTCGATACGCCCTGTAGATCACCATTACATCGGTATAGTGACCACCGTGGAGCAGATTCACGGTGCGAGTGAAAAGCCAGTTGCCAAAGCCTGTAACAATGTCGTCGTCCGCGCTCTCGGCACCCTCCAGGTAGCGTGAAGCGATCACCATATCGTAGCCTTCCTTCATTTTGGCGATCAAGTTAGGGATCAGTCCGGGTATGGAATTCCCATCAGGACTGAAGGTGATCACTACATCACCAGTGATTAAGGGCCACACTTCGGTGTAGGCATGTCGAAAGCCCCTTTGCTTCTGCACGTAAACTTCATAGCCATTATCATGGGCCCACTCTATCGTGCCATCCTTCGATCCACCGTCGACGACGATGATTTGGTCAATCCATGAGCGATCCACTCGAGGCATGATGGATTTCATGCCGTTGATCTCATTGAGTGTCATTACTAAAAGTGTGGTTTTCATTCTTCGCTCCGATCTTTTCTGTAAATTTTAGTGGCGAATTTAACGAGAGCCAGAAATGTGATTGCAGCCGATGCGATGAGAATTCCGTGAATAATTTCACTGACATCAACTTGTTGAGCCGTGAAGGTCTGCAATATATCTCCAATGTATGCGATAGCTATCGCTGGTGGCAGTAAAAAAATGAATGTCACCCCCAGAAATCCGCGATTGGATAGCGAACTAAGTCCGAGTAGGTAATTCAAAGGTCCAGTCGGGATGATTGGATTGATACGTGCAAACGCGACGAACTTCCAGCCATTACGGTCAAATTCATCCTGAACCCTGCTTACCCATTTGTTGTCGAATTGGCCAGCCAAGGGCTGCCCGATTAACCAGCGCGCAGCGAGGAATGAAAGCCAGCCACCGATAGTGGCGCCGACAGCCGAGTAGATACCACCCGCCAGGCCGCCCCAAAAGAAGCCCGCGGCAAGGTTCAAGGGGAGAGAAGGCAATGCCGCGACAACCGATATGACATAGACTGACAAAAATAACAAAACCGCACTAACCGGGTACTGAACCCGATACTGTTCAATTATTGACGGACTGAGTGCACCGCTTTTGTAGTACTCCCATGCCCAGATTATAAATACAACAAACATCAGAATAAAAATGATGCGCTTAGGCCCGATGTATCGCCTAATGCCTTTTTTGTTTTTAAGAGACTTCAGGAGAAACGTCACGCATTCTCACCCATAAGTTAACTATTCAGGGGCCAACAGTAATTCATATAATGCAAATTGATCATTTTCAAAGATCATGCGCAATTTATGGCTGAAAGCCTGCACGAATGCAGCCATATTTTCCCGATTATCGGCATCGGTGATTCGATCTACAAGAAGATAATCGGCTTTGATTTTTCGGGCGAATTGCCACACCTCATCGGGCTGGAATGAGAAACTATAACCGGCTTTGCGTCCGGTCAGAAGGGCCAATACTCTCGGTTCTCTGGAAAGGAAGGTAGCGATCTCCGGGGTATTTCGGCGAATGTAGTCAAAAGCCGCTTGTGCTTCATGCGTAAAGAGTCCGTACGTAAAAGGTCCAAAGTCACGGACGACTTTCTGATATTTTCCCACATAAGTCAAGGCCACAACCACCAAAAAGAGGCTCAACCAGGATTTTTTGTGGAGTCTTTTCCGTCTGTGGTCGACCTGGTCCACATACTGAAAGGCAAAAAAGAGCAAAATCGGAAAAACAGGAAAGAAGTAACGTTGGGGAGTCCAGCTCCATACAATAATGACAACAAAATAAAAAACGATAAAGAAGAACCAGGGAGATGGCTTTTTGGTAACACTGTGCATCATGCCTCTTAGAGCCCACCAGAGGGTTACGAGGGTCAAGGCAAGCATGGGCACGAGGGTTACAATAAGCCTGGGATCGCGGAGATAACGAATGAGATTATTATGCTTAATATCATTGAAAAGATTATTACCCCTTACCCCAGTAACTTCGCGGAGATAATCGGTGAAACCATTATTCCAGAAAAGAGCGATCCTTTTTCCCGCATCTATAATAGGAATCATGAAATGAGTAGAATCAACGTGCTTTAATATAGCCAGATAATCGGAATTGCCTGGTATCATGATCGTTTGCAGGCTAGCCAGCGTGACAAAAGTCACTAATACGCTCATAAAAAGAAGATCGAGGCGACGTGTTTGCCATAACAAAGACGCAAGCACTGCTGCCGGGGTTACCACGCCGATGGTTCGAGTCGCAAAAGAGAGATAGCAGAGCAAGCCGACGGCAATGCCCCACCAGAAGGTGGTTTTTTGATTGTCTTGGTGCTGGATAACCCATTGGCCGAGGGCAAGGGCGGCAAAAGTAAAGAACATAAAAGGGAGGTCGGAATAAATCAAGTCTTTGGCATTCCAGTAGTGATAATTAAAGCCCACGATAATCAACAGGGCCAACCAGGACTTGAAGCTCAGTTCTTGTCGCCAGGCAACCGCCAAAATTGCCAAAGCTAGAATAAACGACACAATGACCACACCTTTCATGGCGACGAGGTCGAGGCCGAAAAAGTGATAAACAGGGACGAGGAGAGCGGGAAAGCCTGGTGGAAAGGCCACAGGAGCCCAATATTGACCTTCGAGATTGGGAATAAAGGGAGTCTCGGCATAAGGGAGGCCATCATGCAAATTGATGGCGTGCATAATATAGAGGCCAACATCTCCAGCTCGTGGATGGCCTTGGCGGAGGGTAAGACTAAAAAAGAGTCCTACCGCTACAATAATGGCCAAAGCCCAGAGGGTACTATAAGATTTATTACTCATGTCAGATTTTCTTTCCGGCCAGCGGAATTTTTTTTCAGGTTCTGCTGATTATAGGCTTACGGCGCTATTCCCACATCCCGGTATCGATCACGATTTTCTCCTATGCATCATTTGCCCCCGGTTTCCAGAACCACAATTTCCGAATAAACTGAAAATAATAAGCAGCCCCCCACTTCAATATTTGGCGACCAACCCGGGGATCAGTTCAGGTACGGAATTCCCATCAGGACTGAAGGTGATCACCACATCACCAATGATCAGGGGCCATACCTCGGTGTAGGGGTAGTGTTATTACTTTGTTGCTTAATTATAAATCACTTGATATAATTACCTGAGCTTTAAGCTATTAACCGAACAAAATTTTACCGAGGAAACTCTTATGGTATTACTACCCGTAAAATGCCCTGTCTGCAATGGTATTGATGTTACTAAACATGGCAACACCAGCAATGGCAAGCAGCGTTTTATTTGCAAAGAACAGGCCTGTGAGGGCAAAACGTTTATCCAGGATTATTCCGAGAAAGGGCGGTTACCGGAAACGAAACAACAAATCATTGAGATGGCACTGAATGGCAGCGGCATTCGTGATACCGCGCGGGTACTGGGTATCAGTCCTGTGACCGTTATCAATGAATTAAAAAAAAAGAACCCGAGTTGCATGCCGTGAATCACGATTTTTTAGCGACCCACACGCCTGAGCAGATTGTGGTAGATATTCTAAAAGTAGAGGATTATCATGATGTTAGCAAGCAAGGCGCCACCGTTGAAATGGATGAGATGTGGAGTTATGTAGGGAGTAAAGCCAATCAAAGATGGTTGTGGCATGCTATTGATCGGGCCACGGGTAAGGTGTTGGCTTATGTATTCGGGAAACGTCGAGATGAGGTTTTTCTTGAATTAAAAGGGTTATTAGAGCCATTTGGGATTACCCGTTTTTATACCGACGACTGGGGTGCCTATAAGCGCCATTTAGATCCCGAAAAACATGTCGTTGGAAAACAAAACACGCAGAAAATAGAACGCAAACATTTGACGCTACGGACGCGAATCAAGCGGCTTGCGCGTAAGACGATTTGTTTTTCAAAACTGAATCAAATGCACGATATTGTCATCGGATTATTCGTGAATCGTTATGAGTTCGGCGCCGCCGTTTGAAATCCTTAAGCAACAAAGTTAGAACACTACCGCGAATTTAACGAGAGCCAGAAATATGATTGCAGCCGATGCGATGAGAATCCCGCGAATAATTTCACTGACACCGACTTGTTGAGCCGTGAAGGTCTGCAATGTATCTCCAATGTATGCGATAGCTATCGCTGGTGGCAGTAAAAAAATGAATGTCGCCCCCAGAAAGCCGCGACTGGATAGCGAACTAAGTCCGAGTAAGTAGTTCAAAGGGCCCGTCGGGATGATTGGATTGATACGTGCAAACGCAACGAACTTCCAGCCATTACGGTCAAATTCATCCTGAACCCTGCTTACCCATTTGTTGTCGAATTGGTCGGCCAGGGGCTGTCCGATTAACCAGCGTGCAGCGAGGAATGAAAGCCAGCCACCGGCAGTGGCGCCAACAGCCGAGAAGATACCACCTGCCAAGCCACCCCAAAAGAAGCCCGCAGCAAGGTTCAAGGGGAGAGAAGGCAATGCCGCGATAACCGACATGACATAGACTGACAAAAATAACAAAACCGCACTAACCGGGTACTGAACCCGATACTGTTCAATTATTGACGGACTGAGTGCACCGCTTTTGTAGTATCTCCATGTCCAGATTACAAATACGACAAACATCAGAATAAAAATGATGCGCTTAGGCCCGATGTATCGCCTAATGCCTTTTTTGTTTTTAAGAGATTTCAAGAGAAACGTCATGCATCCTCGCTCATAAGGCAACTATTCGGAACCCCACAATAATTCATATAATGAAACCATTATCCCAAAGAAGACCAAGCCTCGCCCCACTACTTATCCCACTGATTTTACGAATATAATCAGTGAAACCATTATCCCGAAAAAAGGGGATCTATATACATAGGCATACTCCCTATAGGAACAAAATGCGCATTTTAAAGTAAATTCTATGAACGAAGTATAACTTGTGTAAAGATAATATACTGAGTGACGTTAGAGTGTTTCTTGTGAACTTTGAGGCAGCAATGATAAGAATCGACTTCCCCCAGCGAGATATCAAGAAGATTAAGCAGTTACGCGACCATGATCCCCATCCACGAGTGAGAAGGAGAATGGATGTGCTGTGGCTGAAAAGTCAGGGTCTTCCCCATCAGGAGATCTGTCGGCTTACCGGTATTAGCAGTAACACATTACGCAAGTACCTCAGGAGGTATCAAGCGGGTGGGGTGGAAAAATTGCTGGCGCGAAACTTCTACACCCCGACGAGTGAGCTGGATCAGCATCGAGTTCGCCTCGAAGTTCACTTTCGCGCGCATCCGCCAGCGACGCTCAAGGAGGCGATGGCAGCCATCGAGCAAGCGCACCGGACTCAAGCGCAGCCCCAGCGCCGTGGGAAAGTTCCTGAAATCGATGGGTATGGGCCCGAGACATGCGAACACAACAGCTTATAGCTGCTGTCGTGGACCGGGCCGCGGCCCGTCGGGGTGGATGCGCTTTTCTGCGTCATCCTACCGCCACAACCCATAGGTATCGATCATGATCTTCCCCTATAACACCTGCCGTCCGCAACTGCCTGAAAGTCGGCGCCCAGGCTCAGTCATCCGCCATTCGTTCCCGTGCCCGCGCGATGGCCGCGCGCACCCGGACCGGGGCGGTAGCGCCGATGTGGTCGCGGGCGGCCACTGACCCGTCCAGGGTCAGCACCGCGAATACGTCCTCGGCGATGTCCGCGGAAAACTGTCGCAGCTTCTCCAGCGGCAGCTCCGAGAGGTCCTTTCCCTCCCGAATGCCCAGGGCTACTGCCTGGCCGACGATCTCGTGGGCGTCCCGAAAGGGGATACCCTTGCGCACCAGGTAGTCTGCCAGGTCGGTAGCGGTGGCAAAGCCCTGCCGTGCCGCCGCGCGCATCCGTTCCGCATTGCACTGCAGCGCCCCTATCATATCCGCGAATACCTTCAGCGAGCCCTTGAGGTTGTCCACCGTGTCGAATAGGGGCTCTTTGTCTTCCTGATTGTCTTTATTATAGGCCAGTGGTTGACCTTTCATCAGGGTCAGCAATCCCATCAGGTGCCCGAATATGCGCCCCGCCTTACCGCGCACCAGTTCGGGTACGTCCGGATTCTTCTTCTGGGGCATGATGGAGGAGCCGGTGCAGAAGGCGTCCGAGAGCTCGACGAAGCCGAACCGGGCGGAGGACCAGAGGATGAGTTCCTCGGAGAAGCGTGACAGGTGCATCATCAGGATCGCGGCGGCGGCGCTGAATTCGAGGATGAAATCCCGGTCCGAGACGGCGTCCAGGGAGTTCTCTGCCGGGTGTGCGAAGCCCAGCAGCTCGGCTGTATACCGGGGGTCGATGGGGTAGGTGGTACCGGCCAGGGCCGCCGCTCCCAGGGGCAGGATGTCGACCCGCCGGCGGCAATCCGCGAAGCGTTCACGGTCGCGCTGCAGCATTTCGAACCAAGCCATCAGATGGTGGCCGAAGGTGATGGGTTGGGCTACCTGCAGATGGGTGAAGCCGGGCATCACCGATTCGACCTCGCGTTCGGCCCGATCCAGGATCGCGCGCTGGAGGCGCCCGATTTCGACACGGATGGCATTGATCTCGGCGCGCAAGTAGAGCCGTATGTCCGTAGCCACCTGGTCATTGCGTGAGCGTCCGGTGTGCAGCTTTTTGCCGGTGTCGCCGATGTCCCGCGTGAGCGCTGCTTCGATGTTCATGTGCACGTCTTCGAGGGGGATCGACCACTCGAATTCGCCGGCGTCGATACGTTCGCGGACGCGTGTCAGGCCGTTGACAATGACGTCGCGTTCCGCCGCGGTCAGAATACTCTGGCGCGCCAGCATGGTGGCATGGGCGATAGAGCCTTCGATATCGTAGCGGTAGAGCCGCCGATCGAAGCCCACCGAGGCGGTGAAGGCCTCGACAAAGGCATCCGTGGGCTCATTGAAGCGCCCGGCCCAGGGCTTGTCGGAACTGGTCTCAGTGTTCATTGCAACATAGCAGGCATTGGGAAAAGGGCGCTCGCCTAGTATAGATGTTCTTAAGTACCGATAACATTGAGCCCTAATCGAGGAACGGATTTCCGACCTGACCGGCTACCGGTCCCACCGGCTTGGCGGCAGGGTCATCGGGTGCGGCGGATCGTACCGCATCGGGGGTTTGTCGCTTCCTGCTACGCCTCGTACTCTTCACCTGGTGTTGGTTGGGATCACTGAAAAAGATACCCGCCAGAAACGCGAAGTAGACCATGTTTGCAGGAATATGGAGGTTGAAATCGACAAGCCCGTGGAGAAGCAAAAGGAAAATGCCGATGCCGGCGCCGATTTGTAAGAACCGAAAACGTGACCACATCTCTTTGGTCCAGACCTTTCCCCATTGGACCAAATAAAGGCCGAGCAGCAAGACAATGAGGAGGAGTACAAAGACACCGCCTTCGAACAACCATTCCAAATAATCGTTGTGCGCATGGTTGATGAAGAAATCACCCAATTCGATGGGGTGAAAGGCGTGGAAGATGTCCGGATAGGTGCCCGGACCGCTGCCGAGCGGGAAAAAGTCGAGAATCCCATCCAAGGTCGCCGAAAAGATCACCCACCGGGCGTCTCCCTGCAGGTCAGCGGATGAGAAACGATCGAGTACCGGGGTCAACCCGATGGCAATTCCAGCCCCCACCACGAATGTGACGATAGTCCCGAGCGGTCCGTACACATTGTCTCCACCGATCCGGCGACTGAAAGTGAAGGTAACGGCGAGCACTCCCAATATGGTCAGAGCGATGCCGGTCCGGGAGCGCGTGAAGATCACACCCACGATCAGAAGCAGGGCCAGTGCACCGTAGAGGAACGCCGCGCGCCCCCGAAACGTGGATAACAAAAGGACACCTTTGCGCCAGCCCCGGAGATTACGCCGATCGTTACGGCCGAGCGAATAGAGAAAAAGTGCCAGCGTGATCGGCAAGACCATCTCGATCAGGCCCGCGAGGTGATTGCGATTCGTGTAGGTACCAATACCGCTTCTGAGATGGGTATGAGCAAACCCCAGGTACAGAGGACTTTCCGATCCCTGGCCAAACTGTATAAGCCCCAGTGCAGCCTGAGTACCGGCGATTATAATGACGAGCAGGATCAGGCGATACAGGTAGGGATAAGCAAGCCTCCTGGTAGTGACAAAGACAATAACAGGGAGCAGGAGGGTAAGCCACGCCGATTCGGTCTTGAGCGGATAAATGGATAAGGTAGGGGCCCGCTTGAGCTGGTCCTGCTCGATTAAAGCAAGTGCGTCAATGTATTTGTCACGCCCAGGCAGCCACTCCAAAGGCAGGCCCGGCAAGGGGATGATGAAGAGAAGGGGGAACAGAAGCAGAAGCGCAAGGGCGATTACTTCAGGTTTCGTCAGGCTATGGGACCTAGTAGGCGTCCAGAATGATAACAGGAGCATCAAGACAGCGAACAGCTGCAGAATGAGCAAGGGAATGGGTCCCTGTCCGGCGCGAAACAGGGAGGCGAATATCAAAATGGCGCCGAGCAGCCAAGACACCACAGCCGTAAGGCGCCCAACGGAGTTGTCATTTGCCATAGAGGATGTGAACGACGAGAAATAAGTTATGGTAGCTAAGCTCGGGACTCCGGCATCCCAGGGCGAAGAGGCGATTGGGGTTCCCTATTTCGTATCCCCGGATCGACGACACTGCGAAGTGGGAGGTTCCGCCCCAATGCCATTAAGTTAGTCGCTGGTTGCTTACCGGTGCGGAAGAGAAAACTACGAATCACGCGAAGAGGTTACCTGTCTCAGTAACTCCAAATATCGCTGCGCCCACACTCGCCGGGAGTAGTGGTTCTGCACATAATGGCGGCCGCGCTCACCCATCGCAGTGGCCTCGGCAGGGTGCTCTTGCAGATACAACAGCTGTTTGGCTAAGGTCTCCGGCATCTCGGGGGGCACGACAATTCCACTACCGGACGCCATCAGGATCTCCGCGCTCTGCCCCTCGCCGGATAGGATCACGGGACACGCCATGCTCAGTGCTTCAAACATCTTCGAGGGGTAGCTGCCTTTAAAAAGCTCACTCTTTCGCAATGCCACTATGCAGGCGTCCGCCGCCTCATAGAAGCTCGGCACCCGTTCCTTGGGTTGGATTGGGTAGAAGACGCAATTTTGGAGGTCCAACTGACCTTTTAGTCTTATCAGCTTCTCCTTTTCCGCCCCGTCGCCGACGAAGGCGAAGAGGATACTCTGATCGGCAATGTACTGCGCGGCCTCGAGCAGCGTCTCCAGTTTCTGGCTCATTCCGTGAGTCCCCACGTAGACCACCACGAACTTATCGCCCCAACCGAGCTCCTTACGGTACTGATCCCGTCGTCCCTGCCTCGAAAAGAGCTCGAACAATACCCCGTTGGGCACCACGGCGATCTTGCTCGCCGGCACACCGTACTTGTCTTGGATCTGTGTCTTGTAGCCCTTGCCGACGGTCACCACTCGATCGGAGTGAAGGTAAAGATAGCGGGCCACACCGTTCAGTAGACGTATGAGGAAACCTTCCCGCATCAAACCGACGACTTTGATCGGCTCCGGCCAGAGGTCACGGACCTCGAAGACGAAAGGGCACCGCTTGAGTTTGGAGATGATGTAACCGCCCAGTCCGGCGAAGAACTGCGGCGAGGTAGCAACCACGACATCCGGTGACACGATCCGGAATGACCCCAAAACGGCCGCGACCATGAAGCTCACGAAATCCAAGCTCCGCCGATAAAAGCCCTGGTTGGCAGCCATATAGGTCCATACGCGGTAAACCTCGATGCCGTCCATACGCTCGGTCTGCAGCAAGGCGTTACGATAGCCCTCATAGACTTTGCCGAAGGGAAAGTTCGGTACGCCGGTGAGTACCGTCACCTGCTCCCCCGCTCGCACCCACTCCCTGGCATGCTCATAGGTCCTGGAGGCCGGGGCGTTGGTCTCCGGCGGGAAATTGTCCGTCACGAATAGAATATGCATATCAGTCCCAATGCAGCGCTACCTCACTCGTCTGCCCCGACAAGCTGACGCAGAGGCAGCTATTCGGCTCGCTGACGCCGAAGCGCGGATGATAGGTCGTCTTCTCGAGTACACCGCTCCCTGCTGTGATCTCCAAACGAACTGCCTGACCGCCAAGCATACGTAATCGCCCCCGAGTGTAACCCTCCATCTCGACGGACACGTCGGGGTGGAAGTGAAAGCGGGCCTGTGCCTCGGTGAAGGGTCCCTCGATTTCGTCCCGCACCGCCAGACACCCTTTACCGAGTTTCCAGCGACGTTTGTGCAGTGGCCTTCCCGGCAAACGCCGATAGCCGTCATGGGCACAGTGCACTTCAATGCCGTCCTGCGCCTGCTCAATCTCCAAACCCCTGGGCCGCGCCCGGCGGGCGACCCTGAAACCGGACCATACCTCGCTGGAATCCTGCTGGTCGATAACCACTGTATTGTGCGCTACGGTCCCGCGCTGTCGTCCGCGCTCCGGACCTGTCCCGTATTGAGACGTCCCCGAATTCACAAGCACCCGTTGGTCAAACAGGGAAAGCTCGAATGACAAGGTATCCGCGTGGGCATGCCCAGGGATGTAATCAGGCCCGATCCTCGCAACATCCAGTAGCGCGCATGCAGCTCCCTGATCCAAATGAGTATAGCCGGTCTCAGCCAAATGGTGGATGGGACCAGGCGATTGGACACAGGGCGGCAGATCCAGGCACGCGGCATACGTATCCAATTCCGCAGCTGGGCAGGCAATGTCGAAAGCTGCATCGTTGAACAAAACGATCTCACCATCGGGATGACACATGACGGCGAGCCACTTGCGCATCGCCTCGATCAGCCCGCACAAGCGGGCCTCCCAGGCAGGGTCTACTCCGGCGTCGGGGTAGGCTCGCAGCAGATTGAGCAGGTCAAGGATATCCTCCAGGATCACACTATGGTACATGGGGCTGAGCTCGAAGTGACCCCCGTCACCCAGAATCTGCTCGTTCAGCTCCCGGTCCAGCACGGCCAGACCCTTCTCCAACCAGTGCCGCGCTTCGTCCCCCCCGAAAAACAGGCCGGCGAACACCAACGCCTTCGCATTGGCTAAGAGGTGATTGCCCAATAGGTGATACTCCAAGCGCCGGCGCAGATAGCGCGCCTGCACCGCGAGGCTCTGCACCCAGCCTGGCGCAAGGGGGTTGCCCGCCAGCGCCCATTTGATCCAGTTCACCAGGCGCATCGAGGTGGGGTAGGGCTCCCAGCCGATCCCCTCCGCCGGTGGATTCTCCGCCAGCCAACGCGCGATCAGTGCGCGGTGCCGTCCGGTCCGGTCCTCTGTACCCTCGGCGTTCAGGTCATCGAAGTAATGGAGATTATAGAGCCAGAGTTTTTCCCAGGTCGGGTTATTCCAGTCGGAAGGGGTCTCGAGCGTGTGCCGCTCATTCAGAAAACAGAAGGTATCCTCGTCCAGGAGCGAAGCAAGACGCCGGGCCGGGGGCTGCCAGCATCCCGTCCTGATCCGGACTGCCGGGGCCGGCGACAGGTCCGGCGTTGGCCGGTAAGCATGGAACCAAAGGCGGCCATAGACCTGAATAGGCCGCAGATGCCGCACCGTGTGAAACCAGCGTAACTCATGCCTCAGGCCGCTCCAGGCGAGTACCCTTGCACACACAATCTGGAAATGAGGACCCCGAACGGACACGAATCAGGCTCGATTAGTTTTTATCCGCAAACGAATCGAACTCGATCAATTTTTTGCCGCAAATAAACGCAAATGGACGCAAATTCGGAATCGATTCCATTTGCGTTTAGTTGCGTTCATTTGCGGATAAAACAGAAACACCAGCCAACTCGATACTCACCCGGCTCACCTCCAGCAGTTCCTCGACGGGAATCGGCGTGGGACCGCCTTCCTGCAGGGTAGTCACGAAGGCCGCGGCACAGGCTCGCTGGCCCTTGTCCTGACGCCACAAGCGTTGCCGCCGGAAGGACGGCCAGCCGAAGCCGGTAAGGGCTCGAAAATTATCGAGTTGCAACACCCGGCCGGCGGCGAAGACCTCCAACCGCTCCTTGGGAAAGGCTTTCGGGCCGTTGGCGAAATAGTGGATGGTCCCGATGGAACCGTCGTCGAAACCGAGCTGCAGGGTGACGGTATCCCCGGCGGGACCGGACATCATCGACCGGGAGTATTTGCCGATGGGCGCCCCGACCAGGTAACGCAACAGATCGATGAAGTGACAGGCCTCACCCAAGATGCGCCCGCCGCCCACTTCCGGGTCCTGGGTCCAGTGGTCCGCCGGGATTGCCCCGGCATTCACCGTCATCACCAGGGCTTTAGGTCCGGGCGCTCCCGCAAGCAGCTTCTTCATGGTCCGGACCAGCGGCGAGAAGCGCCGATTGAAGCCGACCATCAGGTGCAGCGCCTGGTTGCGGTCTGCCGCTGCTGCATGTGCCTGCTCGATTCGCGCCAGCTCCTTCAGGGTAAGACACAGCGGCTTCTCTACGAACACATGTTTTCCGGCTGCGAGTGCCTGAAACACGAAACGGGCATGGCTGTCGTGGCGGGTACCGATGACCACCGTGTCCAGATTCTCGTCAGTAAAGAGGCGATCCGTGTCGGTAGTGGTCTCCGCAAAGCCGAATTTGCGCCCCGCATGAACACCGCTCACCCCCCCACTGGAGGCGACCGATACCAGTCGCGCCCCCGCGGCCTTGAAGGCCGGGATCAAGACCGCCGTCGCATAGCTCCCGGAGCCGACGAAGCCCAGCGCAGGGCGTCGGACCACATCGGCCGCGACCAGCGCCGGATTCAGTTGTACCTTGGCCTCCCGTAATACCTGATCCGGCTGTACGGATGGGCCGGGATACTCCAACAGGATACCGAGCGAGGGTTCACTCCCCGCCACCAGGGCATAGGCCCGTTCCGCCTTTTCTAGGGCAAAGCGGTGTGAGATCAGGGGTTTTACGTCCAGGGCGCCGCGGGCCATCATATCCAGAACCGCCTCCAGGTTACGCTGCTCGGTCCAGCGCACGAAGGCCAGCGGATAATCCTGCCCCTTTTCTTCGTAATTCGGATCATAGCGGCCCGGCCCGTAGGAGCAGGACACCTGAAAGGTCAGCTCTTTTTCGTAGAAGTCCGCCCGCGACAGCTCCAGCCCCGTCACCCCGATTAACACGATGCGCCCACGTTTGCGGCACATCAGCGCCGCCTGGTGCACCGGCTCGCTGCTGCGGGTGGCAGCCGTGATGATCACCGCATCCACCCCGCGTCCGCGCGAAAAGGTCTCGGCGGCGGCTAGTGGGTCTTCACCGGCCGCCGGATTTACCACCTCGGCCCCGAAGCCTTGTGCCAGGGCCAGCTTTTCGGCATCCAGGTCGATGCCCAGCACCCGGCAGCCCTGGGCCCGCAGCAGCTGCACCGTCACCAGTCCGATCAGTCCCAGGCCGGTCACCACCACCGCCTCGCCCAGGGTCGGCGCCGCCAAGCGGATACCCTGCAACCCAATGGCGCCGAGCACGGTGAAGGCCGCCTCTTCGTCGGAGACCTTTTCGGGCACCTTGGCACACAGGTTCACCGGCACGCTCACCACCTCCGCGTGCCTGCCGTTGGACACTACCCGGTCGCCTACCGCGAACCCCGACACCCCGGCCCCCACCTCCAGCACTGTGCCCAGGTTGCAGTACCCAAGCGGCAGCGGTTGGTCCAGCTTATCGAGCACCGCCTCCACCGTCGGCACCAGACCGTCCGTTTTGATCTTGTCCAGCACCAGCCGGACCTTCTCCGGCTGTAGGCGGGCCTTCTCGACCCACCCGGCCTTGCCGAATTCCACCAGCATGCGCTCGGTTCCCGCCGAGACCAGCGTCCTTCGGGTACGGATCAAGAGCGCCCCCCGCTCCACCCGTGGGCAGGGGATATCGGCCATTTCCGCGGCACCGGTTTTTAGCGATTGAAGGATCTGCTTCAATTCTTTCGCATCTCGGCAATAATCAATACACGAAAGCCCTTTAGCCAAGGCACACTATTAATGACCCGTTCATAGAGCCACCCAAGAAGATAGGTAAAGGCCGTTATCCGCAGGTATTCCGGACGGCCTTCGATAAATTCCATATTGGTAACCATCAATCCGGCAGAATCCGCGATACGATGGATATCCCGACTGGTGTTGGCTCGGTAGAGAGTCGGAAAGGGGTAGTGTCGTAACTCTGTTGTTTCCGAGATGTAAGGTATTGATTAGCATGTCTATTTGAACCCAGAGAAACAAAGTTAGAACACTACCCGGAAAGGTATCCTCTTCCGCTCGTCCGCGTTTACGGTTGATCCACTGATGAAACCGGTGCGGCGTGAGGCGAGCAATAGCGGACATGTAATGGTTCCGGTTCGGTGTCTTCGCGAGAAACACCCCACCTGGACGCAGTACCCTCGCAACTTCCGTAAAGACCTTTTCCGGTTCCGCCAAGTGCTCCAGCACATTGTCGGCAAATACCATGTCGAAGCGGGCGTCGGGATATGGCAAAGATTCTCCGAACGCCACCTTCCCCTCATCGAGATAAGGATTGTTCACGACGCGCGGATCCGGATCCACTCCGCAGATGTACGCCGCAACCCCACGAAAATTCATCTGCGACACAATACCGGCACCGGCGCCGAGATCCAGCACCTCCATTGAACTCTGACTAAGACGGCCTAGGATTCTGTACCGAAACAATTGGTCATCCCAGTTGCGCTCGAAACCCGGATAAAGTCTCTCATCAAGCCAGCGTACAAGGTTTTTCATCAATCTACTTTGTCGCTTCAGTCAGCATGAATGAACCGATCTTACGAAAACCCTATTTTTCAAGGTGCTCTCCAGATATTCCAAGCTTTGCCCAGCTATCCGCAAATGAAAACTGACGACTGGGAATTCCTTGAATCACCATGTCCGCAATTTCGAGCATCAGGAGTGTCGATTTTTCTACTTCTGAAAAATCACGAATCGTATCTGAAAATGGCTGCATTATAGCAGACTCATGACCGAGATCTTTTTTTTCGTATTTGTAGCTTCCATTCTTTTTGCATTTCCATACTGTCAATCGACGAAAATCGTCGATTTTCGCAATCGTATTACCCCATTGAAGATTGATTGTCTCATTGACCCCCTCAAATGGCTCAGTACGTGCAGTCAATATGATACTAATAAGATCTCCCCTCTCGCTAGTCAGAACGATTGTGAAATCGTCATCACGATTATTCTGATCGCTCCAAACTACCACTATTTGCCATCGATCCGGAAGTTCATTCCACGACAAAATATGCACAGCCAAATCGAGCCAATGCCCAGTGTTTCCACAGATCCGCGTTCCTTCTTTCGGTTCACGGTACCAATGATCCTTACTAAGCTGATGCCCGGATATAAAACAGTTCAGAGTCAACGGTGATTGTAAATCCGCACACCAAGACCGGAGGTCCCGAATTGCCGCTGAGAATGGGCGATTATAGCCTGCATAAATACGGTTGGAAGATCTCCTCCGCTCCGCGCTGAGAGAAGCCAGCTGTTGTAACGTCACACTGACCGGTTTTTCAACATACACGGTCTTCCCTTTTGCCAGAGCGGCCACCGCATATTCAGTATGAGAGTAATGGTTCGAAGCGATATAGATAATTTTCGTAGAAGGATCATCGATAAGGTCACAAGCTTCGTCAGCAACTGAAGGAACAGAAAGGGCCGATGCATAACTATTCGACGCCTGTTTGTCCACATCGAAACATGATGCTATACAACGCCCCCTATTAGCAAGCAAAAAATACCCGATTGAAGCGAACGCAAATTGCCCACAGCCAATTACACCTATATTTTGTTCTCCGATCCTAACAGGTCGACCAATCCACGATAGTTTTCCCACGCGCAATTTGCCGACCACTTTAAATAACGTACGCTGCCATCCATAAAGACCGATAAAGTGCCATACCTTTTTGAGATTGCCAAATTCGTTTATAATGGAAACCTTGCTCATCATAGCGAGTTCCTATTTTCTTTCTTATTGAGGGGTGAGAGATCAAGAATGGAAAGCCGCGCATGGGCAAGCCCGATGCCGAGAGCGGGATCCTCGAATATTCCCGAATCGTCCGGTCCATGGTGGGCAAGCGCACTAAGGGCAAACTGCAAGGCCATGCCATCAAAATGACTGGAATAACCAATAATACTACATATCATGTTAGGTCCCATGTGATTATATACCAAAAACAGCCCAATCTATTCAAAAAACGGCTCTATAATCTAGCTGGACTTGACAGGTAGTGCTTAACAGGTAGTGACGAACTTCCCGCCGAACCTTTTCCTTCTCTGCTGGGAGAACTACACGATCACTATATGTTAAGCACTACCAATTTATGAACTCAAATTGGCCGTTCTCGGCTATCGCAACATCACCGGTAACAATCATGCCATTAAATTTCCTTTGCGCCATTTATTGGAGGCAAAATCAACACCTTATTCATCTACCTAAATCATAAATCTCAAGGAGCTTACTTAGCACGGATGCTTCTGTATACTGCTGTATTAATTTATCAAATGCATTTTCTCCTTTCATCCTTGCAATAGTACGATTTGATTGAATTTCAATCAGTCTCTCGGATATCCTCCATGGAGACCTCGGAGAAACAAAATAGGCGGTCGACTCGTCCAATATATCAGGAATTGAACCAACGGGGGTTGACACAATCACCAATTTAAAAGCCATAGCCTCGTTAATAACGTTTGGATGCCCCTCCCCCCGATAATAGCTTGGAAATAGAAACACATCGCTTTTGGACAGCACATCCAAAATGTTCCTTCTATCCTGAACACCATGCCGTACTATATTGAGCCTAGCCGGAGGAATTAGACCATCTAAAAAGTTAGAAAAACTCAACTCTTCGTGTCCAACAAGCTGAAGATTGATGTACATTCCATTCTCACAAGCATCAATACACCCATTTACGATATCAAACACCCCTTTGTCTTTATAGCAATAACCAACGAATGCAACCGTAACCTCCTCATTATCCAATACTTGACTGCTTCTTATTGGGTGTGCATCCAGATTAATCCAGTTTGGATGATAGTGAAGTTTCTCTTTCCAATGCGATTCCATCATGCATAGGGTATTTTTATTTTGAAGAAGAAGACGATCTGCAGCTTTTAATACAATAAACCAAGCTATTCTGACCATAAAGGAACACTTATTCTCTGCATATTTTCTAAGTCCATCACCACGCACATCAACAACAGTATACTTATTAAATACCTTAGCTACCAATACGACAGAAGACGTCCTATAGACCAAACCATCTGCCACAATATGAATTACACGACATTTATTGATCAAAATATATACTGTTAATTTAATTATCGCCCTTATCCATCTAACTGGAAGCCACAAAAACCACAAACGTGTATTTTTTCTCGTGTCATATGCGCAATATGCATATTGCAGCTTAGCATCAAAATAGTGCAACATTCTGGATATAGCTGAAACAACACCGCCCTTACCAGCACCATATCCACCAACATTGGCACCTAGATCCGGGCCGAAAATCACCACCAAATTCGGTCTTTTATCCATTTTTGGTTCACTCTAGACCTTTAAGTTTGCCATTTGAAGACACAAAAGTTTCCATAACATAAAGCCTGTGCCCTCAATTCCTTGTTTATGCTGCAATAGCATATTATTAATACCTTTCTTTTCTAGTCCGTAAGTGGACATAAAGTTGTTATCCAATAAATATTCCCGCGCAAACCCATAAAGTGACGAACGCAGCCAGTATTCGTAAGGAACACCGAATCCTCTCTTAGGGCCATCAAGAATATCTATGGGTAAGCGCACTTTCTGTGATTGCCGTAGTACCACTTTTTTCTCTGCCCTGTACCTTCCAGCAGGAAGGTAAATTGACCACCAGCCGCGCGACCCTTGAAGTGGACCCCAAAAATTGGACAGGTTGCTAAGTTAAGATCTGCGAAGGGCGCAACCGCAACGCAGAGGACTCAACCATGCCAAACAAACGCAAGCTCCACACTCCAGAATTCAAGGCTAAAGTTTCCCTTGCGGCCATCCAAGGGATGAAAACGGCGAGCGAGTTAGCGAGTCACTACCAAGTTCACCCGGTCCAAATCAGCACCTGGAAAAAGCAGGCCATCAAGCACCTCCCCGAAGCTTTTAAGCGAAACGGTTCGGCCAAACAACCACCGACCGAGCACGCACTCACGGCCCCCCTGTATGAGGAGATCGGGCGCTTGAAGATGGAGCTGGATTGGCTAAAAAAAAAGTCGGCTGAATTCGGTGAATAGTCGGCGCCTGTCGATTGAGCCTCAGCATCCCGACCTGAGCATTACCCAGCAATGCGCGCTGATCGGTCTGAGCCGTTCGAGCTATTATCACATGCCCTGTGGGACTGAATCCGAGCAAAACCTGATGTATCTGCGGCTCATTGACGAGCAATACTTACGCACGCCCTTCTCTGGGAGTCGCCAGATGACGCGTTGGCTGAGGCATCAGGGTCATCTCGTCAACCGCAAGCGCGTACAGCGCCTGAGGGCCCTCATGGGCATCCAGGGCACGGTTCCCGGGCCTCACACCAGCCGCCCTCACTCGGCCCATAAAGTCTACCCCTACCTCCTCCAGGGCCTGGAGCTATCAGGCGCCAACCTCGTGTGGTCCACGGACATCACCGACATCCCGATGGCCACCGGCTTCATGTACCTGGCGGCCATCATCGACTGGTACAGTCGCTACGTCATTGCCTGGGAGCTGTCGAATACGCGCGATCATCTATTTTGTGTCAGTCTGTTGGAGGCGGCTCTCCAGAACGCTCATCCGGTGATCTTCAACACCGACCAAGGCAGCCAGTTTACCAGTACCGAGTTCACCCGCTGCCTGCTCGATCGGGAGATCCTGATCAGCATGGATGGGCGCGGTCGGGCACTCGACAATGTCTTCATTGAACGGTTATGGCGTAGTGTCAAGTACGAAGACATCTACCGCAAGGACTACCAGAACGTCTTACCGCTTTACCATGGGCTGGAGCAATACTTCCACTTTTATAATCACGAACGTCCACACAGCGCCTTAGATGGGCTCACACCGGCACAGGTTCACTCTTCTCATGAATGTCAGATACCATAAACCATCTTGCGCTCCTATGCAATGGAAAAGGTTTCGTTCTGTCATTTCTCATCGTGCACTCACAAGTATTCTTGTCATTTCCATCGAAAAACAACTTGACTCATGAGGCTATCATCTACTACTCTTTATCTGAAATAAGACTCGCAAGAATCGCTCTCCGTTCTTAACTTATTTTTGGCTCCTGACTGTCCAATGGTTGGGGTCCACCTCACCTCTCATCAGCAACGGCACACGCGCTTCTATGCCAGCCGCCATTGTTACACGATCAACCTTTATCAAGAACTGCGCGGGCAATTATATAGTGAGAAGTGAGATCAGTCAATAACATCTGTTATACCGGGTCGTATTTCTGAAACCGTTCCGCTACCTGGCGGTAAGCCAAGAAAGGATCAGTATTTTCAGCCAACTCTCTCTGACGCTCGGGCAAGAACACCGCCTCAAGTGGATTATTCAGCGTTTCAACCGTGAGCAGAAACGCTATGCGAAGTGCCGGGTCCGGGTTACCCACGGAATCGGCCATGCGAACGAAGCGGCGGCCAAGGTGCCCACTGGCGTGCACCAACGGCGACAATGCCTGCGGCCAGAGCCGCCACCAATGCGCATCACGCAGTACCGCATAGCGCCGGTAACCGGCAAACAACTCATCCCCGCCGTCCCCCTGCAGCACCACCTTGATCTTTCCTGTCAATTGCCGACACATCAGATGGGCGGAATCACTTTATGACCCGATGCGTCCGGTCCGCGAGCGGCCAGCGTGGCGGTCATGGTTGCGATGTGCTGTTTCAGTACCGCGATATCTGGTGAAAAATCTGACCTTATCTTGAGCCCGGCTATTCCGCACATGAAACTTCTTCCTTCGAATCTGTACAAAGAAGGGTCTCATAGTCACGAGCCATCCGTTCGAGTGAGAGATGCTCCTGTGCAAAACGTCTTGCGCTTGCTGTTATCTCTGCCCGCTCCTCTGGCATCATAGCAAGGAAGCGTTCGAGTGCACCGCAGATTGATGCGACTGAACTCGGGTTGCACAGCAGACCACGTTCTTCCTGGCCCAACAAACGGGGGTGATCACAAACGTCGGAAGCGATCACCGGACACCCCGCAATCATTGCCTCGCAGACCGCGTTGGGTAACCCTTCATACAGGCTTGGCATGAACAAAACGCCGCTTTCCGCATACAGGCGTTGAACATCACGCACTTCACCAAGCCAGGTCCAATGGGTGGCAAGTTCTGGTCGATCGGCGAGGAACGCATCCATCTCCTGCTGATAAGCCGCCGCAACGGCATCTGTGTCACGACGCCCGGCCCAACGAATGTCAGGCAACCAATCATGGCGACGATAAAACAGAGACAAGGCTTGCATCAGTCTCAGGCCATTCTTTTCTGCACTAACGCGACCCACTACCAAAACGCATGTCAATGTGTTGCTGATAAATGAAGTTTGTGGTGCTTCGGGAAATAATGGAAAACCGTTCCAAACGGTGTAAACCTTTTTTTGCAAACCCCATATCTGTGTGAGCAACTCGGCCTGATAAAAACTATTAGTAACGATAACATCACACAGATGATAGGCGCATCGAGTGAGCACACCCCTCAAGCTGGATGTTGGTAATCTCGGTGTACGCTCACCCGCAATCCACCTAATATTTCGGACAAATGATTTTGCAAACAAAACATAGATATGAGCCGTTGGTTGAAAGCTGATAACACCTTCAACCCCTTGAGCAAGGCTGCCCCTCAGTTGCCGCACAACCGACCAATCAAACCCTAGCGGACGTTTCCGCTTGGCTCTGATGATGGGTATATTTTGACCATCCAGCTCAGGGTAAAAGTTCTTTTCGCCAGGATGATAAAGAAATAACGAAACATCGTGGCCACGCCCTTTCAAGCCGGACACAAGGTAGCTCATCTGCCGTTGAGCGCCGCCCGATCCAAGGGAATCAATTACGCAGAGGATCTTCATATCATCAGGCTTGTAAGAGCTTCAGAGCGGCCCAAAGAACATGGACGCCTGCCATAGACGCAAGCAGCAAACCCAATAGTCGGCGATAGGCGAGGCGAACCCACCGTATTCGCATGTCGGGTTCCAGTGCCAACACCATGGGAGCAACGAAGAAGGCGCCGAAATGGCGTGTTTCAAGACTAGTACCTGCAATACTCAGGGTGAATCCAAACAAACAGAACCAAAAAAAGAGGCGTAACGGGGTACGACTGAAGGCATCACGCCATAAAACTCGAAATGAGATGACTAGAAAAGGGAGTAGAAAGTAAAAATAGATGGCATTCAGACTTTTAAATAGTGGGTACGCCGATTCGAGTTGAAAACCCGACCAAACTGGGATTGGGAATACAAACAGATAAACAGAGCCAAGCACCAAACGAATAGGTAGAGGCTGACTGACAATCAACGTCATACCTAGTGACGATGCGTTATGAATCTCTGCGGAATACTCGCTATAGAGATCAAATCCCCTAATCAAGGTAAGTTGAATCGCCTCTCCGTAAAGACTCCAAACCGGAATCAGAGCGGCAAATCCCGAACCGACCAATAGGTAGGAAACCCAACGCTTGCCGGACTGTAAACGCCCCCACATCAGCGCTGCAACGCCAGCAAACAACAATGCGATCGGTACAAAGGCAAATGCGGTTCGAAATAAACCAAAAAAAAGAACCCCCAGAATTGTAAAGCTTATTACCACCCATAGTTTCGCGCCTATTTCTGGCCGTACCAAAAAGGTTGACCAAACATAAAGAAGCAGCGTGACGCCCAATAAGACCATGCAATCCCGCAGATGGATACCCATGAACAACCAGAACAGCCCACAGGTGGAGAAGAGAAGCACCAAGCGTTGCAATCGATGCCTATCCAGGCCGTAGAATAGACGGGCGATCTTTACGGCTACCAGTCCGCTAGAGGCCACGGCGATGACGTTAAGCAGCAGACCGATGTAACGCAACTTCTCGAATCCTAGGACAGCAAAAAAATCGTAAAACCGCTGCCACATAATAATCACAAGGGCTCCTTCGGAGATTGCTCGTAACTCCCCAAGTGACGAGGATAAACCACCGGAAGCTACGGCCAAGTCATAGAAACCGCTTGCATCGCTGGTTAACTGAGAGGGATCGCCCATCCACTCGGCATAGATTCCGGCAATACCCAAGGCGGCAAACCCGGCAGCGAAAACGCGGTAAAATACACGACGCTCCCATACGCCACCAATCGGAGTAAAGTGCAACCAGGGAGAGCACACGGCCAATATCAATAAAGCCGCGATCAACGGCATGGGTGACTGATAGGCCAGAAGGTTGGCAAATAGGCCGATGCTCCAGAATAGCAAGCTCCAGATGCTGACAGAAGCTGAACGCAGCTCTGTTTTGACACCAGTACCGCCAGAAACTTGTAGGGATATCAAAGCTTCATGAGTCATTGTGCAAATTCGTTTCCTGTTGCCACGCCTGCCACATCAACACTAGCCAGAGACTATCTCGCCAATTCAAATGTCCATCGAGATGTTGCTTCCAACGGTGGCGGATTGGTCCCGGGTCTAAGAAACCTCCAGCCACAAGGGATTTTTCATTCAGCAGGGTTTCGGCCCAGTCACGTAGTGGACCACGTATCCAGGCGTCTACCGGCACACCAAAACCCATCTTCGGACGCTCAATCAATTCCTTAGGTGCGTATCGGTACAGCACTTGACGAAGGATCCACTTACCTACCCCATCCTTGGCTTTCAAATTCGTCGGTAATTGCCAGGCCAACTCGACAACCCGATGATCCAGCAGTGGTACGCGTGTCTCCAGCGATACAGCCATCGCTGCCCGATCCACCTTTACAAGGATGTCATCAGGAAAGTAGGTGACGCTATCGATCGCCATCATCTGAAGAAGCGATGGCTGGATACTCTTAACCAAATTTGCATTCAGCCCGTAAGGAAGTCCACTCGGCTGAAAAGCTGTGGGCAAGTGGTACCATTGGCTTGTCATCCGTTCATAGTAGGCAGGGTGATCGTCACAACCCGAAAGATCAGCAATCATTTCCATGCGCTGTGCAACCTTGGCCCCGATGGCGCCGAATGGCGATACGGATCTCCCCATCAACATTGGTAGCCAGCGCGAAACTGGCTTGGGAAATCTCTGACT
The DNA here is from genome assembly GCA_011392765.1 of Candidatus Thiosymbion ectosymbiont of Catanema sp. Cochon2018. Lineage (GTDB taxonomy): Bacteria > Pseudomonadota > Gammaproteobacteria > Chromatiales > Chromatiaceae > Thiosymbion > Thiosymbion ectosymbiont_A. Next base: position 162,879 of record WYCW01000005.1, on the reverse strand, counting down.
GAGTTGCCAAAGACGCCTTGCCTTGCTATTGAAATAGCGCCCATAGCCTCCAAAGAGCTCATCCCCGCCATCTCCACTCAGTGCCACAGTCACATGCTGCTGGGCCAACTCAGCGACGAGGAAGGTCGGTATCGCCGACGAATCCCCAAACGGCTCGTCATAATATTGGGGCAAACGAGGAATCACTGCCTGCGCATGCGCGGACTGGATATACAGCTCTGTATGATCGGTACCGAGATGGCTTGCCATGGCCTTGGCATGAGGCGCCTCGTTATAACTCGTCTCATCAAACCCGATCGAAAAGGTCCGAACAGGGCGACTGGACTGCGCCTGCATCAAGGCCACCACGGTCGAAGAGTCGATCCCACCAGATAGAAAGGCGCCAAGGGGGACATCGGCGACCATCTGTCTTGTTACCGCATCACCCAACACGCTTTCAAGTGCATCGATTGCTTCGATGTCGCCTCCGGTAAACGGAGTGCTAATGCCTTGTTGCACGGTATCCGCAAACGACCAATAGGGTTTTGGTTCTGGAAAAACGTTCGTGTTTTGGACTGTGAACGATACTGTGCAGCCCGGTAGCAGCTTGCGAATTCCACGCCATACGCTCCAAGGGGCTGGGATGTAACCATGGCGCAGGTACAAAGGGAGCACGTCACGTTCGATCTCTGAGGCAAAAGCGGGATGGGTGCGCAACGCTTTGAGTTCCGAGCCAAATAACAGTGTCCCTCTCTGCCAGCCGTAGTAAAGCGGCTTTTCGCCCATGCGGTCGCGTGCTAGCGTCAGACAACGTTCCTGGCGATCCCACAAAGCTAGGGCGAACATGCCTACGGATTTATTGAGCGTCTGTTCAACGCCCCAAAGCTCAATTGCCTCCAACAAAGTTTCCGTATCAGAATGCCCCCGCCACTCTCCATTCCTTGTATCTTCCACCATCCGCCTAATAGTTTGGTGGTTGTAGATCTCGCCATTAAACACCAATACAAAACACCCTGATGTAGAAATCATCGGCTGATGCCCAGCAGGCGATAAGTCCAGGATTGACAATCTACGGTGGGCCATGGCGATACCGACCGAACCATCCAACCAAACACCCGCATCATCCGGTCCTCGGTGGATCAGACGATCACGCATCTTGATTGCGATCGCTTCAGCCTCCGCATAGCCAAAGCCTGATGGCTCGAAAAATCCAGCGATGCCACACATACGGATTAGACCCTTACGCGCTTCCTAAACACCATCTCGTGACACCCCAGACTTGTCGCCTGTTTACCGAGCACCAATTCAAATCCTCGTGCCCGCATATACTCTTCGAGCACGTCGTAGCGGACGAACTCGTAAGGAAAGCCCCCGATCCAATCAATCAAATCGTGTATCACACTCATGCCGCGTTTTTTCTTGTACTCAAGCAGAGGTCGAATAGCAGTCATGGGTTTAAGCTTGAGGGTGTATTTCAGGATATTGAGCAGGTTTACAACCAAACCCAGGCAGTAGGCGTAAACCGTGTTCAATGGGCGTGGCAACTTGTTGTAGAGATATTTGATCAACCACCAAAGACGCGACTTAACGCCCTGATCGTTGTATAGAGCAATAAACAGTTGCCCCCCCTCCGCAACACGTCCAATAGCATTTTCGATACCGAGCCACATCGCGCCAGTGTGGTGCAGGACACCCCAGGAATAGATGACATCGAATTCACCCAGCTTGTCGAGATAAGCTGCATCCAAAGCACTACCCCGTTCGACCTGCCAGTTGGGATCATCCGGAAAATACCGCCGTCGCAATTCTTCAGTACAAGCCACTGACTGATGGTCGTAGTCAAATGAATGCACAGATGCATCAAGCTGGCGCGCGGCGAGGCTGAAAAGCCCGCTACCTGATCCAATATCTAAAAAACGTTTACCTGATAAAGTTTCAACATCAAGCATTTCACGAAGCGAAGCTTCTGCCTCGCGTATCCGCTCAACATCCAGAACAGCAAGGAAACGTGACCAGTTAGCACCAAAAGCGAATCGATCCGTATCGTCAGAAAATGCCATATTGATATACCAGTAGAAACCTTATAGATGGGTAAAATGTAAAAGCACTAGGATTCCTTGAGGGATCTGCATCTTTACATATGAGTCAAGTTTATGCACTGCACAAAAGCATTTCTGCCTCTTGTTGGGCGGGAATCGCAAATCCTTTGAACCACGGATAGACATGGATAAACACGGATTGTGATCCGTGTTTATCCATGTCTATCCGTGGTTCTTCGGTGCGGTTCGTTACCCAACCTGGTCGGTCTGAGGCGAAGCCTCGTTAGACTTCTCAAAGCATTCCGCACCCGCTCCTGCTCCAACTTATCCAGCAGCAACCCCCAACTCATAAGTAACACGATCAACAAACTCGCCACCAACAACAAATTGGAAGCGACTGCGCCAAACTGCTGACCAAGCCAAGTGGCTGCCAAGCCGAGTACAAGCGTGGTTGTCATTAACAAAATCACTGGCTTGTATTGCCAGGATAACTGATAGGCGTATTGTGCCAGCCACGATGCAATCAGTGCCTTGACGAAATACCCCAGTAGCACGCCTAAGCCTACCCCGAACAAACCGAATATAGTTGCAAAGAACCATATTCCAACCAAAGTCGAAGCAATTGCTGCCAATTGGGAGTAAAGACTAAGGTAGCTACGTTTAGAAATCCCAATGCCGATCTCTGTGATCCAACTGGTCGCCTGGATTGCAAGCCCCATCACCAAAGGGAAGACCACAATTACCGCACCGCTGTACCGATCAGTAGCCAGAATATGAATAAGTGGTTGTGCCAACATGGTCAATACCAACACAGCTACGCACATCCCCAGCGTAAACAGTTTCAATACCCAGTTGTAGGTGTACCCGGCGTCGGCCTGTTTGTAGAGAGAAAGTGAAAACGGACCCCACGCGGTCTGAAATGCGCTCACCATCAAGCCAATGAGCATGGCAATTTTGGTAGCCACTGCATACAAGCCTAAGTCTTCTGCACCAAGCAAGCCGTCAGTCAAGGTCCGTTCGAGCGTCGGCGAAAAGGCACCCGCAACACAGATTACCCCATAGGGAATGGCAAATGGCAGCATCTCCCTAAGGCGATGAAAGTCCTTAGGCAACGTTAGCCATTGCCTCACAAAGAACAGCCCCAAGGAACCAAAAAACACGCTGGCAATCAAACTGACAACTAGAATTCCCCACACATCTATCTTGAAAATCAATACTGCTACTATCAACAGCAAAGCCTGTACCACTGTAAAACCCAGCGACATGATCAAAAAACATGTTCGGGCAAAAGTCCATTTAAGCAGATTCTGCGAGAAGTTAATCAGTAATGCAAAAGGTAATTGTAACAAAACGATTTTGAATAGCAACACCCGGTCCGTTGCTTCGATCAGCAATGACGTCAACCAATCCGCTCCAAACCAAAGCAGAGGCAAAAGCAAAACAAGGCCAATCAACTGGAAGACAAGGGACTGCGAGATCAACTGGCACCGCGCTGAAGTCTCTTCGTGTTCATAAAAAAAGCGGGCGACAGCCGAGTCCTGCCCGAAAATGAAAAGAACCGACAAAGAACCAGCTAGTACAAGAAAAAAATCAACTACCCCATACTCGACAACTGAGAAATGTCTTGCCAGCAGCGGAAAGGTGAGCAGTGAAAATGCCTTGTTGACTGCTGCCGCACCTCCGTATAGAGTAGAGTCCTTGAGTAGAAATCCAAGGCGCCCTTGATGAGACAAAACTGCTGGAGTACCTATCTTCTCTTTTGTCATGCTATAATCTTAAATCAATTTCTAACGCTGGTTTCATCGTCAATTTGGTTTCACAAGCAATTCCAACCACTGCTTAGCTAGTCCAATACCGTTGTTGCGGTTGAACCACTCCTTAGCTTCTTGCCCAATCTGTTCTAGATTATTAGGGTTATCGGCCATGTCTAGTAGGTGAAAAAATACATCCTCTTGTTTCCTAACCGGGAGCATGGGAGGCGGCGGATAATCGAATATCTGCTCGAACGCACCCTGCTTAAAGTTAAATCCTTGAAGAAATGGTTTTCCCGATGCAAGTGTTTCCCATCCCGTACCACCCCACACCATTTTCGGAACATCGAGGAACTCGCCAACTCCGATTGAAACACGAGACAGCAACCACATCAATTCGCGGCGCTGCATTTTAGGCAACCACGTTACATATTTAGATATACCGAGTTGCGAAATAAGTTCTTTTGTAGCCTCAATGTCTGGCCCATATTCAATTATGAATAATCGAGGCTTAGCATTCGGCCTGGCTAGAATAAAGTCAGAGAATGCCCGAATCACCCAGTGTGAATTCTTGTTCTCAGAACGCCATTCCTCGTTAGTAAATTGGCCGTTATTTTTCCAGAGCAACCTTGCATGATGTAGCAAACTAATAGAGGATTCTTCGATTAATTTTTCAGTATTGGCCAACAAGCTGTTTGGCGATGCAGCAGGAAATTTCTCGCCTGAATAGACTATTGGGGTAGGAAGCCTAACTGGATTTACACCAATGCTTTGAAGAGCTGCTTCTGTAATCCCGGGCTCATAGTTTAATGTGTTAGAAGCAAGACGAATCCCATCGGCCTGCCGCTTCTGAATTTTATTGAAAATATAGGTTGAAAATCTGCTTGTTGATGAAACGAGTTTAACAAATTCACCAGTATAGAGAAACTCAACGTTAATGGAATATGGATAAAATATATCAAGTTCCTTGTGTATCCTGACGAGGGTCGCAGGAGTGATCCCCGATGCTATTAATCGATCATACCCTTTGTACGCACATTTAACTTGATGCTTTGATACCGCAGGAACAAAGGTTTCTTGACGTCCTATCTTGTACCGTATCCATGCGCGAATGCACATCAGCCACGAGAAGGGAAAATCCAATGCGGCAATCGGCGCATTCGGAATATCTGTCTGGTGAATGTATGGTTTCCACTTCTCAATTTCCCATGTATCCGATTCGGGACTAAAGTGGGATAACGTGTCTTTACCATCATTCGTATATAATAACAAATGTGCATCTACCCCCAGATCACGAAAATAACGCATCATGGCAAAATTGTTGTTGTTCATGTTCCCAATCAGGCCAATCTTCATTGCAACACTTCCTCCAATAGTCTCTGTTCAGGAAAATTCACCAACACTCCCATTCCCTTTTTTTGAAAGACCACCATACTGCCCAAAGCGACAGCAGAGGCATTGGCTTCCTTCACGACACGGCCGATATGCTCGACTGTGCCAGCACCGCCATGTGCGATTACGGGGATGGAGACGGTATCAGTAACACGCCTTACCACTTCCAAATCGAAACCTTCCCAGGTGCCTTCTCGATCGATGGAAGTCAACAGGATTTCCCCCGCTCCAAGACGCTCTACTTCCCGCGCCCACTCAGCAGGTTCACGGTGAGTGTTTTGTTTGCCGCCCCTGGTACGCACCGACCAGCCACCAAACAGCCCCTCTTTCACGTCAATAGATGCAATAACAGCCTGACTACCGTAGTGGCTGGCGATCTCGGTGATGAGCGAGGGATTATCCACTGCATAAGAATTGACCGCCACCTTTTCAAATCCGATATCGAAAACGGCCTTTGCGTAGTCGAGTGAACGGATGCCGCCACCATAGCCCAGTGGCATGAAACACTCATTTGCGATGTCGCCCAGCACCTTCAGGTTGGGTGCTCGTCCCTCCCTTGATGCGGTGATATCCAGAAAGATCAGTTCATCAACTTCAAGTTCGTTGAAGATTCTTACCGTATTGCAGGGATCACCTACATAGGTAAATTTGCCAAAGCGTACGGTCTTGACCAGACTTTCGTCGCGCAGTAGGAGAGCAGGAATTACTCGGGTACGGAGCATGGTTACAACTCCGCAAAATTCTTGAGGAGCTGCATACCGAACCGATGGCTCTTCTCGGGGTGAAATTGGACACCAAAGATATTATCACGCCCGATGGCGGAATCGAAGTCGATGCCATAATGGGTACGCATGAGAGAATACGCCGGATCGTCCACCTCTACAAAATAAGAATGCACGAAGTAGTAGCGCGGTTCAGGTTCTACGTCTACTAATAGAGGATTTGAAGATGTGAGCAGAGCAATGTTCCAGCCCATGTGAGGCACTTTGAGCTCCCTCTGTTTAGGAAAACGGCGAGTGGCACCCGGTATCCAACCCAAGCCAGGCAGTTTGCCTTCCTCACTGGAACGAGTTAGTAGTTGCATGCCCAGACATACGCCCAGTACAGGCACCTTATCAACGAGGGCCTTGTGTTCCAGGACATCTCGTAAGCCAGAAATACTATCGATACGCTGCATAGCAGCGTCAAAAGCACCAACGCCCGGCAGGACGAACCTTTCCGCAGCTTGCAAAACAACCGGATCGGATTCAATGCGTGCCTGCACCCCGACACGCTTGAACATATTGAGCATGGACCCTAGATTTCCCATGCCATAATCAACGATAGTTGTCATATTGATTACCGCTGTCCCGTTAACTTTCACAGCAGAGCGATCTGATTACTGACAGATAGCTCATCATCTGGAGGAACATCTCTCAGCAATGCCATGAAGTCTCTTTTTTCGAATAAACTCACCTGTAGCAAGCGGAGGGTTTGCTGCATGCTTTTCGTCAACTTCGACTGAAATTTAATGAATGCTAGAAGCAGATATACGCATAGCGCAATCCAGGCCTGAGTCATGACGGTATTCTTGCTGGCGCCAATGAAAGGTTTGTTCTTCAGATTCTGCTTGACCCATCTGAAGAATAGCTCCACCCGCCAGCGCGCCCTATAGATATCAGCAATCGTCTTGGCAGACAGTTGGAAATTATTGATCAGGAAAACGTAGTGCCTGCCGGTTTCTGGGTCCCGATAACAGATGCGGCGAAGCTAGGCTGGACATTTTTTTGCGGCCCGAGCACCCACCGGTGAACTCGATCATTTGATCGCTGGTCAGCCTCTTATTTGCCAAGATCATACAGCGCCGTATAACTCGGTATTGTGCGTTGGATTTGAGGCGAGCAACAAAGAACATCCCATTCAAAGTCAGCTGGTTATACCAAGTGTAATCGTTATAGCCACGATAAATGGCCACAATACTAACTTTGGGAAGTTTCAGTGAGCGACCAACAATAACATCATGCACCCTGCCTTCAGTCACCGTGACAAACTCAGGAAGGTAGCCATCGTGATTCAATCCGACATGCAACTCTATGGCACCCTTGGTAGTTCGAAAATCAGCCCAGGGAAAAACAGACAGGTAGAGGTCGATAGCCGAAGCATCCAGTGAATAATACAGTGGGTTTTCGAAACGGAAGTCGTTTCCCGGCATCATTCCCTGACAGCGACCCAGCAACTTACCAAACAAGACTTCGTCTAGGGTATAAGGTTTGCCATCGTTAATGCGGGACAAATTGGAACGAGACAGCTTTGAACTACCCAGATAATAAAGGCGATGGATCTGTATTGAGATATTTTCAACGATATCTCGCAAACCATTCCGCCCCACCAGCTGCGCTATCATCATGGTTACAAACTGCAACCACCTTGAGTCTATTTGGAAAGAGCGACCTGTACGGTGCTGTTTTGCCAGGGTCTCGAATTCACGTCCCGGGATCAGTTTAAGGAATTGCGAAAACACAGTATTATGATGACTCAAAGCCTGATTTCTTTTTTTCAATGGGTTGTGGTGAACTCATTGTAACAAAACAAATAGGTTTTCATGCCTTCTTTCTACTCCCTTAACGGGACAGCAGTGATATTGATTCTTTAAGATGAAAACAGTACTTCAGATAAAAGCTCATTGGTACTAGGTTTGCTTTGGCAAGAATGAAGAAAAGTGGACGCAATAGCTCGAAATATGGTTTGTATGTTGGGTAGTCCTTCCAAGATTTCGGCGGCTGACCCATCACACACTCATACTCTTCATCACTAAGATCAAGACGCTTTTTTATCAGCTCAACAACATCCAAGTCTGCCTTAACAGGTGTACGATATATCTCTAATGCCGCGTCGCGCTCCATCTCTCCGGCACGTACGGACGCAGCTAAAGCCAAAAAGCGGTAATCGATCATGAACTTTTGTGGCAAATACACCGTGTGCCCAAACACCGCAATCCGATTTTCTAGATGATGTCCACCATAGTACTGCCAGCCTGTTCGCTTCTGAAGTTCCTCGCGTGCAGCCTTCTTAGAATATTGGATATACCACAACGGACGTATGAACTGCTGCCTATAGAGCAATGCCCACTTCATGAACCTGAAAAAGGTAAGGTTGGGGAATGTCTTCAATGGCCTACGGCCGTACTGCTTATGAATCGAAGCAATGTACTTTCCATCGAAGTAATTATTACGAACAGGCGAAATCCCTTCAGCTTGAAAGGAGTGACCTTCCAAAATGTATTTAATACCGAATTTTGCAGCTGTCGAACGTAGGACTTGGACGAAAGCTATATCTGAAGAAGCGTCCCACTCAGGGATACCTGCAAAGAATGTTGCTCTGTAAATATCATCTGACTCCTTGTTATCAACAACATATGTGTAGAGGTCCACCCCTAATGTTTTCGTAACATTATGAATATTCTGTGTAGAGCATGCGTTATTCCAAGTATTATCATAATGTACTGCTAAAGGCCTTAAGCCCCAGTCAATTGCCTTAAGCATGAGATACGAGGAGTCTGTTCCACCACTCACACCGATAATGCAGTCATACTTCTTCCCTTTCCCGTGGCGCTTGATCTGCTCCAGTATCTTCCAAAGTACCTTTGCACCACCCTCATCACCAGTACCATAGAGCAACGACATCTCATCAATCTGCCTGCAATAATTACAGACGCCATTTTCATCGAAATCAATATTCCCAAGTGATTCATCATATATACACCGAGAGCAAACCTGGGAGCTTCCTGATATCGTTGGTACTGTGGATATTTTATTACTTCCCACTTTCTTCATAGCCGCTCTCTTGCTGACTCAGCTAATACTGCTACGCAAAACCCCTCTTGACCATACCGATCACCGTTGTATAGCATATACCGGTAACCGCTATGCTCGAATACAGCGGGATAACATGCCATCTTTCGACAGTGCTCGTCATCAAGACTAACGCCAGCGCATTGATCGTTACGTTGCCATAACAAACCATCCTCAGAATCGGCGTACCCGATTCTATATGTACCAATACTGGAATGAACATAGGAGAACCACATTTGGTACTTCCCAACAGCATCACGGATTACTGCTGAGCGAGCAATATTAGTCTCACCCGGCGCAAAGTCTATTGCAACACGCCCATCTCTCATCCAATCATGAGGAGATGTCCCCTCTGCCAGTTTGATATGGTAATGCGACTGTAAACGACCATTCAAATCGCGCGACCACTTGACACCAGAGACATATAACATACGCCACCGACCATTATCGACGTACACATGTGGTGAGGTTACTAAACATGGGTCATGTTCACTGCGCGCCAGCAATGGTGCAACTGACTCCTTCTCAAAATTGACCCCATCTTCACTAACTGCCAGACCAATGGATGCATAAAAGAGTGGTGCCTCAACACCGCGATTCCACCCAATGTAGTAAAGATAGTACTTACCACCGTACTGAATTACGCTTGACGGATACACACCATGTTCATCGAAGTTACCACAGGGCCCAGGGTACAAAACTGGTTCAGTAGAAATCTGATCAACTAAGAAAGCCTCTTTTTCTGGCAATAAAACTAGATCCGTGTAGGCCACATGAGATTTCTGATCTTCCGTTCGTGATGCAAAAAAAACACGCACACGATCATTACACAAAGGCAGTGGTGTCGGAAGTTGTGCATGTGAACACATCCAAGGATACAACCCACGAGGCACTTCAAAAAAACCAATCTTTTTCCAAAGCTTCATTGTTATTTCTTCACAAGGATTGTCCATTCATATAGTGGATAATCATGCAAAAGCGAAACTTTCTTTGAAAACTTGCACTTACAAAAGTCGAACCAATAGCAAGGATCGCCATAGTACAAGTGTGGCTCCTTCCAATCGACATAGGTTGATAGCAGGTTGAACGCAAAACCATGCCGTGAAAAGTTGTGAATTTCATGAAGCTTTTCTTCAATAAATGCACACCAAGTTTTCTCGTCTGCATCAAACCTTACATTGAATGTTCCCGAGACAAATGAATAGTCGGCCTGAGTGGTAACTACCGACGAATTAATAAGATTCTGCTTTCCCTCAAACCAAGACAGGTGACTCCGTGCCGCCGAGAGCATTTTATCACTGAGATCATAGCCATTGTATTCTGCTATACGAATACCGCTTACCTTCTCTAGATACTCTGCGTGTGCACCATACCCACAGCCATAATCATTCACAGAAACTGCATTATCTCGCTCCACAATAATAGATGTTAATTTTTCAAACCTTAGTGCTTGTGATTCTGGTGAGTTCCAGCCAACAGATGCTGAGTCGACTCCCTTTTCCTTAAGACTAGAACTGTAAAGATCTTTGATCTTATCAAGTGGTGTACTGTTCGACTTCATTAAAAGACCACCTGGTCAGAACTCTTAGGAAAGACCTTAGTACTTGCAGGCACGTATACTTCTTTTGGTTTGGTGTGCTTAGAAACAATCGCTCCGGCACCAATGAGGCATTCCTCCTCCACGTTAATACTATCGTGTAGAATTGCGTTTACCCCAATAAATACATTGTTGCCAACCTTACAAGAACCTGAAATAACAACGTGTGATGAAATGAAACAATGGTCACCGATTGAAGAGTGGTGGCCAACATGGTTGCCGCTCCATAATACCGTGTTATTTCCGATAGTAGTGAACGGTTGGATCGTATTGTCTTCAAAAATAAAGACATTGTCTCCAAGCTTTGTAGAGTCCCAGATTCTCACGCCTGGGTACACGAAACTGACACAATTGTATTCAAGAGATTTCATCTCTTCGTAAACTCTCTGGCGCACTTTATTCATATTCTTGTACCCCAATGCAACAAAAACATCAACTTCTCCTGGAGGGTGCTCATGCACCAGCATTTCTATTGTATGCAGTGGTAAGCCATAGATCGTGTCTGTTTGCCTATACGCTTGATGACATGCAAACCCGAGAACTTTATATCCTCCAAATTCCTCGAAATAACATCGTGCGACCTCAGGAAAGAGGCCTGTTCCTATAATAATCAATTGCTTTTTCATATATATCCTCCCTTAATTTGATTCAGTAAGCTCAGCAAACGGAATAAGAAAAAACCCAGGATAACAATCAAGAAGATATGATGCACTGCATTCTCTCAACCTGTTGTTGTACACTTGGGTATAATAGTAATAACGATATTCTGTTGTGCCCCATCGCTTTTTAAAGTCATAAACACCACCTTGGCTAAGCCAAGTCCCCCCCCAATTCCACTGTTTGAACCCTTTTGAGATAGCATCCTGCATAGCCTCGTATATTATGAGCGAAAGCGCTTGTGTATTTCGATATTCATCTACAAGTACTGGAGTGAAATACTCAACTGTTTTATTAAAATAGAAGAGAAGCAATGCCGCAACGTGCACACCATCCAAGTATGCTGCAAATACAGACCAATCATTACTTTCCATATGATTATTAATCGCCTCAAAAAATCTTCGGTTTTTAGGTCGACCTCCAATTGCTTTCATGTTTTCAATATGCGTTTCATAAAGGAAATTAAGCAGCTCTCTACCGCCTTGCTGAACAGACACCCCCTCTCGTATCGCCCGACGAATATTTCTTGGCCTTGGGTCATCAAAGTTTCGAATCAAATCACTTTTGTTAGTCGGGAAATGTGTTATTAATCCAATACGCTCATCCTTACACGTATACTCGATGTTAGCCTCATAAAATCCTCCGTCTTTCTCTAGGGGATTGGTTATGATGGTAGCTGATACTGCCTTTACACTCTTTGCTTCTCGATAGAAGGCGCTAATTAAGCCTGATTTTGACTCCAAATCCATATCAGATTGAATTACTCCCCCATTACTTCCATAGTACGGTAGTGAATTAAGTGCTGGACCAAGAGGACCATTTTTCACCAAATACGGCAGTAGGCCAGTTATGATTTTATTGCGTCGAGCAACAAGCCAATAACTCTCAGCATCTAGTTCATTTTCGATTAGACTTAAGAAGCGAGGTTCCACATACAAGAGAGTATTCGGATTATTGAGCGTAAAATCCCTAAACTCATTACCTCCTACTCCCTTAATTTTTGTTATTTCTAGCAATTAGAATTGCTCCAAAAATGAATCTATATTTAACAATGACCAAATCAGCAACCGCCGGTTCTGTTCGCCGTTCAGGTGCTGCTCAATCAGAGGCACAACTGCCTGTTTATCTAATACATCGTAGATTTTGGCATGACCATCTATTAAGGTTCTCCGCACAAACTTGATACTCTCCCCCTTGAACCAACTGGCATCCGGTGATGAAAAACCCTGTTTTTCCGCCTTAGTGATGTCTTCCGGAATGTAGCGACTCATCACATCGCGCAATATTTGTTTGCCGTCATTGGTCTTCTGGAAGAACTGGCTTTGTTTGTCGCCCGGCTCGTTTTCGTTAGTACGGATTAGGTTATCAAGTGTTAGGTGATTAAGTTTTAAGTGTATCGGACACGACATTGCAAAATCTACAAGGTCATTGTCCATAAAGGGCACCCGGGTTTCCAGGCTATGCGCCATGCTGAGTTTGTCTTCCACCACAAACAACCCGTGCAGGAAGGTTTTTGCCTCGAAATAGAGTGAATGATTGATATAGTCCTCGGGGCGCTCCAGGGCGTTGTCATGTGTTGCAAACACATCCCGAAAAATATCTCTTGTCCATACATGTTGAACCTCCGACCAGACCGGAGCAAACATTTGTTTCAAATAACGATTGTCTACCAGGCGTTGCCAATAGAGGTAGTACTGATCGATGTAGTGTTTGAAATCCTGGTTGATGACCGCACGGTAATATCGCCAAGGATAGCCACCAAAAAGTTCATCGCCACCGCTACCGGAGAGAACCACCTTGACGAATTTACTGGCCATTTGAGCTGCGTAGTAATTAGGGTAACTCTGACCAACGCGAGGCTCTTCCAGATGCCATGACAGTTTCGGCAGGCAGCGCTCCATGTCTCCGGCCTTTAGCACCATTTCGTAGTGCTCGGTCTTGAATCTGGCCGACATGGCTTCGGCCTTGGTCCGTTCATCGAAGGATAGTTCGATCCCCGAGGCGGAGCTTAGGTCAAACCCACAGGTGAAGGTCTTGAGGTATGGAAACGACTGTGTGGCTAGAGCGGTAATGGAGCCGGAGTCGATACCTCCGCTGAGATAGACACCTAGTTCCACATCGCTCACCAGTTGGCGATTTACGGCTTGACGGAAGAGGCGGTCGAGTTCTTCCAGGTATTCGCGCCTGTCGACGGGGTGGTCGGGTTCGCGGAAGCGGTAGTCCCAGAAGGAGTTAAGGCGTAAAAAAGGCGTAGGGCGTAGGGCGTAAGGCGTAAGGGTGGCATAGTGACCTGCGGGGAGGAGTTTTATGTCTTCCAGGAGGGTTTGATCAGTAAAGATGTTTTGGAAGGTGAAGTACTCCAGTAAGGCTGGTTTGTTGAGTTTGCGCTTGAATTCAGGTTGCGCGAGGATGGCCTTTTGCTCTGAACTAACGGCGAAGGTATTGCCTTGTTGGCTGTAGTAGAGGGGTTTGATGCCGTAGCGATCCCGGGCCAGGAGTAGTGTCTTTTCCTTTCGGTCCCAAAAGGCTAGGGCGAACATGCCGTTGAAATAATCAAAGGCCTTTGTACCCCAGTGTGCTAAGGCATAAAGAACAACTTCACTATCTGTTTTCGAGCGGAACCAGTAGCCTTCGGCTTCCAGATCGGCCCTCAATTCCCGGAAATTGTAAATTTCACCGTTGTAGCTGAGTACGTAACGATGGTCTGCGCTGATCATCGGTTGATGGCCAGCCGGGGTCAAGTCGATTATTGCCAGGCGACGGTGGCCCAGCCCTACGTTCCCTTCTATCCAATGGCCTTCGCCATCGGGGCCTCGGTGAGCGATGGCGTTGGTCATTTTCTGCAAAGTAACCGGGGAGACGGGGGAGTCGTCAAGGTTAATTAGGCCGGTTATGCCGCACATGGTGATAAAGGCTTAGGGTATATGGCGTAGGGCGTAGGGCGTAGGGCGTAGGGCGTAGGGCGTAAGGCTTAAGGAGGCGACTTTCGCTGCTTTGTTCCTTATGCCATAAGCCTATGCCCTACCCCCTCCTCGCTTGTATTAGTCTGGTTAGCATTCCGGCTATTGATTTGCATTCTTGTTCTATGTGGTTGCGTTGTTGTTGGCTTATGTAGCTGATTTCATGGGCGATTATAGCTTGGGTTAGCACTTCTGCAGCTGATCCTTTGGCGATGTAGAAGTGTTTTATCGACTGGTTGTCGGTGTCTAGTTCGTCACCTTCGGCTATGTTACTGGGTATGCTGACGGCTGCGCGACAGATTTGGTCTTTTAAGCCGTAGTCTTTGTTGAAATTGCCATGGGCTGTCAGGCGGTAGATTTCCACTGCTAGGTCCTTTGACTTTTGCCAGACTTTTAGTTCTCTGAAATTGGACATGGAAAAAAAGTATAAGGCTTATGGCGTATGGCTTAAGGCTTAAGGCTCAACGCCCTACGCCCTACGCCTTTCAGCCTTTCCCCCACGTACCGGTAATCTTCTTCGGTCATGCGGTTGTGCAGCGGGATGGCCATGGTGTTTTGGTCGCAATCTCTTGCGCCGGGATAGTCGTCAGGCTTGATGCCGTATTTTTCCTTGTAAAGGTTCAACATGTGGACTGCGTGGGTCCCTGGGCGGGTGGAGATGCCTTTATCCTGTAACGCTTCCATGATGTCGTTTCTGGGCATTGGGGCTTTTTCCGGGTCGACGTAGGTGACGAATGATTGCCAGCCATGGCGGCCATTCTCCGGCTCTTGGGGCAGATGTAGCCATTCAATATCCGCCAACTGCTCCCGATACCATTGAGCCCATTTGGCTCGCTCGTCGATGAAGGCGTCGAGTTTGGAAAGCTGGACGGTTCCCACGGCCCCCTGCAGATCGGTCATACGGTAATTAAAGCCCAACAAATTGAAATCCGGAAGGATATAGGGCTTGGGACCATGGTGACGCTGCTCTTCCGATATGGTAGCACCGTGATTGCGCATCTGGTTCATGCGTTCGGCCAATTCATCATCATTGGTCATTACCATGCCACCCTCACCCGTAGTTACGGATTTGCGTGGATGGAATGAAAATGAAGCCGCGTCACCCAGCGTACCGGCCCACTGGCCTTTGTAATTGGCGCCGGCGGCACAGGCTGCATCTTCGATGATCTTGACCCGCACGGGTATCGCTTCTCTGATGGCATCAATATCGGCACACAGACCAAACAGGTGAACCGGGATAATGGCCTTGGTTTTGTCCGTTACCTTTGCTGCGACCTGTGCCGGATCCATGTTATAGGTGTCACGCCGAACATCGACAAATACCGGCGTGGCGCCGCAATAGAGTATGACATTGGCTGTCGCGATCCAGGTAAAAGCGGGAACGATCACCTCGTCTCCAGGGCCAACACCGATTGCAGCAAGGGTCAGATGCAGTCCCGTGGTACAGGATGTGACGGCCAGGGCGTGCTTGGCATCATGCCGTTGGGCAAATTTCTTCTCAAATTCGCTCACCTTGGGGCCTTGGGTCAACCAACCGGACATAATTGGCTCTTTAACCGCCTGCCACTCCTCCTCACCCGTGACTGGTAGAGCAATCTGAATGGTGCGTTTTTCCATCAGGCCAAACCCACTTCGCGACGGCGACGTTCAACTTCCGCAATGTGACTGGCTCGCCACTCGATAAGACGCTTGAGTCCCTCACGTAAATCGATGGTTGCGGTAAAACCGATCTCTTCACTAGCCTTTTTGGGGTCGCCAATGCGGTTCTTGACCAGTGTTGCCTGGCTGCGCGGTGCGTAGTTGATGGGTTTATCACAACCGGTCAGCTCCAGCAGCATCACGGCCAGCTCTTTGAGAGATGTCCTAACACCGGTTCCCACATTATAATTTTGATCGGTCGCATCCGCTTTCATGGCACAGACATTGGCTAAGCCGCAATCCTCTACCGCAACGAAGTCAAATGCCTCAGAACCATCGCCCATAATGGTGGGACTCTCTCCCCTGTCGATGGCATCCAGCATCCTCATGATGACGGCAATATAGGCACCATGATAATCCTGGCGTGGGCCGTAGACATTCATGTAGCGCAATCCAACATAATCCAGCCCGTAGCGGTGGTGGAATGCGCGCAACATGGCCTCTCCGGCAATCTTGGTGGCGCCATAGAAATTCTTGTTGTTGAAGGGGTGCTCCTCATCCATGGGCTCTCGTATCGCGTCGCCGTATACGGATGCAGAGGATGAAGAGACAAGCCGCTTCACACCCTTGGCCACGCAGCCTTCCATGACGTTGAAGGTGCCGCGTACATTTACGTCGAAGGCGCTGCGGGGATAGTCGTGACACTGGAGCAACCAGAGGGCAGCAAAGTGAAAGACGCCATCGGCCCCCTCAAACGCAGACTGCAAGATATCGGTCTGCATAATGTCACCACCGATATCGTAGATCCGTACCCGAGGATCCTTGAGTGCATCATGCAGGTTTTCTACGCTACCACGCACGAAGTTATCGTAAATAAGTATCTCTTTGACATCCTCTTCAATGAGGTGATCAACCGTATGTGAACCAATAAGCCCAGCACCACCAACGAGTACGAGCTTTTTACCTGTGAGATCCATATGCCATACCCTACTTTACTTTAAAACCTAAAACCCTTCTTCTACATACCGATCCAACACAAACCGCGCAAAAGGAAAGGCGCTAGTCCATGCCGGTGAGATTGCATTCAGCACATGGGTAGAGTGAGGACCGCGTTCGATGAGAAAATCGGTCACCAAACGGCCCATTATTCTATCCAACATTTGGGCTCGAATACCCACTTTGTCCGAAGGCAGTAGGTGTGCTGGCTTCAGTCGTGGAAGTATGGCTTGCGCTGCCTGAGCAAACCAGCGTTTGAAATAGCGTCGCCCTTCTTGCCAAGCCAATCGACGAAAGCCGTCACTGTCCACAAGAAACTGTCGCATCAGCAAGACCGAAATACGGAAGGCTTCGTATGGCGTAACACCTTGCATTCCTTGGTAATTCTCTCTACCAAACGCTGGCACTGCGGTTGGCCCCAGATAAACGCTGCCATCCGTGGTTGTCGTGGTATGCACGCCCAAGAAGGGCACTCGCAAATCGGGCACCGGGTAGATCAAATGACGAATATCCAGCCCGGCATGGGGGCCCAACTTCCAATACAGCCCTTTGAAGGGTAACAGTGTATATCGCCTACCAACACCGAAGCTATGGGCAACGGTATCGGCATGAAGACCCGCTGTGTTGATGGCATGTCCGTAGCTTATTCGATCACCCGTATTCAATTTCGCGGTACGCGTTCCAGCATCGATGGCCAGGATATTTGCATTACAGCGTAACTCGACACCAAGCCGAACGGTTTCATGTGCCAGGGATTCCATTACCGCGGATGGGCTAGCGACCGCCGTGGAAGGGACCCAGAGTGCACTGGATGTTGCAGACCTGGCTTCAGGCTCACACTCTTTCAATGCTTGTTCATCCAACTTTTCCGCCGTCACCCCATTGGCCTGCGCGCGCTCAGCCAACAGGTCAATCTGAGGACCATCTTCTTCCCGGGTCGCCACTAGCACCTTGCCGCGACGATCAAAGGGTAGGCCGTGTTGTTCACAATAGGCAGCCATTTCCTTCGCACCTTGGCTACAGACCTGGGCCTTAATCGATTGCGGCGGATAATAGATACCACTATGGAGTACACCACTGTTTCGGCCACTGGAGTGCTTACCAAAAACCGGCTCCTTTTCCAACACGATCACTTTTCTTAAGGGTTCACGCAACTTGAGTTCCCTGGCAATTGCCAAACCAACTACTCCAGCTCCAATGATCAGGAAATCCGGATTATTCACAGAATTGCTCCAACGCATGCCTAAGTGTTTCGTAAACCTTGTCCTGGCTGATTGGATCGATAGCTGGTCCCATAGGCAAACTCACCACCCTTTTGGCCACCCCTTCCGCAATAGGGAAGTCGCCCTCTTTGTAACCATAATCAACAAAAGCGGGTTGCCTATGTAATGGCACGGGATAGTGAACGGCAGTAGGGATGCCCCGTTCGTTCAAATACTTGTTTACTCCGTCTCTACTATCGATCTGAATGGTATATTGGGCGAAAATACTGGTATTTTCCGCCTCGACATGAGGTGGGGTGATCCATGGACAGTTTTCAGTGATCAGCTTGCTATATTGGACACATCGACCATCAAACGAAGATACTCATGTTTCAACCGTAGCGGAAGCGACGAATTCAAGCTTTCCGTGATCGTAGATGGCTTCAACTTGCATGCGACTCTCCCTTTTTTGTGAGCTGGCCCTGCTCAAGCCGATATTGGCTTCCCGTGTGTGGGCATATGTATGCACCCTCGCCTTCGAGTGGCAGGTCGATCTGTTCTCCGTATTCGCTCATCCAGCCGATTTGCTTGGCGGGCACACCAACCATAAGGGCAAATGGTTTGACGTCTCTATTCACCACGGCACCTGCTCCTATGAAGGCATATTCACCGATGGTAATACCGCACACAATGGTGCAATTCGCACCTAGGGTAGCACCTTTTTTCACCAGGGTACCTTGGTATTCACTCTTCCTTTCGATCAGTGAACGTGGGTTATAGACGTTGGTGAACACCATGCTGGGGGCACAGAAGACGCCCTCTTCAAGAGTTACGTTATCGTAAACCGAGACGTTGTTTTGAATCTTGCTCTGATCGCCGATGACGACCTTGTTGCCGACAAAGACGTTCTGGCCGAGGGACACGCCTTTGCCGATCTTGGCACCACCACAGATGTGGACCCAATGCCAAATACGGGAGCCTTCTCCGATTTGAGCGCCTTCGTCCACGATGGCTGTTTGATGAATAAACACCTTGTTCATACTATTTTTTAGTTATTGGATCTGATTGGCAACTTTCCGAGCGAGGGCATGGGCCGTTGTCCATTTGCCGCCGAAAACGTTTATCAACTTGCCCTTGCGTTCTATGGCATATTCTCGTGTCGCTTTACCTGGATCACTTGCTGAATAGAGCAAGGGCCGCAACCCAGCATAGCGTTCGGTAACAAGCTCTGCCCCATTTTGCTTGGGAAAGTAGTGGCCATAGGCCCTTAACAGGTAATGCTCTTCTTCTATAGAGACAGTGATGGGATCAGTTAGCCGCTGTCTAACCTCCGTAGTTCCGGTCAAGGTACTACCCTGCCACGGCAGTACGAAGAAGATCCGTCTCTCATCGGGTATTTCCAGCAAATAGGCCTGTGGACATTCCCGACGGAGCAACAAGTGGCTACCGCGTACCGTATCCAGTTTGTAGTCGGTTGAGAGACCACTCTTTTCCAACAAAGCGGTAGCCCAAGGACCGGTTACATTGATCAAGCGGTCATATTCCATACGATAGGATCCCGCTTGAATCGTACCATTGGCATCCAGTTTGGATACTTCCATTTGTTCGTACAGGCTCGCTCCCAACTGCCGCGCCTGCTCCGCCACCCAAAGGGCTAACTGATGGTCATCCATTTGGCCATCGGAATATTCATAGCCCCCTATCAAACCTTCGCTAAGTAGATGGGGGTCACGCTGCATCAGCTCCTCCGACCCTATCCAGCGTGCGGAAGGTAAGATGCTTTTGCCAGCGAGTCGATCATATAGAAACAGGCCTGAGCCAATCAACCATCGGCCACGACGGGCGCGCCGGTAGATGGGTATCACCAAACGTAGTGTTTCGGTCAATTCGGGAACTCGCTCGAGCCAGGCATCCCGCTCCCTCAGGGCTTCCCGCACCAGCCGAAACTCATACTGTTCGAGATAACGAAGGCCGCCATGGAGCAATTTTGAGGAGGCCCGGCTGGTTTCGTTCGCCAGTTTGCCACGCTCATATAAATGTACCTTATGTCCGGCTTGAGCGCAAACCCAAGCACAACAGAGGCCATTGATGCCACCTCCGATAATGCCGACACGCATCTTTCCTCAATATTCCAATGGTAGAGAAACGGTCTTGCCATCCCGCGCCGAAAGATAGGCAGCAATCAGCAACTCCAACGATTTCAGACCTTCACGCCCGTCGGTCTCGGGTTCTGCCTCCCCACGCAACACATCAATGACATTCTTATAGTAGAGAGGATGACCGAAACCGTAGACCGACGTGGTTTCGTAATTCGCGGCCTGGACCTGCGCATCATAGTCGCGGGGTTCGTCGAATTGCCAAAGTTGGATATCGTTAACGGCAACGCCACCCACTCGCACAGTGCCTTTTTCGCCCAGGATGGTAATAGAGCCTTCCAGATTCTTCGGGTAGGTCAGCATGGTGACGCTCATAGAACCCAAGGCGCCATTGCGCCATTGGATATTTAGTACACCGGCGTCTTCCACCTCAATATCACGTGTCGTGCTCATCATGGCCTGAACCCTGTCGATCGGGCCGATTAGCCAATCCAGCAAATCCACATAGTGACTTGCCTGGTTCATGAAAGCGCCACCATCGAATTCCCAGGTACCACGCCATGCTGCCTGGTCGTAATACTCTTGCGGCCGGGTCCAGAAAACGTTTAGATGGACCATGTGGATACGACCGAAGCGCTTTTCGTCGATAGCACGTTTGAGAAGTTGGAGCGTGGTATTGCGCCGGTTTTGCTTGATAACAAAGAGTCGAACACCAGCTTCATCACAGGCCTTGACCATTCGCCGCCCATCCAGCCAACGTGTGGCCATGGGTTTTTCGGTCATCACATGAACGCCATGGCTTGCCGCCCGCACAGCCTGATCGGGATGAGTGCCGCTGGGCGTGCAAAGCGCAACCAAGTCCAATTGCTCGTTATTGAGCATCTGCTCCATGCTACCGTAACCCGGAACTTGGTATTTTTCGGTATGGCTTTCCAAAGTGCCGGCAGTGTTATCGCAAATGGCAACGAGTTCCATGTTATCAGCATGTTTTTCCAGGGAACCGAAATGGTTTTTCGAAATACGGCCGCAACCGACGATACCGATGCGAATTTTCCTATTTTGGATACTGTGATACATGGTGCGCGCCTTTACTTTTCGCTCCGGTTGTTAACATACCAAGCCATCATTTCCCGCAGGCCTTCTTCGATGGTATGACTAGGTGAATAGCCAAGTAGATTGGATGCCCTACTGATATCGGCCAGAGAGTGGCGTACATCACCAGAACGAAAATCGATGACTCTTTGGTTGAGGATAAGCAGCTTTTCAACCAGATTCGAGCCGATGAAGCCGGCCGCGCCGGTGACGAGCCAGGTTTTGGGCTCGGCGTGCAGTTCGTTTTATAGTGTTTCGTAGCGGGTCATGGTCATAGTCTGAGGTCGGATTCGTTAGGCGCAAGCACGTATTTGAGGTCGTGTATTAGGAAACAGGCTACGTTTTTCCGCCAGACTCAATCGAGTCAATACCGGTATGAAACCTTGTAACAGGTCGCTGACCATAGCGACGTGTGAATACAACAGCTTATATACTCCCTATAGGCACAAAATACGAATTTTAAAATAAATTCCTGGAAAGACGTGTAACTTTCTGAGAGATGATATACTAAGTTGGGTTAGAGAGCTTATTGTGTACATTGAGGCAGCAATGATAAGAATCGACTTCCGCCCGCAGGATATCAAGAGGATTAAGCAGTTACGCTACGATGACCCTCATCCAAGAGTGAGAAGGAGAATGGATGTGCTGTGGCTAAAAAGTCAGGGCCTTTCCCATCAGGAGATCTGTCGGCTTGCCGGTATTGGTAGTAACACCTTATGCAAATACCTCAGGATGTATCAAGCGGGTGGGGTGGAAAAACTAATGGAAATTAACTTCTACGCCCCGACGAGTGAGTTGGATGAGCATCGAGCTCGCCTCAAAGCCCATTTTCGCGCGCATCCGCCAGCGACGCTCAAGGACGCGATAGCAAGCATAGAGCAGCTGACTGGAATCAAGCGCAGCCCCAGCGCCGTGGGAAAGTTCCTGAAGTCGCTTGGTATGCGCCCGAGAAAAGTCGGGTCGATCCCGGAAAAAGCGGACTCGGAAGAGCAAGAGAGATTCAAAATCAATGAGTTAGAGCCGCGCCTCGAAGAAGCCAAGGAAGGCAAGCGCGCTATTTTTTTGTCGATGCTGCCCATTTCGTATTCGGACCTTTTCTCGGTGTACTGTGGTCATTTACACGCCTCTTTGTAAAGGCGACCGCCGGACGGAGACGTTTTAACGTTCTCGGCGCGCTAAATGCCATCACACATGAACTGGTGTTAATCACGAATGACAGCTATATCAACGCCGAAAGTGTTTGTGAATTGCTCCGAAAAATCGCATCGGTAACGCATGGAGTAGCGATTACTCTGGTGTTGGATAACGCGCGTTACCAGAGATGCAAAATCGTCACCGCACTCGCCTTGAAACTCAATATCGAGCTACTTTTTCTGCCACCCTATTCACCGAACTTGAACCTCATCGAGAGAGTATGGAAGTTCGTCAAGAAAGAGGTTCTCTATTCCAAGCACTATTACGACTTTGGCAGTTTTAAACGTTCAATATCGGCGTGTTTAAATCAAACACACACAACGTACAAGAAGGAGCTTGATTCGCTCCTCACGCTGAGATTCCAAGTGTTCAAGAAATGCAACATTGTGCCAATATGAAGTATAGCTGCTGTCGTGGACCGGGCCCCGGCCCGCTCGGGTGGATGTGCTTTTCTGCATCACCCTATCCCCACAACCCGCAAGTATCAATCACAATTTTTTCTTGCAACGCCTGTGGGGATAGCTCCCGGAATGCCCTGTGGGGGACGAGCCCGAGCACGATATCTGCCTCTGCCAGTACCTCCTCTGCGCCGCAGAGCCGGACACCGGCGTTAGCCAATGGTGTCGGCAATGCCTTGATGTGGGGCTCGACGGCGAGTATACGTCCGCGCCCTTCCTGGGCCAAGCGCAGCGCGATCTCGACGGCCGGGCTTTCGCGCAGGTCGTCAATGTCCGCTTTGTAGGCGAGGCCGAAACAGGCGATGGTCGGGTGTTGGAGGTGGGTGGCCTCGACACACACCTTAGCGACCACCGTCTCCGGCTGGGCGGTGTTGACCTCGCGGGCGGCACGGATGAGCCGGCTTTGTTCGGGAGCGGAGTGGATGATGAACCAGGGGTCGACGGCGACGCAGTGCCCGCCGACACCGGGGCCGGGACGCAGAATCTCGACCCGGGGATGGTGGTTGGCGAGCTGGATCAGCTCCCGGACGTCGATACCCAGCTGGTCGCAGATCCGGGATAGCTCGTTGGCGAGGGCGATGTTGACATCGCGGAAGGTGTTCTCGGCGAGTTTGGTCAACTCGGCGGTACGGCTGTCGGTGAGGAGGACCTGGCCGGCGACGAACTCGCGGTAGAAGTCCGCGGCGGCTACGGTAGATGTCTCATCAATACCGCCGACGATGCGGTCGTTGGTAACCAGTTCGTGGACGATGCGTCCGGGCAGAACACGCTCGGGACAATGAGCGACCCGGATGGTCCCGGCAGTCTCGGTCGGGTGATGGGTGCAGCCGGGGATGGCGAGCTCCGGGCGTTCCTCCGCCAGCCAGTGGGCGACCTGCTCGGTGGTGCCGACCGGGCTGGTGGACTCCAGGATCACCAGGTTGCCCGATGCCAGATGGGGGGCAATGGCACGTGTAGCGGCTTCCACGTACACCAGATCAGGCTCATAGCCGTCCTTGAACGGCGTGGGGACGGCGAGGATGAAGATGTCTGCCGCGGCAGGCCGAATATCGGCCTTGAGGCGCCCGCTCTGCACCGCGGATTCGACCAGGAGGTCGAGATCGGGCTCGAGAATGTGGATGCGCCCGGCGTTGATGGTCTCGATCACTGCGGGGTTGACATCCACACCCTGAACCTCGAAGCCCTTGCCGGCCAGGAGACCGGCGGTGGGCAGGCCGATGTAGCCGAGTCCCATCACGCAAATCCTGCAGCCTTGTGGGTCACGCATAACGGGTCCTCAGGGTTGCTGCGATGCGGGCCGCGGCGTGCCCATCGCCGTATGGATTGTGGGCGCCGGACATGGCGCGATAGGCGTGTTCGTCGTCGAGCAGTTTAGTGGCCTCGGCCACGATGGCGGCGGTATCGGTGCCGACCAGACGGGCGGTGCCGGCCGCGATGGCCTCGGGACGCTCGGTCGTATCGCGCATGACCAGGACCGGCTTACCGAGGGCGGGCGCTTCTTCCTGGATTCCACCCGAATCCGTGATCAGGAGGTACGCACGCTCCACGAGGGCGACGAACGGAAGGTAATCCAAGGGCGCGATGAGGTGGATATTGTCCACTCCGCCCAGCAGGCGCCGGACAGGCTCTTGTACGTTGGGATTGAGGTGAACCGGATAGAGGATCTGGACATCGGGTCTTTGGGCCAGGGTGGCCAGGGCCCGGCAGATGCGTTCGAAGCCGGCGCCGAAGTTTTCCCGCCGATGCCCCGTAACCAGGATGAGGCGGCGAGCGGGATCGAGAAAGTCGAACGGACCCTCTACCCGCTGCCGGAGCGTAGGATCGGTGCGCAGCCGCTGTACGACGTCCAGCAGGGCGTCGATGACGGTGTTGCCGGTGACGACGATGTCCTTGTCCTTTACCCCTTCGCGCAACAGATTAAGGCGCGCACCCTCCGTGGGCGCAAAGTGCAGCTCGGCCAGGCTGCCGGTGAGGCGACGGTTCATCTCTTCGGGCCAGGGGGCGTAGATATTGTCGGTGCGCAGACCGGCTTCGACATGGCCCACGGGAATGCGCTGGTAGTAGGCAACCAGGGCCGCGGCCCAGGTGGTGGTGGTATCACCGTGTACCAGGACGAGATCGGGGTTGCAGTCTTGCAGCACCGGGCGCAGACCGAGCAGCACCTCGGACGTCAGGTCGGTGAGGGCTTGATCGGGCTGCATGAGGTCCAGATCGTAATCCGGGTGGATGGCAAAGAGCCGGAGCACCTGATCGAGCAGCTGCCGGTGTTGGGCCGTAACACAAACGTGGCCGATGATTGTCTCCTCCGCTGCCAGCGCCCGAACGACAGGCGCCATTTTGATCGCCTCGGGACGGGTGCCGATCACCATGAGGACCCGCAGATACCTTGGCGCTTCCGGGCTGGGTTGTGTCATTCCCTATTCCTATACTCAATTCAATCAGCATCCGCTGGATGTCAATGCAATCCAGGCACTGGCGATGCCCGGTCAGTAGGCAGCCTCACCGGTGAACCCACGCAGCAGGGTCAGGAACACGATCTTGAGGTCCAGCCACAATGACCAATTGTGAATGTACCAGAGATCATATTCGACCCGTTTCTCCATCTTGTAAAGGTCATCGGTTTCACCGCGCCAGCCGTTGACCTGCGCCCACCCGGTGATGCCGGGTCGCACCCTGTGCCGCAACATATAGCCTTTGATCTGCTTGCGGTAAAGCTCGTTGTGGGCAACCGCGTGGGGACGTGGACCGACGATAGACATGTTACCGAGCAACACATTGATGAACTGGGGTAATTCATCCAGGGAGGTGCGGCGCAGGAAGACACCGAGCTTGGTTACCCGGGGATCGTTTTTTCCGGCCTGCGGTACCTCTTCTCCATCCTCGCAGACGTACATGGTACGAAACTTCCGGACGCTGATCTCTTTTCCGTAAATGCCGTAACGGTGCTGCCTGAAGAGCACGGGGCCGGGGGAGGTGAGCTTGACGGCGGCGGCGATGACCAGCATCGGGATGGCAACGACGAGTAGGATGAGACCGGCGAGGATGAGGTCTTCCGCGCGCTTGACCCAGCCGTCGACGCCCCAGAAAGGGGTGTCGTAGATGCTGACGAGCGGGATGCCCTCCAGGTTGGACCACTTGCCTTGGGAGAGGCTGGTTGTTAAGTAATCCGGCACCATGTAAATCGAAACCGTGCTGTCTGAAAGGCGCTCAATGATCTCATTAATCCTCGTGCGGGCAGTGGTTGGCAAGGCGATGTAGAGGATGTCGAACTTGCCTCGTTGCGCCTGACACACGATGCGTTCGAGCTGGCTAATATCGTTTGCTGATTGTTCCGAGGCGTTAACCGGCGGGTCGTCGATTTCTTCATCCTCGAGGTGTGCGACGAGGTCGAGACCCAACCAGGGCGACCGCTCGATGGTGCGCGCGAGCTGGTCGCCGAGACCCGAGGTACCCCAAACGAGCGCGTTGCGCCTGTTCTTGCTTCCCGCGACAACGTAGGAAAAGATGGCTTTTCCAATAACGCGCCAACCACTTAAGAAGAACGGCGTGGTAACCAGCCAAACACCGACGACGATGCGCGAGTAAAAGCCGCTCGTTTGGAAGGCGTATGCCAATAACAAGAGGACAAAAAAGGTTGTCGACCACACGAAGAGAATCTGGAAGAACTGAAGCTTGAACGTCTCGCCGCGCCACGGTCGGTACAGGCCTGCGACCTCGGCAACCAGAAGAAATACGATCGCGGCAACCAATACCGCTATGCCGTATCTCGGATCCCAAACGGTCCGGTACAGGGTGACCGCTTCGACCAGCACTAAGCCGATAATCAACGCATCCAGGCCTTTGGACAGCAAGATCAGGACTTGCTCCGAGCGAGACGCACCGTACCGGGGGATTGGCTCGGTGCCCTCGGAACTGCGTGGTGTCGGGGATGGCGGCAATGGTTCGAAATTCCTATTCATCATGGTTCCGAGCGGTATTTCGGAGCTTTTGGGCACCTCGTTCGAGGCTAGCGCAGCCTGACAGGTGAATACCGCCCCGGTGTCGCACAGCACCTTAGAAATGCTCCCCAAGCCCCTCCTCACAGGACCATACCGCCTAATGATTCCGGCAAGTACGACCGACCCCGGGATGGGTTTGGCACCCACCTGTGGGCGGGCAAACCTTACGCCAACCCCGAAAGCAAGACAAGCGCTGAGAAGAAAACCGGAGGTATTGGCGCGAAAGTTCTGCGGTAGATACCCCAGCGAGGCTTCGCCTCAGACCGACGAGGCATGAGGCCCTAAAAGCCCCTCTCCCGTAAGGCCCCATCTCCTACGCCCAACCAGCGGTTGAAGAGCCAAGGTAGGTCGAAATCGGGATCGGGATCGAAATTCCGATTGCGATCCCGATCCCGATTTGTGCACTGCACAAACTTGACTCATTGGTAAAGATTCGGGTCCCTCAAAAATCCTAGCTGTATACTTGCGCTTGGCATAGAAGCGCCGTAAGGCCGCCCGAAATGACGATTATTGAGCTAATACGTTGTTTTGGCTTACAATTTATATGCGTTTGCCCTGACACCAAGTCCGAAGTCTGATGGTGAAGATCAATCTTTATGCTACCTTTAACATTTTGGCCCTCACCGGCATGCAGGCATCTTAGGTTCCTCCATGAATTTTACTCCCATACAATCGTGTCGTTTCCTTTTCGTCCTGTTTTCGATGCTGGTCTTCCAGGCATGCTCCCTACCTGAGATCACAATTTCGTCGGACGGTAGCCGCACCGAGCCTCCCCTCGTTTCCGATTCAGGATCCGGTGGATCGACAATGGCTCGGGAATCTCGTAGGGGCGGACAGCCGGTGCCGGTGGTCGTCGGGCTGCCGCCGAGCCCGGATAGCAACCCTATTTATCGCATAGGACCGCACGACCTGTTGAAGATAGAGGTCTTCAATGTCAATGACCTATCCGGTGAGGAACGCGTGAGCGAGGCTGGTAACATCGTGATGCCTCTGATTGGCAAAGTGTCTGTCGGTGGGCTGACTCCGGAGGAAGCAGAACAAAAGATCGCCGCCATCCTCGGGCGGACTTACCTCCAAGATCCCCAAATCGATATCTTCGTCTTGGAATATGCCAGCCAGGATGTGACGGTGCTCGGTGCGGTGAAAACGCCCGGGGTATATTCGATCACGGGGCGCACGACTTTGTTGCAGGTGATTGCATTGGCGGCGGGAGTCAACGAAACGGCGAACGAGGACGAGGTCGTCATCTTCCGAGGTCAGGGAACTCCCCATGCGAGGACCTATGTGGTCAATCTCGATAAAATCCGGGAGGGCGAACTGCCGGACCCTGTCTTGGCAGGCGATGACCGGGTTATCGTATCCAAGTCGGGTTTTGCGGTCTTTTTAAGGAACCTCACGAATACATTACGGGGTTTTGTGCACCTCACCCCCATGGGTCTGTAAAGTTAGGGAATTATGGCGAGCGAAGTGAATCCGGATGGCACCGTTCGGTCCGATCGTCAGCTTGGGCTGGCGATACAGGGTGGAAACCTCCAACAGCCGGATGATATCAGGGCCTCCGTAAGCGGCCGGATGGACGACGAAGGTCTTATCGATCTTCGAGAATATTGGAATATCCTGATACGGCGCAGGGCTATCATTGCTACGGTCCTGGCCGTCGCGGTGGGGGTCGCTTTATTGGCCACCTTCCTGTCGACGCCGATGTTTCGCGCCGAGACGCTGATCCAGATAGAGCGCGAAGGGGGAAAGGTTCTGGAATTCCAGGACCTGATGACGCAGGAATCCGTTAATGCCAAGGATTTTTATCAAACCCAGTACGAACTCCTCCGGAGCCGAAACCTGGCCAGCCGAGTCATCGACCAGCATGGCCTGCGGTCTGTGGGTACCGTCAGTGAATCGAATGCCCCCTCATTTTTCGTTGAAGCGATCAGTATGCTTAAGGACTGGATACAGGGTGATAATTCCAGCGCAGAAGAAACGGTAGAAGGCGATGTGGAGAGCTTGTTCTTAGAGAGTCTTAACATCACTCCGGTCAAAAACTCCAGCCTGGTGCGCGTGAGTTACGACAGTCCGGATCCCAAGGAGGCGGCCGATATCGCCAATGCCATTGCGGAGAGCTTCATTCGTATGAATCTCGAGCGTCGTTACGAGGCATCATCCTACGCCAAGACCTTTTTGAAAGAGCAAACACAACAGGTACAGGCAAACCTGGAGGACTCCGAACGGCGTTTAGCGGCCTATGCGCGAGAGCGGGAAATCATAAACCTCGACGACAAGCTCGAAATCCTGGTAGAAAAGCTCAAGAAGATGAGTACGGAGCTGATCAGAGCGGAGTCGGAGCGCATCTTGGCAGAGGCCAAGTACCAGGAAATGCTGGAAGAGGGGCTGGCCAGCACCGATGCTGTGCTCGCAAGCCATGTCGTCCAGAGCTTCAAGGCGCGTAAGGCAGATCTCGATATCGAGTACCAAGAGTTGATTAAGATCTATAAACCCAGCTATCCGCGGATGCAGCAGATTCGAGAGCAGATCGCCAAGGTGGAGCAGAAGATTGCCGATGAATCCGCGATCATCGCCAACTCGATCAAGGCCAGCTTCGAGAGCCATACGCGCAGGGAGGCAAAGCTCAAGAGGCGCATCGGCGAGATCAAAGAGGAGATTCTCACGCTGCAGGACCGCAGTACCGATTACCAAGCGATCAAACGGGAGGTGGACACGAACCGGGAGCTTTATGATGGCCTGCTTCAACGCATGAAGGAGGTCGGTGTCGCCGCCGGTATCGGAACCAACAATATCTCCGTTGTCGATTCCGCAGAGATCCCGGGTGGTCCCTATAAGCCGAGCCTCTGGAAAAACCTTGCGATTGCGTTTGTACTCGGCCTGTTCGGCGGCGTTTTGTTAGCGTTTCTTTCCGAG
Source organism: Candidatus Thiosymbion ectosymbiont of Catanema sp. Cochon2018 (assembly GCA_011392765.1). Classification (GTDB taxonomy): domain Bacteria; phylum Pseudomonadota; class Gammaproteobacteria; order Chromatiales; family Chromatiaceae; genus Thiosymbion; species Thiosymbion ectosymbiont_A. Next base: position 133,087 of record WYCW01000005.1, on the reverse strand, counting down.
TCCCTGGACGATACCATGAGGAGCAGCGAGCAGCTGGAGAGGCAGACCGGAATACCGGTATTGGGTCTCATACCTTTCGTGTCCGACGCGAATGTGGACAGCCGGGCGCAATCCATTTCATTGCTCACCTACCAAAACCCGAAAAGCGCCCTCGGCGAGGCCATTCGTTCGATGCGTACGTCTCTCATCTTTGCGACCCCGGAAGGTGATGCCCTCAGGGTTCTTCACTTCACGAGTTCGAATCCGGGCGAGGGCAAGACGAGCACCGCCGTGAATACGGCGATCACCTTCACACAGACCGGCAGCAAGGTATTGCTCATCGACGCGGACTTGCGTAATCCGTCGCTTCACAAGGTGTTTTCCCTTCCGAACACGCAAGGTCTCACGAACTATCTGACCAGTAACGTCGAACCGGCACAAATCGCCCAGGCAACGGAGGTCATACGTCTATTTGCGATTACCTCCGGGCCTATATCGCCGAATCCGGTCGAGCTCCTCTCCAGCGACAAGATGCTCGATCTTGTCCAGTTAGCGCGGAAAAAGTTCGATTATGTAATCATTGACGGATCCCCCGTTATCGGGTTGGCGGATGCCCTGGTTCTCGCGAACCTGGCCGGGGCAAGCCTGGTCGTTGTCGAAGGGGGTAAGACGCGTGTCGGAGCATTGGATGCCTCGATCAAACGGTTATCGGGTGTAAATGCGCGGATTGTCGGCTGCGTGCTTACCAAGGTCAGGCGCAGCACCAGCAATGGATACGAATATGACTACCGTTACAGCTACGGTGCTGCAAACGAGCAGACTGCGCTACCCAAGCAATCGGTATCTTAAGAGCCTGTATAAGAACTAACCTATTGATTTTTATGAGCCGGACCCGTAGGGTGGGCTGTGCCCACCACGATGGACCTTCTCGGTGGGCACTACGCCGATTTTTATAATCAGTGAGTTAGTTATTAGACAGCCTCTAAGAGTCTGTCCGGCTATCGAGGAGGAGACACGAAGCAGGGAAACACTGGCCTTAATCCGGAGGTATCCGCCAAATGGCACAGCGATGGGGACATGAGGCGCTAATGCTGATTTTACGGCGCATCTTGTTGATCATTGTGGTCGTCTTTTCGGCGTGGCGCATGCTGTCTTTCGGCATCAGTGAATATTACCTTGGGAGGGCATCCGAAGGGGATGTCTCGGCAGTCGTCGACAGGGCGCTCGCTTGGAATCGGCGGCATCCGGATGCCCTGTACCGAAAATCCCAAACAGTCGAGGAAGAAGATCCGATAGGCTCGTCAAACCTGTTAAAGCGCTCGTTCGCCGAGAATCCTTCTTCCTCGTATCCCTTGCTCGTGCTTGCGGACAGAGCAAAAAATACGGGCGACCGAGACCAAGCCGATGCATTGATCGAAATCGGCGCTGAATTGATGCCGGCGAATCCGCCAATCCAAATCTTCGCGGGTAACTATTGGGCGAGGGTAGGGAATGTGGGAGCGGCGATGACCTATTGGTCACAGGCACTCGCAGCGAGCCGGGAGGCTTCCGGCAAGTTGTTCCCGTTTTTGCTCGAGCTGGCCGAGGAACCACCGATCCTCGGCTTCTTCCGGTCCCTGGCGGAATCTCCCCCGTCGTGGTGGGAGTATTTCTTTCGGTACACAACGAGACATGCGCGAGACCTGGAAACGGTCAGAACGCTTTATACCTTTCGCCGCGCTGCGGAAGACACGCCTTTGACGCGGGAGGAGCGTAACCACTATACCCGGCGATTAATGCGGGAAGGCAAAATTACGGAGGCCTACTCGGTGTGGATGAACGGACTCGACGAAGGGGAACTGGCATACCTGGGGATGATCAATAACCCAAGCTTTGAAATCGAACCGACAAACACCGGCTTCGATTGGCATTTCAATAAGACCGATCGGGTTACTGTCGCTACCGCGACCACTGCCGGGGTCGAAGGCAGGAAAGCGCTTTACCTGGTCTTCAAGCGTCGAGAAAAGCCTTATCGACATGTCTACCAACCGTTGCTTCTGGATGCGGGGACCTACCGAGTAGCGGGTAAAGTATATGTCGATAGTCTCGACTCCCCGGGCGGACTCAAATGGGTCGTTCTTTGCTGGCCTCCAATGCCCAAGGCCCTTGGGGAGAGCGAGCGTTTCCTGGGCTTGAGCAAATGGCGCGAATTTTCCTTCCAGGTCCGGGTACCAAAAGACTGCACCGCGCAGGAAATCCGTCTCGTCTCTGCCGGAACATATGAATTCGAGCACAAGATGACCGGCAGTGTCTGGTTCGACGCCATGTCAATGCGCAAGGTTTCCACGCCACGCGCGGTCGCCACCCTCTCACAACTCGAAGGTCGCGCCCTTGTCAGCAGAGGAGACCGGTATGTCCGCGCCCACGAGGGGATAAAGCTGAAACAAGGTACTCGCCTCATAGTTATGGAAAATGGACGCGCGGTCATCCGCTATGAGGACGGTTGCGTACAGGAGTTGCTCAGTGACAAGATCCTTACAGTCGACCCTGCTGCTTGTGTTTCTGCCCGCTGAGGTAGGCAGCGAGAGTATCACTGGAGGGCTTGGCGGGTCCCATTCACCACTGCGATACCAGCCATTGTTGGTGCCGCGGTAGGCATCGCCGGAGATGGTGGTAGCAACTGAGAATCGGTGAGCCGATAGCGGTCCGGCTCAATAAAGCCCGCTCGTTGCAGCGGGCTTTATTGTAGGCAATCACTTGTATTCAGGATCCTGATCTTTACCGCGCCCTCGCTTCCCCTTTGGCAGCTGGGAGCCGGATCTCCACGAAGGCTTCATCGCGCAGCCGGCGTAGCCACAGCTCGATAGCCTCGTCGGCTTTGCGCTCTCGGATCGTCTCGCGGGCCTTCAGCCGCATGGCTTCGGCCGTCGTATCCCGGGTGCGGCGTGCAATGACTTGGACGATGTGCCAACCGAAGGTGCTCTTGAATGGTGCACTTACTTGGTTCGGCGCCAGAGTACTTAGGGCCTTCTCGAACTCGGGTACCGTGTCTCCCGGGCCGATCCAACCCAGATCGCCGCCTTTGAGTGCGGACCCCGTGTCGTCGGAGTGGGAACGGGCAAGGGTGGCGAAGTCGTCACCACCGACGATGCGGACCCGCAGCTGTTCCAGGTGGGTCTTAGCGTCGTTGTCGGACACGACCTCGTTGGTGCGAACGAGAATATGGCGGGCCTTGGTTTGATTGACCATCCTAGGGCCCGAACCCTTGAGGTCGGTCAGCTTAATGATGTGATAACCGCTCGGACTGCGCAACGGCTCGGTGAATTCTCCCACAGCCAGCGATCGGGCCGCTTCCTGTGCCAGTGAGGGCACTTGGCCGAGGGGGAACCAGCCGAGATCGCCGCCTTCCAAGGCCCGCCGCCCATCGGAGAAACGTACCGCCAGCTGTGCGAAATCGGCACCCCGGCGCAGGCGCCCGATCAGGTCTTTAACCTTGGCCGTGGCCTTCTTGACTGCTTTGATGGGCGCATTTTCGGGAATCGCGACCAGGATGTGCGACAGTTTCACCTCATTGCGCTCGATCAGGCGGCTGGACTCCCGTTCCAGAAACCGATCGATCTCTTGCTCCGTGACCCTGATATTCGTGATTACCTCGTGGGCCTGGAGGCGGCTCGTGACGAGCTTCAGGCGCGTATCCTCGGCAAAGTTCCGGTAGTGTACGCCCTCGGCCTCGAGGGTAGCACGCAGCTGCTCCAGGGTCATGCCGTGACGGGCGGCGATATTGGTGATGGTCTCGGTCAGCATGGCGTCATCGATCACGATCCCTACCTCCTTGGCCTTCTGGAGCTGGAGGCGTCCCAGGATCATGCGTTCGAGGACTTGGCGCTCCAGGTCCGGACGCGGCGGAAGCGCCGTCCCTCTGCCCCGGATCTCGGGGACGACCAAGGCTATTTGGTGTTCGAGCTCACTGGCGACGACGACATCGTCGTTGACCACCGCCACGATGGAGTTCAACTCCTCACCCCCCCGGAGCGCGGCGGCGGGAACCAGGGCACAGATCAGGGTGGCCAGCAGGACTTGGACCGGTAAGCCTTGCCCGCCGGTGTTCCTAGTGCGCAACGTAACCATAGATCTCGTTCTCGAAGAGTTTGTCTACTTTTTTCCCGATTGAGCCGAGTCCCGCCAGCTCCACCTGGAACATGATGCTGTTGGTGCCGGGGCGGTCCGGCTTATTTTTCAGGTGCCGGCCCAGCAGTCGCACTCGCCAGCAGCATTGGCCATACTCGAGGCCGGCGAAGGCCGCCACCGTTTGGCGGTTGAGCAAAGAGTAGCTCCACTGACCGACGAGTTGAAACCGGTGATTGACCGGCAGGCTGAATGACAGGTCGATATCCTCGTAGTGCGTCGCCTCGCTGGTACCGAGAAACCGATAGGCCAGGTTGAACAACCGATTGCCCGGTTTTCGGTAGCGTAGCTCCAGAGTCCGCTGCTGCAATTGATTGGACTCTGAGTGCGGGTTATATTCGAAGTCCGCGCGGCCGATCCAGTTCTCCAGAATGCGGACGCTCAGAAGACCCGCGATCGAGGAGGTGGGCTCCTCTTCGGCCGGAAGACTACTGTGAGTCCGGACTTCTCGGTTGCGAGCGTATAGGATCTGACCGATACTGGCCTGCAGCAGCTCCTGCCCCGAATCCCTGCTAAAAGTTCGGGACGTAAGGCCGAGGGTAACTTGGTTCGCATCGCCGATGCGATCCCCTCCCGAGAACCGATTCGATTGGAACAGATTATTGTAGCTGAAGCCCAGTTTAGTACTGTCGAAGAGGGGGCTGTTATCCTGATCCTCGAAGGGGGTGTACAGATAGAAGATCCGGGGCTCAAGCGTCTGCAGTGATTCCTGACCGAACCACTTCAGTGTCCGCTCGAACACCAGCTCCGCATCCAGATTGAAGCTCGGGATCACATACGAAGGGTGTGCATCCCTGTCCGGTGGTTGATCTTGCAGGTCGTATCCGGCCAGATAGAGGTTCACTTGCGGGATCAGATGTCCGTAACGCCTGCGCAGTGGCCAACGGGCGTAGGACCGGAGGGTGGTACGGTGCCCACCCGTGAGCACGTCGTGATGGAAGTAGTTGTACTCGCCGTTGATGCCCAGCTCGATTCCGGGACCGATGCTGCGCGGATTTGTCGCAAAGGTCAGCTGGGGCAAGCGCGCGTAGGGTTGGGATATGGGTGTAAGGGTCGCATCCAGGATTTGAAACTCCTGCAACCGTGCGTGCAGGTGCCAATCATTGCCGAAATAGTTCAAATCGCCCCGGCGCTCGATGCTGCGGGTGCTGGTTTGCTCTAGCCGATCGCCGAAATCCTCGAGATATTCGTCATCGGAGACGGCGTTGTAATCCAGGGCAGTCGACCAGCCTCGACCGAAAGAACCTGTTTGCTCGATTCGCAACGCCCAGCGCCGGCCCTCGCTTTCGAGCCGGCTGTCCGCGGGCAGGATCTCGCCGGAGAATTTCATCTTCTGGCGAGGCGACAGGTATCTGAATTCGCTCCCGAGCATCGAGCCCCGCTTGCTCATGTAGCGGGCAGCAATGGTTGCGTCCATATGGGGGGCGATATTCCAATAGTAGGGGACGGTGACATCGATGCCGTTGCTGCCCGAGTTGCCGATCATCGGCACCAGGATACCGCTCTTGCGCCGATCATCGATCATGAACGACAGATAGGGGGTGTAGAGAATCGGCAGGCCCTGTATCCGTAGCTTGGCGTGGCGCACCACGCCCTCGCCCTTGGCCTGATCCAGCTCCAACTCGGTGGCATCGAGGGACCAGTCTTCTTGTCCCGGCCGGCAGACGGAGTAAACAATGTTCCGATACCGGGTCAGGGTGGGGTTGACCAGCTTCGCCTGGTCGGCGTAGCCGTGGGCATTGGTCTTCCCCGTGATTCGGTAATAGACATTGGAGAGAATGCCTCGGTTCGACCCCAGGTTTATCTGCGCCTTGTCCGCGATGAACCGGACCTGCGGGCCGGCAAAAAAGACATCTCCCCGGCCCACCAGATCCGAGGTCCGGTGGTCGTAAGCAACTTCATTCGCTGCAACGAGCCGGTTGCCCTGAGTCCCTCGGACGTCCCCGCTCAGCCACATGAGACCAAGCACCCGGTCATAATCGAAGGAGTCGGCACTCAAGAACAGTAGGTCTTGCGCGGTCGGTTCCGGCGGCAATATCACCGGTCCGAGCCGGTCCGGGCGGGGACCGCAATATTCCCACCCCAGGCCCTCATAGAGGAAACTGGTATCGGTGGTCCGATCGACCTGGGCGCCGGCCCTGGAATCCGGGGAAGCACCGGTGGTATCGAGTATATTTGTCCGGCCGTTGGACCCCGGCTCGTCCCGATGGCTGGTAGTGGTGCCCGCACTGCCCGCCACGGCGGCCACGAGCAACAGGAAGACCCCGACCCAACGGGCAGGATTTCGACGGTGAACAGGCCGAACCGGGGACCTTGCAAGGTTGAACTCGCGGCAATGTACCCTGGTAACGTCAAGCATCAGCCGGCACAAAGAGCAGAGTCGAGTCTAACCGTAACAGGCCCTAGAACCACTTCAGCACCGTGTCTTTGGCCTTCTGCAGCACGCCACCCTCGGCCACATCTCGTAATGCCACAACCGGTACGCGCTGTACCTCCTCACCCTCGAGCGCGATGCTGATATGGCCCACGACAGTGCCCTTGCCGACGGGCGCAAAGATGTCGGGACCTTTGATCAGCTTAGCGGACAATTTGTCATAGGTACGCCGCGGAATGGTCACGGCGACGTCCTCGGCCGGACCGACGGGCAGGTCTTCGACTTCGCCCCTCCAGATGCGCAACGTCTCGACCGGTTGGCCTTCGGCGTAGAGTTGGTGGGTCTCGTAGAAGCGGAAACCGTAATTGAGTAGTGCCAGGCTTGCCTGGGCCCGCGTCTCTTCTCCCTTGGCCCCCATAACCACCGACGTGAGTCGCATATTGCCGCGTTCAGCGGAGGCCACCAGGCAGTAGCCCGCGGCCTTTGTGTGCCCCGTCTTGACCCCGTCGACGGATGCGTCCCGCCACAGGAGGCGGTTGCGGTTCCGCTGCTTGATGCGGTTATAGCGGAACTCCTTTACGGCATACCAGGCATAGTACTCCGGAAATTCACGGATGGTCGCTGCAGTCACCAAGGCCATGTCCCGGGCGGTGGTATAGTGATCCCTTTGCGGCAGTCCGGTGGCATTGGTGAAGTTACTGCCTTGCATACCCATACGCTCGGCATGGGTGTTCATCAGGTCGGCGAAGGTCTCTTCACTGCCCGCGATGTGCTCGGCCAGGGCCACGCTGGCATCGTTCCCGGATTGAATAATCATGCCCTTAAGGAGATCCTCCACAGATACCCGCTTGCCGATCTCGATGAACATCTTGGAGCCGCCGGCACGCCACGCCTTCTCGCTGATGGACGCCCGCTCCCGGAGCGACAGATTGCCCCCGGCCAGCTCGCGAAACACCACGTAGGCACTCATGATCTTGGTCAGACTGGCCGGCCCCAAGCGCTCGTCCGCATTGGATTGTGCCAGCACCCTGCCGCTGTTGTGATCCATTAGCAGATAGGCCCTGGCGGCCAACTGCGGTGGATCGGGGATGGGTATTTCGTCCGCCGCCCGGACCGGGGTAGGGTTGTCCGGCGTGGGCATGTCAACGGACTGGATGCCGGCGGAGAAAAAGAGGATAAGCAGGACCGAGACGTGGAAAAGTGGTTTCATCGGCTAAAATCGGTCAGTGGATTGGGCCAGAGAGAGGGGACGCGGACGCAATGGAGGAAAAACATTGCCGTGTTCCGACCAGTTGTCATGTTACTCGGGCCACAGCCTAATCGGAACTTTCGGGACCCAGGTTAAGTGCGTATATGGCGAACTTCCGCGCTAAATTTCATTGTAGACCTGCATCGCTTAGCGGGTCCAAGATCAGAATCGTATCTTCGTTGTCTTCATCTTCCTCGACGCGAACGAGTAACCTCCTTCCATCACGCCACAGGTGAAATACAAACGGGTCATCTTCTTCTTCAACCGGCATGGCGACTTCGACACCACGTTTTGAGAGTATCCTGAATACCGATATCACCGCGCGCAATCCTCGATCGAATAGGTCAAAATCGACGGCGTGGGTAAAATCACCCCGAACCTGTTCCACGAGAGCACCGTTCTCTTTGGTTTCGAGATACGATACATTTTCTTCGTAGCTTAAGATATTAGTTGGAGTAATACCCAATTCTCCGAGAACACTTTCCAATGACTCTTTTCTTGAGCAAATGTATATCGACCGTGAGATCACTTGCATTTCTCCCAAATCTTCAGAACAGCATCGATCTTATCTTGAGTCAATCCCGGTTTGTTTTTTGCGAATTTCATTGCATCTTCATATGAACCCGAATTGAGTCTCTTAAGGAGTTGATGCTGGGCGCGGTCAACCTCAATAAAACCAGGGCCGGATTTTGGAAAAACTTGACCGGTATCAGGATACATACCATAGACCCGTTCGCCGACGATATAATCCTCCCCCTTGCGAGTAAAATTACCTGAATTCAACGCATCGATATCGGCAGAAATATCCGCGCCAGGATCAATAACCGTATTCTGTGGTTTTGTAGGATCATTCTTTTTAGTTTTACATGGGTTGTGACGCCTAACCGGACGTTTCGCTGTGACTTTCGACTTACATTTTATGGTGCAGCCAGGCGTTTGATTCTTTGGTTGGCTTTTTGGCTTCTTCAGCGGCTTTCGTTTCCCTCCCCGCCAGATCCGCTCGATAAGTTTTTTGATCAGTTCGAGTAGTTTTTTCTCATCAGTACATCGCTTCCAACGTATCGACAGGTAACTGCTCCGGACTATAACCAAGCAATATATAACGCTTATGAGCAACTCGATACTCTACCGTGCGATCAACCGAAGATCCGTGAATGAATGAGAGTACATAAAATGCGAATATCCCATCCATGTTTCGTATCTTCAATGACTCACAGGCATCACGACAAGCAGCCATCAAGCGATTCCGCTCGGCAGCTCCTGTATTGGAAAATTCCTCAGTGAGATATTTTTCGAGATCCCCATAAAATTTGTCTTTATGGATTTTGTCGAGTGCATCATATTGGGCCTTTGGAATACGCAACATAGCTGATCCCCTCAACTAATTGAATCGTAAACAATTCCAGTCAATCAGGCGAAACTCGCTGAGGTAGTGATCCCTCGTCATCCCGACGATGAAATTTTCCGCACCAACTGTCTAGTACCCCGTTCCGACAAATATTGCTGGTTCATGTTCACCCTCGGCAGGACACTCGCAAGGGGTACCCCTACAACAAAATCTTTGCGCCCTTTGTGCCCTTTGTGGTTCAAACAATTCACGGCGCTCCCGGGCAGGCCTACTCCACAACAATGAGAGACCTGCTCAGGCCCAAGGATGCAAGTTTCCGGGACAGATTATTTGCGCGCTTTCGGGAGCCGAGTGGCCCTATATGAACCTTGTAGGGTGCCTTGCTATCCTCTCGCGTGCGAACCCGGACCTGCTCGGCGATATAGTTCGCCAACCGGCGCTGCAGGTGTTCGGCATTCACACGGCTACTAAAGGCCCCCACCTGTAGGTACAGCAAAGGCCGACCGGTTGCCCTGGGCTTCCCTTTCACCGCCGGTGTCTGTCGGGCAATAAGCTTCTTGCGTGCCTTGGCCTTAGCTTTGAGTATCTTGCTCGCGGAAGCGGGGAAACCACCCCGCCGGGCGGATTTCGGACGGCCGGGATCAATGGCCCTGACCTCCACCACCGCAACCCCCTTGGCCGCCATTCCCAGCTTGCGGGCAGCCGAGTAGGACAGGTCGATAATGCGGTTGCCGTGGAAGGGGCCGCGGTCATTGATCCTTACTACCGTGCTGCGCCCGTTCGTCAGATTGGTCACCCGGGCATAGGTCGGCAGCGGCAAGGTCTTGTGGGCCGCGGTCATGGCGTACATGTTGTAGCGCTCGCCGTTGCTGGTCTTGCGGCCGTGGAACTTTTTGCCGTACCAGGAGGCCAACCCCCGCTCTACGTGCCCCTTGCTGCTGGCCTTGGGGTAATAACGCTTACCGAAGACGACATAGGATTTTGGATTCCCGTACTTGCTCTTGGGCTCGATTTTGGGCTTGGCATCCGCAATCTCGACCGGCTCCGACGCCTTGTCCCCGGTGCCGGAGCAACCGCCCAGCAGCCCCGGCAGCCCCAGTAGTAAAAGCAGACCGACGCTGCTTCCACTACAACAGTCTCGAAGTTTCGATAACATGGGAATTATTTTTGTCCGCAAATGAACGCCAATCGGTCGCAAAAGATTACATGATCTCTTCTATCCGCAGATTACGCAGATTCTCACAGATTGTTTCGTTTTTAATCTGTGAAAATCTGTGTAATCTGCGGATAGACCGAAGCGACCGGATCATTTGCGGATAAACCTTTCTGGCTTGTATGCCGTCCGAATCTCGCGGTTGAGCTGGTACACAGCCATGGCATAGAGATTACTGTGGTTGTAACGGGTGATTACATAGAAGTTGTCGAGTCCCAGCCAATACTCGGGCCCCGGTGCATCGAGACGGATCAGGGTCGCTCGGGTCGATCCGGGTAGGTGTTTTTCCGCAACGATGCCCGCCGCCTTGAGCCGGTCCAGGCTGGTTGCGGGTTTTACGGGTCGTTTCCCCGCAGGTGTAATGCCTTGCGGTGTCCCACCCGCGACCCTGGCGGGGAAGGTCACCGGTTCTCCGGTCTTCCAACCATGTCGATCGAGGTAGTTGCCTACGCTCCCGATCGCATCCGCCTCGCTCTGCCGGAGGTTCCGCCGGCCATCACCGTCGAAATCCACGGCGTAGGCACGATAGCTGGATGGGATAAATTGGGGCAGACCAATGGCACCGGCGTAGGAGCCCCTCAGCCCCGATACGTCGATGGATTCCTCCCGGGCCAGGAGTAGCAGCTCCTCGAGCTCCTTCCGGAAGAAGTCCGCACGCTTGGGATAGGAGAAACCCAGGGTGCTCAGGGCGTCGATTACCCGGTACCGGCCCAGGTTATCACCGTAGTTGGTCTCGACGCCGATAATGGCGGTGATGATCTGCGGCGGCACACCATAGGCCGCTTGGGCGCGCTCGAGGGACTCGCGGTTCTTACGCCAAAACGCGATCCCACCTCGGATCCGCTTGTCGGTGAGAAAGATCGGGCGGTACTTGTACCAGGGCTTGGCCTCGAAGGGACGGCGAATGGCTTCTATGACCTCCCGGCTATAGCGGACCTGTCCCATGAGGCTCGTGAGCTGGCTCTTATCGAAGCCGTGCTTACGGGCCATGTCGAGGACGAAACGTTCCCTGCCCGCGCGATAACTCGCCGGTTCCTCCGCCGCCGCGGTCAGGAACACCAAGGCCGCAAGCATCCCATACCACCAACGAATCGATCGCATTGCTTAAATTCCCAGCGAGACCTCGCCCCAGGCCGACGAGTGCCCAACTTGAGCTTCGTCGCGAAACTCCAATCGGAATCCGCACCGCGCTTCATGTTCAACTTGGTAAATAGTACGAAACCTTTTAGGGAAGAAGCAATTTTCTGTGGGTGTGGATGGACATCAGGATACCGAAACCGGCCAGGATGGTCACCAGGGACGTGCCTCCGTAGCTCACCAGGGGCAGGGGTATACCCACTACCGGCAGGAGTCCGGTGGTCATGCCGGTGTTGACGAACAGATAGATGAAGAATGTCATGGTGAGCCCGCCGGCGAGCAACCGGCCATAGGTGTCCTGGGCCTGGGTGGCAATGTAGAGCCCGCGGACGATGATGAACAGGTAGATAGCCAGCATCGCCAGGATGCCGATCAGCCCGAACTCCTCGCCGAGAATCGCGAAGACGAAGTCCGTCGAGCGTTCGGGCAGAAACTCCAAACGGGATTGGGTTCCGTTGAGCCAACCCTTACCGTAGATACCGCCGGAGCCGATGGCGATCTTGGCTTGGATGATGTGGTAGCCGGTGCCGAGGGGGTCGCTCTCCGGGTTGAGGAAGGTAAGCACCCGCTGCTGCTGGTAAGGGTGCATGAAATACCAGAGCAGGGGGGCGAGGGCCACCGCGCTTGCCCCCAGCAAGGCGATCGGTTGCCACCGCAACCCCGCCAGGAACAACACGACAATGCCGGTACCGGCCACCAGCAACGCGGTGCCGAGGTCCGGCTGGCGCGCGATCAGGAGTACCGGAACGGCGGTCAGAATAACCGCCCACAGGGTCCGCGACCCACTGGGGGGCAGGGGCCTCTCGGCGAGGTACCAGGCGAGCGTCATGGGAACCGCAACCTTGAGCAACTCCGAAGGCTGAAAGCGTACTACTCCTAAGTCCAACCAGCGCTGGGCGCCTTTGCCGATCTCTCCCAGTGCCAGGACGCCCAGCAGCATCGTCAGCCCGATGCCGAACAGGGGTAAAGACCAGCGTCGCAGCTTCCAGGGTGGTATCTGGGCGGTGACGACCATGACCGCGAAGGCGATCCCGAGCCGGATCAGCTGTTGGTGGAGCTTGTGCGGATCCTGACCGGTGGCGCTGAAGAGCACCAGCAGCCCATAGGCGCACAGGAGCAGCAAGGCGATCAGTAAGGGCAGATCCAAGTGCACCCGGCCCAGCAGACCCACCCGGACGGCTCGCGGAACACTGTCGACGCTCGTGGAAAAGGTGTTGGTACCCCATTTCAGCATGTTTCGCATTTTCAAGAATCGGTTATGACGGGGGAACCCAATGTGCCCATCGGTTCCGTAAATGCAGGATGTGCTGAAACTATGTGCCAGACGCCATCTTCACATACGGGCTCGTCGAGACATGCGGCGCGAATCGGCGGGGAGATTGCGTCGGCAAACCTTAAACATGGCGCTCCAGCCAAGCGGTCAAGTCGCTGGTTGCGCGGAAATCCAACAGGGCCTCGGCCAGCGCGGCCAATCCGTCACGACCGAGCTGGCGAATCCGTTGGCTCTCGCTTTCCGGGATTTGCCCAACCGCACGTCGGAGCTGGCGCAGAACCAACGCCAGCTCACCCTCTTCCCGACCCCTTTCCCGGCCCTCCTCTTGGCCCTTTTCCCAGCCCTCTTCCCGGCCTTCCTCCCGGCCCTCTTCCCGCACGGCGTCCAGGTCCGCGTAGCCGCGCCGTTGCAGCAGGTTTCGCAGCGCGGTCCTGTGGGCCGCGTCCGGGTCGTACAGGGCCTCCACCGGCACCGGGTTGGCGAGGATGCCGGGGGCCTCCAGTTGCTGGCCGGGATACGCCAACGAGGGGGAACCGTGCGGCTCGTACACCTCGACCCGGCGCGGTCCGGTCAGGCGCACGACCCAGACGTAGCGTGTCCCGGCCCCGAGCAGGGTGCGAATCTTTTTTTGCAGGTTCTGCTCGTTTTGACCGATGTCGGCATACTCCACCGCCAACGGCGGCGCCCCGGATATCCAACCCGGAGCGTCCGGGACATTGCCCACGGCGATATCGGGGGCGCGCAGGTTCTCCTCGTCCGGCGTAAATCCGGGATCGAAGCCGGCTGACTCCACGGCCGGATCGCTCTCCAGCGCAAACCCCCCGCTCAGATTGGCCTTGGCGTGCCGCCCGCCGCTGGGCAGACACTCGATGAGATGGCCGTCGTCGAGCTCGTAAGGATCGCCGCAACGCAGCTGTTCCGCGCGGAAGGGACCTGTAGTGTGATATTGCGGTTTACTTGACATTTGGGTCGAGTTCCTATGACTTGGTATATCCCTGCCATTATAAGGCGGCTAAGCATTTTTCCCTGTTTCTAAAATGCAGTCAGTTGGACTCGAATATCAACACGCCCTAGGGGGCGTTCTCAACTGAGCCAAATCATCATAAAAATCAAGCCCGTAGGCTGGGTTACGGCCAGGGACGGCGAAACCCAGCACAGGGTATTGCGGATCGGAAAAGTTGGGTTTCGTTCCTCAACCCAGCCTACAACACTTAGATGATTTATTGATTGAGAACGCCCCCTAGTGACCACCTGCCGCTTCCCCCGCCGCCGCGGGAGGTGGCGTGCGCAACAAATAGCTGTCCATTACCCGCCGGGCGACCGGTGCCGCCACCGCGCCCCCGTGACCACCATTCTCTACGATAACCGCTACGGCGATGCGGGGGTCCTCCACGGGTGCGAAGGCCACGAACAGGGCATGGTCGCGCATATGTTCGGCGACCTCGGATTCACGATAGCGTTCCTTCTGCTTCACGCTGAAGACCTGGACGGTGCCCGTCTTCCCCGCAATACTGTAGGCGTTGGTGCGGATGCGTTTGGCCGTACCGCGGTTGCTCCTCACCACCTTCACCATGGATTCGATCACCTTATCGAGGTAGCGGGAGGAAAGAGGAAGCTGCCGGATTTGCGCCGGGAATTCATGTTTCGCCTCCGGGCCCTGCGCCTTGGTCGCGCGGACGATACGAGGTCGTATGAAACGGCCGCGCGCCGCCAAAGTCGCCGTCGCGACGGCAAGCTGTAGCGGTGTAGTTAAAAAAGGGCCTTGCCCGATACCCACAATAAGGGTTTCTCCGGGAAACCAGGGTTGATTGTATGCCCTCCTTTTCCAGGTTTTGGATGGCAGCAAACCTCTGCGTTCGCCGGTAACATCGATGCCGGTGCGCTTGCCGAAACCGAACCCGGCCAGGAAATCGTGCAGCCGGTCGATCCCCATACCCTGGGCCAGCTTATAAAAATAAACGTCGCAGGACTGGACGATGGCCTTCTCCAAGGCGGTGGTCCCGTGTCCCCCACGGTTCCAGCATCGGTACTTGTGGGTATGTCCGGGGAGCCGATAGTAACCAGGACACCACTTGGCGTCGGTCGCGCGTATCGTCCCGGTCTCCAGTCCACCCAGGCTGATAAAGGGTTTGATCGTGGATCCCGGCGAGTATTGACCGCGGATGGCGCGGTTGAACAGGGGCTTATCGGGCGAGCGGCGCAGGGCTCGGTAGTCCGCCGCGTCGATGCCGTCCACGAAGAGATTGGGATCGAAGCTGGGGCGACTGACCAGGGCGAGTACGCCGCCGGTGCGCGGATCGATTGCCACCACGGCGCCGCGGCGGTCGCCCAGGGCGGCGTATGCGTCTTGCTGCAGTCGGATGTCCAGGTACAACTCCAAGCTCTTCCCGGATTGCGGCTGGTGCCGCTTCAGCACCCCCAGCACATGTCCCTTGGCATTCACTTCTACCTGTCGGTGCCCCACGGTACCGTGCAGCAGGTCTTCGTGGGCCTTCTCTACTCCCCCCTTGCCGATGTAATTGGTTCCGGCGTAGTTCAAGGCATCGATACGCTTGAGCTCCTGCTCGTTGATCCTGCCGACGTAGCTCAACACATGCGCCGTGTGCTCACCGAGCGGATAGGCGCGCAGTAGCCGGGCACGGACGGCGACTCCCGGAAAGCGATGACGGTTGACGGCAAACCGGGCCACCTCTTCCGGATTCAGGTCAGTACGGATGGGAATTTCCTCGAAACGGTGCCGCAGCTTGCGCATGCGGGCGAAGTGTTTCAGATCCTTGTCCCCGATGTCGATGAGAGCCCCGAGCTCGTCGATGGTGGTATCCAGGTCCTCGACCTCCTCGAGGGTGATTTCGAGCGAGAGGGATGGGCGATTGTCCGCCAGCAGGACCCCGGCGGCGTCATAAATCAATCCCCGCGTGGGGGGAAGGGGCTCGAGTTTGACCTGGTTGTCCCGGGACAGGGTGGATAAGTGTGTGTAGTTGCCGATCTGCAGCTGGACCAGCCTTGCCGTCACCATAAGCATGGCCGCAAGCACCAAGACCCCGGCAAGGATAGCTCGCTTGGCAAAAAGCCGGCTTTCCCGGGAATGATCCTTGAGGATCGACTCCACCCCGTCCGAATCCTCGATCTCAGATTATGGCGAAACGCCGGCTCAAGTTCTGCAACAGGATGAACAGCAAAGGCCACAGCAACATACCCACGAACGTGGGTATCCAATACTCGAGGGGCGGCGTAGGCTGACCGATAGCCCCCAGCACCCAGAGGGCAAGCAGGCGTTCCACCAGCAACAGTACCCATACGGATATGGCCTGCTGCCGGGGGGGAAATAGACGGATTCGCCGGTGCAGCTCTACCACCAGATACACGGGTACGGACAGACTCAGTGCATACTGACCGAGCACGGTCCCCGTGGTGACGTCCATCACCAGACCTGCCCCCCAGGCCCAGAATACTCCCACCCGTGCCGGCAGAACCAGGGCCCAGTAGATCAACGTCAGCGCCATCCACTGAGGGCGGAATTCAGCTGCCCATTGGGGCATGGGCAGGACCGTCAGGACCAGGGCCGTACCCAGGGTAACGAGAATCACGCCGAACCGGTCGGCGGGGGAGTCGCTCATGGTGATTTCCGGACGGCCTCGCCGGTACCTTGCGGTGCGGACTCATCCGGGGACAGGGTCCAGACCAACAGCACCTCGCGGCTGCGGTCCAGGTGTGCGGTGGGCTCGGCGATGACGGTAGCGAACGGCTTGCCCAGTTCCAGGCGCACCTCGGCGATCCGGGCCACCGGATAGCCGGGTGGAAAATGGCCGCCCAGCCCCGAGGTCACCAACAGGTCCCCGGCCCGCACGTCGGCGTTCTGCGGCAAATGGGACAACTCCAGCCGGTCGACGGTTCCCGTACCCCGGGCCACGGTACGCAACCCATTGCGGTTGATCCGTACCGGCAGCCCGTGGCTGGCATCGGTAATCAGCAATACGGTGGCGGATAGGGGGGCGACCCGCGTCACCTGTCCCATGACGGCGTTGGCGCCGAGGACGGGCTGGCCGACGAACACCCCGGAAGCAGCCCCCCGGTCGATCATTACCTGCTGTCGGTAGGGATCCAGATCGACTGCCATCAGCTCGGCGATGAGCATCCGATCGCCGATCTTTAACGGAGATCCCAGAAGATCCCTCAGGCGCATGTTCTCCGCCTCCAGGGTTTCGAGCTGCTGCAACCGCCCCTTGAGCGCCAGATTTTCTCGGTACAGGGATCGGTTGTGTCGGCGCAGTTCTTCTTCCGTGGCGAGTTGGCCCCGCACTTTCCGGATCAGGGTGTCCGGGAGACTGGCCAAGTAATATACCGGATAGACAAGGACGGAAAGCGCGGAGCGCAGCTGCTCGAGCTGCTGGTAGCGGTGATCCGCCACAATCAGCCCGATCGCGAACACCACCGCCAACAGAATGCGGAAAGAGGGCGAGGAACCCTGTACGAATAGGGGGGTGATGGTCGGCTCCCAGTGAGGAGCGGTTAGGGCCGAGGCAAGCGCCGCATCGCAGCGACGCTCGGTCGGCTACTCCGTCATAAACAGATCCAGGCCGCGCTTGTTGACTGTCTCCAGGGCGCGTCCACCGCCGCGGGCGACGCAGGTCAGGGGATCCTCGGCGATCAGCACCGGGAGTGCCGTCTCTTCCTCCAACAGGCGATCGATATCGGCAAGCAAGGCGCCGCCACCGGTAACCACGATGCCCCGCTCGGCAACATCGGCGCCCAGCTCCGGAGGCGTTTGCTCCAAGGCCGTTTTTACCGTTCCGCTGATACCCGCCAAAGGTTCCTGCAGGGCCTCGAGAATCTCGTTGCTGTTCAGGGTAAAGCTGCGGGGAATGCCTTCGGCCAGATTGCGGCCCTTGACCTCGATCTCCCGCACCTCCCGGCCGGGGTACGCGGAACCGATCTCGTACTTGATATGTTCGGCGGTGGCCTCACCGATCAGGGTACCGTAGTTGCGACGCACATAAGTGATGATGGCTTCATCGAAGCGGTCGCCGCCGATGCGCACCGAATTCGAATAGACGATGCCATTGAGCGAAGTAACCGCCACTTCCGAGGTGCCGCCCCCGACGTCCAACACCATGGAGCCGCGCGCCTCTTCCACGGGCAGCCCGGCGCCGATGGCCGCGGCCATCGGCTCTTCGATCAGGAAGACCTCACGGGCGCCGGCACCGGCAGCGGACTCCTTGATGGCCCGACGCTCCACCTGGGTGGAGCCGCAGGGGACGCAGATCAATACCCGCGGGCTGGGCCGGATGAGCCGGCTCTCGTGGACCTTGTGAATGAAGTATTGGAGCATCTTCTCCGTGACCGTAAAGTCGGCGATGACACCATCCTTCAAGGGCCTGATGGCGGTGATATTCTGGGGGGTACGGCCCAACATCTGTTTGGCCTCATTGCCGACCGCCGCAACGGACTTGGCCCCCCCCGCCCCTTGTCGGATTGCGACTACCGACGGTTCGTTGAGCACGATCCCCTGGCCACGGATGTAAATAAGCGTGTTGGCGGTTCCAAGATCGATCGACAGATCGTTGGAAAACATTCCTCGAATGCGTCGGAGAAACATCAACTAATCACCTGTGGGAGAAAAAATTGGGAATCGCCTTGGACTTCCCCTGAAGTCCGAAGATCGACTTGGCGTGCCGTTCGGATTACGACCGGCCTTGAATCTGGATAATCTAGCAATAGAGTACCGGATGGGCAAGATTTAGATTTCCGATCGCACATGCGCCTATGTTATTTTCGTAACTGCTCGGATCGTTTCTCCTGTCCCGTACTGCCTGGATCGTTTCTCCT
Organism: Candidatus Thiosymbion ectosymbiont of Catanema sp. Cochon2018; assembly: GCA_011392765.1. Lineage (GTDB taxonomy): Bacteria > Pseudomonadota > Gammaproteobacteria > Chromatiales > Chromatiaceae > Thiosymbion > Thiosymbion ectosymbiont_A. Next base: position 114,524 of record WYCW01000005.1, on the reverse strand, counting down.
GTTCCGTATGGTAGGCGGGGCGCTGTCGCGTTGCGGGCACGCATCCGCATCACCTCCGGAAGATCCCAATGTCACTTGATCGTACCGACGTCGAGAAAATCGCCCGGCTGGCGCGGCTCGCCGTTTCCGATGCGGAGAAGGACCGCTACGCCGTCGACTTGTCCAAAATCCTAAACCTCGTGGAGCAGATGAACGCGGTGGATACCGACCAGGTCACCCCCCTGGCCCACCCCCTGGACATGATGCAACGGCTGCGACCGGATGAGCCCTCCGAACCCGACCAACGGGACCTGTTTCAGCGCATCGCACCGGCGACCGAAGAGGGACTGTACCTGGTCCCGAAGGTAATCGAATAATTTCGCCGCCAGCCCATGCGCCTACCTGTCGGCAGACAGATAACTCGACAACCGAGAGGTTAGGGAAAACTACGAATCGCGCGAATCGGCCCGAAACGGTGTTGGGCACGGGCCAGTTCCCTCTCTTTCGTGGGACAAGCCGGCCTTCGCCCGGCCCTCCTACGATGCCCCCTTGTCACCCGACGCCGGCTTCCGAAGGGCGCGGAGTGCTTCGTGTGGCCGCATTTCCTCCCTGATTGGGACGGAAGGCCACAGGGCCATCCACTGCGTTCGGTTACCGGTGCAGGAACCGGTCTGCGTCGGGTATCTTTAGCGGTAAAGACAGGGCGCCACCTTCTATCCGTGCGGTCAAAGCGGGCACCTCACGTAGATGCGCCTTACGGGTGACCACAGTGATTACGCCTCATCTACTAAATGGGTCGGTTCTCACTCGGCGGACAACGGACTGTCCCCGCAAAACCCGTAACATCCCTGTGATCGGGCCTTTTTCGATTATCTCCCGGTTGCTCAGAAGGGATGAAACGTAAGCTACGGCAGCGGCGGATCACTGGCGTCCTTTACGCCGTCTCCGCAGCACACGCCGGCGTCCAACCCAAGGTCGTAGCGTGCCGGCGGGCACGATCGATCGCCGGCTTAACTCTTCAACGGTGGTTTGTGTGGATGGGCCACAAGGCCTGGTCTGCCCGCGGTACCCGTTGCTGATACTGGACACGTCCATGTGACCGTCGTATGTACCGCTCCAAGCCGCCAGAATACCGACTTGGTAACCCCGCCAACCGCAGTTCGAGCCGCACCCGGCACCACCCCCTTGCCGGTGCACCATCCTGCCCGACCGCCTGGGACGGTGGCTTTCGATCCCGCCCTCATCTCGGTACCACCGCCCGTAGTTGCGCTGCACCCCCGCAGACGTCCACTCCGATGCGGCGGTTCGGCTCATCCCGTCGAAACCTCACCCCACCCGCCCTTTTCGCGCGGCCGAGATCTTGCGCCATCAACTAGCTGCTCCGGTTCGTCGCCGTGCGGCTCAGCAGCCCGCGCTCGCGGTCGGCCCGCAGGCCTGACACCCAACCTGCGGAGCAACACGCCGACCCCTGCTCGCCCCCATGCCGGATCTGCGCCAACAGCGCCCGCGCATCCAGCCGGTCGGCCTTGCGCGCCGCGCACGCCGCGGCACCTCGACCAGGCCGCATCCACCACCGGTTCGCAATCCCCGGCCAGATGGCGGTGAGCGGCCGCCGACCGGCTTCTCAATTAAGCCGTCTCGCAACACCATTCTGGCCCTTCCTCACGTTGCCGCCGTGCCGTCAAGACGCCAACCGCCACTGCGTTGCCGCTCCAGCCTCCATTGATGCGTCCTTGCTCTGAAGGTCCGCACCATTTGGGTTCGCGTCGGTTGGTTACCTCTACGGTTACCCGCTGCATCCTTCATAGGATCTACACTGCCGGAAGCAACTTGTTGATCGAGAAGCAATTTATCCGCGTTCACCCGGTATGCAGACCGATTTGAGTAGACTATGGGGCCATGGATGCTATTATGAGTCAGTAGACAGTTTGCAGTCGCCCTTACCGATTCTCAACATGCAGAATATGACGAAATGAGGCACGAGGGGTCATATCGGGATGGCGGCACAGAGAACCGACTCACAACAAAGCGAAGACCTGCCGGAACAGCTCACCGCGCCACCGGCAAGCCACGCAAGGACCCTGCGGGAGTGCGTGAGTAGTACCGTGGAGCACTACCTCCGGGACCTCGATGGCTACGAGGTCAATGATCTGTACCAAGTGGTCATGGGCGAGGTCGAACCTCCTCTGCTGGAAACCTTGCTCGATTACACCCATGGCAACCAAACCCGGGCCGCACGGTTGCTTGGCTTGAGCCGCAGTACCTTGCGCAAGAAAATGGCGCATTACGAGATCCGTCGGCACACATGAGCGGGGCTGCCGACATTCATCATGCACCCCATACGACGCGCCCTCATCAGCGTATCCGATAAGACGGACATTTTGGGTTTTGCCCGCGGCCTAGCGGCACAGGGCGTCCAGCTCCTATCGACCGGCGGAACCGCCCATCTCCTGACCGATCATGCCATCCCGGTGCTGGAGGTATCGGATTACACGGGATTTCCGGAGATGATGGCCGGGCGTGTAAAGACCCTGCACCCACGTATCCACGGCGGCATCCTGGGCCGCCGAGGTATCGACGATAGGGTGATGCGGGAGCATGAAATCAAGCCCATCGATCTGGTGGTGGTCAACCTCTACCCCTTCGAGCGTGCGGTGGCCGACCCGGACTGCGATCTGCCCACGGCCATCGAGAACATCGATATCGGTGGTCCCGCCCTGATTCGCGCCGCGGCCAAGAACTACACGGCAGTGACCCTAGTGGTGGATGTGGCCGACTACCCACGGGTCTTGGCGGAGATGGAGGAACAAGGCGGTGCTCTGAGCGATGCCACCCGGTTCGATTTGGCGGTCAAGGCCTTCGAGCATACGGCCCGCTATGACGATGCCATCGCTAACTACTTGGGCCGACTGCTCGGTGCAGCGGACGAAACACCCTTCCCGCGCACCCTGAACCTGCAGTTCGAGCGCAAGCAGGCCATGCGTTACGGCGAGAATCCACACCAGAAGGCGGCCTTCTTCGTTGAGCGGAATTTATGCGGGGTAAGCGTCGCCACGGCACGCCAACTCCAGGGCAAGGCGCTGTCTTACAACAACATCGCCGATACGGACGCGGCCCTGGAATGCGTCAAGCAGTTCGACGCGGGGCCAGCGTGCGTCATCGTCAAACACGCCAATCCCTGCGGTGCCGCCTTGGGGGCCAGCCTGCCGGAGGCCTACGAGCGGGCCTTTGCGACCGACCCGGAATCTGCGTTCGGGGGCATCATCGCTTTCAATGATAGGCTGGACGAGGCGACGGCGCAGGCCATCATGGAGCGCCAGTTCGTCGAAGTCATCATCGCGCCGGGCGTCGAGCCCGCCGCCGCCGCGGCCATCGGTACCAAAAAGAATGTGCGCCTGCTCGAATGCGGAAACTGGAGCAACGGGGAGGACCAACGCACCGAATTCAAGCGCGTCAACGGTGGGTTACTGGTCCAGGAGGCGGATCTGCCCTTGACCCACAAGCTCGAAGTGGCTACCAGGCGCGCACCTACGGACCGGGAGATGGAGGACCTGCTCTTTACTTGGCGCGTCGCCAAATATGTCAAATCGAACGCCATCGTCTACGGGCGAGAAGGCATGACCATCGGCGTCGGGGCAGGGCAGATGAGCCGCGTAAACTCGGCGCGTATCGCTACGATCAAGGCCGACCAAGCGGGTCTCGAGGTAGCCGGCTCGGTGATGGCCTCCGACGCCTTCTTCCCCTTCCGCGACGGCATCGACCAGGCCGCGGCAGCAGGTATCAGCGCCGTCATCCAACCCGGCGGCTCGCTACGGGACGAAGAGGTCATCGCTGCCGCAGACGAGCATGGCATGACCATGGTCTTCACCGGTATGCGCCATTTCCGGCATTGAGGGTGGCCGGAACGCCCGCCGCAAATCGGCAGCCAACTGCTCACGGCGACCTGCGGGCAGGTGGCAAGCGGATCAGCCATGAGCATCCATGCCACGGCTATCATCGAAAGCGGCGCCCAACTCCACCCGTCCGTCCAGGTGGGGGCCTACTCCATCGTCGAGAGCGGGGCCAGCATCGGACCGGGCTGTGTCATCGAGAGCTGTGTGCGCATCTACGGTGCCACCCGCATGGGTCGCGACAACCGCGTCTGTCACGGCGCCACCATCGGCGCGGAACCTCAGGATCTCGGATACAGGCCGGGAGCGGGTACACCCCTCACCATCGGGGATTTCAATCACTTCAAGGAAGGCGTAAACATCAGCCGCGGCATCAAGACAGACCGAGGCACCCGTATCGGAGACCACAACTTCTTGATGGCCTATGCCCATGTAGGGCACGATTGCACTGTCGGCGACCACAACATCTTCGCGAATACCGCCACCCTGGCCGGCCACGTCGAGGTGGAGGACCAAGTATTTTTGTCCGGTCAAACGGCCATCCATCAATTTTGCCGGATCGGCGCCGTCTCCATGATCGCAGGCGTAACCGGCGTACCCCAGGACGTGCCCCCCTTCGTGATCGCCGATGGCCACCGGGCCAGGATCATCGGCCTGAACGTCGTCGGACTCCGCCGCAACGGCTACACCCGGGAGCAGCGTAATACCATCAAGGCCGTCTACCGCATCATCTTTCGTTCGGGACTGCGCCGGGCCGAGGCCCTCGCCCAGGCCGAGCGGGACTATCCTTCCCCGCAGACACACCAGATCGTACGCTTTATCGAATCCAGCCGCAGGGGAGTGATCTCGTTTGCCTAGTACAGCAGTGCCGAAGTACCCACAACAATAGCTGTAGCCTCTTTGAAGCATTCGATTCGCGTCGATAAAAATCAATGGCTTAGTTTTTAGACAGCTTCTTAGGGTCTTGGGTCAGAATCATGGACTGGGATGACGATCAAGCCCACAAAGAGTTCCGCCGGCTCTGACTCATGGCACGCCTGAAAGTGGTTCAGCGGATTTCGTGGGGATGCCTCAGGGCCGGCCGTGCCCGATCAGCTCACCTCGATGCCCTCCTCCCGCACCCGCTCCGGCGGCCAGCGCCAGGCGACCCAGCGGCGGTAGAGGGGGACCCAGAAGCGGTAGGTGGGACCGTCCCGCTCCAGGACCTCATCGTCCGCCAGCCGTTCCAGGATCGGAAAGGTCCGCTCGCGGGGGAGGGACAAGCGGGTCTCGTGCATGGCCGATTCGAGGCCGCCGATATCCGACTGCTTCCGGGCCGCTTCGTCCGTGGCCCAGGCGAGCGCCGCGAGGACCCGGTGAACAGCCGCGTCGCTATCCTCCCAGTGGTTTTCAAAAGCGGCGTTGGTCCCCGCCCGGACCACGTGTTCCACGGCCGCGGCGAAGTCGTTGGTATCCACATAATCGCTGCGTTCCTCACCCCGGCGCGCCTGCTCGTTGAAGCGATTCACCAGCTCGGCCCCGAGCATCTGCAACAACAGAGGTTGCCCCCGGGTCAGGCGGTAGGCATCGGCCAGCACCGCCGGATCATAATCCAGGATCCCCTGTGCCGGTTTCTGCAAGACCTGGGTAGACTCCTCCGGGGTCATATAGCTCAGGGTGCGGAAGCGGGCGGTGTTGAACAGGATGGAGAAATAGTCCCGCGCCATAGTTCGCAATCGGATCGTGCCGCAGAAGAGCAGCAGGGTCGGGTATTGGGGCTCCTGCATCAGGGCACGCAGGAAGCCCGGCAGCCGTTCGCCCAGGCGGCGCTCGGGGAGCAGATCCGCCTCGTCGAGCATCAGCAGAAAGCGCCTGGCCCCGAGCCGTCCCCGGACACCCTGTAGAAAGGTCTTGAACGCCGCATAGGGCTCGTTCCGGTCCAGCGGGTTTGGGGGCAGGTCCAACCGCTCCGATATGCGCCGAGCGGCCTCATCGAAGAAATCGTACTCGCTGCCCACCCCCTGGATATTGATGGTCAGTCCCAACAGATCCGTTCCCGGCAGGCCGACACGCTCGATCTTGTTCAACAGACTGGTCTTGCCGATCCGCCGCTGACCCACCAGGACCACCGCCGGTTTGCCCTCCGGCTGGAGCCACAGGCCCCGCAGCCAGTCCAACATGTCCTCCCGGCCCACGAAGGCACGGTCGTTGGGGAGCCCCTCCCCCACTACATAGGGCTGGTAGGATGGACATTCGTAGGGACGTCCTGCCCTGGCTACCTGGATTTGGAAGGCGAAGTCCAGAGAAAAGGGGTTACCGCCCAGATCCCTGGCCTCGAGCCGGCCTTGAATGCGCAGGCCCCCCTCCGATTCGGCCCGGAAATCCAGCCGGACCTGGGTCTCCTTGCCTCCTTCCAGCGGACCGAACCGCGCCTGCGGATGGACCCAGATCAGGCCCTCGGTCGGTACCATCCGGATCTCGCCCCCCGCGGCGGGTTCGCCGGTGGGGTTGCGGACCAGGAGCCCTAGGGTCTGGTCGCCGGGGACGAAACCTCCAGCCAGGGGGGCCACCTCCAGGCGCAGCCACTCCCGGGCCTGGCGGGCCTCGGCCTCCAGGACCTCGATCCAGTGTGCGACCAGTTCTTCGGCAATGCTCCACCAATAATCGGGCGTATCTTCCCAGTTCACCACCTGCAAGCGACCGATGCTGGCCTCCAGCAGGCGGCGCCGGGTAACATCCGTGGTCAGATCGCCATAGCGCGCCAGGTCGCTCAGCACAGTCCGGACGACCTGGATCATCACCCAGCCGCTATTGAGCCAGAGATTGTCGCTCGGAGTAGGCCCCGACCGGGGAAGCAGCCGGCCAAGCTGCCTGAGATCCGACAGGCTAGCGAGATCCCGGACGGCATTCAGGAGGGCCGGGAACCAACGGGGCTTCTCCCAGCTCCTCCAGCCATTGCTTGGCATAATCGACCCGTTCTGAAAGCAACCGCTCCCGAATCCGTGCCAGATCCGGTCTCGAATCCTCTGCTTGACTTGGTCGGCCGCCCGAATCAAGCAGCAAAGGTTCTTCATCCTCCTGATCCCGCTTCGGAGCCAGTGCGGCGACCGCGTGTCCCGCAGCACCAACCCGCCCCAAGCTCGCCAGGGTTACACCATTGGTTTTCACCGCCACGGTTCCACAGAAGGGGAGTGCAGTCGCCGGATCGGACGCCAGTTCGCGGGCCGCCCGGCGCGCCGCGGCATACTGAAGGGTATTGAACTGCACCGCTTGGATGGCACCCAGTGCTGCTGCCGGACCCGCGTCTTGTCCCAGGCGGATCAGGTAGGCAGTCAGGCCGGGCAGGGGATAGGCGAAGCTCTGCCAGCGGAAGGCAATGGTCCGCGCCAGCCGCTCCGGTGCCGGGTCTTGGCCCGCAAGTAACCGATACTGCCGAAGGGCCAATGCGGCCGTCAGGGGCCAGGCCGGGAGACCCGTCAGAAACAGGGGCACAAGACTCAGAAAGAGGATCAGGGGATCCAGCTTTGCATTGATCCCTGCCATCGGGGGACCCCGGAGATAAGCCGCGACGGCCAGGGGTAGAAAGAGCCCCCAGCTCAACCATAGCCAAGTAGCCTGGGCCTGGGCACCGATACGCAAATCCCCTTTGGACCGTCTTGCCGCGATACCACTTTTATTGTCGAAAAAAAAGCCAACAATGATCCCAGTACCCAACGCAACACCGAAGGCGATGCCTAGCGTGCCAGTGTCAACGACAAAGAGAACGAGTATGCCGGCGAGAGCGACAACGGCGAAAACCTTAACGAAAGTACCAGCGACAATGCCACCGATAGCGCCACCAACAGCGACAGCAACAGCACCAGCACCAGCAACGGCACCAGCAACAGCAACAGCGCTAGCACTAGCGAGGCTTCGCCTCAGACCGACGAGGCATGAAGACCCCAACAGCCCCTCTCCCGTAAGGCCCCATCTCCTGCGCCCAACCAACCGTTGGAGAGCTTGGGTAGGTCGAAATCGAAATCGGGATCGGGATCGCAATCGGAATTTCGATCCCGATCTCTGAAGTATCTCCGCAAATCAGCCCGCGTAGATACTCTGTTCCGATGCAAGTCCAATTTAGCTCCTGATTCCCAAAGATTCACCTTATGCACATAAATCAGATTTATCAGGCAGCCGTTTCGGTGGGGGTATAGAAGCGGCTGCTGTCGAAGGGGTTCTGAGTCTTGAGCATGGCATGGATGGCGAGCAGGAGCTTACGCATGACGGCACAGAGGGCCTGGAGCTTTTTGAGGCCGCGATCCTCGATGAGGTGGCGGTAATAGGCCCTGACGTTGGGATCATGGCGTGCGGCGCTGAGAGCGGGCATGTAAAGGGCCAGGCGCAGGTAGCGGTTGCCGGCATTGGAGATGCGTGGCTTCTTGTCGATGCTGGAGCCGGACTGGTGTTGTCGGGGATCGAGGCCGGCCATGGCAACCCATTGTTTGGCCTGCATGTCATCGGGCAAGACCAACAGCTCGCCGAGGAGTTGGATGGCACTGGCATCGGCAATGCCGGTGACGGTGATCAGCAGGTCGAAGGCGTGCCGGCGCGCCTCATTCGTGGCGATGAGGTCGCGGGCCTGTTGGCGCAGGTGTTCGATGTGGTCATCCAGGAAGGCAACGGTCTGCTGCAGGCTAGCGATGAGGAAATCCGGCGTCATGGCGGTCAGTTGGGCCGCATGGAGCTGGTTCTTGGTTTGGGTCCGGAGCTTGTCGAGGGCGGCGATGCGGCGTGCGCAGGCGCGGATAGCCAGGGCCAAGTCATCGGGGCGCTGCCAGGGTGTGAAGGGCATGCGCAGGGCGAACTGGGCCAGGACTGCGGCATCGACGGCATCGGTCTTGGTGCGGGTCTGGAAGGCCTCCGCGAAGCGTTTGGCGGCCTTGGGGTTGATTACCATGAGGGGTAGCCCGGCGTCCTCCAGGGCCAGGGCTAGGTCGAGGTGATAGAGGCCGGTGGCCTCCAGGCAGACGCGGCTCACGTGTGCCTTACGCAAGCGGTTGCGCAAGGTCGCATGACCGGCTGGGGTATTCTTGAACTCGCGGGGTTTTCCGGTGCGCTCATCGCGGCTGATGACCAAGGTAACGGTTTTGGCGCTGACATCAATTCCGGCAACGTTCATGGGTGGTTCCTCGTCAGTCAAAAAGGCGCTAGGATCAAGACTTGGTTCCCCGACCCTGAACCCTCGCCTACCGACCTTGTGTATGCAGGCTCACGAGCATCGCTCACGGCCTCGGATACTCTTCGGTATGGGCGAAGAGGGCGGGGAGCCAATCTACGCACAGGCTCGGGGCCTCCGGGTGGGACGGCTTCCCCAGGTACTCTCCATCAAATCCCTTTATACCTGATCCTTGGCTTTCCCTTAGAAACAGGACATACAAGGGTGGGCAAAGCCGGATCAGGGACGATCCGGCGTGCCCAACATTCGATGTTGGGCTACGAACCTACCCGCAATATTAAGCGAAACAAGGTACTAGTACCCCATTTCAGCATATTTTGCATGTTTGAAAGCATATAACATAATGATTTATAAAATAAAATCAACCACTATGGACTGAAAGTCCATAGTATGGGGTGCGACTGAAAGTCGCTATTTCGGCTAAAGCCGACTGAACGCCTCAGACTGAAAGTCAGCCCAAAATGACTCAAAGTCACCCTCAAGTGACGACCCCAATACTGCTTCCTCAAATGGGGGAATTCTTCCTTTGAGGGATCTCACAATCTCACTAACCGATAACTCGGGAGGATAAGAAATGTACAAAGGTGCACCCTTAAGTCATGTACCGTATGCGATGATTTCCTGTAAGACCTCATGAATGAGAGTATACTAAAAGTCTTGCACTAAAGTGCATAGTTTTTACTAACGTATTGGGACAATAAAATCAGATTGTTAACATGCAAGATAGGATGAAACGATGTACTAGGGGGCGTTCTCAATTAATAAATCATCTGGTAGTGGCTAAATCCTAAGTGGTGAAATCTGCTTGGCTCTTTTCCTCCACCGCTATGATTTGGAATTGAAAACAACAGTCGCATAACCGCACCACTTAGGATTCAACCACTACCAATCATCTAAGTGTTGTAGGCTGGGTGGCAAGGAACGAAACCCAGCTTTTCCGATCCGCAATACCGTGTGCCGGGTTTGGCCGTCCCTGGCCGTAACCCAGCCTACGGGCTTGATTTTTATGATAATTTGGCTCAATTGAGAACGCCCCCTAGCCCTCCGCCTTTTGCCTCAGAATTCGCTGAACCCCTGGCAGCACCGGGTTTTTAAGGCATTGGTATCCCCGCCCCCCTCCACGTACACTTTTATACTCACCAGCGGTTGCCTCCCAGCTCACCTTTACGCCACAACTCCCCAAGGCTGTAACGCTCCAACCAGGCAGCAAGATCGGCCTTGTCCAAGCGGCGCATATGGGTTTGGCCTCCATACTTTTCACAGACCACCACCGTATCCGGTGTATCGGTCAAGGCATCCACCAGGACATCCGAGTGGGTCGTAACTACGAGCTGGCAGCGTTCCGATGCCTCGTGCAGTAGATCGCCGAGCGCGGGCAGGATATCGGGGTGCAGACCCAGCTCCGGTTCTTCGATGCAGACCAGGGGCGGCGGGGCCGGGTGGCACAGGATCGCAAGCAGGCACAAATAACGCAGGGTGCCGTCCGACAGGCGGGTCGCCGGGACCATGATCGGTCCTTCCTGGAGGAAGACCTGGACCGTTCCGCCCTCGATGATTACGGCGAAGTCGGTTACCTCCGCATAGAGCCGGCGCAGGGCCTCCAGTATCCGGCCCTTGGCCTGCGGCTCCCGTTGCAGCCGATTCAGGACCAGCCCCAGATTCTTACCGTCTTCGCTAAGGAAATTGTTGGGCAGGTCGGCCGGTTGGGGTCGGCGCGGCGCTGTATTACGGCCAAAGGACCACTCGCGGTACAGCCGGATGCGGCCGAAGACTTCACCCAGGTAGGTCAGCGCCGGGTAGTGATCGGGGTCCTTACGCTGGGCCAGGATGGATTGCCCCGGATCGATCTCCTCCGGGCGCAACTCGTGTTGCCTCGCGTTTTTGTCGGTCAGTACCGCACGGCCACCGCGCGTATGAAAGTAGATATAGGGTTTATGGTGACCCGAATCCGGTTGCTCGCTCTCTATCCGCTCCTCGGTCAGCTCGAATCGTTGCCCCCGCTCCGCGAACCCCAGATGGTATCGCAGTACCTGTGACCCCTTCGAGTATTCCAAGACCACCTCAATTCGGGGGGACGATGCCTTATTCTCAACCCAAAAACCATCACCGAAAAAACTATCATTGAAATAGAAAGCCCCGCTTGCGGCCTCACCCTGCCAGATCCAAGCGCGGACCCCTCCTTCCTCCCGGATCGGCGCGGTGAGGTCCCTGGGGGCGGCCTGAAGCAGGCCGATCGCCTCGATGAGGTTGGATTTGCCGGAGCCGTTGGGACCGATCAGGACATTCAGCGGCCCCAGGTCCAGGGCTTGGGTGTCCGGCCCGAACGAGAGCAGGCCTTTCAATTTGATATGTCGTATAAGCATGCTAACATATGCTAAGGCATAGGCCAAAACAAGAGGGAGACTGTACGATGCACACCGAACGCCATGTCCGATTATTCAAGAACGGTCGCAACCAAGCGTTACGGATTCCGCGTGACTTCGAGTTGCCGGGAGATGAGGCCGTTATCAGTAAGGAAGGGGATCGACTTGTCGTGGAACCCCTTGCCCGTCCATCCCTGCTTGCGGTACTCGCCACCCTCGAACCCTTGAACGAAGATTTCCCGGAAATCCAGGACCCGCCCCCCGCGGAGGTTGCATTGTGAGCTCTGGTCATGAAAGGAAAACGGTATCTCCTCGATACCAACATTCTGTCCGATCTCGTTCGCAACCCCAAGGGGCCGATTGCGCAACGGATCGAGGCGGTCGGCGAGGAGACCGTCTGCACCAGTCTCGTCGTCAGCGCGGAGCTGCGCTTCGGCGCGTGCAAGAAAGGATCGAAACGTCTCTCGTCACAGGTCGAAACGGTCCTGTCGGCACTGGACATTCTTCCATTGGAAGCGCCCGTCGACGAGCACTACGCAGGGTTGCGATTGACCCTGGAGCGCGCGGGTACACCCATTGGCGGCAATGATATGCTCATCGCCGCTCAATCCCTGGCCCTCGGTCTGATCCTGGTCACTGCAAATGAACGAGAATTCTCCCGTGTGCCGGGTCTGTCCGTGGAAAACTGGCTCGGAATAGTACAGGATTAACAGGATGTTCAGGATTAACAGGATTTTTTGTTGTGAAGAGCACTTGCCGGTTTGGTAAGCGCGTGATCGGACGTAGGAAATTCAGGAAATACAAGAATCTTGTAAATCCTGTGTAATCCTGTAAATCCTGTCCTATTGGAGTTTTGCGATGAAGCTCGAGTTGAACACCCGCATCAACCCCATTGCTCGACGCGCAAACCGCTGATCCGGGTAAATTCCCGGATGTTGTTGGTCACGAGCGCAGCGTTCAGGCTCAGGGCATGGACGGCGATCAGAAGGTCGTTCGAGCCGATAGGGCAACCGGCGCGTTTGAGTTCGGTCCGCAGCCGACCGTATTGGCGGCCGGCCTCGGCATCGAAAGGGACGATCTCCAGCGGCAACAGGAAGCGTTCCAACCGGTCCAGGTTCTCCTCGACCCGGCCACTGTTTTCCACGCCGAAGCGCAATTCCGCATAGGTGATGGACGAGATACCGACTTCTCCGATCCGGTAGTCCCTGACCCGCGCCAGGACCGCGGGCCGTTTCCGATTGATCGCATAGATGCAAATATCCGTATCCAGGAGGATCTTCACCCGATAGGCTCCCGCTCCTGCAACTCCGGTTGCTCACGGGAGATGGCAAAATCTTCCGGAGACTCGGCGAGGGCATCGAACATGACCTGCCACGGGTCGTCCTTGGGCAACAGCACCACGGCGTTGCCCAAGTGCCTGATGACCACCTCGTCACCCCGGAAGCGGTACTTCTTGGGCAGGCGAACAGCCTGACTGCTGCCGTTTACGAAAAGCCTTGCCGTTTCCATATCCTGGGTCCTATCAGTATATATACCTTGAGTATATACTTTTTGCGCCTGAACACAAGGTAGTTTTTTCCCCGCCTAGGGTGAGCATATACGGTCGGACAGGGCGCGCAGTTGAGTGCTGTTGACCTTCCAGCCGCGGCTTGTCCTTCCCGAACTCGACCTCGCCGTGATCCATCGCTGCCAAGTCAGCAACGCGATTTCAATGGGCCTGCAGCAGGCGGCGTCAGGCGCCGACCGCGGTGCAGGGTTTATGTTCAATCGCGCCGGACGTTGGTGAGCGGGGTGGTATTATTATTTTGTTTTTTTATTATAAATCATATGATATAATTGTCTGTTAAACCGAACAGAACTTTAGCCGAGGAAACTCCCATGGTATTACTCCCCATAAAATGCCCTGTCTGCAATGGTACTGACGTGACGAAACATGGCAACACTAGCAACGGCAAGCAGCGTTTTATAGGTAAAGGTCAGACCTGTGAGGGCAAAACCTTTATCCAGGATTATTCTGACAAAGGGTGGTTACCAGAAACGAAACACCAAAACATTGAGATGACACTGAATGGCAGCGGCATTCGTGATACCGCACGGGTTCTGGGTATCAGCCCTGTGACCGTCATCAATGAATTAAAAAAAGGGTAGTGGCTAATATGTAAGTGGAATCTTAGCCAACAGATGGTAATAATTCGGTATTATAGCGATGCAGGAAGAGTTTCAAACAAATCTCATGCATAGGGAGGCATTTAGAAAAAGATAATGTTTTACGTACGAAGCGGGCTAAATGCTGCCGCAAGGTATTATTCCAACGCTCGACATGAGCCGTCTCACCCGTTTCTTTACCGACAGGATGATGTTGCTCATTGGGAATAACGGCCTGATACGCTTTCCAATAGTCGGTGAAAACAATAGCCTTTTTATAAGCGGATGGGATACGGTCCCAGAGTAGTCGGCACGTTTCTTCACCGCGATTACCGCAGGCATAAGCAATGACTTCTCGGGTCTCTCTATTCAACGCAATCCAGATCCAAACTTTGGTGTCTGTGCAGAAGACAAAAGACCATAACTCATCCATTTCCAACACTGGTGTTTGCCCAGGATCAACTGGTTTCAGCGTGCTCTCAAGAGGTGGGAGCTGTTCTGCCTTTTTTTTAACCAGGCACTCAAGGTTTGTCGACAAACCCCAAAAGTCCGTTCGATCCCGCGCATACTGGAGCGTTCTTGATAAGCTTTTATAATGATCTCTTTTTCTTCTTCCGTATAATCCTGTCGAGGTTCAAGTACGCCATAAGCACCACAGGTTTTACAATGATATTGTGGACTGCCACTCCCATTTGTGCCATTCTTGACAATCTCTTCACTTTGACATTTGCGGCAAACGTGGACTTTCTTTTCAAGAATCATAGCGACAAACCCTGTGCTTGAATTGATGCCTGAAGGTAGTTATTCAAACCCCACTGAATCATTCTGGAGAGGGCCGCCGAAATTTAGTACCAAATAGATGCTAAAAATCGCATTGCCTTGAATGACTAAGAATTGATATTTTACTACATCACTCCGGTATTTGCCACTACCGTCTTCGGGAAACGCCGCGATGAGGTTTTTCTTGAATTAAAAGGTTTGTTAGAGCCATTTGGAATTACCCGCTTTTACACCGATGGGTGGGGTGCTTATAAGCGCCATTTAGATCCCGAGCAACCTGTTGTTGGGAAACAAAATACGCAGAAAATAGAACGCAAACATTTAACATTACGAACGCGGATCAAGCGGCTTGCACGGAAGACGATTTGTTTTTCAGAACTAAATCAAATGCACGATATTGTGATTGGATTATTTGTGAATCGTTATGAATTTGGTATTTCTATTGGCTCTTTATGGATTCCGAACTGTTTTGGAGTGCGCCGGCAAAGCGGCGCGGCCACATCGAACCTCAGTAACGGGGAAGCCCAGCGGCGTTTGCCGGAAACCTGGGTGTCGGGTTCCCTACGCGCCGCGGCGACGGCGCTTTTCCCTGGCCGCAAGACCTTGGTTGGGAACGGATCCATCGCCAAATCCAAAGCGGCGGCGGGCAGGTAGCCCATGGCGGCACCTTGGTTACACAGATACCGCGGGTTTCCGTCGCTGCGGGAGTCAAGGTTGCCGCCGCACTCCAAAACGTCCGGTGGTGCCTTCCATGATCGTGAGCAGTCCGGAATCCATAAAGAGCCTTTCTATTTAAAGCCAATAACAACAAAATTAAAACACTGCCGGCGATAGCTTTCATGTGGAATCAGTTCGCGGGTACCTGGAATCTTTCCCGACCGGCCCAGCATCGGGTGCTCGGCTAGTCTCGCCGCCGCATCGCTGAAAATCTCATCCATCCGGGCGGCCGCGAGCGGGTTGTCAGCCACAATGTAGTCCCACACATCAATACGGTCTTGCTGCGCCTCCGGCGTCCAAACAACCCTCACGATCGGCTCGTCGCACGGGCACGCCGTGCGACGAATTCGGCTTCGACCTCATCATTCGACCGACCCAGACCGGCTTGCATCGAGACCAGACCGGCTTCGACCTTGCGACGCAGGAACTCGTCATATTCCCGCGCTTCGCGCTGGCGTTGCATGAACTCGCGCATCAGCTCACGGAGTATCTGCGACGCTGGCCGATGGGCGGCCTTGGCCTCGGCCATGAACTCGGCGTGCAGTTCGGGCTCCAGCTTCATCGTGAAAACGGCTTGTTTGGACATGATCTAAGAGTCTGTCTGAAAACTAACACATTGATTTTAAATCGGTAGGCTGGGTTGAGGAACGAAACCCAGCTTTGGGTATTGCTGGGTTTTGGCCGTCCCTGGCCGCAACCCAGCCTACGGCCTACGGTCCTTTCTTAGACAGTCTCTCAACGATGCCTTACTATTGCGCACCATCGGATATCCAATCCGATACCTGAAATATCGGGAACGCGCCGATGCGTTTCATCAGGCAGCTTGCCGTTCAGTGGCAACCGCCGTGGACTCCATGGACTTGAGTGGACCACGTGGACCGGGGGTCGCTGGGTGCCCCCGAGTCCATGCCGTCCATATTGTCCATGTTGTCTATTGGGCTACCCTCATGCCATCCATATGGTCCACGGCGGTGTGCCCGACATCCACAGTTCGTTGGACACGGCCCACCGTCCAAAGATGCGGTTCGCGCCTGGCGGTGGTGCAGTCCGGAAAGGACAACACACGCTCACCGCATCCTACGAGCTTTGCCCAACCTAACAAGATCATGTTTTCGGAGAGCAATTCACGCGGATTTCAACCTGCCTGCGATATCCGTCTTGGCCTGGGCCAGGATGGAATCGCGATCGATGCCGTCGAGAATATCGCGGATGACGACCTTGGGTCCCGCCTCTCCCCAGGATTTGCCGTGGGCCAGATAGGCCTCCGCCGCCTGCCCTACCACATAGGTAGCGTAATAGGCGACGGCGCCCTGGGCGGTGCCGGTCACGAAGGTGGATAGGCCGCCGGTACCCAGCTTGAGGGCGGAGGACAGGAGGTTGATGCCCCACACGGTCCCCATCAACAATGCCAGCTGGGTAGCGATGGTCTTGACCAGGGTCCCGGCCTCGGTCTTCGAGAGCGCCAGTCCGTAGAGCCTGGACAGGTGTACCACCATACCCACGTCGACGGCGGCGGCGGCCAGGAGGTCTACGATCGGAATGGGATTGAGCGCCACCGAGATGCCCTTGGTGATGCAGTAGGTCCGAATCAACCGGGCCCCCAACTCGTGCTTGACCTCCAGGATGCGCTTTCCCACCTTGTCGGTCAGGTCGCCGGCGAAGAGTGAGGCGTTGAGCGCCGCCAGGGTCTCTCCTTCCGCTTCGAGAAGCTCCCACAGGCGCTGTTTCAGGGCCTCCATGTCCGGCTCCCTCCGGCGCAGGGTCTCGGTCTCGTTGCCGGCCGCATCCACGAGGACGACCAGCCGCTCCGTGGGCCGGGCGCTGACGCAGACGATGTTGTCGGCGTCGATGTAGCCGTGGGTGTGCAGTGTCAGGGATGCCAGGAGCTGCTCCCGTTCGTCCGTGGTATAGCGATCGATCTTGTTGAATACCAGAATAATGGGGCGCTGGTCCCCCACCAGGACGCGCAGGGCCCGAATCTCGGTCTCCGTGAGATCGCCGTCCACCACGAAGAGCACCAGGTCCGAGCGGGCGGCTACTTCATGGGCGAGACGCTCGCGTTCATCTCCCTGGACCTCGTTCAGACCCGGCGTGTCGATCAGATAGACGCCGCCGGTATGGTAGGCCTCCCATTTACCCATCGCGCTGGCCTTGGTCTCGCCGTGCAGGGGACTGGTGCTGAAACGGTCCTCGCCGAGCAGGGTATTCAAGATCGCGGATTTGCCTACGCTCACGCGGCCGAAGGCGGCGATGTGGATATGGCCTTGGTCCAGCTTTTCGAGCATGGCCTCGACCTGGCGGTAGTCGTCGACCAGGGACTCACGCACCTGCGGCGGGATGCGCTGATCCCCTACCAGTTCGCGCAGGCTCTCCCGCGCCGAGTCCAGGTGGCTCCGGTCGGCCATCTGCCCGTTACCGCTCCGGGTTCGGCTCTTTGCGGATGTCCAGGGCCAGTCTGGCAAAACGCCTTGCACGCGCTTCGAGATCTTCACTCAAGCCCTCCTCGAATACTTGTGCCGCCTGGGCCGGCCGCAGGGCACCGCGAGATTCCAGGGAAAGGGCCACCGCCTTCCCGAGGGCATCGAAGATCATGCCATAAGCCGCGGCGTGGGTGATACCGCCGGCCAGGGTGCCGAGACCGGGGAAGGCTTTCAAGGCATTTCCGGCCACGGCGAGCATGATGGTCGTGCTGCGGGCGACCCGTTTCTGCACCAGCTCCAGCAACAGGTCGGTGTCCATGCGACGTACCGGGACCTCGTACAGATTGGCCAGCTCCTTGACCATGCTCACCCCGAGATAACCCTGGATCACCAGGTCGGAGCCCGGGGTGATGGCGGCCATGGCCCCGACCATGGCCTTTCTGGAATAGCTGCGGGTGAGTTCCTCGGCGCGCCCGCGGCGGTATGACAGCTCCGCTTCGTCGAGACGCTCGGCCACGAGTACGAAGACGCTGGTATCGCGCAGCTTTTCGAGGACTTCCGGGTCCTCGTCCAGGTGCCGCTGCAGGGCCGCGCGCAGCTCATCCACTCGCGGCGGCATCTCGCGCACTACCCGTTCCTCGCTCCCGTTCGGCAGTACCCGCAGGACCTCGCGCTTCCCTCCGGCCTGCACGGCCACCAAGTCCACCCGGGCCGGCGCACCCTTACCCTCGCCCCGGTGTTCCTGCAACCGCTCGCGCAGGCGCTCAAGGAGCAGCTCGCGCTCCGACCGCTGATAGCGATCGGTCTTGTTCAAGGCGACGATCACCGGCTTGCCCAGGGCCAGGAGGGCGCTCAGATCCGTGAACTGGGTGCGACTCAGATCCCCGTCGCAGACGTAGACCACCAGGTGAGCGCGCATGGCCTCCGCCCGCGCGGTCTCATCCAGCCCCGCACCGACCTCGTTGGTACCCGGCATGTCGGTGAGTACCAGCTCGTCACCCCCGCTGCTGCGCCAATTGTAGGTTGCGATCTCCCGGGTAGTGCCGCCGGTGACCCTGACCGCCGGCTTTGCCTCCGGCAACAGGGCCTTGATCAGCGAGGACTTGCCGCTGCTGATCTCACCGAAGAAAGCAACGTGAATCCTGCCGGCGTCCTTGCGCTTCCGGAACAGCGCCAACTCGCGGCGCACCGCCGCGATGTCCATGCCCGCCGCTTCTCCCCGCTCCAGGCGTTGCTCCAGCTCCTTTCGATCCACCCGCTGCGGCGCCTGGGCTCGTGTTGCCCGCACCTTGCGTCCACGCCGGGGTCGCAACAGGCGCCACAGGGCAAACCCGCCCACCGCGCTGATGGCGAGAAAGCCCCCGGCGTAGAAATAGAAGAACCAGCCGGGACCCTCGCGCAGGCGCGTCCAGACATCGAACGCGGTATCCGTCAGGACCAGCAGCACCCACAACAGGAGCAGGGTCAACAGCGCCACCGCCAGGGCGAGCCCGACGCGGATGAGTTTGGCTGGCTGAAGGCTTTGGCGCATCAAGGCGCTGGGATAATCCTAGGGTGATCCATTATATACCGCGGATCTCAGTAGCGCAGGCGGGGACGCCTGCGCTACTTTTACGACACCCTCCCAAGGGAAGAAGGGCTCCGGCGTTCCCAACTTCGCTGGCTGATCTCGGTCAGGTCGGGTAACGAACCGCACCGAAGAACCACGGACGGACACGGATGTGATCCATGTTTATCCGTGTCTGCCTCCGTGGTTCAAAGGATTTGCGATTCCGGCCCAAGCAAGAGGCAGAAATGTTTTTGTACCGTGCACAAACTTGTCTCATTCATCAAAGATGTGGGTTCGTCAAGGATCCTAGCGAGGTTTCGCCTCAGACCGACGAGGCATGATGCCCCAAAAGCCCCTCTCCCGTAAGACCCCATCTCCTACACCCAACCAGCCGTTGAAGAGCCAAGGTAGGTCGAGATCGAAATCGAGATCGAAATCGGGATCGCAATCGGAATTTCGATCCCGATCCCGATCCCGATTTGTACACTGCATAAACTTGACTCATTTGTAAAGATTCGGGTCCCTCAAGGAATCCTAGTAGCGCAGACACCTACGCCACGGCATCATTCCGCATTCATCATTCATCATTCATCATTCATCATTCATCATTCATCATTCATCATTCATCATTCATCATTCATCATTCATCATTCATCATTCATCATTCGGAAAGCCGGTCGAGGATGCCGAACAGGGCCTGATTGATGCACGCATAGTCTTCCCTTGTGGCCGCAAGTACTCGTTCCGCGTCCTGCACATACTTACCGGGAGTTATCTCGTCCGCGCAGTTGGTGACCAGGTCCGTCACGCCTGCGGGTGTCGATTCCAGGTGAAACTGTAGCCCCAGCACCCGGTCCGCGTACAGAAATGCCTGGTGTTCACAACCCTCGCTGCGTGCCAGATGGACCGCCCCGTCCGGCAGGTCGAAGGTATCCCCGTGCCAGTGGAATACCTCGAACCGATGGGACAGAAAGGCAAGCGGACCCGCCGCCCGACCCTGCTCGGTCAATTCGATCGGAAACCAGCCGATCTCCCGGTGGGCGTTCCGGTACACGCGGGCCCCCAGGACCTCGGCGATCAGCTGGGCACCGAGACAGACCCCGATCACTGTCTTGCCCGCGGCAACGGCCGCACGGATGAATCCCTTCTCATCTGTCAGCCAGGGGTAGTCGGCCTCGTCCCGGACCCCCATGGGTCCACCCATGACGACCAGCCAATCGAACGTGTCCTGATCCGGCATTTGCCCGTGCTCGAACAGGAGGGTAGTGGTGACGGGATAGCCCTTGTGGGCGGCCCAATCACCGATCCCGGCGGGCCCTTCGAAAGGGACATGCTGAAGAAAATGGATGCGCATTGGTTCGCCATCATCGTGGGTTCTTGATCCATTTGCGTTGATTGGCGGGTAGTGTTATTACTTTGTTGCTTAATTATAAATCACTTGATATAATTACCTGAGCTTTAAGCTATTAACCGAACAAAATTTTACCGAGGAAACTCTTATGGTATTACTACCCGTAAAATGCCCTGTCTGCAATGGTATTGATGTTACTAAACATGGCAACACCAGCAATGGCAAGCAGCGTTTTATTTGCAAAGAACAGGCCTGTGAGGGCAAAACGTTTATCCAGGATTATTCCGAGAAAGGGCGGTTACCGGAAACGAAACAACAAATCATTGAGATGGCACTGAATGGCAGCGGCATTCGTGATACCGCGCGGGTACTGGGTATCAGTCCTGTGACCGTTATCAATGAATTAAAAAAAAAGAACCCGAGTTGCATGCCGTGAATCACGATTTTTTAGCGACCCACACGCCTGAGCAGATTGTGGTAGATATTCTAAAAGTAGAGGATTATCATGATGTTAGCAAGCAAGGCGCCACCGTTGAAATGGATGAGATGTGGAGTTATGTAGGGAGTAAAGCCAATCAAA
The DNA here is from genome assembly GCA_011392765.1 of Candidatus Thiosymbion ectosymbiont of Catanema sp. Cochon2018. Lineage (GTDB taxonomy): Bacteria > Pseudomonadota > Gammaproteobacteria > Chromatiales > Chromatiaceae > Thiosymbion > Thiosymbion ectosymbiont_A. The sequence continues at coordinate 93,556 of WYCW01000005.1, read as the reverse complement.
GATGGTTGTGGCATGCTATTGATCGGGCCACGGGTAAGGTGTTGGCTTATGTATTCGGGAAACGTCGAGATGAGGTTTTTCTTGAATTAAAAGGGTTATTAGAGCCATTTGGGATTACCCGTTTTTATACCGACGACTGGGGTGCCTATAAGCGCCATTTAGATCCCGAAAAACATGTCGTTGGAAAACAAAACACGCAGAAAATAGAACGCAAACATTTGACGCTACGGACGCGAATCAAGCGGCTTGCGCGTAAGACGATTTGTTTTTCAAAACTGAATCAAATGCACGATATTGTCATCGGATTATTCGTGAATCGTTATGAGTTCGGCGCCGCCGTTTGAAATCCTTAAGCAACAAAGTTAGAACACTACCGATTGGCGGTAACTATTCAGCTACCCAACCTTGAGATGGAAAAACTACGAATCACGCGAATTCACGCGAAAACCGATTCGCGCCGATTCGCGGGATTCGTAGTTTTTTCCGATTGTGCTTTCACCGCGCAAGAGGGAGCCTGAACAGTTACGATTGGCGTTCATTGGCGGCTGACTTTTCCGTGAAGATCCTGCCGACCCGATGTTATCGGTAGTTAAGAACAGCCTGGGCGCGGAACAGCCCGATCAGGGTCTTGGCGTCGGTGATGGTACCGTCGCGGCACCAATCCAGTGCTTGCTTAAAGGGCAGCCAGTGGATCTCGATGACCTCGTGGGTCTCGTGGTCGTGCGTGGCCCGCCGCGGGTCCTCGGCCAGGTAGAGGTGGATAACCTCCGTCAAGATCCCGGGCGAGCTGTGCAAAATACCCAGATCGGTCCATCGGTCCGCCTCCACCCCGGCCTCCTCGGCGAGCTCGCGCCGGGCGGTGCCGAAGGGCGTCTCGCCCGGCTCCAGTTTCCCCGCCGGCAGTTCCCACAGCCAACCGCCGGCCGCGTGCCGATACTGGCGCAACAGGCAGACTCGGCCCTGGTTTTCTATGGCCACGGCGGCCGCTCCGCCGGGGTGTCCGACGATCTCCAGCTCCGCCGACTCCCCGTTGGGCAATTCCACGGTTTCCAGGCCCAGGTCGACGATCTTGCCCCGATAGATCGGCCGGCGCCACACGTCTCTGTCTTCCGTCACTCTTTTTCCCCTCCCGCATGGAAGCCCGTTCCCGCGACTTTAGACGAAAAATTTTGACTCTTTATGATACTGCGGTCTTGCCGGGCGTGTAGGATGCGGTGAGCGTGGTATACCGTAGCAGGATTACACCAATCCCGATCGCGAACCGCATCGATGAGCGGGCAGCCGGCGACTGGTGACTGGAGACCCGGTCGGTGGGCACAGTCCACCCTTGTATGTTCTACGGTCGTGCCAGAGGTGGAGGACAGTAACAGTCCGGAATCCATAAAGAGCCTTTTTCAAAGTGCCCTGAACTCAGGTAATAGAGAGACAATTCGTGCGAATACTTATAACCGGCGCTGCGGGAGTGATAGGAAAGAAACTCAGTGAATATCTCTGCCAGACTGATCATCGGATCATACCTGTGGATCTTGTGCCGCGTGATGGGGTGATTTCTGTTGACCTGCGAGACGAAGCCACTGTATTTCGTCTGGTAAAAGAGTACGCTCTTGACCTGATACTGCATCTGGCGGCTATCAAGAACCTACACTTCTGTGAGCAAAACAAAGAAACAGCTCGTGCAACGAACTATGGCATTACAGAGATTCTAACCGGAGCATGCTCGGAATTCGGAACTCGCATGATATTCTTTTCCTCGGATTATGTCTTCGGGAAATATGATCACCTCTGGCAAGAGGACGATCCTCCTTGCCCGACGACCCAATATGGTAAAGACAAAGCTGCTTCCGAGCTACTTATCCGAGAACGACTTTCCGACTACGCAATCGTGCGGACTGCCCAACTCTATGGTTTCGCCGGGGACTTTGTGAGTTTAGTCCGTGAGACACTGACCTCTCATCGAGAGTTCATCGCCTTCGCAAACCTTGTCAACTGCCCCACGTGGATTTGCGACCTATTCCCCATGGTAAATAAAATCATAAATCACGATAGTCAGGGTATTTTTCATTGCGTAGGATCGGAAGCCATGTCTCGATACCAATATGCGTGTGAAATAGCCGAAGCCTTTGTCCAGGGCTTGGAGATTATTATGAGGGAGAATACGATCTTTTGTACCCAATGTGTGTATCTGAAAGACCTGATCGACAAGCTTCAATTCGATCATTTCTATCACGAACACACGATGATTCATGCGATTGGCCCGCTACGAAATCTTTTTTCCGAATATGGTCTACGATTGTTGGATGTGGACTTCTATCCTGTTCATGGAGGGTCTTTTGTATTGTATGTCGGCAGAGAAGAGTCACGTTTTCCTACGACAAGAAAAATCGATGATACGATTGCCGAGGAGAAACGCGCCGGGCTTGATCGACTACAAACGTATCTCGACTTTTCTAAACGTGTGGAACACAACAAACAGGAGCTTATGTCATTTCTGAGGCAAATCAGAAGTGCAGGAAAGCGTGTGTTTGGAATTGGCGCCCCTCTGAAAGGAAGCGCCCTACTCAAATACCATGGTATCGGGCCTGCTCTCGTCGAATGTCTCACTGAAATCAATCCGTATAAAATTGGTCGCTACAGCCCCGGAACTCATATTCCAATTATGCACGAGAATGCAATTGATGAGCAGCCGGATTATTACTTGCTTCTGTCCTGGAATTTTCTCGATTTCTTTATTGAAAAATATGCAGACTATCTCGACGCCGGAGGTAAGCTCATTATTCCACATCCAACCGTCCAGGTTATCGGAAAAGACAGGCAATCAATCACTATGTAAGTTATTTTTTTATTCAAAGACATAGATAAATATGAAGTACCTGAGATAATTGATTTGCGACCTCATGATCCCCATCCGAACTTTTCCGGTCTAAAGCTGTATGCTGACTGTCGGCAAACCAGAGGAAAAACTACGAATCACGCGAATCCCCGCGAACTCGGATTCGCGCCGATTCGCGTGATTCGTAGTTTTCTCTCTTCCGCACCGGTAAGCAACCAGCGACTAACTTAATGGCATTGGATTACAGCCCACGTTATAAAAAACATTGCCCCATAATAGGAGGGTACCGCAAATGAAGGTTCTGTTTATTAATGATCTGTTAGGCAAGGGCGCCATAGGAAGAGTACCCTTAGGGGTACTCTATCTTTCTGCCGCTTTAAAGTATTCCGGCCATACAGTTGACTTGGTTGACACGAAACGCTTTTCAGGCATAACGAGAAAGATCGATGATTTTTGTCCGGATGTAATTCTCTTTTCCGTACGCACAACCTATCAGGACATGTATATCGAATTAAACCGAAAAATCAACCACTATGGACTGAAAGTCCATAGTATGGGGTGCGACTGAAAGTCGCTATTTCGGCTAAAGCCGACTGAACGCCTCAGACTGAAAGTCAGCCCAAAATGACTCAAAGTCACCCTCAAGTGACGACCCCAATACTGCTTCCTCAAATGGGGGAATTCTTCCTTTGAGGGATCTCACAATCTCGCTAACCGATAACTCGGGAGGATAAGAAATGTACAAAGGTGCACCCTTAAGTCATGTACCGTATGCGATGATTTCCTGTAAGACCTCATGAATGAGAGTATACTAAAAGTCTTGCACTAAAGTGCATAGTTTTTACTAACGTATTGGGACAATAAAAAAAATCTATCCCGACCTGTTTTCGATTTTTGGCGGCCCTCATACCACATTCTACCCTCAATTGATATATAATGATAAAGTAATTGATGCGGTTTGCATAGGCGAGGGTGAAGAAGCAATCGTTGACTTTATGAAACGTTTCGAAGACAGAGGTGATTACCATTTAACCCCTAACTTCCGGGTTAGAAGAGAAGGAAATGTTTACCAGAATCCGGTCAGAAAATTGATTGAAGATATAGACACTATTTTATTCCCTGACAGAGCTCTGTTAGATGATTATCCCATGGTAAGAGATCTCCCTATCAGAAACTTTATTACCTCGAGGGGATGTCCGTACGATTGTACCTATTGCTTCAATCATGCGTATAATGAAATTTACAAGGGGTTCGGCAAACGCGTCAGAAGACGCAGTGTCGATAACGTTATAGCGGAAATAGAAGAGGAACAAAACGGACATCCTTTTCAGTTTATTCAATTCGAGGATGACATCTTTGTGATGCAGAGCAAGTGGCTGCAGGAGTTTTCGCTGAAATACAGAACGAGGATAGGGTTACCATTCACTTGTAATGTAAGGGCGGAATTGATTACGGAAAAAGCGGTTTCACTTCTGAAAGAAGCCGGATGTGTTTCGGTATGGATGGGAGTGGAATCCGGGGATGAAGTAATCAGAAAAGAACTTCTCAAACGCAATAATACGGACAGCGTTACAATCAACAGTGTCAGGTTGCTGCAAAATGCCGGAATATTTGTAGCGACGGAAAACATTCTGGGCCTCCCCGAAACATCGATTGACGACGATTTCAAAACCCTGGAACTGAATAGAACCTTGAGGCCGGGGTATGCAAACCCATCGATTTATCAGCCTTTCCCGGGCACCGCTTTAGCTCAACGCGCAAAAGAAACGGGTGAATTTTCAGGAAACTATTCCGATATAAAGGGCTTTTATAGTGCGAGCGGTTTGAATATAAAGCACAGGCGTGAACTGGAAAACCTCCAATATATCTTTTCTTTTTGCGTAGAATATCGGATTAATCCCCGGTTGTTGGGAAAATTAATACGCTTACCGTTAAAAAATGTATTTAAAAGTATATATTTTTTATGGAAAGGATACGCTTTGAGCAAAAGGATCGCTCCGGTAAAACTGAAATTAGGACAGTGGTTTCACGTAATTTATAGAAGTCTCTTCCATTGAGCTTTTCATCAGGCCATTGCCGCAGAGCGATTATGAAAACATCGCTTATCATTCCGTTCAAGAACGAGATGGAATATGCGGAAACGACTATGAGTGCTGCATATGCCTATTTGTCCGCACGTGAAATCGACTTTGAACTTGTTGCAGTCGACGACAGTTCTGACGGAACCTGGGAGATTCTTCAATCCTTCGAGGATTCGCACCAAAACGTGGTCGCAGTGAGAGGAGGGGAACCTCCGGGGTATGGGAAGGCATTACGAAAAGGGTTCAGTGTTGCCGCCGGGGACATTCTTATTCCGTTCAATGGCGACTTCAGTGATTCACTCGACGACGTGATCTCATATATCCGGCTGATAGAGGACGGGTATGAAATGGTCTTTGGATCGCGGTTCATGGCCGGAGCAAAAGTGACGACTGACTCCACAGCGGTGAAAAGCTTTGTATCGCGGGTGGGTAACGCGTTTCTTCAAATAGTTTTCCGCACCAACTGTAGTGACATCACTAACTCATTCAAGGCTTATAGAAGGATGGTGTTGGAAGAGATCGACCCAACCGCCGACGGATACGATATTGGAATGGAGATGGCCTTGAAAGGTATTCTCGAGAAGTACAAGTATACGACAATCCCCGTGGTTTGGTCGGATCGAAAGTATGGACGCTCGAAGATGTCGATTATGAAATCAGTCCCAACGTATCTGTCTACCGGACTCAGAATCGGATTTTTCAGACTCTTTCAAAAAACGTGTCTATAACCAAGGCCCTTTATGGATTCCGGACTGCTCACGATCAGGCAGGATACACCGGACATTTTGGAGTGCGGCGGCAGCCTTGACTCCCGCATCGACGGAAGTCCGCGGGATCCGTGTAACCAAGGTGCTGCTATGGGCTACCGGCCCGCCGCCGCTTTGGATTTGGCGAAGTATTCGTTGCAACCCAGGGCATTGCGGCCAGGGGAAAGCGCCGTCGCCGCGACGGGTGTGGAACCCGATGCCCAGGTTTCCGGCAAACGCTGCCGGAAGCCCCCGTTGCGGAGGTTCGATTTGACCGCGCCGCTTTGCCGGCGCACTCCAAAACAGTCCGGAATCCATAAAGAGCCTCGCGGAATTGGTTAATATCGGTTCAAAAATAACGTGAACAAATATCCCTCACCGCTGGCTGTAACGCATATCAATCATCGCTAAGACGTGCAATCTGTCTTTTGAACCGATACTTAGTGAAATGGCGGCAACGGATTTGCGCGCTGCGGAACGTGATATTTTAGTTAAAAAGGAAGAAAAGGAATGAAGCCAAATACAGTCATTATCGCCCTCACCTTTGTCGCCTACTTTGCGTTGGTCCTGGTAATCGGCTGGTATGCCTTCCGGCGTACTGCGAACCTGACGGATTTCATCCTCGGCGGGCGACGGTTGGGCAGCGGTACCGCAGCCCTGAGCGCCGGCGCCTCCGACATGAGCGGTTGGCTGCTGCTCGGCCTGCCGGGCTTTGCCTATGTCGCAGGACTGCAATCCCTGTGGCTGGCAGGGGGCCTGTTGCTGGGCACCTGGCTCAACTGGCTGCTGGTGGCAAAACGGCTGCGTGCCTGTAGCGAGGCATACGGCAATGCCATTACTCTGCCGGAGTTCCTGGCCAACCGCTTCGGCGACGACAGCGGCTGGTTACGCGGCATCAGTGCCTTCTTTATCCTGTTGTTCTTCCTTATCTATACGGGCTCCGGGTTGGTGGCGGGCGGTAAGCTGTTCGAGTCCGTGTTCGGCCTGCCCTACCTCTGGGCGGTAGGGGTCGGGACCTTGACCATCCTGCTTTACACCGCCGTGGGCGGATTTCTCGCCGTTTCCTGGACCGATGTCGTGCAGGGGCTGCTCATGGCTGTGGCCCTGGTGGCCGTACCGCTGATGGCCTTCGGCAACCTCGGAGGCCTGGGGCCCGGCCTGGCGCGCATCGAGGCGGTCAATCCGAACCTGTTCGGAATCTTTACCGAAGCGGATGGGTCGGCCTTGGGCCTGGTCGGAATCCTGTCACTCGCCGCCTGGGGTCTCGGCTATTTCGGTCAGCCCCACATTTTGGCGCGCTTTCAGGCCATAGGGTCCGTCACCGCCGTCGGGCGGGCCCGCCTCATCGCCGTCTCCTGGGTCGCCGTTACCCTCACCGGCGCCGTGCTCGCCGGACTATCCGGGATCCTGGTACTGGATCCGCCGCTGGCTGCGGACGACCGCGAGCGGGTCTTCCTCGAGCTGGTGAATCTGTTGTTCCACCCGGTGATCGCCGGCATTTGCCTCGCCGCTATCCTGGCGGCGATCATGAGTACGGCGGACTCGCAGCTCCTGGTCTCGTCCGCTGCCTTCACCGAGGATCTGTACCGCACGCTGTTGCGGCGAGAAGCGGGGCCGCGGGAGCTGGTGGCGATGGGACGCGGATCGGTCGTGGTGCTTGCGGGTTTGGCCTTTATCATGGCCCTGGACCCCCGGACTATGATCCTGGACCTGGTGGGCTACGCCTGGGCCGGCTTCGGCGCCGCCTTCGGCCCGGTGGTTCTCCTCTCCCTCTACTGGCCGCGCATGACCCGCCGGGGTGCAGTGGCGGGCATCGTCACAGGCGGCGTCACGGTGGTGGTGTGGAAGCAGCTCGAAGGCGGCCTGTTCGACTGCTACGAGATCGTACCCGGTTTTCTGCTCTCCCTGGCGGCGATTTGGATCGCATCCCAGGGTGAGCGCGTATAAATTTCTTATCGATCAACAAATTGCTACCAGCTCCCAAGCGCCGGCGCGGAGCGCGTAGTTGGGCAAAGCCGGATCAGGGACGATCCGGCGTGCCCAACATCAGCATTTCGTTGGGCACGGCGCACCGTCCAAAGATGCGGTTCGCGCCTGGCGATGGTGCAGTCCGAAAAGGACAACACACGCTCACCGCATCCTACGAGCTTTGCCCACCCTACAAGATCATGTTTTCGGAAGGATTTATATGCGCTCGCCCTGGATCGCATCCCTGACCGATCCCGCGCCACGCGCCGGACTTGCAGCGGGATGCGAGCAAGGGCTGCGGTAATCTTTCGTTAACTTCCCGGAAATAAACTATGCTCGGTTTCTTATTTTTCCCTCACCTGGGGATTTTCAGCTATGGCGAGTGTCCTGGTTGTCGATGATGAGCCCGCTATCCGGGAAGTGATTCGATTTGCCCTCGAAGAAGCGGATTTTCGTGTGTACGAGGCCGGTCACGCCGACGAGGCGCGCAAGCTTCTGGGGTCCGAAAACCCCGACCTGCTGCTGCTCGACTGGATGCTGCCGGGGCGTTCCGGGCTGGAGCTGGCGCGGCAGTTCAAACAAAGCGCCGCCACGCGCGCCACGCCCATCATCATGGTGAGCGCGAAGGGTGAAGAGGAGGATCGCGTCAAGGGGCTGGACACGGGGGCGGACGATTACATCACCAAGCCGTTCTCCCCGCGCGAGATGGTCGCACGGGTCAAGGCCGTGCTGCGGCGGGCCAAGCCCGAAGGGGCGGCCGACCGGATCGAGATCTCCGGCCTGCGCATCGATAACGTCAGCCATCGGGTCAGTGCCGACGGCAGGCGGCTCGATATCGCTCCCACGGAGTATCGGCTCCTGCATTTCTTCATGACCCACGCGGACCGGGCATTCAGCCGCCCGCAGCTCCTCGATCAGGTTTGGGGCGATCAGGTCTATGTGGAGGAGCGGACGGTGGATGTCCATGTTCGCCGCCTGCGCAGGGCCCTGGAGGCGACCAACCACGACTACATGTTGCAGACCGTCCGCGGTGTGGGGTACCGCTTTTCCGACAAGACGTGAGCCCGCGGGGGAGATGGATTGAATGATGAGTGATGAGTGATGAATGATGAGTATTTCCCGTACCCGCGGGGGCAGACGGTCCATGTTGTCCACTCGTCTCCTGCACCCGCGGGACAGACGTAAGACCACCTATGCTCGAATCCCTTCTGTTCGAGGTCGCGTTGCTCCTGGTCGCCCTGACCCTGGCCTTGCTCTTGACCTGGCTGGGCCTTGCCCCGACGTCGGCGGTACTCCTGACCCTCTTACCCTACCTCGGGCGTAACCTCTATTACCTGGGTCGCCTGACATTGCTCATTCACCGCCGCCACCGAATGGTGCCACCTTTTCCCCAGGGTCTCTGGGGGGAGATCTACCGCTCCGCCGCCCGGCACCAGCAGCGCGAGCGCAAACGTCGCCGGCGTCAGATCCGTTTCATCCGGCGCTTTCGCGAGGCGGCGATCTCGGTCCCGGACGCCCTGGTTATCCTCGACAAGCGCCGATGTATCGAGTGGGCGAATCCGATGGCCGCCGAGCTGATGAATGTGCATTGGCCGCAAGACGACGGCAAACCCCTGACGGAACTCCTCTCTCAGGCTCCACTCGGGGAGTTCATCGCCGCCGATGAGTATGTACGGCCCCTCGAGCTGGCACCGGAACACAACCGCGCCCTCATGCTCTCCGTGCGCATCACGCCCTTCGGCGAACGCAAACGGCAGCGGTTGGTCGTCGGCCGTGATATTACTGAGGTCTTTCACCTCAATCTGATCCGCCGTGACTTCGTGGCCGATGCCTCGCACGAACTGCGGACACCGCTGACAGTGATCTCCGGATTTCTGGAGAACCTGGTGGATTCCCCGCTCACGCCCGAGCAGCACTACCGTCCGCTGCGCCTGATGAGCAGTCAGGCCGAGCGCATGCGCTCCATCGTCGAAGACCTGCTCACCCTCTCGCGGCTGGAGATGGAGGACTCCGCACCGCAGCTGCAGCCGGTAGAGGTGCCGGAAGTGCTGCAGCTGATTCTCGACGAGGCCCGGCTGCTGGACCAGGGTGGACATGAGCTGATTGCGGACATCGCCCCGAACCTGCTGTTGAAGGGAAACCGGAACGAGTTGCGCAGTGCCTTCTCCAACCTGGTGCTCAATGCCGTCAGACACACACCGGCGGCGAGCCGGATCCGGATCACCTGGCGAGAGGACGAGAGCGGGCCGCTGTTCTCCGTCAGGGACAACGGTGAAGGTATTGCGCAGGAACACGTTCCGCGCCTGACCGAACGCTTCTACCGCATCGACAAGGCACGCTCCCGGACCTCGGGGGGAACCGGGTTGGGCCTGGCGATCGTCAAGCACGTGCTGAATCGCCACGATGCACGGCTGACCGTCGAGAGCAAACCGGGGCAGGGAAGCACCTTCACGTGCCGCTTTCCCGCGGACGCGGGACTTGAGAAGCTGTCTGGCTAGCGGCTCGAAATCGACCGGACCCGATGGCTCCACAGGCGCCTATGCTCTTGGCGGAATGACCAGGGTCCCTTGATGCCGGTGGGTCCGAGTCGAAAGGCAATGGCACCCGCGCTCGTGGTGTCGAGCTGCGTGGCGCCCTGTTCCGCCACCCGCTCGCGTACTGCCATGGCGGGGAGGCCGAAGCGGTTCGCATAACCGGCGGCATAGAGTACGAACCCTGGTGCAACCCTTTTTAAGAAGGCGGTCCCCGTGGAAGTGTTGCTGCCATGGTGACCCGCCACCAGAATGGTGCTTGCGAGTCGCTCGGGCTGCGCCGCTGCCAGCCTGTCCTCTATCTTGGTGTCGATATCCCCGGTCAGCAAGACGCTGGAACCGGTGCCGGGTATGCTCACCCGCAGGACGCAGGAGCTCGGGTTGCCTTGGCGCCCGGCAGTAAACGGGTAGAGGAGATCGAAATCCACTCCATCCCAGGTCCAGTCATCACCGGCAAGGCAGGGACGCGCGCGTCCTCCCGGAATTTCCCCCGGCTCCCCGCTCAAGATGCGGCCGATGGAGATCTTGCCGTTCAGGCCGGTGAATCCCCCTGCGTGATCCCGGTCGGCATGGCTGATGACGAGGGTATCGATGCGCCGCACGCCCCGATGGTGGAGATAAGGGAGTATGACCGCGGCGCCGGTGTTGAAGCCGCTGGGAAACTTTGGGCCCGTGTCATAGACGAGGACGTGGCGACTGGTCCGGACCAGGGCCGCAAGTCCCTGGCCCACATCGAGCAGGGTGAACTCGGCGGTACCCGGACTCGGCGCCGGCGGGCGGATCAGCGCCAACGGCAGCAGGAACAGGAATCCGAGCCAGGTCCCCGGCAGCCCGCGGGGGGCCAGCAGCAGGAACGCACCGGCAAAGGCACCGGCCCATACCCAGGCCGGACGCCAGGACAGGGTCACCGCCGCCCAGTCCCAGCCGGAGACCGCCTCCAGCAGCCCGAATCCGTCTTCCAATACCTGCGCCGTCAGGACCAAGGGCGGCTCCAGGCCGGGCACCAGGCCGAGCAGACTCGCCACCAGTACAACCGGCAACAACACCGAGCTGAACAGGGGCACGGCCACCAGATTTACCAACGGCGCGATCACGGAGGCCCGGCCGAACAGGAGCAGCAACAGCGGCAATAGCCCCAGGGCAACGACCCACTGCGCCCGTCCCCAGTTACCCCAGGACCGGCCCCTCCCGAGCCGCTGTCCAAAGGCAGCGAGCAGCACGGCCACGGCGCCGAAGGAGAGCCAGAAGCCGTAGGCAAGCATTGCCTGCGGGTCCAGGATCAGGACCCCCACCAGGGCCAGGACAATGCCGCTCGCCGGACGCACCGTGCGCGAAAACAGCACCGCCCCCAGGACCACTGCCAGCATGACCAGCGCGCGCTGGGTGGAGACGGCGAATCCGGCCAGGGCGCTGTAGGCGACCGCCCCTGCCAGGGCGGCGATCGCGCCGGCCCGCGGGGCGGCGAGCAGCAGGGTCAGCCGGGCGCTGCGCGACCAGACCCGGCGGGACAGAAAGAACAGGAAGGTGGCCACCATCCCCACGTGCAGACCGGAGATGGCAATCAGATGATTGGTGCCGGTACGGGTCAGGACTTCCCATTGCTCGGGACCCAGCCCGGAACGGTCCCCCAGAACCAGGGCCTGTACCAGAGTTCCCCCGGTAGAGCCCGGTAGGATCTCCCGGATACGCTCCCGCAGCCGTTGGCGCCAACGAGCGATGATATAGATTCCGGGACCGGCGTCTAAACGTAGGTTTTCGCCCGTGCCGCGGACGTAGCCCGTGGCCTTGATTCCCTGCTGGAACAGCCAGCGTTCATAATCGAATCCGCCGGGATTGGCAAAGCCGTGGGGTAGCTTGAGGCGAGCGGTCAGGTGCCAGTATTCACCGGCCCTGAGTGCCGGTGCATCCCGGTACCAACTCAGGCGCACCAGCCCTTCGAAGCTGATAGCCTGTCCCTGCGCATGCGCGCGCTCGACCTGGAACAGAAACTGTGCACCGCCGTTGCCTGTTTTTCCCGGCAGGCCGGCAATCCTGCCGGTCAGCTCCAGATCCTGGCGCAGCAGGGTCTCGGGAAAGGGCGCACAGAGGACCTGGCAGACCTGGATCCAGGCCCACAGAAGGCCGACTAGGGCACAGGCGAACGGCCACAGCAACGGCCGGCGCCAGGCCGCTACCACCGACGATACGGCGAACAGGAGCAGAGGCCACAAGGGTGGCAGCGACGGCAGCAGAAACAGGACGCCGACACCGGATGCAAAGCCCAAACCGTTGGCGATCAGCCCCGGTTTTGAACCGCAAGGGCGCAAAGATTTTCTCCGACTGCCGGCTTCCGGTCGCCGATTACCGGTCGTCAGTCGTCAAAAGCAGGGAGTGGTAGATTTTGAACTGCAAAGGGCGCGAAGGTTTTTTGGTTCTGTTTCGTTTTGTGTGGGTGGAAAAGGAAACCACCGCGTAGCGGCTGCGTCCTTGACAGGCCGGACGGGCGCAACAGAATGCGAGCAAGAAGGGATCGGGGCACCTGGCGAATTGAGCCGAATGTCCCACCGTTGCTGAGTGCGCCCTGAGGCGCAGCCCCGTTGCCAAAGCACCCCGATCCCTTCATGCAAACCACTCCCCGGCGCCCGTCCAGCCTGTCAAGGATGGTTTCCTTTTCCATCTACCCACACAATCCGTAAGAGAGCCGATTTTTTGCAGGGGCACCTTTGTGGGTGCCCCCTCTACCCTACGAGGGTATCGTAAAGGCTCTTTATGGATTCCGGATTGTTTTGGAGTGCGCCGGCAAAGCGGCGCGGCACATCGAACCTGAGCGACGAGGGTTCCCGGCAGCCGGTGCCGGAAATCCGAGCGCCGGGTTCACCACACGCCGCGGCGACGGCGCTTTCCCCTGGTCGTAACGCCGGTGCCGGGAATAGATGCCGTGCCCAATCCAAAGCGGCGGCAGGCTTGTACTACCTGACCGATACCTTGGTTACACCAAGCACCGCGGGTTCCTTCCGGTGTCGGGGTAAAGTCGCCGCCGCACGCCAAAGTGTCCGGTGGTGCCCTTCCATGATCGTCAGCAGTCCGGAATCCATAAAGAGCCATCGTAAAAGCCCAGATCGGGATCGCAATCGAAATTCCGATTGCGATCCCGATTTCGATTTCGTGTCTTTCGTGGTTACTGTTCCCCGTACCCGTAAAACTCGACTCATTTGTTAAAGATGCGGGTCCGTCAAGGAATCCTGGCGGATGGGCGCCATTCTCGGTCAGCCCTTATCCGGCTTCTTCGTAGCGACATTGAGGTGAAAAATGGCCTTGTGCAGATCACCGAGGCTCAACATACCCACCAACATTCCGTCGTGCGCCACCGGGATGCGGCGGAAGCGATGACGCACCATGACGGACGCGGCCCGCAACACATGCATATCCGGGGACACCGTGATGGGATTGCGGGTCATGAGATCGCTTACCGACAACGCCAGCACATCCTTGTACTTGGCGATCTGCTTGTCTAGATCCACGTTACCCATGCCCTCCTCCATCAGGTTCTCGAGCTTCGGAAACAGGCTGTGCAGCACATCCTTCTCCGTGACGATACCCACCAGCTTCCCGTCGTCCGCTACGACCGGGATACCCGGAATCCGGTACAGGCACATGATGGAGGCTACCTCCATGACCTTGGCGTCCGCACTGACCGAACGTATGGCGCGACTCATGACTTCGTGAACTTGCATGGGACAGGTATCTCCTCTTTGCCGAAGCTTAAAACTCCGACATTTTACTCGATCCGGAAACGGGGAGCGCGTTTTCCGATTTCGATCCGGTATGACTTGAAAGCTAGGGAGCGGACCATAGCTGCGAGCTCCCGCGCGGATGCGGCCTAGGGGGCGTTCTCAATTGAGCCAAATCATCATAAAAATCAAGCCCGTAGGCTGGGTTACGGCCAGGGACGGCCAAACCCGGCACAGGGTATTGCGGATCGGAAAAGCTGGGTTTCGTTCCTTGCCACCCAGCCTACAACACTTAGATGATTTATTAATTGAGAACGCCCCCTAGCGTATCATCGGAGCAACCTGGGCGAGACAGAAATATGTCAGGTCCCGGATGATGACACCGGCCTGACGCAGCGCGGCAGGGACTTCATTGATGCGCTCACCGAAACGGGATACATCAATACGAAAGGGCTTTTTACGTTTTGGCCTATGGACTACGAGCTGGTGCGATCCGGATTCCGGCCAGACTTACTGGGTGACAAAACGAAAGGTTTCTGGGAATGCCTGATTGATTTTGGCGGTGCTTATGCTGGAATCAGGGTCAAGGACGACGCGGACACGGACGCAGCAATCGCCCTCATTAGCGAGATGATGGTGGTTTTTCGCGGACTGCATGTGCGCAAAGCCATGCTTCGCCGTGAGTTGCCCATCACGGTTGCCTACCCGGCTGCAGTTGCGTGCGCCTGCGCTACGGATAAACCGGTGCTCAAGCTGCCTGCAGCCATCGCAGAAGAGCAGAAAGGTGAGAAGCGTAGGCTTGCATTCCGGTGGTCTAGGAACACCAGCGGCGCCCTCAGCGTGAAGAGATAAAATGCCGGTCTTCTTGCTCCCTGACTTCATCGCCGATCTTCAGGACCACGCAGACGCGCACTTCGCGCGCCGCGCCCTCCAGAAGACGCTGCACCCGGATGGAAGCTTCCGGGCCGACAGTGATGACCATCGCTACGAGGGGATCCGAGGCGCTTGGATACGCTATGTGAGCCGAAAGCGTACCGCCTATCGCGTGATCTATTTGCGCTCCGGTGAGAATATTTATCTCTTCCGCGCTGGAGAGCACAGCGTGGAGGATCGGCTCGTCGATCCGGCCCCCGGAACCGTGGAAGCGGCTATCCCTATTTCGGAAACAGGATCAGAAGTAGCGGCAGCGGTCGCCGCGATGTCCGCACGTGAAGACCGGTCTGCGCGGCCGGTAAACCGGTTCAAACGCAATGTGCCGAGTCCCCAGATCAGGCGTGAAATCTTCTCGCGGCGAAATCTGCCCCACAAGGATATTTGGCTGGTTGCACCGTTCATCAATGGCGATCTATTCGCCCCTACGGCGGCCTTTGGAAAGCTACTGCTCGATCAAGTCGAAGACGGGGCAAGTGTTGTGATAATTACTGCGCCTCCGAAAAATGCGGAGATCGAATGGATGGAAAGGCTTGCAGAGCGAAAGGTAGGTATCTTCGTCTACCCGCGGCTACATACTAAGCTGTACTGCTTTATCTTCGATGAAGCCCGTCGCTATGAGCCGGGATTGCGCGGCGGAGATCGGTATTCGTCGTTGATCCTTATAGGTTCGGCGAATCTCATATCCGCGGGAATGGCTCTGGAGACAGAGCGCTATAACGAAGAGCTTTGCTACGCACTTCCGGAAGATGAGATCGGCTACGTCGAAAGCTACATAACCGAGTTGATGCTGCGTGGCTATGAGCTGCCCGATGTACGCAGATTTCTTGCGCGTGGGCGATGGCAACAACTGGAGAATGAAAAATGGTGATGGAGCCGAAAGAGTACTACAGAAGGGCCAACCTGCGGGATAATCCGTTCCGGTCAAACCCGAACTTTGCCGCTGATCCACGCGCGAGCATATGGGCCGGATATGAGAAGCAAAAGAACCAGCTGAATAAGTATCTGAATCGCTCTCTAGCCGATCAAGTAGGCAACGCGAACTTTCTCATGTTCTACGGTAACTATGGGACAGGGAAATCGCATGCGCTTCTCTGGGCACAGAACAGGATTCTGTATGAAGAAAAAGATACCTTCAATGCGGTATGTTACTTCATCCCGACGCTGCGTAAGGACAAGGGCGCACTAACCTTCGCGGGCGCATTTCGCGACGACATCGTCGCCAAATCGAACTTGCTGGCTGATGTACAAGCCTTCCACAATTTCCTGGTGGAATGCATATCAGCTTTCCGCGAAGCGAACGGATATGGTCATGATATTCCGCCTGAGAAGATTATCGAGGAACTCATCCCGCCGGTGGAACTGAACAACTTTGCCAAGGAGATCAATCGCTGCCAACAAGATGATGATTTCCGTAAGCTACTCGCGCCGAAGGGGCTGACAGATTATCAAGCGATGATGATCTTTACCCGGCTTGTGAACCTGTTCGTGTACGAGCTTCAGGTTTCTGCGACTGACACGCGGCGTTTCAGAAAGGGAGCATATCTCTTCATCGACGAACTGGACGATCTGGAGCGAGCCAGCGTAAAGGAAGCGCGAGAAGTCAACGACATCCTTCGGCACATCTACGACAACTGCCCGAATTGCTTCTGCATGGTGATTGCGTTGTCAGCGGAGATTTCGCAGCTGGCAGTGCTATTTTTCGACTATGTCCTCAGCCACATTCATCGCCAAATCGAGCTGGTCGGCTTCGACAAGGATGACACAGTGAGTTTCGTGCGGGAGATTCTGAACAGCAATCGAGCCGATCCCGAGGGGGAGGTCGATTTCTTCCCGTTCGAGGAAGCCGCTATCGAGGCCATTGCCTCGCAACTCACGGAAATCACGCCGCGCAAGATCGTGACAACCATGCAGCAGGTAATCGAAGAGGCCCGTCTCGTTGGGCACGACCCGGCAGAAGGCCCTGTCTCCATCGAGTTTCTGGATGAGAACGAAATTATCGAAGAGGTGCTTGGCGAAGGGGGGGTGGTGTAGTTCCGGGTTTTCACGAACAAAGGTGTCGATGATTATCGGGGGAGACCACGCTCGTCATAGAGCAGCTCGCCGTGCTCGGTGTCATCCCGACGGCCATGTGCGGTGCATCTCTTCCCGATCGCGAGCAGGTCGGCTGACAGCGTCTTCCGGTTCCGCTGGAAATATTGGGATTGGATCGGCTTAGGTTTCTCGCTCCGCGCCTGCGACGGTGCGATCAAGACTCTTCGGAGGCCGACTCGAAGCCGGGTTCGCATAAACCTTGAAAATCCATCATTGTGAGGAGGATTTACAAGGATTATAGTGTCCTCATGATTGATCGTCCCCAGGCCGTCGAGCGTGTTCGAGACCTTTTTCGCACTCACCCCTGCGTGGCGATCCTGGGTCCGCGCCAGTGCGGGAAGACCACGTTGGCGCGCGTAATCGCGTCCGAAGAGCCTGCCTGCACCATCTTCGACCTGGAGTCCCCTGTCGACGTACGCCGGTTGTCCGCCCCTATGCGCAACCTGGGAGCACTCTCGGGTCTTGTGGTCATCGACGAGATCCAGCGTCGCCCGGAGCTGTTCGAAATACTGCGGGTTCTGATCGACCGCCCCGAAGCCACCACCCGTTTCCTGATCCTCGGCAGCGCCTCGCCCGGCCTCGTCAAGGGGGTTTCCGAATCCCTGGCAGGTCGGGTCGGCTTCCTGGACCTGGGAGGATTCGATCTACGCGAAACCGGCGCGGGGAGCCAGGACAGACTCTGGCTCAGAGGCGGATTCCCACGGTCCTTTCTGGCCCCTGACGACGCGGCCTCCTTCGGTTGGCGTCGGGATTTCCTGCGGACCCTGCTGGAGCGCGACATTCCGCAACTGGGTATCTCGATCCCCGCTGAGACCCTGCGCCGCTGCTGGACCATGATCGCCCATTATCACGGGCAGATCTGGAACGCAGCCGAGCTTGCCCGGTCGTTGGGTACCGGTGAGACCACCACCCGTCGCTATCTGGACATCCTCTCGGGGGCCTACCTGGTCCGGGTCCTTCCGCCCTGGTTCGAGAATCTTTCCAAACGACAGGTCAAAGCGCCGAAGGTCTATGTGCGCGATTCGGGTGTTTTGCACGCTCTGCTGGAGCTGGAGAGCGGCGATGACCTTCTGTCACATCCGAAGCTCGGGTCCTCTTGGGAGGGATTTGCCCTTGAACAGGTGCTGACCACCTTTCAACGACGCGAGGCTTGCTTCTGGGCGACCCACGGCGGCGCCGAACTGGACTTGATGATTACCATCCGGGGAAAACGTTACGGTTTCGAATTCAAGACGGCCGATGCGCCGGGCCCCAATCGCTCGATGCGCATCGCTTTGCAGGATCTTCGGTTGGAGCACCTTTGGGTGCTCTACCCCGGAAGCGACGCTTACGAGCTGGATGAACGGCTGTCCGTGCTGCCGTTACGAAAGCTCCCGACCCTCACACCAATGCCATTAAGTTAGGACAATGCCCGCAGTTTGACAGGGATTGTCGGAACCGGAAAACCATGAAAAGCGGGGGCAAACGAACCTCCGGCGCGTCAACCGTCCCCAGTGCGCAATTATGCTAGGAGCTGCTGTCCGCCGTCCATTTTACCGTCCCCGATGAGGTAAGGCGCTGTCCCAATGCCACGTTTGCCGAACAGGACAAGAACACGATCATCACCGACCTGATCCGGGAGGCAGTGACGCCAGTACCGAAAACGGCGTCATGAGGCCATTCGGCGAATATTGGATCGTCGTTCTCGCGCACCCGGTCAGTCGGAATTCAGATAGCGGCAGTGAGGCACGAGGACGCCTGTGAACTTAGTCGTTGAAAGTTAGGGAGCAGACCATGGCTGCGAGCTCCCTTCGAGATGCGGCTAGCGTATCATCGGAGCAACCTGGGCGAGACAGAAACCGGCCAACGGGTTTAGGGCACTTTGAAAAATAGTTTTTCGCCACTTGACGACTCTAACCCATTGATTATTCAAGCATCTAACTTACGAAAACTGTATTTTCAAGGTGCCCTTTGATGATCATGAACCAAGACGATTTGTTGAAACGCATCACCGGCCGCCGAGCGTATTCGGCGGCAAGCCGAAATGGTCGCGATCTGCGTATTTCGGTCGGAATTGGTATTGAGCCTCTTGGCGCAAGGCGAGTCCTGCGAGTCGATCCTCGACGATATCGGGGCTGGACCAGCAGACATCAACGCCTGTCTTGCATACGCCTCCAGGCGGGAGGGAAGAGGTATTTCACCAAGGATGGACGCGGGTCTTCGGCGACGCTTGCTTGACGAAGTAGTCGATCCATATACGGAGTAGAGAAAGCGATCGGGTTTGCGGCCATTGTGGGGAAGGCAAAAGGTGTCGATGATCATCGGGGGAGACCACGCTCGTCATAGAGCAGCTCGCCGTGCTCGGTGTTATCCCGTCGGCCATATGCGGCACATCTCTTCCCGATCGCGAGCAAGTCAGCCGCGAGCATGTTCCGATTCCGCTCCCTGCTTGTGCGCACGAGACGCTCGCGCACAGCCTCGATAACCGCTTTTGTCTTGCTTTCACCGGTAAGGTTGGACAAGGCCTCCACAAGGCGGTCGGCCTCCGCACTCTTTATGTTCAGTGACATACTGTTTCTTCAATGGCAGAAATAACAGCTATACCTCTACCATCGAGGTTTAAGCGCGTCAAGGAACGCAGGGGATCGCGCGGTAGGGTCTTCCGACCGATCCACGCTGCTGATGGCCGACAGGTGCATGAAGGAGGCACGCCCGCGCAATAGCTCCGGGAAGGCCGGTAGGGTGTCCGCTTGCGACGAGTCGCAACGCTGTTATCGGGTGTGAGGGGCGTGCATCGCGGCGAAATATTCACGTGCAACGGGTATATTTATCGCTCTGAACTCTGTGACCGTTCAGTCCCCACCGCATCATTTTGGCAGGGAGTGCCGGAATCTGCCGTGCCATGGATGGCAAAAACAGCGGGGGCTGAACGCTTAGAGACTGTCTAAAAAGGGACCGTAGGCCGTAGGCTGGGTTGCGGCCAGGGACGGCCAAAACCCAGCAATAACCTAAATCTATCTCCTCAACAACCACCCCAAGACACCATAGGAGAAACGGCATGAAATCCAATCCCGTCGGCTGGTTCGAAATCTATGTGCAGGACATGGCTCGCGCCAAGACCTTTTACGAAACCGTGTTTCAGGCGACACTCGAACAACTGCCTCCCCCGCCCATGCCCGAAGGCCAGTCCTGCGGGGGTGACATGGAAATGTGGACATTCCCGATGTCCGAACAAGGTTACGGTGCGCCCGGCGCACTGATCCGAATGGAAGGTGTGCCCTCGGGTACGGGCGGCACGATGGTCTATTTCAGTTGCGAAGACTGCGCAGTCGAGGCCGCTCGCGCCGCCGAGAGCGGCGGCAGCGTCTCCCACGAAAAAATGCCCATCGGCGAACATGGCTTCATTGCCATCGTCGAAGATACGGAAGGCAATGTGATCGGGCTGCATTCGATGCATTAGGAACTTGGCTGGCTCGTTCCCACGCTCCAGCGTCAATGCCATTAAGTTAAGCGTTGCCAGTCGGCAAACCAGAGGAAAAACTACGAATCACGCGAATCCCCGCGAATCGGATTCGCGCCGATTCGCGTGATTCGTAGTTTTCTCTTCCGCACCGGTAAGCAACCAGCGACTAACTTAATGGCATTGACGCTCCGGCATGGAAACGCAATTGGGACTATTTATCTTAGCCTTTGCCCAACTCGAGCTTCGTCGCGAACCCCCAATAGGACAGGATTACACAGGATTTACAGGATTTTTGTATTCTGTCTCGACAAAAAATCCTGTTAATCCTGAAAATCCTGTTAATCCTGTACGATTGGCTAGCGCGGCAGAGTAAACATCGTGACATGACGAAGGAAACGACGTTGCGGCGCATTGCTCCGGACGAGTTGCCGGACCTGCTGACACGGCTCGACGACGGCCGGACGACCGACCTGGCTCTGATCGGATCAAAGGTCCTGCTGTCCGTATCGCCGGACGACTGGCCGAAGAAACTTCAGGACCGGGTCGTGTATCGACTGACGGGCGAACTGTCCGGGCTGCCCCGCGAGTTGTTGCGACTCGACCGGCTGCAAACCCTCACACTCCGGTCGCTCGACCTGCGGGACGAGGACGCCGCCGCCATCGCCGAGTATCTCGGCCAGCTCACCTCGCTCCATCTGAGGAACAACGGGGTAGGCGATGCCGGCACCCGGGCGATCGCGGAGCACCTTAGCCAGCTCACAACGCTTTATCTGTGGGGGAACCAAGTGGGCGATGTCGGTGCCCGGGCAATCGCCGAGTATCTCGGCCAGCTCACCTCGCTCCATCTGGACCTCAACGGAGTGGGCGATGCCGGCGCCCGGGCTGTCGCCGAGCATCTCGGCCAGCTCACCTCGCTCTATCTGGGCTACAACGAGGTGGGCGACGAAGCCGTCGCGGCCATCGGCCAACACCTGACGGGGCTAGTCACTCTTTATCTTAGATCCAACAAGCGGGTCACGACGGTCGCTCCGCTGGCGCAGCTGCCGCTTTCGACGCTGGACATCGCGGAGACCGGGGT
The DNA here is from genome assembly GCA_011392765.1 of Candidatus Thiosymbion ectosymbiont of Catanema sp. Cochon2018. Taxonomy (GTDB): domain Bacteria; phylum Pseudomonadota; class Gammaproteobacteria; order Chromatiales; family Chromatiaceae; genus Thiosymbion; species Thiosymbion ectosymbiont_A. Next base: position 72,146 of record WYCW01000005.1, on the reverse strand, counting down.
GACGGATCTGTCGCCCTTGAAGTCATTGGTCCTGGCCGGCCTGCCGGTCGAATGGAAGTACTCGTCAGGACCGGGCATCTATGTGGAGGACTGTCCGCTGACGCATCCGTCCCCGGAAGTGGTTCAGCAAGGGCCGGAGGCGGTGCGCAACTACTTCCGGGAAATCGAAGCCCAGGGCGTGGATCGGCTGTTTGAAGCCAAACTGCTGATCGTCGGCGAGGGCGGATCCGGAAAGACCAGCCTGCTGCGCCGTATGTTTCGGCCCGAACTGGACCTGCCCACCGAAGACGAGACCACCCGCGGCATCCACATCCACCGATATGACTTCCCGATCTCCGGTGGACGCAGCTTCCGGCTCAATAGCTGGGATTTCGGCGGCCAGCAGATCTATCACGCCACCCACCAGTTCTTTCTCACAAAACGTTCCCTGTACGTGCTGGTCGACGACACCCGCAGCGATCACAAATCCATCCATGACGAGGGTTTTAAGTTCTGGCTGGAGGTGGTCGAGACGCTCAGCGAACGCAGCCCGCTGCTGATCTTTCAGAACGAGAAAGGAGGACGGAGCAAGCCGATCGACGAGGCGGGCATTAAAGGACGGTTTCCCAATGTGCAGGTGTTCCATCGGGGCAACCTGGAACATCCGGGCGCCGCAGACAGCCTGCGCCAGGCGGTGGAACACTTCGCCCAGCGGTTGCCGCACATCGGCGAGGACGTGCCGGCCAAGTGGGTCGCGATTCGCAGGGATTTGGAAGACTTGGCGCGGACCCGGCCACACATCCCGCTGGACCAGTACTTCGCGGTCTACGAGCGTCATCTCGAACCGGACCGCGACAAGGCGCTGCACTTGAGCCAATATCTGCACGACTTGGGCGTGTTCCTACACTTCCAGCATCCGCCGGAGCTGCGTCGCACGGTGTTTCTGCAGAACCAGTGGGTGACGGACGCGGTGTTCCGCATCCTGGACGATGAAGGGGTGAAGGCGCGAAAAGGCCGGTTCACGCTGGCCGACTGCGACTACCTGTGGTCCGACCGGGGTTTTGTGGACAAGGACATAGAACTGCGTGCCCTGATGGTCCGGTTCGAGCTCTGTTATCGGCTGCCGGATACGGATAAGGAGACCTGGTTGGTTCCCCAACACCTCTCGCCGTCGAAGCCGCCGGCACTGAGCGACTGGGCCAGGCCCGGTGACCTGGTGCTGACCTACCGCTACGAGTTCCTGCCCAAGGGCCTGGTGAGCCGGCTGATTGTGCGGATGCACCGTTTCGTGGAGCAGCCGGACCTGTGCTGGTCGTCCGGGGCGCTGTTCGAGCACGATGGCACACAAGTGCTGGTGGAGACGACCGCGCGGGGCAACGAAATCGCGCTCCGCAGCCGTGGCCCGGAACAGCAGGCGCTGCTGAGTGTCATCGCCGGCGACCTGGACGCCCTGAACGACAGCTTCCAGGGACTCAAGGACAAAGTCGGCAAGTGGGTGCCGTGCATCTGCGACACCTGTGCCAACCTGAAAGAGCCAGCGATATTCGAGCAGAAGGAATTGATCGACCGCAAGCATCGACGCAAGCCGACGATCGAGTGCCCCAAGCCGCCCGACTACGCCGACGTCAGTGTGCTGGAACTGCTCGACGGGCTGAAGCTGGAGCGGTGGCCGGAGTGGGCCCAAGAACCGACTGACCTTGACGAATCGTTTGCGATCGCCGTTTCGTTTCCCGGCGAGGATCGGCCGTTTGTTCTCAAAATCGTCGAGCGTCTCGCAAAAGCCCTTGGACGCGACCGCGTGTTTTACGACGAGTGGTACGAAGCCCGGTTACTCGGCAACAGCGGCGACCTGAAGCTCCAGGGCTTCTACCAGCAGGCCGAACTGGTCATTCCATTCTTTTCCGAGCACTACACCAAATCCTGGCCCTTGCTGGAGTGGGAAACGATCCGCGGTATCCTGCTCGACCGCCGCGCAGACGACGCTGTCATCCCTGTTCACCTCGACGACACCGAGATCCCGGGCTGGCCGGCCGTGAGCTTTGGAATCAAGCCGAAGGGCCGATCCGCAGCAGAGATCGCAGACCTGATCCTGGAGGCGTACCGACAACGCCATCCGACTCGGTGAATGTCGACATTCCTCACTTAGTTCAATATGCCGGCAGGTAAATGCACGGCCGGAGAATTCAGCGTCGTCCACCAGAGGTTCCGGGACACCGGCAAGCCGAGGATCTACACCTATTTCCGGAAGGCCAGGGTCTCAACCAGTGCGAGCAACCGCGATGATCTGACATCACTATGGGATTTCCAGCAGAAGCTCGGAGAACTCGGGCATTTCTACACCGAGTACGAGTCGATCGACGGCCTGCAGAGACACTTCCGGGACCAATTGGACAAGCTAGGCGCCGCGCTGTGAGCCGTATCGATTTCGTCTTGAGGCTAGGATTCCTTGAATGACCAGATTTTGTGCAAATGAGTCAAATTTCGCCAACGTCTAACCTCTCTCGTAGTCGTAATCGTAATCGTAATCGTGATCGAAGCCGCCGTAGGAGAGACAGAATACTTTCGCCGATCGTGGCATCCGGAGGTCCCGGCCAGGTGCCGGGTCGAAACCCGTAGCCATCAGGTTTTCCATGCCCGCTTTGCCTTGCGTCTCCGATTACGATCACGGTTCCGTTTTCGATCGCGAGAGAGCGATGATCACGCCTCGTCGGTCTGAGGCAACGCCTCGCTGGGATCCTTGAGGGACCCGAATCTTTACCAATGAGTCAAGTTTATGCAGTGCACAAATCGGGATCGGGATCGAAATTCCGATTGCGATCCCGATTTCGATTTCGATTTCGACCTACCCAAGCTCTCTAACGGTTGGTCAGGTGTACGAGATGGGGCCTTACGGGAAGGGGGCTTTCGGGGCCTCATGTCTCGTCGGTCTGAGGCGAAGCCTCGCTAGGAAATTTACAGGCATTCGCCCTGAAATTTATGGGTGCTTACCCTGACGGCATCCTCATCCTATGGAATAATGTAAGCGTCAATGGCGGCGTGCTTGGTCGCGTTGCCGTTCCACTTCCAGCTATCAATCAGGCGCCGCAGGTGCAGCCCGTCCCTCGCCAGGGGGCCGGGCCCGGAGATTAGATGGACGATAACCGCAAGCGGGCGTTGGCAGCCGCCCTGGGTCAGATCGAGAAGCAGTTCGGCAAGGGCTCGGTCATGCGTATGGGCGATGTGGGGGCGGTGCGCAACCTGGAGGCCATCTCCACCGGTTCCCTGGGGCTGGATGTGGCCTTGGGGATCGGCGGGGTGCCCAAGGGCCGGGTGATCGAGGTGTATGGCCCGGAGTCCTCCGGCAAGACGACCCTGACCCTCCACATAGTCGCCGAGGCCCAGAAGCTGGGCGGGACCGCGGCCTTCGTGGACGCCGAGCATGCCCTCGACCCGAGCTACGCGGAGCGCCTGGGGGTGAACATGGACGAGCTCCTGGTCTCGCAGCCGGACACCGGCGAGCAGGCGCTGGAGATCACCGATATGTTGGTGCGCTCGGGGGCCGTGGACGTAGTAGTCGTAGATTCGGTCGCGGCCCTGACCCCGAAGGCGGAGATCGAGGGCGAGATGGGCGACTCCCACGTGGGTCTGCAGGCGCGACTCATGTCTCAGGCCCTGCGCAAGCTCACGGCGAATATCAAGCGTTCCAATTGCGCGGTCGTCTTCATCAACCAGATCCGGATGAAGATCGGGGTCATGTTCGGTAATCCGGAGACCACGACCGGCGGCAATGCGCTCAAGTTCTACGCCTCGGTCCGACTCGATATCCGGCGCACCGGGGCCATCAAGAAGGGAGAAGAGGTCATCGGCAACGAGACCAAGGTCAAGGTGGTCAAGAACAAGGTGGCGCCGCCCTTCAAGCAGGTCAATTTCGATATTCTCTATGGGGAGGGGATTTCCCGAGAAGGCGAGATCATCGATCTCGGCGTGCAACAAGGCATCGTCGAAAAATCCGGGGCCTGGTACAGCTACGACGGCAACCGGATCGGACAGGGCAAGGACAATGTGCGCGGCTTTCTCAAGGAGAATGCCGAGCTGGCCCGAGGGATCGAAACCAAGATCCGCGATCTGCTGCTGCCCCAGACCGGCAATGCCGAAACGGCTGACCCACAGCCTCAGGAGGCCTGATCCTGGAATCGGACATCGAACGTGCCGCGCTCAAGTTTCTGGCGTCGCGGGAGCACAGCCGCCGGGAGCTCGAGCGCAAGCTGGGTGCCTGCGGTTACGCCACAGCGGCGGTCGAGCGACTTATTGAGGACCTGGCCGAGCGCGGCCTGGTGAGCGATCGGCGGATGGTCGAGTCCTATGTCGCCGAGCGGGTCCGCAAGGGGTTCGGACCCGTGCGGATCCGCCAGGAACTGCGCCACCGGGGCCTTGCCGACGCGCTGATCGAGTCCTATCTGGAGCGCTCGCCGCGGGAATGGTCGGCTGCGCTATCCAAGGCCCATGACAAGCGGTTCGGCCCCGGGCGTGCCTGTGATGCCAAGGCGCACGCGCAACGGGCCCGGTTCCTGGAATATCGGGGGTTTCCCACGGAGCTGATCGCCGGCTTTCTGGACGGCAGGGACGAATTCTGACCCGGACCCTTGTTCGAACCACAGAATTCCCGGAACGCAACCATATTATAGTCTTGCTTTAATATAGCGCTCTGTACGCTGTATATGTTAGCCAGCCTATAATATGGATTCATGGTTTCCGCGCATGACCTTCGGCTTGTAACATGGCACCCATGCAATACCGAGCCGGACGATATGTCGCTCGACCCACGGGTTATCGGGCCTTCATCCCCGAACCCTTGCCGCCGCAACCGCCTTTGGAGATGCGGGAGCTTCAGGCGCCGTTATCCCAGGCGGATCGCGCGCTCGGACGACTCGACGGCTCCGTACTCACGCTGCCCAATCCCGATCTGTTCGTTTTCATGTATATCCGCAAGGAGGCTGTACTCTCCAGCCAGATCGAGGGCACCCAAAGCTCATTACAGGATGTGCTGGCGGCGGAGGCCAAGATCTTCAACCGGGGAGATCCCGGCGATGTGGGCGAAATACTCAACTACATCGAGGCCATGCGCTATGGTTTGCAACGGCTGGAAACATTGCCTGTTTCGGTGCGTCTGATCCGGGAAATCCACCAACATCTGTTACAAAATGTTCGCGGAAGCCGGCTGGCGCCGGGGGAGCTACGCACCAGCCAGAACTGGATCGGCCCCGCCGGATGTACGCTGAACGAGGCCATTTTCGTACCCCCTCCCCCGGACCGGATACCGGAGATGCTCTCCGATCTCGAACGATTCCTCCACCGAAGAGACGACCTCCCTATCCTGGTCAAGATCGGCATGGCCCACGCCCAATTCGAGACCATCCATCCCTTCCTGGACGGTAACGGCCGTATCGGACGTCTGTTAATCACTTTTCTGCTGTGCAGCAGCGACGTGTTGCACAAACCGGTACTGTATCTGTCGCATTATTTCAAACGTTACCAGCAGGCCTATTATGATCGATTGCAGGCCATACGCGATCTGGGGGCATGGGAAGACTGGTTTTTGTTTTTTCTTCACGGCATTATCGAGGTGAGCGAGCAAGCGACCGAGACCGCCCGACGAATCCTGAAAATGCGCGAGGACCATCGCAACGGCATTACCGAAACATTGGGTTACGCAGCAGGTAACGGGCACCGTGTACTCGAAACCCTGTACGAGAAACCTATCGTATCGGTCAAGGATGTCGAGGCCGTTATCGGCACCAGCTTTGCCGCCGCCAACCAGTTGGTGAAACGCCTCGAAGAAATGGGTCTGCTGGAAGAAATCACCGGCCGAACCCGGAATCGCCTTTTCCGCTATGCGCCCTATATCCGGCTCTTTGCGGATTATGAAACCGAAGCATCGGAACCGCTCGAATGAGATTTTTTTGGTGGTGCCGTAATCTTGTTGTCCCTAGCGCAACATAGTAAAAATTCGGAGACCATTTCCTTACAATTATGTGGTCAAGGGCTTGCCGGCATAAGTCCAAACTACAAGTGGTATTAGGGTTTTTACTGTACTGTATGAGAACCACGGAGGCAGACACGGATAAACATGGATCACAATCTGTGTTTATCCGTGTCTGCCTCTGTGGTTCTTCGGTGTGGTTCGTTCCGGTACAAATCCAAATAAAATCTCTATAATTTAATGAAAAATTCTTCGTGTCTTTGTGGCTTTGTGTGAGAAAGAAGAACATCACACAAAGGCACAAAGCTACAAAGGGGTACTCGGAGACTGCCTTTTTAGACAGTCTCTAAAGCATTACCCCCGTCATTGCCCCGAAGCGAGTTTATCCCATGCAGAACAGCGCAGAGCTTCGAGCCGGCTTTCTCCGCTACTTTGCCGAGCGCGGGCACCGGATTGTGCCCAGCAGTCCGCTGGTGCCCGCCGACGATCCTACACTGCTGTTCACCAACGCGGGTATGGTGCAGTTCAAGGAGGTATTCCTGGGCCGAAAGCAACCGCCCCATCGACGCGCCGTCAGCGCCCAACGTTGCGTACGGGCCGGGGGCAAGCACAATGACCTGGAAAACGTGGGCTACACGGCGCGCCACCACACCTTCTTCGAGATGCTGGGCAACTTCAGCTTCGGCGACTATTTCAAGCCGGAGGCGATCCGTTATGCCTGGGACTATCTTACGCGGGTGCTGGCCCTGCCGGAGGAACGGCTGTGGATCACGGTCTACGAGAAAGATCGGGAGGCGGAGCGCATCTGGCGCGATGACATCGGCATAAATCCCGAGCGTTTCTCGCGCTGCGGCGAGGAGGACAACTTTTGGTCCATGGGGGAGACCGGTCCCTGCGGTCCCTGCTCCGAGATTTTTTACGACCATGGTCCTGAAATACCCGGTGGACCCCCCGGCACCCCGGACCAGGACGGCGACCGCTTTGTGGAGGTCTGGAACCTGGTGTTCATGGAGTACAACCGGGATGCGGAGGGGAGGCTCACGCCCCTGCCCCGGCCCTCGGTGGACACCGGCATGGGCCTCGAGCGCCTGGCGGCGATCATGCAGGGGACCCATGACAACTACGAGATCGATCTTTTTCACAGCCTGATCGGGGCCGCGGCGGAGCTGACCGGCTGCGCGGACCGCCGGCACCAGTCGCTCCGGGTCATCGCCGACCATATCCGCTCCGCCGCCTTCCTGATTAGCGATGGCGTCATCCCGAGTAACGAGGGACAGGGCTATGTCCTGCGTCGGATCGTCCGGCGGGCGATCCGCCACGGCTATCGGCTCGGCTGCCGCGAGCCCTTTTTCCACCGCCTGGTGGCGACGCTGACAGCGCAGATGGGGGATGCCTACCCGGAGCTTCCAACCGCCCAGGCGCAGGTGGAACGGGTGCTCAGGGCCGAAGAGGAACGCTTTGCCGAGACCCTGGAGCAGGGGATGCGCATCCTGGAGCAGGCCGTCGCGGGGATTCAGGGCGATCGCATTGACGGTGAGACCGTATTCAAGCTCTACGACACCTATGGTTTTCCCGCTGATCTCACGGCCGATGTGGCCCGCGAGCAGGGCTTGACCCTCGACATGGCGGGCTTCGAGCGCGCGATGGCGGAGCAAAAGGAGCGAGCCCGGGCGGCGAGTCGGTTCGACGCGGCCCAGGACATGGCCTTGGAGCTGGAGGGAAAGACCGACTTCAGCGGCTACGAGCAGCTCGCCGACCAGGCAACGGTGATGGCTATCTACCGGGACGGCGAGTCGATAGACGGCCTTGCCGGGGGCCAGGAGGGTTTGGTGGTCCTCGGCGTTACCCCCTTCTATGCCGAGGCCGGTGGCCAGGTGGGCGATACCGGCGAACTGGTGCGCAGAGGGGTGCGGGTACAGGTCCTCGATACCCGGAAACAAGGTGCCGACGTCATCGGTCACATCGTCCGCGTGACGGAGGGGGAACTCCAGGTCGGAGATCGGGTGGATGCCCGCGTGGATGCCCACCGGCGGCGCCTGATCGCACTCAATCACTCCGCCACTCACCTGCTCCATGCCGCCCTGCGCGAGGTCCTGGGGGACCATGTACAGCAGAAGGGCTCCCTGGTGGGCCCCGAGCGCCTGCGCTTCGATTTCTCTCACTTCGAGCCGGTGGGCCGCGAGCGGATCTTAGAGATCGAACGCCTGGTCAACCGGGAGATCCGAGAAAACCACCTGGTGGAAACCCGGATCATGTCCCTCGACGACGCCAAGACCTCCGGCGCCCTGGCCCTGTTCGGCGAAAAGTATGCCGACCAGGTACGGGTGCTGCGCATGGGGGATTTTTCCACCGAGCTTTGCGGTGGCACCCACGTGCGGGCTTTGGGCGACATCGGCCTGTTCAAGATCGTCGCCGAGAGTGGTGTCGCCGCCGGGGTGAGACGCATCGAGGCGGTCAGCGGCGAGGATGCGTTGGATTGGGTAGAGGCGGATGAGGAGCGCCTGTTGCGCCTCGTGCACCTGGTCAAGGGCACCCGCGAGGACCTGGACGACAAGGTGCTCCAACTCCTGGAGCATACTAAGCGGCTGGAGAAGGAACTCGGTGAACTCAAGGCCAAGCTGGCGAGCAGTGCAGGCCGGGATCTGATCGCACAGGCGGTAGACGTGAACGGCATCAAGGTACTGGCGGCCAAGCTGGAAGGGGCGGATCCCAAGGGCCTGCGGGAAGCCCTGGACCGGCTCAAGGCCAAGCTGGGCTCAGCAGTCGTGGTCCTGGCCGCCGAGAACGACGGCAAGGTGAGCCTGATCGCGGGAATTACCAGGGATCTGACGGACCGCATGCAAGCCGGCGATCTGGTCAAGGCGGCGGCTGCGCAGGTGGGTGGTCGGGGCGGTGGTCGGGCGGATATGGCCCAGGCCGGTGGCACTGATCCGACGGGTCTGCCCGATGCACTGGATCTGGTCGCGGATTGGGTGCGGGAGAGGGTTACGTGAGGCGCCAGTATCTCGCTTCATCAGAACTTTCCTGTCATCTCGACCGAAGGGAGAGATCTTCTCAGCTTGGCAAGGGCCTCCAACGCACAAGGTTTCTCGCTTCGCTCGAGATGACAACGAACAAAATTAGATGAAATGATCGGTAGTGTTATTACTTTGTTGCTTAATTATAAATCACTTGATATAATTACCTGAGCTTTAAGCTATTAACCGAACAAAATTTTACCGAGGAAACTCTTATGGTATTACTACCCGTAAAATGCCCTGTCTGCAATGGTATTGATGTTACTAAACATGGCAACACCAGCAATGGCAAGCAGCGTTTTATTTGCAAAGAACAGGCCTGTGAGGGCAAAACGTTTATCCAGGATTATTCCGAGAAAGGGCGGTTACCGGAAACGAAACAACAAATCATTGAGATGGCACTGAATGGCAGCGGCATTCGTGATACCGCGCGGGTACTGGGTATCAGTCCTGTGACCGTTATCAATGAATTAAAAAAAAAGAACCCGAGTTGCATGCCGTGAATCACGATTTTTTAGCGACCCACACGCCTGAGCAGATTGTGGTAGATATTCTAAAAGTAGAGGATTATCATGATGTTAGCAAGCAAGGCGCCACCGTTGAAATGGATGAGATGTGGAGTTATGTAGGGAGTAAAGCCAATCAAAGATGGTTGTGGCATGCTATTGATCGGGCCACGGGTAAGGTGTTGGCTTATGTATTCGGGAAACGTCGAGATGAGGTTTTTCTTGAATTAAAAGGGTTATTAGAGCCATTTGGGATTACCCGTTTTTATACCGACGACTGGGGTGCCTATAAGCGCCATTTAGATCCCGAAAAACATGTCGTTGGAAAACAAAACACGCAGAAAATAGAACGCAAACATTTGACGCTACGGACGCGAATCAAGCGGCTTGCGCGTAAGACGATTTGTTTTTCAAAACTGAATCAAATGCACGATATTGTCATCGGATTATTCGTGAATCGTTATGAGTTCGGCGCCGCCGTTTGAAATCCTTAAGCAACAAAGTTAGAACACTACCGTACCTCGTTTCGCTTGATATTGCGAGCAGGTTGGGCAAAGCTTGCCGGGGGCAGTGTGCCCAACATCCACAGTTCGTTGGGCACGGCGCACCATCCCTGGTGCGCCTTTGCCCAACTACGAACCTACCCGCAATATCGAGCGAAACGATGTACCAGTCGATCTTTTAACGTATCAGGCAGATCCTCTAGGCCGCGCCAAATATTCAGGATTGCTCAGCCGGCTATCCGGGCCCGTACCACATCCGCCAGGCGGTTTGCGACGGAAGTTACCTGGGCCTCGTCGACACCCTCCACCATGACCCGGATCAGGGGCTCGGTACCGGATGGACGCAGCAGTACGCGACCGGATTCGCCAAGTTCCCGCTCCGCCGATCCGACGGCGTCCTGTACTTCGGGCAAACCGATGATGTCTCTTTGCTCATCCATTTGGATGTTGATCAGCCGCTGGGGATATTTCCGCATTTCACCTGCAAGGTCCCCGAGTTCCCGGTCGGCGTTTTTCATCGCCGTGAGCACCTGGAGTGCCACTACGATGCCGTCACCGGTGGAGGTGCGGTCCCGGCAGATGATGTGCCCTGAGGGCTCCCCACCGAGGATTCCGCCGTCTCGCTTCAAACGCTCCATGATGTAGCGATCCCCCACCTGGGTGCGCACGAAGCCTACGCCGAGTTCTCGCAGGGCGTGCTCCAGACCCAGGTTACTCATCAGGGTACCCACGACCTCCCCCTCGAGGCACCGCTGCTCTAGGCGCGACTTTGCGATGATGTAGAGCAATTGGTCACCGTCGATCAGATTGCCGTCCCTATCCGCCATCAGCACCCGATCTCCGTCCCCGTCGAAGGCCATCCCGAGATCCGCATCTTTCCGCACGACGGTCTCCATGAGCGCACCGGGGCTGGTAGAGCCGACTCTCCGATTGATGTTGAGCCCGTCGGGCTCGTCCCCCATGGCCACAACCTGGGCCCCGAGCTCCTCGAACACGTCCGGTGCGACGTGATAGGTCGCACCGTTGGCGCAGTCCACCACCAATTTCAGTCCCCTCAAGCTCATGGTTGCCGAAATGGTGCTCTTGCAGAACTCGATGTAGCGGCCCCGGGCGTCCTCCATTCGCCTGACTTTGCCCAGCTGCGCGGGACCGACCGTCTGCAGCGGCTGGTCGAACTCACGCTCGATGGCCGACTCGACCTCATCCGGAAGCTTATCCCCATTTGCCGAGAAGAACTTGAGACCATTGTCCTGGTAGGGGTTGTGAGAGGCACTGATTACGATACCGGCAACCCCCCGCAGGGTCCGAGTCAGGTAGGCGATGGCGGGTGTAGGCATCGGGCCAAGTAGTCGGATGTCCATGCCGGCGGCGACCAGACCGGCCTCCAGGGCGGATTCGAACATGTAGCCCGAGATGCGGGTGTCTTTGCCGATCAGCACCTTGCCGCCCCGTCCCTCGCCGAGCACGCGCCCCGCGGCCCAGCCCAGTTTGAGTGCGAAGTCCGGGGTGATGTTCCCCTCGCCCACCCGTCCCCGAATGCCGTCGGTACCGAAGTATTTGCGCGTCACCTTTTCACCCATCTATCACGTCTATCGTTCAAGTTCAGCGGCGCGGCTTGTCCGCGTCCGTTGCAGCGTCTGGTTGGGTTTTGATCTTTTCAGGATCGAAATCGGGATCGGGATCGAGACTTCCGATTCCATACGGCGCAGAATCTTCTCCAACGCCATAACCTCTTCCTCCCAATCGACTGAGCATTGCGGCTATGCGGTCCAGTTCAATCTTGTGTCCCTGGCTTTCCTCTGAGCTGAAAGCCTTGCCGACCACCAGAACGTCCTGGATGGCAGCACATTCCAACGCCGACCCGCGGGCAATTTCGAAATAACGTCTTCGATCCCCCTCCGTGCTTTTACCGTTACCTTCGGCAATGTTCAACGGAATCGATTGACTGGCGCGAAGCCACTGATCCCGAGCATGCCGATGGGTACCACTCAAGGCACCTACCTTTTCGTACACCCAGGCAACGTAGCTGATCGAGAGGCGGTAAACGTCAAGTCTTTCGTGCCCAAGTCCCATTGTGCGTTCGATTTCGATAACGATCCCGATTTCGATCCCGATTATTCAGCCCAACAGTAGAAAACTCGGACTATGGTTCGGGCAGCCCACAACCGTATACCGCTCGGACCACCCGCAGGGCATCCACCGTGGCGGCCACATCGTGCACCCGCACCACGCGGGCACCGCGTTCGACCGCCAGCACCGCGGCCGCCAGGCTTCCCGCAAGACGCTCAGTGACCGATCTGCCGGTGAGGGTGCCGATCATGGATTTACGCGACAGGCCGACCAGGACCGGAGACCCGAGCGAGCACAGCTCGCCCAGCCTCGCCAACAACGCGAGGTTGTGTACCAGGGTCTTCCCGAAACCAAAACCCGGATCCACTATTATACGGCCCGGGGCTATACCGGCACCGACGCAGACCTCGATCCGCCGGCGCAGGAAGTCCCGAACCTCGGACACCACGTCGTGATACGCCGGTGCCTCCTGCATGGTCCCAGGTTCTCCCCGCATGTGCATCAGGCACACCGGCACGTCGGCCTCGACCGCGGCCTCCAGGGCTCCCGGCCCACGCAAGGCGCGCACATCGTTGATCATCCCGGCCCCGGCCTTCACCGTGGCACGCATGACCTCCGGCTTGCTGGTATCAACGGAGATCGGCACGGGAATGCGGGGAGCAAGGGCCTTGATTACTGGCACTACCCGCTCGATTTCCTCGCGCACCGATACCGGGGTGGCCCCCGGCCGGGTAGACTCGCCGCCGATATCCAGGATGTCGGCGCCCTCTTCGACCATACGCTCCGCGCGACGCAGCGCCGGAGCGAGGCCGAAATAATCACCCCCGTCCGAAAAGGAATCGGGGGTAACGTTCAAGACGCCCATCACACAGGGCCGGGACAGATCCAACAATTTGCCCGCGCAGTCTATGGAGTTCATCCTAAGAGAAGCGATTGCAGTTGCATCTGAACGCTTGTCGCAATGTTCTAATCGGACAGGATTAACAGGATGTTCAAGATTAACAGGATTTTTTCTTGGGTTTTATGGAACTTTCGCTGCACGGTTCCACATCTTTACAAATAAGTCAGGTTTTTACACTGCACAAAAAATTCGAGTGCGGGGTTGTTTCGATTACCTTCTCCCAATCCCTTTCCCTCAAGCTCTCTTCCTCAAGGAAGAACCGGTAAGATGGGCAAAGCGAACGCCTATTGCCCAAGCTCAGCTGCGGATTTACCTTAGCGAAGCGAAAGCAAATACGTCGGCTGGAGCGCCTTGTTGGGCCTTACGAGCGTGACCTATATGGTGAATGACTCACTGTGCGAACCTACTGAGACGACGAAGATTGCTTCACCGCTAGGGTTCTGTGACAAAGTAACTTCTAGATTGCGGTTTGCCAAGTAGGGAACGCCTTCCATGGCGCTCCGGGGTTTGATGCAGATCCTACAGGAGCGATTCAGTGCTCGCCCGCCGGGCCACCGATACGGCCCTCACCGGTGGTCTCACTTCCGGGTTTGGTGCCCAGGGTCGCCGTCGCGCCGCCGGACCCGTTCTCCGTTTCTTCGTCCCAGTCCTTGGGTATCCGCGGGGAACGTCCGGCCATGATGTCGTCGATTTGGTCCGAGTCTATGGTCTCGTATTTGATCAAGGCATCGGCCATGGCGTACAGCTTGTCCATGTTTTCGTCGAGCAGCCCTTGCGCCCGCTCATAGTTGCGGTCGATGACATTTCGTACCTCCTCGTCGATCAGATGTGCCGTCTCGTCGGAGACGTTTTTGTGCTGGGTCACCGAGTGGCCGAGAAAGACCTCCTGTTCCTCCTCGCTGTAGGTGAGCGGTCCCAGCTTCTCTGACAGGCCCCACTTGGTGACCATGTTGCGGGCAATCTCGGTGGCGCGATGGATATCGTTCTGGGCGCCGGTGGTCACGCTCTCCGGGCCGAAAATCAGCGCTTCGGCAATGCGGCCGCCGAAGAGACTGGAGATCTGACTCTCCAGACGTTGCTTGCTCAGGTTGTAGCGGTCCTCCTCGGGCAGGAACATGGTCACACCCAGAGCTCGGCCACGGGGGATGATGCTGACCTTGTAGACCGGATCGTGGGCCGGCACCAGCCGCCCGACGATGGCATGTCCGGCCTCGTGATAGGCGGTGAGCTTCTTCTCGTCCTCGGACATGACCATGGAGCGACGCTCCGCGCCCATCATAATCTTGTCCTTGGCCTTTTCGAATTCTTCCTGATCGACCAGCCGCTTGTTTCCGCGGGCGGCGAACAAGGCCGCTTCATTCACCAGGTTGGCCAGATCGGCACCGGAAAAGCCTGGCGTACCACGGGCGATGATGGAGGCTTTTACGTCCTCCCCTACCGGGATCTTGCGCATGTGGACCTTGAGGATCTGCTCGCGCCCACGCACGTCCGGTAGCGGTACCACCACTTGCCGGTCGAAGCGGCCCGGGCGCAGCAGGGCCGGGTCGAGCACGTCGGGCCGGTTGGTGGCGGCGATGACGATGACGCCCTCATTGCCCTCGAAACCGTCCATCTCCACCAGGAGCTGGTTCAAGGTCTGCTCGCGCTCGTCGTGCCCCCCCCCCAAACCGGCACCACGGTGGCGGCCGACGGCGTCGATTTCATCGATGAAGATAATACAGGGGGCGTGTTTCTTGGCCTGCTCGAACATATCGCGCACACGCGAGGCGCCCACGCCGACAAACATCTCGACGAAGTCGGAGCCGGAGATGGTGAAGAAGGGTACCTTGGCCTCACCGGCAATGGCGCGTGCCAAGAGCGTCTTGCCGGTACCTGGGGCACCGACCATGAGCACACCCTTGGGGATCTTACCACCGAGCTTCTGGAACTTGGCCGGATCCCGCAGGAAGTCGACCATCTCCGTGACTTCCTCTTTGGCCTCGTCGGCACCGGCCACGTCGTTGAAGGTGACCTTGACCTGATCCTCCGAGAGCATGCGGGCACGGCTCTTACCGAAGGACATCGCCCCACGACCCCCGGCCCCCCCCTGCATCTGGCGCATGAAGAAGATCCACAGCCCGATGAGGACAAACAGCGGGAACCAGTTGATCAGGATTTGCATCAGGATCGAGGGCTTCTCAGGAGGACCCGCCTTGATCGCCACATTGTTATTGAGCAGGTCGCCCACCAAGCCATCATCCCCAGGGCTGTAGGTGGAGAAACGCTGGTCGGATTCGCTCACCCCCTCGATGGCGCGCCCGGTGATGGTCACCTCCTTGATCCGGCCCTGACGCACCTGGTCGATGAAATCGGAATAGGCCATAGGCTGCGGGCCACTCTGGGTCGACGTAAAGTTGTTGAATACCGACATCAGGACGACCGCAATGACCACCCAGAGAATCAAATTCTTCGCCATGTCGCTCACGGCATGAGTCCTCTTGTTCCGCGAAAACCGGCCCCGGTGGCATTTTCGCGCGATATGCTCGGGAAATGGGGACGCTGGCAGTTGCTATCAAAGGCAAGACGTAACTATTCAGCTACCCAACCTTAAGATGGAAAAACTACGAATCACGCGAATTCACGCGAAAACCGATTCGCGCCGATTCGCGGGATTCGTAGTTTTTTCCGGTTGTGCTTTCACCGCGCAAAAGGGGGGCCTGAACAGTTACGGCAAGACTTCAGTATGAAGTATACCCCGTCGCTACCAGATAGAGCTCTCGGCTTCCGGGACGGGAGGATTTCGGCTTACGACTGGTAACGCGTTCGAAGGAGGTGCGCAGCTCTTTGTGGAACGCCTCGAAACCTTCCCCCTGAAAGGTTTTGACCACCAGTGACCCACCGGGTTTCTGCACCTGCCGGGCCAACTCCAGGGCCAGCTCACCCAGATAGATCATGCGCGGTTGATCCACCGCGGGGTTACCACTCAGGTTCGGCGCCATATCCGAGAGCACGACGTCCGCCACCTCACCATTCAGGGTTTGCCGGAGTCGAGCCAAGGTGGCCTCCTCACGGAAGTCGGCCTGAATGAAGGTCACGTTCGGCAAGGGTTCCATCGGCAAGATGTCGAGGGCGACGATCCGCCCCTGGGCTCCGATAATCCGGGCCGCCGCTTGGCTCCAACCACCCGGAGCCGCCCCCAAATCCACCACCGACATACCGGGACCCAGGATCCGCTTCTTTGCCTGGATCTCCAACAGCTTGTACGCGGCACGGGAGCGGTAGCCCTCCTGCCGGGCCCGTTTCACATAGACATCCTTGAAATGCCGGTCGAGCCAGCGTCGGCTGTGTTTGGTCCTCCCCATTATGATGAGCTGAGCGTCGACGCGCCCTCAGTGCAGAACCTCATCGAGGCGACTGGCGGTGAGAACCCGCTCGGACCACTCCAGCAAGGTCTGCTCGCTGGCCTGCTCGATCCGTTGCTGCACTGCGTCGGGTAAGGTACCGAATTTCAGACGGAGCAGCCGTTCCAATACCAAGGCTTCGCCTTGATGCATGCCCTGCTGCATACCTTGCTGCATGCCCTGCTGCATACCCTGTTGCATACCTTGCTGCATGCCCTCCTCGCGGAAGCGTTCGGCAAATCGGCTCATGGTCTGCGCCTCGTCGGGATAGTCACGTTGATATTCGGCCCGTTCATTATCGTCAAGCGCCGCATAGATGTCGATGAAGTCCAGGTACTTGAGTTGCTTCTCGGGATCGGGTTCCAGAGTAGTGAGTCCCCGTACTGCCTGGGCATAGACTTCGATCTTGCGTTGCGCGGGATACCGCATGTTGGGCAGGTTCAGCCGTGCCACCAGGTTGTCGCTGTCGCGGTAGTCCTCATAGGACAGCTCACCGAGGGCGCAGCTCAGGTAGTGGAAGTCGAGGTAGGTGTCCTGATCTCCGCTCAGGCGCAGGCGTTGGGCCACACCTTTCGCTTGGCGCAGGAAGATGACCACCGGGACCACGCGGTCGGTCTCCATCAATTCGGCTAAATCCAGACAGTAGTGGGCCAGGCGGTGGATGGAGAAGCGGCGGGCGTCGCTCTCTGTGCAGGTAGTCGAGGAGGAGGTTCTTGAAGTTCTGATCGTGCAACATGGGTTTGTCCGGGCGGAAATGGGCAATGCTATCCTCGCCCACACATCTCAGCAGGGCGCCCTGTCTGCCGCCAGGCTAGCTGGCGACACCTCAGTGTGGCACCGGTTGCCCATGCCGACGAGACCGGCCTGCGCAAAAGAAAAGCGAGGCCGAAGCCCCGCTCCGTTACGCCCGAGAGAGGAGGCTCCCGACTTTTACGCACCTGCCTTCAGCGTCCAGGAAGCGCACCAGCCTTCGGCCTTAACAAGCTTGCCTGGGAAGAGTTGGCAGGGACGCCAGTCACCTTCGTCGGCCTGAATGAACTGGCAGTTAGCGCAGGTCTGCTCCTCCGGCGGCTTTCCCGGACGAACGGCCTCACCCTTGGCATCGACACGCTCAGCTGCAGTGGCATCATGCTTATACTTTAGGGCGATTGCGGTGGGATCCTTCGCCTCATCGACCTGGGGCAAGCCTTCCGCCTGCGCGGCCGGCATACCGACCAGGTTCATCAACGGGACGGCGGCCAGACCACCCAACATCGCCTTGACGGCGCCACGGCGGCTTTCATTGATCGGTTTATCGGACATGGTTGTTTTCTCCGGCAATTCTTTAATTCTATAGGGATAGGGATTTCGGGTAGCCGTTCAGACCCTATGATTTTTGGTCTTCGAGACCAGGATCCAGGAGGAGGCCGAACGGTTACGATCTCGGGGCCACCGACAATAACGGGGAAGCCATCGGGTATTTTGCACCAACAATACGCAAAATGCGAATGCGGACGTTTACTGCCGTGGACGGGGTGGACAGGGTGGACCGGGGAGTTTGCAGTGGGCACCTAGGGGACGTTCTCAATTGAGCCGAATCATCATAAAAATCAAGCCCGTAGGCTGGGTTACGGCCAGGGACGGCTAAACCCAGCACAGGGTATTGCGGATCGGAAAAGCTGGGTTTCGTTCCTCAACCCAGCCTACAACTACAACTACAACACTTAGATGATTTATTGATTGAGAACGCCCCCTAGGGTCCCTGGGCTCCCACGGCTACCTCCTGTCCACGCGGTCCACTCAGTCCACAGGATCCACCGCGGGGCTACCCCGGACCCCTCACAGACTCCATGCAGCCACGCTCAACCCGACCTACCTTCCCGATGCACGGAACCGGTGAC
Source organism: Candidatus Thiosymbion ectosymbiont of Catanema sp. Cochon2018 (assembly GCA_011392765.1). Taxonomy (GTDB): domain Bacteria; phylum Pseudomonadota; class Gammaproteobacteria; order Chromatiales; family Chromatiaceae; genus Thiosymbion; species Thiosymbion ectosymbiont_A. Next base: position 53,951 of record WYCW01000005.1, on the reverse strand, counting down.
GCCGGAGGGGGCCCGCGGAATCACTGCGACGATCGATAGTAGTCGATCAGAATTTGGGCCACCTCGGGACGTGAGAACTCCTCGGGCGGAGCAATGCCCTCGGACAACATCTCCCGCACCTTGGTGCCGGACAGGAGCACGAAGTCCTCCTTGGTATGATCCGGTGCTTCGCGCATCATCACGACCTTGTCGAGCTTCTTGGACCAGGCGGTGTGATCGGCCTTGAAGATCCCGATTTCGAGCGCACCCTTCGGGACCTCCTCGTCGAAGATGGACTGGGCGTCGAAGGCCCCGTAGTAGTCACCCACCCCTGCGTGATCGCGACCGATAATGAAGTGGGTCGCGCCCATGTTCTGGCGGAAGTAGGCATGCAGAACCGCCTCCCGCGGGCCGGCGTAGAGCATATCGAAGCCGTAGCCGGTGACCATGGCACTGTTCGGCGGGAAATAAAGCTCGACCATCTTGCGGATAGCCGCGTCCCGCACCGGGGCGGGGATGTCACCGGCCTTGAGCTTGCCCAACAGCATGTGGATGACCAGGCCATCGCACCCGAGACGCTCCATGGCCATATGGCACAGCTCCTCGTGGGCCAGGTGCATCGGGTTGCGGGTCTGAAAGGCGACGATCTTGCTCCATCCGCGCTCGGCGATCTCGTTGCGAATCTCCACCGCAGTGCGGAAGGTGTCGGGGAAATCGTCCTGGAAATAGGAAAAGTGCAGTACCTGGATGGACCCGGAGACCGCAAACCGGCCTTGGCCGTTAAAGGCGGCGACACCCGGATGCTTCGGGTCGTCCGTGCGATAGACCTTGTCCGTCATCAGAGCCATTTGTTCATCGCTGACGGCCTCGATGCGCTCCACGTCCATGACTGCGAGAACCGGATTTTCCTCCAGGTTCGGATCGCGCAAGGCGATGCGCCCGGCCCCCTCGATGGTATCGACCTTGTCGAGCAGACACAGCACGGGTACCGGGAAAAACATACCGTCGGTAGTCTTCATGGTCCGGGCCACACTCACGGCGTCTTCCACCGTCATATAGCCTTTGAGCGGGCTGAAGTAGCCGCCGCCCATCATGACCGCATTACCCGCAGCCTGGGAACTGATCACCACCGAAGGCAGCCCCTTCGCCTCACGCAGCAGCGCATGGTGCTGGTCCGGATCGTAAACGAACAATGGTTGCAGCTCGTCGGAGCCGACTGGTTTGATCATCTTTTGCCTCTCCTTACGACTCGGCCCCGAGCGCCCGAACGGCTACGCATGACAGGACGAGTCTTGTTTACGACATCTTGCGGGAACCTTGAACAATCCCACCGATGGGATTTTTCACCACGCGAAGTCAAACCTGTACCTTCGACTTCGCTGCATGTTCAACTCGGCCATCCGATCGAACAAGATGGGGTATCCTTACCCCACACGGGCACCCCGAAGTTATCTTTAAGGTGTCCTGTGGCGGGGACCGCCGCACTATGCAGGCCGAAACGGCGGCAGCACTGCAGTGCAAACCATACCACAATCCCCGCTTTCTCCCGCCAAAAACTGTGTTTTTTATGGGCGCAGCGACTGAGCCCTTGACCCGAAGACTTACGTCGTCGCCCCTTCACGCCCGCTGAAGCTGCAGCGCCCCATCCTCGGGAAACCTTGAAAAATCTTCCATGGACAAACAAAATCGGGAAGCTTTCGGGGGACCTTGAAAAACACGGTTGCCGAGCACCTTCGGTTACATGCGCCCACACGCCCGAACAGGGTGGGGTATCTCGGCCTTGCACAGGCGCCTTGAAGCTCTCGGGTGCCCCTTCGCACCCATGGATTTCGATCACCGAGACGAGTGTTTAGTCAGATGCCCTATTTCGTCTATAAGATTTCGCCGCCGTCATTGCTGACGCACATAGAAACGAAAGACCACTATCGAGATGCACGCACCCTGGTGCGCCGGCTGCGTCGAGAGCAACCCTCCGCAGAGACGTTCCAATATCGGATGGTCTTTGCCGATAGTCAGGCCGAAGCGGAGAAACTCTTGTCCAAACCCCGGGACGATCGGGTCATCGGAGAGGACTGACGGCTGCAGCGGCTGGAAGCCGGCGACTGGTCGCTGGAAGCAACTTGTCAACCAAAAACATACCTCGCTTGCCGCAACACCCATATGTGACAGCGAGTGTAAATCTTACGGGGATGCATCCCGAGCCGGGATCGGGCGTGGCGAACGCCGTTTCAACCGCCGCAGCCAGCGGCTCTCCGGCAACAGGATCGCCAGTACCAGGACCAGAATCAGGGCCTGATACCAGAGGCTTCCGAGCCACTTCGGTGTGATACCGGTCTCGAACCAATTCTCTGCCAGACGTTGCAGATTGAAGAAGCCGAAGTAGGTAAGGAAAGCCAGGAGCATGCGGCCGCTGGCGCGCTGGCGCGGCGACTTTGCCGTCAGAGGAATCGTCAGCAAGGTCAGGGTAAAGACGGCAAGCGGACTGCCGATTCTGTGTTGCAGCTCCACCTGATTCCGCATATCTTCGGAACCCAGAAGCTCTGCGGTCTGAAGGCTGGCAGGTTTTCCACTTCGGAAGTGCGTGGTTTCCATCGGCTCAATACGCAGATTATAGCGATCGAAGACACCGATGGAATAGTCGGGCTGCCCCGGAACCCCGTCGTAACGATATCCGTTCATCAGGGTCACGAAATGATCGCCCGACGCCGCGTCGGCCCGGCGCAACCCTGTTTCGCTGACCACCAACTTGATCCGATCCCGGCGGCGGTCGTGAACAAAGATATTGCGCAGCCACTTCTCGTCCTCGATCTTTTCCACATAGACGGTAACCAGCCCCCGCTCGTGTTGGTAAAAACGTCCCTCCTTTATTCCCTTGATCTGCTGTACCTGATCATTGCGCTGATGACGAATCTCCATGATCTCGGAGACGACCAGGGGGCGCACCACGAAGGAAAACCAGGCCGTCAACAGGGCAACCGGCAGTGCAAGGTAGAACAGGGAGCGATAAATGCGGCCAGGCCCTAATCCGCAGGTACTCAGCGCGATCAGCTCACTGTCGCGGGACATCCGGCCAAGTACGACCAGAACGGAGATGAAGAATGCCGGAGGCATCAGGCTGGAGAGCTCCCGCGCGACCTGCAGGCCCACGAAACGTATTACCAGGTCGCTGGTGAGGGCGCCTACGTTTACCTTCTCCAGGGTGCGGAGAAAGAGCATGCTGAGCACGACCAGCAGGAACGTAGTCAGAATCGCCGCAAAGACCTTGAGCACCTCCAGCAGGATATAGCGGTCGATGATACTGAACATACTCCCGGAACCGGTGAGGCAGAGGGATTATCGAAAACCTCTGCATTCTTCAAGATGTCCTATTGTCGCACGGTGCAGGTAAATTGCATCTCGATCGAAGGACCAGCGCATGTTCCGGTACCTCCGTTTCTCCTCCCCGCTCGTCCTCCTGTCGCTTTTGGCTTGCTGCACTCCCGCTCCGCCGCATCGAATCATGGAGCTGCAGGGCACCACCATGGGGACCTTCTACAGCATCCAGGTAGTGGACCTATCGCCGGCGATCGAGCCCCAGGAACTTCGGGACAGGATCGACGCCGAACTGGATCTGGTCACCGATCTGACGTCCACCTATCGGGACGACTCCGAGGTCTCGGGCTTCAATCGCAGCCGCACTACCGGCTGGTTCGCCGTCTCCCCGGCACTGGCCGGACTGGTAAAGGAAGCCATCCGGGTCAGCGAGGTGAGTGAAGGGGCCTTCGACGTCACGGTCGGACCCCTGGTGAACCTGTGGGGCTTCGGTCCGGGCGGCAGGACCGATACCCTACCCACAGACGCCGAGCTTGCGCAGGCAAAAGCGAGCGTCGGCTACCGTAAGTTGTCCGTCCGCTCCGACCCGCCGGCGCTGAGGAAATCCGAGCCCACGCTGTACCTGGATCTATCCGCGATCGCCAAGGGCTATGGTGTGGACCGCCTCGCCGAACTGCTCGACGCGACCGGGGTCACCAACTATTTGATCGAGATCGGCGGTGAACTGAGGGGCCGCGGATACAACGGCCGGGGGCTCCCCTGGCGGATCGCAGTCGAGCGTCCCGACCCCGGAGGACGAGTAGTCCACAGGATCTTGGCGTTGCGCGACGGCGCGATGGCGACCTCCGGCGACTACCGCAATTTCTTCGAGCGGGAGGGCAAACGCTACTCCCATACCGTCGACCCCAAGACCGGCCACCCGGTAACCCATCGGCTCGCATCCGTGACCGTGCTGGCGCCGCGGACGGCGCGGGCGGACGCCCTGGCGACGGCCTTCCTGGTCCTGGGGCCGCAGGCGGGGTTCACCCTGGCCGAATCCCTCCGGACTCCCGCTCTGTTCATCGTCCGCACGCCCGAGGGCTACTCCGAGCTGCAAACGAGCGCCTTTGATGAGTGATGAATGATGTTCCCCCTGCCTGTGCGGATAAAGCGGATGAATCGGTTGCGCGTGAGTGCTCACGGTGCTATATCTCCAATGTCCCTTGCGCTTGCGCAGATGAACCGGGCGATCACAAGGATCACCCCCACGTTACTGGTGCGGAGAATCATTATGGGTATTGCCGACACTGCCGATGCCTACGTTCATGCTCGAATCGGCACCAATACTAAGGAGGGCACCTCCGATACGCATGGAGCAAGAGTACCCAACGCCGCCACGCGCCAGGCCATTGCCGAACTGGAAGGCGGAAAGGGTAAGCGTTTCAATAGTGTCGATGACTTGATGGCAGACCTGCATGCGGGCGATTGATCGCTCTTCTGCCTTCAAACGTGACTACAAGCGCGAGGCCAAGGGCAAACATCAGGCTACGCTCGATAAGCTTCTACGGCCTGTCCTCATGGCACTGACGACTGATCAATCGCTTGCTGCTCGCTACCATGACCACGACTTAAGCAGCGAGTGGGCAGGTTATCGTGAATGCCACATCAAGCCCGATTTGTTGTTGATTTACCGCAAATCGGACGCTTCTATCCTTAGATTGGCTCGGCTTGGATCACACAGCGAGCTTTTCGGATGATGGACCGCACTGCCGGGTAGGAAGCTCACCCACTGAGAGTGCGCACCTTTCCACGGCGCGCCGGAATCTGTGGATGATCGCTCTCTCAGCGCCTCTGCGGTTCAATCGAAATCAAAGCAGTAGGTTTCGAATATCTTCCAGCAGTTCCCGCAGCCGGCCGGTGAAGCGTGCGGCTTCCGCGCCGTCGATCACCCGATGGTTATAGGAGAGGGCCATGGGCAGGATGAGACGCGGGACGAAGTCGCTACCGTTCCAGACCGGCTTTGTCTCCGCGCGGGAGATGCCCAGGATGGCGACTTCCGGGGCGTTGATGATGGGGGTAAAGGCGGTGCCGCCGATACCTCCCAGACTGGAGACGGTAAAACACCCCCCCTGCATGTCCCCCGGCAGCAGCTTGCCTTCCCGCGCCTTGGTGCTCGCCTCCGTGAGCTCGCGGGCAAGCTCGTAGACGCCCTTCTTGTCTACGTCCCGGATGACCGGGACCACTAATCCGTCCGGGGTGTCCACCGCTACGCCGAGGTGAGTGAAGTGCTTGAGCACCAGGCGCTCGCCGTCGCCGGTGAGCGACGCCTTGAGGTTGGGAAACCGCTCCAGTGCCTTGGCCACCGCCTTGAGCAGGATCGGCAGGAAGGTGAGTTTTATGCCCGCCGTGGCCGCCGATTCCCGCCGGGCGTTCCGAAAGGCCTCCAGGTCTGTGATGTCCGCCGCATCGTGGTGAGTGACATGGGGGATGCTGAGCCAATTCAGGTGGAGACGACGTCCACCGATCTTCTTAATACGCGGCAGGGGAGTGAGCTCCACCGCGCCGAATTTGGAATAGTCGATCTCGGGCGCGGAGGGAAGCTGAAAGGGTAGGCTGGTGCCCGGTGCCCCGGCGGTACCTCGGGCCAGGGTCTTTTTTACATAGTCCTGGACATCGGTCTTGAGAATGCGGTGTTTGGGACCCGAGCCCTCGACCAAGGTCAAATCGACGCCCAGTTCACGGGCGAACCGGCGCACAGCCGGGCTGGCGTGGGGCTTGCGTCCCGCGGCGATCGCCAGATCTTCCGGTCGCGGCGGTACCGGGGCCTGGCGGCGCTCCGCCTCGCCAGGTCTTGGAGCAACTCTCTCCGGCTCGGGTTCGGGCTCGATCACAGGGGCGGGGGTAGTTTCGGTCTCCTCCGCGGTGGCCTCGGTCGTAGCGGTCGGTCCCTCGTCCGGTCGGACCTGCGGCTCTAAGGTGAGCACCGGATCCCCTTGACTCAGTTTGTCTCCCACCTTGACTGCGAGGAAGGTGACCTCGCCGGCCAGGGGGGAGGGAATTTCCATGGTCGCCTTGTCGCTCTCCAGGGTAATCAGGGACTGATCGAGGCTGACCTGGTCGCCGGGTTGTACCAGGACCTCGATGACCTCTACTTCCGAGAAGTCCCCGATGTCGGGGAGCAGTACGTCTTGGGCCGTTGTCACGCTGAGTTCTCCTAGTATCCTGTTTCAGCCTGTTTTTTCGGAAGCGGTGCACTCCCATGGAAATTCTTTTTTGCCGCGAATCAGCCGCAAAAAATCACACTCTCTTCTCTGTCCGCAGATTATGCAGATTCTCACGGATTGTTTCGTTTTTAATCTGTGAGAATCTGCGTAATCCGTGGACTAAAAAAAGCATTCGCCTCGTCACGGTCCGAAATATTGTGGAACTGAATTTTTTGTTGCAATTCGGTCTGTTTTCTAAAATAATCTGTTCTGGAGGCTTTGCTGGCGAACGCTGGCATTGCCTTTTTTATTGCCCGCCTGTTTCTTCACGCTCATCTCTCGAACGCAAGTCATCGATAACCGCAAAACTCCGGATGACAAAATCCGGTCTGCTATTCACCTCGCGCCTCGTCTGATACCGCATATCGCAAACCTGAGCGGCCAGATCACCCAGTTCCTCCCGGGCGGGCCGCGACATGCCGCCGACACGCACTCCCCAGGCCGTCAGATAGGCTACGATGTCTGCAATCTGAACGGCCGTCGTCAGGTGACTATGTACGAAGAAGGGCTCAGGGATTACCAATTCCACAAATCACGGTCTTCAACCGCAATCCCGGCCAGCACCGCGTAAGGCGATTCCCTGAGATCCCGACCGCTCTCGTCGATGAAGAGCATGTAACTCATGCCACCGCCCATATATGTTGTTGCACAACACCTAACCTCATGCAGCTTGGCGGCTTTCTGTGCACCTTGCGTATCCTTGATGTCTAACCGGGGTTTGGGCACGGGCCGTCCATTGATGCGGTTCGCGCCGCCCGGCAGTGCCACCCTGAAGGATCTCCCGCGCTCACCGCATCCTACGCCCTTTGCTCAATCTACCTGACTACCACCAAGTCCGCCTATTCGATCCCCTCTCCCCAACCCCTCTCCCGGCGAGGGTGTCGCAAAAGTAGCGCAGGCGTCCTCGCCTGCATCGAAAAATGCAGGCGGGGACGCCTGCGCTACGCTCCACGGATGGGCTTTTACGACACTCTCCCGGCGGGAGAGGGGCTTTCGCGCTCCTGCTATGCCTTCTCGAATCCAGCATGGAACCACTGATTAACACCGACAGTCTCTGGAGCGTGGGAGCCAGTCGAAGTTAGGGCATATTGTATGGCCCAAGGAAACGTTCACCATTGAAATGAATCAGATGTGAAGGTACATCAGCTACCCATACTTCAGTGCTGCATGGCCCACGCGCCAAGCCGAATAAGGGCGTCACGGCTCGGATACTTCATCAACTTGAGGTCGGTGGCATTGACCTGTGTGTGGCCGTTGAAGCGCCGGAAATACTCATCTACCGCGGTCGTGTTCAGGAACACGGCCAACCCCCGGGCCAGAGGCTCGGGCAACCCGCGTCTGTTGTCGTGGAAAACGTTGAGGTGGTTCTCAAGACCCAGCATCGGCGCACCGCCGAACGTGTCCGGCTCGACCACGCTTGCCACGATCCGGCGCTTTTCCTCCTTAGACGAGAAGCGCCGCACCACACAATAGAAACCGTTGGGGTATAGCCATTTTTCGGTGTCGGCGTTGCGCTCGATGGCGTTGGACTTCTTCATGCCCTCGATGGGCCAAGTGGTGTTCCGTCCCCCGAAGTGGGCGGGGTAAAGTAAGGGCGCCGTGCCTACTCCCGGCATGTCGCGCAAATGCTCCTTCACCCGGAAATCGACTACAGGCCCGGTCGAAACCCTGATGCCGAGATCGGCCAGCGTGTAGCGGATCGCCGGGGATAATTCGATGATGTTCCGCTCGGGCGATATGGGCACGTGGATGAAGCGCTCGGGGTCATCCGGGAACACGATCCGGTCGAACGGGTGTTCATGGGCAACCAAATCGTTAAAGCTGTCATCAGTCGAAGTCGAGACTATCACCGGCCCCTGACCGACGCCGCGCTCCAGCAGGATGATGATGTTCTCCTGCAGCACCCTGTCATCCTTGAATGCCTTGTTGCGCGATTCGAACAAGTGTACATGGCGGATGGCCGCCCGTTTAAGGATGAGGTCACGGAAAGGACGGTAGTACGGCCCGTTGCAAAAGCTGCGCGGGATGATCGCTACGACCTGCCCGCCCGGTACCAACATGTCCACTGCAAGCGCCACAAAGGCTGAATACAGATTCACAGTCTCGATGCCGACCCGGCGCAGAGCCAGCCGGTAAATGGAATTGCTGTTGATTTTCTTGTAGGGGGGGTTGAGGATTGCGTGCGTATAAGGTTTCAAGGGTTTGGCAAATAGACTACCGGACAGTGATTCGACCGCCACATGTATAAAATCGTCCTCGTAGATATTACCGAGAAAATCGCCCCTGTTATTGTATTTATCCAGCGTTTGCGACAGATGTCCAACCAAATCAGTGTCAAGCTCAAAGGCATTCAGGTTTCTACACGCTAGAAAATGGTAAACCCGCCATCTATCCATCTATCCAAAAAGCCGCAGATAACGAGCTCATCCCTGCTCCCGCATCTAAAAGACGACAAACACTTTTTCCATCCCGGAAAAGACCAGCCATGAATGTTGCTGTCTTTTCGGGCGTAAGAAACTGACCGAGCAGCGACTTTTTCTGTGCCGCGGTGCGCTTTGAAAGTTGCAGTCTTTTCTCTTCAACCGCTGGTAACAATACGATATCTCCTTGTCTACCGGCAGCATGGAGCACAAAGTGAAATTGCCGCTTTGACGGCCCACAACAACAAACACGCGTGACCGCTTTGGGTCGCGGGCGGAAGGATGAGGGACTCGATATAAATCACCTTTTTCAAGGGATGACCTGATAGTCGAGAATGTCTTCCGCTTCTCGATTAACTCTTCAGCGTGGCGATCTGGAATCTTGATCTCATCATTCGTAGAGCGATGAGTGATAAAAAAACAGCGGAGCGCTTCTGCTACTAGGGCGGAGCGTTCTTCGTCGAGATGCTCGCTGATCAAGCTCAGCAACAAGCTCATCGGGGAGAGTGATAGAAGTCTGAACAATCATAGGACACACTCTTGCCTTCCTTATTGAGCGAGACGCCCTAACGACAAGCTACCCCGCTGCCCAAAGTGCACCAGCACTTCGGGTGGTCGGGTTGAGCGTAGTGTCAGGCGTATGTTTCGATTGATGTTTTCAAATTTATGCCCCCCTTGCTTGCAGGCAGCCTATAATTCTACGGTGCTTTTCTAGTGCTCGCGTTCATAATGGTTATTCCTACAATCTCATTGTCATCCTTTCTGAGAAGTACATCCTCATTGAATTCAATAGTGTTGTTTGCTCGCTGTGGTTTACGAAAGCTCATGTATAAGACATCTGCTTCTTCGTCATAGTCGATCCAATGTTTTGCGAGCATGTAGCTTCATAATATCGTTAGCCATGGTTAAACAATTCGCAACGAAATTGCCTGTTTCCTGGGTTAATGTTGTTAAGCATATGATTTCTCCTTTTGGTTTTGTGGACAAGAAATATGCCGTTATAACAAAACCATCATTTCTCGATACCTCTCGATACACTGCGACCAGCCATTTCTTCTTCCCGAAGCCTTTGTGGCCTTAAAGCTGCCACTATTTCCACGAACGATAATGTCCGGATTCTCTACAGTATCCAGAGTTTCATGAAAATAGCTCATGCCTCGTCATGGTTCTCAGTGATATGATACCACCTCTCGTGGTAAGCCTTATTGGTACTCCATTTACAGAAAGTGCTATGTCCATCATTTATTCTTCAACTGTGTGTCGAGCATCCGTCGTGCGCGCCCTAACGGCTTGGCTCAGGTGCCCAATGCCGCGTGGCACTGAGCTTGAGAGTCGCTGAGAGGCTGTCTAAAAACTAACATCTTGATTTAAAAATGAAAAATTCTTCGTGTTCGTGGTTTGTGTGAGAAATGAAGAGCATCACAGTAGAGTAGAGAGCAGGTGTCCCGTGTCCGTAGATTCAGCCTATCTGTTTCCGCCCCTTTCGTCCGGCGGTGCCTCACAGAGCCGAATCCTAGCCATGTTCGCTCGCTCTCCCTCATCAAACGCAGCATGCGGTTTTCCCGCACTGCGCTTTCCTGGCTGCCTTCACAGCCAAGCTGTCGCAGGGAACCAGCCGTCATCGTTGCACCAAGCCGTTGGTGCATACGCTGTCACCCCGTTCGGTGGCCGCTCGGGGCGCTGGCTTCGACGTTTCTTTGGCGGTCGTGTTTCCACTTGAAGGTGTCATGCCGTTCTTCCCGTAACCGCTCGACTCCCCTGGGGTATTCTCTCCATCCTTGACCCGAACACCATCCACTCCTGGTGTACCGTCGTGAGCGGCCACCAAGCCCCATGCCGCCGCACCCACGCCACCGCGGTGATCGGACCGTACCTCCCATCGCACCGGTGGCTCCTGCTTCGCCCCTGTTATTGTATTTATCCAGCGTTTGCGACAGATGTCCAACCAAATCGGTGTCGAGCTCGAAGGCATTCAGCTCTACACGCTGAAAATGAAACCCGCCATCTATCCATCTATCCAAAAAAGCCGCAGATAACGAGCCTATCCCTGCTCCTGCATCTAAAAGACGACAAACACCCTTTCCATCCCGGAAAAGACCAGCCATGAATGTTGCTGTCTTTTCGGGCGTAAGAAACTGACCGAGCAGCGACTTTTTCTGTGCCGCGGTGCGCTTTGAAAGTTGCAGTCTTTTCTCTTCAACCGCTGGTAACAATACGATAGCTCCTTGTCTACCGGCAGCATGGAGCACAGTGAAATTGCCGCTTTGACGGCTCACAACAACAAACACGCATGACCGCTTCGGGTCACGGGCGGAAGGGTGAGGGACTCGTGCGCAAACTTTAATTGTGCCAAAGGCTCCGCCAATTGTTCCACTACTCCCGTAAAGAAATTTAAAACCGTATAAGTGATATCAGCGTAAGACCCTGTTAGTGAAGGGATATTAAGCGATAACCCATCAACATTGGTCGCCAACGCTCTTACAATTGCTAAAGCCTCGATGCAAAATTCATACCTTTGGCGCGACGATCCAATATGTAGTTTACTAACTGCCGTATTCACCACTTCTGATAATGCCAGAGTTGGTTCATCCGGTAGTGAATCAAGGTATTCTTCGTCAAACATAATGCTTTACCTTATTTCACAGCCGAATCATTGTCAATGCGAAGTGTTATCTCAGGAAGTAATGCCGGATAGGGTAGAATTTTCCAATGCCTTTGATAAGGCATCCTTTACCCATATGTTCAGGCTCTTTCCCATTTTTCGGGCTGCTATGGTCATGTTTTTATGTAGCTCAGGCTCTACACGTACCACGAATTTACCGGAATACGGCTTTTCGGGATCTTCGTTCCGCTCGGCACAAAAGGCAAGATAATCGTCGACCGAGTCCTTGAAGGCTTTCTTGAGTTCATTCACTGTCTCGCCTTCGAAGGTGATAACGTCTCTCAAGTTGATGACTTCGCCATGAAAGATATCGGCATCGTCGAATTCGACTCGGGCAAAGTATCCTTTGTATTCCATCATAGTGTCACCCCCGATTCGGTCAAGAATCTCGCTACGGATTTGACGGATGCCTTATTGGCTACCTGCTGCGGATGAGGTCTGTGAAAAACAGCACGAGTATTATTAAGGGCTACCCTTACCCGAGACCCTCGTCCTTCGGAAATTTCAGCGCCGAGGGCTACAAACAGGCTTTCGACATCACTCCACGAAATGTCAGAACGTTGCGGCTTTTCGAATATTTTTGAGAGCGTCTGTCGTTGCTTGCCATTCATATTAAGAATGATATCATATATCAGTACTATATCAAGGGTGCTCCGGATTTTTCAAGGTTCCCTTAAATAGATAACTCTTTTCTCGTTCCCACGCGGGTTTGAGTCTGTGCGCAGCGCGATTGTTAGCGGAGATATTCCTCGTTCGCATGCTATATTTCTCTCATGCGATGCGACATCCCTACACGCTCTTATGTACCTCCTTCCTTCTTCTTTTCTTGAGGGGTTTTCTTGTCCTTTGATAATGTGTTTGAGGAGCTTCTAAACAAGAAGTGTTGAATCTGTGTGTCAACCTGGATCATCAGCATGGAATTCAGATGCCCAATATATTTGATGAAACGAGATTTATCAAAGGAACTAATCTGATAGGTTTTGAGTAAAGAGTCTTTCATTAAGCGGTTTTCAGGATCTTTGGGAATGAGGAGATCAAGCGCAGCGGATTTGGCGGTCTGCGATGACAACGGAATGACGGTTAACAGATGACTCAGCGGAATATACTGGTTCTGTTGTATGACAAGGGCTGGACGAATTTTTTGATACTCATGTCCCACACTTGGATCAAAATTGACTAGCCAAAGCTGTCCACGTTGGAATGGTTTCATATGTCTTCTAAGCTCAGATAATAGTGAAGTTCCTCCTGTGAGAGCATATCCTCTGACGTATCCTGAACGGCAGCATGCTCCAGATCTTGATCGGTGGCTTCACATTCTGGTTCCTCAAAAATGACAAGCACTTTGAACTGAATATTTCTCTTATGAACGAATTCCTGTGGACATGTCAGGTGCCCGTCTGGCAATAAGTGGCTATCAAAAACAACAGTGTTGATCATACGCTTCTTTCTCGTGTGAGACGATGTTCATTTATGACATTATATGCCAGATCAAACAGTTGCTGATTTGGCAGTATCAACCAGATTGGTGGTGTATTGTTACCCATGGCTACCTAAAGTAGATTGATAAGATTATTCTGACGGCTAACGCCTAGCATCAGCCAACCATTGTAGCGGCGTGAGGCTTGTGGCATCTAGCCACAAATGAAACGCCGCGGAAATGGGTTGGCTGAATGCAATTGTTAGATTTTCTCGTTCCCACGCGCTGCGTGGAAACGTGGAAACTCCGCGCTGCGGAGAGATTCAAGCCGGTGTCCACGATTCCGTCTCCACGGCTACCATACCCTCCAGACCCGGATATTTCTGCGCACGGGATTAATGCCTATGCGCTGGTTGATCCGCTTCCCGCGTGTGACCGGGTTGTCTCCTTTTTCTCTTCCCGCTTCGCTTCGTTATGAATCCTATTTTGCTGTCGGTAGGTAATAGCTTCCAGCAACATTGGCACCGTATCGGGGCGCGTGAACATCGGTAGCCATTCCAACACGGTGAATGTCATGAAATGCGGCGGCAATACGGTAGCGGCTATAGCTCATGGAGCCTCTGAAACACTCCGCGGCGCGGAGCTTCGGCGTTCCCACGCGGCGAGACTGTGAAAGTATTCGGTTTTCCCGGAGATGGTGGGATGAGATTGACGTATTCCACGCAAAATTCCGCGCCATGTGGGGCCAGGGCAAAGCTATGACGCTTAATCCGGGTAAATTGTGTCATTCTGTCCCTGATCCTCTGAAAATTCAGCAATACTTTCACAGTCTCGGCGCGTGGGAACGAGAAGAAAAGCGCGGCAGCGCTTTTAGCGGTCCGCGTTTATGGCATTGTTATGCCATGCATTCAATAGCATGACGACCACATCTCTTGCTGCCAATCTCTGTAGACAGAAATGCCCGTACTAATACCCTCAAGATCCCTTGACAATTTCTCTATGTGCTCTGCCATGCGACGAATATTTATGTGCGTTACTCCTCCAAGGGTTCTATCACCTTGTTTTGTTATAGGGTATCGAAAGGCGAAAGAATCGGGATCAATTTGGGAGAACTCTTTGATTACATGCTCTGTATAATCTAATGCAGATGGTTCATTTTCATTCTCAAAAGCTTTGATTGCTATTTTTTTGGTTATGCACCACAAATCCCATATTTTATGATGTTTAGGAAAATCATGTCCCTCTTCGAGAAGGATTCGGCCTTCCCTAATTATTTCTTTTAACCTCAATTCAACATATTGACGGTAAAGAAATACAATAGGATAAATAAGAACATCTTGATCCCTCGCATTCGTTAGAACGAACTCAACTAGCCTATCACCCGCCTTTTTGTAACCAATAGCATAAAGCTCAAGAGGATTATGTGACCAGTTTAAGCAAGCATTAGCCTGCCAATCATTATCACTGCAAAATACTGATTCTAATTTCTTTTCGCGATCAGACATGTGAACTTTCTTTCAAGGCATAACACCAGCTATAACCGGACACATAAAGCGAAGCGCAGCGTAGCTTTATGCGGTCCGAGTTTATGGTATTGTTATGCATTATTTCGGTAGTGCATTAATAAAAGCCATTAACCAGCTACCGGCAATATTTCCTCCAGCACCACCAATTGTTCCTTTGATAATATCTCGTATATGCTCCAGCAGCCTGGGATATCTATTTGCAATCGTAGAAATTGCATTATTAGCGAGTTTATCTTCCTCTGAATACGTGCCACGCGAGATTCTTTCTATTAATACACTAACCGCCTTTTCAATTTCTGAATCTTTAGAGCTTATTCTTATAAGCGCCCTTGACAAAGAGTGTAATTCCGAAGATTGCGAAACTCCGCTACCCACTAAAGCATGCAATTGCGATACTTGATCTTCCAACGATTTAATTCTGTCGTGTTGAAGGGATTTTGTATTCTCATACAACTCTTTTGTCATTCGCAGTTCCATAGCAGATAGCTCTAATTTATTTTTTAGTTCCATTACATGTAGCGGATCAGAGAGAAATGACTCAGGAGTAATTCGCCCGAGTACAACCTGGCCGTACTGATCCAGTGTATGCTGAACTTTTTCGATTTCTCCTTCTGTAGTTCTTATTTCCATAGATACCAAATCATTATCTTGCGCTATTTTTACCTTCACTTCAGATTTTGGGTATTTTTGTTTAACAACTTTTGAAAAATAACTAAGAATCGAAAGCCCAGCTTGAGTTTGCTCTGGTTTGAACTCAATTGTTCTTCTTATTCGTAAATCACCTCCTTCTTCCTCTATTATATCAACGGTGAATCCCACACACTCGTCACAAATGAATACTGATGGACCGGAGATTAAATTTCGGACCTCATGTTGACTTTTACCGCAAAATGAGCAATATAAGAGTTTTCCATCATTTTCTAATGGTTTCCCTTCTTCTTCTAAGACTTTTTTAATATCTTCAAAATCTGCTAAGAATTCTTCGTCATCTTCAGTTGTCATAGTGTTCTCATTTTGTTGTATGTTCATGCATAACAGGTAGTAGACGGCGAGTCGCCGTGTTTAGATATGTCGAAACGCTTTATATACCACAGCTATTGCTTCTTTATCAAATTAAGGTCTCAATTTTCAGTTTCGGCTTCATCCTTTTCTCTATGTGTGTTTTCAACGATTAGTTTCTCAACAGGGCTTCCAGTCACCAGCTACCAGTCGCCGGCTGCCAGCTCATCAATGTGGTTCGTTGCGTTCCCCACATCATCGATGCGGTTCGTTTCACTCACCGCATCCTACGTCCCTGAAAAGCCGAAAGACGAGTGTGCTCCGGTGCAACGCCTTGTTATGCCGTTGGTTGGCCATCAGTTTTGATTTGCCGTGCGGGTCTTGGCGGCAGCATGACAACCTTACGACCACCCTTCTTTTGTCTTTCACGCAAGTCTTGACAGATGGCTTTCAGGTCATGATTGAATTGTGCGGCGTATTGCTGACGCAATTGCCGTATTTCTTCAACGATTGGATCTCGCCACATGGATCAATCCTCCACTAGTTGGTGCGGAGTACAAATCGTCGGCGGTTCAAATCCCGCTGATCGGCAGATCACTTCGATTTGTGGTTGCAATACAGCATTAGCGATATGGGCACAATTCCATGTTAGCAGATAGTCGATCCCGTTGACGGTAGCAATAGCGATGTGCAAAGCATCAACTTCGGCGTTTTCAGGAAGCGGAATCTGTTTGACCAATTCATCGGCCAAGTTCTCAGCATCTTCGGTGACATCGAGTATGGGAATATCGCCGATCGCATCCATGCGCTCCTGCACGGCTTGTGGATCACCTGTGCTGCACTCGGCGATGACGGTTTCCGAGACGTACAGATTGTATTGTTCGCGATGGTCGTCCCACCAATCACGTGTGAGTTGTTGGTTGGCGGCGGTGATCAAATCACGACTCGGGCGCGAGACGAGATAACCGATAATGCTGGTTTCGAGATAGACCGTGGAGTTCATGAATTGCAACTATCGTTCATCGGGGGCGAGCGGCGTGCATTGCGGCGAAGTTTCTATGCCCTTGCCGGATTGGGTTTTTCCGGATCGATCCGGTATTTTGCGATGGCCTCTGTGACCCGGACCGCGGGGAACGATCCGTCATCGACGAGGGCCTTGAGGGCGGCCAGCACGACATAGTGGCGGTCGACCTCGAAGAACTTGCGCAGCTGCTTGCGCGTATCGCTGCGGCCGAAGCCGTCGGTGCCCAGGACCCGATACCTCCTGGGCACGAAGGGGCGGATCTGGTCCGCAAGGGCCTGGACGTAGTCGGTGGCGGCGATGATCGGGCCGCTGGTGGGGCCGAGTTGCTGTTCCACATAGCTCCGGCGGGGAGGTTGCTCCGGGTGGAGCATGTTCCAGCGTTCCGCGTCCATGCCCTCGCGTCGCAGCTCATTGAAGCTGGTGACGCTCCACACATCCGCGGCCAGCCCGAAGTCCTGCTCCAGGAGTTCGGCCGCGGCCAGGACTTCCCGCAGGATGGCGCCGGAGCCGAGGAGCTGGACCCGTTTTTCCATTTTTTCCCCGGCCACGCCGGCGCGTACTCGGTAGATGCCCTTGAGGATGCCTTCCTGGGCGCCTTCCGGCATGGGCGGCTGCACGTAGGTCTCGTTCATGGCCGTGATGTAGTAGAAGCGGTCCTCCTGCTCCTGGTACATGCGGCGCAGGCCGTCCTGGATGATGACCGCCATCTCGTAGGCGTAGGCGGGGTCGTAGGCGACGCAGTCGGGGATGGTCGAGGCGACAACCAGGCTGTGGCCGTCCTGGTGTTGCAGACCCTCGCCGGCCAGGGTAGTGCGCCCCGCGGTGCCGCCGATCAGGAAGCCGCGGGCGCGCATGTCGCCGGCGGCCCAGGCCAAATCTCCGATGCGCTGGAAACCGAACATGGAGTAGAAGATGTAGAAGGGGATCATGCTCCGGCCGTGGTTGGCGTAGGCGGTGGCGGCGGCGATCCAGGACGACATGGCGCCGGCCTCGGTGATGCCTTCCTCCAGCACCTGGCCCTGCTTTTCCTCGCGGTAGTACAGGAGCTGATCCGAGTCCACCGGCTTGTACAACTGGCCGACCGAGGAGTAGATACCGAGCTGGCGAAACATGCCTTCCATGCCGAAGGTGCGCGCTTCGTCCGGGATGATGGGCACCAGGTATTTCCCGATCTCCCGGTCCCGGACGATCAGGGTCATGATCCGCACCAGGGCCATAGTGGTGGACATCTCCTTGTCGCCGCTGCCATCCAGGAGGGGCCGGAAGACCTCGAGCCCCGGCGTCGTGAGCTTGGGTGCCTGGAAATCGCGGACCGGCATGGGGCCGCCCAGGGCCTCACGGCACTGGTGCAGGTAGTGCATCTCCGGGCTGTCGGCGGGGGGCTTGTAGAAGGGGGCGGCGGCGATCTTATCGTCCGAGATGGGGATATTGAACCGGTCGCGGAATTCCTTCAGTGCCACCTCGCCCATCTTTTTCTGGGAGTGGGTGATGTTCATCCCTTCACCGGCCATGCCCATGCCGTAGCCCTTGACCGTCTTGGCCAGGATTACCGTCGGTTGTCTCTTGTGGGCGACGGCAGCCGCATAGGCGGCGTAGACCTTGATGGGATCATGACCGCCGCGGTTCAGGCGCCAGATGTCCTCGTCCGTCATATTGGCGACCATGGCGGCCAGCTCCGGGTATTTGCCGAAGAAGTGCTCGCGGGTGTAGGCGCCGCCCTTGGCCTTGTAGGCCTGATAATCGCCATCCACGCATTCGTGCATGCGCTTGAGCAAGAGGCCGTCCTTGTCGCGTGCCAGCAGGGGATCCCAGTAGCCGCCCCAGATAACCTTGATCACATTCCAGCCGGCGCCGCGGAAATCCGCCTCCAACTCCTGAATGATGTTGCTGTTGCCGCGCACCGGCCCATCCAGGCGTTGCAGGTTGCAGTTGACCACGAACACCAGGTTGTCCAGGCGCTCGCGCGCCGCCAAGGCGATGGCGCCCATAGACTCGGGCTCGTCCATCTCGCCGTCACCCGTGAAGGCCCACACCTTGCGCCCCTCGGTGTTGAGCAGTCCCCGGTCCTGGAGATAGCGCATGAACCGGGCCTGGTAGATGGCCATGATGGGACCCAAGCCCATGGACACGGTCGGGAACTGCCAAAAACCCGGCATGAGCCAGGGATGGGGATAAGAGGACAAACCGTTGCCGTCTACCTCCTGGCGAAAGTTGTTGAGTTGCTCCTCGGTGATACGCCCCTCGAGAAAGGCGCGGGCATAGATCCCCGGCGCGGAGTGCCCCTGGATGAAGACCAGGTCTCCGCCGTGATCCTTGGTGCGGGCGTGCAGGAAATGGGTGTAGGCGATGTCGTACAGGGTGGCGATGGAGGCGAAGCTAGCGATGTGTCCCCCCAGCTCCGTGGCGATCCGGTTGGTATGTACCACCATGGCCATGGCGTTCCAGCGCACGAAGGAGCGGATGCGCTGCTCCATAGCGTGATCGCCCGGAAATCGCGGCTGCTGGTGGATCGGGATGGTGTTCACATAGGCCGTATTGGCGCTGTAGGGCAGGTGAGCGCCGGAGCGCCGGGCCTTGTCGATGAGGCGTTCGAGCAGAAAATGCGTGCGCTCGACACCCTGATTTTCCAACACGGCCTCCAGGGCATCGAGCCATTCCTGGGTCTCTTGGGGATCGATGTCGGGCTTGTTGCTCATGGTTGTTCCTAAGGCTGACACACGCCGTCGAACGGCGCGGGCGGAAAACGGGGACAGTATATACCCTCACCCATGGATCTTCCGCCACGATGCAGGTTGCTCCGGGCCTTATAGTTCGGCCACCCGATTCAAATTCAGGGCACTTTGAAAAGGCTCTTTATGGATTCCAGATTGCTTTGCCTTGGCCACGGAGTCATCTTGTTTCTCGCTGCCTTCACCACCTCCTCGTTACACCGCGGTCTTGCCGGGAGTGTAGGATGCGGTGAGCGTGGTTAGGTCGTAGCAGAACTACACCAACCCCGATCGCGAACCGCATCAATGAGCCGGAAGCCAACGATGCGGTTCGCGCCGGTCGCTCCCGCGCCCGGCGCTCACTGCCCATCCTACGGCTTCATGCCGAGGGTGGAGGAGCGATCAGTCTGGAATCCATAAAGAGCCAACACCTATTTTTCAAGGTGCCCTTCAAACCTTCAAAAAGACAGACACCATGTTGAACAAACGCCTGATCCCGGCAATCGCCGCAATTCTGATTTCCATCCCACCGGCCACCGCCTCGGGCATCAAGCCCGGCTATACCCAGAAAGGGATTGCGTCCTACTATCACGACAGCCTCCACGGCCTGAAGACCGCGAGCGGCGAAACCTACAACAAATGGGCCTCTTCCGCAGCCCACAAATCTCTGCCTTTGGGCACCAAGGTCCGGGTCACCAAGCTGAGCAACGGTCGGAGCATCGTCGTCAGGATCAACGACCGGGGGCCTTTCGTGAAGGGACGCATCATCGACCTATCGCGCCGGGCCGCGCAGGACCTGGGTATCATCAAGAGTGGCTTGGCGAAGGTAAAGGTCGAAGTGCTGAGCCTGCCCAGGCGCAAGAAGCGGCGCTAAGAAGCTGTCTGGTATCAGTTGTCAGTTGTCAGGGGGCAAAAATCTGCCCCCTATCCCTTGCCAACTGCACTGAGGTGAGATATGCGGGTCGGGCTAACCGTCGATGCATCGGGTATGGCGAAATACCCATATTCAGGCTAAGCTGTCGGATATGGACGAGGTGAACTTCGACTCGAGAATCAACGCAAGCACGGCGTTTCGTTCCATGAGGCACAGTACGCATTTCTCGATATGAGACGTATCATTGCCGAGGATTCGGACCATGGCCGAGAGGAGAAACGGTATTTTTGCTTCGGCATGAATCGAGATCGTACTGGAGTTCTCACGGTGAGGTTCACCTATCGAAAAGGCCGCATTCGTATCTTTGGTACGGGGTACTAATTACCCCGTTTCAACTAATTTTGCATGTTTACGCTGTTATCCGCCGTCGGGTAGGTTAGGCAAAGCCTGCCGGGGACGGTGGCAGCCGCTGTGGACTACAGGGACTTAAGTGGACCACGTGGACCGGGGGTCGCTGGATGCCCCCTGGTCCATGCAGTCCATACTGTCCATGTTGTCTATTGGGCTACCCTCATGCCGTCCATGTGGTCCACGGCGGTGTGCCCGACATCCACAGTTTGTTGGGTATGGCTCACCGTCCTTGGTGGACTTTGCCCAACCTACGAACCTACCCGCAATATCAAGCGAAACGAGGTACTAGGGGGCGTTCTCAATCAATAAATCATCTAAGTGTTGTAGCTGGGTTGAGGAACGAAACCCAGCTTTTCCGATCCGCAATACCGTGTGCTGGATTTAGCCGTCCCTGGCCGTAATCCAGCCTACGGGCTTGATTTTTATGATGACTTGGCTCAATTGAGAACGCCCCCTAGGATTCCTTGAGGGACCGGCATCTTTACAAATGAGTCAAGTTCTGCGTGCGCGGGGAACAAGAACCACGAAGGCAGACACGAATTCACACGAATGAGGGTTCGTGTCTGCCTTCGTGTTCATTCGTGGTTCCATTGCGTTTGAAAATCGAGACCGGTTCGCCATCATCGACGGTTCTTGATCTCGTTGCATTTATTTGCGTCCATTTGCGTTGATTTGCGGCTAATTTTTCCGTGACAAGCTACTCGCTCAATTAGGAGGGCTAGCGATGCAAATCCGGGACACCGATCTGTTACGTGAGCGCTGTTACATCGGCGGCGAATGGGTGCCGGCGTGGGACGGTGCGCTGCTGGATGTGACCGACCCGGCTACCGGAGAGGTCATCGCCCAGGTGCCGAATCTGGGTGCTGTCGATACCGGGCACGCCGTCGCGGCCGCGGAGGGGGCATGGGGCCCCTGGCGGGCGCTGACCGCGGCCGAACGCTCGGAATTGCTCAGGCGTTGGCGAGAGCTGATACTTGCGCATCAAGAAGAGCTGGCCCACCTCATGACCGCGGAGCAGGGCAAACCCCTGGCGGAGGCGCGTGGCGAGGTAGCCTACGCCGCCTCGTTCATCGACTGGTTCGCGGAGGAGGGGCGGCGGGTCTATGGTGATGTCATCCCCGCCCAGCATGCCGACAAGCGCATCCTGACCCTCAAACAACCCGTCGGGGTCTGTGCCCTCATCACGCCCTGGAACTTCCCGGCCGCCATGATCGCCCGCAAGGCTGGGGCGGCCCTGGCCGCCGGTTGCACCCTGGTGGTCAAGCCAGCGGAGGCTACCCCCCTGACGGCCCTGGCCCTGGCGGTGCTGGCGGAGCGGGCCGGTATTCCGCCGGGGGTCTTCAACCTCGTCACTGGCGACCCGGTCCCTATCGGCGAGGAGCTGACCACCAATCCGAGCGTGCGCAAGCTGAGCTTCACCGGCTCTACCCGCGTGGGGCGATTGTTGATGCGCCAATGCGCGGATACGGTCAAGAGGCTGTCCCTGGAGCTCGGCGGCCACACTCCTTTCATCGTTTTCGACGACGCGGACCTGGATGCCGCCGTCGCGGGTACCATGCAGTCCAAATATCGCAACACCGGTCAAACCTGTGTCTGCGCCAACCGCATCCTGGTGCAGGACGGTATCTACGATGCCTTCGCCGAGCGTCTGGCGGCCAAGGTCGAGGGCCTGAAGGTAGGACCGGGGACGGGAGTGGGGGTCGAGCAGGGTCCGCTCATCAATCAGCAGGCCGTCGCCAAGGTCGAGGCCCACATCGCCGACGCCCTCGACAAGGGCGCGCGCCTGCTGGCCGGCGGCGCCCGTCACCCCTTGGGTGGAACCTTCTTCCAGCCCACGGTGCTGACGGATGTAACCCCGGACATGCGGGTCGCTCGGGAAGAGACCTTCGGCCCGGTGGCGCCCCTGTTCCGTTTCGATACCGAAGCGGCGGCGGTAGCCATGGCCAATGATACCGAGTATGGCCTGGCCGCCTACTTCTACAGTCGCGACCTCGGCCGGGTGTGGCGGGTCTCCGAGGCCCTGGAGTACGGCATAGTCGGCGTCAACAGCGGTGTTGTCTCTACCGTGGTCGCCCCCTTCGGAGGCATCAAGCAGTCGGGTCTGGGACGCGAAGGGTCCCGCTACGGCATTGAGGAATACCTGGAGATCAAGTATTTATGCCTGGATATCGGGGTATCCCGAGAGGGGGTAATCGGGTGAGCATGATCTCCCTCATCGACTACGGCGCCGGCAACGTGCGCAGTGTGCGCAATGCGATCGCCAGGCTGGGTTATCCGCTTACCGACATTACTCGGCCCGAGGACATTCTTAAGGCCGAACGCCTGATCTTTCCCGGCGTGGGCAACTTCGGGGCTGCGATGCAGCGCCTGCATGCCTTGGGATACCTGGAACCGCTCAAGGAGTACCTATCGGCCGACCGACCGTTCCTGGGGATCTGCATTGGGCTACAGTGCCTGTTCGAGGGTAGCGAAGAATCGCCCGGTATCGCCGGACTGGGGCTCATTCCCGGTACGATCCGTCGGTTCGACGCGGATGGTCTTGCGGTCCCCCACATGGGTTGGAACGGGATCCGCCCCCGATGGGATTCCCCCCTGTTCGACGGCTACCGCGGCGAGAAGCTCTACTTCGTCCACTCCTATCGCGCCCTGCCGGAGCCCGCCAACGGGTCTTGGGCGCTGGCCGGTACGGACTATGGCGGGGAGTTCCTCAGCGCGGTACAAAAGGGCAAGGTCGCAGCGGTCCAGTTCCATCCGGAAAAGAGCGGCGAGGCCGGGCTGCGGTTTCTGGAACGGTTTCTGGCGGACGCGTGTCCCGCAAGCGCCGCCGCGTGCTACCGGGGTCCGGAGAAAACGCGACTGGCCAAACGGGTCATCGCCTGCCTGGACGTGCGCACCAATGATGCCGGCGACCTGGTAGTTACCAAGGGTGACCAGTACGACGTGCGCGAACAGGGACAGGTACGCAATCTCGGGAAACCCGTGGACTTGGCCCGGCGCTATTACGAAGAAGGGGCCGATGAGATCACCTTTCTCAACATCACCGCCTTTCGCGATTTCCCCTTGCGGGATCAACCCATGCTGGAGGTCTTGAAACGCACCTCCGAGCAAGTATTCGTACCCCTGACCATCGGCGGGGGCATCCGCGCCTTCACCGATTCCGACGGCCGTCATTACTCGGCGTTGGATGTGGCCGCGGCCTATTTCCGGTCCGGCGCCGACAAGGTCTCCATCGGCAGCGATGCGGTGGCGACCGTGGAGCAGTACCTGAAGAACGGGGGCGCGACCGGCAACAGCGCCATTGAGCAGATTGCCCAGGTCTATGGCAATCAGGCCGTCGTCATCTCCATCGATCCGCGCCGGGTCTATGTCACCGCGCCGGACGCAACCCACCATCACACGGTACGGACCCAGGTGCCGGGACCGAACGGCGAGCAGTTCTGCTGGTTTCAGTGCACGGTGAAGGGCGGACGTGAAGGCCGGGACATCGACGTAATCGAGCTGGCCCAGGCGTGTGAGAAGCTGGGCGCCGGTGAGCTCCTGCTCAACTCGATCGACCGCGACGGGACCGGTAGCGGCTTCGATCTGGAGCTGATCGAAGCGGTCAGCCGATCCGTAAGTACCCCTGTCATTGCCTCCAGCGGCGCGGGCAAGGTCGCGCACTTTTCCGAGGTTTTCGAGGCCACGGACGTCGAGGCGGCCCTGGCCGCCGGCATTTTTCACCGCCGGGAAGTCCCCATCGCGTCCGTCAAGGCCCATCTCAGTGCCGGTGGCATCGAGGTCCGGGACTAGTACATCGTTTCAGTCTATTTTGCATGCTTGAAAGCATATAACATAATGATTTATAAAATAAAACCAGATTGTTGACATGCAAGATAGAATGAAACGATGTACTAGTGCAGCATAGTAAATATAGAGACCATTTATCTTAGCCTTTGCCCAACTCGAGCTTCGTCGCGAAACCCCAATCGGACAGGATTGACAGGTAACCATGTATTGGGATGCAAAACCGGCAATAGCATTGAAGTAAATCATGGACCTTATAAACGCGCAGATAGAGCTTTCAAATCCGAAAGACCGCAACATCAACCCAGTGGTGGTAAAATGTTCGGTCGATACGGGTTCGCTGCATTTATGCATACCGGAACATATTGCGCTTCAGCTTGAGCTCGAAGAATTGTACAAACGGGAGGTAACAACGGCCGACGGCAAAAGACATCTGGTCCCATATATGGGGCTGCTGGCGATCAGGTTCGAAAACCGTGCCTGCTTCACCGGTGCCTTGGTATTCGGGGACGAGGTTTTGCTGGGTGCCGTCCCGATGGAAGATATGGACATCCTCACATCGCCTTCCAAACAAGCCCTGATCGTGAATCCGGAAAGTCCGAATATCGCCCTGCCATTATCCAAGCTGTTATAATTGTGTCCGGATTACAGGCAGGAGCAGGGTTACGAAGTGAGTACGGCAAAATTTTTCAAGAATTTCCTGACGGATACGAAAGTGGGGGCCCTTACTCCCACGTCTTTGCACACGATAAGACAGCTGTGCAACCGGATCGGTCTCGATCATTCGCGCGTCATCGTGGAGTACGGACCGGGGACCGGCGTCTTCGGCGAATTCCTCCTGGAGAGGATGCCGGCGGCATCGGAACTCATTATGATCGAGACAAACCCCGTATTCTGTGAGATGCTGAAGCGATTCGAGGACCCACGGGCTCACGTCTTCAACGACAGCGCGGAGAACGTGCGGGATGTGTTGTCGCAGTGCAATGAAGATTCCGCAGACTGCATTATATCCGGCATCCCCTTCACCCTTTTCGGTGAGCGACTGAGAAGGCGCGTTATCGAGAACACACGGAGCGCACTGACCGAAAACGGCAGGTTTTTTGTGTGCCAATACTCGACATTCGTGAAGAAATATCTAAAGGATCACTTCGGACAGGTCACCGTCGATATGGGGCTGTTCAATATTCCTCCGATGTTCATCCTCGAAGCCTTTGACTAACATGATGTCACATTAACCTATGCAAGTACGGTTCGAATAATTCAATCTCGGTGTTTTCAAGCGCCTTAGCGGTTCAAACCAAGCAAGCAGGATCAACAACCATGAACGAGATCGATCGCGACCAGTATCTGATTGGAAAAGAGCCCTACTACCGGGCCTTGGGAAACGAGGTGGAGATGTATCAGGCGGCCTATGACGCCCGCATGCCAGTCATGCTCAAGGGCCCGACCGGCTGTGGTAAATCCCGTTTCGTCGAGTACATGGCCTGGAAGCTGGGCAAGCCCCTGATTACGATTGCCTGTAACGAGGATATGACGGCCTCCGACCTGGTGGGGCGCTTTCTGCTGGACATCAATGGCACCAAGTGGCAGGACGGCCCCCTGACCGTGGCCGCCCGCATCGGCGCCGTCTGCTACCTGGACGAGGTCGTCGAGGCGCGCCAGGACACCACGGTGATCATCCACCCCCTGACCGATCACCGTCGCAACCTGCCGCTGGAGAAGAAGGGCGAGCTGGTGACGGCCCATCCGGACTTTCAGCTCGTCATCTCCTATAACCCCGGCTACCAGAGCTTGATGAAGGACCTCAAACAGTCCACCAAGCAGCGCTTCGGCGCCATGGACTTCGACTATCCGGAGGCCGAAATCGAGACCGAGATCGTCGCCCACGAGGGGGACGTCGATGTCCAAACCGCCGAGAAGCTGGTCCAGGTCGCGCAGCGCAGCCGCAACCTCAAAGGTCACGGCCTCGATGAGGGCATGTCCACCCGCCTGCTGGTCTACGCCGCCCAGCTCATCGGCAAGGGCGTCGATGTCCAGTCCGCCTGTCGGATGGCCCTGGTACGCCCGCTGACGGATGACCCGGATATGCGCGACACCCTGGACGCCGCGGTCAATACCTATTTCTGATTCGCCGGCGGTAGAGGCCGGGAAAGATTGAGCGAGGAGCGACGAAGTGTTGGTGGATATGGGGGACATGCTCCGCCACGCCCGTGCCAACGGCTATGCGGTGGGGGCCTTCGATCCGGTCAGCCCGGACTTCCTGCAGGCCATCATCGCCGGCGCGGAGAATCAGCGCTCCCCGGTGATCCTCGGCCTGGCGGAGTCCCACTACGCCGATTTCGATCCCGAGCTCCTCATGCCGGTGGTGCGTGTCGCCGCCGAGCGGGCGAGCGTCCCGGTCGCGATTCATCTGGACCACGCCAGCTCCCTGGAGGCCGCCGTCCGCGGCATCCGGCAAGGATGCAACGGGGTTATGGTGGATGCCTCCACCGAACCCCTGGAGGAGAATATCGCCCGCACCCGCGCCGTGGTGGAGATGGCCCATGCCTGCGGTATTCCGGTGGAAGGGAAGCTCGGGTACGTGGCCGGGGTGGAGGGGGAAGAGGCCGAGCATCACCCCGGCAAGGTGATCCATAGGTCCCCGAAGGAGGCCGAGCGCTATGTGGAGGAGACCGGGGTGGACTTCCTGGCAGTCTCCATCGGCACCGTCCACGGACGCATGCGCGGGGAACCACGGCTGGACTTCGAGCGCCTCGGTATCCCCCTGGTGATCCCCGGCGACACGGGCCTGAGCGACCAACAGGTCCGAAGCCTGGTGACGAACGGAGTGGCCAAGATCAACTACCACACGGCCCTCGCGGACGGCGCGGGATCGGCCGTCCGCAAGAACGCACAAAAGGCGGAAAACCGTTCCTACACCGACCTGGTCCGGGGCGTTCAGGGCGCCATCCGCGCCGAGGTGGAGCACTGCATCTCGCGCTGGGGGGGAGTTGGCCGGGCGGACGAGGTAATGGCGGCCTGCCGTCCCTGGCGGGAGGTCGAACACCTGATCATCTACAACCTGAGCGGCACCAGCCCCGAGGAGACGACCGCCATGATGGCCGAGGGCCGCCGGATCCTCGGCGCCATACCGGGCGTCCGTCAGGTGATCACCGGGACGAGCATCCGGGAGGACGCCCCCTATCGCCACTGCTGGCTGATGCGCTTCGCCCACCCGGCGGTGATCGATTCCTTCCGGGAGCATCCGAATCACCAGGCCTTCGCCGACGGCCAGTTCCGCCCGCGGGCGGGAGACCGGATTTCCATCGATTTTCGCCACGAGCCGGACTGACACGCCCCTCGTTACACGGCGGTCTTGCCGGGAGTGTAGGATGCGGTGAGCACGGTATGCCGTAGCAGGATTACACCAATCCCGATCGCGAACCGCATCGATGAGCCGGACCTACTGAAAGGTCGAGCATGTCTTCGTGCTTTCGTCCAATAGTACAGGATTGACAGGATTTTCAGGATTAACAGGGTTTTTTTGTGAAGGGCGCTTGCTGGTTTGGTAAGCGCGTGATCGGGCGTCGGAAATTCAGGAAAGACAAAAATCTTGTAAATCCTGTGTAATCCTGTAAATCCTGTCCTATTGGAGTTCTGCGACGAAGCTCGAATTGGGTGCTCGTCGGTCTGAGGCGAAGCCTCGCTAGAATTTTACCCGCTTCTACTTCGCGTCTTGAAAAATTGCCAGGTCGGTTAGAATTCCATGCCATTAAGTTAGCTGTTGGCCATTTACCGATGCGGAAGAGAAAACTACGAATCACGCGAATTTCCGCGAATCGCTTCGCGAGGATTCGCGTGATTCGTAGTTTCTTCTCTTACTTTGCCGACCGGTAATGCTTAATTTAATGGCATTGATATGCAGTCAGGATTTAAAGATTACCCAACTGATCCCGGAGCGATGCAGAAGCGAAAAAAACGAATGAGCGCCCCAGTTTTTGCTTTACCAGGAGTCCAAGCTTGACCAGTCCCAATAAGTCGGTCCGGGCTGTTTGATAGACCACGTTATGGCTCCGCCGGTGTCCTGCGATGGTGTAGTGTGCACCTGGATGCCCAAGGGCGTGGCGGATCAGCGCGAGCTGGCGGTGATTGAAAGCGGTTTGCAGTTGCTCGGACGAGTGCAGCAGCGACTCGGTTTCCTGCAGCGCTTCGGCCTTGCGGCGTAAATAGGTATGGAGTTCCCCGATCGCTTCGGCAATGACCGTCAGCTGGTGGATGATGAAATAGGTGACATCGCTGTCGTCCGTTTCGGTGAACAGGTAGGAACGACTGTATTGGGCCGGGGCCTGTTTCAACACCCTAGAAATCGAGACGAATTCCAGGAGCCAATAGCCGCGGGACAGGGCGGACCAATAGAAGAGGGCACGGGCGACCCGGCCGTTGCCATCGACGAAGGGGTGGTCGTAGGGGAGCGCAAAGTGCAGGAGAATCGCGCGGATGAGCGGATGCACGAAAGGCTCGCCGTCGGCCTCGTTGGCGAATCGACACAGCAGATCCAGGCGTGCGGGGAGTTCATCGGCAGCGGGGGGTATGTGCAGGACGCGGTGGTCGATCACCTCGATGCGCTCGTGCGGGTGTCTCAGCCGGCCCGCGGCGGAGGGATCGTCCAGGGTGTCCTGGGTCAAGACGCGGTGCAGATCGAGGATGGCTTCCGGCGTCAGGGGCCCGCGGATGCGTTCGGAGATCGAACGCATGGCCTGGAAGTTGTTGCAGATCATCCGCTCGCTCTTGTCCCGCGGCTGTCGCCCCTGGCGCAGCATCTCTTTGGCTACCTGCCGGGTAGTCGAGGCGCCTTCCAGCTGGCTGGAGGTGATGGCCTCCTCGACCAGGGAGCTGACCAAGTAGGTGTCGCGGGTCTCGGGGTTGGCGATCGGGGTTTTGGGGCGGATCTGCCCGGATGCATCCCGGTCGATGCCGTGCAGTCGGCTGAGGACCGGATCGGCGAGCACGAACCGGAATGGGCGATCCGCCTTGTCCCGGAGTGGGAGTGACTTGTAGAGCAGGTAGCGGGCACTTTTGACGGCGAACCACCAGTCCTCGTGGGAAAACCCGCAGGAGGCGTCTTGTGGCGGAGCGCGTCCTAGTGCAGATAACGTCCATCCGAGGCCGGACCAATGGAGGAGGTGAGCAGCCGTTGCAGATACTCGGCGCCGGCCTCCGCGACCGATCGACCGAGGTGGTTGTAATCAGGGGGGGACAGAGGGATTTTCATTTTTGCGCGATCATACCGCAGTGCGAGGTGCACGCCGATCGATGACTGTCATACCCAAGCTCCCGCTCGCCGCCATGCACACCCGGCACGACGGCCTCACCGAGGCGACGGCCAACTACTACTTCGAAGCCGAGCGAGTCTGCCTTGACCGACATCATGAGTCTCCCCGCGAGATCGATATCGACTCGAACGGAACCAAGTCTCTCGTAGTCGCAGACTGGGAGCCGCCGGACGAGGGGCGCGTGGGCGAACGAGATCGATGCGACTGAAGACGGTGCGTACGCCTATGCTCTCGCAGCAGCAGAGGGTGAGCGAGGGGTTGGTTGCTGTACACCGAGCGGAGACATGCACAGGCGCCGATTGGTATATTGCGCCCAAAGGAAAGACGGTCGAGGACCTGGAAGATTGTCTGCGCTTCGAGGTCTCTGGTGTCGATCGCGGAAACGAAACAGCCGTGGCCCAGCGGCTCAAGAAGAAGCTGAAGCAGGCCGCTGCAGGTGACAGTAACCTGCCCGCGATGGCAGGGGTCGTCGGCTTCAAGGCAGCCCTCGTCATGCTCGCAACGTTGGAAGATTGATGTCGTGGCTTGAACATCACAGACTCAGCGAGTCCCGCGCCGCGGCGGCAGAGGAGGCTCTTCGCCGGGGCGACCGCGCCTTGGCCGAAGAACTTTACGCCGAAGCGGCCGAAGCCGAGAAGGCTGCCCTCGCCGATCTCGATCCGTCAAAGACGCGGACCCTCGGGGTCTGTGCCGTCAGTGCAGTGTCGCTCTACTACAAAGCCACGCGTTTCCAAGATGCGGAGACACTAGCCATCAACTGGATGGCCTCTACGTCTCTGCCAGGATTCGCAAGAGAGCAGCTGAGAAACCTCCTCCAGTCGGTCTGGAGCGAACAAGTAAGGGAGCGTGCGGGAGAAGGAAGACAGTCAACAAGGCCATACGCTCGGTCCGCCGAGAGGAGGAGGCACCCACTACACGACGAGAATCTCTGACCGGCATCTTGAGGGCGCTCCACCTGGACAAAGACTGGCTCGAGGTCACGGTCGAGGGTGATCATGTTCGCGTAACGGATGTAGGCGAAGCCGTCGATGATGTGATCGGTCCCATGGTCAACAAGCCGGTTGTTATCGAGATAGCCGTCGACGACCACGGCAGAAGGAAGTTCGTCGACATCGAACCGGATGACTGAACCGGCGACTGGTTAACGAGGGCTTGCATCTGACAACAGACAACTAGGGGGCGTTCTCAATCAATAAATCATCTAAGTGTTGTAGCTGGGTTGAGGAACGAAACCCAGCTTTTCCGATCCGCAATACCCTGTGCCGGGTTTCGCCGTCCCTGGCCGTAACCCAGCCTACGGGCTTGATTTTTATGATGATTTGGCTCAATTGAGAACGCCCCCTAGTGCAGCATAGCATCATGAGATTTGTGATACCGGAACTACTAATTTGACATCAATTAGTATTATTTTAGTACACAGAAGGGGGCTTGTTCCAGGCATCGTGTTACGTTATGCCGCGTTCGATGCCGTTGCCCTCCGAAACGTTTCCCCGCACAGCTAAGAGGCTGTCTAAAAACTAACACCTTGATTTAAAAATGAAAAATTCTTCGTGTCTTCGTGGCTTTATGTGAGAAATGAAGAACATCACACAAAGGCACAAAGCCACAAAGGGGTACTAAGAGACTTTCTTTTTAGACAGTCTCTAATGCAACCTACACCTGATGACGCGAGGGCTGCGCGGGGGGTAATGCAGGCGTAGGTGTGGGTTAAGACGCCGGCACTGACCCGGTGGACGATCAGCGCGCCTTGGTGCGTCGCAACGCAACATGTCCGGTCTCCCAAACAGCACCGAATAATCCAGGATTGCTTTTAAGGTGAAACCATGACCATCGATTTCTCCGAATACATCACCGGCCTCAACACCGAGCCGGGACACGAGCACCACCAGGCGCTCGAGTCGAGCTATCACGAGGCGGCCCGGGTCATGTCTCCCCAGGGGCTCGACCACTACCTCACGGGCATGAAGGCCATGGGTACCCTGAACAAAGGGGAGGACCTGATCCTGACCTATGTCCAGGAGATGCCCGGCGTGGCCAAGGAGCTGGGGGAGGACGTCATCCCCGACATCGTCAGCGCCCTGATGAAGCTGGCATCCCACACCTCCGGGACCGTAGTCACCCTGATGATGGCCAACATGCCCCTGGCCGCGAACCGGCTCGGCGATGCCGACGTGATGCGTGGCTACCTCAAGCTGCTCCATCAGCTCGCCGGCAAGGCCCCGCGGGGGCTGCGTCCGATGATGGAAAATATGGACGAGCTGCTCTCCAAGCTCACCCTGGGAGGATTGCGTCGGTGGGCCCTGTGGGGCGCCCAGGCCCATCAGCGGGACCTGGACGGACAGATGGCCTACTTCGGCCTCAAGACGGAGTCGTCCCGGTCCGTGCTCCAGAAGGAACGCCGCGGGACCCTGTTCGTCGACAACCAGCGCAAGCTCAACTTCTATCTGCGCGCTCTCTGGGCCCGCGCCTTCTTCATGCGCCCCACCTCCGGCGACTACGAGACCCGCCAGGGCTTAAAACCCTTCATCGAAGACTTCCAGATCCATTTGCCGGACGCCTTCGATCCCTTCCGCGGTATCTCGGGTATGGAGGTCTACCGGGCAAGTGCCGCCCACTGCGCGGCCCACATGGTCTACACCCGCCAACCGATCAGCGCCGAGCAGCTGAGTCCCGCCCAGATGAAGCTCATCGAGCTATTCGAAGACGCTCGGGTCGAACACCTGGCGATACGGGATTTTCCCGGACTGCGCAAGCTGTGGCTCAGCTTCTTTACGGCCCCCATGACCCCGGACGATGAATTCATCGAGCTCCACCCCATGATGGACACGATGATGCGCCTGGCCACCGCCCTGCTCGATCCCCACTACCGGGACGAAGAGCCCCTGATCAACGACACGGCCTCCGATTTTCGCCGCCAGTTGGAGACCCGCGCCGACGACAACCAAATCAGCTGGGACGCAGGGGTCACCTTCTACAACAAGGTTATTCAGCAGGTCGCCCTGCCCAATCTGCGGGTTATGGAGAGCTGGCCCATCCCCTACCGGGACGACAACCGGTATATCTGGGCATTCACCGAGAACATGTTTGTGGAGGCAGGGCTGGACTATCTGCCCGAGCATCAACAGCAGGTGCGCAAATACGTCTCCGCCGTAGAGATGGCCAATGAGGTGGATTGCGAACTCGCCGGTGACGATGCCCAGGAGGTCTGGATCTGCGCCACCGAGCTCTTCCCTTACGAGGATGAGGGGGTCAGCTACAACGAAATGTGGGGTAAGGAACCGGTCTCCGACCCCTATCACTATCAGGAATGGGACTATCACGTCCAGCTCTTCCGACCGGACTGGGCCACGGTCATCGAGCGCCGGCAGGGTAAGGACGACCCCGAGCGCATGGACGAGATCCTCATCAAATACAAGCCCATTGCCAGCCGCATCCGCCACCTGATCGATGCCCTACAGCCCCAGGGCATCGTGCGCCGTCGCGGCTACGAGGAGGGAGAGGAGCTGGATCTCAACGCCGCGGTGCGGGCCATGATCGACATCCGGCGTGGCGTCATGCCGGACCCGCGCATCAGCATTCGCATCGATCGCCACATCCGCGACCTCTCCATCCTGGTGCTCATGGACCTCTCCGAGTCCACCAACGAGAAGATCGGCGTGCAGGAGGGCGACCCCGATTACGATACGGCCCCCTCGATCCTGGATCTCACCCGGGAATCCACCGGCCTGTTGGCCTGGGCCATCGACGCCATCGGCGACAACTTCGCCGTCCACGGCTTCGCCTCCGACGGCCGCCACGACGTCCAATACTACCGCTTCAAGGACTTCAATCAGTCCTATGACGACGATGCCAAGTCCCGCATGGCCGGTATGCAGGGCGGTCTTTCCACCCGCATGGGCGCGGCCCTGCGCCACGCCGGTTGGCACCTGACCCAGCAGTCGGCCCAGAAGCGGCTGGTGCTGCTCATCACCGACGGCGAGCCCGCCGACATCGACGAGCGCGATCCCCAATATCTGCGCCACGACACCAAGAAGGCGGTGGAAGACCTGGCCAGGCAGGGTGTCTACACCTATTGCCTGACCCTGGACCCCAACGCCGACCGCTACGTGGCCCGGATCTTCGGGGAGAACAGCTACTCCATCGTAGATCATGTGGAACGACTACCGGAACGATTGCCGGCGGTATTCGCGGCCATTACCGGTTGAGACCGGGCAGGACTGGAACCCTTCCGGTGTAGGGAAAGCTATACCCGTTGCACGTGAATATTCTGGTAAGTGAGGTGCTGCTATCGGGTGCGGGGGGCGTGCGTCGCGGCGAAATATTCACGTGCAACAGGTATCACCTGCCTGGCGGCAAACAGGTCTGTCTGCCACGATCTTTTTTGATCCGCAGATTATTTCGTTTTTCATTTGTGAAAATCTGCTCGATCTGCGGATAGACAAAGACAGCGTTACCAACTGCCGGAAGCTGGTAGCTGGAAACAATTCGTTGATCGGAAAGAAACTTATGTGCGCTCGCCCTGCCGGAACCTCGGTCGGTTTGACGAAATTGGAAGGGCTGAGTATCATCCTCGCTCCTGCGTGTCGGGATCATATCCGAGAGCGGCGGGGTATAGCGCAGTCTGGTAGCGCACCTGCTTTGGGAGCAGGATGTCGGGGGTTCGAATCCCTCTACCCCGACCACTGAGGTGATGGGGGGAAACGGTATACCGGTTTCCGTGAAGTGGTTCGAGCCCCGGTAGCTCAGGCGGATAGAGCAAGAGCCTTCTAAGCTCTGGGTCGGGGGTTCGAGTCCCTCCCGGGGTGCCAGCAGTGATGATTGTTTTCAATGGTGGACGTAGCTCAGTTGGTAGAGCACAGGATTGTGGCTCCTGTGGCCGTGGGTTCGATCCCCATCGTCCACCCCAATTTTCGGATAAATCCCACCTCTTGGGGAGGCCGAGAAGGTGCCCGCAAAACACTTCAGCCATCTTCATTGAATCCGCATTCTCGACTCAGGGCCGTTAGCTCAGCTGGTAGAGCAGTGGACTCTTAATCCATTGGTCGTAGGTTCGAATCCTACACGGCCCACCAAATTGCCATCGTTGAGGCTACACCGGCACGTCGCAGATCGGGCCTGTCGTCAGTACTCATCCATGCCCATAAGCCCCTCCCAGAGGGGCTTTTTTGTCAGTGCTCCACCTCTGCCCATGGGCCGGAGAAAAAGGCAGGAGAGAAACAATACGTATGAACAATCAATGGCCTGAAATCGCTTGATTGATGAAACACCTATTTTTCAAGGCGCCCGAAAAACGAAATAATCTGTGAAAATCTGCGTAATCTGCGGATAAAGGATGTCGTTTAAGGTCGGAATCCATGATCCGAAGAGCAAAAGCCTATTTCTTATCGCACCTTGTGCTTGCCTGTATCCTCGGGGTTTGCTTCGGCGGGGTGTTCGGGGTCGGGCCGGGCATGGCCGAGGGTGAGGCGTTGCGCGTGATTGTGAGCGTGCCGCCCCAGCAGACCTTTGTGGAGCGGGTCGGAGGCCGGCACGTGGAGGTGCATACCATGGTGCGGCCCGGCTACGATCCCCACACCTATGAGCCGACCCCGCGTCAGCTTGCCGCCTTGAGCGATGCCGCTCTCTATGTTCGAATCGGCGTCCCTTTCGAGCACGCCTGGATGGGGCGTATCCGTTCCGCCAACCGGGAGATGCGGATACTCGACGCGCATTCGGGGCTGGATCTGCACAATCCAAGCGGGCATGACCACAAGGAGGGACATGGGGGAGCAATCGCCGAACAGGGTCACCGGGACAAACACCACCCGGCCGATGAGCGCGATTCCCACGTCTGGACCGACCCGATTCTGGTCAAACGGATGGCGGGTAGGATCCGCGACAAGCTGATCGGGCTCGATCCGGGGAACGCGGAGGATTTCAGACGCAACTACCGGGCGTTCGCGGCGGAACTGGATGCCTTGGATCGTGAAATCCGGTCGCTCCTCGCACCGATGTCCAACCGCAAATTCATGGTCTTCCATCCGACCTGGGATTATTTTGCCGCTGCCTATGGCCTGACCCAGATCCCCATCGAGAAGGCGGGTAAGGAGCCGGGCCCCCGGGCCCTGATGGCCCTGATCGAGCAGGCGCGGCGCGAACGGATAAAAGTCATCTTCGTCCAGCCCCAGTTCTCCGGAAGGTCGGCCGAACAGGTCGCGCGCGCCATCGGCGGGCAGGTCTTGGCCATCGATCCGCTTGCCGCGGATTATGTTGCCAATCTGCGCCGGGTGGCGTGGCAGATTGCCGAGGCACTCCGCCGGTGACGTCACCGCAATCCGTCATCGAGGTCCGAGACCTCACCTTCTCGTACGGAACGGCGCCCGTGCTCGAAGACGTGAATCTCCGGGTCGAAGCGGGTGAGTTTCTGGGTATCGTCGGTCCCAATGCGGGCGGCAAGAGCACCCTGCTCAAGCTGATTCTGGGACTGCTCGAGCCCCAGTCCGGCCATATCACTGTATTGGGATACGAACCGCGCGCGGCGACACGACGGCTCGGGTATGTCCCTCAGTACCCCAGCTTTTCCAGGGAGTTTCCGATCACCGTGGAGCAGGCGGTGTTGCTCGGAAGGATCGGTCGGTGGTCGCCGGCGGGTCGGTTGGGTGTCTGGGCGCCCATCCGCGTCGGCAAGGCGGACCGGCAGGTCGTCCGGCGGGTCTTGGAAGAGGTCGAAGCGGCAGACCTGGCACGGCGGCAGGTCGGCAGTCTGTCCGGGGGACAACTGCAGCGAGTGCTGTTGGCGCGGGCCCTGGCCTCCGAGCCGGCGGTCATGATTCTGGACGAGCCGACGGCGAATATCGACCTGCGCCTGGAGAGCGATATCTTCGACTTGCTCAAACGGCTGAATGCGCGGATGACGATCCTGGTAGTGTCCCATGATGTGGGCTTCATTTCCGGCTATGTCGCCCGCGTCGCCTGTCTCAACCGCACCTTGGTCTGTCACCGCACCGATGCGGTCGACGGTCGGGTCATTCGGGCCTTGTATGGGGGGCAGGTGCGCATGGTGGCGCACCGGCACTAATGTCCGAGTTCTTTGCGGCCCTGTCCGAGCATACCTTTCTGCAGACCGCCCTGGTCGCAGGCCTGCTGGCGAGTATCGGCTGCGGTCTGATGGGGACCTATGTGGTGGTCAAGCGAATCGCTTTTCTTGCCGGCGGTATCGCTCACTCGGTACTGGGGGGCATGGGCGCGGCCCTCTACTTCGGCTTCGATCCCCTGATCGGGGCCCTCGCCGCCGCCGTCATCGCGGCACTGCTGATCGGTTGGGTCCGGCTGCGGTGGCAGGCCCGGGAAGACACCTTGATCGGTGCCTTGTGGGCGATCGGCATGGCGGTGGGCATCCTGTTCATCGCCAAAACGCTGGGCTATGGGACGGACCTCATGAGCTATCTGTTCGGCAACATCCTGCTGGTGCCGGCGGAGAGCCTGTGGTTCATGGGGAGCCTGGATGTGCTGCTGCTGGTCGTTGTCGGCGCCTATCGCTACCAGTTCCTCGCCGTCGCCTTCGACGAAGAGCACGCGCGGCTGCGGGACATCCCGGTGACCTTTTTCTATCTACTGTTGTTGGTGCTGGTCGCCGTTACCGTGGTACTCCTGATCCAGGTGGTGGGCCTCATCCTGGTCCTGGCGCTCTTGACCCTGCCTGCCGCCGTCGCCGGTCACTATGTCCATTCCCTGGGCGCTATGATGCTGCTCGCTACCCTGCTCGGGGCTGCGGTCAGTACCCTCGGGCTAGCCGTGTCGTACGGACCCGATTTGCCCGCAGGTCCTACCATCGTCTTGCTCGCAGGCAGCCTCTATGTCGTCTCCGTACTCTCGATGCGCGCCCTTGCGCGCCATCGGGCAAGGTTGTCCGTTATCGCTGCCGGGACCCGAAGCAAGACCGGATAATATGAGATATGCGGGCTAGAATCGTCATAATCGCCGATGATCTCACCGGTGCCGCCGATACCGGCGTACAATTCGCCGCTATCGGAGGGCCGATCTATCTGGTGCCGGTCGCGACCCTGTCCCTCGGGCGCCCCTGGATGGCCACGGCGGCCGGCATCAGTGTCTACACGGCCAGCCGCGAGCTGTCCCCACCGGCGGCCGCCGAGCGGGTGCGGTCGGTGGCTCGGATGCTGCCCGATCCGCGCCCGCGGTGGATCTATAAGAAGGTCGATTCCTGTCTGCGCGGCAACCTGGGTGCGGAGGTCGATGTTCTGCTCGACCTGCTCGGGTTCGAGTCGGCCCTGGTGGCGCCGGCCCTCCCGGTCCAGGGCCGGACCACGATCGGCGGTATCCACAAGGTTCACGGCATACCGCTGGCCCGGACCCGATTCGCGAGCGACCCGCTCACGCCTATCACTAACTCATCGGTTGCCGAGATCCTCGCGCACCAGAGCCGATATAAAATCGGCCGGGTCGGTGTGGACGCCTATGGTGACCCTGGGCGTCTGCAACAGGCGGTCCGACGGGAACGCGAGCGCGGCTGCCGGCTGATTGTCTGTGATGCTGTCACCCAGGCGCACCTCGATCGGATCGCGGCACTGGTGGTCCAAGATGCGGAACGTCTGTTGCCGGTGGGCTCGGCCGGCCTGGCGGCCGCTCTGGTCGGACAGCTTTCTTCCCCCCACCAGATTATCGAGCCTGCGCCCGCACTTGGCCTGGAACGGCTGCTGATGGTCTGCGGAACCGGTGCCCAAGTGACCCGAGACCAGTTGGACGCCCTGTTGGATAAACACCCAGGTGTGCGTCACGAGCTGGAATTCGAGTGGTTGATTACGGCCTCGGTCCAAGACCGCCGCCGTTGCGTGGCCGGGCTGCTCGACGCCTGGAGCAGTGGGGTCCTGGCACTCAGGGTCCGGTCGCTGCCGTCCGCAAGCCTCATGCCGGATTTCAAACGGGCCGCCGCGGGATTGGGGGGACTGGCGTTGGAGGTCATGCGGGCCGGGCCGGTGGATGGGTTGTTTCTTTCCGGCGGCGAGACGGCCGACGCCGTTCGCCGTGCAACCGGCGGCGAGGCTATCGAGCTGCAGCGGGAGATCCTGCCCGGCCTGGTGCTCGGGCGTTGGGTCGGTGGGATAGCCGATGGCCTGCCCGTAGTCACCAAGGCCGGTGCATTCGGCGAAAAACGGACCCTGGTTGCGCTCTATGAACATTTGGCTGGAAGGATCGGATTATGAGGGCCGTAGTTGAGAAACAACCCCCAGCTTTTGCGGGTGTACCTAGATTTGCCGGGTCTCGTCCCTTGACCTAGCCTACGGGCTGCGAGCAAACGAAACTTTATTCAATCCGCAGATTACGCAGATTTTCGCAGATTGCTTTGCTTTTCATCTGCGGAAATCTGCGTAATCTGCGGATAAAAGGGCCGTGGGCCGGGGGCATTTGAGAGGATGAGAATGCAAAATAAGTCGGAACGGGGTACTAGACCGCTGCTCGGCATCAGCATGGGCGATCCCGGCGGTATCGGCCCGGAGATCTGTGTCAAGGCGTTCGATTCCCCGGCTATTTATGACCTGTGCCGGCCCTTGGTGGTCGGTGATGCGGAAATCCTGCGCGATGCGGTGCGCTTCTGTGGCTTAGCGCTCCGGGTACGGACCTGCGGCCAACCAGCGGACGCGGCTTACCGGCACGGTGTCGTCGATGTGCTGAACCTCGGAAAGCTGCCGTTATCGGCGTTGCGGCTCGGGACGGTCACCGCGGCCCAGGGCCGGGCGTCCTTCGAATATGTGGCCAAGGTCATCGATCTGGCGCTGGCCGGGGCGATCGACGGAACGGTCACGGCCCCGATCAATAAGGCGGCACTCAATGCGGGGGGGTGCCGCTACGCCGGCCACACCGAAATCTACGGTGATCTGACCCGGACCGCGGATTTCACCATGATGCTCGCCGAAGGTGATTTCCGGGTTACCCACGTCTCTACCCATGTGTCCTTGCGGGAGGCCTGCGACCGGGTAATGACTCCCCGCGTTCTGAAGGTCATCGAGCTGACCCATGAGGCCCTGCTGCATATGGAGATCGCAAATCCGCGCATCGCCGTTGCCGGGTTGAATCCCCACTGCGGTGAGGGTGGCCTGTTCGGTACGGAAGATGAACGGGAAATCGCCCCGGCCGTGGCTGCCGCCCGCGCGGCCGGCATCCGGGCGGAGGGACCGTTGCCGGCGGATACCCTGTTCTCCAAGCTGCGCGGGGGCCAATACGATGCGGTGGTGGCCATGTATCACGACCAAGGCCATATCCCGACCAAGCTGATGGGCTTTCACTATGATGCGGATACCGGGACCTGGGGCCGGATGGCCGGGGTCAACCTGACCCTCGGCCTGCCGATCGTGCGCACCTCCGTAGATCACGGCACGGCGCTCGACAAGGCGGGCGAAGGTTCCGCCAACCCCCAGTCCATGCTGGAGGCGATCCGACTCGCAGCCTTGTTGTCGCGTCGGGTTGCGGGTAAGTCTTAAGTGGGAAACCTATTCGATCCCTTCTCCCCCTACCCAAAAACGAATAATCTGTGAAAATCTGCGTAATCTGTGGATAAAAAAGAGTTTCTCCGGGTTACGCACCGCTTCGTGGCGCTCACTCCGGTCTAACAAGGCGTGGCATGGACAGAACATCGGCCTTCCCTTAGAATTTACGCGGCCAGGATAGCCTTGAGTATCCCGCCGCCGCGTACCTCCAAGTTCCGCGATGGCAGGCGAAAGAGTGAGACGCGATCCCTATCGTCAATCGACGGTAGTCGAGTACGGCAGTGCCGAAGCACCGATAACATCGGTCCTGTTCTTTCATTGGAAATTCTCTTTTGCCGCGAATGAACGCAAATCGGTCGGAATCGGCTCGCTATCATCGACAGTTATAATCCCATTGCGTTAAATTCACGCCCCGTGGGCTTAAGGCGAAGTCTCGCTAACTCGTAGGCACTCGGCAGCGCTGGGTTTCGTT
This sequence comes from Candidatus Thiosymbion ectosymbiont of Catanema sp. Cochon2018, assembly GCA_011392765.1. GTDB lineage: Bacteria > Pseudomonadota > Gammaproteobacteria > Chromatiales > Chromatiaceae > Thiosymbion > Thiosymbion ectosymbiont_A. The sequence continues at coordinate 13,329 of WYCW01000005.1, read as the reverse complement.
CCTCGACCCAGCTTACGGACTGCGACGGCTCGTTTGGAGATGCCCTTGAGAAAATCCGCTATTCTGGTCCTGGAAGACGGGTCCGTCTTCCGCGGGACCTCCATCGGTGCGGACGGCCAAAGCGTCGGCGAGGTGGTTTTCAACACCGCCATGACCGGCTACCAGGAGATCCTGACCGATCCCTCGTACTGCCGGCAACTGGTAACCCTGACCTACCCCCATATCGGCAACGTGGGCGTCAACCCGGATGACGAGGAGTCCTCCCGGATCCATGCCGCCGGATTGGTGGTGCGTGATCTCCCACTACTCGCCAGTAATTGGCGCCGGCAGGAGTCCTTGGACGACTATCTGATATGTCACGGTGTAACGGCCATCGCGGATATCGATACCCGGCGGTTGACTCGGATTTTGAGGGAAAAAGGCGCCCAGAATGGTTGTATTCAGGCGGGAGACGTCGTCGACGAGGCCGTCGCGGTCGGGGCGGCGAGATCGTTTCCGGGCTTGCAGGGGATGGATCTGGCCCGCGAGGTGACTACCCCCACTCCCTACGAGTGGACACAAGGGGTTTGGGACCTGAGTGCCGGTACGCCGGAGGCATCATCCCCGAGTGATGAACAACCGTCGCTGCATGTCGTTGCCTACGATTACGGGGTCAAGCACAATATTTTGCGCATGTTGGTGCAGCGCGGTTGCCGGGTCACGGTGGTGCCCGCCCAATTACCGGCGGCCGAGGTGCTGGCGTTGGAACCGGACGGCATCTTCCTATCCAACGGTCCCGGCGACCCGGAGCCGTGCGACTATGCGATTACGGCGATCCGTTCTCTCCTGGAGACCGGTATTCCTCTATTCGGCATCTGCCTGGGACATCAGCTACTAGCCTTGGCTTGCGGTGCCCGCACCCTGAAGATGAAGTTCGGCCACCACGGCGCCAATCACCCGGTGCAGGAGCTCACTACGGGCCAGGTGATGATAAGCAGCCAGAACCACGGCTTCGCGGTGGACGAAGACAGCCTGCCGGTCCAGGTCCGGGCGACCCATCGCTCCCTCTTCGACGGTTCCCTGCAAGGCATCCACCACCAGGAGTACCCCGCCTTCGGTTTTCAGGGCCACCCCGAGGCCAGTCCCGGACCCCACGATGTGGCGCCCCTGTTCGACCACTTTATCGATTTGATCTACAAGCGGAAGAAGCCGCAATCAGGCTCAGTCTGCGAGGAGAAAATTTAGCCGCAAATGAACGCGAATGAAGATTCGCGGATGAATACAGGAACATCCAGACTGGTATTCGTGAGTCACTCCGGCGGAGATACTTGGGTGGCTCGACAAATTGCACGAGAGATTAAATCTTGTGGAGCAGTCCCATTCCTTGATGAAGCAAATGTCGATATCAGTTCGGAGTTCGATGAAGATATCCGGCATTTTCTGGCTGAAGTTCATGAATTGCTCGCATTGTTTACACCTTGGAGCCTGGAACGACCTTACGTGTGGTCGGAAATAGGTGCAGCATGGCTTCGGCTTATCCCGATTATCGTCGTTTTACACGGATTGTCGATAAAGGATTTTCAGTCGCATCCGAATGCACCGATTTTTCTCAAAAAGCGCAATATCATTCGACTCAACGACATAGACCAATATTTTGAACAGCTTGGCACACGCGTAACAGCGGCAAGAGATGACAATGTCTGAAAAGCATTATGATGTTTTCCTGTCCTATTCCCATTAGGATGAACCATGGGTGTCCGAATTTGCTGCAGCGCTACGGGCAGGTGGGGTAAAAGCCTGGTTCGATGAGGATCTGGCTCCCGGTGAACGCTGGCAGGACAAGCTCCAGGAAGCCCTCCGGGAAAGCCGTGCCCTCATTATCGTACTCAGTCCGAATAGTATCCATAGTCCATGGATGTTCTTTGAATTGGGTGCCGCAGTTGCGGATGACAAGAGGATCATCCCCGTGCTTCTGGATGATATGGATTGGAATCTGGTCCCCACACCTTTGAGAAAATTCCATGCACTCAGAGAGCAGTCTCCCAGAGAAGCGGGTAATAAAGTTGCCGAAGCATTGGAAGGGACCTTTACAAATTAATGCCTATTGATACATGAATGGAAGGATTGGCCGCCAATGAACACAAATGGGACGAATAAAATTTGCTTCCCATGTAATCGGTCGGCTGATTTTGAGCGTTAGCCCGCGTAGGGCGGGTCAGGCCAGGGATGGCCGCCACCCGCCACTTGGCGACTGCCACCTGACGGCGGGTGACGAGGCACCCGGTCACAGGGGCTAACTCAGCCCCGAAGTGTGCCTCTCACCCGCCCTACGCGGGCTCAAATGGGGAAGTTAGAAATGACGACTGCAAGCCAATCTGACCCCGTGGATATCAACCGATCATTTTTTAAGGCTCTTTATGGATTTCAGACTGTTTTGCCTTGGCCACGGAGTCATATTGTTTCTCGCTGCCGACCCGTTCGCTGCCTTCACCACCCCCTGCGGTCTTGCCGGGAATGTAGGATGCGGTGAGCGCGGTATACCGTAGTAGGATTACACCAATTCCGACCGCGAACCGCATCAATGGACCGCAAATTCGACAATTGATCTGAATCCGAATCGGTCAAACAAAGAGGTTTTCTTCATCATGAAAAAGATAACATGGGACGAGATGAAAAATGAGTATCCGGACGAATGGTTGCTTATTACCGACTTCGATTTGGATAAATGTGGTCATATTCTTGCTGGAATTGTTGATCGCCATTCAAAAGAAAAAGCCGATGTTTATCGACTGCCGTCATTAAATAAACCAACAGCATTTCGATACACTGGCGAATCGACATTTGCCGGATTGAGAAGTCATGCCGGAAAATAGTACCTCGTTTGATACCGGCAAGCACCATATTCATTTGGATGTTATTGTAATGGATTTAAATGGCATTTGGCGCAGCGTTGCGGGAATTCTTGATACTAGGGCGCCGAGGACCGAATTTTCCGATCAATTCCTGATGCACACGGGATTTATTGATATCAGGAATGAGAATGCAAGACTGAAGAGGGGATTGCAGACTCAGAAATATGGAACAATAGAATTGCCATCACTCACGATATGTGGTCATCAGATCAGATCTTTTAAAGTTTACGTTTCGCATTTTGAGCAATCTTGGGGTATTGACGCCCTGATTGGGCTGGACTTTTTCCGTCGTTTTCGAGTAACGATTGACTATAAGAATGGTCTTATTGTTACATCGCCATTCGTTCAACCGAGAATTTTTTAGCTTATTTGCGTTTATTCGCGTTCATTTGCGGCAAAAATAAAGGTAATTCCCTCCAGGCGAAGCGTTTCCATGCCAAGACGAACCGACATAAACAGCATCCTGATCATCGGCGCCGGTCCTATTGTGATCGGTCAGGCCTGCGAGTTCGACTATTCGGGGGCCCAAGCCTGCAAGGCGCTGCGGGAGGAGGGCTATCGCGTCGTCCTGGTCAACTCGAATCCGGCTACCATCATGACAGACCCGGAGATGGCCGACGCCACCTATATCGAGCCCATCACCTGGCGGACCCTGGAGCGGATTATCGAGCGGGAGCGCCCGGACGCCCTGCTGCCTACCATGGGCGGTCAGACGGCGCTCAACACGGCTCTCGATCTGGTGCGTGAGGGGGTGCTGGAGCGGTACGGGGTGGAGCTGATCGGGGCCTCCCAAAAAGCCATCGACAAGGCGGAAGACCGGGATCTGTTCCGCCGGGCCATGCGCAGGATCGGGCTGGACCTGCCCAGGTCCGCCATGGCCCACAGCCTGGAAGAGGCCCTGCAGGTCCAGGTCCAGATCGGTTTTCCGGCCATCATCCGACCTTCTTTCACACTGGGCGGCAGCGGTGGCGGTGTCGCCTACAACCAGGAGGAATTCGAGGACATCTGTCGGCGCGGGCTGGACCTGTCTCCGACCAGCGAGCTGCTGATCGAGGAGTCGATCCTGGGGTGGAAGGAATACGAGATGGAGGTAGTGCGGGATAACCAGGATAACTGCATCATCGTCTGTTCCATCGAGAATCTCGATCCCATGGGGGTCCACACCGGCGACTCCATCACGGTTGCCCCGGCCCAGACCCTGACGGACAAGGAATATCAGCGGATGCGCGACGCCTCGATCGCCGTGCTGCGGGAGATCGGCGTCGATACCGGGGGTTCCAACGTGCAGTTCGCGATCAACCCGGACGACGGGCGCATGCTCATCATCGAGATGAACCCCCGGGTCTCACGGTCTTCGGCGCTGGCCTCCAAAGCCACCGGTTTCCCCATTGCCAAGGTGGCCGCCAAGTTGGCGGTGGGCTATCGACTCGACGAGCTGGAGAATGAGATCACGGGCGGCGCCACGCCTGCTGCCTTCGAGCCCACCATCGACTATGTAGTCACCAAGATCCCACGCTTCGCCTTCGAGAAGTTTCCCCAGGCGGACCCCAGGCTCACTACCCAGATGAAATCGGTGGGGGAGGTGATGGCCATCGGACGCACCTTCCAGGAGTCGCTGCAAAAGGCCCTGCGCGGACTGGAAACGGACCGGTCCGGACTCGACGAGGTAGTGGACCCGGCCCACCCGGAGGTACGCCAGACCTTGCGCCGGGAGATCCGCCAGACCGGTGCGGAGCGCATCCTCTATGTGGCCGATGCCTTCCGGGCCGGCCTGTCGCTACGGAAGCTTCAGAAGCTCAGCTGCATCGATCCCTGGTTTCTGGCCCAGATCGAAGAGCTCGTCCGGATCGAGGCAGAGATCAAGTCCGAGGGCAGTGCGGGACTGACCGCCGAGCGCCTGCGCTTCCTGAAACGCAAGGGTTTTTCCGATCGACGCCTGGCGACCCTCACCGGTGTCAGCGAGCAGGAGGTCCGGGCGCTGCGGCACGCGCTGGGCGTGCGTCCTGTCTACAAACGGGTGGATACCTGTGCCGCCGAGTTTGCCGCCGGCACGGCCTATCTGTACTCCACCTACGAGGAGGCGTGCGAGGCGGCACCGACTGAGCGCAAGAAGATCATGGTCCTGGGCGGTGGGCCCAACCGCATCGGCCAAGGCATCGAGTTCGACTATTGTTGCGTCCACGCCGCCTTCGCCATGCGCGAGGACGGCTACGAGACCATCATGGTCAACTGCAACCCGGAGACCGTATCCACGGACTACGACACCTCGGACCGGCTCTACTTCGAGCCCCTGACCCTGGAGGATGTGCTGGAGATCGTCGCCAAGGAGAAACCCTTCGGCGTCATCGTCCAGTACGGCGGTCAGACCCCGCTCAAGCTCGCCCGGGATCTGGAGGCCGCCGGTGTACCCATTATCGGCACCGCGCCGGATGCCATCGACCTGGCGGAGGATCGCGAACGTTTCCAGCACCTGATCCGGGACCTGGGTCTACGCCAGCCCTCCAACACCACCGCCCGCAGCGAGGAAGAAGCGGTGGCCGCGGCGGCACAGATCGGATACCCCCTGGTAGTGCGCCCTTCCTATGTGCTCGGTGGTCGGGCCATGGAGGTGGTCTACGATGAGACGGACCTCAATCGTTACATGCGTGAAGCGGTGCGGGTATCGAACGCATCCCCTGTGTTGCTCGACCGCTTCATCGCCGACGCCATCGAGGTGGACGTGGATGCCATCTGCGACGGCAAAGCGGTGCTGATCGGCGGCATCATGGAGCACATCGAGCAGGCCGGTGTGCACTCCGGCGATTCCGCCTGTTCGCTGCCTCCTTATACACTCTCGCCGGCCATTCAGGACCGGATGCGTGAGCAAATGATCAAGCTGGCACGGGCGTTGAAGGTGGTCGGGTTGATGAACGCCCAGTTCGCGGTCAAGGATCAGGAAATCTACGTTCTGGAGGTCAATCCGCGGGCCTCGCGCACCGTGCCTTTCGTCTCCAAGTCCGTCGGGGTTCCCCTGGCGAAGGTGGCGGTACGCTGTATGGTCGGCATATCCCTCCGGGAACAGGGTTTGGTCAAAGAGCGACGGCCGAAGCACTATTTCGTGAAAGAAGCCGTGTTTCCGTTCATCAAATTTCCCGGCGTGGATACCGTATTGGGACCGGAGATGAAGTCCACCGGCGAGGTCATGGGCGTCGGCGAATCCTTCGGCGAGGCCTACGCCAAGGCCCAGACCGGGGCCGGAACGGGACTCCCGAGCAGGGGCAACGCGATGCTCAGCGTCCGTCGGGCGGACCGACCGCGATTGGTACAGGTCGCCAGGGATCTAGCGGAGCTCGGCTTCGATCTTTACGGCACCCACGGCAGTGCGGCGGTGGTAAGGGCAGCGGGTATCCCGTGCCGAGGTGTAAACAAAGTCGCGGAAGGGCGGCCCCACATCGTCGATATGATCAAGAACCATGAGGTCAGCTTCATCGTCAATACCACCGACGGCGCCCAGGCCATCATCGATTCCGCGGCGATCCGTCGTGCCGCCCTCCAGTACAAGGTAAGCTATACCACGACCATCTCTGGCGCCGAAGCGACCTGCCTGGCCCTGAAGCGGCTGGACGCCGTCGGGGTCAACCGGTTGCAGGAACTTTACTGACCGGCGTCCGACAGGCATTCTAGGCCCAATGTCCGGCGTGCGTGTCGGGCTTCCCGGCACCGCGATATGTCGATCCGTCGGGGATTGAATACGGACTCGCCCCAATTCCGGCGCGCATGATGCGTGCTGTAGGTGGACACGGCCCACCCTACGAAGAGGACATCTCCCATGAACAAAGTACCTCTGACCGCCAGAGGCGCTGAGCAATTGCGTTCCGAGCTCGAGCGCCTGAAACGAGTCGAGCGGCCCCGCATCATCGAGGCCATCGCCGAGGCGCGCTCCCACGGTGATCTCAAGGAGAACGCCGAGTACCACGCGGCCCGCGAGCAACAGGGCTTCATCGAGGCCCGTATCAAGGACATCGAGGGCAAGCTCTCCAACGCCCACATCGTCGATGTCACGGATGAGCACACCCGGACTCTGGCCGACGGCAAGGTGATCTTCGGCGCCACCGTGGACGTGCTGGAGCTCGACAGCGACCAGGAGCATACCTTTCAGATCGTCGGCGATGACGAGGCCGATTCCAAGCAGGGCCTGATCTCCATCAGCTCGCCCATTGCCCGCTCCCTGATCGGAAAACGGGCAGACGACCTGGCCACGGTCGAGACGCCCGGTGGCTTACGCGAGTTCGAGATCCTGGAAGTCCGCTACGAATAACGGCGCCTTGAATTTTTCGCCGTAGGGGCGGGGCTTGCCCCGCCCTGCGAGGGTCCGGACCATGGTGGACCGAGAGGTGCCTCTCGATAACTGTTTGGGTCTAGGATCCTTGAGGGACCCGAATCTTTACAAATGAGTCAAGTTTGTGCAGTGCACAAATCGGGATCGGGATCGGGGTAGTGTTATTACTTTGTTGCTTAATTATAAATCACTTGATATAATTACCTGAGCTTTAAGCTATTAACCGAACAAAATTTTACCGAGGAAACTCTTATGGTATTACTACCCGTAAAATGCCCTGTCTGCAATGGTATTGATGTTACTAAACATGGCAACACCAGCAATGGCAAGCAGCGTTTTATTTGCAAAGAACAGGCCTGTGAGGGCAAAACGTTTATCCAGGATTATTCCGAGAAAGGGCGGTTACCGGAAACGAAACAACAAATCATTGAGATGGCACTGAATGGCAGCGGCATTCGTGATACCGCGCGGGTACTGGGTATCAGTCCTGTGACCGTTATCAATGAATTAAAAAAAAAGAACCCGAGTTGCATGCCGTGAATCACGATTTTTTAGCGACCCACACGCCTGAGCAGATTGTGGTAGATATTCTAAAAGTAGAGGATTATCATGATGTTAGCAAGCAAGGCGCCACCGTTGAAATGGATGAGATGTGGAGTTATGTAGGGAGTAAAGCCAATCAAAGATGGTTGTGGCATGCTATTGATCGGGCCACGGGTAAGGTGTTGGCTTATGTATTCGGGAAACGTCGAGATGAGGTTTTTCTTGAATTAAAAGGGTTATTAGAGCCATTTGGGATTACCCGTTTTTATACCGACGACTGGGGTGCCTATAAGCGCCATTTAGATCCCGAAAAACATGTCGTTGGAAAACAAAACACGCAGAAAATAGAACGCAAACATTTGACGCTACGGACGCGAATCAAGCGGCTTGCGCGTAAGACGATTTGTTTTTCAAAACTGAATCAAATGCACGATATTGTCATCGGATTATTCGTGAATCGTTATGAGTTCGGCGCCGCCGTTTGAAATCCTTAAGCAACAAAGTTAGAACACTACCCGAATACCCAGGATTTTTCCTATCCAGATAGCGACCACACCGGGAGCTGCCCCGGTAGATAAAATAGCCTGTGGTCTTTCCTTTAATAATATACGGGTAATCTGAAAACAACAGGGAACCAGACGCCACTTATCATCGGTGCTGAAATCCATGATAGAGTAATTTTTTCGAATTCGTTGCGCTTTGAACAACTTGTCCGGAACGGCATAGATAATCCGATAATGATTTTTCAGACCATTGCACAGGTAGGTTAGTTGAATCCAGTGACCACCGGGAGATGAGATGGCCAAAATTTTAGGTTTGTTTACACTCACTGAGGCTAACCTTGTCATCAGGTTCCGTGGGCACAAAACTCGATTCGTGCATATTCGTGTGATTCGTAGTTTTCTCTCGTCTGAATAGCGAACGAAGAGACGAATCTGACGATCAAACCAAAGTTCTCCGGGGAGCAGTCATGGCAAATTCTCTGCGATTTCGGTGTCACGGAGTGGAAAGGATGTCAAACAAAATGGGTGTCTTTTTTTGCTTTTTTTGAGGCGCAGAAACTGCCAGTCTTCCGGCGGTTTCTGTCGATGCCTTTGTTAGGGGATGACGTGTGAGGTTGGCTCTTGATCGAGTTGAACTTGAATATCCTCAACAAAATTGTATCTTTTTGTCTCTTTTAACTCTTTTTCGATCTGTCGATAATATTCAGCTACTCTTTTCGTTTCATGGTTATTTTTAGCAGATACCTCATGCCTTATGCGTCGAATCTCTTGGATTTCGTAGTCGCTCATTTTAATCCTCTGTATTTAAATAATTCAAGGGCGTTGCCAGAATTGGTGTTGGGATATCAATTTCGAAATTTACTCGGCGAATATGATTGAATTTATTTGCATTTGCCAAGTTCTTACAATTCCATGTCAACAGTGAATCAACTTTATGAAAAGAAGCAATCGCCAGGTGAAGTGCATCACCGACCGGATCTTTTGGCATGACGAATTTTTCTATATAGATACTTGCAATTTCAATAACATTGTCATTGATCGGAAGAATAGCAATCCCGTCAAGCAGATCGATTCTTTTTTGGACCAAATTGCTTTTCCCTTTTCCTAATTCATCAATAACTGCGGCACTTGTTACTAGCCTGCACTCAGAATAGTATTCTTCCCACCAACGACGAGTCCAATGCATCCGAGCAATAGATTCCGGATCATTTCGCGTTGTGTAATAAAAACTTGGTATCGATGTTTCAATATAAATTGAAATCAATGGAATCTCCCATTTGTTTATCGGGAAAATGGGGACAGACCCTGAGGCATCCCCATATTATTGTGATCTAAAACAAGAAGTTGTAGGACGCAATAGAGAGTTGACATGCACGGGGTTTATCGTCCCTGGAAAGGAAGCAAAACCGACCAGAATCCCCCCATGCCTGTTGGCACTATTGTACACCGATGCCTGGATCCGTTACCGGGTAGTGTTCTAACTTTGTTGCTTAAGGATTTCAAACGGCGGCGCCGAACTCATAACGATTCACGAATAATCCGATGACAATATCGTGCATTTGATTCAGTTTTGAAAAACAAATCGTCTTACGCGCAAGCCGCTTGATTCGCGTCCGTAGCGTCAAATGTTTGCGTTCTATTTTCTGCGTGTTTTGTTTTCCAACGACATGTTTTTCGGGATCTAAATGGCGCTTATAGGCACCCCAGTCGTCGGTATAAAAACGGGTAATCCCAAATGGCTCTAATAACCCTTTTAATTCAAGAAAAACCTCATCTCGACGTTTCCCGAATACATAAGCCAACACCTTACCCGTGGCCCGATCAATAGCATGCCACAACCATCTTTGATTGGCTTTACTCCCTACATAACTCCACATCTCATCCATTTCAACGGTGGCGCCTTGCTTGCTAACATCATGATAATCCTCTACTTTTAGAATATCTACCACAATCTGCTCAGGCGTGTGGGTCGCTAAAAAATCGTGATTCACGGCATGCAACTCGGGTTCTTTTTTTTTAATTCATTGATAACGGTCACAGGACTGATACCCAGTACCCGCGCGGTATCACGAATGCCGCTGCCATTCAGTGCCATCTCAATGATTTGTTGTTTCGTTTCCGGTAACCGCCCTTTCTCGGAATAATCCTGGATAAACGTTTTGCCCTCACAGGCCTGTTCTTTGCAAATAAAACGCTGCTTGCCATTGCTGGTGTTGCCATGTTTAGTAACATCAATACCATTGCAGACAGGGCATTTTACGGGTAGTAATACTATAAGAGTTTCCTCGGTAAAATTTTGTTCGGTTAATAGCTTAAAGCTCAGGTAATTATATCAAGTGATTTATAATTAAGCAACAAAGTAATAACACTACCGGCGCCTGGAAACGCTGTTGGCCGCCGTGGTGTCGTGCCTGAGCGGACCGGGGCTTATCGTGACCGATCTGGGACACTGCTTTAGGGGTGGAGCAAGCCCACGCCATCGGATCAAATGCGCCGATCATCTGCTGGGCAACCCAAACAAAATGGGTGTCCTTTTACTTCTTTACTTGCTTTTACTTGGATGGGCTGTGCCCATTTCGAGAGCCAGATGGAAGTTAATAACATTCCAAATTGCGAAAACTATTGTGATGAGGAGATATGTGCGAGCTTCTGGCCCAGCGGGGGTTGTGGGGACGCGTGCCGCGATGGCGATCTCGGGGGTAATGACAATGATGTGTGTGTCAACAGTGATGATGTTTGCGATACGTCGGGAAGTTCACAATGTGATAGTGGGTAAGGGGAGAGGCTAAAGCCACTCCCTCCTCGTTGCCGCAAGGGGTTAATTCCCCCGGGGAACGGGATCAGGTCTTGATCCGTGACCCTTGAAGGCACAGGTCAAGACCTGACCCCTTTCCCCTCCCTCGGTCGAGCACTCCAAGCTGGCCGGATTGCAGGTAAAACAAATATAAAACAAAAGGACATCCATCTTGAGATGGATGTCCTTTTCTTACTTTTCTTGTTTCTTGATGTGGGTAATCATGAACTTGAAAAAAAGCAACAATTGCCAAAGAAAGGACACCCATTTTGTTTGGCTTGAGGTTTATGTTGTTGATGAGAAGAGTGATATCGAACGTTTAAAGGTAGAGCACTAATGCCTAACAATGCCATAAACTCGGACCGTAAAAAGCTCCGCTTTTTACGTCCGGTTATGGTTGGCGTTCGCCGGGACGAAGACACGACTTGTTTTGCTGACCCGGAGGGAGTACAGTGCTGGCGAGGTGAAATGACATGGGAAGAATAGCATCATTTGTAACGATCGAGAATCCAGCGGACCCCGAGAAGCGTATCGAGTGTGACGCCCTCATTGATACGGGTGCCTCCCACATGATTCTGCCCGGCGCGTGGCGGAAGCGTCTCGGTGACCTTCGTGAGCTTGGCCCGGTGGAGATGGAAACGGCAGATCAAACGCCGCTGGAGGGTACCGTCTGCGGCCCGGTGCAGATCCAGATTGAGGGATTCCGGCCAGTGTTCAGCGAGGTCGTCTTTGTGGACATGAAGCCAGAAGACGGCAGCTACGAGCCTCTTCTCGGCTACATCCCTCTGGAGCAATCTCAAGCTGCCGTGGACATGCTCGGGCACCGGCTCATTCACGTCAAACGGTTGGATCTGAAGTAGAAAGATCAAGACAAGAGATTAAAAGGACACCCACTTTGTTTGACATCTTCCCCGCCCCAAGCTAAGCTCCTTCCCAACACCGAAATCACAGGGAATCCGCCATGACCGCGCCCCGCTCCGCTCTCGTTTCCCTTGAGGATACCCCTTGGTATCACTGTGTATGTCGTTGTGTGCGCCACGCCTTCTTGTGTGGTGAGGATCAGTTCTCAGGTGCGAACTTCGACCACCGCCGAGGCTGGATTGTCGAGCGCATTCAGCAACTTGCATCCCTGTTTGCTATCGACATAGCCGCCTACGCGGTGATGAGTAACCACTATCACATCGTGGTGCGCATCGACCGGGAACGGGCCTTGGGGTGGTCAACAGAAGAGGTGCTGAGGCGCTGGACGGTGCTTTTCACCGGACCCTTGTTGGTGACGCGGTATCTCTCAGTGTCACGAGCAGAGATGAGCCAGGCGGAGATCAATGAGGTCGAGGCGCTGGCCGAGGTCTATCGGGCTCGGCTGCACGATTTGTCCTGGTTCATGCGTACCCTCAACGAGCATATTGCTCGCCGGGCCAATGCCGAGGATGGGGTGAAGGGGCGTTTTTGGGAAGGTCGCTTCAAGAGCCAGGCATTGCTCGATGAGCAGGCGTTGTTGGCGGCGATGGCCTATGTGGATCTCAATCCGGTCCGAGCGGGACTGGCCGAGACGCCGGAGACTTCGGACTATACTTCGATTCAGGAGCGTGTCGGTGGGTTGCCGGAGGAGGTCACATCCGAAGCCGGCTTGCAGGGGACCACGACCGTCAAAAATCCTGACGCGACACTCGATGGGGAGCGGTTACGACCGGAGGCCGAGACGCAGGTCTTATCCCCGGCCCCGCTGATGCCCTTCGATGCTACCGCACAGACCCCTTGGGCGGTGCCCTTTGCCCTTGATGATTACCTGGAACTGGTCGATTGGACGGGCCGGGCATTACGTGCGGATAAACGTGGATACATCAAGGAACAAGAACCCAAGATCCTTGCCCGGCTGGACATCGACGGGGAACGGTTTATCGGCTTTGCCGAGCGTCTTCTGAAGGAGTTCGGAACGGCGGTCGGTGGGCCGGCATCACTCGTGAATCTGTGTGCCCGGCGTCAGGCCAAGTATCTGCGCGGCATCCGGGCCGCACGCACGATGTTTGCGGCTAAGCAGGCAGCGTGATGGGGTTGAGTGGTAGAGTCCGCCAGGGAAAGGGGTCAGAGCCTGATGTATCCCCACATTATTCCAATATAAAACAACAAGATATAGCGAGGTAGGTTGGGCAAAGGGCCAGAGATGGCCCGTGCCCAACACCTTGTTGTTGTTGGGCACGCCTGCCGTCCCTGGCGGGCTTTGCCCAACCTTGTATGTTCTGTTTCCAAGGGAAAGCCAAGGATGAGGTATAAAAGGAT
>WYCW01000004.1:863672-948204 GCA_011392765.1 Candidatus Thiosymbion ectosymbiont of Catanema sp. Cochon2018 | reverse complement strand
TGAAATTTAGTACCAAATAGATGCTAAAAATCGCATTGCCTTGAATGACTAAGAATTGATATTTTACTACATCACTCTGGTATTTACCACTACCAAATACACATCTACTGCACTTTCAGGATGTGTGAGATATATCTTGCAAGTCAATGCCATTAAGTTAGCTGTTGGCCACTTAGAGAAAACTACGAATCACGCGAATTTCCGCGAAATTGCCATCCCGAACCGAAGGGAGGGATCTTATTCGCGAGGATTCGCGTGATTCGTAGTTTCTTCTCTTACTTTGCCGACCGGTAGCGCTTAACTTAATGGCATTGTCTTGCAAGTCGACTGGATTTGCCTTGTTATGTGCTTTGTACCATAATTGAGTATATATTGGTATTCGAGAGGTGCGTTATGGCTAAAAATACTCGTGTTACATTGGGTGAACATTTTGATGGTTTTATTGCTAGCCAGATTGAAAGCGGCCGGTTTGGCTCGGCCAGTGAAGTAGTAAGAGTAGCACTTAGGCTGCTTGAAAATACAGAAACAAAATTGCAAACTTTGAGAAAAGCCCTGGATGAAGGTGAGCAAAGTGGTATTGCGGATTATAACTACGATGAATTTATGGCCGAACTTGATAGCGAAATTGATGAATGAAAGAATTTGAATTAACTCGGGAAGCAAAGCAAGACCTGAGAGGAATTGCTAAATTCACTGAAAAACGTTGGGGCCGAAACCAGCGGTATTTGTATATGAAGCAATTTGACGATGCTTTTCATTTTTTAGCCGACACCCCATCTGTTGGAAAGAAATGTGATTACATAAAACTTGGTTTCAAAAAATTCCCTCAAGGAAGTCATATTATTTTTTATCGCGATGGCACGAAAAGTAAGATTATAATTATTCGCATACTTCATAAAAACATGGATGCTGAATCTCAGTTTTCAGACACATAACGACAAGCGTAACCTGACCGCGTACTGGCTGACCGTCGCTACGCTTCCGTCTAGCCAGTACGCGGTCAGGTTAACGCTATTGTTAGCGGCTATTTGCCATGGGCTGCATCATATGCAATGAAAGCGAAAACACTTATAACAACAACCAAGACAATCGTTGACAGAATATCCATTTATAAGTCCTCAAGGGTTGATATTAAATGCTCGATTTTCTTGTGCACGAAAAGTACCGCAACGGTAATTATGATAGTTCCAAGTATAGCACCTCCTGTTTTCAGGTCAGATTTCGTCCCAGCATTTGTCAAGAGCCAACCAACAAGAGAGATATCTGAAACGACCAAGACCCCCAGCCAGAACTTCAGATAAGCGATTGTTTCTTTGACGATATCTAGTTGTGACATGACTCTGATTCTGTGTTTTTATCATATTTTGGTTCGTTGCACATTTGCCGCTAACGGGGAGCTAACCAGCAACATCCATTGCCCCCATGGATGGGGGCAATGGAGGTTTATCTGCGTTCAGCGTCTCGATAGGCGGCGCGTCTCCTGTTGCACTGACGTTGTTGTTAGGCGATTGCCTGTTTTGGTGTCTGAAACGGTCGGGATAGCAAAACGCCGCCGTGCAGGTTTCTGTGTGCTTGTAAGTTGAATAACGAAAAATTCTGACAGTTTGCTTCTGCTATAAACGGGAACTCCCAATGCCCATATTCAACGTAGTGGAAGATTGAGCCAGATTTACCCTTGATTTTTCTGTTTTCACACCATGAGCAAGGATTGTAGGCATCAAACCGACCAGAGGCTAATGTCGGCCGACTCGCACTATGATTGGTACACCTAAAACTATCAATGTTGATAATCTCTACCATGTTGCTTCCTAACTTTTACGCCTAACGTTAAGCTCACCCGCCCGAAGGGAGCGGTAGCGACCGTAGGGTCGGGTGCAGCATAATGTTATGCGATTTCATTCAAAGCTGATTGGAATATTGCTTCAAGCAACCCAAAATTACAGTTAGCTCCATGAGCATTTGCTGTAGTCCATTCTTCTGTTGAAACGACTCCCCAATCAATAGTGTAACCACAATTTAATGCTATATGCTCAAATAATATTCTCTGAGTTCCGCCATTCCCTTCCCTAAACGGATGAATCATATTAAGGTCTGCATATAATTCAGCCATTTGCGTAATTAGCTCAGCTTTGGAAGTATTTACTAAATATTCTTTATCTCTAAGAGAATTGAGAATCTTATCTGCTTCGGGCTCGATTCTTGAGCTTGTGCAGAATCTTGTTTCTTCTTTTGAAATATCAATGCTCCTCACTTCACCTGCCCAATCATAAATATGCGAGAATAGCAAACGATGTATTTCTTTTAGGTAGTTTAAGTCATATGGTGGTGGGGAGAATGATATCCCTCTTAAAGCAATAGTGGTAATTTCTCTTTCTGCCTCTTGAAGGGTGCTTTCATCTTTTATATTAAATTTATTTATTAATATTTTTGTGCCTGGGTAACAGTATGGATCTTGCCCAGCCCCATATTTACCTTCCATCCACGTTAGCCCCAATTATTTCATATTTCTTTACTATCTCATCAAGGGTATTATTTACAGGAATAATTTTTACTCCTTCCAATCTGGAGCTTTTCACAAAACTTTCATATTTAGACCCATCGAAAATCTTCTTTTTTTCTTCTAACGAAAGCGCAGTCTTTTTTTCATTATTTCTTTCCTTTTCCAAGCCCATGCCAATACACCTCGCCATCTGAAAACATGCATTATTTTATCTGGTTACCCGGAAATTTTGTATCGCATAACGCCAAGCTAACCCGCCGACCAAAGCGCGGCAGCGCTTTTGGTCGGTCGGGTTGAGCGTAGTGTTATGCCTTAATTTTTATACTCTGACAATATCTTAATCACTCCGGGAGCTCCCCGGTGCTCTGCTGAATCCATAACTGTATCCCCATTGGAATTTTTCTCACGAATATTTACTCCCTTCTTTATTAACACTCTAACAGTATCCTCCTTCCACTCATCAGGCAAAAAGGAAGAAACAACTAACATCAACAAATTATCTCCATATTCATTCTTATAATTTGGATCTATACCCCTTGATAACAAAAAGTCAGCAACTTTAGCCTTTTCCACTTTTTCTGCTAGCCTTTCTTTCTTGCTCTTACTTTCCCCGCTAATCATGCTTACATCGGGTATGACTACTGAAGCCGCACAACCGAACAAGTAAGAGTTCGTCAAAGGATCGCTGTAGTTTCCTATATGAAGACTCAATGTTCCGTGCTTGGCTTCTTCGCATTGTTTATCCAAATGTTCAAAACGAGCACAATTATCGTCAGACGAAAAAACACATCCCAAGGGTAGAGCCACTAGGGCGCATACGAAGAAAACGCTTTTAAGGTGCATATTTATGATACCCTCCTCTATCAGGCACTAGTCGATGAGGCAAGCTGCCAGAAGGCCAATGCCCAATTTTATTGTCCCAATACGTTAGTAAAAACTATGCACTTTAGTGCAAGACTTTTAGTCTACTCTCATTCATGAGGTCTTACAGAAGATCATCGCATACGGTACATGACTTAAGGGTTCACCTTGTCTGGATCACCAAGTACAGATATAAGGTATTGACAAAGGATGTTGGGAAGCGAGTGCGGACGTTAATTCAACAAATCTGTGATGCTAAAGGGATCGAAATCATCGAGATAGGGTAACCTTGAGTCATTTTGGGCTGACATTCAGTCGGCTTTAGCCGAAATAGCGACTTTCAGTCGCACTCCATACTATGGACTTTCAGTCCATAGTGGTTGATTCTCTCTCCGGAGAATTTGGCGCATGATCGGATAGATGTCTTCTGCACTGTTTACGGTGACTTTCTGTTGCTTGCTTAATTTGACTTATTGTGGGGCCTTTTATAGAGGGCTAACGTCGCAAATAATCCGCTCGTCGGGTTGATTTGACATGTTAGTCGAAAGTTGCATTGATTCCGATTATAAACGTGGTCTGTCCCTTATTTCCCGCGATTTCAATTGTAGGCTCGAATGCGTAAGTCAAACGCTGGTCAGAAGCCGCATGCCGTAGCCAACCATGACAATCCAGAAAAACACGGTGAATGCACGCTCGCCCAGTTGTCGATTCAGGCGAAACCCGGACAAGGTGCCCAGGAGCATCAATGG
The DNA here is from genome assembly GCA_011392765.1 of Candidatus Thiosymbion ectosymbiont of Catanema sp. Cochon2018. Taxonomy (GTDB): domain Bacteria; phylum Pseudomonadota; class Gammaproteobacteria; order Chromatiales; family Chromatiaceae; genus Thiosymbion; species Thiosymbion ectosymbiont_A. The sequence goes on along the minus strand of WYCW01000004.1, from coordinate 944,094 downwards.
CAGCACTATCACTAGAATCGTCAGCGCCCAACCGTCTAGAAGCTGCGCATGGGCAAACACCGTCGTTTTCGTTAGATCGCCCACCAACGAGGCCACCGAAGCCGCCCCAGCGAAATGCGCGCGGTCGACATCGAGATTGCGAATCGCAGCGCCCTTGAGCGGACCGGAGGTGCCAGAAAAGCCCGAGGTCGCGCCCGAGGCGAAGGCAAGAACCGGCGCGAACATGGTGCGGCCGAGATCGAACCTCGTCCGCTCCATCACGAACGTTCCGAGAAAGGCAACAAATACCCCGGAAGCCACGATCTCGGGCGGAGAGTGAACCATCGCGGTCGCGCCCAGCGCCGCCCCTGCCGCAATCAGCAGGATGATCATCGCCGCTGCGCGAAAGGGAATCGTCCGCCGATATGCGATTACCTTGAACACGTTGTTGCTGCCCAGCAGCAGGGCAGCCAGGCCAACCCCCTCTTTGGGTCCCAGGATGAGGACCAAAACCGGAACCAGCAACAGTGAGCCACCGAGCCCCACCGAGGCAGAGACGACAAAGGACATCCCCGCCGCCACCGCTACGACCACCACTTCCAGAAGCGCCAGCGACTCCATGCCTGATTACTTGATTACGGGTTGCTCTCTGCACCCATCGATCGACGGATGGATGTGCCACCGGTTTTCCGGCCTTTTTTGGTTCTCAATGACCAACGGATCCTCGGTCTTGCCGGACTCGTAACACCAGGGATCGAGCACCTCTCTCTTGAAGTCGGCCACCAGCGCTGCACTCGCCTTAGCGGCGCCGTGGAACTTGTCCGGAATCGTCAGTTTCTGCGCGTAACGGACCGGCTGAATCTCATTCCACCCCGCATGGCCGGCGTCATAGACCCAATCCCCGCGCACCAGAACAATGTCACCACCCTGTCCTTTGTTATCGGCAGGCACAAGATCGCCAGCATTCGGGTCCATCACATCCGACAGCGCGCCGTTGTGGGTCGCAGCCCAGACGATGCCACCCACGACAAGCGTGATGATGGCCGCGACCAGAAGAGCGACTGAGCAGCTTATCCAGCCGATTATTGGGATCGAGCACCAGACCGCCGCCGCCGCGGTGGGAAACGACATCACTTTGAGCACGATGCACACGTCATGTACCCGGCAGCCCTTGATCTCGCAATGCAACACCTCAGTTTCGACATAGTTCTCGTCATTGATCCCGGGAAATGTCACGCTCACCCCATCATATTCCAGCCCGATCCCCAGCGGCCCGGGCCGGTCCTCAATCAACTTACCTTGGTTGGGATCGGTCGAGATCATGTCCGATTTGGTCTCCACCGCCGCGTGCGGCGAGATGATCAGGTCGAAAGTAAAATCGTCGTCCATCTTCTCCAGACCAGATTTGTCGCTGCCTACGGGATGCTCCTTGGCCACGCTCCCGATGGCGCAGACCTTCTTCTTGTGGCAGATCAGCTTGCCTCCATGTAAGTAGTGGCACAGATCGAACACCGCCGCGATCCACAGCGCCCCTCCCACGATCCCGCCCAGCGTGAAGCCTACAGCACCGGACGCGACCATGAAGATCAGGCTGGCCAGCGCGAGTGTCGCGGCCTTGACCGGTTTGTAGTCACTTGCAGGGACGCAAAAAAAGTGCTTCTGACAGTCGGCCATCTCAAGATCCTCCGGTTCTAGTTATATAAAGGGTTACCCCGCCAACCGGATCGTCGCCCTTCAACGCATTCACGTTTATCGCCTGACAGCCTTCCCAGCCTTCCGGCGGAGTGACCGAGATTTTGACTTCGCGGGTCTCGCCAGCATCCAGATCAAGCGTGTCGGGTTCGATCGCGACCGTCCAACCCACCGGAACCGGATGTGCCGCCGGTCCGTGGCGCGCGCGCGCAAATGCCCAGTCGGCCTCTTCCTCGGTGGCCAGTCGGAACGTAGGGAGCTTGGCAAATTGCGGGTGTTGCTTGTTGCTGTGGGCTTGCGTGGGCCGGTCCTTGCAGTCGATCGGTCGTGGGATCTCGTAGGCATCGGCAATCAGACGCAGGAGCCGACGCACTACATCTTCGTTGCGCACCGGGAAGGTAAACTTCGCCGGTGATTGCGCAGCACTCACATTGGTGTTCTCCTGCCCAAGGTTGTTCTTGGGATTCACATCGTCGGCCCAGTGCAGCTGCACCTTCAGACAGTAATGCCCGGGCGCATCGGGCGTGCGCCAGACCGTCGTCGCCATAGCCGGATGGCCCGGCGCGCCCTTGACAGGCAGCGTTACCGTATCGCTGCCAATAGCGATCGGCACCGGGCCGATACCAAAATCGTGGTAGTAGAATTCAATCCCCACTCCCACCGCGGGGGCTCGCGTTGAGTTGTTCCAGATGGTTGCACGGACCTCGTAATCGGTGTTGGGCTTGAGCTGCGACGAACTGACCGGCTGGCCGTTCTCGAAAAGCTGTATGTCCGGATTGTTCCAGGTGACAGCAAGGCCCTGCTCCATCAAATGGCGTTGCGAATAGATCATCGGGTCGGCGCGCCGGTATACGTCCGCTGGCACCCGGCCGCATTTTGGTGGACACCCCGGTTCTCGGCCTCTCCGGCGTTCCTTCAGCCTTTCAAAGCGCCTGTAGATTTCAACCAGATGCCGTATCAGCTCGATGATGCCCCGCAGCCATGTCAGCGAAATGAAATATACAAAAGCGCGCTGCCAAGCTGCGAGCACAACCCTCGGATAATCCATTAATCTATTCATAGTCTACCTCCACGAAGCTGTTGCAGAGTATACGGTCGTGCGCATACGCTGTTGTTGTCAACTGTCTTAAACCTAAAATATTCTGGCGGAACCACCACAAGCGAAGTAAGTGCTCTGTCGATAGAATTCTTCACAAGCCTTCCCTCAATGCTCATTCACAAACGTGCATCCACTAGCAGGCCTAACAGGTAGTAGACGGCGAGTCGCCGTGTTTAAGTACGCCAAAACGCTTTATATACCACATAGACGCAAATTTAAGAAGTGATCTCCATTTGCGTTCATTCGCGGCTGAATTCTTCGGCAAGCAGTCAAGACCAAGGCACCTTGATTTTTTAGACCGCCTCTCAATGTCATCGGTAGCCGAGGGTATCCGCACTCGGATCAATAACCCTGTTCCTGATAGACATCGGCGATGTAGTTCTCGAACTTGGTGTATTTGCCGAGGAAGGTGAGCCGGATGGTCCCGATGGGGCCGTTGCGCTGCTTGGCGATGATGATTTCGGCGATGCCCTTGTCGGGGCTGTCTTCGTTATAGACCTCATCCCGGTAGATGAACGCGATCAGGTCTGCGTCCTGCTCGATGGCGCCCGATTCCCTCAGATCCGACATGATGGGCCGCTTGTTGGGTCGCTGCTCCAGGCTGCGGTTGAGCTGGGACAGGGCGACGACGGGAATGTCGAGTTCCTTGGCCAGTGCTTTTAAGGACCGTGAAATAGCCGAGATCTCCGCCACCCGATTCTCGCGTGCCTCGGGGGCCTGCATCAGTTGCAGGTAGTCGATGACGATCATCGCCAGGTCGTCGTGCTCGCGTTTCAAGCGGCGCGCGCGGGCGCGCACCTCGGTCGGCGACAGGGCCGGTGTATCGTCGATGAATAGCTTGGTCTTGGACAGGATGTTCACGGACGAGGTCAGGCGCGGCCATTCGTCTTCTTCCAGCTTGCCCGTGCGTACCCGGTGCTGATCGATCCGACCCAGCGACGACATCATGCGCATGGCCAAGGCCTCCCCCGGCATCTCCATGCTGAATACGGCCACCGGGCGCTGCGTCTCTACCGACACGTTCTCCGCGATGTTCATCGCAAAGGCGGTGTTGTGTACGCAGATGTCATTGGCAACGAAGTTATGCGTGTCGGGGATCGTGAGGTCATAGACCTGTTTATGTCCCACATACCGGATGGCCCTGATTTCGTCCCAATAGACATCGCTGGTCGCCGGATCTGCCAGGTCTCGATCCCCCAAGGCCATCGCCGGACGCCCGAGCCGCGACCGGCTGAGTGAACGTCGGCCCACATGGATATTGCTCGTACCAGCCAAACCTGCGCGTTTTGCGAGGCGGCTCCAGGGCTCATCTCCTTTAGTACCGGCGATTTGGTCCCAGAATTCGAGGGGAATCAGATCGCAGTTCGTCTGATAGCGTTTTTTGGTGATTGCGTCCGTTACCCGAGATAGCGCATCTTCCTTACCGAAGATTCCGATCTCCGATACGAAGGCTCGGATGGATTCGGCATCCGTAATATCGAGTTGGAATGCGATGAACTCTTTTCCGCCGTTCGTAACTGTCCGGTTACGCAGCTTGGCGATGATTCCGAACCGCAACAGGAGGTGTTGTAGCTGATGTATCAGGCGTTCGCTGACCGACGCATAGCCCAGCTGCGCTTGACCGTTTGCGAGCAGGCTCGCCCAACCGTCGGTGGCAAAGAGACGATTGATGAAGAGTGCGAGCCGGGTCCGGGGCAGACGGAACACACAATCCGGGATGGACTTGGTGTGCGCATCTCTGCCCCAGACGCCCAGTTCGCCGAGCCAACGGGTGAGGGGGTTCGGTGTGTTCTTGGCTGCACTGTCGCGCCCCGCGGGCAGCCAAGTACCATCCTCAGTGTCGAAAAAGGCACAGATCTTACGATACAGGGTTTCTCCCGGAATCGTGTTGCCCCTAGTACCCCGTTTCACCTTATTTTTCATGCTCAAATCCGTAGGGTGGGCTACGCCCACCGATACTGTGCCTAGATGGTGGGCACAGCCCAGATGGTGGGCACAGCCCAGATGGTGGGCACAGCCCACCCTACGGGATATATGCAAAATATGAAGAAACGAAGTACTAGTCCAGTTGCAGACACTCGCCGCGGACGCGCCGATGGCGTAAGCGAATCGGCGATCGGAGTAGGGTGATGCGTCGAGCGTTCTGCGCAGGCGGGCCGCAAACCGGCGACGGTTTTCCTGGATCCGGGACCCGTCTGCCGCGATGAGGATATCCGGCGTCCGGTCATGTCTTTCTCGCAAGGTAGCGCGTACCCCACCAAAAGACTCGACGGCAGCGGTAAAATCTGCCTGAATGCGTGGGTTCCGATTGGTGAACCTCGGTGCGGATCGGGTCAAGGCGCCGTCACCCAGCAGGTACGCCAACAGCTTTATCCGGCATTCCTCCATGCTCTCGGTGCCGAATACGGGCAATCTCCGCGGGACTGCAATGGGTTGCCCGACCGCCAACTCCGCCAGTGGCCGCCATCCGGAAGGTGTGCAATAGGGGTGAGTAGCGGTGGTCTCGATGGATCGCCCCAAGCGCGTCGTTATGCGAAAGACCGGTTTTTTTCCATCGTCGACATAGGCCACAGGGGAAGTCAGTCCGAGCTTCCAGTGCCGATCCAACGACAGGAGACGTGCGCGCTTGCGGCGGCAGATGGTTTCTATCGTCTCCAGGCTGCCGTCTTCCAGCAGGATTTCGGTGTCGGCCTGAACACACTTCCCCATCGAAGGCCGGCCCGCGACGATAATCAGGTCCGAGTTCTGGAGCCCCGAGGTCTTCTCATCGAAATCCGGGAACCCCGTCGCTAGCCCGGTAATCTGCTGATCGCTGTTGTAGAGCCGATCGATACGATCGATGGCCGTGACCAGGAGCGATTTGATTTCCTTAAAACCGCCACCGCGCGCCAATTGCTCGGCGATCTCGAATACCCGCCGCTCCGCCTCGTCGAGGATCTCATTGTCCGGTCGATCCCCCGGATTGTAGGCCAGATCGGCAATCTCCGTGCCCGCGTGAATGAGCTGCCGCAGCACCGAGTTGAAGCGCACGATCTTGGCATAGGCCACCGCATTGGCTGCGCTCGGGGTATCCTTGGCAATGGAACCCAGGTATGGGAGACCGCCCGCATCCTCGAGATTTCCGGTTCGCTCCAGGGTCTCCGCCAGGGTGACGACGTCGAAGGGCTGGTCGCCATCCACCAGTCGTATGATCGCCTCGAAAATCAGGCGGTGCTCACGGCGGTAGAAATCACCCGCCGCTACCTTGTCCGCGATCTTGTCCCAGGTCTCGTTATCGAGCATCAGGCCGCCAAGCAGGGACTGTTCCGCCTGGATGGAATGGGGGGGAACCCGCAGGTTCTCGGTCCCGTAGGCGGCCTCCTCGGGATAGGCGGGAACGGCCGGCGCCGACTCGGCCCCAGGGACGCTATCTTCGGGAAAGGGGGGGATGTCCGGTTCTGACATGGCCCACATAGCCCCTTCAATGATGCTAAGGAAAACTACGAATCACGCGAATCCGCGCGAATAGAGTTCTTTGTGCCCATGGGAATATTCGCATCGATTCGTGTGATTCGTAGTCTTTTTGTTATGGTGCGGTGAGCGCCTGCCCCTGCCTGCCGGCAGGCAGGTACCGCCCCAGGGACCTGTCTGCCGTTCCATGGACGGGACAGGCAGGCGGGGCAGGTAGGCGGTGAACCGCATCAATGAACGGGGCAGCCGGCGACTGGAGGCCCGGTCGGTGGGCACAGCCCACCCTACGGTCGCACCGGAGGTGGAGGACAGTAACAGTCCGGAATCCAGAAAGAGCCTTTGTTTTTTGCCGCAAATAAAGGGCACCTTGAAAAATAGGCGTTTTCACCAATTAAGCGACTCTAAGCCATTGATTATTCATGCGTGCCGTTGACGGAAATCGCATTTTTCAAAGTGCCCTAAACGCAAATGGACGCAAATTGGATCGGCTCCGATTTGCGTTTATTTGCGGCTAAAAAAGGGGGCTAAACGATTATAGGGTCACTTCTCGGGGATGACCTGGAGTCTGATGGTGGCGTCTATATCCGCATGGAGGTGGAGTGTTACTTCGTACTCGCCAGTGGCGCGGAATGGGCCTTCGGGGAGGCGAACCTCTTGCCGCTCCAGTGCTATCCCCATCTCCTGCACCGCGACGGCGATGTCCTGGGTACCGACGGAGCCGAACAGCTTGCCCTCGTCGCCGGCCTTACGCGCTACCTTTACGGTCAGACTCTCGAGCCGCTCTTGGCGGGACACGGCCGCGGCCAGGCTTTCCATAGCCGCCCGTTCCAACTCGGCACGCCGGGCTTCGAACGACTCCAGATTGGCCGCGGTCGCCGGCACCGCAAAGCCCGATGGGATCAGATAGTTACGACCGTAACCGGCGCGCACCGAGACCTTTTCTCCCAGGTTGCCCAGGTGGCCAACCTTTTTCAACAGAATCACTTCCACTTGGGTACCCCCATAGCGATTGCAGCACGGAAACATCAATGCAAGCAACTCTCATCTTGAACCACGAATGGACACGAATTTACACGAATGAGGATTCATGTTCATTCGTGGTTCTTAAATGTTGTTTCCAGATTTTATACGCAGGTGTACTAGAGGACGTTCTCAATTGATCTGGGTCATCGCAAAAATCAACGACAGGTACATAGCGCAGGCGTCTCGCCTGCACCCGCGGGTGAGGCCCCGCGTTCCGGCAGGCGGGACGCCTGCGCTACGTGGATTTGGCTCGATTGAGAACGCTCCCTAGGATTCCTAGACTGCCTCGAACTTTTGCAAATGAGTCGAGTTTTGTGTGCACGATCGACAAACCACGAATGGACACGAATAAACACAAATCACAATTCGTGTCGATTCGTGTGCATTCGTGGTTCTTGTCCATAGCGACTCGTCGGTCTGAGGCGCAGCCTCGCTAGAGTCCCTTGAGGGACCCACATCTTTACAAATGAGTCAAGTTTGTGCGCTGCATAAAAATAGTTCTGCCTCTTGTTGGGCAGGAATCGCAAATCCTTTGAACCACGGAGGCAGACACGGATAAACACGGATCACAATCCGTGTTTATCCGTGTTCATCCGTGGTTCTTCGGTGCGGTTGGTCACGCCTCGTCGGTCTGAGGCGAAGCCTCGCTAGTCTTGGCCCCCTTTTCGGGCAGCGACCCGTGCCCGCAGATCGACCCAGCTATCCAGGAAGCCGACCCCGGCAACCAAGATCTCGGCGTGGGGCGCGATCAGCAACAGCAACACGTAGAATCCGATCAGCCATCCACGATGCAGGGAATAGGCATGAACCAGGCTATGCACAATCGCCACGCCCTGCAGAAAGAACAGGGGCACCGCCAGCAGCAAGAGCTCGGCCGCCCACATGGCCTCGTCCAGCAGCAGGACCACGATTGCCAGCCCCAGGGCCGCGTAACCCACCTCGGAGCGTACCCGAAAGGCGCGAAACTCGGCACCGAAACCGCCCGGGTTGTAGAGCAACGCCTGCCACCAACGCCCGATGAACAGGGCCAGCAGGAGCTGGAAGTAGAAAGCCGTGGCGAACGCGCCTGTCATCCAGCGAGCGATCTGGGCCATCATCTGCTCGCTTTCAGTGGCCTCAATAACGTTGCCCTCGACCAGACCCCGGCGTAGCGGCTCCAGCAGTTCCATCCAAGAGACAGTCGGGTCCGCCGTCAGCAGGCGAATTCCCACCAGGATCAGCAAGCCGGACAAGGCGGCCAACTGAACCGTCAGCGCCAGCGACCGAGTCCGGCGCAGCACCACCCCCAATACCCAGAGCGGCAGCCACAGGATCAGTACGAAACCGATGGCCAGCAGTGGTCTTCCCAGGACGGCAAAGGTCAGCAATCCGCCGGCGAGCCCGGCAAAGGCGGTCACGAACAGGCCTTCGCCGGCACCCTTGCGCAGCGTCACCAGCGCAACGGTCGCCGAGCTGATCAATCCGACCAGGGGCAAGAGAAGCGACAACACGGCGGACGCCGCCACAACCAACGCGGCCTGGGAGCGGCCACGCATGGCAAAGCTCGCCAGCGACTGCACCGAATACCGCCTTGTTAAGAATTCGGTAACGGAAACACGATTTCAGTCCGCAAATGAACGCGAATGGACGCAAATTAAAAACAAAACAATTTGCCTTATTTGTGTTTATTTGCATTCATGTGCGGACCTGAAAATCAGTGACCGTCAGTATAAGGCAGCAGGGCCAGGTAACGTGCCCGCTTGATGGCCTGGGTCAGTTGGCGCTGATACTTGGCCGAGGTGCCGGTTATGCGACTGGGCACGATCTTACCGGACTCGCTGATGTAGGACTTGAGCATGTTCAGGTCCTTGTAGTCGATTTCGGTAATACCCTCGGCGGTAAATTGGCAATAACGCTTGCGGCGAAAAAAACGCGACATGAAAACCTCCGACCCTTAGTCCTCTACCCTATCCTGCACCCTAGCCTCGCGCTCGCGCGCCTTCGGCTCCTTGCCGGAAGAACCCTCGGACTGCTCCCGCTCCTCCGCCGACTTGGCCAGGGGTGATGCCTCGGTAACGGCTCGCTCCCGGCGCACGATCAGGTTGCGCAGCACTGCATCGTTGAAACGGAACGCCCGCTCGAGCTCGTCCAGCGCCTCCTGATCGCACTCGAGGTTCATCAGGACGTAATGGGCCTTGTGGACTTTGTTGATCGGATAGGCGAGCTGGCGTCGCCCCCAGTCCTCCAGGCGATGGATGATACCGCCGCGTTCTTCGAGATTGCTCCGGTAACGCTCGATCATGGCGGGCACTTGCTCGCTCTGGCCGGGATGCACCAGAAAAACCACTTCGTAGTGTCGCATGAAAGCTCCTTTCGGCTCGATTAGCCTCCCGCCGCCGCGGTAAGGCAAGGAGTTATTTGACTTCAGGGCACCCTCGAAAAATCGGAGATACCCGCGTAGGGTAGAGATGTCCCCCTCTTCAATCGGTCACTGATTGGGATGAAACAAGTCAGAAGTACGCTTTCGGCTTCGAGCATCGAAAAATCCCACGGCGGGGCTTTTCAAGCCCCCTTTCAGCTGAACGAATAAGTATACAGAAGATTCGGAGGCGATCAAAACCAGCGAGGCTCCGCGTCCATGTTGTCCACTCAGTCCATGTGGTCCATGGTGGGAACCGCAAGCTTCGAGGCAACCACTATGGGCAACATGGACTCAGTGGACAGATGTCGGACACACCACCGTCCAAAGATGCGGTTCGCGCCTCCTCGTGATGCCATCCTGAACGATCAACCGCGCTCACCACATCCTACACCTTTGCCCAACCTCGTGCCGGCGACTGGAAACCGGAAGCAATTTCTTGATCGAAAAGAAATTTATACGCGCTCGCCCTGCTGGGACGTGCAAAACACAAGCGCAGACAAGGCGCCGCATCAGGCAACGGGGTCGGTGGACCGTGACTGCTGCAGGGACCGTTGTATCTGCAGGTTCAGCACCCGCAGGGTGGCATTGATGGCCGCGAACACTTGATCGCCGTGCACACCACGGGTGCGGACCTCGCCGGTCTCGCCAATCCGCCAAGTGATGATGCACTCGGTCAGGGCGTCGGAGGAGCCGCCCTTGGGGATCCGCACCTCATAATCCAACAGTTTGGGTGGGGTAAATCCCTTTTTCTTCCAGATCTTGGCAATCGCCACAGCGAAGGCATCGAAACCGCCATTGCCGCTGCCGTCGGCGGTCAAGTCCTCGCCCTGCAGCCGGAGACGAATATTGGCGATAGATTGCTGGCCCAGGCTGCTGGTGACGGTGCATGAGAGCAGCTCCACATGGTTGTAGTCCTTGCCTTCGAGGACCTCGGCGATGATGAAGGGCAGGTCATCGCTGGTGATGCTCTTCTTGGAGTCCCCGAGCTCTATGACCCTCTGGAGCACCTTGCGCTGGTCTTCCTCCGAGAGGCTGATATCGAGGCGTTCCAGGTTCTTGAGCAGGGAGGCCTTGCCCGCGAGCTTGCCCAGGGCGTAGCGACGCCTGCGTTCAAAGCGCTCCGGGCTCAGCCGGGTATGGTAGAGGCTGGCCTTGTGGTCGCCGTCGGCATGAATGCCTGCGGTCTGGGTGAAGACGTCCTCGCCCACGATGGGGGTGTTGTTGGCGGTGCGCTTGCCCGAGAAGTGTTCGATCAGTTCGCTGACCCGAACCAGGTGGGTCTCGTCGATCCTCAAGTCCAACCCGAGCTGGTCACGCAGATTGACCACGACCTCCGCCAGGGAGGCGTTCCCGGCCCGTTCCCCCAGGCAATTGACGGTGCAATGGACCGCCGCCGCACCTGCCTGGGTGGCCGCGATCACGTTGGCCGTGGCCAATCCATAGTCGTTGTGGGGATGGAAGTCGAACTCGAGGTGGGGAAAGCGCCGGATCATGTCCGTCAGGGCGCTGGAAACCCGGTCCGGGGTCATGACGCCCAAGGTGTCCGGGAGCATGAAGTGGCCGACGCCCGTGTCGGCGAGCCGGTCCACCAACTGGTAGACATAGTCTGGATTGTCGCGGTAGCCGTTCGACCAGTCCTCCAGGTAGAGGTTGACGGCCAGGCCCTTCTCGCGGGCGAGCTCGATATTCACGCGCAGGTCGTGCAGGTGCTCGTCCAGGGTCTTGCCGAGCTGGTGCCGGCAGTGCTTCTCGCTGCCTTTGGCCAGCAGGTTGATTACCTGCCCACCGGCCTCGAGGATCCAGTCCACGCTCTTTCCATGATCGATGAATCCGAGCACTTCTACCCGGTCGGCCAGTCCTGCTTCCTGCGCCCAGTCGACGATGCCGGCTACGGCCTCGATCTCGCCCCTGGACACCCGGGCGGAGGCCACTTCGATCCGGTCCACCCGCACCAGCTCCAAGAGCATCTTGCCGATGTTGGTCTTCTCCGCCGGGGAGAAGGATACCCCGTGGGTCTGCTCGCCGTCCCGCAGGGTGGTGTCGAGGATCTCGATGCTGGGGGTTGTTGACATAGGGACTGAAAGAGAAAGATTTATGGTCCGGATCGGGGAAATCATGTTTCCCTGTCCCTGGCGCTCTGAAAATCCAGTGGTAGTTTCACAGTCTTCGGGGCGTGGGAACAAACGGATGTCGGTTATGGGCGCTCGTCGCGGGCGGTGGGTAGGGACTGTGCTTGACGCAGGACACGCAGCCAAGCGGTTCCATCAGGGCAGGAGAGAAGTGCATCACCGAGATCCTCCAGCCGCAGGGGGTCGGAAATTGCCGTCAAGAGCGGTTCGGCCTGGGTGGCGACCGTCGGACCGAAGCGGCGACGGGTTTGGCGGGTAAGCAGGTGGCGTGTTTCCTGGCGGCCTTGTTCCAAGCCCTGCTCCAGGCCCCGTTCCAGGCCCTGCTCCAGTCCCTGGCGTTTCCACTGGTCCGTCCAGCTTTCTACGCGATTGCTCAACATGTCATGTACCTCGTGCAAATCGGTCAGTGACTCGAATTCTACGCCCGGAAGTCGCTTGGGGAGAAAAACCCGGTTGAGCCAGACAGTAAAGGCCCGCCGCAGGCCGGTTTGCTCCGGTGCCACGAGCCACTCGACCAAGGCATGGAGGATGGTCAGTACCTCTGCCGGCGTGCGGCTGGCTTCGAGCCGGAAGAGCGCGGCGCTCAGATTGCGCTGCGGCAGGTTGCCTTGCTCAGCGAATTGCTTCGTTTCTATCCTGAAGTCTCTCGCCTTATTACTTCCAGGGTGTGTCGATATTTGGCCCACAAAGCGTCGATTTATCTCGCCGCCAGAGTGGCGCGGATGTGATCCCGCACCGCTTCCTCGGTGGCATCCAATAGAGTGCACCGGGTCTCTTTTTCCAGCAGCCCGCGCAGGCAGGTCGGTAGGGGCGCCTGGATGCCGATGGCTCGGTGCACCGCATCGTTGAACTTGGCCGGGTGCGCCGTGGCCAGGCAGACCATGTCGGCGCGGTGCCGGGCGGCGCGGACGCCGACGGCGGTGTGGGGATCCAGCAGATAGCCGTGGCGCTGGTAGGTCTCTCGGATCTGGTCCAGGGTTTGGGCGTCGCTCACGGCCGCGGCATCGAAATCCTCGGCCAAAGCCGCCCGCTGCTCCGCCGTCACCTCCATACGCCCGGTACGGTCCAGGTCCGAGAGCAGGGCGCGTACTGTCTCCGGGTCCTGACCCACCAGAAAATACAGGTAGCGCTCGAAATTGGAGGCGATCTGGATGTCCATGGCCGGACTCAGGGTCGGATGGACCGTACCCGCCGCATAGGGACCGCCGGCGACGAATCGGGTCAGGATGTCGTTGCGGTTGGTGGCGATCAGGAGCCGGTCGATCGGCAACCCCATGCGCTTGGCCATATAGCCGGCGAAGATGTCGCCGAAGTTGCCGGTGGGGACCGCAAAGTCGATCCGGAATCCGGGGTCGCCCCGACTCATTCTGCCCCAGGCGTAGAAGTAGTAGACGATCTGGGCCAGGATGCGGGCCCAGTTGATGGAGTTGATCGCCCCCAGGTGGTATTGCTGCTTAAAGTCCAGGTCGTTGAACAGGTCCTTGACGATGCGTTGGCCGTCGTCGAAGGTGCCGCGGATGGCGATGTTGTGGACGTTGGCATCCAGCACCGTGGTCATCTGCCGCTCCTGGACCGGCGAGACCCGGCCCGCGGGGTGCAGGATGAAGATCCGGATCCGCTCCTTGCCGCGCACTCCGGCGATGGCCGCCGAGCCCGTGTCCCCGGAGGTCGCCCCCAGGATGTTCAGCCGGCCGCCATGTCTCGCCAGCAGGTACTCGAAGACATTTCCGAGGAATTGCAGGGCTACGTCCTTAAAGGCCGCTGTAGGGCCATGAAAGAGCTCCAGGACCCGTTGTTCTCCGACTTGCACCAGCGGCGTCACTTCCTGGTGGGAGAAGATCGCGTAGGAGCGGCCGATCAGCTCGACCAGATCGGTGCGCGGGATGGCATCGGCAACGAAGGGAGTCATGAGCTCCACGGCCAGGTCCCGGAAGCTTATGCCGGACCAGTCGCGCAGCGTGTCGGGACCGACCCGCGGCACCGTCTCGGGCAGCAGCAACCCGCCGTCGGTGCCGAGACCCATCATCACGGCCGTGGCGAAACCGACCGGCTCGACCCCACCGCGGGTACTGAGGTAACGCATGATTTTACGGGTGTCTCAAGGTTGATTGATGTTTCCAGCTTCCGGCTACCAGTCACCGGCTACCAGTCGTGGCGGAATGGTATGAACCACGAATGAACACGAATAGACACGAATCAGTTCGCCACCATCGGCGATTCTTAAGCCCGTTGCATTTATTTGTTAGCTGCTTTTTCGTTTGAAATGGTTACGGAGTACATTTTTTACGTATTCTGGCGCTTCTTCCTGCACCTTGGCCGCCTCTTCAATAAGCGTGTCATATTCGGTCACTTCTTCACCCGACCATAAGAGATCAAGCCTTCGTACATCTCGCATGGCAATATGCGTGTACGATTCTGGATATGCCCAATAACACGACCGACAGATATTTACATACTTATCTTTCCAGTTTGCGCAATTTTCGCAACTCCATGATTTTGCTCTATTTGCAGAGGCACATAACAGCATGTATTCACTAACATCATCAGAAAGGTTGCCATTGTTCCCGATGATTTCGAACGGGACTCTGTGATCAATCTGCAACTCTCTAACAGGGAAAGGCTCAAGATAAATATTGCAACGTGGTCCGTATTCCTCTATCAGAGTATCCTTAAGATTTGATGAGAATGCTGTGCGGCCAGATAGTTGGGTAGCACGCACTTCCGAAGGATCGCCGAACCTATAGGCTGCTATTTTTCTGCCATCAGACCCAGTAACACGGAAGGTTCTAATAGGAATGCCTTGTTCACGGACATCCCTTATCGCGCGGGGTGGATGGTTATACCCATAAGTGTCCTTCAGTTCCTCTGTTGTTATTTGCCCATGTTTCAGGATATGGTCAATAACCGTTTTAGGGCGCTTAGCATCAACGCTCTTGAGCAGTTTCAGAAACTCCGGGGGGTAATTCTGCTTTGTCATATAAGCACAAGCTCTTGCTGTACTTTTTCTTCATAGCCCTTTCTAGCGGATTTCTCGCTTTCCAAACGATGAACTAAAGATGAAGACAAATATAACGATTCAATGGTTTTGTGGCTGTTACCAAGAAGCGTGGCTTGGCTCGACCTACCGGCATGAATATGTAGATGACGTAGGGAAAGACTATTTGGAAGCAGTTTGCCATGATTTTTATTACCAGTAACACCATCATAACTGATTATGTAGGAGATGTTTTTCTCATTCAAAAGCACAAGGACATCGACGAAGTCATCATAAGACAGACCATTGAAGTAGCGATGATCTCTAGTAAATGATGTTCCTTGATAGGGTGGATCCATATAAACTAAATCATTATTTTCTGCTTTTTTTACGGCTTTACGAAAATCTACTGCGGAAATAGTCGTTTTTCTGGCCAACAGCGCGGATACGCCAAAAATGTTTTGCCTCATAGTGTTTGGCCGCATACCTGAGCGACGGTTATCAGCACTTTGGTTGAATAGGCCATCGGAGCTATACCTAACAGACCCCTTTACAATTCGAGCAAGCAGGTAAAGCAACTGATGTGGGTTATGAGTTGTATTGAACTCATCCCGTACCTTGAAAAAATACGATTTTCTATCTGGGTATTGTTCCAGCCATTGCCTTTCATATTCGTCACACAATAATTCTGGCCGTTCTAGAATTTCTATCCACAACTCCATTAGAGGTTTGTTAAGATCATTCAGTGCGAATCGCTTTGCAAGACCATGGGCAGCAGCAGCAATAGAGACTGCTCCAGCACCACAAAATGGCTCAATCAGGCATCGGACATTAAAAGGGAAATAGGGGAGAATATACTTCGCAATGCTCCGTTTACTACCTTGATAGGGGAACGGATGCGGCACATTAATGTTGTGAAATGTCTTCATAAACTAAATATTACCGTAATAACGTTCTTCCTGTGGTGCTTATTCTCTAGTACAGCTAACATGCGTTAGTAGATGCCAGTTTACTGGCACTGGGGCTATTGACGTTACGAACGCATAAGCCAGACAAGCCTGAAAGCGCCAACAGGCCTGCCATCCATGGCGTCTGGGTCCCGGCGTCCCAGCCGGAACGACGGTCTTCAGCCGTAGGGTGGGCTGTGTCCACCAATACCGCGCCTAGCCGGGTGGGTACAGCCTATCCTAACACCTACGATTTTTCCTCCCTGCGCCTGGTCGACACGAAAAATTTCTCGCGATCGCCTTCGTTCGGATGAATGTCACAGCCCCTAATCCCGCTAAACCCAAGGCGCCAGTATGTTCCCCACACCTGTGGGGATGAACCGTATGGTCACTCACCACTCACCACTCATCACTCATCATTCATCAGAAGCTCTTGCTTACCTCGAACACAAACAGGTGTGCGCTGGCCTTATATTTGCCGGCGATCGCATCGGTGCCGTTGACGTCCTTTCCGAGATCCGCCACCGGGGTATAGGTGCTGCTGCCCCGGTAGTTTTGGTTCTTGAACTTCACATACATGTAGCCGAAGTCGAGCGCCCAACCCTGCTCCAGGTCCTGACCCAGGCCGAGGCTGAAGAGATGACGATCGTTATCGGGTACGCGGGCGCTGAAGTGGTCTCTGTCTTGCCCCGTCTCATCGAAGGTATATCCGAAGCGCAGCTGGGTGCGGGGTAGGACATCGTAAGCCAGGCCCAAACGATAGGCGTCGGTGTCTTTCCACTCGTTGGCGTCGGAGAACAGGGTCGTCCCGGTCGCTCTGCTCTTGATTTCGAGCTTGTCGAATTCCCCCCAACCGGTGCGTGTCCAGTCGAACTCGACCGCCAGGTCCGGGGTGAACTCGTAGCGGGCACCGAGCTGCAGGCGCCAGGGCAGGTCGAGGTCCAGCTTCACCGCTTGGGCCGGCGGTAAACCGGAACCCGGGTTCAGCGTTCCCAGGGAGGCGAGCGCGGAATTCAGAGGCTTGTAGCGGCCTTTCAGGTCGGAGGTAGCGGTGGAATGATAGACGGCACCGAAACTTAAGCGCCCATGGCGATACAGGACGCTTGCGTTCCAGCCCCAACCGTCGCCGTCCCCTTTCACGCTGGTCAGCTGGGAATCGAGTCGCGCGGACTCGGCTTTGTAATAGTCCAGACCGGCTGCAATGCTGAGATCCGGGTTTACCTGGTAGACCAGGGTCGGGACCAGGCTGATGATTTCCAGTTTGCTGTTGGTCGGGTGAGCACCGAAGGGTATCGGCAGCGTGACACCTGGCGCAACCGTAACCGGTTGCTCTCCGCTCAGCTTGGGAAAGGTCCCGGTTTTCCAGCGTGTCTCCAATCCGAGCGGGGCGTTGATACCGAGGCCGACGCGCCACTGGTCGTGGGCCCGGAAGGCGGCCTGGAACATCGGGACGGTCACCCAGTCGGCCCCGCCGCTGTCATGGCTTCCCGTGGCCGTGTCGACGCCGAAGTCCGGCCCGATGAAGAGGGCCCCGAGGGCGACGCTCGATTGGTCGTGGAACCCCATGGCGGCGGGGTTGTAGGCGAATGCCCCCTTCTCCTCGGGATTGGCGACCACCGCATTGGACATGGCAGTCCCCAGGGCGGAGACCTCCGGGACGGCAAAACCCGCAGCCGTCGCGAAGGTCGATCCCAATTGCAGACCCAGCCCCCCGATGATGACCACCCGAATCCAATGGAACGCCGCCGTTAGCCTCATGATCTATCACCTCTTGGATGGTATATTGAAGTATTCTGAGATTACTATAGAGTCTCACAAGTTGTTTCATTTTTCACCTGTGAAAATATACACAATACTATGATTAAAAATAGTTTTATCGAGTTACCGATTCTGCCCTGTCCGCCGCCGGGCAAACAAACAGGTTCGCCAAGCTCATATTTTCGGGAAGGTCTATACGTGCCTGCCCCGGCCGATCTTGCAGGTTAGGCCCTGTTGACATTTACGGCTACTGCATTGATTTTACAAGTGATTTGGGGCATGGCTGGAAAGGCTAACTTGGTGCTTCAGAAGCATTTTCGGTCTAAATGTCAACACTACCTAGATTCCTTGCCCTCTGTTTACCATCTACGCTACCCGCATCGAGAGAACAACCTCCGTTCGCATACGAGCATCCAGGGTGTTCCCGCTGTCTCCCGGTGGCGGGAGGTAACGTCGACGAGCCGGGATGGCTCTAGTCGTTTGCCGAATGGGCTCGAGGCCTACCTCTACGGCCAACGCTTTGGTCATCCCAGCGTTATCAATGGTCGCGCCACGGAGGAACGAGTTGCCCAACACCAACACGACCTTTCCCCCGGGTCGGACAACGCGGCTAAGCTGCTCGAGCACCCGGCGCATGTCGGTTGCATAGCGGCGCACCCAACCGCGATGCCGATCAGTGATCGTGGAACCCTTGGCCTCAACGATGTATGGATCGATGCTGAATGTAATTCCCGTCGCCCCGAGCACCCTCTCCGATCCGACGCTGGCTGTTCGGATTTCCCTTATTGACGCCATATCGTAGCCCAGCCATACGAGGGTCATCCGGTGACCACGTAAATAATCGATGGCGTTCAGGTACGGAGGTGACGTCAATGCGAAGTCAAAGCTTTCATCCGGAACCTCATCGAGTATGCGCGCATCCCCGACTCGAACCGAAGCGTTCCCCCGGATCCGCTGTGGTTCGAGCCGTCTCGCTACGAGACGTGCGGCGTTGAGGAAGCCGGAGTAGACATCGAAGTCATTTGTGTCGGCGACCTTGTGAGGTCGGCTGTGTGAGGTATCGCGAGCGAGGGAGGCCATCCGTTCCTTGGAGATAATGATCCGACTGAAGGCGATTGCCAGGGCGTCCCTGGTGTCCCAATCGATATTCTTCAGCACTGTCGCGAGCCGGGCCAAATGCTCCGCCTGGCGCTCGGCAAACCAATAGTCGATGAAGGCCCGCGTCTCCAGGTCGTTCGCTCGCGCCACATCGCGTTCGGGTAACCCTTGCGCCTCGCGCAATAGCCTGTGGGCATCATGGAGCAGGCGGAACGATGGCAGCGCAGTGGTCCACACGCGAGACATCAAGACCGCCAATGGGTCTATGTCGATTCCTGTGCAATTCAGTCCTCGTTCGACTGCGGCCCTGAGGACCGTCCCTGAGCCACACATCGGATCGATTACCCTTTTCCGACCACGGAGGCGTTCCAGAGATCGCCGAGCGACCTCCGGAGCCATACGGGCCGGGAACGGATGTACCGGAGTAGATGCCATTAGCTTGCAATAGGATGATTGAGCGCATCAATGCCGGTATCAGGCCCGAAGAGGTCGTGAAGATTACGCTGGACCTCGGCCAGGACCTGCTCGGTGCTGTGGTGTAGTCGGACGTTGCCGCTCT
This sequence comes from Candidatus Thiosymbion ectosymbiont of Catanema sp. Cochon2018, assembly GCA_011392765.1. GTDB lineage: Bacteria > Pseudomonadota > Gammaproteobacteria > Chromatiales > Chromatiaceae > Thiosymbion > Thiosymbion ectosymbiont_A. The sequence goes on along the minus strand of WYCW01000004.1, from coordinate 924,985 downwards.
TCTCCACCTCCAACCACCTCTCACCGACAATCGTCTCGACCGCCTGCAGGGCAGCGATGAGTCGCTCCGGTGTGAACGCCCTCAGACGCTCGTCAACCATTCGAACACTGTAAACGTTCGGCCGCGCCTTCTCATCGGTCTTCGACTTCTCGATGCCGGTGAGTAACAATCCCAGCGGGACCATGGGTTCCAGCTCGGACAACTCTCTTTCGAGGTCGCCGACCCATACCTTGGCATCGGTGACGGTATGGGCATCAGTGAACAGAGACCGGAGTCGTGTGAGGGTGACCCCATACCGGTAGTGCAACTCCACGATCCGCCGCAGATGCTCTAGCTTGAGCAATGTCACAGGCTGTGGTGGATATCTATCGGTCGTGGCTTGGGTGGCGAGGCGATTCAGCTTTCCATCCGGATCGTTTTCCCCCATATAAGCATCGGCAACGAAGAAACCGAAATGGGCGCCTTCCTTGCTTCGGAAGTCTTCCAGACTTTGTAGATTGATCTTGTCCGCCGGAACCGACGGCCGGTTTGTCTGCTTGGTATCGTAAACGAGCTTATAGTCGGCCAGAGAATCGCTGTCTCTGCCCAAGCGCGCATAGAGAATACCGTCTGGACCAGGTTCGTTGCCTCCTCTTCGCTCGTACTCGAACCCGAGGACGCGGAAAGTTTCTCCAACCGCCCGCTCCAACGCGCTTTCACTCTGATTCGCCACTTCGAGCAGGCGCAAGACCTCCGCGGCTGTCGACGGATAATCGCCGGCGAGTAGGCGCAGGACGCGATCACGATCACCCAAGAAGTCCATGATGACCGACCGGGAGACGCCGTGGTTATGGAGAAGGCCATCCATGAGGACTTCCGAAGACCCGAAGAGCATTGCGGACCTCCGATTTGGGCTACCGGCGAGCAACTTGTCCACGAACGGATGCTCCTGGTTCACAATCAATGTGCGTGTCTCCGGCAGATAGCGAAGCGCACGGTCGTACCGACCGGTCGACTCGAAGAGCACTTGCTGGATTGGACTGTGGGCGATCTCTTGCTCGTAGCTGTCGAGCCATTCCGTGGGCACTGCTTCAGCAGGCAGTCGTGGGACAGAGAGATAAAAGGATTCCGAGCCGGTCTCTACCGTATGCCGAACGCCCTGCAACAGGGGGTCGGTCACAAAGATGCTCGGCGCATCCGACAGAAGCTGTTCGATGTCCAGACCGGTAAGCTGACGCTCATTCCATTCGTTATAGGCATTGCGGCAGATATTGAAGACTTGATGAAGATACTTTCGGAATAGTCGAATGGGTTCGGATTCCCTGACCCCTTCTCTCGACGAGAGGAGATGGTCCCGCAACCCATCGGCCTCGATCTCCATCGAAAAGCGGGACCAGGCGGCGTGGTTCTGGGCGTCGAGCCCGAACAATTCATCTTCGAGATTGATGACCCGGCCACGGACGCGGACGAAGAAGCCGTGACTGCGCCCATATTGCTCGGACTTGCCCGTTGTCAAGGGCCTCTCGACAATCCTCGCGGTACCCTGCACCGGGCCCTCGATTCCCGGAATGACAATGCCCCCGGCCTCGTGTCGCTCAAGATCGAGACGAGATGCCGCGGTGTCCTCGTTTCCACCAATATCTACCTCGAGAATCGGTTCGAGCCGTTCCTTGCTGGAGGCCAATCGATCACCATTGAGCCAGATCCGAAAGTCCGAGTGGAGGGGCAGGCCAGTACCCAGCACCCATCTTAGTCGACCGACCAAGAGTTTGTTGTAAAGGTCCTTGAAATCAGACAGTCCAGCCGCCGTCCATGTCTTTGCCCTGTGTTTACCAAACATGAACTCCCAGGCTTTAGGGTCTCGTTGCTCGATATCCCCGAGGTAGTGCTTGGCCGATTGCTCGTCGATCTCACGCAAAACGAGCTGGAGGGGCTCGATCGGGTTGAACTGATGCTTCCCGGAGACCTCTCGGAAATTCATCGAGGTCAACAGGATCTTGTCGTCGATGCAGCTGATGTGAGTAAGCCGCCATGCCAAGACGTAGGCCGCGAGTTTTCCGATACCGAACTGGCCAATCGGTAGCCGGTCATCGTCCTGCTGAGGTACATCTGCTTTAGCGGAATACGCGACGCGCCAGAGTTGACGAAATCCCTCTGCATCCATTCCACGACCATCGTCGATGACCCACAATGACGGTAGTGGAACGTTATCTTCCTCGGGTGTCTCCGGAAGCAAAACATGAACACGACGTGCTTTGGCGTCGTATCCGTTGCTTACGAGTTCCTCAATGGCTTTGTGGGGGCTCTGATAGAGCCCCTCTGAAAAAAGCCGAATGATCTCGTAGCTGATGCGAACCGGAATCGTTTCGAGTTCCTGGCCAACCTCATACAATGCTTCTGAGGGATACTCAACCTGTGACATTTCGTTTCTCTATGTCGATGGTGTTCAGGAAATATAATCTACCTACTCGAAGGTTTCATGCTGGACGGTCCGGTGGGAAAAGGTGCCGGGCTCAGTTAACTTTGGATACTTCGGTAAAGAAGTCGTCCAGCACGGGGGGCAAACAGACCGCCTACTGCGTATCGAGCCTGCGGTCTATCTCAGCGCTGTGCAAACATAGCGGCGCCTGCTTATGTGATAAGCCGGTCACGCCAGTATCCTGGACGTCTCGAATGGTGAGCGAAGGCGATCACGAGAAACTCAGAGCCCTGTTCACGAACGATTACAGAGAAGGGAAATCGTTTGAGAGTCTGTCTAGTTTACGCGTTCGTAGCGAGGGATCGAGGGGCCGAGGCAAATTTTGCGCTCGATTGAGGCGAATAGTGGATCTATTTAACGAAATCGAGGGGGAAATCTGACCGGTCTCCCCGATTCCGCAGTAGAACAGTCGTAAGCCAGACAGGCTCTGAGTAGGAGACGTTTCGCGCCCCATTTTCCAGCGGTACCCGGAACAGATGCAAGGGGAACGATCTCGTCTTCCAGAAGATCGAGCACTGCATCAACTGCCTGTTGGAACTCTACGCCGAGTCCAAGACGTCGGCGTTCGTACCAGGATGCAGCCTCGGCTGCTTCATCGGCGGTGGCCTCGAGAACCCTGACCGATCGCATCAAGCACCGGTCATGCGGATGCGCATCCGACGGCGAAGCTCCTCCCGGTCGATTAGCTTGGCCATCCCATCGTCTACTTGGTCCAGACGCCGCAGGATCTGCGTTTCCCATGCCTGTGTAACACCGGAGTCGGGAGTTACGTCGAGGCCAGCCAAAAGATCGTATGCGAGTTCCGCCCTGCCGCTTTCCGAAAGCACCACAGGCGCCTGCGCTAAGACATCATTCATCATTCGTACTACTGCTGTGCCAGAGGATAGCGGCTGTGTGGCCACCGCCCTCAACCCTCGGCCTCGACGAGCCTGCGGAAGTACTCCCAGTCGAAGGCGGGTCCCGGATCGGTCTTGCGGCCGGGTGCGATGTCACTGTGACCGACGATGTGCCCCCGACCGATAGCCGGGAAGCGGGACTGAATATCCTGCGTGGTTCGGGCCAGGACCCGATACTGAACCTCCTCGTAGGGAATCAGGTCCGCCCCCTCCAGCTCGATCCCGATGGCAAAGTCGTTGCAGGCCTCACGGCCCTGGAAGATCGAGACCCCCGCGTGCCAGGCGCGGTGGTGGAGATCCACGTACTGAATCAGCTCGCCGTCGCGGCGGATGAGAAGGTGAGAGGAGACACGCAGTTGGGCAATCGCTTGGAAACAGGGATGGGCCTGCGGGTCGAGGCGGTTTCGGAACAGATCATCGATCCAGGGGCCGCCGAATTCCCCGGGCGGCAGGCTGATGCCGTGAATCACCAGCAGGTCTACGGCCGTATTCGGTGGGCGTTCGTCCCAGTTGGGAGAGGGCGCGCGCCGGGCTTGGGGCAGCCAACCGTCGGGCATGTTCAATCCCTTGCGGTTCAATCCATCCGCTGCCGACAACCGCGGCCTCGCTACAGATAGGGCATCATGCCCTTTACGACCAGATCGGTAAGACTCACGACCCCGATCACCTCGCCGTTCTCCACCACAGGTGCCCGGGTCAGGTCGAAACGGGCGAACAGACGTGCACAGTAGCGGATATCCATTCCGGGATCTACCGACAGCACGGGTTTGGACATGATCTCATAGATGTTGACCCGGTCCGGGGCGCGGTCCTCGGCCAGCACTTGGCGGGAAATGTCCGAGATCACGACCATGCCGATGGCGTCGTCCGCATGGCGCTTTCTGACGACCAGCGTTTTGGTATCCACATGGGCCATGGTGTCCAGGGCCTGTGCCACCGTGGCCATACCATCCACGACGTCGAACTTGGTCTTCATGACATCGCGGATGCACACAAGTTTTTTGTTGTTCTTATTGTTCATTTCAGGATCTCCTCCTGCACGGTCTCGAAGAGCTTTCGAACCTGATGGTCGACGCCCACGGCGTCCTCCACGTCCACCTGAAAGGCGATGCCGTGACCGGGCTTCTCGTCGAAGTGTCCGGCCTTGGCGATGGTCTCCAGGATACTGCGACTCAAATGCTCCTCCACCAGCAACAAAATGACGTCGCGTTGGGTCTCCAGCGTCAAGCCGAAGAAGGTCCTGGACTTCTCGACCCCTTCTCCCCGGGCCTGGTTGATAACGGTCGAGCCGGTCGCCCCGGCCTTGCGGGCCGCTTCGAGCACGTTGCTCGTTTCCTTGTCTTCGACGAATGCCAGAATGAGCTTGAAATGCATGGGTTGGATCTCCCGCGATTTTAAGAGGCCGGGCCGGATTTGCGTCGGGTAAAGAACGTGCTGAGCTGGGCGTAGGCGATGACGGTCATGATCGGGAACAGACTGGCGAAGGCGATGAGCCCGAAGCCGTCGAGGAGCGGATTGCGCCCCGGGATGTTGCTCGAAAGCCCCAGCCCCAAGGCCACCACCAAGGGGACCGTGACGGTGGAGGTGGTCACCCCCCCGGAGTCGTAGGCCAGGGCGATGATGGTCCGCGGCGCGTGCCAGGTCTGAAGCAGGACCAGGATGTAGCCGGGGATGATGTAGTAGTGCAGAGGCGTCCCGGTCACGATGCGGTAGGCGCCGAGGGTGATCCCGACGGCGACGCCGATGGCCACCGTGATCCGCAGTCCCCACGTACTGATGGCCCCGGCCGATACCTGGTGGGCCTTGATGGCCACGGCGATGAGGGAAGGCTCCGCGATGGTGGTCGAGAATCCGATCGTGAAGGCGAACAGATAGACCCAGCCATAGGTCATCCAGGATTCGCCGCCGATGCCGCCGTCCGCCGTGCCGAGGAACTCCGGAGCGGTGAGCTGCTCGGCCATGAGCCGACCCAGGGGGAACAGGGCACGCTCCAGCCCTTCGAGGAAGAAGGCCAGCCCCAGGAGCACCAGCAGGAAGCCCAGCAATACCCCCTTGAGATTGGGAATGGAACGACGCAGCACCAGGAGCTGGAAGCCCAGCAGGATGCCGACGATCGGCAACACGTCGCCGATGGTCGACAGGATCGAGACCCCGAGGGAGAGCAGGCGCTCGGTCACAGCAGGATCCCGTAACCCATGACGAAGATGATGGGCATCAGGGCGGCGAAGGCGACGAGCCCGAAGCCGTCGATCATGGGATTGCGTCCCTTGATGCTGGTGGCGAGCCCCACGCCCAGGGCCGTCACCAGGGGTACGGTGATGGTGGAGGTGGTGACGCCGCCGGAGTCATAGGCGATACCGATGATTTCCCGGGGGGCGAACATCGTCATGACCACTACCCCGAGATAACCGCCGATGATCAGATACTGAATCGGCCACCCCCGCAGGATGCGCAGGACACCGATGACGATGGCCAGCCCCACCGACAGGGCGACGGTATAGCGCAACCCCTCGGCGTAGGCCCCGCGGGCATCCGGCGTATCGGCAATCATCCCCCCGAGGGCCGCCACTTCAGCGGCCTTCTGGGCCACGGTAATCAGGGCCGGCTCGGCGATCGCGGTCCCAAAGCCCAGGGCGAAGGCGAACAGCAACAGCCATAGCAGACTGCCCTTGGCGGCAAAGTCCCACGCCATACTCTCGCCGATCGGGAACAGGCTGAGTTTGAGTCCCTGGATGAACAGGGTCAGTCCCAGCACCACCAGCAGGGTGCCCCAGAGCAGCTCCAGGAGATTGGGGATGGGCCGACTAAGCACCAGGAGTTGGAAGAAAGCGATCACCCCGATGATCGGCAGGAGATCCTTGACGCTGCCGGTCAGGGATTTCAGCAGTTCAGGCACCAAGGATTTCATCAGCGGGTTCTTGTCCCCTGCCTAACCATGTCAGTCCCCTCCGGAACCTGATCGCAAAAAGATTCGGGTCACTCTAAGGATCTTAATGCCATGTCTAACCGAACTCCCGGGGCTCAAAGCCCACGGGATTGACAATGGCAGCGCTGTCGCCCGTAGCCCGAATCACGAACAACCCCTGGTTCTGCGCCTGGCGGTCGCTCCCCTGCTCCGCGCGCAAATAGGCCACCGCGCCGAATACCGTATGGTTTCTGTACTCGGGCAGGTAATGCTTGGCGCGCTGGAGGCGCTCGATGAATTTCTCGACCAGTCCGCCCCGCAGGGTCGTCTTCACCTCCACGATGACGATCTCCTCTCCATTGTGGGCGATGATGTCGAACTCGTAGTTCTCCCCATCCCGACAGCCCTTACGCCGAGTCGAGGTATCGTTGATCCGGATGTCACGCCTCTCCAACAAGCGAACCAGATCCCCTTCGACCAGGCTCTCCACCAACTTGCCCCACTGGCCTTCGAATAGCTCCTGCAGGGCCTTCATCTTCTTGTCCGTTTCCTGGAATCTGCGGTTCAAGGCCCGTTGCGACTCCTGAAACTTACGGTCCGTCTCTTGGAACTTGCGATCCAAGGCTCGTTGTGTCTCCTGGAACTTGCGATCCGTTTCCTGGAATTTGCGGTCCGTTTCCCGGAACATGCGGTCCGTCTCTTGGGCTCTACGCTCCCAGGCCTGCTGCATCTCCTGGAACTCACGGTCCGTTTTCTGGAATTTACGGTCCGTTTCCTGGAACAACTGCCAGACTTTCTCGAAATTCAATGCGGTTTCCATGATGAAAGCAACGCTATGTCGTTGAAAAATTTCCCACAGGCAACAAATTTTGCTGCCGCTCGGCCACCGATTTCGGAAGCGGGAAAGTAGAGCTTAATTCAGGATGGGAAAGAGGTCAAAACCGGGTAAGCGTCCTTATTTTTCCTCATGATCTTCCATGCTGACCCTCGACAGCGCGGACGCCAGCAACCCTGCCGGCACGGCGATTATACCCAAACCGATCATTAAAATGACAAAGGTAAATATTCTGCCGCCTATCGTTACGGGATAAATATCGCCGTACCCCACTGTTGTCAGAGTGGCGACGGCCCACCATAAGCTATGGAAAATACTTTTGAATGCCTCCGGTTGGGCCTCGTTTTCGAAAAAATAAATCCCGACGGCCGATAGGTACAAAAGCATTGCCGTTACCACGGTGAATAGAATAATCTCCTCCTTTATGATCGCAAACGCCCGTAAAAACCTCCCCATGGCCTTGTTGTATCGGAACAGCTTGATCGCGCGAAAAAAGCGTAACATCCGAAATATCCTTACCGATTGCAGGTCAACGCCGGATGAAATGTAAAACGGAAGGATCGCGATCAAATCCACAACCCCGTAAAAGCTCAGGACATAACTCAGCTTTTTCTCCGCCACGTACAGCCTGAGCAAATACTCGAGCGTGAATATTATTACTATGATTACTTCCGTAATCTCAAGCAGCTCTCTGGTACCGGTATCGAGGTCGGGCAAGGTTTCCACGGAAAACGTGACGATAGAGAGCACAATCAGCATTTGTACCACCAGATCGAATATGCGACCTGGTATGGTATCGTTTCTCTCGACGATTGCCTTTATGTCCATGGTTGGTTTCTTGTATTTCTTAACGATAGGCCCAGCTATCCAATCGGACAATTATCTCATTCGGTCTTGATGCCGGTAAGGGCAATCACCCGGTTTTTGAAGTCTTCATACTCATCATCAATCCCGATTCCATCAAGTAGGGCACATGCACTGCCAACCATACCTTCACATAGTTGAGGTAATCTATCCTTGTTGCTATCAGTTAACGTTCCTTTTACTTCCATTGACTTGAAGCTGGAAACACCAAACTTCGTCGTATAAAACTCTTTCTGGCTGAACCCCATCAACAACCGGTAATAACCCAACAGAAAGGGATTTGCTTCCAACATACATGGCACGGGGAAAACCAATTCGCCACGTAGTCCCCGCTTAGCAAGTGTCTTCAGATTATCCTGGGGCACATACCGAGAAAGCTGATTATCAAGGACAGGAAGATCTATACTATCTAAGGTTTTGCTCAGTGCGTCTTGAAGATACACGCTTCTAATTTGCCCAAGGGCAAAAGAAAAGTCTATCTGTAGTTCTGGTATCGGAATATTCATGTCAAACGTCAAACAGCAATCTTTATAACGCTGTCTTCCGCAGCACTTAGTCTATCTATTGCCAATGCGATATATTTAGGATTAAGTTCTATATATTTTCTATGTAGCTCCAGGCATGTAACACCTACGGTTCCTGAACCGAAAAACGGGTCAAGCACATAATCACCAGGACGAGTGGATGCCAGAATACAGGGTTCAATTAATCGGGTCGGAAAGGTAGCAAAGTGTGCGCCGGGAAAACCTTGTGTATTAATACTCCATACGCTTCTACGATTGCGAAGCTTTCCATTTAAGCCCACTTCTTTAACCGATTCATAATCGTAGTAATACCGTTCGGACTTGGTAAGCATGAACAAATATTCATGCGACCTCGTGGGTCTATCCTTAACGCTTTCCGGCATGGCATTAGGCTTATGCCAAACAATATCACTTCTCAGATACCAACCATTATCCTGAAGAGCAAAAGCCAGTCTCCAGGGGATACCTTGAAGATCTTTGGGTTTCAAGCCTTCAGGGGTATCAGGTCTTACCGACATTGCCCTTGCAGGGTTCTTCCTGTCGCTTGCGCGATAACCACGGTTACCACTGGTGTAACCATCACCAATATTCAACCACAGGGTTCCATCATCACGCAAGACCCGTTTCAGTTCATTGAAAATTGCAACAAGGTGGTTTAAGAATCGGGGTAAGCTGGTTTCCAAACCTATTTGACAATCAATCCCATAGTCCCGTAGCCCCCAGTAAGGAGGTGAGGTTACTGCACACCGTATCGATCGTTCAGGAAGCGTCCTAAGAGCATATAGCGCATCTCCTTCGATAATTATCGAATCATCAAGGGGAAGTGCTTGTGGTGGATTGATTTTGCGGTATTCCATCGTTAATCGATTATCTTCGGTTTCACAATGCCACTTGTCCGCACATCTTACCGGGGATTGCCGTCCCAATCTGCGCCGCCAAGTCCCGCAACACGTCCTGACCTCCGGGTCTGTCTCCTAATGATACAGGATTCACAGGGTTATTTTCTTAAGTAACAATTATAACACCCTGTTAATCCTGGAAATCCTGTACCATTAGAAGACGAGCGCGGAGGTTGGGATTTACTCCTTATTAAATGTCAACACGCCCCAGAAGGCCCCTCCTGTGTCATTTGGCGTTGGGATTGGTTTTGTAGGTCCCCACAATGCTTGCCTGGGCCAGTATGTGGCCCTGAATCGCAGACAACACCTGCTCACGGCCGAAACGCCCCTCGACCGGACAGCGCGGGAGGTCCAGGGCATACAGTGTAAAGTGGTAGTGGTGGACGATGGAGTCGTTCCAGGGCGGGCAGGGGCCGTCGTAGCCGTAATAGTCGCCGGCCATCTGGTCATCGCCGGCGAACCAGTCGGTGTAACTGTTGATGCCGTGCCGGGTGCCGTCGCGCCCCTCCGGCCCCGGCTTGCCGCGGGCGGTTACCTCCGAACAGAATTCGCCTGCGGCGATGCCGTCGCGGTCCGGCTTCAGATCCACCAGTACCCAGTGGGTGAAATCCACCCGCGGCAGATCCGCCGGTACTTCCCTCCCCTCCTGATTCACGTCGTCGGGGCGACTGGGTACGTCCGAGTCGTGACAGATGAACACCAGTGACTGGGTGCCTGCGGGGAGGTCGGACCAGGCCAGGTGCGGATTGCGATTCGCCCCCAGGCGGACATGACTTTCCGGATCGGGCACACAAAAGGCGAATTCACTCGGGATGGGTCGGCCGTCGGTGATGGAGTCGGAGTGGAGTTTCATAGGGTTTCTCCTGATGTTGTTGATGTACCTGGCACAGATGAGTCATTACCGCGAACGCATAGGTGTTCGGGTTTTTTTCGCTTAAATTTCATGGAGTTATGCTTGTTGTTTTAGAGGCGGCAAAACGCTTGTTAACTTCATAATATGGTAACCGTTCAGCCCCCCCTCTGGATTTCGGCCCAGTTCGGACGTAACCCTTTGATTTCTCGTTTTCAGGATCAGGATTTAGAGGGGGGCTGAACGGTTACGAAATCCCGAACACCTATGACCGCGAACGATATTCTTTTATCCGTAGATTTTATCCACAGATTGCGCAGATTCTCGCAGATTATTGCATGTTGGCTCTTTATGGATTCCGGACCGCTTTGGAGTGCGCCGGCAAAATGGCGCGGTAAATCGAACCTCAGCGATGGAGGATACCGGCGGTGTTTGTCGGGAACCTGAGCACCGGATTCCACACGCGCCGCGGCGACGGCGCTTTCCCCTGACCGCAACACCTTGGCAGGGAACGGATGCGTTGCCGAATCCAAAGCGGCGGCGGGCAGGTACGCCACGGCCAACCCGGTGGTTACGTCAAACACTGCGGATTCCGATAAGAACTGGAGTCGGATTGCCGCCGCACTCCAAACAATCTGTGTAATCTGCGGATTGAAAAGGTTTATACGCACCGGCACAGATCCAGGCTCAATCCTGCCGGAGGTCGTCGGAGAGCGCAATCGGTGTCGGGAAGCGCTTTACTACCAGGTAGGAGGAGACCACGAAGGTGAGGATGGTGGCGAGTTGAATCGTATAGGACACCCGGGCCCCGATGACGGATAGCTGCAGCGCCAGGGCACCGATGAGCATGGAGAATTCGCTCATCTGTCCCAGGCGGTAGCCGATCTCCGTAGAACGTTGCATCGGATCGCCGATGCGGGTCAATAGCCAACGGAAGACCACCGGCTTGAGAGCCAGGGTGGCACCAGCGACCAGGGCGGCGGGGAATAGGACGTCGGTGAGCATTCCGAGCTCGAACCGGACGCCGATGCTGAAGAAGAAGAGCACCAGGAAGAAGTCCCGTAACGGCCGCAGGCTGTCGGCGATATAGATGGCGATGGGGCTGGAGGCCAGGGCCACGCCGGCGATGAAGGCCCCGATCTCGTGGGACAGACCCAGAACTCCTCCCAACTCGGCCATGCCCATGCACCAGCCGATGGCAACCAGGAAGATGTACTCCCGGATGGTATCGAACCGCCTGATCAGGGGGATCAACAGGAAGCGGGCGCACAGGCCGGCGAACAGTGCCAGGGCCGGTAACATCGGCAACATCAGGGCGATGCCGGTCCAGGGTGCGTCGCCGGTAGCCGCCCCGCGCAACAATAACAGCATGGCGATGGCGATCAGGTCCTGCAGCAACAGGATGCTGATGATGATCTCCCCCATCCGTTGGTGGTGCAGCACGGTGGTGGGCAACAGCTTGAGCCCGATGATGGTGCTGGAGAAGCTCATGGCGCCTCCGAGCACCAGGGATTCCAACAGCGAGAAGCCGACGGCCAGCCCGATACCCAGACCGACGGCGGCCAGGGTGAACGAGCTGCCCAGGGTCACCAGGGTGGTGCGGCGCACGCTCTGCACCAGTTCTTTGGGGTTGAGGTCCAGGCCGAGCAGGAACAGCAGGAACATGATCCCGATATGGGCGATGTCCGAGGCGATCGCGGCGTCTTCCATCAGGCCGATCCCGGAGGGACCGAACAGGACGCCCAGTGCGATGTAGGCCAGCAGCAGGGATTGGCGGGCGGCCAGTGCCAGGGTGGCAAGCACCGCGGCGCCGGTAAACACGAGAAAGATGGTATCGACGATGGGGTCCTGGGTCATGTCGTGGGATGCTCCGGAACGCTTGCAGCGGGTACGGTGAGACCTCACACGCGGTAAGTTATTCGGCTTGTATCGACCGATGCCCGATGCACCTGGGTTATACTGATTGCTCGGCAGACACCTTGAAAATTTCAGGGTGCCCGTGGGGGGGGGGGGGCCGGGACAGCCCACTCTGTCCGATCGAATGATTGATCGAACCTGGAGCCAGGTCGAAAGCGCAGGTTCGACTTCGCGCGTTGCAGAATCCCATGGCAGCAGGGAAGGGTTTTTTCAAGGTCCCCGAGGATTGACGCTGCGACTAGTACCCCGTTTCGGAACATTCTGCCGGCAGCGGAATAGTTTGAACCACAGTCCTATGTCTGACGACCGCATCATCAAGAAGTACCCGAACCGCCGGCTTTACGACACCGAGGTCAGCAAGTACATCACGGTGGCCGATGTGCGCGCCTTGGTCATGAAGGGCACCAAGTTCCGGGTGGTGGATACCACCAACGAGGAAGACATCACCCGTTCTATCCTGCTGCAGATCATGCTGGAGGAGGAGAGCGCGGGTAAGCCGCTGTTCACGGCCAATATGCTGGCCCAGATCATCCGTTTCTACGGGGGAACCCTGCAGGGCCTGTTCGCCCGCTACCTGGAGCAGTCCCTGAACGTTTTCGCCAAGCAGCAGCACCAGCTCCGCGAGACCTTGGCCAAGGACCCGCTGGAGACCGTCACCCGCATGACCCAACGCAGTGTCGAGATGTGGGCCGATTTCCAGAAGGAATTCCTGCGCGCCGCCGGCCTCAAGACCGGCAGCAAGTCCGACCGGTCGGAGTAGATACAATCCCTTGACAAGACCGCCCGATACTATTATTGTGCAGTGCAGCAATTGTTGCACCGCAGCAATTGCTGGGGGTTACACACATTTTTCACCCGATGGGGATATATCATGACCACGGAAAACAATCTTGAAACGATGAAAGAGATGGGCAGCAAGACCATGGAAAAGCTGAAGGAGCTCGCCGAGCTCAACATGAAGACCTTCGATAAGGTGACTTCCCGTCAGATGAAGACTATGGATTTCATGATGGAGCAGACCAAGCAGCAGATGGAGCTGGCCACCAAGGTCAAGGGCTTCGACGAGTTCGTCAAGGAACAGACCAAGCTGGCGAAGGAAACCGGCGATCGCGTGGTGGAAGAGTCCAAGACGGGCATGGAGATGCTCACCGAGATTCGGGACGCCTATACTTCCTTTATCAAAGGCGAAGTGGACAAGCTCTCCGACCAGTTCCGCAAGGCTACTCCGACCATGTGACGGGAAGAAATTCGGGCTTACGTCCGGGAGCCGGTTGAGGTTTCCGGATCGGAAGTCCTCTCCGTTTCTCCCGCGACGAGAAAGGATTCAGCCCGGCACCTGCCGGGCTTTTTCACGGCCCAGGGCAGGGTGGGCGCTTATAAATTCCTTTTCGATCAACAAATTGCTGCCAGGCCGTAGGATGGGCAAAGCCACCAGGGACGGCGGCAGCCGCCGTGGACGACATGGACCAAGTGGACCACGTGGACCAGGGGTTGCTGTATGCCCCCCGGTCCATGCAGTCCATACCGTCCATGTCGTCCATTGGGCTACTCTCATGTCGTCGGTATGGTCCACGGCAGCGGTGTGCCCAACATCCGGAAAGCGTGCCCGATACGGGTGTTGGGCACGGGCCATCCATTGATACGGTTCGTGCAGGGAGAAGGAATACCGACCAGCGAGCTCAGAACCACCGCGCTCACCGACATCCTATCGCTTTGCCCAACATAAGATCATGTTTTCGGGAGGATTTATACTGCCACACGGCACAATCTGAGCTTTTGAATTTCCCCCTCGCCCCCGCCCTCTCCCGGAGGGAGAGGGAGTGAAATGCGCAGATTGTGCCGTGTGGCAGTATATACGCGCTCGCCCTGTTTCACGACCCCTGCCGGCCGGATCCCCGATAGGCCAGCACCAGCAACAATACCCCGAGCAGGACCATCGGCAGGGTCAGGATCTGGCCCATGGTGAGCCAGTCGAAGGCGAGATAGCCGATATGGGCATCCGGTAGGCGGACCGACTCGACGAGCAGGCGAAAGACACCGTAACCGAGCAGAAACAGGCCCGACATGGCCATCTTCGGCCGTGGCTTGGCGGAGAAGAGCCATAGGATCAGGAACAGGGCCAGGCCCTCCAGCGCGGCCTCGTAGAGCTGGGAGGCATGCAACGGCGGGCTCCACTCGGCGCCCGGTGCCAATCCCCTACAGTACTCGCCGAACCTCTCGCAGGGAACCCGCATGCCCCAGGGGAGGTCGGTAGGGTGTCCCCACAGCTCGCCGTTGATGAAGTTGCCGATACGCCCGGCGAATAGCGCCGGCGGCACCAAAGGGGCGGCGAAATCCGTGACCTGCCAGAAGCCCATGCCACGGTGGCGGCCGAAGAGCCACAGCGCCGTCACTACTCCGATCAAACCGCCGTGGAAGGACATGCCGCCTTCCCAGATCTTCAGCACGCGCAAAGGATCGGCGAGGAGCTGATCGAAGCCGTAGAAGAACATGTAGCCCAGGCGGCCGCCCAGGATGGTCCCGATAACACTGTAGAAGACCGCATCGTCCACCATCCGGGCATCCCACCCGGAGCCGGGATTCGCGGCGCGGTAACGGCCGAGCAGCCACACGCAAGCGAAGCCCAGCAGGTACATGAGTCCGTACCAGTGGACCTTGAGCGGCCCGAGGGACAGGGCGACCGGATCGAGTTGCGGATAGCTCAACATGTGGACCTTATACCCCTCGCCGCCGGATCTTGCGGAAACGGCCTCGATTCACGGCCCCTCCCCCGACCCTTTCGGGACTCAGGGTAGAATCCTGATCGGCGTGCCGTAACGAACCAGGCGCCAGATCTCGTCCATCTCGGGGTTCCGGACGGCGATGCAACCGTTGGTCCAATCCCGGCTCAGGTATCTCTCCCTGAACCTGGGGGATCGGGCGTGATCAGGCTGGCCGTGGATCATAATCATACCGCCGGGGTCCCTACCCATGGCACGGGCGAATCGAATGTCCCGCGGGTTGGGGTATGAGATATGGATGGACTTGTAAAAACGGCTGTTGGGATTGCGCCAATCGAGGATGTAATCGCCTTCCGGCGTCCGCTCGTCACCTTCCTGCCTCTTGTGACCCCACGGCCGCTCACCGAGCGCGATGCGGTATTCGTGCATCACCTTGCCGTCCCGAATGAGCGCCATCTTGCGCTTCGATTTCCAGACTACGACCTGGTCGGCCCAGATCCGCTCAGGCTTACTGGCGCAGCCGGTGAGCGTGACGACCGCTACCATGGCGAGGAAACAGACCAGATACATCCGATAGCGAGCGGCGGCGGATCCTCGGCAAACGGCCGCAACGGGCGCCGTACCCGTCGGCAGAGTCGACTTGTCACACTCTATTGCGCGTTCCCCTTGGGCTTGGATTCGAGCCTGGAAGCGGGGGCGGATCGGAAGTGGAGGAATTGGAGGCATTTTGTCAGCAGTCCGAACTGAAAGTGGCCCTGTGGCGCGGCATAGTACTACAAAGTCGCCCTTATCCGTATATTAAGCAGATTTTCATGGATTATTTCGTTTCTTTATCTGTGGAAGTCGGCGTAATCTGCGAATTCAAAACACTGACCCGACACGGTTGGGCGGGATTTGGGCCATGGAAACCTCGGGGCCGCCCACCCATGTCCCAGTTACCCTCACCACCACAGGAGAGCCGATATGTCGGACTCGACCGCTTCCGGCAACCGCCTCGCGGACGCCACCAGCCCCTATCTCCGGCAACACGCGGCCAATCCCGTCGATTGGTGGCCCTGGTGCGCAGAAGCCCTGGCGCTCGCCCGCGACCAGGATCGGCCTATCCTGCTCTCCATCGGCTACTCCGCGTGCCATTGGTGCCATGTGATGGCCCACGAATCCTTCGAAGATCCGCACACGGCCCAGGTCATGAATCGGCTCTTCGTCAACATCAAGGTGGACCGGGAGGAACGCCCGGACCTGGACAAGATCTACCAGAGCGCCCACCAGCTTCTGGCCAAGCGTCCGGGCGGCTGGCCCCTGACCGTATTCTTGACCCCGGACGACCAGTGCCCCTTCTTTACCGGGACCTACTTCCCACCGGAGTCCAGGCACGGGCTGCCCGCATTTTCCCAGCTGCTCGAGGGCGTCGCGACCGCCTATCGCGAGCAAAGGGACGCCATCTGGGAGCAAAACCGCACCGTGCTGGATGCCTTGGCCCGGCTCGCCCCCGACGGGGCCGGCGAGATTCCGGACGCAACGCCCCTGGCAGCGGCCCGGCGCCAGCTCGGCGACAGCTTCGATGCCCGCCACGGCGGGTTCGGACAGGCCCCGAAGTTCCCCCATGTCACGGACCTGGAACTCCTGCTGCGCCGCTTCGCGGCAACCCAAGCGGACGGAACGCCGGACCGGGAGACCCTGCACCCGGCGACCTTCACTCTGGAGCGCATGATCCGCGGCGGACTCAACGACCAGCTCGGCGGGGGCTTCTGCCGCTACTCGGTGGACGACCAGTGGATGATCCCCCACTTCGAAAAAATGCTCTACGACAACGGGCCCCTGCTCGCCCTGTGCTGCGATGCCTGGCAGATCACGGGTGATCCCCTGTTCCGGGATGCCGCCGTCGCCACCGCCGATTGGGTGATACGTGAGATGCAGTCGCCTGCGGGCGGTTACTACTCGACCCTCGATGCGGACAGCGAGGGTGAAGAAGGCAAATTCTACGTCTGGGACCGCAAAGAGATCGCGCGCCTGCTCACGGCCGAGGAGTACGCCCCGTTCGCCGCCGTCTACGGCCTGGACCGGGAACCGAACTTCGAGGGCAAGTGGCACCTGCACGGCCACCGCACCGCCAACCAGGTGGCCCGCGACCTGGGGACAACCCGAGCGTCAGTCGCCGCCCTGCTGGAAACGGCGCGGCACAAGCTCCTCACCGTCCGGGAGGGGCGGGTCCGTCCGGGCCGTGACGAAAAGGTGCTCACAGCCTGGAACGGTTTGGCTATCAAGGGTATGGCCCGAGCCGCGCGGGTGCTGAAGCGCGCCGACTACCTGGCGTCCGCCCAAGGTGCCCTCGACTTCATCCGTGCCGAGCTGTGGCGGAACGGGCGCCTGCTCGCCACCTACCAGGACGGCAAGGCCCGCCTCAACGCCTATCTGGACGACTATGCCTACCTGATCGACGCCTTGCTGGAGCTCCTGCAGGCCCGGTGGCGACGCGCGGATCTGGAGTTGGCATCGGCACTCGCTGAGGTTCTGCTCGACCGCTTCGCAGACCCGCAACAAGGGGGCTTTTTCTTTACCTCGGACGACCATGAGCGACTCATCCATCGACCCAAGCCGCTGGGGGACGAGTCGGTGCCCGCCGGCAACGGGGTGGCTGCGCGGGCGCTGCAGCGCCTCGGCTACCTGCTGAGCGAGACCCGTTACCTCACCGCTGCCCAGGGGACCCTCGCCCTGGCCGCCGAGCAGATGCATCGCCTGCCTTACGCTCACGCCAGCCTACTCGCCGCCCTGGAAGAGCACCTGGAGCCCCCGCAGACCCTCGTTATCCGCGGCACGGGCGACGACCTGACGCACTGGGCCGAAATCGCCCAGCGTACCTATGCCCCCCGGCGCCTGGTGCTCGCCATCCCGGCCACCGAGGAGGGGCTGCCGGGCAGTCTGGGGGCTATGACGCCGGGCGCCGGGACTCGGGCCTATCCCTGTTTCGGGACCAGATGCGAGGCGCCCCTGGAGGACCTCGAAGCACTGGAGCGGCTGACTGCCTAGCGAGGCTTCGCCTCAGACCGACGAGGGGTGAATTTCCGGCTCGTTCCGGCGCCATCTTTTATCCGCAGATTACGCAGATTTCCACAGATGAAAGACAAAATAATCTGTGGAAATCTGCGTAATCTGTGGATAAAAAAAGAGGCCTCTTTGTTATGCAATGCACAAATTTGACTCATTTGTAAAGATGTGGGTCCCTCAAGGGACCCTAGCGAGGCTTCGCCTCAGACCGACGAGGCACGAGGCCCCCAAAGCTCCTCTTCCGTAAGGCCCCATCTCCTACGCCCAACCAGCCGTTGGAGAGCCAGGGTAGGTCGAAATCGGTATCGGTATCGCAATCGGAATCTCGATTTCGATCCCGATCCCGATTTGTGCACTGCACAAACTTGACTCATTGGTAAAGATTCGGGTCCCTCAAGGAATCCTAGTGCAGCAGTACCCAAGTGCCGATAAGGTAGTGTTCCAACTTTGTTTTCAGGGTTCAAACAGCGATGCTAATCAAGACCTTGTGTGCTCGGAAACAACAGAGTTATAACACTATCCCCTCACGCCCCGTCTACTGCCTGTTATGGCAGCGGATGTAGAAGGTTACGGGTAGTGGCAGGTATCAATCCGATTCGACGCTCGAATCCTCTATCCCCGCCATGGCCTCGATGAGTGCCAACAGGGGCACCCGCAGATTGAGCGGCAGGCCCTCCCAGGCTGCCAGCAGGCGGGCCATCTGCTCCGAAGCATAGTCGCCCGCCGCCTCCAATACATATCCCTCCTTGCCGGTTGCCAACCATTCCATGCTGACCCCGAGTGCGCGCGCCAAGGCCGCCAGGGTACTGGGTTTCGCCCCCTTGGTTTCGCCGGACTCGATCTTGTTGATCGAGCCCGGCGTCACCCCGACCCGCGCGGCAAGGTCGGTCTGCCGTAACCGTAGGCGTTCCCTCGTAGTAGCAACCCGTTCGCCGAATGTGCTCATATTCTAAAAAATTACCTGACTGCGCAATTCTCATGCTATATTTAACGTGAATATATTCACGTTGTGGACTGGACGCCGGGTTCTCCACCCGCCGCGGCGACGGCGCTTTCCCGTAACTGCAACATCTTTGCCGGGGACGGATGGGTCGCCGAATCCAAAGCGGCGGCGGGCCGGCGCACCCTGGCCAACCCGGTGGCCAAGTCAGGCACCGCGGATTCCGGTAGGGACTGGGGTAAGGGTTGCCGCCGCACTCCAAAATGTCCGGGGTGTCCTGCCATGATCGTGAGCGGCCCGGAATCCATAAAGAATTTTAAGCAAATACCGTGCCTAATCCGAAACGCCCGCATCTCGGATCGATTTTCAAGGTTTTCGAAGGAGTTGAGCTGACCGATAGGGTCTTACCTATCAGGTCTGCGATAATTGGCGGGCGGTCCTGCTGTCAGGAAAAGGACAGGACACGCGATATCCGATGGATCCGGGAGCCGATGTCGAATCAGCGCCGAGAATAGAGGTATGGCTTTTGCCTGCGCTCGACCATTTCCCTAGCGAGGCTTCGCCTCAGACCGACGAGCCATGAATTTTTTGTGCAGCGCACGAGCTTGTTATCCACAGATTACGCAGATTTTCACAGATTACTTCTGTTTTTAATCTGTGAGAATCTGCGTAATCTGCGGACAAAAAAAGCAATGGGCACAGCCCACCCGAGTGTGAGTTTTTGGTGCAGTGCACAAATCGGGATCGAGATTCCGATTTCGATTTCGACTTCGACCTACCTTGGCTCTTCAACGGCTGGTTGGGCGGAGGAGATAGGGCCTTACGGGAGAGGGGCTTTTGGGGTCTTCATGCCTCGTCGGTCCGAGGCGAAGCCTCGCTGGTCGTAGGGTGGGCTGCGCCCACCAATACGGACTGGCCGGCCGGTTTTCGCGCCCGTGTCTTCGAGCGCGAAGACACGGGCGCGACGAGGGGGTCAGCCGAGAAGGCCCTTGACACCTTCGCGTTCTTCTTCGAGCTCCTTGAGGGTGAAGTTCATCTTCTCGCGGGAGAAGTCGTCGATATCGAGGCCCTTGATGACCTCGTACTTACCGGCGGTACAGGTGCAGGGGAAGCCGTAGATCAGGCCCTCGGGAATCCCGTAGGCGCCGTCCGAAACCACGCCCATGGTCACCCAGCGGCCGTTGCTGCCCAGCATCCAGTCGCGCATGTGGTCGATGGCCGCATTGCCCGCGCTGGCCGCCGAGGAGGCGCCGCGGGCCTGGATGATGGCCGCGCCCCGCTTGCCGACGGTGGGGATGTAGGTCTCGCGGTACCAGGTCTCGTCGTTCACCAGTTTCTTGGCTTCCTGACCGGCCACGGTCGTAAAACGCAGGTCCGGGTACATGGTGGGCGAGTGGTTGCCCCAGACCACCATCTTTTCGATGTCCGAGACCGCCTTTTTGGTCCGGGTGGCCAACTGCGAGACCGCCCGATTGTGGTCGAGCCGCATCATGGAGGTGAAGTTGGCGGCGGGCAGGTCCGGGGCGGAGCTCTTGGCGATGTAGGCATTGGTGTTGGCCGGATTACCGACCACGATGACCCGCACCTCGCGCGCGGCAACCTCATTGAGGGCTTTCCCTTGCTCGATGAAGATCTTGGCGTTGTCCATCAAGAGATCTTTACGCTCCATCCCCGGCCCGCGGGGCTTGGCGCCGATCAGCAGGGCGTAGTCGACGTCTTTGAACGCCACCTTGGGATCGCCGGTGCCGATCATGTTGGTCAACAGGGGGAACGCACAATCGTCGAGCTCCATCATCACGCCCTTGAGGGCGCTTTGCGGTTTCTCCATCGGCAATTCCAACAGCTGCAGGATGACGGGCTGGTCCTTACCCAACATCTCGCCGGAGGCGATGCGAAACAGGGTTGCGTAACCGATCTGGCCGGCGGCGCCGGTAACTGCGACTCGAACGGGGGTTTTTGCCACGGCAGAACACTCCTCACGTTTTGGGGACGGGTGGTGGTAGGCCCATGAAGGCCCGCGGGTCCGGTTTGTTTTTCGCCGGTTGCAGGGAACGTGCTCCCTTCAAGCGCCTAATCCTTGCCCATGGAGAGGATTTCGTCAAGGTGCCCGTGGGGGCCGACGGGATGGGTGCGGGTTGCCGGCTTCCAGGCGCCGGCTGCCGGGAGCCTAGGAGCTGTCGGCATTATCAGGCGGGTACTGCAAGCAAGTAGGAGGGGGTGAGGTCAGGAACCTGCCTGCCGCAGGCAGGCGACCGAACCGCGTCTTTGGACGGTGGTGTGTCCGACATCTGTCCACTGAGTCCATGTTGTCCATAGTGGTTACCTCGAAGCTTGCGGTTCCCACCATGGACCACATGGACTGAGTGGACAACATGGACAGGGTAGAATGCGGTGAGGCTAGGAACCTGCCTGCCGCAGGCAGGTCCCTGGGGCCACGGCTCACCACATCCTACAAGATCATGTTTTCGGGAGGATTCATGCGCGCTCGCCCTGGGTCCCTCAAGGATCCTAGTCCGACCCGACCGCCTCCGCATTCATCACTCATCACTCATCACTCATCATTCAGCATTTAACCGCAGGCGTTCCACGATGCGGCCCCCGATCAGGTGCTCGGCCAGGATCTCTTCGAGGTCTTCCCGATCGACATAGGTGTACCAGGTAGCCTCGGGATAGACCACGATCACCGGACCGGCGGCGCACCGGTCCAGGCACCCTGCCGTATTGATGCGAACGCCCCCCGGACCTGTGAGACCGAGCTCCTTGGAACGTTGCTTGAGGTGGTCGCGCAGACCCGACGCATTGCACCGAGCGCAACACTGGCTGCCGTCGTCGCGCCGGTTGGTGCAGAAAAACACATGGTAGCGGTAGTAAGACATGAGCGACAGACCCGACTTGGGAATAGGAGCGCAGGTTATCATGTTTCCTTGAACCTGCCGCACTGCCGGCGCACAATCCAGCGAGGCTTCGCCTCAGACCGACGAGGCATGATGCCCCAAAAGCCCCTCTCCCGTGAGGCCCCATCTCCTACGCCCAACCAGCCGTTGGAGAGCCGGGGTAGGTCGAAATCGGGATCGGGATCGCAATCGGAATCTCGATTTCGATCCCGATCCCGATCCCGATTTGTGCACTGCACAAACCTGACTCATTTGTAAAGATTCGGGTCTCTCAAGGCATTCTACCTTCAGCAGCCATGACTACACGCAACTTCAGCCCCATCGACCGGGTCCTGGTCAATCTCGACCAGGCCGTACGCACCGTCTTCGGCAGGCCACCGACTACCGGCCGGCCCAATCCGGCCAAAGGCATCGCCGAGGCCGAGTTCTCCGAGCAGGAACGCAAACACATCGCACGCCTGATGCGGATCAACCACACCGGGGAGGTATGCGCCCAAGCCCTGTATCAGGGCCAGGCCCTTACCGCCCGTCGACCCGAGGTGCAACAGAGTATGGAACGCTCGGCCCGGGAAGAGAACGACCACCTCCACTGGTGTGAGACCCGCATCGGTGAGCTCGGCGACCGCAAGAGCCTCCTCAATCCCTTGTGGTACGCAGGCTCTTTTACGATCGGTGCCCTCGCCGGACTGGTGGGCGACAAATGGAGCCTGGGCTTCGTGGTCGAGACCGAGCGCCAGGTGGAGAATCACCTCGATGGGCACCTGGCCGAGATTCCCGTTACCGATCGCAAGACCCGCGCCGTTCTCGATGAGATGAAGACGGACGAGATGCACCATGCGGAGGTGGCCAAGGCCGCCGGCGGCGCAACCCTGCCGGGACCGGTCAAGCTCGCCATGCGCCTGGCATCGAAGGTCATGACCCGCAGTGTTTATTGGGTCTAGGTCCTGTTTTTTTGCCGCAAATCAACGCAAATGGACGCAAATAAACACAGCGGGGTGTAACGCAGGCGTCTCGCCTGCAACCCGCGGGCGAAACGCCCGCGTTCCGGCAGGCGGGACGCCTGCGCTACATGGATTTGGCTTAATTGAGAACGCCCCCTAGACAGCCTCTCAACCACCGGGCGGTGGGAGAAGCACCTTCATCATCCCCCGGTAGAGGAACCACCCGACGTAATCGCGCGCGTCCACACCCTTCAGGCGCCGCCGGGCCTCGATGTACGACGGCGTGTAGCGAAGGCGGTGCGGGGTCATGCGATGGAGCATCCGCAAGCGCCTTGCTGCCTGGCGGAACCGACGAGGCGAGTACGCAAGCCCGTATTCCTCCCTCAGACTGTGCGGCATCATGCCGGCGGTCAGCACCTCGTACTCGTCGACGAACGTGCGCAGCCAGGGCCGGCGCGGGGTGAGCAGGAAACGAGACACCTCGGCGGCCGGGCGGTTCACGGCGAGCGTGTCCGAGACCCACATCTCGCGGTTATAGCGCCCGAACTCCGACCAGTCGGCAGGCAGGTCCTCGCCCCGAATCCCGAACAGGAGCGCGAACAGCTTAGATTCGTCGTAGTAGCGCTTCTTTTCGTGATGATCGAGGGTCCGTACGGCCAGCTCGAACACCACTACCGCCGAATCGACGAGCGTCGACCAGACCCAGACGAGGGCATCGGCATCCAGCGCCTCGTAGCGGCTGCCCTTCGGGAACCGTCCCGCATCGTCGGTGATCTCCCCATGGACCCGCGAGTGGATGCTCCAGACCCGTCTCGCGGATCGGATGGCGCTCTCGAGGTCACCGAATGCCATCGCATAGACGTTGGCGAACGTCCGCTCGAAGCGCCCGGCGAGATCGGACTTGGGTGGTGTTCCAACTTTGTTTCTCAGGGTTCAAATAGATATGCTAATCAATATCTTGCGCCCCTGTAATAACAGAGTTATAACACTGCCCGGACTTGGTCACCGAGTGTTGCTCGATCGCGTAGGCGACGAAGGGATGGGCGAGTTGCAACAGGGTCGCCCTCCCGCCGCCGGCCAGGAGGATCATCTCGCGCTCGATCTCCCACGCCATGGAGCCCGGCCCGAAGAGACCTGCCCGGAGATCGGACACCTGCCCCCGCAGCTTATCAAGGCATCGTTCGAGCTCGTCGCGGTCGACCGTCATGTCCGCTTCGGATCGCACGAGGCAGCTGTAAAGCAATTCATACGCGCCCACCCCGGGTCGACTAGGATTCCTTGAGGGACCTGCATCTTTACAAATGAGTCAAGTTTGTGCAGTGCATAAATCGGGATCGGGATCGGGATCGAGATTCCGATTGCGATCCCGATCCCGATTTCGACCTATCCCGGCTCTCCAACGGCTGGTTGGGCGTAGGAGATGGGGCCTTACGGGAGAGGGGCTTTTGGGGCCTCACGCCTTGTCGGTCTGAGGCGAAGCCTCGCTAGTGAGTGTCGGGGAATAGCTCGGTAAGTCCCTCGTTCTTGGCCTCGACCTTGTCGTAGAGGTCATAGAGGGCCGCCTGCAGGGCCTCCTCGATGACCGGGTGGTAAAAGGGCATGCGCAGCAACCGCCCGACCGTCAGCCCCTGCTCGATGCACCAGCACAGCAGATGGGCCAGGTTCTCGCCTTTGGGCGCGATCATTTCCGCACCCAGGATGACGCCGCTGCGCTGATCGGCGTAGACGCGCAGCATGCCCCGGTTGCTGCCCATGATCAGCGCCCGTCCGACGGGTGCGAAGCGGATCTGGCCCACGGCCGTGGTCGCCTGGTCCAGGTCGTTCCAACGCCTACCCACGGCGCAGATGTTGGGGTCGCAGAAGTTGATGGACAGGGGCACCTTGCGGCGGAAGGCGGTGACCTGGTCGCGGGCGGCGTTGTAACCGGCGATCTTACCCTCGTCGGCCGCTTCGTGGAGGATCAGGCGCTCGCCGGTGATGTCGCCGGCGAGAAAGACCGGGAGGTCCCCCACCTGCATGCTGTCGGGGTCATAGGCCGGGAGACCGCGGGCGTCCAACTCCACGCCCAGGTTCTCCAGGCCGAGCCTCTCGACGTTCGGGACGCGGCCGATACTGCACAGGACCCGTTCCACCAGCACACTGTTCTCGTCGGCCGTCACGCGCAGCTTGTCGCCTTCCTCGGCGATTTGGGCGGCCTGTCCCAAGTGGATGGGAAACTCCTTGCCCATCAGGTCGATGGCGCAGGTCGTCACCTCCGGGTCCTGGGTGCCGGCAATGGTCGTGAGCTGATCGAAGCCCGTGACCTCGACGCCCAGGCGGTGCAGACTCTGGCCCAGCTCCGGGCCGATAGTCCCGAGCCCGATGACCGCTACCGAGGTCGGCAGATCCTCCAGCTCGAAGAGCTCATCGGTCGTGAGGATCCGCTCGCCGAAGGCCTGCCAGGCCGGCGGCACCAGGGGCCGCGAGCCGGTGGCGACGACCACGCTCCGGGCGCGGATGCGCTGCCCCCCGACCTCCAGCAGAGTGGGCTCGACGAATCTGGCGTAGTCCCGGATAAATCGGTCCGGGGGCATCTTGTCGGTGGACTTGCCGAGTACCCGCTCGACGAAGGTGTCCCGCAGGTCCTGGATGTGCTCCATGGCCTGCCTGCCGTCGAGGGTCGGCTCCCGATATCCGGCGACGCCGTACTTGCCCAGGCGCAGCCGGCGGTGATAGTCCTCTGCCACCTGGATCATGGCCTTGGACGGCATGCAGCCGACCCGGGCGCAGGTGGTTCCGGGTTCGCCGCCGTTGATGAGTACGAAGGACTTGCCGGCACGACGGATCTGGCCGAGGGCATTGAGGCCGGCAGTGCCCGACCCGATGACGGCGACATCGACGCTTCTCTCTTCCATTTGTAATTCCTCGCTCTGAATATGGATTACCGGTTATTTGTGCACACACCCAATCACCGCGTCGGTGGTGTTCTAATTTTGTTGCTACCGAGTATAGGGAACCTGAAAACTCCCTGTCATGGGGTTTTCAAGGCATCCCATAAACCGAAACAACAAAGTTAGAACGCCACCAAATAGACATGCTAATCAATACCTTGCGCCCCGAAAACAACAGAGTTATAACACCGCCCCGGTGCGGAAGAGAAAACTACGAATCACACGAACCTGCGCGAATCCGATTCGCGGGGATTCGCGTGATTCGTAGTTTTTCCTCTGGTTTGCCGACTGGCAACGCTTAACTTAATGGCATTGCGTCCGCACCTACATGCTCATCGCCATCGGTCCAAATCATAGTCACGGCCAAGTATGACTATGTTACCTGAATAGTTGCGCATACCCTTGCTCTGTTGAGGGGTAAATAGGCGCAAGAGTTGTAAAAAGACGAGGTTCACGATTGCCAACAGTACCGCTGCTCCCACGAAATACCAAATATTGGGAAAGTTGCCAGGGAGGTTTAGTCGCCCAAACAAACCTGGTAACCACTTTAAAAATGACCACAACTCTAATTCCTTGAAGACCAAAGTACCCGAAAGAGTATGAAGCAGTACCGCAAGGGCGAGAATCAGGAAATGGATCAAAAAAAACACCGCCCAGAACTTAGGTTCACCCAGCATTTTTTTCTTTCTCTCCGCCCCCTTCTTATCATTATTCAATTGCCACTCTTGCGTTACATAAACATAAAGAATAAAAATCAGAAAAGTCAACGAGTGAAGTGGGATCCACTTGAACAAGGTTACCTCGACTGTAAAATGGAATCCGGGATTTTTCTCTTCCCCAGCTCCGGCATCACGTAAAAATTGCTCCCACCCAACCCATCGCTCTTCCAGGGGTTTCTGCGGAGGATCTGGCGGGGGTTCTTTCTGCTGAGCATCCTTTTCCGAAGTCTCTTCTTTTAATTTGGGGATAAAGATTTGCTCAACAAAATAACGTATCCACAATCCTATTTCCACGGACCCCTTGCGTCGGTTTTCAATATGGAGATCAGCTGCTATGCATACGAACAAAGAAACAGCAATCACTCCAATACCGATCGGTCCGGTTATCGAATCTTTTATTACTTGCGCATGATTCTGATCAGTCTGTTGACCGGGTTGTTGCTCATGATTTCTGAAGTACAGATTGAAAAACACGGCGGCAACGATTGCGCCGATAAAAATAAACTTGAGCTGAAACCACTCATACATACTTTCTGCATTATTGGCTATTTCAGCGACAAGCTTGTCATGCTCCTCAAGTGCCAGCCTTACGAATGGAAGATCTTCCAGGTCGCGATTATCACCACCCTTGATCCAATCCGACATTCTTCTCTTCGCATCCTTTATATGCGCATTCTCAAGCTTTAGACCTTCTCTCATATCAATGGGTGGAAGCCAGTAAATAAACCCTAACAATATTACGGCCAAAATCACATGTACCACCCGAAAGAGAGATGTAACCCAACCACCATTTGCCCTATCAATATTATTATGCATTTCGATCAGCTTCTATTCGGTACAACAGAAATGGCGGGGTATCCCTGCCCCGCACGGATAGCTTGAATCTTTCAAGATGCCCTCTAGTACGCCGTTTCTTCATATTTTGCATATATCTCGTAGGGTGGGCTGTGCCCACCAATACTGTGCCTAGGATCCTTGAGGGACCCGTAACTTTACAAATGAGTCAAGTTTTTGCACGGCACAAAAAATTCATGCCTTACCAGTCTGAAGGCGAAGCCTTACTCGCAGGGTACGAGTCGTTGCGACCTCTCTTTATTCACCACAGAGAACACAGAGTGCACAGAGAATCAGACGCTATCGCGTTTAACACCCTCGACCGGACGGCGAACATTGAAATTGATCAATCAACCGCATTCTACTTGGGCTAATCGCATTTCCATCTCTGTGTGCTCCGTGCCCTCTATGGTTAAAAAGAATTCACGCCTCGTCGGTCTGAGGCGAAGCCTCGCTAGATGGTGGGCACAGCCCACCCTACGGATTTGAGAATGAAAAATAAGGTGAAACGTGATATTAGGGGGCGTTCTCAATCAATAAATCATCTAAGTATTGTAGGCTGGGTTGAGGAACGAAACCCAGCTTTTCCGATCCGCAATACCCTGTGCTGGGTTTAGCCGTCCCTGGCCGTAACCCAGCCTACGGGCTTGATTTTTATGATAATTTGGCTCAATTGAGAACGCCCCCTAGGGTTCCTTGAGGGACCCGGATCTTTACAACTGAGTCAAGTTTGTGCGCTGCACAAAAATAGTTCTGCCTCTTGTTGGGCAGGAATTGCAAATCCTTTGAACCACGGAGGCAGACACAGATAAACACGGATCACAATCCGTGTTTATCCGTGTCTGCCTCCGTGGTTCTTCGGTGCGGTTGGTCACGCCTCGTCGGTCCGAGACGAAGCCTCGTTAGGGTTGTAATTCGATATCGGAAGGCAGCAGCTTCTCGCCTGACGGCGGTACATTCTCCGGATCCGTCGCCCAATCCGAAGGGGTTTCTGCCAGGACCAGCTCTAAGGTGCCTCCCTGAGCGATTTCCGAGTGCCTGAACCAGGCGCGAGTCAGCTCCTTTCCATTTAAACGGGCCTTCTTTATGTAAGGCATCTTATCAGCGGGAGCATAGTTTCTTACCTTCACGGTAAACCGCTTTCCATTGCTCAGAGAAAAAGAGATTTCCGGAAAGCCCGGACGGGTAACGAGGTAGATATCCGTTCCTGCTAATGGATAGAAGCCCGAGGAACTGAAGATGTACCAGCTCGAAAGGGCGCCGGCGTCGTCGTTTCCCGGCAGCCGGGGCTCTCCGTCCGGTTTACTGCGGAAATAAGTCCGCAAGGTCTCTGTGACCCGCTGGGCCGCCTTGTGGGGTTCACCGGCCCAAAGATACAGGTAAGGGGTCAGGAAGTCCGGTTCGTTGCCGATCCTGAACATGAGCTCGGGTCGAATGGAGTGCTGACGGTGCCCGTCGAATAAGAAATCCAGTCTTTTACTCAGCAGCTTCGGTGAACCGATCTTTTTTATCAGGCCGGCAACGTCATGCGGAATTGCCAGGGAGTAGGACCAAGTATTGTCCTCATAAAAGACATCATGCCAGGTTCTGCCTTCTAAAGCCGAAAACCCGGGGCTCCACTTCCCTTTCCGATCTCTTGGATGGATAAAGCCCGTGAAACCAAATGACGAGTACCCCAGATTCCACAGGTTTTTCCAATTTCCGGAACGCGCCAGATACTTGGCTGCAAGCCGTTTCTTTCCGAGACCGGCCGCCACCGATGCAATAGCGAAGTCGTTGTAGCTGTATTCTACGGTTCTGGTACCGGATCGATTGTAATCGGTCGAGACGTATCCCTTGTTGATGAAGTCGAGTAACCCACCCCGGCCGTGTTTCTCCGCATCGTCGGGATACGGAATGACTTCTGCGTTCTTCCGCATGGCCTCCAACGCCAGCTCGTAATCGATGCCCGCAAGACCCTTTGCAAATGCGTCGGCTATAAGGATATCGGCGTTGCTTCCCCCCTGGGTCCTGCCGTTGGAGTTTCCGCTACGCGCATCGGGCAGATAGCCGTCATGTTTGTAGATATGCAGCAATGACTGCACCATCCGCGACTGCATCTCCGGTTGGATGATTGTCAACAACGGATGGAGTGTGCGGTAGGTATCCCAAATCGCATAATAATCGTCGAAATAATCGGCTTCGGGTTCCCATTCAGGATCAGGATGTTCGCCGGTTCTGTCATGGGGCATCAGATGCGATCGGTACAATGCAGAGTAAAGGCCGACGAGATCGGCTGAATTATGTCGATTTGCAGGGTCCACTTTGACCTGTACTTTGCTCAGGACCGATTCCCATTTGCTTTCCGCGGACCGAAGGACTTTATCGAAATCCCAATCCGGTACTTCTCTCTCGATATTCTGCCGCGCCTTGTCGACGCTCCTGAACGAAATACCTACCTTCACGAGGATAGGCTTGTCAGGAGTCGTATCGTATGAAAAGAAGGCCCCCAACCGTTCTTTCGGAGTGGCATCTGCACATTTGTCCTTTGTATCCTTTGGACATTTTCCATCCCAAACATCGTTGCTTTCTGCATCGGTGTCGAAATCCGTTGTGCGTATTTCATCTTTGTCCCATACACCGCCGCTTTTCGCATCGGTGTCGAAAACCGCATAAAAATATACTGTATAGGTTTCCCCTTTGTTCCATCCCCCCTTGTATTTGCCGAAGCCGGCGATCTCACGATTCGAGAGAAGTCGTACTTCACCACCCTCGAATGTCTGATCTTCCCTGTAAATCTCTGCTAAATCCACCCTTTGCGTAAGGTGATGCCGGACGTCCAAAAGAATTCCGGAATCGGTCGATGAGGGAAAAGTATATCGGTGGACACCAACGCTGTGCGAAGTGGTCAATTCCGCAGTTGTCTCGTAGTCATCCAGGTGAACGCTGTAGTATCCCGGCCTCGCCTGTTCTCTGCTTCTGTTTTTTGATCCGTAATTGGATGGGTCGAGATCACCCTGAACGGGAGAGAGCAGAATAACACCGTACTTCGGACCTCCGCCGGTGCCGCTTACATGGAGATGACTGAATCCTCTGATGGTATTGTCACTGCTTTTTTCGCTACGGTAGCCGGAGTTGGTTGTCAAATCGCCGCAGTCCGGGCTCAGGCTGACCATCCCGAATGGTAGTTGTGGGCCGGGGAATCCATTGGCCTTTCCTTTCGTACCGATAAAGGGATCGACGCACGCCAGTAAGGAACTGGGGGAAGTCGCTCCTTCTTCATAGCAGGGTACTTGAGATTGTGCTGCGATGCAGATCTCGGTGGAAACGAAGAAAGCCACACCAAGCAGAAGGGTCGGGAAACCAATGAGTTTCTTTTGTCTTCGACCGGAAAAAATAGAAATCCGATACATTAGTTTTCACCTGTATTTCGGCATTGGATTACTTCGTGCTTATTTTTCTCGTTCCCACGCGCCGAGACTGTGAAAGTATTCGGTTTTCCCGGAGACGGTGGAATGAGATTGACGTGTTCCATGCAAAATTCCGCACCATGTGGGGCTAGGGAAAAGCTATGACGCTTAATCTGGGGAGATTGTGTCGCTCTGTCCCTGGCCCTCTGAAAATTCAGCAATACTTTCACAGTCTCGCCGCGTGGGAACGCACAAGCTCCGCGCCGCGGAGTGTCTCGGAAACTCGTAGCCGCTGTTGCAGGGGTCTGATGTGCTTGATTTTCACGAGGATTCGGCTCAATTGAGAACGCCCCCTAGACAACAGGTCGAATTTCACCGTTTGAGAGCGCCTCCAGCGTCTCGTCCATGAGTTCACTCACGACCTCCAGGCACTCGGTCACGCCATCCGGTGCGTCAGCCTGTCGGAGAATATTGCGCACAAGTATCAGGCTGCGCTGCATCTGTCGGAGGTTGCGCACGGATTCCCAGCTCATGGCCTCGTCGATGTGAAAAAGCGCCCGCTCCCAACTATTGAACCCCGGATTCTCGGCCACTTCCCCGCGCAGGCACTGCCAAGCACCTTGTAGATCCGACAGGATGGTTTTCTCGTAACCGGTCGGTTCCGTATTAAATCCCATGTTCTCGGCCATCGTTACTTGTCGTAGTCAACCCGCGGTCGTGTTCAGTATGCGAAAGCTGGGTTTCGTTCCTCAACCCAGTCTACCGCTTCGTTAATCATCATGAGATTTCGCTCGCCCTGCGTCGGGACGAGCCCGGCGACCTACCGTATCTACGGGCTCACCACCCCCGCTCCAGATGGGGCTTGAGGAACCGTCCGGTATGGGAGTCCGGATTGGCGGCAATCTGCTCGGGAGTACCCGTGGCGACGATCTCGCCGCCTTTATCACCACCCTCCGGTCCCAGGTCGAGGATCCAATCTGCGGTCTTGATGACGTCCAGGTTGTGTTCGATGACGACCACCGTGTTGCCGTGGTCGCGCAAGCGGTGAAGGACTTGCAGGAGTTGCTTGACGTCCTCGAAATGGAGGCCGGTCGTGGGTTCGTCCAGGATGTAGAGGGTGCGGCCGGTATCCCGCTTGCTGAGTTCCCGTGACAGCTTGACCCGCTGGGCTTCTCCCCCGGACAGGGTGGTGGCGCTCTGGCCGAGGCGGATGTAGGCCAGTCCCACGTCGATCAGGGTCTGGAGCTTGCGTTTGATGACCGGGACGGCGGAGAAGAAGTCCGCGGCGTCTTCTACCGTGAGGTCGAGGACCTGGTCGATGGTCTTGCCCTTGTAGCGGATTTCCAGGGTCTCGCGGTTGTACCTCCGGCCCCGGCAGGTATCGCACTGGACGTAGACGTCCGGTAGAAAATGCATTTCGACCCGGATCAAGCCGTCCCCGCGGCAGGTTTCGCAGCGCCCCCCTTTGACGTTGAAGCTGAACCGGCCGGGGGTGTAGCCGCGGGAGCGGGCCTCGGGCACGGCGGCGAACAGCTCCCGCACCGGGCCGAAGAGGCCGGTGTAGGTGGCGGGATTGGAGCGGGGGGTGCGACCGATGGGGCTCTGATCGATGTCTACTACCTTGTCGAAGTGGTCCAACCCTTCGATCGATCCGTGTTGGGCCGGGCTCGAGACCGCGCCGTTGAGTCGGCGGGCGATGGCCGGGTAGAGGGTGTCGTTGATGAGGGTGGACTTGCCGGAGCCCGAGACGCCGGTGATGCAGCAGAAGGTGCCCACCGGGATGGCGGTGTCGATGCCCTTCAGGTTATGGCCGCAGGCCCCTCGCACCCACAGTTGGCGTTCGGGGTCCACAGGGGTGCGGGCGGCCGGGATCTCGATGCGCAGGTCGCCGCACAGATAACGGCCGGTAAGGGAACCGGGATCGGCGGCCACCTCGTCGCTCGTGCCCTGAGACACGATCTTGCCGCCGTGAACGCCGGCGCCGGGTCCCAGGTCCACCACCAGGTCGGCGGTGCGGATGGCTTCCTCGTCGTGCTCGACCACGATGACGGTGTTGCCCAGGTCCCGCAGGTGGGTGAGGGTGCGCAGCAGGCGGGCATTGTCGCGTTGGTGCAGACCGATGGAAGGCTCGTCCAGGATATACATGACGCCCACCAGGCCGGCGCCAATCTGGCTGGCGAGTCGGATTCTCTGGGCCTCGCCGCCGGACAGGGAATCGGCGCTTCTCTCCAGGGTCAGGTAGTCGAGGCCCACGTCTACCAGGAACCGCAATCGCAGGGCGATTTCCTTGATGATCTTGGCGCCGATCTCACCGTGCCGGCCGGGCAGGCTCAGGGTCTCGAAGAAGTGGAGGGACTCGCCCACGGGCAGGGCGGCCAGCCGCGGCAGGTTGTGGTCGGCGACCAGCACGTGACGCGCCGCCTCGTTGAGGCGGGAGCCAGCGCAGTCGGGGCAGGACTGCCGGGAGATGTAGCGGGCGAGCTCCTCGCGCACCGTGTTGGAGTCCGTTTCCCGGTAGCGGCGCTCCATATTGGGGAGGATGCCCTCGAAGGGTCGCAACTTGCCGGAGCCGCGTTCGTGGGGCAGGGTAAATTTGATCTTCTCCCGCCCGGAGCCATAGAGGACCAGCTTGCGTGCCTTCTCCGATAGCGCCTGCCAGGGGGTCTCCACGTCGAAGCCATAGTGGGCGCCGAGGGCGCGGATCAGCTGGAAATAGTAGGCATTGCGCCGGTCCCAGCCGCGGATGGCCCCCCCGGCGAGACTCGATTGGGGGTGACTTACGACCTTGGCCGGGTCGAAGAACTGCTCGACGCCCAAGCCGTCGCAGGTGGGGCAGGCGCCCGCCGGGTTGTTGAAGGAAAACAGCCGCGGCTCCAGGTCCGCAACGCTGTAGCCGCACTCGGGGCAGGCGAAGGAGGCGGAAAACAGCAACTCCTCCTGGTCCGGCGCGTCGATCCGGGCCACCCGCGCCAGCCCGTCCGAAAGGCCCAGGGCGGTCTCGAAGGACTCGGCGAGCCGGAGTGCGAGGTCCGGTCGGACCCGAAAGCGGTCCACCACCACTTCGATAGTATGCTTGCGCCTGAGATCCAGCTCCGGGGGGGCGTCGAGCTCGAACAACTCGCCGTCGATACGGGCACGGATGAAGCCCTGGGCGTGGAGCTCACCGAGCAGGCGGTGATACTCCCCCTTGCGCTCGGAGACCACCGGGGCCAGCAGCATCAGTTTTTCACCACCGGGCAGGGCCAGGACCTGGTCCACCATCTGGCTCACGGTCTGGGCCGTAAGGGAGGTGCCGTGCTTAGGACAATGAGGGGTGCCGACCCGAGCGAAGAGCAGGCGCAGGTAATCGTAGATCTCGGTGATGGTGCCGACGGTGGAGCGGGGGTTGTGGGAGGTCGTCTTCTGCTCGATGGAGATGGCCGGCGACAGCCCCTCGATGTGGTCCAGATCCGGCTTGTCCATCATCGACAGGAACTGGCGGGCGTAGGCGGACAGGGATTCCACATAGCGACGCTGTCCCTCCGCGTAGATGGTATCGAAGGCCAGCGAGGATTTGCCGGACCCGGACAGCCCGGTGAGCACGATCAGCCGATCCCGCGGCAGGTCCAGATCCAGATTCTTGAGGTTGTGGGTACGAGCGCCGCGGATGCGGATGGTGTCCATGTTCGTGTTCGCATTTTGAATCCGCAGATTACGCAGACTAAGGTAGGTCGGATCAGGTGCGCTTTTCAAGGTTGCCGTGTGTCGGTGAGTCCAACGCGCCGTAACCGACAAACCGTACTGCAGGTTGGTCTTTACCATCGGGTTACGGCGCGCCCGGATTCATCGGCACAACCAAACAAAACACCGGAATCCGCGCCTGACCCGACCTGCCCGGCTTGTCGTGCTACCCTAAAAGCAGCCCGTAGGATGGACGTAGGATGCGGTGAGCGCGGTTGGTCGTTCAGGATGGCACTACCGGCGGGCGCGAACCGCATCAGTGGTGTGGTGAGTGCCTGCTGTGCAGGGAGGCGCAGCGGGCCGCGAACCGCATCGATGGACGCCTGGCCACGGCGAACCGCATCAATGATGCTGTAATAGATCAGGACAATCCTTATGACCGTCCGTAGCGACTGCTCCGAGACACCCCGGTCCCCCCTCTCCATGGAGGAGGCCCTCGAACTCTTGTTGGCCCGATCCCGGCCCATCGCGGACAGCGAGCGCATTCCCACCGGATCCGGACTCGGGCGGGTATTGGCCGAGCCCGTGATGAGCACCATCGACGTCCCCGGCTGGGACAACAGCGCGATGGACGGTTACGCGATTCGCATCGCCGACCTGGCGGCGAGCGGCGGTCGGTTGCCCATCTCCCAGCGCATTCCGGCCGGCGTTGCCGGACCACCGCTGAAGCCCGGCACGGCGGCGCGCATCTTCACCGGCGCCCCGGTACCCGCGGGCGCCGATACCGTGGTCATCCAGGAGTCGTGCGTTGCCGATGGCGATTGGGTTCAAGTACCCCCGGACCTCAAGACCGGCGCCAACATCCGCCGCGTCGGCGAGGATATCACCGCCGGTTCCCAGGTTATCGGTGCCGGTATCCGTCTCGAGGCCCAGCACCTCGGGCTCGCCGCCTCAGTGGGCAGCGCCGAGCTGACCGTCCGCCGCCGCCTGCGGGTCGCCGTCTTTTCCAGCGGCGACGAACTGGTTATGCCCGGTACCCCCTTGGGGCCCGGACAGATCTACAACTCCAACCGCTTTACCCTGAACGGCCTGTTGGAAGAGCTGGGCTGTGAGATCCTGGATTCAGGGATCGTCAAGGACACCTTGGATGCCACCATGCAGGCCCTGGCCGACGCAACCGAGCGCTCGGACCTGATTCTGGCCAGCGGCGGCGTTTCCGTGGGCGAGGAGGACCACGTCAAGCCGGCGGTAGAGCGCCTGGGCAGCCTGGACTTGTGGCAGATCGCCATCCGCCCCGGCAAGCCGCTGGCCTTCGGCCACATCGGTGCGGTGCGGACTCCGTTTATCGGCAGTCCCGGTAATCCTGTCTCTCTGTTCGTCACCTTCTGTCTCTTCGCGCGGCCCTTCATCCGGCGTATGCAGGGCATCACGGGTTCCCTTCGTCCGGCCTCGGTAACCGCCGAGGCGGGCTTCGATTGGCCGCGGGCGGCCAAGCGTCGCGAGTTCCAACGCGCGCGCCTGGAGCCGGGTAAGGGCAGCAGTCGGCCCCGGGTGAATCTCTACCCCAACCGTTCCTCCGCCGTACTCTCCTCCGTGGCCTGGGCCAATGGCTTGGCCGTTATCCCCGAGGATCGGGCACTGCAGGAGGGAGACCCCATCGAATTCATTCCCTTCAGCGAGCTCACCGGATGATCAAAGTCCTCTACTTTGCCCGCCTGCGTGAACAGCTGGGTACCGCCGGCGAGGAGATCCCTTCCCCGGCCGAACCGACGACGGTTGCCGATCTCGCGGCCTTGCTGCATCGGCGCGGTGGTGTCTGGTCCGAGGTCCTTGCGGAGGGCGAGACCATCCTGGCGGCGGTAAACCAGGAGATGGCCCGTCCCGAGACCCCGGTCGAGGACGGCGACGAAGTGGCCTTCTTCCCGCCGGTTACAGGGGGATAGGTCGTTTGCCGTCCTCAACCCCCATATCTCAGGAGGATGTCGCAAAAGTAGCGCAGGCGTCCCCGCCTGCATTTTTCGATGCAGGCGAGGACGCCTGCGCTACTTCTGCGACACTCTCCAGCAGGGCGGGTGGCAGCACCGCGGTTTTCTATTCAACAGAGGTGAAATCATCCGCTGCACGCCGATCGCAGAGACTTTACTTGCGGTCGATTTCCCTGCGTCCTCAGCACCTGCCTGCCGCAGGCAGGTCTCTGCAGTTCACCGGTTACCGGGTCGGCCTTGTGGTGCGGAAAAACGACTGGACGACCATGAGGTTAAAAGTTATACTTCTCAGTTCTGAATCGAGGGGCCATAGCTCAGCCGGGAGAGCGCAACACTGGCAGTGTTGAGGTCGGCGGTTCGATCCCGCCTGGCTCCACCAATCCTTTTAAAGAAAGTCCGATCGGATGTGGTGACCGGGTTTTTCCGGAAACCAGACTCGTCCCCATCGTCTAGAGGCCTAGGACATCGCCCTTTCACGGCGACAACAGGGGTTCGACTCCCCTTGGGGACGCCAATCATGGGATAAAATCCCTTTTTATTCAGTAAGTTACCTCTCCCCATGCCTGTTGCATCGTGGTCTTCACGGGCTCCGGGAAGGGCGGTACGGCCTTGGCTTGTGCCGTGTCGTTGTCGTGTTGCGCCTTTCTCGTTTTGCCAACCATTCACACGCAACGGGTATATAAGGGCGCTGCTAGGATCCTTAAGGGACCCGTAGCTTTACAAATGAGTCAAGTTTATGCAGTGCACAAATCGGGATCAGGATCGGGATCGGGATCGAAATTCCGATTGCGATCCCGATTTCGATTTCGATTTCGACCTACCCAGGTTCTCCAACGGCTGGTTGGGCGGAGGAGATGGGGCCTTACGGGAGAGGGGCTTTTGGGGCATCATGCCTCGTCGGTCTGA
Source organism: Candidatus Thiosymbion ectosymbiont of Catanema sp. Cochon2018 (assembly GCA_011392765.1). Taxonomy (GTDB): domain Bacteria; phylum Pseudomonadota; class Gammaproteobacteria; order Chromatiales; family Chromatiaceae; genus Thiosymbion; species Thiosymbion ectosymbiont_A. The sequence continues at coordinate 887,874 of WYCW01000004.1, read as the reverse complement.
GGCAAAGCCTCGCTAGGAATGCCCGCGTCCATATTGCCACCTATCAGACCCTCGGCGTGGACACCATACTCGCCGTATGATCAAGAGCTTTGCGGACAAAGAAACGCAACAACTGTTTGAAGGCGAAAGTCCCCGGCGTTTTCGGGCGTTTCAGCGCCAGGCTGAGCGTAAGCTGCAACTGCTCGATGCGGCCGCAATGCTGGATTTTCTACGTAGTCCTCCGGGCAACCGGCTGGAGGTGCTCTCCGGTGACCGGAGGGGTCAGTATAGCCTGCGCATCAACCGGCAATGGCGGTTGTGTTTTCGCTGGCGCGACACGAGCGCCTTCGATGTAGAGATCACCGATTATCACTAAGAGACTGTCTAAAAAGGGACCGTAGGCTGGGTTGCGGCCAGGGACGGCCAAAACCCAGCAATAACTGGGGTTCGTTCCCTGCCCCCCAGCCTACCGCTTTAAAATCAATGTGTTAGTTTTTAGACAGCCTCTAAGGCAACGACGATGACGACGAATAACATGCGCCCCATTCACCCTGGCGAAATCCTGCGCGAGGAATACCTGAAACCGCTGGGATTGTCCGCCAACGCACTGGCGCTTAAGCTGCGCGTTCCGGCCACGCGAATAGGCGATATCCTGCGCGAGCGGCGAGGCATCACCCCGGACACCGCGCTGCGATTGGCCCGTTATTTCGGTACCGATGCACAAAGCTGGATGAATCTGCAAACCAGTTACGACTTGAAGATGGCTAGCCGTGAACATGAAAAAGAGATCGAGATGGAAGTCGCTGCGAGAGCGTGAAAAGCAAATTTGGGTGGTATTCTAATTTGTTGCTACCGAGTATAGGGCAATGCCATTAAGTTAGCTGTTGGCCACTTAGAGAAAACTACGAATCACGCGAATTTCCGCGAATCGCTTCGCGAGGATTCGCGTGATTCGTAGTTTCTTCTCTTACTTTGCCGACCGGTAGCGCTTAACTTAATGGCATTGGAGTATAGGGAACTTGAAAACTCCCTGTCATGGGGTTTTCAAGGCATCCCATAAACCGAAACAACAAAGTTAGAACACCACCCTTTTGCGAGCGTTTGGCCCGCTGCATGTTTTCCATCCCGGGAAGCTCGATCTCCAAGACCTCCCGGTAAAGGAACAGCAATGCCGATAGGGCCCGGTTTTGGGTCGAAGCGGCCACCCTGCCGACCGTGGCGAGATGTGTGAGAAAAGCCTCCACCTCCGGTGCGCCCATCTCTGCGGGATGATGCTTGGCGTGAAACAAGATAAAGCGGCGAATCCAATCCGGATAGGCTTGCTCGGTGCGGATGCTGTAGTGCTTAAAACGGAGGCTCTTTATGGATTCCGGACTGTTACTGTCCTCCACCTCCGGCGCGACCGTAGGGTGGGCTGTGCTCACCGACCGGGCCTCCAGTCACCAGTCGCCGGCTGCCCGCTCATTGATGCGGTTCGCGATCGGGATTGGTGTAATCCTGCTACGGTATACCACGCTCACCGCATCCTACACGCCCGGCAAGACCGCGGTGTAACGAGGGGGGGGTGAAGGCAGCAAACGGTCCGGCAGCGAGAAACAAGATGACTCCGCGGCCAAGGCAAAGCAGTCCGGAATCCATAAAGAGCCAAAACGGATTTCGTCCCGCACCTGGTCGAGCAGGCGGGGCTTGGTCTGCGTTCCGGCGGAGGGGGTATTTCCCCTGTCAGTACCTGACGGGTTTGTCCTCTATACTGGCAATACATACAGGTACTTGCGAACAGGCAAGCAGATTAGACATCACTTTCGACGTATTTTCTTACGTCACTTTTGAGGTCTACTTGTAGTTAGGTCAACCGACTATCTAGTGAGAAATACAATTATGAGTTTAGTCATAGATAATCAAATTTTACAAGCAGCACATATTTCAGAAAACGGCTTGAGAGCAGAAATCGCCGTATTACTTTATCAACAGGAACGGTTAACATTAGCACAGGCTGCCCATATGTGTGATTTTTCTCGTTATCGGTTTCAGCATCTACTCGCAAGCAGAGACATCAAAATACATTATGATGTGGAGGACTTTGAACAAGACCTTGATACATTAAAAGATCTGAGTCGGTTATGATTGTCGCAAGTGATGCATCTCCGATAATTGCATTATCCGCAATCGGTCAATTATCATTATTGTCAAAACTTTACGAAGGAATACTTATCCCTCAACATGTGTATAATGAAATAATCACACCTGATTCAGATCTGCCAGGGAAAATTGAAATCCAAAATTCCAACTGGATTAAAGTGGTATCAGTTACAAATCGTATTTTGGTACAAGCTTTGGAGGTCGAGCTCGATAGAGGAGAAGCTGAAGCTATTGTGTTAGCATTGGAACAAGATGCCGATTTATTATTGGTCGATGAGCGTCGTGGGCGGCTGGTAGCACGGCGATTAAACCTGAAAGTAGTAGGTGTCATTGGTATTTTAGTGGAAGCAAAAACGAAAGGGTATATTAAAACACTTGCACCATTATTGGAACGTTTGCAATTGGGAGCAGGTTTTCGTTTAAGTAATGCATTGGTTAAACGTGTATTGCTGGAGGTAGGAGAATTAAGATGAGGTAAGGTTATAAAAGCACACCCACTTTAGGTTTAGGGATCAAGAACTAACAAGGCTCCGCCTCGGACCGACGAGGGGTGAATTTCTTGTGCAGTGCAAAAAGTTGACTCATTTGTAAAGATTCGGGTCCCTCAAGGAATCCTAGATGGAAGTTCGCCGTAGTTGTTCGCTCAGGAGACCGAGGCAACAAGTCGTCGGCAGGTCTTAACTCATTGTTTCTAGTACCTGGTTTCGACCGATATTGCAAATTCATAGCCTCTAGTTGACTCTCACGCTCCAGTGTCAAAGCCAGCAGTATCAATCGAAACTAGGCATTAGGTGCGTTGATGCAGATATTCATGAATTTGATTAAAGAAGCAAGAATTGTGGTATAGAAGGCGATTCGACGTATTTAAACACGGCGATTTGCCGTCTACTACCTGTTAGGCGTTCAACGCCCGGCGTCTGGCAACTTTCTTCAACAGGGCGTTGGAGAAAAAACGATGAAAGCGGTAGAGAATCCAGAGTTTATCTTGATTCAGAAGATACAAGCATTAAAGGAGAAGTACGAGAATATCCCGGAAATCGCGCAACTGGAGGAAGAAACACGGGAAATTATCAAACAGAATTGTATAACCTCGGTTCAGATGGCTGCGTTTTACTTCATGAATTGCGGGAAGAATATCGATTCGAAGACGGAAGAAAGGATAGGAAACATCCTGCAAAACATTTTGGACAGCAGGACCTAGCCGTATCGCGCAAACTCGCCGGCCAAGCCGGTATAGGCCAGCTTAGGTCGTCAACCCAAGCCATCCATAGGAAAGGGGCCAGGCTCAATTGGTGGATCGTTTTCACAGCTCATTCGCCTAACATTTGGCTGCAGGCGACCCAATGCCGCGGTCCGGCTCCTCTGCAACTTCCAAGCTCAGTGCCACGCGGCATTGGGCGCCTGAGCCCAAACGATAAGCGGCGCGTCCCTGCGCCGCTTATTGGGGAGCTAACCAGCACGTGCAATCTAAAACGTATTACCAAACGGAAAGCACACAGAAACCTGCCCGGCGGCGTTTTGATACCCCAACCGTTTCAGACACCAAAACAGGCAATCGCCTGACAACAACGTCAGTGCAACAGGAGACGCGCCGCCTATCAAGACGCTGAACGCAGACAAACCTCCCTTGCCCCCGTCCATGGGGGCAAGGGAGGTTGCTGGTTAGCTCCCCATTAGGCAATATAGAAATGGAAAAGCAACTTAAATCTGTACTATTTGGTCATAGGCCAAAAAAAACTTGTTATCATCCACATGCTTCAAAGGAAAATTGTTCTAATAAAATTTCAAAAGCCCACACTATTCAACGAAACGGTGGTTTAAGTCATCTACAAATAGGTGGAGAAGTTATACAATTTGAGCCATCGTTTCATTCTATCTTCACAAATAAAGGAAAACTTGAACCAAAACCTGTAGGTGTAAAGAAGGCTTCTACTTTTCTTGGGTTTTGTAGTTACCATGATAGTAAACTATTCGAACCATTTGAAAGCCATGATTTTAAAGACACAAGAGAACATGTGGGTTTGCTAACATTTAGAAGTCTATGTAAGGAAATCTATGAAAAAGAAGATAAAAAATTACTTCATGAAAAGGTATTAACTTTTTTAAAGGCGAATGATAACAATAAGTATGTGGAAATAAGTTTATCCCTTAACCCTTATCTGGCTGGCATAGATATGGCGCTATCGGAAACCTACGATTTAAAGAAAAAGCTAGATACGTGTATACTTGAAAATAACTTTGATGAGATTAATTTCACCTCTATTCATACAAACGTTTTTACAGAAATTATGTTGTCTGGCGCAGTAGCGCCTGAATTCGATCTGCATGGCAACAGATTAAATAACTTAGAGTTTCCTCTTAACATAAATGACTATATCGCTGTTAATATATTTGCGTCTGAAAACGAAGGAAGAATACTTTTTTCATGGTATGGAAAAAATATAAAGAATGAACAGTTTGTAAATAGCTTAATGGAGCCACAAAACAACGAGTTCTCTAATAGGGTATTTAAAATGGCCTTCGAATATTTCGAAAATACATTCATAAGCCAAAAATTTTGGAATCTATTAAGTATGGGCAAAAAGAAGAAAATTCAGAAAAAAGTTATGTCATTCCCAGGCAATCGTGATGCATACTGCTTTACATCTGATAATACTAAATATGTAAAACCTTGGAAAATTAATAAAGTCATCGAATCCTACCACTAATATTGTGCCTAACACCACATTCCAGTGGACACAAAAATCTACGCGCCTTGTTGTGCTTTTGCTATCGCTCAATTTTCGCACAAAAAGGCGCTCCGATTTTTGGTCCGCTGAATGTGAACGTTAGGCGTCTCAAGAGGAACCGGCGCTATGAATCTACAGGAGTAGCAATTATCATTAGAGTATGAAAACATCACTTGAACATCTGCCACAGCAAAAACAGCAGGAACTACAAAAGGCTATCGAGATCATTGGAGAAGAAGTTAATCTCGATATGCTTATATTGTTTGGGAGTTATGCCCGTGGTGACTGGGTTGAAGACCTTGACCCGGAAACGCTCCTCTACCGCTATCAAAGCGATTTTGATCTTCTTGTTATTACCGAAACACCGCGCCAAGCCAACAAAATTGAGCAAAACAATCAAGTTGCTCAACGTTTGATCAAAACTATCCACCGAACACCAATCAGCCTGATTGCCGAAGATATCCAGTTTGTAAATCGTCGTTTAAGGAAAAGTCAGTATTTTTATATTGACATCCTGCGGGAAGGAGTACTTCTGTATGATTCAGGCAAGTTTCAATTGGCGGAGCCAATTGAAATAACATCCAAAGAAAGAAAAAAATTAGCTGAAGAGGATTTCGAGTATTGGTTTAATAATGCTAAGGAGTATCTAAGGCAATATAACCATGCAATTTCAGATAATAGTTGTAATGTCGCTGCTTTTAATTTGCATCAGGTGACAGAGCGTCTTTATGGAACAATCTTATTGGTATTTACTCGCTACAAACCAAGTACTCATGATTTAGAGAAATTAAGTCAAAGAGTATCAAGCATAGAGCCAAGGTTTTTGTCTATATTTCCGCGTTCTACAAACGAAGAAAAAGAAAGGTTTAAGTTGCTTCGGAAAGCCTATGTGGATGCCCGGTATAAACCAAGTTATGCAATCACAAAAGAAGAGCTTAATTGGCTTTCGGAGCGAGTACAAGAGTTACAGAGTTTAACTGAAAAGTTATGTAGGGAGAAAATAGCAAGCTACGAGTAGAAATCAAACAGTAAAGGGGCCAGGCTTAATTGACGAGTCGTTTTTCACAGCCCATTCGCCTAACATTCGGCTGCAGGCGACCCAATGCCGCGGTCCGGCCCCTCAGCAAGCTTCAAGCTCAGTGCCACGCGGCATTGGGCGCCTGAGCCCAAACGTTAGGCACCACAAAAGAGAATTCGCATGGACACCGAAACAATACTAGCCGTTGCCGGAATAAGCGTTTCTTTGGCGTTTGGCGCTTGGGGAGTATACCTTGCTCTGCGGCGCCGTTATCCGGGAAAAATAAGCTTTGTTAGCGAGCAAGCCGTGAATCTTTACGCGCCCTCTAATCATCAACTCCCTGGCTTAGAAATCAAGTATAACGGAGAAGAGGTAGAGAAAAATCTAGTTTTGCTAAATGCTGCACTCGTTAATAGCGGAAATAGTGATATTTCGCTACCAGATATAAGAAAGCCCATATCTTTGAAACTACCCGAAGGAAGCGTGTGGAGAGATGCGCTAATTGTCTCATGTTCTAAGGATATGGAGCCATCAATTTCAACGAACGAACAAACAATCGAAATCAATCCTGGCCACATGCGAAAGAGAGAATACATTAGATTTCAAGCAATAGCCGAGGTCCAGGCAGAGGAAGATCAGGAGAGTACGACTTTCAAAAAAACCACTTCGCTCGATGAATTGATAACCTTCGACCACCGGATCTTAAATACCGCAAGAATCGACAAGTTAAATTACAGCCACAGGCTTTCTGATAAGAAACGATTTAAGAAGCGCTTTCTGTTGGTATCTACGATGCTTGCCGTTGTGCTCGCCTTGTTTGTTCATTTATTTTGGATCGGAACGCCAAAGATGTTTGCATACGGGATAAAAGGAACCACTGGAGATGTTGCTTATTACAGCGGAAAAATAGATAGTGACGGGATTATTTCTTTAAGAGAAGTAGACGGTAGTGATGAGTTGGACTTACCGGCTTCCGAGCTGTTTGATAAATTCGAGAAACCCCCTATTGTTATAGAAAACAAAATGATAAAGAAGACGCTTTTTTCTTTAGCCGCTGTTTACGCCTTCCCCCCATTTGCCTTGCTGTTAGCTATGACTTTCTATTATAGAAAACACAAACGGCTTAGCGAGATATTCCAAGATGCCTAACATGCGCATCAAGCCGACCGCATACTGCGCCGTCGAGCTTCGGGGTTTGTTTAAAGTACGGTGTTCGGCGCAGTATGCGTCGGCTTATGCTTGACGATAAGCGGCGCGTCCCTGCGCCGCTTATTGGGGAGCTAACCAGCACGTGCCATATAAAACGTATTACCAAACGGAAAGCACACAGAAACCTGCCCGGCGGCGTTTTGATACCCCAACCGTTTCAGACACCAAAACAGGCAATCGCCTAACAACAACGTCAGTGCAACAGAAGACGCGCCGCCTATCAAGACGCTGAACGCAGACAAACCTCCCTTGCCCCCGTCCATGGGGGCAAGGGAGGTTGCTGGTTAGCTCCCCATTAGGCGGCAAAACATCGCACCTGTCAGGAGAGAGAAATGCTAAAAGATATGTTGCAGGCAATCAGGTTGCTAAAGCAGGTTGAAAATCCCTCAAAGGAAACAAAGGATGCCTTGGAGTTCTTGGAGCAATCAGTGCAAGTCTACACTAAGCAAAACCTACTGGATTTAATGACTGTGGGTGACATCATTGGGTACGAAGAATTACATAGCAGCTTGCTTGAAATGGCAAAATTTATTGAAAAAATGAAAGACCAAGGTAAATAACAGGAAAAGGGGCTAGGCTGAATTGATGGGTCGTTTTTCACAACTCACTCGCCTAACATAATGACTGAAAAATCTCGACTTGATCGGTTGATCTGGATGGCCAAAAACAATTGGGTCATTGCAAGCCTGGGACTGGTTGTAATAACGACCATCACGCTTGCTCAGTTTGGTGACTCTATTGTCCGTCTTTGGAAGTTACAACTATCGGAAGGGGAGGTCATTTTAGATCTCACCGTTCAAAAAGAGCCGGTACCACTCGACCACATAGCCCCCCCTAGGACCGGTGTTCCTTCTAGTCTCGCTCCACGACATCTCGTTCCACCGATTCTCGATATAAAGGTCGTCAACAATACCGATCGTACCCTGTTTCTTGATAATGTTCGGATACTCGCAATAAGAACATTTTTGGAAGAGCCATCAAAGATCTGTATGGGAGTGATGTTCGTGCCAACAGGTTTCTACGACGTAGGACTTGATCTCGGGGAAAAGACGCAGGGGCAAGAGATCTCGATCTCACAAGCTCTAAAGCCAAAGGAGGCTGACCGCTTTTTCATCTCTTTGGCGCCTTCAGAAGAAAGTACGGGCGGCCGCGCAGAGTTCCGTATATCAGTTGTAGTCGAGGGTCTAGCAGCGTTCACATCGCCGCTGAAACCCATCAGTGTCAGCTTGAACAAGGTTCCGGGCACCTGCGGCGGTCCTGTGAAACGTCAGCTAAACGACCCTCCACAAAAAGAGAAAACCTTCGAGCCTACTCACTAGGGATCCTCTCCCGGCCAAAAGCAGATAGCAGTGAGCTGCTCAGAGATGCCACATAGGAAAAAGGGCCAGGCTCAATTGATGGGTCGTTTTTCATAACTCATTCGCCTAACATTCGGCTGCAGGCGACCCAATGCCGCGGTTCGGCTCCTCAGCAACTTTCAAGCTCAGTGCCACGCGGCATTGGGCGCCTGAGCCAAGCCGTTATGCGCTACAAAGACGCACTCATCGCACCTAATGTAGATTGTATCTTGGTATTCACGTTAGTAATGAGCGGAGAATAGTATGGCAGAATATTATATGCGCGTTATAAAAGGATCAAAGCAAGGTAAATGGGATGCTTTTATCACTGCCGACAACGAGAGTGAGGCTATAGCAAAATCAATTGAAAAATGCTCCGATGAATTTATTGGCTATTTATTCATCAAAAAAAATGCGCTGCTGCTCTCTGATGAAATCTTTGTATTTGTAAATAAGGCCGAAAATGAAGTCGCCTGAGTAAACGAAGAAAGCATCATCCTTAATCAATATGAAAGTACAAGCAACTTAAAATCAGACTCCCCAAGCATCAAGGATAGAAGATCTGAACACCGCAGTAGGGTTCATGATGGTGAGCAAGAGAATCAAAGTCCAGCAAGCTATAACCAAGAAAGCCAAAATACAACACTGGAAATAGGTTCGCCTGACAGCGATGAAGACTTATATGCGAATATAACTAAAGAATTTGAATCTGATGAGCGCCAAGGGAATATGTGGCTTAAAGCTATTGCCTTAGCAGAAGGCGATGAAACAAAGGCTAAATACAAATACATTCAGTTGCGAGTTGAGCAAGAAAAAGCTAAAGTTTCTCCCAACAAACCTAGGCCAACGAACCATCCACATCCCACTCCAAACCCTGTTCCTACATATATTAACACTAGAACCACTGTGAGCGATGGGATGCGAATAGGTGTTGGTCTTCTTATTGTTTTCCTAATTATCATGGTGATTATTCTTGCAATAGGATCGGGAAACGATCCTAGGTATCGCTAATTAGTGGCGCATAACAAGGAAAATCCAGCCGACGCGCCAAAGGCGCGCGCGGCTGATTTGCGGCGATAAGCGGCGCGTCCCTGCGCCGCTTATTGGGGAGCTAACCAGCAAGTGCCATATAAAACGTATTACCAAACGGAAAGCACACAGAAACCTGTCCGGCGGCGTTTTGATACCCCAACCGTTTCAGACACCCAAACAGGCAATCGCCTAACAACAACGTCAGTGCAACATAAGACGCGCCGCCTATCAAGACGCTGAACGCAGACAAACCTCCCTTGCCCCCGTCCATGGGGGCAAGGGAGGTTGCTGGTTAGCTCCCCATTAGGCGTTCAACGCCCGGCGTCTGGCAACTTTCTTCAACAGGGCGTTGGAGAAAAAACGATGAAAGCGGTAGAGAATCCAGAGTTTATCTTGATTAAGAAGATACAAGTATTAAAGGAGAAGTACGAGAATATCCCGGAAATAGCGCAATTGGAGGAAGAAACACGGGAAATTATCAAGCAGAACTGTATAACATCGGTTCAGATGGCGGCGTTGTACTTCATGAATTGCGGGAAGAATATCGATTCGAAGACGGAAGAAAGAATAGGAAACATCCTGCAAAACATTTTGGACAGCAGGACCTAGCCGTTCGGCCGTCTCGTTCGAATCGCGCAAACTCGCCGGCCAAGCCGGTATAGACCGGCTTAGGTCGTCAACCCACGCCGTCCATAGGAAAGGGGCTAGGCTCAATTGATGGGTCGTTTTTCACAGCCCATTCGTCTAACATTCGGCTGCAGGCGACCCAATGCCGCGGTCCGGCTCCTCAGCAACTCTCAAGCTCGGTGCCACACGGCATTGGGCGCCTGAGTCAACCCGTTAGCAGCAAATCATGCGTATCCGAAGAGCGACAAAACTGGATCGTGACGGTGTCAGCGGGGTTTATTTCAGCGCCTTCTCTGATGGTGAGAGGGAGATTGTCTCTCAACTCGCCATCAACCTGCTTTCCGAAGAAACAACTCCTGAGACGATATCCCTGGTTGCTGAAGCCGAAGGCGCGGTTAGTTGGCCACATAGCCTTCAGTCCTGTGACAATCGATGACACTGGGAAACATCAGGGATACATTCTGGCGCCGCTTGGCGTAAAGCCGGATCATCAGAAGCGTCGCATTGGGTCAGGATTGGTCAAAAGCGGCATGCAACAGTTGAAAGAGACGGGTGTGAACATCCTCTTTGTTTATGGCGATCCGAAATATTACAGCCGGTTTGCGTTCAGTGCGGATGCTGCCGAACGATACACCCCACCTTACAGGCTCAGATATCCTTTTGCGTGGCAGGCCATCACCCTCAATGAATGGGATCATGATCAATCGTCCAGAAAAACAGCTTGTGTCACTTCGTTATGTGACCCAGAACTATGGTAATAGCACTGCTAACCATCGCGTGCAGCCGACGGCGAGGATGCGGCGGCCGACGCGTGACGTTAGTGCGCCGCGCAAAGCGCGGCGCATCTGGTCGGGTGGGTGAAAGTCCCGACATGGTAAGGGCTAACCACCCACCATTACCGCGTGTTGCGCCGCTGGCGGAGCGGTAACTGCGGTAGGGAACTGCGGTGGCATGCGAACAAGAGAGGCGAAGCGTACACCGGGTATGTCAGAGGCCGGATGGAGACGCAGCCCCTGAGAGCTGGTATCGCTTCGAAAAGCCGTTCCGGATTGGTCCGCGTTGTCACGTGCGTGAAACCGAAACTAGTAGGGCATGATGGTGAGTCCTGTGAGAGCCGGTGGAGTTCTCAAGCGACGGCCTGTGACAAGAGATGCGTTCTGAACGCGGGAGGTCCCTTGGGCTCTTGGTCGGAACCGGCGATGATCCAAGGCAAACCGTAGATTTGGCACGAAGGGGAAACCAGGAGACAGAACCGAGCTGGAGCCTAAAGACCATCGAAACGACCGAGCCAGGTAGGCGAGCCGAATCCCAACCAAGGAGGAAGCAGCCGAAGGCCCCTGGGGAGTCGGATCACCTCAGAGTGCTCCGAGACGGTAGCGCCGATCACAAGGGGAAGGGGGTGACAGTCATGCGCATTCGTCAAAGGCAACCTCTTCGGGACAAAGTCGGGCTCGATAAGAGAGGCCAACCTTCTTGGCGGAAATATCCATGGGGCACAAGGTGTCCTCTGCGCGTGAGCATGGCTGAGGAGCCCGGTGCGGGAAAACCGCACGCCGGGATCTGTGCGGGGGCGCCGGGTAACCGGTGTCCCTACTGCGACGGGGAGCAGCCGACAAGGCTGCGAATCGAAGAGGGTGGAAGTCCCTCTAACGTCAGTTGCCCGAAACGGACGGTTAGCATATCCCCTGCTCGGGGAGGCAACAAACCGAGAGAGGCGGGGACGTAGAAGCCACGGCTGCCGTGTGTGCTGCCGGGAGTTGAGAGGATCGATGGGAGTCGGGAGGGCCGGAGCGAAAGCGACGGAATAACCACCGAACCCTACGGATGCTGGAAAGCGAGCGGAACAAGGGCGCACGGCGGTAGGAGCAATCGGGGTGGCGAGCAAACTCACGGGCCTGACACTTACCGAAATACAATTGTCCATTTTCTGTAAATGACAACTATGAGAGTATATCTTGATAATTGCTGTTTCAACAGACCCTTTGACGATCAATCATCGCTAACCATACGACTTGAAACGGAAGCAATACTGGATATTCAAGAGAAAATCGAATCAGACTACCTTTCTTTGGGGTGGTCCTACATACTGGATTTCGAAAACAATGCCAACCCTTTTTCTGAAAGACGAGTTGAGATTCTAAAATGGAAGACGTTGGCTGATTCGTTTGTCAGTGAGAGATCAGTAATACTTTCGAAGATGGATGAGTTGGTATCTATTGGATTGAAACCTCTCGATGCCTTACATATTGCGTGCGCTATTGAATTAAAATGTGACTATTTTTTGACGGTTGACAAAGGTATTCTGAAGAAAGCAGCCGAGATTTCAAAAATAGAAATTATTAATCCTGTAAACTTAGTAATTCAGTGGGAGTCTCAACAATGAGAGCGGATTCCGAAATTAAGATGTTAGGTCTTGAAGTATTAAACAAGAATCTTGGCATTGTTGAAGCCGAGAGGTTTGTTGCCCTTATTCAAAGGGAAAGATTCGACTATACGGAATGGAGACAAGATCTTTTCAATGAGTTAAGTGGTCAAGAAATAAGTAAAAGAGCAATGGAATTTCAAAAGAAATTCGAGAATAAGTGAAAAAACCTAACACAACAAATGAAAGATTACAAAATAGCCAAAAGGTAGGTTAATGTTAACGCTGGTGGAGTCAGTTCGGGAAAAAAGGACACCCACTTTGTTTGACCCACCGGGACGGCGGATTTTTCCCGTCGCTCCGCCTTGCGCCCCCGAAAACGCTGTTGCTTGAGCGCTCCTTCGATGGTAGCGTTTCCCTCATTCCAACCGTGGGGCGGTTGGATTTCCTATCCTTCGGAACGGCCGCCGCCATCTCATTGGATCTTAAGAGGCCTCTGGCATGCTCAGTTCTTCTCAACACAGTTTGATCTTTGTGCCACCCCGGAAAGCTGCACTGTTTGTACTGATGATCTCGGTTCTTTTTTCGCCGCTATGCTTTACTCAGGCGTGTAATGCATCGACAGAATCCGGAACCATTGACGAGCGGGAGTTCCTACGCGAGGACTATGTCACACTTGAGAAACGTCCGGAGGATATCGTTCGTCCATACCGCCGCCAACGAACCTTATGTACCGCCTGCAAGACCGCTTGAACGAGCTGCGACTAGGCGCCGGAGAGCGATGGAATATCTGGGGAAACAAGTATGGTGATCCTTTCAGAAAAGCCTTAAAGAAATTCCAGCAAGATACAAGGTATGGAACCTACGGGTGAGATTACGCCAGCGGAAGTCAAAGCCTTACTCTGCGTCGATATCGAGGCATCTCTAAGGGATTAATCAGAGGCTTTGGGTCCGCGTTGGAGAATTGCGCATTTCTAACCGGTGACTTGGGTGAATTAAGGCGATGACATGAGCGACACACGCGGCGGTGGCCCGGCGGCCAAAACTCATACGGAGCGTGAAACCAAGGAATGCTTTATCTGCGCCAACCCGATTCCTGTCGAGGCAAAGAAGTGCACCAAATGCGGCAGCTGGCAACCCGGTTGAGAGCCACTGGTTGCGGCCAAATTCTGTGCCGTTTGTGCCAGCGAGATCCCTGTTAGAGCGAAAAAGTGTACGGATTGCGGACATTGGTAGAGCCCCTTGAGGCGGGTATTTACCCTGCATCTACGCGATCTTGTTACCCTGCTTCCCGTGGTGACCCTGTGCATCGCCTATCTCGACCAAATCGACCCCTTATGGAGTCCTGTGGCGGTGGGGTACCCATTGACGTGCGCCAACGTGACTAAACCGCCACAGGCTAAAGATCAAGAGTACAAGGGCGAAGCTCTTATAATGACAGAGCGCAAAGAGTCCCTGTCTGTAGTAAGGCATTTTTTCTCGTCAATGGCGGGAAACAGAAATTCGATGTCACGCAGTACGGTGAAGCCAAGTCAGCGTCGGTGCGGATAACCGCGGATCCGGTGGAGTTCAGGCTCATCTTCAAAAAGGGGCTCAAGCAAAAAGCATGCGAAGACGACACCAAGGAATTCGCAGTTTGGGCGGAGATAATGTCAGGTTCGGGCACGCCCGATCGGGTGAGGATAGGCACATGTCCCTGTTAATTCGGAGCGTAATCCTTTCCACCTTCATTTTCGTTTTAGTAGCAGCGCCAAGTGTGGCACAGGAGGATAAGGAAGATTGCAGACGGAGGGAAATCACCATCGTCCCCTACAAGGCCGCCACTACGGAGGCCGAGCAGAAGGTGCTCAAGGATTTCCAAGACCTCATGATACGCTCCCTGAGCCACAAGGGCGGCGAGATCTTCAAGCACCTGATGGAGATGGATGAAGCCGATCAGGGGGCGCGGATCGAGCAACTGATCGAGTACCTGATCGATATACGAAGGGCCGACTGGAAGGAAGACGAAGAAGACAGCGAGTGGAAAAAGCTGCTCCGGGCCTTATCGTTCTTGAAGATCCGAAAGTTTGTCGACACCAAGGCGCAGCTCGCGGTGCTGGAAGGTGCGGTGTCGGAAAAGGACAAGCAGATCCTGTTCGACAGCACGATCCATGTCGGACGCAAGAGAGATTTGTTCGAGGACGAGCGGTTCAATGTTGAGTTCAGCGGAGATCCGAATGACATCGACAGGTTCGAAGAGGCCCATGAGTTCTATTTCCTCTACGCGTTAGCGAAGGATGCCTTGCGCGACGACTGCGACCCATTACCGATTTGGATAAAGCGCGAGATCCTTAAAGAGGCGAACAGCGCGGTGAGAAATCTCGACGAGAACATAAGGGAGAAGCATTCGCGGATCTTAAAATAACTCATTGAGAAGTTAAAAGCTGATGCCAAGTAAAAGCCACAGAGTTGGGGTTGGGAGGCTGCTTGCGATCCTACTCGCCGGGTTAGGATTTGTGGGCCTCGCACAATCCCACGAGGATCAGATCAGCATCGTCGTCGCCCAGTTCGATGGCCCAGAATCCATTGGGCTGGGCGTGGCAAATGTACTGAAGCTAAAGCTTCAGACGAGGGCTCATACAGGGGAGGACACCGCAGACCACAAATCATTCGGCGACGGCTACTATCAAGTCAGCAGGCTGCCGATACAACCGGCAGGGCACCAATCCGCCGAGAGGCGTGCGAAAGTCAATAGCTCGCAGATAACCCTATGGGGCTCTATTGCCTCGGTAGGCGAGATGGTGCTAATGAAGACCTACATTACAGTTCCTTCCCCCTACAAGGATTTCCGCCTTACATCCAATGAGATCTGGACAGAGCGGCTGAACGGGCACGAATTGTCCGTGACCCTGCCCAGGCGCCGGATAGACTTTAGTCTGCAGGCGCTGCCGAAAGAGGTCATGGAGTACTATGCGTCCGACCTCGCCGAGATGAAGATCTGCCGGACGCCCGAGATGAAAAATTGCCCGGATCGCGTTGGAGAGGGGGTGAGATTCAAGGAAATGAAAGGCGACGATCTGGTTTATGTCCGCTATCCCGTGGATCGCCACGGGTACGTCCGCCTCCCAAAGATCGTTTCCTCCGCGCATCCCGACGTGGTCGATTATGCCTCCGGGCTGATGAAGATCTACCGCGGTGATTGGGCGCGAGAGCGGAACTGTATTTTTCCAGGGTTGCGGAAAGCGAGGATGCGAAAAGTCAAATCCGCTCCGATGCGATGTTGCTTCGAGCCATGGCCTTGTCGAAGCTTGGCCTGGATGGTAAAGCATCTGCGAGAGCGGCCTTCGAGCTGAATACAATCGATTCCAACGCGCTACGTTTCCTACTGATGGCGAAGCTCAGTAACGCCAACCGCGATCTGGACACAGCACAGGAAAAGCTGAAGGAGGTGCGAGATTTGGCCGCGGAGCACGAGTGGCTGCTTCAAGGGAACAAGACCTGGCAAGCTGCTTTGTCGCCCCTGAAGGAAACACCTTAAGGGACGACATTCCCCCAGCCGGGATGCGGAGGCCGGTAGTGGTAAATACCGGAGTGATGTAGTAAAATAATTAATTCTTAGTCATTCAAGGCAATGCGATTTTTAGCATCTATTTGGTACTGAATTTCGGCGGCCCTCTCCAGAATGATTCAGTGGGGTTTGAATGACTACCTTCAGGCATCAATTCAAGCACAGGGTTTTTCGCTATGATTCTTGAAAAGAAAGTCCACGTTTGCCGCAAATGTCAAAGTGAAGAGATTGTCAAGAATGGCACAAATGGGAGTGGCAGTCCACAATATCATTGTAAAACCTGTGGTGCTTATGGCGTACTTGAACCCCGACAGGATTATACGGAAGAAGAAAAAGAGATCATTATAAAAGCTTATCAAGAACGCTCCAGTATGCGCGGGATCGAACGGACTTTTGGGGTTTGTCGACAAACCCTGAGTGCCTGGTTAAAAAAAAGGCAGAACAGCTCCCACCCCTTGAGAGCACGCTGAAACCAGTTGATTCTGGGCAAACACCAGTGTTGGAAATGGATGAGTTATGGTCTTTTGTCTTCTGCACAGACACCAAAGTTTGGATCTGGATTGCGCTGAATCGAGAGACCCGAGAAGTCATTGCTTATGCCTGCGGTGATCGCGGTGAAGAAACGTGCCGACTACTCTGGGACCGTATCCCATCCGCTTATAAAAAGGCCATTGTTTTCACCGACTATTGGAAAGCGTATCAGGCCGTTATTCCCAATGAGCAACATCATCCTGTCGGTAAAGAAACGGGTGAGACGGCTCATGTCGGGCGTTGGAATAATACCTTGCGGCAGCAGTTAGCCCGCTTCGTACGTAAAACATTATCTTTTTCTAAATGCCTCCCTATACATGAGGTTTATTTGAAACTCTTCCTGCATCGCTATAATACCGAGTTATTACCATCTGTTGGCTAAGATTCCACTTACATATTAGCCACTATTCGAACCCGATCATGACAACCGGCATGCGCAAACAACGGACCGAATACAGCTCCTCTTTGGACGCCCTGGTAGCTATCACCAAGCGTCTGAGCCTGTATGAAAGCCAACGCTCCATGAGCTCCGAGGAGTTTTTTGACCGCTACAGCAAAGGACAGCTACCCGACGAAACGGATTTGATCGACTGGGTGAACGATTACCGCCATTACCTGGCCCTAAAAGCGGCATTGGAAGAACAACTTCGTCATGCCGCATGAAGTCCTGACGGCCTATCTCGAACGGATCGAGTCAGCCATAGCTTGTCTGCCTAATGTCTACGTCGAGCGCTACGAGGAAGAAATTGTCACCCCACTCAGTGCCAACCTGCGGATTCGTATCCGGTTCGTCACAGGCCAGTTACTGGAAGTGAACGAAGCGGTCTGCGTTGAAGAGGGACGACTACGGCACCTGGATTACCGATACCACTGTCAGGATGCTTCGGCCAAATTGCTGTTCCGCTACGACAGTTCCCCACACTTTCCAGCCCTGGCGCAATTTCCTCATCACAAACACCTTCCAAACAAGGTTATCGGCGTCGAAAAACCTGACATCTTGACAATTCTGGAAGAGGCAACGAAGCCGTTTCCAGCGTACAAGTCTTAAAATTACCGTTTTGGAAGGGGAAACAAAATGGGTGTCTTTTTTTCGGTCCTTTTTTTCGGATTCGACGTCGACATCGGGGCCCTGTTCCAGACCCCGGAAGAAGTCGCCAAACAGGCGGTGGAAAACGACGTCCACGTAGTCGGCATGAGCTCCCTGGCCGCAGGCCACAAGAGACCTTGCTGCCCCAACTGGTGCGGGCGCTCAAGGGACTCGACCGGGAAGACATCATGGGCGTCATCGGCGGCGTCATTCCCGCCCAGGACTACCAATACCTGTACAACAGCGGCGCCTCCGCCATCTTCAGCCCCGGCACCGTGGTGCCTGTTGCGGCGCAGAAGTGCTCCAGGAGCTCGACCTTAGGCTTGCGGCCTGAATCGTAGGATGAGCTGTGCCCATTGATGGCTGGTCCCAATGAGACCACGGAATAGCCCGTAGAATGTGGTGAGCGTCAGGGACGACGCGAACCACAAAGCCCTGCTGCCCTAGCTGGCGTTAGGGCCTACTTGTCAGGTCCCGTGTGATTATACACCAAGAAGACGTTAACGACCTACGTCACCGGTTGTTGCTTCTCTTCTAGCTCCTCGAACTGATTGATTCGGACGTCACCATCGGGGAAGTGGGCGCGGATTTCTAATTGTCCCCCCATTGCCTCGATAAATCGGCGCAGGGTCGAGATGTACATATCGGCCTTTTTCTCGATCTTTGCCACAGCAGGCTGCTTTACCTGGAGCTCGGCTGCAAGTTGTTCCTGTGAGAAATAACGGGCCTGCCGAAGCTCTGCCAGCGGCAATTCCGCTTTCATTACTTTGGCCTTCTCGTGTGCGCGGCTCTGGGCCTTCGTGCTCATTGCCTGGCGTAGGCCACGAAATTTCTTAGCCATCGCCTTTCTTCAGCTTTCCTTCTTCTTCCAGAATGCGGAGGTGCTCGTCGTAGAGCCTGTCTGCGACTGGAACATATTTTTCGTACCAGTGTTTATTGCCGGTCTTGTCACCGCCGATTAGGAGAATCGCCATCCGCCGGGGATCGAAGGCGTAAAGCGTTCGGTAAGGCTTCCCCGTATGCCGGATTCGCAACTCGTGCATATGCGCGTGCTTTGACCCATGAATCCCGGAACTGTATGGGTAGGGTAACTGAGGGCCTTTTTCCTCCAGCAATTCCACGACGGCCGCGATGTCTTCCTGCTCAGCTTCGGTGAGACTGGCCCACCAGTCTCCAAACTTGTCAGTGACTCGACTTCCCATTCCATGGTAGGAATATAACCATATTGGAATATCTGTCAAGATGAGCCACCATTGGTAGTGCATCTTGTGGGATTCAAGATGTTGGGATTCAGGCAGCAAAAAAAGACAGGGTCTAGATAACTTTAGAGTGGATTTTCTCTCAGTATAGTTAGTATTGTATCATAAAGATCTTCTTCTCTGTGATTAAACCTGAATTCACATTCTTTGAGATGAAGGTAAACTGTTTTACGTGGAACACCATTGAACTTTGCAAGTCTTCGTTTGGCATATGACCAGAATGATTCAATGCCATTGATATGGCAATTACCACGGGCAAATTCATGCTTGCCATGATTCACACGCAGATGCTTTTTGTACCCCATATCGACCAGCCCATTGTAGCCTCTCCAGCCGTTTGAGTGGATGATGCTGTCCAGGGATACCTGGCCCCGGATCGCGCTCTGTAGCTGCTTTTTGGAGGCGTCTGGGACGAGCTCTGTGTAAACTTTTCCCTGGCGTTCCAAAATTCCGAAGACAATCGTTTTACCGGCTGCTCCGCGCCCCTTTTTCCCGCGAACGTGGCGGGCGCCAAAAATGGAGATATTCATGAATTCGATGAAGAAGCAATCGTTGTGGTATATTAAAATGTTTAGATTTCGGTCGCCGCTTCGGGGGGCACCTGCGCCACAAGATTAAGTGTTCGGATCGGCTGCTTGGCAATCGCCATCTGCAACAGGAGGCGAGGTCGACCTACGCGGCCCTGTGTCGGGTGACCTTGGCGCGTATCAGTGAGCCGTTGCTCCTGATCGACTGGTCGGATCCGAAGGCCGATTAGTAGTTGCATTTGCTGCGCGCGTCACTGCCGGTAGGTGGGCGTAGCTTGACTGTGTACGAAGAGGTCCACCCGCAGAAGAAGCTCGCCAATCGCGCGTTCCAGCAGCGCTTTCTGCAACACATCGCGCATCGGGTGCCGGCGCACGCCAGGCTAGTCGTGATCGCCGATGCCGGCTTCAAGGTCCCCTTCTACCGGGAGGTCGAGCGCTTGAGACTGTGAAAGAATTCGCCGCTGGTGGTGTCAGGTGTAAACTCCCGGTCAAGCGAGCTTCAATAGGCTGACAGTTGTGGCGAGACGTTACAAGCAAGGTACCGCCCGAGCGCAGGAAGCCCTGCTGCCGCCGCGGGTCGAAGATTACGTCAGCGAGACCAACCTGGTTCGGGCGATCGACGCCTCCGTCGATACGCTCGACCTGCCGGAGTTGGGCTTTACCAAGAGCGGCGGCGATCTGACGCCCGGTCAGCCGGCGTTCGATCCGGGCCTGCTGCTCAAGCTGTATCTTTACGGCTATCTCAACCGGGTACGGAGCTCGCGGCGTCTGGAGCGTGAGTGCCGACGTAACTTGGAGCTGATCTGGCTGCTGGAGGGATTGGTCCCAAGCTACCGCACCATTGCCGAGTTTCGGCGGGTAAACGGAAAAGCCCTGCGCGCGGCGAACCGTGATTTCGTGATGCTGTGCCACGAGTTGGACCTGTTGGGAGGAGAGACCATCGCCATCGACGGCTCCTTTTTTCATGCCAGCGCCAGTGACGCCAGCATCACCACCAAGAAGCACCTGGAAACCGAACTGAAAAAGATCGAACGTGATCTGGAAGCCTACACGCAGTCCCTCGATGCCAACGATGCACAGGAAGATCAGGCGGGCGACGGGCTTGATGAAGACCCCGCCCTTGCCGAGAAGTTGAAGGAACTCAAGGAACGCCAGGCACGCAAGCAGGCGCAACTGGAGCGACTGGAGACGAGCGGTGAGACCCAATTCTCCCGTACCGACCCCGATGCACGGGCCTTGAGCAAGGGGAAACAGCAGGTCACCGGCTATAACGTGCAAAGTTGCGTGGATGACAAACACAAACTCATTGTGTCTCACGAAGTTACCAACGAAGGGAACGATCAGAACCAGCTCAGCGGCCAATGCCGAGCGGCGATGGAAATCATGTCGGTCAACGCAATCACCGCGGTGGCCGACAGCGGTTACTACAGCGAGGTCGAACTGGCGGCCTGCGAAGCGGCCGGTGCGACCGTCTACGTCCCGATCCCGGATAAGCACAAGGCGGTCACCGGCCAGGGCCGCCTGAGCGGTAAACGCTTCCAATACAACTCAACCCGTGATGTTTACATCTGCCCCGCCGGCGAATTACTGCCCCGGCGCGGTCAGCCACAGCAGAAGAACGGCATTCGGCGTACTCGCTACAGCCGTCCCGCCAGTCAGTGCCGGGACTGCCCGCTCAAGGCGGTGTGTCTACCGGCCTCCGGCGCTGCACGCCGTATCTATCGCAGCGAGCATGCTGAGTTGATCGAAGCCCACCGGCAACGGATGGCCGAATCGGGGCCAGAGAAGATGCGTCAGC
The DNA here is from genome assembly GCA_011392765.1 of Candidatus Thiosymbion ectosymbiont of Catanema sp. Cochon2018. GTDB lineage: Bacteria > Pseudomonadota > Gammaproteobacteria > Chromatiales > Chromatiaceae > Thiosymbion > Thiosymbion ectosymbiont_A. Next base: position 866,693 of record WYCW01000004.1, on the reverse strand, counting down.
GTGCCGGTCTGGTCGAACACCCCTTCGGTACGCTCAAACGCTGGTTCGGCTGGGACCACTTTCTGGTACGCGGCTTCAAGAAGGTCCGCGGTGAGATGAGCCTGATGATTCTTGGCTACAACCTCCTGCGGGTGGTCAACCGGCTCGGGGTCGGTGCACTGAGGGATTACTGCGTCCGGCGAAAACAGGTCGGGAACAGCCAGGTCCTCACACACCTGGCCGCATGAAGAATAACACGCTGTTTTTATTAGCTATTTATGGACTTGCCCACCACAAATCCAGGAGCCGGCACTCAGCGGCTAGACACCGCCGATTTAGCGCCTGGGCACCGCTTTCCGGGCTTCCGAGGGGCTGCAACCCAAGGCCCGCAAGCACGGGCGAATTCTTTCACAGTCTCGCTTGGGTTGGCGCTGGGTGGGGTGGGTGCGTGGCCGCGACTACGTGCGCCTGAATCACCGTTGGGTAAGCTGCTAGGCGCTGTTCAAGCGTGCTACCGCGACGGCAACGGCGCTCGGTGAGGGCGACTGGGTACGCATGCGGGTGTGCTTTGTGCGGGTGCGTCTAGCGGACAAAGGGCGACGTGGCAACACGGCCTTCGGCAAGCATTCACGCGCGAAGGCCAGCACTCACAACGCCCGTAGCGCCAAAGAGCCGTGGCTGTTGGTGACCTGCACCCGGCTTGCCAACCTGCCGCCAAATCGGCACAATCGGGCCACCGGATAAATGGGTCACCGATGAGCATAACGTCCTTCTTGCCGACTGACGCCGAGGGCGGATTTTGTGGGGATATCTCGGGGTACAAGTACCTTCAATCGGCCCCCAAGACATCTATGGTGCCCCCGACTCGAACGCTGCGTATCGGCGGTCTCACCCCCATGACCACCCTCGACTATCCGGGGGAGTTGGCGGCTGTGGTCTTCTGTCAGGGTTGTCCCTGGCGGTGCCGGTACTGCCACAACGGCCACCTGCTACCGTCGAGAGGCGGGGAGCAGATATCCTGGTCCGAGGTGCGTAGCTTCCTGGAAGGGCGCGTTGGGCTCTTGGACGCCTTGGTTTTCAGCGGCGGCGAACCAACGCTGCAGGCTGCCCTGCCCGCGGCCGCAAACGAGGCCAGATCAATGGGCTTCAAGATCGGCCTGCACACCGCCGGCCCTTACCCGGACCGCCTGCGTCGCCTGTTGCCCTTCATTGATTGGGTAGGATTGGACATCAAGGCCCTGCCCGCGGATTACCCGACACTCACCGGGGTTCCGGGTTCCGGTGAGCGGGCCTGGGCAAGCCTGGTGCTGTTGCTTGAGGCAGGCGTCGCCTTGCAGGTAAGGACCACGGTCCTGCCGGGCTGGAGCGACGAAAAAGACATCCGGCCCCTGGCGGACCGACTCGCGGCCTTCGGCGTCAGAAACCATGTCCTGCAACACTGCCGCATGGATTCGGTCCCGGACCCGGCGCTGGAATGACGGGGAACCTCCTTCCTGCCGATAGATGACGGTACCATAGTCGGCAACGCGATTCAGAAAATGGTGGGTCACCGCTATGCCGGCTGACGACTGGTAGCCGATGGCTAAAGGGCGCCTCGAAAAATAGGCGTTTTCATCAATTAAGCGACTCTAAACTATTGATTATTCATACGTGCCGTTGATGGAAATCGTATTTTTGAAAGTGCCCTAAAGCTGGAAGAATCGGAAAGGAACTGATATGCGCTCGCCCTGCGCTGGTCGTGTAGTTTGCCTGCGGGGCCCTACGATTGTGCTAATATAGTTCTATCCGGCGTTGCGTGACGGATACCATGTTAGGGAGATACCACGTCCATGAGCGGTCTTCGGAATACCGGTCTAATCCTGCTGCTGATCCTGCTCGGCGGTTGCGCCTCGGTTCCCGACCAACCCGCCGACCCCAGCGATCCTTTGGAATCCTACAACCGTAAGGTACACAGGTTCAACCAAATATTCGACGATATGATTTTGAAACCCGTTGCGAAGGGGTATAAGGCCATCGTACCGGAGCCCATAGACCGTGGCATCACCAACTTCTTCAACAACATCGCGGACATAAGCTCGGCGCTCAATAATCTACTCCAGTTCAAGCTTTCTCGGGCCGGGTCGGACGTGGCACGCCTGACTGTGAATACCACCATCGGCATACTCGGCTTTTTCGATGTAGCGACCAATCTGGGGCTTCCGAGCTACAAGGAAGATTTCGGTCAGACCTTTGGTTACTGGGGCGATGATTCCAGCCCCTATCTGGTGTTGCCCTTCCTAGGGCCCAGTACCGTGCGCGATGCCGTCGGGTTGGGTGGAACCATCATGACCAACCCCTTTCTTTACCTGAATAATGATCCCGTTTATTGGGGACTGAGCGCTTTCGACACCGTCGATACTCGGGCCGATCTTCTGAGCGCCGGAAAGCTCCTGGAAGAGGCAGCCCTCGATCCTTACATCTTTATCCGCAATGCCTATCTGCAACGCCGCCGCAATAAAATCTTCGATGGGAGCCCCCCACCGAATCCCGAGGAAGAAGACATCTGGACGGACGAATCAGATACGGATGCGGTGGATGATGATAGTGAGGCGGCTACGCCTCAGCCGATAATCCGGCAATCTGCACCCGCCCCATCCCAATAGCTATCCGCTATCACACCCAACCCGAACTTCCCTGCAGCGCGGTGGGATTTCACGCTCCTTGCGTAGAGCAGCACCTTACCCCCGGCGCGTCGCTCCCGCTAGGATTCCTTGAGGGATCTGCATCTTTACAAATGAGTCAAGTTTGTGCGCTGTACAAAAATAGTTCTGCCTCTTGTTGGGCAGGAATCGCAAATCCTTTGAACCACGGAGGCAGACACGGATACACACGGATTGTGATCCGTGTTTATCCGTGTCTGCCTCCGTGGTTCTTCGGTGCGGTTGGTCACGCCTCGTCGGTCTGAGGTGGAGCCTCGCTAGGATTCCTTGAGGGACCCGGATCTTTACAGCTGAGTCAACTTTCAGCAGCGGTCAATTTCGCCTCCTGAAGCAGGGTATCCAA
>WYCW01000004.1:404537-863666 GCA_011392765.1 Candidatus Thiosymbion ectosymbiont of Catanema sp. Cochon2018 | reverse complement strand
GCGGCTAATAACCATAGCACAGCCTGTGGTTGATCAACCGGGACTTTCCTATACCCACTCATGACTCGTCGGTCTGAGGCGATGCCTCGTTAGAGAGTGAGCGAGCATCGATAGTGTGGTGCCCGGGGCGGGACTCGAACCCGCATGACCGAAGTCGAGGGATTTTAAGTCCCTTGCGTCTACCAATTCCGCCACCCGGGCGGGTAGGGTCCGGATCGGCTGCATCCTGACAGAGGCCGTTGACGGCAACAGCCCCCTGTTCGCGTATCGCAGCAGGACGATTACGGAGAAGGGGATGGAGGCTGAGGTCGGAATCGAACCGGCGTCCACGGCTTTGCAGGCCGCTGCATAACCACTCTGCCACTCAGCCCGGAGGAAAAAAGTATATCGGTGCTCAATCGCTTTGTCACCCGGTATGGCGAATTACTTCGCTACCAGTGCGTCGACCGCCGTTCAGAACGCCTTGAGAAGACACTCGGCAGAGCCGATAAATCGCTCCCCGTCGATGTCCAGCGAGGCTTCGCCTCAGACCGACGAGGCATGATGCCCCCAAAGCCCCTCTCCCGTAAGGCCCCATCTTCTCCGCCCAACCAGCCGTTGGCGGGCCGGGGTAGGTCGAAATCGGGATCGGGATCGCACTCGGAATCTCGATTTCGATCCCGATCCCGATCCCGATTTAGGCTTTTACGACACCCTCAACATCTGAATTTTGGCCCGATCTCCGGGTGGCCCATGATCTATGGGACTAAATTTCTTCTATGTATTCTTCCTTTCGCTTCCCTAAGTGTCGCCCAGGGATGTCGTGACGGCACATCAACTTGTCACCTACTTTGATCGTTTTTGCATCAACCCTATTTTCCTCACCAAGGAACCACACGCTATCGGAGGACTGCACCGTACTTGAAAGTACTCGATCGCCGCACATGCACTGGACTCGCAGCAACTCACGGCGTTCAATTTTAACTCTCCCTACCGAGATAACTCTCATTCCTTCACGGGAATAGACAGGAACTCTGTCACCTGCCTTCAATTCACTCAAATAGCAGGTTTCTTCTTTCTCCAACAACAAATACTGATGGAAGGCCCCTGCATTGACTCTAAATGGCCTGGCAGGATAGGTATCAGTAGGGACACTTTCAGATAAGGATAACAAGTAACCGTATCCGGTATTACCGACGAATACGCCCTCCGTTGGGACGAGCGTATCAACAAAGTCGATGCAGACCCTTAACCCTTCTCCCATCGGTTTAATATGAGTTACCTCGCAGTATTTCATGGTTTCCGTCATCGGAGTAGTCCCCGTAGGCAAAAGATACCGCTCGCAGACCGCTGGCCCAAAGACGTTCTGTGCATTACTCCTGACTCGCCATCTTCGCTGGGGGCCGGGTGGCCGCAGGCGATTACTCACCTGCGGCTCTCACAGATCCGGACGTGCGCAATTCGCGCATCCGGCTCCTTGGCCTAACCATTGCACGATATTTCGTAGACCGACGAGGCATGAACCCAACAGCTTCCCGTAGGCCCATCTCCTACACCAACCAACTGAGAGCTGTAGGTCAATCGATCGGGTGCAGGAAGACCCGATCCATTTGTGCACCGCATAAACTGACTCATTTGTGACCGGGTCCCAAGGTGCCTTCGCGAGACCCACCGGGCATTCTTCCGGATTTTGGGACATGGAATCTGTCCGCTGAAGCTACGACTGACATCTGGCAGGAGACTACCACCGATGAGCATCTGGATCGACGAATACTCGATCATGGACTTCGGTAGGGTATGTGCCCGGAGCTGGCCCTGCGTTATCACCCGCATCCGTGCATTGGTGCTATATACCTTACGTGCCGAGCCCACTCCCACCAAGACACTCTACTTGGAGATGTTGGACGGTGGCCGCCATGGGCACCATTCCGACGCCGATGATCCAGTTCCCCAATTTCTGGGGCCACCCCATCGCCGGGATCCGAAACTCGTGATGCTCCGCGCCGATGGCCTGCGTCGGCAGAGCAAATTCCAATCTGATATCTGAGGCCATTTGACCGCGAAGATCGCCTTGCACAGGCCGGATCTGCGTACCAATCTCGTGAGGACGAAAGCCGCCCGTCTCGAGGCACGGCAAATGCTCCATCCTGATCGCAGCTGAAATCATCGCCGATGGCCGGACCATCACCCCCGGAGTTCAACCCAAAGCGTGACGTAGATGCTATGCACCACCCGTGCCGGCGGGAGCGGGTAGCGTTGCAGCACAATGCCATTAAGTTAGCTGCTGGCCGCTTGTCGTAGGTTGGGCGAGTAGGATGCGGTGAGTGCGGTATACCGTAGCAGGATTACACCAATTCCGACCGCGAACCGCATCGATGGTGCGGTGAGTGTGGTAGGTCTTATCAGGATGACACTACGGGGGGGCGCGAACCGCATCAAGGGATGGCCCGTGCCCAACACCGGTGTTGGGCACGCCCACCGTCCTAAGATGCGGTTCGCGCCTAGCGGTAGTGCAGTCCGGAAAGGACAACACACGCTCACCGCATCCTACGAGCTTTGCCCAACCTACGAATCGCGCGAATCAATCCGCGAAAATTCGTGTGATTGGTGAGGTTTCCTCTCTTTTGCTGGCCGGTAACACTTAACTGGTAGCCGGCACTGGTAGCTGGCGACCGATGGATTACCGCCGCGCGGTTTCCGGCAGGATGATGTTGAGCTCCAGGATCTCACGGCTGTCTTCCTGCTCGTAGCTGACGGATACGGCGTTCATATCCACGTCCGCATATTTGCGGATGACTTCCAGGAGTTCGCGCTGCAGGGTCGGCAGATAGGACGGGCGACCGCGTTCGGTGCGGTCGTGGGCCACCAGGATCTGCAGCCGTTCCTTGGCGATGGCGGAGGAACCTTTGGGGCGCGATGAGGCGAAGATGTCCAGTAATCTCATGGCTCACTCCTTGAAAAATCGGCTGAAGAGGCCCTTTTTCCGAACCTCGAGGAAACGGTGCGGGAGTTCCTCGCCCAGGTAGCGGGCAACCATGTCGCCGTAGGCTTGTCCGGCGTCGCTTTCCGAGTCCAGGATCACGGGTATGCCCGCGTTGGAGGCGTTGAGCACGGACATGGACTCGGGGATCACCCCGAGCAGGTCCAGGGACAGGATCTCCTGCACGTCTTCGAGACCGAGCATTTCACCGTTGGCGACTCGCTCCGGTGAATAGCGGGTCAGCAGGAGATACTCGCGGATGGGTTCATTGCCGGTCTCGGCACGGCGGGACTTGCTTGCCAGGATGCCGAGCATGCGGTCCGAGTCGCGCACCGAGGAGACTTCCGGATTGGTGACCACTACTGCGTCGTCCGCGTAGTACATGGCCATGGTCGCCCCGTGCTCGATGCCGGCGGGCGAGTCGCAGACGACATAGTCGAAGGTTTGGGACAAGTCATCCAGGACCTTGCCTACACCCTCCTTAGTCAGTGCCTCTTTGTCCCGGGTCTGGGATGCCGGCAGTACGAACAGGTCGTCGCAGCGCCGGTCGCGGATCAGGGCCTGGTTGAGGCTCGCTTCCCCGTTGATTACGTTGATGAAGTCATAGACCACGCGGCGCTCACAGCCCATGATCAGGTCCAGATTGCGAAGACCGACGTCGAAATCGACCACCGCGGTGCGGCTGCCCCGCTGCGCCAAGCCCATCGCCAGCGCAGCACTGGTCGTGGTCTTACCGACGCCGCCCTTGCCGGACGTGATAACGATAATTCTCGCCAAGGTTCCGCCCTCCTTAAGGCGTGTGATCGCATTGATTCAGCGCTTCCCGCGGTACCGAAATGCACCGCCGTTGCCGGCGACTGAAACCATAGGAACCAGGAGACTGCGTTATCCGGTTCCAAACCGAGCCTGGCCGGGTCGACCGGGCATCAGAGTTTTTCTATCCGCAATACTTCCTGGTCCAGGAAGATCTGCACCGGTACCCCCCTGAGGGTGGTCGGTATATTCTCGCTGACGCGGTAGCGGCCGGCTACCGAGACCAGCTCCGCCTCCAGACTCTGACAGAAGATCCGAGCCTGGGTATCGCCGTTCATGCCGGCCATGGCCCGACCGCGCAAGGGACCATAGATATGAATGTTGCCGTCGGCCATCAGCTCGGCCCCCGAGCTGATGGGGCCCACGACCGAGAGGTCCCCCTCCCTGGTGTAAACGCGTTGGCCCGATCGTATCGGATGCGTTATCAACTTGAAGCTTCCCCCCGTGACCGGCTTGGTAGTCTCCGGTAGCCGCTCGGCGGTCTGCGCCGGGGCGGCGGGTTTTGACGCCGGCTTGGTGGTGACCTGCCTGGGGTTGCGGGTAGCGGTCTCGCTCATGATCGCCAGTTCCATGACCTCGGCGGCCCGGTTCTGCGAAGCATTGCCGCCGCGCACGCCCACGGGGATCATGCCGTGTCCGCGCAGGAGACCCACCAACAGGGGAAACTGGACCTCGTCCGCGCCCGCGGGGAGGGCCGAGAGATCGACCACCACTGGTGCATTGCGGAAAAACTCCGGCGCCTGGTCTACTTTCGCACCGAGCTGCTCCGCCACTGTATCCATGTCGGTATCGAGCAGGCGAATAACGGGCAGGGTAAAGGCCGCCGCCTTGAGCTCGACCACTGCGGAAGGAGCATTCCCTTCTGATTCTGATTTGGCCGTCATCGATTTCGTTTTGGTAGATCCCCGATCCCGGTGCCCTAGTAGCATACTAATGCCTGAACGCAGCCAGGCAAAGTACCTGTTACCCGGCATCAGCCGGGCGGCCATTGCATGGGGCGTCCACCCAACAGGTGGAGATGCAGATGGTATACGCTTTGGCCGCCGGCTGCATTGCAGTTGATCACAGTGCGGTAACCAGCCTTGGCGATGCCCTCGTCCGCGGCGATCTTCTTGGCGGCGAGAAACAACTTCCCCACCAGCTCCGCATCCCCCGGCTCGAGGTCGTTGATGGTCGGGATCGGCTTGCGCGGTATCACCAACACATGGGTCGGTGCCTGGGGCCCGATATCCCGAAAGGCTACGACATCTTCGTCCTGGTAGACGATATCCGCCGGGATGTCACCGGCTGCTATTTTACTGAACAGTGTGTCTGACATGGGCGTATGCTCCATTGCCGTATGAAGGCCACCTTGAGAAATTCGAAGTGCCCCGGATCCGCGTCGAGGGCACGCCTTTCCGGCGGATCTCCCGCTAGCGTCGAAAAGGTCCGGATGTTGTACTCGGAGCCGATGTTCAGGGCTCCACACTTTGGCGACCGGCAAAGGCGTGGGCCAGAGTGCCGCCGTCTACATATTCCAACTCTCCTCCCAGTGGAACCCCGTGGGCGATGCGAGTCGTCCGGACCTGGTAGCGGGCCGCGATACCAGCGATAAAGTGCGAGGTGGCGCTACCCTCCACCGTGGGGCTGATGGCCAGGATCAGTTCTTTGATCTCCCGTTCCCGCAGCTGGATCTCGAGCAGATCCAGGCCCAGCTCCTCCGGTCCGATGCCGTCGAGCGGCGAGAGTCTACCGCCGAGCACGAAGTAGCGTCCGCGAAAATCCGTGGCCTGCTCGATGGCAACGATCTCGGAGGGATGCTCGATCACGCACAACAGGGAGTCATCCCGGTCGGGTTTGGCACACAGATTGCATAGTTCCTGCTCGCTCAAGGTACGGCAACGCCTGCAGCGCCTGATACGCGCCATGGCCGCGTCCAGGACGGAGGCCAGATGACGCCCCCCCTCCCGGTCCCGTTCCAGGAGGTGGAAGGCCATCCGTTGCGCCGATTTAGGACCGACGCCCGGCAGGCAACGCAAGGCCGCGACGAGCTGGTTGAGCAGGGAGCGTTCCGTCATGGCTCAGAAGGGGAGCTTCATCCCCGGCGGCAGTTGCAACCCGGCGGTCAGGCCCGCCATGCCCTCCTGCATCTTCTCTGCGACCCGCTGCACGGCGGCATTGACCGCCGCCGCCACCAAGTCTTCCAACATCTCCTTATCGTCCTCCAGAAGCGAGGGGTCGATCTCGATCCGTTTGACCTCGTGCCTGCCGTTCATGGTCACTCTCACCATGCCCCCGCCGGATTCGCCCGCGACCTCTTCCTGGGTCAGTCGCTCCTGGGTCTTCTGCAGCTCCTCCTGCATTTTCTGGGCCTGCTTGAGGATATTGCCTAGTTCGCCTTTCACCTTTGGGTTACCTCTTGGTGCTCGTTGCCACCGGTCTGCGGTGCGGTGGCGCATCTATTGCGTCGGCTCGATACTGCCGGGCACCCAGCGGGCATCCAGCTCGTCCCGGAGGAACCGTGCCACCGGGTCATTCTCCATCAGGGCCTCGGCCTGGACCTGGTGCTCGGCCCGATGACGGACTTGGCGCCGAGCCGGCGTCTCGCGTTCCGGGGGGGAGATGTGGATCTCCACCTTGAGCCCCTCGCCCAATACCCCGGCCAGGGCCCCCTTCAGCCGTTCCTCCGCAAAGGGGACCCGCAGATTTTGACACTCGGGGTCCAGCGTCAGGGCCAGTCGCTTTCCATCCCAGCCGCCCAGCTCGCAGTTGTTCGCGAGCTGACTTGCTACCCCGCCGAGCCCCAACTCCGAGACGATGCGGTGCCAATCTTCGGGACTATGCAAACCGTTGGGACCCGTCGGCCCCCGCGGGCAAGTCCCGGATGCAGTCGTTTCCGCAACCGCCGCCGCTACTTGCAGCGGCGAAGTGTCGTCCCCCTGAGGTTCCGCGGCCCAATCGTCCTCGCCGGATGCGGTGGGTGGCAGCGGAGCGACCGCGCCCTGCGGGGCCTGCGCCGGACCTCCGGATCCGATCGACCGGGGTGCCGTCACTCGCCCGGCGGGTGACCCTTCCCGCGGGGTGGGCGTCCCCCCCCGGACATCTCCTCGCGGCGGGACCGGCGATCGGGTCGGTGGCTTTCGATGTCCCCGCTCCGCCCCTGTCACCTCCCCGGGATCGGGTCGGAAGGTGAGCATGCGCAGCAGGACCATCTCGGTCCCGGTGCGCGGGTCCGGGGCCAACGGCAAATCCTGTTGCCCCAGGAGGGCGATCTGGTAAAAGAGCTGCACATCTTCCGGGGCCAACTGTCCCGCCAGGTCCGCGATGCGGTCGCGATCGGGATCCTCCTCCCTGAGGGTTGCCGGTACCTCCTGGTAGAGGGCGACCCGGTGCAACAGGCCAATCAGCTCCTGCAACACCCCGGCGAAATCCGGGGTCAGTTCCGCGATGCGGGTTACCTCGTCCAGCAGTGCGGGCCGATCCAGCCCGGCGAGGGCCTGGAGCAGGTCCAACCCCAGCTCCCGGCCGACGGTACCCAGCATGGTCCGTACCTCATCCTCGGCCACCCGCCCGCCGCCGAAGGCGATGGACTGATCGAGCAGGCTCAACCCATCCCGCATGCTGCCATCCGCCGCGTGTGCCAGCAGGGGCAGGGCCTGCGGCTCGAACGCGATGTCCTCCGCCTCCAGGATGCGTGCGAACCGGTCGGCGATCTGCTCCGGCACCAAGCGTTTCAGGTTGAACTGAAGACAGCGCGAGAGCACCGTCGCCGGCACCTTCTGCGGGTCGGTGGTGGCGAGCAGAAACTTCACGTGCGGTGGCGGTTCCTCCAGCGTCTTCAGCAGGGCGTTGAAGCTGTGGGCCGAAAACATATGTACCTCGTCGATGAGGTATACCTTGAATCGGCCCTTGACCGGAGCGAAGGGGACATTATCGAGCAACTCGCGGGTCTGATCGACCTTGGTCCGCGACGCCGCATCCACCTCCAGCAGGTCTACGAACCGCCCCTCGTCGATCTCCCGACAGGCGCCGCACTGGCCGCAGGGTCGGGAGCTCAGGCCCTGGTCGCAATTCAACGCCTTGGACAAGATACGGGCCAGCGTCGTCTTGCCCACCCCCCGGGTACCGGTGAACAGGTAGGCGTGGTGGAGCTGCCCCTGCTCCAGGGCGTTGCCGAGGGCCCTTACCACATGGTCCTGACCCACCATGTCCGCGAAGGACCTGGGGCGCCATTTACGTGCCAACACCTGGTAGGACATGCGGGATCTAAGGCCGGGCGCAGATCGAAACGTTCACGAAGGAATGGAGTGTAACCGATGCCGGGAACCGTGGGTATTTATTCATCCGTCGGTGGGCACAGCCCACCCTACCGGCGACTGGCAGCCGAAAGCTATAGGTGCCTCCCCTGCTCCCCATCCGTTGTCTCCTTCCCGTGGACCAGGGTCCCTACGCCCTCGTCCGTGAACAGGTCCAGCAGGAGTGCATGCTCCACGCGGCCATCGATGATATGGGCGGAACGCACGCCCGCATGGACCGCGTTCAGGGCACACTCTATCTTGGGCAACATACCCCCGGTGATGACGCCCTGCCGGATCAGCTCGGCGACTTTCTCTGCGTCCAGCTCACCGATGAGCTCACCGGAGGCGTCGAGCAGCCCCGGCGTATTGGTCAGCAACAGGAGCTTCTCCGCCCCCAGCACCTCCGCCATCCTGCCGGCGACCAGATCCGCGTTGATGTTGTAGGAGAAGCCATCCGCGCCGACGCCGATGGGGGCGATGACGGGGATGAACTCGCCCCGGATCAGCATATCGACGACGCTCGCGTTGACCCGTTCCACCTCGCCCACATGGCCGAGATCCAGGATCTCCGTAGCCTTCAGCTCCGGTGCATCGCGGCGCAGGATCAGCTTACGGGCGTGGATCAGGTCTCCATCCTTGCCCGTTAGACCAACGGCCGCGCCGCCGTGCCGATTGATGAGATTGACGATCTCTTTGTTGACCAAGCCGCCCAACACCATCTCGACCACGTCCATGGTCTCGCTGTCGGTAACCCGCATGCCCTGCACGAATTCGCTGTCCTTGCCCAAGCGTGCGAGCAGGCTCCCGATCTGGGGGCCGCCGCCGTGCACGACCACCGGGTTGATGCCCACCAGCTTCATCAGCACCAGGTCACGGGCAAAACCCTCCTTGAGGGATTGCTCGACCATGGCATTGCCGCCGTACTTGATGACCATGGTCTTGCCGCGAAAACGCCGGATATAGGGCAGTGCCTCGGTGAGCACCTGGGCGATCTTGTGGGCGCGTTCGGTGGCAACTGACATCTCGACTGTTCTCTTACGTTTGGTGAGCTGGATCGGTCCGTGTAGTGGATTTTATGGGATTCGACCGACGCAACCGGAGTTGGGGGTTGAAAAATCAATGCCATTAAGTTAAGCACTACCGGTCGGCAAAGTAAGAGAAGAAACTACGAATCACGCGAATCCTCGCGAAGCGATTCGCGGAAATTCGCGTGATTCGTAGTTTTCTCTAAGTGGCCAACAGCTAACTTAATAGCATTGGTTGAAAAATCCCGGGTACAGCGGTGCCGAAGTACCGACAACATGGGAATTATTTTTTGCCGCAAATGAACGCCAATGAACGCAAATCGGTCGAAATCGGCCCGCCACCATCGACAATTCCTGATCTATTTGCGTCCATTTGCGTTTATTTGCGGCTAAACCTCCCCTGAAAATCCCGCGAGCCCGTAGGATTGCGGGACAGCCCAAGGCGGATTGAGTATGGAAAAAATGGCGCCGGTGAAGGAACGCAGAAGGATTCCATCCGGATCAACGGCGCCCCGTATGGCCGAACCCACCGGCACCGCGCTCAGAGTCGGTAAAGGCCTCGACGACCTGCAGATTTGCGTGCAGGATCGGGACCAGCACCAGCTGGGCAATCCGCTCGCCCACCGCGATGCGGAATCGAGCCTTGCCCCGGTTCCAACAGGAGACATACAGCAGTCCCTGGTAGTCGGAATCGATCAGACCGACCAGGTTCCCCAGAACGATTCCGTGCTTATGCCCCAATCCCGAGCGCGGCAGAATCAGGGCCGCAAGGCCCGGCTCGGCGATATGGATCGCCATGCCGGTGGGAATCAGCTCGCACTGTCCGGGCCCCAGGTCCAGCGGCTGTTCCGGCATCGCCCGCAGGTCCAGGCCCGCGGAACCGGCGGTGGCATACTCCGGTAAGGGGTAGTCCCGACCCAGCCGGGGATCAAGAATCTTGACTTGCAGCGTCGGCAAGATAGCGCTCCACGATCAGATCGCTCAGGGCCTCCGCCAATCGGGCCTTGGGGCCGAGGGGAAGCGATCTGCGCCCGCCGGGCCATAGCACCAGCAAGGCGTTTTCCGGGCGTTCGAATCCCCCCGTCTCGCCGCCGACCAGATTCGCCGCGATCATATCCAGTCCCTTGGCCGCGAGCTTGGTGCGCGCCTGTTCCTCCAGGTCTCGGGTCTCGGCGGCGAAGCCGACGGTGAAGGGGCCTCCGTTCAGGGCTGCGACCCGCGCCAGGATGTCCGGGTTCTTGACCAGGTGCAGGTGCAGCTCCGCCTGGTTCTTCTTGATCTTCTCCTCCGCCGTCGCCTGCGGACGGTAATCGGAAACCGCGGCGGCGGCGACAAAGAGATCGCAGGCCCCGATCCGTGCCATCACCGCCGCCTCCATCTCCAATGCCGACTCCACCGCCACCAGCTCCACCCTATGGGGCACGGCCAGGGCGCTCGGCCCGCTGACCATAGTGACCTCAGCGCCACGGGCGGCGAGGGACTCGGCCAATGCATACCCCATGCGGCCGGAGCTGCGGTTGCTGAGGTAACGGACCGGGTCCAGGGCCTCCCGGGTCGGACCCGCGGTGACTAAGACCTGCCTTCCCGCGAGCTGTGAGTCGGCGCCGAGCACGAGGGCATCCAGGATCTCGCCGGGCTCCAGCATGCGGCCGGGACCCCACTCGCCACAGGCCTGATCACCTTCCGCCGGTCCCAGTATCCGCACCCCCCGGTCCCGCAAGCGGGCCAGATTCTCCTGTGTCGCCGGGTTAAGCCACATGCGATGATTCATGGCCGGGGCCAGGACGAGCGGCGCCGTGGTGGCCAGGGCGAGGGTAGTCAGTAGATCGTCGGCCAGACCGGCGGCCAGGCGCGCCATGAGGTCAGCGGTCGCGGGCGCCACCAGCACCAGGTCCGCCCAGCGTGCGAGCTCGATGTGGTCCATCCCCGCCTCCGCGCCCGGGTCCAGGAGGTCGCAGCGTACCTCGTGGCCCGACAGCGCCTGCAATGTCAGCGGCGTAATGAAGGATCGGGCCGCGGCCGTCATGACCACCCGCACCTCGGCCCCACGTTCACCCAGGCGCCGCACCAACTCGGCCGCTTTGTAGGCCGCGATCCCGCCGCTTACGCCCAGCAGTATCTTGATGCTCATGGGGTCGATGTATGCAGTTGTTGCTTGCTCGGCAAGTCCAGCCCAGCCCGTGCGGGGCCGTTACTTTACTGCCTCGATCAGCTTGATATCCTGCCTGAGCATTTCATTGACAAGCAGGCCAATTTCCACGCCCTTTGCTTCGGCCCGTTCCTGAAGATAGCGCTGCACCTCTTCATCCAGATAGACCGGCAGATTCAACTTGGCGTTCTCTCGGAAAAACTTCCCGCGTTCGCCGTTTGAAAAGTCATATTCCTGTTTCATTCGCTTGCCTGATATTGGCCTTGTTCACGTTTGGTAGCAGGTCGTGCGGAGATAATCCGCACATTGGCCGCATTGGCGCTGACCTCCAGATAAGTATGGACAACCAGCAAAACCTTGCCGTTCTCCGACTGTCCCATCGTAATCCAGCGTTCCTCGGTCTCGCTGTGTTCCTCGTCCAGAATAGATATCATCAATGGGTCACGAAATACCCCAGCCGCCGAGTCGAAGCTGACGCTATGTTTGCGTCGGTTATCGGCTGCCTTGGCAGCATCCCATTCAAAGTGAAAATCGAACTCCGCGCGCATGCTGCTTTTCAAGGAGCCCTGTTAGCCCCTCTTGGTTTGATTGCCTGCAGGCGCTTTCTGAGTTTATGTCCCTCAGCCTCATGAAATCTGGTAAGTGTGCCAACTTTGCCAGACGTACTCTCCCAGCGTTTCCTATAACTTTCGGAGGTGTGGTCGTGTGTGTAATGAGTTTCACAATGGTGCACCATCGCACGAATGGTTTTCCTTTTCTCCTTTGGCATTGATGGTGTATTCTTGTTTACATTAAGACCAGTGACTCCCATTCTATTACCATTTGTCGCTATTCGATGCTTCGCCCGCTTGGGTGAATATCCCCTCAAGCCAAGCATTCTGTAAATTTCAGAAATGACAAAACTCTTTGCAGATGCACCAATTCTATACTTTGAGGAGACCGTTATATCATCTGTAAAACGGCTGTATGCAAAACCACCTTTTTCAAGTCTTGCGACCAAATCAGGTTCCAAATCCCAAAAAGCGAGGTTTGCCAGATGTCCACTCGTCTTCCATCCCTGCGGTAGGCAATCGTTGTAAGTGGTCAGGGATGTCAGAACAGATGCAACATCAGGGTTAGTATGGAACAAACGTTGCCAGATTGAGTGCACCACGTCAGTTTTAGTGCTTGGGAAGAAATCCTTGATATCCTCGGATATCAGGATGGTCTTTCCCGCATGGATGGCAGCATGACGTTTGTAGTCCCTTGGCGTCATTGAATCCGAGATGCTGCCAAGAAGGTAGTAGGGATAGCAGACCCGCTTTAACAGCCTATTCTTAATTCTCTCGTGGAGCCCCTTGAGGGGCTCTTTGGCGTCGCTTGTTGGCCTCGGCTCACCGGATTTCTTTTTTAGCATCTTTCCGGGTATCCGGAAATTTTCAACGGAGCTGGAAATGGCTAGCAAGTTTTTGGTAGAAATGGAAAGCATGGATGCTAATGCATCAATGCGTCCAATAGGTCCGACCTCAGAATAGGCTTTTCTGTCTTGATGCTCCATCTATGATTCCCATGATATTACGTGTTAGTTCTTCTATTTGATTTTCAGTCAACTCCATTATTTGTTCGTTTTCGGCAGCAAGGAAAACCAATACGCTGACTGGAATGCTAAGGGCATTCGAAATGGCCTCGATTGTAGATAAACTCGGGTCCCGTTTTCCCTTCTCCAGCAAACAAAGATGAGACACGGAAATATCTGCACGGTCGGCAAGTTGCGACTGTGTATATCCCCGCTTCTTTCTGACTAACTTTATTGTACTGCCCAGATTCATATTCATGTAGAAACAGAAAAAAGGTATCCAAGACCTTCTTTAAAGACTCGTGTAGCATAGCAATATCTCGTAGTTCCAACTCGGTGCCAATCGCACCAGTCCGCAGAACACGACTGGACCGAATGGAGCGAAGCGAACGCCACGAACCCAATTTCCCCAGTCCGCCTAAGTGAGTAGCACTGAGGGCGGCCGCCACACGCGCATCAGGGTCTCGGGACTCCGTACTACGGGTGTGAGCTTCGGAAATGGTGTTGAATCAACACCGACTGCTCCACGGTTCGAAGCAGCCAAGGTCTAGGACCAGTCATCAAGGTCGAGTCTGTTAAAGAGCACACAGGACGATTCACCCTGCCAGGCTACATAGTATACGCAAAAATTTGCTGATTGCAAATAAATTTTGCCGGTAGCAAATCTGGTCGGGTTTGGTGGCGGTAGCTAGTTGAACGAGTTGAGCGGACTTGCTTACCCGCCCATAATGTCTGCGAAGGACGATCTCAAAGGCACTATCGACGGCGCCACTGTGCATCCGCGCGAAGTATACACCGCGCCCTGGAGCTGCAAGTAGCCGCCGTCATCCACGCCCACGACTTTCGGTTTGGTTGTTACGGATGAAGAAAACGGCATCCCCTCCCATCGAGTCATCCATCAGAAATATCAGAATCCTGGCCGGTGACAGCCGGGAAGTGCTCCCCTTGCTCGAGCCGGAATCCATCCGGTGCTGCGTCACCTCCCCACCCTATTGGGGGCTGCGCGATTACGATCATCCGTCCCAAGTGGGGGCCGAAGAATCACCCGAACAATATGTCGAGAATCTGGTCACCATTTTCCGTGAGGTCCGTAGGGTATTATGCAAAGATGGAACGCTCTGGCTGAACGTGGGAGACGGCTACGCCCGCAATGGTGGCACGGGGGTATGCGGTCCGAACGCCAAGCTGGGATCATAGGTGTTCGGGATTTTTTCGCTTAAATTTCATGGAGTTATGCTTATTGTTTTAGAGGCGGCGAAACGCTTGTTAACTTCATAATATGGTAACCGTTCAGCCCCCCCTCTGAATTTCGGCCCAGTTCGGACGTAACCCTTTGATTTCTCGTTTTCAGGATCAGGATTTAGAGGGGGGCTGAACGGTTACGAAATCCCGAACACTTATGAAGGTGGGATATACAAAAAAGCTTATCCCAAACACATTCCCCAGATGAAGGGATGCGAATCCGCAAAACAAAGGAGAGCAACATGGAGAAAGTCCCCCATAGAAATGAGTTGATGGTGCCAACCGTAGAGGCTATCAAAGCGTTGGGTGGTTCAGGTACTGTGGCAGAAATTGCCGAGAAGGTCATTTCACTGCTCGGGCTCCCAGATGAACTTGTGGTTCAACCGCACATCACCAAGCGTGGTAATCAAGAGCACCGAACACAATTGGAGTATGAGCTTGCATGGGTAAGAACGATTCTCAAACAACTCGGAATTCTGGAAAACTCCATACGCGGCGTATGGGCTCTGACAGGGAAGAAATTTAGAAAGGATCTTGCAAACATATCAATTGGATCTGAAGATGACGCAGAGCCGCTCGATTGGCAGGTTCAGCTCCGTACATATCTTGTCGAAAAACTCTCTCCAGTCGCTTTTGAACATCTTATTCAACGTGTGCTACGCGAGACCGGATTCACTCAAGTCGAAGTTACAGGGAAGTCTGGAGATGGCGGAATCGACGGAAAAGGGATTGCGAAAATAAACGGCATTCTTAGCTTTAGGATTGTATTTCAATGCAAGCGCTATCGCGGATCAGTTAGCGCAAGTCAAATCCGGGACTTTCGAGGTGCAATGCAAGGTCGTGCAGACAAAGGTCTTTTCATTACGACGGGCTACTTCACGCGCGATGCACTGAAGGAAGCGATTCGTGATGGAGCAATTGCGATTGATCTCGTCGATGGAGAACACTTGGCGGAAAAACTTAAGGACCTCTCGCTCGGCGTGAGAGTTGAGCACGTTGAAAACGTAACTATTGACGCAGAATGGTTCAATTCGCTATGAACACGCATAGCACCATTTCGGGCTTAAAAACGAAACGCCTCACTTTTCTGCGAGATGAGTACCACGCGAAAATCGGTTCGCAAATCGTGCGTTTTACGAGTGCAGGTCCGTATGCCTATCCGAATTTCGCTGACTCCGATAGCCGATCAAGCATAGTGATCGCAAAATGCCTTTCGAAGAAATTAGGATTCAAGAGAGTTGTGGAAAATGTCGACAACCAAAGCGCTACCAGTTTATTCGAAATAATAACGTGCAGTTTTGTTGCGGATGCTTTTACATCGCTTCGTCATTTGCGCCCCGGCAATTGGGAATTCCTTACGGCACAGACCGCGATTTCAAATCTCGTAGAGTATCGGCACTTGAACACTTTGGTCTCGCTGGTCAAAACCGATCCGAACCTGGCTGCGGCATTGGGACATGGCTATATCGTGACGCCCGACATCGTGATCGTTCGCCAACCTGTAACCGAAGATGAAATCAATCATTACGAGGCATTGATCGAAGTCGATGAGCCCACCGCCAGGCTGACACAATTCCGAGCAAGCAACCAACCCGAATCGCCTGCCCGATCTTTCCTGCACGCCAGCGTTTCATGCAAATGGACAATCCGTAGCGACCGTTCGCAGAATACCCGCACCGAGGCGCTCAACCTCATCCGTAACCGTAAAGGCCCCCTACCGCATATCGTTGCTGTCACTGCCGAACCGCTTCCAATGCGCATTGCCTCGCTGGCGCTCGGTACCGGCGATTTGGATTGTGTCTATCATTTTGCCTTACCGGAACTGCGTGCGGCATGCGCTACGGTCGCTCGCAGTGAGGATCAGTTGGAAATACTGGATACGATGATTCAAGGCAACCGCCTGCGCGATATCAGTGATCTGCCATTCGATTTGGCTGTTTGAGCGGGACCGCTTTTCTCCCCTCGCGCGCTTGTCGGATCCGTGCCAGCGATTGCCGCTGATGGGGCTAGAAAATCCAAGCACTTGGGGAAGGAACCGGGACACCATCCACTACCCACTACCTAACCACCCACGGGAGAGGAGAGAAAATGGCGATCAAGGAATGGCCCGAGGAGGAGCGGCCGCGGGAAAAGCTGCTGGTCCGCGGTGCCCAAGCCCTTACCGACGCCGAGCTGTTGGCCATCTTTCTGCGCACCGGGGTAGCGGGAAAGAGCGCGGTGGATCTGGCTCGGGACCTGCTCATGGACCTGGGAGGACTCAAAGGCCTGTTCGGCTCGGACGAGGAGCGTTTTTGCCGGACCAAAGGCATGGGCAAGGCCAAATACGCCCAACTGCAGGCCGTGCTGGCATTGAGCCGCCGCTACCTGGAGGAAGAAATCAGGGAACGGGATCTGCTGACCAGCCCGGAAGCGACGCGTGCCTATCTCAAGGCCCAGCTGTACCACCAATCGCGTGAGGTCTTCGCCTGTCTGTTTCTCGACAATCGCCACCGCGTAATCCGCTGTGAGGAACTCTTCCGGGGCACCATCGACGGCGCCAGCGTGCATCCGCGCGAAGTGGTGCGCCGCGCCCTGGAACTGCATGCGGCTGCCGTTATCCTCGCCCACAACCACCCCTCGGGGATCACCGAACCGAGCCAGGCGGATCTGCGGATTACCCAGCGCCTGAAGGATGCTCTTGCGCTGGTGGACGTGCGGGTGCTCGACCACCTCATCATCGGCGAGGGGGACGCCGCATCCCTGGCCGAACGGGGACTCTTGTGAGGTCGCCCGTAGGATGGACGTAGGATGCGGTGAGCGTGTGTTGTCCTTTCCGGACTGCACCACCGCCAGGCGCGAACCGCATCTTTGGATGGCCGAACCGCATCGATGATGCGGTAAGCATCAGGGACCTGCCCCTATCCTCTCGTTCGACAGGTCACAGGCCCGAAATGCCTATCAGAATTGAGATATTCCCACTTGCCCACAGAAGCTGTGGATAACTCTGTGAATAACCCCTGCACATGGTCCTGAACCCCGCTTGGAATCCGGGTCCTCTACAGATTGATGATTTGTTTACCAATCGCCTGGTTTTCTAGTTTAATCATAGATTTAAAGGATTTCCTAATAGACCGACCCGGGCCGAACCACTGATTCATATCGAGCGCCCCGATGTCAAGGCCCTGCTGTGAACAAATGCTGATCGTAGACAACTGTCGGTTCGGGGCGAAGGCATATGACCTGAGTTTCCAGCCACCGGTCGCCGGCTACTACGGGGGTGTTCTCGATTAAGCCGGGTCATCGCAGAAACCAAGAACGTAGCGCAGGCGTCTCGCCTGCAACCCGCGGGTGAAACGCCCGTGTTCCGGCAGGCGGGACGCCTGCGCTACATGGATTCGGCTTAATTGAGAACACCCCCTAGCGAGGCGCTGCCTCAGACCGACGAGGCGTGATCCCCTCCTCCCCCATAGGGAAGAAGGGCTCCGGCGCTCCCAACTTCACTGGCTGCTCCAGGTCAGGTTGGGTAACGAACCGCACCGAAGAACCACGGATGGACACGGATAAACACGGATCACAATCCGTGTTTATCCGTGTCTGCCTCCGTGGTTCAAAGGATTTGCGATTCCCGCCCAAGCAGAAGGTAGGAATGTTTTTGTGCAGCGCACAAACTTGACTCATTTGCAAAGATTCAGGTCCCTCAAGGATCCCAGCGTGTCCCCACACCTGGGGAGATGAACCGGGCGCAGAGATTTTTGAACCCCAATTTGTCGGAAAGATTTATACGCGCTCGATCTGCGCCCGCTGCGTAGGGGGTTGCACTCGACCCGAAAAACCGTCAGGATGAGTTCTTCCGAGGGGTCGTCCGGACGGAAGATGGCGCCTACCGGAATGGCCATCCAACCCATCCACATCCAGGCAGCCGAAGTCATACCGCATGACCCCCGAAGACCTCAAGCCAGTCCGCGATCACATCGCCTCCCGCATCATCGGCCAACAGCGATTCGTCGACAGCATGCTCATCTGCCTGCTGAGCGACGGTCATCTCCTGGTGGAGGGCATGCCGGGTCTGGCCAAGACCACGGCAATCAAGGCCCTGGCGGAGGCGGTGGAAGGGGATTTCCACCGCATCCAGTTCACCCCGGACCTGCTGCCGTCGGACCTGATCGGCACCGATATCTACCGGCACGAGAAAGGGGAGTTCGAGTTCCGCCCCGGCCCCCTGTTCCACAATGTGCTGCTCGCCGACGAGGTCAACCGCGCGCCGGCCAAGGTGCAGTCGGCTCTGCTGGAGTCCATGGCCGAGCACCAGATCACCGTGGGTCAGCGCACCTATCCCCTGCCCAAGCTGTTCATGGTGTTGGCCACCCAGAACCCGGTGGAACAGGAAGGGACCTATCACCTGCCGGAGGCCCAGCTCGACCGCTTCCTGATGGAGGCGGTGGTGGACTACCCCACCCGAGAAGAAGAGCTTAAGATCCTGGAGCTCGACCTGCAGCAGCAGAAGACCAGCTACGCGGCGCCGTCCAAGCCCCTGCCCCAGGCCGAACTGTTCGCGATGCGCCGGGACGTCGCTAACCTGTATCTGGACCCCAAACTCAACAGCTACATCGTCGATCTGATTCAGGCGACGCGCAATCCCAAGGTCTACGACCCGGATCTCGCGCGTTGGTGCCGGTTCGGGGCCTCACCCCGCGCCAGTATCGCCTTGGCCCGCTGCGCCCGCGCCCGCGCCTGGATGGACGGCGACCAGTTCGTCGCCCCTCACCACATCCAGGCCGTCGCTCCGGAGATTCTGCGCCACCGCCTGCTCCTGACCTTCGAGGCGGAGGCCGAAGGCATCACCACCGACGAGTTCATCAACCGCCTGCTCAACCTGGTCGCGATTCCCTGAGGGACAAACCTCCCCCTCGATGAGTCTCTATCCCCGCCTCGACGACCTCCTGGAGCTCCGTCACCAGGCCCATACCCTGGGCCTACCCTCGCACCACCTGGTCAGCTCCACCTTCGCCGGACTCTACGCCTCGGTGTTTCGGGGCGCCGGCGTCAACTTCGAGGAAGTGCGCCAGTACCGCGAAGGCGACGATATCCGCTACATGGACTGGAAGGTCACGGCCCGCATCAACGAGCCCCATCTCAAGGTCTTCCGCGAGGAGCGCGAGCGTTCCGTCGTCTTGTGCGTGGACAAGGGACCCCACATGAGCTTCGGCACCCGCGGCACCTTCAAATCGGTACAGGCGGCCCGCGCCGCCGCCCTCATCGGGTGGGCGGCGAGCCGGCTCAATGACCGCGTGGGCGGCCTGGCCTTCGGCGATGTGCAGGCGGGGCTCCAGCACTTCAGGCCCTCACGGGGTCGCCGCGCCCTGTGGCAGCTCCTGCGCACCCTCACCGAACCGGGTACGAGTAGCGATGCCTCCATCGACTGCCTGGGGGGCGCCCTGCGGCGGGCTACCCGCGGCCTGCCGACCGGTTCCCTGGTATTCGTCATTGCCGATCTCAACCGGGAAGCCATGGACCTGGAGCGGGTCTTGGGCACCCTGATCCAACGCAACTCGGTGGCCCTGATCCCGGTAGACGACCCGGCGGATTGGGAGATCCCTTCCATGGGGGTGACCACCTTTACCGGTACGGACGGCCAGCTGATGGAGATCGACACCGATGACCCCCGAGCGCGGTTGGCCTATCGCGAGACCTGGGAGGAGCGGCGGAAAATGCTCCAGGCCATGGCATACCGGCTCAATATCATCTTCCTGCCGGTCCGCACCGACCAGGAGATCCACCTCACCCTCATCCACGACCTGGAGCACCGGGCGCGGTCGCGGGCGGTCTGAATGTACCCGGCGGTAGAACAACTGCGCGATATCCACGGCATCCAGGGCGTGCCCTGGTGGCCGCCGGGGCCCGGCTGGTGGTTGTTGACGGCGGCCGTGCTGGGGTTGGCCTTTCTGATCTGGCGCTTCCGCACCAAGCTGCGCGTGACGATACCGCCCCTTCCCTTCTTCACCGTCGGCAGTTGGCGCTGGGACGCGGCCCGCCACCTGCGGGACCTGCGCCGGCGAGTAGGCACCCAAGACAGCAAACAGACCGCGGGCGAGCTCTCCGAGCTGCTGCGCCGGGTCGCCATGGCTCGCCTGGGGCGAGAGGCCTGCGCGGGACTCACGGGTCCGGATTGGTTGGCCTGGCTCCAGGGCAACGACCCCAAAGGCTTCGACTGGTCACAACGGGGACGAATTCTGCTGGAGGTCCCCTACGCCCCGGCCGGGGATTCCAAGCAGGTGCAGGAATTACTCACACTCATCGATGCCGCCTACGATTGGGTCGAAGTAGAGGAGCGGAAAAAAGAGGAGCGGAGAAAGCCGGATGTTTGAGTTCCACTGGCCCTGGCTCGGCATTCTCCTGCCGTTGCCCCTGCTGCTGCCCTTCCTGTGGCCGGACCGCCGCGCGGGTCGAGAGGAGGACCTGGAAGGGCAACGGGTCACCCTGCTACACCCCCACCTGCAGGAGCTCCAGGCCGCTTTTCAAACCCGGCGACCACGTCGCCGGCTCGCCGGTTGGTTGCACACTGCCCTGCTCTATCTGCTGTGGGCCGGACTGGTCCTGGCCCTCATGCGACCCCAGTGGCTCGAACCCCACACCCAAATCAGCACCCCCGGTTACGACCTGATGCTGGCGGTGGACGCCTCCCACTCGATGGACGCCCTGGACTTCACCGTCGAGGGCCGGCAGGTGAGCCGGATGCAGGTAGTCAAAGGGGTCATGGGCCGCTTCGTCGATGCCCGCAAGGGCGATCGCATCGGGCTCATCGTCTTCGGCAGCCAGGCCTTCGTGCTCTCGCCGCTGAGCGTGGACCGGATGGCCGTGCGCCAGCTGTTGGACGGCGTGGTGCCCAGCATCGCGGGTCAAGGCACCGCCCTGGGGGACGCCATCGCCCTGGGGGTGAAAAAGCTGCGCGAACGTCCCGAAGGCTCCCGCGTCATGATCCTGATCGCCGACGGCGACAACTCCGCGGGAGGATTCGCGCCGCTCGAATCGGCCGTGCTGGCCCGCTCGGCAGGGGTACGCATCTACGTCATCGGCGTCGGCAGCAACCAGGAACGCATCCCCATCATGGAAGAGGGCGCCATCAAATACCGGGACGACCTGACCATGGACGAGGACACCCTGCAGCGCATCGCCACCATCGGCGGCGGGGCCTACTTCCGCGCCACCGACACCCGGGCCCTGGAAGAAATCTCTACCCGGATCAGTCAGCTCGAAAAGACCGAGGCGGAATCCCGCACCGCCTTCCTGCCCACACCCCTGTACCGCATTCCCCTGGCCGTAGCCCTGCTGGCCCTGTTGGGGCTCGGCTTGTTCCCAGAGGGGAAAAAACGCTTCGTCACGAGGGTAGCCAGTGGCTGAGACCGGCTTTCACTTCGAGCAACCCGGCTGGTTCTGGGCCCTGCTGGCCCTGCTCCCGGTCGCCATCTGGCTGTGGCGCAGCTCCGCCAGGGCCGCGCGCGGACCCATCCACCGCTACGCCGATCCCCACCTGCTGCCGCACTTAACGGGCACGCGGCAGCTCAAGACCACCGAACGCTGGGGCCGTTTCCTGCGCTGGTCGGGCCTGTGGACCCTGCTGATCGTCGCCATGGCCGGTCCCAGGTGGGACTTTGAGGACATCCGCCTCTTCCATCCCGGCAACAACCTGCTGATCCTCCTGGACATCTCCCGTTCCATGCAAGTGGACGACGTGGCCCCCAGCCGCCTCGGCCGCGCCCGCCAGGAGATCCAGGACCTTATTTTGCAGAACCGCCAGGTGCGTCTCGGGCTGATCGCCTTCGCCTCGGTGCCTCATGTGCTCTCCCCCATTACCGAGGATACCTACACCATCCTCAATTCCCTCCCGGCCCTGTCCACCGACCTCGCCCGGCTCCAGGGCAGCCGCCTGCACCAGGCCCTGGACCGCGCCGAAGTCCTGCTCGGCAGCCTGCCGGAGGACAGCGCACGCTCCATCCTCCTCATCTCCGACGGCGACCTGGATGAACCGGAGCTGGCCGCGCGGGTCGAAAAACTGGCGGGACAGGGCATCCGGTTTCATGTGCTCGGCATCGGTACCGAAGCGGGCGCGCGGGTCCCGGCGCAACGAGGGGGGTGGATTCAGGATCGCAGCGGCCAGCCCGTCCTCTCCGCCCTCAACGAAACCCTGCTCGAGGAACTGGCCGATGCCGGCCAGGGGATCTACCAGGTGGCGGACTACCGGGACGACGACACGGAGGAAATCCTGGAAGCGGCGGCCATCACCCGGCTGCCCCCGGAAGCGAGTGACGAACGCACCCGCATCTGGAACGAACGCTTCTATCTACCGCTACTGCTCTTGGCGGTTCTTCTACTGCCTAACTTCCGCGGGCGGCGTAGGATGCGGTGAGCGCGGTAGATTTTGCAGGATAGCACGGCGAGGAGGCGCGAACCGTATCAATGATGCGGTGGGAAACGAACCGCATCGAAGAACCACGAATGGACACGAATACACACGAATCGTAATGAGTGTGAATTCGTGTTGATTCGTGGTTCTAGCCATGAGCCCGTAGAATGCGGTGAGAAACGAACCCAACGAAAGAAAACTACGAATCACGCGAATCTTCGCGAAACTGTCATCCTGAACTGAACAAAGGAAAAGGGGTCAGGAAACATTATGGAGGCAATAGTATCAGCATTGATTGGAGGTATGTTCACTCTTTTTGGAGTGTACTTAAGTCACCATCTTCAAAAGAAGGAGTTTCGCAAATTAGCAGAAGAAAAATCCAATGCGACTGAAGCAATTCCTTCATCAAGAGAAGGAGAAGAAAGAGAACCAATTCACAAGCCAACATCTAAGGCGGGTAAATTTGCGCAACCAACTGCCTCGCCTTGGAAAAAACTTCGTTTTGGTTTGGGGGTTCTTTTTTGGGATTTCATAGTCATAGCAACCGTAGTGACTGCTTTCGATTTGAATGAAAGTGAACCATGGTGGGAGAATATATTCGCATTTTTCGTAGTGGGAGCAGTTCCAGTATACGCAATATATCTTATTATTTCTGGAATGGTTAGTGGAATAAAAAGAGCCATATCAGCCTAACAGGGAAAATGTAGCCGACCTCCTATCGTCGGCGGTTGATTTGCATCGTTAGGCCAGTAAAAAAAGCCCTAGCATATAGCCAGGGCTTGTAAAAAGATAAAAGAAGATAAAAGGACACCCATTTTATTCGACATCTCGGTCACCTTAAGCTAAACTCCTTCTCGACACCAAAATCGCAATAAAAGGACACCCATCTTGTTTATGGAAGCGGCAGCAATCATCCCTCTGCCCCCAGAGGCAAGTGACGAGCGTACCCGGATCCAGAACGAATGCTTCTATCTGCCGCTACTGGTCCTGGTGGCCCTCTTGATCCCCACCTTCCGGGAACGGTGTAGAATGTGGAAAAGGGGTCAGAGCCTGAGGTATCCCCACAAAACCTGCCCCTAGCATCAGCCGGCAAGGAGAGCCTCATGCTCGTTTGCGACCCATTGATCGGGTAGCCCGATCACACCAAAGGAAAGGACTCCCATCTTGTTCGTTCACCGCATTCCACGCGGCGATTGTTTGTGTATGTCGTTGTGGCCACACTGAGATTGGATTGTTTCAGGAGGTATCATCATGCAGACCGATAGCGTACCGCCACCCGTCCCGACCGGCGTGATCAAGACCTTTGGTCCGTTCGGGCCGAAATACGAAGTAGGGCAGCCCCTCCGCCAGCTGGATGATGGCGACTGGATGGTTGAAATCACCATGGTGGAGACCGGCGAAAAGGCCAGGTACCACCTGACCGATATTCATGATGATCCGGATGCTCGCTGATGTACGCCGTGGCTTTCGATCTGGTCGTAGCCGACACAAAACAGCATCACCCGAAAGGTGTGGCTCAGGCCTATACGGAAATCGGCGCGGTTCTTGGAGAGCATGGTTTTCACCGTGTCCAAGGTTCGCTCTATGTCACCGATCAAGAGGACATGGCGAATCTCTTTCTTGCCATCCAGTCCTTGCGCAACCGTTCATGGTTCCCGAAGTCCGTGCGCGATATTCGTGCTTTCCGCATTGAGCAGTGGTCGGACTTCACTGCGGTGGTCAAAAGCTGATACGGCTTTGGATATAGCAGTAGTAGAGCCGTCTATTGCATGTTAGATATCCAATGCGGAGCATATTATGCTGGTAGAATATCTACAGACAAGTTTACGACATGCACATTATGAAATTCTTGAAGAAGACAAGAGTTTCTACGGAGAAATTCCAGGCCTTCAGGGAGTCTACGCGAATGCCTCTACCTTAGAAGAGTGTCGTGAACAACTTAAAGAGGTACTGGAAGAATGGGTACTTTTCAGGATTTACAAAAATCTACCATTACCACAAATAGGTGGAATTGAAATAAAAATAAGGAAAGCTGCATAGTGCCGAAATTCGGACCAATAAAAAGGCGAGACATCATAGCGTATCTTAATAACGCTGATTTTGAAGGTCCATATTCCGGAGGTAAACACCAATTTATGATAAGAGATAATGTCACTTTAAGGGTGCCAAATCCTCATCAAGGCGATATTAGTAAAGATTTACTTTCAAGAATCTTGCGTCAAGCAGGGATAAGCAAAGAAGAGTGGGAAAGGTTGTAGTCGTATAGGAAAACGGGGACAGGCTTTGAAGTATCCCCACATTATTCCAATATAAAACAACAAATTATAGCGAGGTAGTTGGGCAAAGGGCTAGGGATGGCCCGTGCCCAACAAAATCGTTGGGCACGCCGCCGGAGCGTGGGGTCTTTCCGGACCACACCGGCAAAGTACCGGCACCCTGGCGGCTTTGCCCAACCTACTTGGCTGGTTTGTGGGGATATGTCAGGGACAGGCTACATTTCTTCACCTCTACTAATAAACGGATTTCAGTGATGTCAGTTCCACATGGGAAAAAGAAATCACTGATAGAGTCCATGCCGTTGAAGATGGAACAGCCGAAGGCATTGATTACAGCAGGGCCTTAAGACAGATTGAAAATTGCTTTGCGTAAGCTATGTTGACACATTGGTAATTGATTAGCGGCCCTCTAGTTCTGTAAACACAGTAAAAACAAACGGTTACGTTTATGGAGGCCGCCCAAAATAGCGATTGAGCCGCTTTTTCAATACCATTGGATCGCATAACTCATTGAAAAATAAGGATTAGATGCCGCTAATCAATTACACACATTGCAGCGTATGTCCTGCTGTGTAATTCGGAAGGTACTATATGGCGACAAATCTGGCAATTGACGATAAGCTTCTGGAAGAGGCACTCTCGATTAGCGGACTTAAAACCAAAAAAGATACGGTAAATCATGCGCTTAGAGAGTTTATTAATCGGCGCAAACAGCATGAAATCACCAAATTATTTAGGGGCCTGGATCCTGATGCTGACTATGACTATAAAAAGGCCAGAGAATAGTGAAAGTTATTGTTGATACTCCGATTTTGAAAATACTCGAATTATTGATGGGGACTATATTCAGGCAGCAGTATTTTCAAATTTATGTCGTTCAAAAGGCGTTCAAGGTTCGCATATTGACTTTCTAATCTGTGTCGTAGCTTATCGTTTGATGACAGAGATATTTACCACGGACAATGACTTTATCCATTATGCCAAACACATACCAATAAATCTATTTGAAATAAAAACTGAAGTGCCGCCGGTCACCCCGGAGAGATAGGCGGGTAGCCATTGCTTGCTTCAATACTGTATTGTCCGACCAGCATAGACGCGGTAACCATAGGGATCAAGAACTAACGAGGCATCGCCTCAGACCGACGAGTCATGAGTGGGTATAGGAAAGTCCCGGTTGATCAACCACAGGCTGTGCTATGGTTATTAGCCGCTGGTAGCGACAGAGTGGCGTAACGCCAGAACGTCAACCGGGACCGATGACCATGATAAAGCAAACCGTGGGCGAGTTGCTGACCGATCAGGTGACCTTGGAGATTGAAGGCATTGACCGCTGGTACCTGAATCTGTACCAACCCATGCTTCAGACGGGGGCCGGCGTGGCGACCTTTTTCAAGCAGCATCGCGGAGCCAAGGTAGCCTCGACGGCACTGATGGGTCCCCTGAGTCGTGCCTTCGTCGCGTCGATCCAGGGATTTGCCGAACGCGAAGGGATCGAAATCGTCCCCTTTGCCAAGGGCGAACGCAAGGATGAGGTCACCCAACAGCGCCTCCAGGACTTTGGCGCCTGTGAAGGGGTGCTCTACATCGGCAAGGCGCAGGAGAAATTCGCCACCTTCCGCGTCACCAAAAAGTTCAGCACACAGACCGGCCAACCCTTTCCCTGGCTGAGTCGTTCCACCGTGATGTGCAACCACTACTACTTTTATCTGGTGGACGAGGACTTTGGTCCGCTGTTCATCAAGTTCGCTGCTTACTTTCCGTATACTGCGCGCGTGTGCCTCAATGGCCATGAGTATGCCAACCGGCAATTAGCCAAAGAAGGCATCGCCTTCGAGGCGCTGGATAATGGCGTGCTGTCCTGCGCCGACCCGGCGCGGTTGCAGCAGATACTCGACGACCTCGACGAGGCCAAAATCAAGGCCGTCGTAGACAAGTGGTTGGCGCGTCTGCCTGATCCCTTCACGCCTGCAGACCATGCCGCCGGCTTCAACCCGCAACTGTCCATCCTGCAAGCCGAGTTGGCACGAACCCAGGTCTTTGACCGTCCCCGCAGTGGACGGCATCTGTTCGAGGAAATCATTCGTGAGAACCTCGATCTGGGCCGGCCTTCCAAGGTCAGCTTGATCTTCCAACGGCGGATCACCAAACGTACGCCGGGACGTTTTCACTCCCGCGTCATTACCCAAGGGGTTATTCCCTCGCTGCATATCGGCTATAAATCCACCAAGATCAAGCAATACTTCAAGCAAGGACGTGCCCTGCGTACTGAGACCACCCTCAACAACACCCGTGACTTCGGCATCGGGCGGCTCCTGAACAATTTGCCTGCCGTGCGGGCCATCGGCTTTGAAGCCAATCGCCGTCTGCTTGAGGTCGAGACCATCAGCCAGGACTGCACCCTGGCCGAGGGGGTGTTCGATCAGGTCACCCAACCCCAGGTCGTCGATCACCAACGGGTTGCCGGTTTGCGCTTCGATGATGTGCGGGTGATGGCACTGATGCAGGTCCTGTGTCTGTTCTGGCTCCAGCCCCAAGGGTTCCGCAATGCCACCATGCGCCAATGGATGGCTCAGACATTGGGGATCAGTCCCGATGCGTATACCCCTGGCAGCATGACCTATGACTTGCGCCGATTGCGCTTGCACGCCCTGATCGCGCGCATCCCACGCACCCACCGTTACCGCGTCACCGACCGGGGGCGACGCGTGGCGCTCTTGTTCACCAAGGTCCACGGTCGCATCCTGCGTCCCGGCTTGTCGCAGCTGTTCGACGCTTGCCCAAACGCCCCCAAGCGTCCGCTGGCCTCCGCCATGACTAAACTGGATCACGCGTTGGATACCCTGCTTCAGGAGGCGAAATTGACCGCTGCTGAAAGTTGACTCAGCTGTAAAGATCCGGGTCCCTCAAGGAATCCTAGTGGCGTGGGATAGCTGTATTATTATCGACGCCATCCAACGCAAAGAAGGCAGGTATTCCGCGATTCAGCCGATGGTTAGGAAGGCAGAAAATGCTGGCTTGTTCATTATTGTTTCAATGGCAAGCATTGCCGAGGTTATGTATTTACGGGAATTTGCCGCCGCAGGCATGTCGCAGAAGGACCAGAACGATCTAATCGAGAAATGGTTTGATAATAAATACTTGATAAAGCGGAATGTTGATTTTGGTGTTGGGAAAGAGGCAGCCTCCTTGAGGAGGAGGTTTAAAGGTCTGACGCCAGTAGATTCCATCATTCTAGCCACTGCCATAGTGAACAAAGCCGATACATTAATCACGTATGATGCCAATAACGAGGGCGGTAGAGTTGCGTTGCTCGACCTAGATGGCAAACTTGGAAACAGCGACACTAGAATCAGCTTGCCAGAGGACTATACTCGCGAGTTAGAGTTTGATTTTGGGCCGTCAGGTAATGACGGACAAAACAGGAATTGACAAAATTAGAGTAATACCTGTCTAGTGGCAAAATGATGAGGCGAGAACGAGATGTTAAACGACATTTTAGAAGCCATCGAAATGCTCAAGCGGGACCAATCCCCTTCCCGTGAGGTAACGGAGACGATCAGCTTTTTAGAGAAGGCTCTTTATGGATTGCGGACTGCTCACGATCATGCAAGGTACGACCGGACGCTTTGGCGTGCGGCGGCGACCTTCCCCCCGGTACTTGCCGGAATCGGCGATGCCCAACCTAATCCCAGGGGTGGCCTGGTGCACGTACCTGCCGCCGCTTTGGATTTGGCGACGCATGAGGCATTTGCAGCCAGGGGAAAGCGCCGTCGCTGCGGCGCGTGGGGAACCCGACGCTCGGATTTCCAGCACCAGCTACCGGGATCCTTCGTCGCTGAGGTTCGATGTGGCCGCGCCGCTTTGCCGGCGCACTCCAAAACAGTCCGGAATCCATAAAGAGCCTTAGAGAAAAAGGTGAAAGCCAGAACCAGAGAGAGCTTTTTGGATTTAATGGCCGTGGCAGATACGTTCGGCCATGAAGAACTCGAATCTGATCTGACTGGCCTGTTTGATGTTCTCCAGAAGATGAAAGAGGCCAAATGAAATCACGTACTACACCGACACCACCGCGGCCCGATAACGACTCTCCCGGCCACAAGAGAGGCGATCTTCGCATCCCCAATACGACGCCTGAGCAAGTGGCGAAAAAGCTACTCCGTGGTGGAGCGGAGCCGAGGTTAGAGACCAAGAGAAGCACCTGACCTCCTGCTGTTGTAATGTAATAGTGTAATTACACTATTACATTATTTCTGGCTGTCTGTTTGGGCAACGAAGTATGTAATCCCCCATCTTTGCGGCCGCAACGCCGCCCGCAGCAAGCAGTCCCTTGGTTCGGGAGACTTCAGGATTCGATCTCGGGGGTGTACGCGGGGCGAAAAGGGTGGCTTTCAGACCCGTTGCGCATGACCATGGCGCTCACCCGCGGCCAGGGCCAGCGAGCAGTTGTCGCAGGGCAGGAGGCCGGTGCCGTCGCGGCACTGCTGCAGGCGCAGGTCGAGCAGGTCCAAGAGCTGCTCGTGGACACCGATGTAATCCGCCTGCACGATCACCCGGTTGGGATACTGTGACCCGAGGCGCTCGACCTGCCGTTCGATGCGCCTGATCAGGCGGCCGGTAAAGAGATAGTAGGGCAGCACGATGATCTGGCTCGCACCGAGCAAATCGAGACGTTGCACGACCTGCTCCAGGCGCGGGAAGCAGATGCCCGTAAAGGCCGGCAGCACCAGATCGTGCTGGGTAGTCTCGTAGATCCAGTGGGCCATTTTGGCGACCTCGCCGGTGGCCTCGATGTCCGATGCCCCGTGCGCCAGCAGCACCACGCCGGTGGTCCGCGGGTCCGGCATGGCCAGCTCGACCATGGCCTGGTGCAGCCGAAAACGCAGCGCCTTCAACAGCTGGTCGGTCGTACCCAGGTGATGCCCGTAACGGAATTCGACCTTGGGATAACGCGCCCGCGCCGTCTCGATGGCCTGGGGAATGTCGCTCTTCACGTGACCGGCGGTGTTCAGGATCAGCGGCAGCACGAGCAGGCGGCCACCCGCATCGCCCAGACCGGCAGCCGCCCGGTCCATCCCTTCTTTCAGCAGCACCGGCGCATGCTCGATCCAGCACAGCCGTATGTCCGTCTCCGGATGGCGGCCGCGCCAGAGCCCGGCCATTTCCTCTACTTCCCGGTTGCCCTCGTTGCCCGGATCTCGGGTGCCGTGGGCAACCAGCAAAACCACTTCTTTCGTCATTCGTGCTTACCCCTCGAAGGTCGCTGCGGGTCAATTCTCGAACATGCTGTCTCAGGGGCGGTCACGCCCGGTCAAGGTGTTCGTAGGCCGCTAACGTCTGCAGCCGGGTGTCATCGACCGCCCCCCCGACGGTGAAGTGGTAGAGCGACTGTATCGCGCGACCTTCCAGGCCGAGCAGGGTGTGCAGAACGTCATCGAAGAAACAGCCGATGCCCGTGCCTCGCACGCCCGCTGCTTCGGCTTCCAGATAGAGCAACTGCCCGATCAGGCCCGTCTCCCAGAACAGGCGCCGATAGAACCATGGACCCGGTGAAGTCAGCCGCGGCTCGAACTCGGCCAGCATGGCGACGGCGAAGGCGCCCCCCTCGGCGATGTCCTGGTGGCAGCAGATCGCGTGGGCCGCTTGGCGATAGTCACCCGCCCGTAAGAGGTACAGGCTCAACCCCTCGGGGGCGCCGGGCGGTCGGCTGAACTCGAACTTGTCTGAAAACAACCCGCGCAGCAAATCCTCAGCGCCCGGCCGGCGAACGAGCAGATAGAGCCCCGGCGTCAGTCCATCGACACGATGCACGAACAGCGTCAGATGGACGCAGGCCGGCCAGGGCCAACCCCGCCAGACCGGATGGTCCGTCGAGGGCAGCGTGCGCGCCAGCATCAGATAGAAGTCGGCGGCTTGCAGGCGCGTCCGCCCGTCCATGGCCACGGCGCTACGACGCTGCCGGATGAGCCGTCCGGCCAATGCCCGCCTCCGGGCTGTTTGTATGCCGAACCACGCCGGGTCCCGCTCGGGCGCCTGTGCGGCATAGCTGGGGGCAACGCCGGGGGACTCGCGGGTGTCGGCCGGGTCGTAACCCGTGGGTGAGGGTTTGGCGCATGCGTGGCTGACTTGGTCGATGATCGGCCATGGGTGGTGCGCTCGGCTGAGCACGTTGGGCTCGCCCGGCAAGGGGGCGGTGCCGATCTGCTCGATCGCTTCTCGCCAAACCGGAGTTTGTGGCGCCACTGCGCCGGACAGGCCATTGTCCGTCGGCCCGGGCGCCACGATCGCGAGCAGCACGTCCGGATGCTCCGCTTCGACGCCTGTCTGCGAGTCGAGCCCGAGTAAAGCGACCAGATCCGCGTCGCCGACGGACTCGATCAGGGATATTTTCCAACCGAGTCTGGCCGCCGAGAGGCTCAACGCCCCGATCGCATGACCGACATCATGCTGGCAGTAGCGATAAGCCCGCTCGCCGTATTTCCAGGATTCGCGCCAGTAAATGCTGCTGAGCGCCACAAAACCGACGGCGCCGAAGGCGTGACAGAGCGTCCGGAAGCTGGCCGGATCGAGCCGGCGGCGCACCTCCAGACCGTGCTCGAACGGCGCGTAATGCAGCACCGCCGGCTGGTCGGTCAGACCCGCGATCGGTCCGCCGATCAGGTACCCCTCGGTTGGATGCAGGTTGCCGCTGGAGGGATTGACCCGTAGGGACCAGCGATTGCCCGCGATCGCCTTCCACGCGCTCAGCGCGAGGCCGTAATAGAACAACGCGCTGACCTGGTCGGCCCGGATCAGATCGGCGGCATCTGCTTGCGGTGGCGCCCGGCGCCTGGCCCTAGCCTGTTCCGCCCATGAGCCGTCGAACAGCGCGTCATAGGTCGGACCAGGGTCATCGACGGGGCGAACGAGGCGCAACATCGGGGCGCCCTCGAAGCGACGGAAGGGGTCGGGCTGATTGGCCCAATCCATGAACCCCAGCGAACGCGCGTAGTGGTCCATGTGATGCTTCGTCCGCTGGTGGTACCGGAGGACAAGGTCGAGGCGGTCGACGTCGGCTGGGGTATCGCTCATGGGTTCGGGGCCTTTCTAGCGAGGCTTCGCCTCAGACCATTGATGCGTGAATTTCCGTACGGAAACCGGAAAACCACGAATGCACACGAATCGACACGAATTGTGATTTGTGTTGATTCGTGTCAATTCGTGGTTTGTCGAGAGTGCACACAAAACTTGACTCATTTGTAAAAGTCCAAGGCAGTCAAGGAACCCTAGTACAGTAGTACCGATAACATCGGTTCGGTTCTTCCATTGGCGATTATTTTTTCCGGATAACTATTCAGCTACCCAAGGGGTGGCATCGGGGGGCTACCCTGGAACATCAGGACGAGCGAAGTGAAGAGAAGCGATAATCGCATCCGCCACCCGATGCCCGGTTTCGGCAGCGCCGTTCATAAAACCGCCGAACTCGATACTGCAATGTTCACCGGCAAAATACAGATTGCCTACAGATCTGCCGGCTTCATGGGCAAGGGTAGTCCGCTGGCCGGGTTTACAGCAGGAATAACTGCCACGGGAAAAGGCCCAGGTCGGCCAGTTCCACAGGGTGTAACGTCCATTATGCGCCTTGGACAGGCCGGGGAAGACCGGCTCCAGATCGTTCAGCATCGCCATATTCGGATCGAAGCGTTCAATCAGTTCAAACCCGGCGCGACCGCCGAAGAAAAAGGTCAAAGCGCCTGCAGGACCGGGTTGGAACGGCGTACTGTCCCACAGACACTGAAACGGCAGATCGGTCAGGACATCACCGTAATACCCCTGTTTACGCCATAGTTTTTCCCGGAATCCGGCAACGATTTTTGCGTTGGTGCCATAACCGAGTTCCGCGATGGCCTGTTTTTTCAGCGGTGGCAACTCGACCCGCAGATCCGTATGGCGCAATACCGAAAAGGGTACTGTCAGCACTGCGATGTCAGCTTTCACTTCCTTTGGCGCACCGTTGCTGCTCGAAAAACTCAATACAAAACCGCTTCCTGCGGGACGGATAGCTTCCAAGACATGATGCACATGAATCTGTCCGTCCAGTTGTGCCACCAAAGCGTCCGGTAACCGCTGCGACCCGCCTTTGACGAGATAACGTTCGTCATGCAGATCGAACATCATGGTTTTGCCTTTGCTGTCGGGCGCAAGCTCGCTGATAAAATTCATGGCGGACTGTTCCTCGCATTCCAGCCCCATTTCCATCTTAAACAGCACTTCCGTGCAATCCCGAATCCAGCCTTCCAGGCCAATCTGTGTCATGTATTCAGAGATAGACAGTCTGTCCAGCCGCCCGGCTTCCTTCGGGTTACTGCGGGCTGTGCGGTAATCCTCACCGATTCGCGGCAAAAAAGGCTGCAACGCCGTCATTTTCTGCTCTTCAGTATATTTTTCGCCTCCGAAAAAGTTGACGGTATCCGCCAATTCTTCCTCATCATCTTCATAATCCAGCAGTTCCACCTTCAATTCCTGCGCCAGAGTCAGCATTTCGGTGTGATCGGAGTTAATAAAAGAGCCGCCCAGGTCACTGGTCAGCCCTGGTCCCACCGCATTTTCCAGGGTAAAAACCCGCCCGCCGGTACGTCCGGCCGCTTCATACACATCCGCGTGCAAACCGGCCTTTTTGAGTTGCCAGGCTGCATTCAGTCCGGCCAGACCCGCCCCCACCACCACGATTTTCGGTGCCGAGGCTCCGGCGAATACCGGCAGACCCGCCCAGGCGACTGCCGTACCCGCAACAGCGGTTTGCAGAAAACGCCGTCGCGTCCAGTCCTGCGTTTGGATGAGTGTGGGTGGTTGGGTTATGTGATTGGTTTTCGTCATGATATTACCTCACGCTCGCGTAGGCTGGTGTTGAGGAACGAAACCCAGCTTACGGCCTGTCAGGCAAGAGGTCGAAGCCTTGCTCCCGGAAGTGCCGATCGATGACAAAGGCGCGCTGGATACCGAGTCGGCGCATGATTTGGAAGCTGCTGCAATCGACCAGGCTCAGACCGCGGCGGCCGGAAGTCAACACGGCGTTGACGGCTGCGGCGTGGTCCTGTTCAGTGATCCAATGAGAGACGACGACGGGTAGCACGGCGTCGTTGAACTCACGGACCGCGTCGATACCGAGCCGCGCCTGGATCAGTGCGAACGACTCCACCAGCACGTAGTTGCTGGTGATCAGGGAGACCGCGCCTGCGGGTGACAGAATGCTCGCCCAAGTCGCTCGTGCCGCAGCGTGGGCCTGGTCATCGCGATCCAAGATCGCGTAGAACGCCGAGGTGTCGATGAAGATCACGGGCCGAAGGCGTCCGCGAGATACTCATCGTGCCGCTCGGCGACATCCTGCTTGCCGGAGGAAAACCTGCCCGCGGCTTCGATCGCACGTCGGCGGCGCTCCGGAGGACTCGTTTCCGGCTGGCTCCCTATCCAGGCGTCCACGGCGCGGCGAACCAGTCCGGACACCGATACGTGCTCACGGGCCGCTTGCCCACGCAGCACATCAAGTTGCTGCTCGCTGAGTTGGACCTGCATCCGAAGCATTGCGTATACCACCATTCAGCTAAGAATGATGGCATGATAGCAGCCATCCCTACCGAGAGCCAAGCCTGGTTGAAGGGAGAAACAGAGTCGTCGCTATCATCAAGAACAATGTACGATCTTGAGACCACACGCGAAGGCACCTACGGCATCGAGCTGAGCCACTACGAGGCGGTCCCGGCCAGCATCCGGAAGCAGCTCCAGGACGCCTGTCAGCGTTCGGAGGATTAGGTTTCGACAAGCCGCAATTGCTGCGGCAACCACAAGCCCTTCAGGTCGATGGACATGGCCTCGAACGGTGGTACGCGAACCTGGTCAGTGCCGGCAAAGCGACCGATCTCGACCCAGGTGCCGGCATCGAACCGGTAAACCTCCAAGGTCTGCTCGACCGGATCAATCAGCCACGCATACCGCACATCGTAGCGCGCATACAATGGCATCTTGTCTTGACGATCCTTCTGTTTGGTGGATGGAGACAGGATCTCGCAGACCCAATCAGGAACGACCTCGAAACGCTGATCTTCCGGCGGGCAGGGCATCCGCTCTCGCCGCCAACCCGCCAAGTCCGGCACCGCCACCTCGCGATTGCGCACAAAATGGAGCTCCGGCTCATCGATGATCCACCAGCCACCGGGCCCCCCGCGACCTCTATGAAAGGCCCCTCCCAGTTCCATACCCAGCACCGAGCCGGCAATCGCGTGTGGGCCGGCAGGCCGCGGCTGGGTGTGGAGCCGGCCGTTCAGAATCTCCCCAGTTACCCCCTCGGGCAGGGCCTCCAGGACCTCGTAGAGGGTTGGTTGGTGTACTGGTGCCGATTGCATCATGGTTTCGGTCTCTGGGCCGAGAAAACAGTATATCACCGTATATCACCGTTTTTTCGGAAAGCGCCTCGTGACGACCTTCACTCGGCCTGAGCTGTTACACGGCGAGTGCCACGGATGGGCGAAAGAGCGGTGTTGTGAGGGGGACAGGAAAAGGTTCCCGCAACGTGGTGCTTACAAAACGGGGCGACACAGCAAGGTCTTGTTCTTTGCCGGGAAATCATGGAATCTTGCTGGCAGCAGAGCGATGTGGTACATCTATGAATGATGGAATACAAGACCTGACCCCGGTCCATTTCATACCTAGGATGGACAGTGAGCCGGCGTAGGATGCGGTGAGCGCGGTAGGTCTTACAGGCTGGCATCACGAGGAGGCGCGAACCGCATCAATACATCTACGAGGACGCTGATGCGCTAACGATTAAAGTGTTATGCTCTCTGCATGATCAAATCGTTCAAGAGTGACGTAGAAATTGTGGACTATCACTGAGGGAAAATGATGACAAAGCGTGACTTTCCGCCGATTCATCCTGGGGAGATCCTGCTTGAGGATTTTTTAAAGCCGATGCGGATAAGCCAGTACCATTTGGCCCAAGAGGTCGGGGTACCGCCGCGTCGCATTCATGAGATCGTCCATGAGGAACGGGGTATCACCGCGGATACTGCCTTACGACTGGGACGCTTTTTTGGAATAGAGGCTCGATTCTGGATGAATCTCCAAACCCGGTACGATCTCGAGACCACACGCGAAGCCATGGCCGACAGGCTCGACCAAGAAGTCCGTGTATCCATAGCCTAACACTTAGAGGCTGTCTAAAAACTAACACATTGATTTTAGATCGGTAGGCTGGGTTGAGGAACGAAACCCAGCTTTGGGTATTGCTGGGTTTTGGCCGTCCCTGGCCGCAACCCAGCCTACGGCCTACGGTCCTTTTTTAGACAGCCTCTTAGTTCTACTTTGCCACATTCCATGATAACCCACCGATCTACTAGGATTCCTTGAGGGACCCGAATCTTTACAAATGAGTCAAGTTTATGCAGTGCACAAATCGGGATCGGGATCGCAATCGGAATTTCGATTTCGATCCCGATTTCGATCCCGATCCCGATCCCGACCTACCCAAGCTCTCCAACGGTTGGTTGGGCATAGGAGAGGGGACCTTACGGGAGAGGGGCTGTTGGGGCCTTCATGCCTCGTCGGTCTGAGGCAAAGCCTCGCTAGAAATTTGCCAAACAATGAGATCCAATAAAGATCAACAAGTTACGCCGAATGTGACAAAGTAGAATTAGGCATCAAAATCAGTACATGGAGCGGACATGAACAGCATTCCGGCCCAAGAAATCGAGCGTCGTGGAATATCTGCCGTGGACGAAGCACTACGCGATGGGCCTGTCCATATCACCGAGAACAATCGCCCGAACTATGTGGTGCTCACTGAGGCAGCCTTTGCCGAGCTGCAACAAGCCCGGCAGGAGGCGGCAAGGGAGCGCCTGCGTGCATCTCTGGCGGACCTCGATGCCGGTCGAACGAACCGTTACGGGGATGCGGATGCGCTGATGCGTGCACTCGATGCCGACGACGCATGAGTTTTGCGTTAATTACGACCCGCCACTTCGAGCGGCGCGCTCGCAAATTCCTTCGTAAACATCCCGACTTGCGTCCTATCCTGCGGGATACCCTGGATGAGCTCAGCCGGGATCCATTTCGGCCTAAGCTCAAGCTCCCCCCTCTCAGTGGTAAACCAGCCGGCGTGCAATCGGTCAGCCTCACGTACAGCTATCGGCTGACGCTGCTGCTCAAGATCACCGAACAGGAAATCGTCCTGCTGGACCTGGGCACGCACGATGAAGTCTACCGATGAAGGTCACGGCTCACGTCGCGCAATATTCCACCAGGTGATAGACTTTTTTCATGAGGAGAGTGTTCAGGACCCGCACCTCCGGTGAGATAGAAGAGATTTGTCATGACCACAACCAAGGGTAACAGTCGAATCCTGGCAGAAATGCATGAAACTGCTCGCGGATTGCACACAGCCGGCCTGATCGACAAACGCCGCATGCACGAGTTCAATGCATTATGCCATCTCGATGTCGAGGAGATGCCGCCGGAAAAGATCAAAACGCTTCGCGAAACGGTGCATGTCAGCCAAGCGGTTTTTGCCGCTGTCTTGAATACGAGTGTATCCACCGTTCAAAAGTGGGAGATAGGTGAGAAGAAGCCGAGCGGGCCTTCCGCGAAACTTCTCACCCTCATTGATCGTAAGGGGTTGGATGCGGTGTTGTGAGCGAACAGGAAAAGGTTCTCGCAACCTGGTGCTTATCAAGATACGGACGCGCACCAAGGGCGTAACCGTTCAGCCCCCATCTCGTCATTGCGGCAGGAATTGCCGGAATCCGCCGGTGCCAGGCAGATGGCAAAAATATACTGCCACACGGCATAATCCGAGCTTTTGAATTTCCCCCTCACCCTGGCCCTCTCTCAGGGGGAGAGGGAGTGAAATGCGCAAATTGTGCCATGTGGCAGTATAGCAGGGGGCTGAACGATTACGGATTGTCGCGGAGCGACTGGTTTACCATGACCCCGAAGGGGTCGAACATACCAGCCCAGGGCAACGCCCTGGGTGGTGTCGGGGTTTGGAATCGAGCCCTGAAAGGGCGTGACATAAAAGCGAGAGGATAACCTTCGCGGTCTCAGGTGTGCTCGAAGCTCTTGGCGCGGAAATCAGGCGGTACCGACGATGAACGGTACGCCGGGATTGACGCCTTCGGTGTCACGCCCTTTCAGGGCTGGGTACCGGAATCCGGTGCCGGGGAGATCGCAAAAACAGTGGGGGTCTGAACGGTTACCCAAGGGCTTGTTCTCTGCCATGGAATCTTGGTGGCGGTAAAGCGAGGTCGGTGCATCTATGAATGATGGAATACAAGACCTGACCCCGGTCCACGTCAATGCCATTAAGTTAGCTGTTGGCCACTTACCGATGCGGAAGAGAAAACTACGAATCACGCGAATTTCCGCGAATCGATTCGCGAGGATTCGCGTGATTCGTAGTTTCTTCTCTTACTTTGCCGACCGGTAACGCTTAACTTAATGGCATTGCGGTCCACGTGACCCCGGCCCACACGCCCTCCGGTGGTGCCATCATCGATGCGGTTCGCGCCGACCCCAAACGCAATCCTGAAGGTATTACCGTGCTCACCGCATCCTACGCGCTTGGGCAAGCAGGTAACCGTGCGGCGAACGTTCAGGGCAACAAGAAAAAAATCCTGTAAATCTTGAAAATCCTGTAAATCTTGTCGAATTAGAATTGTGCGACGAGCGTGCGGACAAAACCGCAACTCGTCGGTCTGAGGCGAAGCCTCGCTAGGTTAGCGTGCTACTGCTTCACGTAATCCCTGGCAGGTGTTTTGGAGAGAACCATGAACTCTAACTTGTGGTCTCGGGAATGGCGGAGGGTGTTTGTCGGCCTATTCCTTTCACTTTCGATAGTCTTAATGCTGTTGACACTTTTTCATGGAGATGTGCTCGATGTTGTGGCGGGCAATTTGGGGAAGCTCGATATTGTGGCGAGCAATTTTGAGGAGTCCGCTGTTGAAGATAAGGATCTCGCTATTGAAGATTTAGTGCAGACATTCGCATTCTTCATCCTCATTATATTGCTTGCGTTATTTATTCTTCGTTGGCGTTTGGAAGGTTTTCGGAAAGAGCTTGTTTTGGTTTTTCTTCTCGGAACAGCGGTCATGTTGATGCTGTTTTGGTTTCCGCCTGTCGATATTTGTCCCGAAGGAGGAAAAACACCATGCTTTGAGCAGGTTCCAGAAAATTACGGTAAGAAAAGAGTCACTATGGGAGAGTTCACTATCTGTGGTAAAGGAGACACTAGGAAAAAGTGCACTGAGGATAACTCCCACAATATCGGTTTCGTAGAACAGCTGATAATAGAAGAGCACAAGAAGGCTGTCACAGAGATCAAACTCAAGATCGAAAGGGAGGAGGATTGGTTTCACTACAAATTCCTTCTCGTAGGGGGGCTATTCGGGGCGCTATTGTTCGTTGCTCCACAATTTATTAGTAAGCAGCCCAACAGCATGGGATCTACCCTTAACCGTCTGATAGAACCAATAGTGGTGATATGTTTGGTTCTTGCTGTTGCAACCTGCATCGCTTTGGTGATAGACGCCCATGTTCGGAGCATAGTGTCAGGAGTAGCGCAACTGGGCGTCTGGATCCATCGACACATAGAGGACCCGTTTCTTCTTGAGCAGGGTCTTCTCGGGTGGGAGACGTTCATTCGACATGGTCATGGCGTGAAGAACACCGGAGGTATGCACACGGATGTTATCTGGCGGTTTACCTGGCCCCAGCTTCACGTCATTTCATGGCTGCTGTACTCGATTTATTTGCTCCTTTTGTTTCAAGCTTGGAAACAAATCAAGATCGACAAAGGTCGGGGCGGTGTCTATAATGGATTGATCGGTATGGATCGTGACGATCGCCATAACAGATTGAAACTTCAACGGCAATGGCTGATAATTAGTTTCGGGTTCGTACATGTACTTCTCTGCGGTTTTGCCTGGATGGCGCATAGTTATCCGAGTGCGTTTTCCACACAGCCCTGGCCGTGGAGCTCCGTGTACGTGCAGTCGCAATTGCATCAGCCGCTTCTGTATGTGCTACTGAGTGCGATTCTAACGATTACGGTTGGGCTTTATCTGAAGATCCTCGATAACGAACCGCACCGAAGAACCACGGATGGACACGGATAAACACAGATTGTGATCCGTGTTTATCCGTGTCCATCCGTGGTTCTAATGCAGTAAGGTTTTCATGCTAGTGTCAACCAACTCGACATTCCGTATCAGGTTCCGGATCGGTGCGGTCCTTGCCGCAGCTCTCATGTCCGGTTGTGTCCGGGAAGCACCAGTCACTCCGGTTCTTAACTGGTACGTGTTCAACGAGCCGTCCGGTGCTTTTGCTGAAGTGGCGCGGCGTTGCGCCGAGGAGTCGGACGGCGCTTACCGCGTCGAGCTCAAGCCGCTTCCCGCCGACGCCGACCAGCAGCACGAGCAATTGGCGCGGCGTCTGGCCGCGCAGGACAGCGATATCGATATTATCGGAATGGACGTGATCTGGACCGCAGAGTTCGCGCAAGCAGGATGGATCCTGCCCTGGCCGCAGGACGCAGCCCGGCGGGTCAGCGATGGCCGTATCGATTCCGCGGTGGAGAGCGCCGTCTACGAGGGGCGGCTGTGGGCGGCACCCTTTACCACCAACACTCAGCTGCTTTGGTACCGCACTGACCGAGTACCGCAACCGCCGCAGACCTGGGACGAAATGATCGACTTGGCCGAGAGGCTCGGGGAGGACGGCACGATCCAGGCCCAAGGAGAGCGCTATGAAGGACTCACGGTCTTTTTCGTGTCCCTGCTCGCATCCGCCGGAGGCTCGGTGCTCGACGAGCAGACGGACGCTCCCGCCTTGAGTAGCGCTCCTACCCGGGAGGCCTTGCGCATCCTGCATCGCCTTGCCGGGTCCCCAGCCGCCGATCCGGGTCTGGCCACCACCCGCGAGGACCAGTCACGCCTTGCCTTCGAGTCCGGCGGCTCGAGCTTCATGGTCAACTACACATATGTGTGGCCGAGCGCCCGAGCAAATGCCCCGGCGGTCGCCGAGCACATGGGCTGGGCGCGTTGGCCCGCAGTGGAGCCGGGACGGCCCAGCCGAGTCACGATCGGGGGCATCAACCTCGGGGTGGGAGCCTTCTCAGACCATCCGGCCCTGGCACGGTGCGCCGCCGCTTGTATCGCCTCCCCGGAGAGTCAGCGTCTTGCCGCTGCGCGCGGCGG
Organism: Candidatus Thiosymbion ectosymbiont of Catanema sp. Cochon2018; assembly: GCA_011392765.1. Lineage (GTDB taxonomy): Bacteria > Pseudomonadota > Gammaproteobacteria > Chromatiales > Chromatiaceae > Thiosymbion > Thiosymbion ectosymbiont_A. The sequence continues at coordinate 822,767 of WYCW01000004.1, read as the reverse complement.
CCTGCCTCCGACGAGTGACAGGCTCTACGACGATCCGCAGGTACGGGCGACCTTTCCCTTCGCCGACCTGTTGCGCGAGACATTGCGCGATGCCGTGCAACGTCCCCGGACACCCTATTACAACGATGTCTCGCTGGCGATCAGCCGCACGCTGCATCCCCTCTCCAGGATCGAGCCCGAGCGGGATGCCGAGCGCCTCCGCGATGCCGTAGGCCGCGCACTGCGCTCGGAGGGCCTATTATGAGCCGCGTGCGCGACCACTCGGAGGAGCGCCTGGCCTGGCTCCTGTGCACCCCGGCGGCTCTGGCCATGCTGCTGGTGACCGCCTATCCGATCAGCTACGCTTTGTGGCTCTCGCTCTTCCGCTACGACCTGCGTTTTCCGGACGAACGGGCGTTCGTCGGACTCGCCAATTATGCCGGCGTGCTCACCTCTGGAGTTTGGTGGGAGTCCCTGGCCAACACCCTGATCATTACCGTCGGTTCGGTTTCCATCGAACTGGTGCTGGGCATGTTGCTCGCGTTGTTGATGCACCGGGTTCTCTTCCTGCGCAGTACGGTTCGCGCGTCCATCCTGGTCCCTTACGCAATCATTACCATCGTCGCGGCTCTGGCCTGGAAGTTCGCCTTCGACCCGGTCACGGGGTTCATAAACCCATGGCTCGGCCTGGAGACGCCCTGGCTGACGGAACGCTGGTCGGCCTTCTTGGTGATCATCCTCACCGAGGTATGGAAGACCACGCCCTTCATGGCCCTGCTGCTGCTTGCGGGCTTGACGTTGGTTCCCCGGGACTTGCTGGACGCGGCGCGCGTGGATGGAGCGAGTGCCCGGCAGCGCTTCTTTCGGGTGACCCTACCCCTGATGCGCAACGCGGTCATGGTGGCTCTGCTGTTCCGTACCCTGGATGCTTTTCGCATCTTCGACACCGTCTTCGTGCAGACCCGCGGCGCCCAGGGCACTGAGACGGTATCCATCGTCGGCTACCACGCCCTTGTCAGCCGGCTCAACCTCGGGCTCGGCTCGGCGGTGTCGGTGCTGATCTTCCTGTGCGTCGTCGCCATCGCGATGCTCTTCGTTAAAGGTCTTGGGGCCAGCTTCGCCGCGGAGGACAAAACGTGAGCCCGCACAGAGGTGTGCTTGAAACCTTGTTCTGGCGCACCGGCAGCCTGGTCGTGATCGCCTATGCGCTATTTCCGGTTGCGTGGATCCTGTCCCTGTCGCTCAAGCCCGCGGCGGACCTGAACGACAACCGCTTCGTTCCACGGGAGATCAGTCTGGAACATTACCGGGCGATCTTTGCGGACGCCCAGTTTCCGGCAGCGCTTTGGAACTCCATCGGCATCGCCGCAGTTTCGACCCTGCTCGCCGTGTCGCTGGCCATGTTCGCCGCCTATGCCATCGTGCGACTGCGCTTTCGCGGACGCGCCCTTATACTGGGGGCGGCCTTGTCCATCGCCATGTTTCCTCCGGTGGCGGTCATCGGTCCATTATTCAACCTGTGGCGGAACATAGGTCTCTACAACACCTGGCCGGGTCTTGTTCTACCCTACATGACTTTTACCCTACCGTTGGCCATTTGGATCCTGTCGGCCTTCTTTCGCGAGATCCCGTGGGATTTGGACAAAGCGGCCCGCGTAGACGGTGCGACGCCGTTTCAGGCGTTCCGCCACGTGATCGCCCCCCTGGCGGCACCGGGGATCTTTACCGCAGCCATCCTGGTATTCATCTTCGCGTGGAACGATTTTCTGTTCGCCGCGGCGCTGACCTCCACCAACGATGCCAGGACGGTACCCGCCGCCATCGCCTTCTTCACCGGCAGTTCCCGCTTCGAGCTGCCGACCGGCTCCATCGCCGCCGCCTCCGTAGTGGTTACGGTCCCGGTGAGTCTGGTGGTCCTCATCTTCCAACGGCGCATCGTTGCCGGACTTACCGCGGGTGCAGTCAAGGGGTAGAAAGGGGGTAGAAATGGCGGAGATCGTTCTCGAGCAGGTAAACAAACGCTTTGCGGATGGCACGGAAGTTCTCCGGCCGACCGACTTGACCATTCGCGACGGCGAGCTATTCATTCTGGTCGGACCCTCCGGCTGCGGCAAATCGACACTGCTCAAGATTATTGTCGGTCTCGAGCGGCCCACATCCGGGGCTGTCCGGGTCGGCGGCGAGTCGGTGACGGAGAGGGATCCCAAAGACCGCAACATGGCGATGGTCTTCCAAAGCTATGCCATCTATCCCCACATGACCGTGCGCGAGAACATGGCCTTCCCGCTCAAGCTGGCCGGGATGGACAACGCGGAAATCGCCGCGCGAGTCGAAGAAGCCGCAACCATCCTGGAACTCGGCGGGCTGCTCGCACGCAAACCCGCGGCCCTCTCCGGCGGCCAGCGGCAGCGCGTAGCCATGGGCCGAGCCATCGTGCGCCAGCCGTCCGCTTTCCTGCTCGACGAGCCGCTTTCGAATCTGGACGCCAAGCTCCGAGTGCAGATGCGAACCGAGCTGGCGCGGCTGCAGCGGCGTCTCGGTACGACAATGGTCTATGTCACCCACGATCAGACCGAGGCCATGACCCTCGGTCATCGGATCGCGGTGTTGCGTAAGGGGGAGATCCAACAGACAGGAACGCCGCGGGAGCTCTACGGACGTCCGGCCAACTTGTTCGTCGCCGGCTTCGTTGGATCACCTGCCATGAACCTCCTTCCTGCTGAGATCGAGGGGAACAGGCTCATTCTTCCCATGAGCGAGGTCGCGCTTCCCGAAGATTCTTCTCATAGCTTGCCGCGGGGAAAGCGCGAGGTCATCGCAGGTATTCGCCCTGAGGGTTTTCGGGTCGCTAGTCGGTCTGATGGCGAAGCGTTGAAGTTCCGAGCTCGGTTAGAAGTGGTCGAATGGCTCGGAGCGGATCTTTTCGTGCATTTCGACGTGCGCGCAAATACCGGCGGGAGGTTGGACGCACTGCATCGGGAGCTCGAGCTCGATGCCGGACATGATGATTGCTTGCGTGTTGTCGCACGACTGGGAGCGGATATTCGAGCGCAGGAAGGGGAAACAATCGACCTTTCCGTCGAACCAGGCGATGTCCACTTGTTCGATTCTGAAACCGGCGAGAATATCACTCCGGTGATTTCATGATCTGCTTGGCATAAATGTCAACGCTACCTAGTATCGTTGTCAGGTCCCCACATTCCTGAAGACTTGCCTTCTCTCGCAATTATCATAGAGTAAGTAAGAGAGATAAATTATGAAACCAATTGAGGAAGTTATAAATAAACTACTAAAAATAAAACCTATACTTGTGGTCTCTGTGATCGGTTTTATGATTATTGTGGCCTCAAATTTATTAGACTCGTTAAACTCGATATATTCAAAGATTTTTAAAAAAACTGACACAATTGTATTATCAAATATAAAATATAAAGAACTGGATGGTTATTCAGTAGTGAAAAAAGATCATGATGTCTATACAGGAGGCATCAATGTCAACTTTACGTCAGAAAGACTGGTGGAGTCATGCTCTATTCTAATGAAACCTTCAGAACTTGTAGTTACTGTCTTCAACATGAATCAAATTGGTACGAAATGAAATTCTTATTTATGGGCATAATTCTTGGTTTTATCGCTTTAGTATACAATAATAAAAATAGAAAAAGGGGAGAAGGAGCCGTTGAATCTCATTGCCCTAACCATCCAGGAGTAATTTTGTCACTTGCTCTTACAGTGGTTGTTTCTATTACTATTGATACGCATTTGCGAGCCAATCAAAAAGTAATAAGTCAAAATGGTATTTGGATCGCCCGCCATGTTGAGCCATTTTTTCTTGGCGCCGATAAAAAATCAATTGAAGAAAAACCATTTTATGGCTGGGAGAATTTTCTTAGCAAGTCACATAAGAACGAGGGGCAGGCATATTACACAGACATCATTTATGCAGTAACCTTTGGCCACATATTTTTTTGATTACAATATTTGCCTATACCGCATTTATGTTAGTCCTACTTTTTAATGAATCAAGAAGGAAATAGGATACTGGTTTAGTTTTGGGCTGTTCATATTGTTATTATTATTTGTGGGGCTATTACACATATTTATCCTGCCGCGTTCGAGATCAAAGTACTTGCCCTCGGCCCATGGGTTGAGAGAATTGGGTCGTTTTGCTATCTTATCTAGTGTTAAGCATTATAATCACAGTATTCTCTATGTTTGCCATCTATTACCGACCACCCCAAAGCCCGTTCCCGGTCAATGACGAACCACAATGTGATAGTGGTTGCTCATCACTAAAATCCCTTTAACCACGGTAGTACGGGGAGAGCGATGGCACCATCAACAGCCCGTAGCCCGTAGCCGTAGCCCGAAGGACGGGGTGAGGAACGAACCCCAACGAATCGCCTAATAAAATGTGTCGGCAGATCCAAAACAGCGATTAAATCATGAAGCTCCGGAAACATATGAAGGAAACTGCCTACATAGAAACTTCAATCTTTAGTTTCTATTATGATGAACTCCAGCCACTCGGTAATCGCCATGAGAGATTGGACTCGTCAGTGGTGGGACAAACACAGCAAGGACTATTCGCTCGTAACAAGCACTGCGGTCTTCGATGAACTAAGAGAGGAAACAAACCCGCATAAACAAACTGCCCTTGAACTAGCCCTTAGTCTTCCGGCGGTTGAACCCACAAGCCAAATCGAAGGGATCATGCAGGTCTATTTCAAGCACCATCTGATGCCGCGGGATCCATTCGAGATGCACTACACCTTGCTTTAGCATCGTATCATAAGTTGGATTACTTGCTGATGGAGCTGCAAAACCTTGCCAACGCAAACAAAGCCTCACACATAAGATAATCAATACATTGTTGGGGTTGCATGTTCCGATATTGACAACCCCACTCGAACTTATGGGAGAAACATCATGAACGAGAACGATGATCAATTGCCGACATTCGGCGGATACGCCATAGTATCTCGGAGGAATTCGACACAATCTAAGCTCTACATTGAGTATCTTCAAAAGGCACATGGGGACTATCTTAAGCAAACACGTTCGTATGAAGAGTTGCCTGACAAAGGCTCCAGCCGACCGTTCGAAATGCCGCTCGCTCTGCTCGAAAGTAAGGGATCAAGCCCAATTGATGGGTCGTTTCACAGCCCGCGTAAGGGTGGAAGCGTAGCGCATCCCCCGCCAGGCTTCTTAGTATCGAAGCACACACCATCACAGATCATAACCTGACCCCGTAATTCTTTCCCAGGTAGCTCTGACCACCACGATCGCTTTGACTTCGACGCCTCGGCATTCGGCGCACTGCGTCTGGCACCGAGCGAGTTTGCCCGTGAGATGCGCACTGCCGCCGCTGTGCAGTGGTATGCCCAGGGGGTTGTATCCCGAGGCGGCGGAACTGCGGAGCTGACCGGGCTGAGTTCTGGACCGATGCTACCGGCGTAAATCCCGCCTGCCGTCACCCCGAACGAGCTTGCGGACGAGATCCATAGTGCATAGGAGTTGGGTCGTCAACGCCTCACCGCTGATCCTGCTGGGCAAGACCGATTATTTGGGTCTCCTCGGTGCGTTGGCCAATCAGGTTGTAGTCCCGAGAGCCGTTGCCGGCGAAGTCGGAGCCAAGTCCGTGGTGACACAATACTCCAGGCGATCAACGCCGTCGCTTGCCTTTACCATCGCCGATAACGAGACGGTAACCGAAATCCTCAGCCGGATTTGGGCGCTGGCGAGACTCAGGTGATCGCATACGCGCTCGCCCACAAGTCGGAGCGGGTCGTCATCGATGACTTGGAGGCCAGGCTGTGCTAAGGCCATGGGACTTAGATTGTCGGCACTTTGGGAATTGTCGGTCGCGCGAAGGCGACAGGATTGATCGATCAGGCAGAACCCGTAGTCCGGTGCCTACGGGAAACTGTACACGCCTCCAGACGAATTAGTGCAGCGGCTCCTGAGAGAGGTGGGCGAGTAGCGGAGCAGCGACGCTCGTTAGGGAAAAGGGTCAGGTCTTGACCTGTGCCTTCGCGATCAGAGTGATAATTCCACTGATCCTCGAGTAGTGCACTCCACATGATCGCCGATCTCCCGCATGTTGTAGCCCCCGCCGGCAAAGGCTCCGGTGCGGTATCTCGATCTTCGCGGTTGACAAAAGTTGACGGTACCCGCATGCTCCCACATCAATGGAAAAGCGTTAGCCCTGAAACACTGTCCGCCGCGATGGAAAAGGCGGGCCTCAGCGGTGTTCCTCGCGCGCAGCTCGACGTTTTCGCAGAAACGGCTTCAAGTGGCTCAACGGAAAGAGCTTCCCCGGCCTGACAAGCTTCTCGAAAGCTTGCCCTTCTAACCGGACTACGCCTGAATGACCTGGTAGTACGTGGATCCGGGTCGAACCGGTGCATCGCATTTCCGAAGCGTGGTGCGTCGAAGACGACCGAAGCACATCGCCCGCGCGAAGAGATGGGGCTGTCGCTGAAGCCGCTGGTTCCCTACCTGCCATTCGGCAATTCATCCGACCTCCCACCCTAAAGAAACCCTCGGCTGATTACGACTACGTTCAGCGCCGCTCAGGCGAGGACGTGGGCATCTTCGCGAGAGGCGCTCGACTATCGGCACCTGATCAAGCGGTTCACTGACACACAGACGGTCTGATCCCGTTTTGTGGCAGAAGGGCACCACGAAACGCTCTGCACATCTTCTTGCCCGATTCAGAACCGCGTGTACCTCAACCTCGATGTGAGGCGTGATTTCAAGTGGATGGCCCACGAACTGGGGCACGTACTTGCTCTGCAGTTGACAGGGGACAAGGGAGAAGATTTACGCCGATGCGTTTGCCGGAGCGCTTTTGTTTCCCGAGCCGCGACGGGCACATGAACGTATCGTCAAAGCCAGAACGACGGGCACCGAATCGACCGGATTAATGAGATCGCCGAGGAGCACCTGATTTCCCGATCTCCGCTCTACACGAACGAAACAAGTACGCCCAAAGCGGGGTTTAGTCCGTGGACCTCGAAGAGAGCATCTACGGAGCCGCTAAGAATCTGAGCAAAAGAGTACTACAGCGTGAGCAAGGCCATGTTTGGGCCGGAAGGGGCGACGGCAAGGATTACGTTGCGTTTGGAAGCGCTGCAAGCCCGTTCTTCGACGTGTTGGCTGCGTACCTGCGGGATACCGGAAGGGACGGTTACGTGCAATCTGTGCTCGATGTTCCGCTCATGGATGCTCGCGAGATCCACGCGGAGCTCGTGTGAGGACAGGAGCGCGAGAACTGTGATGCCGGTAGGCCGACGGATGGCGAACAGGAAGTGAAGGGCGGTCGGTGGCACAGTTGAAGATCCTGCTGGACTCGAACACCTATTTCGGCTGGCCAAGAGCATACATCCTCTTCTTGTTCCGTCCGTTCGGCAAGGAAGAGTACTGTCTATACGTCGCCAAGGAGTTGGATGATGGCATGGCCCGCAACCCGCGACTACGAACGAAGTTCGCGTGGGTCGGGATGCTGAAGTTTCGGAGAACCGCAAGCAGCGCTTGACGCTTTCCAGGTCCCAGCGGAATAAGGAGCTTCCGACCGTTTACGAGTTCCTTTGGGATTATGCAATCACCTCGGAACTCGGCGCATCGCGCGTCGACGTGATTGTTCTTGCTTATGGGTACATGTTGGGCATTCCGGTCACGGATGATCGCGACATGCGAGCACTCGCTCAAGCATTTGACATTAAAGCGTGGAAGACGCTCGATCTGCTTCATTTGATGCTGAAAGCAAGCCACATCAACATGGCCAGATTCGCCAGATCGTCGGATTCTGGAGTTACGAGCAGGACCTTCCGCGGACTTCGTCCAGGATTATTCGCGCTTGTTTGGAGAATCGCCTCCGGTGAGGCATCGGGGAGAAGGGTCAGGTTTTGACTTGTGCCTTCGCGATCAGACTGATAATTCTACTGATCCTCAGAGTAGTGCACTCCCACATGATCGCCGATTTCTCGCATGTTGTAGCTCCCGCTGGCAAAGCTTCGAAGATTGCGGTATCTCGCATCCCTGCGGAAAAAGATTGCTGTCGGGGATTTCGGCAAGCAGATGATAATGGTTCCCCATCTGACAGTAGGCGTGAACAATCCAGTTGAAGCGTTTGCAGACCTGTCCCAAGCCATCCAGCCACAGCTCCCGATCACCGTCTTCCAAGAAATATAGCGTCCCGCCCATTCCCGCGCGAGGTGATGTGGTAAAGAGCACCGGCAAACTCGATACGTAGCGGTCTGGCCATGGCGTGAATCTACTCGATCAAGAGTCACGGATATAGCTGAGTTTTGCCAATCCATCACACAATTCGAGCAAGATATATTCGCTAGTGATTTTGTAGGTCTGCTGCTTGGTGGTATGCTCTTGCAACGATAATGCATCCGCATGGTAAGCATCTCGACTATTGAGCAATGCAATAAAAAACGACGTATCGACGAATATCCTATTTGGCAGAGTCATCGGATATCAACCTTCTTGGATATAGTGATCGAAGTTACGTGCCAAGTTCCCTGGTCCCAGCGGTTGTGCCAATTTTGCAATGGATTGTAAAGCGTCTATAGTTTTCGGTTCATTAACTTGGTTAACTTGGATAGCATCCAGGCTAATGTCTTCTTCCTTAGCGATTTCATGGAGTAAAAATTCATAAGCAGAAATTTATCGCTATGTTGCAGCGACCGGATAGTAGGCATGATTTCAGAAATGGTCATAATATGAGTTCCAGGTTAACGAATAGACTTTATCAGAAACTACCCCATCAAGAGTCACGGATCATGACCTGACCCCGTCTCCTCTGTGTGTGCAGCTCATGATACCCCGCCATCAGACTACTGTTCACCCAGGAGCAACCGCTTCGCTGCGTTGATCTTGGCCGCCAGGTAGTCCGAGCCGCCACGGTCCGGATGGAACCTCTGTATCAGGCGGCGATGAGCAGCGCGGATTTCGCCCTCGCTCGCCCCCTGCCCAAGGCCGAGGATCGCAAGTGCCTCTTCCGGGGTCAGTCCGGCATCGGCCGGCGGCGCGGTTCCTGTTCCCGCCTCTCGCGCGTGTTCCCGCCAGTTCCCGCCCCGGACCCGGTCGAGGTAGGCCTCGAGTACCGCGGCGGATTGGGCGTCCCGGCTCCGACACAGGGTCAGCAGGTCCATCAGCTGCTCCAGGTTCAGCGCGGACAAGCGGCGACCCTGCAGGGGTCCTTCCAGAACCAGCCCATCCAGCTCGCCGCTGGCGAGATCCAGGGTCATCTCCAGAAAACGGGTGCGGATCGAGGATGTCCGCCCTCCGCCGCCGAGACCGGCACCCGCCGTCGCCCCCGATATTCCGGACAGCCCCAGGGCCCGCATGGCCTGCCGGATCATCGGCAATAGCCGCAGTAGATTGACGGCCCGGATGATCACGGGAACGGCGGCGGGGAGGGCCGCGAACAGGGGGTGCAGGCGACCGCTGACCGCCAGCAGTACCAGGAGACCCACGGTGCCCCAGAGCAGGGAGCGACGCAGCACCTTGGCAACCCGCTCCGGGGGGGTACTTCTGAACCAGTGCAGGAACCAGAGCAGGGCACCCACCAGGGCGATCAGTATGATCAGGCGACCGAACATGGTTCGGGGAGATCAGGTTTTGATGATCTGGCGGGTCAGGCGCAGGGCTGCGCCGCCGCGTTTCTTTCCGAACTGCTCCAGTGCCGCATGACCGCCGACGGCGTAAACTGCGACGGCGCTCAGCAGGTCATGCAGGGTTTGCGGGCTGCTCGCATCAAAACGACAATAGGCGCCTCCGCTCAGGCGCGCAATCCGGCGGAAGCTCCGCTCCGCTTCGGGATCGGACCCTTCCTGGAAGACGAAGGCGGGTAATCCTAAGAGACCGAGCTGTCCGGCAAGTCCGGCCAACTCGTCCGGGTTCTCCTCGACACAGTCGCCCACGAATACCAGGGCGTTCACCTTACCGCGCTGTGACTCCTCCCCGGCATGTCGGAGCACCCGGCCAATCTGGGTGAGCCCTGCCGTGCAAGAGACGCCGGTCATGCAGTTACGAAGTGCAGCGGCCTCCTGGTACCAAGGCGAGCACTCAAATCCCCGAACGCCCCCGTAATGACAAAGCTGGACCTCCAGCCCACCCAGATCCGCGCTCTCGCTGAACATGGCTGCCTGGATCCGTACCGCCCGGTCCCAGGTCGGCTTGCGGCTCGCGGTGGCGTCCATGGCAAAGATCAAACGGCCACGTCCGCCCACAGCACGCACCGGCGTTTTTGCCACTTGGCGCAGAAATGCCCCCACCTCGCCCTCGGAGGCTGACTTCCGGATTTGTTTGGAATCACCAATCATTGCAACAACTAACGAGGCTTCGCTTCAGACCGACGAGTCGAGATGAGGCGCACCAAGGACCTGTCTGCCGACAGGCAGGCGGTGCGCCGTGCCCAACAAAACAACGGTGTTGGGCACGGCGTACCGTCCAAAGATGCGGTTCGCGCCCCTCGTAGTGCCATCCTGATAAGACCTGCCGCGCTCACCGCATCCTACGTCCATCCTACGGGCTACCTGCCCCTTGATAACTGCCCCCTTGGGAGTGCACACACTTGACTCATTTGTAAAGATGCGGGTCCTTCAAGGATCCTAGTGCACAGCTACCTCGGATGTCGCCGGCGCAGGTGTTGACCACAGGCGTTCCAGGTTATAAAAGTCGCGCACCTTGGGCAACATGATGTGGACCACCAGGCCATTGAGGTCCACCAGGGCCCATTCGCCTTCCCGGACCCCCTCGGTGCCCAGAGGGGGCTCTCCCGCGTCCTTGGCCCGGAAGGCGACCGTCTCGGCCAACGCCTTGACGTGGCGCTCCGAGGTACCGGAGGCCACGATCATAAAGTCGGTCACCACGGTCTTGCCGCGCACATCCATAACCGAGACGTCCCGGGCCTTCAAGTCGCCGAGGACGCTCAGGACCAGCCGCTTCAATTGCTCTATCTGCATATTTTTTGAGTGACGAGTGATGAGTGATGAATGATGACTGATGAAAGGGTCAGGAACCCCGGAACATACGGAGACCTATCCCGAGCGGAGCGAGGGATCTTCTCATCATTCATCATTCATCACTTCCTCTTCAGGGGATCATGAGTCGTTCAGGTCGCGGGTTGGGCTCATGAGCGATACAAACCCTCCCGCTCAATGAAGGCCAGCACGCTTGTGGGGAGCAGGAAGCGTGGACTCAGAGCCTGCGCGATCCGGGACCTGATGGCCGTCGCGGAGATGTCCAGCTGGGTTACGTCCCGCAATAGGATCAGCCCGCCGGGGCTCCGGGCCAGTGCTGCGGGGTCTGCGGCCAGACGCGGCTCCAGCCAGCGCCGCAGCTTGGGACCCGTCGCTTCGTCCGCCCCGGGGCGGCGCATAACCACCAAGTGTGCCATACCCGCGATCTCCTCCCACCGGTGCCAGGTAGGGAGTTCTGCGAAGGCATCCAGCCCTGTCAACAGACAGATGGGAAGCTGCGGGCCGAGTTCCAGGCGCAGGGACGCGAGGGTGTCGTAGGAGTAGGAACCGCCGGCGCGCCGAAGCTCGCGCGCGTCCACGACAAACCCCGGTTGGTCTGCTACCGCGGCCTGCACCATGGCGAGACGCTGCCTGGCCGTTGCCACCGGCTGGGCGCGGTGCACGGCAGTATTCAGGGGAACGAAGCGGATCTCGTCGAGCGACAGATCCTGGAGAATCTCCAGGGCCGGACGCAGGTGGCCGAAGTGGATCGGGTCGAAGGTGCCGCCGAAGACACCGATCATGCCGTGTAAATTCGGGTTTCCGTCCGTTTTGCTACACCGGCACATTCAGGGAATCGGGGTACATCTCGATACCCAGCTCTTCGCCGACCCGGCGTGCCCGCTCATCGATCATGGGCGACACCACGATCATGCGGGTCGCCTGCCTGCCATGACGCCGCTCATAAAAACGGACCTTGCGCTCGAAGATGTGCATATCGGATTTGCTCATCGAGGATTTGAGCTCACAGAGAATCAGCACGCTGTTTTTGATAATCACGTCCAGCTCGACCTGCTCCGGACGCCCGAATACCTCGCCTTCACGGTCGAACTCGTCGATGTTGACCACCTCCACTTCGAAGCTCTCCACCAGGATGGCGGCCAGCGCATCCCGGAAGGCCCGCTCCGATTGGAGGCCCCAACGTGCCCCCAAGGCACCAATCGAGCGATCGATTCGCTTGTTCACTGCGTCGAAGTGTCGGTTTGATTCCTCCCATCTGCGGTTTTGTTCCTCCCACTTACGTTTATCCTCGGCTTGTTGCTCCTCCCATTTACGGTTTTGTTCGTCCCACTTACGTTTATCCTCGGCTTGTTGCTTCTCCCATTTACGGTTTTGTTCGTCCCATTTACGGCTCTGGGCCTCCCGATCCCGTACCAATTCATTCAGCATCCGGGTAAACCGGTCTTCCGTTTCCACCTTGGTAGGGAAATGCTCGCGGGTAACGCTGAGAATATAGTCGCCCAGCGCCGGATCGCTGCGTAGCAGCTGCGGGAGATGGCCACAAATAGAGCGAATCATCTCCTCTTCTGTCACTAATTCGGTCATGGTAGATTTCTGTTGATTAGGTGTTCATGCCGAGATTGATACCGCTTTATCGGATCAACCGCGGATCTCTCCGTTTCCCAAGACCACGAATTTGACCGAGGTCAGTCCCTCCAGACCCACGGGGCCGCGGGCGTGAAACTTGTCGGTACTGATGCCGATCTCGGCGCCGAGGCCGTACTCGAACCCGTCCGCGAAACGCGTCGAAGCGTTGACCATCACCGAGCTCGAATCGACCTCGCGCAGGAACCGCCGGGCCCGGCTGTAGTCTTCCGTGATGATGGCATCCGTATGTTGGGAACCGTGACGGGCGATGTGTTCGATGGCAGCATCCGGATCCGCAACCAGACGCACGGAGAGGATAGGGGCCAGATACTCGGTATCCCAGTCAGCTTCCGTCGCCGCCAGAGCGTCGGGCAGAATCTCCCGGGTACGCGGGCAGCCCCTCAGCTCCACACCCCGTTCCCGAAAGGCCGCCCCGAGTCGGGGCAGAATCGTCTCGGCGATATCCTCCGCCACCAGCAGAGTCTCCATGGTATTGCAGGTCCCGTAGCGCTGGGTCTTGGCGTTCAGGGCCACGTCGAAGGCCTTTTCCGGGTCGGCCGCGGCGTCGATGTAGACGTGACAGACACCGTGGAGGTGCTTGATCACCGGTACCCTGGCTTCATGGCTGATGCGCTTGATCAGGCCTTTGCCGCCGCGCGGAATGATGACATCCACGAACTCGGGCATAGCGATCATGGCGCTCACCGCGGAGCGATCCGTCGTAGCGACCACCTGCACCCCGTCCGCGGGCAAGCCGGCGTGTTCGAGCTCGTACCGGATGCTTCGGGCCAGCGCCTGATTCGAGCGCAGGGCCTCGGAGCCGCCGCGCAGTATCGCGGCATTCCCGGACTTGAGGCACAGGGCCGCGGCGTCCGCGGTGACATTCGGCCGGGATTCGTAGATGATCCCTACCACCCCCAGGGGGACCCGCATACGCCCGACCTGGATCCCGCTGGGGCGGTAGCTCAGATCCGTGATGGTGCCCACCGGATCGGGCAGGCCCGCGATCTGGTGCAGCCCCTCGATCATAGTATCTACCCGTGCCGGGGTCAGCTCCAGCCGGTCGAGCAGGGCCGGGTCCAGCCCCTTCGCGGCACCGGCCTCCAGATCGCCGCGGTTGGCTTCTGCCAAGGCGTCGCGCCGGCGGTCGATATCCTCGGCGATGGCCAGCAGGGCTTGGTTCTTGGCCGTCGTGTCGGCGCGGGCCAAGGTCCGGGAGGCAGCCCGTGCTCGTTCCCCGAGGTCACGCATGTAGGCGGAGACATCGTTGCTCCGGGGTTCTGGTACGGATATGGATTCGGACATGTTACGGAAATCTCCCACGGGGATGCGAAGGCTAATGATACGGACCCGCCCGCATGAGGACCGTGACGAACTCCGCTCGGCGAGCGTGCGGGACCGGGAGATAGCGAGCGCCCGGCGGCGCAGGAGTACTCTCGGCTGATCAGGTCGGCGGCGGGTGCTTGACCGGCAGTTGTCAGCCGAACGTTTCTACACTGACTTTGACTTATTACCTTTATCTTAAACCCCAAAGGCGCAAGGTGCACCAGTACGTGCCCTACACCAAGCGGCACGCGATCCTCGGGTGGCGTTCTAACTTTGTTGTTTCGGTTTATGGGATGCCTTGAAAACCCCATGACAGGGAGTTTTCAAGTTCCCTATACTCGGTAGCAACAAAATTAGAACACTACCCCTTGCCCATCACCCCCAACAGGGCTAACCTTGCCGAAAAGCTCAAGCCCCGCACGGTTTTTTTCCGCTCAGCTCCAAACTAAATGCCAGCACAGGGGGTCGCTATGCAGCTCAAGGTTCTAGCCTTCGTTCTCGCCGGGGGTGAGGGTACCCGACTTTACCCGTTGACCCGGGAACGCGCCAAGCCGGCGGTTCCGTTCGGCGGCAAGTACAGAATTGTCGATTTTGTGCTCAGTAACCTGATCAATTCCGGGATCTATTCCATTTACGTGCTGATCCAGTTTCGTAGTCAGTCCTTGCTGCAGCATCTGAGCGACGGCTGGCAGTTCGGGGGCGTCCTGAAGACTGAGTTCCTGATTCCGGTGCCGGCCCAGATGCGCACCGAAGGTAAGGAGTGGTATCAGGGAACCGCCGATGCCATCCATCAGAACATCAATCTCATCGAGCAATCGAGACCCGATGTGGTGGTCGTGTTCGGCGCGGATCACATCTATCGCATGAATATCCGCGCTATGATCGAGTATCACGAGCAGAAACGCGCGCATGTCACGATTGCCGCATTGCCCATGGACAAGAAATTCGCCAAGGACTTCGGTGTGGTCGAGGCGACGAGCAGCGGACGCATCATGGGCTTTCACGAAAAGCGGCCCGATGCCCCTACCATGCCCGGGGATCCGAGTCGGGTCTATGCCTCCATGGGAAACTATGTCTTCAGCACCGATATGCTGGTGAAGATGATCGAAGAGGATCGGCGCAATCCTGACAGCTCACATGACTTCGGCAAAGACATCTTGCCGCGGGCCGTCGGTCGGGCCGAGATGTTCGCCTATAACTTCAATACCAACCCGATACCGGGAGAAGATCCCGACAAGACCCCTTACTGGCGCGACGTCGGTACCCTCGACGCCTTTTACGAAGCCAACATGGATATCCGTGCCATCTCCCCCGAGCTCAATCTGTTCAATCGGGAGTGGCCGTTGCGCACCGCCAGCTATCCCGATCCGCCGGCCAAGTTCGCATTCGACGAGGAGGACCGCCGGGGACAGGCTATCGATTCGGTCATTTCCGAGGGCTGCATCATCTCGGGGGGACAGGTAAGAGATTCCGTTCTGGGTCGAAACGTCTACGTCCATGCCGGGGCCGAAATCGAGGCCTGCGTCATATTCGATAATTGCGACATCGGCCGCAACACCAAGCTGCGCCGATGTGTCATACAAAAGAACGTGCGTATCCCCGAAGGCTCGGTGATCGGCTACGATCATGAAAAGGATAAAAAGCACCACCTTGTGACCGAGAGCGGCATCGTCGTTGTCGACGGCAAACGCACCCCGATGCTGCTATCGACACTCACGATCTAGACGCATCCCGGCTAACACCTCGAGGAGGGTTCAATGACAACCGGAGAAACGACCAGGTTCGAGGAACTGACGAAACTGGCAATCGACTTCGTCACCACGAAAAAAGGCTGGTGGGATCACACGGCCTGGATGGATTTCATATCCAACCTGCAGGCGAAGGGGTTTGATATTTCCGGGGATATGCAGGCGAATCTGGGCAACCTGCTTGAAGCGATGAAGCAGTTCTACGCCGCCGCCGCATCCACCGAGAGCGTGGAAAACGCTGTGAAAGTTGTCGTAAGCGACAGTGTAACCTTTGTCAAGCAGCATCAGGGGGTGTGGGGGCATTCCGAGTGGGAAGACTTCGTAAAGACAGTGGAACGGACTACCCTCAGCTTGTCCGAGGGTACAACGGCCTATCTGGGCGGAGTCCTGGAGTCGATCAGGGCCCTCTACGCCTTATCCCCGGTAGCAGTCATGCAAAAACGCTTGGCGGCCGGCCGTGCACAGACACCGCCTGCTGCTTCCCGACCTGCGGCGGCTGCTGAGGAAAAACCGGAAACGAAATCCGCAGATACCAAGGTGTCTGAGAAGGCAAAGGAAACAAAAACAGCAAAGGTGACGGCAGAGCCACTGTCCTCTGCCCCGAAGCAGCAAACGGAGACACCGCCTGCTGCCTCCCGACCTGCGGCGGCTACCGAGGAAAAATCGGAAACGAAGCCCGCAACTGCCGAGGTAGCCGAGAAGGCAAAGGAGACGAAGGCAGCAAAGGTGGCGACAGAACCGCCGATCCCGGTCCCGAAGAAAGACGATCTGACGGCAATCGGCGGTATCGGTCCGGTCTTGGCGAAGAAGCTGAACGGAGAGGGCATCTTCAGCTATGCGCAGATCGCCGCCCTTTCGGATGGTGACATCGAACGCCTGGAAAAGATCATCCGCTTTCCGGGGCGCATCAAGCGAGATAACTGGATAGGCCAGGCGCAAGCACTCTCCCGTCGGTAGGTTGGGCGCGCCGCTGCCGTGGACCACCTGGACGGCATGAGAGTAGCCCAATAGACAACATGGACGGTGTAGGCTGCATGGACTGGGGAGCATATAGCGGCCCTCAGTCCAGGTAGTCCACTTGGTCCATGTAGTCCACGGTGGCTGCCGTCATCCTCGGCGGCTTTGCCCAACCCACTTTCGGAAGCAACTTGTTAAGAGAAAGTTAATGCGCTATGAGCGTCATCCCCGAAGCATTCGCCGGTAAGTCCGCGCACCGCCTGGACCAGGTTACCAAGCCCTTTCCCGCTTCTCGCAAGATCTACGCGGAGGGCTCGCGCCCGGACATCCGCGTGCCCATGCGCGAGGTGACCCAGACCCCTACCCACACCAAGCGGGGGCTCGAGGAAAACCCGCCGATCTACCTCTACGATACCTCCGGCCCCTACACGGACCCGACCGTCCGCATCGACCTGCGTGCCGGGCTGCCCGAGGTACGCACCGCCTGGATCGACGAGCGGGGAGATACCGAGTCCCTGACAGGCCCCAGCTCCGAGTTCGGCCGCCGGCGCCGAGACGATCCCACCCTCGCCCACCTGGGTTTCCAACCGAGCCGCGCCCCGCGCCGGGCCGAGGCGGGCGTCGGTGTCTCCCAGCTGCACTATGCGCGACAGGGCGTGATCACCCCGGAGATGGAATACGTCGCCATCCGCGAGGACGGGAGGCTCGACCAGTTGCGATCCGATCCCCGCTACGAAAAGCTCCTGCGCCGGCACCGCGGCCAACCCTTCGGTGCCGACCTGCCCGAGCGGGTCACCCCCGAATTCGTCCGTTCGGAAGTAGCCGCCGGCCGCGCCATCATCCCCGCGAACATCAACCACCCGGAGCTGGAGCCCATGATCATCGGGCGCAATTTCCGGGTAAAAATCAACACCAACATCGGCAACTCGGCCGTGACCTCATCCATCGCCGAAGAGGTGGAAAAGATGATCTGGTCCGCCCGCTGGGGCGGCGATACCCTCATGGACCTGTCCACCGGCCCAAATATCCACGAGACTCGGGAGTGGATCCTCCGCAACGCCCCCGTACCCATCGGCACCGTGCCCCTCTACCAGGCCCTGGAAAAAGTCGACGGCAGGCCCGAGGAGCTTACCTGGGAGCTGTTCCGCGATACCCTCATCGAGCAGGCGGAACAGGGCGTGGACTACTTCACCATCCACGCCGGCATGCTGTTGCGCTACGTGCCCCTGACCGCCGAGCGGGTTACCGGCATCGTCTCCCGCGGCGGCTCCATCATGGCCAAGTGGTGCCTGGGCCACCACCGGGAGAGCTTCCTCTACACCCATTTCGAGGACATCTGCGAGATCATGCGGGCCTACGACGTTGCCTTCAGCCTGGGTGACGGCCTGCGCCCCGGCTCCATCGCGGACGCCAATGACCGGGCCCAGTTCGCGGAACTGAAGACCCTCGGCGAGTTGACCAGGATCGCCTGGGAGCACGAGGTACAAGTCATGATCGAGGGTCCGGGTCACGTCCCCCTGCACATGATCAAGGACAACATGGACCAGGAGCTCGAAGACTGCTTCGAGGCCCCCTTCTACACCCTCGGTCCGCTCATTACCGACATCGCCCCCGCCTACGACCACATCACCTCCGGCATCGGCGCGGCCACCATCGGCTGGTACGGCACCGCCATGCTCTGCTACGTCACACCCAAGGAACACCTGGGCCTGCCCGACCGGGACGACGTGCGCGACGGCATCATCACCTACAAGATCGCCGCCCACAGCGCCGACCTGGCCAAGGGGTTCCCCGACGCCCAGCTGCGGGACAACGCCCTCTCCAAGGCACGTTTCGAGTTCCGGTGGGAAGACCAGTTCAACCTGTCCCTCGACCCCGAGCGCGCCCGCGAGTACCACGACCGGACCATGCCCCACCAGGCGCACAAGGTCGCCCACTTCTGCTCCATGTGCGGCCCTCGCTTCTGCTCCATGAAGATCACCCAAGACGTGCGCGAATTTGCCGCATCCCACCGGATCGAAGACCCAGAGCGCGCGGTGGAAAAGGGAATGAAAGAGAAATCCGCCGAGTTCCTGGAGGCGGGAGGAGAACTCTATCGGGAGGTTTAGAGACTGTCTAAAAAGGGACCGGAGGCCGTAGGCTGGGTTGTGGCCAGGGACGGCCAAAACCCAGCAAATCAGCCTTGCCCGCAAAAGCTGGGTTTCGTTCCTCAACCCAGCCTACCGGTCATGGATAGTGGCCGGTATCGAGCACATAAGAACCCTGGTACTCACTCCTCGCCACCTCCCTGTTCAGGCTCTTCTTGATCGGCATCCGGTTCATTGAAGAACACCGCATTCTCCAACCATCCCGTTGCATGCAGGCGTCCAAGGTCCTTATTTGCAAGCAGGCGCTTAATATCCGGAAGGTCGAGGATGTTATATACCTGCGATTCTCGCGTCTCCTCGCTCCGATAAATCAGTCGTGCCTGCTCCATATCCTCGGTATCGAGGAAGGTGAGCAAAGCCGGGTTATGGGTGCTGCCGACAACCTGAATCCGATTTTGGCGGCAGGTCTGCTTGGCCAGCTGCAGGAGAAGGTGAAGGTTGTTGGTAGTCCCCCATGGCATGAGGAGAATGTAAAATGGGTGATGAATGGAATTTTCCGGGCAGCAAGTGGTGGAAATTCGACTTTCACACGCACACCCCCAAGTCGGGTGATTATGGCCGTGGGGATGATTCTCTCAAAAATATCGGGCCGGAAGAGTGGCTACGGCAGGCCATGCAAGCCGGTCTCGATTGCGTCGTGGTGACCGATCATAACTCGGGCGAGTGGGTCGATACGTTGAAGGCAAAGCACAGGGAACTGCATGACCTGGATACCAAGCCCGGCTGGTACCGGGCACTGACCCTCTTTCCTGGGGTTGAAATCAATATTGGCGACAGCAGAGACCGAGTTCACCTGCTTGCCGTTTTCGATCCGAGTTACGGCAGTCAAAAAATCACCGCGGTTCTGGGCTCCTGTGGGATTACCACCGGATTCGGTGACGATCAGCAGACATTCACAAAGACCGGCTTCGTCGATACGGTAGACAAGATACGGGAGGCAGGCGGGATTGCCATTCCTGAATCCTGGCCTTTCTGCTGAGCTATGGCAATGAGCCACTGGTCATCGATCAGTCGGAAGACGACCTGGACAATGCTCTGATCTCCGACCTGATCGTCAAGCAAATTCACGAGAACAAAAACCGACGCCAGCTCATCATCGTTACCCATAATCCCAATATCGTCGTCAACGGGGATTCAGAGCTGGTGCATGTACTGAAGTTTGCAAATGGGCAGGTGCGGATCGACCACCAGGGCGGGCTGGAAGAATCGGGTATCCGGAAGGTGATTTGCACCATCATGGAAGGTGGCCCCAGGGCCTTCGACAAGTGCTACCGGCGAATAAGGTTAAAGGTCTAGCCCGCATCCCATCATGCCGGCAGGGGGTGCCGTAATCCAGGAGCCATGGACGGAAAAACGGTAGAGGTTGGATGAGTTACGAGATTTAGGGATGTTTGAAACCACTGATGAATTGTTACAGCAGATCCGGCTGGGAGAGGATTCCGCGCTGGAATTGAAGCGCCTCAACTATAAGGGCCCCCGGATTACCGGTCCGCACAGAGACGGCATGGCGGATGAGTTGGCCGCCATGGCTAATACCGCCAGTGGTGTTGTTGTGCTGGGCATCGATGACAAGTCCGGATCGGTCGTCGGCATCCCGGAAGACAAGCTGGATGCGGTCGAGACCTGGATAAGAGAGATTTGCAACGACCTGATTACACCCGCGCTGATATGTCGGATTCGCAAGATTCCGATTATTGCGGACGAAGACATCGAACGGGTTATCATGCGTGTGGATGTCCCCAGGAGCCTTTATGTCCATCAAAGTCCAGGCGGCTACTTTCACCGCATCGGCAGCTCGAAGCGGCGGATGACGCCCGACATTCTGGCCAGGCTGTTTCAACAACGCAGCCAGACCCGAATCATCCGCTTCGATGAACAGTCGGTTCCGATTGCACCGCGAGATTGCCTCGAAAAGAGGCTCTGGGAAAAGTTCAAGACGCCTTTGTCTCCGGATAACGATGAGGAGTTTTTGCTGAAACTCCGGCTCCTCGTGCAGGATGAAGATGGAAAGATTTACCCGAGCGTCAGTGGCCTATTGATGGCAAGCAAGCAACCCCAGCAGTTCGTCACCAATGCCTTTGTACAGGCAGTTGCCTATCGGGGCACCGAGCGGAATGCGGCCTACCAGTTGGACGCCAGGGACATCATGGGGCCATTGGACGCACAAATCGCCGAGGCCTACCGGTTCGTCGAAAAGAATATGAGGGTATACGCGGTCAAGGAGCCCGCGCGACGCGATATTCCACAATACGCGATGCAGGCCGTGTTCGAGGCCCTGGTCAATGCCGTCGCGCACCGGGATTATTCGATTCAAAGCTCCAAGGTCCGCCTGCACATGTTCTTGGAGCGCCTCGAAATCTTTTCGCCCGGTACCATTCCAAACACCATGACGATCGAGAGTCTTCCGTTGAGACAAGCGGTCCGCAATGAGCTGCTGACCAGCCTGCTCGCCCGCTGCGCCATGTCTTTTGAAGACTTTCCCGGTAACCGCAGGTTTCTCATGGACAAGCGCGGTGAAGGGGTACCTATTATCCTGTCCGAAAGCGAAAAACTATCAGGACGACTTCCGAGGTATCGCCTGATCGATGATTCCGAGCTGATGTTGACCCTATTTGCAGCAAAGCCACCTTGTCACATTACAGGGTAATCCACTGATTTATGAGGAATCTGCAAAATTATGAAATATAGTAAAATCAATCAGTTAGTCTGTAATGTGACAAAGTAGAATCAGAAAGATGCAGAACGACTACGACCCGCACCGGATCGAGGCCGCGGCGCAGGCCTATTGGGAAGAGAACCGGTCTTTTATGGCGGTGGAAGACCCGACACGGGAAAAGTTCTATTGCCTATCGATGTTCCCTTATCCCTCCGGGCGCCTCCATATGGGGCACGTGCGCAACTACACCATCGGGGACGTGATTGCCCGCTACCAGCGCATGTTGGGCAAGAATGTGCTGCAACCCATGGGTTGGGACGCCTTCGGATTGCCGGCGGAGAACGCCGCCATCAAGCAGGGGATTCCGCCGTCCCGATGGACCAGGTCCAACGTGGATTACATGAAGACCCAGCTCAAGCGGTTGGGCTTCGGCTATGACTGGGACCGGGAGTTGGCCACCTGTGACCCGGATTACTACCGCTGGGAGCAGTGGCTGTTCACGCGCCTGCTGGAGAAGGGGCTGGCTTATCGGGCCAAAGCGACGGTGAACTGGGACCCGGTGGACCGGACGGTGTTGGCCAACGAGCAGGTAATCGATGGTAAGGGCTGGCGTTCCGGGGCACCGGTGGAGAAGCGGGAGGTCCGGCAGTGGTTCGTGCGCATCACGGCCTATGCCCAGGAGCTGCTGGATGCGCTCGACGGGCTCGCCGGCTGGCCGGAGCAGGTGCGCGCCATGCAGCGCAACTGGATCGGGCGCTCGGAGGGTGTGTACATGGAGTTCGGCGTCCAGGGCTCGGACGAGCCGCTGGGGATCTATACCACCCGCCCGGACACAGTCATGGGCGTTACCTACATGGCTGTCGCCGCCGAACACCCGCTGGCGCTGCGGGCGGCCCAAAACGACCCGGAGCTGGTGGCCTTCATCGAAGAATGCCGCCGCGGGGGGATCTCCGAGGCCGAGCTCGAGACCATGGAGAAGAAGGGCTACCCCCTCGGTATCGGCGCCATCCACCCCATCACCGATCAGCCGATCCCCATCTTCGTCGCCAACTTCGTACTCATGGGCTACGGCACCGGGGCCGTGATGTCGGTGCCGGCCCACGACGAACGCGACTTCCACTTCGCCCGCAGGTATGGGCTGCCGATCAAGCCGGTGATCGTGCCGCTCGATTGGAAGGGGTTGGACATCGGCATGACCATGTACGACGGGGGGCCGACCGACTGCATGGAAACCGTCCCCGGACTCGACGCGCCCGGACGAAAACCACTGATCTGGCTGGCCTGGGAAGATCGCTTCGAGCAAAAAGGCATTCTGTACGATTCCGGCCAATTCACCGGCCTGACCAGCGAGGAGGCCTTCGATGCGATTGCGGACTGGCTGGCACAGCGGGGCAGGGGTGAGAAACGGGTAAACTTCCGGCTGCGCGACTGGGGCGTCTCCCGCCAGCGTTATTGGGGCTGCCCGATACCCGTGATCGACACCCCGGACGGCGGTGTGCGTCCGGAGACGAATCTGCCCGTGCGCCTGCCCGAAGACGTGGTGGTCGACGGATCGGGCTCGCCGCTGAAGCGAATGCCGAAATTCTCGGACCTCGGCAACGGGGAACGGCGCGAGACGGATACCTTCGACACCTTCTTCGAGTCCTCTTGGTACTATGCCCGCTATTGCTCCAGCGATTGCGACACGGCCATGCTGGACGAGCGCGCCCGCTACTGGCTGCCGGTGGACCAGTACGTGGGCGGTATCGAGCATGCGGTGTTGCACCTGCTCTATGCCCGGTTCTTCCACAAGCTGATGCGCGATGAAGGACTGGTGGCTTGCGACGAGCCTTTTGAGCACCTGCTCACCCAGGGCATGGTGGTGGCGGAGACCTATTTTCGGGAGGACGCCGCGGGCCACAGGCATTGGTTCAATCCGGCGGACGTGGAGGTCGAGCGGGACGAGAAGGGTCGCTTAGTGGCGGCACGACTCAGGGAAGACGGGGAGCCCGTCACCTACGGCGGACTCGAGAAGATGTCCAAATCCAAGAACAACGGCGTGGACCCCCAAGCCCTGGTCGATTGCTATGGGGCGGACACGGTGCGGCTCTATACCATGTTCACCTCCCCCCCGGACCAGACCCTGGAGTGGAACGATGAGGGCGTCGAGGGTGCCGCGCGCTTTCTCAAGCGGCTCTGGTCCCTAGCGGTAACCAAGACCGACGCCCTGGCCGGCGCGGGGATGCCCGGTGCGTCGGATGCTCGGAGCACGGCGACGCGGCGGGAGATTCATGCCGCGCTGAAAAAGGCCCGGTTCGATTACGAGCGCCGGCAGTTCAACACCGTAGTCTCCGGCTGCATGACCATGGTCAATGCCCTGTACCGGCTCGACGATTCCCCCGCCGGAATGGCGGTGCTGCGGGAGGGTTTAGGTATCGTGCTGCGGCTTCTGGGCCCCATCGCTCCTCACATCACTCACCATTTGTGGCGGGATCTGGGCTATGGTAAGGACATCCTGGATGCGGATTGGCCGGTGGTGGACGAGACGGCCCTGCAGCAGGACACCATCGAGTACGTCGTCCAGGTCAATGGTAAAGTGCGGGGCAAGATCCTGGTAGCCGCGGACGCGGGACGGGAGGCCGTCGAGCAGGCCGCCCTCGCCAACGAGAACGTACGCAGATTCGTCGGCGCGGCCCAGGTTCGCAAGATCATCCTGGTACCGGGCAAGCTGGTCAATGTGGTGGCACACTGATGAGAAAGAGCATCCCCAGTACAGCAGTACCGGAGTGTACTGATCACATGGGAATCATTTTTTCGCCGCACATGAACGCGAATCCGTGATGCGCGATGCATGCGGAATGATGCCGTCGCGCAGGCGTCCCCACCCGCACTACGCTCGGAGGTGATCCATGGACAAACAAGAAATGTTATCGGTAATTGCGAGCATCCGTACTAGGCTTAAGCATTCCCCGAGGTCCGAATCCGCCACCCACGGCCTGTTTGCGCTGGGTCTTATCCTGGCGGCGTTGTTGGTGAACAGTGCCTGTGGCTTCAAGCTGAGGGGTCAAGTGGAGATCCCCCCTGAACTCAGTCCCGTGTTCGTCGGGGCACAAGGTGGATCGCCGGTACGCAACGAGATCATCCGGCAACTCCGGGAATCGCAGGTGCAGTTGGCCACCGTCCCCCGGCACGCCCGGACGATTATACGAATCAGTAGCGAGAATCATTCCTCCCGCGTCGTGGCTGTAGACCGCGGGGGCAAGGTCCTGGCCAGGGCACTCCGCTATACTCTGACCTTCGATGCGGTGACCCCGGACGGGAAAGAGTTGGTGCCGCAACAATCCATCGACCTGGAGCGCAGCTACGAGGATTCTGGTCTGCAGGAACTCGGCAAGCAGCTGGAGAGCGAGCTGATCTATAAGGATATGATCGGCGATGCCGCTGACCGGATCCTGGCCCGTCTCCGGGCTGCGCTGCGCTAGGGTCCTTGAGGGACCCGAATCTTTACCAATGAGTCAAGTTTGTGCAGTGCACAAATCGGGATCGGAATCGGGATCGAAATCGAGATTCCGATTTCGATTTCGACCTACCCAGGCTCTCCAACGGCTGCTTGGGCGTAGGAGATGGGGCCTTACGGGAGAGGGGCTTTTGGAGCATCATGCCGCGTCGGTCTGAGGCGAAGCCTCGCTAGTGCTTCTCAGTTCACCCGGCGCAATCGATGTGTCATTTTCTGCCGATCGCCGGAGGATTATGGCATATGCGCATCCAGATCCAGCAGCTCGCGAGCAACCTGAAACACAAACTGGCACCGGTCTATCTGCTGTATGGCGGCGAGCCGCTACAGCTCAGCGAAGCGGCCACAGCGGTGCGGGGTGCGGCCCGCGAGCAGGGATTCGAGGAGCGGGAGCTGCTGGAGTACGAGTCGGGATTCGATTGGGGGCGTCTCACGGCCGCCGCCGCGGCGCGCTCCCTGTTCTCCGACCGCAAACTCATCGAAATGCGACTCGATACAGCTCGCATCGGTCGTGAGGGCAGCGAGGCGGTGCGCGCCTATTGCCGTGAGCCCGCGGCGGACAACCTCCTGCTTATCCTGGCCCCAGGTCTGGAGCGCCGGGAGCTCCAGGCCAAGTGGATTCAGGAGCTGGACCGGATCGGTATCCTGCTCCAGGTGTGGCCGCTCGAAGGGCGCCGTCTGGTTGTCTGGATCGAGCAGCGACTGCAGGAGCGGGGATTACGCCCGGAGCCCGGCGTGGCCGAGCTGCTGAGCGAGCGGGTCGAAGGAAACCTGCCCGCGGCGGCCCAGGAGGTGGAGAAGCTGCGGCTCCTTTACGGCACAGGTGACCTGGATCGGGAACGGCTCACGAGCGCCATCTCCGACAGCGCCCGCTATGACCTGTTCGACCTCACGGACGCGGCACTGGACGGGGATCGCGCCCGGGTCCATCGCATCGTCAACACCCTGGCGGCGGAAGGGACCGCTCCCGCCCTGGTGCTCTGGGCTCTGGCCCGGGAGCTGCGGATGTTGGCGGCGGTCTCCCATGCCGCCCGACGCGGCGGGACCACCGCTGCTTTGCGGACCCACAAGGTCTGGGAATCCCGTCAATCCCGCGTGCTGGCGGCACTGAAACGGCTCTCTACGGAATACCTGCAAGACCTACTGATCCGCTGCGCGGCGGCCGACCGCAACATCAAGGGCCTGACCGCCGGCGATCCCTGGCAGGCCCTGGCGGCCATCGCCGATGACTTGGCGGGCACCCTGTAGCCTGTGCGCCCTGATACCCGGTTTCGACTGATATTGCAAATTCACAACCTCTGGTTGGCTCTCATACTCCGGCGTCAAAGCTGGCAGTATCAATCGAAAGCGGATACTAGTACAGCAGTGCCGATAACCTCGCTTCTTCCATCGGGAATTCTTTTTCGGGATGATATACTGCCACACGGAACAATCTGCGCATTTCACTCCCTCTCCCTCCGGGAGAGGGCTGGGGTGAGGGGGAAATTCAAAAGCTCAGATTGTTCCGTGTGGCAGTATAGGTTATGGGCTTGATATTTCCCTCGCACAGCGCGCTTGGCCCCGGCGTAGGTTAGGCAAAGGGCCAGGGACGGCCCGTGCCCAACATTCTCAGGAAAAAGCCCATAACCTATCATTCCATTCTTTTTTGCCGCAAATGAACGCAAATCGGTCGCAAAAGATCGGATTATCTTTCCTGTCCGCAGATTTCGCCGATTCTCGCAGATTGTTTTGTTTTTAGAAGCTGTTTGGTAAAGCGGCGCCTCACCGCGGTCCGGGTGGTCAACCGCCGTTGTGCGGCCGACCGGCACGTGCCCAATCCATGACCTCGCGGAAGGGTACATGGGCCAGGGTCCCCGCGAGGGGATGTTTACCCAGTGACTGCTTACCCAGCTTGGTCCGGCTGAGGCGAGGGGAGGGGACACCGCACAGAAAGCGGGCCAGGGACCTGGGTTCGTCGAGCGCGCTGGCGGCGGAGACCAGTTGGTCCACCTGATCCCGGAGGTCTCGGGGTATTCCGGGTGTGGTGCGTTCCGGGATCTCGGATGTGCCCGAGCGGCACCAGCTGCAGTGACCGCATGCTTGCTCCAGCTGCTCACCGAAGTGGGCGGCGAGGGCAGCGGTCCGGCAGCCGTCCCTACCCGCAAGCTCCACTACCTGTCGGAGGCGCTCGATCTCCGCCGCCTCCCGTTGCAAGCCGTAGTGGTATAGCTCATCCGCCGGCACGGTAGGGTCCGCGGGAGCCTGGAGCCGCCGGTAGCGGTGCCGTACTCCGGTGGCCTCGACCTGCAGCATTTGGTGCTCCCCCAGCCAATCCAGGGCCCGGATGATCCGTTCCCGATCGGTCCCCAGCGCCGTCGCGACAGCGGCAGGATCGATATGGAACCAGTACCGGGCTTTTTGGGCCTGGCGGAACAGATCGGCGAGGAAAGTGCGGCGCGACCCCTCGAAACGTGCCAGTATCTCCCTTGAAGTCAGCAAGGGTTTGAATTGGTATTGCCCATAGAAGGGCGTGCCCCCCGTGAGAAATCCTTTGAGCTCCAGATAGGTGAGCAGGGTGCGCAGCACCAGCGGTCGGATATTGTGCTCGAACGAAAGCTCGTAAAGGCTGATGTCAAATTCGCTCCCGCGGGAGAAGACATCGCTGACCAGGCCCCTGACGGCACCCAGGTCCGGGGTATCACCGTAGACGAAGTTTTCGAGCACATTCAGATCGTCCGGGCACACCAGCATGTGGCAGATTGCCGGCTCGCCGTCGCGGCCCGCGCGTCCGATCTCCTGGGAATAGTTTTCCAGGCTCTTGGGCAGGTTGTAGTGATACACATAACGGATATTCGCCTTGTCGATGCCCATGCCGAAGGCGATGGTGGCGACCACGATGGCCTGGTCCGAGGCCATGAACCAGTCCTGAATCGCGGCCCGGACCTCGTCCTGCATCCCCGCGTGGTAGGCGCGCGCCTCGAAACCGGCCGCCGCGAGGCGTACCGCCGACTCCTCGGCGGTGCGTTGCAGGGTGACGTAGACAATCGTGGGACCCGGCGGATTGGCCCGCAGGGCATCCAGCAGTATGCCGTCGCGCTCCGCGGCGGACACGGGAGTCGTGACCAGGGAGAGATTGGGCCGGTAAAACCCGGTGCGTACGGCCCGCTCGGAGTCGATCGTCAGGCCCTTGCAGATGTCGGCGAGCACGTGTTCCGTGGCGGTGGCGGTCAGGGCGAGGACCCGTTCGGCGCCGCACGCCTGTGCGAATCCCGCGAGCTTCAGGTAGTCGGGGCGGAAGTTGTGGCCCCACTCGGAGATGCAGTGGGCCTCGTCCACGGCGAACAGGGAGATCCGCAGCGGGGTGATGGCCTGGCGGAAGCGTTCGTTGTTGAACCGCTCCGGTGCCACGTAGAGCAATCGCAAGGCACCGTTGCGTACCTGATCCATCACCCTCCGATAGGCCGCGGCGTCCAGGGTGGAGTCCAGGCGGGCGGCGGCGATACCGCGGCGGGTAAGGGCGTCGATCTGATCCTTCATCAGGGCGATCAGGGGCGAGACGACCAGGGTCAGGCCCGGTAGCAGCAGGGCCGGGAGCTGGTAGCACAGTGATTTGCCGCCGCCGGTGGGGAACACGGCCGCGGCGGAATGGCCGGCCATGAGGTGTCCGACCACGGCCTCCTGCCCAGGGCGGAACGCCTCGAAACCGAAGTGACGTTTCAGTGCGGCTCGGACGTCGGTCGACATGGTCGTCCTCCCTCGATAGGGTGTCGTAAAACCCCAAATCGCAATCGAAATTCCGATTGCGATCCCGATTTCGATTTCGACCTACCCAAGCCCTCCAACGGTTGGTTGGGCGCGTAGGAGATGGGGCCTCACCAGCAAAATCGGATGAAACGGGATCGTAGGGGCACGGCATGCCGTGCCCCTTTTGCGATACCCTCCTCGATATTGGGGTTCGTTCCTTTCCCCCAGTCTGTGCGCTACTTTATCCGCAGATTACGCAGATTAAGAACGAAATAATCTGTGGATTAAAAAGGTTTCCTATCAGACTGGACTTAGCCCGTAGGCTGGGTTGACCTGCCTGCCGCAGGTAGGGGAACGAAACCCAGCGCTGCCGAGTGCCGGGTTCGTCCCTGAACCCAGCCTACGAGCTATTTTTAACCAGACAGCTTCTGAAAGTCGTAATCGGTCGATGACAACGCTGTGTCAGCGGTCCTCGCGGGTGTGCCACAGCCGCAGCACGAGATGGTCGAGTCCTGAATGCGGTAGCGGTTTGTCGGTGCTCAGGCTGTCAGCCCACGCCTGCACGGTCTGGTGGTCGA
The DNA here is from genome assembly GCA_011392765.1 of Candidatus Thiosymbion ectosymbiont of Catanema sp. Cochon2018. Classification (GTDB taxonomy): domain Bacteria; phylum Pseudomonadota; class Gammaproteobacteria; order Chromatiales; family Chromatiaceae; genus Thiosymbion; species Thiosymbion ectosymbiont_A. The sequence continues at coordinate 793,534 of WYCW01000004.1, read as the reverse complement.
TAACGCGGTCGGTATCCACCTCGGCCAGGGCCTCGCGGGTCAGGCGCTCGCGTTCTTCCTCCTGGTCGAACCAGGCCGACAACGCCTGTTTCATGATCCAGCCGCGCGAGCGTTCCAGCCGTGCGGCTATCTGATCGACCTTTTCGGTCAGCGGAAGCGGTACATGCACGGTCAGTACTTTGTCTGTGCCATCTTGAGTCTCCTTTAGAGGCTGTCTAATAACTAACTCATTGATTATAAAAATCGGCGTAGGGCGGGCTGTGCCCACCGAGGAGGTCCATCGTGGTGGGCACAACCCACCCTACGGGTCAGGCTCATAAAAATCAATAGGTTAGTTCTTATACAGGCTCTTAGGTTCGAGCGGTTGGCAGGTACCCGAGTTTTTAGACAGCCTCTTAGCTGCTCTTCATCTTGACTGCTCTGTCAAGCTCTGATTTCAGTTAAATCATAGCGATTAGTTTTGAATTATCCAAACAAGATGAAAAACGAAATAATCTGTGAGAATCTGCGTAATCTGCGGATTTAAGAGTAAAAGGCGCGGACGATCTTTTCCCGTTCGCCGTGACTTTCCTTGCAAATTTACCGATAGGTGGTAAATTTGCAAGGATGATAGAGCGCAATACCCTGCCGTCGGTGATCCAAGGCCTATCCCGGCAAGCCGCCGTGGTTCTACTCGGCCCCCGGCAGGTGGGCAAGACGACCCTGGCCCTGGAGGTCGCCGAGACTCAGCCATCGGTTTACCTCGATCTGGAGTCCCCCTCCGATCGAAAAAAGCTTTCCGATCCGGAGCTCTATCTGGAATCGCACCAAGACAAGCTGGTGATCCTGGATGAAATACACCGTTTCCCGGAACTCTTCGGAATACTGCGGGGACTGATCGATCGGGGACGCCGGCAGGGGCACAAAACCGGCCGCTTTTTACTCCTGGGTTCGGCCTCGATGGAGCTCCTCCGGCAATCCGGGGAATCGCTTGCCGGCCGCGTTTCTTATCTCGAACTGCCGCCCCTGAATCTGCTGGAAATCCAGCCGCAGGGCGCGCACGAAGAAGCCCTCTGGGTGAGGGGCGGTTTTCCGGAGAGTTATCTCGCCGCGGACGAGGAGACGAGCTTCTCTTGGCGAGCCGATTTTCTACGCACTTATCTGGAACGCGATATCCCACAATTCGGCTCCCGCATACTGGCCGAAACCCTGCGCCGTTTCTGGACCATGCTGGCACACGCGCAGGGGGGGCTGTTCAATGCCTCCAAGCTGGCAGGTGGCCTCGGAGTAAAGGGACAGACCGTGGCCCGCTACGCGGACTTGCTCGTCGATTTACTGCTGGTGCGCCGCCTGATGCCCTATCAGGTCAACACCCACAAGCGGTTGGTCAAGTCCCCGAAGCTGTATATCCGCGACAGCGGTCTGGTGCACACCTTACTCGGCATCCGAGACCGGGAGACTTTATTAGGGCACCCGGTTGTCGGTCCGAGCTGGGAGGGGTTCGTGATCGAGAGCTTGCTCAATCTTTGGTCCGGGCCCGAACCCCCCGGCTTTTATCGAACCTCGGCCGGAGCCGAGATTGATCTCGTACTCCCCGTGTCGCGGGAGGACCGATGGGCCATTGAGATCAAACGCGGACTGTCTCCCGGCATCGACAAGGGGTTTCATCAGGCCAGGGCGGATATTCGGCCCACTAACAGCTTTGTCGTCTATTCGGGAACGGAACGGTTTCCGCTCGCCGCGGGCGTCGAAGTCATCGGCTTGCGGGAGATGGCCGAGATAATAGCCGGGCACTCTCAACGGCCTTGAAACCACAACAGTTCGGAATCCATAACCAGCCAGGGCGGGCGCGTATAAATTTCTTTTCGATCAACAAGTTGCTACCAACTTCCAAGCGCCGGCGCGGAGCGCGTAGGTTGGACAAAGCCGGATCAGGGACGATCCGGCGTGCCCAACATCAGCATTTTGTTGGGCACGGCGCACCGTCCCTGGTGCACCTTTGCCCAACCTACAAGATCATGTTTTCGGAGGGGTTTATACGCGCTCGCCCTGCATAACCAGCCCCCATTAAATCAGAATATACTAATCAAGCTACATAGCGCGAAAAAAGGTAGACTGGATAGGCGCAAGCATCTCTGCCCGGTGCCGGAGTGAGGCAAGATTCCAGACACTGTTACCGGCTATCGCAACATCGAGTTCAAGAACTTAAAGGAGTGACTGTCGTGAGCAATCCTGCGGATGAAGTAACCACCGCTGCTTCCATGGGGCCCATGAGCCGCAAGCAGCTGATCGCGGGCCTCCTGTTCGGGGTAGTAGCCCTGTACCTGGCGAGTGTCGTGCCTACGGTCGAGATCGCCTGGGTGACCGGCATCCTCCTGTTCACCATCTACCTGTTCGCCTTCGAGGTCGTGGAAGTGGACGTAGCCGCCGCCACGGTCATGGTGCTGCTGGGTCTGACCTCCCTGTTCGCCCCGCTCATGGGATTGGAGCAGGGGCTGGTGGATACCCAGCACCTGTTCGACGGTTTCGCGTCCAACGCCGTAATCTCCATTATCGCCGTCATGATCATCGGCGCCGGCCTCGATAAGACCGGCCTCATGGGCAAGGTGGCCTCCTTTATCCTCAAGATCGGTGGTACCACCGAGAGGCGCATCATCCCGATCATCTCCGCCACCGTCGGCATCATCTCCTCCTTCATGCAGAACGTGGGCGCGGCGGCACTGTTTCTGCCGGTGGTATCCCGGATCTCCGCCCGCTCCGGGCTGCCCATGTCGCGCCTGCTGATGCCCATGGGCTTTTGCGCCATCCTCGGCGGCACCGTGACCATGGTGGGCTCCTCACCCCTGATCCTGCTCAACGATCTCATCCTGACTTCCAACCAGGCCCTGCCCGAGGGGCAGCGGATGGAGACCTGGAATCTGTTCTCCGTTACGCCGATCGGTCTGGCCCTGGTGGCGACCGGCATCCTCTATTTCGTGGTGGCGGGCCGCTTCGTGCTGCCCACCACCAAGGCCGAAGGCAGCAAGGCTACGGATCCCATGGAGTATATCCGGGAAACCTACGGCGTAGAGTACTGCATGAAGGAAATAGTGATCCCCAAGGACAGCGAACTGGTGGGGAAGGTACTGAACGACGTCGAACGCACCAACAAGGTCCGGGTAGTGGCCATGACCCGTGGCGGCAACGACCTGGCCATCGGCCCCGGCGGCGTCGCCCGTGACATCCCCTTCGAGCCCAACAGCGCCATCGGTGTCGTAGCCTCACCGGAAAACTGTTCGGCCTTCGCCGCGAAGTACGGCCTGCATATCCGCGAGGAGTTCGAGGTCTTCAGTGACGCCTTGGCCCCGACCAAGGCCGGCATCGCGGAGGTAGTCATTCCGCCCGGGTCGTCATTGATCGGCAAGAGTGCCCGCGATGTGTGGATGCGCAAGCGCTACGGTCTGTCCATGGTGGCGCTGCACAGTGGCGGTAAGACCCTACACGAAGGGGAGGGCATCCGCGACCTGCCGTTGCAGGCCGGCGATACCATCGTCGGGCATGTGACCTGGGAGGCCCTGGCCCGGTTGGAGAAAGACCGCGACTTCGTAGTGGTGACCACCGAATATCCCCATGAAGAACTACGCCCGAACAAGGTCGCGGCCGCCGGCATCTTCTTCTTCGTCGCCCTGGGGTTGGTGTTGTTCACCGATTTGCGCCTGTCCGTGGCCCTGCTCACCGGCGCCATGGGCATGATCCTGTCACGGGTGCTGACCATCGAAGAGGCCTATCAGGCAGTGAGCTGGAAGACGGTATTCCTGCTGGCCTCCCTGATCCCCCTCGGCCTGGCGGTGGAGACCACCGGCACCGCCAAGTGGATTGCCGAACAGGTGCTATCCGTAGTGGGCGGCGCACCCGGCTGGGTAATCCAGGCATCGGTGGCCGTACTGGCTACCTTTTTTACCCTCGTAATGTCCAATGTGGGCGCCACCGTGTTGCTGGTGCCGCTGGCCGTAAATATCGCCATCGGCGTGGGTGCGGACCCGGCCGTATTCGCTTTGACCGTGGCCATCGCCACCTCCAACTCCTTCCTGATCCCCACCCACCAGGTCAATGCCCTCGTCATGGGGCCAGGTGGCTACCGGGTCCCGGACTTCATGCGGGCCGGAGGCATCATGACACTCCTGTTCCTGGTAGTGATGATGCTTATGATGAATCTGATATTCTGACTCCTGGCGAGGCATCCCCTCAGAGAATGTCTAAAAAGGGATCGTAGGCTGTAGGCTGGGTTGCGGCCAGGGACGGCCAAAACCCAGCAATAATCACAGCTGGGGTTCGTTCCTTGCCCCCCAGCCTACTTTGAAAAATACGGTTTTCGTCTACAGTACACCTCAACAATCAATGGCTTAGGGTCGCTTGATTGGTGAAAATACCTATTTTTCAAGGTGCCCTTTAGACAGCCTCTCAGACCGGCGAGGCGTGCGTCTTTTGCGTAGCTGTCAGGTCCCGGATGATTACGCAGCTTTTCACAGATTATTTTGTCTTTTCATCTGTGGAAACCTGTGTAATCTGCGGATAAAAGATGGCGTGGGAATGAGCCCGAAATTCACCACTTGTCGGTCTGAAGCAAAGCCTCGCTAGGATTCCTTGACTGCCTCGGACTTTTACAAATGAGTCAAGGTTATTGCTGGGTTTTGGCCGTCCCTGGCCGCAACCCAGCCTACGGCCTACGGTCCCTTTTTAGACAGTCTCTTAGGCTGTTTTTTCCAGGATAGATTTCGCGTAATCCTGCAAAGTGCCATAGGCACTGATTTCGTCCAGCCTGACGTTACTTTTATATTGGTGTTCTATTGAGCCGCAATCATCTTTTACTTCAATCGTGGCTTCATACACAAATGTTGCGTTTCCTTTCAGTATAATATTCCCCTTCCTATCGGAGACATCGCATTCGACCATTCCCCCCTTGTTGTAGACGGATAGCAACTGGTCGGCTTCTGATATTCCCTGGAGCACTGAAACATATGCGGAAGCGGACATGGCGGTACCACAAGAATAGGTAATGCCAACCCCCCGTTCATAGGTAACAACGAATATCCTATTTTCGCCGAGTGGCTTGGCGAAGCTCACATTCACTCCCTTCGGAAAGAGAGACAAATGATTGGCTTTGTCCCCGCATTGCGCTACAAAAGCCTCATCGATATCACTGACAATAGTGACAATGTGAGGATTTGGTACACTAATCGCCGTAAATTTGAGACTGCTCGATAAATCCTCTATTATTTCATCAATAAAGAACCCGGAATCGACGTTCATCGGCAATGATTCCGGCAGCAGCGAAACCGGTCCGATTCCCGCCTCGAAGGTCTCGATTCCCGCAAAGATTTGTTTCCCGCGCCTGACCGGAAGTATAGCCTTCATGGTTTCGACGGTTACTGCCGGTTTCATCGACCTTTCCGAGCAATATCGCCCAATACAGCGAAGGCCGTTGCCGCACATCTCGGCCTCGCTCCCATCGGGATTGAACATCCTCATTCTACAATCAGCAGACTCGGTAGATTGGTAAAATAATATTCCGTCGGAACCAACACCGTCTTCTCTGTTGCATAGAGCCTTGGTTAAACGTGCTCTGGTTTCATCTTGAATAGCGTCGTTCCCTGCGATAGTTTCATCGATCAAGATGAAATCGTTGCCTGACCCGTGACATTTTAAAATGCTTAGTTTCATATTGGCCTTTGCCTTTGTTTGTAACCTTCTTAGGGAAGTTATTAATAGGAACTTTCCAAAACGCAATTAACGTGTAATTCCGAAATAGATGCAGTATTCGGCAATTTAAGAAGTGTTGAAATAAGAGCGGCCACGTCTTCCGGCTGCGTCATTTGTTTTAATTCAATAGTATCCGGGTTAATATCTTCAGCCATCTGAGTATTGACCCATCCCGGGCAGATTGCGGTTGCTCTGATGCCATGTTCCCAACCGGAATATCTTACTGAATGTGTCAGTGCCGTGAGTGCGAATTTACTCATCGCATAGCCTACCGATTGTCCTTTTATTCTTTTTCCGGACAAAGAAACCAAATTAATCACTCTGCCTCCTCCCGCTTCCTTCAGATAGGGGAAAGCCAAACTTATCAGACGCAGTGGACCTTTGACGTTTACAGTCCATAGTTCATCCATAATTTCTTCATCGAACTCTTCAATCGTAGTCGAGCGGAATATGCCGGCATTATTTATCAGGGCATCGATACGGCCATATTGTCCTATGGTGGCATCAATCCATTTCGTCGCTGACTCGGGTACTTCGGCATCGTACCAGTTACATAATACCCTATTCCTATCAAATGCACCGAACTTGTTTTGAAGGGTCTCGATTCTACGTGCGCCGAGACTCAGGATATGCCCTTCGGAAAGCAGTTTCGTTGCTATTTCCTCACCAATTCCTCTGTTGGCACCGGATATCATCACAACCATTTTTTCATCTCCCCGAACAATCTTTAAGAGAGCCCTGTTTACAGATCAATGCCATTAAGTATAAGCGTTACCGGTCGGCAAAGTAAGAGAAGAAACTACGAATCACGCGAATCCGCGCGAAAGCATCGTCCCGAACCGAGGGGAGGGATCTTTTTCGCGCCGATTGCGCGATTTGTAGGTTGGGCAAAGCCGCCATGGACGGTGGCGTGCCCAACTATTCAGTCTGGGGCGGTACCTGCCTGCCGCACAGGGGGTAGGTGCTCACCGCATCCTCCTGGCTTTGTCCAGCCTACCCGGCTTGTCGGGCCTCCACGCGAGGCGGCGCGTTCCTGTGGGAATTTCCGCGAATTGGGCATTGACGAGAGGGCACTTGCATTTTTCAAAATACCCTACTATACATCTAGTGAGGCTTCGCCTCAGACCGACGAGGCATGAGGCCCCCAAAGCCCCTCTCCCGTAAGGCCCCATCTCCTACGCCCAACCAGCCGTTGGCGAGCCGGGGTAGGTCGAAATCGGGATCGGGATCGCAATCGGAATCTCGATTTCAATCCCGATCCCGATTTGTGCACTGCACAAACTTGACTCATTGTAAAGATTCGGGTCCCTTAAGGATCCTAGTGTCGGGTAGTGAAAATCCTGAAAACCATTCCTGCGCTCAGGCAGTCGACGATAAACCCTACTTATAAATGGTAATCGGGATTTTCACTAAAGGGCACTAATTCCTTATCTTACCATATTCTGATGCTTATCAGGTTCGGTAATAATAAGGTCTTAGCGTGCAAAAGTTAGGATAAACAATGTACCGGTTTTCGGTACCTGCCCTTCTTAAAAACCATGCCCCTCAGCCAACGCGCCCGGAGCCTCGCGGTCACCACCCCCCTCGGCGAAGATGTTCTGCTGCTGCGCTCCATGAGCGGGCACGAGCACCTGAGCACCCTGTGCGCCTACGACCTGGAACTCATCAGCGAAAATGTCAATATCAAGCACGAAGACCTGCTCGGCCAACCCGCCACCGTGCGGCTCGATCTACCTGACTACCGGACCCGCTACTTCAACGGCATCGTCAACCGTTTTTCACACACCGGCTTCGACGGAGCGGTTGCCATCTACCGTGCTACCCTCATCCCCTGGTTCTGGTTTCTCACCCGCACCGCCGACTGTCGCATTTTTCAGGAAAAAACCGTCCCGGACATCCTCAAAGAAATCTTCCGCGAGCACGGCTACACCGACTTCCAGGAATTCCTGGCCGGCGAACTGTATCGCCCCTGGAACTACTGCGTGCAGTACCGGGAGACCGACTTCGACTTCATCAGCCGGCTCATGGAACAGGAAGGCATCTACTACTACTTCAAGCACGAAAACGGCAAACATACCCTGGTCCTGGCCGACAGCTACAGTGCCCACAGCCCCATTGCCGGTTACGAGGAAATCCCCTACTACCCCCCCGATGCGACCGCACGGCGGGAGCGTGACCACATCCACGACTGGTCCATCGCCGGCTCGGTCCAATCCGGCGCCTTCGCCCACACGGATTTCGACTATACGGCACCCGGGAAGAAGCTGCTGACCAGGCGGCATCATCCCCATGAGCACGCCCGTGCGGACCTCGAGATCTACGACTATCCGGGTGGGTACCTGAAACGCGACCAGGGCGACGACTGGGGACGGGTACGCATGGAAGAGCAGCATGTGGACTACGAGACCGCACAGGGCGCCGGCAACGCCCGCGGGCTCACTGCCGGAGCACTCTTCAACTTGACCGACTATCCCCGCCGAGACCAGAATCGGGAATACCTGATCGTCGCGGCCGATTATCAACTGCGCTCCGATGCCTTCGGCTCCTCCGGCGCAGTGAGCACTGGTCCGGTCTTCCAGTGCTGGTTTACCGCCCTGGACGCCCAGACGCCCTACCGCCCCCGCGGATCACCCCCAAAGCCCGGGTCCAGGGCCCCCAGACCGCGATTGTCGTCGGCAAGGCCGGTGAAGAAATCTGGACTGACCAATACGGGCGGGTCAAGGTCCAATTCCACTGGGACCGCTACGGCACCTCCGACGAGCATAGCTCCTGCTGGGTGCGCGTTTCCCAGCCCTGGGCCGGTAAGGGGTGGGGCACCATGGCAATCCCACGCATCGGCCAGGAAGTCATCGTCGACTTCCTGGAAGGCGACCCCGACCAGCCCATCATCACCGGGCGGGTCTACAACGGCGCCAGCATGCCGCCCTACGGCCTCCCCGCCGGCGCCGCCGTCAGCGGACTCATGTCCAACAGCACCAAGGGCGGCGGGGGTTACAACGAATACGTCATGGACGACACCAAAGGCAACGAACTCATCCGGGAGCATGGTCAATACGATAAGGACAGCACCATCGAACACGACCTGCGCGAACATGTGCTGAACGACCGTAGTCGGGACGTCACCAACAACGAGACGATCCAGGTCGGGAACGACCGTTCCAAGACCATCGGCAACAACGAGACCACAGCTATTGGCGTTGACCGGACCAAGAAGGTGGGAAACAACGAGATCATCAACATCGGCCACGACCGCCGGGAGACCGTTGCCAACAACGAGACCATCTCTATCGGAAGAGACGATGTCCTCACAGTCGGCAACAACCTAGCTATCGATGCAGGAGATTCGGTCACGATCAGGACGGGTAAGGCCAGCATCTCTATGAAGAGGGACGGTACAATTACGATCCAGGGCAAAGATATTACCGTCAAGGGGTCGGGCGTCATCGACGCCAAGGCGAGCAAGAACGTGGTCATCAAGGGCAAGAAGATTCTGGAGAACTGAACCAATGGAAACCAACCGGAACCAAGTTCAAGCGAAGACAGCCGGGGCCAAACCTGCCGGGACTGTCGAACGCTACGACGGGGTTGTCATCGGAATCCTGCTCGGATTCCATGAAGACGGAGCGCCGCTCGTGGCGTTCCCCGGAAATCCGCAAGAGACGGCCCTCAAGGCCCGCGCCACGACCAAGCTGCAGGACACAGACATGGGCCGTGAAGTTGCCCTCCTATTCGAGGGTGGCGACCCGCGCCTGCCTCTGGTCATCGGGGTAGTCCAGCATCCGGAGCACCGGGCCGATACCCAAGCTCCACTCGGTGCCGACTTGGATGGGGAGCGCATTCTGCTCCGTGCGCAGAAAGAAATCGTCCTCAAGTGTGGCAAATCCAGCATTACCCTCACCCGCGCGGGCAAAATCTTGATCCGCGGCGCCTACCTACTGAGCCGCTCCTCCGGCGTCAATCGGATCAAGGGCGGGTCGGTGCAGACCAATTGACCTCCAGTACAGCAGCACCGAAGTACTGATAAGATAGGAATCCTTTTTATCCGCAAATGAACGCGAATGAACGCAAATCGGTCGCAAAAGATCACACGATCTCTTCTGTCCGCAGATTACGCAGATTCTCACAGATTGTTGTCTTTTTAATCTGCGAGAATCTGCGTAATCTGCGGATGACTTAAAGCGACCGGATCATTAACGGTTTTTGATTTGCGGCCATTTGCGTTGATTTGCGGACAAGTTTTCCGTAGAAATCCCGGCGGCTCGATGTTATCGGTAGTTGCGAGCATCTGTACGGTGTACGAGGCAAGCTGATGGCGAATAATGTTTTTGCCAACGGGCGGGAGATTTCCTGCAAGAAGGCAGATGGGAAATCCATCTGCGCCTTTCCCGATGTCTGCTTCACACCCCCTCAGACACCGGCGACGCCGCCTGGAGTCCCGGTGCCTTATCCGAATACCGGCTATGCCAAGGATACGACCAAGGGGAGCAAGACGGTCAAGATCTCCGGCAAGGAGGTGATGCTCAAGAACAAATCCTACTTCAAGAAATCGACCGGAGACGAGGCGGGGTCTGCGGCGAAGAAGGGCGTGGTGACCGGCGTCAATCGCGGGAAGGTCTATTTCAACTCCTGGTCGATGAATGTAAAGATCGAGGGGAAGAATGTTGTTCGGCATCTGGATCTGACGACGCACAATCATGCGTCACCACCGGGTCAAACACCTCCTGGGCCTTACATTGATTCAGAAGATGTCGAAAGATATAGTCGAAAGGCGCGCAATAAAGCGAATCGCATGAATTGTGCCCAGCTTTTGGAAAAAATCAACGAATTGACAGACTGCGAGAAGGTAGGCCGATCAGGCACTAAAGGTTTGATTCAAAGGATTCGCGATTATGTGGGAGATGATGCGACCCATGGCCCCCAAATTCTTAGTCAGCAGCGCGCTCTGAAAACCTACCTTGAGGCATATCGCGATCGTTCCGGCAAGGTCACTCGCTTCCCATTTATACGATTACCGAGGTTGTTCCAGCGAACTTCACGGTAGTCCTTTGCGGATAAAAGAAATGCTGTGGCATTCCACCAAGTCACCAAGGAGGACAAATTAGGGAACCCAGCTCGTCCTGAAAAAGTGCGTTCAAGATGAAATAAAGATGATGTGGATTGGAATAGTTTAACCAAGGTAGGGCATTGGGAGCGTACGCAGTTTGCGAACTCGACCGCCGCCGTTCGTGTCCGTTGCCGTTATGCAGATCATCCCTTATGACGTAAAGGCGGATGATGGAAACCGAGGCGATGCCAAGTTATCAGCAAAGTTGAACGCAGTTGATCCTTTACTCGAACTATAAAGTCGGCATCTAACTGTACTCAATACCTCGGTCCTGTCCGCGTATTGTGCTTTTCCGGAAAGAATGGAAAATCTTAAAATAAAGGTAACGTCAGAATTATAGAAGGAATACGGCATCTTGTGCCTCAGGCCCTGGGACACTTTGTATGGAACATGCCTTGTCTTTATCATCCGTGGGAGGGCGGTCTGGTTTGCGGCGTGGACTCTTGGGCCGGAAAAAGGTGGCGGTCTCGATGAAACGCATTCGGAAGACGACGAATGGTTTTTGCCAACGGCGGGATTCCTGCAAAGAGATGGAATCGGTTGCGCTTAAGGACACCGTCCGAAATCCTCTGGCCGGTGCCTGTATCCAAGAACAGGATAAAGAGCGAGACGGTTTGATCGGGGAAGGACTCAAGAACATTCCTAAGACACCGGGACTACCAAAGAAGGGCTCAAGTACCACATCATTTTACCTGAAGTGAGCGATACCGGGGGAAGAATTCGGCTTTGATTTGCGGTCACGCGGGACATTCCGCCAAGCCGTCGGATTCACACCAGCCGGTGGGCACGACTGAGCTGAATCAGGTCCTTTTTGGGTGGCGTGACGTATAAGGATACCTCTGGGGCTTCCCATTTGGGGCTCGGCAACGGGCCGCGGGATACTGCACGCTACGACAAGGTGAGTACGCCATCCACTCTTGCAACAAGCTGGCGCGACCGCCGTCTTCGAGGTAATCCAGCAGCCCACCGCCTCCGAGTCGGTCACGGTCGAGGCCGAAGCGAATGTGCTGGTACGACCCCGAGGTTTCGCGGCCAGGTAACGGTCGGGTCATCCGATAAAGAGTGATTGACTCCGCGCCTGGAAAAGCGACGTTGCGCTGCCGAATACGGTGGAATTGGTCGATCCACTGACGCTCGACTGGTATCAGACGCTCCCGATGAAGCATCACTCCGCCGGATCGAGCACCGATAATGTCCTCTATGTCACGCTCTCCGCGCCCAAGACGTCGCCATTGTATTGACGCTCCTGGAGGTCTCCTGCACCGCGCCGCGGGTGAGACGACTGTCACCGGCCTACGCAGCAAGAGCTATGGCGCATTGCAGTCCCGCGCCATCACACGGGCACGGGATGGCCACGATCTCACCTACTGGAACCCTGGAGTAAGATGGCAAGATGTTACCGCTACGGGCCACCGACACGAGGCCCTGTTGAAGGCAGCCGATGGGGCCGGTCAGTGGCTCCTGGGCCGAATTCTCATCGACATGTGGAAGGCCCACGGGGACGAAGAGGGACAAAAGGTCGGACACATAAAACATCGTCAAATGGCTCAATAATCAAGGTTACCCTTTTTCTGGTCAAAGAATGGAGTTCGATCCTCGCATCTCTTCAATCCACGCACGTTCTATTATGAGTTCGTGGAACGCCTCGCTAAGCCGGGAGTCGCGGGTCAGAATATGAAATCTCCCGTGTGCTTCAATGAGTCGGGAGTCCCGGTCAGAACAACGTCACGAGCCGCCACCGCTTCATAAATCACTCTGTCGTAATCGCAGATGGAGTATTCTACGATCCATCCTGGGGACTGACCTCGACGAAGCTGGAATGGGGAAGAATGCATCCACCTGACGTGGCCTGGCTACCCTCGTCGCGGGGGATTCTGTGGCGTCGATGGGCTTGAATCATACCGGCATTCATTGCGGCTATCTGAAATCCGAGCTCAGCACCACGCAGTTGTTGGATTTTTCAATCTCACCACATGGAGGCCGCTCTGATGGCCCACAATCTGCGGAAGAATCGATATTCGGACGGGCGGTACTGCTATTCATGGCGATCGCCCTTGCCGATGCGATAGCACAGGAGGTAGAAATGACACCTCTAAAGCTCGAGCCTCCCGGTAGTCGAGGTTACGACTGCCGTCCGTGTCGTCCTGGTAGGCGACCCACCGCGGATGATCCTCGGCGCAAGGGCGAAAGCAAGCGGGGATGGCGCTGGAGCTGTTCAAGGTGCGGGGCATAAGGCTTCACCCTCACAACTATCCAACCCCGGCTTTTCGTCAGCTTGGATTTCACCTGGCGGCAGATCCTGAAGAGATGAGCGTCGCGAGAACCTCTCGGGGCAACCAGCGAGGTTCGGATCCAGTCGCTCGGCATCGGCGAGATCCTGAACCGTCCGCCCTTCGTGCCGTTTGTCAGGAACACCGACCCCGCTTCGAGCGGGGGAATGGCAATTGTCATCAGTGAGGATTACAAGCGCTGTCTATGGAGGGGGCGCCAGCCGCGCCGCATGGCGCTGTGCACCTGCTCCGGACGCGATGGGCTGCAGCCACGGCGGACGGCCTGGCAGTAGTGGCGAAGACATGGCGCTCCGGCCCTCCGGGATCGATGTCTCAGCAGGCGGGCTGACGTCACCTGGCCCTGGACCGAAGGGGCGACGCCGCGACCCCTGTTCGCTGATCGCATATTGACCGCGATCGTTGTGGTCCGCCTCCTCCGGTATCAATTGAAATTGCAGAACGTAAAGGGTCCTGGAGTCCCACCGAAAATGTGTCACGAGAGATGCTTAAAACGGGCGCCAAAATCGGTCTGGGAGCTGGTCTTGCTTATTTGACCTATCGCGCGATTCGTATGCTCCCATCCCTACTACCGCCTCTTTGGCCGACCATCCCTGTCAACCTGGCCGTACCATGATGCAAGCGATGCCAATACCAACAGAAGAATCAGAGGAAAATGCACCGCGAGAGATGTATGAAACTGATACTGAGGCCAGTTTCGTGCCGGGTCTTGCTTATCTGACCTATCGCCCGATTCATATGCTCCCGTCCCCGGTGCCGATTCTCTGGCCAACTATCCCTATCAACCATGTCGTACCATGATGAAAACAACGCCAACAGCAGAACAAGAACGGTGGGGGGCCGCCGCTGGCCTTTTGAGTCTCGATGTGGTTGTTCCATTCTACGCCCATATGGGTCTGGCAATTCCAGACCCGAAGGAGTTTGTTCAGGTGCTCAGGAAATGTATCCTCGAAAATCGACGGACCTTCGAAAAGAATCCGAATCGGATACCCGATCTGAAAAACACCCTGCTTGCCACCTTGCGCCATGAATTCGACCCCCGGACCGCTGAGGCATTCGAGGAATGGATTATTCATGAATTCGTCTTCCTTCCTTATGATTTCGCTCCACTTTGGCACTGGGATTATGTGCTGGTACTGGCCCGATGGGATTCGCAGTGGTGGGACGCATTGGGGTTTCCTCCGGATTTTTCCGAAAGGGCCCGCGCTCGGCTCGAAGCAGATGTCATTGATCACGATGGGCTGCATAAGCTTGCGGATCGGATCGATCAACGTCCACTGTCGGACTGGGATCTTGAGATGTACTCGCTCCATCAATTCGATGATGATGATAACGACCCCTATAATTGGATTCTGCAAACTGTGAGAAAACGACGATTTTCCGCTTATTTCCGCTGGATCGTCGACTCTCTTTCCGACGCGCAGCTGCAAGACCTGCTTGTAAATGCCGACCTGGTCAGGGAGCGGATGGAAACGACTCGGGGATTTCCACCGCTGCTGGATCTGCGGAGATTACTCGGAGAAGCAAGGTATGATCAGCCCACCACCTGAACGGATTAGTGTACCGGAAGGCGCGGATCTTTCCTCACGTTCTACCTGTATCTGGGAGCTTGTAAGGGCAGAGTATCCCCAATTGTGTAAAGGCGTGGACGACGATGTTGCACTTACGCGTGTTACCCAGGCAATTGAGGACGGTGAGGCACTCGATATCGTAGAGGATTTGGACGTGGTGCGCCTGGCGGCCCTCGCCTTTCTGCCGGAGGCAGCGCTCTCCGATCCATTCATTTCAAGTGTCTTGATACGCATTTTGAATAATTTTGACTGGAACGCTGCAAAAAGGCTTGATTTTATTTATAGACACCTTGTTCCGCGTGCCAGCTTGTTCGACTAGCAATTTAAGGAAGCGAACCGAGCATTACTTTCGATTTTCTTAGTAACTCAGACAGACCCTAACACCACATGGATCTGATCAACGCCACCGGTATGCAGGTGGGCTACACCCTCGGCATGGAACCGAGCGGTCGTGAGCATCTGGTCGTCGCCGTCAAGGGGACCTTTGCCATCCCCCCTCCCGGCAAGGAGCCGGAGCTTGCCGAAAAGCAGATCCCCCTGGTCGAAGCGGATACCTTCACGGGCGAGCCGGGACTCTCGGCCCCCGTCTATGAGACCGATTACCCTCTGCGCAAGCCCCGTTGCGATGTCCTGTTGCTCGGCAGTGCCTATGCCCCGGAGGGCAGGCCCGCTGAGCGGGTCCAGGTGGGGCTCAAGCTCGGACCCATAATCAAAACCTTCCGAGTCGTCGGCGATCGGCTCTGGCAGGTAGGCAACAGTATCCGGCCAGGCCACTACATTCGACCCTTCGAGCGGATGCCCATCAGCTACGAGCGCGCCTTCGGCGGAGTCGACGACTTCCCCATCGACCCGAGCAAACACAGCGCCTACCTGCTCAATCCCATCGGTCGCGGCTATCATACCCGGCTCGACCACGCGCTGATAGACGGTGCCCCCATGCCCAACACCGAAGAGCTCCAAGAACCAGTCAAAAAGCCGGACGGCAATTACCGGCCCATGGCATTCGGACCCCTCGGCCGCGGCTGGACACCGCGCTTGCAGTTTGCCGGCACCTATGACCAGGACTGGCTCGACAACGTCTTTCCCTTCTTGCCGGCGGATTTTCGGGACGACTATTATCAATCCGCACCCGCCGACCAACAGATACCCTATCCCGCCGGCGGCGAAGAGGTGTTCCTGCTGAATCTGACACCCGAGGGCCGCACCGGCTTTCGACTGCCGCGAGTCGAGATGCCCATCGTCTTCTTTCCCAAGCGGGGGGAACGGACGGAGACTAAGGGTGTGATCGACACCATTGTGCTGGAGCCCGATAAGGGGTCCTTTACTCTCACTTGGCGTGCCGGCATCCCGTTGCGGAAGGACATCTTCGAGATCGTTCAGGTGCTGGCCGGAGAGATGCCCCGCGGGTGGTGGCGGGCGCGGGAGCTGGGCAAGGACTACTACCGCACCTTGGGTGAGCTGACCCGCGAACGACGGCGGGAAGCGCAAGAAGAAGAGGCGGAGACATGACCGGACAACCCCTCGCCATCGCCGGCACGGGAATGGTCACTGGCGTGGGCTTGAGCGCACCGGCCGCCTGTGCCGCCATCCGCTGCGCCATTGATGGTTTCCAGGAAACACGTTTCATGGACGCCGGCGGTGAGTGGATCCTGGGTTGTGAGGTACCGTTGGAGCAGTCGTGGCGGGGTGCGGTCAAGCTCGCCAAGATGCTTGCCATGGCCTTGCGGGAATGCGCCGCGACGGCTCCCAATCTCGAGCTGGAATCGGTACCCGTCCTGCTGTGCCTGGCGGAGGGGGAGCGGCCGGGCCGTTTACCACGGCTGACGGACCAGGTAGCGCAACAGGTTACCAAGGAGCTCGGCATTCGATTTCACGAAAAATCTACGGTCATTGCGTATGGCCGCGTCGGCACGGCGGTCGCCCTGCTGCAGGCACGGCGGCTGATCTACGAAGAGCGCATCCCGCAGGTCTTGATCGCGGGTGTCGATAGCCTGCTTGCAGGACCGACGATCCAGGCCTTTGAAGAACGTGATTTGCTACTGACCAGCCGGAATTCGGATGGCTTTATCCCCGGAGAGGCAGCCTCCGCCGTTTTGGTTCAGGCCCCTCGAACCGGAGGTGGCCCCCAATTGATCTGTCGAGGGCTCGGGTTCGATATTGAAAAAGCTACCGAGGACTCGGGGGAACCACTGCGGGCGGATGGCTTGACCAAGGCGATCCGGGACGCACTCACGGACGCAGGGTGCGAGCTGGGCGATCTGGACTTCCGCATCACTGATATTTCGGGCAGCCAATACCGGTTCAAGGAAGCATCACTCGCCCTCTCGCGCACATTGCGCAAGCGCAAAGAGGAATTCGACCTCTGGCACCCGGCGGATTGTGTCGGCGAGGTCGGGGCCGCCATCGGGGGCGTCATGATCGCGGTGATCGACGCGGCCTGCCGTAAGGGATACAGCAAGGGGTACCATATCCTGTTTCATCTGGGCAATGATGACGGGAAGCGGACCGCGATGGTGTTCAGTTTTGCCGACACCGGCGCCTAGTACCCCGTTTCAGAACATTCTGTTAGCAGCGGAATAGTTTGAACCACAGAGACGCAGAGAACACAGAGGCCATAAATTTGCACTATCAGTCGAAACCAGGATTCCTTGAGGGACCTGCATCTTTACCAATGAGTCAACTTTGTGCGCTGCACAAAAACATTTCTGCCTCTTGTTGGGCGGGAATCGCAAATCCTTTGAACCACAGAGGCAGACACGGATAAACACGGATCACAATCCGTGTTTATCCGTGTCTGCCTCCGTGGTTCTTCGGTGCGGTTGGTCACGCCTCGTCGGTCCGAGGCGAAGCCTCGTTAGGTATTCATGCCGAAACCCATACGCCTCAGTACATCGTCCTTCATGACGAAATGGTGATAGAGAGCTCCCCCGGCATGAACGATTACTACCAAAAGCAGTAAGATCCACACGATACCATGGGCGCCATGGAAGAGCTCGGCCAGGGACGGGTCTTTATCGAGCAGGGCCGGCAGCTCGTACAGGCCGAAGAAGCTCACCGGGTAACCGGCCGCCTGGGACATCAGGATACCGACCAAAGGTTGCGCGAACATCAGCACATAAAGCAGCCAATGCATGACATGGGCAATGAGGCTCTGTATCGCCGGTGTCCCTTCCGGGTCTTTCGGTGTCACATTGATAAGCCGCCATACCAGGCGTAGCAGAACCGACGCCAGCACCAGTAGTCCGAGTGATTTGTGTACACCCGCGGCCTCGATCTTCTCCATACCCTTGGGCATGTCCGCGAGCAGGTTGCCCGCCACGATCATAAAGCCGAACATCAGGAAGAGTAACCAATGAAAAGCCCTGGCGACGATGCCGTAACTGGTTTCGGTATTTTTCAGCATGGGGTTTCTCCAGTCCATAAAGAGCCGAAAAGTCAGGTAGGTTGGGCAAAGGCACATCCTGCCGAACCGGCGGTCGGACCACCGGCGTGAATCGCGCCGTGCCCAACATTCACGTCGGTCATCCCCGATTCCGGATCGATGGGCACGCTTCGCTTGGTGCATCCTCACGCGCTGATGCGGTGCGGAAACCGCCGCGGAATGACCGCAGCCTTGCACCCGGCTTGTCGGGTGCTTGCTTTGCCCATCCTACAAATCTGCTGCCGGCAATGGTTCCGGGCAGCGAGGTCATTTTAACGAGAAAGAGCGGAGAAAGGGACCATTCGGGGACATGTGCAGCCGATACCACTTTTAGAGGCTGTCTAAAAAAAGACCGTAGGCGTAGGCTGGGTTGCGGCCAGGGACGGCCAAAACCCAGCAATAACCTCAGTCCGCAAGTCGATAGTGCGCGCCACAGTAGGGACAGACCGCTTCGCCGGACTGCTCGAGTGGGAGATAGACCCTGGGGTGCAGGTTCCAGACCTGGTCCCGGGGGCAGGACAGGGGCAGATCTTCGCGGCCGACTTCGATCATAGACTCGGCGCTCTGGGTCTTTGCGGCAGTTTCCGGCATGTTCCGATTCTCCGATATCGATACCTTTATCTTGTATTCGCCCCAGTGGTCGCCGATCAGAGCGAATACAAGGTTCTCTACTCAGGGCTCTCAGGGCGAACACAAGGTTCGCCCCTACGGGGTCGATTTTTCTGCCGGGAAAAATCAGACCAAGGTCAACCATTGGGGGTACTGGTCGCGGCGGCCGTGGACCTGATCGAAATACAGGCCCTGGAGACGCTCGGTAATGGGGCCGCGTGTGCCCTTGCCGATGGCACGCCCGTCCACCTCCCGGATCGGGGTGACCTCGGCCGCGGTCCCGGTGAAGAAGGCCTCGTCGGCGATGTAGACCTCGTCGCGGGTGATGCGTTTTTCTACCACCTTGATTCCCAGCTCGGCGGCCAGGGATAGCACCGTCTTGCGGGTGATGCCGTCGAGAGCGGACGTCAGATCCGGGGTATAGAGCACACCCTCCCGGACGATGAATATATTCTCGCCGCTGCCCTCCATGACATAGCCCGCGACGTCCAGCAGCAGGGCCTCGTCGTAGCCGTTTCTCAGGGCCTCCTGGAGGGCCATCATGGAGTTCATGTAGTTGCCGTTGGCCTTGGCTCGACACATGGTGGCATTGACGTGGTGGCGGGTGAAGGAGGAGACCTGGACGCGGATGCCGTCCCGCATGTTGTCTTCGCCCAGGTAGGCGCCCCATTCCCAGGCCGCCACCATGCAGTGGACATTCAGATTATCGGCGCGCAGGCCCATGCCCTCGGAGCCGTAGAAACACATGGGGCGAATGTAAGCGGAATCGAGCCCGTTCTCCCGCACCGCGGCCCGCTGGGCCTCGTCCAGCGTCTCCCGGTCGTAAGGTATGGTCATGCCGACGATATGGGCCGAGTTGAACAGACGGTCGGTGTGCTCGCGCAAGCGAAAAATGGCGGTACCCTGTTCGGTACGATAAGCACGTACGCCTTCGAAGACCCCCATGCCATAGTGCAGGGTGTGGGTCAATACGTGTACCTTGGCCTCACGCCAGGGCACCATCTCGCCGTCCAGCCAGATGAGGCCGTCACGGTCTGCCATCTTTGTCATGATTATCTCCGTTTGTCCTCCGGGTGTCCGTGTCCGGCGCAACCGCGTAACAAAGCACTAGCGAGGCTTCGCCTCAGACCGACGAGGCATGAGGCCCCAACAGCCCCTCTCCCGTAAGGCCCCATCTCCTACACCTAACCAACCGTTGGAGAGCTTGGGTAGGTCGAAATCGGGATCGGGATCGCAATCGGAATTTCGATTTCGATCCCGATTTGTGCTGCATAAACTTGACTCATTTGTAAAGATTCGGGTCCCTCAAGGAATCCTAGGGGGCGTTCTCAATTAATAAATCATCCAAGTGTTGTAGGCTGGGTTGAGGAACGAAACCCAGCTTTTCCGGGTAGTGGGTAAGTTTCAAGTGAGGACGTCCAGCAGTCGATAGTCATTCTGAATTTCTACCACTTGAAAATTTACCACTACCCTTTTCCGATCCGTAATACCGTGTGCCGGGTTTAGCCGTCCCTGGCCGTAACCCAGTCTACGGGCTTGATTTTTATGATGATTTGGCTCAATTGAGAACACCCCCTAGCCTTCCATCAACTCCCGCCACCAGGTCCGTACCTGCTCCCGCGGCCCGACCAACTGGTCATCGGGGACGCGCGTGGGTTGTTCCTGCAGGGCGCTACGGTGGTAAGCGGCGCGCAGCGCCTTGTAGGCATCGGTCAGGTCTTCGGTTGCGGTGCCCGGCAATAGGTCGAGGCGGGTCAGGGTCTCCAGCAACCGTATATTGTCGGTCCAATCGGCGAGCGCCGGATACCGCGCGGCCCACCGCAGCACCAGGTATTGAACCATAAACTCGATGTCGGCAATACCACCATGCCCTTGTTTCAGGTCGAACCAGCTGTTTCGAGTCTGGTCCAGATGCTTGCGCATGCGCTCACGCATCGCCCGTACGTCCAGGCGCAGGCGCTCCGGCTCCCGTTCCCGGCACAGGACCTCACGCCGTATCCGGCCGAAACGCTCCGCGAGCGTCCGGTCACCGGCTACCGGGCGGGCCCGCACCAGGGCCTGATGCTCCCAGGTCCAGGCAATCTGGGCCTGGTAGTGCGCGAACGAATCGAGGGAGCGCACCAGCATGCCCTTGTTGCCGTCGGGGCGCAGGCGCATGTCTACCTCATAGAGCTGGCCGGAGGGGGTGCGGGTAGTCAGCATGTGGATCATGCGTTGTCCCAGGCGCAGATAGAACTGGTCGTTGGATATCCGGCGCTCGCCGCGGGTCTCGGCATTGACCGCCTCGCTGCCGTGCACAAAGACCAGATCCAGGTCGGACCCGTAGCCGAGCTCGATGCCACCCAGCTTGCCGTAGCCGAGAAGCAGGAACCCGGTCCCGTCATCCGCGATCCCGCCGGGCCGCCCGTGCTTCGCCCGCAGGTGGTCGAAGGCCAATCCGAGGACCTTGGAAACCGCGACCTCGGCGATCTCGGTCAGATAGTCGCTCACAACCATCAGGGGGATAACGTCCGTCAGGTCCGCCGCCGCTACCCGCAGGAGGTTGCCCTGGGCGAATTGGCGCAGGCGTTCCATCTGCTGTTCCAGATCGTCGTCGTCCAGGGGGGCAAGCAGGCTGCCGAGCTCCGCTTCGAGGTCCACCCGGCGGAGGGGGGCATAGAGGCGCCGGGGGTCCAGTAGCTCGTCCAATAACAGGGGGTGGTGGCCGATCCGGTCGGTGAACCAGGGGCTTATTCCCGCCAGTCGAGCCAGCTGGGACAGGACGATCGGGTGCTCGATGAGCATCGCCAGATAAGCGGTACGGCTCAGCACCGACTCCAACACGCGCAGCACTCGTTCCAGTACCAGGTCCGGGTCATGGGTGTCGGCAGCCAGGCGCAGGACCAAAGGTATGATCTGGGCCATACGGTCACCGCCGCGTCTGCTCAATCCCTTGCGCAGCGCCGCATCCTGAAGGTTCCGCAGGCGTTCCAGGGCGGCGCGCGCGTCCTTGAAGCCGGACTCCGTGAGCTGCTCCAGATAATGCGCACCTTCCGCCGGCCCGTTCCAAAGAGTCGCAAACGTCCGCTCCTGAGGTTCCTCCTCCGGGTGGGGGGCGGCGAAGATCCGATCGAACTCGTCTTGGACCCGCCGTCGATGCCCCGCGAGCACCTCGAAAAAACCGTCCCAGTCCGAGAAGCCCATGGAACGGGCAAGCCGCAGGCGCCCGGCCGCGTCCTCCGGCAAGCGGTGGGTCTGCTGATCTTTCCAGGCCTGAAGCCGATTCTCCACCAGGCGTAGATACTCGTAGGCCGCGCCGAGGTGCTGCGCGACCCCGGCCGGCAGGAGACCTTTCTCCCCCAGCCGCTGCAGGACGGGTCGGATGGAACGGAGCTGCAGATCGGGGTCGCGGCCGCCGCGGATGAGCTGGAAGGTCTGGCCGATGAACTCGATCTCCCGGATGCCGCCGGGGCCGAGCTTGATATTGTCCGCCATGCCCTTGCGCTCGACCTCCCTGTCGATCATCCGCTTCATGTCGCGCAGGGACTCGATGGCGCCGAAATCCAGGTAACGGCGGTAGACGAAGGGCTGAAACATAGCCGTGAATCGCTCCCCCGCCTCCGGGTCGCCCGCTACCACCCGCGCCCGGATCATGGCGTAACGCTCCCACTCCCTGGCCTGGGACTGATAGTAGTCTTCCATGGCCCCGAAGCTCACGGCCAGGGGACCCGCATCGCCGAAGGGACGCAGACGTGCGTCTACCCGAAATACAAAGCCGTCCGCCTCATTGGTATCCAGGACCCGGATCAGACGCTGGGCGAGACGGACGAAGAACTGCTCGTTGGTCAGGGGGCGCGGACCATCCGTTCGGCCGCCTGCGGTATAGGTGAAAATGAGGTCGATGTCCGAGGACAGATTGAGCTCCCGCGCTCCCAGCTTTCCCATTCCCAGCACCACCAGGTGCTGCTCGGCGCCGGCCTCGTCGCGGGGGGTGCCGACCTCCGCCGCCAGCCAGCCGTGGAGCAGCCTCAGGGTATGACCCACACAGGTATCCGCCAGGGCGCTCAGGTCCTCCAGGGTCTCGTCGAGTCCCGCCAGGGCAGCGATGTCGCGCCAGATGATGCGGACCATCTCGCGGCGCCGAAACCGGCGCAGGGCCGCAGCGAGGGACCGATCGTCGGCGACCCCTGCCAGGGTATCGGCGAGCAGGCGGTCCGGCTCACCCTGGGCGTAGGGGCGTTCCAGGTGTCCGGAAGCGAGCAAATGCGGTAGGGTTTCCGGGTAACGGATACAGCTTTTGGCGACATAGTCACTTGCCTCCCAGACGCCCGGCAAGGTGCGTTCGAGCAACGGATGCGCGGACACCGGGAGACCCTGCTCGGCGAGCGCCGTCTCCCAGGTACATCGTTGCTCGACCACGCCTGCAATCAGATCATCGGCCCCTGCCATCGGAGGAACTCCTCAATCGCGAATCGTCGCCAGAGGATATACCCTTTGCGTCCTTTGCGCCGTTGTGGTTCGTATGGCGACTAGGATTCCCGCATCTTTGACAAATGAGTCGAGTTTGTGCATTCCCAGAGGGACAGTTATCAGTTGTTAGGGGCCAGTTGTCAGGTATCAGCCTTCTGCCCCCTGCTCCCTGAATTGTTGAGGGTGTCGTAAAAGTCCGAATCGAAATCGGGATCGAAATCGAGATTCCGATTGCGATCCCGATCCCGATTTCGACCTACCCAGGCTCTCCAACGGCTGGTTGGGCGTAGGAGATGGGACTTTACGGGAGAGGGGCTTTTGGGGCCTCATGCCTCGTCGGTCTGAGGCGGAGCCTCGCTAGGTCGTGTTGACATTTAATGTCATTTCGAGCGCAGCGAGAAATCCTTGTCCCGACGAAGAAGGGATCTTGTGCCCAAACAACACCATAGCCGAACCGGAATGGCAAGGTAAGGTTTGGTCCTCAGGATCTCTCCCTACGGTCGAGATGACAAGCCATACTCATAGGTGTTCGGGATTTTTTTAACCGTTCAGCTCCCCCTCGAAATCCTGATCCTGAAAACGAGAAATCAACGGGTTACAGACGAACTGGGCCGAAATCCAGAAGGGGGGATCTGAACGGTTCCCATCCGATGAAGTGAACAAGCGTTTCGCCGCCTCGAAAACAATAAGATTAACCATATGAAATTTAAGCGAAAAAACCCCGAACACCTATGAAGCCATACTGTAATCTGAAAATCAAATGGTTAGCCTGGGGTCCGCTACGCGGACCTTCTATGGGCAACGATTCCTTATGGCTGATGTCGATCAATAGGTAATATCTATCGCTCAGATTAGAAATACCCATTAGCATCTCGCGGGTATCGGGTATACCTTAGCCGACCCGAGACGCAGGATAGTCGCTGCGTGATTCGACAACCGACCACAACTTGGAGGATCCCCCATGAAACAGCTCAAAGGCACCGAGACCGAACAGAACCTGAAAGATGCGTTTGCAGGCGAGTCCCAGGCCAATCGTCGTTATCTCTACTTCGCGGCGAAGGCGGATGTCGAAGGCTACAACGACGTAGCCACCGTCTTCCGCTCCACCGCCGAGGGCGAGACCGGCCATGCCCACGGTCACCTCGAATATCTGGAAGCCGTCGGCGATCCGGCCACAGGGCTGCCTATCGGCGGGACCGCCGACAACCTGAAGGCGGCCGTCGCCGGTGAGACCCACGAGTACACCGACATGTACCCCGGTATGACAAAGAAGGCCCGCGAGGAGGGCTTCGACGAGATCGCCGACTGGTTCGAGACCCTGGCCAAGGCCGAGCGTTCTCACGCCAACCGCTTCCAGAAGGCCCTGGACACCCTGGACTGATTGCGACAAGTCCGTTTCCCGTCCCTTCCCGGTACCCTGCCTCGCAGCGAGTCCGGGGAGGGGCTTTCAGGCATTGCCTGGGGATCTATCCCAGCTCCGGGATTTTTCAACCTGGGCTGTCAGTTGACGGAAATCGCCCAAGACCGGGACCAATGACATGACAACGCGCGAAGGCGGCCTGCAGGCACCCACCAGACACCCCATCGACTGGACCAACCCTGAGTTTTTCGATGAGGGTGCCCTGTTCCGGGAGCTCGAACGGGTGTTCGACATCTGTCACGGCTGCCGGCGTTGCGTCAGTCTGTGTCATGCCTTTCCCACTCTATTCGATCTGGTGGACGAATCGGATACCCTGGAAGTGGACGGCGTGGCCAAGGAAGACTACTGGCAGGTCGTAGACCATTGTTACCTCTGCGACCTGTGTTTTATGACCAAATGCCCTTACGTCCCGCCCCACGAGTGGAATCTGGATTTCCCGCACCTGATGTTGCGGGCCAAGGCCCTGAAACACAAACAGGGCAAAACCCGGCCACGGGACAAGATCCTGTCCAATACCGATGGGGTCGGATCGCTGGCGGGCATCCCCGTGATCTCGGGGGTCGTCAATGCCGTCAACCGATCCGGCGCCGGCCGCAAGCTCTTGGAAACCGTGCTCGGTGTCCATCCCCAGGCGCGGGTTCCCGAGTACCACGGCAATACCCTGCGCAAGCGGCTCGAGGACAGGGTAGGGCGCCGCTCCGAGGGCGAGGCTGCGGGCCCGACCACCGGCAAAGTGGCCTTGTTTACCACCTGCTACAACAACGTCAACGAGCCGGACGTCGGCATGGACCTGGTAGCGGTGTTCGAGCACAACGGGATTCCCATCACCATCCCCGGCAAGGAAAAGTGCTGCGGCATGCCCAAGCTGGAGCTGGGAGACTTGGAGGCCGTACAAAAGGCGAAGGACGCCAACCTCCCGATCCTCGAGCAACTGGTGGACGAAGGCTGGGACATCGTGGCACCCATACCTTCCTGTGTGCTCATGTTCAAGCAAGAGCTACCGCTCATGTTCCCGGACGAGAGTGCGATCCAAAAGCTCAAGGAGCACATCTACGACCCCTTCGAATACCTGATGCTGCGCCACAGGCAGGGTAAGCTCGTCACCGAATTCGCACAGCCCCTGGGCACCGTCGCCTACCACGCCGCCTGCCACCAGCGGGTGCAGAACATCGGCCGAAAGACCCACGAGCTACTTTCCCTGATTCCGGACACCCAGGTGGAGATCATCGAACGCTGTTCGGGGCACGACGGCACCTACGCGGTCAAGAAGGAGTTCCACGAGTATTCCATGAAGATCGCCGGACCGGTGGCCGACAAGGTAAAACAGATCAAGGCCGACCATTACGGCAGCGATTGCCCCATGGCCGGTGGGCATATCGGCCATGCCCTGGCCGACGGCAGCAAGCCTGAACATCCGCTGACCCTGCTGCGCAGGGCCTATGGGCTATGATGTCCGTTTAAAGCTCATAAGTTGGGAAGGTGCGGGCCACGGTCAGGCATACCGCGTGGCCGCAAGCTCCAAATAGTAGTAGTGGAGGCGGTTTACCTGGTCTTCGAGCGCCTGCGGATCGCCGCTGTTGTCGATGATGTCGTCCGCGCCTGCCAGGCGTCGGGACCTGGCTACCTGGCTGTCGATGATGCATTGAATCTCCGCCACATCCAGACCGCTCCTGCGCCGGACGCGGCGGATCTGTTCCGACTCAGGGAGATCCACTACCAGTATACGGTCGGCGAGGTCCGTCTGCCCGGTCTCGAACAACAGGGGTATCTCCAGCACCGCATAAGGCGCCGAGAGCTGTGCCAATCGGCGTTGTATCTCCGCGACGATCCGCGGATGCAGGATGGATTCGAGGCGCGCCCGGGCCGAGCTGTCCCCAAAAACCAGGGCGCGCATGGCGGCCCGATCCAGGTGTCCGCCGGCGTCGATGAAGCGAGCGCCGAAGGCCTCCGCGATCAGCGCCAGGACCGGGCTCCCCGGAGCCGTAAGGGCATGGGATATGGCGTCGGCATCGATAACGGGAACCCCAAGTCCACTCAAGCGGGCGGCGACGCTGGATTTACCGCTGCCCACCCCCCCGGTCAGGGTTACGACCAGCATGTGCGGGTGTCCTCTCATTTAAACCGCAGAGACACTGAGAACGCCGAGAAATGGCCGCAAATCAACATCATGAAGGAGTAAACCCTATTAACAGGGAGTAAACCCTAGCCTCCGGGTTTGTCTCTTAATGGTACAGGATTAACAGGATTTCCAGGATTAACAGGATGTTATACTCTTCTAATATCAATATTTCGGTTATCATGCAAGGGTTAATAATTATGACATACTGAAAAACAAAGATTCTCTGGGATCATAATAGATAATGAAAACGTAAAAATGGTATATAAAGAGTATATAATTGTTAGGCTCTTTATAGATTCCAGACTGATCGAAGGAGATGGCGGTCCGTAGCACTCTGACCGATGACAGAACAAGCTGTCTTTTCTCAACAACAACAGCAAGTTATACGACGCCCCTCTGGCTTGCTGAGAGGGCGAATTTGCGCAAAATATCCTACCAGTCTGTAATCCATAAAGAGCCAATTGTTATTTTAGAAAAATAATCCTGTTAATCCTGAAAATCCTGTTAATCCTGTCCTATTAGTTGCCCGGTCGTATCATTCATTGTGCTCATGGATCTCGAACGAAATGTTTACTCAGTGTGAGTCCTTGATTGTAATATGACGATCCCAGTTTCCTGCCATACAGGCGGTTTGGTACCTGCATCATTCTTTCGTAGATCATTCTCGCTACAACCTGCCCGTGTTGCAGAAAAAAGGGCACATAGTGAGCCTTTACTTCGAGAACGGCGCGCACTCCCTGGATGTCACCATCGCCGAACCCGGGGTCGAAAAAACCGGCGTAATGGACCCTGAACTCCCCGATAACCGGATCGAAGGCAATCATCTCGGCGGCATAATCGGGTGGAATCCTGATCAATTCCTTGGAAGCAAATATGTAGAAGTGATTCGGCTCGATGATGATGCGGCCATCCGGTGGTCTTGAGATTGGTTTCCAGAATTTCTCGGTCTCGTAATAGTTCGTCTTACCGATATCGATCACAGCGGTAGTATTTCTCGCAATGTATCCGACAGGTCCCGCATCATTTCCTGACTCGAGGTCTATTGAAAGAGTAAGCCCCTTACCTATGTTCGCGTCAGTGACGGTACCGTCATCGGCATATACCAATCCCCGGCTTTTATGGAGGTCGCGAATACTCTTATCCGACGGAAGTGGGGAACCCACAACGAATCGTAACTGATTCATGGTGGCGCCATGATAAACGCGGACCGAAAAGGATCGCGGAGAAATCTCCGCATATAAGGGTCCTTTATATGCCTCCGGGACGCGATCGAACTCCACACCATAATCCGTAATCAACCTGGTGAAGATATCCAATCGTCCAATACTGCTTTTCGGATTGGCTTTTCCGGATACCTTCTTAGGGAGCCTCATCCGTTCCATAAGCGGTACTATATAGACGTGGCCACGCTCGAATATTTGCGGAGACGAAAGGTCGAGCTCGACGACGTCGTCCCCTTGCTGCTCCAGGCAGTCGAGAACACTGGACTTCGGGCCCGGCAGGAAACCGGCCCTGACGCGGTACACCCGTGTCCCTAACCTCAGGTCCAGACTCGATGGCTGGAGTTGGACCGGTTCGATTGGCCGGTCCGATGATACATGCCCCTGGTCGATGGCATTTTCGATCTGTTGTGCCGACATCACGCCGGTAGACCTCGTACCAACGGAACCTGGTGCCACCGTATCCGGAGAGAAGTCCGGGCTGGGGTTTGCCATGTCGCTCCTACTCGTTCTTCTCTGTCGTCGGCCCGCCGGCCGTTTTCCGTGTTCGTTGGCGGTGCTCTTGTACCCGTTTACGATGTTTCTACTGCCACACGGCACAATCCGCGCATTTCACTCCCTCTGAGGGAGGGGGGTTGGAGAGAGGGTGATCTAAACAATCCCGCATTCGATCCCGATCGTTTGTAGTAACCCAGCCTACGATGTTGGGATTCGTCCCTCACCTTAACCTACGGTGCTTTCTTGAGACGTACAAAGAATACAAATCATGCTTATCTTTAAAGGGGTTTTTTATATTGATGAATCCATTTTTACTCATATTTTCCATGTGAAAATCTTCATTTTCAGGCATGTCATAATTATTTATATGATTTATGATAGTATCCATTTCATTGCCATTAATCTGCTTCCAATTTTTGCGTAAGATACGGTATGTTCTTGTTTTATATTCAACTTGAGACTCTCCTATATTCGATTCGATATCATAAAATATGAAGACGCCAAAATCGGACAGGAGATTGGATATAAGAGAAAAGAACTTTTCCTTTTTTTCTCTATTCAAGTGATGCAATGAATATCCAGAAATTATCACATCGAAACCACCCGTCAATTTTTCAAGCTCAACGAAAAAATCACCATTGATATGCCTTGCATCCCCCTTGCAACTGCTCAAGTTTTTTTCAGAAAATCGAATCGCATTTTTAGCCGTATCTATTCCCAAATATTGAAAATTCAGGGCCTTATCGATACTGGATACCAATACATGAGAATCGCCACACCCTAAATCAAGTACGGATATATCCTTCAAATCATAAATCTCTTGTCTGACGATATCGATTATTTCTGCATGAAACATATAATTATATTTTATGACTTTTCGATATATGTTCCATTGTTCGAAGTAAGCCACATCCCTGGTGTTTTCTTTACCCTCCATATTCAAAACCTCCAATTATGAATTCGAATGTCTACGGACAACTTACCATCGGCAAAGGAAACGGGAAGTCACGATATTCCGTTTCCGCACCGCAAAAGCCTACGGATGGGCTTTTGCAACATCCTCTTCGGGAGAGGGCGGGGGTGAGGGGGAAATTCAAAAGCTCGGATTGTGCCGTGTGGCAGTATCTCTCGGAAGTCCTTCCCCTATCGAAGCCACGAGTTTACGCCAATCCCGCCCATTGGAGATAGGCGCGATTGATCGCATCTCCCCACAGGAGGGCGATCCAGCCCGCGGCTGCCAGATAGGGGCCGAAGGCGATGGGGAGCCGGTGGTCCCATCCCCGCACCAGGGCCAGCCCGGTGCCCACCAGGGCCCCGGCGCACGCGGAGAGTAGGATGATCTGGGGCAGATACTGCCAACCCAGCCAGGCCCCGAGCATGGCGAGTAGTTTGAAATCGCCGAATCCCATTCCCTCTTTGTCTGTCACCAGACGAAACAGATGGAAAAAGCCCCACAGGACGAGGTATCCCAGCGTGGCCCCGAGGATCGCGGAACGGCTGTCGGTAAACCAACCGCCGAGGCTCAGCAGGAGCCCCAGCCACAGGACGGGCAGGGTGATGACATCGGGCAGTAACCCGGTATCCAGGTCGATAATCGCCAGTACAATCAAGCACCAGGTCAGGACCAGGGCGGCGGTGGCCTCCCAACCGATACCGAAGCGCCACACCACTAGGACGGACAACAGCGCCGTGCCGGTCTCCACCAGGGGACAACGCAGGCCGATCGTTCCACCACAGGATGCACAACATCCGCGCAGGATCAGATAACTCAAGAGTGGGATATTCTCCAGCGCCCGTATCCGGTGGCCGCAGTGACGGCAGCGGGAAGGGGGGTATATAAGCGACAGGCGCGGCCCCTGCGGCACCACTTCCTCCTGTCCGGTCAAGGCCGCGCATTCCCGACGCCAGATCTGGTCCAGCATCCTGGGCAGACGGTAAATGACGACGTTCAGAAAGCTGCCGACCGCCAGCGAGAACAGGGCGACTAGCCCATAGAGAAGGTATGGGCTGTGTTCGAGCAACGCGATCCAACCCGTCATCCAGGGAATTTTCGTAGGGCGGAAAAAGAGACGCCAGCGCAAGGCTGGCGTCGGGCCGGGGATACTCTCCCCGGTGGGGTTTATATCATAAATACTAGTTCGCCACTATAGGCTTGTCAACCCCTTTATCGTAAGGAACTCGACTATGAACCGGGTCATCAGCTATATCGACGGCTTTAACCTCTACTTTGGCCTCAGGGCAAAGGGCTGGCGCAAATATTACTGGCTGGATCCGGCCGCTATGACAAAGGCGTTTCTAAAACCCCACCAGCAGTTTCGGCATTGCCACTATTTTACCGCCCGAATTCATACCAAAACCAATAATAGCCAAAATGCCAAACGGCAAACCCTATGGCTGGATGCCTTGGCTACTCGTGCGGACATCACCTCCCATTTTGGTTACTACCTGCAGAAAAAGAAGCAATGTGACGCTTGTGGCGCCACCTGGATCAGCCATGAAGAGAAGATGACGGATGTGAATATTGCCGCGCAACTCTTAGTGGATGCCTATGAGGATCGCTACGATACGGCTATTATCGTATCCGGTGACAGCGATCTCACAATGCCTATTAAAAAAGTTAGAGAACGCTTTGCAAACAAGCGCCTTATCGTCGCCTTTCCACCGGCACGACGCTCGGCCCAACTGAGCAAAGCCGCGCATGGTCATTTTGTGATCGGAGCAGACAAGTTGCGCAAAAACCTATTGCCGAACGAAATCACCACTTCATTCGGGTATGTGGTCAAGCGGCCAAGTGAATGGTATTGAAAAATACGATGACCCGAAGCAGGTTTCCCTTTATTCAAATATCTCGGTTTTTGGTCCGGATCGATGGACACTATCCGGGATCTCACCTTCTTCGGCCCGGACTCCACTGGGGTCAGGAGTTTGCCGGCATTTTTCTGCGTTCCGGCAGATCTTCCGCCTTCCATAAGGTTTTCAGGACTTCGCGCTCTTTCGGGTCGTAGTAGCTCAAGCAGCTTGACCCATCATCGCCACTGGCAAAATCACCATCAGGATAAAGGGTAACCCATCCATTCCGGATCGGGGCAAATGTCCAAAGAATCTTACCGCTCTCGGTATCCCATAACCGGACCGTTCCTTCGTCGGAAGCGGTCAGTATTTGATCACCGTCAGCGGGGTCGAAAACCGCCGTGCGAACATTGCCCCAGTGGCCTCCTCGGCGCTCCCGGCGCTTGAATTCTTTTTCCAGCCTCCCGTTCCCCTTATCCCAAAGCCTGGCCGTTCCGTCATCGCAGGCGGTGAGTATCCAAGGTCTCTGCGGGTGAAATGCAGCCGATCGCACGAGTGCCGGATGAGGAAACCCTCGAATCAGGATGGCGCTTCCAACATCCCACAAACAGGCGAGACCGTCCGCGGACGTTGTGAGGATCTGTTGACCGCTCGGGTCGAAGATCGCGAAATACACACTCCCTTTGTGCTCATTCTCCCCAAACTGGCGTAACTGCATACCTGATTCGATCTCCCACAGGCGAACTGTAGGGTCATCGGCACAGGTCAGGACCCGCTGCCCCGTTGGATCGAAGACGGCGTTGAGCACTCTCCCTCCATGGCCTCCTTTGAAAACTCTGATCTCCCTGCCGGTAGCGGCGTCCCACAGCCGCGCCGTGCCGTCGTGGGAAGCGGTCAGGATACGGCGGCCGTCGGCATTGAACACGGCGGAACGCACCGCTCCGAGGTGACCCCTGAAGTGGGCGATCTTTTCGCAGGTGTCGGCATTGAAGATGGCCGCTGTGTGATCCGCGGAGGCGGTTACCACCCTCCGTTCGTCCTGGCCGAAGGTAGCCGAATAGAGCCATTCCCCTTGACACTCCAGAGGCTTGCCGAGTTGTTGTCCCGTTCCGCGGTCGATCATTCGGGCGGTGCCGTCTCCGCAGGCGACGAGGATACGGGGATGGTCGGGGTGCGGGTCGAAGGAGGCTGCCAACACACGGTTGCCGGAGCCGGCCAGACGTGCCATCGCCTGGCCCTCGATATCCCAGACGCGTGCCGTGCCATCCTGAGAGGCAGTGATGATGAACCGGCCGTCGTGTGACAAAGACGCGGAACATATTTGGTCGGTATGACCTTCGATGCGCCTGATCTCCTCGCCGTCCTCCAGGTTCCAGAGGCGCGCAGTGCGCTCGCCGGCGGTCAGGACCCAGGGTTCCCGGGGATGAAACAAGGCGGTGCGTACTCGGCTGGAATGGCCCTGGAAGCATGTCAGCACCTCGCCGGTGTCGATCCTCCATACCTGGGCAGTGCCATCGTTGGAGGCCGTAACCACAAGACCCCGGTCCGCATGGACATCACCACTGTGTACCTGATCCTTGTGGCCTTCAAAGGTCATCTTGATAGACGGGGGAGTACCAAGCTTCCAAAGATAGGCTTTGCCGTCTGTGCTGGTAGTCAGGACGTACCGGCCAGAAGAGTCGAATGTGGCGAAAAGCACGAAATCCTTATGATCCAACCAGCGATCATGTTCATAGTTTGCCGCGTTCCAGATATTAGCGCCCCTGTGTTTCTCGGCAGCCGTCGCGATATAGCGTCCATCAGCGCTGAAAAAGGCCGTGCCCATTCGCGAATCGTCTTCGCCTCGTATCTTGAGCGGATTTCCGATAACTTCGCCGGTGGCGATATCCCACAACCTAACCGTATGATCGCTGGAGGTCGTCAAAACACGGGGCAACTCGGGGTGAAAGACGGCGGTCCACACCCAGCCGGTGTGTCCTTCGAAGCGTTGTAGCTCTTCGCCGGTGGTGACGTCCCACAAACGGGCCGTGTGATCACGGGAGGCGGTCAACACCAGGGGATAGTGGTGGAGATCGAACCGTGGGTGGAAGACCGCAAAGTCGACACTGTCACTGTGACCCAACTGGAGGAAGGGGTATGCCCTCCCTGGTAGGCCCGTTCTGCCGGGAAAATCCTTGTCCACTTGGGCATGGGGCGCGGTACAGCGGGTCAGGTCGGTGTTGCTCCAGTGCGTCCCGCGCAGGTCCGCGCCAGCGAAGCGCGTCACATAACACCGGGCATCGTTGAAGAATGCCTGGTCGCACTTGGCGTCCCTGAAATCCGCCCCGCTCAGATCGGCTTCCTCGAAACGGGTACCGGAGAAAACGGCTTTTTGGGCACTTACTTCGACAAGTGTGGCCCCGCTCAGGTCCGCCCCCGCTGCGTGGACATTGTCGAGGCAGGCCCCGTGTAGCTTCGCCCCACGCAAGCTCGCCTTCTCCAAGAAAGCGAATGGCAGACGGGCAGACTCCAGCCGCGCCCCGCCGAGTCGGGGGGCCTCGGGCAGGATATCCTGCATCCGGCGGGTCAGCTCGGGGCCTATATCCCCTGCGCACTGCTTGGCGAATGCGTAGCTGAATCTGAGGGCATGCTCACTGGTACGAGGCCGGTAGTCTTGGGCCAATAGGCTACGAATGGCGTCCGTGACCGTCTCGCCGCCTTCGTCTTCTGCCAACTGAGCCAGAAACTCCACGCTCTCCGGAGACAACAACGGAGCATCCAACGCATCCCCTAGTATTTGGGGACTCTCCTTTGCGCTGTACAGTAAATGGCAAGCAAGAAAGAACTCCTGAAAGCTCCGGTAGGTGAAGGTGTAATGCCCGTCTTCCGTGCGGACCAGGAATGACGCGGTGCGCAGATATGGATCAAGGCGGTCGAGGTCGGACGGTCGAAAAGACGGCCGCTTACTGGTTGCCAGTGCCTTCAAGAGGACCTGGTAGTGAATAGCGGGCTGGGTATCGTGCCAAAGCTTCGCTGCGAGGACCTCCGTAGCGCGCCGGAGCTGGTCCGGGGTAAGAATCCGGGTGGAGGTCTTGGCGTTGAGCCACAGATCAGCGTACTCACGGTAGATCCGGGCCGGACTGATCGGATGTTCGGATGTGCCGAGCCGCCGGTAGCTTGCGGCGATGATCCCCAACAGGAAGGGGCGACCCGCGAGTTCGGCGAGCTCGGGTCGTTTCAGGAGCGCGAGGGCTTTCTGGGCCCACTCGACGCCCAGCTGTCCTTCGAGGTGGCTACGGGTGGCCTCTTCGCTGAGTGGAAGGAGTTCAGCGACAGCTGCCCCATAGTCGTCCCCAATCTTCCGCAGTGGCGGGAGGTTTGCTCCTGCCGGTGTGTTTCTGACGGAAGACGGCACCTCGCCTGGTTCGGTGGCGGCGAAGAGATGGTTCCGGGAGGTCAGGAGCACTCGATTGCCCCGTGGCTCGCCTGGTCGTAGCGTGGGCCAGACGAGGGCCCTCAGCAATTCGGCACCACGGGCAGCCGTGTGGGCCCCGGCGAGCTCATGGAAACCGTCGAGCAAAAGCAGGATGCGGCCTTGGTCGAGCAGGTGGATTAGGACTTCCGGGTTGCCGTGCCACCCGATACGCCGCTGGAAATGCTCTTCCAATACCCCGTCGAGATTCGTGGCCTGGGGGTGTTCCTTGAGGGATACCAACACGGGTACCGGTGCCTCGGGGTCGGCACGGTGAAGGGTTGACAGCTCATAGGCCAGCCGTTGGCAGAAGGTGGTGGTGCCGGAGCCGGAGTCTCCCGTGACCAGCAACAGGGATTGCCCTTCGCCGCGTGCCCAGCGGAGCGCGTAATGGAGGATGCCGGTGGTCTCGCCGCCGTACGGATCGCTCGCCAAGCGCGCCTGTTGGTCCACATAGAGCTCCCCGAGCGTACCGGTCTCGAAGGCGCGGCGCTGCTTTGCAAGGTAGGGATCGAAATCGATGAGCTCTCGATCAAGATCCGCGAGCGTGAGGGCCAGTATCCCGTGCTCCGCCGCGTAATCGAGGGCGGTCTTGGCGTAGCTTTGTGCCACGAACATCCCGCTGGCCTGCATATCCCTCGCTTGTGTCCCTTCCAACCGTTTCACGAGTCGGGCCAGCTCGTTTTCCGGAACCGGCTTACGTTGCTTTGAGCAGGCGACCAAGTAGCAGATGTCGCGAAAACCCTCCCGCTTGCGCGCAACGAGCTCCACGACTTCCCCATCGACAAGCAGGTCCTTTTCGACCCGGTAGCCCAACAGGCGCAAGACCTCGGCGATCTTGTCCCTCATAGGTACGGCGACTTCCGGCTCCTTCGGAGAAGGTTTCAGGCCCGCCTGCTCGGCATACCGCCGCTGCTCGGCCAGCTGTTGGTCCCTGTGATGGGCCAAGAAGTCCGTACGGAACTGTTCGATCTCGTCGGCGACCTTGATATAGGCGCGGCCCAGGTCGGTATCCGGCTCTTCGATGGCGAACAGCTCCTCCCTGAACAGCAGGCGACTATCGAAGGGGATCTCGGCGCCGATCTCGGAGTCGGCCAGACGCATCTCCTTGGTCAGGTAGCCCTTCCGTTCGGCCCGCAAGCGGTCCTGGTCGGTCGGGATGGGTGAAAGCGCCAGATAACACCGCAGATTCGGCTTCTCCCCTCGTTGCGGCAGCCTCCCTGTTCTCGCCGGTTCCAGGGCCTTATAGATGGCCAGGAGTCCGGCGAGATTCTGGGCCCCATAGGTGCCCACCAACACGGTGGCGTGCGGGAGGACCGCCGCCAGCAGGCCACCGAGGTCGGTGACCCCGGTGCGGGCGTCGAGCAGGATATGGTCATACCGGCCGTGATCGGAAATCTCCCGGAGCAGCATCCTGAACAGTTTCAAACCCACTTCAGGCCGGTCGACCAGGAAGCCCCGCCAATCGATCCCGGTATAAATTCCGGCAAAGTCGGCCTTCTCCCCGTGGGCCGGAAGGATGTCAAGGCCCCCGATCTTGGGTACTGGCCGGATAGAGGAATAGAGTCTTTTCAACAATCGATCGTCTGGAATACCCCCGGATTTCTGCCACTCGAGGAGCCACTCCATGAATCCGTTCTTGGGTTGGGGGTCGGGAGTGAGCCGAGGGATCCGGTGCAGGCCGGGGGCCTCCATATCCAGATCCCAGAGCAGAACCCGGCGACCGATTGTCGCCAACCTCGCACCGACATTTGCCAACAAGAGGGTGCGTCCCACGCCACCTTTGAAGCTGTAGAAGGTGGTGACGTGCGTCGTTGTGTTAGACATGTCCGGAAGGCTCAGGCTGCTAACTGTTGCGGGGAAAAATAACTCGCGCCGGGCTCAGCGATTGGAACTGTCAAGGACTCCTCCTTGTTCCATTGCTCATTGGCCAAATGCCATTTTTCATAGCGTTTGAGCTTGGACGGGTCAATATGGATTTGTGTAGGGGACGTAGGCTCGGCTACTCCTCCCTGCACCAGAGTCGGCACCGGGTAGTTCTTTTTTCCGTACCCGTGCCGCTCGACATTAAGCTTGGCCACTGCTTGTTCTCCCTCCGGAGTCAACAGCAGGTGGTTCTCTCTTCCGAGCTTGTGCCGCTCGATGAGGCCGTTTCTCTCCATCATATTGAGAATCCGGGTCACATTGGGGGCGCCACCGAAATCACCGCAATCGGCAATATCGGCTTGGGTGCGGAATGCGCCCTGATGCACCCGTCTCAAGATGTCTTGCACATGGGCCCGTTTGAGGAGGCGGCTGGGTGCATCGCTCTCGATCATCTCGATGCGGTCGGCGGCCAAATCGTAGAGGGTCGCCCAGCGGTCCGGATAGGACCTCTGCAGCCTGGCCATGGCGGCCACTTGGTGGCCTGCCATCATCTGCCGCAGATGGCGGTCGAGCACGAGCAGGTCCTCGCGCAGGCCGTCATTCGGACGGCGCGATACCAATAATCGCAGCAAGCGATAGCGGTAAATAAAATCCAGGACCTCGGCATGCCGCTCGGTCCATTCGTCGACACCGCGCGCGGTCTCCAACAAGGCATCCAGCAACTCTCCCAAATCCTCCGCCCCGGCGAGATCGAGAGGGATGCATTCGACGAGATCAATACCCATAGAAAGTGTCCTGAAGTGTTTATCGATTCGCTAAGCATAATACTTCAGAACACTTTGGCAAGGACTTGGGGGTCAAAGGGATGGCAAAGGATTTCCAGACGGTTAATTTTCATGTGCCGGGAAGTTTGGAACGAAATTGTTCGAGAGGCATTGTCTCGCAAGCATAGGCTATGTTGCTGTTTTCGTTAGGTGGACAACACGCATGGACTATCTTGCTGTCTTTGTCGCCTGGACAAACGACGTTGTTGTCCCTGGTAGCACCGCCAAGAATGAACCCGTGCACCTCAGGCTCCGGTTTTCCTTTGGGATGCTGGTTGGCGACGGCACAGAAGCTGTTGGACCGAATCCGCAATTCTCTGGCGCGGTGTTCGTGGGCGTGGATGCTGGAGGTATCCCCGAAGGCCGGTACCAGAAACCAGTCGGCATTCACGTACTCCCATACCCTTTCCAGATGGGGGCCCAAATCGCAGAAGTCCTTACAGATAGGTATTACGAAGGAGCCGAGAGGGGTGTCCAAGACATCAAGCCGATTTTCCCGCTTGATACCTTCGGTCCTGTTACTCTCGACATCAACGTAGCGAGTGAGCTTCCTATGCAAAAGCACAAGGCCACCATATCTATCGAGCAGCTGTGCTTCGTTGTAGACCCCGTCGCTCTTTTTCACGTGGAAGGATCCGGCGAGGACAAGCAGAAACGGATGATCAGGGTGCTTGTCTCTCAGCCACCGGTAGAGCCCCTCATGAAGGATGTTGGACAGGGTCAGCTCAGGAAAGATGACGATGCGCGCCTTTTCCTGAGAGGCTTTTGCAAGTGCTGCTTCGACACTCTTCCATCTTTCTTCTTCATCGGTCAGGCCGGTGGCCACGAGCCTCCCACGCGGGGACCACTCAGGTTTTACCCCGTCGATGAAAGAGGCGACAAAGACCTTGCAGTCGCCGCCTTCCCGTATCAGGGCCAGGCTTTCTTGTCGGACACCTCGCGCGGCTGGCGTGTCCGGCGTCTCTCGAATCTTCATTCCCTTGATCTTGGAAGGCGCAATCCAATGACGCTTGAGCCAATGCTCCAGCTTGTCGAGTTGTTTCCCCTGCGGCGCGAAGACTGCCCGCTCGTGCGGGCGTCGAAATACCCGGTATTGCCGGTCATCGAAACAGATCACCGGCAACGGCGTGACCAACGGTGTCTTGCTGTACCCGTCCTCCAGATAGTCTTCGATTCCTTGTAGAAAGGCGCATACATGTCCCGGATGCTCTTTATTCGTATCTTCCAACTGCTGTCGGATGGCCTTGTCAAAGAGCGCGTCAAAGAGCAGGTCTACCACTTTTTTCCTGACTTTTTCGACTATTTTCGGATTGTCATCTGCAATCTCTGTGGCCAGGTCATGGAGCGGCTTGTTATCTCGTAATTCGTACCAAATCCTCACCATCGCACGATAGGGGGCTCCGCCGTCGTTCTCCTCCACACCGCCGAGGTCTTTTACCACCTCCTCCATGAGGGCTGCCATCCTCTTATCCGCATCATTTTCGTTGGGCATTAGCCTCCCTCCGGAACTGATATAAGCCGGGTAGGTCGGGTTAGCCGCAGGGATGCGGCGTGACCCGACATGGCATAACCCGCCACCCCTATGTCGGGTTATGGCGCGCCCCATCACCGCAACGGACCCTAGTTTCAACTGGTGCGCCTAACCCGACCTACATGGCTATCATAGGCCGTGCAAGAGCGAGTTTTAGCACATTCACCATGGAAATGTGTTGGCTCGTGTCTCCAGCGGACGAGCACGTGGAGGTGGGGCTTCCCGCAAATTGAACCGACGCGCAGGGCAAACAGGATGAAAACAGAATCGACAAACCATTCGTGCCCCCAGGGGAATGCAGAACATTCTTGTACCGAGGGCGACCCGACCCGGTTCGAGATCGAGCACCTCCGCCGGGAGACAGAGCATTTCTACCAGGCGGAATTGCAGCACGACCAAAGGACCAGCTGGATCCTGACGCTTGCCGGCGGCTTGTTGGTTTTCATACTCCAAGCTCGGGGAGGTTCTTCGTCCGGGATGTGGCAAGAGGCCGCACCATGGATGTGGATTTGCACGCTGTTCCTGATGCTGACCGTCGTGCTTGCCGTGATTGGCATGTGGCCGCTGGCAGGACATGAAGGGAGATGGTGGCAACCTTTCGGGATGCCTCCAGGGCAAGCTCCAAAGTGTGTCGGGAACGAAAGATCCGTTGCCCGTCGGCATTGTGAGGCGCATCGGCGGCGGGCCGAAAAACGCGCCATGTGGGTTATGTACACGATGATGTCGCTTCTGGCGGCACTGCTATGCGCCTTCGTCGGTGGCGTGATTGCCGCGTGGTAGGGGTTGGCTATCAGTCCCTTTACATCTTTTGCACCTTTGTGATTCAAGGAGTCGCCAAAGGGTTGTCGAACTCGAAGCCGAACAGGCGTGGATTCTCGCAGATGACGGCTGCGGAAAAGATATAGAAGACGTAGTCGTAGGTCTCCTTCGGGATCTTATGGCGGCGCAGCAGTTCCCAGAAATTGCGTTCCCGAGGGTTCTCCGGCATTTTGCGCAGGCGCTTGATAATATTGCCTTCGCCCCAGTTATAGGAAGCCATCACCAGCAGCCCCGAGGCCTGGGCATCGGTACGATAGATGGCTTTCAGGTACCTTGCCGCGGCGTAGGAGGCCTTTCTGAAATCGTGGCGTTCATCGGCCGGGTCATATCGGCGCGTGTGTTGTAAAGGTCCGATCCTCAGACCGTACTTCTTGGCCGTAGGGGGGATGAACTGCCACATGCCCTTGGCAGGGCCATAGAGGCGAAGTATCCGGCTGCTCATCGGGCCGACCGCGCGCGGCCGGAAGTTCGTCTCCTGCAACGCGAGGTAGATAAACTGAGGCGGTAGCTCCTGGCTTGCGAGGGCAGCGCGGATAGTCGGGGCATAATTGTTTTCCCGCAGGCGCCGGATTGCGTTCTCCAGGCGGTTGGACGACTGCCACTTCTTGATGTATTCCTTGACCTTGGCGATAAACCCGCTCGGCACTGCTACCTCGGTTTCACCGAAGACCCTCGCCAGACGCAGGATCAGGCGCTCCTCGGAGTCCGGGGGGATCAACCGGCTGGCCTGAAGCTCGCGTGCGTAGGCATCGTAGTCCTCGCGCATCCTTACGAGATCCTGGCGCATCCGTGCGAGCTTGCGTTTGGACTCCGCGATCTCTGCGCGGCGCTTCGTATTCCGGGTATCCTCGCGATCGCGTTCCAGATCGGACTCGAGATTGGCTACGTGCAATTCGAGCTCTTTCATGGCATAGAAAATATCGTTGGCGAGACCGGTCATCTTCTGCAGCTGTAGGTACTGGAAAAGGGCCACACCGGATACGGCGGTCAGCAGCAGGACCGCAATGGAGATGAGCGCGAGATAGATCCGTGATTGGCGTCGTTTGGCATCCTTGAAGGCCCTTCGGATCAGTATCGTATGCTCACCCGCCGGCGTCTCGGACGCCGCATCGAGATAGTGCCGGGATACGTCCTCCAAGGACCGGGGGGTCGCTTCCGGAGCCGGGGCAGGCGGCGGTGGGGCCGTAACCCGAATCTGCGGTCCGCGATGGCCGAGCGCCAGGGTAACGGTACCGGCGAGCGGCAGCCGGTCTATGGGTCGTCCGTTGACCAGGGTCCCGTTGCTGCTTTGGAGATCCCGTGCCCACCAGGACCCGTCTTGCGGGAAGATCTCGACATGGTGCCGGCTGACCCCGGGGTCGACGAGGCGGATGGCGCAGTCCTCCCCACGCCCTATGATGAAGGCGTGCGCGTATCTCCCGTAACTCGACTGACCGTCGGGACCCGGATACCGGATCTCGACGCTGGAGGCATTACTGCAGGGAGGGGTGTTCTGAGGGACGATTCGGGTCCTCTCCTCCTCACCGATAGGCATGGCTCAGGCTGGTCGTGCCCTCCGGCATTCCGTGGTCGGGATTCCATGATAATTTATACGCACTCGCTCCAGGTATAGTCATAGGTTCGGTCGAGTAGCCTGTCCGGCCTTGGTTTCTTCAGCAAGCGCCTCATCTTCGGCTCCGCCCGGCTCAGGTTTCTGCGCAGTTATCGGCTCATGTCCCGCTGTATCCCGCTGCTGCGACTGCGTACCCTGCGACGCCTCGGCCGACTCATCGGCGATTGCCCGGCATCGCTGCTCGGCATCCCGGAGCTTTGCACCGAAATCCGAGAGGCCGTCGTCACGATCCGGGTGGTCGACGAAGGCATCCACGGCTGCAAGTACGGAGTCGAGGTCCTCCTGCAGCGCCTCGAGATCGCCCCGGCGAGAAACATTACCTCCGAGCTTTCCCTCCCCTGTCGGTCCTGGGTCCACCGGCGAGCGATCGAGGTCTCGTACCGGCATGGGCCGATCGTTACTTATCTGCTCGAGCTGCTGCTCGACCGCCTGGATATAGACCGTCAAGCGGCGCCCGAGCGCCCGTATTTCGGAGGCCAAGGTCTCCTTGTCGAACGTTTCTCCCACTTGGACCAGGAGCAATCTCGGCATACGGTGCGCCAGCTTAACGATCGTCTCACGGGTGCGGTTCAGGCCGACGGCCAGGTCGCGGTCTCCCACCGACTCGTCGGCGTTCCGCGCTTGTTTCCGGTCATCTCGATCGTCGAGGCCCGTGCCGGTACTTTGCTCATCGCTCCGAACCGGCGCCGATGGCTGTTCCCCGGCGGGCGCCGAGAAAGTGGAGGGGGTTTCTTTCAGCCGCGGGGTGCGACGCTTCTTGGGCCGGACGGATTCGGCCTGGTTCCGAGCCCGTGCCGATGGCTGCTTCCTCGCGGATGCCGAAAATCCGGAACGAATTTCTTTTAACCGCGAGGTACGACCTTCTTGCTTGGGCCGGCTGGGTGCGGCCTGCTTCCGAACCGGCGTCGCCAGCTGTTCCTTTGCAGCTGTCGAGGATGCGGAGCGGGTTCCTTTTGGCCGCCGGGCGCGACCTCGCTTGGGTCTGACTTCTTTCCCCGGCGGCGAGAAAAACACACCGGCCAGAAAGGCAAAATAAGCGATATTGGCCGGGTTGTGCAGATTGAAGTCCGAAAGACCATACAAGAGCAGCAACAAGATTCCGATCCCCGCGGCGACCTGCACGAAACGGAAACGCGACCACCTGTTCCGGGTCCACACCCGGGTCCACTGTCGGGCATAGAGCACGAGCAGCAGCAGGATCAGCGCGGCCGAGAGAAGGCCGCCTTCGAACAGCCACTCCAGATAATCGTTGTGCGCGTGGTTGATGAACCAGCGGCCCAACTCCAGCGGCTGAAAGATCGGGAAAACATCGGAGTAGCTGCCCGGTCCGCTCCCGATCGGTAAAAAGGCGCCGATGCCGTTGAGCGTCGCCGAGAAAATGGTCCAGCGGTCATCCTGGATGGTCCCGGCGACGGAGAACCGATCGAGCACCGGCACCAGGCCGACGGCGATTCCAATCCCTACCGCCACGGCGATGATGGTCCCCACCGACCCGTAGACATTGTTACCGCCGATACGCTGCGCGAACACCGGCATCGACAACAACAACGCCAGTATGCTCAGCGCGAGTCCGGTGCGCGAACGGGTGAAGACGATACCGACCAACAGCAACAACGCGATCACTCCATACACGAACGCTGCATGTCCCCGCATGGAGGCGAAGAAGACCATCCGTTGCCTCCATCCTCGCCCCGCGGAGGTATGATCCCGACCGACGGAGTAGAGCATGAGCGCGAGGGCGACAGGCAACAGCATTGCCAACCACCCGGCGAAGTGGTTACGGTTGGTATAGGTACCTTTGGCGCTTTGGATTTCGGGAAGCTGCATGCCCAGGAGTAGGGGACTCCCCTCGCTGGCGCCGTACTGGAGGAGCCCGAGAAGCGATTGTAAGGCCGCCAGCGCCAACAGCAGGGGAACGAACCGGAGCGTGCGGGATGCATCGAGGGTCCGGGTGCCGATGAAGACCGCGATCGGTAAGAGTAGCAGCAACAACGCGGATTCGGTCTCCAGAGGATAGAGCGATAGGGGGGCGAACCCGCCTGCTTCCTCCTCTCCCGCCAAGAGCGCCCGCCCGGTTAGGTATGGCTCACGACCGGGAAGTCGTTCGACCAGACCTGCCGGCAATGGGATCAGATATAACAGGGGTAATACAAAAAGCAGGATCAGTACTATGGCCTCCGGGCGTGTGATGAGATTCCTGCGAGGTCGCCATAAGATGATGGCCAGCAGAAAAACCGAGAGCAGCTCGAGGACCGACAAGGCAAGCGCGGACTGACTGGGACGCAGCAGGGGGGCAAAGACAAGGATGCTTCCGAGTAACCAGAATACGGCAGTGTCGCCCAGGTTGAGGGAAGGCGCAGTCTTAGGGGCCGAAGGGGTTCCGTGTGGGGACATCGGTCGGATCAGGTTAACGAAGCGGAAAATCCAGGTGGAGGTATACCATTCCTTTCGATCCCTGATCAAGGCTCCGTCAGGGCAACCGAATGAATAAGTTAGCTGGAAAGCAAGAGGTTGTGTACCCTGATATCCAAAGCGGGGATCGAGCTTCATGCGCGCTTGGCAGAAGGGGATACCCCATCGGCGAGGGGTTGATCGTGGAGCACCTCAAAGAAGTAAGAGGCTGTCTGAAAGCTAACACATTGATTTTAAACTGGTAGGCTGGGTCGAGGAACGATACCCGGCAGACCAGGCTAACCCCTAAACGCTGGGTTTCGTTCCTCTACTCCCGACTACGGTAGCGGACAGGGCGAGCGCGTATAAACCTTCCCAAAAACATAACCCTGGCAGACCTGGATGCCTGCAGGCAGGCTCACGCAGCAAACCGACTCGGTTGAGCAAGGCCCGTAGGATATGGTGAGGCCAGGCGCCGTCCCGACGCAGGGACGCGGAGGGAGCTTGGCCGAACCGCATCAATGGACGGGACAGGCAAGCAGCGAACCGCTTCTTTTTCACTATTGGTTTTGATGATGCTATCTATCGCAAAGCGGTTGAAATAAGCATCACCGGCGCCGTTTATGATCGGTCGCGGTTTTTCGTTCGCCCTCTCCCCGGCCCCTCACTGCGTTCGGGGCACCCCCTCTCCCGCAGAGGGTGTTGCAAAGGGGGCACGGCACACCGTGCCCCGACGATCCCGTTTCATCTGATTTTGCTGGTAAGGCCCCAGCTCCTACACCCAACCAGCCGTTGGAGAGTCTGGGTAGATCGAAATCGAAATCGAAATCGGGATCGCAATCGAAATTCCGATTACGATCCCGATCCCGATTTGGGCTTTTTCGACACCCTCCGTAGGCAGACGGCGTGCCCGACAGGGAACACCGACTATCGGGCACGGACCATCCAAAGATGCGGTTCGCCGCTGGCCGGGCATCCATTGATGCGGTTCGCGGTCGGGACTGGTGTATTCCTGCTACGGTGTACCGCGCTCACCGCATCCTACGTCCATCCTACGGGCGATTTACCCGCACTTTACCGCCCCACTTGCCACCGTCCCGATCCGGCTGGATACTATAGCTATGTCTTTCACGACTTCTTTGACCAACCACTTCCTGATCGCGATGCCGGGCCTGCAGGA
This sequence comes from Candidatus Thiosymbion ectosymbiont of Catanema sp. Cochon2018, assembly GCA_011392765.1. Lineage (GTDB taxonomy): Bacteria > Pseudomonadota > Gammaproteobacteria > Chromatiales > Chromatiaceae > Thiosymbion > Thiosymbion ectosymbiont_A. The sequence continues at coordinate 748,653 of WYCW01000004.1, read as the reverse complement.
CCCGAATTTCTCGCGCACGGTCGCCTACGTCTGCGAGCACACGGAGCAGGGGGCCATGGGCATCGTGATCAACCGGCCCATGGACATTCGGCTGGGCGAGATGCTCGATCAACTCGATATCGAGAGCAATGACCGCCGGGTACTCGAAGCTGCGGTATATCTCGGAGGACCCGTGCAGCCGGAACGCGGATTCGTGCTCCATTCCGCCGCTGAAAGATTCGACTCGACCCTCGGTATTACCTCGGAAATCAGCATAACCACCTCGCGGGATGTCCTCGAAGCCATCGCCGACGGCAGGGGGCCGGACCACCGGCTGATCGCTCTGGGTTATGCGGGCTGGGGCGGAGGGCAGCTCGAACAGGAAATCAGCGCCAACGCCTGGTTGAGTGGTCCTGCGAACGAGGAGATCCTCTTCCGCGTACCGGCCGGTGCACGCTGGCAGGCGGCCGCCAATCTGCTGGGGGTCGATATGAATCTGATGAGCGGCCAGGCCGGACACGCCTGAATGGATGTTCTGCTCGGTTTCGACTTCGGCCCGCGCAAGATCGGGGTCGCCATCGGTCAGACGATCACCGGCTCGGCCACGGCCCTCACGACCATCCGCAGCCGCCGGAACCGGCCGGACTGGGCCAGGATCGAGCAGCTGGTACACGAATGGCAGCCACAGGGCGCGGTGGTCGGCCTGCCTTTCAATATGGACGACACGGAAAGCACGGGGGCGCCGGGGGCACGGCGTTTCGCACGTCAGCTCAAGGGCCGTTATGGGCTGGAAGTGTACCTGGTGGACGAGCGTCTTACTTCCCTGGAGGCGAGCCGGCGGCTCGGTCGGGGCACGGCCTCCCGGGAGGCGATCGACGCGATGGCGGCCAGGCTGATCCTGGAGACCTGGCTGACGGACATGGCGAGTTAGGGGGCAGTTATCAGAATTCCGCCCCCTGACAACTGAATAATTATTTCCGTTTTTCATCTGCGAAAATCTGCGTAATCTGCGTAATCTGCGTAATCTGCGGATAGATTATGAGAGAAAAAAAGACGTCCATATAACAGCCGACAACGACATGATTTTTCTGAGATATTGAAAAAATGCTAACCTTAAGACAAGAACAGGTTGACGAGTTGGCTCGTTCGTATCATGATCGCTTCCGGCAAGGAGTTCTTGCTCATGCCAGGAAGAAGATCAAAGTCAAGGAAGATTTTTCTGTGAAGCTATTTAACGCCCGGCTGGAGGAAGCGTATGATTCCTGTGCCTCCCTGCTGGATCCATATCCGGATATTTCTTATGAAAGTTATGTGAAGCTTACAATAGCTTTATTCGTTATATCGCTGGATTCGCCTGATTCCCGCGATATAGCGAAGTATCTTCGAGACACGCGAGTTCATCCGGAAACCCGCGCTGATTGCGTCTATCGATTGATTCGTTACGGGCTTCGAAAACGCAACCGTTCGGCCCCCCCTCTCGGTTCCACATCCCGGAAATGAGAAATCAAGGGGTTATCTCTGAATCTAGCCAAAATCTGGAGGGGGGTGAACGGTTACTCGAAAACATGTCACATAAGACTGACGGAAGCGGGAGAATTTAATTGTGGGTGGACCGGCCGCCGCAGCACCGTGGATTTTGCCATTATTAGAAAAGGCGTTGGAAGCCTTGCTGGTTACGCTAGGAATCACAACCACCGTAATCGTGGGTGGTGTGATTCTCTCGGAAGTAGTCGATATCGTTGGTGACTGGATAGATATCGAGGAGGATGAGGCGGAGGAGATTCTGGGAAAAGTCGGGGAAAGATCCAGGGAAAAACGTCGCCGTGAGGGCTGCGAGAAATGCAAGTGGTGTGAGATCGTTATTCAAGCACAGGGCAATCTGATCGGTCCCGACAGTGGATCGACCCTCTCTCTTGGACCCTATTTTCGAAAGGGGCGAACCGTAACCACCCGCGAAGGACTTACCATCCTGGGGGCAACCCATCTTCTTGCCGAGGAGAAAACGTCACGCAGGAATTTCCGCGAAATAGAAAGGCTCGGGGTGTTTGCGGCGACGGCTTCTTTCATACAACGTTGCCCTCCATATGGCTTGCAACCTGGCGAACATCGTGTTCAAAAACACCTTTCTGAGAGAATTCGTTATGATATAAACGTCTTCGGGGCAATCAATGCGTTTCTCTTCTGAACGGAGGTGCTATCCGTGATCGAATCGATACTGCATGAGTATTCGAAAAAGGGCAATTTCCCCTATGACGAATGGCCGGAAAACCCGGAGAGTTTTTTCCTGCTTCAGAATGTCTGGCTCGATATTCTGAGCGATTCGGGGACGCTTCTGGATTACCAGGCCGGCCAGCAAATAACCCCCATACCGGAATCATGTATTGTTTCACTGAAGAAAAAGGACGAGCAGGTTATCAAGCACGTTATGATTTATACGATAGAATCAACAGAGGATTATAATTTCAATTTTTACCTCAAACCCATATTACACGAGGGCGGCATTCTATCTGACAAAGATACGACGATGGTTGCTGATGCAAAGCTCGAACCCAGGTTCGTGCGGGCGTGCATCGATATTGTGAAGGAGTTCGAGACAGCGCGGATAACATCCAGTCGTAGCCGAGATTTGTTATATGACCAGCTCTATGCGAAGTATGGCAACCTTTTGGCATACACGAGAGATTGAACGAGAAAAAAGACATCTGGCAAAAGATCATTAATGCCCAATTTGTCTTTTCGTGGTTGATATGCGCCTTTGCGGTCCAAACAATTCCTTAGGTTCAACAACCGATTCTGCGCCTGGAACCTGTGAGTAACACCGACGTCTGGAAAACCGCCTCCGAGGTCGAGGCTTGCATCCGAAGCCTGGGCAACGACCTGGCGACCCTGCTGAAGGTCCGGCGCATCGCCGAACCCCTGATGATCGGCGTCCACACCGGCGGGGTCTGGGTGGCGCAGTGCCTGCATGACCAGATCGCCCTCACCGAGCCCTTGGGTCAACTCGACATCTCCTTCTACCGCGACGATTTCACCCGCATCGGCATCCATCCGCAGGTGCGCCCATCCCGGATCCCGGTACCGGTGGACGACCGCCACATCGTATTGGTGGACGATGTGCTACATACCGGGCGTACCATTCGCGCCGCGCTGAACATCCTGTTCGACTATGGTCGGCCGGCCTCGGTCCTGTTGGTCGCCCTGGCCGAGCGCGACGGTCGGGAGCTGCCGATCGAGCCCAACCTGGTGGGAGTACGGGCCCAGCTCAAACCCGGGGAACAGCTCAAACTCATCGGCCCGGACCCGCTGCAGCTCGTCCTGGGTCGGATTCCACCGGAACGCAGCGAGACCAATGGGCCAGTGGCAGCACCGCCATGAACCCGTCCGCCATCCAGCTCGATGCGCAGGGAAACCTCAAACACTTCCTCACCATCGAGGGCCTGAGCCGTGAGTTGCTGACCGCGATCCTGGACCAGACCGAAGGCTTTCTCGGGATCGCCGAGCAGGCGGTCAAGAAGGTTCCCCTGTGTCGGGGCAAGATTGTCGCCAACCTCTTCTTCGAGACCAGCACCCGTACCCGCACGACCTTCGAGCTCGCCGCCAAGCGACTCTCCGCGGACGTGCTCAACCTCGACATCGGTACCTCGGCCACCGCCAAGGGGGAGACCCTGCTCGACACCCTACGCAACCTGGAGGCCATGCACGTGGACATGTTCGTGGTGCGCCACGCCGAGAGCGGTGCAGCCCACTTCATCGCCGAACACGTGAGCCCCCACGTCAGCATCATCAACGCCGGTGACGGCCGCCACTCTCACCCTACCCAGGGAATGCTGGACATGTTCACCATCCGCCGGCACAAGGGGAAGTTCGCCGACCTGTGCGTGGCCGTGATCGGGGACATCCTCCACTCACGAGTGGCCCGGTCCCAGCTCCTGGCATTGAACACGCTCGGGACCGGCGAGGTCCGCATCATCGCCCCGCGGACCCTGATCCCCGCCCATGCGCAGACCCTGGGAGCCCGCATCTTCCATGATCTGCGCGAAGGGGTCCGGGATGCCGACGTCATCATCATGCTGCGCCTGCAGCGCGAGCGGATGCAGGGGGCCATGCTCCCGAGCGAACACGAGTACTTCCAGCTCTTCGGTCTGACCGAGGAACGGCTCGGTACCGCCAAGCCGGACGCCATCGTCATGCATCCCGGACCCATCAACCGGGGGGTGGAAATGGACTCCCAGGTGGCCGACGGTCGGCGCTCGGTGGTCCTGGAGCAGGTCAGCAACGGCATCGCAGTACGCATGGCGATCATGTCCATGTGCATCGGACCTAAGAATCTGCACGCCCAGGAAGAGACCCGTGGGTGGCGGGGTGATGAATGATGAATGCGGAATGATGAATGGAACCGGAGGCTGTCGACACGGGTCTGAACTTGATGAGTGATGAGTGATGAGTGATGAGTGATGAGTGATGAGTGATGAGTGATGAGTGATGAGTGATGAGTGATGAGTGATGAGTGATGAATATTCCGCATTCATCATTCATCATTCATCACCAGGGCGATTGTGAGCTGTTTTGCGCACCGACAAGGTGCGAGGAGGAGGAATCATGAGCATAGTTCCATCCAATCCCACAGGAAACACCCTCCAGGGAGGTCTGCCCCTCGTCGGCGATCTGCTGGGGGGAGGCGGTGGCGGTCTGCCCCTTGTCGGTGGCCTGCTGGGGGGAGGCGGCGGCGGTTTGCCCCTCGTCGGCGGCCTGCTGGGGGGAGGCGGCGGTCTGCCCCTCATCGGTGGTCTGCTGGGCGGCCTTCAGGGTACGCCGGCTAACCAGGGTATTCGGACCCTCCGGAATATTCGGACCCTGCGGCATATTCGGACCCGCCGGCATATTCGGACCCGCCAGCATATTCGGACATCCCTCCCCAGCATGTCGCTCCTCGATCTTTTGGGATAGGGTGCGGAGGCTTAGAGGCTGTCTAAAAAGGGACCGTAGGCCGTAGGCTGGGTTACGGCCAGGGACGGCCAAAACCCAGCAATAACCAAAGCTGGGGTTCGTTCCCTGCTCCAGCCTACCGCTTTTAAATCAATGTGTTAGTTTTTAGACAGCTTCTCAGTTTAGATTGAGTATAGGAAAAATGACCCGATCGCTTCGATCGAGCCACTAGGATTCCTTGAGGGACCTGCATCTTTACAAATGAGTCAAGTTTGTGCACTGCACAAAAACATTTCTGTCTCTTGTTGGGCGGGAGTCGCAAATTCTTTGAACCACGGATAGACACGGATAAACACGGATCATAATCCGTGTTTATCCGTGTCCATCGGTGGTTCTTCGGTGCGGTCGGTCACGCCTCGTCGGTCTGAGGCGAAGCCTCGCTAGATGATACGGATTTTCACGGATTATACTGCCACACGGCACAATCCGAGCTTTTGAATCTCCCCCTCACCCCAGCCCTCTCCCGGAGGGAGAGGGAGTGAAATGCGCAGATTGTTCCGTGTGGCAGTATAACAACGAAACCATCTGCGAGAATCTGCGTAATCTGCGGACAAAAAAGATGTCGTCCGGATAAATGTCAACAGATCCTAAAATCAGCATCTGCAACGGCCGCCTGGTAGACCCGGCGAACGGGATCGATGCCGAGTGCGACCTGCATATTGCCGACGGGCAAATCGCCGCCGTCGGCCCGGCGCCGACCGGGTTTCGCGCCGACCGTACCCTGGATGCGCGGGGCCTGGTCGTCTGTCCCGGTCTGGTGGACCTATGCGCCCGCCTGCGCGAGCCGGGGTTCGAGCACAAGGCCACGATCGCCGGCGAGACCGCGGCGGCGGCCGCCGCCGGCATCACTACTCTGTGTTGTCCGCCGGATACCCAGCCGGTCATCGACACCCCTGCGGTGGCCCAGCTCGTGGCCCAGACCGCCGAACGTCACGGCCAGGCCCGAGTGGTGCCCGCGGGCGCCCTCACCCAGGGCCTGCGCGGCGAGCAGATCAGTGAGATGGCAGCGCTCAAGCACGCCGGGTGCCCCGTCATGAGCCATGCCGATCGGCCCATCAAGAACACCCTGGTCCAGCGCCGGGCAATGGAATACGCGACCACCTACGGCCTCACCGTCTTCCTGCGCCCGGAGGACAAACACCTGCGGGACCAGGGATGTGTCCACGAAGGCCGGGTGGCTACCCGCCTCGGACTACCGGGAATCCCGGAAGCGGCGGAGACCGTCGCACTCGCGCGGGACCTGGCCCTCGCGGAACAGACCGGGGCCGGCATCCACTTCCGCTGTCTGTCCACCGGCCGCGCCACCCAGATGCTCGCCGAGGCGATCCGACGCGGCGTTCGGGCGAGCGCCGATGTGAGCGCCCACCAGATCTTCCTGACCGAAGAAGACATCGGGGCCTTCGACAGCAACTGCCACGTCATACCGCCGTTGCGCACCAACGAGGATCGCGTCGCCCTGCGTGCCGCCCTGGCCCGCGGCGACCTGGCCGCCGTTTGCTCGGATCACAGTCCCCATGAGGAAGATGCCAAGCTGGCCCCGTTCCCCGCCACCGCCCCCGGTATCTCGGCCCTCGAAACCTTGCTGCCCCTGATGCTGCGCCTGGTTGCCGAAGATGTCATGGAGCTGGCGACCGCGATCGCACGGATCACCATCGGACCGGCGCAAATCCTGCAATTGCCCGTGGGCCGGCTCGATCCGGGACGGATTGCCGATGTCTGCATCTTCGATCCCGATACCTGCTGGATACCCTCGGAATCGACCCTGGTCAGCGCCGGCCACAATACCCCGTTTCGCGGCCGGGAACTCGAGGGGCAGGTAGCCTGGACCCTGCTCGCCGGCCACGTCGTATTCCAACGCGAGGCCACATGAGCCCCTGGAAATTCTTTTTATCCGCAAATGAACGCAAATCGGTCGCAAAAGACCATATTCTCTTTTTTGTCCGCAGATTACACAGATTTCCACAGATTATTTTGTTTTTTATCTGTGAAAATCCGCGTCATCTGCGGGTCGATCGAAGCGAGCGAAGGAGAAAATGAACGCAAATCGGTCGCAAAAAATCACATAATCTTTTTTATCCACAGATTACGCAGATTTTCGCAGATTGTTTCGTTTCTAATCTGCGAAAATCTGCGTAATCTGCGTAATCTGGGGATAAAAAAAGGACTCTCTGCGTCTTAAGCGGTTCAAGAGACCTCAACCCAGCCTACCCACTTGGTGCATTTGCGGCCATTTGCGGACCAATTTTTCGTGAATATCCGGCTTACTCAGAGACTGTCTAAAAAGGGACCGTAGGCCGTAGGCTGGGTTGCGGCCAGGGACGGCCAAAACCCAGCAATAACCAAAGCTGGGGTTCGTTCCTTGCCCCCAGCCTACCGATTTAAAATCAATGTGTTAGTTTTTAGACAGCCTCTCAATGTCATCGGTAGTTGATAGCAACCGGAATAGCATCTTTCCGGAGGATGCCGAAATCCTCCGCCGGGAGGCCTATGCGGGCGATCAATTCCTGTTGCGCCTGAAGGCCTCGGAGTGCGCCCGGCACGCCCGGCCCGGTTCCTTCGTTCACCTACGGTGTGACCCTCGGCTTCCCATGCGCCGGCCGCTGTCGATCATGCGCGCCAGCCCGCGGGACGACTGGATAGAACTCCTCTACAAGGCGGTCGGAACCGGCACCCGACTCCTGGCGCTCAAGCAACCCGGTGACCGCCTCAGCCTGCTCGGACCTATCGGACGCCCTTTTCAAGCACATCCCGAGCACCCGCGGCCCCTGCTCATCGGCGGCGGTGTGGGGATTCCCCCCATGATTTTTCTGGCCGACACCCTGCGTTCGGACCCACAGTTCCGACCCTTCGCTGTCCTCGGCTCCGAGGTCCCTTTTCCCTTTCGGCCGCGTCCCTCTCAATATCTGGTTCCGGGCCTGCCCCCGCAGGTAATTGCCGCCATGCCCCTACTCGACGACTGGGGCATACCCAGCCGGCTCACGAGTTTCCTGGACCTTCCGGGCTGTTTTCGGGGCTATGTCACGGATCTGGCGCGGATCTGGCTGAAAAGCCTTGAAAAATCGGCCCGCGCCGAAGTAGAGATCTTCGCCTGCGGTCCCCACCCCATGCTCCAGGCGGTAGCCACCCTGGCGCGTGAGTTCGGGCTGCCCTGTCAGGTCTCCCTGGAGGAATTCATGGCCTGCGCTGTAGGCGGCTGCGCCGGCTGCGTCGTCCGGGTCTGGACCGAAGCGGGGCCGGCCATGCAGCGGGTGTGTGTGGACGGACCCGTGTTCGACGCCTATGCCGTCTTCGGGTAGGGACAAAACCAATGCCATTACGTTAAGCGTTACCGGTCGGCAACAAGAGGGAAAACTACGAATCACGCGAATCGACGCGAAATTGTCATCCCGAACCGAAGGGAGGGATCTTATTCGCGAGGATTCGCGAGATTCGTAGTTTTCTCTTACCAAAAATGAACGCAAATCGGTCGCAAAAGTTCACCTGATCTTTTTTATCCACAGATTACGCAGATTTTCACAGATTGTTTCATTTTAGCATGCATTAAACCACGAATGAACACGAATCCACACGAAGGCAGACACGAATAGTTTACCGGCCCCACAAGCCCCTCACCTCACCGCAGAGGGCGTCTTGGTGAGGGGATCAAAATGGTTCCTTATATTCGGCAACAACAAAATTAGAACACCACCCGGTAAATGTACTTGTCATGGTTACGCGATGCATCGTTGATATCCCCTGTAACCGGGTGGGTGCCTAACTGTCTGATAGGGTCAGTGGAAATCGGCGAAACCACGATAACATGATGCTCTACTCGAATGTCGATTTCATCCACCCCCTCCGGATATTCCTTTGGAATAAGTATGCCTTGTTCACCCACTTTTGCTTTCATTTAAACCTCCGGAAATTCCGTTTGAGTTATTGCTGGGTTTTGGCCATCCCTGGCCGCAACCCAGCCTACGGCCTACGGTCCCTTTTCAGACAGTCTCTTAAGCGGTTCAAGAGACCTCAACCCACCGCCGGGCTATCGTCCGCGGCCCTCGTCCATCCGGCGCGCCTCCTCCTCCCAGGCATCCAGTCCCCCCGGCAGCCCGAGTTGGCCGGCGAGTCTCTCCAGATTATCGAGGGCTTGTTTCAGACCCATCGAACGGGCCTGACGATAGACCGTTACCCAGGCCTTGGTTGCCTCCGCGTGTTCGCCCTTCTGTAAATGGAGATGGCCCAGATTGAAGAGACTGGCACAAAGCCCGGCCGCATCGCCGATTTCCTGTCGAATCACGAGTGATTGCTTGAGGTAGCCGACCGCCGTCTCGTCATCGCCCTGGGCCTGGTAGATCACCGAGATGTTGTTGAGTGTGGCTCCTTCGCTCGCTCGGTCGCCGATTTCCTGGCTGATGGCTAGTGATTGCTTGAGGTAGCCGAGTGCCGTCTCGTACTCGCCCTGGGCCTGGAAGATCTGCCCGATGTTGTTGAGTGTGACCCCTTCGCCTGCTCGGTGGCCGATCTCTTGGCGGATTGCCAGTGATCGCTTGAGGTAGCCGAGTGCCGTCTCGTAATCGCCCTGGGCCTTGAAGATCTGCGAGAGGTTGTCGAGTGTGCCCCCTTCGCCTGCTCGGTCGCCGATTTCCTGTTGAATCACGAGTGATTGCTTGAGGTAGCCGAGTGCCGTCTGGTAATCGCCCTGGGCGTCGTAGACCTGCGAGAGGTTGTTAAGTGTAGTCGCTTCGTTCGCGCGGTCACCGATTTCCTGTTGGATCGTCAGGGCTTGTTTGAGGTAGCCGAGTGCCGTCTGGTAATCGCCCTGGGCATCATAGATCTGTGAGATGTTGTTGAGCATGCCCCCTTCGTGTGCACGGTCACCGATCTCCTGCATAATTGCCAGTACTTGTTTCAGGTAGCCGAGTGCCGTCTGGTAATCGCCCTGGGCGTGATAGATCGTCGCGATGTTGTTCAGTGTGGTCCCTTCGCCTTGTCGGTCACCGATCTCTTGGTGGATCGCCAGTGATTGTTTCAGGTAATCGAGAGCCGTCTGGTAATCGCCCTGGGCCATGAAGATCTGCGAGAGGTTGTTGAGTGTGACCCCTTCGTGTGCACGGTCACCGATCTCCTGCATGATTGCCAATACTTGTTTCAGGTAGCCGAGTGCCGTCTGGTAATCGCCCCGGACCTGGAAGATCTGCGAGAGGTTGTTGAGTGTGGCCCCTTCGCCTTTTCGGTCGCCGATCTCTTGGCGGATCGCCAGGGATTGCTTCAGGTACTCGAGAGCCGTCTGGTAATCACCCTGGGCGCCATAGATCTGAGAGAGGTTGTTGAGAATGGTCCCTTCGCCCGCACGGTCACCGATCTCCTGTTGAATTGCCAGAGCTTGCTGCAGGTAGCCAAGTGCCGACTCGTATTTGCCAATATGAAGAAGTTGTCTGCCGGTTTGGCTCAGGGCCGCGGCACGCACGGCCGGGTCCTGGGAGCGGCGGATAGGTGGCAGCCAATCAGAGAGCAGACTGGCATAGAGACCGGCCAGGCTGAGGGGATTGATGATCCGGTCCAGGGCCCAACGGTCGGCGGTGGCCTGCTCGCCGGCAATTCGGAGGGCCTGGTGCACGGCTATCGCCTGGGGGAGGGTAGGGCGCTCGTGCCGGTAGAGGTAGAGCTGGTACTCGGCGGCGGCTTTGAGCCATTGGATCTCTGGAGCTGGTGTGCCGTTCCTCCACAACCACTCGGCCACCAGAGGTGGGCACTGGTATTCGCGGGTGAGCAGATCCGGGGCCTCGTGCTGTTCCACCAGAGAAACGGCCAGCAGTTTTGCGAGCAGACGCTCCGGGTCCGGTAGATCCAGGGCCAGTTTGATGATGCCTTCGATGGGCACCGGGGTTTTATAGGCAGGCAGACGCGCCAGCAGCGTGCGTTCGTCCCGAGTACGGTGATCGATGACGGTTTCCAGGGCCATATCGGTCTGGGTCTCCGCCTTGGCCGCGGCCAGCCGTTCCAGAAACGCTGCCTCGTCCGCTGCATCCATATCGCCCACCGCCGCGGCGAAGAATTCCAACCCCCGCCAGTTGCCATGGAGAACCTGGTAGGCCCGACGCAGCCGTTCCCGCCGGCGATAGAAGCCGGCCGGCAGCCGCAAGGATCTGGCCTGTTGCAGGAAATCGCCGTAGCTCGCGTGTTCCAGCGGCCAGTGGTCGGCCTCGGGCCAGTCCGGCAGATGCCAGCGGGAGGTGACCAGTAGCACCAAGCCTTGGTCACACAGCCCCTCGGCGGCGGCGATCCAGGCGCCGACAATGTCTCCGGCCTCGCCGGCGTCGAGTTCCAGGCTGTCGGGCCGCTGGAGGGATTCCAGGTTGTCGAGGAACAGCAGCACCCGCTTCCCGTACTGGGTCAGCAGCAGGCGCAGCAGGAGCTTGGCCCGGCATGCTTCGTCTCGGCACTGCGGTTCCATACGGCTGTATCGTTGGGCGTTGTCTTTGGATAGGGCGAGTTCCAACTCGAAGCGGAAGTCATGAAAAGAATTCTCCGGGCGGGCCGACCAGGCCAGGACCTCCCAGCCGGCTTGCTGGAGCCCTTGCGCCAGCTTGCCGGCCAGGGCGGTCTTGCCCTGACCGCCGGGGCCGGTGATGAGCAACCGGCGTCGCTTGCCCGTGCCCAGCTCCCCTTCGAGGGCGCGCAGCTCCTTGCGCCGCCCCAAAAAACGCGGCGGCAGGGTGACGGTGGCGAGGGATTGGTTGACCAGGCGTTCCGCCGGCGGTTTCGGCTCGAATCCCCAGTCGATCAGGGGCCGGTCCGGATCGGCGCTGAGCAGCATGGGCAGACACCACTGGCCCAGGCTGAGGCCGGCCAGGGTCGGGTCTTCGGCGTCGCGTCGCCAAATACCCCCTTCCAGGGGCCGGGTAATGGCCCCGCGTGCTTTTTGTAGGGCCAGATCCACCCGCTCCCGCCGGGCGAGCGTGTCACAAAAAGCGTGGGCGAACTGGATACCGGCCCGGTCCAGCACCGATTCGCGCATACCCACCACATGGGGTAGTCCGCGCAGGCCGAGCCGCCGGGCCAGCCCGCTGTTTAGGGCATCCGAGGCCGCTTTGCCGGACTCGCAGGCGGAGAGCACCAGGCATTGGACCGGAGATCCCACAAAGGCCGTGGCGATCTCCGTGTCCGGGACCGAATCGGATGCCCCGTGCGGTCCCTCGAAGACGAACTCCCCCCGACCGGGCCCGTCGGTCAGGGGGCCCTGGTGGAACCGACCATGCCCGCTCAAGAAAACCAGGTGGGGCCGAAAATCCCGGAGCTCGGCGGTGAAGGTCTTAAAACGCCCGTCGTTGGGCATCCGCAGGTCTACCAGCCCTTCGGCGATCCAGGGGGCCAGGGCCTCCTGTACCGCGTCCTGCTCGGATTCGACGTCCAGCCGGTTTCTCTCCGGGTCCAGGTCTTCGGGCAGGGAAGTAAACAACAGCACCCGCAGGGGACCCGGTTCCAAGATCGGCGCCGCGGTCGGGGGAACATCCAGGCGACGGGACAGGGCAAAGGCCGGGTCCAGACCCAGAAAACCCAGCTCGGGGTGGCATAAAGTCTCCCAGGGCAGTTGGAGCACTTCCGGCTCCGAAGACTCGATCACAATGGGCAGGACCCCCAGGCCCGCTGCCTTCTGTGCTCGTTCGAGGTTTTTCCCCGCGTCCAGGGCCCGCCACAGGGCTTCTCCCATGGCCCGGAGCAGCTCGTCGGTGACCAGCTCCCGATGGGCGTAGCGCAGGGCCAGCCCCGCGGCCATCCGCCCGAGCTCCGGTTGGTTCCGGATCAGATCGACCGGGGGCTGGAGAATCAGGGCCTGCTCAGCGACAATCATATGGCTAGGGCGTGTTGACATTTGAAAAGGGTAAAACCCCCTCCGGAGACTTGGATCTGTTGACATGTATTCTTAAGCGAAGGCGATTGCGAGGAAAAGGGCCGCAATCTGACCTAAGAACGATGAATGTCAACAGCCCTTTGTTTCCTATTTTGGAGAATTATCATGTATGCGGCGAAACAAGAGGCTCTGGAGACCATCGGCAAACTGCCGGAGGATACAGACATGGATGAGATCATGTACCGGCTCTATGTGCTGGATAAGATCAGGGAGGGGCAGGATGCTGTAGAGCAGGGCCACACCCTCACCAGTGAAGAACTCAAACGGGAAATCGATTCATGGTGATCTGGTCGCAACCAGCCAAGGCCGATCTACGCGCCATTCATGACTATATTGCCCACAATTCCCGTTACTATGCTAAGAAGGTGACACAGGACATCCGGGGAAAGACTGATATCCTGGAGGAACTACCCAATGCCGGGCGCAAGGTGCCGGAATTCAATGATGAGCATGTGAGGGAGTTATCTCTCTATTCCTACCGGATCGTCTACGAGGTCAAGGAGCAAGGTATCTTTGTATTGGCCGTGGTGCATAAACGACGGGATTTGAAGACAGAGGATATCGAACGGTAGCCTCTTTCAAATTCCGGTAGTACTCAATATGTAGTGACCCTGTTCTGAATGCTCATTGCAAAGTTCCAAATAGGACAGGATTAACAAGATTTTCAGGATTAACAGGATTCTTTTTAAAACGAAGAAAAATCCTGTCAATCCTGGAAATCCTGTTAATCCTGTACTATTAGCTAGCAAGGTTTCGCCTCAGATCGACTGGGCAGGTATTTCGGGTTCGGAGGTCGGGATGCTGTCGGGAAGCTCATAGCGGACATCGCCAGGACCGGTTTCCTTGCCTCTCATCACCGTGACGACCGGCTGCTTGTAGGGGGCCAGATCGACCTTGCATTCGGCCCCGCAATAGGGGCATTCGAGCAGCAGCACCGGATCACCTGTGAGATCGACCACTTGTCCGAAGGTGCGTTCGCACTGCCAACATGTGAAGGAAGGGTGGGTCTTCATGGTTGGTTATTCCTCCGAATGATGAATGATGAGGGGAATAGCTGCTCCCGCATTCATCACTCATCACTCATAACAGAGTGGCGACCGCACAGCAGATGCCGGCGAAAAACAGCCCGCAGGATGGGAGCAGCAGCCGGCGTTTGTCCGATGCGCTACGTCGAAAGTAGCCCTCGATGCTGAGCGGACCCTTCCCATTCTCCTCGTCGGCGGATAATCGGTTCCTGTCCACCCGGTAGTTGCGGGGAGTCAGGGCAATGAGGGCGAGGGCCAGGGCCATTCCCCAGCAGGCGAAGGTGAGCCAGAGCCAGACGTCGCTGAAGACCGTGCCCTTATCCCCCGCTACCAACTTCAGGGCGGTTGCGTAGAGACCGGGGACGGCCAGCTGCAGGGCGATGAGCTGGCGCGCCAGGTCGTCCATCCGCGCGCTCTGGCCGACGATATCCTCGATCAGCTTGTCCTGCAACAGGAGGTCCTGACGGGAAGGCGGCGCGGTGGAAAGCGGAGTTTCGTTCATGATTTCGGATAGTTGTAGGGTAGGCTCTGCCCACCGTCTCTGTCGACAAAAGGAGCTTTTTATCCGCAGATTACACGGATTTTCGCAGATTGTTGCGTTAGAGGCTGTCTAAAAACTAACCCATTGTTTTTAAATCGGTAGGCTGGGGGGCAAGGAACGAACCCCAGGTTATTGCTGGGTTTTGGCCGTCCCTGGCCGCAACCCAGCCTACGGCCTACGATCCCTTTTTAGACAGTCTCTAAGGCCACGAAGTACTCAGTTTCCTGGAGACGAGAAATGAACATTGATGCGCGCGCCTACAACATCACGGTCCGCCGTGGCGAGTTCGAGGATGAGATTCTCTACGAGGCGCGGGTGCGGGAACTGCCGGATCTCGTCGAGTATGGAGAGACTTTCGATGAGGCCTACCAGCTTGCCTTGGATGCGATCGAGACCACTGCCGGGGTTTTCGAGGAGAAAGGGCTGCCTATGCCGGCGGCAATGATTCCGGGCGAAGGCTACAGCGGGCGGGTGACTCTGCGTCTGGCGAAAAGTCTGCACCGCGCACTCGCGGGGGCTGCCGATTCCGAAGGCGTGAGCCTCAACCAGCACTTGGTGAACATACTGAGCTATTACTCCGGGTTCATGGCCGGCGGTCGCCACGAGACCACATCGCCATGGCGACCCGAGGCTGCTGCCAATGTCTCGCAAGGAAGGTCAGCGGCCGCCGCTTCGTGAGCTCGGCCTTACAACTGGATCAGCGAAAACTGTCTTTGGCCTGGGCCTGGAACCTGGCCTCTTGCTTGGTAATCAATCCTTTCCGCAGTAGGTCCTGAAGGTTCTGATCCAGGGTTTGCATCCCGGATGCCTGTCCGGTCTGGATCGAGGAATAGAGCTGGGCCACCTTGTCCTCCCGGATCAGGTTACGGATGGCCGGGGTGCCGAGCATGATCTCGTGAGCAGCGATGCGCCCGCCGTCGGTCTTTTTCAGCAGGGTCTGTGCAATCACCGCGCGCAGGGATTCCGAGAGCAGGGAGCGCGCCATGTTCTTTTCCCCGGCGGGGAAGACGTCGATGATGCGGTCGATGGTCTTGGCGGCGGAGCTGGTATGCAGGGTCGCAAACACCAGGTGCCCGGTCTCCGCCGCCGTGAGCGCCAGCCGGATGGTCTCCAGGTCCCGCATCTCGCCTACCAGGATGATATCCGGGTCCTCGCGCAGGGCCGAACGCAGGGCCTCGCTGAAGCCTAGGGTATCCCGATGGACCTCGCGCTGGTTGATGAGACATTTTTTGCCGGTATGGACGAACTCGATGGGGTCTTCGATGGTCAGGATGTGCGCATGGTGGCGGTGGTTGAGGTGATCGATCATGGCCGCCAAGGTGGTCGACTTGCCGGAACCGGTAGGACCGGTCACCAACACTAGGCCGTGCGGTACCTCGATGATCTCCTCGAACACCTGCGGCGCGCCCAGCTCCGCGAGGGTCAGTATCTGTAGGGGGATGACGCGAAAGACGGCCGCCGCCCCGCGCTGCTGATGAAAGGCGTTAACGCGGAAGCGGGCAACTTCCTGGATCTCGCAGGAGAAGTCGACCTCCAGCCGCTCCTGGTATTCCCGACGCTGCCGGTCGTTCATAATGTCCTGGACCAGCGCGTGGACGGTGGGGTGCTCCAGCGGGGGTAGGTCGATGGGACGCAGGTTTCCGTCGACTCGGATCAGAGGAGGCAGCCCGGAGGAGAGATGCAGGTCGGAGGCCTGGTGCCTGATACTGAAGGTGAGCAGCTCGGTGAGGTTCACTTGGTAGTCCCCGATTTTACTTTGTCACACGGCGTAAAGTCCGCATCCTACATCCTATCCTACGGCTCGTGGGTTCGGGGCACGTATCTTCCGCAACCTCCGTCTGTGGCGGGTGTAGCTGCAAGCTACCCGTGAGCCGGCTCAGGTTGCTGAGCCCGTGACGGTCCAAGTAGGCACAGATCCCTTGGTTGACGGCAGGGAGCAGCAGCGGATCGTAGAACAGGGCGGTGCCGATACCTACCGCACTGGCACCGGCGATCAGGAATTCGAGGGCGTCTTCGGCACTCGCGATGCCGCCCTGGCCGATAATAGGAACCCGGTGCTCGCGGCAGACCTGATAGACCTGGTGTACCTTCAGCAGGGCGATGGGTTTGATGGCCGGTCCGGACAGCCCCCCTTGGTTGTTCCCTATGATCGGGGTTCGGGCCTCGAGGTCGATCGCCATCCCCATCAGGGTATTGATAACGGCAAAGGCATCCGAGCCCGCCTCCAGGCAGGCCCGGGCGCTGGCGGCGATGTCGGCCTGGTTGGGTGAGAGCTTGGTGATCAGGGGCTTGGCGGTAGCGGCCCGACAGGCGGTTACCACCTGTGCCGACAGCTTCCGATCATTGCCGAAGGCCACGCCACCTTCCTTGACATTAGGACAGGAGATGTTGATCTCGATGGCGTCGATGGGAGAGTCATCGAAGCGGCGGGTGACCTCGTAATACTCCTCGACCGTGGAGCCCGAGACATTGGCGATGAACCGGGTCTCGGTGAAATCGAGGGTAGGAAGAATCCGCTCCACCACATGGTCGACGCCGGGGTTCTGCAGGCCGATGGCGTTCAACATGCCGCTCGCGGTCTCGCAGACCCGGTGCGGAGGGTTTCCCAACCGGGGCTTCAGGGTGGTCCCCTTGAGACAGACAGCCCCCGCATCCCGATTCGAGAATCCTTTGACGCGCGTATACTCCGCGCCGAAACCGACACACCCGGACAGCAGCACCAGGGGCGTGTCGAAGCGCAATCCGCAAAAGTCGATCGCCAGCCGGGGGTCATTCACCCGCGTACACCTGCGTACAAATGAGAGTTCTTTTTAGCCGCAAATGAACGCAAATGGATCAGGAATCGTCAATGATGGCAAGCCGATTCCGAATCGAGACTTACTGAGCGGATCGGCGCGGAGGTTTCGTCGGCGAGCGTTAAACATGGCGCTTTAGCCAAGCGGTCAGGTCGCTTTTTGCGCGGAAATCCAATAGGGCCTCGGCCAGCGCGGTCAATCCATTACGATCAAGCCGACGAATCCGTTGGCTATCGTTTTCCGGGATTTGCCCAACCGCGCGTTGGAGTTGGTGCAAAACCAACGCCAGCTTACCCTCTTCCCGGCCTTCTTCCCGCACAGCGTCCAGATTTGCGTAGCCGCGTCGCTGCAGCAGGTTTCGCAGCGCGGTCTCGTGGGCCGCGTCGGGGTCGTACAGAGCCTCCACGGGCACCGGGTTGGCAAGGACTTCCGGGGCTTCCAACTGCTGTCCGGGATACGCCGAATAGTGAGAGGCGTGCGGCTCGTATATCTCGACCCGGCGCGGTCCGGTCAGGCGCACCACCCAGACGTAGCGCGTCCCCGCCTCGAGCAGGGTGCGAATCTTTTTTTGGAGATTCTGCTCGTCCTGACCGATGTCGGCATACTCCACCGCCAGCGGCGGCGCTCCGGACACCCAACCCGGCTCGTCCGGGACATTGCCCACGGCGATATCGGGGGCGCGCAGGTTGTTCTCGTCCGGCGTGAATCCGGCATCGAAGCCGGCCGATTCCACAGCCGGGTCGGTCTTCAGCGCCACCCCCCCGTTCAGATTGGCCTTGGCGTGCCGCCCGCCGCTGGGCAGACACTCGATGGGATGGCCGTCGTCGAGCTCGTAAGGATCGCCGTCACGCAGCTGGTTCGCGCGGAAGGGACCGGTGATGTGATATTGTTGTTTACCCGACATTTGGTTCGAGTCCCCGGATTTCAGTATATCCTTGCTAGGGGGTTGGATACTCGAGTTGTGCGCATCAGGTCAGCTCGGCTTTGCTACCACGCATGAGGAGATTACGGGTGGCCTGCTCCGGCGTGAAGCCCTCGTGCAGCACGCCGAACACCTGTCTGCAAATGGGCATTTCCACCCCCAGGCGATGGGCGATGGCATTGACGGCGCTCGTGGTTATCACGCCTTCCACCGCTTGGCCGATCTCGCGTTTGGCCTCCTCGACGCTCAGACCCCGCGCCAGGGCGAGACCCAGGCGGCGGTTGCGGGACTGGTCGTCGGTACAGGTGAGGACCAGGTCCCCCAGCCCGGCGAGACCCGTTAAGGTCTCCCGCCTGCCGCCCAGCCCGGTGCCGAGCCGAATCAGCTCCGCCAGTCCGCGCGTGATCAGGGCGGCCCTGGTGTTGGCCCCGAAGCCGAGGCCGTCGGCAATGCCCGCGGCGATTGCCAGCACGTTTTTGGCCGCACCACCTACCTGAACACCGACCAGGTCATCGCTGGTGTAGGCCCGAAAGTGGTCGCTATGCAGATAACCGGCCACGCGCTGCGCATGTTCCGGTCTCCGGGAGGCGACGGTGACTGCCGTGGGCAACCCCTTGGCCACCTCTTCCGCAAAACTGGGACCGGAGACGACGGCCAGATCCCGCGGACCCAGGATTTCTTCCGCGACCTGATGCAGGAGCCGCCCGGTGGTGGGCTCGAATCCCTTGGTAGCCCAGGTAATACCCAGCCCTTCCGGCAGGTGGTCGGGGAGCCGGTGTAACACCTCGGCGAAGGCGTGGCTGGGAATGATGACCAGGGCCTCGCTTACCCCGTCCAAGGCATCGGCGAGCCCTGCTACCGGCTGCAGCGTCGGCAGCAACGGAAACCCAGGCAGATAACGGCGATTTTCACCGTCGCGGTCCAAGGCCAGAATCTGCTCCGGTGAATGATCCCACAACCGCACGCGCCGGCCGTTGCGGCACAAAAGCAACGCCAGCGCCGTACCCCAGGAGCCGGCACCCAGAACCGCGAGCGCGGGAGTCATGGTCTGATTCAGTGGGAGGTCGGGTTGGGATCGTCCTTGATCTGATCTGCCATCTGTTCCTGATGTTGGGCGAACAGGGCATCGAAATTGACCGGCTGCAGCACCAGCTGGGGGAAGCTGCCCTTGGTGATCAGGTCGGAGACGACCTCCCGGACGTAGGGAAACAGCAGGTTGGGGCAGTAGGCCCCGAGCAGATGGGGCAGCTCCTCATCCGGGAATCCTCGAATCCCGAACAGGCCCGCCAGCTCTACCTCCACGATCATAGCCATCTGGCCGGCGATCTTGGTGGTGGTGGTAACCTCCAGAACGACCTCGAAGGTGTCGTCACCGAGCTTGTTCACCTCGGTATTCAGATTGAGCTCGTGCTTGGGTTGCCATTCCAGGCGGAAGATGTCGGGGGCATTCGGCGCTTCGTAGGAAACGTCCTTGGTGTAGATGCGGTGCACCACGAACTGCCTTTCGTCTTGCTGCTCGTTCTCGGTCATCGGCGATCATCCGGTTGTGGTTGGAATAGGGACCTGGTACAACAGTACCGAAGTACCGAGTGACATGGGAATCATTTTTTGCCGCAAAGGCAAACGCCAATGAACGCAAATCAGTCGCCAAAAATCACATGATCCTGCCTGTCCGCGGATTCTCGCGGATTGTTTCGTTTTTCATCTGTGAAAATCTGTGTAATCCGCGGATCGATCCAAGCGACCGGATCATTTTTCCCATACTCGATTTGTATACCCGTTGCCTGTCAGCGCTTCTTCTTGGACAGAGGGAGGTTGGCGTTCTGCCAGGCCAGGACCCCGCCGCGCAGGTTATGTACATCCTCGAAACCCGCCTTGCGCAGCTCTCGGCAGGCCATCGCTGACTGGGAACCCGAACGGCAGGCGACCACGATGGGCCGCTCCTTGTGCTTTTGCAGAGTCCCGACCTGTTTTTTGAAGCCGTTCATGGGGATGTGGAGCGAGTTGATGATGTGTCCCTGTGCGAAATCGGTCGCCGGCCGCACGTCCACCACCAAGGCATCCTTGTGATTGATGAGATCCGTTGCCCCGACCGGATCCACCGCGCCCTTCCCACTGACGAGCAGGTTGTGGGTTAACAGAGCGATAATCACCACCAACGCCGCGAAGAGCATCCAGTGGTTACCGATAAACTCGATCAGTTGTTGCGGCTGCATGTCGGATAGGACGCGAGATTTCCGGGGCCGGGCTGCGCCGGCATTCTCTATGGACCGCCTACAGCGGATGAGGCGAGTCGAAAAATACCAGTATAAGGCCCTGGGAGACGGCAGTCATCTTCCCGTAGGGTCAAGCCGGGGTAGGCGCGTATCGATCTTTCTGAAAACATGGTCTTGACCCTTTCTCACTGACAACCAAACGGGTTATCGTTGGACACAGCCCGTTCCACACTACTAACGAGGCTTCGCCTCAGACCGACGAGGCGTGACCAACCGCACCGAAGAACCACGGAGGCAGACACGGATACACACGGATCACAATCCGTGTTTATCCGTGTCTGCCTCCGTGGTTCAAAGGATTTGCGATTCCTGCCCAACAAGAGGCAGAACTATTTTTGTGCAGCGCACAAACTTGACTCATTTGTTAAAGATGCAGGTCCCTCAAGGAATCCTAGCGAGGCTTCGCCTTGGACCGACGAGGCACGATGCCCCGAAAGCCCCTCTCCCGTAAGGCCCCATCTCCTACGCCCAACCAGCCGTTGGAGAGCCGGGATAGGTCGAAATCGGGATCGGGATCGGGATCGGGATCGCAATCGGAATCTCGATTTCGATCCCGATTTAGGCTTTTACGATACCCTCAACAATTCAGGGGGCAGGGGGCGGAAGGCTGATACCTGACACCTAACCAATTGCTTTATATCCATTTATCATTCGGTTGCCTTGCATCCCATGCAGCAATATCTCGATCTGCTCCGCGACGTTATCGATAATGGCGCCGACAAGTCGGACCGTACCGGGGTCGGTACACGCTCGGTATTCGGGCGTCAGGTGCGGTTCGATCTCTCCCGTGGTTTTCCCTTGGTCACGACCAAGAAAATCCACTTGCGTAGTGTCATCTACGAGCTCTTATGGTTCCTCGCCGGGTCTACGGACAACTGGTGGCTGCGGGAAAGGGGGGTGCGTATCTGGGACGAATGGGCGAATGCGACCGGGGCGCTCGGTCCCATCTACGGTCGCCAGTGGCGGAGTTGGACCGGCCCCGACGGTGCCGCCATCGACCAGATTTCGGAGGTGGTTGCCGGCATCCGGACCAACCCGGACTCGCGTCGCTTGTTGGTATCCGCCTGGAACCCGGCCGAGCTCCCGCTGGATGGTCTGTCGCCCCAGGAGAACGTTGCCCGCGGCCGCATGGCCCTGGCCCCCTGTCACTGCCTGTTCCAGTTCTATGTGCATAATAAGCGGCTCTCCTGCCAGCTCTACCAACGCAGTGCCGACCTGTTTTTGGGTGTGCCCTTCAATATCGCCGGTTACTCCCTGCTTACTCACATGATCGCCCACCAGTGCGGCCTGGAGGTCGGGGAGTTCGTACACAGCTTCGGCGACCTGCACCTCTACCGCAATCACCTCACGCAGGACATCGTGTACGAGCAGCTGCGGCGTAAGCCGCGCCCCCTGCCGCGCCTGTCGATCCGGCGGCTCCCGGAGTCCCTGTTCGACTATGAGTTGGAGGATTTCCGGTTCGAGGGTTACGATCCCCACCCGGCGATCCGCGCACCTATCGCCGTATGAGCCCCGAACCACCTACCGGAGGTCCCGCCCGTGATCGAAGCCCTGATCGACTATGGACTCTTCCTCGCCGAGACCCTGACCCTGGTGGTCTTGGTCGGTGCCCTCCTGTTTACTCTGCTGCACGCCCGCGGCAGGTTCCACATGGACGGGGACCGACTCGAGGTGACCGACCTCAACGACAAGTACCGCAGCATGACGCAGGTCCTAAGACAGGCCTCGTTGCCCAAGAAGGCGGCCGTCAAAGCACTGAAGGAGGAGCGCAAGGCGCGCAAGCGGCGTAACCGGGTGGGGGAAGGAAAACGCCGACGGATCTTCGTGATCGACTTTCACGGCGATATCAAGGCTACCGAGGTCGCCTCCCTCCGCGAGCTCATCACCTGCGTGCTGATGGAAGCGGGGGCGGGAGACGAGCTGTTGGTGCGGCTCGAAAATGCCGGCGGGGTCCTGGCCGAACACGGACTGGCTGCCTCCCAGTTGACGCGCGTGCGTCGGAGCAAGGTCCGCTTGACGGTCGCGGTGGATAAGGTCGCGGCCAGCGGCGGCTATCTGATGGCCTGTGTGGCCGACCGCATCATTGCGGCACCCTTCGCCGCGGTGGGCTCGATCGGCGTAGTCGTGCAGCTTCCCAACTTCCACCGCCTGCTGGAGCGCCGCGGCGTGGATTTCGAGCTGCACACGGCCGGCGAGTACAAGCGGACCCTGACCCTGTTCGGCGAGAATTCGGACGCGGACCGAGAGAAAGTGCGCGAGCAGCTCGAGGACACCCACAAGTTGTTCAAGGATTTCATCCGGGAGTATCGGCCGAGCGTCGATCTGGGTGCGGTAGCCACCGGCGAATACTGGCAGGGCATCCAGGGCCTGGATCTCGGCCTGGTAGACGAAGTCAAGACGAGTGACGATTACCTGTTAGAGGCGAGCGCCGATGCGGATCTCTATCTAGTCGCCTATGCGGTCCACAAACGGCCGTTGGAGCGGCTGTTTGCGGCCATGCAGAGTGCCGTGTCGGGGGTCTTATCCGGACGCTGATATGGCGAGCTTTCGGGGACATCTCTACGGCGGCGTGGTCGTGAGCGCCGCCGCCGGATTGGGTGTGGATCATCTCGAGTGGGCGCGCCCCGATCAAATCCTGGTGTTATTCGTGTTGGGGGTGGTCGGAGGACTGCTGCCGGACATCGATGCGGATAACTCGACCCCGCTCCGTGCGATGTTCACCTTGCTCGGGGTCGGGGCGGCGTTTCTGGTAAGTTTTGCAATGGTCGATGACATTGCGCCCGGCGCGCTCGTATTGCTGTGGGGCGCGGTGTTCCTCCTGGTGCGTTTCGGTCTGTTCGAGGTTTTTTGCCGCTTTACCGTGCATCGGGGGGTCTGGCACTCCTGGCTCGCCATGGCCTTCGTTTCCTTGGCGACGGCCAATGCTGCCCACCATCTGACCGGGGTCTCGGTGTGGGAGTCTTGGCTGGCGGCCGGCTTCGTGGCGCTCGGGTACCTGATTCACCTGGGCCTCGATGAGATTGCCGGCGTGGATCTGCTCAACCACCGCGTAAAGCGTTCCTTCGGTACGGCACTCAAACCCTTCAGCACCACCTCGCCCGCCGCGTCCATGACCATGTTTCTGGGCACGCTCGTGCTCATCTATTCGGCTCCGACCATTGTGCCGGTCGTCACGGCCATCAAGGCATTGCCTCCGGATTGGATGCCTTTCTCCTCCTGAGCCCGATAGAGCGAAGCCGTAGGTTAGGCGAGTAGGATGCGGTGAGCGTCAGGGACAATGCGAACCGCATCAATGCGCTGTCTGCGTGCAGGGACGCACAGGCAAGCAACGAACCGCGTCAACGATTATGTTGGGTACGCTGCTAGGAGCGCCGGCATCCTGCCGGCTGTAAGATGGGCAAAACCACCAGGGACGGCGGCAGCCGCTGTGGACGACATGGACCAAGTGGACTACGTGGACCAGAGGTTGCTGTGTGCCCCCCGGTCCATGCAGTCCATACCGTCCATGTTGTCCATTGGGTTACCCGCATGTTGTCCGTGTGGCCCACAGCAGCGGTGTACCCAACACCCATTCCGTGGGGCTTGTCGCCATCCAAAGATGCGGTTCGCGCCTGGCGGTGGTGCAGTCCGGAAAGGACAACACACGCTCACCGCATCCTACGTCCATCTACGGGCCTTGCTCAGCCGGCTCAGTTCACTGTGTGGACCTGCCTGCAGGCAACCAGGTCTGCCAAGGTTATGTTTTTGGGAAGGTTTACACGCGCTCGCACTGCATGTATGGAAATATTCTTGACTAATTTGCTCTGATATAGCTATGCTTCTTGTCAGGGGTTTGTCCGATGGTTTGCGTCTGCGATGGGCATAACCCAAGACAGAGTAACCGTTCAGCCTCCTCCGGATCTCGATCTCGGAAACGGGAAATCGAAGGATTATGTCCGTATCGAGCCGCCATTCGGAGAGAGACTGAAGGGTTGGGATTTCAGGAAAAACGACCATGAGACTCTCTACGAAAGGAAGGTACGCGGTTACCGCCATGTTGGATCTGGCGTTGCACTCCGGTAAGGGGCCCGTGACCCTGGCCGATATCTCCGTGGACCAGGGGATTTCTCTGTCTTACCTGGAGCAGCTGTTTGCGGCCCTGCGTAGTAAACAGTTGGTCCGGGGTGTGCGTGGTCCGGGTGGTGGCTACTATCTTGGAAAGCCGTCCGATGAAATCTCCATTGCGGATATCATCTGTGCCGTGGACGAGTGGGTCGAATTCACGCGTTGCGGCGGGCAGGAAAACTGCCGCGACGGCAAGCGTTGCCTGACTCACACCCTCTGGGATCGGCTAAGCGACGACGTCTTTAACTTTTTGGATGCTATCTCGCTGGCCGATTTACTGCGGCGGGGCCTTGACGACGGTGCCGAGGTCGATAGCGGAGACCGGGATGTTGCGGGCAGGAAATGGGCCGCCTGAGTTTCCTGGTGGAGCCGGTTTCTGAACCGGGTGCAGGTAGTCCCGTTGAGTAGTATTCCTGCCTCGGAGTGCTGACCCAGCGTGGGCTAGATTGCGGTATCAGCCTCCCCATCTCCTACCCCCTCCAGCCGCGCGAGCCAGGCAGCAAATCCGGGGCATTCGGCGGGCATGATCTCTACCCCGATGTCTTCTTCGAAGGGCGTGCCTAAGAAGCTGTCTAGAAAAGGACCGTAGGCCAGAGTCGGGAGTAGATCCTATGAAGGCCCGCAGCGGGTTAACCTTAAGGGGTGAAGCAACCCAGAGAGGAGAACCCAAAGATGACTGCGGACCTCCAAACGCAAGGGTACGAGAATACAGCGGTGCTGTACCTGGCGCTGGAGCTAAGCAACGCGAAGTGGCGATTGGCGTTCGGCGACGGCACGCGGCAGCGCCAAGTGGTGATTGCAGGGGGCGATATTGGGTCCTTACGTGAGCAGATCGCTCAGGTGAAGGCGAAGTGGGGGCTGTCCCCGGAGACGGGGGTGGTGAGCTGCTATGAAGCGGGTCGGGACGGCTTCTGGCTGCACCGGCAGTTGGCCGAACTGGGGATCGCGAACCAGGTGGTGGACGCGGCCAGCATCGAGGTGTCGCGGCGGGCGCGGCGGGCGAAGACGGATCGGCTGGATGCGCAGGCGTTGCTGGACAAGCTGATCCGCTATGAGCGTGGCGAGAGGAGAGTATGGCGCGTGGTGCGGGTGCCGGAGCCGGAGTGGGAAGACCTGCGGCAGTTGCACCGCGAGCGTGGGGACTTGCTCACGAAACGCACGCGCCATCGCAATCGGCTGGGCAGCAAGCTGGTGGCCCAAGGGATCCGGCTCCCGATCGGCAACGACTGTGTGGCGCGCCTGGAAGAAGTGAAGTTGTTCGCTGGGAGTGGACTACCGGCACATCTGAAAGCGGGCTTGCTCCGGGAATGGGAACGTCTGCAAGGGGTGCAAGTGCAGTTCCGAACGGTGGAGCGAGAGATCGGGGCGCTGATCGAGAGCGCCGAGCGCACCCAGGCGGTGCGTTCCCTGATGGTGCTGACCGGTGTGGGCTGGGTCGGCGCCGGGACGTTGGTGATGGAGCTGTTTGGTTGGCGGGAGTTGGCCAACCGCCGGCAACTGGCAAGTCTGGCCGGGTTGGTGCCCTCGCCGTACGCCAGCGGCAACCTGGCGCACGATCAGGGGATCAGCAAGGCGGGCAATCGGCGGGTGCGGGCGCTGATGATCCAGCTGGCCTGGCGGTGGCTGCGTTATCAACCAGACAGCAAACACAGCCGCTGGTTCCAGGAACGCTTCGGCGGTGGGGGCAAACGCCAGCGTCGGATCGGCATCGTGGCCCTGGCACGGCGTCTGCTGATCGACCGGTGGCGGTTTGTCGAGTCCGGTGTGGTGCCGACGGGGGCACGCGTGAAACCCGCCCAAGTCACGAGTGCCCCCTAAGCGATCATCAGGGGGTTGCTGCCATTCGCAACCGAGGCTTAGAGCCTGTATAAGAACTAACCTATTGATTTTTATGAGCCTGACCCGTAGTGCCCACCACGATGGACCTCCTCGGTGGGCACAGCCCACCCTACGCCGATTTTTATAATCAATGAGTTAGTTATTAGACAGCCTCTTAATGTTCAGCGCGCCTGAAGTAACCAGAGGGGGGTTAAACCGTCGCGGAAGGAAGTCAAGTCAAGCCGTTCGTAGCGTTTCCTGCGGACGCGCACGCCCGTAACCCAGCCGGGTCGAGAACCGGACCGAGTTCGTAGAGGGGGCGTGTTTACAGCGGGTGTCACCGGCGCCACAGGGCGCCTGCACGATGAGGTGACCGGCCCACGGGCCGGCGGAGAGAAGGTGGTCGCGGCACGGCTCGTGCCCGCCCAGAACGACACCCGACGCAGACACGGTGCGAACCGCCGCCACGTCGAACTGAACGGAGTGCGTGTAAGCCACCGGTGGCCCACCGACTCCATGCGATCAGGAGGGACACCCGACCCGGAATGACAACCGGTGAAGCCTACCGACCGTCGGATTGAGACGGCGAACAAAACAGCGCCCTGGGGGTTGACAAGCGGGGCCTCATAGAAGGCTGGGTTGACCTGCCTGCCGCAGGCAGGGGAAGGAAACCCGGCTATCCGTGTCGGGTTCCGTTCCTCGACCCAGCCTACCCACTCCCAAGGGTCTCGATCAGGAGCAGAATCTCGGCGGCCATGGTGTAGTGCAGGTCCGGATCGGCGGCGAGGCCGGGGTCGCGGCTGCCGGCGACAATGGCCTGGAGGGCCTGAACGAAGGGACGCCCCAGTCGGGGATATTCGGATCGACGACGGCTTGCTCCAGGAGGGCTCTGGCGGTGGCCGAATCACCGGCCAACAACGCCTGGCTCACGGTGAGGACGAGCCGACCCGGGCCGGTATGGTTCTCACCGCCGTCACGGCGGTATTCCAGATAGGCGGCGACCGCCTTTTCCCTGGCCTGTGTCGCGGCCTCGAAATTACCCGCGTCTCTCTCGATCTTGGCAAGGATGCCCCAGGAAGCCCAAAGCTGAGCCGTGTGGTCGAGTTGGGCCTGGCACGTGATCGCCCGCTGGATTTCCCGGCGGGCCTCGTTCAAACGCCCGAGCCGACGCAGGGTTAAGCCGAGATTGCTTCTCGCTAAACCTTCGCCAAACTCGTCGTTAACCTTGGCATAGATGTCCGCCGCCCGGGCGTGGAAATTCACCGCCTCCTCGGGGCGGTCGAGTGGACCGGCATGCAGGGTCCCCAATTGAATGAGCGTGCTTGCTTGCCCGACTAGATCGCCGAGCTGCCCCTTGATCTTGATGGCTTTCTGGTAGGCATGCTCCGCCGATTCCGACTGCCCGGCTTCCTGGTACGCCACGCCGGTCAGACTCCAACACTTGGCGACAGAGATCGTCTCACCCAGCCGGGTGAATTGCGCGCGGGTCGCCTCATAGGCGGCCAATGCCTCTGCATAGCGGCCCTGCCGTCGGCGGATGCTCCCGATCTGGCCTCTTGCGACGGCGATAGTGCGTTCGTCGCCGCATTGCTCGGCACGCTCAATGGCTTCTTCGTAAGCAGCGGCCGCCTGATCGAGTCGGTCCAGATAGAGAAGACAGTCGCCGCGTTCGGTGAGGCACCTGGATACCATGCCCTTTGCTGCCTTGTCGCCGTTGTCCCGTGCGATAGTCTCAAAGCCTTGTTGCGCTTCATCCAGCAGTGGTAAGGCCGCTTTTGATCTGATAGCGTTCTTCAACACTTGGGCTCGCAGCCAGTAGGTCATTGCCAGGTCGTAGTCGGCCTCGGGATAGGCCGTTGCGCCCACGGCTTGGGCGCGCTGGAGCAAGGCATGTGATCCTTCAAGCGCCTCTTGCAGGCGCCCGCTGGCGAGTTGTTGATCGACGCGGGTCCACTGGGCCTGAAGGTCCGCATGGGTCCAGGTCGTGCCTAGGGCCTCCATCGCAGCATCGCGGATCCGGTCCAGGCACATCACCAATAGTGGCTTACCGGTGTTTTGCCGCATGCTGCGGAGGCCGGTAGTAAGCGCGATAGTCGCCTCTGGATTCCCGATGGTCTGGATTTGCTCCAGCAGGGCGAACAGGTTCGGTAGCTCCAGCCGGGTCAATGTTGCCACCAACTCGGTCTGTCCTTGGTGCTGCTGATCGAGAAACCCGGCATATTCCGCCATGGCTCGGAGCCAGCGGGGGGTTAGTTCTGTGTGCTCGGCGGGGTCCAGTTGTCCGCGCAGATAGATACAGAGGGCGGGGTGGAGGGAGAGGTGGTTATAGGCACACGGCGTCGCCAAGCCGGTCCGGATCAACTCCTCCGCCAGTGCGGCCACTTCCGCCATTTCCCATTTCATCATGAGATGAAGCACTCCCAGACTTGACCCCACCGTGGAACAGCCCTAGTACCCGTGTCCGCTCCCGGTTTGCAGAGGACAACCGGCGCAGGGAGAGCTCCACCCCGGCAAAGACCGACTGCTCCCGGTTACCGGGAAAGCGGCGCTCCATCTCCGCCATCAGCTTTTCCAGGTCGGTTCGGGTCTTTTCCACCCCCCGGTCACGGAGACTGGGGGCCAGCAGATTGAGGGTGCGGGCGTGGCATTGGACCGCATCTACCAGCGCCTCGATGGCCTCCTGCTCGGCCCCCGCGGCATCGCTCCCGGCATCGGCGGCCCGGTCGAGTATCCGCTCGATCAGCTTGACGGCATCCTCGCGGGCGAGCCGATGCAGCTCGCGATGATTAGCGTCGAAGGGCGCCGGCAGTGCCTCGCGGCTGGTGAAGATCAGCCGGGTGCCGCCCTTGCCATTGAGTCGTTTGCAGAGTCCCAGGATGGCCTGTAGCTCCTGACTCGCCTCTTCGTCGAGGGCCTGGGGGGTCTCTGCCCGCAAAAAAGGCGGCGGCAGGATGCTTTCGAGATTGTCCAGGACCAGCAGGGTGGGCTGTTCGGCCAACTCGCGTTCGATGGGCAGAGTGGCTTGTTCTTTATCCCTGAATTTGGCGACGGAGTAGTCCTTGCCCACCAGTTGGCGACCCAAGGCATCGAGCACTGCCTCCGAATGGCTATGGGTCTCCACCGAGACGAAGGCGGCGCGTCGGATCTGCCGTGAACGGACCAGCCAGCGGGCCAGCTCCACCGCCAGGGCGGTCTTGCCCTCGCCGCCCTGGCCCCGAATCACGCCGTAGCCTTCTTGATGCAGCAAGCGTTCCAAGGCCAATAGCCCCCGGCTGCGGCCCACAAAGCCGGCCTCCGGTTTTTGGGGCAATTCACCGAGCCGGGCTTCGAGTACGGCCTGGATGTCTTCTCGGGTCTGGTCGCTGGGGGCTTTGAAAAAGAGTTGGGGGTCGTCCTGCTCCTGGAACAGGAGCGGCACGAACCAGTCCCGGAGCCGTAGCTCTCCGGCGCCGAAGATCCGGCCGCGAAAATTGTCGTCATGGAGCCTTCTCTGGCCCGCCAACATGGCATCACCTACCCGCCCGCCCGCGGCCAACTCGGTATAGAAATCGGCTACGAAGCGGCGGGCGGTCTCGACCATCACGCTGTGGCTCATGGCGACCACCGAGGCCACGCCGACCTTGAGCAACTCGGAGGCGACGGATTCGGACGCCTGCTTGGCCTGGGCACTCTGGCAGGCCTCCAGGAATACCAGGGGGATGCGGTGATCCCTCAGCAAGGGCCCCAACTCGTCCGTGTAGACGGTGGCATGGCGGCGCCGTTCGAGCCTGTCGCTATCCCGCGGGTCCTCGAAGCAGAGTCCGCCGAGTCCCACCCGGCGGTCGTAGACCCCGTGGCCGTCGAAATGGACCACATGGTAGGGTTTTTCGGCCTTGCGGGCCCGGTCCAGCGCCTCACGCAGATCGGGCAGGGTAGGGGGGCTGAGTAGCTCCAAAACGACCTGGCCGCCCAGCTTCTCCAGAGCCTCCACCAGGGGCAAGGCACTGGCGCGGTGGTCGATGTAGCCGCAGGCCTCATCTTCCGGGCGGGCGGTGACCAGCAGGATGCGGATGGGGGTCGCCACCGGCGGGGCATCGAACGGCTGGGTATTGGGCAGGCGCCGGCGCACCCGAGTGGGCCGGGCGCCCTGGAACAGAAAGGTATTGCCGTCGTGCAGCAGCTCCCAGGGCAGGCCGAGCAATAGGGTGGCGGCTTCACGAGCGGTCCGGGCTTTCTCATCGGCTACCCCGGCCTCCGGGGTGGGGTCCACCAGGATGGAAAAACGGCGACCGGCCCGGTCGTCGATGCGCGCCCAGGCGTGCAGGACATTGGCGGTGTGCTCCACCGGCAGGGCGGCTTGATAGAGCTCCTTACCCCAGGTAATCAGGTTCTTCTCGATCCGGGCGATCCGATCCCGGTAGATGTCACTCGGCCAGACGGCGTATTTCTCCAGGTACCAACGCAGATCCTCGGCCTCGATAGGCCCCAGGGGCGCGACCAGCCGCCAACTGCGATCACTGGAAACTCTACGCTGGCCCGCGGCGGCCGGCTCATAGATCAGCCGGGCACGCGCCGAGGCGATACTCACATATTTTTTCCCATGCTCATTCATCGCCAGGTCACTGAAGCCGAGGTCGGTGAGCTCGAGTATCAGCTCTTCCAACGGCTCGGCCTTGGGTTGCGGGGTAGAAACCAGGTCGGCCGGCAGGCGCTTACCCAGGGCGACCAGAATGGGGTGCAGGACTTGCTCGATGCCGCCGGTACTGCTTACGGGGACCCCAAGTGGCTCTTCGTCGAACAAGAACTCGAAGGCACCGAACGGGGTGTCGTCGAGACCCAGTGGAATAACCGGGAATGCTTCTTTGCCGCGTGCCTTTTGGACTTCGAGGGCGTACCGCAGCTCCTTGCCTACCCACTGGGACTGGAATGCGTCCGGGCTGACCAGGACCGCGTAGGCTGTGGCCTGCTCGATGGCCTGTTGGATGCTCGACCATAAGGGATCACCGCCGCGGAGCCGGCGCGAGTCGATCCGGACGTCCTGTCCGAGGTCCGCGAGTGCCTGCCGAAGTGCGCGTACCAGGTCATCGTCCTGGGTGCTGTGGGAGAGGAAGAGCTTGGTCATGGGTCGGTTCCTTGTTGTATCCCGTTGCCCGTACATGGTTCGGAATACGGGTAGGGTCCGTTGTGCGGACCGCTGCACCGGTTCGGTTTCGCCAAGTCCTACGGGTTTTGCCCAACCCGCGAGCGAGAGGGTAGGGGCAGACCCCCGTGCCTACCCGGAAAATGGGGCAACCGCGGGGGTGGGCAACCACAGGGGGTTGCCCCTACGCGATTACCAGTGCTTGGGCTCGAAATCGGGCCGGTTCTTGATTTCCATGAGCTCGTCGCCCACCGCCAGGACGAGAAAACCCTGTTTCTCCGCGTAGGCGAGCACGCTCTTTTCCACCGCGAGGCTGGCCAGGATCCCCACCAGGGGCAGAGCGTCGTGCTCGGGAAAGAAGCTGCGGAAGGCGGCGATGTCGGCCACGAAGCTATCGATGTCGGCGATGCGCAGGGTCGCCTTGGTGCTGTTGAGACAGGCGCACTCGGGAGTTATCACCAGGGCGTCGAATTCCTTCACGCGCCCATCGGGCAACTGGCGTTTGAGCCGCACCATGAGGTCATAAGCGTGTTCGTTCAGCCGCTCCTCGATCACTCGGGGCAGACTCGGGGCGACCAGATCCTCGACCAAAGTGCCCAGCTTGTTGGAGATTTCCCCCCACTTTTTGTTCATCTGCCGCTGCTGTCGGCGTGACTCGTCCTTGAACACGAGCATCTCGTCCTTGAATGCGCCCATTTCGTCTTTAAATAGGCGTAGCTCCGCTTCGGTTTGCCGTTGCGAGTTGTAGAGCTTGCGGAATTCGTCGCCGACACTCCTGATGAAATCCTGCAGGGTCTGTTCGAGGCTATCAACGCGTTCGATGACGGCTGCCATAAGCGGGTCCGAAAGGCTATTGGGAAGTTGCCGGAAAAATAGCCCGCCTAGGGTCCGGATGCAAGCGCAGGAGGGCACCCTGAAAAATTCGAGGTGCCCCTTGGTTTTCCAGCGGATCGCCGATTCCGAATTGTCCTTCCATACTGTCCTTCCATCCACAAATGACCAAGCGATGCGCCGGCGCTCACGAATTCGGGTACACCTACGGGTTTTGCCCAACCCGCGAGCGAGAGGGTAGGGGCAGACCCCCGTGCCTACCCGGAAGATGGGGCAATCGCGGGGATGGGCAACCAGAGGGGGTTGCCCCCAACGCCATTAAGTTAGCTGTTGGCCACTTAGAGAAAACTACGAATCACGCGAATTTCCGCGGATCGATTCGCGAGGATTCGTAGTTTCTTCTCTTACTTTGCCAACCGGTAGCGATTAACTTAATGGCATTGGGGTTGCCCCTACGCGATTACCAACGCTTGGGCTCGAAATCGGGCCGGTTCTTGATTTCCATGAGATCGTCGCCCACCGCCAGGACGAGAAAACCCTGTTTCTCCGCGTAGGCGAGCACACTCTTTTCCACCGCGAGGCTGGCCAGGATCCCCACCAGGGGCAGGGCGTCGTGCTCGGGAAAGAAGCTGCGGAAGGCGGCGATGTTGGCCACGAAGCTGTCGATATCGGCGATGCGCAGGGTCGCCTTGGTGCTGTTGAGACAGGCGCACTCGGGAGTTATCACCAGGGCGTCGAACTCCTTCACGCGCCCATCGGGCAACCGGCGTTTGAGCCGCACCATGAGGTCATAAGCGTGTTCGTTCAGCCGCTCCTCGATCACTCGGGGTAGACTCGGGGCGACCAGATCCTCGACCAACGTGCCCAGCTTGTTGGAGATTTCCCCCCACTTTTTGTTCATCTGCCGCTGCTGTCGGCGTGACTCGTCCTTGAAGTCGCGCATCTCGTCCTTGAAGTCGCGCATCTCGTCCTTGAATGCGCCCATTTCGTCTTTGAAATCACTCATTTCATCCTTGAACACGCGCATTTCGTCTTTAAACAGGCGTAGCTCCGCTTCGGTTTGCCGTTGCGAGTTGTAGAGCTTGCGGAATTCGTCGCCGACACTCCTGATGAAATCCTGCAGGGTCTGTTCGAGGCTATCGACGCGTTCGATGACGGCTGCCATAAGCGGGTCCGAAAGGCTACTGGGAAGTTGCTGAAAAAATAGCCCGCCTAGGGTCCGGATGCAAGCGCAGGAGGGCACTTTGAAAAATACGATTTTCGTCAACGGCGTGCTTGAATAATCAGTGGCTTAGGATCGGTTGATCGGTGAAAACACCTATTTTTCAAGGTGCCCTTGAGTTGTTTCCGAGGTTCAGTGTATATATCCGGGGACAACGAAATTACACCACCACCTCCTGTTGCTACTGCACCTGCGCACCATGCATCATTCACTTGGCGTCCCTTTCCCCTTGCCGACCATGGTTGTGCCGACCTCTCTTCCAATCGCCGTGGGTCCCTGTTGAACGGGCCGGATTCCGCCGGGGCTGGGTCTGCCGGCCGTAGGGAACGCCTACGCGCGTGGCTGATCCTGGGGCGTGTCCCCGGAATCGGGCCGCGCGTGGCGGACCGTCTGGTCGAGCATTTCGGCGATCCGATCCGGGTGTTGGCCGCCGGGCGGGCGGAGCTGCAGGCCGTCGGTCTGAAGCCGGATCTGGTGGATGCCATCCTGGATCCCCCGATATCCGCGGCCGCTGCCGATCTGGCCTGGGCCGAAGGGGAGGGGGTGCACATCCTGACCAGGGACGATCCCCGCTACCCGCCCCGGTTGGCGCAAATGGCCGCGCCGCCGATCCTGCTGTTCGTGCGCGGGGACCCGGAAGTCCTCAAGGACCCGATACTCGCCATTGTGGGCAGCCGTAATCCCACACCCTCCGGGCGGGATACCACCGACGACTTCGCACACTATCTCGCCGCCTGCGGGCTGACCATCGTCAGTGGTCTGGCGATCGGCATCGACGGTGCCGCACACGCCGGTGCCATGAAAGGCGGGCGGACGGTCGCGGTCCTCGGGACCGGGCCGGATCGTATTTATCCCGCGGCCCATCGGGACCTGGCGCGGCGGATCGCCCGAAACGGCGCCCTGGTCACCGAATATCCGCCCGGCACTTCTCCGATCGGTCGCAACTTTCCGCGCCGCAACCGCATCATCAGCGGCCTGAGCCTGGGGATCCTGGTGACGGAGGCGGCGCTCAAGAGCGGCTCCCTGATCACCGCCCGCTATGCCGTCGAGCAGGGGAGGGAGGTCTTTGCCATCCCCGGCTCCATCCACAACCCCTTGGCGCGGGGTTGTCATGCGTTGATTAAAGACGGCGCCAAGCTGGTGGAATCCGCCGCGGACATCCTCGAAGAGCTGGCTCCCCTGCTCGGCCCTCTCGTCACCGAGGAGGGTGTCGCAAAAACCCCTCTCCCGGCCGGGAGAGGGGTTGGGGAGAGGGGGTCGAAGGGCGAGAGGGGATCAATGGGCGAAGATCGGCACCTTTTGCAACATCTTCCCGAGGTGAGCGAGCCGGACACAAGTGGCATGAACGACGCTACAGGGGATCTGGATGCGGATTACCTACGGTTGCTCGAAAACCTGGGATACGACCCGGTGTCCCCGGACGAGCTGATCCGGCGCACCGGTCTGTCCGCCCAGGATATTGCCTCGATGCTCCTGATGCTGGAATTGAAGGGACTCGTATCCCCTTGTCCCGGCGGGCGCTATTGCCGAAACGCCTGAATGATGAATGATGAATGATGAGTGATGAGTGATGAATGCGGAATGATGAATGATGAGTGGTGAGTTATTTCCGTTTCCGATTTTTGATTGTTTTGGCGCTTGTGACCAGGATTGCCGTCAATTCGTCGGCCTCTTTCATCAGATCGACGAGCAATTCGGCCTTGATGATGCCGGAAGCCGCGAGGAGTTCAAGCTAGTCAAAAATGAGTAAAACATCTTCGACTCGCATGCTCGGCGCGCAATCCATACGCTCGCGGCACCTCGATCCGCTCCCACTCGCAGCGTTCGGTTACCGGCAGGCGTCGCAGTCGTTTCTCTCGGTCGAGGACACGTCGGGCCATGTTTGATTCACCACAGAGAACACAGAGAGCACAGAGATGAGAAATCACGCAATGACGCCAAGAGAAAGAACCTTTGCGCCTTGGCATCCTGGCGCCTGAGCGTTTCTTTCTCTGTGTCCTCTGTGCCCTCTGTGGTAAATAAGCAAGAGCCTCTCTGGCTAAAGATGGATAACTTGTTAGTGAACTGTTCCTAAGGATGAGTAGAGCCGGATAATCCTCAGCGCAAATGCCTTGGTCCGTTCAAGAATGCCCTGTCTCTCACTCATCATTCATCACTCATCATTCCGCATTCATCATTCATCTCTCAGTCCTTCGAGCAATCCCTGGACCCATTCCACCATGGGCACTGCCCCGACCTCCTGGAACAGGCCCAAGGCTCGCTGGTACATCGCCTCGGCCTGATCCAGCTTGCCGCGGATTCGGTAGACATTGCCCAGGTTGCCGTAGGCGATGGCCATACTTTCCTTGCGCCCCAGTTTTTCATCAA
The DNA here is from genome assembly GCA_011392765.1 of Candidatus Thiosymbion ectosymbiont of Catanema sp. Cochon2018. Classification (GTDB taxonomy): domain Bacteria; phylum Pseudomonadota; class Gammaproteobacteria; order Chromatiales; family Chromatiaceae; genus Thiosymbion; species Thiosymbion ectosymbiont_A. The sequence goes on along the minus strand of WYCW01000004.1, from coordinate 712,777 downwards.
TGGCCAGGACTTTCCTGTACATCGCCTTGGCCTGTTCCAACTTGCCGCGGAGTTGGTAGACATTGCCCAGGTTGCCGTACTGGTTGGCCATGCCTTGCTTGTGCCCCAGCTCTTCGTTGAGTGCCAGGGATTTCTGGTACATCGCCTCGGCCTGATCCAGCTCGCCGCGGGTTTGGTAGACATTGCCCAGGTTGCCATAGGTAACGGCCATATACTCCTTGTGCCCCAGCTCCTCATTGAGCGCCAGGGATTTCCTGTGCATCGCCTCGGCCTGTTCCAGCTCGCCGCGGGTTTTATAGAGAGTCCCCAAGTTGCCGTAGACGGCGGCCATGCCTTGCTTGCGCCCCAGCTCCTCATTGAGCGCCAGGGCTTTCCGGTACATCGCCTCGGCCTGATCCAGATCCCCGCGGATTCGGTAGACATTGCCCAGGTTGCCGTAATTGGTGGCCATGCCTTGCTTGCGCCCCAGCTCCTCGTTGAGCCCCAGGGATTTCCGGTACATGGCCTCGGCCTGATCCAGCTCGCCGCGGATTCGGTAGACATTGCCCAGGTTGCCGTACTGGTTGGCCATGCCCTCCTTGCGCTCCAGCTCCTCATCGAGCACCAGGGTTTTCCTGTACATCGCCTCGGCCTGATCCAGATCCCCGCGGGTTTTATAAATGATGCCCAGGTTGCCGTAGGTGATGGCCATACTTTCCTTGCGCCCCAGTTTTTCATCAATGGCCAGGACTTTCCTGTACATCGCCTCGGCCTGATCCAGGTCGCCGCGGGTTTGGTAGATGTTGCCCAGGTTGCCGTAATCGGCGGCCATGCCCTCCTTGCGCCCCAGCTCCTCATCGAGGGCCAGGGATTTCCTGTGCATGGCCTCGGCCTGTTCCAGGTCCCCTCGGGTTTGGTAAAGGATGCCCAGGTTGCCGTAGGCGATGGCCAACCACTCACGGTCATTGGTGGCCTCGCCCAGGGATTCGACCTTGCGATAGGTCGCCGCTGCCTCATCCAGTGCCCCGGTTCGCCGCAAGAGATGGCCCAGACTATTCCAGCCAGCCGCATTCTCCGGGTCGAGCTCCGTGGCCCGGCGGTAGGCGGCGAGCGCCTTGTTCGTGTCGTGGAGGAAGGCGAGTGCCCCGCGATGCCGCGCAGCCTCCGCCGCCTCTTTATTGGCCGCCTTCCCTTCCGCGGCCTTGCGTGCCTCGACCTCGGCGAAGATCGCCTCCGCCAGCTCGGTATTCCCCTTGGCCGCCTCCTCCAGGGCCTCCCGGATGCGGGCCTTAGCATTCGGGATCTCGGTTTGCTTGGGGATAGCGGAGATGGCTTCTTCCAAAGCGGCTTTTTCTCTTTGGAGAACGCCCTCTCTTTGTCGCACGTCGGCCAGGGCTTGTTCCTTTCTCTCCAGCTCCCGGCTCAGGACCTCAATGGCCTTGGCGACCGCCGGGTCCGGTTCAGGCGTAGAGACATGGGCATAAATAGCCCATAGAAACGCCATACCGGCGATGACGGCTGCGATTGCCGTGGCTTGGTCACCGATACTCGAACCCCGGAATCGGCTCCAGAGATTTTCCAGCCATTCCATCACAGGACGCCCTCCGTCAACGGCACCGCCATACCTTATCACACGAGTAGCCCCCACGGTTTTCACCCTCCTTGGCGAGACCTGGAGCCTCACCCTCGAACCTCGGAGCCTCGACTAAAATGATGAATGATGAGTGGTGAGAGGGCGGTTTGCCGTAACCGTTCGGTCCCCCTCCGAATTTTGGCCTGATGCAGACGTAACCCATTGATTTATCGTTCTCTGGATGCAGGATTCAAAAGGAGGGGTTGAACGGTTATGGCTTGCTTGGCACGGAGGCCGGACCGCCAGCCTTTCCGCATTCATCACTCATCATTCATCATTTTTGGAGTGCAGCGGCAATCTTACCCCGGCCTTGACAGAAATCGCAGGACCTCGAGATAACCCAGCTGCCGCTAAGTGGCACCTGCTCGCCGCCGCTTTGGATTGGGCGCTGCTTCCGTTGCTACCCAAGGTCTTGCGGTCAGGGGAAAGCGCCGTCGCCGCGGCGCGGGTGGAACCCGACACCCCCAGGCTCCCGGCCAACGTGGCTGGTATCCTCTGTCGCTGGGGTTCGATGCGAACGCGCCGCGTTGCCGGCGCACTCCAAAGCAGCGCGTAGATGTTGGGCAAAGCCGGATCAGGGATGATCCGGCGTGCCCAACATCGGCATTTCGTTGGGCACGGCGCACCGTCCCTGGCGCGCCTTTGCCCAACCTACAAGATCATGTTTTCGGAGGGATTTATACGCGCTCGCCCTGGGACCTGCCTGCGGCAGGTAGGCGACCGAACCGCATCGCTGGGCGGCCCGTACCCGACAATTCAGGGGACAGGGGACAGGGGGCAGTTTTCAGGGGCGGACAACGGATACTACCTGCCCCCTGATAACTGACAACGGTTTTGCCTAAGAGGCTGTCTGAAAACTAACACATTGATTTTAAATCGGTAGGCTGGGGGGCAAGGAACGAACCCCAGCTTTGGTTATTGCTGGGTTTTAGCCGTCCCTGGCCGCAACCCAGCCTACAGCCTACGATCCCTTTTTAGACAGTCTCTGAACCTCGGAGCCTCGGTGTCGAACCTCGGGGCCTCTCCGCCTTACACCAAAGGGTGGCTTGCCCGGCACGGAGGCCGGGTCGCCACCCTTTCCGCATTCGTCACTCATCATTCATCACTCATCATTCCGCATTCATTACTCATCATTCCGCATTCATCACTCATCATTCCGCATTCATCACTCATCATTCCGCATTCATCACTCATCATTCCGCATTCATCACTCATCATTCCGCATTCATCACTCATCATTCCGCATTCATCACTCATCATTACTACTTGACACCGAGGCGGTTTTTCGCGTTTCCTATGCACCCCGCACCATCCGACGTCAAGCAAGGCATGAACCTGGTCATCGTAGAGTCGCCTGCCAAGGCGAAGACAATCAAGAAATATCTGGGTCCCGACTTCGAGGTCATGGCCTCCTACGGCCATGTGCGAGATTTGGTCCCGAAGGAAGGGGCGGTGGACCCGGAGCAGGGATTTTCCATGCAGTACCAGGTCATCGAGCGCAACGAGCGGCACGTACAGAGCATTGCTAAAAGGCTCAAGCAGGCCGAGGCCCTGTATCTGGCGACCGACCCGGACCGCGAGGGGGAGGCCATCTCCTGGCATCTCTACGAGCTCTTGAAGAGCCGTCGTCAGATCGGCAAGCGGCCGGTACACCGGGTGGTCTTCAACGAGGTCACCAAGCGGGCGGTACAGGAAGCGGTGGCTCATCCGCGGGAGCTGTCCGTAGACCTGATCAACGCCCAGCAGGCGCGGCGCGCCCTGGATTATCTGGTAGGCTTCAACCTCTCGCCCCTGCTGTGGAAAAAGGTCCGGCGCGGCCTTTCTGCCGGGCGCGTCCAGAGCCCCGCGTTGCGGCTCATCGTGGAGCGGGAGCAGGAGATTGAGGCATTTAAGATCCGGGAGTACTGGACCATCACCGCGGACACGGTCAAGGAAGACAAAGACTTCGAGGCCAAGCTCACCCGCTTCGAGGGCGAGAAGCTGGAGCAGTTCAGTATTCAGGACGAGGCCCGCGCCGGGGAGATCGAACGCGCCCTGGTGCAGGCGGCCCAGGGGAAGCTCAAGGTCGAGCTGGTGGAGAGAAAGCAGCGCAAACGCAATCCAGCCCCCCCCTTCATCACCTCCACCCTGCAACAGGAGGCGGCGCGCAAGCTCGGCTTCACCACCCAGAAAACGATGCGGATCGCCCAGCAGCTCTACGAGGGGGTAGATGTCGGCGGCGGTGCGGTAGGGCTCATCACCTACATGCGTACCGACTCGGTCAACCTGGCCACCGAGGCCCTGGACGAGATCCGCGCCTTCGTCGGCGAACGCTACGGCACCGACCACCTGCCGCCCCGACCCCGCATCTACAAGACCAAGGCCAAGAACGCCCAGGAGGCCCACGAAGCGATCCGGCCCACGTCCATCCGGCGCACACCGCAGGAGATCAAGACTCACCTGACCGCGGATCAGGCCCGGCTCTATGAGCTGATCTGGAAGCGCACCCTGGCCTGCCAGATGGCCCATGCCCTGATCGACATGGTGGCAGTAGACCTGAGCGCGGGGGAGGGCAACCTGTTCCGGGCCACCGGCTCGTCAGTGGTCAGCCCCGGCTTTATGCGCGTGTACCTGGAGGGGCGCGACGATGCCAAGGGGGCGGACGACGACCAGGAACGGATGCTACCCCCTTTAAAAGAAGGCGAGTTGGTGGACCTAAAAGCTATCCGCCCGGAACAACACTTTACCGAGCCGCCGCCGCGCTACACCGAGGCGTCCCTGGTCAAGACCCTGGAGGAGTACGGGATCGGCCGTCCCTCCACCTACGCCAGCATTATCTCCACCCTGCAGGACCGGGAGTACGCAGAGCTGGAGAAGAAACGCTTCCACCCGACCGATGTGGGCCGCATTGTCAACCGGTTCCTGACCCAGCACTTCACCTCCTACGTGGATTACGACTTTACGGCCAAGTTGGAAGACGAGCTCGATGCGGTCTCCCGCGGAGAAGAAGACTGGATCCCTCTGCTGAAGCAGTTCTGGCAACCCTTCAAGGACCGCGTCGATCACACCCAGGAAAACGTCAAGCGCAGCGACGTTACCCAGGAGGTCATCGAAGAGGCCTGCCCCCAGTGTGGTGCACCCCTCTCGATCCGCCTCGGGCGCCACGGCCGCTTCATCGGCTGCACTAAATACCCGGAGTGCGATTACACCCGGGACTTGGCGGATGCGGCCCAGCCCGAACGGCCTCCGGCCGAGATAATCGAGGGTCGCAGTTGTCCGGAATGCGGCTCCGAGCTGCAGGTTAAGCGCGGCAAATACGGCAAATTCATCGGTTGCAGCGCCTATCCCAAGTGCCGCTATATCGAACCCCTGGAGCGTCCCCAGGACACGGGCGTTACCTGCCCCAAGTGCAACCAGGGGACCCTGCTGAAAAAAAAGTCGCGTCGTGGAAAAATCTTCTACTCCTGTTCCACTTATCCCAAATGCGATTATGCGACCTGGAACGAGCCGGTCGCCGAACCCTGTCCCCAATGCGGCTGGTCGATCCTCACGCTCAAGGTCACCAAGCGCGATGGGGCACGGAAGGTCTGTCCGCAGAAGGACTGCAACTATAGTGCCCCCGGTGAGGAAGCCGCCGTAACCGAGCAGGTCGTCTCTTGAGTGGTGGATACGTCAGCAAGGGTGGCGGCAACCGCTGTGGACTACATGGACCAAATGGACCACATGGACGGGGGGTTGCTGTGTGCCCCCGAGTCCGTGCAGTCCATGTTGTCCATTGGGCTACCCTCGCCATGGACTACCTGGACCAGGTGGAACACGTGGATCGGGGGTTGCTGTGTGCCCCCTGGTCCATGCAGTCCATACTGTCCATGTTGTCTATTGGGCCACCCTCATGCCGTCCATATGGTCCACGGCAGCGGTGTGCCCGACGGTAGGGTGGGCTGTGCCCACCAACAACCATGCCCAACTACCGCAGATCCTAATGATGGCAATACCTGGTTCTGCACGCTCGTCACCGAACAGCGTAAGGAATTCGGCAAGCAGGCCAGGGTGGTGGGCGGAGCCCACCCTACGAGCAGGCGGACGGACAGACAGGTCTGCCAAGGCCATTTCGGTTATACGATCGCTTGAAATCCGGTTCCCTACGCGCAGAGTGTCTGTTATTCATCACTCATCACTCATCACTCATCACTCCCCAGCCCCCTGCGTGGGGAACATCCGCAGGCAACCAACTTGAGGAGACCCGATATGACAACCCCTTTCGTTGCCGTCCTGATGGGATCCGATTCCGACTTGCCCACCATGCAGGCTACGTTGGACGTACTCTCCAAGCTGGAGATTCCGCACGAGGTCAAGATCACCTCCGCCCATCGCACGCCGGCCGCTACCCACGCCTATGTGAAGGACGCGGAAGGGCGTGGCTGCGCCCTCTTTATCGCGGCGGCTGGCCTGGCCGCCCACCTGGCAGGGACCGTCGCCGGACTCACCCTCAAGCCGGTAATTGGCATCCCCTTGGATGCCGGACCCCTGAAGGGGATGGACTCGCTGCTGTCCACGGTGCAGATGCCGGGGGGCATCCCCGTGGCCACCGTCGCCATCGGCAAGGCCGGGGCCAAGAACGCGGGCTATCTGGCGGCCCAGATCCTGGCCTTGGGCGACCCCGAGCTGGCCGAACGGATACGCTTGGAGCGGGAGGAGAACGCCCGTGCGGTACAGGCCAAGGACGCGGAGCTGCAACACAAGCTGACGGGTTGAACGGAGGAGCGGTAGCCGGAATACCCGCGGCTGTCCGTTGTCCGGAAAATTACGAAGTGGCTATCGAGCTTGCAGACTTGCCCGGAGGGCACAAGCTGCGGATGGCTGCCCGCTGCATCCGGGGCGGCGGCATCCTCGCCTACCCGACCGAGGCCGTCTATGGCCTCGGGTGCGACCCCTGGAATCGAGTCGCGGTGCTGCAACGCCTGCTTGCTATCAAACGGCGCCCCGAGCACAAGGGGCTGATCCTCATCGCCGCCGATTTCACCCAGCTCGCGCCCTTCGTGGAACCGCTGGAAGAAGCCCGCATGCAGGCCATCCTCGCGACTTGGCCTGGCCCGAATACCTGGCTGCTGCCCGCCCGTGTCGGCACGCCGGGTTGGCTCCGGGGGCGGCATGCGACCCTCGCCGTGCGGGTCACCGCCCACCCTATCGCGGCGGCCCTGTGCGCGGCTGCCGGCGGTGCCTTGGTCTCCACCAGTGCGAACATCAGCAACCGCCCGCCGGCGCGTACCCATCTGCAGGTGCGGTTGGCCCTCGGTTCCCAGGTGGACCTCATCCTGGCTGGTCGCTGCGGGACCCGCGCCCGTCCGTCCACCATCCGCGACGGATGCACCGGTGCAGTTATTCGGGCTTGAGGTGATGTATCCTGTCACCCATGAATTGAGAGTGCGGTTTTTAGCCGCGGGACAGTTCGGAACTGCATAGGGGCGAAAAATTTTTCTCCCCTACAAATTTCGCTCACAATGACGCGAGCACGGCTGCGAATTCCACCAGGACGGCAATCCCCGGTGGGATATGTGGGCCAGCTCTGCTGTTTCTGAAATATCTTTGCATCTTACCCTTTGAAGTCCTTGTGTTTTACTTTTGTTATGATTCTTTCCCCATTCCTGCTTTTAAGCTCGACTGCGGGTCTGGCGACAACCCCCTCGGCCGTAAAATCACCCCACCGAGATTTGAATCCGGCTTTTGCCATCTCGACCATTTCATGTAAGGTTCCCGTCCCGATTATCGGAACCGTATCGATCCCTGATTTTGCTGCAATATCCTCGACATCATGCCTCTGCAGCCACCATTCATCTATCTTGACATCGAATAGAACAAAATCCTGATCCTGACGATACTTGCCACCACCTGATTGGACTTTTGCTCCATAGCCTTCGCCATACAGACAAACACGATTATCACCGAAAATTTCTTTGAAAATATCCAGCTTCGGCAAGAACTTCTCATTCAATCGATCCATGAGCAGCGTGGGAACTTGTGCCCGATCCGTTTTGCCGCCGAATGTAATGGTTTCCCCATCGAATATTACCCGCACATTTGTTCCGTCTACTTTTTCCGTAAAAATCCATTTGTTGTTCCGGAGAAACTCGAATTCAGGCAATGAAAAATCACCTTCAATCAGAGTCTTGTGCTTGGTTGCAGGATCTCTTTTATACACCGTCTGGATTTTGTGATATTCTTTCACGATATTTCCCCTATGAAATTTCATGAGTCGCTAAGCACAAACTACGAATCACACGAATCTGCGCGAATTGGATGGTTTGCGCCCACGAGGGTAACTATTCAGGACCCCTTGCCAACCGGTAGGCGATGTGTGTAGCTTAGCACTATGCCTGAACAGCACGCCCCAACCGGTTCTCCGGAAAGCCTTAACCAGAGCGTGAACGGCTGCGTGTGCTGGTTGAGGGGCAGGCGGCGCTGATCGAGCAGTTGCGCAAGCGCATCCAAGCGCTCGAAGCACGCTTAGCCCAGGATAGCCACAATTCCAGCCAGCCGCCATCTTCAGACCCCCCATTTATACGCGCTCGCCCTGGGAAACATAAGGTGAATTTGACCAATATGCGGATATTCTGATATACATCTATGGATTCAGCAGCGGGCGACTGAGCGTTGCCGCGATAGTTCACGAACGACGGGTGATACACACCATGAAGACTTGGCTGATTTCGGTTTCGGTTGCGGCAATACTCATTTCCGGCGGTACCCAGGCAGCGGGCGGTGCCGCGGAGGGCGACGCCGCCGCGGGTGAAGCCAAGGTGGCGGTCTGCCTCGCCTGTCACGGCCCGAACGGAAATGCGCTGGTTCCGACTTGGCCCAAGCTCGCCGGTCAGCACGCCCAATATATTTACAAGCAGCTGATGGATTTCAAGAGCGGTGCACGGGAAAATGCCCAGATGAGTCCCCAGGTGATCTCCCTCAGTGAACAGGACTTTCGGAACATCGCCGCCTATTATTCCGCCCAGCAGCAGACGTCGGGAGTTACGGACCCCGCATTGGCGGAGCTGGGCGAGCGCATTTATCGCGGCGGCAATCCGGCCACCGGCGTTGCTGCCTGCACCGGCTGTCATGGCCCGGCCGGCATGGGGCTGGGAGCGGCCAAGTTTCCACGTATCGCCGGACAGCACGCTCAGTATGTCGACGCGACCCTCAAGGGGTTTCGTGACGGGGTGCGTGCCAATGACCCGAACAAGATGATGAGAGGGGTGGCCGGCCGTATGAGCGACGAGGAAATCGCTGCCGTGTCCCAGTTCGTACAGGGTCTCACTGAGGCGGTTGCTGCCGAATAACGCATCCTCTTGCCTGCCTTGATATAGGGGCAATGCCCTTAAGCGTTAACCGGGTCAGCAGAAAGAGGAAAAACTACGAATCACGCGAATCGGCGCGAAAAAGATCCCTCCTTTCAGTTCGGGATAACAATTTTCGCGAGGATTCGCGTAATTCGCCGTTTTCTCTTCCGCATCGGTTGTCGGGCTAGGGTGCGTTCAGACTCGCCGCGCCTGGTCAGCACGAAAAACTCCTCGCAATCGTCCTCGCTCGGATAAATGTCAACAACCCCTCATCCCTCGCGGGCGGTTGGGAACTGTCTGCTTTCGCGCTACTCTGATGACCTGTTGGTCCCGTGCGGACCCTATCCGTGCCGGTCCTAGGCCGCCAAGTCGTCATGCAGCAACTGCATCTGCTCAGTTACAACATTCAGGCGGGTATTTACACTCGCCAGTACCGCGAATACGTGACCAAAAGCTGGCAGCATGTACTGCCGCACCGTGAGCACCTGCATAACCTGAATCGCATCGCGTCTGTGCTGCGCGGGTTCGATTTCGTCGGCCTGCAGGAGGTGGATGCCGGCAGTCTGCGCAGCGGCTTTATCGACCAAACCGAATATCTGGCCTATCACGCCCGGTTTCCCTATTGGTATAAGCAGGTCAACCGCAACCTGGGCAGGCTCGCACGACACAGCAACGGGGTCCTGAGTCAGGTGCGTCCGTTCGCGATAACCGAGTACAGGCTCCCCGGGCTCCCGGGGCGGGGCGCCGTGATGGTGGAGTACGAGACCACCGACGAGTCCGTCCTGGCCGTTTGTATCTTTCACCTGGCCCTCGGGCGGAGGGCGCGCCGGCGCCAGCTCGACTACCTTCGGGGGCTGGCCGCCCACTATCACTATTTGGCCATGATGGGGGATTTCAATTGCGACTGTGACTCCCGTGCGCTCAGAGACCTGGTAGCAGATACGGATCTACGTGGGCTCGATTGCGAGCTCAAGACCTTTCCAAGCTGGTGCCCGCGGCGCAATCTGGATCACATCCTGGTTTCCAAGAGCCTGCGCATCATCGGGGCGCGGGTCCTCGATTATTCGCTTTCCGACCATTTACCCGTAAGTATGAAGGTCGCCCTCCCCGAAGGGGTCCGGCTTGCTGCCTGAGTCCCGTCAGCCGTCCTGAATATAGAAGTGCCGCCATTCGCAGCCGCTGGAGCCTGAGAGCAGTGCCATCAATTCCGGCGTAGGCGTGGCCTCGCCGGGAAAGATCTCCTCGATTTGGATGAACAGGCGTCCGAATCCCGCCTTCTCTTTCCAGTCGTAGTCCCAAGGTGGGCTCGCTTCGCCGCAGCTTGGGCAGGTGACTGAGGTTGGTGCAGCCTTATCCCACGCGGGTGCGGTTTCCTTCCAGTTCCGCAGTGGGCTGCGGCAGTTGCGGCACCGCGGCGGGCGGGTATTACGACCGCTCAGGAATACCGGCCACTGGAACGGGCCGGTGAATCGGATATGGCAGAAGGGAGCATCACCCACAGGTGACAGCTCGATTCGAACCGAGCAGCCCGCGAAGGTCACCAATTGCAGGAAGCGCTCGCCCACGGCAAATGCGTGGTTGCCGCCTTCCAGCGGGGTCCCCAGCAGGCCGGCCTCGGACAGCCTGGCCGTCAGGAGTGCCTGTTCCGGGAGCAGAAACGGGTCTTGCGTCCTCAGCAGGAGACGGCCAGTATGGGCGGACATGCGGTGTGAAAAGGGTGATCGGCCAGCCCGATTCTAACAAACCCACCATCCCGGGTGGTGTTGATATTCAGGGCGAGCGTGTATAAACCTTCCCAAAAACATGATCTTGTAGGTGGGGCAACGCCCGTAGGTTGGGGTGAGGAACGAACCCCAACATCTTTCATCCACGCGGTACGCCAAAAAGGTGCTGCGCTTTCCACCTGTGTCCCTCCCGAACGCTTGGTTAGGCGCCCCCAAACTCTAACGCAGCCCGTAGAGCTTGGTTGAGCTCAGATAACTTTTCATGAGGTAAAGAACTGGTTTTTTTGCTTTCAGCCAGCCCATGGAATATGAAAATGTATTGGAAATCAAAAAGTTAACAAATTAAGCAAACGGAACAACTCTATTGCAAGAGAATACAATGCGGAATTACATTGAACGGAAGCGGATCCTGGTCACCGGAGGTGCGGGATTCCTGGGTTCCCATCTCATCGACCGGCTGCTGGCACGCGGGGACGAGGTGATCTGTGCGGACAACCTGTTTACCGGCTCCAAGCGCAATCTCGAGCATGTGCGCTCCCATCCACGCTTCGAGTTTCTGCGGCACGACATTACCTTCCCGCTCTATGTGGAGGTGGATCTGATCTACAACCTGGCCTGTCCGGCCAGTCCCGTCCATTACCAACAGGATCCGGTGCAGACCACCAAGACAAGCGTGCACGGGGCGATTAACATGCTCGGTCTGGCAAAGCGGTTAGGTGCGCGGATCTTCCAGGCCAGTACCAGCGAGGTCTATGGCAACCCGAGCGTACACCCGCAGACCGAGGCCTATTGGGGTAACGTGAATCCGGTGGGGATAAGAAGCTGCTACGATGAAGGCAAACGCTGTGCCGAGACCTTATTCTTCGACTACCATCGCCAACACGGGCTTGACATCAGGGTGGCGCGCATCTTCAACACCTATGGCCCGCGGATGCACCCGAACGACGGCCGGGTGGTGAGCAACTTCATCATGCAGGCGTTGCAGGGCCATGACATCACCTTGTATGGCGACGGTGGGCAGACCCGTAGCTTTTGCTATGTCGGTGATATGGTAGACGGCATCCTGGGTTTCATGGACCTGCCATCAGGTGAAGACGGCGCACCCGGTTTTCCGGGTCCGCTCAATCTCGGAGATCCCCAGGAGGTCACGATCGGTCAGTTGGCGGAGCAGGTCATCCGGCTCACCAACTCCGGCTCCAAGCTGGTGTTCCGTCCCTTACCTCCCGACGACCCGATCCGACGCCGGCCGGATATCGCCCGCGCTCGGGAACACCTGGGATGGGAGCCCAAGGTGACGCTGGAGGAAGGGTTGCACCGGACCATCGGGTATTTCAAACAGCTCCTCTTCGACCATGCCTAAGATCACTCCTCCGCCCGGCGTCAGCCTGTCGGTGCTCATACCTTGTTTCAATGCGGCGGAGACCTTGGGTGGTTGCCTCGACGCCCTGTTGGAACACAGCCGGGTTCCCCCGGACGAAGTCATCGTGGTGGACGATGCCTCGCAGGATCGCTCCGTGGCGGTGGCCTCCCGGCCGGGGGTCGAGGTGATTACCGCTAAAATCAACGCGGGGCCCGGCGTGACCCGTAATCTGGGTGCCGCCCACGCCGGTGGTGAGGTCCTGGTCTTCGTCGATGCCGATGTAGCGGTGGCGCCGGACGCCCTGGGCCGGTTGGCGCGGCATTTTGCCGAAGATCCGGACTGCACCGCTGTCATCGGTTCCTACGACAGCGAGCCGGAGGCACGCAATCCGGTCAGCGAGTACCGCAACCTGTTGCATTATTATGTGCACCAGCACGCCCCGGAGCAGGCGTCGCACTTCTGGACCGGACTCGGTGCCGTCAGGAAATCCACCTTCGATGCGCTTGGGGGATTCGACGTGGCCGAGTTCAATCGGGCCATCGAGGATGTCGAATTGGGCTACCGGCTACGCGATGCGGGCTACTCGATCCGGCTCGACCGCAGGGTGCAGGGCAAACATCTCAGGCGCTGGTCGTTCGGCTCCATGGCCCGCACCGATTTGTTCGTGCGCGCCATCCCCTGGACCCGTCTGATCCTCACCCACACGGAAATGCCGACCGATTTCAGCCTGGGCTGGGGACAGCGGGTCTCCGTGGCCCTGGCTTGGTTGTTGCCGGCAGCCTTGCTCGCGGCGCTCGTATGGCCCCAGGCGTTGCTGGTGGTATTGCCGGCACTGGGTCTGTTCGTCGGGGTCAATCTCGATTTCTTTCGCTTCCTCCATGTCCAACGGGGTTGGGGGTTGGCGCTGGCCGCCGTTCCCCTGCACTGGTTCTATCACTTCAACAGCGGTTTGGGTTTCGTCCTCGGTGTCATCGGCTTTGGATGGCAGAGATTGAAGACCCGTCTCCGGATGCGGCCATTGATCCGGTAACAGTAATGCGCCCGTGGGAGCCGACGACCGATGGGGCCGGAGATAAACCAGTCCCGGATGCCGACCAGTCGGCCGACTGCATCGTCATCGGGGCCGGGCCGGCGGGACTGGCGGCAGCCCTGGAGCTCGTCCGGCACAGCCACGTCCCCCTGGTGCTGGAAAAGGCCCCGATCGTCGGCGGGCTCGCCCGCACCGAATCCTACCAGGGATTCAACTTCGACATGGGAGGACACCGTTTCTTCACCAAGTCGGACACTGTCAACGAGATGTGGCAAGACCTGCTCGGCGAAGAGCTCCTGTTGCGACCGCGGCTTTCCAGAATCTTCTACCGGCGTCGGTTCTTCGCCTATCCACCGCGATTATGGAATACCCTGGTGGGCTTAGGGCCACAGGAGAGCGTTCGGGTCCTGGCCAGCTATCTGTACTGGCAGTCGTTTCCCTACCGACGGGTGGAGACCTTCGAGCAGTGGGTGACCAATGCCTTCGGCAGGCGTCTGTTCGAGCGCTTTTTCAAGACCTATACGGAAAAGGTCTGGGGCATCCCCTGTACCGAGCTACGCGCCGAATGGGCAGCGCAACGCATCAAGGATCTGTCGCTGTGGGTGATGATGAAGAACCTGGTCCGCAAGACCGGCACCCGGGTCACTACGCTCGTCGAGCAATTTCACTATCCGCGCCTCGGCCCGGGCATGATGTGGGAGGCGGCACGCCGGCGGATCCACGGCGGGGGCGGAGAGGTACGCATGAATACGGATGTGGTTCGTGTGCATAGAAACGGGATGCACATCGACAGGATTGTGGTGCGCGAAGGGGAACGTGAGTATTCGATCGCCGCCGGGCTGTTCGTGTCCAGCATGCCGCTACCCGAGCTGATAGGAAAACTGGACCCGCCGCCACCGCCACCAGTGCTGGCGGCTGCCGGGGAGCTCAAATACCGGGGGTTTCTTACTGTCTGCCTGATCGTGGACGCGACTGACCTGTTTTCCGACAACTGGCTCTATGTGCACGAACCGGGGGTCCGGGTGGCCCGCATCCAGAATTACAAGAACTGGAGCCGAGCCATGGTGGCGAACGAAACCACGTCCGGCCTTGGTCTCGAGTATTTCTGCAACCGGAATGATGCGCTCTGGCGCATGGACGATACCGAGCTGATCGCCCTGGCCGGCCGCGAGCTCGAGGCCATTGGCCTAGCGCCGGCCAGCAAGGTGATCGACGGCCAAGTCTATCGCATCGCCGATGCCTATCCCGTCTACGACAGCAAGTATGAGGCCAACCTTGCCCAGGTGCGAGACTTCTGCGACGGGCTGGAAAACCTGCGCGCCGTCGGTCGCAACGGCCTCCATCGTTACAACAACATGGACCATTCCATGCTGACCGGGATGTATGCCGTCCGCATGCTCCTGTTCGGCGAACACCACGACCTCTGGGCCATCAATACTGAACAGGAATACCATGAGTAGATCGCCGGTTCCTGACCGTCTTGGGTGGCTCGGACGCAGATTATTGCTGGGTTTTGGCCGTCCCTGGCCGCAACCCAGCCTACGGCCTACGATCCCTTTTTAGACAGTCTCTCAGCGTTCCGGTTGTGGGAAGAAGTTGCACCCGCAGGAGGATTCATGTACCGGACGAGGTGGATAGCCTGGTGGGAGATACCCTGATCTCGCTGCTGCGCCAGACCCGGGCCGGCTGCCCGAATGTGGGAAACACCGGATCGGGGTGTGGGGGATGTAAGGTGATTTCCGTTGGAATTTTTTTTGCCGCAAATGAACGCGAATCAACGCAAATCAATTCACGAATCATTTGCGTCCATTTGCGTTGATTTGCGGCTAACTTTTCCCTTTCGGAAAAATAATCCTGTATAACTCATGAAAACCTTCAATACCGCCGGCCCTACCAGGCTGGACAAACATTACAGCATTCCTCCGCTGTCGCGTTGGGATACGGACGAAATCCACCGCTTGATTGCAGAGGAACGTTACTTCGTCCTCCATGCCCCGCGCCAGACCGGCAAGACCAGCTGCCTATTGGCCCTGATGGAACAACTCAACGCGGAGGCAGACTATACGGCCCTCTATGTAAACCTGGAGCCGGCCCAGGCGGTGCGGGGGAATCTGGAAGCAGGCATGCGGATCATCCTGGACGCCCTGGTCGCCAGTGCCGATGAATACCTGGCCGATCGGCTCCTGCCGGAAATTGCCCGGGAGATTATTGTCACTCACGCCGCCGGCAGTCTGCTCCGGGAAGGGCTGCGTCGCTGGTGCCGGCGGCTCGAGAGGCCCCTGGTCTTGCTCTTGGACGAGGTGGATAGCCTGGTAGGGGATACTTTGATTTCCCTGCTGCGCCAGATCCGGGCCGGCTACCCGGACCGCCCCGATGCCTTTCCCCAGACGGTTCTGCTATGCGGGGTGCGAGATGTACGGGATTACCGCATCCATAATGGCGATAACCAGGTCATCACCGGCGGCAGTGCCTTCAACATCAAATCCAAATCCCTGCGCTTAGGAAACTTCAGCCATGGAGATGTCGCCACCCTCTATGCCCAACACACCGAGGAGACCGGGCAAGTCTTTGAGACCGGGGTAATCGAGTATGTCTTCGCGCAGACCGGCGGCCAGCCCTGGCTGGTCAATGCCCTCGGCTACGAGGCCTGTTTTGAAATGAAAACCGGCCGCGATCGCAGCCGGCCGATCAGCCTGACGACCATGGCCGATGCCCGTGAAAAACTCATCGAGCGGCGGGATACCCACCTCGACCAACTGACCGACAAGTTGCGGGAGCCTCGGGTACATCGGATTATCAGCGAGCTATTGAGCGGCACTATCGAACCCGGAGCAACTCTGCCCAGCGAGGACGACCAGCTCTATGTGCAGGATCTGGGACTGATCCACACCCGCCCGCAGGTCGAGATCGCCAATCCCATCTACCGGGAAATCATCCCACGTGCTTTGACCTGGATTGCCCAGACCCGAATCCCGCAGGAAACCGCCTGGTATGTGGGCAAGGACGGACGCCTGGATTTCCCCAAGCTGCTGAACGGCTTCCAGCAGTTCTTCCGGGAGAACGGCGAGATCTGGATCGAACGGTTCGACTACAAAGAGGCCGGCCCGCAGTTGTTGATGCAGGCGTTCCTGCAGCGCATCGTCAACAGCGGCGGGCGCATCGACCGCGAGTACGGGCTGGGGCGTCGGCGCACCGACCTGTTGGTGCAGTGGCCTCTGGATGAAAGCCAAGGTTTCCGCGGCCCGGTCCAACGGGTAGTCATCGAGCTCAAGATCCTGCACAAATCCCTGGAAGCAACGATCGCGGAGGGCCTTTCTCAGACCGCCGATTACATGGACCGGGTCGGCACCGACGAGGGCTATCTGATTGTGTTCGATCGCACCCCGGAGGTGCCGTGGGAAGAAAAGATCTTTGTCAGGCAAGAGCGGTATGGGGAGCACCGGATCGGGGTGTGGGGGATATGAGCCGATGCCTCTGTGATGAGTGATGGAAGAAGTCAGCTTATGAGTAGTGCCTGGTAAACAGGCCTACCGGGAAAAGAAGAAGCGAGCAGACTGGGCAAAGCCGTAGGATGCGGTGAGCTAAGCGGGCAAGGACACCCGTAGCGAACCGCATCGTAACCGTTCAGCTTTTGCTTATAGCTACCGCTGTGATTAGACATTGATTTGGTCTCCCCCTTCGTAATGGCATTACTGGCCTGACGGCTTGGCTCGGGCGCCCAATGCCGTGTGGCACTGAGCTTGAAAGTTACTGAGGACCCGAATTGTAGCATGGGATCGCTTGCAGCCGAATGTCAGGCGCATGATCCATGAAAAATGATAACAAAAAGCGTGGTCTGTCCCTATTTTCTCTCTGGAAATCCTATTAATCCTATCCTATCAGCGGTTGGCGCCACGATTATGTCGACAGCCCCTAAGGAGGATTCATGAAGACCTTCAATATCGCCGGTCCCGTCCGACCGGACGAACATTACACGGTCCCCGCATTAGCGCGTTGGGACATGGAAGAAATCCGACGTTTGATCCGGGAGAAACGGTATTTCGTCCTCCACGCTCCGCGTCAGACCGGCAAGACCTCCTGCCTGTTGGCCTTGATGGAACAGCTCAACGCCGAAAAAGACTATAGGGCTCTGTATGTGAACCTGGAGCCGGCCCAGGCGGCACGGGGGAATATGGAAGCAGGTATGTGCACGATTATCAGCGGGATTGCCCAAAACGCCCGTCGTCATCTGGGCGATCAACGGCTGCGGGAATGGGTCGATGAGACGCTCCATGAATTTGGTCCCCTTGGTGCCTTGCAGGGGTTGCTTTCCCGCTGGTCGGAGGAGAACGACCGTCCGATTGTGTTGTTATTGGATGAGGTGGATTCCCTGGTGGGGGACACCCTGATCTCGCTGCTGCGCCAAATCCGGGCCGGCTACCCGGATCGTCCTCGTGCCTTCCCGCAAACCGTGCTCTTGTGCGGGGTACAGGATGTGCGGGATTACCGCATCCATTACGGTGACAACCAAGTCATCACCGGCGGCAGTGCCTTCAACATCAAATCCAAGTCGCTTCGATTGGGAAACTTCACCCACGGAGATGTCGCCACCCTCTATACCCAACACACCGAGGAGATCGGGCAAGTCTTTGAGACCGGGGTAGTCGATTATGTCTTCGAGCAGACCGGCGGCCAGCCGTGGCTAGTCAGTGCCCTCGGCTACGAGGCCTGTTTTGAAATGGCGGTCGGCCGCGACCGCAGTCGTCCGATTGGCTTAGGTCTAATGGCCGCTGCCCGCGAACAGCTCATTGAGCGGCGGGATACCCATCTCGACCAGCTCGGGGACAAGCTGAAGGAGGCGCGTGTCCGGCGGGTCATCGGCAGGGTGCTGGCCGATACGGTGGCAGCAGACGCCACGATTCCGGAGGACGACCTGCAATATGTGGAAGACCTCGGCCTCGTCCGGGTTCGCCCACAGCTCGCCATCGCCAATCCCATCTACCGGGAGGTGATCCCACGTACCCTCACTTGGACGACCCAGGTCCTGATCCCCCAGGAGACTGCTTGGTATATCAAGGACGACGGGCGGCTCGATCTGCCCAAGCTGCTCAACGCCTTCCAGCAGTTCTTCCGGGAGAACGGCGAGAGTTGGGCGAATCGTTTCGACTACAAGGAAGCCGGTCCCCAATTATTGATGCAGGCGTTCCTGCAGCGCATCGTCAACAGCGGTGGGCGCATCGACCGGGAATACGGACTGGGGCGGCGGCGCACCGATCTGTTGGTGCAGTGGCCCCTGGACGAGGGCCGGGGCTTCCATGGCCCGGTACAACGGGTGGTCATCGAGCTCAAGCTCCTGCACAAATCCCTGGAGACAACAATCACAGAGGGCCTGGCCCAGACCGCCGATTACATGGATCGGGTCGGTGCCGAGGAGGGCTGTCTGGTCGTCTTCGACCGCACCCTGGAAGTGTCCTGGGAAGAGAAGGTTCTGGTTCAGCAAGAGCAGTATGGAGAACACCGGATCGGGGTGTGGGGGATGTAAGCCGATGCTTCTGTGATGAATGATGAATGCGGAATGATGGAAGAAGTCAGCCTATGAGTAGTTCCTGGTAAACAGGCCTACCGGGAAAAGATGTTGAATTTTTAGTTGACTTTTTTTGCTTATGGCACCCGCATGACACTATGAGAAAGAAATCCATGCATATCAATGAACTGTGAAAAATAACCCATCAATTGAGCCTGGTCCCTTTTCCCACGGTCAGCCGATTTCGGCCTTATAGTTCTTTAATCTCCTCGATTGAAAGCCCTGAAGTTTTAGCAATGATCGTCATACTGATTTCTTCTTGCTTCATTACCTTTGCTACTTCAATCTTACCTTTTTTCTCCCCTTCTTTGTCAGACACAAATTTTTCAATCCGCTCCGTATTTTCCGCGGGTCTACCCGATTTGTTCGCACCGTAAAGAAGTTCTCCTATTACGACGGCGGGGATAAAAATATCTTCCACTCCGGCAATCCTGTCAGTAACATCCGGATCACCTGCAAACAGAGCTATTACGATATTTGTATCAAGAAGATATTTACCATTCATTTATGTCAATCCGTCCGCAGTCAGTCCCGATAACCTCATTCATAACCTGCAAATCATCCAGAGTAATCAGGCCCACATATTTTAACAGGTTTTTGCCTGCCACCCCGCTTCCGGGTGACAGCTTCAAATCTTTAATGAAATTTAGTACCTGTTCCTGAAGGTCATGAGGAAGTGTTGCCATTTGTTCGGTGGCTTCCGTTATTATTCCACTGTTCATCATAACATCCTTAACTCGTAGAGCGATGAGTGATAAAAAACAACGGAGCGCTCTGCTACCAGGGCAGAGCGTTCTTCGGGTCAAGGTGCTCGCTGATCAAGCTCAGCAACAAGCTCGTCGGGGAGAGTGATAGAAGTCTGAACAATCCTGTAGAGAAAGGCCCGGATAGAGCAATGCCTAATGCCTCGCATCACCGGCAGCAAAAAGCAGAGCGAGGAACGAGCGGCGTTTTTTGCTGTCCGAGTGCATGCGATTGTTATGCATTAGCTTCAATTTATCTTGACAGCTTGGATGAATGCACCACTTGTAGTTATGTCTTCTTCGTCAATTGACTTACTAAATCTTGGAGCAAGATCATCTATGGTGAATCTTGATTCTGACTTAATTTTTTTATCACACAGAATCTTAAACCCTTCTTCTTTTAGAATTGACAAATGTGTTGAGTGTGGCTCCCTATTAAGCAAATAAGGTCTTTTCCCTCTTATTAGCATCCAAATAAAATCTGAGTACACCCAATGGCCATTCCATTCATTAGCGGTTCCGTGGCTCTTAAAATCAATCTGATGGGATATGAAACCAGTTAACTTTAACCATAAGTACATGGATTTATATGTATCCAGCAAATCATCAACATGCTCAAGAACTGCTTGAGAATAAATCATATCCACAGATTCCTTTTCAAGGATACCCGCATCATACCAAGGAACTTTATACTGTACTATCGAGTTGTTAAGTTGAGGATGACTAATTACATCCCTGATTTTCTTTATTCGTGACTCTTCTAATGCATCATGCAATCTGTTTTCATCCAATATGTCAGCAGGAAAATCGTATTCATTTAAATATGGTTTAACGTTTGGAAACTCATCATCTCCAGGGATAGCAGCTCTATTTCTAAAAAGTGCTACAAGTTCGTCAAATATACCAATATTTCTTTCAGAGTTTGAGTGTTCAACGACATCGAAAGAAAAGTATTTATCGCATCCAGATATTAAGGCAGCTAAACCAATCCCCAGTGAATCACCTGGGCCTAATTCTGCCACTACTTTGGGATATACATTAAGCCCATTGTTTTTTGCCATTACTAAATGACGCAACCAAACAGAATAACAATATCTCGCAGAGTCTGTTCCCCCTGTTCCTTTTGCTCTGTACTGGTTTACTCCTGGTACAAAGGTGGCGATTCCATAAATTAGTTGTTTCAGTTTCATTTATCCCTCCATTTTTTTTGCGACGCATAACGTCACCCATAAGCTGCGCCATGAAAACGTTTCAGGATTGAGTTGAACTCGATGCGCAGTATGGCGTCGGCTTGATGGGCGTGTTAGGCCATTTCTGTTCTTGCAGACACATAAGGCAAAAGGAAAGACCTGACCCCGGACTTGCGTAGGTTAGGGTTCGTCCTTCACTCCACCTACGCGGGCTCTTCTTTCGCTAACATTGCAAATCAGCCATGTGAAGTACGAGCGTCAGATGAATCTGCCTTGTTAGACGACTGACGTCTACCTGCATGCTGTATGGCTTCAACTGAGACCCAAATAAGCCCGCCAATAAATACAGCAAATACAATGACTACGAACCATTCCATCACAAGTCCTCCAGCTCATCTATCTTTCGATAGGCTGTATGATTAACCCAAATCACAATTACGGTAATTGCTACAACAGCAAAACCACATGAGATTAGAAGCAATACATTAGCTTTAGCATGGCTTTGTGCCAACCAAGCTATAAGAGAAATATCAGTGGCCACAAGGATTCCAAAAACTACTTTGAGCCATCCGATTTCTTCTTTCAGTCTATCTGTTTTAGACAACGGCTTTTATCCTACTGTTACCATTAACTATCTGCGCCTAATGGGGAGCTAACCAGCAACCTCCCTTGCCCCCATGGACGGGGGCAAGGGAGGTTTGTCTGCGTTCAGCGTCTTGATAGGCGGCGCGTCTTATGTTGCACTGACGTTGTTGTTAGGTGATTGCCTGTTTTGGTGTCTGAAACGGTTGGGGTATCAAAACGCCGCCGTGCAGGTTTCTGTGTGCTTTCCGTTTGGTAATACGTTTTAGATTGCACGTGCTGGTTAGCTCCCCAATAAGCGGCGCAGGGACGCGCCGCTTATCGCCAAGCTCACCGGCGGCAATGGAGCGTAGCGGAATTGCCGTCCGAGTGCAGCGCCTTGTTAGCCACATTGCAATTGGGATGCTTCATTGATCTGTATCTCTAACAAAAACGAATTGATTATTACCTGAGCCATTTATGGTCTTGATATTGTTTAGTTGAAACCCTTTATCTCGAAGAAATCGGAACACTTGCTCAACTGTTGCAACTTCAAATGGTAAGCCTCCTAGCCAGTCAAACCAGTCATGCGTAATTGACATTCCCCTATTCCTCTTATATTCAATAAATATGTTTTCCCTTTTTAGAACGCAGGATAATAGCGCCATAGAGAAAAAGTATAGAATAAAGATACAGGAGATGGTTGTTTTTCCGAAAACGCCTGAACAGTAGAACTGCTTTACTTTTTTCCAAAACCTTGATTTTCTACCTTGGTCATTGTATATGGCTATAAAGAGAGTTCCGTTTCTCTTTACAAGAGAAGCAGTGTTTTCAATAGCAGACCACATGCTCCCTGTGTGATGCAAAACACCCCATGAATAAACTATGTCGAAGCTGCCTAACGATTGGAGAAATTCCTTATCTAGAACAGAGCCTTCTTCAATAATCCAATTTGAGTCGTTTGGGAAATATTGTGATCGAAGTTCCTGCGTACAGGCTACTGATGCCGGGTCATAGTCAAATGAACGAACCTTTGCTCCCATATTGCGTGCTGCCAATGAGAACAATCCGCTCCCAGAACCAATGTCCAATACTGTTTTGCCGTCCAGATTATCTTTCCCCAGCATCTCCTTTATTGAAGTCTCGGAAATTCTAATTCTTTCATCTGTTAATGTTGAAAAGAAGCTTTGCCAGTTCTTACCAAACTCAAAACGTTCCCTTTTTTTACTTCCGCTTCAAATGTACTCATATTGCTTTCTCCTGACTCCTAATTTCGTGGCTAATGGGGAGCTAACCAGCAACCTCCCTTGCCCCCATGGACGGGGGCAGGGGAGGTTTGTCTGCGTTCAGCGTCTTGATAGGCGGCGCGTCTTATGTTGCGCTGACGTTTTTGTCAGGCGATTGCCTGTTTTGGTGTCTGAATGGTTGGGATATCAAAACGCCGCCGGGCAGGTTCCTGTGTGTTTCCCTTTTGGTAATACTCTTTATATTGCACTTGCTGGTTAGCTCCCCAATAAGCGGCGCAGGGACGCGCCGCTTATCAGGTAGTAGACGGCAAATCGCCGTGTTTAAGTACATCGACTCGCCTTATATACCACACTCTTGCTTCTTTGTCGAATTGTAACTATTCAGGACCCCTTGCCAAACCGAGGACTACCTGTGTAGCCTAACCCCATGCCTGAACAGCACGTCCCAACCCGTTCTCAGGAAAGCCCCAAGCAGGAGCTTGAACGGTTGCGTGTGTTGGTTGTGGAGCAGGCGGCGCTGATCGAGCAGTTGCGCGAGCGCATCCAAGAGCTTGAAGCACGCCTGGCCCAGGATAGCCACAATTCCAGCCGACCGCCCGCCTCAGACCCGCCGTTCCGGAAACCGCCGCCGCGCTCGCAGCGCCAACCGAGCGAGCGCCGGGCGGGAGGCCAAGCGGGTCACCGCAGCGTCACCCGGACCCTGGTCGAAGACCCGGACCAGCGGGTGGTCCTGCCGTTGACCGGCACCTGCGGGTGCGGGCGTTGCCGTGCACAGACTGCCGCTGAAATGCTGCCGGAGCGACGCCAAGTGGTCGCGGTGGTAATCCAGCGCCGGGTCACCGCGTATCGCATCGTGGGCGGAACCTGTGCCTGCGGACGGGTACATCGCAGCGCCTTCCCCGCGGGGATCACCGCCGCGGTTCAGTACGGTCCGGGGGTGTCGGCACTGGCGGTGTACCTGACCCAATACCAACTCCTACCCTACCAGCGTACCGCTGAGCTGTTCCGGGAACTCGCCGGGATTGCGCCCTCGCCCGGAACCCGCCAACGTGCCGTGGCGGTGGCCGCCACCTATCTGGACACGCCGGTAGCGGCAATCCGTGACGCACTCCTCACGGCACCGGTCGCCCCTGTCGACGAGACCGGCGTGCGCGTGGACGGCAAGCTCCACTGGCTGCACGTACTCAGCACCCCGCAGTTGACGGCCTACTTTCCCCCTCCCAAGCGGGGTGCCGAAGCCCTGGATGCCTTCGGCCTATTAGAGCACTTCGTCGGCGTGTTGGTCCACGACCATTGGCCGGCACCCGCGGGCGGGTCAAGCAATCCCCGGCCGACAACCTCATCGCCCGGCGGCGCCAGCACCGGAATGAAGTCCTTCGCTTCGTGACCGATCTGCGCGTTCCCTTCGATAATAATCAAGCCGAACGCGACATTCGCAGGCCCAAGCTCAAGCAGAAGGTCTCCGGTAGCTTCCGCTCCGAGACCGGGGTGCAAGCATTCGCAATCATCCGCTCCTATCTCTCATCCCTGCGCAAACAGTCTGCCAATCTCTTCTCCTCGCTTATCCTCACGTTCCAGGGGAGCCCTCCCATGCCTCGCCTGGGGTGGCTGAATAGTTACGTCGAATTCATGAATATTTCCATCAACGCATTCAAAAACAATGGGTTAAGGTCTAGGGACGACTTTTACCTCGATCTTTCCAGCCAACAACTACGGCGAACTTCCATCTAGGACCTTGAGTGCCCCGTAATTTTACAAATGATAACAAAAAACGTGGTTCGCCCTGAAGTATCCCCACAAAGTAGCTTTTCAAATCAATCGGTTACTGCAACAACCGGTATTTGGTATGGGCCAGGCCGCGCCGTAAGACGCAAGCCACTGATTCTGGAGTCAATTCCGTGGGGATACCTCAGGGTCTGCCCCTATTTTCTCTACAAGCTCCTGCACAAATCCCTGGAGGCGACCGTCAAAGAGGGCCTTTCTCAGACCGCCGACTATATGGACCGGGTCGGCACCGACGAGGGCTATCTGATTCGTCTTCGATCGCACCCCGGAGGTGCCGTGGGAAGAAAAGATCTTTGTCAGGCAAGAGCGGTATGAGAAATATCGGATCCGGGTGTGGGGGATGTAAGGTGATTTCCATCAAGTGGACCTTGAAAAGTTGCCTTTCCGGCAATTTTTCATTTTCGTCTGTGTGACAAATCCCTCCCGGTAATGGTAAAATTCTAACTGTCGGGTCCTCGGAAGACTCACCGAGGTTTGACTTTCTTGGCGACTGAGGAGGGCTTCGAAGCCAGACACGGCCAGACCATGGATGCTTCCATCGGTTCGGTGCTTATCCCACGCAATCGCCGTGAGGAGAACCACCGGATTAAGAGCGGTGGTAGTGGTTAATTGCTAAATGGTAACACAGTCAAGAGTTGGCAATAACTCCGTATTATGGCGGTACAGGAAGAGCTTTAAACAGTCTCATGCATAATAATACATATTGGAAAAAGAGAGCGTCTTATGCACGAACCGTGCTAAGTGCTGCCATAAGGTATTATTCCAACGCTCAACATGGGCTGTTTCTCCTGTTTCTTTGCCAACAGGGTAATGCTGTTCATTCGGAATAACAGCTTGATTCGTTCCTCACGCTGAGATTCCAAGTGTTCAAGAAATACAACATTGTGCCGATATGAAGCATATTGAGAAATTGAATTATGAAAGAAGTAATTAATAAGATTAAGAAAGGGGTAATAGTGCTATTAATCAATCTGTTCATAATAGCAATATTATTGTATAGTTTTGAGTTTCTTTTTAATCCTTACAATAAGTTACCATTTAACGGTAGGATTGACGGTCAGCGATATACTTGGGGACACCGGGTAACAAATAATAAATATGGATTCCGGGAACGGAATTTTGAAACTCCAAAACCGAAAGAAATATATCGCATTGCAGTATTCGGAGATTCTTTGACATGGGGTGCTGGGCTTGCAGTTGATGAACGATACACTGCTATTGCAGAAAAGTTACTAAATAATGCTTTTGAGGAAAAGCAATTTGAAGTTCTGAATTTTGGAATAAGCGGTGGACCAACTGTCACAGAGCGGGATTTAGTGAAAAAATTTGAAGAAATAGTTGATCCTGACCTCATTGTCGTAGGCTACTGTCTGAACGATCCGCAGCCAAGAGGTGAAGATTATAGCATTGAAAAGGATAGACTGCGAAAGACAACTGCCAGTAAAGCGATTTTGACTATATCAGAAAAGATGCAAGATGTTGGGCTGCGTTATCTCGCAGAGCTTTTGTATGATTCTTACTTTCTGTTGGCAGAAAAATTCGGCATCATTCCGGGTCGGCTAACTGCCTTGCAACGTGTCTATGAACCTGCGTCAGACGAATGGCAACAATTTCTCCAAGCATTAAAAGATATAAAGAATGTATCTGATCAGCGAGGTCTTCCTTCCCCGATTTTCACAGTGTTAAACCAAGGTACATCTCCCGACAAGCCCACAGATTACATTAAACCTGATGAATACCTCGAACAGTATTTACGGTGGTACCATCAAGCAGAAGAAGCTGCCGATAACATTGGATTTATTGCATATAACCATGAGGCCGAGATTTCCCGGCAATTAAGAAATGAGCCTCTTAGTGTTAATGTTGTTGACGGGCATCCTTCGGTAAACCTTAACCGTATCTATGGTATAAAGTTATATGAGATGATTGCCAAGATTATTACGCAGCACTGATGCAATAAATTACGGAGTCTAACAAAGCAAATCCAGCCGACCACTACAGTCGCTGCCACTCCTTCCGTGGCGGCTGATTTGCGGCGTTAGGAGTACAAGGTTTTATTATGCAAGGAAAAAACAGATATTTTAGGCGTTCACACCCTTACCGAAGCTAAATTCAGAATCATTATACGCTACTTTTCGCACGATTTACCCACCTCGAAGATCACGGAGTTGAGTGGTGTGAGCCGTCCTACGATTGTGAAGCTTCATCGCCCTTCTTTGCCGAGATTGAAGTCGATGAATCCTATTCGGGTGCGCGCCGTGTTCGCGGAAAGGTAGTGCTTAATATAAGTGATCGCGTAATGATCCCATCGAAAGGACATCAGAAGGAATAGGGTCAGGTCTTGTTATTTGCGGATCCAGGCTAGACTCTTAGTATGGCAGGACCTTAAAGACAACGGGCCGGCAGGCCGGCCCGTTTAGGGTTGAGGAACGAAACCCGGCAAACCAATCTACCCTTTACGGGCAGCCTGGTTTGCTTACGTCTCGTCCCTCGCCCCGGCCTACCAGCTTACGCTAAGTGGCCTCGAACCCGATGTAGGTATTCTTCTTTTCTCCCTCCGTCCGCTCGATGAAGGTCAGCCCCATGGGGGTACCGATCTTGATCGCTTCGGGCTTGGTGAGGTCCAGGCCAAAGATCTGGGCGCTGATTGCCGGGCCCTCGTCCAGGCGCACGACACCGACGCAATAGGGATTCTTCGCGTCATAGCCCGCCTCCACCATCCGGGTCGGCCCATAGAGGGTGACGGTAAAGGCTTCCAGCTTGCCCTTTCCGCTCATCTCCACCCACTCCATCTCCTCGCTGTGACAAGCGGAGCATACGGGACGCGGCGGCACGAAGAGCTCGCCACAGGACTTGCACTTGGTGCCCATGAGCTTCTTCTCACCGACGAATTCGTAGAAACCGGTCGCATTGTAGAAATCTTTGCTCATGGTCTTATCTCCTCTCGAAAATGTTGACGACGCAGACCTGACCGCTGCCCCCCAGGTTGTGGGTCAGACCGAGCGTCGGCTCACCCGGTAGCTGGCGTTCGCCCGCCTCGCCGCGCAGCTGCCTCCAGATCTCGATGACCTGTCCGACCCCCGAGGCCCCTACCGGATGGCCTTTGGATTTGAGCCCACCGGAGGTGTTGATGGGGCGATCACCGTCACGGGCGGTGCGACCTTCTTCCAGTGCCTTCCAGCCCTCACCCCGCTCGAAGAAGCCCAGGTCTTCGGTGGCGATCACCTGGGTCATGGTGAAGCAATCGTGGACCTCACAGGCCTGAATGTCTTTGGGCGCTACCCCCGCCATCTCGTAGGCGGTTTTACCGGCCAGGGTCGCCGGCTCGATCATGGTCAGATCGGTACGGTCGTGCATGGGCACCCCGGATGCAACACCGTTGCCGATGATATGGACGGGTCTGTCGGTGAAATTGCGGGCCATGTCTTCCGCCACCAGCAGGAGTGCCGCCGCACCGTCGGAGACCGGGGAACAGTCGAACAGGCGCATGGGCCAGGAGATCACCGGATTGGCGCGCGGATCGCGTAAAAAAGCCATCTCATCGTCCCACTGGGGGATCGGCTTACCCTTTTTCTCCGCGCTCTTCTGTTTCATCTTGATGAAATCGCCGATCCGCTTGCCGAACTGGGCCTTCGCATTCAGGGCGCCGTTCTCGTGGTTTTGCAGCGCGACCTTCATCATGGTCTCGCTGGTAGCACCGTAGCGGTGCATATAGGCGGTAGCCAGGGCGGCGTACAGACCGGGAAAGGTGAAACCGGCCACGTTCTCGTACAGGTTGTCGCTGGCCGTGGCCAGGATCTCGGTGACCTTCTCGGTCGGCTGATCGGTCTCTTTCTCGTAGCCGCCCACCAGCACCATGTCGGCAATCCCGGAGGCGATTGCCATCCACCCCAGGCGGATGGCGCTGCCACCGCTGGCGCAGGCATTCTCGGTGCGAATCGCCGGGCGCGGATTCATTCCCACCGCATTGGCGATAAAGGGGGCAGTGAAGCCTTGCCCCTCGAATTGGCTACTGCTGTAGTTACCGAAATAACACTCATCGATGTCCTTCGGGTCGAAGCCCTTGTCCACCGATGCGTGCATATCTTTGAAGGCCTCGACGAACAGGTCGCGGGTCGTTTTTCCGGGAAAAGCCCCGAAATTACTCATGCCCGCCCCGACTAGTGCGACACCGCGATTGAATCTCTTGGTTGCCATCTTGATCTCCAGGGTGGTTGACGTACTCGACTTATATACCGAGTTTTTCGGTTTTTCATAAACCGATCATTTTGAAATTCTCCGTCGGTAATGCAGGTTGGGGTGACGGAGGAACCCCAACATTTAGAAGCTGTCTGGTTAAAAGCAATCCTGAATGATTCGGCGTTGTCGGAGAATTCGACTTGATTTTTTGATCTTTTGTCAGCCTTACATTCATGATTTTTGCGCTGTCTAACGTTTGTTTAACCCGCATTTTTCAAAGCGTAGCGGCGAAAAACATCGGGTTGAAACTTTTGTTAGCGATCAATGTTCAATTCAAGACGCTTCAATTGATCAGATTCTAAGTTATTTGGTATTAGTATTTTGCTTTATTTGCTTGTCTTGGCAGAGAATATTTGCTTTGTGCACAATAATCGCTTCCATATAAATAACCTGTTTCATCACATCTCCCATCAGGTAACCATCCGGGACCCTTCCGTGCTATTCCGGCAGGAATCACCAGAATCTGTCGATATCGGGGAGGTGGCAAACTTATCAGCCATTTTTCTGTTGAGGTAGCGGCGTTGTCGTTGGTGCCGCCGGCACCGGTGGTGGTGGCGGTGGCGGTGTCGGTCTTTTTATGCCTTTAGGTGGCGGAGGATTCGACTGTTTTTTACTCATTCTTGTTCTCCCAAGTGTCTTCGAGGAACTCAACCCACTTTATATCTTTGGTATCCACCAAAATGCTTTTGACTCCGGGTATTTTTTCTTCTTTTTCATTTTCATGGACCCATGAGGGGTCTTCTATGAGAAAGTGTCCCTGTTTCGGTTCCGACGGCCATTCGATCAGCCATCCGTATAATCGCTTCCCATCATCGAAATGCAGGACAACAAATGTCTGATTATTCGATAATGAACTGAACCACTCCGATGGAAACGAGGTTTCCCGTGTTATATTTATAGCCCTGAGAAGTTTATGTATTTTGTCATTGTTCGCAAAGTAGGAAAAGGTGATGCCAAACAGGACGGCAATCAGAATGGAGACGATAAGGGATGAGGATTCATTCCACTGCCCAAGGCTCCAATACTGACCTAGCGTGACCAATATATATTCTATGATAGCCACCAATCCTTGGATAAACAGTGTAAAGATCAAAGCCTGAACCACCCTTTCGAATTGCGAAGACTTCGGATAAGATGTCAAGTTATAGAATATCCAGGCTGTAACGAACCCCGGCAACAAAAATTGCAGGATCAACACTAAATCTTTGGAAATGCTCCCCATTTCTAATCTTGGTTAACAGTCAAGCTCCATGAGATTTCTCTGGCTCCCACGCCCAGCGTGAGAGCAAATCTGGACGCTCCTTATGAGTCGTTACTTGAGTCTCCGGATTGCCCATCGTCCTGACTTGTAGGTCCAATATTACTGCCAGGGGGGTCATTGAGGTTTAAATTATCCTCTGTTGGTTGGTGGCCCTTATCCACTGGCTGATAACCCTCGCGGGCTGGAACATGCTTATCACTCATGTCAATCGCTCCGGACTATTTATAAAAGCGAATGAGTTTAATCTCACTTGCCGAAATTATGGCGCCATGGGATCTTTCAAGTGGCCTGACAAACTGGTCATTTTCTCCAATTTCCCACAACTGCTGAAGATATAACTGTTCTTCGGCCGGATAAGAAGATGCGAAGGACTCTTTACGGTACGTACCACCTATTATTCCGCCACTACTCAACTCGATAACAACCCAGTAGGACTGACCGTTGCCGAAGACGTAATCCCAGGGTTTTAGTGTTGGATGAGGCGCATACTTTCTGAAAAATTTCTGTTTCCGCAACCAGACGAATGCCGAAGTCCAAAGAACAGGGGTAGTGGTTGAATCCTAAGTGGTGCGGTTATGCGGCTGTTGTCTTCAATTCCAAATCATAGCGGTGGAGGAAAAGAGCCAAGCAGATTTCACCACTTAGGATTTAGCCACTACCAATAATTTACACAGCTATATGCAACCACATCTACCAGAGATTTTCCAACTTCTCTTCGCTCCGATGGCACAAGGAGATCGTATGTTTTTATGGATATAAATCCTGGAATCACAAAAGCGATAAATAAGACCAGCTTATCGGCATCCCAGATATTCATTGCGTACTCATACTTTTTTCAGACTCACAACGCCCACGCTCGGGCGCGGATTTTCCGTAACGAAGCGAAGGCAAATACGTCGGCTGGAGCGCCTTGTTAGCTTATGCGAGCGTGACCTATATATTGAACCTCTTCAACGATGTTCCTATTCCGTCTTCACTCTTCCGTTGGGCACACCGACGTTCAGTGATGCGGTTCGACTATCCCTGGTCTCACCGCATCCTACGGGCTGGGTTATCCACGGATTACGCAGAGTTTCACGGATTCGTTCGTTTTTCATCTGCGAGAATCTGCGTAATCTGCGGATTCAAAACGTGACCGGAAGTTTTTAATGCCAAGACGGTGGTCAGGTCCGCTCCCGCAGCCACTTCGCAACTCCCGGCGCCAGCATCTTCTGCGACTTGCCGCCAACATAGATACCGATGTGGCCGGAGGGAATGGCCATTTCCGTGTAGTCGTCGGTCCCCGCCTTCTCCCCGAGTATCTTCGAACAGTGTGGCGGCACCAGGTGGTCGGCCGTCGCATAGCAGTTCAGGATCGGCATGGTGAGATTACCCAGGTCGACGAGTCGGTCGCCGATCATTTTCTCGTTCTTGACCAGTTGGTTATCCCGCATGAAATCCCGCACGAACTCCCGGTAGGCCTCGCCGGCGGCATCCGGACCGTCGAACAGCCATTTCTCCATGCGCAGGAAGTTCATCATCGCCTTCTCGTTGTCCAGGATGTCCAGCATGTCATGGTACTTGCCGAAATTGAGGGCGAAGGGCTTGACCAGGAGGAAGGTGAAGTTGAGGACGTCCGCGGGGACGTTGCCGTAGGCATCGACCATCAGCTCTACATCCACGCCTTTGCCCCAATTGAAGAGCAATCCGATCTCCGGATTCTCCGGATCCCAGCCGGGATGAAAATCGATGGGGGTCACGGTCAGGACCAGGTTCGCCACCTTGTCCGGGTGCAGCGCCGAGTAGCAGGTGGCAAGCGTGCCGCCCTGGCAGATCCCGAGGATATTGATCTTGTCGACCCCGTGACGCTCACGCAGGAAATCGACGCAGTTATCCACATAGCCGTTTACATAGTCGTCTACGGTGAGGTACTTGTCCGCCGGTGCGGGATCGCCCCACTCGATCAAGTAGGTATCCAGCCCCTCGTTGACCAGGTTGCGCACCAGAGAACGGTCTTCCTGGAGATCGGCCACCAGGTAGCGGTTGACTAAGGCGTAGACGATGAGCAACGGGGTACCGAGCAGATCGTCCCGGGTCGGCAGGTAGTGATAGAGCTTGAGCTTGTCTTCCGTGTAGACGGTCTCCTTGGGTGCGGTGCCGATGTCTACGTCCTCGTCCTTGAGATTGCTCAGGAATTCGAGGCCCTTGGTGATCTTGTCGTTGATCTCTTTGATCTCTTTGACGGCATCCTTGGGCTGGATATCGATGGGTAGTGACAGCATGGGTCTTCTCCGGAGGGTAGAAATTGCGCTCGGCAGGGCACGACTCAACTCGCAGGCTCGGCAGGCGCTGCCGTCTTCTTGCGGACAGGTACCTTCTTCGCCGTCGTTTTGGTTTCTACCTGTTTGATCGCGTTCTGTGCCGCCGGCTTGGCCTCTATGGTCGGGGTTTCCGTAGTCTGTGCCGTCGGCTTGGTCTCTATGGCCGGGGTTTCCATAACCGGTTTGGTCTGCTCACGCACGGTCTTCTTCAGTGCCTTGACCTCTTTGCGCAATTCATACAGCGTCTTGTAGGCGTCGTCGAGCTCGCTCCGGGTCGGCAGGTTCAGACTCTTCAAGAGCATCTCGACCACTTCCTGCTGCATGAGCTTGTAGGACATACCGGCCGCTGACAACTCGCGCTGTGCCTTCAGATACTCCTCGGACGCATACATCCGGGTGAAGACCTTGTCCGCGGATTCGAGCCACAAGCGGTTCAGATCGCGCACGCTCCGGATCTTCTCGCCTGTTTTGCCCTTCTCCACCAGGGCCTCCATCACGGTTTCCACCGCTTTATTCATGGCCCCGATCGTCATCTTATTGAATTCGAGCATGACCTTGCGCAGATCGACGAAGGCGTCGAAGGCCCGCAGGATTTTCGCCTGGTGTTCGCGGGTGACGCCC
Source organism: Candidatus Thiosymbion ectosymbiont of Catanema sp. Cochon2018 (assembly GCA_011392765.1). Taxonomy (GTDB): domain Bacteria; phylum Pseudomonadota; class Gammaproteobacteria; order Chromatiales; family Chromatiaceae; genus Thiosymbion; species Thiosymbion ectosymbiont_A. Next base: position 680,234 of record WYCW01000004.1, on the reverse strand, counting down.
ATACTGGGGATCTCGGCAAGACCGGCAAAAGGCCCGGCCTGGAGGTCGTCCTGCCCCATCGTGAGCAGGCGGTTCAACCCCGCCCCCCCCAACATCATTTCACCCAGATGGCCGCTGCCGGTCGCCTCGATCGCCGACGAGAGCCAGGGTTTCAGTAAGGGACCCCACTCGCCCAGGTAGGATTGCCACAGGGCCTGGGTGTCCTTGGACATCTCGAGCATGTTGCCGGACATCCCGGTGATCTGTTGAAACCAGTCGGTCGTGAACCCCGACAGCGGAGACCGCCAATCCTGGCCGGCATCCAGCCTGGGAGTGACTAGTTGCCAGGCGCGCGTCAGCAGCTCCAGGTTGCGCATCATCGAGAACTGGCTGCCGAAGACCTGGCGGCCGGCATCCCTCGCAACGCCGGCCGGATCCGTCCACAGCGACATCGATTGCTGAAACCACTCCATGGGGTTCATCGCGAAGGCCTGTGGTTTCGGTTGCGCACCCACGGCGCGACCGGCGAGGTCCTGCCAACTGTCCCACACATTCTTCTGAGCTTCGGTCCAGGTCTTCAACATTTGTTCGGCCTGTTCGGTCCAGTCCGCCATCAGGATTCCTCCTATCAGAGTTTTTGGTAATATTCTAATTAAGCGAATTATTCATATAATGACTCGCGCAGCGCGGATGCGGGGATGTCATTAAGAATAGAGGCTCGAAACAAGCGTTTATTTATACTACAGTGCCGGCTGAGCTGCAACACAACCCAGGTTGTGACTCCTTATTGCAGAAGATCTGCGATCTGATAATCTTTACGCGCAAACTGCAGATTCGGATGTCTCCGCTATCGTAGGCGCCATTCCTGCAGAAGGCTTTCCCATCATAAAATAACCTTAGGAGGTACGGAGTGGACGTAAAAGGCAGTGTAATCGTCGTCACGGGCGGTGGTACCGGCATCGGCGCCGCCGTGGCCAAAAACCTGGCCGCGGACGGGGCCAAAGTCGTGCTCGCGGGCAGGCGTATCGAGCGTCTGGAGCAAACGGTCAAGGAGATCAAGGAAGCGGGCGGCGAGGCGATCGCGGTACAGACCGACGTCACCAAAGAGGAAGACCAAAGCAAGCTGATGGATAAGGCGATCGAGACCTTCGGTTCCCTCGACGTGGTCCTGGCGAACGCGGGGCGCTTCGCCGACAGCCTGATGATCAACACCGACAAGAACACCGGTAAGGTCAAGAGTGTCATGACCACCGAGCAGTTCAAGTCGGTCGTCGATACCAATCTCATCGGCACCTTCATCACCTTGCGCGAGGCCGCCCGGCGGATGGTCGACAGTGGTAAGGAGGGTTTGCTGCTGATTACCTCCTCGATCAACAGCACCGGCCAGATCGGACAGCTCAACTACTCTTCCACCAAGGTTGCACTTACCCTGTGGCCGAAGGTCCTGGTGGGCGAGTTCCACCTGAAGCACCTGCCGATCCGGGTCGTCGGTGTTTCACCGGGCTACACTGCCACGGAAATCCTCAAGGGCATGAACGAAACGGCCCTGGAAGCGATCCTTAAAGATGTCCACGTCGGCCATCTGGTAGAGCCGGAAGAGCTGGCCGGTACCATCAAACATGTCATCGCCAACGACTCGATCGACGGTACGACCATCGAAGTAACCGGCGGTCTGGTCTACGGACCGCGGGCACGCGCGAAGTAGGGGCAACCCCCTGTGGTTGCCCGGTCCTGTGATTGCCCGGTTGCCTACGGACCGCGCGCGAGGTAGAGGCGAAAAATCTTTCGCCCCTACGGGCAATCCCCTGAGGACTGCGGGCGCAGCGGTATCCGCAGAGAGATCCGGCCACGTCGCCGCCCCCAAGGGCGGCGACGCTTTTTCCATTTCAGGAGTACCGGACCGGGACCTTCCCAGCCCCGGCAGGGATCCGAATAATCCGCTCAGCGGGACTCGGGGATACCTGCCGTCCGTCGATCTCGACCCGATTCCACCGAAGTCACCGGTGGGGGTAGGGAGAGGCATTCCGTGAAAATCCGTTTGTTACAGCGGGCGCAGATGTCGTGATCCAGGCGTTCGAAAATGGTTGCTATGGCTTCCTGCTTGGATAGGAAGATGTTCTCCACGCCGATTTCGTCTCGGTAACCACCACGCTTGAGCGTTTCGCGGGTAGCCTCCTTTACCCGGTGGAGATACAGACGACCACCCATAGCTCGCCGGTTACGTGCCTCGCGGGCAATAAGGTCGGCTCCTGCCACATCCACGAAGTTGATGCTACGTGCCGATATGAGCAAGTGTTTCTGCTCGGGGTGCCCTTTGGCGAACATGCGTAGCCGTTCTGCAACATAGTCCACCGCTCCGAAAAACAAAGAGCCGTCGATGCGGATAACCTTGAGCTGAGGGCATTCCGGCAGCGCAGGATCGGTGGTGAACAGGCGGTAGGGATGATTCGGGGCCGGGACCCTTACCAGAACGCGGGGACGCGACGTGCGGCCGAGGTAGACCACGAACGAGAGGAGAATGCCGAGGAGGATGGCGAACTCCAGATCCAGAAACAGCGTCGATAGAAAAGTTGCCGTCAATACCACGGAGTCGGCACGACTTACCCGCAGGGTGCGGCGGATGCGGGTGTAGTCGATAAGCCTCCAGGCCACGAGAAAGAGAATCCCGGCTATGGCCGCGTAGGGGATATGGGCAGCAAGCGGTGCCGCCAGGACGACGACGACCATGAGCAGACTACCGGCGAATACGGCCGCCAGCGGGGTCGTAGCCCCGGCTGCAAAGTTCACACCGCTGCGGTTGAAGGAGCCCGTGGCGACGTAGGCGGAAAAGAAGCTTCCCACCAGGTTGGAAAGCCCCTGGCCGATAAACTCCTGGGAACCGTCGATGATTTGTTCCGAACGCACTGCCAGGGAACGTGCGATCGATACTGCTTCGGTCAGCGCAAAGAGTGTCATTGCCAGTGCCGCGGGGGCGAGAGTCTTGATCGTCGAAAACGAGAAGTCCGGTATGGATAAGGGTGGCAAAGTTGCGGGTAAGGCCCCGACCATGTCGATACCCGTAACTTCATGCCCCAGTGACTGATCGAGCAAGGTAGCCGTGAGGCTTCCTGCCAATAGGGCCCCGATCATGTAGGGAAACCGCGGCAAGAGATGTTTGATCAGGACCCCGGCGAGCAGCGTCACGCCCCCGACCAGGCCGGCGTAGGGATGAATTTCGCTCAAGTGGCCTAGGAAATAGACAAAGATTTCATGGAACTGGAGGCCGTCGGGGACCTCCACGCCGAGGAAATGCTCGAGTTGATGGGCGGCGATGAGAATTGCCGCCCCGGCGGTAAAGCCGGTAACGACGGAGTGGGAGATGAAGGTGATCAGGAAGCCGAGCCGAGCGAACCCCAGCGTGAGCTCGATGAGTCCCACCAGGAACGTCAAGGTGATTGCGAGCCGCACGTACTCCGTCGTTCCCGGTTCGGCCATGGTGCTCAAAACGGAAAGCAGCAGGATGGAGCCCGCGGTGGTCGGTCCCGAGACGAGGTGTCGGGAAGAGCCGAACAATGCGGCGACAATGGCCGGCACCATCGCCGCATAGAGTCCGTATTCGGGCGGCATCCCGGCAATCGTGGCAAAGGCCACTCCCTGGGGGATTACCAGGAGAGCGCCCGTAAGCCCGGCGATGAAGTCCGTTCGTATGGTCTGCCGGGTTACGAGGGGCCACCAGGCCAGAAAAGGGGAAATTCGCTCGATCAATGAACTAACGAGGCTTCGCCTCAGACCGACGAGGCGTGACCAACCGCACCGAAGAACCACGGATGGACACGGATCAACACGGATCACAATCCGTGTTTATCCGTGTCTGCCTCCGTGGTTCAAAGGATTTGCGATTCCTGCCCAACAAGAGGCAGAACTATTTTTGTGCAGCGCACAAACTTGACTCATTTGTAAAGATGCAGGTCCCTCAAGGAATCCTAGTACAGCTGCTCTCGACTGCCGATAACATTGAACGAACAAGCTTCTTACGGAAAAGTTAGCCGCAAATGAACGCGAATAAACGCAAATGCATGCTTTCGTTTCCAGAAATACAGAAAAGTAAATGTAGCGAAAGAGAAAACGACAAACCGCGCGAATCGGCGCAAAAAAGATCCCTCCTTTCAGTTCGGGATGACAGTTTCTACGAGGATTCGCGCGATTCGTAGTGTTGGGCTACGGCAAGCGGCCAGCAGCTAACTTAATGGCATTGGCACCTAGGGAGGGTGTCGTAAAAGTAGCACAGATGTCCCCGCCTGCATTTTTCGATGCAGGCGGGGACGCCTGCGCTCCGCCCCACGGATAGGCTTTTGCAACACCCTCTAGGGGAATAAACCGAATTCGTGTCGATTGGTGTGTATTCGTGGTTCGTGTTCCCCGCACCCGCGGGTCAGATCACCCGGTTATCATGCAGGCGCTTGATCTCGGAGGGATTCATTCCCAAAAGGTCTTGTAACACCTCATCGGTATGCTGCCCGAGTGCGGGTCCCAGGCTATTGATCTCTCCCGGCGTCTCCGACAAACGCGGCAGTGAACAGGGAACGACGAGTGTCTCGTCCACATCGGGATCATCCACCGCAACCAGGTTGCGGCGGGCGTGAAATTGCCGGTTGCCGAAGATATCCGCGACATTGGCGAGCGGGGCATAGGGCGCGCCGGTCTCATTACACCTCTTTTCCACCTCATCGCGCGTCAGCGAGCCGCACCAGGCACTCACCACGTCGTTCACCTCGTGCCGTGCCTCCAATCGCTTCTGGTGCCGCCCGTAGAGGGCATAGGAGGCCAATTCCGGCCGGTCCATCGCCTTGGCCAGGGCCTCGAACAGCTTGTTGGTCGTGCAGGCAAAGGCCACCCACTTATCGTCCTTGGTGCGGAAGTGACCGAGCGGACAGGCAATCGGATTGTGGGGACCCGTGCGCTCGCGCACCGTCCCATAGAGCGCGTAGGCCGGCGCCATTTCATCCGAAAGTCGAAAGACCGATTCGTACAGGGCGGCGTCGATGTACTGGCCCTTGCCCGTCTTCTCTTTATAGCGCAACGCCAGTAGAATGCCGATTATCCCATACAGGCCGGTCAGGTAATCTGCCAGTGTCGTGGAGCCCGGCGTAACCGGGGTCTCCCGCGGCATACCCGCAAGGTACGCCAGGCCACCGACGGCATGGGCGATGCGGGCAAAGCCGGGCCGGTCCCGGTACGGCCCGGTCTGGCCGTAGCCGGAGATGCGCAACATCACCAATCCCGGGTTGAGTTCTCTCAGCACTTCCCAGCCCAGCCCCCACTTCTCGAGGGTTCCGGGACGGAAGTTTTCGCACAAGACGTCGGATTCGGCGACGAGCTTCTTGAAGATCCCAGCCCCATCGGGCGTGCGCAGATCGACAGTAACCGACTTCTTGTTGCGGGCCTCGCTGAGCCACGCGAGGGTGTCACCGCGTTTGGTCGCGGTCCCGAAATTGCGGCAGGGATCGCCGCCGAACGGATGTTCGACCTTCAGCACCTCGGCGCCGAATTCGCCCATGATCCCGGCGGCATAGGGCGCTGCGATGAAGGTCGCGACATCGATTACCCGAATCCCGGACAACGGCAGGCGCGGTTCCGTTTCCGCTTTCGAATCGCCACGCATGGATACGTTATCCTTTTGTTTGCGCTGGACAGCCATAGGGACCCCCTCTTGGTCTAGACCACGTGATTCTTGTGAAACTCGGCGAGCTCGGCGGCGGTCATCCCGAGCAGCTCTCCGAGCACCTTATCGGTCATATTCCCGAGCGTCGGTCCCAGGTGTTCGATACGCCCCGGGGTCTCCGATAGCTTCGGGATGACGCCCGGCACCGTGATCTCGCCCACATCCGGATCATTGATAGTGGCCAGATTGCCGCGCGCCTGGTAGTGGGGATCGGCGAAGATATCGGCGATGCTGTTCAGGGCCCCGATGGGGACCTGCGCCGCCAGACACTTCTTCATCAACTCGTCACGGGTCATCGAGGCCGTCCAGTCGCCCACGATGCGGTCGACCTCCTCATGCGCAGCAAGCCGCTTGTGCTTGAGACCGAAGGTCCCCTCGGCGGCCAACTCGGGCCGTTCCATCGCATCCTCGGCCAACCGGGCGAACATCTTGTCGTTGGTGCAGGCGATCGCCACCCACTTGTCGTCCTTGGTACGGAAGTGGCCGTGGGGACAGGCGATGATAGTCCCCGCGCCCTCGCGCTCGCGGATCTTGCCGTGGACCCCGTAGGCCGTTGACATCTCGTCCAACTGGCGAAACACCGCCTCGTAGGTTCCGATGTCGATGTATTGGCCCCGCCCGGTCTGTTCCCGGTGGCGCAGCGCCAGCATGATGCCGATCGCCCCATACAGGCTCACCATATAGTCGGCGAGCGGATTGGGTCCGGGGATCGTCGGCGTTTGCCCGGGGAATCCGCACAGATAGGCGAGACCACCGAAGGCGTGGGCGAGGTGCGCGAAACCGCGGTGGTCCTTGAAGGGACCGGTCTGACCATAGCCGGTAACCCGCAGCATAACCAGCCCCGGATTGTCCTTGCTCAGGTCGTCCCAACCGACCCCCCAGCTTTCCATGGTGCCCGGCCTGAAGCTTTCGACCACCACATCGCATTTCGCAACCAGTTTCCGAAACAGCTTGGCTCCGGTGGGCTGGCGCAGATTGATGGTAACGGATTTGCGGTTGCGGGCCTCACTCAGCCAAAACAAGGTCGAGTCCTGGCGACGGGAAGGGGTACCCAAAGTCCGCATCGGGTCCCCGGCGATCGGGTACTCGACCTTGTAGACCTCGGCCCCGAACTCGCTCAGGATCGAGGCCGCATAGGGCCCTGCAATGAAGTTGCCCACGTCCACGACCCGAATGCCGTCGAGCGGTAAGCCTTTCGGCTCGGCAGCGGGCTGTTCTTGTGCCTGATCGGTCGGCTTCTTGGTCTTGGCGTCCTCTGCCGCCCCTCGGGTCTCCTTAGCGCCCGAATCTTGCGTTTCTTGGCTCATCGCCTACCCCTGTTTCGCTTTTTTCACTTTTTTCGCGTTTGTAATGATGCAGGTACGCCTGCGGCAACACGATGGTTCCGGCGTAGGAAGTGAATCATATTTGGTGCCGAAACGTAAAGTCTCCGTGCGGGTGCAGGGCGGGCGCGTATTCGGTCCGCGGCGTCGACCTGCCTGCAGGCAACTAACGAGGCTTCGCCTCGGACCGACGAGGCGTGACCGACCGCACCGAAGAACCACGGATGCACACGGATAAACACAGATCACAATCCGTATTTATCCGTGTCTGCCTCCGTGGTTCAAAGGATTTGCGACTCCTGCCCAACAAGAGGCAGAACTATTTTTGTGCAGCGCACAAACTCGACTCATTGGTAAAGATGCAGGTCCCTCAAGGAATCCTAGGATCCTTGAGGGACCTGACAAATAACGAACTGTTTTCAATAAGAGAACCACGAATCGACACGAATTCACACCAATTCGTGTTGATTCGTGGTTCTCTGTCCAACCGGTTGCGGCCTTGAACGCTGAATGTCAACAGGACCTCGCCACCAGGGTTCGCTCGAGCCAGCGCAGGATATGGTCAGCGACTACTTGCCAGCCCGGTTCCAGCATCATTGCGTGGCCCAGATCCGGAATAATCTCCGCTCGCGTGCCGTAGACTCGGGCGGTAGCCTCCACCATTGTCGGCGATATGAAGAAATCTTTCCCCGCGCCGAGTACCAGAATAGGCATCTCGCGATTCCAGGTCGGGCCGGGGAAATTCGGCCATAGCAGCTCGAGTCCGACCCGTAGCGATTCCCCCGAACTACGGGTGAAGTGGCGCTGCACCGCCGTTTTCGGCACGTCGTCGAAGAATAGCATCTTACGGGTGGCCGTTGCCGATACGGCCCAGGGCCCGGCCAGTTGTGCCAACCCACTCTGCATGGCCAGAACGGGATTCCGCAGCAACATGCCGAGCGTTGACGGCAGCATCCCGTGAGGAGGACCGGAGCCCATGAGAACCGCGCCACGCGCTTCGTAATGGTTGAGCCATTTCTGAATAATCACACCGCCGAGCGAATGCCCGACGAGAATCGGTGTAACCCCGAGACGATGCACGGCTTCGTTCAGGTCACTGACATAATCCGCCAAACCCGTCAGATGGCTATACCCTTTGCGGCCACTCCCGCCGTGTCCGCGCAGACTGAGTGCATGGGCTTCGTAACCCTGTGCGGCGAAATAAGGGAGAAAATGCTCGTCCCATATCCAGGCGCCACCACAGGCACCGTGGACGAAGAGCAAGGGTAGGTGCTGATGTGAATGGGGACGGTGGGGGGAGCGACTGATGATTTCCGGATGCACAGGGATGAGACGGATACTGAGAGCGGCGGGAGATCGGATCACCCCGGACCTGATATTTCTGTCAAGGTTAAACGTAAAGACATCGGCAGACAAGGGGGTGGTGTTATAACTTTGTTGTCCCTGGGTATATGCGCTGAATCCCGGAAACAACAAAGTTAAAACACTACCGTTCGAACCGCAAAGATGCCGCGGTTCGACTACTATTCGGTTCGTAGGTTAAGCAAAGCCGGCAAGAGCGTCGGCTGGGAGTCCGGATCGGGAGCGTCTTGCCATGTTCGAATCTGACAATTCCAGCCCCCGATCATCTGTCGAGACGGCTTGTGTCGTGCGCCGCCGTCGGCTCGAATTACCTCTTGTGTCGGCAGCGGCCTTTGTCAGCGCCATGCTCGCGGGCCCGGTCATCCTCGCCAACCCCACCGGCGGCGTCGTCGTCCGCGGCAGCGCCGACATCAAAACCTATCCGGAGCGGGTAACGGTTCAGCAGCACAGCGATAAAACCGTCATCAACTGGAACGGCTTCAGCATCGAGGGCGGCGAGGTCACCCGGTTCAAACAGCCCGGCAAAGATTCCATCGCCCTCAATCGCGTCATCACCAACCAGCCGTCGCGGATCGACGGGCTTCTCCGGGCCAACGGCAATGTCTGGCTGGTCAATCAGAACGGCGTCACCATCGGGCCGGGGGGTAAGGTGCGGGCCCAGGGGTTCCTGGCGACCACCTCGGACATCGCCGATAACGACTTCATGGACGGGGACGGGCGCTACAACTTCCGCCCGAGCACCAACCACAACCCCAACGCCAGGGTCGTCAACCAAGGACGCATCTCGGTCGGTGAGCGGGGTCTCGGCGCCCTGGTCGCCCCCCATGCCCGCAACGATCACCTTATTCAAGGCAAGGGATCGACCGTTGTCATCGGCGGGGCCAAAACCTTCGCCGTCGATTTTTACGGCGACGGTCTCATCCACTTCGATACCGGCTCCCCGGTGACCCAAAGGCCGGAAGGCGTAGACGCCCTGGCCGAGAACAACGGGATGATCCGGGTCGAGGGGGGACAAGTACTGATTACCGCCGATGCCGCCGCGGACATCATCGACAAGGTGATCAAGGTCGGCGGCAAGGTGCAGGCCCGCAGCGCCTATTCGGATGGGGGAGAAATCGTCCTCGACGGCGGCCGGAGCGGGACCGTAGCCGTGACCGGCACCCTCGATGCCTCCTCGGCGCAGCGGAGCGGTCGTGGTGCCCGCGGTGGAAAAATCGACATTCGCGGTCGCAAGCTCGCGTTGGGGAAGAAGGCCCTGCTAAAGGCCAGTGGCAGCGCGGGTGGCGGCGACATCCGCATCGGCGCCCGTGGAAGACGTGGAAAAGGTCCCGGCCGCAATGCCGACGCCGTGGTGCTGGCGTCCGAGGCCCGGATCATTGCCGACGCCACCGTCGCCGGCGACGGTGGCAGCATCGTCGTCTATGGGAAGGAGACAGCCGTGATCGACGGCATTCTCACCGCCCGGGGCGGAGCCAAAGGCGGTGACGGCGGCTTCATCGAGACCTCTGCCGCCGGGACCATCGAAATCGCGGCCGATGTCCTGGTGGATGCCTCCGCACCTGCCGGTAAGCCTGGGCTTTGGTTGATCGATCCGCGGGACATCACGATCGGCGCTCCCGATACCCCTGGTACTACCTTGGCAAACACAACACTTGTGAGCGCGTTGGAAGCCGGGAACAACGTGGAAGTCAACACGTCGCAGGCCCCTTATGGGAATGCTGCGGATCCTGGTGCAGGTAACATCACCGTTGCAGCGGACATCCGGCCTGATTTGACCCAGCCTGTATACCCCTCCTCGACTCAAAATGTCACCTTGACGCTTACGGCAGACAAGGACGTTGCCATTAATCCCGGAATCACAGTCGGGCCATTGGATGCCGACGCTGGGGACAGCATGGGGGTTACCGTTGGTGCCAAAGGCAGCATAACGAATAACGGCGCCATTGATGTTTCGGCAGGCGTCGGGGGGGCAGTCAACCTCGATGCAGGGGGCCCATTGAACCTTGCCGGTCCCGTCAGCGGAAGTAGTGTCAGTCTCACGGGGAGCGGCCAAATCGGCGGTATCACGCACTCCGCTGCCGGAGACGTTACCTCCACCAGCAGCGGCATCACCGCCAGGGCCGTAACCGGCGACATCATCATGGCCGACGGCACTGTCTACAATGCGACCGGAGATGTCAGCCTCACGGCAGCGGGCAATATCCAGTTGGGTCGTATCGATGCCGGGACCAATGCCATCACCATTGATGCGGCCGGTGGGATCGGCGACATCACTAAGTCTGAAGGCATGGGGAACGAAAACCTCGTCGGCAGCGACATCAGCCTGATTGCAGGTAATGCCATCGGTATGAGGGACCCTGCCGATATCGACACCAACGCGGATCGTATCGACGCGAAGATCACCGACATCCGTGCCGCCGGCGGCATTTTCATTGATGAGACCGACGCAGTGCAGTTAGGCGATCTGGAGCCGGTGATCGCTGGCCTGAATGGGGCCGTCGAAGTCACTGCCGGCGGGGCCATAACCGTGGCCCAGGATGTTACTGTTGCCGGAACTGAAGTGATTCGTCTTGAGACAACCAATAGCGACCTGACGATAAACACCGGTGTCACGCTCCAGACTGTGGGCGGGATAATCCGACTCGCTACCGGCAGCGGTACTCTCACCTTGAAGGATGTTGGCGGTGCGTCCCCCACGCGTAGTGTCGTCCGCACAGCCAATGCCGATATTGAGTTGGCCGTCGATGACCTGATAATTCAAAACAATGACCTGACTAAAACCGCCCAGATCGTGGCCGGTGGAGGCAACGATATTGTCTTTCTGCCGACAGTCGGGCGTAGCATCGGTTTGGGTGGAGCGACGGGTGAATTTCAGCTCGACGACAGCGAAATTGCCGCTCTCGATACCACTGGACTCGTTCGCTTCGGTACAGCCAATACGCAGGTAGGTGAGGTACGGATCGACACAGCGGACTTCAGCGCTGTAGGTGGATTGGAGCTATTCTCAAGCGGGTCGATCAGCGATGTTGGCGCCGCCAACGAATCCGCGTCGGACCAACTGCAGGCCAAGATCCTGCGGCTTGACGCCCGCACCGGGGTTGGCGAAATTAGCAACCCGCTCAACACCGCTGCAGGCAACAGCATCAATGCGCAAACCACCAGCGGCGACATCGCTATCGCTGAAACCAACGCGGTGCAGTTAGGTAGCACGGCGTCTCCCGGCAGCGTGAGCATGCAGGTAACACCCGGTCCTGGTGGGTCCATCAAGGTCATCGCCGGCGGTCCCATGACCGTAGCGCAAAACGTTACCACTGAGGGAAGTGGGACGATTCATCTTCAGGCAACGAATAGCGACCTGATAGTGAACACCGATGCCACAATCGAGAGTGAGAACGGGAAGATCCGGCTCGATACCGGCAGCGGCACCCTCACCTTGGAGGATGTGGGCGATTCGTCCCCCACACGTAGTGTCATACGCACGGGCAATGCCGATATCGAGTTGGCCGTCAATGACCTGACAATTCAAAACAATGACCCGACCGGAACCGCCCAGATCGTGGCTGGTGGAGGCAAGGACATTGTCTTCCTGCCGATGGGCAGTCGCAATCGGAACGGACAAACCATCGCCCGCAACATCGGCTTGGGCGGAGCGGCGGGTGAATTTCGGCTCGACGATAGTGAAATTGCCGCCCTCGAGACCACCGGGCTCGTTCGTTTCGGTGCGGCCGATAAGCGGGTAGGCGAGGTACGGATCGACACGGCGAATTTCAGCGAGGTGGGGGGATTGGCGCTATTCTCGAGCGGGTCGATCAGCGATGGCGGTGCTATCAGTGAAGCTGCGCCGAACCAGCTGGAGGCCAAGATCCTGCGGCTCGATGTGGAGAATGGGATTGGCAATAAGGAGGGCAACCCGCTCAACACCGATGTGGACAGCCTTGATGCCCAAGTCACCAGCGGCAGTATCTTCATTGACGAGGCCGACGACCTCGCCCTGGGTCGTGTGGAGGCCGGCAGTGGCGACATCAGCCTCAAGGCGGGTGGTGCGATCACTGACAAAGACCCTGTGGCTGAAGGGGCAGGCAATGAGAACCTCGTGGGTGGGGCCATCCGCCTGACTGCGGGTGGCGTTATTGGTGGGAATGGAGATGCCGACCTCGACACCAAGGTGGATAGTCTTGATGCCCAAGTCACCAGCGGCAGTATCTTCATTGACGAGGCCGACGACCTCGCCCTGGGTCGTGTGGTGGCCGGCAGTGGCGACATCACCCTCAGGGCGGGTGGTGCCATCACCGACAAGGACCCCGCGGCTGAAGGGGCGAACAACGAGAATCTGGTCGGCGGTAACATCAGTCTGATCGCGGGCGGTGCCATCGGTGCGACAGGAGCCGCCGATATCGACATAGCCGCGACCAGCCTCGACGCACAGACCACCACCGGCGACATTTTCATCGAGGAGACCGATGACATCGCCCTGGGTCGAGTCGTTGCTGGTACGGACAGTGATCGGAAGGACATTAGCATCACGGCGGGTGGAGCGATCAGTGACGCCGACACCACGCCAGGAGACGAAGGCACAGGTAAGGAAAACCTCGTTGGTGGTGCCATCCGCCTGGCTGCGGGCAGCGACATCGGCGCGGCGGGAGATGCCGCGATCGACACTGCTGCCTCGGTCAGCATCGATGCGCAAACCACCAGCGGCGACATCGCTATCGCTGAAACCAACGCGGTGCAGTTAGGCGGCACGGCGCCTCCCGGCGTCGTGAGGGTAGCGGTAACGCCTGGTCCTGGTGGGTCCATCCAAGTCTCCGGCAGCGCCATGACCGTAGCACAGGCCCTCACTACTGCCGGGGGCGGGAATATTCGGCTGCGCACCACGACCGGCAACCTGCAGGTCGACCAGGCGATCACGGCCGGCGGTGAGCTGAATCTTGAAGCGGCAGACCTGTTGGGCCTTGCCGCGGCGGTCAGCGGAGGCGGTAATGTCACCCTCACCGGCGGCACCGGCATCGGACACACTGCCGCCGGAGACGTCACCACCGGCGGTACCCTTAACGCCACAGCCACGAGCGGCGACGTCGGCATGGCCGAGGGCACCCTCTACAGCGCCGGTGGAGCGGTTACCCTGACAGCGCAGCGTGACGTTCAATTGGGTCGTATCGAGGCCGGTACCAATCCCATTACCATTACTGCCGTGACCGGCGCGATCACGGATGACACCGTGGCCGAGGGCAGCGCGGGTAATGCAAATCTTATCGGTGGTGCTGTCACCCTGCGGGCGGGCACCGGCATTGGATTTGGTACGCCGAGAGACGCGGATATCGATGTCGTCATGAACGGTGTCGTCGTGGAGGCCTCGGAGGTTGACGCACAGACGACCAGCGGCGGCATTTTCATCAATGTACCCGATGAGATTACTCCGCCGGAACCCGAAATACCGGAGCCGGAACCCGAGATACCGGGACCGGAACCCGAGATACCGGGACCGGAACCCGAGGTACCGGAGCCGGAGCCCGAGGTACCGGAGCCGGAACCCGAGACACCGGAGCCGGAGTCCGAGATACCGGAATCGAATATCCCGGATGAACCGCCTGGGTCCGAGGAGATCGAGATCCCGGATAAAAGGACCGAGCCGGAGAAAATTCCGAATGAGACAATCGAGATGCAGACGATCAAGTCGCTGGAGGCCATCGATTCCACGTCCTCGTCGGTGGACGGTCTTTTCGACAGCCCGGCCGATATCCAGGTATTTCCCGAGTATGACGGCGTGCTGCCCGATTACGGTGTGCCCGATTACGGTGCGGACGAGGAGCCGGATTTGGTGCACTTGAGCGGTGCCAACGAGTCCCTGTGGGAAAACCAGGGGAAGCGTAATGACGAACCGGAGGTTTCTGAAGAGGAGGGGTCCGAAGAGGAATAATGAGCGATCTACAAAATAACAGTGATGCCTACGACAGCCCCTGGAAAGAGGCGCTCGAACACGCCTTCCCCGAATTCATGGCCTTCTATTTTCCGGAAGCCTACGCTCAAATCGATTGGGCACCAGGCCATGAATTTAAAAACACCGAACTGCGTCAGGTCGTGCGCGACGCCGAACTCGGTAAACGCTTTGCCGATACCCTGGTACAAGTCACTCTCAGGGATGGCGAACCACGCTGGATCTACATCCACATCGAGGTCCAGGGCCGGCGCGACAGCAACTTCGCCAAGCGCATGTTCACCTACAACTATCGGCTCTTCGACCGCTACGCCCGCCCCATCGCCAGCCTCGCCGTGCTGGCCGATGAGGAGGCAGGATGGCGACCCGATTCCTATGGCTTCGAGGTTTTGGGCTGTCGCCATACACTCGAATTTCCCGTGGTCAAACTCATCGACTATGCGGACCGCGCCGAAGCACTCGCAGCGCACCCCAACCCCTTCGCCTTGGTGACCGCCGCGCATCTGCGTACCCGTCAGACCAAAGGCGACCCGCAAGCCCGCTATCGGGCCAAGCGCGACCTCGTGCGTTCGTTCTACCGGCAAGGTTGGGACAGGCAACGTATCTTGGATCTCTTTGCCGTCCTCGACTGGATGATGCGTCTGCCCGATGCGCTCGAACAACGGCTCTGGCAAGATATCGAAGTCATTGAAGGAGAAACGAAAATGCCCTATGTCACCAGTGTCGAACGTCTGGCCATCCAAAAAGGCCTCCAGCAAGGCCTGGAGGAAGGCTTAGAGCAAGGCTTAGAGCAAGGCTTAGAGCAAGGCTTAGAGCAAGGCTTAGAGCAAGGTAGATTGGAAGGCAAACTCGAAGGCAAGACCGAAAAGGCCGCAACGATCCTGGAACGCCTGCTTGTCAAACGCTTCGGTCCCCTTGATGAAAAAAACCGCAAGCGCCTCGATAACGCCACTTTGGAACAACTCGATCTTTGGGCCGATCGCATTCTGGATGCATCCATGATAGATGCTGTGTTCGAGGAGCATTGACGCGAGGGCACCTTTCTCAGAGGCGAACAGCGGGCTTATTGGAAAATGAGTCTGAATACGCGATTGACCAGGGCCTTGGTGTTCCTGGTGACGATTGGTCTCCTGGGATGTGTCTCGCCCGTGGACAGATCCGATACCTCCGGTAGCCGGTTCGAGGTCGGGACGAACCGGCAAAACGAGCCCTGCACACTGTACGAGCGCCCCGTGCCGAGGAAGATCGCTCAGACCGGTGCCGGCTATTTCAGGCTCCAGTGCGGGGGCTGGGATCAGCCGAGCGGCTCGGTGTTCGTCGTCGATGCAGGCTCGGATACCCCCCGCTCATTGGCCTCGGAAGGCTGGTGGCGTCGGCGCTTGAATCGGTTTACCGAGTGTGGTGCACCGCGCTCCACATCCATCCTGGATGGGATCGAGGCACTGGCCCTGGACTGTAAGCTGCGTCCGGGAGGTTGGCCCTATCAAACGGTGGTTGCCCGCATCGGGGAGCGCATCTACCTCGGCGACGGGATTCCCGGGGCCTTCCAACCGTTGGAGCGCAGCATCGGTGTGGTCAGCGGCCGGATTCGTGCCGGTGCCGACCCCCGCGAATTATCCGAGGAGATGCGGCGTCTGAAAGGGCTGATCGCGAGCTCCGATTTCGACATCGGCGATGTCACCCACTACAAGGCATTGCGCCGTCTGGCCCGTTACCACAATCAACGCGGTCAACATGCGCTCGCCGAACAGCAGTATCGCAAGGCCCTGTTGCAGGCCGAGGTGCAGCGGCCGGATCTGGTCGCCTTTCTGAGCATGCATCTGGGTCTGGAGCTCAGTAATCAGGAAAAATTCGAGGCCGCCGAAGCCATGTTCGGTCGCGCGGAGAGGGCGCTCATGGATTCCGCCTCCCCGGCCATCGAGCGGGCCCGTCTCGATGCCTACCGCTCAATGCATTTGGCCAATCAGGGCAAGAATCGCGAAGCGGCCAGCGAAGCGGAGCGCGCGAAGGATCAGTTCCGAACCCATGGTTACGCCTTGTCGAGTGTTCGGCACGACCTGGGGGGTGGGCGTGAATTCACCCCTGACAGTGGGTTGGCCGGTGGGACGAGCAGCACGTCATTGATCCGGGGCGAAGAGACCTCGACCCGCAGCAACGCGATCAAGCCGGCCTATGTAAAGGCCAAGACCCTGCTGTATCAAGGACGTCCGGATGCTGCCGAAGCAGCATGGCGGCAGGCACGTGCGCTCTTCGATGCCGATGTCGAGGCACCGAAGGATTGGGCGGTGGAGATCGACGTGCTCGGTGCGGAAATCGCGGAGGCGCAAGGCGATCCAGTCTCCGCCCGGCGCCTGCTCAGGTCCGCCGTTGCCACCGAACGTGCCCTGACCGGCAGTACCCGCGCCGGGGGAATGGCCTTCCTGGCGCTGGGCCGACTGCATGCCCGTCGGGGCCATGAGCGCCGGGCATTGAGCGCATTCCGGGAGGGCTTCGAGATTATCCGTGAACAGCGCGGCACTGTGGACATCGACGATGCGTTCCCATACTTTCGAATCGGCATAAAGCATGTCGGGGGACTCGGCAGTAAGCAGCTCGCCGGCGAACTGTTCGAGGCGGCGCAGCTGGTGACGAGCCCATTGGTGGTCCGGCAGATTGCTCAGGTCTATGCCCGGCTCGAGTCCGGAAACATGGAGGTCAGCGACCTTCTCAGGCAGCTGCAGGATGCCCAGGCACGGCGGGAGCGGATCCGCAAAGACCTGGATTCCGACGGCTTGCGCGCAAATAGGCGCGGGGAGCTCCGGCGCCGCTGGCATGAAATCAACACCCGGATCGCGGAACTCGAGCTCCAGGTCCAGTCCGCCTCTCCCGGATACAATCAGTTGGTCCTGTTCAAACCTATTCCCATCTCGGAGGTACAGCAACGGCTCCGTAAAGACGAGGCCCTGTCGCATATTCTCATCGGTGCCGCCGGCGGGGTCGGGTTCCTGGTCGACCGAGACAGCGTCCGGATCTACCCCATCGGGTTGTCGCGCTCCCAGATACGGCGCTTCGTGCGTGAGCTGAGACGGCCGGTGGAAGACCTCGAGGTACCGGCATATCCGGTCAAACGGGCACATGCCCTCTATCGGCATCTGTTCGGACCGGTCACCGGCGCGGTCCGCGCCAAGCACCACCTCATCACCATTCCAAGCGGAGAACTGCTCAGCCTGCCCTTCGCCATGCTGGTGACGGACGTACCGCCGAGAGTGAAGGGTCTGGACTATTCTGCGGTCCCCTGGATGATTGCACGCCACGCCCTGACCTTGGCTCCGGCCGTGCAGTCTTTCGTGAGCCTGCGTAAAACGCCTCCGTCCAAGGCGCCGAAACCTTTTGTAGGCTTCGGCGATCCCGTTCCCGGCGGCAAGACGGCGACCCTGATGTCGGCGGTGGGTATGCTGCGGACCGCGACCTGTCGCAGTGAGGCGTCATGGCTCGCGAATTTTGCACGCCTACCGGATGCCGCACTCGAATTGCAGGAAAGCGCCGGCGCCCTCGGCGCCGGCTCGCGGGACCTGGTCCTGGGGCGTGCCTTTACGGTACCCGCGGTACACCGGCGCGATCTGACCGACTATCGCTATATCTCCTTTGCCACCCACGGGGTGTTGCCGAGCAAGCTGGAATGCCTGCCCGATGCCGCCCTGCTCACGACCCCGAGTGGAGGATCGGGGTCCGCGGCCGCCGGTCTGCTGCTGGCGAGTGAAGTGGCAACCGATCTGAAGATGGATGCGGATCTGGTCGTGCTGTCCGCCTGTGATACCGGTGGCGGCGGTAAGGAAAGCGGCGGTGAGGCGCTTTCCGGTCTGGCGCGCAACTTCTTCTTTGCGGGGGCCAGAAACCTGCTCGTCAGCCATTGGGAGGTCCCCTCATTGACTACGCGTGTCCTCTTGAAAGACACCTTCAAGGAACTCGCCCACGGTGAACATATGGCAAACGCATTGCGCGAGAGCCAGCTCGATCTCATTCGAACCGGCAGCTTCTCGCACCCCAAAGCCTGGGCGGGTTTTACTCTGGTCGGTCACGGTAGCTAAGAATAAACCCTAACCTCCGGGCTTGTCTCCTAATGGTACAGGATTAACAGGATTTTCAGGATTAACAGGATCTTATAGCGGAGGTTTCTTCAGACGGCTTGATCGAAGCACAAAGCGAAGCGTGCCCATAAATTTAACTTGATGGCATTGGGCTGAGGGGGATAAGTTGTCGTGCAACACCGGAACCGTTTGAAGGGCACCTTGAAAAATAGGTATTTTCACCATTCAAGAGTCTCTAACCCATTGATTATCCATGCACTCCGTTGACGAAAATCGTATTTTTCAAAGTGCCCTGAAACCGCAGGAACACACCGTTGTCGTCCTGGGCGCGAGCCCGAAGCCGACCCGTTACTCCTATCAGGCGGTAAAACTGCTTCACGATCACGGCTACCACGTGATTCCGGTGCACCCGAAAGTGAGCCGTATCGATCGCATCCCGGTGGTCGACGACCTGCGGCAAATCCACAGGCCGGTTCATACCCTCACCCTGTATGTCGGGCCTACCCGCAGCAAGGCGATGATTCAGGACATCCTCGACCTGTCTCCGGGACGGGTAATCCTGAATCCGGGAACCGAGTCGCGTGTGCTCGAACTCGCCCTCAAGGACGCCCGGATTCCCTATGAGCACGCCTGTACCTTGGTCTTGCTGCGGACCGGGCAGTTCTGAACCAGCGTGTTCCGTATCCTTGAAAAAACATCCGTCTGCGCTGAAGCTCGAAACCATGCACAAGATCGGCCTGTCCCTCTACCTGGCTCTTTTGGTACCGATTCTCATCGGTTGCGCAAAGACTCCGTCGGGAGGTGATAGGGCGGGTGAAGAGCCGCAGGCAGTCGAGATCGATCAGATAGATCCGGTGACCAGCGGCGGCAATCAACAAGCCGTTCTCAGCTTGCACAAGAAATACCTCGCTGCGGATACCTGCACCTTCGGACTGACACTCACCAACCGGCTGGAAGACAAGATCACCAACATTGCGTTTCGCTTTGCCGCGTATGTCAAAGGTGATGTCTTCTACCAAGATGTCATGCGCAATTTCTTCGAGATCGATCCCGGCGATGGTCAATACCGGGAGATCGGCTTTCCGAAAATCTCCTGTGACGAGGTCAGCTACCTCGAGATCACGGACCCGGGACGCTGCACCCTGGGCGAGCTGAAGCGTCTCTCGTCGCAGCCTGGGGACTGTATTCGCCATGTGTACATCGCCGAGACGCCTTACGTGAAACTCGTCCGGAAGTGTCAAGGCACCGCGGCAGATTCTGCCGAGGACACACTTCGGGATGTCATCCGGGACCTGACACGTAACGACTATCACTGTTCTTGAAATCATTAAAAGATTGCATAAAGTACAACGTGAAAATCATATCCGTATGTTTTTGCAAGCAATTGCAAAAGGTGAACATGGGTGAGGCGGTGGGTGTCATCGCCGCCCAATCCATCGGCGAACCCGGAACCCAGCTGACCATGCGCACCTTCCACATCGGCGGCGCGGCATCCCGGGCCGTGGCGGTCAACAGTATCGAGATCAAATCCGCCGGCACCGTGCATCTCCACAACATCAAGACGGTGCAGCACCACAGTGGCAACCTGGTAGCCGTGTCGCGGTCCGGTGAGCTGACGGTGACTGATGACATGGGCCTGGAGAAGGAACGCTATAAGGTCCCCTACGGCGCAACCCTGGAAGTCGGCAATGGCGATGCCGCGCAGAGTGGCCAAGTGGTAGCGAGCTGGGATCCCCATACCCACCCGGTCATCACCGAGGTGGCGGGGCGCCTGCGGTTCGAAGATTTCATCGACGGCGTCACCGTACAGGGCGAGACGGACGAGGTGACGGGGCTTACGTCGCTGGTGGTCATCGATCCGAAGCAGCGTCCGGCGCAGGGCAGGGACCTGAGGCCCATGATCAAGCTGCTCGACAACAACGACCAGGAGCTCAATATTGTCGGCACCGAGATACCTGCACGCTACTTCCTACCCGCGGGTGCCATCGTCGGCGTCACCGACAACACCGAAGTAGGGGTGGGCGACGTACTGGCGCGGATCCCGCAGGAATCGAGCAAGACGCGCGATATTACCGGTGGTTTGCCGCGAGTAGCGGACCTGTTCGAGGCCCGCAAGCCCAAGGAGCAGGCCCTGCTCGCCGAGGCCTCGGGAACCATCGGCTTCGGTAAGGACACCAAGGGTAAGCAGCGGCTCATCATCACTACGGATGACGGCGAGGAAGTGGAAGAGCTGATCCCCAAATGGCGCCACGTCAACGTCTTCGAGGGCGAGCGGGTGGAAAAGGGTGAGGCCATCTCCGATGGTGAGCTCAACCCGCACGATATTCTGCGCCTCAAGGGTACAACCGCCCTGGCCGAGTATTTGGTCAAGGAAATTCAGGATGTTTACCGGCTGCAGGGTGTGAGGATCAACGACAAACACATCGAGGTCATCGTGCGCCAGATGCTGCGCAAGGTAGAGATCACCGACCCCGGCGACACCAGGCTGCTGCGGGGCGAGCAGGCCGAACACTCGATGGTAATGGCCGAAAACGCGCGGATGGACGCCGAAGGCAAGCACCCGGCCCGGTACCAGCCGTTGCTGCTCGGTATTACCAAAGCCTCATTGGCCACCGAGTCCTTTATCTCCGCGGCTTCATTCCAGGAGACCACGCGGGTCCTTACCGAGGCGGCGGTGCGAGGCTCTACTGACCACCTCATGGGTCTCAAAGAGAACGTCATTGTGGGCCGTCTCATCCCTGCCGGGACCGGGCTTGCTTATCATAATGAGCGCCCGCCGACCGGCACCCACGCCTTCGATCGGGTCTGTACCGACCACCGCATCGAGCATCGCCTGACCAAGCCCAGAACTCCACAAACCAACGGCATGAGCGAACGCTTCAACGGCCGCATCGCTGATGTGCTACGTACTCACCGCTTCGACTCCTCCGCTTCCCTGAAGGCAACCCTTAGAACCTGTTTACGATCTTTGTGTCAAAGTGATTTTGGTCGTGGTAAATTTTTAGCTGATAGCGTGGCTGATAGTCCAAATCCGCCGAGCGGCATAGCGGCCCAACCTACCCGCTACCAGTTAGAGATTTACTGCTACCGTGATTTTGACACCAAGAGAGAGCGATGAGAAATTCCTACCCCAGTGATATAAGCCGAGAGCAGTTCGAGTCGATACAAGCTTTATTCGAGCAGGCCAGAAAGAAGACCAAGCCACGAGTAGTTGATTTATATAATGTTTTTTGCGCTATTTTGTATGTATTGAAAAGTGGCTGCCAATGGCGAATGCTCCCCCGTGATTTTCCGAAATGGCAGCTGGTGTATAAATACTTTCGTCACTGGAGTCAAAGACCCTCTGATGATGAGCGAAGCCTGCTGGAGCAGGCCTTAAAAAAATGTGGTTGGCGCGGCCCGTATCAACCGTGGTCGGAACGAGAAGACAACCTTCGTGATCGTTGATGCACAAAGCGTAAAGAATACCGACACGGCAGAGCAGAAAGGTTATGACGCGGGGAAGAAGGTATCGGGAATTAAACGGCATCTTGCCGTGGATACGCAAGGGCTGCCCCATGCGATTGCCGTTACGACCGCGGAGGTTACCGATAGAGTAGGCGCACTGGTGGCTTTCTGTGAACATCGAGACCGCTTGTCAGCGGTGACGAACGTGCTGGTTGATGGCGGTTATACGGGGCAGCCATTTGCCGATGCCGTACAGAAAGCTCTGGGGGCGACGGTGGAGGTTGCCAAGCGAAACGAGCTGCACACCTTTGCCGTGATGCCCAAACGGTGGGTGGTCGAGCGCTCTTTTGCTTGGTTGGAGAAGTGTCGAAGGTTATGGAAAAACTGCGAGCGAAAACTCAATACCAGCTTGCAATTTGTTACCTTGGCTTTTCTGGCCTTGTTACTCCAAAGATCGTAAACAGGCTCTTAAACGCTTCGTTTACCTGTATAATCATCTATAATCATCACATCCCACAGAAAAACCTGAACCTCAAAACGCCACTCCAAACGCTCCAACAAGGGTACGCGCAACAGCCCCATCTGTAATAAAATTCCACGTAATCATCCGGGACCCGACAACTATGGACTTCTTTCTCACTGACGAACAAACCACCTATGCCGCGCATGTGCAGCAGTTCGCCGAGCAGGTGCTTTCGGCATCTGCCGCCGAGCGCATGGCGAAATCGCGGTTCGATCGAGAGATCTGGCGCCAGGCAGCGGAAATGGGGCTTACCGGCCTTCCCCTCCCGGAGAAATGGGGCGGTTCCGGCTTCGGCGCCCTGGACACCATGATCGTAGTGGAGGCCTTGGGAAGGGGCTGTGAGGACATGGGTCTGGTGTTCTCGCTTTGTGCCCACATGTTTGCCTGTGCAGTTCCGATCTGGCGTTATGGATCGGAAACCCTCCATGAACGCTTCCTGCATGCCGTCGCCAAGGGAGAGGTGATCGTAGCCAACGCGATCACGGAGCCTGGGGCCGGTTCTGATGTGCACGCCATGCGCACCACTGCGACGCGGGACGGCGATCACTACCTGCTGAGCGGAGAGAAGTGCTTCATTACCAATGCGCCGATTGCCGATCTGTTCCTTATCTATGCCCAGACCGCCCCTAAGCATGGTTTTTTCGGTATCAGCGGATTCCTGATCTCCCGGGACACACCGGGCCTGACGGTAACCGACGCCGGCGCCAAGACCGGCCTTAATACCAGTCCTTGGGGGACGGTCTACCTGCAGGAATGCAGAGTGCCCATGTCGGCGTTGGTGGGTGTCGAGGGCGGTGGAGCGCCGATGTTTCAGGACTCGATGGTGTGGGAGCGAGGCTGTCTGTTCGCCGCGTACGTTGGAGCCATGGAGCGCGTCCTACAGCAGAGTATCAGGCAGGCAACCGATCGCAAACAGTTCGGGCGGCAGATCGGCGACAACCAGGCGATATCGAATCGACTCGTGGATATGAAGCTCCGCATCGAGACGTCCCGCTTGCTGCTCTATCGGGCCGGCTGGCTTTACGACCACGACCAGCCTTACGAAGAGGCTATTGCCCTGAGCAAGCTCTGGATTTCCGAATGCGCGGTGCAGAGTGGCTTGGATGCAATTCAGATCTTCGGGGGTACCGGTGTAACGCGCGCGACGGGTATCGATCGCCTGTTGCTCGATGCGCTGCCGTCGCGGGTGTTCTCGGGAACATCCGAGATTCAACGCGAGATCATCGCCAGACACCTGGGCCTGCGATGAGGGTATTCCGGGGGAAGCCCAGGAAGCGTTGACTGGCCCAATGCTTCCCCGATGCACCGACCGGTGAGTGTTCTCAGGTATCCGGCAGGCTGAAAGCGGCGCGACTGCAGAATAGACGGCCGTATATCCGGGGTGGCGGACGAGACTGTGGCGCCTGATGAGCCTCGGACAAGACGACAGCCGTTCTATACGGCACAAAAACAAAAGGAGAGTACAGAAATGACGACCTTGACTAATGGCGCTAGCCAAAACAGACATCAGATTGAAGAGGCCTATGGCTCCGCTTTTCTCAGTATAATCGATACTATCGAACGCGGTGACATGTATGGCGTCGTGACTGAAGGTCCGGTGCATAGTCTGACGGAAAAAATGAATATCGACACCAGCAGCCGCGTTCTCGATCTATGCTGTGGTATAGGGGGGCCGGCAAGGCTTATCGCAAAAAAATACGGCAGCGAAGTCGTTGGGGTGGATATTAGTGAGTTCAATATCCAGGAAGCCCGGAAAAGGACTCAACAAGCCAACCTGAGTGACAAAGTGCGCTTCCAACGCGCCGACGTGCTCGACCTTACCTTTAAGGATGAATCTTTTACCCACGTATTTGGCTGCGATGCCTGGGTGTATATACAAAATAAAGGGGAGCTTTACCAACAAGCCGCGAAATTACTTGTAGCTGATGGCATTCTCGGCTTTACCGATTTTCGTGTGCTAAACCCCAAAAACACAACTTATTGGTGGGAAAATATATTTGGCACGCACTACATTGAAACGGCGGAAACTTATGAAAACCTGCTCCAAACCTCCGGTTTTACTATTCTCGATCATACGGACATCACCCGGATGGCGATCGACGGGCTGGTCGAAACTGCCGGCAGAATGATCGCTCGTCGTGATGCCCTCCATGCCAATCCAGGCCCACAAGTTTATTGCATGATGCATGAATTTATCATGACCCTTGTTCACGACTACATATTTGGCAATTTACGTCACGGCGGCTATATGTGTAAAAAACAACAATAGCAGGTCATCCTTACGGATTGTCGTCGCGCTGCCAGGGGAACGCCGCACCGCCGGTCTCGGCAAACACCGCGGTAGCCTGTAGGCTGGGTTACGGCCAGGGACGGCCAAACCCAGCACACGGTATTGCGGATCGAAAAAACTGGGTTTCGTTCCTTGCCACCCAGCCTACAACACTTAGATGATTTATTAATTGAGAACGCCCCCTAAAAACTAACATATTGATTTAAAGTGGTAGGCCCAGCAAACCAGGCGACCTGCAAAAGCTGGGTTTCGTACCTCAACCCAGCCTACGCCTACGATCTTTTTTAGACGGCCTCTCAGCAGGGGTAGAGTGCGGTCCAACTGCGCCTGGAGTGGCTGGAGGCGGTGCGGCGAGGCTGCACCCGAGATCACTCCGGGATATTGAAAAGTCGCTTTTCAGGCACCTGATCGCCTCAAAACCAAGCGATTGATACTGCCAATAGCCGCCGGCGTCGAAACCGTCCGGCCGGATCGTCCCTACCCGCAAACAATCACACCGCCCGAACTCCACGGCCTCCATCCCAACTACAGGAGACCTTGAAAAATTGCCTTTCCGGCAATTTTTCACGCCGTGAAGTAAAAACGCGGTTTCCACTTTCTTCATTTTTCAATCGCTTGTGCACCTAAAAATAGCGGGGCATCCCTGTCCTATGCGGGCACCTGGAATTTTTCAAGGTGTCCTACAAGCAGTGCCGACAACACCCGACTTAGCGGCATTGGACTACACTCTACAGTACAAAGACAAAACGGGGGGTGACGAGATGATGTCGATGTCGATCGTGAAGAAGATCTTCGGGACCCTGTATGTCATGGCGGGAATTGCCAAGGCGTTCCCTCAGCTCGAGGATGTCGGAGAAGTATTACGCAGGGCCGCCACGGCCAATCAAGGCACTATTCTCTCAGCTGTCAGCGACTGGTTTGCCGGTCACCCGATCATCGTTTCGGTGATCGTCGGAGTGGCGCTCGTCTCTTCCGGGATCTGCTATCTCACCAACCGCTTGCTGATTCCCGCAGCTATCGGCCAGATCCTGATGCTGGGCATCTTTATCACCATTCTGCATCGGGCCTATTGGCAGATATTCATCGTCGACGCCGTGTTTCTGCTGGTGGCCGCATTGGTGCTGAGAGAACAGCTGAATTCCAGGAACGCCGTTCCGTCGCCGGTTTCCGGGTGATTCCCGTCGCCACCGGAAGGTCTCAGGTCATTGCGCCAGGCGTACAGAGAGGTCAGCGACAGATGAAACAACGACAAGAAGCCGGGAACCGCGGGTCCTTCCCGAGTGGGGACTTCGAGGAAACACTGGGACGTTTCCGGGGACAGATCGACGAGCCTGCAGAGAACGCCGGCGATTACGACATTGTGGTGGTCGGGGGCGGTCTGTCGGGGTTGTCGGCCGCCTGGAAGCTCGAGGTGCAGCGCGTCCTCCTGCTGGACGAAGGTAACCGCTTCGGCGGCAATGCGCGCTTGGAGAACCACCAGGGGTTGCGTTACCCGAGCGCGGGCTCTTGTCTCCAATACCCCGTTGCTGGAAGTGAAACGGCGGACCTTCTCCAAGACTTGGGCCTGTGGGATCAGTGGCAGTCCACCGATGCCCACACCCTGGTCATATTCGAGACCAAGCGGCTGCTGAAGGGTCTCGGTGAGCTGACCTCCGCGTTGTTGAAGCATCCGTCACAGATGCTCCGCCCGCAGGTGCTCGGTCTGACCGGCCGCCTCATCAAGCACGCGATAGCTGGCAAAAAGTACATCTCCACCAACAAGAAGCTCGGCGACCCGGTGTTCGAGGACCTGTTCGCCTACCTGGACCGATTCAAACCCGGAGCGGGGAAGTTTCCCGAGCTTCCGTGGAGCGAAGCGTGCGGATGGAGCCGAGAGGAGATGGAGACCTTCGATGCCATATCCCTGCGCGACCTCTTCTTTGACCAGGCGGTGCGGGAGGCCTTGCCGGAAGGGCTCGTCCCCCATCGCGAGCCGGGCGACCTGGTCTCGGCAGCTATAGAAACGACACTGCGCACGGAATGCCTCTCACTCGATGAGGTCTCTGCGTATGTAGGTCTATACTTCCTGGTGGGCTATCTCCGCGGCACACTGGTCACTTTTCCGGGGGGTAACGGCTATATCGCGGAGCGTTTGTGCCACCTGCTTGGGGAACGGGGACATTGCACGCTACGGGGAGAGGCCCGGGTGTCGTCCGTGACCCGGAACGGTCAGGAATGGCATGTGGTTTTCGAGCACCGGGACAAGCGCTATCAGGCAACCGCACGATCTGTCGTGTGGGCGGCACCGAAGCACGTCGTTCCCGGGATCATCGCGGGCCTTCCGCAGTCGCAGCTGGAGGCCATAGGCGGGATCGAGCACCGCGATTACTGCATGGCCAACGTATTCCTCAAGGATCCCGTATTGGCGGAGCACTTCGGCGGCTACCTGGTCGGCGGCGATCCCTCCGCGCCGGGCGGGTCTGCCTGGTGTCGCAGTGGGGCCTGCCTATCGGCCAACTGGATGGACAAAGACTTCTCCAAAGAGCAAGGTGTCCTGACCCTGTTGAAGCCGATCACCGGCCGTCGGGACCAGGGGCGGCTGGCCGATGCGGATTTTCAAGGACTGCAACGGGCCGCGCACCAAGAGATCGTCGAGTTGCTGGATGCCCATGGCGTATCCGCGGACCTGATCGAGGACATCAAGATCTGGCGCTGGCCACATGGCCTGGTAGTTTCCAAGGTGGGGCAGCTGAAATCGGATCTGTTCGTCCGAGCGTCCGGACCCTGCGACGGCCTCTTCTTCGCGAATCAGGACACCGTCGGTATCGGCAACCTGGAGAGTGCCGTGCGCTCGGGCTATCTGGCCGCGCGGCAGGTGAGGAGCTTTCTGGGGACCGTGCAGGTGTGAAGTGTCCATCGCATGGCCGGATCCTATGTACACCTCAAGCCAATGCCATTAAGCCAGCTGCTGGCCGCTTGTCGTAGGTGTTGGGCACGCCCACCGTCCAAAGATGCGGTTCGCGCCTGGCGGTGGTGCAGTCCGGAAAGGACAACATACGCTCACCGCATCCTACGTCCATCCTACGGCTCCATGCCGGGGGTGGAGGAAAGATCGGTCCGGAATCCATAAAGAGCCTTTTCCACCATTTTCCCCTATCTTTCTTTATCACAATATAATTTTATACGCACTTGCCCCGAGTAATTGCTGTTTCATTAAGATTTTTTATCGCCCTTGACAATGCCTACACAAGGGCTAGACTTCTAATCAAGAATGAAGTGAACGGGTGGCTATTTGATTCGTAAAGTCCATTGACAAATGGCTGATATCGAATAGAACGTGCGGTCCGGACCGTGTTGTAGAGGAGATAACTCTGAAGCGGAATAATCGCGCAAGTTGCAGCTAGGATCCTTGAGGGATTCGGAGCTTTACAAATGAGTCAAATTTTGCGTGCACGACTGACAAACCACGAATGCACACTAATAAACACGAATTATGATTATTGATATTCGTGTAAGAGCCAAAATAATGGCATTAAAAGATCATATTCGTGTCTATTCGTGTCTATTCGTGTTAATTCGTGGTTCTTCGGTGCGGTTGGTCATGCCTCGTCGGTCTGAGGCGGAGTCTCGTTAGTGAGTCCTACACATAAGTAAAACAAGAAGGTGATCCAGGCGGATACCCTGGAGCAGGTGCCGGAATGGATGTCGGATGATCGGTGCTCGTTTCCCAAACTGAACGGAGCGAACCTCATGAATTGCGAGCCCTATGTCGTCGAGTTGTCCGGAGATCCGCAGCTGGATGTGATGCGCCTTGGGGGAAAGGCCGACTCACTGAACACCCTTATAGGTGCGGGTTTTTCGGTCCCGAAAGCCCACTGCGTGACCGTGGACGCCTACGTGTCCTTCCTCGATCGCATCGACGGCAACGGCGATGGCCTGTCCCCGTCGATGGTCCGCCACAGGATCGAGCAGTCGGAGATCCCGCAGCCATTGCGCCAGGCAATCGTCGGGGCCTATTCGCAGATCGGTGGTACCCGAGTAGCGGTCCGCTCGTCTGCGCTCAACGAGGACGGTTCGACCCAGTCTTTCGCCGGCCAGTACGACACCTTTCTTCACGTCGAAGGGGAACCTGCGGTCCTCGACAGCGTAAGACGCTGCTGGGGCTCGTTGTGGGCCGACCGGGCCCGCGCCTACCAAGGGTACATGGATTCCCGCCATCCCGATCCGGCCCGTCCGGCCGGGATCGCCGTGGTGATTCAGGAGATGATCGACCCCGATGCGGCAGGTGTTCTGTTTACGGCCGACCCGATCACCGGCGAGCGCCGACACATAGTCATCGAGTCCTGCTGGGGCCTCGGAGAAGGGTTGGTATCGGGGAAGGTTACCGCCGACACCTTCGTCGTGGACGCCGCCGAGATGGCGGTCGAGGAGTCTACTGTTCGCGAGAAGCCGGTGATGTCGGTGCGCGGTGAGAGCGGTGAAGTCGCGCTCCGTCCGGTGCCGGAGGATCGGGTGCACGAGCCGACGCTCAGCGCGTCCGAGGCCGTCGAGCTGGCCGTCCAGGCCGATGCCGTACGCCGCCGCTACGGTACGGAGATGGATATCGAATGGGCGATCAAGGACGGAAAGATCTGGCTGCTGCAGGCAAGACCCATCACCGTCGATGCCGCGAAGGCCGGCGGCAAGCTCTATGCCGACCCGGATGAGCCCGATGAGCACAGGCGTGAGAACGCAATGTTCTCACGCATGGACACCGGTGAGATCGTCACCGGGCTGATGACGCCGCTCGGGCTGTCCTTCTGCCGTTTCTACCAGCACCAGGTTCATGGTCCCGCGGTGAAGACCATGGGTCTGTTGGAGCTCTGCGACTCCCGGCTGTTCATGGGGTACATCCAGGGTTACGTCTATCTCAACATCTCCGCCTCGGCACGGATCTTGACCCAGTGTCCGCCGACCCGCGATCCGATGAAGTTCACCCGGCGCTACGCGACCGACGACCTCGACCTCTCGCGCTACGTCAATCCCTACGGCAAACCGGTGTCCGGCCTCCGATACGTCAAGAGCAGCCTCTATTGGTTGGGCGCGCAGGTACGCAACATGCTCACCGCCGATCGTACAGTTCGGCGTATGGAGGCGCTACGCGAACAGGAGACGGCGCGCTTCCTGGAGCTGGACTTGGCCCATATGAGCTTGGCGGAACTCGACGCCGAGCTGGAGCGCATCGATCGCAATTTCTTAGTCAGCTGCGTAGCCTATGTACCGTTTTTCCTGCAGTCGTTCGCCTTGTACGACACCTTGTCGGAGCTGTGCGAGAAATGGTTGGGGCAGGAGGGTGCGGGACTGCAGAACCGTTTCAAGGCATCGATGAACAACCTGCGCACCATCGAGGTCACGCGGGGGGTATGCGGCCTCGCGGAGGGGATCGAGCGTTCGCCGTCCCTCAAACAGTTGTTTCTCGATACGCCGCTCAAGCGGCTCGTCGATGCCTTGCAAAAGGACGATGAGGGACGCGAATTCCGGAACGGTGAATTTGCGGCCTTCCTGCGCGATTTCGGCTCGCGCGGGCACCAGGAGTTCGATCTGAGCATCCCGCGTTGGCACGACGATCCGAGCTATCTGCTGCAGGTCATTCGCATGTACCTCACCAGTGACGTCCGCTTGGAGCCACGGCTGGAGAAAATCGACAAGGAGCGCGAAGAAGATACCAGACGGCTTCTCGCCGGACTGCCGCTCAAGGCGCGACTGGCGTTCCGTTTCGTCATCTCGGCCTATGCCAAGACGGCGGAACGCCGCGAGGCAACCCGTCCGACCTTCATCACGGAGACCTGGTTCTACCGTTCGATCATCGTCGAGGTGCTGCGTCGCCTGAGTGCCGAGGGCAGCGTGAGCATAGACGACCTGCCTTACATCGACTTCAACGAGTTCAGGGACTACGTCGCGGGCCGCAAGCCTGCACACGAAGCCTTTGCGCAGACCCTGATCGAGCGCAACCGCCGTCGGCACCTGGCAAGTCAGCGTGCCGAGGAGCCGCCGATGGCCATCATCGGCGGCCATGTCCCGCGGCGCGACAGCAGCTCGGTGTCGGACGAAAAGGAAAGGGATCTGATCCGGGGACTCGGCGCAAGCCCGGGCGCCGTCGTAGCCCGCGCACGAGTCATCACCGACCTGAGCCGGCAAACCGAGGAATTCCGCCAGGGGGAGATCTTGGTTGCACCTTACACGGATGCCTCCTGGACACCACTGTTCGTACTCGCAGCCGGTGTGGTGGCAGACGTCGGCTCCATGTTGTCACACAGCTCGATTGTTTCCCGGGAATACGGCATTCCGGCAATCGTCAACACCAAGCTCGCTACCCGGCTCATTCGCACCGGAGACCTCCTCTATTTGGACGGGGACTCGGGCACCGTGCGAATCGAGCGACCGGGAACACAACAGGTTCATTAGGGGCGGTTGACATTACACAACCTACGAGCTGAGGCGAGTAGGTTCGGTGGTATCCGCCGTGGACTCCATGGACTTAAGTGGACCACGTGGACCGGGGGTCGCTGGGTGCCCCCTGGTCCATGCCGTCCATACTGTCCATGTTGTCTATTGGGCTACCCGCATGCCGTCCATGTGGTCCACGGCGGTGTGCCCGACATCCACCGTTTGTTGGGTATGGCCCACCGTCCTTGGCGGACTTTGCCCAACCTACGACAAGCGGCCAGCAGCTAACTTAATGGCATTGCTCTGGCACCTGGATTCCGGCGTCCCACCCGGAATGACGGCCTGATGTTTCGGAGTAGGCCGGCAGAACGATACGCCTGATTGGACCCAAGCCAGCAGTAATCGGTCCCTTCCCCCCGAAGGGATTACCTTTTGCGACACCCCCCTAAGAGGCAAGGGGTATACAAATCCCCTAGCGGGGACTATACATATCTTAAAACCTGACAAAATAGGTTGGTTTTTCCCTCGGTGAGCCGGATCGGCCTGAAAACCATGGCTGGCCCCTCATGGTGGTGATTGAAGATAGCGAAAATGTAGCGGCGGATCTTCGGGGTTGCGGTCGCATCGGCGTGCAGGTGGATGTCCATTGCGCGTTTTTATTCGGGACTTGACCCGAATGTCTATTTATCAAATATCACAATATAATTTTATGCGTGCTCACCCCGCTGATTGACGTCTCATTAAGATTTTTTATCGCCCTTGACAATGCCTCCGCAGGGACTAGACTTCCGATTAACAACTCAAGTGAATGGATCGCCGTTTGATTCGTGGAGCCTATTGGAAAATAGCTGATATCGAATAGAAACTGCGGTCCGGAGCACGCTACAGCGGAGACAACTCCGAAGCGAAACAATTGCGCAATTTGCAGTTAGTGACTTGCTTCCCTTATGAAGTTATTAATGATCGAAACGCCGATCGCCGAATGCGATAAACGGGGGAAAGACACCATGGATATCACCATCGGGGTTGTTGTCGTAACCCGCAGTAGCGATTTCTTCGAGACGGGCCTGAGCGTGCTGAACGATGTGCGTTGCGAGGTGTTCCACCGGGTCTCCATCGATACGAGTATCGAGTGTTCCGTCAGCGAGCCGAGTACGCACCCGGTCTATCAGGAGGCGCGGGCAAAGGCGGTACGGTTCTTGAAAAATCGGAAGGAGCGCATTTCGGTAAAGGTAATCCGGGCGGATACCCTGGGCCAGGCGCTGGACAAGATCCTGGCGTCGCGTCCGTCCGACGTGGATAGCACCTTCCAGGTTGGCATGGTCTACATCGATTATGCCGATCCCCGCTATGAGGATATCGTCCCCCGGGTGATCGACCGGGAGATCGCCCGCTTTTACTCACGGCTGCAAGAGGCGGGCACCCCGGCGTTCCATTCGCCGTTCTCCGTCGCGGTGTTCACCCTGCCCAAGAGGCAGAGAGTCCGCTACCAGCCCTTGGAATACATCGAATGCGTACTGCCGCATGACCGTTCCGTGTTGCAGGCCGAGATACTATGCCTGTGGATGGATTTCTTCGAGATGAGCTTGGTCAACCGGCGGGTCAAGCCCATCATAAAAGACCCCCCCAGCATCGCGCTGGCCACGGAGCTGATGCGCTTCATGACGCAACGTAACGGAAACGGCTGGCTCGGCTTCTACTTCACCGGCTCCGTGGTTTCCAGTCTGATCAACTCCCTCGAAGCGCAGGCCGGCGCGCAAGGGGTCATGCTGCTGCGTGGTCCGAACGAGCACAGCCTGGCCTGCGGCGCCATGGCAAACTGGCAGCTGTATCGCAAACCATTTGTCATCGTCGTCACCTGCGGCATGATCGACGAGTTCAAGGGGACCCTCGCCAACCTGCGTGAGGCAAGGGCACGAGGCTTCATTATCTGTGCCGAAAACCGGCCGAATCAGTGGTTTGCCTTCCAGGGCACCGTTTCCCGTGATGAAGACACACGCGACGTACTCAAGGCGCGCCGGCTTCCGTATCTGTTTCTCGACGACCCGGAGCGGTTGGAAGAAGATCTACTGAGGGCAGCCCAACTATATGATGCAAACGCTGGGCCGGTCGTCCTGCTGGCGACGCAGCCCGTGCTGGAGGCCACGCGGATACTTCAGGTCTCGTTTCCTCCGCCCCCGGCTCCACCGGAGACAGACGAGTTGGAGATCAACACCCAGGTATTCCTGGACGAGGTGGTGGAGATCGTCAATACGGGGCCGGAGCGGCTGCTTTGGCAGTGCGGCCGCATGGACGACGAGGAGCTGGCGCTGACGCTCTCCATCGCCGAACGGGCCGGCATCGCATTGGTGGACTCACTGGCGTATCCGGGAACGGTACCCAAGTTCCACCAGGGAAAGCGGGTCTCCAATTACCTCGGAACCCTGGCCGGTTACGGATACAGCCCCCGCGTCTACGGCTTCCTCCACACGGACGACAGGATCAACTCGCCCGAAGAGCAATGCCTGTTCTTTCTCAAGAGCAAGCTCGCGCAGATTTCTACCCCCTTTTCCGACAGTCGGCTCGAGCGCAAGCTGAAGATCGTCCAGGTCACCGACAATCCTGAGCACATCTCGCCATACACCGACTATCCTCTGGTGCTCGATTACCGGCGCTTCCTCCGCTATCTCGATCAGTATCTCGAGGTCTCGCCAGAATTGCTGGAACGGCGCAACAGGCTGTTGGCCGCGGTGCCGGATACCCCGTCAGACGTGGTCAGCTGCCTACCGAAGGTTCCCCTCAGCCCGAACTATTTTTTCACCCGCTTGAACGGTCTGGTGGAGCGGCTGATTACGGAGCACGGCTACGACTACACCGGACTCTACGATGTCGGCCGTTGCGGCATCTCCGCCGTGCGCAACGTCGCACGCACCCGGCGGGGTTTCTCCGGATGGTATGGGCGGGCCTTGATGGGCGATGCGCTACAGGCCACCCTGAGCGTGGCCTATACCAGTCCCACCAACGTCATCGCGTTCGTCGGTGACGGCGCCAAGGCGTTGGTCCCCGATGTGCTCCCGGCGTTCGTCGAGAACGCATTGTGCTACCCGGAGTGCCTGAAGAAGAACATCACGATTTTCTATTTCCTCAATGGTGGTCATTCGATCATCAACTCATACCAGGAACGGTTTCTGTTCAACCGGACATCGCGCCAGATGCGCTTGGTGAACATCCTGTGCGACGACTGGGAGGACGAGATTCACGGCCTGAAATTCACCTCCCGCACCCTGCACGGCTTCGACTCGTCCCTGCTGACCTCGGCCCTGCTGCAACCCGGTCGTATCAACCTGTTCTCGATTGTGGTGTCCCACAACAACGAGGGTGACGGCCTCAGCCTGTATACGGCCACGGGCTGGCAGCGCGATGACTTGCAGATACCGCTCGTCGCAGAACCGGCCCCGATCCCCTTGGCGGCGTGAGGGCAACGACGATGAAATTCGGTTTTATCGCCCATCCGACGTCGGTGGGGCTCAAACGGTACGTCAAGATGCTCGACCTCATCGAGCGCACGACCCAGGATCTTCAGGTCGGTTACGAACGGGCCATCTGGAACCACCGGAACCTGGTGCCTTTCTTCGACTTCTGCCGGATCAGCTCGGCGACGGGCGGGGCTTGCGAAGGTATCGTGCACTATCTGCCGCTGACCGCGGAGGAGATGCTGAACGGCGCGCGCGAGGTGCAACGACGGGTCTTCGACGGCATCGATGCCTTGCGCGGGCAGGGGGCCGATCTGGTCGGACTGGGGGGGTTCACTTCGATCATCGGCAACCGGGGGACGCACACGGCAAAACACGCCGGCGTGCCGGTAACCAGTGGCAACTCGCTCACCGCCTACGCGGGTTATCGGGCCCTGAACCAGGTCTGCGAATGGCTGGAGCTGAAACCCGAGGACACCAAGGTTGCGATCGTAGGCTACCCCGGCTCGATCTGTCTGGTACTGGCCAAGCTGCTGCTGGCCGACGGCTATCGCCTGGATCTGATCCACCGTGGCGGTGCTCAGGGCGAGCGGCTGTTGTCGCACCTGGCCCGGGAATGGCATGAGCGGGTCACCCTGCTCGACAGTATCGAAGCGAGCTACCCCGGCAATCGGCTGTTCGCCACCGCGACCTCGTCCGGCGGGGTAATCGATGCCTCCCGCCTGATGCCGGGCTCCATTGTGATCGATATCGCACTGCCGCGAGACGCAGAGCCCTTGGATTCCCCCCGCAGCGATATTCTGGTGCTGGACGGCGGCTGCGTGACCGCATCCCCGCAGGTGAAGCTGGGTGGCGAGTCCATGAATATGACCATCAAGCAGCAGATCAACGGTTGCCTCGCCGAGACCATGGTGCTGGCGCTGGAAGGCCGGGCCGAGTGCTTCTCCATCGGGCGCACCTTGGACCCGGAGAAGGTCACCGAGATCGGCCGGGCAGCCGAACGCCACGGCTTCGAGACCCTGCCGCTGGCCTCCTACGGCGAGCGCATCAACCCGGACCTCATCACCAGCTTCCGCCGCTTCCATCGGCCACATTCGGCGGACGGCCGCGAGGGTAACGGCACCGACCGCCGCGCCCGGACCGTGCAGCGATTTCGCAGCTACATCAACCCTATGCTGGCGGACTTTTTGCAGCTGCAACGGTGCGATCGAGTGTTCGACCGCGCCGAGGGTTGCACCCTGACCGATACCGAGCAAAACCGGTTTCTCGACATGGTATCGGGCTACGGTTGCCTGAATCTGGGACACAACCCGGCCTGCGTTACCGCGGCCCTGGGGGACTACCTGGCACGCATGGGACCGAATTTCGTTCAGTATGTCTCCTTGCCCCAGGAGACATCCAAGCTCGCCGAGCGGCTCTGTGACATCACGCCGGGGCGGTTGGCCCGGGTGTTCTTCAGCAATTCCGGCGCCGAGGCGGTCGAAGCGGCGTTGAAGCTGGCGAAGGCGGCCAGCCCCCGGCCGCGCATCGTCCACGCGCACAACAGCTATCACGGCAAGACCTTGGGGGCCCTTTCGGTCACCGGGCGCGAGAAGCACCAAGAACACTTTCGCCCATTGATTCCCGACTGTACCGGCGTGCCCTTCGGCGACCTCGAGGCGCTACGTTATGAACTACTCCGGGAGGATGTCGCGGCGTTCATCGTCGAGCCGATCCAGGGCGAAGGCGGGGTGCGGGTGCCGCCGGAAGGTTATCTCCACGCCGTCCGGGAGCTCTGCAGCGAGACCGGAACCCTGCTGATCGTGGACGAAATTCAGACGGGTCTGGGTCGCACCGGCCGGTTGTTCGCCTGTGAATGGGAGGCCGTGGAGCCGGACATCCTGGTCCTGGCGAAGTCCCTGTCCGGCGGCATTATTCCCATCGGCGCGACCTTGAGCACCGCCGAGGTCTGGGACGCCGCCTACGGCTCCGCGGACCGCTTCCTGCTGCACACCTCCACCTTCGGCGGCTGCAACATCGCTGCGGTGGCGGGCATGGCCGCCCTCGACGGGATCATCGATCAGCGGCTCGCCGAGCATGCCGACGCACTGGGACGCCGGTTCAAGGAGTCCCTGCAACAGGCAACCGCGCAGTATCCCTTCATCGGTGAAATACGCGGACAGGGCCTGATGCTCGGGATCCAGTTCTCCAACAGCTTTGAAGGTGCCGTCGAGGCCGCCGCCCGAGAGCTCGGCAGCCGTCTGACCGGCGATTGGCACCTGACCTATCGCTTCTTTCCCGACCCGGTCAAGGAGCATCTGGATGCCGCAATGGCAAAGATGGAGAAGACCCTGGCGGAGATGTTCTGCCTGCGTTTTGTCACCAAGCTCAGCAACGACCACAAGATCCTCACCTTCGTGACCGCGAACAGCTCCACCGTGATCCGCATCCAGCCACCGCTGGTGATCGGCCACGAGGAGACCGACTACTTTGTCGAGTCGTTCGCAACCGTCTGTGAAGAAATGTCTACCTTCCTGAATTGAGAGGGCTCGACCATGGAAACCGGCAAAGAACAGATCCTCGATTGGATGATGGGCTTCTTCAAGGCCAAGGCCGTCACCTCGGCGCTCGAGCTGGGTGTCTTCGACGCCCTCGCGGAGGGTCCGGCAACCGCCCGACAGGTGTGCGCCCGCCACGACATCCCCGAGCATTCCGGCAAACGCCTGCTCATCGCGCTGACGGCGCTGGGACTGCTCCTGAAAGACGGTGAGCACTACCGGCTCGGCGAGGCGGCGAGCCGATATCTGGTGAGCAGTTCTCCCGAGTGGTTGGGCTGGCTGGCACGCCACATCGACACCTTCCTCTATCCGCTGTGGTCGAACACCGCCGCGGCGATCCGAGAAGGAAAGGACCAACGTCTCGCCGTATTCGGCGACGCTCGAAGCTGGTTCGACATCCTCTATCAGAACCCGAATGACGTGGTGGATTTCCAGGAGTTCCTGGGCATCTTCGCCAAACCCTTCATCGACGGGATACTGCAGGCGTTTGATTTCTCCAGGTACCGCAGGTTCCTGGACATCGGCAGCGGCATCGGGACCCTGCCGCTGGCGGTGGCGGATCGTTATCCGGAGCTCAAGATCGGTATCTGCGAGCTGCCGCAAGCAGCCGGCTTTGTGCGCGAAAAGATCATGTCCAGCAACCATGCCGCACGCATCCGCGTGTTGGAAGGCGATGTGATCGGCGGTGACATTCCCGGACAGGAATACGACCTCATTCACCTCGGCTGGACATTGCACGACTACGCCCCCCGGACGCAGGCGAAAATCCTGGGCCACATCTACGACGCATTGCCTCCGGGCGGCGCCTTCATCGCCTCGGAAACGCCGCTGAGCGACGACGAGAGCGGTCCTTTGTTCACCTCGTTACTGTCTATCAACATGTTGGTTTCCACCGACGGCGGGGTCGAAGCGACCAATCGGCAATATCTGGATCGCTTTCGCGCCGCAGGCTTCACCAACGTGCAGCTGCTGGATATCCCAGGTCCCCGAACGCTGTTCTGCGGGGAAAAGGCCGCGTAACTGTTCGTCGCCGATGGGCGAGGAGCCAACCGACGAGGAATCACCATGTTGACACAGATCATCCTCGACCATATCGCTGAGAACTATCTGGATTCCGAAGGGGAGCAATTCACCACCGAGACACCTTTGCTCGAGCTCAACATCATCGATTCCGCCTCTCTGTTCGACCTGGTGGAAATGCTGCGCAGAGAAACCGGAGTGGCGGTCCCGCTGCAGGAAGTGACCCCGGCAAACTTCGCCTCCGTGCGGGAGATGGTCGATCTGGTCGGGCGGCTGCAGAACCGGCAGTCGATCCCAGGTTCGGTTTCCAGCGCGAGGTCACTCTCATGACGATACAAGCCCCTGTTCGAGCCGCTACCGAGGATGCGCTGCGAGAGACGATCCTATCGGTGTTTCAAGCCCATACCGAGTACGCGCGCGACGACATCGATCCGGAGGCGGATATCGAAGGCGATCTCGGTATCGATTCGATCATTCTGGCGTCCATCCAGGCGGACATCTATCAGAAATTGGAGTTGGATGATCGCGGCGTACAGCCCAACCTGAGCAACATCGGGCAGTTGGTCTCTCACGTGGAGCAGCGGCTGACTGCCGAAGGCAAAGACACGGTTGCGCTTACGGCAACGGTCGCCGGGGCGACGGCCTCGCCCGCTACGCCGGCTGCGCAGTCGACCGAGCACGATTGGCTGTGCGATGCGGTGCTGGAGGTCTACCAGCACCACACCGGCTATTCCCGGGAAGAGCTGTCCCTGGACGCTGATCTGGAGGGTGATCTGGGCATCGATTCGGTGACCCACGGCATGGTCCTGGCGGAGCTACCGAAACTGCGGGGCGTCGAGTCGGTCGCCTTTCCCGGAGTAAACACTATCGGAGAGGTGATCGACCATCTTCGCTCCGTGCCGGGAGAGTCTCCACCGCCCCCGCGCGGGGTGGTTGTCGCAGCCGAAACTGCGGGCGCGGATGCGGAGGGCAACAACCAGGGGAACGCCGGCCGCCTCGATGGCAATCCTGCGAGCACGGATGCGGGGGGCAGTGGCAGTGAGACCACCGATGCCGTCGCCGATGACACAGTGTCTGCCCTCATCGAGCGAGTTGTCCGGGCGGACGCCGATCCCACACCGGTCAATGGGAGCGCAACACAGCTGCAAATCGATGGGCTGAGCTTTTCCGCCCGTGGGATCTCCGGGAAGGAGATCGGTGGTTTCTACCAATCGTTGCGTGATACGCAAGGAATCCCGGATGCCGTTCGCCTCGTGGATTGCGACACACCGGAAAAGCTCCTGCAGTACGTGAGAGCGGTCCGCCAACATCAGCTGGAGAAGATCGATTCCGGCAGCGTACGGCAAGCGAGCAACGCCGTATCCCAGGACGACGATCCCCGTACCATGCAGGATTTCGTCGACCTGCCGCATCGGGACCTGTTCCACAAGGCGCGGGAATTCCGCAAGTTCTACCGCGGGAAGCAACAGGCGCAGTTGTACTGGTACGGCATGCCCCTGGAATCCCAATGCCGCAACCGCGCCGTGATCTATGACGAGATTACCGGCAAGCGTCGGGAGTTCCTGATGTTTGCCTCCAACAACTACCTGGGACTGGCCAATCACCCCGACGTGATCGCGGCCATTGCGGATGCCGCGCGAAAATACGGCGCGACCAACACCGGCTGCCGCATCATTGGCGGGACGAACAGGCTGCACAAGGAGCTCGAGCGTCGCCTCGCCGATTTGAAGAAGCGCGAGGCCTGCATCCTGTATCCGTCGGGATACTCCGCGAATCTGGGTTGCATCTCGGCCCTGGCCGGGCGCCGGGATCTGGTCTTCACCGACGGCATCAATCACATGAGTATCCAGGACGGCTGCAAGCTGTCGGGTGCGCAGCGCAAGATCTACGCCCACTCCATGGAGAGCTTGGAGACTGCCCTGCGCAAGCATTCGGATCACGAGGGCGGCAGGCTGATCGTCACCGATGGCGTCTTCTCCATGCATGGTGACATCCTCGACCTGCCGCGCCTGCTGGAGCTGGCCCGGCGTTTCGGTGCCCGGGTCCTGGTGGACGATGCACACGCCACCGGTGTGTTGGGAAAGACGGGCTCCGGAACCGCCGAACATTTTAATCTGAAAGGGGCAGTCGACCTGGAGCTCGGCACCCTGAGCAAGGCGCTTGCCGGGATCGGAGGTTTCGTATGCGGTGACGAGGACGTTATCGAGTATCTGCGTTTTTACTCCAATTCCTATGTGTTTGCCGCTACCGTCCCCGCACCCGTGGTAGCCGGCATGATCGTCTCCGTCGATGTGATGGCTCGCGAGCCGCAGCGATTGGAGCGGTTGTGGAACAACATCCATTACCTGAGGGGCCACTTGCAGGAGGCCGGCTTCGACCTGGAACGGTCCAACAGCGCCATCATTCCGGTGGTCGTGGGCGATGACAAGAAGACGCTTGAATTCGGGCGCGCCGTCAGGGCACGCGGTATGTATTGCCAGACCGTCGTGTTCCCGGGAGTAGCCGTCGGCGACGCGCGTCTGCGGATCAGCGTCACCAGTGAGCACACGACGGAGGATCTGGATCTTGCCGCGCAGATCCTGCTGGACGCAGCGGAGGAAACGGGGATTGCGGTCACGCGTCATTGATCCCGAACGATATCGACACCCGTGGTGAGGAATAGCCGTGAACAAGACAGAGATCATCCCGGTCGTCTCCTATTTGCGGCAGGCGGCTGACCGATTTCCCGCCCGTCGGGCTTTGGTCGGGGAGGACGAGACCACCTATCGCGAGCTCTATGCAAGGGTACGCCGGTGGGCGACTTTTCTCGTGCGCAACGGCCTCGCTCCAGGAGACCGGGTCGCAATCTGGTTGCCCAAACGTCCGGAGTACGTGGTCGGTTTGTACGCGGCGATGGAGGCTGGTGGGACCTACGTCCCCATGGATGGTATGCAGCCCGCGGCGCGCGCCGAGAAGATCCTCGCCAGTGCCCGACCCACGGTGTTGGTGACCGACAGCAAACGTTGGGCGCAGCTCGAGGGACTTGCCCCGGAGACGCTACGGCTGGTGATCCTGGTGGATGCCGATGGGGAATCTACCTCGGTCGCATGGAACGGACGAGCGACGCTGGTTTCCACCGCGGAGCTCGACCAATCGGAGGGCGCCGGCGAAGGCAAGCCCGTGGAGCGAACGGGCGACGATATCGCGGCCATCCTGTTCACCTCCGGTTCCACCGGCGTGCCCAAAGGCGTGTGCATCAGCTACAGCAACCTGCACACCTTTATCGCCTGGGCTACCGGTGAGCTCGAGCTGTCCGAGCACGACGTCTTTTCCAACCATGCCGGCTTTCACTTCGATCTCAGCACCTTCGATCTGTTCGCCGCGGCGGCGGTCGGTGCCGCGGTATGGATCGTCAGAGAATCCGAGCAGCGAGACCTGGTAGCCCTGCTTGACGGATTACAGCGGCACCGCATCACCGTTTGGTATAGCGTCCCCTCGGTGTTGACCCTTCTGGTCGACTCCCGGGCGCTCGATTCTGGGATCACGGCCACCTTGCGTTACCTATTGTTTGCCGGTGAGGTGTTTCCGATCCGCCATCTTCGCACGCTACGCGAGTCGCTGCCGTCCTCTTGTGTGCTTTACAACCTCTATGGCCCGACCGAAACCAACGTCTGCCTGTTTCATCGGGTGCGTGGAAAAGACCTGGCGCGCGACAAGCCGGTCTATATCGGCTCGCCCCTCCCCGGACAAACGGCGGAGGTCATCGACGAGAACGGCAATCCGGTCGACGCAGAACAAGAAATCGGCGAGCTGGTCATCACCGGCAGCTGTGTCACTCCCGGTTATTGGAGGCTCGATGATGCGGCCAACCATGAGAACCACCGCCAGGGGCGTCACGCCACGGGCGATCTGGTGGGGTTGGAAGACGCACTGTTTTTCTATCATGGACGGAAGGACCGCATGGTCAAGATCAATGGTAACCGCGTCGAGCTCGGAGAGATCGAAGCCACGTTGCTCCGTATGCCACAGCTAGCGGAGGTGGCGGTCGTGGTGGACGGCGGTGAGTCGGCCCGGAATATCGTCGCCTTCTTCAGCACCACGCAAACCGCTTCCCCGCCGGGAACGCTCGAGATCAAGAAGCACTGCGGGGAGCATCTGCCCCGCTACATGATTCCGAGGTTTGTCCGTCACCTAGACGAGCTGCCGAAGAACCAGAACGGAAAGATCGACTATCCCGCTCTCCTACGAATGGTGGTTCAGACCGGCTCCCCGCAGACGGAGCGGGCCGTCTGACCCGGGGAAAGGCGAATTCTTTCACAGTCTCAGTAGCAAGGCGACGATAACCGGCATGTCAGAGCAGCAAGACAGGATCGACGAACCCATTGCCTTAGTCGGTATCGGATGCGTGTTCCCGTTCGCCTCGGGTGCTCAGGCGTTCTGGCGGCACTTATGCACCGGACAGGTGCGGCCGGTTGCGTTTCCGCTGCACCGCTTTATGCGCACCGAGGTGGCGGTGCGCACGCACTTGGCATCCTGGCGCGGGGTCTTCTTCGAGTCGTTCGAACCGGACTTCAAGCGGTTTCGGATTCCGCCCGTCTGTCGCAAGTCGGTGTCCCGAACGATGATGATGATGCTTCAGGCAG
Organism: Candidatus Thiosymbion ectosymbiont of Catanema sp. Cochon2018; assembly: GCA_011392765.1. Lineage (GTDB taxonomy): Bacteria > Pseudomonadota > Gammaproteobacteria > Chromatiales > Chromatiaceae > Thiosymbion > Thiosymbion ectosymbiont_A. Next base: position 637,572 of record WYCW01000004.1, on the reverse strand, counting down.
CCGCGCAATGTCTGGACGATGCCGACTTCGGTAAGGTGCCTGCTTCGCGTCGGGATGAGGTGGATGTCTATTGCGGGACCTGCTTCGGGTACGACAACACGCTGAACAACGCCTTGAAGGTCGAAGGCGTCCAACTCCTTCAGGAGATGTTCGAGCAGCATCCCGAGGGCATCGGGCCATGGGTGGACCCCTCGTGCGAGCGTCTACGAGCACATTTCGGGTCCTGCTCACATGATCGGGTCGGCGAAATGGCCGGCAGCATCGGTGCGCGGATCGCGGGGCATTTCGGGTTTCGAGGCCGGGTCCAGACGTTGGAGAGCGCCGACGCAACCGGCTTTTCGCTGATCGAAGCTGCCGCCATGTCCCTGGCCTCAGGCCAGGCCGAGACAGTGTTGGTGACCAGCGGCCAGGGGATCGACAGTCTGCTGATGCCCTTGGCGTTGGAGAAGAAGGGCTTCGCCGCCAAGACCTCGGGGCATCCGCTCGCTTGCGGCACCCCCGACGGGGTCTTGCTGGGCGAAGGCGCCACGGCCCTGTTATTGCAGCGTTTGCCGGATGCCCACCGGGACGGGGCCCGCATCTACAGCGTGATTCGAGGACTTGCCGCGCGCAAGCACAGCACCGCCTCCGGCTTCAAGTATACGGGTGATACCGAATCCAAGGCCGGCGCGATAGGCGACGCCTGCCACCGGGCCGGCATCGATCCGGCGGCGATGGAGTTCGTGGAGTGCGTATTGCCGGGACAGGGCCGGGAGACGCGGGCAACCCTGGAGACGCTCGCAGCCGTCCGCGGCCCGGAGCAGGCATCCCCGCTGTATCTGGGATCGGGTATTGCCGGCTGCGGCCACGGTTTCGCCAACGCCGCCCTGACCGCCGTCGCCTCTGCCAGCCTGGCGCTGCACCATGAGCTGATCCCGCCCCTGCCGGGCATCCGGGAGGAGCTTCCCAGCCGGAGTTTCGCCTGCGCCGAGCGGCCGGTTTCCTGGCCCGAAGGCGAGCGATCCCGCATAGCCGGCGTAACGGGAACCGCCGTTACCGGTATCGACTGGCATGTCGTCTTGTCCGCCCCTGACCCGACGGACGCCACGTCCGGCGTAGAAATTGTCGCGACCCCTGAACGGGGCGCACCGGGATCGAGCCGACCGGGGATCGCCGTGGTGGGGGTTGCGGGGAGCTATGGTCCCTGCGCCGGTACACGGGAGCTTTGGGAGGGGCTGTTATCCGGGCTGGATGCCGTGCAGCCGGTTCCCGAGTCGATCCTGCCTCGGCACACCGGCTACGGCGCAGGGACGAACAAGGCGCTGAGCAGCTACGCACAGATGGGGGCGGACCTGAAGCAACGCGAATTCGACCTGTCGCCCTATAGAATTTTCCCACGCCGGGCGGCGGCGATAGACGTCGCTCAGAAGTTGGCGCTCGGGGTCGCCGCCGAGGCGTTGGACGACTATCGGCCGGCGGACGAGCAAGACCGGCTGGGCCGGGTCAAAGTGATCGTTGCCACTAGCCTCAGCCTTGGCCGGGAGCGCCGGCTCGCCTGCGGTCTGCACTTCGCGGAGCTGCAGGACCTGTTGGCACAAACGCTCCCGCCGCAACGGCTGGAGGCATGGGCGGAGAAATATCGGATCGGTCCGGACGCTATCGACCACTTTTCCCTGGACGGGTACCTGGCGAGCGGCATCGCCACGCTCATCTCCGATTGCCTGGGGCTCGATGCGGTCACCGGCGCGGTCGAAGCGGCCTGCGCGTCCTCATTGGCGGCGGTGAGCAACGCCGTCCTGTCGTTACGCCAGCACCGTTGCGATTTGGCGTTGGCCGGGGGGGTGGAGCTGCCGGTCAATCTGCGCGAGCTGATCCTGTGCTCGGCGCAGATGATGTTCTCTCAGGACAAGATCGCCCCGTTCGCCGTGGATGCCGATGGTTTCTCACCGGGGGACGGGGCCGGCATGTTCGTCCTGAAGCGGTTGGAAGACGCCGCGCGCGACGGCGACAAGGTTTACGCGACCATTACCGGTGTCGGGAGTTCCTGCGACGCCGGCTCGATGACCGCGCCGAATCCCGAAGGCCAGGCGTTGGCTATCAGGCGTGCCGTTGACCAGGCCGGCTATTCGCCTGGGCAGGTGCAATATGTGGAAGCCCATGGCACCGGCACCGCGCTCGGCGACGTCGCCGAGATCGACGCTTTGCGCTCGATCTACGCCTGTGGGCAGCGCAAACGACCGCTGATGATCGGTTCGGTCAAGTCCAATCTCGGACACACCTTCGCGGCAGCCGGCTCGGCCGGGCTGCTCAAAACCCTGCTGGCGATGAAGGAAGGGCGCATTCCGCCCACCCTGGTGAGAAGGGCGATCAATCCCGAGCTGCCGCTGAAAGAGATCCCGGCGGAGGTCGTTACCGAGCTGCGGCAATGGCCTGCCGAGGATGGGCGGAGAACGGCCGCGGTAAGCTCGTTCGGTACCGGCGGCATCAACTTCCACCTGCTGCTGGAAGCGCAAGACAATCAGTGAAGAAGAGGCGAGCGACGATGATTACCATCATTCACAAGATTCGGCTGCTCGAGATTGCCGCTGCACCGGCCTTCGAGACTTGGGTCGAGACCACCGATTATGCCGCCTGCCCGGACCTGCCCAGCGTCCGGATGTTCGATGTACATCGGGTGTCATTGGAAACGATAGCCCCATTTCATTATATCGAGGTAATCCGGGTCGATAGCCGTGAAGCGTTCGAGGAGGACATGCGTTCCCCGGTGTTCGCCGGCCTGGTTGCGGACTTTTCGAAAATGGCCGAGGTCGTCGAAGAGGTCGAAGGGGAGCAGCTCGGCGCAGGTTATCGTTCACCATGAGCGTTCGCACGGCAATGGGCCGGATGGTGTCGCTGCAGCCGGGCGACGCTGAATGGGCGATGAGCAAAGTGATCGGCCGCTGGCGCGTCTTTGCCGTTTCCATCGCGGGTTGGTGGGAAGCCCTGCGCGACGGGCAGATGCTCGGGTGCTATTTCGGCGCAGACGATATCGCCGAGATGCAGCGGATTCCGCGGGAGAAACGCCGGCTCGAGTGGGGCGCCGGCCGGATCGCCGCCAAGCTCGCGTTGCGGCAATTGCACAGGGATCAGGACGGGGGAGTTGCGGCACTGAACACGATCGAGATCGGCAATCGCAAGGCCGGACCGCATCGTGGTCAGCCGCAGAGCAACTGCGCCCGTCACCTGAGCATCAGTCATGCAGGCGAGTGGGCGGTCGCGGTAGCCGGTAGGAGTCACGTCGGTGTGGATGTCGAGCGTATCAGGAGCTTCGGAAGCGCCATGCGCGATATGGTATTGACCGCCCGTGAACGGGAATGGATCGATGCCGCCGAGGCCCGGGAGACCGACCTGCGGACCACCCTCGTCTGGTCCTTCAAGGAGTCGTTCATGAAGGCCCATGGCCTCGGCGTATTCGGCCACTTCAGGGATATCGAGCTCACCGGCATGGCGGCGAACGGCAGGCTCGCCTGGTCCCTGTCCGGGTCATTGGAGAGTACCTTGCGCAGACTTGCGACCGGCACGTTCGAGGCCATCGGCGAACGGATCGGCGACTATACCCTGGTGGTCTCCGGCGCATCGGACCGGGGTCCGTGAACACATAAGAAAGGACGACAGATGACTCCCACACCTACAGACATTCTCCGTGATGCGATAGAGATCGCCCGGTGGGCGCCGTCGTCGCACAATGCCCAACCCTGGAAGATTGTCCGGCTCCCCGATATCGAGACCGCGGGCCTGTTGTTTCCTCACCTGAATCTCGATGGCGACGGCGAGCACCTGCTGCTGACTCTCGATAGCAACCGCAGGCTCCGGGCGCTCCCGAGCCTGGAGCACGAGATGTACCTGAGCTGCGGGATGTTCACCGGCCTGATGTGCATGGCATTGCAGGCCTGGGGAATCCCCTGGCGGATGCACTGGATATACGAGAAGACAGGACCGGCGCTACGGGATCTGGAAATGAAGTTGCAGTGTCGGACTCTGGCACTGCTCACGATCGCAGCGGCCGATGCCGCGGACCTGGGAAATCCCACCGATAAGGACCGGCTGGAGCGCCTGCGCGACCTCGCATACAAGCGGAAAACCCATCGTGGACCCTTCGCTGCGCGGCAGCTCGACGAGGGGTCGGTCACAGCCCTATCGACTTCGAGTTGGCCGCAGACGCTCACCGGCGATGCGCTGCACATCCACATCGAACATAACCACTCCGCGATCCGGGGTGCCTCGGATCTGGTCAGCCGCTTCGCAAAACTGGATTTCAACAAGTACAGGGTCTGGAAAGAGACCTATGGATACATTCGGTTCGATCCGCGGAAAAAGGCCGAAGACGGTTTCTATCTGCAATGCCTGTTCGGACCGATGAACGGGCTGCGCCGTTGGTACCTGCGGGGGATGCTCTCGCCCGCGGTAATGCAGGCCCTATGGTTGGTCTCGGTACCGCAGAGGATCGCTCGGCAGTTGGGTGCCTTGGTGGCGGAATCACCGCTGCTGTTGTTCGGCTATGTGGACGACGAGCACCCCGCCGCGCCAACGTTGGTCCAAGCCGGTGCACGGCTCATGGAGCTGTGGCTTAAGGCGCAATCCCTGAACATGGCGCTCCACCCGATCAGTGTGATGCTCCAACACGAGGATGCCCGACGCGCGCTGGAACATCATATGGGGGTGAATGGACGGTTGGTGTTCTTCTCCCGTCTGGGAGCGGCTCCGGAGACGGGTTGCGACAGCCCCAGGCGAGCGGCTGCCGATCTTCTTGTAACAGCCTGACGATCAGGGTGTCGAGAGCCCGACCGGGTCAGCTACATGCGATCCCTGCGCGGGATAACATCGGTTTTTTCTTGGACTACGGAACCAACTGACACGAGGTGAATGTTATGGCTCAGCAATGGATCATCATGATTGCGGTCATCGAGGCAATAGCCGTCGCGGGAGTGGTCGGAGCATTGATCACCAAGGACACCAAGGTGCCTTTCCTGTTCGGCTTCAACACCCTCTTACCGGTCACCCTGGTGTACTGCTGGTACGGCGATGCGGATCTGGCGCGTAAGATCCTGTTGTTGGTATTGGTTGCCTTCTATCAGATTCGAATGAATATCGTGTTGACGGTCTGGTACAAGAATACCGCCGCATCCAAGCTGAAGGACGTGCTGCCGTTGACACAGATCTACGTTCTGCCGATCCTCCTGGCAAACATCTTCGGCTGGCTGTATTGCCTGCCTTTCTATTGGGCAACGAATCGGGTCGGTGCGATCGATTGGCTCGACTACACCGTGATTATGGTGTATATCGTCGGCACCGTCTTTCATTTCGGCAGCGATTATCAGAAGCGCCGGTTCAAGCAACAGCCTGACACCGAGGGTAAGGTCCTCGATACGGGTTTTTGGCGTTACTCCCGTCATCCCAACTACTTCGGCGATTTCCTGATCTATGTCTCCTTCGGACTGTCCGCCGGCAATTGGTGGGGCCTGGTGGCGCCGCTCATCAATCTGGCTCAGTATATAGGTGATGCCATTCCCAAGGGCGAGCAAATGTCCTCCGGGCGATACGGAGACGCCTGGGACGCGTACAAGAAGAAAACAAAATGCTTCGTGCCGTTCGTTATCTGAGCCGGCACGTCGCCGTGGCTAAGAGGCAATGTGATTAAGGTAAGCTATCATTCCGCCAGGGAGTGGCGGAATCCGGTCACTTGGAATGTGAAGCTTCTCGCAATTTTCATGGCTGTCCGGTTTCGGCAATCTCTGTCGAATTGGTGGCATCGTCTTAACTGAATGGCATCGACCTGAGGGGCATAGGGAGCCTCCTCCAACCGGGGCGCGAAAGACGTGCGGAAGTCCCGCCGGGCATAGCCCTGTAAGTCAAGTCGAATCATTTCCATGTCTATGCGGTAGATTGTGAGCAGCAAAGTTGAATGCCAACAGTGCTTGGTACATGAGCAATGACTCCGTCCTCGATAAATCCGATCCCAGCGTGCGCGAAACTCTGACTTACGATCTGGCCATCGTGGGTGCTGGTCCATCCGGTCTGGCCTGCGCCGTTCGTCTCAAGCAGCTCGATCCCGGACTTTCCGTGTGCGTGCTCGAAAAGGGAGCCAGCGTTGGTGCGCACATTCTCTCCGGGGCGGTGATCGAGACGCAGCCGCTGGACGAGCTGTTTCCCTCATGGCGGAACGCGCCGCCGCCCTCCTGTATCGAAGCGAACGCCGAGCAGTTCTGGTGGTTGACTCGAACAGGTGCACTGAGGTTGCCGATTCCTCCGCAGATGAGAAACAAGGGCAACCGCATCGTATCGCTCGGAAGCCTGTGTGCATGGATGGCGCAGCAGGCCGAGCAGCTCGAGGTGGAGATCTTTCCGGGCTTTGCCGCAGCGGAAGTCCTGATCGAAAGAGAAGAAGTGAACGGCGTGCGTGTCGGGAGTTTCGGCGTTGACCGCAGCGGCCGAGCCAAGCCTTCCCACAGCCTTGGTGTAGATATCCGCGCGCGTTTCACTGTGCTGGCCGAAGGATGCCGGGGCCACCTGAGCAAACGCCTGATTCACCGGTACGGATTGGACGGTGTTGGTGACCCGCAGGGCTATGGCCTCGGCTTCAAGGAACTGTGGCAAGTTCCGGATGGCCGCCTCCGGCCCGGACTCGTACAGCACAGCATCGGTTGGCCCCTGGACAACAGTACCTATGGCGGTGGCTTTCTTTATCATTGCGACGCGCAGCGCGTCGCAGTCGGCTTGGTAATCGGTCTGGATTACTCCCGGGGGGAATTCTCTCCCTTCGATGTCTTCCGGCAATTCAAGCATCATCCCATGGTCCGCGCACTGCTCGAAGGCGGAAACATCCTCTCTGGCGGTGCCCGCGCCTTGAGCGAGGGTGGATACCAGTCGTTGCCGGTTTGCGAAATGCCCGGAGCTCTCCTGATCGGCGATGCCGCGGGCATGCTCAATGTGCCGAAGATCAAGGGTGTTCATAACGCGCTGCGCGCCGGTATGTTGGCTGCCGAGCACATCGTCGGGACCGGTGATGTGGCGGGGTTTGACGCAAGATTGCGTGGATGTGCCGTCGGCCACGAACTCAAGAAGGTACGCAACATCCGACCCGGGTTCCGTTACGGTCTGTGGTGGGGATTGTCGAATGCGCTCTGGGAGACCGCGAGCGGCGGCCGTTCCCCATGGACACTTCGGAACCGAGCGGATCACGCCGTCAGCGCACGAGCCGCGCCCCCGGCGGGGTCCATCCCCGACGAGCGCCGGGATCTTCCGCCGCATGATCGGGCCGCCCTGGCTTATTTCGCCGCCGTGGCCCATGAAGAAGATCAGCCGATTCACCTTCGGATTCGCAATCCGGAGATGTGCACGGGTGAGTGCCGGGAGAAACACGACAACCCCTGTACCCGTTTCTGCCCGACGCAGGTGTTCGAGATGGTGGATGAAGCGGAGGGGACAGGTCTGAGAATCAATGCTTCCAACTGTATCCACTGCAAGGCCTGCGATATCAAAGACCCCTACCAGATTGTCGACTGGGTACCCCCGGAGGGTGGCTCCGGCCCCAATTACCGAAACTTGTAAGGTCTTCTATGAAAATTCTCGTCGCGGCCAAGCGCGTGGTGGATCCCAACCTGCGCGTCCAGGTCAAACCGGATGCATCGGGAATCGTTACCGAGGGCGCTGGGATGAGCGTCAATCCCTTCGATGAGATCGCGCTGGAAGAAGCGCTCAGACTGCGTGAGCGCGGGCATGCCGCGGAGGTGGTCGTGGTCAGTATTGGTCCCACGCAGAGTCGCCAACAGCTACGGACCTGTCTGGCCATGGGAGCCGACCGGGCGATTCTGGTGGAAACCGAGGTGTCTCTACAGCCGCTCGGCGTGTCGCGGGCCCTGCTGCGGTTGGTCGAGCGCGAACGGCCCACTCTGGTGTTGCTGGGCAAGCAGTCGATAGACGACGAGAGCTCTCAGACGGCGCAGATGCTCGCTGCTTTATGGGGCCGGCCCCAGGCGACTTCCGTATCCGAGGTGCTGATCGAAGGGTCGTGTGTGCGCGTTACCCGTGAGGTCGACGCCGGCATGGAGGTCCTGGAGCTGGACCTCCCGGCAGTAATCAGTGCCGACCTCCGACTCAACGAGCCGCGTTTCGTCAAGCTGCCCGACATCGTACGGGCCAAACGCAAGCCACTGGATATCCATTCGCTCGATGAGTTGGCGATCGAGGGCGGTAATCACCCTCGCCATGTGCATTATTCATCACCTCCGGCGCGCAAGCGACAGATCATGGTGGAGGACGTACCGGCCTTATTACGGAGCATGAGAGAGAGGGGAGTGATCACATGAGCAGGGTTCTTGTCATCGCCGGGCACGATGGGTACCGGCTCGACGCGGCGACGGCCAACACCATTCGATGTGCCGTACAGATCGCGGATGCGAGGGCGGAGGTGGCCGTGTTCGCGGACGACGGTACAGAGGTAGCCCGAGAGGTCGCCAGGCTGACGGGTGTGCACCGCGTCCTGTTGGTGCGGAACCTCGAGAACCGTTACCCGCTGGCGGCGATCCTGGTGCCCCAGATCGTGGCGATCGCCGCCGGCTACACGCACCTGTTGGCGCCTGCTACCAGCTTCGGTAAAGATCTCATGCCGGGAGTGGCGGCGCTCATCGGGGTGGCTCAGATCAGCGACGTCAGGCGCGTGCTTTCCCCGCACCTGTTCCAACGGACTATCTATGCCGGCAACGTTGTCGTGGATGTCGAGGCCCCGGAGGACCGGACCGTCGTGGCTACCGTGCGTCCGTCCTCTTTCGAAGCCGTGGAGGAATGCGATGATGCCGCCGAGATCGAGATCCTCACTCCGGCGGTCGACCTGCCAAAGCACACCCGTTTCGTGGAATTGCGTGCGATGAAGGGAGGGCGTCCCGACCTACGCACAGCGAGCAGGATCGTCGCCGGTGGCAGGGGGCTGGGCGGCAGCGAGCAGTTCGACTTGGTCAATCGACTCGCCGACAGATTAGGGGCAGCCGTCGGTGCTTCCCGTGCGGCAGTGGATGCTGGCTACGTCGGCAACAATCTCCAGGTGGGTCAGACCGGTGCGATAGTTGCCCCGGAGCTGTACATCGCGCTGGGAATTTCCGGCGCCCTGCAGCACACTGCCGGGATCAAGGATGCCGGCACCATCGTTGCCGTCAACAAAGATCCTACTGCGCCCATCTTCGATATCGCAGATATCGGTATGGTCGGTGATGTGCTGCAGGTGGTTCCGGAGATGATTCAGGCACTGGAGTGACAGGCGGGGAGATCTGCTCACCCTCTCTCGACAACCGGGTATCGCGGAATCGATGCCGCATCGCGCGGCAAACATCGGCAGGTATCCGCAGATTACGCAGGTTTTCACAAATACTGCCACACGGTACAATCTGCGCATTTCACTCCCTCTCCCTCCGGGAGAGGGCAGGGGTGAGGGGGAAATTCAAAAGCTCGAATTGTGCCATGCGGCAGTATATTTCGTTTCTTAGTCATCTGCGAGAATTTGCGTAATCGCGGATTCAAAACACGACCGTGTTCTCAATGCCGAGGCGGTGGACACAGTCCACCCTACCAGGTCATCGGCCCTTCGGCCGCTTTCCGGCACAGGGAATCCGGCTGCCGGGGTCCTCTATCTCCCGTGTAAGTGCCGTCTTGAGGGTATCACGCAGGGTGCGCAGCACCTTGATGCGGGCATAGGGTTTGTCGTCGCCCTCCACCAGGGTCCAGGTGGCGTACTCGGTGCTGGTATGGACCACCATTTCGTTGACCGCGGCCTTGTATTCGGGCCATTTCTCCCGGTTGCGCCAGTCCTCGTCCGTGATCTTGAAACGCTTGTAGGGCACCTGTTCGCGGTCCTTGAAGCGGCGTAGCTGTTCTTCCTGGCTCACCTGGAGCCAGAACTTGAGCAGGATGGTCCCGCTCCGGACCAATTGTTCCTCGAACTGGTTGATCTCGGCATAGGCGCGACGCCATTCGACATCGGTAGCGAACCCTTCGACGCGTTCCACCAGGACCCGTCCGTACCAGGAGCGATCGTAGATGGTGATGTAGCCGGCGCGGGGGATGTAGCGCCAAAACCGCCACAGGTAATGGTGGGCCTTCTCCTCGTCGGTGGGGGCCGCGATGGGGATGGCGCGATAGAGGCGGGCGTCGATGGCATTGGTGAAGCGGCGGATAGCGCCCCCTTTCCCACCGGCGTCGACTCCCTCGAAGACCAGCACCAGGGAGCGCTTCTTGTTGTAGGCCTCCCATGCGAGCTCGTTGAGCTGGGTCTGCAACGCGCGCAGCTCCGACTTGTAGGTCTGCCGGTCGAGGGACTTGGACAGGTCGAGCTGATCGAGCAGGGTAATCCGGGCACTGGATACATCCGGCAACTCGAGGTGGCTGGAGGTGGAAGGCGGCTCCACGGCAGGCGGTTGGCTAAGACGGACCTTGACGGCGTGCAGCAGGGTTTTACCGACGGTGAGGTCCCGGTAGCGCCGATCCTCCGCCTCGATCAGGTACCAGGGCGAGATCCCGCAGTCGGTATACCGGATGACGCGCTCGGCAATCCGTTCGTATCGATGATAATGCTCATGAAACCGGCCCTTCTTCGGCAACATCTTCCAGCGGCTGCGGTCGTCGCGGGAAAGCTCCTTGAGGCGGGCCTGTTGGTCCTGCTCGGAGAGGTGGAACCAGAACTTGACGACCAGGGCCCCGTCGTTGATGAGCATGCGCTCGAAATCCGCGATCCGATTGAGCTCGGCATCCAGCTCGGTGTCGTTGCATAGCCCTTGGAAACGCTGCTCGAGCGGGGCCTGGTACCAGCCGCCGAACAGGATGGCGAGCTTCCCGCGCGCGGGGACGGCGTTCCAGAAACGCCAATAGCGTGGCCGCTGGCGTTCTTCTTCGGTCTCGTCCCAGAAGGCGAAGGTGCGTACGCCGCGGGTATCCAGCCATTCGTTGAGGCGGTTGACGACCTCTCCCTTACCGGCTCCTTCCACCCCCGAGACGAGGACGATTACCGGGATGTCGGTCTGCAGCAGCTCGCGCTGTACCTCCAGGAGCTGGGTGCGCAATGCCTCCTGCTGGAGTTTGAAGGACGCCTTGTCGACCGTGCGTCCGACCTTGGTGGCCTCGAACATGCATTTGACCTCTTGTTCAATCCGCTGATTTATCAAAACCCCGCCGAATTTCGATTCCCTTCAGCTACGGGAAGATCAGCCTATTGTCGGCAGAGTCCCACCAGCCGATATCCATTTCTTTTAGACCGAGACCTGCAAGATTTCGATAGGCAGGGTTTTGGCTAAGAGACTGTCTAAAAAGGGACCGTAGGCCGTAGGCTGGGTTGCGGCCAGGGACGGCCAAAACCCAGCAATAACCAACGCTGGGGTTCGTTCCTTGCCCCCCAGCCTACCGACTTAAAATCAATGTGTTAGTTTTTAGACAGCCCCTAAGCCGGAAACTCATATCCTCCGGTGCAGTGATTTTGAAGCCGGATTCTATGATCTCACGCATTCTTGTTTTACCCATTGGCTGCAAGCTCCAGGTCGCGTTTTACATCGCGATCAAATCCACTCTTTGCAGAGCACCTCCGCCTGTTCCAAAACGGTTTGTGTCGCTTTTTCCTCTTTGTCCGGTGGATATCCATACTTGCGGAGAATCTTTTTCACAATCACCCGGATCCGGGCGCGGGCGTTTTCGCGCACGGTCCAGTCGATCGTCAGGCTCCGTCGGACCGCCGCGACCAGCTCATGGGCAATCATTTTCAGCGTCTCATCCCCCAAGACCTTGACGGCACTATCGTTGACTTCCAGGGCATCGTAAAAAGCGACCTCTTCATCGGTCATGCCGAGGTCGGCACCGCGTCTTTGAGCCGCGCGCATCTCCCTGGCCAGCTCGATCAGTTCCTCGATGACCTGCGTGGCCTCGACCGCCCGGTTTTGGTACTTCCTGACGGCCTGCTCCAGCATCTCCGCAAAGGAGCGTGACTGGACGACGTTCTTGCGGGCACTCGTCCTGATCTCGTCGTGCAGGAGTTTTCGGAGCAGCTCGACGGCGAGATTCCGGTGGGGGAGCTGCCGGACCTCCTGGAGAAACTCATCCGAGAGGATCGAAATATCCGGCTTTTTCAATCCCGCCGCGGCGAAGATGTCGATGACCCCTGCCGGCGCCACGGCCCTGGATACCAACTGGCGGATCGCGGTATCCATCTCTTCGGGGGTCCTGCCTTCGCCGGCGACCGTTGCCTTTACCAAGCCGGCGCGGACCTCCTGGAAGAACCCGACCTCATCCCGGATTTTTAAGGCTTGCTCATGCGGGACGGCGAGGGCAAAGGCCTTCGACAGCGCCCTTACCTCCTTGAAAAAGCGCTTCTTCCCGTCCTCTAACTGCAGGATATGATCCATAGCGGCGGCGATACGCCGGGTCGGTTCCGCTTGGAGATAGGTAGCGTAATCGAAGCCGTGGAACATGGAGACGACCACCTCGTACTTCTCCCGCATCACTGCGACGGCTTGTTCCTGGTCGACCGCCGCCTGGCCGCGGCCGCCCGCTTCGGTATAGTCCGCGAGGGCCCGTTTCAACTGATCCGCCAGGCCCAGGTAGTCGACTACCAATCCCCCCGGTTTATCCTTGAATACCCGGTTGACTCGGGCGATTGCCTGCATCAGACTGTGCCCCCGCATGGGCTTGTCCACGTACATCGTATGCAGCGACGGGCAGTCGAATCCGGTCAGCCACATATCCCGCACGATTACTACTTGCATGGGGTCGTCCGGGTCCTTGAACCGCTTGGCCAGGGCCTCACGTCGCGGCTTGTCGCGGATATGGGACTGCCACTCGGTATGATCCGACGCCGAGCCGGACATGACGACTTTCAGCACCCCCTGGCCGTCGTCGGCGCGATGCCAATCCGGCCTGAGCTTCACGATGGCCTGGTACATATCCACACAGATGCGACGGCTCATGCAGACCACCATCGCCTTGCCGTCCAGGGCGGAGAGGCGGGCTTCAAAGTGATTGACCAGGTCTTCCGCGACCAGCGCGATCCGTTTTTCCGTGCCGACCATCGCTTCGAGGGTGGCCCACTTGGTACGCAATCTCTGCTTATCGGACTCCTCTTCACCCTCCGTGATTTCCTCGAATTCGGGATCGATGGTCGGTTTTTCTTCTTCTCGCAGCCCGATCTTCGCCAATCTGCCTTCGTAGTAAATCGGGACCGTGGCCCCGTCCTCGACCGCCCGCAGGATGTCGTACTGGTCGATGTAGTTTCCGAAGACCGCCGGGGTACTGCGGTCTTCATGCTCGATCGGCGTCCCCGTGAAACCGATGAAGGTCGAGAAAGCGCCGCTTGTCGAAGACCCCCTTGAGCAACACCTCGAGCGCTACCGAGCCTCGCGGAGCGACTTCCTTGCCCTCGATGGTCCGCCAGGGCATGAACCGATCCCAACCGCTGGTGAGGGTTCCGCCGCAGGCCTCCAGGCCATCGGAAATCACGAGCAGCTCGTTGTAGACGAACAGGCCGGGAATGTCGTTCTTGTAGGTATTGAGCTGATTGAAGGCGTGGCGGATGGTCGCCTTCTCATCCGCGGGGTTCTTGAGCTCGATTACACCCAAGGGCAGGCCGTTGACGAAGACCACCAGGTCCGGCCGCCGGTTTCTGCGATTCTCGATGACCCTGAGCTGATTGACCACGAGCCAATCGTTATTCTCGATCTCCGCGAGATCCAACAGCCATACCTTGTCATGAACCTCACGCCCGTTGCGCCGATAGGAGACATCCACCCCATCGGTGAGCATTCGATGGAAACGCCGGTTGTTCTCGATCAGGCTGCGTGACTCGGTGCGGGTAATTTTCCGGACGGCCTCGTCGATGGCGGCCGGCGGGAGGTCCGAGTTGATGTTTATGAGCGCGGATCGGAGCCTCTCGGGCAAGACGACCTGATCATAGCCCGTGCGTTCGCGGGCCGGACCCTCCGGGCCGATGTCGGGGCCGAAGGCGGTCTGCCAGCCGAGCAATGCAAACCATTCGAGCGTGGTTTGTTCCAGGGTGGCTTCGGTCGTTTTATCCATTGTTTTCCTTTTGCTTTCCCTGAACCCGTTTGATTGCTCGGTCAAAGTCCGAAATAAACTCCCGATCCTGTCGCTTGCGATAGGTATCATATTCCTGTTCGGCTTTGAGTTTGGCGTCTAGGGCACTCACCTTGCCCTTGCCTTCCAGAATAGGGTAGTTGGCAAGCTCCAGAAAATTATGAAGAAACCGAACCCAGTCCTCCATTTTCATTAGAATCTGCCGCTGAGCCCGGTTTTCCGCAAGATCGAGATAAGCAGAGATAATGCGGTTCAACTCCCTGATATGCGCCTCGCTCAAATAGTTCTTGGCAACGGAAACATCCGATTTCAAAATTTTCCCTTCGGGCGCCTGTTTCCAGCTTGTCAGCCCCATGTGTATTTTTTCGGCATTGGCCGAGTCATAGATGGTCTCCGCGGCGGTTTTCCCGGTAATGGCCCAGTGCAGCTTATTCTGTACGGTGGCGAAGAACTCCTTAGTAATTGGGGCATCCTTGTCGTAATCGGCCGCCAGCGCGTAAATATCAGTGATCTTTTGATAAAAACGCCGTTCGCTGGCACGGATCTCCCGAATCCGTTCCAGGAGCTCGTCGAAATAATCCCTGCCAAAACGCTGTCCCTGCTTGAGCCGCTCATCATCCAGCACAAAGCCTTTGATGATAAACTCCTTAAGGGTTTTAGTCGCCCATATACGGAATTGGGTGGCCTGATAACTGTTGACCCGGTAGCCCACGGCGATGATGGCGTCGAGGCTATAGTACTCCAGCTTCCGCTTGACGCTGCGGGCGCCCTCCCGTCGAACTGTTTCCAAAATGGAAATAGTTGCTTTCCGCTCCAGCTCTCCCGTCTCGTAAATATTTCCCAAATGCTTGCTGATAGCAGGTACTTCAACTCCAAATAGCCGGGCAATAGCCTTTTGTGTCATCCAGAAATTTTCATCCTGAAATGTCACCTCGATTTTCTTATCGCCATCCGGCGTGCGGTAGAAAATGATTTCGTTCATAGACCGGCCTCATCATCGTGACATCCGTTGCCGTAGCCATCTTCGGAAATAGATGGCGCTCATTGTCTCCTCCGCGCCTGGGTCCGTCTTTTATAAAGGCGTTCGGTAAACCCACCTTCTGCCTCGAAGGCGTCGGCCTGAGCGGCAAGCTGACGGTCGAGCAGGCTGCACGCCACGGCGATCAGGACCAGTGCGGCATTGGCGGCTATTTCGGGATAAGTGGACTTGGTGGACTGAGTGGACGGAATGGACAGCGTGGACTTCATGGACGGTCCATTTTGTCCACCTTGTCCATATTGTCCACTTTGTCCATTTCCATCATGGAC
Organism: Candidatus Thiosymbion ectosymbiont of Catanema sp. Cochon2018; assembly: GCA_011392765.1. Taxonomy (GTDB): domain Bacteria; phylum Pseudomonadota; class Gammaproteobacteria; order Chromatiales; family Chromatiaceae; genus Thiosymbion; species Thiosymbion ectosymbiont_A. Next base: position 622,188 of record WYCW01000004.1, on the reverse strand, counting down.
CTCTCGTATCCACTGTGCCACCTCATCGGCAGTAGAACACCGCCGATTGATGAGCTCCGCCCAGCGCGGGTCCTCTCGCTCCCACTGCGGCAAGCACCGTTGTCGGAGAAAATCCTCATAATCCAGGCGTAATTCTTCGAGGCTTGCCCGCGCCACATTGGTCAGCTTCAGTTCGGTCTTTTTGGATGTACCCGAGGCCTTGCTGCCCTCCGCGATGTTTTGTACCCCCGAGCGTGCCGCCTGCACCATCTGGTCGTGGGTACGGCTGCGTTTATTGATATAGCGGTCACAAAACCGCACCGTCACGTCATAGACCAATTGCGCGATTTGAAAGCTCTTCAGCTTGCGGTAGCCGCCGTGCCTGGGAATCAGTCCCTCGGTCGGTTTACCTCTCATTCCCCGTCCACTTTGTCCATCCTGTCCATTCCGTCCACTCATACTCCGACCTCCGCAGTGAACCTCTCGGCAGCCGGGGTACACAGATCCAACCCCTCGACCTCATCGTCGAATCCGGCATGTCCATATTGTCCAAGTCGTCCATGCTGTCCATTGTGTCCACTCATACCCCGGCCTCCGCAATGAACCTCTCGGCATCCGGGACCCGCAGCTCGCCGGAAATCAGTTTGGGGAGGAGCAGGTCGCGGAGGAAAGTAAGGGTGTTTGATTCTTGGAGGTTGAGAACTAGTTGCTTGTGCAACGCCCCGACCTGTTGAATAAAAGCCTCAAGAACACGTTCATGGGGAACAACGACTTGGATAGGCCTGAAATTGCGTTTGCTGATTTCGGCAAATGTAGTTCCACCAGCGTTGCTCTTGATGGTTTCCATATTTGCCTCTATCCAATACAGCACATAGTAATTGGGCAGCGATTTATCACAGATCATCGCGATGATGCCCTGGTTTACCGAAACAGGTACTTTTGCTATAGCAAGATAGCCGATAGGTGCCCTTGAGGAGAGAAGAACGGTCCCCGTGGGAAGACGACCTGAACTTATCTTGTCAACGCCAGCGTCGGTAATGTGGCGAGCTGTATCCAGTATTATTGGGCTTGTAAGTGATGACATATCCTTGGGGGTCACAAGAGGATTCGTGCCGCCATCCCATAATGCAGGACTCTTGGTGCTTGGCGTTGACCCGCCGACACACCGAACGACCTCACCAATTGAGTTGATCTCCCACCCCCTCGGAATCTCCCCCAGCTCCGAATCCTCGAAGCTGTCGGGGAAGAGATTCAGAATTTCAGACGGCAGGTTCAGGGCGAATGGTAATTCGCCCCCACGGGCACGTACCGGGTCGAAATCCACGAACCAGGATTTGAAGATGGCGCGGGCCATGGCCTCCAGCGTCTCGTTCATGCGCCGGTTCAATTCGATCTTGTCGTCGAGTGTGCCGAGGATGTGGGCGATGGCACGTTGTTCGGATAGAGGTGGAATAATTATTTCAAGGTTACTTAACAAGGATGTGTTCAATGATGGCATTGTTGCACCTACAGCTATCTGACGAATATGCTCCTTGATACTTTCCAGCCCGAAGAAAAATGATAGAAAGCGTGAATTTAGATTTTTGTCAGTTACACGAACTCGCAGACAACGACCAGAAAACAACCAGCCGTCCTCTTGCTCGTGCACATATGCTCTACGGTCAACTGAACCAACACGGCTGAAAACAATATCTCCTTTCTGTATCCAATATTTGCTTAGGCGCAGACGGTCTTTGTCTGAAACACGCGGAAGGTTTGAATGGATAATTCGATTGTCACCTAAATGTTCCACTGTAATGATTGGTGTGCCGACATCAACATAGTCCTTTTTATGAAGCTGACTACCAAATGGCCCTGTCTGAACCTCTGCGAAGTTGCCTAGTCGTGCCGTCTGAAATTCACCCCCCGCACCCCAGAACCACCCGTACCGCTTCACTCCCTCATCTTTTATATGTTCAATCAATTTTTCATCGCCGTTGCCTCTCATGATGGGGTTCTGAATCACCTCGTACCCCTCAAGAATATTCTTGCGAAAGCTCTTGGGAATAACATGCCAATCGAGCAGGTCCACGCGAAAGGGCAGTATCGATTCCTCGAAGGCGTCCCTGATCCCGGCCATGGTTTGCCAGCCAAGCTTTCCCGTGCCGATCACAACCAGGTCCAAGTCGGAGTTGTCGCCGGCGGTCCAGGTCACACGCGATCCGAAGGCCCGTACCTCGCATTCCGGCACCTGCTCGGCAAGAATGCGCCGCACCAGCGCCATCTGATCGTCGCGCAGGTCGATCATGGTTCCGCCCGCCGGTCTTCCAGCCGCTCGTCGAGTCTTGCCAGCAACGCGCGCGCATCCGCATAGAAACCAGCGATCATCTCCAGCACGGAATCCGCCTTTTCGCCGCTGTAATCGTGCGAGGAGTCCTGCCGGGCTTGGGCGTAGACCAGCCACTTTTCGGGATCGAGCAGGCCCAACTCGCCCAGCAGGCGAACCGTGGGATTCGGCCCGATTCCCCTCGGGTAACCTTCGACCTCGACGAGATAGCGTTTCCCCGTCTTCCAGGCCATTTCCCAGCTGTACTCGAATCGCTGCAGCAAGGATTCCTTCACCGCCTCCTGCAAGCGCTCTTCGAGCTCCTCGATGCGTTCGTACTCCTCCAACATCTGCGCGAGGCGCCGGATCGAGTTTTCAAGCCGCTCCGTATCCATCCCGCTATTCTCCATCGGTACATCGATTGGTCTTCGATCGGACAGCCATTTCCGCCCGTCATTCACTCCCAAGTCTCTCCACTTATGGTCTGGTAGAGGCCAATCGCATCGTCGATGAAGTCGCCCATCAGCTCCAGAGCATCCATGGCCTTCTCACCACTGTAGTCATGCGAAGTAGCAATACGCGCTTCGGCATATTTCAGCCACTGTTCCGTTGATGAAGCGAACAACTCGTTTTCTCCGGCAAGTCGAATAACTTTCTTCGGACTGCTGGGGACTTCAGGAATTCCCAACTCATTTATCAGATAGCGTCGGAGTACTTTCCACATGCAGTCATAGCAGGTTTCAAAGCGATGAATGACTGATTCCGCAATACCTTCATGGATCAGTTCCGGCTGGTTTTCATCGAGCGTCCTGTAATGTTCGTACTGGCGTTCAAGGTGTTTGAGTGCTTTCTGAAACTTGTCGTATTCGACCATATCAGTCGCTATCTCCATATCGGCGGCTCGTCATCAAGCGAACCGCTTTTTCCGCGCCTGATTCATCGTGCAAAAGGTGGTCGTGCAGGCCTTCGTACCATCGTTCGACGTTGGCGTTCGGCTTGATGAACACGTCTTGCGTATCCAGCACGTCATCAAACCCATCTTCATAGCCCGGTGCAACGACACGGGCGTTCTGAGGGCAACCTTTCAACTTCTCGATGAGTTCGCTCACATTCATTTTTTCACCTCGAAACCCAGCGCCGCCAGGTTCTTCTCGATCTCCTTTTCCAGCGCAGCCGATTCGGCGAACTGCTTATTAAGCGTTGCGGTCAGCTCCGCCATCTTTTGGTCAAAGGGAACACCGGTATCCTCGGCCGCGCCCACATAGCGGCCTGGGGTCAACACATAGCCGTGCTCTCTGATCTCCTCGATGGCGGCGCTCTTGCAGAAGCCCGGCACGTCCGCGTATTCCTCGGCCTCCTGCTCGCCGCGCCAGGCGTGATAGGTCGCGGCGACTCGGTCGATCTCCTGGTCGGAAAAATCCTTGTGGGTCCGGTCGATGAGGGCGCCCAGCTTGCGTGCATCGATGAAGAGCGTATGACCGCGCCGATCCCGGAACCTGCCGTTCTTTTTGTTGCGGGCCAGGAACCACAGGCACACCGGGATCTGGGTCGTATAAAAGAGTTGGCCGGGCAGGGCGATCATGCAATCCACCAGATCCGCCTCGATGATGCCCCTGCGGATTTCCCCCTCGCTCGTGGTGTTGGTGGACATGGACCCGTTGGCCATGACAAAGCCGGCAACCCCTGTGGGAGACAGGTGGTGAATGAAATGCTGAATCCAGGCGTAGTTGGCGTTGTTCACCGGCGGGATGCCGTATTTCCAGCGGGCGTTCTCGCGTAGGCGCTCGCCGCCCCAGTCGCTCATATTGAAGGGCGGATTGGCGAGGACGAAATCGGCCCGCAGGTCCTGGTGCAGGTCCTTATGGAAGCTGTCCGCATAAAAACCGCCGAGGTTGGCGTCGAGCCCCCGGATCGCCAGGTTCATCATGGCCAGCCGCCAGGTGGTGGCGTTGGATTCCTGACCATAGAGGGCGATGTCGCCCAGCCGGCCGCCGTGCTCCTCGACAAACCGCTTGCTCTGGACGAACATGCCACCCGAGCCGCAGCAGGGGTCGTACACGCGGCCCTTATAGGGCTCGAGCATCCGGACCAGCAGCTTGACGACGCACTGGGGGGTGTAGAATTCGCCGCCGCCCTTGCCTTCCGCCGCGGCGAAGCGACCCAGGAAATACTCGTACACCCGGCCCAGGATATCTTTCGACCGGGCCGCCTCGTCCCCCAGCCCAATCTTGCCGATGATGTCGATCAGTTCACCCAACCGGTGTTTGTCCAGCGACGGCCGGGCATAGTCTTGGGGGAGAACGCCCCTGAGAGTCGGGTTCTCTTTCTCGATGGCCGCCATCGCGTTATCGACCAGCTTGCCGATGGTCGATTGCTTGGCGCCGGCCTGCAGCCTGGCCCAGCGGGCCTCCGGCGGGACCCAGAAGATATTGGCTGCCAGGTATTCGTCGCGGTCTTCCGGGTCCGTGTATTCGGTGTCCTGGGTCGTCTCCAATTGCTCGTACTTGGCCTGGAAGGCGTCGGAGATGTATTTCAGGAAGATCAGACCCAGGACCACGTGTTTGTACTCGGAGGCATCCATGTGGCCCCGGAGCTTGTCGGCGGCGGCCCACATCCGGTTCTCAAAGCCGAGATTGGCGCCGTTGTCGGTCTTACTCATAGGCTCCCTCGGATCGACTGTAGCGCAGGCGTCCTCGCCTGCATCAACCAATGCAGGCGGGGACGCCGGCGCTACTTTTGCGACACCTTCATCGGGCGCGCGGCGGTTATCCGCTTGCCGCGGCCTCGGCGGTTATCCGAACGGCTTGCTCCAGGACGTCGGGCGGGGTATGGAAATGGAGGGAGAAGCGGATCCCCCCACCGTACCGAGGGCGTCGCAAAAACGGTGGCGTCAGCTATCAGTCTGTGAAGTTCAAATCACAGAGGACACAGAGAACGCAGAGAATTGGTCTGTGCCTTTCTCTATGTTCTCTGTGTCCTCTGTGGTTCGAAAGGACTTTTGCGATACCCCCGTACCGGGCACAGGACGCTGCGGGTTATCCTTGGATGTCGAGTTACGGCGCGTTCAGCCTCGCGGTTGCCCAGGCCCGCATCGCACGGCGCGTTTAACCCAATGCCATTAAGTTAGTCGCTGGTTGCTGACCGATGCGGAAGAGAAAACTACGAATCACGCGAATTTCCGCGAATCGATTCGCGAGGATTCGCGTGATTCGTAGTTTTTCCTCTGGTTTGCCGACTGGCAACGCTTAACTTAATGGCATTGGCACCTAACCCGACCTACCACTGGAGCGTTTTGTCAAGATGTTGTTTTGGCGGCAACGTATGTTCCCGAAGTGCCATTGTTTAATACTACGAAAATTTTACGGCCCACTGCGCCATCATGAAATTTGAAATTGTCATCATAAAGAAAAGTTCCAGGAGTCACCGATAGTTCTCCTCAAGCTCTTCATTTTCATAGGCGTTTTTGATTACTTGCTCATATTCCGATTTTTTAAGAGCAAGCTCATACAGTATCAGTTCTTGCTTTAAACCCCTAATCTCATAGATCTGGTGCCAGGGTAAATTCTCGAGATGAGTTGCCTCCACCATGTCATTCGCATAGGACTCAGAATATTCTTCACTTAGCTGTTTTAGTAATCTCAATTCCCTTTTGGTAAAGTGATCCGGTGAAAACTCTTTTAGTGGAACAATATTGTTCATTACTTTTCCTTGGAAAGTTTTCTTCTTTGTTATTCGAAAAGCATCCTTGAATTCATTGGCGGGAGCATCTATCTCATTGAATATTCGGACAGGAACCGGACCTTTTGGCCATGCATGGTACTCCAAACCCGTAACACTTCGACCTGTAATAGAGTAATGTTCAAAATCAAGAAAATAGAGCAGTTTAAACAGCTTGGTCTTGCCGCAAAACTTTGTGTTTTTCACAAAGTAAATGATGGCATTAACAAGCTTTTCGTTCGAATGATTTACTAGCATTTAAATCTATTTGCGTGTATGGGGAACTTGAGTGCATTCGACTGCATGCAATCTAACCAAAGGTCACTTCCATGCGAACTTGCTTTCCGTAATCTTAGCAGTTATCCGGACGGCTCGCTCCAGGATGCTGTGCGGGGTATAGAAATGGGGAGAGAATCTGATCCCGCCACCTCGTCGGGCGCAGATGACGCCGCGGTCTGTCAACGCCTGGTGGAGGGTCCGGTGGTCGGCGCCGGGGACGCGAAAAGTTACGATCCCGGCGCGCCGCTCGGGGTCCCTGGGACTCAGCAGTTCGAAGCCGCGCCCGTCGATCAGCTCGATGAGGCGCTGGGTGCGTTCGGCCACGGCGGCCCGGATGTGATCGATCCCGGTCTCCAATAGCAGAGACAGGCTGGCATCCAGGGCGTGGACCCCGAGCGTATTTGGGCTGCCGCACTCGAATCGCTTGGCATCTGCAGCGGGGGTCCAGTCCACGCGGTCGAAATCGCCGCGGTGTTCCACCATGTGCCAGCCGTACTGAGAGAGGCGCAATCCCGGCCGCAGGCGCGGGTTCACATAGAGTAGGCCGAGTCCCTCGGGACCCAGCATCCACTTGTGCCCGTCCGCTACCACGAAATCCGCTTTGGTGCGCGCCAAGTCGAAGGGTATGACCCCCAGGCTTTGAATTGCGTCCACGCAGAACAGGATACCCCGGCCACGGCAGAAGTCCCCCAGCCGCTCCAGATCCAACCACAACCCCCTGGCATACTGGACCGAGCTCAGGGCGATCAGCCGGGTGCGCTCGTCACATAAAGCCATGAGATCCGCCTCCGGCGCCGACGACGCATCCAGGTCGAGCCGGCGATAGGCGACCCCGCGGTCGTTCAGGGACTCCCAGACGATGCGGTTGGATGGGAATTCCTGGGCGATACCGATGACGTTGTCGCCCGGTTTCCAGTCGATGCCGTAGGCGATGATCGACAGGCCCTCGGAGGTGTTTTTTACCAGGGCGATGTCCGTCGGCGAGGGGGCACCGATCAGGTCCGCCAGGCGTTCGCGCAGCCGCGTCTCGGTCCCGATCCAACGCGAATAATCGGCGGCACCCCGCGTCCCGCTCTCTTGCGCGAAACGGGCCACCGCGGCGACGGTACGCCTGGGCCAGGGGGCGACGGCGGCGTGGTTGAGATAGAGGATGTCGGGGAAGAGGGGAAATTCAGGGTGCATCGCTTTCCGGTACGGGATTTATCCGCCAATAAACACCAATTAACGCAAATCGGTCGCAAAAGGTCACATTGTCTTTTCTGTCCGCAGATTACGCAGATTCTCGCAGATTGTTGTGTTTTTTATCTGCGTAATCTGCGGATGGATTGAAGCTGCCGGATCATTAACAGTTTTCTCTTATTCGCGTTCGTTTGCGGCAAAAAGAATACTCATCCTCTGGTCCGTGTCCCCTCAGAGCCTGTCTAAAAAGACAGTCTCTTAGTACCCCTTTGTAGCTTTGTGCCTTTGTGTGATGTTCTTCATTTCTCACACAAAGTCACGAAGACACGAAGAATTTTTCATTTTTAAATCAATGTGTTAGTTTTTAGACAGCCTCTCAGCCGACCAACCGCAGGCCGGGGGGCAGGGATTCGCCGAAGATGAGCGCCTCCTCCGAGGCATCGAGCTCGGTAACCGCCTGCACCATGGCGATCCATCTTTGAGGGGCCTTCTCTTTGCGCAGGCGTACGACGACCCGTTCGCGCACCGCCGAATCCAGGTCCCGCTCGCGGTCTCCACTCATCCGCGCCAGCTGGGTGGCCGCGAATGCCGCCGGTGCCACGGCCCGCCAGTCGAGGCCGAACAGCTGTTCGAGCCAGGCCTCGGCGAGAGAACGCGGTACTACCTGGTGCACGCTGCCGTAAAAGGGGACCCGCGCCCCCAGACGTCCCAGGGCCCACCAGCGCCGGGTCGCATCGGTGGGTCTCCGCCCCGCCTGCAACAGCAACTCGCCGAGCCGCGCCTTGTGCTCGGGGGGCAGTCGTTCGAGGCCCGCCACTAACTGGATCAGGGCGTCATAGGCCGGCGTCTGCGCGCTTTTTCCACTTTTTTCACTTTTTCCACTGCGGCCGCCGGGCTTGTGGAGGTGGCCCTCGATGTCCCCGAAGATGCGCAGCTGCCGGGCCTGATCCAGGCCGCCGCCGACACGCCGCCACAGGGTCCACCATTCGGCCTGGTTACGCGCTTCGTCCTGGTATTGGACTCCCTGCTCATAGAGGGTCCGGAGCTGTCGGAGGCGCCAGTCATCGAGTGGATAGCCGTAGCCGGGGCGCAAGCAAAAGCCGGCCAGATTGAACCACAAGCGCTCATGATCGGCGCTGCGCCGCCGGCGTTTGACGCCGTCCCAGAGGACACCGAAGAGCTCGCGCAGCACCGGAATCTCCCAGGTGTCGCGGCGGCCGAGGAGCTTTTCCAGGTCCCGCTGCAGCGTTTTGGCTTCCTTGGGCCCGACGCCCGCGATCCGGCTCCCATAGACCCGTTCGATCCGTTCCACCGCCTGAGAGAAACCCGCGGGAAACTCCGCGGGTATAGCCGCGGCCGCCTTCTCCCCCTGGCCGCGGAGCTGAAACTCCAGGCGCCACCGCCGTTTGAGGTCAGCCGGGGCCGCATCGGTTGCAACACAGTCGATTTCCAACGTGCCGATGTCCGTGAGCATGGCCGCCAGCTGGACCGGGACCTCGCGGGCGTCTCCCACGTCCGCATCCGCCGGGCCGTCGAGGACGGTGGCCAGCGGGGGCAGCGGTCGAAACCGTTCGCGATCGACCTCGACCAGCTCACCGGGCAAGGAGCATCGGTCACCGGTGGCGGCGAGGAGGCCGAAGCGCACCGGTTGGCCCAGGCGTAACGAGAACCGGCGTTCGGTCAGGCGCAACTCCCGGCCCTCTTCCGATCCGCGCGGCAGCAGGCAGACCGCGCGTTGCGTATCCCGCATTGCCTCCTCGATCATCAGGAAATAGCTGCGCGCCGAGCCGCCGCCGATGCGCGCACCGCGCCCCTGTCTGGCCAGGGCGTAAGCCACGGCGCCGCGGGCAACCGCCAGGTCGGGGTGGTCGTTGGATAGCGCCCGTGGGGGCTCGCCCCGCCAGGTACCCAGGATCTCGAAGAGTCTTTCTACGAGGACCGCGCTGCGAAATACACCGCCGTTCAGCAGCACCGCGTCAGGCACCGGTACGGCACCGGGGGTAGCCGGGCTATGGCTCCCCGCCGCCAGGTCCGCCGCGTGATCCGCCAGAAAGGCGGCCAGGTGGCGAGTAATGGCCGGGTCGGCGGCATAGGGGAGCCCGAACTCCACGAGGGCTGCCCGCCTGGACCGGGGGCGTTCGTCGGGAGCCGTGCGCGGAAAGAAGCCGTCGACGATCAGCTCTTGGACCTCATCGCGGCCGAGCTCCGTCGAGCGGGCCTGACCGATCAGGCGCGCGCCCGTTCCCACCAGAGTAACGGATGCGGTCTTGGGGGCCTGATGTGCAAGTAACCGCTCCTTGGCGTTACGACACTGCTGCACCAGCTGCGAGAGCTGCGCGGCACCGAGTCGGCCGCCGGCTTCCACCAATCGTCGCTCGGCGATGTGGGCCAGGGCCAGGTCCATATTGTCGCCCCCCAGCATCAGGTGCTCGCCGACGCCGATACGCACCAAGCGGGGGTGGCCGTCAGCGTGCTCTACGCGGATCAGGGTCAGGTCGGTGGTGCCGCCGCCGACATCGCAGATCAGCAGGGTACGGACGCCGGAGAGGGCCTGCCCGAGTGTCTCGGCGTGGCGGGCGAGCCAATCGTAGCAGGCGGCCTGGGGCTCCTCCACCAACCGGACCCGCGGCAGACCGCCGCGCCGGGCGGCCTCCACCGTGAGCCGCCGGGCGACCTCGTCGAACGAGGCGGGGACCGTGAGGACGATGTCCTGGTGTTCGAGGGGGTCGTTCGGAAAGCGATGATTCCAGGCCCGACGGACGTGGCTCAGATAGCCGGCACTGGCGTCCAGGGGCGAAACCTGCGGGACCTCCGGCGCGGCCCCCCAGGGCAGGATGGCCGCGGTACGGTCGACGCCGGGGTGCGAGAGCCAGCTTTTGGCGCTGGTGACCAGCCGTCCGGGGACCTTGGACCCCAACTCCCGTGCGAGCGCGCCGATGATCGCTTTTTTCACTGCCCCCGTTTTTTCCACTGCTCCCGTTTCTTCCACTTCCCCGCCGGCATCGGCAGCCGCGGCCAATTGCCAGGGGAGGATACGGTCTTCGTCGGCCAACTCGCCGTCGGCCGGATGGTAGCGCATGGAGGTGAGCAGGGGACGTGCCGCGACCTCCCCGGGGGCCACCAATTGGTCGATCGGGAAGACCTGGAGCGGTGCTTGGGGCGCCTCCTCGTCGGCATAGGCGACGACCGTGTGGGTGGTTCCAAGATCGATACCGACGGCGTAACGGGACATTGAGGGTTCCGACAGGTTTCGGGCAACCGCCATGGACAGCATGGACGGCATGGACAAAGTGGACGGGGGACAACTGGTAACGCCCCACTAACCTGCGACGCGCTGAGCTGCCCCCAGTCCATTGGGTCCATTCAGTCCATGTTGTCCACGGCGGCTGCCCTGTCATCTATGGTGGCTGCCTTGGTCATCCACAGCGGCGGCCCGTTTGTTCCCTTTCCAGATATTGTCTTTTGATCTCACGTTTGAGTGTTTTTCCGGCTACATTCCGCGGGAAATCCTCCATCATATGGACCGCCCTGAGCTTGTGAAAGCGGGCCTCTACACGATCGTTGACCCAGGACTTCAATTCATCGCTCTCTACGTCACTCGATGGTTTCAACACAACGGCTGCGACCAGCGATTCTCCCCAGGATTCATCCGGCACGCCGAATACCGCCACTTCCCGGACCTCGGGATGCCCGATCACTATATCCTCTATATCCTTCGGGTATATGTTCACCCCACCGCTGATGACCATATCCTTTTTTCGATCCACCAGGAAGAGATAGCCATCCCTATCCATATACCCCAGATCACCGGAATACAACCAGCCATCCCTTATAGTATCTCGCGTGCGTATGGGGTCCTTATAGTATCCCGCCATCAGGATCGGGCCCCTGCCCACGATCTCTCCCACCTCTCCCGGAGGTAGATCCCGGCCTGCGTCATCGAGGATCCGCATGTCGAAGAACTGCGGAGGACAACCGACTGATCCCGGCTTCTTATGAAAATCCGTCTTATCGAGTATGGTCACGAACCCTTCCGTCAGTCCGTACAGCTCATAAAACACACCGGGGATACGGCGATCGATTTCCTCTTTGTGTTTTTGAGGCAATGGGGCCCCGACGGACAGTATCATCTCCAATGATGCGATGTGCTCTCCGTTGAAATCGGGATGCTCGAGGATAGCCACGATCTGCGACGGTACCAATATGGTATGGGTTACGCCTTCTTCCTTGATCGCACGTACTACATTCCCGGCCTCGAAATTTTCATGCAGAACGAATGTGCCGCCGAGAAACATCACCGGCATGGTCGTGAGAAAGGACCCATTGAATATGATGGAGCCCGAGTGTAAGACCACGCATTTGGGAGTCATACGGTAATAACTACTGAACAACGTCATATAGGCCGCCCGGATGCGATAGGTGTGCATGATGCCCTTGGGCTCACCCGTGGTACCGCTACTATAGATGATATTATAGAGATCATCGGGCCGGATATCGGCTTCCGGGGGCTCCCCATCCGATGCTCGCTGCTTATGGCTATGGAAGGAATCGTAGCAATGATGCCCTTCCGCATCGATGAGCCAGACATCGCCGTGACGGAGGCGTAAGGTATCGAATACCGGATCCAAGTGAACGGCTACCGATTCGGTGGTGACGAGGAGGGCCGTGTCCGCATTATTGAGTTGATTGCTCAGGCCATTGCCCCTCAGAAGCGGGCTCAGCGGCACGGAGACGGCGCCCAGCTTGGCAATGGCCCAATACAGCTCCCATAGCTCTCTACAGTTGGGAAGGAGCATGGCCACCTGGTCGCCTTTGCGGATACCCGCTGCGTGGAGGGCATTGGCGATCCGGTTGACACTCCGGTTCAACTCGCTGTATGTGAGCCGCTGATCGCCGCAGATCAGCGCCGTATGATCGGATCGGAAGCGGGCATGACGAGAGAGTATGTTTCCGATATTCATGGCGTGTTGTACCTGTCACAGGTGGATTTCCGCTGCGAGTAACCGGATTTCCGGTTTTCGAGGTCAGGAATCGAGAGGGGGGCTGAACGGTTACTTTGCGGCGATGCGCTCCACGTCTTCCACCGAAAGACCGAGCAACTCGGAAACTTCCCCGATACCATGTCGGCTCAACAAACGACGCACAACCTGCGCTTTACCTTCTTCCCGACCTTCTTTCCGACCTTTTTCCTCACCTTTTCTCTCGCCATGCTCAAAGCCAATGTTGAAAGACGGCAAAGATTCGATATCGATTTCGGTCAACATGTGCTCGGCCTCCTCGACCTGCGCCTTCAGATCCCGGTTCTTCGACAGGATCTCCAGCATATGTAGTCATAATCGGAAGACTCCCACCGCAGGGTGGCGGTTTCCTACTCGCAGCCGGACCGGTCCCTAAGCGTGGTCGGTACCGGCCGCTGGTCGTCCAATGGAGAAATAGGTCAGTCCCGCCGCGGTGACGACCTTGGGATCGAACATATTGCGGCCATCGAAAAGGAGGGGGTAGTTGAGCTTGCGCGCGATTGCCGCGAAGTCCGGACTGCGGAACTCTTTCCATTCGGTAACGATTGCCAGGGCATCCGCGTCTTCCACGGCGGACATGGCATCTTTGGTAAGAATCAGGTCGTCTCGCTCGCCGTAGATCCGCAGGGTCTCCTCCATGGCAATCGGATCGAAGGCCCGGACGCGGGCGCCCGCGTCCCAGAGGGATTCCATGAGCCTGCGGCTGGGGGCCTCGCGCATGTCGTCCGTGTTGGGCTTGAAGGCCAAGCCCCAGACCGCGATCGTGCGGCCGGTCAGGTTGCCGGCGAAGTGATTGTCGATCTTCTCGAACAGGACCTCTTGCTGGCGCTGGTTGACTGCCTCCACCGCGTTCAGGAGCCGGGCCTCGTACCCGCCGGCGCGGGCCGTCCGCTCCAGGGCGCGAACGTCTTTCGGAAAGCAGGAGCCGCCGTACCCGCAACCGGGATAGATGAACTGATAGCCGATGCGGGGGTCGGAGCCGATGCCTACCCGTACCTTTTCGATGTCCGCGCCCATGGCCTCGGCGATGTTGGACAGCTCGTTCATGAAGCTGATCTTGGTCGCCAGCATGGCATTGGCGGCGTACTTGGTGAGTTCCGCCGAGCGCACGTCCATCAGCATAACCCGGTCATGGTTGCGGTTGAACGGGCCATAGAGGGCGTGCAGCAGCTCGCCGGTGCGCGGGTTGTCAGTCCCGATGATAATGCGGTCCGGCCGCATGAAATCTTCGATCGCCGCCCCTTCCTTGAGGAATTCGGGATTGGAGACCACGTCGAACTCGATATCCACCCCGCGCGCGGCCTGCGCTTCTCGTACTGTCTCCGCTACCTTATCCGCGGTACCGACCGGCACTGTGGACTTGTCGACCAGGATCCGATAGGCGTCCATGTGCTCCCCTATGGTCCGCGCGACGGCGAGCACATGCCTCAGGTCGGCGGAGCCGTCTTCGTCCGGCGGGGTGCCGACGGCGATGAACTGAAACAGCCCGTACGCGACGCCGGTTGCTGCATCGGTCGAGAACGCCAACCGGCCCGCATCATGGTTCTTCTTCACCAGCTCCTCGAGACCCGGCTCGTAGATGGGGATGCCGCCGCCGTCGAGCACAGCGATCTTGTCAGGATCGATGTCGATACAAAGCACGTTGTTCCCGACTTCGGCGAGGCAGGCCCCGGTCACCAGGCCAACGTAGCCGCTGCCGAAAATGGTTATGTCCATCGCAATCTCCAAGGTCGTATAGAGGAAGCCGGCGGTTGGAGGTCCCCTACGGGGTTGCCCGCAGCTGCAATTCAGCCCGTCCGGATGCTCTTAGAAGCTGTCTGGTTATACTGCCACACGGCACAATCTGCACATTTCACTCCCTCTCCCTCTGAGGGTGTCGCAAAAGTCCATTTTTCCAGTTTTTATAACATGTAACCCATTGATATCATTAGTGAAGACTTTTCTAAAAAGGACTTTTTCGACAGCCTCCCTCTGGGAGAGGGCAGGGGTGAGGGGGAAATTTAAAAGCTCGGATTGTGCCGTGTGGCAGTATAAAAGCAATCCTGAATGATTTGGCGCAGTTTGGAGGACCGGACTTTCTTTATCCACAGATTGCGCAGATTTCCGCAGATTAAGAACGAAATAATCTGTGGAAATCTGCGTAATCTGCGGATTAAAAAGGTTTCCTATTAGCATCGCGCCGAAACTCGAGTCGAGTCGAGCCGTAGCGTCCATGGAGAGCGAATATGCGTGCGCCGGCTCCCGTACGGTGCGGCAAGAATCGACTACCAATCGATAAAGGGAGACAATCGGACTGAATCGAAAACCAATGCACCGCCGGCCTGATCCGGTGTCAGGCAGACCGCCCCGGTGAGACATGCAAGCCAGGAGGCGCTCCTTGTTCGAAAAGCTCACCAGTATGGAACAGCGCCTGTTCGACCTACTGGCGCTCAGTCTGGTCCTCTTCTATGCCTATTCTGCGGTCCTCGAGCCGGCGCCGACCCAGTTCCACCGCGGCATCTATATCCTGATTACCTATAGCCTGGTCTTCCTGATCTACCGGACGCCGGGACACCTGGGCCGGGTCCTCGATTACCTGTTGATCCTCGCCTCCATCGTTTGCATCGGCTACTGGATCGCGAACTTCGAGGTCATCAACTACCGGGCCGGCGCAGAGACGGCGCTCGACAAGGCCATCGCCGTAGTGGGGGTGCTGCTCGGCATCGAGCTCGCACGCCGGGTCGTCGGCAACGTCTTCGTCATCATCGGTGCCGTCATGCTCCTCTACGGCGTCTACGGGGCCTACGCTCCGGAGTTGATCTCTCATGCCGGCGATACCTTCCCCGACCTGTGCACCAGTATCTTTTATAAAAGCGACGGCGTGTTCGGGATCATGGCCAATGTACTGGCTACCTACATCATCCTGTTCGTGATCTTCGGGGCGTTTCTGGAAGCGAGCGGCGCCCAACGCTTCTTCATCGACTTCCCACTGGCGGCGGTCGGCCACAAGATCGGAGGACCGGCCAAGGTATCCGTCATCGCCAGCGGGCTGTTCGGCTCCATCTCGGGCAGCGCCATCGCCAACACCGTATCCACCGGCGCCTTCACCATCCCCATGATGAAGAAGGCAGGCTTCCGTCCCCATGTGGCGGGCGGAATCGAGCCGGCCGCCTCCCTCGGCGGCATGTTCATGCCTCCCATCATGGGGGCGGGCGGCTTCATCATGGCGGAGCTGACCGGCATCCCCTATGCTCAGATCATGCTGGTGGCCGTCTTTCCGGCGTTCATGTACTTCTTCAGCGTCTTCGTGATGGTCCATTACGAGGCCAGGCGGTTCGGCATCCGCGGCGAGAAATCCGCGCAAGACGCCACGGAAATCCTCAGGAAGGAGTGGATCTATATCACGCCGCTGGTGGTCATCACCCTCTTCATGCTCAGCGGCTATTCGCCCGGCTATTCCGCCGTCCTGGGGCTCGCCACCTGCATCCTGGTCAGCCATAAGCGGGTGGAGACCAAGATCGACCCCTCCCTGTCCTATCTCATGTTCTGCGTACTCGCCATCGGCTGGTTGGCGGCCGGATCGGGCCAGGTGCTGGGACCCGCGGCCGCCGCGGTTTTTACCGCCGCACTCGACGCGCCCGCGCAATGGATTTCCGCTGCTGTGTCCCCTCTTTGGGGCGTGGGGGCGGCAACCGGGCTGCAAGCGGTGCTCGCGGAGAACCTACCGCTCATCTACGGCCTGATCCTCGCTGCCGTTCTGCTCTATCGGCGGCACGCCCGAGGGGCGGACATCAAATCGGAAATGCACGGATTCGTGCTCGCCGCGCGCCAAGGCACCCTATCCAGCCTCAAGATCGGCGCCACAGTAGGCGTAATCGGCATCATTATCGGCGTGCTGACCTACAGTGGCCTGGTGCTCACCTTTGCGGACATCGTCATCGAGCTGGCCGACGGCAGGCTGTGGCTGACCATCCTGCTGGTGGCCCTGGCCTCCCTGATCTTAGGGATGGGCGTACCCGTAACCGCGGCCTACCTGATCACGGCCGTGGTCGCGGTACCGGCGCTGACCGAGCTGGGCGTCAATCCCATCGCGGCCCACATGATCGTCTATTGGTTGTCCCAGGACTCGAACATTACGCCGCCGGTCTGCATCGCGGCCTTCGCCGGTGCCACCATCGCCAAGGCCAATCTGTGGAAGACCGCCTTCACCGCGTTCAAATTCGCCAAGTTCCTCTATCTCGGCCCTTTCCTGTTCGGGTATGTACCGGCCTTCTCCCTGAACGGCAGCGCCATGGACATCGTCATCACCTTCGGGTTGATTATCGTCGGTACCTGGGCCTATTCCTGGTTACTCAGCGGTATCTGGCTGACCTGGTTCGATCGGAAGACTAGTGCAGCGTAATAGAAATCCTAAAGCCATTTGTTAATTGGACTTGTACCGGAACGAACCGCGCCGAAGAACCACGGATAGACACGGATAAACACAGATCACAATCCGTGTTTATCCGTGTCTATCCGTGGTTCTATAGAAATACCTGGTCTTCGCCCCAATGAATCGTAACTCTATCCCAACGCCTTGCAGGTGACCCTATGCTCTATACCCTCTTTATCCTAGCCGTCGGAATCGTTATCGGCTGGAATATCCCCCAACCACCTTGGGCCAAGGATTTGCAGGACCGGGTCCTATACTCGGTCAAGGCGATGATCGATAAGCTGGGCCGCTGAGGGTATCCGGCCGGATTCCCCCGAAGACCGGTCCCGAGCAGGGCGGGCGTGTATAAATCTTCCCGAAACCATGGCTTTGTAGGGGGGAGGCTGTGCCCACCGTTGTCCCGGCATCAGGAACCTCGGTCGCGTTCTTCGGTCCGCAGATTCTCACCGATGAAAAACGAGAGAATCTGCGAAAATCCGCGCAATCTGCGGATAAAGGATGTCGTTCCCTGCACCACCGGAGTAACCAATGCCGACCATTACGCTGTCCGTCAGTCTCGGGGAGATCCTGCTCGTCATCGCTGCGGGTGTCCTCGGAATCATCCTGTACCAGTGCCGTCGCAGGTCCCATCGCACCTCCGGTCTACTACTGAAGAGCAGCCGTGACAGGGTCCTCTACGAACGGGGTGACCTGGTTTCAAAGCTCGCAGTTGCCATCTCCCTGATCGTCAGCCGCGCCGAGACCCACTCCATCCACGAAGACGACCAAGGCGCCCAGCTGCTCGATGCCTTGCGGGAAATCTGCCTGGTCCTCGTCGAGAGCGCCTGGCTCCACGACCTGGAACGGGCCTACGAGGACTCCAAGAACCAGCGCATCGCGGCTTACGGGCAAAGCACCTCCATCTCGGAGCTACGCAGAAAAATCGAGCACGAGGACCGCCGTCTGCGCCGTGAGATTGAAGCCATCAGTCGCCGCCTCGAACAGGTAATAGATGCCTCGCATGGACGCTTTTCACGGGCTTCCGATAAGCTCTCCCTGGTGCTGGACCGGATATTTCACTGACCTCCCGCTGCTGGGTAGTGGTTAAGGTTTAAATGGAAACACAGTCAACAGCCGTGTGTTGGGCACGCCATAAGCTGCATCCCCTCTCCCTTCGAGGGTGTCGTAAAAGCCGAAATCGGGATCGAAATCGAAATTCCGATCCAACCATTTGAAACTGTTCATCCCGGCTCGCTGCCTGCCCCAACTCAATGCCCTTAAGTTAGCTGTTGGCCACTTACCGATGCGGAAGAGAAAACTACGAATCACGCGAATTTCCGCGAATCGATTCGCGAGGATTCGCGTGATTCGTAGTTTCTTCTCTTAGTTTGCCGACCGATAACGCTTAACTTAATAGCATTGTGCCCTAACCAGGGTCGCAAGCACACGCTCGATGCGGGCGCCGCAGGCCGCGACATTGGCCTCGATTTCTTCCATGCGAATCTCCCCGCTCGCCTTACCGGCCGCCCAGTTGACCACAAAGGCGAAGCAGGCATAGCAGAGTCCCAGCTCCCTGGCCAGGGCCGCCTCGGGCATTCCGGTCATCCCGACCAGATCGCAGCCGTCTCGTTCCAGGCGCCTGATTTCGGCCGCCGTCTCGAGGCGCGGACCCTGGGTCGCGCCATAGGTCCCGCCGTCCTCCACATCCAGCTCACAGTCCCTCGCCGCTCGGAGCAGGGCCTGGCGCAGGTCCTCACAATAGGGTCGGGTGAAGTCGATGTGCAGAACCTCGTTCTGATCCCCGTCGTAAAAGCTCTGGGCCCGCCCATAGGTATAGTCGATGATCTGGTCCGGGACGGCGAGGACCCGGGGACCGTAGGCGCCGCCGATACCGCCGACCGCCCCCAATCCGACGACCCGTTCGACACCACAGTCCTTAAGCGCCCGGAGATTGGCGCGATAGTCGACCCGGTGCGGCGGTATGCCGTGGCCGGTCCCGTGCCGGGGCAGGAACCAGAGCTCGGTGCCGCCCAGCAGACCCCGTATGACCGGCGCCGAAGGCGGACCATAGGGGGTATCGGGCTGTTGGTGGTCGAGGACCTCGAGTCCCGGCATGGTGGCAAAACCGGAGCCGCCGATGACGGCCAGTCGGCTCATCTCAAGACCTCCGACGAGTGGTGAATGATGAATGGTGAATGATGAAGAAGCCGCTCAGATTCATGCTAGGAAAGATGCCTGCTGTGTTCCATCCGTTCATGCAAGACTCGCAAGATCTCAAGACCTCCTTGGTCCGAATCGAATGTACGGAAGTAGACAATGTAGCTTTGCTCCGGGTAACAGTAGATGCCTTCTGCAATGTCCGTCCGCACCTTCCAATAAGTTAAGCGTCACCGGTCGGCAAAGTAAGAGAAGAAACTACGAATCACGCGAATCCTCGCGAATCGATTCGCGAAAATTCGCGTGATTCGTAGTTTTCTCTAAGTGGCCAACAGCTAACTTAATGGCATTGTATTCAGGTCCACGGCGATTACCCCGCTATCGCCCGCGTTCAGATAAATGTCAACGGTTCTTGATCCACTTGCGTTCATTGCTTCAATAACTTTAGTGCGCGAAGCGCATTATAGTTGAAACTATGGACTTTAAGTCCCTTCACTTTCAGTCCGTGGCTTGTCCACGGATGAGGACTTTAGTCCTCCAGACTATGGACTTTCAGTCCATAGTGGTTGATTTGCGGCTAAAAAAAGGGCTGGGTCATCAGACGTCTTCGTCGGCGACCGCGTAGATACCGTCGGCATTGCGGAAATAGTCCATATAGTCCAGGCCATAGCCGAACAGGTAGCGATCCGGGAGCCGCACGCCGACGAAATCCGCGCGGAAGTCATGGAAATGGTCGCGCGTTTTCTCTACAAGGACCGCGGTCCGCACATCGGTCGCCCCATCTTCCCGGCAGGCCCTGACGACGGCGTCCAAGGTGATGCCTACGTCGAGGATGTCGTCCACCACCAGCACCTGCCGACCGCGCACGGAGGCCGTAGGCCGGTGCTGCCAGTGCAGGCTGCCGCCGCTGGTAGTGCCCCGGTAACGGGTGGCGTGGACGTAATCGAGAGTGAGCGGAAACCCCAGCCGCAGCAACAGACGACCAACGGCGATGACCGCGCCGTTCATGACACAAAGGACCAGGGGGTCCCGTTCTGCCAAGACCTCGGTGATCGACTCCGCCAGCCGGTCCAGGATCCGCTCCATCTCCGCGCCGGATACGAGCAACTCCGCCCGGTCCATGACGGCGGCGTACCGCTCTCGTGACAGTCTCATGGTGCTTGTTCCTCCGGGGTTGCCGGTGTTTGAAGATCCAGGCTCGGGATGTCCAACGCCTCGAGCTCCGCAACGGCGCGCAGGGCCTGTTGCCGGCGTGGCTCCAGGTGCAACCGCGCGCGCTCGATGCCGCCGCGACCGTGCATACGCAGACAGCGCAGGTGTACGGTCGGGTCGTCGTAATCGCGCAGGGACTCGATCACCTCCAGCGCGGCGGGGCGGTTGTTGCACACCAAAAGGACATCGCAGCCCGCCTCGAGGGCCGACCGGGAACGCTCGGCGTAATCACCACCGGCCGCGGCCGCGGCCATATCCAGGTCGTCGCTGAAGATGACGCCCTGAAAACCGAGTCGCTCGCGCAGGACCCGCCGCAGCCAGAATGCCGAAAAACCCGCCGGGCTCGGATCCACCTTGGGATAGACCACATGCGCCGGCATGACCGCCTCCAGGCCCTGGCGGATCAGGCGCTCGAAGGGGATCAGGTCTTCCATCTCGATGTCATCGAAGGAGCGTTCGTCGATCGGCAATTCCGTGTGGGAATCCGCGGCCACACCGCCGTGTCCGGGAAAGTGCTTGCCCACCGCGGCCATGCCGGCATCGTGCACGCCTTCGCGCCACGCCAATGCAAGGTCCGCCACCCGCTCGGCGCTATCGGCGAAGGCGCGGTCTCCGATCACCCCGCTTATCCCCCGGTCCAGATCCAACACCGGCGCAAGGCTGAAGTCCACGCCCACGGAGCGCAGCTCGGCGGCCATCAGCCAACCCACGGAGTGGGCGGCGCGCCGTGCGCTCACCGGGTGCTCGCGACTCAGCTCACCGAAACGACCGGCGGGCGGCAACCGGGTAAATCCTTCCCGAAAGCGCTGCACCCTGCCGCCTTCCTGGTCCACGGCCACCAGCAGGTGAGGGTCACGTAGCGCGTGGATGGCGGCGGTCAGCGCGGCGACCTGCTCCGGGTGCTCGAAGTTGCGGGCGAACAAAATGACCCCACCCACCGCCGGATGGCGTAGGATCTCCCGCTCCTCCGCGTCGAGCTCGACGCCTGTCAGATCCAACATCACAGGTCCCAACGACACTGTTCAGCCCTCCCCTTGCGGGGCCGGATCAATGACCCCTGACCCCTTGCCGGGCCTCGTCCGCTGCATCCCCGGTCCCTCCCTGTCTTGCTGCCCGGTACTCCTCACCGCTTTTACCACAACTACGGAATGCTGTCCCGCTCGATGAATGACCGGACAGGGCGAGCGCGTATAAACCCCTCCGAAAACATGATCTTGTAGGTTGGGCAAAGGTGCACCAGGGACGGTGCGCCGTGCCCAACGCAAGGTCGATATTGGGCACGCCGCCGTGGACCGCATGGATGGCATGAGGGTAACCCAATAGACAACATGGACAGTATGGACTGCATGGACTCGGGGGCATACAGCGACCCCCAGTCCACGTGGTCCACTGAGTCCATGTAGCCCACGGCGGTTGCCACTGTCCCTGGCACCTTGAAAAATAGGCGTTTTCACCGATCAGGCGACTCTAACCCACTGATTATTCAAGTGCGCTGTTGACAAAAATCGTATTGCTTTCAATTGCCCGAGGAAAACAGCCGATTCAGGTCCAGCCACTTGAAGGACGTTTTCGTCAGCAGCAGTAGAATGAGATTATAGCCATCAATGTAGACGATAGTTCGCATCTGAATTTCCGCGCACGAGAAATGAAAACCGGAACCGGCTTTTTCTCCCAGCCAGACGCGGGCCGCATGCGACAAAAAGGGCGATTCATTTATGACTACCTTTTCGGATTGCAACGGATCTTAACAGCGCCGACTATGGGTGGCTGCCAGGGCGGAAATCTAATCATTACCTTGGCGCTGACCAAGGCATCTCGAACTTTTGCCTTTAGGTTATTGCTGGGTTTTGGCCGTCCCTGGCCGCAACCCAGCCTACGGCCTACGATCCCTTTTTAGACAGTCTCTGAGGCAAAGCCTCGCTAGGATTCCTTGAGGGACCTGCATCTTCACAAATGAGTCAAGTTTGTGCGCTGCACAAAAATAGTTCTGCCTCTTGTTGGGCAGGAATCGCAAATCCTTTGAACCACGGAGGCAGACACGGATAAACACGGATTGTGATCCGTGTTTATCCGTGTCTATCCGTGGTTCTTCGGTGCGGTTGGTCACGCCTCGTCGGTCTGAGGCAAAGCCCCGCTAGCCGTAAACCAGATCCGGCAGCCAGGTCGCGATCTGCGGCCACAGCGCCAGTGCCCCCAGCATCAACAATTGAATGAGGATAAAGGGCATGACGCCGCGGTAGATGTGGCCGGTCCTGACCTGCGGCGGCGCGACCCCACGCAGGTAGAACAGGGAGAAACCGAAGGGCGGGGTCAGGAAGGATGTCTGCAGGTTGATGGCGATCATCACCCCCAGCCACACCGGGTCCAACCCCATACCCAGCAGCGCCGGCCCCACGATCGGGACCACGACGAAGGTGATCTCGATAAAATCGAGGATGAACCCGAGCAGGAACATCACCAGCATCACCAGGGCGACGGCACTCAGGGTACCGCCCGGCAGCCCGCTGAGGAGGTCGGTCACCAACTCGTCACCCTGGAAGCCGCGGAACACCAGGGAGAACAGGGATGCGCCGATGAGGATGAGGAAGACCATGCTGGTGACATTAGTGGTCTGAGCCATCACCTCCCGGAGGGTCCGGAGGTTGAGGCGGCGGCGCGACCAGGCCAACAGCATGGCCCCCACCGCTCCTACGGATGCCGCCTCCGTCGGCGTGGCTACGCCCCAGAGGATGGAGCCCAATACCGCCACGATCAGCAGCAGGGGGGGCAGGAGCGCCAGGAGTACCCGCCGCCACAGCAGACCCGGTGCGATCGTCCGCTCGGATTCGGGGATGGCCGGTACGGCCTCGGGACGCACCCAGGCCACCCCGAGCAGGTACAACAGGTAGAGCAGGACCAGCACCAACCCGGGGATCAGGGCACCGACGAACAGGTCCCCCACCGACACCGTGTCCGGGGCGAACAGGCCCATATCGAGTTGGGCCTGTTGGTAGGCGGAGGAGAGTACGTCGCCCAGCAGCACTAGGACGATGGACGGCGGGATGATCTGGCCCAGGGTCCCGGAGGCACAGATAGTACCCGCGGCGACTCCGGGGTTGTAGCCGCGCCGCAACATAGTGGGCAGGGACAGCAGACCCATGGTCACCACGGTCGCGCCGACGATCCCGGTACTAGCCGCAAGCAGCATCCCCACCAGGGTCACGGAGATCCCCAGGCCGCCGCGCAGGGATCCGAACAGCATGGCCATGGTGTCCAACAGGCTCTCCGCCACCTGCGAGCGTTCCAGCATCACGCCCATGAACACGAACAGGGGCGCGGCGATCAGGGTCTCGTTGGTCATGACCCCGTAGATACGGTTCGGCAGGGCGGCGATGAACGCCGGATCGAACAGCCCGAACCAGTCTCCGAGAAAAGCGAAGGCCAGCGCCGTTCCGCCCAGGGATAGTGCCACCGGGTAGCCGGCCAGGAGCACCAGGCCTACCCCCAGGAATAGAAACAGGGGCATGAGCTCAAGCATTGCCGCCCTCATCCACCGGCAGGGCACCCTCGACGCCGGCCAGAAAGAGGCCGGTGCGCAGGATCCAGGCCAATCCCTGAATCAGCACCAGCACCGGCATGATAATAAGCAGGGTCTTGAGCAGATAAACGCCGGGAATGCCCCCCGCCTCCCGCGAGCCCTCCAGGACCTCCCAGGACTCCAGTACATAGTCCCAACCGATCCAGGCGATAAAGACGCACACCGGCAGCAAGAGCAGGAGCGTACCCAGGAGGTCCACCCAGGCGCGCCCCCGCCGGGATAGCCTCTGGTAGAGGATGTCTACCCGCACATGGCCGTTGTGCCGCAGGGTGTAGGCCGCCCCGAGCATGAACAGGGCGGCGTGCATATAGGTCACCGACTCCTGCATGGCGATCCAGCCCAGATCGAAGGCGTAGCGCAGCACTACTACCAGGAACGAGACCAGCACCATGAAGAAGGAAAGCCAGGAGACGACGTGCCCGGTCCGGTCGCCGACTGCCTCCAGGGCGGCAATCAACGAGCGCAGGGCGGCGCCCTTGTCGGGAGGCGACGCGCGCTCAGATGCCATCGGAGGTTACGGCGGTTTTATGGATGGTCATGCGTCCGAAGTCATAGGAAGGTGTGCGACACGGCAAACAGGGCGAGCACGTATGGATTTCTTTTCGCTTAACAGGTTGCCTCCAGCGGTAGGTTGGGCAAAGGCGCACCGCCTAAGCGGTGCCCGTGCTCAACGAGATGTGGATGTCGGGCACGCCGCCTGCCTGCCGCAAGCAGGTCCCTGGGACCACCGCTCACCACATCCTACCAACTGAACAGCACCCACTGGGGTACCGTATTGCTCCAGATCCGGTCCTTACGGGTATCGAGCTGGCCGTCCCCCGTGGTGTCCAGAAGATAGTAGGGCGGTCCGACCTGGGGCTGCACTTTCACCATATAGAGCTGACCATGCACCCGATATTCATAGATGCGCTCCTGTCCGGTCTCGATGATGGTGACCTCGGGTTCCACCGTCTCGCCCTGGTAGGGCGACGGGGGTAGCCGGGGCGGTTCCGGGTAAGTCCCGGGCTCGGCCTCGCCCCGCGCTGTTGCCAGCGAGGCGACGCCGGCAAAGGCGGCGGCAAGGATTAGTCGTTGCATTTGGCGTGTGGTCCCTGTTGTCTTGGCGCAAGGATATGTTAGTGGAAAGGGGAGGGGTTTGCCTGTCGGAAATTCGTGTTTCCAAAGCAAGCATGTACAAATTCTCCCGAAAACATAACCTTTTTGAACCGCAGCTGTTATCCGCCCAAATCCAACCATCCGACATCTTTTTCCAATCTTTTGTGAAAGAGTTTATTGTGGAGAGAGGCACGGTTGGTCTGGTGGTATTTTGCATGGATTCCACCATCACTCCAGCCTAGAACCTCGATCTTTCCGGTCAGATGTGACATGACGAATCTGAACCGCTTGCCCAATCCGTCAAGCTGTTTCCGGGCCTCGTCGATCAAATGGCAGGCATCATAGAGTGGAACCTGAAATTCATCCATCACAGCGGTCACCGGCCGGCATTGAAAAACGTAATAGGGAATTACACCGATGCGAGCCAGAGTGGCCTGCAATTCCGCCATGACGGAGGAGCAATCATTGACCCCCTTCAATAAGACCGTTTGATTATTCACGATCACTCCATCCCCTTGCAGGCGCTTCACGGACTGGATGCTGGTTGATGTCAGCTCGCGCGGGTGGTTGAATTGGGTAGTGACATACAGTCGTTTTTCACCCGACGCAAAAGCCTTGAAGGCTTCATGCAGGGAATCATCGTCGAGAATTCGATCGGGGAGAACGACCGGAATGCGAGAGCCGATCCTGACATACAGGAGATGGGGAATTCTCGACAGTCGGCGCAGGATGTCTTCGAGGTGATCTGTCGTAAGCATCAGGGGATCGCCGCCACTGAGCAGCACATTGGTCACTTCCCGATGCGCCGTGAGATAAGCCACTACACGGTCCCAATCGACGACAACCTCATTCTCGACCAGTCCGACCAGTCGTTTCCTGAAACAATGCCGGCAATACACCGCGCAGCTATTCGTCGTTAAAATCAAGGCGGTCTGTCGGTACTTGTGCTGGAGCCCCCGAAATTTCGTATACACATGTTCTCCGCTGGTATCGAAGGTACCGGAGAGTTTCTGTTCTCCACGAGATGGAATGGCTATTTTGCGGATGGGATCTTTCGGATCATCCCAATCGATTAAATCGAGATAATAGCGCGTGATCCGCATCGGGTGCTTCTTCGCAAGACGTTGTATGATCTTTGCGTCGGGTATCGGACGTTGGATACATTGCTCCAATGCATCGATCGTCTGGACGATATTCTCAGAACGAATATGCATATTCATAGCTACCTTCCCCCTTGGACGCAAATGGAGTAAGCGGCAAACCCGAATCCGTAAGAAGGATGAACCGCAGAGGCGCTGAGGATACAGAGAAAGCGATCACAAGGAGGTTTCTGCGATCAGCGCGCAGCGAGCAATCCTTGCAATCCAGCTAAGGTCTCATTAAAAACTCTCTGTGTTCTCTGCGCCTCTGTGGTTAATCAAGCCGGTCTCCGGAAGGAGCGGTATCCAGGTATTCCCGGACCATTCGAGGTATTTCCTGTTCCAGGCTGTGGTGCGGCTCAAAGCCCAGTTCGGTACGGATCCAATCCGAGGAAAACCAGGCGATCTCTGTAAGCTTACGCCAGTCTTCGCGGTTGAGGAACATGCGCCGCCGAAATAATTTTTCCAACCAGGTGGCCCCATAAGCAGCGGTCGCCAGGGCCCGGTAGAGGACTGTCCATCCGGGCACTGGTCGGCCCAGGGCGACTCGAATCCGTTCATACAGCCACTGGGTGGAATAGCCGTGGTCATCGGTCACCAGGTAGGAGCGGTCGCCTGTCCGTGGATGAGTGGCCGCAAGAAAAGCGGCCGCGATAAGATCCAGCACGTGAACGGACGATCGCCGATGGTCGAGTTTCGGCCAGGGAGGGAACCGATTCCGCGCCACTGCGTCGATCATACGCGCGATGTTGCCTGCTCCGGTTATCCCATAGATCATCGGCGGGCGTAACACACAGACCCGCAGCTCCCCCGCTTCGCCCGCCGCCAGGACACTGCGCTCCGCCGCCAGTTTGGCGTGTCCGTACAGGGTATCCGGCGCAGGTGGCGTTGCCTCGTCCACTGGTCCGCCGCCGGCACCGATCGCTGTCCCCATGACCTTGACGCTGCTCAGATAGACCAGACCGCCGAACACCGGCTGCCGGCGCCGCGTCCACGAGGTTGCGGGTACCTTCCGCCGTCACAGGCCAATGGGCAGGCGCCTGGTAGACATCGATCTCTTGCGGCGCCGGCGCATAACTCGCCAGGTGGGAGACAAACTCGATCCCGGCGAGCCGGCCGACCAGCGTGGACGGGTCGGTGAGGTCCGCGCCGCGAACCTCCAATTGTCGCCCCGGCCATAGGGATCGAGCGCTTCCAGGTCTTCGCAGTGCAGAAAATAGCCTTCGTCGAGCGGGCCGACCACCTCCAGCGCCGTCCTTCGGACCAACATAAAGGCACCGGAGATCGCTTCTACCGGGACCGGTCGTTCAGGCAAAGGATCATTGCCCAGGACCAGGCGCTGATTGCAGGCGAACCGCGGGAAAAACCGCTCCAGGCACAGGAAATGGGTCAGCCCGATCCGGGGATTCGGAAGCCGGCGCGGGACGACCGCTGTTCACTCCCGTCCGGATTACGAATCACGCAACCGGCCATACCGGCATCGGGGGTCGCGCCCATGAACTCGAGCAGGTACCCAAGGGCATCGGGACCGACGATACAATCGGGATTCAGAATCAGCAGATAGGGTGCACGGGTATGGGCGAAGGCGAGGTTATTGCCCCGCGCGAAACCCAGATTGGAGTCGTGCTCCAGGATGGTCAGCCGCGGTTCCTTCCCCTGGTGCTCCCGAACACGCGCCAAGCTCTCGTCCGTAGACCCGTTGTCGCTGATGAATACCTCCAGATCGACCGGCGAGGCCAGCACCGCCCGGACACAATCCGCAAGTAGAGCACCGGCATTGTAGTTGACGATGACGACACTGAGCGCCGGGGATTCTTCGCTGATCTGCTTCATCTGTAAGGTTTAAAGATCTCCTTCGACCGACCACCATTCTACCGCATACAAATGACATACCATTTAGGGACTACCGCGATAGGGGATATGCTCCAGGTCTACCACGGCAACCGGTTGGAGGTGCTGGTCGAAGAGCTGGCGCGGATCACCGCAGTTTCGCCGGCCGATCCCTTCCGGCCCGAGACCATCGTCGTCCAAAACCAGGGCATGGCCCGCTGGATCGCCCAGCAGTTGGCGCAGCACAACGGCATCAGCGCCCGGTTGGACTTTCCGCTGCCGGCGGGCTTCTTGTGGCGGGTGTTGCAGGCTTGGCTGCCGGAAACACCGGACGCGACCCGGTTCGACCAGGGCTTTCTGCTGTGGCGGGTGTGTCAGCAGCTGCCGGATCTGCTCGAACGGCCGGAATTCGCTTCCCTCGCTCGCTATCTTGCCGACGATGCCTCGGGGCTGAAGCTGTATCGGCTTGCCCAACGCATCGCGGACCTGTTCGATCAATACCTGGTCTTTCGGCCGGATCTGGTCCTGGGCTGGGAGCAGAGAGAAGACGAGCATTGGCAGGCCGAACTCTGGCGTGCCCTGAGCGCGGATAATGACCAGGTCCATCGGGCGCAGCTGCTGGCCGAGCTGGAATCGGCGATGGTGCGGGGTGGACCCGCTGCCGACACCTTACCGGAGCGGGTATGTCTGTTCGGGTTGAGCGCACTGGCACCCGTTTATTTGCGGATGCTCGGCGCCTTGGCGAGCCGGATTCCGGTCTACCTGTTCTTCCTCAATCCCTGTCGTGAGTACTGGTCCGACCTGGTAGACGAGCGCGGCCAGGCGCGGCGGCGGGCCCGGGCCCAGCGAGCCGGCAGACCGGACCCGACCGGACTCCTGGACCTGGGCAATCCGCTGCTGGCCTCCCTCGGCCACGCCGGGCAGGTATTTCTCGATCAGCTCCTCGAGCTCGGTGGCCTGGACCATGACCGCTTCGTATCCCCGCGCGGCGATGGCCTATTGCAACGGGTGCAGCGGGATCTGCTGGAGCTGGTCGATCCGCGCGGGTTGGAGCCGCAGGTCATCGCCCCCGACGATCGATCGCTGCAATTCCACAGCACCCACGGTCCACTGCGCGAGATCCAGGTCCTGCACGACCGCCTGCTGCACCTGTTCGAGCGGCTCGACGACCTGGAACCGCGGGACATCATCGTCATGGCGCCGGACATCGACCGGTACGCCCCCTACGTGGAGGCGGTGTTCGGTGCTGCGGATGTACCCACCCGCATCCCCTGGTCCATTGCCGATCGGCGGATTGCCGGCGAGCGCCCGGTGTTGGATGCCTTAAAACGCCTGCTCGCGCTGCCGAGCAGCCGCTTCGAGGCCGGCGAGCTCTTATCCCTGCTCGAAGTCGTCCCGCTCCGCCGGCGCTTTGATCTCGATGACGAGGGCGTGGAACGGATCCGCACCTGGGTGCGGGAGAGCGGGGTGCGCTGGGGACAAGACGGGGCCATGCGCGCCGACCTGGGGCTGCCGGACGAGCCGGCCAACACCTGGGCCTTCGGCCTGAAACGCCTGTTTCTCGGCTACGCGCTGCCACCCGCTACGGATGACGAGCCCTACGCGGGGGTCTTGCCCTACCCGGACCTGGAGGGTGGCGAGGTGGCCTATCTCGGGCAACTGGCGGCCTTGGTCGAGATCCTCGGCATCTGGCGCAGGCGACTGACGGTTCCACGGAGCCTGGCCGGTTGGCGCACCACCCTGAGCGAGCTGCTGGCGGCCTTCTTCGCCCCCGACGATGAGGAGGAGGCCCTGCTGCAATTGGTACGCGACGAATTCGACGAAACGGTGGCCCGGGCCCAGGCCGCCGGATTCGACCGAGCCGTCGCCTTGGACGTACCGCGCACCCTGTTCCGGGATCTGATGGATAGTGGCCGCGGCGCCCACAGCTTCCTGACCGGGCGAGTCAACTTCTGCAACATGGTGCCCATGCGCAGCATCCCGTTCCGGGTCGTCTGCCTGATCGGCATGAACGGGGCCGACTTCCCGCGTACTCAGCGGCCCCTGTCCTTCGACCTCATGACCCGCCACCCGCGGCGCGGCGATCGCTCCCGCCGCCGGGACGACCGCTACCTGTTCCTTGAGGCCCTGCTCTCGGCCCGCGACGTCCTTTACCTGAGCTGGGTCGGCAACGACGAGCGCGACAACAGCCCCAAAATGCCCTCCGTCGTGATCGACGAGCTGCTCGACTACCTGCGTCGGGGCTACCGACTCCCCGACGGCACGGACCCGGCCGAACAGCTGATCGTGCGCCATCCCCTGCAACCCTTCAGCCGCCGCTATTTCGACCCGGACGACGAACGCCTGTTCAGCTATGCGCGGACCTGGCTGGACGCGGCCCGGACCCAGGTCGAGGCGAAGTTGACACCCTTCTGCGACACTGCGCTCCCGGAGCCGGGAGAAGCGTTCAGGACCCTCGAGATCGAAGACCTGATCCGTTTTTTACGCAATCCGACCTGGTACTTCCTCACCGAACGCCTCGGGCTGAGTCTGTCCGAAGAGGCCGAGATCCCGGAGGACACCGAGCTCTTCGACGCGGCAGGACTGGAACGCTATCGACTCGATCAATCGCTGCTGCATGGCCTGTTGGAGGGGCGGGGGCGATCTTCGATTCTGGCCCGTCTGCGCGGCGCAGGAAGCCTGCCCCACGGCGCCCCCGGTGAGCTGCTCCTCGACGAGCAATTGGAAGCAGCGGAATCCTTCGTCCAGCGGCTGCAAGACTGCCTGGTGGCGGAGGCCGAGCCCGTCGAGGTGGACCTGTCCCTGGCGGGCTTTCGCCTGCAGGGGCGGTTGGGGAACCTGCATGCCAGGGGACTGATCGACTATCGCTTCGGCAAGCTCAGCGCCAAGGACCGATTAAGGACCTGGGCGCACCATTTGGTGCTGAATCTTTTGGCCCCAAAGGGGATCGAACCGGCCAGTACCTTCGTTGCCAAGGACCGGAGCTTACGTCTGGCGCCGGTTGCCGACGCAGAAGGCCTACTCGCGGATCTGCTCGAGCTGCGCCGAGAAGGTCTCAAGAGACCTCTGGTCTTCTTCCCTGAGAGCTCCCTGGCCTGGATGGAGAACGGCTACGGTAGCGGCTTCGACCACGCCTGGTCTGGGCGCTACAATCCCGCGCCGGAGCGAGACCAAGTTGCGGTGCGCATCGCCTTCCGCGGCCACGAGCCCATCGGTGAGGAATTCGAGCAGACGGCTAGGCGCATCCTCGGGCCAATGCTGGAGCAGTCGGAAACGGAAGCCTGATGCAGCCGGCGCTGAAAGCCGCTTTATACGAACACAGTCTCTAGGAGGCTTTGCCTCAGACCGACGAGGCGTGAATTTTTGTACGGAAACCAGAAGTCTACGAAAAGCACGAAAAGACACGAACCCTCATTCGTATGAATTCGTATCCCTTCGTGCTTTTCGTGTCTTTCGTGGACCCTGTTCTCCGCGCCCGCAGAACTTGACTCAGTTGTAAAGATGCGGGTCCGTCAAGGAATCCTAGAGCGCGGGACACTAAGGTAGCGATTGCCACTGGCCGGACAGCGGAGGAAGTTGCTAAACTTCTGCAGACCGACTCCAACACTTAGCAAGATAACAACGGAGATTTTGATGATTAAAGTAAAAGAAGCCGTTGCAGAAGCAAGAAATGCGGCAAAAGACTTTTTTGATAATAATCCTTTGGTTGATTTGCAATTAGAGGAGGTGGAATATGATGAAACCACGAATACATGGATGATTACCCTGGGATTTAATGTAGAAGACATGAGTCCAGTGCATGGGATAGGGGCTGCATTTAGTAATCAAAAATATATAAGAAAATATAAGCTATTCAAAGTCAACGGTGAAACTGGTAAAGTCATGTCGATGAAGATAAGAAAAATATGATGGAAGACTATATAAACAAATACCGCTCTAAAGGCATTATTATTGACGCCAACCTATTGCTACTATTGTATGTTGGCGGAATATCCGAAGACCATATACAACGGAGCGCCGAAAACTGCGACCTATGGTAAACGATGACGAAATCCGCCGGGCGTGGGAGGAAGGCCGCGGATGATACTCGTACCGGATGCAAGCGCCATTGTGAAGTAGCGCAGGCGTCTCGCCTGCAACCCGCGGGTGAAACGCCCGTATTCTGGCAGGCGGGACGCCTGCGCTACATGGATTTGGCTTAATTGAGAACACCCCCTAGAACACTCACTCAGAAGCTCTCCGGTATCTATGGACGCCAACATCTCGCTTCTCACCCATTCTCTACTCTGGCTCTTTCTCGGCTCGGCGTTGGTCGGAGCGGCCGCAAGCCGCGCCACCAGGCGGGCCAAAAAGAGGGATTCCGAGGGTAGGAAGGACCGCATCGATAAGTGGGTAGCCGTCGCCATTCTGCTGTCGCTCGCCGGAGTCTGCGGGACCATCGGGTTCCGCGGACCCGAGGTCCCCTCCGATCTCGACAGGAATCTGGCCTACGCCACCGCTTTCTTCGCCTTCCTCTCGTTTCTCGTTCTGAGGTTCAAACGGGCGGTGGGACTACCGATCCTTGGACTTTCTGCCCTCGCCGGCGGCCTCTTGCTCCTTCTTCTTCAATCACTGGTGGCTTTCACGGGAGGGACCGAGATCGGAGAGGTGACTGTCCTGTCCAACCGGGACGGCGTGATGAAGCTGGAGGTCCGACTTGGAGGGCAAGAATCCACATTGATCGAATTGGACGGGGAGTACTTTGCCCCGGTCGTCAAGGTCGTGATCTTTGACGACTACCGGGTCTTTCTCGGACGCAAGACCTGGTATCGGTTTGAAGGGATGACCTCCTTCTACCTCGAAAACGAGGGCGGGACCACGAAATTCCGGCAGTCCGGAACGGACTACTATTTCCCGCAGCCCAGTGGGATCAGCGAGGCCCTGTTTCGCATCTATGAAGAAAACGAAGGTCGGATCCCCGGCGTCAAATCAGTGCAGGTGGATCTGGATCTGAAACGAGTTCGGGAGACGGAGGAACAATCGGCATTGATGCCGAAGGTCTATTCCCTGATGCTTCAGAACGACGGCGGGATCCAGATCGTCTTGAAAGACAGCTGACAAACTTTTTAGACAGCCTCTAAGGAAAGTGACCATGCGTTTACCTGACGGGCAAGGCACTGCACCGGGTGATCGCCTGGCCGTCTTCGTCGCCACCTCGGGCCACAGCGGCGTGGACCGGGTGATCGGCAATCTCTTACGCCAGCTCGATGCCTGGGGGATCGGCGTGGATCTCCTGAAAATCCGCAATCATGGTCCCTACCTGGATGGCGACTCCCTACCCAACGTCCGTCTGTGGGACCTGGACCGCGCCCATGTAACCGGCAGCCTGCCGGCCCTGGTCCGCTATCTGCGCCGCGAGCGACCGCTCGCCATGCTGACCGACAAGGATCGGGTCAACCGCATCGCTATCCTGGCGCGCAGGCTCGCCGGCGTATCCACGCGCCTCGCGGTTCGGGTCGGCACCACCGTCTCCGTCAACCTGGCGAGTCGTAACGGCTTCGAGCGCTGGTGGGAACGTACTTCGATGCGGCGGCTCTATCCCCTGGCGGATTGTGTCCTGGTCCCCTCCGAAGGAGCAGCGGACGACTTGGTCGACTATACCGGGATCGAGCGGGGACACATCCGGGTAGTCCGCAGCCCTATCGTTATCCCGGACCTCGGCGACCGGGCCCGGGAACCCGTCGACCACCCGTGGCTGACGGACCCCGAGCTCCCGGTCGTCCTGGGCGTCGGCGAACTGGGGTACCGCAAGGACTTCGAGACCCTGGTGCGGGCCTTCGCCCGGGTCCGCCGCCGGCGGCCGTGCCGCCTCATTATCCTGGGCCGGGGACGCCGGCGCGAGGCCCTGCTCGCCCTGGCGGCGCAGCTGGGCGTTGCCGAGGACGTGGATCTCCCGGGCTTTTATCCCAATCCCTATGCCTTCATGGCCCGGGCCAACCTGTTCGTGCTCAGCTCTCGCTGGGAGGGCTTCGGTAACGTGCTCGTCGAGGCCTTGGCGCTCCACACCCCGGTAGTGGCAACGGATTGCCCGAGCGGGCCACGGGAGGTCCTGGCCGGGCGCAATATCGGTACCCTGGTGCCGGTGGGCGGCGTCGAGCCGATGGCCGCAGCGATCGGGGCTTGGCTGGACGCCGAGTGCCCGGAGGCGGACTTCGAGCGGGCCGTTTCCGACTACCGGAGCGAAACCAGTGTCCGGGCCTATCTTGATGCCCTCGGGATCCCGTGCCCGGCGGATGACAGTGCGACTGCACCGGATGGTGACCATGACTGAACGACGGAACGGCAATACCGGCGTTACCTTCGTCGGATTGACCCAGCGCGAGAACACGCGGGCCTTCTGCGGTACCCCCGTGGTCGTGGTCAACCTGGCCAACGAGCTTGTCGGGCGGGGGATTCCGGTGGATGTCCTGATCTTCACCCGTCGGGGCGTGACCGAGTTTCCCTTTCCGTTCGATCGCCGTGTGGGTGTGCACTACCTGCGGGCCCACTCGCGGGTAGGGCTTTTCTTTCAGGTCGTCTCCCATCTGCGATGCGATACTCGCGAGCCTCGAGGCAGAACCGGATCGGGAGCGGCTCCGGGCCCGGGGGCTGGAGTTTTCCGTGGAGCGCGGCGGGGACTGCTACCTGGAGCTTATGGGGCTGTTGGACGCTGTGTCGCCTGATGGCGGGGAGTGAAAACGTTTGAAAGCGACCGGTGCGGCGTGTATCCCCTTGGTGCCTTCTCCACCCTCCGGGGGATGGGACGGCGCGTTGCGTATCATTTAGGTCAAAGGCAAGCGGGAACGGTCAATGAAACAAACCGGGATTTTCTTCGTTTATCTATTCTGTTGCCTGATCCTCGGTGCCTTGCTGACTTACCCGGTGATGCTGACCGGTTGGATCGAGCAGGACCCCCACCGCGTCATGGGTCGTCTGGCGCAGGTCTTCATCCTGCTCGGCCTGTGGCCTTTTCTTAAAGCGACGCGCCTGAATGATCGCACGGCGCTCGGGTACGGTGTCCCCCGTCCTGTGTTTTTGGACGCCCTATGGCGTGGCTGGCTGCTCGGCGCCCTTATCCTGCTGGTTCTCGCCGTCAACCTGCTGCTGCTCGAGGTCCGAGTGCCGGGTATTCCAGCGGAGGGTTGGTTGCTTGATCTACTCGGTAAATCGATCCAGGTCCTGATCGGTGGTCTGCTCACCGCCCTGTTGGAGGAGACCTTCTTTCGCGGTGCCCTCTATTCGGCCATCCGGCGCGGTGGCGGTGCGCGCTCCGCGATCCTCTGGTCGTCCTTTCTGTTCGCGCTACTCCACTTCATGAAACCCCATCCCCTGCCCGCGGACGTGGCCTTCGATTGGCTCGGGACCTGGCAGATGTTCATCCATGTCTTCGTCGATGCCTTTCAATGGCGGCACCTGGATTCCATGGCGGCCCTGTTCCTGGTCGGCGTCTTTCTGGCCATGGTGCGGGAGAGGAGTGGACACATCGGTTGGTGCATCGGCTTGCACGCCGGCTGGATCTTCGTGATCCGGGTGACCCGCCACCTGACCGACGACAACCAGGCATCGCCCAACGTCTGGCTGGTCGGGGATTACGATGGGGTCATCGGCTGGCTCGCCGTAGGCTGGACTGGCCTGTTGATATTGGGGTTTTGGTTGTGGACGCAAAAAAGGCCGAGGGGGGATTGAGATCCGCACCGGGGAGACCCGCCCATCGGCGGTTTCAATTCGCTACCGTAGGATGCGGTGAGCGCCTGCTGTGCAGGGACGCATGCAGGCTGCGAACCGCATCATTGGATGGCTTGGAACCACGAAAGGCACACAAGAGGCACACAAGGACACGCACCTTTCCTTTCGGATGGTGATGGACTTGGCTGTCATTGGGTTGTTAACTCCGCAATATGATCACTGACTCCGCGAGCGATCAAGCGATGCCCGCGTTCGTTCCAGTGGATATCACCCGGTATAAAATATTCCCGAAAGACCGTCAGCGCATCGCGTGCATCGATGAAATCCGGAAAGAAATCGAGTATTGTAATCCGGTGCTGCTTCGCCCATGCCTTCCAGAAGTCCACTTGAATGGAATCGAGATCCCTTTGTAATATCTGGTCCGGCCAGGGGTAGACGGCAATCGTCAACCCGATTCCCCGCTCCCGCAGCAGACGATAGAGCTCCTCCATATACTCGGCTGCTGCCTGCAAGCCTTGTTCGCCGAACTCCCGATAAAGCTTTTCATCAACGGTCCACAGACTTCGTTCGATACCAACGGCACCTTTCAGGTCTTCTCCGCGCAAGGCCCTCACGTAATATTTCAACCTGCGCAACGATAGTCGTAGATAACTTGGTATTATAGTGTTTTCAGCAAGGATATCCTTAAATTCCATCTTATCTCCTCTTCCTTCTTCCTGCCGTATTTTTGCTTCACTCTGTACATTGCGGTTTTCGTCGAACCAGTAAATCCGTCCGTCATCTTCGATATCGGAAATATCTATGAAGACGATGAGATGGTCGAATTCCAGACCCACGGACTTCATCAGATATTCGACTTTTCGCAGATAAATTATCGGCGAGTACGATGAGACTGCCGCATTCAGGATGTCGACGCCTTTTCCTCTGAATTCTTCATCCAAGAGTCCGACAAAGGTCCGTTCATACCGATAGCCTTTTCCCTCGGTAAAGGAATCTCCGATAAACATGATTCGGAATTGATCCGTAGCCAGGGGGATATGCCTATTGCTCGAGTCCTTGAAACCCAGTGAGTTGGTCTTTATCGAGTACTTCAAGGGTCCCCATCGTGCGTTCTCATAATCGACATACGGCGACATGGTGTGATGGAAGACATCATGTACCTTTCGGTATTGCCGCTCGGTAATTCGCGGATTCTGGTACGGTGGCGTGTAGAGTCCGAACACCTTCAAGATCCGGGTTGCGGCAAGGTCTACTGTAATGATTGCCGTAAGTACGATAATAAAAATCGTCTTTTTCGGGTTCCTCTCGAACCAGGAATTCTTTTGCGGGGTCATATCAATCTAGGCAAGCCGGACCCAATGTTGGGCACGGGCACCGCCGAGGCGGCGCACCTTTGCCCAACCTACCTGGCTGCACCCGTGATGCACATTGCACTCATATTCCGGGTTCAGCCCGGTGATCGTCCATGAGCTTAGTGTAGTGCTCGGCGACATAGTCCAGGTACTCGATCTCCTGCTCCGTGAGGAGCCGGACGCGTTTGACCGGGGTCCCTACCCATAGATAGCCGCTCTCGAGTTTCTTGCCGGGTGGTACCAGAGAGCCGGCGCCCACCATGGTGCGGGGCTCGAGCACCGCCCCATCCAGCACCCGCGCACCGATTCCGATCAGGCAATGGTCCCTGATCTCGCAGCCGTGCAGCACGGCCTGATGACCTACGGTTACCCGGTCATGGATGGTGATGGCGGCGCCTCCGGGCAGGAAGCGGCTGTCGTGAGAAACATGCAGGATAGTGCCGTCCTGGATGTTGGTCTCGGCCCCGATCCGGATGCGGTGAATGTCGCCGCGAACGACGCACAGG
The DNA here is from genome assembly GCA_011392765.1 of Candidatus Thiosymbion ectosymbiont of Catanema sp. Cochon2018. Taxonomy (GTDB): domain Bacteria; phylum Pseudomonadota; class Gammaproteobacteria; order Chromatiales; family Chromatiaceae; genus Thiosymbion; species Thiosymbion ectosymbiont_A. Next base: position 584,749 of record WYCW01000004.1, on the reverse strand, counting down.
GGCCAGATCGATGAGCCTGGGCCGAGCTCGACGTCGCCGATGACGATAGCGGAGTCATCGATCCAGGCATCGGCGGCGATCCGGGGGTGTTTTCCTCGAAAGGAACGGACATTGGTCATGGTGATTCCTCGGTGTAAGGTGCTGGACACCCACAATGCTATCATTTTTGCCTATCCTACCCGTTGGAGCGGCGAGGAAGGTGTTTTCTGCCTGCTGCCGCAGGCAGGCCACCAGGCAGATCGGCTTTCTCTGCATTAGGATTCCTTGAATGACCAGATTTTGTGCAAATGAGTCAAATTTCGCAAACGTCTAACCTCTCTCGTTGTCGTGATCGTGATCGTAATCGTGATCGAAGCCGCCGTAGGAGAGACAGAATACTTTCGCGGATCGTGGTATCCAGAGGTCCCGGCCAGGTGCCGGGTCGAAACCCGTAGACATCAGGTTTTCCATGCCCGCTTTGCCTTGCGTCTCCGATTACGACTACGATCACGGTTCCGTTTTCGATCGCGAGAGAGCGATGATCACGCCTCGTCGGTCTGAGGCAACGCCTCGCTAGGAACTTGGATCGCATTCGCGTTTTGAATCCACAGATTACGCAGGTTTTTACAGATAAAAGTGGAGTTCCGGAATGGATAACCCATTACTCGAATCGGACGGGCTTCCGCCCTTCTCCCATATCCGTCCCGAGCAGGTGGAGCCTGCCGTCGATTCCCTACTCGCCGCGTGTCGGGCGCGGATCGAGGAGCTGACGCACCGCACGGACCCGCCCACCTGGGAGAATTTTGTCGAGCCCCTGGAAGAGGCCAACGACCGGCTCGACCGGGCCTGGTCGCCGGTAAGTCACCTCAACGCGGTCATGAACAACGACGCCCTGCGGCCCGCCTATAACGCCTGTCTGCCCAAACTCAGCGAGTATGCCACCGAGGTCGGCCAGAACCGGGCCCTGTTCGAGGGTTTTAGGGCAGTCACCGAGCGGGGGCACCTGAACTCCTCTCAACGCAAGCTGTTGGAAAACGCCCTGCGGGACTTTCACCTCGCCGGAGTCGACCTGGCACCGGACCGGCAGGCACGCTACAAGGAAATCAGCCGGGAGCTTGCCGAGCTTACCAGCAGGTACGAGGAGAACCTGCTCGATGCTACCAACGCCTGGAGCAAGCGAATCACGGACCGGTCCGCCCTCGCCGGGCTGCCCGCTTCGGCACTGGCCCTGGCGCAGCAGGCGGCCGCCGACCGGGGACAAGAGGGCTGGGTCCTGACCCTGGATTTACCCTCTTACCTCCCGGTCATGACCTATGCGGACGATCGCGGACTCCGCCGTGAGGTCTATCAAGCCTACTGTACCCGGGCCTCGGATCAGGGACCCCACGCCGGCGAGTGGGACAATACCGAGATCATGGACCGCATCCTCGCGCTGCGTCATGAACAGTCGACACTGCTGGACTTCGGAAATTACGCCCAACACTCTTTGGCCACCAAGATGGCCCGCTCCACCGAAGAGGTTATGGGATTTCTGAACGACCTTGCGGAACGGTCCGTGACCCAGGCCCGCCGGGAACTGGAAGAGCTGGCGCAGTTCGCGCAAGCGGAATACGGATGCGAGCGCCTCGCATCCTGGGACCTTGCCTACTATTCGGAGAAGTTGCGCGAGCACCGACACGCGATCACCGCGGAAGAGCTGCGCCCCTATTTCCCGCTTCCACGCGTACTTGCAGGCATGTTCGCGGTGGTGGAACGGCTGTTTGACATCCACATACAAGAGGTGGAAGGCCCGGAGACCTGGCATCCGGACGTGCGATTCTTCGAGATCCGGGACCCCGACGGCAAGCTGCGGGGTCAGTTCTATCTCGACCCCTTCGCCCGCCAAAAGAAGCGCGGGGGCGCCTGGATGGATGTGTGCACGAACCGCTTCCACACCAGCCGCTGCGACCGGATCCCCGTTACCTATCTGGTGTGCAACTTCACCCCGCCGGTGGGAGGGCGGCCGTCCCTGCTCACCCACGAGGAGGTCGAGACCCTGTTTCACGAGTTCGGCCACGGCCTGCAGCATCTGTTGACCAGGGTCGATTATCCGGCGGTGGCGGGCATCAACGGTGTGCCCTGGGACGCGGTGGAGCTGCCCAGTCAATTTCTGGAAAACTGGTGCTGGGAACCCGAGTCCCTGGATCTGATCTCCGGTCACGTGGATACGGGGGAGCCGATCCCCGAGGCCCTGTACCGACGCCTGCGGGCGGCAAAAAACTTCCAGTCCGCCATGCAGTTGGTACGCCAGCTCGAGTTTGCCGTCTTCGACTTCCGCCTGCACCTGGAGTACGACCCCCGAAGTGGGGGGCGTATTTACGAGCTGCTCGATCAGGTGCGCGATCAGGTAGCAGTAATGAAGCCGCCGGCCTTCAACCGCTTTGCCCACGGTTTTTCCCATATCTTCTCCGGGGGCTATGGGGCGGGGTATTACAGCTACAAGTGGGCGGAGGTGTTGTCCGCGGACGCCTTCTCCCTGTTCGAAGAACGCGGCCTCTTCGACCGGGATACGGGACTCGCCTTCCGCGAGACCATTCTGGAACAAGGCGGGTCCCGCGATGCCATGGACCTCTATGTGGATTTCCGGGGGAGAAAGCCGGCCATCGACGCCCTGTTGCGGCATTCGGGTATCGCAGCGTAGGCCGGGTTAGGCGCGTGCTACGATATTGTTGTGTGTCGGTAAGGTCGAACGCGCCGTAACCCGGCGTGCTCAGCTTGGTCGGGAGATAGCAATGAGAAAAGCTCAGAGATACTGGGAGAGCGGAATAAAGACGGATACCCCTTATGCAGATGCCGGTATCCTCCATCTCGGATGTTACTTTGGGGCTCCGGTTCGCATCGAAATGGGTATAGGACATATCGCTGTCCAGAATGTTGCCGTGTTGAAGGGTTTTTACCTGAATCCGTGAGATAAATAAGCCGCTCATAGAATAATCTCTTTATAAAACAAGAGGATAACGGAAAAATTTCATTCACTTTTGGACTCACCCAGCAGGTGAAAAGGCCAATCTTTGAATATCCAGCTAAAATCATAGAGTTAGCCCCAATCCTGGATTTTATCTCACGGATTCAGGTTTTAGAGAACTAGGATCCTTGAGGGACCCGCAACTTTACAAACGAGTCGAGTTTTTGCACGGCACAAAAAATTCATGCCTTACCAGTCTGAAGGCGAAGCCTCACGCGCAGGGTACGAGTCGTTGCGACCTCTCTTTATTCACCACAGAGAACACCGAGTACACAGAGAATCAGACGCGATCGCGTTCAACACCCTCGACCGGACGGCGGACATTGCAATTGATCAATCAACCGTATTCTACTTGGGCTGATCGCATTTCCATCTCTGTGTGCTCTGTGTCCTCTGTGGTTAAAAAGAATTCACGCCTCGTCGGTCTGAGGCGAAGCCTCGCTAGGATCCTTGAGGGACCCGAATCTTTACAAATGGGTCAAGTTTTGTGTGCACCGCTTGATTTTGAACCACAGAGGACACCGAGAACACAGAGTTGGCCTACTCTCTTCTCTGTGTTCTCGGTGTCCTCTGTGGTTTAAATTCCGCAGGCCAGCAGGGTGTTGGGCACGGGCCATCCAAAGATGCGATTCGCCGCTGGCGGGGCGTCCATTGATGCGGTTCGCGCCTCCTTGTGGTGCCATCCTGAATGACCTGCCGCGCTCACCGCATCCTACGGCTTTGCCCAACCTACGCGAACTTGTTGTTTTAGCTAGCAATAATGTGGGGATACCTCAGGGTTCGTGTCCTTTCGTGCTTTTCGTGGTTTTTTGATTTCCGTACAAAAATTCACGTCTCGTTGGTCTGAGGCGAAGCCTCGCTAGAATAAAGATAGATAACTGTAAGAATTTATCGGTTAGTTAATAGCTATCGGTTAATAGATCCTTTAACCGACTCATAACAGCCTGAATCCTGTGTAGGCGAGTCCATATACGGCAACTCGATCTAATCCATGAAGACAAGAATTTATACGGACACATCAGTAATCGGTGGGTGTCTCGATACGGAGTTTTCCGAGGGTTCTATTGCGCTTTTTGAAAGTTTCCGATCTGGTTCGTCAATGATCGTTTTGTCCGATTTGACCCTGGCTGAACTTGAATCTGCGCCAGTCTCAGTTCAAAAAATAGTCGAGACCGTTCCATCCGAATTCATCGAGTACATCGAGTTTTCGCAAGACGCGAGTGAGTTGGCCGACGAGTATTTACAAGAGGGCGTTGTAACAAAAAAGAATCGCGTAGATGCGCAGCACATAGCAACTGCCACAATTCATCGTGCAAATGTTTTAGTAAGCTGGAACTTCAAACACATAGTCAACCTGGAGCGAATTCATGGATATAATTCCGTAAACCTCCGCCTTGGATATCCGCTCCTGGAGATTCGAACTCCTGTAGAGGTATTGCGATATGAAGATTGAAGCCGTGAAGTTGATGCGAAGCATCCGTGATCGTATTTCTGCGGAAACAGACGGCATGATATGGGCCGAAGAACAAAAATACCTCGAGAACCGTATCAATGTATTTGCACATATCGCAAACAAAGTGCCTAACAAGCCGCTCCGGCTGACCTCCGGCATCGCTGGCGTTCCACTAGGGCAGAGGGATGAATGATGAGCATCTTCCGCACCCGTGGGAGCAGACAATATTCGTGTTCATTCGTGTCCATTCGTGGTTCTTCGTTTCCCGGTAAATTCTTTCACAGTCGGTAGGCTGGGTTAGGCGCGTGCCGCAAGGTTGATATGTGCCGGCAAGGTCGAATGCGGCGTAACCCGGCATGTCTAGCTTTCAAAAACTTCACGCAAACGGCTAACTGTCTTTCGATTTCACACTTCACACTTCACACTTCACACTTCACACTTCACACTTCACACTTCACACTTCACACTTCACACTTCGTTTGTAGCTTTTCTATCAGACGGGGCCAAATTTGCAATTGGACGGCTACAAACTTTCAATTGGACGTCTCAAAACTTTCAATTGGACGGCGCCGGAGTTACAATGAGACGCTATGCAGGAAGCCGATCTCTACCCCAGATACCTCCGGCCGCGGGTAATGGAGGCATTGGCGGATTCGCCCGTGGTGCTGATTCATGGGCCGCGACAGAGCGGCAAGACGACGCTGGCCCGGCAGGTGGGCGCTGCGGAGGGGTATGCCTATCTCAGCTTTGACGATGACGTGCAGCGGGCCGCGGCGCAGGCGGATCCGGTGGGATATGTCGCCGATCTCCCGGAGCGGGTGATCCTGGATGAAGTGCAGCGGGTCCCGGAATTGTTCACGTCGTTGAAGGCCGCGGTGGATGCCCGGCGGGAAGCCGGGCGTTTTATCCTGACCGGCTCGGCCCATGTGCTGCTCGTTCCGAGGCTTGCCGATTCGCTGGCCGGCCGCATGGAGATCCTGCGCCTGCATCCGATGGCCCAGGCGGAGATTGCAGGGGGATCGACCGGTTTCCTGCCGACATTGTTTGGAGGGGGATTCAAGGCGGGTATCGTCGGGAGGCGGCTGGGCCGGTTGCTGGCGGAGCGCGTGACGGCGGGCGGGTTTCCGGCGGCGCTGAGGCGAGCCACGGTGCGGCGACGAACGGCCTGGTACAGGGACTATGCCGATACCCTGGTTCAGCGCGATGTTCGCGATCTTACCCACATCAGCCTGCCGGATGCCCTGCCGCGCCTGCTGGCACTGGCCGCCGGTCAGACAGCTCGGCTGTTGAATGTGTCCAATCTGGCCGCGCCCTTTCAGGTGAGCCGCCCGACCATTCGCGAGTACATCACGCTGTTGTCGCGGATCTTCCTGCTGGATGAACTGCCGCCCTGGCACAGTAGCCGGCTGAAACGCCTGATCAAAACGCCCAAGCTGCATCTGGGCGATACCGGGCTGGTATGTGCTCTTCTCGGCCTGAACGCCTCGACTTTATGGGACGACCGCGCCCTGTTCGGGCAGGTGCTGGAAACCTTCATCTACCAGGAGCTGCGGCGGCAGGCCACCTGGCAGGAAGAAGCCTTGTCCTTCAGTCATTTCCGCGACAAGGACCAAATCGAGGTGGACATGGTGCTGGAGGCGGTCGGCAAACTGGCGGGGGTCGAGGTCAAGGCAGCCTCGACAGTGACCTCGGACGACTTCAAGGGGCTGCGGAGACTCGCGGACGCGGTGGGGCGGCGTTTCGCGGCCGGGGTGGTACTGTATGACGGAGACGCCGTCGTCCCCTTCGGCAAAAATCGGTACGCCGTGCCCATAGCCGGTCTTTGGGAGGATGTTTGATTGGCCTATACCGAAGACACCCTCGTCCAGCGGACCACGGCCGAGCATCCGGAGCAGCAGCTCGGCTGGGAGTCGGTCTACGCCTACAACTGCGGGGTAGTGTTCTAATTTTGTTTCTCGGGGTTCAAATAGACATGCTAATCAATACCTTACATCTCGGAAACAACAGAGTTACGACACTACCCAACTGCGGTTCTCACAATTCCAATGCACTACAAAGACCTGAGAGATTTCATCGCCCAGCTCGAGCAGCGGGGCGAGCTCAAGCGCGTCTCCGTCGAGGTCGATCCCTATCTCGAGATCACCGAGATCTGTGACCGTACCTTGCGTGCGGGGGGACCCGCCCTGTTGTTCGAGCGGCCGAAGGGATCCCGGATTCCGCTCCTGGGTAATCTCTTCGGTACCACCAAGCGGGTGGCACTGGGGATGGGGGAGGAGTCCGTCGGTGCCCTGCGGGAGGTCGGCAAGACGCTGGCCTTCCTCAAGGAGCCGGAGCCGCCCCAGGGGATGAAGGATACCTGGCGGAAGCTCCCGATCTTCAAAAAGGTGCTCGACATGGCGCCCAAACGGATCGGTAGTCCGGCCTGTCGGGAGGTCGTGCACGAAGGAACGGGGGTCGATCTGGGCCGATTACCCATCCAGACCTGCTGGCCGGGGGATGCGGGGCCCCTCATCACCTGGGGACTGGTCGTGACCCGGGGACCGGACAAGCCGCGCCAGAATTTAGGCATTTATCGCATGCAGGTGTTGGGCACTAATCGGGTCATCATGCGCTGGCTGGCCCATCGTGGCGGTGCCCTGGACTTTCGGGAGTGGCGTCTGCAACACCCGGATGAACCCTTTCCCCTGTCCGTCGCCTTGGGAGCGGACCCGGCCACCATACTTGCCGCCGTCACCCCGATACCCGACGGATTGTCCGAGTACGCCTTCGCCGGTCTGCTGCGGGACAGCCGCACGGAGGTTACCGAGGGTATCGGCAACGAGCTGCAGGTGCCCGCGAACGCCGAGCTGGTGCTCGAAGGCCACATCTATCCCGAGGACACGGCTGCCGAGGGTCCCTTCGGCGATCACACCGGCTATTACAATGAGGTCGAAAGCTTCCCCGTCTTCACCATCGAACGCATCAGTCAGCGCCGTGATCCCATCTACCACAGTACCTACACGGGCCGGCCGCCGGACGAGCCGGCTATCCTGGGTGTGGCGCTCAACGAGGTCTTCGTCCCCATCCTGCAAAAACAGTTTCCGGAGATACTCGACTTCTACCTGCCGCCGGAAGGCTGCTCCTACCGGTTGGCGGTGGTCAGCATGAGGAAACAATACCCAGGGCACGCCAAGCGCGTGATGCTGGGCGTCTGGTCGTTCCTGCGCCAGTTCATGTATACCAAGTTCGTGATCGTCGTGGACGAAGACGTGAACGCCAGGGACTGGAAGGACGTCATTTGGGCCATGACCACGCGCATGGACCCGGCGCGGGACACGGTGATCGTGGAGCGCACGCCGATCGACTACCTGGACTTCGCCTCTCCGGTGTCGGGACTCGGCTCCAAGATCGGCTTCGACGCCACCAACAAGTGGCGTGGGGAGACCCAACGAGAGTGGGGCCGACCCATCCGTATGGACGAACACATCAAGCACCGGGTGGACGCACGCTGGAGCAGCCTCGGGATCGATTGATCTCGCCCCCGGCACCTCGCCAACCGGGGCTACTCGACTTCGATTTGCCTTCCCGGACCGTGGCAGACGAACAAAGGTGTGCAGTCCCCGCGGGACGGCACACCGATGCATCCGCCGCCACCGGCGTTTCAGGTATTGGCCTTGGGTCGGGCCTTGTTGACTTTCAGCTTTCGGGGCTTTGCAGAGGAGTCGCTATGGGACGTGAAAGGCTGATCGTCCAGTGCCTCGATGGCCTGGTTGGCCTCGGAATCATTGGGCATGTCCACAAAGCCGAATCCCTTGGACTGGCCGGATATCCGGTCCTTGACCACCAGTACGTCCGCCACTTCGCCGTATTCGGCGAATTTTTCCCGCAACTCGTCATCGGTGACGCTGTAGGGTAGGTTTCCTGCGTAGATCCGCATCGCATTCTCTCGTGCCAATTGTGCATTGATCGACCTGACACCGTCGCCCGACCAATGCACAGGTCAGGCAATAGTGAACGGCTTTGTACCACCGTATCCTGCCAACCGCTTGCGACGCCAGCGGTCCTCCGGCACTTGGTATCCTTAGAGAATCCTCGAATCCGATCCGGAAAGCACGTCTCTACCGCGAAGGTCTATCCGCCGGACGCGGATAACGCCATTGGACCGACGGGGAATGCCGTTAGCGGAAGCGTCGGAACGAGCGCGGACGGACTGAGCGAACAGGGCCCACAGGCAAACCCCGGATACGGACCCGGAGCGGGATGGCGAATATACTGCTTTCCGTGAATGGTTCGGAACCTTGGATACCCTGTGCGCTGAAATCTGAGGCAACCCTAGTTTATCCGGGCTTTCCCGTCAACCGGATTTCCATGCAGGCTGAGTGGGCCTGTACAAACCCTCCCGAAAACACGGCCTCGGCATACGACTCACTCGCCTCTTTCCTGTCGATGACGAACGAATGTGAGGGATGATCGAGCCCCCCTTTCACCGCCAACGCTTTTCCGAATCCTAGCGAGGCTCTGCCTCAGACCGACGAGGCGTGAATTTTTGTACGGGAACTAAAAAAACCACGAAAAGCACGAAAGGACACGAACTCTCATTCGTGTGGATTCGTATCCTTTCGTGTTTTTCGTGCCTTTCGTGGTTCCTGTTCCCTGCGCCCGCAGAACTTGACTCATTTGTAAAGATGCGGGTCCGTCAAGGAATCCTAGCGAGGCTTTACCCCAGACCGACGAGGCATGAGGCCCCAAAAAATCCCTCTCCCGTAAGGCCCCATCTCCTACGCCCAACCAGCCATTGAAGAGCTAAGGTAGGTCGAAATCGAAATCGAAATCGGTATCGCAATCGGAATCTCGATTTCGATCCCGATCCCGATCCCGATCCCGATTTGTGCACGGCACAAACTTGACTCATTGGTAAAGATTTGGGTCCCTCAAGGATCCTAGAGCTCAGCTGGTGGTGTCTGTGCGCTTGCCCCGGCACCCCCTCTCAGTGCCCTGCCATCCAAGGCTGCTCCCGTTCACAGGGGATTTGAATCGCGTTTCATGTTCGATATGCTGGACCCATCCCCGGAAATTTTGAGGAGAAAACGATGATCGAGGTTTCAGCGCTCGACCAGACGACATTTCAGGTAACAGTTGCGGGGTCCACACGCACGACCCACAGGGTGACCGTCAGTCCCGACTATCATCGGAAGCTGACGCTCGGCAAGCTCACCCCGGAGGAACTGGTACGCAAATCCTTTGAGTTTCTCCTGGAGCGCGAACCCAATACCAGTATCCTCGGCCAATTTGACCTACCGGTCATTGGACGCTACTTCCCCGAGTACGAACGCACCATCCGGGAACAGATCAAGCAATGAGATGTTTAGAGACTGTCTAAAAAGGGACCGTAGGCCGTAGGCTGGGTTGCGGCCAGGGACGGCCAAAACCCGGCAATAACCAACGCCGGGGGTCGTTCCTTGCCCCCCAACCTACCGATTTAAAATCAATGTGTTCGTTTTTAGACAGCCTCTTAAGAGTCCCCAAGAGGGGATCTGTAAACCCCTCGCCTTTAGGCGACGGATAGGGGAGTAGAGGTTAGGCTCTCCGGGGCTCCGAGGCGCGAAATCCGGCCTTTTCCACGGCCCGGATCAAGTCAGTGACGTCCAAGTGGTCACCACGCACTCGTACCAGCCCGGAAGCCAGGTCCGGTGTGGCCTCGCTGACGGTCGCAACCCTTTCTAAGGATTTTTTCACGCTGGCCACGCAGTGGCCGCAAGACATGCCTTCTACCTTGAGCATAAAGTCCCCTCCCGGTGCCGGGTCGCACCACCCCCGGATCCTCGCCTTGAGACGAAGCCCCAACAGATAGGCAAGCAGCCCACTCAGAAGCAGGGCGGAACCGATCGCGATCCAATCGATGCCGTGGGTGTGAGATCCTTCTTCGACTTGGACCCCTTGGAGTAACCAATCGAAGCCGAGCCCCAGCAGGATGCTCATCAGGATCACGGTTCCCAGGTAGATCGCCAGGACCCGGGTCCCCAGCACCCGATAAACGGCCCCGAGCGTCGCCACATTGGTGGCCGGTCCGGCCATCAGAAAGACCAGGGCCGTACCCGCCGGCATGCCTGCCGCGATGAGGGAGGCGGCAATCGGCACCGAGCCGGTGGTACAGACATAGAGGGGAATCGAAATGGCCAACACGAGCAACATGCCGCCGAGGCCCTGGGCCCAGGTCCGGCCAGCCAGATAGTCGGGGGGGATAAAGGTGGCGATCAAGGCCGCTACCAGGACCCCCGCCAAGACCCACAGGTCGATCGCCGCCAAGAGCTCGAACAGGCTGTAGCGCAAGGCCCCCCGAATGCCCCCCGCGCCCGGCTCGGCGGCAGTCGCAACGGACGCGGATCGAGGTTCGGCATCGGGCGCGGTGAAGCGGTTGACCAGGGCACCGCCGATCATGCCCGTCACAAAGGCCGCCGCCAGCTTGAACAGAGCGAATGGCCAACCGAGAAAGGAAGCGCTGACCAGGAGGGAGTCCACGCCGGTTTGGGGCGTGCTGATCATAAAGGCGGTGGTCGCGCCCTTGGAGGCCCCTTGGTTACGCAGACCGAGCGCGGTGGGGATGACCCCGCATGAGCAGAGGGGCAGCGGCACGCCGATCAAGGAGGCCCGGGCGGCGCTGCGCAGGTCGGGACGGTTGAGTCCCCGATACACCAATCCCGGGGGCAGGTACAGGTGCACCAGTCCGGCGATGAAGAGCCCGAGCAGCAGCGAGGGCGACAGGTCGAGCATGACCTGCCATAGCTGGTGGGTAAAGGTCTCAAACCACACGAAGCCACCCGTTATTCGGTTTTCGACGGCTTGTCGAAACGATCGATGCCACCATATTGAAGAAAGTTCCCGGCCTTCACAAGTCTCCGTCCAACCACCTTTCCGACTATGGACAGCACCATGAGTTTCAACGTTCGTACCGAGCCCGGCGGTCACACCTTCGAGGTCGCAAGCGGCGAGGATCTACTCGCGGCCGCGCTGCAGCAGGGGATCGGCCTGCCGTATGGCTGCCGCAACGGCCAGTGCGGCTCCTGCGCCACCGAGCTGCTACAGGGTGAGGTCGCCTATCCTGACGGCGAGCCGGAGGCCCTCCGCGGCCGGAGTGCGGATACCTGCCTGACCTGCCAGGCGGTCCCCCGGAGTGATCTGGTCATCAAAGTCCAGGAAGTCACGACCGCGTCCGAGGTGGAGGTGCGTACCCTCCCGTGCCGGGTCGCCGGCAAGCAACGGCTGAACCACGACGTGGTCCGGCTCTACCTCAAGCTGCCGGACAACCAGCGGCTCCAATTCCTGGCCGGACAGTATCTGGACTTCATTTTGCGCGACGGGCGCAGGCGCGCCTTTTCCATCGCCAATGCGCCCCATGACGACGAGCTCATCGAGCTGCACGTGCGCCACATACCCGGCGGCGAGTTCACCGATTATGTCTTCGACAGCATGCAGGAGAAGACTATCCTCCGCATCCAGGCGCCGTTGGGGACCTTCATTCTGCGTGAGGACTCGCAGCGCCCGATGATCTTCATGGGCGGAGGTACCGGTTTCGCGCCCATCAAGGGTATCCTCGAGCATACCTTCCATATCGGCGTCGAGCGCCCCATGCACCTGTACTGGGGGGTCCGCACCCGGCGCGATCTCTACCTGCCGGACCTGCCCGAGCAATGGGCGCGGGAACACGCCAACCTGACCTACGTGCCGGTCCTGTCCGAGCCGGACCCGGACTGGACGGGGCGCACCGGCTTCGTCCACGAAGCGGTGATTGCCGACCATCCGGACCTGGGCGGCTTCGACGTCTACATGAGCGGACCACCGGTGATGGTGAACGCGGGCCGAGCGGCCTTCGGGACACGTGGCCTGACGATGGACCATATGTTCTCTGACGCCTTCGAATATGCCGCCGACAGCGGGCGCAAAACGGATTCCGGCGAACGCTGACGGTGCGGTGAGAGGTAGTGGCTGAACTTTAAGTGGTGAAGTCTGCTTAATGGAATCAAAACCGGCGGTCGCTAACCGCACCACTTGAAATTTACCCGCTACCCCGGCAGAAAGGGGCCGGAGATTTTCAGATTGGATTAGGGTAGCGCCTCTTGGAGAAACCAAGCAACGCACCAGGGTGGTAGTTGCTCGGTCGCCGCATTGATCATCAGGCCGGGAGGATAGGTGTAAAGGGGTTTGCCGGACGGAAGTTCCGCGGCCGTGACCGGCAGGGGTAAATCGCCCGGATTGGCCAGTAAAGTCAGTATGGAGCCATCGCCCAGGCGCCACTGGATCCGTAGTCCTTGCTCCTTTATCTGACGGAAATCGCCGGCGCCGCCCCGCATACCGGCCAGCCGCGGAACGATTTGGTCGGAACGCAACGCCAGCAGGTTGCGATAGAACCCGAGCCAATCGGCATGCGGCGCCTGGTCTAAGCACCCCCAGTCCAGCTTGCAGTGATCGAAGGTATTCGGGTCATTGGGCTCAGGGGGCACCCGGTGTTCCAGGAGCTTTGCGAATCCCTCGAAGTGGGCAAATCCCTGACGGCGACCCGCGGCGACCTTTGCTGCCAGCTCGGGGCCGAAATCACAGAAGAACTGAAACGGCTGTGCGGCGGCGAATTCCTCGCCCATGAAGAGGAGCGGGGGAGACGGGGTGAGCAGCACCAAGGCGATTGCGGCCCGTAACCGCTCCGGGTCGGTAAGGCAGTGGATGCGTTCTCCGAATGGGCGATTCCCCGCCTGATCGTGATTCTGCACAAAGGAGACGAAGGCCGTGGGCGGCAGCGATCGACTGGGCTCACCGCGCCCGGTGCCCCCGCGATAGGCGGATGGTTCGCCCTGGTAGCCGAAGCCTTGGGCCAGACAGCGCCCCAGATACCAAACAGGCCGCGCTTCGAAGTCCGCATAGCAGCCGTCCGTCTCACCGGTAAGCAGGATGTGCAGGGCATGGTGGAGGTCGTCGTTCCATTGTGCGGTGTATTGCCGCGGGTGCTCGTACTGGTTGCGGATGAGATAGCGCGCCGCGTTGTTGTCGTTCTCCAGAACCAGGTGTACGTGGCGTTCATGGCCGGGTCCCCGGCGCACGGCGGTCGCCAGCTCTTCGAGGAAATCCGGCATCGAGTCGTCCCGGATGGTATCCACCGCATCCAGCCGCAGGCCGTCGAAGTGGTATTCCTCCAACCAATAGAGGGCGTTGTGGATGAAGAAACGGCGCACCGTCTCGCTGTCGGGCCCATCGAAGTTGATCGCCGCCCCCCAGGGCGTGTGGTGGCGTTCGGTGAAGAACTGCGGGGCATAGTGGTGCAGGAAATTGCCCTCGGGACCGAAATGGTTGTACACCACATCCAGCAGGACCATCAGCCCCTTGCGATGCGCCGACTGGATCAGCGCCTTCAGGTCTTCCGGGCGGCCGTAACTGCTGTCGGGGGCGAAGGGAAGCACGCCGTCGTAGCCCCAGTTGCGCGCGCCGTGGAAGTCGGCAATCGGCATCAGCTCGATAGCGGTGACACCCAGCTCGGCCAGGTAGTCCAATCTCCGGGTGACGGCGGCGAAGGTACCCGGCGGAGAAAAAGTGCCGACATGCAACTCGTAGACGACCGCCTCTTCCCAGGGCCGTCCGCGCCAGGCGGCATCGCTCCACTGCCACCGCTGCGGATCGATGACCTGGCTGGGGCCATGCACATCCTCGGGTTGAAACCGGGACGCGGGATCGGGCACCCGCAACCCGCCATCGATGCGGTAACGATAACGGCTCCCGGCCGTGGCCCGGTCCGTCACCAGGCCGAACCAGCCTCCCGACTCGCCGACGAGGGGCAGGAGGGACTCACCGCCGTCCTCTTCGAGGCAGAGCTCGACCCGCGTGGCCGCGGGGGCCCAGAGGCGGAAACACACTCGCCCGTCGGTCCGTACCTCGGCGCCGAAGGGTAGGGGGTGAGCCGAGCGCATCGGATCACGGACTCGTCGTGGGAAGACCGCAGCTCCCGAAGAAGTCGTAGTAACCGGCGGCCTCGAGAATGCCGAGTGCGTGGGGGCGGTCCGCAAAATAGATCCGCTCCAGATCTACGAGTTGCGACAGCTCCTCCCCATGGCGGTTGGCGACGACCACCGCCAGGGTATTGCCGCGCATCATGTCTTCATCCGCCCCGGAACCGCCGGCGACCAGGATCCGTTCCAGCGGGATGCCCCAGCGTTGGGCGACGTAACGCAGTGCCTGGCCCTTGCTGGCCCGGGACGGGATGATGTCGAGGAATCTACCGAAGGACTGAATCAGATTCGCGGTCACGTCCCGACTCCGCAATAGCGAGGTGAGCTCCTCGATATCCGGGGGCTGATCCGGATCGTAGTGGTAAGAGATCTTGAAGCGCGTCTGCTCACTCTTCGGCTGGGGTTCCAGTCCGGGATACCCGGACAAGACCCGACGCACCGTGGCGGGCCGCCACAGGTAATCGATATGCTCGTTCCAGTATTTGTCACGCGTGAGCCGCGGCGCATAGTGGATCTCGGTGCCGAGGCTGGTAATCAGGACGTCGGGGTGGGGGATACCCTGGCGCTTGAGCTCGGTCAGGGCCGCATCCAGGCGGCGACCGGTGGCGATGCCGAAGGTCGCGCACTTGCGGTTCTCGTGCATCGCTGCGACGAATTGCCGCACGCCCTCGGCATCGCCGAGCAGGCTCTGATCGATGTCCGTGAACAACGCCCGATCCCGGTATCGCTTGCGACGTTTCGGCGCGGAGGGAATGGGCTCGTGACGCTTCAGGAGCGGCCTGACGTGCTCCAGATAGCGTTCGGCATGGGCCAGCCAGGAATAGTGCTCGCGGACCTTGACGATGCCGTTGTCGCGCAGGCGGCGGTAACGCTCGGGATCGGTCAGTAACTTCAATAAAGCCGCGGCGATGGCCGTCTTGTCGAGGGGGTCGACCAGAATACCGTTGTCGCAGTTGCCGATGATATCCACCGGCCCGCCGTTCTCCGTCGCCACCAACGGCAGCCCACTTGCGGCGGCTTCGAGAAGGGTCAGACCGAAGGGCTCGGTGAGGGCGGGATTGACGAATATTCCACCCCGCTCGGCCGCCAGGCGATAGAGCCCTGCGACCTGGTCCTGCGGGAGGTGCTTGGGCATGGCGACCCGGCCATAGAGGTCGTAGACATCGATCCCGAGCAAGAGCTCGGTCAGCACGGACTGGGCCCCTTCGTCGAGGTCCCGGAGATCGTCGCGATTGCCGGCGACGATCAAGAGGTTCGCTACTTCCTGCAGCGTCTGGGATTCCCCATAGGCCTCGAGCAGGGTCTGGTTGTTCTTTCTCGCATCCGCCCGGGACAGGGCCAGGATCAAGGGCTTATCCGGGTCTCGCAGGAAGCGTCGGAGCTGGTCGGCGAAGGCACTCGGCGAATCCTTCGGGGCCGGCGGATGGAAGCGACTCAGGTCGGTGCCCGGCGGGATGACCGCCATGCGCTTGGGTTGGTAGTAGTCGTAGAGACCGTACTGCTCGTCGATCTCGTTGTGGGTGCTGGCGATGACCAGATCCGCGCCGGCGAGCACCTCTTCCTCGGCATCGACCCGGCGGTCCATGTTGTAGGTCTCGTTGATCGCCTCCTCGCTCATGCCCGCACTCAGGAGACGCTGGCGTTTGTCCCGGCCCAGCGAGTGTCCGGTGTGGACCAGGGGCACCCCGAGCAGGTTCGACAGGCGCACGCCCACGTAACCCGCATCCGCGTAGTGGCTGTGGACCAGGTCCGGCATCCTTCCGGCGGCGTTCAGGGTCGTGACCAGGTTGTCCATGAAACCGTCGAGATGATCCCAGAGCCGTTCCTTGGCGATATATTCATCGGGACCGGCGTCGATGCGCAGAATGCGCGCTTTTGGGGACAAAGGTTCGATAGGCTCGGCGTAGTCGCCGGACACCGCCGGATCGAGGATCCGGCGCGTGACCAGATCGACCTGCTCCACATCGTCGCGCTCGGCCAGCGCGCGGGCGAGATCGACCACATATAACGTCTGCCCCCCCGTGTCCGCGTCGCGTCCCAGCTCCAACTCGTGTCCACGCATCAGACCGTGGATGCTCAGCAACAGGATATACATGGTTCCGGTTTGCCCTGTCTCGATTCTACGGTTAGCCTATATAACCTACAGATTTGCGGAGTCTACGTCGAGTCGGATTCCGGTATCGCGGATTCGACTCCATCGGCGCGTCCTTAGCACCAGGAGCCGACCGCACCATGCAGCCGCTCGACATCACCGTCGCCGACCTCGTCGTCATCGGGTTTTACTTCATGGTCATTTCGAGCATCGGTTCGATCCTGAACTCCGTCTCCGCGCTTCCGACGCCGGATTTCATCAAACCCTCTCGCCCGCAACCGACGCCGCGCCGGTTGGCCTGGATCGGACGCGGTGCCATCCTGTTGTTCATGCTCCTCTCGACGGTGGTTGCACCACTGATCGGCAGCTTCGAGGACCGATAGTGGGAGGCAATCTTTGGATTCCCCGGTATTGGATCCCATAGCACTCAGTATCTTTTCCAGCCGCCTCGAGGCAGTCTGTGACGAAATGGGCGCGGTGCTGCGCAACGCCGCCTTTTCCCCCAATATCCGAGATCGGCTCGATTTTTCCTGTGCCGTATTCGATCCCGCCGGCAGGCTCTGCGCCCAGGCGGCCCACATCCCCGTCCACCTGGGCAGCATGGCCTTTGCGATGGCCTCCGTGGTGGCCGCCATGCAATGGGAGGAAGGGGATATGGTGATCCTCAATGATCCCTTCCTGGGTGGGACCCACTTGCCGGATGTGACCGTCATTGCGCCGCTGTTCGCCGACCACAAGCTCGTTGCCTTCGTGGTAAATCGCGCCCACCACGCGGACATCGGCGCGAGTGCACCCGGCTCCATGCCCATCTCCCGCTCGATCCATGAAGAGGGACGGATCATTGCGCCGGTGCACCTGATGCGGCGTGGCACCCTCGACGAGCGGTTGCTGGCGTCCATCACCGGCGATACCCGCAACCCGGCGGACGCCGGCGGTGATTTTTATGCCCAGATCAGTGCCAATCGAGTCGGTCTGACCCGGCTCGGCGAGCTCGTTGCCCGGCACGGACCCGAAGTCTTTTTCGACCACCTGGCAGTCTTGAACGACTATGGTGAACGCTTGGCCAGAGGGGCCTTGAAGACGATCCCGGACGGCACCTATCGCTTCGAAGACCGGATGGACGACGACGGCCAGGGCCATCGGGATATTCGGATTCGGATCCGGGTTCGGATGCGGGACGGAACCGCTCAGGTCGACTTCGCGGGCACGGCGGGGCAGGTACCGGGCAACATCAACTGCCCGCTGGCGGTGGTCGCGGCGGCCGTCTTTTATGTCTTCCGCTGCCTGATGCCGGCCCGGACGCCGGCCTGTGCCGGCAGCTTGCGGCCGGTAAGTCTGGCGGTCCCCGACGGTTGTCTGCTCAACGCCCGTTACCCGGCCGCGGTGGCGGCGGGCAACGTGGAGACCAGCAGCCGCGTCGTGGACGCCGTGACGGGGGCACTGGCTCAGGCGGTTCCGGAGCGGATCCCGGCGGCCAGCCACGGCAGCATGAACAATCTGGCCATGGGCAGCGCCGCCTGGGACTATTATGAGACCATCGGCGGCGGCATGGGGGCCGGGGCGAGCGGTGGCGGACGTTCCGGGATCCAGACCCACATGACCAATACCCTGAACACCCCGATCGAGGTGCTGGAGGCCCGTTTTCCCGTACGGATCAGAAGGTACGGCCTGCGCCGCGGATCCGGCGGACGCGGGCGGCGGGCAGGCGGCGATGGACTGGTGCGGGAGCTGGAATTCCTCTCCCCCGCCGGCGTATCCCTGCTCACGGAACGCCGCCGTTATGCTCCCTGGGGCGTTGCCGGCGGCGGACCGGGACGACCGGGCCGCAATTTACTCAATAGTCACGAGTTGCCGGGAAAGGTCGCCCTGGAGGTGGCTGCCGGAGACCGTCTGCGGATCGAGACACCGGGTGGCGGCGGTTGGGGCAGTGCCGACCGGGGTTAGGGCGTTGGATCAGGGTGATGTGCGGCATCTGTGGCGAGCTGCATCTCGACGGTGCCCCACCGGATTCGGGCGCGTAGCAATCGGTTTTCCGATCGCACCGGGCGAGGTATCCTTGTCCCGTTCAGGCACTTTGAAATTTCCAGGGTGCCCTTACGCAAGACAAAAAATCGAGCATTTCACCTAGAGGTGAACAATGGACGCTTTGGAACGTATCGACCAACAGGTCAAGAACAACCCCGTTATCATCTTCATGAAGGGTACCCCCCAGTTCCCCATGTGCGGCTTTTCCATGCGGGCGGCTGCCGCGCTCTCGGAGTGCGGTGTC
Source organism: Candidatus Thiosymbion ectosymbiont of Catanema sp. Cochon2018 (assembly GCA_011392765.1). Taxonomy (GTDB): domain Bacteria; phylum Pseudomonadota; class Gammaproteobacteria; order Chromatiales; family Chromatiaceae; genus Thiosymbion; species Thiosymbion ectosymbiont_A. Next base: position 565,984 of record WYCW01000004.1, on the reverse strand, counting down.
CCCTTCGCCCATGTCAACGTGCTCCAGGATCGAGAGATCTACGAGAACCTACCGCATTATGCCGATTGGCCTACCTTTCCCCAGATCTATGTGGGCGGCGAGCTGATCGGCGGCTGCGATATCACGCTCGAACTGCACGCCGGCGGAGAACTCAAGACCATGCTGGAACAAGCGACGGCGCAAAGGGATACAGAGGTGAACGAGGGCTGATCGACCTTTCCCCTCTGTCAGGACATGACTATGATCCTCTTTCGCAAGCATAGACATTTGTTATGAAATCGAAATTTCACATTTATACCAAACTCTGGCCATATCCCATCCATTGGGGTGCGCTCTTATTCGTCCTGTTGACCGTCGCGGCAATCGGTATCTGGCTGGCGTTACCCGATTATAGGCGTCCGGACCCCTCCCTCAAGCAGACACTGCCTGCTCTACAGCAATCCCAGCCGAACCACTCACCGGTCGCTACTACCATTTCCATCATGACCGCTGTCGGTGAGACGCGGGTGGTCGACATCCGCAAGTACACCCGCGATTCGGATGGCGAAACTCCCCGACTCCTGGAGCTTGGGTCCCCTCGATTCGGCACCGTCGAGAAGATCAGCGAGCACAGTTTCCGCTATTCGGCGCCTTCACAGAAGGGGCTGGATGTTTTCCTCTATCGGATTGTGGATGGTGCCGGCGCGCAGAACGAGAATTGGGTTTTAGCCAAGGTCGGGGATGCGCAGAATCGGCCTGCGATGCAGCACACGGCGTTGGATACCCCCGGCCATTCCGCCCGCGAGTCAGCGGAGCCGAAGGAACCGCCCACCGAGACACCAGCGAAGACCGCTTTGAAGGCCGAGCCCGAGGCAGAGAAAGCAGCCCAGCGTCGAGCGGAGACCAAGCCCGAGGCGGAGGAAGCAGTTCAGCGTCGGGCAGAGGCCGAACGCAAGGCAGAGGAGGAAGTGGCTCAACGCCGAGCAGAGGCCAAACGCAAGGCGGAGGAGGAAGCAGCCCAACGTCGAGCGAAGGCCGTACGCAAAGCGGAGGAGGAAGCGGCTCAACGTCGGGCGGAGGCCGAACGCAAAGCGGAGGAGGAAGCAGCCCAACGTCGAGCGGAGGCCAAACGCAAAGCGGAGGAGGAAGCAGCCCAACGTCGAGCGGAGGCCAAGCGCCAGGCAGAGGAAGCAGCTCAACGCCAAGCGGAAGCCAAGCGCCAGGCGAAGGAAGCAGCCCAGCGCCAAGCGGAAGCCGAGCGCCAGGCGAAGGAAAAAGCCCAACGCCAGGCAGAGGCCAAGCGCCAAGCGAAAGAAGCGGCCCAACGCCGAGCGGAAGCCGAACCCGAGACAAAGGAAGTAGCTCAACACCAACCGGAGACCGAGCGCAAGGCAGAAGAAGCAGCTCAGTACCAGGCGAAGACCAAGTCCGAGGGGGAGGCGGTAGCCCGGTACCAGGCAGAGGCCGAACGCAAAGCGAAGGAAAAAGCCCAGCGTCGAGCGGAGGAAAACGCCCGCCGCCAAGCGGAGGCTAAGCGCAGGACGGAGGAAGCAGCCCGGCGTCAAGCGGAGGCCGAGCGCAAGACAGAGGAAGTAGCCCGGCACCAAGCAGAGGCCAAACGCAAGGCGGAGAGAGAAGCCCGCCGCCGAGCGGAGGCCAAACGTAAGGCAGAGAGAGAAGCCCGCCGCCGAGCGGAGGCCAAACGTAAGGCGAAGAAAGAAGCCCGCCGCCAAGCGGAGGCCAAACGCATAGCGAGGGAAAAGGCCCGGCGCCAAACGGAGGCCAAACGCAAAGCGAAGGAAAGGGCCCGGCGCCGAGCGGAGGCCAAACGCAGGGCGGAGAGAGCAGCCCAACGCCGACAAGCAAAGGTCGAACGTAAGGCAGCTACGAGGATGAAGGTGAAGTCCGAAGCGCCTCTACGGAAGCCGGATATGGGCGATCCAACTGCTTGGTCTCCGGAATACCATGGCACAAAATAGGGGCCTTGAGTTTATATTGGGGAATTCAACACGATGAAACGAGTCGATCAAAAAATACTGATTATCGCCGCCGTCGCCATGGCCAGCGCCCTGTCCGGCTGCGAGACGACCAGTGACAAACAGAACCGGCTTACCGGGGTGGGCAGCTTAGTGGTCGGTAGCGTCGTGGGTGTGCTTGTCAACAATGCGATGGGGTCGGCGGTTGCCAGTGCCGTCGCTGGGTTGGCCACCGCCGCTGTCAGCAACTACCGGTCGAAGCCAGTGAGTTCGACCGCAGAGGAAAGGCGTGTTTATGAAGCGAAGACAGCGATCAGCAGTCCCCAGGTCAAGATTCAAAAGGGCGGCAACTCTCCTAAATGGGTGAGAGCCGGGCAGAAGGTGACTATCTGGACAACCTATTGGTTGAACATACCGGCCGGCAAATCTACCGCATTCGCGACGGAAAGTTGGATAATAAAGGGCAAAGATATTTCACCCGTTACCCTGGGCCCTACCCATGGGGAGCGTAAGGGTGGAAAGCGGGAAGCGACCTTGGATTTCGTGATTCCGAAAGGGATTACACCGGGTACCTATACAATCGAACACAGGGTCCAGAGCGGCTCCAGCTCCGATACAAGCGTATCCAAATTCATCGTCATATCCTGATCCGGAAGCCGACCTACTCCCGGCTAAGGTCGTGGTATGCGAGATTCCCGGGGGCTGCCGAGGTCGGGTTGCTTGGTATACAAGAAGTCCGCTGCTGTCGCTGCGGATTTCACGAGCCGCGCATTATCGAACCGGCAGCTGTTTGCGAGCCGGGCCTTTACCGTTGGTGAACCGCTATACTTACGCCTCGATTTCTTGGATCAACGACTCGATTGCCATGGCATCAAGGGGTTAGATATCCCCCAATCTAGCGAGGCTTTGCCTCAGACCGACGAGGCATGAAGCCCCAAAAGCCCCTCTCCCGTAAGGCCCCATCTCCTACGCCCAACCAACCGTTGGAGAGCTTGGGTAGGTCGAAATCGGGATCGGGATCCTGAAGTATCCCCGCATTATTGCGATCTAAGACAACAAGTTGTAGAGCGTAGCTACTGTAGAGATGGACGTGCATGAGGGATTGTGGTCTCCGGAAAGTAACCACACCGACCAGGAGCCCCCCATGCACGTCAGTACCATCTTACCTCAACACCTGGAACCATTGCTGCAACACCTCCACCGTCGCCGCTTGGCAACGCTGTTGGCTGCCGTGGTGTCCTGTCTGAGCGGACCGCGGTTATCACGGACCGATCTGGGGCGGCGGTTTGAGGGCCGGGCGAGACGACGCCATAAGATCAAGCGTTCGGATCGGCTACTTGGCAACCGTAAGCTGCCAGGTGAGGCGCGGTCAATCTACGCGGCGCTCTGTCGGGTGACCTTGAAACGTATCGCCGAACCGTTGATCCTGATCGACTGGTCGGATTTGAAGGCCGATCAGTCGTTGCATTTGCTGCGTGCATCGCTGCCAGTAGGAGGGCGCAGTTTGACTCTGTATGAGGAGGTCCACCCGCAGAAGCAACTCGGCAACCGCATGGTGCAGCAGCATTTCCTGCAACGCTTGGCAGCCCTGATGCCCTCCTCTGTGGCACCGATCGTGATCGCCGATGCCGGCTTCCGGGTCCCTTTCTACCGGGAGGTCGAGCGGCTGGGCTGGCGCTGGGTGGGGCGGGTGCGTGGACGCGACGGCATATCTAGTCTCTCCAATTGCTGAAATGCACTGGGTGGGGCGGGTGCGTGGACGCGACTCTGTGCGTTTGAATCACGGTTGGGTGAGTTGCCGGACGCTGTTCCAGCGCGCCACCGGGAAGCCGGTGGCACTCGGTGAGGGCGACTGGGTGCGCAGCAATCCCTTGCGGGCGCTGTTCGTGTTGGTGCGCCTGGTGGACAAGGGGCGGCGTAGCAACAATGCTTTCGGCAAGCGTGCCCGCGCCAAGGCCAGCGCCCGCAATGCCCGCAGCGCCAAAGAGTCTTGGTTGTTGGTAGCCGGTATCCGGCTCGCCAACCTGTCGGCGAAGAAACGGGTGCGCTTGTATCGTCAGCGCATGCAAATCGAGGAGAGCTTTCGCGACCTGAAGAGCCCGCACTTCGGTGAAGGACTCGAATGCAAGCCGCTCACGCACAGCCGGGCGCTTCACGGTGCTGGTACTGATCGCCTCACTCGCCGCTTTTGTGCTGTGGCTGCTCGGCACCGCCGCCCAACGCGGCGGCCTCGAACGCTGGCTACACCTTGGCAACGGCAAACGCCGCGTCTACTCGCGGCTGTTCCTGGCACGGCTACTGGTGGTGCTGGAAACTGGTCACGATGTGCTCATAGAATTGGTCGGCACGATCGGACCGCCTGACCAATGGGTCGCGGATGAACAGGATGCCCTCGTGGCCGATTGACGCCGAGGGCGAAGTTTGTGGGGATACATCAGGATCGGGATCGAAATTCCGATTGCGATCTCGATCCCGATTTGTGCAATGCATAAACTTGACTCATTGGTAAAGATTCGAGTCCCTCAAGGATCCTAGCGAGGTTTTGCCTCAGACCGACAAGGCGTGAGTTTTTTGTCAATGATACGACGCCATCAAGGAATTCTAAAACCACGAATGGACACGAATAAACACGAATTACCGCAAATCATGATTCGTGTTTATTGCCGATTGTTGGCTAGATATCACTTCAAAAATCACCACTACCCATTTTTCGATGCAGGCGGAGACGCCTGCGCTACGCCCCGCGGATGGGCTTTTACGACACCCTCCCGAGTGAACGGGCTACAATCGTAGCCGAAGCGCCATTTTTTCCCTGCATTCCCGGCCAGGAGATGAGCGATGCGAATAGCCAATCCCATCTACGATGTCGTGTTCAAATATCTGATGCAGAACAACGAGATCGCGATCCTGATCCTGTCGACGATCCTGGAGGAAGAGATCCTTTCCCTCGAGCTGTTGCCCCAGGAAACGGCCATGGCGCTGGAAAAGCACACCTTCACCGTGTACCGGCTGGATTTCGCAGCACGGATAAAAACCGCCGGCGGCAAAGAGAGGCATGTAGTCATCGAAATCCAGAAGGCCAAGTTCGCAGCCGACATCATGCGGTTCCGGCGCTACCTGGGAGAGCAGTACAAAAAGGGATTCCCGGTCGCGGGCGAAAAGGCCCCGCAGGCGACCCCCATCATCAGCATCTATTTCCTCGGCTACCGGCTCGACCAGGTGGATGCTCCCGTCATCAGGGTCCTGCGGCGCTATTACGATGCAGCCACCGGCGAGGAAATCCCAACCCGCGAGGAATTCATCGAGAGCCTGACCCACGACAGCTTCGTGATCCAGATCCCGCAGCTCGGCCCCGAGCGCAGGACGACCACGGAAAAGCTCCTGGCCATTTTTGATCAGCACCGGAAGGCCGAGGGTGACGGGCACATCCTGGATGTGGATGAAGTGGCCTATCCGGAGGCGTACCGAAAGGTGGTGCGGTGGCTGAACGGCGCGGTCTCCGAGCCGGACATCAGGCGGACCATGGAGGTGGAGGATGAAATCCTGGCGGAGCTGGAAGATATGGAGCGCCGGATAGCGGGGAAGGACAAGGTTATTGAAGAGAAGGATCAGGTCATCGAGGAGAAGGACAGGGTTCTTGAAGAGAACGCCAAAGCCCTTGAGGAGAACGCAAAGGCTCTTGAAGAGAAGGACCAAGTCATCGGAGAGAAAGACCGGGAGCTGGCGGAAAAGGACCGGCTGATAGCCGAGCTGCGCGGCTCGCGATAGGCTCGCGCGATGGGGCGCGGGCGGGTAGCCTTCGTGCCCTTCCTCATTACCCGTGGCTAGGATTCCTTGAGGGAGCCGAATCTTTACCAATGAGTCAAATTTGTGCACTCCCAAGGGGGCAGTTGTCAGGGGGCGGGTAGCCCGTAGGATGCGGTGAGCGCGGTTACGACACCCTTCCGAGTGAACAGGCTACAATCCAATGCCATTAAGTTAGCTGTTGGCCACTTAGAGAAAACTACGGATCACGCGAATTTCCGTGAATCGATTCGCGTGATTCGTAGTTTCTTCTCTTACTTTGCCGACCGGCAACGCTTAACTTAATGGCATTGGGCTACAATCATAGCCGAAGCGCCGTTTTTTCCCTGCATTCCCGGCCAGGAGGTGAGCGATGCGAATAGCCAATCCCATCTACGATGTCGTGTTCAAATATCTGATGCAGAACAACGAGATCGCGATCCTGATCCTGTCGACGATCCTGGAGGAAGAGATCCTTTCCCTCGAGCTGTTGCCCCAGGAAACGGCCATGGCGCTGGAAAAGCGCACCTTCACCGTGTACCGGCTGGATTTCGCAGCGCGGATAAGAACCGCCGGCGGCGAAGAGCGGCATGTAGTCATCGAAATCCAGAAGGCCAAGTTCGCAGCCGACATCATGCGGTTCCGGCGCTACTTGGGAGAGCAATACAAAAAGGGATTTCCGGTCGCGGGCGAAAAGGCCCCGCAGGCGACCCCCATCATCAGCATCTATTTCCTCGGTTACCGGCTCGACCAGGTGGATGCTCCCGTCATCAGGGTCCTGCGGCGCTATTACGATGCAGCCACCGGCGAGGAAATCCCAACCCGCGAGGAATTCATCGAGAGCCTGACCCACGACAGCTTCGTGATCCAGATCCCGCAGCTCGGCCCCGAGCGCAGGACGACCACGGAAAAGCTCCTGGCCATTTTTGATCAGCACCGGAAGGTCGCGGGTGACGGGCACATCCTGGATGTCGATGAAGTGGCCTATCCCGAGGCGTACCGAAAGGTGGTGCGGTGGCTGAACGGTGCAGTTTCCGAGCCGGACATCAGACGGACCATGGAGGTGGAGGATGAGATCCTGGCGGAACTGGAAGATATGGAGCGCCGGATGGCGGGGAAGGACAAGGTTATTGAAGAGAAGGATCAGGTCATCGAAGAAAAGGATCAGGTCATCGAAGAAAAGGATCAGGTCATCGAGGAGAAGGACAGGGCTCTTGAAGAGAACGCCAAAACCCTTGAGGAGAACGCAAAGGCTCTTGAAGAGAAGGACCAAGTCATCGGAGAGAAAGACCGGGAACTGGCGGAAAAGGACCGACTGATAGTCGAGCTACGCGGCTCGCGATAGGCCCGCGCGATGGGGCGGGGCGGGTAGCCTTCGTACCCTTCCTCATTACCCGTGGCTAGGATCCCTTGAGGGACCCGAATCTTTATCAATGAGTCAAGTTTGTGCACTGCACAAATCGGGATCGGGATCGGGATCGAAATCCCGATCCCGATTTCGACCTACCCAGGCTCTCCAACGGCTGGTTGGGCGTAGGAGATGGGGCCTGACCAGCAGAATCGGATGAAACGGGATCGTCGGGGCACGGCGTGCCGTGCCCCTTTTACGACACCCTCCCTTGATGAGGAGCACGGTTCGGCTCAACCGGCATGGCGCGAGCTCGGGGAAGCGGTTCGTTATTGCCGTGAATTATTGGAAGTGCCCTTAATGTAACGACGGTAGCTTCTTCCTGAGCCACTGCGCGTTTCCATCCAGGATCTCCACCAGTGAGCGCGCTGCGTCCACCGCTTGGTTGATGGTGGCTGCGAGGCGTTCCGCCCCTTCGGGATAGTCGTGGGTCAGGGCGTTGCGCAGTTCGCGGATTTCGTCCCATTGCTCGACGCTGGGGACGACGCCCAGTCGCTCCAATCGATCGAGCTTCTCCATGAAGGTGGCCGCTTCCGGCAGGGGTTCCTTGACCACTTCCAGGATCAGCGGGAAGAGCTGTCGGCCCATGGTGTCCTGGAGGCGGTCGAAGCGGTAGGCGAACTGGTCGAGGTAGGCCATTCCGGACGGTGCGGATCGATAGCGGGCGAGCGCGTCGGCGTCGAAGGGGAGGTCGGCCGCCATCGCTTCCAGGCTCTCGTTCAGGAAACGGGCGTGTGCTTGGCAGCGTTCCAACTGCATCTTCAGCTTTTCGATCTCGTCGCTCACAACACCACCCCCGTCCGCGTGGCTAGGTCGTAGATTTCGGCGCGGTAGTCGGAGTCGCGGTTGCGGATCACCAGGTCCACCTTGCGGCCGGCGAACGCCTTGGAGCGGAAAAGGCGGGAGCGGGCCTTTACCGACCCTTGGGTAATCTCCTCTTCGGTAAGGCCGGAGACTTCGACGTAGAAGTCGAAGTCGCCGCCGCGCCGCCGGTCGTCGGTGCGCGAGCCAAACAGCAGCAGTCGGGCACCGGGGCCGAAGAATTCGGTCACGACCTGACGGATGGTGTGGTGCTGGGCGGTGGTGAGGCGCATGGTATCCATGATACCAAGTACGCGGATTCTCTTTGCTTGTTCCTCGATCTTCGCTAGCCCGTAGGTTGGAGTGAGGAACGAACCCCAACACCCGATTTGCAGGGAAGTCCATGATGGTGGGGTCGATGAGATTCTGTCGTTGGGGTTCATCCATCACCCCAACTTACGCGCTGTTGTGGGCGGACGATCGATACGAATCAACCGCTCCATAATCGGCCCCAATCGCTCCAGTTCCTGGTGAATGCGTAGCCCGCGTAGGGCGGGTAAGAGGCACGCTTCATGGCCGAGTTGGTCACTGTGATCGGGTGCTTCGTCACCCGCCGTCAGGTGGTGATGGCCAGATGGCGGATGGCGGCCATCCCTGGCCTTATCCGCCCTACGCGGGCTCCACCCTGACCATCCCCCAGCGCTTGTCGTCCTGGGGAGGCTCGCTGTTTGGTCGCTACAGCTAGCGGCCCTCGATCAGCACATAGGGCGCCCAATAGATCGGATTGCGGCGCTCGGGGTCTTTGTTGTGGATCCAGGCCAGCCTGGTTTCCCGCAGGGCCGCGGCGGGATGGCGCTTGGGATTCCCCAGCCACTTCAGGTAAAAGTCCTTCATGAAGTCAGTAGCCAAGCCGTCGTTCAAAGGCCATAGGGACATGAGCACATGGCGGGCGCCGGCGATGCGAAAGGCCCGCACCAGGCCGTAGACCCCCTCCGAGTAATCCACTTCGCCCCGACCGGTGTCGCAGGCAGAGAGGGTGACCAACTCGGTTCCCTCCAGATTCATGTCCAGGACCTCCAGGGCATAGAGTAATCCGTCCTCGCCGGCGGGGCTCAGAGCGCCCTTCATGCCGGCGTTGGCCCCCGCCAGGGCCAGGCCCGAGAGGGTCATGGGTCGCTCGGTGCGTTCCGGGTTGCGTTCCCGAAAGAACCCGTGGGTAGCCAGGTGCAACACGCGGGGCGGGGCATCCAGGGTCTTGAGCCGACTCTCGGAGGCATCCCGGTTCAGCCAGACCTGCGCCTTGCGGCCCCGCGGGTCCCAATAGTAAGCACCCACCGCCTCGGCTTCACGCCCCGTAAACGGGAGCCTGCCGAAGCCCCCGCGCTCAGTGCGCAGGCGCCGGTTCAGGGCCAGTAGCTTGTCCGTGGCCGTCGGTGCTTCTGCGCGTGATGGCGGCGCCGCCTCCGCCGCCGGAAAGCCCGCGTAGTCCACCCCACCGAAGACCACCATAGCTCCCGATGCGGCCGTTCCTGACCTGGTTTGCACCAGATCGCGGCCGACACTCACCTGGCGCAGGGCCTGGCGCTCGGTCCAGTAACGTCCGTCAGGGACCACCAAACGCGAGAAGGCGACCAGGTCCAACAGGCCGTCCGGGGCGATGTAGAGCCGCTCGAATCCGGCCAACCGGGCGTCCAACGCGCCGAAGAGCAACCGGTAGAGTGCGCCCCCGCTCTGCCACAGGGCGTGGTAAACCTCCACCGTGGGCGCGACGGGTCCCAGGTCCTTGAGGACGATCTCCGGTCCATCGCCTGGGTCCGCCGGGATCAGAAGGGCGAGCCAGTGTGGCTCCCCGCGGGCGCCGGTTGCGAAGTCGAGCGGGTTGAAGGCGCGCAGGGAGAGCAGGGCCGAGCCCCTTGGCAGGGCGGACTGTACCTGCTCCCACTTTACGGCACGGCCCGCCAGGTGGCCCTTGAACTCCTTGCTCCACTTGGCGAGGGCCACCTCCAGGCGTTCCACATCGGCACGCGCGGCGGCGATGGCATCCCCGTCCGGCTCCGGCAGGTTCACCAACTGGCTCAGGCGCGACCGGTGTCCGCTCAGCGTCCTGGCGGTCTCCTTCACCTGGGGGTCGGAACTGGCACGGGCAAGCCGGGCGGTCAGGGCCTCGGCCTCGCCGGCCAGGCGTTTCCACCGCAGCAGCACGTCGGCGGCCAGGCCCAGGGTATCCGGTCGCGGCTGCTGGAGGGCGAGGTTGAACACGACATTCTGGAAGCCGGACTCGGATACCAGCCAGCGGCGGCGCACCCGTTCCTGCAGGGTCGTGGTGAGCTGGGCGCCGACGAAACGGCGCAGGCGCTCGTCCATCCGGTGCAGCCCCCCCAGGGCCTGGTCCCGGCGCCCGAGGTTGATCCGTGCCAAGACCAGATTGAGCTGGCTGGTGAGGGTGGAGGGGTGGTCCTTGCCCAGTATCCGCTCGCGGGCCTCGAGGGCGCGCACAAACAGGGGCTCGGCTTCGCCGTAGCGCCCTTGGCCTTGATACAGCGTGGCGAGGTTGTTGACGCTGCCGAGGGTGTCGGGGTGGTCCTTGCCCAGCAGCCGCTCGTGGGCCTCGAGGGCGCGCACAAACAGGGGTTCGGCCTCCCCGTAGCGCCCTTGGCTTTGATACAGCCCGGCGAGGTTGTTGACGCTGACGAGGGTGGAAGGGTGGTCCTTGCCTAGCACCCGCTCGTTGGCCTCGAGGACGCGCATAGACAGCGGCTCGGCCTCCCCGTAGCGCCCTTGGCGTTGATACAGAAAGGCGAGGTTGTTGACGCTGGTGAGAGTTTGGGGGTGGTCCTTGCCCAGTATCCGCTCGCCGGCCTCGAGGGCGCGCTCATAGAACGGCTCGGCCTCCCTGTAGCGCCCTTGCGCTCGATACAGCGCGGCGAGGTTGTTGACGCTGGCGAGGCTGTCGGGGTGGTCCTTGCCCAGTATCCGCTCGTGGGCCTCGAGGGCGCGCTCATAGAACGGCTCGGCCTCCCCGTAGCGCCCTTGGCGTTGATACAGCAAGGCGAGGTTGTTGACGCTGCCGAGGGTGTCGGGGTGATCCTTGCCCAGTATCCGCTCGCGGGCCTCGAGGGCGCGCACAAACAGCCGCTCGGCCTCACCGTAGCGCCCTTGGTCTTGATACAGCAAGGCGAGGTTGTTGACGCTCTGAAGGGTATCGGGGTGGTCCTTGCCCAGTATCCGCTCGCGGGCCTCGAGGGCGCGCACAAACAGCGGCTCGGCCTCCCCGTAGCGCCCTTGGTGTTGATACAGCCCGGCGAGGTTGTTGACGCCGGCGAGGCTGTCGGGGTGGTCCTTGCCCAGCACCCGCTCGTTGGTCTCGAGGGCGCGCACAAACAGCGGCTCGGCCTCCCCATAGCGCCCTTGGCGTTGATACAGCCTGGCGAGGTTGTTGACGCTGGTGAGGGTCTGGGGATGGTCCTTGCCCAGTATCCGCTCGCGGGCCTCGAGGGCGCGCACAGACAGCGGCTCGGCCTCGCCGTAGCGGCCTTGTGCTAGATACAGCCCGGCAAGGTTGCCGACGCTGACGAGGGTGTCGGGGTGGTCCTTGCCCAGCACCCGCTCGTGGGCCTCGAGGGCGCGCACAAACAGCGGCTCGGCCTCCCCGTAGCGCCCTTGGGTTTGATACAGCAAGGCGAGGTTGTTGACGCTGGCGAGGGTGAAGGGATGGTCCTTGCCCAACACCCGCTCGCTGGCCTCGGGGGCGCGCACAAACAGGGGCTCGGCCTCCCCGTAGCGCCCTTGGCGTTGATACAGCAAGGCGAGGCTGCCGACGCTGACGAAGGTATCGGGGTGGTCCTTGCCCAGTATCCGCTCGCGGGCCTCGAGGGCGCGCGCATAGAGCGGCTCGGCCTCCTCGTAGCGCCCTTGGTCTCGATACAGCCCGGCGAGGTTGTTGACGCTGATGAGGGTGTCGGGGTGGTCCTTGCCCAGCAGCCGCTCGCGGGCCTCGAGGGCGCGCACAGACAGCGGCTCGGCCTCCCCGTAGCGCCCTTGGCTTTGATACAGCAAGGCGAGGTTGTTGACGCTGCCGAGGGTGTCGGGGTGGTCCTTGCCCAGTACCCGCTCGCTGGCCTCGAGGGCGCGCACAAACAGCGGCTCGGCCTCCCCGTAGCGTCCTTGGTCTTGATACAGCCCGGCGAGGTTGTTGATGCTGGTGAGGGTGTCGGGGTGGTCCTTGCCCAGTATCCGCTCGTGGGTCTCAAGGGCGCGCGCATAGAGCGGTTCGGCCTCCCCGTAGCGCCCTTGGCTTTGATACAGAAAGGCGAGGCCGTTGACGCTGACGAGGGTGGAAGGGTGATCCTCGCCCAGCACCCGCTCGCGGGCCTCGAGGGCGCGCACATAGAGCGGCTCGGCCTCCCCGTAGCGCCCTTGGTCTCGATACAGCCCGGCGAGGTTGCCGACGCTGACGAGGGTGGAGGGGTGGTCCTTGCCCAGTATCCGCTCGTGGGCCTCGAGGGCGCGCACATACAGCGGCTCGGCCTCCCCGGAGCGGCCTTGGCTTTCATACAGCCCGGCGAGGTTGTTGACGCTGGTGAGGGTATCGGGGTGATCCTTGCCCAGTACCCGCTCGTGGGCCTCGAGGGCGCGCACAGATAGCGGCTCGGCCTCCCCATAGCGCCCTTGGCGTTGATACAGCCCGGCGAGGTTGCCGACGCTGATGAGGGTGTCGGGGTGGTCCTTGCCCAGTACCCGCTCGCGGGCCTCGAGGGCACGCACAAACAGCGGCTCGGCCTCCTCGTAGCGCCCTTGGTCTCGATACAGCCCGGCGAGGCCGTTGACGCTGCCGAGGGTGTTGGGGTGGTCCTTGCCTAGCACCCGCTCGCCGGCCTCGAGGGCGCGCACAGATAGCGGCTCGGCCTCCCCGTAGCGCCCTTGGTCTCGATACAGCCCGGCGAGGTTGTGGACGCCGGTGAGGGTGTCGGGGTGGTCCTTGCCCAGCACCCGCTCGCGGGCCTCGAGGGCGCGCGCATACAGGGGCTCGGCCTCCCCGTAGCGCCCCTGGTGCTGATACAGCGTGGCGAGGTTGTTGACGCTGACGAGGGTGGAAGGGTGATCCTCGCCCAGCACTCGCTCGCAGGCCTCGAGGACGCGCACAAACAGCGGCTCGGCCTCCCCGTAGCGCCCTTGGCCTTGATACAGCGCGGCGAGGTTGTTGACGCTCTGAAGGGTGTCTGGGTGGTCCTTGCCCAGCACCCGCTCGCGGGTCTCCAGGGCGCGCACAAGCAGCGGCTCGGCCTCCCCGTAGCGCCCTTGGCGTTGATACAGCAAGGCGAGGTTGTTGACGCCAGCGAGGGTTTGAGGGTGGTCCTTGCCCAGCACCCGCTCGCGGGCCTCGAGGGCGTGCATATAGAGCGGCTCGGCCTCCCCGTAGCGCCCTTGGCGGTGATACAGCAAGGCGAGGTTGTTGACGCTGGTGAGGGTGTCGGGGTGGTCCTTGCCCAGCACCCGCTCGCGGGCCTCGAGGGCGCGCACATACAGCGGCTCGGCCTCCCCGGAGCGCCCTTGGCTTTCATACAGCCCGGCGAGGTTGTTGATGCCGGTGAGGGTGGAGGGGTGGTCCTTGCCCAGTATCCGCTCGCTAGCCTCCAGGGCGCGCACATACAGCGGCTCGGCCTCCCCGTAGCGCCCTTGGCGGTGATACAGCAAGGCGAGGTTGTTGACGCTGGTGAGGGTGTCGGGGTGGTCCTTGCCCAGCATCCGCTCGCGGGCCTCGAGGGTGCGCACAGACAGCGGCTCGGCCTCCCCGTAGCGCCCTTGGCTTTGATACAGCAAGGCGAGGTTGTTGACACTGACGAGGGTGTCGGGGTGGTCCTTGCCCAGTACCCGCTCGCGGGCCTCGAGGGCGCGCACAGACAGGGGCTCGGCCTCCCCGTAGCGCCCTTGGCGGTGATACAGCAAGGCGAGGTTGTTGACGCTGGTGAGGGTGTCGGGGTGGTCCTTGCCCAGTATCCGCTCGCGGGCCTCGAGGGCGTGCATATAGAGCGGCTCGGCCTCCCCGGAGCGCCCTTGGCTGTCATACAGGCCGGCGAGGTTGTTGACGCTGGTGAGGGTGTCGGGGTGCTCCTTGCCCAGTATCCGCTCGCCCAGGATCATTGCCTCGCGGGCAAGGGTTTCCGCCAGAGGGTAGTTACCGTCCTGGTAAATCCGAACCGTAAGTCCGTTGAGGGTGCCGACCAGGTCCTCGGCGGTGGGCTCTGTACCTTGCTGCTCACGGAGTTGTTCAAGCACGGCCTCGGAGGCCGGGCCGACGGCCTCCAGGGGCCAGGCGGTGATCGGCGCCATCAGCAGAAGCAGCGAAAGGTAAGCGATCTTGAGGTCGTCTTTCATGCCGGTCTTCCTCATTCCTTATCTGATATCGCGCCGAGCAAGCCGGAGCGGTTATTCGCTCATCGATTGCCGGGATTCGTCGGTATCCGCCGCAAGGCGCGAACCCGGTCCTGTGGTATCTGAAGCGTCGGCAGCTCGCCCGCGCCCTTGGGCTTGATCAGGTACAGGGACCGATCCGTCTGGAGCAGAAGCCGGTACTTACCCTCGGTCAGGTCCCGCTGTATGGCCTGGAGCCTTGCGGTACCGGTGTCCGGTTCGGTCCAGATCCGCACCCAGGGGTAACGCTGGAAGCCCGAGTCCTTGTGCTCCCGGTAGTGGTCCCCGGCGGTGGCCGCACCCAGCGCATAGACCACCACGAAGGCCAGCGGGACCCAGATCGGCGTGGCGGAAACCAGGACGGGACCGACTCGGCCCCAGAGGAGCATTACCGCGGTGAGGAGGGCGGCGAGGGGCAGCACCAGCCACCAGAAGGACTGGATGACCCAGAAGCCGTACATGAAGTGATATTGGAGGGGGATACCCAGACCGATCAGCCCCAGGTTGAAGCGGTCGTACCAATGGTAGGCATAGGACCAGCCCGCGGCGTAGATCAGGGCCGTGATCAGGGCGACGACCGCGGCGCCCTCCAGCGTGCGCGGAGCCCTGCTCATGGTCGGTCCTTCCCCGAGGCGGGCCCTGTCCCGCTCGGGGCCGGGTCGGTCGATTCCCCCGTTGCATCCGGCTTGTCGTTCTCATTGCGGATGGTTTTCAGATCGACGGGGTTTCGACAGGGGGTGCAGGGGGCATCCCCGTCCGCGACTCGATCGAGACCCTGTCGCGCGTTCAGCTCGGCCTGTTTGCCCGTGGTCGCGTCGGTGCAGAAGAGCCGAGGTTCCGCATGCCGCGCACGGGTCTGCTCCCGGCAGTCGAACCAGACGGCATCATCCGCATCGACCAGGCAGAAACACTCGCCACCGAACGCCGGCCAGACCAGCGCACTCGCAAGAAAGAGAAGGATTCGCATCTTTTTGATCCCCTGATTCGTCGCTATTGCCTCTGTGCAGGATACGTAAAAGTTATCACAAGCCCTTTGATGACGATCAGAGTCCAAGCTTCCGTGCTCACGCCTATCAGGTGTAACGGCTCGCGAACAGACGCCGGCCCGTAGCCCGTAGGTTGGGGTGAGGAACGAACCCCGACACCCAGGGCGAGCACGTATAAATCCCTCTGAAAACATGATCTTGTAGGTTGGGCAAAGCCCGTAGGATGCGGTGAGCGTGTGTTGTCCTTTCCGGACTGCACCACCGCCAGGCGCGAACCGCATCTTTGGACTGATCCGGCTTTGCCCAACCTACGCGCTCGGGTGGCAACACCTTCTGCGTCTTCCTTTGATTCGGGCCGGCACCAATATTCTCGGAGTCTCTTGACAATCAGACCATATATAGTCAGAATATGGTCATGAAACAGGCAATGGTTTCCGAGCTAAAGGCCAAACTTAGCGGGTATCTAGCAACCGTTCGCAAGGGCGAGGCGGTGGTCGTCTGCGACCGAAAGACGCCTATCGCATGCCTCATTCCCTACACACAAAACACAGACGATCTTGAGATCGACGAACCACCCATTCCGAACCGCGATCTGACGCAATGCAGAGTTGTTCGCCTACGTAAGCATATTGATGTGGTCAAGCTCCTGCAAGAGGATCGCGATAGCCGGTGATCGTCTATCTGGATACCAGCGTCGTCCTGCGCATGCTATTCGCCGAACCAGAGCCACTCCAAGAATGGGGTAAGTGGCAGCGCGCCTACTCCAGCGAGCTGTTGGGCGTCGAGGCCCGCAGAATGATCGACCGACTACGCCTCGAATCGGTTCTCGATGACGAGGGTGTGGCCGAGGCCCACGAAGCCTTGGGGTGGATGGAACAGGGTATGGGTTCCATCAGATTGACACGGCCAGTTCTACAGCGCGCGTCCCTTCCTCTAGCCACCGTGGTCAAAACGCTTGATGCGATTCATTTGGCCAGCGCGCTCATTTTTCAGGAGCGTCGTAGCCGGAATCTGATTTTCGCGACCCACGACCGACAACAGGCCGTTGCGGCTCGGGCCTTGGGGTTCGAGGTCCTCGGCATCGGTTAGTTATTAGACAGCCTCTAACCACTCATCACCTTTGCGCCCTTTGTGCCTTGGCAGCTCAATTGTTACAGTGCACGGATTCTCTTTGCCTGTTCCTCGATCTTCGCCAGTGCCGCCTCCTGCTCGGCGGCTTTGTCGCGCTCCTTTTGGACTACTGCGGGCGGCGCCTTGGCCACGAAATCGGGGTTCGCGAGTTTTTTACGGGTCCGCTCCAGGTCCGTTTCCAGCTTGCCGACCGCCTTGCCGAGGCGAGCAAGCTCCGCCTCCTGGTCGATGAGTCCGGCCATGGGGATGAGGATTTTCATTTCTCCTACCAGGGCCATCGCGGACTCGGGGGCCTGTGCCTCGGGTGGCAACACCTGGATGGATCGGATGCGGGCGAGGGTGTCCAGGTACTTGCGGTTCGCCTCCAGCCGTTCCAGGTCCCGGTGGTCGGCGTTTTGCAGCAGGACGGGTAAAGACTTGCCGGGGGCGATGTCCAGCTCGCCCCTGATCCGCCGCACGCCCAGGACGAACTGCATGACCCAGTCCACTTCGGCCTCCGCATCGGGGTCGATGAGGCCGGGATCGGCGCTGGGAAAAGGGGCCAGCATGATGGTGTCGCCCGCGCCTCCGGCCAGGGGTTTCACTTTTTGCCAGATCTCTTCGGTGATGAAGGGCATGAGGGGATGGGACAACCGCAGCAGGGTCTCCAGGGTCCGCACCAGGGTGCGGCGGGTGCCTCGCTTGGCCGCCGGAGCAGCGTCCTCGTCGGTGAGCACCGGCTTGGATAGCTCCAGGTACCAGTCGCAGAAGGCGTTCCAGGTGAAGTCGTAGATGGCCTGGGCGGCCTGGTCGAAGCGGTAGCCCCGGATCGCGTCGTCCACGGCGGTGATGGTGTTTTGCAGGCAGGAGCGAATCCAGCGGTCGGCCGCGCTGAGTCGGAGCTCTCCCCCGGTCAGGCCGCAATCCTCGCCCTGGGTGTTCATGAGCACATAGCGAGAAGCGTTCCACAGCTTGTTGCAGAAGTTGCGATAGCCCTCGATCCGGCCCAGGTCGAACTTGATGTCCCGGCCGGTGGAGGCGAGTGCCGCGAAGGTGAAACGCAGGGCGTCGGCGCCGAAGCCGGGGATGCCTTGTGGGTAGTCGCGGCGGGTCGCGGCGGTGATCTTCTCGGCCAGGTGGGGCTGCATCAGGCCCTTGGTGCGTTTCTTCACCAGGGATTCCGGGTCGATGCCGTCGATCAGATCGATGGGGTCGAGTACGTTGCCCTTGGATTTGGACATCTTCTCGCCCTGCATATCCCGCACCAGGCCGTGGATGTAGACCTCGCGGAAGGGTACGTCCCCCATGAATTTGAGTCCCAGCATAATCATGCGGGCGACCCAGAAGAAGATGATGTCGAACCCGGTGACCAGCACCGACGTGGGGTAAAAAGTCTCCAGGCGTGGGGTCCGCTCCGGCCAGCCCAGGGTTGAAAAGGGCCACAGGGCGGAGCTGAACCAGGTATCGAGCACGTCCGGGTCCTGTTTTAAGGGGAAATCGGGCGGCAGGCCGTGACCTTCTCGTACCTCCTGCTCCGAGCGGCCCACGTAGACGTTGCCTTCCCGGTCATACCAGGCGGGGATGCGGTGGCCCCACCAGATCTGGCGACTGATGCACCAGTCCTGGATGTTGCGCATCCACTCGAAGTAGGTGTTTTTCCAGTTGTCCGGGACAAAGTGGATGCGCCCGTCCTCCACCGCGGCGATGGCCGGGTCCGCCAACGGCTTGATCTTGACGTACCATTGGTCGGTGAGATAGGGCTCGATGACGGCCCCCGAGCGATCACCCCGGGGCTGCTGGAGTCGGTGTTCCTTGGTCCCTGCCAACAGACCGAGGTCGGTCAGGTCGGCGAGGATGCGCCGGCGTGCCTCATAGCGGTCGAGCCCGATGTAAGAGGTAGGGATGAGCGCGCCTTCCTCCGGCAGGTTCGCGCGGATGGCGGCATCAGGGGTGAAGATGTTGATGAGCCCGCCGTGGGGCTGCTCGGTGATAGCGGTCTCGTCCCGATGCCGCAGCCACACCTCATGGTCGTTGAAGTCGTGGGCGGGGGTGATCTTCACGCAGCCAGTGCCGAGTTCCGGGTCGGCGTGCGGGTCGGCGATGATGGGTATTCTCCGTCCGGTCAGGGGCAGCTGGACGAATTCGCCGACCAGGTGATGGTAGCGCTCGTCGTGCGGATTCACGGCCACCGCGCAGTCCCCCAGCATGGTCTCCGGGCGCGTGGTGGAAACCACCATTTGGCCCTGGCCGTTGGTCAGGGGATAGCGCAGGTCCCAGAGCTGGCCGTTTTCTTCTGCGGACAGGACTTCCAGGTCCGAGACGGCGGTGTGGAGCACCGGGTCCCAGTTGACCAATCGCTTGCCGCGGTAGATGAGCCCTTCCTCGAACAGGCGCACGAAGACCTCGCGCACCGCGCCGGAGAGGCCCTCGTCCATGGTGAAACGCTCGTGTCCCCAGTCCAGGGATGCCCCCAGGCGCCGCAGCTGGCGGGTGATGGTACCGCCGGATTCGGCCTTCCATCCCCACACCCGCCGGGTAAAGGCGTCGCGGCCGAGATCGTGGCGGGTCTTCCCCTCGGCCTCGAGCAGGCGCTCCACTACCATCTGGGTCGCGATACCCGCGTGGTCGGTACCCGCCTGCCACAGGGTCGGCTCGCCCGACATGCGGTGATAGCGGGTCAAGGCGTCCATGATGGTGTCCTGAAAGGCGTGGCCCATGTGCAGGCTGCCGGTCACGTTGGGCGGCGGGATCATGATGCAGTAGCCGCCGCTTGCCTCGGCAGTGGGCGCAAAGTAGCCTCGGTCCTCCCAGGTCCGGTACCAGGCCTGCTCCAGGGTCCGGGGATCGTAGTTCTTGTCCAGCATAGGCGGGCCTCGGAGTCATTCGGGGCGCCGTGGCAGGCCCATCATTGGACGATGGCTGCCGGGCCGAGGTTGTGGTTCAGCAGTGATTATTATGCGGGAGCCCCGATCGGACAAGGCCCGTCTTGGCAATCTGACATTACATCGAGTACCTTCGGAGACTTTTTGAACCTGCCGCTACGGACCTATTCCGCCGGTATGGGTATGCGCCTGGCGTTTGCCGTGTCCACCTCGATCGTGCCGGACATCCTGTTACTGGATGAAGGGATCGGGGCGGGTGATGCGGCGTTTCTGGAAAAGGCAAACCGGCGCCTGGATGCGTTCACGAGGCAAGCGGCGATCATCGTACTTGCGTCGCATTCGGAGGCACTGCTGAGGGGGATGTGTGGAATCGCCGTGTTGATGGAGCACGGAAGGGTACTGCGTGTCGGAGAGACCGAAGCAATCCTGAGCTACTATAAGAGCCGGTCGCAGGGCTCTTAGATCGTGGTGCGGATGGCTGCGCACAAGGACGACCGACATCCCATCAGACTACCCGAGTGAACAGGCGAGTACCATGGCAAAGATCGAAGGATTCCGAGTCAAGAACTATGGGGTCTTGGGGGATCTGATCCTCGGTAAGCTATGGAATCTACCGAAGGCGCGGTCGCTTACCCCCATGACTGCCGTTATCGGCAAGAACGGTGTCGGCAAGAGTACCTTGTTCGATGCCTTCGGGTTCCTCGCCGACTGCCTGAGACTCGGCGTAGAGGAGGCCTGTGACGCGAGGGGCAGGGGCGGCTTCGAACGACTGCACTCGGGGGGTCGGAAAGGCCCCATTGAGCTAGAGGTCTATTACAAGGAAGACGGCAATGTCCAGCCGATCACCTACGAGCTGGCCATCGACCTGGACCACGGGGGGCGTCCCTTCGTTCTGCACGAGCGGTTACGCCAACGGCGTAGGGGCCGGAAACACGGATGGCCGTTCTCGTTCCTCGTGCTCGAGGAGGGCAAGGGGATCGCCTGGAAAGGCGAGGAAGCGGGCGTTCAGTTGAAAGCCGAGGGAGACCAATCCTGGTCCGATGCGTTGGACGCACTTACCAGCCAGCCCCAAGGGGAAGAGAGCAGAGACAAGGAGGCGGTCGAGCTGGAGGACCCGCGCCGGTTGGGTATCGCCACCCTCGGCACGCTCAAACAACATCCCCGGATCGCCGCCTTCCGCCGTTTTATCGAAGGCTGGTATCTGAGCTACTTTACGCCGGATGCCGCACGTGGCCTGCCGCTCGCCGGCCCGCAACGGCACCTGAACGTTCACGGCGACAATCTCGGCAATGTCGTCCAGTACATGGAGCGCGAACATCCCAAGCGCTTCCGCGCCATTCTGGAGCGCATCGCCGCCAAAATTCCGGGGGTCAGCTCCATCGACACGGAAAAGACCATCGACAACCGTTTGGTCCTGCGCTTCGGCAACCAGGGATTTTCAGATCCCTTCTATGTCCAGCAAATGTCGGACGGTACCCTCAAGGTCTTTGCCTATCTGTTGTTGCTCGAAGACCCGACCCCACCCCCTTTCATCTGTATCGAGGAACCGGAAAACGGGCTTTACCACAAGTTGCTGGAGACCCTCGCGCACGAGTTCCGACAGCATGCCGGTACCGGTAAGGCCGGCTCGCAGCTCTTCGTCACCACCCATCAGCCCTATCTGGTCGATGCCTTGGAGCCACAGGAGGTCTGGGTGCTCGAGAAGGGGATGGATGGCTTCGCGACCATTCGACGCGCGAGCGATGATGCCACCATCGTGAACATGGTCCATGAGGGGCTCCCCTTGGGTGGACTCTGGTACAGCGATTATCTGGACCCGAGGTAAAGCATGCACTTCGAGATCCTGGTGGAGGACCAGTCGGGTCAGCGTATGCTCGCAGCCCTTGTGCCCCATATCATCGGACCGAAGCATACTTTCAGGGTCCACCCCTATCGGGGAATCGGCCGGATCCCGAAAGGACTCAAGGGCACATCGGATCCCTCGCAGCGGATCCTACTCGACAACCTGCCACGCCTGCTTCGTGGGTACGGAGCTACTTTTGCCGAATACCCATCCGGTTACGATGCAGCGGTAATCGTAGTCTGCGACTTGGACGACAGGTGTTTGAAGGCGTTCAGGGCGGAGCTTTTGAAACTGCTTAACGGCTGCAATCCAAGACCGGAGACTCGATTCTGTATAGCTATCGAAGAGGGAGAGGCCTGGTTGCTCGGTGACCCGCGGGCGATCATTGCCGCTTTCCCGAAGGCCCAAACCAAGCCGTTGGACGCCTATCGGAACGATCAGGTTTGCGGAACCTGGGAACTGCTCGCGGACGTGGCTTTCCCCGGTGGGGCCACGGTGCTCAAGGTTCGTGGTGCACAAGCGGTTGGGGCGGAGAAGTTGCGTTGGGCAGAGAAGATCACACCTCACATGGATGTGGAGAACAACCACTCCCCGAGCTTCTGCTATTTTCGCGATAAGCTTCGACAGCTGATTTGAGAGACTGTCTAAAAAGAGACCGTAGACCGTAGGCTGGGTTGCGGCCAGGGACGGCCAAAACCCAGCAATAACCAAAGCTGGGTTTCGTTCCTTGCCACCCAGCCTACCGATTTAAAATCAATGTGTTAGTTTTTAGACAGCCTCTGAGTCTGTCGAGCTAATGTGACGATACCTGTCTGGTACCTGGGGATACCATGGAACAAGAAACCCCTATCACACTGAGCCGCACGACGCCCGACGGGCGTGCCCGGGCCGCCGCACTGGCGGCGGTCGCGGCGGTGGAATGCCGACCCACGCCGGTCGTCACCTACGAGTCCGCCGATACCGTGGCGGTAGTCGGGCCGGAGGCGGAGGCACTGAGCGCGGCCGACTCCCTGGGTGAGGCAATGGACTGCAGGGTGGTGGTTACGGAGCCGACCGACCGCAGCCGGTCCATCAGGGACAGGTCCAAAAGTACCAACCTGATCTACGCGCCCGTGGCCCGGATCCAGGGATACCTGGGGCGATTCGAGGTCGTGCTGGCGGGTCCGGACGGGCCCGTGAATCTCGGCGAGCTTACCGCGGGCAACCGATGGGTCGACATGGTGCTGGATCTGACGACGCCCGGTTTCATCTCCAGCGAGCTGCCGCCGATCGGGTACTATGCCCCGGCACATGATCCCACCGAACTGGCTCGAGCCCTGGCGGAGATTCCCGAGCTGGTGGGGAGCTTCGAAAAGCCCAAGTTTTTCGACTACGATCCTGCACTCTGCGCCCACGGGCGGAGTGGAATCAGGGCCTGTACCCGCTGTCTCGATGCCTGTCCCACCGCTGCAGTCACCTCGCTCGGCGAGCGGGTCGAGGTCGATCCCAACCTGTGTCAAGGCGCGGGGAGTTGCGCCACGGCCTGTCCCACCGGCGCCATCACCTACGCCTATCCCCGACTCGGCGATACCCTCGAAAAGCTGCGGGCCGCCTTGCGAGCCTATCGGGAGACCGGAGGCAGTCGACCGGCGATCCTGTTCCAGGATGCCACGGGGGGGCAGGCGGTGTTGACCCGTCTCGCGCCGCGGCTGCCCGAATACGTGATTCCTTTTCGGGTCGAAGAGATCGGCAGTGTGGGGATGGATGTCTGGCTGGCCGCAATCGCCTACGGCGCCGCTCAGGTCCTGCTGCTCGTCCCGCCCGCCGTCGCGGCGTCGGTAGTGGCCGAGCTGGAGGCACAGTTGATCGTTGCCGGGGACATCCTGGCAGGCATGGGCTACCCGAGTAGGGCCCTGCGGCTGGTGCAGAAGCCGGATGATGAGCAGGTGATTCAGGAGCTCGAGGCGACCGAGACCCGATTCGAGCTACGCCCCACCGGCTTCGCGGCTTTAAACGAGAAACGCACCGTCATCCGGTTGGCGGTGGATCACCTGTTCCGGGAAGCCCCTTCTCCGCGTCCCTTGGTCTCCCTGCCAACCGGGGCGCCGTTCGGTGACGTCCTGCTCGATGAGAAGCGCTGCACCCTGTGTATGGCCTGTGTCTCCCAGTGTCCGGGCCGGGCGTTGCTGGCCGGCGAGGAGCGGCCGGAGCTCGGGTTCGTGGAAGAAAACTGCGTGCAGTGTGCCCTGTGCGCCCGCAGTTGTCCCGAAAACGCCATCGCCCCTACTCCACGCTATCTGTATGACCGGGAAGCCAGGCGGAGAAGACGGATCCTGAAGTCGGAGGAACCCTGGTGCTGTATCCGTTGCGGCAAGCCGTTCGCCACTCGTGGGACGGTCGAACGGGTAAGCGCTCGTTTAGCTGGGCATTCGCTGTTTCGAGGAGAGGCACGGTCACGCATCCAGTTGTGTGCCGAGTGCCGGGTCGAGGTGATGTTCGAGCACGAGCATTTTGA
This sequence comes from Candidatus Thiosymbion ectosymbiont of Catanema sp. Cochon2018, assembly GCA_011392765.1. GTDB lineage: Bacteria > Pseudomonadota > Gammaproteobacteria > Chromatiales > Chromatiaceae > Thiosymbion > Thiosymbion ectosymbiont_A. Next base: position 542,311 of record WYCW01000004.1, on the reverse strand, counting down.
ATGATGAATGCGGAATGATGAATGGCGGGTATTCACCACTTATCACTCATCATTCATCACTCAAGAGGATTGGTCCGTGAATGTACCTCTGCCTCCTGAAGAACAGGCGCGGGCGGATGTCTACCGACTGCTCGCCGTACTGTTAGCGGACCCGCCGGGACAGGAACCGATCGCTCTGCTGCGGGGGATCACGGCGGGGGAGGGGCCCCTGGCCGCGGTCTGGGAGGCCCTGCGCGCGGCGGCGGAGCAAACTGACCCCGACGCACTCGAAGCCGAGTACCATACCCTTTTCATCGGCCTCGGGCGGGGCGAGTTGGTACCTTATGGCTCCTGGTATCGGACCCGGTATCTGATGGAAAAGCCGTTGGCGGAACTGCGGGCGGATCTTAAGCGGCTGGGCTTTGCCCGTCGCGCCGGGGTCCGTGAGCCGGAGGACCACGCGGCGGCCCTGTGCGAAGTGATGGGGATGATGATCGCAGAATCCGGTCTATCCTTCGCGGAATCCAAGATATTCTTCGAGACCCACGTCGGCTCCTGGATGGGGGACTTCTTCGAGGACCTGGAACGGGCGGAATCGGCGCACTTCTACCAGGCAGTGGGGCGGTTGGGCGGACGCTTTATTGCCATCGAACAGGCCTATTACGCCATGCCGGCGTGACAGCTCCCTGTTTCACCTTGTCGGTCCGAGGCGAAGCCTCGCTGGAAGCTGCGAGCAGGCTTGCCACCCAAGGCCGCTCCCGATAGATTGCTCCAAATCGATAGACCCTTAGGTGCGGAACCATGACGCGACTCGAGATAGAACAATCCATCGAATCCATTTGGGCGCTGTTTCGGGAAACCGACCGGCGCCTCGACCAACGCTTCGAAGAGACCGACCGACGTTTCCGAGAAACCGACCAGCGTCTCGACCGGCGTTTCGAGGCGACGGAGCGGGAAATCGCGGCCCTTTCTGCCCAGACCCGGGCGGCCGAAAACCTCTTCATCGGCAAGTGGGGCCGATTGCTCGAGGCCCTGGTGCGGCCGGGGGCGGTAGCCTTGTTCCAGGCCCGAGGGATCGCAGTCAACCGCACCCAGGAGCGGGTGCGGATACGCCAAGGCGGGGAGGAAATGGAGCTCAATCTGCTGCTGGTGAACAGCGAGGCCCTAGTCGTGGTGGAGGTCAAGAGCACCCTGCGGGTAGAGGATGTACGTGCGCTGGTCGAGGATCTGAAGACATTTCCGAAGTTCTTCCCCGAATACCGGGACTATCGTCGCTTCGGGGCGGTCGCCGCGCTGGCCATCGAAGAAGAGGCGGACCGCTATGCCTATCGCCAAGGGCTGTTCGTACTGACCATGGGGCGCGAGGAACTGGTCACCCTGCTCAATGACGACGCCTTCCGACCGAAAGATTTTGCCCAGGCGCGGTAGATTGTGGATCGAATCCCATACTCAATCCGAGCAATCAGCTATGGCTAACCTGCCGAGTCGCATCACCATCGACCCCGACATCTGCCATGGCAAGCCCGTTATCCGAGGTCTACGTTATCCCGTGGAAACGATGCTGGAGCTCATGAGTGCCGGTATGAGCTTCGAGGATATCCTCGACGATTATCCGGACCTGGAACGTGAAGACCTGCTGGCCGTCCTAGCGTTCGCGGCCGAATTGAGTCGAACCAAGCGTACCCAAGCCTTTGCCGCATGAGGTTTCTCGTCGATGCCCAGCTACCTCGCAGCCTTGCCAGGTCGCTGACTAAAGCAGGACATGACGTCACACATACGTTCGAACTCCCTGAGAGAAATCGCACTTCCGATCATGTGATCACGGCTACCGCAGACGAGGAAGAACGTGTCGTGATGACAAAGGACGCAGATTTCGTAAATTCGTTTTTACTTCATCGGCACCCGAAAAAGCTCCTCCTGATCTCCACGGGCAACATCAGCAACCAAGATTTGGAGACGGTGGTGCTCAAGTATCTTCCTGACGCGGTCAGGGCATTGAATAGTCACGATTTTGTAGAGATGGGGAGGACGACCCTTTCCATTTGCTCATGATGATACCCTTTAGTGTTAGTGAGGTTTCCAGGTTTTAGCAGCCGGAAACTCAGACTGCTAACAACACTAAGAGTAGAATCATGACGCGACTCGAGATAGAACAAACCGTCGAATCCATCTGGGCACTGTTTCGGGAAACCGACCAGCGCTTCAAAGAAACTGACCGCCGTTTCCGAGAGACCGACCGGCGTCTCGACCGGCGTTTCGAGGCAACAGAGCGGGAAATCGCGGCTCTCTCCGCCCAGACCCGAGTGGCCCAGAACCTCTTCATCGGCAAATGGGGCCGATTGCTCGAAGCCCTGGTGCGGCCGGGGGCGGCAGAATTGTTCCGGGCCCGCGGGATCGCTGTCAACCGCACCCTGGAACGGATGCGGGCACGCCAAGGCGGGGAGGAGATGGAACTCGATCTGCTGCTGGTGAACGGTGAGGCCTTGGTGGTGGTAGAGGTCAAGAGCACCCTGCGGGTAGACGACGTACGTGCGCTGGTCGAGGATCTGAAGACATTTGCGAAGTTCTTCCCCGAATATCGGGACTATCGTCGCTTCGGGGCGGTCGCCGCGCTGGCCATCGAAGAAGAGGTGGACCGGTATGCCTATCGCCAAGGGCTGTTCGTACTGACCATGGGTCGCGAGGAGCTGGTCACCCTGCTCAATGACGACGCCTTCCGACCGAAAGATTTTGCCCTGGTGCGGTAGATTACGGGTCGAGCTGGGTGTGCCGACTCTGTTAATGACGATTCAAAAAATGGAGGTACTGAATACCCTTGGGGGTAGGTAAATTTATAAGTAGTGATGAGCCACCCAGCAGCCCGATGATCGTTCAACCCCCCCTGCTTTTGCCATCCCTGGCGTCTGGATTCCGGCATTTCCTGCCGGAATGACGGTGAGGTTTGAACGATTACGCGATCACTTTACCACTTAGAAATTTACCACTATCCCCTTGGGCATGGTTTGTTGGAGAAACCCTATTTTTCAAGATCCCTATATATCATTCTTCAGATGTTTGACGTAATCATCTATACTATGATCTGCCACTATATCAAACCGTCCTTTAAAGATTGTGGTTAACAGACTCCAACCTTTATCTATGATTCTTCTCGGCGACCATCTTTTCAAATTCGTCACAGTCCCATCAGACTTTATGTAAACACAATTACCATTGTGTCTCCATCTAAACACTGTTGGAACACAAGGAACCACATCATTGTTGTTTACATGTCTTTGATGGCTTAAATGTTTATCGCACCATTTAGAGAAGACAGGCCCACCTGCTCTTGGTGAACCATATGTGAATAGAGTATCCACATCCGTAGATTCAACATACTCTAATCTCGATGCAATTAGGGTTGCCATTGCACCACCTAGCGAATGACCACATACCCAAATCTTTTTTCCATCACCATATTTTCTGACTCGTGCAAGTAATTGTTCCCACACTTTGTCTACTTCTTCTCTAAATCCTTGATGGATTTGACCTACACCTGTAAAGGAATCTGATTTAAATATCTCTAAATCCGCATAAATATCATTCATTTGTGTAGGTTCAGTTCCCCTGGCTGCAATAACTAAATCACTGTCGTTATGCCATATATGAACTTCAGCACCTTCCACATCAAGGAGTTTATGAAACCTCATACCCTTTTCTTCACCGAACTGCTTACCCTCTTCCGCACTATCATATGCATGTTTGGCAAACTCGGCAAATAATGCTCGTTGTTCTTTTATATTTAAATCTGAAATCATTAGAGTTACACCGATTGACATAGCATTGGATTTATGGTAAGAGCGGAAGTTCAAGTATGACTACCCCACCCACCCAATAAGTGTTCGGACCCCCACTACTTTTGCCATCGCTGCCACAATGACGTGGTGGAGTCCAAACGATTACACAGATCGACCGACCAGTTTCCGCTGGTAAACGAATCACCCTGCCATTTGGTATATTTACCATCACCGATTTATAATGTCAACTTCATCTGGCTCCCACGCAGGGCGAGCGCGTATAAATCCTCCCAAAAACATGATCTTGTAGGTTGGGCAAAGCCGCCGTGGACTCAGTGGACCATGTGGACCGGAGGTCACCGTGTATCCCCGAGTCCATACTGTCCATGTTGTCTATTGGGCTACCCGCATGCCATCCATTTCGTCATTAAACAGAGTTCAAGCGGCAAGATATTCCGGGTTGAAGATTCGATATATTGGTAATGGTTAGAGGTTGCTATGAAAACCAAAAATCCGATGGCATCCGAACGCAGGCGTTTCCTGACAGGTATGATGGTCACGGGCGGCGCGGCGACCCTGGCGGCGATGGCGCCTCAGGTGACCGCGGAGGCGTCTGCGGCAACACCCGACGAGGGTCCGGAGCGGCGGGGCTCCAAGGGGTATCGGCTGACGGCGCACGTCAGGGACTACTATCGATCCCTGCGACTCTGAGGGCACGACCCCTTTGGAGTGCGGCGGCAGGCCGTAGGCTGGGTTGCGGCCAGGGACGGCCAAAACCCAGCAATACCCTGACCCGACGCCGCTTTGGATAATGAGAGGAATTGCGGAAATGAAACTGGTCAAGAAACGGGTTGTGGTGGACGGTGGGACGACGGCCTCCGGCGCGAACGACACGCCTACCACCATGGATCGCCGCGGCTTCCTCAAGCGGTCCGGGATCACGGTCGGAGGGATGGCGGCGGTTGGCGCACTCCCCCTCTCGATGATGCGCAAATCTACGGCAGCCGCCCCGACCCCGACCGCGGCAAAAGACAAGATCAAGGTAGTGCGGACCGTATGTACCCACTGTTCGGTGGGTTGCGGGATCTACGCCGAGGTGGAAAACGGAGTCTGGACCGGTCAGGAGCCGGCCTTCGATCACCCGTTCAACGCCGGCGCCCACTGCGCCAAGGGCGCGTCGGTCCGAGAGCACGGTCATGGTGAGCGGCGCCTGAAATATCCTACCAAGCTGGAGAACGGCCAGTGGAAAAAGATCTCCTGGGAGCAAGCCATCGAAGAAATCGGCGACCGGGTGCTTGAAATCCGCGAGCAGTCCGGGCCCGACTCCGTGTTCTGGCTGGGTTCGGCCAAATTCAACAATGAGCAGGCCTATCTGTTCCGCAAGCTGGCCGCCCTGTGGGGCACCAACAACGTGGACCATCAGGCCCGCATCTGCCATTCCACCACCGTAGCCGGGGTCGCCAACACCTGGGGCTACGGGGCCATGACCAACTCCTACAACGACATCCACAACAGCAAGGCGATGCTGATTATCGGCGGCAACCCGGCCGAGGCCCATCCGGTCTCGCTGCTGCACATATTCCGCGCCAGGGAACGCAACCACGCGCCGCTGATCGTGATCGACCCCCGCTTTACGCGCACCGCGGCCCATGCCGACCTGTTCCTGCGCATCCGCCCCGGTACCGACGTGCCGATCGTCTGGGGCATGCTCTGGCACATCTTCAAGAACGAATGGGAGGACAAGGAGTTCATCAAACAGCGGGTCTACGGGATGGACAAGATTCGCAAAGAGGTCGCCAAATGGACCCCGGATGAAGTGGAACGGGTAACCGGCGTGCCGGAGAAGCAGGTCTACCAGGCCGCCAAGCTGATGGCCGAAAACCGTCCGGGCACCTTCATCTGGTGCATGGGCGGCACCCAGCACACCATCGGCAACAACAACACCCGCGCCTACTGCAACTTCCAGTTGGCCCTGGGCAACATGGGGAAGGCCGGCGGCGGCACCAACATCTTCCGTGGCCATGACAATGTGCAGGGGGCCACGGATTTCTGCGTTCTGAGCCATTCCCTGCCGGGCTACTATGGTCTCTCCGAGGGCGCCTGGAAGCACTGGTGCCGGGTCTGGGATCTGGACTACGAGTGGGTGGCCGCTCGGTTCGATCAGGGGAGCTACGAAAAGAGCCAGGACAAGCCCGCCAAGCCCATGAACACCAAAGGCATCCCGGTCTCGCGCTGGATCGACGGGGTGCTGGAGGACAAGGCCGACATTGCCCAGAAAGATAACCTCCGGGCCGTGTTCATGTGGGGCCATGCCCCCAACAGCCAGACCCGCGGTCCGGAAATGAAGCAGGCCCAGGAGAAGCTGGACCTGTTGGTGGTGGTCGATCCCTATCCCACCGTCAGCGCGGTGATGCACGACCGCAAGGATGGGGTCTATCTGCTGCCGGCCGCGACCCAGTTCGAGACCTATGGCTCGGTGACGGCCTCCAACCGCTCCTTGCAGTGGCGGGACCAGGTGATCGAACCCCTGTTCGAGTCCCTGCCGGACCACACCATCATCTACAAGCTGGCCAAGAAGCTCGGCCTCAGCGAACAGCTGTTCAAGAACATCCAGGTCAAGGGAGAAGAACCCCTGATCGAGGACATCACCCGCGAATTCAACACCGGCATGTGGACCATCGGCTATACCGGCCATAGCCCGGAGCGGCTGAAACGCCAGCAGCAGAACTGGCACACCTTCGACTTCACTACCTTGGAGGCCAAGGGTGGCCCCGCCGCCGGCGAGTACTACGGCCTACCCTGGCCCTGCTGGGGTACCCCGGAGCTGGGACACCCCGGCACTCCGAACCTCTATGACCCCAGTAAGCCGATAGCCAAAGGCGGGCTCAACTTCCGTGCCCGCTTCGGCGTGGAGCGCAAAGGGGTAAGCCTGCTGGCCGAGGGCTCTTATCCGGTGGATAACGAGCTCGAGGACGGGCACCCCGAGTTCACCGCCGACATGCTCAAGATGCTGGGTTGGTGGGATGACCTCACCGCGGAGGAGAAAAAGCTGGCGGAGGGCAAGAACTGGAAGACAGATCTTTCGGGCGGGATCCAGCGGGTGGCCATCGCCCACGGCTGCGCGCCGTTCGGCAACGCCAAGGCACGGAGCATCGTCTGGACCTTCCCGGACCCGGTGCCGGTGCATCGGGAACCGTTGTATACCAGCCGACGCGACCTGGTGGAAAAATACCCCACCTACGAAGACCGCAAATCCTTCTACCGACTGCCCACCCGCTACGCCTCCATCCAGGCCAAGGACTACTCCAAAGACTTCCCGTTGATTATGACCAGTGGGCGCCTGGTGGAATACGAAGGCGGCGGTGACGAGACCCGTTCCAATCCCTGGTTGGCCGAACTGCAACAGGAGATGTTCGCCGAGATCAACATCGTGGATGCCAACAACGCCGGCATCCGCGACGGCGAGCAGATGTGGCTCGAAGGCCCGGAGGGGGGCCGCATCCGGGTCAAGGCCAAAGTAACGCGGGAAGGCGTCGCGCCGGGGGTGGTCTGGCTGCCGTTTCACTTCGGCGGCCACTTCCAGGGTCGGGACTTGCGGGACAAGTACCCCAAAGGCAGTGACCCCTATGTGCTGGGCGAGGCCTGCAACACGGCATTTACCTACGGCTACGACTCGGTGACCGCGATGCAGGAAACCAAGGCCTCCCTGTGTCGTATCAGCCGCGCTTGAGTGGGGAGAGACCATCATGGCCCGCATGAAATTCCTGTGCGACGTGGAACGCTGCATCGAGTGCAATGCCTGCGTAACCGCCTGCAAAAACGAGCACGACGTCCCCTGGGGCATCAACCGGCGGCGGGTAGTCACCATCAACGACGGCCAGCCTGGAGAACGCTCCCTATCCGTCGCCTGCATGCACTGCTCGGACGCCCCCTGCATGGCCGTCTGTCCGGTGGACTGCTTCTACACCACCGAAGACGGCGTGGTGCTGCACAACAAAGACATCTGCATCGGCTGCGGCTACTGCTTCTATGCCTGCCCCTTCGGTGCACCTCAGTTCCCCCAGGACGGCGCCTTCGGCTCCCGCGGCAAGATGGACAAATGCACCTTCTGCGCCGGCGGACCCGACTCGGACAACTCCGCCGAAGAGCAGCGCAAATACGGCCGCAACCGGCTGGCGGAGGGCAAATTGCCCCTGTGTGCCGAAATGTGCGCCACCAAGGCCCTGCTGGCGGGGGATGCTGACGAAGTGGCGGACGCATTCCGCGAACGGGTGGCCTACCGGGGCGCGGCGGCCATGGCCTGGGGCTGGAATGTGGCCTATGACAAGCAGGCCGAGAAAGGCAGTACTCTCGGCGGAGACAGTGACGTTCCTGCGCAGTCGAAGCAGCGAGAGGACAAGCAGAGTGGGAAAGGCAGTAACCCCGACGAGTAGGGCTGGGCTGCGTTCCCTCTCGATTTTCGGGCTTCGTGGAGAACGTCCGACCTGCCATCTCCGGGAATCGGCGTCGATTCTCGGAGACAGCAGGTCGGCCGTTCCCCACCAAAGATTAAGCCCCACCGGTTTTTATCTGCCAATGAACGCAAATAAACGTGATGGAAGTTCGCCGTGGTTGTTCGCTGGGAGAGACCGAGGTAACAAGTTGTCCGTAGATCTTAATTCATTGTTTCCAGCTTCTCAACTCATGCCAATCATGGGCCCGGTAGGCTAAGATGGAAGCTGTTGCCGATACATCAATTATTATTGCCTTGCTCACGAGCGAAAAAGAACGGCAACATATTCTGCAAATGACCGAAGACTACGAAGCGGCAACAATACTGAACATCGCACTCATCGAGGTATAACTCATGCTCACTTATAGCTATGCGGATGCACAGGCACATTTTCCCGATCTTTTGAAAAAAGCCAGGGAGCTCCGCGAAGTCTTAATTCAAGGGGAGGATGGCTTGTGCTTTGTCATTAAGGTGCTCCCACAAAAACAAGCCAATTATCATCTACCGGCATTGAACCTGAACTTAAGCCGGGAGGAAATCGTTGACTGTGTGCGGGAAACCCGAATTCGTTAGGATTCTGTACACCCGATGAGTTAATGCAGGAGTAGCCTACCATGTGGCAAGATCCGGTTGTTGAAGAAACCAGAAAGCTGAGAGAAGAATACGTCGCTCAATTTAGAGGTGATTCTAACGCGATGTACCAAGATATTTTGGAACGACAAGCCGCTCATAAAGAGCGCTTAGTGTCGTTCAAACCACGCAGGCCAAGGTAGCGTAAGAAGGCTGCTTGAGCGAGAGGATAAAACGTGGTCTGTCGTCCCCCTTTTTTGGTCGAGGGGCGCGCGCAATATGACCGTTTACACGTGTTCGTTACGGCTCGTGGCCAGCACCGCCCCGAGTGGACTCAAGACAGCGTGCCCTCCCCGCTGAATCACGTGGGTATAGATCTGAGTGGTACGTACATCCTTATGGCCTAACTGCTCCTGAACCGTGCGGATATCCATGCCCCGCTCAAGCAAGTGAGTGGCAAAGCTGTGGCGCAACGTGTGGCAACTGGCCGGTTTATCGATGCCCGCCAAACGCACTGCCTGCCGCACCGCTTTCTGGATGATGGACTCGTCGATGTGGTGGCGCTGGCGAACGCCCGAACGCGGGTCGGTGCTCACGCTCCCGCTGGGAAATACATACTGCCAACCCCATTCGCGCGGTGCGGTCGGGTATTTGCGTTCAAGGGCGTGGGGAAGGTAGACCGTCGCATAGCCTGCCGCACGGTCCCGTTCGAACAAGGTGAGCCGGTTTTCAAGGTGTCTCTGCAGCGGCACCACAAGTTCCTTAGCCAAGGTCACCACGCGGTCCTTGCCGCCCTTGCCGTTACGCACGTAGATGGCGCGGTGTCCAAATTCGAGGTCGTGCACCCTCAGACGCACACTTTCCATCAAGCGCAAGCCGGAACCGTATTGGAGGCAGGCGACCAGCCATGCCTGCCCATTCAGTTGTGCCAGCAGCCTCGCTACTTCGTCGACGGACAGGACAAGCGGTACACGGATTTTCTTCTTCGCGTAAGTAATGCCGCCCATCTCGTCCGGGAGAGGATTCTTGAGCACGTACCGGTAGAGAAATACCAGCGCATTCAGCGCTTGATTCTGCGTGCTGGGTGCCACCCTGCCGTTGACGGCAAGGTCTGTAAGAAACGCCACGACTTCCGCCTCGCCCATCTCACGCGGATGGCGTTTGCCATGAAAAAGAATGAATCTCTTGATCCAGCCCACATAGGCCTCCTCCGTGCGGATGCTGTACTGCTTGACCCTGATCGCGTTTGCGACTTCCTCGAGGAAGGGACTGCCTGCGTTTTGACGAGCCATTGCTTGCCTCAATACTGTATCGTCCGATCAGCATAGAGGTGGTAGCCATCGGGATCAAGAACTAGATGGAAGTTCGCCGTAGTTGTTGGCTGGAGAGATCGAGGCAAAAGTCGTCCCTAGGCCTTAACCCATTGTTTTTGAATGCGTTGATGGAGATATTCATGAATTCGACAAAGAAGCAAGAGTGTGGTATATAGGGCGAGTCGACGTGTTTAAACACGGCGACTCGCCGTCTACTACCTGATAAGCGGCGCGTCCCTGCGCCGCTTATTGGGGAGCTAACCAGCAAGTGCAATATGAAAGAGTATTACCAAAAGGGAAACACACAGGAACATGCTCGGCGGCGCTTTGATAGCCCTACCGTTTCAGACACCAAAACAGACAATCGCCTAACAAGAACGTCAGTGCAACATAAGACGCGCCGCCTATCAAGACGCTGAACGCAGACAAACATCGATTGCCCCCGTCCATGGGGGCAATCGATGTTGCTGGTTAGCTCCCCAATAAGCGGCGCGTCCCTGCGCCGCTTATTGGGGAGCTAACCAGCACGTGCAATCTAAAACGTATTACCAAACGGAAAGCACACAGAAACCTGCCCGGCGGCGTTTTGATACCCCAACCGTTTCAGACACCTAAACAGGCAATCGCCTAACAACAACGTCAGTGCAACAGAAGACGCGCCGCCTATCAAGACGCTGAACGCAGACAAACCTCCCTTGCCCCCGTCCATGGGGGCAAGGGAGCTAACCAGCAAGTGCAATATAAAGAGTATTACCAAAAGGGAAACACACAGGAACCTGCCCGGCGGCGTTTTGATATCCCAACCATTCAGACACCAAAACAGGCAATCGCCTGACAAAAACGTCAGCGCAACATAAGACGCGCCGCCTATCAAGACGCTGAACGCAGACAAACCTCCCCTGCCCCCGTCCATGGGGGCAAGGGAGGTTGCTGGTTAGCTCCCCATTAGGCGGCCAGTATCGATGTGCCATGGTATACAATCAACAAAAACGGAAATATTGAGATAGCCTATGCAATCTAAAATACGAAGCGAACTCGAAAGATTGCTCCACGAAGGCGACAAAATGGGAGAAATCGATAAAAGCCCAGAAGCATGGGAGGTTCAAGTTCGACAGCTCATAGATAAATATCTTGGTCCGAAGCTAGATCCTCCTACTAACGAGCATTCCCAAGGCTATTACGATTTTATTTTTAACGGAAAAGGGGTCAGAGCCCTTAATGAGAGGAACCGTTGGGAAAAGGGGCGAGGCTCAATTGACGGGTCGTTTTTCAGGGCTCATTCGCCTAACATTCGGCTGCAGGTGACCCAATGCCGCGGTCTGGCTTCTCAGCAATTTTCAAGCTCAGTGCCACGCGGTATTGGGCGCCTGAGCCAAGCCGTTAGGCACCATAAAAGAACCCCGGTAACTTGCTAAGGGTTGTGAGAAATTAATATGAATATCAAGCTTACAGAGCAACAGAAAGTCAAACTGCTCAACTCAACCGATGTTTATGAAGTCATGCAAAGAATCCTTCTCCGGGAAAACAAAATTGACCGTGACAAGGAGCATTTCTGGATTATCGGCTTAGCGAACGACAACAAGATTCTGTACATTGAATTAGTCTCGATGGGCAGCTATCAGTCAACAATCGTTGAGCCCATAAATGTCTTCAGAGTGGCGGTTCAGAAAAATGCAGTCAAAGCCATATTGGTGCATAATCATCCATCCGGTGAACTTAAGCCAACGCAAGAAGACAAAGATATAACGGATCGCCTTATCCAGGTAGGCCGTATAATAAAGGTAGAGGTCATTGATCATTTAATCATCACGCCAAAGTCTTTCCTGAGCTTTGTAGATACAGGCGTTATGGCAGAACTGGACAAGAGCATAAAATTCATGCCCCCATACAAAATCGTGGAAAAGATTCGAAGGGAAGAAAAGAAAATAAGAAAAGAAGCTGAAGAAAGAGCAGAGGAAAGAGGGATTCAACTTAAAGCCATTGAAATGGCAAAGGCTATGAAAACAGATGGAGAATCAATAGATAAAATTGTGAAATATACTCGGATTTCAATAGAAGAAATTAAAAAACTATAGAGCCCAAATAGGGTAATCAGAAAAGGGGCCAGACTCAATTGACGGGTCGTTTTTCACAGCCCATTCGCCTAACATTTGGCTGCAGGCGACCCAATGCCGCGGTTCGGCTCCTCAGCAACTTTCAAGCTCAGTGCCACGCGGCATTGGGCGCCTGAGCCAAGCCGTTAGGCAGCACGGTGGGCCGAGACGCATACGGCCGCTTTCGACCCTAAGCGGGCCTCTAGCTAGTTCCGGCCTGATGGGCTAATTTATTTCAGAATGCCTCTTTCCGTGCAAAGCGCGAATCACATCCATCGGTTGAATTAAGTGACTGTGTAATGATGGTTAGCGGAAGGCCGGAGGAAGCAAGGACAAAGGGATGAATTCTGTGAACGCTGCATCGAAAGCTTTAAGTGAGGCGGTCTTGCGCCGCCTCACCAATGACGCCATCACTACCTTTCTCGGCGAGGCAGCACAGTACGAGGCGGCCGCCCGGCCCGGTCTGCAGCTGGCTTTGTCGAACGAACCGGTTGCCGATATGAATATGTTGGTCGTCGGGGCGGGCGCTGACCACGATCATTTCCGGGACATCGTGAGTTCGTGCCTCGAACGGAATCTTCCGTTCCTGGTCATGATCTACCCGGAGGCCGGCGGGGCGTTCGACGACTTTGCAACCGATCTGGGCCTGGTCTACGCAGTGGACTGGCCGATCATGGTGCGTGATGACCTGCCGCTCGAGCCTTCCGGTAATCCTGATGTTGAAGTCGTCCGAGCATCCGGTGCCGAGGACGCCGTTGCAAGCGCGGATGTGATGGCCTCGGCGTACAGCATGCCCAAAGACAGCGTGCTTCGAGCTCTGCCTGCGTCCTTCTTTGATACTCCAGGCGCGGATGTTTACGTCGCGCGCATCAATGGCGAGGTCGTGGGAAGCGTCACGATGACATACCACGGTGAAACCTGCGGCATCTGGGCCATGGGCACGGATACGGCACGACAGCGTAGCGGAATCGGTCTGCGGCTGCTGTCGACCGCGATGGTGCAAGCGCGCAATAGCGGGACCCGACGCTTTTTCCTCGGCGCAACGCCCGCGGGTTACCGCCTTTACGAGGGCCTTGGCTTTGTAACCGTTTGCACAGCCGGCGTCTGGGTGTCGGGTGAAACCCACCAGGCCTAGCTGAGCGCGCCTGACCAATTGGAACAATCGCCCCCGCTGAGCGGCCGCTTTTGGGCCGGAAGCAGGCTTTGGTTGTCTGTTTACGTATGCTGCCTAACGAATAAGGTTAGATCGCGCGAAGCCGCGATTTGAACCGTTTGTTGGACGAGCCCGTTGGGGCGGAAGGGATGGGAGGCTTTAGAAAAGGCTCTTTATGGATTCTAGACTGGTTAGGATATTTTGCGCAAATTCGCCTTTTCAGCTAGCCAGAGGGGTATCGTATAACTTACTGTTGTTGTTGAGAAAAGACTGCCTGTTCTGTCATCAGTCAGAGTGCTATGGGCCGCCGTCCCCTTCGATCAGTCTGGAATCCATAAAGAGCCTTTCGCAAAAGCATATTTATCGCCTTTTATTGGATTATGTTTAGAGTTTGCGTTATCTGCGGAATACGCTTGTATCATGACTCAGATCGAAAGGACACTCATCTTGTTTTATCAGTTAAAGGACACCCGTTTTCTTGATCCTTTGGTAGAAGCAAACAAAATGGGTGTCCTTTTATTACACCTCGGCCAATGCAAAAACTTGCAAATATCCAAAGGTAATACTATATTTGTATTACATTTTGCTTGGAGGTACGGAATATGCGAGTTACTACAAAAGGCCAAGTTACGATTCCTAGAGATGTAAGGGAAGCTTTAGGAATATCTCCCGAAACGGAAATCGATTTTGCTGAAGATGGTGGTCGATTTTATATCGTAAAAACCGGCGCGCCAAATGTAACAGGAAAATTTAGAAAATTCAGAGGGATAGCGTCGGCGAAAATGTCTACTGATGAAATAATGAATCTTACAAGGGAATCATGATGAATGGCATTTTGGTTGATTCCTACGTATTGCTAGACTTATTCACTGATGATGAAAACTGGGCTGATTGGTCAGAAAATACGCTAGAGAAATACAGCCAAATTAACACGTTGTATATCAACTCAATCATATATACGGAAGTATCTATTGGTTTTAATCGAATCGAAGAAGTTGAAAATGCCATAGATGCGTTGGGTATTAAGGTATTGGAAATACCGAGGGAGGCTTTGTTTTTGACCGGGAGGGCTTTTGTAAAATACAGAAAAAGCAAAGGCATTAAAAAATCACCATTGCCTGATTTCTTTATTGGCGCTCATGCTTCGGTTTCCCAATTTGGGTTAGTGACCAGGGATTTATCAAAATATAAAACCTATTTCCCGCAAGTACAGCTATTCCATCCATAGAGGATTATGCAGCTCGTAGGTTGGAGTACAATGCCATTAAGTTAGCTGCTGGCCGTTGGTCGGAGAAAACTACGAGTTGCGCGAATCGGCGCGAATCCATTCGCGAGGATTCGCGTGATTCGTAGTTTCCCTCTTATTTGCTGACCGGTACGCTTAACTTAATCGCGCTGAGTTTGGTCAAGCCCCCTAGAAAAGGCCCCGCAATGGAAGTCAAATTAAGCAAGCAACAAAAAGTCACCGTAAACAGTGCGGAAGACATTTACCAAAAGGGAAACACACCGGAACCTGACACCTACCGTTTCAGATACCAAAACAGGCAATCGCCGGACAACAACGTCAGTGCAACATAAGACGCGCTGCCTATCAAGAGGCTGAACGCAGACAAACCTCCCTTGCCCCCATCCATGGGGGCAAGGGAGGTTGCTGGTTAGCTCCCCATTAGGCGCACGACGGACGCTCGACACACAGTTGGAGAATAGATGGACATAGCACTTTCTGTAAATGGAGTACCAATAAGGCTTACCTACGAGAGGTGGTATCATATCACTGAGAACCATGACGACCTGGTGAGCTATTTTCATGAGACTCTGGATACTGTAGAAAATCCGGACATTATCGTTCGTGGAAATAGTGGCAGCTTTAAGGCCACAAAGAGCTCCGGGAAGAAGAAATGGCTGGTCGCAGTGTATCGAGAGGTATCGAGAAATGATGGTTTTGTTATAACGGCATATTTCTTGTCCGCAAAACCAAAAGGAGAAATCATATGGCAACAACATTAACCCAGGAAACAGGCAATTTCGTTGCGAATTGTTTAACCATGGCTAACGATATTATGAAGCTACATGCCCGCAAAACGTGGATCGACTATGACGAAGAAACAGATGTCTTATACATGAGCTTTCGTAAACCACAGCGAGCAAACAACACTATTGAATTCGATGAGGATATACTACTCAGAAAGGATGGCAATGAAATTGTAGGAATAACCATTATGAATGCGAGCACTAGAAAAAGCACCGTAGAATTATAGGCCGCTTGCAAGCAAAGGGGATGTCATCAATTCGAAAACTTCAGTTGAAACATCCGCTTAACACTGCGCTCAACCCGACCGTCCAAAGTGCTGGTGCACTTTGGGCGGGGGGTTAGCTTATCGTTATGCTTTACAAAACTAGCCTTAGTTTTGAGCATAGTATCAATAATAGTAATATGGTTTCATGAATAAAAATCTCGATCATTTGCCCGCATCCAAACAGGACAATCTATTCTATTATGAGCAATGGTTTGAGAGTGCAAATGAATTTTTTGACACATTCTGATGATATGGAGAAAGGAAGGTTAAAGAAATCGTCTTTCGAGCTTCATCAGACTACAGAGCGTTATTTTGCTTGTTTACTATTGGTCTTAACCAACTACAAACCAAATACGCATAACCTGAAGCAGCTTAACTCGCTGGCGATCTTACAGGATGAACGCATTACTGAGGTGTTCCCACAAAATAGTAAGATTCATCGCCGCCGTTTTCAGTTGCTAAAACAAGCCTATGTTGATGCTCGTTATTCAGAGCATTATAAAATATCACAGGAAGAACTCGTGTGGTTAGCAAAGCGTGTGCGCTGTTTGCAGCAATTAACGGAGAAATTGTGCAAAGAGAAAATTGATAGTTTTGAATAATGAAAATCAGGCATAATAAAAGGGTCAGGGAAAGGGTCCAGGCTCAATTGATAGGTCGTTTTATACCTCATTCGCCTAACATTCGGCTGCAAGCGACCCAATGCCGCGGTCCGGCTTCTCAATACAGGGAATAAAGAGACACCGAATAAAGGGACACCCACTTTGTTTGACAAAGTCGAGTCATTAGTAAGCGCGGTATTGGACGGGCTAGCCATGCCGTTAGCCCTAAGAGGCTGTCTAAAAACTAACACATTGATTTTAAACAGGTAGGCTGGGTCGAGGGACGAGACCCAGCAAACCAGGCTTGCTCGTAAACGCTGGGTTTCGTTCCTCAACCCAGCCTACTCCAGGCCCTGGCCTACGGCCCTTTTTAGACAGCCTCTAAACCTAGATTAAACTTGCACTATATCCGTCAAAGACGTATGCTTATTGCGTGTATACGATTATCGAAACTCCTACGTTCAAAGAAGATGCCAACAAGCTTTGGTCTGAAGAAGAATGAGGTGCGTTTTGCGCTTGGTTGACTGGTAACCCTGAAGCAGGAAATGTAATTCCCGGAAGCGGCGGCTGTAGAAAGGTAAGGTGGTCGAGAGCAGGTACAGGAAAAAGGGGTGGTGTTCGAATAATCTATTACAATCGCTTGTTCAATGGTGAAGTTTGGTTGTTGGTAATCTATGCCAAGAGTGTTCGTGGAAACATACCGGCGCACATTCTAAAAGAAATTCGAGAGGTAATAGAAGATGAGTAGTCGTAATCAGAAAAGGTCGGCGAATAGCATGTCAGGAGAAGAGCTTAGCAATAAGCTTTTAGAATCCATTAAAGAGATGAAATCCGGGAAAGTGGCGCGGGCAACGCAAATTGCACCAAATGCGGTTACTGCTGCTCGGTTGAAAACCGGGTTATCACAGGCGGATTTTGCTAAGGCTTTGCATATTTCTATGCGCACTTTGCAGGAGTGGGAGCAAGGTCGCCGTAAACCATCAGGAGCCGCTCAGTCGCTTATTGAAATTTCCTTCCGGCATCCGGAAATTATTGCCGAAGATTTCAGAGACTAATGAATGGCTACACGGGACGTCGACTAGGCTGCACTCCGTTGGCGCTCATAAGCAAAATATTAGCCGCTCTATAAAAGGTCCCCCAATGGAAGTCAAATTAAGCAAGCAACAAAAAGTCACTGTAAACAGTGCACAAGACATTTATCTGATCATGCGCCAGATTCTCCGTCGAGAGAATAAAATCGGTCAAGGTCAGGAACACTTCTGGATGGTGGGTTTGAATCAAGCGAACAAGATTCTCTATATCGAGTTGGTCGCTCTGGGGTCTGCCAACATGGCGGCCATCAACCCCAGAGAAGCCTTCCGCATGGCGATTTACAAGCTCGCCGTTCGGGTGATTATGGTCCATAACCATCCCGGCGGGAATGTGAAGCCTTCCTACGAAGATCAGGACCTCACCGACCATTTTATTCAGGCGGGCAAATTTCTTAAAATCGAAGTGATCGATCATCTCATCATCAGCGAGGAAACCTATCATAGTTTTGTCGATTCGGGGATCTTCAAGAAACTTCAGGAAAGCGAAAAATGGATTTTGCCTTATAAACTCAAGGAGCGGATCAGGAACGAAGGCAAAACAGAAGGGTTAAATGAAGGGATTCAACTTGGGGAAAAGAAAGGCAAAGAAGAGGGATTAAAAGAAGGTTTAAGAGAAAAAGCCATTGAAATGGCAAAGGCATTAAAGCAAAAAGACATCAGCATAACGATCATTGCTGAGACTTCAGGGCTTTCAATCGAGGAGATTAAAAACCTATAAAGCCGAAATCGACTGACAAATGCATTCAGATCGATCACTTGATCCGAACAGGATGCAGTGCCAATTCTCACGAATTTACAATAGGAGTCATCATGCAAATTAATACGGAACTAGACTCCCGGCATTATGAAAAGCTACGGCAATTACAACGCACGATGGGGAAAGACTTACCAACTTTGTTAGCATTTGCCATTGATGATCTTTATGCGCGTCACACCGTTGCAACAGGCCATGAGGCTTTAGCAATTTTTCGTCAAAACGGCTTTATAGGCTGTCTACGTGGTGATGGCCAATTATCACAAAATTATAAAAAGGAATTAAACTTGAATGATAAATTATGATTATTGCTGATACAGGCTTTTGGGTTGCATTAGCAGATGACGCAGATAAGTATCATCAACTGGCGATTGATAAACTGGATACATTAAACGAGTCACTAATCACCACATGGCCTGTACTGACCGAGGTCTGTCATTTGCTACTTAAACGTCAAGGAGTGAATGCTGAATTGGGCTTTATCCGAAGTTATCAACAGGGCGCTTTCCTGATTTTTGATTTGCGTGAAGATCACAAGGATAATTTGCTGATACTGATGGAAAAATATGCTGATTTGCCAATGGATTTAGCCGATGCTTCACTGGTTATCCTAGCAGAGGAACAGGGTGATGGATGAATTCTAAGCACCGACCAGCGCGATTTTCAAACTTATCGGTGGAAAAATACCCATCCATTCCAAAATATTTTGCTGAGTTGAAGCAGAAAAACGGGGACAGAACCGAATGGCGCTAAGATAAGCTAGGACAATGATAAATCAATAGGTTACAGAGGCGCTTGCATGGTAACTCCCTGATCGCGGTACGAGATTCAGCAGAGATTTTGCGTTCCAGCCACGTAACCCAGCAATTTTTATCCCGAGTAGCTATATCGTAACTGCCTGTATTATATAGGGGTGATCGCTTAACTTAGTGCCATTCGGGACAGAACCTGATGTATCCCCACGAAATCAACCCCAGAATCAGTCACTTGCGTCTTACGGCCCGGCCCATATTGAACCTCTGGTTATTGCAGTAACCGATTGATTTCAAAAGCTACTTTGTGGGGATACCTCAGGGACAGACCACGTTTTCTGCTATTGCGGAAAAGGGGCCAGGCTCAGTTAATAGGTCGTTTTTCGTAGCTCATTCGCCTAACATTCGGCTGCAAGCGACCCAATGCCGCGGTCCGGCTCCTCAGCAACTTTCAAGCTCAGTGCCACGCGGCATTGAGTGCCTGAGCCCAAACGTTGGTGCGCCAAGCGAAGCTTGGCGCTTCTTGCCGGGTGAAAGTCCCGGTCGGGAAAGGGTTAACCCCCCGCCCGTATCGCGTGTTGCGCCTCTGGCGGATAGCGACGCCTTGGTAAGGACACGGGAGCGAGCGTGAACAACAGAGGTGAAGCGTACACAGAGAATCTACTTGACAAGCGGCCAGCAGCTAACTTAATGGCATTGCGCCCCAACGTACGTGCACAGCATGAAAGAGCCGAATAGATGTTATCGGTACTTCGCACTGCTGTACTAGCCCTATGGCTGGCGGCCATGGTGGTGGCCGGCGTTGCGGCGGAGCCGAGCGCTCCCCTTGTCACCGCCGAGCCCGCGGTACGAGAGGTCACTCTTACCGGATTCACCCGTGCACGTGCCGAGCTGCCGCTGGTGGCGGAGACCGCGGGGAGGGTGGAAGCGGTCGCCTATGACATCGGTGAGACCGTCGGCAAAGATGGGGGCTTCGCGCGTCTGGACACTACCTTCATCGAGCTGGAGTTGGCGGAGGTCAAGGTCCAACGGAAACGTCTCCAGGCCCGGATCTCGTATGACCGGCGGGAGGTCGATCGCTACACCAAGCTGGCCCGCCGCGACAATGCCTCCGCCTCCCGGCTCGATACCCTGGAGCAGACCTTGCGGGACAATCGTTACGAGCTGCAAGCCCTGGAGATCAAGCGCAAGGTGCTCCGGGAGCGTCTGCTGCGTACCCGTATCCGTGCCCCCGTCGGCTGGCGGATCACCGACCGTAACCTGGAGCCGGGCCAGTGGGTGAACGAGGGAGAAAGGGTCGGCGTGGCTGCGGATTTCACTACCCTGATCGTGCCCTTCGCCCTCACCCCGGAACAATATACGGCCCTGACCGGTCCCGATCAGGGTGGGATACGCCTGCACTTGCCGGATCTGAACCGGGAGGTAACCGCGTCCGTTTACCGCAATTACCCCGGATTCGACCCGGTTACCCGCAAGATTGCCGTGGATCTGGCGCTCCGCGACCGGGTCGAGCCCCGCCGCGGCGGCCTGCGCGCGCGGCTGGTGCTGCGCCTCCCGGAACGCACCGGGGCGGTGCTGCTGCCCGCCGGGGCAGTGGACCACAGCTATGAGGAATTCTGGGTCACCCGAGAAGACGGTGAACGCCTGCGGGTCATTCTGCTCGGGCGAGAGCAAGGGCCCGACGGCGAGCGCCTGCGTGTCGCCTCCCCGGACCTCGAGCCGGGACAGCGCTTCCGGCTCCTGCGCGAGGAGTAGGGGTGAAAATTTTTTCCGCAGTCGAGAACACATCGGGCCGACGAGCTTTCTTGCAACCTTCCACCCTGCGCGACGGGGCAGGGTGATTTTGCCGAGCAGAACAAGTCATGAAATTCCCCTACGGCATCAGTGATTTCGATTCACTGATTACGAGACGATTCCATTACGTGGACCGCACGGACCACATTCCATTGCTGGAAGAGGCCGGCGATCAGCTCTTGTTCCTGCGTCCGCGCCGGTTCGGCAAGAGCCTGCTGTTGTCCATGTTGGAGAGCTACTATGATCGCAATAAGGCGGACCGGTTCGAGTCTCTGTTCGGGGGACTTGCCATCGGCAAAGATCCTACTGCCGAGCACAATCGGTACTTCGTATTGAAATGGGACTTCTCCGGGGTCAGCCCGGTGGGTGATGGCGAGGAGATCAAGCGCAATCTGTACCGTTACCTGAATCTTCGGATCAGTGCCTTCTCGAATTATTACCGGGAAACCCTGCCCGATCCTGTGCAAATCGATCCCCAGGATGCCCTTGCTTCCTTCCAATCCGTATTGAACGCCGTACAGCAAACCGATTACCCCCTCTATCTCCTCATCGACGAATACGACAACTTTGCCAATGAGCTCATGATGGGACACCGCGATACGGAGGAAAGCCGTTATCAGGCCATCCTCTCCGGCGAGGGCTGTATGAAGGCCCTGTTCAAGACCATCAAGGCCGCCGCCGGCAGCCAGGGTCTTGGGCGGGTATTCATCACCGGAGTCTCGCCGGTCGCCATGAGCGATCTCACCAGCGGCTACAACGTGGCGGAGAACATCTACTTGCTGCCCCACTTCAATGCCCTGTGCGGCTTTCGGGAGGACGAAATCGCTGCCGCCACGGCCCAAATTGCCAAGGAATGCGATTTGGCTCCCACCCAGGCGGACGAAGCCGTAACAATGATGCGAACCTTCTACAACGGCTATCGTTTCAGCTCCGACGCGGAGCAACACGTCTATAACCCAACCCTTGCGCTGTATTTCCTGAAAGCCTTCCGGCGCGATTGCCGCTATCCGAAAAAGGTCTTGGACAGCAATCTGGCCATGGATCGGGGCAAGCTGCAGTACATCCCCCGCCTACCCGGAGGTGGCCAGCTAATTTTCGATGCCTTGGCCGCAGAGACCCCGGTGACGATTTCGGAGCTGGCGGACCGCTTTGGCGTGAATGACATGCTATATGCCGCCAAAGATACCAACTTCGTGGCGTCACTCCTGTATTACTTCGGCATCCTGACCTTCGGTGGGGTGACGCCCTTCGGCAGGTCCGAGCTTCGCATCCCCAACCTGGTGATTCGCAAGCTCTACGCCGAGAGCATCCGGGAGCTGCTGTTGCCGGAGGGAAAGGACAATGATAAGGGGCGTCGGGCCGCCGAGGTCCTCTACCAGCGCGGTGATATGGGACCCCTGTGCGATTTTATGGAACAAAAATATTTCAAGGTCTTCAGCAATCGCGATTACGCCCATGCCAATGAACTCACCATCAAGACTGCGTTTCTGACCCTGTTGTTCGACGATACCCTGTACATCATGGAATCCGAAGCCGAAATCGAACGCGGTCATGCGGATCTGACCCTGATCGTGCGCCCGGACATGCGTCAGTACCGAGTGCTGGATATTCTCATCGAGTTCAAATTCGTCTCCCTCAAAGAGGCCGGACTCGATGGTAAGACACTCGAAACAATGGATCATGAAGCCCTGCGGGCGCTACCCGCGGTACAAGAAAAACAACGCGAGGCCGCGGCGGGGCTGGCGCGCTATCAGGCCAAATTAAAGACCAAATTCGGCGATCTGCCGCGCCTGCGCAGCTTCAGCGTGGTGGCGGTCGGGTTTGAACGATTGGTGTTTGCGCCGTCGGATTTTTGCCGCAAATGAACGCAAAAAACGCAAATTCGGAATCGATTCGATGGATTCAAAACGCGATCGAAGTCCATTGATGCGGTTCGGCCATCCCTAGCCTCACCGCATCCTACGGGCTGAGGTAACCGTTCAGTCCCACCTGGTGCAGCATAGTAAAAATCCAGAGACCATTTCCTTACGATCAGGCGGTCAACAACTTGCCAGCACAAGTCCAAATTACAATTAGAACCACGGATGGACACGGATAAACACGGATCACAATCCGTGTTTATCCGTGTCCATCCGTGGTTCCTCTACAAGTTCAATTAACAAATGGCTTTAGGATTTCTACTACGCTGCACTAGTCATTCCGGCAGGGAGTGCCGGAATCCAGGCGCCAGGGATGGCGAGACGGTGGGGGTCGAACAATGACGCTCCGAGCTTGCGGTAAGCCACCATGGATCTATTCAACGACCTCCTGATTAGTCTTTCCCAACTGTGGGATTGGTCGCGTGAGAACATCCAGGGGATAGCTGCGGTAGCTACCGTACTTGGTGTTCTTATCACGTTCTTTCAGTTTTTCTCTCCAAACAACGACCGAGCGGTCGCTAAAGCCATCGAGGGTCTGAACCGAGAGCTGGAGAGAAAGGAACAGGCCCTGACCGACACGCGGCAAAGCCTGGCCGACGCTCGACAGAAGGAACAATCACTGCAAGCGGCTCTGGCTGAAGCCGTCTCCGCTATCCCTGAGCAGACCGAGATTCCAGACGCCCAGGCCCGTATTAAAGAAGCCCTGGCACAAGCGGCCGAGGGGAACACGGAGCTGGCGGAGGCGATCTTCTCCGAGGTCGAGGCGCGTAAGGTCGCGGAAGGAAAAGCGGCTAGGAAAGCGGCCTTCAAGGAAGCCGCGGAGGCGGCGCGGCACCGTGGGGCACTCACCTTCCTCCATGACACAAACAAAGCAATCGACGCCTACCGGCGGGCAACGGAGCTCGACCCGGAGAATGTGGACGGCTGGAAAGAGTTCGGATATCTCCTGAAGCGAACGGGGGCGCTGGACGACGCCGAGGCGGCCTATGGCAAGGTCGAATCCCTGGGCAAGGCCGAGGACGATCGGGAAGCCTTGGCAATTGCCTACGTCGGCCTGGGCAATATCTATCGAATCCGCGGTGATCTGGACCAGGCCGAATCGATGTACCACAAGAGCTTGGCCATTGATGAGGAGCTAGGACACAAGGAGGGCATGGCCAGCAGCTACATCGGCCTGGGCAATGTCTATCGAATCCGCGGGGATCCGGATCAGGTCGAGACGATGTACCGCAAGAGTCTGGCCCTCGATGAGGAGCTAGGACGCAGGGAAGGCATAGCCCTTGACTATGTGTCAAGTCCCGCCAGATTATAGACACGTTTTTTGAACAGATTGGGTTGTTTTTGGTACCAGCTTTTCATGGCTTGAAGAGGCGGGATGTGGCCTAAGGCCTTTTGTGGAAGGTGTTGATTATAGACCTGAACGTAGCGTTTGAGGGTCTCGGCCAAGTGCTGGGATGAATCGAAGCGGGTGGTGCGCAGCACGTCAGCGATACGGCCATTGAAGCGCTCGATCATGCCGTTGGTCTGCGGGGTTCTGGGCTTGATCAGGCGATGCTCGATGTGGTTGTCGGCACACACCCGATCGAAGGCATGGGTGCCGGTGGGCTGGCGTTGGCCGGTGGCGCAGAAGCGGTCGGTAAACTCCTTGCCGTTGTCGGTGAGGAGCGTGCTGATGTTGAACGGAGCCTGCTCGATCAAGCGTGTGAGAAAGCCGCTGGCGGAGGCGGCGGTCTGGTCCTGGAGGATCTCGACGTAGACCCAACGGGTGGCGCGATCGATGGCGGCAAACAGGTACGTGCGTTGGTCCTGGTCGGGCATTTGCGGCAGGTACTTGACATCGACGTGCACAAAGCCGGGGGCGTACTCCTTGAACGTCTTTAGCGGCGTTTTGGCGCCTTCCTCCTGGGGCAGCAGGGTCTTGAGGTTCGAAACGCCGTGGCGGCGTAGACAGCGGTCCAGACTGGAGCGGGAGAGTTCGGGGTGGATGAACTCGTGGGTCACCGCCAGCAGGTCATCCAGGGGCAGCAGGAGCGTTTTGCGCAGCTCCACGACCACGAGTTCCTGGGCTGGGGTGAGGGTGGTCTGCAAGCGATGGGGCGTATGGGAACCGTCGGCAACCCCGTCACGGCCCTTCCAGCGGCGGATGGTATCCTCACTCACCCCCAGTTCGTCGGCCAGGTGCGTCACGGACTGGTGAGATACCTGAATGTATTGGCGGGTCTTCGGCGTCGTGGTGGCATTGGCATGCAGGTGGATATTCATGGCGCGTTCTCCGACACAGACGTGGCTACCAGTAATTCCATGACCTCTCGGGCACGCAATAATGACCCCATTTTAGTTCCTATGCAATCATCCGGGACCTGACAGCATTTTCGTCCCAACTCGTAGACGGTATCGAGCAGGCGTGCCTTGACCGTGAGCCCGGTTTGGGTGCGGGTGCGCTGTACCGCTTCCAGGGCAGTTCGGGGCGAATCGAGGATGCTACCGCTGAAGCTGCGCTCGACATGACAGAACAAGCGGTGCTCGATCGGATGCCACTTGGAGGTATACGGCGGGTAGTGGGCTACCCGCAGACGCAGCCCCAACCGACGGCTCAGGGCCACCAAGTCTTCCTGGAAGCGCAGCGAACGTGCCGCGTTGGCACCGCCGGCATCGAAGGTCAAGAGAATTTCCGGCGCCTGTGGATAACGCTCGGCACGATCTTCCTGCCACGCCAAGGCGATGGCATCGCAGACGAAGGCGCTGGTCTCGCGGGAGGTGCCCAAGGTGATGAAGCCAACGTTGTCGTGGTAGTCATACACCCCGTGAGGGACCAAAACACCGGTGGTAAGGTGGCGGTAATCGTGGTCATAAACGAACTGGACATCGGTGCTGTAACAGGATCCGCGATGATGCCGGTGGCCCAGCAACTCCTTCTTCTTGGTATCGACACACAGCACGGGGATGCCACGCGCATGGGCCTGGCGGCGCAAGGTGTCGATCAAGCGGAATTGTTGGTCACGCTCGTGCGGATCGACATCGCCGGTGATCAGTTCCTTGCGCAGGGAACGACGCCGATAGCCGGCCCCCGCCAAGAGCTTGGCGGCGGTGTTGTGGCTGACCTGGTAGCCACGCTCAATCAGCCGCTGTGCGAATTGCACCGGTTTCAGCTCCGTCCAGCGCACGGTTTCATCGGTGGGGCTGCCGGCGCTATGGGCTTCGAGAACTTCTTCTACGGTCTCCTCCAGCCCCGGTTGGCGTTGGGTTATCTGGCGACGACCGCCGCCGGGACGGCGGATGCGCTTCGCATCGCCACTGGGACGCTGCGGGGGCTAGTGATCGTCGTTGCCCATGGCCGCCAGCTCGCGGATTCCCGTATAGATGGTTCGCCGGCTCATCCCCAACACCCGCGCCACATAGGCGATGCCGCCAAAACCGATCTTCAGCGCCTCGAGTGCAGCATAGCGGCGTCGGTGGTCTTCCGGCAGCGAACGGCAATACAACCGCATGAAGTCTTCGTGATCTGGCTCGTAACCGCGAAACTCGTTCATAACGTTACCTGTGCCCTGGACTGCAACGTAGACCCATCCTCCCATGAGGACCATGTATTCTCAAGTAGCTACCCACATTTTCATTCGCTTCACATAAAACTATATGATTCACTTTTAGTGAACCGTTACTAATTGTTTTCGGATAAGGAAACCTATCGATCACCATTTCAATTGCTTCTAGACAGATGAGATATGCCCAATATGCAAAATCTCTATTCATTACCAACTCTAACCAATCTCGTTCGTTGCCCTTAGGCTTAATACCATGGGTTTCTAAGCTACGAATGATTTTCTTTACTTTCTTAGACTGTTCTAAGCCTTTATTTGATAATTGCAAGTCTGGTGCTTTCGGATGCACTAGCTTGTTCCGAACCTTAATCACCAGCTTCAATTGTTGGAGACTTCTAACATCTCCTACCTTAAGCGTTTCTCCTGAAAGAGCTTCAATTGCTATTAATAATTTTGATATTGGTTGCTGTTTTTCATCCTCAGCCCTTGTAAGTTCTTGTGATGCGCGAACGAGTGGGTTTTTGGAAGTGTGACCGTGTCTTTCATACCCCCTGCCAAACTGAACTACTTCATTAAAAAATGCTTCAAGGGCTGAAACTGAAGAACGAATAGCAGCTGATGCATTCATTGCTTCATTTTCAGGCGTAAGTATTTGAACTCGAGCCTCATCAAGCAGCCTAATTGCCTTCATGTTGAAAAGATGCGCTTCCTGACTACTCATCTATTAGAGCCTAACGTCACGGGTAAGCTGACGACTACTGTGCTGGCAAAATGATTCCGGATTGCAACGAACTCGATGCGCAGTAGGCGGTCAGCTTGACCCGCATGTTAGGCGAATGGGCTGTGAGAAACGACCCATCAATTGAGCCTGGCCCCTTTTCCTTGTTAGGCATACTCAGTCTGCTATTAAATTCTCACCCCAGTTTCGCGATGACCGAACATACGCGTCAGAAGCGATTCCGCTTGATTTTGCGTACTGAGCGCGGCTTCGTGCTTCGTCCTGTGTAAGGTACCCGCCAAGCGTAACAGCATAATATCCGTTCTCAGATAGATAAATAGCTGTGGTAAATGGCTTCTCCTGCGCGTCAAGTATTCCCTCTACCTTGCTTGCGAAGCCTCTTGCTTCGTCAAAGGTGCGGCGAGATGCAACGACAGGAAAAGAGAAGCCACGTGCTGCAGCATCCTTCGCTACCTGTGCAGCGACTTTCCTAATTTGAGGTTTCTCATCTTCGTCCTCAGAAACAGCTGTTGCGAGTTGTGTAGCGAGATTTCCGTCAACTACTTTCAAAAGACGAAGTGCAAATTTCCGCTCCCGCTCATCCGGGCTTTGAATCTTGTCTACGAATAACTCAAGAGCCTTAATCTGCCGATCTGCTGCCGCGGTTTCCTGGGCCTTGTCAAGTTCTGTTTGCCTCGCCAGCTCAGCGCTTTGGCCCTGCTGCTGTGTGATGAAATATGTTCCGCCTATGCCAACAAGCGCTACAACTACTGGCATTATTATGACTTCGATCCAACTTTTCTGCTCTGCCATCGACAAACACTCCGAAAAAAGGTTCCCATGTGCCTAATGGGGAGCTAACCAGCAACCTCCCTTGCCCCCATGGACGGGGGCAGGGGAGGTTTGTCTGCGTTCAGCGTCTTGATAGGCGGCGCGTCTTATGTTGCGCTGACGTTTTTGTCAGGCG
The DNA here is from genome assembly GCA_011392765.1 of Candidatus Thiosymbion ectosymbiont of Catanema sp. Cochon2018. Classification (GTDB taxonomy): domain Bacteria; phylum Pseudomonadota; class Gammaproteobacteria; order Chromatiales; family Chromatiaceae; genus Thiosymbion; species Thiosymbion ectosymbiont_A. The sequence continues at coordinate 514,505 of WYCW01000004.1, read as the reverse complement.
ATTGCCTGTTTTGGTGTCTGAATGGTTGGGATATCAAAACGCCGCCGGGCAGGTTCCTGTGTGTTTCCCTTTTGGTAATACTCTTTATATTGCACTTGCTGGTTAGCTCCCCAATAAGCGGCGCAGGGACGCGCCGCTTATCGGCTTGGCTCAGGCGCCCAATGCCGCGTGGCACTGAGCTTGAAAGTCGCTGAGGAGCCGGACCGCGGCATTGGGTCGCCTGCAGCCAAATGTTAGGCGAATGAGCCGTGAAAAACGACCCGTCAATTGAGCCTGCTCCCTTTTTCCCCTTATTGCTTGATGATTATTCATAACTTGCAATCTTCTCTTGACACAACATCCCTGTTAATTGTTGTAAATGCTTTACGCGTTCCGCTAGCCATGTTAGTTCTTCCTGAGAAATTTTGTAATGCTCTGAATAACGAGCATCGACATAGGCTTGTTTTAGCAATTGAAAACGGCGGCGCTGAACCTTACTGTCTTGCGGAAACACCCCCGCAATGCGTTCATCTTGCGAGATTGCTAACGAGTTAAGTTGCTTCAAGTTATGCGTATATGGCTTGTAGTTGGTTAAGACCAACAGCAAACATGCAAAATAACGTTCGGTAGCTTGATGTAGACTGAACGCAGCTAAGCTGTGCTCTTCCCGCTCCAAATAAAAATCATACCCTTCATAAAATCCCTTTCCCTTCTCAAACCATTGTTTATAATTCTGTTCCGCAATGACTTTGGATTCTTCTGGGGTTAGATTGCCTGCCTTCATCAGGTCGCGTTTATCACTCTCATAGAGTACAATTCCTTCTCGCTTTATGTCAGTGAAAAAGTATTGCCCTTTGGCTAAAGCATCATTCACTTCTTCCAGTGTGTGAACCAATATATTTAAGGGCTGGCGCACTCGTAAAGCAATGCGATCTTCCGCAGTATGCCAGAGCTTATACTCTTCAACGAGTTCTCTTTTGTTGACAATAACTAAAATGTCATAATCGCTAACGTAACCGTGAGCTGGATCATTTACCCATTTTCCTGTGGCATGACTACCAAATAGGATGATTTTTAATATCCTGCCGTGTTTTTTCTTACCAGTAGCAAATCCTGTGACTTGTTCAAACTCGTCACGAAGGACAGTGACAATATGGGCTAGATTATCCTGCCGGGATGCTGGCAAATGATCAAGATTCTTTTTCATCCGACCATACTACTATTAACAAGGCTAAGCTCAAAATTGATTCCTCTTTAAAAGGCATAACGCCAGCCATAACCGGCCCCATAAAGCGGAGCGCAGCTTTTTGGGGTCCGAGTTTATGGCATTGTTAGCTTTTCAATCGATATTTGTAAAATGTTTCCAAATTTTGATGATTCTGTATGACGTAGTAATTGTTGCTCCAGAATATCTGGGGCGACACGCGATTTTTCTAATGCTGAAATATTTGCTGCTATTGCAGAGGCAATCGCTACTGAATACGACGTTCCAGACATCTTTACCAATTTTCCGCTACGGTCAAAAGTCGTAACGGAGCCCGGAGCATATATATCGACCCCCTTTCCGTAGTTTGAAAAAATTGTAGGTTTTCCTTTGCTCTCTGCTCCAACGTAGACTACACCAGGCACTTTTTTATGTTCCATCTTTTCTCCATTATTACCGGCTGCAACGAGGACTAACGAATTTTGAGCAGCCTGAATTAGGGTTGAGCCGAGGCTATCTGAAATAGGCCCTAACGGAACCACTATAATTTCAGGACCCGCTGCTATTGCACGATTTATCGCATCTAGTATCGTTGCTTCAGTTCCCGATCCATTTCCACCGAGAGCTTTTACTATTTTAATATTTGTTGAAGGTGCTAGTGTAGCAATAACAGACGCGACACTTTCGGTGTGTGGAAGTAAACTATCATTCGCGTCTCGATCCTGTTCCATCAAAGGCGCTACTCGGTCTTCGAATGGTGGGAGATGATCAAACGCACCAAGTACAAGAACTAAGTCTGGTTTCCTGGCTGATTCAGTACGTTGAATTAGTTCAGAAAATTCACTAGCGCCAATTGTTTTGATCGAAGGATCCGATAGGATGCCCCATTCAAGTTCTGTAGACCTGGGGTGCTCCGGGGACACAGACGATCGTGATGTCGCTGCAGCCAAGCTAATGTTAGATTGGGCGTCCGTCTCAAGTGCAACAATCAATACTTCTATTTTCTTTTTATCTTCATCATTTATAATGGAGTCAGACAAATATTGCAAATGAGTTATAGCTTGCTTATATTCTTCGCTGACCGACGACAAATACGCAGCCAACTTCTGCAGTTCCGGACGTTTAGTATACCGGCGCACTAAATGCTTTATTTTATCGTAAGCCTCTTTTGCTTCTTCTTGTACCGATTGAAAAGAAGTATCGTTTTTGCCACTGCCACTAGATGATTTAATAGCAATTTCGGCTGCATTTTTCCGAATCGTCCACAACGCGCGAAAGTCCTTCGGATTGAGAGCAGAATAGAAAGAATCGTCTTCTGCGTAATGTGCCTGCACGAAACGCATTGCTATTTTTTCAGCTATTTCCTGAGCATTTCCCTCAACAGGAATAGCAAATCCATAAGCATTATTCGAAGCAAAGCTGGAAGAGGCATGGCCCACGAATTTACTATCCTGCTTTTCGAGTAGCAAAGCAATTGAAAGCGCTCCCTTTACCTTTGATCCGGTGTGTAACAGGCTATGCAACCCTTTAGTTTCTACCTTCGATCCCGCTATTTCTATAGCTATATCTAGTGCTTTTGGTTGTCCTGAAGCCTGTAATAATGATGGCGCTGGTTGAGAAATACGAGTCAAGGCTTGGATATCATATGGATCAACCGCAGAACTCGCTGCATCATTTATAAACGCAACGTTTCTTTCGTGTTCTGCGATACGTCCTATAATGCCGACTGCAACCGCATCTGCGAGCCCAGATGCTTCGCTTTCTGAAATTCCGTGTACTAGTACTTGGCTAAGTTTTTCCGGTGTCTCTATTGTTCTATTCGTCTCCCATACCCAACGACCCCAACCAACTGCCGCCGCAATTAGAATGACAAAAGAAACTATCTGTAAGAATAATGTCATACTCAAACCTGGGAATGTATTTGTAAAGTTATGTCTACGTATAGACATCGTTGGTTTTCAGAGTAATTAAGCATCGCGGTAGGACGGCCAGTTACCCGGCCGCCCCCGCACAGATCCCGGCGTGCGGAACTACCGCACCGGGCTCCTCAGAGTTACTCACTTCGCACATAGCAGCATGGCGCTACCCTATTCGCTATTCCCAACAGGGAGGTTTGCTTCATGGACCCGCCCTGCCTGTCGGGGTGAAGTTTCCTTTGTTGGCTACGTAACTCTGCTGGCCCCTTCCCCTTGTACGCGGCTCTCCCGCGCTCCGAGTACTCTGCGCCAGTCTGACTCCCCACCAGCTTCCGGCGTCCCTCCCTCCTCGGTCGGTACCGCTTCCCCGGTAGGCGGGCTTGAGGCTTCGGTCTCATTCCGTGTCCGGGTTTCCCCTTGCGTGTCTCAATAACCGCATGCCTTACCTTTGCCTCCGGGAGCCGATGGGGCCTCCCAAGTTCTCGACGCTTCTCTTCCTGCATGCCAGGCGCTCGGACCCCGGCAGACCCGCGGGAATCTCACCATGACCAGACCGTAGGGCGCGGTTTTGTCTTCTCTGTTTGCTGCCTGGTTTCCCGGCAGTGCCACACGATTCCGCCCCTAGTCCGTTCTAACGATTCCTCTGTGTTGGCTTCCAGCACGTTAACACTGTCGCCGTCTGCTTTGTTGCCTTTCACGAGGCTGAAATCGCTTCCGGGTGGTGCGGCCACCCCTCTGGCCTACAAGATTCTCTGTGTACGCTTCACCTCTGTTGTTCACGCTCGCTCCCGTGTCCCTACCAAGGCGTCGCTATCCGCTCGAGGCGCAACACGCGATACGGGTGGGTGGTTAACCCTTTCCCGACCGGGACTTCCACCCGGCAAGAAGCGCCAAGCTTCGCTTGGCGCACTAATGGGGAGCTAACCAGCAACCTCCCTTGCCCCCATGGACGGGGGCAGGGGAGGTTTGTCTGCGTTCAGCGTCTTGATAGGCGGCGCGTCTTATGTTGCGCTGACGTTTTTGTCAGGCGATTGCCTGTTTTGGTGTCTGAATGGTTGGGATATCAAAACGCCGCCGGGCAGGTTCCTGTGTGTTTCCCTTTTGGTAATACTCTTTATATTGCACTTGCTGGTTAGCTCCCCAATAAGCGGCGCAGGGACGCGCCGCTTATCGTTTGGGCTCAGGCGCCCAATGCCGCGTGGCACTGAGCTTGAAACTTGCTGAGGAGCCGGATCGCGGCATTGGGTCGCCTGCAGCCGAATGTTAGACGACAGGTTTCATTGTATTACGATGAGCTTTCCGATAGCCACCCTTCCAAAATGTGAAGCCTGGTTCAGCCGGCGCCATGCGTGACCGGAGCCACCTTCATTTGAAGACTGCACGGAACTTGACTGGACGCGCCGGCTGAACCACACAACGCCTAAACGATCTTTCCCGCAAGCTACCGACTTCTTTGCCTTGCACCGCATTACCAACACTCAAAACTCCTGGCAGCTAACGTTTGGGCTCAGGCGCCCAATGCCGCGTGGCACTGAGCTTGAAACTTGCCGAGGAGCCGGACCGCGGCATTGGGTCGCCTGCAGCCGAATGTTAGGCGAACGATCTGTGAGAAACGACCCGTCAATTGAGCCTGGCCTCTTTTCCCCCTTTCTCGGAGATGAAGAAACGTGGTCTGTCTCTGTTTTTTCCGTTTTTTACCACCGAACGTTGACAACCCTTCCCCATAAGACTACAGTATCTATGCCTGATGCAATTCAGGCCGGGATTGGAACCCCGAAATGCACAAGGCCGAAAGACGCCTTCGCGTCTTTTTTTGTGGCTGACTCTATGGTGGGCCATATAGGGCACCTTCGGGTGGCCGTCCCTTGTGCGCGGTAGTTCCAACCCTGTATGGCCCGCCACCCTTAAGATTGGAGCCTTGAGGGTGGTGGCAAATAACTATCCAGCACAGGAATTAGCCATGAAAGAGCGTCATCTCAAAGTTCGTTTAACGCACCGCGATTACTACCACAAAGGTCTTGGACATAAGGGCCACCCCAAGACATCTCAAATTATATTGAAAGGTTCTTGGCTTGAGGAAGCCGGTTTTGTCATTGATACACCGCTGGTTGTTAAAGTGAGCAAAAATCAACTTCTGATAACTCCAAAATCTTAAACGTTAAACAAGCCAATGTCCGGGGCTTTTTGCCTCGGGCTTAATACTTAACCACCCACGATTTTTGAAGCTACTTCGCGTAATGCTTTGTGGATGACGGAACTCGCCTAACGGCGCGGATCAGCAGCCGAGCGACAGCGAGGTCTGGCTGCATCCGCTTGTTAGCACATGATCCTAATTAGCCGTTTAACTGCGGCGAAAGACGCTCAATTTCATGCTTCAGTTCAACAACTTCCAGGGGGCAGTCTTCCCAGTTGTCTTCCCAACAAACGATCACGTCGCATTGATCAGGATCGTGACCGTGCGAGCGGAAGTTACGCGACTGGTATTCGAATTCAATTCGTACGCGTTGCCACATCCCGGTTTTGCCGCGGACTTGTCGTTTCGCTTCGCAGTCGGGGAAACCCGATTTCACAATCTCAACAACATAGCCAAGTTCACGACACACCATACCAAAGAGGAATACGACGCCTTGCTCATTCACAGGTGCATGCTGGAGGCCTCGGAAGTTTACAAAATCACCGTAAAGGTTCGACCGCGACTGGTCAATGATTGCGTGACCTGGATGTGAAGTGGTGGCACTTTCCTGCATGGTCTTCTTGTCGTTGTTTTCAACTTCATCTGGCTGCTTTGACACTTGCATGTCAGGTGTAGCATATTCTTCAATGCGACGAAGTAATGTCACGTCTGTGGTTGAGGTCAACATTGGTGCAGCGCATTTGAGGGCGTTTAGCCAACCTCCAAATCGGCGTTCAGCCGCGGATGCAGATATCTTTGAGTGCTGTTCAAAAAAAATACGAGTTAGCTTTGAATTTGGAAGCCTTAGGACACGAATAATCTCTTGAAGCAGATCATCATCGGAGTAGGTGGGTGCGTCTGAGGAGGGGAATTTAAGGGGAACCAGGTCGGCAGCTTCTACAAGACCGGTGTAGGAGCCAAAGAGCCTCTGGACTTTACGCTCGGAGACACCTGAACGACGTAAGAACTCACTCCGAGGTACCGATTCACTCTCAAGTTCCTTGGCAATCTTGCGGATTTGTTCTATGAGCTTGTCGTGCTCATCGGTGGACATTTGCGTATTCCTTATTTGTTGCTAACGCCAGCCATAACCGGAGGCAAAAAGCTGCAGAGGGAGGTACGACCGGCGCAGCTTTTTGACGTCCGAGTTTATGGCATTGTTAGATTTCATATTTACTAATGTCAAGTTTTTCGCCAGCACGCTCTTTTGCCCTTAGCTCGCTTGGTTCATGCCCTCCGGCTTGCATAAAGTGAACAAGAAAATCGATCCACTCTTGTTCGTAAACATAATCGCCGTGTGTTTCATCAAACAGACAGTAGCGTGTATTGGTATCGAATGGATCGTCTGATCCGTTGGGCGGTCTTATTTCAAATAACTTATACAACGTGACATGCAGGTTGCTTGTAATTGATTTTCCAGCGAGTTGAGCGTTAACATTATTCACCACCTCGCTAGGTTTAAATCTCTTTACATTAGCCCCTTGAATAGTAACCTTCTTGTCCTTGATGATTACGGAAAGTTTGTCGAAAGCTTCTTTGTCTTCTTCGCTCAGACTATCCCACCGTACAAAATCAATGGCAGCATCTGCACGATTGGTATTTGATATTTTAGGGATCTGAATGAGCTTTACGCTGAACTCCATTGAATTAAAAGTATCATCATCAAGAGTGTTCCGATATTTTTCAACAAAGCTCATCACTTCCTTTAAGTCTTTAGATAATGCTGCTTTATTAGAAGATTTCTGCGATCCCGTTCTGAGTTGTGAAAATTGAAGGCTATAGACAAGGGCTTCGTTTACAGAATACTCGCTACCAAACAGATCAATAAGAGTATTCTCATAGTTGTATAAAAGCGCTTGGCATTCACCGAAAATTAGATAATCTATTTCCCTCTTATCAATGTGCCTATGCTCTATTTTGTTTCTGAGCTTGATAAAAAATTCTAGATTTTTAGCAACTGGCGGTTCAAGTTTTCCATACTTCTTTATGCACGTAGATAATTCCCATGCCTTTCTTTCTCCATCTATTGTTTCGTAACGACCATTCTTGTTTTTGTAGTAGTACTTGTCACCAATAGTTACATTGAAATGTGCTTGAAATAGGCGAAGCCATGCCATGACCATCAATGAAATATACGCCTCGCTTCGAAATGCGGTACGAGGCTTATTATAAACCTCAACAGCAAGAAGCGCTGAGTCTATCGACGCTTCCAATAGTGATTTGGTTTTTCCTTTTCGAAGCTGTGTCATTGTCTGCTTTGAAATCTAATGGGGAGCTAACCAGCAACCTCCCTTGCTCCCATGGACGGGGGCAAGGGAGGTTTGTCTGCGTTCAGCGTCTTGATAGGCGGCGCGTCTTCTGTTGCACTGACGTTGTTGTCAGGCGATTGCCTGTTTAGGTGTCTGAAACGGTTGGGGTATCAAAACGCCGCCGGGCAGGTTTCTGTGTGCTTTCCGTTTGGTAATACGTTTTAGATTGCACGTGCTGGTTAGCTCCCCAATAAGCGGCGCAGGGACGCGCCGCTTATCAGGTAGTAGACGGCGAGTCGCCGTGTTTAAGTACGGCGAAACGCCTTATATACCACAACTCTTGCTTCTTTTCAAATTCATGAATATCTCCATCAATGCATTCAAAAACAATGGGTTAAGATCTATAGACGACTTGTTGCCTCGGGTTCTCCCAGCGAACAACTACGGCGAACTTCCATCTAGTTCTTGATCCCTACCTATGGCTACCGTGTCTTATGCTGGTCGGATAATAAAGTATTGAGGTGAGCAATGGCTACGAGGCTTCGCCTTAGACCGAGGAGTCATGATGGTGAAGCGCCTCGTTAGGCACTTTTTCGCTGCGACTTGATATCGGCGATTATGTCTTTCGCGGATATACCCTTGAAAAGTTGCTCGCGTTCTTCAGTGTAGTTTCCCGTGCCGACTCTGAACTGGCTCAGGAATCGAATTGTGTCAACGACACCGATCTCTCTGACGAGAACATTCGTGGCATGCCGAGTTACTTCGGAAATGGGTTGAACCTGTATTGTCATCTCAAAACCTCCGATACGACACCGAGCACAGAAATGACTTCGCAGCCAAGGCCGGTTACTGCTTTGGCTTTCCGCAAAAGCCGATCCGGTATTCAACGCCTAACAGTTGTTTAGGATTCCTTGAATGACCAGATTTTGTGCAAATGAGTCAAATTTCGCAAACGTCTAACCTCTCTCGTTGTTGTGATCGTAATCGTGATCGAAGCCGCCGTAGGAGAGACAGAATACTTTCGCCGATCGTGGAATCCAAAGGTCCCGGCCAGGTGCCGGGTCGAAACCCGTAGCCATCAGGTTTTCCATGCCCGCTTTGCCTTGCGTCTCCGATTACGACTACGATCACGATCATGGTTCCGTTTTCGATCGCGAGAGAGCGATGATCACGCCTCGTCGGTCTGAGGCAACGCCTCGCTAGAAATGGAATCTGCCGAGGTCACGAAAAAACTGAATCAGATGGATCGGTAATTATGACAACAAAGCAAATACCTGGACTGCTAAAAAACTAGAAGGGCTTGAAGATTCGCACCCTGACGACATCGAGTTAAATAATAATTATAAAGTTCTAGGGAACATGACGGTGCGACAGAAATTGCCACCCAATGACGCATCATACTATCGTAGTGTTCCAGCCTTGGGTACGGTTCGACGAGGGACTTCCGTTACAGTGCTTGCAAAACCTATTGCCATCGACCGAAAAACAAGGGTGTCATATTGGGTCGAAGTTAGGGCTCCAAAGGAAAGTTTACGGTGAAGTTGAAGTGGGGGTCCCATTGTCAAAACAGACACTGAGTTTTAAGTGTTGGGCATGCCCAACTACACTGCTGGTCATCGTTATAGCAATGTATGAAATCGCTCTACATCCAGATGGGCCTGCTTCAAGATATGAGATAACGTTGAACGCTTAACAGGCTTATGGGCAGGTACCGTCAACTTCAGCACCTCATCGCCTACGTGCTTGTGGAGCCTGATATGACTACCTCGTTGCCTAACTACTACCCAGCCATCTCGTTTTAATGCCTTTATGATGGCATAGTAATTCAGACTCGGAACCTTACTCACAGGGCAATATCCATATACTCGGCCTCGGACGCAAAGTTTTTGTCATCTTCTACCGGTTCCAGATAAAGGACTACGGCTTCTTGAATGTTCGCAATCGCTTCATTTCTAGTATCACCTTCGCTGATACATCCGGGCAATGCCGGAACGATAGCAGTATATCCGCCCTCGTCGGAGGGTTCCAATACGATTTGCAGTTTCATAACACACCTAAGTGTCAGGTCCCGCAAGAGTTATCCACAAATCAATGCTAATGGACGCAAATGATTCGTGAATGGATTTGCGTTGATTGGCGTTCATTTGCGGAAAAAAAGAATTCCCAATGGCAGAACTAAATCGATGTTATTGGTACTTCGGTCTTATTGCCTATTCCCACGCAGACGAAATCGTCGGCAAGAGCTCGCCGGTCGTCCCTCTCACGGAAACGTCCACCCAGGACGAGAGCGGCGTCTCCTGCGGGTTGATCTCGACCGTTTTGGCCCCCGCGTCGGCCGCGATTCGGCACAGGCTTGCCGCCGGCTCGACCACACTACTGGTGCCCAGGGACATGAACAGCCCACAGCCTTCCGCCGCCCGCCAAGCCTTGGTGAGGACCGCTTCCGGAAGGGCCTCGCCAAACCAGACCACGCCGGGTCGGCGCGTGCCTCCGCAGTGGCAACGGGGTGGGTATTCCGGGAGGGGGACCGTGCGTTCTTCCCGCTCCTCGCCGCAGGACGTGCAGCGCCAGACCCAGAAGGTCCCGTGCAGCTCCAGCGGATCCCGGGAGCCGGCTCGCTGGTGGAGCCGGTCTACATTCTGGGTGATGAGGGTGAAGCGCTTCTCTGCCGCCTCGAACTCCCCCTGCAGCCGTACCAGGGCCAGATGGCCGGGATTCGGCTCACAGTCAGCACTCTTGCGACGCCGCTCGTCGTACCAACGGCTCGCCAGGGCCGGATCGCGGGCAAAGGCCTGCGGCGTGGCAAGCTCCATGGGGTCATACTTGGCCCACAGACCCGTCTGAGCATCGCGGAAGGTCGGGATTCCGCTCTCCGCTGATACACCGGCACCGGTCAAAACGGCGACGGCATCCGTTTCGCGGAGGAACCCGCGGATCATCCCGATCAGCGCTTGCCGTTCTTCTTCAGACATAGGTCCTGTCCGTTTCTACGGAATGGGTTGATTATAGGACACCTTAGCCGAATCCAAAGTGCCCTCAGGCATCGGCAGCGGCCTTCTCCCCGCGCTTCGCGGCCCGCCGTTCCTGGATCTCCATGAGCAGGTCCCAGGCGACGGGGACGATGAAGAGGGTGAGGAAGGTGGCGGTAGCCAGGCCGGTGACGAAGGTGGAGGCCATGGTGCCCCAGACCAGGGAATAGCTGGGGATGCCCAGGGCCATGGGGAGCAGGCCCAGGGTTGTGGTCAGGGTGGTCAGGACGATAGGACGCAGGCGTACATGAACGCCCTCGGTCACCGCCTCCCGGCGGGTCTTGCCTTCCCGGTAGCGGCGGTTGATGAAGTCGAGCAGGACCAGGGAGTCGTTGACCACCACGCCGGTGACGCCGACGACGGCGATGAAGCTGTTGACCGTAAATAGGGTTTGGGTGGCCAGGGTGCCGAAGACTACGCCGGTGATGGAGAACATGATGGTCGAGAGGATAATCAACGGCTGCAAGTAGGATTTGAACTGAGTAGCCAGGATCAGGTAGATCAGCAGTACCGCTAGTCCGAAGGCCCTTGTCAGGCTGTCGAAGGAACGCTGGGTCTCCTCGAACTCGCCGCCGAAGACCAGGGTGGCACCGGGAAAGCGGTCCCGGATCTTCGCATAGTGTTGCTTGACCCAGGTCGCCACCAGCGGTGAGGAGATGGGGGCCCCGGGCCGGATGTCGGCGGTGATGGCCAAGCTGCGTTGGCCGCGGTAGCGCTTGAGCTCGCCGGGCTGAATCTCGACCACCGGCCGGACGAGATCCCCCAGATATACGGGCCCTGCCGGGTGCTCCCGGACCGGGAGCGAGAGCGCCGCCTCGGGGCTGTCGATCGCGGCCGGATCGATCCGTAGCTTGAGGTCCACCTCTTCGTCGCTCAGGCGATAGTCGCCGATGTAGCGTCCGTCCAGCACGGCGGCGGCCAGCCGCGCGGCGTCTCCCGGCGTCAACCCGAGCTCCCGGGCCTTGGGTCCGTCCACATCGAGCCGGAACACCCGGGCCGGCTGACCCCGATTGTCCATAAGCTCGGTGAGGTGAGGGCCCAGCTCCGGGTTCCCCTTCAGGGCCCGCAGCAACTCGTCGGCCAGCCCCAGTACCGCGCGCTCGTCCGAGCCTACGATCTGGATATTCACATCCTTGCCGGTGGGCGGCCCGTCCTTCTCGGCCCGCACCCGAATCTCGAATCCCTCTTCGGCCCCGGCAAAACGCTCGTTCAGGCGCTTGCGCATGGCATCCAGGTGGGCGATGGGGTCTTGAAAAGCACGGTCTTTCCGGTCGGGCAGGGGGACCGTGACCGTACCCAGGTTGTGACCGAACTCCTGCTCGTAGTCCTCGTTGAAAACGAAGCCAGCGGAACCGGCCGCCGAGCGGGCATAGCCCGGACCATCGGCCATGATGTAGCGGGCGATCTCCCGGACCTTCTCGTCCGTCTGCTCGATGGTCGTATCGGCCGGGCCCTCGACGAAGGCGTAGTAGAGACTATAGTCGTCCGGGAAAAATTGGATCCGAATCAGAGGGGCGACACCGGCGATCGAGACCCCGAGGATGGCGATGGCGACCAGGAAGGCAACGAAGACCAGAGACAGGCTCAGATAACGCCGGCGCAGGGTGAACCGAATCAGGCCGTCGGTGCCGCGGCGCAGGACCCGCAGCGGGGCGTTGTCCCGCTCGGGGGGCGGTGCGCCGCTGGGTCGGGGACGGGGACCGAAATCCAGATAATGTAGGGGCAGGATGAACAGGCACTCGAACAGGGAGGCGATGATGGCGAAACTCACGGCCGTGGGAATGAGGGAAAAGAACTCCCCGGTGGAGCCGGTCATAATCAGCATCGGGAGAAAGGACGCCACCGTGGTGGCGGTGGCGGAGATCACCGGTAGCATCACCTCCGTGGTGCCCTCGACGATGGCTTGTTCCAGGGGTTCGCCTTGCTGGATGTGGCGGTAGATGTTCTCGACCACCACGACGGCGTCGTCGACGATGATCCCGGAGACCAGCACGAAGGAAAACAGGGTAATCTCGTTCAGGGAGTTGCCGGTGAGGTTCATGAGGATCATGGTCACCAGAAAGGCGAAGGGGATGCCCACGGTGACCAGGCCGGCGTTGCGCAGGCCCATGAAGTACCAGAGGATCAGGCTTACCAGGGCGATCCCCAGGGCCAGATTCCATCCCAGGGTGCTGATGGAGGCCTTGATGTAGGTGCTCGAATCCTGGGTCAGGATAGCCTCTACCCCCTGTTTTGCCAGGCTGGGGGTGTATTCCTCGATGATCCTCTGGACCTCTTGGTGGATGGTCAGGGCATTGCCTGCGGCGGTTTTCAAGACCCTGATGGTGACACAGTCCCGCCCGTTGACGGAGGTGATGATGTGAGGGTCCCGATAGCCGATGTGGGCCTCCGAAATCAGGTCCTCCAGGGTCACGAAGGACCCGTCCAGGTCACGCCGAATCACGGTGGAAACCACCTGCTCACGGGAGCGGAAGCGCTCGTCCACCCGGATCACGAATTCCCCGGAGTCGTCCTGATAGTCGCCGGCGGGGATGGTCAGGTTCGCGTCCACGAGCGCGCGGGAAACCTCCTCGAAGCTCACCCCCTGGGCACTGAGCCGGTGCGGATCCAGATAGACGTGAAACTCGCGCTGGTAATCCCCGCTCAGCTCCGCCTCGATGACGCCGGGAATGCGTGATAGGGGGACTTGGAGTTCTTTGGCCAGCAGGCTCAGGGCCCGGTTGGAGCGCTCGCCGACCAGATTGACGGCCACCACCGGCAGCCAGGTGGAAGTGTCGATGAGGTCGAAGCTGGGTGGGTTTACGCCCGTCGGCAGCTCCCCCAGCATACCGAGCACGCGGAAGCGCAACTCGTCATAGAGGGCGGCGTAGTTGGTATCGTCGCGAAACTTGACCAATATCGCGGAACGCTCCCGCACCGAGCTGGAGCGGATGAACTCTACATGTTCGAGTCCCTCCAGGGCCTCCTCGATCTTGATGGTAATCAAGGCTTCTACGTCCTGGGGCGAGGCCCCGGGGTAGAAGGTATAGATGATGACCTTCCCGAAGTTGATCTCCGGGTAGCGGTCGACCGAAATCCGGTCGACCGCAAAGGCCCCGGCTACCGTCAGCAGGACGAAGATCAGGTTGAACAGGACCCGCTGGCTCAAGGTGAAGCGGACGACGGGCCGCATGGGTCAGGTCCTGTTGACATTTTTTTGCCGCAAATAGACGCAAATGGACGCAAATTGGATCGGTTCCGAATTTGCATTTTTTGCGTTCATTTACGGTTCGAAAACTGCCGCTAGTCAAGGGTCGCTGGTCTTCCTTTGAAGCGAGCACTAGACATGGCGTTCCAGCCAAGCGGTCAAGTCGCTCTTGGCGCGGAAATCCAACAGGGCCTCCGCCAGCGCGACCAACCCGTCACCATCGAGCCGGCGAATCCGTTGGCTATCACTTTCCGGGATCTGCCCAATCGCACGTTGGAGCTGGTGCAGAACCAATGCCAGCTGACCCGTTTTCCGGCCTTCTTCCCTCCCTTCTTCCCTTCCTTCTTTTTGCACGGCTTCGAGGTCCGCGTATCCGCGACGCTGTAGCAGGTTGCGCAGGGCCACCTCTCGGGCTGCGTCCGGGTCGTACAGGGCCTCCACCGGCACCGGGTTGGCGAGGATTCCGAGGGCTTCCAACTGTTGTCCGGGATATGCCGAGTAGTGGGAAGCGTGCGGCTGGTACACCTCGACCCGGCGCGGTCCGGTCAGGCGCACCACCCACACGTAGCGCGTCCCCGCCCCGAGCAGGGTGCGAATCTTTTTTTGCAGGTCCCGCTCGTCCTGACCGACGTCGGCATACTCGACCGCCAACGGCGGCGCCCCGGATACCCAACCCGGCGCGTCCGGGACATTGCCCACGGCAATATCGGGGGCGCGTAGGTTTTGCTCGTCCGGCGTGAATCCGGCATCGAAGCCGACCGCTTCCACGTCCGGATCCGTGTCCAGTGCCAACCCCCCGCTCATATTTGCCTTGGCGTGCCGCCCGCCGCTGGGCAGACACTCGATGGGATGACCATTGTCGAGCTCGTAAGGATCGCCGTCACGCAGCTGGTCCGCGCGGAAGGGACCATCGGTGCGATATTGCTGTTTACTTGACATTTGGGTCGAGTCTCCATACTAAGGTGAAGTGAGGTACCCATACCTGGTTTCGATTGATGTTGCGAGCGTTCCCACAGCTAACCATCCCTGGCCCCGGCAGATTCCGGCAATCCCTGCCGGAATGATGGGCTTCCATTTTACCGTCGTTCCGGGTGGGACCCCGGAACCCGTCGTCGTCCGGGAGTGGCAAACCGACTTATCCCATCGACTCCGTACCTGCAATTTCAGGCGAAACCGATAAAGGACGCAAGGTAGCGAGCGAAAGACGCAACTCGTATGTCTGCCACCAGGACATTGTCTTGCAACACCTGAGTTTGACCCAGGATGACACTCATCGACATCCCCGGTTTTTCCCGCTGGCCTGCCAGCGTGATGGCCGCTTTCTGTTGTCTTGCCTGCTCCGCGACGGAATGCACTGAATTCTCATGCTCGGTTTCCCAATCGAACAGGGCTTCGATGCACCGCTCGGCATCGTTCGCCAACTCCGGCTCCGACGCGCGCAACACCGGCATCAGAATATCTTCAAGCGTCCCCTGTCCACCTTTCCCATTCCAGACGTAGAGTGCCTTATTCGCTGCCATCGCACCCGCGGGATCATTGGTATCGATCCGCCAATCATCGGCGAGCCAGGGTTTACCATCGATCGAACTGAAAGCCGCCTTCACATCCTTGCGGATCTTTTCGACGCCCTTGGCATCCGCGTCGTAGAGAAACAAGAACCGGGCCTGCGTCACGACCGCATCCGTTTGGCCGGGAAAGACAGCGGCCTGCTCAAAAAGTGGCAGAAAATCCGATAGGAAATCGACAATCGGCTGTTTGTTGTTCTTGCCACCCGAGTTGAAGATCAGTGCAACGACATCCTCGCACTGCAACACACGATCCGGCAGAAAAACTTTATGGGTCATGTCGAGCCTGAGATCCCGAGCGGCGTGGTTTTCAAAGTTCGTCTTGAAAAGACTGTTCAAGGGCGCGGGAAGCTTACTGAATCTCCAAGTCTTCTTGGCAAAGTCCAGGCCATGTTCGAGTACACGGCATACAAAGGCTACATCGTGTGAACCTTCGCAAAAGACCAAGAGGGCCCTGACTTTCTGCATCACCGCGCCTTCCTCAGATCGACATTCCCGGCCTTGAGCAACCTCCAGAACTCACCGCCGGTAAACTCCCGCGCGGAAATGATTCCATCCGCGGACGGAACCAGGGCGCAGAAGGAGAAATCGTTCACTTTCTCCTTCGGTACGTTCTTAATGAAAGCATCGATGCACTCCTTGCTGTGGCTGGTCAGGAAGACCTGCACATTGAATATCTCCGCTAACTTATGGATGAACCCCGCAAAACGACCGATCAACTCCGTATGGATGGCATTCTCGAACTCGTCGATCAGGACCACGCCATTGGCCGCCGACGCGAACAGGAGGGAGATAAAGAAGATCCGTTGCAGGCCCTCGCCATAATCCGTCAGATCGCGCGAGTCGGGAAACGCGTCGTCATCGACCAGGAACCGCTGTCGCGCATCCACCAAACGAATATCCTTGAGGGTCGGTAAGACCGCCTCCCGCATGAACTCGAAGATCTTCGGCAGCGATTTGGATTGGGTGCTGCAGTGATAAAAGGATGCGTAGCGGTGGGGCTCGTTGAGTTTGATTCCACTTAGAATAAAAGCTTCTTTGACCAGTTGATCATCTAAAATAATACTTGCTTGCATCAGCGATCTCCTATTTTAATGCCGGATGGATTTTCAAGGATGCGTTGATTGTCCCCAAAAACTTCAGTCCGCCGTAGGCGGATCGAGGTGCAAACCTCCATCTTCAGATGGATTATCTTCAGTCGGCGGTTTAGTCCGCCGAGGACCACTTTAGTGGCCCAACCTACCAGCTTCAGCTGGTAGTGGTTGAGTTCAGGTTTCTTCTTTTTAGTAACGGTTCACTAAAAGTGAATCATATAGTTTTATGTGAAGCGAATGAAAATGTGGGTAGCTACTTGAGAATACATGGTCCTCATGGGAGGATGGGTCTACGTTGCAGTCCAGGGCACAGGTAACGTTATGAACGAGTTTCGCGGTTACGAGCCAGATCACGAAGACTTCATGCGGTTGTATTGCCGTTCGCTGCCGGAAGACCACCGACGCCGCTATGCTGCACTCGAGGCGCTGAAGATCGGTTTTGGCGGCATCGCCTATGTGGCGCGGGTGTTGGGGATGAGCCGGCGAACCATCTATACGGGAATCCGCGAGCTGGCGGCCATGGGCAACGACGATCACTAGCCCCCGCAGCGTCCCAGTGGCGATGCGAAGCGCATCCGCCGTCCCGGCGGCGGTCGTCGCCAGATAACCCAACGCCAACCGGGGCTGGAGGAGACCGTAGAAGAAGTTCTCGAAGCCCATAGCGCCGGCAGCCCCACCGATGAAACCGTGCGCTGGACGGAGCTGAAACCGGTGCAATTCGCACAGCGGCTGATTGAGCGTGGCTACCAGGTCAGCCACAACACCGCCGCCAAGCTCTTGGCGGGGGCCGGCTATCGGCGTCGTTCCCTGCGCAAGGAACTGATCACCGGCGATGTCGATCCGCACGAGCGTGACCAACAATTCCGCTTGATCGACACCTTGCGCCGCCAGGCCCATGCGCGTGGCATCCCCGTGCTGTGTGTCGATACCAAGAAGAAGGAGTTGCTGGGCCACCGGCATCATCGCGGATCCTGTTACAGCACCGATGTCCAGTTCGTTTATGACCACGATTACCGCCACCTTACCACCGGTGTTTTGGTCCCTCACGGGGTGTATGACTACCACGACAACGTTGGCTTCATCACCTTGGGCACCTCCCGCGAGACCAGCGCCTTCGTCTGCGATGCCATCGCCTTGGCGTGGCAGGAAGATCGTGCCGAGCGTTATCCACAGGCGCCGGAAATTCTCTTGACCTTCGATGCCGGCGGTGCCAACGCGGCACGTTCGCTGCGCTTCCAGGAAGACTTGGTGGCCCTGAGCCGTCGGTTGGGGCTGCGTCTGCGGGTAGCCCACTACCCGCCGTATACCTCCAAGTGGCATCCGATCGAGCACCGCTTGTTCTGTCATGTCGAGCGCAGCTTCAGCGGTAGCATCCTCGATTCGCCCCGAACTGCCCTGGAAGCGGTACAGCGCACCCGCACCCAAACCGGGCTCACGGTCAAGGCACGCCTGCTCGATACCGTCTACGAGTTGGGACGAAAATGCTCTGCGACATTCCACCAGATTAAAGACAAATTCATTCGCCATGACCCTGTTCTCGGGAAATGGAACTACGTCGTCGATGCGAATGGACTTTCGTAATAAAATGTATTACTTGTTTTTGAATCGTTACTTACGTCCTGGAAGCAACTATACTGCGTTGATCGCAAGACTCCGGAATCATGGCCAAATTATGTATCGGATAGTGGGCTACAGAATGAAAAGCCTAACAAAGCAAATTAACTCGGACCGCAAATTCCGCTGCGCTGCATTTGCGTCCGGTTATTTACGGCGTTAGGCGTTCTACGCACGTCGGCTAACTTGTACTTCAACCACGCATTGGAGAGATGAAGGGATTATCATAAGAGAATGAAAACCTCCCTTGAACATCTTCCTGAACAAAAACAGCAGGAACTACAAAAGGCTATCGAGATAATTCAAGAAGAAATTGATCTCGATATGCTTATATTGTTTGGGAGTTATGCCCGTGGTGACTGGGTAGAAGACCTTGACCCGGAAACCCTCCTTTACCACTATCAAAGTGATTTTGATCTTTTGGTTATTACTGAAACACCTCGCCAAGCCAGCAAAATTGAGCAAAACAATCAACTTGCTCAACGTTTGATCAAAACTATCCACCGAACTCCAATCAGCCTAATTGCCGAAGATATCCAGTTTGTAAATCGTCGCTTACGGAAAAGCCAGTATTTTTATATTGATATTGTGCGAGAAGGTATTCTTTTGCATGACTCAGGGAAATTTGAGCTCGCAGAGCCTATTGAGATACCCATTTCAGAAAGAAGGAAGTTGGCTGAGGCTGACTTTGAATATTGGTATGGAAAAGCGCGTAGGCTCGAAAAAATATACAACTTCTGTATCAGTGAGGAAGATTATAATGAGGCTGCGTTCAATCTACATCAAATGGTAGAAAGGCTTTATGGTGCAATATTGCTGGTTTTTACCCGTTACAAGCCAAACACGCACGATATTGGAAAATTAGGCCAACGTATCGCCAGTATTGATCCTCGCTTCTTGTCAGTGTTCCCCAAAGCTGCTGAAGAAGAAAAAGAACTTTTCAAGTTATTGCGTAAGGCTTACGTAGACGCTCGCTATAAACCCAGCTACTCAATTACAAATGAGCAATTGGAATGGCTGGCTGGGCGCGTAAGTCAATTGAAAGAGCTAACCAAAAATCTGTGCAAAGAGAAAATTGAAAGCTTTAGCTAGCCCCAAAAAAAGAAAAGGGGCCAGGCTCATTTTTAGTTTTCTGGCAATGAAAAAATCGCCTAACACGCCCATCAAGCCGACACCATACTGCGCATCGAGTTCTGAAGCATTATCGCAGCGCAGTATGGCACGGCTTATGGGTGACGTTAGGCTTACAGCTATACCTGACAAAAATATTTGGAGAGATTAATGATTTTGCCTAATTTTACGTTTTCACGAAAGAATATTATCTTTCTTCTTTTTTTGGCGATTATTTCAAAGATCGCGTATTCTAACGAGTTGGAAAAACAAAAAGAAGCTCTAAATATAATAGCAGATTTTTCCGATCGTCTTTGTAGCAATATACCTCTTAGTGGATCTAGGGAGGCCATAGAATTAACAGGAGAAGCAAAAGCAGAGCTAGACGAATTACTAAAGAAGATAGCAAGTCTTGGCATACAAGGCGCAGCTCAATATCAAAAAAATCAATGGAACGGAGTGATACACCAAGACCTCGCCGAAATACTTGCAACAAACATGGATTGCAAACTGAAAGTACTGGATGTGCTGAAAGATAAAATTGCGCTAAATGACATATATGATACGTCATCTACGATTGAGTTAAGAGCGAATGCAGGGTATTTTGCTTCTAATAAATATAAAGTGGCTGATATCTTAGCGGATTTCGGCGAAGGAAATATGATTGTAGAAAACAGTAGGGGGATTGCATTAACTAGCGCTTTTAGCAAACCTACCACTTTTGTTTTAAAAGGATTTTCAATAAGTAAAGCCGTTGAATTTAAAGTAAATTTAGATTTAGGCGGATTCGCTAACAAAATTACGCTTTGGAATGACAACAGCGAAATCTTGTCAGTAAAATTTCAAAACAGCCAAATAACATTCGGCGATTATACAAGAGGGTATAGGGAGGCTGGATGGCAAGGTGGAGATGCGCCAAATGATGTCAAGGTTACCATAGACGCAAATAACATTGCAAAATTATTTATTAATGATAATTTTTTTGGTATTCAAAAAGCTTCCTGCACAGTTTGTAACAAGTTAACTGTTGAAGGAATAAAACGTAACGAGGATTATTTATATGAGATATCAGTCAACTCATTAAAATAAAAGAAATAAAGAGGAAACGGGGACAGACCCTGAGGTATCCCCACAAAATCCGCTCTCGGCGTCAGTCAATAAGAAGGGCATTATGCTCATCCGCAATCCATTCGGAAAATGGGGGCAGACCACGTTTTCTGTGATTTAAAAGGAGAGAATCATGCTAATCTGCGCTTGGGAAAAGGGGCCAGGCCCAATTGAAGGGTCGTTTTTCACAGCTCATTCGCCTAACATTTGGCTGCAAGCGACCCAATGCCGCGGTCCGGCTCCTCAGCAACTTTCAAACTCAGTGCCGCGCGGCATTGGGCGCTTGAGCCAAGCCGATAAGCGGCGCGTCCCTGCGCCACTTATTGGCGACGTTTGTCAAGATAGTTGTCGTGTTTTTAAGCTGCTTCGTCTTTAATTTTGGTCGCTACGGCTGTCGGCTGTTCTGGGTTGAGCCAGACCGGGCCACTGGATGACCAATCTCTGATCTGTCCACTCCATCGCTCGGGATGACGTTGTCGTGCCGCTTTGTAGACGGTTTTACGCTGGTCGAGAATGGCGTGTTCCACTCCTTCATGTCGTTGGACCGGAGTTACGACTCGGATGGCACTGTGGCGATGCTGCTGGTTGTACCAGGTCACGAAGCGATCGACCCATTCCCGAGCGGCCGTCAGGCTCTCGAACGGTTGGGATGGGAAGGCCGGGGTATACTTCATGGTCCCGAATAGGCTTTCCGAGTAAGGGTTGTCGTTACTCACCGCGGGACGACTGAACGAGGGGACGACCCCCAGCCGTTGCAAGGTCGCCAGCATGGTCGCGCCCTTCATGGGCGAGCCGTTGTCGGCGTGCAGGACCAACCCATCCTCGGTGATGCCTTCGGCCAGACAGGCCTTGCGAATCCGTGCTCGGCGGTCTCATTCTCATGGATTTCCCAACCGACGATCTTGCGGCTGAAGATGTCCATCACCCGGTACAACCGATAGAACAGCCCAACGATGGTGGTTGCCAAATAGGTGATGTCCCAGCTCCAGACCTGGTTCGGGGCACTGGCCTGGTAGCCAGTTGGCTTAGTGATCGCCTTGGGGGCCTGCGTTTGGCCCCGGTGGTGGCGTTGATCGGCTTGCTTCAACACGCGGTAGAAGCTCGCCTCGGAGGCGATAGAGATCCCTTCGTCGGCCAGTGCCGGGACGATCTGCGAGGGCGGTAGACTGCGGTATTTTTCCCGGTTGCAGGTCATCAAGATTTGCTCCCGCTCGGCTGCGCGCAACTTGTTTGCCGGTTCGGGGCGCTCTGCCTGAGGACGCCCATCGGTTTTCACAGGGTTTCACAGGCCTTCTGCGTCGAGGCACCGGCGGCCACCGCTGCTTCGATCAACGCCACTGCTTGTTGGCGATCCGAGGGCCTGATCATGCGTCCTCTGTGGCCCCCCAGATGGCCTGGGCTTTTTTTGGGAGCACCAACAACGCCGCGGTCTCCGCGAGCGCCTTCTCCTTGTGCCTGAGCTCCCGTTCCAACTCGTCGATTCGCTTCTGGTGGGCCTTGCCGGTGTTTTTCAGACGCCGGGACTGCGCACGATCCCAGTCGTTGGCCTGCTCACAGGCTTCCCGCCAGTGCTGGATTTGCTCCGGATACAAGCCCCGGCGACGGCAGTATTCCGATAACTCCACCTCATTGAGCGCGGCGCTCTCAACTACGGCCGCAAACTTGTCCACGGCGCTCCACCCCTGCGGAGTGCTTTCTCCATCCGGCAGTAACCGGCCTTCGGCGCGGGCTGCCTTCCTCCAGTTGTACAAGGTCGCCTCACAGATTCCTTCTTCCTGTGCCAGTTCCTTGATCGTCTTCGGGTTCGGAGGAAGCATCTTCTTCAGCACCGCTTCCTTCCGTTCGTTTGGATAACCCATCTGCTTCTTGCCTCCACCCCCTCATGGATTCTACAGTTAGAATCCTAACCGATCGGAACGACATCTATCCTGACAGAGGGGGGTGGGGAGCTAACCAGCAAGTGCACTATAAACCGTATTACCAACAGGAAAGCACACAAGAACATGCACGGCGGCGTTTTGATACCCCAACCATTATCAAGACGCTGAACGCAGACAAACATCCATTGCCCCCGTCCATGGGGGCAATGGATGTTGCTGGTTAGCTCCCCATTAGATTGAAAACATGAAACGATTAATTTTCATCGTAATTATCTTTGTCGGTGTATTTTCGCTTTCGGAATATTTCTTGCCGAAATACGCTGCTCATCAATTATTTTCGGATAATCAAAAGCCCGACATTCAGTTCCATCGTGACGGCTTTACGGCACAGGCAGGGCCTGCATGGACTTTCTCACATACTTTGTCAGTGTATGCCCCACGCACATTTAAAACTTCAGAAACGAAACGTGTTTCCGTAGAAATTGGAATTTCTTTAATGGGCCATGAGGATACAAATTTGCCCTCAGGCGCCGTTTCAACAGACCCACCGGAACCAGTTTGAGCTTACGATTCGGAATACGAAATCTCTATTTCAGCAGAGCCCTTAACAGCTAGTTCAAAAGAATATGAAAAGAAAAAGTCATTTGAGGAACCTGTATATCCCGGCGCGAGCAGGTTGCAGTGGCATTGGACTATCTCGGCTAAAGAGCCTGGAGAGCGACTAATTTTGATTCATGGCTTACCGTTTAAAGAAGGATCCAAGGTGGGGATTTTGAAATATGACACGGCATCCGGAATATCCGGTGCAGAAGACCCGCTAGCAAATCAATCGATGAATATCCTTGCTGGGGGTGTTCTAGAAATACCAATTGACGTTCTGACTCCCACGGGACTAACTGCTTTTCAAGCAAATCTTTTAACGTTAGCGTCAGCAATATTTGCCTTGATTGCAACGATTCTAGGGCTGTCTGTTTGGAAGTATGCGCCTGTAGTTTTGTCTAGTGTCAAGGAAAGATTCCAGAATAAGAAAAGTTCTATTATATTGCCAAATGAGAAGGACGGAAAGAATAGATAATCTAACAAGGCAAATTAACTCGGACCGCAAATTCCGCTGCGCTTCATTTGCGTCCGGTTATTTGCGTCGTTAGCCAATAAATGAAAGGCACGCGGTCTCATCGTACGGACATTTCCCTTGCGGTTATTCACTTGACAGGCAACCGTGGAGAGGTGTCTGCGCTCGATGCGCTTATATCAATATTGCGTGAGCAGCGAATCCGGGCCTCAGGATACCAAGGATTTGTTAAAGGCGGCGGCGTAGCAACTTGTTTCACTGAAATGCCTCTTTCCGCAGTGTCAAAGTTGGTGGAACAATCTCGATTCACGAAGCATCCATATGAAAGTTATGGCGTAGCAATACATAAAAGCCATGCTTTTTCTCAAGGAGCAAGGCCAGTCATATACTTACCAGATGCCGAGGCTGGTTGGTTACCAAACGATCAAAGATGGCGCCATGTCAGATTCGAATATGGAGATATTGACTTCACGCATGGAAGAGAATGGAGAAGCCCAGGAGATTTCATGCTAGATCGGAGTTTTGGATATTACATTATCGTCCAAACACATGATTGCGAAAACAAAATAATTTCATCTCTAGGCTATCGACCAAATGGGGTTTTAGGTTTTGTTCACATGGATACTCTCAAAGATTTTCTCTGACAATCAGGTATCTAAATATGCCTAACAAGGCAAATCCAGCCAATGCGCCAAAGGCGCGCGCGGCTGATTTGCGGCGTTAGGCCCGAAAAAAACTAACCCCGGCGTGTAGCCGGGGGCATAAAACTGTCAATCTTCCTCTTGCGGTACAAGCAGGAGGAAGTTTTTACGTACAATCACCGATAACGGGGTATCAATGGTAAACCCGGCTTTCTCAAGCCAAATGCCTTTGAGTAAGATAAAAGGGATTGTCGGATTGCCTTTGTGGGATTGGTTTTTAAGGCAATAGTCCCTGTATCCCTCACGGACTTTGAGGTGGCGTATTTTCATGGTCATTTCCTCGCGCAATTTTCACGTTGCAAATAATACCCAATCGTGTTGGGTGGCCGGGAGGGTGAAAACAGCACGAGGTACTGCCCCAGCTATTTCCTGCAAGCAAGTATTGTATTCACCGGGCCTCCCGGCCCTAGCGTCCCCGGATTTCAGGCACAAAAAAACCGCAAATTTCCGGGGTGCGGTTTTGCCCGCCTCGCGGAGTTTTCACGCTCCAAAAACAATAGTAAAGTTGGTATCAAGCTTCTGTCAAGCAGGAAAGCACCATGGCCTAACATTCGGCTGCAGGCGACCCAATGCCGCGGTTCGGCTCCTCAGCAACTTTCAAGCTCAGTGCTGCGCGGCATTGGGCGCCTGAGCCAAGCCATTATGCGCTACAAAGAATATGTGGTATGAAAAATGGCGTTCACCACTGAACCAACCGGTTATTACAAAACAGCTCTATCTGATCTTCAGGGTGCTTGGAGTAACCTGAGAAAAGCGGTTGTCAGTAATTTCGGGTTCAAAGATTCTGATAGGTTGCTTTTCCATATAGATGAGGCAATGAGCTGGGAGTGCGTTAGAAACCTAAATTTGATGAAACAGACGTTCCTCCTAATTCAAAACATCGCAGCACAGTCCGATGCCCCAAAAGAAGTCGTAGAATGTGTTGACGCTGTTAGAGAAGATATGGAAGAAGTTTTCATGGCAATCGCAGAAGGCGAGAAACTATAAGTGCTCTGTCCAGCAACATCGCATAACCAGGCAAATGTAGCCGACGCCAAAAAGCGGCGCGGCTAATTTGCGACGGATAAGCGGCGCGTCCCTGCGCCGCTTATTGGGGAGCTAACCAGCACGTGCAATCTAAAACGTATTACCAAACGGAAAGCACACAGAAACCTGCACGGCGGCATTTTGATACCCTAACTATGTTTCAAAAGGAGAATCCCAGTCATGTTGCTATATAGGGGAGTATCAAAAAGAATGGATGCCTCATCGAATGGAGAGCTAATTCCAAAGGGAAGTAACTCAGAGATTACAGCTCGGCATGATGGAAAAATCAGATATGACGGAGCATTTACTTATGAAAAGAGCGAAAATAACGCTGCCAGGGCTCAGCACATAGAAAGTGGCCTATATGATAACTGCTTTATATCAACTACTAAAAATGAAAAAAATGGCAATTCTGTTTGCAACAAGTAAGTTCAAGGAGTCCGGCTACGTTTATACATTGGACTCACGCTTGTTTGACCAATACATCGTGATAAGCAAAGAGTTTCCTGATCCACTGTACCCAAATGAAACGGAAGTATCTATAAGAGAGGGAAAGTGCGGTCCTATTCCGAAGCCAGTTATTATTGACAAATATGAAGTTGATAAATGTGGCATTAAAACATAACAAGGCCGCTCAAGCCGACCGCTTACCCTTCCGCTGCGCTCCAGGGCAAGCGTCAGCTTAGTGGCAACGTTAGTGCGCCAAGCGAAGCTTGGCGCTTCTTGCCGGGTGAAAGTCCCGGTCGGGAAAGGGTTAACCACCCACCCGTATCGCGTGTTGCGCCTCGAGCGGATAGCGACGCCTTGGTAGGGACACGGGAGCGAGCGTGAACAACAGAGGTGAAGCGTACACAGAGAATCTACGGGCTTTGCCTGACCTACACTGCCGGCAACTCGTTCATTACCATGAAATTTATACGCGCCCGCCCTGCATAAACATTATGTGTTTACAGAAAAATTCCTTTGGTTTCCGTAACATATCAAGATTTGACACCTTGCCCACAACAGTCCCCTATCAATTACCCATCAATTAAAATAAGGGGGAAAAAACCAATATTTTCAAAGTGTTAGGATTTAACCACTTTGCCTACAGGGGCTTTCCGTCAATTACCCATCAATTGCCCGTCAATTAACCTACCTGTCTCACCTGCCTGCGGCAGGCAGGCCACCGCTTTTCGACTCTATTCCAATATAAAACAATAAGATATAGCGAGGTAGCCCAACACCTTGTTGGGCACGCCTGCCGTCCACAGATGCGGTTCGCGCTTGGCGGCGGTGCCGTCCGGAAAGGACAACACACGCTCACCGCATCCTACGGGCTTTGCCCAACCTTCTATGAGGCCCCGCTTGTCAACCCCAGGGCGTTGGTTTTGGCGCCGTCTCAATCCGGCGCGCGGTGTGCTTCAGGTGTTATCGTTCATGGGCCGCATGTTCCTCCTGATTAGGGAGCCGGTAGGCCACGGGTGGCTCATACCCACTGCGTTCGGTTCGACCTGGTTGCAGTTGCACCGTGTGCTGCGTCGGGTGTCGTGTTAAGCGGGTCCAGACCGGACCGCGACCACCTTCTATCCGTGCCGGCTCAAAGCCGGTCACCTCATCGTGCATGCGCCTTCAAGACGCCGGTGACACCCACAGTGAGCACGCCCCATCTACGAAATCAGTCCGGTTCTCGACTCGGCTGGGCAACGGGCGTGTTCAACCGCAGAAAACGGTACCATCCCTTGTGATCGGGCCTCTTTTCGAGGCGTTTTATCTCCCCCTTGGTTGCTCAGAAGGTGATGAAACGTTAGCCTGACGGCAGGCCGTGCAGACCACTCAGGCGACCTTCACGCGCGCCCCTTGCGGCACCACGCCGGCGTCCACAAACCGCCACAGGTCGATCAGCAGGCGCCGCGCCAGGGCCACGATCCCGATCCGCCGCTGGCGTTTGCTGCCACCGCCAAAGCGTTCCTCAAACCACCGGCTGTGTTTGCTGTCCGGTTGATAGCGTAGCCACAACCAGGCCAACTGGATCATCAGCGCCCGCACCCGCCGGTTACCCGCTTTGCTGATCCCCTGGTCACGTTCCATGTGACCGCTGTGGTATGGCACCGGAACCAACCCGGCCAGACTCGCCAACTGCCGACGGTTGGTCAACTCCCGCCAACCGAACAGTTCCATCACCAGCACCCAGGCACCAACCCAACCCACGCCGGTCAGCACCATCAGCGCCCGCACCGCTTGGGTACGGTCGGCGGTTTCGATCAGCGCCCCGATCTCTTGTTCCACCGCCCGTAGTTGCGCTTGCACCCCCTGCAGACGCTCCCACTCCCGGATCAAGCCGGCTTTCAGATGTTCCGGTAGCTCACTCCCGTCGAATAACCTCACCTCTTCCAGCCGGGCCACAAAGTCCTTTCGCAACGGGAGCCGAATCCCTTGCGCCACCAACTTGCTGCTCAGCCGGTTGCGATGGCGCGTGCGTTCATTCAGCAAGTCCTCGCGCTCCCGGTGCAGTTGCCGCAGGTCTTCCCACTCGACCTCCGGCACCCGCACCACACGCCACACCCCACGCTCGCCACGCTCATAGCGGATCAGCTTCGCCAACAGCGCCCGCGCATCCAGCCGATCGGTCTTCGCTCGCCGCGCACGCCGCGACACCTCGATGCTGGCCGCATCCACCACCCGGTTCGCAATCCCCAATGCGGCCAGTTGGCGGTGCAGCCAGAAGCCGTCCCGACCGGCTTCGTAGCAACTCACGACCGCCGTCTCCGGGGGCAACCCCCATTTCTCCTTGACCTTGGCAAGCTGCTCCCTTAAGCCTGCTATATCGCCCGCCCCGATTACCACTTGCCGTTGCCGCGTGTCGTCACCGAACGCCAACCGCCACTTCGTGTTGCTCAGTTCCAGCGCCATGTACAGTACCGTTGCATTCACGTACCCTTGCTCTTGAAGGTCCGCAGTCATCTTTGGGTTCTCCTCTTTAGGTTTGGTTTACCCTCTAAGGTTAACCCGCTGCGGGCCTTCATAGGATCTACGCGGGCTGATTTGCGGGGATACTTCAGGAACAGAGTCCGTTTTTCCTATGCTCAATCTTACTCGATGGCGACAATCCGTCTCCTCTGCGTTTTGGGCAGTTCAAAGAGCGAAGCCTGCCCATCGACCCCACTCAGGCAAGTGCGCGATCGATCAAGCCTTTGACCAGCGCAAAGTTGTCTTTGGATAACGCGAGGCGATCCTGTGGTATCGGGACGTCATTGGCATAGACCAGCATATCGCCGACGTGGTGGTAGAACTCACCGATGAGCTTGAAGCGGCGGAAGTCTTCTGCGCCCATGATCCCTGGGCCATGCTCGCGGACCAACGTAGCCAGCTCATCGTACTCGGTCTTCCAATACACGGCATGAGCGATACGCTCGCGCGGGGTGGCGATCCGGGCATCGTCCTGGATCAGAGGTACGGTGCGGCGCAGGAAATCTTTGTCCCGCTGCTGTGCATTGGTGTAGAGGCGGTAAAGCTCCGTCATACAGTATTCGGAGCGCAAATAGTCCCGGCTCAGTATCACAACCACGCAACGGCCCTGGCTCAGGCGCTCCATGTAGTGGGAGATGCGGTCGCCGGGCTGTAGGTCGGTGCTGTCACGGCGGATGTGCAGACCTTGCTTCTCCAGCTCAGCGCAGAGCTCTGTGACCAGAGGGTCCTGATGTTCACGCTTCCAGGCGTAGGAGACATAGATCTCGGGCTTGTCCGGCGGGATAGGTGGCGGCGTGGCCGGTCGGATCTGCTCCGGGTCCGGATCGATTCCGCCTGCCGGAGGGTGTCGCAAAAGCCCCTCTCCCGCCGGGAGAGGGGTTGGGGAGAGGGGGTCAAAGGGTGGAGAGGGGATCAAAGGGCGAAGATCGATGCCTTTTGCAACGTCCTCCGCCGGGGGCGTCTCCAGCAAGCGGCCGGACCAGCCCGAGTGTTCGTCGAGTTTCTTGATCCGTTCGACCAGCCGCGCCAGCAGGGTTGCGGCGCCTTCACCTTTGGCACGGACACGAACCTGCCCACCATAGCCTTCGGCATCCGGTAACTCTTCGATGATGGCGGTCGCCCGACTCGCCCCATCGTACAGGCAGAGGCCATAGCGCCAATACAGGGCCGTAGCGCCGGCCAGTCTACCGAACGCGGAGAGCACCGAGCGGGCGATGGCCGGCGACAGAAAGGGATAGACGAAATTTGCCTCCAGGGGTTCGTCCGGCAGCAGATCCCAACGCCCCGCGATCTCGTCGGCAAGTGCCTCGGGACCCTCTGGCAACAGATCCGGCGCCACATATTCGGTCTCCCCGTCCAAGTCCGCGTAGCGATGGACAAAGCAGATGCCGCTGGTCTCCATCATCCCCAACAGGGATTCCTGGTCGTCCCTGGAGAGTCCCCGTTTGCCCCACAAGAGGGCATCCAGGAGAGAGTGGGTAAAGCGACCGCTGAAATGGGATAAGTTCTTATAGACGTCCCCCTCGCGGGTGAAGAGGGCATAGACCGCATCCAGGGCCCAGGACTGGTCCAGTACCAACTGGTTATCGAACAGGTATGGCTGGTAATAGACCATGCCGGCATGGTGTAAGACTTCAGCGAAGCCGTCAGCGCCCCGAACCCCGTGTTCCCGGCACAAGGCTTCGAACTCCCGGTAAGGCAGCAGCCGGTGTTGGCGGTGGGCCTCATCGGTTTTCCGGGCATCCGCGTCGCGCCAGAATCGTAGCTGATTCCAGACCGCGAGCCGGTTGCGGCCGATCATGGGTTGGCCCTGGAATTCGCGCAACTGCCTCACCGCCTGCTGTAGGGCATCCAGTAATCGGGGGTGGCCGGTCTTGTCCTTGGTGCTGTAGGCGACGCGGGTAAACAGCCGTCCGTCCTCGAGCAACGGGGACAGCAGTTCCTCGTCCACCGGCAGGTGCGGACGCTCGCCGAGTCCGCCGTCACACTGGTTCTGGACCAGGATCACCGGACTCCGGTCGCCGCCCAAATGGCGGATGTACTCCAGCCAATAGGGCAAGGGCCGGTTGCGGAAGACCATACCCCCGTGCTCATGGTTTCCCTGCTCGCTGTCCGGGGTCCAGAGCAGCAGGAATATCGCCCGCGTGCGCATGAACAGGGCATGGGTGCCGTGGTAGATGTCCTGACCGCCGAAATCCCACAGATTCAGGACCGTATCTTCCACGTCCCCCGACATCGCCAGCCCGACCGAGGTCACACTGATGCCGTGGGTCGAATCCGCGTCCGCCTCGAATGCCTCCCTCCGCAACCGCCGGCAGAGCTGGGTCTTACCAATCCGGCCATTGCCGAGCACAATCACCTTCAGATCCCGTAGCGGTTCCGCACCGGCGTCGAGATCGGCCAGATGTGCGCGCAATCGAGACAGGCAGTTGTCGCGTTGGTCTTGAGACAAGACCTCGGCCGGGATGTCGCCGAGTCCTGGCTGGGCCTGAATGATGAGTTCTTCCAAATCAGGCAATCCGATGACTGATCGGGGGAGATCGCTAACCGGGGTCTCCCAACAATGGAGTTCCCGTAGCGCAGAGCAGTTGGCCAGCGGTGACAGATCGGCGACTTGGGTGCCCCGGCAGCGAAGGGACTCCAGCATGGAGCAGCCAGCCAGCGGATCCAGATCGGCCACTTGGGTGCCCTTGCAGTCGAGGGACCGAAGCGCAGTACATCCGGCCAACGGCGCCAGATCGGTGACTTGGGTCTTCTCGCAATCAAGGGATTGCAGGGCGGAGCAGTCGGCCAGCGGCTTCAGATCGGCCACTTGAGTGCCCTTGCAGTCGAGGGACCGAAGCGCAGTACATCCGGCCAACGGCGCCAGATCGGTGACTTGGGTCTTCTCGCAATCGAGGAATTGCAAGGCGGAGCAGCCGGCCAACGGGGTCAGGTCAGAAACTGGGGTGTACCCGCAGTAGAGGGATTCTAGTGCAGAGCAGTTGGCCAGCGGTGTCAGATCGGCGACTTGGGTGCTCCCGCAGCCGAGGGCTTGCAGCACGGAGAGATCGGCCAGTGGGGTCAGATCGGAGATTTGGTTGTGCCTACAGTCGAGGAACCGCAGTATGGAGAGTCTGGCCAGCGGTGTTAGATCGGTGACCTTGGTTCCCATGCAGCCGAGGGCTTGCAGCATGGAGAGATCGGCCAGCGGTGTCAGATCGGCGACTTGGGTGTCCAAGCAGTCGAGGGACCGCAGGGCGGAGCAGCCGGCCAGCGGCATCAGATCGACGACTTGGGTTTCCCCACAGTGGAGGAATTGTAGTTCGGAGAGTTCGGTCAGCGGTGTCAGATCGGCGACCTGGGTGCGTCCGCAGTCAAGAGCTTGCAGTGAGGGGAGATTAGCCAGCGGGGCCAGATTGGCGACTTGGGTGTTCCGGCAGTCGAGGGATTGCAGTGCGGAGAGATCGGCTAGCGGGGTGAGGTCTTGCAGATCCGTAGCGGAGCAATCCAGGCTGCGCAGACGCGGAAGTCCCCTCAGCCAGGCCGCGATGGGTTCGATATGGTTGGGGTTGGGCGTCTCATCAGTTTTCTCCCAATATCCCGCATCCGACCGACGATAGATGATGCCATAAAGAAGAAGCTCGTGGATCTTACCCAAGCTCAGCACTTCCAGCCAGTCCAGCTCCGATAGCTCGGGCGGCGGTCGGGTCAGGCCCAGGTTGACGAGGTACAAACGGCCTGTGCGGGCGGTCTTCTCGGCCGCGATGCGTTCGAGGGCGATGTCCAGGCATTCTGTGGCCTGCCGGTTGTCCTTGCTCATAGGCCGGGATTCTACCCCAAGGTAGGGTGGGCAAAAGTGCTGGGAGCGCTGGCATCCTGCCGGCGAATGGGTTGCTGACAGAATGCCGGCATTGAGGTGGGCACCGGGCCGGATTGCAAACGAGGGGATGGTAAAAGGCTGGTCTGAAGATCTCCAAGGCCTCTCCGCTGGTCTCGGTATTCTTCACAGAGCTTCCAATTCCAGTTCCCGTTCGCTGTGATCGTCGCTCATTTCCAGAAAATCGAAGGTATATTCGTCCTTCACTGCCAGCTTGGCTTGGCGACGAAGTTCAGGTGTCAGTACCCGGTCGAAATTGGTCTGCCCCAGCAGGGTTTTTTCGTAGCTTAGATTTTCGATGTGATGGACGAGTACATTCTTTGGCCAGCCGAATTTTCGGGTCGAGCGGATATAGAACTCCCGCTCCAACGGGTCTTTGCAGCGTTGCAGGATGATCAGGTTGTGGGTCCACCCGATTTGTGCAACCAGTGGTTGCACTTTTGCCTCGTTCCGGTAGAGCAGATAAAACTCCCGCATTGTCAATCGGCTTCATCTAATGGCAGCCTCGTCGTCGATGATTTCATCTGCTTGAGCAACGACTTGTAGTCAGGGTAATGAGTATAACCTTCTTGGTCTGAGGCGGAGCGCTAGGTGGTTGGCATATGGCCGTGCCCAACCTAAAATCTGCGCATCCGTAATCTGCGGATCAAAATGTGTTATGCACATTTGGAAAATTTACGCACCACCTGACCCACCAGATAATCATATCAAATGAGCATACCCTCTTACATACGGCGGACTGGCAGATCGGTAAGCAGTTCGCGCATATCCCGGGCGATCCGGGGGCTGCGCTGCGACTGCAACGGCTGGCTACCGTCGAGGCCATCGCCGAGCTCGCGCGGGAACGTCAGGTGGACGCAGTGCTCGTCGCCGGCGATGTGTTCGAGGACAACGCCGTTTCGGACGAGACCCTGCGGCGGACAGCATGCGCTGGTCCCATTCGAGCCCTGGGTGTTGCTGCCCGGCAATCACGACGCGGGCTTGACCCAGAGCGCCTGGAGTCGCCTGAGAAGACCTCGCGTAGTGCCCCGAATGTCATCCTCGCGATCGGCCCGAGCCCATCGTGCTCGGTCAGGGGCGGCTGGTGCTGCCGGCCCTTGCAGAGGCGGCATGAGGTGAGGGATCTTACGGAGTGGTTCGACACCTTCGCCTCGGATGCGGCGTGTTACGGGTCGGGATCGCGCACGGTGGGGTCACGAACCGCTTGCCTGAGACGGCCGAGGCCCGAAAATCCATCGCCGATACCAGATCGGAGACAGGAAACCTCGATTATCTGGCATTGGGTGATTGGCATGGGACCCTGAGGTAGCGCACCGGACCCGGTATGCCGGCACCCCGGAGCCGGATCGCCTTCAAGGCCAACGAGCCGGGCAATGTTGCTCGTGACCTTGCGAGAAAGCGGCGCTACGCCCACAGTGAAAAAGTGGAGAAAATCCCGATCGGCTATTACCGCTGGGTACAGATGGCCTGTGAGGTCATGATGAGCAGGCCCTGCCGTCCTGGACGGCTGGTTGACCGCGTTGGGTGACAGCAGTCGGACCCTGGTGAGATTGCAGCTCACGGGCACGGTGGATCTCGCCACCAGGGAACGTCTCGATGAGCTGCTCGACCAGTGGCGTGCCCGTCTCCACTTCCTGGAAATCGACGCAGCGCTGCTGGCCCGGCCCAGTCCGGAGGATATTGCCGCCCTGGGGGCCACGGCTTCGTGCGCGATGCGATCGAGACCTGGTCGCATCGAGGGCGACGCGGGGCATCCCGACCAGGGCGATGCGGGGAGTGGCCCACCGACCGAAACTCGGTGCGGATCCTGGATCCGATGGCTGTGGAAACGGATTGCATATTGCGAATCCATCCGCATCGGGTTAATCAGTGGGTCAGTATATGAGCACCATGCGCTTCAAGTCCATCGAGGTCGATCAGTTTCGGCAGTTCCGGAGTGCGGTGGCCGTCCATGGCCTGACGGCCCGGCTTAATGTCATCGCCGGCCATAACGAGGCCGGTAAATCCACCCTGTTGCAGGCCGTGCGCGCGGCCCTGTTCGACCGCTATACCAGCAGCGTCGGGGAGAGTTTTAAGCCCTACGGCGCCGCGGTAAGCCCCAGGGTCCGCTTGGTGTTCGATCTGGAGGAAACCGAGTACCGGCTCACCAAGGTCTTTTCGCGGCGACGCGATGGCGAAGCGACCCTGGAGGCAGCCGATGGACGCCGCTGGGAAGGGCCTGCCGCAGAAGACTATCTGGCGGGTCTCCTGGGATTCTCCTATGCGAGCCGGGGCGGCAGCCGCCCGGAGCTGCAGGGCCTGGCCGGACTCTTGTGGGTCGAGCAGTCCAGGGCCTACGAGCCCGTGACCTTGACGGATCAGTCTCGGCGACAGGTCCATGCGGTGTTCGAGAACGACATGCGGGAGCTGCTGGGCGGCGACCGGGGCGGGGCGCTGCATCGCCGCATCAGGGATCTGCGGGGGGAATTCTTCGATGTCCGGGGTAAGCCGCGCGGCGATTACCGGCGTCTCCGGGAGCGGGAGGCAGAGCTGCAACAAAAGCTGCGGAATATACGCGGTGAGTTGGAGGCATACGAGGACAGGGTGGACTACCTGGAGCAACGGCAGGCGGAGCTGCTCGCCTATCGGGAAGATCGGGCCCTGGAGAAGGCCGAGGGGCGTGTCCGGTCGGCCCAGGCAGCGGAAAAGCGGGTAACGGAGCTCCAGGCCAAGGTGCAGGCGGGCAAGGAACAGCTCGGCCGGACCCAGGCCGAACAGGGTACAGCGCGGCAGGCTTGGGACGGCCGGGCGAAATTGATCGCTGACCTCAAGGAGGGGCAGGCAGCGGAACAAGCCGCCGCGCAGGCAGTAGGCAAAAAGGAAGCCGAGTTGACGCCCCGGAACGACCGGCTTACCGAGCTTCGGAATGGGCTTGCCGAGCTGCAATTACGCCGGCAGGGGCAGGACGCCGAGCTGCGCCTGGCCCGTGATGCCGCGGTTCTTAACAATCTCGTAGCGGAGTACGAGCGCCTCGACGCCGGGCTCAAGGAGGCCCGAGCTGCCGATGCCGAGAGGCGGCGGTGCGTGTCGGAACGGGATGCGATCCGAATAACAACGGAGGTGGTAGCGGGGCTGAAGGAGAGCGAGCGGGACCGGGATCTTGCCGAGGCGCGCCTGCACACCGCCGCGACGCAAATCGAGTATCGGTTGGAGCCTGGAGCAGTTGTCCGGCTGGGAGAGGAACCCCTCGCCGGTGAAGGGTCGGTACGACTGACCCGGAGAGCCGAGCTCCAAGTCGAAAGGGTAGGGCAGTTTGCGATTATCCCCGGCGGAAAGGACCTGGCGGTGCTGCAGCGCGAGTTGGAGGAGGCAGACCACCGGTTGGCGCAGGGGCTTTCCGCGGTGGGCACCGAGGACGTCGCCGGTGCCGAGGCGATTCTGCGCCGTCGGGAGGAGCTCGCTGGCCGGGCTTCGCAACATGCCGCGACCCTCAATGGGCTCGCGCCCGAAGGTCTATCGGCTTTGGAGGACCGACTGAGCGCCGTCGGCGCCCAAAGGGATGGCCTGCGCCAAAAGCTGGGTGAAAACGCCGATCGGGAATTCGGGACAGATGACCTGGAGCGGGAGGTCCGGACCCTCCAGGGCCAGGTCACCGCGCTCGAAGGCGATGTCCGGGACGAAGAACAGGCGGTCCAGGGGTTGCGGGAGGCGCTGGCGGGGCTGCGTGCGGAAAAAGCGTC
Organism: Candidatus Thiosymbion ectosymbiont of Catanema sp. Cochon2018; assembly: GCA_011392765.1. GTDB lineage: Bacteria > Pseudomonadota > Gammaproteobacteria > Chromatiales > Chromatiaceae > Thiosymbion > Thiosymbion ectosymbiont_A. Next base: position 479,072 of record WYCW01000004.1, on the reverse strand, counting down.
CGCGGAACGACTCGTCGAGCGGCGTGCCTCCGATCTCGAACGGACCCGGCTCGAGACCCCGGACGATCGGCTGCTGAAGACGCTTGCAGAGGCGGAGCAGGCAGTCGCCACGAGTAGCCGCCACCTGGCAGCGGCGACCCAGGCACTCGCTGCCGAAAATCCGGAGGCCGTTGCAATCGAGGTCGAACGGTCGCGCCGCGCTTTTGAAGACATCGGGCGGGAGATCGAGGGGCTCGAACGCGAAGTCCGCGATCTCAAGGTGGAGCTCGGTGCCCTCGGGCAGCAAGGGCTGGCCGAAGCGGTAGCGTCCGTCGAGGCAGACCACGCATTTGTGGCCTTGCAGGTGGAGCAAGCCGAGCGGCACGCGAACGCACTCGATTTGCTGCAACGTACCCTCGATGCTACCCTCCGACGGGCCAAAGAAGCCATCGCCCGACCGGTCACGGCCAAGCTGGTTCCGTACCTGCGCCGGTTGCTCCCGGATGCCGCTCCGTTGGTCGATGAAGACCTGCTCCTCACCGGCATCGAGCGCGGTGGGACGACCGAGGTCTTTGGCGACCTGAGCATCGGGACCCGGGAGCAGTTGGCCGTCCTGGTCCGGCTGGCATACGCCGATTTACTCAGCGAGGCAGACACGCCGGTGACGGTGATCCTGGACGACGCATTGGTCAATTCCGATGATGAACGCCGGGAACGGATGCAGGCGATCCTGTACCAGGCAGCACAGCGTTACCAGATCCTGCTCCTGACATGCCACGGCAGGGAGTACCGGGACACAGGCGGGACCTTCATCCGGCTCGGATCTGAGGCGTAACCTCACTAGTACAGATGCTCTCAACTACCGATAACGACTACGCTCACCTACCGCCAAAAGTAGAGCGACGGAAGGGGCGGCGCTTTTAGCGGTCAGGAGCAGCGTTTTGTTAGGCGATTGCCACTTGAGCTTCTCTGTGAAAGAACTATATATTCTCGCATCTACTTGCACCGGTCCGTATTCGCGTTGATTTGTTTCAATAGTGCTTTGCACCGCTTAACTTGCTGTTGAATATTGTTTCTCTGTTGAATCAAAGAAGCTTTTTCTTCTGCATGTCTATTTGCTAATACCCTCATCTTAGCTTTCAACAAACGAACTTCCCCTTCGTTATCGCCAAGCAACAAACCAGTCATTAGACCTAGAAAAAATGTTATAACTAAAATAACCAATAGATTTCGAGGTCCCCCATTGGATCCTGATAGTGGCTCCGAAATAGTTGAAAATGCATCGTGACGCATAGAATTCAGTGGCCTTTACTGCGCTGAGGAAGCAACCGTTTTATCTTTTTATTTTCTTAGCCGTGGCGTGTTTGTCGGTGATGAATAGCTGCATCCTCTATCACCGTTATTAGGCTTTATGCAAGGACCTTCTCCCTTATCCGAAAATTCGATACCATTTTTGATCGATGCGACGTGATATTCAATTGGCACTGCATTCTTGTATTTGTTACGATGAACTTCAACAGCGCCTTCGATTTCTGATAGAACCGTTTTGAAACGATCATGAAATGTCTTGTGCAACTTATTGCAATCCACATTCACCACCCCCCTAGTATGGCGAATAAGCAAATCTGCCTGGTTAAAAACCACGGCTACGCGCTCTAGTTCCGGAAGATTATTGACAATCATTGTTAGGGTAGATTTAGTGAATATCTGACTGGTTTGTGTTTTTATCATTTCCGTATACATATTTTCCTTTTCATCTTGGTTGGAGGGATTTCGAACAGAATACCTTCCTGTTTTGTGATCTCGGTCGACTATGTGGAGGCCTAGGATAATTATTAACAGATTAATGTTTATTTTTCTCGATGCTAGCGAATGAATAGCAGGACTGAGGCTAGGAAAGTCCTGACCGACAAAATCAAATAGTGAAACAGTACAATTTCTATTGTCTACAGGTTGCTGTAGCTTAATATATTCAAACTTGGTCGTCTTTTGAACGTCGCCTGTAGATTTGCCATAGAAATTTCTTATCAATGTTGTTTTTCCTATGCCACCTACACCTACGCATAGAGCATTAAGATCTGCTCCTGCTGCAGGGTGAGAAAATCGAACAAAGAGTCGTCGGAAAAAAGGATTACCAGCGGCAAGTAGCAAAGCTATCTCTATTGAGACGAGTATTGAAAATATGTCTTTTGGAGCAAGTGATGAGGTCGACAGGCTCTCTTTTCTTATTGGTTCAACTGCTCCTTTCGAGTCTTCAATAGGTGGAGTGGGATTTGTGTATTTTGCAATAGCATCTTCGTCTCCGTATATCAGTACGGCAAATGTTCCATCAATGACATGGTATAGGAATATGTTAATTACGATGAGAACAGCAAAAGCGATTAACCAGAAAAAAGCTTTACCAATTACCTTCACCTTTCACCTCTCAGCCTAACATTGAGTTGGCAGCATCCCCACGGAAAAATTATCCGCAAATCAACGCAAATGGTAACGATTCAGGTACAAGCCAATGCCATCAAGTTAAGCCTCAAAGCCCCTCTCCCTCCTAGGTAGCGCAGGCATCTCGCCTGCCATTTGCCAGTGCATTTGCCAGTGCCCACTTGCAGGCGGGATACCTGCGCTACGGGGGAGAAGGCGAATAAAAAACAGCGCCCGTTCAATCACAAACGGCTGTGGTGACGCTTAATTTAATGGCATTGGATTGCGACCGATTTGCGTTGATTCGCGTTCATTTGCAGGAATTGGTATTTCGGCACTTCTGTGTCAGCCCTAATCCAGCAGGCGTGAGATGTCGACGTAGAAGGCGAGGGTCATGAGTGCCGCCAACAGGGCGAGCCCGATCCGCTGACCATGCAGCTGCATCTGCTCGGAGAGGGGGCTGCCCTTGATGGCCTCGATGGCGAAGTAGAGTAGGTGTCCCCCGTCCAGGATCGGGATGGGCAGCAGGTTGAGTACGCCGAGACTGATGCTGACCACCGCCAGAAACTTGACGAAGTAAACCAGGCCATAGCTCGCGGTCTTGCCCGCGGTCTCGGCGATGGAGATGGGTCCGCCCAGGTTTTCTACCGAAGCCTTACCGATCAACATGCGCCCGATCACCCGCAGCATGAGCAGACTCATGTCCGCGGTCTTGCCGACGGCCGCACTCAGCGCCGCGACGGGGCCCAATCGCACCTCCGTCTGATACTTGTCGAACAGATGAGGCGGCACCTGTGCCGCGGCGCCGATGCGTCCGATTTCCCGGTCGCCCAGCTGCACGGCGCGGGGAATCACCAAGAATTCGTGCCGCTCGGAGCCACGCGCGACTTCCAGCCGCAATAGCCGACCGGGGTGTGCCTGTACCACTTCGACCAGGTCGCCCCAGTGAGTGATCGACTCGTCATCGATGGCACGGACGTGGTCACCGGGGCGCAGGCCTGCCTGGGCGGCCGGATCGCCCGGAGTCAGCGCACCGATGACCGCCGGCAAGGTGGGGCGCGCCGGTGACAATCCCAGATTCGAGAGGAGTGCCGGATCATCGGGTAGCCCGGCCAATGCATCGCCGTTCAGCACCCGCACCGTTTCCAGGCCGCTCTCATCGCGCACGCGAACCGCAAGATCCTCGCCGTTCAGGACCTCTGCCATCAGGGCAAAGACCGCCGCTTCCCAGGTCGGCGTCGGTCGGTCGCCGACCGCGAGCAGTTCATCCCCGGGCGCGAAGCGGGCCTCGGCCGCAGTGGACTGTGGCACGACCTCCCCGATCACCGCCCGCGTGCCCACATCACCCGTGACGAAAATGGCCCAGTAGGCGAGGACGGCAAACAAGAAGTTGAAGAAGGGCCCCGCCGTAACGATGACGCAACGCTTCCAGAGCGGCTGTCGGTTGAAGGCGAGGTGCTGCTCTGCCGCGGGTACCGGTCCTTCCTGCTCATCCAGCATCTTTACATAGCCGCCGAGCGGTATGGCGGCCAGCACGTATTCGGTACCGTCGCGGGAGCCAACGTGGCGCAGCAGGGGTTTGCCGAAGCCGATGGAAAAGCGCAGGACTTTGACCCCGAGTCTGCGGGCGGCCCAGAAATGCCCGAACTCGTGGACCGCAATCAGGATCGCCAGGGCGACGATGAAGGAGCCGACGGTGTAGAGTAACCCCTGCATGAAGCTATTCGGCAAGTCCGGCAAGGTTTTGTTCCGCGACCCGCCGCGCCCGACGGTCCGCTTCCAGCAATTGTCCGACCTCCCAGTCCTCGACGCCCTCCCTCGGGAGCCGTTGCAGGGTCTTGCCGACCACGGCCGGGATGTCCATGAATCCGATCCGCTGCGTCAGAAATGCGGCTACCGCTACTTCATTGGCCGCGTTGAGGATGACAGGATAAGTACCGCCCTCGGTCGCCGCCTCGTAGGCAAGATCCAGACAAGGGAAACGCTCCCGATCCGCCAGCCGGAAATCGAGTTTTTGGACCTCGAGCAGATCGAGCGCGGCCACGCCGGAGGTTATCCGTTCGGGCCAGGCCAGGGCGTGAGCGATGGGCGTGCGCATGTCCGGATTCCCGAGCTGGGCCAGCACCGAGCCATCCCGGTATTGCACCAGGGAATGAATCACGCTCTGGGGATGCACCAGGACCCGGACCTGTTCGGGACGGGCGCCGAACAGCCAGCATGCCTCGATGACCTCCAGGCCCTTGTTCATCATGGTCGCCGAGTCCACCGAGATCTTGCGTCCCATATCCCAGTTCGGATGGGCACAGGCCTCTTCGGGCGTGACCTGGGCCAACCCCTCCGGAGGGGTATCCCGGAAGGGTCCGCCGGAAGCGGTGAGCAGAATCCGCTCCACGCCCAGCTTTTCGAGACCGCATCCGGGACGGAAATCCCCGGGAAAACACTGAAATACGGCATTGTGCTCGCTGTCGATGGGCAGAATTTCAGCACCATTGTCCGCGACCGCCCGCATCAGGAGCGAGCCCGCGACCACCAGGGCCTCCTTATTGGCCAGCAACAGGCGCTTACCCGCGCGTGCGGCCGCCAGGGTGGGCAGGAGACCGGCGGCGCCGACGATCGCCGCCATCACGGAATCGACCTGGGGTAAGGCCGCTACGGACTCCAACGCCGCTGTCCCCGCCAGTACCTCCGGCGGTCGCGCCATGCCCGACAACAGCAGCCTGAGCCTGCTGGCTGCCACCGGGTCCGCCATGACCGCGTACTCGGGCCGGTGACGGCGACACTGCGCGGCCATACCCTCGGCGTCTTGGTTGGCGGTCAGGGCGACGATGCGAAACCGCTCCCGATGACGCTCGACCACATCCAGGGTGCTGACGCCGATGGAGCCGGTGGAGCCGAGTAGGGTGATGCCGATCATCCTCATAAGAAGATTTGTCCGCGAATGAACGCAAATAAGCGCAAATGGTAACTGTACTGCCACACGGAACAATCTGCGCGTTTCACTCCCTCTCCCTCCGGGAGAGGGCTGGGGTGAGGGGGAAATTCAAAAGCTCAGATTGTGCCGTGTGGCAGTATAGTTACAGCAACAAGTTCGATTCACCCTCACTCAGTGGAGAACCTCGTCGAGACGGTTAGCGGTGAGGACTCGCTCGGACCAGTTCAGCAGGGTCTGCTCGCTGGCTTGATCGATCCGGCGCTGTACCTCCTCGGATAAGGTGCCGAATTTCAGCCGTAGCTGGCGTTCCAATACCAAGGCTTCGCCTTGATGCTTGCCCTGCTGTATGCCCTGTTCGTGGAAGCGTTCGGCAAATCGGCTCATAGTCTGCGCCTCGTCGGGATAGTCACGTTGGTATTCGGCCCGTTCATTATCATCAAGCGCCGCATAGATGTCGATGAAGTCCAGATACTTGAGCTGCTTCTCGGGATCGGGTTCCAGCTCAATCAGTCCCCGGACCGCTTGGGCATAGACTTCGACCTTGCGCCGCGCGGGATACTGCATGTTGGGTAGATTCAGCCGTACCACCAGGTTGTCGCTGTGGCGGTGGTCCTCGTAGGACAGCTCACCGAGGGCACAGCTCAGGTAGCGGAAGTCGAGGTAGGTATCCTGATCGCCGCCCAGGCGCAGCCGTCGGGGCGCATTCCGGGCCTGGCGCAGGAAGATGACCACCGGAACCACGCGGTCGGTCTTCATCAGCTGAGCCAAGTCCAGACAATAGTGGGCCAGGCGGTGGATGGAGAAGCGGCGGGCGTCGCTCTCTTCTTCGAGCACGAACAGCAGGGCCTCGCGTCGTCCGTCGGGCCACTCTACCCGTAGCGGCACATCGAGCTCCCGAAAGCGCTCGCCGAGGCGTTCCTGGAATTGCTCTTGGCGCACGGGTGTGATGCGCACTTGCTCGTCGATCTCCGCGGCTTCGGCGGCGGCGAAAAAGGCCAGCGCCTGGCGCGGGTAGGCGAGGAGGAGGTTTTTGAAATTCTGGTCGTGGGACATGGCCTGGTCCAGGAAAAATAATCACACGGGACCTGACATTTAGATCAACCGCTGTTGCTCAGGATCATCAGTTGGGCATCCAACCACAGAATGCCTAACGTGAAAAAGGGAGCGGCAGCGGTCAGACTGTCGATGCGATCGAGCACCCCGCCGTGCCCAGGGAGCAGGTGCCCCGAGTCTTTCAGGTCGCGGCTGCGTTTGACGAGGCTCTCGAACAGGTCGCCGATCACCGAGAAGAGGGCCGTCAGGACACAGAGCGCGACCAGCAGCACTCCAGGTCCGGGCGACAGCCCCAGTACCCAGCCCAACAGCACCCCGCATAGACCGGCGCCGACCGCAGCCCCGTAGACACCGGCGCGGGTCTTGTTCGGGCTGAGCAGGGGCGCCAGCTTCACCTCTCCCCACCGGCGTCCCGTGAAATAAGCCAGGATATCCGCGACCCAGACGAGCACCAGCAGAAAGAGCACCAGATAGGGACCTATGGATGAGTAGGCGTGCAGGTGAATGATCGCGAGCCAGGGACCGATAAGCACCACCAACCCCGCCGCGGTTAGGACCAAGTCCAACCCCGACCTGCGCTTGACAGTACGCACCCGGAACAATAAGAAGGTGACGGCACACCAGAAGACCGCCGCTGCCGCGGTCAGGTGCACATGCCATTGGTGCAGTGAGGACTGCCATAGGACCAGCAGACAGAGGACCACCGTGGCCACGTAGACAAGCCGTCCGGCGCGAGATACGGTGCCGGCCAGGGCCGACCACTCCCAAGCCGCCGGCACCAGGACCAGCCCCAGGCATACGGCAAGGTATGGGGTGGGCAGCAGAAGGACGGCTGCTACCGGCCAGGGTACGACAAGCAGTGCGGTCAGGGTCCGCTGTTGCAGCTTGCTTGCAGGCACAAACGCTCCTAATCGGCCCCGTCTTCAGCGCCGGTGTCGGCTTGGTCGCCGGTCAAGCCGAACCGACGCTGCCGACGCGCAAAATCGGCCACTGCTTCCCGATAGGCTTCGGCGCCGAAATCCGGCCACATCAGATCGCTGAAGTAGAGCTCGCTGTACGCCGACTGCCAGAGCACGAAGTTGCTGATCCGCTGTTCCCCGCCGGTACGGATGAAAAGATCGGGGTCCGGTAGGTCGGGAAAGGACAACCGGGTGGAGAAAAGCCGCTCGTCCACCTCTTCCGGCGCGACCTTACCGGCGCACACATCCGTGGCCAGCCGCCGGGCCGCCTGCACGATATCCCACCGTCCACCGTAATTGGCGGCGACCTGGAGCAGCATAGCCTCATTGGTGCGGGTCGCTGCCTCCGCTTCGGCGATGCGACGCTGCAGTTTTTCCGGAAAGGCCGTGCGCTCGCCGATGATACGCAGCCGCACGCCGTTCTCGTTGAGCCGGTTTACCTCCGTGCGCAGAACTCTCATGAAGAGCTCCAGCAGGAGGTTGACCTCGGTCTTGGGACGGCGCCAGTTCTCACTGCTGAAGGCGAAGAGTGTCAAGACTCCGATGCCCTGACGAATGCTTTCTTCCACCACGGCCCGCACGCTTTTGATTCCCGCCCGGTGTCCGGCCGTACGCGGTAGTCTGCGCCGCAATGCCCAGCGCCCGTTCCCGTCCATGACGATCGCCACGTGCCGCGGTGAACGCAGCCGGGGTTGGTCGCTCGAAGGCGGGGATGCGTGGTTGTCCAAGACGTAAAATCCAAGAGCCCGCCTGAAGGGGCCGATCAGATGGACATCAGGTCCTCTTCCTTCTCAGCGAGAACCTCGTCTATGTTGCGGACGTACTTGTCGGTCAGCTTTTGCACCATTTCCTCGCCGCGGCGCTCCTCGTCCTCGGATATCAGCTTTTCCTTGGTCGCTTCCTTGAGCTCGTGATTGGCGTCACGCCGGATATTTCGAACCGCTACTCGGGTATGCTCGGCTTCGTGACGGGCCACCTTGATCAGGTCCCGGCGACGTTCCTCCGTCAGGGGCGGCATGGGCACCCGGATCACCATCCCCGCAGTACTGGGATTGAGTCCCAGGTCGGACTGCATGATGGCCTTTTCCACCGCCTGGACCATGCCCTTCTCCCAAGGCGTGACCGCCAGGGTGCGGGCATCCTCGGCCGTGACGTTTGCCACCTGTTTGATGGGTACATCGGAGCCGTAATAGGAAACGAGCAGGTGGTCGAGCAAAGCGGGATGGGCACGTCCGGTACGGATCTTGGCCAGCTCGTGCCGCAGGGACTCTACGCTTTTACCCATGCGGGTTGTAGCGTCTGTCTTGATGTCGTCGATCATTATCATTCCCCAGGTTCCACGAGGGAGCCGATCTCACTTCCCCCCACCAGTCGCAGCAGCGCGCCCGGCTCGTAGATATTCATCACCCGTAGCGGGATACCGCTGTTCCGGCACAGGACGAGGGCCGTAGCATCCATGATTCCGAGGTCTTCCCGCAAGGCCTGATTGTAGGTCAGACGCCGATAGAAGACCGCTGTGGGGTCCTTGATCGGATCGGCCGAATAGACGCCGTCGACCTTGGTCGCCTTGATCAGCAGATCGGCACCGATCTCCACTGCCCGCAGGCTGGCCGCCGAGTCCGTGGTGAAAAAGGGGTTGCCGGTCCCGGCGGCGAAGATGGTCACCCGACCTTTCTCCAGATAACGTACGGCGCGACGGCGGACGTAGCCCTCGCAGACCTGATCGATCCGCAACGCCGACATGACCCGCACCGGCACCTTTAGACGCTCCAGCGCGTCCTGCATGGCAAGCGAGTTGATGACGGTCGCCAACATGCCCATGTGATCGCCGGTGACCCGGTCGATGCCTCCCTGGGCCAGACCCGCACCGCGGAAGATGTTGCCGCCGCCGATTACTAACGCCGGTTGCACGCCGCTTGCTACCAGGTCTCGTATCTCGCCGGCCAGGCGACCGAGCACCCCCGGATCGATGCCGTAGGTACCATCCCCCATCAGTGCCTCGCCACTGAGCTTGAGGAGGATGCGGTGATAGTGAACGGGGGACACCTTTTTGATGACCTTTGCAGTTTCGTCTGAGCGCTTGTCGCAATTTTCCAATAGGACAGGATTAACAGGATGTTTCAGGATTAACAGGATTTTTTCTTGGGTTTTTAGAACTCTCGCCGCACGATGACACGTTCGCTGGAGTTGATCAGCGTCCGATGTCGATTCCGGTTGCTACCAGATTGTTTTTGAACCGTTCCTAAACTTGTATCGCCCTCCACACTGGCCCTCGACATCAGTTCTAAAGATTTTGTGGCCTTGTAATACCAATTCAGGCATGTGCTTCTAGGTACGCAACGCATTGACTACCCTGTATGTCTGTGGATTTGGCAATGGTGATGTATCTGCAATCATCATTTCTAAAACCTCTTCCGCATTTTTCAAGGCTTCTGCATATGTTTCGCCATGCGTATGTGCATATGGTCCAAACTCCGGAAGAGAAGCGACGTAGCATAGATCCTTCTCAGACCATTGGATCAAAATACTGTAATGTGCATTCATTCTTCCTCCGAAATTTCGCGCATATAGTTTAGAACATCCTTTTCCTGGTATGGTTTTGCATCAGTACCATCTTTGCCCGAAAGAACCAACTTGTGGACAAGCATTGGGTGCGACCACTTAGTGTGGCTACCTTTTGCTTTCTCACACTCGCAACCTGCTCTCAGCAACATTCGTTTCAGTTCTCTGATTTTTCTTGGCACCGCATACCTTTCTACTGTTTACCAAACCTATGGGGTCAGATTTCAATTTGCGTCCATTGGCGGCAAGTGAGTCGAATTTGTGCACCACACAAAAAACTCATGCTTCGTCGGTTTGAGGCGGAGCCTCGCTAGGATTCCTTGAGGGACCCGCATCTTTACAAATGAGTCAACTTTGTGCGCTGCACAAAAATAGTTCTGCCTCTTGTTGGGCAGGAATCGCAAATCCTTTGAACCACGGATAAACACGGATCACAATCCGTGTTTATCCGTGTCTATCCGTGGTTCTTCGGTGCGGTTGGTCACGCCTCGTCGGTCTGAGGCGAAGCCTCGCCAGGGGTTCTTTCTTTTTTAATTATACCTACACCAAGCCAGGTGACCAAACCAAGCGACTGCTATCCAAGCCACGCGATTGAGTAGTGAGATGCCATTTATCTTGTCACCGACCTCGATAAACAACCTGTCCCGGAACTCTTTTCCCTTCCTTTCTCCGCAGGGTACCATCTGTCCGCTTCCGTCGAGTTGGCACAACTGGTCGTGCCTGTACCCATAATCGTGAATTAATCCCGGAATCAACAGCAATCCAGTGGGGCTGAAGAGCCACCAAAGGGACCTGGGAATGGAGGCACCATCGAATACGAAGCCTTTTTCGATGATAATCCGGTAAGCTGAGCGCTTAGGTTCCACCCGCGTCGTGGCAACAGCGCTGTCCCCTGGCCGCAACGCCGTGCCTCGGGATCAATGCGTCGTCCCATCCAAGGCGGCGGCAGGTTCCTCTGTATCTGTCTGCACCTCAGTAACGCTAGACCCCCTGGAATCCTGCCACTACCGAGGTGAAATTGCCGCCGCACTCCAAAATGATGTCAGTCACCACGCACCTGCGCCATGACCTCGTCGGCGAAGTTCTCTTGCTTCTTCTCGATCCCCTCGCCGACCTCGAAACGGGCGAAACGCATGACTTTGGCTCCCGCCTGGGCGAGCAGCTTGTCCACGGTGATGTCGGGGTCCTTGACGAAGGCCTGGCCGACCAGGGTCGCCTCTTCCAGATATTTACGGACCTTTCCCTCAACGATCTTATCCAGGATCTTTTCAGGCTTGCCGCTCTCCAGGGCCTGGGCGCGGAAGATCTCCTTCTCCTTCTCCAGGACGGCGGCGGGCACCTGGTCGGCACTGACGCACAGGGGATTGGTAGCGGCGACGTGCATGGCGATGTCCTTGCCGAGTGTCGCATCGCCGCCTTCGATCTCCACCAGGACGCCGATGCGCGCCCCATGGCAATAGCTGGAGAGCCGGCCCTGCACGTCATCGAAGCGGACCAGACGCCGCAGCTTGATATTTTCCCCGATCTTGGCCACGAGATCCGCGCGGGCCTGGGCGATGTCGATATCCCCGCCTTCCTCCAGGGGCTTGGTCTCCAGGGCCTCGACATTCGCAGCGTCGCTCGCCAAGGCACGCGCCGCGACCTTTTCGGCGAAGGTGGTGAAGCCCTTGTCCTTGGCCACGAAGTCGGTCTCGCAGTTGACCTCGACCATGACCCCTGCCTTGGCATCCCCGGCGATGACCACGACACCATCGGCGGCGATCCGCCCTGCCTTCTTGGCGGCCTTGGCCTGTCCGGATTTGCGCATTGCTTCGATGGCGGCCTCGAGATCGCCGTCGGACTCGACCAACGCCTGCTTGCACTCCATCATGCCGGCACCGGTACGTTCTCTAAGCTCCTTAACCAACGCGGCTGTAATCGCCATAACTGACCCTCTCACGGATGCGCAATAGAACCACGAATCGACACGAAAACAGACTATTCATCTCCATTCGTGTTCATTCGTGGTTCAGTTTGTTCAAATCTTCACCGGCCTGAGCTTCAGGTCTCCGCCGGCTCGGTAGTCTCGGACTTGGCCGACTTGTCGTCCAGCTCGATGAACTCGCCCTCTCGCCCGGCCGCGACCGCGGCGGCGGTGGAGCGCCCATCCAACACCGCGGAGGCTACGCCCTCGATATAGAGGTGTACCGCCCGGATGGCATCGTCATTACCGGGAATGACATAGTCCACGGAGCCGGGATCATTGTTCGTATCCACGACGCCGACCACCGGAATCCCGAGCTTGTTGGCCTCGGTGACGGCGATCTTCTCGTAGCCCACATCCACCACGAACAAGGCATCGGGCAGCCCCTCCATATTCTTGATCCCGCCCAAACCCCGCTCCAGCTTCGTGCGTTCGCGGCTCAGGCCGAGGGCCTCCCGCTTGCTGAAACGACCGATACCGCCATCCTCGAACATCGTATCCAGCTCCTTGAGGCGCCGGATACGGTTGCGGATCGTTTTGAAGTTGGTCAACATGCCGCCGAGCCAGCGATGGTCGACGAAGGGCATGCCGCAGCGCAGTGCCTGCTCGCGGACGGCGTTCCCCGCCGCTCGTTTGGTGCCGACGAACAGGACCTTACCGCCGTTGGCCACCAGGGACCCGAGATAATTCATTGCCTCCTGATACAAGGGCAGGGTTTTCTCGAGGTTGATGATGTGGATCTTGTTGCGCTGGCCGAAGATGTAGGCTCCCATCTTCGGGTTCCAATAGCGAGTCTGGTGCCCGAAGTGCACTCCCGCTTCCAGCATGTCACGCATGGAAACTTCGCTCATTTATACAGGACCTCGTCAAGGTTTGGGTTTGGCCTCCACGCATCCCGGCAAGCGACCCGTTTACAGGCACCCGGCCCACCGTGTCGATGCGTGTGTGGTTTTTTTACGGCGACCGGCCCCGACGGTGCGCCGCTCCGACCCGAAGAATGGGCCAAAAAATAGAGCGAAAAACGACCGTTTTTCGCTCTCGGGGATTACCGCCATGGTACTCACCGCGGCAATAGGCAATCTGTTTGCCGAATCTCAGCTTGTTTTATAACATGGCGGCCAGGTTCGAGCAATTCTTCAGGTCTCCTTGTCGTGCCTTCGCGAACCACCACGGATGCAGCTTCCCGCAGTACGGGCGTACCCATCAAGACAGTCGAGGAAATCGCCCGGATGCGTGTCGCCGGCCGCCTGGCCGCTCAGGTCCTGGAGATGATCGACGAGCATATCCGCCCGGGTGTCACCACCGGTGAGCTCGACCGCATCTGTCACGACTTCATCGTCGATGAGCAACGAGCCGTTCCGGCCCCGCTGAACTACAAAGGATTTCCCAAGTCCATCTGCACCTCGGTCAACTACCAGGTATGCCACGGCATCCCCGGTAACAAGCGTCTGAAGAAGGGAGACCTCCTCAATATCGACATCACCATTATCAAGGACGGGTACCACGGCGACACCAGTAAGATGTTCTTCGTCGGTGAACCCTCTATCCTCGCCCGCCGCCTGGCCAAGACGACCCAGGAGGCGATGCGGGTCGGCATCGCCCAGATCAGACCCGGTGCCAGCCTGGGCGATGTCGGCCACGCCATCCAGCGCTTCGCCGAGGGGAAACGGTACTCGGTAGTGCAGGAGTACTGTGGTCACGGCATCGGCCGCGCCTTCCATGAAGAGCCGCAGGTGTTGCACTATGGTAAACCCGGCGAAGGGATCACCCTGATGCCCGGTATGTGTTTTACCGTAGAACCCATGGTCAACGCGGGAAAGCGCCACATCAAGCTGCTGTCCGACGGCTGGACCGTGGTCACCAAGGACCGCAGCCTGTCCGCCCAGTGGGAGCATACGGTGCTGGTTACCCAGGATGGCCACGAGATCCTGACCCTCCGCGGCGAAGAACGCGAGAAACCGCCCGCCCCGGGAGCGGCAACCGGAACGTGTTGATAGTTAGCCTGCGCCTACCGACCAGGATTCCTCGATGAACCCGAATCTTTACAAATGAGTCGAGTTTATACAGTGCACAAATCGGGATCGAGATCGGGATTCCGATTGCGATCCCGATCCCGATTTCGACCCATACTGCCACACGGCATAATCTGCGCATTTCACTCCCTCTCCCTCCGGGAGATGGCGGGGGTGAGGGAGAAATTCAAAAGCTCAGATTGTGCCGTGTGGCAGTATACCTTGGCTCTTCAACGGCTGGTTGGGCGTAGGAGATGGGGCCTTACGGGAGAGGGGCTTTGGGGGTCTTCATGCCGCGTCGGTCTGAGGCAAGGCCTCGCTAGGTCCGGGGTAATCGCCGTGGACTCGGTGGGCCGAGTGGACACCGTGGACCGGGGGCTCAATGCTATTAAGTTAGCTGTTGGCCACTTAGAGAAAACTACGAATCACGCGAATTTCCGCGAATCGATTCGTGCGGATTCGCGTGATTCGTAGTTTCTTCTCTTACTTTGCCGACCGGTAGCGCTTAACTTAATGGCATTGGGACCGGGGGCTACCCCCGTTCACCTGGTCCATGTGGTCTACTTGGTCCGCGGCGGCTACCACTGAACCTACTCGCCTCATGGAACCCGGCTGATAATGTCGACAACCCCTGGTACCCAGGCCAAGCTGCAACACCTCCCGGACAGCGGAGACGATCCCGTTGCCGCCTTTCGTCGAGCTCTGACCGAGAGCACGGAGCACCTGTTCGAGCGCTATGACCAAGGAGTAGCGGTCGATGCCTTGGTCCTCGCGCGCAGCCATCTGGTGGATGAACTGCTGCGAGCGGCTTGGCAACGCCACATGCCGGTGGGAGCAGGCGCGGCACTGGCAGCGGTCGGGGGCTATGGGCGCCGGGAGCTGCATCCGGGGTCCGATGTGGATGTCATGATCCTGTTGGAAGATGCCGGGCAGGAGGACCTGAGCCGCGCCGGCGGGGAGCTGATCACCTTCCTCTTCGACATCGGGCTGAAGCCGGGGTACAGCATCCGGACCATCGAGGACTGCGTACAGGTGGCCGGTACCGACGCCACCGTGATTACCAACCTCATCGAGGCCCGCCTGCTCATCGGCTCACCGGACCTGTTCGAGCGCATGCGGGCCGCCACGGCCAGCGACCGCATCTGGCCGAGCGAGGCATTTTTCGCTGCCAAGATCGACGAGCAGAAGGTCCGTTGGCACAAATTCGGCGGCACCGCCTACAATCTGGAGCCCAACATCAAGGAAAATCCCGGCGGGCTGCGTGACATCCAGATGATCGGCTGGGTAGCCAAGCGCCACTTCGATGCCGAGAATCTGCACGACTTGGTTACCCACGGCTTCCTCACCGAGCGCGAGCACCACACCCTGGCGGCGGGCCAATCCCTGTTATGGCGCATCCGCTTCGCGCTCCACCGCCTCACCGGGAGAAGCGAGGATCGGCTGCTGTTCGACTACCAACGCACCCTGGCTCAGGAGTTCGGCTTTGCGGACGCCCGCGAAAACCTGGCGGTCGAGCAGTTCATGCAAGGCTACTACCGCACCGTGATGGAGCTCAATCGCCTCAACGAGATGCTGCTCCAGCTATTCCGGGAGGCCATCCTACTCCACGACCGGTTGGGGCCGCCGGTCGCGATCAACGAGCGTTTCCAATCTCGCAGCGGCTTTCTCGAAGTGACCGCAGACGACGTCTTCCGGCGCGATCCCGTCGCCCTCATCGAGATCTTCCACATCCTGCAGACCTATCCGAAAATCGAGGGTATCCGGGCCAGCACCATCCGTCTCATCCGCGAGCACTGCCACCTCATCGACGACAAGGTGCGGGCGAACCCGCGCGCCCGCTACTTATTCATCGCCATCATGCGCTACCCGGGGGTCACCTATGCGATGCAGCGGATGAACGAGTACGGTGTGCTCGCCGCCTACCTCCCGACCTTTGCCGATATCGTCGGGCGTATGCAGTACGACCTGTTTCACGTCTACACCGTAGACGAGCACAGCCTACGGGTAATGCGCAATCTGAGATCCTTCATGACCCCGGAGTATGCCCCGGAACCCGCTCCCCCAGGACATCCCCTGTGCAGCGCCATTGCCCGCACCATCCCCAAGTTCGAGCTACTGTGCCTCTCCGGCCTGTTTCATGACATCGCCAAGGGCCGCGGCGGCGACCACTCCCACCTGGGGGCCCGTGACGCCTGGGACTTCTGTCGCGCCCATCGTCTATCCGACTACGACAGCCAACTGGTCGTCTGGCTGGTGGAGAAGCACCTCCTGATGTCCATGACGGCCCAGCACCAGGACACCAGTGATCCGGACATCATCCAAGCATTCGCCGCGGAAGTGGGAGACTTAAGCCGCCTGGACTACCTCTACCTGCTGACCGTAGCCGACATCCAGGGCACCAATCCGGAAGGCTGGAACTCCTGGAAGGACACACTGCTGCGGGATCTCTACCAGAACACGCGGAGCGCCCTGGAGCGCGGGCTGGACAACCCCCAGGCCCAGGACGACCTGATCCAGCGGAAGCAGACCGAGACCGTTCGCCTGCTGTCCGAGCACGGCATAACCGGCGATGCCTGTACGGCACTCTGGATCAAGTTCAGTCTCGACTACTTCCTGCACAACTCCCCGGACGAAATGGCATGGCAGACCAGAACCATACTCCGGACCGCCGAGGAGACCTTGCCCCTGGTCGCCATCCGACCGCTGACCCACCGGGGTGGCACCGAGATCCTCATCTACACCCGGGATCGGAAGCACCTGTTCGCGCGTACCACCGCATTGCTGGATCGTTGGGGGCTGAGCATTCTGGACGCGCGCATCATGACCACGGACGATAAGATGGTGCTGAATACTTATTATGTGCTGGAAACGGAGGGATCGTCCCCAGTCCTCGACGATACCCAGGTGCGGCAGATCCGGGAGGCACTGGTACAGGAATTATCGGAGCCGGAGACACCGAACCTCCGGGTCGCGCGTCCCGTGCCCAGACAGCTCCGCCATTTTCCGACCGATACCCGGCTGCAATTCTCCGAAGATAAACGCAATCACAGAACCATCATGCGCCTGGTCACCCTCGACCGGCCGGGCCTACTCGCCGCCATCGGGGCCATCTTCGACGCCTGCGGCATCCGGTTGCAGAACGCCAAGATCGCCACCATCGGCGCCCAGGCGGACGACATCTTCTTCATAACCACCGCCGACGGCACCCCCATTACCGAGCCGAACACCTTGCATCGCCTGCGCAAAGAGATCCGTACTCGCCTGGAGCAGGCAGCCGACGGCTGACACCCTCGAGTCCAAAGCTCCGTGCGACCAGAGAGGCTGTCTAAAAAAGGCCGTAGGCCATAGGAGGGTGTCGTAAAAGCCCATCCGTGGGGCGTAGCGCAGGCGTCCCCGCCTGCACTTTTCGATGCAGGCGAGGACGCCTGCGCTACTTTTGCGACACCCTTGAGTCGAATTTTGAAAGAAATTTGATCTACGGCAGGGCAGGGGGTTAGTAATTCGGTATATATTGAATCTTTTAAGTTCAGCCTACTCAGTACCCTCTGTCGCACGCAGACCGGCCACATGGTGAGAGGGATTGAATGTCCCCACGATTGACAAGACCGATTGTCGCCCTGTGCGTCGGATTATTCACGGCCTTTCCCGTTGCGGCGCAACCGCCGCTTCCCCTTCCGATCGACAGCATACCCGCGGCAGAGCCCGAACCGATCCGTCGGTGGCTCGACGAAGTCCGTGCCCAACGGCAAATTCGACAGGAACGCCGCCGCGTCGCCAAGGAGGCCAGAGACGCGCGCCGGCGTTGGATCGACCCTTGGGGTGCGGCCCGGCAGGAGCTCCGAGAACAGGAAACCCAACGCCGTCACGACGCCTTTCTGGAACATATAAAGCGTGACCGTGAGGCCTTCCGCAACCAAGTTCCCTGGAGATTCCGGCAGAGTCCTTGGCAGGAAGAAACCTCCGGACCCCCTACAACATCTCCGCAGTCTCCAACCGAGGAAACCACCAGGGCATCCGGGCAAACGGCATCGCCCTATCCCCTGCCGGGTTGGAACAATCGTTGGTATTACCGAGGGTTCTAGCAGCGGAAAATCCATGTGTGACGGGTATGACTGGTGCGCAGGGGGGGACTCGAACCCCCACGGGTTTCCCCACTGGAACCTAAATCCAGCGCGTCTACCGATTCCGCCACCTGCGCCCGGCAGCAGAGATTCTATACGGCTTTGGCTGGTCCGTGAATCTTAGAGGCTATCTGAAAACCAACACGTTGATTTCCACGTCAGCGTACCGCTTGTCATCTCGGCCGAAGGGAGAGCTCTTCAGGCCGTAAAACAAGCTGCGATTGTTTTAGAGGCTGTCTAAAAACTAAGCCATTGATTTTTATAGAACCGTACCCGTAAGGGGCAGGCTGTGCCCACCGATCAGGCGTAGTATTTGGTGGGCGCGGCCCACCCTACAGGTTAGTTAGTTCTTAGACAGTCCCTTAGGTAAAGATCCCTCCTCTGTCGAGGGTGTCGCGAAAGCCCATCCGTGGGGCGTAGCGCAGGCGTCCCCGCCTGCATTTTTCGATGCAGGCGAGGACGCCTGCGCTACTTTTGCGACACCCTCCTGTCGGGACAGGGATTTCTCGCTTTGCTCGAAATGACAAGCTATGGATCAGTTCTCAGACAGCCTCTTAGGAGCTGCTGCGCAGGGTGAGCGCGCATAAACTTTTCCGAATCAGGTCCACTACGCAAGACTTCAACGGGGTCGATGGGCGCCGAGCAATGGTTTCTCGGCCAGTGCCTCAAACGGCGGAGGCGCGATAGGTCACTTGCCACTGCCGGCGATCATGTATTCGGGGAAGCCCACATCCTTCTGGCTCATGGCCTGCTCGTAACCCAACTCGCCTTGCCGCCTGGCCTTCTCGGCCAGCCGATCGGCGGTTACGAAATCGCCTTCCGCCGCGGCCTGCTCGGCCTGTTTTATGAACTTGCCGATGTCGCGCCACTCGCCGCCTACCGCCGCGGCCTGTCTGCGTGCCTCCTGCGCCGCGGTCATGGCCTTCTCGAAATCGGTCTGGTCGTCGGCCCGGCTGCCTGCGGGGAGACCAGCGGCCAACGTAGCGACCAGGATCCCGGCGGAAAAACAATCGATTCTCATGTTCGACAGACTCCTCTATGCTCCAAAGCAAAGGCCCACATCCCAAGCGGTTATTTACGTGCGCCGGGCCCGTTCAGGGGCAGGCCGTTCTGCATATAGGTCAGGAAGTATTCCAGATTACGGTACTCCTCACCCTGGACCTTGAAGGGCTTGGCCCGCACCTGCTTGTTACAGCCCCAGAAACGCCGGTGCAGGGTCCCCATCTCGCCCCATTTGGAACGGTAGACCGGAAAGTGGGTAGTGTGGCCGAAGGCCGGGCTCAGGATCTCGGTGCGTAGCACATTACCGGCATTCAGCGCGTGACAATGGGCACAGGAGAAATTGAGCTGACCGCGACGGGCAAAGTAAAACTGCTTGCCCTTCTCGTAGGCCTCCAGTGCCTTGGGATCGTCCTCCGGAATCTCTACCCTGGTGATCTGCCCGCGGGACTGATACCGGATATAGGAGAGGATGTCGGCGATGGCACCCTTCTTATACTTGAGGAGTTTCTCACCGTTGGCCTCGCGGCACCTATTGATAGCCAGCGGCAAGGTAACGACCATGCTGCGTTCCTGGTCCCAGTACGGATATTTTTCGGCAATCGCGGGGCCGTCCGGAAAGCAATCCCGGTAGGTCTTGCCGTTGGCGAAGGGTGTGTTCCACATCTTCTCGCCGTTGGAGATGGCTATTTCATAGGGGGGGAACTCCTCGATAGCCTCCCAGTTCCCACGGCCGATGGGGTCGATCGCATAGACCCCGTTGACGAAATCCTCCCTCGGCACATTGGGGAAGCGCTGCTGGAAGTAGCCCTGCCAGATCGCCAGGTCTTCCTGGGGCGTGGCCAGCGCGGTGCCGCCGCAGGTCAGGCCCAGTGCTGCAATCAGCGTGATCATCTTGTTCATCCGGTTGATTTCCTCCGGGTATTCGGGCGAGTCCGACCGATCAGATCGACCAGATATACTCGAGCAGGTCGTTGAGCTGCTGCTCGGTGAGGATACCGTGCTTGCCGAAAGGCGGCATGCTGGAACCGGGATTGGCGACGGTTGCATCCCGAATCTGGGCACGCAGCTTCTCCTTGTCCGGGTAGCGAGCCCGCATTCCGGTCAGGGGGGGACCGATGCGACCGGGGCTCTCGGCATCCGGCATCATATGGCAGGCAACGCAATTGCCCAATTTACGATCATTCGCAATCTTTTTGCCCGCCTCCGGATCGCCCTTCGGGGTATCCGCGGTGCCGAGGCCGGGTGCCAGTGCCAACGCGCAGGCAACCATCACAGCCGTACACGCAGCCTTGGTCAAGGTCGATTTCAGCGCAATCATTAAAGAGCCTCTGTGAAAATCCGTGAATATAAAAATATTATTACAAACTCGCCCCCGTGCCCAGGGGGGAAGACGACTAGCCTAGGCGAGACGTCTGCCCGGCGACAGATAGGGTATGACCAAAAGTGCCACGGGTTCGTCCTTGCCGTCGGATTACGGCGCACCCGGCTTTATCGGCTCGACGAGCAAGTGAAGAAGTGGATCGACCCGGTTTGGGTAATCTTCTGAACGCGATATCTCGACCGTTTCGGTGCCCTTTCACTATCCTGGAAATGGAAGACCGCTCGGCGCCGTACCAAGTCCGTACGTAGGTCCGTCGGGCACACCATCAACCACTCCAGGGTATTTTTGTGCGATGTCTTGGTGCTTTGCCAGTCTCTCCTCTATTTCGCTTCTTGTCCACCAATCAACCCAAATTTGACCACGCTGCCGAATTCTATCGAGATGGTCTGTCAACGGCGTTGTAAGGTGCAAGGAAACGGCAAGAAAGTATCCTTCCGCCTCGTTGTGTTCCACCGTATCGCGGATATCTTGTACGTCTGATTTGTTGACCGATTTTTTGGATGCTTTACATTGAACGATTACTCTGCGAAGAACAGAAGGGGGTACATTGTCAATCATTAGATCGCCTGGGGTTGGTGGCGTGTGCCAATCGCACAAGATGTCTCGCCCACCATCAGGCTCGGTTGAGCCACTGACGATCCGCGCTCGTTGAACACCTGGCTCACGTTTAAGCAAATCCAAAATCATTAGCTCAAATTGTTGGTCGTCAATGTGTTCTTGCCATTCAAAACTGCGAATTGGGAAAAGAAGTGTCGACTCGCGTTGGTGTCGCTTGCGTATAGATTCACGTTCATTCTCGAATAGTTTTCGCCCCGTTTCGCGTCTTATGAAGACGATATGTTCCGGCGAAGCTGCAATTAAGTCGTGCTCCAAAGGTATGCATACAATGGCTGTCGCTGCTTCGTCAGTACTCAATTCGTCAAGCAGCTTATGTGCTAGATCGGAATCCGCATATGTGATGGCATTGCATGTAGTGTTTGTTAAGTACAATTTGCATCTTGTCCCGTCTAGTGTTTGCCAGGGCGGTTCCTTGGAAATTCGGTCCAGGATTGCCGAAGCAAAACCAGGCATTTCATAAACTGTTACACCGGATGCAATGCTTCGATAGTATTTCCAGTTTGGGTTAATGCGCCAGTTATACTGGATATTTTCCGGGTTTGGACCAGGCAATTCGGAAGGTGTCATTTGGAGAATCTTTTCAGGCCACTCTTGTTCTTGCCAGGGTTCATCAATCGTTGAGGCAATTTTCTTGGCCCAATCGTCGATCTCAACCCATCCATAGCCTTGCTCCGCCTCTGGCACTCCGTCCTTATCCTGCACTGTCCAGTCAAATAGCCATGGCATGTTAAATTCAAATTGCCGTACAGTACCCAAGATGTGACGAATGTTCTCGACGCCACCATCATCTAGCACGTATTCGGAGTCGAATGGTTGGTTCGCGACAAGATATCGCGCATAGATTTCAGTTTCGGATAATGAAATCTCTGCGGGATGAGGAATATCCCAAAGACTTGAAGAGATGCCGTCCTCAACGCGGAGAAACACTCCCAACATCACGGAGATGAACTCATTCGCATCTGTACGTTCACCTGGCAGATCCCAAGAAGTTGTGCGGACATAGAGGTATACGAATACGGTGTTTCGCTTATCGTTCGTGAACTCGAAATTTATGTTGATACTGGTACGCTCGTCCCGAAAAGAAACGCGACGGTCTCCCCCGTATGGTGTGTATCCAAACTCTTCTGCGAGTTTCTTCAGGCATTGTAATGATGAGGACTTCATTCCCATTCATTTAGATCGAAGCAATGCATTTATTGCCGTATAACGCCCCGGTTCAGGCGTGCGAGGTACGAGCATCGCCTGGAACCGGATGTTAGAAGCCATTAGCCACCGACCTTGTTATATGCCATCTCGATGTACTTCCGGACTTTTTCCAACTCGTCTGTTGTTGAGATGGTGAATTCAACGTCGCCGGTCCCAAAGTGGCCAATATTGCTGACATCTCTAAAAGTCTTTGGCGGATCGGTTACATCAGAGGGTTTGAGCTTTACGATCAGCTTTATATGCTTTGTCTGAGCTTCGACACATACTATGTTTTGGGAAGCCTTATAAGCTACATACAGCTTTTTTGGAACTTCTTCAATAGCAGAATCCAGTCCTAAGACAAATTCACGGATGCTATGGATAAGCTCCTGTATCTTTTTCGGTTTCCCTTCAAGGTGTTCTTCAAATGTGTATGTGGCTGTTGCCCGTACTTGCGCCGCCTTTTTTCCTGCCTCCACCATAACAGGATTCTTTTCTGTTGGTTCTGTTGCTGGTGATGTGGCCTTTGTATTGTGAAAGACTTCTTCCAGATACAAGCTGTTGTTTGCGAATAGGCGATATTTCCATAGTTCGATGTTTGCCCCCATGACTTGAACGGCATGCAGGTCATACTTTTTATAGTTTGGAGCAATGCATATGACTCGTACATCTGACCAGTCAACCTGCACTCCATTACCAAGGGCTTTTTGAACGGCTATCTCAAAATCTCCTTTATGATCCTGAATCCAATGCAGGTAAAACAGACTTTGATTGATGAGCTCGGAGGATTCAATTTTCTTGTATTCGATGATTACGGGATTGTCTTCTTCCGATAATGCCAACGTGTCAATTCTTCCAGCGTGTTGTGCTCCGGTTGAAAATTCGGTTGCCACAAAACGGCAGTTAAATACGGCCCCTAGATTTCCTTCAATCAGGCTTTGCAGTTCCTTTTCCACGGAAAAGTTCTTCTGCTCTACCGACAGCAGATGCTTTCCGGATATCTCAAATATAGGCACTACTCGATATTCCTTTTGCTTCTAACGGCTTGGCTCAGGCGCCCAATGCCGCGTGGCACTGAACTTGAAAGTTGCTGAGGAGCCGGACCGCGGCATTGGGTCGCCTGCAGCCGAATGTTAGGCGAATGGGCTGTGAAAAACGACCCGTCAATTGAGCCTGGCCCCTTTTTCCCAACCAACGCCGTGGTAGGCTGGTCCGCTTTACCCTTTGGTCAGGCCATGATACCTCTACTACCACTTGACACGAACTAGCCAGTATGACTATTCTTTTTCTCGGAGCTCGAAAACTCCAACAGGCGGGCAAAAACCGCACCCCGGAAGTACTGCGGTTTTTTTACGCCCGAAATCCGGGAACTTCATGGCTGGGAGGCTCAGTGAATACAATACCTGCTTGCAGGGAATAGCTGAGGCAGTACCTGTTGCTGTTTTCGACCTCCTGGCCACCCTTAAATGGGTAATTTTGCAACTCGAAAATTGCAACAGGAGCAATCCATGAAAATACGCCACCTCAAAGTCCGTGAGGGACACAGGGACTATTGCCTTAAAAACCAATCCCACAAAGGCAATCCGACAATCCCTTTTATCCTACTCAAAGGCATTTGGCTCGAGAAAGCCGGATTTACCATTGATACCCCGTTATCGGTGATTGTACGTAAAAACTTCCTCCTGCTTGTGCCGCAAGAGGAAGATTGACAGTTTTATGCCCCCGGTTACACGCCGGGGGTAGTTTTTTCGGGCCTAACGGCAAACTTCAGCCGCGCGCGCCTTTGGCGCGTCGGCTGGAAGTTTTTGTTAGCCCTTTGAAGTCCGGGTTAGCCTGTATAGTGAACCTCCATAGTGGGAGATCCTTTCCTTTGTAGTCATCGGGAATGAAAGGCATGAATTTTTCAGGTTCTAGCTTGCTACTCACTGCAACGACTTTCCCGTCTTTGACGGTATGCTCTTTGAACATATTCGTGACCATTGTGCTGAGTCTACCAATCAGAGAAAAATTCTCTTCGGTCTCATCTTCTGGAGTAAATACAAACTTCATTCCTAATAACCTGTTATTGGAAACAAGTGCTTCTACATCTTTTCCAATCCAGTCACCAAAACGCATCAGATAGAAGGCAATTTTTTGTTCTAATGAATCTTGAACCTCCTTTCCAGCACAAAGTATCTTTACCTTTCTTGTGGTGAAAAGGGCTTGCCCTTTTTCATCTAAAATGTTTGCCTCTTCTTCATCGGTAAGGAGGTGAAGTTCAAGATCCGGAGCGGTGCCAATCATTTGGTCACCAATAAAAGACATCTCTGATTTTGCCATTGCAGTTGCGAAATCGATTCCATATGAGTCATCGTTCTCCTCGAATGCATCAATTGACAAAAGTGTCCAGTGATTCCATGAAGAGAAGAAAATAGCGAACATCAGATCATTGCCGCATATATCGGAATAGCTTTCTAGTTTCTTAAAGTAACGTCGTTTTATAGTAAACTGAGCGGACGGATCTTGATTGTGGAAGTTTTTTACTTCAACTAGAATCTGATTTCCATCCTTTAGTATCAGTCTATAGTCGGGCGGTATTATCACGTCATCAGCGCTGTAAAGAGCTCCCGAATCTTCTTGTTTTAACAGGGTCGATTTACCAAGTGCCCCTACAACGTATGCGAATAACGACTCGGTTCTCTTGCCATAAACTGTTATGTCATTGCTTCTATTCTTTTCGAATGAGTTGCGTATCCTCTCCACAAAATCATTTTGCGAAGTGGGATCATCGATCTTATAGCCGCACTCTGATGCCATGGATGCGAACAAATCCATAACATCGAATTTTTCGGCATCTCTTGGAAGTCTTTTCAATTCCTAAATCCTGATTGATCGGGCTAACGTCAAGTAGACCTCAAAAGCGACGTAAGAAAATACGTCGAAAGTGAGGTCTAATCTACTTGCCTGTTCGCAAGTACCTGTATATATTGCCAGTGTATAGGACAAACCCGTCAGGTACTGACATGGGAAATACCCCCTCCGCCGGAACGCGGACCAAGCCCCGCCTGCTCGACCAGGTGCGGGACAAAATCCGTTTTAAGCACTACACCTAGTACCCCGTTTCAACCGATATTGCGAATTTTATAGTATCTGCTGGTTCGTATGCTTCGGTGCAGGGACCCGCAATATCGGGTGAAATGATGTACTAGACTTTTATTTGATTATAGGATTTTGACCTTAGCACGGGTTCGGCGGGAAATCCACACGGCTGGACGGCAATGGCCACCGAAGCGCGATCCAGGCATACTTGATAGCGACGCGGGTAATGGTAATTTTTCAAGTGGTCGAGTGAGTCATTTGCATAATGGAACGACTCCGACAGCTGCGCACGAAACCGGAAACAAGTAACCCGAATGTTCCCGTCGGCACAACAAACCCCTCTCCCTCCGAGGGTGTCGCAAAAAGGGCACGGCATGCCGTGCCCCTACGATCCCGTTTCATCTGATTTTGCTGGTAAGGCTCCATCTCCTACGCCCAACCGGCCGTTGGAGAACCTGGGTAGGTCGAAATCGGGATCGGGATTTCGATTTCGATCCCGATTTGGGCTTTTACGACACCCTCTTCGGGGGAGGGTTTGGGGAGAGGGGATCGGATCGGTTCCCACTTAAAACTTACCCATCACCGCGACGCGGAAGGTATCCAATCCATTCAGTCTCGGCAGATAGAGGAGGCGCGCCAAATGACGCTCGCGCGACGTGAATTCATCAAGCTCTTAAGTGTAGCCGGCGCGGCCGGTATGCTGCCGGCATCCGCATTCACCGCGATGCGGCGGCCCTCGGACCTCTACGAGGTACCTCGATTCGGCAATGTCACGCTGTTGCATATCACCGATACTCACGCCCAGCTCAATCCCATCCATTTCCGCGAGCCCAATGTGAATCTGGGCGTCGGCCCGGCCCTGGGCAAGGCGCCCCATGTGGTGGGTGAGGCATTCCTGAGACACTTCGGTATCGAGCCGGGCGGGATCGAGGCCCATGCCTTTACCTGCTTGGGCTTCGAAGAGGCCGCCCGGCAATTCGGCAAGGTGGGCGGCTTTGCCCATCTCAAGACCCTGGTGGACCGCATCCGCGCCGAACGGGGTGACGGCAATAGCTTGTTGCTGGACGGCGGCGATACCTGGCAGGGCTCGGGTACCGCTTATTGGACCCGAGGTAAGGATATGGTCGGCGCCTGCAACCTGCTGGGAGTCGATGTCATGACCGGGCATTGGGAGTTTACTTATCGCGACGAGGAGATAATCGAGAATATCGGCGCCTTCGAGGGCGATTTCGTGGCCCAGAACGTTGCCGTGCGCGACGAGGCCCTGTTCGATTACAGGTTCTCGGAGTTCGCAGGCTTCGACGAGGATGCGGGCCTGGCCTTCAAGCCCTACACCATCAAGGCCGTCGGTGGCGTCAAGGTCGCCGTCATCGGCCAGGCCTTTCCTTACACCCCCATCGCCAATCCGCGGCGCTTCATCCCGGACTGGACATTCGGGATTCAGGACGAACGCATGCAAGAGATGGTGGATAAGGTTCGCGCCGAGGAAAAACCCGATGTCCTTGTGGTTCTCTCCCATAACGGCATGGACGTGGACCTCAAGCTGGCCTCGCGGGTTACCGGCATCGACGTCATCTTCGGCGGCCACACCCATGACGGCATACCGGCCCCCGGCATCGTGGCGAATGCGGGCGGCAAGACCCTGGTCACCAACGCCGGCTCCAACGGTAAGTTCTTAGGAGTGATGGACCTGGACGTCAGGGACGGCAAGGTGCGTGATTTCCGCTACCGGCTGTTGCCGGTCTTCTCCAACCTGCTTGCGCCCGATGCCGAGATGGCCAAATACATCGAGGAGGTGCGCGCCCCCTACCGGGACCGACTGGAGGAGAAGCTGGCCACCACCGAGGATGTACTCTACCGACGCGGTAACTTCAACGGGACCTTCGACCAGCTCATCTGTGACGCCCTGCGCAAAGTCAAGGATGCCCGGATCGGCCTGTCGCCCGGCTTTCGCTGGGGTACGAGCGTGCTGCCGGGCCAGATCATCACCATGGACCATGTTATGGACCAGACCTGCATCACCTATCCGGAGACCTATCGCCGTGAGATGAAGGGCAGTGAGCTCAAGGCCATCCTGGAAGATGTCTGTGACAATCTCTTCAACCCGGACCCCTATATGCAGCAGGGCGGAGACATGGTCCGCGTCGGGGGGCTGGACTATGTGTGCGACCCCACCGCATCCATCGGCAAACGCATCGGCGACATGGCCCTGGACGACGGCACCAGGATCGAGGCCGATAAATCCTACACGGTCGCCGGCTGGGCCACCGTCGGCTCCCAGGCCCCCGGAGAGCCCATCTGGGAGACGGTCGCCGAGTACCTGCGCGACGCGAAGACAGTCAAGATCGACAAGCTCAATACTCCGGTCTTGAAGAAAGTGTCCGGCAATCCGGGGATTACCAACTATAGTCGGCTCACATAAAGCGTTTGGAAATAGAACAACAGAGGCACAAGATAAGAAATGATCATCTTGTTTCAGCAGGGATTATCATTCGGTTGCCCTGACTGCCCACCCTGCGGTCATGCCGGGGGTGTAGGATGTAGTGCAATGCTATTAAGTTAAGCGTTGCCAGTCGGCAAACCAGAGGAAAAACTACGAATCACGCGAAACCCCGCGAATCGGATTCGCGCCGATTCGCGTGATTCGTAGTTTTCTCTTCCGCACCGGTAAGCAACCAGCGACTAGCTTAATGGCATTGGGATGTAGTGAGCGCAGCGAACCACATCGATCGTTATGGCATTGACCTAAAGTACGGGACTCGAAATGGGCAAAAGAAAACTCGTCAGCTTCGATTGGGCGCTGAAGCGGCTGTTGCGGAGCAAGGCCAACTACGAAGTACTGGAAGGCTTCTTGTCGGAATTGCTGAAGGACGACATCGAGATCCTGGAGATCCTCGAGAGCGAGAGCAACCAAGACACCGCCCGGGACAAATCCAACCGCGTGGACATGAAGGTCCGGAACCGGAAACAGGAAATCATTCTCATCGAGGTCCAGTACGAAAGGGAATTCGATTATCTGCAACGGATCCTGTTTGCGACCGCCAAGGCAATTACGGAGCACCTATCCAAAGCGGAACGCTATGGAAATGTCGTCAAGGTGATTTCCATCAATATCCTGTACTTCGATCTGGGGCACGGCGAAGACTATGTTTATCACGGGAAAACCCGGTTCCAGGGGATCCATTACCACGATGAGCTGCAGCTGAACAACAAACAACAGGCGCTCTTCGGCAAGCAATACCCCCATGAGCTCTATCCGGAATACTATCTTCTGAAGGTCAATCGATTCAACGACATCGCCAAGGATCCCCTGGATGAGTGGATCTATTTTCTGAAGAACGAAGAGATCGAGGAAGGATTTCGCGCCAAGGGACTGACCAAGGCCAAAGAGGTCCTGGATATCCTGAAGCTGGGGGAAGAAGAAAGGTTGTCTTACGAATGGCATATCGAAGAGTTGCGTTATCAGGCCAGCCTGTACCATTCTTCCTTCGTTGACGGACACATGGAAGGAGAAAAAAAGGGCATGGAGAAAGGTATGGAGAAGGGCATGGAGAAGGGAATAGAAACAGGAAAAAAGGCAACGGCGAAAATCATGAAGCAAGCAGGTGAGCCCGCAGAAAAGATTATGGAATACACACAGCTGACGCTGGAAGAGGTGGAGGGTTTGTGAGAGGACCCACCCTGAGATGGGAAACAAGGCAAAATCCTGTCGCTTCTTGCGGCCGAACCGGTTTGCTGCGTTCACCACACCCCAGGGTTGCACCGCGGTCGTGCCGGAAGTGTAGGATCATGATTTTTCCTCGATACGGAACGGTTACCACACCAACCGCTCCAGTCCGATACAGACCACCGCATGGGTGTGTAGTCTCAGTTTGTTACCATAGACCCGTTCCAGGGTTTTCCGATAGCGGGCCAATTGCGCCCCGGCAATATTCAGCTGTTCCATCACAGGCGGAAGTTTCCGCAGCTCCTTCCGGGTCATACCCCGCACCGTCTCGGTGTTCGTTCCCAATGCCTTCCACGGGAGATACTTGAATTCCAGCAGGTGGTCGAGGAGCTTCTTGTATTTGCGCATGTCCGGGCGGAGGATGAGGCTCAAATCGCTGTAACCCCGATCGATGGCCGTTTCCGAGTCCATGATGTAGAAAGTATCGTTGAAGAGTAGGGTCAGAAAGGCGGTCTTGACGGTGAGCTCATTGCTCCAGCGGAGGTCCCGGTTGTCGAATACCTTGAAAAATCGCTGTTCGATAAAATCGCACAGGGGTTCCGGATCGGCGTAGGCATAAAAACGATCCGCCGCCGCCCGCCGCGTCTCTCGGTCTTCGTACTCGGGCACCAGGGCATCGTACAGGCGCTCGGCGTAGAGGCTGCGCACCACCAGGTTCGGGATGGTCAGGCGCAGTCTGCCTTGTTCGTCGCGCCCGGCCAGGGTGAGCACCCCCAGGTAATAGAGAAGCGAGGCCAGGAAGGTCTCGTCTCGGGGGGCGTTCAGCATATCCTCGACACCGAAGCGATCGGCCGGCCGGTCGATGAAGATACTCTGGTCCGGGTTGGTCTCATTGGCGGCCAGGGCTTGTGTGACCAGCCGTTCCCCATGGGGCAGCCCCGCGACGAAGTGGATGCGGTTGCGGTCCATGGCCAGGTTGCTGTCCAGGATCCTTGCCGGGTACTCGCAATATCTCGCCAGCTCTTCGAGGAAATAGACGGCCAGGGTCGGGTTGTAGATCAGAGAATCGTGCGTCGACGAAGACTGCTTCGACGAGAAGTAGTAACCGTTATAAAAGGTGCGCATGGTCTCCATGGCCTCATCGGCCTGGTCCGGGGACAGACCGCATTCGTCGGCTACCCGGTCGAGGAGACCGCGCAGCTCGTCGGCGGTGAAACCACATAGATCATTATATTCCGGGTAATCGGAGATGGTCTTTATGGTGTTGTAACCGCTGCTGATATCGCTCATCACCACCGGCGAGACGCCGGTCATGAATACCCGATCCAACCCTTGACCGCGGGCGACGCTCTTGATGGCCTTGAACAGGCTCTTCAATACGCCTTCCCCGGAAACCAGGTCCCGATACTGATCGGCCCCCCGCAACCGGCTCACCAACACCTCGTTGGCAAAATTGTCGTATTCGTCGATGAAGAGATAGAGCTTGTGATCGGTTCGAGCGATTGCCTTTACCAGGGCCTGAAAATTAGCGATGGCGTCATCGATCAGGGGAAAACGCTCGAGTTCCGGGTAACGGGCAAGCGTGTCATTGATGCAGACATTGATATGACGGTAGAGTGCGCCCCGGATGTAATCGACGTCCCCCTGGGTATCGACGGTGGAGAAGTCCCAGACCATGACGATATAGCTGTTATGTCGAGGCGTGGGGTTGCGGCCGATCTTCAGCCCCCCGAAGATCCCGTCGAAGCGATCGCTTTGCGCCAGATCGTAGTAATTTTCCAGGGTCGAGAGCCACAGGCTTTTGCCGAAGCGCCGGGGGCGGAGAAAAAGGACCTGTTTGCCGATTTCCTCCATGAGCGGAATGCGGTCGGTGCGGTCGATATAGAGGTAGCCTTCCTCCCGAATGGTCTGGAAATCGGCGATGCCGTAGGGGAATTTCATGCGCGTGGGGTTCATGGCTGCACCGTTTCGAGACGCTATACCTTGATTTTATCAAGCCCGTAGATTGGGCAAAGGCGCGCCGCCTGGTGGTGCATCCTGAATCACAGCCGGCACTTGGGCAAGCATACAGGCTGGACAGGGAATGCCCTATGGGTGGCGCGCCGTGCCCAACGGTCGGCCGGAAGTTGGGCACGGCGCGACAAAGGTCATCGGCTCGATTGCCGGCCATGCAGTGCGCGCCTTTGCCCAACCTACCGGCCCTCGATCAGGACATAGGGCGCCCAATACTTCGGATCGCTACGCTTGAGAGCTTTCGGATCTTTGGGGTCTTTGCTGCGAATCCAAGCCAATTGGATTTCTCTCAAGACCTCCGCCGGGTGGCGTTTAGGGTCGTCGAACCACTTTGCGTAGAAATCCTTCATGAAACTATAGGCCAGACGGTCGTTCAGGGGCCATAAGGTCATGAGTACATGGCGGGCGCCGGCGATACGAAAGGCACGCACCAAGCCATAGACGCCCTCGGAGTAGTCCACCTCGCCGCGGCCGGTATCGCAGGCGGAGAGGGCGACCAACTCGGTGCCCGCCAGATTCAGATCCAGGGTTTCTAAGGCATAGAGGATGCCGTCCTCACCGGCGGGACCCGTTTTACCGTACAGGCCGTCATTGGCGCCGGCCAGGGCCACACCGGCCAGGGTCAGGGGTCGTTCGCTGGAGCCGGATTTCCGGTCGAGAAAGAAGCCGTGGGTAGCCAGATGCAATATCCGCGGCGGGGATTCAAGGGATTTGAGTCGGTCTTCCGAGGCGTCCCGGTTTCGCCATATCTCGGCCTTGCGGTTGTCGGAATCCCAATAGAAATCCGCAACTGATTTGGCCTCATGGGCGGTAAACGGGAGCGGATCGAAGCAGTGTCCCTCACCACGTAAGCGGCGGTTCATAGCCAGCATCCGGTCTCCGGCCACCGCATCGCTGGTTAGGGATGGGATTCCCGATCGCTTGGCCGTGGATGAGGACTTCGGCTCGGGGCAATCCGTTTCACCATAGTCCACGCCGCCATAAGCGACCATGCCGGCGGCGGAAGCCGAATCCGAACCAGATGCAACCAGGTCACGGCCGGTCTGGATCCGGTGCAACGCCTGGCGCTCGATCCAATAACGGCCGTTCGGGAGTATCAGACGAGCAAAGGGGACCAGATCCAATGCGCCATCCGGGGCGATATAGAGCCGGTCATATTTGGCTAACTCGGCATCCAGCTCGCCGAAGAGCCGCTGGTAGAGTGTTCGGGCCGATTCCTTGTTGCCGGTCTTACGCAACGCTTTGCGTGTCGACTCCGTGGGTGCGATTGGGCCCAGATCCTTGAGCAGGATCTCGGCTCCGGTGCCCGGCTCCGCTGGGATTACCAAGGCTAGCCAATGAGGTTCCCCGGAGTTGCCGGTCGCGAAATCCACCGGGCTGAAGGCACGTAAGGAGAGCAGAGCAGAGCCTTTGGGCAGCCCGGATCTTACCTGCTCCCAATCGACATCAAGGCTTGCTTGATGGTCACGAAATTCCTCGCTCAGTCCGGCCAACTCGACTTCGAGGTGCCCGATGTCCTTAATCGCTAGAGCGATGGCATTGGCGTGTGCGGCGGATTTGTTGCCGTCATCCGGTGCTTGCAGGTTGACCAGCCGGCTCAGCGCCGAGCGACGTTTAGCCAGCTTCTCGGCAGTTTCCTTTGTCTTCGGGTCCTTAGTCGAGCGAACGAACCGGGCAGTCAGGGATTCGGA
This sequence comes from Candidatus Thiosymbion ectosymbiont of Catanema sp. Cochon2018, assembly GCA_011392765.1. Classification (GTDB taxonomy): domain Bacteria; phylum Pseudomonadota; class Gammaproteobacteria; order Chromatiales; family Chromatiaceae; genus Thiosymbion; species Thiosymbion ectosymbiont_A. Next base: position 446,438 of record WYCW01000004.1, on the reverse strand, counting down.
CCCCTCGGCCAAGCGTTTCCAGCGCAGCAGCACATCGGCGGCCAGCCGTAAGGTATCCGGTTCCGGGTGCTGCAGGGCGAAGCTGAATACCACATCCTGGAATCTGGATTCGGACAACAGCCAGCCGCGACGTATTCGCTCACTGAGTGTAGTGTCGAGTTGGGCACCGACAAAGCCACGCAGGCCCTCGTCCACACGACGTAGTTCCCCCAAGGCCCGGTCTCGCTGCCCACTGCCGATCAGTGCAACGGCTAGATTGAGCTGAATATTGAGGGTGAGTGGGTGGTCCTCACCCAGCACCCGCTTTCCGGTCTCGATAGCGCGCACATAGAGCGGCTCGGCCTTGCCATAACGGCCTTGGCTTTCATACAGCCCGGCGAGGTTATTGATGCTTAGTAGGGTGTCTGGATGGCCTTGGCCAAGTATCCGTTCACGGGCTGCGAGGGTGCGCAAATAGAGCGGTTCGGCCTTATCATAGCGTCCTTGTACTCGATGCAGCCCGGCAAGGTTGTTGATACTGACGAGGGTGTGGGGGTGGTCCTGGCCCAGTATCCGCTCGTGGGCCTCCAGGGTGCGCAGATAGAGCGGCTTGGCCTCGTCATAACGGCCTTGGCTTTTATACAGCCCGGCAAGGTTGTTGACGCTGATGAGGGTATCGGGGTGGTTCCAGCCCAGTACTCGTTTGTTGGTCTCAAGGGCACGCAGGTAGAGCAGCTCGGCCTCGCCATAACGGCCTTGGACCCGATACAGGTCGGCGAGGTTAATGACGCTAATAATGGTATCGGGATGATCCTTACCTAGTACCCGCTCCTGGGCCTCGAGGGCACGTAGATAGAGCAGCTCGGACTTACCATAGCGGCCTTGTGTTTGATACAGCACGGCGAGACCGTTGACACTACTCAGAGTCTGGGGGTGGTCCTGGCCTAGTATCCGCTCGCGATCTTCCAGTGCCTGCATATAGAGCTGCTCAGCCTTGGGATAATAGCCTTGACTTTCATACAGCCTAGCGAGGTTGTTGACGGCGGTAAGGGTATCGGAATGGTTTCGGCCCAGCACTTGCCTGCGGGCCTTGAGAGCGCGCACCAAGAGCAGCTCGGCCTCGTCATAACGGCCTTGTGTTCGATACAACTCGGCGAGGTTGTTAACGCTGCCGAGGGTTTGTGGGTGGTCCTGGCCCAGGATCCGTTCGCTGGCCTCGAGGGCGCGTACAAGGAGTGGTTCGGCCTCCTCATAGCGGCCTTGTGCGTAATACAGCCCGGCGAGGTTGTTGGTGTTGGTGAGGGTGTTGGGGTGGTCCTTGCCTAGTATCCGTTCGTGGGTCTCGAGGGCATGCACAAAGAACGACTCGGCCTCGTCATAGCGGCCTTGTGCGTAATACAGCATGGCGAGGTTGTTGACACTGACGAGGGTGTCGGGATGGTCCCGGCCCAGTATCCGCTCGTGGGTCTTGTGGGCGCGTATCGAGAGTGGCTCGGCCTCGTCATAACGGCCTTGCCTTCGATACAACTCGGCGAGGTTGCTGAGACTGGTGAGGGTATCGGGATGGTCCTCGCCCAGAATCCGCTCGTGAGACTTGAGTGCGCGTAGATACAGCGGCTCGGCCTCGTCATAGCGGCCTTGATTATTAAGTAAAACCGCGAGGTTGTTTAGTGCGGCGAGTGTCTTTTGGTGCTCTTGACCGAGGTCCCGCTCGGCCAGTGCCAATGCCTCACTGGCGACGATCTCGGCCTGAGCGTACTCGCCGGGCTGGAGAAAGCCGACCGTAGCTCGGTTGAGGGCGTCGACCAGACCCTCCGCGGTTGGCTCTTTGCCTGACTGCCCACGGAGCTTTTGGAGCATGGCCTCGGATTCGGGGCCGACGGGCTCCAGGGCCCAGACCGGGCCGGCCGTGGCCAGCAGTATGAGCAGCAGGCAGGCTATCCCGAATCCGGCTTTTATCTTTCCACTCATCGTCCTCATCGCTGATTTTCTCTACTCTTGGTGCTGTTTCTCCCGGTGTTGGGTAGAGACCCATTCTGCCGCCTCGCTCGATTGGTACAGCGCGAACTCCTCGTCGCTGTCGAAATCTTCACGTGTCAGGAGCGGCGGTAATCTTGGCTTATTCATGGCTATCACAGGTGTCAGTAACCTGAATCCGTGAGATAAAATCTAGGATTGGAACTAACTTTATGATTTTATTAGGTATTTAAGAATTGGGCACTTCACCTGCCGGGTGAATCCAAAATCGAATGAATTTTGACCTTATCTTTTTGTTTTACAAAGAGATTATTCTATGAAAGGCTTATTTAGTTCACGGAAGCAGGAGTAAATAATCACGGGTATTTTTCGTGATTTTCGTGGTTGGGGCACCCACAGGGGTGCCTCTTAAGTTACGGCTTGACAGATCGGACCCGTAGGGTGGACTGTGCCCACCAATAGGGCGCTTTTCGGTGGGCACAGCCCACCCTACGCCCACGGTCCTTCTTCGCTGCGCCTGGTCAGCATAGAAAACGCCTCGCCATTGCCCGCGTTCGGATAAATGTCAACAGTTCTTAGATCCACTAGGATTCCTTGAGGGACCCACACTTTTACAAATGAGTCAAGTTTGTGCGTTGCGCGAGTGGAACGATTCGTGTCCATTCGTGTTCATTCGTGGTTCTTGTCCATAGCGACTCGTCGGTCTGAGGCGAAGTCTCGCTAGGAATCGAATCAGGATTTACCCGGATTGGTCGATATCCGACGTAGGGCATGGACCCGACTGAGGGGTATCTGGAGTGTCGGTATCTCGCCACCGTCTCTATCACTGTTCTTATCGGGCCGGATCAGGTACAGGGATTTGTCCGTCTCCAGCAGGAGCCGGTATTTGCCTTCGGCCAAATCCCGATGCACCTTTTGCAGCTTGGCTGGGAGAGTGTCCGAATCCGCTTTAATCCAGACCCGTGTCCAGGAATAGCCCTGGAAGCCTAACTTCCGGTGCTCCCGATAGTTGGCCTCAGCAGAGAGTCCGCCCAGAAAGTAGAACAACAGGAAGGCCAAGGGGATCCAGATGGGTGTGGCCGGGATCAGGATGGGACCGAGACGGCCCCAAAAGGCCAGGACGGCGGTGAGCAGGAGGGCGATGGGCAGTATCAGCCACCAGTAGGTTTTTACCACCCAGAAGCCGTACATGAAGTGATACTCGTAGGGGATACCGAGGCCGATGAGTCCCAACTCGAAATAGTCATACCAGTGGTAGGCGTAGGACCAACCGCCGGCATAGATCAGGGCCGCAGTCAGGGTGGCGACAAGGGTGATGTCGAAGGCGCGGGGGCTATTTCCCATGCTCAATCTCCGCCGGTCGTGGTCTCTGCCGCTGCCTGCGGCGACTCATTATCTTCCATTGCCATTTGTTAATTGGACTTGTACTAAAACGAACCACACCGAAGAACCACGGATAGACACGGATAAACACGGATCACAATCCGTGTTTATCCGTGTCTATCCGTGGTTCTAATGATGTACTAGTCGCCACGGAGCTGGGGGTCTATGTCGACAACCTCGTCGAGTCGACAGGGCGTGCAAGGGGGCTCTCCGTCCGGCAAGCGATTCAGATCCTCACGTCCGGTCAGCTCGACCGGCTCCTGCGTCTTTCTATCGGCGCAGAAGATGTGGATACCCGAGGGCCGCTTCTGCTCCCGGCAGTCGAACCACAGCTTGTCGTCCTCGTCCATCATGCAGAAGCAGTCGGACCCGAATGCAGGACCGGCCACCAGGCCCACAAGCACAAGCAATACTGGGTAGCGCATTCTTTGTACCTCGAATTTCTGTTTCTTATCGTGATTTCATTTCATTTGTCATCGAGCAACCGGCGTATCGCCGGTTCGGAAAGTTCCACGAATGCGGCAATGGTTTCAATGGCCATCCCATTGTCATAGAGTGACTTGACGAGGATTTTCCGTTCTTCCTCGCGTCCTTGCGTAAGTCCCTCCTCGCGTCCTTTCACAAGTCCTCTCTCAAGCCCTTCCTCACGCCCTTCCTCGCGTCCTTCCTCGCGTCCTTCCGCAAGCCCCTCCTCGCGTCCTTTCTCACGTCCTTCCTCAAACCCTTCCTGTCTGGCACTTTCAACCATTCCCTCCCCGGATCGGATAGCCTTGTTATGCTTGTAGAAGCGGTACCGTTCTTTTTCGTCCAGCTTCAGGTAATCGAGTTTCTCCTTTAAGGCACCGATACCAGGAGCCGTAAATTCGTCCAGGACTTCGTTGTTCTTGAAGGCATAGACCCATTGATCCAGATCGTCCCGGACCACGTCCGTAAAGCGTTTCAGGGGAATCAGGTAATACTCGGGAAAGATGTTCGTCTCTCCGATGCGAACCTGTTCGCCCACCAGGGATTTCTTCAAGGTCACGGGGTGGTGGGTATGAAAGCCTGTGAACTCGGTCTTGCCGTGGTAGATGTAGTCGTCACCATCATGGCTGACGTCGAAATGGAGGAGGCTGATGGAATAGACCTTCTTGAGATTGGCATAGGGCTCGCCCACCCGTAGGGTCTCGACGATGGTCTTGGCCGTACCGTAGGTCAGGCGCTTCAGATAAGCCATTTCCGAGAGGTATTGCACCTCGATGATGATCCGCTCGCCGTCGTGGGTCTTAGCCAGGAGATCCACGTGGTTGTACTTGTCGGCCTCATCGGTCCGGTTGCTCTCGCTCTCCAGTAGGTCGAGGATGACCACCGAGCGTTGGAGCAGGGCGGTTAAAAATCCCTCCAGAACATCGAAGTTGGCCTTGTCGCGCAGGATGGTCTTGATGGCCCAATCGAAGGTGACGATCTGGCGGCCGCTTTTTTTCACGCTGTGGTCCTCTCTTACCAGGCAGACGAAGTAAAAGCTGGGTTTCGTTCCTCAACCCACTCTTTATAAACTGACCTCTGTCGCGCCGTACCCAACTTCCGGCTAACCGTCGGGCACGGCGCGCCACCCATAGGGCATGCCCTGTCCAGCCTGTATGCTTGCCCAAGTGCCGGCTGTGATTCAGGATGCACCACCAGGCGGCGCGCCTTTGCCCAACCTACCGCCGCTCTTTGATTCCGATTCCCAACGAGCGCAGCTTGCGGTACAGGTGGGTGCGTTCCATGCCGACTTCCTTGGCCAGCTTGCTGACGTTGCCGCCGTGCTTGGCCATCTGGTATTCCAGGTAGGTCTTCTCGAACTGCTCGCGTGCCTGCCGCAACGGTTGGTTGAGGGGGACCGTCCCCGCTTCCTCCGTCGGCGGCTTGGGGGGAGGGGTCGGAGAGGATCCGAGTGCGGTTTCGACTTCGTTCTGGGTGATTTCGTCTCCACTCCCCAGGATCAATACCCGCTGTACCAGGTTCTTGAGCTCGCGTATGTTGCCGGGCCAGCTGTAGTTGCGCATGAAGTTCTGGGCCCCGACACTGAACCGGCGATAGGGCAGTCTCTCGTGAGTGGCGAAATAGTCGACGTAGTAGCTCAGCAGCTCGGGGACGTCTTCGTTGTGCTCACGCAGCGGCAGGATATGCAGAGGCACCACGTTCAGATGGTAAAAGAGGTCCTCCCGAAAACGCCCGTCGCGTACCTCTTCCTCCAGATTGCACTGGGTGGCGGCGATGATGCGCACGTCGATCCGCACCGGCTCGGAGCCCCCGACGCGGAGGAACGAGCCCGTGTCCAGGGCGCCCAGCAGTCGACCCTGGACCTGCAGGTCCATGTCCGCTACCTCTTCGAGCAGCAGCGTGCCGCCGGCGGCTTGTTCCAGGCTGCCATAGTGGATGTGTCCGTCCTTCTCGGTTCCGAACAGCTCCCGCGCGGCATTGTTGCGGGCAATGGCAGAGACCCCCAGCTCCACGAAGGGGCGCTCCCGGCGCGCACTCTGGGCGTGGAGGTAACGGGAGAAGGTCTCGCGTCCACTACCCGCTTCGCCGGTGATCAGGACCCAGGTATCGTGCTGCGCGATACGCTTGACTTGCTCGCGCAGCCGTTGCATGGGGATGCTGTGGCCGACCGGCTCGGGGGCGATGGCAGCCCGTTGCTTCAGACCCACGTATTCTCTCTGCAGCTTGTCGGCCTCCAGGGCACGTTCCACCGTCAGCAGGAGTTTGGCCATGGATAACGGCTTTTCGAGGAAGTCGTAAGCACCGAGGCGGGTGGCCTCGACCGCGGTCTCCACTGTGCCGTGGCCGGACATCATGATCACCGGACAGGGCAGGCCATCGCCTTGCACCCAATCCTTGAGGAGGCTGATGCCGTCGTGATCCGGCATCCAGATGTCGAGCAGCACGAGGTCGGGCCGGCGGTCGCGCAGGGCGTGACGCGCTGCTGCGCCGTTTTCGGCGACGGTGACGGTATAGTCTTCGTCTTCCAGGATCTCCTGAACCAGGGTTCGGATATCCGGTTCGTCGTCTACCACCAGGATGTGCGGTGCGCTCATGCTTGTCTCGTCTTCAGGCGATTTCTGTCGAGCGGTGAAGCGGGGTGACCGGGCTCGCCCCGCCACTCGGGAAACCTGGCGACGAGTCGGACCCCGCCGTTCAGGTTCTCGGTCCGGATGATACCGCCATGCTCCTCGATAATCTTCTTGACGATGGCGAGTCCCAAGCCGGTCCCTTTCGCTTTGGTGGTAACATAGGGGTCGAAGATGGTGCCGAGCAGCGCCGCATCGATGCCTCCCCCGTTGTCCCGGACCTGTAGCTCGAGGTAGTGCTGTTCGGCGTGCTCGACCCGGGATGTAGCTACCAGGATGTGTGGTTCGGCACAGCCCTCCACGGCCTCCTGGGCATTCTTCACCAAGTTGTGGATGACTTGGCGCAGGCGTCGCGGATCGCCCATGATCCAGGTGTCCGGGGCCGCCAGTCTCAGCTCCAGGCCACTCTCGGGACCGGCGCCACGGTAGAGGTCCATGACCTCCGCAATCAGGGCGTCCAGGCGCAGCGGTTCGGTCTCCATCCTGGACGGACGAGCATAGCTGGAAAAGTCGTTGACCATCGCCTGCATGGCCTCCACCTGGGCGACGATGGTGTGGGTGGCCCGGTCGAGGATGCCCGCGTCCCGATCCCGCAGCTTGGGTAACAGCTTGTGACGCAGGCGCTCGGCGGAGAGCTGGATGGGGGTCAGTGGGTTCTTGATCTCGTGGGCCAGGCGGCGGGCCACCTCGCCCCAAGCAGCGTCGCGCTGGGCTGTGAGCAGGGTCGTGATGTCGTCGAAGACCACTACATGTCCCTGTTCACTGTCGTCCAGGCATAACAGGGGGCTGCCCCGACACAGGAGCACCTGTCGGCCTTCACCACTGAACAGCGTGATTTCGGCCCGCCAATCCTCGGGGGCGTCCAGGTGTTCCTGTACCGCTTCCGCCCAGGACGAGATCCATGGGTGCTGGTGGGTGAGCCCGGCCAGGTTCTGTCCCTGCACCTGGTCGGGTACCAGGCCCAGGATGTGCGACGCGGCGGGGTTGGCGGTACGCAGCCGCTGGTCGGAGTCGATGGAGACGACACCGGAGGATAACCTCCCGAGCACCGTCTCCAGATAGGCCCGTTGGGCCTCGACTGCCTGCCGGCTACGGGCCGCGGCGTCTCGGGCCTGGGCGATCCGGTGAGTCATGGTGTTGAATGAGGTCACCAGGAAGGCGAGCTCGTCGTTGTGACTCGGCACCGGGAGTTGCTGCTCGTAGTCGCCCGTCGCCACGGCCCAGGTGCCGCGGGCGAGATCCTCCACCGGTGCCACCAGGCGCCGTGCCGTATGAAAGGCGGCGATCAAGGCCGCCATCAGGCCGAACCCCAGCACCAGCGACAGGGTAACAGAGAAGCTGAGCTTCAGGGACTGCCGCAGATAAGAGAGCTCGGCGTAGCGGTTGTAGGCATCTTCCAGGCGCTGCGAGAGCTGGCCGATATGCTCGGAGGTGGGAAAGATGATCTGCATCCCGCGCAGGCGGCTGATGGTATCCGCGACCAGAACCCGGATTACCGGATCGCCGCCGGCGCGGGTCTCCAGTCCGACATAGTTGGTGCCGGCGCGCACCCGTTGCAGGATCTCCCGTTCCGGGTAATCCGGGACCAATTGTGTGGGGTCCTCGTTGGCATGGGCGTAGACCTGTCCGCCCGGACCGAGGATCAAGACTTCCAAGGCACCGGCGCGGCGTCTGAGTTCCTCCAGGCTCAGCGCCAACGCCGTCATCGAGTTGTCCTCGATGCCCGCGAACAGCTGCTCGGAGTATCTGAGCAGCAGCCGCTGATTGAAATCGAGGGAGGCCTGGTTGAGCGCGATCGCATCCTCCATGGCACGGTCTATCTCCACGTCGAACCAGCTGTCGATCCCGTGGAGCAGGAAGCCGAGCGAATAATAGTAGACCACACCCACCGGGAGCAGGGAGATCAGCGCAAAGTGTACCAGGATGCGACTGGTCAGGCGCGAACCGGTAGCCTGCCGGCGGTAGCGGTGCACCAGCTTGACGAGGTTGACCACCACCATGACCGCCAAGACCAGGAGCCCCAGGAGTACCAAGGAGAGCAAGGGCAGGAAGGCGCGGCTCAGGGTCTCGGAGTTCTGGACCGCATCGCTCATGAGGTCCAGGGCGACGAACAGGACGACCAGCAGCGCCGCGACCGGGATCATGCCCGGATAGCGCAGGGGTTTCAGGGCTGCAGGGGCCATCGGGTCCACCCGCTGGAGAGCTTCCAGGCGGGGAAGAGGTAAGCGATGGGCCGGAGCGGAAGGGGTAGTCCCTCGGGGTCCAGGAAGGCCTTGACCCAGAGCCGGAACGGCCCGTCTGCCTTGCGGAGCCGTTCCTCGGGTACCAGCGGGAGACCCTCGATCTTCCCCAGGGCAGCGATGGCTGCGTCTCGGGTCACATAGTCGGAGCCGGTGCTGCCGTCAGTCGGCAACCGGGATACCAGGTAGCGCTCGGACAGGGGCTTGTAGCGGATGGCGTAGCGCAGCCGTTGATCGACCAGACTCTGCTCCCATACCCAGTCGTCGACGCAGCGCAGCTGGATATGGACCTCCAGGATCAGAGGAACGCCGTTGTCCAGGGCTTCCAAGGCCTCTTCGCTGAAGCCGTAGTCGATGTCGGCGTCCATGACCAGCATCTTTCCTTCGGTCCTGGTTTGCACTGCGGTAACGATAAACTCCGCCGCGACCCGGGGAGCTATGGTCAGTGCCCAGAGGATGAGCAACATGTGGGGGACGGGGTAGCGTCGTGGACTCCGCATCAGCCGGATTTCTCCAGTAGCGCGTAGTAGAAGCCGTCGGGGCCGCCCTCCCGAGGCAGGGTTTGACGCCCGCAGGGCTGCGCCACTCCCCATACCGCCTCCAGCGACCGTGTGCGGGCGTCGTCCCGGCGCCCGAGGAAGGCCTGGATTTGCCCCTCGTTCTCCGCCGGTAAGAGCGAGCAGGTAGCATAGAGTAGGGTGCCGCCGGGGACCAGGAGGGGCCACAAGGCGTCCAGCATGCGTGCCTGTAAGTCGCCCAGCGCCGAGATATCGCTATCTCTGCGTAGCCATTTGATGTCCGGATGGCGGCGGATGACCCCGGTAGCGGAGCAGGGTGCATCGAGGAGGATGCGGTGGTAGCGGGTCCGGGCCCAGGCACCGTTCGGGGCTGTGGCATCGCCCTGGACGATTCGGGCCGAGAGAGAGAGCCGGCGCAGGTTGAGCCGTGCCTGGTCGAGGCGCGCCGGATCGATGTCCAGGGCTGTGAGATCCGGATTCCCCCCGGCGCGTTCCAGGATATGGGCGCTCTTGCCGCCCGGAGCGGCGCAGGCGTCGAGCACGCGCTCCCCCGGCTGGGCGTTCAGCAGCTCTGCCGCGAGCTGGGCGCCGGCGTCCTGGACCGAGACCAGGCCGTCCGCGAAGCCCGGCAGGTCGGTGGTAGCCACCGGTCGCTCCAGCGTGAGCCCATCGGCGGTGTCTTGAGTGGGACGGGCCGTCAAGCCGGCACCGGCGAGACGCTGTGCGTAACGGGCGCGCGTGGTCTTGGTACGATTCACGCGCAGGGTCATGGGGCCCCGGCCATTGCTGGCGGCGATGATTTCGCGCCAGTGCTGCGGCCAGGCGGTCCGGAGCCGCTCCAGGAGCCAGCGTGGGAAGAGCCAGCGGACCTCGGGGGCGGGGCCGGGCGGATTAAGCAATCGCCCGCGCTCGCGCTGAAAGCGGCGCAGCAGGGCATTTACCAATGCCGGTGCCCAGGTCTTGCCCATGGTCCGGGCCGCATCCACGGTTGCCGCCACCGCGGCATGGGCAGGGATGCGGGTGTCCGTGAGCTGGTACAGGCCGACCAGGATCAGGGCCTCCAGATCCCGGTCCGCGCGCTTGAGTGGCCGGTGCAACAAGACCCCGGCCAGGGCCTCCTGGCGTGGTAGGGTGCGCAGAACTCCATAGCAGAGCTCCCGGACCAGGGAGCGATCGCGCTGGTCGTCCAGGTCATCGAGCTCTGCCAGGACCTCATCGAGGGACCGTCCCCGGTCTCGGACCGCGTGCACGGCAAGGGCCGCCGTCGCCCGGACTCGAGTACCCCGTTTCACTTTATTTTTCAGTTTCTTAAGCCCTCAAATGCGCCGCAGACAAAGCACCGCGCACAGAGAATCACTCGATCGCTAAGCGCTATAATGCAACATTGGCGTATTGGGGGTCTCCCTTCGGGCGCGGAGAGAAGGAATAGCAAGCCCATTTTAAGGCAAAGCTACAAGCAGGGGATACATCACGATGCCATTCAGCTAAGAGGCTGTCTAAAAACTAACACATTGATTTTAGATCGGTAGGCTGGGTGGCAAGGAACGAAACCCAGCTTTGGGTATTGCTGGGTTTTGGCCGTCCCTGGCCGCAACCCAGCCTACGGCCTACGGTCCTTTTGTAGACAGTCTCTAAGCGCTTGTCGTCCCCAGCGACTCGAGTCCTGGGGTCCTACCCGGGACGGCGGCAGGTGGACAGGCAGGCGACGACGGGAGCCGACATCAGCCTCGACTTTTCAAAAAAATCCACGCAATCGTCCGGAACCCAACATGTTGGGCACGCCGGATCGTCCCTGATCCGGCTTTGCCCAACTACGCGCTCCGCGCCGGTGCTTGGGAGCTGGTAGCAATTTGTTGATCGATAAGAAATTTATACGCGCTCGCCCTGGAACCCGGCGGGGCAAGCGGGTTGGGCACTCCCGGCTTTGCTGACCTACACTGCCGGCGACTGACAACTGATAAGTGGAAATCTGCGTAATCTGCGGACAGAAAAGATCCTGTGGTCTTTTGCGACATCTTCCGGGGGGAAGAGGGATTATCCGATGCTCATACGAGAGCCGGTCCCCGAGGCGACCAGAAGGCACCTAGATCGAGGCTTATGGCCTCGAATGGCGGAGCAATCACCTGATCGGCACCGGCAAAACGACCGCTCTCGACCCAAGTGCCGACGTTGAGTCGGTACACTTCCAACACATGCTCGATCGGATCGATCAGCCACGCATACTGCACCTCGTAGAAGGCATACAGCGGCATCTTGGTCTCACGATCCTTCCTCTTGGTGGATGGAGATAGGATCTCGCAGACCCAATCGGGGACCACCTCGAAGCGGTGGCCTTCCGGCAGATAAGGCATCCGCTTACGTCGCCAACCGGCCAGGTCCGGTACGGCTACTTCCGTGTCCCGCACAAAGTGCAGCTCCGGTTCGGGACAGATCCACCAGCCACCAGGGCCACCGATACCTTCACCATAGGGGCCATCGATCCTGGCACCAAGCTTGAGAGAGACTTGGCCATGCAAACCCGACGGGCGCGATTGGGTATAGAGTTATCCGTTCAGGATCTCCCCGGTCAGATTCTCAGGCAGGGCTTCAAGGGACTCATAGAGCGTGGATTGAAACGCTGGTTGCATCTTTTCTCTCCTGACCATCGGGATTTGATTTGCGTCTATACCTAACGAGGCTTCGCCTCAGACCGACGAGGCGTGAATTTCCGGCTCGTTCCGGCGCTGTCTTTTATCCGCAGATTACGCAGATTTTCGCAGATTAAGAATAGAAATAATCTGCGAAAATCTGCGTAATCTGCGGATAAAAACAATGGGCGCAATACCCCCAAGTGCTGCATGAGGAGATGTGAGTTTTTGTGCCGTGCACAAACTTGACTCATTGGTAAAGATGCGGGTCCCTCAAGGAATCCTAGACCCGGCGCGAGCGGTCGCATCAGGGGTGTCCTCCCGGAACCGGTACGGTGGGACTCAATGCCATTAAGTTAGCTGTTGGCCACTTAGAGAAAACTACGAATCACGCGAATTTCCGCGAATAAGATCCCTCCCTTCGGTTCGGGATGACAAGTTCGCGAGGATTCGCGTGATTCGTAGTTTCTTCTCTTACTTTGCCGATCGGTAGCGCTTAACTTAATGGCATTGCGGTGGGACTCAGCCAAGGGTTTCCCCTGCCAGACGATGGGCGTTGAGAAACGCGGCGGCCGTCATCGGGCGCTTGCCCGGGGGCTGCAGACGTGTTATCCGCAATAGTCCCTTGCCGGTCGCTACATCGATGCCGTCCTTGCCGGTCCGCACGATGCGGCCCGGCGGCTCCGATCCGGCGTTCCCGCCGGGCAGTTCACTGCCCCAGAGTCGCAGAGTGGTCTCGCCGAGCCTGGTCCAGGCCACGGGCCAGGGATCGAAGGCACGTATCATTCGGTCCAACTCGATGGCAGGGCGGGTCCAGTCTACCCAAGCCTCTTCTTTAGTGATTTTTCCCGCATAAGTGGCCAAGGCGTCGTCCTGGCGCTCGGGCGTCAAGGTGCCGTCGGCAATGCCGGGCAGCGCCTCCGGCAGGGCGGATGCCCCCAGAGCGGCGAGCTTGTCGTGCAGGCTGTGTCCGGTCTCTTTGTCTTCTACCGGGATGGCCCGTTGCAGGTAGACGGGGCCGGTGTCCAAGCTTGCTTCCATGCCCATGATAGTCACGCCGCTCTCCCGGTCGCCGGCGAGTAGGCAGCGGGCAATGGGGGCCGCTCCGCGCCAGCGCGGCAGCAGGGATGCATGCACATTGACACAGCCCAGCCGCGGCGCGGCGAGCACCGGCGGCGGAAGCAGCAGGCCATAGGCGACCACCACCATAAGATCGGCGCCGTGTCGGCACAGGGATTCGACGGCCACAGAATCACGCAGAGTAGGGGGCTGGAAGACCGGCAACCCGGCGGTTACTGCCGTCTCCTTAACCGGACCGGCGGTGAGCCTGCGACCACGGCCGGCGGGGCGGTCGGGCTGGGTATAGACGGCCCGAATATTCTGTCCCGCGTCGATTAAGGCGCGTAGGGTCGGGACCGCGAATGCAGGCGTGCCGGCGAAGATGATCTTGAGTGGCGCCATCGTCATGGAATCCGTGCATAGACCCAATGAAGTGGACCCCAAAAATAGTACAGGATTAACAGGATTGGACAGGATTTACAGGACGCTTGCATTTTAAATAAAAACATCTTGTTAATCTTGGAAATCCTGTTAATCCTGTACTATTTGATATCTTGTCAATCCTGTCCCATTGCGGAGCCTTAGTTTAGATGGCCCTCCGTTCAGGGGTGGCGGGTGGGGGACGCTGTTGGCGTCGGTCCTTCTCCAACTTCTTGCGGATCCGCTGGCGCTTGAGGGGGGAGAGATAATCCACGAAGAGCTTGCCCTCGAGGTGATCGATCTCGTGTTGGATGCAGACCGCCAGCAGGCCGTTCGCCTCCAGCTCGAAGGGAGCACCCTCGCGGTTCAGGGCGCGCACCCCGATGGTCTCAGCACGGCTGACCTGCTCGCGGAATCCGGGTACGGACAGACAACCCTCCTCCATCTCCCCTTGTCCCCGGCACTCGAAGATCTCCGGGTTGATCAGGCACAGGGGGGAGTCTTGCCGTTCGGAGATGTCCACCACAATGATCCGCAGCGGGATATTCACCTGGATGGCCGCCAGGCCGATTCCCGGCGCCTGGTACATGGTCTCGAACATGGCATCGACGGTATGCCGGATGCGGTCGTCCACCGCCGGCACCGGCTTGGCCTGGTTGCGCAGCCGCGCATCCGGAAAGGTCAGGATTTCGAGGGTGCTCATCGTGTGCTTTAGAGACTGTCTAAAAGGGGAGCGTAGACCGTAGGCTGGGTTGCGGCCAGGGATGGCCAAAACCCAGCAATAACGAACGCTGGGGTTCGTTCCTTGCCCCCCAGCCTACCGATTTAAAATCAATGTGTTAGTTTTTAGACAGCCTCTTAGGGAATCAGGGACTGTGACATTCGTCCTTTTTAGGTCCGATTGCGGCCCGGTTCCGCGCGTTAAGGGCATCTTGAAAAATTCAGGATGTCCGTGTGGGGTATTGGATGCCCCGCTGTTTTTCAAGGTTCCCTCGAGTTGCGGCTCGTCATAGAGGTCCATGACTCCCCCTCACCACGCCTGGTCAGCACGCGAGAACCTTGCAATCGCCCGCGCCCAGGAATCAATGTCGACAGCCCCTCATTGGGTCCGAGCGCAAGGAAAACTTAAGTATAACATCGACAACCCAAATATAATCCGGAAGCGAGGGAGTACATCCAGGACATCTCGCGGGTCTTTACCCCCAAGCTTCGGCTGCTTCGTTACCTCCACGACCACTCCGATTGCTGCCGGCTGGTGCGATGGTTGGGTTTATCCACTGAGAGCGCGCGCCTTTTCGCGGTACACCTTAATCTGTGGATTAAATAAAGGGCATGACCATGACAGAGAGAACCAAACAAAACCGGACGATCGCAGGCGGCATGGGTTCGATTCTCTCCAGCGCCCGACAGTTGTGGCGTCACCGCGTGGGGGATGTGAAATGCCTGCTCAGGGCCAACCAACCGGGTGGTTTCGATTGTCCCGGCTGTGCTTGGCCCGAGTCCAGGCAGGCTACCCATCTGGAGTTCTGCGAGAACGGCATCAAGGCCATTGCCCACGAGGCGACCCACCGCCGCATCGATCGCGAATTCTTTGCCCGACACCCCCTGTCCCGATTGCGTGAGCAATCCCACTATTGGCTCGAACAACAGGGGCGTCTCAGTGAGCCTCTTTACCGTAATCGTCACAGCGACCACTATGAACCCATTGGTTGGGAAGAGACATTCTCACTCATCGGAAGCCACCTCCGGGGGTTGGACCATCCGGACGAGGCGGTGCTTTATACCTCGGGACGCACCAGCAACGAGGCGGCGTTTCTGTTTCAGCTTTTCGGGCGCCTGTTGGGGACCAACAACCTCCCCGATTCCGCCAATCTCTGCCACGAATCCAGCGGCGTGGCCTTGACCGAAGCCATTGGTACCGGTAAGGGAACGGTAACCTTGGAGGATTTCGAGCTGGCGGATGCCATCTTCGTTTTCGGACAAAATCCGGGCAGCAACCACCCACGGATGCTGACGGAGCTGGAGAAGGCCAGCAAACGGGGGTGCAGGATTGTCTCCGTCAACCCGCTCAAGGAGGCGGGACTCATAGGATTCATCGACCCCAGACACCTGGGGGCGACCCTGCTCCGGCGACCTACTCCTATTTCCAGCCTTTACCTGCAACCCCTGGTGGGCGGCGACCTGGCCCTCATCAAGGGTATGATGAAGGTCCTCTTGGAACGAGAAGCCCAACAGGTGGGAAGGGTCTTGGACCATGACTTCATCGACAACCATACTCAGGGGTTCGCAGCTTGTGTCCGGGACCTCGAGAACACGACCTGGAGCCAAATCGAGTCGGGAAGCGGCCTGAACCGTGCCCAAATCACGCAAGCGGCCGAGATCTACCTGAATGCCGAACGGGTCATTGCCTGCTGGGCCATGGGACTTACCCAACAAAAACATGCGGTCGCCACTATTCAGACCTTGACCAACTGGATGTTGCTCGGTGGCAACCTGGGCAAGCCGGGTGCCGGACTCTGCCCCGTGCGGGGCCACAGCAACGTGCAAGGAGATCGCACCATGGGCATTACGGTGCAGCCCAACCCGACCTTTTTAGAGGCCCTGGGACGCGAATTCCGATTTCGATCCCCGCAACGTCCGGGTTACGATACGGTCAGCTCCATCAAGGCCATGGCGGAAGGCAAAGTAAAGGTCCTGATCTGTATGGGGGGCAACCTTGCGGCCGCGGCCCCGGACCGGAGCTATACCGAGGATGCCTTGAGCAGGTTGCAACTTACGGTACAGGTGAGTACCAAGCTGAACCGCAGTCATCTCATTTGCGGTAAGGAGGCCCTTATCCTGCCCTGTCTGGGTCGAACCGAGCTGGACCTGCAGGCCACGGGTCCGCAACAGGTGACGGTGGAGGATTCCATGAGCATGGTCCATACCTCTCGGGGCCATCGCCGGCCGGCCAGTCCCCACCTGCGTTCCGAACCGGCGATTATCGCCGGCATGGCCAAGGCCGTCCTCGGTGAGGAAGGCCCCGATTGGGATGAGCTGGTTGCCGATTACGATCGCATTCGCACCAAAATTGCGGCGGTGATTCCGGTTTTTAGAGACTACAACCGCAAGATCCGGCAGGCAGGCGGCTTTTACCTGGGTAACAGCGCCCGCGAACGGCGCTGGCAGACCCCGACCGGTAAGGCCCATTTTTTAGTGCATCCCTTACCCCACCCCCAATCGGCCCCGGACCAATTGCGGCTGATGACCATGCGTTCCCACGACCAGTACAACACCACCATCTATGGCCTGAACGATCGCTATCGCGGCATCGAGGGGCGACGTTTGGTGGTCTTCCTCCACCCGGAAGACATGCATACCCGTGGCCTCGAGGCAGGCGCACGGGTGGATCTCATCAGCGCAGCCGAAGATGGCGTACCGAGACGCGCGACAGGTTTCGAGGTGGTTCCCTACGATATACCCAAAGGCTGCGCGGGCGCCTACTTTCCCGAGACCAATGTCCTGGTTCCCATCGACAGCTACGCGGACCGCAGTATCACCCCCACCGGCAAGTTGATTCCCATTCGCCTCCGGCCTGCGGGGTAGTAGCTTTCTCTAAATACGGAAAGTGCATCCGTACCCTTATCCGGTCTTCGACATCATCTGAACGCGGGCGATTGCGGGGTAATCGCCGTGGACTTGGTAGACCTCGTGGACACTGTGGACCAGGGGTTGTCCCTGTCCACCAGGTCCACTTGGTCTATTCGGTCCACGGCGGCTACCACCGAACCTACTACCCGGCTGATAATGTCAACAGCCCCTGAAGGTACACGTGGGCTCGGCATGTGTCGATCGGCGTGCTCGGTGTGGCCACGGGCCGGGAGTCATTCGTAACCCTCGGGATTTCGGGACTGCCAGCGCCAGGTGTCCCGTATCATCTCCTCGATCCCGAAGTCCGTGGTCCAGTCCAGCTCCGTTCGCGCCAGCGTGGGATCGGCATAGCAGATGGCGATATCCCCGAGGCGCCGCCCGACGATCTCGAAAGGTATCGACCGGCCGCTGGTCTGCTCGAAGGCGCGTACCATCTCCAACACGCTGTAGCCACGGCCGGTTCCCAGATTGTAGGTGACAACGCCTGGGTCCGTGGCCAGCTTCTCCAGGGCCTTGAGGTGCCCCCTGGCCAGATCCGTCACATGGATGTAGTCCCGGACGCCGGTGCCGTCCGGGGTAGCGTAATCGTCCCCGAATACCCGCAACCGAGGCAGCTTGCCTATCGCCACCTGGGCAATGAAAGGCAGCAGGTTATTGGGAATGCCGTCAGGGTCCTCACCGATACGTCCGCTGCGGTGGGCGCCCACCGGATTGAAGTAACGCAGCAAGACGATGTTCCAGGCACCGTCCGATCGGTACAGATCCTGCAGGATCTCCTCGATAAAACGTTTGGAACGACCGTAGGGATTGGTGGGACAGATAGGAAAGTCCTCACGGATCGGCACCGAGGCGGGATCGCCGTAGACGGTGGCCGACGAGCTGAACACGATCTTCTTGACCCTGGCCTCGGTCATGGCCTTACAGAGAGTCAGGGTACCGCCGATATTGTTCTCGTAATACTCCAGGGGAATCTGCGTGGACTCACCCACTGCCTTGAGTCCGGCGAAGTGGACGACGGCATCGAAGTCCCGATCCCGGAACAGGGCTTCGAGGACCGCGCGGTCACGCAGGTCGGTACGTACAAAGTCGAGTTCGCAGCCCGTGATCTCGGATACCCGGTGCAGCGCTTCCTGCTTGCTGTTGCTGAGGTTGTCGATGACCGTTACTCGATAACCGGACGCCAACAGCTCCACGCAGGTATGGCTCCCAATGTAACCTGTCCCCCCGGTCACCAAGATGTGCACGTGCCCTTCTCCCGCATAGAAACCCCTTGTCCCTTGTCAGGGCACCGTGAAGACTTCGAGGCGCCCGGATAGTGCCGACCTATCCGTGCATGGTAAACGCATGAACAGGAAGGCACTCGGCAAAGTGCGCCTCCCGAGCGCCGGGTTGAAGAATCCCCGCGAGGGATTTTTCAGCTTCCCATTTGTAGGCCAAAGACGTACCGGTGGAGCCGACTCATACCGGGGCGTCGGGGTCCGACTCGTCCCTGGTTCCCCACAGCCGGAGACGCACCCGTAACCGCCGCAGCAGATCGGGCCCCAAAGCGTCGGACACAAGCACCAGCGCGCGGGAGCGCCAACGTCCGCAGCGCAGATTCAGCACCAGGAGCCCCGGGGTCACGAAAGTGGACGGCAACAGCCGAGCCTCGACTTGTTCACCGGACACGAGAGTCAGGGTCCAGGTTCCGTCCGACCTCCAGATCGCCTCCCGTCCCGCCCAGGGAAGCAAAAACAGGACCTGTGTCCCCAGCGCGTTGATCAGGCTCGCGAACACCATGGCACCGAGCCCGAGGCGCCAATACCAGTCCACAGGCATCGCGACGACAACGGATAAGGCCGCACCGTGCGTTACCAGTAGAAATGCCGCCAGCATCCGGGAAGGCCGCGGCTTGATCCTAAGCGGCGGCAGCTCTCGATTTCCGCTCACAGCCGAGCAACCACATAGAGCAAACACTGGCCCGCAAAGCCGTTCTCTCCGTTGTTATTGCGAAAACCCGGCGCACTTATGCCCCCCTAGGGTCTAGCGAGGCGTTGCCTCAGACCGACGAGGCGTGATCATCGCTCTCTCGCGATCGAAAACGGAACCGTGTGATCGTAGTCGTAATCGGAGACGCCAGGCAAAGCGGGCAGGGAAAACCTGATGGCTACGGGTTTCGACCCGGCACCTGGCCGGGACCTCTGGATGCCACGATCGGCGAAAGTATTCTGTCTCTCCTACGGCGGCTTCGATCACGATTACGATCACGACAACGAGAGAGGTTAGACGTTGGCGAAATTTGACTCATTTGCACAAAATCTGGTCATTCAAGGAATCCTAGATAACTTTAGCATCTGCACCTGCATGCTAAGGTTATGTTATGCAAGGAAAAAACAGGTATTTGGTAGTGGTGATTTTTGAAGTGATATTCTAGCCAACAATCGGCAATAATTCGGTAGGGTCTAGATAACTTTAGAGTGGGTTTTCTTTCAGTAGAGTAAGTATTCTATCCTAGAGATCTTCCTCTCGGTGATTAAATCTGAATTCACATTCCTTGAGGTGTAAAAGGAACGTTTGTCGGGGAACACCATTGAACTTTGCAAGCCTCCGTTTCGCATATGACCAGAATGACTCAATGCCATTGATATGGCAATTACCGCGGGCAAACTCATGCTCACCATGATGCACTCGGAAATGCTTTTTGTAGCCCATGTCCACCAGCCCATTGTAGCCTCTCCAGCCGTCCGAGTGGAGGATGCTGTCCACGGCTACCTGACCCCGGATCGCGCTCTGTAGCTGCTTCTTAGAGGCGTCAGGGACGATCTCCGTGTACACTTTCCCGTGGCGTTCCAGGATTCCGAAGACGATCGTTTTACCACCTGCTCCGCGCCCCTTTTTTCCGCGAACACGGCGTGCGCCAAAATAAGATTCATCGACTTCAACCTCACCGGATAAGGGTGATGAAGATTCACAAACCTGGGCGATTCTAGTTCGTAATTTCAATAACAAGTGATTAATCGTAGGACGACTTATACCACTCAGCTCCGCGATTTTCGAGGCCGGCAAATCGTGCGCAAAATAGCGTATAATCATTCTGAACTTAGCTTCTGAAAGGTGTGAACGCCTGAAATACCTGTTTTGGTGGCGCTCTAACTTTGTTGTTCTCGGTTTAATAGGGTGCCTTGAAAACCCCACAACAGGGAGTTTTCAAGTTCCCTATATTCGGCAACAACAAAGTCAGAACACCACCCCTGTTTTTTCCTTGCATAACATAACCTTAGCATACTCTGAAGATGCTAAAGTTATCCAGACCCTCATGCGGGTAATGACGGTAATCCCCGCATGTTTCTTCTTTCGGTTCCAGAAGGCGGCATCAATAAAGGCATGGTCAACCAGCCACAAGGCCTGACGGTGCCGGGTCAGAGCCGATTCGGATGCGTCATAATCGCGCAACAACCTCATCTCGTGGCGGCTGCGGGTCTCGACGTGGACATCGGCGACACAACCCAGGCGCACCTCATAAAAACTCAGCAAGGCGTGTCCCTTGGGGTTATCCTCACCCCCGTGGCTGGGCGTACAACGCCCCTAGTGGGCACTTTCGGTGTGGTAAGTGCCATCCATCGCGTACACCGGGCGTCCTTCCAGCGCGGCGAATTCCGCCAATCGATCCGGCAAAACCGCTCGGGCCTCGGACAACAGCGGTGGCAGCAAGGCCTCTCAAGACACGACCGCGACGCGGCGACGAAAGTGCATCCGACCAGGTGGAACGCGCCAGCGGCGGTTGCAACGCGTCTCCCGGCTCCAGATGCAGCAGGGATTGCACCTGCTCGCGCAAGGTTGGCATCCCTTGCAGATGGCGCAGTATCCCCAATGTAATGAAATCAGCCATGCTCAACACGCGCGTGAACGCGTGCGAACCGCGCACCCGCGCCAAGGCCTTCGTCACGGGTGCCAGCAATTCACCCAAGACGGTTTGATTCAGGAGGCTTTCCATCAAAGCAGTCAAGCGTTTAGTATTCATAAGGTACTCTGATAAGTTGTTGTTTTACAACAAAAAATCGTGCGCCCCCTGAGCAACCGTTGTCAAGTATTTTTTGCCATTTTCTTGCGTTTTTAGGGGCTAAATTTCACCGCAGAATTCACCATCCGAGAGCGCCGTTCAATTGGTTTGCTGGCATTTTTCATGGCATGAGCACGGGAGCCGCCTACGGGATCAACTGCCCCGGTCTCATCGCCTAAAAAATCACGCTGGTCGAAAAGTAAACCGGACACCGTTGGTAAAAAAATAGACTGATTGCTGCATCAGTCGTCGGCCTTCAGGCCCCGCCGGGGGGTAGGGAACTTTCGGCACGATCGCATGACTCTAAGTAAGGGATTTTTGGTTCCGATCGGTCGATCTCTATGACTTCAGAACGCAAGATCTACCGTTACGCCGCCTACTTCCACGGTTGGGCGACCGCATTTGGCAATCACGATGCGCACTTCGACGAAAAACGGGATCTTTCGTGGCTGTTCGGTAAGGATCAAATCGGACTGATCCTGACGCCACAGCTAAAGGCCTTCCTCAGCCCCCTATTCCTGACCAACCGCGAAGCGAGCCCACCCCCGGTCGAGCTCGGTCCCGACAGGCTCCGGATCGCCGATGTGGTAATCCGGTTCGGTGCCGAGGACCGGCCCGGGCTCGACGCCGTCATGGATCTGGTGCAGGCCGCAGGCGACCTTCATCTGATGCAAACTTATCATGTCATCTACCCATCCGGCACCCGCATCCTGACCCTGAGTCGCCAGTCCCCCCTGGCATTGGTCTATCGTGAGATCCGGCCGCTGACGCTGCATTTGGTCTGAGGCCGCCCATAAGCGGCCGCTCGTTGCGGCTTTGCGTGGTATCGTGCGGACAACGGATACGACCGGCACTACCCATGACAAAGCACTATCCCCTCATCCTCGTCGACGGCTCCTCCTATCTGTTCCGCGCCTATCACGCCCTGCCCAAGCTGGTCAACTCGAAAGGGGAAGCCACCGGGGCGTTAGTCGGCGTGCTCACCATGCTGCGCAAGCTCGTGGAGGATTACGGACCTGAGTATATGGCCGTGGTCTTCGATGCCTCCGGCAAGACCTTTCGAAACACGATCTTTCCCGAGTACAAGGCCAACCGGCCGCCCATGCCGGAGGATCTGCGCGAGCAGATTACTCCCCTGTACGAGACCATCCGGGCTATGGGCCTGCCGCTGTTGGTGGTCCCCGACGTGGAGGCGGACGACGTCATCGGTACCCTGGCGGTGCGGGCCGCAGCGGAGGATCTGGATACCCTGATCGCTACCGGCGACAAGGATCTGGCCCAGTTGGTCGACGACCGCATCGTGCTGATCAACACCATGGGCGATATTAGGCTCGACCGAAAAGGGGTTATCGCCAAGTTCGGCGTCCCGCCGGAGCGGATCGTGGACTATCTGAGCCTGACCGGAGACAGTGTCGACAACATCCCCGGTGTGCCCAAGTGCGGGCCCAAGACGGCGGTCAAGTGGCTCGATGAGTTCGGTAGTCTCGAAGGGGTGATCGAGAACGCGGATAAGATCACGGGTAAGGTGGGAGAGGGCCTGCGCGAAAACATCGACCATGTGCACCGCGCACGGGCGCTGGTTACGCTCAAGCTGGATGTTCCCCTGGACCTGGGCCCCCGGGATCTCACTCCCACCCCTCCCGACCCGGACCGCCTGCGCGGCTGGTATGAGCGTTTCGAGTCCAAGAGATTGTTGGCGACCCTGGAAGACGGGTCCGGCACGGAGCAAGCGGACGACCGGCCGGTTGTGCAGCCGGAAACGAGCTATGAGATCGTGCGCTCGCAGCAGGCCCTCACGTCCTGGATCGAGCGCTTAAAAACCGCGGACCTCTTTGCCTTGGATACCGAGACCACCAGCTTAGAATACATGCGGGCTAAACTCGTGGGCCTGTCCTTTGCCGTCGAGCCGCACCGAGCGGCCTATGTCCCGGTGGCCCACGCCTATCCCGGCGCACCGGACCAGCTCGACCGGGACTGGGTGCTTGAAAACTTAAAACCCCTGCTGGAGGACCCGGAGCGGCCCAAGCTGGGCCAGAATCTCAAGTACGACATGAACGTGCTGGCCAATCACGGCATTCACCTGCAGGGGATCGCCCAGGACACCATGCTGGAATCCTATGTGCTGGCCAGCACCGCCACCCGCCACGACATGGACTCCCTGGCGAAGAAGTATCTGGGGCAGGACACCATTCGGTTCGAGGACATCGCGGGCAAGGGCGCCAAGCAACTGAGCTTCGACCAGATCCCCATAAACGAGGCAGGTCCCTACGCCGCCGAGGACGCGGATGTCACCCTTCTCCTGCACCGGGCGCTGTTTCCCCGGCTGCAGGCGGAGCCCTCCCTGTTGAACCTCTATCGGGAGATCGAGGTACCTCTGGTCCCGGTGCTGGCGAGAATGGAGAGAAACGGGGTGCGCGTGGACGCGGATTTGCTCGCCGCCCAGAGCGCCGACCTGGCCCGGCGTATGCAAGCGCTGGAGCAGGCGGCCTATGAGGAGGCAGGGCGCAAATTCAATTTGGGCTCGCCCAAGCAGATCGGAGAGATCTTTTTTGAGGAAAAAGGGCTGCCGATCATCGCCAAGACCCCGAAGGGGGCCCCCTCGACCTCCGAATCCGTGCTCCAACAGCTTGCCGAGCAGGGACACGAGCTGCCGCGACTCATCCTGGAACATCGGGGCCTGGCCAAGCTCAGATCCACTTACACCGACAAGCTGCCGCAGATGGTCGACCCGGACACCGGCCGGGTACACACCAGCTATCACCAGGCGGTAGCCGCCACCGGCCGTCTTTCCTCTTCCGACCCCAACCTGCAGAACATCCCGATCCGTAGCGAGGACGGACGGCGCATCCGCCGTGCCTTCATCCCCGCGGCGGGCTACCGCATCCTCGCGGCGGATTATTCCCAGATCGAGCTACGCATCATGGCCCACCTCTCCGGCGACGAGAGGCTGTTGGCCGCCTTCGATGCCGGTCTGGACATCCATCGCGCCACCGCCGCCGAGGTCTGGGGCCAGTCTCCCCAGGAGGTCTCCGGCGACCGGCGCCGGGCCGCCAAGGCCATCAACTTCGGGCTCATCTACGGCATGTCCGCATTCGGGCTGGCCCGTCAGCTCGGCATCGAGCGCCAGGCGGCCCAAGAGTATGTGGACCTCTATTTCCGGCGCTATCCGGGAGTCAGGGCATTCATGGACAACATCCGCGAGCAGGCGAGGAAGGACAAATACGTCGATACCCTGTTCGGTCGTCGGCTCTATCTGACCGATATCGACCACAGCAACCAGGGCCGGCGGGCGGGGGCCGAACGTACCGCCATCAACGCCCCCATGCAGGGAACCGCCGCGGACATCATCAAGCGGGCCATGATCGCGGTGGATCGCTGGCTCCGGGACGAACGACCGCCGGTGCGGATGATTATGCAGGTCCACGACGAACTGGTGTTCGAGGTAGCGGAAGAAGCAGCGGAGACCGCGGGGGAACGCATTCGCAAGGAGATGGAAGCGGCGGCACAGCTGCGGGTACCCTTGGCGGTCGATGTGGGGATAGGCAAAGACTGGGAAGAAGCACATTGAATGATGAGTGATGAATGCGGAATGATGAATAAGGAGCAAATCTCATGACGGACGATCAAAATCACATCATCAGCGAGCCGGGCAAAGGTGGCGGAGTGACAGCCACTCACCGATCACTACGCCGCCCCCAAATGGTCGAGATGCTCGAACGTCCGGCCGTAAGGCGCCGCCTCGTACCCTTTTCGGTCGCGTGTTATCACAAGTTGCGGGACTTGGGGATGGTGCCCGTCAAGACCGAATTATTGAACGGGGTAGTCGTTGAAAAGATGACGAAATCTCCCCTGCACACCCTCCTTGCCCACCGCCTGTTCGACTGCCTTGCGGTGGATCTTCCACCGGGCTATCACTTGCGCAAGGAGGACCCGCTGACACTTGCGACCTCGGAGCCCGAACCCGACCTCGCAATCGTGCTCGGGGACAGCGAGACCTACCGCCACCAGCATCCGGCAACGGCCGAGTTGGTCATAGAGATCGCGGTGAGCAGCATCGAGCTGGATCGGGCCAAGGCAGACCTTTACGCCGGTGCGGGTGTATCCACCTATTGGCTGGTGCTTGCCGACGCACGTGCCGTAGAGGTCTATACCCGGCCCCGAACGGGCGGCTATGGAAGTATGGAAACAAGACGCTCCGGGCAGGCCCTGGAAACCTGGTACGGGACCCACATCCCGCTCGCTATCTTGTTTGCATGAGCATCGACGGAATGGTGGACACGGGCTTGATTCTCTCCGCGGCGCGGAGCTTCCGCGTTCCCACGTAGCGCGTGGGAACGAGAAAAATTGGGGTTTATCATGCACACCACACGCGCTTTCAAAGACGGTAACTCACAAGCAATTCGTATTCCTGCCAACCTAGCCTATGAACATACTGACATTGACTTGGAGATCGAGCGAAATGGCGACGAAATCCGAATTCGTCCTGCTCGCCGTTTGCTGTCCGGCGTGCCAACCAAGTTCGCAAAATTCGCGCCTGATTTCATGGCGGAAGGCAGGGGCAATCAAGAACAAGCCGAAAGGAATACTCTATGGCTCTTTATGGATTCCAGACTGGTACTCGATCGGGGCTTAGCCTAAGAGTCTGTCTAAAAACCAACACCTTGTTTTAAAAATGAAAAATTCTTCGTGTCTTCGTGGCTTTGTGTGAGAAATGAAGAACATCACACAAAGGCACAAAGCCACAAAGGGGTATTAAGAGACTGTCTTTTTAGACAGGCTCTAAGTCTGGCGAAGCTCTGCCTCAGACCGACCAGGCGTGAAGTTGTTATGCAGCGCACTCCGGAATGGCAAATGCCGAGGACCAACCCTTGATCCCCCTCTCCCCAACCCCTCTCCCCGAGGGGAGAGGGGCTTTCAGTCGGGAAGTAAGGTGAATACACAACGGTTTCCCCAGGCCCCCCCAACCTCCGGCTTGCGCCGGGAGAAGGGGGGGAGAAAGGAGCCGGTAAATGCGCCCCCTTTCCCCCTGGGAGAGGGATGGGGAGAGGGGATCAAAACCGGGAATCCCTTCCTTTCATGCCCCGCGCAAATTCGACTCATTTGTAACGATGCGGGTCACTCAAGGATCCTCGCGGGCTGCGGAATGATGAGTGTGGCATTCCCACGCTCCGGGGTGTGAGCATTATTGAGTATAGGAAAAATCGGTTCATCCCCGCGGGCAGGGAAAACCCTATCCACTCCCCATTCATCACTCATCATTCATCATTCCGCATTCCGCATTCCGCATTCCGCATTCATCACTCATCACTATGTCTCCTGGGTGGAACAAAGAACGCCGGTTGCGGGAAGAGGAGGCTGCCCTTAAAAAGGAGGAGGATGCCCTCAAGCAGCCCGCGGAGCTGCGAGTAGCGGCGGACGAGTCCGCGCGCCATGTGCGCCAACTCTATTTCACCTTTCTCCTGTTCGCCTTTTATGTGGCGGTCATCGTCTTTTCCACCACCGACGAGCAGCTCCTCAAAGAGACCGGCACCAAGCTGCCTTTGCTGAATGTGGAGCTGCCCCTGGTCGGGTTCTACATCTTCGTCCCCTGGCTGGTACTGATCTTCCATGCCCACCTGCTCAACCAGTTTTTCCTGCTGTCGCGCAAGCTGTTCCATCTCGACCAGGCCCTCGAATCATTGCCGCCGCAACTGGAACGGCTCCAGCGGGAGCTGCCCTTTCCGCTGGTCTTCAGTCATCTGATTGTCGGCACCCACCATTCACGGCTGATCCGCTGGGCATTCAGGGCAGCGGTTGTCTTCATCATTCTGTTGACCCCCGTTACCCTGCTGGCGGCCATCCAATATAAGTTCCTGCCTTATCACGGCGAAGGAATCACCATCAATCACCAACTGGTCTTCACCCTGGATCTGCTGTTGCTGTGGGCCTTCTGGCCGCGCTTGTTCTCCCCCTCCGACCGCTGGCGGGACTGGTGGTCCCATTCTCGACGGGGGGTATCGCAACAGCCCCTCTCCCGTCGAGGGTGTCGCAAAAACGATGGCACCACCTGCCAGTCCGTGAATTTAAACCACAGAGACACAGAGAACGCAGAGAATCGGCCTGTGCCCTTCTCCGTGTCCTCTGTGTCTCTGTGGTTCGAAAGGACCTTTGCGACACCCTCTCGGCGCAGGTGGGGGATCCTGGTATCCAGGATCTTGGGGGTCCTGGTGGCCACGGGTCTGCTGCTCGTCGGTAGCTGGAGCCTGTTGGTTCCACACGTCGGCGACATCGAAAAACGGCTGGCCGAACGCGAGCAGGGATGGTCCTGTACCTATGGGAATGCTGAACGCAAAGAGGGATTGTTCTGTATCCATCGGAATCTGGAGCTGCGGGAACGGACCCTGGTGCGCAAGAAGCCCCCGGTGGAACTGTTGTCTGCCGCCCGTAAAACCAAAGGGGATACCGAAGCGGAGGCAAAGGTCTGGCTGAAGGACGGTGAGGCCCTGGATCTGCGTGGCCGGGATCTGCGCTATGCCGATTTCTATGAAAGCAAGCTCTGGAACGCGGACCTCCGGGACACACAACTGCAGCACGCGACGCTACAGGGGGCAAACCTGCGGGGCGCAAGACTCCATGAGGCGCGGCTGCAAGACGCGGATCTCCAGAGGGCGCGGCTGCAAGACGCGAATCTCTGGGTGGCGCAGCTGCAAGGCGCGAATCTCTACGAGGCGGAGCTGCAGGGCGCGGTTCTCCGGGAGGCGCAGCTGCAAGGCGCGGTTCTTTTCGGGGCGCAGCTGCAGGGCACGGTTCTCTTGGGGGCGCAGATGCAGGGCGCGAATCTTTTCGGGGCGCAGCTGCAAGGCGCGGTTCTCCAGTGGGCGCAGCTGCAAGGCGCAGATCTCCTGCAGACGCAGCTGCAGATCGCGGATCTCCGGGGGGCGCAGCTGCAGGGCGCGGATCTCCGGGGGGCGAGGCTGCAGGGCGCGAATCTCGGAGGGATGGAATTGGGGGGTGGGAGTATTCTGTGGACGCAGCTGCAGGGTGCGGATCTCCGGGGGGCGAGGCTGCAGGGCGCGGATCTCTCGTCGGCGAACCTGCAAGGCGCGGATCTCGAAGGGGCACAGCTGCAGGGCGCGGATCTCCGGAAGGCGAGGGTCTACGGAACGGATTTCCGCGAGACGGAGCTCTCACTTGCCGATCTGCAGGGCCTGCGTTCGCCGGTCGTCGAATGGAAAGGGTTGCTTTCAGTGTTCTCAGAGATCGAGGAGCTGGAAGAGATGCTGAAGCAGGAAGGAGAACACTGGTTCCGGTATAGGCGGGAATGGGTCGCGGAGGCCATCGATCGCTTCTGGTCCAACGCCTTCGATCTGCCCCTGGTGCCGAAGGCGATCTCGCCACTCCAGGGATTCGATGTCATGCACGATCAAGAGGGCCTGTTCGCGGCTTGGCCGGCACCGCCGGATGTCGAGCAGGAGCATGTAGAATATCGCGCCGGGCTCGCCTGCGACGACCAGTACATCGCCAAAGGGATGTGGCGGCGGGCCAAAAAGACGGAGTGGAACAAGGGTGATCCGGTGTTGGAAGAGGCGCTCCGGGAACAGGCCAAGTCCAAGGGTTGTTCGGTTCTGGCCGAGGTAGTTGATGAGTGATGAATGCGGAATGATGGGTGCTTTTTGCCGAACCAGGATGTCATCATTATTATTCAAGAAAAATAATCCTGTGAATCTTGTCCTATTGGCGGTTGGTACGACGGTTATTCAACACCCCCTGGCGCCAATGCCATTAAGTTAAGCGTTACCGGTCGGCAAAGTAAGAGAAGCAACTACGAATCACGCGAATCCTCGCGAATCGATTCGCGGAAATTCGCGTGATTCGTAGTTTTCTCTAAATGGCCAACAGCTAACTTAATGGCATTGCCCCCGGCACCACAGGTCGCTCCAAATGAATGATGAGTGATGAATCATTCCGCATTCATCATTATTCCGCATTCTGCCCTCTACCCCCTTTGGAACCACGGAGGCAGACACGGATAAACACAGAGCCTGTCTAAAAAGACAGTCTCTTAGTACCCCTTTGCGGCTTTGTGCCTTTGTGTGATGTTCTTCATTTCACACACAAAGCCACGAAGACACGAAGGATTTTTCATTTTTAAATCAAGGGTAGTGGCTAAATCCTAAGTGGTGAAATCTGCTTGGCTCTTTTCCTCCACCGCTATGATTTGGAATTGAAGACAACAGTCACATGACCGCACCACTTAGAATTCAACCACTACCAAATCAAGGTGTTAGTTTTTAGACAGCCTCACAGATTGTGATCCGTGTCTATCCGTGTCCATCCGTGGTTCTTCGGTGCGGTTCGCGCGGCAGATCTTACAGAATGGCATCACGAGGAGGCGCGAACCGCATCAATGGATGGCGGCGTGATGTGCCCGACCGCAATCAAGACAGGGAAGATATACTATCCACGCCGGAGGGTTATCCGGAGGAGGAGGGGTATAGGCTGCTGTTGCTCCTTGCGGCCGTCTACGAGACGGGCAACCACATCGCCAAATCATAGGAACTCGACCAAGATGTCAAGTAAACAGCAATACCACACCACGGGTCCCTTTCGCGCGAACCAGCTGCGTGACGGCGATCCTTACGAGCTCGACAACGGCCATCCCGTCGAGTGTCTGCCCGGCAGCGGGCGGCACGCCCAGGCAAGCCTGAACGGGGGATTTGCGCTGGAGAGCGATCCAGCCGTGGAATCAGCCGGCTTCGATGCCGGATTTACGCCGGACGAGGAGAACCTGCGCGCCCCCGATATCGCCGTGGGCAATGTCCCGGACGCTCCGGGTTGGATATCCGGGGCACCGCCGTTGGCAGTGGAGTATGCCGATGTCGGTCAGGACGAGCAGAACCTGCAAAAAAAGATTCGCACCCTGCTTGGGGCAGGGACGCGCTATGTCTGGGTCGTGCGCCTGACTGGACCGCGCCGGGTGGAGGTGTACGAGCCGCACGCTTCCCCTTCTCCGGCGTATCCCGGACAGCAGCTGAAGGCCCCCGGAATCCTCGCCAACCCGGTGCCGGTGGAGGCCCTGTACGACCCGGATGCGGCCCACGAGACCGCACTGCGCAACCTGCTGCAACGGCGCGGCTACGCGGACCTGGATGCCGTGCGGGAAGAGGGCTGGGAAAAGGGTCGGGAAGAAGGCCGAGAGGAGGGCTGGGAAAAGGGCCGGGAAAAGGGTCGGGAAGAGGGCCGAGAGGAGGGCTGGGAAAAGGGTCGAGAAGAGGGTTGGCAAAAGGGCCGGGAAGAGGGCGAGCTGGGGTTGGTTCTACGCCAGCTTGGACGTGCGATTGGGCCAATCCCGGAAAGCGACAGCCAACGGATTCACCGGCTCGGTCGTGACGAATTGGCCGCACTGGCCGAGGCCCTGTTGGATTTCCGCACAGCCGGTGATTTGACCGCCTGGCTGGAGCGCCATGCTTAAGGTGCCGTATATAAATTGAGAACGCCCCCTAGGCCATACTCGCCATCCCTGCTGCCGAATCCGGCGGAGGAATGAGTTTCCGTGCCCTGTGGTAGACTTGCGTCGGCCTTTTCACCTGATGCTGACGTTGTCCCCGCCGTGGCGCGGCTCTATAACCTACTACTCTATCTCGCCCTTCCCTTTCTGCTGCTGCGTCTGGTCTGGCGTAGCCGGCATGCGCCGGCGTACCGCGAGCGCTGGGGCGAGCGGCTCGGTCTCTACAGCCGGCGCCCGCTGCGGGCCGGTATCTGGATCCACGCCGTTTCCGTGGGTGAGGTCCAGACAGCCGCAGCGCTCATCAAGCACTTCCTCGAACGTTACCCGCACACCGGCGTCATGGTCACCACCACCACACCCACCGGCTCGGAGCGCCTGCGCGGCCTGTTCGAGGACACTGTTCGCCATGTCTATACGCCCTTCGACTTGACGCCGATCATGAACCGCTTTCTCGATGCGGTCAGGCCCCGGCTGGCGATCGTCATGGAAACCGAGATCTGGCCTAATATGCTCGGCGCCTGCGAACGCCGCGGGATTCCGGTGGTGCTGGCCAATGCCCGATTGTCCGCCCGTTCCGCTCAGGGGTACGCCCGGTTGGGCGGCTTCACCGGTGAGACCTTGCGGCGATTCGCAGCGATCGGTGCCCAAAGCCCCGACGATGCGGCCCGCTTTCAGGCTTTGGGGGTCCCTGGCGAACAGGTACAGGTGACCGGTAACATCAAGTTCGATGTCTGCCGGCCCGGCAGTCTGCTCGACCACGCGGAAGTACTACGCCGCTTCTGGGGTATTCAGCGCCCGGTCTGGGTTGCGGCGAGTACTCACGAGGGCGAGGAGGAGCAGATTCTCCGCGCCCATCGCAAGATCCTGGAGCAGCTACCGGGGGCCTTGTTGGTTCTGGTACCACGCCACCCTGGTCGCTTCGAGCGGGTCGCGGCACTGGTCGCGCATCGGGGCTTCGGACTGGCGCGCCGCTCCACCAGGGATCCCTGCGGGGAGCAGGTTTCGGTGTTCCTCGGTGACACCATGGGGGAGCTGCCGGCGTTTCTCGCCGCGGGAGATGTGGCCTTCATCGGGGGCAGTCTGGTCCCCACCGGCGGCCATAATCTACTGGAGGCGGCAGCGGTGGGGGTGCCTGTCGCGGTGGGGCCTCACGTCTTCAATTTCGTCCAAATTGCCGAGCTGATGATGCAGGAGGGTGCTGCGGTACAGGTAAAGGACGCTCATGCGCTGGCGCAATGCATGAAGAAATGGTTGGGGGATGCGACGATCCGAACCCAGGTAGGCGAACAAGGACGGCGGGTAGTTCAAGCGAACCAGGGTGCCTTGCAGCGGTTGTTGGATCTGATTGAAAAAATCTACGACGACGCTTCCAGAATAAACAACTAGCGAGGCTTTGCCTCAGACCGACAAGGCGTGAATTCATGTCCTTCCATTTAACGCAAAAAGGCATTGTTAGCCGATTAACACTTTGTCAACAAGGTGTCCCAACCAAGCCTCAGAAGACAAACCGCTCCGGCTCCGGGATCTTCTCCAGCGCAGGCACACAGGTCTCGAACAGGGACTGACGGCGGAAATCCCGGTTGGTGACACGGGTCACGATCAGGGCCTCCATGACCGGTTCTTCACCGACAACGGCGAACAGGCGCCCGTCGGGGGCCAGCTGCTCTTCCAGTATCCCCAGTGATTCGGTGTTCGGTAGGGAGCTTGTTATGGCAATCACATCGAAGGGGCCTCCGGCCACCGGCCCTTCGAGACCGTCTCCGAGCCGTACCTCCAGCCGCCGCAGCCCGAGCGATCGCAGCGTCGTCTGCGCCTGCTCCGCCAGGTCCGCGTAGATCTCCACACTCACCACCCAGCCCCCGAGATGGGATAGGCAGGCCGTTACATAACCGGTCCCGCTGCCGATCTCCAGGATCTTGTCGTCGGTCCGGACGGCGAGGGCCTGCAGCAGATGGGCCACCACCTTGGGCGCCAGCATGGTCTGTCCCTCCCCGATGGGAATCTCCATATCCGCATAGGCCAGGTTGCGATAGGCCGCCGGAACGAACTGCTCCCGCGGAATATCCGCCATCACCGACAGAACCCTCTCGTCTACGACATTCCAGGGTTGGATCTGCTGCCGGACCATGTTGAAGCGGGCACTATCGATGCTGGTATCCATGAGCGGAGGGTATTGCGCCGAAGGGTTGGAAGTGTAGGTAGATAAGACTACGGAATCCGGGGTCGCTCGGCAAGCCGCGACAGGCAGGTGAGGTATACGGGTTAGCATTTCCGAGCCCTGAGGTTAGACTTCGCATCGGGCTGCCGGGAAAATTCCGATACGGGCTGCCCCGAGTTGATCGAAAAAGGTGGCCGTTGTTTCGGTGCCCGATGAACAAGAAACATGCTCAGCAAACGGCAACTCGATAAGCTCCGAGCCGACATCCGGTTTACCGCCGAGTTGGGCGGACGCAGCCTGATGATTCACAGTACCTGGGGCCTGTTCTCCCCGCGCGGGATCGACGAGGGTACCCGGCTCCTGATCGAACACCTCGAGGTAAGGCCGGCGGACGACTGTCTCGACCTGGGTTGCGGCTACGGACCCATCGGCCTTGCCTTGGCAATACTAGCTCCGGAGGGCCGCACCCTGATGGTGGACAAGGATTTCGTCGCCGTTCGGTACAGCAACCGCAACGCCGAGCACAACGCAATCCGCAATGCCCGCGCCCGACTCAGCAATGGATTCGACCAGATCGACCCGGATTTGCGCTTCGACCTGATCGCAAGCAACCTTCCGGCCAAGGTGGGCAAGGAGATGATCAGCCTCTATCTACACGACGCCCGTGATCGGTTGCGGCCCGGAGGGAGACTATACCTGGTTGCTATCAACGGGTTACGGCAGTACCTGAAGCGCAACCTGATCGAGGTCTTCGGCAATTACGAGAAGCTCAAACAGGGGGCCCGTTACACGGTGGCCCTGGCCCGTTTAGAAGATGCATACGACTTTCAGGATGCCGGTTAAGAGGCTGTCTAAAAACTAACACATTGATTTTAAATCGGTAGGCTGGGTGGCAAGGAACGAAACCCAGCTTTGGTTATTGCTGGGTTTTGGCCGTCCCTGGCCGCAACCCAGCCTACGGTCCTACCATCAGGAAATCAGAAGCTGATCACCGCCGTATGATCGGCGGTCATCGCCTTCAGGGTAATATCCGGGCCGCCCATGATCACACCTTCGATCAGGTCATCCTTCGTCAAGCCAGCCTTCTTCGTACACATTGGACACATAAGGACTTGCGCGCCCTTGTCCAGCAAGGTTTTCAACATGTCTTCCAGGCTTTTACCGGACGCGCCGTTGTGATCGCTGGCGAAAGCTTTCGAGGCAATGAATACGGCCCGCGTGTTGAGATGGATGGTGACCTTGTACCCCTTCTCGAGGGCCTTGGTGGCTTGTCCCAGGGCCATCCCCACCTTCCAGGCCTCATCCGTTGTTATATTGTAGAAAATGCTCCTCTGCTTCTCCGCCGAGAGGGGTGTCATTGCCGTGACCAGCAGCACAAATAGGATACCCAGCGAGATTCTCAACGCTTTCATGATCTTTTCTCCAAATCTCAGATAATACGAACGGCCGTCCAGAACGATGGCGGCCCTTGGGACATCCCGCCAACTCGGCTTTTCCAACGCGGTAAGGCGACCGGATACGGGAAAACTCCACCGCCCCGAGGCAGCGAAGGGGAAAATCTAACACCGGTCAAAACGACCGGCATTGAGATTTCTCGGTAAATTGTGCCCCGAACACGGAAATTCAGAACCGGACCCAGATCTTGACGCCGAAAACGTCGTCCACCTTACTCAGTATCCGGTTGGGGGTAGCACTGTCGGACAGGCCGGGGGCCTCGACTTGGCGGAATTCATAGTCGGTCAGCACGCGCACCTGCTTATTGTGGCGATAGGTAATGCCGAGGGTAAAGGTCTCGAAGCGGCGCTCGGTCCCCTTCTCGTTTGTGCCTCGGTTGAGGCGATCATAGCGGGCACGCAGTTCCCAGTCGCCGAACAATCGATAACCCCCATCCAGGTACCAGCCATCGGCCTCGTCGTCCGGCAAGACATTGAAGCCCGAGATCTCCTTACCGCTGTTACTGGTGGAGCCGGGAACGGCACCGCCGTCCGTGCCGTTGAAGATCATGCCGTCGGCCTTGACCCACTCACCCGCGATACGCCAGGGACCGCGGCGGAAAGTGGCGCCCAGGCCGTAACGCCTGCGGTCGAAGGTCTCCGTCTTTTGTTGCGCACCGACCCGGAGCTCGCGTTCTCCGTCCTGATACCAGCCGGTCAGCTTCAATCCATCGCGGAAGGGACCCTTGCCGCCGAAGATCAGCTCGGAGCTCCAGTAGAGATACCGCTCCGGCCGGCCACTACCGGAGCCGTTGTAGATCGCCGGACCGGTTCCGGTGCCCACCATGAGGGCATAGGTGTGTTCCCAGGCGTTCGTTTTGAAGGCATCGAAAACCTGGATGCCGGTATCGCGCCAACCGCTCAAGGGGCCGTCGAAGACATTGTCGTCATTCTTCGGAGTACCGTCGCTGTCGAAAAAACGCTCGTTGGTAAGCTGTCTGGAAAGGTTGGTGGGCCGAATATAATCACGCAGGACCGCGGGCTGCAGGCCCTCCTCCGAGCCCGGTTGCTTGAACTGACCAATGCGAATCCGGGCGTGGGGAATCAGGTTGAGGGTAACACTCAGGTCCGTGAGCTTCACATTGGGGCTACCGTTATGAGAGATGCCGTTGTCACCGGCGAGCGGTGAGATCCAATAGTTGAGCTTACCGGTGAGCAAACGCCCCCGCAGTCCCAGGCGGGCGTGAGCGAATTGGAACTCGGAGGCATTCTCCAACCGGGGGCCGATCCGATTCGGCATCAGGGGTTGCCCCTTATAGGGACCGGCCGCAATCTGCGAATCATCGGTTTGCTGGTACTCGATGCCGATGAACCCGAAGGGGCGATAGGCCGGTGCCTTGGCCGGCTCGGTCCCCTGGAGCATGACCCAGTTGGTTGCGGATACCGGCAAGGCGTAAAACAATGCGATTGAACAAAGGATGATTGTATTGGCTCGAATGCCCCTATTGCAGTACCTCATAGGGTTTTTTCCTCGGTTCTTTATGGATTCCGAACTGCTCACGATCATGGAAGAGACTACCGCACGTTTTGGAGTGCGGCGGCAATTTTACCCCGGTCTTAAAAGACGGCGATCTCAGGTTGGCTCGTGCCGGATTACGCTAACGCCTTCAGTTCTTCAGGTGGTCGAAGCCCTGTCCCCGGAGCAGTCGATTCGGGTAGCTGAAACTCATTGCTGATCAGGAAAATCTTTACGCCCGCTGCGGTCCATCAGCCGACCAACCACCAGCTTCCGATGGCTGGTAGCCGGCAATAGTTTATCGACCGCCAGTACTATCCTAATTGATAAAAATGCATAGAGTCTGCATGGACCAAGTAGGTTGGGCAAAGCCCGTAGGATGCGGTGAGCGTGTGTTGTCCTTTTCGGACTGCCCCACCGCCAGGCGCGAACCGCATCTGTGGACGGTGGGCGTGCCCAACAACGGTGTTGGGCACGGGCCGGGCTCCCTCCTCCGTCGGGACATGCCTGGCCCTTTGCCCAACTTACAAGATCATGTTTTCAGAGGGATTTATACGCGCTCGCCCTGGAGGGGCCGTGGAAAACGTGGAAAAGGTGAAACAGGACGACCGAAGCGGTCAACGCCCTTCAAAACCAGCCATTCGGTACCATTTGTCAACCGTTGCCAGTAATAAAAGGACACCCATCTTGTATTTGGTCTTCACCCCTCGG
The DNA here is from genome assembly GCA_011392765.1 of Candidatus Thiosymbion ectosymbiont of Catanema sp. Cochon2018. Lineage (GTDB taxonomy): Bacteria > Pseudomonadota > Gammaproteobacteria > Chromatiales > Chromatiaceae > Thiosymbion > Thiosymbion ectosymbiont_A. The sequence goes on along the minus strand of WYCW01000004.1, from coordinate 410,169 downwards.
CAGAGAATCTTCACTCTCAACCGCGCGCTTTTTTCATTTCCTCCTTCTCTTTGTCTTCCCCCGTATTTTCAGTTCTCCGCGGATCATCCGGATCGAAAATCGGCCCCGATTCTCCAGGTAAAGACACAGACACTATCGGATTTCTTGACGACAAAATTACTCTATGGGTAGTGGAGAAAGTAATCAACATTCTATTGATTATCTTCCTGCTTGATTTTCGGGGTTTTGTATGTCTAGCTATAGCGTTCCATGAGGTAACAAAGGCAATCCTGGCGAATAGCGGCCTCATTGCGGGTGAGCATGGCGGGCATGACCGGCAGCTTCAGGCGCAGCTCACCGTGCGCTATATAAAAATAACGCTCGGCGACATCTCTGCCTTGTTCGTCCCGGGCCTCGAGCCGGACCCCGTTGGGCGCGTTCACACGGCCGAAGGCAGTACCACAGGGCAGCTCTCGAAAATTGAAACGCTCCAGCTCCGGGCTCAACAGGATGTCGGCCTGCCCCGGCGGAAATCCGAAGCTCACTCCCTCCGGCAGCTTGACCTGGGCGACGGTGTGGAAGAGGTCGATATCGCCGGAGGCCACCGGGTGTTGCGGCAGTGCGGACAGGTGTAGACAGGCATCCAGGTAGTTGCGGGCGTGATCCACGCCATGCTTTTCCCCTACCTTTCCGCACTCCAGGGTTACCGCCGGGCCCAGCCGACTCATGGCGATGGATTGCACGCCGCGGGGGCGGGTGAAGTAGACCAGGGTACGGCTGAACAGGGTCGCCAGGTGCAGGTAGCGGTTGTCCAGGACGTTGACGCAACCATAGTGAGGGTTGTAGCCGGTGTTGCTGTGGATATCCACGCTGGCGAAGATGCCTCGTCGTCGCATGATGGTGACGATCCGGCGCATCATGGCGTGCTCCGGCGTCGGGTGGGATTCGGCGCCGGGCCAGATCCGATTGTAGTCGGGCTGACCCGGGAGACGGCGTACTCCTGCAGCGGCGGCGGCGACATTGCCGATGAATAGGCTCAGGGTGCGCGGTAGGCGCAGGGTGCCGAAGCGTTTCCGGTAGCCGATGAGCAGGGAGCGCAGGGCGTTCCAGCCTACAGGCTCATTGCCGTGCAGGAGCACGGAGACGAACAGAGCCGGCTCACGGTTTCCGACAAGATGGATCAGGGTCGGACCGCCGAGCAGGGACGCGAGGTCGTGGGGAGCGGTCTCCAAAAGACCGGCGGGGAGGGCGTGGAGTTCCTGCAGCATGTTATTGGTCTAGCGAGGCCTCGCCTCAGACCGACGAGGCGTAACCAACCGCACCGAAGAACCACGGAGGCAGACACGGATAAACACAGATTGTGATCCGTGTTTATCCGTGTCTGCCTCCGTGGTTCAAAGGATTTGCGATTCCTGCCCAACAAGAGGCAGAACTATTTTTGTGCAGCGCACAAACTTGACTCATTTGTAAAGATTCGGGTCCCTCAAGGATCCTAGCGAGGCTTCGCCTCAGACCGACGAGCCGTGATCATCACTCTATCGCTATCGAAAGCGGAACCGTGATCGTGATCGTAATCGGCGACGCAAGGCAAAGCGGGCACGGAAAACCTGATGGCTACGGGTTTCGACCCGGTACCTGGCCGGGACCTCAGGAAACCACGAACTGCGAAAGAATGCTATCCCTCCTACGGCGGCTTCGACTACGATCATGATCACGATCACGACAACGAGAGGGGTTAGACGTTTGCGAAATTTGATTCATCTGCACAAAATCCGGTCATTCAAGGAATCCTAGGGCCTGTCTGATTTACGTGTTCGTAGCGAGGGATCGGGCAGCTGAATAATGAGGGAGATGGCTGCTCCCGCATTCATCACCTAGATCATCACTCATCACTCATCACTCATCATTCCGCATTCATCATTCATCTGCGCTACGGAGTAATCAAAGGGGCCACTGGTGGACGGGCAGCCCGGATTCCTGACGCTCCAGGTAGGCGGCGGTCAGGGCCGTCAAATCTCGTCCATGCCGCGCGACCCAGGCCCGCTGCCAGGCGGACCCGGTTTGTCCGGTCCGTAGCCTGCCGGCGATGATACCCAGCCACCGGTCTATCTCCGAAGCGTCGATGCCGAGCTCGGTCAGGCCCTGACCCGCCCGGGGGAGAAGGTCGTCCGTCAATACTTGGTGGAGAGTCGTCGGACGCCTGTCGAGCCACTCTATTTCGGCATCGAGCCCCTCACGCGCGGCCTCATAGAAGTTGCCTTTGGCAACGCTGAAGGGCAGGTGCCGACGGGGGTGCGCACCCTCCCCGGCGAAGGACTGGACGGCACCGAAATAGAGGGCCGCATTGGCGATAGCGTCCGCAACGGTGGGGCCGGCGGGCATGACGCGGTGCTCGATACGCAGATGGGGCGGCGTGCCGGCGGCGTCGGCGTCAAAACCGATCAGCGGTCGATTCCAGCGCCAGATGGTCCCATTGTGCAGGCGCAGGTGGGCGAGTTGCTCGGGAGGTTCGTCCATGACCTGCGGCAGCAGCACCGGAAAGCGATCCAGGTTGGCACGGAAGCACTCGAACACCGAGTCTTCCACATAGCGCAGCCCGAAGGTAACCCGCTCGCGGAAAAAAGGCCCGCCGACCGAGATCGCCTGCTCGAACAGGGGGATGCGGCTTTCCGCCCATAGGTCGCAGCCGAACAGGAAGGGAGAGTTGGCGCTGACGGCCACCATGGGGGCGGCCAGGACTTTGGACCAGTTGTAGACCCGAGCCGCTTCTTCCGGATTTACCTGCAGATGGATCTGGAGGGAGGTGGCAACCGACTCCATCATTACGTCCTGCCGTTCCAGAAACAGGCGATCTTCACCCAGGATCTCCAGGGTGAAGGGACGCCCCCGGCGCAGCTGGAGGATCCGCTCGTTGAGTGCCTGGTAGCGTTTGAGCGGACTCATGTGTGCCATGTCCAGGTGTTCCGGCCGCGCCGTCGGCAAGATGCCGATCATGGCCAGGCGGGCATCGAGCCCGATCGCGGCCCGTGCGCAGCGTTTCCAAGTGGCCTCCAGCTCTGCCGCCAGGCGGCTCAGGGCGTCCCCCCGCAGACGCTGTGGGGTGCCGTTTATCTCGGCGTTGAAGGTAGCCAGCTCCGGCACGACCAAAGGGTCGGCCAGGCGTTCCAGAAAAGGCCCCGCAATCGGAGCGGGATTCAGGTCGGCTGCGACCAGATAGGCCTCGAGCTCGAAACCCCCGACCTTGGGGGCCGATGCAAAGACACCGTCCCGGAACCAGCCCTCCAGCAGCGCCGTCTCCTCGCGTAGACGTGTTCGAAAGGTCTCGAGGTCGGCTGGGGTAAAGCGGGATGTATCGATTTCCTGGCCCATGGTGCTACTCGAAGACGGGTGACATGCAATTGGCCGAAAATCTTTCTCGGTTATTCACAATTCAAAGGAGACAGGTTGGGTAAAAGAGGTGAGTCTTGAGGAATTCGCTGATAATCGCCGAGTAACCCTGAGCACGATCAAGCCTGACAACCGGTTATTGGCGGTTCAAAGAGCTGGAATACTTCTCAATCTTCCCTACAATCCTTATTTTTGAATTTTGAAACGTTCAATGTGTCGGCAAATCGCAGACGCCGCAGGGAAAGGTCTTCCTGCATCAGAGTTTTTCGATCTCTTCGAGTGGAAGTCCTGAAGTTTTAGCAATGATGGTCAGGCTGACCCCTTCTTGCTTTAATGCCCTGGCCATTTCAGTAGCTTTTGCTTCTTTACCCTCGACATAGCTGCTGGATCGATAGAGACTGGCCTGGTAGCGCAGCTCCTCGATGTGCCACTCGTAGGAGAGTCTTTCTTCTTCCCCCAGATTCATGATATCCAGGACCTCCTTGGCCTTTTTCAATCCCTTGGCCCGAAATTCTTCCTTGATCTCTTCGTTTTTCAGGAAATAGATCCACTCGTCCAGGGGATCCCTCGCAACGTCATCGAACTGGTTGATCTTCAGTAGGTAATATTCCGGATAGAGCTCGTGGGGATAGCGCTTGCCGAAGAGTTTCTGTTGTTTGTCGTTCAGCAGCAGTTCATCGTGGTAATGCAGTCCCAAAAACTGGGTCTTGCCATGATAGATATAGTCTTTCCCATGCCCCAGATCGAAATACAGGATGTTGATCGATATCACCTTGACGACATGTTCATAGAAATCCGATTTGGCCAGGTGCTCGGTGATGGTTTTGGCGGTGGAGAACAGGATGCGTTGCAGAAAGTCGAATTCCCGTTCGTACTGGACCTCGATGAGGATGATTTCCTGTTTTCGGTTGCGGACCTTCAGATCCACCCGATTGGATTTGTCCCGGGCATGGTCTCGGTTGCTCTCGCTCTCCAGGATTTCCAAAATCTCGAGGTCGTCCTTGAGCAGCTCCGACAGGAAGCCTTCCAGGACCTCGTAATTGGCCTTGCTGCGCAGCAAGCGTTTCAGTGCCCAGTCGAAACTGATGAGTTTTCTGGTGTTCATTGGTCTTCGAGCATGCGATCCAGGGCCTGTAAACGCTCCGGCGTACCGATGTCGAGCCAGTACCCCGGATAGTGCTCGCCGCTCACCAGGGCGCGTTCCATCGCGGCACGCAGCAGGGGCGCCAGGGGGAAGGCTCCGCCCGAGCAGCCGTGGAACAGGTCCGGGTGATAGACGCCGATCCCACTATAGGTATAGCGCGGCGTGCCTTGCACCGATAACCGGCCATTGTCGAGCGCGAAGTCGCCCTCCGGATGATGGGGGGGATTGTCCACCAATACCAGGTGCGCGAGTAGGCTGTCTATAAGACACAAGCGTGCGAATTCCAGGTCGGTCCAGATGTCGCCGTTGACCACCAGAAAAGGCCCGCGACCGAGCAGGGGCAACGCCTTGAAAATGCCGCCGCCGGTCTCCAGGGCCTCGTCTTCCGGCGAATAGCGGATCTCGACCCCCCAACGGGAACCGTCCCCCAACGCAGCCTCGATGCGCTGGCCGAGGTAAGCGTGATTGATGACGATCTTACACACACCGGCCGCGACCAGGCGCTCGATATGATAGACGATGAGCGGTTTGCCGCCCGCCTGCAGCAAGGGCTTCGGCGTGTGGTCCGTAAGCGGACGCATACGCTCGCCGCGTCCTGCAGCCAGGATCATGGCTTGCGTCGGGGCAAGACTCCTTCGATTGCGATTTTCGGCTATCATTGAAAATTTTCTCAGCCGAGAGATGGCCTCTTAGGGGACGTTCTCAATTAATAAATCATCTAAGTGTTGTAGCTGGGTTGAGAAACGAAACCCAGCTTTCCCGATCCGCAATACCGTGTGCCGGGTTTGGCCGTCCCTGGCCGTAACCCAGCCTACGGGTTTGATTTTTATGATGATTTGGCTCAATTGAGAACGCCCCCTAGAGTTTTTCGATTTCTTCAGGTGGAAGTCCTGAAATTTCAGCAATATCGGTCAGGCTGATTCCTTTTTGTCTCATTGCCCTGGCCATTTCAGTGGCTTTTGCCTTTGCTCCGTCTTCTTTTCCTTCGTAATAGGGGCTGGATTTGTAGATACTAGCCTGGTAGCGCATCTCTTCTATGTGCCACTCGTAAGCCCTTCGCTCTTCTTCTCCCAGCCGCATGATATCCAGGACTTCTTTGGCCTTTTTCAATCCCTTGGCCCG
>WYCW01000004.1:172037-399537 GCA_011392765.1 Candidatus Thiosymbion ectosymbiont of Catanema sp. Cochon2018 | reverse complement strand
CTCTCGGGGGTAGAGCACTGTTTCGGCTAGGGGGCCATCCCGGCTTACCAAACCGATGCAAACTCCGAATACCGAGAAGTGCAATCACGGGAGACACACGGCGGGTGCTAACGTCCGTCGTGGAAAGGGAAACAGCCCAGACCGCCAGCTAAGGTCCCTAAATCACAACTCAGTGGGAAACGATGTGGGAAGGCACAGACAGCCAGGAGGTTGGCTTAGAAGCAGCCATCCTTTAAAGAAAGCGTAATAGCTCACTGGTCAAGTTGGCCTGCGCGGAAGATTCAACGGGGCTTAAGTTGTGTACCGAAGCTGCGGGGGTCAGAAGACAGAGTACAGAGGACAGAGGACAGATGAAAAGCGATGCGTTGTTTTTCTCTGTCCTCAGTCTTCTGTCCTCTGTCCTCTGATCCGGTAGGGGAGCGTTCCGTACGCCTGTGAAGGTGGATCGAGAGGTTCGCTGGAGGTATCGGAAGTGCGAATGCTGACATGAGTAACGATAAAGGGGGTGAGATGCCCCCTCGCCGAAAGCCCAAGGTTTCCTGCGCAACGTTAATCGGCGCAGGGTTAGTCGGCCCCTAAGGCGAGGCCGAAAGGCGTAGTCGATGGGAAGCAGGTTAACATTCCTGCACCGCTCATTACTGCGATGGGGGGACGAAGAAGGCTAGGTCAGCCGGCTGTTGGTTGCCGGTTTAAGCGTGTAGGGAGTCATCTTAGGAAAATCCGGGGTGGCAATCCTGAGGCGTGACGACGAGTCTCTACGGAGATGAAGTGATTGATGCCAGGCTTCCGGGAAAAGCCTCTAAGCTTCAGGTAATGAGTGACCGTACTCCAAACCGACACAGGTGGGCAGGGTGAGAATCCCAAGGCGCTTGAGAGAACTCTGGTGAAGGAACTAGGCAAAATAGTACCGTAACTTCGGGAGAAGGTACGCCTCCGGTACGTGAAGGCCCTGCGGCCGGAGCGGAAGGGGGTTGCAGTGACCAGGTGGCTGCGACTGTTTACTAAAAACATAGCACTCTGCAAACTCGAAAGAGGACGTATAGGGTGTGACGCCTGCCCGGTGCCGGAAGGTTAAGTGATGGGGTTACCCCTCACCTAGATCATCTAAGAAGCCGAATGTTCTATGTCTATGTGCTTTACAGTGAGCGATTTGACGAGTTTTATCTTGGATCAACGCGTGATCTGAGAAAGCGAGTTAAAGCGTATCGGTGTGGGATGAACAGATCGACACGAAAGGCGGATGATTGGATAGTCTCCTATTATGAAGCCTATCTGACGGAACAAGCGAGAAGCGAGCTTGAAACGAAGCGGCAAAGCGTATCACAGCTTAAAAGTGCGTATACGCAGAAGTTTAGATGCTCTAGGTGAGGGGGAAGCTCTTGACCGAAGCCCCGGTAAACGGCGGCCGTAACTATAACGGTCCTAAGGTAGCGAAATTCCTTGTCGGGTAAGTTCCGACCTGCACGAATGGCGTAACGATGGCCACGCTGTCTCCACCAGAGACTCAGTGAAATTGAAATCTCGGTCAAGATGCCGAGTACCCGCGGCTAGACGGAAAGACCCCGTGAACCTTTACTACAGCTTCACACTGGACTTTGAGCCTACTTGTGTAGGATAGGTGGGAGGCTTTGAAGCGGCAACGCCAGTTGTCGTGGAGCCATCCTTGAAATACCACCCTAGTATGTTTGGAGTTCTAACCTCGGTCCGTGATCCGGATCAGGGACAGTGTGTGGTGGGTAGTTTGACTGGGGCGGTCTCCTCCCAAAGCGTAACGGAGGAGCACGAAGGTACCCTCAGCGCGGTCGGAAATCGCGCATTGAGTGCAAAGGCAAAAGGGTGCTTGACTGCGAGACAGACAAGTCGAGCAGGTGCGAAAGCAGGTCTTAGTGATCCGGTGGTTCTGTATGGAAGGGCCATCGCTCAACGGATAAAAGGTACTCCGGGGATAACAGGCTGATACCGCCCAAGAGTTCATATCGACGGCGGTGTTTGGCACCTCGATGTCGGCTCATCACATCCTGGGGCTGAAGTCGGTCCCAAGGGTATGGCTGTTCGCCATTTAAAGTGGTACGCGAGCTGGGTTTAGAACGTCGTGAGACAGTTCGGTCCCTATCTGCCGTGGGCGTTCGAGACTTGAGGGAAGCTGCTCCTAGTACGAGAGGACCGGAGTGGACGTACCTCTGGTGTTCCGGTTGTCACGCCAGTGGCACTGCCGGGTAGCTATGTACGGACGGGATAACCGCTGAAAGCATCTAAGCGGGAAGCCCCTCCCGAGATTAGGTCTCGCTGGACCCTCGAGGTCCCTGAAGGTCCGTCGAAGACGACGACGTTGATAGGCGGGAGGTGGAAGCGCGGTAACGTGTGAAGCTAACCCGTACTAATTGACCGTGCGGCTTGACCATATAACACCCAAGATCTTTGGGTGCTGACATGAGTATGCATCCGTGGAGCCTTAAGCGATCATAACCGTATTCGGCGCCCCAGCCGAATAACTGGGGTGCCTCCTTTTTCCTGGCGGCAACAGAGCACTGGAACCACCTGATCCCATTCCGAACTCAGAAGTGAAATGGTGTATCGCCGATGATAGTGTGGGGTTTCCCCATGTGAAAGTAGGTCACCGCCAGGGTCTTATTCGCTGAAACGAAACCCTTGTCCTGTTCGGACAAGGGTTTTTTTTTCGGCATCGATTACTTTTCAGCTGTCCGATTTTTCGGATTCACTTCACTTGCCCGTCGCCATTGTCACGGCTAACATTCGAAAAAATCCTCGAACCTCGCACGGCTGCTGTCGATTGCCGGGAGCCGTATCACACCTGAACCCTTATAGGTTCGGACGACAGGCGTCCTGTTTTCAACCTGAGAGTATTCAATCATGGCAAATATTTTGGCGATGTTCCCCGGTCAAGGGTCTCAATATGTCGGCATGGGCAAGGCGCTGTGCGACAGATTCGAGGTAGCTCGAAATACCTTTGCAGATGCCGATGAAGTACTGGATTTCAAGCTCAGTGACCTGTGCTTCGATGGTCCAGAAGCGGAGCTGCGACTAACCGCCAATCAACAACCGGCCATTCTTACCACCAGTATTGCCGTCTGGCGGGTACTGACGAGCGAAACGGACTTGCGTCCCACCTTGTTTGCGGGCCACAGCCTGGGTGAGTATTCAGCCCTGGTCGCAGCCGGTAAGCTCGATTTTGCGCGGGCGGTCAATCTCGTGAGGATGCGTGGTCAAGCCATGCAAAGGGCCGTTCCGGAAGGAACCGGTGCCATGGCCGCAGTAATCGGTTTGGGCCCGGAAACGCTGATCGAGAAATGCAAGGCGGTAGATACGGGTCTCGGCACCGTCGAGGTCGTCAACTTCAACGGTCCCCAGCAACAGATCGTCTCGGGACATAAAGCGGCCGTGGAGACCCTCACCAAGACCCTCGGCGCGGAAAAAATCCGCTGCACACCGCTGCCGGTGTCCGCCCCCTTCCACTCCAGCCTGATGGTGCCGGCGCGGGAAGAAATGGCTCCCAAGCTGGAAGACACGCCACTGAACCCCACCGAGCACCTGGTCATCGCCAATCTGACCGGGCAACCGGCTCAACCCTATACCATCGACAACTTGATCAAGCAAATCGACAGTCCCGTCCTGTGGACCGATACCCTGGCGACGGCCGTTGCCGAAGGGTGTGATACCTTTTTCGAGGTCGGTCCGGGTAAGGTGCTGTTTGGGCTTGCCAGAAAGGCCGTTCCCAAGGGGGCGAAGATCATTCACAGCGACGCCATCGACAAGGCCATCGAGGATGCTCGCATGCTGACCGCCTGATAATCGGGAGCCCTATCTCGGACGATTCAAACGGGATAGGGGCATCCGGAGGGGTGGTGGAACCTGTCTGTGTGCAGTGTGCAGTCCGGAAAACTGGTCGGCGGTTTTTCTCGCTGTCATGCGTGATCGCCGTAATTACTCAGCATGGAGAAAACGATGAAACAGAATATAGTCTCTCGTGAGTACAAGGTTATGCTCAAGAAAGAGCGCTTCGTTGGCTTGCAAAACGATCTTCCCGAGCGGGCCAAAGATTTTTGGCGCGTTTTCGAAGATTCAATTCAAGATATCGTTTTTGACACTGACGGTAGTCTCGATCAGGTAGAAAAGCAAAGAACTGTCAGGTTCTACGACACCGCAGATCATCGTCTACGAGAAAACTAGCTGCCCGCTGGCCTTGATGGAACAATCCCTAACGCGGAGGCAGACTATACGGCCCTATGTAACCTCCGAGCCGGCCCGGCAGCGCGCGGGATGTGGTAGCGGATGCGCACGATTGTCAGCGGGATTGCCGAAACGCCCGCCGTTATGGGTGAGCGACCACGGGAGGTCGGAGACCTGTTGCGATAATCCCCATGGTGCTCTAGGGTGCTCTCCCGCTGGTCAGAGAACGACCGTCATCGTCCTACTGCTGGACGAGGTGGATATGGTGGGGATACATTGATTTCCCTGCTGCGCCAGATCCGGGCCACCGGGATCGTCCTGGGCCTTCCGCAGACCGTGCTCCGTGCGGATGTAGGATTACCGCATCCACAACGGCGACAACCGTCATCACCGGCGGCAGTGCCTTCAACATCAAATCCAAATCCCTGCGCTTGGGGAACTTCAGCCACGAAGATGTCGCCACCCTCTATGCCCAACACACCGAGGCGACCGGCAAGTCTTCGAGACCGGGGTAGTCGAGTTCCGCGGACCGGCGGCCAGCCTGGCTAGTCAATGCCCTCGGCTACGAGGCTGTTTCAGGGAGAGGCCGGACCGCACCCCCATCACCCTAACGACATGCCGACTCGACTCATCGGCGGATACCCATCTCGACCAACTGACCGGACAAGTTGCGGGAGCCACGGGTAATCGATTATCAGCGAGCTATTGAGCGGCGCTATCGAGCCCGAGCAATGCTGCCCAGCGAAGACGACCAGCTTGGCAGGACTTGGGACTGATCGCACCCGCCCCAGGTCGAGATCGCCAACCCATCTACCGGGAGATCATCCACGTGCTTGACCTGGATTACCCAGACCCGATCCGCAGGAGACCGTCTGGTATGGACCGGGACGGACGCTTGATTTCAAGCTGCTGGATGGTTTCCAGCACTCTTTCGGGAAAACGGCGAGATCTGATCGAACGGTTGACTACAAGAGGCCGGTCCGCAATTATTGATGCAATCGTTCCTACAGCGCATCGTCAACAGCGGCGGACGGATCGACCGCGAGTACGGGCTGGGGAGACGTCGCACCGACCTGTTGGTGCAGTGGCCGCTGGATGAAAGCCAAGGTTTCCACGGCCCGGTCCAACGGGTGGTCATCGAGCTCAAGATCCTGCACAAATCCCTGGACGCGACGATCGCGGAGGGCCTTTCTCAGACTGCCGATTATATGGACCGGGTCGGTACCGAGGAGGGCCATCTGGTCATCTTCGATCGCACCCCGGCGGTACCCTGGGAAGAGAAGGTTCTGGTTCGACAGGAACAGTATAAAAAACACCGGATCGGGGTGTGGGGGATGTGAAGTATACTGCCACACGGCACAATCCGAGCTTTTGAATTTCCCCCTCACCCCTACCCTCTCCCGGAGGGAGAGGGAGTGAAATGCACAGATTGTACCATGTAGCAGTATAGCAAGTAGCCTTGCCCATCGCCATCGTCGCGGCTAACATCGGACATCCATCTCCGGCGCGGCTGGACTTCGCCTCGGGTTCCATCAGGATGCCTGCAGGGATCTGAAAAACCGCTGGAAAATATAAAAATGCCTAAAAACACCAGAGAGGAATGCCAGATGGCCGAAGACAAGAAGAACCGAATCCCTCTGCCCGAGCCGTTGCTGATTACCGAACATGAGTTGGGGATGGACGCGCCCAGCATCGTTGCCGATATTCGACGTCATTTCAATCATACCCTGGGTTGTGACAAGCACTCGGTCTCCGACCACCATGTATACGAAGCCTTGGTCATCGCCCTGCGGGACCGACTGATGGAATGCTGGAAGAGTACCCACTATTCCTATCAGGCCAAAGAATGCAGGCGCACCCAGTATCTGTCGTTGGAGTTTTTGATGGGGCGTAGCCTCGACAATACCTTGCTTAATCTGGGCATCCGGGAGGAAGTGGACAAAGCAGTAGCTGCCCTGGGGTTCAAGCTCGAGAAGGTGATGGAGGTCGAGAGCGACGCCGGTCTGGGCAATGGGGGCCTGGGACGGCTGGCAGCCTGCTTCCTGGATAGCTGTGCCACCTTGCAGTTGCCGGTGATGGGCCATTGTATTCGCTATGAATACGGGATTTTCAAGCAGCGGATCGAGCATGGTGATCAGGTGGAGCAACCCGATCACTGGCTGGCCTGCGGCAACCCCTGGGAGCTGGAACGCACCGAGTTCATTCAGCGCATCAAGTTTCGGGGTCGGGTGCAGCACGACCAGGAAGGCGACCAGGGTTTCCGGGTGCGCTGGGTGGACACCGACGATGTGTTGGCAGTGCCCTATGACATCCCGATCCCGGGATTTCGCAATGAAACGGTCAACACGCTCCGCGTCTGGAAGGCGGTCGCAGTCGAGGAGTTCGACCTGGCGCAGTTCAATGCCGGCCATTATGTGGAAGCCGTAGCAGGGCGCATGCATGCGGAAAACATCAGCAAGGTCCTGTATCCGAACGATGCCAGCGAGAGCGGCAAGGAGCTGCGCTTGCGCCAGCAGTATTTCCTGACGTCGGCGGCGCTCCAGGACGTGATGCGACGGTGGTTGCGGGACCAGGGAGAGGACTTCTCTTCGTTTGCACAAAAGAACTGTTTTCAGCTCAACGACACCCACCCGGCGATAGCGGTCGCCGAGCTGATGCGTCTGCTGATGGATGGGCGCGGCATGGGGTGGGACCAGGCGTGGGCGATCACCACCCGCTGCATGGCCTACACCAACCATACCCTGTTGCCCGAGGCGCTGGAACGCTGGCCGGTGCGCACCTTTCGCGAGCTGCTGCCGCGGGTCTTGGACATCATCTTCGAGATCAATGCGCGCTTTCTGTCCGAGGTGGCCAATCGCTGGCCGGGAGACACCGGACGCCAGTCGCGGATGTCGATTATCGAGGAGGGCGTGGATCCCCAGGTACGCATGGCGCACCTGGCCATCGTGGGCAGCTTCTCGGTCAACGGCGTCGCGGCACTGCACACCAAGTTGCTGAAGGAAGGTCTGTTCAGGGACTTCTACGAGCTCTGGCCGGAGAAATTCAACAACAAGACCAACGGCGTCACCCCCCGACGGTTCCTGGCGCTTGCCAATCCGGGCCTGAGCGAGCTGTTTACCGAGACCCTGGGAGAAGGCTGGGAGACCGACCTGACCAAGCTGGAGGGCTTGCAACAAAAGACCGAAGACGAGGCATTCCGGCAGCGCTGGCAAGCAGTCAAACGCCGCAACAAAATACGCTTCGCGGAAATGATCGAGTGGGACTGCGGTGTGAAGTGTAATCCCGATGCATTATTCGACGTCCAGGTCAAGCGGATCCACGAATACAAGCGCCAGCTACTCAATGTGCTGCATGTGATCCATCTCTATGACCGCATCAAACGGGGCGACACCAACGACTGGACGCCGCGTTGTGTCTTCATCGGAGGCAAGGCCGCACCCGGATACTGGATCGCCAAGCGGATTATCAAGTTCGTCAACAACGTAGCCAAGGTCATCAACGAAGATCCCATGGTCGGCGATCTGTTGAAAGTGGCTTTCCTTCCCAACTACCGGGTTTCGGCAATGGAGATCATTGCGCCGGGCACCGATCTCTCATCCCAGATCTCGACCGCCGGCAAGGAGGCATCGGGTACCGGCAATATGAAATTCATGATGAACGGGGCGGTTACCATCGGGACGCTGGACGGCGCCAACGTGGAAATCCTGGAGGAAGTGGGAGAGGAGAACTTCTTCCTCTTCGGCCTTACGGAGGTAGAGGTTGCAGCCACCCGCATGGCCTACGATCCGGAGCGGATCATCCGTGAGGACGAAGACCTGAGCCGGGTCATGCAGCTGATCGATAGCGCGCACTTCAATCAATTCGAGCCCGGGATTTTCGACGCCATCATCGGCTCGATGCGTAGTCCCGGCGATCCCTGGATGACGGCGGCCGACTTTCGCGGCTTCATCGACGCCCAGAAACGCGCCGCGGAGGCCTTCCGGGACCGGGACCGCTGGACCAGGATGAGCATCGTCAACACGGCCTGCTGCGCCCGTTTCTCCAGCGACCGTACCATCGCCGATTACAATCGGGACATCTGGAAGCTCAAGCCTATCGCGCCCGAGCCTTCCAATCAGTCTGCTTAAGGGCACCGCGGAAAATCCGAGGTGCTCAGATAGGGCAGGGATGCCCTGGTACAGCACTGCTTTTTCAAAGTGCCCTAAACTCAAATACACCAACAAAGGGTTTTGATGTCGTGAATTTAACTGATCATGATTTGAAACAAATCAATGAATCAAGTCTTTCGGATTTGACACATGAACAGTTGATGGAGTTTACGCTAAGGTTATTATCCGACTTAAAGGAAACAAGAGAACGATTAAAGAAAAAATCAGACAGGACAAACAAGAACTCAAGTCCGAATAGTAATAAATATTTGCCCATAAATCATAATGGCAGATATTTTGATAACGATAGAGAATGTCGGAATTATTTGGAATATCTGCAATCAAAATTCAAAGAACATTTGTCTCGCAATCTGTCCTCCAGGACGGTAAATAAACAGGTGGCAATAGTCGGCCTCTTAATAGATTTTTTATGTTCTGATTGTGATTTAAAAAAGATGGATGATATCACCGTTGGCATGGCAAACAGTTACTTTCGAAAATGGTATCTAAGCAAAGTCGGAGATGCTACTGAAAGCGAACTAAAAACAGCCGTTAAGAAATTTTTTCTTTTCCTCAATGATGAGGTTGGAGTCGGAAATGAGAAAGTACTTAATAGCTTTAAACGAAAATAATCACCCGAACCTTCGGCCGCTGATCGGTAACGTTAAACGAAACAATGCTATCTAGAACGTGGGCTCATATTATCGTGATTATAATCCCGACCATTACTGCGTTGACTTTAAATTATAATCACGCCTTTAATTCAATGTTTCCATTCGGTTAGGGCAAGAGGCGTTAATACGGACATGCACGTAATTACACGCAAACGCCTCAACATGTTCGCCGACAAGTACCCGGAGACCCGAGCGGCATTAGCTCATTGGTACAAAGGGGTGAAGCAACACAACTTTAGCTCTTTTGCGGAGCTGCGTACGCGTTTTCCTTCCGCCGATCAGGTCGGAAAGCTGACCGTCTTCAACATCGGCGGGAACAAAGTGCGCTTGATCGCAGCTATTCATTACAATCGTTGCAGGCTCTACATCCGGGCGGTACTCACACACGCGGAGTACGATCAGGGGAAGTGGAAGGAGTAGGTATGCAAAATATCGAAGTTAACAAGGTACTCAACGCTTGGCCACCGATGGCCAGAATGATTTACGTGCCGCACACGGAGGAAGAGTACGAGCGGCTGGTTATATTCCTCGACAGTTTGACCGATGAAGTCGGAGAAGACGAGTCGCACCTCCTGGCTTCACTGATGGAGATTGTGGGGGTGCTGATCGAACGTTACGAAGAAGAGCATGTGCCTGAACTCACCAAGTAGCCAGTGCCACGGCAGTATATGCCTGGAGAAAAAGGGCCGGGCTCAGCTGACTCTTGCTGCACCCGAAATAGCTCAGGAAAAGATCAATGCTCCTCCTTTCCCTTTGAGAGGAGGTCGGAGAGAGAGGATCGAATAACTATCTCTATCCAGCGGCCTATTTTGTGCCCTTGGACCTGCCGCAGGAGGCCCGGAATGCCCTAACAGGGGCTATCCATCCAAGAGCGGCCGCTTCGCTGCATTGATCTTGGCTCGGCCACCGGTCAGTTCGAAGCACCATGTGGCCCAATGCTATTGAGTCAAGCGTTACCGGTCGGCAAAAAAGAGAAAAACGACGAATCACGTGAATTCCCGCAAAATTGTCATCCCGAACCGAAGAGAGGAATCTTTTTCGCTCCGATTCGCGTGATTCGTAGTTTTCTTTGCAGGCGGTCCGAGTTACAGGGGCAGCCGCTTGTCCCTTTCCCAATCCTGCATTGTCCGCGAGCCTTCAGCGAACGACACAATTCCACCACCGACCAGGAGATTGCCTACCGTGAGTTTTAAGACCATCCCCGTCCGCACCCCACGTCTGAACCGCAGTACACTTGCCGTGCCCGGCTCTAAACCGAAGTTTTTCGAAAAGGCAGCGGCCGGCGCGGCGGACGTGATATTTTTCGACCTGGAAGATTCGGTCCCGCCGGACCAGAAGGCGCAGGCGCGCAAGGATGTGATCGCCGCCCTGAATGACCTGGATTTCCGTAGTAAAAGTGTTTCGGTGCGGATCAACGGCCTGGATACCCACTACATGTATCGGGATGTAGTGGACGTGGTGGAACAGGCCGGCAGCCGTCTCGACTTGATTCTGGTCCCTAAGGTAGGCTGCGCGGCGGACATCTATGCGGTGGATATGCTGCTCACCCAGATCGAACAGGCCAAGGGCATCAAAAAGCGGATCGGCATCGAATTGCTCGTCGAGACCCCCCTGGGGCTCCAAAACATCGGCGAAATCGCCGCCGCTTCACCCCGCAACGAAAGTATTATTTTCGGCTCCGCCGACTACGCCGCGGCCGCGGGGATGCAGACTAGAACAATCGGCGGACCCAACCCCGATTACCACGTATTGACGGACGCAGATAGCCAGGGCCACCGCCGGCTACACTGGGGTGACATGTGGCACTATCCCCTGGCGCGTGTGGTGGCGGCGGCACGTGCCGAGGGGTTGCGCCCGATCGACGGGCCCTTCGCCGACATCAAGGACCCGGATGGCTGGCTGGCGAGCGCGAAACGGGCGCGCACCCTGGGCTGTGAAGGCAAGATGGCGATCCACCCCAGCCAGGTAGAGTTAGCGAACGAACTGTTCAAACCCTCCGCCGACGAGGTGGCGCAGGCGCGCCGCATCCTGGAAGCCCTGGAGCAGGCCGAACAAACGGGAGCGGGCGCCGTGACGCTGGATGGTAAGATGATCGATATCGCCTCGATCAGACAGGCCGAAGTGACGGTCAAGAAGGCCGAACTGGTCGCCGAAAAAGCGGGGCCTTAAAGGAACTTTCCACTTCAAGGGTCATTTCCTTCCGAAGGTCGTAAGGTCATGCAAGCCATCGGCGCCAAAGAAGCCAAAGACCGATTCGGCGATCTGCTGCAATCGGTGCAACGCGAACCCGTCTCTATTCTGCGTAACGGGCGACCTGCCGCCGTGTTGGTATCCCCGGACGATTATGCCCGTATGAAAGGACATGGCGAGCGGGTACGCGGGCTCCTGGAGGATATCCGCCGCGAGGCAAGCGCCAATGGGCTGACGCCGGCGATACTCCATGACCTGCTCGCGAACGAGTGATGGTTCTCGTTAAACATTATGCCTCGGAAGATCAGAGAACTAATTCGGGATCTTGAGTCAGTGGGCTTCGTAAATCGAGGTGGGAAAGGGAGTCACAGAAACTTTGAGCACCCGAAAGGCATGCGCGTTACTATCTCAGGTCGCCCCGAAGCAGATGCCAAACCATATCAAGAACGCGAAGTGCAACGAAAAATTCATGAGTCGCGACAATGAAAGAGAGTGCCCGCTACATCAAGATTGTTGAATGGTCCGAGGAAGATGAAAGTTTTATCGGGCAATGCCCAGGCATAATCGGACCATGCTGCCATGGTTCCGATGAAGCAGAAGTTTATTCGGATCTCTGTGAGATTGTCGATGAATGGATTAGGCTTATGAAAAGAGATGGGAAAGTGCTGCCGCCACCGACTGCTGGAAGAAATGTGGCTAAGCTTGTAGATCGAGATATAGCGTATTCTGCCGTCTAGCCCGCATATCTCGCCGGGGCGGCTGGCGCCCAAGGCGAACAACACAGAAACATTGATGCCTGTCGTCCTTTATCATCGGGGCGGGTGGCATTTGAGGCACACGCGCAATGACTATGTTCCGGAAGAGAATTTTCTCCGTGTCCTCCGTGCCTCTGTGGTGAATAATAATCCGTTCACCAACTGCAACACATTTTCATTTCACCACGGAGGCACAGAGAGCACGGAGAAGAAAGAGAAGAGGCGACCAATATGAAAACTAGATCATGGTGTAGGCATTTTCTTGTATGTGTGCTGCATGTGACGATCGTTATCACGATTGCTAGTCACGCTCGCGCAGAAGGGGTTAATTGCTCAGTATTTAATGACAGCTATACCCAGATCACCGGCAAAGCAGATGCGATCTATAACAACCTGGGACGGCCTTGCGTAGTAGGAGGACCTAGGGGTGAGTGCCGACGCTGGTTCGGGAGGTGCACGACCGAAGATGGTACGCCGGTAAAGTTCTCCGTCTTCAACGACGGATATAAAGATATAACGGGACTCGCTGATGCCGTGTATGTTAAGAACGAACTCAACTCATCGGGATGGATCGTCCGTCAGAAAGCGTGTGTCCCTGGGGGCCCGATAGGACAGTGCCGCCGGTGGGTCGGACGCGGGAGAACTTCTGATGAACGCTCGGTGCTATGCTATTTGTTTGATGATGGCTACACTCGAAGGGTAGGCCCGACAGATGCCATTTATTTTCGTATTAGTAAGGTGTGCATGCCCGATGGCACCTCTACTGGCACATGTAGACGTTGGTTCGGCAGATGCTTTGCTCAGTGAGATCGTTCAGCGAAAAGGGGCCAGGTTCAATTAACCTTTTTTCCTATCGCGGGCTGGTAGATGCCAAGTCCCGCTAGGATCCTTGAGGGACCCGCAACTTTACAAATGAGTCAAGTTTATGCAGTGCACAAATCGGGATCGGGATCGAAATTCCGATTACGATCCCGATTTCGATTTCGATTTCGACCTACCCAAGCTCTCCAACGGTTGGTTAGGTGTAGGAGATGGGGCCTTACGGGAGAGGGGCTGTTGGGGTCTTCATGTCTCGTCGGTCTGAGGCGAAACCTCGCTAGATTATAGACATACTCTCTGAACAGGTTAGGCTGTTTTTGGTACCAGTTCTTCATGGCCTGGTGGACCGAAATCTTTTCAGACAATCCCAAACCGATCGGTCAAAGATTTATCACCACAAAATCAAAATACCCTGAAAACGAACGGAGAAAAGCTCGATGAAAACACCCGCAGACTTTTACAAGCCACTTGCCATCGGCGCGCCGGACCCTATTCGGGAGCTGCCGATCGCACTCGAACGCACCATCCACTTCCTGCCTCCCCACATCGAAAAGATGCGGGCCAAGGCCGGAGAGACCGCTAAAAAGGTGGATGTGCTCCTGGGCAACCTGGAAGACGCCATCCCGATCGAGGCCAAAGAGGCGGCCCGGAGCGGATTCATCGAGGTAGCCAAGGCGGTGGATTTCGGCCAAACCGGGCTCTGGACCCGGGTCAATGCCCTGAACAGCCCCTGGTTCCTCGACGACATGACCGAGATCGTCGGGGCCGTCGGCAACAAGCTCGATGTAGTGATGATCCCCAAGGTGGAAGGCCCCTGGGACATCCACTTCGTCGACCAACTCCTGGCGCTGCTGGAGGCCCGCCACGGGATCGGCAAACCGATCTTGATCCACGCCATTCTGGAAACGGCCCAGGGCGTAAAAAACGTCAACGAGATTGCCCAGGCCAGCCCCCGCATGCACGGCATGAGCCTGGGACCCGCCGACCTGGCCGCGTCCCGGGGCATGAAAACGACGCGCGTGGGCGGCGGTCATCCCTTCTACGGCGTCATCGCCGATCCCCAAAAGGACAAGGAGGAGCGGGCCTTTTACCAACAGGATCTCTGGCACTACACGGTGGCGCGCATGGTGGATGCCTGCCAGTCCAACGGGCTGCGTGCCTTTTACGGACCCTTCGGCGACTTCGAGGACAGCACGGCCTGCGAGGCCCAATTCCGCAACGCCTTCCTGCAGGGTTGCGCGGGCGCCTGGACCCTGCATCCGAACCAGATCGAGATCGCCAAGCGGGTCTTCAGCCCCGAGGTCGAAGAGGTACTCTTCGCCAAACGCATCCTCGAGGCCATGCCGGACGGCTCGGGCGCGGTCATGATCGACGGCAAGATGCAGGACGACGCTACCTGGAAACAGGCCAAGGTGATTGTCGACCTGGCCCGGCTGGTGGCCACCAAAGACCCCGAACGGGCGGCGGCCTACGGGTTGTAAGGGCTGGTATGGCAGTACCGAAATACCGATAACACGGGAATCATTTTTTTGCCGCAAATGAACGCCAATGAACGCAAATCGGTTGAAGGACGCCTTGAAAAATAGGTATTTTCACCAATCAAGCGATTCTAAGCCATTGATTGTTGGGGTGTGCCGTAGACGAAAATCGCATTTTTCAAAGTGCCCTGAAATTGGTTTACCCCCATCGACGGTTTTTGGTCCGTTTTTACGTTTTATTTGCGGCCATTCGCGTTCATTTGCGGACCAATTTCCCGTGAAGATCCGGCTTGCTCTACGTTATCGGTAATTGAGAGCAGCTGTACGAGTACCGGAGGACATCCATGTTCAAGATTCTGGAAGGTCTGCGGGTCGTCGAGGCGTCGGCCTTCGTCGCCTGCCCCCTCGGCGGCATGACCCTGGCCCAGCTCGGCGCGGACGTCATCCGCTTCGACCCCATTCGCGGCGGCATCGACGCCCGCCGATGGCCGATCACCAAAGACGGCAAGAGCCTCTACTGGGTCGGTCTCAACAAGGGCAAACGATCCCTCGCCATCGACGCGACCAAGCCGGAGGGACAAGCGCTCCTGAGCGAGCTGATCGCCGCCCCCGGAGAAGGCAAGGGTATCTTCTCGACCAACCTGCGCGCCGACAAAGGCTGGATGAGCTATGGCGAGCTCAAGAAACGCCGAGAAGACCTGATTATGGTCAATTTGCTCGGCAGCTCCGACGGGACCTCGGCCGTGGATTACACAGTCAACTGTGCCGCCGGGTTTCCCTTCATAACCGGCAATCATCACGCCGCCGGTCCGCCGCGGCCGGTCAATCACGTCCTCCCGGCCTGGGACGCCCTGGCCGGGGTCAACCTGGCCCTGGCGATCCTGGCCGCCGAGCGTCACCGGCGCCTGACGGGCGAGGGACAATTGGTCAAATTGGCCTTGTCCGACATCGCCTTCGCCATGACCGGACACCTGGGATTCATCCAGGAAGCCCAGATCAACCAGGAAGACCGCAAGGGCTACGGCAACTACCTCTATGGTGCCTACGGCAGCGAGTTCGAGACCAGCGACGGGCGGTGGCTCTACATCGTGGTGGTGACCGGCTATATGTGGAAAGAGCTGCTCAAGGTCACCGGTCTCGGCGACGCGATCGGTGCCATCGAAGACGAGCTAGGACTCGATTTCAAGAAGGAGGGCGACCGCTTTCTCGCCAGCGAGCAAATCTCGGTCCCCATTCGCGCCTGGTGCGCCCAACGCACCCTGGCGGAGATCGAAGCGATCTTCAAGGGCACGGGCGTCTGCTGGGGCCCCTACCGCACGTTCAGGCAAATGCTGGCAGAAGACCCCCGGGTCTCCACCGCCAACCCCATGTTCTCCGCGCTCGAACAGCCCGGTATCGGCAGCTATCTGGTCCCCGGCTCACCTATCGATTTTAGCGCCTTTACCCGCGAGCCCCCCCGTCGGGCCCCCCTGCTGGGCGAGCACACGGACGAGATCCTGAGCCAAGACCTGGGGCTGAGCGACACCGAAATCGGTCGCCTGCGCAAAACAGGCGTGGTCGCCGGACCCGTGGAGATTTCATGATGAGCGAGCAGAACAAACCCTTGACCGACTGGATCGGGTCCCAGGAGATCCGGGAAGAGACCATCTCCGAATTTCCGGCGCAGGCCGCGGCCGCCATGCTGGACCTGGATGGGAGACCCATGACCCACGGCAACCCCCTGCCTCCTCTGTGGCACTGGTTCTACTTCCTGCCCCAGGCGGCCCGTTCCCAAATCGACCACGATGGTCATCCCAAGCGTGGCGGCTTCTTTCCGCCCGTCAAACTACCGCGACGCATGTTCGCCGGCGCCCGGACCCGCTTCATCCGCCCGCTCACCATCGGGGAGGCGGCGACTCGCGAGGGCGAGATCCTCGCCGTCAAGGAAAAATCCGGCAAGGCCGGGAAGCTGGTATTCGTCACCGTGCGCTATCGCATCCGGCAGGGCGATGAAATCCGTATCGAAGAGGAGCAGGACATCGTCTACAAAGAGCCCGGTCCGCGGATTCCGGAGCCGGTGCCCCTCCCATCCCTACCCGCTGCTCCTGACGGGGCCTGGGTCGAGGAGGTCACGCCCGACACCGTCCTGCTGTTCCGGTTCTCCGCCCTGACCTTCAATGCCCACCGCATCCATTACGACCGCCCCTACGCTTTTCAAGAAGAAGGCTATCCGGGCCTGGTCGTCCACGGCCCCCTGACCGCCGTCATGCTCGCCGGGCTGACCGAAAGGCACAACCCTGACCGGCGGATCGCAGAATTCAGCTTTCAGGGCCGGGCGCCCCTGTTCGACCTCCATCCGTTCCGGCTCATGGGCCGCCCGGAAGGCGATGCGGTCGCCCTGGAAGCCCAGGGACCGGACGGCAAGACCACCATGCAGGCCACGGCGGTGCTGGGCTAGTACGAACGCTCTCACCTACCGATAACATCGAGGAGAACGACGAGAAGGATAAGGAGGAACGAACAAGTCCATACAATCAGACGACGACTTGATCTCCATACGTTATTCACGTATCTTGGCCGAAGGATGCGCATGCATACCTTGATTGAAACGCCTGTTACAACGCCTAGCGAGGTAATCATTCAGCCCCCCCACTATCAGTTGTCGTAGGGAGGGTAGCGTTACGGCGTTGGGGCTGGGAGTGATGGTGCCGGCAAGCCTTTGCGCCGTTGGCGGAGCACCTCGGCGAGGTAAGGCCAGGGTGAGACCGCCCGTTTGCGGCAGGTGTCGATGGTGCTCGCCAAGTTGGCAAAGGCGCGGGTCCCCTGCCCGGTGCGGGTGCCCTGACTAATTCTCCGTGCGGTGACCCAGTGGCGTAAGGCGCGTTCGGCCTCGTGGTTGGTCAGGGGTAATTCAGGGTGGTCGAGTACGACCCAGAAGGTATCCCAATCGTTGAGCAACTCGCGTGCCAGCTGACGCGTCTTCTCATGTCCCGATTCGGCGTGCTTGATACAGGCCGCAAGCAGGGCTTGTAGCGACTTGGCCTGCTGGATACGCAGCGGCATTGCTGGCGGGGAGCTGCGGGTCTGGTAGACCGCTGCCATGACCGGCTCAATGACCGTGAGCACCTGGCTCCCGAAACTTCGGGCTTGCCGCTCCAGGCTGTCTTTCAAGCCCCGCGCCTTGCGTTCGATGTGCGCCAGGCAACGCAGACGCCAGGTATAATCCCGGTAGGCGGCGTACCCGTCGCTCATCAGCCACCCCCCAAAGGTCTCGCCAAGGATGCACTGCACCACCTCACGGGTGCGCCGACCGACCACAAACAGGGTGGCTGTGGCGCAGGTCATGACCCACAGCCACACCGGTTGTCCCCATGGTTTCCAGCCGGTCTCGTCGGCGTGCAGCAATTGGGCCTCGCGGACCGCCTGCACCAGCTCATCCTGGACCACCGGCGCGACGGCGCGTCCCGCCTCGTGGAGGCATTGGTTGATAGTCGCCACGCTGAGCGCCAACCCCAACCAGTCGTGCAGAAATTCCTGAATCCGTGCCCGCGAGAGCCGCAGGCGCAACGCTAGACTACAGATGAGCGCCACCAGCATGGGGTCTGCTAAGTGCCATTCGGTCAGCGCGACCGTCCACTCCGCCTCCGCCGGGCCACGTCCAGTGACCACACCCACAGCGAACTTCCCGATGAAGGTGTTTGGTCTGATGCAGCACGAACCCCTTCCTACCCTCACCAGGAGGAACCACATCCAACTCATAGCGCGCCGTATAGGTTCGCTGCTCATGTCCCTCATGCAAGGGGGCACCACAGCCCACACAGCGTTCAGGACGATGGATCTGTTCGCTGTCCACGGGGAACTGGTGAGCGGGGTCTGGTTGAGTCGGTCGTGCGCTTCCTTCAGATCCGCCAACAGCTTCACCGACAAAGCTTGGGTAGTGTTATTACTTTGTTGCTTAATTATAAATCACTTGATATAATTACCTGAGCTTTAAGCTATTAACCGAACAAAATTTTACCGAGGAAACTCTTATGGTATTACTACCCGTAAAATGCCCTGTCTGCAATGGTATTGATGTTACTAAACATGGCAACACCAGCAATGGCAAGCAGCGTTTTATTTGCAAAGAACAGGCCTGTGAGGGCAAAACGTTTATCCAGGATTATTCCGAGAAAGGGCGGTTACCGGAAACGAAACAACAAATCATTGAGATGGCACTGAATGGCAGCGGCATTCGTGATACCGCGCGGGTACTGGGTATCAGTCCTGTGACCGTTATCAATGAATTAAAAAAAAAGAACCCGAGTTGCATGCCGTGAATCACGATTTTTTAGCGACCCACACGCCTGAGCAGATTGTGGTAGATATTCTAAAAGTAGAGGATTATCATGATGTTAGCAAGCAAGGCGCCACCGTTGAAATGGATGAGATGTGGAGTTATGTAGGGAGTAAAGCCAATCAAAGATGGTTGTGGCATGCTATTGATCGGGCCACGGGTAAGGTGTTGGCTTATGTATTCGGGAAACGTCGAGATGAGGTTTTTCTTGAATTAAAAGGGTTATTAGAGCCATTTGGGATTACCCGTTTTTATACCGACGACTGGGGTGCCTATAAGCGCCATTTAGATCCCGAAAAACATGTCGTTGGAAAACAAAACACGCAGAAAATAGAACGCAAACATTTGACGCTACGGACGCGAATCAAGCGGCTTGCGCGTAAGACGATTTGTTTTTCAAAACTGAATCAAATGCACGATATTGTCATCGGATTATTCGTGAATCGTTATGAGTTCGGCGCCGCCGTTTGAAATCCTTAAGCAACAAAGTTAGAACACTACCAAAGCTTGCAGCCGCTCCTCCGGCAGCGAGCGCAGGTAGGCGTCGTCGAACTGGTCAAGATCGTACTTACTCAGGCGCATGGTTCGTGTCGGACTCGGACTCGCTACGCGAGCAGCTTGACCGCGACTAATTCTCCCAAAGTATGTCAAAATTAGTTGTTACCTGCCTGATTTTTCTCCACCTCAACGAGGGGGGGAATGGTTACCTTTGACGCGGGTACGAAATCACTGTCGCCGGCAATGAGGATGATCTTGGACACCAGTTTCTTATAGGCAAGTGACGCAATATCCAAGCCGATCTTCATATCAACTCCCTTCTGTACAGCATGGTAAACATAGTCTGCTTCCGTGAGTTCGTCGGTCATGATGTTTCCAGAAATAAGCTTGCACTCTGTCTTGGGATCTTTGATTTTCCACCGCCCATTCTTCGCGTCGAGATAACCGAGGCGTAGTGCAAGGTTTCGCATCCGGATAAGGTGGTTATGAAGGTCCCGGCGGAATATGGCAGTATGGGATTTTGCTAGGATTCCTTGAATGACCGGATTTTGTGCAAATGAGTCAAATTTCGCAAACGTCTAACCTCTCTCGTTATCGTGATCGTGATCGAAGCCGCCGTAGGAGGGACAGCATTCTTTCGCCGTTCATGGTCTCCGGAGGTCCCGGCCAGGTAGCGGGTCGAAACCCGTAGCCATCAGGTTTTCCGTGCCCGCTTTGCCTTGCGTCTCCGATTACGACTACGATCACGATCACGGTTCCGTTTTCGATCGCGAGAGAGCGATGATCACGCCTCGTCGGTCTGAGGCGAAGCCTCGCTAGATCTATCAATTGATTGGTCTTGGGATGAAGGAGCTTTTTTTCCAGTGGCGGACAATCGTAGAAAAAGATTCTGTAAAGTTTCCCACCCTATCTCTTGGTCCACGTGCTTTATACAATGGGTCCAAAGATCTTTTGCGACCCGTTCCGGATCGACAGCGCGATCTACGCCAAAATGAGTTGACGCCGCCGCAGATAGAAAGCACCATCCACCAAGATTGCTGTTCTCATAAAATATTCTTATAGATGAGCTTACAAAAAAGGCCCTTGGGCTCGGCATCATCCATTACACTTCTGTATAAGGACAATGCGTACTGCCAGGGGCCGTATATAGAAGATAGTCTAGCACGTAGTTAAACTAGCGAAAAGCGGGAAATGCAGGGCGAGCACCAACGGCTTGTGTCCGGGCCGCTGATCTGGTCAACTGCGGGCAGGATGCCTGCGCCGGAACGACACATCCGTTCGTGCGGAAACATCGGGCGGGGACAAGCCCCGCCCCTAGGATCCTTGAGGGACCCGAATCTTTAACAAATGAGTCGAGTTTGTGCAGTGCACAAATCGGGATCGGGATCGAAATTCCGATTGCGATCCCGATTTCGATTTCGACCCACCCAAGCTCTCCAACGGTTGGTTAGGTGTAGGAGATGGGGCCTTACGGGAAAGGGGCTTTCGGGGCATCATGCCTCGTCGGTCTGAGGCGAAGCCTCGCTAGGTTTGCAAGATGTCTGCTCGCACGGAAATCGCGCTCGTAGTCCACCGAAAGGGCGTAAGGTGTCCGCCCACGCGGAAAATCACAACGAAAATACAACGAAAAATCTGTTAGAGGAGGAGAGTATGTCCATGAAGATCGGGGCCCCGCGGGAGGTCCATCCGGACGAGACCCGTGTGGCCGTCACGCCGGACACGGCGGAGCAACTGCACAAGCTCGGCTTCTCGGTTGCCATCGAGGCCGGGGCCGGCGAGAAGGCCCACTTTTCCGATGATGCCTATCGTGAAGCGGGGGTCGAGATTGTCGAGAACGTCAAGGATCTGTGGGCCCGGTCCGATATTCTACTCAAGGTCAACGCCCCCGAGACCCATCCGCACGAGGCTCTCGACGAGATCGAGTTGCTGCGCGAGGGCGGCACCCTGATCAGCTTCATCTGGCCGGCCCAGAATCCGGAGCTGATGAAGAGGTTGGCCGCCCGCAAGGCGACTGTTCTGGCCATGGACAGTGTGCCCCGCATCTCACGTGCCCAGAAGGTAGACGCCTTGAGCTCCATGGCCAATGTGGCCGGCTACCGGGCGGTGGTCGAGGCCGCCAACTACTTCGGCCGCTTCTTCACCGGCCAGGTGACGGCCGCGGGCAAGGTCCCCCCGGCCAAGGTGTTGGTCATCGGCGCCGGGGTCGCCGGGCTGGCCGCGATCGGCGCCGCCGGCTCCATGGGCGCCGTAGTCCGCGCCTTCGATACCCGCCCGGAGGTCAAGGAGCAGGTCGAAAGCATGGGGGCCGAGTTCCTGATGCTCGATTTCGAGGAGGAAGGCAGCGGCGAAGGCGGCTACGCCAAGGTGATGAGCAAGGAGTTCATCAAGGCCGAGATGGCGCTCTTCGCCCGCCAGGCCATGGAGGTGGACATCATCATCACCACTGCCCTGATCCCCGGCAAACCGGCTCCCAAGCTGATCACCGAGGCCATGGTGGAATCCATGCAGGAGGGCAGTATCATCGTCGACCTGGCCGCCCGTCAGGGCGGCAATTGCGCCCTGTGCGAGCCCGGCGAGGTGGTGGAGCGCCACGGCGTGACCATCGTCGGGGAGCTGGAGCTCCCGACCCGTTTGCCCACCCAGTCCAGCCAGCTCTACGGCACCAATCTGCGCCACCTGCTGACCGATCTGACCCCGAATAAGGACGGCCGGATCGATGTGGATATGGAGGACGAGGTCATCCGGGGCACGACCGTCATCAAGGAGGGCACGATCACCTGGCCGCCGCCATCCCCCAAATTGCAGGCGACCCCACCGCCCGCCGAGGCGTCGGCGACGGAGACCCCACTCTCCCCGGCAGTACCGGAAGCGACTACGGGAAAATCCAAGGGCCTGGCCACCGCGGCCATGATGGGGGTCGGCCTGCTGGCCCTGCTCGGCCTGGGCAGCGTGGCCCCGGCGGACTTCCTGGCCCATTTCACCGTGTTCGTGTTGGCCTGCTTCGTGGGCTACATGGTGATCTGGAATGTGACCCCGGCCCTGCACACCCCGCTCATGAGCGTTACCAACGCTATCAGCGGCATCATTGTCATCGGCGCCCTGCTCCAGATATCCAGCCCCTCGGGACTGGTGATGGGATTGGCGGCGATCTCCATCCTGATCGCCACCATCAATGTCTTCGGCGGTTTTTACGTCACCCAGCGCATGCTGCACATGTTCAGGAAATAGGGGAATGGGATCATGACGGAAGGCATTCTGACCACCGCATATTACGTCACCCAGCGCATGTTGCACATGTTCCGGAAATAAGGGGGTAGGACCATGACTGAAGGCATTCTGACGACCGCATACATCGCCGCCAGCATTCTCTTCATCCTGGCCCTGGGGGGCTTGAGCCACCCGGAGACGGCCCGGCGCGGCAACCTCTACGGCATCATCGGCATGGCCATCGCCCTGGTCGCCACCATCGGCGGTGCCCAGGTCACCAGCTACGTCACCCTGGCCGGGTGCATGGCCGTCGGCGCCGTCATCGGCATCTTCGTGGCATCGCGGGTGCAGATGACCCAGATGCCGGAGCTGGTAGCCATCCTCCACAGCTTCGTGGGTCTGGCCGCCGTGCTGGTGGGCTTTGCCAGCTACCTGGACCCGGAGATCCACTTCGAGGGGGTGGAAAAGACCATCCACGAGATTGAAATCTATCTCGGCGTCCTGATCGGTGCGGTCACTTTCACCGGTTCGGTTATCGCCTTCGGCAAGCTGAGCGCCCGCATTTCCAGCAAGCCCTTGGCCCTGCCGGCCCGTCATTGGTTGAACCTGGGGTTGGGATTGGTCTGCCTGGGGCTCGGCTTTGTGTTCGTGGGCGCCGAGGACACAGGCTCCGGCCTGATCCCGTTGCTGATCATGACCCTCATCGCCTTTGTCTTTGGGGTCCACATGGTGATGGCCATCGGCGGCGCCGACATGCCGGTGGTAATCTCGATGCTCAACAGCTATTCGGGCTGGGCCGCGGCGGCCACCGGCTTTATGCTCTCCAACGATCTGCTGATCGTCACCGGCGCTTTGGTGGGCAGCAGTGGCGCTATCCTCTCCTACATCATGTGCCGCGCCATGAACCGCAAATTCCTGGCGGTGATCGCCGGCGGCTTCGGCACCGCGGGGGGCACGGCTACTGCGGGTAGCCATCAGGGCGAGGTCGTTGCCATCTCCGCCGAAGAGACGGCGGCGCTGCTCAAGGACGCCAGGAACGTAATCATCGTCCCCGGTTACGGCATGGCAGTGGCCCAGGCGCAGCACGTCATCAACGAAATCACTCACAAGCTGCACGACCACGGGGTCGAGGTACGCTTCGCCATCCACCCCGTGGCGGGGAGAATGCCCGGCCATATGAACGTGCTCCTGGCCGAGGCCAAGATCCCCTACGATATTGTCATGGAGATGGACGAGATCAACGATGACTTCCCGGACACGGACACGGTGCTGGTCATCGGCGCCAACGACATCGTCAATCCCTCGGCCCAGACCGATCCGGACAGCCCCATCGCGGGCATGCCGGTCCTGGAGGTCTGGAAGGCGAAGACGGTGGTGGTGATGAAGCGGAGTATGGCGACCGGCTATGCCGGTGTGCAGAACCCGCTGTTCTTCGAGGCAAATACCCGAATGCTGTTCGGCGATGCCAGGGCCAGCGTAGATGCGATCCTGGCCGGCATTTGATCCCGGACCAGGGCCCAGCCTTACAACAGGGGATGTCGGGGCGGTCGGAGAGATCTATCCTTCTGACGGTGGGAGATCAAAGATCGCTCCGATCCCATCGAGTACCCCATTTCACCTTATTTTACGTTCTCAGCAAGGTGAAAAACCACTTATACTGCCACACGGCACAATCTGAGCTTTTGAATTTCCCCTCACCCCCGCCCTCTCCCGGAGGGAGAGGGAGTGAAATGCGCAGATTGTGCCGTGTGACAGTATATATCTCAGCTCGGTAGAAATATTGAATCCATGGACGATAATAACCCATGAAGACCTTCTGTACCGCCGGTCCCGTAAGACCGGACAAATATTACAGTATCCCGGCGCTATCGCGTTGGGATACCGACGAAATCTACCGCTTGATCGCGGAGGAACGCTATTTCGTCCTTCACGCCCCGCGTCAGACCGGCAAGACCAGCTGTCTGTTGGCATTGATGGAAGAACTCAACGCGGAAGCGGATTACACGGCCCTCTATGCGAACCTAGAGCCCGGCCAGTCGGCACGGGGAGATGTCCGGGAAGGGATGCGCACGATTGTCAGTGGTGTTGCCGGAGACGCCCGTCGTTACCTGGGTGATCAGCGACCACGGGAGTGGGTCGAAGATGCATTGCGTGAATTTGGTCCCCACGGCGCCCTACGGGGGCTGCTCTCCCGCTGGTCGGAAGCGAACGACCGGCCCATCGTCCTGTTACTGGACGAGGTGGATAGCCTGGTAGGGGATACTTTGATTTCCCTGCTGCGTCAGATCCGCGCCGGCTACCCGGATCGTCCTCGCGCCTTTCCCCAGACGGTGCTCCTGTGCGGGATCCGGGATGTCCGGGATTACCGCATCCACAATGGCGACAATCAGGTCATCACCGGCGGCAGCGCCTTCAACATCAAATCCAAATCCCTGCGCTTAGGAAACTTCACCCACGGGGATGTCGCCACCCTCTATGCCCAACACACCGAGGAGACCGGACAGGCGTTCGAGGCCGGGATCATCGATTACATCTTTGAGCAGACCGCCGGCCAGCCCTGGCTGGTCAATGCCCTCGGCTACGAGGCCTGTTTTGAAATGAAGGCAGGCCGCGACCGTACCCAGCCGATCAGCCTGACGATCATGGCCGATACTCGTGAAAAACTCATCGAGCGGCGGGATACCCATCTCGATCAACTGGGAGATAAATTGAAGGAGCAGCGGGTCCATCGAGTCATCGGCAGGATATTGGCCGATACGACGGGAGAAGAAGTCACGATTCCGGAGGACGACCTGCAATATGTGGAAGACCTCGGCCTCATCCGGGCCCGCCCCCAGCTCACCATCGCCAACCCCATCTACCGGGAGGTGA
Source organism: Candidatus Thiosymbion ectosymbiont of Catanema sp. Cochon2018 (assembly GCA_011392765.1). Lineage (GTDB taxonomy): Bacteria > Pseudomonadota > Gammaproteobacteria > Chromatiales > Chromatiaceae > Thiosymbion > Thiosymbion ectosymbiont_A. The sequence continues at coordinate 374,394 of WYCW01000004.1, read as the reverse complement.
TCCCACGTACCCTCACCTGGACCACCCAGGTCCTGATCCCCCACGAAACCGCTTGGTATATCGGAGAAGATGGGCGGCTCGATCTTCCCAAGCTACTGGACGCCTTTCAGCAGTTCTTCCGCGAAAACGGCGACAGCTGGGCGAATCGCTTCGACTACAAGGAGGCCGGTCCGCAATTATTGATGCAGGCATTCCTGCAGCGCATCGTCAACAGCGGCGGGCGGATCGACCGGGAGTACGGGCTGGGGAGGCGTCGCACCGATCTGTTGGTACAGTGGCCGATGAATGAGGCCCAAGGCTTCCAGGCCCGATTCAACGGGTGGTCATCGAGCTCAAGATCCTGCACAAATCCCTGGACGCGACGATCGCGGAGGGCCTTTCTCAGACTGCCGATTATATGGACCGGGTGGGCACCGACGAGGGCTATTTGGTCATCTTCGATCGCACCCCGGAGGTACCCTGGGAAGAGAAGGTCCTGGTTCGACAGGAACAGTATAAAAAACACCGGATCGGGGTGTGGGGGATGTGAATCCGAACGCTGTGCGTTCGGATTGTCGAATCAAAGGGATCAGATAGGGATTGCTTTCCTGAAGTGTTTTGTTATTGGTTCTGTCCAGAGGTCGATTTCATCAGCGACTAATCAGACAGGTGCTGTGGCGGGTCGGGGATGTGTAGCTAATGCGGCGCAGTGAACTTGCAGCGATCAAGCGATGCCCGAAGCGACTTCGTGACGTGTCCTTCAAGCGGCTGCGAAAGCGCGATCTGCCGAAGCCGCTGGACAAGATTGGCGGCCCGCGCCTGTCGCATTCCGGGCTGATCGATGTCGATGATTCGTCATGTGTAGCATTCATCGCCCGCGACGGTGATGCTCCCGAGAGGCGGCTGTTTCTCGGGCATTTTTTTCGGCGGACCCCGCAAGGTTTACTCCCACTTGCCATCCTGCATTATCATCCTAGCCACAAGGGGGTCCATGTTCTGCTCAACTGCGAGACCACCTTGGACTACACAGAACGCCAGCTCCCTGGAGCCTCAGAACTGACCCTGACCACACCCGATGCTGAACTGATAGATCCCGGCACCGATGTCGGCCGCAATCGCTTGGTGATCATGTTCTGCGAACGCTGCGGGATCCGCGTCGAGCCGGACGATAAGAATGAGTCACTACCGCTATGAATCTGCGGGAGATCTGCGACCAATTTCAGTGGGTCGATGCCGACGACGGGGGGCATTTAGTGACCCCGTGGTTTTACGATGACGGCGACCAAGTCGTTGTGTTCGTGCGTCGTGACGGCACCGGCTGGCGGCTGGACGACAACGGCGAGGGAATGTTTCGACTAGCAGTTTCCGGGATCAATACCGATGGAGAGCGCATCCGTGCTCGAGTGAAGGCGTTTCCTGCGCTGCTCGACGTGCACCTCGCGGACGACAACGAGACGCTGTTCGCATCGGCCGCAAGTGAGCTGGAGGTTGGCAAAACGGCACTCGCGGTTGCCGAGGCATCAGCGCAACTTCAAGCGTTTACAGCCTTGCAACAAGCCCGTCAGCCGTCCGACTTCCGGCAACGCGTGATCGATATCGTGCAGGAAGTAGCTAGAGACGCCGGAGTCGAATATCGCCAGGATGTCCCGGTCGATGAAAGCGGATCTCTGATGGTCGATGTCTACATCGCGTCACCGACTCCCTTGATGGTGGTTGCTGCGACGAGTATCCAGCGACTAATGGAGGCTGAAATCATCTGGCTCGACGCCGCGCATCGACGCGAACCTGCTTACGTGCTAGCCACGGTCGAGAGTGCCCAAGCTGTCGGCATCTCTCAATACACCCGCGCCAACTACTACACAGACAAGACGGTGGAGTTTGCCAGCCCGGCACTTCGCAACCTCGTTTCCTCACGTCTTCAGCACTGAGTCGCTCTGTTGCCCGCGATTTCTCCCTGATGATCCAGACCGTGGGGATGCTGGCGACAAGCGTGGCCATTGTGGTGATGCGGGACCTGACACACCAGCAGTACCGGCAGGTGGCGCTCCCGGGCCACCGCAACGGCAGCCCGTTGCTCGGCCTCTGGCTCGATGCCGAACTGGTCCGCCAAGCGCTGCTGGTAGGCAGCCAGGGCCAGGCTCGCCACGACCATCGAGACGCGGCCCTGGTGGATCACGGAGAACAGGTCCATCCGCGCCAGGGCATCCGGGTCCATGAGCGCCTGGTAGCGGCTGGGACGGAGCTCGACGGCCACCGCATCATGGTCGCCGCCTTGCAGCAACTCGCGCACCTTGTCCGCGCTGGCGCGGGAGACGTGGACGGTACCCAACAGGGTCAGCTCGGAAGCGCCCAGCCGGACATCGATTCTCGGTTCCTCGGGTTCGGGCATGGGCGGGCCTCGGGTCTTGGGACGATCAGGGATCGCAGCATGATAACCCAGTGTCGTCTTTGGTATCCTTGCCTGCGAATCGAAACTTCCCAAGCCGATTTGAGGTAAAACCGACCAATGGACGCTGAAGCCACCACAAAGAAACATGTCTTCGCATTCACCGAGGGGGATGGAAAGAACAAGAAACTCCTGGGCGGCAAGGGCGCGAACCTGTGCGAGATGACCCAGATCGGGTTGAACGTACCCCCCGGATTCGTGATCTCTACCGCGGCCTGTCTCGAGTATCTGGACTCCCCGTCGCGGGAGCTGCCGGCGGGCATCATGGAAGAGGTCCATGCCCGGATGCGCAAGGTCGAAGAACAGACCGGCAAGGGCTTCGGCGATGCCGAGAACCCCTTGCTGGTCTCGGTGCGCTCGGGTTCTGCCATGTCCATGCCGGGCATGATGGATACCATTCTGAACCTGGGTCTCAACGGCGCGACCCTGCAGGGGGTGATCGCGCAGACGGGTGATCGCCGCTTCGGCTATGACGCCTTTCGGCGCTTTATCCAGCTCTTCGGCAAGGTGGCATTGGGCGTGCCGGACGAGCGCTTCGACCAGCAATTCGATGCGATCAAAAAACAGGCCGGGGTAACGGAAGACGTAGCCCTGGATGCCGACGACCTGCGGGATGTGAGTGAACGTTTCCTCGAAGTGGTGGAAGAGGCCACCGGCAGACCCTTCCCCGAAGACCCTTTTACGCAGCTCGAGCTCGCGATCAAGGCGGTGTTCAACTCCTGGACGGGCAAGCGAGCCGTGGATTACCGGAAGCAGTTCAACATCACCGCGGACATGGCCAACGGCACGGCGGTGAACGTCCAGACCATGGTATTCGGGAATCGCGGGGAAGACAGTGCCACCGGGGTGGCCTTCACCCGCAATCCGGCTACCGGTGAAAACCATCTCTTCGGCGAGTACCTGGTCAATGCCCAGGGCGAGGATGTGGTGGCCGGTATCCGCACCCCCAAGCCCATCGACCAGATGCAGGCCAAGATGCCGCAGATGGCCACCGAGCTCGCCGAGCTGCGCGACAAGCTCGAAGCCCATTACCATGAGGTCCAGGACTTCGAGTTCACCATCGAGCGCGGCCGGTTGTTCTGCCTGCAGACCCGCAACGGCAAGATGAATGCCACCGCGATGGTGCGTACCTCGGTGGAGATGGAGCGGGAGGGACTGATCGACAAAAAACAGGCCCTGCTGCGCATCCAGCCCGAGCTGCTGGAGCAGATGCTCTTTCCCCGCCTCGACCCGGACGTACCTGCCGAGCCGGTGGCACAGGGCCTGCCGGCCTCACCCGGGGCCGCCTCCGGTATTGCCGTATTCGACGCGGACCGCGCCGAGCAGCTGGGTAAGGACATGGGCCAAAAGGTGATCCTGGTACGGGAGGAGACCAAGCCCGAGGACATCCACGGCTTCTTCGCTGCTCAAGGCATACTCACCTCCCGCGGCGGCAAGACCTCCCACGCGGCGGTGGTAGCCCGGGGCATGGGCAAGCCCTGTGTGGCCGGTGCCGAGGGCATCGTCGTCGATGTCGAACGCCGCGAGGCCCAGGTGGGAGAAGCCAGCTTCCGCGAAGGGGACGTTATCACCATCGACGGCGGCACGGGCAAGGTCTACCTCGGCGAGATCCCCACCATGGAGCCGGACTTTACCCCGGAGCTCGGCCAGCTGCTGGAGTGGGCGGACGATGCAGCCAAACTCCAGGTGTGGGCCAACGCGGATCTGCCCGATGACGCCCGCCGGGCCATCAAGTACGGCGCCGAGGGCATTGGATTGGCCCGTACCGAGCGCATGTTCAACGCCGTGGATCGCCTGCCTATCGTCATCGAGATGATTATGGCCACGACCCCCGAGCAGCGCCGAGAGGCCCTGGACCGGCTGTTGCCCCTGCAACGGGCCGACTTCAAGGAGCTGTTCCAGGTTATGGCCCCGAATCCGGTCACTATCCGCCTGCTGGACCCGCCGATCCACGAATTCCTGCCGGACGAACGCCAGTTGGAACGGGATCTGGAGGCGCTGCGTAGTCTGAACGAAATCATGCGCGGCGTAACAGTCCTTGGGGGCGCCATCGGCCTCATCCAGGCCCCCGACAAACACCGCGGCGAGATCGACAAGGTACGCCAGGTGGTGGACCCGGTCCTGATCGAGGCGGCCATCGCCAAGAAAGAGGCCATGCTACACAAGGTGCGCGCCCTCTACGAGACCAACCCCATGCTCGGCCACCGTGGTGTGCGGTTAGGGATCACCTTCCCGGAAATCTACCGGATGCAGATCCGGGCCATCCTGGAGGCGGCCGCCGAGTGCGGGCGGATGGGTATCCAGGTCCAACCCCGGATCAAGGTCCCCCAAGTATGTACCCAGGAAGAGCTGGTCAGGGTCAAGTCCTATGTGGATGAGATCCACAAAGAGATCGAGCAGCATAACAGGTGTCCGGTGGACTTCAGGTTCGGCACCATGATCGAGGTCGTGCGGGCCTGCACGGAGGCCGGCTCCCTGGCCGAGGTGGCGGAATTTTTCTCCTTCGGCACCAACGACCTCACCCAAGCTACTTTCTCCTTCTCGCGGGAGGACGCCGAGAACAAATTCCTGCCCCTGTACGATCAGGCAGGGATTCTGCCCAACAATCCGTTCGAGGTACTGGATACCAAGGGCGTGGGCAAGCTGATGGAGCTGGCCGTGAAGTGGGGCAAGGAGATCCGCCCCGACATACACGTGGGCATCTGCGGCGAACACGGTGGCCACCCGGACTCCATCGGCTTCTGCCACCGGATCGGTCTGGATTACGTGAGCTGCTCGGCGCCGCGGGTACCGGTAGCCAAACTGGCCGCGGCCCATGCGGCCCTCCTTGCCGATTGAAGGGAATCCCCGGCGCCATTACAGGAGGTAGGCTGGGTTAGGCGCGTGCTGCGATGTCGGTATGTGCCGGCGAGGTCGAACGCGCCGTAACCCAGCCTACGGGTTTTTATTGCCTTCTGCCACCGGATCGGCCTGGATTATGTGAGCTGCTTGGCGTTGCAGGTACCGGTGGCCAGACTGGCCGCGGCCCATGCGGCCCTCCTTGCCGATCGAGGAGGATCTCCGGTGCCATCACGGGAGAAGGCTGGGTTGAGGAACGAAACCCAGCGCTGCCGAGCGCCGGGGTCGTCCCTGAACTCAGCCTACGAGCTATTTTTAACCAGACAGCTTTTCAGATTGAAAAACCGAATCGCCCCTATTCGGGGTGCATTCGGTTCTTCTAGCATCGAGTGATCGACTGGCAAAAAGAGGAAAAACTACGAATCACGCGAATCGGCGCGAAATTGTCATCCCGAACCGAAGGGAGGGATCTTATTCGCGCCGATTCGCGTGATACTCCCTATAGGGATAAAATGCGCATTTTAAAGTAAATTCCTGGAAATACATGTAACTTGCCGAGAGATGATAGACTAAGTTGGGTTAGAGAGCTTCTTGTGTACTTCGAGGTAGCCATGATTAAGAATCGATTGTCCCCCACAGGGTATCAAGAAGATTAACCAGTTACGCGACGATGATCCTCAGCCAAGGGTGAGAAGGAGACTGGATGTATTGTGGCTAAAAAGTGTTTGTGAATTGCGCCGAAAGGTCGCATCGGCAACGAGTGGAATACCGATTTAAACGTTCAATATCGGCGTGTTTAAATCAAACACACACCACGTACAAGAAGAAGTATAGGTTGGTCAAAGGGCTAGGATCCTTGAGGGACCCGCATCTTTACAAATGAGTCAAGTTTATGCAGTGCACAAATCGGGATCGGGATCGGGATCGAAATTCCGATTGCGATCCCGATTTCGATTTCGATTTCGACCTACCCAAGCTCTCCAACGATTGGTTGGGCATAGGAGATGGGGCCTTACGGGAGAGGGGCTGTTGGGGCCTTCATGCCTCGTCGGTCTGAGGCAAAGCCTCGCTAGGATTCCTTGAATGACCGGATTTTGTGCAAATGAGTCAAATTTCGAAAACGTCTAACCTCTCTCGTTGTCGTGATCGTGATCGTGATCGAAGCCGCCATAGGAGAGACAGAATACTTTCGCAGATCGTGGGATCCAGAGGTCCTGGCCAGGTGCCGGGTCGAAACCCGTAGCCATCAGGTTTTCCCTGCCCGCTTTGCCTTGCGTCTCCGATTACGACTACGATCACGGTTCCGTTTTCGATCGCGAGATAGCGATGATCACGCTTCGTCGGTCTGAGGCAAAGCCTCGCTAGGCTTGTACCGACGGAGGAGGGAGCTTGGCCCGTGCCCAACACTCAACTTCAATGGTTCGTTCGTCCGCAACATTTGTGTTCATTCGTGGTTCCAACCGAAAAAATCTGCGGAAATCTGCGTAATCTGCGGATAAAAAAACATCCTTCGCCGCTGCTGCCTACTAGGAGGGTGTTGTAAAAGTCCATCCGTGGGGTGTAGCGCAGGCGTCCCCGTCTGCACTTTTCGATGCAGGCGAGGACGCCTGCGCTACTTTTGCGACACCCTCTACCAGGGGCGATTGTGATCCAGCCAACCATAAACCCGCTGCAGCCATCCGGAGATCCCCCCCGCGGAGCGGAACCAGACCGCCACCAGCCGCAACACCAAAAACAGCCCCAGGATCATCAGCACCGCCGCCCCCAGCGCCCACCAGGGGTACATGCTATTGAACTGCGTGTAGCGCTCGAGGAGCGGCCCGATCCAGGTATTTCCGCTCGCATCCTTGAACCATACGTAGAGGGGATAGGCGGCGGCGATCAACAGCGTCACCAGCAGCTGCCGCCCGCGCTCCGCCCTACCTTCCAGATACTCGCCCACCTCCCGCACTTCCTCGGACACGGACGCGAAGAGGGCGTCCACCTCCAGGCCGCGCCGCATGCGCGTAAACACCTCCACTCCCTGGGAATCCCGCGTCACCTCCTTGAACCAATAGCGCGTGCGAAAGGTCTCGAACCGGCGGAGCTGGATGCGCAGCCGGCGATTGTCCACCAGATCGTGGTCCACGCAATGCGCACCGATGTCATCCAGCTCGAAGCGCAGGTGATACGCATGGGCGTAGAGGGGGTAATAGCGACCCTCGAGCTGGCCGCCACGAATGAGCGGCATCTCCCGCGACCAGGAGACGAAGGCACAGACATCACGCACCGCCAGCCCCGACCAGTATTCCCAGATCTCGATCCCATCTGTCTCCAGGAGCCGGCGTAGATACTCGTTGCTGTACTGCCAGCCGCGGCGACCGCCGTGCCCGCCGGCCGCGCCCTCGTCGGAGGTGGTCGCCAGCTCGATCAGAAAGAGATCGCGGTAAGTCGGATAACCGGCGATGGCGGCGGCCTGGAACGCCGCCAAGGCATTCCCCCATTCCCCGGTCCGCAGCTCGCCGAAATGGCGTCGGTAGGGATACTCCGCGAGTGGGTCGGCGAGTGGTGAAGACCAGGCGAATGCCTCCTCGCCGTCACCTACCTCCCCCAACTGCACGCCGGTCAACAGTTTGCAATAGTGGCTGAAGCCGTCGAACCGGTCTTGGGGACGTGTGCCATTGCCCATCAGCAAGTGTCCCCCCGGCGTCTCGCCGCCCAGCCATTCTCCGCAGACGAGATCCTCCCAAAAACGCCGTTCCGGCCCCTGACCGGATGCCGGTACCACCTTCACATCCCGATCCCGCCAATCGCGAAGATAGCGATGGAACCCGCCGAGGTCCGTCAGGGTAGGGGACCGCGCCGCCCCCGGGGTTGGCCTCACCTCCTCCAGGCGTGCCTTGAATGCCAGGAGCCCGGAGTTGTCGTCGAACAGCCAGACATCCACCCACTCGATCGTAAAAACCAACGCATCAGTCGTCGGGGGCGGAGACGCCTGCAGACAGCGACCGATCCAGCGGCAACGCTCGGGGTCGCGGGTCAGGAGCAGATTCTCCACGTGCCGCGCCCGGCCGTGCCTGGGAGAAAGCCGATCACGCAGCAAGCGCCGATCCGCCGCCCAATCCCGTCTGCCGCCTGTCCCCCAGGTGTGGCCGAAGATCGTCGTCAGGGCCGTGGGGGTCAGCACCTGCTGCGGGGCGAAGATCCGACCCTCGCACTCGGTCCGGAAGGGCTCCGGGGCCGCCGGCAGATAAGGGTGAACGCACCAGCCGAGACGCTCCACCCGCCCCAGCCAATCATCCACTCCGTCATAAGAAACCGCATGCCGAAACGCCAGCAGGAAGATTGACACCTGCCCTTCGAGCGCCGTGGTTCCGGGATAAAAACCCGCCTCGGTTTCCGAATCGGTTGGCATTGCTGTGAGTGATGAATGATGAGTGATGAGTGATGAGTGATGAGTGATGAATGCGGAATCGGATGGTCTTAGCGGTTCATGAGACTGCGACGTTTTTATCCGCAGATTACGCAGATTCGCGCAGATTTCTTGAAAAGACCATGCGCTTTTGAGCAATTCCCGGTGGTTCGTGCTTTCTGCCAATAGTACAGGATTAACAGGATTTTTTCGTTGTTGGTTAATATGCCTGCCGGGAAAAGAAGCATAGATGGCCCGTGCCTGATACTAACCGATTCGTCGGGCACGCCGCTGTTCTAAAGATGCGGTTCGCTGCCTGTCCCATTCATTGATGCGGTTCGGCCAAGCTCCCTCCGCGTCTCTGCGTCGGAACGGCGCCTGGCCTCACCACATCCTACGGGCTCATCATTCATCATTCAGATAGCCTTAGCGGCTCGGGCGGCTGCGACAGTACCCTGTTTTTCCCGTTTGAATACAAAGCCTTAGCGGCCAATTTCAGGAACCTCTGGATCACAGGCCGCATAATACACCCAAATCGTCCGCAGCCGGAGGTAGTTTACACCCAACTGACTGATTTTTAAAGCATCGGGAACCTGATCGAAGCTCGAATCTTGAGTATTCGATGCAACTCATTGGATTCATAGAAGTGTTTTGGATTTCCCGCCCTCCGGCTCCAACCTGCGTCCGAGGTTCCCGAAACCTGCGACATTCGCGTCCATTCGCGGTTTCAAGGGTGCAACCGAAAAAATCTGCGGAAATCTGCGTAATCTGTGGATAAAGGATATCTTGTTTTTTTATCCGCAGATTACGCAGATTCGCGCAGATTTCTTGGGTGGTGTTCTAATTTTGTTGCTGCCGAGTATAGGGAACTTGAAAACCCCCTGTCATGGGGTTTTCAAAGCACCCGAATAAACCAGAAATAACAAAGTTAGAACACCACCGCTCGTCCGTCAGCGCCCCGTCCATGAGCCTGCGTACCAGGGCGCCGACGGCGGGCTGATGAAAGAACCGCAGCCTGGCCGCGGTACTGAAGGCGAGCTCGACGGTGACCGCGCGGATAGGCAGGAGCGGGGTCAGGTCCATGCTCGCCGCTCGGGATCAGGGTAGTGGTAGATCTTCAAGATATAGTCCGTCAACAGACGGCGGCGGCGTTCCAACAGGTTGACAGTGAAAAAGACAGTGAAAAAGACGGTGAAAATGGAAGCGGCGGCTGTCGGTGCATCCCGGCACCCGGACCGGTGTTCACTGCACCCTATGGGCTTTTTCGTAGCTCCGCAATCAGTCGGTCCTTTTCCTCCAGTGCCTTGTCCTTTTCTTCCAGGGCCTTGGCATTCTCCTCCAGGGCCTTGTCCTTCTCTTCCAGGGCCTTGTCCTTCTCCTCCAGTGCCTTGCCCTTTTCTTCCAGGGTCTTGGCATTTTCTTCCAGCGCCTTGGCATTCTCTTCCAGGGTCTTGTCCTTACCCGCGATCTGCCGTTCCAGACCCTCCAGTTCCGCCAGGATGTCATCCTCCACTTCCATGGTCTGTCTGATCTTCGGCTCGGTGATGGCCCGATTCAATCGGCGGATTACCTTTCGATGTTCTTGCGGATAGACGGCCTCGTCGATATCCAGGATATGCTCGTCTCTTGTTACTTTCAGGTGTTGGTCGAAAACGGCCAAGAGGCGTTCCGCGGCCGTTTTGTACTCCGGACCCAGGTAAGGAATCTGGATCACGAAGCTGTCGTGGGTCAGGCTCTCGATGAATTCTTCCCGCGCCCGGATCGTCTCCCCGGTGGCGGCGTCATAGTAGTTTCTCAGCACCTTGATGACCGGCACCCGGACACGCTCCAGCCGATACCCCAGGAAATAGATGCTGATGATGGGGATGGCCCGTGGCGTCTTGCCACTTCCTTCAAGCGTGAATCCCTGCTTGTATTGCTCCCCGAGATAGCGGCGAAAGCGCATGATGTCGGCGGCGAACTTGGCCTTTTGGATCTCGATGACGACCTGTTTGACGGCACCGTCGCGGGTCTTGATCCGGGCGGAGAAATCCAGTCGGTAGACGGTGAAGGAGCGGTTCTCCAACGCGGTGGCGGTTTCCTGGGGAAGCAACTCCAGCGCGATGATCTCCTCCTCCAGGATGGTCGAGAGGATCAGGATGGCGATCTCGTTATTCTGCAGGAGATACTTGAAGACGACGTCGTAGATCGGATTGGCGATTTGCACTGGTTTTCACCTTGGGTTTCGGGCATTTATCCTATAGCGTGTTTCGGGTTCCCATGGTTTGCCATAGATATCAACCACCATCATTCAGCGCATCTTTGCCGCCGGCCGTCGATTTGGGCACAGGTCCGGTGGAAGAGTATACCCGCTTGCCGGGGAGCTCGAGGTCGAGGTCCCGCCACAACACCGGCCCGGACAGTCCTTGCCAGCCCCAACGCAGCCAGCCCAGGAGCCGATAGGCAAGCCACAGGGCCCAGGCCAGCATCAGGCCCCGGTAGATCAGGATGGGCACCGAAATCACCCATACCCGCGGCAGCTCGGGGCCGCTCCGGTCCTGATACCAACTCAGCCCGGTACTGGTCGAGCCGTTGCCGGCGATCTGCATCTCCGGCAGTCCCAGCAGCCCCTGCCGGAGCGCGACGACCAGGGCCGAGAGCGCCGCCAGGCTGAGCAGGAAGAGACCGATCTGCACGAGGTTGAACCGCCAGGGGGGCAGCTCCCCGTCCAGGCGCGCCCGCAACCCGAGCGCAAAGAGCCAGCCGGCCACCAGCAGCCCGACCCAGATCCCGGCCTGGCTCAGCCCCAGACCCAACAATAACCAGTCGCGGGTTTTTAACGGCGTGAGCTTGCTTCTCCCCAATCCGATGGCCAGAAGGATAAGCACGACCACCAGGCCCCAGAAGAGCACAGCCGGTCCCAGGTCGGGACCGCCCGTAAACAGGATCCAGCGGTCCCGACCCAGCTCGAGCCGGGTCGAGGCGCTGACCCCGCCGGTCCCGAGGTCCGGAACCGGCGGCGAGTAATAACTCGCCAAAGTACCCGGTTGCCGCCACTCGATGCGAACACCTTGGGTCCCCGGAACCAGCGGCAGACCCAGGACCGATCCCTGCAGACGCAGGGGCCGCTCCCGGCCATCCACTGTTACCCGTTGCAGCTCGGCACCGGGGGGCAACGAGATTTCGTGGCGGCCGCCCCGACTGCTGCGCAGGGTCAGCTCCAGCACCGCCTCGGCTACCCGCTTCCCCGGCCGTATCAGGTAGCTGCTCTCATCCAGGGTCAGGATAGGACCGGGAACCCCTTCCGGACGGGACAGGGAAAGCAACACCGTTTCTCCGGGCCAGGGCCTCCAGGTGGGTAACCAACGCGCGAGGCGGCCCTGATGATGGATCATCGGAATACCTTCCACCTCCAGGTGCCACAGAGGGCTCAGGTCCACCCGCCACTCCTCGCTGAGGCGCGGGTCCTCGGAGGCGCGCAGTCGGATACCGTCCGTCGGTTCCAGGCTGGAGGACCAGGCAGTCTCGCGTTGTCCCGGCGCCAGGCTCACCAGCAGCTGGCCGTCACGCACCCGGAGCCCCTCGCTGAGCACCTGCTCGCCCGGAATCAGGGGCACATCCAGGACGATCGGTGCATCCGCCGCGGATAGGCGCCGGACCAGGGTTCGGACCCGCCAATCGATCCCGAGTCGGAGGGTACGTCTGACCAGCAGCAGGGGCGGCAGCTCGGTGGGCTGCAGCAGGTCTTGGGTCTCCCGGCGCAATCGCACCAGTCGAATCTGGGCGCCTGGGCGGCCCTTGTCGTCGATGCCCTCTACCCGCCAGCCGTCGGCGACCACCTCCACTCGCCGGGGACGCAGGGGCAGCGGGAGCTCGATCTGGGCCCGCGGGGGCAACGGTCCCGCCAGCCCGACCGACCAGCGGCCGGGCTTCACCGCCACCAGGAAGGAGCCGGTTCGACCCCGGCGCAACCCGTCGTGGGGGGCGCCGTCCAGGGTGATCGCGGTCGGGGTCCAAACACCGCCGCCGCCGGGGACGGGCAGCGCGACCGTCGTGGCGGCGTCGACCGTCATGACCAGATCCAGCTCGTCGTCGGTTGCCCTGAGCGTCATGTGCGGGATGTCGGCGCAGGCCGGGAGGCAGTCGGGGGGGGCCAGCAGCCGTGCCTTCAGCTCCTCCAGCAGCTCGGTGGACGGAAACTCCTGGGCGGACGCAGGCGTCGGCAGGCCGGATAAGCCGGCGACCAGGAGCCCGGCGGCCACGGCCGGTGTACGTCCGAAGACTGCCCCCGACAGCCCGGCTATCTTCAGGCCCAACACCAGGACGAGTACCAGGCGCGCGAGGGCCAGCGCCAGGTTCCAGCCGGGCGTCAGCAGCCACAGCTCGATCCGGTGATCCTGCGGGACGGGGCCGTTCCAGGTCAGATCCAGGGATTTCCAGCGCCAGGTCGGGACGCCGGGGCCGGTCTGGGCCATTGCATTCGGGTCGATGACCCGAAGGGATTGGGGCAACGGCTCGGGAGCCGCCTTGGCCATTGCGGGCCTCGACTTACGCAAGGCCGGCCTCCTTTGCTTCCTGTTGACCGCCGCCTGGTCCATTGCCAGGTCCTCCTCCAACTGCTGAACCTCCCCGGCGCCGAACCCCGTCGCCTGTTCCATGGCTGGCATCGCTGCGGGCGTTTGGGTGGGTACGGTCCAGGGGCGTTCGAGTTGGGGATAGATGGCGGTGCGCACATCCTCCACCAGGAAAGGCACCGCGAGCACCGCCAGCAGGAGCAGGCTCCCGTGCCGGTAGAGCAGCAGGAAGCGCCGCAGACGGGCCACGGCGGTACGGGCAGGCCCTTCCGGCACCAGACGCAGGAGGGCGGCGGCGGCGAGCAGATTGAGCCAGATCATCCGTGGTGCCTCCGGTTCCTGCCAGATCAGCACCATGGCGGCCAGGGCTACGCCTCCCCAAGGCCAACCCCACAGCCGTGCCGCGGCCAGGGCGATGATGAGCACCAGAAACAGGTCCAGCAGCGTCCAGCGATTCAGCCAGGTGTCCGGGAGATTGTCGACGCCGGACACCGCCAACAGGTCCCAGCCGGGCGGTAAGTGCAGATGGGTTTGCAGCGACTGGAAATCCAGTAGCCACCCGGAGGCTGGCAGGCTGCTCGCCCCTTTCTCGATGCGGCTGTCCGCTACCAGATCGAGCTGGCCTTGCCGCACCTCCACCCCCTTTCGGGACGAGCCGGGCAGGTGCGTAATGAAACGCGGCTCGCCGGCCACCGAGACCTGTCCCAGATTCAGTGCATCTTCCACTTGCAGGCGCCAGCTTCTCGTCAGCTCGCCCGCGATCCGGTCCCGCAGGGTGTAACCCCCACCTCCGAAGTCGAGCCGGATATCGCGTTCCAGGGACAACCGGTCGGGGGTGGGCTCCGCATCCCCACGGTGGAGTTGGACCAGCCGCAGGGTCCCGCCGGGGCGCATCAGGTAGGCAGGCAGGCGTGCCCACTCGGCCGGCAGCCGGGTTTGGCGCGGGTCGACCGGCTCCGCCCCTTCCGGCTCCACCCGGCGCAACTGCGGGTATGCGGCGAAGACCCAGATCTCCTGCGACGGCCAGGGTGGGTTCGCAGCGCCCAAGGCAAGCTCGGTGACCGGTCCGGGGTGGTACGCTGTGACCTCCAGTTGCCACCGTCCGGGCCGCACCTGCAGGCGCAGCCGACCGTCGGGCTCCAGGCGGGCAGGCAGGGGGCTGTCCAAGCCCAGGGGAATGCCGCCTGGGAGCAGGACCGCATCCAACCCGATCTCACGCGCGTGGCCCGCTATGTCCAGGTCCAGCCGGGTGACGACCCGCAGGGGGTTGTCGTCCTCGATCCGGCGGTAGACCAAGAGGCCGAGAGAGTCGCGTTCCGGATCGGTCGTGGCCTTGGCACCGGCCCCCAACCACAATCGCCCGGTGCGCTCGAAGCGGGGAAACCGGATCTCTTCGCCGTCGAGACGCACGGCGATGAGCCCGGTAGCGGGCGGGATCGCCAATCCATCCGGCGTTCGGTGCCAGCGAAAGCGACCGCTGATCGCATAATCGCCCGCTTCGAGCCGGACCGCCGGGGTCCCTTCCCGTGCCACAACCGCGACCGGGATATCGCCTACCCGCACCTGCTCCGGCCACTGGTCCGATGCCCCCGGCAGCGGAACCCAGCTGCGGGCGTAGAGGCGCCAACGCTGCGCGAACCGGCCTCCGGTTTGGTCCAGGTCCAGCTCCAAACGACCCGGCCAGGCGCATGAACGCTCGCCCCCGGCGCCGATCAAAGGGCAGTCGCGCCGATCATCCCCTGCCAGCACCCAGGGGATCCAGGGTTCGATCGCTTCCGGGACAGGGATCCTTTCGTCACCGGCAAGTGGCTGAGGTACGGCGACTTCGAGTCCGGAGACCTGGGGCGCAACGGCAAATGTCGTCAGGAGTATGAGCAGGCGGAGCATGGCGGACCTGTCAGGCATTAGGATCCCTTGAGGGAGCCGAATCTTTACAAATGAGTCAAGTTTATGCAGTGCACAAATCGGGATCGGGATCGCAATCGGAATTTCGATCCCGATCCCGATTTCGACCTACCCAAGCTCTCCAACGGTTGGTTAGGTGTAGGAGATAGGGCCTTACGGGAGAAGGGCTGTTGGGGTCTTCATGCCTCGTCGGTCCGAGGCGAAGCCTCGCTAGGATTCCTTGAGGGACCTGCATCTTTACCAATGAGTCAAGTTTGTGCGCTGCACAAAAATAGTTCTGCCTCTTGTTGGGCAGGAATCACAAATCCTTTGAACCACGGAGGCAGACACGGATAAACACGGATTGTGATCCGTGTTGATCCGTGTCCATCGGTGGTTCTTCGGTGCGATTGGTCACGCCTCGTCGGTCTGAGGCGAAGCCTCGTTAGTTATTCCCGACCCGATTTTGTACCTGCTTCCAATTCGCTTCATTTGTGCAAGGTAATCTACCGAGGGTGGCCCGCACGACTGTGCACTCGCCCCTCGACCAGGATGGAAAACCCGGCGTCGGCATCCGCCGGAACGGCAACGCCAAGGATCGACCCTCGGGCAGCCCTCAGAGCCGTGGTCACCCCTTCCAGTTCCTGCTCCCGGATAACTTCACCGAGGTCGTACTCCGGCATGCGCGGAAGCTGGCACCGGAGACCGAGCTGGACGCCAATGCCATTAAATTAAGCGTTACCGGCGGAAAAAAGAAGGAAAAACTACGAATTGTCAGGGCTTTTGTCCCATACTGTACGGCACTACCGTACACCTCGAGGCGGGCACCGATGGACACCACGACCGTCAACAGATTTAGAGACAGCTTAAAATCATTTGTAGAACAAGTGGTTAGAGACCACGTACCACTTCGCGTGACGCGCCGTAACGGCGCCGACTTCGTGGTAATGAGCGCAGAAGACTGGGAACGTGATCAGGAAACCCTATACGTGCCCCAGAATAGCAGCCTCATGCGCCAGATCATCGAATCGAGCACCACCCATAAAGCCCGCACCGGATATACTCCTACGCGAGAGCAGGTAGATGAGATCCTTGGAGACTGTCTGAAAAGGGACCGTAGGCCGTAGGCTGGGTTGCGGCCAGGGACGGCCAAAACCCAGCAATAACCTGGGGTTCGTTCCTTGCCCCCAGCCTACCGATTTAAAATCAATGTGTTAGTTTTCAGACAGCCTCTTAGTATTCGAGGGCAGATCATGGCTTGTATACAAGGATTTGCGGCAACACGACAAACGTATGCAAGCGATGTTTTCGCCTGTTGCCGATGTGCAACTATTCACACAAGGGGGAGGCCTGCCGAGTCGAGGTGCGGGGTTGTGTGGCCACCGCTGCGGGAAATTTTTGGTCAATCCTATCCCATTGTTTTTATTGATAAATATATGTCGGTAAAATGCTGAACAAATCAACGCAACCTCAGTGTTTATGTGCTGTGGAGACCTGACTCGGGAGAGGTTTCCACAAAGTTATCCACAACTTTTGTGGATAGTTGGAGTTAGTTCCAAGTGGATTTGGGATTGGGAGCGTTTGAGGGGAAATTTGTTTCATAGGTGTGCTTAACTTACGGAATGCCTGCCGATTCGCCGATCATTCTGCGCGTTGCCGTGGACGCGCCAGTCTCCACGGTGTTCGATTACCTACCGGCCGTTGGTTGGACCGGGGATACCCCGGCACCCGGTATGCGCGTGTTGGTACCCTTTGGGCGCAGCCGGCGGATGGGTATGATCGTGGAGGTGGCAACCCGGACCGGGCAGGACCCGGACCGGCTCAAGCCGGTCGCTTCCGTGCTCGACCCGGCCCCGCTGCTCGGGACCGCGGATCTCAATTTCGTGCTGTGGGCGGCCGGATACTATCACCACCCCCCCGGCGAGGCCCTGTTCAGCGCCCTGCCTGCCCGTCTGCGCCGGTCCTCGTCACCACTGCAAAGCGGGGCGCCCGGCTGGTGTCTCACGCCCGAGGGGCGCGCAGGCGTCGCCGACCTGACGCGGGCCCCCAAGCAGGCACTGGTAGTTCGCTTACTGTTGACGAACGACACCGGTTTCAGCAGCGCCGAGCTCAAGCATCGTCTCGGCGATTGCCGCGGTGCCTTGCGCGCCCTGGCCGCCCGCGGCTGGGTCGAGCCGTGCCGGATTGCATCCGTGCCACGGACCGGGGAACGGGCATCGGCCACCGGACCCGAGCTCAACCCTCATCAGCGCCGGGCCGTGGATGCGGTCCGGGGTGCGCTCGGGGGTTTTTGCGTCTTCCTGCTGGAGGGGGTCACCGGCAGCGGCAAGACCGAGGTCTACATCCGGCTACTGCAAACCCTCCTCGCGGCCGGGCGACAGGCCCTACTGCTGGTGCCGGAGATCGGTCTGACGCCGCAGCTGCTGCGGCGTCTCGGCGCGCGGCTCGACGCCTTTACGGTCACGCTGCACTCGGCCTTGGGTGCCGGCGAGCGGGAACGGGCGTGGCGGTGCGCGGCCGCCGGTGAGGCCGCCTTGGTATTGGGTACCCGCTCGGCGGTCTTCGTACCCCTGCCGCGCCTGGGGCTGATCCTGGTGGACGAGGAGCACGATCTCTCCTTCAAGCAGCAAGACGGGTTTCGCTATTCGGCGCGGGACCTGGCCGTTCTCCGGGCCCAACGGGCCCGGTGCCCCGTGGTCCTGGGCTCCGCCACGCCGTCCCTGGAGACGGTGCACAATGCCCGCAGCGGACGTTATACCCGACTCGAGCTCCCGCGCCGGGCCGGAGAAGCGGTGCCGCCGGAGCTCCTCACCTTGGACATCCGCGCCCAACCCCTGCGCGCCGGTCTGTCGCCGGTGCTGTTGCGCCTGATGCGCGAGGAGTTGGAAAACGGAAATCAAGTTCTGCTATTCCTCAACCGGCGCGGCTTCGCCCCCGTGCTCACCTGTCACGCATGCGGTTGGGTCGGCGAGTGTCCCCGGTGCGATGCCAGGCTCACCCTGCACCTCGCCGCCGGCCGCCTCTGGTGCCACCATTGCGGCTGGATGCGCGCCGTGCCCGGGGCCTGTCCCGACTGCAAGGAGACCGACCTGCGGCCGTTGGGGCGGGGGACGGAGCGCTTAGAAGCCGAGCTGCGGGACCTCTTTCCCGGTATCTCCCCGGCGCGGATCGACCGCGACAGCACGCGCCGCAAGGGTGAGCTGGAACGCCTGCTGGGAGAAGCCCGGCGGGGGGAGATCCCTCTGTTGCTGGGGACCCAGATGCTGGCCAAGGGACACCACTTCCCCGGCGTTACCCTGGTGGGGATCCTGGAGCTGGACCAGGGGCTCTATGGCGCCGACTTCCGCGCCCCGGAGCGGATGGCCCAATTGGTCGTCCAGGTGGCGGGCCGGGCCGGCCGGGCCCGGCGCCCCGGTCGGGTCGTCCTGCAGACCAGGCACCCGAATCATCCCCTCTTACTCAGCCTGCAACGGCAGGGTTACCCGGCGTTTGCCGCCGCTGCCCTCGAAGAACGCAGGCAGGCCGGGCTGCCTCCCTTTTCCCACCAGGCCCTGATGCGCGCCGAATCGCGGGATGAGAAGGCGGCGTCGGAATTTCTGGAGCGGGCCGCACGCGCGGCAGCGGATATCGCCAGCAAAGGGGTAGCGGTCTTGGGTCCTGTCCCGGCCCCCATGGAGCGACGCGATGGACGCTACCACATTCACCTGCTCGCGCAAGCGGATCGGCGGTCGGACTTGCAGGCGTTCCTGACGACCTGGCTGGTCAGGGTCCGAGCACTGAAGGGCGGGTCAAACGTGCGCTGGTCCCTGGACACGGACCCCCAGGAAATGCTCTGAGCCGGTAGTTCCGGTCAGGATTTGCGCGACATTTCAAGACAATATCAGGGCGTCCGGTTATGTGTTACGCTGTACTTATCTCATAACACATGAGGGTGTGCCATGAACGAGGCAACCTTTACCTTTCGGGTCGATGAAGCCCTGAAAAACGAGTTCGCCACGGCCGCAAAGGCCCGTGACCGCACCGGCGCACAACTCCTACGCGACTTCATGCGCGACTTTGTACGTCAGCAGCAGGAAGCGACCGAGCATGACGCCTGGTTCCGTCGCCAGGTGAAAATCGGTCTGGATTCGGCCAATACCGGCAACCTGGTGTCGGCTGAGGAAGTCGAAGCCGAGTTCACGGCACGTCGAGCCGCAACTCGCCGCCGCCTTGAAGCGTCCGAATGAAGCAACTGCACTGGACGCCCGAGGCGATACAGGACCGCGAGGAAATATATGACTACATCGAGGCTGACAACCCGGTGGCGGCATTGGCCCTCGATGAACTGTTTTTAGAGCAAGCCGGCCGCTTGGTCGATCATCCCGGCCTCGGCCGGCCTGGTCGTGTCACCGGCACTCGCGAGCTGGTAGCGCACCGGAATTACATCCTGGTTTATGACGTGGCTGGTGACTTGGTGCGCGTGTTGCGCGTCCTGCATGCGGCGAAACAGTAAGAGTGATGACATAGCAGATTTGGTTATACGGAACATGGCTACCATTGAATTCAGGGTAGAAATCAATCGAGGACCGTAGAAAGGGAAGGGGCAGGAAAATCCAGTCCACTGAAACCTGACAACTGAAAGGCGGGATGCGACCATCCCTGGCTTGTCCCGCCCTACTCGGGCTGAAACAAGAAGTTGTAGGATGCTCCGGCCTGCCGGTTATCGACGACGTTGTGTGGATTGACAGTGTTGCGTAATATGTCACACTACTTTGGGTTACGAGGATTATCATTAATGGCCATGTACAATCCACCGCATCCCGGCGAATTCATAAAAGCCACTTATATGGAGCCATTTGACTTGAGTTGCCGCTACTTGTCGGAACGGTTGAATGTTGCGGCATCGACATTGAATCGCGTATTAAAAAAGCAAAGTGGCATCAGTCCCGAGATGGCACTCCGATTATCCAAGGTATTGGGGCGAAGCCCGGAGAGTTGGCTGGCTATGCAGAATGCTTATGATTTATGGCAGGTGAAGAGAAATATTAAATTAAATGAAATACAAAAGGTAAATCTGGATGCCGCATGAAAGGTAATTGATTAGCGGCACCTAATCCTTACAAATGCAATAGCGTTTGAAATTGGGTACGAGTACGGCTCCAAGCAGTGTAGGAAGCCTCATGGAGCCCGTGGATACGACCACAAAACGAACCTCAAAAATTGGTTATACGTGTGGCTGCTAACCTGATTACCGGTAAGGTGGAAAACGTTCGCGCCGAAATGTTGAGAACCGCGAAGAAGTTTTCTGCGGAACAGATGCGCGGCTTCTTAGGGTCGGTGCCAAACCTCACTGGTGGCCTTTCCATTGATGAGGAAGAATGTTGGGCACGCCGCGTCCCTGCGGCTTTGCCCAACCTACCCGACTACCCGACTGCGGATAACAACGCAAACATGCAAAATTAGTACTAGAAAAATCTGCGCGAATCTGCGTAATCTGCGGATCAAAAATATTTTTTGGGATTTAGCACCACTGGAAATCCATGAAGCAACGGATCGAAGAACTCTTCACCGGCGCCCTGGCGCGGCTCGCCGCCGATGGTCTCTTCCCGGAGGATGCACTCCCGACCGTCCAGGTGGAGCGCACCCGCGACCCGCGTCATGGTGATTTCTCCTCCAATGCGGCGCTGGTCCTGGCCAAGCGGGCCCGCAGTAAGCCGCGCGACCTGGCCGTGCGCCTGATCGATGCGTTGCCGCCGTCCCCGCTGATCGAGCGGGTAGAAATCGCCGGTCCCGGTTTCATCAACGTCTTCCTCGCCCCTGCCGCTTACCGGGCCCTGGTGCCCCGAATCCTGGCGGCCGGCCCGGCCTACGGGCACACTGATCTCGGCGCCGGCAGGCGAGTCCAGGTGGAATTCGTCTCCGCCAACCCCACCGGTCCCCTGCACGTGGGCCATGGTCGTGGCGCCGCTTACGGCGCGGTGGTGGCGAATCTGCTGGAGACCGTGGGCTTCGAGGTCCACCGCGAGTATTACGTCAACGACGCCGGACGGCAGATGGACATCCTGGCCACCTCCGTGTGGCTGCGCTACCTAGAGCTGTGTGGGGAAGAGCTCGCCTTCCCGAGCAACGGCTACCAGGGCGACTATGTGTGGGACATCGCCGCCACCCTGCATCGGGAACAGGAGGACGACTACCGCTATTCCGGCGATGAGGTCTTCGCCGGCATGCCCCCGGACGAGCCGGGGGGGGGCGACAAGGAACTCCACATCGATGCCCTGATCGAGCGTGCCCGCCACTTATTGGGAGGGGATCGCTATCGACTGGTGTTCGACCTGGGACTCGAGCATATCCTGGACGATATCCGCGATGACCTGTCCCGGTTCGGGGTGGACTACGACGAGTGGTTCTCCGAGCGTTCCCTGACCGAGCGCGGCACCGTCGACCAGGTTATTGCGCGCCTGCGGGCGGGCGGGCATCTCTATGAACGGGACGGCGCACTCTGGTTCCGCTCCAGCGACTTCGGGGACGAAAAGGATCGGGTGGTGGTGCGCGACAATGGTCAGACCACCTATTTTGCCTCGGACATCGCCTACCACATGGACAAATTGGCGCGTGGTTTCGAGCAGGTGATCGACATCTGGGGGGCGGATCATCACGGCTATGTGCCGCGGGTCAAGTCGGCCCTGGCGGCCTTGGAAAACGACCCCGGAAGGCTGGACGTACTGTTGGTACAGTTCGCCATCCTCTATCGCGGTGGCGAGCGGGTACGGATGTCCACTCGCTCCGGGGAATTCGTTACCCTGCGTCAACTACGCAAGGAAGTCGGCAGAGATGCGGCCCGCTTCTTTTACATCATGCGCCGTTGCGAGCAACACCTGGATTTCGACCTGGATCTCGCCAGGTCCCAATCCGCGGACAACCCGGTCTACTATGTCCAGTACGCTCATGCCCGGATCTGCAGCGTACTGCGGCAGGCAGCGGAACGAGGCTCGGCAATCGACCCGAGTCCCGGCGAGACCAACCTGGAGCTACTGATGGCGGCCCATGAGCAAGACCTGCTCAAGGCCCTGTCGCGTTATCCGGAAGTGGTCGAGGCGGCGGCGCTCGCCCGCGAGCCCCACCAGCTCGCTCACTACCTGCGGGAGCTGGCCAACGACTTCCACACCTACTACAACGCCCACCAGTTTTTGGTGGCGGATCAGGGCCTGCGCGATGCTCGTATCGAGCTGATCCTGGCGGTGCGGCAGGTACTGCGCAACGGCCTCGATCTGATCGGAGTGTCGGCCCCGGAGAGCATGTGACATGGCTAGCAAAGACTACAAGGCAAAAGAGAAACCCCGGCCCCGTCACGCCCGTCGCGGGGGCTCCGGTTTCTTCTGGTTCGTCACCGGCGCGGTCGTCGGCGCCTTCGGGGTCGGTCTGGCCTGGACGCTGCACGACCGAACGCCCCCCCCGGCCGCCTCGGGCTCCCATACCCAGGCGAAGCCGGCCGTCGAACCCCCGAGCTTCACTTTCCACCGGCTCCTCCCGAAAATGGAAGTGCCGGTTCCCGACGAGGAGCCGGATGCCAGCGCTCCGTCCCGACCGCCCAAGCCTCGAAAGACGACCAAAGCGGAAAAACCGACCGGGTCTGCCGGAGATAAGGTCTCCTATTTGTTGCAGATCGCCTCGTTACGCAAGGCATCCGATGCAGAACGGCTCAAGGCCAAGCTTGCCTTGCTCGGCGTCCGGGCCAAGATCCAGCGGGTGACAGTGAACGACGAGGACTATTATCGGGTGCGCGCGGGTCCCTATCGGGGTAGGCAGGAAGTGAACAAAACTCGGGCCCTGCTGAGTAGCAACGGCTTGGATAGCATTGCTGTCAAGCTGAAATGAAAGCTGGGAGAAACGGAACCAAAAGCTGCACAACGCCTCGAAATAAATTTCCTCTCTGCGTCCTCCGCGTCTCTGCGGTTCAAATCCTCTCCTTTTCGCGCCCTTTGCGCCATTCAATAGAAAATACCCCCACCCCGCATTGCGGGGCAGGGGCATCTCATGCAGGCACCGCCCGGATGGACATCACACGGGTTTGCCGCGGAAGACGACCATCTCGGCGCCCTTGGACTGGGCGTAGTTGTCGTAGCCGATCAGGCGCACATGGTTGTTGGGGTGGGCCTTATGGCAGGCATCGGCCTCGGTCAGCACGGTGTCGACATTGGTCTCGCCGAACAAGGGCAACTTCCACATATACCAGTAGTGACTGAAGGCGTTCTCCGGCTCGGTGTGTTCGACGGCCGGATTCCAGCCCTTGGAGACGATGAATTCCACCTGCTTGCGGATCTGGTCTCTGTCCATCTCCGGCAGGTAGGAGAAGGTCTCGAACTTACGGCTCTTCACATCACTCAGGCTGGATGCATAGTCTTGCATATCGCTCATCGGGTGTTCCTCTATTTTTAAGGTGGTTCGAAATTCGGGAATCGTCGCTGTACGCGGGTGTCTGCATTCCCGACTTCCAGCCGCCGGCACAAGGGCCGGTGACTGGGGGCTGGTAGCCGGCGACTTATTTGTGCGCTACATCCAGCTTGTCGACGGTGTCGAACTCGAACTTGATCTCTTTCCAGGTCTCCATAGCGGCCTTGAGCTCGGGGCTGGAGGCGGCGGCCTTGGTCAGGATCTCCTTGCCTTCCTTCTCGACGGCGATGCCTTGGTTGCGGGCCTCGACGCAGGCCTCGAGGGCCACGCGGTTGGCCGCGGCGCCGGCCGCGTTGCCCCACGGATGGCCCAGGGTGCCGCCGCCGAACTGCAGGCAGGCATCGTCGCCAAAGATGGTGACCAGCGCCGGCATGTGCCAGACGTGGATGCCGCCCGAGGCGACCGGGAATACGCCGGGCATGGAGCCCCAATCCTGATCGAAGAAGATACCGCGGCTGCGGTCTTCCTTGATGAAGCTGTCACGCATGATGTCGATCCAGCCCAGGGTCGCCTCGCGGTCGCCTTCGAGCTTGCCGACCACGGTGCCGGAGTGCAGGTGGTCACCGCCGGAGAGGCGCAGGGCCTTGGCCAGTACGCGGAAGTGGATACCGTGACGCGGGTGACGGTCGAGTACGGCGTGCATGGCGCGGTGGATGTGCAGCAAAATGCCGTTGTCGCGGCACCACTGGGCGAGCCCGGTGTTGGCCGTGAAACCGCCGGTCAGGAAGTCGTGCATGATGATGGGGGCACCCAGCTCCTTAGCAAACTCGGCGCGCTTGTACATCTCTTCCGGCGTCGGGGCGGTGACGTTCAGGTAGTGACCCTTGCGCTCGCCGGTCTCGGCCTCGGCCTTGTGGATCGCTTCCATGACGAACTCGAAGCGGTTGCGCCAGCGCATGAAGGGCTGGGAGTTGACATTCTCGTCGTCCTTGGTCAGGTCCAGGCCGCCGCGCAGGCACTCGTAGACGGCGCGGCCATAGTTCTTGGCCGACAGGCCCAGCTTGGGCTTGATGGTGCAGCCCAGCAGCGCGCGGCCGTACTTGTTGAATTTATCGCGTTCGACCTGGATGCCGTGGGGCGGACCGTTGCAGGTCATGACATAGGCGATGGGGAAGCGCACGTCTTCCAGGCGCAGGGCACGCACGGCCTTGAAGCCGAACACATTGCCGACCAGGGAGGTGAAGACATTGACCACCGAGCCTTCCTCGAACAGGTCGATGGGGTAGGCGACGAAGGCGTAGTAACACTCGTCGTCACCGGGCACATCCTCGATGGCGTAGGCGCGGCCCTTGTAGTGGTCCAGGTCGGTCAGCAGATCGGTCCAGACGGTGGTCCAGGTACCGGTGGAGGACTCGGCGGCGACAGCGGCGGCGGCCTCTTCACGGGGTACGCCCGGCTGCGGGGTGATCTTGAAACATGCCAGGATATCGGTGTCCTTCGGCGTGTAATCGGGCATCCAGTAAGTCTCGCGATATTCTTTGACGCCCGCGCTGTAAGTCTTGGCCATTGGCACATGTCCTCTTAAAAGGTATGGAGTAGTAAAACCGGCACTGCCGCCGGCGGTTGAACCGGGGTGCCGTCTGCGGGTGTCCCGCGACGGAACCTGGGAAGCATTATCAGGAAACGCAACTATAATTTCCAGTCAATATTTCTGATAAGTGATATAAGCAATAGTTTATGCTATGGTCTGTGAGGTTCAAACCACAGAGAACACAGAGAACACAGAGGACACCGAGATGGGCTCTATCTTTTATCCGCAGATTACGCCGATTTCCGCAGATTAAGAATTAAGAATGAAATAATCTGCCCGGTAGTGGTAAATGCCAGAGTGATATAGTAAAATAGTCAATTCTTAGTCATTCAAGGCAATGCGATTTTTAGCATCTATGGTACTAAATTTCGACGGCCCTCTCCAAAATGATTCAGTGGGGTTTGAATGACTACCTTCAGGCATCAATTCAAGCACAGGGTTTTTCACTATGATTCTTGAAAAGAAAGTCCACGTTTGCCGCAAATGTCAAAGTGAAAAGATTGTCAAGAATGGCACAAATGGGAGTGGCAGTCCACAATATCATTGTAAAACCTGTGGTGCTTATGGCGTACTTGAACCCCGACAGGATTATACGGAAGAAGAAAAAGAGATCATGATAAAAGCTTATCAAGAACGCTCCAGTATGCGCGGGATCGAACGGACGTTTGGGGTTTGTCGACAAACCTTGAGTGCCTGGTTAAAAAAAAGGCAGAACAGCTCCCACCCCTTGAGAGCACGCTGAAACCAGTTGATCCTGGGCAAACACCCGTGTTGGAAATGGATGAGTTATGGTCTTTTGTCTTCTGCACAGACACCAAAGTTTGGATCTGGATTGCGTTGAATCGAGAGACCCGAGAAGTCATTGCTTATGCCTGCGGTGATCGCGGTGAAAAAACGTGCCGACTCCTCTGGGAGCGTATCCCATCCGCCTATAAAAAGGCCATTGTTTTCACCGACTATTGGAAAGCGTATCCAGCCGTTATTCCCACTGAGCAACATCATCCTGTCGGTAAAGAAACGGGTGAGACAGCTCATGTCGAGCGTTGGAATAATACCTTGCGGCAGCATTTAGCCCGCTTCGTACGTAAAACATTATCTTTTTCCAAACGCCTCCATATGCATGAGATTTGTTTGAAACTCTTCCTGCATCGCTATAATACCGAGTTATTACCATCTGTTGGCTAAGATTCCACTTACATATTAGCCACTACCATCTGCCCGAGTTGCTGGCCTCGGCGATCCACCGCTGCCGTGTGCTAAGATCCCTTGGAGTCAATGCCATTAAGTTAGCTACTGACCGCTTGTCGTAGTAGATTAGGATACGGAAAAGAAAACTACGAATCGCGCGAATCAGCGCGAATCTATTCGTGAGGATTCGCGTGATTCGTAGTTTTTCCTCTTTTTCGTTGACCGGTAACGCTTAACTTAATGGCATTGCCCTTGGAGTGAGCTGCAACTTTACTCTGGTGCACGAGGAGAAAATGGCATGAATAATCGTTTACTGGAACGAATCACACTAGAAGAAGGAAAATGTGGGGGTCGTCCATGTATTAGAGGAAAACGAATGCGTATCAGCGATATCCTTGAATTGCTGGGAGCGGGAGCGTCATTTGAAGAAATTTTAGAGGACTATCCTTTTCTTGAACGAGAAGATATTTTGGCCGCTTTACAATACGCCGCATGTCAAACAAATCATGTGGTACTCAAGGTAGCATGAAATTTCTTGTTGATAACCAATTACCCGTGGCTCTGAGTCGATTTTTGCAATCCCGTTCCAAATCGCTGACACAACTAATAGAAGCACTGGAAAGTGGACAAAGAATAGTGGAGTTAAAAGAAGAATAGTTATACTTTATCTAAACGCGGGGATTTTTCCCTTCCGGCTCCTACGCTCCAGCGTGGGAACAAGCCGAAATGGAACCACAGAGAACACAGAGGACACCGAGATGGGCTCTATCTTTTATCCGCAGATTACGCCGATTTCCGCAGATTAGGAATTAAGAATAAAATAATCCGCCCGAGTCGCCGGCCTCGGCGATCCACCGCTGCCGTGTGCTGAGATCCCTTGGAGTCAATGCCATTAAGTTAGCTGCTGATCGCTTGTCGTGGTAGGTTAGGATGCGGAAAAGAAAACTACGAATCGCGCGAATCAGCGCGAATCTATTCGTGAGGATTCGCGTGATTCGTAGTTTTTCCTCTTTTTCGTTGACCGGTAACGCTTAACTCAATGGCATTGCATTGGAACAAGCCGAACCGATTCGATTTGCGTCCATTTGCGTTCATTTGCGGCAAAGAATAAAGTGGTTCAATTCGAACTCGGCATTTTTTCACCACAGAGAACGCAGAGGACACTGAGAAGGGATCTCTTTCCGTTCTCTGTGCTCTCTGTGTCCTCTGTGGTTCAAATGAAACGGCCGTGGGGTTGGAGATAAGGGTAATGACGAAAGATCGGCGAAGAATCCTGCTAGCCCTATTGGGACTGGTCGCCGCGGTAATTGCCGCAATCGGCGGCGGTTGGGTGGTGCATGTGGCCTTTACGAACGGCGGCGTGGTGAATCGAGATATCCAGGGCTCCCCGGTCACACATACAGGAACCGGGGATATCAACCCTGGCATCCAACATATGGGGACCGGGGACATCCGCCAGGCCGTCCAACAGGAGGGAAAAGGGAATATCCAGATCATTCAGATCGGCATCACCCTCGAACAATACAAGGCCGACCTCAAGGAACGGGAGCAGGAGGTCACCGAAAAGCTGAAGCAGGCCCATGCCGAGGATCGCCGAATCCTGGAGCAAGAGAAGGCCGAGATCGAACGCCGATTGGCGGATACCCAGGCCAGCTACCAGACCTATATCAAGGAGTTGAAGGAACGCATCGCTCAGTTGGAAAGCATCCGCGGCCAGGTCCCGGATGAGCTTCTGGATCAGGCCCGCGCCGCCTTGGCCCGAGGCGACCGGAGCCAGGCGGACCAGCTCTTCGCCCAAATCGAGGCCCGGACCGAGGCGGCTATCCAGACCGCCGCCGAGGCCGCCTATCAGAGAAGCCGCATCGCCCTGGACGAGATCCGCTATCGGTCGGCCTATACACACGCCCAACGGGCCGTGCGGCTCGCGCCGGAGAATAGTCTGTATCTCGCGGGCGCGGGCGAGCTGGCACAGATCCTCGGCGACTACAGAGCCGCCAGGGACTACTACGAGCAGGCCCTTGCCGGCGATCTCAACGCCTACGGCGAGGGCCATCCTCGTGTCGCGATAATTCGCAACAATCTGGGATCGGCCTGGGAGTCACTCGGCGAGTACGAAAAGGCCATCGGCTACTTCGAGCAGGCATTGGCGAGCGGTCTGAAGACCTATGGCGAGGACCATCCCCAGATAGCAATCTGCCGCAACAACCTGGGAGAGGCTTGGCGGAAACTCGGGGAGTACGAAAAGGCCATCGGCTACTTGGAGCAGGCATTGGCGAGTGATCTCAAGACCTATGGCGAGGACCATCCCGCTGTCGCAAGAGAGCGCAACAACCTGGGATTGGCCTGGCATTCACTCGGGGAGTACAAAAAGGCCATCGGCTACTTGGAGCAGGCATTGGCGAGCAATCTCAAGACCTATGGCGAGGACCATCCCCGTGTCGCAGCAGGCCGCAACAATCTGGGATCGGCCTGGCATTCACTCGGGGAGTACCAAAAGGCCATCGGCTACTACGAGCAGGCCTTGGCGAGCGATCTGAAGACCTACGGCGAGGACCATCCCGCTGTGGCAAAAGACCGCAACAATCTGGGCTTGGCCTGGGATTCACTCGGGAAGCACCACAAGGCCATCGGCTACTACGAGCAGGCATTGGCGAGCGATCTCAACGCCTATGGCGAGGACCATCCCGCTGTGGCAAGAGACCGCAACAACCTGGGATCGGCCTGGAATTCACTCGGGGAATACCACAAGGCCATCGGCTATTACGAGCAGGCATTGGCGAGCGATCTGAAGACCTATGGCGAGGGCCATCCCGATGTGGCGATACGCCGCAACAATCTGGGATCGGCCTGGCAGGCACTCGGGCAGTACCAAAAGGCCATCGGCTACTACGAGCAGGCATTGGCGAGTAATCTGAAGACCTATGGCGAAGACCATCCCCATGTCGCAGCAGGCCGCAACAACCTGGGATTGGCCTGGAAGTTACTCGGCGAGTACCAAAAGGCCATCGGCTATTATGAGCAGGCATTGGCGAGCGATCTCAGGACCTATGGCGAGGACCATCCCCATGTTGCGATACGCCGCAACAACCTGGGATCGGCCTGGAAAGCACTCGGGGAGTACGAAAAGGCCATCGGCTACTTGGAGTCGGCCCTGGCGGTTTTGGAACGCAAGCTGGGCCCGGAGCATCCGTACACGCGGAGCACGCGGAGGCATCTCGCCGCCGCGCGGGCGGAAGTTGGGGAATAATGAATGATGAATGATGAATGCGGAATGATGAGTTCTCTCGTTCCCAGGCGCCGCGTCAATGCCATTCAGTTAGCTGTTGGCCGCTTGTCGTAGGTTGGGCAAAGGGCCAGGGATGGCCCGTGCCCAACACTACGAATCGCGCGAATAAGATCCCTCCCTTCGGTTCGGGATGACAATTCCGCGAGGATTCACGTGATTCGTAGTTTCTTCTCTTACTTTGCCGACCGGTAGCGCTTAACTTAATGGCCTTGGCCTTAGCTGCATGCCGAAGAATTCAGCCGCAAATGAACGCGAATGAACGCAAATGAAAATCATTTCTTACAATTTGCGTCTATTTGCGTTCATTTGCGGCAAAAAAATCAGGAGCTTAAGGAACACAAAGAGAATCGATGGTTCGGTACGAAACGACCGAAATTTACAGTTTTCCAACTGAAAACCAATAAAATCAGTGTATTAGTTTCTAGCGAGGCTGCGCCTCAGACCGACAAAACGTGAGTTTTGTGTACAACGCACGAACTTGTTATCCACAGATTACGCAGATTTTCACAGATTACTTCTGTTTTTAATCTGCGAGAATCTGCGTAATCTGCGGACAAAAGCAATGGTGTCCTGCCTCGGAACTTTCCACACATGATTCAGCCTACGATTTTGGTATACCTCGTCCTGCAATAATAATTCGTGTCTATTCGTGGTTCCCTTTGTGCAGTGCACGAACTTGTTATCCACAGATTACGCAGATCTTCGCAGATTACTTCTGTTCTTAATCTGTGAGAATCTGCGTAATCTGCGGACAAAAGGAGAATCTGCGTAATCTGTGGATAGATCGAAACGACCGGCCCATTTTTCCTATACTCAATCCGGCTATGAATGTCTCTTTCCGCCAGCTCCGGGTCTTCGAGACAGTAGCGCGGCTGTCAAGCTATACCCGCGCCGCCGCCGAGCTGCATCTGACGCAACCGGCGGTGTCGATGCAGGTCCGCCAGCTCGAGGAGGAGGTAGGTCTGCCCCTGTTTGAGAAGCTCGGCAAGCAGATCAGTCTCACCGAGGCGGGGCGTGAGCTCTTCCACTACAGCCGCACCATCGACCGTTCCCTGCAGGAGATGGAAGAGGTGCTCGAGTCACTCAAGGGAGTGAGTCGAGGCCGCCTGAGTATCGCCGTGGCCAGCACGGTGAACTATTTCGCGCCGCGCCTGCTGGCGGCCTTTCATCAGCGCTATCCCGGCATCGGTCTGCAGCTGGACGTTACCAACCGGGAGCGCCTGATCCATCAGCTCCGGGAGAACGCCGTGGATATGGTGCTGATGGGCCAGCCGCCGCAGGCCGTGGAAGTGGAGTCCGAGGCGTTCATGGACAATCCCCTGGTGGTGATCGCCCCCCCCGAGCATCCGCTCGCCGGGGGGCAAGCCATCGGTATCCAACGCCTGGCCGAAGAGGTGTTTGTGATGCGCGAGCCCGGCTCCGGCACCCGCCAGGCCATGGAGCGCTTCTTCGTCGAGCATGGCGCTGCAATCCGCCACGGCATGCAGATGACCCGCAACGAGGCCATCAAACAGGCGGTGCGGGCGGGACTGGGCCTGAGTGTGGTCTCGGTGCACACGCTGGAGCTGGAGCTCGAGACCGAGCGGTTGGTGATCCTGGACGTAGCGGGCTTTCCGCTCGCGCGTCAGTGGCACCTGGTCTATCGCCGGGGCCGGCGCCTCTCGCCCGCCGCCCAGGCGTTCCGGCAGTTTGTATTGGACGAAGCCCGCGGCTTGGCGGATCCCCTGCCGGTTTCCAGTCGCCGGTCGCCGCAGCGGTAACCCGCCGCGAGCGGTGGGCGCGACTTGCCTGCGGAGCACGGGCGCTCCATCCGCAGGGCAAGGCGTCTTCGTCCCTGCCTGCCGGCGGGCAGGTGCCGACAGGCAGGCAGCGAACCGCATCGATCGCCGGCAGATCCTGCCTGCACTTCGGTTTTCGAGCGGGCGACTAAGGTGTTACGTTTAAACCCAGGGCGAGCGCGTATAAATCCTTCCGAAAACATGATCTTGTAGCCGTGCCCAACGAAATGCTGATGTTGGGCACGCCGGATCGTCCCTGATCCGGCTTTGCCCAACATCTACGCGCTCCGCGCCGGCGCTTGGGAGCTGGCAGCAATTTGTTGATCGATAAGAAATTTATCCGCGCTCGCCCTGGTACCCGCCCCACCACCCCGTTTCACCCCATGAGTCACGACCAGAACTTCAAGAATCTCATCCTGGATTATCCCTACCAGGCCCTGGCCTTTTTCGCGGCCGAGGAGGCCGCGGATCACCTGCCCGGTGCTGAAATATTCCCGGCGCGTCAGGAACAGCTCAAGAATCGGCTCGGCGACCGCTTTCGGGAGCTCGACGTTCCCTTATTGGTCCAATGGCCCGACGGTCGACGCGAGGCCCTGTTGTTCGTGCTCGAGGAAGAAAGCGATCCCCGGCGTTTCTCCGTGCACCGGCTGGTGCACTATTGCCTGGACCTTGCAGAGCTCTATAAGACCGACCGCGTGGTGCCGGTGGTGATCTTTCTGCGTGGACAGGCGCCCCAACGGGAGCTGGTGCTCGGCACCGAACGGCATACCTACCTGCACTTCGACTTCATCACCTGCGAGCTGGGCGCCATCGCCTACGAGCGGTTTCGTGACAGTAACAACATCGTCGCCCGGCTCAACCTGCCCAACATGCACTATGCACCGGGACGTAAGCTGGATGCCTACGCCCAGGCCGTAAGCGGGTTGGTGAATCTCGAAGAGGATCCGGAGAAGCGATTGAAATACATCGACTTTATCGACATCTATGGGAATCTGGACGACAATGAGCGGGTCAGATACGAGCAAGAGTATCCCCGGGAGGCCGAGATCATGACGGGTTTTGCAGCACGCTTCATCGAGCAGGGCAGGCAGGAAGCCCGCCGGGAAATGAAGGGTTTTACCGAACGTTTCATCGAGCAGGGCAGGCAGGAAGCTCGCCGAGAAATGAAGGGTTTTACCGAACGTTTCATCGAGCAAGGTCGCCGGCAAGGTATGCAGCAAGGCAGGTTAGAAGGCAAGCAGGAAGGGGAGGCGGCAATCCTGCTACGGCTACTGCAGCTGAAGTTCGGGAGTGTGCCCGAGGCGGTACGCCGCAAAATCGAGCGTGCCGACCCGCAAAGGTTACTGATGTGGTCAGAGCGGGTATTGACCGCTGCCGACATCGAGCAGGTCGTTGGTGATTGACACCTGACGCCTACGAATATTTTCACCGGCTCCAAAAGCCCCTCTCCCCTAAGGCCCCATCTCCTACGCCCAATAGGTCGAAATCGGTATCGGTATCGCAATCGGAATCTCGATTTCGACCCCGATCCCGATTTGTGCAGTGCACAAACTTGATTCATTGGTAAAGATGCAGGTCCCTCAAGGAATCCTGGCGGGGCTTTGCCTCAGACCATTGATGCGTGAATTTTCGTACGGAAACCGGAAAACCACGAACAGCACGAAAGGACACGAACCCTCGTTATGCGTGAAGGGCACCTTGAAAAATAGGTGTTTTTACCAATCAAGCGACATTCATCACTCATCATTCCGCATTCATCATTCATCACTCATCACTCATCTACCCCAACTCCCGCCGCCGCCATACCAGATAAATGGCCGGGATTACGAACAGAGAGAGGAGGGGGGCGGTAATCATGCCGCCCACCATGGGGGCGGCGATGCGGCGCATGACCTCCGAGCCGGTGCCCTGGCCGATCATGATGGGGAGCAGTCCGGCGATGATGACGGCCACCGTCATAGCCTTGGGGCGTACCCGCATGACCGCCCCCTCCATGATGGCCGCCTCGAGGTCGGCAACACCGTTCAACCCGCCTGCTTCCCGGACCCCTTTCAGGGCATTGTCCAGGTAGACCAGCATCACGACGCCGAACTCCGCCGCCACCCCGGCCAGGGCGATAAAGCCCACCGCCACCGCGACCGAGAGGTTATAGTCCAGGAGATACACGAACCAGAAGCCCCCGACCAGGGCAAAGGGCAGCGAGAGCATGACCAGCAGCGCCTCCCCGGTACGGCGGAAGGTGAGATAGAGCAGGCTGAAGATGATGACCAGCGTGAAGGGAACCACTTGAGCAAGCCGCTCCTGGGCCCGCAGCATATACTCGTACTGGCCGGACCAGGTGATGGAATAACCGGGGGGCAGCCGCACCCGGTCGCGGACCGCCGCCTGGGCCCGGCGGACATAGGTGCCCACGTCCACCCCCCGGATGTCGACGAAGGTCCAACCGTTCAGACGCGCGTTCTCACTCTTGAGCATGGGCGCCCCGTCGACGACCTTCACTTCGGCGATCTGTCCCAAGGGGATTTGGGCGCCGGTCGGTGTTACTAAGGGCAGCTCCCGCAGCTTGACCGGATCGTTGCGTCTTTCACGGGGGAAACGGAGGTTGACCGGATAACGCTCCCGCCCCTCGACCGTCTGGGTGATGTTGATGCCTCCCACGGCGGCGGCGACCACCTGGTTGATGTCCTCGATATTGAGCCCGACCCGGGCCGCCGCGATCCGGTCCGGGCGGATTTCCAAGTACCTCCCGCCCGCGACCCGTTCTGAAAAGGCGGATGCGGTCCCCGGCATTTCAAGCACGACCCGCTCGATGTCCTTCCCGATCCGCTCGATCTCAACGAGGTCCGGCCCCGCGACCTTGATGCCCACGGGGGTCTTGATGCCGGTGGCCAACATATCGATGCGGGTCTTGATCGGCATCACCCAGGCGTTGGTGACGCCGGGGAAATCCACGGTCCGGTCCAGCTCGGCGATCAGCTTGTCGACGGTCATGCCCGGTCGCCACTCGGACTCGGGTCTGAGCTGGATCAGGGTCTCGATCATCGTCAGGGGCGCCGGGTCCGTGGCCGTATCGGCCCGACCGATCTTGCCAAAAACCCGCTCCACCTCCGGCAGAGTCGCGATCAGCCGGTCGGTCTGCTGCAGGAGCTCCTGGGCCTTGCCGATGGAGAGGCCCGGCAGGGTAGTGGGCATATACATGAGATCGCCCTCGTAGAGCTCGGGCATGAACTCCGAGCCCAGGCCCGCGCCCAGGTCTTCCAATAGGGGAATACCCTGGGTCGCCTTTTCCCAATCCTGCACCAGCCCCGCTTGCCAGCCCTCGATAGTGGCAAGGGCACTCCGATGGGGACCGTCCGCCTGTACCAGTCCGACGGCCCGGAAGGGCCACTTCAACGGCTCCAGGTAGCCGCCGATGCCGTAGATCGGGATCAGCAGGCTGGACAGGATCAGGACCGACAACAGGATGGTGATCCAGGGCGCTGCCAGCACGCCCCTGAGCAACGGTCGATAGATCCAAATCAGCAGCCGGTTGAGGGGATTGGTTTTTTCTCGGGGGATACGGCCCCGAATAAAATAGCCCATGAGCACCGGCACCAGGGTCACCGCCAGCCCGGCCGCAGCGGCCATGGCATAGGTCTTGGTGTAGGCCAGGGGCGCGAATAATCTCCCCTCCTGGGCCTCGAGCGCGAACACCGGCAGGAAGCTCAGGGTGATGATGAGCAAAGAAAAAAAGAGGGCCGGTCCCACCTCGGAGGCCGCCGTGGCGATCACTTGCCAGTGTTCGTTTCCCGCCGGTGCCCGCCCCTGGGGAGGGCGTCGCAAAAGCCCCTCTCCCGGCCGGGAGAGGGGTTGGGGTGAGGGGGTCGAAGGGTGAAGATCGGTGCCTTTTACGACACCCTCCTGGGACTGGCGAAAACGCTCCAGGTGCTTGTGGGCGTTCTCGATCATGACGATGGCCGCATCCACCATGGCCCCGATGGCGATGGCGATGCCGCCCAGGGACATAATATTGGCGTTGATGCCCTGATAGCGCATCACGATGAAAGCCGCCAGCACCCCCAGCGGCAGGGTGACGATGGCCACGAAGGCGGAGCGCAGATGGAACAGAAACAGCAGGCACACCAGGGCCACCACCGCGAACTCCTCGATCAGCTTTTCCTGCAGGTTGTCCACCGCGTTCAGGATCAGCTCGGAGCGGTCGTAGGTTTCGAGGATCTCCACCCCCGGCGGCAGGCCCTGCCTGAGCTCTTCGAGCTTGCGTTTCACAGCGGCGATGGTGCTCAGGGCATTTTCTCCATAGCGCATGACCACGATGCCGCCGGTGATCTCGCCTTGTCCGTCCAGATCCGCTACCACCCGCCGCATCTCGGGACCGATTTGGACCGTCGCCAGATCCCGCAGCAGGATGGGCGTACCCCGGGCATCGACCTCGATGGGGATGGTTTTTATATCCTCCAGGCCGCGGAGATAACCGCGGGTGCGGATCATATACTCGGCCTCCGCCATCTCCACCACCGAGCCGCCGACCTCCTGGTTGGCGGCGCGGACGGCGGCGGCCACCCGCGAGAGTGGGATCCTGTAGGCGCGCAGTTTCTCCGGGTCCACCACGATCTGGTACTGGCGGACCATGCCGCCGACCGTCGCCACCTCCGCCACGCCGGGAACGGTCTGCAGCTCCAATTTGAGAAACCAGTCCTGCAGGCTGCGTAGTTGAGCCAAGTCGTGATGCCCGGTGGGATCGACCAGGGCATAGCTGTAGACCCAGCCCACGCCGGTGGCATCGGGTCCCAGCCGCGGCTGAACCCCGGCCGGCAGGTCC
This sequence comes from Candidatus Thiosymbion ectosymbiont of Catanema sp. Cochon2018, assembly GCA_011392765.1. Taxonomy (GTDB): domain Bacteria; phylum Pseudomonadota; class Gammaproteobacteria; order Chromatiales; family Chromatiaceae; genus Thiosymbion; species Thiosymbion ectosymbiont_A. The sequence goes on along the minus strand of WYCW01000004.1, from coordinate 338,271 downwards.
TTCGCCGCCTGGTTCAGATACTCCAGGACCCGGGAACGCGCCCAGTAGAGGTCCGTGCCGTCCTCGAAGATGACATAGACATAGGAGTCCCCGAAGAAGGAATAGCCCCGCACCGTCTGCGCCCCCGGCACCGCCAGCATGGTGGTGGTGATGGGATAGGTGACCTGTTCCTCCACCACCCGCGGGGACTGTCCCGCGAAACTCGTGCGGATGATGACCTGCACATCCGACAGATCCGGGATGGCATCCAGGGGCGCCTGCCGGACGGAGACGATGCCCCAACCGGTCAGCAGCAGCGTGCCGAGCAGGATCAGGAAGCGATTCCTGATCGACCAGCGGATGACCTGTTCCATATCGGTGAGTGATGAGTGATGAGTGATGAATGATGAGCCCGTAGGATGCGGTGAGCGCGGCAAGTCTTACAGGATGGCACTGCTGGGAGGCGCGAACCGCATCAATGGTGCGATGAGCGCGGTATACCGTAGCAGGATTACACCAATCCCGACCGCGAACCGCATCGAAGAAAAAACTACGAATCACGCGAATCTACGCGAAACCGTCGTCCCGAACCGAAGGGAGGGATCTTATTCGTGCGGATTCGCCTGATTCGTAGCGCGTAGATTCTCTGTGTACGCTTCACCTCGGTTGTTCACGCTCGCTCCAGTGTCCCTACCAAGGCGTCGCTTTCCGCTAGAGGCGCAACACGCGATACGGGTGGGTAGTTAATCCTTTCCCGACCGGGACTTTCACCCGGCAAGAAGCGCCAAGCTTCGCTTGGCGCACTAACGCCAGAAATCAGCCGCGCAGTTTACTGCGTCGGTTGTATTTCATTGTTAGAGCCTCCTTTAGATCAGCTAGCACTAATACCTTAACATCATCCTGAATCCGTGAGATAAAATCTAGGATTGTGGCTAACCTCATGATTCCACTTGATATTCAAGGATCGGCTGCTTCACCTCCTGGGTGAGTCCAAAAGTGAATGAATTTTTCCGTTATCCTGTTGTTTTATAAAGAGATTATTCCATGAGCGGCTTATTTATCTCACGGATTCAGGATCATCTTTAACAGACGTAATACTGCTATATCCAAGAAACGCGATAGCACCGAATACTAGGCCAAGAATTGCACGATAAACGTTTTCTCGACGTGAGGCGCGTTGCTCCGCTATATCGGCGGCTATGTGTGAGACAAACCTAACGTAATCTTCGGTGAGAACTTCACGGTCTACTGAATTGGGAACTTTACCCTCTGGATCCTTTGGTTTCGTTTCTTGATTCATCTTCTTTACCCTTCTTACTTATGCTCTAATGGGGAGCTAACCAGCAACCTCCCTTGCCCCCATGGACGGGGGCAAGGGAGGTTTGTCTGCGTTCAGCGTCTTGATAGGCGGCGCGTCTTATGTTGCACTGACGTTTTTGTTAGGCGATTGCCTGTTTTGGTGTCTGAAACGGTCGGGCTATCAAAGCGCCGCCGGGCAGGTTCCTGTGTGTTTCCCTTTTGGTAATACTCTTTATATTGCACTTGCTGGTTAGTTCCCCAATAAGCGGCGCAGGGACGCGCCGCTTATCGTTTGGGCTCAGGCGCCCAATGCCGCGTGGCACTGAGCTTGAAAGTTGCTGAGGAGCCGGACCGCGGCATTGGGTCGCTTGCAGCCAAATGTTAGGCGAATGGGCTGTGAAAAACGACCCGTCAATTGAGCCTGGCCCCTTTTCCCTTTTGGTATTACCATTCGATGTTAGGTCTGGCGACGCAACGTACGGTCATAGCCGTTACTAACTCCCCCCGGTATCGTTGACGTTTTCGGTGTCACTGATCTCTTTGCAGGGACATCCACCCGCGATCTCCGCAATGACAGTGCCAGGTTGGAAATCCTTGTAGTATCCTGGCAATCCATAGTAGCTTAGTAACACTAAAATGTTATCACAGGCGAAGTAGTGACAGGTGACTGGCATTTCCTCTCCAGAAATCAATCCTGTGACATACGTATTGGCGGCAATAGCACGATAGAGTTCGTCCGTGCCCGGAAGGGTATTGGCGCCTTGCGATCCGATACAGTGCAGGTAGGCTTCCATTCGCGTGCCGTCAGCTTTCGAGGTCGCGGCAATCTCTACTTTGCCCGACACAAACCTATAGTGCCGAAGCGGTTGATCGATATGTTTGCTGCGTAACGCGCCTAGAATGAATTCATTGTCCATTTCACAGCTTGTTAGTGTCCCTATCGATGGGTGGACCTTTCCATTCTTGATGGCACAATCTGCCAATAGCTCGAAGCCGTCAGAACCCGTCTGCGCAGTCGCTGACATATAAGAGAAAATAACAAACAGGAAAGTGCATGCCATTAAGGCTCTTATGGTCATGGCAACTCTCCAGCGAAGTTCTTCTTTATATCCGGAGGTATTGCATACTCCACCCGAACAAAAAGCTTTCCTGCCTTTACGAGCTTAGAGATTGCGTCACCGGCATCTTTACTAGTTGATCCTGATAAGCCCGCTATATCCTTCTTGAAGTTGTCGAAATTGCCGATAATCTCGACGCATCCAGCTGATCCCCACGCTTCTTCTGACAGATTCCGTGGTCCAGCGTGAATCAGAAACGAATCCCGCATTTGAATGGCACCGGAATACGGTGAATACCTATTTTGGGTTCCATAGCTGGGATTGTAGAGCGTGACCTTTTTCTTGGGAAGCTGGTGTAATCCAGCGTTTACCCACCCCTTGGTGCTATAGTGCGGATCTGGTTTCTTGGGGTCATTCCAATACGGCATAAAACGCAACGCGGGCCATTCCTTTTTCACCTTCACGCCTTTCTCATTTGTTCCCTCGATAAACACCTTGTAGACTGGTACATGGTACAGCTCTATAAGACCGTTGTGTCCAAGTCATGATCAGGGTAGGATCTGGCCCGGTAACGAATGGGTTTACCACTGCTGGTGGAAGAAGATTGTATATTGGATACAATAATCAAGACTTCTCTTAGGCTAGTCATGCTTTATTCCTCGGTTGAACGCCTAACGGCTTGGCTCAAGCGCCCAATGCCGCGCGGCACTGAGTTTGAAAGTTGCTGAGGAGCCGGACCGCGGCATTGGGTCGCTTGCAGCCAAATGTTAGGCGAATGAACTGTGAAAAACGACCCTTCAATTGGGCCTGGCCCCTTTTCCCAAGCGCAGATTAGCATGATTCTCTCCTTTGTAAATCACAGAAAACGTGGTCTGCCCCCATTTTCCGAATGGATTGCGGATGAGCATAACGCCCTTCTTATTGACTGACGCCGAGAGCGGATTTTGTGGGGATACCTCAGGGTCTGTCCCCGTTTCCTCTTTATTTCTTTTATTTTAATGAGTTGACTGATATCTCATATAAATAATCCTCGTTACGTTTTATTCCTTCAACAGTTAACTTGTTACAAACTGTGCAGGAAGCTTTTTGAATACCAAAAAAATTATCATTAATAAATAATTTTGCAATGTTATTTGCGTCTATGGTAACCTTGACATCATTTGGCGCATCTCCACCTTGCCATCCAGCCTCCCTGTACCCTCTTGTATAATCGCCGAATGTTATTTGGCTGTTTTGAAATTTTACTGACAAGATTTCGCTGTTGTCATTCCAAAGCGTAATTTTGTTAGCGAATCCGCCTAAATCTAAATTTACTTTAAATTCAACGGTTTTACTTATTGAAAATCCTTTTAAAACAAAAGTGGTAGGTTTGCTAAAAGCGCTAGTTAATGCAATCCCCCTACTGTTTTCTACAATCATATTTCCTTCGCCGAAATCCGCTAAGATATCAGCCACTTTATATTTATTAGAAGCAAAATACCCTGCATTCGCTCTTAACTCAATCGTAGATGACGTATCATATATGTCATTTAGCGCAATTTTATCTTTCAGCACATCCAGTACTTTCAGTTTGCAATCCATGTTTGTTGCAAGTATTTCGGCGAGGTCTTGGTGTATCACTCCGTTCCATTGATTTTTTTGATATTGAGCTGCGCCTTGTATGCCAAGACTTGCTATCTTCTTTAGTAATTCGTCTAGCTCTGCTTTTGCTTCTCCTGTTAATTCTATGGCCTCCCTAGATCCACTAAGAGGTATATTGCTACAAAGACGATCGGAAAAATCCGCTATTATATTTAGAGCTTCTTTTTGTTTTTCCAACTCGTTAGAATACGCGATCTTTGAAATAATCGCTAAAAAAAGAAGAAAGATAATATTCTTTCGTGAAAACGTAAAATTAGGCAAAATCATTAATCTCTCCAAATATTTTTGTCAGATATAGCTGTAAGCCTAACGTTTGGGCTCAGGCGCCCAATGCCGCGTGGCACTGAGCTTGAACGTTGCTGAGGAGCCGGACCGCGGCATTGGGTCGCCTGCAGCCGAATGTTAGGCGAATGGGCTGTGAAAAGCGGCTTATCAATTGAGCCTGACCCCTTTTCCGCCTTCGTATGCAAGGGATGTGACACTTTGCCACGTCAGTTGCACCGCTTAACGACTGGACCAGTAACCGGGCCTTCGACGTTGATGCGCAACCGCAACGATTTCTACCTGCGGATCGGCTCGATACACGAGCCAAAAAGGGTAACGTGATGCGAAGGGATACTGACGGCAGCCATGAGATTGAACGGGCCAGCGGTTCGGGGCTTCGATGACAGCAGTTACTGCGGCATCCAGAGCAAGTAAGAACCCCCGAGCCGCAAAAGGACTGCATTCGGCATACCAGTTTCGAGCAGCGATGGCATCCTCGATGGCGTCAGGATGCCATCTTGGTTCACTCGAAGCCACGGAAGAGGCGTTGGCGCACATCGGACCAAGAGATCGTATCGACGGAGTGAGACTCCAGTTGCTGGATGCGCCGCTGGATTTCAATATCCCACGCCTGATTTGCTTGTTCGTCGGTTCCGACATCCAAGCTTTCGATGAGGGCACCGGCGAGCGATGCGCGATCGAATTCGCCCAGAGAAAGCGATTGCTTCAACAGTTCATCGGCGGTCTGGCTCATGCGTTGAGTATACCTCGTACATCAATGAACCGCTTTGATACGGTTTGTCGCCTAACATTTGAAATTCCAGGAAATTCCTGGGGCAGTTTACTTAATTCTCCTCCCGGTCCTCTTATGGAATTAAGTAAACTGTCCCCGGAACTGCCGGAACTGCACAGAAACGATAAACGCTTTTGGTAATGCTTAACTTAATGGCATTGCACCCCAACCTACGGGCTAGGGCTAGTACCTCATTTCTCTTGATATTGCGGATAGAGTCGCTTGGGCTTGATGCGAACATTTCCCCTGTGCATTCGCAATATCGGGTGAAATGATATACTAGTGGCATTCGCCACAAACGAGCATTGTGGAAATGTGTCCGTGTGAATTTGCATTGTTATGTTCTTGATTTCCTATACCTCTTCCAAATATCTCTTCTAACACGAAAAGGAATATGAACACCAACCTCCTTTCCTGTTGTTGTTCTGAGCACTATTTTAAAATCATAAATACGGAGAAAGGCAACTAAGTTTAGATGAGCTAAAAAGGAATTTTCTTTTTCTTCCATATCCTCAAAAGAATGTAATTTTATGAAAAATATGCCCCTGTTTACCGTCAGTAAGCTCGACTGAAATCGACTACAAATATGCTCAACTTCGTGATCCATATGCGGGAATGTAATAACTCGATTCCATTTCCATATAGCTGGGAGCTTTCTTAGTTTCCATTCAGTTTGAAATAGTCGCAGTTCTACGACCAACATTTGCAAATGACAAAATATATATCACTTCTTTATTGAGTATCCTTGCATTTTCCAGGTATCACACCATAATCAAATGATGCCTTTATCGTACAAAAAAAAAAAAAGGTATCTTTCGCACCAAATATAGAACGAAAGTAATTTAATAATTTTGAAATCAACGATAAGCTGGCACCAAAAACACCAATAAAAAAATATAGATACAAGTATATATGCCAATATTTCACCAATAGATATTTCGGCGAATGCTTTATTTAATGTAAGAATACTTATGCCTGAAACGGAAGCTAAGTAGAACCAGCCAATGGAGCCATTCAACCCATGTTTTTGCTAATTAGCCTTATCCTGTTTTCTTTCATTAGGTGTTATTTCTTTGGGTATATCGGTATCCGCTGAAAACCAACGACCTTACCAAACCCTGTCCCTGAACTTCGGGTGTCAGGTCCCGCGTGATTATATACCGAGAAGGAGCTATCCTTTGCTGCAAGCAAGAGAGGTTTTATGGCTGCTTGCGGGGGAGGGAGCGGAGGCAACGAAGGGAAGCGAGCGGCAGGTCGACACCGGGTTTGACCTGAACGCAGGCAGCACCGAACTGAGTCGAGCGATCACACGATGAACATCCAGCTTCACCAAAACGCACGAACCACGCCGGCGATCCGTGAGGAACGTGCTTATCCGCCATCGGTCAGTAATCGGGAGTTGGGGCCGAAAAGCTAAGAACCCCTCAACCGCCACACTTGCGGCGAAGTGGCGACAGCGCGAGGGAACGGTGGCAGCCTCACACCGCCCCCAGCGGCTCCACACGACGCTCAGCCCGGTCCAGGAGGTGGTGGTGGTGGCGTGGTGAAACCCTCCTTGCTACTCCCTGGATGACCTGCTGGCAGTGACCCACGAATTGTATCCACCCCGACGTTTCCGCTCGGGCCTGGACCGCTTTGCCTGCGCGCCACGGCGTTTCTAACCTCAAGGCGCTGATGTTCAGGAGTGACAGCGCCAAACCGCCAGTGAAGACCGTCAAGGATTATGCGCCGGGCTTTGTGCATGTCGACGTGAAGTATCTGCCTCAGATGCCGGATGAAGACCACCGCCGCTACCTCGTTCGCCGCCATTGATCGGGCCACCTGCTGGTCTTTGTGGAACTGCTCGATACAAGCCACAACTCCTGCCAGCGCGGCTTCCTCACGCGCCTGATCGAGAAGGCCCCATTCACCATCACGAAGTTACTCACCGACAACGGCAAAGAATTCACCGACCGCTTTCTAGCCACCGGCGTAGCGTCCCCTGTTCGTGTCTGTGGCATCAGATAGTTCTTGATGTATGTGTCAACCATACCGACAAGCGAAACATCAGTCGGGAGCAGTGCAATCTCTGATACGCAAGCTAACATCCGTTGTTTGTTCGGATAATCTCCAGAGCTTAGCTCTGCAATGGTCTCTTCGGAGATCCATAGATCAAACTTGTGACGCTCTTGGTTCCACCATCACTTTGTTATCTCGATGTAAGTCCTCATGCTATCCCTTTCATCAAATAGATAACTGGGGATCGTCGTATCGAGATAAACTGATCTTTTCACTTCTGGGCTCGCGAACTATTTCCGCGCCTAACGTCACCCATAAGCCGAGCCATACTGCGCCACGATAACGCCTCAGGATAGCTCCGAGCTCAATGCGCAGTATGGCGTCGGCTTGATGGGCGTGTTAGGCGATTTTCTCATTGCCAGAAAACTAAAAATGAGCCTGGCCCTTTTCCTACTTTTCTTCTTCGGCTTTAACGATCAAATCCTAAAGCAAAATCAAGTGCTGCCTGAAGCTGTTTCATTTTGGTTAAACTCAATTTCGTGATAAATGAGCCTATCTTGGCCTTTGACACCGTTTGAATATGATCGAGATTTATAGCACAATCATTTTTCATCCCATCTTCTATGTTCAAAATAACTTCTGATGGAATATCTCGTATCGTTGAAGTTACAGGGGCTACAGTTATTTCACTAAGAAACTCAATAGCAGAATCTCTTGTGAGTATAACAACAGGTCTTTTTTTATCCGGACTTTGAAATTTATACCATCTGATTTCACCACGCTTCATTGTCGCACCATACTTGTTCATTTTCTAAGTCGCTAAATTCTCCTGGTGTTACAGGGTACTTCAAATATCCCTTTCTGTGCTTTTTTTCCAAATCCTCCACTTTAGTATCGACCAATTCAATATTCATCAATACATACTCCCTCTGAATATTTTTCAGTTGGTCAAGCATGGGAATAAAAAATCCATCTTTAACTTTTTTTGCTTCGACAAGCATATGTACCCCTCTTTTTCGCTCGCACTTCCTCGAAGATTCCAGGATGCAGCAACCTTTACCGGTTTACCGCCTAACGGGGAGCTAACCAGCAACATCCATTGCTCCCATGGACGGGGGCAATGGATGTTTGTCTGCGTTTAGCGTCTTGACAGGCGGCGCGTTTCATATTGTAGTGACGTTTTTGTCGGACGATTTCCTGGTTCTATGGTTTCTCGAAAATCAGGATGAACTTATTTGCGCCACTGATATCGGCGATCAAGCGCCATCCTTGCTCATATAAACACGACGGGTATTTTCCACTGATATGACCTGAGCAATCCGGCATGTCAGCGTAAGGCCCCCACCATGTACGCTGAACAATAAGCTACTTTTGCTGCCTGGGCTCAGAGCCGATAAAGTCAAGTATCAGTAGAGGCAACATCAATTCCTTCATTTAAAATCTCCCGAAATTACCACGGCTACCGGCACTTTCCGCTGGCGGTGACAGTGTAGCCATTGCTGTCACGCGCCCTAACGTTTGATCGGGCGCCCAACATGCCGCGTGGCACTGAGCTTAGAGGATTGCGGAAGGGCCGGACCACGGCGCAGTGATTAAGCTTACAGCCAAATGTTAGGCGAATGAGCTGTGAAAAGGCCATCAATTGAGCCTGGCCCCTTTGCTCAGCCGCCAGCGGCAGTTGCTCGCGCTTTACTGGCTCCCTCTTCCAGACTTCAAAAACTCCTACAGGCGGGCAAAACCGCACCCCAGAAAGTATTTGCGGTTTTTGTGCCCGAAAATTCGAGGGGAACAGCCCGGGAGGTTTAGGGAATACAATACCCGCAAGGGGAATACCCAGAGCAGTTCCTGTACTTCATTTTGAACCTCCTGGCCCTTACTAGCGCAACTTCAAAATTGCTACAGAACGAATCCATTGAAAATACGCCACTCAAGTCCGTGGGGATACAGGGACGCGCTTAAAACCAATCCCACAAAAGGCAATCCGACAATCCCTTTTATCTACTAAGAGCATTTTGGCTTGAGAAAGCCAGTTTACCATTGATACCGTTACATCGGTGATTGTACGTAAAACTTCCTCCTGCTTGTACCGCAAGGAAGATTGACAGTTTTTATCCCCGGCTGCTGACCGGGGCTTGGCTCAGGCGCCCAATGCCGCACGGCACCGAGCTTGAAAGTCGCTGAGGAGCCGGACCGCTGCATTGGGTTGTCTGCAGCCAAATGTTAGGCGAATGAGCCGTGAAAACGACTCATCAATTGAGCCTGGCCTCTTTTCCCATAACCTGTTTTTGAAGTGATTTCTTTTGACGCTCCAGCATGGCTTCTGTACGCTTACGCCAAAACTCCAACTGTTCTGGTAACGACATACCTGCGATCAAGTTCTCAACATGCTTAGCGCCACGTCGTTTTAACATAACGCATTCAGGTTCACGAATCATCGCCGTCATAATTGATAATCTCCAGCGGTGAGTAAATACCGATTTGCCCGTAGCCGTTAAGCGTATTCACCGCGTTGTATTTGGGGATCTTGTCAAAATGCACAATATGTCTGAAGTTCCAGCTTATAATCAAACTGCATTGTGATATTGTAGCAAGTGCGACATGCAAAGCATCTTCTGCCGAATGTTAGGCGAACGGGCTGTGAAAAACGACCCGTCAATTGAGTCTAGCCCCTTTTCTGATTACCTTATTTGTGCTCTATAGCTTTTTAATTTCTTCTATTGAAATTCGAGTATATTTCACAATTTTATCTATTGACTCTCCATCTGTTTTCATAGCCTTTGCCATTTCAATGGCTTTAAGTTGAGTTCCTCTTTCCTCTGCTCTTTCCTCAGCTTCTTTTCTTATTTTCTTTTCTTCCCTTCGAATCATTTCCACGATTTTGTACGGGGGCATGAATTTTACGCTTTTGTCCAGTTCCGCCATAACGCCTGTGTCTACAAAGCTCAGGAAAGACTTTGGTGTGATGATGAGATGTTCAATGACCTCCACCTTTATTATGCGGCCTACCTGGATAAGGCGATCCGTTATATCTTTGTCTTCTCGGGTTGGCCTGAGTTCACCGGATGGATAATTATGCACCAATATGGCTTTGACCGCATTTTTCTGAACCACCACTCTGAAGACATTTATGGGCTCAACGATTGTTGACTGATAGCTGCCCATCGAGACTAATTCAATGTACAGAATCTTGTTGTCGTTCGCTAAACCGATAATCCAGAAATGCTCCTTGTCACGGTCAATTTTGTTTTCCCGGAGAAGGATTCTTTGCATGACTTCATAAACATCGGTTGAATTGAGCAGTTTGACTTTTTGTTGCTCTGTAAGTTTGATATTCATATTGATTTCTCACCAGCCGCAGCAATTTGCTGGGGCTTTTTTATAGGGCCTAACGGGAAGCTAACCAGCAACCTCCCTTGCCCCCATGGACAGGGGCAAGGGAGGTTTGTCTGCGTTCAGCGTCTTGATAGGCGGCGCGTCTCCTGTTGCACTGACGTTGTTGTGAGGCGATTGCCTGTTTTGGTGTCTGAACGGTAGGGATATCAAAGCGCCGCCGTGCATGTCCCTGGGTGCTTTCCTTCTAATAATGCGCTTTATAGTGCACTTGCTGGTTAGCTCCCCGATAAGCGGCGCAGGGACGCGCCGCCTATCGTTTGGGCTCAGGCGCCCAATGCCGCGTGGCACTGAGCTTGAAAGTTGCTGAGGAGCCGGACCGCGGCATTGGGTCGCCTGCAGCCAAATGTTAGGCGAATGAGCTGTGAAAAACGACCTATCAATTGAGCCTGCCCCTTTTTCTATTATTGCTTAATGATTATTCATAACTTGCAATCTTCTCTTGACACAATATCTCTGTCAATTGTTGTAAATACTTTACACGTTCCGCCAGCCATATTAGTTCTTCCTGAGAAATTTTGTAATGCTCCGAATAACGTGCATCAACATACGCATTCTTTAGCAACTGAAAACAACGGCGATGAATCTTATTGTCTTGTGGAAATACCTTGGCAACGCGTTCATCTTGTGAAATGACCAACGAGTTAAGCTGTTTCAGATTATGTGTGTTCGGTTTGTAGTTGGTTAAGACCAACAGCAGGCATGCAAAGTAACGCTCTGTGGCTTGATGAAGTTGGAATACGGCATTTTTGAGGTCTGCTTTACTTAGCTTGTATTCATAATTATCATAGAAGCTTATACCGCTCTCGAACCACTGATCATAATGATTTTTCGCAATATCTTTGTACTCCTCAGAAGTTAGATTGCCAGGTTCTGCCAACTCACGTTTATCACCCTCGTACAGTACAATTCCTTCTCGCTTGATGTCAGTGAAAAAAAATTGCCCTTTGACTAAAGCATCATTTGCTTCTTCCAGTGTATGGACCAATATATTTAAGGGCTGGCGTACTCGTAAAGCAATGCGATCTTCCGCGGTATGCCAGATCTTATACTCTTCAACGAGTTCTCTTTTGTTGACAATAACTAGAATGTCATAATCGCTAACGTAACCGTGAGCCGGGTCATGTACCCACTTTCCTGTGGCATGACTACCAAATAGATTTTTAATATCCTGCCGTGTTTTTTCTTACCAGTAGCAAAACCTGTAACTTGCTCAAACTCGTCACGGAGGACAGTAACAATATAGAATAGATTGTCCTGTTTGGATGCGGGCAAATGATCGAGATTTTTATTCATAAAACCATATTACTATTATTGATACTATGCTCAAAACTAAGGCTAGTTTTGTGAAGCATAACGCTTAAGCTCAGCCGACGCCGGGCCGGAAGCAAGAACTTTTGTAAACTGATGACCTAGCATACCACAATGACCTTGAACGACGCGGTGAGTAAGGCAGTCGGCTGGAGCGCAATGTTAGGCAAAATATGCTCTCTAATCGAAAAGCTCATCAACAATAGATTTTACACTAATTTTTTTGTGCTATTCCAATTAGGCTTATAGCTTGGTTTTCTTACTTTATATTCAGTTACATGCCCAATATTAGTCCATTTCCCTTTGAAAAATAAATCTCTTTCCTTTTTCCTGCGATCAATGATTTCTGGTGGTTTGCTCCAATTCATAAACGATCTATAAGCCTTATTTGTTTCGCCGGCTTTCCATTGTCTTGCCCATGAAGCTCTACGAATGCCACCAGTGTTATAGTGAAAAGATAATGCTGCAGCAAATTGCTCTTCAGTTAACTCAAAACCAGAAAATACCTCATGAACTGCGGGGGCGTATTTTTTTAGCAACAACCATTTATATACTTCCAAACAACGTTCAATTGTTTGCGGATTATCTTTATACCTAGGATATACCTTATGGCCAGATGAATTAGTAATACCAATACTCCAAGTCCACACTTCGGCACTATCTTTATACGCTTCTCTAATTAATCCCTCATGGGAAATTAATTCTAATGCTGCGCGAGCAGTAACTCTATTAACCATATTGTATCTCCACATTTAAGGTCAATATAATCTACTTTGATTGTCTATTGCCTAACAGGTAGTAGACGGCGAGTCGTCGTGTTTAAATACGGCTAAGCGCCTCATATACCACAACTGTTGCTTCTTTTCTAAATTCATGAATATCTCCATCAACGCATTCAAAAACCATAGGTTAAGATCTACAGATGACTTGTTGCCTCGGTCTCCTGAGCGAACAACTACGGCGAACTTCCATCTAGTTCTTGCTATACAATATGGGTGTCCCTTTATCTGCCTTCATCTGCTTTATCTTGGCATCTTTTTTAGTCATCTTCTTTGATTTTCCTAGTTATATTCCTCTATCAATCCAATAATCAGGTTTTCGATGCTGATGTGAGACGGCAATAATAAATATATGATCCTCTTCAATAGAATATAGCAGTTTGTAGGGAAACTTGTGAAGCAAGCATTTTCGGACATTACTTCGTTCCATTGACCACGCTTTAGGATACTCAGAAATTCTTTTCAATGCCTTTTCTACCTCTTCCTTGAATCTCTGACCAAGACCTTCGAACTCAAGCTCATAGAAATACGTTGCGTCTTCTAATTCCAGCTTCGCATATTCCGAGAAGATGATCTTCATTATTTGTCCCTGAATATTTCCTCCATGGGAATTCCTGCAAGTCTTCCCTCTCTATATGCTCTGAGCCTTTTTTCTGCCTCTTCTACCCATATTTCATCTATCTTTCGGTCAGGCTCATCAAGGCTTTCCAACAAACCTTCAACGACCATAAATCGTTCTTCCGGTTTAAGCGCCATTGCTTGTTCGAGTATCTCTTTGCTACTCATTTTGTTTCACCTCATCCTTTCGCTGGAGCGTGAGAACGAGCCCGATCAATGGGCACAGCCCATCCTACCCTTTGCGCCTTTGCGGTTTATCAGTCACCAGCTACCCGTCACCAGCTTCCAGCCGCTGGAAGCTGGCGACTGGAAGCTGGTAGCTAATCAAGCCGCAAGCCGCAGGTCGAGCTCCTGAAGGACTTTCTGAGTAGCGACGGGCACTACAGTGCCGGGACCGAAGATGGCGGAGGCCCCGCTGTCGTAGAGGTACTGGTAGTCCTTGGCGGGGATGACGCCGCCGATGACGACCATGATGCCTTCCCAGTCCAGCTCCTTGAGCGACCGTATCAGCTGGGGCAGCAGGCAATGCCTTAAGTTAAGCGTTGCCAGTTGGCAAACCAGAGGAAAAACTACGAATCACGCGAATCCCCGCGAATCGGATTCGCGCCGATTCGCGTGATTCGTAGTTTTCTCTTCCGCACCGCTAAGCAACCAGCGACTAACTTAATGGCATTGGGGCGGCAAGGTCTTGTGGCCCGCGGCTAAGAAAAAGATAGGTGTCTTTTTTCTTTTTACTGCCGAAAAAGCTTATGCGTAGGCATACACTGGCGCGTGCCTTATCGGCTCCGCACGTCGCTCTATAAGTTTCTCAAGATGACGGATTATCTTTGGGGCTAGCAGTATATCAGAACACACGTCGCAGACCTCAGCAGGTACATTCTCAAAGATAAGTACTGTCTCTCCACGTTTGACCGTATGTACGATTAGACGATGCTCGTAGTGCCCAGGACATCCCTGGATGCTGCAGTTCATTATCTTTGGCCTCTGGTAAAAGGATCAACCCATCTTGGAAGTTTGGGTTCGTGTATGGGAACATCGGACATGTGTAAATCCTTCAGCGGTCTTAAAGCCAACTTCAGTAGGCCCTAACGCCAGCTAGGGCAGCAGGGCTTTGTGGTTCGCTGCCAGCAATAAAGTGGGTGTCTTTATTACATTTCGATAGGCCGTAGGCCATTGACATTCAATGGCGCATCGCCTGTGAGGAAATATACGCGATTAATCCGATGAACGTAATGGCTAACAACACAATGATAATTTCCATTTCAAAGCCCTCTTAGTCTCTTTATGTCGGAAATGATCTTTCTGTTTACAAGAAAAAGAACTACAAATAATGACAGAATTAATAATATATCCGCGTACACCAATATTGGTTCGGCTTTCTTGTAGTTTTGAACGAGCCACCCAATCATGCCAATCGTGGTGGCTAGAACCAGCGCAAAAATGATTTTCAGGTATCCGAGGAATTCTTTGACTTCATCGATTTCACTCATGTCGTATTCCATCGGTTCAAGTAAACGCACAGATACAGCCTCCGCTTCAGGAGAATATTGGGCACGCCACCATCCAAAGATGCGGTTCGCGTCGTCCCTGACGTTCACCGCATCCTACGGGCTATTCCGCGACTTCATGGGGCCAATCATCAATGGGCACAGCCCATCCTCCCCTTTGCGTCCTTCGCACCTTCGCGGTTCAAAAATCAAACCGCGCCCGCAGGCGCGATTCTGTCGATGCCGCCTCAAGCCGCCAACCGAAAATCCAGCTCCTAGAGCACCTTCTGCGCGGCAATGGGCACCACGGTGCCGGGGCCGAAGATAGCGGAGGCTCCGCTGTCGTAGAGGTATTGGTAGTCCTGGGCGGGGATGACGCCGCCGATGACGACCATGATGTCTTCCCGGTCGAGTTCCTTGAGTGACCGTACCAGTTGGGGCAGCAGGGTTTTGTAGTTCGCCGCCAGCAACATCCCTTTATTAGTAACTTAGTGGGAAAATCAGGTCAAGCAAAGTGGGTGTCCTTTTTTCTACATCACGACTTGGTCTTGATGTCAAATAGCTTATAACTGATGACTCGATATACACAACTGGTTTCATTTTATTGCTACATTAGCATTCATCAATTCAGCTAGTATGCAATCGATTCAATGCCTTTTCTACTTCTTCCTTAAATCTCTGACCAAGACCCTCGAACTCAAGCTCATAGAAATACGTTGCGTCTTCTAATTCCAGCTTCGCATATTCCGAGAAGATGATCTTCATTATTTGTCCCCGAATATTTCCCCCATGGGAATTCCTGCAAGTCTTCCCTCTCTATACGCTCTGAGCCTTTTTTCTGCCTCTTCTGCCCATATTTCATCCATCTTTCGGTCAGGTTCATCGAGGCTTTCCAACAAACCTTCAACGATCATAAACCGTTCTTCCGGTTTAAGCGCCATTACTTGTTCGAGTATCTCTTTGCTACTCATTTCGTTTCACCTCATTCTTTCGCCAGAGCGTGAGAACGAGTTCGATCGATGGGCACAACCTATCCTACCAATCCCTTTATGCCAACCTACGCGGGCAAGCAAAACAGGATAACCAACTCAATCCTCCCAGCGGACCTTACTCTTTCAACCCTATCACACTGCCTGTTTGGCTACAAATACCGCTCGCGCAGCCTGGATACCACGCAGGTACTTGGCCTGACGCCGCGCACAGAGACTCACGAGCGATGCCGGTGCGCCAACCGCCGTTCCGAATGCCTTGAGAAGACGTTCGGAATAGTCGATAAACCGCTCCCCATCAATGCCCAGTCGTGTAAGGATCTCAGGTTGTCGTGCCTCAATGTACCCAGGCTTATCTGCGCGTAATGCCCGGCCCGTCCAATCCACCAGCTCCATGTAGTCGTCGAAGGCAAACGGCACCGCCCAAGGAGTCCGTGCAGTGGCATCAAAGGGCATCAGCGGGGCCTGGGGTAAGACCTGCGTCTCGGTTTCCGGTCGTAATCGCTCCCCATCAAGCGTTACCTCAGTATCCGTGACGGTTGCGGTTTCCTGCGAGCCGGTTTCGGACTCGACCTCCTGCGGCAATCCGGCGACGCGCTCCTGAATCGAGGTGTAGTCCGAGGTCTCCGGCGTCTCGGCCAGCCCCGCCCGGACCGGATTGAGATCCACATAGGCCATCGCCGCCAGTAGTGCTTTCTCATCAAGCAACGCCTGGCTCTTGAAGCGACCCTCCCAGAAACGCCCTTTTACCCCATCCTCGGCATTGGCCCGGCGGGCGATGTGCTCGTTGAGGGTACGCATGAACCAGGACAAATCGTGTAACCGCCCCCGGTAGACTTCGGCAAGCTCCTCAACCTTGGCAATTTCCGCCTGGGTCATCTCCGCCCGTGACGCCGAGAGATACCGCGTCACCAACCAGGGCCCGGTGAAGAGTGCCGTCCAGCGCTGCAGTACCTCTTCTATCGACCACTCCAAGGCCCGTTCACGGTCGATGCGCACCACGAGGTGATAGTGATTGCTCATCACCGCATAGGCGGCTACATCAATGGCGAACAGGGCAGCAAGCTGCTGAATACGCTCGACAATCCAACCGCGGCGGTGGTCGAAATTCAGGCCCGAGAAGGGGTCCTCGCCACACAGGAAGGCACGACGCACGCAACGGCATACGCAGTGATACCAAGGGGTGTCCTCAAGGGAGACAAGAGCGGAGCGGGGAGCGGTCATAGTAAGACCTCAGCTTGGAGCGGAAAAAATGTCAAACAAAGTGGGTGTCCTTTTTTTCCGTCCTTTTTTTCCGTAGTTTTAGAGATGTCAAACAAAATGGGTGTCCTTTTGATCAGGGATCATTGCTCATCACCGCGTAGGCGGCCACATCAATGGCGAACAGGGCGGCAAGCTGCTGGATGCGCTCAACGATCCAACCGCGGCGGTGGTCGAAATTCGTGCCTGAGAACTGGTCCTCACCACACAAGAAGGCGCGACGCACGCAGCGGCATACGCAGTGATACCAGGGGGTGTCCTCAAGGGAGACGAGAGCGGAGCGAGGCGCGGTCATGGCAGATTCCCTGTGATTTTGGTGTCGGAAAGGAGCTTAGCTTGAGGTAGGGGAGATGTCAAATAAAGTGGGTGTCCTTTTATCTGGTGTCCTTTTATTTGGTGTCCTTTTATCTCTCCCGTTGATGGCATGCCAGCCATTAAGACCCG
This sequence comes from Candidatus Thiosymbion ectosymbiont of Catanema sp. Cochon2018, assembly GCA_011392765.1. Taxonomy (GTDB): domain Bacteria; phylum Pseudomonadota; class Gammaproteobacteria; order Chromatiales; family Chromatiaceae; genus Thiosymbion; species Thiosymbion ectosymbiont_A. The sequence continues at coordinate 320,961 of WYCW01000004.1, read as the reverse complement.
TGGCCGCTGGCAACACGAGGTTGCCCATTATCAACATGCCCACGGTTGAGGTTTGCTCCGGTTTCTCATCCTGTCACACCGACGGGCGTGTTGCACGCCACATCCAAAGTCAGCCCTCTTGCGAGTGGGACAACGTTTGAATCCCGATCCGCCCCATTACCGGACGACCTTCGCTTTTTCCCGTCTCACTTACCGGCATGACCTGCTCCCTCTCTTGCGATTAGGCTACTCACGGTCTTCTGCGTTGCACTGCCTTGAGGACCCTACAGGCTTACCACGTTCCGCTACCTTCACAGACCGACTTAGAACCCTTCTGTGCCTAAATCATTGGTTTCCTTATCAAAGTTTAGAAGTAAATCAGGCGACTTTCGTGTCGCAATAACGACCAAGCTCACCTGACGCTGGGGAGCGTAGCGGAACAACGGTCAGGTGTAGCGCAGTGTTAGGCTACAATTAGTGGATGTTTATGGATTGTCACGAGCCTTTTGTACAAGTAACTCTTCAGTCTTCATTTTTATTGTTTCTGCAATATAATTACCATATACTTCGGAACCTTTAACGTTAATATGCATTGTATCCGTGAATATATCACGCTGACTTGGATTGCGAATAAGCGATTTCAAATCGATAAGTTGAGTTTCCGTGCTTTTTGATACTTCGTCAAGTGCTTCTTCATATTTCTCATAAACGGCCCTGTATATCTCTAATTTTCTTTTCATGCCGCGAGCAAAGTGCATTCTGGCCAATTCCTCATCCGTTTGAGGATATGTAATTAAACCCGCTAACGTAGATAAATACACGATACTACCTTGCTCCTTCAGTTTTTGAATCAATATTTTTAGATTAGTCGCATAGTGAGTAGGTGCAAACTTATCCAAAATTCCCTTTTCTTCTGAAGTTAAAGGCGATGTATCAACCTTTTTTTGATTTTCAATTCTACCAATAAAAAAGTAAGGTACGCGCAACAAATAAATATTTTCCATTAAGCTTCCTATCCAACTTCTGTCTTGATATGCCAATCTTTCATTTTTATAACGCAGACCAAACGGATGAAACTGACCTATATCATTCCAGCCAAGATAAATGATAGCAATGTCAGGTTTTAATTTATATAAAAAGTCGTTATACCAATCCACGGATTCATAGGTGCTATAGCCAGGAACGGCACCAGTAATGACCTCAATACTATTGTCTGGAAAATATGCGCTCAGTTTTTCCTCTAATACTTTGGAATAGTTTTTTTGGGGAGGGCTAAATGTCACTGAATCTCCAATTGTTAATATACGAATTCCTTTAGGATTTGGTTGTAACTTAAATTCCGGCCCCAGAATTCCATAAGAGTTGATTGAAATGCCTTCTGCTCTGTAATTAGCTTTTAATTGCGCTCTTCGGGTAGGATGGTATTTTTTAATTCCGCCAATATTGATATTCAAAATCGTATTGGACTCAAAAATCATTCGTGTCGTGAATTCTAGGACACCAATAAGAAGTACTGTGCTTATTAGCACGTAAATATAACCCTTAACCTTTTGTTTTATCATTTCAAGTTCCTATAGTAATTTAATCCTAACAGGATAGTAGACGGCGAGTCGCCGTGTTTAAGTACGTCGAAACGACTTATATACTGCAACTATTACTTCTTTGTCAAACCTGAATCCGTGAGATAAAATCTAGGATTGTGGCTAACCTCATGATTCCACTTGATATTCAAGGATTGGCTGCTTCACCTCCTGGGTGAGTCCAAAAGTGAATGAATTTTTCCGTTATCCTGTTGTTTTATAAAGAGATTATTCCATGAGCGGCTTATTTATCTCACGGATTCAGGTCAAATTCATGAATATTTCCATCAACGTATTCAAAAACAATGGGTTAAGATCTACAGATGACTTGTTGCCTCGGTCTCCTGAGCGAACAACTACGGCGAACTTCCATCTAGTTCTTGATCCCTATGGCTACCACGTCTATACTGATCGGACGATACAGTATTGAGGCAAGCAATGGCGAGTTAAAACGCAAAGCTCTATCGCCTCATGGATTCGTGATATCAATTCATCCAATGACTTTGCTTGAGTATGGCAGCCGGGCAATACAGGCACGGAGGCAACAAAATATCCCTCGGAATCTTTTTCAACAATGACATCAAATTGACATATACTGCCACACGGCGTAATCCGAGCTTTTGAATTTCCCCCTCACCCCTGCCCTCTCCCGGAGGGAGAGGGAGTGAAATGCGTAGATTGTGCCGGGTGGTAGTATAACATCATTTAAGCACTCCAAACAAACCAAATCTCAATAGACGCCGAACGTCGGAAACGATTCCGTAGAGAGATGTTGGGCACGCCGCCAAGCTCCCTCCGCGTCCCTGCGTCGGGACGAAGCCTGGCGGCTTTGCCCCAACCTACCCTTTGCGCCTTTGCGGTTCAAAAAGCCGCATCAAGCGGCAAGCCGCAAGTCAAGCTCCTGGAGCACCTTCTGCGCAGCGACGGGCACGACGGTGCCAGGGCCGAAGATGGCGGAGGCGCCGCTGTTGTAGAGGTATTGGTAGTCCTGCGCCGGGATCACGCCGCCGATGACGACCATGATGTCCTCCCGGTCCAGGTCCTTGAGTGCCCGTATCAGTTGGGGCAGGAGGGTCTTGTGACCTGCGGCCAGGGAGCTCATGCCGACGACGTGGACGTCGTTTTCCACCGCCTGTTTGGCGACTTCTTCCGGGGTCTGGAAGAGGGCACCGATGTCGACGTCGAAGCCGAGGTCGGCGAAGGCGGTGGCGATGACTTTGGCCCCCCGGTCGTGGCCGTCCTGGCCCATTTTGGCGACGAGGATGCGAGGCCGGCGGCCTTCTTTTTGCTCGAAGTCGTCGGCCATTTTGCGCACGGTGGAGACTTCTTCTTTCTCGCCGAATTCGCTGCCATAGACACCACTGATGGAGCGGATGACGGCCTTGTGGCGACCGAAGACTTTTTCCATGGCGTCCGAGATTTCGCCCAGGCTGGCACGACATCTGGCCGCCTCTACGGATAGCTCCAGCAGGTTCCCCTCACCCGTCTCGGCACTCCGTGTCACGGCGTTCAGGGCGGCCCGGACCTTGGCTTCGTCGCGCTCTCCGCGCAGTTTCTTGAGCCGTTGGACCTGGGAATCGCGCACCGCCGAGTTGTCGATATCCAGGATCTCCAGTGGATCTTCTTGCCCTAAACGGAATTTGTTGAGGCCCACGATGGTTTCCTGGCCCGAGTCGATCTGGGCCTGCCGCCTCGCCGCGGCCTCTTCGATGCGCATCTTGGGCAGACCGGTATCGATGGCCTTGGTCATGCCGCCGAGGGATTCAATCTCCTGGATGTGCGCCCAGGCCTTTTTGACCAGTTGGTCCGTCAGGGCTTCCACATAGTAGGACCCGGCCCAGGGATCGACAACTTTGCAGATGCCGGTCTCGTCCTGCAAATACAGCTGGGTGTTGCGGGCGATCCGGGCCGAGAAGTCGGTGGGCAGGGCGATGGCTTCGTCCAAGGCGTTGGTGTGCAGGGATTGGGTGTGGCCCAGGGCAGCCGCCATGGCTTCGATACAGGTGCGGGCGACGTTGTTGTAGGGGTCCTGCTCGGTAAGGCTCCAGCCCGAGGTCTGGGAGTGGGTGCGCAGGGCCATGGATTTTTCGTTCTTGGGGTCGAACTGCTTGACGATCTTGGACCATAGCAGGCGCCCGGCGCGCATTTTGGCCACTTCCATGAAGTAGTTCATGCCGATGGCCCAGAAGAAGGACAGGCGCGGGGCGAAGGTGTCGATGGGCATGCCGGCGTTGACGCCCGTTCTCAGGTATTCCAGACCGTCCGCCAGGGTGTAGCCGAGCTCGATATCGTTGGTAGCCCCCGCCTCCTGCATGTGATAGCCGGAGATGCTGATGCTGTTGAAGCGGGGCATTTCCTGGGCGGTGTAGGCGAAGATGTCGCCGATGATGCGAATGGAGGGAGTCGGCGGGTAGATGTAGGTGTTCCGGACCATGAACTCCTTAAGAATGTCGTTCTGGATGGTCCCGGTCAGCTGTTTGTGGTCCACACCCTGCTCTTCGCCGGCCACGATGTAAAAGGCCATGCAGGGCAGGACGGCGCCATTCATGGTCATAGAGACGGACATCTGGTCCAGGGGGATGCCGTCGAACAGGACTTTCATGTCGAGGATGGAGTCGATGGCAACCCCGGCCTTGCCCACGTCGCCGGTCACACGGGTGTGGTCGGAGTCGTAGCCGCGGTGGGTGGCGAGGTCGAAGGCGATGGAGAGCCCCTTTTGGCCGGCGGCGAGGTTGCGGCGATAAAAAGCGTTGCTCTCTTCCGCCGTGGAAAAACCCGCGTACTGGCGCACGGTCCAGGGCCGAGTCACGTACATGGTCGGATAGGGCCCCCGCAGATAGGGGGGGATGCCGGCGGCATAGCCCAGGTGTCCCAGGCCCGCGAGGTCCGCCTCGGTATAGAGGGGCTTGACGTCGATCTGCTCCATGGTGGAAGCGATCAGGTGCTCCAGGGTTTTGCCGGTGGCCCGTTCCACTGCGGCCTTCCACTCGTCGAAGCCGCGCTTGGGGAAGTCCAGGCCGTAGTCCATGGTGGTGAAGTCCGGTGTCTTGCTCATGGTTAGACCCCCATCTTGTTCTGTAATTTGTTCAATAGCTCGTAGCAATTGGCCCGGATGTGGATGAAGTCGTCCACGCCGGCGGCCTTGAAGGCCTCGACATGATCGGCGGGATAGCCCGCGACCAGCACCGTGATATCCGGCTTAGCAGCCTTGAGGCCCTTGGCCAAGTCCGGCACCAGGTCGGGATAGGTCTTGTCCGTGGAGCAGATGACGACTGCCCCGGCCCCGGAGTCGATGGCCGCCCGGACCGCCTGGTCGGTGGTCTCGAAGCCGTCGTTGCCGATGACCTCGAAGGCGCCCACCTGCAAAAAACCGCGGCTGAAGTCCGCCCTGGCCTTGTGCTGGGGGATGGGTCCCATGTTGGCGAGAAACACCTTGGGCAACGATCCGGTGCGTTTGGCGAATTCCTCGGAGCGTCGGCGCAGATTCTCGAAGGGCTCCGCCCCACGCTTGATCGTAACCGGCGTCAGCAGCGGGTCCGATGTTTCGCCGGTAGCCAGGGCGCTGCACAGGTCGCTCAGAGTGGCACCGGCGGCGGCTGCCGCTACGGCGGCCTTAACGCGGTCGTCCGGGGTCGCCTTTGCCAGCTTGTCCAGAGCGCTTTGGCGGGCGTCGGCGTTTACCCCTTGCCGAAATGCCTTCAGCTTTGCGGTGCGCTGCTGTTGCAGCGCCGTATGGTCGAGGATCTCCGGCGTGAGGGGATCATCGGTCGGGTTCGGGTACATGTTGGTGCCGACGAAGATGTCCCGGCGCTGGGCATAGCCCTTGGCCCGCTGGTCGGAGACCGCCGCGATCTGTTGCTGCGGAAAACCCGCGCTCAGTGCCTTGGCCACGCCGCCCTGCTTCTCCACCTCGCGGAATAGCTCCCAGGTCTTGCGGGCCAGGGTGTCGGTGAGGTTTTCCACATACCAGGAACCGCCTGCCGGATCGACGGCCCGGGTCAGGCCCGCCTCTTCGCGCAGCACGGTATGGGTGTTGCGGGCGACCCGCCGGCTGAAGTCGCTGGGTACGCGCGCGATCTCGTCCTTGGGCCCGATATGCAGGCTATCGCATCCCCCCAGGACCCCGGAGAAGGCCTCGGTGGTGGCGCGCAGCATGTTGACGTCGGGGTCGTAGAGGGTCTTGTTCCAGCCCGAGGTACGGGTGTGGATGTGCATCTTCTGGGCGTCTTCACTGCCGCCGAAGGCCGCGACGATCTTGGCCCACAGCATACGGGCGGCCCGCAGCTTGGCGATCTCCATGAACAGGTTCGAGCCCAGGGAGAAGGCGAAGAGGATGCGTGGGGCGGCCTGGTCGACGGTAACTCCGCGCGCCTGGAGCTCACGCAGGTACTCGACTCCCGTGGCGAGGGATAGGGCGAGCTCCTGTACCGCGTTGCTGCCGCCGTCATGATAGGGGTAACTGCGGATCACGACTGTCCGCAGCCCCGGCGCCTCGGCGGCGGCCCAGCGGGTGAGCTGCGCCATGTCTTCGTAGGCCCCCTTCAGGGAGCGCGGGAGGCGGCCCGAGCCCGCCAGCTCTCCCAGGGGATCGCTGCCGATGCATCCGCGCAGCTTTTTCGCGGAGCGCCCCTGCTTTTCGAGCATGGCCAGCACCATGGACAGGAGCGGCAGTCCCGAGGCGCCGGCCTGGATGATGATCGGCGTCTGCTCCAGGTCGACCCCGTCGAGGGCCTCGGTCAGATCCTTCAGGCACGAGATGGAGAGGCCGTCCTTGCCGACCAGGCCGGGCTCCGCGGCGTCCGCGTCCTCCCCCAGCAAGGTAGCGAGGTCCAGGCGCATATTGACCGCCGTCTGGCCCCGTTCGAGATCGGCCCGCAGGGCTTGGTTGAAGGCCTCCGGGGTGGCGTCCTTAAGCTCCTGGCTGACTTCCCAGGGCTGGTGCTTGTAGCCCAGCACGTCGGTACCGCGCACGAAGGGGGCGAAGCCAGGCAGCGATCCCATATGCGGCAGCTCGGCGACATCCTCCGCCCGGTACATGGGCTGCAGCGCGATGCCCTCATGGGTTTTGGTGATGAGCTTTTTCTCGAAGGAACCGCCCTTGAGGGCCGCTTCCGCGGCCTCTCGCCAAGCGTTGTAGTCGGTGGCCGGAAACTCGGCGAAGGAGGGGGCGTCCGGCCCTGCCTCGGGTTGCCGATCGGGGGTTTGATTCGACATTTTCTTAACCTCTGGTGGTTACGGGTTGTGCTCGCCGGCGCATGGCGCTCGATTGTCATGAAAATCCTCAGGTAATCGGGCGTAGCAGCCTGTTTTTATCATCTTTCTCTGTCAGGTAGGTTGGTTTCAGGGTAACCGCCGGTGCTACCGTCGGCTACCCGGAAGTTCCATCCTTAGCACGGGCGTCCCGCCTATAGGCGAGACGCCTGCGCTACGGGCTGTTTGGTGACAGGGGTGCACCGGAACTACGGCGGTAGACCAAACCTTAGATGTGCGGAAGGCGTTCAAGCATAAAAAATTCCATGGGATTTTGCTATACCTGCCGCCCAGGCGGGGGGTATATTTCCACAGTTGGGGTACTAGGATCCTTTAGAGACCCGAATCTTTACAAACGAGTCAAGTTTGTGCAGTGCACAAATCGGGGTCGGGATCGGGATCGAAATTCCGATTGCGATCCCGATTTCGATTTCGACCTACCTTGGCTCTTCAACGGCTGGTTGGGCGTAGGAGATGGGGCCTTACGGAGAGGGGCTTTTGGGGTCTTCATGCCTCGTCGGTCTGAGGCAGAGCCTCGCTAGGGAGGGTTGACATTCAGCCCGTAGGGTGCGGTGAGTGAAACGAACCGCATCAATGATGAATGGCATTGCCATTAAGGTTGGTATAGGGGAACCACAAGGAATTGTCCCAAATCTTAACCCATCCCATTCGAGCCGGAGGTTTCTCATGAACTAAAACCAATGGATAGCCCAATTACAATTAGAGCCGCATGTGGAAGGCGGCTATTTTCGACGCACTTATCATGCCGATTATGTGCACGAAGCCATTCCTTACGCAACAACCCCGCGTTGTATATTATTGCGCCGAGTGGGAGGGCTTACGGGCGGGACGCCCAGGGCCACCGACTAATAATTTCTTCTGAAACAATTGGTTATGTCAAAATCGAGTCGAAATCCGGAGGGGGACTGAACGATTACCAAAAAACCGCTTGCACATTTGCAAATAATTCATGCCAGTGCTACGATTAGTTTCATAATATCCGCCGGTCAGCGTGCTGTCGGCTCAAAGGGCCACATCTTCGGATGTGGCCTTTTGCTTTGTGGAGGTTAGGGTGCGTGTCTGGACCTACATCGACGGATTCAATCTTTACTATTATGCCATCCGGGACTCCGGATACAAATGGCTCAACCTCAAGGAATTGTCCCAGGTTGCCATGCTGGCCGGAACCCTTGTCGAAAAGCTGAAGGATTACACCGCCCGCGTTTCGGGGGCCTCCGATCCTGACCAACCCCGCCGTCAGCACATCTACTTTGTGTCCCGGTAAGTTCGGTGTAGCCAAACCCCTCAAAGTTGTTGCCAGTCATGTACGTCACATCCGTGCTTCTCATCTCAAGACTTCCATCTTCCCGGACACCCTACCCGCTACCTCGATCACCAAGTCGGCAGATTGGTAATACCCCTCATTTTCCAGCAGGACGGCAATCTTGTGAAAATATGCAGGCCATAGAGATATGAGGATTTGGATGCGCAAAGAGATTCAAGCATAAAAAATTCCATAGGATTTTTCTATACCTGCCGCCTGGGCGAAGGGTATATTTCCGTAGTGCACCTGCGCACAAAAACCGGGAACAAGAACCACGAATGGACACGAGGCAGGCACAAGAAGCCCCTCTCCCGCCGGAAGAGGGGTTGGGGAGAGGGATCGAAACCCAATGCCATTTTGCTGTCTCTCCTGGTCTTTCTGATCGCAAGACCTGATTCCAATCCCCTGAAGTCTTAAAAATGTGATGGATGCGAGCCATGAAAGACCCCTTGGACTTCAGTAGAGAAGAAACCATTCGAATGACAACCAAGGCATTGAATGAATTGTTCGATGCCTTGGAGCACCCGGAATACGGAGTCTCTTCCGGCCTCGAGGAGGCCCAGGTATTGGCCCGAGATTTAGTAGCCTCGATTCCCCGCAAGGGGGAAAAATTCGAGGCCCTGGTGAAAGATCTCGTCACCAACTATTTTCCCGAGGTCATCAATGCCACCAGCCCTCGCTGCTTTTCCTTCATTCCCGGCAGTGGGTCGACCCCGGCCAGTATTGCCGATCTTTTATCCACTCTGGTCAATTGTCCTGGCAGCCTGGGTGGATTTACTCCCTGTCTATCCCAAATGGAAAGCAATGTTCTTCGTTGGTTTCGCGAAATTATGGGGTATGGTAAACAGGCAAGAGGGGTTCTCACTCCGGGAGGGTCCACCGCGAACCTTTATGCCCTGGTAGTCGCCAGAGAAAAACTGTTGCAAGGAAAAAATCCCCGTAGGGGTGTGGTATATGCCTCGCAGCACGTCCACCACTGTATTGAAAAGGCGATGCGAGTGGCAGCCATTCCGTTGGAAAATTTGAGATCGATCAAGATGGATTCTCTCTTCCGTATAGATTGTTCGGAGTTGGAAAATCACATCTTAAAGGATAAAGCGCAGGGCCTGATCCCTTTTTTTGTAGTGGGTAGTGCCGGGACCACCAATACGGGGGCGGTCGACCCCTTGCATGAAATCGATTTGCTTGCCAAAAAATACCATCTTTGGTTTCATGTCGATGGGGCCTATGGGGGATTTTTTCGGATGACCGAAAGAGGCGCCGACCAACTGACAGGGATCGAACAGGCCGATTCTATCGTGATCGATCCCCACAAAGCGCTCTTTATGCCCTTTGGGCTCGGGTGTTTGCTGGTACGTGACGGGCGCGATATGATTTCTGCCTTTGCCCCCGCTCACCAGGGAGACTACCTTCTCCGGTTGGATGAAACGTTCGACCCGGATGATCGAAAGGCCTGGAATTTTCACGACCTCTCGCCTGAACTCATGAGAGATGCCAGAGGCGTGAGGGCCTGGCTTCCTCTGAAACTCTACGGCCTGGATCGATTCCAGGCGCTTTTAGATGAAAAACTCGATCTGATTCAATATGCCTATCAGGAGTTGCTGAAGCTCCCTGAAATCCAAGTGGTTACCAGGCCCTCGTTATCGATTCTCACGTTTAGATATTTTAAAGAAGGCTGGTCCCGAGATGTGGCCGACGTTGAAAACCGAAAGCGCTTGGAAGCGATTATTGCCAGAAATCGAGTTCATCTCTCTTCCACTCAAATTGAAGGCAATTTTGTGATTCGAATATGCATCCTCAGTCATCGAAGCCACGAATTACATGTCGAGGAATTACTCGACGAAATCAGATACCAGTGTGCATCCGATCCAGCCGTTGCGGCTCGAAAACCGAGGTGGAATAACTGAACCTTAAAACCATCTTGATGGACGCTTGCTTTGCCCATCCTACGGGATGCCAGCAACGCTTAACTTAATGGCATTAGGTCCCCATCTGGTCATTCCGGCAGAGGTTGCCGGAATCCAGGCGCCATGGATGGCAGCCCGTAGATACTCTGTTCCGATGCAAGTCCAATTTGTCTGCAGACGCATAAATTAGATTGATCGGTTTACCTCCTAACCAGAAACCAGTGAGGATTCGTACCCGGTTCCCTGTCCCCGTACCTTCGCCTACCGACCTTGTTTATGCAGGCTCACGAGCATAGCTTGTGGCCTCGGATACTCTCCGGTATTGGCGAAGCGGGCAGGGAGCCAATCTGTCCGTACAGGCTCAAGGCCTCAGGTTGGGGCGGCTTCCCAGGTACGTTTCATCAAATCCCTTTATAACCTTCCTTGGGTTTCCCTTGGAAACAGAACATACAAGGTTGGGTGAGCTTGCGAACCCCAACGAATCGCCATGTCAAGCCAAAGCCGTTGTAACCTTTCAGACCCCCACTGTTTCTGCGATCTCCCCGGCACCGGATTCCGGTATCCAGCCCTGAAAGGGCGTGACATCGAAGGCGTCAATCCCGGCGTACCGTTCATTGTCGGTACCGCCTGATTTCCGCGCCAGGAGCTTCGAGCACACCTGAGACCGTGAAGGTGATCCTCTCGCTTTTATGTCACGCCCTTTCAGGGCTGGATTCCAAACCCCGACACCACCCAGGGCGTTGCCCTGGGCTGGTATGTTCGACCCCTTCGGGGTCATGGTAAACGAGTCGCTCCGCGACAATCCGTAATCGTTCAGCCCCCTGCTATACTGCCACATGGCACAATTTGCGCATTTCACTCCCTCTCCCTCTGGGAGGCTGTCGAAAAAGTCCTTTCTAGAAAAGTCGTCACTAATGATATCAATGGGTTACATGTTATAAAAACTGGAAAAATGGACTTTTGCGACACCCTCTCTGGGAGGGGGCCAGAGTGAGGGGGAAATTCAAAAGCTCGGATTGTGCCGTGTGGCAGTATATTTTTGCCATCTGCCTGGCACCGGCGGATTCCGGCAATCTCTGCCGCAATGACGAGGTGGGGGCTAGGTGGAAGCTGAACGGTTACAAACCGTTGGGATTCGTTCCTTGCCCACGGCTGAACATCAGGAACAACGCCCGGCGTACTACTTCACCAGGCTGAACAAGATCAAGCCGGCTATGCTGCGGGAGGCAACGAAGAACGCCCGGATTGCCGCGAATGAGTTTGCCGAAAATGCCGGGTGAAGGTGGGTGGTATCCGCGATGCCCACCAGGGCGGTTTCAGTATTCGAGACGTGGGAGAAAGCCACGGCGATACGGCGAAGATCGAGAAAGATGTGCGGGTAGTAACCACCATCACCTTCTACCTTACAAAATAGAAAGGTTGGAGGGAAAGGAAGGGATCTTTATCTCAGATTACGCAGATTTTCACAGATTTAAGAAACAAAAATCTGTGAAAATCTACGCGGGCTCTTTGGGAAGTTCACCACTACACATTAAGCACTACCCAGGTGCACTATGCAAAACGAAGATCCGAGAAGCACAATCGTTGCCATGTGCCACAACTTCTATACTCAGGGTTGGGTCAGCGGGACGGGTGGCGGCATGTCCGTTCGTCACGGAGACCGGGTGTACATGATGCCGAGCGGAGTGGAGAAAGAAAAAATCCGCCCGGAAGACATTTTTGTTTTGGATCTTGAAGGCAAAGTGCTCGAACCACCCACGAACCCCGACCTGAAGCTGACCGAGTGCGCCTCCTTGTTCTTTTCGGCGTACCGGATGCGCGCAGCCGGTGCGGTGATGCATTCGCATTCGGCCAACCTGGTGCTCGCAACCATGCTTGCGGAGCGCAGGGATGGTTTCCTGTCCGAACTGGAGTTTACGGAGTTCGAAATGATCAAGGGCCTCGAGGGTCACAGGCTCTACGATGTGTTCAGGTTGCCGGTGATAGACAATGCAGCCCACGAATACGATCTGACCGAGCAGCTGCAAGAAGCGATCCGCCGCTATCCGCATACCTGCGCCGTGGCGGTTCGCAACCACGGCGTCTATGTGTGGGGACCGACCGCAAGTAAGACCAAGACCCATGCCGAGTGTATCCACTATCTGTGCGAGTTGATGTTACGCATGCGGGAGTTGGGAATTCGCGAACATCGTCGGGAGGCATAGAGAGATACACCGGTACAATTAAAACCGCATGCGGTTCGCGTCATCCCTGACGCTCACCGCATCCTACGGGCCACATCCACGCCAAGGGGTATCAGATGAACCGAGTCACTCGTACGGAATCACTACTGGCGGCCTTACTCATCGCGATCGGGATTGCCGCCGGTGGGTATTTCATCGGCCAGACCCTCTACAACGCCAAGGTCGCCATCAATGTCACCACCGTGAAGGGATTGGCCGAGCGCAGAGTCGAGGCCGACCGAGCGCGTTGGAAGATAGGGTACTCGGTGGTGGGCGGCGACAAGTCTGAAATCCCGGCGCTCTATGACAAATCCAAGTCCGATCAGGCCCGGATCATGGATCTTTTGCTCGCGAACGGATTCGAGGAAAAGGATATTTCACCTGGGATAATTGATTATCGGCAACAAGAGTACCGCGGCAGGAATCAGGAATTGGTGGAGGTGAAATATTCGTTGGTCGGCTCCATCGAGGTCGCAACCGACAAGGTAGCGCTGATTGGCAAGGTGCGGTCGAAGGTGAATGAGCTCATCGCGCACGGGCTGAACATCAGGAACAACGTCCCGGCGTACTACTTCACCAGGCTGAACGAGATCAAGCCGGCCATGCTGCGGGAGGCAACGAAGAATGCCCGGATTGCCGCGAACGAGTTTGCCGAAAATGCCGGGGTGAAGGTCGGGGGCATCCGCGATGCCCACCAAGGTGGTTTCAGTATTCGAGACGTGGGAGAAAACCATGGCGATACGGCGAAGATCGAGAAGGATGTGCGGGTGGTAACAACCATCACCTTCTACCTTACAAAATAGAAAGGTTGGAGGGAAAGGAAGGGATCTCTATCCACGGATTACGCAGATTTTCACAGATTTTTTGTTCTTAAATTTGTGAAAATCTGCGTAATCCGTGGACAAAAAGCCTTTGCGCCTTTGTGGCTCAAAAAAGATTGAAACATTGTGGCGGGGAAATGATCCTTTAGCATCCAACTCGTCGTTCCGGCAGGGATTGCCGGAATCCAGGTGCCGGTACATACCCATGGGAAGTTTTTTTTGCCGCAAATGAACGCGAATAAACGCAAATTGGTAAAGAACAAAATAATCCATGAAAGCGAGTAGGATGCGGTGAGCGCAGTAGGTCTTATCAGGATGGCACCACGAGAGGGCGCGAACCGCATCAATGGTACGGTAGGCGCAGTGAACCGCATTTTTGGACTCTGCTGCGTCAGCCAATAGTACAGGATTAACAGGATTTTTTATCGTGACAGAATACAAGAATCGGTAGTGGTTGAATCCTAAGTGGTGCGGTTATGCGACTGTTGTCATCAATTCCAAATCATAGCGGTGGAGGAAAAGAGCCAAGCAGATTTCACCACTTAGGATTTAGCCACTACCTTTTTGTGTATTGGGGCATAAACAAACCTTAATCGATTTTAAAATTGTAACAGTGGAGTAACTATTCAGGACCCCCATTCGTATAAAAAACAAAGAGTTACGCATTTCGGGATGTGATAATAGCCGGAAAATACAGCATTTCCGTGCCTTTCTGTGCGATGAAAACACAACATCTTGTGGTTCTTCACCGCTCGTACACAACATCCTGTACCTGAATAGTTACACAGTGGATTCATAATGCAGAAGTAAGAGCCACGAGAGCTTTGAAGCATTAGCTATTTCAACAACGGCCCGCGCTTATGGCCGGCCGTCCTTGCTCTTTAGTGCAGAACCTCGTCGAGATGGTCGGCGGTAAGAACCCGCTCGGACCAGGTGAGCAAGGTCTGCTCGTTGGCCTGCTCGATCCGCCGTTGCACCTCGTCGGGTAGTGCGCCGAATTTCAGACGTAGCTGTCGTTCCAATATCAAGGCTTCGCCTTGGTGTTTGCCTTGCTCCATGCCCTGCTGGATGCCTTCCTCGCGGAAGCGTTCGGCAAACTGCATGCCTTGCTGTATGCCTTCTTCGCGGAAGCGTTCGGCAAATCGGCTCATGGTTTTTACCTCATCGGGATAATCGCGTTGATAGGCGGCCCGTTCATTATCATCGAGCGCAGCATAAATGTCGATAAAATCCAGAAACTTAAGCTGCTTCTTGGGATCCGGTTCCAGCTCGAACAGTCCCCGGACCGCTTGGGCATAGACCGCGACCTTCTTTTCCGCAGGATAGCGCATGTTGGGCAGGTTCAACCGCGCCACCAGGTTATCACTGTGGTAGTAGCGTTCGTAGGGCAAGTCGCCCAAGGCACAGCTTATATAGTGGAAGTCCAGGTAGGTCTGGTCATCCCCACTCAGCTGCAGCCGTTTTCTTACCCCCTGAGCCTGGCCTTGAAAGACGACGACCGGGACCACGCGGTCGGTCTTCATCAACTCGGCCAGATCCACACAGTAGTGGATCAGGCGATGGATGGAAAAGCGGCGCGCGTCGCTCTCGTGTTCGAGCACAAACAGCAGGCCCTTGCGCCGTCCGTCGGGCCACTCTACCAACAGCGGCACGTCGAGCTCGCGGAAGCGTTCGCCCAGGCGCTCTTGCAGTTGTTCCTGGCGCACGGGAATAATGCGCGCGTGTTCGTCGATCGCAGCGGCTTCGGCGGCGGCGGCAAAAGCCACTGCATCGAGCGGGTAACCGGCGAAGAGATTTTTGAAGTTCTGATCGTGAGACATGGGCGAGTTCTGAGATTGTCAGCTTGTACTATTCAGGTTGGTTTGGCCCACTGCGCGTAGCGCATCAGCAAACCGGGAAACCGTATCCGACGCGCCGGTGGGGTGGAATACGCGCAGGGTGTAAGGGAACCAATGCCCGTTCGCTACTCGGATTTCTTGGGCGGCGGTAAGCCGCTCGATCTCGCCGTAGGCGGCAAGCCCGATCAACAGGGCCTCCCGGATACAGACGATGGTTTCGTGGTTGAGAGTGAGGGTAGAATTGGCATCAGCCATGACCGAACCTCCGTTGTAGGTTTGGTTGTGGTTAGGGCCTCGGTGCGGCTGCAACCGCATCGGGGCCTGTTTTTGGGGTTAGTCCCCCAACGGGTCTCCTTTTCAGTTTGAGATGATGTATTTAGGGATTTCGAGGTTCCCGGACTTTCCTAACCCTTATTGCCGCGGTCGTCGGATTGAACCGGCTCAGTCTTCTTGCGCTCCTTACGGATACGGTAAAGGGCGTTATCGAGGCTTCTCATGGTCATCTTAAAGCCTTGATTATTCAGTAATTATGGAAACAATAGGATAGCACTCTCTTTGCAGATCCGAACCGATCAGGAGGAAAGATCGGGGGGCGGTTTGGCGGACGATGAAGGGGCTGTGGATAAGTACATTCCGGCAACCCGGACGATAGAAGTCGGCCGTCCGGAGATTCTGTTAGATCCGAAGAAGTGGGGGTCCTTTTATCCGAAGAGTTCCAAAGCCGGTTTTCGGTTTTTGAAGGTTGGATCAGTAGGGTCGCCTTTCTTCTGCAAGCGGGTCAGGCGCTATTCGATCCATTGTCGCCGAGCGGCATCATCCGCTATAACACGTGCGAGCTCCCCATCGCCAAGCTCCAGCCTAGCTAGTCGCCGGTACAGCGAATTGCGACGGAGGTATTGCTCTGCCTCGCCCAGCTGCTTCTCAAGGCTGTCCGGCGATTCCCTCCGGAGAAATAGTCGAGCATTTGCGTTTATTCTCGTTCATTTGCGGCTAAATCTTCTTAGAAAGCGAGTCATAAGATGAAACTAGCGGACGCAATACGCAACCGACACTCCTGCCGGGCCTTTCTGGCCCGCGGGTCGAGGCCGACAAGATCGAACGCATCCTGCGGCTTGCCGCCCGCGCCCCTTCTGGGGGCAATCTACAGCCTTGGCGGGTCGCCGTCGTCAGCGGCCGCACCAAGCAGGAGATTGCGGAGGAGATGGCGGCCCGCTTCCGGGCCGGTGTTCGGGATGAGCCCGACTACCGATACTATCCAGAGCACTGGACCGAACCCTACAAGTCCCGGTAGTGGCTAATATGTAAGTGGAATCTTAGCCAACAGCTGGTGTTTGCCCAGGATCAACTGGTTTCAGCGTGCTCTCAAGGGGTGGGAGCTGTTCTGCCTTTTTTTAACCAGGCATTCAAGGTTTGTCGACAAACCCCAAACGTCCGTTCGATCCCGCGCATACTGGAGCGTTCTTGATAAGCTTTTATAATGATCTCTTTTTCTTCTTCCGTATAATCCTGTCGAGGTTCAAGTACGCCATAAGCACCACAGGTTTTACAATGATATTGTGGACTGCCACTCCCATTTGCGCCATTCTTGACAATAGCTTCACTTTGACATTTGCGGCAAACGTGGACTTTCTTTTCAATAATCATAACGAAAAATCCTGATCCGTAACCGCGGGGAACTCGCCCTTGATGACCTCCAGCACAGCGGTCCTATCCCGGCCCTGCTCGGGATGTGCGATCTCCATCACCCGATGCAACCGTTCCAGCGATTCCCGTTGCGGCGGGCGCAGGCTCAAGCGGCTGGAAATGGCGTTGACGTGATGATTCATGGTATGCCTCTTCCGTTTGCCTCCTCGCCGATCCCTTGTGCTATAAAATGTTGCGCAGCCTCCAACAGCTGCGGCACATGTACCGTCGCTACGTCCCAGATGATCTCTGAATCCAGACCAAAATAGTGATGGACGATGATATCGCGTAGTCCGGCGGCACCAGCCCAGTTTACTTCCGGCGTCGCTTCACGGATCTCGGCGGGAAGGTTTTTCGTAGCTTCACCGATGACAAATAGGTTCATGAGCACGGCATCGAAGTCGCTCTCATCCGCGCAGAAACTCTCGAACGTATGGCTCTTCACCAAGCGGCCGATCTTCTCTGCCCGCTCTATAACGTCATCCAAGAAGAGTCGCCAGTCACGGGACACGAATCAGATCCTTTTCCACGTAGAGTCTAGCTCGCGGTTTGAGCCCCTTTTCAGTTACCAGATCGACCTTTCGTCCGCACAGGGCTTCCAAGTAGAGCTTGAGGCCCATGTAGCCGTCGAACGTCGCCGCGCCTCGAAAGGACACGAGCACATCCAGGTCGCTGTCTTCCCCCAGCTCATCGCGTGCCGCGGAACCGAACAGGCCAACACGCTCGACGTCGAATCGCTCCGCGATCTCGCCCCGGCACTCGCGTAAGCACTGCAAGATTTCACTGCGTTTCATGCTCCGGAATCTCCCGACCGTGCGCTTCGATTTTCGATTTTGAGACCGACCCGAAGCGCCTGGAAACCATGGCCGAAATCTACAATTCGGACCGGCCGGACTTGACGGCGTTCATAGCGGCCGGCGGTAAGATGACCGTCTGGCATGGTTGGGCGGATGCGATCGTTACTCCTTACAAAACAGTCGATTGGTACGAAAAACTGTCCTCGAATATGGGGGGCAGAGAAGAGCTGGAGAAAAACGTGCGGCTCTTTATGATCCCAGGTATGGACCATTGCGGTCTGCTACCCGCTGCAAACGGGGTCGGCCAAAATAGCCTGAATGTTCTGGAGGCCCTTGAAAACTGGGTCGAGAAGGGGATAGCACCTCAGACCATCCTGAGGACCCCTTGAAGCGTTCATGATACCCGCGCGGGGGAAGGCGAGTCTAAGATGAAGATAGCGGACGCAATACGCAACCGACACTCCTGCCGGGCCTTTCTGGCCCGCGGGGTCGAGGCCGACAAGATCGAACGCATCCTGCGGCTTGCCGCCCACGCCCCTTCCGGGGGCAATCTACAGCCTTGGCGGGTCGCCGTCGTCAGCGGCCGCACCAAGCAGGAAATTGCGGAGGAGATGGTGGCCCATTTCCGGGCCGGTGTTCGGGCTGAGCCCGACTACCGATACTATCCGGAGCACTGGACCGAACCCTACAAGTCTCGGCGCTTCGCTTGCGGTATGCAGCTCTATTCCGCGCTGGGGATCGAACGCGAAGACAAGGCCCGCCGGCGCGAGCAGTGGCTCGATAATTATCACGCCTTCGGCGCGCCGGTGGTGCTCTATCTCTATATGGAGTCCCATCTGGCGGCCGGTGCCTATGTGGATCTCGGCATCTTCCTGCAATCCCTGCTGCTGGCCGCCCTCGAGGAGGGACTGGCAACCTGCCCCCAGCAAGCCCTGGCCGAGTATCCCCGGATCGTCAAGCACAGACTCGGCATCGGGGATGACACCGTCCTCCTGTGCGGGGTTGCCCTGGGGTATGAGGATACGAGCGCGCCTGTCAACCGGTATCGTACCCCACGGGCCGAACTCGATGAGTTCGTCCGATATTTTTCATGAGGGTGAAACGGGCTGGTGCAACAGAGTGAAAATACGGAGACCATTACCCTGCGACCAGGCACTCAACGACTTGCGGGTACGGATCGCTCGTTCCGACATTCCGGGGCAGTCCACCGATGCCCCATCCGGGGTAGCGGAATGGTTATGTTCGGACTAGGTTTGGATAAAAAATGGGGAAACACCAAAAAGGGGGAATCCACAGATGCACGAGGAATTCTTGCGCGGAATCGCAAGATTTCGCGAACAATATGCAGACAATCTTCCCTGGGACCCCGAAGCTGTCGCTCGTGGACAATCACCGAAGATCGTTATGCTGACCTGCAGCGACTCCCGAGTGGTCCCTCATCTCACGACGAGTTCGGGCGTCGGCCAGCTCTTCATGCTCCGCAATGCGGGCAACTTCGTACCGCGGCCCGGTACCGGCTCTTCGGAGGAGGCCTCGATAATCTGCGCAGTCGACATACTGCGTGTCGAGCACGCGATCGTCTGCGGTCACACGCACTGTTATGCTGTCGCGGCTTTGAACGGCGACCGGAGCAAGCTCGACCCCGCCCTGATCCGCTGGCTCGAAAACGCCGAGCGTGCAGGCGCCGGGGCATCCCCGCCGGCGCAGGTGGAGCACAATGTGCTCACCCAGGTCGCCCGGCTCAAGCAGCTCCCCTGCGTCCGCAATGCGCTCACCGAGGGGCGGCTGCAGGTACATGGCATGGTGTACGACATCGAAAGCGGGCGATTCACCGTATATGACGCGGCAAGCGGAACCTTCGTGTGGGTCGATGAGAGAAAACCGAGCAAATGACCCTCATACACGGACTGCACTTCAATAACATTCGGGGGGATATCTATGGCGGTCTGACCGCGGCCGTCGTGGCCCTGCCATTGGCCCTTGCGATGGGCATAACTTCAGGTGCCGGTCCCATTGCCGGCCTCTATGGTGCTATTTTCGTCGGCTTCTTCGCCGCGTTGTTCGGCGGCACCCCCGCTCAGGTTTCAGGACCCACCGGGCCGATGACCGTGGTCATGGCCCTGATTTTTACCCAATACACCAGCCTCTATCCCGAGGATCCCGCCACCGGTGCTACGCTGGCCTTTACCGTGGTCATCATGGGGGGGCTGTTCCAGATCGGATTCGGGGTTTTGCGGCTCGGCAGATTCGTCGAACTGGTTCCGGATTCGGTGGTATCCGGCTTCATGACTGGCATCGGAGTTCTCATTATCCTGTTACAGATCGGTCCGCTCATGGGTCATGCCTCACCCACCGACCCACTCGAGGCCACGCTGGCCGTACCTGGGTTTCTGGCGAATCCACAGACTGGTGCGGTTATCCTGGCCCTGGTCGCGCTGGCGATTGCC
This sequence comes from Candidatus Thiosymbion ectosymbiont of Catanema sp. Cochon2018, assembly GCA_011392765.1. Lineage (GTDB taxonomy): Bacteria > Pseudomonadota > Gammaproteobacteria > Chromatiales > Chromatiaceae > Thiosymbion > Thiosymbion ectosymbiont_A. The sequence continues at coordinate 301,113 of WYCW01000004.1, read as the reverse complement.
TTTCTGGTTCCGACCTATCTGCCACGAGTGCATCGCCTGTTCCCCGCTCAGATAATGGCATTGATCGTGGGTACCTCTGTCTTCGTGCTGCTGATGCCGGACAGTGGCGCACCCATTCTGGGCGAAATCCCCACCGGCCTGCCGGATCTGCAAATACCGACCATTCCCCTCGCCCTGGTGGCGAATATGATCGTCTCCGCGTTGATGCTCGCGGCACTGGGTACCGTCGATTCCCTCCTTACTTCCCTGGTAGCGGACAATCTCACCCGTCCCCATCACAACCCGAATCGGGAGCTGATCGGCCAGGGTATCGGCAATACGATAGCCGGCCTGTTCGGTGGTTTACCCGGTGCCGGCGCCACCATGCGCACCGTTGTCAACATCAAGGCCGGGGGGCAGACACCCCTGTCCGGCGCCCTGCATGCCGTGATTCTGCTCGCCATTGTCCTCGGTGCGGGCAACTTCGCCTCCAATATCCCCAAGGCCGTACTGGCCGGCATTCTGGTGAAAGTGGGCGTCGACATCATCGACTGGGGTTACCTCAAACGCATCAGAACAACCCCCAAAGCCGGCGTGTTCATAATGGTTACGGTGTTCTTACTCACCGTGTTCGTCGATCTGATCATGGCGGTTTCCGCCGGCATGGTGATCGCCAGTATGCTGTTTCTCAAACGCATGACTGACCTGCAGGTACAAAGCATCACGGCCGTCAATGAACCCACTGATCAAGTGTCTCTTACCGAGCATGAAAAAGTGATTTTGCACGAAGCGCAAGGAAAAATACTGCTGTATCATGTCAAAGGACCGCTCAGCTTCGGCGCGGCCAAGGGTATGGTGCGCCGCCTTGCCGACTTCAAACAGTTCGATGTCCTGGTCGTCGATCTGACCGATGTGCCGGTAATGGACTTCACTTCCGGTCGAGCATTGGATGACATCATCGGCAATGCCGTAAAGATCAATCGTCAGGTATTCGTTGTGGGGATGCGGCCCCGACTGAAGACATTTTTAGAGACGCAAGGCATCCTGGAAAAAATCGACCAGGCGAATATCCACAGTCAACGGTCGACCGCCCTGTGTGCGGCAGCGCGATCGGTCGACCTGGATCCGGATATTTGCAGGCCCCAATGAGACATTCGATTATGAGCGACAAAGGTTCCCGGAAAGACATCCCGGTCAGAGACCGCCTGATCCTGGCGCTGGATGTGCCTGACAAGGATACTGCTCTGGAAACCGTGGAATTGCTCGGTGACTCGGTCAATTTCTACAAGCTCGGCCTGGAACTCTTCATGTCCGGGAGCTATTTTGAGCTGGTGGAGCAGCTGCGTAGGCGCGGTAAGCGTGTTTTCTGCGATCTGAAGTTCTTCGACGTACCGGAGACGGTAGCCCGCGCGGTGCGTCGACTCAAGGATCGGGGTGTGGACTTTGCTACCGTGCACGGCAATGATTCGATGCTCCGAGCTGCGGCCGGCGAAAAAAACGGGCTGAAGATCCTTGCCGTCACGGTACTGACCAGCCTCGACCAGGGTGACCTGGAAGACCTCGGTTTTCAATGTGATGTGAAGGCGTTGGTACGCTCGCGCGCTAAACGGGCGTTGGAGATCGGCTGTGACGGCGTAATTTCATCCGGTCTGGAAATTGCGTCCTTGCGAAAAGACCTCGGCGACCAGCTCATCATTGTGGTTCCGGGCATCCGCCCGGTGCAGAATCGTCCGGTAGACGACCAGAAGCGTGTCGTGACTCCCGCCCAGGCATTCCAAAACGGCGCCGATTTCATCGTCGTCGGGCGACCCATCCGGGACGCCGAGGATCCGCGCGCCAAGGCCGAAGAGATCCAAGCCGAAATCGCGGCTGTTTTTGCTTGAGCTATACTGCCACACGGCACAATCTGCGCATTTCACTCCCTCTCCCTCCGAGGGTGTCGCAAAGGTAGAGCAGGCGTCCTCGCCTGCATCGAAAAATGCAGGCGGGGACGCCTGCGCTACGCCCCACGGATGGGCTTTTGCGACACCCTCCCTCCGGGAGAGGGCGGGGGTGAGGGGGAAATTCAAAAGCTCGGATTGTGCCGTGTGGCAGTATAAGTCCGGCCTGATAAAAAGGATTGACATCCCGCTTGTCAGGTATAGACAAGCCGGGGTTCAGGTAGCCATGATCTCCATGGCCTGGCGGTCGGCATGATAGGACGAGCGCACCATGGCCCCGCTCGCCACGTTGGCGAAACCCATTGCCTTACCCGCGGCGGCCAACGCCTCGAATTCCTCCGGCGTCCAATAGCGCAGCACCGGCAGGTGCGAACGGCTGGGCTGCAGGTATTGCCCCAGGGTCAGCAGGTCACACCCATGGCCACGCAGGTCGGTCATGACCGCCAGGACCTCTGCCTGCTCCTCGCCCAATCCCAGCATCAATCCCGACTTGGTCGGCACAGCGGGGTGGTGCGCCTTGAAGTCGCGGAGCAGCCGCAAGGACCCCTGATAGTCGGCACCGGGACGGACCCGGCGATAGAGCCTGGGCACGGTCTCGAGATTGTGATTGAAGACATCCGGTACCGCCTCCCCTGCGAAGGCATCCAGGGCCACCGGCTCCCGTCCCCGAAAATCGGGTACCAGCACCTCTAGCCTGGTGTTCGGGGTCCCGGCACGCACGGACCGCACACAGTCCGCGAAGTGACCGGCACCGCCGTCGCGCAGGTCGTCCCGGTTCACGGCGGTGATGACCACATACTCGAGCCCCATGGCAGCGATGGATCGGGCCAGGCGCTCCGGCTCGGCCGGGTCCGGCGGCTGGGGCTTGCCGTGGGCCACATCGCAGAAAGGGCAGCGGCGGGTACACAGGTCCCCGAGGATCATAAAGGTGGCGGTGCCGTGCCCGAAGCACTCCCCCAGGTTCGGGCACCGGGCCTCCTCGCACACGGTGGAGAGCTCGGCCTCGCGCAGCAGCCGCTTGATGCGCACGACCCCCGGTCCGAGCGGGACCTTGGCCCGGATCCATGCGGGCTTGCGCAGGGGCGTCCCGGCCATCTCCACCTTGACCGGAATGCGCGAGACCTTGTCCCCGGCCCGCTGGTGGGTCTCGGGGGTGGCGCGCGACGGGGTGGTGAGGGAATATGGGTCCGTCATGGATGGCCTTTTATTCGCTTTATTCGCTAGCGAGGCTCCGCCTCAGACCGACGAGGCGTGACCAACCGCACCGAAGAACCACGGAGGCAGACACGGACAAACACGGATTATGATCCGTGTTTATCCGTGTCTGCCTCCGTGGTTCAAAGAATTTGCGATTCCCGCCCAACAAAAGACAGAAATGTTTTTGTGCAGTGCACAAACTTGACTCATTTGTAAAGATGCAGGTCCCTCAAGGGATCCTAGTACAGATGCTCTCAACTACCGACCTGCCGGCAGGCAGGTAATATTGAGTCGGCAGGATCTTCCCGGAAAGAGTTGTCCGCAAATGAACGCAAATAAAGGTAAATGGACCAAGAACCGAGATGATGGGAAACCGGTCTCGACTGATTTACGTTGATTGGCGGTAAGAAGCGGAGCGGCCGAAGTTCGGATCGAGTAGGGGAAAAATGATCCGGTCGCTCGGATCTATCCGCAGATTTCCGCAGATTAATAACAAAACAATCTGTGAGAATCTGCGTAATCTGCGTAATCTGCGGACAAAAAAAGATCATGTCATCTTTATACAACCGATTTGCGTTCAATTGGCGTTTGCCTTTGCGGCAAAAAAACGGTTCCCATGTTATCGGTACTTCGACCCTGCTGCACTAACAACATAATGCCTCGCAAACCAGGACGACCAGCGATTTCGGTCCGTGGACCCCGTAAGCCAGGGTCTGCTCGATGTCGGCGGACTTGGAGGGACCGGAGATCAGCAGGGCGTTTCCAGGCATGCCGGCCTGCCAGTTCTGCCGGATCAGCAGCTCGTGAAAGGTCGGGCAGAGCTCGGCCGCGTCCAGCAGCACGAAGTGGATGGGGGGCACCAGGGACAAGAGGCGCGGCTCCTGGGGCGTCGGCCACAAGATCAGGGAACCGGTCTCGGCGATGGCGCCCCGGCAGCTGGTGAAGCCCGCGTTCGTGGACTTGAACAGGGCCTCGCGCCGGATCTCCACGGGCTCCCGGTAGGGGATCAAGCGAGCTGCACCAGGGTCCGGCCAGCCCTGCTCCAGCGCCGACCCATGGGGACCGGCGGGGCCATAGAGCAGATTGTTACCACCTTTCGCCCGCAGGAGTGCGTGTATCCGTTGCGGCCAGTCGGCACCGACTCGGTGGACCTCGCCGCGAGCCGCTCCCAGACGGGCTTGAAAACGCTGGAGGGACTCCGCCGGGTCCCAGTCGAATCGGCGCACGGGGACATCGGGCGGCGCCCGGCTCCCGCGGGTATCACTCTCACCCAGGCGCCGGAGGATCCGTGATCTGGCGTCGCTCATGGGAACGCCCTTACCGTCGGTGCGGGACCACGGGTGGTGTTATAATTTTGTTGTCCCTGGATATACATACTGAATCTCGGAAACAACTAAAGTTAAAACACGTTGCGGTTTCGTCTGAACACTCGTCGCAATATTCCAATAGGACAGGATTAACAGGATTTTTTCTTGTTGCCCTGTTTGCTGGTAAGAGGCTGTCTAAAAACTAACACATTGATTCTAAGCGGTAGACCAAGCAAACCAGGCGACCCGGAAAAGCTGGGTTTCGTTCCTCAACCCAGCCTACGCCTACGGTCTTTTTTTTAGACAGCCTCTAAGGCCCCATCTCCTACGCCCAACCCAACCAACTGTTGGAGAGCCTAGGTAGGTCGAAATCGAAATCGGGATCGCAATCGGAATTTCGATCCCGATCCCGATCCTGATTCGGGCTTTTACGACACCCTCCCGAGGAAGAGGGGGTGCGGCTCGTGGCGGTGTTTTTATGGGCTCGGATCGTGTCAATCATCGCCGAAACCTGCCTCCCGCGCCAGTCGGTGCAGGCCCTTCGGGGCGAGCCGTGGGGCGCGCCTGCTCCTGGTCCAGGGGGTAACCAATCGCGGCACCAGGGAACCCGTCCTGCTCAGCAGACCGCTCACGAGCCGGTAGCGACCGGGGTTGGTATGGACCCAGGCCCAGAGGCGCCAGATCGCAGCCTGCCTGGAGTCTCGCCGACTGCCCCGGCCCCGAACCTGGGAACCGGCCCCGGCGCTTACCCTTTCGGCGCGCAGCCGGTTCAGGAGTCGGGGGACAGGAATGCGCACCGGACACACTTCACTGCAGGCACCGCATAGGCTGGAGGCATCCGCCAGCGCCCCGGCCCGATCCAGACCCTGGAGCTGGGGCTCGAGGATACTGCCGAGGGGGCCCGGATAGACGGTGCCATAGGCATGGCCGCCGAGGCGCACATACACCGGGCAGTGGTTCAGGCAGGCCCCGCAGCGGATGCAGTGCAGGGTGGCCCGGAGCTCCGGATCGGCGAAAATGCGCGATCTGCCGTTGTCCAGCAGGACCAGGTGGACCTCCCGGGGTCCGTCCAGCTCGCCGGACCGGCGCGGCGAGCCGATCAGGTTGACGTAGGTGGTGATGGGTTGACCGGTGGCGGAACGGGTGAGCAGTGTCAGCAGGGTCGGGAGTTGGTCCAGGCGTGCGATCACCTTCTCGATGCCGGTGACGGCGATATGCACCTCGGGTACCGTGGTGCACATGCGGCCATTGCCCTCGTTCTCCACCAGGGCCAGGGTCCCGGTCTCGGCTATTGCAAAGTTGACCCCGGTGAGTCCTGCTACGGCACCACGGAACTTCTCGCGCAGGATACGGCGGGCGCTGGCCGTGAGCTCTTCGGCGTCCTCGCTGTACGGGAGTTCCGGGAACCTGGCCTTGAAGAGCTCGGCGACCTGCCGCCGGTCTTTGTGGATGGCCGGGGCGAGGATGTGGAAAGGGCGTTCTCCCGCGAGCTGGACGATGAGCTCCCCCAAGTCCGTCTCCACCACCTCGATCCCCCGAGCTTCCAGAAAGGCATTGAGCCCCAGCTCCTCGGAGACCATGGACTTGCCCTTGATGAGCATCTGCGCCTCGTGCCGGCGTAGGATGTCCAGCACCTTGCGGTTGGCCTGCTCGCAGGTCTCGGCCCAATGGACCCGAATGCCGTTGGCGCTGCAATTGCGCTCCAGCTCATCGAGCAGCTCGGGGAGGTGCGCCAGGGCATGGGTCCGAATGGCCTGCCCCTGGTCCCGGAGATCTTCCAACTCATCCCGGTCCGGGAAGGCCGCCAGGCGCTTGGCAACCGATCTATCCAGGGCACGCCGGATGTTTGCCCGCATCCGCCGGTTGCCGAGGGCAGCCGTGATCCGGGCCTGCAGCTCAGTTTCCACCGGTCCGCTCCCACACCAGCTCGGCGATGTGTTTTACCTGTGGTCCGTTCCCCCGGCACCGGAAGGTGTTTTCTAAGTTCATGAGGCAACCGCAGTCCTGACCCACCAACAGGGGCACCCCGGTGGCGGCGATGGCGGCGGTCTTGTCTGCGGCCATGGCAGCGGAGAGCGCCGGCTCCTTGACTGCGAAGGTCCCGCCGAAGCCGCAGCACTCGTAGGCGTGGTCGGGCTCCAGGGTGCGGACATTGACGAGGCGGTCGAGCAGCTCCAGGGCCGCATCCGCGACGCCCAGCTCGCAGCGCGCCGAGCAGGAGTTGTGCAGGACGACCTCCAGCGGCGGTCCCAGATCGACGGGTCTGAACCCCAGGGTCCGCATCAGAAACTCGGTGAACTCACAGACCCGACCGGCCAAGGCCCGAGCGCGGGTCTCATCATCGGTGCCGGCGAAGAGCCGCGGGTAGTGCACGCGCAACATACCCGCGCAGGAGGCGGAGGGGACCACCACCGGGATATCCGCGGGAAAGGCGGTGAGCTGGGCGGCCGCTACGTTACGGGCCTGATCCCGATAACCGGAATTGTACGCCGGCTGGCCACAACAGGTTTGCCCCTGCGGGTAGCGGACCCGGATGCCCTCACGTGCAAGCAACCGCATGGCGGACAGGCCGACGTGCGGATAGAGCAGATCGATCAGACAGGTTCCGAAGAAATAGACCGCGTCAGGTTTGTTCATGGACGAATTATAGTTCCACTTTGTCGCATTTCAGCCTAACTCGTTTGACTCTTTTTACCGTGTCATCATCCGGGATCCGATTCGGGAAAGGTCAATCGGCGGTTCAGTACCAAGTGCCGGTTACCGCCGGCGCGAACGAAAGGGCGCGCGATTTGTACAGTCCCCACCCTTGGGTGGAGACGAGCAAGGTCAAGACGCCGGCATCAATGAAGAATCCTATGCCGCCGACGGCGCCGAAACGCCATATTTCGCGGCACCGGTACGTCATGGAGAATCTTTGCCGGCGACCGTAACATCCGTAGGCAGGGGTGGTATGGCGATATAGTGGAGGCGTTTCGATTCGCGTCGCCCCTGGGCTACCGTATCCAGGACGATACCGCTGAATAGCGAGAGAAAGGCCAAGAGCATTATGCCGGTAGAAAGAATCGCGGTGGGAAGCCGGGGTACCAATCCGGTTTCCATGAATTCCACGATGACCGGCCAGGCCAGGACGACAGATAGCGTGGCAAGCAACAGGAAGACCGTGGAGAAGAATATGAGCGGTCGCTCATCCTTGATCAGCCGGGCGATAACGCGCAGGATACGCCACCCGTCCTTGAAGGTATGCAGCTTGCTCAGCGAGCTCTGCGTCCGCTCGAAATAAGGCGTCGGGATCTCGGCTACCCGCATCTGCATCTGCAAGGCGTGAACGGTGAGCTGGGTTTCTATCTCGAATCCCTTAGATAACGTCGGAAAGGACTTGACGAACCGTCTGGAAAAGGCCCGGTATCCTGTAAGCATGTCGTGAAAGCGATTGCCGAAGACCATTGCCACCATTTTCGTCAACAGCGAATTGCCGAAGCGATGACCGCGCCGATATGCCTGGGGTGTCTCGTCTATCCGGGCGGCACAGATCATGTCCAACCGATCTTTGATCAACTGTTCGATCATAGCGCGCGCGCAGCCGGTGTCATAGGTCGCATCGCCATCGATCAATAAGTAGACATCGGCATCGATCTCACTGAACATGCGACAGACCACATAGCCTTTACCCGGAATGGATTCGTGGCGCACTAGTGCCCCGGCCGCTGCGGCAACCGCGGTGGTTCTATCCGAGGAGCCATTATCGTAGACATAGATGTCGGCCTCCGGGACCACCATTGCGAGGTCGCGGACCATGGTTCCAACCGAGGCTTCTTCGTTGTGACAGGGAATCAGTACCGCAATCCGCACGGCGGAATTCCGGATAATATCGTCGGACCCAGCCCCGGTCCGGGAGGTTGGAGTACCAGCTAGGTTCATGCAGATATTTCTTCGACAAACTCCGAGGCTTAACTTAATAGCATTGGGTTTCGCCTCGAACACTAATCAGAACTTGACCCAGACCTTGACGCCGAAAACGTCGTCCACCTTACTCAGTATCCGGTTGGGGGTAGCACTGTCGGACAGGCCGGGGGCCTCGACTTGGCGGAATTCATAGTCGGTCAGCACGCGCACCTGCTTATTGTGGCGGTAGGTAATGCCGAGGGTAAAGGTCTCGAAGCGGCGCTCGGTCCCCTTCTCGTTTGTGCCTCGGTTGAGGCGATCATAGCGGGCACGCAGTTCCCAGTCGCCGAACAATCGATAACCCCCATCCAGGTACCAGCCATCGGCCTCGTCGTCCGGCAAGACATTGAAGCCCGAGATCTCCTTACCGCTGTTACTGGTGGAGCCGGGAACGGCACCGCCGTCCGTGCCGTTGAAGATCATACCGTGGGCCTTGACCCACTCGCCCGCCACACGCCAGGGACCGCGGCGGAAAGTGGTGCCTAGGCCGTAACGCCTACGGTCGAAGGTTGCCGTCTTTTGTTCCGCGCCGATCCGGAGTTCCCGTTCTCCGTCCTGATACCAGCCGGTCAGCTTCAGTCCACCACGAGAAGAACCCTTACCGCTGAAGATCCGCTCGGAGCTCCAGTAGAGATGCCAGTCCGGTCGGCCATTACCGGAGCCGTTGTAGATCGCCAGACCGGTTCCGGTGCTCGCCATGAAGGCGTAGGTGTGCTTCCACGCGCCGGTCTTAAAGGCATCGAAAACCTGGATGCCGGTAGCACGCCAACCGCTTACGGGTCCGTCGAAGACATTGTCGCTCTTTTTCGGCGTACCGTCGCTATCGAAGAAACGTTCATTGGTAATCTGCCTGGAGAGGTTGGTAGGCCGGATATAGTCACGCCGGACCGCGGGCTGCAAGCCTTCCTCCGAACCCGGTTGCTTGAACTGACCGATCCGAATCCGGGCGTGGGGAATCAGATTGAGGGTGATACTCAGGTCCGTGAGCTTCAAATTGGGGTCGCCATTGTCGGAGATGCCGTTGTTGCCGGCGAGGGCCGAGAGCAGGTAGTTGAGTTTGCCGGCAAACAGGCGTCCCCGCAGTCCCAGACGGGCGTGAGAGAGCTGCAACGGCCCGATCTGGTTCGCCCGCAGGGTTTGCCCCTTATAGGGACCAGCCGCAATCCGTGAATCATTAGTTTGCTGGTACCCAATGCCGATGAATCCGAAGGGGCGATAGGCCGATGCCGCGGCCGACTCGGTCCCCTGAAACATGATCCAATTGGCCGCGGATGCCGGTAAGGCGCAAAGCAACGCGATTGAACAAAGGATGGTTATTCCGGCTCGAACACTCCGGCGGCAATGCCTCATGAAGGTTTCCTCGTCCGTAGTACTTTATTTCACAATATTTTCTCGTTCCCACGCGCTGAGACTGTGAAAGTATTCCTGGATTTTCAGAGAAACAGGACCTAGCGAGGCGTTGCCTCAGACCGACGAGGCATGAAGACCCTAAAAGCCCCTCTCCCGTAAGGCCCCATCTCCTACGCCCAACCAGCCGTTGAAGAGCCAAGGTAGGTCGAAATCGAAATCGGGATCGCAATCGGAATCTCGATTTCGATCCCGATCCTGATCCCGATTTGTGCACTGCACAAACTTGACTCATTTGTAAAGATTCGGGTCTCTCAAGGATCCTAGGGGGTGTTCTCAATTAAGCCGGGTCATCGCAGAAACTAAGAACGTAACGTAGGCGCCTGCCTGTCGGCAGACAGGTCTCGCCTGCAACCCGCGGGCGAAACGCCTGCATTCCGGCAGGCGGGACGCCTGCGCTACATGGATTTGGCTTAATTGAGAACGCCCCCTAGAGTACCGCCTCCGGATACGAACCTAAGATCTTGAAGTAGAGTGCCGTGTGCTCCAGTTGATCCAGCGCCTTCCTGACGGTCAGGTCTTCTCGATGGCCGAGGATATCGATATAGAAGACATAGTCCCAAATGCCCCGCCGCGAGGGGCGGGACTCGATGCGGGTCATGCTGATATGGTGCTCCGCCAGGGGAGCGAGCAGCCGGTAAAGGCCACCCGCCTCGTTGCGGCAAGTGAGCAGCAGGCTGGTCTTGTCGTGCCCGCTCGGGGGCGAATCCTCCTTGGCGATTACCAGGAAGCGTGTGGTATTCCCCGGTTCGTCCTCGATACGGCGGGCCAGGATCTCGAGATCGTAGATCTCCGCCGCCGCCTCCCTCGCTACCGCTGCGGAACCGGCTGTGACGGCGGCCATGTCCGCGGCCTGCGCATTGCTGCCGACCGCGACCCGCTCGGCACCCGGCAGATAGCGGTCCAGCCAGCCACGACACTGGGCCAGGGACTGTTGATGGGAGAATAGCGTGCGGATGCCCGCCAAGTCCGGCTCCCGACTCATCAGGTGATGATGAATGCGCAAGGCCACCTCGCCGGCAATCTGCAGGGGCGAGCCCATGAAGGAATCGAGGGTGTGGCTGATCACGCCCTCGGTGGAATTCTCCACCGGCACCACACCGTAAGAACAAGACCCGGCTTCGACCTCCAGAAAGATGTCGCCGATGTCGCCTACGGGAATGGCCTGCACCGAATGGCCGAAGTGCTTGAGGGCGGCGGCCTGGGAGAAGGTCCCCTCCGGCCCCAGAAAGGCCACGGCCAGGGGTTGCTCCAGGGCCAGGCAGGCAGACATGATCTCCCGGAACAGCCGCGCGACTTCTTCTCCGTCCAGAGGACCCGGATTGCGTTCCCTGATGCGGCGCAGGATCGCTGCTTCCCGCTCGGGGCGGTAGAATTCCCGGTCGCCATTGGCGGCCTTGACGGTCGCTACCTCCTTGGCGAGGGCCGCGCGCTCGTTGATCAGACGCAGCAACTCCCAGTCGAGGGTATCGATGCGTTCACGGAGAGGGGAAAGCGGATCCTCGATGCTCATGACTGCTTTTCAACAACCCAGGCAGCGCACCGAGAGCACCCCATCGATGGCCCGGATCTTGGCCAGGGTCTCTTCCGGGGGCTCTCGATCGACGTCGATCAGGGTCACGGCCACCTCGTCCCGGGATCTGTTGAGCATATCCAGGATGTTGAGCTCAGCCTGCGCCAGATCGGTGGAGATCTGCCCGACCATATTGGGGACATTGCTGTTGACCACGGCCAAACGGTAGCCTTTGTTGCGCGGGAGGTCGATCTCCGGGAAATTCACTGCGTTGCGGATGTTGCCGTCCTCCAGCCACTCGCGGACCTGATCGGCCACCATGCGGGCACAGTTCTCCTCCGCCTCGCGGGTGGAGGCGCCGATGTGCGGCAGCGCGATCACCCGCGGGTGATCCTTCATGAGATTGCTCGGGAAGTCACATACATAGGCATAGAGGGTCCCCGCATCCAGGGCCGCCACGGCCGCCGCATCGTCGATGATGCCGTCGCGCGAGAAGTTCAACAATACCCCGCCGGCCCGCAAGTGCCTGAGACGCTCGGCGTTGATCAGCCCCCGGGTCTCGTCCGTCAGTGGCACGTGAAAGCTGATGAAGTCCGCGCGTCGGATCAGCTCGTCCACGCTCGAGGCCTGCTCCACCCCGGACTCGAGCTGCCAGGCCCGTCGCACCGTGATGGTCGGATCATAACCGATCACCTTCATGCCGAGGGCGCTTGCGGCATTGGCTACCTCGACCCCGATGGCCCCGAGACCGATAACGCCCAGGGTGCGACCCGGCAGCTCGAAGCCCACGAACTGCTTCTTGCCGCTCTCCACGGCTTTGCGGATGGCGGTGTCGTCCCCCGTCAGACCGCGTGCGAAGCTCCAGGCCTGGGTGATGTTGCGGGCCGCCAGCAACATGCCGGCGATGACCAGCTCCTTCACCGCATTGGCGTTGGCGCCGGGGGCATTGAACACGGGCACCCCGCGCCCGGTCATGCCCCCTACGGGAATATTGTTGACCCCGGCGCCGGCACGACCGATGGCCAGGACCGTCTCCGGGATATCCATCTCGTGCATATTGGCGGAACGCACCAGGATGGCATCCGGGTGCGCGATCTCGGAGGCAACCTCATATCTGTCCCGCGGCAGCCGGTCGAGACCGGCGACGGAAATGTTGTTCAATGTGAGTATCTTGTACATGTTTTAACCGCAAAGGCGTAAAGGGCGCGAAGGGATTATGGTTCAAGCCCGTAAACGCTGGGTTTCGTTCCTCAACCCAGCCTACTCCCGACTGTGGCCTATGGCCCTTTTTTAGACAGCCTCTTAACTTAACGGCATTGACATCGGTGTTGGGCACGAGCCATCCAAAGATTCGGTTCGCCGCTGGCCGGGCATCCCTACCCGGCCAAGGCTCACCACATCCTTGTATGTTCTGTTTCCAAGGGAAAGCCAAGGATGAGGTAGAAAGGGATTTGATGAAGAGTACCTGGGGAAGCCGTCGCATCCTGAGGCTACGAGCCTGTCCGGACAGATTGGCTCCCCGCCCTCTTCGCCCATACCGGAGAGTATCCGACGCCGTGAGCCATGCTCGTGAGCCTGCATACACAAGGTCGGTAGGCGAGGGTCCAGGGTCGGGGAACCAGGTCATGATCCTAGCGCCTTTTTTGCTTCCGAGAAACCGCTCATGAACGTTGCCGGAATCGATGTCAGCAGCAAAACCGTCACCCTGGTCATTGCTCGCGACGGTCGCACCAGAAAACCCCGTGAATTCAACAATACCCCCCACGGGCACGAACCCTGAGCAACCGCTTGCGCAAGGCAAAGGTAAACCGCGTCTGCCTGGAGGCCACCGGCCAGTATCACCTCGATTTGGCCCTCGCCCTGGAGGACGCCGGGCCCCCCCTCATGGTGGTTAACCCCAAGACCGATGCCGTCGATGCCGCGGTCCTCGCCGAGTTTGCCCGGCGCATGCCCTTCGAGCCCTGGCAACGCCCCGATGACCTGGCCCTCGCCATCCGCGCCTGTGCCCGCCGCATCGCCGCCCTCAACCAGCTCCGAACCCGAACCAAAAACCAGCTCCATGCCCTTGCGCAAACCGCCACCACGCCCGACTTCCTGATCGCTGATCTGCACCACAGCATTGCCCACCTCGAGGCCCAGATCGAACACCTGCGCCAGCGGGTCTTCGACCTCATCGCTAGCGAGGAGGAACGCCAGCAGATCTTCGAACTCCTAGTCAGCGTCACCGGCATCGCCGCCGCCAGCGCCATCTCACTCCTCGGCGAACGGCTGGTCTTGCCTGAGGACATGACCGCGAAACAATGGGTCGCCATGGCCGGACTCGATCCCCGGCAATACCAGTCCGGCTCCAGCGTCAACAAAAGCCTCGACTCTCCAAGGCCGGCAACCGCTACCTGCGCATCGCCCTCTACAGGCCCGCGCTCAGCGCCGCACAACATGATCCCACGGTCAGGGCCTACTACCACCATCTGATTGAGAACCGTGGCCGGAAGAAGCTCCAGGCTCTCTGTACCGCCATGCGCAAGCTCCTGCACGCCATCCACGCCATGCGCAAGAACCGCACCCCCTTCGACAGCAGCCGTTTCTACACCCCCCTCGAAACGGCTTCCTGATCAATCTAATTTATGTATCGAAGGTGAATTTTTGTGGATCAGGAGACAAATTGGACTTGCATCGGAACAGAGTATCTACAATCCGGGTGCCCCTACGGCGCCTCTGTGGTTCAACCGACTATCCGTATTTGCGCTCGAATTCCTGCATGAAGACAATCAAGGCCCGCACGCCCTCCTCGGGCATGGCATTGTAGATGCTCGCGCGCATGCCGCCTACGGAGCGATGGCCCTTGAGTGTAACCAATCCCGCCGCCTTGGCCTCGGTCAGGAATGTCTGATCCAGCCCTGGGTCGGCCAGGGTAAAGGGCACGTTCATCCGGGAACGGCAGGCGGGCTCCACCGGATTGGTGTAGAAACCGGAGGCATCGACGGCCGCATACAGGGCCTCGGCCTTGCGCGCATTGATCGCCGCCATCGCCGCCAACCCACCTTGACGCTTGAGCCACTGGAATACCAGGCCGGCCAGATACCAGGCGTAGGTAGGCGGGGTGTTGTACATGGACCCGGCATCGGCGTGGGTCTTGTAATCGAACATGGCCGGCGTCCCGGCAAGCGATCGGCCGATGAGGTCTTCACGCACGATTACGACGGTCAGTCCCGCCGGACCTATGTTTTTCTGGGCCCCGGCATAGATGACGCCGTAGCGTGAGACCTCGAGGGGTCGGGACAGCAGGGTGGAGGACATGTCTGCCGCCAAGGGCATGCCGCCGGTCTCGGGTATAAAGGGAAACTCCACCCCCTCGATGGTCTCGTTGGGGGTGTAGTGGACATAGGCCGCTTTGTCGCTCAGGGTCAGCTCGTCCGGGGTGGGGGCGCGGGTAAACCGGGTGTCCTCGGTGGAGGCGGCGATCTCGACCGCGCAGAACCGCTTGGCCTCGGCGATGGCCTTCTCGGACCAGGAGCCGGTGTTCAGATAGGCGGCCTTGTCGCCGCCACGCAGCAGATTCATCGGCACCATGGCGAACTGGCTGGATGCCCCGCCCTGCAGGAACAGTACCCGGTAGCCGTCGGGAACGGCCAGGAGCGCGCGCAGATCGGCTTCTGCCTGCTCGGCAATGGACACGAATTCCTTACCGCGGTGGCTCATCTCCGCGACACACATACCGCTCCCGTGCCAATCCGGCAGCTCTTCCTGGGCCTGCCGCAAGACCTCTTCCGGCAGCACGGCGGGGCCGGCACTGAAATTGAAAACTCGGGCCATCATCATGTCTCCGCATCTAATACAGCAGTACCCAAGTACCCATAACATGGGAAGCATTTTTTTTCCGCAAATGAACGCGAATCAACGCAAATCGGTCGCAAAAGATCACATCCTCTTTTCTGTCCGCAGATTCTCACAGATTGTTTCGTTTGAAGGGCACCTCGAAAAATAGGCGTTTTCACCAATTAAGCGACTCTAAGCCATTGATTATTCATGTGTGCCGTTGACGGAAACGGTTTCTGATTCATTTGCGTTCATTGGCGGATAAATTTTCCGTGAGAAGCCTACTGCTCAATATTATCGGCAGTCGGGAGCATCCGTACTAGCCCGCGTCAGCCCCCATCAATGCCTGTCATGCGCCGGATCGTCGCCTCTCGCCGCTGCGAGGCGTTCCACCTCTTCCACTGAAAGACCGAGCAACCTGGAAACTTCCGCGACGCCATGTCGGCTCAACAGACGACGCACAACCCGCGCTTCTCCTCTTTTCTCCCCCCTTTTCTCGCCACGTTCGAAGCCAATGCCGAAAGACGGCAAAGATTCGATATCGATTTCGGTCAACATGCGTTCGGCCTCCTGAATCTGCGCCTCGAGATCCCGGTTCTTCGACAGAATCTCCAGCATGATCATGTGTTCGCGGAATCTCCGCTCGTCGGCACCCAGCAATTCCCACAAGCGGTGCACGATGTAAGTGACGACCTCCTGGGGCTTACGGTCCCTGAAGTCGCACAGTATGGCCAGCACCAGGGCATCCGGATCGTCCTGGGCCAGCAAGCCGGCACAGTCGACGCGATGCATGTCGATCAGGCCATAGCGGTAGTCGAGTAGCCCCGGCTCGTCGAGGCCCGCCGGCATGGTCAGGGGATCGGCCCCGATGTAGATCAAAAACTGGCGGATCGGTCCGGAGTGGCCGGCAAAGCGGATGTCCGTGTAGGCTGGGTTGAGGTACGAAACCCAGCATTGCAAGTGGCTTCCGTCTATGATCTATCCGTGGTGCCGGGTTTCGCTGCGCTCAACCCAGCCTACTGCCTGGGTCTCCAGTAGCTCAACGGCCTTGGCCTCGAGCCCCAAGAGGTGGTGCGCGAAATCGGTAGTTAGCCGCTTGAGTAGATCGCGGCTGATGATGTCTTTTGCGGTCATACAGTTAGGCTACCACGGCAGGGCGGCGGTTTCGACAGGGTTGTTTCCCTCACTTTGGATTCGGCGCTGCATTTACCCCATACAATGTTCACCGAATGCACCGGTTAAAATCAGCGACCCGATGAACCAAATCGCCCCTTCGATGGTGAAACAGAATATCCGGACACCCTGGCCACATGCACCAACACATCGTCTTTCCCAAGGTGGGACCTTTCTTGTTTCCGCCGGTACTTACGGCAAGCAGCATCATTTTCACGGTCCCGAACGGTTAGGTGTGCTACACCGAGGACTACTGAAGGTTGCTGAAGATTTCGGCTGGCGGCTCGAGGCTTGGGCGGTATTCTCGAATCACTACCACTTCATCGGCCACTGCTCGGAATCAACCGCCGAGAGCCTACCCCTTATGCTCGGTCTGTTGCGTGAGAAGACCGCAAAATGGGTGAATCGGCTCGATGCCACTCCGGGGCGCAAGGTCTGGTACAACTATTGGGAGACCGCCTTAACCTATGAGCGTTCGTACCTCGCACGCCTGAGCTATGTCCATCGAAACCCGGTCAAACATGGGCTGGTCGCGGAGGCAAGAGACTACCCTTGGGGTTCGGCCCGTTGGTTCGAGGGGGTTGCCACACCTGCCCAGGTCAAGACGATCTACAGTTTCAAGGTAGATCGCCTTCAGGTCCAGGATGACTATGAGGTTACTGCCGGCAACTGGTAGATTCGGAGTGCAGTAGCAACTTTACTCCGGTACCTACCAGAACCCATGGTATCTGGTGTGACCGCAGTGTTGGCCGAGTGGTGCACACCCGCCGCCACTATGGATTCGGGCTGTCTGATGACCGCCGTGTTCATGCCAGACCAAGGCGCTTCAGGCAAAGGAAAGCGCCGTCGCCGCGGCGCGCGCAGAACGTAGCACCCAACCCCCCCGACAACTACGATAGTACCTTATACAGCTGGATTCCGATCAGGCTGCGCCGCTTTGCCGGCGCACTCCAAATTTGGAGTGCGGCGGCAGCCTTTTACCCCGGTAACTACCAGAACGCATGGTGTCCGGTGTGACCACAGCGTTGGCCGAGTGGCATATACCCGCCGCCGCTTTGGATTCGAGCTGCTCGATAACCGCCGTGCTCATTCCGGACCAAGGCGCTTCAGGCAAAGGAAAGCGCCGTCGCCGCGGCGCGTATGGAACCTAACGCCGAGCCCCCCGGTCACTACCGGTCGTACCGCACCCCGCCCGGATCCATTCAAACTGCGCCGCTTTGCCGGCGCACTCCAAATTTACCGCCCCTCGATCAGGACATAGGGTGCCCAGTAGCTCGGATCACTGCGCCTGGAATCCTTGGCCCGGATCCAGGCCAGTTGGGTCTCCCGCAGGACCTTGGCCGGGTGGCGTTCGGGATTCTCGAACCAGGTTGTATAGAAATCCCGCATGAAATCCGCGGCCAGGCTGTCGTTCAGGGGCCAGAGGGTCATGAGCAGATTACGGGCACCGGCGATGCGAAAGGCGCGCACCAAGCCATAGACACCTTCCGAGTAATCCACTTCGCCCTTGCCGGTGTCGCAGGCGGAAAGGGCTACCAGCTCGGTGCCTTCCAGGTTAAGGTCCTGGACCTCCAGGGCATAGAGGACGCCGTCCTCGCCGGTGGGGCTCAGCTTACCTTTCATGCCGGCATTGGCACCGGCCAGGGCCAGGCCGGCCAGGGTCATGGGCCGCTCGGTGCGCTCCGATTTCCGACCGAAAAAGAACCCTTGGGTAGCCAGATGCAATATCCGTGGTGGGGATGCGAGGGATTTGAGTCGGGTCTCCGAGGCGTCTTGGCATTGCCAAACCTAGGCCTTGTAGCCGTCAGGGTCCCAATAGAGCTGACCTACTAACTTGGCCTCGGTAGCAGTGAACTTCAGGTGCTTGAAACCTTTCCGTTCGTCACGCAGGCGCCGGTTCAGATTCATGGCGAGCAGTTGGTTGGTGGTTTTTTCCTGGGTATTAATCGGGGGCGGTGATTTCTCTTCCGGTGCCGGGAAATTGGCGTAGTCCACCCCACCCAGGACTAACATGCCCCCGGTTGCCGACCGGCCCGGATTCTGTTGCACCAGATCTCGGCCCGTGCGGATCTGGCGCAGCTCCTGGCGCTTGACCCAATAGCGCCCGTCCGGAACCACCAGCCGCGCGAAGGCCACCAGATCCAGTGCGCCGTCCGCGGCGATATAGAGCCGGTCGTATTTGGTCAGTTCGACATCCAGCTTGCCGAAGAGCAACTGGTAAAGCCTGCGGGCAGCCCCGTGGGCGCCGGTCTCCCGAAGAATGAGGTAAGGCAAGGACATCGCCCCGATGGGACCCAGATCCCGGAGCAGGAGTTCGGGCCCGTCGCCGGGGTCCGCGGGGATCATCAGGGCCAGCCAGTGCGGTTCCCCGCGGTCACCGGTCGTAAAGTCGATCGGATGGAAGGCACGCAGAGAGAACAGGGCCGAATTCCGAGGCAGTTCGGATCTTACCTGTTTCCAGCCGACGGCACGATTTGCCAGGTGGATCTGGAATTCCGGATTCAGTTCGGCCAGCTCCACCTCCAGGCGCTCGACCTCCGAACGGGCGGCGGCAATGGCCTTCTTACGGGCAGCAATGGCGGCTTTTTTCTCCGGCACGGGCAGGTTCACCAGCCGACTCAATTCGGCTCGGTGTTCGCTCAGCTCCTTGGCGAGCTTTACTACCTGTGGGTCTCGGATGGTTCGGACAAGCCGGGCGATCAATGCCTCGGCCTCGCCGGCCAAACGCTTCCAGCGCAGCAGTACATCGGCGGCCAGTCGCAAGGCATCCGGTTCGGGATACTGTAGGGCGAAACTGAATACGGCATCCTGGAACTTGGATTCGGACACCAACCATTGACGGCGGACCAACTCCCGGTGGGTAGTGGCGAGCTGATTGCCGACAAAGCGACGCAATCGCCCGTCCATACGGCGCAGCTCCCGCACGGCCCAGTCCCGCTGTCCACGATTGATCAGTACATAGGCCAGATTGAGCTGAATAGTAAGGGTATCGGGGTGGTCTTGGCCCAACACTCGCTCGCTGACCTCGAGAGCACGCACCAAGAGCGGCTCGGCCTTGCCATAGCGGCCTTGGCTTTCATACAGCTTGGCGAGGTTGCTGACACTAGTGAGGGTTTGCGGATGGTCCTGGCCAAGAATCTGCTCGCTGGCCTCGATGGCACGCACAAAGAAAGGTTCGGTCTCGCCATAGCGGCCTTGTGCGTGGTACAGCTCGGCGAGGTTGCTGAGGCTGGTGAGGGTACTAGGGGGCGTTCTCAATTGACAAATTAACCTATATAATTCGAGCAATTTTAACGAGTTGGGATAACCTGCTGATGCCTCGTATGATCTTGCGTGACGGCCAATGGGAGCGGATCGCCCCGTTGCTCTCGGGAAAAGCCGGTGACCGTGGGGTTACGGCACGTGACAATCGCTGATTCCTGGAAGCCGTACTTTGGATTCTGCGTACCGGCTCCCCGTGGCGTGACCTGCCGCCGGAATTTGGCCCTTGGCATCGCGTTTATGTGCGCTATAACCGTTGGTCTCACAACGGTCGCTGGGAGGCGATTTTCACCACCCTGTCTCAGGACCCGGATTGGGAGTATTTGATGGTTGACGGCAGTGTGATCCGGGTTCATCAGCAGGGTGCGCCGCAAAAAAAAGCACGAGCAGGAGGCCGTTGGCATCTCACGCGGTGGCTTGAGCACCAAGATTCATGCCGCGGTCGATGCCTTGGGTAATCCGGTGAGGTTCATACTGACCGGTGGGCAAGCCTCGGAATGCGGACAGGCCAACGCCTTGATCGAAGGGTTTGCGGCGGCGTATGTGTTGGCGGATAAAGGCGATGATAGCGATCAGTTCATGGCCGTCATCCAGGCCCAGGACGCCGAGCCGGTGATTCCTCCCAGGCGCAACCGGAAGGAACCGCGCGCCTATGATAAGACCTTGTACAAAGAACGAAACCTGGTGGAGCGATTGTTTCAGAAGCTGAAGCAATTTCGACGGGTGGCAACCCGTTACGAGCGACTCGCCAGGAATTATATGGCGATGTTGTACCTGGCATCCGCGATAATTTGGCTCAATTGAGAACGCTCCCCTAGCGGGTACTTGCCATTAAGTTAGTGTCAGCGAACTCCCATTTAGCAGTGCTTGCGTCGGCGCCGATAGAAATCAGGTAAGCCTCTGGCGGAGGGTGTTGCGACGCGGGGGTTGCGGTCTTAGCGCTGAGAGCAGGGATTAGTCATAAACAGGGCCGTGAGGCGCTCGCAAGGCACTCGATGTTCTATCGCTGATGAGCTCACGCAGGGGCGTTGGCGCTTTGATGGCATTGAAGGAGACAGCGCGGTTGACCTGCTGGGGTGGCAGGTCGGTTTGGCATCGAGGTTGACCTGTGCGCTTTCGGTGAGCAACGACTCCAGGCCGTGAGGAAGACGGTGGCGAAGAAATCTGGCGCACCGCCTCCCGGGACCGAGGCCGGTGAAATTCTCAACGCCAAGCGCGTCTTGAGCACCATAGAAACTCTCCACACCCCCAGCGCTGGTGGTAAGAGGCGCGCGAAAATCCGCTGTGGGCCAGCGTGCGCCGTCACTTTGGAGACGTCACCAGCACTTCCATTCCCCGGTGCTCAGGCGCACACGCACGAAGCGCACGCGAATGCGCATCGGCAAGGAGCACGGCGGCGAGATGTCCGCCGCCTTTGCAAGCAGGGCGTGAGCGTGACGGCAACTGTCGGCACCTGACCGCGCAACATGAAATCGAGCCTGCTTGAGAGGGAGCCGCCGAGCAGCGGATCGCGAAGTCGATGCCACGCTGACTGAGTTCCGCCAAAGCAGACGATAGGAGAGGGGTAGTTGCGATCAGCCAACGGCAAGTCGCCGGGCAGGCATGCTCCAGATGCGCCACCGCCAGATCCACCTCATAGGCATCAGCCCGCTCAGACGTGCGTCGGGGCCACGCGGTTGCACAGATCATGAAGTACCGAGGGCCAGGCATAGGGGTGCTCTCCTTGCACCTTGCTGTTTTGGCCATTGCTGTAGGCGATGGTGCCAAAGGCCTCGCGCACTGCATCCGTGTCGGGCAGCGGCACCTTCGAGAGCCGTCACTCCCAGCAGTCAGGAAACCCAGTAACGCTGGTAATCATCATCGCTGTAGAGCGTCTCTACCGCCTTCTCATTGAACTCGATGAGGCCGTGTGCTTGAGTTGGTAACGTGCCTGGCAGAATGGCTTGCTTGTGACCAAACAAGCCCGCCCAGCCAGTTCAGCGTTTCGTTGAGGAGGTTCTGCAACGACTTCACGCAGCTTTTTCTCAGCACTGAGTCACGACCACGGCGAACGTGAGCACCGCTCACGGGTGAAGGCCCGTGCTGAGCGGCGTGGCGGGCGCGAGTATCTCTGAGCACCGCGGGTTCCTTCCGGTGTCGGGGTAAAGCCGCCGCCGCACGCCAAAGTGTCCGGTGGTACCCTTTCGTGATCGTCAGCAGTCCGGAATCCATAAAGAGCCACAAATTTTTTATGGTCGGCTGGGGCTGTCGAAATTTTTTTTCGAATTGTTTCGTTTTAATCTGTGAGAATCTGCGTAATCTGCGGATAAATCTTCCGCTACCGGAGTCGATTCCATGTCTCTGCAACCCAAACCCTTCCTGAGCTTCGAGAACTGGCTGGAGGACGAACGCGCCGCCCTCGAAGGGCGCAGCGAATACCTCGACGGCGAGGTCTTCGCCATGGCCGGTGCGAGCCTGAAACACAACACGATTGTGAGTAACCTCAACCGCGAGCTCAGCATCCAGTTCAAGGGACGCCCCTGCCAGGTCTATACCAACGACCTGAAGGTCCTCATCCGCTCCGCCAATGCGGGCAAGTATCCGGATGTGGTCGCCCATTGCGGAGAACCGGAGCTCCTGGACGACCACCGGGATGTGCTGCTCAACCCCAGCCTGATTGTCGAGGTCCTCTCCGATTCCACAGCGGCTTATGACCGGGGAGGCAAGTTCGCCCTCTACCGCCAGATCCCGAGCCTGCGGGAGTATCTGTTGGTCTCCCAGGATCGGGTCCGGGTGGAGTGTTACCGGCGCGACGCGGATGGCCGTTGGACCCTGACGGACTACACCGGACTCGATGACCAAGTTCCCCTGGAGAGCCTGGATTGTACCTTGGCACTGGCCGAGATCTACGACAAGGTCGAGTTTGTGAATGCTGGGTGATGAATGCGGAATGATGAGTGGCAGGTTGCTCCGTATTCACTACCCGATCTTTTTTTAGACAGTCTCTTAATCTGTGAGAATCTGCGTAATCTGCGGATAAATCTTCCGCTACCGGAGTCGATTCCATGTCTCTGCAACCCAAGCCCTTCCTGAGCTTCGAGGACTGGCTGGAGGACGAACGCGCTGTTCTCGAAGGGCGCAGCGAATACCTCGACGGCGACGTTTTCGCCATGGCCGGCGCGAGCCTGGAGCACAACATTATCGTTGTGAACATCAGCAGTAAGCTGCACGCTCAGATGAAGGGACGCCCCTGCCAGGTCTATACCAATGACATGAAGGTCCTCATCCGCTCTGCTAATGCGTGCACGTATCCAGACCTGGCCGCCCATTGCGGAGAACCGGAGCTCCTGGACGACCGGCGGGATGTCTTGCTCAACCCCGGCCTGATCATCGAGGTCCTCTCCGATTCCACGGCGGCCTGCGACCGGGGAGACAAGTTTGCCCTCTACCGCCGTATTCCGAGCCTGCGGGAGTATCTGCTGGTCTCCCAGGATCAGGTCCGAGTGGAGTGCTACCGGCGTGACGTGGATGACCACTGGACCCTGACAGACTACACCGGGCTCGAAGACCGGATCCCCCTGGAGAGCCTGGACTGCACCCTGGTACTGGCCGAGATCTACGACAAGGTCGAGTTCGTGAATGCTGAGTGATGAATGCGGAATGATGAGTGCAGGTTGCTCCGTATTCATCACTCATCATTCATCACTCATCATTCATCACTCATCATTCATCACCCATCATTCCATACCGGAGATGATCTACCCGCGTTATCCCGGAACCTCCGCGGACGCTGTACCCGAACGCCTCGCCGGCGCCGTCGAGCGAGTCACCTTCCATAGCGAGGAGAGCGGCTTCTGCGTGTTGCGCGTCAAGGTACGCGGGCAGCGGGACCTGGTGACCGTAGTCGGCTCGGCGGCGAGCGTCACCGCAGGCGAATACATCGAATGCGAAGGCACCTGGGTCAACGACCACCGCCACGGGCTCCAATTCAAGGCCCTGAATTTGCGGATGATTCCGCCCAGCACCCTGGACGGCATCGAGAAATACCTGGGTTCGGGCATGGTCAAGGGCATCGGTCCTCACTTCGCCCGTAAGCTGGTGGGGGCCTTCGGCGAACGGGTATTCGACGTCATCGAAGACAGCCCGGACCGGCTGCTTACCCTCGAGGGCATCGGTCCCAAACGCAAGGAGCGGGTAACTCGGGCTTGGGCCGAGCAGAAGGTGATCCGGGAGATCATGGTCTTTCTCCAGTCCCATGGGGTCGGCACTTCCCGGGCCGTGCGCATCTACAAGACCTATGGGGACGCAGCCGTCGAGAAGGTCCGGGAGAATCCCTACCGGCTGGCGCTCGACATCCGTGGTATCGGCTTCAAGACCGCCGACGCCATCGCCCGCAGGCTCGGCATTCCCCACGACTCGCTCATCCGCGCCCAGGCCGGGGTACGCCATGCGCTGCAGGAGATCGCCACGAACGGTCATTGCGCCGCTTACCGGCAGCAGTTGGTCGAGTCGGCTGGCGAGCTGCTGGAGATTCCCACGCCCATTATCGAGCAGGCCATCGCTGCGGAACTGACGGAAGAGAACCTGGTTGCGGAAGAAATCGAGGGACGACCCGCGCTCTTCCTCACCCCCCTGCAGCGGGCTGAGCGGGGGGTCGCCATGAGTCTTGCCCGTCTGCAGCGCGATCCGCCGGTGTGGGGTCGGATCGACCCCCAAGGTGCCATCCCCTGGGTGGAGCGGCAGACGGGATTGGAGCTATCCGATTCCCAGCGCGCCGCCGTGGCCGCCACGATCGAGGGTAAAGTCACCATCATCACCGGCGGGCCTGGGGTCGGCAAGACTACGGTAGTCAACGGCATCCTGCGCATTCTGCAGGCAAAGGGCGTCTCCGTGCTCTTATGCGCGCCGACCGGGCGGGCGGCCAAGCGGCTGTCGGAATCCACCGGCATCGAGGCCAAGACCATCCACCGGCTGCTGGAGTTCGATCCCCGGAGCATGGGTTTTCGGCGGGACCAGTACAGGCCCTTGGCGGCCGATCTGGTGGTTATCGACGAGGTCTCCATGGTAGATCTGGTCCTGATGAACCAGCTCCTACGGGCGATCCCCAACCATGCTGCGGTGCTATTGGTAGGCGATGTGGACCAGCTCCCCTCCGTGGGACCGGGATCGGTGCTGGCCGACATGATCGACTCCGCCGCGGTACCCAGGGTCCGACTGACGGAGATCTTCCGCCAGGCGGCCCGGTCCCGGATCGTCGTCAATGCCCATCGGATCAACCAGGGCCAAATGCCCGAACGCCCGGACCGCCAGGGGGCGGACAGCGATTTTTATCGTATCGATTGCGAGACCCCGGAGCTCATCCACGACCGCTTGCTGCAGGTTACTACCGAACGAATTCCCAAACGCTTCGGCCTGGACCCCGTCAACGACATCCAGGTCCTGACTCCCATGAACCAAGGCGGTCTCGGCGCCCGCTCTCTCAACCTGGAGCTACAGCAACACCTGAACGCCGATGCTTCCCCCAGGATCACCCGCTTCGGCTGGACCTATGCGCCGGGAGATAAGGTCATCCAGACGGTCAACAACTACGACAAGGAGGTTTTCAACGGCGACATCGGCCGCATCGAGCGGATCGACGAGGAAGAGGGGTTCGTCGCGGTCGAGTACGACGGCCGCCGGGTGGAGTACGAGCTGGGTGAACTGGACGAAATTTCGCTTGCCTACGCCACCACGGTACACAAGAGCCAGGGCTCGGAGTATCCGGCGGTAGTCATCCCTCTGGCGACCCAACACTACACGCTCTTGGAGCGCAACCTGCTTTATACCGCCGTGACCAGGGGCAAACGGCTGGTAGTCCTGATCGCCCAGACCAAGGCCTTAGGCATAGCGGTCAAACGCGAGGTAGCCGTCAAGCGCCTGACCAAGCTGCGCCAACGGTTGCAGGCGCTGGGCGCCGGATTGCACCAGGGGCCGATCAGGGGAGCTGCCGAAGAGTAACTTCCCCATTTCCTTCGAGGTGCAACATACCAAGCGTCGCCTCCCGACCTGACCATCGATGTGGCGACCGACCGACTGCCGCTCTGGTGCGTTGCCTGATTTCTCCAAGATGTCAGGTTTGATTATCAACCATATGATTTTATAGGAAAAATTACTTGGAGCGTTTACTGGATTTCCCCGTAAACTTAGTAAGTTTAATACATCCCACAACAGCCCTCCATCAATTACCCATCAATTAAAATAAGGGGGAAAAAACCAATATTTTCAAAATGTTAAGGTTTAACCACTTTGGCTATAGGGGCTTTCCGTCAATTACCCGTCAATTACCCATCAATTAAGGCTGGTACACTTGCGCGCAAATACTGGAAACAAGAACCACGGAGGCAGACACGGATAAACATGGATTGTGATCCGTGTTTATCCGTGTCTGCCTCCGTGGTTCTTCGGTGCGGTTCGTTTGAGAACACCCCCTAGGCCCAGAAAGGGACGTACTTCATCAGCTTCTTGGGGGCCTCTTGGTCGAACGGCTTGATCGCCCCCTCCTCGATCGCCTCGCGGATATATCGGGAAACCGTCGCCTTGTTCTTTTCCTCCACCCCGAAACGTTCCCGCAGCGAGGCATTGGTCAGATAGTCCCGCATCACCCACTTCAGGCAGGCGTGAAGATAACAGGCCCTCACCCGATCCGCCTTATCCATTTCATTCAGTGGCTTATGGGCAAAGAGTACGGCTCGAGTGAATCCCTCCGGCACCTCGAAGGAAGGGGCGGGTAACTGATAGGCCTCGACCTGAGCGACCACCTTGTCTATTCCACTGCCTCGCTCCTCACAAATGCGGAAGCGGCGCATCAGGGACGCCAGCGCCTCATTGCGGGATTTCGGCGGGGTATCGATAAAACGCAGGGTATCCACCAGGGGTTCTCCTGGGTTGGTGATCTCCATCCGGTCATCGAAGATCTCCACTATCGAGCCTGTTCCGGTTACAAAAAAATCCTGATGGATCAAGGCATTAGCTACCAACTCCCGAACCGCCAGTTTGGGAAACATGGGGACCGTCCGGCGCAATGCCTGCTCGACCACTTCGTTGGTCGGCACCAATGTCATGATGAAATCGATCAATCCCTCGAACCCGCCGGCGTACCCTTTGCCGCCGGTCTGCTCCCGCAGGGTTTCGAGCCGGCCTTGGCCCTTGTAGAGGACTACCCGTACTGCCTTGCGCCTCAGTCTGGGAAAATCGTCCAGCTTCTTGGCGAACAGAATGACTCCGAGATTGGTGATGTTCCATTCGCCCGCTGCACAAGGGTGAATCAGCTCATCCTGGGCGAGGGCATCGAGAATAACAGTTTGCCCGTCCGGCAAAGGCAGCTCCAAAAGGTCGAAATAGGTGGGATAGTCGAGGAGCTTCAGAATATCCTCACTGGAGACATGTTCTGCAGCAATACCCCGTTCGAAGGGGATCTGATCGAATACCCGCCAGAGAGCGCGTTCCTTCTCCGGATAGTCTTTCAGCTTCTTCTTGTAGGAGCCGACACGGATGAACTCCTGATGCTTGAATTGGACGGGATGCCGGAATGCCGCGCCGATCTCGAGCAGGACGACCGGCCTATCATCGACCTCGATCGCAAAGAAACGAAAGTCGATCTTGGGGACCAGCAGCCGCAATAACCAATTTTCCAGCTCTTCGTTGCCGACCTTGGCAGCAGCAGGTTTGAATGTGGTGCCGACGATTTCGTGGGTCTTATCGTCCACGCCCCAGACCAGATAAGCGTTGATCTTGCCTAACAGCGCCGCGGCATTGGCCAGGGCGGAAAGATACTCGCCGATCTCCTCCGGCTCGGCCTTGTTGTGCTTGAACTCTACCCACTCCGTCTCATGCGGGAGCTTACACAGCTTCCGCATCAGGCCGATCAGATATTCCTCCGAGTGATCGATGGTCATTCCTCGGTCTCCAGTCTTGCCTCATCCATTCCTTCCCGATGTTATCGGTAACTGCCAGGATTTGATGCATAAACATACAGGGCGAGCGCGTATAAATCCTCCCAAAAACATGATTTTGTAGGTTGGGCAAAGGCGCACCAGGCTTGTCCCGACGGAGGAGGGGGACGGTGCGCCGTGCCCAACGAAAGGTTGATGTTGGGCACGCCGGATCGTCCCTGATCCGGCTTTGCCCAACCTTGTAGGCCAGAGGGGTGGCCGCACCACCCGGAAGCGATTTCAGCCTCGTGAAAGGCAACCAAGCAGACGGCGACAGAGTTAACGGACTGGAAGCCAACACAGAGGAATCGTGAGAACGGACGATGGGCGGAATCTGGTGGCACTGCCGGGAAACCAGGCAGCAAACAGAGAAGACAAAACCGCGCCCTACGGTCTGGTCAGGGTGAGATTCCTGCGGGTCTGCCGGGGTCCGAGCACCTGGCATGCAGGAAGAGAAGCGTCGAGAACTTGGGAGACCCCATCGGCTCCCGGAGGCAAAGGTAAGGCATGCGGTTAGTGAGACACGCAAGGGGAAACCCGGAGACGGAACTAGACCGAAGCCTGGAGCCCACCTGCCGGGGAAGCTGTTCCGACCGAGGAGGGAGGGCAGCCGGAAGTTGGTGGGGAGTCAGACTGGCGCAGAGTACTCGGAGCGCGGGAGAGCCGCGTACAAGGGGAAGGGGCCAGCAGAGTTACGTAGCCAACAAAGGAAACTTCACCCCGACAGGCAGGGCGGGTCCATGAAGCAAACCTCCCTGTTGGGAATAGCGAATAGGGTAGCACCACGCTGCTATGTGCGAAGCGAGTAACGCTGAGGAGCCCGGTGCGGTAGTTCCGCACGCCGGGATCTGTGCGGGGGCGGCCGGGTAACTAATCATCTTACCGCGATGCGCGTGAAGCATCAAGAGTCCCGCTGGACATCACCGGTAAGGCACCGTTAGGTATTGCGAAGGCCAGTACAGCTCTCAGACATCACTGACAAGCAACATTAGAGGTGGTAAGTGGAGAATGTCGAATTTGAGGTGAGTCCAGCCGAGGCGAGCGGCGGTGCCTATTTCTGCACCGTGACGAGCGTGGTTTTTTCCCGTCCGAAGCGCATTTGGGGCAGCACTGCCGCCGATGCGCGCAACAACGCATCGCGGTTCGTCGGGGCGCTCTCCAACCAAGGCACGCTCCGGCGCCGCGTAAGCCCGCGCGGCGCCATGATTGGCGCGCTACCGGTGGCGGGCGGCGCAGCGGCGGCGGACGGGCTGCTGCCGATCGGCGACATCGTCGGTGTGGTTATCCTGCTCGGCACCTTGGCTTGTGCGGCCTATCTAAGTACCCGCACCGCCGCGGACGAGGCGCGCTGTGAGGCGCAATACGCTCGTGACATTGCGGAATGCCGCCGCGTGCGCAAGCGGTCCTGCTACGCGCAGGCCGCAATGCGCTACGCGGCCTGCCTCGCGGGAAAACCGATCCCTTCACTCAACTATTGAGGATCGCGCCTATGGCCTTCTATCTCTATCGCGTCGCCGGTGAGACCCGTAGCGCCTCGGTCGGAGACCCCGAGCCGAGCGGGGCGGGCGATTTCGCCGTTGTGCTGACGCTCGACCCAAGCGACCCGAAGGAGCGCCGCATCTATGGGCAGAGCCCGGAAGACGCCTTCGAGAACGCACTCACCGTCGTTGCGGGCCTCGCGGACCGCGGCGAGGTATGGCTGAAGCCGTAACGCGGTGGGGACGTCAACGCGGCGCGTAGCCCGGGTAGGATGGCGTAGGGCCGTAGCCCGCGTATCCGGGGTAGGTTGGCGTAGAACGAAGCGAAACCCATCCTTTCCGAGCTATCGGCGAGCATGAGAAGCGCCAACAAGCCCATCAACCTGACGCCGTGCCCGTTAGGTATTCTGCTCTTGGGCAAGGCTCGTGATCGGGCACGGCGCAGGTTATGGCAACGTTAGGCGCAAATAGTTAATGGTAACAATAGGATAAAAGCCGTTGTCTAAAACAGATAAACTAAAAGAATAAAGCAGATTCATCTGGCACTCATACTTCACACGGCTGATTTGCAATGTCAGCAAAAGAAGAGCCCGCGTAAGTAGGGTGGAGGGTGAACCTTAACCTACGCAAGTCGAGGATCAGGTTTTTCCTTTCGCCTTATGTGCCTGCAAGAACGGGAAAAAAGCGGGAAAAAAGGACACCCATCTTGTTTCATCGGGGGGCCACCCCCAAGGATGGCCCCCCGGCTGGCATCACCATCGCCTCCGCCCTACTTTCTCTGGCCCACAACCGACCGGCACGCTGCATCGCCATGACCGGCAAGATCACTCCTACCAGAAAGAAGTCATCCATAATCTACGAGAAACAGAGCATGAAACCATCGCAAGCCCTGAAACGACATCGGGCCGAAATCAGGCGTATCATCGCAAGCCACCGCGCTGGGAATGCCAGGGTGTTTGGATCCGTGCTGCATGGCAAGGATAGCGAGGACAGTGATCTTGATCTTCTGATCGATCCCAACGAACCTATACTTCATATTGGCACAATGTTGCATTTCTTGAACACTTGGAATCTCAGCGTGAGGAGCGAATCAAGCTCCTTCTTGTACGTTGTGTGTGTTTGATTTAAACACGCCGATATTGAACGTTTAAAACTGCCAAAGTCGTAATAGTGCTTGGAATAGAGAACCTCTTTCTTGACGAACTTCCATACTCTCTCGATGAGGTTCAAGTTCGGTGAATAGGGTGGCAGAAAAAGTAGCTCGATATTGAGTTTCAAGGCGAGTGCGGTGACGATTTTGCATCTCTGGTAACGCGCGTTATCCAACACCAGAGTAATCGCTACTCCATGCGTTACCGATGCGATTTTTCGGAGCAATTCACAAACACTTTCGGCGTTGATATAGCTGTCATTCGTGATTAACACCAGTTCATGTGTGATGGCATTTAGCGCGCCGAGAACGTTAAAACGTCTCCGTCCGGCGGTCGCCTTTACAAAGAGGCGTGTAAATGACCACAGTACACCGAGAAAAGGTCCGAATACGAAATGGGCAGCATCGACAAAAAAATAGCGCGCTTGCCTTCCTTGGCTTCTTCGAGGCGCGGCTCTAACTCATTGATTTTGAATCTCTCTTGCTCTTCCGAGTCCGCTTTTTCCGGGATCGACCCGACTTTTCTCGGGCGCATACCAAGCGACTTCAGGAACTTTCCCACGGCGCTGGGGCTGCGCTTGATTCCAGTCAGCTGCTCTATGCTTGCTATCGCGTCCTTGAGCGTCGCTGGCGGATGCGCGCGAAAATGGGCTTTGAGGCGAGCTCGATGC
This sequence comes from Candidatus Thiosymbion ectosymbiont of Catanema sp. Cochon2018, assembly GCA_011392765.1. Taxonomy (GTDB): domain Bacteria; phylum Pseudomonadota; class Gammaproteobacteria; order Chromatiales; family Chromatiaceae; genus Thiosymbion; species Thiosymbion ectosymbiont_A. The sequence goes on along the minus strand of WYCW01000004.1, from coordinate 270,330 downwards.
TCATCCAACTCACTCGTCGGGGCGTAGAAGTTAATTTCCATTAGTTTTTCCACCCCACCCGCTTGATACATCCTGAGGTATTTGCATAAGGTGTTACTACCAATACCGGCAAGCCGACAGATCTCCTGATGGGAAAGGCCCTGACTTTTTAGCCACAGCACATCCATTCTCCTTCTCACTCTTGGATGAGGGTCATCGTAGCGTAACTGCTTAATCCTCTTGATATCCTGCGGGCGGAAGTCGATTCTTATCATTGCTGCCTCAATGTACACAATAAGCTCTCTAACCCAACTTAGTATATCATCTCTCAGAAAGTTACACGTCTTTCCAGGAATTTATTTTAAAATTCGTATTTTGTGCCTATAGGGAGTATATAACACTCTTCGATATTGGGGCGATCCGCTACGAATTGGGAAAATTGTTCGGTGTCGAGGTGGACGTACTCACCCCGAACGCCCTTCCCGATAGTTTCCGTGAGAAGGTACTGAGCGAGGCAATGCCTGTATGACTAATCATGCTAACCCCTGTCTCAGTGACTATCCTGGGCACATCCTGGAAGCCATTGAGCGGATAGATCGTTACACTGCCGATCCGGATCGAGTAGAATTCGAGTCCACAGGGCAAATCCAGGATGCGGTAATCCGAAACTTCGAAGTCCTCGGCGAGGCTGCGCGCAATATCGAGCGGCGGTATCCCGAATTCGTCCGTGAACACGCAAATGTGCCCTGGGTATCCGCGTACGAAATGCACAATGCCCTCGCACATGGTTATTTTAAAGTGGACCTAGGTGTTGTCTGGGACACGATTCAGACCGACCTACCGGGATTTGCAAAACGGGTAAAGGAACTGCGAGACGGACTATCCCGAGCGCATGAGTAGTGATCGATTTCTCCAGCTTCATTTCCAACCTGTTTGCTAGATAGAAGTTCGCCGTAGTTGTTCACTCAGGAGACCGAGGTAAAAGTCGTTCGTAGATCTTAACCCGTTGTTTTTAAATGCGTTGATGGAGATACTCATGAATTCGACAAAGAAGCAAGAGCGTGGTATATAAGGCAAATCGCCGTGCTTAAACACGGCGATTTGCCGTCTACTACCTGATAAGCGGCGCGTCCCTGCGCCGCTTATTGGGGAGCTAACCAGCACGTGCAATCTAAAACGTATTACCAAACGGAAAGCACACAGAAACCTGCCCGGCGGCGTTTTGATACCCCAACCGTTTCAGACACCAAAACAGGCAATCGCCTGACAACAACGTCAGTGCAACAGGAGACGCGCCGCCTATCAAGACGCTGAACGCAGACAAACCTCCCTTGCCCCCGTCCATGGGGGCAAGGGAGGTTGCTGGTTAGCTCCCCATTATCTGTCACACTTCAACACCGTTAATACGATGAAGCGGTCATCCTACCACGAACTTCGACTCAACGGTTGGCGGCTGTTCACAATTGTCCTCTTATTGCTTGCCGTGCTTCTCTGGTTCGGTGTTGGGCGTATTTCGAACCTACCGGACTGGGTCAGGCAAGTCGGCTACGTGTTAGGCATGTTCACCTGCGTTGTGGCTATTCGCTGCGCCAAACGGGTTAAACAATACAATGCGTTCTCCGCCGAAGAGCTACTCACCAAAGACAAACGTAAACCTGTACTATATCTTCGCTCATTCTCGGCAGATAAACACGGTGCCAGCTACAGCGGGCGGTCGCCACTTGTGCGGTCCACCAATGAGGAGCAGCTGGCCGAAATGCTATCCGAGATTGGCCCCGTAATAGCAATCGGCCGTCCGGATGACAAATTGCCTCAGCTTGGCGCCGCGCGGCAATACGTTGACGATGACAAGTGGCAGTCGTACGTCGAGAAGTGCATGCGCCGAGCGCAGCTTGTAGTTGTCCGGATCGGGCAGACAGAGGGGTTGTGGTGGGAAATCAGTACTGCTGTGAAGCTCGCCAAATCGAAACGACTAGTTCTGCTCGTTCCACCTGACCTCGACCTTTATCAGTCCTTTCTCGAATCATCTGAAGGCCTATTTCCCCACCCTTTACCAGACGTGAAATCGCCGGCGTGCGGAACGCCAAACGCTCGTCATTATCGATACGGGCTCTGGGCAGTCATTGCGTTTGCCTCCAAGTGGAAACCGACTTTCCACAAGTTGCATTCCCCCTTTTGGCGACAGGGCATCGAGAAACCCGTGATCCCAAGTCTCAAATTCTCTTTTCGCAGTGTATTTCAGAATCTCCGGATACGGTGGGCACCGCCGCCAGTGAATCTCGGTGCCGTATTCGTTACAATATTGGCTCTCGTTTTCATCGCTTTTACCTTGCCAGCCGCCGTCGTGGATTTCATTAGATGGATCAGCAGATAACAAATAGTTGCAGCCGACGTGCTACCCGTGTGATTGTTCGAGCGTCACTGAAGATGGAGAGTTGTTCAATGGTTCAAGCCGCCATGGAAAAGTTCGCACGCGGCTGAACTCAGCGATAAGCGGCGCGTCCCTGCGCAAGTCAAATTAAGAAAGCAACAAAAAATCACCGTAAATGGTGCGGAAGACATTTATCTGATCATGCGCCAGATTCTCCGGAGAGAGAATAAAATCGGTCAAGGTCAGGAACACTTCTGGATAGTGGGTCTGAATCAAGCGAACAAGATCCTCTATAATTGAACTGGTCGCTCTGGGTTCTTCCAACATGGCAAGCATCAACCCCAGAGAAGCCTTCCGCATGGCGATTTACAAGCTGGCCGTTCGGGTGATTATGGTCCATAATCACCCGGGTGGGAATGTGAAGCCTTCCTACGAAGATCAGGATCTCACCGATCATTTCATTCAGGCGGGCAAATTCCTCAAGGTCGAAGTGATCGATCATCTCATCATCAGCAAAGAAACCTATCATAGTTTTGTCGATGCGGGGATCTCCAAGAAACTTCAGGAAAGCGAAAAATGGATTTTGCCTTATAAACTCAAGGAGCGGATCAGGAACGAAGGCAAAACAGAGGGGTTAAAAGAAGGTTTGAGAGAAGGGTCAAGAGAAAAAGCCATTGAAATGGCAAAAGCTATGAAAGGTGACGGGGAATCAATAGATAAAATTGAGAAATATACGCAACTTTCGAGAAAAGAAATCGAAAAACTATAAACTTAGAGTTTGCTGACAAAGCTAATTCAGAGGGCGCAAAAAGTCACGCGGTTGATTAGCAATGGGAAAGGGGCCAGGCTCAATTGATGGGTCGTTTTTCACAGATTATTCGCCCAACATTCGGCTGCAAGCGACCCAATGCCGCGGTCCGGCTCCTCAGCGACTTTCAAGCTCAGTGCCACGCAGCATTGGGCGCCCGAGCCCAAACGTTAGCTAACAAGAACATATATGTTTGATTCAGCAGTAAAAGTGGTAGATAGAATTATTCAGTTGCTTCAGGCTCGCGCTGAGCAACGAAGATCTCTTTTATCTGACCACATCGGGCCAATTTATGAGTCCATGGAAGTGATACACAAAGACTATTTGAGAGCTACAAACGATTTGCAATGGATGTCAGAAATTGGGGACGACAGTGATCGTCTTGATAAAGAAATTAAGGAGAGAAAGATTGAGCTTGAAGCTCTACGAGTAACGATAGATGCATGGACAAAAATTGAAAAAGAAAATCAAAAACACCCAGAATGTGCGTTGAGCTTTTTCCAAGAATGCATAAATTATTTCCGAATTCAATCAGATGATCTCACCCATGGATATTCCTCGCATTACACGGATATGCTCAAAAAGGCAACTGAAAGACCGATTATGGCTACAGATTTTATGCTTCTTCAGGTGCGACTAAGAGAGCGTTGGCAGTATGTTGCTGAAAGTTATGCGCAGTGTAAAAACCGTTTGCTGCAATAGACAAGAATGCTGTCAAATCACAAGAGGTAGCTAACAAAAGGCCACAGCCGACTGCCCAAAGCGTCGCTCGCTTTGCTTGCTCCGCTTTGGGCAGCGGCTGAGCCTTACGATAAGCGGCGCGTCCCTGCGCCGCTTATTGGGGAGCTAACCAGCACGTGCAATCTAAAACGTATTACCAAACGGAAAGCACACAGAAATCTGCCCGGCGGCGTTTTGATACCCCAACCGTTTCAGACACCAAAACAGGCAATCGCCTAACAACAACGTCAGTGCAACAGAAGACGCGCCGCCTATCAAGACGCTGAACGCAGACAAACCTCCCTTGCCCCCGTCCATGGGAGCAAGGGAGGTTGCTGGTTAGCTCCCCATTAGGCATTTACCCACTCCTCGCATCAAGCGATATTTTTACACTCTTGACAAGTGAACCATATAAGGTACGCTTGTTTTATGTGTACAACGCCAATTTTAACCGTCCGTTTTTTCCGTACAAGCCCCGGTAATGAACCCGTCCGTGAGTGGTTGAAAGGAATGGATCGTGAAGATCGAAAAATAATTGGTGAGGATATCAAGCTTGTCCAATTTCGTTGGCCACTTGGAATGCCGCTGGTGCGAAAAATGAAAGCTGAGCTATGGGAAGTTCGTAGCAAGTTGGACAATGGAAGCATTGCCCGAACTTTCTTCTTTGTCAAAGACAAAGAAATGATATTACTGCATGGTTTTATCAAAAAATCCCGGAAAACACCCCAAAAAGAAATCGAATTGGCTCGTGTTAGGAAAAATCAATGGCTTGATGAGGCATAACATGATGAATCAATATACAGGTAGCGACTTCGATGACTTTCTTGAAGAAGAAGGTATTCTGGAGGAAGTATCTGCCAAGGCGCACAAACGACTTTTGGCGCTTCAACTTGCAGATATAATGAAAGAAAACAGCATGACCAAAACCAGTTTGGCAGCAAAGTTAAAAACAAGCCGTTCCCAGCTCGACAGAATTCTTGATCCTGATAATACCTCTATCACGATAGAGCTTTTGGAACGTGTTGCACATGCTGTAGGTAAAAAACTTCGCATTGAATTTGCCTAACATACGGCTGCTGGCGACCCAATGCCGCGGTTTGGCTCCTCAGCAACTTTCAAGCTCAATGCCACGCGGCATTGGGCGCCCGAGCCATGCCGTTAGGCTCCGACAAAGAGGTCATGTACGTGAAAACAGCCGAAGACATACAAACTGATATAGAAGCGCTCCCCCGCAAAGAGTACATGAAGATTGTTCATTGGTTTTCTGAGTGTGACTGGAAAACATGGGATAAAGAAATTGAAATGGATTCCAAATCCGGAAAACTTGATTTTCTGATAGAGGAGGCACTCGCGGAGAAAAAAGCAGGAACACTACGAGACTTGTAATGCACAAAACGACAACGCGGTTCTGGCGTCGCTTCTATGCGTTACCTCAAGAAGTCCAAGAGGTCGTACATAAAAATTACGGCTCTTTAATGGATTCCGGACTGCTCCCGATCATGCAAGGTACGACCGGACGCTTTGGCGTGCGGCGGCGACCTTCCCCCCGGTACTTGCCGGAATCCGCGGTGGCCAAGGTAATCCCAGGGGTGGCCTGGTGCACGTACCTGCCGCCGCTTTGGATTTGGCGACGCATGAGGCATTTGCGGCCAGGGGAAAGCGCCGTCGTCGCGGCGCGTGGGGAACCCAACGCTCGGATTTCCGGCACCGGCTACCGGGATCCTTCGTCGCTGAGGTTCGATGTGGCCGCGCCGCTTTGCCGGCGCACTCCAAAACAGTCCGGAATCCATAAAGAGCCAAAATTACAATCTGCTAATTGACACGAATATTCCCGCGGGCGTAAACCATTCCATTCGCGCGGATTCGCGTGATTCGTAGTTTGTTCCGATAAGAATTAAGGTAATGCCTAAAGTCATCATCTACACGACCAAGATCTGTCCTTACTGTGTCCGGGCCAAGCTGCTGCTGCAGCGCAAAGAGGTCGCGTTCGAGGAGATCCGTATCGACACCGACCTGGAGCAGCTGCGGATTATGATGGAGCGTAGCCGCCGCCGGACGGTGCCTCAGATCTTCATCGACGATTTTCACGTCGGCGGCTTCGACGACCTGGCGGCCCTGGAGGCGGGCGGGGAACTCGATCCCCTGCTGGGACGATGAGCGCGCACACCGAGAATGGGAACGCCGAGCTGCGTCTCGATAAGTGGCTGTGGGCGGCGCGCTTTTTCAAGACGCGCCAACTGGCGGTCGCGGCCATCAACGGGGGCAAGGTCCAGGTCAACGGCCAGCGTACCAAGCCGGGCAAGACGGTGCAGGCGGGAACGCGCCTGATTATCCACAAGGGCGCCCTCGAATGGGACCTGGTGGTCGAAGGCATCTCCCGGCAGCGCCGTCCGGCCTCCGAGGCTGCCTTGCTGTACACGGAGAGCGAAGCGAGCCGCCTGCGCCGCCAGGCGCTGGTGCGGGAGCGGCGGGAGCGCGGTGATACCGTGCCGGGGGCAAGGGGCCGACCGAACAAACGCGACCGGCGGATGATCCAGCGTTTTACCCGCAAAGCGGATGATTGACCAGAGCAAGCGCGTATAAATCCTCCTGCGAACATGATCTTGCAGGGTGTGGTGAGCAGTGACCCCAGGGACCTGCCCCTGCCTACCGGCAGGCAGGTGGAGCCACGGCGAACCGCATCAATGGATGGCCCGTGCCCAGCATCAATGGACGGCTCATGCCCAACCAGGATGATGGTGTGTCTGACATCTGTCCACTTGGTCCATGTTGTCCATAGTGGTTACCTCGCAGCTTGCGGTTACCACCATGGACTACATGGACCGAGTGGACGACATGGACAGGGTGGAATAGTGATTCCCATTATTCGGCTTGGGTACTGCCGTACCAGGCCCTGACAGACATGGACAACGAGGCATTCCGCCGGACTTATCGCGCCATCAACGAGCGCTTCTGTCCATTCGAGAAGAGTATCCTGACCAATCACTGCGGATGCAGCCGCGCCAGGCGTTTTTGCATCGCCGAGCGCGAGGGGATCAACTGCGGCTCCGATGCGGCCCAGGCCCGGTGCCGGGAGCTGCTCGAGCTCTTGCGCAGGCAGGCCCGCTTTGCCCTGAAAACCAGGGACGAACAGACGGCCCTGCCCCATGCCAAGGCAATGCGGGTCCAGGTCGGCGGCCTGCGCGGATTGCACGCCGTGATAAAACCCGACGCGCCTGTCCCGGGGACCATCGAGGACATCGACGGCATCATCGAGGCGGCGCTGGATCGCTACCACACCTTGGCCGCTCTTCCCTACCAGCCCATCATCCGCCGGATCGCCGCCTACCAGGGACGCAAGCGGTCGCGCCGCCTGCGTTGAACACTGCCGGTCCGGAGACGACGGCAAAGTGGACAACACCCACCGCTGCACGCCACAATTGGCACTGATTCGGGTCCGGAGCGCGCATTGTGACCCACGGCAGTGCGCCCGTGCGCAAAAAACGTTAATCTACACTCGGATTCACGCTTGCTGTGTACCCCCCGCGGAGGTGGTCCACAGTGTTTGTTACGAGGTTTTGGATGACCACCGGCCAGCGTCCGATGATCTGCTGTTCCGGTCTTTCCGCGGATACTAATGATCCACCACTGGTGAAAATTGGAGGAGAAGCTCGATATGACAGTTACCCACGACGGTGCAACCCGTACCAACAACAAAAAGCTGCTCGACTGGGTCGACGAGGTAGCCAAACTCTGTGAGCCGGATCGCATCTACTGGTGCGACGGGTCGCAGGAAGAATATGACCGCCTGTGCGGCGAGTTGGTCGATGCCGGGGTTTTTACCCGGCTGAATCCGCAGAAACGGCCCAACAGCTATCTGGCCCGCTCCCACCCCAGCGACGTGGCGCGGGTCGAGAACCGCACCTTCATCTGCTCGGCCAGGGAAGAGGACGCAGGCCCCACCAACAACTGGATGGACCCCAAGAAGATGCGGGCCATTCTCGACGAGAAGTTCAAGGGCTGTATGCACGGACGGACCATGTACATCATTCCCTTCAGCATGGGTCCGCTGGGCTCCGACATCGCGCATATCGGGTTCGAGATCACCGACTCGGCCTATGTGGTGGTCAACCAGCGGATCATGACCCGCATGGGACAGGCGGTGCTGGACGTCCTGGGTGATGACGGCGAGTTCGTGCCCTGCGTCCATTCGGTCGGCGCCCCGCTGGAAGCGGACGAGAAGGATGTCACCTGGCCCTGCGCCCCGAATATCGACGACAAGTACATCACCCACTATCCGGAGACCCGTGAGATCTGGTCCTACGGTAGCGGCTACGGCGGCAACGCCCTGCTGGGCAAGAAGTGCCTGGCCCTGCGCATCGCCTCCGTCATGGCCCGCGACGACGGCTGGCTGGCCGAGCACATGCTGATCCTGGGCATCGAGTCCCCCGAGGGGAAAAAGACCTACGTGTCGGCCGCCTTCCCCAGCGCCTGCGGCAAGACCAACCTCGCCATGTTGATACCGCCCGAGTCCATCAAACAGGAGGGCTGGAAGGTCACCACTATCGGCGACGACATCGCCTGGATCAAGCCCAAGGACGACGGCAAGTTCTACGCCATCAACCCCGAGTACGGCTTCTTCGGCGTGGCACCGGGCACCAACTACGAGTCCAACCCCAACGCCATGGAGTCGCTGAAGGAGAACTGCATCTTCACCAACTGCGCCCTGACCGACGACGGGGACATCTGGTGGGAAGGGATGACCAAGGAACCGCCCGCCCACGCGATCGACTGGAAGGGCAATGACTGGAATCCCGGTGTCGGTACCCCATCCGCCCATCCCAACTCGCGCTTTACCGCGCCGGCCTCCCAGTGTCCCTCCATCGATCCGGATTGGGAGAATCCCGCCGGTGTACCCATCAGCGCCTTCATCTTCGGCGGGCGGGTGAGCCACAACTTCCCGCTGGTCTATCAGGGCTACAACTGGGAGCACGGGGTCTACATGGCCGCCACCATGGGCTCCGAGGCCACCGCCGCCGCCATCGGCCAGGAGGCCATGCGCCGCGATCCCATGGCCATGCTGCCCTTCATCGGCTACAACATGGCCGAGTACTGGAAGCACTGGCTGCGCATCGGGCGCTCGCACGTGGCCACGCCGCCGCGGATCTTTCGCGTCAACTGGTTCCGCAAGGATGAGAAGGGCAAGTTCATCTGGCCCGGCTTCGGCGAGAACATGCGGGCGCTGCAGTGGGTCGTCGAGCGTTGTACGACTGGAGCCGAGGCGATCGAGAGCCCCATGGGCTGGGTACCGCCCTACGAGGCCCTGGACTGGACGGGTCTGGATTTCGACAAGAAGCTCTACTACGCCATCATGAACATCGACCGCGAGGTGGCACGTAAGGAGGCCAACGATCAGGAAGAACTCTTCACTCGCTTCGGTGATCACCTACCGCGGGAGATGGAGCTCGAACGCGAGATGCTGCTCCAGCGCCTCCACCACTCGCCGCAGGTCTGGGACCTCTCGGCAACCGCATAAGGTCCGTCTCGACAATCACCTCCACCACCGGGGGGTGATTGTTCCCACGCCGCGCCGAGCGGCTGATCGGGGCCGCTGTTGCGGCCCCGATCTTTTTATGCCGAACGAATGGAACGCGGTGTGCGGGGAGTGCAGCAACCCGCCTCGACCGCGGACGAGACGGGGGCGGCACTCACAAACCCCAATCAACCGCCGTCTCCGGGACTCTTCTGAAGGTCCGGATGCTTAACGGCGGGGATGCGTTGCGGCTCATAGTCGTCCTCTTCGACGTAACGAAGACGCGACCAGGCAGCAACCAGTGCGATAAGTACCAGAATCAGGATGATGATGATGCGATTGCGGGTCATGATTTGAACTCGTTTTCTCATTGTGACAAAAGTGGCCGTGCCATCCGGTATCCGACCTGCCCTTCCTATCCCGGCGGGAGCGAGTAAGCTCAGATTGCGGGATCGACCGAATACCGGCGCTATTTTAGAGTCCCCGATAGGGGATTTTAAAGCCCTGCCTTCAGGTCACCTTTCACCGGGAATCCCGGTTCCGTTGGGAGGCAACCGGTTCGTACCCGATCCGGACCAGCATATACTCGATAGCGGCCTTCAGGTCGTCATCCGAGCAATCCGCGCAGGTGCCGCGGGGCGGCATGGCCCCCTTGCCGGCGATCGTGGTCTGCAGAAGCTGCCCGATACCTTGCGCCAGGCGCGGTTCCCAGGCTGTCTTGTTGCCGAATTCGGGGGCATTGGCTGCGCCGGTACCGTGGCAGGCAACACATGCCTTCTCGTAGATGACACTACCGGGACCTGTATCCAGTGCAGGAGTGGGGTTCGAGGTAGCGGCGGCGGGGGCTGGTGCTTGCTCAGCAGCCGGAGTGACAGTGCCCACGGGGGCCGTTCGCGCCGCGAGCTGTGCCGGCGTACCCAAGTCGCCATCCCTGGAAGATGTCGCTGTCAGGGCATAGGCAATCGCGATCAGAACCGCGCCCCCGATCAGGCCGAATATCGCGGTCCTAGGTGGTGTTGACATTCAGTGTCATTCCGAGAGCCCCTTTCCCTCGTAGCGCAGGCGCCTGCCTGTCGGCCGACAGGCAGGCGTAGACGAATCCCGGAAGAATCGTTATCCTATTGCTCGCTCACCATGAACACCGACTTGGCTCGGTATTCGCAATCTTTCCTTAGCTTCGCGCCCGTAGCTCAGCCGGATAGAGCGCTGCCCTCCGGAGGCAGAGGTCAGAGGTTCGAATCCTCTCGGGCGCGCCATATTCTTCAGCCACTCACGCGCAGCCGCTGACCCGGACGGATATTGGTGTCGTTCGGTCCCATGCGGTTGAGGCGTCGCAGCTGGTCGACGGACACGTCATAAGTGACGGACACCCGATAGAGGGTCTCGTTCGGTTTGACCACATGGACCTTCGCGGTCTTGACCGGCTTCGCCTTCTTCGGTTTGGCCTTAGCCACCTTGACCGATTTCGGCTTGGCTTTGGCTATCTTGACTGGTTTCCGCTTCGGCTTCGGCCTAGCCTTGGCTACTTTGATTGGTTTCGGCTTCGGTTTGGCTCTGGCTATCCTGACCGGTTTCGGTCTCGGCTTAGCCTTGGTCACCCTGATCGGCTTCCGCCTGGGCTCGGCCTTGGCCATCCTGGCTGGTTTCCACTTGGCCGTAGACCTATATTCGGCCTTCGCCAGCATGACCGGCATGGGTGTAGGTGTGCTCCTTACTCGCTTGAGAGCCCCGTCCGGAAGCCATACGGTGGTACCGGCCGGCAGGTTGGCCCTGCCCTGCCGCGCTGGCTTCCTCCAATGCCGGTTCAGATTCGCAAGCCGGTAGGTCGACACGCCGTAGTGGCGAGCGACCCATGACGCGGGCATGCTGTAGCGAAGCACCAACCGGTCCTCGGACAGAGGCGCCTGGTATCTGATGCCTTCCGGAAAATAACGCTTGGGATGGCTCGCAACCTCTCGCGCTGCAACGAACTGGGCATAGAAATTGCGGGAGGCGAACTTGAAAAGGGGCCCCTTGTACCTGCGTACGATGGCCCCGATGTTATTGCCGTAGATGGCCTTGGCCCTCGCCATGCCGGCTTGGCCATGGTTATAGGAGGTTATGGCCAGCGGCCAGCTGCGGAGCTTGCGGTAAGCGTCGCTGAGATAGCGCGCGGCACCCTCGGCGGCGATCACCGGATCCAGACGCTCGTCGATGGTGCCGTTGACGGTCATGTTGTAAAGCCTGCCGGTACCCCGCATAAACTGCCACATACCTGCCGCGCCGACGTTGGAGCGAGCGTGGGCCTGGAAGGATGACTCGACGTGGGGCAGGTAGGCCAAATCCTCCGGCACTCCCCGCTTGCGGAAGATTTCGCGGAACTTTTTGTCGTAGCGGCCACTGATTGCCATCCCGCGGCGGAAGTGCTCGCGGATGCCGCGTTGACTGCGTACCCGGTCGCTGGCGCCATAGACGGCACGCTTGCCGCCGGCATCCACCAGCTTGTTATATAGCGTCCGCTGGTAGCTGCTTGGGGACAGGCCCACCCGCACCCTGGTCTCCAGGTCTTCGAGGTGACGCTTGTAATGGGCCTTGCGTGCCCGCATGAAACGCTCCCGGTTGGAAGCGGGCAGACTCACCACCTCGTAGATCACACCCATATACTCGTTGTCGTGGATGGCGACCTTATCGCGGCCCCACTTACCGTAGACATTGCGCCAGAAGGCCACGTTGCCTTTGATCGCGGACGGAATGGGAAAGGTTCCGGAGCCGGTAAGCTTGCCCGAGGCGGAAAAGAACGCGTCCTCCGATTTGGATTCGGGGGTGCTGGAGCAGCCGGTAAACGGGAGCAACAGGAAGAGCAGAACGATGAGTGGTATCTGGAAGCGAGCGGTTGTTGTCATGGGTAAATCCTCCTCTCTCCCCTGCTTCGGGGATCGTGGCTGGTGTACCGGAAACACGCGTCTTCTTTTTTAGGGCGCGGAATATACCTAAAAATTGATGAGCTGCGCAACCCTGTTGAGTTTTTTCTTGAACTCTGTACGAATCGACTCTAGCACGAAAATAAACCTTGTCGCAAAGCCGCAAACACGGCCTTGGCGGATCTGCCTGCCCGCTGCGGGCAGGTCACGGGGTCCGCCGGGCAGGCCAACTTTCGGCGCATGGGGAAGCCACCTCGAGTAAGTGCCACGAACTGGTGCATAACCCGACAAAAAACCTGTTTAATCCACAGATTGCGCAGATTTTCCAAAATTGTTTTGTTTTTCATCCGTGAAAATCCGTATATAGACTTAAGGGTAGCAGGTAATCGAGTTATCGTGAAAGGGCACCATGAAAAATTGCCGGGAAGGCAAGTCTTCGAGGTCTCCTATTTCCACTTTGTCACATCACGCGATAACCCACTGATTTATAAATAATTCCTCCTGAAAACAGGGCCTTGACAGACCTGTCTGTCCGGGCGCCTGCCTGCCCCCGGAGAGGTCGACTACGGGGGTGGGCAACCACGGGGGGTTGCCCCTACGAATCACCTTTCATCCGCGCGATGATGTCTGTGGTGCTGCGGTCCTCCACCAGCGGCACGAGCACGACTCGGCCACCCCAAGACTCGACCTCCGCGGCCCCCACTACCTCTTCTTTCCGGTAGTCCGCACCCTTGGCCAGCACGTCGGGGCGTAGCCGCTCGATGAGTGCCGACGGCGTGTCCTGGTCGAACAGGACTACTGCATCGACGGCGGCCAGGGCCGCCAGGACGCGCGCCCGGTCCTCCTGGCCCATGAGTGGTCGCCCGGGTCCCTTCAGGCGGCGCACCGAGACATCGGTGTTGAGCCCGACCACCAATCGCCGGCCATAGCGGCGGGCCCGTTCCAGATAGGTCACATGGCCCACGTGTAACAGATCGAAGCAACCGTTGGTAAAGACCACCCGCTCGCCGGCAGCCTGCCAACGGTGGACCTGGGCCCGGGCCTCCTCGACGTCGCGGATCTTTGCCGCCTGCTCGCCGGCAGCCTGCTCGCCGAGCGCCGCCAGCAGCTCCCGTGCCGTGATGGGCGCGGTACCTACCTTGCCGACTACGATCCCGGCCGCGAGATTCGCCAGGCGGGCGGTAGCGACCTGTCCCAGCCCGGCGACGAGACCGGCCGCGAAGGTGGCAATCAGGGTATCTCCGGCGCCGGAGACCTCGTATACCTCCCGGGCGACGGCCGGCAACCGCTGGTTGCCGTCCGGTCCGATGAGCACCAAGCCCTGCTCGCTCAGCGTCAGCACCAGGGATTCCAGGTTAAGCGCCTCGCGCATCGCGGAGCCGGCCGCCACCAAGGCGTCCAGATCCTGCGCGGCTACGCCGGTGGCCAGGGCCAGCTCGTCGCGATTCGGGGTAATCAGGGTCGCCCCGGCATAACGACTGAAATCCTTGCCCTTGGGATCGACCAGCACCGGCAGGCCGCAGTTGCGGGCAGATTCAATCAGTGCCCGGCACAGGTCCGTGGTCAGGACCCCTTTGGCGTAATCCGAAAGGAGCAGGGCATCGGCCTGCGCCAGGCGCACGGTGGCGACGGTGAGCAGACGCTCCTGGTCGCGCTGTGATAAGGGGACGGCCCGCTCTTCGTCGATTCGGATCAACTGCCGGCGATTGCCCAGCACGCGGGTCTTGACGGTCGTCCCCCGATCCTGTGCGATCAGTATCCCGTCGCTATCCAGGTCGGCTGCGGTCAGGGCTGCAAGCAGCAGGTCGCGGCCGGTGTCCGCACCCGTTACCCCCACCAGATCGACCTGGAGCCCCAGCCCCGATAAGTTCCGCGCCACATTGGCCGCACCGCCCGCGGACCGCGTCTCCCGTTCCAGATCGACGATCGGCACCGGGGCTTCCGGCGAGACCCGCCGCACCTGTCCCCACAAAAAGCGATCCAGCATCAGGTCACCGACTACCACGATCTTGCGAGCGGTCAAGCCGGCGAAGGCTTCCGCGGACACTAAAGCCATCTGGCTATCCCCGTCATCCATGGGTTTTGTTCGATTCGGCCGCGCCGCTTAAGACGGCGCACGCCAAAACAGTCCGGAATCTATAAAGGGCCTTCTTTTTTTAGGGTTTTCGGGTGCGGCTCGCTACGCTCGTCCTGCCATAGGGGTCACGCTGACGAGATCCGCTGTTCGACCAGGTCGCAGAGGATATGTCCCACCAGGATGTGGCCCTCCTGGATCCGCGCCGTATTGTCGGAGGGGACGAGCAGGCACAGGTCCACCAACGCCTTGAGCCGGCCGCCGTCACGTCCGCTGAGCCCCACGGTCGTAAGGCCCAGGTCGCGGGCGCTGCGCACGGCGGCGAGCAGGTTGGGGCTGTTGCCCGAGGTGCTGATACCGATCACCAGGTCGCCCGGACGGCCCAGGGCTTCTATTTGACGGGCAAAGATCCGCTCGAAACCATCATCGTTACCGATCGCAGTCAGGGTCGAGGTATCCGTGGTCAGGGCGACGGACCGGATGCCGGGCCGTACCTGCTCGAAGCGTCCCACCAGCTCAGCGGCCAGGTGCTGGCTGTCCGCGGCGCTGCCGCCGTTGCCGAGCCAGAAGATACACCCCCCCTCCTCTATGCATGAGATCATGAGACGGCCGATCCGCTCGATGACCGGAATCCGGGAACGCAGCGCCTCTATGGTGCGCAGGTGATTGTCGATATGTCGATCGATCCGGCTCAACTCGGGTGTTCCAGGATTGGGTGAGAACCAGCGAGGCATCGCCTCAGACCGACGAGGCATGATGCCCCGAAAGCCCCTCTCCCGTAAGGTCCCATCTCCTACGCCCAACCAGCCGTTGGCGAGCCGGGGTAGGCCGAAATCGGGATCGGGACCGGGATCGCAATCGGAATCTCGATTTCGATCCCGATTTGTGCACTGCACAAACTTGACTCATTGGTAAAGATTCGGGTCCCTCGAGGACCCTAGGGGGCGTTCTCAATTAATAAATCATCTTAAGTGTTGTAGGCTGGGTTGAGGAACGAAACCCAGCTTTTCCGATCCGCAATACCCTGTGCTGGGTTTGGCCGTCCCTGGCCCTAACCCAGCTACGGGCTACGGGCTTGATTTTTATGATGATTTGGCTCAATTGAGAACGCCCCCTAGTACATCGTTTCATCCTAATCTTGCATGTTAACAATTTGATTTTATTTTATAAATCATTATGTTATATGCTTTCAAACATGCAAAATATGCTGAAACGGGGTACTAGTATCGAACCACTGATAATATCAGGTCGGTTCTTCCCTTGGGAGTTCTTTTTTGCCGCAAAGGCAAACGCGAATCAACGCAAATCAGCCGAGATCGGTTCCCCATCATCGACGGTTCCTCATCCCGTTGCATTTATTTGCGTCCATTTGCGTTGATTTGCGGCGAACTTTTCCGTAAAGATCCGCTTGCTCGATGTTATCGGTAGTTGACTAGCCGGCCAGTGATGGCCGCCGCCGGTTGGTCCGCGAAGTCGGTGCGGGTATGGCCCCTGGTTCGGTCGAACCGGCGCCCGTTGCGATCACGAAAAACTCGCTAGAACTCGCCCTTTGCCGCGCCATCCATGATGGCCTTGATGTGCCCGCGCACCCGCATGGCATCCGCTTTGAGGTCGTCGGGCAACGCCTTGCCACCGTGGATCATCAGATCCAGGTTCATGGTGTGCATCCACAAGCGGCCCTTTTTGTCCTCGACCAGGGCGATGCGGCAGGGCATGAAGCCGCTGTAGTGGTCGCGGTATTCGAGCATCTTCTTGCCGACCTGCGCGTCGCAGAAGGAGAGGAAATTCACATAGCGGTAATCCTCGCCCGTGATCGCCTGGACCTGTTTGTAAAAGGGCGATTCGCCGACAAACAGGAAGTTGCGCGATACGGCGATACTCTTCATGGACTCGACGACTTCTTCGGGGCTCAGATCCGCGGTGACCGGTACGGACCACATCATGGAGACCCCGGGATCTCCGGTTGCCAGAAGCTTGCCGGCAAATTCCTGATAAACGACCAGGAAGCGGGCGTCGAATTTGGATAGCGTCGGGCCCAGCCAAACAGAAGCGGCAATGATCGCGAGTACGACCACCAGCCCGAGCAGGGCAAGGAGATTACGGATAAGCTTCATGCGCGCTTCCTCCTCCCGGCAGTATAGCTGTGTACAAAATCTGCGGCATCAGCTGCCGCTGTCGGGTCCCGGATGATTGCGTGGATTTTGCGGTCGGTGAACGCCTTGCCGTTGTCGGTGAGGAACGTGGTGATGGTGAACGGGGCCTGGTCGATCAGGCGTGTGAGGAAGCTCGAGTTGGATACTCGTTGGTCTGAGGCGATGCCTCGCCAGGTTTTGGCGAACCGTCACTGCCGGGACCTCACGGATCATGTAGACTGCCTCGGTTGATGTAGCCCCGTAATCATATCCTGCTGATGTTTCGCTGTCTTGTGGTACTCATGTCCATGTTCGCGGGACCGGCCTGCGGTGCCACTGCCATCGAGGTCTCCCACCGGGGGACGGGGTTTGATGTCTACCACTTGGATGTGGGAGAGGAACAGCAATTAAAGTTCTTCTGGAAACGCAGGGACGGTACGCCATACGGCAGCATCCACGCCCTGCGCCGTACCCTGGCGACCGAGGGCCGAAAGTTGGTCTTCGCGGTCAACGGCGGGATCTATTCGGAACAGTTCACCCCACTCGGTCTGTACATCGAGAACGGAAAACGCTATTACCAACTCACGCGAGGAGGAAGCGGAGGAAACTTTTCTCTGTTGCCCAACGGCGTCTTCTACATCACCGAGGAAGGGGCGCGCGTTGTCGAGACCGAGGACTACCAACCCCGGGGGCGGGTTATCAACGCCATTCAATCAGGGCCTATTTTAGTGACCAACGGGCGCCTTCATCCCCGCTTCATCGAAGGCTACCACAGCAAATACATCCGCAATGGGGTAGGTATCGACCGGGAAGGTCGAGTGGTCTTTGCCATCTCCGATGAGCCGGTGAATTTCCACGATTTCGGCACCCTGTTCAAGGACCGGCTCCAGTGCCCCAATGCACTGTATCTGGACGGAAACATCTCCGTGATGTATGCGCCCGAGCTCAGGCGTTACGGCGGCTGGCCATGGCGCCGATTCGTGACCATGATCGGGATGACATCCGAGGCATCCGATCCGGTGGAGCCCTAAATCCGAAAATAACCGGGGCGATTCGCGTCCGCTCAGGCGGCATTTCGCCGCTTGATCTCTTGGTCCAAATCTCAGAGGCTGTCTGAAAACTAACACATTGATTTTAAATCGGTAGGCTGGGTTGAGAAATGAAACCCAGCTTTGGATATTGCTGGGTTTTGGCTACGGCCTTCAGACCACGAATGGACACGAATTATTCGTGTGAATTCGTGTCCATTCGTGGTTCGTCCATTATTAACCGGAGAGTCGCCGGTATTTGATGCGGTGGGGCTGGTCCGCCGCGTCCCCCAGGCGGCGGTGGCGATCCTTCTCATAGTCCGCGTAGTTGCCCTCGAACCAAGTCACCTGGGAGTCGCCCTCGAAGGCCAGGATATGGGTGGCGATGCGATCCAGGAACCAGCGGTCATGGCTGATGACGAGGGCGCAGCCGGGGAAGGCGAGCAACGCCTCTTCGAGGGCCCGCAGCGTCTCCACGTCCAGGTCGTTGGTAGGTTCGTCGAGCAGCAGCAGGTTACCGCCACGCTTGAGCAGGGTTGCCAGGTGTATCCGGTTGCGCTCGCCGCCGGAGAGATCGCCGACGCGCTTCTGCTGGTCCGTACCCTTGAAGTTGAAGCGGCTACAATAGGCCCGAGAAGGCATCTCGTACCGCCCGACGACGATATTGTCCGCACCGCCGGAGATTTCCTCCCACACGGTCTTGGCATCGTCCAGGGCATCGCGGCTTTGGTCCACATAGGCAATCTCGACCGTATCCCCGATGCGTAGCTCGCCCGCGTCCGGTTTTTCGCGGCCGGTGAGGATGCGAAACAGGGTGGTCTTGCCGGCGCCATTGGGTCCGATGATGCCGACGATGCCCCCCTTGGGCAGGTTGAAGGAGAGGTCTTCGTAGAGCAGGTGGTCCCCATAGGCTTTACGCAGCCCCTTGGCCTCGACCACCAGATCTCCCAGACGCGGACCCGGCGGGATATAGATCTCGTTGGTCTCGTTGCGGCCCTGGAACTCGGCGGACTGTAATTCCTCGAAACGGGCCAGGCGGGCCTTACTCTTGGCATGGCGACCCTTGGGGTTGGCGCGCACCCATTCCAGTTCGTGCTTAATGGTGCGAATGCGTGCGGCCTCCTGCTTCTGCTCCAACTCCAGGCGTTGCTCCTTCTGCTCCAACCAGGAAGAGTAATTACCCTCCCAGGGGATACCGTGGCCGCGGTCCAGCTCCAGGATCCAACCGGCGACGTTATCCAGGAAATAACGGTCGTGGGTCACCGCCACCACGGTACCCGGATACTCGTGCAGAAAACGCTCCAGCCAGGCCACGGATTCCGCATCCAGGTGGTTGGTGGGCTCGTCCAGTAGCAACATATCGGGTTTTTCGAGCAGCAGCCGGCACAGGGCCACCCGCCGGCGCTCGCCACCGGAGAGTCGGCTCACGTCCGCCTCCCAGGGGGGCAGTCGCAGGGCGTCGGCAGCTACCTCCAGGGTGCGCTCCAGATTGTGACCATCGGTGGCCTGGATCAGGTCCTCGAGCTCCGCCTGCTCCCTGGCCAGAGCGTCGAAATCCGCATCGGCGTCTGCATAAGCAGCATAGACGGCGTCCAATCTCTCCAGGGCCGCCTTGATGTGACCGAGGGCCGCCTCCAGATTGCCGCGCACGTCCTTGGTCTCGTCCAGGTGGGGCTCCTGGGGCAGATAGCCGACCTTGATGCCGGGCTGGGGCCGGGCTTCTCCCTCGATCTCGGTGTCTGTCCCGGCCATGATGCGCAACAGGCTGGACTTACCCGCGCCGTTGAGCCCGAGCACGCCGATCTTGGCACCGGGAAAAAAGGACAGGGAAATATCGCGCAGGATGACCCGTTTGGGCGGCACTATCTTGCCGACCCGATTCATGGTGAAGATGTACTGTGCCATAGTTACCAAAATCCGGATTTCATCAGGACCAAAGCGGTAAGATGCACCCGATTATTCCCGGAAGCAAATGCCGGTCGGGACCTGCAAGCCGCAGGGCGAGCAGGAACAGAACCGCGAGGCCGCTAATCTGTTACGATCGCATAGTCTAGCGAGGCTTTACCTCAGACCGACGAGGCATGAGTCTTCTGTCAAGGAGGTAAAGATTTTTTATCCGCAGATTACGCAGATTTCCGCAGATTATTTCTTTCTTAATCTGCGGAAATCTGCGTAATCTGTGGACAAAAAAGAGATCGAAACGCTCAGCAAACCGCATCATTGAGTGCACGCAAAATTTGACTCATTTGCAAAAATGCGGGTCCCCCAAGGATCCTAGCGAGGCTTCGCCTCAGACCGACGAGGCATGATGCCCCGAAAGCCCCTTTCCCGTAAGGCCCCATCTCCTACACCTAACCAACCGTTGGAGAGCTTGGGTAGGTCGAAATCGAAATCGAAATCGGGATCGCAATCGGAATTTCGATTTCGATCCCGATCCCGATTTGTGCACTGCATAAACTTGACTCATTTGTAAAGATTCGGGTCCCTCAAGGATCCTAGCAACGCGTTTCGATAAGAAAGGATGCTCATGCGACCGTCCGTTGTGCTCGACATGAAGCGAAGCGCAGTGCGCGAAGCGGTGAGCCGCTTCCGCACGGCGAACCCGCGCGTCTTCGGCTCGGTGCTACATGGTACCGACCAGGACGGCAGCGACCTTGATCTGCTAATCGACGCTTTGCCTGGTGCCACGTTGTTGGACTTGGGCGATTTGGAAGACGAGCTGAAATCGTTGCTCGGCGTTGATGTCGATTTGTTGACACCGAGTGACCTGCCGCCGAAGTTCCGGGACAAGGTACTTGCGGAGGCGCAGCCGGTATGAACGAGAACCGACTGTCCAATTATCTCGATCACATACAGCGAGTAGGATGCGGTGAGCGCGGTAGATCTTATCAGGATGACACTACGAGGGGGCGCGAACCGCATCAAGGGATGGCCCGTGCCCAACATTTATCCCGAGCGAAGCGAGGGACCTTTGTTGGGCACGCCCACCGTCCACAGATGCGGTTCGCGCCTGGCGGTGGTGCAGTCCGGAAAGGACAACACACGCTCACCGCATCCTACGGGGCTTTGCCCAACCTACGAATCACGCGAATCCTCGCGAACTTGTCATCCCGAACCGAAGGGAGGGATCTTATTCGCGGAAGTTCGCGTGATTCGTAGTTTTCTCTTCCGCATCGGTAAGTGGCCAACAGCTAACTTAATGGCATTGATGCGGCGTGTGGGAACGCAGAAGCTCCGCGCCGCGGAGTGTTTCGGAGGGTGTTGGGCACGCTGCGCTATGTGCATCCTGACAAGCAGTAAAAAGACAGTCTCTTAGTACCCCTTTGTGGCTTTGTGCCTTTGTGTGATGTTCTTCATTTCTCACACAAAGCCACCAAGACACGAAGAATTTTTCATTTTTAAATCAAGGTGTTAGTTTTTAGACAGCCTCTTAGACAGGCTCTTACCCTGATACCGCACCGGTGACCGATTTGGGAGAAGCCCCATCATGCGCAATCTTCGACCACCCGTGATCGGGTTCGTTGCCCCCAGCGGCAGCGGCAAGACCACGTTGCTGCAGAAACTGGTGCCGATACTCAAGGACCGGGGTCTACGGGTCGGTTATCTCAAGCACGCCCACCATACCTTCGCGCTCGACGTGCCGGGCAAGGACAGCTACCAGCTCCGGGCGGCGGGTGCGGATCAGATCCTGCTGGCCTCCCGGGAGCGCTGGGCGTTGCAGTCGGAACAGGGGGATAACGGCAAGGACCCGTCCCTGGAGAAGATGCTGCAAAGATTCGACGCGGACCGGCTGGACCTGATCCTGGTGGAGGGATTCAAACATGCGGCCTACCCCAAGATCGAGATCCACCGCACCACCATGGGCAAGCCGCCCTTGTATCCGGAAGACCCGAATATTATCGCCGTGGTCACGGACCACAACCTGCCCGGCGGAGATCACCCCCCGCGGCTACCCCTGGAAGACCCCGCGGCGATCGCCGATTTCGTACAACAGCACATGACGACCCGGACCCCCGACGATGAGAAGTCGAGGACGGAGTTGGTCCGCTATTATCGTTGGCTACGCCACTATGGCTACAACGACTCGCACTCCGGCAATGCCTCGGTACGTTCGGGTGAGACCTTTTGGATCACCCCGACCGGGGCCTGCGCGGATACCTTGGAACCCGACGACCTGGTGGCCTGTTCCCTGGACGGCCCCTGCCCCCGAGGCGCCTCCATGGATGCGCCATTACACCAGCGCGTGTATCGGGAACAACCCCAGGCGAGGGCGGTGCTGCATAGCCATGGCCCCTACTCGGTGGCCTTGAGCTTCGCCGGTCAGGACTTCCGCCCGCCGGACATCGAGGGGCAGTCCTATTTCGAGCGGGTCTCGGTGTTCTCAGTGGAATACGCGGACTACCTGGAGCAGGCGCCGGCGGTCATAGCGAACGCCCTTGCCGAGCATCGGATCGCCATGGTCCGCGGCCACGGAGTCTACGCCTGGGGCGAGACCCTCGACCTGGCTTACAAATGGACCTGCTCCCTGGAACTCTCGGCCAAGACCTACGTTATTGCCAGGCAGGCGGCAAACTTATAAAGACCTTGCGATACCTGCCGGTGCCGGTTTGCATGGATAGACGGCTTCGTATATTCTCCCCGCCGCGCAATCGCTTTGGAAGCGGTGGATTCGGCACCGCGGGATCGGCAATTACACCGATCACAAGGCATGCGATCTCCCGGAGAGGTGTCCGAGTGGCTGAAGGAGCACGCCTGGAAAGTGTGTGTACGTTAATAGCGTACCGAGGGTTCGAATCCCTCCCTCTCCGCCAATCTGATTTTTAATCTGTTGATTTGAAAGGATATTTTTATCGTTTATCTTTCTCGACCCCCCAATTAGCCCCCCTTCCCGACGGTGGTTGACGGGTAAAGATCATCTTCGGATTAACGCATCCAGGATGGTGTCGTACTGATCGGTCAGCCGTTCATAAGTGCTCCAGCGCATCCCTTTAGGCTTCCTGCCGTAGCGAGGGATGATGCCCGTTGTCTCCCCGCCTAAGCGGGCGCAGATTTTATCCGCTCGCCGCAGTGCCCGTAAGAAATTGCCTTCCCGCTGGCATGAATAGGCCAACTGGCAGCAGTGACGGCAGGCGAAGATGCCGCTTTCATACAGGATTGCCACGCGCCGGTCACAACCAAAGGCCGGGCAGAGAAACCAGGGGCATTGCCCGCCAGGATTGCAGTTTGTCCAGTCGAGATCGACGGGGTAGCTTTCGTATTCCCAATCCTCGCCGCTGCTTTGGTGGTGGGTGAGGATTACCCGGTCGGGCTCGGTGCATACCTCGATGGAAGCGGCTACCTTGCCGTGCTGGAACCATTGCTGGTTGAACGATTGATACGGCACCAGCAGACCATCCCGTTGCCAATGCCGCACGTCGATGGAAGGGTAATCCTCGGTGGTAGCCCTCGCGCCGAAACAGGGCCTTCCGCTACCTTTCCCGCCCATGTGCACCTCTGGATTTATCCGAAATCATTTGGGAAATTTCAGCGTCGCGCCGCTAGGATTCCTTGAATGACCGGATTTTGTGCAAATGAGTCAAATTTCGCCAACGTCTAACCCCTCTCGTTGTCGTGATCATGATCGTAGTCGAAGCCGCCGTAGGAGGGACCGCATTCTTTCGCAGTTCGTGGTCTCCGGAGGTCCCGGCCAGGTACCGGGTCGAAACTCGTAGCCATCAGATTTTCCGTGCCCGCTTTGCCTGGCGTCTCCGATTACGATCACGATCACGGTTCCGCTTTCGATAGCGATAGAGCGATGATCACGCCTCGTCGGTCTGAGGCGAAGCCTCGCTAGCCTGCGGTTACGAATTGTTCGAGGATCGCGCGTAGCTCGGCGGTCTGGGCCGCCCGCTCATCGGCGGTCGCGGCCTCGATGCGTAGCTTCTCGTTCTCGGTGCGCAACTGGTGTAATTCCTGCTCTTGCTCTGCGTTCCGGTTTGCCCGCTCGTCCGCCAGGGAACGGGCTTCTTGTCGCTCGGCCTGGGTCTGATAGTGGGCTTGGCGTTCGGTGTCCAGGGTTTCGGCGGCCTGCCGTGCTTCGCTCTGCGCGTGCTCAAGGGCGGTGTCAAGGCGTTCGATCTCCGCCGACAACTCCGCCCGTTCCTGCTCGATCTCCTTTCGGGCCGTGCTCAGGGCTTGGCGTTCTCCCTCTAACTGATCCTGGGTCAGCTTCAAGGCCAAACCCCAAACCTGCCGCATCGCGGTTTCTACGGGTTCCGGGAGGGGCGGTACGGCCTCGGCCTGCCCCGTTGCGTGCTGCGCCTTCCAGTCGGCCAGGTGGGGGCCAATGGTGTTGGGGCTACCGCTACCAAGATGGGCACGGATCGCCAGCACGGTAGGGGCACGGCCAGCATGGGTCAGGTGTTCGGCGGCCTCGAAGACTTGCTCGCGGGTGATACCAGGGCGGGGCATGGGGCTTCTCCTGCCGGTTCGCGGATTGCATAACGTATCGTGCCATACAATATCATAATAACATAATTATGATATGTTACATATCAAATCCAGATCCATCGGCAAGCCCCGCGTGCGTGCAACAATGGTGGCAACTGTCTCGGTATTGTGTCCATGATTGGCCGACAAAGTGAGCCGCCGCGCAGGTAGGAACCAATCGCGGGGGATGTCGGATGGTCCGGTATCCCTAACCTGTCCTACGGCGTAGCAGGCCGGGTGTGCGTGTAGCGGTGCCTCGCACAGTGGACACGTGCCACCTTATGGCATAAGGTGGTTAAGTATAGGAGGCCGGGTGTGCGTGTAGCGGTGCCTTGCCAGCGTGCGGCCTCGCGGTCGTTGCGGATGCGGTGTCCGCCCCGAGTGCTCGTTCTTCCGTCGGCCTGGGTGTAACGACTCGCAAACGGCCTGCCACGGATGGCGTTTGGCTTTCTCTCTATTGATTGACCAGTTCAACCAGGAGGCGACGATGAAAATCAGATACCTAATCGAGCGTAGTGGAGGCCTTTATGTGGCAATGAGCCTTGAGTTTGGCTTAGCCGCTCAAGCAAATACATTAGCGGAAGCGAAAACTAAGCTGGAATCCCAAATTGCCGAATACATCGAAGACATCAATGAGGAAAAAGACGACTTTCAAAAACAATACCTATTAAACCGGAAAGGACCTTGGCAATGCTTTCTCCTTTATTATGTTGCGTGTCTATTAAATAAATTGCACTTGAATGCGTCAAAGGTAGTAGAGGTTCTTTCGTTTCGGGACATAGATGGCACGATAAAACATGCCTGATATAAGCAGATGTTTTTCAAGAAAGTACCAGAGCTAACCTATAAAGAGGTTGTCACGGGCTTGAAGAAGTTAGGGTTCCCGATGAAAACGCACGGGTTGTAGAATTGAGTAAATAATATTCGTGTCCATTCGTGGTTCTTGTCAACCGCGACTCACGCCTCGTCGGTCTGAGGCGAAGCCTCGCTAGCATTAGTGGGTTTTCATTTTTTCAGTGATCCATTCGTAGGGAGTAATGATGGTCTTGCATTGACTGGGGCAATAGCTGGAGCGATAGGTTCGATTATAGGTGGCCTGGCCGTGGGATTAATTGCGTGGGCACCTTTAAGACTTGTCCAAGGTGCTGATAAAGCTACAGACTTACTTAGTTTTTCCTTCTCCCTTTCCCGGACCTCTTGGGGGGGGCTATCTAATGTTTAAA
Source organism: Candidatus Thiosymbion ectosymbiont of Catanema sp. Cochon2018 (assembly GCA_011392765.1). Taxonomy (GTDB): domain Bacteria; phylum Pseudomonadota; class Gammaproteobacteria; order Chromatiales; family Chromatiaceae; genus Thiosymbion; species Thiosymbion ectosymbiont_A. Next base: position 245,115 of record WYCW01000004.1, on the reverse strand, counting down.
GCTATTCTTTACGCTTTGCTCCTGCACGCTTATACGGGTTCCGTGCGTGCGCTCCCGGCCTGGGGCCTCTCAGTCGCCGGTAAGGTGGTCACGGACGCCGGCGCCTTGGTGATGAACTCCGCCCGTTCCTCCATCATCCGGGCACGCTTGGCGAACAGATCGCCGCGCCGGTAGGTGGCCTCGACTTTCGGCAATTCTTTCCAGCGTCACAAAGGTCAGGTCGTAGCGGTTGCGTTCATCGTGCCGCCGCTCCTTCCGGACAACTTCGCGCCAGCAAGCCCGGTCCCAATCCGGGAACCAGGCATCCCCCTCCAGTACCGCGGCCACCAGGGTAAGATACATGCGCCGTGCCAGGGGGAGCATGTCCCGGTAGATACCGGCTCCACCAACCACCATCAGCTCCGGGACAGGTCCCGCGGCCTCGATAGCTTCTGTTGGTGAACCCACCAGGAGGCAACCCCGAGCACTGTAGGAGCGGTTGCGAGTGACCACGATGTGGATGCGTTGCGGGAGCGGTCCCGGCAGGGATTCCCAGGTCTGCCGTCCCATAACGATAGGCTTGTTCAGGGTCAGGTCCTTGAAGTGGGCAAGATCGGCGGGGAGGTGCCAGGGCAGGCGGTTACCGCGTCCGATGACCCGATTTTCGGACATTGCGGCGATGATGGAGATCAGCGGTGGGCGAACAGTCATGGCGACTATACTAGGGGGCGTTCTCAATCAATAAATCATCTAAGTGTTGTAGGCTGGGTTGAGGAACGAAACCCAGCTTTTCCGATCCGCAATACCCTGTGCTGGGTTTGGCCGTCCCTGGCCGTAACCCAGCCTACAGGCTTGATTTTTATGATGATTTGGCTCAATTGAGAACGCCCCCTAGCGCCTGATTGAAAACTCCGCGTCCCCTGCGCCTGTCCACCGTCAGGTAGGTCGGGGTTCCCGACAAAAACCCTTTTTTATCCGCAGATTACGCAGATTTCCACAGATTACTTCGTTTCCATCTGTGAGAATCTGCGTAATCTGCGGATAAAAGATGTCGTTACCAATCATTCTCCGTGCCCGTAGGGGAAGATAGAAATCTTTGCGCCTTCGCGGTTCAAACGATTCCGCAGCCAGGACTGCTGTCCTCACTGAACCGAATTATCCGCGCCGGGTATTGCCCACAGAGCATCGTACAACCCGCTGGTGCGGACCACGGACCGGGCGATCGCTGCGCGCAATCGCTCCTCGGTAGCAAGCAGCCGCACCTGTTTCCTGGCCCGAGTGATGCCTGTATAGATGAGCTCCCGAGTAAGCACTCGGCTCTCGGCTTCGGGCAGCACCAGCAACACTTCATCGAACTCGGAACCTTGGCTCTTGTGGACCGTCATGGCATAAACGGTTTCGCGGGCTGGCAGACGCGACGGCAGGACGCGCCGGACACCCTCGGCGGTGGCGAAGAATACCCGCAGGGCACCGCCGCTCCGAGGATCGGCCAGGACCAGGCCCACATCCCCATTGTAGAGCCCCAAGGTATGGTCGTTGGCGGTGAGCATGATCGGACGCCCGGCGTAGAACTCACCGTCGCGCCGAATCAGGCCCGCTGCTTCCAGGGCCTGCGTCAGGCGTTCGTTCAGGCGCTCGACCCCGTAGGGTCCCGAGCGCAGGGCGCACAGCACCCGGATCCGCTCCAGTTCCAACAGCGCCGCCGGGGGATCGGGGCTCGCCAGTACTCGGCGCCAGGCGGGGACCAACTGCTGTGCGACCAGATCAGTCAGCACCTGTACCCGCGGTGCTTCCAACCGGACATCCGGATAGCGGTCGGCGGCCAGAATCCGCAGGCTCGCATCCGGATCGCCCCGGTTGACGGCCTGGGCCAGGGCGCCGATGCCACTCTCCTTGCCGAAGCGCCGGCTCTTACGCAGCACGACGATCCGGTCGCCCAGGTCGGGACCAGGGGCGGCAGCAGGCTCCAGCCGGTCACCCGCCACCGCCGCGACCTCCGCGCACAGCCCCGGCGAGTAGCCGGACACCCGACCTCGCCCACACAGGTCGCCGAGCACCCGGCCCGATTCCACCGAGGCCAGTTGGTCCTGATCCCCGAGCAGAATCAGGCGGGCCTGGTCCGGCAGTGCGGTCAGCAGGCAGGCCATCAGGGGCAGATCCACCATGGAGGCCTCGTCGACCACCAGGACCTCCAGGTGCAGGGGATTGTCCGCGCCGTGGTGCGGCGTGGCGCGCCCAGGACGATAGCCGAGCAGGCGGTGCAGGGTGACGGCCGCCTCAGGGATGCAGTCCGCGGTCTGTTCCGTCACCGGCAGCTCCGCCTTGGCGACGCGGATGGACTCCGAGAGCCGGGCCGCCGCCTTGCCGGTGGGGGCAGCCAAGGCGATGCGTGGGGGGATATCCGCCGCCTGCTCCACTAACAGGGCGAGAATCGCGGTCACGGTGCGGGTCTTGCCCGTACCCGGTCCGCCGGAGATCAGGCACAATCTCTGCAGCACCGCCACCGCGGCGGCGACCCGCTGCCAGTCGATGGCGCCGACGCCGGGAAACAGACGTCCCAGCCCTTGCCGCAGCCGGTCGCGGTCCACCGTCGGCGCGAGGGCGCGGGCACGGGCACGGGCACGCACAGCATCCGCTACCTGTCGCTCGAACTCCCAATAGCGTCCGAGATAGAGCCGGCCGTGCCGGTCGAGGATGAGCGGGGCACGGTCGTCGGGCTCCCCGACCACGGCACGGGTACGCAAGACATCGCTCCAGGCCTCCGGGGCCGGTATCCGCGGCCTGTCCGGGTCCCCGCCGTCCTGAAACAGGGGAAGCTCCCGACAGCGGCCCAGCTCCAGGCACACATCGCCTTCTCCCACCCGATGGCTGGTCAGGGCCGCGGCCAACAGCAGCTCCGGGGCATCGCCGCCGGCCAAGGCTTCCATGTGGCGTGCGAAGTGGAAATCCACCGCCCGCAGCGTGCCTCGTGCTACCGCTTGGCGTAGAAATGCCTCTATCAAGCCGCTACCCGCTGCCGATGCGCGGGTGTTCTTCATTCCGTGCCCCGGATGCACCATAGAAAAGATCGGCAACAGGATCGATTAACCACAGAGACACAGAGTACGCAGTTGGATATAGGCAATTTCTCCTCGGCGGACACCGCGGCAAACGCAATAACCGCTTGGACATCCTGCCTATCGAGGGAAGGAAAGTCACCAAGGATCTCCTCGACTGTAGCGCCTTCGGCCAAGCTTGCAAGGAGCGTACGCAAGGTAACTCGCGTGCCCTTGATGACGGTCTCACCGCCGCAGATCCGAGGATCACGGACGAAATGATCTCTGTAACTCATGCCGTTCACCTTGGTATATCATTTCAGCATATTCTGCATTTGCCGGCTTTTTTCTGTACCGAACAGCAGCTTCCCATAGGGGATGATGGACCACCCAACATCGCTGGGTTGCTAGGATTCCTTGAGGGACCGGCCAGCTTTACAAATGAGTCAAATTTGTGCGTTACACAAAAGATGCCTCTTTTTTTTGTCCACAGATTACGCAGATTTCCACAGATTATTTTGTCTTTCATCTGTGGAAATCTGCGTAATCTGCGGATGAAAAATCTTTACGTCTTTGACAAAAAACTCTCGCCTCGTCGGTCTGAGGCGAAGCCTCGCTAGGACATTGTTTCAGGCTGCGCTCATGAAAAGACCGGTTCCGCTTGCTTTTGAGTCCGGAGCCATTCCGGAAGCCTCGGCATCGGTAGATTTGCAAGCTCACTTGGTTCCAGCTTGTGCAACCCTCCGCCATAGATCCTTCCTCCGTTAATTAAAACCTGCTGTTCGAGGCTATTCAGACAACCAAGAAGTTCTTCCATTCTGCTACGGTTCTCACCCAACAAAAACCGGACGTCCGGCTTGGGATAAAGCATCAGGAAAACATTTGTTGCAATGGCATCGGAAAGGTTGAGAAAGAATCGGAACGGATGCTCGTCCGGCGAGCGGCTTCTACCCATGTAGATCAGGAATTGTCGGATCGGTCCGGAGTGGCCGGCAAAACAGATATCCGTTCCGAGGAGATGGCGTGCCGGATCGGTAGTAAGCCGCTTGAGCAGATCGCGGCTGATGATGTCTTTTGCGGTCATATCGGAAGGCTATCATGGCAGTGCGGCGGTTTTGAACTCCTCAATATAGCCGAGTATCTCGGTTGGAACGGCCTTCTTCTCGGACATGCGACGGGCGAGATCCCCGCGACGTTCATCGAAACGAGTGCCGGTACGGAAGCTGAGGTACTTGAGCGATGCCTTGCCATCCAACATGCGAACTAAGCGCTCCCAGCGCTCCCGCGCCGGGGCAGTTAGCGAGTCGAAGCGGTCGATCCGTCGACGTTCATCGGTCATCGCCTGACCTGCATTCTCATGTCCCTTCTTGGACAAATGATCCCGCAATTTTTCCGTCATGGCGGAACCATGCAATGGTGGATCACATCCGAATGCCTCTGACGGCTGCGAGAGATTGGCAGCCCTGGCTGCAACGGTTGCCGCGGTCCTATCCTTCAACTCATCGGCACACTTGAGGCAGGACTCCACGATGGAATCGGCGGTATGCGTAGATGTCATCGCGGCGTCATTCGCCACATCGGCCATTGCCTCCGGATCGAACAGATAGTTTTCCAACTCCCAGCGTAGCAGTACGCGGATAGAGTCACCGTAAGGACGGGCAGCCAGGAATTCGTCGTCTTGATCCTCCCACCACAGCGACCAATTTCGGTCGTTCAGAAGGGCGTCGCGATCGACCAGCCCGAATGCCTTGATGCCATCCCCCCTGCACCCCTCGACCAAATCAATGACGGCCTTGCAGCCACCACCTCCAGTCCCAGCCTCATAAGCATCGGCCGGCTTGAACAAGATGTCCTCCCCCTCGTTGAAGAACCAGCGTTTTGCGATGATCTGAAAGTCCTCCTCGGACTCCAGGAAGACAATCGCGCCGCCGCGCTGTTTGAGAACCAACCTGTCTTTGCCTTCAACTTTTTTGAATACACCCATGTCCCCAACTCCCACCCCTCTAACGGAGGGTGTCGCAAAAGCCCATCCGTGGGGCGTAGCGCAGGCGTCCCCGCCTGCATTTTTCGATGCAGGCGAGAACGCCTGCGCTACTTTTGCGACACCCTCTCTAACGCAGATTATCATCGATGATCAAACCGCCTTTGATCAGCCCTTCCTCTCGAATGTCGACCTGAAAGGCCTCCAGTATCTCGACCGAGTGGGTCGCGGCAATGACGGTCGTTCCGGGTTGTCGGCGTACCTGGGCCTTCATGGCATTGATCGCCTTGTGCTGCCAGCGAACATGGAGATGGACATCCAGCTCGTCCACCAGAATCCAGGTATTGCGGGTACCGTGGGCACCGATCCGTAGAAACAGCTGGACCAGGTTCTTTTCGCCGCTGGAGAGTCGATCCAGGCGGTGGGTCTGGCCGGCACTGTGGACCACCGCCTCCGGCGGAACCCGGCGGATTTCGGGCACCAGAAATTTGTCCGGGGATTTTCCGAAAACGGTCCCATTGACGGTCTCGACCGCCGCCTCGAAGCTGCCGTTGCTCAACCAGGCGAGCCAGACGAGGAGATTGTCCAGCGACTCGGTCCACTGGGTGCTGTGGGCAGCAAACTCGAAGGCCGAGCTGTAGCCCCAGTGCTCCGGCTGGGTAATGGGTCGGTCCCCGAGTCCAAGGATGGACGGAACATCTCGATAGGCGGGGAAATACAGGGCCGTGGGCAAACTCAGGGTCGAATTCGCGAAGCCTTCCGGTGCCGACCGGTTGGCAAAGATCAGGTGATAATGTAAATCTTGCGCGAGATTGTCGCCGCGCCAGTAGCCCCCCACCGGAAGCCCCGGTTGCTGCCGGAAACCGATGCGATGCCATTCCTGGGCCCCGAACCGATCCAGATCCGGGGTATCCCATGCCTTGAGGAAGGTCTCTTCACCGAGATTGCCGGCTACCAAGGACAGCAGGATGCGGTGGTCACTCCCCTGCCAATGAATGCGGGTCAGCACATCGAGCTGAATCCGGCCTTCTCCCGCATCCAGATCCTCATAACCGAACTGCCGAGGTTCCGTTGCCCCGAATAGACGCATCAACAAGGCCATGCACTCCAACACTGTGGTCTTCCCACGTCCGTTCTCGGACATGAGCAGAAAGAGATTGCAGGGCCGATCCTGCTCGTCGGTGAAATCGATCTCGTAAGGTGTATCCTGAAATGGCCCGACCCGGTCCAGGGTCAGCCACAAAGGTTGGAACTCATAGACGGTGATGTCACTCATTCGGCCCTCCCACGGGCGGTTTGCAGACAGAGCCGGATGTCGTCGCTGCCCACCAGTACCCCGTGGGCACGGCGGGCGGGAGCGCCGGCCTGTGGTCGCAGCAGCATATCGCCGGCACCCAGCAGCTTCTCCGCGCCGGTCTCGTCCAGGATGATTCTGGATTCGTCCGCCGTGCGTACCGAGAGGGTAATGCGCCCCGGCACGTTGCTGCGCAAGAGACCGCTGAAGGTCTCCGCGTCGGGCCGCTGGGTAGCCAACACCAGATGGGTGCCGACGGCCCGCGCCTGTTAGGCCAGCCGGACTAGAGGCTCTTCGACCTCGCGGGACTGAAACAGCAGGTCTGCCAGCTCTCCCACGACCAGGACGATTGAGCAGACTGGTCTTGCCGAAGCCGTTGCGGCCCATGATCAGACACACATTTACTGATTATTGTTAAATTATTCAACTTCGCGTATTGCCATATTTCTCTGTCGCTTGCCTCATCTAACTGAACATCCAAGACATGAAGGGCGGTCACATTTCGTGATTGCAAAAATCGACTTAGAGCCACGGGTAATTGGTTATCAACAAGAAATTTCATGCTACCTTGAGTACCACATGGTCTGTTTGAGATGCAGCGTACTGTAAAGCGGCCAAAATATCTTCTTGTTCGAGAAAAGTATAGTCCTCCAAAATTTCCTCGAATGATGCTCCTGCTCCAAGCAATTCAAGGATATCGCTGATACGCATTCGTTTTCCTCTGATACATGGACGACTCCCACATTTTCCTTCTTCTGACGTAACTCGTTCTAGTAAACTATTTTTCATGCCATTTTCTCCTCATGTACCATAGACAACAACCACCCGCACAGCGGATGGCTTCAAGAAGGCCCCCAAATGGTTATCTCTCCGGATGTTACCTCACGGATCCATGAAGTGTACTTAGGATGTGCATATATCACTCGAAGATCATGACCTCGGATCGGTCCCAGCGGCCTGTCGCACAGCGTTCTCGACCACCTTGATGACCTCATCCCGGAGTTGCCGGCGGCTTGGGCTATCCAGGGACGCATATCGCTCCGAGACCAGCCGGTAGAGATCCGTGGCCCAGATGGGCTGGACCTCGAAGTGGGGGGCCAATTCCTCGATCAGATCCAGATCGTCGGATTTGTCTTCCGGTGTGATGGTCAAGGTCCCAACCTCCCGTCCGAACTCCCGCGCGATGGTCAATGCGGTCTCGGTGACATCGAGCTCGTTGCTCCATTGCTGCTGAATGTAAGCAATTTCGGCATCGTCGATCAGACGGCGCTCGACGCGTTTCTCCAGTGCCAGGAGCCAGTGCAGTATCTCTTTTCGGGTCTCGGATCAGGTTGCCCCAAAAGCCTTGTTCCGGTGCCGGCTGAACCCGGTGCACGTAGACGTGCAGGCCGTTGGCCCTGGCATGGCTCTCGATCCGAGACAAGCAGTCCGCAAGATAGTCCTCCACATTAGGGGCCTCGACGCGTATGTCGGAGGCAACCACATGGATCGGTTTGCTTGCCCCCGGTCCAAGCTCCCGGATCAGCTCGTAAACCAATGGAGCACGAGGGTTGAATTTTTCCCACCGGAGTATGCGACTACCCAGGGGCGTCGGTCGGCAAAATAGTCCTCTCGTAAGGACTCCCTGGTTTCCGCAACATGCTCTGGTTCTGAGGACCGAGGCATTCGAGGCTTGCTTTGGACGTGCAATCGCTTTACCGCAATATAATTTTCTGCCCGCTCGCCTGAACCGCGCCGCAGGGCGAGCGCGTATAAATTTCTTGGCTGATGCCCACGTTCTTTGACTGTGCAATCTGCGGATTTAAAACCTGAATCTGACCGGGGTCCCTGATGCAGGGACAGCCGACCTGCCTGTCCCATCCTGCGGGGTAGTAGACCGGTGCAGGCAGGTGTCCCTCGAACGATAGGCAGGCGTTCACCGCACCCTGCAGTCCTTTACGCTGCACCGATGTGCCCTATCTTGTAGAATCGGTCTATAAATCCGGTGATCGGCAACGGGGAAACCCGATATGGAATGGCAGGAGGTCTGTGACCACCCCCAACTCCGTGACCTCCCCTTCAAGGTGGAGACCAACCAGTGGGGCCACCTGGAAATGACGCCCGCTTCCAATGAACACGGGCTCTTTCAGGCCCTGATCGTCCAACGGCTGGCCAAGCTCGGGGCCGGGGGCTACGCCATCTCCGAGTGCAGCGTGCTCACCGGTGCCGGCGTCAAGGTCGCCGATGTGGCCTGGGCCAAAAAGGCGTTCTTCAAGCGTCACCGACGGGCCAATCCCTACCCGGAGGCCCCGGATATCGTGATCGAAATCCTTTCGCCCTCCAACTCCGAACAGGAGATGGACGAGAAGAAGGGACTCTATTTCGCCCGCGGGGCGCGGGAGTTCTGGATCTGCGGCCAGAACGGCAAGGTCCGTTTCTTCGACCGGCACCGGGAACTGGGTCGGAGTGACCTGATTCCCCGGTTTCCAAATTTAATCAAGATAAATTTTGCCTGAATCCTATTCGTAATGGATAAGCCCATCGTTTTCATCAGTTATAGCCACGACAATGACGGGCATACCGAGCGCGTGCGGAGGCTGGACGCCAGCCTCCGGCAGGACGGGTGCGCGTGCCGTCTCGATTTTTACAAGGATACGAAGGAGGATTGGCCTACCTGGATGAAGCGACAGCTCATCGAGGCGGATGCTGTCCTTTGCGTCGTGACGCCCACCTATGCGCAGCGTTTCGATGACCAGGGTTTCGATGACCAGAAGCAGCCCGCTACCGGGTTGGGCGTTGGTTGGGAGGCCAGGCTGATCCGAAATCTGCTCTACTCGAAAAAGCTACACAACGGCCGGATCTTTCCAGTCTTTTTCCATGCCTCGGACCAGGAACATATCCCACTCGAGCTCCAGGGATATGATTATTTCTGTCTCGACGGACCGGAAGGATACAAATCCCTGCTGCGCAAACTGCTGGACTGCCCGCCCTACAAGCAGCCTCCACCCGGTCCGGCGCCGGACCTGCCATCCCAGGCAACCGATCCCCTATTCCTTCGGCCCCAACCCATCGTTTCCTCCCGTCTGGTCACCTTGATAGCGCTATCTTTCGTTGGTCTTGGTTTGCTTTCTGTGGGATACCTGAATAGTAGTGGAGAGCATTTGCAACATACTATTACCAAATCGCAGGATGAGATGGGAATTTTGGACCAAGACACACCTCCAGATCCCATTTCCACTAAAAAGACACGAGTCAGTAATACTACCTCAATTCAAGACGAACCACTCAGCACCCTTACTGTTGAAAAGACACGTAACGGGATGCCTGAACCCATACCTACACTCATAGGAACCCCCTAATGCGTGCCATCCATCGTTTCGTACAACGTATAACATTCTTGTTTATCGTAATCGCATCCACCCTGTTTCTTACCGCCTGTTCATCCGTACTCCCAGTATCCCCACCACTCCCAGTACCCCCACCATATATACCTTATGAAAGTCATCCTGGCGAAGCCGCAAATGTGCGGAAAGTGCTGGACAACATCCGGAAGAACCAGCATAACAATGCACCGCGGGCAAGGCGGAGCAAAGTTAGATCGTCATCGACATATCCTCGCCAACCTGCAAACCCCACATCCCCAGCGACGCATCCCCGTTTACCCAAATACCCCGTGAAACTTACGATCACGAACGATACCAAGTGCAAATTGGGTTTTTACCTCCTAGGACCAACCACACGTAAATTCGGGGTAGAGGCAGGCAGGTCGGAGGATCTCGATATTACGGCAGGTTCCTACGAGTTTGGTGTTGATACCCGTCTTTGTGGTAACAACTTGCGTCGGCTGCATGGCGAAGACGTTTACGAGTCCGGGAGCAGCTACACTCTAACATTTTCGCAAAAAGATATTCAGCCTCAGAAGGGCAATTTTGTTGTAGAGAATAACACGGAAGCGAAGCTCACAGTAAAGGTCGGCGGTGCGAGACATACAATAGCACCCGGATCTTTCTCGATAGAGTTACCCAGTGGACCTTACACAGCGGTAATATCGGCAAGGTGTGGATCAGTGAATGAGTCTTTCGATATAACGAATGGATCGACCTATACGGGTAAGTATTGGTGTACAGTAGGTAAAATCATAATGCGACCTCCTGCAGTGGGCTATTTTAAAGTAGACAATGATACTGGAGCAACGATCACTATAAGGCTAGCCGGCAGGACCCACAAAGTTCGACCTGGATCTACTATACTTCATATTGGCACAATATTGCATTTCTTGAACACTTGGAATCTCAGCGTGAGGAGCGAATCAAGCTCCTTCTTGTACGTTGTGTGTGTTTGATTTAAACACGCCGATATTGAACGTTTAAAACTGCCAAAGTCGTAATAGTGCTTGGAATAGAGAACCTCTTTCTTGACGAACTTCCATACTCTCTCGATGAGGTTCAAGTTCGGTGAATAGGGTGGCAGAAAAAGTAGCTCGATATTGAGTTTCAAGGCGAGTGCGGTGACGATTTTGCATCTCTGGTAACGCGCGTTATCCAACACCAGAGTAATCGCTACTCCATGCGTTACCGATGCGATTTTTCGGAGCAATTCACAAACACTTTCGGCGTTGATATAGCTGTCATTCGTGATTAACACCAGTTCATGTGTGATGGCATTTAGCGCGCCGAGAACGTTAAAACGTCTCCGTCCGGCGGTCGCCTTTACAAAGAGGCGTGTAAATGACCACAGTACACCGAGAAAAGGTCCGAATACGAAATGGGCAGCATCGACAAAAAAATAGCGCGCTTGCCTTCCTTGGCTTCTTCGAGGCGCGGCTCTAACTCATTGATTTTGAATCTCTCTTGCTCTTCCGAGTCCGCTTTTTCCGGGATCGACCCGACTTTTCTCGGGCGCATACCAAGCGACTTCAGGAACTTTCCCACGGCGCTGGGGCTGCGCTTGATTCCAGTCAGCTGCTCTATGCTTGCTATCGCGTCCTTGAGCGTCGCTGGCGGATGCGCGCGAAAATGGGCTTTGAGGCGAGCTCGATGCTCATCCAACTCACTCGTCGGGGCGTAGAAGTTAATTTCCATTAGTTTTTCCACCCCACCCGCTTGATACATCCTGAGGTATTTGCATAAGGTGTTACTACCAATACCGGCAAGCCGACAGATCTCCTGATGGGAAAGGCCCTGACTTTTTAGCCACAGCACATCCATTCTCCTTCTCACTCTTGGATGAGGGTCATCGTAGCGTAACTGCTTAATCCTCTTGATATCCTGCGGGCGGAAGTCGATTCTTATCATTGCTGCCTCAATGTACACAATAAGCTCTCTAACCCAACTTAGTATATCATCTCTCAGAAAGTTACACGTCTTTCCAGGAATTTATTTTAAAATTCGTATTTTGTGCCTATAGGGAGTATACCATAGAATTATCTGAAGGCTCCTATAAGGCGAAAATAAGTACACGATGTGGCTCGACAACTGAATCCCTCGAAATTGAAGAGGGCTCGCAATACGAGGGGTATTACTCATGTGTGGTACGCTGAATGCCGCAATTGCACATAGAACCTGACATTTACGCCTTTGCGGTTCCAATTAAGCAACAATGAGAAATATCACGTGAGCACGAACATCCAGGTCAGGGTCCCCGACATCGGCGATTTCAAGGAGGTGGAGGTCATCGAGATCCTGGTCGCCCCCGGCGACCGGGTGGAGAAAGAGGCATCCCTGATTACCTTAGAGAGCGATAAGGCGACTATGGAGATCCCATCGCCCGCGGCAGGCAGGGTCGTCGAGCTCGGGGTCGAAGTCGGAACAAAGGTCTCGGAGGATGACCCGATTCTGACCCTGGAGGTCGAGGCGGACGACCCGGCACCCCGGCCGCTCCCGGGATCGGAACCGCAGTCCGCACCCGCGCCGGCGGGGTCCGCAATGCACCTATCCACCCAGGTGGTGGTGCTTGGTGGCGGGCCGGGCGGCTATACCGCCGCCTTCCGCGCCGCGGATCTGGGCAAGCAGGTGGTCCTGATCGAACGCTATGAGAACCTGGGGGGCGTCTGTCTCAATGTGGGCTGTATTCCCTCCAAGGCCCTGCTGCACACCGCCCACATCATCAACGAGGCGGCGGAAATAACCAGGATGGGTGTGCGCTTCAGCGCGCCCAAGATCGATCTGGCGGAGCTGCGCGCGGGCAAGGACAAGGTGGTCAAAAAGCTGACCGGCGGCCTGACGGCGCTCGCCAAACAACGCGGGGTCCAGGTGGTGCAGGGCACCGGCCGTTTCGAGGATTCCAGGCACATCGGTGTCGCCACCCGCGAAGGCTCGGTCTCGATCGGCTTCGACCATGCCATTATCGCCTGCGGCTCCGGCCCGATAAAGATCCCCGGCTTCCCCCACGAGGATCCGCGGGTCATGGACTCCACCGATGCCCTGGAGCTGGCGGATATCCCCGGACGGATGCTCATCGTCGGCGGCGGTATCATCGGGTTGGAGATGGCTACCGTCTACCAGGCCCTGGGGTCACGTATCGAGGTGGTGGAGCTGCTGGACCAGCTGATTCCGGGCTGCGACAAAGATCTGGTGCGCCCCCTCGAGAAGGTCATCAAGCGGCGATACGAACGCATCATGTTGGGCACCAAGGTAACGGCGATGACCCCTGGTTCCGACGGTATCCGAGTCAGCTTCGAGGGTGCCCAGGTCCCGGAGGACCAGACCTACGACCGGGTCCTGGTAGCCGTCGGCCGGCGCCCCAATGGTAAGCTCATCGCGGCCGAGAAGGCTGGCGTCGAGGTGGACGAACAGGGCTTCATTCCCGTGGATGTCCACATGCGCACCAATGTACCCAACATCTTTGCCGTCGGCGATGTGGTGGGCAATCCCATGTTGGCCCACAAGGCCACGCACGAGGCCAAGGTGGCCGCCGAGGTCATTGCCGGGCTACCCGCCCTCTCCGATCCGCTGGCCATCCCCGCAGTGGCCTACACGGACCCCGAGGTAGCCTGGATGGGACTGACAGAGACCGCGGCCAAGGCCCAGGGCATCGCCTACGAGAAGGGCACCTTCCCCTGGGCCGCCAGCGGCCGGGCCCTCGGCGTGGGGCGCGACGAGGGGATGACCAAGCTGCTGTTCGACCCGCAGACCAGGCGTATTCTGGGGGCCGGCATTGTCGGTCCCAACGCCGGGGAGCTCATCGGCGAGACGGTGCTGGCCCTGGAGTTGGGGGCGGACTATGAGGACATCGGCCTGACCGTCCATCCCCACCCGACCCTCAATGAGACTATCTGCTTTGCCGCGGAGGTGGCGCAAGGCTCGATCACGGACCTGATGCCGCCGCGGAAACGGTAAGCGCCGCCGGTCCCAATGGGTAGGCTGGGTTGAGGTACGAAACCCAGCTATACGACTAGGATTCCTTGACTGCCTCGGATTTTTACAAATGAGTCAAGTTTTGTGTGCACGATCGACAAACCACGAATTGACACAAATCAACACAAATCACAATTCGTGTCGATTCGTGTGCATTCGTGGTTTTCCGGTTTCCGTACGAAAATTCACGCATCAATGGTTGAGGCGAAGATTCGCTAGGATTATGTCAACAGCCCCTAGACGTGAGAAGGCCATATTATGAACTATGTCTTTCCGGATTGGCCGTATTTATTGGAATCCCATTTAGACGAAATGTCGGAACATGAGCTTACTATAAGCAAACATGCCGTGGAGCAGTATCACGCTAAAATCGATTTGACCAAAGGTCATAATGTGAGAATAGATAAAACCCCTGAGCTGGGGAAGTTGTGGATGATATTTTTGCGTATCTGTAACACCCATTTCAAGAATCTGGTCTTAGCCGATGCCGATCGCGTCGGTGAATCTCTGGCTTATGTCCGAAATGAAAAGCTGAGTACCATCGGGCATCTGTGGCATATATGGCGGAAGCCGCGCGGATGGCATTTTCACCTCTGGGCAGCGAGTATAACCGCTTTATATTATCCCAGCGTACCCAATGACACAGGGAGCTTCTCGATCATAAAACCGAATTTCCGGCGAACCGGAAGAGGACTCAAAGAAGAGGAAATCAAGATCCAACAGGGTAACCTGTATTTGTTTCCGGGCTGGTTGATTCATGCATCGAATCCGCAAAAATTTTCCGGGAAAGACAGGGTAGCCATCGTCCTGGATCTACTGACGACGACCCGGCCTGTCTTGAAGGATTTGAACCAACCACAAGAGGAGATTATGTGGTAAATTAAATTAAGAATTATCGGTCGGCAAAGTAAGAGAAGAAACTACGAATCACGCGAATCTGCGCGAAACCGTCGTCCCGAACCGAGGGGAGGGATCTTATTCGCGGAAATTCGCGTGATTCGTAGTTTTCTCTAAGTGGCCAACAGCTAACTTAATGGCATTGGGGGGCACATGACTTATGACTTGTGCCGATTGCGATTGCACTGTCTGATTGAGCGCATCCCATACATGCACCGTTATTGATTGATTGCGTCACGTTTCAATGCCGATTCTGGCCAGATGGTGTTCACTAATCAGGTTGATGGAGTGGAGAAACCCCAAAACATTGCGCAATCCTCCTCCCATTCAAAAAATAAGTCTATAACTCCCAGGACTCGACATCAAGTATGAATTTGTTGTACCACCGCATCCCCGAGTTTCCTGATACTGTTCAAAGTCGATATACCACGTTCAATGTGCGCGCGAACATAGCTCGTAAGCTCCTGAGGTGAATCGACCGTAACACCGTCCCGGCTTGCGCGCAGAAGGAGCAGTGCCGAAAAGATGCTGTCGTACTGTCCAGCAAAGGTCTTCCAATCGATTTCCAGTGCCGTATCCGGCGGGTCGGAGAGGGTCGGCTTGGTCTCAAGATTCAGCGATCTGCACAGCGCCAATCTGCACAACTGGTTCCAGTGGGCTATTCCGGTTCGCTTCTTCAGCTTGGTCAGGGTTTCTTTCCCTTTCGAGCTGATGCGTATGTAATCGACTGGTGGCTTCATCAGTAGCGAAATATCCGGTTCGGATAGCGGTTGCTTGTTTTCCAGGGTCGTATTCGAGCAGATAGCGCCGACTAATGTAGGGATCGAGCGCCTGATAGTAGTGTCCCACAATCTCCTCGTCGGTAGATAGGAGTAGCACCTGATGGGAGGCCGTGGGGAAGTAGTTCCCCACCAGGTTACGGCGATGAGACGAATCGAGACGGCCGAGCGGGGTGTCGATGATGGTCGGGATCGGACGCCCGGAGGCTCGTGCCAAGCCCCAGAGTAATGAGGTTGCAAGCAACTGCCGTTCGCCCGCGGATAGGCGGTCGAAGGGCAGGCAGCGGCCGTCGGGATCGCTGAGACTGGGCTCGAAACTCCGGGGGTCGATGGTCAGACCGCCGACCAGATCGGTCTTGCGCAGTAACCTACGGAAGGACTCCAGCATGAGGGCCTGGATGTTTTCAGCGTGGCGGGCAAGGGCGTGCTCATGGAGTGCTTGGAGGCTTTCTCGGACCCGCGCGGAGTGTTCGAGGATACGTTCACGATCGTCCGCCTCGATGCGGGCCTCCAGATTTGCGGCGCTGAGGTTTTCTAACCTTGCGTTGGCTTCCGCGTGCTGTCGCTGCAGCGTAGCTTGTTCTTCGCGCAGCCGATCCAGCTCCCGGAGCTTGGTACGGTGGTCTCGCTCCGCGGTATCAAGGGCGTTTTGAGCGACCCGGATACTGTCTTCGCTCGGGATGCGTGCCAGTTGGTCCTCCGTATGGGCGAGACGCTCTTCCAATTGCCCTAAACGCCGGATCAGTCGGTCCGCTTCGCGCTCGGCACTCGGGATTTGGGTAGCACGCAGGTGCGCGATCTGCTCCGCAAGCTGGTCATCCGCAGCGAGCAAAAGGGGCTGGTGCGCCAATCCGGTCCGCTCGGCACGATCGGCCGATAGGATGCGCCGGATCTCGTCCAAGGTATCCTTACCGACCAGCTTGCCGTCCAGGGCAGCGAGCATCGCTTGGTCGCGCTCCTCCAGGGCCTCTACGAGGATCTTGGCACGTCGGATCTCGATCTCGCGCCGGGCTTGGGTCTCGACCGCGGCGAGCAAATCGTCCACCAGCGCCAAGGGTAGCGGCCCGGCGACCAACTCCCGCAGGGTATCTTCGCAATGGGTTTTTTCTTTCAGTAATTCCTCATGGTCGGCCTTCAACTCGTCGCGTCGTCGATAGAGGTCGCCTCCCGTGACTTCGAATGCCTCCCGGTGTTTGTCGACTTCCTCGGTCAGGCGCTTGGCCTCGTCGACCAGCGCCCCCTTGGCCATGAATATGCGCTTTATCTCTTGGTCCAGGTACGTGACCTCGGCCTCGGCCTCGGCGAGTGCCGTGAGGGCGTTGTCGTCGAGGGTCTCCTTGCGTTTTCTGCGTTCGAATAGCTTGAGGTCCGCGGTCAGGCGCTCCAACAGGTCCAAACCAAGCAATGTATTTACTGCTGTGCCGATAATCTCGGCGGCGTGGCCACCATCGGCTAAATCCGCAATCTGTTCACCATCGAAGAAGAACAAGTGGGCGATCCCGACGGGCAAAAAGGCGGCGATGGTTTCATCCCAGTGTTCGCTCAATAGGTCGTCGGGCGACCCATCGTGCAGCACCCGAAACGACTCTTCAATCCCCTTGACACCGACGCGCCAGTGGCGTTGGATCTCGAACGAGTGGGTCTCACCTTCGATCATGCGGCGAAATCGCAATCGAATGCCGGCACCGGTGCCGGGGTCCGCATGGCGGTGGATGGCGTCGCGCAGGTATTCCCGATAGCCTTGATGACCGCGGTTGGAGAGGCGGGCCTTGGAGCCGTAGAGGACCAGCCTGATCGCGTCCAGCAGGGTGGTCTTACCCCCACCGTTCATGCTGCCGAACAGGACGACCGGCTTGCCGGGGCCGGGCGTCAGGATAGCCTGTTGGCGACCCGCATAGACTCCGAAGTTTTCGATGACGATGTCATCCAAAATCATGGGTTTGGGTCGCCGTCCCCTATGTCGAGGCCGGGCTGTGCCTCTCGGGTCCGGAGCAAACGTTGCGCTTTGATGGCCTCACGCTCGGACGCGAGTTGCCTGGCTCGGTTGACGGCGTCTTCGCGGTCGTCGAAAAAGTGACGCTTGAAGGTCTGCTCGAATCGCCGGTGCAATCCGGCGCGCCGCCCGCTGTTGCGCTGTTGCCGGGTGATGCTGAGCAGTTCTCGCGTCAGCTCGTAGTGGAGCCGGTCGTCGCCGCAAAGAAGCTCGAGCATCTCCATTTCCGGGGCCCCGAGCATCAGGTTGTCGTCGAGCGGACGTCCGGGATAGTCCTCGCCGGTTGCGTTTTGGTAAATACCCGGCAGGAGGTCTTCCAACTCGTGTTTATCGATGACCCAGATGCGGCGGATTTCCTGAAGCTCTTCCAAGGAAATCAGTCGGATACTCCGGACTTCGCGTGGGCCATTCTTGCGGATATAGGTTTGCGCTGTAAGCAACTTGGATAGCCAGTCCGCTCTGGCCTGTTGGATGTAGGGTCCGGGGATCTCTCGTCCGGACTGCATGATCTGCACCGTGCCGTTCATGCGGCGGAAGTCGCGCAAATGGCGGTCCGTTTCGCGGTGCCCCTGTTCGTCCGTCTTCCCGGTGCGAAAATCGAGGGCGTTGCGGATTTCCAGCAAGGGCAGCATCCATCCCTTCTCCTCGTCGTTCCGAATCATTGCTGCCATGGACTTGTCCTGTTCCACGAGAGTGCAGACCCAGCAGCCGAATCTCGAGTCGCCGCAGCTCGGCGTCGAATCATCCACTACAAGGGGGCATTCGCCGTCTGCCGACGCGCCCGCATACATACCGAGCAGATCCCGGTTGTCGTAGCCCCAGGGATTGCGTTGCTGCATCAGGAAGAGCCATACATCGTCATTACTCCAGTCCTCGATCGGGGTGTAAACCAGGGATCCGGGCAGCCTGGCGTTCGGACTGAGCCGATCTCGCCTGCGGCCTTTTTCGTGCTTTAGCATATTCGCGGCACGGCGAGTGCTTTCCGCTTTTCGAGTCCCTAAGACTAGGATTACCTCGCCGCTCGCGGCAACGACATTGGTGATAAAGGCGTTGGAGGGTGCGATTTTGAGCCGTTCCGTGCACCAGCGAAACTTGTGCCGTGGTGCCGGATACCCGCGTCCGATCAGGTTGACCCAGAATGAATCCGCCGGTTTTGGTCGCAGCAGCTGCGGCGCGACCGGCATTGCCTGTTCCTCGGCAGCGTGCCGCATGACCTCGAGCGAATTCTCGACCCAGGCAGCAACGATGGGGTTCTCGACCAGGGTGTCCGTGGAGATGACATGAATGGTCTTTCGGCGCTGATCCGATGGTAGCTCGGCGACGGCGCTCCAAATCAGTTGCAGCGTGGCGGTGGAGTCTTTACCGCCGGAGTAGCCGACGATCCAGGGTACGTCGTCTGCGGCATAGAGCGCGCGAATCTCCTGCCGGAGAGCGGCAATCGTGTTCCGAAATCCGAGTTCTGTGAATGTAGAATGGCGACGGGATGTTGCCCCTGGGGGCGGTGCCAACTCGGTGTCCGCAGGGGTATCGAAAAGGTTTGGCTGGGGCTTCGGTTGCAATTGCGGGGACATCGTTTACTCGATCCATGGCGGGTGGTCAGGTTTCCGGGTTGCCGTTCGTTGGCCCGGGAAGGGAAAAGGACGATCACAGTGGTTTTGGGTGCGGGCTCGGGACATTGGTTCAACGTCTCGATGATAGCGGTACGGCGGATGATGATGAAATGGATATTCGCCTCGTTAAGAAGCTAAGATCGTGGCGGGCTTTGCCGAACGGTTCATCGAGCGGGGTGAAACCTCGTGTCCGAGTTTCTCATGCCGAGCAGGTAAGCACTTGTGGCGACCGGTCAAACGATACTCAAACCCTCCAGCTTTGCGTGGTACCTGGTGTGCGACCGGCTTATCTCGGAAGAGCGGGTCCGGAATGCACAGCGGGAAGCACTGGAGCGCCGGCAACCGTTCGTCCGGTATCTGGTCGAAGAGGAGCATCTGGACAGCGGGCGGGTCGCCCTTGCCGCCGCCAATGCGTTCGGAGTCCCCCTGTTGGATCTGGATGCCGTCGATCTTGCCGACCTCCCTCTGAACCTGGTCGACGAGAAGCTGATAAGGAAGCACCGCGCTCTGCCCGTCTTCCGCCGCGGCAATCGGCTTTTTCTCGGGGTCTCGGACCCCACCGACTATCATGCCCTGGAGGAGATCGGGTTCGCCACGGGCTTGGCTGCAAACGCGGTCCTGGTCGAAGAGGCAAAGCTTGCCGTTGCGATCGAGCGGGCGATCGCTGCCCGGGACCAGGCCATGTTGGCTCTCCTGGATACCGATCTGGACGGCTTGGGGGTCGCCTCCGAGGACGCCGGGCAAGGGTACGATTCGGAGCTCAAGGCCAGCGACGCCCCCATTGTCCGCTATGTCAACCAGGTCCTGGTAGACGCCATCGACAATGGGGCCTCGGATATCCACTTCGAATCCTACGAGAAATATTGCCGCGTCCGCTTCCGCCAGGACGGTCTGCTGCGGGAAATTTCCAACCCCCCGGTGACGATCGCCGCACGTCTGGTCGCGCGTCTCAAGGTCATGTCGCGCATGAATATCGCCGAGCACCGGGTGCCCCAGGACGGGCGCATCAAGCTCAAGATCGGCCGCGGACGGGAGATCGATTTCCGCGTCAATACCCTGCCTACCCTGTATGGGGAAAAGGTTGTTCTGAGGATTTTGGACGCCGCGGCGGACCTGGTCGACATCGACCACCTCGGCTTCGAGCCGGAGCAGAAATCGACATTCTTATCCGCCATTCAAAAACCCTACGGCATGATTCTCGTGACCGGACCCACGGGCTCGGGCAAGACGGTTTCCCTGTATACTGCGTTGGACATCCTCAACCGACCGGAGGTCAATATCTCCACGGTCGAGGACCCGGTGGAAATCCAAGTGCCCGGAATCAACCAGGTCAACCTGAATGTAAAGACCGGACTTACCTTCGCGGCCGCGATGCGGGCCTTTCTGCGCCAAGACCCGGACATCCTCATGGTGGGTGAGATTCGTGACCCGGAGACGGCGGAGATCGCGGTCAAGGCCGCTCAGACGGGACATCTGGTGCTCTCCACCCTGCACACCAACGACGCGCCGCAGTCCCTGACTCGCCTGGCGAATCTGGGCATTCCGCCCTACAACATCGTCTCCTCGGTGCATTTGATTATGGCCCAGCGCCTGGCACGGCGGCTTTGCCCCCACTGCCGGGAACCCGAGCGGCTCCCGCGCGAGGCCCTGCTGGCAGCGGGCTTCGGCAGCGCCGAGATCGAAGCGGAGTTGACGCTCTACCGCGCGGTCGGCTGCGAGCGTTGCACCAACGGCTACCGGGGGCGCGTTGGCATCTTTCAGGCCATGCCGATTTCCGGGCAGATCGGACGCCTGATTATGGAAGGCGGCGACGCGATCCGGCTCGCGGAGCAGGCACGGCGCGAAGGAGTGGCGGATCTGCGCGCGTCGGGCCTACGCAAAGTCAGGTCGGGAATCACCAGTCTCGAAGAGATCAACCGGGTGACCAGGGATTAGGGTGTGTTGATATTTAGAAGGTCCGCGTAACAGACCCTACACTAACCGTTAGGCTACCAACCCCAAATCGAGCGCAAATGCAAGAGCACGCTTTATCTTGCCCACTACATCATCCGGGAGCTTCCCGAGTCGGCGCTCAAGTCGCACTCTTGGCAGTGAACCGAGCCCCTGCACATTTGCTACCGAATCGCGGTCGAGAAATTCGAGCCTTGGCAGCGTAACTTCGTATCGACTCTGTCTATTTTGGGTCGTCAACGGTACATAGAGTATCAATGCACGTGGCGGGTCCGGGTCGGTGCGCGATACGATGACGACTGGGCGAGTTTTTGCCGCTAACCCCAGATCGGCAAGCCACACGTCACCGGATTTCGGGGTCATCAAGCATATCCAAGACTTCTTGCTCCACACCACGCGACCGTAACACATCCAACGTGTCCTGATCAGCCAGATCAATAATTTCCGCGATGCACTGCCGCACCTGTTGCGCTGTCTCAGGTTGCCAGTGGCGTAATTTGGTGTCCAGTTGTTCTGCCAAGATGTCCATCAATGGGCTCTATCATTTCAGAAGCCTCCCCTCTGCTTACGGCAGTCGCCACGCAGGGCACCGCTGCATACATAGGAAAGGCGAATAAGTTAAGCGTTACCGGCCAGCAAAAGAGAGGAAACCTCACAAATCACACAAATCCTCGCGGATTGATGCGTGCGATTCGTAGATACTCTGTTCCGATGCAAGTCCAATTTGGCTCCAAATCCCCAAAACTTCACCTCCGGTCTATAAATTAGATTTATTGAGCTACCGTTTCGCTCGGGGCATAGAAGCGGCTGCTGTCGAAGGAGGTGCGGTTCTTGAGCATGGCATGGATGGCGTGCAGGAGCTTGCGCATGACGGCACAAACGGCCTGGAGCTTTTTGAGGCCACGGGTTTCGATCAGGTGCTGATAGTAGGCCCTGACCTGGGGATCGTGCTGCGCGGCGCTGAGCGCGGGCATGTAGAGGGCCATGCGCAGATAGCGGTTGCCGGCTTTGGAGATGCGGGGCTTCTTGTTGACGCTGGAGCCGGACTGGTGTTGTCGGGGATCGAGTCCGGCCATGGCGACCCATTGCTTGGCGCTCATGTCCTCCGGCATGACCAGGAGTTCACCGTGGAGTTGGATGGCGCTGGCGTGGGCGATGCCGGTGACGCTGATGAGGCGCGCAACCGTTTGTTGTAGCTCCTCATCGGTGGCGATGAGGTCCAGGACGTGCCGGCGCAGGTGTTCGATCTGGGCCTCCCGGTGGGCGATGCTGTGTTGCCGGTCGGTGATGAGGAAGTCCGGTGTAGTGGCGGTCAGTTGAGCGGCATGGAGTTGGTTCTTGGTTTGGGTTCGGAGCTTGTTGAGGGCGGCGATGCGGCGGGCACAGGCGCGGATGGCGAGGGCCAGGTCATCGGGGCGTTGCCAGGGTTCGAAGGGCATGCGCCGGGCAAACTCGGCGAGGACGGCGGCATCGACGGCATCGGTCTTGTTGCGGGTCTGCATGGCCTCCGCGAAGCGTTTGGCGGCCTTGGGGTTGATCACCATGACCGCGAATCCAGCGTCATCCAGGGCGAGGGCCAAGTCGAGGTGATACTGGCCGGTGGCCTCCAGGCAGACCCGGCTTACCTTTGCCTTGCGCAGGCGGTTGATGAGGGTTGCGTGCCCTTGGGGGGTGTTCTTGAATTCACGGGCGTTTCCCAGGCGGCCATCGCGGCTGATGGTCAAGGTAACGGTTTGGTCGCTGACATCGATTCCGGCAACGTTCATGAGCGGTTCCTCGGAAGCAAAAAAGGCGCTAGGATCAAGACTTGGTTCCCCGACCCTGAACCCTCGCCTACCGACCTTGTGTATGCAGGCTCACGAGCATGGCTCACGGCCTCGGATACTCTCCGGTATGGGCGAAGAGGGCGGGGAGCCAATCTACGTACAGGCTCAAGGCCTCAGGTTGGGACGGCTTCCCCAGGTACTCTTCATCAAATCCCTTTCTACCTCATCCTTGGCTTTCCCTTGGAAACAGAACATACAAGGTTGGGCAAAGCCCGTAGGATGCGGTGAGCGTGTGTTGTCCTTTTCGGACTGCACCACCGCCAGGCGCGAACCGCATCTGTGGACGGTGGGCGTGCCCAACACCGGTGTTGGGCACGGGCCATCCCTGGCCCTTTGCCCAACACTACGACTACGACAAGCGGCCAACAGCTAACTTAATGGCATTGGCCCTCAATCTACCTGACTACCTACTGACTGAATGGACCAGGAACCCTCGCTGATGGCGAACCGATTGCGACCGCTTTGCGTTCATTCGCGGAAAAAAATGATTCCCATATTATCGGCATCTTGGTACTGCTGGACCAGTACCCTGTTCCTGCATATTTTACATGTAACCCGTAGAGTGGGCTGTACCCACCAGCCAGGCACGGTATTGGTGGGTACAGCCCACCCTACGGATCTGAGAACGTAAAATAGAGTGAAATGCGGCACTAGGCGCTGATGGCACTGACCAAGACGCGGAAACCACAGGCCACCGGGCCATCCGTCTTTGTTTGGGAGGGTGTGGATCGCGGCGGTGCGCGGGTCAAGGGCGAGACCCGAGCGATGACCATCACCATGGTGCGGGCGGAGCTGCGCCGCCGGGGTGTCAGTCCCATCCGGATCAAGAAGAAGCCACCCCCCTTATTCGGCAGCATCAAGCACAAGATCCGAAGTGCCGATATCGCCGTCTTCAGTCGCCAGTTGGCGACTATGATAGCCGCGGGCGTCCCGCTGGTGCAGGCCTTCGACATCATCGGTCGCGGCCACGCCAACCCGGCCATGCAGGACCTGGTGCTGACGGTCAAGGCCGATATCGAGAGCGGAGCCTCCCTCACGGAGGCGCTGCGGAACCATCCCCGGTATTTCGATGACCTGGTCTGCAATCTGGTTGCGGCGGGTGAGCAGGCCGGTGCGCTCGATGTGCTCCTGGACAAGATCGCCACCTACAAGGAGAAGGCCGAGTCGATCAAAGGCAAGATCAAGAAGGCCCTCTTCTATCCGATAGCCGTAGTCGTGATGGCGATCCTGGTCACGATCGTCATCATGCTGTTCGTGATTCCCCAGTTCGAGGCGCTTTTTACGAGCTTCGGAGCGGACCTGCCTGGGTTCACGCGGCTGGTGATCGCGCTTTCGGACATCCTGCGCCAATGGTGGTGGGATCTCTTATTGGTGCTGGTCGCACTCTACTTTTTCATCAAGACCGTCTGGAAACGCTCACCCGGATTCCGGAACATCCTCCACCATGTCGGTCTCAAGATCCCCCTCGTCGGACCTATCCTGCACCAGGCCGCCATCGCCCGCTTCGCCCGCACCCTGTCCACTACCTTTGCCGCCGGCGTGCCGTTGGTAGAGGCCCTGGATTCGGTCGCCGGGACGACCGGCAACCTCGTCTACTCCCAGGCGGTGATGCAGATGCGTGAAGAAGTGGCCACCGGCCAGGCGTTGCAGCTCTCCATGCACCGGCGCCACATGTTTCCCCCCATGGTGATCCAGATGACCGCCGTCGGCGAGGAGTCCGGGACCCTGGAAGACATGCTGGCCAAGGTGGCGGATTTCTACGAGGAAGCGGTCGATAACGCAGTGGACAACCTCAGCAGCCTGCTGGAACCCATCATCATGATCGTCATCGGCACACTGGTGGGCGGGTTAGTGATTGCCATGTATCTCCCGATCTTCAAGCTGGCTGCAGTCGTCTGACCGGGGTCGGTCTTACCGCTCGGGGGATGATCGGTCGCGGATGTCGGATCAGGCAAGCACGCAACGGAATCAACCACTATGGACTGAAAGTCCATAGTGGTTGATTTGCGGCCAACTCTTATGAAAGATCCGTGCTAGGCGGGTATAGAAGGCGTGGGGCGAAAAATTCTCGCCCCTAACGAATCTCATCCGCGGCAGTGCGGGCACAGCCGCGAATTCTACCCGGACGACAATCCGCCGCCCGGGTTATTCCGTATCGACCCGAAAAATCCGGAAAGGTTCTGAATGGGTTCCCTCCGTCAGAAGTAGAAGCGCGTACCGATAAATATCTTGGTCGCAGTATCTTTCAGTTCGTCTTCGCTGGGATACAGTTTATCCGTAGCCCAGTTATAGGTGACTGTGCCCGTGAGCGCGACATTGTCGTTGATAAAATACTTCAACCCGAGAGATGCTACCAAGTTAAGGGCCGATTGGGAATCGTTCAAACTGGCGTTGGCATCATTTTCGTCGAAATCAATATCCATCGAGCCGAGCTGTGCCGCCAACCCGATGTAGGGGACCCACCGGCTGATATCGTTGTTGAAGTTGTGCTCGATAAAGCCACCGAACTTTGCATTGAAAACGCTATCGCTCGCCTGAAAATCGGTGACCAACCCAACCTCCGTGTTATGCCGGAAGAAGTAGCCATAGGTGAGATTCAAATCGAGGTCATATTTATCCTCGGCATCCAGGTCCAACATTCCCTGCACACCGAGCTCTTGCATTCCCTTATCCAACCTTGCTTCGGCAACAGCCGACACCAGCAGCGCGGCCAATGCGAATAGAACTGCTTTCTTCATTAGTATATTCCTCAGAAGTTAACTGGAGAATCCAACCGCACGGCGACTGGCACCGGGGCGGAATATAGCATCGCGGAAGAGCTTTGTGCAACATAAAGAGCCGGGGGATTTTGTAAGATCCCCAACCGGGTGATCGACGCCGCCACGGTTTTTCCACTCGAGCGACTGAATCAAGACCCACGCCGGGTCAGAAACATGGCATCGCCGTAGCTGAAAAAACGATAGCGCCGCCGGACCGCGTGGCGGTAGGCGGCCATTACCCGCTCGAACCCGCCGAAGGCGGCCACCAACATCAGCAGGGTCGATTCCGGCAGGTGGAAATTGGTGATCATCGCATCGACCACTTGGAAGCGGTAACCCGGACGGATGAAGAGCCGGGTATCGCCCCGATAGGGCCGTGGGATCCCGCCCCGAACGGCACTCTCCAGGCCGCGCACGCTGGTAGTGCCGACGGCGATGACGCGCCCTCCGGCCTTTCTCGTGGCCGTCACCGCATCGCAGACTGTCTGATCCACTTCCAGCCACTCGCGGTGCATGATGTGTTCATCGAGTCGCTCTACCCGCATCGGCTGAAAGGTCCCCGCCCCCACGTGTAGCGTGAGATAGAGGATCCGCACGCCCCGCTCCGCCAGGCACGCAAGCATGTGCGCGTCGAAATGCAGCCCGGCGGTGGGTGCGGCGACCGCCCCTTCACGTCGTCCATAGACGGTCTGGTAGCGTTCCAGGTCCGCTACCTCGTCGGGACGCCGGATATAGGGTGGCAGGGGGACGTGGCCATAATGCGCCATCAGGGCCTCGAACCCGGCATCCGGGGAGATGAGATGGAACAGATCGTCGTCCCGGCCCGCTACTTCGATCCGCTCATCGCCCGCAAGCAGGATCAGGGTCCCGGGTTTAGGGACCTTGCTTGCCCGCACTTGGGCCAGGGCTGCTCGATCACTCAGGAGACGTTCGATCAGGATCTCGACGCGGCCTCCGGAGTGCTTGCGGCCGAAGAGTCGGGCCCGCATCACCCGGGTATCGTTGAATACTAACAGATCGTCCGCGCCCACCAACCATGGTAGATCGGCGAAGGCCAGATCCCGCACTGCCCCTGTCGGGCCGTCCAGACACAATAACCGACTGGCCCCCCGCTCCGGCAGGGGCCGCTGGGCGATGAGCGACTCAGGGAGATCGAAGTGGAAATCGGAACGCCGCATGGCGCGGCATGATATACCCTTCACCAATGGATGCTACGGAAAGCCACGGAAACAAGGTCCCCGATTCCTCCTCACCGTGCCCGGCCGGCACGAAAAATATCTCGCAAGCGTCTGCCCTCGGATAAATGTCAACAAATCCTTAAGACATGGGGGCTAGGGCAAAGCCAGAAATTGTTTTATGGGCGGTTCCCAGCTGAATAGCGCATCATAATCCCGGCAATCGGATACCGATTCCGATACATTTTCAACGTAGATCCGTTTCGCCGCAGACGCCGGATAAGTCAAGTATTTCGAACACCTTGCACTCTGTCCCGTACCCACAACCACTTTGGTCCCCGCTTTCAGATTGCACTCGGTCAATTTGTCCATTGGAGACCACTGGTAACAGATCGCATAATCGGCACGATACTTTCTTACCTTCCCGTCCGGACGGTCGAATACCCACCAGGCACCCAAGCGACTCTTCGGATGCGTGCTGTTCCATGCCCGATAGAGCCTAATCTCAACGTCCTTTTTTGTCTTGTAGACCTTACCCCGACACAATCCACTCCTTTTCGGCGCACCGAGCGCCAGGTTCAGCAATGCCTCGTCCGCAACGGGTTCAAATGCAGCAACGAGCTCGGTCGGTAACTCCGGATCACCTGGACATTCCCCCGGAGGTTGCTCCACCAACAGAGCAGTACAACCCCACAGAGAGATAAAAGGGAGGGTGATGAGAAGATGTTTCAAGATGATTCCCCCTTATTCGATCGCGGCTCAAGGTTGTAGAATACCGCCACAAGGGCTATGGCGTTAAATTTCGGGCAAGCGGAATTCTGACTCCTGCGTTGCCGTTTCTCGGCCCGATTCGGTCCTGACCGGACCGCCGGGTTGCATATTATCCATCGTCTGTCTCACATTCATGCTCAAGGTTGTCGATCTGGCGTGCAGACGCGGGGACCGCCGATTGTTCTCCGAAGTGAGCTTCGATCTGGCACCGGGGACCCTACTGCATGTGCGGGGACGCAACGGCAGCGGCAAGACAACGCTGTTGCGCGCCTTGTGCGGCCTGTTCACCCCGGACGCCGGGGAGATCCGCTGGCAGGGGCAGGACAGCCGCCGCCTGGGCGAGGACTACCACTCGGAGTTGCTCTACTTGGGACACCTGAACGGTATCAAGGGCGATCTGACCGGGATCGAGAATCTGCATGTGGCGGCGATCCTGGACGGCACCGCGGCGGACGAAGGACAGCTCCGGTCCGCGTTGGAGCAAATGGGTCTGGCAGGCTATGAGGACCTGCCTGCCACGGTGCTCTCCCAGGGCCAGAAGCGGCGGGTCGCCCTGGCCCGGTTGCCGGTGAGCGACGTGCCGCTGTGGATCCTGGACGAGCCCTTTACCGCCCTGGATACCGATGCGGTGGACCTGCTGCAACGGCTGATCTCGAAACACCTCTCCAAGAATGGCCTGGTGGTCCTGACCAGTCACCAGGAAGTCCCGCTCACCTCGGGTCGGGTGCAGCGGCTACAGCTCGGGGACTAAGAGGCTGTCTAAAAACTAACACATCGATTTAAAAGCGGTAGGCTGGGTCGAGGGACGAGACCCAGCAAACCAGGCTACCCGCTGGGTTTCGTTCCTCAACCCAGCCTATGCCTACGGTCTTTTTTTAGACAGTCTCTAACCCTCGATAGCGGCATGTGGCGAGTATTCCGGTGCATCTTGGGGCGCGACGTCCGGCTCGCTATGCGCCGGCGCACGGACTTACTGACACCCCTGTTCTTCTTCGTGATCGTGGTGAGCCTATTTCCTCTCGGCGTGGGCGCCGAGCAGCAGACCCTGCGCATCCTGGGACCGGGCGTCGTCTGGGTAGCGGCCCTGCTGGCATCCCTGTTGGCCCTGGAACGGCTGTTCGCAGCGGATCACGAGGACGGCACTCTGGAGCAGCTGGTGCTGACCCCCCAACCTCTGTCCATCCTGGTGCTGGCCAAGGTGGCGGCCCACTGGCTGCTGACCGGGCTGCCGCTGGTCATCACCGCACCGCTGATCGCGCTGCAGTATCATTTGCCGGAGGCATCTCGAATCACGATGATGCTGTCCCTGCTGGTGGGAACCCCGATCCTCAGCCTGATCGGCGCCATCGGCGCGGCCCTGACTCTGGGACTGCGCGGCGGCGGGGTCCTGCTGTCGCTACTGATCCTGCCCCTGTATATCCCGGTGCTGGTGTACGGTGCCGGGGCGGTAACCGTGAGTGCTATCGAGGGCGCGGACAGCCTGCCGTATTTCTCGTTGCTCGGGGCCTTGCTGCTACTGGCGCTGATCTTCTCGCCCCTGGCCGCTGCCGTGGCGTTACGGATCTCGTTGGAGTAGCCCGGGCATGGAGCCTTACGGGAGAGGGGCTTTTGGGGTCTTCATGCCTCGTCGGTCTGAGGCGAAGCCTCGTTAGGATTCCTTGAATGACCAGATTTTGTGCAAATGAGTCAAATTTCGCAAACGTCTAACCTCTCTCGTTGTCGTAATCGTAATCGTAATCGTGATCGAAGCCGCCGTAGGAGAGACAGAATACTTTCGCCGATCGTGGCATCCAGAGGTCCCGGCCAGGTGCCGGGTCGAAACCCGTAGACATCCGGTTTTCCGTGCCCGCTTTGCCTTGCGTCTCCGATTACGACTACGATCACGATCACGGTTCCGTTTTCGATCGCGAGAGAGCGATGATCACGCCTCGTCGGTCTGAGGCGAAGCCTCGTTAGGTATATAGGTCCCAAATTTGGTGGAGGAAAAGAGCCAAGCAGATTTCACCACTTAGGATTTAGCTACTACCCCAAATTTTACCAAAAAGACTCGGGCCGTCGGTTATCAACGAATGGAGCGGTAAATCGCGCGCCGATCGCGTTTGCTCAGTACGAGCTGCCAGAGTAGGCCATGGCGGGAGCGGAAATAGCCGGCACAGGCGTTCAGGTAGAACTTGAACATGCGGTAGAAACGTTCATCGTACTTGTCCGCGAATCGCGGCCAGGCGAGGTCGAAGTTCTTCCACCAGGCCATGAGGGTGGTGTCGTAATCCTGGCCGAAATTGTGCCAATCCTCGAGGGTGAAATCGTGCTCGATGGCCTGGATGAGCTGTCGGGCCGAGGGGAGGTAGCCGTTGGGAAAGATGTACTTATCGAGCCAGGCATTCGGGATGTACGGATGACCGTTATAGCCGATGGTATGGAGCAGAAACAGTCCGTCCGTCACCATCACCCGCCCGGCAGCCGCGAAATAGGCCGGGTAATTCTTGGGACCTACGTGCTCGAACATGCCTACGGAGACGACCTTGTCGAAGCGGCCGCTGAGGTCCCGGTAATCCATCAACTCGATGCTGACCGGCAGACCGGTACAGTGCGCCTGGGCCAGACGCCGCTGCTCCTTCGAGATCGTGATGCCGGTTACTTCTACCCCATACTCCTGAGCCGCAAAGCGGGCCAGTCCCCCCCAACCGCAGCCGATGTCCAACAGCCGCTCGCCGGGTTTCAGCTCCAGCTTGTCGCAGATGAGGCGCAGCTTGGCGAGTTGGGCCTGCTCCAGATCCGCGGCGTCCTTCCAATAACCGCAGCTGTAGCTCATGGTCGGGTCCAGCATGGCCGCATAGATATCGTTGCCGATGTCGTAGTGGCGCTCCCCGACCTCGAAGGCGCGTTTGCGTGATTGACGGTTGAAAAGAAAGCTGCGCAGGAACAGCCCCAGGAAGCGGAGCTTGCCGAATCCCCTTACCTTGGCGCCGAGACCGGCGCCCAGCAGCTTGCAGAGGGTCTCGTCCAGACATTCACTGTCCCAGTCCTCGTCCATGTAAGACTCGCCGAAACCGAGGGAGCCCTGATGTAGGATCCGGTCATAGAGTGTCGAGTCATGGACCTGGATGTCCCAGGGTCGGTCACCGTTGAGCCGCACGTCGGTCTCCTCCAGCAACCGGATCAGGACATCGGGCGCTTTCCGGTTTTCCGGTTTGGGGCTATGGTTGGTCCTCATCGTTTTTGGGTTCGCTTTCTTCAGTCACCTCGGAGCCGGTCGGCTGGGATTGGTCTGTTTGGACCACCTCAAGGTTCGAGCCGGCCTCATTCCGGAAAGACCTTGCGCAAGGGCTTTACCTTGATGTCCGTGAAAACTCCGGCGGCGACATAGGGATCGTCGGTGGCCCAGGCGCGAGCGGCCTCGAGGTCGGGGAACTCGGCTACGATCAGCGAACCGGTAAAGCCGGCACTCCCCGGATCTTCGCTGTCGATAGCCGGGTGCGGGCCTGCCAGCAGCAGTCTGCCTGCGTCCTGCAATTGCCGCAATCGATCCAGATGGGCCGGCCGTGCCTTGAGCCGGGCGTTCAGACTGTCCGCCCGGTCCTCGGCGATGATGGCGTAATACATGTCAGTGTGTCTCCTCCGGGTCTGCGGGATCCGGCATGTGCCGGGCCAGATAGAATGCCTGCGCAATGACGAAGGCGATGGTCAGACCCATCATACCGAAGAGCTTGAAGTTGACCCAAGTCTCCTCCCGGGACCGGGCAGTCGTGCACAGATCGAACAGCTCCCTGGAAACTACCTCGCCGCAGGCGGCAAGATCGATCTGTGCCTGACCGGCGGCGGCAACCAGTGCCTGTTCGGCGGCAAAGAATTTCCCGGCTACGTACAGATTCGCCAACCCGGAAACGATAAAAAAGATGGACCACATCAGATTCAGGCGGCGCCAGATGTGACTCGGCACCTCGATCACCCGATCCATCATGCGGGCGATGAGCGGGCGCTCGCCGATGAAGTGGCTGCCGAGGAAAACGGCCGCGAACAGCCAGTTAACGATGGATGGCTTCCACATGATGAAGGTGCGGTCCTGCAGAAAAATGGTGAGCCCACCGAAAACCAGCAGCAGGCTGAGTGTGACCAGATGCATGGTCTCGGTGCGGTGGTACTTGAGCCGGAACCAGCCCACTTGAATCACCGCGGCGACAATCGCCACGGCCGTGGCTATGTAGATGTCGTAGACCTTGTAGGCGACGAAGAAGAGCAGGACCGGAAAGAAATCGAGCAGGAATTTCATGTTGTTCTCGACTGACACTCGCGATGCAGGTCAATGCCATCAAGTTAAGCGTTACCGGTCGGCAACAAAGAAGAAAAACTACGAATCACGCGAATCCTCGCGGATCGATTCGCACCGATTCGCGCGATTCGTAGTTTTCTCTTCCGCTAACTTAATGGTATTGCGATGCAGGTCACATGATTGTAAAGACGACTTGGTCCTACTTTGTCACGTTACCGTTTTGCCGGAACTCTAATTTGCCCTTCTTGATTTTATAATACTCAGTACCTTAAAGTTCGGACGGGTATATTTAAGAGGGACTCTGAGGCATTTTGTCCTTTTGTCATAGAGCCTCCCCGCTTTGTAGTCATTTGTTTGGAGAAGAAAATCCAGATCGACCATTCTCAGCGTATCCTGAAGACAGTTGGCTCCATCCCTTTGATAAAAGGCAAAAACGACATTTGTGTTTGTCATGCTCTGCATTTCTCGATGCCTTTTAATATGGCTGTATTCAAGTAAATAATACCTATTATCATTCGCGCCATATTGTTTTTTGCATTTGACTTCAATTTCAGAATTATTGCAGTTTCTGCAAATATAATCTCCTCTTTTAATAGACTTATTGCTCTTTCTGTATTTTTCAAAACTCGTCCGGTCCTGAGGGATTCTTTCTACTATCCAGGAGTTTTTCAGTGCCTGTTCTGCAAAAACCTCTTCTGCCCTCAGGCCGGCCAGAAAATGAGGGGAAAAAATCAATAAAAATAGTTTCTTGAATAATTTAGACACGGATCACTCCCCTTAACCGGACTGGTTCCAACGAGTACATCTGCGCCGAAGTAGCGATAACATCGATTCGGTTCTTTCATTGGAATTCTTTTTTGCCGCAAATGAACGCAAATTGGTCGAAATCGACTCGCTATCATCGATGGTTTTTCATCCCGTTGTGTTTATTTGCGTCCACTTGCGTTGACTTGCGGCTAACTTTTCCCTGGGAGATCTTGCCCGCTCAATGTCAACACGGCCTAATGCAGTACCCGCTGCCCGCAACATTGTTGATAGAAGCGTTGCATCAAGTCCCGGACCTGGGGGGGATAACTCAGTGCCTCCATCTGCTCCATGCCCTCACGGAAGAAGGTGGGTGCATCGTTGGGCAGGTACTCGATGACGGCCTCGAAGGCTTCTTCCATCAGCGCCGGTTGATGGCTGCGCGTCGCTACGATAGCGCGATTGAGCAGCAGCACCCGCCAGGGACGGGTGGGGTCCGCGGAGCCCAGGCTCTGGGAGAGTCGGGGGTCGACAGCATCGATGACCTCTGTGAGCAGACCGCAGAGCTGTCCCAACTCGAACGGGCGCACCAGGCGATTGGCCAGATATGCCGCCCCGTTGACCACCGGCTCGAGGTAGCCGATCTCCCCGCCACGCCGGGCTATCCAACAGGCGAACGGCAGTGCCAGCTCCTCGATAGCGCGTGCCTTGCGGGGTGCCGGCAGGGTACCGGCAAGGGCCGCCAGGCGGGCCAACAGATCGATACCATGGTCACCCAGGGGGCGAATGTCCGCCGGTGCCGGTGGAATGAGTCCGGCCGCCACTGCCTGGTCCGACACCTGGTCTTCGAGGCGACGTAGGTGATCGAAGAGACCGCTCAGGGCCCTTAGCAGGACCCGTGGATCGGGGTCCGTTTCGCCGTTCCGATCCTCGAATGCCTCGGTGAGCCCCACCGCGTGCGCGCGGATCTCTTCAGCGATATAGGTGATGTCGACCGGTGGCAGCATAAGGTCACTGATTTTAACAGAATGATGGGCACCTCCTACCCTGTCCATGTTGTCCACTCAGTCCATGTGGTTCATGGTGGGAACCGCAAGCTTCGAGGTAACCACTATGGACAACATGGACTCAGTGGACAGAGGTCGAACACACCACCGTCCAAAGACGCGGTTTGGCCGCCTGCCTGCGGCAGACAGGTCCCTGACCTCACCGCATCCTACGAGCCTGCCCGCGGGAGCGGTAGGGGCCGGCCCCCGTGCCTGCCCTCTAGGGCAACCACGGGGGGTTGCCCCTACGCTGGGGTGCAGGAACCTGTCCCCCATCTCTCGTAGGTCTGCTCGGTGTCGGCGAGTTCCCGGTCGCGGCGGCGGATGTCCCCGTGCCGGGCGTGCCTGAGTAAGTTAAGCGTTACCGGTCGGCAAAGTAAGAGAAGAAACTACGAATCACGCGAATCCGCGCGAAAATTGTCATCCCGAACCGAGGGGAGGGATCTTTCATCCCGAACCGAAAGGAGAGATCTTATTCGCGCCGATTCGCGTGACTCGTAGTTTTCTCTATTCATCATTCATCATCCAGGAATGAAGTTGGCCCGCACCGCATCCAGGCTGACCACGGGCTCGTCCCCCACCACTTCGGCGCTGTGGAGGACATGTTTCGGAACTGCCAACAGGTCACCTGCCTCCAACACCGCACTTTCTCCCTGCAGGGCCATGCGGAAGCGCCCCGAGAGCACACCGTCGATCTTGTCGACCCCGTGGTCGTGCTTCGGGAAATAGGTCCCCGGAGGGTAGACGTATCTGTTGACGGTATAGCCTCTGGCCTGGAGCTTACGGCGCATGTTGGCCTCGGTGAGCTCACCGTCGCGAGACGTGTCCCAGTGTTCGATTTGCATGATGCCTCCTCCGATCGGGATTCTTCGTGGGTTGTCAGACAGCACCCTGCGGCGCCATCATTTCGGATGTTAATCTTGTCCTATTAGCGGTTGGCACTAGAATTATGTCAACATCCCCTATGCAGCATAGGCGACGGAGGCAAAACAATGAAAGCGATCGAAATGCGCGAGACCGGCGGACCTGAGGTCTTGATCCTGACCGAACGGGCGGCACCGGCGCTGTCCACACCCACCGATCTGTTGGTACGGCTGCAGGCGGCGGGGATCAATCCCGTCGATGCCAAGCTCCGCTCACGCGGCGTATTGGTGCCGGACGGTCTGCCGGCGGTACTCGGTTGTGACGGTGCCGGCGTGGTGGAGGCCGTCGGCGAGGCGGTCTCGCGTTTCAGGCCCTGTGACCAGGTCTGGTTCTGTCACGGCGGTCTCGGCGGACCTGAAGGCAACTATGCGGAGTATGCCCTGGTGGACGAGGACATCGCCCAGCCCAAGCCTACTACCCTCGACTTCGCCCATGCCGCCACGGCCCCCCTGGTCTTGATCACGGCCTGGGAGGCCCTCTACGACCGTGCCGGCCTGGCCGCAGGCAAGACGGTGCTGATTCATGCCGGTGCCGGGGGGGTCGGACACGTGGCGGTCCAGCTGGCGCGACTGGCCGGTGCCAGGGTCTGCGCCACGGTCAGTAGTCCTCCAAAGGCGGAGCTGGTACGTGCACTTGGGGCCGAACGCGCGATCAACTATAAGGAGGAAGACCTGGTCGAGGCGGTTATGGATTGGACCGAGGGCAAGGGGGTGGACGTGGCGCTCGATACCGTCGGTCCGGAGGTCTTTGCCCGAACCATGCCGGCCATGGCCCCTTACGGCGATCTGGTCACCATCCTGCAGCCGGGACCGGATCAGGATTGGAAGGAGGCGCGCAACCGCAATCTGCGCCTGAGCCTGGAGTGGATGTTGGCCCCCATGTTGCGCGAGCTGCCCGAGGCGCGCGCGCATCAGGGGGAGATCCTGCGCCGCTGCGGCGAGTGGATCGATGCCGGCAAGCTCCACATCCAGGTCTCCGAGACCTTCCCGCTCGAACGAGCTGCCGCCGCCCATCGCCGCATCGAGGAGGGCCATACCCAGGGTAAACTGGTACTTACCATGGACTAGCGAGGCTTCGCCTCAGACCGACGAGTACCCAACTCGAGATTCATCGCGAAACCCCAGTCGGACAGGATTTACAGGATGCTCATCGTTTCTGAAGTTCCTACGCCCTCTCACACGCTTACCAAACCAGCAAGCGCTCTTCACCACAAAAAATCCTGTTCATCCTGAAAATCCTGTCAATCCTGTACTATTGGTTAGTCTGTAGGCTGGGTTGAGGAACGAAACCCAGCGCTGCCGAGTGCCGGGTTCGTCCCTGAACCCAGCCTACGAGTTAGCGAGGCTGATACTACCTGCCCCCTGACAACTGGATTCATCATTCATCATTTGTGTCCTTCACCGTGGCATGATCGACGCCCCTGAGGTCCTGATTGTGCGCCGCCTGGGTCTTCAAGACTACAGGTCCACCTGGCGGACCATGCAATCCTTTACCGAGCAGCGCGACTCGGGCACCGCCGACGAGCTCTGGCTGTTGGAACATCCACCCGTCTATACCCTCGGTAAGGCCGGTCGCTCGGAGCATGTCATCGATCCGGGCGGTATCCCAGTCATCGCAACCGACCGTGGCGGCCAGGTCACCTACCATGGTCCGGGACAACTCGTGGGCTACCTCCTGCTCGACCTGCCCCGCGCCGGAATCGGCGTGAAACGCCTCGTGCACCTCCTGGAACAAGCAGTCGTCGATCTGCTGACGGGCTACGGGATCGAGTCCTCCGCCCGCCTTAACGCCCCCGGCGTCTATGTGGAGGGCGCCAAGATCGCGGCCATCGGGTTGCGGGTGCGTCGCGGTTGCAGCTTTCACGGATTGGCCCTCAATGTCGATATGGACCTGGAGCCCTTCTCGCGGATCGATCCCTGCGGCTACCCGGGACTTGCCGTGACCACGGTCGCTCGGTTAAAGGTGCCGACCACGGTCGGACCCGTCGCCACCGGGTTGGCCGGGCAGATTGCGCGCTCGTTGGCACGGCGCATTGTTCCTGCTCGGGGTCCCCGCTACCAAGTATTGTGACGACGTTACAATGGAAGTAAAAAGCAATAAAAACCCTTGCCTGGAAGGTGTCAGGTGAGTTTCGACAACGCCTCGAATGACAAAAGCGGTCGATTGATACATAGTATCTGAACAGGAAAGTCGACATGACTTCCAAAAACCATCGTTGGCTTTGAATCATAAATGGACCAACCTCGGTCTTCAAAGTACCCTCTTGGTTTCTCCGGATATGCCATCACTTCCGCCCAGATAAGTCGAAAATCAGCATTGATCGCGTCATCTATAAATCGTTGTAATAGCGTCGCTCCGATTTTTCTGCCACGGAACTCCTCATCTACCTGGTAGTTCCAATGGACACCCAATGGTGGGTGTTTCGGACGCTCCCTTTCCCCTCTGAAAATGATGTGCGTAGCAAACATGCGGCCGGATTGGTCAAAATAATTCCACGGCATGGTGAGAGATAAGGCCAGCGACATGACTTGTTTTCGTACCATATTGTACTGTATTTTTTCGAAATGCTGTCCTCCCATAGAGCCCGTGAGGTAACCGATCAGACGTCCGCTGACCTTATGAACGGCAACGTGAATATGTTCCGGCTGGTGTTTAATGTAAGGGGCAAGAACAACATCACCAAACCACTGTTTGCACGGACAAATCGCATCGAACGGCTTGCCTAGAAAGGCATTATTGAAAACGAGTTCGCGCATCTGCTTTTCATCTTCCCCGTCCGGACGAAAATTTCGGAATAATATGTCGCCACAATCCGATAACTCGAACCCGTGGTCCCTATTTACCAAGTGCTTTTTACAATCAACCAGGTGTAAAGACATAGTAAAACTCGATCGGCAATTTCCAAATGCATACTCTGAGACCTGCGGTCGCGGTACTGCTCTGACCCAATGCACGCCTCTCCGGCCTGCTACATCGAGCCATTTTTCGCAACACACTCGCCTACGAGGTTAAGATTAGCACATTAGCACTTAATAATACTTTACTTAAGTTAACCTCTCGCTTCAGCGACGGGAGCAACCTGCTGCGTGCGCGCCCGTGGTTCCGCTTCAGGTTCAGAGGGCTCCGGTCGTCACGGATCACGGTGGCGGCCGCCCGCGAATTTCTCCGGGATTGCGCCACAATAGACTGCTAGCGAGGCTTCGCCTCAGACCGACGAGGCGTGATCATCGCTCTATCGCTATCGAAAGCGGAACCGTGATCGTGGTCGTGATCGTAATCGGCGACGCCAGGCAAAGCGGGCACGGAAAATCTGGTGGCTACGAGTTTCGACCCGGTACCTGGCCGGGACCTCCGGAGACCACGAACTGCGAAAGAATGCGGTCCCTCCTACGGCGGCTTCGACTACGATCACGACAACGAGAGGGGTTAGACGTTTGCGAAATTTGACTCACTTGCACAAAATCCGGTCATTCAAGGAATCCAGCGAGGCTCCACCTCAGACCGACGAGGCGTGATGCTCTAAAAACCCCTCTCCCGTAAGGCCCCATCTCCTCCGCCCAACCAGCCGTTGGAGAGCCTGGGTAGGTCGAAATCGAAATCGGGAGCGGGATCGCAATCGGAATCTCGATTTCGATCCCGATCCCGATCCCGATTTGTGCACTGCACAAACTTGACTCATTGGTAAAGATTCGGGTCCCTCAAGGAATCCTAGTTACTCTCAGCCTATGTCCAAACCGCTCGACGCCGATCAGCTCGAAGACCTGCTCGAAGATATCTTGTGGGCCGAGGTCTCGTCCAAACGGGCATCGGCCCTGGCGCTGGCCCGTCTTACCCGATCCCAGCAGGAGTTTGCGCTGCACTGGGTGCGTACCCTGGAAAAGGACAATACCGCCTGCGCCTACCAGTTCCTGACTCACGCCTATCGCGCCTTGACCAATCTCTCCCTGCCGGATGTCGAACGCTGGATCATCCGGGGCTTGGATGTCTACGACCAATCCGGCCTCTACGCCGCAGTAGAGGTGTTCAGGAATGTGGAGGAATTCCTGGAACACACCCGAGCCGCGCAGGTAGGAGCATCGCTCACGGAACACGCCGGCGTTCTGGAGCGGGTGGTGCTCGGGCTCTCGGGCCGGCGGCTCGCGCTCGCGGCCGCCGAGACCATCCACACGGACACCGAGACCCTGTTCCTGCCGGCCACGGCCAGCCGCTTCGGGAGCCGGGAGGATAATTTCCGCTTCCTGAAGGCCGCGGCGGCCTATCTGTGGGCCCAGACCCGGTTCGGTACCTGGCGCCTGGGGATCATCGAGGCCCTGTTGGGTTTCGATGACACCAACCGTGCGTTACGACTGTTCCACACCTTCGAGACCCTGCGGCTGGACGCCCGCATCGCTCGCGAGCTGCCTGGAATCCATCGCGATATGCAGCACCTCAATGCCCTTGCCGGTCAGTGCGTCTGTCCGCCCCACTGGGAGATCTGGCGGGATCGGCTGCGCCGAGCCGGCGATCGGGCGCAGGACTCGCTCACCCTGGTGGCCGAGGTGCTGGCCGCGCCTCCTCCCCTACCGGAGCCTCTGTGTTATCAAGGCGAGCTCTATCCGGACCGGGTCGAGGGGGTCCTGCGGGCGCGGTTGGAGGACGAGAAGGCCGGACTGCGCAGCTTGCTGGTCCGCTACCGGAAGGAGTTGGAATCCGAGCAGCCGGCGTCCGAACGCGAGGCGGCCTGCGGAAAGGAAAATATTCCCTTCACGGCGAGGAAACAGGAGCGCGACGAGCATCCGGGAGAGTTTGAGATAGAGATCCTGTTCCATGACAGACCGGTCAGCCCGCCGGAGGATATCAGGCGACTCATCGGCTCGATCATGCTGGATCTGGGGGAGCTGCCCCCCGACTATCTGGTCCCCGCCGGTGACGGCCACTATAAGCCCAAAGGGGCGGAAGAAGCGGACGAAAATGCCGGCGCGGATGTCTGGTCCGGCACCTACCACGAGCGCGGCGCTTACCTCTACAATGAGTGGGACTTTCGCCGCCGGACCTACCGCAAGAGCTGGTGCGTGATGCGCGAGCTCAGGGTAGAGCCCAAGCTCGACGGCTTCGTCCAGAAAACCCTCGACAAGTATTCCCGTCACCTGCCGGGACTGCGCAAGACCTTCGAGGCCCTGCGCGGCGAGGATAAATGGCTCAAAAAGGAGCCTTTCGGGGATGAGGTGGATATCGACGCCCTGGTGGAGGCCCACGCCGACGCCCGGTGTGGTCTGGAGATGTCCGATCGCCTCTTTGCCCGGCGCGACCGGGTGGAACGCAACATCGCGGTCATGTTCATGGTGGACATGAGCGGCTCCACCCGGGGCTGGATCAACCAGGCCGAACGTGAATCCCTGCTGCTGCTCTGCGAGGCTCTGGAAATCCTGGGCGACCGCTATGCCATCTACGGTTTTTCCGGCATGACCCGCAAGCGTTGCGAGACCTTTTGCATAAAAAGCTTCGAGGACGCCTACGGGGATGAAATCCGGGGCCGCATCGCCGGTATCGAGGCCAAGGACTATACCCGCATGGGGGTAGCCATCCGCCACCTGACCGGGATTCTCGACCGGATCGACGCTAAGACGCGCATCCTGATCACCCTCTCCGACGGCAAACCGGACGACTACAGCGACGAGTACCGCAGTGAGTACGGGATCGAAGACACCCGCCGCGCCCTGATCGAGGCCAAGCGCCGCGGTATCCATTCTTTCTGCATCACCATCGACAAAGAAGGACAAGAGTACCTGCCGCACATGTACGGGGCCGTGAACTACACCATTGTCGACGCGGTGGAGAGGTTGCCTTATAAGGTATCGGAGATCTATCGGCGGTTGACGGTTTGATCGGTGCACTACGATGGCAGATACCCGTTGGGTAGCGCGTAGGTTGGGCAAAGCCCGCCAGGGACGGTGGGCGTGCCCAACACCGGGTTCTAAAGATCATGTCGATAGCTCTCGGTTTGAAAATTGCCTGGAATAAGGTACGGTTTGGATTCGCTTCTTATCGCAAAGGGCCGGTTTCTCACCGGCACATCCAGCGGAAGTTCCAAAAGCGGGGATCACTACGCGTGCTGCACGGGCGGTTTCGTTAATCCGCAACTACCCTGCCGGCCAGAACTCTGACCGAGGCGGAAAACTACAAGCATGAATCCAGATCGGTTCTTCGTGTGGGCAAGGTAAAGATCGTTTTAGAAAACCGTGTCGCGACATGCTCGGCGAGTACCCTCTGAAGCATTCGAAATCGGTCTCAATGCAGGGTTGATTGGTCATGCCCATCGAGCTTGAGAAAGGGGCAGGCTGGGACGCACTTCCGTATGCAATGGTTCCTGGGGAAGATCCGCATCAAATATGCAAGGAATGAAGCAGGCTTATGGCAAGGTATCGTCAGCTAACCTATTTGCAAGGGTGAAAAGGCGTGTAGCTAATAGATGAGTGGCACATTGAAAGCCTGAATAGATGGGAAAGTAAGATAGAGGTCGTGCCTTGATGACTAAAGAGGTATTGATATTTTTACTAAAACTCAGATATTCAAGTACAGCGGGCTATGTTGCAGTGCATTGGTCATAGGAAAATAGTCATGAGTAAGTATAAACTAACCCAAGAGGAGCAAGAAATCTTAGATGCATTCGAATCGGGAAAGATACAGCCTATTCCAAATGCAAAAGAAGAAATAAAAAAGCATAGAAAATACGCTACTGAGACTTTCAAAAAAGATAAAAGAATAAATATTCGTATTACAAGTCGTGATCTTTCTGTAATTCAAAAAGTTGCTATGTTGGAGGGTATTCCGTACCAAACATTCATAGCCAGTATTTTACATAAGTTCGCGGACGGTAGGTACATAGAAAAACGGGCTGACAATTGAATTATGTGAAAATCGTCGAATGGTCCGAAGAAGACAATTGCTATGTAGGAAGTTGCCCGGGCCTGATCTATGGTGGATGCCATGGTGAAAACGAGAAGGAGGTATTCGAAGAGCTGTGCATCATCGTAGAAGAAGCGATTGACATTTATAAGAAAGATGGAAAATCACTACCTCCGGCCACTGCCGGCAGAGATTACGTGAGCTTCATGCGAAACGTTGCATGACATTCCGATGAACTCGGATCCTTTTAATTTTAAATCGGTAGGCTGGGGGGCAATGCCATTAAGTTAGTCGCTGGTTGCTTACCGGTGCGGAAGAGAAAACTACGAATCACGCGAATCGGCGCGAATCCGATTCGCGAGGATTCGCGTGATTCGTAGATTGGGCAAAGCCCGTAGGATGCGGTGAGCGTGGGTTGTCCTTTCCGGACTGCACCACCGCCAGGCGCGAACCGCATCTTTGGCCGGTGGGCGTGCCCAACACCGGTGTTGGGCACGGGCCATCCCTGGCCCTTTGCCCAACACTACGACAAGTGGCCGGCAGCTAACTTAATGGCATTGGCATGCGCCTAACCCGACCTCTAACTTAATGGCACTGAGGTACATAGGCCGTTAAAGATGAACGATGCGGATTCATCATTCCGCATTCATCATTCATCATTCATCATTCATCACTCCCTGTTGCCTGCGCGCCAGCTCCGCCTGGGTCCGCAGCTCCCACACCTCCTTGCGTTCCTCGACCCGCTTTTCCCAGGCGTTTTCGACCTCTGCAATGCTTTTCTCGCCGAACAGGGCTTGACGCAGGAACTGGAAGGCAAAATCCATCAGGATGAGGTCATCCGTCTCGACTACTCGAAAAAAGGCGTCGTTGAGCCGGTAGGACCGGCGGAAATTCTCGCTCAGCACGAAGCGGCGGAACATGTCCAAATTGTAGGAAGCCATGAAGAACACCTGCAGACTCATCTCGGAGGGGCGTCCTACTCCCGGACCAGCGGACTTTTTCTTGAGGATCAGTCGGTACCAGTCCCGGTTGCGGTCATCGTATTCCTTGCACCCCTGCTCGATGCGGTAATCCTCGATACTGATCTCGCGGTCTTCGAGATGGCCCTTGCAATGGCTCTCGGAGATCAGAGAGTAATTCTCTTCGGCCTGGGACGAATCCTTCTTACGCATATTGAGCAGGGCCACCGGATAGTAGCGGCAGACAGTGGGCCGGTCTTCGTAGACCTTGCAACCGTTTTCTCCGTCCAGCATCAGGCAGGTGCCTTCGTCGTCGGTGCGCAGCTTGAGACCGGGCACGCCATCCTGGTCCATCTGGAAGGGGACTGTGTGTTGTTTGAGAAATTCCTCGGAGGTCAGACCGAACCGCAGCTTCAGACGCAGGATGTCATAGGGAGCCAAGGTGACATCGGCCCGTTTGCAGCAGGCGTTGAAGCAGGAGATCCCTTTGTAGCAGCGGAACCTGAACCTGGTGTCGCCGGTGAGCAGCTGCGGTAGGTTGGGGCTCTCGAAGGGAAGGTCGAAGTTCTCGTTGCTCATGGTGTGAGATCGCTCCTCGCGTAGAATATGGCAAAGCCTGCTTTTTATCCGCAGATTACGCAGATTTTCGCAGATTATTTCTTCTTTTCGAGCGTAGCAAGAAATCCTTGTCCCGACGGAGGAGGGATCTTGTGTGCCGGGAGCCTTTGCCGAGCCGAAGATCTCTCGCTACGCTCGGGATGACAGGGACTGGTTTTAACAGAAAATTATTATGAAATGGCGTAGTACCCCATTTCATTCTATTTTGCAGGTACAGTCGCTTGAGCTTGATGCGAGCCTTCTCATCGGGATCGAAATCGGGATCGCAATCGGAATCCCGATTTCGATACCGATACCGATTTCGACCTACCCTGGCTCTTCAACGGCTGGTGGGGCGTAGGAGATGGGACCTTATCCGCAAAATCAGATGAAACGAGGTACTAGTGCGGCATAGTAAAAATCCGGAGACTATACCCTACGATCATGCGGTCAACGGCTCGCCGGCACAAGTCCAAATTACGAATGGTATTAGGGTTTTTACTGCGCTGCATTAGAACCACGGAGGCAGACACGAATAAACACGGATCGTGATCCGTGTTTATTCGTGTCTGCCTCCGTGGTTCTTCGGTGCGGTTCGTTCCTGTCGGCGCACTCCGAACAGACCACGGACGACGGGTATAGAATGGACAATGACTGGCCAGGCGGTCCGGCAGGATAATCGCAACCGGGACCGGGGGGCAGAATCGTGGGAGGCCACGCCGTGGATGATCCGTTTTTCGAGCAACCGATCCTCAACTCGCCCTACGCCTACCCATCCCGGCACTGGGAGCTGGACGACAGCGGCCAGCCGACCGGCAAGCTCATCGAATCCCGGCGACGCGCGGAGTTCGTCAGCCCGATCCCGAAGCCGAGAAGGCGCACCGGCGCGGGCGAGCAGGCCGGGTTGGTATTCGGCGAAGTCAAGGACCTCTCCACGGCGGACCAGCAATACGAAGATACCATCATCGTCAACGACGTCCGCCGGGAGGTAGACCAGTGGCGGACCCTGCCGCGTCCCGACCAATGGCGGGTCACGCCGGAGACCGCTCGGTTGCTCCAACACTGGCGCCACCACAGGTTCAGCGACATCCGCCTCTTCTTCTGCCAGGTCGAGGCCGTCGAGACCCTCATCTGGCTCACCGAGGTTGCTCCCCGGTCGGGTTTTTCTAGCAAGCGGTTCCCGGAGCATCTGGCGAATGCCGCCGCCGAGGCCAATCCGGGGCTGTTGCGCCTGGCGCTCAAGCTCGCCACGGGGGCCGGCAAGACCACCGTCATGGCCATGCTGATCGCCTGGCAGACCGTCAACGCCGTCCGCCATCCCCGGAGCAGGCGTTTTACTCGCGGCTTCCTGGTAGTGGCGCCGGGACTCACCATCCGCGACCGGTTGCGGGTCTTGCAGCCCAACGACCCGGACAGCTACTACCAGAGCCGCGAGCTGGTGCCCACGGATCTGCTGCCGGACCTGGCGCGCGCCAAGATCGTCATCACCAACTATCACGCCTTCAAGCAGCGCGAGCGGAGCGACCTGTCGAAAGGCGGAAGGTCGTTGCTCCAGGGTCGCGGCGAGGCGCTCGATACGGTGGAAACCGAAGGGCAGATGCTCCAGCGGGTCATGCCCAGCCTCATGGGCCTGAAAAACATCCTGGTCATCAACGACGAGGCACACCACTGCTACCGCGAAAAGCCGGGGGAAGCGCAGGAAGGGAAGTTCACAGCCGATGAGAAACAGGAGGCCGAAAAGAACCGGGAGGCCGCCCGGGTCTGGATCTCCGGCCTGGAGGCGGTCGACCGCAAGCTCGGTCTCGCCCGCGTCATCGACCTTTCCGCCACGCCGTTTTTCCTACGCGGCTCCGGCTATGCCGAAGGCACCCTGTTCCCCTGGACCATGAGCGATTTTTCGCTGATGGACGCCATCGAATGCGGTATCGTC
This sequence comes from Candidatus Thiosymbion ectosymbiont of Catanema sp. Cochon2018, assembly GCA_011392765.1. GTDB lineage: Bacteria > Pseudomonadota > Gammaproteobacteria > Chromatiales > Chromatiaceae > Thiosymbion > Thiosymbion ectosymbiont_A. Next base: position 200,377 of record WYCW01000004.1, on the reverse strand, counting down.
AAGCTCCCGCGGGTGCCGGTGGCAGACAACATTCCCCACGGCGAGATGCCGCGCTTCCGCAACCTGTGGGAGCACATCCGCACGCGCATGCCGAAAAAGGGGCGGGGTAAGGCCAAGACCCTGGACCCCCTCAGCCTGCCCGTCGAGCTGCAAACAGCCCTGGAAGCCCTCTACGGCCACTACCGGAAGACCTTCGAGCGCTGGGAATCCGCCGGCATCGCCGTACCCCCCTGCTTCATCGTCGTCTGCAACAACACCGCCACCTCCAAGCTGGTGTACGACTACATCTCCGGTTTTCGTCGCCTCCAGGACGAGGACACCGAAACCCTCGTGAACGGCCGACTGGAGCTGTTCTGCAACTTCGACGACCGGGGCAACCGGCTCCCCCGACCGCGCACCCTCCTGATCGACAGTGAACAGATCGAATCCGGCGATGCCCTGGACAAACGGTTTCGGGACTTGGCTACGGACGAGATCGAGCGTTTCCGGCGGGAGATCATCGAGCGCACCGGCGACCACCGCCAGGCCGAGCAGATCACCGACCAAGACCTACTGCGCGAAGTCATGAACACCGTCGGCAAGCCCGACCGGCTCGGTGATTCGATTCGCTGCGTGGTGTCGGTCTCCATGCTCACCGAAGGCTGGGATGCCAACACCGTCACCCATGTCCTGGGCGTGCGGGCCTTCGGCACCCAACTCCTGTGCGAGCAGGTCATCGGCCGCGCCCTGCGCCGCCAATCCTACGACCTGAACCAGGACGGGCTGTTCAACGTCGAATACGCGGACGTCCTCGGCATCCCCTTCGATTTTACGGCCAGGCCCGTCGTCGTCCCACCCCCGCCGCCGCGGGAGACTGTCCAAGTCAAGGCGGTGCGGCCCGAGCGGGACGCCCTCGAAATCCGTTTTCCGCGGGTCGCTGGCTATCGCGTGGAGCTGCCGGAGGAGCGGCTCACAGCCGAGTTCACGGACGACTCGGTGCTGGCGCTCACCCCGGACCTGGTCGGCCCCTCCATCACCAAGAACGCCGGCATCATCGGCGAAGACATCGACCTGGGCCTGGAGCATCTGCAAGACCTGCGGCGCTCTACGCTCTTGTTTCATCTCACCCAACGGCTGCTCTACACCAAGTGGCGGGACCCCGGAGAAGAGCCCAGGCTGCACCTGTTCGGCCAGCTCAAGGGCATCACCAAGCAATGGCTGGACACCTGCCTGGTATGTAAGGGCGGCACCTACCCGGCCCAGCCCATGTACCAGGAGTTGGCCGACCTGGCCTGCGAGCGCGTCACCGCGGGTATTACCCGGGCGCTGGTAGGCGAACAACCGGTCACGACCGTGCTCGACCCCTACAACCCGGTGGGCTCCACGGCGCACGTCAATTTCACCACTTCCAAGACCGACCGCTACCGGACCGACGCCCGTCGTTGCCATGTCAACCAGGTGATTCTCGATAGCGGCTGGGAGGCCGAATTCTGCCGCGTCGCTGAGGCCCATCCGCAAGTACTGGCCTATGTAAAGAACCACAACCTGGGGCTCGAAGTACCCTACCGCTACGGCCCCGAGCTGCGCACCTATATCCCGGATTTCATCGTGCTGGTAGACGATGGCCGGGGCCCGGACAACTCCCTCCGCCTCGTCGTCGAGATCAAGGGCTACCGGCGGGAAGACGCCAAGGAGAAGAAGGCGACGATGGAGACCTACTGGGTCCCCGGAGTGAACCGTCACGGCCACTACGGGCGCTGGACCTTTGCCGAGTTTACCGACCTCTACGCGATCCAATCCGACTTCGAAGCCAAGATAAAGGTCGAATTCGATAAAATGATCGACAAAGCGGCAGCGGTGTATGCAGAATGATTCACCACAGAGGCACAGAGAAGAGGAAAGAGAATTTTCTTTGTGTTTTCTCCGTGTCCTCTGTGTCTCTGTGGTAATAATAATCCGTTCACCAACTGCAACGAATTTTTATTTCACCACAGAGGCACAGAGGGCACAAAGAAGAAAAAAGAGAATTTTCTCTGTGTTCTCTGTGTCTCTGTGGTGAAAAAATCCGGCACGGTCAGCGAATGATCGTGATTGAGCGTAGAGAACAGGGTACATGGAAAAGAATACGCTTACGGGACAAATCATCGGGGGTGCCATCGAGGTGCATCGCGCGCTGGGACCGGGACTGTTGGAGTCGGCGTACCAGGAATGCCTTGCCGTCGAGCTCGAGGAACGGGGAATGAAGGTCGCCAGGCAATGCCTCCTGCCTATTGTCTACAAAGGAAAAAAACTGGATGCCGGATACCGAATCGATCTGTTGGTCGATGAGCAGGTCATCGTCGAATTGAAATCAGTGCGGAAACTGGAACCGATTCACGATGCCCAACTACTGACATACCTGAAACTCGCCGGCAAACGCTATGGACTGCTGCTCAATTTCAACGTGCCGGTGCTAAAAGATGGCATCCGGCGATTGGTGAATGGTTGATGAACGGATTATTATTCACCACAGAAGCACAGAGGACACGGAGAAAATTCTCTTCTTTCTTCTCTGTGCCCTCTGTGCCTCTGTGGTGAAATGAAAATGTGTTGCAGCCGGTAAACGGATTATTATTCACCACAGAGGCACGGAGAAAACACAGAGAAGATTCTCTTCTTTCTTCTCTGTGCCTCTGTGGTAAAACAAAAATTCGTTGCAATCAGTGAGCAGGTTATTATTCACCACAGAGACACAGAGAACACGGAGAACATAAGGAGAAAATTCTCTGTGTTCTCTGTGCCTCTGTGGTGAAATGAAATTCCATCAGACTCTGATGTTGCAGGGTTATCTTATACACGCTGCTCCATAAACGAATGAGGTAACGACGATGCAAACCGCCAAACAGGAAGCATTAGAGGCCATTCAGCGATTGTCCGACAATGTGGATACCGAAGAAATTATCTACCGACTCTATGTATTGGAGAATATCCGCCGTGGTCAACAAGACGCCGCCGAAGGTAAAACCCAATCCGCCGCAGAGATACTCGAGGACATTCGATCATGGTGAAGTGGACGCAGCATGCCAAACACCAGCTTCGCCATATCTATGATTACATCGCCCAGGATTCGCCTCTGTATGCCAAATGAAAATGACGACGATGATTTCAGAAGTATACAGCGCCTTCCGTAAGGCCGGAGTACCGGAAGACGACGCCCGGCAGGCAGCGGAAGCACTGTCCGCGGAAAATTCAGCTACTAAAGCCGATATTGGCGAGATCAAGCGCGAGCTGGCCGTGGTGAAATGGATGCTGGGGATTGTAATTGCGGCCCAAGTCTTACCATTACTGCGTGCGATCGGTGCAATATAAATGCCCCCTGACTGGTAGCTGATAAACGGAGATAACACCATGCCCATTTCCCTCCCCCTGCAAACAATGTCCGTCGAGGAAAAACTACAGGTAATGGAAGCCGTCTGGGATGACCTAAGCCGACACGCGGACCAGATGCAGCCACCCCCGTGGCACGGCAAAGTGCTGGACGCCATGGAGGCAGCCATCGAGCGCGGCGAGGAGGCCTTCGATGAGTGGGAAGCGGCGAAGCAACGCATTCGTGACAGTCTTCCATGAGAATCAAACTGTCCTCCGCGGCCGAACGGCACCTGCAGGCAGGATACCGCTTTTACGAGAGCCAATCCGAAGGATTGGGGGATTACTTTCTCGATTCCCTGATGGCCGATGTCGAATCCCTGCACATCTATGCCGGGGTCCACGCGGTCTTCTTCGGCAACTACTATCGCCTGTTGGCGAAACGCTTTCCCTACTCGGTGTACTACCGCATCGAGGACAATGAAATCCTGATCCACGCCATTCTCGACAACCGCAGAGACCCGGCATGGATCAGGAAAAGATTGGCACCCTGCTGAAAGTCCGAAAGCATCCCCCATGGCAAAGGACCGTAGGGCGGGAAAGCGCAGCGCATCTCGCCGCGTCGGTCATTCCGGAGCCGATTCCTTATCCAAAGCGGAGGCATGAGAGAAAACACAAAGAAAATTCTTATTCACCACAGAGACACAGAGAAAAGGAAAGAAAAATTTCTCTGTACTCTCTGTGCCCTCTGTGCCTCTGTGGTGAAATGAAAGTTCGTTGCAGTCGGTGAATGAATTATTGTTCACCATAGAGACACAGAGAACACAGAGAAGAGGAAAGAAAAATTTCTCTGTGCCCTCTGTGCCTCTGTGGTGAAATGAAAATTCGTTGCAATCAGTGAGCGGGTTATTATTCATCCCAGAGACGCAGAGGATACGGAAAATACAAGGAGAAAATTCTCTGTGCCCTCTGTGCCTCTGTGGTGAAATGAAAATTCGTTGCAGTCGGTGAACGGATTATTATTCACCACAGAGACACAGAGGACACGGAGAAGACGCGGAGGATTTTTCTTTCGGTGAATAGGTCAAAATTCACTACAGAAACACAGAAAAAATTCTCTAATTTCTCTGCGCTTTCTGTACCTCTGTGGTAAAACAAAAATTCGTTGCAATCAATGAGCGGGTTATTATTCATCCCAGAGACACAGAGGACACGGAAAATACAAGGAGAAAATTCTCTGTGTTCTCTGTGCCTCTGTGGTGAAATGAAATTCCGTCAGTCAAGAGACGATAGCGACATGGCGAGAAGAACCAACAAACTAAGCAGGAAATCGGTTGCAGCCCTGACCCACGAGGAGGCGACGCGCAAGAACATTCCGACGGCCGAATACCAGTCAGTGATGCGGAAAGAAGAGCAAGACCCCATCCCCGTGGCCTACCCAAGAAGCGCAGCCGGGCTCGAGCAGGAAAAGCAGAACCGCAACCGGGATCTGGACCCCCAGCTCGTCTGGCGTGGCAAAGACGAGCGGGACTGGTCGGACCTGGTGGTACAGGCGCCGCCCCTCTACATCCAGGAAAAGATCCACCCCAAAGTCCTGATCGACGACCTGCGGCGCCGTTCGCAAACCCCTTCTCCCCCAGGGAGCAAGGCCGGGGGTGAGGGAGAACAGATCGACCTGTTCGCGGATTTCAACGGCCTGCCCGATGACAATGCCAGGACCGAGTTTTACCGGCACGACGCCAACTGGAGCAATCGCATGATCCTGGGGGACAGCCTCCAGGTCATGGCCTCACTGGCCGAGCGCGAAGGCCTGCGTGGGCAGGTCCAGTGCATCTATCTGGACCCGCCCTACGGCATCAAATTCAATTCCAACTTCCAGTGGTCCACCACCAGCCGCGACGTCAAGGACGGCAACGTCCAACACATCACCCGCGAGCCGGAACAGGTCAAAGCATTCCGGGACACCTGGCGGGACGGCATTCATTCCTATCTCACCTATCTGCGCGACCGGCTGACCGTGGCGCGGGATCTATTGACCGACTCCGGCTCCATCTTTGTACAGATCGGTGATGAGAATGTGCATCGGATTCGGGCGGTCATGGATGAAGTATTCGGAGAAAGCAACTTTGTGTCCCTTATCTCTTTTCGCACCACTACCGGCCTGGGAGATCGATATCTCGATTCATCGTGCAACTACCTTCTGTGGTACGCCCAGAACAAACAATCGCTCAAGTATCGTGAACCGTTCAAAGAAAAGACTCTCGCAGACGATGTAGGTGCTAGATATCGGCGTATCGAATTGAGCCCTTTTGTGAGGCGGCCGATGAGCGCAGTGGAACGCGCCAATGAATCCATCATCCCAGCCGACGCAAGGGTGTTAAGAAACGACAATCTCACCTCACAGAGTGGAGGCGAAAACTCCGCGTTTGCAGTGCTGTTTGAAGGCCGAAATTTCCGGCCCTCTCGAGGTTACTGGAAAACGAATCAAGAGGGCATGGAGAGACTCAAGCGAGCGAATCGAATCGCTAGTCCAACACCTCGTTCCATTCAATATGTCCGATTCCTAGATGATTTCAGCGTTTCCAAATTCAGTAACGTTTGGACGGACACACAGACAGGAGCATTCACCGATCCAAAAGTTTACGTAGTCCAAACGAACGTGAAGGTAGTCGAACGTTGCATTCTGATGACCACTGACCCCGGCGATCTGGTACTGGATCCCACATGCGGCTCCGGCACTACGGCCTATGTGGCCGAGCAATGGGGCCGGCGCTGGATCACCATCGACACCTCCCGGGTCGCCCTGGCCCTGGCCCGCGCCCGGATCATGGGCGCCCGCTATCCCTACTATCTACTCGCCGACAGCCCGGCGGGACAACGCAAGGAGGCCGAGATCACCCGCACTGCGCCCTCCACCAAGCCGACCTACGGCGACATCCGTCACGGCTTCGTCTATGAGCGGGTGCCCCACATCACCCTCAAATCCATCGCCAACAATGCCGAGATCGATGTCATCTGGGACAGGTTCCAGGAGTCCCTGGAACCCCTGCGCGCACAGATCAATAAGGCACTGAACAAGCACTGGGAGGAATGGGAGATCCCCCGTGAGGCGGACAAAGACTGGTCGGCCGAGGCCAAGCGACTGCATGAGCAGTGGTGGGAGCAGCGCATCGCCCGTCAGAGGGAGATCGACGCCTCCATCGCCGCCCAGGCGGATTTCGAGTATCTGTACGACAAACCCTACCAGGACAAGGGCGTGGTCCGGGTGGCGGGACCCTTTACCGTAGAAAGCCTGTCGCCCCATCGCGTTTTGGGCGTGGATGAGAACGATGAGCTGATCGACGGCATCGGGGACCCGAAAGGGGGATATGGCGAAGGGATCGATTTCGTCCCGATGATCCTGGAAAACTTGAAAACCGCGGGGGTCCAGCAGGCCCACAAGGAGGACCGCATCACCTTCACCTCGCTCACCCCCTGGCCCGGTCATTTCGTCTGCGCCGAAGGGCGCTATCTCGAAGGCGGCACCGCGGATGACGAGGATGCCACGGGTCCCGAAAAGCGGGCGGCGATCTTCATCGGCCCCGAGTTCGGCACCGTCTCTCGGCCCGATCTGGTCGCCACCGCCCGCGAGGCCGGCGACGCGGATTTCGATGTGCTGATCGCCTGCGCCTTCAACTATGACGCCCACTCGTCCGAGTTCGACCAGCTCGGCCGCATCCCGGTGCTCAAGGCGCGCATGAATGCGGGGTAGTGTTATTACTTTGTTGCTTAATTATAAATCACTTGATATAATTACCTGAGCTTTAAGCTATTAACCGAACAAAATTTTACCGAGGAAACTCTTATGGTATTACTACCCGTAAAATGCCCTGTCTGCAATGGTATTGATGTTACTAAACATGGCAACACCAGCAATGGCAAGCAGCGTTTTATTTGCAAAGAACAGGCCTGTGAGGGCAAAACGTTTATCCAGGATTATTCCGAGAAAGGGCGGTTACCGGAAACGAAACAACAAATCATTGAGATGGCACTGAATGGCAGCGGCATTCGTGATACCGCGCGGGTACTGGGTATCAGTCCTGTGACCGTTATCAATGAATTAAAAAAAAAGAACCCGAGTTGCATGCCGTGAATCACGATTTTTTAGCGACCCACACGCCTGAGCAGATTGTGGTAGATATTCTAAAAGTAGAGGATTATCATGATGTTAGCAAGCAAGGCGCCACCGTTGAAATGGATGAGATGTGGAGTTATGTAGGGAGTAAAGCCAATCAAAGATGGTTGTGGCATGCTATTGATCGGGCCACGGGTAAGGTGTTGGCTTATGTATTCGGGAAACGTCGAGATGAGGTTTTTCTTGAATTAAAAGGGTTATTAGAGCCATTTGGGATTACCCGTTTTTATACCGACGACTGGGGTGCCTATAAGCGCCATTTAGATCCCGAAAAACATGTCGTTGGAAAACAAAACACGCAGAAAATAGAACGCAAACATTTGACGCTACGGACGCGAATCAAGCGGCTTGCGCGTAAGACGATTTGTTTTTCAAAACTGAATCAAATGCACGATATTGTCATCGGATTATTCGTGAATCGTTATGAGTTCGGCGCCGCCGTTTGAAATCCTTAAGCAACAAAGTTAGAACACTACCGGCGGACGACCTCAAGAACACCGGCCAGGGCAACCTGTTCGTCATCTTCGGTGAACCGGATGTGGAAGTGGTGAGTGATCGGTGGCTGGTGGCTAGTGACGGCAGAATGGTGATGAGTTATGAGCAATGTAAAAAGTTATCAGGACTTGGAAGTCTGGAAGAAATCAATGAGCTTGGTCGAGATGATTTATCTCGATTCAAGGCGTTTTCCAGTGGAAGAGAAATACGGATTGACCAGTCAGATGCGACGAGCAGCCATCTCGATACCGGCCAACATAGCGGAAGGGTCAGCGAGGACGAGAACCGGGGAACTGTTGCAATTTCTGAGCGTGGCCAGCGGGTCGTTGGCAGAAGTGGAGACATTCCTGATTCTGGCACAGCGCTTGCCTTATCTGGGGGAGGACCAATGTCGGCAGTTGCTGGCTCAATGTGGGGAAATCGGCCGCATGCTCGCTGGCCTAAAGCGGTCGCTACGATCGAGAAATTGAGCAAATCGGATTTCCCCTTCTCACTGACCACCGACCACTTCACACAAATCACTATGAATGACCAGATTTTGTGCAAATGAGTCAAATTTCGCAAACGTCTAACCTCTCTCGTTGTCGTAATCGTAATCGTGATCGTAGTCGTAATCGGAGACGCAAGGCAAAGCGGGCATGGAAAACCTAATGTCTACGGGTTTCGACCCGGCACCTGGCAGGGACCTTTGGATTCCACGATCTGCGAAAGTATTCTGTCTCTCCTACGGCGGCTTCGATCACGATCACGGTTCCGTTTTCGATCGCGAGATAGCGATGATCACGCCTCGTCGGTCTGAGGCAACGCCTCGCTAGGGTGTGTTGGCATTTATCGTTCTTAGGTCCGATTATGGTCTTTTAGAGAAAGCAAAGCATGCCCATCCTGTCTTGCGTTATCCGCAGATTACGCAGATTCTCACAGATTATTCGTTTTTCATCTGCGAGAATCTGCGTAATCTGCGAATTCAAGACGTGATCGAAGTTTTTGACGCCGGGACAGTAGGCGCGGACTCATATCCAAAAAAAAACAAAGGGTCTGGATAACTTTAGCATCGAAACCGCATGCTAAGGTTATGTTATGCAAGGAAAAAACAAGTATTTCAGGCGTTCACACATCTCAGAAGCGAAATTCAGAATGATTGTACGCTATTTTGCGCATGATTTAGCGGCCTCGAAAACCGCCGAGCTGAGTGGTGTAAGCCGTCCCACGATCAATCAATTGTTCTTGAAGTTACGCCTCAGAATAGCTCAAGTTTGTGAATCTTCATCACCCTTATCCGGCGAGATTGAAGTCGATGAATCTTACTTTGGCGCACGCCGTGTTCGCGGGAAGAGAGGCCGTGGCGCATCGGGTAAAACGATCGTGTTCGGATTGTTGGAAAGAGCGGGAAGAGTCTACACGGAAATCGTCCCTGACGCCTCCAAAAAGCAGCTACAGAGCGCGATCCGGGGCCAGGTAGGGCTAGACAGCATCATCCACTCGGACGGCTGGAGAGGCTACAATGGGCTAGTCGATGTGGGGTACAAAAAGCATCTTCGTGTGAATCATGGTAAGCATGAATTTGCCCGCGGTAATTGCCATATCAATGGCATTGAATCATTCTGGTCGTATGCCAAACGAAGGCTCGCAAAGTTCAATGGTGTTCCACATGAAACATTCTATCTTCACCTCAAAGAATGTGAATTTAGATTTAATCACAGAGAAGAAGATCTTTATGATATAATACTGACTATGCTAAGAGAAAACCCACTCTAAAGTTATCTAGACCCTTGTTAATTGAGAACGCCCCCTAGCGGGGCTTCGCCTCAGACCGACGAGGCGTGCCCCCCTCCTCCCCCAAGGGAAGAAGGGCTGCGGCGCTCCCAACTTCGCTGGCTGATCCCGGTCAGGTCGGGTAACGAACCGCACCGAAGAACCGCGGATGGACACGGATAAACACGGATCACAATCCGTGTCCATCCGTGGTTCAAAGGATTTGCGATTCCCGCCCAAGCAAGAGGCAGAAATGTTTTTATGCAGCGCACAAACTTGACTCATTGGTAAAGATTCGGGTCCCTCAAGGAATCCTAGTGGTGCTTGAACAGGCGCTCCTTCTCTCGCTGCCAGTCCCGGTCTTTTTCCGTTGTTCGCTTGTCGTGGAGCTTTTTGCCCTTGGCCAACCCGATTTCCAGCTTGGCCCGACCGCGTTTCCAGTACATGGTAGTAGGGACCAGGGTATAGCCGGCGCGCTCGGTCAGCCCGATCAGGCGGCTGAGCTCGGCGCGCTTGAGCAGCAGCTTGCGGGTGCGCGTGGGATCGGGCGTGACGTGGGTCGAGGCCGCCGGCAGCGGCGAGACGTGGGCACCGAGCAGGAATGCCTCACCATGCAGGATTTTGACATAGCTTTCTTTGAGCTGGGCGCGTCCGGCGCGCAGGCTCTTGACTTCCCAGCCCTCGAGGGCGAGACCGGTCTCGTAGCGTTGCTCAATGTAGTAGTCGTGGCCCACCTTCTTGTTGAGCACAATGGTAGAGCCGCCATGTTTGGGTTGCTTCGTCTTTGCCATCGCAAAAGTGTACCCCGGACACCTGTATTTTTTGAATCTGCATATAGGGCACCTTGAAAAATAGGTGTTTTCACCGATCAGATGACTCTAACCCACTGATTATTCAAGTGCGCCGTTGACAAAAATCGTATTTTTCAAAGTGCCCTATAGTCAGCTGTCGTTCTCGAAAAATCCCATGGAGAGGAATTTTCAAGGTGCCTTGGCTTCATCATCTTCATAGGCCATTCTTCGAATGCGCCTTACCGCAAAACGTGGATTGATAGTCGGAGCCAGCGACAGAAATTTTTCTCCTTCCCGGTACAGTATGCATTCGGAAATCCATTTTTCCAGGCAGGCATTGATTTCCCTTTCACCCATGCGCGCAGAGAACCTTTCCATGATCTTCTTTTTGCTGCGTATTTTCGTACAGTATAGATAGAGTTCCCGCTCCGTATCGGGTAACTGCAACCTACATCGTTTCCCGGAGCGGAGATAGTCGACGATCAATAAGGCCCGAAAATCGCGGTACTGCATCGGCCGCTGCCCCTTGGCCGCATAATACCCCTGTAATTTCTCCCACCATTCGATCGCCCCAGCCACCGGGGACCAGCTCACCGGTTCCCCGACCGGATCATAGGATTTGAAAAGCAATTCGACCCGTTCCAGGACGGCGCCCGGTATGGCATCCTTATAGACATCGTCATTCCTGACATTCGCTACCGGATGATTATCTCGCTCGCGATCGATGGGAGATCCGGAATAATAATGATAACGTCCCAGATTCAAGGGGTCGTAGGCATAGGCATACCTTCTGATCGTCCGGCAGGTTTCCTCGACTTCGTCGCGAGTACTCCGAGGATAGTCCGTAATCAGATTGGAGCGGGATTTGATCTCCAATTCACAGAGTGTCTTCATGATCTGTAGATTTTGGATAACCTTCGTCCCCTTGCGGATTCTCTTCAAAAACGAGCGGCTCAGACCTTCGATTCCGACCTGCACGAAGTCTAGCCCGGCTTCATATAGTGCCAGTATTTCATAAGGACTGAGATCGGCCCGTAATTCATAGAAAAACAATAAATCCATGTCCGTATCTTTCAATCCCTTCGCAAACCCCTGAATTCCCTTTGGGCTATGGACATTATCAAGGAATATAAATGCCGATTTCCGGTATCTTGTACATAGATATTCCACCTCGGCGGCGAGTCTCCGATTCGATTTCGTTCGATAACCTTCCCACTGACTGTTCAAATTGCAAAAACGGCATCTGTCCCACCAACAACCCCTCGATCCCTCGATCGGTAAGGTCCAATCACCTTCTCCGACACACTCGGCATAGTCGTCGTAATCCGGGAACGGCAACTCATCCGGATCCGCTACCTGCCACAGTTCTACGCCGTCCTTGTGGTCGAGCGCATTTTCAGGCGTAAGAATCCCGTCGGTCCGCTCAATTGCCTCGAAATCTTTTGCTGCGAGATGACCGACCAAGGCATCGAGCGGATATTCGCCCTCCCCCTGCACGATGAAGTCGATAAACCGATATTCATTGATGATGCTCGGCCCCAACCTACCACTGACCAGGGCGCCCCCCAGGACAGTGACCGTTGCCGGCGAAATCCGCTTCAGCTTTTCACACAACAACAGGCTCGTCGACAGTTGGTTGTAAGACGTAGTCAACCCGACCAGATCGTATTTACCGGCGATTTCCCGTGCGATGTTTCCGATGCACAGATCGACCCGTACCATGATCGACCAGATGACCATTTCCATAATTTCCGAAAGGCTGTGCGCGGATTTCGGATCGAGCGCCTGCGTGGGCAGAATCTCATGGGCTCTCGCCAACTCTTCTTGCGGTATATTGTTTAGTTGCCGACCGGCCTCCGATCTGAATTCGTCCTCCGAGCCGAATTGAGCCACCATCAGCGGTTCAGCCAGTCGAGCAGCGCGTTTTACGCAAGTTTCCGCCTTTTTCGGATAGAAGAAAGGAAAGCACAGGATATCGGAATATCTACTGATCGCTCCTCCCACTGTCAGGGCCCGATAACAGGGCTTGCCGATCCGGCTTGCGATTTCCAGGTGATCGTGACGGCAATCGACCCGGATCTGCCGATTCTTGTGCCTCAGAAATGAAGCCAAAGCCCCCACTGCCGGAGAGGGTCCGGACGCCAGTTGCCATGGCAATGCAATCAAACAGATTTTTTTCATTCGCTGCCTTGGTCATCGCCATTGTGGCGGTTGCTTGGGAGTCGGCTTCACACGGGCGCAAGTAGACCGATCTCGATGATGGTTACCCCGGTAGGCGCGGGCTTACCCGCGCTCGGCCGACCTGCCTGACGGCAGACAGGTAACTCGATAACCCTCCCTTTCTATCCGCAGATTACACAGATTTTCACAGATTATTCCGTTTTTCGTCCGTGAAAATCTGCGTAATCTGTGGATAAGGTGTTAGGCTCTTTATGGATTCCGGACTGCTGACGATCATGGAAAGGCAGCACCGAGCGTTTTGGAGTGTGGCCTGTCTGCCGCCGGGCAGGCGGCAACTTTACGGCTCTCTTACGGATTGTGTGGGTAGATGGAAAAGGAAACCATCCTTGACAGGCTGGACGGGCGCCGGGGAGTGGTCTGCATGAAGGGATCGGGGTGCTTTGGCAACGGGGCTGCGCCTCAGGGCGAACTCAGCAACGGTGGGACATTCGGCTCAATTCGCCAGGTACCCCGATCCCTTCTTGCTCGCATTCTGTTGCGCCCGTCCGGCCTGTCAAGGACGCAGCCGCTACGCGGTGGTTTCCTTTTCCACCCACACAAAACGAAACAGAACCAACTTTACCCCGGTACCGACCGGAATCTGCGGTGCTCGGCTTAGCCACTGGGTTGGCCGGGGGCTACTTGCCCGCGCCGCCGCTTTGGATCGGGCCACGCATCCGTCCTGAGCACGGGCGTTGCGGCCAGAGGAAAGCGCCGTCGCCGCGGTGCGAGTGGAACCTGGCATCCAGGTCCCCGACAGACTGTTGGTAACGCACGTGATCGGGGTCCTATCAAACCGCACCGCTCTGCCGGCGCACTCCAAAGCAGTCCGGAGTCCATAGAGAAGCCAACCGATTTCGTGTCTGCCTTCGTGTCTATTCGTGGTTCATATTCTTGGCATCCATGGGAATGAACCGATTTTTCCTATACTCAATGTGGCTCAAACCCGGACGCAGAGATTTTGAACCGCAAAGTTCGTAGATACTCTGTTCCGATGCAAGTCCAATTTAGCTCCTGATTCCCAAAGATTCACCTTATGCACATAAATCAGATTTATCAGGCAGCCGTTTCGGTGGGGGTATAGAAGCGGCTGCTGTCGAAGGGGTTCTGAGTCTTGAGCATGGCATGGATGGCGAGCAGGAGCTTACGCATGACGGCACAGAGGGCCTGGAGCTTTTTGAGGCCGCGATCCTCGATGAGGTGGCGGTAATAGGCCCTGACGTTGGGATCATGGCGTGCGGCGCTGAGAGCGGGCATGTAAAGGGCCAGGCGCAGGTAGCGGTTGCCGGCATTGGAGATGCGTGGCTTCTTGTCGATGCTGGAGCCGGACTGGTGTTGTCGGGGATCGAGGCCGGCCATGGCAACCCATTGTTTGGCCTGCATGTCATCGGGCAAGACCAACAGCTCGCCGAGGAGTTGGATGGCACTGGCATCGGCAATGCCGGTGACGGTGATCAGCAGGTCGAAGGCGTGCCGGCGCGCCTCATTCGTGGCGATGAGGTCGCGGGCCTGTTGGCGCAGGTGTTCGATGTGGTCATCCAGGAAGGCAACGGTCTGCTGCAGGCTAGCGATGAGGAAATCCGGCGTCATGGCGGTCAGTTGGGCCGCATGGAGCTGGTTCTTGGTTTGGGTCCGGAGCTTGTCGAGGGCGGCGATGCGGCGTGCGCAGGCGCGGATAGCCAGGGCCAAGTCATCGGGGCGCTGCCAGGGTGTGAAGGGCATGCGCAGGGCGAACTGGGCCAGGACTGCGGCATCGACGGCATCGGTCTTGGTGCGGGTCTGGAAGGCCTCCGCGAAGCGTTTGGCGGCCTTGGGGTTGATTACCATGAGGGGTAGCCCGGCGTCCTCCAGGGCCAGGGCTAGGTCGAGGTGATAGAGGCCGGTGGCCTCCAGGCAGACGCGGCTCACGTGTGCCTTACGCAAGCGGTTGCGCAAGGTCGCATGACCGGCTGGGGTATTCTTGAACTCGCGGGGTTTTCCGGTGCGCTCATCGCGGCTGATGACCAAGGTAACGGTTTTGGCGCTGACATCAATTCCGGCAACGTTCATGGGTGGTTCCTCGTCAGTCAAAAAGGCGCTAGGATCAAGACCTGGTTCCCCGACCCTGAACCCTCGCCTACCGACCTTGTGTATGCAGGCTCACGAGCATCGCTCACGGCCTCGGATACTCTTCGGTATGGGCGAAGAGGGCGGGGAGCCAATCTACGCACAGGCTCGGGGCCTCCGGGTGGGACGGCTTCCCCAGGTACTCTCCATCAAATCCCTTTATACCTGATCCTTGGCTTTCCCTTAGAAACAGAACATACAAGGGTGGGCGAGTAGGATGCGGTGAGCGCGGTAGGTCTTATCAGGATGACACGACGAGGGGGCGCGAACCGCATCAAGGGATGGCCCATGCCCAACACCGTTGTTGGGCATGCCCACCGTCCAAAGATGCGGTTCGCCGCTGGCCGGAGCTCACCCCGCCATCGATGCGGTTCGCGGTCGGGATTGGTGTCATCCTGCTACGGTATACCGCGCTCACCGCATCCTACGTTCATCCTACGGGCTTTGCCCAACCTACGAATCGCGCACATCAATCCACGAGGATTCGTGTGATTTGTGAAGTTTCCTCTCTTTTGCTGGCCGGTAACGCTTAACTTAATGGCATTGGGATATAGCCTGTGAGAATAGCCAGGTAGTCCTCGTCGGTCGACCGGCTCATTCGATTACCAGGCCTTGACGTGATTGTAGATCGAGAGGTAATGGTGGGCCGGATGATTCCAGGAATAGTCATAGACCATGCCGTTGGAGAGCAGGCGCCGGAATTCTTTCGGGAATTCGTACCAGAGCCCGATGGCGCGATCCATGGCCGACTCGACGGCAGCGAAATCCGTGTTGTCGAACACGTAGCCGTTGCGATATTCGAGAGGTATGTGCGCGTGATCCCGATCGAATACGGTATCGGCAAGTCCCCCGACCGCCCTGACGATCGGGACGGTGCCATAGCGCAGGGCGATCAACTGGGCGAGGCCACAGGGCTCGAAAATGCTGGGTACCACCAGCATATCCGCGCCGGCATAAATGAGATGGGCGAGCTGCTCGTTGAATCCGATCTCGATATGGACGTCCTCGTTGTCATTGAGATGGTTTTTGAGACCCCAGAACTCGTTGTTGACGCTCTGGTCCGGACTCGAGCCCAGGAGCACGAATTGGGAGCCCCTCTGGAGGGCATAGAACATCGCGTGACGGACCAGATGCAGGCCCTTTTGGTGGTCCAGCCGACCGACGTAGGCGATCAGGGGCTTGTAGTCCTTGCGCAGCATCAGGCGTTCGCGCAGCGCCTCCTTGTTGGCGTATTTCCCGTCCAGTTGCCAGACGTCATAATGGTGGGGCAGGAAGCGGTCGATCTCGGGATTCCAGACATCATAATCGACGCCGTTGAGTACCCCGCCGAATTTGCCCCCGTGGACGGCGAGCGTATGCCCGAGCCCTTTACCCTGATCGGTATAACGGGCCTCCCAGGCGTGTTTCGGGGAGACGGTGGTCACGAAGCTCGAATAGACGATGCCCCCCTTCATCATGTTGATGGCCTTGGGGTTGTGATCGTCGCCCAGGCGGTTCCGATCGAAATAGTAGTCCGGTCGATTCAGGCCGGTTCCGAACAACACGGGCTCCCCGTGGACCCCCTGGTGCTGAAAGTTGTGGATGGTATACACGACGCGCTGATCGTGCATACCCATCCGATGATAGACTTCCCACAGCAGGACCGGCACCAGGCCGGTTTGCCAGTCGTGACAGTGAATAATGGTCGGACGCTTACCCGACTTGAGCAGAAACTCGATGGCGGCCTTGCTGAAAAAGGCGAACCGCAAGGCATCGTCGTGCGATCCGTAGAATGAGCCGCGATTGAAGAAGTTTTCGCTCGAGTGGGGTTCGATGAAGTAACACCGGCGCCCATGGACCATGCCGAGGAAGACCGTGCAATGGATGCCGCCGCCGGCCCAGGGGACCCAGAGGTCATGGTAGTCGGCGTTCAGCCCCCAGATTTCGCCATACCAGAGACAGTCGTATTTCGGGAGTATGATCTCGACGTCGTTGCCGCGAATCTCGAGCTCGCGACTCAAACCGAAGACAACATCGGCCAACCCGCCCACTTTGGCTACGGGGGCTAATTCGGACGAGATATGAACGATATACATAAGGCTGGCCTTGATGAGACTCCGGCTGGGCTGGGGGCGGTTACAGGGTGCTTCGAGAAATCCGGGCTGCTCTTTGTCTGTCTCTCCGTGGCATGGCAGGAGGCTGTTGCTTCCGATTCCACAGGCACCGAATAGTATATTATGGTTGTGCAACCGATTGCCGTCTACCCCCGGGCGGGTCGGCAAGCACATGTAAACCCTCCCGAAAACATGGCCCTGTAGGATGGACGTAGGATGCGGTGAGCGCGGTATACCGTAGCAGGATTACACCGGTCCCGACCGCGAACCGCATCGATGGTGCGGTGAGCGCGGTAGGTCTTACAGGATGGCATCACGAAGAGGCGCGAACCGAATCTTTGGATGGCGACAAGCCCCACGGAATGGGTGTTGGGTACACCGCTGCTGTGGGCCACACGGACGACATGAGGGTAGCCCAATGGACAACATGGACGGTATGGACTGCGTGGACCAGGGGGCACACAGCAACCCTTGGTCCACGTAGTCCACTTGGTCCATGTCGTCCACGGCGGCTGCCGCCGTCCCTGGTGGCTTTGCCCACCCTTGTATGTTCTGTTTCTAAGGGAAAGCCAAGGATCAGGTATAAAGGGATTTGATGGAGAGTACCTGGGGAAGCCGTCCCACCCGGAGGCCCCGAGCCTGTGCGTAGATTGGCTCCCCGCCCTCTTCGCCCATACCGAAGAGTATCCGAGGCCGTGAGCGATGCTCGTGAGCCTGCATACACAAGGTCGGTAGGCGAGGGTTCAGGGTCGGGGAACCAAGTCTTGATCCTAGCGCCTTTTTGACTGACGAGGAACCACCCATGAACGTTGCCGGAATTGATGTCAGCGCCAAAACCGTTACCTTGGTCATCAGCCGCGATGAGCGCACCGGAAAACCCCGCGAGTTCAAGAATACCCCAGCCGGTCATGCGACCTTGCGCAACCGCTTGCGTAAGGCACACGTGAGCCGCGTCTGCCTGGAGGCCACCGGCCTCTATCACCTCGACCTAGCCCTGGCCCTGGAGGACGCCGGGCTACCCCTCATGGTAATCAACCCCAAGGCCGCCAAACGCTTCGCGGAGGCCTTCCAGACCCGCACCAAGACCGATGCCGTCGATGCCGCAGTCCTGGCCCAGTTCGCCCTGCGCATGCCCTTCACACCCTGGCAGCGCCCCGATGACTTGGCCCTGGCTATCCGCGCCTGCGCACGCCGCATCGCCGCCCTCGACAAGCTCCGGACCCAAACCAAGAACCAGCTCCATGCGGCCCAACTGACCGCCATGACGCCGGATTTCCTCATCGCTAGCCTGCAGCAGACCGTTGCCTTCCTGGATGACCACATCGAACACCTGCGCCAACAGGCCCGCGACCTCATCGCCACGAATGAGGCGCGCCGGCACGCCTTCGACCTGCTGATCACCGTCACCGGCATTGCCGATGCCAGTGCCATCCAACTCCTCGGCGAGCTGTTGGTCTTGCCCGATGACATGCAGGCCAAACAATGGGTTGCCATGGCCGGCCTCGATCCCCGACAACACCAGTCCGGCTCCAGCATCGACAAGAAGCCACGCATCTCCAATGCCGGCAACCGCTACCTGCGCCTGGCCCTTTACATGCCCGCTCTCAGCGCCGCACGCCATGATCCCAACGTCAGGGCCTATTACCGCCACCTCATCGAGGATCGCGGCCTCAAAAAGCTCCAGGCCCTCTGTGCCGTCATGCGTAAGCTCCTGCTCGCCATCCATGCCATGCTCAAGACTCAGAACCCCTTCGACAGCAGCCGCTTCTATACCCCCACCGAAACGGCTGCCTGATAAATCTGATTTATGTGCATAAGGTGAATCTTTGGGAATCAGGAGCTAAATTGGACTTGCATCGGAACAGAGTATCTACGAGCCGGCAGGATGCCGGCGCTCCCGGTACAATCTGTGAAAAGTAGGGTCCGCTGTGCGGACCGTGTGGGTGTTGCGGCCATTCATATGAAAGCAGTGATGATTGTTCGATAGCCCCGATGGCAGCCAAGCTACCCGAACTCCAATACGGCCGAGTCTTCAACCGGGTCACCTTCCGGCGACTGGAGAAGCACTTCACCGATGCCGTCGTCGGCACGGGTCCAACCGCATTCCGTGCCCTGGTGGTCGGTCTGTTCGGGGAGTGGGGCAGCGGCAAGACCCTACACCTCAGGCATATTCAACAGGGCTTCGAGGATCGGCTTCGGACGGACCTCTCCAGGGACGAAGCTCCTGATATCCTCACGGTACCGGTGTTCTTCAGTGCCTGGTGTTTCGAGGCCGAGGAACACCTCATCATCCCCCTGCTCAAGACCACCCGGCAGCGACTCCGGCGCTTGGCGGCCGAGCAGGAATCGCACCGGCACGCTACTGCCCGCACCTGGAGCTGGCTCAAGGCCAAGACCAAGCATGCAGGCGATGTGGCCGCGGCTCTGGCTTATGGCTTCAAGGGTCAACTCGACAGTCCCGGCGGCCGGATCGAGTTTGATCCGACGAAGGCCTGGGCCGAATATGAATACCTCATGCAGGCACGGCAAACATTCGTCGATGGTCCGAGTTCGCCCTACTTCGACTTCGAAACCGAGATCACCCGCCTCACCGGCTACAACAGCGGCGATGACGACCGCAGGCGCCTCAATCTGCTGTTCCTGATCGACGACCTGGATCGCTGCCTGCCGGAAAAGGCGTTGCGGATGCTCGAGTCTATCAAACCGTTCCTGGACATCCGGGGCTGTGCCTTTGTCCTGGCCCTGGATGACGAGGTGATAAAGCGCAGCATCGCCTGGCGCTATCGGGACTATGGCTCCGACCGCGAGCGCGATGAAAACCGCGAGACCTGGCCCGCCAACCCAATCACGGGCCACGAGGACCTAGAAAGGATCGTCCAGCTCCCTATGCGCATCCCAGTTCCCTCAGGCCACGAGGTGGAGAACTACCTGACCCATCACTTCGGCCACTTGTTCGGCTGACTGAAAACGGGCAATGAAAGCCTCGCATGGCCGATCGGGATCCTGCCCCGGACGGTGCCCGCCGCGACCAGGCCATCGAAAACGAGACCCGCCGCCTGCTGCGGACTCTGATTCGCCACACCGTGCCGCCGGTCCCGCGCAAGCTCAACCAGGTCGGGGAGCTCTACGGACTCTGCCTGGAGATGGCGCGGGAGAACGGTCGGATACCGGAGGACCGGGCCGAACGTCTCACCCTGCTGCGCCTGACCATCCTCCAGCTCTTGGCTCCGGACCTGTTCCGCTTCGGGCGCAGGAACCCCGTCTTCCTGGCCAAACTGGAGGCCTGGAAGCGGCAGGCCCCCGGCGGCGAGGGCTTGGATCTAGGCCGCTTGGAGGACGAGATCAAGGCCAAAATCGCGGCGAACGAGGAACAGCTTGCGGAAAGCCCGAAGAACGCCACTGCCGCCGGGGACCTCTACAGCCTCAAGCACATCGATCAGCCCCTACTGGCCCGGATCCGCTCCGCCCGGCAACAGCGCAGCGACTTCGATCCCCTGCGTCTGGTCGATCCCGAACAACCCTCGGTCGAAAAGTTGGCGCCCTTCTTCAGTCTCGACAAGCCACCGGCCCCGGTGTCCGAGGGCCTGGATGTGGTGGAATTAAAGCCGGAAACAGATAGCCTCGACGATCCGGACGGCTTTTTGAGCCAGCTCTTCAGCACCGACCCGCTTGCCTGGCGCAATGCCCTGGCGCAGGAGGCGGACAACCTGACCGACCGGATCCTGGACCGGACGAGCTTCTCAGCCCTGCTCGATCGGGTGCGTTCGGTCCCCGAGTTCGTGCAGATGGACTGGCTGGAGCTGATTGCCCCCCACCTCAGCGCCGAACAGCTATTCGATCTCTATAAGGAGAGCCGGCTGTTGACTAGGATTCCTTGAGGGACCCGAATCTTTACCAATGAGTCAAGTTTATGCGGTGCACAAATCGGGATCGGGATCGGGATCGCAATCGGAATTTCGATTTCGATCCCGATTTCGATCCCGATCCCGACCTCCCCAAGCTCTCCAACGGTTGGTTGGGCATAGGAGATGGGGCCTTACGGGAGAGGGGCTGTTGGGGCCTTCATGCCTCGTCGGTCTGAGGTGATGCCTCGCTAGATTCACACAGCAACTCAAACCGGCATGACTGCAAAAGGCGACCAGGCGGCGCAGGACATCCGCCGGGCTCTGGAGCTACTGGCCCGTAGCTTCAACCCACCCCATGCGCCGATCGCCAAGCCAGTGCGGCTGGTGGAGCTGTCGGGGACCGGCGGGGAGGGCATTGATCTGAAGAATGCGGATCTCAGCCACGCCTGGCTGCGGGGCATCGACTTCGGGGACAGCCGGCTCGGCGACCTATCCCACTCGGTATTGGACGCCGCCGTACTGGATGCCTGCGAGTTGACACCGGAGGCACTGGTCCATGCCCGCCTTCTGGGGACCAGGCTACCCGATGGATTCGAGCCACCGCCTTCGGCCCTCACTAAGCCCCCACCTGTCCCTCTTGCACCCGTCCTCCCTCTGGGCCATGCGAGTGCGGTCACCGCGGTGGCCTTCAGCCCCGATGGTCGCCTACTCGTCTCCGGCTCGCGGGATAAGACCCTGCGCTTCCGGGACCCGGCAAGCGGTCAGTCCCTACGCATTCTCAAGGGGCACGGCGCTTCGATTAGGAGCCTTGCCTTCAGCCCCGATGGCCGCCTATTTGCCTCCGCCTCGGACGATCGGATCCCGCGCCTGTGGGACCCCGCTTCCGGCAGACTGTTGCGTACCTTGGAGGGACATCGGGATGCGGTCAACTCGGTGGCCTTCAGCCCGAACGGTACCCGACTGGCCAGCGCCTCGGGAGACAATAGTCTGCGCCTGTGGGACCCTGCTTCCGGCAGACTGTTGTGTACCCTGGCGGGACATCAGGGTGGGGTCAACTCAGTGGCCTTCAGCCCGGACAGTACCCGACTGGCCAGCGCCTCGGGAGACAATAATCTGCGCCTGTGGGACGCCACCTCCGGCAGACTGCTGCGTACCCTGGCGGGACATCGAGGTGGGGTCAACTCGGTGGCCTTCAGCCCGGACGGCACCTGCCTGGCCAGTGCTTCGGACGACAATGACCTGCGCCTGTGGGATTCCATCTCCGGCAGGCCACTACACACCTTGCCGGGACATCAGGGGCCGGTCACCGCGGTAGCTTTCAGCCCGGACGGCGTCCTTCTGGCCAGCACCTCGGCTGACCGAACCCTACGCCTGTGGGACTCCACCTTTGGTAGGCCGCTGCCCATCCTGCCGGGACATCAGGGTCCGGTCACCGCAGTGGCTTTCAGCCCCGACGGCACTCTTCTGGCCAGCGCCTCGTATGACGGCACCATCCGGCTTTGGGATCCGGAAGAGGGGATCTGTCTCCGGCTGATTGCGTCATTGCGGGGCAATGCTATCATGCTGGCGGATGCGGAGGCGCTGTATTTTTCCCGTGACGATGGCCGCCCCTGGCGGACCCTGTCCGTCGCCGGTTTTCCCCGTCCGCTGCCGGCCGATCCCTTGCTGGAATGCCTCGCCGGCTTTGTGACCGAGGGCGGCTGGGTGCTGCCGATCTACAGCTATCCCGATCATTTCCGCTGGGACGAGGACGCGAACCCACGTACCCTGATTCTCCCCTGGCGAGGGTGTCGTAAAAACAGTGGTGTCAGCTGCCGGCCTGCGAAATGTGAACCACAGAGGATACAGAGAACACCGAGAAGAGAGTAGGCCAACTCTGTTCGTGGTTTTCCGGTTTCCGTACAAAAAATTCACGCCTCGTCGGTCTGATACGAAGCCTCGTTAGCCCTATCGGGTCCAAGGGCGCTATGAAGGAGGCATCTTCCTTTTCGAAGGGATACGAGTCGAACCGGAAAATGCGATGGATATCAGACATAAAATCGGTCTCATCTTGCGGGGTGCAATACCGGCGGCGGTATTGGCCCTGCTGGCCCAAGGGGGATTCGAATTGGCGGAGAGGTGGATAGTACCCGAGGGCCTGCGGATTGAACCCGCAGGTAAGATATGGTTCGGATAGAGAAAATGATTCCGGATGATTTGCTCGCAAGCCTTCAGATTTATTTGAAGGCGGCGAAGGTGACTCACGGTGGATTTTGCTACCAGAAAGCATTCGGAAGGGTAGCCGTGCATGACGACCCGCTGATGGTCATGGTCCATAAAAGACTGTTACCGATAGCGGAGATGATGTTCGGGATTCCATTGAGAAGGTCCAATTGTTATACCGCTATCTATGGTAAGAAAGGGGTGCTTCCGAAGCATCTGGACAAGCCGCAGTGTGAATTCAGTCTCGATGTCTGCATCGATGACACGGCCCCGGAGACGCCCTGGCAGCTGTATGTGGAGGGCGTGGAATACATCCTCAGACCCGGTGAGGGCATCATGTATTACGGGTGTAAACAGGTCCATTGGCGGGAAGGCAGCCCGAAGCCGGGGCAGGAAATCACGATGGCGTTCTTTCATTTCGTCGATGAGCGTTTCAAGGGCGGTTTGAGAGAATAGTGGGCCGCCGTTGTCGGCTCGTTCATGGTTTCCCCCACCTTCAGCTTGCTTGCCGGATCTTGTGTATGCATTTACACTCTTAGCTCATGATGCGATTCAAGAATATCTTTCTCGTCGGTCCCATGGGGGTAGGTAAGAGCACCGTTGGGCGCCAGCTGGCCGCGGCCCTGTCTTTCGAGTTCAAGGACAGCGACCAGGAAATACAACGCCGTACCGGTGTCGATATTCCAACCATCTTCGAATACGAGGGTGAAGAAGGCTTCCGGCAACGCGAGCGGCAGGTGATCGATGAGCTGAGCGAGCAAAGCGGCATCGTGATGGCGACCGGCGGCGGCAGCGTGCTCCGATCGGACAACCGCCGGGACCTGACCGCCCGCGGGGTTGTTATCTATCTGCACTGTAGCCCCGAGCAACAGTATGCGCGCACCGCCCATGACCGGAACCGTCCCTTGCTGAACACCGGAGATCCTTTGCTGCGCCTGCGTCAGCTCACAGAGGAGCGTGACCCCTTGTATCGCCAGGTCGCTGACATGGTGGTTTCCACCGAACGCCGAGGCTCTCCCTCGGTGGTCAAGGAGATCTGTCGGCGCCTCGAATCCGACGTCTCCTGAGTCGGCAGTGGGGCATGTCCCGAATCCTCACAGTCGACCTGGGTACCCGCAGCTACCCCATCCACATCGGCCCCGGACTGATCGATCGGCCGGAGATCCTTACTGCCCGGATCGCCGGTCCGCAAGTCATGGTCGTCACCAACGACACCCTGGCCCCCCTCTATTTGGAGCAGGTGGAGCGTGCGCTCGGCGCATTTCAGACCGCGCGGGTCGTACTTCCTGATGGAGAAAAGTACAAGACCCCGGATAGCTGGGGCCGGATCCTGGATGAACTACTCGGCCACCGCTATGCACGTGACTGCACCCTGGTCGCGCTCGGCGGTGGGGTGATCGGTGACCTGGCCGGCTTCGCGGCGGCTTGCTACCAACGGGGGGTCGCCCTGGTCCAGCTGCCGACCAGCCTCCTCGCCCAAGTCGACTCCTCCGTCGGCGGCAAAACCGGCGTCAACCACGCCCTGGGCAAGAACATGATCGGCGCCTTCTACCAGCCCCGCGCCGTGATCGCGGACACGGACACCCTGCGTACCCTGCCGGACCGCGAACTGGCGGCGGGTATCGCCGAGGTCATCAAGTACGGTCTGATCCGGGACCCGGAGTTTTTCACCTGGCTCGAAGCGAACATGGACAAGCTACGCGCCCGGGACACGGACGCGCTCACCTATGCGATCGAACGCTCCTGCCGCAACAAGGCGGAGGTCGTCGCCGCCGACGAGTTGGAGACCGGCGAGCGGGCCTTGCTGAACCTGGGCCACACCTTCGGACACGCCATCGAGACGGGCGTCGGCTACGGTGCCTGGCTGCACGGCGAGGCAGTCGGGGTCGGCATGTGCATGGCCGCCGATCTCTCCGCCCGCCTCGATTGGCTCGATACCGCCTCCGTCCGGCGCATCCGTTCCCTGATCGCTGCGGCCGGACTTCCCGTTACCCCCCCGGCGGAGATCGGCCCGGTACGTTTCCGCGAGCTGATGGCCAGGGATAAGAAAACCCTGGATAACCGACTGCGTCTGGTGCTCCTGAAAAACATCGGCAAGGCCCTGGTCACGGCCGATTTCGATTCCACCAAGCTCGATGAGATGCTCGTCTCCTCTTGTCCCCAGGGGTGTTAAGTTAAGCGTTACCGGCCAGCAAAAGAGAGGAAACCTCACCAATCACACGAATCCTCGCGGATTGATTGGCGCGATTCGTAGGTTGGGCAAAGCCCGCCAGGGACGGTGGGCGTGCCCAACACCGGTGTTGGGCTACGACAAGCGGCCAGCAGCTAACTTAATGGCATTGAGGGGTGAGGCGGGTGTAGAGATTTTGGAACCGCCTGCCGCGGTCTATGGAAACTACGAATCACGCGAATCTGCACGAATCTTCATTCGCGTGATTCGTAGTTTTCCTTAAACATCTCGGTTGCTGGAACTCCGGGCCTGCCTGCGCTTACTGATCGGCGACTTCGATGTTACGACCATCCGCGGAGACATCGATGTCCAGCTCATTGTCTCCCAGTTTGCCGACGAACTCGTAGCGGACTACCTTGAGGCTACGCGAATGACTCGCCTCGATAAACTCGGGCTCGAAACCGGGCAGCTTGCGCTCGATTGCCTTGAGGACAGCACCGGGGACCATATCGCGCGTAAACTCGATTTCGATCTCCTGGATTCTCTGGTCCGGATAGATATCGAATTCGACCTTGCGCCCGTCCGGGAGCAAGCCCTGAATTTCATACAGGTATTCCCCGTTCACCTCGGTTTCAGTGTTGGCACTGACCAGCCGGGTGTCCGGTAGCTTTTCCCGGGTGACGGCGAGGATTGCATCCGGTACCGCGCTCAGCTCGATCGGCTTCTGCTCTCCGGCCGCTGCGGCATGGGCCAGAATCAGGGCAATCCACCAGGACAGTCGTTGCAATCGGCGCGGCATGTCAATCCTCCTTAGCGTGCGATGAATTGCCGGAAAACAGGGAGATGATCTCGTCGCGCAGGATCTTCCAGAAATCCTGCAGGCTGGTGTGCTTGTTATCGAGCTCGTCCAAGTATTCCTCCAGCTTGTCGATGGCTGCGTGTTGCTCATTCTCGTACTCTCGTTGCAGCTGGGCCTTCAGCGCGCTCAGAGTCGTTTCCAGCTCGCAAATCTTGTCTTCCAGTAATTGCTTACGGCTGCCGATTGCGTTCATCTCAAAATCCTCTTCGATTGCTCACCAACCCATGGATTGACTCACTCCGATCAAGACTGCCGGTATCAGGAAAAACACCAGAAGAATGTACAGGGCCACATAGAGCTTCCGCCGTGCCGCCAGGGCCGCCAGTCCTTCGGCCGCGCGCATGGGAATGACCCGCAGGAACGGCAGACCATAGATAACGACCACGCCGAGCACATTGTAGGACAGATGAACCAGGGCAACCTGGAGTGCGAACACGGCATTGGCGCCGGAAATGGCGGTGGCCGCGAGCAGGGCGGTGATACAGGTCCCGATATTGGCACCGAGGGTGAAGGGATAGACCTGCTTCAGGCTGAAGACACCGGTGCCCGCCAGGGGCACGACGAGACTCGTGGTGGTGGACGAGGACTGCACGAGCACGGTAACGGCGGTACCGGAAAAGATCCCGGACAGGGGACCGCGTCCGACCGCGCTGTGCAGAATCTCCTTGGCGCGTCCGACCATCAGGACCTTGAGCAGCTTACCGATGTAGGTGATGACGAAGAAGATCATTGCGATCCCGAGTACGATCAGGACAATCCCGGCGACCGTCTCGGACAGCCCGAGACCGGCGAAGGTATCCTTCAGCATGGCTACCGGCGGTTTTACCAACGGCTTGATGAAATTGAACCCCTTCATCGACATCGAGTCCCCACCCAGCATAAAGCCCGCAAGATATTCGCCGATCTTCTGCAGGAACCCGAACATGATTTCTAAGGGCAGGAAGATCACTATACTGAACAGATTGAAGAAATCGTGAACGGGTCGCGGCGGCGAAGGCGCGTCGGAACTCCTCCCCTCGACGCACATGGCCCAGGCTGACGATAGTATTGGTAATGGTCGTACCCATATTGGCGCCCATCACCATGGGGATGGCGATAGAGACCGGCAACCCGCCTGCGACCAGGCCCACGATGATGGAGGTGACGGTGCTGGACGACTGAATAAGAGCCGTGGCGACGGTCCCGATGATCACGGCCGTGATGGGGTTGCTGGCGAATGCGAAGAGTTCCTTCGCCTGATCCCCGGCGGCGGCCTTGAAGCCGCTACCGATAGTTGCCACGGCCACGAGCAGCAAATAAACCAGTGCGGCGATCATCAACCACTGGGGCCAATGGGACGAAGTAGTGGTCTTGTTATCTTCGGCAACGGCTAGCGACATCGATTGCTCCTTGAAGGTCGAAAGGTGAAAGAGCGGTTCACACAAAGGTCCCCATGGGCCGGAAACGCGCAGGCACATGCGAAATGCAGTATGCCTTGAACACCGAGGAAATCATAAGGGGACAATAACAGCAAGATATGACGGGCAGGTGACGAGCTAAGCTTGGTTCCAGGATACCTGGTGCTGCGTAGGTAAAAATCCGGGACTTGACAACTATGCAACATTAGGATTCATGTGTTAAACTATATATATTCAAACATGCTTGTGTTTGGATGGAGTCTAACAAAGACTATTAGTGCTACTTTTGATTTTACAGATGGGGAGAATGTTGGAAATACCCATGGCGTTTTTTACGAAAAAACCAATGATACTGTGAAATAAAGTTTTTTACCACTGTATTGAACGGAGGCAAGGGGGAATCAGTAGACTCACTCATGTATGACCCAATCACGAATTCATATAAATTGTCCTGAGCTGTGTGTCGATCGAACCGCCAATTACTGACGGATGCGAGGACGCGAGCGACCGGCATCGTGACGGAAAATCCGTGTATAGGGCACCTTTTTTGCGAACGCTGTACAACCTGGCTGACGAGCAGGTGGAAGATCAGATCCGCGACCGGCTCTCGTTTGCGCGTTTTCTCGGATTGGGTCTTGAGGACGCGGTTCCGGATGCGACCACGGTGCGGGTAGTGTTATTACTTTGTTGCTTAATTATAAATCACTTGATATAATTACCTGAGCTTTAAGCTATTAACCGAACAAAATTTTACCGAGGAAACTCTTATGGTATTACTACCCGTAAAATGCCCTGTCTGCAATGGTATTGATGTTACTAAACATGGCAACACCAGCAATGGCAAGCAGCGTTTTATTTGCAAAGAACAGGCCTGTGAGGGCAAAACGTTTATCCAGGATTATTCCGAGAAAG
>WYCW01000004.1:0-172031 GCA_011392765.1 Candidatus Thiosymbion ectosymbiont of Catanema sp. Cochon2018 | reverse complement strand
GAGCGAGATGGCCCGGAGGGAGACGAAACCGAGGCCGTTGGGCCACCCCCGGTCGAGCCGCCGGAAGCGGAAGTGGCGGATCCAGCCGAAGCGGTTGGGAGCCAGCGTGCTCGCCGACCAGGGGCGAGGCGTGGTGCTCCGGCGGGTCGTCCCGGGCGAGCCAAGGGTGCGCCGGGAGTGAGCCGTACTCAGCAGTTCCCCGTGGACTGCGAACAGATCCATCGTCCTGAACGCTGTGTGGGCTGTGGTGCCCCCTTGCATGAGGGACATGAGCAGCGAACCTATACGGCGCGCTATGAGTTGGATGTGGTTCCTCCTGGTGAGGGTATGAAGGGGTTCGTGCTGCATCAGACCAAACACCTTCATCGGGAAGTCCGCTGTGGGTGTGGTCACTGGACGCGGGCCAAGCCTGGACGTGGCCCGGCGGAGGCGGAGTGGACGGTCGCGCTGACCGAATGGCACTTAGCAGGCCCTATGCTGGTGGCGCTCATCTGTAGTCTAGCGTTGCGCCTGCGGCTCTCGCGGGCACGGATTCAGGAATTTCTGCACGACTGGTTGGGGTTGGCGCTCAGCGTGGCGACCATCAACCAATGCCTCCACGAGGCGGGACGCGCCGTCGCGCCGGTGGTCCAGGATGAGCTGGTGCAGGCGGTCCGCGAGGCCCAATTGCTGCACGCCGACGAGACCGGCTGGAAACAATGGGGACAACCGGTGTGGCTGTGGGTCATGACCTGCGCCACAGCCACCCTATTTGTGGTCGGTCGGCGCACCCGTGAGGTGGTGCAGTGTATCCTTGGCGAGACCTTTGGGGGGTGGCTGATGAGCGATGGGTACGCCGCCTACCGGGATTATACCTGGCGTCTGCGTTGCCTGGCGCACATCGAACGCAAGGCACGGGGCTTGAAAGACAGCCTGGAGCGGCAAGCCCGAAGTTTCGGGAGCCAGGTGCTCACGGTCATTGAGCAGGTCATGGCAGCGGTCTACCAGGCCCGCAGCTCCCCGCCAACAATGCCGCTGCGTATCCAGCAGGCCAAGTCGCTACAAGCCCTGCTTGCGGCCTGTATCAAGCACGCCGAATCGGGACATGGGAAGACGCGTCAGCTGGCACGCGAGTTGCTCAACGATTGGGATACCTTCTGGGTCGTACTCGACCACCCTGAATTACCCCTGACCAACAACGAGGCCGAACGCGCCTTACGCCACTGGGTCATCGCACGGCGAATTAGTCAGGGCACCCGCACCGGGCAGGGGACCCGCGCCTTTGCCAACTTGGCGAGCATCATCGACACCTGCCGCAAACGGGCGGTCTCACCCTGGCCTTACCTCGCCGAGGTGCTCCGCCATCGGCGCAAAGGCTTGCCGGCACCATCACTCCCAGCCCCAACGCCGTAACGCTACCCTCCCTACGACAACTGATAGTGGGGGGGCTGAATGATTACGAGGCAGACACGGATAAACACGGATTGTGATCCGTGTTTATCCGTGTCCATCCGTGGTTCAAAGGATTTGCGATTCCTGCCCAACAAGAGACAGAACTATTTTTGTGCAGCGCACAAACTTGACTCATTTGTAAAGATGCAGGTCCCTCAAGGAATCCTAGTACGGATGCTCTCAACTACCGATAACATCGAACGAGCAGGATACTCACGGAAGAGTTATCCGCAAATGAACGCGAATCAACGCAAATCGGTCGCAATCGGCTTGCCATCATCGCTGGTTCTCAATCCAAAGGCGTTCATTGTTGACGACATTGAATTCAAGGCTGTCTTGGATGACTATTATCGTAATCACTCTCACAGGTTCGATACGTGAACCGGAGGGCGTTTGTCCTTCCAGGGGCGAGCCTCCTCCAGTTGCGCGGCGAGCGCGAGCAGCGTTCCCTCGCCCGTAAACCGTCCGGCGAACTGTAGGCCGATCGGCAAGCCGCCCTTGGTCCATGCAAGGGGCAGGGAGATGGCAGGAAGCCCGGTTGTGTTGAACAGGTTTGTGAAGGGACACAGGGTGAACAACCGCTCTATCCATCTTCCGGCGGTAATACCGGTGACGTTTTGATTCAGTTCTCCCAGGGGCCAGGCAGGCTGAGCGACCGTAGGAGACAGCAGCGCATCGACGTCTTGGAAGAAAGCGCCGACCGCTCGGGAAACCCCTGTGTAGATGTCCAGGGCCTTGAGAAGCTCCGGTGCGCTCAGGTTCTTGCCGTACTGGTAGGTTGCCCAAGAGGCGGTCTCCAGGTTTTTCTCGGAAGGGGTGCGGCCCATGACTTCAGCGACGCTATCCATCAAGTTCGCAAGGTTTGCACTCCAGACACGCAGGTTGGCGAGAGCGTGTGCCTCCACGTCGATCTGCGGTGCGGCTTCCACCATTTCATGTCCGAGTTCTTCACAGAGTTTGACCGTATCACGAAGGGCAGCCGCACACTCCAGATCGACCGGAACGCCGGAGAGGGGCTTTTCCATCCATGCAATCCTCAGCTTTTCGGGCGGGTTGGATGCCTGTGAAAGGAATGGTGTCTTGGGCGGCTCTGCCCAACCGTAACATCCGGGATCCGGGCCCGCGACGGCATCGAGCAGGGCAGCCGCATCACGAACGCTGCGGGTGACAGCAAACTCGATGGCTATGCCGCTCAGGAGTTCGCCATAGTCCGGGTCTGTAGGGATTCGACCGCGCGTGGGCTTCAGGCCCACAAGCCCACAGCAGGCGGCCGGAACCCGAATTGATCCTCCCCCGTCGTTCGCATGGCCGATGGGTACAATTCCGGCTGCAACCAAAGCGGCCGAGCCGCCGCTCGAACCTCCGGGGCTCCTTTCGGTATTCCATGGGTTGCGAGTGGATCCGTGGAGTACCGGCTCGGTGTTCGCGTTATAACCGAATTCGGGAGTGGTCGTGGTGGCCACGGTGACGAGACCGGCTCTGCGGAAGCGGGTCATCAACTCGGTGTCATGGGGTAGGATGAGCCCTTCAATCAGTCTGCTTCCCATTTGCATGGGGACCCCGGCGGCGTGCACAATCATTTCTTTGATAACGAAGGGAACGCCTTGGAAAGGCCCCTCGGGTAGCCCTGCTTCGATCTCCTTCCGGGCTTGGTCTGCGAGGACGTCAACAACCGCGTTGAGCTTGGGATTGAGCCTCTCGATGGCCTCGAGAGAGGCATCTTTGAGTTCCTGGGGAGTAACCTTTCCGCCCTTGACAAGTTGGGCCAATCCCAATCCATCATAATCTGCGAACTCAGACAGTTTGACCATGACTTTTCTCCGCGCCGGGATGATGACCCGGATGATTTTCGAGTGGCGGTAAACTTTTAAGTTGAGAGCATCTTTGACTAGCCTTGTTGTCTGAGGGCAGTCGGGTAGGTTGGGCAAAACCTGCCGGAGACGGTGGCAGCCGCCGTGGACTACATGGACTCAGTGGACCACGTGGACCGGGGGTCGCTGGGTGCCCCCGAGTCCATGTCGTCCATACTGTCCATGTTGTCTATTGGACTACCCCTCATGCCGTCCATGTGGTCCACGGCGGTGTGCCTGACATCCACAGTTTGTTGGGTATGGCCCACCGTCCAAAGATGCGGTTCGCGCCTGGCGGTGGTGCAGTCCGGAAAGGACAACACACGCTCACCGCATCCTACAGGCTTTGCCTAACCTACGAACCTACCCGCAATAGCAAGCGAAACGAGGTACTAGCCTTGTCCAAGGCTGGGAGCGCGCAGCCGGAAAATCCTCCTCCCTTGCACCAACAGGGATTCGTACAAGAGCAGTCGGTTGATTGTGCCCTGTTCCTGTGTGCGGGCCTTGAAAAGCTGCATGAGATAACGGTGACCGGCTCGCGGATCGAGACGCTCGGCCAGACCGCGCAGCTCCTCGATCCGGTCCCGGTTGATGAGCCGAGGTGCGGGATGACCGCTCGCCAGTCGCAACAGGTCACTGACCCAACCGCTCAACCAGTCCAATAGTACCGCCGGCTCATGTTCGTTCCAAGCCGCGGCCTCCGCGACCGGGTCTCGGGCCCCGCTCGCGACCGCGACGAAGCCGGTAAAGGCCCGTGTGCGCTGGGGCAACCGGTCCTCCTCCACCAGGGTAAGCGCCCGCAGGGGAGCACCGTAGGCCAGGCGTAGGAGGATCTCCACATCCGGGGAGTCGGTATAGGCACGCAACCATTCCAAAGCCTGCGATTCGGGCGGGACCGGGACCCGCAATTCCTGACACCGGCTGCGGACGGTGGCGGGCAGACGATTCGGCTGCTCGCAGACGAGACACAACAGAGTGTCGGGAGACGGCTCTTCCAGGGTTTTCAACAGGCTGTTGGCCGCGTTCAGGTTCATGTTCTGCGCCGGGTCCAAGACAATGATCTTGTGGCCACCCCGGTGCGCGGTCAGGGCGTCGGACGCGGTGAGTCGGCGAATGGCGTCCACCTTGATCTCGTCCGACTTGCTCTCCGGGTCCGGGCCGATCTCCAGATAGTCCGGGTGGGTGCCGGCGGCGCACAGCTCACATTCACGACACCGGCCACAGGCGAGGCCACGTTCGTCGGGGTGGGCGCACAGTAGGGAACGGGACAGGGCCGCAACCAAACGGCGCTTGCCTACCCCCGGAGGACCCGTGACGAGCAGCGCGTGGGACAGGCGTCCGACCGCACGCGCCTGCCGGAGGATCTCCCAACCGGCCTGGTGCCAGGGCAGAGGCGCCTCGACGTCGGTGTGGGTATGCGGACTCATCGGCCGCCTCCGGCGAGGAAGGCCGCAATCTGCTCTCGTACCTGGAGCGAGACCTGCTCTACCGACACCCCGGCGTCGATCAGGCGCACCCGTTGCGGGTACAACTCGGCGAGCGCCAGGTACCGGGCACGGACGCCCTCGAAGAAGCGTTCCGCTTCGGACTCGAAGCGATCCGGCGCGGATCGTTCGCCGGCCCGAGTAAGCCCCGAGGCCACCGGCAGATCGAGCAGCAGGGTCAGGTCGGGACGCAGGGGACCCTGGACGTAGTCTTCAAGCATTGCGATCTGTTCCAGATCGACCCCACGGCCACCGCCTTGATAGGCATAGGTGGCATCCGTAAAGCGGTCGCACAACACCCAGGTCCCCTGCTCCAGGGCCGGCCGGATCTTGTGCAAAAGGTGCTCGGCACGGGCAGCGAACAGGAGCAGCATTTCGGTAGTGGCCGCCATTCCCTGCCCGGTGGGGTCGAGCAACAAGGCGCGGATGCGCTCGCCGATGGGAGATCCGCCGGGCTCCCGGGTGGTGAGGACATTGATGCCTTGTTGTTCCAAGTAATGCCGGACGACGGCGAGCTGGGTGGTCTTGCCCGCCCCTTCGATGCCTTCCAGAGTGATGAATCTGCCCTTTTTTTTCACCTGAATCCTGCAAGCCAAATGCTTCGGTGCAGTGGAAAAGGTAAGCTCCTCAGTAAGTTAAATACTGAACAGATGAGCCCGAGAGGTCGCCCTTCCCATTGAACAAAGATACCATAAAGGTGAAATGGGGAGTCGAACGTGGCGCCAGGGCGAGCGCGTATAAATTCCTAGCCAAACAAGACGTTAGCGCGATAGTCGTGGTTCCAAGCGATCTTGTGGTCTATCCGCAACCGTAGGGGGCAGGCTGTGCTCACCATTGGTTTCCGCACCCTCATTTGGTGGGCGCAGCCTGCCCCCTACAAAGGATTGTGCCCTACGCGGCCATCTCTTTGATTCAATACAATTTTATACGCGCTCGCCCTGCATTGCTCCCCAGCTCATCTGAAGATTCGGTTGGCGGGTAAGAGTAACCAGTGAACGGTTACCACCGCAGTATGCATTCCTTGGCGCCATTTGTCTTAGAGCCTGTTTACGATCTTTGGAGTAACAAGGCCAGAAAAGCCAAGGTAACAAATTGCAAGCTGGTATTGAGTTTTCGCTCGCAGTTTTTCCATAACCTTCGACACTTCTCCAACCAAGCAAACGAGCGCTCGACCACCCACCGTTTGGGCATCACGGCAAAGGTGTGCAGCTCGTTTCGTTTGGCAACCGCCACCGTCGCCCCCAGAGCTTTCTGTACGGCATCGGCAAATGGCTGCCCCGTATAACCGCCATCAACCAGTACGTTCGTCACCGCTGACAAGCTGTCTTGATGTTCACCGAAAGCCACCAGTGCGCCTGCTCTATCGGTAACCTCCGCGGTCGTAACGGCAATCGCATGGGGCAGCCCTTGCGTATCCACGGCAAGATGCCGTTTAATTCCCGATACCTTCTTCCCCGCGTCATAACCTTTCTGCTCTGCCGTGTCGCTATTCTTTACGCTTTGTGCATCAACGATCACGAAGGTTGTCTTCTCGTTCCGACCACGGTTGATACGGGCCGCGCCAACCACATTTTTTTAAGGCCTGCTCCAGCAGGCTTCGCTCATCATCAGCGGGTCTTTGACTCCAGTGACGAAAGTATTTATACACCAGTTGCCATTTCGGAAAATCACGGGGGAGCATTCGCCATTGGCAGCCACTTTTCAAGACATACAAAATCGCGCAAAAAACATCATATAAATCAACGACTCGTGGCTTGGTCTTCTTTCTGGCCTGCGCGAATAAAGCTTGTATCGACTCGAACTGCTCTCGGCTTATATCACTGGGGTAGGAATTTCTCATCGCTCTCTCTTGGTGTCAAAACCACGGTAGCAGTAAATCTCTAACTGGTAGCGGGTAGGTTGGACCGCTATGCCGCTCGGCGGATTTGGACTATCAGCCACGCTATCAGCTAAAAATTTACCACGACCAAAATCACTTTGACACAAAGATCGTAAACAGATTCTTAGTGCAATCGACAAACCGATCCCGAGACTGGTCTGCTGCTGATTTGGTCGTTGAAGGAATATCGACTGTATGCTAAATTTCCAGGTCCCGGATGATTGCATAGATTCTAAAATCGGGTCGTTGTTGCGTGCCAGAGAGATTCTGGACTTGCTCGTAGCCGACGCTGTGACGGAGAAAGCGCCATGAACATTCATCGGCACGCCAATGCAACCACGACCCCCAAGACCCGCCAGTACATTCAGGCATCAGACCCGTCCGTCCCGCAGTTGGCCGATGAGTTGGGTGTGAGTGAGGATACCATCCGCCGCTGGAAACGCCGTGACGGCGTTGCCGATGGCTCCCACCACCCCCACCGCTTACAAACCACCCTCACTGCGGTCCAGGAACGCGTGGTAGTGGAACTGCGTAAGACCCTCCTGCTGCCCCTTGATGACTTGCTGGCAGTGACCCGTGAGTTCATCCACCCCGACGTCTCCCGATCCGGTCTGGACCGTTGCCTGCGCCGCCATGGGGTCGCCAACCTCAAGGCTCTGCTGCCGCAGGAGGAAGGGGCGCAGAAACCGCCGCATAAGACCTTCGAGGAGTACCTACCCGGCTTTGTGCATGTCGCTGGGAAGTACCTGCCCCAGCTGCCGGACCAAGACCGGCGCACCGACCTGTTTGCCGCCATTGATCGCGCCACCCGCTGGGTCTACGTGGAGATCCTCCAGGACAAATCAGCAACCACTGCCGGCGGCTTTCTCCAACGACTGCTCGACCACGCCCCGTTCGCCATCACCAAGATCCTCACCGACAACGGCAAGGAGTTTACCGACCGCTTCTGTGCTACCGGCGAGCGCCAACCAACCGGCACCCACGCCTTCGATCGCGTCTGTACCGACCACCGCATCGAACACCGCCTCCTCAAACCTCGACGACCCCAAACCAATGGCAGGGTGGAACGCTTCAATAGCCGCATCGCCGATGTGCTGCGCACCCACCGCTTCGATTCCGCCGCCTCCCGCAGGCAACCCTCAAACGCTTCGTGTACCTGTATAATCACCATATCCCACAGAAAGGCCTGCACCACCAAACGCCCCTACAGAGCCTCCAACATTGGTACGCACAGCAGCCCCAGCTGTTTAAAAATATTCCACGTAATCATCCGGGACCCCACACTTAGGCCTTCAATCAAGCTGTCGCAAGAACTGTGGGAAAATCCATGAGCATCAAGGAAAAACTGAAGTCTCTCTTATTAAAAACAGTTTTTCTTTTGTTCTTTGGGTTTTTTTTGTACTTCGGCCTTCTTACATTTGATTTTTCAGTACCAGAGTCTGATTTAGTATCCAAAATTATCTCATCGCTGTCGGATGGTTCCGAAACTAGCTCATCGTCGTCGGATGATTCCGAAACTATCTTATCTCTGTTGAACGATCCAGTAGTCGGAATCTTCTTATTGTCGTTAGCCATAGCATTGTTATTGGTAGCAGACGAAGCACAAGCAAAGAGAGATACCGGCAGCGAGTCGGAATCCAGGGAGAAGACCGATATCACAACGTCCTCCTCAAGCGAAGCGCCAATAAAGGGCCATACCAGCAGCGAGCCAGAATCCGGGGAGAAGACTAATATCACAACGTCCTTCTTAAGCGAAGCGCAAGTAGAGAGCTATACCAGCAACGAGTCGAAATCCGAGAAGAAGATTATTGTCAAAAAGGACCGCTCAACTTTTCAGAGGTTTTTAATATTTTGTGCACAACGCAAGGCCCTTGTGGCCCTGACCTTTCTTCTCACTCTTTCCAGCATTTGGCTGATAGTATCGATGATACCTAGCTTATTGAGGGTAGAATATACTGATTCAGCTGGAATAGGTATCCGGTTTGGTGACCGTGGCCATAGAAAATCGCTGGACTTCTATCCTATTTCACCCCACGTAGGGTGGCAAAATACAAGAATTCGACTAAAGAAAGATGAGTCATTTCAGGTAGAGATTCTTGGCCGAGTATCGCCAGGCTATGTGAGGAGTTTGAAGGAGATACGAGAGTATATTAAGGGTATTGAGAAATGGGAAAATATGCCGAAGCCGGAAATTCTTTGGCGTTTTTGCGGTCCGAAGGGTTATGAGGACGAATTCTATGAGCAGGCAAGGAGAGGAGAAACTCCGGACTTATGGCGTCTACCTCACTACAAAGACGACCTGGGGCTGACTGTCAAAGGGCTTCCACATAATACAGTCGTCGGCATTGTTCTTCCTGAAGGCATTAAACCAAAAGGTGTTAAACCAGAAAAATGTGTTAAATCAGAAAAAGGCATTGAACCAGAAAAAGAAAAACAATACGATTGGGAAACTGATCGTTCTTCAAGGAAGCCTAAGCTAATTTTGCTGTCCCCAAATCTGGACGAAAGATATCCGATAACCAGGCAAGCACTAAATTCCGGTGTCTTATGGGTTGTTATCAATGACGCAGCACCTTTTAGGATGGATAATATGGGCCAATTTTTTATGACAGTACGTGTAAAGTAACAACCGAACTAAGACCAGCCCTCGATATCTGTTTCATCCACCAACCCGGAGACAGAACTATGAAAAATGCTTTTTCTGTAGTTGCCATCTGCGTTCTGATTGCTTTTGCCTCATCGGAGGCAGACACGAAAGAACTGTATGCGTCGGGCGCCCCGGTTTCTAAGGTTAGATCGGAAATCCCCGTGGACTGGCTGAAACATGTCAAGGATGATCTATTAGCTTTTTGGGATCAGCCTAGCGCTTATGGTGATCCTATCGGCAATTTTCCGACTTACCGCTGCGACGAGGGTAAGGTGTTGGATATAAATGATAAATGTCCTGCCTTTTCCCGGCTAGGTGAAGGTGATGAATGGATAACGAAAGCACTCCACAAGGATTACGTCAGAATGAAATCGCGCCAGATATTTGCCTATGGTGTTGCCTTTCATATGACGGGCAACCCGAAATACCTGGTACTCGCCAAGATGGGTGTGGAGTATCTTCGAACCCATGCATTGAAGCCTTCGGGGAGATCGGTTGTGAGTTATTGGGAAGGGGAGATTCGGCATCCCGGACCACCGCAACCACAGCGGACGAGCCAGGATCTCGCCTATGGTCTGCAAGGGCTGGCCTTTTATTACTATTTGACACGTGACGAGACAATCTTGCCGGATATCCTTCGCATCAAGGACCACATCATGGGCCATTACTACTCCGGTGAATGGGATTCGATGCGGTGGGTACAAAAAAGCGCCCTTGGCCGCCCATCGGAAGAAGAGAGAAAGGAGCTGGTCTCCTTACTCGATCAGGTAAATGCATACATGCTTTTGCTTGCACCTATCCTGCCCGAACCTTTTTCTAAGCAATGGAAGCGAGATTTGACCAAGCTATGTAGAATTATGATGGAACAATTCTATAGTGCTGAGCACAATCTGTTTTGGGGAGTAATCGCACCGAAAACCGAGCGGAAAATCGGTGGCCGTCATACGGATTTTGGGCACAGTATTAAGGCTTTCTGGATGATCTATATGGTTGGTAAGCTCACGGGTGATAGCGAGATGATGGAGTTTGCCTCGACCAACGGCTCGCGACTCTTGGCTACGGCCTTTCACGAAGAGTCGGGTAGCTGGGCCAGTAGCCCGAAGCCGGACGGTAGTAAAGATCTGAATAAGGAATGGTGGATCTATGCCGAGCTGGATCAAACCGCCGCAAGTTTCAGTCTGGACGATCCAACCTTCTACGACAAGTATTTGGTAAAAACATATCCCTGGTGGATTGAACACATGGTCGATCATACCAACGGCGGGGTATGGCATAAAATTAACTATGTGGACTTGAAGCATCAGTACCCGAAGGTCCATTTGTGGAAGAATGGCTACCATTCGTTTGAGCATGCGCTGATAGGCTATATTACGGATCGGATAAGAAATAAGAAACCGGTAACCCTTTACTACACCTTGCCGGAAGGAGAACGATCCGGGTTGCAGCCTTACTACTATTCCGGGCAGGAGTATTCCAGAAAGGACGTCCGTTGTGGAGAAACCGTACTCATAGAAGGGAGACATCCTATCGGTTTTGGCTCTCCATGCATTACACGTGTCGAATTCAGGGCGCCTTGAAAAGATGTCCCATCATATTCGTGCGTGTACGTGCATGAAGTCGAACCCTTGATGCGCGATGGCTTACGGCTGCCGTTGCGGCGCGGGGGATGGTCGAAGCATCGAGCCGGCCGGCAGATCCTTTAAGAAGCCTGTCTGACTTACGACTGTCCTACCGCCGTCCAGCAGCGTTTTGCGCAACGCTAGTAGCTAGTTTCGATTGATGTTGCGAGATTTCCCGCGGCTGACCATCCCTGGCCCCGGTAAATTCCGGCACTCCCTGCCGGAATGACGGGCTTCCACTTTACCGTCGTTCCGGGTGGGACCCCGGAACCTAGTCGTCCAGGGACGGCAAACCACCGGCATCGCAAGGTTGCCAAGTGGTTCATCGGTGTTACCGCAAATGAGCGCCGGTGCCTGGAGCGGGCAACGGCGATTCCTGCAACTTGCCTTCCCTGGCATCTGGATTCCGGCGTCCCAGCCGGAATGACGGCCTGCTGTTTTAGCGTAAGCTGACAAACGGTGCTCCTGATTAGATCCAAGCAGCAGCAGTCATCGGTCCCTCTCCCCCGAAGGTATTACCTTTTGCGACACCCTCACCGGGAAAGGGGGCGCAGCGGCAGTGCTGTTGGCCATGTTCCCACTTAGACAGCAACCACTATCGAACGCCGCAATTCGAGTGTGACCCGGATCACTGCTTTTTAAGCTGATAGCGCCGCACCGCCCGGTTGTGCTCGGCCACCGTGGCGGAGAAGTGGTGACTACCATCCCCCTTGGCGACGAAATAGAGACTTTTTCCCTCCTGGGGATGCAAGACCCCGTGGATGGCGTCGCGGCCCGGCAGGGCGATCGGGGTAGGCGGCAGGCCCTGGTGGACATAGGTGTTGTAGGGTGTGTCCCCGCGGAGGTGGGCACGGGTAAGATTGCCGTCGAAGCGCTCACCCAACCCGTAGATTACGGTCGGGTCCGTCTGCAGTTTCATTCCCAGGTCCAGACGGCGTATGAAGACGCCGGCGATGATCGGTCGCTCGACGGCAAGGCCTGTCTCCTTCTCCACGATCGAGGCCAGAATCAGGGCCTCGTAGGGGCTTTTTAAGGGCAATTCCGCCTCGCGCTGCCCCCATTCCTTCTCCAAAACCTGCTCCATCGCTTCATAGGCCCGACGCAGAAGGTCCAGGTCGCTGGTGCCTTTCGAGAAGTGATAGGTCTCCGGTAAGAAACGCCCTTCGGGGTGCTCTTCGGGGTAGCCGAGACGGGTCATGACTGTCTGCGCAGCCGGATCCTCGCCGAGCAGGTGCTCAAAGCGTTTGTCCTTCGCCAGCGCCGCGAGGGCTTGGCGGTAAGTCCATCCCTCTACCAATGTGAAAGCGCGTTGCACGACCTTGCCGGAGGTCACCAGCTCGAGCAGCCCCGGCGGTGTAATGCCGGGTGGAAGTTCGTACTCGCCGGCCTTGATGCTGGTGGCTCTATCCTCGAGATAGGCCATGGCTATGAATAGGTAGGGGTGTTCGAGCAGACCCAGCTCCGTGAGCGCTTCGCTCAGCCCGCGCAGGGAGGTTCCCCGCTCCACGTCCAGCACCAGGGGCCCCCGGTCCAACGCCAGGGGTTCGGACAGGAAGTCCTGGTATTCCATCCAGGCACCGCCGGCAATCAGCCCGCCTGCAAAGACGCTAACCACTAACAGCAGCAACAGTGCCCGCATCATTCTCTCCTTCCCGGTCAGGTAACCTGGCCACTCGGTGCACGGCCGTCAGCAGCTCCGAGGGTAGGTGCTCGAGATTCATTTCTCGGGTCCCCAGACGCCGCACCGGCCACACACCGATCAAGGCGTTGGTGAGGAAGAGCCCATCGGCGGCGACCAGATCGGCGCGCACGAGGTCCCTTTCTAAGACCTCGATGCCGAGAGTGCCGGCAAGGTGTAACACCAGATCCCGCACCGTACCGGCGATACCGCAGGTATCCAGCCGTGGTGTGAGGAGATGATTATCCCGAACCAGGAACAGGTTGGACATGGTGCCGCCGATGACCCGGCCCCTGCCGTCCCGCATAAGTCCCTCGGCGATCCCCGGATCCCGCCACTCGGCGCGCGCCAGGACCTGTTCCAACCGATTCAGGTGTTTCACGCCCGCAAGCACCGGGTTCTCACCCAGCAGGGTGCGGCAGAAGGTCACCTCGACACCCTGCTCTTCCCAGACCCCGGGGTAATCCGGCCAGGGATGGAGCGTGAGGATGCGGAGCGGCTGCGGACTCTCGGGAGGGCCATAGCCCCGGCCGCCACTGCCGCGGGTGAGGATGATCTTCACCACCCCGACAGCTTCGCCCCCGGCGACCTGTCGACATTCGTCCAATAACAGTTCCGGTCGCGGACAGGGAATCCCGAAGCGGTCGGCCCCTCGCGCGAGGCGATCGAAATGCCTGCGCCAGAGGCAGGGTGCACCATCGCGCACGGCAAGGGTCTCGAACAGTCCGTCGCCATACTGGAGACCGCGATCGGCAACAGTCAGGCAATCGGTCTCGTACCCATCGATCAATGCCCCGAGTACCAATACCGCAAACCCTGTACCGGCCCGTGCCGAAGAACCCGCTGCGCTCGCGCCTACAGCCGGCGGAAGATGAGCGTACCGTTGGTACCGCCGAAACCGAAGGAATTGGTCAGGGCGACATCGATCTTCATCTCGCGGGCACTGTTGGGCACGCAATCGAGGTCACACTCCGGGTCCGGCGTCTCGTAGTTGGTGGTGGGAGGGGCTACCTGATCCCGGATTGCCAGGAGACAGAAAATCGCCTCCGCCCCCCCTGCGGCCCCGAGCATGTGGCCGGTCATGGACTTGGTGGAGCTGACTGCCAATTTATGGGCATGATCGCCGAACGCGTGCTTGATCGCCAGGGTCTCGGCGATATCGCCGGCCGGGGTCGAGGTGCCGTGGGTGTTGATGTAGTCCACGGACGCCGGTTCCAAACCGGCGTCTTGCAGGGCCAGAAGCATGCAGTCGCGGGCGCCCTCGCCGTTCTCGGACGGGGCGGTCATATGATAGGCATCCGAGTTCATCCCGATCCCTGCCAGTTCCCCATAGATGGGCGCCCCCCTGGCCTTGGCCATCTCGTATTCCTCGAGCAGCAGGACACCGGCGCCATCGCTGAGAACAAAGCCGTCACGATCCTTATCGAAGGGGCGGCTGGCCCGCTCGGGGGCGTCGTTGCGGGTCGACAGGGCCTTGGCGGCGGCAAATCCGCCGAGGCAGACCGGGGAAGTGGCCATCTCCGACCCGCCGGCGAGCATGACGTCGACGATACCCTGTCGAATCAGCAGTGCCGCCTCGATGATATTGTGGGCCGCGGTGGTGCAGGCCGAAACGATGGAGTAATTGGGACCCTTCAATCCGTACTTTATGGACAGGTTCCCGGCTACCATGTTGATGATGTTGGCAGGAACGAAAAAGGGAGAGATCTTGCGCGGCCCTCCGTCCTTGTAGGCCTGGTAGCTGTTCTCGATGCCCGTGATGCCCCCGATCCCGGCACCGATCGCCACCCCGATGCGCTTGCGATTCTCGTCCGTAATCTCCAGGTTCGC
This sequence comes from Candidatus Thiosymbion ectosymbiont of Catanema sp. Cochon2018, assembly GCA_011392765.1. Lineage (GTDB taxonomy): Bacteria > Pseudomonadota > Gammaproteobacteria > Chromatiales > Chromatiaceae > Thiosymbion > Thiosymbion ectosymbiont_A. Next base: position 157,613 of record WYCW01000004.1, on the reverse strand, counting down.
ATCCTCGATCGCCTGGATCCCCGCAGCCATCCCGTAATGGATGAACTTGTCCATCTTCCGGGCCTCCTTCCTGGAGAGATACTGCTCTACGTCGAAGTCGTAGACAGGGCCACCGAACCTGACGCTGAAGGCCTCGACGTCGAAATGAGTGATCGGCCGGATGCCGCTCTTACCGGCTACTATGTTCTCCCAAGCGGACTTGGTGTCCAATCCCACCGGCGCCACGATCCCCATCCCGGTGACTACGACTCGTCTCCCAATCATGCGGTACTCCTACCTGTGCTCAAGACCGATGCGAGCGACCGTGCACCAGTGCACGGTGCTCCATCGTGTCTGCGACAACCTTCAATCAAGTCGGCCGCTGATGTATTCGATTGCCTGCTTGACGGTGGTGATCTTCTCGGCATCTTCGTCCGGGATCTCTCTCTCGAATTCTTCCTCCAGGGCCATCACCAACTCGACGGTGTCCAGGGAGTCCGCACCCAGATCGTCCACGAAGGAGGCCTCGAGGGTTACCTCTTCTTCCTTCACCCCCAACTGATCGACCACGATTTTTTTTACTCGTTCTTCGACGCTGCTCATTGTGTTTTCTTACCTCCAACAGTAGACAGATGGCCCTGACCCCAGGGCACGCGGTATTCTATTCACAATCGGTTCAGGATGAAAGGTGCGTATCTGTCCTCGACGCACCCTCAACTTTGCTGGATTTTGGCCTGTTTTTCCAGCCCACATCTCTCACCGGGGTATAATACTGCGAGACTTCGCCTCAGACCGACGAGGCATGAAGACCCCAATAGCCCCTCTCCCGTCAGGCCCCATCTCCTACACCCAACCAACCGTTGGAGAGTTTGGGTAGGTCGAAATCGGGATCGGGATCGGGATCGCAATCGGAATCTTGATTTCGATCCCGATCCCGATTTGTGCACTGCACAAACTTGACTCATTGGTAAAGATTCGGGTCCCTCAAGGATCCTAGCCTTGCTGAGAGAAAACCTCCTATATGTGGAGGATAAGCGATGAACGAGAAGACCACTGAGACTAAGGCAAAGACCGAGAACGATGTTCGAAGCGGCGTGCGCAAGGCCTATGCCGCGATAGCGTCCGCCCACGAAGCGGGGGCGTGTTGCGGGAAGCCGGATAGTTGTTGCGGCGTGCCCGACGGCCCTATCGGCGTTGCCTCCACCCGTCTTGGCTATTCCGCAGAGGATCTCGTGATGGTCCCCGAGGGTGCCGACATGGGACTCGGTTGTGGCAACCCCCGCGCCATTGCCGCGCTCAAGGCAGGCGAGGTGGTCGTCGATCTCGGCAGCGGCGGCGGCTTCGATTGTTTCCTCGCCGCGCGCGAGGTGGGCGCCGAAGGCCGTGTCATCGGTATCGACATGACACCCGATATGCTCAGCAAGGCCCGTACCAACGCGCAAACAGGCGGCTACGCCAACGTAGAGTTCCGCCTCGGCGAGATCGAACACCTGCCGGTGGCGGATACCAGCGTCGATGTCGTCATCTCCAACTGCGTGGTGAATCTATCGCCGGATAAGCAACAGGTATTCCGCGACGCGTACCGGGTGTTGAAAAGCGGCGGGCGTTTAGCGATCTCCGATGTGGTGACAACCGCCGAGTTGCCGGACGAGGTCAAGTCCGATCAGGCCATGTATTTAGGCTGTGTAAGCGGTGCGGTTTCCTCCGATGCGGTCCGCACGATGCTCGAGCAGGCAGGTTTTCTCGATATCCGCATCGGACCCAAGGATGAATCCCGCGAGTTCATCAAGGACTGGGCGCCAGGGCGTACATTGGATGACTATGTGGTCTCGGCTTACATCGAGGCGAGAAAACCTTGACCAGTGGTAAATCTTTAACTGATAGAGGGTGGGTTGGATCGCTCTGCTGCTAGGCGGACTGAAGTCTTTTTGGACTATCAACCACTTTATCAGTCAGAAATTCACCACTACCCACTACCGAAACAAGATCAGCCCATGTACATGCCGCCATTGACATGGATGGTCTCGCCGGTAATGTAACCGGCCTGCTCGGAAGCGAGAAAGACCACGGTCGCGGCGATCTCCTCCGGGTTGCCGAGGCGTCCCAAGGGTATACCGGCCAGCAGCAGCTCGCGCTGTGATGTGTCCAGCGCCCGTGTCATGTCCGTGTCGATGAATCCGGGGGCCACGCAGTTGACGGTGATGCCCCGTGACCCGACCTCGCGCGCCAGGGACTTGGTGAAGCCCATCATACCAGCCTTGGCGGCGGCATAGTTGGTCTGCCCACTATTCCCTGCCGCCCCGACCACGGAGGTGATGTTGATGATTCGTCCCTTGCGCGCCTTCATCATTCCGCGTAGACAGGTCTTGCTCAGACGATAGACCGAGCTCAAGTCGGTGGCGATCACCTCGTCCCACTCCGCATCTTTCATACGCATGAGTAGATTGTCGCGGACGATACCTGCGTTGTTGACCAGGATCGTCGGGGTACCCAAGCCGTCGCTCAGCTGCTGCAAGGCGTTGTCGATCGAGGCCTGATCGGTGACGTTCAGCTCCAAACCCAGGCCCCGGTACCCCTGCTCCTGCGAAGTATGGTCGATTCGGGCTGCACCACCTACGGTGGTGGCAGTACCGGCCACGCCTGCCCCCGCTGCGCCCAAGGCCAGCGCGATCGCCTGCCCGATCCCGCGGGATGCGCCGGTTACCAGCGCGATTTCACCATTCAGCATTTTGTATAGCCTCCGAAGCTACCGTTGGAGCCGTAGCATCGAATGAACATTGCCGCCATCAGTACACCAGCAACACGGAGCCCCAGGTGATACCACCCCCGAAGGCCTCCATCAGGACGGTCTCGCCACGGCGGATGCGCCCATCCCGCACCGCGACGTCGAACGCCAGGGGAATGGATGCGGACGAGGTGTTGGCGTGTTCGTCCACCGTGACGACGACCCGGTCCAGGGGCAGCTTCAACCTGCGCGCGACGGCCTGGAGGATGCGCAGATTGGCCTGATGCGGAACCAGCCAGTCGAGCTCCGAGTTCTGCATGTCGTTGGCCCGGAGGGTCTCCTCGACCACATCGGAAAGGGTAGTGACCGCTACCTTGAATAGCTCGTTTCCCCTCATCTCGATGTAGGGGTCCCGTTTGCGGTCGCCGACCCCGCCGGGGACCTGGAGTATGTCCGTGTAGGTGCCGTCCGCGTGGAGGTGCGAGGAGAGAATGCCCGGCTCCGGCCCGGCCTCCACCACCACGGCCCCCGCACCGTCGCCGAACAACACGGCCGTGTCGCGATCCTGCCAGTCGACGATGTACGAGAGGATCTCGGCCCCCACGACCAAGGCACGCCGTATGCTGCCGGTACGGATGAATTGGTCCACCACCCCGAGGGCATAGATGAAACCCGTACACCCGGCCACTATATCGAAGGCGCAGCAATCCCGGATGCCGAGGCGTTGCTGCAGGAAACAGGCGGCGCTGGGGAAGACCTGATCCGGCGTGGTGGTCGCTACCACGATGAAGTCGATCGTCGCAGGATCGATGTCGGCATCCGCCAGTGCCCGGCGGGAGGCAACCTCCGCCAGCCGGCTACAGCACTCGCCCTCGGCGACGATGTGGCGTTCGCGGATCCCGGTACGCTCACGGATCCACTCGTCGGAGGTATCAAGCATCACCTCCAGCTCCTGGTTGGTCAGGACCTGTTCGGGCAGAAAGGCGCCGGTTCCGATAATGCGCGTATAAAGACTCACGCCGTTGCCCTTTGCCGTTCGGCTTCCAGTTGCTGTGCCACCTGCTGGGCGATGCGGTCCGGGATGTTGTAATAAATCTCTTGCTCCGCGATGTGGATCGCATTCTCGAACGCCAACCGATCGGCACCCCCGTGACTTTTGATGACGATACCTTTCAGCCCCAACAGGCTGGCCCCGTTGTAACGCCGGGGATCGAAGGCCCGACCCAAGCGTTTCAGAACCGGCCCGGCCACCAATCCCGAGAATCGCGTCAGCAGGTTGCGCTGGAAATTCGCTTTGAGGATATGGCGCACCAGTGCGGCAACGCCTTCGCTGGCCTTGAGGACACTGTTGCCCACAAAGCCGTCGCATACCACCAGATCCACGCCGCCGCGGTAAATGGCGTCTCCCTCTACATAGCCGATATAGTTCAGAGTGCTGCCGACCAGTCGCTCGTGGGCCTGTTTGACCTGCTCATTGCCCTTGATTTCCTCCTCCCCGATGTTGAGCAGACCTACCTTCGGGGCCTTGACGCCGGACACCGCGGTCACCAGCTCGCTGCCCATGACCGCGAACTGAAACAGGTGCTCCGACGTACAATCCACGTTGGCACCCAGATCGAGTATATGGGTCTGTCCCTGCAGGGAGGGTGCGGCGGCAATGATGGCCGGGCGGTCCACAAGCGGAAGCATCTTGAGTACGAAACGCGCGGTCGCCATCAGTGCCCCCGTATTGCCGGCACTGACGCAGGCATCGGCAACGCCGTTTCTGACCAGGTTCAGCGCCACCCGCATGGAGGAATCCTTCTTGTTGCGCAGGGCGCTGGAGGGAAGTTCGTCCATACCGACCTCTTGTGAGGCATGATGGACAGCCAGGCGATCTCCAAAATCGGCACCACCGAGATGTTGGTCGATCGCCTCCTCTCTCCCCACGAGAATCAGTGCCGTCTGATCGGATTTGCGCAGAAATCGCAGGGCAGCGGCGGTGACCACGTCAGGGCCATGGTCGCCGCCCATGGCGTCGAGGGCGATGGTCAGACGTTCGGACAAGGTATACTCGCTCGCGGTGCTGAAGGATTCCGTGCCGGTGCGGAAGGATAGCGGCGATCGCCGTCAGTCGTCCTTGTCCACCACCTTGCGGCCGCGATAATAACCATCCGGCGCCACATGGTGACGCCGATGGGTCTCACCTGTCGTAGAATCCACCGAGAGCGTCGGTCCCGGCAAGGCATCGTGGGAGCGACGCATACCCCGCTTGGAAGCGGTTTTTCTGTTCTGTTGGACTGCCATTCTTGTCTCCGAGCTTATAGGGAATCTTGAAAAATCCCAGCCCTGGGATTTTTCAAGGTGCCCCATAATCCGTCGAGGATGCGGATTCTATCTCCCGTGTTTGAGCGCGGCGAGCACCGCAAAGGGACTCGCCTTGGCGGACCGCATCCGGGCACCGTCCACATCCGGTATCTGCTGCGCGCACACGACCGGGGCGTGCATTGGAATCTGAGGTAACGCCAGCAACAGTTCATCTTCGATCAAATCCCTCGGCCGGATCGGTTCGTCGTCCACCGGCAAGGGATCATAGCGTTCCGGCAGGAGACGTTCCTCATCGATACCTGAGACCAGTGCCAACCAGGTGTCGGCATCCACCTTGTGATCGAGTGCCTCCAGACAACGTTGACAACGCAACTTCAGGGTCGCGGCCACCTCGCACCGCAGCACTGCCCGCCGCGCCTCATCACGGCCAAATCCAAGCCGGAATCGGACATCACCCGTAGCGTCCAGCAACAAGCCGCGCAGCCGCGGCAAACTCGACAAAGGCAGACGACCTGCCACGACCGAGCGGTTGTCTACGGCCTGCCAGGGATCCAATCGGCTTGGAAGCACCGAGGACATAAGTTTTTAATTATATACGGTCAGTACTCATCTGCCAAAACCATAGGTACGCCATAGGGCGAGCACGTATAAATCGCTTCCGGCTCCCAGTCGCCGGCCTCCGGCAATGCAGCCTTCGGTCTCGGGACGGTTCGAACCGCAGAGACGCAGAGATTTGATTTTTCGTCCCTGCGTTCTCTGTGTCTTCTGCGGTTCAAACAATTCCGTCACTGCCGGAAGCTGGTGACCGGTAGTTGGAAACAACTTGTTACTCAGGAGGAAATTCATACACGCCCGTCCTGTTCAGACACCCCTTGCCCAGGTCCCAGAAATCTCCTGACCAGAAACAGGGCGGCGATGGAGCGCGCTTCCGTAAAATCTTCCCTTGTCAGCAAAGCGTCCAGATCCCCCAGGTCCCAGGGCACGACCTCGATCGGCTCGGGCTCGTCTCCCGGTGCCCGCTCGGGATAGAGCTCCCGCGCCAACACCAAGTGCGTCTCGTGCTGAATATAGCCCGGCGCCAGAGATACCTGGTGCAGCAACCTCAAGTCCCGGGAGCCGAAGCCGATCTCTTCACGGATCTCGCGTCCGGCCGCCTCCAGCAGATCCTCCCCCGGCTCGACGATGCCCTTGGGGAAGCCGAGCTCGTAGCGGTCCGTGCCGGCTGCGTACTCACGTACCAGGAGCAACGTCCGCGCATCGGGCATGGGCACGATCAGCACCGACCCCCGCCCTCCGAGGATCCGCTCGAAGTGCCGGCGATTACCGTTGGAAAACGCAAGCTCGATCTCCTCCACCCGAAAGATCCGGGTCCGGGCCACTAACCTTCTCTCGATGATCCTGGGCTTTGCCGCCATGGTCGAGGTTCCGTTATGCTGTTGCCGATGATCCGCATCCACTTGGGCTTACCTTAACCGATGATTGCTTGGAACGCCGTCGATACTGTCTTCCTGGATATGGACGGCACCCTGCTCGACCTGCACTTCGACAACTATTTCTGGCGCGAGCACGTCCCCCTCCGCTACGCCGCGGCACGCGGGCTGCCTGTGGCCGAAGCACGGGTCGAGGTCCTGGCGCGCTACCGCCGTTACGAAGGCACCTTGGCCTGGTACTGTGTCGAGCACTGGAGCCGTGAGCTGGGTCTGGACATCGCGCTCCTCAAACAGGAAATCGGTCACCTCATCGCCGTGCACCCCCAGGTGACGGACTTTCTGGAGACCTTGTCCACCCTGGGCAAACGACGGGTATTGGTCACCGACGCCCACCCAAAGTCGATCGCTCTCAAGATGGAGAAAACACGCCTGGCCGGTCATTTCGAGCACATCATCTGTTCCCACGAACTGGGGGTTCCCAAGCAAGCGCACGACTTCTGGCCCCGAGTGCAAACCATCGAGCCATTCGACCGCGAACGCACCCTGTTCGTCGACGACAGTCCGCGGGTGCTGCAGACGGCACAGAGCTACGGATTCCGTTGGCTGCTGGCGGTACTGGCACCTGATTCCCAGGCATCCCCCCAGGAACCGGGCGAGTTTCCTGCCATCAGGCACTGTGCGGACCTGTTGCCAAGTATGGGGACCTGAACCAAAGAAGATCCCCACATCGAAGCACGAAGAAAGACCCCATCTTCGCAACTATCTTGCCGGCAAAGTGAATGAACAAAAACCTTTGCGTCTTTTTCGAATGTCGAGGGGGAAGCAGCCATATACTAGCGAGGCTTTGCCTCAGACCGACGAGGCATGAAGACCCCAAAAGCCCCTCTCCCGTAAGGCCCCATCTCTTACACCTAACCAACCGTTGGAGAGCTTGGTAGGTCGAAATCGAAATCGGGATCGGGATCGCAATCGGAATTTCGATTGCGATCCCGATCCCGATTTGTGCACTGCATAAACTTGACTCATTTGTAAAGATTCGGGTCCCTCAAGGATCCTAGCGAGGCTCTGCCTCAGACCGACGAGGGGTGATCATCGCTCTATCGCGATCGAAAGCGGAACCGTGATCGTGGTCGTGATCGTAATCGGCGACGCCAGGCAAAGCGGGCACGGAAAACCTGATGGCTACGGGTTTCGACCCGGTACCTGGCCGGGACCTCCGGAGACCACGAACGGCGAAAGAATGCTGTCCCTCCTACGGCGGCTTCGATCACGATCACGATTACGACAACGAGAGGGGTTAGACGTTTGCGAAATTTGACTCATTTGCACAAAATCCGGTCATTCAAGGAATCCTAGCTTCAAGGTTACAGGTGGGCAGTCGTGGAGACATCGTTCGGTACCCTGCTGCAGTGATGCGGACCAGGTGACAGATCAATGCCATTAAGTTAAGCGTTACCGGTCGGCAAAGTAAGAGAAGAAACTACGAATCACGCGAATCCTCGCGAATCGATTCGCGGAAATTCGCGTGATTCGTAGTTTTCTCTAAGTGGCTAACAGCTAACTTAATGGCATTGGGTGACAGATTATTGTAACCTTATGCTTATGATGAGGAAATTCAGTGGCATACAGTGATTTTACTCTAAAAAAGGTCAAACTCGATTTCAACATAAAGACTGTTGAAAACAATTCTCTTTTTTGGAATATCGAAGCACTTGAAATAAGTGATTATCTTGCAAACACATTGAAAAGGAATGTGCCTTTAGCCTTGGCAATTAATACTGAAAAAGCCAGGTCGGAATTGATAATTATAAATATACTGCTCGAAGTAAAAGAACAATTATCCGGAAAAATCAGTCTATTTTCAGGCATAGATTTCAATGTAGACAAAGAAAAGGGCCTAACCGGATTTTGTGATTATATCATCAGCAATTCAGAGGAACAATTATATTTGGATGTACCCATAGTTACAATAGTCGAAGCCAAGAATGAAAATATTATTTCCGGCTTAGGGCAATGTATTGCAGAAATGTATGCCGCCCAGCTGTATAATGAAGAAGAGAGTCATGATTTTTTATGTGTATATGGAGCAGTAACCACGGGGGATGAGTGGAAATTTATCAAGCTCAAAGAAAATGTAGCTTACATAGATAATGATTTATATTATATGAGTGATATTAAGAAAATTATTGGAATTTTGGTAGATATGGCCAAACAAAAAGCCTGATCGAGCGGTTGGCAGCGAAGTTGGATGCCTGATTCAAGCGCGTGGACAGTGAACTCCGCCTCAATCGCCGGATGATCGGAGTGCTGTTAGCCGGCGAACCGGCGTTGCCTCGCTTGTCCTAAAGGCCTACTTTTAGAGACTGTCTAAAAAAGGACCGTAGGCCGTAGGCTGGGTTGCGGCCAGGGACGGCCAAAACCCAGCAATACCCAAAGCTGGGTTTCGTTCCTCAACCCAGCCTACCGATATAATGATGAGCTGGATTTTGTAGCCGAACTGAAAGAGAGATAGATGTCCGAGAAAGAAAGATCCGATGTGGTCGATAGGTTGGTCGATGCCTATGAGCATATGCTCAAGCGCATCCATGATGCGATCGAGCCGGCGGAGAAGGAGACCATCCCGAGCTTCCGTGAGCTGCTGCACAGGACCCGCGACCATATGGTCGAGCTCGGTGAGCTGACGAGGGAGGAGGCCCACAAGGTGGCCGAGTACCTGGAGCGGGACATCGAGGATGCCGCCGGCTATATCGCCGAGACCGGCGAGGATCTCAAGAGTTGGTGGCGGTTCGATCTCGATCTGATGGAGCAACGGATGTTGGATATATTTTCCCGAGTGGCGGATCAAACCAGCATTCAATTGCATAATCTGGCGGAGCAGGCGCGCCGGGCGAGCCTGTATCACACGGGCGAGGTGACCGGGCCCGGTGCCTTGGTCTGTGATGCCTGCGGGACGGAAGTGCACCTGCCCCGGACCGGGCGTATCCCGAGCTGTCCTGAGTGTCACGCCACTGATTTCAGGCGTATGTCCGAGAAGAACAAGGCTTGAATCAAGACCCTGCAAGAATGATCCGGCCGTTTCGATCTATCCGCAGATTTTCGCAGATTAAAAACAAAACAATCTGTGAGAATCTGCGTAATCTGTGGCAGAAATGCGACCGATTTGCGTTCATTTGCGGCAAAAAAATGTCAACAGGAGCTAGGAAATACCGAGCAGCTTGTGGATCTGGAGGCTCAGCCGCCAGCGGGGGTGGTCCAGGCAAAAGGTCAAGGCGTCCCGCGTGTTTTCTTCCAAGCTCGGCCCGGCCATCGGTTGTAGGAAAAAATGATCGAAATCCAGGTGCTCGAAGCGCTCCGGCAATGCCTCCGCCTGCGGATAGACCAGCTTCAGCTCGTTGCCCGAGTGTACCGCAAGCTCTTCATTCGCCTTCGGACTGACGCAGATCCAGTCGAGATCCGGCGGGGCCGGCCGGGTCCCGTTGGTCTCCACGGCCACCTGAAAACCGCGGGCATGGAGGGCCGCGATCAGGTCTTGGTCGAGCTGCAGGAGGGGCTCGCCGCCGGTACAAACGACGAAGGGGGACACGGTTTTCCCGGTGCAAAGCGGCCAGGTCGCGGCAATTCTGTCCGCCAGCTCCGCCGCGTTCCGGTAGCTGCCGCCGTTGTTGCCGTCGGTGCCCCGAAAGTCGGTGTCGCAGAAGCGGCAGACGGCCTGGGATCTGTCCTGCTCCCGGCCCGTCCACAGGTTGCAGCCGGCAAAGCGACACAAGACGGCTGCCCGGCCCGTGTTTGCGCCTTCACCCTGGAGTGTGTAGAAGATTTCCTTGACGGTGTAGCTCATGCGGGCAGTGCCGGGCCCTGCTCGCCCCAGCACAGCAGGACCCCGCAGCCGGGGGTTTCCTGCAGGTCGATGCGGTCGAGCTGCGGGAACTCGGCCGCTGCTTCTTCGTGTAGCCACCGGACCAGACTCGCCGGATCGGCGTCCCCGAGACGGGGCAGCTCGTTGAGCAGTCGATGGTCGAGCTGTTTATAAACGGGTCGGAAACGCTCTTTGACATCCCCATAGTCCATGACCCAGCCCATGACCCGGTCCAGGGGCGCGCTCAGGTGCAGCCGCACGAGGTAGCTGTGACCGTGCAGACGACGCCCGGAAGCACCGTCGGGTGCCCGGACCAGGCGCAGGGCGCTCTCGAATCGCTGCTCGGTCCAGATGCGGAAGTGCCGGCCGTCGTAGTGGCAACCGGAGTGAGCGGTCTCATAGACGCTGATCCAGGACAGGGCCGGCAGGGTCGGCTTCAGCCGTTCCCACAGCCAGACCGAGAAGAGCTCGCTGGTGGGGTTTGCGAGCCCCGGCAGATCGTTGAGGCAGGCGGTGTGGAGTTTTTGGTGCAAGGGCGCCCAGATATCGCCGAGTTGGTCGAAGTCGATGCCCATGTCGTCGCTCCCCAGGTCCTGATGTGCATGCAGGATGACTTCGAATCCGTGTCCGTGCATACGCCCGCACTTGTGGCCCGCCGATACATTGGGCAGCTGGTGGGCAGCCTCGAAGCGGAAGCGACGCCAGAGGTGGGCATGGTCCGAACCATCGAGGTCCGCCCCCTGGTCGCGGGTACTCCGGATACCTACCGCCTCGATGCCCGGTATCCGAAGACGTGCGCGTACCCAACGGGCCAGGTTCTCGTCGGTAGGAACCGGCAGGTGTTCGTTGAGATCGCGGTAATCGAGATCCGCGACACAGCGTGTCAGGTGGTCTCTCAATGTACCCGTTTCGCCGCCCGGAAACGGTGCCCAGCCGGTCGGCAGCTCGGCCCGCACGCGGGCGAGGAAGCTGTGTCCATGTAGGCGTCGTGATCTGTGTCTTTCGGGGAGGATGGACACCCGTCTCGCCGCCTCGAACGGGGCGGCTGCTACGTGCAGGAGACGCGCGGTCACGGCGCAGGACTCCCGAATCCGGTGAGCAGGGGATCGGCGATCCCGGCTTCGTGAAACCCCTTGGCGCGCAGCCGACAGGCATCGCACCGGCGGCAAGGGCGACCATCCGCACCCGGATCGTAGCAACTGCTGGTAAGGGCATAGTCCAGGCCCAGTTCCATGCCTTTACGGATGATCTGTGCTTTGGTGAGCCGGATCAAGGGGGCGTGGATTTTGATTGTCCGGTGTCCCTCGGTGCCTATCTTGGTGGCCAGGTTGGCCATGTGCTCGTAGGCCGTGATGTACTCGGGCCGGCAGTCGGGATAACCGGAGTAGTCGAGGGCATTGACGCCGATGAAGATGTCGCTCGCCGCCAGCACTTCCGCCCAAGCCAGGGCAAAGGACAGGAAGACGGTATTGCGCGCCGGGACATAGGTGACCGGGATGCCTGCCTCCATCTGCTCCAAGCTCCGATCTTTCGGCACCGCCAGGTCGCCGGTGAGGGCCGATCCGCCGAAACGGTGCAGGTCGATGTCTAGGATACGGTGCTCGGCCACCCCCATAACCTCCGCCACCCGGGCCGCGGACTCGATCTCCACCTGGTGCCGCTGGCCGTACCGAAAGGACAGGGCGTAGGACTCGAATCCCTCCGCTTTGGCGATGGCTAGGGTCGTTGTGGAGTCCAGCCCGCCACTGAGGAGAACCACCGCCGACGATTTCGATTCCCTCAATGCAGAACCTCGTCGAGACGATTGGCGGTGAGGACCCGCTCGGACCATTCCAACAAGGTATGCTCATTGGCCTGCTCGATCCGGCGCTGTACCTCCTCGGGTAAGGTGCCGAATTTCAGACGCAGCTGGCGTTCCAATACCAAGGCTTCGCCTTGATGCTTACCCTGCTGTATGCCCTGCTGCATACCTTGCTGCATACCCTGCTGTATGCCCTGCTGCATACCCTGTTCGTGGAAGCGTTCGGCAAATCGACTCATGGTCTGCGCCTCGTCGGGATAGTCACGTCGGTATTCGGCCCGCTCATTATCATCAAGCGCCGCGTAGATGTCGATGAAGTCCAGATATTTGAGCTGCTTCTCGGGGTCCTGTTCCAGGGTCATCAGCCCCCGTACCGCCTGGGCATAGACTTCGACCTTGCGTTGCGCGGGGTACTGCATGTTGGGCAGGATCAGCCGTGCCACCAGGTTGTCGCTGTGGCGGTGGTCCTCGTAGGACAGCTCACCCAGGGCACAGCTTAGATAGCGGAAATCGAGGTAGGTATCCTGATCTCCGCTCAGGCACAGGCGTTGGGCCACACCTTTCGCTCGGCGCAGGAAGATGACGACCGGGACCACGCGGTCGGTCTTCATCAGTTGGGCCAGATCCAGACAATAGTGGGCCAGGCGGTGAATGGAGAAGCGGCGGGCGTCGCTCTCTTCTTCGAGCACGAACAACAGGGCCTCGCGTCGTCCGTCGGGCCACTCTACCCGCAGCGGCACATCGAGCTCCCGAAAGCGTTCGCCGAGGCGTTCCTGGAACTGCTCTTGGCGCACGGGTGTGATGCGCACCTGCTCGTCGATCTCCGCGGCTTCGGCGGCGGCGAAAAAGGCCAGCGCTTGGTGAGAATAGTCGACAAGGAGGTTTTTGAAGTTCTGGTCGTGAGACATGATCCGGTCCGGGAAAGAAGCGGGGGTAGTGTTTTGATTTTGTTGTTTCCGGAATTCGGATAGGACACCCGCAAGGGAGGGCACCCGCAAGGGGTGCCCCTACGGTGTCTGTCTGCGACCAAGTTGGGTAGATATTCCCCTCTTGGAGATACCCAGGAACAACAAAATTACAAACACCGCCGGAAGGTGTTCAGTTCTTGCGCTTGTCGACCAGCTTCTTCTCGCGGATCCAGGGCATCATCTCGCGCAGGCTCTCGCCGACCGTCTCGATCGGGTGCTCCTTACCCAGACGGCGCAGGGCCTTCATCTTGGGGGCACCGGCCTGGTTTTCCAGGATGAATTCCTTGGCGAATTCGCCGGATCGGATGTCGGCCAGGATGCGTTTCATCTCGGCCTTGGTCTCGCCGGTGATGATGCGCGGGCCGCGGGTGAGGTCCCCGTACTCGGCGGTGTTGGAGATCGAGTAGCGCATGTTGGCGATGCCGCCCTCGTAGATCAGGTCGACGATGAGCTTGACCTCGTGGAGGCACTCGAAATAGGCCATCTCCGGGGCGTAGCCGGCCTCGACCAGGGTCTCGAAACCGTTTTGGATCAGGGCGGTCAGGCCCCCGCAGAGCACCGCCTGTTCGCCGAACAGATCGGTCTCGCACTCCTCGCGGAAGGTCGTCTCGATGATACCCGCGCGACCGCCGCCGTTGGCCGAGGCATAGGCCAGGGCGAGGTCCCGAGCCCGGCCGGTGGCGTCCTGAAAGACGGCGATCAGGCTGGGCACACCGCCCCCCTGGGTATAGGTCGAACGCACCAGATGCCCGGGGCCCTTGGGGGCGATCATGATGACGTCCAGGTCTTCTCGGGGTTCGATCTGACCGAAATGGATGTTGAAGCCGTGGGCGAAGGCCAGCGCGGCACCCTGTTTGATGGTGGGGGCGATCTGTTCCCGGTAGAGCCGGGCCTGATGCTCGTCCGGGGCCAGGATCATGACCACATCGGCATTCTTGGTTGCCTCCTCGATGGTCCGGACCTCGAGCCCCACCTCGGTGGCCTTGGTAGCCGATGCGGAGTCGGGACGCAGCCCCACAACCACCGAGACCCCGGATTCCTTGAGGTTATTGGCGTGGGCGTGGCCTTGAGAGCCGTAACCGATGATAGCGACCTGCTTGGCCCGGATGAGGGAGAGGTCGGCGTCTTTGTCATAGTAAACCTTGATGGACATGGATGATTCCTGGAGCTATTGGATGGAGTGGTCCGCGAATTATACCTCTCGCCCATGGGGTGTGCGGCAAGCGAGGGCTGTCTGTCAGGGCTACCGACCCTGGTCCCCCTCGGCCTGGTATTCCCGATGGGTCTGCCGGGTGGCATCGGCCGGCGCTATCGGAGGCGGGGGAATTAGGGTTGTTTTGTCGCAAAGGCAAACGCCGATAAATGCAAATCGGTCGCAAAAAATTACATGATCTTTTTTGTCCGCAGATTTTGTAGGATGGGCAAAGCGAGCGCCCGTCAAAATGGTTTTAAGGTTCGGTCATTCCACGAAGGTTTCCGAGCTGCGACTGTTTGGTAAGCTGCACCAAACGAAGCGTGCCCATCAATGATAGGCACCTCCCGGCAGGCAAGCGGCATGCCTAATAAGGTCCCTCGCTACGCTCGGGATGACAAGAATGTTGGGCACAGACCAGGCTCCCTCCTCCGTCGGGACCAGCCTGGCCCTTTGCCTAACTACCCACTGACCCCGTTTCCGGATTGGTGGGACTTACGGTTTCACTTCGTAACCACGATGTCCTTCTTCGTACTCTCGATGATGGCCACCAACTCGTCCTGCTCCTTCACGGGTATCCCGGAATCGTTCATCGCTCGGCGGAAGTCCGCTACCATGGCCTGCCATTCCTTTTCACCGATGTCGAGATGGGCATGGGATTCCTTCATGCTGCGGCCCGTGTATTTACATGGCCCCCCCGTCTGTTGGCAAACCATAGCAGTAAGATGGTACTTCAGGCCGGCCACCGGCATCTGGTCTACGACTGCCTTGATCGCCGTATTGGCATTGAGCACATCGTTCGCGAGCGATAAATTGACGAATTGTTCCACCACGACGGAGATTGGATACACCCCGCCGAGTCTGTCATAGAGGGGTTTGTCCTTCTGTTCCTCAGTGGCTTGGGCGAAACCTGACGTAACCGACGCAGCCAAGACGCTCCCGAGTAGGATTGTTCTTGCGAAAAGGTGTGGTTTGAGCATGCTTGTTTCTCCTTTGATTTGCCGTGACAGGGTAGTGTAGGGCGCGGTGAGTGAAACAAACCGCATCGCCGGAACTGCGGAATCGGGTCTCAGGCGTAGATTGCAGCAACGGCCATCTCGGCACCGACGCTTTCCAGTCGAACGATGTCTTCCGGGCCATAGACCATCGCATCCCATCCATCGGAGCGGCGGTAGACTTCCACGCGCTGCTCGTCCTGAGCCACCAGCACGTATTCTTCGAGGCTCGGGAGCTTGCGGTAGGCGTAAAACTTGTCGGAACAATCGTCCCGTTCGGTGGATTGGGACAGCACCTCGATGATCAGTTTGGGACGCTCGCTGTAATAGCTGTGGTCGGTAAAGGGCCGGCATTCCACATGGAGATCCGGATAATAGAATCGCTCTTCGAATGCCGTTTTGATATGGACCTTTACGTTCTCCATATAGATTCCACAGGGTTTACCGGTAAGCTGGTTTCGCAGCAACAGCGCCAGGTTCAACGCGATTGTGTTGTGCGTCTTGGTGGTGCCCGTCATGGCGAAGACCTCGCCATCGACGTATTCGTGGCGTACTTCGGCGATCTTCTCGCCTTCCAGGTAGTCTTCGACGGAGATCCCTGTCTGTCTTACTGCTTCACCCATTGTGATACCTCCAATCGGTCCCTCCGCCTAAATAAGGTCATTGGCAATGTTATGGCCGATGCAACTGTCCTAAGACATCAGTTATTTTTTTACCTAAACTACTTTCCGAAATGCTCTTTCGATAGTTATCATCTAAGAATGCGTGTCCGAGAATACACTCTATACTTTCGACGATTGGTCCAGCACCGGATATATGATACTCATCGATACCGGTTATAATTTTGCTGAGATATTGTCCTATATATCTCTTGAATTCAGAGTCAATTTCAGAGCCGATAGTCTCCCGCAGCAAATCATTCACTTTATTTCTAATGTCGGCAAGTTTATCATCCCCTATTACTTTCGACTTTTCTTGCGCATCCAAAAGACCCATAGACATTTTGAGATAGTTGATTATATGGCCATCGATATGACCAATAAATGAATCCCATGAACCATTCATGTCTTGCTGCGCAAACGCAGTATCTAATTTTTGACACCAATACCCATGAGATGAACCTTGACTGGGGTAGCTTTCCTGTATTTTTTCTATTATTTGATTGGGCAACTCCATTACTTTTCCAAGACGCGACATAAGAAGTGCCGGGTTGGATTTGTCTATTCTGAGTAATTTATTCCAGGCACCCCTGCAACCCATGCCAGATGGATGGTTTTTACCATTCTCCAGGATATTCAGTAATCTTCCCGCCGGGTTATCTGACTTCATCTTTATTTACCTCGAGGTAGGGGTTTTCGGGGCTTCTTTGGAATACAACGTGAGAAATCCCCTTGATTTGTATTCTCGTTCCCAGGGACCAGGGTGGGAATGCCGTCTTGGTCACTCCAATGGCCTCGGCATCCTGTAACCAATCAAAGACTGTCATTGGCGAGAAAAGGATGCGTATTCAGGATTTTAATCATTACGGTGAATCCAAGATGATTCTCCCACAGGATGTCCGAGCCATATTCCGAGGTCAGTCTGGTTATCTCGCCGCTCTTGCGTTCGAGAGTGAATAAAACGCCTACCCGGCCACAATAATGGCTGTATTCGAGAGGCTCATTTTCACAGGCCGCTTCGACATCGAAGCTCTCCTTGATCTGTCGCCCCTTACAATCTGGAACAAGCGGGATGATCGACAGGGTCCCGGAGATGCCATCTTCACAGCGTAGAAAGATGTTTAAATCCGAACCCGGTGAGGGCTCTTTGAAAACGAAAATGGCGGTCGTAATAGCGATGAATACCATGACAACAAAAAGGATGAGGAAACGACGGCGCGTCATTGTACCACCTCGTGAACATAGGCCACTTCATCGCTATGGCCTTGCCTCAATAATTCGGCCTCCACCGGTGCCCAGTTGATATCATCCTTGACCGCCTTTTGGGCATTCCTGACCATGGTGTACATACCATGATAACGCGCTATGGCAAATCGCATGCTATCCATGATTGAGCGGCCGGCTCTGGTCGCGGCAGTTATGCGAATGGCAAGATAAGCCGCTACAACGAAATCTTCAGCAGGGGAATAGGATAAGATTGTTGAGTAGTCTTCAGGAATCACGACCTTGTAGGTTCTAAAGTCCAGCACATTCATATCTATGAAGGGCCGAGATGGTGCATGCTGTAACATTTTTGAAAGGGATGCGTGGGTCAGGCAGGTTTCCAAAGCGGTCTTGAAGTCTTGTTTAACATCGGTATACGCGTCCTGACTGAGCTGTCCCCTACCTATTGTAGAGCCGTCAATACCCACCTCTTCCAGCAAGGAGAGACGTTTTTTCTCTGCCGCATAGATGCGGGTAACAAGCTTTGGAGTGAGCTGAGACTGAATGTTAGGCGAATCCGGGCGTGCCTTTTTGACCAGATCGACACCGAAGTCAGGTGTTCTCAGAATTGGCTGAAAGCGAGTATGGGCCCTGAGCCGATTCATAGCAGCTGCATCTCTATTTGAATAGTATCCAACCCCCATTGTTAAAGCTTCATAAAGACGGAGAATACTTTCGACGTCGAGGCGCTTTAAGTCTGCAGGTTCTGCCCCATTTATAATATTTTGTGCCTCGTTATCCCGCTGTATCCACGGTGAGGAATCTAGTCTTTGTTTGATTACAGCAGCATTCAGTGCCACCGGTATGGCTCCTTGAACTCGATAAGACGCATAACGTCACAGATAACCGGCCGGCCATGTCGGGTAGCTCAAAGCATCAACCCCTGCGGGCCGCGGGAGATACCGGACGGTCCGGTGCGGACGACCTCGATGATGAGCCCTTTGGGCACGGCGTCGATAAAGGCGTCCAGCTTCGGCGACGCCCCGGTGAGCTCGACCACGAAGCTGACGTCGGTAACGTCGATGATCTTGGCGCGGAAGATGTCTACCAGGCGCTTGAGCTCCTCGCGGTCCGCCTGCTCGGCCCGGACCTTGACCATCATCAGCTCCCGCTCGATGTGGGGTCCCTCGGAGAGGTCGAGTAGCTTGATGGTGTCGATGAGCTTGTTGAGCTGTTTCTTGATCTGCTCGACGATTGCCTCGTTACCGGTGGTGACCAGGGTCATGCGCGACAGGGACGGGTCGTCCGTGGGCGCCACCGTGAGGGATTCGATGTTGTAACCACGGGCGGAAAACAGACCTGCGACGCGGGAGAGGGCCCCGGCCTCGTTCTCCAACAAAACGGAAATGATGTGTCTCATGTCAGGCCAGCTCCCGTTCCGGTGACAGGTGCATTTCGTGGTGCCCCTTGCCCGCCATAATCATCGGATAGACATTTTCCGTGGGATCCACGACCACGTCGAGGAACACGAGGCGATCTTTCATGCCGAAGGCCTCTTCCATGGCACCCTCGAGGTCACCGGGTTTTTCCACCCGCATCCCCACGTGCCCGAAGCTCTCGGTCAGCTTCACGAAGTCCGGGAGGGCATCCACATAGGAGTGGGAATAACGGCTCTCGTAGAAGAACTCCTGCCACTGACGGACCATGCCCATATAGCCGTTGTTGAGCAGCACGATCTTGATCGGCAACTCGTACTGCCTGCAGGTCGCCAGCTCCTGGATGCACATGAGGATGCTCGCCTCGCCGGAGACGCAGGCCACCTGGGCCTGCGGGAAGGCCAGTTGGACCCCCATGGCCGCGGGTAGCCCAAAACCCATGGTCCCCAAGCCCCCGGAGTTGATCCAACGGCGCGGCCGGTCGAAGGGGTAGAACTGGGCGGCAAACATCTGATGTTGACCCACATCCGAGGTCAGATAGAGATCGCCCCCGGTGACTTTATAAAGGGTCTCTACCGCGAGCTGGGGCTTGATCTTGGCGCCGGCGCGGTCGTAGCTCATGCACTTCAGCTCCCGCCATTTCTCGATCTTCTCCCACCACTCGGTCAACGCCTCGCGCTGCGGGTCACACCCGGATTCATCGAGCAGGCGCAGCATATCGTCGAGCACGCTCGCGACGGGTCCTACGATCGGGATGTCCACCCGCACATTCTTGGCGATGGACGAGGGGTCCACGTCCACATGAATGATCTCGGCGTGGGGACAGAAGTGCTCGATCTTGCCGGTGACCCGGTCGTCGAAGCGGGCACCGATGGCGACCAGGCAGTCGGTCTCGTGCATCGCCATGTTGGCCTCATAGGTGCCGTGCATGCCCAACATGCCGATGAAGCGGTGGTCGGTCATCGGATAGGCGCCCAGCCCCATGAGGGTGCTGGTGATCGGGAACCCGGTCGCGTGGACCAATTGCGTGAGCAGGTCTGAGGCATCGTCCAGAATCACCCCGCCGCCGGTGTAGAGCACAGGCCGTTTCGCCGCGAGCATGGCCGCGACGGCCTTCTTGATCTGACCGGGGTGTCCCTTGCTCGCGGGGTGGTAGGAACGTATTGTGATGTCCCGCGGATATTGATACGGGACCTTGAGGTTGGGATCGGTCGTATCCTTGGGGATGTCCACCAACACAGGTCCGGGCCGACCCGAAGTGGCGATATGGAACGCCTTGCGAATGGTCTCCGCCAGCTTGTGCACGTCTTGGACCAGGAAATTGTGCTTGACGCAGGGACGGGTGATGCCGACCGTATCCACCTCCTGAAACGCATCGCTGCCGATCACGGGCGTCGGCACCTGCCCGCTCAGGACAACCAAGGGGATGGAGTCCATGTAGGCGGTGGCGATCCCCGTAACTGCATTGGTCGCGCCGGGACCCGAGGTGACCAGGCACACGCCGCATCTGCCGGTGGCCCGCGCATAGCCGTCGGCCGCATGGGCCGCGCCCTGTTCGTGCCGCACCAGGATATGCCTGACCCGGTCCTGCTTGAAGATCGCGTCGTAAATGTGCAGAACCGCGCCCCCGGGATATCCGAAGACATACTCGACGCCTTCGTCGATCAACGCTTGAACGACGATCTCGGCACCACTCAATTCCACGTCGACGATCCTCCGTCGGTCCCGGACCCACGGCCGATCCGCAGGCAGGTGAAGATGATTCGGCAAACCGTTTAAATTACATGAGCCGAATCTTCGTGGTCAAGGTAAAGGAGTTTCTGAAATAGCTTCGCAGTCAAGGATGCGGGCTTCCGTAGAAACGGTGGTTCAGGACCCGAGCAGCTTTTCCAGAATGCGGCCGTAGATATGCGCAAGCTGCGCCAATTCCCGGACACCGACGCACTCGTCGATCTGATGGATGGTGGCATTGACCGGGCCGACCTCCACCACCTGGGCCCCGGTGGGTGCGATGAAGCGGCCATCCGAGGTCCCGCCTGCGGTCGAGAGGCGGGTATCTGTCCCCGTGATCTCGGTGATGGCGGCGCGTGTCGCGTCCACAAAGGCCCCCTCGGGGGTCAGGAATGGATTGCCGGAAAGGTGCCAGTCGAGGTCGTAGTCGAAGCCCCCCCGGTCGAGGATGGTCTCGACCCGACGCTTGATGCCGTCCGCATCGAGTTCGGTGGAAAACCGCAGGTTGAACTGGGCCTCGAGCTGGCCGGGGATGACATTGTCCACACCCGTGCCCATGTCGAGGTTGACAATCTGGAAGCTGGTAGGTGGAAAGAAGGCGTTTCCCTGGTCCCAGACTTCGGCAATCAACTCGGCGAGTGTCGGTGCGAAGGCGTGCAGGGGGTTCTTGGCCCGTTGGGGATAGGCGACGTGTCCCTGCCTGCCGTGCACGACAAGCCGGCCGGTGATGCTGCCGCGTCTTCCGTTTTTGATCAGGTCCCCCAGCCGTTGGTCGCTGGATGGCTCTCCCACCAGGCAGTAGTCGATCTTCTCTCCCCGGGATTCGAGTTTTTCCACCACCTTGACGGTGCCGTCCCGGGCCAGGCCTTCTTCATCGCTGGTGATGAGAAAGGCGATGGAGCCGGCAGGGTCCGGGTGGGCGGCGAGAAACCCCTCGGTGGCGGTAATCATGGCCGCGAGAGATCCCTTCATGTCGCATGCGCCACGCCCGTAGAGCCGGCCATCGCGGACCACCGGGTCGAACGGGTCCGATGTCCAGTGCTCCAGGGGCCCGGTCGGCACCACGTCCGTGTGGCCGGCGAAGCAGAACAGGGGCCGTGCATCGCCCCGGCGGGCCCACAGGTTCGTCACCTCACCAAAGGGCAGGGACTCGACCTCGAATCCCAGGGCCGCGAGCCGCTCGCACAGGAGCGCCTGACAGCCTGCGTCCGCGGGCGTTATCGAAGGGCGACGGATCAGCTCGGTGGCGAGATCGAGGGTGGAGGACATGGGTCAGTTGTCAGGGGGCAGTGATCAGGAATCAGGAGGATTGTTTGTTTCTCAGGCCAACGGGCATCGCGGAGAGTTCTCTTGTTTCATTGATTCGGACTTTTCCGGTATCAGCGCCGATGTAGCCAATGTCGATGCCTACGTACAGCTGTGTACGCAGTTCTGCACAGGATCCCAGGGCTATGTCGAGGAATCGCTGCTTATCCTTTACGGATCTCCTCTCCATGCCTTCGGCAATATTGCCGGGAACAGAAAGCGCGGAGCGAGTGATCTGATCCCTGAATCCGAAATCCCTCAGATCGGCCAGCGACTTGTAGATCTCTGCGCACAACCGGGCCGCGCGTCGCCATACCTCCAAGTCTTCGAATCGCATCTATTCCCGAAGCAGCTCATTGATCTCTACTTTGCTGCGAGTCTGCTCGTCCACCTGTTTGATGATAACGGCACAGTAGAGGCTATGGCTGCCGTCCTTGGCCGGCAGGCTGCCGGGTACTACCACGGCACCGCGCGGGACCCGGCCGAAGCCGATCTCGCCGCTCTCCCGGTTGTAGATCTTGGTGCTCTTGCCGATGTAGACGCCCATCGAGATGACGGCGCCCTCTTCAACGATGACTCCCTCGACGATCTCCGAGCGGGCACCGATGAAGCAGTTGTCCTCGATGATAGTCGGTGCGGCCTGGACCGGTTCGAGCACGCCACCGATGCCGACGCCGCCGGACAAGTGCACCTTCTTGCCGATCTGGGCGCAGGAGCCGACCGTGGCCCAGGTATCTACCATGGTGCCCGCGTCCACATAGGCCCCGATATTCACGTAGGAGGGCATGAGCACGCAGCCGGGCGCGATGTAGGCACCGTGGCGGGCGGTGGCCGGCGGTACGATGCGCACGCCGCTGCTGTCGAAGTCGTAGGGGGGGTTACTGTGGGCATACTTCAGGAGAACCTTGTCATAGTAATCAGCGTAGCTGCCCCCGATGAGCCGGTTATCCCGGAGGCGGAACGAGAGCAGCACCGCCTTCTTTACCCAATCGTTGACGATCCAGTCGCCGTCGCGTTTCTCGGCGACGCGCAACTCGCCCTTATCCAGTCGGTCGATGGTCGTGAAGACCGCATCGTGCAGATTCCTCTCCACGTTGCGTGGCGATAGATCGGCTCGCTCGTCGAAGGCCGCTTCGATAATTTTTCGGGTGTCGTTCATATAGATCACTCCAATGGACATGCTGACATTTAGAGCCTGTATAAGAACTAACCTATTGATTTTTATGAGCCTGACCCGTAGGGGGCAGGCTGTGCCCACCACGATGGACCTCCTCGGTGGGCACAGTCCACCCTACGCCGATTTTTATAATCAATGAGTTAGTTATTAGACAGCCTCTTAGAAGATTCTCGTAGCTAGGATTCCTTGAATGACCAGATTTTGTGCAAATGAGTCAAATTTCGCAAACGTCTAACCTCTCTCGTTGTCGTGATCGTGATCGTGATCGAAGCCGCCGTAGGAGAGACAGAATACTTTCGCCGATCGTGGCATCCGGAGGTCCCGGCCAGGTGCCGGGTCGAAACCCGTAGCCATCAGGTTTTCCCTGCCCGCTTTGCCTTGCGTCTCCGATTACGACTACGATCACGGTTCCGTTTTCGATCGCGAGAGAGCGATGATCACGCCTCGTCGGTCTGAGGCGAAGCCTCGCTAGGATCCTTGAGGGACCTGCATCTTTACATATGAGTCAAGTTTGTGCACTGCACAAAAGCATTTCTGCCTCTTGTTGGGCAAGAATCGCAAATCCTTTGAACCACGGATAGACACGGATAAACACGGATCACAATCCGTGTTTATCCGTGCTCCATCTGTGGTTCTTCGGTGCGGTTCGTTACCCAACCTCGTCGGTCTGAGGCGAAGCCTCGCTAGGTACTAGTACCCCGTTTCAGTCTATTTTGCATGTTTGAAAGCATATAACATAATGATTTATAAAATAAAATCAGATTGTTGACATGCAAGATAGAATGAAACGATGTACTAGGGGGCGTTCTCAATTGACAAATTACTATGTAATTCAACAAACAGTGTTGTAGGCTGGGTTGAGGAACGAAACCCAGCTTTTCCGATCCGCAATACCGTGTGCCGGGTTTAGCCGTCCCTGGCCGTATCCCAGCCTACGGGCTTGATTTTTATGATGATTTGGCTCAATTGAGAACACCCCCCAGGACGACACAAGGCATGAATCAGCAACCTAACCCCTACACGCCGGCGTCCAGCGACCTATTCTACGGCCGCTCGGAGCTCATGCGGGAGCTTCTCAAAAACGAGCAGTCCGGACAATCGATCGTCCTGCTGGGCGGGCGCCGGTGCGGCAAGACCGTGGTCTTGCGCCGGTTAGAGCAGGTCTTGCTCGAATTGGCCGGCGACGCGCAGAGGCAATCGATCAGCGAGATCTGGCAGCGGCTGGTAGATACCGAGGAAAAGAAGTTTCCCCGGTTGGGTATGAGGGTTCACTGGCCGATCTCGGTGAACTACCAGGGGGCACAGGTCGCATCGCTGGCGAACGCCCTCGACCTCATCGTACGAGGGGCCGCAGAAAGTCTGGATGCGCTACGAAAGGTTGTGCAAGGACGCGACGGCGAGGAAACGACGCCGTCCGCCCCCACCACTCCAGTCGAGCGCACACGAGGTACAGGACACCTACGGCTGGTTCAAGAATTGGAACCGTCCGTCCGTACCACTTCGGTCGAGCGCATCGAGGATATCCTCGCGGACCGACCGGACTTGGCCAGCCTGGACACGCTAACGCTGGAGGCGTGGCTCAAGCGGCTTGATGCCCTGCTGGTGGATCTCGGTCTGAGCGGCATCGCCCTGTTGGTGGACGAGGTCGAGGAGGTTTTTGATCAACCTTGGTGCCACGAACTGATGGGCTTCCTGAGAAGGTTGGACGATACGACCTTCCGCACTCGCATCTGGATCATCCTGGTGGGTGTAGACGGACTCGATCGTTACCATAGCCCCAAGGATGGATCGCCGCCCCTGAACACCACCAGGCGCGTCCTGTTGGACGATCTCGACTACCGGGAACGCTGGCGCATGTGCGCCGAGCCTTTCGTGCGTAGCGGCCATACCCCTCCGGACGACGCCAGCCTGAAAGCGATCGATGCGCTGGCAGGGGGCAATGTCTGGCTCTTGACCCTGATACTCGAACGCCTGTTCGCCTCAGAAGACCACGCGTCCCCACCCCCCGGCGAGGTCGCGGATGATGTCATGGACGAACACCGTGACCTGTTTCAACGCTGGGCCCGTCCCTTCGACGACACGGCCTGGGAGCTCTATAAAAAACTCGCCTCGCAAGGGATACTCGAAGCCGACCATTTCAAGACCGACGGCCAGAAGGACGCCCGCCAGCTCTTCAGGTATCAGGCCCTCTGCCACTTCAGGAAGGACCGCAGGCTCGAGATCGGACCTGAGCTCTTCTGCCGATGGGCAGAGGCCAACGGCAAGATCCAGGGTCCGTTCGGACCACCCCATCGGGAGCCGGAGGGCGAAGCGAACGCGCCCGGTCGCTACCGTTACGACGTGGCCATCTCCTTTGCCGGACCCCAGCGGAAACTCGCTGAGCGGCTTGCGGACCTGTTGCATCATCAACAGCATCTCAAGGTCTTCTACGACGAGCATCAAAGCCAGGGGCTTTGGGGTGTGGATCTCGACCAGCACCTGCCGACCATCTACGGACGCGATTGCCGCATCGCCGTCCTGCTGCTGTCCAAGGACTATGTGAAGCGCCACTGGCCCCAGGTCGAGCAAAAGGCGGCCCTGACCCGCGCGATCCAAGAGGGATGGGACGGCATCCTCCTGGTCAGCACGGACGGCACCCGCCTGCAAGAAATCCCGGACTCGATCGTGATCCGCGATCTCACAGCGGAGGGTACAAACATGGAGCGTGTCGCCTTGGAGCTGGGTGGACTACTCATCGAAAAGCGGGAATGAAGATCAATGCGTAACCGTTCAGCCCCCTCCGAATTTCGGCTCGATGCGAACATAACCCTTCGATTGTCATTTCGAGCGGAGCGAGAAATCCTGGGCTCCGCAAACTGTTGCAAGCTGAAAAGATCTCTCCCTTCGGGTAACCGTTCAACCCCCGCTCGATTCCGGTCCCGAAGCGGAGGGGACTGAACGGTTACCCCTTCGGTCGAGATGACAGCTTCTAACTTAATCGAAGAACCACGGATGGACACGGATAAACACGGATTGTGATCTGTGTTTATCCGTGTCCATCCGTGGTTCAAAGGATTTGCGATTTTAGACCGTCTCTAAGGAGCGGCAATGAAAGCGACTCTTGTTCTCGGCGCAGGTCTCATCGCGGCCTCCCTGGTACTTGCCGCGGAACAGCAAGCCCAGACGGCTGTCAGGGAACCCCAACCCACGCGGGCCGATGGGAAGGGTCCGCAACTGGAGGCCTGGGAGCTGCCGATCCGTGATGTCTCGGGCATCATTCCGGTGACCGAGACCGAGCTGGACCGCAGGGCCTTGTGGGGAAAGCCTGTCCTGCAAGCAGGCGGCGGGGTCTTCTGGCTTGCCACCCAATCCTACGGCGCCATTCGCATCGATACGGCAAAGGACGAATGGCGCATCTACTCCCAGGCGGATGGATTGGCCTCGAATCTGATCGAGTCCGTCTTCGAGGACAGTCAGGGTAACGTTTGGCTGGGGAGTGCCGGTTTCGGCATCGGTCTGTTGCGACCCGGTGAATCGGAACTCATCCCGGTTCCCAGCAGAACCCGGAAAAGCTTATGGCCACAGACATTCCACGAAGACCAACCCGGTCGAATCTGGATCGGTGGCTGGTCCGGCGGAGGCGTGGTGGTTCCGGGCCAGCGGGAGATACTTCCGATTGAATCAGATGGTGGGGAGCTCGAGTTCATGTGGGTTGAAGATCTCCCCTGGGGTGGTGTCATCCTGAAAAGCAGGGGATCTTCGGCCTATCTTGTAGCATCGGGAGAGCGCAAGGCAAAGGATCTGGGGAAGGTCTTGCCCGCATCCTTTCTTGCCGAAGTGCAAGCCAGGCAATCCAAGTCGGCAGACAGGCCAGCGGACGAGGACGGTAATGCCACCAGGCTCAGTGTCAAGGACGTCTTTGCCGACCAGTCGAATGCCACCCTGTGGTTGGGCCTGGATGAGGGTCTTGCCCGCTGTATCAAAGGGCTTGAGTCCTGCGATTTTTATCCACACTGGCAGCAGAACCACGGAAAGGTACGGTCCATTCAGGGTTCCTCCAACGGCTGGCTCTGGGTCTTGTCCTCACATGGACTCTACCGCCTGCACCGACAGGAGCCGGAACCCGAACGCGTCACGGACCTGGACGGATTCGATCCGGCAACCTGTCGTTTCGGTCCGGGGGCCGTAACCGAACGGCTACCCACCCTATTCTGTTGGACCCCGGAAGGCACTCGATTCCTCTTTGCAATCGATGAGCAGTCCGAACAAGCAGTTGTACGCAAGCTTGGGCCCATTGCTTCAAAGCCTTCTGCCTGGCCCGAGCCGGTTTCTAAGCGGCTGGGCCTTGCCTTTGATGGAGGCGAGCTGAAAGGGTGGGATCCATCGCTTGGCTGGAAGCCGCTTGGGCGATTGATTGAACGCCTGTCCGGCCAGAGTAACCGCGAATTGCCAGGCTCCGGCAAGCCCCGCTGGATCGATACCCGCTGGCGAATATCCTCGCCAATAACCGGATTCACGTACGAAGGAGTCGGCACATTGCGGGTTATGCTTCTTGGCGTCTTGTCGAAGGAGACGACTACGGAGATCCCCATTTTTCCCGATAAGGTCTACGCCTATCGCTCTGGGAAGCGTTTGTGGGGATCGTCTATGTGGGGGAACTCCCCAGGTCTTTTCGGTTACAGCCTCGATGACGGACAAAGATGGCATCCGCTGCAAGGGGTGGAGGACGGGGATAAGCCGGAAGTGCTCGCCGTCTATGACGACGGAGAGGACGAGATCCGGATTTCTACGACTAAGGGTCTACAGATCTGTTCGTGGGAACAACGGAGCTGCAAACCCTCGAAGCTGGGTGAGACGATTGCACCGATAACGGCTATTGAAGGCTCCTCTGTTGAAGGGCGGCCCTATCTGGGGGGAAAGGAGGGACGGGTCTGTCGGGTGCAGGGAGATCGGTGTGAATTGCTGTCGGCGCCGGAGGGACTGGGTAGCCCGAAGCAAGGCGAGACCCGGATCGGAGCGGTCCGGGCGGTTCGTGAGTATGGGAACAGTCTGTGGGTAGTGGCGGAGAATGCCCTGTTGCATTATCGGCAGACAGGGGACGGCTGGCAGTTCGAGGCCAAGCACTCCCGCATCCTTCCCACGACCAAGATCGGCACCGTCGCCGATCTGGCGCTGGACACCCAAGGCCGTGTCTGGCTGTCACGCGAACATGGGGATACACAAGAACTCAGTATTTTCCGACCCGAAGACGGCAAGCTTCAGCACTTCTCAGCCGACATCTTCGGCGGCCCATTGAGTCTGCCGGATGAAGAAGGCGCCGTCTGGGTCGCACGGGAGGAGGGCATCGGCATTCAGCGCTGGAACTCGGCCGGGGTCCCCCTGCGTCAGGATCTGGTGCCTTTTTCCAGTCATACCCGATGGCTCGGCCGCCTTGATCTCAGGGAGGAAGACTCCTCCGGTCTCGGTAGCCGAATCAAGGGTTGGCTCAGGGGCCTGACCGGCAACGCGGAGGATCTTCCAGCCAGCGTGTGGCGCAGCCGCTGGACCGGCATCTTGCGCTCCGGCGCCGGTGAGGCCCGGGCCTTTCCCATCGAGACCGGCTATCCCATCAATGTCATGGAGCCGGCCAGGGGGGACGCGATCTGGGCCGGTTTCACCGGCGTTGGTCTGTCACGCTGGAACAAGGATGGCGATCACCAAAGCTGGACTAAGGAGGACAATGGCCTTCCCGACGACACTGTCCTCGATCTGTCCACCGTCCCCGGTGACAATGGGCCCCAGCGGCTCTGGGTCGCGACCAACGACGGGGCCGCCCTGATCGAGAACGACCAGGTCAAGCTGAGTGTACAGCCCAAAGAGGCCCCCGGACCGGTGGATGCCCTGGTGGCGCTGCCCGAGGGTAGCGCCTGGTTGGCCTTTAACCCCATCGAGCCGGCACTCTTCCTCTCACCGGAAGAATCGCTCGTCAAGTCCCGCCGCCTGACTCACCTACGCCAGGTATCGGCGGACGGCACTGTCGGGCCACCGATCTGGCTGCCGGACCACGAGATCCGGGACATGGCCCTGGACCCGGACGGCGAGACCGTCTGGATCGGCACCAACAGTGGACTCTACCGGATGACCGACGGCCAGCCGCGCAAGGTCAGCGCCGGGGGGCGGCTGGGCGATCAGAGTATCCACCGGGTCAACACCGCGCCGGATGGCACCCTTGCGCTGGGCGTCGATCGTCAGAGTGAGGAGATCTCCGTCCAGATCCTGATCTACGATCCCGGCCAACAAGACGTGCGCTTCCTGACCAGGGACAATGGCTTGCAGGCCGCGGATCGTGTCGAGATGCTGGATTTCACGCCGGATGGTCGGTTGGTCACCCTGGCCGCCGGGCGCCTGCTTCGCAGTACCGGACCGATCGCGATTCCACCCGACATACCCTGGTGGAAGGGGGTGTTGCTGGTTGCGGTGCCACTCCTGCTCGGTATCGTGGCGACCTTGGTATTTCTTCACCACCGATCCCGCAAACAACGGGAGGAGCGATATGCAGAAATCATGGTAACCGGGGAACGGCTTTTCGCTGCCCTGGGCCAGTCCGCCAGACGCCTGGATTACCGGACCCTGGAGCTACCCCGGCTTCCGTTTGTCGCCCAGGAAACCTCCCAGCAACCCGTCAGACTCTACGCGGTCCTGGACACCGAAGTCGGCGTAGATCAGGTCCGGGACCTGGCCAATCGGCTCAGGCCAGACGCAGGGGGCACGGCCGGCGGTACCGGCCCGGCATTCGCGTATCTCCTGTTTCCGCGCGAGATGAATCCGGCGGCCAGATTCGAGCTCGACAACTACCGGCTGCGCAAGCAAAAGACCATCATCCCCATCGCCCTCCCCTTCGCGCGGCGTGCCCTGGAGAAGGGTAAGGACGGGGTGAGCACGGCGTTGGATGAGCTCAACCGTCGCTATCTCGCCGAGCAGGACCTGTTCGACATGCGCAATGCACTGGACGAGCCCCGCTTCTTCTTCGGTCGCCGGGCCTTGATCGATGAGTTCGTCGAGGCAATCGGACGCCGTGAGCATGTCGCCCTGATCGGTCAGCGCAAGATCGGCAAGACCAGCCTGTTGAATGTCTTGAGTCAGCAGCTCGACGCCTTTCCCATCGCCACGGCGGACCTGCAAAGCTACAGCCGGGAGGACGACTGGCCACCGAAGCTGTTCGCCGAGCTGCTGGCGAGCTATGACAGCTGGGGCAACTCCCGCTTCGGCGGGCGTTGGGCGCCGGCCCCGCTGGGCCCGGGCCGCCTGTCGGGCGCCGAGTTCCGACAGGCCATCCGTGAGCGCCACACCCTGCGCACCCGTCTGGGCGTGACCGAGCCGCTGGTGGTCATCCTCGACGAGATCGAGCGGGTGTTCCCGGTTCCCAGGGCCGGTGGTGGGACCCTGAAGCAGGTGTGGCCTTACATCGAGGCCGTAGGTGCCCTGCGCGCACTCGGCCAGTCCGCCGCTCAACGCTACCTGTGTCTGCTGGTTGCCGACCGCTCGCGGACCTTTGTGCGCGTGAACCACTTCGACTATCCGGACATCGAGGACACCAATCCCTTCTACGACCTGTTCGTGGAGAAATACATCCGGCCCCTGTCGGAGGCGGAATGTGAGGAGATGTTGCAGGATATCGGCCACGCGATGGGGCTCGAGGTCACGGATGACTTCGCCGCCGAGGTCTATCGGGAGTCGGGGGGTTACCCCCGTCTGGCCCGCCTGCTGGCCTCTGCCGCCTATCGGAACCGCCAAGGTAGCGATCAGCGTAGCGACCAGCTCGACCGCCAGACCTTCCTGCATGGCCTGGCGTGGCTCGATGAAGAAGACGGCGGCACCGATAATTTCGTCAAGGAGAACATCTGGGAGCACGTATCAGCGACGGAGCGGACCCTGCTGGCCGCCTGTGCCAATGATGAGGGTATCGACTTGGAAGCCGTCGAGCAGGCACAGCCGGCGGCCTCGATCGATGAAGATACCTCCGCTGCCGTACTGTCCCCGATGTCCCGGCGCGAAGCCAGGCATTATCTTTTGGCGACGGGCCTGCTGGAGCGGACCGGCGAGCATCGCATCAGGGCCCGCGGGGCGCTGATTCGGCGCTGGTTGAGAGCAAACTCTTGAAATAAGGGTAGTGTTCTAATTTTGTTTCTCAGGGTTTAAATAGAAATGCCAATCAACACCTGGTGTGCTCGGAAACAACAGAGTTACAACACCACCCGCCAATTTACATCAATAGTTTACTGCTGGACTACTAACGAGGCTTCGCCTCAGACCGACGAGGCGTGAATTTTTTGTGCAACGAACAAACTTGTTATCCGCAGATTACGCAGATTTTCGCAGATTATTTCTATTCTTAATCTGCGAAAATCTGCGTAATCTGCGGATAAAAACAATGGGCGCAATACCCCCAAGTGCTGCATGAGGAGATGTGAGTTTTTGTGCCGTGCACAAACTTGACTCATTGGTAAAGATGCAGGTCCCTCAAGGAATCCTAGTCCTCCAACGGCGGTGCGGCTTCGGGTGGCGGCAGGCGTTCGAGCCAGCGCGCGTTGCCCTGGTTGATGATCCTGACTACCGCTTTGGAAGAGATGGTCGCGCCGGTAATGGCGTTGACCTGGTTGACCGCCGCTTGGGTGCCCCGCTTGACGGTCTCGATCCGGGGGTCGATGGCCAGGGCCCGGAAGTCAGACACGAAGGCGGCATCCTTGTAGATCTTGTCCCCTAGCCCAGGGGTCTCGCGACTTTCCAGGATTTCCATGCCTACCACCCGGCGCGCGTCGGGTCGGTAGCCGTAGATGAGCCGGATGGTGTCCTGAAAGCCGGGACCCGCACCGGGGATGGCATAGCCCAGGAGTCGGCCTTGGGCGTCATAGCCGCCGAACAGGGCCTCCTCGTCCTTTTCTTCTTCGTCCTTGACGATCAGGCGCCCCTTCTGAAAGACCAGGCGTTGCATGTGGGCGGTACCGGGCAGCACTTTGAATACCGCCTCGCGCAAGACCTTGGCCTGGTAAGCGACGATGGTGGGGCGGGTGGCCTCGAATACGGAGACGATGATGAGTCCGGACAGCAGGCCCGCCAGCCCTAAGGTCGCAACCAGCCGGGTGGAGCCGGGCTCCCGAAGCGATCGGTCTCGGTTGCCGTTCATAGGGTCTTGATCCCTTTGCCGAAGACCCGAGGCTGGGTATAGCGGTCGATGAGGGGGGTGGCGGCATTCATCAGCAAGATGGCGTACATGACCCCCTCGGGGAAGCCGCCGAATATCCGGATCAGGACCACCAGCAACCCCACACCCGCCCCGAAGATCCAGGCACCCTTGGGGGTGATGGGGGAAGTGACCGGATCCGTGGCCATATAAATGGCCCCGAGCAGCAGGCCGCCGGAGAACAGAGAAAACAGGGGATCGGGATAGCCGGCCGGATCGATCAGGAAGAGGAGCAGCGAGAAGGCGGCTACCGAGAGCAGGATACCGGTCGGAATCCGCCAGTCCAGGTCCCGACGCAACCCCAGGTAGATGCCGCCGAGGACCAGCAGCAGACCGCTGGTCTCGCCGATACAGCCGCTAGTCTTACCGATCACCAGGTCCCGCAGGGGCGTAGACTGCCCCTCGAACTTCATCGTCCCCAGGGGCGTCGCCGCGCTTATGCCGTCGTAGGTTGCCTGCAGGAAGGGGGCGGCGAGGACAGAGGCCGGGACCTCGAAGAACGCCCCGGTGTGGGCGCTCCAGGTGGTCATGGCCACGGGGAAGGTGGCAAGCAGGAAGGCCCGTCCTACCAGTGCCGGGTTGAACAGGTTATAGCCCAGGCCGCCCCAGATCAGCTTGCCCAGACCGATGCTCACCACCCCGCCGAGGAAGGCCATCCACAAGGGCAACCCCGGCGGCAGGCTGAGGCCGAGCAGGAGCCCGGTAATCAGACCACTGCCGTCGAGCAGCCGGGTCCGGCGCTCCGCGGGCGGGGAGAAGACCCACTCGGTCAGCACGGCCCCGGCGATGCCGGCGCTTACCACCAGCAGGGCGCCCAGGCCGAAGAACCAGACCCCGGCCAGGGTCGCCGGCGCCAGGGCGAGCGCCACATCGCCCATGGCCTTGGGGGTAGTCAGGGGCTGCTTGAGCAGGGGTGCTGGCCGGACCAGCAGCTTGGGGTCTTTGGACTTCAACTCAACCTCGCTCATGGCTGCGGAGCGTGCACTAGGATCCCTTGAGGGCCCCGCATCTTTACCAATGAGTCAAGTTTGTGCGCTGCACAAAAAGATGCCTCTTGTTTATCCGCAGATTACGCAGATTCTCGCAGATTAAAAACACAACAATCTGCGTAATCCGTGGATAACAAGTTCGTGCGCTGCACAAAAAACTCACGTCTCGTCGGTCTGAGGCGAAGCCTCGCTAGTTTGTCTTTCACAATTATCCGGGATTCTACAGGTATCAGATAGCGAAAGATTCCGTGCACCCACCTCAATCACACAGCGGAAGTTTCCCCGTTTTTTTGAAGTCGATACAGCACACAGAGTCGGGGCCCGGAATTTTTGATTGGATCTGTCGGTACCGTAGCAAACTCGCTGAATACTACCCCTATCCGCCCGTTACCTCAGAAGCTGTCTAAAAACTAACACATTGATTTTAGCCGGTAGGCTGGGTCGAGGGACGAGACCCAGCAAACCAAACTTGCCCGTAACAGCTGGGTTTCGTTCCTCAACCCAGCCTACCGCCTACGACCCTTTTTTAGACAGCCTCTCAGCCTTGGTCAAAACAGTGAAACTTCAGTCATAGAGAAGTACTGCCGGTTCGATGTATCTCTTAAAGAGAATTCGGTGCAGCAGCAGGCCGGCGACCAACCAGACGAAAACCAATCCGATCGCCCCCACCAGCAGGACATTCCCCAACTCGAATGGCAGAAGGGCCAAATCGGTCACAGACACCTGACCCGCGAATTCGGGTTTATCGAGCAGGAGGGCCAGCTCGCCGGCCAGCCAATGAGACGCACCGACCAGACCCAGACCGGCGAGCACCAGGCCGACAGCCAGGCAGATAAAGACCTGGACCATCAGCATAGCCAGGATCGCCATACCGTCCATACCCTTGGCGAGATACACCCCATAGCTGTGTCGGCGGTGCTGGATGACCATCCCAATCTGGGCCAGAGACAATACCAGCAGAGACAGGCCCAAGATGATACCAAAGGGCCACTTGAAGAGTTCCACCACGGCCGTCATGAAGCCGAAGCGACGCACCGCGTCTCGGTAAGGGCCGGGAATGGTCAGGACCGCCTCTTGGGAGGCATCCCCCGTCGCGCCCGTCCCTCCTGCGGTCGTTCCTTCCCCAGTCGTCAGCTCCTCCAGACGATTCACCACCTGCGACACCCGCTCGCGGTCCGGGACATAGACAATGGCACGGTCGAAATCGTTACCCCGGACCGGATCCACCACCTCGAGTCCGCTCTCGCTTCCGCACAGCTCGGGATTCGGCTCCCCCCGGGTGCGTTTTGTGGGGGACAGACACAGGCGCCGTCCCCCCTCAATGAAATGGAACAGGCTACCCTTGCTGGGGGTACCGCCGGTGATCAGATAGGGTTGGGAATTGCCGGTCGGCACCTCGCGCAGGAAGCGTAGTCCTGCCTCATTCGCGCAAGCC
The DNA here is from genome assembly GCA_011392765.1 of Candidatus Thiosymbion ectosymbiont of Catanema sp. Cochon2018. Lineage (GTDB taxonomy): Bacteria > Pseudomonadota > Gammaproteobacteria > Chromatiales > Chromatiaceae > Thiosymbion > Thiosymbion ectosymbiont_A. The sequence goes on along the minus strand of WYCW01000004.1, from coordinate 123,226 downwards.
TCGACGGCGTTCTCGGCTACCGGGAAGGGAAATTGCAGCCTTGCGCGCCGTCGCATCCAGTCCAAACCCAGGCAGGCCCGAAACTGCTCCAGTTCCTCGTCCGAGTAGCTACCTTCACGTCCGGGATGTATCTCAAGGGCAGTCAGGCGGATCCCGGCTGCTCCCAACCGCTCGGGGAAAAAATGCAGATCGGCATCGAATTGGGCGAGCTTCATGGCCGTATAAAAATTCATCGGAAACAGCATGGCCACCTCCTCGAAGGTGGGCAGCCGATCTACCCACAGGATACGGAAGCGATGCAGCTCACCGTCCGGGCCCGGCTTCACCCGTAGCCAGATGTAATTATTCCGCAGGCAGTCGGGTATATCGTCCACTACCGGCGCCTGCATCCTACTGAAATCGAAATCCGGGACCAGCCTGGCCGCGCGCCCGGCGGCCTCCAGGGCCTGGGAATAAGGCCCGCAATCCAGACGCCGAAAGGCACGCCGGTTCAGGACCACCAGGGGCAGGATCCCCGCGCGCGCCCGCTCGATCAGCTCGGGCGCGGCGGACAGGGCCGTTCGCCATAGGGGATCATCACCGAATACCGCCCAGATCAGGGGTTCGCTGACGAACTCTTCCCCCACGCCGTGGGCGTCTTGCGGCAGCGGGCGCCACACGCCTTCTCCCCCGACGACCTCGTGGGTTCCGGGGAGGCGAATATCGGAGCTCAGCACATCCCGATAGGGATAAACCCAAATCCCCTCGTCCGGATTCCCGATGCGCTCCAACTGCTGCAGCGACAAGGCATCGCCGCTCTCGCGCGGTTTGCCGCGCACCCAGATGGGGACACCATGCCCAGGGACCACGGCCAGGGAGACATCCAGCAACCGGTCCAAGATCCCCTGGCGCGCGGCGAGCAACAACAGGGCAATAGCGAGTGTCAGCCCGAGCAGCAGGATGAGCCAGAGAAAATCCCATCTGCCGGTGAAATCTCGGCCTTCGGAGAAAGGAATCCCGCGTCTCAGCTCGATCAGACCGAGACGAATCGCGGTGGCCTTGGCCTGTGCCATCTCCGATTACTCCCTCACCCACCGGGGACCACCGGGACCCCGGTAACGCCGCTCCCAAAAACAACCATCGGAATCGAGGAACAGGCGATAGTCGCTTCCCATGTCCGCGGGCTCATTCTCATAGTGGGTGATCCAGACCAACTTACGGGCCTTTCCCTTATCCACCCACTCCTTGAGCGCAAGGTTGATGATGTCCCTCCGGGTCTGGATGTCCAGGTTCCCGGTAGGCTCGTCCGCGAACAATATCTTGGGCGAGTGCACCATGGCTTGGGCGAGGGCGACCCGTTGGCGTTGCCCGCCCGAGAGCTCGGAGGGCATCCGGCGCAATAGATCGCCCATCTCCCTGCGTTCATCCTGGTCCAGGACTTTCTCTAAAGTCTCCTCGGCACGGTCCTGGGCCGCCCGATTACGGACACCCTGCAGCAACAGGGGATAGGCCAGGTTTTCCCGGACCGAGAAGTGGTTGGAGAGGGTACTGTCCTGAAAGGCGAAGCCGAAATACTCCCGGCGCAGGCGAACGGCCTCCACCGACGACAGGCCGGTGCCGGAGTGTCCCCACCGGAAGCGTTTGCCCTCGATGTCCCAACGCACCGTACCGTCGAAGGGCCATTTGAGTGCGGCCAGGTGATAGAGCAGGGTGCTTTTGCCCTTGCCGCTGGGGCCCATCAGGGGGACCTGTGGCCGATCCCCGGGAAGAACCAGGGTAATCTTCCGGAGTACGGGACGGTCCAGGTGCCAGCCTCCGGTCAGTCCCTCGACCTCACAGTGGATCACGGCAGGTATTCCTGGGGCAGCCAATAACGGATCAGACCACCGGCGATCTCATGCTCGAACGTCGCCCGCTCATCCCTACCCAGCCGTTTCCAACTGGAAGCCGGAGCCAGCCTCATCTTTGCTAGCTTGCGTCCCTTGTCTGTTATGCCGCTGCATTTGCTGGTGTTGTCCTCGAGGGTAAAGGATGGTTTGAGCTTGGGCGATGCCTTGATCCCGTTGAGCAGCTCATAGATGGAGCTGGCCCAACGTTTCAGCCGGCGCAGTTCGCAGGGCTCGATCTGCCGCAGCTCCGGGATCTGATACTGCAACAGTGGGCTGTGGGCGCGGACCGGCAGGCCGGATTTGCGCCGCACGAACTCCTCGATGCTTTCCCCCGTCTGGGTCTTGAGCGGTTTGCCGATCTCGGTCTCCAGGACTTTTACCAATGCACGCATAAACGCTGCTCGTTCCTCGGTGGCACTCCGTCCTCCCGTATCGGCGAGATCCTTCAGGGTATTCAGCCAAAAATGAAGGGCATCCAGTGATAGCCAGACCTCCTCGGTCCAGTCGCCGGAGACCGGGACATAGGCATAATCCACCACATGATCCACGGGTTCGGTACATTGTCGACCTAGCCTGCGATCATCCTCCCCGCAGAGCTTGCGGTACACCCGTTCCCAGAACAAGATGGGAAGATCATCCTCGATCATGCGGTTGCGTAAGAAGTCGTCCAGGGCCTCGCCGCCACGGATGGCCGTCATGAGCTCGTTGACCGCGCGGCTGCTGGTATATGAAGCCAGGATCTCCTTGATGTCAGGTCCCGTGTGATTATATACCGAGAAGGAGCTATCCTCTGTTGCAGGCGAGAGAGGTTTTACGCTTGCTTGCCGGGGAGGGAGGAGAGGGAAACGCGAAGGCAGACGAGGGGTAGGTCGGCAAAGCCTAACCACTGTTGTAGCGTACCCCGAAACCTGAATCGAGTCAGTACCCATCATGAACATCCAACTGCACCAGAATGCCCGCACCACACCGGCGATTCGTCTGGAAATACAGGCCCAACCGCAATCGGTGACCAACCGCGAGTTGGCCGAGGCGTACAACCTCAACCGCCATACGGTTGCGAAATGGCGTCAACGCGCGGGGACGGCAGATGTGTCGCACCGCCCGCAACGGCTCCACACGACCCTCAATGCGGCCCAAGAAGCGGTGGTGGTGGCGTTGCGCGAGACGCTCCTGTTGCCCCGGGATGACCTGCTGGCAGTGACCCACGAGTTCATCCACCCCGCGGTGTCCCGCTCGGGCCTGGACCGCTGTTTGCGCCGCCACGGGGTGTCTAACCTCAAGGCGTTGATGCCGAAGGAGGAAGGCACCAAGACACCCGTGAAGACCTTCAAGGCGTATGATCCCGGCTTCGTCCATGTGGACGTAAAGTATCTGCCGCAGATGCCAGACGAGGACCAACGCAGTTACCTGTTCGCTGCCATTGATCGCGCCCCCCGCTGGGTGTACGTGGAGCGCCTTGAAAACAAGTCAGCACGGTCCGCCAGCGGCTTCCTCACGCGCCTGATCGACCGGGCTCCGTTCACCATCACCAAGGTCCTCACCGACAACGGCAAGGAATTTACCGACCGCTTCTGTGCTACCGGCCAGCGCCAGCCGACCGGTGCCCACGCCTTCGATCGGGTGTGTACCGACCACCGGATCGAGCATCGCCTCACCAAGCCCAGGACCCCCCAAACCAACGGTATGATTGAACGCTTCAATGGTCGCATCGCCGAGGTCTTGGCCACCACCCGCTTCGACTCCGCCGAGCACCTGGCTGATACCATCAAACGCTACGTCCAGGTCTATAATCAGCACATCCCGCAGAAGGCATTGGGCCATATCCCTCCCCTTCAGGCCATGAAGGATTGGTATCAGAGACATCCGAACCTCTTCAAAAAACGTGTCTATAATCTGGCGGGACTTGACAGCTACTATTCGAATGCTCGGAAGGGCTTGCCTGAGGGTGTCTCATCCGGTCTGGAACAGCAAGCATGACAAGTAGTTGTCGTCCCATCCGGCTTTCAGGCGCTTGTTGTAGATACCCATGTTCTCGCGCTTGTCATTCTTTAGACGTGTCAGCGCGATGTGACGAAGCACGGCGAAATTCTCACGCGCCCGCAGATCCCGGAGCCGGGACTCGTCCTCGCGGAAAGCAACATCGAGGCTCCAGTGCAGATCGTTTTCGATTCCCCAATGCCCGCGTACGGCGCGTGCAAAACGCGCGGCACCGGTCCCGATGCTACCGATGTAGAAGCGATATTCGCTGGACGTCTTGCCGTTGACCCCGCGTTGCGACTCGACCATGCCAATCATATTCAACCCCTTCCACAGCGCGCTACGGGGCACGCCGTCAAGATCGCCCAAGGTGCGGTAGCGGCGGGTCTCCACGCGACCATGAGCGCGCTCGTTCGTCTCGATGACCTGCGAGTCCAACCCCGCATACTCCTTGGCATCGGCATCGATGAACGCCTCTTCGACCTCATCGGCCAGGGCCCCTTGATTGCCTTTGAGCGCCAGGACATAGGCACCGCCGGCCGCGATGATCTGCTCGGCGATCTTCGTCTGACAGCCCATGGCATCAATGGTGACAATGCACCCCTCCAACACCAGGCACTCGAGCAGACGCGGAATCGCCGTGATCTCATTGGACTTCGCTTCGGTGGCTACCTGCCCCAGCACCACGCGATTCTCCGTAGCCCACGCGCTGACCATATGCAGCGCACCTAAGCCAGCGCCGCGGTTGTGCGAGCGACGAACGGACTTGCCGTCGATGGCGACCACCTCCTCCGCTAGGCATTGGCGAACCGCGCTCACCCACGATCGAAAGCACGCCTCGAACGCCGATGGCGCGAGCAGAGAGAACACCCGCCCGAAGGTATCGTGCGAGGGAATCCCGTTGCCCAGATCCAGAAACTGGCGCAGCCACGCCTCCTTGGCCCGGGCGAACGCGGCGATGCTCACCCAGTCGTTGGCACCACAGATCACCGCAGCAATCGAAATGGCAATCATATCCAGCAAGTTATGACGAGATTTCGTGCTCTCTCGTGGATCTTCCAGATGGCGAAAATGCTTGATCAGCGAGTAATCCGAATCTTCGAACGACAACTCTTGAACCTCCGTAACATTGCTTCAGCAGCAGGTTGCGGAGGTTATAGCATGCTTTCTTTAGAAGTATATCGTAATCTTCTGATGCGTTTGCCCTGCCCAAGGGGGTGTCAAGATGGTAGGTGTCAGGTCCCACCTCGTCATTCTGGCAGGGAGTACCGGAATCCAGACGCCAAGGACGGCAGAAGCAGTGGGAGTCTGAACGATTATCGGGCCGCTGGGTGGCCTATCACCACTTAATAGGCTGTCTAAAAAAGGGTTATAGGTCATAGTAGGCGGTAGGCTGGGTTGAGGAACGAAACCCAGCTTTTACGGGTAAGCTACCGATTTAAAATCAATGTGTTAGTTTTTAGCCAGACTCTATAAAGTTTACCCCTACCCCAGACCCCAATGCCATTAAGTTAAGCGTTACCGGCCAGCAAAAGAGAGGAAACCTCACAAATCACACGAATCCTCGCGGATTGATTCGCGCGCTTCGTAGGTTGGGCAAAGCCCGTAGGATGCGGTGAGCGTGTGTTGTCCTTTCCGGACTGCACCACCGCCAGGCGCGAACCGCATCTGTGGACGGTGGGCGTGCCCAACACTACGACTAACTTAATGGCATTGCCCCAGACCCCGGCCAGGGTCGCCGGCGCCAGGGGTGAGCGCCACATCGCCCATGGCCTTGGGGGTGGTCAGAGGCTGCTTGAGCAGGGGCGCTGGCCGGACCAGCAGCTTGGGGTCCTTGGGCTTCAACTCAACCTCGTTCATGGCTGCGGAGCCTGCACTGCGTGATGGAGGCCGGAGAGATCCCCTCCCGGCTGTCCGATCAGGGATCTTATCTGGAAGTTAAGGATACCTGAAGTTACGGAGAGGGGCTTTGGCGGCTGGCTTCGGCACTGATCCCGCAGAATATCTCGTCATCAAGACCGCCGAAGCGATCGAACGCAGCAACGACAATCTGCCGCTGTGACTCAATCGCCGGCTATCGTTAACCTCAACCGCTGGCGGAAATACAGTGATGAGATGGGGGACATCCACGAATGCTCCTAATGCCACAGAGCCGGAACTCGGTGATGACCTCGCCGAGCGGCTGCAGGCTTTTGTTGGGCGTTACCATTCAGGTAGCACGAGGTTCCTGGGCGCGGTAAAAATACAGTGAGAGTTTCAGTGCCATGCTTAATCTAATTTCTTCCTGAAGTTCTGCAACCTTCTTCTTTAAGAGCATATCGTAAGCCTGCTTTCGCACACTAAAGCACTTGGAGAAATCAACAACTGCTCCACGCTCAAATTGAAATTGTACATTAGGTTCGAGATAGAAATACTTCAGATAACTCGCGCGTGGCTCTTCTTTGTCGATTAAGTTACTTGCAATAAGCTCTTCAATACGTTCCTGCGAAGTAGCGGTGTGAATGTCACGAATGGGAGCAAGAATTATGCTTGTAAGTTTGACTTTGTTTTTTAGTGCGATTTCACAGCTGTGAGAAAGCACCATTGCGTCGAGGAATTCGGGTGGTTTTGGAACTTGCCACGACTGGTAACTAGACTTGCCAATCGCATCCGAAGTAGCTGCATACTGGACGGTTTTCAGATTAATCGCGCCCAGAATATGAACTGAGGAGATAATGTCTCCTTGTCTCAAAGCGGGAGCCAGTTCTCCGTTATCAATATACATGTTTAATCATCCAATCCGTCATCAAGGAAAATCTCCATAGATTTGTCTTCTATACTTTGAAACTGTTCTAAAGCTGCGACAGCTAAACTATCCACAGAGTCAGGTCGAAGTGCCGCAATATAAATAGGATCAAAAGGACCATCGTGCTCTCCCAACATTTCAGTTTTCGTGGACAGGTAAGCCTGCATTACGGCTGACTCTATCCACATCTTAAGCTGGTCGTCGTTGACCTCTCCATCTAGAAGCAAGCGCCCGATGGCATCTGAAGAACCGGTAAATCGTCCAGCTAATGAGGGAAATGGTAACATATTAGTGCTACCAGTCTCTTGAGTGACGCATTTTTTCGCAGTATTCATGCCAGCACCGATGTGAGTTGTAGGCGATTTGGTAATTCTTTGATTGCACGCATTTGACTATTAAGTATTTTTTTGAAATCTTCTTTTACTTCGGTTTTGGATCCTGGTCGATTGTTCACGTCATGGGAGATGGATACACCACATGATTTGAGAGGAAACTCAGAGGCATCAATTTTCACGATGCCGCCTCCTTTCGTCTTGACGGGCACGCTAACTTCTCTTTCCTCAAAACTATCAATTGCTATCGTGTAAAAAAGCCCGCTTTCTTCATACCCAAACTGCATTCTAAATGAACGAAAAGAATCTTTGTCTACATCTAAATTTGTAATTATTTTAAAAGCCGGATAAACAGCTTCCGCCGAAGAAACACTGTTCAACGGATCTTCTTTGTACTCGAGGTTTATAACAACGCCTAGCCAGTCATAACTGGGCATTTGATCCAATAAAGGTTCAATCATCATTGAAAAAATGCGACGGAGATATGTGGCACTCTCTGTAAGGTTACTGGAAACATGCGCTGGCGGAGGCAAAGTGAGATCAAGTCGATCTTGGCAAACGTTTAAGGTGGTTCCATCTTTGAGCCGTATAATCAACCTTGGTAGAGACGGTGGTGCGTCTTCGGGTGCATTTACTTGAAATAGTTTTGCGCCAGTTCTCTGTTCAATACTTTTCAGGGCAGGACCAAGAGACAAAAGTATTGATCTATCTGCATCAAACGCGGTAACGACTTGAAAGCTTGAAATTTTCACTTTGGCTTAGCCACCTTCTTCAGCAGCACAATTATAGACCAGTTCTAAATTACGTGGTTTCATCTGCCACTTCGGCGTCGGCTGAAGCGCCGTGTTAGCCACCGTTTTCATGTAACCGGCCTTCAACATACTTGTGAAGGATGTTTGGGTAGTGTTCCAACTTTGTTTCTCGGGGTTCAAATAGAAATGCTAATCAATACCTTACATCTCGGAAACAACAGAGTTACGACACTACCGATGCTTGCAATTAATGTTTGATTAGGATGATCGATTGTATCGAGAATACCGCCGGCCATGATGTGGAACACGACATCTTCAAAAGCAACCCCTCTTTGAGCTTTCAGGAGGGCGTTCTTCTCCGGATTCCACGAGATCGGTTTCATGAGCCAAGTGTAGCACGTCATGTGCTGTTTGTAGTTCAGCCGGCTAACAGCGGATGATCGGTCGTTCCACACTGCCGGCAGTCGGCGACCGGAAAACGACAAATCTCCTCAACGCCGGGCCGAACGGACATCCAGCCGATCCCGCAGGCCATCCCCCGCCAGGTTGACGAACAACACCACGGAGAGGATCGCAAGTCCCGGAGCCAGGACCAGGTGGGGTGCCACCAGCATATAACCCACGCCGTCTCGGATCATGCTGCCCCAGGATGCCTGGGGCGGTTGCACCCCGAGCCCGAGGAAGGAGAGGCCCGCTTCAGCGATCACGGCCCCGGCAATGCCGAAGGTCGCCTCCACGATCAGGGGCGCCACCGCCAGGGGCAACAGGTGTCGCAGCAAGACCCGGCCGGACCCCGCCCCCAGGGCACGGGCCGCGACCACATGGTCGCGCTGTTTCAGAGACAGGATCTGGGAGCGTGCCAGACGTGCTTGGCCGACCCAGCCCACGGCGGCCAAGGCGACGATCACATTGTCGATCCCCGGTCCCAGGATGCCCGCCAGGGCGATGGCGAGGAGGATACCGGGAAAGGCCAGAAAGACATCGATGATCCGGACCAGCGTCAAGTCCACCCAGCCCCCGGCCAGGGCCGCCATTCCGCCTATCAGGGCCCCCAGGACCGTGGACAGGGCCACCACCCCCAGCCCGACGGCGAACGAGGTGCGGGCGCCGATCAGGAGCCGGTCCAATACCGGCCGCCCCAGGTCATCCTTGCCGAGCGGTGCATCCGGCGTCGGTGGTGCCAGGATCCCGGACAGATCGATACGATCGGGCGCGAGCGGCAACCAGGGACAGGCCAGGGCAATCAGTGCCCACACCAGCAGGGGAGCGACCGCGAACCAGATGCCCGGTCTCCGCATCAGGCCAGCCGAATCCGGGGGTCCACCCAGACGTAGACCAGATCCGTCAGGGTGTTCACCAGCACATACGCCAGGCTGACCAGCAGCACACTGGCCTGAACCACCGGGTAGTCCCGGTTCCGGATGGCCTCCACCAGCAGACTGCCGACCCCCGGCCAGGCGAAGACGGTCTCCGTAATCACCGCCCCCCCGAGCAGTCCCCCCAGCTGCAGGCCGACCAGGGTCAGTACCGGCAACCAGGCATTGCGCAGGGCGTGGTGTCGGATCACGGCGGCCTCGGACAACCCCTTGGCGCGGGCGGTGCGGACATAGTCCTCCCCCAACACCTCCAGCACACTGCCGCGCACCATGCGCGCCAGGACCGCCGCCAGCCCCGATCCCAGCGTGACGGCGGGCAGGATCAGGCTCACCGGGCCGTCCCGCCCGCTCACCGGGGTCCAACCGAGCCCCAGTGAAAAAACCAGGATCAGCAAGGGCCCGAGCCAGAAATTGGGGATGGAGATACCGAGCAGGGACAGACCCATGGCCCCAGAGTCGAGTACCCCACCCCGGTTGCGTGCCGCCAGCACCCCGAGCGGAACTGCTACCACCAAGGCCAGCGCCAGAGCGGTCCCGGCTAGCTCCAGGGTCGCCGGGATACGTTCGGCGAGCAGATCCGCCACCGGGCGCTGAAACTGGAATGATTGGCCCAGATCCAGACGGACCAGCCCGCCGAGATAACGCAGATACTGCTCGCCCAACGGCCGATCGAGACCCAGGGCCGTGCGCAACGCCTGCCGATCCGCCGGTTGGGCGCTCTCCCCCAGCATGGCCTCGATCGGGTCACCGGGCACCAGATGGATCAGCAGGAACACCAGGGTGCAGACACCGAAGACCACCAGGAGTGCCGAGCCGATGCGAGAAAGGATGAGCTGCATTATTGCACCGACTCGAAACAGACTCCTAGGAAAAACCGGTACCGGGGATTATTATTACTCAGGTTCCGGGGACCCTTGACGGATTATTACCGGGTCGGACCAGGATCCGGTCCGGACAATCCTAACGAGACAATAGGCGCACTACCGATGGCAAGAGATTTCATCTTCACTTCCGAATCCGTTTCCGAGGGACATCCCGATAAGGTGGCGGACCAGATTTCAGACGCCCTGCTGGACGCCATCCTGACCCAGGACCCACATCCCGAGCAGGCACGAGTCGCCTGCGAGACCATGGTCAAGACCGGAGCCGTTATCGTCGGCGGCGAGGTTACCACCAATGCGTGGATAGACCTCGACGAGCTGGTCCGCCGCGTGGTGACGGACATCGGCTACAACAGTTCGGACGTGGGTTTTGACGGCTCGACCTGCGCCGTCATGTCCCTCATCGGCAAACAGTCGGGGGACATTGCAATGGGGGTGGACCGCAGCGACCCGGAGGAACAGGGCGCCGGCGATCAGGGTCTGATGTTTGGCTACGCCACCAGGGAAACGGACGTGCTCATGCCGGCGCCGATCACCTATGCCCATCGCCTGGTGCAACGCCAATCGGAGATGCGCCGGTCCCATGTGTTGCCCTGGTTGCGACCCGACGCCAAGAGCCAGGTAACCCTGCGCTACCGGGACGGCAAAGTCTCCGCCGCAGATGCGGTGGTACTCTCCACCCAGCACGATCCGGATGTGGACTACCAGCACCTGCGCGAGGCGGTGATGGAGAACATTATCCTGCCCATACTGCCCGAGGAGTGGCTCCACGGCGACACCAAATTCCATATCAACCCCACCGGCAGCTTCGTCATCGGCGGCCCGGTAGGCGACTGCGGCCTGACCGGACGCAAGATCATCGTCGACACCTACGGCGGCTCGGCCCGCCACGGCGGTGGGGCATTCTCCGGCAAGGACCCATCCAAGGTCGATCGCTCCGCCGCCTACGCCGGACGCTATGTGGCCAAAAATATCGTCGCCGCGGGACTCGCCGAACGCTGCGAGATCCAGGTCTCCTACGCCATCGGCGTGGCCGAACCTACCTCCATCACCATCGAGACCTTCGGCACCGCCAAGCTGCCCGAGGACCGGATCGCGGTCCTGGTGCGCGAGCACTTCGACCTGCGCCCGTACTCTATTATCCGGATGCTCGACCTGCTCCGGCCGATTTACCGCAAGACCGCCGCCTATGGTCACTTCGGGCGCGAAGAGCCCGAGTTCACCTGGGAGCGGACCGATAAGGCGGAGGAGCTGCGCGATGCAGCCGGATTGTAACGCGATGCCGTTAAGTTAAGCGTTGCCAGTCGGCAAACCAGAGGAAAAACTACGAATCACGCGAATCCCCGCGAATCGGATTCGCGCCGATTCGCGTGATTCGTAGTTTTCTCTAGGAATTCAAAATGCTCCCCACCGAGGAGCGCTGCAACCCCGCTGCGCGATCGGCGATCGGTTTTAGGGTGCTCGAACCCGACCATACATGTCGATTCAGTAGGGGGCCAGGCTCGGTGAGGAGGTATCTCAACAACGGCGCTCACTCTGATAATCATTGGAGCTGACTACCATGAGTGAGCATACCGACTATAAGGTCGCCGACCTCTCCCTGGCCGCCTGGGGCCGCAGGGAGATCGCCATTGCCGAGACCGAGATGCCCGGTCTCATGGCCCTGCGCGAGAAGTACGGGACCCAGAAACCCCTGGCCGGTGCCCGCATCTCCGGCAGCCTACACATGACCATCCAGACCGCGGTATTGATCGAGACTCTGGTCAAGCTCGGTGCCCAGGTCCGGTGGGCCTCCTGCAATATCTTCTCGACCCAGGATCATGCCGCCGCGGCCGTCGCCGCCGCCGGGACCCCGGTGTATGCCTGGAAGGGTGAGACCCTGGAGGAATATTGGTGGTGCACCGAGCAGGCCCTGAGCTGGCCCGACGGCGGCGGTCCCAATATGATCCTGGACGACGGCGGCGACGCCACCCTGCTGGTCCACAAGGGGGTCGAATACGAAAAGGCCGGTAGCGTGCCCGCACCCACCGCCGACGACAACGAGGAGTGGACAGCGGTGCTCGGCGTCCTGCGGCGTATCTTCGAGCGGGATGGGGGCTACTGGCAGCGAATCGCCGCGGGGATCAGGGGCGTCACCGAGGAGACCACCACCGGCGTGCACCGCCTGTACGAGATGGCGCGGGAAGGCACATTGCTCTTTCCGGGCATGAACGTGAACGACTCGGTTACCAAATCCAAATTCGACAACCTGTACGGCTGTCGCGAATCCCTGGTGGACGGCATCAAGCGGGCCACCGATGTCATGATCGCCGGCAAGGTCGCCATGGTCTGCGGCTACGGCGACGTCGGCAAGGGCTGCGCCCAATCCCTACGCGGCCTGGGGGCGATCGTTTGGGTATCCGAGATCGACCCCATCTGTGCCCTGCAGGCGTCCATGGAGGGCTTCAAGGTAGTCACCATGGAAGAAGCGGCGCCCCGGGCGGACATCTTCGTCACCGCCACCGGCAACCGGGACGTCGTTACCCACGACCACATGGCGGCGATGAAAGACCAGGCAATCGTTTGCAACATCGGTCATTTCGACAACGAGATCGATGTCGCCTCTCTCGAAGGCTATGAATGGGAGGAGATCAAGCCCCAGGTGGACCATATCATCTTCCCCGACGGCAAGCGCATCATCCTGCTCGCCAAGGGCCGTCTCGTGAACCTGGGCTGCGCCACGGGTCATCCGAGCTTCGTGATGTCCAACAGCTTTACCAACCAGGTACTGGCCCAGATGGAGCTCTTCGGCAATCCCGACCAGTACCCGATCGGGGTCTATGTACTGCCCAAGAAGCTGGACGAGGAGGTAGCCCGTCTACACCTCGGCAAGATCGGCGCTACCCTGACGATCCTGAACCGGGGACAAGCAGATTACATTGGGGTGCCGATCGAGGGACCCTATAAACCCGATTACTATCGGTATTGAGCGATCAGCGGCAAAGGGCATACCGGTAGGAATTGTTTTTTGCCGCAAATAAACGCCGATGGACGCAAATTAATCGTTCAGACTCCACCCCGTCATTCCGGCAGGGATGGCTGGAATCCGGGTGCCAGGAATGGCAAAACAGTGGGAGGCTGGACAATTACAAACGAGACGCACCAAAGATGCCTGATTTTGATCTGTAGTACCCCGATACCGGAAAAACGATATCTATCCTGACAGGAGGGTGTCGCAAAAGTCCTTCCGTGGGCCATTGTGGTATGGAAACGGAATATCGCGATTTCCCGTTTCCTCTATTTTCGATTGGTTGCATCATCCGAAAATGATGTTCCATCTCTAAATTGCATCGGGTGTCACCTTTTGCGACACCCGCTGACACAGGGGGAAGGCAGAAACGTGCCAGAGATTCCGAATCCAAACGATCCCTTCGATGCGGTAAGAAGGTGGCTTCTAAGGAAGATCCAGGCGGAGGTTGAACGCAAGGTACGAGATACCGTTAATGATTCGATGCGGGCGGTTGAAAGCATGTTCGCGGATATGGTTGAACCGCTGGTGCCCGACGTCGGTAGCTGTGATTTGTCCACGTCGCCGTTCGAGATAACCCTCGACGAGATGCTCACCGAGTTTTCTTCGGATATCCTCAAGGCAGGACGCTGGCACAATATCGATGCGAGAGCCATCGCTGGAGTGATTGCTTGGGAGTACGAGGAAAACAAGAGAGGTCGTTGGTCGGACTACCTCCAGTACCCCCTTGGAAGGGCCTGGGATATCTTCACGCAAGATCCAGATCTCCCCGGTGAGGGGATTGGATGGGGCAGCATCCATACCGAGCGGGCGCGGTTGTTGCATCCGACTGCGACGAACCTCGGGCTGCAGTGCCTTCGACTGGGAGCTGCATCGGCAATTGAAATGATCGGAGCGATTATGGGAAAAGCATCAAAAGACTATTTCACCCTATCCGGGGGAATTTGGATTGACAATGCGCCACCGATCCTTGCCTTGTTCTTCAATACAGGAGACGAGCTGCTTAAGAAGAGCGCAGCGAAGCGCAGACTCGATCCCTGTAAGCCGGGACAGATGGTGGAGTTGGGTGCCAGTCAGAACGGCATGGCGACTTGGATCAAAGACAACCTGGGTCGTTTTGCCAAATTCTCGACTCACCCTACGCCACCCAAAACTTGCTATGCCAGCGTCACGGTCAAATAGGTAGGTAAGGATTCCGATGTCGATCAAATCGATTTTGGTTTTGGTCGTAGTGACTCTAACTTCGGTTGCTGGATTAGTTCTGTCGGGAGAATATGAGATCTCGGCGTTTCGCATCGTCCAGGTGTTGACCGGAAACTTCCTGATCGATGCCCTGTTGGAGCTCTGGGTCACGGCGCCAGTGTTATTCCTGGTGGCTTTGCTCTGTGCCTTGGTTCTGAGGTGGTTTATTGCGATATCCATGGTTTCCGGGTTGCTCTTGAGCCTGGCCGTGGCGTATGCCGTCATATTTTTCGTCTATGTGTTATCGCAGTTCACGATTCCATTGCTTCCCATCCTTTACGACACACGGTTCGAGTATATTCGCGCCAGCGTCGGGGCCAGTTTTTTAGCGTCGTTGTTTTCCATCCTATTGTCGCTTCGCTCAGATATGCCAAGGCGATTACCGTTCGTGCGTGCGCTCATCGTGATGTTGCCGTTGGTGGCGATTCCGATTTTGTTGTTGTCGCTCGATGTGAACAATATCGCGTGGGCACATTTTGACGATTAGTATCGGTTAAAAAAATAACGTGAACAGATACTCCTCGCTGTAAGCTCTAACGCATACCAATCATCGCCAAGATGTGCAGTTTGTTTTTGAACCGATACTAAACGTCATAGAGGCTGTCTAAAAACTAACACATTGATTCTAAGCGGTAGACCAAGCAAACCAGGCGACCCGGAAAAGCTGGGTTTCGTTCCTCAACCCAGCCTACGCCTACGGTCTTTTTTTAGACAGCCTCATAGCCTTTGAACACGGTGTTTATGAACGACAAAGCAAACCCAAGACCGACCTACAGCTTCGAGCTCTTCCCTCCCAAGACCCCGGAGGGTATGGGCAAGCTCGCGGATAATGTGCAACGGCTGAACGCCGTTGCCCCCTTATACTTCTCCGTGACCTACGGCGCCGGCGGCTCGACCCGCGAGGGTACCTTCGAGACGGTCTCTCTCCTGTGCGATCGGGGCATCGAGACCGCCCCCCACCTTTCCTGTATCGGGTCCACGCGGGCGGAGATCCGGGATATCCTGCACCACTACCGGGCCCGGAACATCCGGCGCATCGTTGCCCTCCGCGGTGACCTGCCCTCCGGTATGGGCACTACCGCCGGAGAGCTGGCTTACGCAAACGAGTTGGTGGCCTTCATCCGCGCGGAGACCGGCACTGCGTTCCACGTCGAGGTCGCGGCCTATCCGGAGGTCCACCCCCAGGCACCGGGCATGCAGCAGGACATCGAGTATTTCAGGCAGAAGGTCGTGGCCGGCGCGGATGCCGCCATCACCCAGTATTTCTACAATGCCGATGCCTATTTCGCATTCGTCGATGCCTGCCGAAGACTCGGCATCGATATCCCCATCGTCCCCGGCGTGATGCCCATTACCAACTACAGCAGGCTCGCCCGCTTTTCGGCCGCCTGCGGCGCGGAGATTCCGCGTTGGATACGCATGCGGCTGGAAGATTACGGGGACGACCTGGAGAGCATTCGCGAATTCGGACACCAGGTGGTCTTGAACCTGTGTCGGCGGCTTATCGAAGGCGGCGCACCGGGCATTCACTTCTACACCATGAACCAAGCCGCTCCGACACTTCGACTGTGGCGGGATCTCGGGTTGCCCGGAGCCGGACCCTAGGGGGCGTTCTCAATTGAGCCAAATCATCATAAAAATCAAGCCCGTAGGCTGGGTTACGGCCAGGGACGGCCAAACCCAGCACACGGTATTGCGGATCGGAAAAGCTGGGTTTCGTTCCTCAACCCAGCCTACAACACTTAGATGATTTATTAATTGAGAACGCCCCCTAGTACCCGGTTTCGACCGAAGCTTCTCGATCTGTCGAAAACCCAGTTGCCGGGGATGGCATGTCCGCAACAAGCAGACCGAAGACCTCCATCGTGACCAGTCCGGTAGCTGGTGAGCGATTATGATCGCAATATCCGTAGAAATGATATACTAAATCGTGTTGACCTTTAGAAGGTCCGCGTGGCGGGTCCTACGCTAACCATCTGGTTTTCAGGCTAGAGTGCGGCTTGTCATCTCGACCGTAGGGAGAGATCTTCGGCACCAATCCTCACCTTGCTATTCCGGTTCGGTAACCGATATACGAAATGTAAAGTGTTGTTCGGGTACAAGATCCCTCCTTCGTTGGGAGAAGGATTTCCCACTGCGTTCGAAATGACATTAAATGTCAACACCACCTAGCGAGGCTTCGCCTCAGACCGACGAGGGGTGAATTTCCGGCTCGTTCCGGCGCCATCTTTTATCCGCAGATTACGCAGATTTCCACAGATGAAAGACAAAATAATCTGTGGAAATCTGCGTAATCTGTGGATAAAAAAAGAGGCATCTTTGTTATGCAGTGCACAAATTTGACTCATTTGTAAAGATGTGGGTCCCTCAAGGGACCCTAGTGTTCCGTGTTCCGTCCTAGACCCTCAAACCCGATCATCAGGAGTCGATCGCATGCGAAAACCCAGCTTCATCAAAAAATCTCTCGTCGGCTTGGGCGCCGCTATCGGGCTCTGCCTGTCCGGCGCCCTGACGGCGGCGGATACTATTAAGGTGGGCATACTCCACTCGCTGTCCGGGACCATGGCCATCAGCGAGACTACCTTGAAAGACACCATGCTGATGCTCATCGACGAGCAAAACAAGAAAGGCGGCGTGCTGGGCAAGCAGCTCGAGGTGGTGGTCGTGGACCCGGCCTCCGACTGGCCCTTGTTTGCCGAAAAAGCCCGCGAGCTGATCGAGAAGGAGAAGGTCGCGGTGGTATTCGGCTGCTGGACCTCGGTCTCCCGCAAATCCGTACTCCCGGTATTCGAGGAGCTCAACGGCCTGCTCTTCTACCCGGTCCAGTATGAGGGTGAGGAGTCTTCCAAGAACGTTTTTTACACGGGTGCCGCACCCAACCAGCAGGCCATCCCGGCGGTCGACTATCTGCTCAAAGAGGTGGGCGTAAAGCGTTGGGTACTGGCGGGCACCGACTATGTCTACCCGCGCACCACCAATAAGATCCTCGAGGCCTATCTGAAGCATAAGGGCGTGGCCGAAAAGGACATCATGATCAGCTACACCTCTTTCGGTCACTCCGATTGGCAATCCATTGTCGCCGACATCAAGAAGTTCGGGGCCGAGGGTAAAAAGACGGCGGTGGTCTCCACCATCAATGGCGACGCCAACGTGCCCTTCTACAAGGAGCTTGCAAACCAGGGCATCTCGGCGGAAGACATCCCGGTGATAGCCTTCTCGGTGGGTGAGGAGGAACTGTCCGGAATTGACACCAAACCCCTGGTAGGCCACTTGGCCGCCTGGAACTACTTCATGAGCGTGGACGACCCGGCCAACGAGGCCTTCATCGAGACCTGGCACAAATTCATCAAGGACGAGAAGCGCGTCACCAACGACCCGATGGAGGGCCACTACATCGGCTTCAAGCTCTGGGTGAAGGCGGTGGAGAAGGCCGGCAGCACCGAGACCGATAAGGTCAGGAAGGCCATCATCGGGCTGGAGACCCCGAATCTCACCGGCGGCAAGGCCAAGATGCTGAAAAATCACCACATCACCAAACCGGTCTTGATCGGTGAAATCCAGGAAGACGGTCAATTCGAGGTGGTCTGGCAAACGGAGAAGGAGATTCCGGGCGACCCTTGGTCCAAGTCCTCCTCCGGCTCTAAGTAAGGATGTCACCAACGATTGAGTTCCGCCCATTGGGCAAAGTCGTAGGATGCTGGTGAGGTCAGGGACGACCGAACCGCATCTGGGGATGGCCTATGTCCAACCAGTCGGGTACGCCCACCGGCCACCGATGCGGTTCGCGGCCTGCCTGCGCCGTCCATCGATGCGGTAAGGTTTATACGTGATGGACGGCATGAGGGTAGCCCAATAGATAACATGGACAGTATGGACTGCATGGACTCGGGGACACCCAGCGACCCCCAGTCCATGTGGTCCACTGAGTCCATATAGTCCACGGCGGTTGCCACCGTCCCCGGCGGCTTTTGCCCAACCTACCCGACTGCGAATAACAGCGTAAACATGCAAAATTAGTTGAAACGGGGTACTAGGGGGCGTTCTCAATTAAGCCGGGTCCAGGTAGCGCAGGTGTCCCGCCGGCCGGAAGAGGATGTCGCAAAAGCCTCTCTCCCGCCGGGAGAGGGGTTGGGGAGAGGGGATCAAAGGGCGAAGATCGGTGCCTTTTGCGATGACTAGGCTTAATTGAGAACACCCCCTAGGGAGGCCACGCCGGTGATTCAGTGGGTCCGCATCGCCTTGCTGGTGCTGGGCTTGATTGTGCTGGGCCCGGCACCAGCCCAAGAACAGGCTCAAGTCGCGCCGTCCTTCGAACAGTCCCTGACCCGACTCCTCGACCGCTCCTTCAAGGTCAAATCCGCCGCCGCTGATGCCATCGCCGCCGGTGGTGATGAGCGTGCACCGCACGTGCTCACCGCTCTGCTGGACGGCAGGCTCTTCTACCGCAAGTCCGACCGGCTCGTTGTCTATGTCGAGCAGCAGACCGACGGCTATCGAATAACCGACGTGCTCAGCGGCGAGCCGCTGGGAGACGCCGGCAAGCGCGATGTCAAAAAGATCGGCCTCAACAACAAGCTGCGCCGGCGGCTGCGGACCGCCATCGCGGGTTTGACGCTGGACCACGCGGACTCTGAAGTTCGCCTGGACGCGGTACGGGAGCTGATGTCCGGTGCGGACGCAGACCTCATGCCCCGGCTCCGAACGCGGCTGGACCTGGAGCAGAACCCGGCAGTGCGTGAGGCCCTGGAACGCGCGCTTGCCGTCGCGGGGCTCACAAGCCCGGATCCGCAGGTACGCTTGGCCGCGGTAGCGATGCTCAGGGGTAACCTCGAGCCGGTCATTCGCAATCGCCTCATCACCCTGCGCGAACAGGACGAACACCCGGAGGTAACGGCAGCGGCGGCACGGGCCTTAGAAGACATCGAGCGCAAGCTCAGGCTCTACGCTACGGCCGAGACCCTGTTCTTCGGTCTGAGCCTGGGGTCCGTCCTGGTGCTGGCCGCCATCGGGCTCGCCATTACCTTCGGGGTCATGGGCGTCATCAATATGGCCCACGGGGAGCTCATCATGCTCGGCGCCTATACCACCTACCTGGTGCAGCAGGCCATGCCCGACGCCGGCGAGTATTCCCTGTTCGTTGCCATTCCCGCGGCCTTTCTGGTCGCCGGGGCCTTCGGCGTGGTCATCGAGCAATTGGTGATCCGGTTCCTCTACGGTCGGCCGCTGGAGACCCTGCTGGCCACCTTCGGCATCAGCCTGATCCTGCAGCAGCTGGTGCGCACCACCATCTCGGCCCGGAACGTAGCGGTGGAGAATCCGGTTTGGATGAGCGGCTCCCTGCAGCTCAATCCGGCCCTGAGCCTGACCTACAATCGGATCTATGTCATTGTCTTCACTCTGCTGGTGTTTGCGGCCCTGCTGCTGATCCTGAAGCGCACTACCCTGGGCCTGCAGGTCCGGGCGGTATCCCAGAACCGGACCATGGCCCGCGCCATGGGAGTCCGCTCCGCGCGGGTGGACGCCCTGACCTTCGGGCTGGGGGCCGGCATCGCCGGCGTCGCCGGCGTCGCCCTGTCCCAGCTCACCAACGTGGGCCCCAATATGGGGCAGACCTACATCATCGATGCCTTCATGGTCGTAGTATTCGGCGGGGTGGGGAATCTTTGGGGGACCTTGATCGGCGGCCTGACCCTCGGGGTCGCCAATAAGATCCTGGAACCCTGGGCCGGGGCCGTGCTGGCCAAGATCCTGGTGCTGGTATTTATCATCCTGTTCATCCAAAAACGCCCGCGGGGGTTGTTTCCACAGCACGGACGGGCGGCAGAGGGTTGATGAGCAGCAAAGGCGCGATGGAGTAATCACAAATGAAACACCGCGGACGAGACAGAATCACCAACAGCGGATTCAGCCGGGAGGATCTGGTCTCCAATCTACTCGGCTTCTATATCGCGGTCTGAGACTATACCCTGCCCCAGGTGCGGAAAATCCTCTGTAAGGAAGTCTCGATAGAGGCGGCCCTCCGCAATCTGGGATCGGGAAGGCAGCGTCGCGGCATGAGCTTTTCGTCGAGTGAAAGTTGAAACATGGGACTTGTCAGGACACTGAAAGGCGACACCGGCGGGCAGGTCATGCTGCTCCTGCTGGCCCTGGTCGCCGCTGTCGTACCCATCCTCAACCTGTGGGTGCCGGAGTCGAGCCCCTGGCATCTGTCCACCTACACGGTCATCCTGCTGGGCAAATACCTGACCTATGCCCTGCTGGCGGTGGCGGTGGATCTGGTCTGGGGCTATCTCGGCATTCTGAGCCTGGGCCACGGGGCCTTCTTCGCCCTCGGCGGCTACGCGATGGGTATGTACCTGATGCGTCAGATCGGAGATCGGGGCGTCTACGGCAACCCGGAGCTGCCGGATTTCATGGTCTTTCTCAACTGGTCGGAGCTGCCCTGGTTCTGGTACGGCTTCGACCAGTTCTGGTTTGCCGCCCTGATGGTAATCCTAGTGCCGGGGTTGCTGGCCTTCGTCTTCGGCTGGCTCGCCTTTCGCTCCCGGGTCACGGGGGTCTACCTATCCATCATCACCCAGGCCCTCACCTATGCCCTGATGCTGGCCTTCTTTCGCAACGAGATGGGTTTTGGGGGCAATAACGGATTGACCGACTTCAAGGACATCCTGGGCTTCGACCTCCAGCACGATAATACCCGCATCGGACTCTTCCTCGCCTCTACCGTCGCATTGGCCCTGGGCTACCTGGCCTGCCGTTTCGTCGTCAATTCCCGCTTGGGCCGGGTGGCGGTAGCCATCCGCGACGCCGAGTCGCGCGTCCGCTTCCTCGGCTATCGGGTCGAATCGGTCAAGCTCTGGATCTTCAGCTTCTCCGCCGCACTGGCCGGCGTAGCCGGTGCCCTCTATGTGCCCCAGGTCGGCATCATCAATCCGGGGGAATTCGCGCCGCTCAATTCCATCGAGCTGGTGATCTGGGTTGCCATCGGTGGGCGTGCCACCCTCTACGGTGCCGTGCTGGGGGCCATCCTCGTCAACTACGCCAAGACCTATTTCACCGGCGTCATACCCGAGGCCTGGCTGTTTGCACTGGGCGGCCTGTTCGTCGTAGTAACCCTGTTCCTGCCCCGGGGGATCGTGGGCCTGTTCGCGCGTTTCAGGCGTTCGACCGCAAAGCCGGCGGAGACCACGGCGTGAGTTTCTTCCGACAGCTTGGGAAGGCCATACACCGGGAGCGCCAATTCGGCTTCATGCACCTGGCGCAGGATGTGGAGCTGGATGTCAGCCATGGTGAGATCCTGTATCTGGAGGGTCTCAACCTCAGCTTCGATGGCTTCAAGGCCATCGACGACCTGAACTTCTACCTGGACGCCGGCGAGCTGCGCTGCGTCATCGGCCCCAACGGCGCCGGCAAGACCACCATGATGGATATCATCACCGGCAAGACCCGTCCGGACTGCGGCAGCGCCTTCTTCGGCCTCAACATCGATCTGCTGCGGCTGTGCGAATCCGAGATCGCACAGATCGGCATCGGACGCAAGTTCCAAAAACCCACTGTGTTCGAGTGCCACAGGGTAATTGAAAATCTGGAGCTGGCTATGGCCGGTGACAAACGCGTGCTTCCCACCCTGTTCGCCGGGTTGACCGGCGAGCAGCGGGATCGCATCGACTCGGCACTCGCCACCATCGGGCTCACGGAACACGCCTACCGAAACGCCGGCGCCCTCTCCCATGGCCAGAAGCAGTGGCTGGAAATCGGTATGTTGCTGATGCAGGACCCCCTCCTGCTGCTGGTGGACGAGCCCGTGGCCGGGATGACCCATCAGGAGATGGACCGTACCGCGGAGCTACTGCAATCCCTTGCAGGCAAGCACTCGGTCGTCGTTGTCGAGCACGACATGGAATTCGTACGCGCCATCGCCAAGCGGGTAACCGTCCTGCACCGGGGCCGCGTGCTGGCGGAGGGGACCATGGACGAAGTGCAGAATGATCCCAAGGTGATCGAGGTCTATCTCGGTGAGTGAATGCGAGATCGTAGAGATGGAACCACAAAAGGCACGAAAAGCACGAAAATTGCGGTTCGTGTTTTTTCGCGGTTTTCGTGGTAGAAACGTTTATTGACCCTTCTCCATTTCTTTTTTGATCCCCTCTCCCCGACCCCTCGTTGTGCTCGGCGCAGGCTCTCTTCCGGAGAGGGTGTCGTAAAAACAGTGGTGTCAGCTGCTGGCCTGCGGAATTTGAACCACAGAGGACACAGAGAACACCGAGAAGAGAGTAAGCCAACTCTGTGTTGTCTGTGGTTCAACATCAAAGAGAACCCAGGTTCTCATCAATAGCCTCCGGAGGGGCTTTTGCGACACCCTCCTCCGGGAGGGTGTCGCAAAAGGGGCACGGCACGCCGTGCCCCTACGATCCCGTTTCATCTGATATTGCCGGTAAGGCCCCATCTCCTACGCCCAACCAGCCGTTGGAGAGCCTAGGTAGGTCGAAATCGGGATCGGGATCGGGATCGCAATCGGAATTTCGATTTCGATCCCGATTTGTGCGCTGCACAAAAAATTCACGCCTCGTGGGCTTAAGGCGAAGTCTAGTCTCATTAGCTAATGGTACAGGATTAACAGGATTTTTTGTTGTGAAGAGCGCTTGCTGGTTCGGTAAAAGTGTGAGAGGGCGTAGGAAATTCAGGAACGACAAGAATCCTGTAAATCCTGTGTAATCCTGTCAATCCTGTCCGATTGGAGTTTCGCGATGGAGCTCGAGTTGGGCACTCGTCGGTCTGAGGCGAAGCCTCGCTAGTGGTGCAACGGGTATAAACGGGTATAAATAAGACCATGGAAAATCCGGTGGCAGCGACGATGCCGGTCGACGCAGCAATCCGCATCGCCATGGGGATCGAGTATGACGGCAGCGCATTTCAGGGTTGGCAGATACAGGACAACCAGCGCACGGTGCAGGGGCAGTTGGAGCGGGCCATCGGCAGGGTTGCCGATCACGCGGTTCGCGTCCACTGCGCCGGACGCACCGACGCCGGGGTGCATGCGCTCGAACAGGTCATTCACTTCGATACCAGGGCGCGGCGCAGTGAGCGTTCCTGGATACTAGGTACCAATGTCAACCTGCCGCCGGATGTCAACGTGCTCTGGGCCAGGCCGGTGAACGCGGAGTTTCATGCCCGTTTTTGCGCGATCGCCCGTCACTATCTCTATCGTATCCTGTCGCGACCGACACGCTCGTCTCTGCTGCGCAACCGGGCGGTGTGGGTACACCGGACGCTCGATCCGGACCCGATGCGCCGCGCTGCGGCGGACCTGGTGGGCGAGCACGATTTCTCCAGCTTTCGCGCCCTCGGTTGCCAGGCCAAGAGCCCCGTGCGGCGCGTGCATTACGTCGGCATCGAACAGCACGGGGAGGTCATCGAGCTGCGCATCGGGGCGGATGGTTTTTTGCACCATATGGTGCGCAACATCGCTGGGGTCCTCATGGCCATCGGATACGGCGACCGGCCGGTGTCCTGGGTCCGCGAGCTGCTGCGGGTCCGTGATCGCAGACACGGTGGTGTCACCGCCCCGCCCCAGGGCCTATACTTCCTGCGCGCGGATTACCCGGAGGAGTTCGGTCTGCCACAACGGGGGCTCGAAGCGTCCTTCGGTAGCTACAACTTGTGAGATGAGTGAATTCGACTGGAGTGATGAAAAGAGCGAGTCTTTGGAGAAGACTCGTGGAATCTGTTTTGAGGATGTTATCATCCATATCCAAAATGGATGTGTGCTTGACGTCGTCAAGCACCCAAATCGAGATCGATACCCTAATCAAAACATGATCGTCCTGGATGTAGAGGGTTACATCCACCTTGTGCCTTACGTCAAATCGAAAGGCATCAGATTCTTGAAAACCATTATTCCAAGCAGAAAAGCGACTCGGGAGTATTTATCATGAAAAAGAAACCGAAATTAGATAAAGAGGAACGCCGGATTTTGAGTGATTTTGAGAACTCTGAATTCAAACGAATATCCAATTTCAAAAAGGAAAAACAAGAACTCGAGAACGCAGCACGCCGAACTCTTCAGAAAGACAAAAAAATCAACATCAGGATTTCATCCAGAGACCTTGAGCACCTGCAGAAGCGTGCCGCAAAAGAGGGTATTCCCTATCAGACCTTCATATCAGGATCACTCCATAAGCTTGTCACTGGACGATTAAAGGAAGTGGTCTAACAAAATTCGAGTTCAGAGGTGATTCATGGTGCACACACTCGCAGAAATCGAGCAGGTAATTCTCCGACTAAACCCGAAAGAAAGGGCAACGTTAGCCCACAATATTATTGATGATCTCGATACTCTGGTTGATGAGAATGTGGATCGCCTTTGGCTTGAGGAAGCACAACGGCGATATCGAGCCTATGTAGCAGGGAAAACAAAAGCAAAGCCGGCGCAGGAAGTGTTTGATAAAGCTCGCCGGCGACTCCATCAATGATAGCTGAATTCCTTCCCGAAGCGGAAGAAGAAACGATGGAAGCGGCTGTTTTCCATATCGTATCTTGTCGCGACCGACGCGCCCGTCCCTGATGCGCGACCGGGTGGTATGGGTGTACCGGGCAACTGAATGATAAATCGTTAGAAAGCAGAGAGTTGCCTGTCCTTTGAACCGCGGAGATGCAGAGGACACGGAGCGTTCTCTTGAATTGCTTCTCTACATCTTCTATGGTTCATTTCTAACGAGGTTTTGCCTCAGACCGACGAGGCGTGACCAACCGCACCGAAGAACCACGGATGGACACGGATAAACACGGATTGTGATCCGTGTTTATTCGTGTCCATCCGTGGTTCAAAGAATTTGCGATTCCCGCCCAACAAGAGACAGAAATGTTTTTGTGCAGCGCACAAACTTGACTCATTTGTAAAGATGCAGGTCCCTCAAGGAATCCTAGCGGTGGATGCCTGTCAAGCAAAGCGAGTCGATTAAGCAACGGTGTGCTATGACCAATAGTAGTTGGTTGCCGACTTAAAAAATCTCCATTACTTAATAGGAGAATATAGAAATGAAAAATATCTTTAAGACATTTTTAGCGCCAAGGGGAACAAATAAATGCACTAAATCTCCTGAACTGCCTGAAGCGTTAAGAGGAACAGGTGTTTCCGACCATTTTATCTTTATTGATAGCAATGGAAATATGAGGGATGAATGCAATAATGAAATAACAAAAATAGAAGAGGTTCATAAAAAAATAGACGGTATTTTGAGTCAGTTCGACTCATTGAAGCGCGAAAACAAAGACCTATCGATGACTATCTATATTCATGGAGGTCTCAACACGTTCAAGGAGACTGTAGAGAGAGTTGAAAATACATATAGGGAAATCTTGGGTGATGGTCAATATCCAGTATTTATTTCCTGGAAGGCGGATTTTTGGACGAATTACGGTGATCATTTATGGACTATACGAAATGGTGAGAAGAAGCTGTCAAAACAGCCAAAACCGTCAGAACCATTAAAAGAATGGTCGCAAGTGATAATATCAACACTTTTTGTATTCGTTGAGGATGTCTTTAGGTCTATCGCAAGAGCCCCTGCAGCGTATTGGAATGCACTTACCGGGAAAAACAGTGAAAAGGAAGAGGAAATAGCGAAAAAGATTGAGCCTGAACTGGAAAAATTAAGGTTTCAAGTTCAGCGTAAAGGCCCATCCACTGGGGGTAGTGTTTTAGATTTCGTGAAAAACAAGAACCCACTTAAGCTTGCAACTATACCACTAGCAGATGGGTTTGGTAAAGGTGCGTGGCGGTCGATGCTTAGACGTACGGATTTGGTTTTAAACTCCCAAGCTGGTTTCGATGGTAAGGGAAGGGAAGGTTCGGAAACGGCTGCTCACTCCTTTCTATCTAAGTTAGAAGAATTGGACAGGGAAAAGGAATACCTACCAATCAAGAAAGTATTAATAGGGCATAGTATGGGAGCGATTGTTGCAAATAATATACTTTCCAGGTTTCCTGAGATAAATTTCGACACTGTCGTCTACATGGCGGCAGCATGTAAGTTGAAAGATCTGGAAAAGTCGGTAGTTCCATGGCTTAGAAGAAATAAAAATGGAGAGTTTTATAATCTCACCCTGAATCCTTATAGGGATATTAATGAGAGTAAATATTTTAGATCCATTCCAAGAGGAAGTCTACTGATATGGATTGATGGATTCCTTGAGGATGTAAACTCATTCGAGGATAGAACCGCCGGTTATTGGTATAACGTTGTAAGAGGTGCAGACATCATTTTCCCCTCCGATAAAGATCTGCGTAGTCGAGTTCATCTCACTCGATATGGTATTGATCGTAAATATTGTGCGGAGGGAAGGGCTCCAAAGGTCCCTCAGACCCATGGTGCGTTCGATGACTATGATTTCTGGAATAAAAAATTTTGGGAGAATACTGAAGAACGGCGTGATTTTTATGAAGGAACCGATACCCGCTTGCCCTAACACCGGCAACGGACCTTTCCTCAATGCATCGCACCCGGGTTAAAATCTGCGGCCTGACTAGGGAATCGGATCTGGCGGCGGCGGTTGCTGTCGGCGCCGATGCGATCGGACTCGTGTTCCATGCGCCCAGTCCGCGTGCCGTAGGGGCCGAGCAGGCGCGTGTGCTGGTGGCTGCACTGCCACCCTTCGTGACCAGCGTCGGGCTGTTCGTGGACGCGGAACCCGACTTGGTACGTTCGGTGCTCGCGCGGGTTCCGCTCGATCTACTTCAGTTCCATGGCGAGGAGCCGCCGGACTACTGTGATGCCTTCTACCGGCCCTGGATCAAGGCGGTGCGCATGCGGCCCGAGACCGACCTGCGGGCGGTGGCAGAACGGTATCGGGATGCGCACGGCTTGCTCCTGGATACTTACGATCCCGCAGTGTCGGGCGGGACCGGTCGCCGTTTCGACTGGGACCTGATTCCCGGATGGCTCGCACCGCGGATCATCCTGGCCGGCGGCCTGAATCCGGACAATGTCGCCGAGGCGATACGCCGCGTCGGTCCCTATGCCCTGGATGTCAGCGGGGGGGTCGAGTCGGCCAAGGGCATAAAAGATCACGCCAAGCTGGAGGCATTCTTACGAGGGATAAGAGAAGGCGATGACCGTCGAAGCCATCACCAACTACATGACCAGCTTGCCTCTTCCGGGCAATCCGGAGAACACTAACGAGGCTTCGTCTCAGACCGGCGAGGCATGAATCGCCGTTGACAAGAACCACGAATGAACGCGAGAAAACTCATCAGCTTCGATTGGGCACTGAAACGCCTGCTGCGCAGCAAGGCCAATTACGAGGTCCTGGAAGGCTTCTTGTCCGAGCTACTCAAGGACGACATCGAAATCCTGGAGATACTCGAAAGCGAGAGCAACCGGGACCAGGCCTGGGACAAGGCCAATCGCGTGGACATGAAGGTCCGCAACCGGAACCAGGAGATCATCCTCATCGAGGTCCAGTCCGAGCGGGAATTCGACTTCCTGCAACGTATCCTGTTCGCCACCGCCAAGGCCATTACCGAACACCAGACCATGGGAGAAGCCTATGACCAGGTCATCAAAGTCATCTCGATCAACATCCTCTACTTCGACCTGGGATACGGAGCCGACTACATCTATCACGGCCGGACCCACTTCGTGGGCTTGCACCACCAGGACGAGCTACGGCTGAATGACAAACAACGGCAGCTCTTCGGCAAGCGCTATCCCCATGAGCTCTACCCGGAGTACTACCTGCTCAAGGTCAAGCAGTTCGACAATGTGGCCAGGGACTCCCTGGACGAGTGGATCTATTTTCTGAAAAACCAGGAGATCAAGGGGGAATTCCAGGCCAAGGGCCTGCAAAAGGCCAAGGAAGTCCTGGACATCATGAAGCTGGGAGACAAAGAACGCCGGGCCTACGAGCGGCACATGGAAGAGCTGAGCTACCAGGCCAGCATGTATTACTCCTCCTTCATGGACGGACACATGGAAGGGGAGAAGAAAGGGTTGGAAAAAGGGATTGAAAAAGGAAAAGAAGAAGGCAGAGAAGAAGGCAGAGAAGAAGGATTGAAAGAGGGATCAAAGGCAAAAGCCGTTGCAATGGCTAAGGCATTGAAGCAAGAAGGAGTCAGCCTGACTGTCATTGCCAAAACCTCGGGATTGCCACCCGAAGAGGTAGCAGGTTTGTGAGCACGCTTTGAGGATTCAAGGTCATGCACCCATCACATGTCGATACGACACAACTGCCGGATGCCGGGGGGCATTTCGGCCGCTACGGCGGCAGGTTCGTCGCCGAGACCCTGATGTACCCGCTGGAGGAACTGCGGGTCGCCTACGAGCGTTACCTCAAGGATCCAACCTTCCTCGCGGAGCTGGAGGCGGACCTGCGCGACTATGTCGGCCGGCCGTCCCCCCTCTATCACGCCGAGCGCTGGAGCCGGGAGCTCGGCGGGGCCCGGATTTTCCTCAAGCGTGAGGACCTCAATCACACCGGTGCTCACAAGGTAAACAACACCGTCGGCCAGGCCCTGTTGGCGCAGCGCATGGGTAAAACCCGCATCATCGCGGAGACCGGGGCCGGTCAGCACGGCGTCGCGACCGCTACCGTGGCCGCACGCCTGGGCCTTACCTGCGTGGTTTATATGGGTGAAGTGGACATGGCGCGCCAGGAGGCCAACGTCTACCGGATGCGTCTTCTGGGCGCCGAGGTGGTGGCGGTCAAATCCGGCTCCCGGACCCTCAAGGATGCCCTCAACGAGGCCCTGCGGGACTGGGTTACCAACGTGGACGATACCTTCTATATCATCGGCACCGTGGCGGGCCCACACCCCTATCCGGCACTGGTCCGGGACTTTCAGACCGTAATCGGACGCGAGGCGCGCGCCCAGCTGCTCGAACGCACCGGTCGCCTGCCCGATGCCCTGGTGGCCTGCGTCGGCGGGGGGTCCAACGCCATCGGGCTCTTTTACCCCTTCCTCGACGACGCCGAGGTCGCCATCTACGGCATCGAGGCGGCGGGGGACGGCCTGGCGACCGGCAGACATGCCGCACCCCTGTGCGCCGGTACCCCCGGCGTGCTCCACGGTAATCGTACCTATCTCATGGAGGACCGGGACGGGCAGATCATCCCGACCCACTCCATCTCGGCCGGCCTCGACTATCCGGGGGTCGGGCCCGAGCACGCCTGGCTCAAGGACAGCGGACGCGCCCGCTACGAGGCAATCACCGACGCGGAGGCCGTAGCCGCTTTCCACGCCCTGACCCGCATCGAGGGTATCATCCCGGCCCTGGAGTCGAGTCACGCCCTAGCCTTTGCCGCCAAGCTGGCGCCGACTATGCCCAAGGACCAGTCGATCCTCGTCAACCTCTCGGGACGTGGGGACAAGGACATGCACACCGTGGCTTCTCGGGAGGGTATCCGACTATGAGCAGGCCGGCTATAGTCAGGCAGAACATCTAAGAGGCTGTCTAAAAACTAACACCTTGATTTAAAAATGAAAAATCCTTCGTGTCTTCGTGGCTTTGTGTGTGAAATGAAGAACATCACACAAAGGCACAAAGCCACAAAGGGGTACTAAGAGACTATCTTTTTAGACAGGCTCTCAGACCGACGAGGCGTGACCAACCGCACCAAAGAACCACGAATGGACACGAATGGACACGAATCGTTTTTCATCTGCAGAAAGATGACTTTATATCCGCAGATTGCGCAGATTTTCACAGATTATTTCGTTTTTAATCTGCGGAAATCTATGTAATCTGCGGATTCAAAAAGGGAATTGTAGGGTATTGCCGGGTTTTGGCCGTCCCTGGCCGCAACCCAGCCTACGGCCTACAATCCCTTTTTAGACAGCCTCTAAGAATCATGTGCGGATAAAGATTATGTACGGAAGGATATGTATACCCTCAACTTAGACCATCGGAATCGGACACCTGGAAAATCTCAATGGACTATCTCAATCGATGATGAAATAAGATGCTTCGATCTCGCTCAGGCTCGTGGGTGGCTCGACACCAATGTTGGGTGGGGATTACACATGCCGAACGCGAGTCCGGATTGGCTAGGATTCCTTGAGGGACCTGGATCTTTACAAATGAGTCAAGTTTGTGCGCTGTACAAAAATAGTTCTGCCTCTTGTTGGGCAGGAATCGCAAATCCTTTGAACCACGGAGGCAGACACGGATAAACATGGATTATGATCCGTGTTTATCCGTGTCTATCCGTGGTTCTTCGGTGCGATTGGTCACGCCTCGTCGGTCTGAGGCGAAGCCTCGCTAGGAGTTGCACAGGATCATCACACACCGGTTTTCATAGCCAAATTTGTCAGCTCGCAACATGCCGACGCTTGGCATGGCTACCCGGCGGATTACCGACGCCATGCCCATGACATACCAAATGAAAGGGTACTCCACAATTGGCTTCAAGATGGAATTTTCACACCGGCCAAGGTCCGCAAAATAGCGAAGGGACAACCATGCAACCTCTGAGAATACTAATCCCAGGGCGTTATTGGGATTCGCACATATATGCCGGACGTCTTTATCTGTTTGGATTGGAGGGTGATATTCGATCCATCGATTGGGATTCACTAATCGAGAACTGGAACATCCGCGATGAACTCAGAATCGCGCTTATTTATGCATTTCTTCATAGTGACTATCTCTATGGCCACGATTTGCAGTACCTTTTTCAGGACCGAGAGATTGAGAATATAATAGCAAGAAAGTTTAGGGAGTTAGCAGAAGAAAACTTGTATGCGACACCTCGACGATTGAGCCGCCATATCATTGGACAGCAGGGCAATCCCTGTCCTTTCCCTCACACTGACACTGAGATTTATCACCAAAACTTATATGTGGGCGGCCCTTCCGGGTTGGTACGCGCCACGTGTAACAAGAAAACAAAATATCCGGTCAGCACCCGTCCCGAAAAAATATGGGATGCCCCTATCCTTGGTATGTCGGCCTCCTATGACTCCATAGCGATTGCAGCCGGGGAAGAGGGGTTGTTCGAACTGGATACCAATGGAACCGGATATGATCCGAATAGGCATGACTCGAATGAACCAAAAC
This sequence comes from Candidatus Thiosymbion ectosymbiont of Catanema sp. Cochon2018, assembly GCA_011392765.1. Classification (GTDB taxonomy): domain Bacteria; phylum Pseudomonadota; class Gammaproteobacteria; order Chromatiales; family Chromatiaceae; genus Thiosymbion; species Thiosymbion ectosymbiont_A. The sequence goes on along the minus strand of WYCW01000004.1, from coordinate 91,949 downwards.
CGTTGGTCGATAACCCGTGCCGTGATTGTAATTGGGCCTACTACAGTATTTTCGCATCTTCCGATGAATCGGGTTTTTTAGCTTCCTATACAAAATGGGTGGATAATGCTTACGATTCACATGCGGAGCGTCGATTCGAAGGAGTTCGTAAAGCGGGGGACATATTCGGTTCCCTTGGATATTCTTGGGGGGTTCAAGACAAGCTTTGTCAGGCTGTCGAAAATGGCATTAGAGTGGTGCGCTATCGGCCCTGGGCTTCAAAGTCAGAGGACCGTCTAAAGCATCTCGGTACAGTCTCTCTCTCTTCTTGGAAAGGAAGCGTTATTTCCGCGAGTGTAGCTACCTTTGGTGTTGTCATAGAGCTGGAGAATGCAATTGTGATTTATCCTAGTTCGGGTGATCCAATCACGTTATCCGGGGAACCCGTTAACTGGCGCATCTTCCCAAGATCGAAGCACTACGAAAATCAACTACATATCATATATGAAGATAGATTAGAGATCCTTTCTTTCAATCATGATTATCTAATCAACCAGGAAGAGAAACTCTTGGGTACATCATTTATGAGACAAAGGAGGGAGCAGAGAACGTCTCTTGGCGAACTAATAGCTTCATGAGTGTGGCAACGGAAAGATCTGATGCCTGACATTCCAGTAGAGCGGATGGCCCACAACACACGCTTTCGGGGCTATGCGCCACATCTTCTCCTGTGGGCCACCGCTCACCGGAGGCGGTAGACTAATGATGGGAAGAATCACGCAACGCTTCGAGGCCCTGAAGGGGCAATCCAAGACCGCATTGATCCCCTTCATCACCGCCGGCGATCCTCGACCGCCGGTCACGGTTCCCCTGATGCACGCCATGGTCGCCGCGGGGGTGGACCTGATCGAGCTCGGGGTCCCCTTCTCCGATCCCATGGCCGACGGGCCGGTCATCCAGCGCTCCAGCGAGCGGGCCCTGGAGCACCGGGTCAGCCTGCTCGATGTGCTGGGCATGGTCCGAGAATTCCGCGCGCAAGACGCCCGAACCCCCGTGGTCCTCATGGGCTATCTCAATCCCATCGAAGTCATGGGATACGATAGGTTCGCGGCCCAGGCCGGGGATGCCGGTGTGGACGGGGTGCTGGTGGTAGACGCACCGCCGGAGGAAAGCCACGAACTGGTGGGAATCCTGCGGGCGGCGGGGCTGGATCTGATCTATCTGCTCGCCCCGACCTCGACCGAAGAACGGATCGCCAAGGTCGCCGAGGTGGCCTCCGGGTTCGTCTACTATGTCTCCATCAAGGGGGTAACCGGCTCGGGACATCTGGACGTGGACCAGGTGGTCGCCAAGCTGAAGCCGATCCGGCGCATGATCCGGCTACCGGTCGGGGTCGGGTTCGGCATCCGGGACGCCGCAAGTGCTGCCCGCATCGCCCGGGTGGCGGATGCGGTCATCGTCGGCAGCGCCACCGTCAGACGAATGGAAGACCTGGCCGACATGCCGCAGCGCATACCGGATACCGTGTGCGATTTCCTCAGCGGCCTGCGGGCCGCAATCGACGCTGCCGGCGATCCCTGAGCCGGTTTCTTATCGTACCCGGAGGCCCGCCGCAATGAACTGGTTCGATAAGCTGATGCCCACCAGAATCCGCACCGAGGCGAGCAGCAAGCGCGCGGTGCCGGAAGGGGTGTGGGCCAAGTGTCCGGGCTGCAACGCCATCCTCTACCGGGCGGAGTTGGAACGCAATCTGGAGGTCTGCCCCAGGTGCAGCCACCACAACCGGCTCAACGCCCGGCGCCGGATCGAGACCTTTCTCGATCCCGAGTCTTGGGAAGAAGTCGGAGCGGACATCGAGTCGGTCGATCCGCTCAAGTTCAAGGACCTCAAGAGATATAAGGAGCGCCTCGCGGCGGCCCAGAAGCAAACGGCGGAGAAAGAAGCCCTGGTGGTCGCGCTCGGCTGCGTGAAGGGACTCAATGTGGTGGCCGCGGCCTTCGAGTTCGAATTCCTGGGCGGCTCCATGGGCTCGGTGGTCGGGGAGCGGTTCGTCCGAGGGATCGATGCCGCCCTCAAAAACGGCGCCGCAGTGGTCTCCTTCGCGGCCAGCGGCGGCGCGCGGATGCAGGAATCCCTGTTCTCCCTCATGCAGATGGCCAAGACCAGCGCCGCCTTAGGAAGGCTGCGCGAGCGTGGTCTACCCTTCATCTCCGTGATGACCGACCCCACCATGGGCGGCGTCTCCGCCAGCCTGGCCATGCTCGGAGACATCAACCTGGCCGAGCCGAATGCCCTGATCGGCTTCGCCGGCCCCCGCGTCATCGAGCAGACAGTGCGTGAAAAGCTGCCGGACGGCTTTCAGCGCAGCGAGTTCCTGCTCGAGCACGGGGCCCTGGACATGATTATGGACCGGCGCGAGATGCGCGACCGGATTGCCGATCTGATCGCTCTGCTCACCCATCGCCCGCGGCCCTGAACCGGCTCGAAGTTTCTCTGAATTTTAGAGGCTGTCTAAAAACTAAGCCATTGATTTTTCGTAGATACTCTGTTCCGATGCAAGTCCAATTTAGCTCCTGATTCCCAAAGATTCACCTTATGCACATAAATCAGATTTATCAGGCAGCCGTTTCGGTGGGGGTATAGAAGCGGCTGCTGTCGAAGGGGTTCTGAGTCTTGAGCATGGCATGGATGGCGAGCAGGAGCTTACGCATGACGGCACAGAGGGCCTGGGCTTTTGAGCCGCGATCCTCGATGAGGTGGCGGTAATAGGCTGCGTTGGGATCATGGCGTGCGGCGCGAGCGGGCTTGGGCCAGGCGCAGGTAGCGGTTGCCGGCATTGGCGTGCTTTGCGATGCTGGAGCCGACTGGTGTCGGATCCGCGCATGGCAACCAATATTGTTCTGCTGTCATCGCAAGCCAACAATCCGAGGATGGATATACTGCTGCAATCCGTGACGGTGTCAGCAGTCGAAGCGCCAGCCTCATTCGTGCGATTGGGTTGCGCAAAGGTCGATGTGATAGAAGGCAACGTCTGCTGCGCTAGGTGAGAATCGCGTCATGTGGGTGGCGCATGAGCTGCTTGGTTTGAGCTGTCGAGGCGGCGACGCGTGCGAGGCGCGAAGCCGGCCAAGCATCGGGCCTGCCATGAAGGGCACGCAGGCGAACTGGCCAGGACTTTGCGGCATCGACGGCATCGGTCTTGGTGCGGGTCTGGAAGGCCTCCGCGAAGCCGTTGGCGCGGGTTGATTACCATGAGGGAGCCCGGCGTCCCAGGGCGGGCTGGTCGAGTGATGCGGTGGCCTCAGGCAACGCGGCTCACGTGTGCCCGCAAGCGGTTGCGCAGGTCGCATGACCGGCTGGGGTATTCTTGAATCGCGGGGTTTTCGGTGCGCTTCGCGGCTGTGAGGTAACGGTTTTGGCCGACATCAATTCCGGCAACGTTCATGGTGGTTCCTCGTCAGTCAAAGGCGCTAGGATCAGACCCGACCCTGAACCTCGCCTACCGACCTTGTGTATGCAGGCTCACGAGCATCGCTCACGGCCTCGGTACTCTTCGGTATGGGCGAAGAGGGCGGGGAGCAATCTACAGCTCGGGGCCTCCGGGTGGGACGGCTTCCCCAGGTACTCTCCATCAAATCCCTTTATACCTGATCCTTGGCTTTCCCTTAGAAACAGAACATACAAGGGTGGGCTGTGCCCACCGATCAGGCTGTCGAGGTTTGCGGGCTGAATGTCAACATACTCCGGGACTGATCGAATTCGCTGCAAAACATGGCCGACAAGTACGCCGTCATCGGCAATCCCATCGCGCACAGTAAGTCGCCGTTCATCCATGCCGAGTTTGCCCGCCGGACGCGGCACGATATGACGTATGGACGCATCCTGGGCAACCCGGACGACTTTGCCGGAGACGTGCGCAGTTTCTTCGCTGCGGGCGGACGGGGTATGAATGTCACCCTTCCCTTCAAAGAGCGGGCCTGGGAACTGGTCGATGAACGAAGTCCCGGGGCCGAGCGCGTGGGTGCGGTCAACACCCTGACCCTGCTTTCCGACGGTCGCCTGTGCGGGGACAACACCGATGGGATCGGCCTGGTGCGGGATCTGTCCGGAAACCACGGCTTTGATTTCGGCGGCAAGCGGGTACTCTTGCTCGGGGCCGGAGGTGCCTCCCGCGGGGTGTTACCTTCTCTCCTGGAAACGGGGCCGGCGGCCTTGGTCATCGCCAACCGCACCGCCTCCAAGGCACTGGACCTGGCCGCGGCCACTGCGACGGATCGAGTCGGCGGGTGCGGGCTGGAGGGGCTGGGTGGGCAGCGCTTCGACCTTATCATCAACGCTACCTCCGTCGGTCTCGACGGGGGCGTGCCTACGATCCCTCGAGACTGCCTGGCCGTAGGCGGCTGGACCTATGACATGCTCTACGGCGATGCGCCTACCCCTTTTCTGCGCTGGGGCAGGGAACAGGGCGCTGCCCGTGCCCTGGACGGCCTGGGTATGCTCGTGGAGCAGGCCGCAGAGTCCTTTTTCCTGTGGCGAGGGGTACATCCCTCGACGGCCCCTGTCATTGCCCGGCTCCGAAGTGGCCAGGTACACGGCCGACCCTGAGGTAACGCTGACCTGCATTTCTCACCTGCCTGCGGCAGGAGGCCGGCCGGGAATTGTGCCGTCCCGGCGGAATTCGGAGCCGAGCCCGCACCGCCGCGAGTGAAAATTGCCGGGTAACCGGCCGAAAAAGATGGCGATATCGAAGCTGGTCTGTTATTTTCCGGAATATTGTCCGGACGGACGAGCGTTCATCCCGGACGGGTTGGGGGCTGTTGATATTGATCCGAACGGAATGATTGCAAGGTTTTCATGTGCTGACCAGGCACGGCGAGGAGGAATCGCAGACCTCTTGTGACGAGTCGTAGCTTGAGTCACGTGGAACCGGGCCGCAGTTCGGGTCTTGAACGATGAATGCCGACAGTTCCCGGTTGTGGTCTGCGGCTCTTCCGACCGGCACCAATCAACCGCCAACCGAGGAGGCATGAAATCATGCTCAGAAGAAAAGACATTGTGGCCTTCGCTACTACCTTCGCCGTGGCCATTGGACTCTCATTCAGTGGTACGTCCGTGCAGGCCGCGTCGGCGTGCAAGGGTTTCGAACAGAATCCATGCGAAAGGAAAGCCGGTTGTACCTGGGTGGGGTCGTACGAGCGTAAGGATGGTGTGCAGGTCAAAGGTCACTGTAAATCCAAACCCTCCTACAAATCGGTCACGTCCGACGCCGGGAAAAAGCTCGAAAGCAAGGGAAAAGAGATAGACGAGAAGAAATCCGGATTCTTCAAGTCGCTCAAATCCGACGCCGAAAAGGAGCTCGAGAGCAAGAAGGAAAAAATAGACAGCAAGAAATCCAAACTCTACAAGCCGTTCGAATCCGACACCAAGAAGAAGGTCGAAAGCAAGGGAAAAAACAAAGGGTACGGGGAGTCCAAATCCTCCACGTCGGGCAAATCTGACGGCAAGAAGAAGTTCCAATCCTCCACGTCGAGTAAATCTGACGGCAAAAAGACGTCCAAATCCTCCACGTCAGGTAAATCTGACGGCAAGAAGACGTCCAAATCCTCCACGTCGGGTAAATCTGACAGCAAGAAGACGTCCAAATCTTCCACGTCAGGCAAATCTGACAGTAAGAAGAAGTCCAAATCCTCCACGTCAGGCAAATCTGACAGCAAGAAGACGTCCAAATCTTCCACGTCAGGCAAATCTGACAGTAAGAAGAAGTCCAAATCCTCCACGTCAGGCAAATCTGACAGCAAAAAGAAGTCCGAGAGATAAGGGTCAACCCTCTGCAACCATGCGCCGGGCGGGCCATGGAGGGGTGTTTTAATCCATCAGCCGAAACAGTGGGTATGCAGGATATTCTCGGGCGGGCACGACAGGTCCGTCTGGTGATCTTCGACGTGGACGGGGTCTTGACTGACGGCAGTCTTTTCCTGGGTGACGACGGCCAGGAGTACAAGGCGTTCCACTCCCGGGACGGTCACGGCATGAAGATGCTGCAACGCACCGGTGTCACCCTGGCCATCATCACGGGTCGGACGTCGGAAGTGGTGCGCACACGGATGGAACACCTGGGGATACCACACGTCTATCAGGGGCAGCACGACAAGCTGCAGGCCTACCGGGAGCTCAAGGAAATTCTGCACCTGAGCGATGAGCAGATCGCTTATGTGGGAGATGACGTGGTGGACCTGCCGATCATGCGCCGAGTAGGTCTCTCGATCGCCGTTGCCGATGCCCACCCCCTGGCCCGGCACCATTCCCACTGGCAGACCCATTCCCCCGGTGGACGAGGGGCCGCACGGGAGGTGTGTGAGTTTATCATGGAGGCCCAAGACGCCCTGGACGGGATGATCGAACTTTACCTTTAGGGCGTGTTGATATTTAGGAGGTCCGCACAGCGGACCCTACTGTCGACCAGTCGTGTAGGTTGGGCAAAGTTCGTAGTCCAAAGATGCGGTTCGCGCCTGGCGGTGGTGCCGTCCGGAAAGGACAACACACGCTCACCGCATCCTACGTTGCCCAACTACAAGGGCTAAATATCGACAGCACCCAGCCCAACGCTGACGAGGCAACCCGGTATGCTGTTCACACGCCAACGCGGCTTGGCCGTGACCCTGGCGTCGGTCGGAGTACTTGCCTGGTGGCTATACCGGGGCGAAGAGACTTCGGGCCCGGAGCAAGACAGTCGAGAACGCCGCCCCGACTATATGGTCAATGACTTCAGTGCTACCACGATGGATGAGTTCGGAACACCGAACAGGCACCTGACTGCCGGTGAGCTACGCCATTACCCTGACGATAGCAGCAAAGAGTTGGAAAACCCTATCCTGACCCTGTACGTGAAAACGGGTCCACCCTGGCTGGTACGTTCCGAGGCGGCGTGGGTCTCGGGCGACGACAATCTGATCTGGATGCAGGGGGAGGTGTACATCGACCGTGAGGCCGGGGAGACAACGCGGCCGGTGCACCTGAGGACCCGTGAGCTGTTTCTGAAGCGGGACGACGAAAATTACGCCCAGACGGACCAACCGGTGCGGATCACGAGTGATGTCGACTGGACGACCGCGGAAAACGGCGCCCGGGTTTGGCTGGGAAAGGATTTACGGGTAACCCTGTTGGGGCGTGTCCGCAGTGAGATGCTTATCTCCCGAACCGATTAGAACATGATCGAAAACTCAAGATGCCGTCGGCCGCCGTGGTGAGGCATGCAAGCTTGGGGTACTGAACGGTCGTCCGAGGAAACCGCAATGACTCCAATGATCGCCCCCCGCGCCTTCACCAGCCTGGCGGCGCCGATTCTGCTGCCGGTGTTATTCCTCGTACCCCGGTATTTGCCGGCTCTCGAAAGCGACTACAAGGAACCGCTCTACCTGGAAGCGGATAGCGCGGAACTCTTCGAGGCCACCTCAGTGAGCGTCTATACGGGAAACGTCTTCGTCAGGCAGGGCAGCATGGAGCTCCGGGGCGATCAGGTCACGGTGCACCATGATTCGACGCGCAGACCCGCGTTCATCATCGTGACCGGCGGCCCCGTAACCTACCTGCAACAGGTGGAAGGAGAGAAGGAAAAGGTCGAGGCAGCGGCTCTGCGTGTGGAGTACGACCGGGCCAAGGACCAACTCACCCTCATCGGCCAGGCCGTACTATTCCAAGGTGAGGATACCTTCCGCAATGACCGTATCGTCTATAACCGGATGCAGAATCAGCTCAAAGCGGGAACCATTGCCGAAGGCAAGGAGCGCGTGCAGATTACGATCTCCCCGTGGCAGCGATGACGACGACCCTGCGGGCGGTCGATCTGGCCAAGAGCTACCGCCACCGTAAGGTTTTAAACGGCGTTGGCGTCAACGTCAACGCAGGTGAAGTCGTCGGTCTCCTCGGACCCAACGGCGCCGGTAAGACCACCTGCTTCTACCTGATTGTCGGACTGATTCACTCCGAGAAGGGAAGCATCTATCTGGAAGAACACGATATCACCCTGCTCCCGATGCACGCCCGTGCCCGGCAGGGCCTGAGTTACCTTGCCCAGGAGCCGTCGGTCTTCCGCAAGCTCACCGCCGGAGACAATTTGATGGCGATCCTCCAGACGCGCACGGACCTCGATCGGGAGGCGCAGAAGAACCGCAGGTCGAGTCTGCTCGAGGAGCTGGGCATCGCCCATGTGAGCGAATCGCTGGCCCTGAGCCTCTCGGGTGGTGAACGCCGGCGCCTGGAGATCGCGCGTGCGCTGGCGATGGATCCGAAGGTAATGCTGCTCGACGAGCCTTTTGCCGGTGTCGATCCTATCGCCGTGAGAGACATCAAAAACATCGTTGCCCACTTGCGGGATCGCAACATCGGGGTCCTGATCACCGATCACAATGTCCGCGAGACCCTCGATATCTGCGACCGGGCCTACATCATCAATGAGGGCAGGGTCATCGCCGAAGGCGGGCCGCAGGAGCTGCTGGAGAACGCGGAGGTACGCGCAGTCTACCTGGGCGAGCACTTCACCCTGTGAATGGGCTAGAATCGGTGCGAGAGAATTCAGGTCCGAGTCCCCGATGAGGCAGTCGATTCAGCTCCGGCTTGGTCAGCAGCTGACCATGACCCCGCACCTGCAGCAGGCGATTCGTCTGCTGCAGCTGTCGACGTTGGATCTGCGGCAAGAGATCCAGGAAGCACTGGATTCCAACCTGATGCTGGAAAACGCCGAGGAGGCGGAACGGCTCAGCGTCCAGTCGATGTTCGAGTCCCCGGAAACGGCGGGTGCCGCTGCCGACCCGGAGCAGGAGATCCGACCTGAGCACATGCTGCTTCCCGATGAGCTACCGGTCGATGTCGAATGGACCGATCATTACGACGGTTATCTGCCGAACAGCGGTGCACCGGCCCAGGAAGTCAATGAGCTCGACATCTTTGCCCGGCAGAGCAAGGCGCCGACGCTCCGAGACCACCTGCACTGGCAGCTCAACCTGAGCCGGTTGGATGAGACGAATCTGGCAATCGCCACTGCCATCGTCGATGCCATCAACGAGGACGGTTATTTCACCACGACGCCGGAGGAGCTCCTCGACACCTTTGAGGCTACGGACCTGACGCCGGAGGAGATCGAGGTCGTGCTCCATCGGGTCCAGTCCCTGGACCCGCCCGGGGTGGGAGCGCGCAATCTGCGCGAGTGCCTGCTGATCCAACTGCGCCACCTCCCGGAAGGGACCGGGATCCGGGATCCGGCCATCGAGGTCTGCGACCGCCACTTCGAGGCCTTATCGAGAAACGACACGGAGCACATCCGGCGCGCATTGCGACTGTCCGCCCGGAATATGGCCGCAATCATCGCCCTGATTCGCTCCCTGAACCCACGGCCCGGGGCCTTGATTGCGAATCCCGAGCCGCAGTATGTCATCCCTGATGTCATCGTGCATAAGCGGGAAAATACCTGGATTGTCGAACTGAATCCGGAAACAGCGCCTAAACTTAGAGTGAATCCGGATTATGCCAAACTGATCCGGCGCGCTGATCGGAGTGATGACAACACCCGTCTCAAGAGCCACCTGCAAGAGGCACGTTGGTTCATCAACAGCCTCGCCAACCGCCACGATACCGTGTTGAAAGTGGCCGCGAAGATCGTGGAGCTGCAACGGGGTTTTCTCGAATCCGGCGAAGAGGCGATGAAGCCCATGGTGCTGCGCGACGTCGCCGAGGTCCTGGGGTTGCACGAGTCCACCATCTCTCGGGTAACGACGAAAAAATACATGGGCACACCCCGAGGCACGTTCGAGTTCAAGTACTTCTTTTCGAGCCACCTGAGCACGGACTCCGGCGACGAGCGCTCGGCGACGGCGGTGCGTGCCTGTATCCGCAAATTGGTTGCCGCAGAGGACCCGCGCCATCCGCTGAGCGACAACCGGATCGCAGCGGTCCTTGCCGAACAGGGCGTCCAGGTCGCGCGGCGGACGGTCGCCAAGTATCGGGAGCGCATGGGGGTTCCGTCCTCGAACGAGCGTAAACGCCCGAACTGACGGAGATTCCCGCGGTCATGCAGTCTTCGCAACTCCCACCGTTGGAAACTCCGGGGCAAGGGGTCGGCGCTATCTTTGGAAACTTCAGGAGTCAAACTATGCACATCAACCTGACCGGGCACCACGTCGACATCACAGAGGCCCTCAGAGGCTATGTCGACAGTAAGTTCGAGCGCCTGGCGCGGCACTTCGATCACGTCCTCGACATCCATGTCATCCTCAGTGTGGAGAAGCTGCGCCAAAAAGCGGAGGCCACATTGCACGTCAACGGTGCCAGGGTCTTTGCGGACTCGGTCCAGGAGGATATGTACGCGGCGATCGATGGGCTCATCGATAAGCTCGATCGTCAGGTCCTGAAACACAAAGAGAAGAGGAACGATCACCGAGGCAACGGTCATAGGGTATTCGACCAGGATCCGGAAACGGTCTGAGTGCCTGTCTTGCGCTCGGACCCGATCGATGCCCCTCGCTTTCCGCAACCCCGGATACGACAGCCTTATCCAATGGCTTCACCACCTACCCGTCGGGAGCAGCATCCGATGTTTCCCCCCCAACTCATCGTTGCCGACCGTATCGGCAACAGTCTGGAACTGAGCAGCAAAAAGCGTCTCCTGGAAGTGCTCGGAACGCTTCTCGCAAGCGCAGGTCCGGACTTGAGCCCGAAAGTCGTGTTCGAGCGTCTGTGCGAGCGCGAACGCCTCGGCAGCACCGGGCTCGGCCACGGCGTCGCCCTGCCCCACGCCCGCATGCAGGAGATAACCGAGGCAATAGGCGCCTTCGTCCAACTGCGGGAGGGGATTGCCTTCGATACCATCGACAACACACCGGTCGATCTGGTCTTCGCGTTGTTGGTACCCCAGTCGGCCAATGAGATGCACCTGCAGCTACTCTCGCGGTTGGCATCCGGATTCGACAATCCGCAGCTGCGCCGGGACCTGCGCCAGGCCGCCTCGGCAGAAGAGATCCTTGCCGTCCTGGAAGACCTGGAGGACGATCCCCGGGACAGAAATCACCTGCAATGAGCGCCAAGAAGCTGATTATCGTCAGTGGGCTGTCCGGGTCGGGAAAAAGCGTCACCCTGCATACGCTGGAAGACCTCGGCTATTACTGCATCGACAACCTGCCGCTGTTCCTGCTCAAGGAATTGGTCACGAGGCTGGAGGAGATCATCGACAACGCCTTCGCCAAAACCGCCGTCAGCATCGACGCACGTAATCAACTACAGCGGTTGAGCGGACTGCCGGAGCTGCTGGAACTACTTTGTAGCGGACCTTTCGAGTATCACCTCCTGTACCTGGAAGCCGAGACGGAAACCCTGATCAAGCGCTTCAGCGAGACGCGACGCAAGCACCCCCTGACGACCCCCGATCGCCCATTGGCCGAGGCGATCGAGCTCGAACGCCGGCTGCTCGCGCCGATCCTGAACGATCCCCACCTGCGCATCGATACCACCCATACCAACGTCCATCAGCTGCGGGATCTGGTGCGCGAGCACCTCCGCGACGATACCCCGCACGAGGTCCCGATTCTGCTCCAAACCTTCGGCTTCAAACACGGCGTACCCCAGGACGTGGACTTCGTCTTCGACGTGCGCTGTCTGCCCAATCCCCATTGGCAGCCGGAGCTGCGCCCGTTGACCGGTCTGGATCCCGCCGTAGCCCGCTTTTTGGAAGGTTCGCCGGAAGTCGATGAAATGCACAGCGACCTTGCGCGCTTCTTCGATCGTTGGATTCCCTGCTTCGAGACGGACGGACGCAGCTATCTGACCGTCGCCATCGGCTGTACCGGAGGCCAACATCGGTCCGTCTACATCGCCGAGCAGCTCAAGAGGCATTTCGAGACCAGGGGGCGCCAGGTCATGGTCCGCCACCGGGAGTTGCCATGACCAGTGGCCTGTTGCTCGACAGGTACGGTTTGCATATGAAAATACATCTGATTTATTTGCGGCCATTTGCGTTCATTTGCGGACAAATTTTCCGTAAGGATCCTGCCGGCTCAATATTAAGGACGAAGAGTGCGGATCATGATTCGTAAGGAGATCGAAATCATCAACAAGCTCGGGCTGCACGCCCGAGCCGCCGCCAAGCTCGTCACCTGCGCCGGCGCTTTCACCAGTCAGGTCCGGTTGGAGTGTAAAGGACGTCGGGTAAACGGTAAGAGCATCATGGACGTGATGATGCTTGCCGCGGCGCAGGGCAGTACCCTTACCTTACTGATCGAGGGCGAGGACGAAGCCATCGCCGGTGCCGCCCTGGAACGACTCATCGCCGACCGCTTCGGGGAGGATGAATGACCCTCGCCTGCTATGGTCTCGGCGTTGCCGGCACCCGGCCGATCGCGATCGGCCCCGCCTTCCTGCTCGACCGTAGCCCCCTGGCAGTCGCCCCCCGCAGTGTGAATGCGGCTGCGGTCGCCGGCGAGCTGCAACGGCTCGAAGATGCGCTCGCGGCGGCGCGGGAGGCCCTGCGGGTGGTGCGCGACCAGATTCCGTCCTCGACCCCGGTCAAGGTCGCCGAATTCATCGACTCCCACCTGCTCATGCTCGAAGACGCGGCCCTTGTGGATCCGGCGCGGGCCTTGATCCGGGAACGATCTTTCAGCGCCGAGTGGGCCCTGGAACAGCACCGGATGAGCCTGGTGAAGATGTTCGAGGACATGGAGGACCCTTACCTGCGGAGTCGCCGCGACGACGTGGACCATGTGGTGCAGCACATCCTCGGCTTCCTGCTCGGGGGACGGAGCTCGGACCCGGAGTCGGACGCCGACCTGCGCGGGTGCATCATCATCGCCCATGACATCTCTCCCGCAGACACGGTGATACTGCGCCAGCAGCAAGTCGCGGCCTTCGTCACCGAATCCGGCGGACCCACGTCCCATACCGCCATCCTGGCGCGCAGCCTGAACCTCCCCACAGTGGTGGGGGTGCACAAGGTCACCAGCTATTTCCGCCCGGGCGAAACGGTAGTGGTCGATAGCGAGGCCGGCGTGGTGTTGGCAGACGTGGACGCGGAGATCCTGGCGCATTATCGAGAGCGCATGCGGGAACTCGAGGAACGCAGGGCCCGCCTGCAACACTTGGTCAAAAAGCCCTCGCTCAGCGCCGACGGCATCCCGGTGAGTCTGCTGGGCAACCTCGAGCTCCCGGAGGATACGGCAGCCACCAGGGCCAACGGGGCCGCCGGAGTCGGCCTGTATCGGACCGAGTTTCTCTACATGAACCGGGACGATCTGCCGGACGAAGAGGAGCATTTGGCGGCTTACCTGGAGGTCGTCCACGGCCTCGAAGGGGTCCCGGTCACTATCCGCACCCTGGACCTGGGGGTGGACAAACAAGTGGACGGCAGCTCGGCCACCTGCCCACCGGCCTGTAACCCCGCCCTGGGCCTGCGTGCCATCCGCCTCTGCCTCAAGGAACCCGACCTGTTCCGCCCCCAGCTACGTGCCATCCTCCGCGCCTCCGCCCATGGCCCGGTGCGTCTGCTGATCCCCATGCTCTCCGGCATCCGGGAGCTCGACTCGGTCCTCGCTCTCATCGAGCAGGTGAGCCGGGAGCTCGACCACGAGGGACTCGCCTTCGATCCGCGCATGCCGATAGGCGGCATGATCGAAGTGCCGGCGGCGGCCCTGTGGGCAACGGCATTCGCCCGCCGGCTGGACTTCCTCTCCATCGGCACCAACGACCTCATCCAGTACACCCTGGCCGTCGACCGCATAGACGATACCGTCAGCCACCTCCATGACCCCCTGCACCCGGCGATACTGCGTCTGATCCGCATGACGATCGAGGCCGGACGGACGCGCGGCATCCCCGTATCCATGTGCGGCGAAATGGCGGGCAACCCCCGCTATGTATCCCTGCTGCTGGGGCTCGGCCTGCGTGAGTTCAGCATGCAGCCGGACTCGTTGCTGGAGATCAAGGAACTCGTGCGCAGCTCCCACATCGCCCGCCTGGAGCGCGCAACCGAGGAGTTGTTCGCCCACCTGGACGATCAGGAACCGGAACAGCTCGCGCAGGCCATTGAGCGCATTTGCTCCTGACCTCGCTGATGGTGAGCAGCGGCCCACCATGAACTCCTGCCGCTCATGCCGATAACCATCGAACAAGCCCAGGGGTTGATTTCCGAATTTTGCCGGATTTATTCCGTTGCGCTTCAGCTAAGATACAAGATTCGTGCAACACAAGAGGAGGCTATCCATGAAACCGCAACCATCGAACGAGCAGGAAGAATCTTCGGAGCCTATTTTCCTGTGGGACGATACGCCGCCTTCGCCGTTTCCAATTTTCGTGACGCGATGGCTTTTACCCGAACGCTACGACACGAAATTATTGGCCACTTTGGACTCAACACCTTCAGACCCTCCGAAAAAAGGGCCCTCATAGGCGCCATATCGACGACTCGCCACCAATCGACTCTCTCCGAGTGGTGGTTGGACGTCGATAGGCGTTATCCCTCTCTTCCGGAATCATTCAAGGCCGAGGAGATCTTTTGTCTCGCGTGTGAGTCGATCAGGCCGGATTCAGCCGTCGATAGCCTCAAAGCGGACCAGGTCTCGCGCCAGGTCATTCTTGCGCGTTCTCGACCCATGGAGCACGACGATCTCTTTACCATTGCCGTTGCGGTCGCCGACGGATTCAAGAACCGCACGCGATTCCAGCAGACCTTTCCTGCTACCGATCTCGATCAATGGAGCAGGGAAGGGCTGTAGGTGGAATAAAGACCGATACTCTTCCTGACCTCGCCGATGATGGGCAGTGGCCCATCATGAGTTCCTGCCGCTAATGCCGATAACCGTTGAACAAGCTCAGAGATTGATTTCCGAATTTTGCCGGATTTATCCCGCTGCTCTTCAGCTAAAATATAAGATCCGTGCAACACAAGAGGAGGCCATTCATGAAAACGCAACCATCGAACGAGCAGGAAGAATCTTCGGAGCCTATTTTCCTGTCGGACGATACGCCGCCTTCGCCGTTTCCAATTTTCGTGACGAAGGTCACTTTAGACGAACTCTTCGACACGAAATCATCGGACACTTTGGAATCAATACTTTTACCCCCAGAGAAAAAAGAACGCTCCTGACCGCCCTCACCGAAGCCAAGAATCAACCGGGTATACCCCGCTTGGACGGTGCCGGCCGCCGTGGACAACATGGACCACGTGGACTGTATGGACCGAGGGTTGCTGCATGTCCCCCCGGTCCATGCAGTCCATAACGTCCATGTCGTCTATTGGGTTACTCTCATGCCGTTCATGTGGTCCACGGTATTTTTTCCTATAGGAAAACTCGGCTCACACCAGGAACCTCGCGGGGACAAGCGGGTGGGGCGCTCCCGGTTTTGCTGACCTACACTGCCGGCGACTGGTAGCTGATCGATGCGGTTCGCCGCTGGCCAGACGTCCATTGATGCGGTTCGCACTTCCTCGTGATGCCATCCTGAATCACCAACCGCGCTCACTGCATCATTGATGCGGTTCACGTCGTCCCTGACGCTCACCGCATCCTACACTGAATCCCAAAGATCGAGCATACGTGATGGAGAAAAAGAAATGCTGCGTCCGGTAGTCTACACCGGAATCCCGTGCCGCCGGGCAAATTTCGGTCCCGGCGATTGCCGAAACCGCCTTTGCCGTGGCGCTCTACTGGGTGATTGCGCTCTATTTCGATACTCATCTCCATCTGGTTACCAGCCTGTTCGTGGCACCCCTGTTGCTGCTCCGCTCGGAACGATCCATCGAGGCCGGCGTCGATTGGTTTCGGCGGGATTGGCTTGATGCTGAAAACTATGAAAAATGGTCCCGCACCAGGAAAATCGTATGGCTCGGCATGATGGCCGTACTCGGCTTTTCTGTTAGCTGGTGGATTTACAGCGATCTAGCATATTCCCAACATGAACACCAAACAGGCCTATTGCTTTTTCTATACGCCGCGTTGGCAGGAACAATAGGCGTTACCGTGGGCATGACGGCAGGGAACATCGTTACGTCTGTAGTTGCGGATGCGGATGCGGATGTAGTTGCAAATGTGGTTTTAGGTAAAATTGTAGTTGAAGATAAGGATGTGGCTGCAGGTACGGCTATGAGAGGAGGTGTAGCTGCAGGTATAGCTGCAGGTGTGGCTGTAGTTGCAAATATAGCCACGGTTGAGGGTACAATTGTGGCAGTCGTGGTTGTGGTTGTGGGTACATCTGTAAGCGTATTTATAGGTATGTTTATGGGTGCGATTGGGGCTGCAATTGTGATGGGGGAGTTTCCGATTGTAGATTGGGTTGAGGATGTGGTTATGGATATAGCTGTGATTATAGCTAATGTTTTAGGTGTGGTTGAGGTTGTGGTTAGAAGTACGGTTGGGAATGATACGGTTGAGGTTGTGAGTAAGATTATAAGTGTGGTTGTGCTTATGGCCGGGGCTGTGAGCATGCTTGTAGGTGTGATTTATGTTGCATTTGTACTTATGGCTTCATTTTTGACTATAATTTGGACTATAGGTGGGCCTATAGTTGGGACTATACTTATATTTATAGCTGCAAGTGCGATTGCGATAAAGGCCGTAATTATACGGCTATTAGCAACCCTGCGTTTTCTTTTTTTTGACGGAATCAGATCTCTACCCAAGAATTGGATGGAGAATAACTTTATCATCGACGCCGAAACTCCCGCGGAACTTGTACCAAACATTGGGAAATACAACAAACGATATACTCTGGACACTCTGATTAATGAGCATAGGGGAGAAAAAACATTATTGAGACCTGTGTATCTTCTTATTATACCGATCTGGTTCATACCAGTCCTATTTTACCGGCTGAATATCAAGGCGACCTGTTGGTTCTATTGGCCGCTTGCATTCCTGTTGCGTCCCTTGCCCACCGATGACCGTATTGAGCGGAGACGACGTGATCTGTGTTGGCCCTGGACCAATCCGGCACAACTGGTGCTGATTGGTCTGGGTATTCTCTGGTTCGGCGCGTCCCTCATATTCTTGACCGGCGCCAGGCCTTTATTGAATCTTCCTGATCTGCCCGCCGTGTCATTCTGGTTGGAGTATCTGTTTATCCTGGACTGGTCGAGGCTCGAACCCTGGCATTGGGCGAATCTGATGATTGCCGTAACCGGCGCCGCCATGCTCTTGATAGCAGGTAACGCGGTCGCCGCCTATAAGGCCGGATTGGATTACAGCGAGGAAAGGCCATGGTCTTTGCCGATCATGCACGGATTGTGGCGATTGCGCACGCTTGCGGTCATCGCCACCTTGCTGCTGGCCCTCGGTTCGATTGTCGTGCATCTTCAGCCCGATTGGTTGGGGTATCTGCCGGAGAGACAGGCGCAGGCGGTTATCGATTTTTACGGATAATGGCGCCGCGATCGACAGCATCTCAGCATGAATCGGTAGGCTGGGTTAGGCGCATGCTGTGATGTCGGGATGTGCCGGTAAGGTCGAACGCGCCGTAACCCAGCATATTTCAGCCGTCTGTGCTGGGTTTCGTTCCTCAACCCAGCCTACCTGGCTGGGTTCGATTGTCGTGCATCTTCAGCCCGATTGGTTGGGGTATCTGCCGGAGAGACAGGCGCAGGCGGTTATCGATTTTTACGGATAATGGCGCCGCGATCGACAGCATCTCAGCATGAATCGGTAGGCTGGGTTAGGCGCGTGCTGTGATGTTGGGATGTGCCGGTAAGGTCGAACGCGCCGTAACCCAGCATATTTCAGCCGTCTGTGCCGGGTTTCGTTCCTCAACCCAGCCTACCTGGCTTTACAGTCGAGGTTCCGGGTCTCAAGGTCGAGGTTCTCCGGCTCATTTCCGTGCTGGAGCGTGGGGCCAGATGAACCGCATCAATGGTGTGGTGAGTGCAATGAGTCAGCTTGTATTGAGTATGGGAAATTTGCGTTTATTTGCGTGCATTTGCGGCAAAAAAGAGGAAAACGACGAATACACGTAGGAGAGAGGTTATCTGAAGCTCATACGAGAGCCGGTCCCCGCGGCGGCCAGAGGGCAATCAGGTCGAGGCTGATGGTCTCGAACGGCGGGGCGACCACCTGATCGGCAGCGGCAAAGCGACCGCTCTCGACCCAGGCGCCGGCTTCCAGTCGGTACACCTCCAAGGTGCGTTTAACTGGATCGATCAGCCACACATACCGCACACCGTAGAAGGCATACAGCGGCATCTTCGTCTCACGGTTCTTCTTCTTGGTCGATGGAGATAGGATCTCGCAGACCCAGTCGGGGACCACCTCGAAGCGGTGTCCTTCCGGCAGGTAAGGCATCCGCTCACGTCGCCAACCGGCCAGATCCGGTACGGCTACTTCCGTGTCCCGTACAAAGTGCAGCTCCGGTTCGGGACAGATCCACCAGTCACCAGGGCCACCGATGCCCTCACCGTAAGGGCCATCGATCCTGGCACCGAGCTTGAGAGAGACTTGGCCATGCGGACCTGACGGGCGCGATTGGGTATAAAGCTGCCCGTTCAGGATCTCCCCGGTCAGATTATCAGGCAGGGCTTCAAGGGACTCGTAGAGCGTGGGTTGAAACGCTGGTTGCATCTTTTCTCCCCTGCACATGGGCATCCGGGTCGTGGCAGATTTTTAAATGGTTACGGTTTCGAGTCTCAACGTTGCTCGTTCCCACGCTCCGGAGACAATGCCGTTAAGTTAGCTGTTGGCCACTTACCGATGTGGAAGAGAAAACTACGAATCACGCGAATTTCCGCGAATCGATTCGCGAGGATTCGCGTGATTCGTAGTTTTTTTCTTACTTTGCTGACCGGTAACGCTTAACTTAATGGCATTGACGCTCCGGGGACTGTGAAAGTATTCGGTTTTCCCGGAAGCGGTGGGATGAAGTCACCATATTTCACGCTGAATTCCGTGTCACATGGGGCGGAAGAGAAAGATTTTCGGCTAAATAAGGGAGATTATGTTGCCTTCAACTTCCAAGCGCCGGCGCGGAGTGCGTAGGTTGGGCAAAGCCGGATCAGGGACGATCCGGCGTGCCCAACATCAACCTTTCGTTGGGCACGCCGCCGTCCATGGCGGGCTTTGCCCAACCTACAACCGGGCATCCGCGAGGGATGCCCCTACAAAACCCAGGTCGGATCGAGTATGGGAAATTTGCGTCCATTTGCGTGCATTTGCGGCAAAAAATCAAAAAGTCAAATGTACCCAATCAACGGTCGGCATCGAGGGCATAGGGCGAGGGGTCGAGGACGGGAGCGCGCCCGAGCAGCAGGTCGGCCGCCAAACGCGCAGAGGCCGGACCTGTAACCAGGCCGTTGCGGTAGTGGCCGGCATTGAAGTAAAGGCCCCGGATACCCGGATAGGCCCCGATGTAGGGGATGCCTCCGGGGGAGCCGGGGCGCAACCCTGCCCAGTGGTCTTCGATGGGTACGCGCCCAAGCGACGGGAGGAGCTCCACGGCGGCTTGGTAGAGGTCTTCCTTGGCCTCGGCGGTGGTAGTCTTTACGAATCCCTCATGTTCCAGGGTGCTGCCGATGAGGATACGGCCGTCTTTGCGCGGGATCAGGTAGCGGTCACGGAAGAGGACGATCCGATCGAGCTGCCCCGGCGCGGCGTGGAACAGGAGCATCTGCCCGCGCACGGGTTCGATGGCGGGCCGCTTGCCCAGCTGCTCGAACAGCCGCGCGGTCCAGGCACCGGAGCAGACGACGATCAGGTCCGCGGCGATCCTACCCTTGCGGGTGCGGGCACCGACGGCGCGGCCGGAGTCCACCAGGAGCTCCACTGCCTCTTCTTGCTCACGGATCCGCACCCGCCCTTCGATCGAGCGGCGCAGGGCCCTGACAAACCGCGGATTCCGAATCTGGGCGATCTCCGGCATCCAAAGGGCGGTGGGGGGGGTAAACCCCAGTCCGGGCGCCAGCTCGCGCAGGGCGCCGGGTGTCAATGTTTCGATCCGCGTCCGGTGTTGCCGACCCCACGGCAGGGCCTGGTCCTGCTCCTGGGGATCCAGGATCAGAAGGCCGCTACGAATAAGCTCGGAATCGATGCCCGTCTCTTCCCGCAGGGTAGCGCACAACTGCGGATAGTGCCGCTGGCTCCGGAGCGACAAGGCAGTCACCGAATCGGCATAGCGCCAAGGGTAGAGCGGCGAGATGATGCCGCCGCCGGCCCAGGAGGCCTCGCGCCCGGTCGCTCCCATCTCCACCAGGGTGACGCCGGCACCGGACCGCACCAGCTCCCGGGCGGTGAGCAGACCGATCGCGCCGCCACCGATGACGAGGACATCACTCATGGGAATTATTTTTGCCGCAAATGAACGCCAATAAACGCAAATCGGTCGCAAAAGATTACATGATCTTTTTTGTCCGCAGATTACACAGATTTTCACAGATTGTTTCGTCTTCAATCTGCGGGAATCTGCGTAATCTGCGGATAGATCGAGGCAACCGCATCATTTTGCGTCGATTTGCGTTTATTTGCGGACGAATTTTCCGTGAGAATCCTGCCGGCTCCATGTTATCGACCGTTGAGAGCATCCGTACCGGTAGCCGTCAGTTCCTTGGGCAACGCAAAAACCACCTGTTCGCGGATTCCGGGTTGCTCCTCCACCTCGCCTGCACCGTACTCGCGCAACCGGGCGATAACCTGCTCCACCAGGACTTCGGGGGCGGACGCCCCCGCGGTAAGGCCGACCCGTGGGTTTTGCGTCAGCCATTCGCGCTGAATATCCTCGGGGCCATCGATCAGGTGGGCTTCCACCCCGCGTTTCTCAGCGATCTCCCGCAGACGGTTGGAGTTGGAGCTGTTGGGAGAGCCGACCACCAGTACCAGCTCACAACGGTGTGCCAAGTCCTTGATCGCATCCTGGCGGTTCTGGGTCGCGTAGCAGATGTCGCTCCTCTTCGGGCCTTGAATCTCAGGGAAACGCTCCTTGAGGGCAGCGACGATGGTGGCGGTATCCTCTACGGACAAGGTGGTCTGGGTGACATAGGCGAGCCGGGACGGATCATGCACCGGCAGCCCGGCCACATCGGTAACCCCCTCTACCAGGTGGCAACGACCGTCGCCGGCGGCATTACACTGCCCCATAGTGCCTTCCACCTCCGGGTGGCCCCGATGGCCGATGAGGACAACCTCGAAGTTATTCCGGCAGTGACGCACCACTTCCAGGTGGACCTTGGTGACCAGGGGGCAGGTGGCATCGAAGACCCGCAGTCCCCGTTGCTCCGCCTCCCTGCGCACGTCCTGGGAAACGCCGTGGGCACTGAAAATGACGGTGGCGCCGGTCGGAACCTGGCCGAGCTCGTCGACAAAGACGGCGCCGCGCTGCTTGAGAGAGTCGACGACGAAGCGGTTGTGCACCACCTCGTGACGCACATAGATGGGAGGATCGTAGAGTTCCAGGACCCGTTCGACGATCGCGATGGCACGGTCGACACCGGCGCAAAAGCCGCGTGGATTTGCAAGCAGAATGTCCATAGCGGACCGCTCCAAGATTATGGCACCGGACGGGTAGCGTCGCGGCGACCATGCGTGTCAAGCCAGGGCCGCCTGCCGCTCACGCAGGGTGGGGAGATCGAGCCCTCGGCGTTCAGCCTCGGCCAGGGCGCGCGCGAACCGCGCCGGGGCACTGCGCCCCACACACCCATGTGACGGATCGCCCTCGAATGCCTCGACCATCGCGGCGAACAAGGCCTCCCGCTCGAAGCGGCGGCCGGTAAGGGCCTCCTGCAACCGGATCACATCATTGCCGATACCAATGATTACGATAGGTGATTTCATGCGGGTGCGCCCGGTTGCCAAAAGACCTCACTGCCGCCGTCCCGCCTGGCCAACACCCGGGCGAGGACGAAGAGCAGATCGGATAACCGATTGATGTAGCGCAGGGTCTCCGGGTTCAGTGGTTCTGCGCGGTTCAGGGCTACCAGGCGGCGCTCGGTACGTCGGCACAGGGCCCGTGCCAGGTGGCAGAAAGTGGCCGCGCTCCCGCCCCCCGGCAGAATAAACTCCCGCAACGGCGGAAGATCGGCGTTGTAACCATCGAGGGCTGCTTCCAGATAGGCGACATCCTCGGACTGGGTGCGCTCTGCCCCGGGCGTGGCGAGCTCCGCACCCAGATCGAAGAGTCGATTTTGAATGCGCGCCAACTGCGGCGGCGGGTCCGGTTCGGCCTGGACCAGGATCAGTCCGATGATGCTGTTCAGCTCGTCCAGACACCCCAGTACCTCGATACGCGGGTGGTCTTTGGGCACGCGGCTGCCGTCGGCCAGCCCGGTGCTGCCGCCGTCACCGGTCCGCGTATAGATCTTGGTCAAGCGGTTGCCCATGCCTGCCTCCGACATCTTTTATCCGCAGATTTTCACAGATTAAAAACGAAATAATCTGTGAAAATCCGTGTAATCTGCGGATTGAAAAAGGGGGGATTCGAGTTACAACAGGTTACGATCCCGGCTCAGAACGCATTGCCGGGTTTGCGTCCGGCCTTCTTGAGGATGATAGCCAGGGGGCAGAAGCCGGTGAAGGCGGACTGGAAGAGGTTGAAGCCCACGAATGCGGTGAGCCAGAGCCAATAGGGACTGACGTAATGGGCCAGGCCGAGAGAGAGCAGAATGATAAAACCGGCAAAGGCCAGCACGATGCGCTCGATGGTCACGATGGCAATCCCCTTTTCTTTAGAGAAAAACGCTATGCGAGTAACTCGATGTTGAGTCGTCCTGCTTCCATTTCAAGGCCAGTCCTGGAGTTGGCGGTGGAGCGAGATTCTCCTGAGTACCATCCTCGACCTGACGGCTCCCGAGGACGCGCTCCGCGAGCGGGTCGGGTACTGCAAGGCCGGGGGAACCAATCCCTCCGATGCGGACCCCGCCGTGCTCATGGCCCAACTCACTTTGCGAAAATCCTTGACCGAGGCCGAGCATACCTTGGCCACTCGTACACACGAGCATAAATACGGTTGATTCTGCTGTACAGTGCTGTATATTATTACACATTAAAAGTAATTTTCTTCGCGTTGGCGGGCATTACTCAGTGGCAAGAACCATCACTATCCGTCTCAGTGAAGACGACCATGAGATGAAACAGCAAATTCATCAACTTAAAACGCATGACGATCCGGAAAATCCGTATTATCGCCGTTCCGAAAGCGAGATCGCCAAGATGATTCTCAGGGGACCGCTCAAAGAGGCTCATAAAAAGATTTGTGGAGGTGATTAGCGCATACCGATACTAGGATTCCTTGACTGCCTCGGACTTTTACAAATGAGTCAAGTTTTGTGTGTACGATCGACAAACCACGAATTGACACGAATAAACACAAATCACAATTCGTGTCCATTCGTGGTTCTTGTCAACCGCGACTCACACCAACGCCATTGAGTTAGCTGTTGGCCACTTAGAGAAAACGACGAATCACGCGAATTTCCGCGAATCGATTCGCGAGGATTCGCGTGATTCGTAGTTTCTTCTCTTACTTTGCCGACCGGTAGCGCTTAACTTAATGGCATTGCGACTCACGCCTCGTCGGTCTGAGGCGATGCCTCGCTAGTTATGTAGTGACAGAGGCAACAACGAGAGGGGATTTTCCAAATGACAACTCTGCAAAGCATTCCCAAAAGCCTCGAAGAAAAATCTAAGATGTTCTGGAATACCGATCTAAAGGATTTAGAGCCGTCGGTAATCTATAGCGCGGTTAATACAATCCCTGTAGAGATTGATGAAAGGGTACCGTCGCAGGGTTGTATACTCTTGGATCGTCCAGACTATCTTCCAATAGACTAAGTAACGGTTCAAAAACAAATTGAACATTTCATGCGTTATATTTCACATCCGAATAGCGAGACAAAACCAAATCTCAGAAGGATGGAGGGACATATTCAACGTGCCGTTTTGGACATGTGTAAAATTATTTGCGTTCGCATAGATGAGAAACTGGAAAAGCAAATCGAAAGTGATTCGGTACCTTGCCTTCGACTCGTAGGAGATAATTTTTATGAACGCTTGCTTACCGATAAGATTGAGTATTTGCGGCAGTTTGCCCATGCAAAGACAATCGATCATGGGCTCGGTGAAAACGTTGGAACAAATATGGAAATTGTCAAAAATTATTTGACTCCGGCTCTCGGTATGCTTGCCCTTTGGAGAAGGTATGAAGATAATCGACCAAACATAGAAAAAGTAGCACAAATAATACTAGGAGAAAGGCGGCAGGAAAGGGAAGAATTATCTAAGAAATGGTACTCTACCGCAAACCTGAAGAACCACCTATTCCCCAAGTTTATATGGGTGTCGGTTGGAGCGATCATTGCCTTTCTATGGCACGTCTTCTTTCACTGAGTTATCGCTGAAAGAAGGATTTGGAGTCAGTGGTCCAACGGGGCCGCCTCCAGCAGCCACTTACCATCGAGTTCGGACCTGTGAGCATGTCCGCTGATGGCTCGCCGCCAGCGCCGCCCCCCCGGTCGGCCCTGAAACAGACCGAGGATATGGTGGGTCATGGCATTCAGCGGCACCCCGGCCGCCAGCTCTCTCTCCAGATAGGTGATGTACGCCTCCAGGACTTGGTGGCGACTGGGCAGGGGGTGCCGGTCGCCGAAGATCTCAGAATCCGCCGTCGCGAGCAGCCAGGGATTCCGGTAGGCCGCGCGGCCGATCATCACGCCGTCCAGTCCTTGAAGCAGGGACCGGGCCTGTATCAGCGTAGTGATACCGCCGTTGATGACGATGGGTAGATGAGGAAAATCCCCCTTGAGTTGCTGCACCACCTCGTAGCGCAGGGGTGGAACCTCCCGATTCTCCTTGGGACTCAACCCTCGCAGCCAGGCCTTGCGGGCGTGGACGATCACGGCGTCGCAGCCGGCCGCCGCCAGAGAACCGACCAGATCGCGGAGTTCCTCGTAACTGTCCCGCTCGTCGATGCCGATGCGGGTCTTGACCGTCACCGGCACGGACACCGCGTCCTTCATGGCCGCGATACAGTCGGCAACCAGTTCCGGCTCGGCCATCAGACAGGCCCCGAAGCGTCCCGACTGCACCCGGTCGGAGGGGCAACCCAGATTCATATCGATCTCATCGAAGCCCGCCTCCTCACCCGTGCGGGCGCAGGTGGCCATCTCCTCCGGGTCGCTGCCCCCCAGCTGGAGTGCCACCGGGTGTTCTGCGGGATCAAAGCGCAAGAAACGCGTGCGATCTCCATGGAGCAGGGCGCCGGTAGTCACCATCTCCGTGTAGAGCAGGGTGCGTCGGCTGATCAGGCGCAGGAAATACCTGCAGTGACGGTCGGTCCAGTCCAGCATGGGTGCGATACTGAGGCGACGGTCAGGACCGAGCTGGAATTCGGAAACTTGCATATTTTTTCCATCGGGTTTGGTGCTACCACCAGCGAGGCTCCGCTGTAAAAGTCTGGCTACAGATCCTGCCGAAGTTAAGAGGCTGTCTAAAAACTAACACATTGATTTTAAATCGGTAGGCTGGGGGGCAAGGAACGAAACCCAGGGTTTTGGCCGTCCCTGGCCGCAACCCAGCCTACGGTCCACGGTCTCTTTTCAGACAGTCTCTAAGACTGCCGCCGCACTCCAATATGTGGTTCGCTACTCTCATCACTCCCAGAGAACTCTTGTAGTCATCGCGTCTTGGGCTAAGATGCGGCGTAATTTGCAAGACCAGGCCTTTTCCCCATGCTGACCCGACTGCGTGTCAACGGCTTCAAGAACCTGATCCATATGGATCTCCACTTCGGGCCCTTCACCTGCATTGCCGGGGCCAATGCCGTCGGCAAGTCGAATCTGTTCGATGCCATCTTGTTTCTGAGGTCCCTGATGGATGCGCCCATCATGGATGCGGCGATGGCCGTGCGTGAAGAAGGCGGATCGGTCTCCGACATCCGACATTTGTTCACCCAAATGGAAACGGATGGTTATCTGCCGATTGAGCTCGAGGCGGAGATGCTGGTGCCCGACACCGGGAGCGACTACCTGGATCAGCCGGCAGAGGCCAAGACGACCTTCCTCGTCTACCGCCTCGAACTCCGGTATCGACCACCGGCAGGCAATGTTTCGAGACCCCGTATCGAGCTGGTAGAAGAGCGGCTCGAATACGTCAAGAAGGGTGAGGCCCATGCCCACCTACCTTTCCAGCATAAGGTGAAGTGGCGCGACTCGGTGGTCAAGGGGCGACGCACCAGTCCCTACATCTCGACCGAGACCCAAGAAGATGGAGCCCAGGTGGTGAAGCTACACCCGGACAGCTCGACCGGTGGTGGTCGTGCGCGGCTCTTCCAGGCGGAAAAGTTGCCGCGGACCGTGCTCTCTACCGTCAATGCCCAGGAGAGTCCCACCGCGGTGCTGGCCCGCCAGGAAATGCTCAGTTGGCGTCTGCTGCAACTGGAACCCGTGGCACTGCGGGCACCGGACGGATTCGACGCCCCGCCGCGACTTGCCTCGAACGGCGCCCATCTGCCCGCCACCCTGTTTCGGTTGTCCCAGGAGCAGGCAGGACACGACAGCGGACACCCGGTGCCTGAAAAGAATGGCGAGCGCGTGCTCACCCAGATCGCGAATCGTCTGTCCGAGCTGATCGACCAAGTGGGTCGGGTAGCAATCGACCGTGACGACAAGCGCGAGCTCTCCACCCTGCTGCTGACGGATCGCTATGGCACCGAGCTACCGGCCAAGGCCCTGTCCGACGGCACCCTGCGGTTTCTCGCCTTGGCAAGTATCGAGATCGATCCCACCCTGACCGGCCTTATCTGCATGGAAGAGCCGGAGAACGGCATCCACCCGGAGCGCATCGGGGCCATGCTCAGGCTGCTCCAGGACATCGTCGTGGACCCGGAGCTACCCATCGGCGACGACAACCCCTTGCGTCAAGTTATCATCAATACCCACTCCCCGGTCGTAGTCAGCCAGGTTCCGGACGACACCCTGGTGTTCGCGGTGCCGGAGCAACAAGCGGTCGGGGACAGCCTGATAAAAGGGGTATCCTTCCGCGGTCTGTCCGAGACCTGGCGCACAAAAGCAGCGAATAGGGCCGTCATCGCCAAGGGCCAGGCGCTCTCGTTCCTACAACCGATCGCCGAGAAGGGTGACCCCGAGCGTAAAGGGGCCGACCGGCGCGTGATGGATCGCGAAGACATGGTTCAGCTGAGGCTGCCGTTGTGACGGACGGCCATGGATCGACTCAAGTTCACACTGCTTACGGACGGCAGCTCGGACGCCATCTTGAAGTATCCGATTACCTGGATGCTCCAACAGCACTGGAAGGCCGCGATTACCGGGACCTGGGCCGATCTGAGGTGTTTGCCGAACCCGCCGAAGGGTCTGCGTGACCGCGTCGATGCAGCACTAGACCTTTATCCATGCGACCTGCTGTTCGTCCATCGGGACGCGGAGGCTATGCCCCTGGATCGGCGGGTCGCCGAGATCCAGGCCGCTGTTGACGGGCTTTCGGATCCGTCGGTCCCGATGGTTCCAGTCCGGATGCAGGAGGCGTGGCTCCTGATCGACGAACCGGCCCTGCGGCGTGCTGCCGGAAACCCCCATGGCGGAGTGAGTCTCGCAATGCCGACCATCGACAAGCTGGAGCAGATCCCGAACCCCAAGCAGGTGCTTCATGAGCTACTGCTCACAGCCAGCGAGCTCAGGGGACGTAGACGAGATAAATTCAACCCCGGCCGACAAGCCATACGGCTCGGAGAGCTGATCCAGGACTATAGCCCGTTGCGTAAATTGACAGCCTTTCGGTACACCGAAGAACAAACAGTCGCGGCCTTGCGGAATCGTTCCGATAAGACACCTGTAATCGACCAGAGGAGAGAACAATGACGGATATCGGAATCGCGGTCGCCGGGGCCGGGGGGCGGATGGGACACGCCCTGATCCGGGCAGTTACCGAGGCGGAGGGCCTGACCCTCGGCGCTGCCACCGAGCAGCCCGGCAGCAGCCTATTGGGAGCGGATGCCGGTGAGCTGGCCGGGACAGGGCGCCTTGGGGTAACGGTGCATCCGGACCTGGAGCCCATACTCGGGGACTTCGACGTGCTCATCGACTTCACCACCCCGACCGCCAGCCTACGCCATCTGGAGCTGTGCCGTGGTGCCGGGAAGCGGATAGTCATCGGGACCACGGGATTCACCCCCGATCAACGGGCGGCCATCACCGAGGCAGGGGCCGAGATCGGCATTGTCTGCGCCCCCAACATGAGCGTCGGCGTCAACCTGTGCCTGAAACTGCTGGACGTGGCCGCCCGAGTGCTCGGGGACCAGGTCGATATCGAGATCATCGAGGCCCATCACCGCCACAAGGTGGATGCCCCCTCCGGGACCGCTATTCGGATGGGGGAGGTCATAGCCCAGGCCCTGGGCAGGGATCTGGAACAAGTCGCTGTCTATGGCCGTGAAGGGCACACCGGGGAGAGAGCGCGCGAGACCATCGGCTTCGAGACCATCCGCGCCGGCGATGTGGTCGGTGAACATACAGTCTGGTTCGCCGCGGAGGGAGAACGGGTAGAGATCGCCCACAAGGCCTCCAGCCGCATGACCTTCGCCGGCGGTGCGGCACGGGCGGCGCGCTGGATCGCCGATAAGGCGCAAGGGCTCTACGACATGCAGGATGTGCTTGGGCTGCGCGAGCGCTGAATCGCCTCTATCTGTGAGAATCTGCGTAATCTGCGGACAAAAAAGATTCGGATCTATCCGCAGATTACGCAGATTTCCGCAGATTAAAAACGAAACAATCTGTGAGAATCCGTTTAATCTGTGGACAGATAAAGGTCATGATTCCCGTTCACCGGCATTTCAAGTGGCGATGCTCGATAGCCGGAAAACTGCGGCGCACCGAGACTTGGAAGTCCCTGTCCAGCGGATGACAGATATAGCCCGTACCCTGGGGTATCCGGGTAAGCACCGCGCCCCAGGGGTCGACGATCATACTGTCGCCGTGGGTCTCGCGGCCACTGATGTGATAGCCCCCCTGGGCGGCGGCGATCACGTAGGCGAGATTCTCGATGGCGCGGGCCCGTACCAGGGTTTCCCAATGGGCCTTGCCCGTAATGGCGGTAAAGGCGGCAGGTACGGCGAGCAGCTCCACGCCGCTGTCGAGCATGTGCCGGAACATCTCCGGGAAACGCAGGTCGTAACAGACCGCCACACCGAGCCGTCCGCAGGGGCTGTCGAGGACGATGATATCCGCACCGGGCTCGATGGTAGAGGACTCCGTGTACTGCTCGTCGGCGCCGGGGACATCGACATCGAACAGGTGGATTTTGTCGTAACGGGCGACCTGCTCCCCGCGTCCGTTGAAGACCAGAGAGGCCGCGCGGACCCGACCGGGATCCTCGGTAATCAAGGGAATGGTGCCGCCGACGATCCAGACTCCGTACCGAGCGGCTGCCTCGGAGAGGAATGACTGCAACCGCCCGTCGCCGTCCCGTTCGCACAGCGGGAGTACGTCCTGCATCCGCCTTCCCATGAAGGCAAAGTTTTCGGGCAACACGACCAAGGCGGCACCGGCGTCCGCGGCCTCGCGGACCAGGCGTTCCGCCTCCTGCAGGTTGGCGCTGAGGTTGGGTCCGGTCGTCATCTGGACGGCGGCAACCCTGGGATTGGGGCTGGACATGGCGCGGGTGATCGGGGTTCGGAGAACTACAAATGAACTTGATCTGTTTGGCTTGAATGTCAACACGACCTAGCGAGGCGTTGCCTCAGACCGACGAGGCGTGAATTTTTTGTGCAGCGAACAAACTTGTTATCCGCAGATTTTCGCAGATTTTCGCAGATTATTTCTATTCTTAATCTGCGAAAATCTGCGTAATCTGCGGATAAAAACAATGGGCGCAATACCCTCAAGCGCTGCATGAGGAGAGGTGAGTTTTTGTGCCGTGCACAAACTTGACTCATTGGTAAAGATCCGGGTCCCTCAAGGAATCCTAGTACCCCGTTTCAGTCTATTTTGCATGCTTGAAAGCATATAACATAATGATTTATAAAATAAAATCAGATTGTTGACATGCAAGATAGAATGAAACGATGTACTAGGCGCATCCTGGTTGATCTCGCCGCTCAGACCCTGGTGCTCCTGGAGGGGGATCGGGTGCGGAGACGGTATCGGGTCTCTACCGCCCGCAACGGCCCCGGCGAGCAGCAGGACAGCGGTTGCACGCCCCGCGGGTTGCACCGGGTACGTATCCGGATCGGAGCCGGCTGTCCGGAGGGCGCGGTGTTCGTGGGGCGACGGGCGACGGGCGAGATCCATGACGCGAAGTTGGCGGAACAATATCCCGAGCGGGACTGGATCCTGACCCGTATCCTCTGGCTTACCGGCCTGGAGTCCGGGCGTAACCGGGGCGGATGCGTGGATACTTTGCGGCGCTATATCTATATTCATGGTTGCCCGGATACGGAACCCCTGGGGGTGCCTTGCTCCCATGGTTGTATTCGCATGCACAATCGGGACCTGATCGAGCTCTTCGATCTGGTTCCGGCCGGGACCCTGGTGGAGATCCGTTAGTCTGCACGCTCACCACATCCTATCCTTTGCGCCTTTGCGGTTCAAACTGTTGCGCGGCTGAAAGTCGCCCCATAGGGACGGGCTCCGGGGGACCAGGGCAACCGAATGATAATCCCTGCTGAAACAAGATGTTGGCGTGGGAGCGAGTCGAGTAGGTTGGGCAAAGGGCCAGGGATGGCTCGTGCCCAACACCGTTGTTGGGCACGCCCACCGTCCCTGCCGGGCTTTGCCCAACCTACTTCCGTGGGCGGAACGCTTCGCGCGCCGAAACCTACGCAGGCAACTCTTACCGATCGTTCAGGTTCCCGTTCGGATGCCTGATGCATCAATGTAACCCATTGCTTTCTGTCGAGTTATCATTCGGTTGCCCTGCTCCGGGGGATCCGAAGATGGTATTGACCTTGACTTTGGGTGAGAGGATATCGTTACCTCTCGCGTTGGGTTGTCATGGGGTCATCCTCCCTGATTTAATCCACGTCCGCCGGGCGAGAGAACGAAGAACAGGACCTGCGGAGACATGGCCGACATCTTCATCAGCTACTCGCAACAGGACCGCCGACGGGTCGAGCCCCTGGTCGATGCCCTGAAAGCCGAGGGCCATCAGGTCTGGTGGGACCTGGAGATACGCGCCGGCGAGCGCTTTGATGAGCGCATCGAGAGCACACTGGAAAAGGTGCAATGCGTCGTCGCCGTTTGGTCGGGACACTCGGTCGCCTCTAGGTGGGTGCGTGCGGAATCGTCCTGGGCGTATGACCACGGAAAATTCGTTTCCATCCGGATCGACGAGGAGATCGAGCTTCCCCTGGAGTTCCGTCATGTCCACACCCGCAGCCTAGTGGGCCGGGCAGGTGCTCTGGATACCGCTGCATTTCAAGCCCTGCTGGCAGACATTGCCAGGATCGCCGGTCCGCCCCCACTGCCCGATCTGCCTTCAGAATCGAAACCAAAGTCCGTACCAAACGCCCTTCAAGATCCGCCGGCGGACACTCCTGAGACTGTCGACCCGCCCTCGCCACCGCCCGGTCCGTCTCCGTCGCCTGGAGAGAACCTAAAGCCACCAGTCTCGCCCCGACGGTGGATCGGCGTAGCCGGGCTGATTGTGGTTGTCATCGGGACGTTGGTTGGGGGCATCATCTGGCTGTTCGACAAAGAACCCCTGACTGTTTTCCACGATACCCTCGAGGACGGTTCACCGGGACCGGCGATGGTCGTCATCCCCGGCGGCAGCTTCCAATTGGGCTCCCCCCCGGACGAGCCCAAGCGCGATGATGACGAGGGACCGGTCCATCCGGTGACCCTGCGTCCCTTCGCCATCGGCCGTACTGAGGTCACTTTTGCCGAATACGACCGCTTCGCCAAGGCTACGGGACGCAGGAAGCCGAACGACGAGGGCTGGGGTCGGGGCAAACAGCCGGTGATCAATGTCTCCTGGAAGGACGCCACGGCATATGCGGCCTGGCTGAGTGCTCAGACCGGCGAGAGCTACCGTTTGCCTACCGAGGCCGAGTGGGAGTACGCCGCCCGGGCCGGCACCTCGACCCCCTTTCGGACCGGTAATTGTATCCACACCGACCAGGCCAACTACAACGGCAACTACGATTACAACGACTGCGGGGCCAGGACCGGGATCTGGCGGCAACGGACGGTCCCGGCCGGCAGCCTGCCGGCCAATCCCTGGGGGCTCCATGAGGTCGCCGGCAATGTCTGGGAGTGGACCCAGGATTGTTGGCACAGCAGCTACCAGGGCGCCCCGTCCGACGGCAGTGCCTGGGGTGAGGAGAACGGCGGCGACTGCGCCCGGCGTGTGCTGCGCGGGGGCGGCTGGGTCAACGACCCGTGGGGGCTGCGCTCCGCCTACCGCCTCAGGTACACCGCGGATGTTGCCATCAACTTCGTCGGTATTCGTCTCGCCAGGACTCTTTGACCCTATATCCTTTTTGCTTTGTCCCTTTGCCGGATCCGTAGGATGGACGTAGGATGCGGTGAGCGCGGTTGGTCGTCCAGGATGGCACTACCGGCGGGCGCGAACCGCATCAGTGGTGTGGTGAGCGCCTGCTGTGCAGGGAGGCACAGCGGGCCGCGAACCGCATCGATGATGTGGGGAGCGCCTGCCTGCCGACACCTGCCTCTGCTGGCAGGCAGGTGCCGTCCCATGGACCTGTCTACCGTCCCATGGACGGGACAGGCAGGCAGGAACCGCGTCAGATTGGAGTTTCGCGATGAAGCTCGCGTTGGGCACTCGTCGGTCTGAGGCGAAGCCTCGCTAGGATTCCTTGAGGGACCTGCATCTTTACCAATGAGTCAAGTTTGTGCGCTGCACACAAATAGTTCTGCCTCTTGCTTGGGCGGGAATCGCAAATCCTTTGAACCACGGAGGCAGACACAGATAAACACGGATCACATCCGTGTTTATCCGTGTCCATCCGTGGTTCTTCGGTGCGGTTCGTTACCCAACCTCGTCGGTCTGAGGCGAAGCCTCGTTAGATCTCCAACCGATGCTCGGCCCGCACGGAGTCCAGTGCCGCCCGCAGATCGGTGCCCCGGATGTGCGGCGCGGTGCCCGGTTCCGCCACACAGCGGCGTACTGCCGCCAGGGCTGCGCGATTACAGGCCGTGGCGATCTCGGCGGCGCTCAGTCCGTCGCTCGGGTCCACCAGATCTGCGACCTGCAGGTCCTCGGCGACGGGACGCCGCACCAGGTGAATGCCGAGGATCTCCCGCCGCGCGGCCGCATCGGGCAGCGGCACTTCAACGATCGCATCGAAGCGCCCGGCCCGGATCGCCGCCGGGTCCAGCCGATCCAGGCGGTTGGTGGCGCCGAGCACCAAAACTCCCTTGAGTTCTTCGATACCGTCCAGCTCGGTCAGAAATTGGGCCAGCACCCGTTCGCTGACCTGGGACTCGGCGGAGGAGGTGGAACGGACCGGCAGCAGGGCGTCGATCTCGTCGAAAAACAGGATACAGGGCGCGGCCTGCCGGGCCTTCCGAAACACCTCACGCACTTCCCGCTCCGACTCGCCGACGAACTTCGACAGGAGGGCCGGTCCTTTTACCGAGATAAAATTGCCCTGGGTCTCGGTGGCCAGGGCGCGGGCCAACAGCGTCTTGCCGCAGCCAGGCGGACCGGCCAGCAGGATCCCTTTGGACGGCTCCACCCCGGCCGCCCGGAACAACTCGGGACGGGTCAAAGGCCATTGCAGCAGCTCTATCAGGCGTTGCTTGACCGCCGTCAGCCCCCCTACGTCCGTCCAATGGACGCTGGGCACTTCCACGAATACCTCACGGATGGCCGAGGGCTCCACCTCCCGCAGCGCCGCCTCGAAATCGGCATCCCGGACCTGCAAGTCACGCAGCAGCTCATAGGGGATCCGCGCCAACTCGAAATCTACCGCGGGCAAAATACGACGCAGGCTCGCCATGGCGGCCTCCCGACACAGGGCCTCCAGGTCGGCGCCGACGAAGCCGTGGGTGCGTTCGGCCAGGTCGTCGAGGACCACCGGGTCGGCGAGCGGCATGCCGCGACTGTGTACGTCGAGGATCTCCCGCCGCTCGGGGCGGCCGGGGATAGAGATGGCGATCTCGCGGTCGAAGCGTCCCGGCCGGCGCAGGGCCGGGTCCAAGACCTGGGGCAAGTTCGTCGCCGCGATGACGATGATGCGGGCGCGCCGCTTGAGACCATCCATCAGCGCCAGGAGCTGGGCCACCACCCGCTTTTCCACCTCTCCCTGCACCCGCTCGCGCTTGGGGGCGATGGCGTCGATCTCGTCGAGGAACAGAATGGACGGCGCCTTGCGCTCGGCCGCTGCGAACAGCTTACGTAGCTGCGCCTCGCTCTCGCCGTAGAATTTATGGATTACCTCCGGACCGCTGACGGTAAAAAAGGCGGCGTCCGTCTCGTGGGCGATGGCGCGCGCGATCAGGGTCTTGCCGCAACCGGGCGGACCATGCAGCAACACCCCTTTGGGGGCGGCGATCCCCAGCCGCTCGAAGACCTCCGGATACCGCAGCGGCAGCTCGATCATCTCGCGGATGCGCCGGAGTTGGGGCCGCAACCCCGCAACGTCCTCGTAGCTCGGGGCCTGGGCGGTGGCTTCGCCCTGCTGCGCCTCGCTCACCATCAGCCGGGTCGTCGGGTTGATTACCACCGTCCCCTTGGGCGCGGTGGAGACCACGCGGAAGTCGGCCGCCCGGTTGCCGAACAGGGTGGCACGAACGCGATCCCCGCTCCGGACGGGCAGGCCATCCAGCAGACTGCCGATATAGGGCAAATCCCGCTCCCGAGGGATGGTATCGATGGGCGCCAGCCCCACCTGGCGGGCCGGCTCGCACGCGGTGGCCCGCAGCTCCACCGTCTCACCGAGGGAGACCCCCGTATTGCCGCGGGTCAGCCCGTCGAGCTGCACGTGCCTCCGGCCACGTGCCTCCTTATGTGCCGGCAGTACCTTGCACGGAGTTCCGGACTTGCCCCTGACCTCGACGAAATCACCGATTTCCAGCCCCAGGGTGCGCATATCATCGGGGTCCAGGCGGGCCACGGCCCGGCCTACATCCCGCGCGAGGGCCTCGGCAACTTTGAAACGCAGGGAGGTTGAAGACGGATTCGGCATAAGGGTAGGTCAAGGGTATTGCTGGGTTTTGGCCGTCCCTGGCCGCAACCCAGCCTACGGTCCTTTTTTTAGACAGTTTCTTAAGAACGTCCGCTGGAGCTTTTTGTCAGGCTCCGCTCTCGTTCGGCCAATCGTATTACATAGGGGTGATTGATCCCCAGTGTGTTTTTAAGATTTTCCAGACTCTCCCTAAACAGTACTGCCGCTTCTTCATTTTTCCCTTCTTCATCCAACACGTAGGCTAGATTACTTAGCACACTGGAGGTATCCGGATGGTCATCACCTAAGTGCTCTCTCAGCAACGCCGCCGATTTTTGAAAAGCATCGTGCGCTTTACCTAAATCATGAAGAGAAAAATACAGATTCCCCAGATTATTATATGTTGTGGCACTTTGCCAGTTACCTGATTCCTTTTGAATTTCAAGGGCCTTACTATAAAGGGCCTCTGCTTCGCTTAGGCGGCTCTGACTAGCATATACGGATGCCAGATTACTCAGTGCAATAGCCTCGGCATTTTTGTCACCAATTCTTTCCACCATAGAGAGAGATTTTTCGTACAGCTTCTCTGCCTGCTGAAACTGCCCCATTGCAGAATAAACTTGTGCCAACTGATTTAGGGTTGTAGCAACTGACGGGCCTTGATCTCCGAGTTTTTCCTTTATGGCAAGCGCCTTCGAATCGGTAAGCCGAAAATTGACCAACTTGCTTCTGGGATTTTGTTTCTTCGGTCTGGCCATGCCGTTATTGTAAGACAAAAACAGCCCTGGTTCCGCAGGTCAAATCCCGCGAAGCATTTTGTGTCCGGCTCGTAGCCGAGTAACAACGTAGGTCCATCAGGATTCTCCGGTAGCGGCGGTGTGACGGAAGTGAGCTGAATCCGATATTCATCCGCTGGCCTGGCGGCACCCCCACCATGAGTCAGCGTCCGGATGTATATCCAAACCGGAAGGGATACCTCTCCCGCCGTCACGTAAAATCGCCGTGGGCGCTCCCTGACCCGGGACACCAGCACCGCCGACGCCGCCGACTCGCTGAATGCGTCCTCGACCGCTTGAATGATATATTTTGCTTCGAGGGCCGGCATCGTCGATCTTTCTTCCTGTTTCAGAAGCTGTCTGGTTAAAAATAGCTTGTAGGCTGGGTTCAGGGACGAACCCGGCACTCGGCAGCGCTGGGTTTCGTTCCTCGACCCAGCCTACGGGCTAAGTCCAGCCTGATAGGAAACCTTTTTCATCCGCAGATTACGCAGATTTCCACAGATTATTTCGTTCTTAATCTGCGGAAATCTGCGTAATCCGTGGATAAAGAAAGTCCGGTCCTCCAAACTGCGCCGAATCATTCAGGATTGCTTTTAACCGGACAGCTTCTCAAACAATGTATGAGGTAGTCGGTTCAGACGCACCCATTATCCTGAACCGCGGGACGCCCGCGGTTATGACAACGTATCTCCAGGACACCGTTGTTACACCTGTGCTCCAATTGCTCCGGGCGGTAGCTGCGCGGCAGCAGTATCTCTTTCCGGTAGCGTTTGGCGCCGGATTCGGCGCGGATTTCGAGCAGGTCGTCGGCGATGTCCAGGTGGAAGTCCCCCACGCCGATGCCGGGCATTTCGATCACCACCAGGGTGTGATCCGCTTCCTCGAAGATGTCCGCAACCGGCTCGTAGACCTCGTGAACGCGTGTCTCCCCGGTCTTTTCGTCCGGGCGGATGTTGCCGAAGGGTTCCACCTCGAGGTCGGCCCCCTTGCCGCCGAGTCCCACCCTGACCGAAAAGCCGAAGACCCCCTGAGCGCCCTTTCCGGTCTCGCCTTTTCCCGTAACTTCACCGACCTGCTCCCGCACCTGTTGTAGCCGATCCAGGATACCGGTGAGGCCCTCCATAATGCCCGTAATGGCCGCGGCACCCTTGAGTGTGCTCTTATCATCTCGTCCTGCGTTCATGTCGAGGCCCCCTGTCGGTGATTGTCCGTTGTTCTGATTTTATACCCGCGGATTTTCGCAGATGTTTTCCGGAGGATTTATATACGCTCGCCCGGTCGGGATCACAAGACAGTAGCGCACGAAACCGGAATTCCGATTACAATCCGTGTCGCAACCGAGAAATACTGCTGCAGGTAGGGTTTTCTCGGCTGACCGCTCCGGTCTGCGAGTCTTCGGGCCGTTGCAGATGGGCCGAAGACTCGAGTTTTATCCGCTCGTCCTTAGAAGAGGGTTTTAGCAATGTACAAATCTATAACCATGGGTGCTCTCGCCTCGGTGCTCGCGCTCGGTCTGGCTGTCTCCGGCAACGCACTTGCCGCCAAGAAGGGATTCGAGAAGTGCTACGGCGTCGTCAAGGCCGGGATGAACGACTGTGGGACCAGGAGCCACGCCTGCTCCGGCCAGGCCAAGAAGCACGGGGACCCGAAGGAATGGGTCTATGTGCCCGAGGGGACCTGCAAGAAGCTGGCGAAGAAGGAGGACTATGAGAAGTCGATAAAGGAGGAGATGAAGGAGATGAAGGAGGAAAAGGATAAAAAGATGAAGGAAATGAAAGAAATGAAGGAGGAAAAGGATAAAAAGATGAAGGAAATGAAAGAAATGAAGGAGGAAAAGGATAAAAAGATGAAGGAGAAGGAAAAGGAGATGAAGGACAAGATGGAGGAGAAGGAAAAGGAGATGGAAGAGGAGGATAAGGAGAAAGGAGGGCTGGAGAAGATGATGGAGAAGGCGAAGGAGTTTCTGACAGAGTAGAAAGTAAGCGCTCCAACGGCGGTGGCCGTTCAGCGGCCACCCGCATCGCTCGTTGCCTTCCGGAGGAGGTATCCCATCCACGTCCCTACGCCCGCGGCGATCGGCGGAAACTGGCACAATAATGAGGTGTCATATGGTGGAAATCACCTGCAAGAGGGAGCCATCATGTCCCAATCCGGCATCATCTTCCGTGCTTTCGACCGTTGTACCGGTTTTTTCACCTTCTTAAGCCCGCTCTTCGATCTCACCATTCGGCTCTGGGTGGCCCAGGTCTTCTTCAAGTCTGGCCTGACCAAGCTTCAGAGCTGGTCCGGTACCCTGGCGCTCTTCGAATACGAGTACGAGGTGCCCTTGTTGCCGCCGTCGGTCGCGGCCGTTCTCGGTACTGCCGCTGAATTGATCCTGCCGGTCCTGATCGTGGTCGGTCTGGCCACGCGGCTCTCGTCGCTGGCCCTGTTCCTGTTCAACATCGTCGCCGTCTATGCCTACGGCAGCTTCCTGTTCTCCGCCGAAGGGGCTGCGGGACTGCAGCAACATATCCTGTGGGGCGCCCTACTGGCGATGCTCGTCTTCCATGGTCCGGGCAAGCTGTCGCTGGATTACCTGATTGCAGGCCGCTATCGCTAATGGATCGCCGCGCCTTCCTGGCCTCGACCGGGGCCTTCCTGTCCGCCGCGGCGCTCGCGCGTCTCGAGGCCTTTGCCGCGGCGGAGCCGGCGTCGCTGTCCGGCGCCGGTATCGAGCCGGAAGGTTGGCGCACCTTGGGTCTGGTTCAGGACCACCTGTTCCCGTCGGAGACGCAGGCCCCAGGTGCGCGCGAGATCAATGCCTTGCGCTATCTCCGGTTTGTGATGAACTGGCGAGGGACCGACCCGGCGGAACCGCAGATCCTGCGCTCAGGTCTGGACCGGCTCCGCGAGATCGCGGCGCAAACCAAGGGCGGTGGTGCCTTCGAGGCGCTCGATACGCCCGCTCGCGAGCAGACCCTGCGCGCTTTGGAGGCCGAGGAGGGCGGCACCGAGTGGATCCTGCTGGTGCTCGATTACCTGTTCGAGGCCCTGCTCGCCGATCCGATCTATGGGGGTAATCCGGACGGAATCGGTTGGCGCTGGCTCCGGATCGAGCCGGGACACCGACGCCCCGGACCGGATCAGCGGTATTTCGAGCTATGGCATAACTAGCTTGTTTTTGCCGCAAATGAACGCGAATGGACGCAAATTAATGGCTAACAATTTGAGTAATCTGCGGACAGAAAAGATAATCTAGGAGGCGTTCTCAATTGAGTCAAATCATCATAAAAATCAAGCCCGTAGGCTGGGTTACGGCCAGGGACGGCGAAACCCGGCACACGGTATTGCGGATCGGGAAAGCTGGGTTTCGTTCCTTGCCACCCAGCCTACAACACTTAGATGATTTATTAATTGAGAACACCTCCTAATCTTTTGCGACCGATTTGCGTTCATTTGCGGCAAAAAATGATTCCCATTTGAATGGTTGGTTATGAATCGGGATTTCGACATCTGCATCATCGGCAGCGGGGCCGGCGGTGGTCCCGTGGCCTTGACTCTTGCCCGCGCCGGCTACTCGGTAGTGGTCCTGGAGAAGGGCCCTTGGTTCCGGGAACAAGACCTGTGTAAGGACGAGTTGGCCTGTTGTCGGCGTTGGATCTACACCCCGGACCCGCGCCACGAGCCCCAGGTGGTGGAGACCGAGGACGACCAGGGTGGCTGGCGGGAGACCGGCACCTACCGCTCGGGCTGGACCTTCCAGCACGGCAACTGCGTCGGCGGCTCCAGCAACTTCATGAGCGGCTACTTCCATCGCCTGAAACCGATGGACTTCCGCCTGCGCGAAATCTTCGGCCCGGTCGCGGGCGCCGATCCGGTCGACTGGCCCATCACCTACGAGGACCTGGAGCCCTACTACGCTCGGGTCGAGGAGGAAGTCGGAGTCTCCGGGCGGGTCACGCCCCACCCACACCTCGAACCGCGCAGCCGGCCGGATTTCCCCTTTCCGCCGCTCGCTGAACACCCGCTCGCGGGCCTGATCGACCAAGCAGCCACCGGGCTCGGCTTTCACCCCTTTCCCACCCCGCGGGCCATCTTGCCCTATGCCGCCAAGGGGCGGGGCGGCTGCTCCTACAACGGCGGGCGTTGCGGCAGCACCGGCTGTTCCACCGGCGCCAAGGGCAGCTCCCGCGCCGCGCTGCTCGACCAGGCGGTGGCCACGGGCCGCTGCGAGATCCGCCCCCACGCCATGGCCAGCCGGCTGGTGAGCGACCCCACCGGGCGACTGACGACGGTGGAGTATTACGACCGGAGTGGGCACCTGCAGCGACTCGATGCCGGTATCTATGTGGTGGCCTGTCAGGCCATTGAAAGCGCGCGTCTGCTGCTCGGCTCCGTCGGACCACGTTATCCGCGGGGACTGGCCAACGGCAGCGGACAGGTCGGGTGCAATCTGCTCTTCGCCGGGGGCGGCGCAGCCTCGGGTCGGCTGGTCTATGCCCGACTCCCAAAAACCCAGGCGGCGGCGCTCAGGGACTCGCACACCTTCATCAACCGGGCATTGCAGGACTGGTACCGGATCGACGACCCGGAGTTCGGACCCCCGGCCAAGGGGGGT
Source organism: Candidatus Thiosymbion ectosymbiont of Catanema sp. Cochon2018 (assembly GCA_011392765.1). Classification (GTDB taxonomy): domain Bacteria; phylum Pseudomonadota; class Gammaproteobacteria; order Chromatiales; family Chromatiaceae; genus Thiosymbion; species Thiosymbion ectosymbiont_A. The sequence continues at coordinate 51,506 of WYCW01000004.1, read as the reverse complement.
ACGATCGACTTCGTGCACCGCCATCCGGCCCCCATCGCCCGCGCCCACGATCAGGCCCAGGGCCCGGATGGCCTGCGCTGGGGCCTGCCGCTCAAGCGCCGGCTGGAGTCCCACTTCCGCGACGGCATCTACATCAAGGTAGAGGCCTTCTGTGATTGGATGCCGGTCGCCGACTGCTTCGTCCGTCTCGACCGGAAGGTCAAGGACAAATGGGGACTGCCGGTAGCGCGCATCCGTACCGGCTTCCACGTCCAAAACCTCAAGGTCGGCTGGTATCTGGCCACCAAGGGGGCGGAAGTGCTGAAGCGAATGGGGGCCGAGGACGTGCTGCACTTCGCCTCCGGCACCCCGCCCACCAATCTGGTCGCCGGCACCTGTCGCTTCGGCGACGACCCGGCAACCTCGGTGCTCGATCGGGATTGCCGCGCCCACGAGGTGGAAAACCTGTTCGTCACCGACGGCAGCTTCATGCCTACCGGCGGTAGCGTGCCCTATACCTGGACCATCTACGCCAATGCCTTCCGGGTCGCCGACCGGATCGTCGCCCAGCTCGGGGGGACGAAAGTTGCTCCCAGCTACCGATCGCCGGCAGCGTAGGTTGGGCAAAGCCGCCAAGGACGGCGGCGTGCCCAACATCCACAGCTGGGGACGGTTTATACGCGCTCGCCCTGCCGGGAGCGCCGGCATCCTGCCGGCTGTAGGATGGGCAAAGCCACCAGGGACGGCGGCAGCCGCCGTGGACGACATGGACCAAGTGACCACGTGGACCAGGGGTTGCTGTGTGCCCCCCCGTCCATGCAGTCCATACCGTCCATTGGGCTACCCGCATGCCGTCCGTGTGGTCCACGGCAGCGGTGTGCCCAACATCCAGCCAGGTAGGGTATACAACGCGAAGCGTGCCCATCAATCTCGAAGCTGGCCTTGCGCCGGGGGTGAGGCGTATAGTTGGCGGTGATCGGCAGACGCTTGAATCTTGAGGACACTAAGGCCGTGGCCACACTCGACATGGAGCACATACTCCCGCTCCGGGAGGAGCTCGCAGGGCACCCGATCTACCAATCGCTACGCACCCTCGAAGACCTGCGGGTATTCATGACCCACCACGTATTCGCGGTGTGGGATTTCATGTCGCTGGTCAAATACCTGCAGCAGCGCATCACCTCGCCCGAGGTCCCCTGGATGCCGCGCGGAGATCCGCGGCTACGCTGCTTTATCAACCGGTTGGTCCTCGAAGAGGAGTCGGACACGGCGCCCGGCGCGGACGGCAACCCGATCCACGGCAGCCATTTCGAGTACTACTGCGACGCCATGGACGAGATCGGAGCCGACGCCCACCGGCCCTGGAAATTCCTGGATCTGGTCCGCGAGCAAGGCATCGACGCGGCCCTTTACTCGGACTTGGTGCCCCTACCGGCCCGCTACTTTTGCGAGACGACCTTCGGCTTCATCCGCGAAAACCAGCCCCATGCGGTGGCCGCGGTCCTCGCTCTGGGCCGGGAACAGGTGATCTCGGAGATGTTCCGGCGGTTTCTGGGCGGGATGCAGGTCAGCGAGATCCAGGCCCCCACCTTCCACTATTATCTGAAGCGCCATCTCGAGCTCGACGGCGACCACCACGGCCCCCTCTCGATGCAGCTGCTGGAAACCCTGTGCGGGGATGACAGAGCCAGGATCGAGGAGGCCGAAGCCGCCGCCGAGGAATCGATCTGTGCGCGCATCCGCTTTTGGGACGGTATCCTGGATGCCATCAACGCCGGTCGCGGCGGTTGATATGGGCCCTTACGAGGGCACCGGACCGGATTCACGGGCGGCAATCTCCCAGGCAACCGGCGGAAAACGGCGGTGGCCGACCCGCCGACCGGCTTTCCCGAGGGCCAATGACCACATGACTCTTAGAGTTAGAGACTGTCTAAAAAGGAATCGTAGGCCGTAGGCTGGGTTGCGGCCAGGGACGGCCAAGACCCAGCAATAACCACAGCTGGGGTTCGTTCCTTGCCCCCCAGCCTACCGATTCAAAATCAATGTGTTAGTTTTTAGACAGAATCCTAGGGTAGATTCGGATCGGAATGACCGCATTCCGTAGGGCCCGATAGTTACCATTCCCCTTAGTTGAATTCCTGGAGGCAGCGACGATGGCAATCGATGTTCCCGTAGACGGTGAAGGGTTCCTGGTCAACCGCGAGGATTGGAGCGAGGCAATCGCAAAGGAGTTGGCGGCGGCGGACGCGTTCGAGATGACCGAACAAGTCATGGGCTATATCCGCGAGGCACGGGCCATGTATGACGAGAACGGTGTGGTCCCCCCCATCCGCAAATTCGCAAAGGAGGTCAAGGTCTCCAGCAAGGACCTGTACGCCGTTTTCAAGAAAGGCCCCATGAAGCTCATCTGCAAGTGGGGCGGACTACCCAAGCCTACCGGTTGTGTCTAGGTTGATGTTGGGCACGCCGGATCGTCCCTGATCCGGCTTTGCCCAACCTACGAGCTGCCCAATCGACACGGCTGATAGTAACTGGTTAATCGAAAAGAAATTTATACGCGCCCGCCCTGGCCGTGTTCAGAGGATTCAAGACGGGGAAGTCCCAAAGAGGTTATCATCTTAGATTATGCCCGGAACACCGTCGGCGCATCCCGACCCCGCCCGCAGAGAACTTAAGGATATGGCCGAAGAGCAATTGACCACAGAAGAGGACGCCGTTCTCCAACAGCAATATCTGCGCGCGCTGAGTTCCTTCGAGGGCATCATCCTCAGCCAGATAGATATCAAAAATAAGCTCGGCGACCGTCTCAACTACAGCATCCAGGCAGGCATCATCATCCTGGGTGCGATTGCCACCTCGATCCTCGTGTTGCTGTTGACGCTGAGCGCCCAGATCAACCGGATATCGGCCGTTGTAACCGATATGAATGTTCACTTGACATCCGTGGCCGGGCAGATGCACCAGATTCGCGACCACATGGCCAATATGGAGCAACGGGTCGCACTGCTGAAGGACATCCAGGATATGACAGAAGTCATGAGCGGCGCGATGGATCTGATCGACTCGGACATGGCCTTGATGGGGGATACCGTCCGCGGCATCAACCTCCACGTGGCCACGGTGCGCAACAACGTCGGGAACATCTCGGTGAACATGGACATCATGCACCATGAGGTCCAGGCCATGTCCCGGGAGATGCACCATATGGCCAAGCCCGCTCGCTCCATGAACAAAATGTTTCCTTTCCCTTAAAGGGACCGGAGGCAGAGAAACCGACTATGAACGAAGACCCCAGACGTGCCGTCGTCCAGGTCATTGCCCGGCTTGGACGGGAGACCCAGCTTCACCTGGACGAGCGCTACCGCCATTTTCGCATTACCGACGGAATCATCATCGCCACCTCCGTGCTGCTGGTCATCCTGGCGGTTTTCAACGTCTACTATGTCCGCGTCCTGTACGAAGACTTCAACGGTATCGTTACCAGCATGGACTCCATGCACGACCGTTTACGCGGTATCGACACTGACATGAGCGATATTACTGCCCAGATGGGTGCCTTCGACGAACATATCGATCACATGAAGCTGATTCACGCGAACATGAGGACATTGGCCGACATCATGCCCAGTATCCGCACGAACATGGACTCGATAACCGGCAACATGGCCGGCATCGAGCAGAGTATGGCCCTGGTCGGAGAAGGCATGGGCGTCATCGACCAGCGGGTCTATCTGATGACCGGCGGGGTTGCGACCATGCGCCAGAATGTACGCCAGATTGCACGCCCCTTCGGGACTATGGGCACTTTCCTGCCCTGATCCGATTCCCGCAGTTGCCGGTCACCGGCTTGCGGCAGAGTGGTCTTCAGTCAGAAGCTATCCGGTTAAAAATAACTCGTAGCTCTTTATGGATTCCAGACTGCTCACGATCATGGAGGGTACCACCGAACATTTTGGAGTGCGGCGGCAACCCTACCCCAGTCCCTACCGGAATCCGCGGTGCCCAACCTGACCGCCGGGTTGGCCATGGCGCACTGGCTCACCGCCGCTTTGGATTCGGCGATGTATCCATCCGTCTTCAGCAAAGGCATTGCGGCCAGGGGAAAGCGCCGTCGTCGCGGCGTATGGGGGACCCGACGCCCCAGGTTCTCGGCAAACGCAGCCGGTGTCCCCCGTCGCTGGGGTTCAATTCGACCGCGCCGCTTTGCCGGCGCACTCCAAACCTGATACCCGCCCCCGGTGGGGCCGGCAACATCTCGGGATCGGGCCAACCCAGGTGCTTCCAGGCCCGGTTCAGGCCAGTGGGTTTCATGATTAGCCTATGATTTCTTCAGATCCGTTTTCTTAACATGAATGAGTCTATGTCCCAACATATCAACGGCTATTTGGGATTGTTCTAGAATAATGTAACCGATTAATGGTTCATAAGTACCGCCTTCCGACTCCATGTCGAGAAAAAGGATCTCGCTGTAAACAGGATCAAACCCCTCGATTTTGATCTCTACCGGGCCGCAAACCTCGCCTTTCACCAACTGTTGGGTTGCGGTCTCACAGTTGATTTCTCGAATTGTGTCGAGTTTGCCGAGCCTTTCCTTCCATACGGTTGGAAAAACCATATGTGCTGAACCTGTATCGACCAATGCATCACAATGAACAACGGACTCGGGATCGAAAAGACTCTTGACCGCAACATGTGCAATGATTCGTCCCATGTTTACCTCTAATGAAGTTACCGGATTTCAATCCGACCTGGGCTATTCCGTAGCTGGTGCAACCTAGGGGGTGTTCTCAATTAACAAATCTAAGAAGCTGTCTTGCAAAAACCGATAGTAGGATCATAGAATTATAATTCCTCCTTGCGATTGGGCATCACCTCATGTACGACAGCGACCTATCTGACGAAGAGTGGGAATTGATTGAGCACCATTTCCAACCGACGGACAAGCGCGGTGCCGCCTCGGTCCACCCCAAGCGCACGATCGTCAACGCTATCCGGTATCTCAACAAGACGGGAGCCCAGTGGCGGATGTTGCCCAAGGACTTTCCCCCCTGGCAGACGGTTTACGACCATTACAGCAAGTGGAACCGGAACCGTGTTTGGGAAGCGGCGCTGGATGAGCTGAATGCGTTGCATCGAAAAAAAACGCTAAAACGGCAACACCCAGTTATGGGATCATCGACTCGCAGAGCGTTAAAACGGTTGGCCCCAGTGAAGAACGTGGCATTGATGGTGGCAAGAAGGTTAAAGGGCGCAAACGCCATCTCGTGGTCGATTCACTGGGCCATCTTATCCATGTCGTACTCCATGCGGCCAATCTCCATGACACCAAAGCAGCCGGCGAGGTACTCCGCGCAGCCCATGTCAAATGCCCCACTCTTGAGGCCTTCTCCGGCGATGCGGGTTATCGTGGTACAGCGGTGAACTTCGTCGAGAACACGTTGGGGCTGGAGCTGCATATTTCCAAGAAGATTAAAGATACCTTTGCCATTTTGCCCATGCGCTGGGTGGTCGAGCGGACCTTTGCTTGGCTTGGCAATTATCGGCGATTGTCCAAAGATTACGAAATCCTCACCCGCACCGCAGAGAACATGGTACGGATTGCGATGCTGCGGATCACGGTCGCTAAGTGTGTATAGAGTTTAACCAGACAGCCTCTAAGTGTTGTAGCTGGGTTGAGGAACGAAACCCAGCTTTTCCGATCCGCAATACCGTGTGCTGGGTTTGGCCGTCCCTGGCCGTAACCCAGCCTACAGGCTTGATTTTTATGATGATTTGGCTCAATTGAGAACGCCCCCTAGTGAAAATACGGAGACCATTACCCTGCGATCAGGCACTCAACGACTTGCGGGTACGGATCCGATTTAAAAATGGCCTTGCTGTTTTTACTCTGCTGCGTTAGCCAATAGTACAGGATTTTCAGGATTTTTTGTTGTGAAGAGCGCTTGCTGGTTTGGTAAGCGCGTGATAGTGCATAGGAAATTCAGGAACGACAAAAATCCTGTAAATCCTGCTTCGACCAACGCCACCAACAAGTTACCTATCGGTACAACGCGGCGGGGGATATCGACCTCGGCGCCGTGCAAGACGGTCGGGGGCTGCTCGGAGAGATGGAGAAGCTCCAACGTGGGAAAAAACTAAGATTTTTCAAACGCCTGTGAGATCAGGGATTGGCAGAGGGAAAGTTATCCTCCAATCCGACCACAGCAATGCCTTTGATTGGGTGATGTTTTCGTTCAATATGCCCGAGTGTATGAGCCGTCCTTGACCAAAAAGAAGCGTAAACCCCTGCCCGAGCCCCCGGATGCGGTTGAGATCGAATCCCTGACACCGGAGGGGCGGGGCGTGGCCCAGGTGGACGGCAAATCGGTCTTTCTCCACGGAGCCTTGCCGGGGGAGCGGGTGCGGTTCCGTTACACCCGGCTCCGTAAGGACTACGTCGAAGGCACGGTGGTCGAGGTCCTGCGGGCGGCTCCCGAGCGGGTACAGCCGCACTGTCCCCATGCGGATATCTGCGGGGGTTGCAGCCTGCAGCATATGGATCCCGCCGCCCAGATCCGCTGGAAGCAGGAGATGCTCGAAGAGACACTGGCAACTAGCGGCCAGGTCCGCCCCGAGCACTGGCTGCCGCCGCTGGCCGCCGTGCCCTGGGGCTATCGGCGCAAGGCCCGCCTCGGGGTCCGCTATGTGGCCAAGAAGGGACGCACGCTGGTGGGTTTTCGCGAGCGTGGGACTTCTTATGTCGCCGAGCTGAGGCGTTGCGATGTCCTGCACCCGGCAGTGGGGGAACGGCTCGCGGCCATCACCGAGGTCCTGGACGGCCTCTCGATCCGGGAGCGGATACCTCAGCTCGAGCTGGCGATGGGTGAGGGGCCCTGCGTACTGGTTCTGCGGGTTCTGGCACCGCCCTCGGCAGAGGATGTGGTTCGGCTTACGGTCTTCGGCGCGGCCTATGGGCTGCACTTCCATACCCAGCAGGGCGGGGCCGAGACCATCCGTCCCCTGTCCGGTCCGGGCGTCGATCTATACTACGACCTGCCCGGCGCGGATGTCCGCCTGTATTTCCAACCAACGGATTTCACCCAGATCAACCTGGCGCTCAATGGTCTGATGGTGGAACAGGCGTTGGAACTGCTCGATCCCCGGTCGGACGAGCGGGTGCTCGACCTCTTCTGTGGGCTCGGAAATTTTACCCTGCCCATCGCCCGCCGGGCCATGGAGGTCCTGGGCGTGGAGGGGGATGCAGGATTGGTAGAGCGGGCCCGGACCAATGCCGAGCGCAACGGCATCACGAATGCCCGCTTTGTCGCCGCCGATCTCTACGGTACGCCGGACCACCAGCCCTGGGCCGTGCAAGGGTTTCATAAGGTGCTGCTGGATCCGCCCCGCAGCGGTGCGCTCCAGGTGCTGGATCTGCTGCCGACGCTGGGGGTCGAGCGTATTCTCTATGTGTCCTGTTATCCCGCGACCCTGGCGCGGGACGCGGACCGTTTGGTAAATGGTCTCGGCTATCGACTGGCGGCTGCGGGTGTGCTGGATATGTTTCCGCACACGGCGCACCTGGAGTCGATGGCGGTATTCGAGCGCGGTTGACGCGCAGTCGCGGAGGGCTTGAGCAATGGGTGTGGAAATCGAACGTAAATTCCTGGTCAAAGACGATTCCTGGCGCTCCGATGTGGAATCGAAGACTCATTTGAGACAAGGCTATCTGGCGGACGGAGCCGACGCCAAGGCCACGGTCCGGGTTCGGGTGACGGATGATGCCGCCTTTCTCACCATCAAAGGGACAACGCCGGGGATCCGGCGCAGTGAATACGAGTATCCGATTCCGCTCGCGGACGCCCAGGCCATGCTGCGGGAGCTAGTGATGCATTCCGTCGTCGACAAGACGCGCCACTGGGTCCGGTCCGGCGGGCGCCTGTGGGAAGTAGATCTGTTCGCTGGAGAAAACGAGGGGCTGGTAATGGCGGAGCTGGAACTCGGTTCCGAACACGAGACCTTCGAGCTGCCGGTCTGGGCGGGCAAGGACGTGAGCGAAGACCCGCGCTACTACAATGCCAACCTGGCACGGAATCCCTATAAGCACTGGTAACTCGGGAGAGGTGTCAGGCCTTCGCCCACGGGTGGATTAAAGGGCACCTTGAAAAATAGGTGTTTTCACTGACCAAGCGGTTCTAACCCATTGATTATTCAGGTGTGTCGTTGACGAAAACCGTATTTTTCAAAGTGCCCTAAAAAGGTCTTGGCTCTGCCGAAGGCCATAAATCCGCAGCGCAGTCAGCCGGCCACCGATGCCTCGACCGCCTCGCGCAGTATCGCCAGCAGTTCTGTCACGGATGCGTGCTTCATCTTCCAGGCCGCCTTGTTGACCACCAGCCGGGCGCTGATATCCGCGATATGCTCCAGGGGTACCAGTCCGTTGGCCTTGAGGGTGTTACCGCTTTCCACCAGATCGACGATCAGGTTGGAAAGCCCCACCAAGGGCGCCAGCTCCATGGAACCGTAGAGCTTGATGATCTCTACCTGTTGTCCCTTGGCCGCGAAATGCCGCTCGGTACTCGCGACATATTTGGTGGCGATGCGCAACCGCTCCGGACCCGGGTCCGCGTCCGGGACCCCCGCCACCATCATGCGACAGCGGGCGATACGCAAATCGAGCGGCTCGTATAGTCCGGTGTCCCCCTGTTCCATGAGCACGTCCTTACCTGCTACCCCCAGGTCCACGGCACCGTACTGCACGTAAGTGGGCACGTCACTGGCCCGGATAATGACCAATTTCACTTGCGGCCGGTTCGTCTCCAGGATCAGCTTACGGCTCAGCTCCGGGTCCTCGTAGGGCTCGATCCCGGCATGGGCCAGCAGGGGTAGCACCTGCTTAAAAATGCGGCCCTTGGACAAGGCAATCGTCAGCGAATCGTTGAATTCCATATGCGGTCCGTTACCCCCTGATCCGGCGGATACGCGCCCCCAGGGTTGCCAGCTTCTCATCGATGTTGTCGTAACCGCGGTCGATGTGATAGATGCGGTCCACCAGCGTCTCCCCTTTCGCCACCAATCCCGCCAGCACCAGCCCGGCCGACGCCCGCAGGTCGGTGGCCATTACCGGGGCGGCGGTCAACCGCTCCACGCCCCGGCATACGGCGACGTTTCCCTCCACCCGAATGTCCGCCCCCATGCGCTGCAGCTCCGACACGTGCATGAAGCGGTTCTCGAACACCGTCTCGGTAACGGTCCCAACCCCCTCGGCCATGCTGTTCAAGGCGCAGAACTGGGCCTGCATGTCGGTGGGGAACGCCGGATACGGAGCCGTATGGACATCGACCGCCCGCGGGCGCCTCCCCGCCATATCCAGGAGGACCCAGTCGGGTCCGGTCTCGATGTGGGCCCCCGCCTCCCGGAGCTTGATGAGTACCGCATCGAGCAGGTCCGGACGGGTATCCCGGCACCGAATGCACCCGCCGGTAATAGCCGCCGCCGTCAAATAGGTACCCGTCTCGATGCGGTCCGGCAGGACCCGGTAGCTGGTCCCCGCGAGCCGCTCGACGCCCTCCACTCGGATACTGTCGGTGCCCGCACCCTGGATCTTCGCGCCCATGCCGTTGAGGAACTCTGCCAGGTCCGTAACCTCGGGTTCTCTGGCCGCGTTCTCGATCACCGTCTCACCCTCGGCCAGGGTGGCGGCCATCATCAGATTCTCGGTACCCGTCACGGTGACCATATCCAGCACCAGCCGGGCACCGCGCAACTGCTCCGCTCGGGCGCGGATATAGCCGTTCTCTACACTCACTTCCGCGCCCATGGCACGCAGACCGTCGATGTGCAGATTGACCGGTCGGGCACCGATGGCACATCCGCCGGGGAGGGACACATCGGCACGCCCGCAGCGCCCGAGCAAGGGTCCCAATACCAGGATCGAGGCCCGCATCGTCTTGACCAACTCGTAGGGCGCGGCAAAGCACGTGATCTCTCGCGCATCCGCCTCGAAGCACCCCTGCCCCCCGTCCCCGAGGATTACTCCCAGGTGCCCCAGCAGCTCCAGGGTGGTCGTGATGTCGCGTAGCCGAGGGACGTTGAACAGGGTTACCTTGCCGTCCGCGAGCAGGGTGCCGGCCAGGATCGGGAGCGCCGCGTTCTTGGCGCCGGCGATGCGGACCTCACCGTCGAGCGACGTACCACCGGTGATGAGAAGCTTGTCCATCGGTCGACTGCGAAATGATGCCTACCCTTGCCCCTCCAACGGCCTCGGATCCGCCGCTACAGGCCTGTGTCTCCCCTCTTTGACCAGCAGTAGTCCGGCTTTGACACGATACCTAGTTCGGGGATGGTCCCGGAGGACCATCCGCGCACCGCTCATTTCGTGCCTTTCGCGTTCATTTTACCAAGACTCCTGATCAGGCCATCGATACCTTTGCGGCGGATCTGAGCACCGAAGCTGCTGCGATAGTTCAACACCAGGCTGACATTATCGATTTGCACGTCGTAGACTTTCCACTTCCCGCCCTTGTTGTGGAGCTTATAGTCGATCGGGATGAGGCCCGCACCCGGCTCCCGCACCTCGGAGGAGACCACCACGGTGGATTTTCTGCGACCGGGCGTCTCCGACAGATAGCGGATTTCCTGACCGGAGTAATTCAACAACGCCTTGGCATAGGTACGAATCAGCATTTGCTGGAAGCCCTGAGTCAAGGCCAGCCGCTGGTCCGAACTCGCCTTGCGCCAATGCCGCCTACCCACGGCAGCCCGCGTGATCCTCCTGAAGTCGAAATGGGGAACCAGGATCTGGTCCACCAAGTCGTAAATCCGGTCGGGATTGCGCTCGAGCACCGCGCGTTGACTTTCGAGCTCCGCAAGCAAACGCTCGGTGGTCTCCTTCATTACCGCCGTAGCACTAGGATCCGCTGCTGCAGACACGCTACCCAGGAGAAGGAAACCTACGCACACTAGCCACAGGCCTATGAGGGTACGATTGAACCCATTCACTCCGAGCTCTCCTCTGCGTTGCCGATTAAAGAATCAGATTCACCATCTGTCTCAACTACCTGCACCGACTCAGGTTCGGTCGCCCCGGTCCCTGTCGCGAAGCAACTCCTCGCCGCCTTCCAGACCCCCGACTGCTCACCGGGCGGACCGGCGATAAAGATTCGGCGTAACCAGTGTAGAGCATGGTATCGAATTGTTGCGCGATGTACAGGCCCACAATTACTTGATAGACCGTTTTCCTTTAATGTCAACAGCCCCTGGCACCGGAATTTGCCGAAAATCAACAAAGTTTGCCATGTGCCTAACGAGGCTTCGCCTCAGACCAACGAGGCATGATGCCCCAAAAGCCCCTCTCCCGTAAGGCCCCATCTCCTCTGCCCAACCAGCCGTTGGAGAACCTGGGTAGGTCGAAATCGAAATCGGGATCGGGATCGCAATCGGAATTTCGATCCCGATCCCGATTTGTACACTGCATAAACTTGACTCATTTGTAAAGCTACGGGTCCCTCAAGGATCCTAGTAGGGCACCTTGCAAGATTGCCTACCTAGCGGGCTAGCCGAGGGTAAGATCACGCCCGTCCAAAGTGAACGTTCATCGACAGGGGAACCATGGGCCAGCGCAGCTTCTTCGACCTTGAAAACCGGTTGCCGCGTATCAGCAAGCGAGGCGATCCGCGGGAGCGACTGACCGCCGCGATTCCGTGGAGATCTTTCGTCCCCTGCGGGAGCCGGTGCCCGAGAAGGAACGCAAATCCAACGCGGGCCGCAAGCCGTTCGACGTGGTGTTGATGTTCGAGATGCTGGTTTTGCAAACGCTGTACAACCTGGCTGACGAGCAGGTGGAATATCAGATCCGCGACCGGCTCTCGTTTGCGCGTTTTCTCGGATTGGGTCTTGAGGACGCGGTTCCGGTCGGCGAAGCCTTTCCAGTTGTAGCTCCGCCGCTGACTGCGGCGGTTCAACTGGCGGGAGAGCATCCGCGTTACTTGATAAAAGAAGTTATCAATACTCTCGAAGTTGCCCCGGATACCATCGTAATTGTAATACCCGCGCAGCTTCGCGTTGAGGGCTGCGAAGAACTTCTCCTTGCGCTTCCTGCAGTGCTCGTGACACCATGTTTGGAAGCTCGCCAGAGAGGCCCGGTACTTCTTCCGGGATGTGCGGCGCTTGAGCGCCGGTTTTCCCCAGCGACCACGCCCCCAACGGAACTCGAATCCCAAGAACTCGAAGGTGCCGCTCTTCTTCCAATCCAGACGTGAAAACCGCAACCGGTTCGTCTTGTCCTCTGCGACCTCCAATCCGAACGACCCCAGCCTGCCACCAAGCACCCGATAGAAACGCTCGGCGTCGGCTTCGGGCTCGAAAGCACAGGCGAAGTCATCCGCATACCGACACCGGTACGCCGCTCCACGGCAGTGAACCTTGACGATTTCTTCGAACCACACATCCACGGCATGGTGGAGATAGATGTTCGCCAACATCGGCGACAGGATTCCACCTTGCGGCGTTCCCGTCTCCGGGTGTGTTGCTTGTCCATCCGTCTCCAATCTGCCCCCCTCTGGCCTGCAAGGTTGGGCAAAGGGCCAGGGATGGCCCGTGCCCAACATTTATCCCGAGCGAAGCGAGGGACCTTTGTTGAGCACGCCCACCGTCCAAAGATGCGGTTCGCGCCTGGCGGTGGTGCCGTCCGGAAAGGACAACACACGCTCACCGCATCCTACGAGCTTTGCCCAACCTTCTATGAGGCCCCGCTTGTCAACCCCAGGGCGTTGGTTTTGGCGCCGTCTCAATCCGGCGCGCGGTGTGCTTCAGGTGTTATCGTTCATGGGCCGCATGTTCCTCCTGATTAGGGAGCCGGTAGGCCACGGGTGGCTCATACCCACTGCGTTCGGTTCGACCTGGTTGCAGTTGCACCGTGTGCTGCGTCGGGTGTCGTGTTAAGCGGGTCCAGACCGGACCGCGACCACCTTCTATCCGTGCCGGCTCAAAGCCGGTCACCTCATCGTGCATGCGCCTTCAAGACGCCGGTGACACCCACAGTGAGCACGCCCCATCTACGAAATCAGTCCGGTTCTCGACTCGGCTGGGCAACGGGCGTGTTCAACCGCAGAAAACGGTACCATCCCTTGTGATCGGGCCTCTTTTCGAGGCGTTTTATCTCCCCCTTGGTTGCTCAGAAGGTGATGAAACGTTAGCCTGACGGCAGGCCGTGCAGACCACTCAGGCGACCTTCACGCGCGCCCCTTGCGGCACCACGCCGGCGTCCACAAACCGCCACAGGTCGATCAGCAGGCGCCGCGCCAGGGCCACGATCCCGATCCGCCGCTGGCGTTTGCTGCCACCGCCAAAGCGTTCCTCAAACCACCGGCTGTGTTTGCTGTCCGGTTGATAGCGTAGCCACAACCAGGCCAACTGGATCATCAGCGCCCGCACCCGCCGGTTACCCGCTTTGCTGATCCCCTGGTCACGTTCCATGTGACCGCTGTGGTATGGCACCGGAACCAACCCGGCCAGACTCGCCAACTGCCGACGGTTGGTCAACTCCCGCCAACCGAACAGTTCCATCACCAGCACCCAGGCACCAACCCAACCCACGCCGGTCAGCACCATCAGCGCCCGCACCGCTTGGGTACGGTCGGCGGTTTCGATCAGCGCCCCGATCTCTTGTTCCACCGCCCGTAGTTGCGCTTGCACCCCCTGCAGACGCTCCCACTCCCGGATCAAGCCGGCTTTCAGATGTTCCGGTAGCTCACTCCCGTCGAATAACCTCACCTCTTCCAGCCGGGCCACAAAGTCCTTTCGCAACGGGAGCCGAATCCCTTGCGCCACCAACTTGCTGCTCAGCCGGTTGCGATGGCGCGTGCGTTCATTCAGCAAGTCCTCGCGCTCCCGGTGCAGTTGCCGCAGGTCTTCCCACTCGACCTCCGGCACCCGCACCACACGCCACACCCCACGCTCGCCACGCTCATAGCGGATCAGCTTCGCCAACAGCGCCCGCGCATCCAGCCGATCGGTCTTCGCTCGCCGCGCACGCCGCGACACCTCGATGCTGGCCGCATCCACCACCCGGTTCGCAATCCCCAATGCGGCCAGTTGGCGGTGCAGCCAGAAGCCGTCCCGACCGGCTTCGTAGCAACTCACGACCGCCGTCTCCGGGGGCAACCCCCATTTCTCCTTGACCTTGGCAAGCTGCTCCCTTAAGCCTGCTATATCGCCCGCCCCGATTACCACTTGCCGTTGCCGCGTGCCGTCACCGAACGCCAACCGCCACTTCGTGTTGCTCAGTTCCAGCGCCATGTACAGTACCGTTGCATTCACGTACCCTTGCTCTTGAAGGTCCGCAGTCATCTTTGGGTTCTCCTCTTTAGGTTTGGTTTACCCTCTAAGGTTAACCCGCTGCGGGCCTTCATAGGATCTACGAGTCGCGCGGATCAATCCGCGAGGATTCGTGTGATTGGTGAGGTTTCCTTTCTTTTGCTGGCCGGTAACGCTTAACTTAATGGCATTGGCCTGCAACCCGCGGGCGAAACGCCCGCGTTCCGGCAGGCGGGACGCCTGCGCTACATGGATTTGGCTTAATTGAGAACACTCCCTAGAAGCTACGGATTCGCCAACGGTGGCGCAACGCTGAAACCGGCGAGCGGCTTGTCGGCTGCATTGCGGGGTTATGCGGCATCTTAGAACATCGTATTATCGTTGGCTGACATCTCCGGGATGACCTGGAGCACATCCCAATGTTCGACGATCTTCCCATTCTCGTCGAACCGGAAAATGTCGATCCCCGCATAATCCTCATCACCGGGCCACTGCTGAAAACAGTGCAAAACTACGTGGTCTCCCTCGGCGACCACACGTTTGAAGTCAACGCGTTTGCCGGGGTACTCGGCAGCCATCCGCTCGAAGTAGGCGATGAATGCTTCCTTACCATCGCCCACGTGCGGATTGTGCTGGATGTAGACATCGCCGACATATTTCTCGATGGCTTCGCGGGGTCTGCATTCGTTAAACATCAGGGCATAGAAGCGCTGGGCATTTTGCTTATTTTGCTCTAGCCGATCACTCATTATTACCGCCCGGATGTCGCTTGCGCCCTATCCCCCCGCACCGGACTCCGAATCCGGTTCGCGAACAGGTTGATAAACCGTGGCCAGTCGAGATCGTACTGAACCTCCATTTGTTGCGCGCCTTCTGCGCCTGGCCAGATCGCGCGGCCGCCAACCGATACACCATAGCTAATGCCGTGATCGATATTCACGTCGACGAAAAGCCGCTCTGTAGTAACGAGTGTGGGATCGATGACGCTCGCTATCGCGATCTGGTCATACATCAGCCACTTCCTGTCGGGATCGGCAGCGAAGCGACGACCCATGGTGTCTTTCAAGAGTTGTGTCAACGGCGTATCGACTGCCACCAGCTTCTCGTACCAGTCCTTGGTCAATGCGGACTTCCGTGACACATTCAGCGGTGACAGCTCAATCGGGATGCCGGAACGCAGGGTTACACGTGCCGCTTCCGGATCGACCCAGAAATTGAACTCCGCGTTGGGCGTAATGTTGCCGGCTCCGTCCGGAAGCAATGCAACTGCCCCACCCATGATAACCAACCGCTTTACGTTTTCTGCGAACTTTGGTTCGGCACGAATCGCTTGTGCAATGTTGGTTAGCGGTCCGATTGCGATGAGGGTTACTTCCTGCGGTCGCGACAAGACCGTTTTGACGATAAAGGAGACGGCGGCTTCATCTTCGACTTGCTTGGTTGCAAAACCGCCAGGCGGTATTTCGGGAGGTTCGTTTGAATACCACTTGCCATATCCGCGCACGGCAAAGTCACTTTTTTCGTGAACGAGCGGCATATCCGCACCCTGGTATACAGGGATATCGACCCGATTTGCGATCTCGAGCATTCGCAAGGCATCGGACGTAGCCCGTTCAACACTGTCGTTGCCGGCCACGGTCGTAATTCCGAGGATTTCGATTTCAGGTGACTGCAAGGCCAACATCAATGCCAGGCCATCATCCTGCGGCGGCATGACGAAGTCGGTGTCGAAAATTATCGGGATCGGTTCTTCGGTCTGCGCAGCGACACTGTCTGCAACGGTGAAAATGCAGATGCATAGCAAAGCCAGGAACATAGCCTTTAGAACGCCTACAGCATACATGGTAGATTCTCTGTAGTTTCAGTGTCGGAAGGAAACTTAAGTTTGGGATGGAAAAGATGTCAAACTGTCAGAAACTGTCTGGTTGACAGTGAACTGAATGTGACAGAGTGGGTAGGGTTGAGGTCAATGCCATTAAGTTAAGCGTTACCGGTCGGCAAAGTAAGAGGAGAAACTACGAATCACGCGAATCCTCGCGAATAAGGTCCCTCCCTTCGGTTCGGGATGACAATTTCGCGGAAATTCGCATGATTCGTAGTTTTCTCTTCCGCATCGGTAAGTGGCCAACAGCTAACTTACATGCATTTGTAACGATCGAGCTCACCGGCTACCACCCGGCTCGGCACTATCCGCAACGGATATGTCCGTTACCCTCTCCGCCCACCGCTCGAGCTCATCCAGCAGACCAAGCCGCCGCGAGTCTCCGGCCAACTCCGAGCGCAGATCGGTCAGGCGTTTCCGATATGCATCCAGGGTGATGCTGCTACCGGAGTCAGGTCCGATCAGGCGTTGGGCACGGTATGCGTCCCAGTCCTCCCGTTCCTTCGGCGTGAGGGTATGTGGCCAATTGCGGGCCCGGTAGCGCATCAGCATCTCGGGCAGGCGCGGGTCCTCGAACGCGAACCACTCGGTTGCCAGCGCTTCGGGTCTATGCCCACGCAGACGCGCCATTTCCCGCCGGTCGGCGTCGGGAAAGAAACCACCGGAATAGAGCATCAGGTCCGGATCGGTCTCCGGCTCGAAGGTCACCATCGTATGGACCTGTTGCACTTTGTTCGCCAATCCAGGGGTGGCCTGCAGACTCCGCGCGTGTCGTTCGACGACGGTGGTGTCGATCCGCCAGCGCCCGGCGGCCTCCGCCGTCAGGGTCTTCATGGGAGCCAGGATGGGGCAGCGGTTGATGTGGACTGTTTTCAGTGGAATCCGCGCCACGCCCTCGGGCAGGTCTTCGGCGCGGTTGAACAGGCGTTGATGGATCTCCTCAGGACTCAGCTTCAGCAGCGGGTCCGGGGAATGGCGCAGATCGAAGCAAATGATGCCGTTCCGGTTGACCGGGTGCCGCGCTACCGGGAGTACGGGTGCGATGCAGCCCAGCTCCGCCGGATAGCGGGCGGAGACATGGAGCAGGGGGCCGCTCCGCTCCAGCAGTTCCGCTGCCCGGTGCTTGGAGCGTAGCGACAGGGCATAGCCGAAGAGGCGCGGTTGACGCGCCTTGAGCATCCGTGCCAAGTCGATGGTGGCACGGACGTCCGCCAGGGCATCATGGGCCCCCGTATGCTCGATGCCATTGGCGGCGGTCAGGTGTTCGAGCCGGAAAGATGTGATCCCATCCTCTCGCCGGGGCCACTCGATGCCCTCCGGGCGCAGGGCGTAAGCGAGACGGAGCGCATCGATCAGGTCCCAGCGCGAGTTGCCGTGTTGCCACTCACGAGCATAGGGATCGAAGAAGTTGCGGTAGAGGAGGTTGCGGGTAACCTCGTCGTCGAAACGGATGCTGTTGTAACCCACCCCGCAGGTGCCGGGCCGTACCAGCTCGCGCTGGATGGTGGCCGCGAACTCGGCCTCGACCAAGCCCTCACATTCCGCCTGTTGGGGCGTGATGCCTGTAATCAGGCAGGCCTCGGGCTGGGGGAGTAGGTCGAGTGCCGGACGGCAAAAGAGAAGCAGGGGCTCGCCGACCGGGTTCAGGTCCTCGTCGGTACGCAGACCGGCGAACTGGGCGGGACGGTCCCGGCGTGGATCGGGGCCCCAGGTCTCGTAGTCGTGCCAGTAGAAGGTGTGGTTCACAAGGATGAAGAATTGATGTTGGGACAGAACAGGATCACAGCTTCCGGATGGGTACCCTTACACTGCCGGCGACTGGTATAAAGTCGATCTGCCTGGCGGCAGACAGGTCCGCCAAGGCCATGTTTTCGGGAAAGTTTATACACGCCCACCCCGGCGCCCACGTCGGGATTTCCCCGGATTGCGCAGTAACAGGTAGACGGCGCCGGTGCCCCCATCGCGTCGGGTTGCCGAGCAAAAGGCGAGGACCTGGTCGTATCGCCGCAGCCAGTAGTTTACCTTGCGCTTGAGCACCGGTGGCCCTCCCTCGGAGCGGCCGCCCTTGCCGTGGATGATGCGGGCACAGCGCACGCCCTGCCGGGCGCAGGCATGCAGGAACTCATCGAGAATGCGCTCGGCGTAGGCCGTGGTCAGGCCGTGCAGATCCAGCTCCAGCCCGATCTCCAGGTGGCCGCGCTGCAGGTCGGCGAGCAGGCGTTTTTGCACGCCCGCACGGGAAAACAGCAGATAGTCGCCGGTCTCGATCTCCGCCTCGGCCAAGGTCGCGCGTTCGGGTGGTTCGCTCAGCTCCGGCGGCTGAATGATAGGACGCGGGGGCGGGCGGCGCCGGAAGGGTTCGGCCTGCCCGGTCTCGAGGGGCTTTGCGTCTTCGACGGCGTTGCGAAACAGCTCCGCTTCCGATACCGGCAGGCGTTTTTGCATGGGATCGACAACCCTCGCGTGCGGGGAGTTCTTTTGAAGTATATCTTGTTTGTGTATGGGTAGTGCGGAAGGGTAGGGCGATAAAGCGTTTGCATGCTTTGCGCCTGCCTGCCGGCAGGCGGTTTGAAGGAAGCCGGGTGAATTCTCGATGGGCGCTGGAGGCTGGGAGCAAGAGGAAGCCCGCATGTGCCGGAAACGGCCCACTGTAGTATCCTGCACCGCAAAACCAACGTCTCAACCGCGACTCGCCCCCGGAACACACCTGGTGACGGAACTCGAGAACGATACCTTGTTGCGCGCCCTGCTGCGTCGGCGCGTGGACTACACACCGGTGTGGATCATGCGTCAGGCCGGACGCTACCTGCCCGAGTACCGGGCCACGCGCGCCCGTGCCGGTAACTTTATGGACCTGTGCCGGAACCCGGAGCTGGCCTGCGAGGTGACCCTGCAGCCCCTGAATCGGTTTCCCTTGGACGCCGCTATCCTGTTCTCCGACATCCTGACAATCCCGGACGCCATGGGACTCGGGCTCTACTTCAGCGAGGGGGAGGGCCCTGGTCTCGAACGCCCCATTCGTGACGCCGCCGACGTGCGACAATTAGCGGTTCCCGATATGGAGGACGAACTGGGCTATGTCATGGATGCGGTGGGTATGATTCGGCGCGAGCTGGCCGGCCAGGTGCCCCTGATCGGTTTCTCGGGCAGTCCTTGGACCCTGGCGGTCTATATGGTCGAAGGGGGCGGTACCAAGAGTTTTGCCCGTTCCAAGGCCATGCTGTTCGATCGTCCCGAGCTGATGCATGCGCTGTTGGCCAAGCTGTCCGTAGCGGTTATCGCCTATCTCAATGCCCAGGTGGCACGCGGTGCCCAAGCCCTCATGATCTTCGACACTTGGGGGGGGGTGCTGACTCCGTATGCTTACCGGGAGTTTTCACTCGCTTACATGACCCGCATCATCGCCGGCCTCACCCGCGAGGCGGAGGGGCGGCGGGTCCCGGTCATTCTGTTTACCAAAGGGGGTGGCCAATGGCTGGACCGCATGGCGGACAGCGGTTGCGATGCCCTCGGCGTGGACTGGACCCTGGACCTGGCCGACGCCCGACGCCTGGTAGGGGACCGGGTGGCCCTGCAGGGCAACCTGGACCCCAGTATTCTCCACGCCTCGCCGGAACGCATTCGGGCGGAGGTCGGCCGGGTGCTCGCGAGCTACGGCCCCAGCCCCGGCCATGTCTTCAATCTCGGCCACGGCATCCACCCGGATGTGGACCCCGACCATGCCGCCGTCCTGGTGGAGGCGGTCCATACCCTTAGCCCTGCATTTCATGGGGCTACTCAATAGGACGTGCGCGCCACGACGAAACGTGAGCGTATGGCTTGCTGTGTTCGTATCATTGCCCATCCCTGGCCGTGTCCCTCGTAGGGACGAACCTTGTGTTCGCCTATTGCGTTCGCCCATCGAACCCTAAGGATTTGGGCGAACCCAAGGTTCGTCCCTACGGGTGCATGCCCGGCGGGTGCCCCGTTCAGGTTATTGCTGGGTTTTGGCCGTCCCTGGCCGCAACCCAGCCTACGGTCTACGGTCCCTTTTTAGACAGTCTCCTAAGAGTGGTGGGTAGTGTTCTAACTTTGTTGCTTAAGGATTTCAAACGGCGGCGCCGAACTCATAACGATTCACGAATAATCCGATGACAATATCGTGCATTTGATTCAGTTTTGAAAAACAAATCGTCTTACGCGCAAGCCGCTTGATTCGCGTCCGTAGCGTCAAATGTTTGCGTTCTATTTTCTGCGTGTTTTGTTTTCCAACGACATGTTTTTCGGGATCTAAATGGCGCTTATAGGCACCCCAGTCGTCGGTATAAAAACGGGTAATCCCAAATGGCTCTAATAACCCTTTTAATTCAAGAAAAACCTCATCTCGACGTTTCCCGAATACATAAGCCAACACCTTACCCGTGGCCCGATCAATAGCATGCCACAACCATCTTTGATTGGCTTTACTCCCTACATAACTCCACATCTCATCCATTTCAACGGTGGCGCCTTGCTTGCTAACATCATGATAATCCTCTACTTTTAGAATATCTACCACAATCTGCTCAGGCGTGTGGGTCGCTAAAAAATCGTGATTCACGGCATGCAACTCGGGTTCTTTTTTTTTAATTCATTGATAACGGTCACAGGACTGATACCCAGTACCCGCGCGGTATCACGAATGCCGCTGCCATTCAGTGCCATCTCAATGATTTGTTGTTTCGTTTCCGGTAACCGCCCTTTCTCGGAATAATCCTGGATAAACGTTTTGCCCTCACAGGCCTGTTCTTTGCAAATAAAACGCTGCTTGCCATTGCTGGTGTTGCCATGTTTAGTAACATCAATACCATTGCAGACAGGGCATTTTACGGGTAGTAATACCATAAGAGTTTCCTCGGTAAAATTTTGTTCGGTTAATAGCTTAAAGCTCAGGTAATTATATCAAGTGATTTATAATTAAGCAACAAAGTAATAACACTATCCGAAATTGATAGAGGCGGGAGTCTCCTACGTGGGCCCACAGGGCACTGGTGCCATCCGAGACCAACACTACCAAAGTGGTCAACATGCCGGCGGGTTGGGGCTTGGCGGCCTTATGCGAGCGTATCGCCTCGTCTGCTCTGAGCACATGGCGCTCGATATCCATTTTTGTGACGAAGGGACGCGCCTGAAACGATTCCAAGGTGGATTTGACTGCAAGCTGGGAAGCCTCATCCCCTCCCCCATGACCACCGAGTCCATCCGCAACCACCCAGCAAAAGACCGATCGCGAATGGGTGGTGTTCTAACTTTGTTATTTCTGGTTTATTCGGGTGCTTTGAAAACCCCATGACAGGGGGTTTTCAAGTTCCCTATACTCGGCAGCAACAAAATTAGAACACCACCGGAAAAGGATGATTTTGAATTCTGTGCGCCGCAAAATCCAGTGTGGATCGAGCGAGGATTCTGCTAAGTTAGGCCCTCGCAATTCATATGTCACAATACAGCAGAAAGGAGGATGAGATATGAGCCTTGAAGAACTCGAAGCCGAGGTCCTAGGACTCAATCCTCATGCCCGAGCGCAACTTGCTACGAAGCTTTTGCAGAGTCTGGAAGCCCTCTCTGATGCGGAAAATGAACGCTTATGGGCCGAGGAGGCTCTCCGTCGTAACGAAGAACTGGAGACAAGGGTTACCACGCCGAAAGCCGCAGAGGACGTCTTCCGTGAGGCCAGGGCGCGGTTGGCATGAATCGTCAGGTGTCCTTTCATGCGATGGCAGAGCAGGAACTCAATGATGCGGCAAGCTACTACAAGGGCACCTTGAAAAATAGGTGTTTTCACCACTCAAGAGCCTCTAACCCATTGATTATCCATACGCTCCGTTGACGAAAATCGTATTTTTCAAGGTGCCCTACAATGCGCTCCGCCCAGGACTCGGCCAGGCTTTTCCGGACGAGGTCGAGCGCGCCGTGACGAAAAGCGTGGCCTATCCTGAGGCTGCACCGTTGGTGAATCACGCCGTGCGGAAGAAACTGGTCCGTCGTTTCCCATACAGTGTCATGTACTCCGAACGTCCTGAAGGCATCCGTATTCTGGCCGTTGCGCACCACAAACGCCGCCCCCTTTACTGGCGTGATCGCCGGTAACAGCTGTCCAACCCTTAAGAGGCTGTCTAAAAAGTAAACCATTGATTTTAATAGAATCGTGCCCACAGGGTGGGTTTTATGTAGTCTCTTACATCCCGACCGTACCAGAGAGGCACGATGGGTGCACGACAACGCAAATTCACCATTGGTCGCAAACGTTCCTGCGACATCCCTTTGGCCCATGAATCGGTCAGTGGGCGCCATGCGGAGCTGGATTTTCTCGATGATGGCAAGCTCTTGCTGACGGACTGCAAGAGTACCAACGGGACCTTTCTCCTCCAAGGGGGCGGGGTCGGGAAACGGGTGCACCAGGAGTTGGTATCGCCTATGGACCAGGTGCGATTCGGCGACATCGAACTGTCCGTACGCGAGCTGGTCGAGGCGCTACGACTTAAATTTCCGCAGTTTGAACCGCCTGTGCCCGGCAAAGGGCAAAAGGAGGAAAAACCCTGGGTTCAGGGCCACCAGTTGATCCGCTGTGTTTGCGGGTGCATCAAACCCGCGGGCGGAACCTGTCCGGAGTGCGGTCGATGAGCAACCTGTGGGAGCAGCCGGAACGCCTGTTAGTACTGCCCTTGTTCCTGATCCTGGGTGGTTTGTTCGTCGGTCTGCTCAGTGCCCTGCTGCCCGCCGGCAGCCCGGCGGCCGTACTTTTGCTCGACCATCAATCCGCACCACCGCCCAACTACCCCTTCGTTTATCCGCTGACGGTGCAAAACCTGATACATCTGCTCATGTTCCTGGGCCTGGGCGAGCTCTATTTCCGTTGGCGCATTGCCGAACGCGAGCAATCCATGGTCCGCGAGCGTCTGCTGCCGGAGGATTACCAGGTCGTGTTGCAGTCTCACGACCTGCCCCCGATTCGTACTCGGGTAGCAGGGCGTCATGACGGCGAACACGGGTTCCTGCCGAGCCTCATCGACCTGTGTATCCTCCAGTTCCAGGCCAGCCGTTCGGTGGACCAGACGGTGAGCGTTCTCAACAGCAGCCTTGAACTCATCGCTCACCGTTTGGACCTGCGTTACGCCATGCTGCGTTATGTCGTCTGGGTCATCCCGACCATCGGCTTCATCGGCACCGTGATCGGCATCTCCCTGGCTATGAGCATGATCGACCCCGGCGCTACCGAGCAACCCCTCGGAGAGATCGCCCAAGCTCTCGGTGTCGCCTTCTATACGACCCTGGTGGCACTGGCAGAGAGTGCGATCCTGGTGCTGCTGCTCAATCTGGTCCAGGCGCGTGAGGAGATGGCCCTCAACCAGGCCGGTAACTATACCTTGACCAACCTGATCAATCGTCTGTATGCGGGTGCCTAGTACCTCGTTTCACTTGATATTGCAGAAATACTCTATTCACCACAGAGACACAGAGGGCACAGAGAATACACCGAGGAATGTTTCTTCAGACCTGACGAGCATGGAGAAAGCACGCAGGAAATTCTCTGATTTCTCCGTGCTCTCTGTGCCTCTGTGGTGAATAAAAAATTTTCCCCGTGTCTTCCGCAATATCAAACGAAATGAGGTACTAGCGCACCCTGTTTCACCGAGATCCGTGCGGGGTCAGGACGAAGAGCGGTTGGTGGTAATGAACATGAGCGTAGGAATAGCTATTCCTGGCCCTGTCAGAGTCGGAGGGCCAAGGTGCCGGGGCGTCCATACCCTAGCCCGATGTGTCTTTGTAGTTGCCGCCTGCCTGTTGCCGACAATAGCCGTCGGGGATGCCCTCACCGACCAGATGCACGATACGACGGTGCGTGTGATCTGTATCGACGGCGGCGGACAGTTGGGAAGGGGCTCCGGTTTCGTGGTAGGTGGCGGCGCTTACGTGATTACCAATTGGCACGTCACGGAGTGCACCGCTGGTGGCGGTCGAGCCCTGGTGCTGCTGCATGCCGAACGCGGGGACAGGACCGGGGCTCAGGTTCTGGCCCACGATGCGGGATAAGGATCTGGCCATCCTGCGTCTGGACCGCCCCAGTGGACGGCCCGACGCGAGCTTTGCCACCGTCCGTACCATCGAGCGGCGAGATCCGGTCACCGCGGTGGGCTTTCCCGGCGCGGCGGACGAGATGGGGGGTATCGCGGCGATCACGGAGGCCACGATGACCGCCGGCATTGTCAGCCGGGTATTGCCTCCACCCGAAAACTCTGGCAGGGCGGCCCAACTGGTGCAGATCAGCGCCGCCATCAATCCCGGAAATTCCGGTGGACCCTTGTTCGATGCCTACGGTCGGGTCATTGGGGTCAACACCAGCAAGGCATTGATTCCGGTACCCGCGGTAGAGGGCAACGGCATAACCCTGCAGAGGGTTCCGTCGGGCGAGGGCATCGGTTGGGCCGTGGTGAGTGACGAGATTCTGCCCTTTCTGGATCGCCTGGGCATCGAGTATGAGGGCAGTACGAGCCGGCCCGGTGCCTTGATGCGTCTGTGGCACCGTGAGCCACTCATGGTCACTGTCTTGGTTCTGCTCTCGCTGCTGACCATGACAGCGATTGCCGTAGCGACCACTCGGCGCGGGCGGATTTTGGTCAAGGAGGGCTTGACCCGGGGCTTTGCCCCCTCACGGATGTTGCCCCGTGAGCCGCCGCCCCGCGGGCCGGAATCGACCGGAAAGGCCGTGTTACGCGGCATCCGGGGTCCTTACGCAGGCATCAGCATACCCCTAGCGAACGGACAACCCGTCGCTATTGGTCGTGATCCCGCCATGGTCCAATTGGTACTGCCGAGGGATCAGCCGGGTGTGAGCAAACGCCACGCGACCGTTGCATACGACGCGGACTCAGAGTCTTTCCGACTCGAGGACTGCTGGTCGTCGAATGGAACCTTTCTTACCGGCGGTGCGCGTGTAACACCCGGTCAAGTTCGAATACTCAAGCCCGGTGACGGCTTTTACCTGGGCGCGCCGGAGGTCAGCTTCGAGGTAGGTCCGGAGTAGCGGACAGGAACAGATCGTCGCAACCGCTACTCCACTGCTATCCATAACGTATCAGGGGACATACTCGGACCATGAAGCCGCGTAACCGCGAGATAAACATCTTCAATCTATCCATGCTGGACGTTATCTCCGGGGCTATGGCGGCCTTCCTTATCATCATGGTCGTGCTGATACCCTATTACAAAAAAGAGAGCATCGATTACCAGGCGATCATTGATAGGCTGCAGCAGACGGTTGCCTCGCTTCGGCAGGATGTGGCGGAAGCACAGGAGCAGGCGCGCCAGACCCAGGCGGAGGCCGAACGGCAACGCCGACGCGCGGAGGACCTGGCCCGGCAGTTGGCCAAGACGTTCTTGGTGCTTTATGTGCGCTGGGACACGCGCGATGACGTGGACCTACACCTTGTAGATCCGTCCGGGGCCGAGTTCTGGTTCCGGCAAAAGACTGTCCCCGGCCGTCCCGGGGAGCTCAGCGAGGACAACATCAACGGTCCGGGTAATGAGGTGTGGGAGATTCGTGATGCCCCGCCGGGAGACTACAAGGTCTATATCAAACTCTTTGCCGTCAAGGACAGACGTAAGCCGGTCGTGGTCAAGGGACGCCTATTCCACCGCGACGACAGCAACCCGATGCCGGAGACGCGCCTGGCCCGAAAAGGCCAGAAGGAGCACGTAGCAACGATCTCAGTAGATAGAGAGGGAAATGTCTCGGTGCACTGAGGCGGGCATACCGCATTCTTTGACGATGCATTTGCAGTTTGGTAGCTCAAAAACTGCGTCGCAGCTACCAACCGCAGCTTCATTGAAGCTAGGCGAATCGTTGGTGGGCACAGTCTACCCTACCGGCGACCCGCAGCTAGGATTCCTTGACGGACCCGCATCTTTACAAATGGGTCAAGTTTTGCGGACGCGGGGAACAGGAACCACGAAGGGCACAAAAAACACGAAAGGACACGAATTCACATGCATGAGGGTTCGTGTCCTTTCGTGCTTTTCGTGGTTCTCCGGTTTCCGTGCGAGAATTCATGCCTCGTCGGTCTGACGTGAAGCCTCGCTGGAAGTCATTGCCGAGAAGCCCGAGAGAAGCCCGACGCTGCTTCCGATTAAGGATTGAGGCACAGCGGTATCAGGCGTCGGGCTCTCTGGCCAGCCGCTGAATGATCTCGCGGGTCGGCTCGTTCACCAACGGCAGGTCGTGGTCACGCAGGTAGGCGTGCATCGCTTTCCGGGTATTGGCTCCCATGATCCCGTCCGGCTTGCCTACTTGATAGCCGAGCCTTTTGAGATGTTTCTGCAGGCGTTGGATGTCTTGGCGGCCCAGGCCGGTTTGGACTTTCCCTGATCCAGCGGCAGCTTCCTTGCGTAGCCGCGCCGCCAACTTGGGGGTCGGATAGGCGTCGGCGGGGATGCCGCGGGATTTTTGATAGTCGCGTAGTGCCTGGCGTGTCCGCCTGCCGACCATGCCGTCCGGCTTGCCCGCATCGAACCCCAGAGCCTTGAGATCCGCCTGCATAGCCTTCACCACGCTGATACGCAGCGAGCTGTCCCCCGGAGGAGGCTTGCCCACCAGTCCTTCCTTGCCCGCCAGGCGGTCGGATAAATGACCGACGGACAGGGCGTAGAACAGAGATCTGTTCCATTGGGTGATGACCTGAAAATTGGCGTACACCAGGAAGGCAGGTCCGCGGATTCCGGCCGGCAGGATGATGGAACCGACCGTGTCCGAGACGGGAAGCGACTGGCCATCCGCAAGTCGGACCTTGAGGGTGTTCCAGGCGTCGTTGCTTTGCTTCCAAGACAGGCGTGCCTGATAGGCGTCGAAACCGGCAGGCAATCTGACCTCGACGCCCCAGGGTTGCCCAGGTTGCCATCCGATGCCCGCCAGGTAATTGGCGGCGGATTCCAAGGTATCCGGCACCGACCGCCAGATATCCACTCGCTCGTCACCATCGGCGTCCACCCCCCACTTAAGATAGGTAGAGGGCATGAATTGAAGCTGTCCCATGGCTCCGGCCCAGGAGCCGAGCATCCGGTCCGGCTTTATGTGACCCTGCTCCAGGATGCGGAGCGCACTCAGAAGTTCGCGCTGGTAGAAATCCCGGCGCCGGCCATCATAGACCAGGGTGCTCAGGGCAGCGACCACGGGTGTATTGCCCGTAGCGGCACCGTAGTCCGACTCCAGACCCCACAGAGCGACCAGAATCTCCGCCGGAACCTCATACTTGTCTTCGAGCTTCGCCAACAGGGCCCGATGCTGTTTGATACGTGCGCGCCCCTTGCTGACGAGGCTGCTCGAGACCCTGTTGTTCAGGTACTCGAAGAAGGTCTTGCTGTACTCCGCCTGTTTCCGGTCGTGCTTAACGACCCGACCAAGCGGGCGTACATCTCGGAAGGCGGCCGCGATGATCGTCGGGGAGATGCCGCACTGTTCGGCCTGCGTCTTGTTTCCTTCAAGCCATTGGGGGAAAGAGGCCGCCTTGGAATCCTCCTCGGGATGCATCTTATCGACAGTGATCGGACAGCCGACTGTCGGCCCCGGCGCGTGGGCCACCTTGGGTTGGTCGATCGGAATCCGTGCCGGCGGTTCTACCTGCTCTAAGGGCCTGAGTATCGGGTGTACCGATTCCAGCCCTTTCAGCTTCAAGCGCAGGGTGCGCTTGAAGGAGAGGTACCCGGTCTTTTCGACACGCACGCGATGCTTGCCACAACCCAGCTCGGCGGCAAACCGAGTCCGTCCATAGTCATGTCCGCCGATAAGGACCCGTGCCCCGCGTATACTCGATTCGTCTAGGCTCCGACACCTGTCCGGTGCGGAATGGACAAGGCCGGATACTTCGTCATTGGGGGCGGCGCTAGGGAGGGTGGTGGCAACGAGAAGAACACACAGCAGTGAAAACCCCGTCCTGGCGGGTGTCAGGGAGGGATGTAACGGTCCGTGTTCCGGTACGGAAATATTCCATCGGGGCGATCGTTCGCTTCGGAACCTGGTCCCAGATAGACTCATGCTGGAGGGGTAGTGGTAATTTCTCCAGTTGGTACTGACTACTTCTCCAGCAGACGCGGTATGAGCTGGGCGAAGTTGCAGGGTCGGGTACGGTGGTCGAGCTGGGGCTGCAGGATCTTGTCCCAGGCGGTCCGACAGGCACCGCTGGAGCCGGGCAGGCAGAAGATGAAGGTGCCGTTGGCCAGGCCCGCCAGGGTCCGGGACTGAATCGTGGCGGGACCGACCTCCTCGAAGGAGAGAGCCCGGAAGAGTTCGCCGAAGCCTTCGATTTGTTTGTCGAGCAGGGGTGTGATCGCCTCCGGGGTACTGTCCCGTCCGGTGATGCCGGTGCCGCCGGTAGCCAATATCACCTGTACCTGAGGGTCGGCGATCCAGCGGGAGAAAACGGCGCGCATCCGGTAAATGTCGTCCGGAACGATTTTCTTGGCGACCACCTCGTGGCCTGCCTGCTCGACCCGGCTTCGGAGCTGGTTGCCGGAGGTGTCGTCGGCCTCGGTGCGACTGTCGGATACAGTCAGGAGCGCGATCTTGAGCGAAACAAAGCCGGTGTCTTGGAAGTGTTCGGTCATGGTTCGTCGAATCCACTTGGGAGAATGGGGAATGATGAGTGATGAGTGATGAATCCGCATCATTTCGCCCTCATCACTCATCACTCATCCTCTAAGGTTATCGGTAGTCGAGAGCGTTTGTACTAGGGGACGTTCTCAAACGAACCGCACCGAAGAACCACGGATGGACACAGATAAACACAAATCACAATCCGTATTTATCTGTGTTCATCCGTGGTTCTAATGCAAGTAAAAACCCCAGATTGAGAACGCCCCCTAGGGTTCGTCACAGCCACTTAGGAATAAGTATCAGGCCCCAGACCACCGCGGCAAACAGGATGCTGAGCAGGACGGCGGCGGAGGCGATGTCCTTGGCGCGCCCGGAGAGTTCGTGGCGCTCCAGGCCGACCCGATCCACGTTGGCCTCGATGGCGGAGTTGAGCAGCTCGACGATCGGCACGATCAGCAGGCTGCCGGTCAGCACCGCCCGCTCCAGGGGGGTCTCGCCGAGCCACAGGCCCAGGGGCAACAGCGGGATGAGCACCCACACCTCCTGGCGGAACGCCTCCTCCAGCTCGTAGCAGGTCTTAAAACCCTGCATGGAAAAGCCGAAGGCCCTGACGATGCGGCGCCAGCCGGTGGCGGTACCGTTAGCCATCGCCGGGCGTCCACGCCAGATCCAGGTGGCGGGCGGCGCGTACCTCGTCCAGGCGGCGCACCGGCAGCCGGTGAGGCGCACCCTTGACCAGGTCCGGTTGCTCCCGTGCTTCCGTCCGGATCTTTACCAGGGCCGCCACGAAGCCGTCCAACTCTTCCCGGGTCTCGCTTTCCGTGGGCTCGATCAGCAGGCACTCGGGGACCAGCAGCGGGAAATAGGTGGTGGGGGCGTGGAAGCCGTAGTCCAGCAGGCGCTTGGCAAAATCCATGGTGTTGACCCCCAGCTCCTTGGCCTCTCGGCGCAGGGTAACCACCAGCTCATGACTGGCACGACGCTTCCCGTAAGCGGGCTCGAAGCCGGCCTCGATCAGGCGCCGGAGCAGATAGTTGGCATTGAGGGTGGCGAATTCGGCCACCCGTTGCATACCCTGGGGGCCGAGCATACGGGCATAGATATAGGCCCGCAGCAAGATCCCAGTATTGCCGCCGAAGGCGGTAAGACGACCGATGCTGTCCGGGCGCGCCGTCTCGTCGAGCCAGGCGTAGTCGGTGCCGTCGTAGGTCACCAGGGGCACCGGCAGATAGGGCTCCAGGCGCTCCGACACCCCCACCGGACCCGCACCCGGACCGCCGCCGCCGTGGGGGGTGGAGAAGGTCTTGTGGAGGTTGATGTGAATCACGTCAAAACCCATGTCGCCGGGGCGCACCTTGCCCAGGATGGCGTTGAGATTGGCACCGTCGTAATAGAGCAGGCCGCCGGCTTCATGCACCCTGGCGGCGATTTCTCGGATGTTGCGGTCGAACAGACCCAGGGTACTCGGGTTGGTGAGCATGATGCCGGCGGTCCGGGGACCGAGGGCAGCACGCAGGGCGGCAAGGTCCAGGTCGCCGTCGTTCCCGGTGGGGATTTCTTTGACCCGATAACCGCACATGACCGCCGAGGCCGGGTTGGTCCCGTGGGCCGCATCGGGGATCAGGATCTCGTTGCGTGCGGCGTCCCCTCTGGCCCGGTGATAGGCACGGATCATGGCCACGCCGGCGAATTCACCCTGGGCACCGGCGGCCGGTGCCAGGGAGACCGCGTGCATACCGGAGACCTCCTTGAGGATCTCCAGCAGCTCATACAGACAGGCCATGACGCCCTGGCCGTGACTGGCGGGGGCCAGCGGGTGACGCCCCAGGAAACCCGGCAGCGAGGCCAGACTGTTGCAGGCCCTGGGGTTGTACTTCATGGTGCAGGAGCCCAGGGGGTAGAAATGGGTATCGATGGAGAAATTCCGCTGCGACAGCCGGGTGTAATGACGCACGGCCTGGAGCTCGGAGACCTCCGGCAGAGCGGGCCGCCGCTTGCGGCGTAGATGTTTCGGTAGGTCGTCCGGGGCCGCGGCCGGTGCGAGTGGGGCCTGGGCGGCGGCGCGGCGTCCGGGGCGTGATTGGTCGTGGATAAGCATGGGTTGTAAAGCGTGAATTGGTGTAATGATTCAGACCCCACCTCGTCATTGTTGACTATGCCGAAATTGATATATCCTCCGGAAATGGATCATAGTGCAAAACGATAAGCTGATCCTTTCTTAGGCCAAGTGAGGCGTAGGAATTTCCTTCACTATCACTGAACTCCACTTCAAAAGCGGAACCATTTGCAAGACTCTCCACAATAGTTCCAACATAGCCCCTTTTCAGTTTGTATTCGGGCAAATCGACGGTCAGTGCTACAACGTCATATAGTTTTACATTTTTTTTCATCGTTTTACCTCTTTATTTTTTCAATATGTAACAGCTTGTCAATTTTGGATTTGGCACGTCCGGCTCAATGATCCAAGTACAGCGAACTATCGCTTGCTTTTGGTTCCAACTCATTGGAAAATCAATCTGATATCTTTGTCCATAATCATCTTTTAAACCAATTTTGGCATCGTATTCTTGCACGGCCGAAAGAAGGATTTCCCGAAGCGTTTCGGCATCGTCAATTGTTACTCCTAAAGCAGATGCAAATAGCCGCGCCTTATTCCTGCCTATCCTGTGCCGGGTGTTGAGACAGTATTCTCGGAGTTTCCTTATGTCCACTATCGCATGTTCAGAATTTGGTATTTTCATAAATGCCGATCTTGTAAGAAAAGTGAATAACCTGAACTTTATCTAAATTTCCCTGCCCAATCTCAATTAGGCCGCGGCCTTTTGGAGCGCCGCCGCCACGCGCTTGCCGGCTTCCTGCGCGGAAGGTTCTTCGAAAAACTGATAACGATCCAACCTTATGGGGCTGCGTTTCCGATCGAACTCCTGTGCAACCACGGGGGTAATCCGCTTGTTATCTGCAATCGCGGCGCCGAGCTCGAACAAAGTCGTAGGATTGCCGATGCTGTTGGGTGTGAGGATGAGCACAAAGGTTCGGCTTATCCGTAGCGCCGATTCGAGTTGCTCCTCCAAGGATGTTCCAGGCGCTAGATTCGCTACGTCGAACCAGGATTTGATGCCTGCATCGCGCAATGCGGAAGAAAATTGCTCCACCCACGGGCGATCCTTATTCGAGTAGGCGAGAAAGATTTCGGTGTCGCGGTTAGTTTCCATTTAAATTGCTTTCTCTAACGCTTCACATCCCCAGCAGCAAAAAAATAGAACAAGAAATGAGCTGTTCTTTTTGCTGTTCGAATGCATGTGATGATTAGATGCGTTTTCATTCATAACCTACCTACTTGGTGAATTTCTTCACGCACTGCAACTATTCTGACTAATTTCTCCGATGGCATTATTTTTACGTACACTTCGTCATCTATCGGATATGTATGAACCACACCACCACTCTCCAAAGATTCCGAAACGACCGCCGTTCCCATCTGCTGTGCTTTTTGATGGAGATTATATCCCAGGCGGTCTCCCGCGCGACTAAACAAGGGAGAACTTCCATTATCTACATAAACCCAAACTCTTCGTCTTTTTCTAGCCTTAGAAATTCTTTCATTTCTGGTTCATTTGAAAAGTGGTACAGGAGTCGTAGTTCAGGCGGCGCGTAAATTTCTGTCATGAGCTGTTCCAAGGATACTTTGCGGAATTTTTTCCTTTCTATATCATTAATACCAAACACCACAAGCTTACTTGAGTAAGTCTTAAAGGTAATTAGACATCGAAGCAAATAGCTCATGATCGAAGCCATTGCCAATATTTACATAGTCCTCCACCGAATCGTACTCCGCATTTTTCAATATTTTTGCGATCTTCCGAGACGATTCATCGGCAAAGTACTTGGGTAATGAATCTACAGCAAATTCATATGCGATTTTCAATAGGCCTATTTTGGATTCCTTAATATCAATTGAAAGCTCGCCGTGGATTGTGGGTTGTTGAATGCTTACTACATCCCTCTTCCACCTCTGGAGCCGCTCGATTGGAACCTGATGCTTCTCAGATATTTTTCTTAATATTCCATCGAGTTTATGTTCATCAGTTGCATCCAGCGTTACGCTAACTAATGTATTTCCATTTTCTTGCTTGGTATATGTGACATTCGGGATTGTGTATAGCGTAGGCACCCCATCTTTGTCTGATCTTAGCTGGACTTTTTTGTCTTTATCGCCTTCCAAGTGGTGCGTACCCGAAAAAGGGTTTGGAAACCTCTTGGACTTACCCTTGATGCCAAGTAGATACCGTTGAAATTTAGAAAGGTAGTGATCCACAAGTTTGGCATCCACAGACGAACCGAGATCCGAATTGCACTGAGTACAAATAGTGTGAATGTGGTAATACCCGCCCAGTGCTTCAGGTATTACATGCTCATCAGAGAAAGAGGTCCTTTCCTCTCTACAAATAATACATTCCGTTATCTATAAACCTTTCGAACTTCTACGTGCCGATTGAGTTACCTGAAGTATACCCTTTTCTCTATAGTCGGCTATGCAACCTTGCTCAATTCCTGCTCCAAGGTTGCCGGGACCTCGATCGGAAAGAAGCGATCCTTCGTGTAGGCATAATCTTCTCCGCTTTCATCGATCACCCGGAGGTAGCCATGAGCGTTCGCCTGCTCATCGGCGATAACTCGATACAGTTTTCCCACCTCCAGAGATCCCGGATAACCTTCGTTACTGATGCAAACAGCGAACTGGATTTTCTCGCCTTCGGTTTTCTTCATGTTGCGCCTTTGCGCTTTAAACGATTTCACTGGTAGCTGAAATGTTGGGGTTCGTTCCTCACCCCAACCTACATTTCCATTTCCTCTGTGTTCTCTGTGTCTCTGTGGTTCAATCATCCCTCGCCTTCTGTATGCCTTGTAACGCGCGGGCGGCTACCACCGCCCGCAGGAGTGGAATCAGTCCAGAGCAGCCAGGGCGGAGTCGTAATCCGGCTCTTGGGTGATCTCGGGGACCAGCTGGGTATACAAGACCTTGTTGTCCTTATCCAGGACCACCACGGCGCGGGCGGTAATACCCGCCAGGGGGCCGTCATCCATCAGCACCCCGTAGTCCTTGCCGAAGTTACGCGAGCGCATGATGGACAGATTGACCACGTTGTCGATGCCCTCGGCCTTGCAGAAGCGGTCGGAAGCAAAGGGCAGATCGGCCGAGATGACCAGGGCGACGGATTCGGGCTTGCCGGCCATGGCTTGGTTGAACTTCTTGGTGGAGGTAGCGCATACATCGGTGTCCAGGCTGGGCACGATATTGAGCAACTTCTTCTTGCCGGCATAGTCGGCCAGGGTCTTATCGCTCAGATCGGCGGCGACCAGCTTGAAATCCGGAGCGGTCGAGCCGACGGCGGGCAGGTCTCCGGCGAGCTTGACGGGGTTTCCTTTGAGGGTGGTTTGGGCCATGGGATACTCCTATTTGGTTTGTCGGATGGTTGCGGTTTATTGTCCCAATACGTTAGTAAAAACTATGCACTTTAGTGCAAGACTTTTAGTAATGTCTTTCCGAAGGAAAGCTCTCTAAAAAATTAAGAACGTCGCGCAGCGACACCTTAGATCAGCGACTTTCAGTCGCAAAGGGCTTTAGCCCGCCATTCTATGGACTTTCAGTCCATAGTGGTTGAATGATTCTTCAGGAATAAGGTGTTTTGGTCTTAACTGCCTTCTGAAGAATTCAGCCGCAAATAAACACGAATGAACGCAAATGAAGATCACTGCTCAAACTTGCGTTCATTCGCGTTTATTTGCGGCAAAAAATAAAATCGGTGTACTTTAGTTTCTAGCGAGGCGCTGCCTCAGACTGACGAGGCGTGAATTTTTTGTGCAGCGAACAAACTTGTTATCCGCAGATTACGCAGATTTTCGCAGATTATTTCTATTCTTAATCTGCGAAAATCTGCGTAATCTGCGGATAAAACCAATGGGCGCAATACCCCCAAGTGCTGCATGAGGAGATGTGAGTTTTTGTGCCATGCACAAACTTGACTCATTGGTAAAGATCCGGGTCCCTCAAGGAATCCTAGACAACTTCTTAGGCACGTGCCGGGACACCGAACATGGTAACCAACGGATGCCTTGAAGAGGAAAGAGGGAATTCCAATAGGTAAAGCGCTGTGGCCTCTTGCAGGTTGATGTCAGCTTTCTTTTTCACCTAAAATTTCTTCCGGAGTTAATTTAAATTTGTTCTGATTTTTCTTATACTCCTCAGTCAGATAGGAAAGCAACTCACCCAAATACATAAGATTTTCTTCATGCTCCTCAATATTTCTCAGTGTTTCACTTGTTAGCAGCATCTCCTTATACCTAATGCTATCCCTTGCTGACTGCAAGATGAGAGGTACCCAAGTATCGTTAATTTCCATTACGCTACCTTACTACTGATTTGTGCTGCAAGTTGATTTAAAATCGCTTTGAAGCTGTTTAACGGCATATCACATGCCGGTGCAATTGTGTAGTGAGTAGCTCCTAAAGCTTTATTAAACAGATCTTTGACTATCACAAGGCCGTTTGGTAGTTTTGTTCCTGCTGGGATCTTATAGTACTCCCATTTGCCCCTTTTGAAAACATTAGGTCTATCAAACGTGCTGATTCCCCGAGGAGAATACCTAACTTTGACCCAATCATTTTCAATAGTTACATCAGCAGGCCTTACTCCGCCAGCTCGTTTCTGCTCTTTCTCTACCAATTCAAATAAACCTATGTTCTTTTTGCTAAGATTTCTCGCCCGCCATAAGTTTATTGGCACTTCATCGCCATAAAAACGATCAATTTCACTTCTTTCGATCAAAATATCTCTCAATATATCCATGAGGGTAGTGTTATTACTTTGGATTCTTGCTCAATTCATCAATAGCGGCAATTACCTTGCCAATCATATGGGTTGGTAACTTTCTAAGTTCTTTTCTAGCTGAATGCTTCCATTCAATGCTATATGATGCCATCCTCTTTCAACTCTTTTATCAGTTCATCATGAGAAATCGTAGGCTCATCCTGTCTTTCGGCAATAGCTGCCAGATCTTCCATATCGTAAAGCAATTCCTCAAAATCGGAGATGGGAAGAATGACGGACTTTTTTTCGCCTTTTTTGTCCGTGATATATTTTGGATGCAGTTCTCTAATGTTTAACATATTTGCTACCTCTCTACCTTGTCACATAACGTTACATTTCGGCTTGGCAATACATGCATTTCATTGCTATATCACGGATGAGGCACTAACAGGTATGCCCAACCACCAACCATTCACAGCCTCGGCGCGCCCGGACAGGGGGCCTGGGTACGGATCGTAATGATGCGCGCGAGTTTTTGAGCATAGGTCGTCATCTCTTCCTCGGTGCGCATCTCGGTGGCGCATACGAGCAAACCGGAATCGAGTTCGGGATAGTCCGGCCCCAAATCAAATCCGCCGAGGATGTTGTGTGCCGCCAGGGAGCGTAACAGATCCGCGGTGGGGGCGGGAAGCCGCAGGGCTTTTTCGTGAAAGACAGGTCGGTCGAACAGGGGCTCGACACCGGGTATCTCGCACAACAGGTCGCTGAGTCTTGCGGTGTTGGCATGGCACGCCTTTGCGACCCGTTCCAACCCTTCGGCACCCAGCAGGGCGGTGTGGATAGTCGCGGCGGTTACCAGCAATCCTTGGTTGGTGCAGATGTTCGAGGTCGCCTTGGCGCGGCGGATGTGTTGCTCGCGGGCCTGCAGGGTCAGGGTAAAGCCGGGCTTGCCCGCCTGGTCCAGGGTGCGCCCGGTGATGCGTCCGGGGAGCTGGCGCACCAGGGGCTGTCGGCAGCACAAAAAACCGGCATAGGGACCGCCGGAGGCCAACGGCATGCCCAAAGGCTGGGCCTCACCGCAGGCGATGTCCGCGCCCTGTTCACCCCACTCGCCGGGCGGCGACAACAGAGCCAAAGCAACGGGGTTGACTACGCCTATCACCAGGCTATCGCGCTGATGGGCCCAGTCGGTGAGGGCGTCTACCTCTTCCAGGACCCCGAAGAAGTTGGGCTGGTTGATGACCAACGCCGTGAATTCCCGGTTTTCGAGGGCATCGAGTTGATCGAGAGCCGTGTGTCCGCCGGTGCGGTCGAAGGGGATTTCCAGCAGCTCGATGTCCTGTTGGCCGACGATGGTGTACAGGGTGCGGCGATAGGCGGGGTGCAGCGCCCTGGGGACCAGCACCCGGCGCGGCCTGGGTTTGCGATGGCAGCGCACCGCCATGAGTACCGCCTCCGCCAGGGCCGAGGCACCGTCGTAGAGAGAGGCGTTGGAGACGTCCAGACCGGTCAGGGCGGTCATCATGGACTGAAACTCGTAGAGTACCTGCAAGGTCCCCTGGCTCGCCTCCGCCTGGTAGGGGGTGTAGGCACTGTAGAACTCGCCGCGGCCGGCAATCTGCCACACCGCCGCCGGAATGTGGTGCTCGTAGGCGCCGGCGCCGATAAAACACAGGGGCTGACCGTCCTCCCGGCTACGCTGCTGCATCAGGCGCCCGATCTCCATTTCCGACAGGGCCGGGGGTAGGTTCGGAAGGTCGGTCACCACCAGGTCCGGGGGGATCTCGTCGAACAGGTCGTCGATCCGCTCGACGCCGATGACCGCCAGCATGGCGGCCACTTCTTCTTTGGTGTGGGGAATGAACGGCATGGAATCCTCGGCTCCTCAGCGTATAGTGCAGCAGTACCTAAGTATCGATAACATCGGTTCGGTTCTTCCAGCGGGAATTTTTTGCCGCCAATGAACGCGAATGAACGCAAATCGGTCGCAAGCGGCTCGCTACCCTTGACGGTTCTTCATCTCATTGCATTTATTTGCGCCCATTTGCGTTGATTTGCGGCTGATTTTTCCGTGACGATCTTGCCTGCTCAATGTCATGCCATTAAGTTAGTCGCTGGTTGCTTACCGGCGCGGAAGAGAAAACTACGAATCACGCGAATCGGCGCGAATCCGATTCGCGGGGATTCGCGTGATTCGTAGTTTTTCCTCTGGTTTGCCGACTGGCAACGCTTAACTTAATGGCATTGCGCTCAATGTTACCTGCCTACCGGCAGGTCGACAGTTGAGGGCATCCGTACTAGGGGGTGTTCTCAATTAAGCCGGGTCATCGCAAAAACCAAGCGCGTAGCGCCGGCGTCTCGCCTGTATCCGCGAGCGAGACACCCGCATTCCGGCAGGCGGGACGCCTGCGCTACGTGGGTTTGGCTTAGTTGAGAACACCCCCTAGGATCATTGAGGGACCCGAATCTTTACAAATGAGTCAAGTTTTGTGTGCACTATCAATCAACCACGAATGAACACGATTCAACACGAATCATGATTTGCGGTAATTCGTGTTTATTCGTGTCCATTCGTGGTTTTAGAATTCCTTGATGGCACCGTATCATTGACAAAAAACTCACGCCTTGTCGGTCTGAGGCAATGCCTCGCTAGGGCTGTTGACATTCATGTCAGGCAGATCGAAAGCGAGACGACTGTGGCTTTCATAGAAACCGTACTGCCTCCGCCTCTAAGCTGAGGGCTCAGACGACCCCGCCTGACGCTCATCACCGGTCGGGCGCGTCGCTGATCACTCCCACTCCGGGAAGTCCCCCTCGTTCGCGAGCGTATTCATCCGCACTTCGAGTTCGGCCATGAAGGTCTTTCGGTTTCCGGTCCAGGAAAACGGTTTCCCCACGAAGATGTCGCAGAAGAAGGGGACGAGGAGGGCCTCGCCGCGGGGCAGGGCCTTGCCGAGACCATACATGAAGATCGGGACGATCGGGGTGTCGGATCGGGCCTTGGCGATGTGGGCGATGCCGGTTCGGAAGGCTTCGCGCTTTTCGGGTTCACCGCGCGATCCTTCCGGGAACAGGATAACGATCTGACCTTGTTCGAGCGCCTCCGTGATCGGGGCCAGGCGGTTCCGACCGCCTTCCGCGGTTCGATCCAGCGGCAGGATGCCGATGATCTTCGTCGCGAACCAGGCCGACAGACGATTGCGCAGGAAGTAGTCGGCCGCGGCCACGGGTCGTAACCAGCGAAGCTGTCCGAGCGGGTAGAGCGACATGAGAACGAGGGTGTCGAGGTGGCTGTTGTGATTCGCAACGAGGACTGCGGGGCCCGCGCCCGGAAGCCGGTTTCGCCGCCGGACATTGAGCCCGAGCATGACCAGCGCGATAGGCTTCACGATCAAGGCGAAGAACAAGGTCTGCAGGAAACGGCTCACGGTGTCAGTAGTGCAAGTAGTAGATGTAGTGAAAGAACAGCGGCGCGGTGAAAGTGAGGCTGTCCACCCGGTCGAGAATTCCACCATGGCCCGGCAGGATCGATCCGCTGTGTTTGATGCCCAGGTCC
Source organism: Candidatus Thiosymbion ectosymbiont of Catanema sp. Cochon2018 (assembly GCA_011392765.1). Taxonomy (GTDB): domain Bacteria; phylum Pseudomonadota; class Gammaproteobacteria; order Chromatiales; family Chromatiaceae; genus Thiosymbion; species Thiosymbion ectosymbiont_A. The sequence goes on along the minus strand of WYCW01000004.1, from coordinate 12,388 downwards.
CGCTTGACGGCGGACATCACCACGTCGCCCACGAAACCGCCGAACGAAATAATCAATCCGGCTGCCAAGGACTCGTGCCGGTAGAGCGGCGTCAGAAACGGCGCGATGAGAACCGACAGGCCGAGAGTGGTCACGACGCCGCCGAGCAGACCTTCGACGGTTTTGTTCGGGCTGACCTTGGGGATGACCTTGCGGCGTCCCAGGAGCTTGCCCGATATGTATTGCGCCACGTCATTGAACTGCGTGAGAAACACGACGAAGAGCAGGAGACCCGCGCCGCCCGCGGGTGTGCGGGCGCTGTCGAGGATGAGCAAGTAGGCCAGGTGGCTCAGGCAAAACACCGTGGTCATCACGCCCCAGTGAACGGTGCCGACGGCTTTCAGGAAACCTTCGGTTTCGCCGACGAGTATCATGCGCATCGGTAGCAGCAGGAACAGATAGACAGGAATGAAGATGATGAACATCCCGTACCACGCCTGACTCGCCCAGAAAAACTGAACAGGAATGGCGAGGTACGCCCAGAACAGCACCCGACGGTCGGCGCGCCGGGTCGGGATCAGTGACAGGAACTCTTTGAGCGCCAGGAAACTGACGAATCCCAGGAAGAAAAAGGAAAGGCGCCGGTCGAGTCCGATCGCGACGGCGAATACCGATGCCATCACCCACCACGACCGCACGCGCTGGCTAAGTTCCGTGAAATCTCTCTCGGGGCGGAGTCGGACCAGGGTGATGGTGGTTGCCGAGGCGAGAAGGAGCAGAACGAAAATGCCGGCCATCGCCCAAAGGAGAGGAACCGATATTTCGGGGAAGACCTTCATCGGATTTCAGCGAGAGCGGTCCGCGCACGGCGAAGGATCGTCAATGCGGCCAGAACGGTGGCGGCGCCGAAAATCCACGTGACCCAAGCCCCCGGTGGGACACCGACACCCAGCAGAAGCCCGAGAAGGCCGATGACGAACGCCCGGTCGCTCTTGCCCATGGGTCCGTCATAGCGTCGGGACGCGCCGATCCGGACCGCGACCACGCCGGTCAGTTCGCCGATCAATGCGAAGACCACGAACAGGATCACGAGCCAGGGGACGAACGCGGGCACGCATGCGAGCGGCAGGTAGAGAGCCGCGTCGGACACGACATCCCCGATCTCGTTCAAGATGGCTCCCAGCGGGCTTTTCATATCGTGCTCCCGGGCCAACATCCCGTCGATCGCGTTGAGGGCCATGCGCGCGAACAGGAAGACGGGCAGCAGCAGGAGCGGCCAGCGCGACTCGGGCCTCCAAAGGATGCAAGCCCCTACCATGACGGAGAGGATTGCCGCCGCGACCGTCACCTGGTTTGCAGTGATGCCGCGCTTCGCGAGCCCCCGTGCTGTCGGGCGCAGGAGCGCCTGAAACCGCGGCTTCAGATCGTAAATGCTTGCCATGTATCTTCCCCCCCCGCTGCGAACGAGGGAGTGTATTACGCATTGAGATAGATAGAAGGCGTAAATGTCAACAGTCTCTAGCGAGGCTTTGCCTCAGACCGACGAGGCGTGAATTCTTGTACGGAAACCGGAAAACCACGAAAGACACGAAAAACACGAACCCTCATTCGTGTGAGATTCGTGTCCTTTCGTGTCTTTCGTGGACCCTGTTCCCCGTGCCCGCAGAATTTGACTCATTTGTAAAGATTCAAGTCCCTCAAGGATCCTAGCGAGGCTTTGCCTCAGACCGACGAGGCATGATGCCCCGAAAGCCCCTTTCCCGTAAGGCCCCATCTCCTACACCTAACCAACCGTTAGAGAGCTTGGGTAGGTCGAAATCGAAATCGGGATCGCAATCGGAATTTCGATTTCGATCCCGATCCCGATTTGTGCACTGCATAAACTTGACTCATTTGTAAAGATTCGGGTCCCTCAAGGATCCTAGTACCCCATTTCATCAAAAATTTCTGATAAAACCAGCCCTTGTCATCCCGAGCGTAGCGAGGGATCTGCGGCTCGGCAAAAGCTCCCGGTGCACAAGATTCCTCCACCGTCGGGACAAGGATTTCTCGCTACGCTCGAAATGACAAACAGCAAAATCAGATGAAATGATCTACTAGGGGGCGTTCTCAATTAATAAATCATCTAAGTGTTGTAGGCTGGGTTGAGGAACGAAACCCAGCTTTTCCGATCCGCAATACCGTGTGCTGGGTTTGGCCGTCCCTGGCCGTAACCCAGCCTACGGGCTTGGTTTTTATGATGATTTGGCTCAATTGAGAACGCCCCCTAGGCCTCCTCCGCCACAAATTCTTGGTAAGCGGTCGCGTCCAACAGGCCACCCAGCTGCGAGGCATTGGACGGCCGCAGCTTGAACAGCCAACCCGCACCATAGGGGTCATCGTTGATGGTCTCCGGGGTCTCGTCCAGACTCGAGTTGGTCTCCGTTACCTCGCCTGCGAGCGGGCTGTAGACATCGGAGACCGCCTTGACCGACTCCACGGTGGCGCAGGCATCCGCAGCGGCGACTTGGCTCCCCACTTCCGGCAGCTCGACGAACACCAGGTCGCCCAACTCGCTTTGGGCATGGTCCGTGATACCGACCGTCACGGTGCCGTCACCGTTGTCCCGTACCCATTCATGTTCTCTGGTGTATTTGAGGTCTTCAGGTGTAATGCCCATGCTCCGCTCCTCAGTGTTGTGGTCAATAATGTGATCTTAGTATCGGTTCAAAAATAAGTTGCACATCCCGGCGATGATTGATACGCGTTAGAGGCCGTAGCGAGGGATATTTGTTCACGTTGTTTTTGAACCGATACTTAGGTTCTACTTTGTCACATTCAGCCTAACTCGTTAATTTTTTGGATTCGTTATTTTTACAGATTCCTTTTAGTCTTTCATTATTACCCTAGCGAGGCTTTGCCTCAGACCGACGAGACGTGAATTTTTGTACGGGAACCGAAAAACCACGAAAAGCACGAAAGGACACGAACTCTCATTCGTGTGGATTCGTATCCTTTCGTGTTTTTCGTGCCTTTCGTGGTTCCTGTTCCCTGCGCCCGCAGAACTTGACTCATTGGTAAAGATGGGGGCCCCTCAAGGATCCTAGTGAGGCTCCGCCTCAGACCGACGAGGCATGATGCCCCCAAAACCCCTCTCCCGTAAGGCCCCATCTCCTACGCCCAACCAGCCGTTGGCGAGCCAGGGGAGGTCGAAATCGGGATCGGGATCGGGATCGCAATCGGAATCTCGATCCCGATCCGTGCACTACACAAACTTGACTCATTGGTGAAGATTCGGGTCCCTCAAGGATCCTAGGTCGATGCGTGGTTTCCCGTTGCGCACGAACGGCGGCTTCACCACCCGCGCCGGTACGGCCTTATCGCGGATCAGCACCCGGCATTCCTCGCCGACGCCCGGCGCAACCCGGGCGAAGGCGATGGATCGTTGCAGGGTGGGTGCAAATCCGCCGGAGGTGATCTCCCCCACCGGTTTATCGCCGCTGAGTACCTCCTGGTGCCGGCGCAGCACCCCGCGACCGGTCAGCAGCAGACCCACGCAGCGCCGCAGTCCGCCACGCGCGCGCTGGGCCTCGAGGGCACTGCGGCCAATAAAGTCCCGCTCGGCAGGCTCCCAGGCAATGGTCCAAGCGAGTCCGCTTTCGAGCGGGCTCGCGGCCTCGTCCATGTCCTGACCCGAGAGCTTCAGGCCCGCCTCCAGGCGCAGGGTATCCCGGGCCCCGAGACCGCAGGGCGCAATACCGATACCCTCCAGACTCCGCCACAGGCCGGGGGCCGCCCCGGCGGGACAGATAATCTCGAAGCCGTCTTCTCCCGTGTAGCCCGTGCGGCCGACGAACCAGTCGCCGAGCTCGGCGGCGGCGAAGGATTCCAGCGCAATCGACTGCTCGCGTAGCCCCGCGGGGATCAGGTCGACCGCTTTGGTCCGGGCATTCGGCCCCTGGACCGCAATCATGGCCAGATCCCGCCGCGGACGAATCTCAACGGCCGCTCCCGTTGCCTGGTCCCGTATCCAGGCCAGGACCCGTTCGGCGGTAGCGGCGTTGACCACCAGGCGGTAACGGGTGGAGGCGCGGAGATAGAGGATCAGGTCGTCGATAATGCCGCCCTGCCGGTTGAGCATGCAGCTGTAGAGGGCCTTGCCGGGGACCTCGAGCCGCGCCGGGTCGTTGGCGATCAGGCGGCGCAGGAAGGCCGACGCACTGCTCCCATCGAGGTCGATGACTTGCATGTGGGAGACGTCGAACATCCCGGCATCCCGGCGGACCCGATGGTGCTCCCGGATCTGGGAGCCGTAGTGCAAGGGCATGTCCCAACCGCCGAAGGGCACCATGCGGGCACCGTGGGCCATGTGCTCGGCAAACAGCGGGGTCTTGTGTCCCATCCGGTCTCTCCCCTATGCGTGGATTCCAGGTCATTCTATCAGTGCCTCCCTGCACTCGCCGATTATCCGCGGATTACGCAGATTTTCGCAGATTCTTTCGTTTGTTCACTCTGCAATCGGGGTGACTTACGGATAAAAGAGAATGCGTTCCGACTGTGATGCTGCGCGGATTCCGGGTTAGAATCTGTTATTCTTGTAAGCTATCCTGAGGTTTGTGTAACCGAAAACGCTGCCTTGATGTTCCGAATAAGGGGACAAGGTCACGATGCACGCGAGGACGTGGATATGCCGCCGAAACGCCTCCCAGGGGTGATCTTCCTATCCTGGTTTCTCCTCCTGTCCCTGGCCGGTTGCGCCGGCACCGGCAATGTTTTCGAGCAGATCTTCGAGCATGTCCCTGCGCTCGAGGTGCCCGAAACCCAGTCCCCCCCCAGTGACGTTCTGCGTCTGCGGTTGGAGCAGCTGCGGGGTCAACGCTGGCCTGCCGTCGCGGGTGTGCCCTTGGCGTCCGTGGCGCTTCTCGACGACTTTTACCGCCGGCGCAATGATGGTTACGCTTGGCATAGCAGCCGGCAGGTCGAAGATCTGCTGCACCTGGCCGAGTACAGCGTCGATGAGGGCTTCCGGCCGGGCGATTTTCATGTCCGCGAGATCGAGGCCGTCACCGCAGGTCGGGCCCCCTCGGACTTACCTCCCTCCGCGCGTGCGGACGCAGAGATTCTCCTGAGCGACAGCCTGCTGCGCCTGATCCATCACTATCGTTACGGCAAGGTCGCCCCGCGACGCATGGCTAAAGGCGGGGGACCCCTGTTGGCCGATCTGGAGCGGGCAATCCGCGCGGAGGATCTGCAAGCCGAAGTCGAGGACCTGGTCTCCAGGCCGTTTTTCTATACCTGGTTGAAGCAGGGCTTGGCACGCTATCGTCGGATCGTCGCCGACGGCGGATGGCCGCGGATCCCGGGGGGTAAGCCGTTGCAGCCCTATATGAACGACCCGCGAGTACCCATCATTCGCGAGCGCCTGCGGGCGACGGGCGATTTTTGGGGGTTCGCCTCCGACAGCCCCATCTACGACGCAACCCTCCAGGTCGCAGTACGTACGTTCCAGAAGCGCCATCGCCTGGAGGACAACGGCGTCGTGGGTGCGAAGACACGGGCGGCCATGAACATCTCCGCCGCGGAACGGGTGGACCGGATCCGCATCAACCTGGAGCGGATGCGCTGGATTTCCGATCGGCTTCCGAACGACTTCCTGCTGGTCAACATCCCGGAACAACGAGTCAGGCTCTTCCGTAACGGGCAGGTGATCTGGAGCTCGCGGGTCATCGTCGGGCGCCGCGACCGGCCTACCCCTGCGTTCCGGGATCAGGTGGAGTACCTCGAGATCAACCCCAAGTGGACCGTTCCACCTACCATCCTGAAGAAGGATATCCTGCCCGCCGTGCGGAAGAATCCGGGTTACCTGAGAAGGAAGGGTCTGAAGGTGGTCACTCGTAGCGGCAAGCCCGTTTCGCCCAAGGCCATCAACTGGCGGGTGTCCGCCGCGAATTTTCCCTACCTGATCCGGCAACCGCCCGGCGCCCGGAATGCCCTGGGTCGGATCAAATTCATGTTTCCCAACCGGTATTCCGTCTACCTGCACGACACCCCGAGCCGCAAGCTCTTCAACAGGTCCAAGCGCCTGTTCAGCTCCGGCTGCGTGCGCGTCGAGCACCCCTGGAAGTTGGCGGAGCTGATCCTGAACGATCCCGGGCGCTGGAACCAGGCGCGGTTCAAGAAGATCGTTGCCTCCAAACATACCCGCTTGGTACGCCTCGAAAGGCCCTTGCCGGTCGTTCTGGCCTATTGGACAGCGGAGGGAAATGCGGATGGCAGCGTCCTGTTTTGGGATGACGTCTATGCTCGGGATGCTGCCATGCTCAGGACCCTGAACGGACGCGGTCGAGTCCGCATCCTGCACCGGAAACGGGCGAAGCCCAAAGCGGCGGCTTCCGTTCCGCGGCAGGCACAGCAGGCTGCCGTGCCCGTGAAAGAACTCAAGGGAGGGAGGCGCCGGTACTGAAGCTGGTGGTTTTGCTCAATTGTTACAAGCAAATCGACCATGGGCATAGCGCAGGCGCAACTCCACTCGCCAGAGCTGACGCGGGGCTGTAACCCATCCGTTCGCCCGCGAAAGCGGTTCGATGTTCGAAAGCCTGCGCACGGTCTCCGCGGTGTAGGCTGCTGGGGCAGCTGCGATCACGGCAAGACCGAATTCCTGACGCTAACCGCCCGTGCGATTCTTAGTGCCGGGTTTCTCCGCGATGTACGCCGCGCCTTAAGTGAGAGCTTCAGCCATCATACCAGACGAAGTACACCGCTCCTCGGAATCCGGAGATTCGCCTGGCAGCCACTTCATACGGGCACTAACGAGGCTTCGCCTCGAATACCGACGAACGGCCACGGGTAGATCATGTCCCTGCAAAATCACGGAAGTAAACCGGCCATCTCGGATGGTCAGCACGATAGCTAACACGACAAATCACGCGATCTAAACACTGTGTTCTCAATTAAGCCGGGTCCATGTAGCGCAGGCGTCCCGCCTGCCGGAACGCGGGCGTTTCGCCCGCGGGTTGCAGGCGAGACGCCTGCGCTACGTCCTTAGTCGAGTGCCGGGTTCGTCCCCGAACCCAGCCTACGGGCTAGCGCCCCCAACCTTGAGGAGGGTGTCGTAAAAACAGTGGTGTCAGCTACCGGCCTGCAGAATTCGAACCATGGAGGACACAGAGCACACCGAGAAGAGAATAGGCCAACTCTGTGTGCTCGGTGTTCTCCGTGGTTCAAAAGCAAAACGAACACCGGTTCTCATCAATAGCCCCCGGAGGGGCTTTTGCGACACCCTCTTGAGCCGGCGGGTGGATCAGCCGGCCGCCTTGAGCGCCAGTCGTCGGGCGTGGAGGGTCGGTTCGGTATAGCCGTTCGGGATTTCCAGGCCCTTGAAAATCAAGTCCTGGGCGGCCTGAAAGGCGACGCCGTCAAAGCCCGGTGCCATGGGTCGATACCGGGGGTCGCCCGCGTTCTGATCGTCCACGACCTTGGCCATGCGCTTCAGGGTCTCCATAACCTGCTCCTTGTCCACGATGCCGTGGCGGAGCCAGTTGGCAACATGCTGGCTGGAGATGCGCAGGGTGGCGCGGTCCTCCATGAGGCCGATGTCGCTGATATCCGGCACCTTGGAGCAGCCTACCCCCTGGTCGATCCAGCGCACCACATAGCCCAGGATCCCCTGACAGTTGTTGTCCAACTCCTGCCGGATCTCCTCCGAGGTCCAGGTCGGCTCGGCGACGGCCGGGAATCGGAGAATGGTATCCAGGTCGGCGCGGCGGCCACCGGCGGCCAGCTCCGCCTGCCGCGCCGCCACATCGACCTGGTGGTAATGCATGGCGTGTAAGGTCGCCGCGGTGGGGGACGGCACCCAGGCGCAGCTCGCACCGGCCTGGGGGTGGACCTGCTTGGTTTGGACCATGGCCCGCATCTCGTCCGGCATGGTCCACATGCCCTTGCCGATCTGGGCCCGCCCGAAGAGACCGCAGGCCAGGCCGGTGTCTACGTTCCAATCTTCATAGGCGAGCAGCCAGGGGCTGGTCTTCATGTCCCCCTTGCGCATCATGGGACCCGCCTCCATGGCGGTGTGCATCTCGTCGCCGGTGCGATCCAGGAACCCGGTGTTGATGAAGATGACGCGCTCGCGGGCGGCCCGGATGCACTCCTTGAGATTGACCGTGGTGCGCCGCTCCTCATCCATGATGCCGATCTTGAGGGTGTTGCGGGCGAGGCCCAGGGCGTCCTCGACACGCGCGAAGAGATCCACCGCCAGGGCGACCTCTTCGGGGCCATGCATCTTGGGCTTGACGATATAGACGCTCCCGGTCCGTGAATTCTTGGAGGTGCCGAGCCCCCGCAGATCATGCATAGCCGCCAGGGCGGTCACCATGGCGTCGAGCATACCCTCGAACACCTCTTCGCCGCCGGCCGTGAGCACCGCGTCATTGGTCATGAGATGACCCACGTTGCGGACCAGCATCAGGCTGCGTCCATGCAGGGTGAGCTCGGAACCATCCGGCGTCGTGAAGCGGCGGTCCGGCTCCAACGCTCGCTCCACGAGCTTGTCCCCCTTCTCGAAGCTCGCCTTGAGGTTGCCCTTCATGAGACCGAGCCAGTTGCGGTAGACCGCGACCTTATCCTCGGTATCCACGGCGGCGACCGAGTCCTCGCAATCCTGGATCGTGGTAACGGCCGCCTCCAGGACCACGTCCTTCACCCCCGCCGGGCTGTCCTTGCCGACCGGGTGCTCCCGATCGATCCGGATCTCAATGTGCAGGCCATTGTGGACCAGCAGGACCGACTCGAGGTGCCCATCATCGGTCTTGCGATAGCCGACAAAGGCCCTGGCGTCCGCGACCGAGGTCTCGCCGCCTCCGGCCAGGGTAACCACGAGCTTGCGGCCCATTACCCGGTACTCGGTTATCTCCGCGTAACGGCCCCTGGTCAGCGGGATCGCCTGGTCGAGAAACCCGTTGGCGTACTCGATCACCTTGGCGCCGCGCACCGGGTTATAGGCATTGCCACGTTCCGCACCTCCGTCCTCGGGCAGCATATCGGTCCCGTAGAGGGCGTCGTACAGGCTGCCCCAGCGGGCATTGGCGGCATTCAGGGCATACCTCGGGATACTCACGGGGACCACCAGCTGGGGTCCCGCGATCCGGGCGATCTCCGCATCGACATTCTCGGTGCCGATTGCGAAGTCCTCACCCTCGGGGACCAGATAACCGATCTCCTCCAGGAAGGCCCGATAGGCCGCGGGGTCCGCGGCGGGACCTGGGTTCTGCTGGTGCCACTCGTCGATACGGACCTGGAGCGCGTCGCGTTTGGCCAACAGCTCCCGGTTGCGAGGGGTCAGGTCGCGCACGATCTCACCGAAGGAGGTCCAGAACCGATCCGGATCGACCCCCGTGCCGGGGGCGATTTCTTCCTTCACCAGGTCGTAGAGGGGTTTGGCGACACGCAGGCCGCCCACGTCGATGCGTTCGATCATAGTGCTGTCCGTTCTGTTCAAGAATTTGGTGTTTCCGGCAGGAACCGGAAATGTTATCGGAAAGGGAGGCGGGTGTCCCTTTATAAACTCCACAAAACGACCCTTTTGCCCCCCTGGGGGCTTGCATGATTTCTATCATTCGCGCACAGTCGAGACATTCGGTTCGCCGCGATTGATAGAGAGCCATATCATGTTCAGCATGACTCTGGAACAGCTTCGTGCCACGGCCAGCGCCGGTGGCGTGAAAGGGGTAGTGTTCCAACTTTGTTTCTCAGGGTTCAAATAGATATGCTAATCAATATGTTGTGCCTCTGGAACAACAGAGTTATAACACTGCCGATCGGTGAAACACCCTTCACCCCGTAAAGACTTCATCCAGGGATTTTGCATCCAACACGCGATCGGCCCAGGTTTCAATGGTGTCCGGGTCAGCCCCATAAATCCGCTCGGAGATCCCCTCGGGCAAGGGTTGAAAACGACGCGAAAGCTGACGAAGCAGCAGCTTCGCTTCTCCTTTCGCTTCTCCTTTTGTTTCTCCTTTCGCTTCTCCTTCCCGTAGACCCTCCAGGTGGCCTTCCCGGTGGCCTCGCTGCAGGCCTTGTTGCAGGCCTTGTTGCAGGCCTTGTTGCATGCCTTCCCGCAAAGCCTCCTGACGAGCCACTCGTGTAATGTCCTGGGCAAACTGGGACATCATGGTTGCTTCCTCCTCCGGTCGTACCGCTCGGATAATTTTGCGCAGCGTCTGTTCATCATAGACATATGTCTGCACCAAATAGTAAAGGATCGGGCGCAGGTCTTCCGGAACGCCCCGGAGCGCCTCGACCAGCAACTCCCTGACCGTTTTCTGTTCCCGCCCTCTGGTCGCGTATTTCATGGCCAGCAGCCAGGCGTACAAACGACGGTCCCCGGACAATTGTTGGTCCGGGATTTTTCCCAGATCGAGCACCGGGAACCGGAAATTCAACAGATAGGGCCGCCAGGACTCCTCGGCATCCACGAGGTGTAGAAATTCATTCGGGAGCCGCCATTTGCTGAAGCCATGATAGAAGACGAACGGCACAATGGCCGGTAACCGCTTCCACTTCGGGTTCTCCTTTTCCCATTGCTTCAGGATCTCTGCCAGGTATCTCAACAGCTGGAAGCCGATTTTCCGATCCGGTGCACTCTTATGTTCAATGAGCACGTAAAGATAAGCGGTCCGGCTGTCGCTGGTCTCTACCTTGTAGAGCCGATCGCTCAGGTGCCCGTCCAACGCTTCGTCTACGAATGAGGCATCTACCAGTTCCGGCGGCTTGTCGGATAGAAACCGTACCACCTCGCCAGGCAGGTGCGCTCGCAACAAGGCCCCCGCCCGCTCCGGGTGGGAGAGCAGTTCCTTCAGGAAGCGATCGTGGGGTTGGGAAATTTTAGTCAACGTGGATTCAGGGACTCTTTTCTTACCATATCCAGGTGGTGTTCTAACTTTGTTGTTTCTGGTTTATCAGGGTGCTTTGAAAACCCCATGACAGGGGGTTTTCAAGTTCCCTATACTCGGCAGCAACAAAATTAGAACACCACTCTGGTCGAGGCCCGCACCGTACGGATTTTGAGAGTGAAACACGCGGCGCAGCAAATACCCTAACCGGTTCCTGGCCGCAACACCTTTTGCTGGGGAGGGTGTCGCAAAAGCCCCTCTCCCGGCCGAGAGTGTCGCAAAAGTCCTTATTTTGAACCACAAAGGACACAGAGAACACAGAGACTATTGACCGGTTCCCTTCTCGGTATCCTCTGTGTTCTCTGTGGTTAAACTTCATGGACTGGTAGCTGACACCACCGTTTTTACGACACCCTCCCGGCCGGGAGAGGGGTTGGGGAGAGGGGGCAAAGGGCGAAGATCGATACCTTTTGCGACACCCTCCTGGGGACGGATGTGTCGCCGAATCCAAAGCGGCGGCAGGTTCGTGGTGTAAATATCGGCGCCTCGGTTACGCCAGGTACCGCAGGGTTCTGTCGGTGCCGGGGGAAGGTTGCCGCCGCACTCCAAAAGGTTTAGCCCAACACCCTTTACTGCTCGCTGAGCGTCGGGTCCCAGCCCTCGATATCCCGCGGGCCTCCGGGCCGGAGGGGAACCACCTCGTCGTTCTCGTCCAGGGTCAGGTTCAAGACCTGCTGCATATACCGCCAGATCGCTTTCGGGTCACCGGAAGGAAAGCCGGGGGTTTCGGCCTCGAGATCCGCCGTGTCCCAGACGCGGATCTTGTTGTCCTCCCCCAGGGTCACGGCGAGCTTCCCATCTGACGAGAAGTGGGCATCGTTGACTTGTGCGTCCCCATGGGCATTGATCACGAATACGGATTCGGGTGGTTCTGCACGCACATCCCAGATCTCGGCCCCGCCGGTGTAGGAAACGATGATGTAGCGGTCGTCCGGTGACCAATCGACGGCCCAAAAGGTCTGGGCAAAATTCTGAGAGAAGACCGGCTCGTTGGTTTCGAGATCTATGATGGTGACTGCACCGTCGTACCCTGCTATTGCGAGTTCGGTTCCATTGCGTGTTATTGCTACGCCCGTTCCGCCGGACGGGAAGCTTAGCAACGGTGTGTAGGTCTGCAGGTCCCAAATGCTGGTGCTTTCTATCGATGCAATCGCAACCTCGTCGGCATTCGGAAACAATGCCAATCCTATTGGGAATATTTCTGAAACGGCGATCTGATCTGTCGATTCCCAAGTGTCCGTGTCCCAAACCCACAATCCCAGATCCAGATCCCGAGCCAGAGCCAAAGAGACTGCTGCCAATCTTTTGCCGTCCCGAGAAAACTCGACCTCGAAAATAGTATCCCCTGACCTAGAGGTCAGCTTGGCTTTCTGGGTCCAATCCTTCGTGTTCCATACGCTTACCGTGGTATCAGAAGTCGAGACGGCTAGTAAACGCTGGTCGGGCGAGAAATCGACACCGATGCCAATATCTACTAAGAA
>WYCW01000003.1:44464-675654 GCA_011392765.1 Candidatus Thiosymbion ectosymbiont of Catanema sp. Cochon2018 | reverse complement strand
CGTGTATGTTTATTCATGAGCGTGGTGGTAAGCTCACGTAGTTGAGTTAAGGGCACTTTGAAAAATACGATTTTCGTCAACGGAGCACATGGATAATCAATAGGTTAGAGGCTCTTGGGTAGTGAAAACACCTATTTTCAAGGTACCCTTAACTTAATGGCATTGCGCCACCACCGAAATGCCGAATCCGTAGGCGATAAATAATTCATGAAAACCTTCAATACCGCCGGTCCTACAAGGCCGGCCGAACATTACACGGTCCCCGCATTAGCGCGTTGGGATATGGAAGAAATCCGGCGTTTGATCGGGGAGAAACGGTATTTCGTCCTCCACGCCCCGCGCCAGACCGGCAAGACCAGCTGCCTGTTGGCCTTGATGGAGCAGCTCAACACGGAAGCGGATTATACGACCCTCTATGTAAACCTGGAGCCGGCCCAGGCAGCGCGCGGGGATGTAGTAGCGGGGATGCGCACGATTGTCAGTGGGATTGCCCAAAATGCCCGCCGTTACCTGGGTGACCAGCGACTGCGGGAGTGGGTCGATGAGACGCTGCATGAATTTGGTCCCCATGGTGCCCTGCAGGGACTGCTCTCCCGCTGGTCGGAGGCGAACGACCGACCCATTGTTCTGTTACTGGACGAGGTGGATTCCCTGGTGGGGGATACTTTGATTTCCCTGCTGCGCCAGATCCGGGCCGGCTACCCGGATCGTCCCCAGGCCTTTCCGCAGACCGTGCTCCTGTGTGGGGTACGGGATGTACGGGATTACCGCATCCATAATGGCGACAACCAAGTCATCACTGGTGGCAATGCCTTTAACATCAAATCCAAATCCCTGCGCTTAGGAAACTTCAGCCACGGAGATGTCACCACCCTCTATGCTCAACACACCGAGGCGACCGGGCAAGTCTTCGAGACCGGGGTAGTCGAGTATGTCTTCGAGCAAACAAACGGATGGTCATGGCCGATACTCGTGAAAAACTCATCGAGCGCCGGGATACCCATCTCGACCAGTTGGTCGACAAGTTGCGAGAGCCACGGGTACATCGGATTATCAGCGAGCTATTGAGCGGCGCTATCGAGCCCGGCGCAACCCCACCCAGCGAGGACGACCAGCTCTATGTGCAGGACCTGGGACTGATCCGCACCCGCCCGCAGGTCGAGATCGCCAATCCCATCTACCGGGAAATCATCCCACGTACCCTGACCTGGATTACCCAGACCCGAATCCCGCAGGAGACCGCCTGGTATGTGGGTCGGGACGGATGCTTGGATTTTCCCAAGCTGCTCGATGCCTTCCAGCACTTCTTCCGCGAAAACGGCGAGATCTGGATCGAACGGTTCGACTATAAGGAAGCCGGTCCACAATTATTGATGCAGGCGTTCCTGCAGCGCATCGTCAACAGCGGCGGGCGGATCGACCGGGAGTACGGGCTGGGGAAACGTCGCACCGACCTGTTGGTGCAGTGGCCCCTGGACGAGGCCCAGGGCTTCCATGGCCCGGTGCAACGGGCGGTCATCGAGCTCAAGATCCTGAACAAATCCCTGGAGGCAACGATCAAAGAAGGCCTGGCCCAGACCGCCGATTATATGGACCGGGTCAGTACCGAGGAGGGCTATCTGATCGTGTTCGATCGCACCCCGGAGATGCCCTGGGAAGAAAAGGTCTTAGTCCGGCAGGAGCGGCATGGGAAATACCGGATCGGGGTGTGGGGGATGTAAGGCGATTGCCGTCAGATAAGGAAGATTCATGAAGACCTTCAATACCGCTGGCCCTACAAGGCCGGCCGAACATTACACGGTCCCCGCATTAACGCGTTGGGATATGGATGAAATCCGGCGTTTGATCGGGGAGAAACGGTATTTCGTCCTCCATGCCCCGCGCCAGACCGGCAAGACCAGTTGCCTATTGGCCCTGATGGAACAACTCAACGCGGAGGCAGACTATACGGCCCTCTATGTAAACCTGGAGCCGGCCCAGGCAGCGCGCGGGGATGTGGCAGCGGGGATGCGCACGATTGTCAGTGGGATTGCCCAAAATACCCGCCGTTACCTGGGTGACCAGCGACTGCGGGAGTGGGTCGATGAAACGCTGCATGAATTTGGTCCCCATGGTGCTCTGCAGGGACTGCTCTCCCGTTGGTCGGAGGCGAACGACCGACCCATTGTTCTGTTACTGGACGAGGTAGATTCCCTGGTGGGGGATACTTTGATTTCCCTGCTGCGCCAGATCCGGGCCGGCTACCCGGATCGTCCTGTCTCCTTCCCGCAGACCGTACTCCTGTGCGGGGTCCGGGATGTCCGGGATTACCGTATTCATAACGGTGACAACCAGGTCATCACCGGCGGCAGCGCCTTCAACATCAAATCCAAATCCCTGCGCTTAGGAAACTTCAGCCACGAAGATGTCGCCACCCTCTATACCCAGCACACCGAGGAGACCGGGCAGGTATTCAAGGCCGGGGTAATCGATTACGTTTTTGGGCAGACCGCCGGCCAGCCCTGGCTGGTCAATGCCCTCGCCTACGAGGCCTGTTTTGAAACGAAGGCAGGCCGCGACCGTACCCAGCCGATCAGCCTGACGGTCATGGCCGGTGCCCGTGAAAAGCTCATCGAGCGGCGGGATACCCATCTCGATCAGCTGGGAGATAAATTGAAGGAACAGCGAGTCCATCGAGTCATCGGCAGGATATTGGCCGATACGACGGGAGCAGAAGCCACGATTCCGGAGGACGACCTGCAATATGTGGAAGACCTCGGCCTCATCCGGGCCCGCCCCCAGCTCACCATCGCCAACCCCATCTACCGGGAGGTGATCCCAGCGTACCACCTGACCACCCAGGTCCTGATCCCCCAAGAGACCGTTTCATATGTCAAAGAAGACGGGCGACTGATCTGCCCAAGCTGTCGACGCCTTCCAGCAGTTCTTCCGGGAGAATGGCGACAGCCAAGGAATCGGTTCGACTACAAGGAGGCCAATTTCAGCCTGGTGATGCAGGCATTCCTGGCAGCGCATCGTCAACAGCGGCGGGCGCATCGACCGGGAGTACGGGCTCGGGAGTGCCGTAATCGACCCTGTTGGCAGCAGTGGCCCCTGGACGAGGCCCAGGGCTTCCATGGCCCGGTGCAAAACGGGCGGTCATCGAGCTCAAGATCCTGCACAAATCCCTGGAGGCGACGATTGCGGAGGGCCTTTCTCAGACCGCCGATTACATGGACCGGGTCGGCACCGAGGAGGGTTATCTGATCGTGCGCCCGATCGCACCCCGGCGGTGTCATGGGAAGAAAGGTCCTGGTTCGGCAAGCGCAGTAAGGAGAAATACCGGATCGGGGGTGGGGACAAGGCGATTGCCGTCAGATAAGGAAGATTCATGAAGACCTTCAATACCGCCATTCCTAAGGCGCCTGAACATTACACGGTCCCTCCATTAGCGCGTTGGGATATGGATGAAATCCGGCGTTTGGATCGGGGAGAACGGTATTTCGTTCTCCACGCCCCACGTCAGACCGGCAAGACCAGTTGCCTGTTGGCCTTGATGGAGAAGCTCAACACGAAGCGGAATATACGGCCCTACGGGAACCTTCCGGAGCCCAGGCGGCACGGGGAGATATGGCGTCGGGAATGCGGATCATCCTGACGCCCTGGTCGCCAGTGCCGATGAATACTGGCTGACCGCTCTGCCGGATATTGCCCAGGAGCTTATTGGGTTAAATTCACGCCGCCGGGCAGTCTGCTCCGGGAAGGGCTGCGTCGCTGGTGCCGGGCGGCTCGAGAGGCCCCTGGTCTTGCTCTTTGGACGAGGTGGATAGCCTGCGGGAGACACCCTGATCTCGCTGCTGCGCCAGATCCGGGCCGGACACTGGATCGTCCCCAGGCCTTTCCGCAGACGTGCTCTTGTGCGGGGTGCGGGATGTGCGGGATTACCGTATCCACAACGGCGACAACCAGTCGGTCACCGGCGGCAGTGCCTTCAACATCAACCCGAGTCCCTGCGGTTGGGGAATTTCAGCCGGGAAGAGGTTGCCGGGCTCTATGCCCAACATACCCAGAGACCGGACAGGTATTCGAGGCCGGGGTGATCGATTACGTTTTTGGGCAGACCGCCGGCCAGCCCTGGCTGGTCAATGCCCTCGGCTACGAGGCCTGTTTCGAAATGAAAACCGGCCGCGATCGCAGCCGACCGATCAGCCTGACGACCATGGCCGATGCCCGTGAAAAACTCATCGAGCGGCGGGATACCCATCTCGACCAGCTAGGGGACAAGCTCAGGGAAGCGCGGGTCCAGCGGATCATCGGTCGGATACTGGCCGACACGGTGGAAGAAACGGTGGGAGCAGACGCCACGATCCCGGAGGACGACCTGCAATACGTGGAAGACTTAGGGTTAATCCAAGCCCGCCCCCAGCTCGCCATCGCCAACCCCATCTACCGGGAGGTGATCCCCCGTACCCTCACCTGGACCACCCAGGTCCTGATCCCCCAGGAGACCGCCTGGTATGTCAAAGAAGACAAGCGGCTCGACCTCCCCAAGCTGCTTGCTGCCTTTCAGCAGTTCTTTCGGGAGAACGGGGATAGCTGGGCGAATCGTTTCGACTACAAGGAGGCCGGCCCCCAACTGGTGATGCAGGCATTCCTGCAGCGCATCGTCAACAGCGGCGGGCGCATTGACCGGGAATATGGTTTGGGGCGTCGGCGCACCGACCTGTTGGTGCAGTGGCCCCTGGACGAGGCCCAGGGCTTCCATGGCCCGGTGCAACGGGCGGTCATCGAGCTCAAGATCTTGCACAAATCCCTGGAGGCAACGATCAAAGAAGGCCTGGCCCAGACCGCCGATTATATGGACCGGGTTGGCACCGACGAGGGCTATCTGATTGTGTTCGATCGCACCCCGGAGGTGCCGTGGGAAGAAAAGATCTTTGTCAGGCAAGAACAGTATGGGAAACACCGGATCGGGGTGTGGGGGATGTAAGGCGATTGCCGTCGAAAGACATCATTTTTCATTGAACGGATTGGATTGAATGACGAGCACGGGACACCGGTAGCCCGGGCCTGAACCGGTCGGCTCGGTAAAGACGCCCACCAGAGTTCACCACTTCGATGCCCAACCCGAGGATCGGTGGTTCACCCCCAGAGATTGTGAATCTACAATATCAGGGCACCTTATCAGGACAGCAGAGATGGACAAACCGGATATCAGCGTCATCATTCCTACTTACAATCGCCCGCGGCAGTTGGCGCAGTGCCTCGAGGCACTCAGCGCGACGCGAGGCGGAAATTTCGAGGTCATCGTCGTAGACGACGGTTCCCCTGAACCGGCAGAGGCCGTCACGCATACCTTCGCGGATCGACTCGATATTATCTGCCTGCGCCAAAAGAACGCAGGGCCCGCCAGTGCGCGCAATGCCGGCGCGCGGATGGCGCGGGCGCCCATCTTCGCCTTTACGGACGACGATTGTTTGCCGGAGCCGGACTGGCTGCATAAGATGGCGGAAGCCGTGCGGAGAGACCCGCATACGCTGGTTGGAGGCCAAACGTACAATGTCTTGAAAGACAATATCTTCGCTGAGACGAGCCAGGACCTGGTAAGTTTTCTCTACGAATACGCCGCCCAGCGGAGTCGGAGACTGCGTTTTTCTACATCCAACAATATGGCCTGCTCCGCGCGGTGCCATGGGGCAATCGATGGCTTCGATGAGAGCTTCCCGTTAGCGGCGGCCGAAGACCGGGACTATAGCCTGCGTTGGATGGATATGGGCTGGCCGCTGGTCTGTGTACCCGGTGCCGTTGTGGGTCATGCCCACCACCTCGATTTTGGGCGGTTCTGGCGCCAGCACTTTCACTATGGTCGTGGGGCCTACCACCTGCGAACTCGGGTGGCTGCGCGTAAGGGTAAAAAGATCCGTTTCGAGGGCATCCGGTTCTATGTTCTTATGGCGCACTATCCTTTTCGCAACAAGCGGCCTCGGCCATTTCTACGCATGATTCTGCTTGGATTGTCTCAAGTCGCGGTAGTGGCGGGCTTCATTGCGGAACGCTAGCGCAATGTTCGTCAAGAAAGAAGCCTGGAACTGTGATCTATTGAATCGCTCATGAATAAATTAAAAAACTGGTTTCTCAAAACCATAATACTGATCATGCTATGCTCGGCATCTCTGACTATTGCCTATTATAATAGGAGCGATGCCTTTGTTTATATTTCCCTGTTATGGTTTTTAGGTTGTCTGGCTGTTGTGCTTACCTCAAAATCCAATATACAACTTTTGGCTTTATATACGGGCACTGCTATTTTGACGTTTGGTTTATATGAAGCCTATTTGTCGGGATGGTTTTCGGAGCAATCACCTGACTTGATTAATTTTTCAATTTCCAACCCCGCCTACTTTCAAACACATAGACTCTTAGGGGCTGTCCCTAAAAAAGATATTCGGGTGACTGCGCAAAAACCTTATGGCAATGAGGTATTTTATAATGTTAAATACACCATAGACAAAAACGGGTTGAGAAGGGGATTTAATCACCGACACCGACCTGAAACTGCCATTTTGTTTTTTGGTGGTTCATTTACCTTTGGAGAAGGCGTCAATGATGACGAAACCATGCCCTATCGTGTTGAAGAAAAGGGAGGGTTCAAAGCCTTTAACTTCGGGTTCCATGGTTATGGACCTCATCAGATGCTCGCTGTACTTGAAAATAACCTGGAACAAACCATCATTGCCAATGCCTCGCCTCGATATGCGGTATACCAAGCTATCTTCGACCATGTCGCTCGTTGTGCCGGTCGTGCGTGGTGGGATCAATCAGGACCACGATATTCATTAAATGAAAGGGGTAAGGCCATCTATCAAGGACCCTTTCAGAATTTTCTGATAGCCAGTTTCATAACCGTGATAACCCGCTCAAACTTCGTGCGAAAATGGTTGTCATCGTGGGGTCAAACAATTTCCATTGCTGATATTGATTTATTTGTCAACATCGTTGATAAATCCAGAAATTTATTTGAAGAACGGTATGGGGGCAAATTTTATGTTTTATTATGGCCCGACAACTCTCACTTCTACAAAGAAATCTTGTCCAGGTTAAAAACCAGACAAATCGCCGTTATCAAAATCGACGATATTTTATCTGATATGGATAAGTATCGAATAAACGTCCCTTATGAAAATCACCCTAATAAATCAGCCCATGAAAAGATTGCGGACTATCTTGTCAAACTTTTTGCGGCTGATTTGCATTGATTCGCGTTTATTGACAACAAACCACAACATCGGTATTTCCGCACCGCTGTACTTAGGTGTCGGCAGTGAGTGAAGAGCAACAACGGTCGCGGTGGACGGCGGGCCTGGTCCGCGGTGCGGCGATTGGCTTGTTCGCCGAGGCCCTGGCGCTCTTTGTCAGCTTGATCAGCGCCGCCTTTCTGACCCGACGCCTCGGCCTGGAGGGATATGGACTGCTGGGCCTCGTCCTTTCTGCCACGACCCCGGTCGCCTGGGTTGCGGCGAGCATCTTAGCGGGTCCTACCGGAGTGAGACTGGTCTCGGGCGCGAGGATGCCGCTGGACATGGCCGGTCAGTTGATCCGTCTCAATTTCCGGATCGGTACTGCCGGTTGGGTGTTGTTTTCGACCTTGAGCCCGCTCCTGGCAAACTGGGTTGGACATCCGGAGCTCACCGGGTTGCTGATTCTGGCCGGCGCGGAGATCCTTCTGTTACCACTCGTGCAAACGCATCGCAACGCGCTGATCGGACTCGGGTTTTACCAGCACGCGGGGGCTTCCATGGCAGTGTTCCAGCTCATTCGGTTGAGCCTCACTGTGATCCTGATCGGGAGCGGGATGAGCCTCGAGGGAGCCATCCTGGCCCTCCTCTTTGCACGGGTGGCCGAGATCCTGTGGTGCCGCCGACGTTGTGCCTTTCCCCTCCGCGTCCCCATTCGGCTCCGGTTTTCGGAGATCCGGAGTTTATCGGCGTCGATCTTCTTCTTTATACTGGGCCTTCAAGTCTTTAACCGGATCGACATTTTGCTGCTGGCCGTCTTCGGCGGCTCGAATACGGCGCTCAGCCACTTTGCCGCGGCGCAACTCTTGGCAATAGTCCCGGGTCTATTCACCCCTTTAGTTGCGCCCCCGGCGATCGCGGCCATTACCCGCGCGCGTTCTGCCGGTGATCCGGAAGGCGCCGACGACATCTCGATGCAGTTGGAGCGCGCGGTAGCGACCATGGCCGGTCTCACGCTCGCGGTTGCGGGGGCAACGCCGAGTCTGTGTCGGTATCTGTTCGGATCGGATTTTGCCGCCGCCGCGCCACTGGCGGCCTGGCTCCTGATCGGCAGTGCGGGCATCTTGCTGAAAGCATTCGTGGTCCCTCAACTCGTGGTCCATGAGCGCCATTTCCTGTTGCCGGCGATCGCGCTGCCCATGCTCGGCACCGCGGTATTGGCCCATGTGCTGGTGATCCCGAGCTGGCAGGCACTGGGGGCGGCCATCGTCACCGGAACAGTAGGTCTACTGGGTGGTCTGGCGGGGGTCGTGATCCTTTCCGCACCACGACCGCGCCTGATCCGGCTTGCCAAGGTGCTGGCCGGGGGTCTGCTCGGCTTCATTATGGCCAGACTGGTGGGCAGGCTCGGACTACCTTTGCTCGATGCGGTGGCGGGGGGTACGGTTGCCTTGGGCATGATGTGGCTGACCGGTGTCGTGCGAGCCGAGGATATTCGCCGCCTGTATGCCAACTTGGTGTCACCGGCAACCAAGTCGATATAAACAATGAAGATTAAATTTATTGATCCGCAGGGGAACTGGTTCGGTCTGAATACGGGACTGGCCTATTTGGCCGGCGCATTGATTGCGGAAGGGCATGGGGTTGAAGTCATTGATCTGAATAACTACCTGCCCGAAAGAACAAGGAGGCTGGAAGGTTTAAGGGATGCCGGCATGATCGGAATCAGCATAAAGACATCTACTGTCAAGGACGCCCTAAAATTAGCCGCAAGCGCAAAAAAAATCAATCCGGATGCGATCCTGGTTTGCGGCGGTGCACACATCAGTATTGATGGCCTTGATTTCATGGGGAATAACAAGAGCTTCGATATTGCAGTTGTCGGTGATGGCGAACAGACAATGATTGAAATCGCCGCCGGAAAAAGTCTTGACCAAATTGATGGTATTATTTTCAGGGACGGTGATTCGGTTGTGAAAAACGGTCCGAGAGCGCTGAGGAAAGATCTGGACTCCTTGCCGTTCCCGAATTATTTATGCTTTGATTCGATCTCGAAATACAATATCCCATATCCCTACAACCTGTACCCGATTTTAACCAGCAGAGGATGCCCTTCACATTGCCTTTACTGCGCTTTGCCGCTTCTCGGCGAAGGCAAATGGCGAGCAAGAAGCCCCGAGAACATAATAGCTGAATTACACTATATGAAAAAGACTTATGGCTTGGAAAAATTTCAAATATTGGACGATAATTTTACGTTGAAACTGTCACGAGCCAAGGCGTTTTGCCGTCTGCTGATCGAGGAAAAGATGTCTCTTGAATGGGAATGTTCCAGCGGTATCCGGGCAAAATTCACGGACCGGGAGCTCGCCCGATTAATGAGAGAGGCAGGTGTTACTCAAGTAAAATTCGGTATCGAGAGTCTAATTCCGGAAATCCATCAGACTATCGGGAAGGGCGAAACACTCGATGATGTTTTCCGTGCCATTCATGAGTATAGACAACAGGGAATAAAGGTTGGTGGCTATTTCCTCATTGGACTTCCCGGCAGTAATAAAGCGTTGGATAGAGAAAACATTGAGCGCGCGACACAAATGGGCCTGGATCCGGTTGTATGGAGCATCCTGGTGCCGTACCCTGGGACCGATCTCTATGAGATTGTCACCCATGAGAAGGAGTATAATCTCTTATTGGATTGGCGGGAGGGCCTATCCGTCGGCGGGCATCAGGGTCAGATAGGTGTAACTTTTGATTCCGGTGACTACTCAGCGAAAGAAAGGATAGACAATTTTTTTTATGCTCACTTGAGAAGCAGGACCTACGGTTATCTTCTGGATATGAATGATTCCAATTTCAAAAAGGCCGGAACCCTTCTAAAATTGATTTTCACATATGATGTAAAACGATTCCCTCAACACTTATACTACATCTTCAAAAACTTCGTTGCAGGTTTGAGTCTGCATACGGTCAGAAAAGGATTTTGACCGAATGAGGGGGGCGGAGCACGCAAAGCCGATAGAAATTTGTAATTAACGGGCATAAAAATCGGAGGCAATGATGCGTACGGTGTTACTCGTCCATCCTCATCCGGGAATTTCCGTAAACAGATACTCGGGGGCACCTTTTGTGCCCGGCGGTGCGTTACTTGTAGGGACGGCTTTACATCATGCCGGGTATCGGGTAAAGATCATAGATCAGCATGTGGAAAAAGACTGGCAACTTCGGCTCTCGGAAGGGTTGCAAGAGAATGTTATCTGTCTTGGCATTTCGTGCATAATCGGCGACCAAATCTCAAATGGACTGGAAATTGCCAAGTTTGTCAGGGCCCATTCAACGCTACCTATCGTTTGGGGAGGAGTGCATCCCACACTGCTGCCTGAGCAAACATTGGAAAACGAGTTTGTGGACATTGTTGTGCGAGGGGAAGGTGAAGAAACGGCAGTGGAGCTCATGAAAGCTCTTGAAGAGAATAAGTCGTTGGCTGGAATACCGGGAATTTCTTATAAGGAGAATGGGAAAATCGTTCACAATCGAGATCGGGAGTTTATAGACCTCGATACGCTGCCGCCTCCTTGTTGGGAGTTGATCGATATACACCGCTACACCGGTGGGCACCAAGGCTATAGATACATCAGTCTTAAGACTTCACGGGGTTGTCCGTTCAATTGTGGGTATTGTTATGCCAATGTTTTCCACAAGAGGAGATGGAGAAGCATGAGTGTAGACAATGTACTGAAGGAGATGACATTCTTGATGGACCAATACGCCATCGATCTTTTTCTGTTCGACGACGAAGAGTTTTTTATAGATATTAAAAGGGGCAGAGAATTAGTGGAAGCGTTCAAGAGGCTAAATATCTGTTGGAAAGCAAGTATAAGAGTAGATACCCTTCTAAGAATGGATGATGCCTTTTTGGAATTGATACGAGAAAGCGGTTGTATCTGGTTGGGAATAGGTGCGGAAAGCGGTTCAAATAACATGCTGAACCTGATGAATAAAAAAATTACGCGGGAAAATATATTGGAAGCGAACAGAAAACTGGCCAGGCATCACCTGCGTGCCCAGTTCTTTTTGATGGTGGGCTTTCCGACGGAAACTTGGGAAGACATGAAAGAGACTATCTCATTGGCCTTACAGCTCAAGAGGGAAAATGAGGGAGCTGAGATATCCGCTTTTTCTCTTTTCACTCCTTATCCAGGCTGTGAGCTACATGATTTAGCCGTCGTTCACGGGCTGGAACCGCCGGATTGCTTGGAAAAATGGGCCACGTTCAGTTGGACAGCCGATCATGCTGTTTGGTTCTCCGAAGAGATGCGAAGCACCGTCAGAATGCTGGCGTTCGCTTCTACCTGCCTGAACGATCCCGTTGATACAAATCCTCCCTTCCATATTAAACTCATGGGGAGGCTTTACAGGCCTCTTGCAAAACAAAGGATCAAACATCTATTTTTCCGTTATCCTTTCGAGATTTCCGTAGCGAAATGGCTTGGAGTGTATTAATAATAGAGAAAACATCGAGCGTTCGATACATACAGGTTTGAGTCTGCATACGCTCGGAAAAGGATTTTGACCGATAAAGGGATCGGAAAAGACAAAATTGACAGCAATTTATAATTAATGGGCATGAAAATCGGAGGCAATGATGCACACGGTGTTACTCGTCCATCCTCATCCGGGAATTTCCGTAGATAGATACTCGAGCTTTCCTTCTGTACCCGCCGGTGTGTTACTTGTGGGGACGGCTTTACATCATGTCGGGTATCGGGTAAAGATCATAGACCAACGTATAGAAAAGGACTGGAAACTTTGGCTTTCAAAGACTCTGAAAGGGGATGTGATTTGTCTTGGCATTTCGTGCATAGTCGGCGACCAGATCTCGAATGGACTGGAAATTGCCAAGTTTGTCAGGACCCGTTCGACGATACCCATTGTTTGGGGAGGGGTGCATCCCACATTGCTGCCTGAACAGACATTGGAAAACGAGTTTGTGGATATCATCGTGCGAGGGGAAGGTGAAGAAACGGTAGTGGAACTCATGAAGGCTCTTGAAGATAATGAGCCATTGGATGGAATACCAGGGATTTCTTACAAGGAGAATGGGAAAATCGTTCACAATCGGGATCGGGAGTTTATAAACCTCGATACACAACCGCCTCCTTGTTGGGAGTTGATCGATATAGACCAGTACACTAGTGGTCACCAAGGCTATAGATCCGTCAATATTACGACTTCACGGGGTTGCCCATTCAATTGTGGGTATTGTTATGTCAAGGTTTTCCACAAGAGAAGATGGAGA
Source organism: Candidatus Thiosymbion ectosymbiont of Catanema sp. Cochon2018 (assembly GCA_011392765.1). GTDB lineage: Bacteria > Pseudomonadota > Gammaproteobacteria > Chromatiales > Chromatiaceae > Thiosymbion > Thiosymbion ectosymbiont_A. The sequence continues at coordinate 663,144 of WYCW01000003.1, read as the reverse complement.
AGCATGAGTGTGGATAATGTACTGGAAAGGATGACATCCTTGATGGAAAAATATGCTATCGATCTTTTTCAATTCAACGACGAAGAATTTCTCATAGATCTTAAAAGGGGCAGAGAATTAGTGGAAGCGTTCAAGAAATTGAATATCCGTTGGAAAGCGAATATAAGAATAGATACCGTTCTGAGAATGGATGATGCCTTTTTGGAACTGATGAGAGAAAGCGGTTGTATCTGGTTGGGAATAGGTGTGGAAAGCGGTTCAAATAACATGCTGAACCTGATGAATAAAAAAATTACGCGGGAAGATGTACTGGAAGCGAACAGAAGATTGGCCAGGCATCGCCTGCGTGCCCAATTCTTTTTTATGGTGGGTTTTCCGACGGAAACCTGGGAAGACATGAAAGCGAGTGTCTCATTGGCCTTACAGATCAAGAGAGAAAATGAGGGAGCCGAGATATCCGCTTTTTCTCTTTTCATTCCTTATCCGGGCTGTGAGCTACATGATTTAGCCGTCGTTCATGGGCTGGAACCGCCGGACTGCCTGGAAAAGTGGGCCACGTTCAATTATACGACGGATCACGCTGTCTGGTTCTCCGAAGAGATGCGAAGCATCGTCAGAATACTGGCGTTTGCTTCCACTTGCCTGAATGATCCCGTTAATACGAATCCTCCTTTCCATGTTAAACTCATGGGGAGGCTTTACAGGCCTCTTGCAAGACAAAGGATCAAACATCTGTTTTTCCGTTATCCCTTGGAGATTTCCATCGCAAAATGGCTTGGAGTGTACTAATAATGAAGATCAAGTTTATCACTCCCCATGGAAATATGCTCGGACTGAATACGGGACTGGCCTATTTGGCTGGTGCATTGATTCCAGCGGGACATGAGGTCGAAGTCATTGATTTGAACCACTATCTGTCCCGCAGAACGGAGAGGCTGAAACGTTTAGGGGATGCCGACATGATCGGAATAAGCGTAATGACGCCTACCGTCGATGAAGTTCTGAAATTAGCCGCGAGCGCAAAAGAAATCAATCCGAATGCGATTTTGGTTTGCGGCGGTCCGCACATCAGTCTGGATGGCCTTGCTTTCATGGAGAAAAACACTGGCTTCGATATCGCCGTCATTGGCGAGGGCGAACAAACGATCGTTGAAATTGCTGCCGGAAAAAATCTTGACCAAATTGATGGTATCATTTTCAGGGATGGTGACTCGATTGTGAAAAACAAGCCGCGGGAACTGAATAAGGATCTGGATTCCTTATCGTTCCCAGATTATCTATGCTTTGATTCGGTCTCGGAATACAATACTCCGTATCCCTATGACCGGTATCCGATTTTAACCAGCAGGGGATGCCCTGCGCATTGTGTTTACTGTGCTTTGCCGCTGCTCGGAGAAGGGAAATGGCGAGCAAGGAGTCCCGAAAACATAATAGCTGAATTACACCATATGAAAAAGACCTATGGCCTGAAAAAATTTCAAATATTGGACGATAATTTTACGCTGAAAATATCACGCGCCAAGGCATTTTGCCGTTTGCTGATCGAGGAAAAGATGTCTCTCGAATGGGATTGTATAAGCGGTATCCGGGCGAAATTTACGGACCAGGAGCTCGCCCGATTAATGAAAGAAGCAGGTGTTAACCAAGTTAATTTCGGTATCGAGAGTTTAGTTCCGGAAATTCATCAATCCATTGGAAAAGGCGAAACCCTCGATGACGTTTTCCATGCTATTCATGAGTATAGACAACAGGGAATAAACGTTGGTGGCTTCTTTCTTATCGGACTTCCCGGCAGTAATAAAGCGTTGGATAGAGAAAGCATTGAGCGCGCGACACAAATTGGCCTGAATCCGGTTGTATGGAGCATCCTGGTACCGTATCCCGGGACCGAGCTATATGAGATTATCACCCGTGAGAAGGGGTATAATCTCTTATTGGACTGGCGGGAGGGCCGGACTCTCGGAAGGGTTGCAAGTGTAAGTTTCGACTCCGGCGATTACTCAGTAAAAGAAAGGAAGGATAATTATTGTTATGCCCACTTGAGGAGTAGAAACTATATCCATCTCGTGAATATGGAGGACTCCAATTTCAAACGGATCGGAATACTTTTAAAATTGGTTTTTATGTACGATTTGAAACGATTCCCTCAGCATTTATACTATATGTTCAAAACCTTCGTTACAGGTCTGAGCCTGCATAAAGTCAGAAAGGGGTATTGATTGACAATCGAGGTTGAAGTATGCAAAGCTAGCAGTAACTCATAATTATTTGTTAAGGCCCTTGGCGTGTTCATGAAAGAGAAAATCAAAAGAATCATCAAACCGTCTTTTTTGCTTTTTATGCATGAAGTGTCGAGATGGAGAATAAGATCCTTTTTGAAAGATGGAAAGGAAATATTCTTGGAAGTAGGTGCCGGAGATAAAAAGGGGGTCGATGGGTGGCTGACAATGGATATGAAGATAAATTGCGACATTTACTGGGACTTGAGAAAAGGAATACCTTTTCCGAATGAAAGTATTTCCAAAATATATTCATCTCATTTCCTGGAGCATCTTTCGTTTAAAGAAGGGCAAAGGTTTTTGGATGAGTGTATGAGGGTCTTGTTGCCAGGTGGAAATTTCTCGATCTGTGTCCCCAATGCCAGACTTTATATAGAAGCTTATCTGAAATATCCTGATAGAGACCCAAATCTGTATTTCTTTTATAAACCTGGATATAATGCTACAACCAAAATAGATTATGTGAATTATATGGCTTATATGGACGGTCTGCATAAATATATGTTCGATGAAGAGAATCTTATTCATATTCTGAAATCAAAGGGGATGAAAAATGTACGTCTGAGGGAATTCGATTCGACCCTCGATCGTGAAGACAGAGACTTTGAGTCGATTTATGCGGAAGCTGAGAAATAACAATGCCTTTCTTTAACCATGCGCTTGGATAGCACGGGCTCGACATCGCCAGGTGCGCGCATCTTCAACACCTACGGCCCGCGGATGCACCCTGAACGACGGGCCGGGTGGTATAACTTTATCGTGCAGGCGTTGCAGGCCATGAATATCACCCTTATATGGCGACGGTGAGCAGACCCGTAGCTTCTAAGCAGGTCGATGACCTGGGTAGGACGGCATCCTGCGTTTCATGGACAGGCCGGTGGGTAAGTGACGGCGCGCTCGGAAAGTTTCGGGTCCGCTCAATTTTTCGGCAATCCCTGACGAGAAACGGGATCGGTGAGTTGGCGGAGCAGGTCATCCGGCTTACCAACTCCGGCTCCAAAGCTGGTACCGGTCCGTTACCCGCCGACGATCCGATGCGGTGCGTTGTCCGGATATTCCCCAAGTTTCAACACTCTGGGGTGGGGGAGCCGAAAGGTGACGCTGGAGGACGGATTACGCCGGACTATCGAGTATTTCAAACAGTTCCTCTTCGACTATGCCTAAGATCACTCCTCCGCCCGACGTAAGCCTGTCGGTGATCATACCTTGTTTCAATGCGGCGGAGACCTTGTGGTTGTCAGGTAGGACGCCCCGTGTAGGAACGCAGCCAGGTTCTTCCAGAAATCATCGTGGTCGACGATGCCTGCAGGGATCGGTCGGTGGCGGTGGCCTCTCGGCCGGGGGTCGAGACATCGCCGAGGTCAACGCGGGACCGGCGCGGTGACCCGGAATTCGCGCCGCCCGCGCTGGTGGTGAGGCCCTGGGTCTTCTGCCGACGCCGACGTGGGCGTGGTAGCGCCGGGACGCCCTGAAGCTTTGTTGGCGCAACTTTCTGCCGAGATCTGACCGCACCGCCGTCATCGGCTCTCCTACGACAGCGCAGCCGGAGGCGCAACTTGTCGTGGCGAGTACCGCAATCTGTTGCATGTTATGTGCACCAACACTCGCCCCGGAACAGTGTCGCACTTCTGGACCGACTGGTGCCGTCAGAAAATCCATCTTCGATGCGATTGGAAGATCGGACGAGGACGAGTTTTTGGTCAAATGGGCCATGGAAGAAATCGCGGAATTGGGTTACCGGCTGCGCGGGATGCGGGCCATTCCATACGGCTCGATCGCGCGGTGCAGGGCAAGCACCCTAAGTGCTGGTCATTGGGGCTCTGCATGGCCTGCACCGATTTAGCTCCTGCGCGCCATTCCTGGACCCGTCTCCTCCTCGCCCGTAGGGAAATGCCGACCGATTTCAGCCTGGGCTAAAGTACTCCGGGTTCCGTGGCCACGGCCTGTATGGTTGCCGGTGACATTGCTTTGGTAAGGGGGTTTAGGTGGCCCGAGGCGTTGCTGGAGATGCTGCCAGCATTGGCCTGTTCGTCGGGGTCACCCCGATTTCTTCAAGCTTCCTGCATGTCCAACGAGGTTGGGTGCCGGCACCGACCGCCGTTCCCTGCACTGTTCTTACTACTTCAACCAGTGGCTTGGGTTTCGTCCGTGTCATCGGTTTTTTGATGGCAGAAACGAAGACCCGCCTTGATGCACATTGATCCGGTAACAATAATGCGCCCGTGGAGCGACGACCGATGGAGCCGAGAGAAATCCAGTCCCGGATGCTGACCAGTCGCCCGACCGCATCGTCATTATCGCCGCCGCGACCGGCGGCAGCCCTGGAGCCGTCCGGCACAGCCACGTCCCCCCTGGTGCTGAAAAGGCCCTCGACGTCGGCGGGACGCTCCGCACCGAGTCCTACCAGGGGTTCAACTTTGACACATGGGGACACCGTTTCTTTTACCAAGTCGGATAAGCCGTCAACCGGCTGTGGCAAGACCTGCTCGGCAAGAGCTTCCTGTTGCGACCACGGCTTTCCAGGACGGCAATGGCGTCGGTTCTTCGCCTATCCACCGCGATTATGGAATACCCTGGTGGCCTGGGACCATGGGAGAGCGCGGGTCCCGGCCAGCTATCTGTACTGGCAGTTCGGCGAACACACACCTCTGGGCCATCAATGTCGAACAGGAATACCATGAGTAGATTGAGCCGGTTCCTGATCGTCTTGAGTGGCTCGGACTATTGCTGGGTTTTGGCCAGGTCCTCGGCCGCGTAAACCCAGCCTACGGCCTACAATCCCTTTAGACAGTCTTCAGCGTTCCGGTTGTGGGAAGAAGTTGCACCTGCAGGAGGATTCATGAAGACCTTTCAATACCGCCGGTCCCGTGAGGCCGGACAAGCATTACACTATTCCACCGCTATCGGCGTTGGGATGTCGATGAAACCACCGCTGATTATGAGGAACGCTACTTCGTCCTCCACGCCCCCAAGTGTCAGACCGGCAAGACCAGCTGCCTATTGGCCCTGATGGAACAACTCAACACGGAGGCAGACTATACGGCCCTCTATGTAAACCTGGAGCCGGCCCAGGCGGCGCGGGGAGATATGGCGTCGGGAATGCGAATCATCCTGGACGCCTTGGTCGCCAGTGCCGATGAATACCTGGCCGATCGGCTCCTGCCGGAAATTGCCCGGGAGATTATTGTTACTCACGCTGCCGGCAGTCTGCTCCGGGAAGGGCTGCGTCGCTGGTGCCGACGGCTCGAGAAGCCCCTGGTCTTACTCCTGGACGAGGTGGATAGCCTGGTAGGGGATACTTTGATTTCCCTGCTGCGCCAGATCCGGGCCGGCTACCCGGATCGTCCTGGTGCCTTCCCGCAGACCGTACTCCTGTGCGGGGTGCGGGATGTGCGGGATTACCGTATCCACAATGGCGACAAGCAGGTCATCACCGGCGGCAGCGCCTTCAACATCAAATCCGAGTCGCTGCGGTTGGGGAACTTCAGCCTGGGAGATGTCGCCACCCTCTATGCCCAACATACCGAGGAGACCGGACAAGTTTTCGAGACCAGGGTAGTCGAGTATGTCTTCGAGCAGACCGCAGGTCAGCCGTGGCTGGTCAATGCCCTCGGCTACCAGGCCTGCTTCAGGACCAAGGAGAACCGTGACCGCGCACAGCGGATCAGCCTAACGATCATGGCCGGTGCCCGTGAAAAACTCATCGAGCGGCGGGATACCCACCTCGACCAGCTGGTCGACAAGTTGCGGGAGCCACGGGTACATCGGATTATCAGCGAGCTATTGAGCGGCGCTATCGAGCCCGGGGCAATGCCGCCCAGCGAAGACGACCAGCTCTATGTGCAAGACCTGGGACTGATTCGCACCCGCCCCCAGATCGAGATCGCCAATCCCATCTACCGGGAAATCATCCCACGTGCTTTGACCTGGATCACCCAGACCCGAATCCCGCAGGAGACCGCTTGGTACATGACAGAAGACGGACGCCTGGATTTCTCTAAGCTACTGGACGGCTTCCAGCAGTTCTTCCGGGAAAACAGCGAGATCTGGATCGAACGCTTCGACTACAAAGAGGCCGGCCCGCAGTTGTTGATGCAGGCGTTCCTGCAGCGCATCGTCAACAGCGGCGGGCGCATCGACCGGGAGTACGGGCTGGGGCGGCGGCGCACCGATCTGTTGGTGCAGTGGCTGCTGGATGAGGCCCAGGGCTTCTACGGCTCGGTCCAACGGGTAGTCATCGAGCTCAAGATCCTGCACAAGTCCCTGGAAGCAACGATCAAGGAGGGCCTGGCGCAGACCGCCGATTACATGGACCGGGTCGGTACCGAGGAGGGCTATCTGATCGTGTTCGATCGCACCCCGGAAGTGTCATGGGAGGAAAGGGTTTTTGTCAGGCAAGAGCAGTCTGGGGAGCACCGGATCGAGGTGTGGGGGATGTAAGGCGATTGCCGTCAGATAAGGAAGATTCATGAAGACCTTCAATACCGCCGGCCCTACCAGGCCGGACGAACATTACACGGTTCCCACATTAGCGCGTTGGGATATGGATGAAATCCGGCGTTTGATCGGGGAGAAACGGTATTTCGTCCTCCACGCCCCGCGCCAGACCGGCAAGACCAGCTGTCTGTTGGCCTTGATGGAGCAGCTCAACGCGGAAGAGGATTACGCCGCCCTCTATGCAAACCTGGAACCGGCCCAGTCGGCGCGTGGGGATGTCCGGGAAGGGATGCGCACGATTGTCAGTGGGATTGCCGAAAATGCCCGCCGGTACCTGGGGGATCGGCGCCTGGAGGATTGGACCGAGGAGGCTTTTCGTACCGCCGGTTCTCATGGCGCTTTGCGCCGGCTTCTTGCCCGCTGGGCGGAGGAGAACGACCGCCCCATCGTCTTGCTGCTGGACGAGGTGGATAGCCTGGTGGGGGATACTTTGATTTCCCTGCTGCGCCAGATCCGGGCCGGCTACCCGGATCGTCCTGGTTCGTTCCCGCAGACCGTGCTCCTGTGCGGGGTGCGGGATGTACGGGATTACCGCATCCACAATGGCGACAAGCAGGTCATCACCGGCGGCAGCGCCTTCAACATCAAATCCGAATCCGAGTAGGCGATGAGCTTGCCGCACAGCTTTTGGTCCACCAGCTCGATATGCTCCTTGACGCACTTCTTGTACTGGAAGAACACGTCACGGGCGCAATTGGTATCGCACATGGAGCGATCCTTCGGCGAGATAAGGAAGACGTTGGAGAGCTCCGTTATCTCGTGATTTTGTGCATGCAGCTCGACAAGAGTCAACATGGTGCGGTGTCCTCCGGCAGAACCAAGCCGAATAGGCGGTTTTGGCGTTGACGTATGTAGACTTCCAGGTTATCAATCTTATCAAAATCCACCGCTTGGGGTTTTGTTCCTCCGAACCCCGGATCAGCGACATCGACGCGAAGATACCCACCACTCGAAGCCGCGCTTCAGCCAATGGAACATACGCATGGCGGGCAGCACCAGGTTGTATTTCTCGTTGCGGGCCACCAGCATCCCACGGTCGTGGGCATCGACGTGCACAGCTGGATTTCCGCCCGATAGGCCGCGGCGGGTTGCCTACCTGCGAGCTCGGCCACCAGGTTTGCGGCCGCTGCCTTGGCCTGTAGGTCGCCAGGGTGATCTGTTTCGGCAGCCACTCGGGACCGGGAAAGCTGCCGGAATCCTAACTACATAGACCCGTTCCATGCCCTCCACCCGGCACTGTTTGTCGGCCCTGATAAACGCCTTCCGAGCGCGGCAGGTCCGTCCTCGAACCATCGGCTCCCCGTCATGCCGGGTATGAATAGGATCAGGTCGGCATCGAATTCCCCGGCGGTCATCACCTTATTTTGGGCAAAGCCCTTGAGCAGTGACCGAGGTGGGTCGGATCCCGCGTTTTGCGCATTTCCGCCAACAACCCGTCCACGGCCTTGGGACCGGGCGATTTCCCGGTTTTCTCCGCCGGGTGAAAAAGACCAATTCGAATTCTCCCGGCGATTTTGCGGCGCAGGTAGTTGTCGATACCGAACGGAACTCGAACAGGGGCCGCCGCGCATGGCCGCAGGTTCTTTCGGGTTGCCCGCGAAGCCCATGGCGATAGTCCACCTCCATGCGCACCAGTCGGTCCCGGATGCGCTGGGCGGCGGTGATGCCCTCGCGGGGAAGCAGCGTGTGTCGAGGCCCGGCAGCTTCTCGATATAGCGACCGCCGGAGCCGATGATGAGGCCGTCGTTCACCGATGTACGCCGTGGTTTTCAAACACGACCGCCGTCGCCGAAGACCGTGGCCTCCGGCCAGGTGTTCTACACCCATACGTTGCAGGAAAGGGTTCGAGCGGAATACGCAGGTCGTCACCGGTGCGCCAGGCCCGTCGGGACCCAGATGAGGCTCGGATAGTAGACAAACTCCGCTTTAGGACTCACCAAGGTGATCGCCGTTTGGGGAGTGGCTTTTCGTAAGGTCTTAACGGCGATGAGCGCCGCGAAACCCGATCCGACAATGGTAACCTGTGGCATGATGAGCTCCGGAAAATGCGATGGTGATTTGGATTGGTCGCATTGGAATTGTATACCCACCCTGTATTGTATGGCGGCGGCGATAGAGGTAGCGATAGGCATCTATCATGCGGGTACTGGGAATCGAGACCTCCTGCGACGAGACGGGGGTAGGCGTCGACGGCGACCGTGGCCTGCTCGCCCATGCCGTCTATAGCCAGGTGGAATCCCGCCGAGTACGGCGGCGTAGTGCCAGGCTCGCCTCCGCGACCGTGTAGCGCAGACCCTGCCGCTGATCCAGCAGGTCTGAGCGAAGCCGGACTTGCCGAGGAATCCATCGACGGCATCGCCTTTACCGCGGGCCCCGGGCTGATCGGCGCCCTATTGGTGGGGGCCGCCGTCGGCCGCGCCCTGGCCTGGGCCTGGGACGTACCCGTCGGCGTCCACCACATGGAAGGCCACTTGCTCGCCCCCATGCTGGAAACGCGGCACCCGCCTTCCCATTTATCGCCCTCTTGGTATCCGGTGGCCACACCCAGCTGGTAGAGGCTACGGCCATCGGTCGCTACCGCCTGCTCGGGGAGTCCCTGGACGACGCCGCCCGGCGGGGAGCCTTCGACAAGACCGCCAAGATCCTGGGACCGCTATCCCGGCGGTCCCGCCCTGGCGCGGCTGGCGGAGCTCGGGGAGACCCGCAGCGATACCGCTTCCCGCGGCCCATGACCGATCGTCCAGGACTGGATTTCAGCTTCAGCGGACTCAAGACCTATACCCTGAACACCCTGCAACGGGAGACGCGCGCACCGACGACCTGGAGGAGGCCCGTGCCGACATCGCCCGCGCCTTCGAGGGAAGCCGTAGTAGTGGAGACCCTGGTCATCAAAAAATTAGCGGGCGTGCCTTGCGCCGGAGTGTGAGCAGGCGCCTGGTAGTGGCGGCGTCGGCGCGTCGACGCCTGCGGGCGCGGCTGGACGAGATGGCAGCGCAGGAGGACGGCGAGATGTCTTCTATCCCCGGCCGACCTTCTGTACCGACAACGGGGCCATGATCGCCTACGCCCGGCTGGCAACGGCTGCGGGCCGGTCAAACTGCACCCCTGGCCATCGAGCCCAGGGCGCGCTGGCTCATGGAGGAGCTGCCTCCGATTTAGAGACTGTCTAAAAAGGACCATCAGGCCGTAGGCTACAGGTTGCGGCCAGGGACGGCCAAAAAAACCCAGCAATACCCTGCACAAAAATAGTTCTGCCTCTTGTTGGGCAGGAATCATAAACATCCTTCGAACCACGGATAGATACGGATAAACACGGATTGTGATCTGTGTTATCCGTGTCCGTGAGGATCTTCAGTGGAAGGTCGTCTCGTCGGTCAGGCAAAGCCTCGCTAGGTTCCTTTCCCAGTCTCCGGAGCGTGGTGGGCGTCGGCTAAAGCGAGATGCCTTCCGATTACGTCGAACAACGTCTCGAAGTCTACATCTTCACCGAGACCGTCGTTGTATACTCATCTTCTTGTGGTCCCTTCGGCGTTTCACACTCGTAGTCGTACCGACCTATGCTCTACCGAAGGAAGAGACGTAGACAAGCTGTCGAGTTGGTCCGCCCTCGCTATTCCTATCGCACACAGGTCGGCATCCCAGTGGTCCACGAGTACCGCCCGTTTTCCTCAAGTGGCAGCGCGGCTATCAGACTCTTGATCGCCTGTTCCTTGTCGCTCATTTTACCGACCTCCCATCCAGTCAACAGCTTTCTGACCTTGGAACTGTGTTGGGCGCTTGCCTCCACGGTCATCCATCACCTCACGGGGCAGTTCGCGGTTGATGCTTCCACGACGGAAGCGGACCACACGAAGCGCAACTCTGTCGTCAAGGCTGTTGAGTACTTGCCGGGTAGTCGGGCTATCGATATTCAGGCGAAGCCGCCGTGCAAGTGCTTCTGCTCGGACATGGTGGCCAACCAAGAGATGTGAAGATCAAGTCTTTTCCCGCTATCGGAGAGCTTATCCTCGGCACCGGACAGCAGGTTCCGGATGTTGCTGCGGTGACGCCAGAACAGGATCGAAGTAATCAGTACCTGCATCCAGATCAGTATCGGCTCCGGTCGGAAGGTGCAGACGATGAACGGCGCCAGGGCCATGCCACAGACCAAGGCGGGACCGAAGGGATCTTCCGGCACCTTGGCGACGAACAGCCAGATATCGCAGCCGCCGTAAGCCCGATGGGCCAGTAGAGTCGAACTGCACCCCCAACGCCGTCGCGACCCCCTTTCCCCCGGAACCCGAAGAATACCGGATACAAGTGGCCGAGAAGGCCGCCAACCCCGTCGCCGCCAGCAACGCCGGGCCTGCATCGAGCAGGTGACCGACCAGCATCGGTATCAGGCCCTTGAGCCCATCGCCCAAAGAGTGATGCCCCGGCCGTCTTCCACCGATGCGCAGCATTGGTCGCGCCGGGATTGCTCGAACCTGAGTGCGCGGGTCCGGCAGGCCCATTAGGCGACATACGATGATCGCGCTGGAGACAGAGCCCAGCAAAGATAGGCACCGATGACGAGGAGCAGATTCACGATCATGGCACACCATTGGAATCCCAATCCGGGTGTAGGTCAAGCCCGGCCCGCGAACGCCGACAACCACATCTTTCATCCGCAGATTCTGCACGGATTTTCACAGATTAAATTTCGCCTCGAAAGATCGAAACAACGCCCTCGTTTTGGACCATTTTCGCTTCGTCCATTTAACCAGACAACTTCTGAAATGCGCAGATTGCGCCGTGTGGCAGTATATACACGCCCGCCCTGCCTTCTCATGGGCTTCCTCAGCGCCGCTGCAGCTCGACTGTCAAGTTCGCTGCGAGGTGTTGGAAGTTTTCAGGCGCTCCGGGTGCACCTTTCCTTCCATCAGGGCCTGTTTCACTACACATCCGGTTCTTGGGCGTGGCGACAGTCGTTGAACCGACATTGCCCAAGGAGGGGCGCAAGCTCTCGAAACCCCAACGCAACCGGGACCGTCCGATGGCCCCGAGGCGGAAGCTGCGTACTCCCGGCGAAGGTCGATGAAAGGACGACCGCCCTGGGGCAAGCGGTAACAGGTCGCTGCGGAGGTAGTGTGCGGCCCAGACCGGTGGCTCGGACAGACGCCCGATCTGCACCTGCTGATCCGGCAATAAGACCTTGATGAGGATGATTTGCCGGTGCGATTGGCCTACCAGGATACTGGTCTCGCCGGAGAATCTGCGTGCCAAGGGGGTGGGGATCGCCACCGTCATCGGGCTGATCAGGCCAGGGGGTAGCAGGTCGGTGGTGCGCGAACCGCGCTTGAAATGCCGCCAGGGTCCCGGTATCGAGCAGATCCACCTTATTGAACAGGAGCATGGACCCGACGCCCATCAGCTCCGCGGCCACCAGGTATTGGTCGAGCAGATACTCGCTCGGGCTCGGGTGCGGCGCCAGCAGGACCACCAACTGGGTCAGGTTGGCGGCCGGGGGCTGTCCCGGCCGCTGTAATCCGGGCGGCTCAGGAGGGTACGCCGGTCCAGGAGGGCGGACACCACACCTGGTCCGCCCCGTGGGCTGCCAGATGACGCGGTCCCCGCACACCGGATGACCGATGTTTTGCCTGACCAGGCATTGGTAAGGTCGGATTATCGGCATCCTCCCACGGCAGGCCTGGCACCGTGGCGGACCACTACCAGACCTTCCCGCGCCGGTGTTTCGTCGGCGTCGGAAACCAGGTCCCTGGTATGCTCGGCAAGACGTCGGCGACGGCGTTCTGGCGCTCTTGGATGCGCTCGATCTGGCGCTCGGAGAGTCGCCGCCGCGGCATGGTCAGAATTCGAAGTGGTAAAAACGGTCGTTCAGCAACCGGGTTACCGCGGAAATTTCTTTATCGTCCCAATCAACCCGAGCGCCATCTCGCAGCGCCGGACTTGGTTCTGAAGGGCCGGAAAGGTGCCCTGCCGCGTTTCCTTGGTGTACACCTCGGCACCATGGCGAACGCAGTGTTTATCGTAAGAGGGCCTGGGCGCTACCGTCGTCCGCCGCGAGGGGCGTAAATTTGCGCCCGGCGGCAGTAGGCCGGAGGTAAGGATGGTTAGGACGCGCGTACTCATAGGGTTTCTCTAGGATTCCTTGAGGGACCCGCATCTTTACAAATGAGTCGAGTTTATGCACGCCTCAAGGGGACAGTTGTCAGGGGGTAGCGCGTAGGTTGGGGCAAAAGCCGGATCAGGGACGATCCGGCGTGCCCAGCTTTATCAGCGACCTCGTTAGGCACACGCCCTGCCCTCACGGGCCTTGTTCGATTCGTCGGTCTGAGGCAAAACCTCGCTGGACAACATGGACAATATGGACAGTATGGACTCCGGGGGCACCCAGCGACCCCCGGTCCACCAGTCCGTAGGCTGGGTTGCGGCCAGGGACGGCCAAACAGCAATAATCCTGCAATTAAGAACCACGGATGAACACAGATAAACACGGATAAACATGGATTGTGATCTGTGTTTATCCGTGTCCATCCGTGGTTCTTCAGCCCATTCCGGCAATACCCACAGCTGGGTTTCGTTCCTCAACCAGCCTACGGTCCTTTGGCGGCCCTCTCTGGCGCGCCACCGGTTTGCCCACGATCGGCCCAACATCCGCAGGGCGTCAGCGAACCGGCAGATCGTGTCGGATTGGCCGGTGGGATGGGTAATCCGTAGGTCACGGGAACCGACTTTCCGCGTATTACCCGGATCGTTGGGCGTCGGATAACCGCTCGATCTCGCCGAACGCAGCCAGCCCGATCAGCAACGCCTCCGTATGCGGAGGATGGTTTCCTGGGTGAGCGTGATTTCCAGCGGGATCGCCGGACAGGTACAATTAGAATCAGCCATGGCCGAACCTCCTATATAGGTTGGGTTGTGGTTAGGGCCTCGGTGCGGTGGGCGCCGCACCGGGGCCTGCTTTAAGTATAACGGGTTGCGGCGAATTGTCCAGGACTGGATCAGAAAATAACCAATTGAAAACCTACCTGGCTGCAATTAAGAACCACGGATGCACGGATAAACACGGAGGCTCTTTATGGATTCCGGACTGACTTGGAGTGCGCCCGGCAGAGCGGCGCGGTCGCATGGGACCCCGGCAATGGGGATACCCACGGCGCTTGCGAGAACCTGGGATTCCATACACGCGCCGCGGCAGCGGCGCTTTCCCCGGCCGCAAATGCCTCATGCGTCGCCAAATCCAAAGCGGCGGGCCGTGCATCAGGGCCAACTCCGGCGGTGAGGTCGGGCACCTGGATTCGGTAGCTACTGGAGTAAGGTTGCCGCCGCACTCCAAAATGTTTGGTGCTACCCGCCGTGATCGTGAGCAGTCCGGAATCCATAAAGAGCCATGGGATATACGCGCTTGTTCTGAGTCGAGCAGTCACGCAGGCGACTTGCGACGGCGGTTCGGGTAAACTCGCCGCAATCCTGGCTTATGGTTACCGACGATGCCCCCGAGCGAAAACAACCTGGTGTGGCTGGATCTGGAGATGACGGGGCTGGACCCGTTCCGCGACCGGATCATCGAGATTGCCACCGTCGTCACCGACGAACGGCTGGAGATCCTGGCCAAGGGTCCGGTGCTCGCCATCCACCAACCCGAGCATGTGTTGGCCGCAATGGACGCCTGGAACCGGGAGCAGCACGGCCGCTCGGGCCTGCTCGCGCGGGTGCCGGGGCGAGCACATGCGACGAGCAACGGGCGAGACCGAGACCCTGACCTTCCTGGAGCAGTACGTCCCGACCAGAAGTCACCACTGTGCGGCAACAACATCTGCCAGGACCGCCGCTTTCTCGCACGCTGTATGCCGCGCCTGGAGGCCTACTTCCACTATCGCAATCTGGACGTCAACCAACCTCAAGATCCTGGCCCAACGCTGGGCGCCCCAGGTGGCCGAATCCTTCGCCAAGGAAGGTGCCCACCTGGCCCTCGAGAGATATCAAGAGTCCATCGCGGAGCTGCGCCACTATCAGGAGCACCTGCTGCGGGTTTGACGTTGGAGGGCCCAGGCGACGTGCTCGCACCAGTTACGAGTGGTGGAAGTGGTCTGCGGGCTGGGCCGCGGTGCCGTCACGACGGCCGCGGAAAGGGGCCGTTGCCGAGCGCCACCGCCAGGTTGCGCAGCCAGGCCCGTATCCGATCCGGCGGATGGCCGAACCCTCGGTGCGTTCCGGAAACTCGGATTCGCTCCAGGAGAAGGTCCAGCAAAGTGGCACGGTCGAGTCCATGACGGGGCTCGAAGTCGGGCTCCGTGCAGGGCCGGGCGAAGCGGTTCCAGGGGCAGACCAATTGGCAGTCGTCACAACCATAGATACGATTTCCCAGCAACGGGCGCAGCTGCGCCACGAGGATGCTGCCCCGGTGCTCGATGGTGAGATAGGAGATGCACCGTCGTGCATCCAGCACATAAAGGGAGCGACGATGGCCCGGGTCGGGCAAGCGTCATGCAGGCCGGCAAGTCCGCAGTGGTCCGGGAAGCGGCGGGTCCGGGGGCAACGGCAGATCGGAGTAAATCTCGCCCAGAAGAACCAGGAGGCCGGCCTTGGTGTTGACCAGGTTGGTGTGCTTGCCGATCGGCCCAGTCCGCCTTTTCGGCCAGGGTTTTCCAGCACGGGCGCGGAGTCCACGAACACCCGATAGCCGTAATCGCCGATCTCGTCGCGAATGCGCTCGGCCAGGCTTGCCCGCAGGCGGTGGCGGGTACGCGTGATAATCCCGCCCCAGGGCATAGCGGGAGATGAAGGCGGCGGTCGGGTCCCCGATCACGTTCCACGACTGCTCTCCGGCCTCGGGTAGGTAATCCATGCGCACCGAGATGACCCGTAAGGTGCCGGGGACCAGCTCCGCGGTCTGGTGCGCTTGGTGCCGTGGCGCGCCAGGTAGTCCATTCCGCCGTGCCGACCTTGGCGCAGAGCCAGGCCGCATGACGCCGCTCCGCAGGCACAGGATCGGTGTCGGCGATACCCTGTTGGAAGCCGAGCTCGCGACCCCAGTCTCGTGTCACGTACTAATGACATCTAATCGCGCTTGAACATTGTTATCACCGCGGCGCGAGACACGAATATACTGCCACACAGCACAATCCGAGCTTTTGAATTTCCCCCTCACCCCAGTCCTCTCCCGGAGGAGAGAGGGAGTGAAATGCGAAAATTGCGCCGTAACCGTTCAGCCCCCCTTGGTTTTACCATCCCTGGCACCTGGATTCCGGCGTCCCAGCCGGAATGACAGGTGGGGGCTGAACGATTACGATGCGCCGACGGCGGATCGTCACAATATCCGTCTGCGCTCTAAGAAAACTGCCAAACTCGATCAAAGGGAGAAAAGCATCATGCGCAAACCACACTCTTTCAGCAAAGACAGCCCTGCTCGAGGGCGTTTTGGCCAGAATACTTGCGTCAGGTTTCGTCAAGCCACCGAGAAACAGGCGCGAGATAAATCCCTCTACGACAGGCTCGGCGGGATATCCGATCGCCCGGCGTGGTGGACAAATTCATCGATTTGTTGCTCGTGAACGACGTGCTCAATGCCAACGCAGCTATCAAGGCAGTTATGAGCCACATGCTGGCGGGTGGTCTCAAATATCACATTACCGCGTTGGCTTGCCGGGAGGCGGTGGTCCATGTAAAATATACCGGTCGCACCATGAAGGAGTCTCATACCCATCTCGACATCGACGAGAAGGAATGGCAGGCGCGGTGGACTTCCGCCAAGCGTGAATGACTATCAGGTGCCCGCGCAGGAGCAGGACGAGCTGATGGCCATCGAGGCACCAAGAAGGATATCCTGGATTGCAGTGAAACCACTGGTAGTGGTTGAACTTCAAGTGGTCCCTCGTAGCGCAGGCGTCCCGCCTGCAAATGGGCACCGGCAAATGCGTCGGCAGATGGCAGGCGGGACGCCTGCGCTATCCAGATCCGGTTCCGCCAAGCTTACCCACTACCCGCAAATCGAATCGATTCCGAATTTTGCGTTCATTTGCCAGCTGAAAATCGGTGTCCATTCGTGTTCATCCGGTGCGCCAGGCGAAGCCTGGTCAGTCTAGCAACCTGAAAGGGAGTTGCCATGTAAATTGCTGATGAGACATGTAGCTGCGGTCTGTCACGTGGGTAACGAAGCGTGGGGAGCAAGGCAGTTCAGGTAAGTACCAGTATAGGGAAAGGCCCTGAGCGAAGCGTCACAAGACGCGGACAGCGAAGCGGTGAGCCGTAAGCCGTCACAGGTTGAACCGAGAACGGCCTCGAAACACAGCTCGCAGGTGGCCAAGCTGCCGGGCTCCAAGCCAGCACGCACCGGGGAAGCATCAGCGCAGCACCGGAGCAGCCTGCCGGGGTGAGAGCGGATGGCGCGTACGAACGGGAACCTGGGAGATCCGGCCTGCTGGGGATCGTAACCCAAAAGGCGGGTATGGGAATCAATAACCGTGCCTACCGCAGGTCGGAGATCGGAGTGGTCCACGGTAGCGATGAACCGGGGTAATAGCTGGGGAGCGAAGGGGCCATGCGGTTGTCATGTCGAGAGTTCTCAGAAGGAGGTGATCTGCTTGTCGGAGCAAACCCGGACCATTACAGAGCGAACGCATGTCAGTTACCAACGACCTTTGCGTCAATGAGCGGCCTGCGGAGGCGATCTTCAAGCTGAGGAAGCGACGGTACATCAAAGCGAAGCAGGAGCCGCGGTTCCGATTCTACACCCTGTATGATCGGATCGTGCGGCCAGACGTGCTTGCGACGGCGTGGGACCAGGTAGCCGGCTAACGACGGCGCACCTGGGGTGGATTGGCGTTCGGATCGAGGACATCGAGAGCGCCCCCGGTGGTGTCGAGCGGTTTCTGGAAGAACTGCACGACGACCTGAAGCAAACTACCGCCCGCAAGCGGTGCGGCTCAAGCTGATCCCGAAGGCGAACGGCGGGGAACGCCCATTGGGCATACCCACGGTCCGCGATCGGGTAGTCAGACGGCAGCCAGAAGCTGGTACTGGAACCGATCTTCGAGGCAGACTTTCTGCCCGTATCTTTGGTTTTCGGCCCGGCCGCTCGGCGCATGATGCGCTGGATGCGGTGCAAGGAGAGCTGAGGAAGGGACGGAACGCGGTGTACGATGCCAAATCCACGAAGGTATTTCGACACCATCCCCCATCATCAGTTGATGGCTTGTGTCGAGCGGCGGATCGCCGACGGTGCGGTGCTCAAGCTGATTCGTCAGTGGCTACGGGCACCGATCTGGAAGAACCATCAGACCGACAGCAACCACCGAGGAAGGTCAACGCCGAGCGGCACCCCACAAGGGGCGTCATCAGCCCGTTGTTAGCCAACCTGTATCTGCACTGGACAAACGCTTCCACCGGTCCGGAAGGACCGAAGCCCAGAGGACCGGGGCACGGCTAGTGCGGTATGCCGATGACTTTGTCATCTCGCCCGTTATCAAGGGCGGTGCATAAGCGACTGGATCGAGGCCGCCGTGGAAGGCTGGATGGGCCTGAAGATTAACCGTGAAGACCCGGATTATCAAACTGTCTGAGCCTGGAGCAAGCCTGGAGTTTTTGGGCTACAGCTTCGGTACGAGCGGACGGAAGGGCGTACCAAGCGGTTTCTCAACCGGGTTCCCAGTGCGCAAGCGTGTGCGCGTGAACGGGAGAAGCTGCGTGGGATGATCGGCGCGAAGCAGAGCTGTGGCAACTCCCAAACTGATTGCGACGGTCAATCGCCAGGTCCGCGGATGGGCCAACTACTTTGGGCATGGACGCAGCCGCCCCGTTCGCGCCATGAACTGGTTCCTCCAACACAGCGGATGGTACGGCACCTGAAACGTCGGAATAGCGCCCCTCTCGGCCACCGAAGGGGGCTTGGTATACGCACCTGTATAAGCGGTGGGCTTGGTGCAGCTCTAAGGCTGGACTCCCCGGCGATAGCGCGCTTCGGATATTAACCGGAAAGCGCAGTGCGGGAAAACCGCATGCTGCGTTTGATGAGGGGGACAGCTCGGATTGTACCTTGTGGCAGTATAGCGTTGGTTACTGCAACACCATGTTTGGTAGGGGCCAAGTCGCGCCATGAGGGGCAAGTGACTGATTTTGGGATTGATATTGTCCTGAACCACCTTCCTCCCTACGCCAACGATAGAACGATCTTTCCGAAATGGGCACTCGCTTCCAGCTCACGATGGGCTTGGGGCGCGTCATCCAGTCCGTAGACCTTGTGAATCAGCGGCACGACTTTCCGCTCCACCAGTAGGGGTAGCACTTGCCTTGAAAACTCGGCGACGATTGCCGCCTTTTCGGGCACCGGCCGCGACCTGAGTACGGAGCCGATGATCTGCTGGCGCTTGACCATCATCAGGGCCAGGTTCAGCTCCGCCTTGATACCGCTGGTCACGCCGATGATTACCAAACGTCCGCCGACGGCGAGCGACTTCATGTTGGACGCCAGATAGGCGGCACCAATGTGGTCGAGAATCACCTCTACTCCCCGCCCGTCCGTAAAGCGTTGGACCTCCGCGGCGAAGTCCTGGGATCGGTAGTCGATGACCTGATCCGTCCCCAGGGACTCGATCCGTTCGAGCTTGCCCGGCGAGGCCGTGACCAGGACCTTTGCATCGGGCCTCAGGGTCCGGCACAGCTGTATGGCGGCGGTGTTGACGCCCCCTCCCCCACCGTGCAGCAGAACGCCGTCACCATCTTCGAGGCCACCGAGCATGAAGACATTGAGGTAGGCGGTAATGTAGGCCTCACAGATACAGGCTGCTTCCTCGAAGCTCATAGACTCCGGGATCCGCATCAGGTGATCGGCGTAGGCGACGGCATATTCCGCATAGCCCCCGCCGCCCACCAAGCCCATTACCCGGTCGCCGACGGACCAGCGGTCCACTCCCGCTCCCAGCGCTTGGATCGTCCCGGCCACCTCCAGACCCAGGACCTCCGACTCCCCCTTGGGTGGAGGATACTTGCCCTCGCGTTGGACGATGTCCGGGCGATTGACCGAGGTAGCCGCCACCGCCACCAATACCTGGCCCTTACCGGGCGTCGGCCGCTCCGCCTCTCCGATACGCAGGACTTCTGGCCCGCCGAATTTATCGATCAGTACCGCTTTCATCCAGTCACCAGTCGAGTAGTCATAAGGTTATGTTTCGGCAATGATTATTATTCGGCAGCCCTGGGCCAAATCACGCATAACTGACTGATTCTCCGTTGCGCAGCTCCGAGAATTTCAGAAACAAAAGAGGGAGTTAAAGGGTTACCCTCGATCCTGGTAGTCCCCGTCGACTGGATCGCCTCCCTGATCTCAAGATGTTAAAGATACCATCTGTAACCAGACGTTAGGATGTTGGTCTTTCAGGCGGCAGAATGGCTCCTCCTCGGTACCGTCCCGGTTGAAGAACCAAAGCGAAAGCCCGTAATCATTATTGTCGGCAACCGCTTGCCGTAGGTCCTCCGATGCTTCCGGCGAGACATTTTGGAGAAATGCGTTTACCGCACGCTCCAGATTTCTCTTGGTTCGCAAGCGTCCCTCGGAAACGGCTTCGATATTGATCTGGAAATACTCATCGCTGGCTGTCACTTGTCCTTTCGGATCAGGCTGGTCCGATCCGGGCAGCCACCGTGCCACGATAAGGCCCGTTTCTCCGTCGAAGAACAAGTAATCCCAGGGATCTTCGCTCGACGGGTCGATCAATAAAGGATCACCGGATGGCGTAAGCGGAAAACGATCTCCTTTCTTTCGATTGCATCCGGTGCAGACAAGCAGCAGGTTCGACCAACGAAACGAAAGGTCCCGGTAGACGCGCTTGGGGCGAAAATGCTCTATATCCGTACCGCGAGAATC
The DNA here is from genome assembly GCA_011392765.1 of Candidatus Thiosymbion ectosymbiont of Catanema sp. Cochon2018. Taxonomy (GTDB): domain Bacteria; phylum Pseudomonadota; class Gammaproteobacteria; order Chromatiales; family Chromatiaceae; genus Thiosymbion; species Thiosymbion ectosymbiont_A. The sequence goes on along the minus strand of WYCW01000003.1, from coordinate 642,525 downwards.
TTCACAGTACATGCACCGCTCCCGGCGACCCGCCATTCTCACCAAGACATCGAACACGATGCCCATTGTCTTGGTACGTCGGGCGCGTTCCCAGATCGAACCGGGATCGGCGCCATTATCGACTTCCGCTTGCTTTTGCGTCAGATAACTTTGGACTCTGCCGGGCAGATCCAAGCGCCTTGCTCGTCTCATTCTCGATTGTCATCCGCGTCGACGAACAGGGAGAGTTCACCCTGGCGCCCAATTTCGTCGGAAGTGAGTGGCACCGTCCGCGATTTCGCTTTCAGCCTCGCGTACTCACTACGAGCCGCTACGGCCCTTGGCGACCGCGTGTGCCCCAGACCGAATGCAGGGGTAAGCAGGATCGCATCGGGCTTACCCGCCACGACCTTGTTGTAATCTTCAGGAGAAAGTTGAAATGGCGGATCCGAGGACCCAGGGGCGGGAAGGTGCCAGATGGAATTCGGGCTTGCGGCCTGACAAATTAGCGGACTATGGGTTGTCACAATGAACTGGATCTTGGGGAAGACACGCTGGAACCAAAATCCGATCTCCCTTTGCCACGTCGGATGCAGATGCGAATCCACTTCGTCGATCAATACCACGCCGGTATTGTTTATGACAAGCCTCCGGTCCTCATGCTCCACCCAATCGATACCGCCATAGACATCTATGAGTTGACGGAGAATATCCGTCAACATCGCGATAGCGGAGCGATAACCATCGCTCAAATCACGTAGCGAAAGGGTAATGTCGCGCGCATCCTTCAACCAGAGTCCATTCGAATCGACACGTTCGACGGTCATTTTATTTTGTAGGAATTCGTGAGCAAGTATGCGGAGCACCAACCGCAACTTATCACGGGATTCCCCGTCTTTTTCGAGCTCCTTATACTTGAGTTCTTTAAGCCAGAGATCGCTCTCTTGCAGCGTGGCGTCTTCCCGAAACAGGGTCGCGAAGCGCGCAACCCTTCCCGATGCCGACATCAGGCGCTGGGCCTCCGGCGAATGCCCATAAAGGCGCCGGAAAGGACCATAGCCGGCGCAGAACCAACCATCCGGGTGCGCAATCCAAGGACCGTTGGTCGGTCCTTTACCTTTCCTCAGATATTTTTTACCCTCCAACATCCGAATGTTTCCATCAGCCTCGGATCGCAACTCGAGTTCCGACCAAAACGGCCGATCGTATCTGCGGCCCTGAGCGAATTTGTCCTTGTCCCCGGCGACGATCTGCACCGCGATGGTCGCCGAGGGTTCTTCCTGTCGAATCCAGCCATCCAGGGAGGGCTGCAAAGCGCGGGCCGTATCCGGTCCGATCAATGCCAAAGAAACAGCTTTCAGAAACGCCGTCTTGCCGGAGGCATTGTCTCCGGTAATCACATCCCAACCCGCGTATTCCTCCGGTGAATCGTCGGCGGATCTTTGAAAATAGAAATCCAGCTCCGAAAACCCGCGGATATTCTCCAGTACAATTCTGCGTAAATACATGATCGCTTAGGAATCAAGGTCAAGTCACATCAGTCATGGAAGGCTACCGAATTCCTCTTCTCATCGTGGCGGTATCGATCTTCCGGGGCCTGACATTTACCCGGATTTTTTGTCCACGGAAAACACGAAAAAACACGGAAGTTCGTAGTTCCGCGGTTCAAACCATTCCACGGCGCGCCCACGCCACGCCGCCGGGATGGCCGTGGTTCCCCACGGCTTCCCGGCGACATGGCGCGGACCGGCGCTTGGTCGTCAGCCGCCGAGGACCGATTTCAGGGTCGTGCCCAATGCGGACGGCGAGGCCGAGACGTGAATACCCGCGCTCTTCATCGCCTCGATCTTCTCCTTGGCGCCGCCCTTGCCGCCGGCGATGATCGCGCCCGCATGACCCATGCGACGGCCCGGCGGTGCGGTAAGCCCGGCGATGAAGCCGACGGTGGGCTTCTTGGTTTTGGACTGCTTGAGAAAATCGGCGGCCTCTTCCTCCGCCGTGCCCCCGATCTCGCCGATCATGATGATGGACTCGGTCTTGGGGTCCTTCAGGAACAGATCCAGGCAGTCGATGAAGTTGGTGCCGTTGACCGGGTCGCCGCCGATGCCGATGCAGGTGGTCTGTCCCAGGTCCACCGCCGTGGTCTGGGCTACCGCCTCGTAGGTCAGGGTCCCGGAACGGGAGACGATGCCCACACTCCCCGCCCGGTGAATGTGTCCCGGCATGATGCCGATCTTGCACTCCTCGGGGGTAATCACACCGGGGCAGTTCGGCCCCACCAGTCGGGTCTTGGAGCCGGTGAGCACGCGCTTTACCTTGACCATGTCCGCGACCGGGACGCCCTCGGTTATGCAGACCACCAGCGGGATCTCGGCATCGGCCGCCTCCATGATGGCATCCGCGGCGAAGGGCGGCGGTACATAGATAACGGAGGCCGTGGCACCGGTCTCCGCCACCGCGTCGGCGACCGTATCGAAGACCGGGAGCCCGAGGTGGGTCGTGCCGCCCTTGCCGGGGGTGACGCCGCCGACCATCTTGGTCCCGTACGCGAGCGCCTGCTCGGAGTGAAAGGTGCCCTGGGAACCGGTGAAGCCCTGGCAGATGACCTTGGTGTTTTTATCGACGAGAACTGACATCAGTGCGCCTCCTTCAGGGCCGCGACGACCTTCTTTGCGGCGTCTCCGAGACTGTCCGCGGAAACTATGTCCAATCCGGATTCGGCAAGGATCGCCTTGCCCTTATCGACATTGGTGCCCTCCAGTCGCACCACCAGCGGCACGTGGATATCGAGCCCCTTGGCCGCCGCGATGATGCCCTCGGCGATGGTGTCGCAGCGCATGATGCCGCCGAAGATGTTGACCAGGATACCCTTGACGTTGGGATCGGAGAGGATGATCTTAAAAGCGATGGTCACCCGCTCGGCGCTGGCGCCGCCCCCCACGTCCAGGAAATTGGCCGGATCGCTGCCCTCCAGCTTGATGATGTCCATGGTCGCCATGGCCAGTCCCGCACCGTTGACCATACAGCCGATGGAGCCGTCCAGCTTGATGTAGTTGAGCTCGTGCTGGCTCGCCTCCAGCTCGGCGGCGTCTTCCTCGTCCTCGTCCCGCAGCCCGGCGACTTCCTTCTGCCGAAACAGGCCGTTGTTGTCGAAGTTCATCTTCGCGTCCAGGGCCAGCAGGTCTCCCGCACCGGTCACCACCAGCGGGTTGATCTCCACCAGGCTCGCGTCCAGTTCGGTGTAGGCCTTGTACATGCCCTTCAGGAAAGTTACCGCCGAGCGGATCTGCGGACCCTCCAGGCCCAACCCGAAGGCGATCTTACGGGCATGGAACGGCTGCAGGCCGACGGCCGGGTCGATGGCGACCTTGATGATCTTCTCCGGTGTCTTGGCGGCTACCTCTTCGATGTCCATACCGCCCTCGGTAGAGGCCATCACGGTCACCCAACTGGTGGCGCGGTCCAGCAGCATGCTCAGATAGAGCTCGCGGGCGATATCGCAGCCTTCCTCGATATAGACCCGTTTCACCTCCTTGCCCGCGGGTCCGGTCTGATGAGTGACCAGATTCATCCCCAGCATCTGATCGGCAGTTGTTTTGACCGCGTCGCGGGACTTGACTACCTTGACGCCGCCGCCCTTGCCGCGGCCACCGGCGTGGATCTGGGCCTTGACCACCCACACCGACCCGCCCAAATCCTGAGCGGCCACTTCTGCCTCGTTGGGCGTGAACGCAACGCGGCCTCGCGGTACGGCTACGCCGAACTTCGCCAGCAGCCCTTTGGCTTGATATTCATGGATATTCATTCGTTCGCCATCCTCATGTAGCCGCCCGCAGGCAAAGCGGAGCGGACGGCATCGGCTTGATGAGATTTTTCGTCTGTCGGAATTCGGGGAATTCTGCCGCAATGCGGCAACACGTAAAAATACAATACCGGCAGGGTTTAACGCCAGCACAAGTTGTTTTTTCAGGGAACATCCCTCAGTTCTGCCCCGTGAGTTCGGCCAGCAGCGACCTGAGCCGCGGTTCACTGTGGGAGCGCCGCAACCGCTCGGCCCCGACCAGACAGACCAGATCATTCAACGCGGTGTCGAAGCGATCATTCACCACCAGATAGTCGTACTCCGGGTAGTGCGACATCTCCGCGCGTGCCTCGGCCATGCGGCCGGCGATGACCTGGTCGCTGTCCAGACCGCGGCTGCGCAAACGCTGTTCCAGCGCCTGCGCCGAGGGCGGCAGGATGAAGACGGAAACCGCCTGCGCAAAACGCGTGCGGACCTGTCTTGCCCCCTGCCAATCGATCTCCAGCAACAGGTCCCGTCCCTGCTCCAACTGCGAGCGCACGGTGGATTCCGCCGTTCCGTAGCGATTGCCGAAGACCTGCGCATGCTCCAGAAACTCGCCTGCGGCGACCATGCGCTCAAACTGGTCCGGCTCGACGAAGTGGTAATGGACACCGTCCTGCTCGCCGGATCTGGGGGCCCGAGTGGTGAAGGATACCGCTAAGCTCAAGCCCGGTTCGCACTCGAGCAGCGCCTTGATAAGACTCGTCTTCCCCGCCCCCGAGGGGGCGGACAGGATAAATAAAATTCCCTTGTTCATTCTATACTCCGTGTGTATGGTGTACACACAATCAAGAACATGAAAAAGATCGTTTGGAATCCGGTAAAGGCGAACACCTTGCGCGGGGATGTCGCAAGGAGGCGAGTGAGCTTCGATGACTGTGTCCTTGCCCTTGCAGAAGGTCGCATATTGGATGACATACCCAATCCTGGTAATAGCTATCCGCATCAGCGGATGTTTGTGCTCGAAATCGATGACTACGCATATGTCGTGCCCTACGTCGAATCCGAGGAAGCAATATTCCTCAAGACTGTTTTTCCCAGTCGTAAACACACGGCTCTCTATTTAAGGGGAAAGAAAGCATGAAGAAAGAACCTCGGATTGGATACTTCATTGACGAGGAAGAAGAGATTATCGTCAAGGCGATAAATAAGGAAGATTATGAAGTCGGTGAAAGCGGATTGACTCCGGCGCGACTTCAAGAGCTACAGGCGGCAGCCCGTAATACCGTGAATGGAGAACACACGCACATTTTCGGCTCTTCGGCAGGACCTGTGGATCGGGCCGGCGTAGCCTAGAACCTGTTGACATTTTTTTGCCGCAAGTAAACGCAAATTGAACGATTCCGAATTTGCGTTCATTTGCGGCAAAAAAGAATTCCCCAGTGCGCCTTTGCGGTTCAAAAACGGTTACCCGGATGAACCGGCATGGAACATCACTCTATATTCTGAACTTGCTCGCGCATCTGCTCGATCAGGACCTTCATCTCTACGGCCAGGCGGGTGACCTCGAGATCGGAGGATTTCGAGGCGAGGGTATTTGCCTCACGGTTGAGCTCCTGGATCAGAAAATCCAGGCGGCGGCCTACCGGCTCGCTTCCGCTCAATACCGACCGGACCTCGTCGAGATGGGCCGCCATCCGATCCATCTCTTCATCCACATCCAGGCGTTGGGCGAGTAGGGCGAGCTCCTGTTCTAGACGGTTCGGATCGAGCTCGGCCCGTACCTCCTGCAGCCGGTCGTGGATGCGCCTGCGCACCTCCATCATGACCTGGGGCATACGCTCCCTGACCTGGGCCACACAGATGGCGAGCCTGTCGCAGCGCTCTCGGATGAGACCGGCGAGCCGTGCCCCTTCACGCTCGCGGGTTGCGACCAGGGACGTCAGGGCCATGTCCAGCAGGGCCAGGGACTGCTCCATAACCGGACCCAAGTCAGGCGACTGCTCCCGCAGCACGCCGGGCCAGCGCAGGAGCTCGAAGGGGAGAAGTTGCGCCGGTTGCCCGATGAGCTTCGCCACCTCCTCCCCGGCGGCCAACAGCTGCGCCAGATAGTGCCGATTGACCTGCAGGCCGCTGCCCGTACCCGGTCCGGGCATATGGCGCAGCGTGCAGTCCAGCTTCCCCCGTCCGAGACGGGAAGCGAGGCGCTCCCGCACTTTGGGCTCCAACGTCCGCAGCTCTTCCGGGAGGCGCACGGAAGTTTCCAGGTAACGATGATTGACGGAGCGCAGCTCCCAGGTCAGCTCGCCTTCGTCCTCGGTCGCGGATTCACGGGCAAAGGCGGTCATGCTCTTGGTCACAGGTATCTCCGAAAGCCGACATGGTAGGGGGCAACCCTGCCTGCCGCCGGGGAAAGCTTCGGCAACGGCAGGCTGCTGTTAAAGACCGGGCGGTATCATAACCGATACTGCCGTGGACAGGGTGGACCCGGAAGGCTGTAGCTAGGATTTCTTGAGGGACCCGAATCTTTACAAATGAGTCAAGTTTTGTGTGCACTACCAATCAACCACGAATGAACGCGAATCATGATTGGCGGTAATTCGTGTTGATTCGTGTCTGCCTTCGTGGTTTTAGAATTCTTTGATGGCATCGTATCATTGACAAAAAACTCACGTCTCGTCGGTCTGAGGCGAAGCCTCGCTAGGATTCCTTGAGGGACCTGCATCTTTACAAATGAGTCAAATTTGTACGCTGCACAAAAATAGTTCTGCCTTTTGTTGGGCAGGAATCGCAAATCCTTTGAACCACGGATGGACACGGATAAACACGGATTGTGATCCGTGTTTATCCGTGTCTGCCTCCGTGGTTCTTCGGTGCGGTTGGTCACGCCTCGTCGGTCTGAGGCGAAGCCTCGCTAGGATTCCTTGAGGGACCCGTAGCTTTACAAATGAGTCAAATTTTGCGTGCACTCAATGATGCGGTTTGCTGAGCGTTTCGATCTCTTTTTTGTCCACAGATTACGCAGATTTTCGCAGATTAAGAATGAAATAATCTGCGGAAATCTGTGTAATCTGTGGATAAAAAATCTTTACTTCCTTGACAGAAGACTCATGCCTCGTCGGTCTGAGGCGAAGCCTCGCTAGGTATATAGACTCCCTGGGCTCTCACAGCTACCTCCCATCCACGCGGTCCACTCAGTCCACAGGGTCCACCTCGGGGCTACCCCGGATCCCCTAGTATTAAAAAGGTTTTTTCAGTTTGCCTGTTTACCTGCCTGTGGCAGACAGCCTATTCAGGCCGGTGTGCATCTCGACGTAGCGGATTTGACGAGGCGTACCGGGAAGCAGAAGATGTTCGCCATGTCAAAGAATTTCCGGTGAGTGCTCGATGCGACCATCCCGACGCCGCGCGGATCAGCTGCGCCCCCTCTCCTTCACCCGTGGCTTCACCCGTCATGCCGAGGGTTCCGTCCTGGCGGAATTCGGTGCCACCCGGGTGCTGTGCACGGCCAGCGTGGAAGAACGGGTCCCCGGCTTTCTGAAGGGCCGCGGCAGCGGCTGGATCACCGCCGAATACGGCATGCTCCCACGCGCCACCGGTGAGCGCACCGCGCGTGAGGCCGCCCGCGGAAGGCAGGGTGGCAGGACATTGGAAATCCAGCGCCTGATCGGCCGTTCCATGCGGGCCGCAGCGGACCTCGAGGCCCTGGGAGAACGCACCATCACCCTGGATTGCGACGTCATACAGGCCGACGGCGGGACCCGTACCGCCGCCATCAGCGGCGCCTGGGTCGCCCTCCACGACGCGGTACAGGGTTTGCTGCAGCAGGGAATCCTGCACAGCGATCCCTTGCTCGCCCGGATCGCCGCCGTCTCCGTAGGTATTTATCGCGGAGAGCCGGTGCTCGACCTGGACTACGCAGAGGACAGCAACGCCGAGACGGACATGAATCTGGTCATGGACGAGCACGGGCGCTACGTCGAGATGCAGGGCACGGCCGAGGGCAAGACCTTCTCCCGCGCCGAGCTGGGGGCGATGCTGGATTACGCGGAAATCGGCATCCGGGAGATCCTGGCGGCCCAGCGCGCGGCGCTGGCCGAACCGGTATCTTGACCGAAGTGCAGGGGAACGACAGAACCATGAGTGGAGTCCATCGGGGCGGGCCCATCGTCCTCGCCAGCAATAACGCCGGTAAGGTCCGGGAAATCAAAGAGCTACTCGAAGCATCCGGGATCCGGGTCGTGCCCCAGAGTGCACTCGGGGTGCCGGAAGTGGAGGAGACCGGCTTGACCTTTGTCGAGAATGCGATCCTCAAGGCCCGCGGCGCGGCGCGCCACAGCGGCTTGGCGGCGATCGCCGACGACTCGGGGATCGAGGTCGATGCCCTGAACGGGGCGCCGGGCATCTATTCCGCCCGCTTTGCCGGTGTCGGCGCATCCGATGCAACCAACTGTGAGAGGCTCCTCGCGGTGCTCCAAAATACCCCCTGGGAAGAGCGCAATGCCCGTTTCCAGTGCCTGATGGTCTATATGCGTCATGGCGAAGACCCGACCCCGCTGATTTGCCAAGGCACCTGGGAGGGGCGCATCCTGTTCGCCCCCCGGGGCGAGAACGGCTTCGGCTATGACCCCCTGTTCTATGTTCCGGGTGAAGATTGCAGCTCGGCGGAACTTCCTCCCGCTACCAAGAACCGGCTCAGCCACCGCGGCCAGGCATTGCGGGCATTGGTGCACTGCCTCGGAGGCGCGGCTTGAGCGGGGTGCCCACCGCTATCCCGGATGTAACGGCCCGCCTCGACTCGGTGCGGGAACGCATCCGTGCCGCCGCCGCCCGCTGTGGGCGCGAGCCGGGGAGTGTGGCCTTGCTCGCCGTGAGCAAGAAGCAGGAACCGGCAAAGATTCGTGCCGCCTTCGCCGCCGGCCAGATGGCCTTCGGCGAGAGTTATGCCCAGGAAGCCGCCGAGAAGATGAACGCGCTCGGGGCCTTGGGGGTCCAATGGCACTTCATCGGTCGCATCCAGGGCAATAAGACGCGCCACATCGCCGAGCGTTTCGACTGGGTGCATAGCCTGTGCAACCTCAAGCACGCCCGACGCTTGAGTGAGCAACGCCCGGCACGGTTACCCCCACTGGCGGCCTGTGTCCAGGTCAATATCGACCGGGAGCCCGGTAAAGCCGGACTGGCCCCGGATCAGGTCGCCGATTTCGTCGCGGCCTGCGCGGGGCTCCCGCGACTGCGGCTGGTAGGGCTCATGACCCTGCCGGCACCCGTAGAGGACGAGGCGGCACGCCGACGCCCCTTTCGCGCCTTGCGTCTGCTGCGGGACCGCATCGCTACCCCCGCGCTGCCGCTTTCGGTGCTCTCGATGGGTATGTCCGCCGACCTGGAGGCAGCGATCGCCGAAGGCGCGACCATAGTGCGGGTGGGCACCGCCATCTTCGGATCGCGTGACGACTGAAGGCCATTACAGGGACTTTACTAGGGGGCGTTCTCAATTGAGCCAAATCATCATAAAAATCAAGCCCGTAGGCTGGGTTACGGCCAGGGACGGCGAAACCCAGCACAGGGTATTGCGGATCGGAAAAGCTGGGTTTCGTTCCTCAACCCAGCCTACGACACTGATGATTTATTAATTGAGAACGCCCCCTAGTTCACCAGGCAGACAATTTTGCAAGGTGCCCGTAAATCATTTCGCTTCGCAAGAGATGTGTCCGCTATTGCCTGAAAAATTGAGAACGCCCCCTAGGGTCTTTTTTCAGGCAGCCTTTTATGCGTAAACTATCCTTTTCCGCTGCGCCCGTGACTCCCCTGGCCGACCGCATGCGGCCGCGTACGCTGGAAGAGATTTGCGGGCAGTCCCACCTCCTCGCTCCCGGTAAACCGCTGCGTCGGGCCATCGAGTCCGACCGGCCCCACTCCATGGTCTTGTGGGGACCGTCCGGCACCGGCAAGACCACGCTGGCGCGTCTCCTGGCGGCCTATTCGGGGGCCGATTTCCGTCGGCTTTCCGCCGTCCTCTCGGGCGTCAAGGACATCCGTGAGGCCGTAGCCGAGGCACGTAAGCTCCGGGAAGGGGAAGACCGCGGGACTATCCTCTTCATCGACGAGGTGCACCGCTTCAACAAGGCCCAGCAGGACGCCTTCCTGCCCCACGTGGAAGAGGGAACCCTGATCTTCATCGGCGCAACCACCGAGAATCCGTCCTTCGCGCTCAACAACGCCTTGTTGTCCCGGGCCCGGGTCTATGTCCTCAAGCCGTTACAAATCGAAGATCTGGAGCACGTCATCGACCGCGCCCTGAGCGACCCCGTGCGGGGTGCGGGAGGCCGGGGGTTGACGCTGGACCCGAAGCAGCGGCGGCTCCTGGCCGAAGCGGCGGACGGGGATGCCCGGCGCGCCCTCAATCTGCTGGAGCTGGCGGTGGACTTGACCGACAGCGGCGAGATCAGCGCCGCCGTGGTTGCCGAATTGATTGCGGGACAAGTCCGGCGCTTCGACAAGGGCGGCGATCTCTTCTACGACCAGATCTCGGCGTTGCACAAGTCGGTGCGCGGCTCGGCACCGGACGCCGCGCTCTACTGGTTGGCGCGTATGATCGACGGCGGCTGTGATCCCCTCTACATCGCCCGGCGGGTAGTGCGCATGGCCTCCGAGGACATCGGCAATGCCGATCCCCGCGCCCTGGACCTGGCCCTGAATGCTTGGAAAGTGCAGGAGCGCCTCGGCAGTCCCGAGGGCGAGCTCGCCATCGCCCAGGCGGTCGTCTATCTGGCCTGTGCCGCCAAGAGCAATGCCGTCTATCAGGCCTGGAACACCGCCCTGGAGGACGCCCGCCGTTTCGGCTCTTTGGAAGTCCCGGTGCACCTGAGAAATGCCCCGACCCGGCTCATGCAGGAGCTGGGATACGGAAGGCGCTACCGCTATGCCCACGACGAGCCGGAGGGCTACGCGGCGGGCGAGAGCTACTTCCCGGACGGCCTGCCTCACCCCGGATACTATGCGCCTGTGGACCGCGGGCTGGAGATCCGCATTTGCGAGAAGCTCGCACGTCTGCGGGAGCTGGATCGGGCCGCGGCCGGACAGGAAGCGGCGCCCGCGAATCGGAAGGTCCGGAGGGAATGAGCCGGCTATCAGCTACTAACGAGGCATCGCCTCAGACCGACGAGGCATGAGGCCCCAAAAGCTCCTCTCCCGTAAGGCCGCCTCTCCTACGCCCAACCAGCCGTTGAAGGGTAGTGTTGTAACTCTGTTGTTTCCAAGACACAAGGTGTTGATTAGCATCGCTATTCGAACCCTGAAAAACAAAGTTAGAACACTACCCCATCATGGTTGGTTTCGAGAAATAAAAAAGCCCCGATCCGATGCCGAGACGATTCAACACAGCCGGTCCCTGTCTTTTCGAAGACCACTACATGCTCCCTCCCGAGGAGCGTCTGCCCCAGGTTCGCGAGCTGATAGACGGGAAACACTATTTCGTCATCCACGCCCCTCGGCAGACCGGCAAGACGACCTTGATACGCAATCTATCCCGCAAACTGACGGCGGAGGGGAAATATGCCGCGCTCACCGTCTCCCTGGAAAGCTTCGTGACGGAAGGGCCGAGAGAGGTAATGCCGCAGCTATTGGAAAAGGTTTCGAGGGAGTCGGAGTATGCATTGCCCAGCAAGCTGCAACCACCGCAGGTAGCGGAATTTACAGGGGAGCCGTTGATCGCCCTTGAGGGATACCTTTCCGCCTGGAGCGACGCCATCAGACTTCCGGTGGTGCTGTTCCTCGACGAAACCGATTCCTTAGCCGGTCCCGTGCTGATTTCCCTCCTGCGCCAGCTGCGGGACGGTTACACGGCTCGCCCCAGGCCCTTCCCCCAAAGCATAGCCTTGGTGGGTCTCAAAGATATTCGGGATTACGGAATTCAGGTGCGCTCGGAGACCGAGACCCTGGGAACATCCAGCCCGTTCAATATCAAAGTTCGATCCCTGTCCATCGGTTATTTTACGTCCGAAGAAACCACGGCACTGCTGCGGCAGCACCAGGACGAAACGGGACAGGGGTTTACGGACGAGGCAGTCCAAGAAATCTTTCATCAAACTCAAGGACAGCCATGGCTTGTCAATGCCCTCGCTGGCCAGTTGACAACCGATTTCGATGCGTTGATCGAAGATCGGCGTATCCCGGTGACACGGGATCATGTCCTGGCGGCCAAAGAGCTCCTCATCGAACGGCGCGATACCCATCTCGACAGCCTGGTGCATCGCCTCCAGGAACCCCGGATCAAGCGGGTCATCGAACCCATTATGGTGGGAGAGGTCGTAGCGGATGCGACCTATGACGACGATTTTTCCTATACCAGGGACCTTGGCCTGGTAACGGCAGCCGATGGCGGTCCGCGACGCATCGCCAATCCCATCTATAGCGAAATCATCGCCCGCGTCTTGATCCATCAGGTGCAGACCAGTATCCCGGAAGACCCGGCCTGGTTCGTGGGTAAGGATGGAATGCTGGACATGATGAAGCTCATCGAAGGCTTTCTGGAATTCTGGCGGGAGAACGGCGAGGTCCTGCTGCGGGGCCTGCCCTATCAGGAAGCCGCGCCCCATTTGGTCTTCATGGGCTATTTGCAGCGTATCGTCAATGGGGGGCGGGTGGATCGGGAATTTGCCCTCGGCACCCGGCGGGCCGACCTGGTGGTTCACTATGGGGCAACGCAAAAGGAGGTCATCGAACTCAAACTCACCCAAGCCCCTAAGGCCGTGGAACGCGGCACCCGGCAGGTCTCGGAATACGCCAAACGGCTTGGCTTGCGGAAAGGCTATCTGCTCCTATTCGATCGGGAAGCGACAATTCCTTGGGAGGAGCGGGGTGAGGTGGAAGAGATCGAGACCCATGGCGTGGCGGTGGTCGTGGTGCGAGTGTGAGTGCTATTCGAGGTAGTGGTTGATTACTAAAACCACTACCTTCGATCGCAATGCCATTAAGTTAAACGTTGCCAGTCGGCAAACCAGAGGAAAAACTACGAATCACGCGAATCCCCGCGAATCCGATTCGCGGGGATTCGCGTGATTCGTAGTTTTCTCTTCCGCACTGGTAAGCAACCAGCGACTAACTTAATGGCATTGCCTTCGATCGTACCCCGGATACCCCATGGGAAAAGAAGGTCTTTGTCAAAGAAGAGCCGTATGGGAAATACCGGATCGGGGTGTGGGGGATGTAAATTGAACGATTCTGCTGCGCGAACTCATAAGGACATAATCCGAGTCGAATGCAATGGCTGAATCAGTCCGAATAGTTGCTTGTCACTTTTGCCGCAAATGAACGCGAATGAACGCAAAGTGGTCGCAATCGGCTCGTCATCATTGACGGCTCTTCATCCCACTGCGTTTATTTGCATCCATTTGTGTTGATTTGCGGATAACGCTTCCGTGAAAACCCGCTCGCTCAATATCCGGTCTGTGCCGCCAAGAGCAATGCGGTCTATCAGGCCTGGAACGCGGCCTTGGAGGACGCCCGCCGTTCCGGTTCCCTGGAAGTCCCGATGCACCTGCGCAATGCCCCGACCCGTCTCATGCAGGAGCTGGGATACGGAAAGCGCTACCGCTATACCCACGACAAGCCGGAGGGCTACGCGGCGGGCGAGAACTATTTCCCGAATGGCCTGTCTCACCCCATATACTATGCTCCCGCAGACCGCGGGCTGGAAATCCGCATCCGCGAGAAGCTCGCCCGCTTGCGGGAGCTGGATCGGGTCGCGGGTAGCCAGAAACCGGCACCCGCGGATCGGGAGATCCGGAGGGATTGCGCTGACCATCAGCTATACCCGTTGCACCTGAATTGTCCGGAAGCCATGGAGTCGTTCATAGACGCGAGGTATGCTCCAAGGCGTGAGCGATCCGCAGCAACAGGGCCTGATCCGATATACTCATCTGCTTGATTTGCGCTATGAGACGTTCCTGTATTCCCACCAGAGTGTAGCCGTACCTTGGCTCTGCGGCCCGATTTTCCTGTCCGGTCGCCAGCCATTCCATACTGACATCGAGGACCCGGGCTAAAGCGGCTAGATGCTCGGGTTTTGCCCCTTTGCTCTCACCGGACTCGATCCGGTTGATCGAGCTCGGATTCACACCAATTCGCCGAGCGAGCTCGGCTTGCGATAAGTCGGCCCGCCGTCGAGCCGCGGTAAGGCGTTGTCCAAAAGTGCGCATATGCAAAAATCTAATTGACCCTTCTATGCATATGTGCTATTTTTCATTGCATAGATGCATAGAAGTGTTCGTTTCTGAAAAAGCGATCGGCAGATATTGAGGCCTTTCTTTCCCTCAACACCTTGTCGGAATTGGGAAAAAAACAGAATGCCTTTCGTCAACGGAAGGAATAGGTAAGGTGAATCCCGACTATCTGATCCTCGGAGCCGGTCCTGCCGGTTTGCAGCTCGGCTACTATCTGGAGCGGGCCGGATATTCCTACCGCATCCTGGAGCGCGGCAGTAGCGCGGGGACCTTCTTCAGGAAGTTCCCCCGGCACCGCAAACTCATCTCCATCAACAAGATCCACACGGGTTGCGACGACCCGGAACGCAACCTGCGTTGGGATTGGAACTCTCTCCTCACCGACGACTACGGCTTCCTGTTCAGGGAGTATTCCAAGGACTACTTCCCCGGTGCCGACAGGCTGGTGGAATACCTGGAGGGATTCGCGGCGAAATTTGTGCCCGATACCCACTACAACGCGGATATCGTTCGTGTCTTTCGGGATAAAAAGGGCTTCCATGCCGAGACCGCGGACGGAAAGCTCTTTTCAGGCCGGCGCCTTATCGTCGCCACCGGCGTGTCCAAGCCCTGGTCCCCGTCGATCGAGGGCATCGAGATGGCCGAGCAATACACCTCGGTCTCCCTCGACCCGAAGGAATTCACCAACCAGCGGGTCCTGATCCTCGGCAAAGGCAATTCCAGTTTCGAGACGGCCGATCACCTCATCGGCCACGCCGCGACCATCCATGTGGCGGGGCCGGAGCTGCTCAGGTTCGCCTGGCAGACCCATTACGTCGGCAACCTACGGGCGGTGAACAACAATTTCATCGACACCTACCAGCTCAAATCCCAGAACGGGATCCTGGATGCTACGGTAGAAAAAATAGAACGGGACGGAGACGGTTTCCGTGGCACGGTGATCTATCACCGTGCCGGCGATTCCCGTTCCAGCTACTACTATGATCGGATCATCTGCTGTACCGGCTTCCAACTCGATAAGGACATCTTCGATGCAAGCTGCCGGCCGGAAACGGACCCGAAGACCCATGACCGCCTCCCGCGCCAGAACGCGGTATGGGAATCGGTCAATGTGCCGGATATGTATTTCGCCGGGACCTTGACGCAACAGCGGGACTACCAGAAGACCACCTCCGGCTTCATCCACGGCTTTCGCTACAACCTGCGTGCCTTGTTCCATTACCTCAAAGAGAGGTATCACGACACGCCCTGGCCGCATCACCTGATCGACCGGGAAGCGATCGGCCCCACCATCATCCGGCTCATCAACCGCAGCTCCGCCCTGTGGCAGCAATTTGGCTTCCTGGGGGATGTATTCGTACCGGGGAAGGAAACACGCCACTATGAGGCCGTACCCATAGACTATGTCCATACCGGTGGCCTGGTGGGCGATGTCCCTTACCTCACGGTCACCCTGGAATACGGTCGCCATGACTTCGACACCCTGTACGACGACCGGGTATCGGAACACGACCCGGACAATGCAGCGGACAGCACCGCCCTGCATCCTATCATTCGCCTGTGCCGGAATGGAGAGGTGCTGGCCGAACAGCATCTGGTGGAAAACCTGGAGGCCATTTGGGAAGACGCCGAATTGCATGTCGGACCGCTCGATCGGTTCATCCGAGGCATAGGGCTTCCGGCCATGGCGGCGTGAATACCACCATACTCCTTGATAGTCCTTTATCCCGCAAAGCAGGGCTGATAATTCTGCGGAGCAAAATCAGTTATGTTCGATTCACAAAAAATATCGACCGATCCCCCAAAAGGCGATGTCATTGCATCCATGCGGGGAGGACACCCACAGATCGAGGAAGGGGACCTGATTATTCTGGATATCGTCAGACGCCTCGTAGCCGAGTTGGGTCAGCGCCCGCGTATCCTGGATGTCGGTTGCGGTACGGGGTTTTTCAGTTCTCGTCTGTTGCAGACGATTCCCGATCTGGATTTGATGGTACAGGAGGATTGGGACGGCGCCACCGAGGACCTGAAGCGGCGGTTCGTCGGCACCAAGGCAAAGGTCTTTACCGGACCTCTTTCGGAATGGAACGAACCTGTGGATGTGGTGCTCAGTTGGGGCACCCACCATCATCAGCCCCGCACCTATCTGGATCATATCAAGCGGTTTCTGGCACCGGATGGCCTCTTGATCCTGGGGGACGAATTCTGCCCGGAATACTGCTTCGGCGCCCATGCCGAGCGTATACGAAAGGCGTCCAAGATCTACCTCGCCAACGGTTATATCCTGACCAATGATGATGAGATCGCGGCCTGGGAAAAGGACGGTACTGTCCCGGAAATTGCCCGTGAAATAGAAAGGCTGCGTCTGCAGATGCTGTGGCGCTGGTACCGTTATGTGGTGGATTACGCCATGGAGCGGGACTGCCTGGATGTGGCCGTCTTCGAGTTGCGCGCCGCCCGCGATGATCTCAAAACCGAGAGCGCCGATGAGTTCAAACTCTCTCCCCTGACAGTAGAGAAAGAAGTCGAATTGAAGGGATTCAAGCAACATGCCTGCCATGCCACGGCCCCGGACAACCCGCCGGAGAAGCAGAGCTTCTTTATCTATGAGTACAGGTTATGAGCACGGTCACGATTTCCCCCAGGACCTATCAAAACCTGATCGATGGGAAATGGGTGGACTCCACCGGGGAAGCGCGGATCGACCTGCTCGATCCGGCGACCGAGGGGAGCCTGGGTTCGATACCGCAAGGCACCGGGGAAGATACGGACCGGGCCGTCGCAGGCGCCCGGAAGTCCTTCGAGGCCGGTAGCTGGCGGCGGCTAGGATACCGGGACAGATCCCGCGTCCTGCGCCGGGTCGGGGAACTCCTGATGGAGCGGGGTGATGAAATCGCCACCGCCGAGACCCTGGATCAGGGCCGCTCCATCCGCCAGAGCAAGGGCATGATGGTGCCGCTTGCGGCGGGGGCGTGGGACTTCTTCGCCAGTACCCTGCTGAACTTCCATGGGCAGGCGGCACGGCCGGAGCCCTGGGCCTCGGCCTACACCCTCAAGCAGCCCGTAGGCGTAGTCGCCTGTATCACGCCCGGCAATGTGCCTTTGGTCCTGGGCAGCGAAAAGCTGGCCCCGGCCCTGGCAGCAGGGAATTCCGTGGTCCTGAAACCGCCGGCGGAGTGTCCTATTTCTTCCGTCCTCCTGGTGGAGTGTCTGCTGGAGGCGGGGATACCGGAAGGGGTCGTCAATCTGGTCCACGGCAGTGGTGAACCGGTGGGGCGACGACTGGCGGAACACCCCGATGTGGACATGGTGGCCTTCACCGGTTCCACCGCCACCGGCAAGGCGATCATGCGCCTGGCCGCCGGGAATGTGAAACGGCTGTTGCTGGAGCTGGGCGGCAAGGCCCCGCAAGTGGTATTTCCGGATGCGGACCTGGACGCCGCTGTGGAGGGTGCCCTGTGGGGTGTCTACCTCAACAGTGGGCAGATCTGCATGGCCAGCACCCGCCTCCTGCTGCACGAGTCCATTCACGACGAATTCGTCGAAAAATTCGTCCACCGGACCAAGGCTCTGCGGGTTGGACCGGGGATCGAACCGGACACCAATGTGGGGCCGGTGGTGACCTGCGCTGCCCGGGACAAGGTGGAAGGCTGCGTGGCCCGCGCCATCGAGGAAGGCGCCACCCCGCTGTGCGGCGGCGGCAGGTTGCGCGACGGCAGCTATGCCAAAGGGTTTTGGGTCGAACCGACAATCCTGGCCGTGGAGGATTCCGACACCTCGGCGACCCGCGAGGAGATCTTCGGTCCGGTCCCGATGGTACAGCGCTTCGGCGATATGGCCGAAGCGATTCGCCTCGCCAACGACACGCAATACGGGTTGGCCGGTTCCGTCTGGACCAATGATATCAATACCGCCCTGACCATGGCGGAAGAGGTGCGGACGGGGTATGTCTGGATCAATGACCACCTGATCCGCATGGTAGGCTTCCCGTTCGGCGGTTGGAAGCAATCCGGCTTCGGGCGGGAGGCGACGGCCCGCACCCTGGATGAGTTCTGCAACCTGAAGACCGTCTATATCGACCGGACAGGTGCGGCACGAAAACCGCGTTATGACCTGCTTTGACCAAGGGTGTTCGGTATGGCGATAAAAGAACCCGAAATCGGTGCGCGAATTATCCGCACCCGTCGATTCGGTGATGTTCTGCCTGTCCAAGAGCTTGGGCGCGCCTATCGGGTCCATGCTGTGCGGAAGCGAGGCATTTATCGGAAAGGCCCGTAAGGTCAGAAGATTTATGGGCGGTGGTATGCGTCAAGCGGGGATCATCGCCGCCTGTGGGCTGGAGGCCATCGGGCCCGACAACATCCGTGGCCTTGCCGACGACCATCGCCGTGCCCGTGAACTGGCCCGGCGTCTGGCGGAATTACCGCACATTGCACCTGTCGATCCGCCGGTGGAAACGAATATGCTCCATTTGGCCATCGGGAAAGATGCCCCTTTCGATACCCGTGATTTGGTCGCCCAGGCCAGGAAAGCAAACATCCGGCTGGTCAGTTTCGGAGGAAATATCATCCGTGTCGCGTGTCACAAGGAGGTCGATGACGAGGATGTAGAGTGGCTCATCGTTCTTTTCACCATGTGGTGTCGCAGCTCGTAGGCTGGGTTCAGGGACGAACCCGGCACTCAGCAGCGCTGGGTTTCGTTCCTCAACCCAGCCTACGGGCTAAGTCCAACCTGACAGGAAACCTTTTTAATCCGTGGATTACGCAGATTTCCACAGATTATTTCGTTCTTAATCTGCGCAATCTGTGGATAAAGAAAGCCCGGTCCTCCAAACCGCGCCGAATCATTCAGGATTGCTTTTAACCGGACAGCTTCTGAACACAATGGCTGAACCAATCCGAACCCCAATTCTGATCGTAGGCGGTGGTCCCGTGGGGATGGTGCTGGCTATTGATCTGGCCTGGCGTGGGGTCCGATCCGTTCTGGTGAACCGAGAGCCGGATACCTCCTCCCATCCCAGAGGCAACAGCAATGGCTGTCGCACCATGGAGCATTACCGGCGCCTGGGGATCGCGGACGCGGTACGCCAATTAGGTCCGCCTGCCGATCGTTCCCATGATGTGGTCTTTCTAACCCGGCTATTGGGCCATGAAATCAGCCGGGTCTCTTATCTCACTCCCGAACAGGAAGTAGAGCACTGTCGCCGCCCCGGTTCTTCCATTCCCGAACCCACGCACCGCGCCAATCAGATCTATGTAGAGGCATTCCTGAAACGACACACCGAAACCCTTGCCCCGTGCGATGTCCGTTTCGGCTGGACCCTGGAGGATTTCCGGCAGGACCAGAACCAAGTGAATGCCGTGGTAAGCCATGCGGCAACCGGAAAAACCCAGCGGATAGCGTGCGACTATCTGGTGGGATGCGATGGGGCGCACAGCACCGTTCGCCAGGGATTGGGCATCTCCTACGAGGGACTGGACACGTCCGAGCTGCCGTTCATGAGCGGACAGATGCTCTCCGCCCATGTGCGGGTATCCGGATTGCAGCAGGCCATGGGCTGCAAGCCCGCATGGCAGCACTGGATCCTGAACGCCGAGGCGCGGGCGGTCGTGTTTACCCTGGACGGCAAGGACGACTATCTGATCCTGTTCAAACCCCGTGAGGGACAGACCCCGGAAACGACGGATATGGCAGGGTTCGTGGACCTGATTGCCGGTGGGGGCATTGAGACGGAGGTGATCTCTGTCAAATCCTGGACCGCGGGTTTTGCCCTAGTGGCGGAAAGCTTCCGGCAGGGTCGGGTCTTTCTGGCCGGAGATGCCGCGCACCTGTTTACGCCGACCGGTGGTCTCGGCATGAACACAGGTATTGACGACACGGCCAATTTGGCCTGGAAGCTGGCGGCGGTACTCCAAGGCTGGGGTGATCCCTCTCTGCCGGATACCTATGAGGCGGAGCGCAAACCCGTTGCCATCCGCAATACCAATATCGCCAGGGGCTACTCCCAATCCCTGGGCCGCATGATCATCCCGGATGGGATCGAAGATGACGGCGAGGCGGGAGACCGGCAACGCGCATTATTCTCCGCCCAACTGGCGGAGACCCAGGATGGACAATCCATGCTACTCGGCACCCAGCTGGGTGCCCGCTACGATGATTCGCTCCTGGTCATCGGTGACGGAACCAGCCCGCCCCCCGATGACAAGGTGACCTATAGGCCATCGGCCTGTCCGGGCGGACGGGCGCCCCACCTGTGGTTCAGAGACGGCTCGGCCCTGTTCGATCATTTCGGACAAGGATTTACGCTGCTAACCTTTGGTGAAGGACATGATGGTGACGTACAGGATTTCGTGGCACCCGCTACCCACCGGCGAATTCCCTTGAAGGTTTTGCGGTTGGAGAAAGCGATGGTGGACATGTCTCTACTACACCGGCTCTACGAACGGCCATTGGTATTGATCCGTCCGGACCAGCATATCGCCTGGCGGGGAGACGTGTTACCTGAAGACGCCGATGGGTTGTTACGCCAGGTGTCGGGGTGGTCGACATAAAGGGGGTTGAGCGCGTTATTTCATCCTGCTGCCTTATTCCCATTTGTGTTGTTGCTTGTCATTTCGAGCGCAGCGAGAAATCCCTGTCCCGACGGAGGAGGGATCTTATCCCAGAAAAGGCGCGGCCTATTTTACGGACGAAGATCTCCCCCTTCGGTCGAGATGACAGCCTCTTTTTCAGAAGGTGATAAAAATGCCTGCATCATCGGAAAATCTATTAAAAGTCGCAACCGGATTCTGGGCACCTAGAACCTTACTGAGCGCGGTAGAGCTCGGACTGTTCACGGAATTGGCCCGGAGACCCGGAGATGTCGCCGATATACGGAAGCGGCTCGGTCTGCACCCACGCGCCGCCAGGGATTTCTTGGATGCACTGACCGCTTTGGGGTTTCTGAAACGGGAGAATGGAACCTACCACAATACACCGGAAACCGAACAGTTCTTGAACGAGGACAACTCACCATATCTCGGGGAATTTCTCCGTCTGATGGGAGAGCATATTTACCCTTCATGGGGGGGACTGACCGAATCCCTTCGGACAGGACGAAGACAAAGCCTAGAGAACAGCGACGGAGAAGAAGACTTTTATGCGGACCTTTACAGTGATCAGAAACGGTTAAAGATTTTCCTCGGCGCAATGACCGCCCTGTCCGGTGAAAGCAGCAAGATCATTGCCGAAAAACTACCCTGGAGTAACTATAAATCCTGTGTCGATGTGGGAGCCGCGGAAGGGGGGTTGTTGGTAGAGATCATCAAGCAACATTCCCACCTCTCAGGTATCGGGTTCGAGCTACCAGTGGTGCGACCCGTATTCGAAGACTATGTCAAGACACACTTTCCGGAGGGAAAAATCCAATTCTGCGGCGGGGATTTCTTCAAACAACCTTTGCCCAAGGCAGATGTAGTGCTCATGGCCCATATTCTCCACAACTGGGATCCGGAGCAAAAAAGGCATCTGCTTCGGAGCGCCTATGGAGCCCTGCCCCAGGGAGGCATGCTGGTCGTTTATGACACCATCATAGACGACGCGCGTAGTCGAAATGCCTTTGGGTTGCTCATGAGCTTGAACATGCTGGTGATGACGCACGGTGGATTTGATTACACGGCGGCTGACTGTCGTCGCTGGATGGAAGAGGTAGGATTCGGCGATATCCGGCAGGAACCTCTGGCAGGCCCCGACTCCATGATGATTGGCTTCAGGGAATAAAGAGGACAATAAAGTGAATGTCTGTGTCATTGGTGCAGGCCCGGCTGGCCTCACGGCAATCAGGCAATTGCTTGCGGAGGGCCATAGCGTTCAGTGTTTCGAAAAGGATAACGACATCGGCGGCGTCTTCAGAAAGGGTAACAGCTACGATTCTTTGCTGTTGACCATATCCAACTATTTCATGGCCTATTCCGACTTCATGCCCTTTTCCGAACGGCTGAAGTTCTGGACCGGACGGGAATATGAAGACTATCTGCATCGCTATGCCGAGCATTATGGCTTGATGGAATCGATCGCCTTCGATACCCAAGTCATCGCGGTTACAAGAAAAGGGGATGGGTGGCTCGTCACCGTGGTCAGCGAAGGGGAAACATCCGAACAGGTCTTCGATGCGGTTGCTGTGTGTTCGGGGCACTTCCAGCAACCCAACATCCCGAATATCGATGGCCTGGATGGATTTACCGGGCGGGTCATGCACGCGATAGAGTACAAGAATCCGCAACCATTCGAGGACCGGCGCGTACTCTGTATAGGTATGGGAGAAACTTCATCGGATGTGACCTCCGAAATATCCACCGTGGCCAGGGAATGCACCCTTTCGCTCAGGAGATACCAGGCGATAGCTCAACGTTATATACCCTTCCAGAGAGATCCCTATTTTACGATCGATACAAGCTATACCACATCGAGGACCATGAATGTATTCTCCCATCGCCTGTATAGGTGGTTTCTTATGGGAGTCCGACGCCATGTCGTAAAAACTCGGCGACCGGATATCAAGCTCCATAGCAAGTGGTTGCGGGAAGCGGGATCGTTCACATCCCAGGTCCTCACCAAAAATGCACGCATATTCGAATACATCGTGGATGGGAAGGTCGGCTGTAATATGGCCGGTATCGCGTGTTTCAAGGGCAATCAGGTCTTTTTCAAGGATGGGGAATCCCGAGAAATCGACGATGTGGTCCTTTGCACCGGATTCAAATTGTCCTTCCCATTCCTCGACAATGCAATCGACAACACCCGTAATCTGTACAAACAAATGTTCCTCCCCGAGATCGGCAGATCTCTCGCCTTCATAGGCTTTGCGCGGCCATTGCAGGGCGGGGTGCCGGTGATAGCGGAGATGCAGAGTCGCTACTTCGCCTTGCTGTGCAGCGGAAAAGCAACATTGCCGTCCGCGGAGAATATGGTCCGCCAGGCAAAAGAAGACCGCCAGTATTGGGAGAAGCAATTCCATATCACCCCCCATGTCTCCTCTCTGGTGAATTACTGTCAGTATATGGACGATATGGCAGGACTGGCCAAATGCACCCCGGTTATCCCTGCGTTTATTTCAGATCCGGTCTTTTATACCAAGATTTATCTGGGACCCCAGTTTGCCATCCAGTATCGCTTGAACGGAGACCATTCCCGGCACAAAGAAGCCTACGATTTTATCAGATCCTTCCCCGTTATCCATTCGCTCCCCCAGATAGCCTTGATACTCCTGGCATTCTGGCTATCTAGGATAATCCCTGTTTCCGTACTCAAACCGAGGCCAATACCAAAGACCGTATAGAAAGAGCTGCTTTTCTCGTGACGGCGGTGCTTAACATGTAGTGGTCGTGTAATTCTCCAGTAGGGAAGAAAAAGGGGCGACGAGAGATTCATAACTACATATTAAGCACTATCCTCGCAACCTGCGAATCAGGAAAAGAACAATGAAGAATATAAAACTTCCCACTGTGACCCGGATATATCGGAATCATCACCTGGATAGTACTCGCTGGGATCGATTCAATCCACGACAAGGGGATATTATCATCGCCACTCCCATCAAATCCGGTACGACCTGGGCCCAGTGGATTGTGTTGAACCTCTTGTTCCCAGCAGGGCCACCGGCATCGATAAAGGAAATTTCACCATGGTTGGAAATGACCTTATTACCGCTGGACCCGACCATAGATGCCCTGGAGGGCATGGAACATTGTCGGATGATAAAGACTCACCTACCGCTGGATGGCCTACCCTACTTGCCGCGGGCGCGTTACATCGTCATTGGTCGCGACGGGCGGGATGTGGCCATGTCCCTGTGGGCTTTCTATAGCGATTTTACCGATGACATGTACGAGATGCTGTTCAATGCATCTGGGGTGGAACTGCCGCGCTGTCCCGACGACTTCCGGCAATTTTGGTCGAACTGGGTGGCTAAGGGATGGTTCGAGTGGGAACGGGACGGCTATCCCTTCTGGTCGCACCTGTATTTCATAAAGACCTGGTGGGAATTCCGCCACCTGGACAACATTCTGTTTATCCATTTCAACGACATGCTGAAGGACCTGGAGGGGACCATAGGGCGCATCGCGGCACACCTGTCTATCGACCTCTCCCCGAAGCGGACCCGATATCTGGCGGAGATCTCCACCTTCGACTACATGAAACGCAATACGGATAAAACCAACGCCATCCCGCCCAACGTACTCAAAAGTGGCCCGGCGAGCTTTTTCTATAAGGGCACCAACGGCCGCTGGCGGGATGTGCTGAACGAACAGGATCTGGAGATGTACCGGCAAGCGGTTGCCCGTACCCTCTCGCCGGATTGTACCGAATGGCTGGAAAACGGCGGGGAGATTTTGTGAGAGTGAAAAGCAGTCAAAAAGGGCTGTCATTTTGACCGAAGTGGGAAGTCCAACCGCCGTACCCCCATTTTGACTTGAAGATCTCTCCCTTCGATCGAGATGGCAAGGGATCACTGTAAGCTAAAAATCCATATGGAATAAAGCACAATGACCTCACAAGAATCGACACCCCATACCGAAGACAGGACATACCCCGGCAATGCCGACTGGTTGACGCATCCCGAGCCGCATGTCCTGTTTGCCGAGCTGGCCAGGGAACACGGACCGGTGGTACCCCTGGCCAGTAAAAGAAAACTGGTGGTCATCAATGGGTTGGAGACCATCACCGAGGTACTCAAGGATCAGGCAGACAAGCTCAGGCGTCCGATCTCCCTGAAAGCACTGCAGAAAGGCCCGGCGACCATGACGGTGGAGATAAAGGATGGCGAGGCGCACAGGCAACATAAGCGCATCATGCTCCAGGTCATTCACGATTTCGTACTATCCCGGATCCCGGAGGTCGAGGCCCATATGCGTCAGGGTGCCGATCTCATCATCGACGAGATTGCGACCGGCCGGCCCATCGACCCGGATTTACCGGTGGGCGCCGGGATAATGTCCTATGTCCATGCCATCAATTTCGGCTCGCCATTGACGCGCGAGGCGGCCATCGAAAAGGCATTGGAGATGAATACCCTGATGTTCATGCGGAACACTATGGGCGGGCGATTGAGGACCTTCCAGGAAGAGCTGGCGCCGCCCGCTTGGAATCATACCTTTCCCGGGAAACTCAAAACCTTCCTGAAGTTCCGTGAACCGCTTGTCGATGAAGCCAAAAAACAGATCGCCGAACATCAATGTTCATTCGATCCGGACCGGTTGCGGGATATGACCGATGGCCTGCTCAAAGCCGATCATGATTACAAACAGAGACCACCAAAGGACGCACAACTCGCCGAGGAAGAGATTCTGACCGGTTCCCTGTTCCAGTTGTTCGGCGCCAGCAAGGGCACGACTACTACCTTTATCATTCACGCCCTGCACTATATGGCCACCTATCCGGAGATTCAGACCGCCATTCAGGAAGAGCTCGACAGGGCTATGGCAAAGGGTGAACAACCCGGCTTTTCCCACCGCCGTCGGACGCCTTTAACCGAAGCCTGCATGTGGGAGATCCTGCGGCATTGCTCCCTGACTGCATTCTCCGCCTTCAGCTACGAGACCAAGGAAGCAGTCATGGCCGCTGGGCGTATGCTAGACAAGGACACCGTCATCTTCGTCAATTATTACAGCACCACCCGTGATGAACGCCACTGGCCTGAGCCGGAATCCTTCGATCCCAGACGCTTTCTCGATAATGATGGCAAGATCGATGGCAATCGGCTGAACAAATTCCTTCCCTTCGGGATTGGTCGACACAAATGCCTGGCCAATAATTGGGCGCATATGAGCATGCTAACCTTATTTGCCACCCTGGTCTTTCACTGTCGGTTCGAGATGGCGCCTTCCACGCCGCGCAGATTGGAAAAACATGCCGGCATATTTCTGGTTCCCCATAACTACGAATTGATTGTTACTCGCCGTGGGGAGGCATAGAAACGTTTGTGGCAACCGTTCAACCCCCACTCCGTCATTTCGGTAAGTGTTGCCGGAATCCAGGTACCAGAGATGGCAAAACAGTGGGGCTGAACGGTTATCGTTTGTGATGTCCACCGTTGAAAAAATGCCTCCTTGCTTAAGTCTTACGGGACTTGAGATAGGCTCAACCCCTTATTCGTTACAAATCGTAAGCGAGTTAATGATGTCTGAATTCCGAAACCCGCCTTTCTTCAGCCGCCTTACGCCATTATTTATGCTTCTTTTCGGACTCAGGAAAATCGGGCTGGCCAAACAATTTTATAAATCCATCATACTCCCACGCTTCTTTTCTGATGAAATAAACGCTAAGGCGTTTGAAGGATATGAACCAATTGCTCACGATGTTTTCGCCACGACTTATCCAAAATCAGGGGGCAACTGGCTACTTCAAACCATTCAGCAAATCACTTGGCTCGGGGAAGCGGAATTCGACCATATCTATTCAGTAGTGCCGTGGCCGGAATCTATCCACAGCGGAATCATTCCGCTGCTGGATGATAACCAATACCAGACCTCACCTACCAAGCTTCGGGTTATAAAATCCCACGCCAAAACCGATTATATTCCTTACAATAAAGAGGCAACCTATATCACGGTCGTTCGTGATCCTAAAGAGGTCTTTGTCTCCAGCTTCCATTTTTTACCCGTAATTTTCGGGTTGAGGGGTTATTTCTCAGTTGAAGAATGGTTAGAGGTATTTTTATCCTCGAAATTCCCTGCAGGTTCCTGGGCTGTGCATACGGCCGGTTTTTGGGCCTGGCGGGATCGACCGAATGTGCTGGTAATATTCTTCTCGGAAATTATCCAGGACCCGCGTGGATCGATTCAAAGGATTGCCGATGTGATGAAGGTAAAATTGACCGAAATGCAATTTGAGAAAATACGGGAACGTTGTTCTTATGCATACATGAAAGCCCACGAGGATCAATTCGGTCCGCCTATTATCCCTTTTTTACCCAAAGGAGGCCGCGCAATCATGGTACGGGAAGGTAAAACCGGTAACTCGGATGAGTTGCTCGGTCCCGAGCAACAAGACTGGATCGACCGTTTCATGCTGTTCGAACTGGATCGCCTAGGTTCCGATTTCCCCTATGTGGAGAGGTTCATGAAGAGTAATCCAAGCTAAACCGTGGTTCATGGATACCATGACGAAACAAATGCGTCGGTTCGAGATGGCGCCCTCCACGCCACACAAGTCAGGGCAACATCCGGGCTCATTTCCGACTCCCCATAACTACAAGTTGATTGCCACTTGCCGTGGGTCGGCATAGGAAGATGCGTGATGTCCTCCATCGAAAAGAAGTCCCTTTATAATATCCTGTTGATCACCTGTGATCAGCTGCGTTATTTCCGTGACGACGAATGGCCCGAGGGCTTTACGCTGCCGAATATGGAGTGCCTGAAGACTCTGGGTACTTCCTTTGAAAACCACTACATCTGCACTAGTATCTGTACGTCCTCTCGTGCTTCCATGTACACCGGCTTGCATATGCCTGTCCATGGTATGTTCGATAACACCAAGCTACCGGCGGCGCCTAGTCGATTATCGGCGCAACATAAAACACTGGGTCATTGGTTGAGTGAAGTCGATTATTATGCGGCCTATAAAGGGAAATGGCATCTGGATTATGAGATGGAAGCCCCATACCATCAGACGGGGCGCCCGCCTGCAAAAGACTTTGATGCCCGTAAGGAAATGAAGGACCGCTATGGCTTCGACGACTATGACGGAGAGGTATCCAGCGCCGGTCTGCCTTTGAGCGGGTATTATCATGATGGCAGTATCGCTGCAAGTGCCATCGGCTGGTTGCGTTGTCAGGGGCAAGAATTGAATAATGCCGGCAGGCCCTGGTTCCTGGCCGTCAACTTCGTCAACCCCCATGACATCATGTTTTTTGGCCACACGGGTCAGGTAAAAGATGAAGGCAACCGCTTAATGATGCCCCATGGCGAACCCGATCATGATCTGTATCGACCACAGTGGCGTATAGAGCCGAATAGTTGGCAACAGCCCCTGGCGACGAGCGCCCGCCCGCCTGCCCATCAGGCGTTTTATGAGGCCAATAATCTATTTATCGGTCCCATAGATTATCAGCTGACCGACTGGTGGCGTTACAACAGTTTCTACTTAAATTCCACCCGCCTGCTGGATCGACAGCTCGGATATCTGATACAGGAGCTGGAGGCGCTGGGGCTTACCCGTAAGACCATCATCCTGTTTACCTCCGATCATGGCGAGCTGGCAGGGGCCCATGGGCTGAAAGGCAAGGGACCTGTCATCTATGAAGAGGCCATCCATGTGCCCATGATCATGGCCCATCCCGACCATCCCGGCGGGCAGCGTTGTCGCGCCCTCACCAGTCATATCGATCTACTGCCTACCATCCTGGCCAATACCGCTATGACGCCGGATCTCCAAGCTCGGGTGGCCAAGGAGTTGCCTGGTCAGGATATTACGCCCTTATTGGCCGATCCGGAAACCGGAAAACTGCGCGATGCCCTGTTATTCACCTTTAATATGCTGCTTTTCCTGGATACTGGTTTTATCCGCTCACGTCTACTGAATAGGCAAAGGGGTACACCGCTTGTTGAGCCGAATATCAATCGGCGCGGTGCGATCAGAATGGTGTTCGATGGTCATTATAAGTTCGCCCGCTATTTTGCCCCCCGCGAGCACAATACGCCCCGGACCATGGAGGCATTGCTCGCCTATAACGACTTGGAGCTCTACGATCTCCACCAGGATATTCGGGAAACCCTCAATCCAGGCGCCGATCCGATTGCCAATGAGGAGCTGATTATCGCGATGAATGACAGGCTGACCCGTCTTATCGAGAGTGAGATTGGGGAAGATAAAGGCGAGATGTTGCCTCGGCGTGAAAATGGCGGGCTTTGGTGCATATAAAAAATTTAGGCGTAGCGCATAGCTCAATTTGTATCTACATGGCGATTTTTTTGAAATGCCGAGGAGCAAACCAAAATGCGTAGTTATAGGTTTGTCGAACGGGGCGCCGACCGGTATGTGGTTGGCGAGATCACACCGTTCGATCAAAAAAACGAAATGTTCAGGCGTTGTATGTGGGACCCGAAGATGCTGCATATCGGGAAAAAGTTTTTCCTTTCGCCACCAATACCTAGGAATCAACCCGGCTATCGGTTACCTGACCTATCTCTAAAGAGCGCCTCGTGGCATCTGGCGCGGGAATCCGCCCAGGGGACGGGCGGAACTGGCGGAATGGGGCTATATGCCTGGGATCAGGAGCCGCATGAGGGTGATGCCGAGGTACCGCTCGATCTGGCCGAAGACGATCCCGACGCCAATGCCCGTGGGGTAAAAAGAGCTGCCACCCTTTTTGGTGCATCTCTGGTGGGAGTTTGCAAACTGGATCGCCGGTGGCTCTATTCTGCGTTTCACGCGGTAACGCCCAAGGGCTGTCGTCCCGTCAAACGCAATGTGCCCGATGAAATCCAATATGTCATCGCCATTGCCATCGAGATGGATTACGAGACCATCCGCTACTCTCCAACCTATTCAGCTGGGGTCGCCAGCGGCGTCGGTTATTCCCGCATGGCGTTCACGGCAGGTCTCCTGGCCCAATACATTCGCGGCCTGGGGTACCGGGCCATCCCTTGCGGCAACGATACCGCTTGTAGCATTCCTATCGCCATCGACGCCGGACTGGGTGAAATGGCGCGCAATGGTTTGCTGATAACGCCCCGGTTCGGCCCTCGGGTACGTTTGGCCAAGGTGCTGACGGACATGCCCTTAACCCCGGACAAACCGATCGAATTTGGTGTGTGGGACTTTTGCAAGCTATGTAACAAATGTGCCAAGAATTGTCCCGGCCAAAGCATCCCCTACGGCGAACCCGATGAAAAACCCCTCAACATCTCCAATCGCGAAGGGGTATCGACATGGCATATCAATGCTGAAAAGTGTCTGGCTTTCTGGGCAGTCAAGGGTGTCAGCTGCTCCAACTGCATCAGGACTTGCCCTTTCAACAAGCCGAACGGGATGGTGCACGATTGGGTACGATGGGGCGTTGCCAATCAGCCCTGGTTGAATCGGCTGTTTCTGTGGGCTGATGATCGATTCGGATACGGGAAGAAAAAGAAACCGGAGACATTCTGGCAAGATGATAGATAGTAACCGCTCCGCCCCCTCTCTGTTTTGCCATCCCTGGCATCCGGGTTCCGGCAACACTTACCGGAATGACAAGATGGGGGCTGAACGGCTACTGCTTAGGCCGCCCTGCACCAGATCATCGGTCCGTTTACCCTTTTATGATGTTGTGAACAGGGTATATCTCAGGACCGTCCGGCGTCATATCCGCTGCCCTGATTATCGGGGTGAGGACATCGCGAAACTGGTCCATCTTTTCCTTTGATTCCCAGACGGCGACCACCACCATCCCGGTATCGGTAGAAGAAGCCACATGGTAGAGCAGACCCTCGGGGCTCGTTGCATTTTTCGCTCCAAGATCTTTAAAGGTTTGGTCGTACTTCTGCGTGGTCATGCCTTCAATTTCAAAGATAGCCATAATAGCCATGATTGTACTCCTGTGAGCGTGTTGAGTTCGATACTGCGAAGTTTTCAATTATAATTCGCATGGCAGGTATTTGCAAACTTTTATTCACGTAGAAAATCCATGAGGGGATGGAGGCGGGAAAAATATCGATTATCCGAACAAGCGCTGTAGGATGGGTAGAGGCGCGCCAATGAGTTTTGGGTATGCCAATAATCTTGGCCGCGCCGAAACCCATCTCGATGATCCTGTGCCCCACGAAACAGCGCGGTAGGATGAGTAGCGGCGCGCCAATGAATTTTGGGGATGTCAATAATCTTGGCCGCGCCGAAATCCATCATCCACGGAGTAACCGTTCAGCTCCCACCCCGTCATTCCGGCATGGATTGCCGGAATCCACGTGCCGTGGATGGCAAAATCAAAGAGGGGCCGAACGGTTGCATCGCCTACGTAATTGTTCAGCCCCCCACCGTTTTGTCATCCCTTATCCCCTGGATTTTGGCAACACTTACCACAATGACGGGGTGGGGGCCAAATGGTTACATCGATTGATGGGCACGCTTCGCTGCGTGCATCTTGTAAGGTGCCACGGTTTGCATATCTTAAGCACAATGGTCGAAGTCATCGAGATCCCTACCGGACGCTCGCTTTGCCCATCCTACAAGGGGCCGAACGGTTGCATCGCCTACCGATAGAAACCTATCTTTTGATGGGTACGCTTCGCTTTTTATGGCGACGATTCAGGTGCCTATGAACGCCATTGAGATCCCGAGAAAAATGTCATTGAAAAACGAAATACATAGAAAATGGAACGCCAATATCTAACGCTAAGGGCACGAATCAAGCAGCCTGCGCGCAAGACGATGTGGTTCTCAAAATTAAATCGATTGCGGGATATTGTCATGGGATTATGCATGAATTACTATGGGTTCGATGCCCCCGTTTAAACCCTTAAACAAAAGAATTAAGACACGACCAAAAACGTGATAACCTCTAGCTACGGTAGCGCCAAAACTCCGGCGCCCGGCGGGAAGCTCCACCCCGATTTCCCCTTTCTCCGTTTCCTGGCCTTCATCTATCTCCCTGTTTTCATCGTCTGGGTCATCGCCATGGCGATGGGGGATCGGTGGACGCTATTCGTTCCCAACGGTTTCATGTCCCTGGTCATGGCGGCGGGGTCCTTCGTCGCCGGTTCCACCAGTATGGGCGGGGGTGCGGTGGCCTTTCCGGTCATGACGCTGGCGTTCGACATCGTGCCCGCCGGTTGCCCGTGATTTCCTCCTGATGGTCCAGTCCGTGGGATGATATGGCCAGTACCGCCATTGTGGATAGATGGGTTGGGTGGAGAAAAAGGCCCTGTTGTGGGCCGGCGCGCGGGTGGTCTGTCGGGCCTGCTGCTCGGCTACGAGGTCCTTTCCCCGCTCTTGGTGGCCGCGGTGGTAAAGACCCTGTTCGCCAGCCTGGTGTTCAGCTTCGGCCTGATGCTGTGGTGGACAAATCGGCACGCCAACCGCTTTCGGGTGACTAGCATCCATCGCTTCGACTCGATGGTCAGGCTGGAGTTGCCTGCGCGGCGGACCTGGTGCGGCGGGATCACTTGTGGCGGTATCCTGGGCAGTGGGATCGATATTCTGGTGTTCTCGCTCCTGGTGCTGCGGTTCGGTATCTGTGAGAAGGTGGCTACCCCGACCTCGGTTGTCCTGATGGGGACCAATGCCTTGGCCGGTATGCTCTGGGGTAGTGCGAGTGGGACCCTGGCCGCGGAGGCTTGGGGCTATTGGTGGGTATGCGTTCCCGTGGTGGCCTTCGGCGCACCCTTCGGGGCCTGGTGCATGAGCCATTGGCACCGCATGCATATCGTGTGGTTCATCTGTGCCCTGATCCTTGTACAGTACGTCAGTACCCTGCTCATCCTGCCCCAGACACCGGCCCTGGTGGCCTGGAATATCTTGGTAATCGCCTGCAGCCTTCTGTTGTTCCGTCTCTTCCACCAGGTCTACAAGGCGCATAGAATCGGTTTTGGCGGCATGAGAAGGCAGGTGAATCAAGGTCTTTAGGCATAGTGATTATTATTCGGTAGCCCTGAATTGAGCCAGCTATCAGTCTTCGGCGGCCTGCCGGTAGGGTATCATTGGACCGGATTCGGCACGGAACACCTACCAATCCATCGGCTGCAACACACACGGTAAAACCGACCACTGATGAAGACCTTCAGTACCGCCGGCCCTGCAAAGCCGGACAAGCATTACAGGATTCCTCCGCTCTCGCGTTGGGATGCGGATGAAATCTACCGCTTGATTGCAGAGGAACGCTACTTCGTACTCCATGCCCCGCGTCAGACCGGCAAGACCAGCTGTCTGTTGGCGTTGATGGCAAAGCTCAATGCGGAAGAGGATTACACGGCCCTCTATGCAAACCTGGAGCCAGCCCAGGCGGCGCGGGGGAACGTGGAAGCGGGGATGCGCGCAATCATCGGTGGTATTGTCCGGAACGCCCGTCGTTACCTGGGCGATCAGCGTCCGGAGAATTGGACTGAGGAGGCATTTCGCACAGCCGGTTCTCATGGTGCTTTGCAGGAATTGCTCTCCCGTTGGTCGGAGAAAAACGACCGACCGATCGTTCTGTTACTGGACGAAGTGGATTCTCTGGTGGGAGATACCCTGATTTCCCTGCTGCGCCAGATCCGCGCGGGTTATCCGGATCGCCCTGATGCCTTTCCCCAGACCGTGCTCCTGTGCGGGGTCCGGGACGTGCGGGATTACCGCATCCACAACGGTGACCACCAGGTCATCACCGGCGGCAGCGCCTTCAACATCAAATCGAAGTCCCTTCGACTGGGGAACTTCAGCCACAGCAATGTCGCCGCCCTCTACGCCCAACATACCGAGGAGACCGGGCAGGCATTCGAGGCCGGGGTGATCGATTACGTCTTCGAGCAGACCAATGGCCAGCCCTGGCTGGTCAACGCCCTCGCCAATGAGGCGTGCTTCGAAAAGGGGGTAGGCCGCGACCGCAGGTGTCCGATCACCCCGGCGATCATGGCAGATGCCCGTGAACGGCTCATCGAACGACGAGATACCCACCTCGACCAGCTAGTCGACAAGCTGCGGGAGCCTCGGGTACACAAAGTCATCAGCGAGCTATTGTCCGGCAATGTGGAACCGGGATTTGCCCCGCCCAGTGAAGACGACCAGCTCTATGTTCAGGATCTGGGACTCATTCGCACCCGCCCGCAGGTCGAGATCGCCAATCCCATTTACCGGGAGATCATCCCGCGCGCCCTGACCTGGGTGGCCCAGACCCGGATTCCGCAGGAGACGACCTGGTATGTCACGGAAGATGGACGGATCGATTTTCCCAAGCTGCTGCATGGCTTCCAGCAGTTCTTCCGGGAGAACGGCGAGATCTGGATCGAACGTTTCGACTACAAAGAGGCCGGTCCCCAGTTATTGATGCAGGCGTTCCTGCAACGCATCGTCAACAGTGGCGGTCGCATCGACCGGGAGTATGGTTTGGGACGTCGGCGTACCGATCTCTTGGTGCAGTGGCCCTTGGAAACGGATCAGGGCTTCCAGGGTCCCGTGCAACGGGCGGTGATCGAGCTGAAGATCTTGCGCAAGTCCCCGGAGGCGACCCTCGCAGAGGGACTTGCCCAGACTGCCGACTACATGGACCGTGTCGGCAGCGAAGAGGGCTATCTGGTGATTTTCGATCGCACCCCGGATACCCCATGGGAAAAGAAGGTCTTTGTCAAAGAAGAGCCGTATGGAAAATGCCGGATCGGGGTGTGGGGAATGTAAATTATTTTGCTTCGCAATTCTCGATGAGAGATGGTGTATTGAGGCACATATGCTCCAGTTACGACCGGATGCAGTACAGCATTACATCGCGTAGGGGAGACAACCGGGGCATCTGAACGCCCCTGCGCGGGGACTGTGGCCCAGTGACCGGAGGGACACAGGGTACTCAGGCCACCAGCTTTTCTCCGTCTTCGAGCTTACGGATGAGCGGATAGAGATGCTCGGTCTCGCGCTGAATCCGGTCCATTACCAGGGCGAACACTTCCCTTGTCTCCTCGACGAATTTATCGTGGTCGTGAATGGTCAGCACCTTCCTCTTTTCCGAGCACCAGTCCTTGACGTAGTCGGAGAAGATCTTCCTGATCTCCACCGATCCTGAGAGAAAGCGATCGGCCGTATTCTTGACTTCCAGATCCGAATAAGCGATGAGCTTGCCGCACAGCTTTTGGTCCACCAGCTCGATATGCTCCTTGACGCACTTCTTGTATTCGAAAAATACATCACGGGCGCAATTGGTATCGCACATGGAGCGATCCTTGGCGAGATAGAGGAAGACATTGGAGAGCTCCGTTATCTCGTGATTTTGTGCGTGCAGCTCGGAAAAGGTCAACATGGTGCGGTGTCCTCCGGCAGAACCAAGCCGACTAGGCGATTTGGGGTTGACGTAAACTTCAGGGTTATCCGATCTTATCAGATGTGTCGAATATTCGCAGGGTGACCAGGTTTTATTCCCCGGCGATCGTCATCCGGTCGATGAGCCAGGACCCGGTGCGGGTACTGCCGGGGAAGTCGCAGTCGTTCCCCACGGCTACCAGGCCCTGGAACATCTGCTTGAGGTTGCCGGCAATGGTAACTTCTTCCACGGGAAACCGGATCTCACCCTTCTCGACCCAGAAGCCGGCAGCGCCCCGGGAGTAGTCCCCGGTGACCGGGTTGATTCCGGACCCTATGAGCTCGGTGACGAACAGCCCGGTGTCCAGCTCCCGGATCAAGGCGTCCCGGTCCATCTCCCCCATCTCGATTCGCAGGTTGTGTACCCCCCCGGCGTTCCCGGTGGTATCCATTCCCAGGCGACAGGCGGAGTAGGCATCGAGCAGGTAGGTCTGCAATATACCGTCAGCTACCAGGTCCTTCGGCGCGGTCGCCACCCCCTCATCGTCGAAGGGGGCACTGCCCAACCCCCGGCGTAGGAGGGGCTCCTCGCGGATGTGTACGAAGTCCGGAAAAATCTTCTGATCCAACTGATCGAGTAGAAAGCTTTCCCGACGATAGATACTGGAGCCGGTGACGGCATGGGTCAACCGGCGCATCAGCCCGGCCGCCAGCTGGGCGCTGAACAGGACCGGGGCCTTGCGGGTGGAGATCTGCCGCGCCCCCAAGCGGGCCAGGGTGCGCTCGCCGGCGCGGCGACCGATCGCCGCGGCGGGCGCCAGGTCACCCGCGCACCGCGCGGAGTCCCACCAGTGATCGCGCTGCATACTCGCGCCTTCCCGGCCGATCACCGCACAGCTCAGGCCATGACGGGAGCTGGGATAACCGCCGATGAAGCCGTGGCTGTTGCCGTAGACGTGGACTCCGGCGTCAGAGGTGACGGCGGCCCCTTCCGAATTGATGATGCGCGTATCCACGGCGCGGGCCGCTGCCTCGCACTCGAGTGCCAGATCAATGGCGGCTTCGACCTGAAGGTCCCAGGGATGGAAGAGGTCCAGGTCCGGGATGCGGGTAGCCATGTGCTCCGGGACCGCGAGTCCGGCACAGGGATCGCTCTGGGTATGGGAGGCGATGGTGCAAGCGGCCGCGACCGTATCGCGCACGGCCTCCGGGTCCAGGTCCGAGGTACTGGCGGAGCCCTTGCGGTTGCCCATATAGACGGTAATGCCGAGGCCATTGGTGCGGGTATGCTCCAGGGTCTCCACCGCCCCCAGCCGTACCCCGGCCTCCAAGCCGGCGCTGGTGCCGGCGGCGGCTTCGGCGGCACTGGCCCCCCGACGTTCGGCCTCGGCGAGCAGGTCCTTAACGATCTGTTCGAGGCGGGCCTGGCGCTCGCAGATATCTTCGGTTGTGATTGTTGTCACCTTCTGTGTTCCTGCAAATGCCTAATGGGCACTTTGAAAAATATACGGTTTTCGTGAATGGCGTGTCTGAATAATCAAAGGTCTCGCCGAGGATGCGCTGCACCCCAACTCGCGGGTGCGCCGACCGCCCTCTCCTAGGGCACCCGCGTGCTGGGGAGACAGAAGCCGGTGAACGGGGTCTGGTTGAGGCGGTCGTGCGCTTCCTTCAGGTCCGCCGACAGCTTTACCGATAAGGCCTGCAGCCGTTCCTCCGGCAGCGAGCACAAGTAGCCTTCGTCGAGCTACTCAAGATCGTACCGGCTCAGGCGCATGGCTCGTGTCGTGCTCGGGTTCGCTACGAGAGTGGCTTGAAGGCGACGAATTCTCGCATAATACGTCAGCGTTGTCTGTTACTTGGCTGATTTCTCCAGGGCTCCCGAATGATAATCACTGCTGAAACACGACGTTGGCGCGGAAGTCATCGTCGAGGGCGGCTTTGAATTTCTTTTGCTTGATGCTGCCGGAAGGCGTAGGAAATTCAGGAACGATTAAGAATCCTGTCAATCCTGTCCGATTGGGGTTTGGCGACGAAGCTCGAGTTGGACAAAGGTTAAGAGGCTGTCTAATAACTAACTCATTGATTATAAAAATCGGCGTAGGGTGGGCTGTGCCCACCGAGGAGGTCCGTCGTGGTGGGCACAGCCCACCCTACGGGTCAGGCTCATAAAAATCAATAGGTTAGTTCTTATACAGGTTCTAAGTTAAATGGTCTCTGAATTTTTACTATGCTGCGCCCCTACGAATTTCGCTCACGGCGGCGCGGACACGTCTGCGAATTCCACCAGGACGACGATCCCGGCCGGCCTGCCGCAGGCAGGTAAGACCTACGGGCTGCCCCATGCCTGAGCTGGCAGAGATCTGGTCGCCGATCCGGCTAACTCTGGCCTTGGCGTCGCTCACCACCTTGGTGCTGCTGATCCTGGGCACCCCGATCGCCTGGTGGCTGGCCCGCTCCAAGTCACCGTGGAAGGAGGTCGTGGCCACCCTGGTGGCCCTGCCGCTGGTCCTGCCGCCGACGGTGTTGGGCTTCTACCTGCTGATCGCCCTGGGGCCCAACGGTCCGGGCGGGTGGGTAGCCGGCCTGTTCGGCGGACGCTCGCTGGCGTTCAGGTTCGAGGGCTTGGTAATCGGCTCGGTGCTGTACTCGATGCCGTTCGTCGTGCAACCCATCCGCAACGCCTTCGAGTCCCTCGGGGAGCGCCCCCTCGAGGTCGCCGCCACCCTGCGGGCCTCGCCCTGGGATGCCTTCTGGTCGGTGGCCGTTCCGCTGGCGCGTCCCGGCTTCCTGACCGGTGCCGTGTTGGGCTTTGCCCACACGGTCGGCGAGTTCGGCGTAGTCTTGATGATCGGCGGCAATATTCCCGGCGAGACCAAGGTCTTGTCGATCGCGATCTACGACTATGTGGAGACCCTGCAATGGACCCAGGCCCACCTGCTGGCCGGGGGTATGCTCGCGTTCTCGTTCGTCGTCATTCTCGCCACCTTCCTGCTCGAAAGGCGCTTCGGACGGACTAGGGACCGTTGACATTTATTCTTAAGCGAGGACGATTGTGAAATATTTTTGGTGCTGACCAAGCGCGGCGAGAAAGAGTAGGGAAGGATCCTGGTTCCGACCGATAGTGCAAATTCATGGCCTCTGTGTTCTCTGCGTCTCTGTGGTTCAAACTATTCCGCTGCCGGTAGAATATTCTGAAACGGGGTACTAGTACATCGTTTCATCCTATCTTGCATGTTAACAATCCGATTTTATTTTATAAATCATTATGTTATATTCTTTCAAACATGCAAAATATGCTGAAATGGGGTACTAGGGGGTGTTCTCAATTAAGCCAAATCCATGTAGCGCAGGCGTCCCGCCTGCCGGAACGCGGGCGTTTCGCCCGCGGGTTGCAGGCGAGACGCCTACGCTACGTTCTTGGTTTCTGCGATGACCCGACTTGATTGAGAACACCCCCTAGGCTGCGATGCACGAGGACGGGTACCTCCAGGCGCGCTTCGCGGGGTCACTCGGCGGCTTCTCGCTCGACGTCCGGTTCGACTGCCCGATGCACGGTATCACCGCTCTGTTCGGCCCCTCGGGCTGCGGCAAGACTACCATCCTGCGTTGCGTAGCGGGGCTGCAGCGCATGGCCGGCCGCCTTCGCGTCGGCGCCGAGACCTGGCAGGATGACGCCGAGCGGCTGTTCCGCAAGCCCCATCGGCGGCCGATCGGCTATGTATTTCAGGAGGCGGGCCTGTTCCCGCACCTGTCGGTGCGGCGCAACCTCAAATACGGCCTCACGCGCATCGCCCCGGACGAACGCCGCGTGCGACCCGACGAAGTCGCCGACCTGATGGGAATCGGAGACCTGTTGGAGCGGCGACCGGATCGCCTGTCCGGCGGGCAACGCCAGCGCGTGGCCATCGCCAGGGCACTGCTGACCAGCCCCCGCCTGCTGCTGATGGACGAACCCCTGGCCTCCCTGGACCGTAAGAGCAAGCAGGAGATCCTGCCCTATCTGGAACGCTTGCACGACGAGTTGGCCATGCCGGTGCTTTATGTCAGTCATGCTCCGGACGAAGTTGCGCGCCTCGCCGACCATCTGGTTCTGCTCGAGGCCGGGCGCGTGCGTGCCGCCGGTCGCCTCGGTGACCTGCGGGCCCGGCTCGACCTCGCCCGCGACTTCGGCACCGAGGCCGATGCCATCATCGAGGCGGAGATCACGGCCCACGATGAGGCCTTTCACCTGAGCTATCTCGACTTTTCCGGCGGGCGCTTCAGCGTCGCCCACATCGGCCTGCCCATCGGCCACAAGGCACGCCTGCGGGTGCTGGCCCGCGACGTCAGCATTACTCTCCAACCCCAGACCGGCACCAGCATCCTCAACATCTTCCCGGCCCGGGTGGAAGGGTTGGCGGAAAGCGGCGCGGCGCGAATGCTGGTGCGTCTCGACCTCGCCGGCACCCCCGTGCTGGCCGGGATTACCCGCAAATCGGCCGAGTTGTTGCAGTTGACCCCCGGCAAACGGGTCTATGCCCAAGTCAAGGCCGTGGCCCTGGTCGAGTAGCCTCGGGACCGCCGGCGGCCATAGCTTGAATCGCAGTCGAATGCGTAAAAGCGTCAGGCCTCGCTCGCATTGAACAGGCCTGCATACAAAAAGGCACTTTCAATCCTGGTGCAATCGGCCTCTCTCTACTTTGAGGTGGTCCCTGTGGACTGAGTGGACCGCGTGGACAGGAGGTAGCCGCGAGAGTCCGGGGAGCTTGTATGCCCACTGCAACTTTCCGGGTCCATCCTGTCCACGGCGGTAAAGGCCAATCTGTGGCACGGATAGTGGGTCGATGAGATGGTCCCCTCCCGCTTCCCGATCGACGCCGCCCCCTAATGCTTGACTTAATGGCATTGAGGTGGACCGCCGTTGCAGCGGGGTATCCTGGTCCCTACAGCCAAAACTCCGGATAGCGACGGTGGGCGCTCAGGTTGTTTACCAGCAGTCCGACGATGAGCAGGATGATTGCGCCCAGACCCGCCGGTACGAAGGCGAAGAAGTAACCCAGGGAGTGGAGCTCCTCGGAGCCGATGACGGCGATCAGGGCCGTCGCCCCACCCGGTGGGTGCAGGGTTCGGGTCAGGTGCATGAGGGCAATGGCACTCGCCACGGCAGTGGCCTCCGCCAACCCTGGGATGGGGTGGAATATCTGATAGCACAAGACCCCGACCAGGGCCGAGAGCAGGTGTCCGCCGACCAGGTTGCGGGGCTGGGCCAGGGGACTATGGGGCACCCCGTAGATGAGGACGGCCGAGGCCCCGAACGAGCCGATCATGAAGAGGTTGTCGGTTCCCGCGAGAACGAGTTGTCCCACCAGCGCCACCGCACCGATACCCAGGAAGGCCCCGAGCCAGGACCAGAGAACTTCGGCCACCGACACCCGCGGTGGGCTACCTTGCGGGATACCCCGCATCTTGCACAGATACTGCTTCCAACCTTCGGTGGGTCGAGTGCGGAGCGATTGGATCACTTTTCTCATACTCAATCTAACCGAGCAGCCATTGGTAAGTCTCGGGTAGGCGGGCAGTCACCGCACCGGAAGTGGCATCTCTTTGGGTCCTTGCCTGTTTGACCTGGTGAGGGGAGAGGTCGAACTGCTCACGCTCCGCGAAGATCGACTCCCACGCCAAATAGGGGCGTACTGCCTCATCGAGATCCTGGAGTCTGATCTTGTCGGCGGCGAGGAATACCAGGGTGTTGCGATAGATCCTAGGCGCGCTCCCTTTCGACTCGAAGATGGCCTTCGCCGCGGTTTCTGCGGGACTTCCTTTCTCTTTGTTGTAGGGCTGGTCTCTCCCGAGGACCACGAGCCGTGCGTCGCGATCGTCGGGCACATCCTGGCCGGACTGCGGGAGGGGGTGGATCCGATTGAAGTCGCCGGCGTTTTTCATGTCGGCCCGCAGCCGGGCGCCGACCGCTGCCACCACCTTGTCGGGGTCGCACTTGATCTGCTCCGCGCGGTCTTCCGCGAGCTTGGTGACGGTCAGCTGCGTCGAGTACCAGTAACGGGGGCCATCCTGATAGAGATAGGTCGCGGCGCCGGCCAGCCGCCTCAGCGCGTCGCCGAACACCGCCGGCGACTCCCGCCCGGCATCATACAGCCGAGAGCTTGACGCGGCGGTCCTCCAGTCCCCGCTAGGCAGTACCCGCCGTTGGCGCCGAGCCCAGGTAGATGGCTCGCGCAACGCGCCGGCCAGCCGCGAATTTCCCCAGGTTGGGTCTCGAAGCCGCCGGCGGGCAGGTCGGTCCGATCATGCAGTTGCCGCGCGTAGGCGACCCACTCGTCGATGAGGATCAGACAGGGGCCGTACTCGTTGAACAGCTCCCGCAGTACATCGCCGAGGCTCGTCGCCTTCTCGTCATCGGCGACGACGCGGGCAAACGCCTTCTTGCCCCCGAGTTGCCAGGCCAGCTCACCCCGGAGCGTGCGTATGACCGTACCATCCGGCTTGGTGACCGGATTCCCCGGTGAAATCTTGTTCCCGACCAACACTACGCGGCGCGCCGTCGCCAGCTCGGCCGCGTCCGCCTCCCGCAGGACCTCGTCGAGCCCGGCGAGCTCGCCCGGCGCCGTCCCCGAGAACAAGTGGTACAGGGCGAGCATCGAGTGGGTCTTACCGCCGCCGAAATTGGTCTGCAGACGAAGGGGCCAAGCCCCTCCTTGAGAATCTCGAGCGCCTTACCGACCCGTTCGTGGTTGCTGATCGCCATGGGTGGCCCTCCTACCCTATGTGAAGGCGTTGGTACGTTCGCGCGCTAAACGCGCGTTGGAGATCGGCTGCGACGGCGTAATTTCATCCGGTCTGGAAATTTCGTCCCTACGAAAAGACCTCGACGACCGGCTCGTCATCGTGGTTCCCGGCATCCGCCCGGTGCAAAATCGCCAGGTAGATGACCAAAAGCGTGTCGTTACGCCCACCCAGGCATTCCGGAACGGTGCCGATTATATCGTGGTCGGGCGACCGATTCGTGACGCCGAGGACCCGCGCACCAAGGCCGAAGAGATCCAGGCCGAAATCGCGGCTGTTTTTGCTTGAGATGAAGAACTGTCATGAGGTACCGACCCTCCGAGCGATTCTTTCCACCGGACCCTACGGAATCTCGATGCTGCTGTCTAGCCAAACGCAATGCCATTAAGTTAAGCGGTCATTCCGGCAGGGATTGCCGGAATCCAGGCACAGGGATGTGAAAATTCTCATAATTTTCAGGGCCTTCCGGTTCCGGCAACCCTTGAAAATTGGTGGTATTTCCTTAACTTAATGGCATTGTAGCCAAACGTAGGTCAGGCCCCTCTACGTTAGCAGTCCGGAATCCGTAAAGAGCCTTGCCTTTTAAGATACCGTACAATCTCATGAGACTTACGCTCGACATTCCCGATCCCTTGAGCACCCAGATTAGCGGGTATCGGAGAGGACCTGTCACGGGCGGTGCTTGAAGGCTTCGCGGCAAATGCTTATTGCTCCGGCCAGCTGTCCCGCGCAGAGGTCAGCCACCTGCTAGGACATGATTCCGTGTGGGAGACCGAAGAGTTTTTGTCGCGGCATGGCGCTTGGCCTTCACCAACCCTGGATGAAGTGTTGTCGGATCTCAGACACCTGCGCTCAGCCGACATGGCAGGATCGTTGTCAGCGATACGTCTGTTTTTTGTTGCCGAGGTGCGGAAACGCATTTTGCCGTAGCAAATATAAAGAACACTCATTTTGTTCGGGATGTCGAATTCGGCAGGCGCGGCAACGTCAAAGGTCCTACCGAAGGCCACTGAAGGCCCCGATGCCTACCACACCGCCATCTCCAGCGTATTCACTGCCGGCGACATGCGCCGCGGCCAATCTCTGGTCGTCTGGGCCATCCGCGAAGGCCGCCAGTGCGCCTGCGCTGTGGACCAATGGCTGATGGGGAGGTCGGATTTGGCGGGGTGAGTCACCTGCTCCATTCTCAAGCTAGGCGGCTTGTTACCCCCGGATTGGTCTGGCCTCCCTGATGAACCCGTCTTCGATCTTGAGGAATCATCTGGGACCTGACAAGTAGGTATTATGGTATACGACGACCGCTCACTAGTACCCATTCATCCAGGGTCCGGGGCGTGTCCAGCTTAAACCAAGGCGCGTAGGCCGCTGTGATTTGTGGGCCCTGATCGTGAAGGATACCCGCCAGGGCGATGTGTCCCCCAGCGCGCACCAGTGCCACCAGCCGGGCCGCGAGCTCGATCAGCGGTCCGGCCAGGATATTCGCCAGCAGCAGGTCGGCCGGCGTCTCCGGCATCTTCTCCGGGGGGCAGCAGAGCAGGCGGTCGGCGACCGCATTGTGCTCCGCGTTGGCTTGGGTGGCCTCCAGGGCTTGCGGGTCGTGGTCGACCGCGACCGCGCGGATTGCTCCGAGCCGTAGGGCGGCGATAGCGAGGACCCCGGAACCGCAGCCGTAGTCGATGATAGTTTTTCCTTCAAGATCCGCACCGTCGAGCCAGCGCAGACAGAGGGCGGTAGTAGGGTGATGGCCGGTGCCGAAGGCGAGTCCCGGATCGAGTTCGACGACAACCGCATCCGGATCCTCCGCGGACTGTCCCCTGGGGCATATCCAAAGCCGCTGGCCGAAACGCGCGGGTGCAAAATCGTCCAACCAGGCCTGTTCCCAGATCCGGTCTTCGATCCGTTCGAGCCGAGGTTCGGCGCTGAGGTGGACGGCAAGGAATCGGGATAGAATCAGGGCGGTCGCCAGGGCTTGCGGTTGGTCAGGATATAGGGCGGTGAGTTGCACCTGGTGCCATAGGG
Source organism: Candidatus Thiosymbion ectosymbiont of Catanema sp. Cochon2018 (assembly GCA_011392765.1). Classification (GTDB taxonomy): domain Bacteria; phylum Pseudomonadota; class Gammaproteobacteria; order Chromatiales; family Chromatiaceae; genus Thiosymbion; species Thiosymbion ectosymbiont_A. The sequence continues at coordinate 598,809 of WYCW01000003.1, read as the reverse complement.
GAATAGTGCCGGGTGACGGCTCGAATTGCGGTTCATCCGCCGCATCCCCTAGGGTTACTGCCAAGGCACCGGTATTCTCCAGGGCGGCTTCGAGCAAGGGCACGCGATCCTGCTCGACGACAAAGGAGATCTGGATCCAGGCCATGGGTGGGAACGATCGGGAGGGCTATCGCATGATCGAAACGGAATTGGATACTCGTATTCTACCCTCGTCTTCGGCCTCGGCCGCAACCCCCGGGAGAGCGTGCCGGGGCGGACGCGTATAAATTTCTTTCCGATTAACCAGTTACTACCAGCCGTGTCGATGGGGCAGAGCCGGGAGCGCCGGCATCCTGCCAGCTGTAAGATGGGCAAAGCCACCGGGGACGGCGGCAGCCGCCGTGGACGACATGGACCAAGTGGACTACGTGGACCAGGGGTTACTGTGTGCCCCCGGTCCATGCAGTCCATACTGTCCATGTTGTCCATTGGGCTACCCTCATGTCGTCCGTGTGGCCCACAGCAGCGGTGTGCCCAACACCCATTCCGTGGGGCTTGTCGCCATCCAAAGATGCGGTTCGCCGCCGGGCGCGTCCCGCGCCCGGCGGCTCACCACATCCTACGGGCGTTGCCCCACCTACAAGATCATGTTTTCGGAGGGATTTATACGCGCTCACCCTGCTTTCCCCCCCTTGTTATACTGCGGTCTTGCCGGGCGTGTAGATGCGGTGAGCGCGGTTGGTCGTTCAGGATGGCATCACGAGGAGGCGCGAACCGCACCAATGGACGCCCGCGGCGAACCGCATCAATGAGCGGGCAGCCGACGACTGGTGACTGAAGGCCCGGTCGGTGGGCACAGCCCACCCTACGATACTGTCGCCGCGTTTAGGAGCAAAAATGTGACACATATATAATCCCGTGCATCCCGGAGAAGTGTTGCGTAAATATCTGCCGGAAGGCATGAGTGTTACCGAGGCGGCACGCAGGTCGGGCGTGACGCAGCAATCCTTGACAGGAATTCTGAAATGAACAGCTTGTGGAACGATGAGGATATCAGCCATATTCCGGTGGAAGACGATATCGCTTATAGAGTCTATTCATCCCGTTTACTGGGAAAAGACAAATCTCTGGTCCTGCATGGCGGTGGCAATACCTCGGTCAAGGTCGTAGAAAAGGACCGTTTCGGCGTAGAGGAAGAAATTCTCTACGTAAAAGGCAGCGGTTGGGATCTGGAGACCATCGAGGCGGAAGGTTTTTCTCCTGTCCGGCTGGAGCATTTGCAGCGGCTTGCCGGGCTGCCTTCCCTCTCCGATCCGGAGATGGTGAATGAGCTGGTTACTCATATGACGCGTGCCACCGCCCCGGTACCTTCGGTGGAGGCGATACTACATGCCGTCATTCCCTACAAATATGTGGACCACACCCACGCCGATGCGGTGGTCACGATTACCAATGCGCCGGAGGGTGAAGCGAATATACGCCGGATCTATGGGGACGAGGTTATTGTAATTCCCTATGTGATGCCCGGCTTTGATCTGGCTCGTTTCTGCGCGGAACGACTGGAAGCCGAATCGACTTCGCACACCATTGGTATGGTGTTGCTGAAGCATGGCATTTTTTCTTTTGGTGAGTCTGCCAAAGAGTCCTATGAGCGCATGATTTACCTCGTAGGGAAGGCCGAGGCGTATTTGCAATCGCGGGCGGCCTGGGACGTCACCGGCGATTCGGCAGAGTACGCTCGGGATGTGGGTCTTCCGCTCGCAAAGCTGCGGAGTCGGATCGCCGATGCGGCAGGCTTTCCTGTAATCATGCAACGCCATACGAACCCCGCAACCATGTCTTTCATTTCCTGCCGGGATCTCGAGTCGATTGCCCGGCAAGGGCCGGCGACACCGGACCATGTGATCCGTACCAAGCGGTTGCCGATGATCGGTCGGGATGTGGATGCCTATGTCGCTGCCTACAATCGCTATTTTTCCGAAAATGAGCCACTGGTCGAGGAACGCAAGACAATGCTCGACCCGGCACCGCGGGTGGTGCTCGACGCTCAACTTGGGATGTGTACGGTCGGGCGGTCCGCCAAGGAAGCAGGTATCGTGGCGGATATCTATAAGCACACCATGGAGATCATCCGGCGTGCCGAGAAATTAGGCGGTTATCGGGCCCTATCGGCCAGGGATATTTTCGATGTCGAATACTGGGATCTCGAACAGGCCAAGTTGCGGAAGGCCGGTAAGCCGCCCCCGTTCAGCGGGGAAATCGCTCTGGTGACCGGCGCTGCCTCCGGCATCGGCAAGGCCTGCGTGGACGCTTTTCTGGCAAATGGCGCCGCGGTTGTGGGTGTGGATATCAATCCGGCTATCGAGACCCTATATGCGCGGCCTGATTACCTCGGCCTAGTGGGGGATGTGACCTCCGAAACGGTACTCGAGGAGACTATGACGAGAACCGTCGATGCCTTCGGTGGACTGGACATGCTGGTACTGAATGCGGGGATATTCCCCGGTGGTTGCAGGATTGCCGAGCTTCCACTGGAACAATGGAGCAAGGTAATGGCGTTGAATCTGGATGCTGGTCTGGTGTTGATGCGAGAGGCCCACCCTTTTCTTAAGCTGGCGCCCAACAGCGGGCGTGTGGTAATAATCGGTTCAAAGAATGTACCCGCTCCGGGACCCGGTGCGGCCGCCTACTCCGCTTCCAAGGCCGCCCTGAACCAAGTGGCACGGGTGGCTGCCCTCGAGTGGGGAGGGGACGGGATTCGGATTAACTCCGTTCATCCCAATGCGGTATTCGACACCGGGATCTGGACGGAAGAGGTGCTTGCCGCGAGGGCCACCCACTATGGCCTGTCAGTGGATGAGTACAAGCGCAACAATATATTGAAGACCGAGGTAACCAGCCGGAATGTTGCCAATCTGGTCATCCAAATGTGCGGCCCGGCCTTTGCCAAGACCACCGGGGCCCAGGTACCGGTGGATGGTGGTAATGACCGGGTCATTTGATCACCTACGTGACATGGCAATGCCATTAAGTTAAGCGCTACCGGTCGGCAAAGTAAGAGAAGAAACTACGAATCGCGCGAATCCTCGCGAATCGATTCGCGGAAATTCGCGTGATTCGTAGTTTTCTCTTCCGCATCGGTAAATGGCCAACAGCTAACTTAATGGCATTGCGTGACATGGAACCCAGTGCCATTAAGTTAAGCGTTACCAGTCGACAAAAAAACGAAACAATCCTGGAATAGAATGGTTACTACAGGGGGAGAAAATGGAATGGCAGGAAGTTTGCGAACACCCGAGTTTACAAAATTTACCCTTTAAAATTGAACTCAACGAAAAAGGGCAGGTTTTGATGACGCCGGTAAAAGTCTATCACTCTGCATTTCAGGGAAAGATTGCTCGTCTATTACCGGAAACAGGAGTTGTTCTTCCTGAATGTGCCGTGAAAACGGAAAAAGGAACGAAAGTGGCCGATGTGGCTTGGGTTTCGGAAGCGAGATTCGAGAAGATACAATATGAGTCCGAATGTTCAATTGCCCCTGAGATTTGCATAGAAGTTATCTCAACGAGTAATACGGAAGACGAAATAGAAGAGAAAAGGGAGCTGTATATCAAGTCCGGTGTCAGCGAATTTTGGGTGTGCGGTAAGGCTGGAAATATGTCTTTTTTCAATGAACAAGGGAAAATCAAAAAGTCGGAATTAGTTCCAAATTTTCCGCGTAAAGTCAAGGTCTTGACCTAACAATCCCGATAGTCCGAATATACCTTCAGTAGTGGTTATGCACCTGACAAGAAACGCGGTGAGTCTCCACAGTACCGGGAGATTATCCGCGGCGGAGAAAGGGCGACCAAATGATGAGTGATGAGTACTGGATGGAAGTAGATGTGAAATTCCCAAATACTTTGGTCCGGTCACTTCCGCACTCGTCATTATTCCCACTCGGATTTGCTGACCCTGCTGCTGCAAATCCTCCTACCGTCGGGAGACATCCCATGACAGAGATCGAGATCCGGTGTGAACACAAACCATCCCCCGCCAAGCTGGAGGTCTTGCATGTGGACCACTGGCCGGTGTGGAAAAAAGAGGTCAGCCGCTTTCCGTGGCGTTACGACCGGACCGAGACCTGCTATGTTCTGCGCGGGCGTTTCGTGGTGACTCCCGAAGACGGCGAGCCGCGGGAGTTCGGACGTGGCGACCTCATCAGCTTCCCGGCAGGACTCGCCTGTACCTGGGAGGTCCTGGAACCGGTGGAGAAGCATTACCGACTCGATTAACGTCTGTGATGCGGCACACGCCTGTAGGAATTTTTTTGCCGCAAATGAACGCGAATAGCTCGAACTCATATGTGCAGGATCATTCCCGCGAGACAGGCGGCTCCGTAGCCGTTGTCGATGTTGACCACACCCACGCCCCCGGCACAGCTGTTGAGCATGGTGAGCAGGGCGGCCAAGCCCCCGAAGCTGGCCCCGTAACCGACGCTGGTGGGGACGGCGATGACGGGGCTATCCACCAACCCGGCCACCACGCTGGCCAACGCCCCTTCCATACCCGCGATTACGATCAGCACCCGCGCCTGCCGCAGCACCGGCAGGTGGGGCACTAGCCGGTGCACGCCAGCCACCCCGACATCGTTGATACGCTCGACACGGGCGCCGAATAGGCAGGCGGTTTCAAACGCCTCTTCCGCTACCGGCAGGTCGGCGGTACCGGCCGTGACGATCGCCAGGGTGCCCTCCGGGGTCACCGGCGGCTCGCGCTCCAGCACTATCGTGCGGCCGAGGGTGTTGTAACGCAGGTCCGGGTGCAGGTCGGAAACCGCTGCGAAGAGGTTGGCCTCGGCACGGGTGGCCAGCACGTTGTGAGTGCGCTCGCGGATCATGTAACTCAGGATCTCGCGCACCTGCCCCTTGGTCTTGCCCTGACAAAAGACCACCTCCGGATAGCCCCGGCGCAGCTCCCGATGGTTATCGATCTTGGCCTCGCCCAGCTCGCCGTAGGGCAAATCTCTGAGCAGATCCACCGCCTCTCCCACCGGCAGCTTGCCACGACGCACTGCCTCCAGCAGCTCGCTGAGACGGTTCGAGTTCAAGCCGGTCCGACCTTCCCGTCAGATTGCGGGGGCCGGCTCATATCCCCCCCGGCAGTATCCGACACCGGGTCTGCGGCAAACCCTGATGCAATGTCCGCAGCGGCGCGGTCACAACCCGAGCCGGCCGCATCCATGCTGCCGAGACGATAGCCCAACAAGTCCATGGTAACATGGCGGAAGCCGAGTCCCTGCAGGGTCTTGGCGATGACTTCGGCCTCTTCGAGCAGCCGTGGGCACTGCTCCGGGGCCACTTCGATCCGTGCCAGGTCGGCATGCATGCGCACCCTGACGCAGACAAAGCTGCGGGCCCTGAGAAAGCGCTCCGCCTCCTCCAAGCGGTTGAGGTCCTCCATGGTAACGCGCCGGCCGATCGGCAACCGGGTGAGCAGACAGGCATTGGTCGGTTTGTTCCAGGTGGACAGGCCCAGGGACTGGGACAGACGATGTACGTCCGCCTTGGAGATCTTGCATGCGAGCAGCGGGCTGTCGATCTCCAGCTCCCGCAGCGCGCGCATACCGGGACGGAAATCCCCCAGGTCATCCAGGTTGCTGCCTTCGAGTACCCGCTCGAAGCCGGCATTCTGCGCCACCTGGAGCAGCTTGCCGAACAGGGCGCGCTTGCAGATATAACAACGCTCCGGCGGGTTGGCCTCCACGCCTTCCGGCATGTCGAACTCCACCAGTTCGTGGCGCACTTCCAGTTGGGTGCCCAAGGCCAGTGCATCGGTGACCTCTTGGCGTTCCATATAAGGTGTTACGGCAGTGAGCGCCAACACCCGCTCGCCCAGGGCCTTTTTGGCCGCCATCAGCAGAAAGGTACTGTCCGCACCCCCGGAAAAGCCGACGGCCGCCGATTCCATCCCCCGCAACCGGTCGAGCAACCGTTCGTAGCTGTCATCTTCCATCGTTCTCCTCCAGGAGCCGCTCCAGCTCGCGGTAGACCTCCCACAACGGCAGATCCCGCTCCAGCGCGATGGAGCGGCACACCTCATATTCCGGTTTGGCCCGCCGACTTCCGTCCGGCCGCACGGCTACCTTGACGGGGACCGGACCAAAGGGGGTTTCGAGGCTGTGTACGGTCCGTTCCAGGGCGGTTCGGGACACCGAGCCACGACGCACCCCCAGGGTGGTGGTCTCCGCGAACAAGAGCCTGGTCAGTATCGCTTCGTAGCAATCCTCACACAGAACGCTTACCAGGATACCCGGTCGCCCCTTTTTCATCACCAGGGGGGCGATCCAGGCGTCCCTCGCACCGCTGGTCAACAGCCGGTCCAACAGGTGCGGGTAGAATTCCGGACTCATATCGTCGATGTTGCACTCCAGCAACGACAGCTCCTCGCGCCGGGCGGGGCCGGGATCTGTAACCACTATGCGCAGCACATTCGGTACCGGCCCGTCGCGGCGGCCGACGCCATAGCCGACGCGATGAGAAACCATACTCCCTTGGGCCTCGAAACGCTCGGCCGCGGTGGTCAGGATGGCGGCCCCGGTGGGCGTCGTGGCCTCGAAGGGTACACCGCCGCGATGCGTGGGAACACCCTGCAGCAGCTCCAGGGTCGCGGGGGCGGGCACCGGCAGGCGGCCGTGGGCACAGTCCGCAAAACCGGCGCCGAGCTCCACCGGCGAGCCGATCACCGGCGGCCAGCCCAGCTGTTCCAGGCAAATGGCCGCGCCGACGATGTCGACCAAGGCGTCGACGGCCCCTACCTCATGGAAGTGTACTGTCTCGCTCGGAATCCCATGGACCCTGCCCTCCGCCGCCGCCAGACGCTCGAACACCCGCAAGCTGAAGGTCTCCACCCGGAGACCGAGCCCGGACCGGCCGATCAGCTCCCGGACTGCTGCCAGATTGCGCGCCGGGCTCGCAGCACCGGCAGCGACCACTACCTCCACTCGGGTGCCTACGATGCCGCCGCGGCGGTCCGGTGCGATGCGCAACCTGAAACCTTCCACGGCAAGTCGGTCGAGCCCGGTACGGAGCGCGGCCTCCTCGACCCCGAGGTCGAGCAAGGCCCCCAGGTTCATGTCCCCACTGATGCCGGCAAAGCAATCATAGTACAGGTTGGTCATGGAAGTTGGCGCTGCGTGATTGAAGCGATACTAGGCGATGTGTGTAGCCTAGCCCTATGCCTGGACAGCACGCCCCAACCCGTTCTCTAGAAAACCCCAACCAGGAGTTTGAACGGCTGCGTGTGTTGGTTGTGGAACAAGCGACGCTGATCGAGCAGCTGCACGAGCGCATCCACGAGTTAGAAGAGCGTATCCAAACCCTCGAAACACGCCTGGCTCAGGATAGCCACAATTCCAGCCAACCGCCATCCTCGGACCCGCCGTTCAAGAAACCGCCGCCCGCTCACAGCGGCAACCGAGCAGACGCCGGCCGGGAGGCCAAGCGGGTCGGCGCGGGGTCACTCGGCGTTTGGTCGCGGACCCCGACCAGCGCGTCGTCATCCCGCTGACCGGCACCTGCGTGTGCGGTCGTTGCTGCGCGGAGATTGCCGCTGAGATGCTACCGGAACGACGGCAAGTGGTGGCGGTGAAAATCTGGCACGAGGTCACCGAATACCGCATCGTCGGCGGAACCTGCGCGTGTGGGTGGGTACAGTGCAGCACCTTTCCCGACGGGGTCACGGCCACCGTCCAGTACGGACCAGGGGTATCGGCGCTGGCGGTGTACCTGACCCAGCACCAACTCCTGCCCTACCAGACTCGCTTCCGGGGGCAGAGGGATGATTGCTGCCGCTTCCATAAACAAGATGGGTATCCTTTTATTGTCCCAATACGTTAGTAAAAACTATGCACTTTAGTGCAAGACTTTTAGTATACTCTCATTCATGAGGTCTTACAGAAAATCATCGCATACAGTACATGACCTAAGGGTGCACCTTGTCTGGATCACCAAGTACAGATATAAGGTACTGACAAAGGAAGTGGGTTTGCGCACACGTGAGATCATCAGACAAGTATGTGATCAAAATGGTATCCATATTATCAGAGGTCGCGTGAGTAGGGACCATGTTCACCGCTATGTAAGCTATCCTCCAAAGCTGAGTGTTAGCGGGATGGTTCGAATTTTCAAAGGACGTTCGTCAAGAAAAATACAGGATGAGTTTCCCCAGTTAGGGAAGGTGTATTGGGGAAAACACTTTTGGGCGATTGGTTATGCGGCATTTAGTTCCGGGCATGTAACCGACGAAATGATCCAGGAATATCTAGAGCATCACGACAAACATTCGAACCATAACGATGATGAGTTTCGAGTTGAATGACTTCCAGTCATTTGCTGTAGTCGGCTTAAGCCGAAACCTCGACTTTCAGTCGAAATATACTGACTTTCAGTCTGAGGCTTTCAGTCGGCTTTAGCCGAAATAGCGACTTTCAGTCGCAACCCATACTATGGACTTTAGTCCATAGTGGTTGATTTCCGAGCCGTGGTACGGCAGGCTGCCTGGAGGTATTCGCGCTCGGCTGTGACCTGTTGCTAAGATGGATGTCCCTTTTGTGCCGGTAAAAAGCCTTTTTTATCTTGATACAACCATGATGCAACCAGCACCAGCACATCGACCAACCCTCTATGAGGCCCTGGAGGCCCTACCCGAGGGGGTGACCGGAGAAATCCTGAACGGCCAGCTCCATACCCAGCCGCGGCCTGCTGGCCCACACGCGATTGCCGGCTCGGTGCTTGGTGCTGAATTGCTGGGTCCGTTCCAAAAGGGCAGGTGGGGTCCTGGTGGCTGGTGGATTATCGATGAGCCGGAGCTCCACTTTGTGCGCAATAGCGAGGTGGTGGTGCCGGACCTGGCGGGTTGGCGGCAGGAGCGGATGCCCCGCCCGCCGGAAGATCAGCGTTTCGAGGTCGTTCCTGATTGGGTCTGCGAGATTCTATCTCCATCCACCAAGCGGAAGGATCGTCAGGACAAGATGCCACTGTATGCGCGCTATGGTGTGTGGTATGCGTGGCTGATTGATCCGGTCGAGCAGACCTTGGAGGTCTATCAGCTTGAGGCCGGAACCTGGATCGAGATTGGTCGCTTTGCCGGCACTGACCAGGTTTGCGTACCACCGTTCGAGGCTGTGTCCATTGACCTAAAGGGGTTGTGGTTGCCGCAGCAATTGCGGCTTGTCGAACGTTGAGACCGATGAGTGCACTGACGGCCTAGCGAGGCTTCACCTCAGACCGACGAGCCGTGATCATCGCTCTATCGCTATCGAAAGCGGAACCGTGATCGTGGTCGTGATCGTAATCGGAGACGCCAGGCAAAGCGGGCACGGAAAACCTGATGGCTACGGGTTTCGACCCGGTACCTGACCGGGACCTCCGGAGACCACGAACTGCGAAAGAATGCTGTCCCTCCTACGGTGGCTTCGACTACGATCACGATCACGACAACGAGAGGGGTTAGACGTTTGCGAAATTTGACTCATTTGCACAAAATCCGGTCATTCAAGGAATCCTAGTGGCTGTCCTCGATATGCGTTGCTACCGATTAAAATCAATGTGTTAGTTTTCAGACAGCCTCCAAACGTATGAGCCTACGCCACCTCGATTCCTTCTTTCGTCCCCAATCGATTGCCTTCATCGGGGCTTCGCAGGAGCCGGGGCGCATCGGCACCGTGGTCACCCAAAACCTCCTGCATGGGGGCTTCGACGGTCCCATCATGCCGGTTACCCGAAGATTCAAGTCCGTGGGTGGGGTACTGGCCTATCCGAGCCTTGCCGACCTGCCGATGACACCGGAGCTGGCAATCATCGGTACCCCACCGGAACCCGTGCCCTCGCTGGTGAGCGCGCTCGGCGAACGGGGAACGCGGGCGGTGATCGTCCTGACGACCGGCATGTCCAGCATGGGTGACGATCGTGAAGGAACGACGGTAGAGGCCATGCTGGCGACCGCGCGGCGCTATGACCTGCGGATTCTGGGGCCGAATTCCTTTGGCCTGGTCGTTCCGGGCAGCGGCCTGAATGCCAGCTTTTCCCATCGCTCGGCACTGCCCGGCAAGATTGCCTTCGTCTCTCAGTCGGGTGGAATGTGTACCGGCATCCTCGACTGGGCCTGCGCCAAGGGTATCGGCTTCTCACACTTCGTCGCGCTGGGCGAATGTGCCGATGTGGGATTCGCCGAGGTGATCGATTTCCTGAGCATGGAGCCGTCCACCAGGGCGATCCTGCTGTTCATGAAAAGGCTCATCCATCCGCGCGGATTCATGTCGGCGGCGCGGGCGGCCGCCCGCAACAAGCCGGTACTCATCGTCAAGGCCAAAGGTAATCCGGAGGCCGGCCTCGTCGGCGCAGCCCAAGCCTACGCCGGGGTCCGATCGGATGCGGTTTACGCAGCAGCCTTTCGGCGCGCCGGTATGCTCCAGGTGCTCGACACGGAGGAGCTGTTCGCGGCCGTGGAGACCCTGGCCCGCTCGGGTCCGCTCAGGAGCGACGAGCTGACGATCGTGACCAACAGCGATGGGATCGGAACCATGGCCATCGATTCCCTGAACCGGGGCGGTGGCAGCCTTACGCGTCTCACCGACGAGACCTTGAGGAAGCTCGATGCCGTACTCCCGGTGGTGTGGTCCCGCGACAACCCGGTAAACATCCGGGTCGACGCCGCCGGCGAGCGCTATTTCGACGTCCTGCGGATCCTGCTCGCGGCCCGGGAGGTTGACACGATTCTGGTCCTGCACACCCCGACCGCCGTGGCGTCCGGCATTGCGGCGGCCGAGGCGGTAGCCCGAGCCGCAGCGGAGACCGGCGGCAATGTCCTGACCTGTTGGATCGGAGAGGAAGCGGTGTCGCCGGCGCGCAACCTGTTCGCACGGGCCGACATTCCGAGCTATGAATCACCGGGAATCGCGGTACGGGCGTTCCTGCACCGGGTGCGTTACCGCCAAAACCAGGAGCTACTGATACAGACCCCCCGCTCGGTGCCCCGGACATTCGTACCCGACACGGAGGTGGCACGAAACGCCGTGCACAAGACCTTGGCCGAGGGGAAAACCGTCATGGCTGACCCCGAGGCCAAGGTGGTTCTGACGGCATACGACTTACCGACGGTCCCTACCCGCATCGCCAGGTCGCCGGCCCAGGCCACGCAGTTGGCTGAGTCGCTCGGCTTTCCGGTCGCCGTCAAGCTCATCTCTCCCGACATTGCCAACCGCTTGGACGTCGGCGGTGTGGTCCTCGACCTGGACACGCCCCAGGCGGTGGCGGAAGCGGAGCAGCGCATCCGGTCGAGGCTGCAGCGGCTGTTCCCGGAGGCCTATGTCGATGGATTCTCGGTGCAGAAGATGGTGCAACGCCCCGACAGCCAGGAGCTGATGGCGGGTGTTATTTCAGACCCCGTCTTCGGCCCCGTTATCCTGTTCGGCCAGGGCGGCTCCGCGGCGGACATCATCGGCGACCAGGCTGTAGCATTGCCGCCGCTGAACATGCACCTGGCGCGGGAGCTCATGTCGCGGACCCGGATCTATAGCGTTCTGCGGGGCTATCACGGCCACAAGGCGGCGAATATCGACGCCATCTGCCTGACCCTCGTCAAACTCTCGCACCTGATCGTCGATATCCCACACATCGCCGAGGTCTCGATCAATCCACTCGTCGCGGACGACCAGGATGTGCTGGCCGTCGAGACCAGCATTCGCCTGTGGGCACAATCCCCACCTCTCCATCAGCGTCTGGCGATTCGCCCCTATCCTCAGATGCTCGAGGAAGACTTCGCCCTCAAGACCGGGCCCATAGTGCAGCTACGACCCATCCGCCCGGAAGACGAGCCGGAACACGCGGTCTTTTTCTCCAAGCTCCGCCCCGAAGACATCCAGATGCGCTTCTTCGGATCTTTCCGCAGGTTCCACCACCCGGTGTTGGCCCGCTTCACCCAGATCGACTACGACCGGGAGATGGCGTTCATCGCCACCGCCCCCGATGCGAGCGGCAAACCGGAGACTCTGGGTGAAGTGCGGACGATCGCGGATCCCGACAACCAGGTCGCCGAATACTCCATCATCGTACGCTCGGATCTGAAGGGAACGGGACTGGGGCGCAAGCTCATGGGCAAGATGATCGATTACTGTCGCTCGCGGGGGATCCGCAAACTCACAGGCCATGTGCTGTGTAATAACCCGACCATGCTCTCGATGATCGGCGCCATGGGTTTCCACCGCAAGATCTCACCTGACGATCCGGAAGTCTTCGAGACTTGGCTGGATTTGTAGCGAGCAGGAAAAAGGCTTGACGAATCCGTAGTTAAGCGCATAATAAATAGTTAATTGGTAATGGCCTATTGGCCTGTCCTGCAACAGGTGGAACCGCGCGGGAAACCGAAGCATGGAGGAACCGGCCCATCAATACCATCGTTCGGCAAGGCAAGCGGGTCTTTTTAATAGACGGGCATTCCATCGAGGGAATGCCTCGTACCGTACGTGAAGCCCAGTTCGGGATGCTGGCGGTAGACCTGCAGCGATACGGCGCGCGAGGGCAAATCACCGCGATTGCGCAGTTCTACGAACTGGTGATCCCGGGCCTGATCTTGACGCGGCACATCTTCAAAGGGCTGGAACGCCCGCTCTACTGCGACGACAGCGAAAGCATGCAGGGCGATGAGGGCAAGCTCGTCTACACGCGAAAACCGGCTTTCGATTTCGAGTGGACGGGCGGGCCAGAGGGCCATCCAATGCGCCGCGAAGTTCCAGCCGGCAAGGTGTTCGCGGTGATCATCAGCCCGAACACAAGGCACAAAGAACCTTTTCCGGAAGTCGCTGGCTGGATTCATCACTGGAACTGGGTGGATGAAGATGCGGGGCTTGCTGAAGCCCCGATACACTGGGTCGATAGATACACCGAGAAACTGTGGACCAGGGGAGAATGATGCACGCGACGGCAGCAGCACAAGAAACGGTGAGTCCGGAGTCGCTCCGGGCTTTTGTCGCTGAGAATTTCCAAGAATTCAGGCCCTTCGCTTACTACGACAAGCACCTGGACTGCATCCGCGTGCAGATCCGGGATTGCAGCCTTGCAGAGGAGCGCCTGAGCCGCATCTTCACGATCCTGAAGCCCATGCATGCCGAAACCCTGGAGTACGCAGGGTTCACCATTAAGGGTGTGTGTCACCTCTTCAACCGGTTGGGCATCGAACGTTCCGGCGTGATCCGTTTGGCGGAAATCCTCGACGAAATCGTCAAGGAGTTCCCGGATCGGGCGGTGCGTTTAGTGAAAGAGGAAGTCATGCGCAACCGCGTAATGCAGGAGCTGTCCGTAGACTTCGCCGAAGCCGCGTAGGAAAGGGCTCAACCATCCCGAAACCCAGGGAACCCGTAGGTCAGGGCAGGTCAGGGCAACGGAGGTGGCTGGCATACGGTGGATGGCACAGGCTTATCCGCCTTACGCGGGCTCCAAAGTGCTCTGGTTCGGAAGCCGGAGTTGGATAATCCGATCTTGGGATATATTCCCAACGGCTAACGAGGCATTGCCTCAGACCGACGAGGCGTGATCATCGCTATCTCGCGATCGAAAACGGAACCGTGATCGTAGTCGTAATCGGAGACGCAAGGCAAAGCGGGCATGGAAAACCTGATGGCTACGGGTTTCGACCCGGCACTTGGCCGGGACCTCTGGATGCCACGATCGGCGAAAGTATTCTGTCTCTCCTACGGCGGCTTCGATCACGATCACGACAACGAGAGAGGTTAGATGTTTGCGAAATTTGACTCATTTGCACAAAATCTGGTCATTCAAGGAATCCTAGTTACAGCAGTACCGAAGTACTGATAGCATCGGCTCGGTTCTTCTCAGGGGAGTTCTTTGCCAATGAACGCAAATTAACGCAAATCGGTCGAGATTGGCTCGCCATCATCGATGTTTCCTGGTTCATTGACGTTGATTTGCGGCCCATTTGCGTTTATTTGCGGCTAGCTTTTCCGTGGAGAGCCTGCTGGCTCAATATTATTGGTAGTTGAGAGCATCTGTACTAGATGGCCGATTCGAGGGCAGCGAAGAAGGCATCGTTTTCCTCGGGACGCCCCACCGTCACCCGCAGGCAGTCCTCGAGCAGTGGCTGGGTACCAGCGAGGTTCTTGACCAGTACGCCACCACGCTTGAGGGACTCGAAGATCTCACTCGCCCGACCGGCGGGCACCCGTAACAAGATAAAATTGGTCTCACTGGGATACGGGTAGACCCCATCCAGACCGGACAGATCGGTAAACAAACGGGAACGTTCCGCGCGGATCCATCGCGTCTGCTCGTCGAGAACCTCCCGGTGACGCAGGGCGAAGGCGGCGCTCACCTGGGTCAGCACGTCGGTATTGTAGGGCAGTCGGGTCTTGTCGATCTCGGCGAGTATCTCGGTGGGACCGGCCAGATAGCCGAGCCGCAGCCCGGCCAGGCCCATCTTGGAGAGGGTGCGCATCACCACCAGGTTGGGCCATTCCCCGAGGCGCGGCAGGAAGCTGTGATCCGTGAAGGGGGCGTATGCCTCGTCGACGACGACCAGACCCGGCGCCGCCTCGATGATGCGTACAACGGCATCGGCATCAAACCGGTTCCCGGTCGGGTTGTTGGGATAGGCGAGGAAGACGAGGACCGGCTGCTCCCTTGCCAGGGCTGTTAGCAGCGCCGGCAGGTCGAGGGAGAAATCCCCGGCGAGGAGCGGAACGCCGACGTACTCCATACCGGCAAACAGGGCGATCATCCGGTACATGACAAAGCCCGGATCCACGGACAGCATCCCACGTCCGGGTTGTGCCACCGCCAGCGCCGACATCTGGATCAACTCGTCCGAGCCATTGCCCAGCAGCAACCCCATCGTATCCGGAATACCCATGGACGCCCGCAGCACCACCCGGAGCTCGCTCCCCTGAGGATCCGGATAGCGGTTCAGATGGACTGCCCGTAACGCCTCCAGCCACTCATGACGCAACCCCTCGGGCCAGATATAGGGGTTCTCCATCGCATCCAGCTTGATGAGGCCAGTAGCATCCGGGACCTGGTAGGTATCGAGGTTCCGAATCTCCGGGCGGATCAGGCGTTCGAGCAGTTTGGGCATAGATAACGCCTCGCATCACCTCAGTAGTAATAAATGCATCTTCCTGAACTTTTCGCAACAGTGCTGAACTTTCCTCAAGACCCTTCGTTTTTCTGTGAAGTCGATCACTTGTGACCCCGAGTTTTGCTTCAAGTGATGCAATACTTACGGTTTTTGAGCCCTTTCCGTCTTTAGGAATACTCTCTATTATCAGGCTGGTTATTCCTTTTCTCAATCTCTTTCTTAATCTCTATCTCTACCGAGATTCGTGCTTTCTCATCTTCAAGCAATGAGATTTCTCTCTCAGCCTTTTCTATGGAGCTTGCAAGTACCTGAACAGGACTTGACACTTAGATCCGAGTGGATATGGGCGTTGGGCACGCCACTGGGAGCGCCGGCATCCTGCCGGCAAATTAGCTTGCCGGCAGGATGCAGGTGCTCCCGGCCCGGATTGGCCCACCCTCATAGGATAGCAAGCCCCCGCGCCAGATCGGCTTTAATGTCCTCGATCGCTTCCAGACCGACGGCGATTCGGATCAGACCTTCGCTGATCCCCGCCGCCTCTCGTTCTTCATCGGTAAGGCGGCCATGGGTGGTAGTGGCGGGATGGGTGATGGTGGTCTTGGTGTCTCCCAGATTCGCCGTGATCGAGAGCAGTCGCGTCGCGTCGATGACCCGCCACGCCGCCTCTCTGCCGCCGCGGACCTCGAAGGTCACGATCCCGCCCCCGGTGCGTTGCTGGGTTCCGATCAGGTGATGCTGGGGGTGGGAGTCGAGCCCCGGATAGAAGACCCTGACTACGCCGGCTTGTTTTTCAAGCCACTCGGCAAGCGTCTGGGCATTGCGCGCATGGGCCAACATCCGCAGTTCCAGGGTCTCCAGCCCCTTGAGGAAGACCCAGGCATTGAAGGGGCTCATGGAAGGACCGGCGGTACGCAGCACGCCGAAGACCTCCTCACCCACCAGCTTGCGGTCGCCGATCACGGCACCACCGACACACCGGCCCTGCCCATCCAGATACTTGGTGGCGGAGTGCATCACCAGATCCGCCCCCAGAGTCAGGGGACGTTGCAGGGCCGGGGTGCAGAAGCAGTTGTCCACCACCAATAGACAGTCATGGGCATGAGCGAGATTGGCCAGGGTCCGGAGGTCCGCCATCTCGGTCAGGGGGTTCGAGGGTGTCTCCAGAAACAGCAACCGGGTATCAGGACCGAGGGCCTTCTCCCAGGCGCCCGGCTCCGCCAAGGGGACGAAGCTGGTCTCGATCCCGAAGCGGGCCAGATATTTATTGAACAGGACGGTGGTGGCACCGAAGATACCGCGGGAAGAGACGATCCGGTCCCCCGCCTTCAGCAGCCCCAGGCACAGGCTCAGAATCGCGGACATGCCCGAGGCGGTCGCGACGCAGCATTCTCCCCCCTCCATGGCCGCCAGCCGTTCCTCGAAGGCAGACACGGTCGGGTTGGTGAACCGGGAGTAGATGTTGCCGGGTTCATCGTTACTAAAGCGGGCCGCTGCCTGACGGGCATTGCTGAAGACGTAGCTGGAGGTAGTGAAAATGGGTTCTCCATGCTCACCCTCCGGCGTCCGGTGGTGCCCGGTGCGGATGGCGCGGGTGGCAAATTCGAACTCGTCCGGGGTGCTCATCGATAACTCTCCATATTCCATAAAATCTTCATCTATTCGTTTGACTCGTCGGAAATTTTCATATTCATATCAATAGCAAAATGAAAGAGCCGGATATTATGTGTAACACTATCAGTTCTGAGATGAACGGATTTGCAGTAGATTATTCCCTTTGGAGGAGATTCATCTCTCATCTCAAGCAACTCATTTCTATTCCAAATGCAAATATCTTCAACTATACCTGTGGCAAGTTCTACAATCCACTCATTAACTTTGTAGAACCAATGGCGAGGCGAATCCTTTTGCACGTAAGCGATCATCACTACCGAATTTAAATCAGCCCCATGAAGGCCGAGCTTGAAACGTTGGATTCCGCCACTTTTAGCGTCGCCTCCTGTAACGTACTCCTTTTCACGCTCTTTTGGAGAAGGAGCAGGAAATCGTTTACATTCAAAGACCAAGACAGGATCATAAATGGTGTATAATCGTGCGTCAATTGTCGCTGCTTTCACAGGTGATGCTGAGAGATCTAACCGTCGGCGGTCAATTTGATGCTCTTCATGATTAAAGCGAACCATTGGAAAATCATTTCGTGCCTGTGTGTCAAGGAATTTACATAATTGCAAATTCAGTTTATCTTCTGATTTTTCATCCGGTCTGTAAGGGTCATCACGCCAACGCGGTAGCTGCTGATGAACAAAAGAAATGGTTTTAAAAACAATCTCTTCCGCTTTCCGTTCAATCCCTGATGTGATTCGACCAATGGATGGCATTTCAGGCTCGACATGATCCCTATTCATGGTCAATATCCCTGTTTACGCAGATCCAAAAGGGTTTCATCGGCATCCCGAATTGCGGTTGAACGGATCCAGTAGCGTAAGCGATCCGGTTTTATGAGTAATATGACGTTTTCGGAATAAATGCGTAATAAACGGACTGTTCGTAGATGGCTGTGATTCTCGTTATATATAAGTCGTCGAAGCTCGAGTTCAGGGTGTTCCGCAAGCCATTCGAGGTTCGGGCGCTCACCGAAATAGAATGGCTGACAGATTAAACCATCAAGAAAAACAGGGGCGGATGCCTTTAGATTATCATATACACTGCCCAGCATACGGACAAATAGGTTTGAATAATTCCGAAGTGCACGCTTTTCGGCAGCGGTTTTTAATAATTCTGAATTCTGTCCAAGTCGCACATATGAGGTCATATATTCGAGCACATCCTCGCACAAGGCCTTTTCCCAGAAAGAGAGAGAAATTTCTTCGGCTTCTTCGGGGTAAGGCAGAATGTCAATATCTTGCTTGAGAATCGAAGTAGCTTTTCCCACCAAAGCTCGAGTTCCGTTCAATGTACAAGCAAATCGATAGAGAGCATGATTGCTGATAAGAGATTCATAAAAACGACGTAAATCAGAAACCTGCGATTGAGGCGCATGAATACCAATAATTTGGTGCCGATATGCGATAAATCCTTTATTCCAGAAAGCGATAGGGAGAGAATCCGTCTCTTTTATCAAAACAAGCGGTGCAGTGTAGCGGTCTTCAGTACGGGCGGAATAGAAGAGTCTTTCTTTTACATTGGAAATTTTTGTTTCATCTATGCCGGAATCGGTAAATGCATCGGTAGGGAGGAAGGGTTTGCCTTCCAGAAACGGCGCTGGTGTTCGCTTTCCCGTCTTGGCTGCAATAAACCCTTCGCCGTAATCCCAGCCTTTATGCCGCACAAATTTTTCAAGCGTGCGTATGTTTCGAAGGCGTTGCGATATATCTAATAATCGCCCTCCACTAAGAAGATTCACTCGCCATATGAAAGGAATCGTTTCAGCTTGTCTTTGTGTGATACGATGTCGATCATAGTGATCCAATTCGAAACAGATCCGTTCGTGAACGCTTATCGTTCTACGAAAAGTCCAGTGAGCGATCAGATTATCCCCTTCAGGAATTCCCTCTTCGGCTAAAATTGCAATGGTCTTGGGATCTGCTTTCTCATACAGGTTGCGAATAGAAGTGAAATCAAGAATTGCTTTGATTCTACATTTTCGGGCTATGGCATTACGGAAAAAATCCTCAGTTTTATAGTTATACAGTAGGCCAGAAGGTTGAATTAAACAAATTTGTCCACTGGCTCGAAGAAGATTTAGTGCCTGTTCCAGAAATAAGTAAGCCACCTGTTTGTCCGGTAGTTCTCCACGCTCGGTATTATACTGTTTTGCAATACTATCTGCTTTCTTTCCGGCTGGTGAAAGCCTTGATTCAAAAGGAGGATTACCTATAATTGTGTCGAAACCTTCTTTACAGGGATTGAACTCTATTTTTTCAGGCTCGATAATAGCACTGAAAAAATCTACTCCAAATAGGTTTGATTCACGGAGATAATCAAACTTCAAGTCGCTCCAAATCACGTCGGGTTGCAATGCATCGCAAATAGCCAGGCTTAAACTGAATGCGGTCAGATCAATAGCTCTTGCGTCTAATTCAAACCCATAAATACTTTTCTTGAGTATTCGTTTAAGTGTAGCAACATCCGGACGTTGCCAGTTATTACGGCTCCGCCATACGTTAACGAGCCTCCTGAATGCTCCGACAAGAAAAACACCTGATCCGCATGCCGGATCCAGAATGCGTTCGTTGCCAGTAAGCCTGTTGTAAGGCATGGCATGATCTAATAATAGAGATGCCAAAAATGGAGGAGTATAAACGGTGCCGTGCCCCCCTTTAACGAAGCGTTGATACAGATGACTGATAATTTCGACAGGGAGATGTTCGAAAGAGAATTGCTGCCAAAGGTATCGCTGTTTGTTTAGGGTTCTGGCCTCGACAACATATGAAAATTCTCTAAGGACTGATTCTGTAATATCTTCACGACGGACGGTAAAAATATCGCCATTGAATTTTCGTTCCAAAAAGTTCAATAGGTTATATACATTCTCGGGTTCACCACCTTTCAATACATCAAAAAAACTTCTGGCCCCCTTATGGAATTTATCAAACCAACCACCATTCGGGAAAACACGACGATCTTCGAGATATTTGATCAATACCATTAACAAAAGTAAACGACGGAGAGTGGGCTTTTCTTCTCCCTCAAGCTCGCTATCAGCTTCCACTACGGCCTGAATTAAAGATTGGTGTGCGGCCTTGTTATAATCCGCTAATTCCTTGTTAATAGGTTCTTCCCAAAAAGTCCCATCAGCCAGCCTCAGTGCTGAAAATCTTTGTAGTTCAACATTTATAGCGCCAGCAGTCCTCAAAGTTCTACTATCTATTTTGCCTACGGGATTGTACTGACACTCTTTAGTATCAGATTCCCAAAAGTCCGGTCCTCGAGCACAGGTTAATACATCAATTCGGCTGGGCCAAGCGATATAAAGCAATGGCGCAGTACCATGAAGCCAGACTTTTAAATGAAGTTCAGCTAATTCTTTTTCATTAAGATGCTCATCAGAGTTATCAACGACATAAGCTGAAATTTGAGACGACCGACCATCTGAGAAACGGCGGAAGAATACGAAACCTACATGCTTGAATAGCTCAGCTTCAAAAAGTGCTATTTTTTCGTCAGTTTTGAGATTGAGCGTATTGGAAGCACTTCCTACAGGCACTAATCCTGTAGTATAAACTCCGCCGTCATCAATAAAATCAACGAACTGAAGAGAGTGGTCTTTCATTATAAACCTTATAAAATTAGCATATTACACCAACCCAATATCACTAGATCAACAAAGCACCTCGCTATGTTAGGCGAATGATCTGTGAAAAACGCCCCATCAATTGAGCCTGGCCCCTTTTCTGGTTAGCCTGTTTGGGTTCTATAGTTTTTTAATTTCTTCTATTGAAAGTCGAGTATATTTCACAATTTTATCTATTGATTCTCCATCTGTTTTCATGGCCTTTGCCATTTCAATGGCTTTTTCTCTTAAACCTTCTTTTAATCCCTCTTCTTTGCCTTTCTTTTCCCCAAGTTGAATCCCTTCATTTAACCCCTCTTTTAACCCCTCTGTTTTGCCTTCGTTCCTGATCCGCTCCTTGAGTTTATAAGGCAAAATCCATTTTTCGCTTGCCTGAAGTTTCTTGAAGATCCCCGAATCGACAAAACTATGATAGGTTTCTTCGCTGATGATGAGATGATCGATTACTTCGACTTTGAGAAATTTACCCGCCTGAATAAAATGATCGGTGAGGTCCTGATCTTCGTAGGAAGGTGTCACCTTCCCACCGGGATGGTTATGGACCATGATAACCTGAACGGCGAGCTTGTAAATCGCCATGCGGAAGGCTTCTCTGGGGTTGATGGCCGCCATGTTGGCAGAACCCAGCGCGACCAACTCGATATAGAGGATCTTGTTGGCTTGATTCAAACCCACCATCCAGAAGTGTTCCTGACCTTGACCGATTTTATTCTCTCTCCGGAGAATTTGGCGCATAATCAGATAAATGTCTTCCGCACGGTTTACGGTGACTTTCTGTTGCTTGCTTAATTTGACTTCCATTGTGGGTTCTCTTATAGGCGACTTGTTGGGGTTCGCAAGCTTACCTCAACCTACGGGCTTAGATAGTTTCTGCCATCAGGTTGACACGCTGGTTAGGTGTTCAGTTGTTGATGAATTGCGGGAACGAGCAAACGAGACGGGTGGCCTTCCACTCTCTTCCTCCTCTTGTCTCAGGACTTCAACTATCGCTTGGATGTCGTAGCCGAACTGTGCCGCATGCTCGTCTCGACGCGTCCTTATCTCCTCTACAATGGGGTCTTGCCACATGTTTAGTCTCCGAGTAGCTCTTCAGGCGTACAGATAGTGGGAACCATATGCCCTGCGTTCCGGCAGGCTTCATTAATTGCCTTCCGAATCTCAGCGTTCGCGATGTGCTTGCAGTTCCACGTAAGCAAATAGTCCATCTCATGCACCATTGCAACAGCGATATGGATGGCATCCTCCGCTGAGGTCGCCGGGAGTACCCGTTCCCGCACAAATATGTTCGCCAACTCAATAACCTGCTGGTTCATCTCCAGGGATTGTATATCCTCCAGCACCGACAAACGCCTCTGAGCTGCATCCGGGTCACCGCCACCCGCTTCGTGAACCACAAGTTGGGAGACGTAAAGGTCAAAGTCCTCTTTGCGTGTGTCCCACCACTCTTGAGTGATCTGTTGGTGCCCGGCGACGATCAGATCCCGGCTCATCCTGGCGGTCAAGTAGCTGACCACACTGGTCTCAATATAAACTTTTGACTTCATGCCGACGAGTCAGCTTCATATCCAAGAATGCAGAAAGTTGAATTTTTATAACTTCAGTGCCGCCAACAACTCCCTTTCCATAAATCAACCAATAAAACACAAATAGCAAGGAACTATAAGAAAGAGCCCAAAAGGTAGTTACATACAGACTAGCAATAGAAAAGTTTTTGCCAAATATTTTTTCTGCTTCATTGAGCAGTAGCGTTATGCCTTGATAGTACTCCGGTTCAAAATGTTTTTTAGAATCATTTATGCGCTCAATATAAAAAAACCTGTATTTTTTGTTTTCTAGATTGCTGGTGTACCAAGCTGATAACGCAACCAGAACACCAATGACTCCAATTAAAACCGAAGCATCCATTATGTTTTCTTATAGCCTAACGTCGCAAATCAGCCGACCCAAAAGCGCGCTTGCATTGACACATGAAACAACCCACAAGCTCGGCGCGCACTTTTGGGGTCGGCTGCATTTGCCCTGTTAGCTATCTCTATGTGGCATCTTTAATCCCATAGAGGTGCAAGCATGTTCATACGCTTTCTCTAGCCTCTTTTTCGCTGCTGGCGGCTCTTCTTTATTCAGTTCATAAAAAAGATTTTCTATACTGTCAATTTGCTCTACCACCTCGGCTGTTAGTCTCGCGGATCCGTAAAGTGAACTCCATTTTCTTTTTAAATCTCTATGGAGTTCCATCTTATTCAAAACGCCAAAAGCTAAGACAATGCTATTCAGGCAAGTTATCGCAAATGCTGAAATGGCAATAAATGCATCCCTGTGCATTACAAAGAAACTGGGCACAATATCTCCGATAGCAGCGAAAGATGCACTAGAAAATATGATCGATAGAAACGCAGTCCAATTTAAAAGGATACTATATTTTCTTTCTGCGTCCTCATGATAGTAAAAATTCATTAAAGACTGAAAAACAATGTTATGCTTCCTTATACTTAGACTATCGGATATAGTTTCTGTGTTCATAATCTAGCCACCTCTGCCAACCGGAGGTGGTGGATTAGGATCTGGAACAGGAAAAGGGGCGTAATGTGAAACAACTGGCTCGACTATAGTGTTGTTGTCCGTAACCACGAACTCATAAATACCTTTTATTAGGCACGCACGATTACTCTTATTTGATCTATTTAAATTTAGGTTAATAACCTGGAAAGTAATACATCGTAAGTGATGGTCATTAAAATACTTCCTTTCTGGCACGATCGAAATTTTGTGGTTGGTCCTCGTGTCTGTAAATGTTGTCGGGCGATCTCTTTTCAGTGCAGCTTGAATTTTCTTCTTATTATATTGATCAATTACAAGAATTGCGGCTACGCCCATAACAGCCCCCGCTGTGGCGCCCACTACGGCACCTTTTCCAGATTCCCCGTCTGACGCTGCCCCAATAGCACTTCCTATTAATGCACCGACTACGGCACCAATAACAAGATTATCGGCAGATGATTTCGATGTTGTGGGGTCGCTAGCGCAGCTTACACATATCAATAAGCAAAGTAGCTGCAAAACCCAATTTTTCGGGATCAATCTGAATTTCATAGCTCCGGCGAAAATGCGATGGATAACTTCCTTAGCTAATGGGGAGCTAACCAGCAACCTCCCTTGCCCCCATGGACGGGGGCAAGGGAGGTTTGTCTGCGTTCAGCGTCTTGATAGGCGGCGCGTCTCCTGTTGCACTGACGTTGTTGTCAGGCGATTGCCTGTTTTGGTGTCTGAAACGGTTGGGGTATCAAAACGCCGCCGGGCAGGTTTCTGTGTGCTTTCCGTTTGGTAATACGTTTTAGATTGCACGTGCTGGTTAGCTCCCCAATAAGCGGCGCAGGGACGCGCCGCTTATCAGGTAGTAGACGGCGAGTCGCCGTGTTTAAGTACGGCGAAACGCTTTATATACCACAATGATTGCTTCTTTATCAAATTCATGAATATCTCCATCAACACACCTAAAAACAATGAGTTAAGATCTGCGGACCACTTGTTGCCTCGGTCCCTCCCAGCGAACAACTACGGCGAATTTCCATCTGGGATCCCTTGGGACCCGAATCTTTACAAATGAGTCAGATTTTTTCTCAGGCGCAGAATATCGGGGATGGACTACGTTAATCTGAATGCAATCGTTCAGTCCCCCGCTGTTTTTGCCATCCCTGGCACCGGCAGATTCCGGCGTCCCAGCCGGAATGACGAGGTGGGGGATGAACGGTTACGATAGGTTTCGTCGCTGATGATGAGATGATCGATCACTTCGACCTTGAGGAATTTGCCTGCTTGAATAAAATGATCGGTGAGATCCTGATCTTCGTAGGAAGGCGTCACATTCCCACCGGGATGGTTATGGACCATAATCACCCGAACGGCCAGCTTGTAAATCGCCATGCGGAAGGCTTCTCTGGGGTTGATGCCCGCCATGTTGGAAGACCCCAGCGCGACCAACTCGATATAGAGGATCTTGTTGGCTTGATTCAAATCCACCATCCAGAAGTGTTCTTGACCTTGCCCGATTTTATTCTCTCTACGGAGAATCTGGCGCATGATCAGATAAATGTCTTCCGCACCGTTTACGGTGACTTTTTGTTGCTTGCTTAATTTGACTTCCATTGTGGGTCCTCTTGTAGAGTGGCTAACGCCGCTTGTGCGAAGGGAATGCTAGCGTAGCGACCGTAGCATCGGGGGCAGTGCCTTATTATATGCTTTTTGATCTCTTTGTTAGCTTTGAGTGTCTTTGACTTTAATGTCAGTCGTCATATTTCTGGTAAGTAATCATCCAATACAATTATTCTTAGATCATCAACATGTTTTAGCTTTTTATCATTGGTAAGAAATGCTTCGCAACCAACAGAAAGAACTGCAGCAATCTGTAAGGCATCAGGAGTTCGTAGGTTATGACGACTCCGAAGTTCTGATGCCTGGTCAGCTACCCCGGCACTAATCGGGACAAGTTCAAAATTTTGGCTGTTCTGGAGGATATCACGGTATTCATTTTCAAGGGAGATTTTCCCTTCACGCCTCGGATGCACAAGAACCTCGGTAAGCGTGATCACTGAACCATAACCCTTGATGATACCCTCGTCAATCCTTCTAATAATATCCCGTATCATTGGAAGATAAACAGGGTGACGTTCGACAAAATAGATAAAAGGAGATGTATCGAATCCCAGTCGCCTTATTTCTGTAAAAACAGTATCAGGAATTATCATAAACGGTAATTCCATTCATCTCTCAGTTCGTCGACATATTTTTGGGCATTAACACCTTCCCATATTTCCGATCCCAGTCCTTCAAGCTCAACCAGTCTTCGCGGTTTTCTATCTTGTTCGGGTTTTACTATCAGCTTTTTACTGATAAGAGAAATCAGTTCCAACTGTTCCGTTGCCGGTATCGGATTTATGTATTGCTGATATAATTGTTCAATATTCATGCTTTAATACCTTTGAGTCAACTCCACTACAACTTTTGGTATTCAGCTAATGGGGAGCTAACCAGCAACATCGATTGCCCCCATGGACGGGGGCAATCGATGTTTGTCTGCGTTCAGCGTCTTGATAGGCGGCGCGTCTTATGTTGCACTGACGTTCTTGTTAGGCGATTGTCTGTTTTGGTGTCTGAAACGGTTGGGGTATCAAAACGCCGCCGGGCAGGTTTCTGTGTGCTTTCCGTTTGGTAATACGTTTTAGATTGCACGTGCTGGTTAGCTCCCCAATAAGCGGCGCAGGGACGCGCCGCTTATCAGGTAGTAGACGGCGAGTCGCCGTGTTTAAGTGCGTCGAAATGCCTTATATACCACAATGATTACTTCTTTATCAAATTCATGAATATCTCCATCAACACACCTAAAAACAATGAGTTAAGATCTGCGGACCACTTGTTGCCTCGGTCCCTCCCAGCGAACAACTACGGCGAATTTCCATCCAGGATCCCTTGGGATCCGAATCTTTACAAATGAGTCAGATTTTTTCTCAGGCGCAGAATATCGGGGATGGGCCACGTTACTCTGAATACAATCGTTCAGCCCCCCGCTGTTTTTGCCATCCCTGGCACCGGCAGATTCCGGCGTCCCAGCCGGAATGACGAGGCGGGGGCTGAACGGTTACGACAGGTTTCGTCGCTGATGATCAGATGATCGGTCACTTCGACCTTGAGGAATTTGCCCGCCTGAATAAAATGATCGGTGAGATCCTGATCTTTGTATGAAGGCGTTACATTCCCAGCGGGATGGTTTGGACCATGACAACCTGAATGGCCAACTTGTAAATCGCCGTATAGAACGCCTAACAACTGACAACTGCCCCCTGACAACTGTAGGATGCGATGCGGCTGGGCATGGGCTCAGGCCGTGTTGTGGAGCTCGATGACCGTCTCGCTGGGCCGGGATGCGGATTCCTTGGCGCTGTCGTTACGGGTCTGCTCGAGCTGATCGAGATACCGGACCGTGACATCTCCGGTCACGTATTCGCCGTCGAATACCGAGGTGTCGAAGCGGTCTACATCACTCTTGTTCTTCTTTTGGACCGCTTCGATCAGGTCGTCCAGCTCCTGGAAGATAAGACCATCCGCGCGCAGCAGGCGGCAGATCTCGTCCTCGGAACGCCCGTGGGCGATGAGTTCGCTCGCGACAGGCATGTCGATACCATAGACATTGGGGTAACGTACCGGCGGGGCCGCGGAGACAAAATAGACCCGCCTGGCGCCCGCCTCCCGTGCCATCTGGATGATCTGCTGGGATGTGGTCCCACGGACGATGGAGTCGTCCACCAGCAGCACGTTCTTTTTGCGGAACTCCAGATCGATAGCGTTGAGCTTCTGGTGCACGGACTTTTTGCGCACCTTCTGCCCCGGCATGATGAAGGTGCGTCCGATGTAACGGTTTTTGATGAAGCCTTCCGCGAAGCCGATGCCCAGCGCGTTGGCGACCTGCAGGGCGGCGGTACGGCTGGTCTCGGGTACGGGGATGACCACGTCGATGTCATGACCCTTCCACTCGCGCTTGATCTTCGCGGCCAGCTTTTTTCCCATTCTCAGGCGCGCCCGGTGGACCGAGATGTTGTCGATGATGGAGTCCGGCCGCGCGAAATAGACGAACTCGAAGATACAGGGGGAGAGTACCGGCTGTTTCGCGCATTGTCTGGTGTACAGCCTGCCGTCGGCATGGATGAACACCGCTTCGCCCGGCGCGATATCCGCGATGAGCGTAAAACCCAGGGTATCCAGGGCCACGCTTTCGGAGGCGATCATGTACTCGGTGCCCACGTCGGTCTCGCGCTCGCCGTAGACCACGGGCCGGATGCCGTAAGGGTCGCGAAAGCCACAGATGCCGAACCCCGGGATCATCAGGACCGCCGCATAGCCCCCGCGACAGCGCCGATGGACCCCTTCCACCGCACCGAAAATATCCTGCTCGTCGATCCGCAGCTTGCCCTGGGCCTGTAGCTCGTGGGCAAAGATATTGAGCAGGACTTCCGAGTCCGATTCGGTGTTCAGGTGGCGCAGGTCTTCGGCATATAGGTCGCGTTTGAGGTCTTCGGCATTGGTGAGATTACCGTTGTGGGCCAGCACGATCCCATACGGGGAATTGGTATAGAAGGGTTGGGCCTCCGCCGAGCTCGCAAGGCCCGCCGTAGGATAGCGCACGTGCCCCAGGCCCATATTGCCCCGCAGGTAAAACATGTGTTCGGTGTGGAAGACATCCCGAACCAGGCCGCTGTCTTTGCGCAAGTGGAGCTTCTCGCCGGCGCTGGTGACGATGCCGGCGGCATCCTGTCCGCGGTGTTGCAGGACCAGCAGGGCATCGTAAAGGGATTGGTTGACCGCACCCTTGCCGACGATTCCGACTATGCCGCACATGAGGTACCTCTATCGGGTGCTGGCCCATATCTTTCACGGAGCGGCCGGCGACGTGCATCGCAGAGGGAAATCCGTGGGTGACGGGTAGCTCCATCCCCGTCCTAGTACCAAGTTTCACCTTATCTTGCATTTTCAAAGTCGGCCGCCCCTCATTCACCCTCTTCCCAAGCCCCCTCGCTGCGCTCGGTGCAGGCTCTCTCCCTCCAGAGGGTGTCGTAAAAGCCCAAATCGAAATCGGGATCGAAATCGAAATTCCGATTGCGATCCCGATCCCGATTTCGACCTACCCAGACTCTCCAACGGCTGGTTGGGCGTAGGAGATGGGGCCTTACCAGCAAAATCAGATGAAACGGGGTACTAGACGAATCGAGGCTCGACGCGCGCTACAGCTGCTTCAACTTATCCGTCACCTGCTCCGGGATCTGCGCCAAGGTGTGTTTGGCCAGGACCCGGAAGTTGTCGATCAGGGACGCTCCCCGCCACCAGTCGTGTTCCCGCAGGGGTGTAAGCTCCCCCACGAACGCCAGCATCCCTACCAGGATTGCCCCCCTGAGCCCACCGAACACGGCACCCAGGATATGGTCTATGTTGGTGAGTCCCTTCTTTTCCAACAAGGCGTACAGCAGGTAGCCTAGGATCGCTCCGAGGATCAGCACCCCGGCCACCAGGATCAGGAAGGCGACGGCAAGCCGGATGGAGAGGTCCGGGACCCAGTCCACGAACTCATCGGCAAACTCCTTGTAAAAGGTCCAGGCAATGAACAATGCACCGAGCAGGGTAATGAAAGAGAGTACTTCGCGCAGAAATCCGCGCACCAACCCGATCAGGGTAGACAGCGCAATGATGCCGATGATGACATAATCGACCCAGGTCATGACGGCTTGTTCCTTAGGGGTAACGCTGAATCCGGCCCTTCAGCCGCATTTTCTTTTGCAGTGAAGCGGCCATGGATTCGATACGTTTACGCTCCAGTTCCGGTCCGATGCGAACCCGGTGCCATAGCTCCCGTTTCACCCGCGCCTCCTCGAGATAGGCCGGAAATCCTTTGGCGCGCAACCTCTGCACCATCGCATAGGCACGGTTCCGCTCTCGCAGGCTGGCCACCTGTATGACCCAAGCGGAGGGGCTTGTTGTGGAGGCCCGGGCCGGCGTGGAGGGTCGCGCGGGTGCCGGTTTGGCGGCCGGGGCCGCCTTGGGTGCCGGCGTCGGCTTGGGTTTCGGCCTCGGCTTGGGTGCCGGGGTCGGCTTGGGTTTCGGCTTCGGCTTGGATACCGGTCTCGGCTTGGGTGCCGGCGTTGGCTTAGGTGTCGGCCTCGGCTTGGCCGCGGGTGGCCTCTCCTCCACCAGGACGGGGGGCGGCTCGGGTGTGACCTTGGACTCCGTTGTTGCAGGTGCCTCGAAGAGCGCCGGTGGCGGCAGCTCCCGCGGCAGCGGTGCATCCTCTTGAGTCGGCTCTTCATACTCGAGGAACGTCGACACGGAGGGCTCGACCGGATTTTCCAGGCCCGAGGCCTCATACCCCTGGTCGAAATCCGGCCGGGGCGGGATCGACATTTCTCGTTCCGGTAATGGACGCGAGGGTTCCTCCTCCAAAAGCATAGGGAGAAAGATCACCAGCAGCACGACGATGACCGCCGCGCCTACCAATCGCCGTTTTGCTCCTTCCTCCATAAGACTTCCCGCACCAACATCGAAACCGAGTGGAATATTCAGGGGCCGGCCCTACCGGACGGGGCGAGCGCGTATAAATTTCTTTTCGATCAACAAATTGCTACCGGCTTCCAGTCGCCGGCACATAGGTTGGGCAAAGCCGAATCAGGGACGATCCGGCGTGCCCAACATCGACCTACCGAAAATTATATCAGGATGCAGCCGCGCTGTGGGTGTACCGCAGGGCCGCCTCGACGGTAGTAAAGGACCCGAAGGCCAGAATGCAGTCCCCCGCTCGTGCCTTTCCGCCGGCGGTTCGGAGCGCCTCGGTGATGGCCCCGCAGTCATTCAGATCCCGCTCTGCCGCAATACCCTTCAGCTGCGCCCGCAGATCGGCAGTGAGCAGGGCCCGCGGGTCTGCGCTTGCCCCCAGGTACCAGGCATCGATCTGAGCGGACAGCGGTTCGGCAATGGCCCGCGGGTCCTTGTCTTCGAAAACGCCGAGCACCCCATGCACGCGACCTGGACAAGCGAAGGCGCGCAGGTTTGCCGCCAGCACCTCGGCCGCCTGCGCATTGTGGGCTACATCCAGGAGCCAGATCACCCGGCCCGGCACGACCTGAAAGCGTCCGTTCAGGCGTGTCCGCTCCAGGCCCAGACCCAGCTGAGCACCTGACACCGGTAGGCGCGGGTGTAGGCAGGCTATCGCCATCAGGACAGTGGCGGCATTGTCGCGTTGAAAGGTCCCGCGCAGGGCCAGCGCGGGCAGATCCCTCCGTACCAGCCTGGGGCCGAACCACCGCCAGCCGGGGTCCGCGTCCTCCCAGTCGAAATCGCGCCCGAGGACAAACAGATCGCAGCCGAGGGTTTCGGACCGCTCGATCAACGCCTCGGAAGGGGCACGATGCCCGACGACGGCGGGTCGGTCGGGCCGGAAAATGCCCGCCTTCTCCGCGGCGATCCGGTCCGGAGTATCGCCGAGCCACGCGGTGTGGTCCATGCCGATGGTAGTTACCACCGCAACGTCCGGGTCCAGGATATTGACCGCGTCCAGCCGCCCGCCGAGACCGACCTCCAGAATGGCGACATCCGGCCGGGCGCGCACGAACAGATCTAGGGCGGCCAGAGTGCCGAACTCGAAAAAAGTCAGGGGCGAGGTCCCGCGGGCCCGATCGACGCGCTCGAAGGAGGCACACAGGGTCGCGTCGGGGACTTCCGACCCGTCCAGGCGAATACGCTCGTTATAGCGCAACAGATGGGGAGAGGTATAACAAGCGGTGCGGTAGCCGGCGGCACGGTAGATAGACTCCAGCATCGCGGCACAAGAGCCCTTGCCGTTGGTGCCGGCGATGGTGATGATGGGGAAGGCCACCGGATTGTGTTGGAGTCGGGACCAGACCGCCGCGATACGCTCCAACCCGAGCTCGATGGTTTTCGGGTGCAGGGTCTCCTGCCAGCGCAGCCAACCTTGCAGGTCATCGAATCTCAAATTATCCCCCGCTGCGGGGCGAACGCATATAAAGCTCGCCGCAAACGGTAGTGTTCCAACTTTGTTTCTTAGGGTTCAAATAGATATGCTAATCAATATGTTGCGCCCCTGGAACAACAGAGTTATAACACTGCCTGGAAGGTCTACGAGAAGGAGAAGCGAAAGGAGAAGCGAAGCTGCTGCTTCGTCAGCTTTCGCGTCGTTTTCAACCCTTGCCCGAGGGGATCTCCGAGCGGATTTATAGGGCTGACCCGGACACTATTGAAACCTGGGCCGATCGCGTGTTGGATGCAAAATCCCTGGATGAAGTCTTTACGGGGTGAAGGGTGTTTCACCGATCGGCAGTGTTATAACTCTGTTATTACAGGGGCGCAAGATATTGATTAGCATATCTATTTGAACCCTGAGAAACAAAGTTGGAACACCACCCTCGAATGTATAGTGTGCAGTTTAAACGATGTCCACCGAACAAGTAAGTACTGCACAAAGGACCTTTTTTTTCTGGACAGACAGCTGGGCGAATAATCGACCTCACTGCGCAGAGACCGAAAAACTATGATGCAACCAGCACCAGCACGTCAACCAACCCTCTATGAAGCCCTAGAGGCCTTGCCTGAAGGAGTGATCGGAGAGATTCTGAACGGCCAACTCCACACTCAACCGAGGCCGTCTAAACACCATGCTCGCGTCGCTGTTCGTGTTGATCGCTCAATTGGACGCGGTTATGACGATGGCATCGATGGTCCCGGTGGCTGGTGGATCTTTGTCGAGCCGGAGGTCCACTTTGTGCGGGATATTGAAGTGGCCGTGCCGGATCTGGCTGGCTGGCAGCGGGAGCGGATGCCGTTGCTGCCGCTGCCGGAGGATCATCGCTTCGAGGTCGTTCCCGATTGGGTCTGCGAGATCCTATCTCCCTCCACCAAACGGAAGGATCGTCAGGACAAGATGCCACTGTATGCACGCTATGGGGTGCGGTATGCGTGGCTGATTGATCCGGTCGAGCAAACTTTGGAGGTCTATCGGCTTGAGGCCGGCGCCTGGGTTGAAGTTGGCCGCTTTGCCGGTAGCGACCGGGTTACCGCACTACCATTTGAGGCCGTATCCATTGACCTGGAAGGCTTGTGGTTATTACAGCAACCACCGCGGCTTGTCGGGCATTGAGACTGATGAGCGCGCCGACAGCCTGGTGGCTGTCCTCGATAAGCGCGGGCATAGCCTCGCTTGCACCGCCAAGTGATCATCCTGAGTTGCATGGAATGTGGGTCTAGGCCGCTGTTTGCGGGCTGGTTGCTAATAATCCGGTCCCAATTGCGGACAATCTGGTCCTGAGACACCAGATAGTTGCAGCTAATGTGGTCCCGTGGACGGGCTTGTTTGCGGGCCGAGTGGATTATGATTGCGGGCCGCTACAGGTACCTTGAAAAATTCAAGGTGCCCGGCGGGGCACAGATGCCCCGCCATTTTTCAGGTGCATAAGCACTTGAAAAATGAAGCGAAGTGGAAACCGCGCGTTTACTTCGCGTCGTGAAAAATTGCCGGAAGGAAGATGTCGCAAAAATCCTGCGTGCGTTCAGGATTCTTCGTTGACCGCTTTGGGCTCCGCGCCCAGGGTTTTATCCCGCATTGCCATTCCCTTTCTCTGGCCCTGTGTACCGCTTGTAGTGGATCGCCCGGCCAGATTGCACGAGGTCCAACTCGCGCTTGTCCCAATGGATAATCTCCCAATCCGTAAGGACGGGTGGATTGTACACTGGTCCTTCCAAGGAACCGGAGAGTCTGAGGAAAGTTTTGCCGTCATGGTGCATGATCAGATAACTGCCACGTTCCACCGGCTTGCCATAATCGAGTGGATTGAGCAAGTAATGCTTGCCGGGTGTGAAAGTCAGCCAATCCACTTCTGATTCCCACGTGCCCTCTAGATCCTTGGGCTTGACCTTGGTGGCGCCATCGCCGGAACCTGGGACAGCCGGTTCGGTGGAGGATAGTGCCTTTGGCTGTGGGGGAGACGATCCGCTCCCGTCTTTATCCACCGCTTTGTATTTGGTGCCTATCCACCATACAAAAAGGCACAAGGGAGTGCCTAAGGCAAAGATTACGAAAAAGATTTGAAGAATGAACACCACCCCCGCATACCATGCGGGCATTATGAGGTGGACCCCATTGTCAAGACCACGATTGGGCAAAAATAAGTTAACGTCTGGCCAAGTTTAATGATCCTCATGCGAAGTGCACCGCATGAGGGGTTCGGTAGCCTAACGCCGGATGCAGACGTTGGTGGTTGTAAAATGCGAAATACTCTGTCAAGCCCCGGCGCAGCTCGGCAACGGTCTCGAAGTCGCGCACGTAAAGACACTCGTATTTGACTGAGCGCCACAGCCGTTCGACAAAGACGTTGTCGAGTGCCCGCCCCTTGCCATCCATGCTGATGCGGATCTGCCGTGCCTGCAGGCGCGCGGTGAAATCCTGGCTGGTGAACTGACAACCCTGGTCGGTATTGAAAATGTCTGGTTGTGCATGAGCCAACGCCTGATCGAGCGCCGTGAGGCAGAACGCCGTGTCCAAAGTATTGGACAGCACCCAACTGAGCACATAACGGCTGTACCAGTCGATGATGGCGACCAGGTACATATACCCCTGGCGCAGGGGACAATAGGTGATGTCGGTGCTCCACACCTGGTTGGCAGCGGTCAGCTGGAAGCCGTCCAGGAGGTAGGGGTAAACCGTATGCCCAGGGGCTTTGCGACTGGTACCAGGCTTGGGTGCCAAACCCTCGATGCCCATCAACCGCATCAGCCGCTGCACTCGCTTGCGGTTGACCGCATGACCTTGCGTTTGGAGCCATGCAGCCATCCGCCGACTGCCATAACAAGGGTGTGCGTAGATACTGTTCGTCGATGAGACGCATCACAGCCAGGTTCTCCGCGCTCTCCGTGGCCGCCTTCGCGTACCAACTGGACCGCGGCAACCCCAACAGTCCACACTGACGCCGCACGCTCAGGTGGGGATGACCAGGCTCGATGCATCGTCGCTTCTCCTCAACCGAAAGACGCAGCTTTTTTTTTCAGCCAGTCCAACTCCATCTTGAGCCGACCGATTTCCTGATACAGCAGGGCGGTGAGCGTTTCCGCATCCCCCACCTGCTGTTTGCGTCCAAAAACCGTGGGCATCCCTTCTAACAACTGGCGCTTCCACTGGCTGATTTGTACCGCTGCTACTCCATATTCGTGCGTGAGCTGGCTCAACGTCTTCTCTCCCTTCGCGGCCTCCAACGCAACCTGCGCTTTGAACTCCGGAGCGTGCCGTCTTCTCTTGCTTGCCATCGCTCGTTCCTCCTCTGACTATAAGACCATCAACCTTAACTTAGCCAGTGGTCCAAAATTCGGGGTCCACTATAGTGGGCTGGGGACCCTTACCAAGCTAAAGATCCTTCCCTATGGTCGGGATGACAAATCCCTTCGGTCAAGATGACAGGGAATCTTTGATGAATCGTTTGGAGCAGCTTGCGTGGCTGCCCTCGGCCGATGAGTGGTCGGAGCTGCGGCGTATCCGCAATGAGTTCACCCACGAGTACCCGGAGACTTCACAAGAGAGGTACGAAAAACTGCAATTGGCCATCACTTCGGCAGGCCGGTTGCAGGAAATCCGGAATATCTTTACGGACAAGATCGGCCGGCGGTTTGGGCTGTAGACGTTCGGATCCTCGTCGTCACGACAATCAGCCCGTAGGATGGACGTAGGATGCGGTGAGCGCGGTAGGTCTTACAGGATGGCATCACGAAGAGGCGCGAACCGCATCTTTGGACGGTGCGCCGTGCCCAACGGGTCGGTTGGGTGTTGGGCTCGGGCTATCCTGTGGAATCGATCCTGGAACGACTGGCGGCAGGCGAATCCGCGCTTGAACACCGACGGCATCCGTGATGCGTTGCACTTTGCCGCGGGGGCGATGCACGCCAATAAGTTGTATCCGACCGATGCCGACGCAGCCTGATCGCTGCTTCGCCCTGCTCGTATGATCCTACTCGCCGACGAGAATGTCGATGCGCTTATCATTTTTGTGGGGTACGAGCTCGGTCTATCCGTCACCCCCGACAAGGTTCATGACCCACGTCCGTTTCCGAACTTGCTACAATATATCCACGTGGATATAGTCCATGACATGAAACCAGTGCGATTCCTCGGCGATTCTCTCAAGTGCTTGCGAGCCTTCCCAAAGGACGCGAAACAGGACGCCGGACGACAGATCGACAAGATTCAGCGCGGCGGACAAGCCGATAATTTCAAACCGATGCCGACTATCGGTCGCGGGGTCGAAGAGCTTCGGGTATGGGATAACTCAGGCACCTTCCGGGTAATCTACACAGCGAGGCTACCCGATGCTATCTACGTCCTCCATGCCTTTCAGAAAAAGACACAAGCCACATCGAAGCAGGACCTCAATCTTGCCAGAACGCGGTTTAGTCGGCTGGTCCGAGGTGAGCTATGAGCAATACAGAGATCGAGTCCTTCGGCAGCGTTTGGGATGCGATCGCCGACACACCGGCGGAGGCGGCCAACCTCAAGCTGCGCTCCGAATTGATGGAGCAGATCGGCACCATCATAGCGGAACAGGGCTGGACCCAACGTGAAGCAGCCACCCACTGCGGCGTGACACAGCCGCGGATGAACGACCTGTTGCGCGGGCGTATCTCCCGCTTCTCCCTCGACGCACTGGTCAATATCGCCTCTGCACTCGGCCTATGCGTGCAGGTACGGCTTGCTGCGGCTTGATGCCTTGGACTGTACCGATTGACATACCAGGTAGTGTTATTACTTTGTTGCTTAATTATAAATCACTTGATATAATTAGAATTTTAGTAAACCACCGGCTTTGCCGGTGCGACTAGAAAAGGCTCTGCCGTTCCTGCGGTAAAAAGCCTCCTGAGGAAAGCCCTGGGGCATCACTCAGGAGGTAACCATGAAAGAATGGCAGAGCTTAGCCCACGTGAGATGGGAATGTAAGTATCATCTGGTGTTTGTTCCAAAATACCGCCGGAAGGTACTGTATGGTCGAATGCGCCGGCAAATCGGAAAGATTTTGCAGCAATTGTGTCGGCAAAAGGGTGTGGAGCTGATCGAAGGGCATGCGATGCCCGACCACATCCACATGGTGTTGAGGATTCCACCGAAGTTCAGTGTTGCGATGGTTGTTGGGTACCTGAAAGGGAAATCAGCGATCCAGATTCACCGGCAGTTGTTCGGGGTGAAGAAAGGATTTACCGAGAAACACTTTTGGTCCCGAGGGTACTGTGTGAGCACGGTCGGTCTGGATGAAGAGATCGTTCGCGCCTACATCCGTAACCAGGAGCAACAGGATCGTCAGAACTCACTGGATTTCGGCGACTCATAGCCCCTTTTAGGGGCTTTCCTCAAGCTACCCGCTATGCGGGTAGTTGGTGACTACCTGAGCTTTAAGCTATTAACCGAACAAAATTTTACCGAGGAAACTCTTATGGTATTACTACCCGTAAAATGCCCTGTCTGCAATGGTATTGATGTTACTAAACATGGCAACACCAGCAATGGCAAGCAGCGTTTTATTTGCAAAGAACAGGCCTGTGAGGGCAAAACGTTTATCCAGGATTATTCCGAGAAAGGGCGGTTACCGGAAACGAAACAACAAATCATTGAGATGGCACTGAATGGCAGCGGCATTCGTGATACCGCGCGGGTACTGGGTATCAGTCCTGTGACCGTTATCAATGAATTAAAAAAAAAGAACCCGAGTTGCATGCCGTGAATCACGATTTTTTAGCGACCCACACGCCTGAGCAGATTGTGGTAGATATTCTAAAAGTAGAGGATTATCATGATGTTAGCAAGCAAGGCGCCACCGTTGAAATGGATGAGATGTGGAGTTATGTAGGGAGTAAAGCCAATCAAAGATGGTTGTGGCATGCTATTGATCGGGCCACGGGTAAGGTGTTGGCTTATGTATTCGGGAAACGTCGAGATGAGGTTTTTCTTGAATTAAAAGGGTTATTAGAGCCATTTGGGATTACCCGTTTTTATACCGACGACTGGGGTGCCTATAAGCGCCATTTAGATCCCGAAAAACATGTCGTTGGAAAACAAAACACGCAAAAAATAGAACGCAAACATTTGACGCTACGGACGCGAATCAAGCGGCTTGCGCGTAAGACGATTTGTTTTTCAAAACTGAATCAAATGCACGATATTGTCATCGGATTATTCGTGAATCGTTATGAGTTCGGCGCCGCCGTTTGAAATCCTTAAGCAACAAAGTTAGAACACTACCGATCAGAGAAAGGCCCCCTGGCAAACCGACAGCAGGGAAGCGGGAAAGATGCCCAGTATCAACATGGCCAAGCCGTTGACCGAGAGGGCAACCCGAGCGCCGGGACCGGCCGTCAAGGGTTCCTGGGTCACCGGCTGGTCGAAGTAGATGAGCTTGATTATCCGCAGGTAGTAGAAGGCGCCGATGATGGAGAAGAAGACGCCGATCAGGGCCAGCCACCAGAGGTCGACGCGCACGATGGATTCGAGCACCAGCAGCTTGGCCATAAAACCGACGGTGGGCGGTACCCCGGCCATGGAGAACATGATGAGGGCCATCATGGCCGCGTACCAGGAATCGCGGTCGTTGAGCCCTTTGAGGTCGTCCAGGTCCTCGGCATCGAAGCCCTCTCGGCTCAGAATCAGCAGCAGACCGAAGGCCCCCGCCGCCATGACGGCATAGACGATGGCGTAGAACATGGCCGCGGCATAGCCCTGTCCGCTGCCGGCCAAGAGCCCGAGGAAGATGAAGCCCACGTGGGAAATGGTCGAGTAGGCCAACATGCGCTTGAGGTTGGTCTGGGCGATGGCGACCAGATTGCCCAGGCCCATGGACAAGAGGGCCAGGATGATGAGCATACCCTGCCAGTCCGGGTGCAGCCCGCCGAGTCCATCCACCAAGAGGCGGATCGCCAACGCGAAGGCAGCGATCTTGGGGGCACTGCCCAGGAACAGGGCTACGGAGGTCGGGGCGCCCTGATAGACGTCCGGCACCCACATATGGAAGGGCACGGCGCCGAACTTGAATCCGATACCGATGACCAGAAAAACGAGTCCGAACACCAGGACTTGGTTCCCGGTCCCCTGCTCCGTCGCGGCTTGAGCCACGTCCGCCAGCTCGATGGAGCCGGTGGCCCCATAGATCATAGACATGCCGTAGAGCAGCATACCCGAGCCGAGTGCCCCGAGCACGAAGTACTTCATGGCCGCCTCGGCCCCGGCTGAAGAGTCGCGGTCGAAGGCGACCATGGCATAGAGGCACAACGCCAGCAGCTCCAGCCCCAGATAGACGACCAGCAGGTTGTTGGCCGAGACCATGATCGACATGCCGAGCACCGCGAACAGGCCCAGGACATAGTATTCGCCCGCCCACAGGTTGCGGTCGCGCAGATAGTCCTTGGAATAGACGAAGGCGAACAGGCTGACAATGAAGATGAGGATCTTGAGCACGTCGCTCATGGCATCGCGTACATAGCTGCCATCGAATACAACTTGCCGTTCGCCGCCCCCGACCAGGCCGGTGATCCCGATGGCAATCAGCAATCCGACGATGGTGATGACATGATTGACACCTTTCTGCTCCTCTTTCAGATAGAGATCGACCACCAGCACGGTACTGGCCAGTACCAGGATGGCGATCTCGGGGAGGATGGGGATCAGGCTTTCAAAATCGAAGGTGGGGGACATAGGCGTATTCCGGTTTCAATAGTCCGCGGCGTGCGCGCCGTTTCCGATGTCAGCATATGAAGCGCCTCGACGCCATCTCCGCGGACTTCTGCCGCCTGATCATGTTCGCGATAGCCTTAGGTCTTATTCTGCTCTCGAGCGAGTCCCAGAGCGCCTGCACCTCTTCCTCACTATTGAGCATGTCTTCCCTGAGGCTGCTGCCCTCGATGAGCTCGAGGGCGAGCGTAGTGAGCCCCGTCTTAGCGGGTTTTTTTTCGTTCACATCGAATCTCCTCAAGGTTATTTCTGTAGAGCCCATAGGCGTTATGTGGGCTGATACTCATTACGGATGTACGACTTGCCAGCGATTCCGAAAGCGAGTGACGATCATTCAGGATCAGAATGCCGGGGTAATGGATGCTCAGGAAGGTGAAATTGTCGCGGAAACTGGCGGTAACGTCGATGAGAATTTCCCCGAGCACCCGACCGTCCGGGTAAAGCGCTCGCGTAGAGAGCCCCGCCACCCAGATGAATTTCGGCATAGGTATAGCGGAGTATAGCAGACCGAGGCCGCCCGGAATCCGCGGACCACGACAGTTCCGCTTCCAGGATAGGGATGAATCTCAGGATACTCGGGATACCGTTGCGAGAAATGCCTGAGGCAAGACCAGAGGGCTGAGTGGGCGCACACGGTAACGTCCGTATCCTGGCCCATGTACGGGAAGCCTTCGACCCTGAGCTCCGCGCCGAGCAGGTTGGCAATGAACTTCGTCACGATGACGAATCCGGGAGCAACATTCGCACGCCTGGGGTCGATCAGAGTCCGCCCGACGGAGACAACGCGGGTCGGCTTGATGACGGAATAGCCGATAAAGGCGTTCGAGAACTTATCCGGTTCAGACCAGTCGTCAGTCGCGATGGCATCGGAGAAGAAGAGGAGGCGAATCGCGCGATCCGGGTAGCGTGCAAACTTCTTCGAGTAGAAGTGGCTATAGGTATCACGATAGTCGGCGTCTATATAGTCATGCTCGATGTAAACAGAGCGAACGAACCCATCGAGGAGCTGCTTGAGACCGCCGAGATCATGCGGCAGGAGGGAATCCCCGGCCAGCGTTTTCACCTCGTCCCAATCGGACACCTCGTCGATCCGGACGAGCTGAATCGGCTTGTTATCGCGTACTACCGGCATCTCGTGTGCCCCGGTCCCCAGGGGATGAAGCCTCGCTAGCCATTCCTGGAATTCCGAACCGCATTCAAAATATCTCGGGTAGTTGCCTTGGTCTTGATTCCCGGAACATCAAAAGGTGATTTGTTATGCTTTTCTCACTTTCAGGCAAAATAGGGTATGAGATTTGCTCTTGTCTTCGACCCCTTATCCGTAATGTTTTCGAGTAGAGTAGGACTTGAGTTTAGTTACTCCAGAACACTCTCGGATATTGCAGTCAGCACCCTGGCAAGTCTCTCAATATCTACCGCAGTAGGCATGTCGTCACCTACCAGGCGCTTAAGTTCTTTTATATCGTCGTAAAGATCACCGACAATCAGGTCTTTCGGTGAGGTTGTCATATCGAATATCTCATCAGATGCCACGGCATGGTAGTATTGGCGTGCACCCAGGTCGACCGTACCGAGACCACGACTCGTGTACTCAGTTACTATCCTGTCTGCTATTGCTAACAAAAGCATCAGAGATACCGAGGCATTCTCGTTAGTTCCATCACTCATTTTTCATCGCCTCCTCAATCTTCTTGAGTTCCTTCTCATGTTTCTGAATCTGTTTCTCCAGGGCACGTATGCGACCTTCGTAGATCTTTTTCCGGATTTCGTCATTTGGCGCGTTACGGTAGCCACCTTTGTCATCGTGTTTTTTTGGATTCCTCTTATAATCATCAAGTTTCTTCTTGTGTTCCTCGATCAGCTCTCGCTCGCGCCTGGCAGCCTTTTCGTTCTCGGCTCTACTGCATTTCTTGTAGGGATTGCTTTGTGTTCCGCAGTTCTCCTTACAATGTGGCATTATATTCTGGAAATAACTCTATTAGATACGCAAACAACGAGCGATAGAATCGCTCCACCGCGGCCGTCTGAAAAAGTTCATATTGCTCTTTTCGGATGATCAACATAGCAAAGACCCTTTCTGGAATCCCGAACCGCGTTCAATATATCTTGGGTAGTTGCCTTCGTCTTGATCCCCGGAACATCAAAAGGTGATTTGTTATTGGCTTTTCTCACTTTAAGGCAAAATACGGCCCCGTCTCTTTTGTGTATCTCGACCTCTTCCGATTGCGCAAGCACGAGTATTTCCGAGAGATTCCGGCAGGCTTCCGAATAAGAAAATACCTTCATTTCGCTTCACCCCAGGACCTCGATATCGAGTTCACAAGCCACATGCTTCATCTTTTTGTCAAGTGTCAGTAGCGGACAAGAGAGCGACTTCGCAGTTTGTATAAAATATGCATCATATGCATAAATATTGAATTCCATTAATTATCAGAATACGCAAGGGTCTCTATGAATTTCTCAAACTCATCGGTTGTTCCTCGACCAACACCTTTCTGTTGGACCCAAACCTTTTTTACCAATTCCGTATTCATTGTCTTCTTCATCGGATCTTTGAAAGCATCCCACCTGGAATCTTCTATCACTCCTTCTTTACGCAAATGAAAAAGCCTTTGAAATTCTCCAATTATTAAGTAGGCAAATGCATCTTGCCGGGTTAGACCAAAAGCCTCAGCAAGCTCAGGGTGCTCTACTAGAACTGGGTTTATCAACTCATTGTAATGATATATTGCAGACCCTCTCTCAAGTTCAAGCCCTTCCTGAATATTTGAGATGTTCTGACTCATATGCCTGGTTTGACGAGCGATAAACCATACGCCCACTACAACAGCAAAAACTTCTACTAACCGAAACACCCATTCGTATTTTTCTATTAACTCACTCATACTTATCTATCTCACGGATTGGTGAATTTAGCTTATGGATTCAGGAATCATTTTCATTCCACATACGCTCAGAAGACGGCGGCAACGGTCGGTTCCGCGGCAGTCAAGCCCAACATTCGGTGTTCAGTGCTGGGCACACACCTGCCTGTCGGGAAGTACTCCTCTTTGCGGCGATTCGCGTCCATTCGCGGCAAAAAAATTCGTGTCCATTCGTGTTCATTCGTGGTTTTTGCCAAGCGCGACTCACGGCTCGCCGGTCTGAGGCAAAGCCTCGCTAGAACTGGACGGCGGCAACAGTCGGTCCCACGGCATCGGGAATTTTGGACACCGCGACCTGCTGCACCAGGTTTTGGATGGTGACATCCATGACCTCCACCAGGGGCGCGGGCCAGATGCCGAGCACGAGCACCGCGGCGGCCAGGCTGCCGAGCACGAACAGCTCGCGGCCGTTGGCATCTTTCAGGGCTGCCACTTTATTGTTGGCGACCGGACCGAAGATGACGCGCTTGACCATCCACAAGGTGTAAGCGGCCCCCAGGATAAGAGTGGTCGCGGCCAGGAAGGCATACCAGAAATCTGCTTGAAAACTCGC
The DNA here is from genome assembly GCA_011392765.1 of Candidatus Thiosymbion ectosymbiont of Catanema sp. Cochon2018. GTDB lineage: Bacteria > Pseudomonadota > Gammaproteobacteria > Chromatiales > Chromatiaceae > Thiosymbion > Thiosymbion ectosymbiont_A. The sequence continues at coordinate 556,636 of WYCW01000003.1, read as the reverse complement.
CAGGATGACCATGAATTCGCCGACAAAGCCGGAAGTCCCCGGTAAGCCCGCATTGGCCATGGCGAAGAAGACCACAAAGGCCCCGAACAGGGGCATGGTGTTCACCACTCCCCCATAGGCGGAGATTTCACGGGAATGGACCCGGTCGTAGAGCACGCCCACGCACAGGAAGAGCGCCCCGGAGATGAAGCCGTGGGAGACCATCTGCACCATACCGCCGGAGATACCGAGCACCCCGTTGCTGGTAGCCGTATCCTTGGCCAGAATGGTAAAAACGATAAAGAAGCCCAGGGTCACGAAGCCCATGTGGGCGATGGAGGAATAGGCGATGAGCTTCTTCATATCCTGCTGCACCAAGGCCACGAAGCCGATATAGACGACCGCGATCAGGGACATGGCGATGATCAGCCAGTCCAGCGAGGCACTCGCGTCCGGGGCGATCGGCAGGCTGAAGCGTAAAAAACCGTAGCCGCCGATCTTGAGCATGATAGCGGCCAGGATGACGGAGCCGCCGGTCGGGGCCTCGACGTGGGCGTCCGGCAGCCAGGTGTGGACGGGCCACATGGGCACCTTGACCGCAAAGGCGAGCAGGAAGGCGATGAAGATCAGTATCTGCTCGGTCATGCCCAGCCGTAGACCATGAAAGCTCGGCAGACCGGACTGGGAGGCGACGATCTCGAAGGTCCCGGCCTGAAAATACATATAGATCAGGGCGACCAACATGAAGACCGAGCCGAAGAAGGTGAAGAGAAAGAACTTGATGGTGGCGTAGACCCGATTCGGACCGCCCCAGACCCCGATGACGATGAACATCGGGATCAGCATCGCTTCCCAAAAAACATAAAAGAGGATGGCATCCAGGGCCGAGAAAACACCGACCATCAGGCCTTCCATAATCAGGAAGGCGGCCATGTAGTGGGACGGTTTGTATTGGATGACCTCCCAACCGGCGATGATGACGAAGATGGTGACGAAGGTGGTCAGGATAATCAGCGGCATGGAGATGCCGTCTACACCTAGGTAGTAATAGACATTGAAGCTCTCGATCCAGGGGCTCCGCTCCACGAACTGCATCGCCGCTGTGCCTGCATCGAAGCCGGTCCAAAGCCCGATACTGACCAGGAAGGTAACGACCGCAACCGCCAATGCCGTCCACTTGGAGGTGTTAGGCGCCTTGTCTCCGCTGCCGAGCACGGCGACACCGCCGATGATAGGCAACCAGATGGTCAGGGAGAGGATGGGGAGTGAGTGCATCTGGGATTCCTTAACCGACCAAGATCTGTTGAATGTTCAGTCCGCAAATGAACGCCAATGGACGCAAATAAATGCAAAAGCGACCAGCCACTTTTTTTGTGGCCAATCACAAAATGAATCCCCATTCGCGTTGATTTGCGTTCATTTGCGGACAAAAATCAAAACAGGTTCAGGCGAAGCCTCGCTCACGCATACAAGATCAGAAGACCACGAAGATCGCCTGCAGGACCACCAGGCCCAGAATCATGGCAATTGCGTAGTTGTACAGACGGCCAGTCTGGATCTTGCGCGCGAGCTGGGCGAAACGGCCGACGGTCTTGGCCGAGCCGTCCACGAGCACACCGTCGATGACCGCCTGGTCACCACCGGCCCAAAAAGCCCTGCCGATGCCCCGGCTGCCGGCGGCGAAGAACTTCTGATAGAAATCGTCGAAGCCGTACTTGCGATCGAGCATCCGATAAAACCAGGCGACCCTGCCTCGCAGTTTTTCCTCGATCTGCGGGTCCTTCGAGAACAGGTGCCAGAAAACGTAGGCCGCCACTATAAAGCCGGCCAGGGCCAACCAGAAGGGCGCCGCCGTGAGGCCGTGCAACACGAAGGCCCATTGTCCGTGGTAATGCTCACCCAGGTGGGCAAGGACGTCGTGCTCCGGCGCCACCCGGATGGCATCTTTGAACCAATCTCCGAACAGGACCGGCTCGATAGTAATCCAGCCGATGAATACCGAAGGGATCGCCAACAGCACCAGAGGGACCCAGACCACCGCCGGCGTTTCGTGCAGATGATGGCGGGTATGCTCGTCCATGCGTTCTTTGCCGTGGAAGACGATGAAATACAGCCGGAAACTGTAGAGGGCAGTAATAAAAACGCCGATGGTCAACAGCACCGAGGCATAACCCGACCCACCCACCTGGGAGGCATTCACCGCCTCGATGATGGCATCCTTGGAAAAGAAACCCGAAAAGCCGGGAAAACCGATGAGCGCCAAGGTGCCGATCAGGAAGGTGATCCAGGTATAGGGCATATATTTGCGGATACCGCCCATGTTGCGGATGTCCTGATCGTGGTGCATGGCGATGATGACCGAGCCCGCCGCCAGGAACAGCAGGGCCTTGAAAAAGGCGTGGGTCATCAGATGAAAAATACCGGCGGCATAGGCGGAGGCCCCCAGGGCTGCGGTCATGTAGCCGAGTTGGGACAGAGTCGAATAGGCGACCACCCGCTTGATGTCGTTTTGTGCCAGGCCGATCAGGCCCATGAAGAAGGCCGTGGTCGCACCGATCACCATGACGAAGGAGAGCGCGGTCTCCGAAAGCTCATAGAGGGGCGACATACGCGCTACCATGAAGATACCGGCCGTGACCATGGTCGCGGCATGGATCAGGGCCGAAATCGGGGTCGGACCCTCCATGGAATCGGGTAGCCACACGTGCAGAGGGACCTGAGCGGACTTGCCCATGGCGCCGACGAACAGCAGGATACAAATCAGCGACATGACCGAGACGCCCTCGAAGAGGTCTATCTCCTTGTCGGCAAAGCCGCGGGCGGGGTCCGCGGCCATGTCGAAGACCTCCCTGTAATCCAGCGACCCGAAGTACATGGCGATGGCGGCAATGCCCAGAATAAAACCGAAGTCTCCGACCCGGTTGACCAGAAAGGCCTTGAGATTGGCGAAGATCGCGGACTCGCGCACCGACCAGAAGCCGATCAGCAGATAGGAGACCAAGCCCACCGCCTCCCAGCCGAAAAAGAGCTGGAGAAAGTTGTTGGACATCACCAACATCAGCATGGAGAAGGTGAACAGCGAGATATAGCTGAAAAAGCGCTGATAGCCGTTACGACCGGCCAGGGAATCTTTAGGCCAGTTGTGCTCGTCGTCGGCCATATAGCCGATGGTGTAGATATGCACCATCAGGGAGACGAAGGACACCACGGCCATCATGAGGGCCGTGAGCTTGTCTACCAGAAAGCCGATCTCGAAGCGGATACCGTCCGCGACCATCCAGGTATAGACGGCCCCGTTGAACACCTCTTGCTCGTCGAAGACGAATCGCTTGACCACGTAAAGGGACAACAGGGTGGAAATACCGACCCCGAGGATGGTGACCCAGTGCGCCCCGGCGCGACCGATCCGACCCCCGAAGAAGCCGGCGATGATGGCCCCTATCAGGGGTGCGAGTACAATTGTCAGATAGATGTTTGTCATGGATTTCGCGGCCCTTGGTCGATCATCGTTTTGTCTCGGGGCTTTATGATTTTACTCGACCGTCTCTTTGATTTCATGTTCAATGGTATCGGCACTGAAATCCTGACCTTCAGGCCAGAATATACCAAAAGTGTCAGGCTTTACCTTTCTCAAATAATCCAGATCTTTTAGCTGGACAAAAATCCCTTTATCAATATAAGGATAAACATCGAATGTTTATCTTTTCTCTTTAGACGCACAGTTTTAACCGTATATTCAGGAAATTCATTCAAAAACCGCCAATTAACGCATTCATCAAGCAACAGTTTTTGTAACTATTCAGCTACCCAACCTTGAGATGGAAAAACTACGAATCACGCGAATTCACGCGAAAACCGATTCGTGCCGATTCGCGGGATTCGTAGTTTTTTCCGGTTGTGCTTTCACCGCGCAAAAGGGGGGCCTGAACAGTTACCATAACATAAAGATAAAAATGTTTGTCCGGCTAAAGATAAAACCTTGTTAACCTGCTCATGAGTGACAGATGGGAACCCGTCAAAAAACTCATCCAATTTATCAATATGGTCGAACAACACTTTAATCGGAACACGGGTATTTTTGAAGCAAGGTTCTCCGCCCATTCTTTCCAGATCAATACTGACTACATCAAAAAAACCAATCGTTGATTTATCCACTGAATTACCCCCTGTTCTCAAAATCGCCGCACTAGGGGGCGTTCTCAAACGAACCGCACCGAAGAACCACGGAGGCAGACACAGATAAACACGGATCACAATCTGTGTTTATCCGTGTCTATCCGTGGTTCCAATGCAGTACAGTAAAAACTCCAGATTGAGAACGCTCCCTAGGACGTCGGTTACCCGCGCCCCCTGCACAGATCCCGACGTGCAGTTTTCCCACATCGAGTTCCTCAGTCATACTCACTCGTGGTACAGAAATCAGTTTTCTAACTCTCCAGCCAAGATTCCGCTTCTTCCCTTTGGTCTCTGTTAAAAGCCTTGATTTCCATGCCTGGGAATAAAAACCCTTCAATCTCACTGGTTTTCTTCAACCACGTCTTGTCAGTCAAAACCGCTACACGGTCGAATTTTTTCATAAGTTTGAACATCGAGGGAAAACGAGAAAGCTCGATTCCGATTGCACCCAGCGACGGAAGATGAAACTCGACAACATCGTACAGCATTTTGCCGTTTTCTATATTTTCCGACTTGTTGACAAGCTCATCCAAAGCGGCTTTCATTGCATCGGAATTCAACTTCCCACTCAACTCGATATCCAAACGATTTGTGCCATTTAGAGTCACTTTAAGCATGGTTATTCCCCATACGTTAGATTAGATAGCTCACGCCCCACATCACCTGCAGTAAAAAGCAGAGCGAGGAACGAGCGACGCTTTCTTGCCATCCGATTGTATGCGATTGTTTATCGATATTTCAGGAAACCGGATTGACGACCTCAAGGTCATCAATCCATGCGTATTCAAGCTTTTTCCGGTTTTCCGAATTAAGCTTGTGGTAACCCAATACTTCGACTTTGCTGATTATGGAGACTACGGATTCATGTTCCGCAATGAACTTCCGTAGAGCATCATAACCCGGCTCTGCTGCATAAATAACGATATTGCTATCGAGCAGCATCATGCTTCCCTAAAAGGCAAGGAACGATCCTTTCGGATCCCCTGCTGCCATTTTTCCGGGTCTCTGATACCCAGACCACCTGCATCGGCAATTTCCTGAAAGAGAGTTGCTATCTCTCGATCCCGTGTTTTCTCTTGTACCTTTCCTGGATCATGAGGAAATTGGCAAATAATCTTATACACCAGATCCAAATATCGCTCATCTAAGCGATCAATTTCGAACTTTAGCTGATCTTTAACGGTCATGGGTTAATCCGATGGATGCTATCTTAAGGGCTCCTTGAAAAATACGGTTCTCGTCAACGGCGTTCCTGAGTAATCAATGGGTTAAAATCGCTTGACGGGTGAAAACACCTATTTTTCAAGGTGCCCTTAAGAACGATGCCGGTTGATTGTCGGCTCGTAATTCGTAGTTGGTCGTCAACGCGCTAACGCTTTACATCACCGGCAGCAAAAAGTAGAGGGAGAACGAGCCGCGCTTCTCTGCTGTCCGAGTGCATTTGCTCGTTATGCTATTCAAAATTGCAGCCGCAGTTTTCCGATCTCTCATCAGCCAAGCCAACTGCCGCCAAAAGACAACTTGTAGGCTTTTCCCTCTTTAAATATTTAGATAGTGAGTGTCCTATGAAGTGGTAATTCTCTCTTCGCAATGTCATATCTTCTATTTTATATTTGATATCAGCTACAATTATGATGATTTCGGCATAACTTCAAATTCAAGCTTTGAACGGTAAAAACAGACGTCAAATTCCATAAAAAAATTCGTCTGTCCAAGAATCAACGGCGCATCTGTCATGATCCATGCAAATACCAGTCGCACAGGATCAAATTTTCCTATTTTTGCCGTCGTTACCAACGGAATTGCCGGAAAATTACCCAAATTCCCTGACAATCGGATGTGTGGTTTGCTGTCATCCCATGTTCCTCCAAGCCGAATACCGACCTCATAGGGAAGTACATTTACCGTCGCACCACTATCAACAAGACCGGCGACTTCAACTTCTTTGTTACCATAACTGAGAAGCAATGTCAGACGGGGCAAACTGTCAAATTCATTTTGTGATGGGTTGCTGAGAGAGTAGTTGAATCTCATAATTTCATTTGTCCGTATCCGATGTTTTCAGACTATTCATCAGTATCTCCGCCGCTTCAAATGAATTGTATGGGGTCGCCAGACAGTACGTTTTGCCCTGTTCAAAAGGGAAAATCTGTTCATTGCTCTCAAGCTCCTCTGCCAAAATCCGAATTAGTTTTAGTTTATCAGATGACGGTAATTGTCGGATGGCAGAAATAACCCCGGCGAGCGTTATCATTCTTTGCTCATTATCTGATGATGAGGATGCTTCCATTATTATATCTTTCTCTCTCTATTTCGTGCATGGTTTCTGCTGTCAGGTAACTTTCTCCACAATGCGGACAATTTATGACTGGTATATTCTCAATGACAAGAAGATTGCTTTTCTTTCCGTAACTCCGTGTGATGCTGAACGGTTACGTCGAAACACCACCATAGGCAATACCTGTCAGATACATCACCTCTCGATTCCAGGTAACCAGGTCATCAATGCAGAATTTACTTAGGTGATCGTGGCCACAGGCTCGGGCCATTACTTGCATTAATTCCGTAGAGGCTTGGAAGAAATTATTCAACTGTTGCGCCCCCTTTTCGATTTTCAGACGTCGTCGGAGATGCGGCTTTTGCGTTGCTATACCGACAGGACAATTATTGGTATGACAGGCCCGCATTCCCAAACAACCGATGGCCTGAATCGCCGAATTGGAAACAGCAATTGCATCCGCTCCCAATGCCATTGCTTTGACAAAATCCGCGGGCAAACGTAAGCCTCCTGTAATCACCAGAGAGACATCCGTATGGCCTTGCTTATCAAGATAGCGACGAGCACGGGCCAACGCCGGGATGGTCGGAACTGAAATATTGTCTCTGAACAACAGAGGTGCGGCACCCGTGCCTCCGCCACGCCCGTCCAGAATAATGTAATCCACACCAATCTGTAGCGCGGCTTCGATATCACGCTCGATATGTTGAGCGGAAAGTTTTATGCCAATCGGAATGCCGCCGGTGGCTTCACGCACCTCGGCGGAAAAACGACGATAATCGTCCAGATGCTCCCAGTCCGGAAAGCGTGGTGGCGAAATAGCGGACTCACCTTCGGCCAAACCCCGTACTTCGGCTATTTTTCCCTTTACTTTGTTGCCCGGCAGATGACCGCCGGTACCCGTTTTGGCACCTTGACCACACTTGAAATGAAATGCCTGACATTTTTGTACCTTGTCCATTGAAAAACCGAAGCGCGCGGACGCCAATTCGTATAGATAACGGGAATTAGCGGCTTGTTCATCCGGCAACATGCCACCTTCACCGGAGCAAATACCCGTCCCCGCCAACTCCGCACCCATCGCCAAGGCGACCTTGGCTTCTTCCGAGAGCGCGCCGAAACTCATGTCCGAGACGAATAATGGTCGTTCCAATACCAACGGTTTATTCGCATTCGGGCCGATGGTGACTTCCGTACCGACCGGAGCATCATCCAACAGAGGGATTTTGTGCAGTTGAGCTGTGAGGATCTGTATGTCTTCCCATTTCGTCAGTTCGTCACGCGGAACCCCCATTGCACTGACACGGCCGTGATGTCCCACTTTTGATAAACCGTGCCCAGAGAGATGCTGAATGTATTGAACATGTGGCTCATCCGGAGTGCCGTGTATGTCCTTGTAGAGACCTTGATAGGCAGCGCGATCATAAGGCTGCGGGTTATCAATCGCCCAAGCCCTGATTTCATCTTCATCGACCCAGATTTTTCCGCCTTCCACCCAGGATGTAAATCGATGCAATCGTTCGGCCGGATTGTACGAACTGATGCCGGTCTTATAGCTGTAATCCCAATTATGGAGTCCACATATGAGATCATCACCGTCAATGTGCCCATCGTGCATCAATGCGCCACGGTGCAGACAGCGACCATAGAGTATGGATACTTGTCCCTCGTCTTGCCGACGAACGATAACCAAATCCACATTCGCGACCAATGCATAAACCGGTGCGAGTGGCTCAAGTTTATCCCACTCATAGATGGATGTTTTATTCATTCATAGCACTTGTGTCATAAATACAACGATGTACATTACCGTTCCAATCTGTCGAGTGTGACGCCGTTTGTCAGTGGTTCATTCCTTGCGTCATGAATGCTCTCTGTCATTCCATCGATGCTACGAAGATAAGCATCATCATCGGTATATTCGTCCGGTTCAAGAATTTTGATCTCACTCGGTGAGAAATGCTCAAGAAGCCATGTAAATTTATCACTGACGGTATCATCGATCTTTAGCGTTAACGTCTTCATCTCAATTTTCTCCTTACGAAAATTAGTGTGAATTCGTGTTCATTCGTGGTTCGAGACGAAACATTGGTTGTGTGATGTTTCCGGTAAATACGGGCATCTGTACTAAGCCGTCAGAGTTCTTCGATCTCCAAGGAATCCGAGTAGATCTCGATACCGAGCTCCTTGGCAAGTTTCTTAGCCCACTTATCGATCATCGGCGAAATAACGATCAGGCGATCGGCCTTACGATCGTGGCGCCGCTCGTAAAAACGTGCCTTGCGCTCGAAGATATGCATACCGGCCTTGTCGATGGAAGATTTCAGCTCGCAAATGAGCAACAGACCATTCTTGATGATTACATCCAGCTCTATCTGGTCCGGCCGGCCAAAGACCTCGCCCCGCTCGTCGTATTCGTTGACGTTGAGCACCTGTATATCGAAGTTCTTTTCTAAGATCCCAGCCAGGGCGTTGCGAAAGGACGCTTCCGATTTCAGGCCCCAGCGCGCACCCAAGGCACTGACGTGACGATCATGTTTCTCGGTCAGGGCCATGATCTCCTTATGTACCCGCTGGAATTCGACCCGACTCTCTTCCCATTTACGCTTTTGCTCCTCTCTCTCGCGCTTTTGCTCTTCCTGCGCTTCCCACCACTTGTGGTTTTGTTCCTCCCACTTGTGGTTTTGTTCCTCCCACTTGTGGTTTTGCTCCTCCCACTTGCGGTCTTGCTTCGCCCATTTGCGTTCCTGGGCCTCGCGGTCCTGACGCAATTCCTCCAGTACGCGGTCGAAGCGGTCTTCCGTCTGTTGCCGATCCGCATACTCCCGGCGCGTCAGATCCAGGATGTAACGACGCAAATCCGGATCGTCCCGCAACAGTACGGGCAGCTCCCGTTTCAGGGTTTCCGAGACATTTTCGACTGCCACGGTTTCCTCTCTCCTTTGCTTCTGAACGCTTGTCGTAACCCTCTAATACGACAGGATGAACAGGATTTTTAAGATTAACAGGATTATTTTCCGTGTGTTTTGAGCTTTCGCCGCACGATCACGCTTTTTCCAAAATTAATCAGTAGTCCGATGTCAATTCCCATTGCGACCAAGTAGTCGACCAACTGAATCTTCACCAACAAAAAAAATCCTGTTAATCCTGAAAATCTTGTTAATCCTGTACTATTGGCTATTGGAACAAACGTCGATCAGGATTTAAGGGCACTTTGAAAAATGCGATTTTCGTCTACGGCACACCTCAACAATCAATGGCTTAGAGTCGCTTGATTGGTGAAAATACCTATTTTTCAAGATGCCCTCAACCCTTCAAAGCATCCAGATCCTCTACATTGATCGTTTGACGCGCACGGAACAGGACCACAAGGATCGCCAAACCGATGGCTGCCTCCGCTGCCGCCACCGTGAGGATGAAGAATACGAAGATCTGCCCCGTGGTGTCCCCCAAAAAATGGGAGAAGGCGATGAAGTTCATATTCACCGCCAGCAGCATGAGCTCGATGCACATGAGCAGGATGATGACATTCTTCCGGTTGAGGAAGATCCCGGCGACGCCGATGGAGAACAGGATTCCTCCCAGCAGCAGGTATTCGGTCAGGGAAATCATGGCGCTTCTCCCTCGCCCTGTGCGGGCGCTGTCCGGACGTTCGCAGACACCACCCTCGGCTCCGCCGGCACTTTGACAACTCGCAACCGATCCGGTCCCTTTTTGACCCGCACCTGCCGTGACGGATCCTGGTACTTGGTGTCGGGGCGCCGACGCAGGGTCAACCGGATGGCGGCGACGATGGCGACCAACAGGATTACCGCCGCGATCTCGAACGGGTACATATAAATAGTGTACAGGACCATCCCCAGCTCGGAGGTATTGCTGTAATCCGCCGGCCGTGCCTGGGGCTTGGCGAACTGCTCCAAACCGAAGGTATCCGGGCCGACGACCAGAAATATCTCCACCAGCATGACAACGGCGATCAGGAGCCCGAGCGGCAAGTAGCGGACGAACTGCGCGCGCATAGCCGCTACGTCGATATCCAGCATCATGACTACGAACAGGAACAGGACCATAACGGCGCCCACATAGACCAACACCAGCACGATGGCGAGAAACTCCGCTTCCAGGAGCATCCACAGCATCGCGCTCGTCACGAAGGTCAACACCAAGTAGAGCACCGCATGTACCGGATTGCGGCGGGTAACTACCATACCGGCCGCGATCACCGCAATGCCCCCGAAGATGTAGAAGAGAATCTTTTCAAAGCCCATGATCGGATCCGGGTAAGTTTTTTTAACCACAAAGGCAGAAAGCGCGCAAAGGGTCACTCAGTTGAATCTTCACTTTATATCGATTCACGAAATCTCATTTGCTTATTTCTCACCCTCCAGCGAGGTTATGCCTCCACGCGAGGCGGCGCATCCCCATAGGAATTATTTTTTGCCGCAAATGAACGCGAATCAACGCAAATTAGTCTCAAAAGATCACATTATCTTTTTCTGTCCGCAGATTCTCACAGATTGATTTGTTTTTAATCTGCGAAAATCTGTGTAATCTGCGGATAGATCGAAGCGACCGGATCATTTTTCCTATCTGCGGTTCGAATCTCTTATCGATACGACGCATCCGCGGCGCGGGCGGCGGCGATTTCGGCCTCGTATTTATCACCGACCGCGAGGAGCTTTTCCTTGGTCATGATGTGCTCGCCGCGCTCCTCGAAGCAATACTCGGCGACCCCGGTCTCCACGATGGAATCCACCGGGCACGACTCCTCGCAGAAACCGCAGAAGATGCACTTGAACAGGTCGATGTCGTACCGGGTCGTACGTCGGGAGCCGTCTTCTCGGGGCTCGGCCTCGATGGTGATGGCCAAGGCCGGACAAGTCGCCTCGCACAGTTTGCAGGCGATGCACCGCTCCTCCCCGTTCGGATAACGCCGCAGGGCGTGTAGAGCGCGGAAACGGGGTGAAACGGGCGCCTTCTCCTCCGGGTACTGGACCGTGAATTTGCGGCCGAACATGTAACGTCCGGTGACGCTCAGTCCACGGAACAGCTCCACCAGCAAGAGGCTTTTCAGATAATCTCGCGCAGCTTGCAGCATATCACAGAATCCCCTCATTCCCTCGCGTAGAATAGGGTAATAGTCATATTCAATTACGTTTTGAAACGACCACCATAGGTCGTTTCGGTTCGGTAGTCCGCTTGTCGGAGATTGACCGTCGATCAAGTGTACTCCAAGACCAAGACAGTAAACCTGGTCATCCCCTATTTCCGCTCATCGCTCCAGGTACTGGAGTTTGTCCGGAACATCCTCCCACTTTTCGGCATCAGGCAGCGGGTCTTTCTGTTCGGTGATCACGGGCCATTCCTTTGCCAACTCGGCGTTCAACGCCACAAAGTGCCGCTGATCTTCCGGTAAATCATCCTCGGAGAAAATGGCATTAACCGGACACTCCGGCTCACACACAGCGCAGTCGATACACTCCTCGGGGTGGATGACCAGAAAATTGGGGCCTTCGTAGAAGCAATCGACGGGACATACCTCGACGCAGTCGGTGTACTTGCACTTGATGCAGCTTTCAGTGACAACATAGGCTACGGGGAAACCCCTTTATCTCTTCAAAGTCTTTTATCAATCCGCCAGTATTAGGCATTTTGAGCTGACATTTTCAATAATATGCCGACAATTTTACCCGAATTTTCAATTGAATATTCATCAAGATCAATCAGTACATCAAGACCTTCCATTTTTATGAATTTCCATGCGGTTCCGGTAGTAACTACACCATATAATCGCATAATCCGGTTACCTTCGGCTTTATTAAAAATACTTGCTGCTACCATTTCCGCGATACATTGACCCAAACCTCCGATAATGTTTTCGTTTTTGGCCTCAACTACAGTAATGACAGGACTACTCAAGGTTAATTGTTCCTGGGAGGCGCTAATAATAAAATCACAGAAACCATTTAATCCCTTTTCCTTATCGACATTGAACTCGATTCCGGAAAACAAACTAACTTTGTGCTCAAGTATTTTTCGCACTTCCACCAGAATATTTGCAATAATAAGTTCTGAACGAGCTTTCTCTGTGTTAATAGCACGGGCAAGCGGGATATTTTCTGCTAATATTTCAGTAAGAGTAGAGGAAATGTCAATACCTTTGATGGCAGAAAAGACATGTTGCTTTTCCGTTAGTGTAACCCCCAACTCTCGTTTAACTTTTTTCAAGTCAAAATCACTGTATGACATAATCTTCAAAACCTACCGGGTCAAATTCCAAGCTGCGTGCGGGCGTTGTCAAGAGAAATGCCTCCAGTCCGATTTTTTGCTTCCAAAAGCCGCTTCTTCATTGTCTCACTTTTCAGCAAATAAGCCGTTTCTCTTTCTGAGGTAATTTCGCGCCAGAGCTGAATAGGCACGATGACGCTTACAGGTTGCCCTTCTTCATCCGATATATACTGAATTTGTGCTTGCGCAGTCATTTTTACCACCACAATCTCAGTTAGGCATTTTGGTGATTGAATCGAAAGGTGCAAACTGCCGTCTTCGGAAAATTTGTAAGAAGCTCGAAAATATTTTCCCTTTCAAGGACGATGGGAAAATTTTTGTTCGTGATGAAGCTATTAGGAAGTACTCGTTATGGTTTAACCAGAAAACCGGCCTGCTTGAAATGTTCATCAAATACAAACGCAACTTGTATTTGATGTTCCTGCATCAAGATAAATGAAGAACAATCTGTGAAACTCCATTCCTTATCCATTCGATTGCGAAATAATGTTACTATTGCTGTAATCTGTGTTGGCGTAAGATAAATCAGTTGGGCTTTCTGGCTGGTTTGCAGCATGTCAAGAAACCGTACCGCATAGCTGTGACCGACACGAGAAAGCAACAAGGTAACGGTTTCATCCATCACGTGATCACTGGTGATTAGCGGCTGCGTATTATTCTTTAGAAACTGCTTTGCTATCTCATGATCACGATCCTTGCGAACCATTGCTGCATACCATGCGCCGGTGTCAACGAAAATGCCCTATATCACGAAGCACCATACAAATAATCATCATGCCGCCGGGCTACGTCGCTATCTTCACCCTCCGCAATGCCGATAATCTCAAATAGAGGATCGTATTGCTTAGCAGTTTCCGCTTGTAAGGGAATCCCTTCCTCTTTAGCCAGTTGTGCCAAGATAACTTGCATTAGTTTGAACTTATCGGTATGAGACAGGGATGTAATAATAGGGATAACTTCACTAATTGTCATGGCATATAGTACCTTGTTCATAGAATAGGCGTTTTGGTGATTGAACTGAAAACTGTAGTTTGTCTCTCTGTTTTACTTGATAAAATGAGCCTGGCCCCTTTTCTATTTTTCCAGTCCTTTTTTCCCCTTTCTCGGTTAGCTTTTCCGAGATTTCCAATACGAGGGCTTTCTGTGTAAATGGGCAATAGCCCACACGACAACCTTCTTCGAATCAAAAGTAAAGAGAATTTTATATGGAAATTTTGGAATGTAGACTTTGTAGATGTCTTCTTCCTCTTTTGGATACCAACTCGGATTTTTACGTATGTTCCCGATTTGTGTTACTACTGCTTTTTTAAACCTACTCCCCAGCCCCTTTGATTGAGAATCGTACCATCGGATCGCCTCGTTAAACTCGTTTGAAGCGAACTCATGAATTTCAACTCTCAACATATAGCTTTTCAAAATCTAAAAGCTCGGCCTTCCCTTGGCTTACTCCTTCGATCCTTTTTCTTACTTCCGACACCCATGATCTTCTCACCTCCTCTTCCTCATGATCTATGCTTGCCAGAATCAACTCCGCAAATACCACTCGTTCTCGTGGAGGTATCTTTAAAGCCGAATCAAGTAAACTGTGATTCATTCAATACTCCCGTAATTTCATCAAACAGACCAACATGGCGGGATGCGCTACGCTTTCCCGTCCTACGGTCCTTACGTGGATAGTTTCCGGCATTCAACTCTCCAAGCACAGCATTTGATATGAACATCTCATTAGGTGCTGGACATTTCTAACCACCATTTCCTTGTGATTTCGCTAAACGTTCTCAAAGATTCACGCCTGTCGAAGTAGTAGCTTGGGATGGTGGAATATTGATACTCCCATCTCCTTTTTAGTTTCCTTTATTATCGTGCGACAATGCCTCCTCCTAATTCGCCACCGCTGTCGGCTCTTAGCTCATTCCCATGCCTCGGAGACTGTGAAAATATTGCTGAATTTTCAGAGGGTCAGGGACAGAATGACACAATTTCCCCAGATTAAGCGTCATAGCTTTCCCCTAGCCCCACATGGCGCGGAATTTTGCTGGGAGCCAGAGATCAGATCACATTTTCCCCCTGCTAAACAGTCAATTCAACCTGCCATAGAAAACGTGGCCTGTCCCCTATATCCTTCACTTAAATTTGATATTCCGCTTTAGCCCAATACTGTATGGTAAACTCTCTATCTATGCTTTCAGGCTTTTTCAGTAGTCTTACTCTTGATCCTCGTGGCACTACACCCAAGATTTTTCTTGCGTGATAATAATCTTCATCATTCGGTGGCAACCCGTCTCTCACCACCATGTTATTCAATACTTTGTATTCAGTACCTACCTGCATATTGGTTAGTGCAATTTTTATCGGCTGTCCTGTGTCAATATGCGCCAATGGAGTTTTTGACCATTCGTCTGTATAATTTCCAATCCACATCCAGCCGGCTAAAGCCTCAGATTGCTTGCCTTGAATAGGCGGCGATAATTGAGCGATATTCGCTGTCGCGTCAGATACTTCTTGCGATGCAGTAAACGCCTTAAATTCTATTTGATCTGCGTCAACACCATTCTCACTATCCCTATCTTCAATAGAATTGATTCTTACAGATAGATCATTTAACCTTAATTCCAACCCCGCGATCGCTTTCAAAGCTTCCTTATTGCTTTTCTCAGAAAACTTCAACCCATCTGTTGATACTTCAGTAATCATTCCGAACTCCAGATTTAATGAATACTTCAGAAGAATTAGCGCTAGCACGATAGAGAAAACAAGAACTGGATATTTTATTAACTCAACCAGATGATTACCTTTAGTCTCCATGTTGTCTCCTAACTTAGATTTCTCGCATAACATGCAACGGTGGCTTCTCCGCCGAAACTAAAGCACCTATATTTAGCATGCCCCGAAATATAGATACCGGTATCTAATATTAGATACCTAACTCTAGGAACCTACATTTAAGTTCCTATAGTTAGTACCTACGATCATTGCGCTTATGGCTCCGTCGTTATGTCTTTCCTATGCCGACCACCAAGGAGGCACTTTATAAATCACCGCAAGCCCGATCACCAGGATCCAGACGATGGTGATGGGGATGAATACTTTCCAGCCCAGGCGCATGATCTGGTCGTAGCGGTAGCGGGGGAAGGTGGCCCGGAACCAGAGAAATAAGAACATGAAGAAGAAAGTCTTGAGCACCAGCCAGTGAAAGCCGTCGTCGAGCAGGAAGATTCCGTCCACCCAGGTCGCCGGCAGGGGAGACAGCCAGCCGCCGAGGAACATGAGGGCCGAGAGCGCGGAGATCAGGATCATGTTGGCATATTCGCCCAGAAAAAAGACCGCGAAGGCCATCCCCGAGTATTCGACATGAAAACCGGCTACGATCTCCGATTCGCCTTCCGCTACGTCGAAGGGCGCGCGGTTAGTCTCCGCTACGCCGGAGATGAAGTAGATGCCGAACAGGGGCAGCAGGGGCAACCAGAACCAAGTCAGTAAGCTGCCTTCCTGGGCATGCACGATGTCCCCGAGATTGAGACTGCCGGCCGCTACCAGGACCCCTACCAGGGCAAAGCCCATGGCGATTTCGTAGGCGACCATCTGGGCCGCCGAACGCATGGCCCCTAAAAAACCGTATTTGGAGTTGGAGGCCCAGCCCGAGATGATTACACCGTAGACGCCCAACGAGGTCAGGGCGATGATGTAGAGAAGACCGGCATTGATGTCCGCCAGCACCAGCCCCTCGTCGAAGGGAAACACGGCCCAGGCGGCCAGGGCCGGGCCCAAGGTCAGCATGGGGGCGATCAGGAAGAGGGTTTTGTTCGCCTCGGTGGGCAGCACGATCTCCTTGAACATGAGCTTGACCGCATCGGCAATGGGCTGCAGGAGACCACGCGGTCCAACCCGGTTGGGGCCGATCCGAATCTGCATGTAGCCGATGACTTTGCGCTCGGCCAAGGTGTAGTAGGCGACCAGGCCCATGAGCGGTCCCAGGAGGACAACGATCTTGAGCAGGATCCGGATGACTTCCGGCAGTGAGTTCCAGAGTTCGATCATCGTTGTTTATCTACTGACAGAAATCGCCTTAGTATTCCTTGCTCGCAGGATCATCAGGGAAGATTTAGCCGCAAATCAACGTAAATAGATCAAGAACGGTCACTAATGGTAAGCTGATTGTGACCGATTTGCGTTGATTCGCGTTCATTTGCTGCAAAAAAACGATTCCCATGTTATCGGTATTTCGGTACCGTCGTACTAGACCTTGGTTATGGAGACGGGGCCGATTTGGTTCCCCAGGGCCTCGCTGCCGGCAACTCCGGCCGGAATACGCACACAACCTGCGGGGACCGCGTCGTCCGGACTCACTGGCATCTTTGCAGAAAAACCGTTCTGGCGCACCTTTACCAGGTCCCCCTCGGCCAGTCCCAGCACCGATGCCTCGGTAGGGCCCAGAAATGCGCCGAACCGACCGGCGGCCGGTGTGCGCTGGAGGGCCGGGGCACGGCGCACCAGGGGATCCACGGCATAGATGGGCAAATCGCCGATCCGGACGAGCCCGTCTGCTGAACCCCGCGGTTCTACCTGGAGGTCGCCCCGCGGCCGGTTGCTCGGTTTTATATTACCGCAGATCCCTTGCAACTCGGCGAGGACATCCGTCGAGCTGACCTGCTCGAAACCGGGGGGGTCGAGCAGATTGCCCAAAACCCGCAACAGCTTCCAGCCGGGTCGAGATTCGCCGGGCGGGGCTATCGCTCCGCGGAAGGATTGCCAGGTCGCATCCGCGTTGACGAAGGTGCCGGAGGTCTCGGCAAAGGCCGCGATGGGCAGCATGATGTCGGCTGTCTGTTCCAGGGATGGGCTACGATGGGTCACACAGGCCACGACCAACTCGGCCTGGTCGAGGGTCTGCAACGCCCGGGCCGGATTGCCGAGGTCATAAGCGGGCTCGAGACCCCATAACAGATAAGTACTGCGAGGATGCTCCAACATTTCCGCCGCGGATATTCCTGGAGTCTGGCTCATGTACGCACCCGGCATTCGATGCGGCAAAGCGCCGGCCAGGTAGGCCCCTACACTATTGGCGGCCGTCGGCAGGTAGCCGACCGTCGCCCCGGCCGCCTCGGCGACCGCCTGGGCCAGATTCTCGAGGAGGCAGTAGTCCGGGTGGGCCGCGGCGAGTGCACCGAGCAGGATCAGCCCCCTACCCCGCCGCCCCACCTCCTGCAACCAACGTGCGGTTTCCTGGTGGGACGCCTCCGGCCGGGCGGCGGCGATCAGGTTTTTAAGCGAGTCGGAGCCATGTCCGCCCAGGGCCTTGGCGATGGCCCCCAGGTCTTCGAGCATCCCCGCCGGATGACCGACGTACTGGGTGCTCGGGAAGGTCAGAGAGAGCCGGAGCGGATTGACCAAGGCCACCTGGGCACCGGCCAGGGCCGCCTTGCGGATACGATGGGCCAACAGCGGCTGTTCTTGGCGGATGTCTGTCCCGATCAGGAGCAGGCCCTGCTGCCGCTCCAGGTCCGCGATGGGCACTCCAAGCCAGGGCAGAGAAGGAGCGATGGCGTCACCGCGAAAGTCCTGCTGCCGTAGACGGGTATCGATGTTGTTGCTGCCCAGTCCACGGACGATTTTTTGGAGCAGGTACATCTCCTCCAGCGTAGCGGTCGGCGAGACGAGAGTGCCCAACCCATCGCCGGCGGATTTGAGCCCTTCGGCAACCAAGGCGAGGGCCTCCTGCCAAGCGACGGCCTGCCACTCTTTACCCCGTTTGACCATGGGGTGGAGCAGGCGGTCATCGGTATCGAGGGCCTGGTAGCTGAAGCGGTCCCGGTCCGAAATCCAGGTCTCATTCACCGCCTCATTGTCTCTGGGATGCACCCGCATGACGCGGTTGCTGCGGATGTGAAGATGGATGTTCGACCCCACTGCGTCGTGGGGGGCGATGCCGTCGGCCTGGGTCAGCTCCCAGGAGCGGGCGCTGAAGCGGAAGGGTTTGGAGGTCAGGGCCCCCACGGGACAGAGGTCGATGATGTTGCCCGAGAGCTCGTGGGAGATCGTGTGTGCCACATAGGTGCCGATGCGCATGTCCTCGCCGCGGCCGGTGGCACCCAGCTCGCGGACACCCGCAATCTCCGCCCCGAAACGCACACAGCGGGTGCAGTGGATGCAGCGGGTCATGTCGGTAGCGACCAGAGGTCCCAGGTCCTCGTCCGCGACCACCCGCTTGCGCTCGCTGTAGCGGGAGACATCCCCGCCATAGCCCATGGCTACGTCCTGCAGCTCGCACTCGCCGCCCTGATCGCAGATCGGGCAGTCCAACGGATGATTGATGAGCAGGAACTCCATGGTGCCCCGCTGGGCATCCACGGCCAGAGGTGATCGGGTCAGTACCCGCATACCCTCGGCGACCGGCGTGCCGCAGGCATGGGCCGGCTTGGGGAAAGGTCGCCCACCCTGCTCCACTTCCACCAGACACATGCGGCAATTAGAAGCAACGGATAGCTTCTTGTGGTAGCAGAAACGCGGGATAGGGATACCCTCACGGTCGGCGACCGCGATGATCGTTTCGCCGGGGGTCGCCTCACAGGCACGCCCGTCGATCTCAATGGTGATCTTGTCCGTCATTTTTCTTCCGGTTGCCCAACCCTGTTAGGCGATATAACCCCAGCATTGATTTTCTCTCAGATCTCGTGCAAAACTCTTTCGAACTACATTTTTGCGTAGGCTGGGGTGACACGTTAGGCCACAACTTGATTGAAATTGACAACTTCAACATCAAGGCGTTCTTTTACAGAGTGGCTTGTAGACAAATATTCGTCAAGAGCATCAAGCGTGCTTGCATGAAAGTACCGTTCACCACACTCTACGCATACTTCTGCTTGAACATTCTCAACAATATATAGTTTCTTGTTTAGCCAATGTTGGCGTTTTACGCTTTTGGGGTTTGTGTTTCCGCCGCAGAATTCGCAAATCATAATGTTACCTATAACGCATAGACAGTGATTATAGTGAAATTGCCGTTTTCTTGAAATCTGCATATCACATGAATCAATCTTCCATCCCGCGCCGGGCCCTCTATACGATACCTTGTTCCTCGTTCGTCATGAGTCATCTTCTTGCCAACTTTACCTTATAAGTATCGCGTTTTCAACATCTTTTCGTTCAAGATCATCATCCAGCATTTCCTCTTCCCCATGGGATGACATGAAATAGTCACGATCAACTATCCGCTGTTGAATCTTCTTTATGACAGACATTGCCGCTCAATGCTTTCTGGGCCTAACACCTCTCATAACCGGACGCAAAAAAGGCCGCACTTTATTGATTTCTCTACCCTTTGTTGGATTCAGGTCAACTAGCCACACCTCAAATCATTTAGCCATCACCACTTCAGATCTTCGTCAGAATCCAGAGGAAAGTCTAACCACTCTTCATCAAGAGTTTCTTGACCCTGGGCAGCAATTGTTTGCTCTATAGCCTGTTCCCAACCTTTCCGAGCCTCTTTTTCTGGTATTATCAATAGTCCATCATCAACTATTTGTAATTTAAGCTCTTTCCCTTCCAAATGAGCTTGCTCAATCAAAGGCTTCGGGATTCTAATACCTTGGGAATTTCCTATCTTTACCAACTGAACCATTCTTCAACACTCCCGAATTATGGAAAATAATTTGTGAAAAACGATCCATCAATCGAGCCTGGCCTCTTTGTCAGGAAATTGTACTTTCACTAATAACAATGTCTGAATTTGGGGATACAGCATGGAGAAGATCATTTAGTTTTTCAACGGAAGGAACAGATTCACCTTGCTCGTATCGAGCATAAGAATTGCGTGAAGACATGCCCAAGCGGTCAGCAACTTGGGAAAGTGAAAGACCGCTTATTTCTCTTTTCCGCTGCAAAAGAAGGCCTATCATATGTTTAGAATCCGACGAACCAACCTCAAAGGTATCATTTTTACCTTTCAGTTCATTTTCGAGTTCTCGTTTCTTCACAAGAAGAATGTACACTTATTCGTGTACGTTTTCGACTATCCTTCCCCATTCCTAATGGCTTGGCTCAGGCGCCCACCAATGCCGCATGGCACTGAGCTTGAAAGTTGCTGAGGAGTCAGACCGCAGCATTGGGTCGCCTGCAGCCGAATCTCAGGCAAATGATCTATGAAAAACGATCCATCAATCGAGCCTGGCCCCTTTCCCCGAATATGCACTTTCACTTCTTTGCTACCAGGACTCGGTCAGAAATCAGCATCCTGGCGCCAAATGAGCCCATGCACCACCTTCCACGCGTCGTCGGAACGTTCAAACCAGAGAGTCATCGCCTGCCGATCGCCCCTTGTCCAAGTGAGTTCCCGGATGGGGATGTTTGCTGTAGCAACCTCTTCGGGCGTGAAGTGGTTGAAGAGTTCGATACGGAATTCCCGAAGGTTGCTGTCAAGAACAAACTCGTCAGCTAAGGACGGACTTCCGAGCTGAGAGTGGACCTCGGCCTCGGAAGCGCCGGTCAGCGACGCAGGATCAGGCTGTTCCATGACACCACTTGTAGATAAGGTAACGACTGCGACTGTAGCCAACAAGGCCGCTATCGCCTTCCACACCAACCACGTGCTGCGAACAGTTCGCTTGGCAAACATGGGGGCTAGACACTGTGAACACGGAACAATTAAATTTCCTTTGCTTCATAAGCCTTGAATGCTTTAGCAAGGCGTTCATCCAGTGTTAAAAGCTTAAGATCGTTAAGTTGTGCTGTTGCGGCAATAATGGCATCCGGCAATTTAAAATGCCCCGTGCGACGCAATACAATTGCAGCTTGCTCAATGCGCTCATCCAAAAGGAAAACTGGACAATTCTCTAAAAATGCCGAAATTTATTGTGTGTTTTCCATGTCAACCCCCGGAAAACCAAGCAATTCCATGCGGGTAATCTGGCTGACGGCACATTTCTCAAGTAAATCAGGATACGGTTGCAATAAATTCGTTGCGTCCGGGAATGCTTTAAGTAAGCCGATCACAATATTAGTATCCAACAAGTATTTAATCCCAGTCATCACGCATGTCTCGTTGTAAAGTAACGGGATTGCCGGAAAAGACAGTGGAATTTTTCAGTATACCAATAAATTCGTGCAATGAACGCTTAGGTGTAATAGTTGATTTCTCCAAAGGTTCGAGCAAGGTTAATAGTGCCCGCATGGAGTGGCTGGGGTGTAACGGTTCCAATAAGCGTACATTGCCATTTTTTTCAACAATTACTTCAACGGTTGAGAGCATGATTTTTCCTCTTCTCGTAATGCATTTTCAGACTTGTTGCCGATGATTGCCTTCCGAATCAATAGGCAGGCAGTTGAACGCCCAATAGTAAGGCTCAGCGGTGCGAGTTTACGAGCATCCGCTGGAGCCTGTTTTTAGCTGTCGCTTACCCTAATTTCATGCAAAGTGCCGATACATCTCGCGCCGATGAAGACACCGCACAAACTCGACTTCAGATGTGCCAACCGCCAGGCCGATCCTATACTCGCCAACGCGGATGCGGTAAAGGCTATCGGCTCCACTGAGCTTTTTTACCCTGTTGACCTCTCTTAAACTGGCCGCCTCTTCTGCTTCTTCTACGGCTTGCTTGACTTGTGCCAGAATGTTTGGATCTTTGATTTTCTTCAGATCTCGTGCAAAACTCTTTCGAAATATGATCTTCACCCCTGACCCTCAAGGATTTCGAAAATCGCCTCTCTGGAGACTTTTTCCGTTTGTTGACCTTCTCGGATAGTCTCGGCTAGCGTCATATCTTCCAGCACTTCAACAAACACATCATGCAATAGTTCACGCTGCTCCTGGAGCATCTCAGTAAGGGCTTCTTTGAACAGTTTTTTTAAGGCGTCTCCGCTTAACTCAATGTGTGCCATACCGATTTCCCTCACTCAGTTAATAAGTATCCGATGGTAACTTGCAACAACAAACGGTTGAATAACGACAGCCAACGCCTCGCACCACCGGCAGCAAAAAGCAGAAAACGATCCATCAATTGAGCCTAGTCCCTTTTCCTGATTCTTAGGTCGCACTATAGCCTGCGTAACCACAATAGCACAAGCTCAGTTCAACAGTTCCCGCACCGGACGGAAGGGGTAAACAAAATGGGTATCCTTTTCTTTGACCTCCGCCTTGCACCGTATTGCCAACACTCGAAACTTCCAGCGGCTGACACCTCAATTCACCCGTCGACGGAGGAGGTCGGATGCAAGTTCCAATTAGGTGATTCACATTCCTAATCTTTTTGCTATGGTTGATATAGAGATTGTGTCCTTTTCTTTTGATCTTCCCTCAAGAAATTTCATGAATTTTTCACTTTTACTCAACGCTTCAACTTCTTTTTCAAAATCATCTGTTTCTTCCAATATGAAATGTTCACCATCTTTTCCATAGAGAAAAACCGATTCGGATTTTGCCAAGGCCAATAATTCATCTACAGAATGTTTCTTCTGTCGTAAATCTATTGTGATCATATCTCTACCTTTTTTCTACGAATAAATAATTCGTTGTGAACTTTATGTCCAATAGCCAAAATCTTAACATTCCGATTTGCATTAATTTCATAAAATGCTCGGAAATCTCCTATCCGCAATTCCCAGGGTGCTACAGGATTGGAACGAAGCCGTTTGCGTTTTCTTGTTTCAACATTAGCATCTAGTTGCAGGTATTCAATGATCGCTTTTACTATAATTCGTTGCTCAAACACTTCGTAGAAGCTCAAGTCCTCATCAGCACTTTGTCCAATTTCTATATTGTATTTCATGCTATAATAATTGATTCAGACCAACCATCCAGAAGTGTTCCTGACCTTGACCGATTTTGTTTTCTCTACGGAGAATTTGGCGCATGATTCAGATAAATATCTTCCGCACTGTTTACGGCGACTTTTTATTTCTTGCTTAGTTTGACTTCCATTCCTGTAAGTGTCCCCACATTATTCCAATATAAAACCACTAGCGTCCGGTTAAATTCATAATCATTGTTGTAACACGATGTATTTTAAGGAGAAAATGGCAATCATAAGATTTTTTTATTCGCAAGGCCCCGGGGCCGTTCTCGCGTACAGTACCCAGCATTTACTCCATGTCAGGGTACACCATGGCCAAGAAGACCGTCTTCGCCCAACTCTTCCAACTGATCTCCCGCTACGAGTTCAACCCGTGCGTCGAGCGTTACCGGGGGCACCACCGGGTGCGTCAGTTTTCGTGTTGGGATCAATACATCGATCTGTGTCTCTCGGTGTTCCCGTGGGCCCACTTTCGCACCACCAAGGCGGCGGTCAAGGCGCATACGCTACTGGATCTGCGCGGTTCCATTCCCACCTTCGTGGCCCTGACCCCCGCCAAGGTTCACGACGTGCTGGCGTTGGACTGGATTCCCTTGGAGCCTGGCTCGATCCTGTCGATGGATCGCGCCGACAACGATTTCGATCGGCTCTACCGCATCCATCAGATTCCCGCCTTCTTCGTGGTGCGGGCCAAGAAAAACCTCCGCGACTGCCGGTGCGAAACCTATCGGCCGTCGGACAAGGCCGCCGGGGTGCGCAGCGACCAGTTGATTCGGCTGACCGGTACACAAACCGCCACGACTTACCCGGAGCGGTTGCGCCGCATCAGTTTCGTCGATCAGGCGCGGGACAAACGCTTCGTCTTTTTGACCAATCATCTTGCCTTGCCGGCAGCAACAATCGCCGAGATCTACCGCCAACGCTGGCAGGTCGAGCTATTCTTCAAGTGGATCAAGCAGCATCTCAAGATCAAGTCCTTCTCTGGACAGTCTGCCAATGCCGTAAAGACCCAGATCTGGATTGCCATCAGTACCTATCTGTTACTCGCTGTCGCCAAGAAGGAATGGCACTTACCCGAGCTGAGCCTCCACACTTTATTGCACATTTTGGAAGTCAATCTGTTCGAGCAAAGGCATATAAAACAAGTTGTTATGGATGCGCTACAGCAGAACCCGGAACCCTACATTTCCAACCAATTGAATCTATTCGATTTTTAACCGGACGCTAGTGTTCTCGCAATGCATTTTCAGACTTGTTGCCGATGATTGCCTTCCGAATAAAGCTGTGAAAAACGACCCATCAATTGAGCCTGATCCCTTTTCTCCCTTTCCTGGAGGTGAAGAAACGCCTGTCCCCGTTTCCTTTTGTTCTTAACATTTATTATTTTCTACCCAAGCCTCTTTTTGGATGTCTACGCTGGTGCTTGACTACTGTTACGCGCAACGTATCCGCATTCACCACCCGAAAATATATGACATATGGAAATCTGCGCATCAGAGCCCGCCGAACATCGCCGTTCACAACGGTCCATCCATAAGGCATGGCTGCTATTTTTAATGCCTGGCACTCAAATTCATTCAAAAACTCATTGCTGAGCCCCGGCGAACATTCGTTGTAATAATCGATTATTTCTCTGAGTTCTCGCTCTATTGCAGGATGGTATTCAATCTTCATTCCTGCGCAGCCTATTCATCAATTCCATGTGCGATACAGGCGTTGTTCTACCGCTTTCAATCTCATCATCTCTTTGTTTCGCTAACTTTATTAACTTTTCATCAGACACATCCGGTGACACAACATATGGATCCTCCAGGCTTTCCCATATCGTCTCCGCAAGAATGGCTCGATCTTTCGGATCAAGTTGAAGAGCTTCACTTGCTATCTGGTCTATGTTCATATTGTTGGATTCAGGTCGACTAGCCATACCTCAAATCGTTTAGCCATCACTACTCCGGATCTTCGTCGGAATCCAGAGGAAAGTTTAACCACTCTTCATCAAGAGTTTCTCGGCCCTGGGCAGCAATTGTTTGCTCTATAGCCTGTTCCCAACCTTTCCGAGTCTCTTTTTCCGATGTTATCGATAGCCCATCATTAATCATTTGTAATTTAAGCTCTTTTCCTTCCAAATGAGCTTGCTCAATCAAAGGCTTCGGGATTCTAATACCCTGGGAATTTCCTATCTTTACCAACTGAACCATTCTTCGACACTCCCAAATTATGGAAAATGACCCATGTCATTATGCTCTTTCATAATATTTTGCGCTTGTAATATGAAGAAATACGACTATTACTCCAATGGTTCCATAGAATTTGGTGTAACCTTGCTGTGTCCCCCTTCCTCTTTAACCGCAGTTGAATGCCTAACATGCAATCGATGACTTCCCCACCGCAACCAAGGTACCTACATTTTTGCGTAGGTTGGGGTCCACCTCAACGAACCCCAACGGCTTTGGTTCAACACAGCGATTGTACGGGTTACGGGCTTATTAGTGCCCATAGAAGTTTTGCCATTTCTATATCTAAAATATCACTATGGGCATCTTCTCCTTTAACTATACTATACTCTTTATATACCATTTTTACGTTTTCATTAGCTATTATGAACCCAAAGAATCTTTGTTTTTCAATATGTTATAATTATTAACCCTTGCATGATAACCGAAATATCGATATTAGAAGAGTATATTCTTAGGTTTATTAGCAACATGTGAAAGGTTGGCTACTATTTTATTGTACCTCCAAATTGATTCATGCTAGTCATTATTCCACCCCATAGACATTGATGTTCGACCACTCGACCTTTAGCTGTTCCGGTAGTGTCTATCGAAATACCAAAAAGCGCCGCAGCGGTCAGCTGGAGCGCAATTAGCCGACGGAGCCCGACCAAGAGCCAGGCTTGCGCTTATGGTGAAAACATGACACAACAACAACCTCTGATTCAGAAGGGCGATAAATAATCGAATAAGGAAACCGACGCAAAAGAATGTGTCGGAATTCACCTTCAATTTTCGGATAAGCAAGCGGCATCCGTAATGCCGACTCCACTGCAACTTCAACTGCACAAGCAAATTCAAAACCTAATCCGGGGGAACGTGCTTCATACCATACTTGGGCTTCCAGCAATTCTGCCTCGGCTTCGGGCCTGAATATGAGTTCCATTAACTCTGTGTCCTTGAAAAAATCTTTGCGCGTACCTGTTTCCAAGGAATACCTGTGGATGGATCAGCCTGATGTGCCGCATACCGGCGATGTAGTTCACCCTGTTCCTGCGCGGAAAGCTCTAAGGAAAACGGAGGTTCCTCAGCAATGCTATTCCAGATATCTTCTACAAGCTGAATTCGTTCGGAGATGGATAGCTTTTTAATATCTGTCATGACTGTATTCATATTTATCGCTCTCCTAACATGCAATCGATAGTCTCTCCGTCACGCTCGTTCCCACGCTCCAGAGACTGTGAAAGTATTGCTGAATTTTCAGAGGGTCAGGGACAAGGCAACATAGTTCCTCTCATTTAGCCGAAAATCTTTCTCCTTGGCCCCATTTGATACATAATTCAGCGTGAAATATGGTAACTTCAGCCCACCGCTCCCGGGAAAACCGAATACTTTCACAGTCTCCGGAGCGTGGGAGCCAGCAGAACAGCTTCTCCGCCGTAACTAATGCTGTTTTCATGCATTGGCTTCGCGGTCTTCAAGAATAGCTGAAGACAAATCACTGCCTTGAAGTTGTAACTGAATTCCTTTTTGTTTCCATGCCGGGGGCATAGCGGTATTATCCGAGAAGGGAATTATTTCGGCGACTGGTTTGCCGTGACGGACTATGATAAATGTTTCTCCGTATTCTACTTGATTAATAAATCCGGAAGCTTTTTTTCGAAAATCAGTAAATGTGATAGCTTTCATTTTTACCTCCTATTATAGTCCCATTCAAATTCTACGTATCACTTTAATTTCTTGGCCTAACGGCTCGACTCAGGCATCCAATGCCACGTGGCACTGAGCTTGAAAGTTGCCGAGGAGCCGGACCGCGGCACCGGGTCGTTTGCAGCCGAATGCCAGGCGAATGATCCGTGAAAAACGACCCATCAATCGAGCCTGTCCCCTTTTCCCGCTAATAGGCCCACCCCGTAGGTTTAGGGAACGAGTAAGTGACCTCTATCTTCTTTCCAGTTCCAGCGTCAATTTTCGCTTCAATATTAATTAGGCTAGCTACGCATAGTTATATACAGGTGTCTCAATCATGCGCACCGGCTTCTTACCTTCTTTAATGAAATCCTGAATACACTCCACTGTTTCCGGGGCAAAATACCGTTCTCCCGTTTCCTTACACACCCGAGCGGGGACATGCTCGATAATATAAAATCTTCCTTGATATTCGATAGTGTATGTAACCTGGGTTTCAACCATTGTCTCATTCACAACAACCGCCTCTTCATTTCGTTTTTCGGACTTTATTGTCGATCCATAGTTCCAGATTCGGTTGATATGAGGTGACGATTTTTATTAGCGGACGATTTGGATAACTACATTGAATATGCAGTGGTCGTCCGTTTTTGGCGTACCCCAATATCAAGCAGCTGGGACCGTATTTGTCGTTCGGATAATCCTCGATAATCACAGCATTATCAGCGATTGCCTGCTCAATCTCCGATACGCTAATATCTCTTATAATCGTTTGATCAATTGCATGCTTCGAAAATTCATACTGCCGTTTCCTTATTTTCGTAACGATTGCAACAATGTCATTCAGTAATAACACTACCGAAACTTCCAGCGGCTGACACCTCAATTCACCCGTCGACGGAGGAGGTCGGATGCAAGTTCCGATTAGGTGATTTACATTCCTAATCTTTTTGCTATGGTTGATATAGAGATTGTGTCCTTTTCTTTTGATCTTCCCTCAAGAAATTTCATGAATTTTTCACTTTTACCCAACGCTTCAACTTCTTTTTCAAAATCATCTGTTTCTTCCAATATGAAATGTTCACCATCTTTTCCATGGAGAAAAACCGATTCGGATTTTGCCAAGGCCAATAATTCATCTACAGAATGTTTCTTCTGTCGTAAATCTATTGTGATCATATCTCTACCTTTTTTCTACGAATAAATAATTCGTTGTGAACTTTATGTCCAATAGCCAAAATCTTAACATTCCGATTTGCATTAATTTCATAAAATACTCGGAAATCTCCTATCCGTAATTCCCAGGGTGCTACAGGATTGGAACGAAGCCGTTTGCGTTTTCTTGTTTCAACATTAGCATCTAGTTGCAGGTATTCAATGATCGCTTTTACTATAATTCGTTGCTCAAACACTTCGTAGAAGGTCAAGTCCTCATCAGCACTTTGTCCAATTTCTATATTGTATTTCATGCTATAATAATCGATTCAGAACAACCATCCAGAAGTGCTCCTGATCTTGACCGATTTTATTTTCTCTCCGGAGAATCTGGCGCATGATCAAGTAAATATCTTCCGCACCATTTTTACGGCGACTTTTTATTGCTTGCCTAGTTTGACTTCTATTGCGGGGCCTTTTATAGGGGGCTAACGCTCTTTTAACCGGCGAGGAGTACGCAGAAAACGTGATCTATCCCTGCAGGTATCCCCACGAAATCGACTCCAGAATCAGTCGCTTGCGCCTCAAGGGCACCCTGAAAAACGCGGTTTTCGTCAACGGCGCGGTCTGAATAATCAAAATGTGGTCTGTTCCTGTAAGTGTCCCCACATTATTCCAATATAAAACAACAAATTATAGCGAGGTAGGTTGGGCAAAGGGCTAGGGATGGCCCGTGCCCAACAAAATCGTTGGGCACGCCGCCGGAGCGTGGGGTCTTTCCGGGCCACACCGGCAAAGTACCGGCGCCCCGGCGGCTTTGCCCAACCTACTTGGCTGGTTTGTGGGGATACGTCAGGATCTATCCCCGTTTTCTTCAGTAGGGGGGGGTCCTGGTACTGTGTTCAGGACTTCCCAAAATGCATTTGGTGCACCAGCCCAATGCCAGAACGAATATTCCTCGTATCCACGGTTTTCAACGAGTCGGATGAACTCTCTGGCTCGTTCGGCACAGGCGGAGGCGGAAGAGCATCCGCCTGCATCTCCAATCCATGCCGCCCCCACGGGTCTAAACGGAATCGTAACGTGAGCGTTGGCCTCCTCCGCACGGGTCAATCGATGCTCTACACTTGGACTTGAGCCATAATAGACCTGTGGATAATTAAAGTCTGCCACAAAGGCGATTTTATTGAACTTCGGAAGCCAACCACGCATATTTTGCGGTATGTCATGACTGGATATGGCCAAGGGCTTCGCGATTTTATCGGCAACCTTGCGCATTTCCGAGGCATAGACTTCGGCCTCTTTTTTTCCGCCTCGAAAGAAACCTGGTCCATGCTCTGCATCCATGATCAATCCGTCCAATCGAAAATTGGATGCGATGCCGAGAATGTTCGATGCCTCTCGCTTTGCTTTGTTCGAAGTTTCACACCTTGGAACATGCCATCCCCAAACTTTTATACCCTTTGCACTGCAAAGATCGACAAGCTTGGTCATTTTCTTTAGCCATACGTCCTTTTACATTACGGTAGTGAACTCCCGTCAGCGAGATTTACCCATAGCGCACCAATGCAGCTCGAGCGCCTTCTCGACGATTTTTTCGACAGAGCCTTCTGCATTGATCAGGGCGAGCGCGTATAAACTCCTATCCAAACACGACCTTAGCGCGGTAGTCGTCATCCCAAGCGGCTTGTCGTCGCTTCTCCTGTGCCAGACGCCGAGTGAGGGCTCACGTTCAAACAAACGCCAGGCACAGGTGGCGGATCGCGGTCATGATCGCCGGCGTTGCCTTCTGCAGATGCGACTGGCAAATCCTCACCAAACACCACATCAAGTCGCCAGTGAAGCCGATTTTCCACTTCTGTCCGCGCACGGCGTGCGCGAAACGCGGGGCATCGGCGGCAATGGCGTTGAGATAAAGACGTTGCTCCACGGTTTCGGTCTCGCTAATCAAGCAGCTACGCCTTCGACCAGACCGATGCTGCGTAGCCCCATCCACTGCGCGCGGTGTTAGGGAAGTGTTTGGTAACTCTCGGTGATCCAGTAGCGGCGCGGGTTTCCAAGCGCCCATGGTCCTTTATCAACTTCTTCATAGAAGCCCGCGCCGACCCCGGCAAACTCCCCGGCTTGGGCCACCGCAAAAAGTCCTTGACCGCCTCGTATAGGGCACTCTGTTGCCTTTGAGTGCCAACACGTATTCACCACCGTGGTTGACGATTTGTGCCGCAATCTCCCGCTGACAACCCATGGCATCAATGGTGACGATACTGCCGGTCAGTTCCAGTAACTCCAACAACTTAGGAATAGCCGCAGATTTCGTTGATTTCTCTCGCCGTCGCTTCCCGGTCATTCAGGACCAGGCGATTGGTGCGTTTGCCCAGGCACTGACCATGTAATGCCGCGCGTCCACGCTTGCGATCACACGGCCTTTGGCGGCTTTACCATCCACTGCGATGACCTCACCCCCCGTGGTTTGTGCGATGGCTGCGGTCCAGTTCGCAAAGCACGCCTTGAAATCCCTTGACCGATAAATCTGGAGATCAGACTGGCAATGCAATCGTGAGACGGGACACCATTGGCAAACGGGGCAAACTGGCGTAGCCACTGAGTTTCGCCTTACCCGAACTCTTCTATTTCCCATCCGTCAGCACCTCCGGTGACGGCACAAATCACCAGAAGCAGAATATCCATAAATCCATGGCAGTTTGTTGCGCTCAACCCGAGGGTCCTCAAGTCCGGAAAATGCTCTTGGATGCTGTTTATCGCGGGGAAACCTCCGCAAAGTCGTCCCCCTACTTTCCCCTATCTACTTGTTACTACACAACTTTATACGCGCTCGCCCTGCTGCATTGATGATTGGCTCGAGTTTCCAGATATATATACTGCGGTTTGGCATCATTTGTCCCCCATTTTCTGATAACCAGAAGAATATGGCTTTCTACGACAGTCGAGCAAGGATTGTAATTCTGTTTATAAGGCACGATTCCTGATATTGACTCATAGCGTCAATGTCGGGAACATACCTTTATCGCGCCAACACGCACCTGACGGCTTCTCCGCCGCAACTAAAGTACCTAATATTTATTATGCCCCTAAAGTAACTATTCAGGACCCCCATTCGTATAAAAAACAAAGAGTTACGGATTTCAGGATGTGATAATAGCCGGAAAATACAGCATTTCCGTGCCTTTCTGTGCGATGAAAACACAACATCTTGTGGTTCGTCACCGCTCGTACACAACATCCTGTACCTGAATAGTTACCCCCTAAACATAGGTACCGGTACCCAATAGAGTTGTACCCTTTGTAACATGCTTTAAAATCAATATGTTACGGAAATTATTTGGCGTCTAACCCTTTATTTCCTGGTTAATGAGTACCGTATTGACCCTTGTTCTAATATAAGGTGTTGATTTTTAAGGATTCGCATCGGGTACAACTCTAATGTTAAATACCCGGATATAGGAACCTAAATTTAGATTCCCATATCCAGATACCCATGATCATTATGCTTATGCTGCTATAAAATCATCTCCAAGAACCCACGATTCCAGATCAAGCGCCACCAGTCTTCATATCGCATCTCCTAGAGCTTGTGCCTGAGTCACCAGATACCTCAATGCCATTTTAAGTTAGCTGATGACCGCTTGTCGTGGTCGGTCAGGATGGGCAAGAGAAAATGACAAATCGTGCAATCGGCGTGAAAAAGATCCCTCCCTTCGGTTCGGGATGACAATTTCGCGAGGATTCGCGTGATTCGTAGTTTCTCCTCTAACTTAATGGTATTGCCAGATACCTCCCGCCTCAGGCGGCCTCGACCGGACTCCTGCCATGTTCGATCATGTGCTCGAATTCGTGGCGGTAGTGCTTGAGGAAGCTCTGGACCGGCATGGCCGCGGCATCACCCAGAGCACAGATGGTGCGCCCGCCGATGCGTTCTGCTACCCCGTCGAGCAGATCCAGGTCCTGGGGCCGGCCCTGCCCATGCAGAATGCGGTGCAGCACTCGGGATAGCCAGCCGGTCCCTTCTCGACAGGGGGTACATTGGCCACAGGACTCCGCGGCATAGAAATGGGACAGGTTGGCCAGGACTTTGACCATGCAGGTCCCCTCGGCTATCACGATGACGGCCCCGGAGCCGAGCATGGAGCCCGCCTTGGCGATGGAGTCGTAGTCCATGTCCGTTTCCAGCATGATCTCTCCCGGCACCACGGGCACCGAGGAGCCGCCGGGGATGACTGCCTTGAGTGATTTATCGTCCTTGATGCCGCCGGCCATCGCCAGCAGGTCTTTAAAAGGTGTGCCCAGGGGGACCTCGAAGTTGGCGGGTTTCCGGACATGTCCCGTCACGGAGAATAGCTTGGGACCGCCGTTATGGGGCCGTCCCTGGTCCAGGAACCACTGACCGCCTTTTTCCAGGATCACCGGGACCGATGCCAGGGACTCGGTGTTATTGATGGCAGTGGGCCTACCATACAGCCCCGCCTGGGCAGGAAAAGGGGGCTTGGGGCGGGGCTGGCCCTTTTTGCCCTCGATGGACTCGAGCAGTGCCGTTTCCTCACCGCAGATGTAGGCGCCGGCACCTAAGTGGGTGTAAAGATCGAAATCCGTTCCCGAACCCTGGATGTCCTTGCCGAGCAGGCCTGCGTCGTAGGCCTCCCGCAGGGCGGTCTCGAAGCATTCGACAGGCTCGTAGAATTCGCCGCGAATATAGTTGTAGCCTACCGTGGCGCCGATGCAGTAGCCGGCAATCGCCATGCCTTCGATGAGCTGGTGCGGGTTGTAACGCAGGATATCCCGGTCCTTGCAGGTACCGGGTTCGCCTTCGTCCGAGTTGCAGACGATGTATTTCTGCCCCGTGGCAGTGCGGGGTATGAAGCTCCATTTGAGCCCGGTGGGAAATCCCGCGCCGCCGCGCCCGCGCAGGGCCGAGAGCTTGAGGTCCTCGATGATGCCGCCGGGATCCGGTTTCTCCTTGAGGATCTTCTCCCACTGGGCGTAGCCGCCGACGCTACGGTAGGTCCCCAGGGCGGCCGGTTCGTCCAGGTGCAGGGTGCGGAAGCAGACGCTATTGTGAGGCCGGTCCATTGCTCACTCCAGGCCCGCGATCAGTGCGTCCAGCGCCTCGGCGGACAGGTTTTCGTGATAGGTCTTGCCGACGAGCACCGCCGGGGCATGGCGGCAGGCGCCCAGACACTCGACTTCCTTGAAGGTGAATCTGCCGTCGGGGGTGGTCTGACCGGGCTCGACGCCGTACTTTTTTTCCACATGCGAGAGCAGGTCCTCGGAGCCGGACAACATGCAGGAGATGCTGTTGCAGACGCACACCTTGTTTTTGGCCGTCGGCTCCAGATCGTACATGCCGTAGAAGGTGGCGACCTCGTAGACCGCAACCGCGGACATCTCCAGGTAGGCGGCCACGTCATCCATGAGCTCCCGACTCAGCCAGCCGCCGTTGGACTCCTGCACCAGGGTCAGGGCCGGCATGACTGCGGACTGCTTCCACTCGGCCGGGTATTTGGCAATATAGCGGTCGATCTCGGCGCGGATCTCGGGGGTGAACAGGGTCTCCTTGGCGCGGTCGGAGGGGACCTTGAGCGGTGCGGTTCGGAGGCTCATCAGCGGTCGATCTCCCCGAATACGATGTCCATGGTGCCGATGACGGCGACCACGTCCGCCAACATGTGGCCCTTGGTCATCTCGTCCATGGCGGAGAGGTGGACGAATCCCGGCGCCCGGATCTTGAGTCGATAGGGCTTGTTGGCACCGTCGGAGAGGATATAGCAGCCGAACTCGCCCTTCGGTGCCTCCACTGCGCAATAAACCTCGCCGGGGGGCGGGCAGTAACCTTCGGTGAAGAGTTTGAAGTGATGGATCAGGGACTCCATGCCGTCCTTCATTTCCGAGCGGGGCGGCGGTGCGACCTTGTGGTCGTCGATCATCACCGGACCCGGGTTGGCCCGCAGCCAGTCCACGCACTGTTTGATGATCCGGTTGGACTGACGCAGCTCTTCGACCCGCACCAGGTAACGGTCGTAGCAGTCCCCATTCTGGCCCACCGGGATATCGAAATCGACCTGGTCGTAGGCGGCATAGGGCTGCTTTTTGCGCAGGTCCCAGGCAAAGCCGGAGCCCCGAATCATGGGGCCGGTAAAACCGAGCTGCAGAGCGCGCTCGGGAGAGACCACGCCGATGCCCACCGTGCGCTGCTTCCAGATCCGGTTGTCGGTGAGCAGGGTCTCGTACTCGTCGACATAGGTCGGGAAGCGTTCGGTAAAATCCTCGATGAAGTCGAGCAGGGACCCGTCGCGGGCGGCGTTCTTGCGTTCCATGTCCGCCCGGCTGTGGTATTTGGTGGCCGCTTCCGGATAGCGCGGCATCTGGTCGGGCAGATCCCGGTAGACACCGCCGGGGCGATAATAGGCGGCGTGCAGGCGGGCACCGGAGACCGCCTCGTAGCAATCCAGGAGGTCTTCGCGCTCGCGAAAGCAATAAAGAAACATGGTCATGGCGCCCACGTCGAGCCCATGTGATCCCAGCCACAGCAGATGGTTGAGGATGCGCGTGATCTCGTCGAACAGGGTGCGGATCCACTGGGCGCGCTCGGGGGCTGTAATCCCCAACAGCTTCTCGATGGCGCGCACATAGCCGTGCTCGTTACACATCATGGACATGTAATCGAGCCGGTCCATGTAACCGATGCTCTGATTGAAGGGCTTGGACTCGGCGAGCTTCTCGGTGCCCCGGTGCAACAGCCCGATGTGGGGATCAGCATGGACGATCACCTCGCCGTCCAGCTCCAGAATCAGGCGCAACACCCCATGCGCCGCCGGGTGCTGCGGGCCGAAATTCAGGGTGTAGTTGCGGATCTCAGGCATCGCTAGGGGGCGCTCTCAAAACCGAAAGGCCCCTCTCCCCCCGGGGAGAGGGGTTGGGGAGAGGGGGATCGATGCGGCAGGAATCCCTGTTTTGATCCCCTCTCCCCGGCCCTCTCCCGGCGGGAGAGAGGCTTGTGGGACCGGTGGAACGATTGGTGTCCATTCGTGTTCATTCGTGGTTCTTGCCCCAGCGATTCACGATTTGTCGGTCTGAGGCAAAGCTTCGTTAGACTCGTGGCGTCCCTCGGCGCGGATGACGCGGGGCACCAGGGTCCGTGGCTCGATGCTCACGGGTTCGTAGACGACCCGCGCCTGCTCAGGATCGTAGCGCATCTCCACCTGCCCTGTCAGCGGAAAGTCCTTACGGAACGGATGGCCCACAAAGCCGTAATCGGTGAGGATTCGCCGCAGATCCGGATGACCCTTGAAGAGGATACCGAACAGATCGAAGGCCTCGCGCTCGAACCAAGCGGCCGACGACCAGATCGTCATCACCGAATCCACCATGGGCTGCGGCGCGTCGGCATACACGCGCACCCGCAGGCGCCGATTGTGGGTCAGCGAGAGCAGATGGTAGACCACGGCGAAGCGCTTGGGATCCTCGATATCCGCGAACTCGAAACCGCGCGCGACGCCACGCCCGAAGCCGCTGCTCGAGGCATCCGCCGTGGTCCACTCCGAACGCCCGTAGGCCGCGTAGTCCACCCCGCAAACGTCGATGAGCTGCTCGAAGCGAAAGTCCTCATGGTCGCGGAGCAGGGTGGCGACCGTGAGCAAGGCTTGGGGGGGAACCACCAGGGTGATCTCTCCCGCGGCGGTCAGCACCTCACAATCCTGGGCGCCGAAATGCCCGGTGAGCCCGGCTGCCAGGGCGTCTAACCTGGCATCGCCGGTTTTCGATTCCTGGTGTGACATCTGCAGTGACTGTTCTGACGTTCCACCTGAGCCGTCGGACCCGATGTGGGTGTCGGGTCAGGATTTTCTCAGGATCTCCAGATCGGCGAGGATAGCCAGCTTCTTCATATAGGCATCCATGTTCGCCTCGCTGCGCACAGGAGAGGAGATACTGCTGTATAGGTAAATCCTGTTGTTTATCATGGCCTTGTCCGGAGACAACTGCTCCAATGTGCCGGGACTGATCTCCGGTAGTCTTGCGGAAACCGGATATTCTTTATAGGGAACGGGTTCACTGGTGTTGAAACCGACCGGCTGGTAATAACGGTTCAATACGACCCACGTGCCATCGGTTTGCTGTTCAAGACAGTATGGAAGGTATACGGCACGGAAGTCGGTGATATGCGGCATGAAGGTTCCCTCTCCGCCAGGCTCAACGCGCAATGGTATTGGTGCGGCGGATCTTGTTCTGTAGCTGGAGGATACCGTACAGGAGGGCCTCCGCCGTCGGTGGGCAACCGGGAACATAGATATCCACCGGCACGATGCGATCGCAACCCCGCACCACCGAATAGGAATAGTGATAGTAGCCGCCGCCGTTGGCGCAGGAACCCATGGAGATGACCCAGCGCGGCTCGGCCATCTGGTCATAGACCTTGCGCAGGGCCGGTGCCATCTTGTTGCACAGGGTCCCGGCCACGATCATCACATCGGACTGACGGGGACTGGGACGAAAGACGATGCCGAAGCGGTCGAGATCGTAGCGGGCGGCCCCGGCGTGCATCATTTCGACGGCACAACAGGCCAGGCCGAAGGTCATGGGCCACAGGGAACCAGTGCGCGCCCAGTTGATCAGCTTGTCCGCGGTAGTGGTAATTACACCTTGCGGGAGGATTCCCTCGATACCCATAACCAACCTCGCCGATAATCAGGACACTCGAAAGATCCCGTCCAGGAGATTTTTCGACACGGCGCCCCCAAAGTGCGG
Organism: Candidatus Thiosymbion ectosymbiont of Catanema sp. Cochon2018; assembly: GCA_011392765.1. Classification (GTDB taxonomy): domain Bacteria; phylum Pseudomonadota; class Gammaproteobacteria; order Chromatiales; family Chromatiaceae; genus Thiosymbion; species Thiosymbion ectosymbiont_A. Next base: position 519,317 of record WYCW01000003.1, on the reverse strand, counting down.
TTCCCGAACGCCTTCCCGTGCTCGTTCCTACGCTCCGGAGTTTGAGCAAAAATACTGTGAAACGGTGTACTAGGTCCTGTTGACATTAGGGGACATTCTCAAACGAACTGTACCGAAGAACCACGGATGAACACAGATAAACACGGATCACAATCTGGGCACTTTGAAAAATCCGATTTTCGTCAACGGCGTACCCGAATAATCAATGGCTTAGAGTCGCCTGATCGGTGAAAATGCCTATTTTTCAAGGTGCCCATCTGTGTTTATCTGTGTTCATCCGTGGTTCTAATGCAAGTAAAAACCCCAGATTGAGAACACCCCCTAGGACTCTCACTCCCATTCCAGGGCCCCTTTCTTCCACTCGTAGATGAAACCGACCACCAGGATCGCCAAAAAGACGAACATGGCAACAAAACCGACCTTGCCCACATCCTCCAGCACCACGGCCCAGGGAAAGAGGAAGGCGATCTCGAGATCGAAGATGATGAAGAGGATGGCGACCAGATAGTAGCGCACATCGAATTTCATGCGCGCATTCTCGAAGGCCTCGAAACCACATTCGTAGGGGGCATTTTTTGCCGCATCCGGACGATGTGCGCCCAGCACGAAACCTGCCGCCATAGCCCCGGCCCCCACCAGGAGCCCGACACCTAAAAAGATCAGGATGGGCAGATAGTTTTCGAGCACCTTGCCTCCTCCCCCGCGCTTTATGTAGTTTTTATGATTGCAGGCGTAGCGGCGGAGTCTAGTGGAGTTTGTGCGCGACTGTCAAGCTGCCCTAGGAGCCTGTCCAGGCGGGCGCGTATAAATAAACAAGTTACTACCAGCCGTGTCGATTGGGCAAAGTCGGGAGCACCGGTACCTTGCTGACCCGTAGGTTGGGCAAAGGACCAAGCCTGTCCCGACGGAGGAGGGAGCTTGGCCCGTGCCCAACAACAATGCTGGGCACGACACCTGCCTGCCGGGAGGGACTCCTCAATTGATGGGCACGCTGCGCTTTGTGCAGCCTACAAGCAGTCGCGGCTCGAAAACCGCCGGGGAATGACCGCAATTTTAACACCATCCTGATAGGCGCTTGCTTTGCCCATCCTACGGGCTTTAAAATCCATAGATTACTCAGATTCTCACAGATTGTTTCGTTCACTGTATTATTATACTGTTCAGCACAGCCCGTTCGTACGCTATGCGTCTGTCATGGGTCAAGTTGCGATGATATTCCAGTCTTCTACCACCTTCCACCTCCCTGGGCTCCATACCGGCCGGGTGAATCAGGCCAAGACGCACGGCCTCCGTAATAATTAAACCCACTTGAATTCGATTTATTCTGGCACCTGATGGAAATACAAAGTGTTTATGTGCACTCAAGTGTATGTTACGAGGTAATCCTTTGGGGTGGATCCAGATGTGTTGAACGTGGTTCTCGCGCATGGCCCCTGTACAACCGCGTAAAGCGGTGTTTTGGGTATATCTTTCCAGGGCGTTCGTTACAGCATTAGCGCGTCGCGGATAAATGGTGAGAGCACGGCCTCCTTTCGAGATATCAAATCCCGCGATATATCTGGATTCGTTCGCCGGAAAAGGGTAAGACATACCATGCGCGGGATGTTCAAGAAGGTCTGTGCTCACCCCGGCCAAGTTGGGATTGGCTATCACCTCCCTTTCATATTTATCCATCGCTTGGGAGGACAAATGCGGCCACTCTTCCAATCTCAACGTGAGTGTCTTTTGTACCCTGAAGTTTCCCCCTGTGTGATTGGCATGTATCTGGTCCGAGGGTGATAGTTTTATCGGACCGCCGTGATCGTTAGTGGCCAAAACGCGTTTCGTGGTCATGGGAATCTCCGGTCTGATTTCGTTGGACATTCAGTTGCCAGGCCACTCACAGATATTTTCGGCGCTGCGCTACTTGCAATGCGGAGTCCCGGACGATTGCACAGGAACTAAAATTGGGGCACTGTCGCGTGCCGGGGAGGTTGTGGAACTGCTTGTGTCCCTCTTCCAATTATAGTTACTGTGAAACTTAATGCAACGACTGACAAATTGGTGCCGACGGCCGGAGTCGAACCGGCACGGCTTACGCCACTACCCCCTCAAGATAGCGTGTCTACCAATTCCACCACGTCGGCAAATTTTGAGATCCATATATTTTACCGGGATCAAGCGATGTCCAATTATATCCACCGCAGCCCCACACTGCTCAAGAACAAGGTAGCCAAGCAAAGGTTCATATTCGCCAGCGTCCGGTTCCATATCCACAAAAAGCACTTCGTTATAAACCGATCTGAATCCTTCCACTTTTATCTTAACCGGCCCACACACCGTACCTTCGACAACCTGTTGCGTAGCAGTCTGCAACTCGACCACTTCTTCCGTACCGAATACTCCGAATTGTTCTTTCCAAGCCGAAGGCAGAGTCAGATAACTCGCCCCCGTGTCGACAAAGGCATCGATTTTCTTTGACAATCCCGATGCCGCCAAGTTCCGAATATCTATGGTCGTGACTATTCTTCCCATATTTTCATCACTTAATTCTCAAACATTTTCGATTTGAGCCACAAAGCGAATTGTATATAATTCATCTTTCCATCAGATAACTCGACAATTTTGTCCGCTAACTGATTTTGATTCACAACGAGATAATGGCCGTTCAAGTCCAAAAAAGTGAGCATGTTCACCAGTGCGGTACGTTTATTACCATCATTAAAAACATGACCTTTGGCAATAACCTCGGCATAAAGCGCAGCCACTTCCTCTATCGAAAAAAATGTCTGATAGATCAGGTTTGAGTGAATACGCCCGACCAACGCCTCTACGGACAAATCAGGTCTCGACCCTTTCAAACCCGAATTGCCTTCAAGTATCGAATCATGAATAGCCTTGATTTCATCCCCCGACAAGTGTATCAAGTCATCTAATTCAATCATCTGTTTTTCAAATTATCCAAAGCTTGAGCGTATTGCTTTTTGATTTTTTTCGTAGCGGATTTCACCTCACTCGGCATGGCAACTTTAACTTTTTTACCCGAAATCACTGTAGTAGTCGCAACCCGCTTTTTAGTTGATTCCACCATTTCTGACCTCCTCAATTTCAAGGACACCTTAGAAACATTAGACTGTCTAGGAACTCTCTTTTGGGCACTTTGAAAAATACGGTTTTCGTCCATAGTACCCCTCAACAATCAATGGCTTAGAGTCGCTTGATTGGTGAAAATACCTATTTTTCAAGGTGCCCTTTTGTAGACAAAATTCCAAATATATCGGCATTTCCTTTGTATTTTGCCAGATTCATCGCTGTATCCTCGTTTGAGATCCATGTATGGTTGTGACTATTCTTCCCATATTTCCATTCTTCTAAAGGTAATCAATTGTTGGGGTTCGCAAACTCATCCCAATCCAATGCCGTTAAGTTAATCGCTACCGGTCGGCAAAGTAAGAGAAGAAACTACGAATCACGCGAATCCTCGCGAACTTGTCATCCCGAACTGAAAGGAAGAATCTTATTCGTGGAAATTCGCATGATTCGTAGTTTTCTCTAAGTGACCAACAGCTAACTTAATGGCATTGCATCCCACACCTACGGGCTAGTCGCACACGATTCATATGTAAATCGTCAAACCGCCCTTACCTGGACCTCGGAAGTGTATGCCCACCAATAACTCCGGTACTCCCATTCTTACCCCAGTTATAGAGTCTTTCTTAAAGGAACTACTAAACACCACGTTGAATTTCTCTGTCTCCGACTTGAGATATGCGATCAAATCCGAGTATTCGTTCAAAAGCCTGTTTTTCACTGCCGCAAAACCATCCTTCTCAGATCCATTGGATTCTGAAAAATCGTATAACAAATCGCATTTTGAAAATACCAATACAATAGGCTTGTCATGTAATTCTTTCGCCCCATCATAATGATGATCTTTGAATCTTTGCCATGTGGCACGAAAAGAACTTGTCAGTTGGGATCGATATACTATCTTAGACACTTCCTCATCTATGATTTTTTCCGAATCCACGACAAAGATAAACGCATCAGCACTCAATACCCACTTAAAATAGGGTAAATCATGTAACCACTGAATATCCTTGCTGGATAGTTCCTTGCTATCCTCACCTGGAAAATCTCCAATTTCTATTTTGTAACGCGTCGAAAACAAACTTGACCCGATGATCATATCTGCCCGGTAAGCGAATAGGTCTTGATCCGTTGTAGCTCCTAATTCATCGCCTCGTTCCAAACGGGCTATGTCACCATTGATACGGTTAATCGTTTCCTCACCTCTTGGGGTAATGGCAAGGTTCTTTATCTTCCTGGAAAATATTTCTGCGAATAATGCTGTAATCAACATCGTCTTCCCGGACCTCGGGTAACCGATCACAGCAACATTATGCGCTATAGGTAATTTCCTTCTTGCCCATACCCAAGAAAAAAAGATTATAATTAGTGAGGAGGTCGCGCCAATAAGTGCTGCGCTGATTGTAGTGGTTGAGAGTATTTCATACATAGCACTTACAGAGCCGTCCTAAGCTTGAAGCTTCTCTGTGCGTATATCGAAAATAATATGGGCACTGAAGAACCGATTAGAATAAATACATCAAACCCACCTTTTATCTCCCGAAGACCACTTGGATTTGCCTTCTCAACTAAAGCAGAAAGCAACACCACAACCCCAAAAAAGACAAATGAAGTAATTGCTAATCCTGAAAAAGCATGAGATGTTCCAATCATTCTCTCCGTTTCTTCCTCGCTTGGGATAATTCGTTTATGGGTTAGTAAGCTTTGGCTAACGAAGAGGCATAATAGACCAGATGACATAGCCAAGGTAGAACTGCTGAATGTGCTCCATGATACCGATGCATCGAATACCAAATACCTGATAGCCCCCTCGATTAAGAACGGCACGAGAGGGAACGCGATATGCACCATGAACCATGCGGATGATGATGGTTTTCTTGCAGGCGATACCCTAGTTCATTCCTCCGGCACCGGCACATCCGACACCGACCCGGATGTGGCCTCCGGAACCGGGGCCTGCGGCACGTCTGCAGAGGGTGCCGTAGCCTGTGGGACCATCGGCACGTCGTTTTGGTTCAATCCACCGCCGATACCCGGAACAACCGGCACATCCTGCTGTGTCTCGCCGGGCACCGGCACGGGGCCTGCCGGTACCTCGACGCCTTCCATCAGACCTTCGGGCTCACCCACCTGGCTCGCAAAATAGGCCAGCGCCATGCTGGTGAGGAAGAACAGTGTGGCCAGGACGGCGGTGACGCGGGAGAGGAAGCTCGCGGAGCCGCGCGCCCCGAACACGGTCGCGGACGCACCGCTGCCGAAGGCCGCTCCGGCATCGGCCCCCTTGCCGTGCTGGATCAGGACCAACCCGACCAGGCCGATGGCCAGAAACAGATGGAAGACATTGAGGGCGATCTGCATCGCTCGGTCAGCCCGGCATCAGACGCTGTCGTCCGCGGCCTTGCAGATACCCAGAAAGTCCTCGGCTTTCAGGGAGGCACCCCCGATCAGGCCCCCGTCGATATCGGGTTTGGCCATCAACTCGACGGCATTGTCGGGCTTCATGCTGCCGCCGTACTGAATCCGCACCTTATCGGCAACACCCTTGTCCTGTTCCGCGATCCGTTTGCGGATGAAGGCGTGTACTTCCTGGGCCTGTTCCGGGGTGGCGGTCTTACCGGTCCCGATGGCCCACACCGGCTCGTAGGCAATGACGCCATCGGCGAGCGCCTTGACCCCCTCCAGCCTGGTCACCGCATCCAACTGGCGGGCGACGACTTCTTCGGTCACGCCCTTCTCGCGTTCTTCAAGGGTCTCGCCCACACACAAAATAGGCTTGAGCCCGGCGGCCCGAGCTACGGCGAATTTCTTCGCCACCAGGGCGTCGTCCTCACCGTACAGGGTACGGCGCTCCGAATGGCCCACGATCACATAGGTACAGCCGAAATCGAGCAGCATGGAGGCGGCTACCTCGCCGGTGAAGGCGCCGGATGCCTCCGTGGACAGATTCTGACCGCCCCAGGGGATCGAGGTACCCGTCAGCACGGCCTGCGCCTGGGGAATAAAAATATAAGGAGGACAGACCGCCACCTCACACTTTTCGATGGTACCGATCCCGACCTCGATCCCGGCAAGCAGTTCACGCACGCTCTCCCGCGACCCGTTCATCTTCCAGTTACCCGCAACCAAAGGCTGACGCATAATCACTTCCTCTACCTATAAAAGATAATTATGCTAGCTTTTCGAACGTTGAAAATCAACTGCCGGTCTTGTCCGACATGAAGTGAGTCTGAAGGAGCGGATTGTGTTCATGTTCGCAGGGGCGATCAGGGAATCCCGTTCGATGACGAGGTATGATACCGAACTTCGGGTCTGGTCGGATCTTAAGGGGCCCTTGGAATCCGCGTACTGGAGGTTTCGGCGCGTTGGTACAGAATCAAGCCACCCTGCGGCCGGACAGCCTGGTGCTCTACAAGGTTCGGCCCGCGCGCGTCCTGGCGCTCGGTGAGAAGATCGATATCGAGCTCGAGGGCGGACAAATCAAGCGGGTCCGCCCCAAGGACGTCAGGTTGTTGCACCCCGGACCGCTGTATAACCTGGCCGAGCTTGGCCCGCGGGGGGGTGAGCTTGCCGAGGCCTGGGAGCTCCTGGAGGGGAGTGAAACCACTCTGAGCGAGCTCACCGAGCTGATGTTCGGCGAGCACTCTCCGGCGACGACCTGGGCCGCCTGGCAGTTGGTAGCGGAGGGGCTCTATTTCGAAGGTACCCCGGAGGCGGTCCGGGTGCGAACGCGCCGCGAGGTGGAGCAGGACCGGGCCGAGCAGGCAGCCAAGGCCGCCGCCGAGCAGAGTTGGAACGAGTTTCTGGAACGGTTGCGACGGGCCCGGCCCGCCCCGCAGGATGGGGAACGCCTGCAAGAGGTGGTGCGCCTGGCCCTCGGTGAGACCACCGGCAGCCGCATTCTCCGGGCCCTGGGTTACCAGGAGACGGTGCAGAACGCGCACCGTGCCCTGATTCAGGTCGGCTATTGGTCGCGGGATCATAATCCCTACCCGGCACGCAACCGGTTGCCGACTGCGGATCCGGACCTGCCGGTGCCGGATCTCCCGCCCGAAAAACGTCTCGACCTGACTTACCTGCCTACTTACGCCATCGACGATGAAGGTAACCAAGATCCGGATGACGCCCTGAGCCTGGACGGCGATCGGATCTGGGTACACGTCGCCGATGTGGCCGCCCTGGTGGCGCCGGATAGCGACCCGGAGCCTGAGGCCCGGGCCCGGGGTGCCAATCAGTATCTGCCGGAGCGGACAGTCAAGATACTACCCCTGGCGGTGACGGAGCGTCTGGGACTCGGTCTGCAACCCGTTTCTCCCGCCTTGTCCTTCGGCTTTCGGTGCGGGGAGGCCGGTGAGCTGACGGATGTCGATATCCGCACTACCTGGGTACGGGTCGAACGGCTGACTTACGAGATGGCCGAGCAACGGCTCGGGGAGTCGCCCCTGGCCCGGCTGAATGTCCTGGCCGAGCGGTTTCGCGCACGTCGCACTGCCCGAAACGCCGCCGCGATCGAGCTGCCCGAGGTCAGTGTGCGGGTGCGCGACGGCAAGGTGATGATTCGATCCCTGCCGCGGCTGCGCAGCCGCGGCTTGGTAACGGATGCCATGCTCATGGCCGGTGAGGCCGCGGCCGGATTCTGCCTGGAACGGGAGATTCCGATCCCCTTTGCGACCCAAGCGGCGCCGGACCAGGTCGAGCGGCCTGCGGACCTGGCGGCTATGTATGCCTACCGCCGGCGTTTCAAACCAACGCAGCTCACCGGCGTCCCAGGGCCCCACTTCGGTCTGGGAATGACCCGCTATGCCCGGGCGACGAGTCCGCTACGGCGTTACTCGGATCTGTTGGTACACCAGCAGATTCGGGCCTGGCTGGCCGGAAACCGATTGCTCGATGCCCGACAGGTCGCCGCGCGCATTGCCGAGGCGGAGACGGCCGCCGCCGCCGTGCGGCGTGCCGAGCGGCTTTCCAATCAGCATTGGAAGCTGGTCTACCTACGTGCCGATCCGCAGTGGCAAGGAGAGGGGATAGTGGTCGATAAGGGCGAGCACAAGGCGGTGGTGTTGATTCCGGAGCTGGCCTTGGAAGCGCAGGTGAGACTGCGCGGGAATCCCGAGCTGAATAGTCGGGTCCGGTTGACGCCGCGGGAGGTCGATCTGCCCGAACTGACCTGCTATTTCCGGGTCCACCAATAGACAGAGGCATATTTTCTATTGAAGCTCGATCCCCGCGCTGCCAGCACTCGACCGACTATTGCCGGAAGGCACCGAGAACTTCTCCGGCCTCAGCGAACAGCAACCGTTCAAATTGAATAGGCGTCAAAGACGCCTTTCGGCTCCCTACAGAGAGCCTGTATAGTCGAAAATTTGGTAAAATTATGGCGCTTATTTATGGTAGAGATACAAGGCAATGGAAGTACTGTACCGACATCCGGGAAGACCACAATCGTCATCGCCGAAGATCATGATCTGCTCGCCGACGTGCTTCCCGACCTCCTGTACTCGGCCTCATCCGGGAGGATGGAGGTGGTTCAAATCTGCTCCGATCGCTCCCAGGTGTTCAGGACCCTGAGAAAGACGTCCCCGGACGTTTTGCTGTGCGATGTCTGGATGCCGAATAAGCGCGGGGATAGACCCATGCCGTGTGATGCGCCGTCGCTGGAAGCGCTCAAGCGGCAAAGTCCGAATACGGCGATCGTGTTGTTGAGCGGTAATGCGGATCCCCCGTTGGTGAAGGATCTTCTCGACGCGGGAGCCAGTGGTTTTCTCGACAAGGGCACCGTGCCGAAACAGATCTGCTGGGCCATTGAACAGGTCAAGCGGGGCGGCAGGTACGTCGTGCCTCGTTTCCAAATCGCAATCGACTCACTGGAAGTCGATTCGAACGAGCCTATCCGTACTCAGTTGCTTAAAGGGCGTAGAGGAGATGTACTCAGGTTGTTGTTGGAAGGATTGTCTCCCACTGAGATCGCCGATGTGCTGCCGACCGGGAAGAAATACGTTGATAAGAAGATCGTGGAGATCAAATCCATTCTCGGTGTCAGGACCCATATTCTCATCTTCCGCGCCTGCGTCAGGCTCGGAATAATTCAATACTATTAAGTTAAGCGTTGCCGGCCGGCAAAAGAGAGGAAGCATCACAAATTACACGAATCCTCGCGGATTGATGCGCGCGATTCGTAGGTTGGGCAAAGCCCGTAGGATGCGGTGAGCGTGTGTTGTCCTTTCCGGACTGCACCACCGCCAGGCGCGAACCGCATCTGTGGACGGTGGGCGTGCCCAACAAGGTGTTGGGCACGGGCCATCCCTTGATGCGGTTCGCGCCCCCTCGTCGTGTCATCCTGATAAGACCTACCGCGCTCACCGCACCATCGATGCGGTTCGCGGTCGGGATTGGTGTAATCCTGCTACGGTATACCGCGCTCACCGCATCCTACGTCCATCCTACGACAAGCGGCCAGCAGCTAACTTAATGGCATTGCGGAATAATCAGGATATAACCATATGGCTATCGACAATTCGGATAACATCCCCCATTATGACGCCGCGCAGGCACTGGCTATGGCCCATGATATTCCGGCTGTTCGGGACCATGTCGTTCATAAAATTCTGGAGTCGTTTGCCGATGGGGGTGAGCTGGCGGCACTCTTGGATGTCTCCTGTTATCGCAGTGATCCGGCCGGAATCCGCGCGTTGCTACATGCCACGGTTGGTTATGCACAGCAAGGGGGAATGCCCGCGCTGGAATTACTTTGCATGAAACTCGGTACTGCCCTGAAATCAGGCGAGTTCGGAATTGCCGAGGAAGTTGGTAGAGATCTACCCGCGACAATAGAATCGACACGTGCCGCAGTTACGGCCGAGTTTTCGGTTCAGTCCGGAACCTGACACCGAGTCTTTCTATACTGCCACACGGCACAATCCGAGCTTTTGAATTTCCCCCTCTCCCCCGCCCTCTCTGCGCCGGAGGGTGTCGCAAAAGCGGTGGCCTCAGCTGCCAGTCTATGAAGTTTAAACCACAGAGGACACAGAGAACGCAGAGAATTGGCCCGTCCCCCTCTCTGTGTTCTCTGTGTCCTCTGTGGTTCGAAAGGACTTTTGCGACATCCTCGGAGGGAGAGGGAGTGAAATGCGCAGATTGTGCCGTGTGGCAGTATATTTTCTTACATAATCTTGTTTTCGGAGCAAGGCAATCGATAGAAAATCATACTTATCTCTCTGTACACCTCCTAACGAGGCTTCGCCTCAGACCGACGAGGCGTGACCGACCGCACCGAAGAACCACGGAGGCAGACACGGATAAACACGGATCACAATCCGTGTTTATCCGTGTCTGCCTCCGTGGTTCAAAGGATTTGCGATTCCTGCCTAACAAGAGGCAGAACTATTTTTGTGCAGCGCACAAACTTGACTCATTTGTAAAGATGCAGGTCTCTCAAGGAATCCTAGCTCTGAAGTCTCTTGAAACTCTCACGAGACAAATCGATATATTGAGCATCTGTCAGCATGATTCGACTTCCGGTGGCGGAGCTTACTTCCTCGTTCATGACATCGAGCCGGAAGGCGTGCGTGGTGCTCCGACTGTGCCGGAATGTCCGTCTTCGGCCGGGTCTCGTTCCAGTTGCCGGCCGCCGGCGACCGGTCGCGGGATCACATGGCCCAGCCGAATCGCCGCCCCCGTTACCCGGTCGCTGTATTTGGTGGGCAGCTCGTCCGGCAGCTTCGAGATCAGGCTCCGGTGGACGCCCATCGCATCCGCCAATGCCTTCTTGCTCCCGAACATCCGGATTGCCTCCGCCTTGGTCATGCCGGTCACTCCCGCAGTGTGAATGGACTCGTCTACTCTCGATGCAGACACTCGAGGGAAGCCGCGATGCCGGAGGGAGGACAAGCCGCCCTATCACACCCTTCTCACCACCAACCCGCGGCTTCCCTTCAGTGCCCGTATGGGTATCGATCACTAATGTTTTGCAGGTCCCGTTGTTCCTGTTTTCAAATAGCGGTATGGTTTTCCGCTTGATTGGGTTTGGGTTGTGCCTTTCGGCAATCAATGAATGAGCTGTTGACATCATGAGACGATTGTTTTTCCCTGGCTAGGCGTTAAAGACGCTTTATAGTCTTCTCAGGGCGAGCGCATATAAATCCCTCCGAAAACATGATCTTGTAGGTTGGGCAAAGGCGCGCCAGGGACGGTGCGCCGTGCCCAACGAAATGCTGATGTTGGGCACGCCGGATCGTCCCTGATCCGGCTTTGCCCAACCTTGTATGTTCTGTTTCCAAGGGAAAGCCAAGGATGAGGTATAAAAGGATTTGATGAAGAGTACCTGGGGAAGCCGTCCCAACCTGAGGCCTTGAGCCTGTCCGTAGATTGGCTCCCCGCCCTCTTCGCCCATACCGGAGAGTATCCGAGGCCATGAGCTGCGCTCGTGAGCCTGCATACACAAGGTCGGTAGGCGAGGGTCCAGGGTCGGGGAACCAGGTCATGATCCTAGCGCCTTTTTTGCTTCCGAGGAACCGCTCATGAACGTTGCCGGAATCGATGTCAGCAGCAAAACCGTCACGTTGGTCATTGCTCGCGACGGTCGCACCAGAAAACCCCGTGAATTCAACAATACCCCCCAAGGGCATCAGACCTTGGTCAACCGCTTGCGCAAGGCAACGGTGACCCGCGTCTGCCTGGAAGCCACCGGCCAGTATCACCTCGATTTGGCCCTCGCCCTGGATGACGCCGGGCTTGCGGTCATGGTCATCAACCCCAAGGCCGCCAAACGCTTCGCGGAGGCCATGCAGACCCGCACCAAGACCGATGCTGTCGATGCCACTGTCCTGGCTGAGTTCGCCCTCCGCATGCCCTTCGAGCCCTGGCAACGCCCCGATGATCTAGCCCTCGCCATCCGCGCCTGTGCCCGCCGCATCGCGGCGCTGAACAAGCTCCGAACCCAAACCAAGAACCAGCTCCATGCCGCGGAGCAAACCGCCACCACGCCCGACTTCCTGATCGTCGAGCTGCACCACAGCATCGCCCAACTCGAGGCCAACATCGAGCACCTGCGCCAACAGGTCTTGGCCCTCATCGCTAGCGAGGAGGAACTCCAGCAGATCTTCGAACTCCTCGTCAGCGTCACCGGCATCGCCGCCGCCAGCGCCATCCAGCTCCTCGGTGAACTCCTGGTCATGCCGGAGGACATGACCGCGAAACAATGGGTTGCCATGGCCGGACTCGATCCCCGCGCCCACCAATCCGGGACCAGCGTGAACAAGAAACCACGCCTGTCCAAAGCCGGCAACCGCTACTTGCGCATCGCGCTCTACATGCCCGCACTCAGCGCCGCACAACATGATCCCACGGTCAGGGCCTACTACCACCATCTGATTGAGAACCGTGGCCGGAAGAAGCTCCAGGCTCTCTGTGCCGTCATGCGCAAGCTCCTGCACGCCATCCACGCCATGCTCAAGAACCGCACCCCCTTCGACAGCAGCCGCTTCTACACCCCCCTCGAAACGGCAGCGTGATCAATCTAATTTATGTATCGAAGGTGAATTTTTGTGGATCAGGAGACAAATTGGACTTGCATCGGAACAGAGTATCTACGCGCTCCGCGCCGGCGCTTGGGAGCTGGTAGCAATTTGTTGATCGATAAGAAATTTATACGCGCTCGCCCTGATAGTCTTCTATGACTTCGAGACAGAATCCTTACCATACGCATCACTGAGATATTTCGGGGTTGGGTACCGACAATGGATGCCGTGGAGGTTCATTCATCGGACGGAGAGGATCCGTATCGGTGGGCCGTTGACGGGGAATGCCGCACCCTGCTGCGTGCGACATCTCACGAACGAGAACGGAGTAGCCCTATTGCAGAAATGGGGTGAGGCGATGCGGGAGGTCGCAGGGGATCGCCTGTATCTCACCGCGAAAGGCAGGCAAGCGAGGTTTCCACGAGTTCTCCCTGCCTTGGTGGGAATCGCTGTGCAGGAAGCTCGACGCTACGTTGAAGGATGGAGGGACCCCAGGGCAACCGAATGATAACTTGATAGAAAGCAACCGGTTTCAGCAGTGATTATTATTCGGTGGCCCCGGAAGGAACCCCCGCTATCCACTTATGAGGAAACAGAACCGGCCAGAGACTCGACGTCCCTGATAAGATCGGGCGGGTTGATCGGCTTGGTCTTGATCAAATCAATAGCGCTCGCACCTTCTTCCCGATCGGTGATCGTAGCATCGGCAGTAAGCAAAATGATCGGCATGCGTGGACCTTGCTCCTCACGCCGCCATATCGCCGCTGATTCCAGGCCGGTGAGTAAAGGCATTTGGTTATCCAGTATTGCCAGATCATAGCGTTGGGTACGCAGCGCCTGCAGCGCGGCCTCGCCATCATCGACTATGGTCAACCGGCAGTGCCTGGTTTTAAAGATCTGTCTATAGACAAACTGAAGCAGCGCTTTGTCTTCGGCAATCAGGATATGCAGTCCGGATAAGTTATCACCGGTCGTTTTGTCGCCGTCCGGTGCCGGGATATCAATAGGCTGCGGTGCTGCCCGGGGCAGTTCGACCTCGAAGGTAAATCGGCTGCCCTTGCCGTACTCGCTGGTAACGGTAATCTCACCACCCATCAACTCCACCAGTTGCCTGGAAATCACCAGACCCAGCCCGCTGCCGACACGCGTTTTACCGTCATTGTGAACTTGCACGAATGATTGAAACACCTTCCCGAGATCATCCGCTTTAATACCTATACCCGTATCCTCGACAAAGAACCGCAACCGGACAGACGCATCGTCGAGCTTCAGAACACGAACAGCAAGTACAACTTCACCCGACTCCGTGTACTTGATCGCATTCGAACTCAGGTTGATCAGGATTTGTCTGATTCTCAGCTCGTCACCAATCACTCCAGCCGGGACATCGCCTGCGATATTAACCATGAATACCAGGTGTTTGCTTTCAGCCTGGGGCAGTGCCAGGGCCTTTACCGCGGCTACTGTCTCACGGATGTCGAACGGAAGCTCACCGAGTATGAGCTTGCCGTTTTCCATCTTTGAAAGATCCAGCGTATCATTGATCAGCGAAAGCAGGTGCTGCGCCGCACCATTGACCCGGTGCATGTAGTCGGGTGCATTGTCTCGATGAGCGGCTTGCAGGGACAACTCGGACAAGGCGATAATACTCTGCAAGGGGGTGCGCAATTCGTGACTGATCGCAGCTAGAAAGCGTTCCTTATAGTTCGCTATCTCTGCCTTTCTTAGCGCATCGCTTTTTTGTTTTAACAGAAGGGCGATGTAAGGGGGTAAAATAAGCAATCCCAGAAGCATACCGATACTGATTGTCGGATGCTTCAACCAGAACGGCGTCGTGAATATCACCACGGCAAACATCAGAATAGAGAGGATTGCACTTACAACTAAGTACACTGATCCGAATCTGAACGCGCTGCCGATCGAAATCCATAGGTATACCGGATAAAGTACGCTTCCCCAGTCATCGCTGAGGTACATGGCGATGGAAAGACTCAGCAGATCGATAAAGTTCGATAGGATGCGGCGTACCGGCACCTTCACCGGCATCCGGTACAGCCAATAAAAGAACACCAGCGCATAAGCGGCAAATATCGGGTAGATAATCGATATTGCCTGCTGTACCGCCGCTTTGTCTCTTACCTCGAAGGTAACCTGGGGATGCACCGCGAGAACATAGATATACAGCGAGATAATGGAGACGAGAAAGACACGTAAATAGCCCTGCTCATGCTCATTACCGGGGCACTGTTTGATACGCTCAAAGAAAGCCGAAAAGCCATTATCTCCCATGTTTCTTAAGTAACCTCGTATAATTGTCTTCGCGTCAGTCACCTGACAGCTAATGGTTTATCGGCCCTGCACAAAAGGCGTTGTGCCGGGTCGATAAGCCGCTACCACCTACTCATGACTCACTGGACCCTTGCGGACTGATTCTCAAAGTATATTTGGCCTGCGAGCTTGCTATTTTATCCATCACCCGGAGGTCCCGATCCGTGAGCTTCAAGGCATAGTCTACCCACATATTGCCGATCTCAACGAGTTCGTCATAGGTGACCGGATTTTCGTGGGCGGCGATATAGCGTATGGCGTCATAGGCATTGCAGCGCCGTTCATAACTGTGAATATACTTCTCGGCAGCCTGCATTCCTGCGCCTGGGCTTACCACTTGATCGACAATACCTAACGCGAACACCTCTTGCGCACTATACACATGCCCACTGGTAATCATGCGTTTGGCAACCGACACATTCGTTCTTCTGGCCAGATAACTGAACGCGCCCATACCGGGGAAGAGGTTGAACCTGCTTTCCGGGAAAAAGAACCTGGCATTTTCCTCGGCGAGGATCGTGTCGCAACACAGAGCCATCTCAAACCCTCCGCCGAAAGTATCGCCTTGCACTACCGCGATAGGGATACGGCTATCGACCGTCGATTCGTGATGCAGAATATCGATACAGACCTTCATATATTCGGATAGGGCCTGTCTGTTTTTCTGCCTGATCTGCTTACTGAGGTATTCAAGGTCCCCGCCAAAATTAAATACCCCCTTTACATTTGACGAAAGAATCGAATACTTGCAGCCATATCCATCTACCTTTTTCTGAGCACGTTTAAGCTCCCCGAGCAACGCTAATGAGAAGCATGGACACCCCACGGGCGACATCATTACATAGGCTATCCCCGGTTCCGGTTGAATATCGACTTGGATGTGCTCGAAATTCTCTGAAGAGATCTCGATGGGGTAACTCTGTCTGCTCATAATGAGATCCCTACCATCGCAAATAACATTGGTTGATTATGCGGTTGATCCGGGGCCTTACACCTGGCACTATCCGCTGCGTATAATCGGATACGGCTTGATGACAATCCAAGACCAGCCCGTACTCAAGTAAAGGGCACCTTGAAAAATAGGTATTTTCACCAATCAAGCGACTCTACGCCATTGATTGTTGGGGTGAGCCGTAGACGAAAATCGCATTTTTCAAAGTGCCCTAAGGTTTAACCGACGGCAACGAAGTCTGTCGCTTGCTCAGGCGGTAAGACGCGCGTACCGGAGCGGCAGCCGCAGGGGCTCGTGTCCTTTCGTACTTTTCTTGGTTTTCCGGTTTCCGTACAAAACAAAATTCATGCCGCGTCGGTCCGAGGCGAAACCTCGCTAGGGGGCGTTCTCAATCAATAAATCATCTAAATATTGTAGGCTGGGTTGAGGAACGAAACCCAGCTTTTCCGATCCGCAATACCGTGTGCCGGGTTTGGCCGTCCCTGGCCGTAACCCAGCCTACGAGCTTGGGTGGGAATCGCAAATCCTTTGAACCACGGATGAACGCGGATAAACACGGATCACATCCGTGTTTATCCGTGTCTGCCTCCGTGGTTCTTCGGTGCGGTTGGACGCCTCGTCGGTCCGAGGCGAAGCCTCGCTAGGATTCCTTGAGGGACCCGAATCTTTACCAATGAGTCAAGTTTATGCAGTGCACAAATCGGGATCGGGATCGGGATCGAAATCGGGATCGAAATCGAAATTCCGATTGCGATCCCGATTGCGATTTCGATCTCGACCTGCCTTGGCTCTTCAACGGCTGGTTGGGCGTAGGAGATGGGACCTTACGGGAGAGGGGCTTGTGGGATCTTCATGCTTCGTCGGTCCGAGGCGAAACCTCGCTAGGATCCTTGAGGGACCCGCATCTTTACAAATGAGTCAAGTTTGTGCGCTGCATAAAAACATTTCTGCCTCTTGCTTGGGCGGGAATCGCAAATCCTTTGAACCACGGATGAACACAGATAAACACGGATTGTGATCCGTGTTTATCCGTGTCTGCCTCCGTGGTTCTTCGGTGCGGTTGGACGCCTCGTCGGTCCGAGGCGAAGCCTCGCTGGGGGGCGTTCTCAATCAATAAATCATCCTAAGTGTTGTAGGCTGGGTTGAGGAACGAAACCCAGCTTTTTCTGCAATACCGTGTGCTGGGTTTCGCCGTCCCTGGCCGTAACCCAGCCTACGGGCTTGGGCGGGAATCGCAAATCCTTTGAACCACGGATGAACACAGATAAACACGGATTGTGATCCGTGTTTATCCGTGTCTATCCGTGGTTCTTCGGTGCGGTTGGTCACGCCTCGTCGGTCTGAGGCAGAGTCTCGCTAGGTCTCTACCCGGCCATCTTCGGCGGCGATGTAGGCAAATGGCCCCAAATCCTGGAGAATGGTAGTCAACGCGAGAGCGGTTAGCCGAGCACGGTCCATGTATGTGAGGTCAAGCCGATGATCAGGATCCCTTTCGGTCGCCCATCGAAGGGCGCACAGACCGGCAAAGTTTCTGTGGTTTTCTCGGATTACTGCCGGGACGAGCTCGAGCGCTGGCATGACCGTGGGGAGGATTTCGACGAGGAAAGGTTCAAGGCTGCCGTGGACTTGGCCGTGAACAGGCTCCGGGCCATGGAAGAGAAAGAGGATAAGACATGATCATTCGCAGCCTGCAGGCGGAGAACCTCCGAAAATATCGAACCCTGCGTCTCGATGAGCTTCCCGAGCAGGGGGTCATCGCCGTGAGCGGCGACAACGAGACCGGCAAGAGCGCAATCGGCGAGATCATCTGCTTTGCCTTGTTCGGCAGGACTTACTCGCTGGCGGCAGGCGATCTCGGCAAGCTGGTCCGTTGGGGGGCCATCCGCGGTCGGGTGGTTCTGAGGTTCACTGCGAAAGATCAGGAGCTGGAGATCATTCGCCAGTTGGATCGCAGTGGCGAGCAGTCGGCCCGTGTGATACTTCGTGATCAGCCTCAGGAACCGGTAGCCCGGGGTCTGGGTGCGGTGAATGAGTATCTGGAGCGGACACTCGGCTACGACTTCGAGGAGTATATCGATACCTTCTACCTGGCCCAACAGGAAATCACGACCCCCCACCCCCATAGCCCCTCCATGAAGGCGATGGCTGGAATTGCCCCGCTCGAACGCTGTGTGGCGGAGCTGCGTTCCGAGGTCGAGTGCGATGAAACGGCGGACGGTCGATTGAACCGGGAAGTCGCGGATCTTGACGGGGAGCTGGCGTTGCTCAGCCCGGACCGTTTGCGTCTTGACGCTATCGAGCAGGAGCTCGCGCACAAGACGGATCGGGAGCAGCGGTTCGCGGAGCGTATCGGCGCATTGGCTACGGCCGTGAGCGGTTATCGCAGCGCCCGCGGTGGGTTAAGCCTTCATGCCTTCGGGCTGAGGCTCGCGGGTTTTCTGCAGGCCCTGGCCTTCCTGCTCCTATTGGCTGCCGCCGGATTCTGGGCCTTCCTGCTCTTCAAGCCGGAGTTGTGGCCCTTACCGACGATTCGTAACCACCTGGAGGAACGGATCGCCGCCGCCGGCCTGTCTTTGGAACCAACCCTGATCTATCTGATCGTCGCCCTGGTCGGGATTTTACTTTTGACCTGGATGTGGATATTTACCCTGAACCTGGGGATACGCAGGCGGCGCGCCCGAGCGCGACGGTTGGGGGAAACCTTGCAGCTGGTGGAGGAACTGGAGTCCCTACCTATGTCGAACGGGTCACAGGACACCGCCGAGGCGCCCCTGGCCGATGATGTCCCGGCGTTGGACTCCGAGCGCAGGAGCCGGCTGGTGGGGCGTGTCTTGGCTTTGGAGGCAACGCCCGGGGAGGCACGTACAGCCGTGCGGCACGAGATCGCATGGCTGGAACGCGGGCGCGAAACGCTCGCGGGTCAGCGCGCGGTCCTGATGCGGGCCCTGGCAAGTGCCCGCGAGGATCAGGGCAGGGGACGGCAACTACAAGACAAGCGGGAGGCGCTTGTCAGGCAGGGCGACGATTGCAGGACGCGGATCGAGACCCGGCGGTTGGCCTGTGAGCTTCTGCAAGGCGCGGCGCAACAAATGGCCGATGGCTTCAACGAGCAGTTGCGTAATCTGGCCGCGCGGAACCTGCCCCAGTTCACAGACCGGCGATACGAATATCTACAGGTGGATGACGACCTCCAGGTGCGTGTCTACTCCAATGAGAAGCGGGGCTTTTTGGATTTCGAGGAGATTTCCAGTGGGACGCAGCGCCAGATCATGCTGGCTTTACGCTTGGCACTGGCCCAGGAACAGATGTCGCGGATTGCCATGGACCGCCAGTTTATCTTTCTCGACGAGCCCTTCGCGTTTTTCGACGACACCCGGATGCGTGGTGCCTTGCGGCTGCTGCCGCAGCTGAGCGATTTCATCACCCAGCATTGGATTGTGGCCCAGCGGTTTCCACGCGATGAGTTTCTTGCGTTAGAGATTCACTGCGGCAGCCATCCGGACACCCTGGAGGTAGGGGTGGCGGAGGTATCGGCAAAACAGTAGGGGTATCCCTTGCGGATGCCCAACCGGCGTGAACCACGAATGGACACGAATTCACACCAATGGTAAGAGAAAATGACGAATCGACGCTAAAAAGATCCCTCCTTTCAGTTCGGGACGAAAGGTCCCTCCCTTCGGTTCGGGATAACAATTTCGCGAGGATTCGCGAGATTCGTAGTTTTTTCTCTATGGCATTGGCCGTGAGGATAGCTGCCGCCCGGTGGTGAAAAAATACTCGCTTTCCTGACACCCTCCGCTACAATGGGCTGTAGCGATGAGGTGTCCGGATAGTTATGGGTTACCTGATCCTGGTCAAGCCACCCAGCGGCGGACCGAGCCGGTGTCGACGTGCACAAAGTTGGAACCGGGGTAAAAGCCGACGCCACCCCGGCTCAGTGAGATAGCGGAATCGCGCACCCGTCTGACGGAGGTACCGGGCAAGCGGATGTCCACCGCCTTGCCGTACATGTGGAGGCTGTTGCGCGCGGCCCGTCGTGAGACCCTGCGCAGCCTGGCGTTGGTCCGAGGCGAGCGATAGGCACTGAGGACCTCGATCGGTCCTGCGGGGTAGCCGAGACGTCGCTCGATGTCGTACAGCAGATCGAACAGCCTGGGATCGAATACGGTTATCTCACCGGTTTTGTGGTCGCGCATAAAATAGTTCAGTTTTTGCAACGCGTCGCGTTGATAATAATCACCGATGCGATAGGCGGTGGTCATCCTTTCTCCGGTATGGATGTGGTGGAAAGAGAGGATACGTGGCTGCTGTTGTTTTTTTGCCCACGCCGGTGTTGCAACGGCAGCTAGCGCGAGCCCAAGAAAGTGACGCCGGTTCATGCTTTCTCCAGGATGGTGGATACTCGGGATGCAGCAATTATAGAAGTGAAAACCTAAAATGCAATACCGATGAAGTACGCGCTGGAAGTTATCGCGCGCGAGCGCTGTTTCATTGGTTTTCTGGGGCTGGTGCGCTATCGGCTCCGGCATAGTCTTTTTGGTGGCGGCTGGAGCCCGATCATTGAACGTGAGCGGATCGAGTATCTGAATTCAGCCGCGGCGATTCTTTACGACGCGGTACGCGATCAAATCGTCATGGTAGAGCAGTTTCGTATCGGGGCACTGGAACATGGGCGGGGGGCCTGGACCCTGGAGCCGGTGGGCGGTGTCCTGGAACCGGGTGAGGATGCGAGCGAGGTCGTGCAGCGGGAGGCAATGGAAGAGGCGGGGTGTGAGATTCTGGATCTGGAGCCGATCGGGGCCTATCATGCCAGTCCGGGCACGATGGCGGACCGGATTCGACTTTTCTGCGGGCGGGTCGATGCGGCACGGGCGGGAGGTATTCATGGGTTGCGGGAAGAAGGTGAGGATACCCGAGTAACCGTACTCGATACCGAGCAGGCAATAAGAGAGCTTTATTCGGGAAGAATCGACACGGCGGCGGCTATTATCGCAATCCAATGGCTCTTGATGAACAGAGATCGGTTGCGGGTCAAATGGAATCGTTGAGAGGATCTCACACAAAGCCCAATGCCATTAAGTTAGCTGTTGGCCACTTAGAGAAAACTACGAATCACGCGAATTTCCGCGAATAAGATCCCTCCCTTCGGTTCGGGATGACAAGTTCGCGAGGATTCGCGTGATTCGTAATTTCTTCTCTTACTTTGCCGACCGGTAGCGCTTAACTTAATGGCATTGACACAAAGCCGCGAAGGGTACGAAAGGCGCGAATAATGAAAGGTACAACACTCGGATTGATGTTGGTGCTGATGGTTGGGATTTCGCTTCCATGTATCGGCGGTATTAAATATAGGAATTTGGACGGCAGGGTTCGTTTCACCGACGCGCCATTGCGGGACAGCAACTTTCGTCCGGAATGGAGATGTACTTCAAAGAAGCTCGTCATGGTCTCGGGTAATCCTGAGCGTTTGGCTCCGCCGAAGAATCTCTCGGCTAAACGCAAGCAGTACGCCAAATTGATAAAACGCACTGCCCGCCGGTTTAAGCTACATCCGGCACTGCTCCACGCCGTCATCCGAGCCGAGTCGGGTTATGATTCGAGGGCGGTTTCCCCCGCGGGAGCAATCGGGTTGATGCAACTCATACCTACTACCGCGGCCAAATACAAGGTGACCGATCTTAAGGATCCGACTGAAAACCTACGCGCGGGAGCACAACATCTGCGTTTTCTGCTCGACAAGTTCGGACAAAATCTGCGATTGGCCTTGGCCGGATACAATGCCGGAGAAAATGCCGTTGTCAGGCACGGTAACCAGATCCCTCCCTATCCGGAGACCCAGCAGTACGTACGCAAGGTATTGCGGTATCTGTGGACCGAAATGCGGCTATGAGCCGCTGACCGTGGTATTGCCCGCATCACATGTCTTGCCGGGAACTCACTGCTTTGTGAGCTTCGCGTCTATTTCGCGCTCGGCCTCGGCCCAATCTTCGGCCTCGAAGCCCGGTGCGAAGTTGCGCTTTTCGGCCTTGTAGTAAGCTGCCTCCTCAATCATCGCCAAGCGCTCCTCAGGGCTGACCGCAGCGGGCACAGTTGCGGCTGGTTCGGCATCCGTAGGTGACTGGGACTTAGGCGTGGCCCCGGTTCCAGGGGTGGAGGAGGTAGCGGGGGTCGGCCGAGTCGCCGGGGACGGCGTGGCGGCCGGCGTCTCCTTTGTGAGGGCCTTTTCGCCCGCTGTAACCTTCTTCGGGGGCGGTGCCTTCTTTGCCACTTCCTCCTTTGCGGACGGCTTCTCGGTCGCTGTCGTTTCGGTGGCTGCCTTGCTCGCCGCAGCTTGTTTTGCGGTGGCTTTCTTGGTCATGGCCTCTTCGGCTTCCGCCTTCTTTTTCTCATAAATCATCTTTAAGGTTCTCGATTTTCTGATTTGTGGGTCCGTATGATAACCGTTTTCGCCGGTCAGGAAAGGCCGCCGATCAGGTAGCGCAGGGCGAGCGCGTATAAATCCCTCCGAAAACATGATCTTGTAGTTGGGCAAAGGCGCGCCAAGCCTGCCCCGACGAAGGAGGGGGACGGTGCGCCGTGCCCAACGAAAGGTTGATGTTGGGCTACGCGCTCCGCGCCGGCGCTTGGGAGCTGGTAGCAATTTGTTGATCGATAAGAAATTTATACGCGCTCGCCCTGGATTCCTTGAGGGACCTGCATCTTTACCAATGAGTCAAGTTTGCGCGCTGCACAAAAACATTTCTGCCTCTTGCTTGGGCGGGAATCGCAAATCCTTTGAACCACGGATGGACACGGATAAACACGGATCACATCCGTGTTTATCCGTGTCCATCCGTGGTTCTTCGGTGCGGTTGGTCACGCCTCGTCGGTCTGAGGCAACGCCTCGCCAGTCTATCAGGTATCGGAGATTCGATCGTAGTAGCGTGCCCGGTAGAGCAGGCGCGGGCGCTCGCCATCCTCGAATCCGGTCCGGGTGTGCAGCGTGTTGTTGTTCACCAAGCCCCAACCGGCCTCCAATCCGACCGAGAAATGCCGGGCAGTCCTGCCATGCAATATGCCTTTGAGGCAGGAGACGGCCTCCGTCGTAAGGGGATCGTCCCGCCACTGAATGCTGCGCGTTCGGTCCGTATAGCGCATGTGTAAGTGACCTGCCGGGTGCACCGAAAAAACGGGTCCGGAGCGCTCCGGACGCGACACTTGTCCGTCCACCCGATTGGCCGGGATGGTCATCGCCTGCGGGTGCATGAGGGCGCGCACGAATTCCGGGTTCCGGTCGCGCAGCAATAGATACGCGATCTCGTGGTCCAGAAGATGGTTCTCGCCGCCGGCCGCCGCCGGCCGGACACAATGCAGTAAGGTCCCGTAGATCCAGCGATCCGGCGTATTGTAGTACCCATCGGTATGCCAGGCGAGCGGACGGTTGCTGTAGGGGATGTAGTCCTGGCGCAGGACGTCGGATCGGACCGTCAATGAGGTGATGGCGTCCTCGTCCGCGCCCAGGTTGTGATCCAGGCGCATCAGACCCAGCTGCGCGCCGAGCAGACGGGGAATCTCCTTGTCCGGATCATCGCCGCTGGGGCTCGCGTAGATAGCCATGTTGGCGCGGCGGCAACGGGCCTGCAGGGCTTCGGCTTCGACGGCTGTCAGCCGGCGCGGGTCACGGATCTCTACGATCAGGTCTTCGAGCCGGGCCGGATACTCACCGAGCTTCCGCTCTCGCCACAGCGCGTAATCTTCGGGCCGATCGAGCTCGAAGGGGTAGGTCGATGCCATCGAGTTTTAAGCGTTACCGGTCAGCAAAAAAAGGAAAAACTACGAATCACGCGAATCCACGTGAAATTGTTATCCCGAACCGAAAGGAGGGACCTTTCGTCCCGAACTGAAAGAGGGTGTCGCAAAAGCCCATCCGTGGGACGTAGCGCAGGCGTCCCCGCCTGCATTTCTCGATGCAGGCGAGGACGCCTGCGCTACTTTTGTGACACCCTTCTGAAAGGAGGGATCTTTCATCCCGAACCGAGGAGCTGTCTGGTTAAAAATAGCTCGTAGCACTCAGCAACGCTGGGTTTCGTCCCTCAACCCAGCCTACGGTTGGGACGAACCTGGCATCCGGTCTTAGAGCCTGTCTAAAAAGACAGTCTCTTAGTACCCCTTTGTGGCTTTGTGCCTTTGTGTGATGTTCTTCATTTCTCACACAAAGCCACGAAGACACGAAGAATTTTTCATTTCTAAATCAATGTGTTAGTTTTTAGACAGCCTCTTAGGCAAGAATCTTTTCCCTCCGGACAACGCCAAATCATTCAGGATTGCTTTTAACCGGACAGCTTCTCAGGTTCGGAGAGGGATTCGCGCTGATTCGCGGGATTCGTAGTTTTTTCCGGTTGTGTTTTCACCGCGCAAGATGGGGGGGTTGAATAGTTACGTTTTCCTTTCGATGCGGTTCGCCGCCATCCCTGGCGGCTCACCGCATCCTACGGGTTACGGGCTCTGGGGTATTTGGTGGCTACGGGTAGACTCGAACTACCGACAACGGCATTATGAGTGCCGCGCTCTAACCTGCTGAGCTACGTAGCCAGGATGGGGGCAAAATATAGCTAGTGGGGGAGCATGGCGTCAAGGGCACCTTGAAAAATGGGTGTTTTTACTCATCGGTTGACGAAAACCGTATTTTTCAAAGTGCCCTCGAGTCAGACGTTGAACCGGAAATGGATCACATCCCCGTCCCGGATGATATAGTCCTTGCCCTCCGAACGCAGCTTGCCCGCCTCGCGGGCCCCCTGCTCACCCCCGCAGGCGACGAAATCCTCGTAGGAGACCACCTCGGCGCGGATGAAGCCGCGCTCGAAATCGGTGTGGATGACGCCGGCGGCCTGCGGCGCGCCGGTATTGCGGGGAATGGTCCAGGCCCGCACCTCCTTGGGGCCCGCAGTAAAAAAGGTTTCTAAGCCCAGCAATCGGTAGCCCGCCTGTACCACCCGGTTCAGGCCCGGCTCCGCGAGCCCCAGATCGGCGAGGAAGCTTTCTCGCTCATCGGCCTGAAGATCCAGGAGCTCCGCCTCGACGGCGGCGCATACGGGCACCGTCTCGGCGCCTTCCTCCCGCGCAAGCCCGCGTACGGTACCCAGCAGGGGATTGTCCCCGAAACCGCCTTCGTCCAGGTTGGCGATGTACATCACGGGTTTGGCGGTGAGCAGGAACAGATCGCGCAGTTGCCGCCGTTCGTCACTGGTCTGTTCCAGAGAACGCGCGGGTCTGCCGGCATCCAGATGGTCGCGCAGTCGCCCCACTAGGGCCTTGCGGGGCAAGACCTGCTTGTCTCCGGTTTTGGCCTGACGGGCAAGTCGGTCCAGGGCCTTCTCCACCGACTCCAGGTCCGCCAGAGCCAGCTCCGTGTTGACGGTCTCGATGTCGCGTACCGGGTCTACTGTGCCCGAGACATGGACCAGGCCATCGTCTTCAAAGCAGCGCACCACATGGGCGATGGCATCCGTCTCCCGAATATTGGCCAGGAACCGGTTACCCAATCCTTCACCCTGGGAGGCTCCGGCCACCAAGCCGGCGATATCCCAGAACTGCATACTGGTGGGGATGACGCTCGCGGGCTTGACGATGCGGGCGATTTCATCGAGCCGTGCATCGGGCAGGGGCACCACCCCCAGGTTCGGCTCGATGGTGCAGAAAGGGTAATTCTCCGCGGCGATGGCCGCCTGGGTTAAGGCATTGAAGAGGGTCGACTTGCCTACGTTCGGCAGGCCCACGATCCCGCATTTGAAGCCCATGTCAGGTCTCGTTTTCCGTGCGGTTGTAGGCGTCTTCGAAACGGACGATGTCGTCTTCGCCGAGATAGCTTCCGGACCGGACCTCGATGATTTCCAGGGGTATGGTCCCTGGGTTTTCCAGGCGGTGGATGGTGCCGACAGGGATATAGGTGGACTCGTTTTCCGTGAGCAGGAAGACCTTCTCGTCGTTCGTGACCCGCGCCGTACCCGAGACCACGATCCAGTGCTCGGCCCGATGGTGGTGCATCTGCAGGGATTGGGATTGACCCGGAGCTACCGTCAGGCGCTTGACCTGATAGCGATCACCGAATCCGATGGAGTCGAAGCTGCCCCAGGGCCGATGCATGCGCTGGTGGTGCCGATACTCGCTGCGCTGTTCCTGCTGTAGGAACTGGGTCACGGCCTTGACATCCTGGGCCGATTCCTTATTCGCCACCAGGACCGCGTCCGGTGTCTCCACCACAATCAGGTCGGCAACACCCACGGCCGCCACCATGCGGTGCTGGGCCAGCAGTAAATTACCCTGTGCGTCATGGACGAAGGCATCGCCGTCGAGCACGTTACCGGCATCATCCTGCGCCCTTACCTCCCATAAAGCGGACCACGCACCCACATCCGACCAGCCTACATCCAGCAGTAGCACGAGGGCGGATACCTCTCCTGCCGACGAGTCCCCGGTCAACTGCTCCATGACCCCATAGTCGATGGAATCGTTGGGACAGGCGTGGAAGGCCGCTGCATCCAGGTATCGAAAGTCTCCCTCCGTCGTGCCTCCGTGGTACGACTTTCCGCCGGCCGCGGCGATATCGGGTCGGAAACGCTCCAGCAGCCGTTGCCAGAGCGAGGCCTTCAGCATGAAAATTCCACTATTCCAAAGATAGTCGCCGCTGCGTAGATAGCCCTCAGCGGTAGCCGCATCCGGCTTCTCGACAAAGGTTTCAAGGACATAAGCCTCGCCCCCGATCCCCTGAGCCGCAAAGCGGGCGCCCCGACGGATGTAGCCGTAGCCCGTCTCCGTCCGGTCGGGGACGATCCCGAAGGTAATCACAGCCCCCTGCCGGGCCAGGACATAGCCGTCCGCCACTGCCTGTCGGAAGCCATGTCCGTTACGGATATCGTGGTCGGCGGGCATCACCAACAGCACCGGGTCCTGGCCCTTGTCGATGGCCGCCACGGCCGCAAGTTCGAGGGCCGGCGCTGTGTTGCGACCCTCGGGCTCGAGAATAATGGCGGCAGGTCGGCGGTCCAGGTGGCGGAGCTGCTCAGCTACCAGAAATCGGTGGGCCTCATTGCAAACCACGATGGGGTCGAGTAGACCGAGGGCCTGCCGGGGATGCTCCGTCTCGATCCCATAGAGTCGCCTGACGGTTTCCTGGAGCATGGTGTACTTGCCGGTCAGGGGGAGGAACTGCTTCGGGTACGCCTCCCGGGACAGGGGCCAGAGCCGGGTTCCGGACCCGCCGGAGAGAATCACGGGTTGCAGCGACATGGTGTAAAGACCCTCAAATCTCGGGAAGACCGGATACCGGCAGGCGGTCCGGCTCAGGGGTACTTTGGATTACGACGACTACACCTTGGGTAGTGGTAAATTTTCAAGTGGTAGAAATTCAGAATGACTATCGACTGCTGGACGTCCTCACTTGAAACTTACCCACTACCCACCTTGGGCGGTCATGCGGGGTATGACGGGCTTATTCATGTTTTCTTCTCCCTCCGAGCGGGATCTCCGTATCCTTGAGCAGGGTCGGCGTATCGATGAGCCTGATTTCTCCCTCTCCGATCAGGATCGCTACCACTACACCGACGGCGATGGCCAGGATTCCAAACAAGCCGAAAACAGAACCGATGAAAAAGAAAACCTCTTCCGGTGTCATGGTTATGTCAGGCCTCAAAGCGTAAGGAAGAGATCGGCTTTGCGGGCTAAGTCCTGCTGCGGCAGGAGTTCGGCACGGGGAAAACGCACCAGGGCCCCGATTCTGACACCCTGACCCGCGACCCGGATCTCGAAGAGCGGAACCTCGTTGCCGGTATCGGTCCCATTGCCGTCCAGCTTGATCCCCAGACGGCTCAGATGGATAGAGATCAGGTGACCGCTGACGTATCGAGCCGGATTCTCCAGGACATCGACCGTGCGCTCGAGACGGGACTCCAGGGATGCCAAACGGGGAATTTCCCGGGCAAGCACTTTCTCGATCTCGTCGATCTCCCGTTGCACCTCTGCGCGAGACTCGCTGCCGTTTTCGGAGACACTCCGGTGCAGGCGGGCGACGAGCAGGTCGCGACGATTCTCCGCCTCGATGACCCTGATCTTCTCATCCCGCGCCTGTTTTCGGATATACGCCAGCAAGCCGCTGAAGATGCAGCACTTGAGCGAACTCCTGGCCCCCACCTCGCTGGTGGCGGGAGAGAGGACCTGGTGATCGACGAAATTCACCGCCGTCTGCATGACCTCTTTTCGCACCGCATCGCCGATCAATGACATCCCCAGCCGCCGGTGCTCTTCTTTCCTCATGCATAAAAGGGCCCAACACTCCTCGGCGTCGGGCTCGGCATCCAGCAGCTCACGGACCTCCGCGCTCCGGCTGAATACCTTTTGCAGGTGGTCGGGATCGGCGAAGAAGGCGTTGACCCGTGGATCCTCGGAGAACGCAGACCGGCTACACAGAATGGCTCCGGGGACCTCTTCGACCAGCCCGTCGATATGCCGAAGGGTAGTCGCAACCGGCTCTCTCAGACGCCGGGAATAGCCGGACAGAAAGCGCAACCGGCTGTAGGTCTCGTCCACCACGTGCTCGACCGCTAGCTCCGGGGTGCCGCGGCAGGACGTCTCCGTGGTCTCCTCCTCCTCGTCGTCCCAAGCGTTGATGGCCTCACCGAAACGCAAGAACATCTCCTGCAAAAATGACGCCATCCGTTCCCCTCCTCACTCGTAGCCATTTATTGTAGCCAGAATCGGGCCGCGTGCGGCAGAGCGCCCGGTTCCTCATGTTACCTATTCTGGAGCAACTGCGTAGTCTCGCGCACCGCCCAGGCGCTCGGGTAGGGCCCGAAGAAGCGGTCGCCGCCAGTATCGCCACCGGTCATCCGTTGACATACAGGGAAAAATGCCCGAGTGTGGCTGCAAATCCGTTCCACCAATTGGAAGTAATCGCATGGGAGAAACCTTTCTCGATACCATTCACAAAGCATACCAGGATGGCGATCTCACGGAAGTACTGATGGTAAAGCAAGCCCTGATGTACGAAAACTACCGCGACTCAAGCAGCGAATTGAAGGAGTGTCTCAGTAATCACCCGAAGTGGCTTAACCTGGACGCTACCCAGAATTCTCCGGGACAGGTTTCCTCGGAGGGGATACCACCATTCACAGAGTGCGCTCTACCCTTGACGTGGCTGCCAAGTACAGGATGCCTTGCGCGCATCGAGCCGGCCGAAAAAACCATCACCCGGTTCGGTACACCGCACAATCTTGAGATTCTCGCTGATAAACACCTCTCGGCTGAAGCAAGGTGCGCTCTTTTCGGCGACCTTTGCGAACACGACTTCGAGCACCGCCCACGGCTTTGGGTTTTTCACGGGACTCTGGACGAAACGGAAGATACTGCACAATTTCTGATGGGCCTGGGCCTATTCAACGAACTTGGAAAGTTCCCCGACACCCGTTACCTGCTATTTGAGATGAATTTTTCCTTGCGGCGTAAACCAACTTGGGCCGATGCGGAATTGGCCTGGTTCTTTGACGCCGCTCCCGATGTGCCTGATCATGGCTGGACGCGATCGCTGGCCTCCGGCGAACGCGGTTTCCGGGAATGGATCGTTAACGGTGGGCACTTCGAGCGCGTACTCGACGTGTTGCTGGTAACCCCCCACGACATGCCGCAAGAACCACCGCAAGCGTTTTGGGATTACCATAAGCGTCGAATTGAAGCGAACCGCAACGATCACGGAGACAATCCTTAAGACGATCTTATGACGACCACGCTCACCCAGGACTTGGCGTCAGACCTCCGCGACGAGCAACATCTGTTGGATTACGTTGCGGCGAGGGTACGAGGCGACACGAACAGGGCTCCGCCTCCCATCGACCGGTATCACGGAATCGAAGATTACGAGGATGTGCTGGTTTCCCTGATCGGTGATCCCACACTCACCGACAATCAGCGTCGGTGGTTCTGGAATGCTGTTTGGCAGGTTGCGAAGGAGACCTGGTGGAGCGGAGATAATGAGCCGTTCCGTCGCATCGTGGCATTGGCCTGGCGCGTCACCCCGCCGGCCGATGGCTTAGGCCGACTGGACTTCTTGCCGAATAACCGTGAAGACTTTCAATGGGACAACGAAAAACGGCTCTTGGTGAGCGCCCATGCTCTCCTCTGGCTGCTGGTCTGGAAGGCCCGTCCCGACCCCGGATTCTGGCGTGAGAACCTCAAGGCGATCCTAGAGCAGGCACCGCCCGGTGACAATAAGTATCTGGCCCTCGTCCGCGCAGTGGATGGCCTAGGGACACTCGACCAGGAGCTATGGTTCGCCTTGATCCGAGATGCGCTGCGCGCTGAGCGTTTTCCCGCCTCGATGATGCGGACCGCACTGCTCGGGCAGTGGCAACGCACGGGTCACGATCCAGCCACAGAAATCCGCCTCGTTCAAACTGTCGGCGAGAGCTTGGCGAAGGCCCGACAGATTCCCGAGCGCCGCTCCTCCTGGGGGTCTCTTCTGCAGCTCTTGGAGGAATGGAACGGCGTGCAATGGACCGAAACTGCTCAAAGGGAGTTGCATAAGCTGATGCGTGAGAATCGCTTATGGATCACCCAATTCCAGGGACTCAATGACCCCAGGAATCCCCTCAGTCAGCTATCGGAATCCGACCGAGAACTGGTCCTTCCCCACGCCGCCCGGACCGTCCGCGATCTGGCACGGAGCACGAGCGTCTCGCCCGTATCACCCAACCGGGGCGGCCGCGACGACCGCGACCAACAGCGTTTCGAGTTGCCGATCGATCCAGAGCGCAAGGGGGTACCATGACCAACGATCCCGACAGCTTACGAATGCGAGACCGATACCCTGGTGCTTATCGACGAGATCGACAAGGTGCCTCGGGATTTTCCCAACGATCTACTCCATCGTGGCTCGCCGGGAGGTTACCCTACGGCCATGGAGTTGGGCATGGCCTACGGGCGGCAGGAGAGATGATCGCAGCGTCAGTTCCTCCATGATCGAGATCCTTGCCGACGACCGTGAGCGGAACGGAGGCGTGGTCGATAGTCTGCGCGAGTACGAGGAAGTGTCTCTGGTCGTCGAACGCCTGCCCTTGGGCGACTACCTGATCGACGAGGCCCTGCTCATCGAGCGCAAGACGCTTCTCGATCTCGTCACCTCGATCAAGGACGGACGCCTGTTCAGGCAGGCCCACCGGCTGGCCGCCTCGCCGCTGCGGAAGGCACTCATCCTGGAAGGGACGGCGGCGGACCTGGCCGCATCCGGAATGCGCCGCGAGGCCATTCAAGGTGCCCTGATCGGTCTGACTCTCTATCTGGGCATTCCCTTACTGCGTTCTCGGGATGCGGCCGAGACGGCGCAACTCATGCTATTCGCAGCGCACCAGGGTCGCGTGGCGGCTACTGGTGCGGTGCCTCGCCCCGGCCGCCGTCCCCGCGGCAAGTCGCGGATTCAGGCTCGCGTTCTTCAGGGATTGCCGGGAGTAGGGCCACAACGGGCACGCTGCCTGTTGGAGACCTTCGGGAGCCTGGAGGAGGTCATACAGGCCGACGCGGAGGCTTTGGCGTCGGTGCGCGGCATCGGACGGGCCACCGCGGAGACGATCCGCTGGGCCGTAGAAGAAGCCGCTCCTGCCTACGGCAACCCCGACGAAGTGATTTTTCACTTGTGATATCGAACGATCAATACGGGAAGCAACGTAGGCATGACGCTTGGAGGGCCGTGATTGAGTATAGAGTTGTCCGTTCAGGATTTCCCCGGTCACTCCTTCCGGCAGAGCTTCCAGGGACTCATAGAGGGTTGGTTGGCTTGCTGGTTGCATCATTCACTCACGCAAAGAATTTACCTCGGATTCACAGCGGTGTCCCGGTCTCGAGGAGCTGCTGCTTAAGTTCATCGGTACGTTCCCCAGGCAACTGCCCGTGCAGTAGGGCGCGGACCTCACCGGGACGGACGTTCAGCAGCTCTGCCAATGCCTTAGAGGCCGTCTAAGAGACTGTCTAAAAAGGGACCGTAGGCTGGGTTGCGGCCAGGGACGGCCAAAACCCAGCAATAACCCTACCGCTTTAAAATCAATGTGTTAGTTTTTAGACAGCCTCTGACTCTACACCAATTTTCAAGCTCCCCTAAGTCGGAAGCAAAGGGCTACACTGTCCTTAAGGTCCTCTTTGCAGGAAAATCAACATGCTGCAACTCTTTCGCATTACCGGTTTCCTGCCCTATGTCGCGGTGGCCTTCCTCAACGCCTTCGTGGATCTGGGGCACAAGATCATCATCCAGAACACCCTGTTCAAGGTCTATGAAGGGGATTTGCAGGTTACCCTGACGGCCATCGTCAATGCCCTGATCCTGCTGCCGTACGTGCTGCTGTTCACACCCTCCGGGTTTTTCGCGGACAAGTACCCCAAGAACCAGGTGATGCGGATCAGTGCCTGGGCCGCGGTCGGGCTCACCCTGGCGATCACCGCCTTTTACTATCTGGGCTGGTTCTGGCCGGCCTTCGCCATGACCTTTCTGCTGGCGGTTCAGAGTGCATTCTATGCGCCGGCCAAGTACGGTTTTATTAAAGAGTTGGTAGGCGAGGAATCGCTGGCCGCCGGCAACGGAATCGTTCAGGCTACGGTAACCGCGGGCATCCTGGCGGGGATCTTTTTCTTCTCGGTACTGTTCGAGGCCTTCCTGGCAGAAAAGACTTTTATGACCACCAGGGAGGTCATGGGGCTGGTCGCACCCGTGGGCTGGTTCCTGGTGGGCTTTTCCCTGCTCGAGCTGGCCCTTGCGTACCGGCTGCCCGAGAAGCAGCACCGTCGCGCGGCTATGCACTTCGACTGGCGGGAGTACCGCACCGGTCGTTACCTGATGGAGAACTTAGGTTTGGCCTACCGGAATCGGGTCATCTGGCTCTCGATCCTGGGTCTGGCGGGCTTTTGGGCCATCGCGCAGGTGATGGTCGCGACCTTTCCTGCCTTTGCCAAGGAGACCCTGGGGGCGACCAATACAGTAGCGATCCAGGGCGCGATGGCCTGCTCCGGCATCGGTATCGCCCTGGGCTCGGTCATCGCGGGCAGGGTGTCCCGCGGCCATATAGAGACGGGATTGGTTCCCATCGGCGCCCTGGGCATCGCCGTCGGCTTGTTCCTGCTGCCGGGCCTGCCCTCGGTTTGGACCATGGCCTTGGATTTTCTGGTGATCGGCATCATGGGTGGGCTGTTCCTGGTGCCTTTGAATGCGCTGATCCAGCTCCGTGCCGAGGCTTCGGGGCTGGGCCGCGTTCTGGCCGCCAATAATTTCGTGCAACACATTGTGATGCTGGCCTTTTTGGGGCTGACGGTAGCGGCCGCCCGGCTGGAGAGCGGCAGCCTTCCCATCATCCAGGCCCTGGGGGTCATGGCGTTGGGCGGGACCATCTACACCTTCTACAGGCTGCCCCGGTCCTGGGCGCGTTTCCTGGCAGAACGCATCCTTGCGCTCCGCTACCGGTTAAAAGTGATCGGGCGTGCGAACATGCCGCCCCGGGGAGGGGTACTCCTGCTGGGTAATCACGTCTCCCGGATCGATTGGTTACCGGTGCGGACGGCCAGCCCGAGGCCGGTTCGCTTCGTGCTGGAGCCGGCTGGCTACGGGCGCTGGTACCAGCGCCGGTTGCTCGACTTGTTCGGGATAGTACCCATCCCCGCCGACCAAGGCGAGAAGGCAATGGATACCGTTGCCGAGCTGCTGAACGCGGGGGAGGTCGTCTGCCTGTTCCCCGAAAAACACATCAGCCGCACGGGTCAGCTCGGGGAGTTCGAACGGGACTTCGAGTCGGCCGCGGCCAGGGTAGAGGAGGGCGTTATCCTGCCCTTCTATCTGCACGGGCTTTGGGGCAGCGCCTTCTCGTTCGCCAACGCCAAGCTCAGGGAGAATCACCGCCGGCGGGCGCGGGATCCGGTGCTGGCCTTCGGGGCGCCCCTGCCGCTTTCCGCGACCTCCGTGCAAGTCAAGCAGTCCGTATTCGAGCGCTCGGTCAACGCCTGGGAGATTTATGCCCGAACCCTGCCGACACTGCCCGAGGCTTGGCTCAGAACCGCCGCCCGGCAGCGCGGCCGGCCCTGTGTCCTGGACTCGACCGGTACCGAGCTGACCAACCGCCGCTTCATGGCCGCCGTCTTCCTGTTTGCGCGCCGGGTCCGGCGGCTGGCGCCGACGCAGAACCTGGGGGTCCTCATGCCCGCCGGCGCCGCCGGGGCCATCGCCAACATGGCTGTCCTTCTGGCCGGCAGGACGGTGGTCAATCTCAACTACACCGCCGGCCGCGAGGCCCTGCGTGCGGGTATGGAGCGCGCGGGCATCCGCAACATCATCACTGCTCGGCAGTTCCTCGTCAGGCTCAAGGACCGGGGACTGGATCTGAGCGACGTCTTGGATGGGATCGAGCTGCATTACATGGAGGACCTGAAGGCGGGGATCGGCAAGGCCGAGGGCCTGCTGATGCTCGCGGCCGCAAGTATTCTTCCCGGCGGTTGGGCCTGGGGCCTGTTCGGTCAGCGGGTTGCTCCCGATCATCGGGTTGCTCCCGATCATCGGGTTGCTCCCGATCATCGGGTTGCTCCCGATCATCGGGTCGCTCCCGATCATCGGGTCGCTCCCGAAGACACCGCCGTCATCCTGTTCTCCAGCGGCAGCGAGGGAGCCCCGAAGGGTATCGAGCTCACCCATCGCAACATCCTGGCCAATGTGCGTCAGACCTTCGACATGCTCAACCTGGAGACCGACGACCGGATCCTTTCCAATCTGCCCCTGTTTCACGCCTTCGGGCTGACGGTTACCACCTTCCTGCCCCTCCTGGAAGGTATCCCCATGGTCTGCCACCCGGACCCCACGGACGCCCTCGGCAGCGCCAAGGCTGTCGCCCGCCATCGTGCCACCATCCTGTTCAGCCCCCCCACCTTTCTGCGTTTCTATACCCGCAATAAACACATCCATCCCGTGATGCTGGAATCCCTGCGGGTGGTCATTACGGGCGCCGAGCGACTGGGCCCGGACTTGCGCGAGGCCTTTGCCCTCCGATTCCAAAAACCCATCTACGAAGGCTATGGCGTTACCGAGACGGCACCGGTGGCGAGCTGCAACCTGCCCGATAGCCTGGACACCGATGAGTGGCGGACCCAGGTTGGTAACAGGCCCGGTACCGTGGGGATGCCCTTTCCGGGAACCAGCTTCCGCATCGTCGATCCGGTGAGTCTGGAAACCCTGCCGTCGGGAGAGGAAGGGCTCATCCTGATCAGCGGCGTGCAAGTGATGAAGGGCTATCTCGATGCCCGTGAAAAAACTGCCGAGGCCATTGTCGAGCTCGACGGCCGCCGCTGGTACAAGACCGGCGACAAGGGCCGTCTGGACCGGGACGGCTTCCTGACCATCGTCGATCGCTACAGCCGGTTCGCCAAGCTGGGGGGTGAAATGGTCAGTCTGACCCAGGTCGAGGAACAGGTCCGGCAGGTGCTTGCTGAACCGGAGCTGGACCTGGTGGCCGTCAATGTCCCGGACCCGAAGAAGGGTGAGCGGATTATCCTGCTGATCGCGGTCGACCTGGACCCGGACGGGTTGCGCAAGACCTTGATCGATGCCGGTCTGAATCCGCTTACCATCCCCGCCGAGATCCGGCGGGTGGAGCAGGTCCCCAAGCTCGGCAGTGGAAAAACCGACTTCTCCGGGGCCAGGAAATTGGCGCTCGCCACCTAAAAGTTAGCCGCAAATGAACGCAAATCAACGCAAATGAATCAAGAAGCGTCATGATAACGAAACAATCTGTGATACTTTGCGTAATCTATGGACAGAAGATAGGAAAAATGATCCGGTCGCTTTGATCTATCCGCAGATTACGCAGATTTTCGCAGATTAAAAACAAAATAATCTGTGAGAATCTGCGTAATCTGTGGACAGAAAATGGGAAAAATGATCCGGTCGCTTTGATCTATCCGCAGATTACACAGATTTTCGCAGATTAAAAACAAAACAATCTGTGAGAATCTGCGTAATCTGTGGACAGAAAATGGGAAAAATGATCCGGTCGCTTTGATCTATCCGCAGATTACGCAGATTACGCAGATTTCCGCAGATTAAAAACAAAATAATCTGTGGGAATCTGCGTAATCTGTGGACAGAAAATGGGAAAAATGATCCGGTCGCTTTGATCTATCCGCAGATTACGCAGATTTTCGCAGATTAAAAACAAAATAATCTGTGAGAATCTGCGTAATCTGTGGACAAAAAATAGAATGTGACCTATTGCGACCAATTTGCGTTGATTGGCGTTCCTTTGCGGAAAAAGCGGAAAAAAATGATTCCCCTGTACTGGGGGATCAGCGAATCTCGATGAAGCGTCGGCTTATGTCGCAATTGGATGCGTGTTCCTCCAGGACCTCATCCAGGGTCGGTAGCAAATCCTCGATGCGATCCAGTCGGCCCAGGTGTGGCGGTAAGCTCACGCCCCGGCACCAGAGGGCGAGCATGAGATCCTTGCCGGGTGCGCTGGCCTTGTAGCCGTCCAGCCCCACTTCGGCGCCGACGTATAAGAGCCGATCGAACGCCTCGGGGGGAGCGTAGACCTCGCCCGCGGAGCTGATATAGAAGGCGTACAGCCGCCCCGAAGACTGGTCGCCGTTGCGGAAGACGACACTGAAGTCATCGCCGGTGATGTAGCGTCCGTCGGGGTGGTTGGGCACGATGGAGAGTCGTGACGGGGTGGAATACCGACTCACCAGCCCCAGAAGGGGGCACAGGGGGCGCGGAACGACCGCTACCCCGCCGCTGTCGATCGTGACTTGGGCGATTGCGCCCAATTCGGTATTCAATCGCCTGAGATCGGTTTGACTGGCGACATACCCTTTAATCGCATAGCCGCCTTCCGTGAGCTTTTCAGCTTGCAGTGGGGTGCAGTCGAAGCCTTCGATAACCTTGGAGATTTGTTGCTCCGCGGTGGGCGGTGGCGGAGCCGGCTCGGAGGGTGTCACTACTGTTGGTGACTCGGACACTTCCGCGTGTCCCCTGGGTTGTTCCTGTCCCGACGGTGATGTTGATTTGCCCTCCGTGGGTGATTCGTCGGACTCAGGGCCTTCGACCGGAGGTGGCGGCGGTTCTGTGTTCAGTCCGGCCCACAACCAGATCAGCAGTGCCAGGATCCCCGCCGCCACGGCAAGCGACAGGGCGCTCAGCCAATGGGTCCTCAACCAACCGATCCGCTTGGATTTCGGCTCCTCGCCGGTCGGTTCGGGGCGGCTTGTATCCGGGGGAGGCGACTCGCCTGCGTTTTCCGGGTCCGGGAGGGCGGGCAGGACGACCGTGGGCGCGGCGACTGCCGGTCCCGAGACCGGTAGCCCCGTTTGCCGAGCCTGATCGGGCCCCGGTTTCCGCATGACGATGGTTGCCTCCGAGTCATCGCTCGGGAGTTCATGCTGAGTCCGGGGCGGAACGCCGGTACTCTGATCCGACTCCAGGCCCAACGCCGAACGCCACTCGGCGACGGATTGCGGACGCTCTCGGTAGTTCAGCTCCAGGGCCTCATCGATGCCGCTCAAAAAGCGGTCCGTGTAGCGGCCCTGCAGTTCGTCGGCAAGTTTGGGGCGCACCGCCGCGACGGGGTCCGGTTTGTGGCCGGTGAGTGCAAAAAACAAGGTCGCGGCGAGGCTGTAAATATCCGTCCACTTTCCATACTGACCATACTGTTGCTCCGGCGGTGCGAAGGCCGGTGTCAACTGGACGTACTGGGACATATCCTGGTTGCCGGAGACCCGGCGTGAGGATCCGAAATCGATCAGTACCGGCGTGCCGTCTGGTCGGATCAGGATATTGCTCGGCTTGATATCCCGATGCAGCACATCGGCGTCGTGGACATGCTCCAGCCCGGCGAGCAACGCCTCCAGAATCCTTTGTAGGCGTTCCTCGTCCCAACGCGGCTCGCGCTCGAGGACGACATCCAATGCCTCCCCGTCTTCCCACTTCATGACGAAGTACGAGGTGCCGTTCTTCTCGATAACGTGCTGGACCTGGATGATATTCGGGTGCGGTTGCGGTTCGGCCAGCCTGCGGAGCGTCTTCGCCTCGCTGACGAAGCGATCCAGCGCCCAGGCAAAATCCTCCGCGTGATCCTGCCGCGGCGTAACCTGCCCGTCATCGGTTCGGTAGGCGATATCCCGCGGAAAAAACTCCTTGATCGCGACCGGATCCTTGAGCACATGTCCCTCGGCGCGATAAACGATACCGAAGGTACCGGACCCGAGGGTCCGGGTAATATCGTACCCGCCGACATCCGAGCCTTCGGGAAGGGGGGTGTGCTGAGATGTGCTCGGGTCCATCGGTAACATCTTAAGGGCTGTTGATATCCATCGTAGGGTGGGCTGTGCCCACCACCGGGCGAGCGCGTCTAAATCCTCCCAAAAACATGATCTTGTAGATTGGGCAAAGCCGCAGGGACGCGGCGTGCCCAACATTTTGAAACCTCCTGTGATGTTGGGCACGCCGCCGTGGACCACATGGCGACATGAGGGTAGCCCATTAGACAACATGGACGGTATGGACTGCATGGACTCGGGGGCACACAGCGACCCCCGGTCCACGTGGTCCACTGAGTCCATGCAGTCCACGGCGGCTGCCACCGTCCCCAGCGGCTTTGCCCAACCTACAAGATCATGTTTTCGAAAATAGATGCCTATTCTGCCCGGCACCCAGGCCCCACTTCCTGGCGGCAACGGAGCGTACTATACTCCTAAACAAAACCATGGTCGGCATGGTGCCATCATACGATGGGGCCACGGATTCCAACGGAATCAAACCAAGAGGTAAATCGAGCCATGCGCAACATCAAGCCCAAGATCAGCCTGCTCTCCCTGCTCGTGATAAGCCTTGCCGCATTCGACGCGTGGGCGGAGGGGAGCTATCTCAACCCGAACGCCTCGCGGGCGGAAGTCTTGCGTGCCCTGAAGAGTACGCGTTCGATCAGCAAGGCGCCGCCTGCGCGGCGCGTGCATTCGAAGAAGTCTTCCCGTGCCTCTTCGAGGGGCTCGAAGCCCAAGCGGGCACGAAGCGGCTCGAAACCCAAGCGCGTGTACAGGGCCTCGAAACCCAGGCGCACGCGATCGGTGGTCCAGGCGCCCCTGCCTCCCTCCGAGGGTAACCCGGATGCCGGACCGGCCTCCTTCCGCCTTCAGTTCCGGATCAACTCGGCCCGATTGGATCCGAAGACCATCCCGTTTCTGGATAAGATCGGGGAGGTGTTGCATCGTGAGGAGTTGAAGGGATTCGCGTTCGTCGTCGAGGGGCATACGGACGCCTCCGGGTCCGAGGCACTCAACCGCGACCTGTCGCAGCGGCGGGCCGAGGCGGTGCGCAACTACCTCATGGAAAAGCATGGTGTCGCCGGGGAACGGTTGACGATTCGCGGTTTGGGAGAATCCCGGCCATTGAACGGGACCAATCCCTACGATGCCGTCAATCGCCGGGTGACCTTCTCGGCTCCGGAGGAAATCGAGGCCGAACGTTCCGCCTCCGAGGCGGTCTCTACCCCATCTGAAGACTCTTGATAACCACCTGTTGCACAGGAGATCAGGCCGCTGCGGATCGATCAGCCGCAGCGACCTGTCTGCAGCAGGCGGCTCGCTGTGATTTGTCCTTCGACACGATCTTGGCAACGCCTTTGGTTGCGTGATGTCCCCATTGTGCAAGTACGTGGGTAGTCGCTGATAATGCCGGGGCGAGCGACCTGCATCACGGCAGGGAAGCGTGGGTGACGGGTCAA
Organism: Candidatus Thiosymbion ectosymbiont of Catanema sp. Cochon2018; assembly: GCA_011392765.1. Classification (GTDB taxonomy): domain Bacteria; phylum Pseudomonadota; class Gammaproteobacteria; order Chromatiales; family Chromatiaceae; genus Thiosymbion; species Thiosymbion ectosymbiont_A. The sequence continues at coordinate 479,697 of WYCW01000003.1, read as the reverse complement.
TTCATTAGGCAATCCCGGCGGACGGACCAGGCCGTCGAGAGGAGGCAGGGGAGATCAGGTATGGGATTCTCTAGGGCGGCGGGTTGGTATCTTGCCGGGCAGGTGCTGCTGCTGGCCGCGGGGGTGCTTGAGATAGCCACGGCTCAAACCCTATCCGTCGAATCCGGGGAGCCCGACGTCTGGTTGCGTAATCTGGAAGGGAATCGCCCGAACTTGCCCGAAGGCAGCAGTGCCCCTGCCGTTCCCCCCGGTCATGAATCATTCGCACCGAGCGGCGCGGAGCATATTCAATTCGAGCTCCGGGCCGTCGACCTGGTGGGCGCCACCGTCTATTTCCCCGAGGAGCTGCTGGCGGTTTTTGAGAGCCGGTATGGCACCATCGTGTCGCTGGCTGAAATCTACGAGCTTGCCGGCGAGATTCAACGTCGTTATCGGGACGATGGCTATATCCTCTCGCGGGTAATCGTACCCCCGCAACGCATCGTCGATGGGCGCATGTATCTCGAGGTGCTCGAGGGATATATCGATAGCGTCGTGATCGAAGGAGCGATCGGGTCCGTCGAGCGGCTTATCGAGGGCTACTTCGAGCCCGTCGCCGCGGAACGTCCGCTCAAATTGGGCACCCTGGAACGCGCCTTGCTCTTGGCCAACGACCTGCCGGGTATCGAGGTCAAAGGGGTGCTGCAGGCATCCGAGGATACAGTCGGGGCATCCCGACTCGCCGTGATCGCCAGTCGCAAGCGTTTCGACAAACTGGTGCTGGTCGACAATATCGGCAGCACGCTCACCGGCGAGTGGGAGGTCGCGCTCCGCGCCGGCGCCAACTCATTCACGCGCTTCGGAGAGAATGTCGCGATTACCGGTCTGGTCAGTGATCCGGGGGAGGGTTTCGGGGGCAACCGCAAGAACCAACGCGTCGGAGTGTTCGATAGCTCGGTGCGGATCGGCAAGCGTGGTACCCACCTCTCCGGCCTCCTTTCTTATGGTAACTCCAACCCCGGCGGCTCCATAGCCAAATTCGATTACGACTCCACCAAGCTCCTCGCCAACCTCAAGGTCGTCTACCCGATGACTCGCACCCGATCGCGCAACCTCTTCGTCGAAGGCGGCTTCGATGTCATCAACAGCGAGACGGATATCTTCGGTAACCACCCCTTCCTTAAAGATCGGCTGCGGGTTCTCGGACTTGCAGTGGCCTACGACGTTCGCGACCGGTGGGGTGGATCGAGCTATCTGAATCTGAGCCTGCGCCGGGGGCTATCGGTATTCGGGGCGACCGAGAAAGGTGATCCCAAAGCATCCCGGTTCGATGCCGACGGCGAATTTACGAGCATCCAATTGACCGCATCGCGTCTGCAGACAATCACCGATACCATCGCGCTGTATGGATTGGTCAAGGCCCAATATGCCTTCGATCCGGTCCTCTCCGACGAGGAGTTCAACCTCGGCAGTATCGATTTCGGGCGTGGTTATGACCCCAAAGAGCTGGGCGGTGACGATGGCATCGGCACCACCCTCGAGCTCCAGTATACCAAGCCCTCGCCCTGGTCATTTCTGGAGCGGTACCAGCTCTTCGCCTTTCATGATTTCGGCGTGGTGCGGCAAAAATCGAACCGGTTGGTCTCGGCCACCGAGGAGTCACTGGCGTCGGCCGGCATAGGGCTACGGGGCTGGTTCTCGCGGGGGCTGTCGGTCGAGCTGCAGGTCGCCAGGCCGTTGACGCGCGCGAGTCAGCGTGCCGACGGCGACAAAGATACCCAATTCCTGATGCGGACGATTGCACGGTTTTAGGTAAGCAGCGAAAAGAGCTGCCGGTCGCCGGCTTCCAGTTACCAGTCGTCGGCCAACTACAGCGACTGACGGTTGGTAGCCGGATGAGAAAGAAACCGGACATCCGCCGGCGGGCATTGCTGTACGGGAGTCCGGACCCGGGAGCACCTTGCCATGTTCAAACCTGACAATTCCAGCCCCCGATCATCTGTCGAGACAGCTTGTGTCGTGCGCCGCCGGCGGCTCGAATTCCCCCTCGTGTTGGCGGCGGCCTTTGTCAGCGCCATGCTGGCGGGCCCGGTTATCCTCGCCAACCCCACCGGCGGCGTCGTCGTCCGCGGCAGCGCCGACATCAAAACCTATCCGGAGCGGGTAACGGTTCAGCAGCACAGCGATAAAACCGTCATCAACTGGAACGGCTTCAACATCGAGGGCGGCGAGGTCACCCGGTTCAAACAGCCCGGCAAAGATTCCATCGCCCTCAATCGCGTCATCACCAACCAGCCGTCGCGGATCGACGGGCTTCTCCGGGCCAACGGCAATGTCTGGCTGGTCAATCAGAACGGCGTCACCATCGGGCCGGGGGGTAAGGTGCGGGCCCAGGGGTTCCTGGCGACCACCTCGGACATCGCCGATAACGACTTCATGGACGGGGACGGGCGCTACAACTTCCGCCCGAGCACCAACCACAACCCCAACGCCAGGGTCGTCAACCAAGGACGCATCTCGGTCGGTGAGCGGGGTCTCGGCGCCCTGGTCGCCCCCCATGCCCGCAACGATCACCTTATTCAAGGCAAGGGATCGACCGTTGTCATCGGCGGGGCCAAAACCTTCGCCGTCGATTTTTACGGCGACGGTCTCATCCACTTCGATACCGGCTCCCCGGTGACCCAAAGGCCGGAAGGCGTAGACGCCCTGGCCGAGAACAACGGGATGATCCGGGTCGAGGGGGGACAAGTACTGATTACCGCCGATGCCGCCGCGGACATCATCGACAAGGTGATCAAGGTCGGCGGCAAGGTGCAGGCCCGCAGCGCCTATTCGGATGGGGGAGAAATCGTCCTCGACGGCGGCCGGAGCGGGACCGTAGCCGTGACCGGCACCCTCGATGTCTCATCAAAACATCCAAAGAGCCGCGGTGGAAAAATCGACATGCGTGGCCACAGGATCGAGCTCGGGCCGAAGGCCTTGGTAACCGCGAGGGGTAAGGCGGGCGGCGGCGACATCCGCATCGGCGGGGATCGGCAGGGAAAGGGACCCGGCCCCAATGCCGACGCCGTGGTGTTGGCGCCCGAGGCCCGGATCATCGCCGACGCCACCGTCGCCGGCGACGGCGGCAGCATCATCGTCTACGGGGAGCAGACAGCCGTGATCGACGGCATTCTCACCGCACAAGGCGGCCCGAAAGGCGGTGACGGCGGCTTCATCGAGACCTCTGCCGCCGGGACTATCGAAATTGCGGCCGATGTCTTGGTTGACGCCTCCGCGCCTGCCGGTGAACCTGGACTCTGGTTGATCGATCCGCGGGACATCACGATCGATCCAATATTGGCAGACATAATAGTGAGCGCGTTGGAAGACGGGAATAACGTGGGAATCTCCACGTCGTCCACCTCTACGCCACAATCTGTTGAGGATCAGCTAACTCCTCTATCACCGGATCCGGGTCAGCCTGGCAACATCACCGTTGCGGCAAGCATTCAACCTAACTTGGCGGCGGCTACTGGAGACCAGGTCGTCACCTTGAAGCTTACGGCAGACAACAACGTCGCCATTAATCCCGGAATCACAATTGGGCCGGCGAGTGCTGGCAACGAGGACGGCAACAGGGACAGCATGGGGGTTACCATTGGTGCCAAAGGCAGCATAACGAATAACGGCGCCATCGATGTTTCGGCAGGCGCGGGAGGGAACGTCAGCCTCACAGCGGCGAGTAATGTCGCATTGGGTCGTATCCGGGGCGGTACTATCAACGTCACCGCCACGGGTGGAGCGATCAGTGACGCCACTGGGGATGAAGGTGCGAACCTGACCGGTGGGGCCATCAACCTGGTCGCGGCCACCGGCATTGGTGTGACAGGCGCCGCCACTGATATCGACACCACGGCGGGCAGCATTAACGCGCAAACCACCAGCGGCGGCATTTATATTCGTGAAACCGACACGGTGACCTTGGGCACCGTAACCACCGGCACTGGGGGCGGGTCCATCGAGGTCACTGCCGACGGCAACATCGTATCCCAAACCGTCACCACTACGGGATCGGCCCGGCTCACAGCGGGGAGTAATGTCGCCTTGGGTCGTATCCGGGGCGGTACTATCAACGTCACCGCCACGGGCGGTGCGATCAGTGACAACACGGCAGATGAGAATGCGAACCTCATCGGTGGGACCATCAACCTGGTCGCGGCCACCGGCATTGGTGCGACAGGCGCCGCTGATATCGACACCAATGTAGTCAGCCTCGACGCACAAGCCAGCAGCGGCAATATTTTCATTGAGGAGATCAGCGACATCGCCCTAGGTCGTGTTGTGGCCAGCAGTGGCGGTATCGCCCTCACGGCGGGCGGTGCGATCACCGATAAGGACCCCACGAGCGAAGGGGTAAACAAGGAGAACCTCGTCGGTGGTGCCATCAGTCTGACCACGGGTGGTGCTATTGGTGGGAGTGGAAACGCCGACATCGACACCAAGGCGGTCAGCGTCAGCGCGTCTACCAACACCGGCGACATTTTCATTGCTGAGACCGACGGGGTGACGTTAGGCACAGTAGCTACCGGCAGCGGGGGCGGGTCCATCGAGGTCACTGCCGGCGGCAACATGACCGTGGCGCAAACCATCACCACTACGGGATCGGCCCGGCTCACAGCGGGGAGTAATGTCGCCTTGGGTCGTATCCAGGGCGGTACTATCAACGTCACCGCCACGGGCGGAGCGATCAGTGACGCCACTGGGGATGAAGGTGCGAACCTGACCGGTGGGGCCATCAACCTGGTCGCGGCCACCGACATTGGTGCGACAGGCGCCGCCGATATCAACACCACTGCGGGCAGCATTAACGCGCAAACCACCAGCGGCGGCATTTATATTCGTGAAACCGACACGGTGACGTTGGGCACCGTAACCACCGGCACTGGGGGCGGGTCCATCGAGGTCACTGCCGGCGGCAACATGACCGTGGCGCAAACCATCACCACTACGGGATCGGCCCGGCTCACAGCGGGGAGTAATGTCGCCTTGGGTCGTATCCAGGGCGGTACTATCAACGTCACCGCCACGGGCGGAGCGATCAGTGACGCCACTGGGGATGAAGGTGCGAACCTGACCGGTGGGGCCATCAACCTGGTCGCGGCCACCGACATTGGTGCGACAGGCGCCGCCGATATCAACACCACTGCGGGCAGCATTAACGCGCAAACCACCAGCGGCGGCATTTATATTCGTGAAACCGACACGGTGACGTTGGGCACCGTAACCACCGGCACTGGGGGCGGGTCCATCGAGGTCACTGCCGGCGGCAACATGACCGTGGCGCAAACCATCACCACTACGGGATCGGCCCGGCTCACAGCGGGGAGTAATGTCGCCTTGGGTCGTATCCAGGGCGGTACTATCAACGTCACCGCCACGGGCGGAGCGATCAGTGACGCCACTGGGGATGAAGGTGCGAACCTGACCGGTGGGGCCATCAACCTGGTCGCGGCCACCGACATTGGTGCGACAGGCGCCGCCGATATCAACACCACTGCGGGCAGCATTAACGCGCAAACCACCAGCGGCGGCATTTATATTCGTGAAACCGACACGGTGACGTTGGGCACCGTAACCACCGGCACTGGGGGCGGGTCCATCGAGGTCACTGCCGGCGGCAACATGACCGTGGCGCAAACCATCACCACTACGGGATCGGCCCGGCTCACAGCGGGGAGCAATGTCGCCTTGGGTCGTATCCAGGGCGGTACTATCAACGTCACCGCCACGGGCGGAGCGATCAGTGACGCCACTGGGGATGAAGGTGCGAACCTGACCGGTGGGGCCATCAACCTGGTCGCGGCCACCGGCATTGGTGCGACAGGCGCCGCCGATATCAACACCACTGCGGGCAGCATTAACGCGCAAACTACCAGCGGCAGCATTTATATTCGTGAAACCGACACGGTGACGTTGGGCACCGTAACCACCGGCACTGGGGGCGGGTCCATTGAGGTCACTGCCGGCGGCAACATGACCGTGGCGCAAAACGTTACCACCAAGAAAAAGGGGGAGATTCGTCTTCAGGCAACCAATAGCAACCTTACAGTGAACACCGATGTCAAGGTCGAGAGTGAGAACGGAAAGATTCGACTCGCTACCGGCAGCGGCACCCTCACCTTGGAGGATGCCGGCGGTGCGTCCCCCACGCGTAGTGTCATACGCACGGGCAATGCCGATATCGAGCTGGCCGTCAATGATCTGGTCATTGAAAACAATGACCTGACCAAAACTCCCCAGATCCTGGCCGGTGGAGACAAGGAAATTGTCTTCCTGCCGACGGTCGGACGCAGCATTGGTCTCGGCGGAGGGGCAGGTGAGTTTCGACTCGACGACAACGAAATTGCCGCCCTCGAGACCGCTGGGTTCGTTCGCTTCGGTGCGGACGCTGAGCGGGTAGGCGAGGTACGGATCGACACGGCGGATTTCAGCAAGGTGGGGGGATTGGAGATATTTTCGGACGGATCGATCAGCGATAGCGGCGCCGCCAACGAATCCGCGACGGACCAACTGCAGGCCAAGATCCTGCGGCTTAATGCAAAGACTGGGATTGGCGACAAGGACAACCCACTCAACACCCATGTAGACAGCCTTGATGCACAAACCAGCAGCGGCAGCATCTTCATTGACGAGACCGACGGCGTTGCCCTGGGTCGGGTCGATGCCGGCACCCAGGCCATCGACCTTACGGCGGGTGGAGCGATCACTGACCAGGACGCCACGTCCGAAGGGGCGGGCAATGAGAACCTCGTGGGTGGGGCCATCAAGCTGACCGCGACCAGCGGTGACATCGGTGCGGCAGGAGACGCCGCAATCGACATGGCGGCGACCGGCCTCGATGCACAAACCAGCAGCGGCAGCATCTTCATTGACGAGACCGACGGCGTTGCCCTGGGTCGGGTCGATGCCGGTACCCAGGCCATCGACCTTACGGCGGGTGGTGCGATCACTGACCAGGACGCCACGTCCGAAGGGGCGGGCAATGAGAACCTCGTGGGTGGGGCCATCAAGCTGATCGCGACCGGCGGTGACATCGGTGCGGCAGGAGACGCCGCAATCGACACGGCGGCGATCGGCCTCGATGCACAAACCAACAGCGGCAGCATCTTCATTGACGAGACCGACGGCGTTGCCCTGGGTCGGGTCGATGCCGGTACCCAGGCCATCGACCTTACGGCGGGTGGTGCGATCACTGACCAGGACGCCACGTCCGAAGGGGCAGGCAATGAGAACCTCGTGGGTGGGGCCATCAAGCTGACCGCGACCAGCGGTGACATCGGTGCGGCGGCAGGCGCCGATCTTGACACCAAGGCGGACAGCCTTGATGCCCAAGCCACCAGTGGCGACATTTTCATCGACGAGACCGATGGCATCGCACTGGGTCGTGTCGTTGCTGGTACGGACACTGACCGGAAGAACGTCACCCTCACGGCGGGCGGTGCAATCACCGACGACACCAGTGGTGAAGGCATGGGTAGCGAGAACCTGATCGGTAGCACTATCCGCCTGACTGCGGGTGGCGCTATTGGTGGGAATGGAGATGCCGACCTCGACACCAAGGCGGACAGTCTTGATGCCCAAGCCACCAGTGGCGACATTTTCATCGACGAGACCGATGGCATTGCCCTGGGTCGTGTGGAGGCCGGCAGTGGCGACATCAGCCTCAAGGCGGGTGGTGCGATCACTGACCAGGACGCCACGTCCGAAGGGGCGGGCAATGAGAACCTTGTGGGTGGGGCCATCAAGCTGATCACGACCAGCGGTGACATCGGTGCGGCAGGAGACGCCGCAATCGACACGGCGGCGACCGGCCTCGATGCACAAACCAGCAGCGGCAGCATCTTCATTGACGAGACCGACGACGTTGCCCTGGGTCGGGTCGATGCCGGTACCCAGGCCATCGACCTCACGGCGGGCGGTGCAATCACCGACAAGGACCCGACGTCCGAAGGGGCAGACAATGAGAACCTCATCGGTGGGACCGTCAGGTTGACCGCGACCAGCGGTATTGGGGCGGCAGGAAACGCCGATATCGATACCGCTGCCGAGAAAATCGACGCGAAGATCACCGGTATCAGCGGTGGCATTTTCATTGATGAAACCGACGAAGTGCAGTTGGGTGATCTCACAGCGCCTGGTGCTATCGAGGTAACCACCGGCAAGTCGCTGCAGGTCAACCAGGCGGTTAGGGCCGGTGGTAATGTCACCCTCACCGGCGGCACCGGCATTGAGCATACCAACGCCGGAGACGTCACCGCCGGCGGGGCTCTTACCGCTACCGCCACAAGCGGCGACATCGGCATGGCCGGCGGCACCCTCTACAAGGTAGCCGGGAGCACCACCCTCAGGGCTCAGCGCGATGTTGAATTGGGACGTATCGAGGCCGGCACCAATTCCATCATGGTCACCGCTGAGAAGGGGGCGATCGGCGACAACACCACGGCGGAAGGCGCGGGTAGCGAAAACCTGGTCGGTGGTGATATCAAGCTGACCGCGGCTACCGGCATCGGCGCGGCGGGCGAAGCCGCCGATGTCGACACCGCTGCGGATACCATCGATGCCGCCACCGGATCGGGCGGCATCTACCTTGCCGAGACCGACGTGGTGCAGTTGGGCAACACGGCGTCGGTGACTACCGGCAGCGGGGGAGGGGCCATCCAGGTCGACGCCGGCGGTGCCATGACGATAGCCCAGAACGTCGTTACCGCCGGGAGTGGAGCAATCAGCCAGACCACCAAGGCCGGCAATCTGCAAATCGACCAGGCAGTCACGGCCGGCGGTGAGCTGGGTCTCGAATCGGCGGACCTGTTGAGTCTTGCTGCGGCCATCAGCGGCGGCGGCGATGTCACCCTCACCGGCGGCGCCGGTATCGGGCACACCGCCGCCGGAGACGTCACTGCCGGCGGTGCCATCACCGCCACGGCCAGGAACAACGACATCATCATGGCCGACGGCACTCTCTATAAGGCGGGAGGGAGCACCACACTCAGGGCACAAGGTAATGTCGCATTGAGTCGTATCGAGGCCGGCAGCAATCCCATCACCGTTGTCGCTACGGGCGGTAAAATCAGCGACAACACCGCGGCGGAAGGTGCGGGTAATGAAAACCTGGTTGGTGGTGACATCAAGCTGACCGCGGCTACCGGTATCGGCGCGGAGGGTGAGACTGCCGATGTCGACACCGCTGCGAATACCATCGATGCTGCCACCGGATCGGGTGGCATCTATCTTGCCGAGACCGACGTGGTGCGGTTGGGCAACACGGCGTCGGTGACGACCGGCAGCGGGGGAGGGGCCATCCAGGTCGACGCCGGCGGTGCCATGACCGTAGGGCAGGCCATTACCACCAAGGGAAGTGGAGCAATCAGCCTGACCACCAAGGTAGGCAAGCTGCAGATCAACCAAGCGGTCACGGCCGGCGGTGAGCTGGATCTCGAATCGGCGGATCTGTTGAACCTTGCCGCAGCCGTTGAAGGCGGAAGCAGTGTCAATCTCACCGGTGGCGCCGGCATCGGGCACACCGCTGCCGGAGATGTCACCGCCGGCGGTGCCATCACCGCCACGGCCAAGAACAACGACATCGGCATGGCCGACGGCACTCTCTACCAGGCGGGAGGGAGCACCACCCTCAGGGCTCAGCGCGATGTTAACTTGGGACGTATCGAGGTCGGCACTAATCCCATCACTGTCACGGCTGAGAAGGGGGCGATCAGCGACAACACCGTGGTGGAAGGTGCGGGCAACGAAAACCTGGTCGGTGGTGATATCAAGCTGACTGCGGCTACCGGTATCGGTGCGGAGGGCGAGGCCGCCGATATCGACACTGCTGCGAATACCATCGATGTTGCCACCGAATCGGGCGGTATCTACCTTGCCGAAACCGACGGGGTGCAGTTGGGTAACACGGCGTCGGTGACGACCGGTAGTGGAGGCGGAGCCATCGAAGTCACCGCCGGCGGTGCCATGACTATAGCCCAGAACGTCGTTACCGCCGGGAGTGGGGCGATCAACTTGACCACTACGGCCAACGATCTGCAGGTCAATGCCGGGGTCACGGCCGGCGGTGAGCTGAATCTTGAAGCAGCGAACCTGTTGAGCCTTGCCGCGGCCACCAGCGGAGGTAGTGATATTACCCTCACGGGCGGTACCGGCATCGGGCATACCGCTGCCGGCAATGTCACGTCGGGCGGCGCTATCACCGCTACCGCCACAAGCGGCGACATCGGCATGGCCGACGGCACTCTCTACAAGGCGGAAAGAGGCACCACCCTCAGGGCTCAGCGCGACGTTAAATTGGGTCGTATCGAGACCGGCACCAATCCCATCCTGGTCACCGTTGAGAAAGGGGCGATCAGCGACAACACCGTGGTGGAAGGTGCAGGCAACGAAAACCTGGTCGGTGGAGACATCAAGCTGATTGCGGCTACCGGTATCGGCGCGGAGGGCGAGGCCGCCGATATCGACACTGCTGCGAATACCATCGATGCTGCCACCGAATCGGGCGGTATCTACCTTGCCGAAACCGACGGGATGCAGTTGGGTAACACGGCGTCGGTGACTACCGGCAGCGGGGGTGGGCCTATTGAGGTCACCGCCGGCGGTGCCATGACGATAGCCCAGAACGTCGTTACCGCCGGGAGTGGGGCGATCAACTTGACCACTACGGCCAACGATCTGCAAGTCAATGCCGGGGTCACCGCCGGCGGTGAGCTGAATCTTGAAGCAGCGAACCTGTTGAGCCTTGCCGCGGCCACCAGCGGAGGTAGTGATATTACCCTCACGGGCGGTACCGGCATCGGGCATACCGCTGCCGGCAACGTCACGTCGGGCGGCGCTATCACCGCTACCGCCACAAGCGGCGACATCGGCATGGCCGACGGCACTCTCTATAAGGCGGAAAGAGGCACCACCCTCAGGGCACAGGGTAATGTCGCATTGGGACGTATCGAGACCGGCACCGATCCCATCCTGGTCACCGCTGAGAAGGGGGCGATCAGCGACAACACCACGGCGGAAGGCAAGGACAACGAGAACCTGGTCGGTGGCGACCTCGAGCTGACCGCGGCTACCGGCATCGGTGCGGAGGGCGAAACCGCCGATATCGACACTGCTGTGGAGAAGGTCGATGCGCAGACCACTGGCGGCAGCATTTTCATTGCTGAGAAGGACAACCTCGGATTGGGTCGAGTCGATGCCGGCACCAACGCCATTGCTATCACTACAGGCGGAGCGATCACCGACGCCGACTCCGAGGTTAAGAATGGCCGTGAGGTGGAAAACCTCGTCGGTGGCGACCTCGAGCTGACCGCGGCCACCGGCATCGGTGCGCCGGGTGAGACCGCCGATATCGACACCGCCGCAGGCACGATCAATGCCCGAACGACCCGTTCCGGCGGCATCCACCTTGCCGAAACCGATGCGGTTATCTTGGCCTCGAAGATCGGAATCGAGGCAGCAGCGGGAGCGGATATCAAAATAACGGCGGGTAGCGAGATGACCGTCGGAACGGGGGGTGTCCGCACTGCCTCCAACGGTGACATTCTGCTCAGAACCACCTTCGGCGATCTGGTTATAGGCGGTCTGGTCGAGACCGGCTCAGGTGACTTGGCGCTCTCCGCAGGCGGATCTATCCGGCAGGGCTCCGATGGTCTGCTGCGAACCACGACCCATAACCAAGGAACGCACTGCAAGGATACGACGCAGAAAGGAGGGACGCTGGCTCTGCTCAGTGGCGGGGCGATCGGCAAGGCGGGTACACCTGACGAGCCGGGTGCAATACGGATCGATGTCGGTACCGTAGCCGCGAAGGCCGAAAACGGCGGCGTATTCTTGAAGCAGGAAAGCAGCCTGAGGATCGGCACGAGCGCAGGGGCCAACCCGCTGACCGGTATCACGGCAACTGGTAATATCGAAGTGACCACCGTGGGATCCGACAGCAACCTTCTTATATGCGAAAAGATCGAGTCGGGGAAGAAGGGCAGCATCGATCTCGAGGTCGGCGGTCGTATAATTGCGGAGAACGAACACCTACGGGGATTCCGGTATCAAGAGACCATCGATTCCACACTTCAGTTGACGCGCAGCTTCTTCGACAACCTGGCCGAGGCCTACGCGATTCCCGAGTACGCCCTGGATGAGGAGCTGAATTTGGTGTATTTGAGCGGCGCCAATGAGGCTATCTGGGGATGGAACAAGACGTATGATGACGAAGAGGAAGGTGAGGAGGAAGATGAAGAGGAGTGAGTACGCTGGGGATCGATGCCGTTAAGTGACGATTCAAACCTCCATGCCTTGGTCGAATGGCTCAAGGCCCCGGAGCAGACCAGCCTGCGGCGGGCCTTTACCGTGTGGTTCAACCGGGTCTTTCTGCCCAAGCGACTTTCGGGCGTAGAATTCGAGTCACTGAGCGATTTGCATGAGGTACATGACATGTTGGCCAATCGCGTAGAGAGCTGGACCGACCAATGGAAACGCGAGGGTTTGGAACAGGGTCTGGAGCGAGGCCTGGAGCAAGGTTTGGAACGGGGCTTGGAACGGGGCTTGGAACAGGGCCGCCAAGAGATGCGCCACCTACTCGCCCGCCAAGTCCGCCATCGCTTCGGTCCCGCGATTGCCACGCAGACCGAGCCGCTCCTGACGGGGATTGTCGACCCGCTGCAGCTATCGGATCTCGGCGATGCACTCCTCTCCTGCCCCGACGGTGCCGCTTGGCTACGCGTCTTGCGTCAGGCACGGTCCACGTCAACCGATATTTCCTGACTCGTTCCCACGTTCCAGCGGCCGAGATCCCTCGCTCCGCTCGGGACAAGGTTTCATGACGCTGGTCACAGTCTCCGGAGCGTGGGAGCCGGAGACTACCGCTTAACTTAACGGCATTGAGGAATTGGCAGGCGGCATGAACGAGGGCTGTCGGATGGACCTGAATGTGCGAGTGACCGGTATCATGGTGCTCCTGGTGACGCTTTGTCTCCTGGGATGTGCCTCACCGTTGGACATACCCGATGTTTCCGGTAGTCAGTTCGAGGTCGGGACCAACCAAAAAAATGATCCCTGCACCCTGTACAGGCGGGAGGCACCGGCGAAGATTGCGGAGGCCGGTGCCGGTTATTTCAGTCTCCAATGCGGAGGCTGGGACCATCCGAGCGGCTCGGTGTTCGTCGTCGATGCGCGCTCGAATTCCCCGCAAGCCTTGGTCTCGAACAGCTGGTGGCGGCTGCGCCTGGATCAGTTTGCCCGGTGCGGCACGGTTCACCCCACGTCCATCCTGGATGGGGTCGAAGCGCTGGCCCTGGACTGTACTCTGCGCTCGGGAGATTGGCCCTATCAGGCAGTGGTTGCGCGGATCGGGGAACGCATCTACCTCGGTGATGGAATTCCGGGGGCGTTCCAACCGCTGGAGCGGGGCATCGGTGTGGTCAGCGGGCGGGTTCGGGGTGACGCCGGTCCTGGTGGATTGTCCGCAGAGATGCGGCGCCTGGAAGGGCTGATCGCGAGTTCCGATTTCGACGTCGGCAATATCATCCAATACAAAGGGTTACGCCGTCTGGCCCGCTACTACAATCGACGCGGCCAATATGCGCTCGCTGAGCAGCAGTATCGCAAGGCCCTGTTGCAGGCCGAGGCACAGCGGCCGGATCTGGTCGCATTCCTGAGCATGCACTTAGGTTTAGAGCTCAGTAATCAGGAAAAATTCAAGGCCGCCGATGCCATGTTCGATCGTGCGGAAGCGAGGCTCGCAGATTCCGACTTCCCGGCCATCGAGCAGGCCCGTCTCGATGCCTACCGCTCGATGCATTTGGCCAATCAGCGCAAGAACCGCAAAGCGGTCGTCGAAGCGGAACGCGCAAAGAACCTATTTCAACGGCAGGGCTATGCCTCGTCGAGCATGCGGCGGGATCTGGAGAGTGGGCGTGAATTCACCGCCCGTAGCGGGTTGGCCATTGGGACCACCGGCTCGGTATTGCTCCGCGGCGAGGAAACCTCGGCCCGCGGCAATGCGGTCAAGCCGGTCTATGTAAAGGCCAAGACCCTGCTGCTCCAAGGGCGTCCGGACGCTGCCGAGGCGGCATTGCGGCAGGCACGCAGGTTCTTCGATGCCGATGCCGAGGCACCGCGGGATTGGGCCGTGGAGATCGACATGCTCGCTGCGCAGATCGCGGAAGAGCGCGGCGATCTGGCCGCCGCCCAGCGCCTGCTCGACTCTGCCGTTGCCACCGAACGTACCCTGACCGGCAGTACCCGCGCCGGGGGGCTGGCCTTCTTGGCGCTGGGTCGGGTGCATGCCCGTCGGGGCCATGAGCGCCGGGCATTGAGCGCATTTCGGGAAGGCTTCGAGATCATCAGTGAACAGGGCGGCAATGTGGATGTGGATGCTGTGTTCCCATACTTTCAAATCGGCGTAAAGCACGTCGACGGACTCGGCGGTAAGCGGCTCGCCGGCGAGCTGTTCGAAGCGGCGCAGGTGGTGACAAGCCCTTTGGTGACCCGGCAGATTGCCCAGGTCCACGCGCGTCTCCAGTCCGGGAGCGCGAAGATCGGGACCCTGCTTCGACAGCTGCAGGACGCCCAGGCGCGGCGCGAGCGGGTTCGAAGAGACCTGGACCTTGGCTCAGGCGATCGCGAGCGACTCAAGCGTCGTTGGGATGAGATCAATGCCCGGATCGGGGCGCTCGAGTTGCAGGTGCAATCAGCCTCTCCCGGCTACAATCAGCTGGTCCTGTTCGAGCCTGTTTCCACCGCGGAGGTGCAGCAACGGCTCCGCGCAAACGAGGCCTTATCGCATATTCTCATCGGTGCCGCCGGCGGAGTCGGATTCCTGGTCGATCGAAATAATGTCGAGGTCTACCCCATCGGGCTGTCGCGCTCCCAGGTGCGGCGCTTCGTGCGTGAGCTGAGATGGCCGGTGGAAGACCTCGAGATACCGGCGTATCCGGTCGACCGGGCCTATGCCCTCTATCGGCATCTGTTCGGACCGGTCGCCGGCGCAGTCCGCGCCAAGTACCACCTCATCACCATCCCGACGGGAGACCTGCTCAGCTTGCCCTTCGCCATGCTGGTGACGGACGTACCGCCGAGAGTGAAGGGTCTGGACTATTCTGCGGTCCCCTGGATGATTGCACGCCACGCCCTGACCCTGTCTCCGGCCGTACAATCTTTCGTGAGCCTGCGCGATACACCCCCGTCCAAGGCCCCGAAGCCTTTCGTAGGCTTCGGCGACCCCATTCCCCAAGGCAGGACGGCGACCCTGATGTCGGCGGTAGGTATGCCGCGGACGTCAACCTGTCGCAGACAGGCATCCCTGATCGCAAATTTTGCGCGCTTACCCAATACCGCGCTCGAATTGAAGGAAAGCGCCGGCGCCCTCGGTGCCGGCTCGCGGGACCTGATTCTGCAGCGTGCCTTTACGGTACCCGCGGTACGCCGGCGCGATCTGACCGACTATCGCTATATCTCCTTTGCCACCCACGGGCTGCTGCCGAGCAAGCTGGAATGCCTGCCTGATGCCGCCCTGCTTACGACCCCGGGCGGAGGATCAGGACCTGCAGCCGCCGGTCTTCTGCTGGCGAGCGAAGTGGCAACCAATCTGAAGATGGATGCGGATCTGGTCGTGCTGTCCGCCTGTGATACCGGCGGTGGCGGCAAGGAAAGCGGCGGCGAGGCACTTTCCGGCCTGGCGCGCAATTTCTTCTTTGCGGGGGCCAGAAACCTACTCGTCAGCCATTGGGAAGTCCCCTCATTGACCACACTCGATCTCCTGGTGCGCACCTTCAAGAAGCTCTCCCACGGTAGACGGTCGATAGCAGGCGCATTGCGCGACAGTCAGCTCGCTATCATTCGAACCGGCAGCTTCTCGCACCCCAAAGCCTGGGCGGGTTTTACCCTGGTTGGTCACGGCGGTTGATGGTAAGTATTCGTGCGCCCGCGCGATTGTTGCATTTTTTGCCGCAACTAAACGCAACCGGGGCTAGGCGTGCAGCCGGTGCCTGGTGACTATTCGCTTTGCAGGCTGAACGCTCGATGTTTGCAGGTCACTACATTTAGCTATGTGGGCTACAATATGGCTCAATAGTTAGGAGGATCAAACCATGCCTGCAAATGCCGTTGTCCGTGCCCGCATCGATGAGCACATCAAAGAAGAAGCGTCCGCCGTGCTGGCAGCGATGGGGCTGACTATCTCCGACGCCTTCCGCATCATGCTCACGCGTGTTGCCCGCGAAAAGGCGCTACCGTTCGAGCCACTCGTGCCGAACGAAACCACCATCGCGGCCATGCGCGAGGCCCGCGCTGGTAACTTGAAGAGCTTCGACAGCATTCAAGCCCTGATGGATGACCTGCATGCGGAGGATTGAGCGCACCGGTCAGTTCAAGCGCGACTACAAACGCGAGGCCAAAGGGCAGCACCGCACTACCCTCGATGTAGACCTGATACCCGTCGTGCAGGCCCTGGCCTGCGAGCAGCCGCTTGAACCGCGTCACCGTGACCATACGCTGACCGGCGACTGGAAAGACCACCGAGACTGCCATATCAGACCCGACTTGGTATTGATCTACCACATGTTGGATGACGGGGTGTTGCGGCTCGTGCGCCTGGGCTCGCACAGTGAACTGGGCCTATGAAGTGAGCAGCGACCCCAGGGCCTCGCGGATCGCGCCCACCCTCGATACGTCAATGTGTTAGTTTTTAGACAGCCTCTCAAAGGGCCTTGATTTCCTATCGGATTAATCGGTTAGAGCTTGACTGGCAGCCATAGATCTTTCAGGTCGATTGATATCGCCTCGAATGGCGACACGGAGACATGATCGGTACTGCTGAAGCGGCCGATCTCCAACCAGGCGTCGGCGTCGAGCCGGTATGCCTCCAGAACATGCTCGATCGGATCGATCAGCCAGACATACTGTACGCCATAGTGTGCATACAGTGGCATCTTGACTTCACGATCTCTACTCTTCGTGGATGGAGATAAGATCTCACAGATCCAATCAGGAACGACCTCGAAGCGGTGGCTTTTTTCCGGTGGATAAGGCATGCACTCACGCCGCCAACCAGCCAGGTCCGGTACCGTCACATCAATATCTCGCTTGAAGTGGACCTCCGGCTCATCTATGATCCACCAGCCGCCAGGTCCTCCTTTGCCTTTGCAGAAAGGGCCAACCAGTTCAGCACCAAGCATGGAACCGGCAACCATATGTGCGGCAGCAGGCTGTGACTGTGCATAGATTTGGCCGTCTATGAGCTCTCCGGTCAGTCCTTCGGGTAGGGCTTCAATGATTCCATAACGGGTTGATTGCTGAATCGGTTGCATTTTTCTCTCCCCCATTATACTGCCACACGGTACAATCCGCGCATTTCACTCCCTCTCCCTCCGAGGCTGTCTGAAAACTAACACATTGATTTTAAGCCGGTAGGCTGGGTCGAGGGACCTGTCTGCCGACAGGCAGGCGAAACCCGGCGAACCGGACTTGTCTATAAAAGCTGGGTTTCGTTCCTCAATCCAGCCTACCGCCTATAGCCCTTTTTTAGACAGCCTCTTAACCACTACCTTGACCCGTTGTTGCCCCTCTCGCTCTTCGCCGCCTTCTCCAGCGCACGTAATCCTGCGGTTATCCCCTTTAAAGAAACCGGGACGCTGTATTTCTTACCATTGGTAAGGTAGTAGCCGACGTTCGCCTGCTGCCCCCGCTCGATGGTTTTCCGGAGCTTCCTCGACCCGGGAAAAATGGCCAGGCAACCTTCGGGTCGGCAATGGTGGAAGGGATAGGTGGAAGCCTTTGCCCCGTCCACGCCGAGCTCGATCCCAGGCGTGAGCATGACCCCCAGGGGAATTCGGATCGCGATCACCAGGCGCGACGGCTTATCTGAAAACTGGAGGATGAAGCTTAGCAGCGGTTTCTCTCGATTACCCTTGAGAAAAATGTGTTGCACGAGGAGACAGGGCGTGTCTTCCGGACATTGCAGCGCCCAGTCTCCATGGGCCTCTACTGCAACTGATTGTGGTTGAGCCTTCGCTTTGCCGACACTGGTTGGTGTGGCTGATTCCGGTTGGGCTTTCTCTTCGCCGATACCGGCCGGGGGCCAGATCAGCGCCAGCAAAAGGGCTGTGCCTACAAATTTTCGGGTCATATCTCGTAGCTACCAATATCGTTACAAATGAGTCAAATTTTGCAGGCGCGGGGAACAGGAACCACGAAAGACACGAAAACCACGAAAGAATACGAATTCACACGCATGAGGGTTCGTGTCCTTTCGTGCGGTTCGTGGTTGTTTGGTTTCCGTACAAAAATTCACGCCTCGTCGGTCTGAGGTGAAGCCTCGCTAGGATTCCTTGAATGACCAGATTTTGTGCAAATGAGTCAAATTTCGCAAACGTCTAACCTCTCTCGTTGTCGGGATCGGGATCGGGATCGGGATCGGGATCGAAATCGAGATTCCGATTGCGATCCCGATCCCGATTTCGACCTATCCCGGCTCTCCAACGGCTGGTTAGGCGTAGGAGATGGGGCCTTACGGGAGAGGGGCTTTTGGGGCCTCACGCCTCGTCGGTCTGAGGCAACGCTTCGCTAGGAATAGGGGGCGGCGCGCGCAGGCTGCCCTCTACCTGCCACCACCAGGTCTTTCAGGGTCTTGCCCTCCAGGCTCCCGACGATGGCCTTTTCAATATCGGCGACGACCGCCTGCACCGCCTGTCGCGCCGATCCATCATCGCGCGCACGTGCTGCATCCAGGATCTCCCGCAGGTCGATGGTCTCGATCGAACGGGCGGGGAGATAAGCCTCGGGTTCGTCGTTGGTCGCCACGATGAGTCCCCCCTCATGCAGGGATCGGAGAAGCTGCTCGACTCGATCCGGCGAGCCGCGGCAACCGCCTGCGGTCAGGGCTGCGAGCGTGCATTTGGGTCCATCACATAATGGGCGCGACCGATCGCGGTCATGACATCGAGGGCGAGTACCGGGTCATGGACCTGCCCGACCTTCGCACCGTCCAGGTGGCGCCGCAACAGGTGGGGGTGCTGGGTGTAGCGGGCGATGTGCGCACCGACCAGGACGATCAGCCAGCCGACATTGAGCCAGATGATGAAGAGCACAGCCGCGGCCATACCGGAGTAGATGGCCGAATATTTCGAGGAACCGGCCACCAGGCGGGCAAACAGGTAGGCAACGCTATGCCAGGCCACACTGGCGAAGATGCCGCCCGCCAAAGCGGGTATCAGTCGCACCCGGTAATTGGTGAGAAAGGCGTAAAGAAAGGCGAACGCCAGGCACACCAGCAAGTAGGGAACCAATCGGCCCAGCCCGATGATGAACTGGTCGAGGGGCTCGATACCGACGGCCTGGTGGATATTCTCGCTGCGGAATACGATGGCGGTAACACCCAGTGCGGTAAAGACGAATACGGGTCCCACCAGGGCCACGCTCAGATAGTCACTGAACCGCCGGGTCCAGGCGCGAACGCCGGGTACGTGCCAAATGTTGTTGAAGGACTGTTCCACCTTCGTGAGCAGCGAGACGACGGTCCAGAACAACAGGGCGATACCGAAGGAGCCCAGGACGGCGAAGTTGAGATTGCCCACGTAGGTCAGGATATGGCGGCCGATCTCGGCACCCTTGTCGCCCAAGGGCTCCAGCGACTGCATGAGCATGGGCTCGAGCTGGTTCTGGACCCCGAAGCCTTTGAGCACGGAAAAGGTGACGGCCAGGAAGGGGACCAGGGAGAGCAGGGTCGTATAGGCGAGACTGGTCGATTGCAGGTGTAGCTGCTCGTCCTGGAACTTTCCCAGAATGCCCCTGACCAGACGGACCGAAAAGGCCATTGCCCGAGCAAGCTGCCCCGATTCCGAATTCTCGCGCTTGGAAATCCGCCGCCTCCAACGCCCGATCAGGTTCATCTCGTACGGACTCCTGCGCTACCGAACGGTTTGGCTCAGCCGTCGCCTGCCGCACCACCGAGTAAGTTGCGGTCATCCGGCTCTATCCTCCCCCGCAAGCACACATCACAAACCAGCTCGGAAGGCCCGAGCAGAGTGCGCACAGCCCCAGTATTAGTGATCAGCCATTGCCCTTTATAGGCTGCTGCTCCATCCGAAAACTGACCGCGTAATTCCCACATGCCTCCGGCGTACTGCGTTAAGGAAAACTGTTGCTTGGCAGGTTGATCGATCCAGGGGTTGAACATGCCCGAAACATCCAACGCTACGCGCTTGTCACCCAGGACAACATCCAGTGCTTTCAATTCGCTGGACGGTAAGTCACCATCAGTTCCGAAGAAAGGCATGCCGTCGATCGTACAGGTCCATGCGGATGCACATTCACTCAATTGATGCCGGCCCTGGTCGAAAGGCGCGGCTTCCACCCAGACGCTGCCAGCCTCGTAGTTAAACTGTGCCGAAGACACTCCTCCCCCGACATCGGCAAAGACCCCAGGTGTCACCGATACACCAACCGCAAACACACCGCATTTTGCTGCAGCGATTATCCTTGCCTTCATGGTCTTGTCACCCCAATTGCCATGCATACCGAGAACCCGTATTGAGCAACGGAGGCAAAAGGGCGGTAATCATGATCGTCGCTCTTCCGGAATGGTGCGGAAGCAGCTGATCGTAACGCGTCCTAATCCGTTGCATGAGCGCCACCGAACGAGTCTGGATAGTGCGATCGCCAACACTCGGTTGCGATTGGCTCATATCGTTGAAATGTACCGGTAAAATGCAACCCTCAATGTACATCGTCCGATGTGCGCGATGGACTTGTATGTAGGTGCGATGCCCGGTATCCCGTAGCTGCAGCCGATAGTTAGGCATAATACGCGATTGTTATTTGGAATAGAAATCAGTGCGGACAAGTTCAATTCAAACATCCGGGCGAGGAATAACGCCTCGCCCGCTTGGCGAAAGAGACTATATTGTCGCTTATTGTCCGTAGCCATGTAAGGGCACCAGACGGTTCGCCGGATGCGTGCCGAACACCGCCGTATCAGGCGACGATCTCTTCTGCGACCCGTTGGTATCCACGCCTGAGGATTTTTTGTTCGTGGAGGTAGTCGAGCAGCAGGTTGACGCCTTGGGGTACGCTGAACCGATCCGCGTCGATGTGCACTTCGGGCTCCGGGGGTATCTCGTAGGGGCTGTCGATACCGGTGAACTGCTTGATTTCACCCCGTTCCGCCTTGATATAGAGCCCCTTGGGATCGCGTTCCTTGCATACTTCCAGGGAGGCATCCATGAAGACCTCGACAAACTGCCCTGCGGGGAGGATTTCGCGCGCGATCCGGCGGTCCGCCCGGAATGGGGAGATGAAAGCGGTCATTACGATCAGGCCCGCATCGGCCATCAGCCTGGCTACTTCACCGATCCGGCGGATGTTCTCCGTGCGGTCGGCGTCACTGAAGCCCAGATCTTTGCACAGGCCATGGCGGACATTGTCCCCATCGAGCAGGTAGGTATGGTACCCCTGGGCCGTGAGGGTCTCTTCCAAGGCACCCGCCAGTGTCGACTTACCCGAAGCACTCAAACCCGTGAACCAGATGACCGCCGGCCGCTGATCCTTCTGTTCCGCCCGCACGGATTGGTCTACCGGATGATGGTGCCAGACTAGATTGTTACGCACAGGACATACTCCAAAAAGATTGAATCCGATTCGGCAGGGGCTCCGGCAGGGTAACCCCATGAGCGTGGGTTTCGTCACCGGGATGAACATAGACGGGGTGCAGCATAATCCGTCTCCGGATTATTTCCATGCCCAACCGGCTTGTCGGTCCCGAGATGCGGTTCGCCGCTGGCCGGGAAGCTTCGGGGTCTGTGTTATACTCTCCCGCCCTGTATAGTTCTACTCCCTGTGCACGGTTCGAGCGATTGATGGCCAAAGAAGACATAATCCAGATGGAAGGTACGGTGATCGATACCTTGCCCAATACCATGTTTCGCGTAAAGCTCGAAAATGGGCATG
Organism: Candidatus Thiosymbion ectosymbiont of Catanema sp. Cochon2018; assembly: GCA_011392765.1. Taxonomy (GTDB): domain Bacteria; phylum Pseudomonadota; class Gammaproteobacteria; order Chromatiales; family Chromatiaceae; genus Thiosymbion; species Thiosymbion ectosymbiont_A. The sequence goes on along the minus strand of WYCW01000003.1, from coordinate 457,737 downwards.
TAGTCACCGCCCATATCTCGGGCAAGATGCGAAAGCACTACATCCGCATCCTGACCGGGGATAAGGTGACGGTCGAACTCACCCCCTACGACCTCTCCAAGGGGCGGATTACCTACCGCGCGCGCTGATAGGTGGCCTTGGAACGAGCACGTCGCCGGCTTCGGCGATGTGGTCCGCTTGTCGGTAGGCAGGTGCATCATCGATGCGGTTCGCGCTCTGCGGTGGTGCCGTCCTGTAAGACCTGCCGCGTTCACCGCACCATCGATGCGGTTCGCGCTCTGCGGTGGTGCCATCCTGTAAGACCTGCCGCGTTCACCGCACCATCGATGCGGTTCGCGGTCGGGACTGGTGTAATCCTGCTACGGTATACCGCGCTCACCGCATCCTACGCGCATCCTACGCGGCTACCCGTTGCGTTTTGGCGGTTCGCTTTGGCGGTTCAAAGGCCCGGTCTGTGTATTCGAAGGCCAGGTCCCCATCCTCGACAAAGACCCGTGCCGACCCCCCGTTTGTCAGTGATCCGAACAGGATCTCGTTGGCTAACGGCTTCTTGATGTGGTTCTGGATAACCCGCGCCATGGGCCGGGCGCCCAGGTGCCGGTCGTAGCCCTTCTCGGCCAGCCAGTTTCGGGCGTCGATATCCAGGCTCAGAACGACTTTCTTCTCGGCGAGCTGCTGCTCCAGCTCGATAATGAACTTGTCGACCACGCCGGCCACGGTCGCCGCTTCCAGGGCGGCGAATTGGACCACGGTGTCGAGCCGATTGCGGAACTCCGGCGTAAAAAATCGCTTCAGGGCCTCCAGTCCATCGCTGGAATGGTCCTGCTCGGTAAAACCGATGGAGCGCCGGCTGGTCTCCTCCGCGCCGGCATTGGTGGTCATCACCAGGACGACGTTGCGGAAATCAGCCTTGCGGCCGTTGTTGTCCGTCAAGGTGCCGTGGTCCATCACCTGCAACAGCAGATTGAATACGTCCGGGTGGGCTTTTTCGATCTCGTCGAGCAACAAAACCGCGTGGGGGTGCTTGCTGATTTCTTCCGTCAATAGGCCGCCCTGGTCGAAGCCCACATAACCCGGAGGGGCACCGATGAGGCGTGAGACCGTGTGGCGCTCCATGTATTCCGACATATCGAAGCGTACCAACGCCATGCCGAGGATACGCGCGAGCTGGCGCGTTACCTCGGTCTTACCCACTCCGGTCGGTCCGGTGAACAGGAAGGACCCGATGGGCCTTTCCTCGGGTCCGAGGCCGGAGCGGTTCATGCGGATGGCCGCTGTCAGCGCCTCGATGGCCCGGTCCTGACCGAAGACCACCAGCTTGAGGTCCCGATCCAGGTTTTTGAGGGCCTCCGTATCGGATAGGGAGACCTGCTTGGGCGGTATGCGCGCGATCTTGGAGACGATGGTCTCCACGTCGCCGACCTCGATCCGTTTTTTACGCTTGGTCTTGGGTCGCAACCGCATGTTGGCGCCGGCCTCGTCGATCACATCGATGGCCTTGTCCGGCAGATGACGGTCGTTGATGTACTTGGCCGAGAGCTCCGCGGCGGCACGCAACGCCGGTTGGGTGTAGCCGATCTGATGGTGTTCCTCGAAACGGGCCTTGAGTCCCTTGAGGATCGCGACCGTTTCGTCCACGCTCGGCTCGTTGATGTCGATCTTCTGAAAGCGCCGCGCCAGGGCCCGGTCTTTTTCGAAGATGCCGCGGAATTCCTGATAGGTCGTGGAACCGATACAGCGCAACTCGCCGGAGGTGAGCACCGGCTTGATGAGGTTGGAGGCATCCATCACGCCGCCCGAGGCCATCCCCGCGCCGATGATAGTATGGATCTCGTCGATGAAGAGCACCGCGTGTGACAGTCGCCGCAGCTGGGCCAACACCGCTTTCAGCCGTTTCTCGAAGTCGCCGCGATACTTGGTCCCGGCCACCAGGGCGCCCAGGTCCAACCGATAGATGGTGGCCTCTGCCAACACCTCCGGTACATCGCCGTCCACGATCTTCTTGGCCAGTCCCTCGGCGATCGCCGTCTTGCCGACACCGGCCTCTCCCACCAGCAAGGGATTGTTCTTGTGCCTGCGGCACAGGATCTGGATGGTCCGCTCGACCTCGGACTGCCGGCCGATCAGGGGATCGATCCGCCCCTGGCCCGCCAGCTCGTTGAGGTTGCCGGCAAAGCTCTCCAGGGGGCTGGTGCTTTCTTTCCCTTCCCTGTGGATCGTGTCCGATTCGCTCAGCTCCTCTCCATCCTGGTATTCCCCTGTTACCTTCGAGACTCCGTGGGAGATGAAGTTGATCACATCCAGACGCGTGATGTCCTGCCGATTGAGCAGATACACGGCCTGAGAATCCTGCTCGCTGAACAGGGCCACCAGCACGTTGGCACCGGTTACCTCCTTCTTGCCCGCCGCCTGCACGTGATAGAGGGCACGCTGTAAGACTCGCTGGAAACCCAAGGTCGGCTGAGTCTCGTGCCTGTCTTCATCGGAAGTCAGCGGCGTGGTCTCCTCGATGAACGCAGAAACCTCCAGACGCAGCCGCTCGGGCTCGGCACCGCAGGCCCGCAACACGATGGCCGCAGAGGGATTATCCAGCAGGGACAACAGCAGGTGCTCGACGGTCATGTACTCGTGGCGTTTCCTGCGGGCCTGCTCGAAGGTCTGATTCAACGAAAACCTGAGTTCTTTACTAATCATGATTTCATCGATTCTTCAGAGTCTGTGGAGGAAACCGGAACCGTTTGAGGCGATTCTCAGGCTTCTTCCATCGTGCACAGCAGCGGATATTGATGGCTACGGGAATACTCGTTGACCTGGGATACCTTGGTCTCCGCGATATCCCGCGTGTAGACCCCGCATAGGCCGGTACCCTGCGTGTGCACGTGCAGCATGATGCGGGTGGCCTGTTCCCGGTCCATGCCGAAAAAGGTCTCGAGTACCCCGACGACGAACTCCATCGGTGTGTAATCGTCATTGAGAAGCAGCACCTTATACAAAGGCGGTCGCTTCAGCTCGGGCTCGGCTTCCTGTATCGAGAGATCGGATTCGTATCCTTCATTGGGATCTTGCTCACTCATGGCGCTTCGATTGTAGTGAAAAATGGAATCCTGGTCTCGAATATCTTGGATTTGACCAGTGAAATCAGATTACTATACTTTGAAGATAAGGTGCGGCTTAGTACCCCGTTTCCCCTTATTTTGCATCCTCAGAGCCCCCTCAAACGCGCCCAGGCAAGGCACAGCGCGCCGGGAATAGCTTCTCTCTATTGCCAAGCGCTGTAACATCGCCTGGGCGCGTTTGGGGGACTCCCTCCGGGCGCGGCGAGAAGCGGCCATCTGCTGTGTTACGCGAGCTTGAAAGAGGACTGGCTATTCCGGCGCTCGCGCGCCTTGCATCTGACCGCTTCTCGCCACGCTGAGGACGCAAAATAAGGGGAAACGGGGTACTGGACTATCCCAGGTAATCGCACCGGATAACAATTCGACGCGTACCGGCCGCGGAGAGACCTCGGCCGACCCCCGGAGGAGTACAGCTGATGATGACCGGTAGTGTGAAATGGTTCAACAATGCGAAGGGATATGGATTCGTCACGCCCGACGGACAGGACGAAGACGTCTTCGTCCACTTCTCGGCCATTGACATGGACGGTTACAAGACTCTCAGGGAGGGACAAAAGGTAGAGTTCGAGATCAACCAAGGGCCCAAGGGCCTCCATGCGGCTCGCGTGAATCGGCTGGCCTGACCACATGCGGTCTCAGGGGTAGCTGCCGTGGACGACATGGACAACATGGACAGGGGGCAACCGAAAGCGTGCAGAAAACCTACATACCTACCTGTTACCCCCGTCCATTCAGTCCACAAGGTCCATGCGGTCTTAGGGGTAGCTGCCGTGGACGACATGGACAACATGGACCGCATGGACGGGGGGTAACAGAAAGCGTACAGGGAACCTAACACGCCTACCGCTGCCCCCGTCCATTCGGTCCACAAGGTCCATCCTGTCCACGGCGGCTGCCCGCATGCTCACAAAAAAGCTACACGCCCTCTGCTGATGGACCGTGTGCACAGGAAGCAACCGAGAGCATACAGGAAACCTACACACCTGCCGTTGCCCCCGTCCATTTAGTCCATTTAGTCCATGTTGTCCACAGCGGCTGCCCGCACGCTCACAGAAAACTCAACCCCCCATCTTGCCGATGACCGCGTCCCCGAACCCGGATGAGCTCAGCTTGGTCGCTCCCGTCATGAGTCGTTCCAGATCATAGGTTACCGTCTTGGCCATAATGGCCCCCTCGACCCCCTTGATGATGAGATCCGCCGCCTCGGTCCAGCCCAGATGGCGCAGCATCATTTCGGCGGACAGGATGATCGAGCTCGGATTCACCTGGTCCTTGCCGGCGTACCTCGGCGCGGTTCCGTGGGTGGCCTCGAACATGGCTACGGTATCGGACAGGTTGGCACCCGGCGCCAAGCCGATGCCCCCGACCTGAGCGGCCAGCGCATCGGAGATGTAGTCGCCGTTCAGATTCAGGGTAGCGATCACATCGTATTCCTTGGGACGCAACAGAATCTGCTGCAGGAAGGCGTCGGCGATCACGTCCTTGACCACAATCTCGCCGCCGGTCTTGGGATTGGTCAGGCGGCACCAGGGGCCGGCATCGATCTCCGCGGCGCCGAACTCCGTTTTAGCCAGCTCGTAACCCCAGGATTTGAAGGCCCCCTCCGTGAACTTCATGATATTGCCCTTGTGCACCAGGGTCACGGAATCCCGGCCATTGTCGATCGCGTATTGGATCGCCTTGCGCACCAGCCGCGACGTTCCTTCCGAGGAGACGGGCTTGACCCCGATCCCGGAGGTCTCGGGAAAGCGGATCTTGGTTACGCCCATCTCGCGCTGCAGGAAATCGATGACCTTACGTGCCTCCGGGCTGCCGGCCTGCCACTCCACGCCCGCATAGATGTCTTCGGAGTTCTCGCGGAAAATGACCATATCCGTGTGCTCCGGCTCCCGGAGCGGGCTGGGCGTGCCCCGAAAATAGCGTACCGGGCGCAGACAGACGTAAAGATCCAACTCCTGGCGCAGAGTCACGTTCAGGGAGCGGATGCCGCCGCCCACCGGGGTCGTCAGCGGTCCTTTGATGGACACTACGAACTCGCGCACCGCGTTCAGCGTATCCTGCGGCAGCCAGACATCCTCGCCATAGATGTGCGTGGCCTTCTCGCCGGCATAAATCTCCAGCCACCGGATCTGCCTGCGGTCCCCGTAAGCCTTCCGTACCGCGGCATCCACCACTTTCTTCATGACCGGCGTGACGTCGATCCCGATGCCGTCGCCCTCAATGTACGGGATGATGGGGTAATCCGGTACCTGCAAGGAATAGCCCGCGCCGACGGTAATCTTCTCGCCGGTCGAAGGGAGCCGTAACTTTTCGTATGTCATGTTGGATTCTTCGCTGTTGCCGGAAAACGCAGGAGTCTAACACCCTGCCTGCGACTTGCGTATGGTGGGGACAGGAAATACAGGGCGAGCGCGTATAAATCCTCCCGCAAACATGATCTTGTAGGATGGACGTAGGATGCGGTGAGCACGGTATACCGTGGCAGGATTACACCGATCCCGACTGCGAACCGCATCGATGGTGCGGTGAGCGCGGTATACCCAAGTTTGTGCACTGCACAAATCGGGATCGGGATCGGGATCGGGATCGAAATCGAGATTCCGATTGCGATCCCGATTTCGATTTCGATTTCGACCTACCCTGGCTCTCCAACGGCTGGTTGGACGTAGGAGATGGGACCTTACGGGAGAGGGGCTTTTGGGGCCTCACGCCTCGTCGGTCTGAGGCGAAGCCTCGCTAGGATCCTTGAGGGACCCGAATCTTTACCAATGAGTCAAGTTTTGTGTGCACTACCAATCAACCACGAATCAACACGAATCATGATTTGCGGTAATTCGTGTTGATTCGTGTCCGTTCGTGGTTTTAGAATTCCTTGATGGCATCGTATCATTGACAAAAAACTCACGCCTTGTCGGTCTGAGGCAAAACCTCGCTAGGCATTCCCCGGACCTTCCCTACCTGACTGCAGGCAGGTCAGGCCGGAATCCGGGAACGAGCAATCTCTCCGCTCAAGGTTTTTGAGAATCCTTACTCGCCGGTTGCGATTGAGATGGAACAGATTCCGCACCGGAGCTCTTACTCGCCGGTTGCGATCGAGATGGGACAGGTTCCGAACCGGAATCTTTACTTACCGGTTGTGATCGAGATGGGACAGGTTCCGAACCGGAACCCCTACTCACAGGTTGCGATTGATATAAAACAAATCCCGAACCTAAACCCCTGCTCACCGGTTGTGGTTGAAACGGGACGGATTCCAGACCGGAATTTTTACCTGTCACTTGTGACACGATTTTATCCATTAAAAAAAAACAGAAGTTCTACATTATATCCTACCAGAAATGACACGGCAAAGCCGGAAAGGCTGGAGCCGAGAGTACCTCCTGTAAAGAACCAACTCATAGTCAATCCCGCAAGCGCTCCGGTTGGGATACGTAACCGATAATTGATCTCTGTCATCGGCAAATAAGTGAGAGTCTGCACTTCTTTCGATAAGGTCCTTAACACGAAAAAGACCGCACCTAACAAACCATAGAGCAAAGGAAGTATATATCTTTCCAGGGCGATAATTGCATATTCGGAAGCCAAGGTGTTCAAAAAGAATCGATTTCGTGTTATATCATGTTCCTTCGCGAGCCGTTTTGTGCGTAATGCTTCTTTCAATGCGTGAAGATCTTCATGCCCATTGACTGTAGACTCACTTTGCGATTGCATGGACTCCTTCACTATTTCGATCTTACCTCCCAATACCTCAAATTGGTTTTCGTAGTCTACTTCACGATACTCTCTGAATCTTTCCTTGAAACTCATTCTCCCACAGGAGAGTCAACCATACCTTATTCCATTCTCTGAGCAGCTCATAGTTTGCATCTTGTTTCTGCTCAATTTCTTTGTATTGAAATTGTAATACTCTGATATCGTGGTCCTCCTGTGCTACCTCCTCGTGTTTGAACTCTTTGAGATCTTTGAAATCTTTGACTTCTACGATTTTCGATTTAATAGCCTCTTTTTCCGTAAACAGTTCACTCGCTTTCGTTTTTGCGGCGACGCCGATGATCAAATAGATCTGGATGACAAGTAAGGCGATGAGTGACATAATAGCCAAGAATCTATAACGTGACACGATTTTACTAAGGTTTACTTCCACCGGCTTCCTATGTTTTTTGGGGGATCGATGTATCGCTCTCAGCGACTGGATTGTCACGGGTTTTATAACATGTGTTGCATTCGTAAAAGATCGCCAAAATAAATGCTCCGACTCCGCATCCAATCTACCTTCCCGACATGAAAATTTGGAGTCGATCAAGACCGAGAGGTCGTGTTCATCAATAGCAACACCATTCCCGGCGACATATTGAACCAACAGCTGGGCATCTTCGATAGCAGTCGCAATGTTGTCCGTCTTCGAATCCTGTGAACAAGGGTTTAGCTCGGTATCGGATTGCGTTTGTATTCTCCTTTTCATGGTTGCTGGCCTCTTGCTTGTGGTAGATTTTAAGCGAAGCTGGGAGCGCCGCCATCCTGGCGGCAAATGGTTGTCGGCGGGATGCCGGTGCTCCGGTGCCAGCGTGCCCGACCTCTTCGATCCATCCTGATCGTCATTGACCGGAGGGATCATGGAATTTAACCCACGTAAAATGGGAATACAACAAAATAATCTAATGAGTCGGGTTTGTGCACGCCCAAGGGGGCAGTTGTCAGTTATCAGGGGGCAGGTAGTATCCGTTGTTTGCCCCTGAAAACTGCCCCCTGCCCCCTGAAGAGGGTGTCGTAAAAACCCAAAAATCGGTATCGGTATCGGTATCGGTATCGGGATCGAAATCGAGATTCCGATACCGATCCCGATTTCGACTTCGATTTCGACCTACCCAGGCTCTTCAACGGCTGGTTGGGCGTAGGAGATGGGGCCTTATGGGAGAGGGGCTTTTGGGGTCTTCATGCCTCGTCGGTCTGAGGCAAGGCCTCGCTGGCATGGATGAATTTTGCATCTCAGGCCATATTTTGGTAAAGGTCTTATAGATAGTTGGAGGCGGTTTCCCGTCCGAGTGGAGCCGCCTCTTGTTTTTTGAGGGAGGAGGCGTTCGTGTATGGGCGAGCCCTTGATGGCTACTTATAACCGACTTCCGGTCACCTTTGCTCGCGGCGAGGGCGTCTGGCTTTGGGATGTCGCCGGCAAGCGTTATCTCGATGCCCTGTCGGGCATCGCCGTGTGCGGCTTGGGCCACGCCCATCCCGCGGTGCGCCAGGCCCTGTGCGAGCAGGCCGGGGCGCTTATCCACACCTCGAACCTGTACCGGATCGGCCTGCAGGAGACCCTGGGGGAGACATTGACCGCACTCGCGGGTATGGACAAGGTGTTCTTCTGCAACTCGGGCGCGGAGGCCAACGAAGCGGCCATCAAGATCGCCCGCCTCCACGCCCGCAATCGAGGTATCAGGCAACCCGCCGTCCTGGTGATGGAGGCGAGCTTCCATGGCCGCACCCTGGCTACCTTGAGCGCTACCGGAAACCGTAAGATACAAGCGGGCTTCGAGCCCCTGGTGCAGGGGTTCGTGCGGGTCCCTTACGACGATCCGGAAGCGGTGGAGACCGCAGCCGCCAATTGTCCCGATATCGTCGCTATCCTGGTAGAACCGATCCAGGGCGAGGGTGGAATCAGTATCCCCGCCGGGGACTATCTCGACCGACTGCGCGCCCTGTGTGATCGCCACGGCTGGTTGCTCATGCTGGACGAGATACAGACCGGCATGGGTCGTACCGGACGCTTCTTGTCCTGTCAGGCCGGCGACGTCCGACCCGATGTGGTCACCCTGGCCAAGGGGCTCGGCAATGGTTTTCCGGTCGGCGCCTGCCTGGCCCGGGATGCGGCGGCACAGGCCTTGGGGCCGGGCACCCATGCCACCACTTTCGGCGGTAGCCCGCTGGCTTGTCGGGTCGCTCAGGCCGTGATCGAGACCCTGCAGCGCGACCGCTTGGCGGACCGCGCCGCCCAAATGGGCGACTATTTGCTCGCCGGTTTCGAGCGCACGCTGGGCGGAATCGAAGGCGTACTCGAGGTCCGCGGGCGCGGACTCATGATCGGCATCGAGCTCGACCGGCCCTGCGGCGATCTGGTCCGGCAAGCCCTTGCAGTGGGGTTGCTCATCAACGTGACCGCGGAGCGTGTCGTGCGCCTGCTGCCGCCATTGATACTCGAACGCCGGGAGGCGGACCTGTTGCTGCAGGAACTCTCGCTGCTGATCCGGCGCTTTCTGCAATCACCCATGGACGCGACCACACCGGGAGGCTGACGCCTATGGATTCGGTCGGCAAGCCGTTACGACATTTCCTCACCTTGCCGGACCTCACCCCGGACGAGGCCCGGGCCCTACTGCAGCGGGCCGCCGAACTCAGGCGTCAGGTTCGCAACGGCGAGTATTTCGAGCCCCTGAAGAACCGGACTCTGGGCATGATCTTCGAGAAGTCATCGACCAGAACCCGGGTCTCCTTCGAAGTCGGCATGACCCAACTCGGCGGTCACGCGCTGTTTCTGTCGCCGCGAGACACACAGCTGGGCCGCGGTGAGCCGGTCGAGGACAGTGCACGGGTGCTGTCCCGCATGGTCGACGCGGTGATGATCCGTACCTTCGAGCAGCAAAAGCTGGAGCGCTTTGCGCGTTACGCTCGGGTGCCTGTGATCAACGGTCTCACCGACCGCTTCCACCCCTGCCAGCTGCTGGCCGATATGTTGACCTACCAGGAGCATCGTGGAAACATCCGTGGACGGACGGTAGCCTGGATCGGCGACGGCAACAACGTGTGTCATTCCTACGTGAATGCGGCCCGGCTGTTCGATTTCCGGTTGCGCATCGCTTGCCCGGAAGGATTCCGTCCGGATCCCGCCATCCTCGCAGGGGCCGGGGATCGTTGCACCCTGGTGCGGGAAGCAACAGCGGCGGCGGAGGGCGCGGATCTCGTGGTCACCGACGTTTGGGCCAGCATGGGAAAGGAGCGGGAACAGGAACAGCGCGCGCAGGCTTTTGCCCGGTTCAAGGTGGACGGGGCCCTGATGGGGTGTGCCGCCCGAGACGCCTTGTTCATGCACTGTCTGCCGGCCCATCGGGGTGAGGAAGTCACGGCCGCGGTCATCGATGGTCCGCAATCGGTAGTGTGGGACGAGGCGGAGAACCGACTACACGCCCAGAAGGCCTTGCTGGAATTTCTGCTTTCGGACTGAGGCGATTTCCATCACATAATGCACTATCCGGTCTACCGTTTTCTGCCATGTGCCTCGAGTTTTTCACCCGCATCCGAAACCAGTGCTCCGCGATCCTTATCCGTCAGAGGTTTTTCATGACACGTTTTCTCCTGTTGTTAGTCTGCCTTTGCAGCCTTGGTCAGGCCCTGGCCGAGACCCGCTATATCACCGACATCGCCCAGATCATGTTGCGGAAAGGCGAGGGCACCAAATACAAGATCATCCGCAGCCTGACGAGCGGCGAGGCGGTAGAGGAATTGGGCGTAAACCGAGCGACCGGTTACTCGCGGGTTCGCACCAAGGATGGAACTGTCGGGTACATACTGACCCGCCAACTGCAGAACGAACCGGGGGCACGTGAACAGTTGGCTGCGATGGAGACCCGCCTGGCGGAATTCCAGCAGGCGCCGGATCAGCTGGCCATGAAGCTCACCGAGCTCCAATCGGCATACGGAAAGCTCAAAACCGAGAAAGAATCGCTGGAACAGCAAAAAGAGCAACTGGAGGAGGAGCTTGCCGCTATCAAGTACGCCTCCGCCGACATTGTGCGCGTCACCGAGGAACGTTCGGACCTGCGCAAGCGCGTGGCGGAACTGACCCTGCAGGTAGCCGAGTTAGAGCAAAAGAATCGGGACAAAAAGAATGCAACGAACCAGCGCTGGTTCCTGATCGGTGCCGGCGTGGTTACCGGCTCGATCCTCATCGGTCTCATTTTGCCCCACCTGAGCTTCCGCCGCCGTAAGGACTCTTGGGCGGGGGGCTGAGACAATGGCCGGAAATCGGTATTCCGGTACTGCCGTACTTTGTAACTTCGGAGCATCATCAAATGGCGCGTATCACCGTAGAGGACTGTCTCGATCATGTGGACAACCGATTCGATCTGGTCCTGCTGGCAACCAGGCGGGCACGGCAATTGGCCGGTGGTGCCGAGCCCCTGCTGCCCTGGCAAAACGACCGGCCTACGGTCATGGCCCTGCGTGAGATCGCCGCGAAGGTGTTGAGTGCGGAGTCCATCGCTACCCCGGAGCAGCAGGAAGCGGACACCGCCAAGTCCCTGGAACGGGCGCTTGCCGAGGAACTGAATGCGCATCCACGACGGGAGGTGCCCGAATAGGCACCGCCCGTACCGTTTGCGCCGAGAACTCTTGACATTTCAGCTGCTACCGAAAGTTGCCGCGCGAAGTCGTCTGTGGGCGATCCCGCGGTGGTTGCAGTCGGTTGCGTTCCCAGGCAAGGCTGCCGTGACGGTGGATAAGCCCCGCTTCCTGATCAGCGACCTGTGCGCCTTCCTTGATTCCTATCTTCCCGCAGAGCAGATCCGGGAAGTCTACCGCGCCTATCTGTTCGGTGCCGAGGCCCACGAGGGGCAGTGGCGCAAGTCCGGCGAGCCCTACATCTATCACCCCATCGCGGTGGCCCGCTTACTGGCGGACATGCGCATGGACTACAAATGCCTCATGGCCGCCCTGCTCCACGATGTGATCGAAGACACGGCCACGGCCAGGGATCAGCTCGCTGCGGTCTTCGACGAGGAGATCGCGGATCTGGTCGACGGCGTCAGCAAGCTCACCCAGATCGACTTCAAGTCCCGAGAAGAGGCGCAGGCGGCCAGCTTTCGCAAGATGATGCTGGCCATGACCAAGGACATCCGGGTCATCCTGATCAAGCTCGCGGACCGCCTGCACAACATGCGCACCTTGGGCGTCATGGTGCCCGCTACCTGTCGCCGCGTGTCCCGGGAGACCTTGGAAATCTACGCCCCCATCGCCAACCGTCTGGGACTCTACGACATCCGCGTGGAGCTCGAAGATTTGAGCTTTGCCCACTATTGGCCGTGGCGCCACCGCATCCTGGCGCAGGCCGTGAAACGCGCACGCGGTGCCCGCACCGAACTGACGGAAAACCCGGAAACGGCACTGCAGGAACGGTTGGACCAGGAAGGTATCCCGGCTACCGTGATCGGCCGTCGCAAGCATATCTACAGCATCTACCGCAAGATGCGGGATAAAAAGCTCCCCTTTTCCGAAGTGGTGGATCTCTTTGCCTTTCGCGTGATTGTCGACCGGGCGGACACCTGTTATCGGGTGTTGGGCTTGGTACACAACCTCTACAAACCGATGCCGGGGAGGTTCAAGGACTACATCGCCATTCCGAAGTCGAACGGCTATCAATCCCTGCATACCGTGCTGCTCGGCCCCCAGGGGCTGCCGCTCGAGATCCAGATCCGCACCGAGGACATGGAGCGTATCGCCACCAGTGGTATCGCCGCCCATTGGATGTACAAGTCGGACAATAACGGCGGCGGCAATCCCCAAGCCCTGGCGGCGGATTGGTTGCAGAACCTACTGGAGATGCAACGCGGGTATGGGGATTCGGTGGAATTTCTCGAGCACGTCAAGATCGACCTGTTCCCGGACGAGGTCTATGTCTTCACGCCCCGCGGGCGCATTCTGGTATTGCCGCAGGGGGCCACGGTGGTGGACTTTGCCTACGCCATCCACTCCGATGTGGGCAACACCTGCGTGGCGGCACGTATCGACCGGTGCCTGGCACCCCTGCGCAGCGTGCTGTACAGCGGCCAGACGGTGGAAATCATCAATGCCCCCGGGGCCACGCCGAACCCGGCCTGGCTCAAGTTCGTGGTTACCGGCAAGGCGCGCGCGAACGTGCGCGCCTATCTCAAGAACCTGCAGCGTCGAGAGGCCGAGGACTTAGGACGACGCCTGCTCGATGCAGAGCTCAAGGGCTTTGGTCTGGACTGGCAGCACCTGCATCGAGAACGCCTGCAGGCCTATCTGAACGCCTCCAACTTGACTTCCGCCGCCCAGCTGCTCGTCGATATCGGGCTCGGTAACCGGATGTCGGCCCTGGTGGCGCGCCGGCTTGCCGCGGACAGTGGCGATGAGGCCATCGAGAAAGCGCGACCGGGGCAGAAAGCCGGACGGGTGCACCGCTTCCCCATCCAGGGAACGGAAGGGATGGTGGTCAATTTCGCCCGCTGCTGCAGACCTATCCCGGGTGACGACATCGTGGGGCTGTTCAATCCCGGCAGAGGGATCGTGGTCCACCGCCGGGAGTGCCGCAACCTGGGGGATTTCCAGAGCCAGGGAGACAAGTGGCTGGACGTGGAATGGGCGGCCGAATCCGGCGTCGATTTTTCTACCGGGATTCGAGTCGAAGTAGGCAACCGCCGCGGCATCTTGGCCACGGTGGCCACCGCCATCGCCGATATGGGCTCCAACATTGAAAACGTCCGGTCCTCGGAGAAAGACGGAATGAGTGCTACCCTGGATTTCCTGCTCACGGTACAGGGCCGCCGACACCTGGCCCAGATTATCCGCCATCTGCGGGCAATTCCGCTGGTCATGCGGATCTCCCGGGTTCCGCGTTAGTACCTCGTAAATAGACCAAGAACCGCCAATGAACACCATGACTGCTGAAGAACGCCTGCTGCTGACCCGCCGGACCATGGAGCTACTCGACGGCTGGGGCCTGAGAGCAGGGGACATCCTCAAAATCCTGCACCTGCCGGAAACGGTCAAGGTGCGCGCGGTGTCCCGCTTCCGGGAAGACGTGCCACTCCCGGACGACCCGGACGTCAACCGGCGGGTAGCCTACCTCATGCGTATCGAAGAGGCACTACACACCTACTTCCCCCGCAATCCCGAGATGCGGTCCATGTGGGTCAAGCGAGGCAACCGCCAGTTCGGCAAGCGGGCCCCCATCGCCGTCATGGTCGAAGGCGGTGAGCGCGGGTTGGTCTCCGTCCTCTCCCACCTCGACTGCACCTTCGCGTGGGATCAGACCGGCTCCAAGAGCGAATATAGCCAAGGTAGAACTTGAGGGAAGGTGGCCTGGGCGGGAACCTTCCTGAACAATCGCTCACCAGCTACCGGGCTGATCGCGGTGGAGATCGGCGGTGGGAATTCTTTTGGCTCTTTATGGATTCCGGACTGTTACTGTCCTCCACCTCCGGCGCGACCGTAGGGTGGGCTGTGCCCACCGACCGGGCCTCCAGTCGCCGGCTGCCTGCTCATTGATGCGGTTCGCGGTCAGGATTGGTGTAATCCTGCTACGGTATACCGCGCTCACCGCATCTACACGCCCGGCAAGACCGTAGTATAACAAGGGGGAGAAGGCAGCGAACCCCGCTGCGATATCATCCTGAAGGCCACGGCCTATGCCCCCAAGGGCACGCCGGCCACGGGCTGGCCGGTCGACATCCGGGTGGGTACCGATCGGAAACGGCTGCTGGTCACCGGCCCGCGTCGGTGGCAGCGTAAGCTGCTCGGAGGCTGGAAAGCCACGCCGCCCGAGCCCATCGCAAACCTGCCCCTGCGCTACGAATACGCCTACGGCGGCCAGGTTACCCGCTATGATCCCGAGACCGGCAGGGAACGCACCGACCACTGCCCCCACAACCCTCTGGGTCTGGGCTACTGGCCCCCCGGAACCCATGAAGAGGCCAAGCGTCGCGGCCAAGTGCCCGTCCCGCAGATCCTTGCGGTCGAGGATATCCAGCCCCCCTTCGGTCGCCCATTGAAGGTCCAAGGCGCAGGTCCCATCGGCAAGACCTGGCTCCCGCGCTTAAGGCTAGCCGGCACCTTCGACGCATCCTGGCAGGCGGGCCGCTGGCCCAACCTGCCCGAAGATTTCGATTACGGCTTCTGGAACTGCGCCCACCCCGACCTGCAAATCCCCTATCCGGTCGGCGATGAAAAAATCGAGCTCTACAACCTGACACCCGAGGGTCGGTTCGCCTTCCGTCTGCCCGGATTTTTACCCTTGGTGCTGGTGCGCTACGAAAACGGCGACGTCAAGGAGGCACCTGCCAACTTGGACACCTTGTTCATAGCACCCGATGACCGGCACCTGAGCTTGGTCTGGCGGGCCACCATCCTGGCCGAACCGCCCGTGCGGATACTGGAATCGCGCCTGCCCACCCGGCCGCGGACCTGAGCACCTGCCCCACGAGACCCACCATGGCGGATCAGGAAGGCGCGCGTAAATCGGGTAAATTCATCGCCGTCAGCCTGACCCCGGACGTGTGCCTGACGCCGGTGGGCAGCACCCTGGTGCCGGTGCCCTATATGATCACGGCCGACCTGAGCGACAGCTTTGCCACCAGTCCCAACGTCCGGTTCGGTGGCGATCCGGTTTTTCTTCAGGACAAGAGCAAAATCTCCCGGGTCACCGGCGACGAGGCCGGCACGGCCGGTGGGGTCGTATCCGGGACCCACAAAGGGATCGTCGAGCCGACCAAAGGCAGCTCCACGGTCCGGGTGAACGGCAAGCCGGTTGTGCGCCATGGCGATCCCTGTAAGATGAACGACGGCAACACCATCGGTCGTATCATCTACCAGGGACCGGGGGGCGGCGCCCCCAACACCGACGGCGACACCAACCCGCCGGTGGTTCCCGAGACCCCCGAGGAAAAACAGGCCGCGCAAGAAAAACGGGGCCTGTGGGCGCGTCTTTCCGAAGGCGTGCATACCACCCTGGACGGGCTCGGGTTCATTCCCGGCGTGGGCATCTTCGCCGACCTCGCCAACGCCGGCATCTATGCCGTCGAAGGCAACCGGGGGATGGCCATCCTTTCTGCCGTAGCCGCCGCCCCCGGCATCGGTGACGGTATCAAGGCCGGATTCATGGCGGCCAAGGCCGGCAAGCGGGTGGCCGGGGAGGTAGCCGAAAGGGTCGCCAAAGAAATTGCCGAGGAAACCGCCGAAAAGGCCTCCAAGAAGGCCGCCGAAAGGGCTGCCAAAGAGGCTGCCGAGGAAGCCGCGGAAAAGGGAACCAAGGAAGCCACTAAGAAGACCGGCAAGGACGGCGTCCGGGTTACCGGTAAGCGCATGAAGGAGCATGAAGTCAAGTGCTTCAAGGCTGGCAAGAAGATCCCCAAGGGCAAGCATGATGCATTCGACACCCAGCTCCAACGCCAGGAAGACGCCCTGAACCGGATAACCGTGGATGAATACCTCAAGGGGCGAGAGGCTTATAAGCGGTTGGGCCGGAAATCGAAAAGTACACAAGCCTTGAGAAGAGATGAACAAGCAAAATTGGCTGAAAATTTCCGTAAAGATTATCTCAAACAAGGTATGTCGGAGGTGCAAGCCAAACAGCTAGCGAAGTCGAAGTCGTCAGAGATCATGAAAGGCCTCGCCGCCCTACACGAGCCGGATCTGGTGGCCGGCGGCAAGGACGTGATCGGTGGTTTCGGCGACGCCCAGGTGAACAAATCCATCGGTGGCGGCTGGCCGAGCCGGGTCGGAAAGTTGGATGAAGCCGCCGCCAAGGTACCCAAGGCGGAACGTGGAAAGACCGGGATGAATGTCAAGCTGAACAGATGCAAATAAAGGGGAATCAGATGGACAAGAGCTTTGAACTCTTTTTGGATGATGAGGGATTCGCACCGGCCTTCGGCTGTCGGCCGGTACCCGAAACAACCTTCGATAAGTACCAGGGTAGGTTGCCGAACAAGCTGTTGGAATACTGGCGAGAATTCGGCTTCTGCGGCTATGGGGAGGGCCTGTTCTGGATCGTCGACCCCGGGAAGTTTGAGGACGTGGTGGAGTCTTGGCTCGAGGGCACATCACTCGCGGGCTCGGACAACTACCATGTGTTTGCGCGGACTGCCTTCGGCAAATTGTATTTGTGGGGAGAAAAAGGAGGCCGCACACTGGATATCCAATCAAACTATGGAATGCTTTACCCAACACCACCGGACGGAGACGGACTCTTCGATCTTGAGATCCGGGCATTTTTTTCCGGCCAATCCAAAGACGATTGCGATTTTTATGACAGCAACGACAAACCGCTGTTCAAACGGGCCTTGAAGAAGCTAGGCTGCTTGGAGCCGGACGAGCTGTACGGCTTCGAGCCGGCGTTGGCCCTGGGGGGCGTCGAAAGGCTGGAAAACCTGGTCAAGGTCAAGGCCGTGGAACACCTGCTCATTCTGGCCCAGTTGGGTGAAAAAGAGATCCGGGAAAACGAAGCTATCAAGGCCCTCAGGGAAGGTCGGATAACCCCCTGACGCATTCCCATCCGGCCCCGTCGGATGCGGTGAGCGCCAGGGATGGCGGCGAACCGCATCATTGCAGGTGGCACGAATTTTTCTCGTTCCCACGCGCTGAGACTGTGAAAGTATTGCCGAATTTTCAGAGGGTCAGGGACAGAATGACACAATTTCCCCAGATTAAGCGTCATAGCTTTCCCCTAGCCCCACATGGCGCGGAATTTTGCGTGGAATACGTCAATCTCATCCCACCGTCTCCGGGAAAACCGAATACTTTCACAGTCTCGCTGCGTGGGAACGTGGAAACTCCGCGCCGCGGAGAGAAACGGCCTGAGTCCAGCATCCCGTCTACAAGGGAACCAAACCCGCCAGTAGGCCGTAGGCTGGGTTGCGGCCAGGGACGGCCAAAACCCAGTAATACCCAAAGCTGGGTTTCGTTCCTCAACCCAGCCTACCGATTTAAAATCAATGTGTTAATTTTCAGATAGCCTCTAAAAGGTGAAAATCCAAATACTGGAGTGGAATCCGAAAATAAGTGTCGGTGTGTTCCGATTTGGAGATCGGATCGATCGCTATATTTCTGCGATGGGTCTCGATGAATTTCCAGATGAGTACAATGAGAAGGTAGGCTGGAAAGTCTACGGCTGGTCGAAGCCGGAGCTTCGTATCTGGGTTGAAGATAGGAAGATTGAATCCATTGCCTGCTACGATGAATGTTGGTACCGAGGCATCAATCTGATCGGCATTGATATCTCCAAAGCCATAGCGTGTATCGGGTCGAATCCTGAAGACGATCATGAGGACCTCGATGTCGGTGGTGAAACGCAAACTGTCTTTGAATTCGATGATGTGGCGGCACAACTATGGGTCAAGGAAAACATTGTGGTCACGGTGATATGTAGTTTCTTTCCAGAGGAAGAAAATCCGGGCTCAGTTATGAATGGCGGCTGATATGAAAGGATCTCCCTAGGAGATGAACCGATGCCTGAGATAATTTTTGAACCGCTGCAAGGAGTTGGACCCTTTCGATTCGGTGAAATGATTGAATCACTAGTCGACAAGATAGGATTGATTGGAGGGAACCTCGAAAAATCCAGTTTTTCAGCACAGTTTGTTAGTAGTCGGTAAACTACTTATCCCCGTGCCAGGTGGAGGCAAAAAAGCGGGCAATTCCCTGCGCTTCGTTTCGCCAAGAGGCCGTTTCGGCCCGTCGTTGGCCTGTTCAGGCGGCAGCAGGCGTACCTTCCCTGCCTTTGGTGAGCTGAAGGTAGCGCATCAGATTGTAGGTCAGGTTCATCAAGCCGATCTTTACCTCGGCACGGGCCAGCCCAATGGTTCGGATGAATTTCCCGCCCATGCTGTTTTCCTGGAAGCCGAAGACATGCTCAACGCGGGAACGAATCTTGGATCGCGTGCGGTTGTTTGCCTGCTGCTCATCCCGGAGCGGTTGGTCACGCTGGCCCTTCTCACAGATGTGACTTTCGTAGCCGGCGTCCTCAAGTACTTGTTCCGTCTCTTCGCTCCGGTAAGCGCTGTCGGCCCACACGCCAGGGTCTTCATTGTCGGGGGCAATGAGGTCGTCGAAGACCCGGCTGTCATGCACATGTGCCGGGGTCGTCGCGAAGGTGCGGATGAGCTTATGCTCAGCATCGACGCCAATGTGATTCTTGTACCCAAAGTAGTGCTTGCCGCGCTTTCCGGTCCAGCGTCCATCCACATCTTTCTGTGCGCGTTTGGCTCCACTCCAGTCGTCCGGAACCTCACCGTTCTTGAGCTGTCGATTCTCCTCGCGGCGATTACGTTGGATCGGCACCGGGACGATCGAGGCATCGATGAGCTGTCCCTGCCTGGCTTGGTAGCCCTCCGCAGCCAGCACATCATCAAAGCAATTGAACAACGACTTGAGCAACCCTAATTCCTTGAGCCGCTCGCGAAAGCGTCACACCGTGGTCGCATCGGGAACCTCATCCTCAATCCCCAAGCCGAGCAAGCGGGCAAACGACAGCCGATCACGGATTTGATACTCCACCTGGGCGTCCGCCAGGTTGTAGAGCGTTTGCAGAACGAGAATCTTGAACATCAACACCACATCGAACGGCTTACGGCCAGCATTGGATTTGCGTTCCTTCTCGTGGACCGGCTCCAGCAGGGGCCGAAAGGTCTCCCACGGGATTCTGACCAGCGGTTCCAGCGGATCACCCAACTTGCTGAGGCTTTGTAAACGGTTCTCGATGTCAAAGAAGCTGCGCTGGCCCATGAGTTTGCTCGCCTGTGGATCTGGGGTCGGATCGGTAAGATTTTAACCCGACCGCTGACAACAGGGTATTTTTCAAGGTGCCCTGGAGTCCCGGAAGGAGATGATGATATTACTGGTTGGATAGGCTACACAATGCCGGGGCAGGATATTTGCATCTATAGCGAAGACGGCAAAATCGTATCGGTCGCATGCTACGAGGACTGTTGGTACAAGGAGAAAAACCTGATTGGTTTGGCATTTCAAGATGTCGTGCAGTTGCTCGCTCCCACCAATCTCCCGAATGAACCTGATGTCATTGAAATCGATGAAGAAGAAGTGGTATATGAGATTGAGAGTGCTGACGCTCAGATCTGGGTGCGGGATGGGATCGTCGTGACGGTAATTTGTTAAGTGGAATAACCCCGAATAATTCGGCCCTTTACGTTTTGTAGCATGAAAGACATGGCGGCCCTGCACGAGCCGGATCTGTATGCTGGAGGCAAGGACGTAATCAGTGGCTTCGGCGACACCCAGGTCAATAAATCCATCGGCGGCGGCTGGCGGAGCCGGGTCGAGGGATTGGATGAGGCCGCTATCTGATCTGGACGGTCATTCTACCCCAACCCTATGAATCTGCAAAGTGAGGTGACTATGTATTCTCCCGATTCGACCTATAGCGGTAAAAAAATAGCGGCCTAGAGCTAAAGCGGGAAATCGCTCCCGATGAAATAAAGGCCAATCTACCACCTGACGGGGGCATGGGATTTATGTCTCATGCCATCAGTTGGGACAACTTGGAGATTATCTTTACTAATCCCCCGGCAAAGGATGCTGCGGGAAAAGAAGCATTGTGGAATACCCCGCCGTTTATTCCTTCTCCCATCTATGTCGGTAACCGGATGATCGGGGCCAACATTGGCCTTCCGCTCCCCATGGAGCTATGGATCGGTCAACCCAGTACCCTGAAGGCATTCCGGAAGAGACAGTTGTTCCCGGCGCTTGCGTTGGCCGATGCCTGTGGTCTGGGCATGGTCGCCTTGGGTGCCTCGACGCCCTATGCCTGTAATTACGGGCGGCTGCCCAGACCGCTGGACACGCCCGCGATCACGACCGGCCATGCCGCGACTGCGGCTATGCTCAAGAAATGGGCGATCCATGCCAGCGCAGAAACCAATTTGAATTTCGGCACAATAAGACTCGCCGTTTTCGGCGCTGCCGGCCGGCTGGGCAAGGCAGTGAGTCGTTTTATCGGTTATGCTGAGACACCAAAAGAGCTCATCCTGATCGATCTACCCGACAAGATCGAGCTGTTAAAGAATTTAGCCTCGCTCGTACATCATTGTCAGAATATCCTGCATACTCAGAAACGGAACTTCACGAACAGAGGACTTGCCGTGCCCCGGTCAGAAGGTGATTTTGCATTTCTCGATATACATCTCGCGGGGCCGCTCCGCAGGAATGTCGGGGCTCCTCCCGCCAGGAATCTGGCGATGGATGTCGCCTCGGTTCAGGGCTTGCTGAACCGAGTCGCCAAGGTCCCCGAGGCCAAGAGAAAGATCCATTACGATAAGAAATCGCCTAGCCGTCCATTACCGACTGCCAAGGTCCTTCCTGCCGCGCCCAAGAACGCCGCAAAAGCGATGTCGCCGCTACCTCTCAACGGGAAGTGTGATCAGGCGATGATCGATCGTATCAAGGCGTTTCAGGCGGAGTTTCTTTCGATCAAACCGGACGGCCAGATCGATGCGAATGGGAGGACGTGGAGAAAGCTGCTCGCCGTGAGCGGTGTAAAGATGAACGAAATTACCAAGAAGGCGTTAATCATCGGCAGCGCCCCGGTCGCATTCGTCCGCGCCAGTGTGGATCGAAGGCGGCTCAAAGACATGGTCATGGGTCATTTGGGACTGGCCACCAAGAACGAAAGGTTTACGGACTTTCTCAAGTACCTGCTCGCGGATCCTACCGTGAAGAACCGCCAGTGGCTAGCCTACTACCTGGCAACCGTTCACCATGAAACATTCTTTACCTTCAAACCTGTAAGGGAAGTGGGAAAGGGTGGCACGAAAGAATACGCTAAGGCAGTGTCCGTCACGGACACGCACGGGTATCGGGGCCCCAGAGGCAAGGTCTATAAGAATGCCTACTACGGCCGGGGCTTCGTCCAGTTGACGCATGGAGGAGCCTACAAGCATATCTCAGATAAGATCGGCCTGAGAAAAGAGGAACTGTACATCGACCCGGACCAGGCATTGGAGTTCGAGACCGCCTATAAGATATTGACCTACTGGATGCAGAACGACATCCCGCAAGTGAAAGGTGAAAAACGCAAGCTCCAGGACCATACTCGTAAGGGCATCCTGGACTACAAAGGCGCCCGGGCCATTGTCCTCAAGGGTGATGACGAAGAGATAATAGCCAAATATGCCCGTATCTTCGAGATCCTGCTGATCCTGAGCACCAGAAGATAATGAGGCAGCGACCGATGAATAGACACAGGCAATTTATCAACCGCATCCTTGCCGTATTCGTCTTCTTGCCGGGATTGGTCTCCGGGGCTATCGCCCAGGAGACCTCGGCACTGGTGAGATCGGACGAGTTGACCGTAGAGCAACGCCAGCGTTGGCGGGAGGCGTTGGAGTGGCCGACCCACTGTGAGGGCGGCACCTACGCATGGGACGACGAAAACCATCCGGTAGTGGGGTTCCTGGATGCCGGTGATGATCGGTATCTGGTGTATAACGTTTGTGGTTGGAGTCCCTACGAAATCAACCTATTTCTGGTAGAAACCGACCGGCCTACCGTCAAGCCCCGGCTACTCACCTTCAAGGTGCTGTTCCCTGTATATGATCCCGATCCCAACCCCGACCCTGAGCCCGATCCCGATTTCGATATCGACTTGGTGGATCTTCTGAACAACGCTTCGAGGGAAGAGCAAATCCGGGTTACACGGAAGTGGCAGGAGCGGGTCAGGTACGAGGCAAAGATGACCTCCCTGATCAAAAAAGGAGGAACTTCCGTGGACGACCAGGGGCGATTGGTTATCGATAAAAGAGACATTATGTCGGGAACCTGTGGGACCTACAGCATCTATGATCTGGATTACGATCCTCCCAAGCTGGTCGGCTTTCGGGCCCAAGACAATTGCCTCGGCAGCAGCGATATAAAGCACTGGAAATCCTATTCTCAGGAGTACATCGACAAGGTTCCGCTGGTGAAGTAGATGTCCGCTCGCCGGTCGCCAGCGGCCATGTTTCCATCGATCCATGGAATACCTCGACCGACCCGCACCTTTACACTGGAAGCATATAGTTTCACTCTTAGCCTATTTTCTGGAAAGAACGGGGCTGTAATCACATGAAACCTTCCGGCAATCAACACGCGGCAAGCGATCATCTCAGTATGAAAATCGCCGGATGGCTGGGCTTCTCGGCCCATCCGATCTATTATCTGGTCTGGACCTATCTGATCCCTCAACCCTATGACAATCTCTTTCTCAGATTGTTCTCCAGCTTGCTAGCCATTCCCTTAATCTTTGCCGATTTCTGGCCGCAAAGGCTCCGGAAGTGGCCCTATCCCTATTGGCAGTTCAAAGGCGGTAGTGGTAAATTTTTAACTGATGGGCACTTTGAAAAATACGGTTTTCGTTAAGGGTGTGTCTGAATAATCGAGTTGGGCCGGCCACCGTCCTGCTCCGTAACCGCAGAAACGAATAGGAGAAACTACGAATCACACCAATCTATGCGAAAATGGATTCGCGCGGATTCGCGCGATTCGTAGTTTCCCTGCCCGTAGGATGGGCAAAGCCCTTGATCCCGAATCCATCATCAATCGCTCCTGTGAACAAAAGTGAGGTAGTTATGTATTCTCTCGATGCGACTTCTATCGCTAAAAAAATTACAACGGATTAGAGCCAAGGCGAGCACTGACACCCGATGAAATAAAGGCCAATCTACCGCAGAACGGGGGCGTCGGCTTTCTCTTTCATGCCACCGGTTGGGATACCTTGGGGCTTATGCTTACTAAAACCCCGGTAAAGGATGCCGCGGTAAAAGAGGCATTGTGGAATACTCCGCCCTTTATCGCTTCACCGATCTATGTCGGTAACCAGCTGATCGGGGCCAACATCAGCATGCCGCTCCCTATGGAATTATGGATCAGCCGACCCAGTACCCTGAAGGCATTCCGCAAGAGACAGCTATTCCCGGCACTCAGGTTGGCTGACGCTTGTGGTCTGGGCATGGTCGCCCTGGGCGCCTCGACCCCCTATGCCTGTAATTACGGGCGGCTCCCCAGGCCGCTGGCCAATCCTTCGATTACCACCGGTCATGCCGCGACCGCGGCCATGCTCAAGCGATGGGCTGTCCATGCCAGTGCAGAAACCAATTTGAATTTCGGCACAATAAGACTCGCCGTTTTCGGCGCTGCCGGCCGGCTGGGTAAGGCAGTGAGTCGTTTTATCGGTTATGCTGAGACACCGAGCGAGCTTATACTGATCGATCTGCCCGACAAGATCGAGATCTTAAAAGGTTTGGCCGCCGAAATCGTCGATATAAGCCCTTGGCAGGGGCCGCAGGTCTCGGTGTTCGGTATCGATGGCAGCAGGACGCTGCCCGCATTCGATGGCGCGGTCCTGGTCAGCAGCAACACCGTCCCCTATTTGAGTGCAACCGATCTCCGCCGTGCCCGTTTCTGGATCGACGATTCTCACCCCCGGGCGGCGAGCCTGGCGGCGGAAGAGGCGACCAGGGGTGATACACTCTATATCGAGTGTTATGCGCGGGGTCCTGAGGGCTTGAATACCGAGTTCCCGTTCCGGCTCCTGACGCCCCGTGATTGTTACACCTGCTTTGCCGAGGGCTATCTGGCCTGGAAGGAAAATATAGCTGGTGATTTTGTAACGGGCATCCCGGATATAACCAGGATCGCAAAGGTCTCGGATCTCCTGGAAGAATATGGCTTCACGCTGGGCCCGTTTTGTGGCAAGAGTGGAGGGGTGATCCAATACCATTGAGTTAGCTGCCGGCCGCTTGGCGCGGTTGGTCGGGCCAGGGCGCGTGGGGCCTCGCCGGCGCACGCCAACTTTGGAAGACGCACCTGACCCGACCGACCGATTTGGCCCCTTTTGTGTAAAACACGGGGTTGTGATCGCATGAAAGCTTCTATCAATCAACAGTCAGTAAGAGACGCACTCAGTATAAGAACCTACGGTTGGCTAGGGTTCTCGGCTCATCCGGTCTATTATCTGATCTGGATCTATCTGATCCCCCAACCCTATGACAATCTCTTTCTTCGATTGTCCTCCAGCTTGTTATGTATCCCTTTGATCTTTGCCGATTTCTGGCCGCAGAGGCTCCAAAGGTGGTTCTATCCCTATTGGCCATAGGTGTTCGGGATTTTTTAGGTCTCACCTTCTACTAATAATCGGTGTATACGCGCTAACGATGTCTCTCTCTTCTTATAATTAGGATCGTAAATTTCGTTCGCAAACAACTTTATCTTATTCACTAGACTTCGATAATTTTCTTGTGAAGCATGTAACAGAAAAGTGATGAAATCGCTCGCCAGTACAACCGCTACTTTAGCCACTCTTTGAAACGAAATTGCCAAATGCTGCTCCTCATCCAACGGTTCCATGCCGATCCGAAATATCGTGTGCGTACTCAGATGAGCCACCATGGAAGCCAATAATAAGTTTTCAATGATGTTATCATTCGCTGATGTGATTGCATTCGCATTCAGAGAGTTTTTACACGCTTTGAAAATGAGTTCGATTTGCCACCGCAACCGATATAA
This sequence comes from Candidatus Thiosymbion ectosymbiont of Catanema sp. Cochon2018, assembly GCA_011392765.1. Classification (GTDB taxonomy): domain Bacteria; phylum Pseudomonadota; class Gammaproteobacteria; order Chromatiales; family Chromatiaceae; genus Thiosymbion; species Thiosymbion ectosymbiont_A. The sequence continues at coordinate 432,343 of WYCW01000003.1, read as the reverse complement.
AGGATAAATCAAATCGGCGGCAGCAGTTAAATTAGTCATGTACCAGTGATAATTCTTTGCGACCGGATTCCAAAATCCGATGACCCGATAACGCAAGGTCTTGTCGTGATGAATCTTGTCAACGATCACTTCAATAATATGACCTTGCTTCCGGCGCAAATCCAGTGTGAGTAGCGATTGCCCGATGGCCTTTTTACTCAGCCCTTGAATCACCGCCTGGATCCGAATCACGGCATTGGATTTCACGCGTGATAGAAAAAAACCACCCGCTTTTTCAATACCATACAACAAGGCATAGTCCCAGTAACCGAGATCGAAAATCACCAGCTTCCCCGTCAGTGACGCGACGTCCGGAAAGCAGTTTCTATCGTGTCTTGTTCCGGGTGTGAGTTGAAACCACACCAGCAATCCGCTCAGGAGATCGAAATTCGCATGCCACTTGATCGACGCTTTCGTACGGGTCCCAGGAAAGGCATTTTTGGCCTTCGCCAACAGCGTCATGGAACTCGAATCGACCAGCTCGATGGCGGTAACACCAAGCGGTTCCAGAATCGTCTCACGCACCCGGACCGAAGTCGCAAGTTGCACCATTAATTCTCTCATCACGGCTTGCAAATTCCGTTTCAAGCGGTTGCCGGACAGCCGCTCCCAAAACGCACCGCGACCGATCGATTTAGTTAGATGACTTATCATCGAACGGCGAATGGACTCCAATGAAAAAGTCTTGGAATCGCCGAGATAGCAAAACACCAAATTGATCGCAAACTCCAAGGGCGTAATCGTGGTCCTGACGTCTTCGGCAGGAATGAATGTTTCGAAACATTGTTTCAAAACAGTAAGCATGTTATTCTTGTTAATGGCGATCTCCTTGTTGCTTCATAGTAAATAGCCTGTGGAACTATCATATTATGAAGTTAACAAGGTTTTCGCCACCTTTAAAAAAACTAAATATAACCCTATGAAATTTAAGCAAAAAAACCCCGAACATCTATGCCCTATTGGCATTTCATTTTGATGTACGTCTTAACCCTGACCTGCACCTATCTGACCTTACAGAATGGCTTTTCGACCATGTGGATGATGACGGAAGTCATGGCGGTATTTATTCTAGCGATCCTGATCGACAGCATATTCCTCTTGTTTATAAATCTGTTGGTCGGGGTATTGTTGGCCTATGGCATCTATTGGCTGGATCCCTTCATGCCGATCAGTTGGGAAAACGCGGATATGGCCTCTTTCATGCTGATTCCCATTGTTTTGACCTGCGCCGTCGCGTTCAACATCACAACAAGAAGAGGCATAGCGGCCCAAGAGAGAACTGTGACTCTGCGCTCCCTGGCCGGCAGTGTCGCCCACGAGATGCGCAATCCACTGGGGCAGGTACGGCACAATCTGAATATCATCCAACATAAGCTCCCTACCTACCACCCCGACCGGCCGGCCGAATCCCTGGACGAACGGGCGCTCGACCAGGTCTATCAGGGGGTTGCCCACGGCCAGATGGCCGTAAAGCGCGGCATCCAGATCATCGATATGATCCTCGACCAGGTCCATGACAAACCGATCGATCCCGACCGGTTCGTCTATCTCTCCGCGGCCCGGACCACCCGCAAGGCCCTGGATGAATACGGCTACGACTCCCCCGTCGAACGGGAGCGGGTCCACTGGGACGGCCGGGAAGACTTCAGCTTCCGGGTCGACGAGACCCTCTACCTCTTCGTCCTGTTCAATCTGCTGAAAAACGCTTTTTACTACCTGAAGACCGATCCCGACAGCGAGATCTTTCTCCGTCTGGAGCGGGGTGAAGCCGACAACCGCCTCCGCTTCAAAGACACCGGCCCCGGTATTGCAAAAGAAAACCTCGACCGCCTCTTCGACAGCTTCTATACCGCGGGCAAACAGGGCGGCACCGGGCTGGGACTCGCCTACTGCAAACGGGTGATGCGCGCCTTCGGCGGTGATATCACCTGCGCTTCGGTGGTCGGGGCGTTCACCGAATTCACTCTGACCTTTCCGCCTGTGGATGAGGCCGAGCTCGAGGCCCACAATCGGCGGATCATGGATGAGGTCCGACCACTGTTTGCGGGCAAGCGGATCCTTCTGGTGGACGATGAAGTGCTGCACCGAGTGGCCGTCCGGAGTTCTCTGGAACCGCTGCAGGTGGTCATCGACGAGGCCAGTAATGGAAAAGAGGCCATCGAGCGGGTGCAGGGCGAGCGGTATGACCTGATCCTGATGGATCTGAACATGCCGGAGATGAACGGTTATGAGGCGACGGAACGGATCCGTGCCGGTGAAGGCGGTCACCAGGGCCGGGCGACCCCGATCGTGGCCCATACCTCGGAACCGCCCTACATCGCCCAGGGGAAGACCGAGAAGCTCGGGATGCAGGGGTTGCTGCCGAAACCCTGTACCCCACCGGAGCTGGTCGCGGCGTTGAGAGAATATCTGAAGCGAGGGTCGCTCTCTCCACCACCGGCCTACGCGGACAAAGCGGTGTTGGTGGTCGATGATTCGGAGTTCAACCGGCTGATCATTAAAGAGGTGCTGGAGAGAGAGGGCATCGAAGTTTTGGAAGCGGCAGAGGGCGAGGCGGCCATCGAGGTGCTGGAGGAGTATCCCTGTGAGCTGGTGTTGATGGATATCCAAATGCCGGGGATGGACGGGCTGGAGGCGACGCGCAGGATTCGCACCAGCCGGACCGTGCCGATCATCGGGTTGAGCGGGGAATCGGATGAAGAGCGGATCCGTGAGGCCCAGGCAGCGGGGATGGACGACTATCTGGTCAAACCGATCGACCAGGCGGTATTATCGCAAAAGGTAGGGGAATGGCTCTCTTCCTCCGTTCTCCCGGATGCCGGCAAATCATAAGGGGCTCTGCCGATGGACAAACACGAACAATCACTTGGGCTTGATCTCGACAAGGGCGCCCAACGCTTAGGTATAGATCGCAAACGACTCGAAACCATGTTCCCCACCTTGCTGCGGGATCAGGAGAATATCCCCCAACGGGTACGGGAGGCCCGGGAATCGAGTGATTATCGGGCGATCGAGGGATGGGCCCACAAGGTCAAGGGGACCTATTTCTATCTCGGGGCCGACGAGCTCCAAGCGCGGGCGGAAGCGCTGGAGACGCGGATCAGGGAGGAAACGACGGCGCCGGCGGAAGAGATCGAAGAGTTCTGCAAGGCGTTGCAAACGACGCTGGATTGGATTCGGGGTCAGGTATCAGATTGAGAACATCCGTATTGGATCGAGCACAGCTCGGTAGCCGTTACCGGCAGACCGATCGATCCGGCCAGTAGCGTGGTGAAGCTTTCGTAGGCGGGTAGGTGACGATAGTCCGCCAACTCGAATTTGAGGATGTGGCTGGACGGTGCCTCTCCCTGGGGCAGGAAATAGCTGCCGTCTCGCACCAGGACCGGGCATTTGTCCTGGGCACCGGCCAGCGACAGCCGGGGACGCTCGTCTACCGGCCAAGCCGCATAGATCTGTCCGCGCTTGGAATCAGTCACTTAGACCTAAATGTCAACACACTCTTGGGAATGGGGAGGGCGAGCCACCCCGTGGCTGAATAATGACCTCCAACCCCAGGGTCCGCAGCGTTTTCAGGATCTTACCGATCTCAGCCGTCTCTTTGCCGCGTTCGAACTCGGACAGGAAGCGCGTGCTGAGGTTACCGAGTCCGGAGACCGTTTCCAGGGTCAGGCGCCGGCTTTTTCGATGCGCACGTACCAGCCGGCCCAACTCTTCGGCCGTCCGGACCTTTCCATATGCGATGTCATTTTTCATTCGGACCACGCCTCTATAAAGATACCGTACGGTAAAAAATAGCACTTCAAGTAACCGAGATCAAAAAAAATACCGTACGTGAAAAACGTGAAAGCGGATACAAAAGAGGAAAACTACGAATCACGCGAATCCTCGCGGATGGATTCGCGTCGATTCGCGCGATTCGTAGTTTTCTACGACAAGCGGCCAGCAGCTAATTTAATGGCATTGGGCGGGAACCTTCCTGAACAATCGCTCACCAGCTACCGGGCTGGTCGCGGTGGAGGTTTCGTGCGTGTGTACCACGGACATCGGACCCCGTTACCTCGTCATGCAGCAGGGCGAGCGCGTATGAATTTCTTATCGATCAACAAATTGCTGCCAGCTCCCAAGCGCCGGCGCGGAGCGCGTAGATACTCTGTTCCGATGCAAGTCCAATTTGGCTCTAGGGACGATCCGGCGTGCCCAACATCAGCATTTCGTTGGGTACGGCGCACCGTCCAAAGATGTGGTTCGCGCCTAGCGGTGGTGCAGTCCGGAAAGGACAACACACGCTCACCGCATCCTACGAGCTTTGCCCAACCTACAAGATCATGTTTTCGGAGGGGTTTATACGCGCTCGCCCTGCCTCATGCAGCTCCCACAACCTCTTTCTTTTTCTTTTCCGCCTCCCGGTTTTTCTTGGATTTCTTCCCATAGAGCCGTGTCGCGAGTGAGAGAGCAACGACATCGATGTCGTCCTCACCCGGCCTGGCACTCTCCTTCGCGGTCTCTTGGGCGTCGGAGGAGCTTTTCTTGAGGGTCTCTTCTACGGCATTAGCATCCTTTATCGCTTCAATATCCGCCGCCAGCTCCTTGCTATCCTTTTCCGCCTGCTTTTCCGCCTCCGCCTTGATCGCATCGCATTCCTTTTCAAAACGGGTCTTCATGACATTCAGCTCTTGCTTCCAGGGCTTCTTTTTCTCCTCCAAGCGGTCTCCCTTGTCTTTATCGAGCAGGAGTTCCTTTTGCTGCGCCTCGGGGAGTTTCTTTTCGTCCTCCGTCAATGCCGCCCGTTTCGCCTCAAAGTTAGCGTCCACTTCCGCTTTTAATACCCTGATTTCTTCCGGCGTCAACTCCACCCCCGGCATCTTTTCGACAATTTGTTCGATCAGTTTTTCCGCATCGCCGTAATCGAAATCCGCATCGACCCTCAGCCCTTTCTCGGCCAATGCCTCGACCAGCGAATTGGCAATAGCCAGTTGCTTCTTCTCTGCTTCCAGCTTGTTTTTATCGACTTTCACATCATCCGCGAAGGGCAGATTGGCCACATAGGCCGCCCCGGAGGCCAGCAAGTCATAGCCCTTGTTTTTCATCGCCAGGTTATATAGGTTCTTATACAGCACCTGTAGCGGTTTGAATTTAGCGGTGAGCTCCGCCTGCTCATTTTTGGGCAGCTTTTTGAAGGCCGCATCATCCATGTCCGTCATACCGGCCTTGATGCCGTCCGAAACCGCCTTGGATAAGCCGTAGGAGAGGCCGGTCAATACAGTTTTGTAGATCTGAGGCTGGGTGAGGTTATAGTTCTGCAGGTTCTTGACGATGTTGTCCTTGAATGCCTTCGAGCTCAGCTCGAAATTCCCGGACCCACCGGCGACAATTATATTGCCCACCCCCTCGGCAATGGCCTTGCTGATAGCGGATATCTGGCCCTTTACCAAGGTGCTGCCGATGGTATTATTAATAATTTTCTTTAAACCCGGTACATCGCCATAATCGACGGAGGCCAAGACGCCGGGAACGCCGGCGACGGCACTGACCATGGCGTCCTTGATAACCTCTTGCAGCAACACATCGCCCTTGCGTAACAACCTCGCTTCCACCGCCCCCTTTACAGCGGCGTTAATGGCCGCGTTGATCGGCCCATAGAGAAAATAAAGCACGGGACCACCAGCGCCAGTGGCGGCCAAAGCAACGCCCACGGCCACTCCCAGGGTCTGGCTCACCACATCGACGATCCGCTTGGTGTATTCATCCTGTTTGCCTTTCCATTGGTCCAGCGAACCCAGCAAGTCCTCGTGGGATTTTTTAACTGTCGCCAGCAATGCCTGTTCTTCTCTCTCGCGCTCCGCGGCGGTACCGGTCGGCTGCGCGGTGGCCGTTTTCCAGAGGTCGCGCATGAAGTTACTGCCTTCCGCATAGGATTCCAGCCCCTTGACACTGAAGCGGTGATAACCCACGCCGGTTGTCAGATAGTGCTGATAGTCGATATTCGCTGCGGCCAGCAGCTTGGTTCCCTTGCGAGAGAGGTCGAATGGCGGGATATGGAGGTCCCTGAATTTCTCTGGCTCGCTCAGCATGGTCTCGCCGATTTTCTGTTTGAGTTTTCTTTCAAACTCGGCCGGCTTTCCTCCACGGGTCAGCCCCTTGAGTTGGTCCTTGAGCGCATCGTCGATTTTGAATTCGTGCTTGCTGATCTTTTTGTCCAGGTCCGCGATCTCCGCCGCCAGCGTTTTGGCCTCCGCGGAAGGCGCGCCGGTGGTACGGGCATCGATCCCATGTAATTGCATGGCTTTTTGCAGACGGGTTTCGGACCAGGTCTTTAACTCGTTATAGCTTTTGGAACACCACAGGGCCGCCGATTTTTCCGGCGGGAGGTCATTGACGGCAAAATCGATCACATCATAGTCATTGCTGAATAGGCCCTTGGCGACAGCGAGGAAATCCTTGAAGGCGATCTCCTGTTTATCGATCAGGAATTTCTTCAGCAGGGCGTGGGCGACTTTTTCATGCTTGGTCCAGGTCCCCGGCGGGGCTTTTGTCAGGCGATTGCGAATTTGAATTTTGGGGTCGATGCCACCATCGAGTATTTCGATCAATTCATCGCCCTGATAGCCCTCCAACTGCCCGGCGTAGACAACCTTCACCAGCTCTTTTCTGTCACTGATATCGAACAGGCTCCGGTCCTTGGTCAAACTGTAGGTGAGGGCATACTTTCCGGCCCAGATTTTTTTCTTGGCGTCATCGTCCTTGTATTTGTTTTTGAAGGTCTTCAAATCGTCTTGGGGTGGCGGTTCCGGCATCAGGGTCGATAGTCCTTCCGGGAATGGATTATTGAGGTGTTCCCATTCAGAAGACAGGTCGAGCATCTGGTAGATGCCGTTCCAGGCCGCTCTTCCCCTACCCATATCGTTTTCGCCTCTTTGCCGGACAGGCGCTGATTTCTGCGGCTTTGGATCTCTTGCCGGCTCAGGGCACGGTCCCACAGCCGGACCTCATCCAGAGAGCCTTTGAATTGGGTATTATCGGGTTTGAATGCCGTGCCACTGCCCAGATAGAGGTTACCTGTCCCGCTGTAATGGGCGTTGGCGGTGCGCCGCCCTACCTGTTCGCCATCCCGATACAGGGTTTGGGTGCGGCTGGTATGGTCGTAGGTGCAGGCGAAGTGGTGCCAATCTTGGTCGCTGTAGGCACTGGTGCTATCCAGGTCATCTCTCCAGAAAGCAAGGGTAAGCCGATTGTTCTTCCTGAATCCGATACACAGCCCCTTGTTATTGGTATTAGTTCCCTGTACGACGAAGAAGTTATGGGTCCCCGACGACCCGCCATTTTTCACCCAACACTCGAAGCTGAAGCTCTTGTTGGCAAGATCGATGGCCCCACAATCGACCCGGTCATCCGTACCATCGAAGTACATGACCTGCGGTTTGTCGACACCTCCGGTGATGAAGAGGTCTTCGGCATCGGCCAGGACAGCGCCGTTGACCGTGCCGTGGTAGTTGTTGGGCGTGATGTCCCTGACCTTGATAACGCCCTTGTCCTCTGTGAAAGCATCCAGAGGATAACAGGCCTTGAGGCCGGTTTCCCCGCCGGTCAGGCGCCGGTGCATGTCGGCGATGAGCTGCTCTTTGCTGCGCGCCTGGTTCCAGATGCGCACCTCGGCCAGTTGGCCTTGGGTGAATTCGCTGGAACCGTTAAAGAAGCCGAGGTACAGGCTGTTATTGATTGCCGGTATGGCTGTGCCGCCGGCGTTTCTTTTGGCTACCACTTCACCATCCAGATAGCTCACAAAACCATCGGTAACGCCCTTCTTCCAGGTCATAGCCACATGGTGCCATTGATTGTTTTGCACGTCGCCCGCTGACAGCTTTTGCGTACCACCGTCATTGGAAAGAATGTGGCCGGGTTTTGTCGCGCCCCAGGCCGCGACGATATAACCACCACTTTGTTGTCTGACGGCTGACTGGTTTTTGTCCCCCTTAAACCAATACTCGATGGTGATCTCATCGCCGCCCAGTTGTCCGCTGAGCCCTGGGATCGCCACGTAGTCATCGGTACCGTCAAGCGCAAGGGCCTTGAACTTGGGTTTGTCCGACGCCGATTTGTTCATCTCGCCGGTACAGGCCTTCCAATCGGCGCCGGCAAGCACGGCATGGATTTTCTTTCCCGCGGCATGGTCGTGCACGCTGGTGCCGCTGGCCTCTGTCATGGGGTAATAGGCCACCAGGCCAGGCTCATTACCGGTAAAGGCATTGGCCCTGGCGTGGGTGGCGATCTCCTCGTCGCTCAGGGACTGCCGCCACAGACGCAGCTCTGCCAGACGGCCGAAAGGCTTGCCGCCGCCGGCACTGTTGCCGATGGTCTTGGGCCCGTAGCCGGCTTGGTCGATAACCGAGACGATCTCCGCTACCAGCGACCCGGCGATCTCACCGGGTTGGGGACCGGTGGCCTTGAGGTCCTTGACCTTGAACTTGCCGCCATCCTTGAGGGTCTCCATGGGCCAATACCCCACCAGGCCGGCCTCATTGCCCTTATAAGCGGAATACATATCCCTTTGGATATCGCTCTGGCTGCGCACGGTATTCCAGATGGAAAGCCCGCGCAAGCTGCCGTCGAAGGCCTGGACGAGATGAAAACCACCGCCCAGGACGCTCTGCTGCTGACCGAGCATCAGGGTGCCGTTACCGGGGATGGTGTAGCCTTGTTTGAAACCCGGCACGTCGTCGATCAAGCGTCCATCCTTATAGACCTTCAGACCCCCATTGGCGCTCTCCCAGGTAACAGCCAGATGATGCCACAAGCCATCATGCAAGTTCACCTTGGTCGTGGCCGAAGAACCGCTCACGTAAACGATCAATGGGTCGACGTCATATAGTTGGAAGGCATCGAGGTCGCCGGCTGTCCCATAGGACAGGGGGGTGGGACTGGCGTTGCGTCCCCCGGCCTTGATCCACAGGGACACCGTGATTGCCGTGGTGGGGAATCCCTTGAAACCGGCCCACCCGACGTAGTCCGTGATGTTGCTGCCGCTGAAGGTCAGGCTGTACTTCTTGGGCGTGGTGCCGCGTTTTTTGCCGTCCAGGTAGAAGCCCAGAGACTGGTCCTTTTCCACCGTCACGGCCAGGTGATGCCAGCCCGCGGCAATGGCGTCATCGAGATCGATGCTGGTCTCGAAAAAGGCGCCGCCGGCTTGACCGCCCAGGTACCTGCCTTCCTTGACGACGATCTGACGTCCCCTGGCATTTTCCACCAGGACCTGCGTTTCATGGACCTCCCCGGAAGTCCGGGCCACCAGGGGGTATTGGAACCAGGTCTCCAGGGTCCAGCTAGTGCCCAGGTCGATGGACTTACCACCCGCGAACACCATTTTGTCGGCGCTATCGCGAAATTCCACGGCCGGCCGCAGGCTGCCCGGCAGCCACTGCTCGAAGGTGGTGTTACGGCTGTCGGCGGTGGCATCGTAGGCGGTGCATTGGAGATTGCCCAGGCGGTCGAAATAGTTGAGCTCCAGATTCCCGCGGGCGCTCTCCATGGCCTGCAGGCGGCTTTGGGGGGAGACAAAGCCCAGCAGCGTGCCCTGGGTCACCAGCCGGTTGCTGTCGGTGTCCAGCGCATCCATGCCCTGGGGTTTTTGCCGATTCCGGGTAAGGGTACGCAGAAACTCGGTGTTTTGAGTATCGAGCTGGACGTGAATCCGTTCGAGTCCCTGCTGGGTGGTGGCCTTCCAGCCGTCGAGGTCGTCCTTTTTTTCCGTATTGGCCAGATAGCGGTTCAACAGATCAAGACGCTTGTCGATGGTATCGAGCTGGTTTTGCAAGGCCTGTTTTCTGGGACCGATGCCGACCTGTTCCCGTTCTTTCGTGATTTTTTGGGTGGCAAGTTCATGGATGACACGGTCCTTGTTCCGGCGTGCCTCATCGGCTCGATTCTTGTACGAATTGGCCCTTGCCTGCGCGTCGTCCCGCCATTGCCTGTGCCTATTCCAGCCATGCCAATCAATGGCTACACCCCACGCCCATTTCGCATATGCATTCATCCCCCGTTGCGCACTGTCTCGGCTGCCTATATTGCTGTGGTAATTACGCATGTGGTCCGCGATTTCGTTATCGAACGCCCGGGTGCGGTTGGTGATATCGGTCGCCAACCTGCTTATCTCCGCGGCCAGGGTGCTCTCCCGGGCCGTCAGCGCGTTGATCTCGGATTCCAGTCTGGTCTTCTCGGCGTTTTTGTTGTCCCTTTCGGTGACATAGGTTTGCTTGTTGTCGACGATGTCGATACGCAACACCAGGTTTTGCAGATGGCGGCTGAGATCCGCCTCGCACAATTCCAGGCCCCGGATCTCTTCCCACAGGTCATAGAGGGTGCCGGACGCACCGCCCCCTTTGGTCGTGAGGTCGATGCCGTCGGTATAGGCCTGGCGGGTGATCGCATCGGAGATGTGTTCTATTTGGTGCTTGCGCACCTCCATGCCGGTCCATTCGGTGGCCGGCGGCGTGGCCTCGCTTTTCCACCGGCCTTTGAGATCACTGACGCCAAAGGTCCGTACCATGGCAACGCCATCGGGCACCGTGAACTCACAGCTTGCCCGGAACCAGCCCGCGGCGCCGGCAACGGCGCTGAATTCGTCCTGACGATATAGGTCGGTGGGAAATGTGATGGTTTTTTCGCTGCTGCGACTGGCCTTGCCCCAATAGGCGAATTGGAAGACCTTGCCGTTCCTGCCATCGGCATTATTCAGTTTATCCAGCGTCCAGGACTTGCCGTCGGCGCCTTTGATCCTGAACTCGAAGCTCTCGCGATAGCGGGCACGCTGGCTGACCGCCACCAGCTCGTCATTGGCATAGCTGACGATCTTTTTATCGGCGGTGTTTTTACGGTTGAGGCTGCGTTCGCTCACGAAGGGCGTGCCGTAGACCAGGGCAGGGTTCGACCGGGTGGAAAAGTCGGGGACCTGCTTGACGCCCTGTTCGATGACGATGGCTCCCAGGCGCCAGTTGCCGGCCAATTTGTCTTCCCGACCACGCAAGGGCATGTGCATGCCGTCCTTGACGGTCTGCTCATCCTGGGCGGTATTCCAGACCCGCAGCTCGGACAATTTTCCGGTAAAGTTCCCGGCCTCCTTACCCGCGCCGCCCACCAACAGGCGAACCGGACGGGTCTTGGCGGGCAACTTGTCGATCTTCTCGGCACTGGGGTTGTCGTACAGGCTGCCGTGGTTTTGCCCTCGAGTGAGATCATAGGCTTGGTTTCCACCGTGTACCCAGGCCCCAACTAGATGGCTTTCTTCACCGGTCAGCGGTTTTTCCATGAGCCGCTTGACTTCGCCCCTGGGCAATACCCTGGACCAGACACTGACCTGGCCCAGGCTGCCCTCTAAACGGTTATCCCCATATACCCCCAGGACGAGGGCCGCGGTGGCGGCCTGTGAGAGCTGGTATCCCGTGCGGAAATTGCTCTGGCGGAAGGCCTCTTCACCGTCTTTATAGAGCACCAAGACGCCGTTTTCACTCTCCCAGGAGACGGCCAGGTGGTGCCAGTCACCATCACTGATGGGGACCTTGGTATCGACGCTGGTATTGCCCACATGGAGCTGGAGCCTCCCGGGCGGGTCACCGAAAACTCCCGAGCGCTGACGGTAAAAGTGTCGCCGGACCGGGTGTATTGGCTGGTATAGTTGACCAGGTCGACCTCGCCACCGGCCTGAGTTTTGACCCAGAACGCCAGGGTGAGAGCAGCGGCGGGCACGGTTCCCGGAATGGTCACCGCGTGCTTGGTGTTGGTTCCGCCAAACCGAAACGCATCCATGGTCAGGCCGGTGGGATAGTGGTCGGCGATGACCTTTTCCTGATCGACAATGGTCTCGCCGGCGGCGGTCGGGGTAACTTTTGCGCCGTTCTTGCACAGATACAGGCGGGTCTGCTTGGACGTGCCGGTTTCGTACTCGACCGTCCCGGCATAGTGGACCCAGGTTTTCAGCGGCAAGGCATCCGGGTCTTTGACGGTATGAATCGAGTTATCGTCTAGTCGGACTTTTAGTTGCAGCTTGTTATCGGTATCGACCCCGAGCTCGATGGCCTGGTCGTCCTGACCGACAATCAGTTGCGCCTGGCTTTGCGCGCTCTCTAACCACACCCAGGCGGAGAGGGTGCGGCCGCCATTGGTATCGACGGCAAAGGGGGTCAGCTCGAGGGGACCGGTACGCAGGTAATCACCACCCCCTCCAAAGCGTATGCCACGCCGCTTTTTGGCCTTGAGGTCCACGGCCTCGCCGGGTTGATAATCCAGGTCGATGGTGAAAGCATCATTGATCTCATCCACGGCCCTGACCGGATAGAGCCCGTCATATTCTCGGGTGCCGGTCACCTGGACCTCGTCGCCCACCGCCAAGCTGTGGCTGGAACAGGTGACCTTCAGCAGCTTAGCGCCGGCCTTTTGATAGCCCACCACCATGTTGTCGAAGGTAAGCCCGGTCTCTTTTTTCGGTACCACTTCCCAGAAACCGGCCTCGCTATTGCTGAAGGTGGCGGCGATCTCAAAGCTCTTGGTGCCGTCTTCCTCCTCGATCACCCGCACGACCTTATGCAGGCCGTTATAGCTTTTTGTGCCGCTGATCCTGACATTTTCCCCGCTTTTCAAGGTGTTCGGCAGATTCCTCGAGCGCACCGTCACCGTACCGGCACTGCTCTTTTGAACCCCGGTCATCACCCCGGAGGGCGACGGGGTCGTATCGATGAATTCCTTCACCTCGTCCAGCGTATCGAGCGGCAATATCAATTCGTTTGTCTTGGCGGATAGCTGCCGGGTCTCGGGGATTTCATCGATCTGAGAGAGGGTACCGTCACTGGCGGCGGCAAAGCTCAGCACGGCGGCGCTTGGTTTGGCATCGGCGGCGGCGCCCGCTGCGGTGACCGGTACGGCCAGCATCACGCGGGTGGCTTCTTTGAGGAGTTGCGGCTCACCGTCGTCGCCGACGCGCTCCTTCTGCAGGTTGTAAACCGCCGCCCCCAGGCCATTGCTGGGGGTCAATTCCTTGCCGCCCGTTTTGAGGTCCAGGGTGCGCTGGATGATGCCGGGGATAGTCCGCATGACCTTCTTTTGGCCATCTTTCGGGTCGGGCTGAATGAAGGGGTAGTCCTTCAGGTCGAATATCCCGCTATGGGAGGCGCGTATGGTATACAGAACGACCTTCTTGGCCACGCTGTCGTAGGCAAAGATATTCCAGCGGTATTTTTCGTCTTCGATGGTGGGTAAGAGGACGGCGGAGAACCAGCCCTGGTGGAGATTTTCGATAAAATCCAGCTTCCAGGTGGGTTCATAGAAGGGATTGCCATCCATGTCCTTGAAGTCCGGGGCATCGACGTTCTTGAGCGCGGCGTTGCCCTCGGTGTCCTTTTCCATCTTCATATTCTCGCTGACTTCATATTTTTGGCGGCTGCGCTTGAAGCGGACCTCCAGCTTCGGCATCAGTTCGTTCTTCATGCCATCGAGAATAAAGCGGTTGACCAGTAATTAGAATTTTAGTAAACCACCGGCTTTGCCGGTGCGACTAGAAAAGGCTCTGCCGTTCCTGCGGTAAAAAGCCTCCTGAGGAAAGCCCTGGGGCATCACTCAGGAGGTAACCATGAAAGAATGGCAGAGCTTAGCCCACGTGAGATGGGAAGGTAAGTATCATCTGGTGTTTGTTCCAAAATACCGCCGGAAGGTACTGTATGGTCGAATGCGCCGGCAAATCGGAAAGATTTTGCAGCAATTGTGTCGGCAAAAGGGTGTGGAGCTGATCGAAGGGCATGCGATGCCCGACCACATCCACATGGTGTTGAGGATTCCACCGAAGTTCAGTGTTGCGATGGTTGTTGGGTACCTGAAAGGGAAATCAGCGATCCAGATTCACCGGCAGTTGTTCGGGGTGAAGAAAGGATTTACCGAGAAACACTTTTGGTCCCGAGGGTACTGTGTGAGCACGGTCGGTCTGGATGAAGAGATCGTTCGCGCCTACATCCGTAACCAGGAGCAACAGGATCGTCAGAACTCACTGGATTTCGGCGACTCATAGCCCCTTTTAGGGGCTTTCCTCAAGCTACCCGCTATGCGGGTAGTTGGTGACTTGTTGTCGGTGGATTGGCGGAAGACGTGCAGGTGGCCCATGCCGGACACCAGTTGCACCGGCGCCACCGCGGATTTGACCGCCTGTGAATTTTCCTTAGAACCTGTTTACGATCTTTGTGTCAAAGTGATTTTGGTCGTGGTAAATTTTTAGCTGATAGCGTGGCTGATAGTCCAAATCCGCCGAGCGGCATAGCGGCCCAACCTACCCGCTACCAGTTAGAGATTTACTGCTACCGTGATTTTGACACCAAGAGAGAGCGATGAGAAATTCCTACCCCAGTGATATAAGCCGAGAGCAGTTCGAGTCGATACAAGCTTTATTCGAGCAGGCCAGAAAGAAGACCAAGCCACGAGTAGTTGATTTATATAATGTTTTTTGCGCTATTTTGTATGTATTGAAAAGTGGCTGCCAATGGCGAATGCTCCCCCGTGATTTTCCGAAATGGCAGCTGGTGTATAAATACTTTCGTCACTGGAGTCAAAGACCCTCTGATGATGAGCGAAGCCTGCTGGAGCAGGCCTTAAAAAAATGTGGTTGGCGCGGCCCGTATCAACCGTGGTCGGAACGAGAAGACAACCTTCGTGATCGTTGATGCACAAAGCGTAAAGAATACCGACACGGCAGAGCAGAAAGGTTATGACGCGGGGAAGAAGGTATCGGGAATTAAACGGCATCTTGCCGTGGATACGCAAGGGCTGCCCCATGCGATTGCCGTTACGACCGCGGAGGTTACCGATAGAGTAGGCGCACTGGTGGCTTTCTGTGAACATCGAGACCGCTTGTCAGCGGTGACGAACGTGCTGGTTGATGGCGGTTATACGGGGCAGCCATTTGCCGATGCCGTACAGAAAGCTCTGGGGGCGACGGTGGAGGTTGCCAAGCGAAACGAGCTGCACACCTTTGCCGTGATGCCCAAACGGTGGGTGGTCGAGCGCTCTTTTGCTTGGTTGGAGAAGTGTCGAAGGTTATGGAAAAACTGCGAGCGAAAACTCAATACCAGCTTGCAATTTGTTACCTTGGCTTTTCTGGCCTTGTTACTCCAAAGATCGTAAACAGGCTCTTACCGGCCTGGTCCTTGCCGAACACGGGGACCAGCAGGGTATTGAATTTTTCAAGGGTGGAGGCGTCATAGGCGGACTCGCCCAGCGGCAGTTTTTTCCAGGCCTCGAAGCCATTGGTGGTATCGACGTCGGTGCTGAAAACGGTGTCCTCGAAGCCGCTTTGTTTGACGGTGTACCAGACGATGCCTTCGTTGTCGGTGCCGAATAACAGGACTTTTCCGTCGTGGGAGATGGTGTTGATGTGACTTAGGTTTTCTTTGGATAGTTTCATCAGGATAGACCCTTTTTCAGACCACGGCGGGCTATGAGGCAATGCCATTCGGTTAAGCGTTACCAGTCGGTAAACAAGGGGAAAAACTACGAATCACGCGAATCCTCGCGGAATTGTCATCCCGAACCGAAGGGAGGGATCTTATTCGCGCAGATTCGCGTGATTCGTAGTTTTTCTCTTCCGCATCCCGACCTGCCATGACAGGTGAATAGCAGCTGACTTAATGGCATTGCCATTGTGCCTTGTCGGCTGCACCGGACCGTGCCGTTGTTTTTCTTGGGGAATGGGGCAAACTGTCGGGGCTCGATCGGGTCCCGGAGCATACCCTGCGCCGCAAGATCGCGTTGTCGGCGCGGGACGAACGGCCCACACATGAGAGCGATTCGTTTGAAATGGTGCCGAGGAGAGGACTTGAACCTCCACGGGCTTTCGCCCACTAGTACCTGAAACTAGCGCGTCTACCAATTCCGCCACCTCGGCAGGTGGTACGGGCGGGGTATAATCCCACCCGGCGGGAGAGGAATTATCATCCTAGTGAGACATAGGGGGCTTGTCAACGGTACACTGAGCTTCCTTTTCGGACCGGAAGACCCCCATCGTGGCAAAACGTAAACAGGTAAAGTCCCGGGATTCGGACCCCCACCGACAACGCGAAGCGAAGAAGTATTCCAATCCCATCCCCAGCCGGGAATTCATCCTCGAGACCCTTACCGAAGCCGGCGTTCCCCTCACCTTCGGCGAGATCGCCGCCACCTTCGACATCCGCGACGATGAGGAAACCGTCGCCCTGCAGCGTCGTCTCGGCGCCATGGTGCGGGACGGGCAACTGGTCTGTAATCGCCGGGACGCCTACTGCCTGGTAAACAAGCGGGATCTGATCGCGGGCCGGGTCATCGGTCATCCGGACGGCTTCGGCTTCGTCAAGCCGGACGACGGCGGCGACGATGTCTATCTCTACCCGCGCCAGATGCGCGGCCTGTTTCATAACGACCGCGCAGTAGTGCGGGTCGTCGGCCGCGATCGCCGGGGACGGCTGGAAGGATCGGTGGTAGAGGTGCTGGAGCGCAATACGCGCACGGTGGTCGGGCGCTTTTACCAGGAAAGCGGCGTCGGCTTCGTGGTCCCGGACAACAAGCGCCTGACCCATCACATCATCATCCCCAGCGACCGGATCGCCGGCTCCGAGCAGGACCGGATCGTCGTCGCCGAGATCACGGACCAGCCCACCAAACGCACCCAGCCCATCGGGAAGATCCTGGAAGTGGTCGGAGACCATATGGCGCCGGGGATGGCAACGGACATCGCGGTCCGCACCCACGACCTCCCGCTCGAGTGGCCGCCGGCGGTGACGGCCGAGATCGCGGGTCTGGGGACCGAGATACCGGACGCGGCCAAGGCCGGGCGGGTCGATCTGCGCCAAATCCCGTTGGTGACGATCGACGGGGCCGATGCCCGAGACTTCGACGACGCGGTCTACTGCGAACCTAGACCTAAGGGTTGGAAGCTCCTGGTCTGCATCGCCGATGTCTCCGGCTACGTGGCACCGGGTACGGCCCTGGACGCGGAGGCCCACCAGCGAGGCAACTCGGTCTATTTTCCGGACCGGGTAATCCCCATGCTGCCGGAGGTCCTGTCCACCGGGCTGTGCTCCCTCAACCCCGGCGTCGATCGGCTGTGCATGGCCTGCGAACTTTACGTGGGCCACGCGGGGCAAGTCACCAGATCCCGCTTCTTCCCGGCGGTGATGCACTCTCAGGCCCGGTTTACCTACGATCAGGTCGCGGCCATGCTTGCAGAAAGCGATCCGGATCTATGCGAACGCTATTCGGATCTGCTGCCCCGGCTGCACGCCCTGTACGCCCTCTACCAGGCTCTCCACGGGGCGCGGGCGGAACGTGGGGCCATCGACTTCGACACCACCGAGACCTACTTCGAGCTCAGCGAGCAGGGCCGCGTCCTGGCAATCCGTCCCCGTGAACGTAACGACGCCCACCGGATCATCGAGGAGTGCATGCTCGCGGCCAATGTCGCCGCCGCCAGGCTTTTTGGGCGCAAGCGGATGCCGGCCCTGTACCGCATCCACGAAACGCCCAAGGAGGAAAAGCTGAGCGACCTGCGGGAATTCCTCGCCGAGTTGTCCCTGAGCCTGCCCGGCGGCAAGCAACCCACGGCGCAGGATTACGCGACTCTGCTCGACTCGGTCCGGACGCGCCCGGATCGGCACCTGATCCAGACCGTGCTGCTGCGTTCTATGCAGCAGGCCATGTACAGCTCGGAAAACGCGGGCCATTTCGGGCTCGCCTACCCCGCCTACACCCACTTCACCTCTCCCATTCGCCGCTATCCGGACCTGATCGTCCACCGGGCCATCAAGCACCTGCTGGCGGGGGGGACCGCCGCGGATTTCGATCACACCAAGCCGGACCTGCGACGCATCGGCGAGCACTGCTCCGGCACCGAGCGCCGTGCCGACGAGGCTACTCGCGACGTCGAGTCCTGGCTCAAGTGCGAGTACATGGAGGACAAAATCGGCGCGGAATTCGAGGGGACCATCACCAGCGTCAACTCCTTCGGTGTCTTCGTAGAACTCGACCAAATCTACGTGGATGGCTTGGTGCACATCACGGCCTTGGACAACGACTTCTATCACTTCGACCCGGTCGGGCACCGGCTCACGGGGGAACGCACCGGCATGGTCTACCGCCTCGGCGACCGGCTGCGAGTGCGGTTGGCGGCGGTAAACCTGGATGAGCGCAAGATCGATTTTGTCTTGGCACCGCGCGAGCAGCGTGGCCCCAAAAAGCGTAAGCACAAAGCTTGAGCCGGTGATAATAGAAACTACGAATCACGCGAATCACGCGAACGGTATCAGCGCTTCGTCAACCAAAATCCTCGTTCCCATTCGCGTGATTCGTAGTTTTATTAAGGGCACTTTGAAAAATGCGGTTTTCGTCTACAGTACACCCCAACAATCAATGGCTTAGAGTTGCTTGATTGGTGAAAATACCTATTTTTCAAGGTGCCCTTAATGGGCTCGGCAGGTAATCCAATCACCATTGCAGGTATCCACAGCGTCCGGGCCGTGCTGACGCACGACGGCGAGGGTGTCTTGGAAGTGTGGTTGGAGGACCGGCGGCGTGATCGGCGCCTGGCGGAAATCGCCGCGCTGGCGCATGAGACAGACGTTGCGGTCCGGCGGGTGGTACGTACCAGGCTGGATAGCGCGGCCGCAGGGGCCAATCATCAAGGCGTGTTGGCCTGGGTCCGGGCCCCGACGGCCCGTAGCGAGACGGATCTCGGCACCATCCTCGGCAATACCCAGGGACCTCCCCTGCTGCTGATCCTGGACGGCGTTCAGGACCCCCACAACCTGGGGGCCTGCCTGCGCACCGCCGACGCAGCCGGCGTGCAGGCCCTGATCGCACCCAAGGACAGGGCGGTCGGTCTTACCACGGTCGTGTGCAAGGTCGCCAGCGGCGCCGCGCAGACCGTCCCCTATGTTCAGGTCACCAACCTCTCGCGCACCATCACGGCTCTCAAGGAGCGGGGCATCTGGCTGATCGGAATGGCCGCAGAGGCAGCAACCAGCCTGTTCGAGACCGATCTCACCGGCCCGCTCGCCCTGGCCTTGGGCAGCGAAGGCAAGGGACTACGCCGCCTGACCAGAGAACGCTGCGACCTGCTGGTGCAGCTTCCCATGTTCGGAACGGTCGAGAGCCTGAATGTCTCCGTGGCCACGGGGATCTGCCTCTACGAGGCACTGCGGCAGCGGTCGCGCTGAAAACCGACATCCACTTACGAAACCTTCCACATCCGGTAGCGGTAATTTTTCAAGATGTATATACCGTTTCCAATACATCGGTTTCCATCTGGCTCGCGGGCGTTATGGTTCGGCGATTCCACGGAATCATACCGAAGTACCAGAGTTTCCAAAACACGATAGACATATTTGGCCTACGCTTATACAGATTCCGCAAGGTATCCAATTCGCCAACCTCGATTCCCAGTGCGGATCGATAACTGTCATACACGAATTTAGAACAGAATTGTCGCGATGAGTCGTATTTGAAGCCAAAATGGTAAAGCTTACCCATTCGTGCGTCGCACTCCGATCTGAGAGATTCTATATCACCCGGATTCAGCCGACGATTAGGCCGACGAATACAACACCAATCGTCTTTAGTCCTCTCGAGGAAACTCGC
This sequence comes from Candidatus Thiosymbion ectosymbiont of Catanema sp. Cochon2018, assembly GCA_011392765.1. Lineage (GTDB taxonomy): Bacteria > Pseudomonadota > Gammaproteobacteria > Chromatiales > Chromatiaceae > Thiosymbion > Thiosymbion ectosymbiont_A. The sequence continues at coordinate 412,672 of WYCW01000003.1, read as the reverse complement.
GAGTGGAGTATACACCGATAACGGCACCTTGCTTTCTGCGACAATCCATGTATCGCCATCTCGGAAAAGAATCCCGACGTGGGAGGCTCGTGATGCGGTTCCTTTTTCTACCTGTCGATACAGGAACGTCGGGATAGATATGAAAATGACGTCACCATCGCGCAATTCGATATCTATGTCATCAATGTCCATGTGTTCGCACTAAATGTCGGGTCCCGGATGCTTTCGTTGGGACTATGCTGTTAAAATACCGATCAATATCGAAAAAACTTTTTCCAAATCTCCTGGAATTGTAAAACTGTTGATATCCTTTGTAATATGTTGTTGTTTTCTTTCAAGAACCCCGAATTTCCAAACATCACCTATAGTGATAGCACCATACAATCTATCACTCTCATTACTTTCTTCATACTTGTCTAAAGCTATCAACTCTGCTGATAGCTGATTAAACCCTTTATCCAGGTCGCCTTTTTTCGCTTCAATCACGATCAATTCTCGTTTTAGCCGTATTAAATAATCCAATGAGCCGCTTAATCTGCTATCGATTTCTATTGCATATTCCACGTTTATTTTCGATTCCGTATTTCTGGCAATCTCCACTAAAATCGGTGCTATTAAAAAATCTCTCTTGGCAACTTCGGAAGTTATAGTGATTTTTGGAAGAATAGTATAAAAAGTATCTTGAAGTTTTCTGATATCATTGTGTTCGTAATCGTCGGATTGCGGAAGATTCACCACTTCATGAGAAAAAGAATATCCTAATTCTTCAACTATTTCCTCGGTAGGATCGTTCAACTCGAAATAATCGCTGAACGTGTATTTTTTTCCTTCTATTAAGATTGATTTTTTCATTTTGTGATGGCTCTTTATGGATTCCGGACTGCTCACGATCACGGCGGGTAGCACCAAACATTTTGGCGTGCGGCGGCAACCTTACTCCAGTAGCTACCGGAATCCAGGGTGCCCGACCTCACCGCCGGAGTTGGCCCTGGTGCACTGCCTCGCCGCCGCTTTGGATTTCATTTGGCGACGCATCGGTTCCCGGCACCGGTGTTGCAGCCAGGGGAAAGCGCCGTCGCCGCGGCGTGTGGGGAACCTGAATCCCAGGTTCCCGGCAAGCGCCGTGGGTATCCCCATTGCCGGGGTCCCCTTCGACCGCGCCGCTCTGCCGGCGCACTCCAAATCAGTCCGGAATCCATAAAGAGCCTAAATCATTTCCTTACCCTCGGCTGGATCGGCACCGATCGCCCCGAATCTTTGCCCGGCCTCGCTCGCAAGCTGCCCCACTATGGGAAGTACTCGTTCGTCGCCTTCTCCGGCGACGAGCCCACCAATGTTGCAAAAGGGCAGTGGCTGTTAGGCTTTTTGCAATATTCCAAGAATAGCTGAAAAGACTTTTTCCATATCTTCCGGTACACGATAAGTATGTAAATCTCTATAGATATTTTTCTCCTTTCTATCCAAAATACCAAAGCGCCAAAGCTCGCCTATGCTCACTGCACCATAAAGCGAGCCGGGCGATTCTTTTTCCTCATACATATCCAACGCTATCATTTCTGCCGTTAGCTGGTTGAATCCCTTATCCATATCTCCCTTCTTGGCCTCTATCACTATTATTTCCTGATTTGAACGTATAAGATAGTCCAATGAGCCACTTAATCTATTATCAATTTCAATTTGGTATTCTACATTTATTTTTGCCTTGGCATGACGAATGATTTCCCACAGAACCGGTGCAATCATAAAATCCCTTTTTGCCATTTCGGAATTTAGTGTAATCTTCGGCAGTATTTCATAAAAATTTTCCTGCAAAGTGATGAGCGCGCTCTTGTCCATATCCGTTGCAATCGGTAAATCAAGAATCTTTGTTTCAAATGAATAACCGAACTCATCAGCAATCTCTTCTGTCGGATTACTAAAATCGAAATAATCACTGAATGTATACTTTTTCCCTTCTTTGAAAACCAGTTTACTCATATGTATGTCTTCCGATATATCGGTCCGGCATATGTGATCCGCACATGAAATTACAGATACTTCTATTTTCTGTGCTCAGTGCCAATGAGGCCGAACGGCATTCAGCTTACCATGGTTTGTTCACCGGTGCGCTCGAAAACGGTTCGCGAATGGAACAGATTTCTCTCATCATCACGCTGCCCGTTTGGTCTCAAACATCACTCGTGCAGCCCAATGCTATTAAGTTAGCTGTTGGCCACTTACCGATGCGGAAGAGAAAACTACGAATCACGCGAATTTCCGCGAATCGCTTCGCGAGGATTCGCGTGATTCGTAGTTTCTTCTCTTACTTTGCCGACCGGTAACGCTCAACTTAATGGCATTGTCGTGCAGCCCGGATGCCACGCAAGTACTTGGCCTGGCGTCGGGCGCACCGAATACCTTGAGAAGATGTTCGACGAAGTCGATGAACCGCTCCCCATCGATCTCCAGTCGCGCAAGGATCTTGGGCTCTCGCGCCTCGATGTATCCGGGCTTATCTGCACGTAACGCCCGGCCCGCCCAATCGACCAGCTCCAGGTAATCCTCAAAGGCAAGCGGCACCGCCCAGGGGGTCCGTGCGGTGGCATCGAAAGGCATCAGCGGGGCAAGGGGTAAGATTTGAGTCTCGGCCTCCGGTCGTAACCTTTCCCCATCGAGTATTACTTCAGGATCTTTAACGGTCGTGGTCTCCTGCGAGCCGGTTTCGAACCCAGCCGCTTTCGGCAATCCGCCGAAGCAGTCATGGTCGGACTCCTGGCTGAGAATATCGGGCTGAGGAAAATGCTAGCTTAGGGGGAGGATCAAATCAAACAAAATGGGTGTCCTTTTCTCTTCCTTTTCTCTCAACAGACGAAGAGGTGCAGTCAGACCTTAACTTTAAAACCATGTATTGTTTGTTGCTTACTTTTTGTCATAGCTCTTTCTCTCTTTTGAATCCATATCGCGCGCGGTGACGATCAAAGCTTCTTTTGTTTTCTTGTATATGAGCGGAACCGGGGTCGAACGAAGCGGCTTGTTAGGCATGCACCTCAACAAATTCACTGTACGAATGGGGCTCAGGCACAGGCGTGCCTTCTTCCTTGATGCCTTCAAGATGAAATTCGATGGCTTCTTGGATAAGCTCAAGAACCTCTTCCTTGGTTTCCGCCGCCGCGATGCAGCCAGGAAGATCAGGGACATATGCTCCGAAACTACTTGGGCCTTTCTCAATGACAACCATATAATGCATGTGAGCTTCTCACTTGAGCCCGGCCTGTTTCAGCACATTGTTGAGTGTGCCGGGCGGGACATCGACACTGGGTTTTCCAGAAACAGTAGCCGTTCCCGGTTTTGTTGGATGATGGAACTGACGATGGCTGCCTTTCTGGCGTACCTGCAGCCACCCATCAGCCTCGATCAGCGCAATGAGTTCTTTGACCTTCATGCCTGAAGAACTGCGATTTTTTTCTTCCCTATATACGATGTCTGCTGCTAAAGCATCTTGCGATGTCAGGTCCCGAATGATTACGAGTAGTAAAGGATATCTTTCTCATGAGGGCACCTTGAAAAATAGGTGTTTTCACCAATCAGGTGAATCTAAGTCCTTAGATTTAAATGTGCGCCGTTGACGAAAATCGTATTTTTCAAAGTGCCCATGGGATAACCTTGCAGCTTATATCATAATTTGGCTTCATACAGGCATTTTAACCCGTAAGCTGGGTTTCGTTCCTCGACCCAGCCTACTGGTTAGTGTTAAGGTGCGGCCCGCTCAACCAGCTCGTCGAGTCCCGGCTCGTCCGGATTCCAGGGTTTGCCGGGGTTGGATGCAGTCAGCGGGGCAGAGTTCGGCGGCTTCTATCAGTTGGGCGTAGATGCCGGCGTTCAGGTCTCCGAGCAGGGCTTGTTTGTCTTCGTTGTGAGACTTTGTTAGCGGCTATTTGACCGATTTTATGCCAAGGTCCTTACATATTTTCTTTGCCACTATATCTTTAATCTCTGAATGTCTTGGAATTGCAGAGCGTTTATTCAATTCTGGATTGAACCACCATGAATGTTTCCCACCTTCCCTCAGTAATTCGCATCCCTGGCTGCGGAGGTATCTTAGGAATTCCTTTCTTTTCATACTGCGATTTTTTCCTCCATATATCCGCTACCTGCTGTGGCTAAAGCATCTTGTCGATTAAACTCCAATGCCTCTTTAAGAGTAACCTCTAACGCATCTTTTAATTCATCATAGGTTTTTTCTTGGCAATTCACTCCAGGAATTTCTTGAATCCAACCTATCCACCAATCATCTTCTTTTTTAACGATAGCCGTATATTCGTGTTTCATAGCCTATCCTCACCGTGTTGAGCCCGTAAGCTGTAGGAAAAGGGACTAGGTTCAATTTCTTCTTAATTAAGCCTGACCCCTTTTCTCCTTTTGAATTCTCTTTTCAAGAATTTTTTCTTTAAGCCATAAGTTCACCAATGTTTCAGGAAGAATCCCCTCCAGTTGAGCCAATTTATCGATAGCGCGTGATAGTTCTTTATCAATAGCGAAATAGTTTCTCCCGGATTTCAGTTCCACGTCGAATTCCACGTCCCTCTGTAAATCTTCATAATCTGCCAAACTATGAGTATCCCAAAACTGAGCAGCAGCTTCTATATTATCAAATTGTTCCGGCAGAGCCTCTATTTGTTGCTTACTTTTTGTCATAGCTCTTTCTCTCTTTTGAATCCATAGCGCGCGGTGACGATCAAAGCTTCTTTTGTTTTCTTGTATATAAATAGAGTAGCCAAATATCGACCGGCATTCGTTTGTCCGCGAGCGGAATACAAGTTTTCATTTTTGACTTTCCCTTTTTCAATAAGTTTGAACTTTGGGCTATTATTGAAAAGTTCTTCAACCTCTTCGTGAGTTACATTGTGCTTCCATAGTAATTAGAATTTTAGTAAACCACCGGCTATGCCGGTGCGACTAGAAAAGGCTCTGCCGTTCCTGCGGTAAAAAGCCTCCTGAGGAAAGCCCCGGGGTCTCACTCAGGAGGTAACCATGAAAGAATGGCAGAGCTTAGCCCACGTGAGATGGGAAGGTAAGTATCATCTGGTGTTTGTTCCTAAATACCGCCGGAAGGTACTGTATGGTCGAACGCGCCGGCAAATCGGAAAGATTTTGCAGCAATTGTGTCGGTAAAAGGGTGTGGAGCTGATCGAAGGGCATGCGATGCCCGACCACATCCACATGGTGTTGAGGATTCCACCGAAGTTCAGTGTTGCGATGGTTGTCGGGTACCTGAAAGGGAAATCAGCGATCCAGATTCACCGGCAGTTGTTCGGGGTGAAGAAAGGATTTACCGAGAAACACTTTTGGTCCCGAGGGTACTGTGTGAGCACGGTCGGTCTGGATGAAGAGATCGTTCGCGCCTACATCCGTAACCAGGAGCAACAGGATCGTCAGAACGCGCTGGATTTCGGCGACTCATAGCCCCTTTTAGGGGCTTTCTTCAAGCTGCCCGCTATGCGGGTAGTTGGTGACTGGTAGTAAGTAAATTCTTATCAAAGAACTTACAGTCAGTGCGCCCGCTTAAGAATGTTTCTGCGTTACCGTCCGCGCATATATTTGTTAGAAATATGCCTCGAACTGAGAAGCCTTCTTCGACTTTCGTAGCAACTCTTTCCGATGTCAAAACATTTTTTAGCTCAACATTGCTTGTTGATGCGGCAAGTGTATTAATCTGGGCTTCCGTCTGCAGCTGTGAAAGAGTCCCAACGAATCCCTTTAGTGGGGTATCACCTGGCGTTTTCTGCGGATTTTGAACGAGCTTGCATTGAAAGATATCGATGCATTCAAGGTTTTCATCTACATAGATGCCGTCAATCCCTTTGTCATCGAATCCGTTACACACTGCATCCGTTGCCGCAATGTCATCAAGGCGATAGTAGTTCTTAAGAAACCACAGCAAAAAAGCGTGAGATTCCGTTCGCCCTGGAGCCAACTCTGATTTCATACTGCCGAGAAGGTGCGGATAGTCAAAATTCATTTTATATACCACAACTATTGCTTCTTTGTTGAATGCATGAATATCTCCATCGCAGCCTGTTGCCAAGATGGAAGTTCTTTGTTATGTTTCACCTTAGCCGACATTGTCATCCACCAGATCAATGAGATCTTTAATAATTTTGGGGTGCAGTACTTTACCCTTATGAAACGGGATGACAAACCTTTCCGTGCCTTTCTGGTATATTTTATGACTCCCTTTATTTCTTATTTCTTATATTCTGAAAGCCTGCTTTGAGCAACATCCTTTCTGCTTGTTCAGCCGTCAACCTTGGAAGTCTAGGCAACCTTCACCTCCATAGTCGTAGTCAATATTTCTTTGCTCAGATAATGCCTTTTCTCTTCATTGGATAATGTCTCTAAGTATAGATCTACAGCTTCCTTTATATTTACCAAAACCTCGTCAAGCGAGTCTCCTTGGGTATGACATCCTTTCATTTCCGGGCAGAATGCATAGTACCCGTATTCATCTTTCTCAACTATTATACTGACTTTCATCTTGCTTTTTTCAGCTAAATCTTGCGTTCACGGATTGAGTCCGTAAGCCGGGTTTCGTTCCTCAACCCAGCCTACGCGGGTTATTGGTTGTAGGGCACCGCCCGCTCGATCAGCTCATCAAGTCCCGGCTCGTCCGGGTTCCAGGGTTTGCCTGGGTGGATACAGTCGGCGGGGCAGAGCTCGGCGGCTTCCACCAGTTGGGCGTAGGTGCCGGCCTTCAGGTCCCCGAGCAGGGCTTGTTTGTCTTCGTTGTAGAGGAAGAGCAGGGGGTTGAGGTTGGTGCAGTCGTTGCAACTGGTGCACAGGGGGGTGTCGATCCAGGGCTCGTCGAAGCTCAGAGCAGGCTCGGGTGTGATCGGCTCTCCGATTTCACCGTCGTCTTCTTCCACGGGCGGAACCGCCTTCTCTTCCGCGGGCGGCAGGCTCGCCGGCGTAAAGCCGCCAGCGGTGCCGGTCAGGTCCATTCCCAGGAGGATGTCGGTGAGTCGTTGCATGGCCTCGCCGGCGGCGGCCTCTCGGACCTGCTCTAGTTCGATGGCGTGTTCGGCCTGGAGGCGTTCGTGCTCGGCCGCTGCCTGTTGTCGTTCTTCGGCTTGGGTGCGTGTGATTGCCTGTTCTACATAGGGGTTGCGCACGCCGGCCAGCTCTTGCAGGGTGTGCCAGAAGTTGAGCCGGTCTCGACAGGCGAGGATGAGTTCTCTGGAGATGACCAACCGATGCAGCAGGTTGTTGCCGTCCACGGCCCAGATGAAGGGCAGCAGACGGTTGGCTTCTTCCAGGGGTCGGTCCAGGTAGTCGGCTACCGGGACCAGGGCATCCGAGTCGCAACCCGGCGGGATGATCCTGAAATGGTCGCGCAGGCGCTCGATGAGGAGGACGTAGTCGGCAAAGGTGAAGGCCAGTTGGGCCTCGATGCCGGTGCCGTTTTCGTCCCGATAGCGGAAAGGATGCACCGGCCAGTCGCAGGTTTCCTGGGGATTTTCGCCAAAATCCATGCGGTTGGCCGCGAAGTCTCCGGCCGCCGGGTTGATGCGAAAAAAGGGGTGGGCGCGTCCTTCGATACCGGCCCCGGCGACCAGCCAGGCATTGAGGCGAACCACCGGGTCGGGGGCCCGGATGCCGACGGTGATCAGGTTCAGACTGGTGTGGGTGGCGTCCAGGGCGTCGAGGAAGCAGCGCATCAGGTGACGGTGCCGGGCCGCAGAGGATTGGGTGACGACGGCCTGCCGGTGGCTGATCCCTAAATAACCGAGCTCAGTGCGAAAGGCTTGAAAAGGGTTTTCGTCCGGCCGCGCACCGGGGTTGTTGTGGGCCTGGAGGCGGATCATGATCTGCACCGGGCGGCCCGAGCTCAGCAGGCGCGAGAAGGAGGGGAGCCCGGTACCGGCGACCCGATCCGCGTCGTCCAGGGCAATGATGCTGGGTACGAGCAGGAGCTCTTCCTGGGAGAAGGCTTCCCACTGGAAGTTGTCGAACCAGGGGTCGTGGATCGCCGGGTCGTAGATGCCCTCGATCTCGAGCTGGGCGATGCGCACGGCGGCGAAGACGCCGGCAAGCTTGGCGGCCTCGCGGTCGAAGAGCTCGGTGGCCCGGGCGCAGGGGTCAGGGTCGGTCAGGTCCTTGGTGTCATAGCTCTCGGACAGCCAGTGCCCGGCGACACTGCCCAGATGAACGAACCGGACTCGAATCGGGTCCGGTTGCCAGTCCTCCAGGATGGCGAGGACGCGTTCGATACGCGCACGCCGTTCCGGCGCCATTTCCTGGGTGCCTTTGGAGTGGTCCATCACCGCCGAGAGGGCAGCGGGGTCGAAGCGCTCACCTTCGGGTCCGACGCTGTCGCGGGCCTGGCGCGGCTCGATAGCTTCGTCGGATTTGCCCCATTCCACGTCGAACAGGGCGAGAAGGCCACGGATGGATTGATCGACCTGGGACTGGAATCGGACCAGACGCGGGACGACCCGGCTGCGGACGGCGTGGATCAGCAGGTGAAGGGCCGGGTAACGGCCGTAGCCCATGATCTGGCCCTCGCCGGCCGCGGCCTGCAGCTGGTCCAGATCCTCCTGCAGACGTTCGCGGTTTGCCTCGTCCAGGTTCAAGCGGTGTTGCAGGTCCAGCCCCGCCCCCCGCAGGACGAGCGAGGCCGGTGCGGGTCCCTCCCGCTCTCGCAAGGTTTGGCGCAGGTGGTATTCGAGCCAGTGGAGGTGGTCCTTGAGGATGCGCGCCTCCTGGTCGCCGGGGGCGAATTCCTGTACGGTCCGGGCGAACCATTCCGCCAGGGGCTGTTCGAGATCGTCCGCGTCCTGATGGCCGTCCCCGGCGTCGGGTGGAAACAGGAAGAGGGGGTAGTCGTAGCGCAGCTTGGAGGTGTCGCGAAAGGGGTCGAGTAGGGCCGGCAGGGTATCCTCGGACGCCGCTTCGAGCCGGTCCTTCGCCGTCGGGTCGCCGAGGTGGAAGTGGCGCAGGGTGAACATCAGCTCCCGCGTGGTCTTGGCGTCTTTTACGGCCGTCGGCAGGGCCGGGATGTTCTCCGGTTGCGGACCGAGGATTTGGGTTCGTTGACCCTTTGCTGCTGGGTTGGTGGTCATAATCGTATTTTGAGCGGAGTAATTTTTTAAGTGGCTTAGTTCTACTTTGTCACATTTGGGGTAACTTGCTGATCTTTTTGGATCTTCATTGTTTGACAGATTCCTTTAAGATCGGTGGATTAGCATGGAATTTGACAAAATAGAATCAGGGGGCGTTCTCAATAGGAGAATCAATTCGTAGGCAATCCTAATTTGTCGAAAAACGCTCTATTTCTCTCTTTTGCTGAATTCACAAGCTTGTTATAAGAGATAACCTCGATATACGCTTTGAAGTGCTTGCTGAACCCAAAATACCCCATGTGGTCGCTGGATATTGTCAGATCAAAAAATTGACATCTTTTGATAATTGAAGGGGTTAGGTCGCATAGTACATAGCAATATCCGGGTATATCTTCCGAATTAGGAATAGGTCTTCCATTGGTGGTAATAACCCCGCCTTTTCTTATGCGATCCAAATACCCTAACGCTTGTTCAATGGGATCTTTTTCTTCTCCTGGTCTAGCATCGTCTCGCATTGGGCGCTTTATTTCCATGACCGTTATCGAAGCCAATGGCAATCTTTGCGATTCTGAAACAAGAATAGGGTTGTCATAAACATTGAGTACACACAAATCCGGTTCTTTGGTTGTTGTGTCTTCAGTTATCGGCATCGAGTTTAAGGTCTTGTCCGAAGCCAGATAATTGTGGAACGCCAAACGTTCATCCACGAGCCATAGGTTGTGTGAATCCATCAGTAATTCATTAGAATCTTTACGCATTGGCATTATAAGATTGTGAATTAGATCCTCCCGTGCATAACTACCAGAATCGGTTTTTTGTATTGATTTTTCAAGTAGATCCAATATGGTCCGGCGGTGCGAGACATAATTGGCCAGGTCCGATTTCTTGATATCTTCTGCTGTTCGAAGATATTTGCTTAACCGATCTTTATAATCGTCATAATCGCCTTCAAACATGGCCATGATGTCATGGCCTTGCACTCGCATGGTTTCTTCTAATTCTGCAAGTTTCCAGTGTAGATATAGATCCAGGTCTTTATCAGAAATACTAGGGTCAATCGCGAGATCATCCTCGCCCATGCGTGAGACTATTGGGCGATAACGAGGAGCTTTTTCTGAAACGAATTTTTCAACTCGACTTCTTGCCGCCTCTATGTTGTCTTCAAGATATCCCTTTAAATATTGTCCCGCTCTTTCCAAAACTTGCTCTCGAATGTCTCTTAACGAAATCTCCGTGCTTGAGAAGATTCCATCCACATCTTCATATATATCGAATGATGTACGCTCAGCGCGTACTCGCTCGTCCAGGTAAGGCGAAGCGACGTAACAACTGTATGTGAACTCTCCGGTATGGTCTGATATTTTTCCATACAACCCTGGTATTTTTCCGGCTATAGCCTCTTCCTTAACAAGCCGGCTAGCCGCACACAGTGAGATCCCGTGCTTTTTGCCAGACAGCTCCCTGAACTTTATGTGCGTCAAATCAAAAGCATGGTCTTTTATCGTTATTGTTTCTTCGTGTGCGGATTCGCACATATAGGAATCATAAAGATTATTCAGATCGATACTTTTTTCCGTATCCTCGACTATTATTTTAGAAACGCCCTCTGATCTGACAAAGTACCAAAGACAATGCTCGAGCAATGCACTAGAGATAGCGTCAATGGTTTTTGGCGTAGCCTTTTGATATTCTTTATTAAAGCCATGCAATGTTACGCGAGTAATCGATTCTTTATTGATAGATTCCTTTTCTTCAACCAACTCGACTCCATTTTTTGCGTCAAAAGAAATAACTCGGTTCATCGGCTTACCTTGAGAGTCTTTAAAATCACTATTGATTTCCACCCGATCGAAGGCTTTTAGCCAAAGAAGTCGCCCTACCCCCCTGCCACCTTTGTCGATTTTGTGGTCAGAGTCCAGAGTTTCGAACGATTTCATATTGGTATCGTTAAACCCAATTCCGTTATCTTCTACAATAAAACCTTCAATGTCGTTAACGCGTGATTCTCCACCCAATTTCAATGATGCCTGGGAAACCCTGGATATCCTTAACGTAATTTTCCCCTCGGTTTTTATGTTCCCTCGCTCTTCTAACGAATGGATAGAATTCACAACTGTTTCGAATACCGGCCACAAACCATGACTTTTCGGCAAGCGTGTATTTCTAAGCCTACCTTGAAGATTAGTGTGCAAATTCATGACAAACCTTTGTTAATAGGCTGGGTTACAGGGACGTAACCCAGCATAATCTTGGCTACGATCAAAAAACTCACGCATCAAAGTCTCAAGGCGGAGCCTTGTTAATTCTACTTTGTCACATTGCAGACCAACCCACCGATGTATATAAGGATCCAAAAAATAAGGAAGTCCTGCAAAATCAACAGGTAATCTGAATGTGACAAAGTAGAATCAGATCGTGAGCCGGTCCAGGATCCCATCGAAGCGCTCCAGCCGTTCCTGGGAGGTCATCTTGGTCCCCTGGCTGGACAGGTCCTCGTAGCAAGGGGCGTTCGGGTTGTGATAGAGCAGGCCCACGGGAATCAGCGACGGGTCCGCGGCGATCCGGAAGGCTTGGGCCAGGTCGCCGGGGTCGTGCTCCCTGCGTTGGGGAAACTGGCGCTGGGCGCTGGGGTCGACCGGGATGCCTTGCGTGTGCTCCAGCAACAGGAACCGGGACGGGTCTCCCTGTAATGCCTTCGAGACCTCTTCCGCGTATACGGGGCAGCGTTGGATGATGCGCACGAAGCCGGTCCCGCGGTGGCGGTAGGCGGCCTTGAGGGTCTCATAGAGCAGGGGCGGATTCCAGTCCGTGACCTGGGCCACGAAGGATACATTGGTAATCCCCAGGGTAACGGTCAGCGGATTGAGCGGATCGACGATAGCCCCGAAGGGGTGGGTGTTGGTCTTGAAGCCGAGGGGGCTAGTGGGCGAAGTCTGGGCCTTGGTGAGGCCGTAGATGGCGTTGTCGAACACCATCAGGGTCATGTTCATATTGTAGCGCAGGGCATGGATCCAGTGGGCGGTGCCGATGGAGAAGCAGTCCCCGTCCCCGGTGGCGACCCAGACGTCCAGGTCCGGGCGGCGGGATTTGATACCGCAGGCCAGGGGCAGGGCGCGCCCGTGCAGACCGTGGAAGCCGTAAGTGCCCAGGTAGTGGGGCATACGGCTGGAGCAGCCGATGCCGGATACGCACACCGACAGCTCGGGCTTCTGCTGCTCGTCGCGCAGTACCCGCTGGGCGGCGGTGAGTACGCCGTGGTCGCCGCAGCCGGGACACCAGCGGGCCTCGCCGCCGGCGTAGTCGCCGATGGTGAAGTAGCGCTCGAAGACTTCGAGGGACCAGTCCGCCTTAAGTCCGAACATCAGTCGGTTCCTCCCTCTTTTTCAGTCTTGTCCCCGACGTCTTGCGGGGCCGTCAGGCGTTTCAGGATCACGTTGTGGATCATCCCCGGTTGCAGGGGGTGGCCATAGACCACGGACCAGCAGTCGATGTCCAGCAGGGTGTGGGCGCGCAGGAGCCAGGCGAGCTGGGCGTATCTCCGGGTCTCGGCGGTAATCAGCGGGGCGTCGGGGGCGTCGCTGTAGTTGATTTCTATCGTCATGACCTTGCCGAAACGCGCGAAGATCTCCCCTAAACCCGGCTCCATGGGGGAGAGAAAGCGCAGGTGCAGCGATGAGACGCGGTGCCCCTGGGCCCGCGCCCGGTCCACCGCCTCCTCGATGGCGCCCAGGGTGGAACCCCAGCCCACCAGCAGCAGGTCACCTTCTTCATCGCCGTGGACCTGGGGCGGCTTGAGGGTGCTGGCCAGGGCCGTCAGCTTGCGGCTGCGCATGTTACAGCCCACCTGGTTGGAATCCGAGTCGTAGGCCACCTTGCTGAAGTTGGTGTGGGCCAGCCCGGTGAGGATGTACTGGCCGCCGGACATGCCGGGAATGGGGCGTGGCGAGAGCCCGGTCTCCGGGTCCCAGTCGTAGGGCGGCACGGATGGGTCCCACTCCGATTGGTCGATGGGCGGCGCCAGCCAGTCGGGGGTGGGTTTCGGCCGGGCATAGGGCTGTACGCCGGTGGCCAGGTTGGCATCGGTGAGCAGGATCACCGGGGTGCGGAAGGCCTCGGCCAGGCGCCGCGCCATGATGACGAAGTGCAGACACTCCTGGATGGTGGCGGCGGCGATGACGACCTTGGGCGCGTCGCCGGGCTCGCCGTACAGGGCGGCCAGCAGGTCCCCCTGCTCGACCTTGGTCGGCAGGCCCGTGGACGGACCGCCGCGCTGCACCACCGCCAACACCAGCGGGATCTCGGCCATGACCGCGAGCGCGACCATCTCGGTCTTGAGCGCCAGTCCGGGGCCGGAGGTGATGGTGCAGGCGGTTTTTCCGGCAAAGGAGGACCCGATGGCGAAACCGATGGCGGCGATCTCGTCCTCGGCCTGGTGGACGAAGCCCCCGACCTCGTGGAATACATCGGCCAAATAGTGCGATGCCGAGGTGGCCGGGGTGATGGGGTACATGGAGACCAGTTCCATCCCGGAGGCCATGACCCCCAGCGCCAAGGCCTGATTGCCGTTGGTGACGATGAAGCGCTTGTCTCGGGTCTCCTCCTCGGGGCGGGGCGGGACCTCGTAGCAGGCGTCCAGGTGCTCGGCGGCGAAGGCCAGGCCAGCGTCGAACAGGCGATGGTTGAGGGCGATGACCTCCGCGTCCTTGCGCTTGAAGGTGGTGGCGATCTCGTCCTTGGCCTTTTGGATGTCCCGCGAGTAGATGTGACAGAGCATGCCCAGCACGAACATGTTCTTGCCCCGGCGGGGATTGGACATGATCTCGAGGCAGGCCTGCTCGATGGGTAGCTCGTGGACGATCAACCCGTTCTCCCGGAACTCTCTGACCGCCTTGGCGTACTGGGCGCGGATCTCGGGGACGGGATCGTCGCGCCATTTATCCTCGAGCAGGACCACGGTGCCCCGTTTGTAAGCGCCGTTGGCGATGCGCGAGTAGAGCACCTGCTCGTTGAAGGCGACTACCGTGTCGGCCTCGTCCCCCATGTTGGTGACATTGTGGGAGGCGAGGCGAATTCGGATCCCGCTCGCGCCGGCGGGGGAGCGGGCCGGCGGCTGGATCTCCGCGGGGATAATCTCCACCGTCCAGACGCCGTTGCCCATCCGCGCGCAGATGGTCCCGAAGGTCTGCCCGGCCTTCTGGGCCCCCTCGCCCGAGTCGCTGACGATCTCGACGATGTGCTCGCCGATACGTTGTACAGCGGACGGGGTGTCGGTCTGCTCCTGCGGGCTTAGGGGTTTGGTTGCTGCTGTGCTCATAAAAGCTATCCGATAAGCCTGAAGGCTATATTGTCGCAGGGTTCGGTCGCCGAAGAAAACGTGCTTGAGTCATATTACATGTTATTTAGGAGCCTGAGCCGCCCGGCCCCCCGAGCTCGCAGGGCGAGCGCGTATAAATTTCTTTTCGATTAACAAGTTACTACCAGCCGTGTCGATTGGGCAGAGCCGGGAGCGCCGGCGTCCTGCCGGCTCGATAGGTTGAGTAGATCAGGGACGATCCGGTGTGCCCAACATCAACCTTTCGTTGGGCACGGCGCACCGTCCAAAGATGCGGTTCGCGCCTGGCGGTGGTGCAGTCCGGAAAGGACAACACACGCTCACCGCATCCTACGAGCTTTGCCCAACCTACAAAATCATGTTTTCAGAGGAATTTATACGGGCTCGCCCGGCCCCAGGCTCGGTTTTCAAGAGGCTACCGGGGCATCGCCTCAGACCGACGAGTCGAGATGAAGCGCGCCAAGGACCTGTCCGCCGACAGGCAGGGGGTGCGCCGTGCCCAACGATTCAGGGGGCAGTTTTCAGGGCAGACAACTGATACTACCTGCCCCCTGATAACTGACAACTGATGACTGCCCCCTTAGGAGTGCACAAACTCGACTCATTTGTAAAGATCCGGGTCTCTCAAGGATCCTAGGGGGCGTTCTCAATCAATAAAGCTAAGTGTTATAGGCTGGGTTGAGGAACGAAACCCAGCTTTTCCGATCCGCAATACCCTGTGCTAGGTTTCGCCGTCCCTGGCCGTAACCCAGCCTACAGGATTGATTTTTATGATGATTTGGCTCAATTGAGAACACCCCCTAGGCCGGGATCGGGAACAGACCCCGTGGGATCACGGACAAGATCCGTTCGGTCGTTTGCCGTTCGTGAGCTAAACTCGTCCATCGTTACCTGATGTACTGCGGTGCTACGGTGGGTAAAGAAATGGCACAAGCGTTTAAACCACGTCTGGATATCCTGCCGATCTCACAGCGCTGTTTGTGGAGTGAGCTGATTGACCTGCCGGAAGCGTTCACACTTTACGGCGGGACTGCCATCGCTCTCCATGTGGGCCACCGCGCAAGCTTGGATTTCGATTTTTTCTCGACCGCCTCCTTCGCGCCGGATCGTCTTTATGCCTCCTTGCCGTTTCTGGATGGCGCGGAAGTGCTCCAGAGCAAACCCGACACCCTGACCTGCCTTGTGGATCGAGGCGGGCCGGTGCAAGTGTCTTTCTTTGGTCTGCCGAGTCTGGGCCGCGTGGCGGAGCCACTGCACGCCCCTGACAATAATCTTAAAATCGCCGCCCTGGTCGATCTTGCGGGCATGAAGGCTGCTACGGTTCCGCAGCGGGCCGAAGCCAGGGATTACCTCAATATCGCCGCCATACTCAAAACGGGCGTTATCGATCTTCCGACTGCCCTTGCCGCCGCGTCTGTGATTTACGGGCAGCAGTTCAATGCCCAACTCACGCTAAAGGCGTTGTGCTACTTCCACGACGGGGACGTATTCTCTATACCGCAGGAAGCCAAAGACAGGGTGGTGCGCACTGTGGCCACCGTCGATCTGTCCCAGTTGCCACGCCTCGAGCCGGTGCGCCCATGGACGCCCAAAGGACCGGAGAATGGCCGATGAAGCCCCTGAAACTCACTGAAGAGCTGGAGCGCGTGGCACGGCGTACACTCTGGTTCAAGTCGCCCGCAGAAGCGGTTCGCGATCCGGTGCATTTCATCGCCCATATCCTGACCTACGGCACGCACGAAGATGTGCAGGCCTTGCGGCAGCAGGTCTCCGACGAGGAGTTGGCCGCAGCGATCCGCAACGCCCCGCCGGGGGTGTTCGACGCCCGTTCATGGACCTACTGGAACCTCAAGATCGGGCGGTATCCCGCGCTCCGCCGCTACCGGAGCGTAAATTCGGGTGAAATGCATCGATGCAACCCATTGCGGCTTATTCAGAACCTTCCGTCTCCACGACGTCAGTAGAACCGTCTATTGCATGTTGGCCGCCAGAAGTTTTGAGTGATAGAGATATTCATGAATCGAGAAGGCTGTTCTGGTCGGCGCGCGTGGTAACGTGCGTGAAGCCAACACGAACCAGGCGTGAGGGTGAGCCTGGAAAGGGCCAGCGGAGTTCTCAAGCAACAAGAGATGCGTCGTGAACGCGGGAGACCCCTGCGGTTCCTGAGACGAACCCCCCAGGCAGGCAAGGCATATGGCTAACGAGGCTTCGCCTCAGACCGACGAGGCGTGATCATCGCTCTCTCGCGATCAAAAGCGGAACCGTGATCGTGGTCGTGATCGTAATCGGCGATGCCAGGCAAAGCGGGCACGGAAAACCTGATGGCTACGGGTTTCGACCCGGTACCTGGCCGGGACCTCCGGAGACCACGAACGGCGAAAGAATGCGGTCCCTCCTACGGCGGCTTTGACTACGATCATGATCACGATCACGACCACGAGAGGGGTTAGACGTTGGCGAAATTTGACTCATTTGCACAAAATCCGGTCATTCAAGGAATCCTATTGAGGCACGAAGGAGAAATCCGGAGACGGGACTCGGCTGGAGCCTACCGCTGCCTGGAACGGACGTAGCAGGTAGGGACGTCGGGCCCCCAGAAAGGGAACGGCGCCCGAAGGCTTCAGGGGAGTCGGATCACCGCAGAGTACTCCGAGACGGTAGCGCCGATCACAAGGGGAAGGGGGTGACAGTCATCTGCAACCCGCAAAGGCAACTCGCGTCGGACAGAGTCGGGCCGGGGAACGCCGAGCCAACCTTCTTGCGGGGTCTATCCATCAAGGCAGGTGTAAGTGAAGACGCCTGTTCTTCTACACGTGTGAATATGACTGAGGAGCCCGGTGCGGGAAAACCGCACGCCGGGATCTGTGCAGGGGGCGCCGGGTAACCGGCGTCCCTACTGCGACGGCAAAAAACAAAACGAGTTATTTGCGCTATACTCATAAATTTAAGGTGGAGAATATTTGATGAGTATAGAAAAAAACATATACATCAACGGAAGAATAACAATCGACCCTGACATATGCAATGGAAAGCCAATTATAAGGGGGAAGAGAATAACTGTTCAAACAATAATTGAATTTCTCAGCTCAGGAGAGTCAAAAAAAGAAATACTTGCTCAATATCCATCATTGGAAGAAGAAGATATTGATTCATGCTTGATTTTTGCTAGTGAATTAATGAGTCACAAGTATATGCTTCAAAATATAGCATGATAATGAAGCAATTCCTTATAGACGTTAACTTGCCACGCTATTTTTCTCTATGGACAGGTGAGGAATACGAGCATGTGGTTAATATTAATGATGAAATGAAGGATAGTGAAATTTGGTGTTATGCGAAAGAGCATAACTTGACAATAGTTACAAAAGACGCTGATTTTTCAGAGATGATTTTATTAAATGATCCTCCGCCAAGAGTCATACATATCAAAATTGGCAGCGTGAAGATGAAACAATTTCACCAAGTATTATCTAAAGTATGGAGTAGCATTTGTGGCTTAAGCAATGAATATAAGTTGGTGAATGTCTATAAAGATCACATAGAGGGCATAGACTAAATTTCGCCTAACATTCACATCCAGCCGACTCATTCGTCGCTCGCGCTCCTCATGGTCGGCTGATGTGGAGCGTTATTCGCGACACGAAGTCGCGTGATTGCATGTGCATGCGATTGAAAGGATTAGTTTTTGCGTACGGAGTCGTACGATACATGCACTTGGCGTATCCCCGCCAGTCTCCTACGTGGGCGTGCTACCGTCGCGCTGATGACGGGGTGCGAAGCCCCACGGATAAGGTACCGAATTGGGTTTGAATGGCGACCGGAGAACCTCTCCGGGAGCTTCCCCGGTTAAGGGCTAGGATCGGACCATCAGGTGAGAGTAAGCGAAGAGCCGCACGCGCCGTCAAAGCGCGACCGACCGACTGAAGTTAAGAGGTCGAAGGCAGGTTTCTCGGTGTTTGCCGGCGTGGCCAGGTTACCGGTCTCTAACGTGCCGGTACGGGATTGCAGTGCCGCCGGCGTCCAGGCCCACCTAAGTTGTCCGGCAAGAGCACTCAGGCGGAACGTGGAAAGGCCGTCACTGCGCCCGGTCCCGCGATGCCGGGCAAGCCAACCGTAAGGCAGGCGGAGGGATGGCATGGAGAGTTCGGAAGAAGCGAATGCCGCCCTGGAAGAGGGCGGATAGGGCCTGAAACCAGGTCCGCGCCAAACCCGCTGGCCTTCGGCCACGGCGAGACGGCGTGCCCACGTCCGACCGGTGTTCCGGTGCGAGAGAAGCTGGAGAACCTTCGAGGAGGGGAACGCAAATGACGGCTTCGGCGGGTGCACCCATCGAGGACGCGCACAACTGGGACGGGGTCGATTGGGACCGCGCCCGGCGCGAAGTGAGAAGGCTGCAGCTGCGTATCGCAAAGGCGGTGGAAGAACCGCAAGAAACGCCCGTTGAGTATTCCAACGTGTTTCGACAGCGCCATGCAAGCGTTGTACCAGTTGGCACTGGAGCCGGTGGCAGAGATGACGGCCGACCCCAACTCCGATGGCTGTCGGCAAGGTCGCCTTGGTGCCGATGCGATTGCCGCCGCATTCAAGGCCCGGTCCAAGCCCAACTCGGCAACCGGGATTCTCGAAGGCGACATCACGGGCGGTTACGACAACCTCTCCCAGGGCTGGATGGCGCAACACATCCCCATGGAGAAGGACGTCCTTCGCAAGTGGCTTATAGATAAGTATGTCTACGAGCAGTTGTGGCGCAGGCTGCGCCGCCGACCTCCGAACCAGTCCAGGAAATGGTTGTGTCGCAAGTACTGGACCGATCAGGAGGGACGCACGACCTTCTCTTCCGGCGTCAAGACTAAACAGGGTCCACGACGCTATCAGGTTGTTCGTCTCAGCTCGATCGGCATCCGCCGACACCGGAAAATCCGGGCCACGGCCAATCCCTACTCCCAAGAGGACGCGCCCTACTTCTGGCAGCGTCGGCACGACCAGGAGAAGCGTTTTCTCCCTCGCCTCACCTCGCGGGAATCCCGGGTATTATTGGCAACAGGAGGTACAACCGCCGGGCCATCCCACAGGGGCGGCCTTCGTGAATGCTTGAGCCGTATGACGGGAAACTGTCACGGACGGTTCTGAGGCGGGGATGGGGCCGCAAGGCTCCTGACCTACCCGGTGCATATCAGAGACTCAAAATTCCAAGACCCACACGGAAGCGGTCGAACGAAAGCTTCTTGCGACAACCAGTTTTAACTCACACAGAGAGGAATCGAACCATGTCAGGCAATCACATCACTGTCGTCTACAAATGGACTGCCAAACCGGGGAAGCTTGAAGAACTCAAGTCGATCTACGCGCAAGTCACAGAAGCTATGGAAAAGAACGAGCCCGACGCGGTGGCCGTTCATTGCTACGTCTCTGAAAAAGACAATGCCCTTCACGTGCGTGATGAGTTCAAGGACGCGGCGGCGTTGGACCTGCACTTGAGTACCACTGCCCAAAGCCACTTCCCACAGCTACTTGCCATCGCCGCCCCTGGTCCCTTTTTCTTCTTCGGCGACGTACCCGAGGATTTGCAGCAGGCGACCGAGCAAATGCAACTGGGTGCCGAGTTCAGCACCCATGTATTCGGGTTCGATCGCTAACAACAAGAAAAGAAGACCTGATAGTACGCGACGCCGAGGAACAAGCGGTGAAGGCGTGAGCGACCGGGGACATAGGGCCTAACGAATAAGGTTAGATCACGCGAAGCCGCGATCTGAACCGTTTGTTGGACGAGCCCGTTGGGGCGGAAGGGATGGGAGGCTTAGGCTTCGATGCTCTTTGGCTGGAGTCCCTTGAGCTTGAGGTGTTTGAGATGCGACGCGTAGAGACGTTTGAAATTCGCTTCGGATAATGCTGTCATTGCCATGTAACCTCATGATTCTGGGCAGAATGGTCCCGCGCACGCGCGGGCGTGAGGTTACATTTTAATTTCGAATGGTCGGCGCGGCCTTTCTCCGCGAAGCGGTTCCGTCCAACAAGGTGTTGGACACGGGCCATCCCTGGCCCTTTGCCCAACTACCTCGCTATATCTTATTGTTTTATTTCTGCAATGACGCCAGAACGAAGAAAAGAAATTCAACAGATAGCTGAAAATACATTTGAAAAAGACGAATGCATCAATATCCGCATCTCCAATAGAGATTTGGTTGCGATACAAAAACGAGCACTGGAAGAGGGTGTTCCTTATCAAACTTTAATTTCAAGTATCCTTCATAAATATGTCTCAGGCAGTTGGAGAGACTTTATGGCTAACAAGGCAAATTAACTCGAGCGCAAAAATGGCTGTGCGCTTTTCGCGTTGGGTTGTTTGCAACCATTACCCCCTCTTTCATAAGGCCCCGCAATGGAAGTTAAATTAAGCAAGCAACAAAGAGTCACCGTAAACGGTGCGGAAGACATTTATCCGATCATGCGCCAGATTCTTCGGAGAGAGAATAAAATCGGTCAAGGTCAGGAACACTTCTGGATGGTAGGTTTGAATCAAGCCAACAAGATCCTCTATATCGAGTTGGTCGCCCTGGGGTCTTCCAACATGGCGGGTATCAACCCCAGAGAAGCCTTCCGCATGGCGATTTACAAGCTGGCCGTCCGGGTGATTATGGTCCATAACCATCCTGGTGGGAATGTGAAGCCTTCCTACGAAGATCAGGACCTCACCGATCATTTTATTCAAGCGGGCAAATTCTTCAAGGTCGAAGTTATCGATCACCTCATCATCAGCGAAGAAACCTATCATAGTTTTGTCGATGCGGGGATCTTCAAGAAACTTCAGGAAAGCGAAAAATGGATTTTGCCTTATAAACTCAAGGAGAGATACAGGAAAGAAAGGGCTATTGAAATAGCAAAGGCATTGAAGCAAAAAGAGATCAGCATAACGATTATTGCTGAAACTTCAGGGCTTTCAATCGAAGAAATTAAAAAACTATAAGCCAGAATGTAATTGATTAGCGGCCCTCCAGTTCTGTAAACATAGTAAAAACAAACGGTTACGTTTATGGAGGCCGCCCAAAATAGCGATTGAGCCGCTTTTTCAATACCATCGGATCGCATAACTCATTGAAAAATAAGGATTAGATGCCGCTAATCAATTACGCCAGAATCAAGAAAAGGGGCCAGACTCAATTGATGGGTCGTTTTTCACAGATCATTCGCCTAACATTCAGCTGTAAGCGATCCAATGCCGCGGTCCGGCTCCTCAGCACCTTTCAAGCTCAGTGCCACGCGGCATTGGGTGCCTGAGCCAAGCCGTTAGGCTTTACCATTAATCACGTGAGGTATGAAATGAAAGAATTACAGGGTAAGTGGAATTATCAAAGCTTCTGCTCATTCGCTGGTGTTGTCGATAGGTCAAAGACTCCTCCTGACGTAAAGAGACCACCGCTTATTGCAGCTCCATGGACTCCTCCCTCTGAAATGGCGTTTCAAACGGATCCATCCGCGAAAGTGACCGGTAGCGCTAAACTTGGGCAGGTAGAATTTAAAATCAACGGTTCGATCACTCCAGCGACCGATGGCATCCCCGAAGGGGTCGAATTAGTCGTTACCGTCGATGCATTCGCTACTGTATACAACCTTAGAGGATACTTCCTGGCGGACAGTGACCACATAGTGGGAACTGTTGTTGCCATCAGCAACGACCTTGGAGACCAGCCCGACGGTACCACTGGCCCATTTGTACTCTACCCTGTCAAATCCTAGCGATATCCAGATGCACAAATTGCCCGTGTAAGGGTGAGGAACAAGCCCTTACAAACAGCGCTAAATGAAAGCGCCTAACACGGCACTAAACCCGACGGCCCAAAGTGCTGACGCACTTTGGGCCGCGGGTTAGTTTAGCGTTAGGGCGGGACTTCTGCATAGAGACTCGGAATTCTGAAAGTGACAGATGGGCTACATTAAAGAATTAAAAGCCTCATATAAAAGGAAGAGGGTGGCTGATGATCTGCTCAGTGTTCCAGTCGAATCGGCAGAGCACGCATATTGTTTGTTTAAGGATATGGAGAATGAAGCAAAAGAAAAGCTTGTCTGCCTCCATCTTACGGAAAAATATGAAATTATATCCTTTGAGGTCGTTTCTATTGGAACTGAAAAGCACGTAATTGCAGAACCCCAAGAAATAGTTCGTAGCGCAGCACTTATTAGGGCTCAAAGAATAATTTTACTTCATAACCACCCTCTTGGCTCGCCAGAACCATCATCAGAAGACGTGAAGGCTGCCAAAGAAGTAAAACGGGTTGCGGAGGCTATGAAGATCAAGTTGCAAGATGTCATCATCATTGGTGACAACGACTATGTAAGTTTGGCTAATCGTAGACTTTTATAGGAAAAGAGGCCAGGCTCAATTACGTCCTCCGACAAGTGAGAAAATCGCCTAACAATTGCGTAAACTCGGACCCGGTACCGCGCATTGAGGTTCGTTGCTTAATTCAAGCTCGGAGCAATGCGCGGTACTGGTCCGGTTACGCTTGTCGTTATATTGATAAAGGACTATGGCAATAACATTAGAAGACATTTTTTCCAGCAGAGTATTCGTTGCTGCACTTACTGCGATATTGGTGTTTATCGGTAAAGAAATTTTGGATAGACGCAGAGAAAATCGTGCTATAGCAAGAATGCAACTCAGTAATTTAAAAGATTTCTATTTCAACTTATATCTAAATGAAGATGTAACAAGCATTCGTAACGAAATAATGCAAAAGGGAATAAAGCTGCCATCAAACAACGACAACGGGAAGAAAATGAATAAACTTTCTAACACACTAAATATAGTAGGGACAATGTCGTATATGGGTGCAATTCCCATCCAGTATGTACTTATCATGAATGCTTACCAAGTAGTGCAAGATTGGTGTTTACTTTTTTACTATGTAAATTCCAATATACGTAATTACTCGTCTGTAGAGGAGTTTAGGAATGATATAGATTCTGTCCCTGTGCACAGAAGATATGTCGAGTGGTTAGCTTTGTTTTCGTGGATATGGATAAATACACATCAATACAAAGGCACTTCACGCTCCGATAAATATATACATAATTTAACGGATTTATATGGATCTATTGAAAATGTACTAAGAAGAGAGAAGGTGCTATTTCAGTATGAAGCCTATATGGTATCTCCTTTCACTAAAGCCTTTGTACACTCGGTGCGCAGAAGAATTCACTTAAAGATATTCGCTAAAAAGTTAAGATGGAATTCTAAAGAAATCAATATAAGGGCACTTTGAAAAATACGGTTTTCGTCTACAGAACGCATCAAAAATCAATGGCTTAGAGTCGATTGATTGATGAAAATACCTATTTTTCAAGGTGCCCGTAACAATTGCCTGCAGCCGACGCTACGGTCGCTATCGCTCCCTTCGCGCGGCTGAGGCTTATCGTTAGTGCGCCAAGCGAAGCTTGGCGCTTCTTGCCGGGTGAAAGTCCCGGTCGGGAAAGGATTAACCACCCACCCGTATCGCGTGTTGCGCCTCTAGCGGAAAGCGACGCCTTGGTAGGGACACTGGAGCGAGCGTGAACAACAGGGGTGAAGCGTACACAGAGAATCTTGTAGGCCAGAGGGGTGAGTGCACCACCCGGAAGCGATTTCAGCCTCGTGAAAGGCAACCAAGCAGACGGCGACAGTGTTAACGGACTGGAAGCCAATACAGAGGAATCGATAGTCGAGACGATGGTCGAGATGTGGTGGCACTGCCGGGAAACCAGGCAGAGAACAGAGAAAACAAACATCGACCTAATGCATCGACATGGTGAGATTCCCGAGGGTCTGCCGGGGTCCGAGCGCCTGGCATGCAAGAAGAGAAGCGTCGAGAACTTGGGAGACCCCACCGGCTCCCGGAGGCAAAGGTAAGGCATGCGGTTATTGAGACACGCAAGGGGAAACCCGGACACGGAACTAGACCGAAGCCTGGAGCCCGCCTGCCGGGGAAGCGGATCCGACCGAGAAGGGAGGGACGCCGAAAGCTGGAGGGGAGTCGGACCGGCTCAGAGTACTTCGAGCGCGGGAGAGCCGCGTCCAAGGGGAAGGGGCCGGCGAAGTTACGCCGCCAACAAAGGAAACTTCACCTGGACAAGCAGAGCCGGCCCATGAAGCAAACCTCCCGGTTGGGAATAGCGAATAGGGTAGCACCATGCTGCTATGTGCGAAGCGAGTAACTCTGAGGAGCCCGGTGCGGTAGTTCCGCACGCCAGGATCTGTGCGGGGGCGGCTGGGTAACTGGCTGTCCTACCGCGATGGCTGTATACTATTCACTTTGGCTTTTGAAACTGAATAGAGAGGTATTCCCTGATGATAACCAAGGTAAAAGATTTAACCGTTGAAGAATTACGGAATTTAATATCGGATACAGTTACGGATAGTATGCAAGACCTAATTGAGGATATGACGGCTATTTCAAGTGAAAATTACTTACAATCGATTGAAGAGGCTAGAAATGATTATACAGAAGGTAGGGTAAAGAGTTTTGAGGAAATTTGGTGTATAAAATAATCTTCACTCGGAGAGCCTTAAAGGATTTAGAAGGCATTGATAAAGGTAAAAAGGTCAGGATTGCTGAAAAACTCAGAGAATATGCCCGAGATCCTCTGACATATGCAAGAAAATTGATAGATTCAAAAATAGGCACATATAGATTCAGAATAGGCAATTACAGACTTATATTTGATATTGAAGATAACGATATAGTGATTTTACGGATTGGGCACAGAAAAGACATATACAAGTAAAGAACAGCCTAACCAGTGCTTGTAGCCGACGCTCCTGCCATCGAGAAAAGGGGCCAAGCTCAATTGATAGGTCGTTTTATACCTCATTCACCTAACATTCGGCTGCAGGCGACCCAATGCCGCGGTCCGGCTACTCAGTAATTTTCAAGCTCGGTGCCACGCGGCATTGGGTGCCTGAGCCAAGCCGTTAAAGCGGACGCATCAGCATACGCTTCACCCCTCGACAGAAAAACCATAACGTTGATTATTTGTCGGGGGTTGTCGCATGAAGGATCATTTGATGCGTCAAGCGGCGGAAGGTTTCTGCCCGTTTAACAAGTCGCTGAAGCTGACGGCATTTGCTCCGAGTGCAGCATAGTAAGAATCAGGAAACCATTTCCTGCAATCAGGCAGTCAACGGTTTGCCAGTACAAGTCCAACTTACAGATGGTATTAGGATTTTTACTACGCTGCACTAGTCATGCCGTTAGCCATACAATTCTGAACATTGCACATGTACCAAGAAAAATTAAACCAATTTAAAAATGTTGAAAACTTAGCAGGCAAAGCATGGGAACATGCTGTTGCTATTGATGTTTTGGCAGCTACAGAAATAAAAGACTGCTCAATTGAATGCTTCCATTATCAACAAATGCTTGAATTATTTTTTAAACATCTATTAGAAACGAAAAGCCGTTTTGGATCGTATAGTAGAAGTCATAAATTACAAAAACTATTAGACGAAGTTATTGTGAGCACGTCATTTAAAACTGACAAAACAAAATATCTTATGGCGCTGCAAGTAATTACGGTTTGCGCTGAAGAATATCGATGCAATTTTTTAATTGATTGTGAAGGCTACAGGCAAAGCGTTAGTATTTGTGACCAATTATTAGAAGAATTAATCGGTTTCGAAAATGAAACAGAGGCAGTCAGACTAGAGAGCTAATTGTTAGCTTAAAAAGAATTAGTACAGACCACGAGTTTGGTTCAATCGAAAATCGGCTAACAATCCCATCCATCCAGCGGACGCATGATAGGGCCGCGCACCGCTGATGGTTGTCGTTGGCTGCCAACACCAAGACAACACTCACACAATTAACGGACAAGGGGAAAAGGGGGACAGACCCTGAGGTATCCCCACATTATTTCAATATAAAACAACAAGATATAGCGAGGTAGTGTTGGGCAAAGGGCCAGGGATGGCCCGTGCCCAACACCTTGTTGGGCTACGCGGGCTGATTTGCGGGGATACTTCGGAAAAGGGGCCAAGCTCAATTGGTGGGTCGTTTTTCATAGCTCATTCGCCTAACATTCGGCTGCAAGCGACCCAATGCCGCGGTTCGGCTCCTCAGCAACTTTCAAGCTCAGTGCCACGCGGCATTGGGTGCCTGAGCCTAAGCGTTATGCCCGGCAACAAGATCGTTATACCTTGTTACTCGTGAAGGTAACCCGGTAGCATTAATTATTGGAATAGATGAGGAACAACTAGAATTGGGAAGTGATGCTTCCTTTTGGGAGCTTATCGGAGAGAGGCGCAAAGAAGATAGCATCAGTCGAAGGGAATTAGAACAAGCACTCGAACTCGCTTGAATTCTGAATCTTTTATTCAGGCAGGTAAATTCCTTAAGGTTGAAGTAATCGATCATTTAATCATCAGCGACGAAACCTATCATAGTTTTGTCGATTCGGGGGTCTTCAAGAAGCTTCAGGAAAGCGAAGGTGATAGCGTTGAGGATATTACGCAGTATTGGGGAGAAACGAGTATTGATGAGATGCATGCTCGAATACTCTCGTGGAAACAGTAGCAATCTCAAGGAGACATCCGCCATCAAGCATCACGGAAAAGTCTGACGTTATGCTCAAATTTCAAGAGTTATGGAAAAATCATCCGACAATTACCGGCAATGATAACCCTTACAGATGCGGTGAGCACCGTGGGTTCCGAGCTTGCCGGCCAGTGCATGCACTCCCCGCGCAAACCGCATCGGTTGATAGGAGACACAGGCCTGATTCTCTCCGCGGCGCGGAGCTTCCACATTCCCACGCAGCGCGTCAATGCCATTAAGTTAAGCGTTACCGGCCGGCAAAAGAGAGGAAACATCACCAATCACACGAATCCTCGCGGAATTGTCATCCCGAACCGAAGGGAGGGATCTTATTCGCGCGATTCGTAGGTAACGATTCAAAAATAAGTAAAACATCTTCGACTCGCATGCTCGGCGCGCAATCCATACGCTCGCGGCACCTCGATCCGCTCCCACTCGCAGCGTTCGGTTACCGGTGGGCGCCGCAGTCGTTTCTCTCGGTCGAGGACACGGTGGGCCATGTTTGATTCACCACAGAGAACACAGAGAGCACAGAGATGAGAAATCACGCAATGATGCCAAGAGAAAGAACCTTTGCGCCTTGGCATCCTGGCACCTGAGCGTTTCTTTCTCTGTGTCCTCTGTGCCCTCTGTGGTGAATAAGTAAGAGCCTCTCTGGCTAAAGATAGATAACTTGTTAGTGAACCGTTCCTAGGTTGGGCAAAGCCCGTAGGATGAACGTAGGATGCGGTGAGCGCGGTATACCGTGGCAGGATTACACCAATCTCGACCGCGAACCGCATCGATGGTGGGGTGAGCTCCGGCCAGCGGCAAACCGCATCTATTGGACGGTGGGCGTGCCCAACACCTACGACTGAGCAAAAATCAACAGGATATTATTATGGCATACAGCGAATTTACAATAAAAAAAGCAAAAAACGAATTTGGATTAAAAACCATCGAAAACAAAGATATTTTCGAGAAGATAGAATCTGTTGAAGTCAGTGATGACCTTAAAATTAAATTGGAAGAAAATGTGCCATTAGCCTTGGCCATAAATACAGAGAAAGCAAGATCAGAGTTTATTATTGCTTTTGTTTTATTGGAATTAAGAAATAATTTCAAAGACCGAATTAGTTTGTTTTCAGGAATAGACTTTGAAGTCGACAAAGAAAAACATCTAAATGGTTTTTGTGATTTCATTATTAGTCTTTCTTCGGAACAACTTTTTCTCACGACCCCCATTGTGACAGTAGTTGAAGCAAAGAATGAAAATATTATCGGTGGAATCGGGCAATGTTTGGCTGAAATGGTCGCATCGAAAATATTCAATGAAAATGAAAATAATCATTTGGATAATATCTATGGAGTGGTCACCACGGGAAGCGCCTGGAAATTTTTAAAGCTTAATAAGCATACGGCCTTGATAGATAAAAAGGAATATCACATTGAACATATTGAAAAAATCATGGGGATTTTGAGTGCGATGATAAATCAAATCGCCTGACCAGGGAATGGAGACGGATTTCTTCCATCCACTACGCTCGTTCCTCGCTCCGTTGCAGAAAGTGAGTCGATCTGACAGAAGCCTGTTCAACGTGTCGAGGAGGTGAGAAATATGGCATTTGCTGATTATAAAAGTATGGAAGACGTGTTGTGGAAAGAACCTGTCATTATTCTCAATGAGGCGTTTCTGCCGGAGCGGGTGACGAGAGACTTGCCGGACTGGTTTTTGCAAGACACTACATTCGCCTTATCCATTAAAAGTTCTCAAGAAAATGAGGCGTTTTATGAAGAATTTTTCATTGTCCCATTTCTGAAAGAAATCTGGAAACATCATCTGTGGATTGAAAAAATAGGATGTGAAATTTTTTATAATTATCATGGTCTTCCGGTTTCGGGAATCCCTGTCGGAGGTAGCGACATTGCCTTGACTCGATTGTATTGGGATATCCGGAGGGGATAGAAGATGTTTAGTGATTTCAGAACCAAAACGGATTTAGAGCGCATCGGCTATAAACTGAAAGAAAAAGATTTGTCGCTCCCGGAGCATGAGCGGATTTCTGATGCGGCCTATGAAAATATCCAAACATTCGTGAAACTGTTTTATAGCAATGAAGAGGCCGTCAAAGCCCTCATTTTGACACCGATTGTCGTCAATGTTATCAAACAATTGCACGGAAAATACAGCATCCTCTATGGAGAATACATCGAAGTCGATGAGGACTTGAAGGGACGCTGCGATCTGATTGTCTCGAAAGTCGAAGAGGATGATACGAATGATACATTGGGTGATTATCCAGTTGTGGTGTTCGAGGCGAAAAAGAAGACTATCGAAGAGGCATCGAGTCAATGTGCAGCCGAACTTGTGGCGTTGCATAAACTTGGGAAACACGCGCAGTATGGTGTAATTTCAACCGGGGATGACTGGATGTTTCTGGAGATTTTCCCCGAGCAACAGCTTGTCTACCAGCATCACCGCAAGTTTTATCTTCCTGATATTCGACGTGTTGCCGATATTCTGTTGAGCATGCTTACGGTGTGATGCCGGGGGAGGTTGGGGTGAGGAACGAACCCCGACATCTTCCCGGCATGGTAGAAATCCTGATACCATTTGCAAATTGGACTTGTGCCGGCAAACCGTTGATTTCTTGTGAGAACAGAAATAATCTGCGAAAATCTGTATAATCTGCGGATTAAAGAAGTAACGTCTCGATGACTCATCACGCCAAGCTGAAATGGCATTGTCGCAGGGGCATGCGGGAGTTAGATCTACTCCTGGAGGGGTTCCTGGAGAATCGATACCAGGACCTCTCTCCGGCTGACCAGGCCGGTTTCGGGCGCCTCCTGGACTGCCGCAACGAGGATCTTATGGCATGGCTCATCAACGGGGGTTCTCCGGAAGATGAGCAATTGGCGGGAATCGTGAACCGGATACGAACTCAACACTTATAATCCAAGATATTTTCCGCGACGGCAGCTTTATCCCACCGCTGCCGAGAAAAGCGGATGCTCGTAGAATCAACCACTATGGACTGAAAGTCCATAGTTTCGACTATGATGCGCTTCGCGCACTAAAGTCATTGAAGCAATGAACGAGTCTGATCTCGGGGGTATACCCATGCGCAATCTTTACTATGGTCTCTGGCTGTTTGTGGTGATGATGCTCAGCTCCTCCCAGTTGGCGGCACAAGAGCCGAGTGCCGGCGTAAACGATGAGCCGCTACGTGAAAACTGGGCGCCGAGCGAATGGGGTGCGGAAGATAAGATCGGTGCGGCAAATCGGATTACCCCGGCAGTGGTTCTGCGTGCAGTCGGCCTGGTCAAACAGGGCAAAGTGGTCACGCTCGGAAAGGTCTATGCCCAGGACGCGCCCACGTTCGGCAGCCGGAGCTGGCGCATGATGATCCCCGGGCTGCCGACCGGCGGCCCTTTCGGACCACAGCAGCTCGTCTATAACGACGAGTATGTCGCGGCTGACCTGGGGCAGATCGGCACCCAGTTCGACGGGCCGGGGCATATTGGTGTGCAGACCTCGCAAGGCAAATTCTTCTACAACGGACGGTTTCTTGAAGACGAGAACATCACTCCCTACGGGTTGGGTCCGTTGGGCGTCGAGTTCGTAGCCGAAAAAGGCTTCGTGTGTCGAGGTATCGTGCTGGATGCCGTGGCGCTGCGCGGCGGCCGATTGCCGGTTCCTGAAAGCAACAGTGCCGAGGATCCGGGTATTGTCACCGATGCCGATGTCCGCGCCATGCTCGAACGGCAGGGCCTGAATCGAATCGACGCAGGCGATTGTGTGTTTCTGTATACCGGCCACGGTGATCTGTGGCATCCGAGTGACTGGGACAGTTTCGATGCCGCCGAGAAAGCGCGACGGGTAGCGGCATTCAATGCAGGTACCCCAGGATTTGGAATTTCCGCTTGCGAGTACCTTGCCGAACGCCGGATCAGCCTGAACGGGTCTGACAGTTTGTCTATCGAGGCCGTGCTGAGAGACTTCACCGGCGAAAATCCACAACCGTTCGAATGTCACATTCACCTGCAAACAAAACGTGGCATCTGGGGTATGGAAAACCTTGATCTGAGCAAGCTGATTGCCGACAACGTCTATGAGTTCTTATTCGTTTACGCGCCACTCAAGATCAAGGGCGCCACAGGATCGCCCGGCAATCCGGTTGCAATCTATTAGTCCGATCTCACCGGACTCGTAATGAACTCCAGCATCAGCCCGTAGGCTGGGTTGAGGTACGAAACCCAGCGAATGACATACCAGCTTGCTTGCCTTTGTTATACAATCCCAGATAGCTTCCACGACTGATTATCCAAGATGTTTTTGGAAGCCTGGGGTTGCGATGAAACCATGAGAAAGAGGGAAAAACTACGAATCACGCGAATCCTCGCGAATCGATTTGCGCAGATTCGCGCGATTCGTAGTTTTCTCTTCCTCATCCCGACCTACCACCACAAGCGGCCGACAGCTAACTTAATGGCATTGCGTTTAAGCCTCCTCGAATCCGCGGATTACGCAGATTCTCACAGGTAAAAAATAGAAATAATCTGTGAAAATCTGCGTAATCTGTGGATTAAAACAGGCATCTGTGGAAACACTGCCTCCTACGGGTCTATCTGCGGTTCATCAGCGTCGTGACACCCCTTGAAAGATACCAAATCGACCTGGCCCGAGAGGGCTTCGAGCATGACCCCAAGCAGGCAGCGGTGGTGCGGGAGCTGCAACGGGTCTACGAGGAGCTGATCGCCAGGGAGCAGGACGACCGCGGCGGACTTTTCAAGCACTTGCGGTTTACCGCCCGCTCCCGCCTGGATCCGGTGCCCGGCCTCTATCTGTGGGGAGGGGTAGGACGTGGCAAGACCCACCTGGTGAATGAGTTCTACAAGGCACTGCCTTTTCCCCGCAAACTGCGGGTCCATTTCCACCTGTTCATGCAGGATCTCCATGGGGAGCTGAAGAAGCTGCCGGCCACGCCCGATCCCGTTCCCTTGGTGGCGGAAAGCCTGTCCATGCAGTTCAAGGTTCTCTGCCTCGACGAATTCCACGTCACCGACATCACCGATGCCATGTTGCTGGGCCGATTGTTGACGGCCCTGTTCGAGCGCGGCGTTACTCTGGTCACCACCTCCAACATCCACCCGGACGATCTCTACCGCGATGGGTTACAGCGCGAGCGTTTTATCCCCGCCATCGAGCTCATCAAGGAGCACACCCGAGTCATCTGTCTCGATGGGGACGAAGACTATCGACTCCGCTACCTCGAACATGCCGAGATCTATCATTTCCCGCTGGACGCACAGGCCGACGGCAGTCTGCTGGAAAGCTTTCACGGGCTGCGACCGGAAGGCGTCGTGGAAGGCGGAGAGATCGAGATCGAAGGCCGGCCCATCCCGACCGTGCGGTACGCGGACGGGATCGCATGGTTCGATTTCAAGGCCCTGTGCGATGGGCCCAAGGGCACGATCGACTACATCGAGATTGCCCGTTGCTTTCATACGGTCTTCATCGCCAATGTTCCCAAGATGGGCGATGAGGAAAAAGACCAGGCCGCGCGCTTCATCCGCCTGGTGGATGTCCTCTACGACCACAATGTGAACCTGGTCGCCTCCGCCGCCGCGGCCCCCACCGGGCTCTATACCTCGCGTTCTCCGCTCGCATTCGACTTCACGCGCACCGCGAGCCGTTTGGAAGAAATGCGCAGTCACGACTACCTGGCCCGCAGTCATTTGCCCTAGGGGGCGTTCTCAATTGAGCCAAATCATCATAAAAATCAAGCCTGTAGGTTGGGTTACGGCCAGGGACGGCCAAACCCAGCACACGGTATTGCGGATCGGAAAAGCTGGGTTTCGTTCCTCAACCCAGCCTACAACACTTAGATTTGTTAATTGAGAACGCCCCCTAGGATCCCTTGAGAGACCCGGAGCTTTACAAATGAGTCAAGTTTGTGCACTGCACAAAAGGGAGGGATTCCCTGTTTCGATCCCCTCTCCCGGCGGGAGAGGGGTTTTTGGGCCGGTGGAACGATTCGTGTCCATTCGTGTTCATTCGTGGTTCTTATTTCCGGTTTTCGTATGCACTGCACAAAAAATTCAGGCCTCGTCGGTATGAGGCAAAGCCTCGCTAGTTATAGATACTCTCGACTACCGATAACCTTGACGGAAGATTTGTCCGCAAATAAACGCAAATGGCTGCAAATAAATGTAGGCTCTTTATGGATTCCAGACTGATCGAAGGGGACGGCGGTCCGTAGCACTCTGACCGATGACGGAACAGGCAGTCTTTTCTCAACAATAACAGCAAGTTATACGACGCCCCTCTGGCTTGCTGAGAAGGTGAATTTGCGCAAAATATCCTACCAGTCTGGAATCCATAAAGAGCCTAAATGTAAATGGACCAAGAGCCGTCGATGATGGCGAACCGGTTGCGACCAATTTGCGTTGATTCGCGTTCATTTGCGGATTGAAAATGGGTTTTTCCCGTTACCATGCCGGAGCTTGGACACGGGCAAGAGTTTTGGGGTGTAGGGACAAGCCCAATGCCATTAAGTTAAGCGTTACCGGTCGGCAAAGTAAGAGAAGAAACTACGAATCACGCGAATCCGCGCGAATCGATTCGCGGAAATTCGCGTGATTCGTAGTTTTCTCTAAGTGGCCAACAGCTAACTTAATGGCATTGGGGACAAGCCTCCGTGCCTGCCCTTGGAAAGGGCAACCCCGGGGGGGTGCCCCTCGCACTCTTGGGTGATTCCGCGGACTGTCCCGCGGCCAAAAGCTACCCTGCCGGCGTTTCCGTTCGAGGTGATCCATACCGTTAAATCCCAATATAAGTAAATTATAAACTTTTATTATGCCGACATAAGATGTGCTTCTTTGTCCCGCCCCGCCTGTTTGCGCCAGAATAAACAGCCTTTTAAATCATCTGGTTTTCGGCTCCGCTCGAAGAGGAGGCACCGGGGCAGGGAATCGGATACCGGTCGCACCGGAAGCGAGATACCTGCATCTCCCGGATTCACCGCGATACCCCGGCGATCGGTGAACCCGATGGCGGGGCCCCATGGGCTGTATTCAAGACGCAAGACAAGCCGATATGATGGCCGGCGCAACCCGGAAAGGCAGCCGGCGGATGTGGTTGCGACAAAAATTATCCTTAAGTCGCGGATGGTTGCCGGATGCTGCGGCATACGGGCGCGGCTGGCGGAAGCCTTGGTTTCAGCTTGGTTTCAAATAGCGAAGAGGTAGAGACTAGATGTCCTCACGTAGAGAACTCGCCAATGCCGTCCGTGCCCTGAGCATGGATGCGACCCAGAAAGCAAACTCCGGTCATCCCGGCGCCCCCATGGGGATGGCCGATATTACCGAAGTGTTGTGGAACGATTTCCTGAAGCACAATCCGGCCAACCCGAAGTGGGCGGATCGCGACCGCTTCGTGCTGTCCAACGGTCATGGCTCCATGCTTCTTTTCTCGGTGTTGCACCTGACCGGCTATGAGCTGAGCATCGAAGATCTGAAACAGTTCCGTCAACTGCACTCCAAGACCCCCGGCCATCCCGAGTACGGTTATACGCCCGGGATCGAGACCACCACCGGTCCCCTCGGCCAAGGCATTACCAACGCCGTAGGAATGGCGTTGGCCGAGAAGGTCTTGGCGAGCCGGTTCAACAAACCCGGCCACGAAATCGTCGACCACTACACTTACACCTTCCTCGGCGACGGCTGCATGATGGAAGGCATCTCCCACGAGGCCTGCTCCCTGGCCGGCGTCCTGGGGTTGGGCAAGCTCATCGCCTTTTACGATGACAACAACATCTCCATCGACGGCGTGGTCCGCGGAGAAGGCGATATCCCCGCCTGGTTCCTCGACGACACACCCAAGCGTTTCGAGGCCTATGGGTGGCACGTGATCCCCAAGGTGGACGGTCATGATCCCGAGGCCGTCAAGGCCGCGATCGAAGCGGCCCGTGCGGTTACCGACAAACCGACGCTCATCTGCTGCCAGACCATCATCGGCTGGGGCTCCCCCAACAAACAGGGTAAGGAAGAGTGCCACGGTGCCGCGCTGGGTGAGGAGGAGGTTGCCCTGACCCGCAAGAACATCGGTTGGGAGCATGGTCCCTTCGAGATCCCCGAGGCGATCTACAAAGGGTGGGATGCCAAGCAACAGGGGGCCGCCACCGAGGCCGACTGGAACCAGCGTTTCGCCGCCTATGAGGCCGCATACCCCGAGCCGGCGGCGGAGTTCAAGCGGCGCATGGCCGACGAATTGCCGGCCGATTGGGAGAAGAAGGCCTGGGAATTCGTCAAATCCGTGGACGCCAAGGCCGAGAACATCGCCTCCCGCAAGGCGTCTCAGAATGCGCTGAACGGTTACGGCCCGCTGCTTCCCGAGCTCATCGGCGGCTCCGCGGATCTGGCCGGCTCGAACCTGACCCTCTGGTCCGGGAGCAAGGGTATCTCCAAGGACGACGCCACGGGCAACTACATCTACTACGGCGTGCGCGAATTCGGCATGTCGGCCATCATGAACGGGCTCGCGTTGCACGGCGGCTTCAAGCCCTACGGTGCCACCTTCCTGATCTTCATGGAGTATGCCAAGAACGCTGTGCGTTTGGCCGCGCTGATGAAGATCAACCCCATTTTCGTCTACACGCACGACTCCATCGGCCTCGGTGAGGACGGCCCGACCCATCAGCCGGTGGAACAGATCTCCATTCTGCGGTTAACCCCGCGGATGTCCACCTGGCGGCCGGCGGACGCGGTGGAGAGCGCCGTGGCCTGGAAGTTGGCCATCGAGCGCAAGGGTGGGCCCACCAGCCTCATCTTCTCCCGCCAGGGTCTGCCGCACCTGGAACGCACGGAAGAACAGCTGCGCGCCATTGCCAAGGGCGCCTACGTGTTGCGGGACTGCGACGGTGAGCCCGAGGCCATTATCATCGGGACCGGCTCGGAGGTCACCCTGGCGATCGCCGCCTACGATGAGCTGACCGCCAAAGGCCGCAAGGTGCGCGTCGTCTCCATGCCCTCGATGGATGCCTTCGACGTCCAGGATGCCGCCTACAAAGAATCCGTGCTGCCGGAGGCGGTGAAAGCCCGGGTCGCGGTCGAGGCCGGTGTCACCCATCTCTGGCCCAAATACGTCGGTATGCAAGGCAAGGTCATCGGACTCGACACCTTCGGCGAATCCGCCCCGGCGAAAGACGTCTACAAGGCGTTCGGCATCACCACGGAAAAGGTCGTCGCGGCGGTGGAAACACAGCTCTGACGGGCGCTCCCGATCTTCTAAAACATCTACAAACCTGAAAAAACCTGGAGGTTTATTCCATGACAATCAAAGTTGGCATCAATGGGTTCGGACGCATCGGTCGCATGGCTTTTCGCGCCATTGCCAAGGACTTTCCGGAGATCGAAGTGGTCGGCATCAATGACCTGCTCGCCCCCGACTACCTGGCCTACATGCTCAAATACGACTCGGTCCACGGCAATTTTCAGGGCGATATCGCCACCCAAGGCGACAAAATGATCGTCAAGGGCAAAACCATCCGCCTGACCGCGGAAAAGGACCCCGCCAACCTCAAGTGGGGCGACGTCGGGGCCGACCTCATCATCGAGAGCACCGGCTTCTTCCTGACCAAGGACACCTGTCAGAAACATATCGAGGCCGGCGCCAAGAAAGTCGTCCAGTCTGCGCCTTCCAAGGACGACACCCCCATGTTCGTTTACGGCGTCAACCACAAAACCTACAAGGGCGAAGCCATCGTCTCCGCCGCCTCCTGCACCACCAACTGCCTGGCCCCCGTAGCCAAGGTGCTGCACGACAACTGGGGCATCAAGCGCGGTCTGATGACCACCGTCCACGCCGCCACCGCCACCCAGAAGACCGTCGACGGTCCCTCCATGAAGGACTGGCGCGGTGGACGCGGCATCCTCGAAAACATCATCCCGTCCTCCACCGGCGCCGCCAAGGCAGTCGGCAAGGTCCTGCCCGAGCTCAACGGCAAGCTCACCGGCATGGCCTTCCGGATACCGACCTCCGACGTCTCCGTGGTCGACCTCACCGCCGAATTGACCAATGACGCGGATTACGGTGACGTCTGCGCCGCCATGAAGGGCGCCTCCGAAAAAGGCGACTTGGCCGGCGTGCTGGCTTTCACCGACGAAAAGGTCGTGGCTACCGATTTCCGGGGTAAGAGCACGCCCTCCATCTTCGACGCCGAAGCCGGCATCGCCCTGGATCCCACCTTCATCAAGGTCATCGCCTGGTACGACAACGAGTACGGCTACACCTGCAACATGCTGCGTTTTGTGAAGCATGTAGCCAAATAGGGCTGAGGGAATAGGGCAGGGGGCCCCCAGGGGAAAATGCTCCGGCGTTTTTCCTTGGGTCCTTAAGAGAGGCCGGGAGCCTATATCTCTATTAGCAGTAGGAATAAAAATCCTAGATCCATTCAGTAAAGATGCTTAGTAACTATTCAGGTACAAGATATTATGCGCTGGTAGCTACAAACCACGAGATGTTGTGTTTTTATCGCGCAGAGATGCACGGAAATGCTGTATTTTCGAGCTATTATCACCCTCTTGAAATCGTAAGTCTTTGTTTTCTAGGGCACTTTGAAAAATACGGTTTTCGTGAATGGCATGTCTGAATAATCAATGGCTTAGAGTCTCTCGGTCGATGAAAACACCTATTTTTCAAGGTGCCCTCTATTATGAGGGGGTCCTGAATAGTTACAATGCTTGTTCTTCAGATTGGGGCTTTTCCGTCAAAGATGCAATAATAGCTGACGAACGAGCACCGAAGCAGTGAGCGTCTTGTAACGGTGGAATGCTACCCGAATTAACTCGGCTGGAGTTGCAACCCATGATTAGAGGCTTTCTCTCGTACAAATATGATGACGATGGAAAAAAATTGGCAGACTTGGTTCGCAAGTTATTGGAGACGCTGCGTGTCGACGTTATTGATGGTACCGACTTAACAGCCGGCCAACCCACTGATACACAAATTTGTGAACGAATTCGGAACTGTCATTTCCTTATTTGTTTGCGATCAAGGGTGGCAGAAGCAGACTATTTAGATTCTGAAGCAGGTTTTGCGCGCGGAAATGGCGTTCCTGTTATCCACATCTGCGACTCTAGCGCGACTCGTCGCGGTATTTTTAATGAAGACTACGTGATCGCGCTTGAAAAAGGAGAATTTAATGCGGCCATTGAGCTTACCAATTCAATAAACAGAATCAAGCATAAAGAAAATGTATCAGAAGAACCACCCGTTACTCATCACTCACCGGTTGCGACAATCGAGGCGGAAGGGTGGCCAGACGCAATAAAGAAAAGAATTTATGAAATTAGGGCTGCGTTTGACACCAAATCATTTCAGGATGTTCTTGATAAAGCAACAGCTCTATACAATGAGACCAACTGTTGGCGAGCTGCTGTTGCTCGATCTGCTGCCTTAGTCAACCTTGGCCGGTACGACGAAGCTGATGATTGGCTGGGGAAAGTAATCCCGACGTTCGCCGGTAATAATCGAGCGCTTGCTCTTGCCTATCACAATAAAGGAGGATGCCTGGTTTATCGTCCGTTTGAAAACCAGAGGTCCCGCAGGGAAGCCGTAGAACAAGCAGCTTCTTATTACCAACGGTCGGTTAACCTGGAACCGGGGTTTTTCGTCTATATTGATCTTGTCCTTGCATATCTTGAGATGAGCGCCTTGCAAGAATCGGAAGCAGCGTTCGGAAAGCTTCTGAACCATTGGCCAGATGCACGTGACCGGCTTCGTAAAGAAATTGAGGCAAGGGGTGCCCAGTTCGTCCAACTCGTCTGCAAATCGCAGTTAATCGCGGATATTCTTTATCCACAATTACAAAGAGGCGTGAAGAACCATGAAGCATAACGATCTCTATTTCTTGCTATTTCTTGTTGCGTTTAGCACAATACCAATTTCATCGCCGGCTGCGCTTTTAATCGATCATGGCTCCAGCGCGTATTCAGGCGTTCAAGTAGCGCAACTTATAGAGGAAAGAATTTTAGGCCCGCTGCCGTCCTACAGCCTCAGTAGTGGAACCTGAATCGGTTCTGACACATCGGCTAACAACTAAATCCAGGCGACCTTAAAAC
Source organism: Candidatus Thiosymbion ectosymbiont of Catanema sp. Cochon2018 (assembly GCA_011392765.1). GTDB lineage: Bacteria > Pseudomonadota > Gammaproteobacteria > Chromatiales > Chromatiaceae > Thiosymbion > Thiosymbion ectosymbiont_A. Next base: position 373,574 of record WYCW01000003.1, on the reverse strand, counting down.
CATGCGTCGATCTCGAGGCGAGATACAGAATTTCCTGATGCGCGGTTTTGAGTCATCTGATTCATGACGTTAGCCTGGAAGTTTGAAGTACCGTAGCTTTTATTTGGACAGGCCACAACACTCCTCGAACACCATGCCTTCAATACACGCGTTTGCGAAACCTGGCTAATGTGCAGCTACCTACGGGCAAGCATTCCCGGAGGAGTCTATTTCTTCACCCTGAACCTTGCTGAGCGATGCGGCAATGATTTGCTGCTACACTACATTGATCCGCTACGCGATGCCTTCCGTCGAACCAAACGGGATCACCCATTCGCCCTGGAAGCGGTCTGCATCTTGCCGGATCATCTACATTGCATCTGGCGCCTGCCGGAAGGTGACGCCGATTTCCCAATGCGCTGGCCGCTGATCAAGCAACGGTTTTCCCGAGCCGTGCCTGTCGGAGAATGGGTATCTGCGAGTCGTCGGCGCAAGGGGGAGAGACTATGAAAGTATTCGGTTTTCCCGGAGACGGTGGGATGAGATTGACGTGTTCCATGCAAAATTCCGCACCATGTGGGGCTAGGGAAAAGCTATGATGCTTAATCTGGGGAAATTGTGTCGCTCTGTCCCTGGCCCTCTGAAAATTCAGCAATACTTTCACAGTCTCGGGAGCGTGGGATCTGGCAGCGTCGATATTGGGAGCATGTTATTCGCGACGATGATGACTACCGGCGACATATGGATTACATTCATTACAATCCAGTCAAGCACCGGTATGTGAAGCGGGCGCTGGATTGGCCTTATTCGTCACTGAAGTGGATGGTCGGTGCGGGTCTATATCCACCGGATTGGTGCGCTACACCAGAGGTATTGGGCGCGGATTATGAATGAGAGCGGCTTGCTTTTACTATTGCTATCGCTGGGGTTCGCAAGCTCACCCCAGTCTACGGTCTTATTAACTAAGCTATATGGTCCGCGCAACACAAGAGGAGTTTTCAATGAAACCGCGACCATCGAACGAGCAGGAAGAATCTTTGGAGCCTACTTTTCTACCAGACGACTCGCCGCCTTTGCCACTTCCAATTCACGCGACGCGAATGATTTTATCCGAACAATACGCCACGAAATTCTTGGCCACTTTAGACTCAACACCTTCAGACCCTCCGAAAAAAGGGCACTCATACTTGCACGTTCGTAGCCCATGAAGTATGACGATCTCTTTGCTATCGCCGTTACAGTTGCCGATGGATTCAAAAATCGATCGAGGTTTCAGCAAACCTTTCCCTCTACCGATCGAGATCAGTGGAGCAGGGGAGAAAGCCCGCGTAGGTTGGGGTGAGAAACGAATAAGCAAGGGTTTCAATCCAATTGGTGTTTTGATCGACATCGTGAAAAGAATGCTTCCCCCCGAGCCTCTGACTCTCGGTATGCTGGAGCTTACCGTCACGATGGGAAAATGGGATACGGAGATTCTTGAGCAATCAGATCTATTAGACAGTCTCTTAGGATTTGCCCCTATGCCGAAGTGTAGGAATGAGAAGGAATTTGGGAGACTCTAAAAATGGTTCAGTTAGTAAAAATAGGCGATTCCCAAGGCATAAGAATACCTAAGCCCTTGATCAAACAAGCCCATTTGGAAGGGAAAGAGCTAAAATTACAGATAGTCAATGATGGCTTGTTAATAACCTCTAAAAAGAAAGCTCGGGAGGGGTGGAAACAGGCGGTAGAGAAAACAATTGCTGCCCAGGGGCACGAAATGCTCGAGGAAGAATGGTTGGATTTACCTCTGGATTCAGATAAGGATGTGGAATGGTAACGATAAAGCGGTTTGATGTATGGCTGGTTAATCTTAATCCGACAAAAGGAAGAGAGATCGATAAAACTCGTCCTTGTATTGTAATATCACCTAATGAAATAGCAGCACTTTCAACAGTACTCATGGCTCCAATGACCACAAGAGGTTTTGAATTTCCCTGTCGTATCGTTTGTAGGTTTAAAGGGAAAAGTGGGCTAATTTTACTGGATCAAATCAGAGCCGTTGATAAATCAAGGTTGGTGAAGAAGGTTGGGGTAATAAGCGCCAAAACACAGGTAGAGTTATGTAAATGCTTACAAGAGATGTTTGAATATTAATGAAAGTACTGTAGGCTGGGGTGAGAAACGAACCCCAGCTTTATCTGGACAAGCCATACCACTCCTCGAATGCCATGCCTTCAATATACACATTTGCGGAACTTGGCTAATGCGCAGCTACCCTCGTTTTTGCCGTTGCTGTTTCTGGGGTTCGCAAGCTCCCCCCAGCCTACGGGCTGATAGGCGGAAAGGTAATGTAAAATCGATAGCCTCAGTTTCCTCGAAAGAAGACACTTCTGATGCCGATAACCGTTGAGCAAGGACAGCAATTGATTCGTGAATTCTGCCGAGTCTATCCTACTGCTTATCAACTAAGCTATATGGTCCGCGCAACACAAGAGGAGATTTTCAATGAAACCGCGACCATCGAACGAGCAGGAAGAATCTTTGGAGCCTACTTTTCTACCGGACGACTCGCCGCCTTTGCCACTTCCAATTCACGCGACGCGAATGATTTTATCCAAACAATACGCCATGAAATTCTTGGCCACTTTGGACTCAACACCTTCAGATCCTCCGAAAAAAGAGCGATCATAAATGCTATCTCGGAGACTCGCAAGCAACCGACTCTATGTGGGTTGTGGTCAGACGTTGATGCATGCATCCCCGTTTCCCGGAATCATTCAAAGCTGGGGAGATCTTTTGTCTTGCATGTGAAGCAGTCGAGCCAAATTCAACCGTCGATAAGCTCGATGTACAACGCATTTTTCACCAGGTCGTCCTTGCACGTTCGCAGCCCATGAAGTATGACGATCTCTTTGCTATCGCCGTTACAGTCGCCGATGGATTCAAGAATCGTTCGAAATTTCAGCAAACCTTTCCCTCTACCGATCAAGATCAGTGGAGCAGGGAGGGAAGTTCTTGATAATCCAGTACAGTAGACTGGGGTGAGGAACGAACCCCGGCTTTTATTCGGACAAGCCACATCACTCCTTGAACGCCATGCCTTCAATACACGCGTTTGCGGAACCTGGCTAATGCGCAGCTACCTACGGGCAAGTATTCCTGGAGGGGTCTATCTCTTTACCCTGAACCTTGCCGAACGACGCGGCAATGATTTGCTGCTACACTATTATGAATCAAAATGCATCCGATGAAATGCGAGCCGGGTATGATTTCTCGGATGCCGTTCAAGGGAAGCACCACCAAGCCTACAGCGAGGGAACAAATGTCGTGCTGTTGGAGCCCGACGTAGCTCGGATCTTTAAGGATTCTGCCTCGGTTAACAGGACGCTTCGCCTGTTGATCGAGATTTCGCATAATCAAGTGCCGAACAACGCCCAACAATAGCGTCAACCTGGCCGCGTACTGGCTAGCGAGGCTCTGCCTCAGACCGACGAGGTTGGGTAACGAACCGTACCGAAGAACCACGGATGGACACGGATAAACACGGATCACAATCCGTGTTTATCCGTGTCTGCCTCCGTGGTTCAAAGGATTTGCGATTCCCGCCCAAGCAAGAGGCAGAAATGTTTTTATGCAGTGCACAAACTCGACTCATATGTGAAGATGCAGGTCCCTCAAGGAATCCTAGCGGTCGCTACGCTCCCGCCTAGCCGGTACGCGGCAGGTTACGCAAGACGTCAGGCTTGAGATATACTGACTATCAAGGGTATGCAATAAGGTGACCACATGGGAATTGAACGTAAGTACATCATTGATGAATCTAACCATAAGGTTGCTGTTCAAGTCGACATAGAGACTTTCACGAAAATTGAAGAAACATTGGAAAATTATGGACTAATCCAATTTATGCAAGCACAGGAACCTGATGACGAGCTGTTAGACCTTGAGCAGGCTCGAAAATATTATCGGATGCTGGAAAAAATTCAGTGAGAACCAGCTATCGCAAGAAGTAGTTCAAATACTCAGAGAAACTGAATTATGTCAAAGGTATAAAACCATGAATTTTGAAGAACGCGTAACAATCAATCCAGGTGTTCGAAGTGGCAAACCATGTATTAAAGGTACACGGATTACTGTATATGATATTCTTGAATATTTCGCTGGGGGTATGTCTGAGGAAGAAATATTATCGGATTTTCCTATCCTTAGTCACGAAGATATACAATCCGTTTTTGCATTTGCCGCAGCAAGAGAACGTAAACTTTCAATTTCGTTATAAGCTCCTGAAAGTCAGAGGTCTGACAAAGTATTGTACCGGACCCAAAAAGGTACGGGTTTCTCATTAAAGCCCGCGTAGGTTGGAGTTCCTCCATCACCCCAACCCACCTGACAAATATACTACATGGCAGTTTGCATTTATGTCATCGTTTAGTCACAAATAAGGCTCTACTCGTGGGTATTCGGAAATGAGACAAGTGCTCTCCGATTGTTCTGCAACCATTTCAGAATTGCAGAAAAATCCTATTGCTCTGATAGACGGGGCTGAAGGGGGTCCTATAGCCATTCTCGATCATAACGTCCCGGCGGCATATTTAATTCCCGCTGAAACCTATGAATGGTTAATGGATAAGCTGGAGGATTCCGAGTTGGCCCGAATAGTAATAGAAAGAACCGGAGAAAAAAAAGATGCAATAGAAATAAATATTGATGAGCTATAAAATCAAATTCCTGCCCAGCGCACTGAAGGAATGGAATAAGTTAGCATCTTCCATCCAAAAACAATTCAAGAAAAAACTAAGGGAGAGAGTGGAAGTTCCTCATAACCCGGCTAGCCGACTAAGGGGATTTGCAAATATATATAAGATCAAATTCCGTTCCGCAGGGTACCGTTTGGTTTATGAGGTCGATGATGATGAAGGTGCGATTTATGTCATAGCTGTAGGTAAAAGAGAGCGTGGGTTGGTTTATACCAAGGCAGAAGAGAGAAAACAGGCATAACGAGGCAAATCCAGCCGACTACTTCGGTCGCTACCTCTCCCTGCGTGTCCGGTTGATGTGCAGCGTCAGGCGCTGCAAAAAGGACGAGGGGAACCCTAATGGCACAACCTGAAGAAGACGAAGCAGTCGGCAGCCCACGTAGGTTGGGGTGAGGAACGAACCCCAACAGCCTGGAAGTTTGAAGTAGGAAATCCTGAAAAGGCTAAAGGTGGTCCCCATAGGCTACCTGGCGGAACGAAACTCAGGAAATTGGTGCTTTGGTAAGCCCGATTTGGCGGAGTAAATGAGTAATTTGGCGACCACTGATAAAGCGCGCTGAAAAACTGAATTTCTCAAGGTCCCCACAGAATGATTGACCGTATTATTGCCAATCCAAAAATTCTCGGTGGGAAACCGGTTGTACAAGGGACACGGCTGTCTGTGGAGTTTATCTTGGAACTGTTAACTTCTGACATTCCTGAAGAGGATATTCTCGAAGATTATCCGCATCTCACGAGAGAAGATATCCATGCTTGTCTGAGATATGCTGCACGTTATCTCATTTTTGATAAAAAACTCATGTCTCGTCGATCCGAGGCGAAGTCTTGCCAGTACATAGTTTCAGCCTGTTTTCCGGTACAATCCCCACAGGCATTCATAGGTTCCATCATATTAACCGATCCTTAGAAAAATGCAGGATCAGGCTGAAACTATGTATACAGGTCACCAAGACGTAACATCGCGGAGAACTCCATGTCATTCATCAAGCTGACCGATCTCAATCTCGCCGGCAAGCGCGTGCTGATCCGCGCCGACCTCAATGTCCCCGTCAAGGACGGCAAGGTGACATCCGATGCCCGCATCACCGCCTCCATGCCCACCATTGAGCACTGTATGAAATCCGGTGCCAAGGTCATGGTGTTCTCCCACCGGGGGCGCCCGGAGGAAGGCGTGGTGGACCAGGAAAACTCCATGCAACCTATCGCCGACGACATGTCCGCCAAGCTCGGCAAGAAAGTGCCCTTGGTCAAGGATTATCTTGAAAAGGCACCGAACGTCGCCGCGGGCGAGGTCGTCCTGCTCGAAAACGTGCGCTTCAACAAGGGCGAAAAGAAAGACAACGAGGAGTTGGCTAAAAAATATGCCGCCCTGTGCGATATCTTTGTCATGGACGCCTTCGGCACCGCCCACCGCGCCCAGGCCTCCACCCACGGGGCCGGCAAATTTGCCCCGAAGGCCTGCGCCGGTCTGTTGCTCTCCGAGGAACTGGACGCCCTGGCCAAAGCCCTGGCCAAGCCGGCCCGACCCATGGTCGCCATCGTCGGCGGCTCCAAGGTGTCCACCAAGCTGACCGTGCTCGAGGCCCTGTCGGAAAAGGTCGATCAGCTCGTGGTCGGCGGCGGCATCGCCAACACCTTCCTCAAGGCGACGGGGAAAGAGGTCGGCAAATCCCTGTGCGAGGACGACCTGGTGGGCACCGCCAAGACCCTGATCGACAAGATGGCCAAGCGCGGCGCCAAGATTCCGATCGCCGTGGATGTGGTCTGCGGCAAAAAGTTCGACGAGAAAGAGCCTGCGGTCCTCAAGGACGCCGACAAGGTGACCGACGATGATATGATCTTCGACATCGGCCCCAAATCCGCCCAGGAGCTGGCCGACATCATCGCCAAGGCGGGCACCATCGTCTGGAACGGCCCGGTGGGGGTGTTCGAGTTCGATCAGTTCGGCGCGGGTACCAAGAAGGTCTCCATGGCCATCGCCGACGGCTCCGGCTTCAGCCTGGCCGGCGGCGGCGATACCATCGCGGCCATCCAGAAGTACGACATCTATGACAAGGTGTCCTACATCTCCACTGCCGGCGGTGCCTTCCTCGAATATCTCGAAGGCAAAACCCTGCCGGCCGTAGCCATGCTGGAGCAACGGGCGAAGGGTTGAGCTCGTAGGATGCGGTGAGGTCAGGGATGGCCGAACCGCATCACATCAGCCACGAAAACCACGAAAGGACAAGAATGAAATGAGGAGGCCCTCATGAAGATAGAAATAGATGATTCGTTGGTGCCTAAAATCGGTGTGGATAAGGAAGAGGCACTGGAACTGTTGGCTATTGCCTTTTATAAATATAAAGGGATACACGGCTCCCTCGCAGGGAAACTGATTGGAAAAACGGAGCTTGAATTTCACTCGCTTGTCGCCGAAAAAGGGGAAACGATTAATTACGATATGGATGACCTGATCAAGGATCTCAAAAACTATAACTTATAGAGCAAAGATTGGCATGGATAAAATAATCGTCAGTGATACTACTACCATTTCACATTTAACCAAAATAGGACAGCTTAATATCCTCAAACGCTTGTATACACAACTACTTATTCCCGAAGAGGTTTTCTCTGAGCTTATGCGGGGTCGAAAAATGCACCCGGAGATGCTTAAGGTCAAAGAAGCGGAAAAGTCGGGTTGGATCAAGGTGTTTAAGGTAAAAGATCGAAGCCTTGTGAATAAACTTCAAAGACATTTGGATCTGGGAGAGTCCGAGGCCATAACCCTCTCTATGGAAATGAAAGCCGATCTATTGATTATTGATGAAGTTAAAGGGAGAGAACTGGCTGGAAAAATGGGAATAAATATTATCGGTGCTGTTGGCGTACTTATCAAAGCGAAAGAGAAGGGTAAAATACAAAGAATAAAGCCATACCTGAAGATGCTGAGAGACACAGGGTTCAGGATGAAGGAGGACTTTTATATGCGGGCCTTGGCGGAGGCCGGTGAAACGGAGTAGAGAAACGTTTAGACCAGGAATAGTCGATAATGGCGAACCGATTGTGACCAATTTGCGTTGATTCGCATTCATTTGCGGATAAAAAAGATTTCCATGTTATCGGTACTTCGATACAGCTATACTAGACCGCTCGCCGTATCTGCGATTGTTGTGATATAAATTACTGTTTCTATCTACCAACCGACAAGAGGAAAACCACCATGGCCCTGATTTCTATGCGTCAGCTGCTGGACCACGCCGCCGAAAAGGGTTACGGCGTTCCTGCCTTCAACGTCAACAACCTGGAGCAGATGCGCGCTATCATGGAGGCGGCCGACGCGACCGACTCCCCCGTCATCGTCCAGGCCTCCGCCGGTGCCCGTAAGTATGCCGGTGCTCCCTTCCTGCGTCACCTGATCCTGGCCGCCATCGAAGAGTGGCCCCACATCCCGGTGTGTATGCACCAGGACCACGGTACTTCTCCGGCGGTATGCCAGCGTTCCATCCAGCTCGGCTTCTCTTCCGTCATGATGGATGGGTCCCTCGGCGAGGACGGCAAGACGCCTACCAGCTATGAGTACAATGTAGAGACTACCAAGAAGGTGGTCGATATGGCCCACTCGTGCGGGGTCTCGGTCGAAGGCGAGCTGGGTTGCCTGGGCTCCCTGGAGACGGGGCAGGCGGGTAAGGAGGACGGCATCGGCGCCGAAGGTACGCTTTCCCACGACCAGCTACTGACCGACCCGGAAGAGGCCGCGGATTTCGTCAAAAAGACCGGCGTCGACGCCTTGGCCATCGCCATCGGTACTTCGCATGGCGCCTACAAGTTCACCCGTCCGCCGACCGGCGACATCCTGGCCATCGAGCGTATCAAGGAGATCCACAAGCGCATCCCCAATACCCATCTGGTGATGCACGGCTCATCCGCGGTTCCCCAGGACTGGCTGAAGATCATCAACGACCATGGCGGGGCCATGGGCGAGACCTACGGCGTGCCCGTCGAGGAGGTCGTCGAAGGCATCAAGCACGGCGTGCGCAAGGTCAACATCGACACCGATCTGCGCATGGCCTCCACCGGCGCCATCCGCAAGGCCATGCACGACAAACCGGCCGAGTTCGACCCACGCAAGTACCTTGCCGCCGCTACCAAGGCCATGTCCGAAGTCTGCAAGGCCCGCTACGAGGCCTTCGGCACCGCCGGCAACGCCTCGAAGATCAATGCCCTCTCCCTGGAGGTCATGACCGACCGTTACAAGAAAGGCGAGCTGGACCCGAAGGTCAACTGATCGCGGATCGTCCGTTTCCTTGAGTATCGGAAAGGGGCGCTTGGCGTCCCTTTTCCTTTTTTTGCTGCAAATGAACGCGAATCAACGCAAATCAATTCACGAATCATTTACGTCCATTTGCGTTGATTTGCGGCTAAATCTTTCTGTGTAAATGATCTACGACCAGACCAAGTTTCCCTGTCCCTGCTGCGGTTACCTGGTGTTCGACCGGGAGCCCGGATTTCACCAGGTATGTCCCATTTGCGGCTGGGAGGACGACCTCTCGCAGTTGCGCTTTCCGCTCATGCCCGGCAGTGCCAATGTGGTGAGCCTGTTCGAGGCCCAACAAAACTTCCGGAACTATGGCGCGTCGGAACGACACAATCTGGGACAGACACGTAGCCCTGTGGATGGCGAGACGGTCGAACCAGGCTGGCGGCCCCTGGACCCGGCTCGGGACAACCCGGAACGACCCGCTCGCGGCATCCGCTACGGAGACTCCTATCCCTGGCCGGACACCACCGTCCTCTACTATTGGCGTTCGACCTATTGGCGGCGTGTGGTCGGGTAACTATTGCCCCGAGCAGGAGATGCGGTTTGCTGCGTTCACCACATCCCAATGCCATTAAGTTAGCTGCTGGCTGCGGGTCGTGGTAGTTGGGCAAAGGGCCAGGGATGGCCTGTGCCCAACACCGGTGTTGGGCATGCCCACCGTCCAAAGATGCGGTTCGCGCCTGGCGGTGGTACAGTCCGGAAAGGACAACACACGCTCACCGCATCCTACGGGCTTTGCCCAACCTACGAAGCGCGCGAATCAATCCACGAGAATTCGTGTGATTGGTGATGTTTCCTCTCTCGGTACTCGTCCGGCATATCCTCGACGAGGCGACCGATTTGTGGTTGAAGGCCGAGAATCTGCACGGCCTTCCTGATTGTTTCACCAGCTCGTTTGGCCGCGGCGGGATTTTTGGGGCGCAAGAATTCGCGTAACCGTTGCAGGTCGCGGATTGCGCCGGGCGCGTATCTCACCTGTAGCATACAGGCGCCGGTAGCTCGTTTTCAGTACCCCAGGTGGCAAGCCATGCGTCCACTTCTTCGGTGGTCGCATGCAGGCCGGTGGCTTGGTACTCGTCCCAGGCCTTGAGCACTTCTTGTCGGAAGACTTCGCGCTGTTCCTCACGCTCAACGTACTGCCGGACTGCTTCATACATGATCCGGTGTGCCGACCGCTGTCGCTGGTCGGCTAGACGCCGGACCCGTCCTTCCAGTTCGTCATCGATCTTGATCGCCGTAGTCATGACGGTTCCCCTATTATCACTAGTTTCGCTTGATATTGCGGGTAGGTTCGTAGTTGGGCAAAGGTGCACTAAGGACGGTGCGCCGTGCCCAACGAACTGTGGATGTCGGGCACGCCGCCGTGGACCACATGGACGGCGTGAGAATAGCCCAGTAAACAACATGGACAGTATGGACTCGGGGGCACCCAGCGACCCCCAGTCCACGTGGTCCACTGAGTCCATGTGGTCCACGGCGGCTGCCACCGTTCCCTGCGGCTTTGCCCAACCTACCTGACTGCGGATAACAGCGTAAACATGAAAAATTAGATGAAATGGGATAGTAGTGAAAATCCTAATAGCATTTTTAAGCTGGACGTATATCAGCAAGTCGTTGACTGCCCAATTGCAGAATCGGTCCCGTGGGTCGTTCGACTCGCCGGGACAACAAGTCCGCCGTATCAGGCGGTAGCCAGCGTCAAGTGGCCCACCGGCGCGGATGTGGGTTTGATCTTGATCTCGATGTCGTACCCCAGCCGGGCAAGGCAGTCCATCAACTTGCGCTCGGACAGGTTGGTAAAGTCGCCACGCATCATGGCCGATACCTTCGGTTGAGGGATGCCCATGCGCCGGCCGGCCTCTTCTTGGGTCAGACCGAGGCGCTGCACGGCGCGGGTAATTTCGATCACCAGGCCGGACTTGACCTTGAGCTTGTCGGCATCAGCCAAGCCGAGATCGGCGAACACGTTGCCTGAGCTGGCTTCGATTTCGATACCTTCAATCATGCGTCTTGCCATGTCGTAGCTCCTTTGCCAGCGCCTCGGCCACCTTCAACCTGGCGCGGATAATGTCGATGTCCTTTTTCGGCGTGGCGATCCCATTCTTGCTTTTCTTTTGGAAACAGTGCAAGACAAACACGGCTTCCGCGAATTTCACGGTGTAGACAGCGCGATACGTGCCGCCGGCGGCGTCTTCGACGATTTCGAGGACGCCGGCACCGCCGAAGCCCTTGAGCGACTTTGCCGCGTCGTGCCGGTCGCCACGCTGCGCGAAGTCCAGAGCGTGACCGAAAAACTTGCGCACGTCGAGCGGCAACGCCATTAAGTCTCTTTTGCTATTCCCGATCCAAAAGAGCGGTTTTTCTCCGTCGATCATATGTAATTATACCTGAACTGGTATAAGTGGTGACAAAAAAAATCCGTAGGCTGGGTTGAGGTACGAAACTCAGCAGTTCCATGATGCCGGGTTTCGCTACGCTCAACCCGGCCTACCTGACTTGTTCCGGCATATCTTCAACGAGGCGGCCGATCTGTAGGCTACGCGGTAATAGTCTTGGCGCCTTCCTTGGTCCCCAAAATCAGCACATCCGCCGGTCGCAGGGCAAAGAGACCGACGGTTACGACCCCGGCGATGTTGTTGATTTCCTGTTCCAGCTTCGAGGGTTCGAGGATCTCCAGGTTCCGGACATCCAGGATCGGATTGCCGTTGTCGGTAACGAATCCTTCGCGCCAGACCGGCGTGCCGCCGAGCTTGACCAGTTGCCGCGCCACATAGCTGCGGGCCATGGGGATGACCTCCACCGGCAGGGGAAATGCACCCAGCACATCGACCAGCTTGTCGCCGCCGGCGATACAGACAAATTTTTTACTGGCCGCGGCGATGATCTTCTCGCGCGTCAGGGCACCGCCGCCGCCCTTTATCAGCTGGAGCCGAGGGTTCGATTCGTCCGCACCGTCCACGTAGAGATCGAGCTCCCCGGCGTAGTTGAGATCCACTACGGGGATCCCCCGTTCCTTCAGGTGGGTCGTCGTTGCCTCGGAGCTGGAGACGGCTCCGTGGATGCGGCCCTTGACGGTGGCCAGAAAGTCGATGAAGTGATTGACGGTAGAGCCCGTGCCGACACCGACGATGCCCTCGTCCACGTACTCCAGAGCGGCCTCGGCGGCAAACTTTTTCATTTCGTCCTGGTTCATTCCGATCCTCCGCATGCGGGTTTTGAGCCATTCCCCATCATAGCAAAGCACCGGGCGGCCTTGTCCAACCTGAAATAGATCCGACCGAGTGGGCGCCCATAACTCTTTCCGCAACCATGGCCTTGGCAGATCCCGTGTGGTCGTATACCAAGAAAGAGCTATCCCTCGAGCGGGTGGATCGATGAGATGCTCTTCTCCTCCAGGGTAGCCGTCGCTCATGGCGTGGTCCTCAATCGAGCCAGTGCACAAGGTAATAGATACGCTGCCCCTCGGACGACTTCGATGGACCATAGACCAGGGCCGGATGGAGATCAGGTGCCGACCCGGCCCCGGCCTGGGCCTCCTGCTCGTCGGCGACCGGAGTCACGCAGGCCTCCGGATACCGGGACCGGTTTTTGCGCGGCGTCTTGACCAGGGCGAAACGCTCCGCGAGGGACTTGGACTCCGGGTCTATGAGGATCTGGGGCATGCACGTGACTCGATGCTGCGACTACTGTTCCCAATAGTGCCGGTGCTGTCGGGCCGGATCAAGACGAATGCGGAAACGGCACTGACTTGCAACCTGGCGTTCAGGCACGGAGCCGATTTCTGCTATCCTCTGCGGGACCTTTTTTAGCCATCGAGAAGCCCCCGGATGATCGCCCACCACGCCCTTGTGCTGAACCTCCACCAGCCGCCCAACAATCTGCAGGATTTGCTCGACGACGGCAATTGGGAAGCCACGGAAATTCTATACGCCCTCGACCGCATCCCCCGCAGTCTATGGGACTCGGAGGACGTGGCGCGGGTCCATCTATCCCTCTCCGGGACCCTGTTGGAGACCCTCAATGACCCGGAGTTTCAGCAACGGGTCTACGGCATCGTCGACTGCGGCTCCCTGTTGTGGCACTTCCAGAACCAGAACCTGTTCGAAATCCTCGGAACGGGCTATTACCATCCCGTATTGTCCCTGATCCCGGCGGCAGATCGGCCCCAACATCTGCGGCGCTGGCTGGACATCGCGCGCCATATCCTATGGCGCCCGCACTTCCAAGGCTTCTGGCCGCCGGAGATGGGTTTTTCCATGGAGCTCATCCCTCTGCTGCGGTCCTTCGGATACCGCTATGTGTTGGTAGACAGCAAACACGTGGAGCCGGTCACGCCCATGAGCTGGCAGGAGCTACGTTACCGGCCTCATATCGCGCGTCACGGTGAGGACGAGATCCTGGTTATTGTCCGTGATCGGGACCTATCCGATGCCCAGGAGTCGGGCATGGATGCGGATTGGTTCAACCACGAGATCGCTGAACGTACCAAGTGGTGCGACTTTGCTCCCCTGGTGACCACCTGTACCGACGGCGAAAACGGCGGTTGGTTCCGCAATGCCACGGAAGGGGCCAATTTCTGGAGTGCCTTTTACCTGCCGCTCCTGGAGCGGGTCCGTGCCGGCCAGTCCGCGGTGTCTCCCACCTTTATCAGCGATTATTTAAATGCCCACGGCGCCCACGGCGAGGTGCACGTCCACACCGGGGCCTGGAACACCGGCTGGCACGACGGGCACGATTTCATACAATGGACCGGTTCCGAGCGACAGCAGGCAACCCTCAGGGCGGTCGGAGAACTCAGCGCGGCGATTCAGGAAGCCGACCGGCAAGCCGCGGCGCGGGGCATCGCGGACGACGAGGGCTTCCGACGGGACCTGGAGGAGGCCACCTGGCGCCTGTTGCGGGCGGAGACCAGCTGCAACTTCTACTGGGGCGAGGCGTGGGTCCACCGTGCCGATGCGGATATGGCCGCGTCCTGGGAGGCCCTGAACCGGATGCGCGCCCGTCTGGGATAGCCTGCGGTCCAACTGCCTATAATTCTGCAGCCGGATCATACATAGTCCCCCAACAACGAGAACCAATGCCGTGAATCAGTTACCCGAATATATCGAAGGTGTACCCAATGTGTCCGGCCACGAGGCCGCGGTCGAGCAGGCAATGGCCATCGGTGCCGGTAAGTCCCTGTTCAAGGACCGCGGGGGTGTGGACTTCGGCGCCATCCGCGCCGCTACCACCATCGCCCTCCACCAGCACCAGCCCTTGATCCCCGCCGGCGGCGACGACCTGAGTACGGCGGCCATCATCAGCAATCTGCAATACATGATGGAACACCAGGACATCGGCGATAACCACAACGCCGAGACCTTTGCCTGGTGCTACAAGCGTATGGGCGAGTTCATCCCGCAACTGGTAGGAGAAGGCAAATCACCGCGGGTCATGCTGGAATACTCGGGTACCCTGCTGCACGGCTTGCGTCACATGGACCGCGACGACGTCATCGACGCCCTCAAGACCATCACCTCCAATCCGGACTACTCCTGGACCACCGAATGGCTCGGCATGCCCTGGGGCCATGCAGTGGCCCCTTCGACGCCGGTCCAGGACTACCGCCTACACGTGCGGGCCTGGCAACACCACTTCGCTGCCATCTTCGGCTGGGAGGCCCTCGAACGGGTGCGCGGCTTCTCGCCTTCGGAGATGGCCCTGCCCAATCACCCGGACGTGGCCTATGAGTTCGTCAAGACCCTGAAGGACTGCGGCTACCAGTGGGTCCTGGTCCAGGAGCACACGGTCGAGCAGCCGGAGAATGGCTGGCATCCGCAACGCCCCCACCTGCCCCATCGGCTGGTGTGCACCAGCTCCCGGGGAGAAACGGTGAGCATCATCGCTATCGTCAAGACCCAGGGCTCGGACACCAAGCTGGTAGCCCAGATGCAGCCCTGGTATGAGGCCAAAGGACTGGAGCGCCTCGAGCTGGCGGGCAAATCCGTACCGCCTCTGGTCGCCCAGATCGCTGACGGGGAGAACGGGGGGGTCATGATGAACGAGTTCCCGGACAAGTTCATGGAAGCAGTGCGGGAGTCCAGTGGCTCCGGGGCACCGCTCATGAACGCGGGCGAGTATCTGGAACACCTGTTCGCGGCCGGGATCAGGGAATCCGACCTGCCCGAGCTCCAGCCCCTGTTCCACCACCAAATATGGGATCGGATGACCCCCGGCGACGGACCCGAACGCTTAGGAAAGGTGATCGCGGAGCTTAAGCAGGCGGATCACCGCTTCCACATGGAGGGTGGCAGTTGGACTAACGACCTGTCCTGGGTGCGGGGCTACGACAATGTGCTGGGCCCCATGGAAGAGGTCAGTGCCTTGTTCAACGAAAAGGCACTGGTGCCCGGTGTACCCACCGGCGAGCAGCGTTACCGCAATGCCCTGTTCCACCTGATGAGCTCCCAGACCAGCTGCTACCGCTATTGGGGGCAGGGCCTGTGGACGGACTACGGACGGGAGATCTGCCGGCGGGTAACCGAGATCCTGGACAAGGATTTCGGGTGATGGGGTTTCTTCCGAAAAGGAGATAGTCTTGTTTGAATCCCATGGAAAAAAGAGGGGGATGCGTCATGTCGGCAGCCTGGTCCTGATCGTACTCTCGATTTTTCCGACCTACGCCGACCTGGCCGAACACCGGGGCGTTCCACTGACCTTCGAGCGGTTGCTGACGGAATCGGGCATGGAACTCGCGGTTCCGAACGGCTTCGCGTCGGTCGAGGTGCGTCCGAATGGGCGTTTCATCTACGATCGCGCCTACGCGAGTCCGGACAGGGCGCTGGAGGTACGCTATGCGGTTCGCCCCCTGGGGCGGATGCGGGTCGACTACGAGGATCCCCACAGCGCCGCGCCGGACCCCAATCACATCTTTCCCCTGATGTTCCAATCAGTAGTTGGCCGACTCTCCGATGGGCGTCACAGCCCGACCCGGGAGTACCCGCCGGAACAGGCGCGGGAAAAATTCAACGCCGATTGGGCCGCGGCGGCCGTGTTCGACACGGATGCCGGATTCGCGACGGACTACCGCCAGGCGCTGGTTATCGCCATGCACAAGAACGCCCTCGCCGATGCCTATGTGATCTTCCTCTTCGACGACTATGAGCCGGTCAAACGAAGGATCAACGACAATCTGAGTTCACTCCGTTTCTTGCCCTAGTACCCCGTTTCAGAACATTCTGCCGGCAGCGGAATAGTTTGAACCACAGAGACACAGAGAACACAGAGGCCATAAAGAGCCATTTGCAATATCAGTCGAAACTAGGATCCCTTGAGGGAGCCGAATCTTTACATCGGGATCGAAATCGAGATTCCGATTGCGATCCCGATCCCGATCCCGATCCCGATTTCGACCTACCCCGGCTCTCCAACGGCTGGTTGGGCGGAGGAGATGGGGCCTTACGGGAGAGGGGCTTTTGGGGCCTCATGCCTCGTCGGTCTGAGGCGAAGCCTCGCGAGGGGGTGTTCTCAATTAAGCCGGGTCATCACAAAAACCAAGAACGTAGCGCAGGCACCTGCCCCTGCCTGCGGCAGGCAGGTGTCGGCAGACAGGTCCCCGCCTGCATTTTCCGATGCAGGCGAGGACGCCTGCGCTACTTCTGCGACACCCTCCTATACCGGAGGGCAGCTTAAACTACCTACCGTCCGGAATCCGGAGGGCACTCTATGCGATCAGGTAGCCGTATTTAGTGGGCACAATCCACCCTACGGGTCCCGTTTGCCGGGTTCAACTTAAGAGCCTGTCTAAAAAGACAGTCTCTTAGTACCTCTTTGTGGCTTTGTGTCTTTGTGTGATGTTCTTCATTTCTCACACAAAGCCACGAAGACACGAAGAATTTTTCATTTTTAAATCAAGGCGTTAGTTTTTAGACAGCCTCTAAGTCACGCGGAACCGGGTCCCGGTCGGATTCTGAACAAGGACTGGAAAAGACTCTGCCGGGCCGCACTCGCTCGGTTGCCCGGACCGCTACCATTGCTTCTCGGCGGGAGCCGGACTACCCTGCATACTTTGATCTTCGGCGGAGGTACGCACCCATGGGCGCCAAGACCCTGTACGACAAGTTGTGGGACGAGCATATCGTCCGCTACGACGACAACGGCACCGCCCTGCTGTACATCGATCGCCAGTTGGTACACGAGGTCACCTCGCCACAGGCCTTCGAGGGCCTGCGGCTGGCGGGGCGCAAGCCGCGGCGGACGGCGGCCAACCTGGCGGTCCCGGACCATAATGTCCCGACGCTGGACCGGGCGCGGGGGATCGTAGACCCCATCGCGCGTCTGCAGGTTCAAACCCTGACCGAGAATTGCGCCGACTTCGGGATCACCGAACTTGGCATGGACGATCCGCGCCAGGGCATCGTCCATGTGATCGGACCGGAGCAGGGCTTTACCCTGCCGGGCACGACGATCGTCTGCGGCGATTCCCATACCTCGACCCACGGGGCCTTGGGGGCGCTCGCCTTCGGTATCGGCACCTCCGAAGTGGAACATGTCCTGGCAACCCAGTGCCTGCTGCAGCGCAAATCCAACTCCATGCTGATCCGGGTGGACGGTATCCTCGGGTCCGGCGTGACCGCCAAGGACCTGGTGCTGGCCATCATCGGCAGGATCGGCACCGCGGGCGCTACCGGTTTTGTCATCGAGTTCGGCGGCGAGACCATCCGGGATCTGTCTATGGAGGGTCGGATGACCGTCTGCAATATGGCCATCGAGGCGGGGGCCCGCGCGGGACTGATCGCGGTCGACGAGACGACCATCGAGTATGTTCGGGAGCGGCCCTTCGCACCCCAGGGCGCCGAGTTCGAGCGCGCTGCTGCCCACTGGCGCGATCTGGTCAGCGACCAGGGCGCGGAGTTTGATCGGACGGTCCCCATCGACGCGGCTGCCATCGAGCCGCAGGTCACCTGGGGCACTTCCCCGGAGATGGTAGCGCCGGTGGGCGGGCGGGTGCCCGATCCGGGAGACGAACCCGATCCGGTCAAGGCCGACAGTACCCGCCGCGCGCTGGAGTACATGGGACTCAGGCCAGGCACCGCCATCACCGACATCCGTCCGGACAAGGTCTTCATCGGCTCCTGCACCAACTCCCGCATCGAGGACCTGCGACAAGCGGCGCAGGTAGTCGCGGGCCGCCGGGTGGCCACCGGCATCAAGCTCGCCATGGTGGTGCCCGGCTCGGGCCCAATAAAGGCGCAGGCGGAGGCGGAGGGTCTGCACCAGGTTTTTATCGCAGCGGGCTTCGAGTGGCGCGACCCCGGCTGCTCCATGTGCCTGGCCATGAACGCAGATCGCCTGGAGCCGGGCGAGCGGTGCGCGTCCACCTCCAACCGTAATTTCGAGGGCCGCCAGGGGCCGGGCGGACGCACCCACCTGGTCAGCCCCATCATGGCCGCCGCGGCAGCGGTCAGTGGTCACTTCCTGGACGTGAGGGAGCTCTGATGGACAAATTCGAGAACTTCACCGGAATCGTCTGCCCCCTGGACCGGGCCAATGTGGACACGGATGCCATCATCCCCAAGCAATTCCTGAAAAGCATCCAGCGCACCGGGTTCGGCCCCAACCTGTTCGACGAGTGGCGCTATCTGGACCAGGGAGAGCCGGGTAAGGACAACCGCAACCGGCCCCGAAACCCGGATTTCGTCCTCAACGACCCCCGCTACCGGGATGCCCGGATCCTGTTGACGCGCGAGAACTTCGGCTGCGGGTCGTCTCGGGAGCACGCCCCCTGGGCCCTGGCGGATTTCGGCTTTCGGGTCCTCATCGCCCCCAGCTTTGCCGAAATCTTCTACAACAACTGCTTCAAGAACGGCATCCTCCCCATCCGACTGCCGCCGGTCGAAATCGGGTACCTGTTCTCGGTCGCAGACGGCCCCGAGGCCCTGCGGATCGCCGTCGACCTGCCGCGGCAGATCCTGGAGCTCTCTGTCGGGGAACGGCTCGGCTTCGCGGTCGATCCCTTCCGCAAGCATTGCCTGCTCGAAGGGCTGGACGACATCGGGCTGACGATGGAACACATAGATGAGATCCGTGCCTACGAAGACCGCCGCCGGACCCTGGGCCCTTGGTTGTTCCCTGGGAACGGCTTGGAAGCAGCGTGAACCTAGTACAGCGGCACCGAAGTATCGATAACCTGGGAATTATTTTTGTCCGCAACTGAACGCGAATCAACGCAAATCGGTCGCAATTCATTTGCGTTGATTTGTGTTCATTTGCGGATAACTCTTTCCGGGAAGATCCTATCAGCTCGATGTTAGCCTCCAATGGACAATACGGTGAAAGCAGGATTCAAAGAAAAGGATAATAGATTATTCAATATTATACTTCGAAAAGGAATGAATGGATTTGGTTATATAGGTGTTCTTTTCGTTATTTATGGTGCCCTTGGCGCGTGGTTCGGGTTTTCTTTTATTGAACTAGAGAAAATTATGATCCCTACGTCGTACTATTTGACGCTTTTCGGAGTAATTGTAACGTGCCTAACTGTCTATGTTTATGAGGGTAATCCTCATCCGCCAGAACGGTTCAGTAAATATGTTTCCGCTCCAGTAGTAATAATCGCTTGTGCCATTTCGGCATGGGTGTATGCAACAATGGGATCTCTGCCGAATTTAGTTATAAATGGATTAGCAATGCTTGGGTTAGCTGGAGCTTTCTTTCGCATACAAACTGCGACAAACGAATAAAGGCTAACAAGGAAAATTCACTCGGATGCCAAACTACGCTACGCTCCGTTCGGCACCAGTGATTTGCGACGTTATCGGTGGTTGAGAGCATCTGTACTAGGGGCTGTTGACATAATCGGAGTGCCAATCGCTAATAGGACAAGATTAACAGGAATAACAGGATTATTTTTCTAAATAACAATTATAACATCCTGTTAATCCTGGAAATCCTGTGAATCCTGTACTATTAAGAGGCAAGCCCGGAGATCAGGGTTCAGGGCACTTTGAAAAATACGATTTTCGTCAACGGCATGCATTTAAATCTAAGGACTTAGGTTCACCTGATTGGTGAAAGCACCTATTTTTCAAGGTGCCCTTCACTCCTTTTCAAATGTCAACACGCTCTGGCTCGTGGCGCCATACCGGAGAACGCACAGTGACTAAGCGCATCCTCATCCTGCCGGGAGACGGCATCGGGCCGGAGATCGTCGCCGAGGCGGTCAAGGTACTCACCTACCTCCGCGATACCGCGGGCCTTGCAATCACCCTGGACGAAGCACCGGTCGGCGGGGCGGCCATCGACGCCACCGGGGTCCCCCTCCCCGACGCGACCCTGGATCTGGCGCGCCAGGCAGACGCCGTCCTGTTGGGGGCCGTCGGCGGCCCCAAGTGGGAACCGCTGCCCATCGCCATCCGCCCGGAGAAGGGGCTGCTGGGCCTGCGCGACCAACTGGGATTGTTCGCCAATCTACGCCCGGCCATCCTCTATCCCCAACTGGCCGCTGCCTCCTCCCTGAAACCGGAGTTGGTCGCCGGGCTCGACATCCTGATCGTGCGCGAGCTCACCGGCGGCATCTACTTCGGACAGCCGCGGGGCGTGACCACCCGCGAGGACGGAACGCGTGAGGGCGTCAACACCCTGGTTTACAAGGAATCGGAGATCCGGCGCATCTGTGAAACGGCCTTCGATATCGCCCGCAAGCGCAACCGGCGCGTCTGCTCGGTGGACAAGGCGAATGTCCTCGAGTGCACCGAGCTGTGGCGGGAAGTGGCTACCGAGGTGGGGGCCGAATACCCGGACGTGACCCTCGACCACATGTATGTGGACAACGCCGCCATGCAGTTGATCAGAGAGCCGAAACAATTCGACGTCATGGTCACCACCAACATGTTCGGCGACATCCTCTCCGACGCCGCGGCCATGCTCACCGGCTCCATCGGTATGCTGCCGTCCGCCTCCCTCAGTGCAACCGGGAAAGGCATGTACGAACCCGTCCACGGCTCGGCCCCGGACATCGCCGGTCAAGACATCGCCAACCCCCTGGCCACCATCCTCTCGGTCGCCATGATGCTGCGCTACTCCCTGGGCGAGCCGGTTGCCGCCGAACGCATCGAGACTGCGGTCTCCACCGTCCTGGACCAGGGTCTGCGCACCGCCGACATCCTGTCTGAAGGAATGCGCCAGGTCGGCACGTCCGAGATGGGTGATGCGGTGGTGGTGGCGATGGGTAAATAGGGTTCAAGATGCTTGGGTGGGACCAAGACATCCATGACCAACAGGCTGAGGTCCGCAAGCTCATCTCAGCCCATGAGCTGTAAACAAACAGGAGAAGAAACAATGAATAACCGACACAATGTATTCATTAGCTATCATCACGCTAATGACGAGGAGTATAAAGTAGAGTTTGAAAGGATTTTTTCAGACATCTACGATATTCTGGAAACAAAAGCAGTAGGTGATGGTGATATTGATCCTAATCTAAAAACTGAAACAATCCGTCAAAAGATAAGAGATGAATTTATCAGGAGCGCCAGTGTCACAATTGTTCTTGTTGGCGCTGAAACCTGGAAAAGGAAGCATGTTGATTGGGAAATATCTTCAAGTATTCGAGATACTAAACTAAATTCTCGTACTGGATTACTTGGTATAATTCTTCCAACCTATCCAATGACTGATACCACAAAGTACAATGGATACACTATCCCGCCAAGACTTCAGGATAATATTGATTGTGGGTTTGCAAAAATATATGATTGGTCAAATGACCCATTTGAAGTGCAAGGCTGGATCCATGAGGCTTTTCTTCGTAGAAAACGAATCGATCCAAATAATTCCAGAGATCTGTTTGGAAATAACAGATCTGGTAGTAGTTGGTATTAGCAACTTAGGGGCGAGCAGAATATAGCCAATTCTTTGCTCGTTCTCACGCCCCAGCGTGAGAACGCAGTTTAATTGCTCCATCGGTGGCTGGGGTAGCGCTATCGTCGGGGCAAAGGTTGGGGGGTTGCTTGGAGCGGGCTTTGGAATAGAAAGTGGAGACTGTATTTGGAGCAGTATTGGTGCCAATGACATTAAGAGTCTGTCTAAAAACTAACACATTGATTTTAAATCGGTAGGCTGGGTTGAGGAACGAAACCCAGCTTTGAGAGTATTGCTGGGTTTTGGCCGTCCCTGGCCGCAACCCAGCCTACGGCCTACAATCCCTTTTTAGACAGTCTCTAAGTGTCAGATCCCGGATGATTGCATAGGAACAAAAATTGGGTCATTAGCGGATGGTGAGCTTGGTATTAGGGCAAAACAACGGAGCAATTAGTCAAGTTTTTTGCTTGAGATGAGAATTTTTTGTCGAACGTGTAGAATCTTTCATATTGTTGGCATTGGGTTAAATGTAAGGCATCTGAAAAATCCATCCCTTGTTTATGCCACTCAATAGCCTGAGCTATGAAAGTAGGGTTATACTTCATATTGGCACAATGTTGCATTTCTTGAACACTTGGAATCTCAGCGTGAGGAGCGAATCAAGCTCCTTCTTGTACGTTGTGTGTGTTTGATTTAAACACGCCGATATTGAACGTTTAAAACTGCCAAAGTCGTAATAGTGCTTGGAATAGAGAACCTCTTTCTTGACGAACTTCCATACTCTCTCGATGAGGTTCAAGTTCGGTGAATAGGGTGGCAGAAAAAGTAGCTCGATATTGAGTTTCAAGGCGAGTGCGGTGACGATTTTGCATCTCTGGTAACGCGCGTTATCCAACACCAGAGTAATCGCTACTCCATGCGTTACCGATGCGATTTTTCGGAGCAATTCACAAACACTTTCGGCGTTGATATAGCTGTCATTCGTGATTAACACCAGTTCATGTGTGATGGCATTTAGCGCGCCGAGAACGTTAAAACGTCTCCGTCCGGCGGTCGCCTTTACAAAGAGGCGTGTAAATGACCACAGTACACCGAGAAAAGGTCCGAATACGAAATGGGCAGCATCGACAAAAAAATAGCGCGCTTGCCTTCCTTGGCTTCTTCGAGGCGCGGCTCTAACTCATTGATTTTGAATCTCTCTTGCTCTTCCGAGTCCGCTTTTTCCGGGATCGACCCGACTTTTCTCGGGCGCATACCAAGCGACTTCAGGAACTTTCCCACGGCGCTGGGGCTGCGCTTGATTCCAGTCAGCTGCTCTATGCTTGCTATCGCGTCCTTGAGCGTCGCTGGCGGATGCGCGCGAAAATGGGCTTTGAGGCGAGCTCGATGCTCATCCAACTCACTCGTCGGGGCGTAGAAGTTAATTTCCATTAGTTTTTCCACCCCACCCGCTTGATACATCCTGAGGTATTTGCATAAGGTGTTACTACCAATACCGGCAAGCCGACAGATCTCCTGATGGGAAAGGCCCTGACTTTTTAGCCACAGCACATCCATTCTCCTTCTCACTCTTGGATGAGGGTCATCGTAGCGTAACTGCTTAATCCTCTTGATATCCTGCGGGCGGAAGTCGATTCTTATCATTGCTGCCTCAATGTACACAATAAGCTCTCTAACCCAACTTAGTATATCATCTCTCAGAAAGTTACACGTCTTTCCAGGAATTTATTTTAAAATTCGTATTTTGTGCCTATAGGGAGTATAGATAAGTGAACATTGCTCAACCCAAATAGTTTTACCAAAGCATCACAAATATCATCAGGTGAAAATTCATATGCATATCTCAAAACCCATTCGGTTTCCAATATCACCGTATCTGAAATAAACACCTCCTCAGTATTAAAAATTAAAAATGACTTTTTATATTGCTTCTCATCATCACGAGTAAGAAAGCGAATGATGATATTGGTATCAACAGCAATCATTTATACTGACCCTTGATTCCTCGCATTATGGCTGCTTCCATATCATCCAATGTCTTAGGTTTACCTTTATAACTCAAACAGGAGGCTACATCACTGATGACTGTTTCTTTGAATGGCGCCTTTGACTTGAGTAAGACGCCATCACCTACATCAACGACAACGAGTTCTTGCCCAGCTTGCCAGTGATGTGCGGTTCTTAGTGGTTTGGGTATAATCACTTGGCCTTTACTGGATAGTCTGGTTGTATTCACTGATCGAAGACTCGCAAAAGTAAAAATAATGTAAGAATTTTAGCGGTTGGAATAGTACTTGTCAAAATTATGAAAGAGCTTCGTTTCGAGTGGGATGAGAAGAAAGACAAGGCCAACCAGGGAAAGCATGGGGTATCTTTTGAAGAAGCGCGCACTGTCTTTTATGACGAGAACATAATCCAATTTTACGACCCTGACCATTCAGATGAAGAAGACCGCTTTTCTAAAATGAAAGGCCGAAAAAATCCTTTCATTAAATACCTAAGGCAACCTGTAACCATGAGGTTAGACCGGGATACAGTGGCTTATTTTAGATCCATGGCGGAAGAAACAGGTATTCCATACCAGAGCCTAATCAATTTGTATCTCCGTGATTGTGCGCTACATCATCGCAGACTCAAAATGGAGTGGGCTTCCGAATAATCAACCGTCGTGCCTATAGAAAAATCGACGAATTAGGAGGTTTATAATGGGTGAAATCATAGTTATTTTCATGGCCCTCGTCTTCATTATCGGTTTGTCCATAGTCATCAAAGATATCCTCGGGCATGAATAAGGCATAACCGGTAGGCGAGTGTTCGGACCCTACCTTTTTTTCTGTGGGATGTGGTAATTATACAGGTAGACGAAGCGGTAGTGTTCTAACTTTGTTGCTTAAGGATTTCAAACGGCGGCGCCGAACTCATAACGATTCACGAATAATCCGATGACAATATCGTGCATTTGATTCAGTTTTGAAAAACAAATCGTCTTACGCGCAAGCCGCTTGATTCGCGTCCGTAGCGTCAAATGTTTGCGTTCTATTTTCTGCGTGTTTTGTTTTCCAACGACATGTTTTTCGGGATCTAAATGGCGCTTATAGGCACCCCAGTCGTCGGTATAAAAACGGGTAATCCCAAATGGCTCTAATAACCCTTTTAATTCAAGAAAAACCTCATCTCGACGTTTCCCGAATACATAAGCCAACACCTTACCCGTGGCCCGATCAATAGCATGCCACAACCATCTTTGATTGGCTTTACTCCCTACATAACTCCACATCTCATCCATTTCAACGGTGGCGCCTTGCTTGCTAACATCATGATAATCCTCTACTTTTAGAATATCTACCACAATCTGCTCAGGCGTGTGGGTCGCTAAAAAATCGTGATTCACGGCATGCAACTCGGGTTCTTTTTTTTTAATTCATTGATAACGGTCACAGGACTGATACCCAGTACCCGCGCGGTATCACGAATGCCGCTGCCATTCAGTGCCATCTCAATGATTTGTTGTTTCGTTTCCGGTAACCGCCCTTTCTCGGAATAATCCTGGATAAACGTTTTGCCCTCACAGGCCTGTTCTTTGCAAATAAAACGCTGCTTGCCATTGCTGGTGTTGCCATGTTTAGTAACATCAATACCATTGCAGACAGGGCATTTTACGGGTAGTAATACCATAAGAGTTTCCTCGGTAAAATTTTGTTCGGTTAATAGCTTAAAGCTCAGGTAATTATATCAAGTGATTTATAATTAAGCAACAAAGTAATAACACTACCGACGAAGCGTTTGAGAGTGGCTTGGAGGGAGGCAGAGGAATCGAAGCGGTGGGTGCGCAGGACATCGGCGATGCGGCCGTTGAAGCGTTCGATCATGCCGTTGGTCTGAGGGCTGCGGGGCTTGGTTAGGCGATGTTGGATGCGGTGGTCGGCACAGACCTGATCGAAGGCATGGGCGCCGGTGGGCGAGCGCTCGCCAGTGGCGCAGAAGCGGTCGGTAAATTCCTTGCCGTTGTCAGTGAGGACCTTACTGATGGTGAATGGAGCGTGGTCGATCAAGCGTTTGAAGAAGCCGCTGGCGGAGGTTGCTGACTTGTCCTTGAGGATCTCCACGTAGACCCAGCGGGTGGCCCGATCAATGGCTGCAAACAGGTACGTGCGCTGGTCTTCGTCCGGCATCTGCGGTAGGTACTTCACGTCAACGTGCACAAAGCCGGGGGCGTAGTCTTTGAAGCTTTTGTGAGGGGGTTTCTGCGCCCCTTCCTCCTGCGGCAGCAGGGTCTTGAGGTTGGCGACCCCATGGCGACGCAGGCAACGGTCCAGACTGGACCGGGAGCGCGCGGGGTGGATGAACTCGTGGGTTACCACGGATTATATGTTATAGAATCTGGAAAATTGGGCTTTGCGACACCCTCCTGAATTGTTGGGCACGGCGCACCGCCTGCCTGTCGGCACCTACCTGCCAGCAGGCAGGGATAAGTCCTTGGTACGCCTCATTTCGACTCATCGGTCTGAGGCAAAGCCTCGTTAGGAGTTTATACGCGCTCGCCCTGGGGCCTTTCCAGCCACATTCATCATCTCCCCGGAGAGCTTCCGGTCACCGCCTCGGTCAAGGACCTGACGAGCGACAAAGTATTCTCTACCGCCTTCATCGACAGCTCGACCTGTTTGGCTACCCCGTCCGTGCCCAACTCGCCCTGGGTAACGGATTGCAGCGTCTTTACGGCCTCGCTCAAGGCATCCTGCACCAAGGCCGCCTGTTCGGAGGCCAGCTCCAGCGAGCCGTCCACCAGGGCCGCGTCGATAGCGGCCAGCTTTTTCATCCCCTCGCGGTGATTTCCGAGCAGGGTATCCACACTCAGGCGACCCAACCCGTAACCGGCGAGCAGCCCCTTGATCTGATGCATAACCTCCGCGGGATCACTCAGCGAAAACACGCTCCGGAAGTCCGTGGTGTACCGGGCATCGACCTCTTCCTCGGCATCCAACCAGTCCTTGAAGGGGTTCCCGCCCACGAACCCCCGTTTTTGCGCCCGAATATAGGCGTTCTCACGGATCCGCAGCCAACGCGCGGCAGGCGAAATCGTCTGCTTTCCCGTGCCGGAGGAATCGGACATGGCCCCGATCGGCATCGTCTTCCCCGAGGCCGTTTCACTACTGGAAATACTGCTTTCGGTAGTCATTATTCCAACTCTATCAGAATGGATTTTTCCCGACCGCTGTCGGTAACGGATCGCTACATCGATCTCCGAAGTCTGTAGTATAATCGCTGCAAAAATAATAATCCATGACAGGCTGCCATGAATACCAAGACCACTTCCACGCACGAAAATCTTCCCACCGGGGTCATGCTGAACGCCTATCCCGACAGCGTCGGCGGGACCCTATCCGACATCGTAAGTATGCTGCAAAAGCCGGAATTCAAAGACGTCTTTTCCCTCTTCTATATTCTGCCTACCTTCTTCGACAGTGACCTGGATCGTGGATTCTCCATTATCGACTACGACCTCAATTGTGAACTGGTTTCCCGGCAGGATCTGGATGCACTCGACAAACTCGGCATCAGGTTGAAGTTCGATCTTGTTCTCAATCACCTTTCCGTAGGGTCCCCCCAATTTCAGGACATGCTGAAATACGGAGACGGATCGGAATATAAAGACTTCTTTATCGATTGGAACGAATTCTGGCGCACCCACGGCGAGATGGGTCCCGAGGGTTACGTCATACCCAGAAAAGACTGTTTACAGATGCTCTTTATGCGCAAGCCCGGCCTTCCGATTCTGAAAGTGCGGTTTCCGGATGGGACGGACAGGCCCTACTGGAACACCTTCTATCAGGAAGTGAAACATCAACGGATCTCCCCTCAGGATCTGGCGGGTATCGAAGGGATCGGACCGGACGAGGCGGAAGAAATCACAACCATTGTCAACGCTGCAATTGACGTGAGGAGGGCACCTGCCGTAATCGATTTGGGTAGATTCTCCGATTACACGGAAGACGTCATTTCGGTGGTCGAGAGGAAACGCAGCTACCTGGGACAAATGGACCTGAATGCCCGCTCGGAAGGCGTTTGGGATTTCTACGACGAGACCTTGAAAAAGCTGCGCGACTATGGCGCGACCCTAATCAGGCTGGATGCCTTCGCCTATCTGCACAAGCAACCCGGTATGGTCAATTTCTTCAACAAGCCGGGCACTTGGGAGTATTTGGAACGACTGAAGCAGATGGCGGATAAGTATGACCTGATCCTCCTGCCCGAAATCCATTCGGAATATGGCTATGGGCTGCATGAAGAGGTAGCGAATGAAGGATTCCCTATTTATGACTTTTTCTTTCCGGGGTTAGTTATCGACGCGCTGGACCGGGGTAAAAACGATCACCTCCTCCGCTGGATCGACGAGCTGACGACAAAAGGCATCAAAACCATCAACATGCTCGGATGCCACGACGGCATCCCGGTGCTCGACTTGAAAGGGAAAGACATCGTCGGCTTTTCGAACGAAGGACTATTATCGAACGAAGAGATCGACGCCGTGATCGGAAGGATCCTCGACCGGGGTGGTAGGGTGAAGAATCTCTATGGCGCGGACGGGAAGAAGATCTCCTATTACCAGGTCAATGCGACATTCTTCAGCGCCTTGGGCGAAGATGAACAGAAGCTGCTCCTTGCGCGGGCGATTCAACTGTTCATGCCGGGTATCCCGCAGGTATGGTATCTCGACCTGTTTGCAGGCAAGAACGATTATGAAGCAGCCGATAAAGGCGGTACCGGGGGACATAAGGAAATCAACCGCACGGCGCTTACCATGAGCGATATCGAGCAGGGGCTCGACAAACCGATTGTACGGGACCAACTGCAACTTCTAAGACTGCGTAACACCTCCCCCGCGTTCAACGGCAGATTGGAGGTTATCAATACGGAAGATGCGCATCGCCTGCACTTGAAATGGGAAAACAACGGGAGCACGGCGATATTGAAAGCCGATCTACGCGACCGCAGCTTCAGCATTTTCCACAAGGACGCTACTGGTAAAGAAAGCGTGCTCCCATATCCGTAGTCGTCTGATACCTGCTTCGTCATTCCGGCAGGGATTGCCGGAATCCAGGTGCCGGGGATGGCAATCGCAATCTCGATAAGGATCCTAGCGAGGCTTCGCCTCAGACCGACGAGGCATGAGGCCCCAAAAGCCCCTTTCCCGTAAGGCCCCATCTCCTACGCCCAACCAGCCGTTGGAAAGCCTGGGTAGGTCGAAATCGGGATCGGGATCGGGATCGGGATCGAAATCGAGATTCCGATTGCGACCCCGATCCCGATGTAGGCTTTTACGACACCCTCAACTATTCAGGAGGCAGGGGGCAAAAGGTTGATACCTGACAACTGCCCCCTGACAACTGATAACTGCCCCCTTGGGAGTGCACAAATTTGACTCATTTGTGAAAGTCCGGGGGAGTCAAGGAATCCTAGACAAGCTGGATAGGCGTAACGTCTTTGTGTCTCTGCGTCTCTGCGTCTCTGCGATTCAAAAAAGGGTAGGGGGAACAGCTGCCGGCTACCGGTTCCTGAAGATTTCGGAATAGCGCCCCGCTTGTTCGATGCGATCAGGGGTACCGGGATGTGAAGACAGATACTCCAACCAACTCTCCGCTCCTGTGTCCTGCGCGGCTCCATCCTCGACAATCCCCCTGTTTTCCCCGGTGATACGTCCCAGCATGCGCCCGAGGTGGGTCGGGTCCATATCCATTGCAATCATACGCTCGAAGGCGTACTCATCCGCCTCGGTTTCAAAGCCCCGAGAATAGTTGCTTTCCAGCAGAAAGCCGGGCAACGCCAGGGTCCATTCCTCGACCGCGCCGACGTCACCCACAACCAGTATCAGTAGGATCGTCAACGCGGATGACTGGATGACCTGACGCATCCCGTGCCGGTTCACGACATGGCCGATCTCGTGGAGCAAGATGGCATCCAATTCCTCCGGCTTTTCCGCCATTTCCACCAGCCGGTCGGTAACCAGGATGTCACCCGACGGCAAGGCGAATGCATTGGCGATTTGAGTATTGTCATCCCAGCCCGGCATGCGGCGGAACCGGAGCTCATAGGCAAGTCCCTCCTGATCGTCCGGCACCAAACCTTGAAAGCGTCGGCGGAGAGATTGTTGCTGGCCCGCAGGCAGGCTACTCGGCTCGAACACCAACCGATCCAGTGTTTGCAGCGTACCGCTCGATACCGCCTCGATCACCTCGGCCGGCAATTCGAAGGCGATCTTCTTGCTCGCCCAGGGCAACCCCCAATAGAGGCCGACGAACCCGGAAGCGATGGTGAATAGAAACGCAACCCCGACCCACGCCCAATTCGATTCCAGGACATGCGCCCAGTGTCGGCATGTACCCTTATGGCCGGAGCGAGCCAGCCAGGCATTCACCTGGTCGTTCTCTTGGGTGGTAAACAAGGACCCATCAGGCAACCGGATCTGCCGGGGGATGTTGCCGACCCGGGGGCTGAACTGCAGCTCGCCGCCGGCGTCCTGGGGTTGCAGCTCCCCATCCGGAAAAAGCCGGAAGCCGTCCTCATCCAACCGCAATTCGGCACCCTGCCGACGCGCACTGCCGGCCGGATACCAATGGCCCGTTAAAATCAAAACCCGATCTCCAAACCGGTGTCCAGATCGAAGGCCTCGCCCATTTCGTCACCCAGCGCGGTCTGCGCGTCCTGTTGGCCGGTAACGTATTGTCCCAGATCCCCCTGTACGATCGCCTGGGTGTGGTCTGCCGTATAGCGTGCCAGGCGTACCTTGGCCCAGGGTATTGCCAGACCAAGGGAAAAAACGACCAACAGGAGATTGATGAAATAGACCATGAACAGACCGCCGGTACTGGTATTGGACCGCAGTGCCACTACATCATCCAACTCCGTTTTGCCGAAGACATAGTTTCGGAGACGGCTTTTGAAAAAAGCTCGCAGAAAAATGGTGAGCACGATCAGAACGGCGTAAACAAAGACAGTCACAGGCATTATAGCCTTTAACAGCATTTCCGGATTGTCCTCGAAATTCAAGGACGTCGGGTCTCCTCCCAATACCGCTACGAGAGCAACGGTGACAAGAATCACTATAAGGATTCCACCGACCAGTCCCCACAAGAGGAATTTCAGATAAATCAGGTAATAGGTGCCCGCCGATAATTCGGCGGCGAAATTACCCTGGCCATAGTGGGAGTGATTGATACGGTAACGAGCGAACAGCACTTGGACATAGGGCACTATCAGGTAAAAGCCGAGGAAGGCCGCGGCAATCACAATGGGGTACAAGGCATCGTCATCCATTTGAGCCGGATACATCGCCAAGACGATGGCGATTCCAATCCCTACCGGAATCAGCGGGATCAGGAAAAGATACTTATAAGCGTCACCCAGTCCGCCGTCAAAGGCAAAGCGCACGTTGCGATAGCTGCTCATACGGGCATTGAATTGCAGGCTGCGCCAGACGATCCAAGGTAATCCGGTAAGGAGCAATAACAGCAAGGCAAAGCCGATGACCGAGAAGGTTTCCGACAGGATCGTGTAGACCACCAACAGCGTAATGGCAATAACCCGACCGAATAGGATTTGCTTCGGGGTGGCATGGTATTCGAAATTCGCCTCATCCAGCCAGGTATTCCCGAAAAAGTAGCGCCGAGTGCGCACCGTTGCCCATGCCGAGTAGATACCGAGCGTAAGAATGCTCAAACAGAGGTTGACTATCCAGATTTTGAAATATTCACCGCCCTTACCGGTGAAGGAAAATTGCTTGGTTTCCATATCTGATCCAATGATGAGTGATGAATGATGGTGGAAACATAGCCGATAGCAGGGTGTCGGGCACACCACGAGCTATACTTCCTTTCCTCCTAACGCCATCAAGTTAAGAGGCTGTCTAAAAACTAACACATTGATTTTAAATCGGTAGGCTGGGGGGCAAGGAACAAACCCCAGCTTCGGTTATTGCTGGGTTTTGGCCGTCCCTGGCCGCAACCCAGCCTACGGCCTATGGTCTTTTTTTAGACAGTCTCTAAATCTCAAAGCCCCTCCCGACCCATCAATTACCGGCTGTTTCCAAATACCGGAGCACCTGTTCCACATCCGCCGGGGTATCGACTCCCGGACCCGGCTCCTCTAGGGCCTGGGTCACGTGGATCGCTTCACCATGCCAGAGTACCCGCAACTGTTCCAGGGATTCCGCCAATTCCAAAGGGGCGGGCTGCCAGCTGACGAAGCGCGCGAGAAAGGCGAGCCGGTAGGCATACAGGCCGATGTGCCGCAGGAACCGAACGCTCTGGGGTAAAGGTCCGTGCGCCCCGAGGGGCTCGTCCCGATGCCAGGGGATGGGCGCGCGCGAGAAGTAGAGTGCGTAGCCATCCGCATCCGTAACCACCTTGACCGTGTGGGGATCCAAGAGGGTTTGCGTATCGCGGATCGGATAGGCAAGGGTCGCCATGCCGGTCGAATCGTGGCCCGCCAGGTCGCGCGCCACTTGGTCGATGAGGACCGGCGGCATGCAGGGCTCGTCGCCCTGGAGATTTACCAGGATGCTGTCCGGCGGCCAACCGCGGGTCACAGCGACCTCGGCAATGCGGTCCGTACCACTCCGGTGATCGGTCCTGGTTAGGGCGACATCGGCGCCGAATGCGGTACAGACATCGGCGATGCGCACATCGTCCGTGGCGATCACGATCTCGGCGGCGGTGCACTCCCCGGCCCGTTCGTAGACGTGCCGGATCAGCGGTGCCCCGGCGATCTCGAACAGCGGCTTGCCGGGAAGACGGCTGGAGCCATAGCGGGCCGGGATAACTACCTTGAAATCGATTCCGGTCATGGGCTTGCTTAACTGAGGATGGCCATCGTTGTGTGGCCACGGCGCATTAAGGGCACTTTGAAAAATAGGTATTTTCGCCGATCAAGCGACTTTAACCCATTGATTATTCAGGTATGCCGTTGATGAAAAATATATTTTTCAAGGTACCTTTAAAGTGGTACCGAAATACCGATGACATCGATTCGATTCTTCCATTGGGGACTCTTTTTTCCGCAAATAAGCGTGAATCAACGCAAATAGGTCGCAAAAAATCACATGATCTTTTCTATCCACAGATTCCGCAGATTCTCACAGATTGTTTCGTTTTTAATCTGTGAAAATCTGCGGAATCTGCGGATTAAAAAGGTTTAATGCACGGATTTCTCGATCTTCGACGGGACCAACATCCGTGCCACTGCCTTGCTCGCTACCTTGAAACTGAAGAGTTCCTCCATGATGCGAAGGCCACCTTGGGATAGCCGGTTCCAGAGTGCCCGGTCCCGATATAGCCTCGCAACCGCATCCGCAAACGCCTGACGGTCATTCGCAATCAGTGCCGATTCGCCGTCCTGGAGAAACATCCCCTCAGCGGCAATCGTGGTCGCAACGACCGGGAGGCCGTAAGCAAGGCTCTGATTGACCTTTCCCTTTACCCCGGCGCCGAAGCGCAAGGGAACGACGGAGAGCCGGCAGTCGCCTCCAACCCGCGGAGGTAGTGACGTTCACCCAGATAGCCATCGTGTTTTCGTGACTACCGGAAGCAAAAAATAGGCTCTTTTATGGTTTTGTGTGGATCAGGAGTTTAGCTTACCATCCCTTTTTCAAGTCCCATACGAGACGTAAGAGAGCCCGATTTTCCCGATGATCGATTTGCACTGCCATATGCTTCCCGGTATCGACGATGGCGCACCCGATCTCGATACCGCCCTGGAGATGGCCAGGATTGCGGTCGCAGACGGCATCCGAATGACTGCCTGTACGCCACACATCTATCCCGGCCTGTTCGATAACACAGGCGCTCACATCATGCGCGGGGTACAGACGTTCCGCACCAGGCTCCGGGAAGCCGGCATTCCGCTCGAAATTACCTACGGTGCGGACATACAGACCGTTCCGGAGCTGGTGCAGGGTCTCCGATCCGGGCAGATGCCGACCCTTCACGGTACCCGGTATTTTCTGTTCGAACCACCTCACCATACGGTTCCCATCAGTTTCCTGCGTCTGCTTTTCGAGCTGCTGGCCGCTGGTTATCGGCCGGTCATCACCCACCCCGAACGCCTCACCTGGCTCGACGATGAGCACTACGAATGGTTCGTCGACGCCGCCCGGGGCGGGGCCTGGATTCAGCTCACGGCTGGGGCGGTAACGGGGCGTTTCGGCCCCGATCCGAAGTACTGGTCGGAGCGGTTCCTGGGTGATGGGCTCGTCCATATCCTGGCGACAGACGCCCACGACCTCGAGTATCGGCCGCCGCTTTTGGCGGAAGGACGCGCCGCGGCCGAACCTTATGTCGGTGCCGAGGAAGCGGAGTTGCTTGTGACCGGCCGCCCGCGAGCCGTTATCGAAGATCGCGAGCCAACGGAAATTCCGCCCCCACCGGCTCTCGACCCGGACGAAAACCGCAGAAACGCCGCCAAACCCAAGCGGGGATGGCTGGCCCGGCTCTGGTCTTAGGTCCTGTCGACATTCATCGTTCGAAGTCCGATCGGGAAACGAATTCCAGGTGGAGCTTTCCGGTCCCGATCTTCGACAGATGGTGACGGAAAACACAGACACGAGAGCGGATCGGTATACAATGCCTGACTGGGACGATAGTTAACGAGAGAAGGGGAGACACCCATGTCCAAGAAACATCCGATCGTTGCGGTTACCGGTTCTTCAGGTGCGGGCACGACGACCGTCAAGCGGGCCTTCGAGCACATCTTGCTCCGCGACGGCTTCGACGCCGCCATCATCGAAGGCGACAGCTTTCATCGCTACGACCGCGCCGAGATGAAGGCCGAAATGACCAAAGCGGCGGAAGCGCATCGCAACCTGAGCCACTTCGGGTCGGACGCGAACCGTTTCGACCTGCTCGAAGAGCTGTTCAGGAGCTACGGCGAGACGGGTACCGGCAAGAAGCGCTACTACATCCACAGCGACGAAGAGGCGGCGGAGCTCAACGCGCGTCTCAGCACCGACCTCGAGCCCGGTCAGTTCACGCCTTGGGAGGACATCCCCGAAGGTACGGACCTGCTGTTTTACGAGGGTCTGCACGGACTGATCGTAACCGAAGAGAACAACGTCGCCCAGCACGTCGACCTCGGGGTCGGGGTCGTTCCCATCGTCAACCTGGAATGGATTCAGAAAATCCACCGCGACAACCTCGAACGCGGCTATTCCGCCGAGGCCATCGTGGACACCATCATGCGCCGCATGCCGGACTATATCACCACCATCGTGCCCCAATTCACCTTGACGGACATCAATTTCCAGCGCGTACCGACGGTCGACACCTCCAATCCCTTCATCGCTCGGGATATCCCGATACCGGACGAGAGCTTCGTCATCATCCGGTTCCAGGACCCGAAAAAGTTCAATATCGATTTCCCCTATCTGTTATCCATGATCCATGATTCTTTCATGACCCGCCGCAACAGCATGGTCGTGCCCGGCGGGAAAATGGGTTTCGCTATGGAGATCATCCTGCAGCCCATCATCGAACAGCTGATGGACAGGCGCGACAAGTGACCCCTGCATCCACCCCGGCGGTACCCCACCGCCGGGTGTCACCCTCGGGGAGAGGTATTGAAAAATCCTAAGCCCCCGCAGACCTTCAAGGGCGTTGTGAGCCGCTGTCCGAGCGAACGCGGCTGCGGCGTTATCGGCCGTCAGTGACTCGGCCAATCCCTGGTTTTCCGACGCAGGGGCACACCGTAGATACTCTGTTTCCATGCAAGTCCAATTTACCTCCGGTCCATATAGCATTTGTCACCATTTTCGTGCTCCAGTAAGTATTTCTAATTTAGATATTCGATTATAGAGGGAATAGCTAATCAGAAATGAAGCGAAAGCCAACCCTATAGAACAATATAAGATGGCTGAGACATTAACCACTTTATCCCCAATCAGCGTCAATGAATATAGAACGCTGTAGAGGATAATAAAAACGATTACGCTTATTACAGTCAACGAAATAATCTGCGTAATCTGCGGATCAAAAAGATTATGGCAGGCATTGCACCCTGCCCGTCAGGAGCACTAGGATGGCGCTCCTGAAGGGCCTGACCGATCAGGCACCACAGGAACACCGCTCGGCATCACCGGCCGCCCAGCTTTTTTCCGAAATCCTTTTCGACCACGCCTACACCCACCTTCAGATCGTTGGCGATCTGGCGGTATTTCGCCTTGCGGGCGGCGTTGGTTCGGCGTACCAACTCTTTTACATCCCCGGACCCCTTCTGCGCTCGGAGATAGCCGTTGCCGGTTTCGGTAACCAGTCCCTTTCGTTTGGCCTCGCCGACGGACAATGCGTGGGTAACGGCGGGTAACAGCAACACGGAAGTCAACAGGGCGGCCCAGGCGATCTGCTTGATGACACCGATACCAGTTTGTTTCTTCATGGTTTTGTCTCCTCGATTCCGAAGAGCTCCGGGTTCTCCTCCAGGGTACGCTCGACGCTCTCGTCGAGCTTGATTCTGACCTCTTGGTCGATTTTCACGTTGACATTGATCTCGATGGGCTTTTCAGGCGCTTCGACCTTGACGCTCGGCGAGCAGCCTACAGCGGCGGTCGCCGCCAGCAGGACCCAAATGATCCCCGATACCACACCTACACCCCCGGACCGGGCCCGAAGGTCGCGCGTCACGGTTTCTTGTCGGCCCCACTTTTCAGTGCCAACCATCCACTTCGGCATCCACACAGGCATTGCCCTCCCAAGTCCGGATCCGCACGCAACCCGGCCCTCTTTCCGATAGGTTCACCGCAGATAGCGGGACATAAGTTCCCCGAACCTTTCGGCGAATGTTGCGATCGATAGGTTACGTTGGACAATCGTATCAAGCTCCCCACCGATATTGAAGTTCAGCTTGAACGGGTGGC
The DNA here is from genome assembly GCA_011392765.1 of Candidatus Thiosymbion ectosymbiont of Catanema sp. Cochon2018. Taxonomy (GTDB): domain Bacteria; phylum Pseudomonadota; class Gammaproteobacteria; order Chromatiales; family Chromatiaceae; genus Thiosymbion; species Thiosymbion ectosymbiont_A. The sequence continues at coordinate 336,820 of WYCW01000003.1, read as the reverse complement.
CGTCGTATAGGTCGGGATTGGCACCCGCGAGAGAAATCGAGAGCTGTAGGTTATCGTGGGTTCTGCCGTTCACCCCGATGGACAGGGATTCGTAATGGAAATTCTGCAGGGCCTCGAACAGGAGCTCGGTTTGGCTGTTTTTCTTGAAAAACGCCGGTTTTTCCCGGGGTCGATAGCGCAACACACCGGGCGCTTCGGTACTGATCGAGCCTTGGTCGATCGTGACCTCGGAGCCGAGGATGTGCAGCGGCACTCGCCCGCCCAAGCTCCCGGTACCCTCCAACCCATCGATCGAGATCAGATCGAACAGGGCGTTCAATCCGATCTCGCTGCATGTGAGAACGATGGCGTGTTCCGCCGCAAGCCGGTCCAACCGTACCGCGAAGGGTTCTATCCCCACGCTGCCGTCACCCCACGCGAAACGGACCTGCTCGAAATGAACGGCCGGTGCCTTTCTGGTGTGGAACCGAATCAGGCCATTGCGCAAAGGTATGCCGATGTCGAGGAGATCGACCCGGATTTCCTGGGTGGCCAACCGGTTGCGAACTGTCCGCCCCGCGCGCTCGAACCGCGTGTTGATTCCCCTGACCGCTAGCCCTGCCGCATCGAACCCCAGATCGCGCAACGCGAGACGCAGGTAGGTGGCGGGAACACCCGCGACCCAGGAAAGACCTCCGCTCATGGCCAACGAGCCGCGCGCCTTATTGATGAACTCCCTTACCGCGGGGACCAGGTCACCCGGCTGGAGTCCTTGCGGCGCGAATCGAATCTTGTCGAGCTCATAGCTCAGCTCGCCGATGGCCAACCCCACGTCATGCTCACCCTTGGCGGAGAGCTTGAGCGGTACCTCGCGTCCCTGGGCCGCGAGCGTGAACTTCATGGTCCCGTCCAATTGACCGTCTGCCTTGCCCGTCAGCGCCAGAGCCGGGAAGTCGGGAGGGATCGCAAGACTGTCCGCAACCGCGTTTTTTAAGGTTATCGAGGCGGTTTGATCTTGAAGCAAGGAGAGCTCGAGGTCCGAAACGGCTACCGCCTGCTCGGAGAGCTCCAGGCGCCCTCCCTGGGTGTGCAGCGCCAGGCCGGGCGCCTTCGCGGTCGGATCGAAGGTCGCGGACAGGCTCACCTGGGGCATGGTGCCAGCGAGCTTGGCGGGGTTCTGTTCATGCTCGACCGCCAGGACTACGGGATGGCTGGGTAGGGTCAGCGCCAGTGACCAGGTTTTTCGGGTGGGATCGAGGCGCAACAGCGGCCTGCCCTCGGTCTGGCGGACGCACAGATCGACGGGACGCAGCCACCGGACTGCCTTCAACTCCAGGCGTTTTGCCGCTACCGATATGCAGTCTTCCACTGCGAGCAGGAGGCCACCGTCCGCCTGCGTCAAACGCCCCCGCAGCTCGACTTCGCCTCCGCTCAGGCGGCCCTCGACGGCGTCGTCGAAGGCATCGAACCGAGCGGAAGCCTGGCCCTGCATACGCGACACTGTTCCTGCCAGTTGGGCGTTCAGTGCCTTCACCCGGATTTCCATTCCGTCGCGGGTCCAGTTGGTGGGAGCGAGCTGGAGCCGTTTCAGATCGAATCGGAGCCCGTCTTCCGGCGCCTGCTCGACCCGGCCGGATGCAGTCCCCGCAAGCCTCGGCCAGGATGGACTCTCCAACACAAAGTCGACCGGACCCGCGGCGGTCCAGCGCGCAAGACCGGTACTCGAGGTGAACCTGAGACCGTGGCCGGTGACGGCGGAGAGCCGAAAAGTCGCGGCCGGATCGAGGCTGAGCAGGCGACCGGTTACCTTCCAGGGCGATGTGAGTTCGGCCAGGAGCGAGGCGTCGGATAAAGAGAGGTCCACCGCGACGTCACTCGATACCCCCGCTACCAGGTCGGGAAGGGCGCCGTTTTCGATGTGGAGGGAGACCCGTCCGCTCGCCGAGGCTGCTTCCAACAAGCGCTCGGGAAGGATAGGCAGGGCCCCCTCGATCCGAGCCTGCAAGGATGCCCGGCCGTCGAGACCGGCACCGAATCCCGCCAGTTTACCCAGAGCGGCCAGATCCAGGCGCGATGTGTCCAGGTCCAATCCGAAAGCGAGCGCTTCACCCTGGGTCTTGTCGGCCCGGACATCCAGCGCGACCTCACCCGGCGTTTTCGCCACCCAGCCGGGAAGGGTGCCGTCCTCGATGTGGAGGGAAACCCGTCCGTTCGCCGAGGCTGCTTCCAACAAGCGCTCGGAAAGGATGGGCAAGGCCCCTTCGAGCCGGGCCTGCAAGGATGCCCGACCCTTGAGGCCGGTATCGAATCCCGCCAGTCCATCCAAAACGGCCAGATCCAGATCCGATGTGTCCAGGTCCAATCCGAAAGCGAGTGCTTCACCCTGGGTCTTGTCGGCCCGGACATCCAGCGCGACCTCACCCGGCGTCTCCGCCGCCCAGCCGGGAAAGGTGCCCTCCTTGATTTGGAGGGAAACCCGTCCGTTCGCCGAGGCTTCTTCCAACAAGCGCTCGGAAAGGACGGGCAAGGCCCCTTCGAGCCGGGCCTGCAAGGATGTCCGACCCTTGAGACCGGTGTCGAATCCCGCCAGCCTACCCAGAACGGCCAGATCCAGATCCGATGCGTCCAGGTCCACTGCGAAGGCGAGCGCCTCACCCTCGCCCCCGGCTTTGGCGTCCTGCACATCGAGCGCCACGGGCGATCCGGCCAGGAGTAGCGCCAGGCTGCCGGTCCCGGAGAGTTGCTTGCATCCGTCCCACTCCAGAGTGAACCGGCCCCCGCCCAGAGTATCCAGCCCACCGGGAAGCCACCCTTCGGCGCCGGATAGATCCAGCTCCGCCTCCAGCGTGCCGTCCGGGGCCAGTTGTGCCTGCAGCGCGAGCTCCCCGTGCGCATCCCGGTAGCGTACTCCCAGTTGGGCGTCGAGCATCCAGGCCCTGCCGTCCGCTTGCGTCATTGTCCCGCGCAGTGGAATGCGCAACGCCCCCGTTCCCGTCTCCAGGTTCAGACGACTGGTTCGCAGCTCGAAGCGCGTGACAGGGATCGCGGGCACCTTTAGGCAGGCCTCGGTCCCTGATGTCTCGGGCAGGGATACACCCGCGAGACGGGGAACGCTATCATCCCCCCGGATGAAGCGTAGATCCGCGCTTTCGATCAGGACCCGGTCCAAGAGGTGACTGCGCAACAACCGGAGCGGACGAAAAAAAACGGTAAGCCGCTCCAGACGCTGCTCTCGACTGGACCCAAAGCGGATGTTCGAGAGCGATAACCGGTCGAGAGCAAGGCCTTCGACGGTAAAATCGACATCGCCCAGACCGCTCGCGGCGAGCCGACCCTTCGCCCAATCCACCAGGAGCATCCCAGCCCCGATGATTGCCGCGGCAAGGACCGACAATGACAATGCCAAAACTCGAACCGTTCTTTTCATCCCCCACGAGATTCCGGGATTTCGAGATTCCGGAGATTCTACCGGGGTCCGAAGTCTTATGCCTTTTTTTACCTACGTCGAGATGATGGACGAGCACGCCAAACCTGCGATTGCACGGCGGTTCCGTGGCTTCCTGCCGGTAGTGGTGGACGTGGAAACAGGGGGATTCGACCCCCAGCGCCATCCACTGCTGGAAATAGCGGCCAGCATCATTCACATGAATGACAACGGCTTGCTGATACCTGCCCCGACCCTATCCTGTCACGTGTTGCCGTTCATCGGCTCCGAGATCGATCCACGGGCACTGGCCTTCAACGGTATCGATCCGGATCACCCATTCCGCGATGCGGTCCCGGAGCGAGAGGCCCTCACCCGCATCCTCACGCCGGTCCGCAAAGCCGTGAAGTCGTCCGGGTGTAACCGTGCCATCCTGGTCGGGCACAACGCCGCCTTTGACCTGGGATTCGTCAAGGCTGCCGTAGAGCGCACCGATTTCAAGCGCAGTCCGTTCCACGCCTTCAGTGTCTTCGACACCGTGTCTCTGGCGGGGCTTGCCTATGGGCAGACAGTTCTGGCCCAGGCCGCCCGGACGGCGGGCCTGGGTTGGAAAAGCAGCGAGGCGCACACGGCCGTCTATGATGTGGAGCAAACGGCAAAGTTGTTCTGCGGAATCGTCAACAGGTGGCGGGAGCTGGATCCGGATCGCCCGTGGGAGGCGACCTGCACTGTCAACACGACCTAGCGAGGCTTCGCCTCAGACCGACGAGCCGTGATCATCGCTCTATCGCGATCGAAAGCGGAACCGTGATCGTGATCGTGATCGGCGACGCCAGGCAAAGCGGGCACGGAAAACCTGATGGCTACGGGTTTCGACCCGGTACCTGGCCGGGACCTCCGGAGACCACGAACGGCGAAAGAATGCGGTCCCTCCTACGGCGGCTTCGACCACGACCACGATCACGATTACGAGAGGGGTTAGACGTTGGCGAAATTTGACTCATTTGCACAACATCCGGTCATTCAAGGAATCCCAGGAGGCGTTCTCAATTAATAAATCATCTAAGAGCCTGTTTACGATCTTTGGAGTAACAAGGCCAGAAAAGCCAAGGTAACAAATTGCAAGCTGGTATTGAGTTTTCGCTCGCAGTTTTTCCATAACCTTCGACACTTCTCCAACCAAGCAAAAGAGCGCTCGACCACCCACCGTTTGGGCATCACGGCAAAGGTGTGCAGCTCGTTTCGCTTGGCAACCTCCACCGTCGCCCCCAGAGCTTTCTGTACGGCATCGGCAAATGGCTGCCCCGTATAACCGCCATCAACCAGCACGTTCGTTACCGCTGACAAGCGGTCTCGATGTTCACAGAAAGCCACCAGTGCGCCTACTCTATCGGTAACCTCCGCGGTCGTAACGGCAATCGCATGGGGCAGCCCTTGCGTATCCACGGCAAGATGCCGTTTAATTCCCGATACCTTCTTCCCCGCGTCATAACCTTTCTGCTCTGCCGTGTCGGTATTCTTTACGCTTTGTGCATCAACGATCACGAAGGTTGTCTTCTCGTTCCGACCACGGTTGATACGGGCCGCGCCAACCACATTTTTTTAAGGCCTGCTCCAGCAGGCTTCGCTCATCATCAGAGGGTCTTTGACTCCAGTGACGAAAGTATTTATACACCAGCTGCCATTTCGGAAAATCACGGGGGAGCATTCGCCATTGGCAGCCACTTTTCAATACATACAAAATAGCGCAAAAAACATTATATAAATCAACTACTCGTGGCTTGGTCTTCTTTCTGGCCTGCTCGAATAAAGCTTGTATCGACTCGAACTGCTCTCGGCTTATATCACTGGGGTAGGAATTTCTCATCGCTCTCTCTTGGTGTCAAAATCACGGTAGCAGTAAATCTCTAACTGGTAGCGGGTAGGTTGGGCCGCTATGCCGCTCGGCGGATTTGGACTATCAGCCACGCTATCAGCTAAAAATTTACCACGACCAAAATCACTTTGACACAAAGATCGTAAACAGGTTCTAAGTGTTGTAGGCTGGGTGGCAAGAAACGAAACCCAGCTTTTCCGATCCGCAATACCGTGTGCTGGGTTGGGCCGTCCCTGGCCGTAACCCAGCCTACGGGCTACCGGCTCCCAAGCGCCGGCGCGGAGCGCGTAGGTTGGGCAAAGCCGGATCAGGGACGATCCGGCGTGCCCAACATCAGCATTTCGTTGGGCACGGCGCACCGTCCAAAGATGCGGTTCGCGCCTGGCGGTGATGCAGTCCGGAAAGGACAACACACGCTCACCGCATCCTACGAGCTTTGCCCAACCTACAAGAGCATGTTTTCGGAAGGATTTATACGCGCTCGCCCTGGCCTCAGACCATTGATGCGTGAATCTTCGTACGGAAACCGCTAACCTTCGACGTCGAGCCACCGGTCCAGCAGCCTGTGGACCGATTCTATCCCTGAACGCGTTCGGGCCGAAAAGAGCTCGACATGGACGCATCTTCCGGCGGCGGCTACGGCTTTTGCGACCCGGTCCAGCTCGGCATGTGCCGCACCGCGCTTGAGCTTATCGCTTTTCGTCAACAGCAGAAGCAGCTCCAGCTCCCATTGCCGGCCCCATTCGATCATCCGGCGATCGAATGCCGTCAGTGGATGACGGATGTCCATTACCACTACCAGTCCCGCCAGGGACCGCCGCCGTTCGAGATAGGACGCCAGCAACCGCTGCCACCGGAGTTTTATTGTCTCGGAGACCGTAGCGTAACCGTATCCGGGCAAATCCACCAGGCGGCGAGTCTCGTCCAGCGCAAAAAAGACTAGCTGTTGGGTCCGCCCCGGCGTCTTACTGGTCCTGGCGAGCTGCCTGCGGTGACAGATCGTGTTGATGGCGCTGGACTTGCCGGCGTTGGAACGTCCGGCAAAGGCCACTTCCCGACCGTGATCCGGCGGCATTCGATCTGTCCCGGCCGCGGCCGCGACAAAGCGGGCGCGCTGGTAAAAGGGATTGATGGGGGGCTCGGGGTTATGCCCGTCACTTATGGATTTGCTGCCACGCTGCATGTCGTTTGCCCCCGCTAATACAGATGCGGTTCGCCGCTGGCCGGGCGTCCCTGCCCGGCCAGGGCTCACTGCCCATCCTACGACTTTGCCCAATCGACACTTCCGGTAGCAACTTATTGATCGATAAGGAATTTATGCGTGCTCGCCCTGCCATCATCGACGGCTCTTGATTTGCGGACAAATCTTCCGTGCAAATCCTGCCGGCTCGACGTTATCGGTGGTTGAGAACATCCGTACCAGGGGGCGTTCTCAATTAATAAATCATCTAAGTGTTGTAGCTGGGTTGAGGAACGAAACCCAGCTTTTCCGATCCGCAATACCGTGTGCTGGGTTTGGCCGTCCCTGGCCGTAACCCAGCCTACGGGCTTGATTTTTATGATGATTTGGCTCAATTGAGAACGCCCTCTAGCGATGTTGCGCCCCCAAGGCCGCGCTTTTTTTCCAGGTGATCGGCGGAAAACGACATAGGATAATGGAGAGTGGTTAATGAACCTTTCTACTCTGACCACTTGAAAATTTACCACTACCAAGACTTCTCTACCAAACATATGAGGCAAACCAGGAGGTAGTTGTGCCAATGAGCATAAGTACAGGGCCCCGGGACACGATTCCCGATCGCTTCCGCGCCGTTGCCGTTGCCCGCGCCGATCAGCCGGTGCTGTCAGGTGCCGGGCCGACCTGGACCTTCGCGGCACTGGATCGGGCCTCGGACGGGGTTGCGGCGGGTCTGGCAGGGCGGGGCATCGAGCCCGGCGACCGGATCGGCCTGTACTGCCCCAACGCCCCCGAGTTCGTGGTTGCCTATCTCGGAATCCTCAAGACCGGCGCGACGGTGGTGCCCATCAATCTGATGCTCAATCCCAAGGAGGTCGCCTTCATTCTGACCGATTCCGGCGCCAGGGGATTCTGCTATCACCAAGCCCTGGCGGAGGCAGCGGAGCAGATACGTGGATCAGTCCCCGAGTTGGAAATCTCGATCAGGATCGGCGCCAGTGCCGGCACGGACCCGTCTCTGGACGAGCTCATTGCGACACCGGATAAGCCGCCCGCCCCGGTGCTCGACGCCGATCGGCACCTGGCGGCCATCCTTTACACGTCCGGCACCACCGGGCGGCCCAAGGGCGCCATGCTCAGCCACACCAACCTGCGGGTGAACACGACCAGCATCGGGCAAGCATTGGCATTGGAGCCCGGCCGCGATCGGGTGCTGGTGGTGCTGCCCATGTTCCACGCCTTCGCGGCCACGGTGGGCATGCTCACCCCCCTGCTCCATGGCCTCGGAATGGTGATCGTCAGCCAGTTCGAACCCAAACCGGTAAGCGCTGCCATCGCCGAGCACGGTGCCACGGTCTTCCTGGGTGTGCCGAGCATGTATAACTTGCTGTTGCGGGTGGACGACCGGACCCGTGACCAGTGGACCTCGGTGCGCCTGTGCGTGTCGGGCGGCGCCGCTATGCCGCAGGCCCTGATGGCGTCCTTCGAGGAACGTTTCGGCATCCCGATCCTGGAGGGCGACGGGCCTACCGAGTGCGCCCCCGTTACCTGCGTGAACCCGCCGACGGGGCCGCGCAAACCGGGCTCCGTGGGTCTCCCGATCCCGGGCGTCGAGCTGCGCATCGCTGGCCCGGATGGAACTTGGCTCGCGACCGGCGAGCACGGTGAGGTCTGCGTCCGGGGCGCCAATGTCATGCGGGGTTACTGGGGGCTGGAGGCGCAGACCCGGGAGAGCTTTTGGGGCAATTGGTTCCGCACCGGCGATCTGGGCTATCGGGATGCGGACGGCTATTTTTTTCTGGTCGATCGCATCTAAGGACCTGATCATCAGCAACGGCATGAATGTCTACCCGCGCATGATCGAGGAGGTGCTCTACCGGCATCCGGACATCGCCGATGCGGCGGTGGTGGGCGAGCCCCACCGACTGCACGGCGAGCTCCCCATCGCCTTTGTCGTGCCCAAACCGGGGGCGCAGGTGGACCCGGCACAGGTGCGGGACTGGTGCAGGGAACACCTGGGCCGCCACGAGATCCCCCGCCGAATCGAGCTGTGCCAGGACCTACCCAGAAATGCGGCGGGTAAGATCCTCAAGCGCGAGCTGCGCCGTCAGGGGGAGTTGGAGCGGGGTGTCGATAGCTGATCCTAAGGCACCAGGATTTCTCGTAGGGGCAACCCCCTGTGGTTGCCCTTTCCGAGGACAGATACGGGGACGGGCAGGCACGGGGGGTCTGTCCCTACCGTCCCGGTTAAGTAGGGTGTGATGAGCCTGCGGGCAAGGACGCCCCGTCAGGCCTCCAGCAGCTCGCTACGACGGGCGACATCCCATGGGGAGTCGGCATCTGGTTCCTTCAACAGCAATGCCATTAAGTTAAGCGCTACCGGTCGGCAAAGTAAGAGAAGAAAACTACGAATCACGCGAATCCTCGCGAATCGATTCGCGGAAATTCGCGTGATTCGTAGTTTTCTCTTCCGCATTTGTGCACTCCCACGGGGGCAGTTGTCAGGTATCAGCCTTCTGCTCCCTGAATTGTTGAGGGTGTCGTAAAAGCCTAAATCGGGATCGAAATCGAGATTCCGATTGCGATCCCGATTTCGATTTCGACCTACCCTAGCTCTCCAACGGCTGGTTGGGCGTAAGAGATGGGGCCTTACGGGAGAGGGGCTTTTGGGGCCTCATGCCTCGTCGGTCTGAGACGGAGCCTCGCTGGGATTCCTTGCCGGATGCGACCGATGAGTTTTGGCTGATCCTGGTCAACCCTTTAGCGGGAACTTCACCTCTGCGAACTTTTGCAGAGCCTTCGGTGCAAATGCGGCGATCAAAAACGCTGCTGTGATATACAGACCATTCTCTCCGCATGCTTTGGAATGCAACGTCGCGATCAGACCGAAAACAATACTCGCAACCAGCGCAGTAGCGCTCATAAGTCGCATCGAAGATGGATTGCCCTGATCGTCCTCCAGGTACCTGACTTTCTGCTTAGCCCCATTGTTGGTTTCCGGCATTTTTAATCTTCCCCATCAAGTTTTTTGAGTGAGTGTTCTACGCGAATATACGGGGATCGCGGCAAGGACGCTAGGGGGCGTTCTCAATCTGGGGTTTTTACTTGCATTAGAACCACGGATGAACACAGATAAACACGGATCACAATCTGTGTTTATCTGTGTCCATCCGTGGTTCTTCGGTGCGGTTCGTTTGAGAACGTCTCCTAGATCGGTTGGATGTTGGGCACGGCGCGCTAGAGGCCGTCGGCTCGATCATCGGCCCGGCAGTGCGTGCCTTTGCCCAACTTCTCATACCCCCCAGCGGGATAGAATCCGGCCAGGCTCAATCCGCCGGCGTTCGCTGAAGATTTGACCGCACCGGACGCGACTGATAGAAGGCACTTGTCTCCCTCGGAAGGATCTTCCATCGTGTCGTCTCTGATAACCGGTTTTCCTCTCGCCGTTCGTATCCTGCTCGCGACGGTCGCGGGGGGCCTGACCGTACTCGCCTTCGCGCCCTTTTCCTTCTATCCGGTCGCTATTCTATCCCTGGCCCTTTTCTACGAGCTTCTCTCCAGGTCGACTCCGCGGGAGGGCTTTCCGGTCGGCTGGGGGTTCGGGATCGGCCTGATGGGATTCGGCATCTTCTGGGTCCGCATCAGCCTGAACGAGTACGGCAATATGGCCCCCTGGCTGGCCTACCTGATGACCGCTTTGCTGATCGTCGGGGCGGCCCTCTACTATGGGATCGTCGGTGCCCTGACGGCCAGGCTCAGCGATGGTCCGCGCGCAAGCGGTCCCTTACTGGCGTTTCCCGCGGTCTGGGTCCTGACCGAGTGGCTGCGGGGCTGGCTGTTTACGGGTTTTCCCTGGCTCACCATCGGCTATACCCAGATCGACGCCCCACTGGCAGGTTTTGCACCCATCGCGGGCGTCTACGGGATCGGTCTGGTCCTGGCGTTGGGCGCCGGACTGCTCTGGTGCCTGGTACATTGGCGGGGACGGGGCCGATACGCCGCGCTCGCCGGGCTCGTCCTGATCTGGCTTGTCGGCACCGCCCTGAAAAGCATCGAGTGGACCGAGTCGGATGGTGAAGGCTTCCGCGCCACCGTGGTACAGGCGAATATTCCGCAGTCCCTGAAATGGGACCCGGACGCGCGTATCCCCAACCTGCGCGCCTACCTGGCACTCACCCGCGAGAACTGGGACAGCGACCTGATTCTGTGGCCGGAGACGGCGATTCCGGACTTTCTGCATGAGGTGCAGGACGCCTTTATCCGACCGCTCGCAAAGGAGGCCCGGGCGCAGGGTGCCGAGCTGGTGATCGGGATCCCGGTCATGGACCTCGAAACGCGCGCCTACTTCAACGCTCTGATCAGTATCGGGACGGTCGAGGATAGCTACCGCAAGCGCCACCTGGTCCCCTTCGGCGAATTCATCCCCTTAAAAAACTGGTTGGGGCCGATCGCCCGGGCCTTCGAGGTCCCTATGTCGGACTTCAGCGCGGGCGCTGCCGCACGGCCGTTGCTGCGGGTCGGCGAGCACCTGGCCGGCGTCTCCATCTGCTACGAGGATGTCTTTCCCGCCGAGGTGATCGAGGCCCTGCCGGAGGCGGCCTACCTCATCAACGTCAGCAACGATGCCTGGTTCGGCGACTCGCTGGCGCCCCACCAGCACTTGGAGATGGCGCGCATGCGGGCCCTGGAGAACGAGCGTTGGCTCCTGCGGTCTACCAACACCGGGATTTCCGCCATCCTCGACCACCGCGGCAAGATCCTGGGTAGCGTGCCCCCCTTCGAACGCGGAGCCTTTTCGTCCGAAGTGCAGCAACGCCGGGGGGCGACGCCCTTCGTGTATCTGGGAAACCGGCTCGCGCTCGGCCTCGCCTTGCTGATGTTAGTCAGTTACCGGCTGCCGGCTTTCCGTCGCCGGCCGCCGACTATTAGAAGCTGTCCGGTTAAAGGGCACCGTGAAAAATAGGTATTTTCACAGGGCGAGCGCGTATAAATCCTTCCGAAAACATGATCTTGTAGTTGGGCAAAGGCGCGCCAGGGACGGCGCGCCGTGCCCAACGAAATGCTGATGTTGGGCACGCCGGATCGTCCCTGATCCGGCTTTGCCCAACCTACGCGCTCCGCGCCGGCGCTTGGGAGTTGGTAGCAATTTGTTGATCGATAAGAAATTTATACGTGCTCACCCTGGGTATTTTCACCGATCAAGCGACTCTAAGCCATTGATTGTTGCGGTGTACTGTAGACGAAAACCGTATTTTTCAAAGTGCCCTAAAAGCAATCCTGAATGATTTGGCGTTGTCTGGGGGATTCGACGTGTTGCGTTCGACGCATAACAGCTTGTCGATCTATTTCGGTGTCCGTGCCAGGATCCGTTTTAACCAAACACCTTCTTACACTACTGGCGATTGGTAGCTGAGAATTATACGCGCCCGTCTTGCCCGCGACTGCGTAGCAGGATCTCGAACACGGATTCGCGGCCGATCGCCAATTGGTTGGTAATGTCCGCGGCGGCAACCGCGAGCATGCCGGGGAGGATGACATTGGGATTGCCGGTAAGTTCGAGTAACGCGATCAAGGCGGCCAGCGGTGCTCGGAGGCTCGCTCCCATCATGGCCGCCATACCGACGATGGCATAGAAGGCGGGCGAGGCCGTGGCCATGGGGCCAACCATACCGAACAACATACCGAATGCGGACCCTGCCGCCCCGCCGATGAACAGGGTCGGTCCGATCAGTCCACCGGGGACCCCCAGTCCGACCGCCGTGCCCGTGGCCACCAGTTTGGTCAGAGTGATCGCAAGCACCAGGCCCACCCCAAGCCCTTCCTTGCTTGCCAGCAGCTGATCGAGAATATCATAGCTGGTGCTCATGATCTGGGGGGTCCACAGCGCCAAGATGCCGGTTACCAGGCCCGCCAGGGTGAAGCTCAGGCTGCTGGGCCAGGTGCGCGTACGCGCGGCGACGGACTCGCACAGACTGATGAAGCCGATCGCCAGCACGCCGATCATCAACCCGAGCAGGATCAGGTTCGGAAGCTCCCAGTGGTTGTTCAAATCCAGTGGTGGGACACTGAGGGTAGGGTCTGCATGCAGCAACAGCCGACTCATGACCGTACCCACCACAGAGGCGACGATGATCGGTAAAAATCGGCTAACCTCGTAACGCACCCTCAACACCTCCACCACGAAGACGACTCCCGCCAGGGGGGTGTTGAAAGCGGCCGCGATGGCGGCGGCAGCGCCACAGGCGGTAAGGGTATGGTCCTCTTCGGCGGAAACCCGCATGCGCCGGCCGATCTGGCCGGCGCTGGCCGCACCGATATGGACTGATGGCCCTTCCGTGTCCACCGCGTGTCCGGCTACGATTGCGACAACTGCACCACTGATCTGGGTAAATAGGTTGGCCGCGGGCAAACATTCTTTGCCGGGGGTGTGAAGGTGGCGCAGCACATGGACTACGCCCACCTCGCGGTGTTTGGCGTGCAGCCTATCGAAGACCAGTCCGAGCAGGAGCCCTCCGGCCACCGGCAGGATGAGTCGTAGCCAAGGATCGAGACCGGCGTAGGTTCCGTGCTCCCCCCGTGACAGCAAGAGAAATTGGCCGAGCGTGATGGCCGCCTTGAAGGCTAGTACCACCAAGCTTGCCAGCACGCCGCTGACCACCCCGAGCAAGGTCAGTCGCAGCCACATCGCGCGAGCCGGAGTCACCGTTTCGAGCTCCCTTGCAGGCCAGGGTAAGTGCGTATGAATCTTCCCGAAAACATGATCTTAGCGGATCGATTTTCCCAGCCTCTAGTCGCCGGTCACGGGCAGTATAGACCCGTCGCGAGCAGTCGATGGATGGGCTGTACCCATCAACTGCGGTTGTTGACCACGGAACAGTTAGAGCCTGTCCGGCATACGACTGTTCTACTGCGAAATCAAAGCTGCTTTAGGCCGTCACACGAACCCTGACTTCTGGTATTGTTATCGGAATCTCCAGGAAGAGATTCAACCGACGGTTGAGTTTGGTGTTAGCTGTAGGGCAAGTAGATAGGCCACCTGGGAAGTCGTATGTCCCTGATCGTACAGAAGTACGGCGGTACCTCCGTCGGCAATATCGAGCGGATCAAGGCCGTCGCGGCAAGGGTCAAAACCTGGCGCGAGCGGGGCGATCGGGTCGTGGTCGTGGTTTCGGCCATGTCGGGTGAGACCGATCGTCTCCTCGCTCTGGCCAAAGAGATTCAAGCGCGGCCCAACCCGCGGGAGATGGACGTGCTGCTGTCCACCGGCGAGCAGGTCACGATCGCACTGCTCAGCATGGCGTTGGGGGGGGTGGGTTGCCCCGCCAAGTCCTACACCGGGGGTCAGGTTCACATCCGTACGGACAATTCCCATAACAAGGCCCGGATTCGCAACATCAACGGTGCCCGGGTCGAGGCCGATCTGGATGCCGGGTGCGTGGTGGTAGTGGCCGGATTTCAGGGTGTGGACGAAGAGGGCAATATCACTACCCTGGGGCGCGGCGGCTCGGATACCTCTGCGGTAGCCATGGCCGCCGCTTTGGACGCCGATGAATGCCAGATTTACACGGACGTAGATGGTGTCTACACCACCGACCCGCGTATCGAGCCGCGGGCCCGTAAGCTCGACCGCATCACCTTCGAGGAGATGCTGGAACTGGCGAGTCTGGGCTCGAAGGTGTTGCAGATCCGGGCCGTGGAGTTTGCGGGCAAGTACCGGGTCCCCTTGCGGGTGCTCTCCAGCTTTAAGACCGGGAAGGGCACGCTGATCAGTTTCGAGGAGGAAGCAGTGGAAGACGCCGTTATCTCCGGCATTGCATTCAACCGTGACGAGGCCAAGCTCACCGTCCTCGGCGTTCCGGACCAGCCGGGCGTGGCCTACAAGATCCTCGGCCCCATCTCGGAGGCCAATATCGAGGTGGACATGATCATCCAGAATGTCACCGCCGACGAGGCCACAACGGACTTTACCTTTACCGTTCACCGCAACGACTATGAGCAGGCACTGGAAATATTGCACTCCACGACTCGGTCCCTGGCGGCGCGGGAGGTCTCGGGCGACGATCGAATCGCCAAGATCTCTCTGGTCGGCGTCGGTATGCGTTCCCACGCTGGGATCGCCAGCAGAATGTTTGCCGCCCTGGCGAAGGAGGGCATCAATATTCGGATGATTTCCACCTCGGAGATCAAGATATCCGTTGTCGTGGACGAAAGATACTTGGAACTCGGCGTGCGGGCGTTGCACTATGCCTTCGAGCTGCACCATGCGGATGGAGGCTGTTGACGTTCGTCATTCCTCGCCGTTGCCGGCTACTCGATCGGTTTTTCGCTTGAACAAGGCAAGGGGTCTTTGCCCCCGCGGGCACCTTGAAGTTTTCAGGATGCTTTGTAAGGTAGTGGTAACAAAAAGGCTTTGGTGTGGTCTGAGCTGTTGTTAGAATTTAAGGGCACCTTGAAAAATAGGTATTTTCACTAATCAAGCGACTCCAAGCCATTGATTGTTGGGATGTACTGTAGACGAAAACCGTATTTTTCAAAGTGCCCTTAAGCGGATACGGAGTTTGATTTCTGGATTCCGTGTCGGGTTGGCCGTGACTTATCTGCGTTCGGTGGCACCGCAAGGCGTTGGACCGGTCGGTCGATAGGTCTCAATCTGGAAAAGGAGATAAGGGAGAAACGACAATGTTGATACTGACTCGACGAGTTGGCGAGACCCTGATGATTGGCGACGAGGTGACTGTTACTATCCTTGGGGTCAAGGGAAATCAAGTGCGCGTCGGCGTCAATGCCCCCCGTGATGTGGCGGTGCACCGTGAAGAAATCTACGAGCGCATAAAGCGGGAGCAGGCGGAACAGGGTACTCGGCAGGATGAATCCGAATCCGATGCCCTACCCTGAGCAGTCCGTCGATTCCAAGCTGGTCAAACGCGATAGGCGGGGATACAATCCCCGCCGGTGATCGGGGTTTGCGATTTCCATCTGTTCCTTCCCTGCGAGGAGGGGCGTCGATCGGGAAATCGCCGAGAGACAACCCCTCTATGGGCCATAGGAATTCCAGGGCTCCACCTAGCTGGCAACCGGGGGTAGGGTGTATTGCACCTTTCTTTTGGAGAGATGGCCGAGCGGCTGAAGGCGCTCCCCTGCTAAGGGAGTATGGGTTAAAAGCCCATCGAGGGTTCGAATCCCTCTCTCTCCGCCAATCTTATTTGCAAGCGATTGATTTACAGGGAAATCTTTATCGACTCTCCTATCTGCCCCCCCAATTAGCCCCCCTTTGCGACGGTGCTCACTTCGGCAACTCGCTTTCCGGTATCGCCGCTTCCAACAACTCGGGGTCCCGTCCGTTGTCCGGGATGTAGACCACTACTCCCTGATGCGCCCCCTTCTCCCCGCTCGGAGACCAGGCAAGGGCAATGCCATTAAGTTGGCTGCTGGCCGCTTGTCGTAATAGGTTGGGCGAGTAGGATGCGGTGAGCGTGGTATACCGTAGCAGGATTACACCAATTCCGACCGCGAACCGCATCGATGTGCGGTGAGCGTGGTTGGTCGTTCAGGATGGCATCATGAGGAGGCGCGAACCGCATCAATGAGCGGGCAGCCGGCGACTGGTGACTGGAGGCCCGGTCGGTGGGCACAGCCCACCCTTACGGTCGCGCCGGAGGTGGAGGATAGTAACAGTCCGGAATCCATAAAGAGCCAGATAAAAAAGCCAAAAAAAAACCGGCCACGCTGAGCATGGCCGGCTTATGCCCGGCATTCTCGAGGCGAGATAGCCCCGGCACCAGTTTCTACGTCAAAGTATCGTTTTGCGGAGCTCCACGCGGCGATTCATCCACTCCTCTACGTTATCACCAGTCTGGACCGCCAGGTCGCTCTCGCCCCGGGACTCCGCTTCCACATTCTGATAACCCTGGCCAATGATGTAATTACGAACGGCCTCGGCACGCCTCTGACCCAGTACCAGATTAGACTCTTCTCTACCTACGGTGTCGGTGTGGCCCACGACGGTGACGAGCTCCTCTTCCGGAGTCGCTCTCAGTTGGTCGATATAGTCGTTGATCTTAGCAATCTCCTCCTTGTTGATGACATCCTCCGGAACATTGTGCTTATTGAACTTGAAGTTCAGGTGCACGGTAACTTCTTGCGGCACGGCCGCCACCACCCGGCAGGGATCAAGATTGCCGGGCCCGGTCTTGCTTTTCCAGCATTCGCCGTACCTGTTGGCCCAGGCGGTCTCCTCCGCCTTTGCCAACCAAAGGTTCTCGTCTGTGGGTTCGTGGCCCATAGCGGGCGTCGCCAGGGCAAGGATCAGCGCTACAGGGGCCGTGTAGCCCATGGCCCGGAGGGTTTTATTTGCTTTGCGCATCTTTAGGTTACCTTATAGTGCAGGTTGAAGACAGTGGTTAAAACTCGGTACTTCGGCACGGGTCCGGACAAGCTGTAGGCGAAAAACAACAAGCCCGCGCATATCGCCATGCTGGCTCGGCTACGGAAGCTCCCGAAGAGTCGTCTTCCGAAACCACAAGTCGAAGCATAGTGAGACGATTCAACTATCAATACCAATTGTAGCGCAAAATACAGACAAAAGTGCAACTTTTTTCGTCTCAGACAATTCTGCAACGGCAAAAGCCCCCAAGACTCTAACCTATTGAAAACTACGGGGTAGGAAAAGGGGTCAATGCCGTGACACCTGTCATACTGTTTTATTTCAGCAACAACCAGGCCCAGTGCCGCTACGTTGAGTTTTGTAGGCCGGGTTAGGCGCGTCTTTCGATGGTGAGGGATGCAAACACCTGCGAACGCGCCGCCTGCCTGTCGGCAGACAGGTAACCCGGCCAATACCATTAAGTTAAGCGTTACCGGCCAGCAAAAGAGAGGAAATCTCACAAATCACACGAATCCTCGCGGATTGATTGGCGCGATTCGTAGTCAGTTATAAGCAGGAGAAGGGGACCCTCATGGCTCGGAGGGCAAGTGGATAAACTTGCGTGCTGTCAACCGAGGTATTGGAGGTGTCCCCATGAGTAAACGTAGATATAAATATGTCGATTTCAAGCAAGTGGCGTGGACGGGAGTGGCCGGTCGGATCACCGGCGACGGGTGGTGGTAGCGGTGGATGTAGCCAAAGAGGATTTTGTCGCCACGCTGCTGACGGCGGATCAGGAGGCGCAGGTGACGTTTGGGTGGCGTCATCCGGGGGGGACCGCGGAGGTTGTCGAGCAACTGGTAGAGCTTGGGGCAGGTCGACGGCTGGAGGCGTATGGCGATCCGGCGTCGGTGGCGGCCGATGCGGAGAGAGCGGAGGCGCTGCTGCGTCGTACGGGGCGTTCCAGGTTGCGTGCGGAGAAGATCGGTGCCGTGCTCGCCAGCGCCCGGCGGAGCTTGGGAGTTCCCTGTTTAGCGGCCGAGCGTGAGCTGTTGCAGTGGTTAGCTGGCGACCGGCTGGCGGCGCGCCGGGAAGTTCGCCGGATCGAGCGGATGCTCGCCGGCCAGGTCAAGCAGGAGCCGGTACTAGTGCGGATGGCGGGGGTTGTGGGCACCGTCTCGGCGGCGGTGCTGGTGGCCGCGGTCGGATCCCCGCAGAGCGACCCCACGGCCAGCAGCTACCTCAAGGCATTGGGGCTGAACCTCAAGGAACGCAGTAGCGGCAAGCATAAAGGGCAGCTGAGGATCACTAAGCGCGGACCATCGCTAGCCCGCTTCTACCTCTACTTTGCCACCCTGCGCTTGATCGCACACGAGCCGGTGGTGAAGCGTTGGTATCAGCTCAAAACCAGCCGCCCCGGCGCCTTGAAGAACAAGGTCGTGATTGCCCTCATGCGCAAGCTGGCCCAAGCCGTGTGGCAGATCGCCCACGGCAGTCGGTTCGAAGTAAACAAGCTATTCGATCGGGAAGCAGTTGCCGAAACCTGAGGCGACGCAACCATCACGGGTAGGGAGGAAATGCCGATGTTGAGCTAACCGAGAACCCCAACGGGACTCTTCACAGTTTCTCCGGCGCTGACCTTTTACCCAACCTCGGATCGCGTGGCAGATCCCACCGTAGTCGTGAGGCAGCGCCCGGGATGGCCCTTGGACCAGATGCCCAATGAAACTGATTCGATGCCGCGGTGCGGACATCCCAGGTGAGAGGTTTGACTGACCCCAGGGGTGCCCATCCGGAAGCTGTGAACCCGTTCGTTCCCACTTGGTCACACGAACCGTCCGGGCTGGCTGAGTAATAAACGGAATTTATAGCCATTACCTGAAGGTTTTTGTGTGGGTAGAGACTGGGGTCTAGTATAAAAATTATTGATTTGCACCACCGGTGTTGGGCACGCCCACCGTCCCTGGCGGGCTTTGCCCAACCTACGAAGGGCGCGAATCAATCCGCGAGGATTCGTGTGATTTGTGATGTTTCCTCTCTTTTGCTGGCCGGTAACGCTTAACTTAATGGCATTGACGCGCTGCGCGGGAACGAGAGAATCTGTGAAAATCTGCGGATTTAAAATTCGAATCCGCAGATTACGCAGAACCTGACACAGAGGTTCGGCCATGGCTGATTCCAATTCTACCGGTCTGGCGACCCCGCTGGAAATCACCCTCACCCACGAGACCCTCATCCGCATTCGGGAGGCCCTGCTGATCGGGCTTGCTGCGTTCGGCGAGATCGAGCGGTTGTCCGACGCCCAAGCGATTCGGGCAGCACGCAGAAAGTCTGTTCCCCGTGGCCTGCGGGTTATCCATCCCACCGGCCAATCCGACACGATTTGCCGGTTCGCTGGCGCCCTGCGGATGTTGGGCTGACCATGGGCAAACCTGTGGCTCGCCGTGGAGGGCCGCCACAGGACCGTAGGCTGGGTTGCGGCCAGGGACGGCCAAAACCCAGCAATACCCAACGCTGGGTTTCGTTCCTTGCCACCCAGCCTACCGATTTAAAATCAATGTGTTAGCCCGTAGGATGCGGTGAGCGTGTGTTGTCCTTTCCGGACTGCACCACCGCCAGGCGCGAACCGCATCTTTGGACAGTGGGCCGTGCCCAACGAACTGTAGATGTCAGGCACACCGCACCTACTCGCCTCGGTACCCGGTTGATAATGTCAACAGCCCCTAGCCGGAGCTCTTGATCTTCCGCCACCGGCGGCCATCGTTCTTGAGGAGGTTGTCGGCAGTCGCGGGCCCCCAGGTCCCGGCGGCGTAGTTCGGAAAATCTCGGGGTGGGAGCGCGGTCCAGACGTCCATGACCGATTGCACGATTTCCCAGCCCTTCTCGACCGTGTCGGTGTGCTTATAGAGGGTCGCATCGCCGTTCATGCAATCGTAGATCAGGGTCTCGTAGCCGGTCGCCGGCTTGTTGCCGAAGTGGTCCTCGTAGCAGAAATCCATGTTGACGGTGCCGACCCCCATGCTCTGACCGGGGACCTTGGCGCCGAAGCTCATATGGATGCCCTCGGCGGGTTGGATGCGCAGTACCAGCATGTTGGGGTCGATGCGCTCTACGTCTGTGTTCTTGAAGATGACCGTCGGCGCCTTCTTGAATTGGATCGCGATCTCCGTGCACTGGGCGGCCAACCGCTTGCCGGTGCGCAAATAGAAGGGCACGCCGGCCCAGCGCCAGTTGTCCATGGTGAGCTTGAGCGCGGCGAAGGTCTCGATCGGGGATTGGGGATCGACCCCAGGGGATGCACGATAGGCCCTCACTTTCTCGCCGCCGGGCAGGTTGCCCTCGCCGTACTGCCCACGCACGGCATGCGTCAGCACATCCTCCGGTGACAAAGGTTCGACGGCATCGAGCACCTTGTTGACTTCGTCACGCATGGCGCTGGACTCGAACGAGTTCGGCGGCTCCATGGCGATGAACCCGAGCAGTACCAGCAGGTGGTTCTGGATCATGTCCCGCAGGGCACCCGCTTCCTCGTAATAGGCCCCCCGGTGCTCGACGCCGACGGACTCGGCCACTGTGAGCTGTACATGATCGATGTGATGGCGGTTCCACAGGGGCTCGATGAAGCCGTTGGCGAAGCGGAATACCAGGATGTTCTGCACCGTCTCCTTGCCCAGGTAGTGATCGATGCGATAGATCTGCCCCTCATCCATCGTGCGGTGCAGCTCGCGGTTGAGCGCCGCCGCGGATTCCAGGTCCTGCCCGAAAGGCTTCTCGACGACGACGCGCCGCCAGTCGTTCTCGGTCTCTTGCAGCAGGCCGGCTGCGCCCAGGTAACCGGTCACGCGGGTGAAGAGACTCGGGGGGATCGCCGTGTAGAACAGGTAATTACCTTCGGTCCCATGCTGGGTATCGAGCTCGCCCAGACGCACGCGCAGACGTTCGTAGTCGGCGCCCTCGGAAATATCGATCTTCATGTAGTGGATACGCTCCACCAGACGCTCCCAAACCGATTGATCGAATGCGGCGCCGACATGCTCCCGGATGTGCTCGGCCATCAGGTCTCGGAAGGAAGCGTCATCCATATCCCGGCGGCCGACTCCGAGTACCGCGAAGCTGTCTGGCAGCAGACCGGCATTGGAGAGATGGAACAGTGCCGGGATCAGTTTGCGTTTGGTCAGATCCCCGTTGGGACCGAAGATAACCATGACGTTCGGCGGCGCCGGCGGGGCCTGGGTATAGTTGGACTGCGTCAGGGACACTAGACACCTCCTCGGGTTCTCGGTTAGGGGGTATTGACATTTAAAAGGTCCGTACAGCGAACTCTACGGGAACTTGTCATTCCGAGCGGAGCGAGGAATCTAAGATCCCTCGCTTCGCTCGGGATGATAGCGTGTTGCGGCCATTTCACAGATGAAAAATAGCCGCTTAGGCCGGTTAGATTAAAATGTCAACACGCCCTAGCGAGACTTCGCCTCAGACCGACGAGGCATGAAGACCCCAAAGCCCCTCTCCCGTAAGGCCCCATCTCCTACGCCCAACCAGCCGTTGAAAAGCCAGGGTAGGTCGAAATCGGGATCGGGATCTCGATTTCGATCCCGATCTCGATCCCGATTTGTGCAGTGCACAAACTCGACTCATTTGTAAAGATTCGGATCCCTCAAGGATCCTAAGTACGGCAGTACCGAAGTACCGGTAACAGCTGTTCGGCTCTTCCCGAGGATACTGCTGATTCAAGATTACCGGATACCGTCAATCCTGCTTCTCGCCATGGCCGCCGAACTGGTAGCGCATGGCCGATAGGATCTGATTAGCAAACTCCGCTTCTCCGCGGGAACTGAAGCGCTCGTAGAGGGCGGTGGTCAGCAGGGGGGCCGGCGTGCCGGTCTCGATTGCCGCCATACAGGTCCAGCGTCCCTCGCCCGAGTCGGACACCCGGCCCTCGAACCGGCTGAGCTCCGGGTCTTCGTGCAATGCGTTGGCGGTGAGATCGAGCAGCCAGGAGGCCACAACGCTCCCTCGGCGCCAGACCTCCGCGACCCGGGATATATCGATATCGTACTGGTAATGCTCCGGATTGCCGAGGGGGGCCGTCTCCGCGTCGACCGCCTGGGTATCGCGGCCGACCCCGGCATGCTTGAGGAGATTCAGGCCCTCCGCATAGGCGGCCATCACGGCGTATTCGATCCCATTGTGGACCATCTTCACGAAATGGCCGGCGCCGCTCGGACCACAGTGCAGATAGCCTTGCTCCGCCGGATCATAGTCGCCGCTGCGACCGTCGGTACGCCTGAGGTCGCCGGGTCCGGGGGCCAAGGTCTTGAAAATGGGATCGAGCCGGCGGACCGCCTCCTCAGCGCCGCCGATCATCAGGCAGTAGCCGCGCTCCAGGCCCCACACCCCACCGCTGGTACCGCAGTCCAGGAAGTGAATCCCGGAACCGGTGAGTCGCTCGGCGCGTCGGATCGCCTCCTTATAGTGGGAGTTGCCGCCGTCCACGATGATGTCGCCTGCTTCCAGGCCAGGCAAGAGATCCTCGATGATCGAGTCTACCACCGCCGCCGGGACCATGACCCAGATGGCCCGTGGTTTAGCCAGCTTGGCGCAGAAGTCGGCCAGGTCGCGGGTCCCGGTGACCCCGGCGGCGGTCAACTTCCGGAACGCCTCGCTATTACTGCGGTTATAAACGATGCACTGGTGGCCGCCGCGCATAAGGCGAGTCGCCATGTTGGCACCCATCCGACCGAGACCGATGATTCCGATTTGCACTGCTCTCTCCCCTGTTCACTGATAACCTTATATTGAGAACCTTGTGTGAGAACGGCATAGCCGTCGCATATGGGTTTTGTGGAAAGCGAAAGGTATCTATTGTAGCCTTCATCGACGGCCCTTGGCCCATTTTTACGTTGATTAACACGAAGGGAGAGCGGGTTGAGCACAAAAAATACAGACCCGAAGGTCGGTCCCCAACGGCGCGGCCGCCGTTGGCTCGGCTACCTGCTTTTGATCCTGGCAATCTTTGCCATCCTGCACTGGTGGCAATCGAAGTCCCTCATCAGCGGCGATGCCCCGGCCCTGACCGGAGAGCTCGTAAGCGGGGATACATTCGATCTCGACGGGCTGCGGGGCAAGCCGGTCCTGGTGCATTTCTGGGCTACCTGGTGCCCCATGTGTCGGTTCGGTGACGACGCCATCGACGCCATCGCGAAGGATTCCAGCGTTATCACGGTGGCCATCCAGTCGGGGGGAACCACGGAAATCACGGAGCACATGAGTCGTGAATCCCTTTCTTTCCCCGTCATCCCCGATCCCCATGGAGCCCTGGCAGCCGCTTGGGGAGTGTCCGGCGTACCCGCCAGCTTCGTGCTGGACGACAGCGGACGCATACGGTTCGCTACCCTCGGCTACACCACCCAAATCGGGCTCCGGGGACGCCTGTGGGCAGCCGGAATGCTGGATTGACCGGCGCGTCTGATCCTTTATCCGGTAAAACAGAGAGCAAGCGTCCGCGTCCTTAGATTCGGCCTATCTGTTTCCGCCCCTTTCGTCTGGCGGTGCCTCACGAGCTGAATCCTAGCCACGTTCGCCTGCCCTCTCTCATCAAACGCAGCATGCGGTTCCCCCGCACTGCGCTTTCCGGTTGCCTTCACGTCCAAGCTGTCGCCGGGGAGTCTAGTCGTTAGCGCTGCACCAAGCCAAGTCGCTTGTAGAGGTGTGCATACCAGGTCTCCCTTTTCGGTGGCCGATCGGGGCGCCGGCTCCGACGTTTCAGGTGCCGCACCATCCGTTTTCATCTGCGAAAATCTGCGTAATCTGCGGACAAAAAAGGGGGGATCGAGATGCACCCAGGCAACCGGTTGCTTCCTATCTAGGATTCCTTGAATGACCGGATTTTGTGCAAGTGAGTCAAATTTCGCAAACGTCTAACCCCTCTCGTTGTCGTGATCGTGATCGTAGTCGAAGCCGCCGTAGGAGGGACCGCATTCTTTCGCAGTTCGTGGTCTCCGGAGGTCCCGGCCAGGTACCGGGTCGAAACTCGTAGCCATCAGATTTTCCGTGCCCGCTTTGCCTGGCGTCGCCGATTACGATCACGATCACGACCACGATCACGGTTCCGCTTTCGATAGCGATAGAGCGATGATCACGCCTCGTCGGTCTGAGGCGAAGCCTCGTTAGTTATCATTCGTTGGAACCGCACCGGGTGAAACCCAGCCTCGAACCACACGCCCGACAGGCGTTTCGGGTCATGCAGCGGATGCGACACCTCTCACAGCTGAAAGGCGATCGCTTGAATTCCCTGCGTCGGCACCTGGCGATGCTCGGCGATCAGGCGGTCGTACTGTTGCGCCATAAGCTAGTCCCTCCCCCCGCCGTCGAGCCGTTCGACGGCGATCCACGCTTCGCCCTGATTACGGTGAACTTTTCGACCACCCGCTTCCTCAAGCTGATGCTGCTCACCCTCTCCGAGCAGCGGGCGCTTGCGCTCGTGCACAGGCTCATCATCGTCGATAACGACTCCGGAGACGGTGGCCTGCCCTTCATCCGCCGGCTTGCTTCCTGCGTGCCTCGGATATATCTCCTGGAAAACCGCCGCTTCCCGACGCACGCGCGTGGAATGCGGTTGGGGGTCTCCCTGCTCGATGACCTGGAGGCCGATATCCCCCCCCACCAACGTGTCAACCTGTTCCTGTTCTGTGATACGGACATCATCTTCCGCAACCGGGATACATTGCCCGATCTCGCTCAGGCCATCGTCAGCACCCACGCAGCCTTCGCCGGAGAACTCTTTCTCGGCAGGCACGCCTATCCGGAGGCCCAGGCATCGTTTTTCGCTGTACGGCGGGATTGCTACGCGCGTCCCGACGTCAGCCCACTCGTCCATCACGGCGCGCCTGCCTATTTCATGCAGCGCAGCCTGTGGCGAGCCGGCCTGCACCTGGAGCATTTCCCGAGCAACTTCGGCGGCTACATCCTGCATCGAGGACGCAGTGCGGTCGCCGCGACCCGTGACTATCGACCAGGGAACGCCCACGCAACTGCTACCCTCCACAAGCCCCATTACATGGGTGTACCCGCGGGCGAACAGATTTGGCAGCAGACCGAGGTGCATCATGAGGAGCTTCTGCAACCGGCAAACGAAGCCCAATTGCTCGCAATCCTCACGAGTCGCTTCTCGGCTCCGACCTCCACCACCTAGCGAGGCTTCGCCTCAGACCGACGAGGCATGACCAACCGCACCGAAGAACCACGGATAGACACGGATAAACACGGATCATAATCCGTGTTTATCCGTGTCTGCCTCCGTGGTTCAAAGGATTTGCGATTCCTGCCCAACAAGAGGCAGAACTATTTTTGTGCAGCGCACAAACTTGACTCATTTGTAAAGATGCGGGTCTCTCAAGGATCCTAGCGAGGTTTTGCCTCAGACCGACGAGGTGTGATCCTCGCTATCTCGCGATCGAAAACGGAACCGTGATCGTGATCGTAGTCGTAATCGGAGACGCAAGGCAAAGCGGGCACGGCAAACCTGATGGCTACGGGTTTCGACCCGCTACCTGGCCGGGACCTCCGGAGACCACGAACGGCGAAAGAATGCGGTCCCTCCTACGGCGGCTTCGACTACGATCACGATCACGACAACGAGAGGGGTTAGACGTTGGCGAAATTTGACTCATTTGCACAAAATCCGGTCATTCAAGGAATCTTAGCGGTATGGGGCACCTTTTTTCTTGTAGTGTACGGTATCTCGCCGTACTATTGGGAATAAAGAGGATATTGTTCTTTATTAAGGTGAACCATGATAAGTAAAAGCGCCGGACTGGAGGTTCGCCTTACGTCGGATATTCACGCCCTACTAAAACGTGCTGCTGAAATCCAAGGCTGCAGTCTGTCCGATTTTGTCGTGTCCGCGGTACGGCGTGCCGCCGTGGAGACGATTGAGCAAGCCGACATGATCCGGTTGTCGCAAGCCGATCAGGAACGATTTGCGGCGGCCCTATCCGGGTCTTCATCCCTTGCTCCTGCCATGGGGCGGGCGGTCCGTTACCATGAGGAGTTGGTAGGTCCTTTTGTCGGAATCAGGCACAATTCCAAGTAATACATCGATGAGGCGTGAAGATGAAAGCAGTAACAGTTTCTCCTGGATTTCAGGTAGTTATCCCAAAAGATATCAGAGATTCAATGGGAATAGTGTCCGGGCAAAAAATGCAAATGATGACCTATCGAAACCGTATAGAGATGATTCCCATAAAGCCGATAAAAGAAATGAAGGGTTTCCTGAAGGGAATCGATACTGAAGTGAAGCGAGATGATGATCGCATATGAATGTCGTTGATTCCTCTGCGTGGCTATCCTATTTTGCGGGTGATAATAATGCGGAGGCGTTTTCACGCCCTATTGAAGATGTCAATAAACTAATAGTTCCAAGCATTACTATCACCGAGGTTTTCAAATGTATCCTGCGCTAGCGCGGTGAAGATATGGCATTGGAATGCATAGCTCATATGGAACAAGGTAGGATTGTACCGTTAGATAGTGCATTAGGCATTGATGCGGCTTACTATGGAGTGGAATATAAGCTGCCATTAGCAGATAGCATAATTTATGCAACTGCACAAAAATTTAATGCTTTGGTATGGACACAGGATGCAGATTTTGAGTCACTGGAAGGCGTTAAATATTTTTCCAGAAAAAACACACATAACAAAGCCAAGTAGGTTGGAGTGCAATTTCCGAGCAACTTCGGCGGTTACATCCTGCATCGGGGACGCAGCGCAGTCGCCGCGACGCGCGACTATCGACCGGGGAACGCCCATGCCACCACCGTCCTCCACGGGCCCCATTACATGGGAATACCTGGAGGCGAGCAGATCTGACAACAGACCGAGGCGCGCTATGAGGAACTCCTGCAACCGGCAAACGAAGCCCGGTTGCTCGCAACCCTAACGCATCGCTTCTCGGCTCCGGTCACCACAACCTAGCGAGGCTTCGCCTCAGACCAACAACGCGTGAATGTTTGTCCGGAAACCGGATAGGCCCGAAAAGACACGAACTCGGAGCCGATTCGATGTGCGTTCATTCGCGTTTATTTGCGGCAAAAAAACCGACCGGGCGCTTCCGGGGAGCGCGCTCCCGGAATGCCTCGAATGTTTTCGTTTTGCGGGCGGGTGTGTAACATACGTCCCGTGCCGCGGTATCCATGGCATCATTGTGTGTTGCGAAGCAGTGTAAGAGTCGCACGCATAGCATCGGAGGAGGAGCATGGGAAGATCCCTACCAGGGGATTTTTCGACCCGCGAAGTCGAGCAGGCAGGCTTGACTTCGCTTTCGTCTTCAAGTTGGCATTCCGACTGAAGACGGCGGGGCATTCTCAAGCCCGCACCGGCACCTTGAATTCCTCAAGGCGCCCAGAACTACAAAAAATAGGGGGAAGCGTGTGGAGCTGATAAAGACAGATATTGCAATCGTGGGGGCGGGAGGGGCCGGTCTACGCACGGCCATCGCTGTCGCCGAGAGCAATCCGGACCTCAAGGTGGCCTTGATCTCGAAAGTGTACCCGATGCGCAGCCATACCTGCGCGGCCGAAGGTGGGGCGGCCGGGGTCATCAAGCCGGACGACAGCCTCGAGCTGCACTTCAACGATACCGTAGGGGGCGGTGACTGGTTGACCGACCAAGACGTGGTCGAGTACTTCGTCAACGAGGCCCCCAAAGAGCTCTTGCAGCTCGAACACTGGGGCTGCCCCTGGAGCCGGGAGCCGAACGGGTCCGTGGGGGTACGACCTTTCGGCGGCATGAAGATCAAGCGGACCTGGTTCGCGGCCGACAAGAGCGGCTTCCATATCCTGCATACCCTATTCCAGACCTCGCTCAAGTGTCCGACCATCGAGCGCTTCGACGAATTCTTCTCGATCGATCTGTTAATGGCGGATGGCCGCTGCCAGGGCGTCGTCGCCATGGAGATGAAGAGCGGCCGCCTGTTCCAATTCCAGGCCAAGGCGGTGGTTCTATGCTCCGGCGGTGCAGGCCGGATGTTCCCCTTCAGCACCAACGGGGCGATCAAGACCGGGGATGGCACGGCCATGGCCTATCGCGCCGGCGTACCGACCAAGGATATGGAGTTTGTCCAGTACCATCCCACCGGCCTGTTGGCGACGGGCATCCTGCTCACCGAGGGGTGTCGCGGGGAAGGCGGCGTACTGCGCAACAAGGACGGCTACCGCTACCTGCAGGATTACGGGATGGGGCCGGAGACTCCGCTGGGCGAGCCGGTGCTCAAAACCATGGAGCTGGGACCGCGCGACCGCTTGAGCCAGGCGTTCTGGCATGAGCAGCAAAAAGGCAACACCATACCCACCCCCTGGGGCGACAGCACCCACCTGGACATGACGCATCTGGGCGAGAAACACATCGACGAGCGGTTGCCGCTGGTACGCGAGCTGTCCATCATCTACGCTGGTGTCGATCCGGTGAAGGAGCCGGTCCCCATCCGTCCGGTGGTGCACTACATGATGGGGGGGATTCACACCAACATCGACGCCGAGACCCCGGTATCCGGCCTGTTCGCCGTCGGCGAATGCGCCTGCGCCAGCCTCAACGGCGCCAATCGGTTGGGCTCCAACTCGCTCACCGAGCTTCTGGTGTTCGGAAAGCGGGCGGCAAAGAATGCGGTCGAGTTTGCCCGCAAGCAGAACTCCGAAGCAAATGAGTCGGAGCTGAAGGAACAGGCGGACAAGGCCCAGGCCAAGGTGAGGGAGCTGGTCCAGAAGAGCGGCGGCACCGAATCCATCGCCGGGCTGCGCTCCGAGATGGCGAAATCCCTGGAAGAAGGCGCGGGGATCTATCGTACCGAAGAGACCCTGCAGCAGACCTGCAACACCATTGCCGACCTGCGCAAACGCTATGCAGGCATCGAGCTGCACGACAAGAGCAACGTCTTCAACACCGACCTGTTCCAGGCGCTGGAGCTCGGGAACATGCTCGAACTGGCGCAAACGGTAGCGGAAGGTGCCCTGGCCCGGAAGGAATCCCGTGGGTCACATCAACGGTTGGATTACGAGGCACGGGACGACGAGCAATACCTGAAACACACGCTGGCTTCTTACCAGGGTGAAGAAGCGCCCCGGATCGATTACCACGACGTGGTCATCACCAAATCGCAGCCAGGCGTTCGGGATTATTCGGGAGGGGCCAAATGAGCGAGGTACAGCTGGAACTCGAGATACTCCGCTACGATCCTGAGAAGGATCAGGAGCCGCATTTTAAGACCTATCAGGTGGCGTGCCGGGAAGAATGGATGATTCTGGATGCCGTCAATCACGTCAAAGACGAGGTAGACACCACCCTCAGCTACCGATGGTCCTGTCACATGGCCGTATGCGGGAGCTGCGGCATGATGATCGATGGTCAACCCAAGCTCGCATGCAAGGCAGCCGTAAAGGATTATGCCGATAAAAAGGTACGCATCGAGCCGCTGGCGAACTTCCCGATCGAACGGGATCTGGTCGTCGTCCAAGACGACTTCATGGAAAAGCTCAAGCGGGTCAAGCCCTACATCATCCGCAAGGAAGAGAAGCCCATCGAAGAGGGTGAATACAAGCAGTCGCCGGCCGATCTCAAGAGGTTCAAGCAGTTCACCCTCTGCATCAACTGCCTGTGTTGCTACGCGGCCTGCCCCGAGTACGCGCTGACCCCGGAGTTCGTCGGTCCCGCGGCCCTCGCCCTGGCTCATCGGTACAACGCGGACTCCCGTGACCAGGGGCTCGCCGAGCGCCATAAGGAAATCTCGAAGCCGGAAGGGGTGTGGGATTGCTCCTTTACCGACACCTGTTCCATTGCCTGTCCCAAACACGTGGACCCGGCAAGCGCGCTCCAGCAGCTCAAGATCACCACGACCGTCCAGTGGTACAAGGAGCTCATCGGTATGGGGGATAAATAACCATGGCCTATGTGAGACCCGTTTCCAAAACCTGCTGGTATCTCAAGGATCGCAATTACACGATCCACATGCTCAACGAGCTGACCAGCGTCTTCGTCGGCCTCTATGCACTGCTCCTGTTATGGGGGATCGGTGCCGTGGCGAGTGGTCCCGAGGCGTACCAGTACTTTCTCAAGTGCCTGGCGAGCCCCGGAATGCTGGTGCTTCTGTGGGTAACCACCATCGTCATCTTTTACCACGCCATCGCCTGGTTCAAGGTGACACCTAAAGCCATGCCGATTCAGAAAGGAGAAGAGTTCGTACCCGGCGGCGTGATCGCCGGCGCGCACTACGTCGTCTGGATCCTATTCTCTCTGGTCGTGCTGTTTCTCGCGGGGGTGTTTTAAAAAATGGCTAAAGTCAACAAGGCCCTGTTCTGGAGCCTGTTCGCCGCCGGGGGCACCCTGACCGCCTTCGTGTTTCCCGTGCTGGCGCTGATTACCCTCTTCGCCGCCCATGGCAATACACCCGAGATCATGGGCTTCGAGCAGATGCAGGGGTTGCTGGCGAACTGGTTCGGCAAGCTGGCGGCATTCGGTACCGTCAGCCTGGCGTTGTGGCACGCCGCCCACCGGCTGCGCACGGCCCTATACGGTCTGGGGCTGCGGGCGGACGGCATCGTATCGGTCGTGGGATACGGCATCGCCTTGGTCGGCACCATCCTGAGCGCCTATTACCTGGTGCAGATCTAGCTCCCTGATTTTGAACCACAGAGGACGCAGAGAACACAGAGAACTGATCGGTTCCCTTCTCGGTGTTCTCTGTGGTTTAAACTTCTTTTGCGACACCTCGCTGGGAGAGGGCGTCCCGAGCGTAGCGAGGGATCTTGGGAAAAGGGATCGAAAAAGAGCGCCGAGAAGCAACTTTGCTTTTCGGCGTTTTTGCGTTAGGCATGACAATCTTCTCCGCAAGCATCAGCAGCAGTCCCTCCATAGGAGTTGTATAGCCGGTAGCCCTGACTCTTGTACCTGGCTGCATGAGATAATTATCATGTTAACGATTTTGTTAATATGATAATTGCATATTATTTTGCAAGCGTCTATAATCTGCACACGCAATAACCGGTCGGAGCAGCATCAGTGGATTCAGTGAGGCCAAGTCAGTACCTACGGAAGCAGCTGGAGGGTCTTGGTTGGACTCAGCAGGACTTGGCTTTCGTGTTGGGTCGTAGCACAGCATCTGTGAACCAAATATTGAGCGACCGACGGGGGGTGACGGCAAGCATGGCAAAAGCGCTGGGCACGGCATTCGATATCGACCCGGTGACGTTGGCGCACCTTCAAGCCGAACACGATCTTGCCCAAGCCGATGAGCCCGATCCTATGGTTGCGACACGTAGCCGCGTTCTTTCAGTGTGTCCACTTCGCGAAATGTTGAAGCGGGAGTGGATAAGGGATACCTCCGACCCTGACGAGTTGGAACGTGTTGTTGCACATTTCTTTGGCGAGTCTTCGCTAGACCGGGTTCCATATATCGCTCACGCGGCCCGTAGGACACCGGCGGAGAAAATTCCGCCGACTCAGCTCGCGTGGTTGTTCAGAGTCAGGCAAATAGCGGAAGAAATGCCTACTGAAATTTACTCTAAAGCTCTTCTTGACCAAGCTATAGAGCAGATGAGGCAGTACCGAGCCAACCGTGAAGAGGTTCGTCATGTTCCACGGCTACTAAGCGAGGCGGGAGTTCGTTTCGTTCTGGTTGAAGGATTACCCGGCAGCAACATAGATGGTGCTTGCCTTTGGTTGGACGATCAATCTCCCGTTATCGGTATGTCTCTGCGTTTCGACAGAATCGACAACTTCTGGTTCGTCTTAATTCATGAGTGTGCGCATGTGCTTCACGGCCATGGGCGCGAATGTGCAATTGTCGATTCGGATTTGAGTGGAACCAGCCCCGACGATAACGAAGAAGAGTTTCTCGCGAACTCTTTTGCGTCCGAGTTCTGTGTACCGCAAGACCGAATGAATTCGTTTTTTCTCCGCAAGAATCCATTCTTCTCGGAAAAGGATGTGACTGCATTCGCACAGATTCTCGGAGTTCATCCGGGACTGGTCGTCGGTCAACTGCAAAGACGGCTTGATCGATATAACTTTCTGCGGCGTCATTTGGTTCCCATCAGGAACCGGATTGAACACGACGCCATGGTCGATGGTTGGGGCCATTACATTCCCGTGGGATAGCGAGTACAGATTATGTCCACGTATGCAGAAAAGATGCAGGCGCTTTTTCGTCAATATCAAGATGAGTTTGGTTCTCAACCTGTCGATCCACACGAAGTAGCTGAATGGGCCATTGACAGAGGATTATGGGAGCCCCGCCCATCGGATATACGAGACCGTTGTGCGAGAGACCTAACAGACGCATTGAGACAGGAGTACAGAACGGATGCTAAGGGTCGCAGCTACAGAGCGAAACACGCTGTTCGCCTCAAAAAGAATGGCAGGCAACTCTCGCTGTGGGTGGATATTGATAGTGCCCCGCACACTCATATGGAGAAGGCTTTCGGCCAGCGCCGCAAACAAATCGTCGGAGATTGCTATCAATTGCGCCAGGATATAGATCATTATAACGAATCGCATCCGGATGTGGCTCCGGTCCAGCTTATCCTGGACTTCACGGATGACGTTGAGGAAAGGATGGTCGCGGATGGTGTAGGCAGACACTATGAAAATGTGGCATAGCGCCTAACTGGCTACGTTGACGGAGCAGCCTTGCCAACCTTTGCCATTGGCGCTAACGTTTTGGCATATGAGCGGCAGGGGAAAAGGGGTCAGAGCCGAATGGCGCTAAGATAAGCCAGGATGATGGAAAATCAATAAGTTACGGAGATTCTTGCATGATAACTCCCTGTTCACGATACGAGATTCAGCAGGGATTTGGCGTTCCAGCCACGTAACCCAGCAATTTTTATCCCGAGCAGCTATATCGTAACTGCTTGTATTATATAGAGGTGATGATCGCTTAACTTAGTGCCATTCGGGTCAGAGCCCTTAATTGACATAAGGAGTCGAGCCCTTTACGGTTGCTCCCATTAAGGGCTCTGACCCTGAAGTATCCCCACATTATTCCAATATAAAACAACAAGATATAGCCCAACACCTTGTTGGGCACGCCTGCCGTCCACAGATGCGGTTCGCGCCTGGCGGTGGTGCAGTCCGGAAAGGACAACACACGCTCACCGCATCCTACGGGCTTTGCCCAACCTACGCGGGCTGATTTGCGGGGATACTTCAGGCTCTGACCCCTTTTCCGCGCCACCCGAGTTGTACAGGTATTGCACTGACATTTGTCGATACCGATTCAATTTGCTTTAGGGCAGGAAAGAAACGAATGCAACCGGCACTTCAACCCACTCTGTACGAGTCCCTGGAAGCCCTACCCGAAGGGGTGACCGGGGAAATTCTGAATGGGCAGCTTCATACTCACCCGCGGCCTTCCGGAGCTCATGTAGGCGTTGGCTCCATACTAGGCGCCAAGCTAACTGGTCCCTTTTATGAGGGTAGCGGGGGTCCTGGTGGTTGGTGGATTATCGATGAGCCCGAGATTCACTTTAAGTACGACATCGAGGTTGCCGTACCGGATCTGGCCGGCTGGCGACGTAAGCGGATGCCCTATCTGCCGGAAGATCAACGCTTCGAGGTGGTTCCCGACTGGATCTGCGAGATATTGTCTCCATCCACAGCGAGCAGGGATCGCGAGGTCAAGATGCCACTGTATGCCCACTACAAAGTGCAGTATGCATGGCTGATCGATCCGGTTAAACGTACGCTGGAGGCCTACCGACTCGATGCCGGTACCTGGATCGAGATCGGCCGCTTTGCCGATGCCGATCAGGTTGCCGTACCACCGTTCGAGGCTATGAGCCTTGATTTGAAGGGCCTTTGGGCACCGCTGCGACCGGTTCTCGTATGAGCACGATGAACATTTCCCTCCCCGACGCACTCAAGGCCCATGTAGACGAACAGGTTGCCGAGCGAGGTTTTGCCACCGGCAGCGAATATGTGCGCGAGCCCATCCGCAAGGATCAGGATCGACAACGGCTGCGCACCTTGCTCCTCGATGGCGCCGGTTCCGGACCCGCAGCACCGACCGACAGGGCCTATTTCGATACTTTGCGTAGCCGGGTTTGCCAAGGCGTCCAGGGGTAATCACAAAGCCCGTCATTCCCCGTGACCGAGCGGTGCGAGATGTCGAGGAGAGCGTCGACTATTACCTGGCGGAAGGTTCTGAACAAAAAGCGATCAGCGGGATTGTCCACGGATCATGAGATGGCAGGAAGTTCGTCTGAATCATCCCGATCGATGGCTTCTGGTCGAAGCCGCCCAGGCGCACACCGAGGCGGATCAGCGCATTCTCGACGACTTGGTCGTGCTCGATACCAATAAGGACTCCGTGGTGGCGATGCGCGACTACACTCGGATACACTGGCAGTGTCCGGACAGAGAGCTGTATGTGTTGCACACCTCACGCGAGGAGATAGAAGTCGAAGAGCGCCGATGGTTCGGGTTCCGAATCGGCGCGTGAAGCTACGGCTTGATGGCGGACTACCGTTCGTCACCATTGAAATCGGTTGGGAGCACTCTTCACTGATGCTCAAACCGATCCTTCTCGATACCGGCTCGGCGAGCACCCTGCTATCGGCGGATCGTCTCGGCAGTTCGAGGTTTCCTGCGGCGTAACAGGATGGCGGCCTGTGCCCAACGAGAGGTAGGGATGTTGAGTACGGTGCTATCCAAAGATGCGGTTCGTTGCCTGCGCCCGCCCATCTGCCGTGCTGGCACAGGCAAGCGTCCTCGCACTTGTCTACGCACAAGCAGCGTAGACAGGCGTTCACCGTATCCTACGGGCCTACTCGCACTTGGCCGCGACTTCGTTCAGGAAGTTGTTCGCTACCCGAAACAACTCATTCGTGTTGTCGACAAGCTGTCCACGTGCCCTTGGTCGACGGTTTCTGTTCGGCTGACCGAAATCGACATCCATTTCATGAGCGATTTGGTTGCGAACACCGAAGATACGTTTGAGTTCGCGCGGGTCCTCTGAGATTCTGTTCGATGGCACATCAAAGAACGATGCTGCACGCAGCAATTGCTCACCGGATTGAAGACTACTCGACGTCAGGTCGACTACCAACTCCTGGATTACTCTATCGCGCGGCTCGTCGTCCACTATTATTTCCGCCATCAAGTCGTAATCCGTTTCGTCACCCTTTTTCAATCGCCGGGCCAAAAACCCTTTCAGCATGGCCCTCGCGCCGACATTCGTAACCAGTACCTTCGGTAGTGCGTCACGGACCAACTGTTTCACCATGGAATCGAGTCCGGCCGCCGCAAACAAGAGCATGGCACGAAGTAGATCCTGCTCCTCATCGGTCGGTGTTCCACGTGCGTTTCCGGCTCGTCGCGTCGAGTTGAAGATATCCAGAAATGAACCGGACGATTCATGCGCATTGGAGAGGATTATGTAAGCGTTCTGACATTCGGCGCTTGTCGGCTCGTCGGGAAAATTGGAAAAGAGTCGCGGCATATGGTCACTGCCTCTCTAACGCTTCAATATCCTCCGTCCCAAACGGTAACGGCGAATATCCGGCGTACCCAGGATAGCCGGGATAGCCGGGGTAACCGGGGTAACCGGGGTAACCGGGGTAGCCACGATATGGATTGGTGGTCAGTCGGTAGAACCTGCCGCCGGGAAAGATAGTTCCAAGGTACCGCCCGTCGGCATCGACTACGTCACCATCATCCCAAGGAAGCCAGCCAATCCAGTTCCCATCGGTGTCGAACACGTATTGCCCTTGCCGAAAGGCAATCCACTCGCCACCCGAGTTGTACAGGTATTGCACTGACATTTGTCGACACCGATTCAATTTGCTTCAATGGATTTTATCCGGAGAAACTACCGGTAGCAACGGCTATCCCATCCACGGTGCGGAATACCATCCACTTGAGAAGGCTTTTACCGGAGCATCCAAATTGCCGGACAGGGGATAAAATGCACTTGCGGAATGGGTACTGGAAGAGATTGAATCAGATCCGCACTTCGAATGCCGATGGGGCAGGAAAGAAACGAATGCAACCGGCACTTCAACCCACTCTGTACGAGTCCCTGGAGGCCCTACCCGAAGGGGTGACCGGGGAAATTCTGAATGGGCAGCTTCATACTCACCCGCGGCCTTCCGGAGCTCATGTAGGCGTTGGCTCCATACTAGGCGCCAAGCTAACTGGTCCCTTTTATGAGGGTAGCGGGGGTCCTGGTGGTTGGTGGATTATCGATGAGCCCGAGATTCACTTTAAGTACAACATCGAGGTTGCCGTACCGGATCTGGCCGGCTGGCGACGTAAGCGGATGCCCTATCTGCCGGAAGATCAACGCTTCGAGGTGGTTCCCGACTGGATCTGCGAGATATTGTCTCCATCTACAGCGAGCAGGGATCGCGAGGTCAAGATGCCACTGTATGCCCACTACAAAGTGCAGTATGCATGGCTGATCGATCCGGTTAAACGCACGCTGGAGGCCTACCGACTCGATGCTGGTGCCTGGATCGAGATCGGCCGCTTTGCCGATGCCGATCAGGTTGCCGTACCACCGTTCGAGGCTATGAGCCTTGATTTGAAGGGCCTTTGGGCACCGCTGCGACCGGTTCTCGTATGAGCACGATGAACATTTCCCTTCCCGACGCACTCGAGACCTATGTAGACGAACGGGTTGCCGGGTGAGGTTTTGGCACTGGCGGCGAATATGGGCGCGAACTCATCCGCAGGGATCAGGATCAACAACGGCTGCGCACCTTGTTCCTCGATGGCGCCGGTTCCGACCCCGTAGTTCCGGCCAACAAGGTCTATTTCGATGCTTTACGTAGCCGGGTTCGCCAAGGCGCCCAAGGGTGATCACAAAGCCCGTCATTCCCCGTGACCGATTCGTGTTGTCGACAAGCTGTCCACGTGCCCTTGGTCGACGGTTTCTGTGCGGCTGACCGAAATCGACATCCATTTCATGAGCGATTTGATTGCGAACACCGAAGATGCGTTTGAGTTCGCGCGGGTCCTCTGAGATTCTGTTCGATGGCACGTCAAAGAACGACGCTGCACGCAGCAATGCAGAGGATTATGTAAGCGTTCTGACATTCAGTGCTTGTCGGCTCGTCGGGAAAATTGGAAAAGAATCGCGGCATATGGTCACTGTCTCTCTAACGCTTCAATATCCTCCGTCCCAAACGGTAACGGCGAATATCCGGCGTACCCAGGGTAGCCGGGGTAACCGGGGTAACCGGGGTAACCGGGGTAGCCACGATATGGATTGGTGGTCAGCCGGTAGAACCTGCCGCCAGGAAAGATGGTTCCAAGGTACTGTCCGTCGGTGTCGACTACGTCGCCATCATCCCAAGGAAGCCAGCCAATCCAGTTCCCGTCAGTATCGAACATGTATTGCCCTTGCCGAAAGGCAATCCACTCGCCACCCGAGTTGTACAGGTATTGCAACATTTATCGACACCGATTCAATTTACTTCAATTGCTGAATCGGAAGATGCGTTAGGCCAATTGGCATTGGCTGCCTTGCCAAATTTTGCCATTGGCGCTAATGTTTAGAAACAGAGAAGAATACATAGCCGCCTTATAGTGGCAGGGATATACCCAATCATAGGAACTGACCCAAATGTCGAGTAAACAGCAGGGGTCTAGATAACTTTAGAGTGGATTTTCTCTCAGCAGAGTGAGTATTATATCATAGAGGTTTTCCTCTCGGTAATTGAATCTAAACTCACATTCCTTGAGGTGTAAATGAAACGTTTTTCGTGGAACACCATTGAACTTTGCAAGTCTTCGTTTGGCATATGACCAGAATGATTCAATGCCATTGATATGACAATTACCACGGGCAAATTCATTCTTTCCATGATGTACTCGGAGGTGTTTCTCGTAGCCCACATCCACCAGCCCATTGTAGCCCCTCCAGCCGTCCGAGTGGATGATGCTGTGAGAGCTACCTTGCCCCGGATCGCAGCCTGTAGCTGCTTTTTGGAAGCGTCAGGGACGATCTCCGTGTAGATTTTTCCCTGCCGTTCCAAGATCCCGAAGACGATCGTTTTGCCGGCTGCTCCGCGCCCTTTTTTTCCGCGAACACGGCGGGCACCAAAATAAGATTCATCGACCTCAACCTCACCGGATAAGGGTGATGAAGATTCACAAACCTGGGCTATTCTGGCTCGTAATTTCAATAACAATTGATTGATCGTAGGACGACTTACATTACTCAGCTCCGCGATTTTCGAGGCCGGCAAATCGTGCGCAAAATAGCGTATAATTACTCTGAATTTGGCTTCGGAAAGGTGTGAACGCCTGAAATACCTGTTTTTTCCTTGCATAACATAACCTTAGCATACATTTGAAGATTCTAAAGTTATCTAGACCCTTTTCCGTGTCTCGCTGGAATCGATGTCGTCTATTCGGAGCAATGATCCTCCCGCCACTCCAGGGCACACCGGTAGAGCCGGTTCCGGTTGCCGCCGGTTATCCGAGCGGCGAGGGCGGCGGCTTGTTTGAGGGGGAGGGTATCGGACAAAATGGTTAGGACCCGCTCTTCTTCCTGCTCGCGGACGGTGCCGTCGGTTTGCCGGCTGCCTTCCACCAGGATGACGAGCTCCCCGAGCCGTTGCTCCGGGTCGTCACGCAGGCGTTCGGCAAGCACGCCGAGGGGGGCATCTATGAAGGTCTCGAAGTGTTTTGTGAGCTCGCGGGCCAAAACAGCGCGCCTCCCGGCGCCCAGTACCGCACTCATGTCCGCGAGTGACATCGCGGCACGATTGCCGGACTCGTAGAAGACCAAGGTCCCCGGCTCGGTAATCAGGGTGGTCAACCACGCGCGGCGCCTGGCCGAGGTACGGGGCGGAAAACCGAGGAACAGGAAGCGATCACAGGGCAGGCCGGAGGCGGAGAGGGCGCAGATCGCCGCATTGGAGCCGGGTACGGGGATCACTTGGAAACCTCGCTGCCGCGCCGCGCGAACCAGCACGAAGCCGGGATCGCTGATCAAGGGCGTACCCGCATCCGAGACCAGGGCAACGTCCCGGCCCCGTGAGAGCGACGCGAGCAGGTGCTCGACTACTTGTGCCTCGTTATGATCGTGGTAGGACCAGAGCTTTGCCTTGATACCGAAATGCGCCAGCAGACGGCGGGTATGACGCGTATCTTCGGCAGCGATCAAATCGACCTGTGCGAGCACCCGGCGGGCACGATCGGTAATATCTTCGAGATTACCGATAGGCGTTGCCACTATATAAAGTATGCTAAAGTTATTAGGCATCCGATTTCCTCCACCGTCCGGATCAGCGCCGTGAACCAAGATGTCTCATAAAATCGACCTGACTGCCGTTACCCGCATCTCCATCCCGTTCCTGCTCACCACTCTCGTCGTTGCCCTCAGCGGCTGCGCTGGCCTGGGGATAGGCACCGGCTCCGAGCCTGGCCCATTCGTCACGGGCGGCTACCAGGGTAACGAGACCCTCGCCGTCCTGCTTCCGAAGTCCGGCCGCTTCGCCCGGCCCGCCGAGGTGATACGCGCCGGGATTATCGCCGCCCAGGCCGCGGACCCGCAAGAGAAACGGCCCGAACTACGCTTCTACGACAGCGCTGCCGGCCCGATCCACGCGTTGGTGCAAAAAGCCGCCGCGGACGGTGCGAGCCTGGCGATCGGTCCGCTGCAGAAGCCGACGGTGGCCAAGCTCGCAGACTCGAGTGCGCTGCCGATCCCGGTCCTCGCTCTGAACCAGACGGCTACCGCCAAACCACCCAATCTCTATCAGTTCTCCCTCGCGCCGGAAGGCGAGGCCGCCGAAATAGCCGACAAGGCCTGGAATAAGGGACATCGTAAGGCCGTGCTCCTGTACCCGAGGGGCAGGTGGGGAGACCGAGTCTCCCGGGCGTTTTTCCGGCAGTGGAAAGTCCGCGGTGGATCCGTAGTCGCGGTCCAGACATTCAACCCGTCGTCCGCGCACTTCTCGGGTATGGTTGGAAGACTATCCAAGCGGGCCACAGGTGCGGATTTCATGTTTTTGGTCGCTGACGCGAAGTCGGTACGCCGGATCTGGCCCTTGATCCGAAGCAAGCTCGGCAGCAAGGTGCCGGTTTATGCGACTTCCCACATCTATAGCGGGCGCCTCGATCCTGGACGCGACAAGAACCTACTGGGACTGAATTTCGTCGAGATCCCCTGGCTGGTCGCACCGGCTCAAAATGACGCCGTGTCTCCCGCAGGGCTGAAGAAGCTGCCGCGGCTCTATGCCATGGGGGTCGATGCCTATCGTCTCGGCTCGCGGCTGGATTGGATGTCCGATAACCCGCGGGCGCGCGTTCAGGGGAAGACCGGCATCCTCAGCATGGACTCCCTGGGGCGGATCCATCGTAAGTTGACCTTGGCCCGTATCAGTGCCGCCAGCCCGACCAGGCTCGCGCTCATTGACCAGGAAAAGCTGGGAGACTAAAGAAACCGGATGCGGACAGAGCCCTACCTACCTACACCTGCGCCTAGCGAACGGAAAATACACAACCAGAAATTTTACCATGGTCGTACGAAATCGCACCTTTCGGCCGCTCCGAATACTGAAGGGGCAGGCGTTGAAGACAGCGTTGGTATTCGGTCTCACCGTCCCTTTAGTACAGGGATGCGGCGCCGTTTTGGTCGGGGGCGTCGCAGCGGCGGGGGCCTCGATGGTCCACGAGCGGCGCAATTCGAGCACCGTGCTGGAGGACGAGCACACCGAACACTTGGCGATCCGGTTGTTGAATGACGACCCCGACATCAAGACGCACGGCCGCATTGGTGTCACGAGCTATAATCATCGGGTGCTTCTTACCGGACAGACCGCAACCCGATCCATCAGCGACCGCTTCGCCCGCAAGGTGGCCCGCTTGCCGAGGGTGAAGAAGGTGGTCAACGCGGTCACGATCGGACCTGTGGCGAGCTTTGCGCGCGCGAGTGAGGATGCCCTGATTACTCCCCGGGTCAAGCTCGCGCTGACGAAGATCGACATCCCCGGTTTCGATGTGACCCGAGTCAAAGTCGTTACCGAGGCCGGTGCCGTATTCCTCATGGGTCTGGTGTCCCCCAGGGAGGGGAACGCGGCGGCGGAAAAGGCCCGCTATGTGCCCGGCGTGACCAAGGTCGTCAAGCTCTTCGAATACATTCGGTCCTAGCGAAGCTCCGCCTCGGACCGACGAGGCATGATGTCCCAAAAGCCAAGGCCCCATCTCCTACGCCCAACCAGCCGTTGGAGAGCTAGGGCAATGCCATTAAGTTAAGCGCTACCGGTCGGCAAAGTAAGAGAAGAAACTACGAATCACGCGAATCGATTCGCGGAAATTCGCGTGATTCGTAGTTTTCTCTAAGTGGCCAACAGCTAACTTAATGGCATTGAGAACCAGGATAGGTCGAAGTCAAAATCGGTATCGGTATCGAGATTCCGATTGCGATCCCGATCCCGATTTGTGCACTGCACAAACTTGACTCATTGGTAAAGATTCGGGTCCCTCGAGGATCCTAGGGGGCGTTCTCAATTGAGCCAAATCATCATAAAAATCAAGCCCGTAACCCGTAGGCTGGGTTACGGCCAGGGACGGCCAAACCCAGCACACGGTATTGCGGATCGGAAAAGCTGGGTTTCGTTCCTCAACCCAGCCTACAACACTTAGATGATTTATTAATTGAGAACGCCCCCTAGCTTGGCCGTGGAGCTGTCGGGGCAGACAGTTCTTTCCGATTCGGACAAGAAGGGGTTCGTTCCTCACCCCAACCTACGAGGGAACAAGAAAGGCGCCCAAAGGCGCCTTTTTTGCTTCCGGTGGAGATATCTCACTCGGAAATATCGAGCTGGAATTTGACCGGTCCGCGGTATTCCTTGCCGTCCTTTGCCTTGAAGTAATCGTTTACCGGAGACCGCTTGTTGTGCGGGCTGGTGAGGATCGCCACGTGACCGCCGGGAAAGGGTACGGACTCGATGACGTCCGTTCCTTCCAGGAACCGATTGGCCGCCGTTGCGCAACTCGGCGTCACCAAGTCGTCTTTCATAGCATAGTTCTGATACCACTTGATGCCCAGGTCCTTCAGTTCACCCACCTTCAGCGGCTTATCGTACAGCTTGACCGGCAGCACACCATCCTCGGAGATGGGTTGTTGGAAGGTGGAGGTGCTCATCTTGGCGATTTCCAGCGGCAGGTGTACGCGTTCCTTGAGAAGCCATCGGAACAGGGCTGCCGCGGTCTTGCCGGGGTTGAGGTCGGTCGCCTTATGCAGCGAGGCTTGATCCAATACCTTGATCAAGGGTGTCTCGCGGTCGATCGCGACAAACCGCATACCTAAGCTCAGCATGTAGCCGTTGGCAACCTTATGACCATTCGGCAGGGTGGTGGTGATGAAATCGTGGTGCATGTTGGGCATGCCGCTGATGGCGTCGCTATAGGTGCCATCGATGGGGGCCACATTGGTGATGAGGGTGTCGCTGACCTCCGTGAGCGTACCCGAAAGGGTGTTCATGAGGACGATGTAGCCCCCCTGGCAGGTACCGTTCAGGGTGACCTTTTGTCCGTGTTTCTCCTTGAGCACGGAACAGAGCTCCCGGGTCTGGGTACAATCGTCGTCCGGCGTCATGTTCTGCACGATATCGTTCTGGTCGATATCCTTGGCCACGCGCACGTAGGTGGGGATGCCTTCGTTGGCGAAGCTGTGGGCATAGCTCTTATTTTCGTAGGGAAGGAACGAGAGGATATGCTCACCGAGCATATAGGGCGGTATCAGAAGCACCGGTTTCAGATCATCCCGTACTTCCACGTCTTCCTTGATCGGCAGCACCTGGTACATGAGGAAGGAACCGCTGTCATGGACCAACCGATAGGCCGAGGTGTTGAAATGGAACCCGAAGTCGTCCTTGACTTTCTCGATCTGCTCCGGGAAATTGGCGACTGCTTCCATGACCTCCGCTTCACGCTTCAGATAGCCTGCCAGATTCTCCCCTTCGTTATTGAGAATAGTGTTGAAGAAGGCCTCGTTGACTTCCTTCAACTGGTCGAACATATAGTCCGTTATTTTCTCCTGTGTGGCCATCAGTCCCTTCCCCACCAGGGCCGATTTGTGCTGCATGATCTCCAAGGTGTCGCGCAAGGTCATGGGGTTGTCCTTGGCCGCCTGCAGCGCGATCTGGGCCGCGATCAGGTAGCTGTCGAGAAACTCGGTTTCCTCGCGTTTAAAGGAACGGGTCAGCGCCGTCATGTAGCGCATCCAACTGGTGCCGACATCGGGTAGGTCTTTCAAGACATCTCGCATTGATCCGTACATGGTCATTCACCGTAAAGGTTGAAGCGATTGGCGGGAAAGAACATATCCGGCCGGGTAGGGTGTTGGTTCGTATTCAAG
Source organism: Candidatus Thiosymbion ectosymbiont of Catanema sp. Cochon2018 (assembly GCA_011392765.1). Lineage (GTDB taxonomy): Bacteria > Pseudomonadota > Gammaproteobacteria > Chromatiales > Chromatiaceae > Thiosymbion > Thiosymbion ectosymbiont_A. The sequence continues at coordinate 293,634 of WYCW01000003.1, read as the reverse complement.
GCGCAATAGCAGCCGTGGCTCTTCAAGGTTATGTAGCTACCGGTACCGCTTCGATGCCGGATGCAAGGGCAAGAAAGCGGATATGTTCTTCAAATCGCATTGATTTATCAAAAAGGCCACCCTGAAAAATTCAAGGTGGCCGTGCGGGGCAGGGGTACCCTGCCATATTCGTGCGCGTAAGCGCCTGGAAAGAGGATCGCTCGAAAATCACCTTTTACGAGCGCCATTCCAAAGGGTCCCGTGGCAGGGATTTTTTTTGGTCCCCTGAAATTGCGGGCGGGCGTATCAAGTCCCTGCCGGCGGATGCCATCCGGCGTCGGCCCAGAGCTCGCCGCTGACCGCGGAATTGGAAACGAGGAAGCAGATCGCGTCAGCGATTTCTTCCGGCCGGATCAAACGGCCCAGTTGGACATCGGGCAGGACGTACTTCTCCAGATAGCCGTCGGGCATACCCTGTAGAATCGGGGTATCGACGAAGCCGGGGTGGATCACGGCGGTGCGGACGCCGTGAAACATCGACTCTTTCATCAGGGTCTGGGCTGCACCTTCGAGACCGGCCTTGGTCGACGAGTAGGATATCTGTCCTTTGTTACCCTGGGAGGCGACGGACCCGATGAAGACGATGGTGCCCTGGACGGTCTCGTCCGGATGCCACTTCTTCTTACCTTCCTGCTTCCGGTGCTCGGCCATGCGGGCAACCAGCTCCAGCGCCCAATACACGGGATGTACCAGATTGACTTCCAGTACCTTATGGAACAACTCGGTAGGATAGATGTCGGCCTTGCCGGTCTCTTTGTCGATGGTAACCGACAGACGGTCGCGGAAGATGCCGGCCGAAGGCACGCAGATGTTTACCACGTCGTGGTCCTTGCACATGGCATCGTATACTTCCTTGCGAAAGGCCTCGGTCGTTACGTCCCCTATGAAGGGTTTTCCCACTTCCTTGCCGACCTTCTTGTTCATCTCCGCCGTGACGTCTGCCACCTTGTCGCTCATATCGACCATTGCAACCGCTTTGGCCCCCCGCTTGGCCAGTTCCTCCGCGGTAGCCTGGCCGATACCGCTGGCGGCGCCCGTAATTACTGCTGTTTTACCTTCAATAATCATCGTTCGTTCTCTCCGATTTCTGATGCCGCCTCTCCGAGCTCTTGTCTGATGAGCCGCTCAGGCTCCGACGGCGATATTCATCACCTCGTTATCTTACTGCAATATTTGTGCATCGCAACAACAGTATGTTCGATGCGAGAATTAACTAAGCTAATGGATGGATCAGGAAGTCCCTTTGAGATAAATTGAAACTCGGAGTCTTTCAGCCACCCTGGTGAGATCTGTGGGCCGGCGGCATTCAAGTACCCGGATTTTTACCACCATGCGGGAGCTTCCGGGACAGAGGGTGCCGGCAGTCGGATCGCGATGGCGGCAGCCATGCCCGCGCTTGCAGGGGTGACGCCGAGTCTGTAGCGTTCCTGAAAAATCAGTCGCTTGGGGGAAGAAATTGCACCCGCAGGAAGATTTATGAAAACCTTCAATACCGCCGGTCCCGTCCGACCGGACGAACATTACACGGTCCCCGCATTAGCGCGTTGGGATATGGAAGAAATCCGGCGTTTGATCGGGGAGAAACGGTATTTCGTCCTCCATGCCCCGCGTCAGACCGGCAAGACCAGCTGCCTGTTGGCCTTGATGGCGCAGCTCAACACGGAACAGGATTACACGGCCCTCTATGTGAATCTGGAGCCCGGCCAATCGGCGCGGGGGGATGTCCGGGAAGGGATGCGCACGATTGTCAGTGGTATTGCCGAAAATGCCCGCCGTTACCTGGGAGATCGGCGCCTGGAGGATTGGACCGAGGAGGCCTTTCGTACCGCCGGTTCTCATGGCGCTTTGCGCCGGCTTCTCGCCCACTGGTCGGAGGACAACGACCGGCCTATCGTTCTGCTCCTGGACGAGGTGGATAGCCTGGTGGGGGACACCCTGATCTCCCTGTTGCGCCAGATCCGGACCGGCTACCCGGATCGTCCCCGCTCCTTCCCGCAGACCGTGCTCTTGTGTGGGGTCCGAGATGTCCGGGATTACCGCATCCACAACGGCGACCACCAGGTCATCACCGGCGGCAGCGCCTTCAACATCAAATCCGAGTCCCTGCGGTTGGAGAATTTCGGCCAGGAAGAGGTTGCCGGGCTCTATGCCCAACACACCGAGGAGACCGGGCAAATCTTCGAGGCCGGGGTGGTCGATTACGTCTTCGAGCAGACCGCCGGCCAGCCCTGGCTGGTCAATGCCCTCGGCTACCAGGCTTGCTTCAGGACCAAGGCTAACCGCGACCGCGCACAGCGGATCAGCCTGACGATCATGGCCGATGCCCGTGAAAAACTCATCGAGCGGCGAGATACCCATCTCGACCAGTTGGTCGACAAGTTGCGAGAGCCACGGGTACATCGAATTATCAGCGAGCTATTGAGCGGCGCTATCGAACCCGGAGCCATGCCGCCCAGCGAAGACGATCAGCTCTATGTGCGGGACCTGGGACTGATCCGCACCCGCCCGCAGGTCGAGATCGCCAATCCCATCTACCGGGAGATCATCCCACGTACCTTGACTTGGATTGCCCAGACCCGGATTCCGCAGGAGACCGCCTGGTATGTGGGTCAGGACGGACGCCTGGATTTCTCTAAGCTACTGGACGGCTTCCAGCAGTTCTTCCGGGAAAACAGCGAGATCTGGATCGAACGGTTCGACTACAAGGAGGCCGGACCGCAGCTCTTGATGCAGGCGTTCCTGCAGCGCATCGTCAACAGCGGCGGGCGGATCGACCGCGAGTACGGGCTCGGGCGTCGCCGCACCGACCTGTTGGTACAGTGGCCGCTGGATGAGGCCCAGGGCTTCTACGGCTCGGTCCAACGGGTAGTCATCGAGCTCAAGCTCCTGCACAAATCCCTGGAAGCAACGATCGCGGAGGGCCTGGCGCAGACCGCCGACTACATGGACCGAGTCGGTACCGAGGAGGGCTATCTGATCGTGTTCGATCGCACCCCGGAGGTGCCCTGGGAACAGAAGGTCTTGGCTCGACAAGAACAGTATGAAAAACACCGGATCGGGGTGTGGGGGATGTAAGGCAATTGCCGTTGGAATTCTTTTTTGCCGCAAATGAACGCAAAAAACGCAAATTCGGAATCGATTCAATTTGCGTCTATTTGTGTCTATTTGCGGCTAAAATTAGTTCCCATGGGAGTGCCCCACGTTTCGTGGAGGGAGGATCTAATTCATGAGAACCTTCAATACCGCCGGTCCCGTCCGACCGGACGAACATTACACGGTTCCTGCATTGGCACGCTGGGATATGGATGAAATCCGGCGTTTGATCGGGGAGAAACGGTATTTCGTCCTCCACGCCCCACGTCAGACCGGCAAGACCAGCTGCCTGTTGGCCTTGATGGAGAAGCTCAACACGGAAGCGGATTATACGGCCCTCTATGTAAACCTGGAGCCGGCCCAGGCGGCACGCGGGGATGTGGAAGCAGGAATACGGACAATTATCTGGGAGATTGTGGAATCCGCCCATCTGCATTTAGGTGAACAACGCCTGGAGAATTGGGCCGCAGAGGCATCGCGCAAGGGGGGGTCTTACAGTGCCTTGCGAAATCTGTTCTCCCGCTGGTCGCGGGAAAATCACCGCCCCATTGTTTTGCTCCTGGATGAAGTGGACAGCCTGGTGGGAGACACCCTGATCTCCCTGCTGCGCCAGATCCGGGCCGGCTATCCGAATCGTCCCCGGGCCTTTCCGCAAACCATACTCCTGTGCGGGGTGCGGGATGTACGGGATTACCGCATCCACAACGGCGACAACCAAGTCATCACCGGCGGCAGTGCCTTCAACATCAAATCCAAATCCCTGCGCTTAGGAAACTTCAGCCACGAAGATGTCGCCACCCTCTATGCTCAACACACCGAGGAGACCGGACAGGCGTTCGAGGCCGGGGTGATCGATTATGTCTTCGCGCAGACCGTCGGTCAGCCCTGGTTGGTCAATGCCCTCGGCTACGAGGCCTGTTTTGAAATGAAAGCAGGTCGCGACCGCGCACAGCCGATCAGCCTGACGATCATGGCCGATACTCGTGAAAAACTCATCGAGCGGCGGGATACCCACCTCGACCAGCTGGCCGACAAGTTGCGGGAGCCCAGAGTACACAAGGTCATCAGTGAGCTATTAGGGGGCGCTATCGAGCCCGGAGCAATGCCGCCCAGCGAAGACGACCAGCTCTATGTGCGGGACCTGGGACTGATCCGCACTCGCCCGCAGGTCGAGATCGCCAATCCCATCTACCGGGAGATCATTCCACGTACCCTGACCTGGATTGCCCAGACCCGAATCCCGCAGGAGACCGCTTGGTACATGACAGAAGACGGACGGCTGGATTTCCCCAAGCTGCTGGATGGCTTCCAGCAATTTTTCCGGGAGAACGGCGAGATCTGGATCGAACGGTTCGACTACAAGGAAGCCGGTCCACAATTATTGGTGCAAGCGTTCCTGCAGCGCATCGTCAACAGCGGCGGGCGCATCGACCGGGAATATGGCTTGGGGCGTCGCCGCACCGACCTGTTGGTGCAGTGGCCGCTGGATGAAAGCCAAGGTTTCCACGGCCCGGTCCAACGGGTGGTCATCGAGCTCAAGATCCTGCACAAATCCCTGGAAGCAACGATCGCGGAGGGCCTTTCTCAGACCACCGATTACATGGACCGGGTGGGCACCGACGAGGGCTATCTGATCGTTTTCGACCGCACCCCGGAGGTGCCGTGGGAAGAGAAGGTCCTGGCTCGGCAAGAGCAGTATGAGAAATACCGGATCGGGGTGTGGGGGATGTGAGCCGATGCCTCTGTGATGAATGATGAATGCGGAATGATGGAAGAAGTCAGGCTATGATTTGCATATTCTATTTCGGAATCGATTCAATTTGCGTCCATTTGCGTTTATTTTTTGTGTGAGAAATGAAGAACATCACACAAAGGCACAAAGGGGTACTAAGAGACTGTCTTTTTAGACAGGCTCTTAGGGTTTCTTGGTTGGTGGAAACACCTATTTTTCAAGGTGCCCTGTTTCTGCCATCCATGGCACCCGGATTCCGGCAATCCCTGCCGGGATGACGAGGTGGGGGCTGAACGATTACTACAGCTTGATAACCGTGAATCGCGCATTGTCGAATAGGGTCTTCCGATGAGGAATGCTTTTCAACACATTACCGTAGAGGTTGCCCCTATAATAAATGGCCTCAGGGTTTTTGAGTACAACCAGGTAATCACCCATATTGATATCTTTGCCCCTTCTATGAGCTATCGACATCCGGTCAGTCATCAATCGCATTACCTGCGGCTTGAAGAAAACGATAATATCTTCGGTGTCAGTATTGTCCTTTATGAAGTGGAACATCTCACGGGCATCCGGTGAAAATGGACCCCACAACCAAAATCTATCCGGTCTGAATGGACCCCACGACACGGTTCTGCCATTGGTTACATTTTCATAAACACGATACCCTATTTCTTCTGTGAAGAATAACAAAGTCATCATAACGGCCGCAATGAGATAACTGGGCTTGATCCGTTTCCCGAAGATCGCCGCTGACTGGTACGATACTTCGATGCCCGTAAACATGAAGGACACATAGAATGGAAGCAAGGGAAATAGATACCGCAAGCCTTGCCTTCCAGGCCAAATGAGATGTAAAAAAACTACCAACGCCACATAGAGTAAGATATGATAATCGCTTTTATATCTGCGGGTTATTCCAATCAATACAAAGGGAACACTCATGGCGTATAGCAAAAAACTTCCGAAGAATTTCAACGGCATGGCAGCATAATAAACAGCATTGAGCGCAATTTTGTTTGGCAAAGTCAAAGTGTTGTCCAAGGTCCTGTCCAGTACCTCGAGGTGTAATGCACCACCGAAGGGGAGCTGCGGATGCCAAAGGGCTGCCAAGCCGAGTAGGCAGAGAAAAGTCGCATAGGGAATCAATCCGATCACCAAGGATACGGGTGCCATTTTCAATGCATCACGCATTCTTACCAGGTGTCTTGTGAAGGAAAAATCGAGTTTACCCTTATGGTCGCCGAATGCGGCGGAAACCAATTGGGTCAGCGCCACGAGAATGATGAGCAATGCCCCATTGTTCCTTATAAGAAAGGCGATGCCTAGAATGATTCCGATCAATACATAGTCGATGGGAAACGAAATGATCGGACGGCGCTGTACGATGACTCGACCAACGAGAAAGACGCATAATGTAGAGAACAGAAGAAAAGGGATATCGGATAATATCTGGTTGAGGAAAGTAAGCATGAAGGGATTCAATGCGAATATGGCAGTTACCCCGAAAATTCCAGCCCTCGAATGATATTTTGCGCATCCATGATAAATGACCAATAGAAACAGGACATAACAGATCACCCCGACCAGTTTCAGCCGGAGGATGTCGAGCCCGAATGCCTTATAAAAAGGAAGGGTGCGAAGAGGAAACCCCCAGGGATATGCTATTGGCCCCATGGGGTGTGTGGACTGCCGGATAGTAAACTCGTTATCCGCTATAAATCCTGAAATATCCTGCTCCACAATGCTTCTTGCCTGCATTATGTATGTGGCAAAATCCCCTCCCCAATTATGGGTATCGGTTAGAAGACCATAAATCAATGCGCAACTCACGCCGAGCAGCAATCCGATCTGAAGCTTCGAGTTGTTGACGATAGTTCGCATCGCGGATTACCCCCGTAACCGAATGAATAGAAAACAGATTATAAGATGAACATAGAATTATGAAAGGCGAACCCGCAGGAGGATTCATGAAGACCTTCAATACCGCCGGTCCCGTTAGGCCAGACGACCATTACACTGTTCCTGCGTTAGCACGTTGGGATATGGACGAAATCCGCCGCTTGATTGTAGAGGAACGTTACTTCGTCCTCCATGCCCCGCGCCAGACCGGCAAGACCAGGTGTGACTCTTGGGAAGGACAGGTATTAGGGGGCTGGTGGTGGAGCTGACTAGGAGTTTCCAACTGACTCAGTAAGTGGCTCCATCTGCCTGTGGTCCATTTCTGTGTCCTGGCTGTGGCCCACATGAGCACACAAATGGTAAAGGCTGCTGCCGTGTTTTGGCAGGTGGTGCCTGTAATATCTTGCGGAAAAAAGATGACTAATGCTTCAAAAAAGTGAGGTATTACATGTGGTTTTGTTCATCGCGCTGCAATCTTCTGGACTCCTAGATACCCCATGAGCTGTAATTTTCTGACTGAGCGCATCAACCGCCCGCTCTTACCGGTTGGTGGAATTCGACGCGCGGCAGTGCCGGATACCCGCCCTGGCCACCTTGGGAGCAAACTTACGCCGGATCTGCCATTCGTTCACCCTGGGGAAACATGGGCGGACTTCAGCGATGGCAGCCGCCTGGCGCGCCGAGGACGTCAAGGCGACTCCATACCGATCCTGGACCCCGCCGCTGCCTCCCCGCACCGCGCTTTGCTGAGTATCATCCGGGACATTCGGACCGACGGGGCCGACCGGTCGAGTTCAGGCTCCGCTCCCGACCCCCGTTTCCCCGCCTATCTGCATCGGCATCCTGCCGGGTGGCACTGGATCCGGGCGGCCACGAGTTTCAACGCGCACCCGTGGGCAGCGGACCTTTCGATTCCCTCGATTGGCCCGGAGACCGGCCGCCTGCGCCTCGAATGCAGAACGCGACTGCCGGGCGGTTGCGCTGCTGGTGGTCAAAGACCCCGTAACGTCCGGGTCATGAAGCTGCTGTGGGCGAGATCCATCTGTTGCAGAACGACCTGGCCCCGGAGCTTTGGGACTATCTGCGGGGCGTCCCGAGGTACGGGTGCGGAAGATCGGCGGGGCCAATTCTCCTATCTCGGCTTCAACCTCCAGGATCCGGTCACCGCTCGCCACCCCGGTGCGTCGGGCTATCACTTCATCGACCACAGGCGATCCTGCGCTTATTCCGGGACGGGGGCCGGCCGCGGCGGCCATGTTTCCCCCCGAACACTGGGCCGGGCGCCGCGGCTCGCCGTTATGCCCAGGGATCCGGCTCATGCCAAGGCCCTGCTGGCCACCGCGGGGTTTGGTCCCGAGCGGCCTTTGCGGCTGGTCTACAAGCACTCCGGCGATCCCTTCCGCGCGCGCCTGGCGACCGTCATCCAGGCCCAATTGGCCCAACAGGCATTCGGGTCGAGGTCCACAGCTACGATTGGGGCACTCTTTTTACGGCGACATCAAAAGCGGGCCAAGCCCAGCTTCCACAGCCTGTCCTGGGTGGGCATTCGCACCCCGGACATCTTCCACATGTCTTTCACAGCGTCCGTGCCCCCCAAGGGGCCACACCGGGGCCACTATCGGAGCCCGCGCGCCGACCGCATCATCGAAACGGCGCGAGCGGAGCAGGATCCGAACGCCAGCCGCCCACTACCGAGCTACAGGCGTTGTTGTTGGAAGAGCTGCCCTATGTCCCCTGTGGTACGAAGATCAGATTCGCGCCTACCGCAGCCAGGTCGAGGGCTAATGGTTGGCCCCCGATTTGGCAACTATGATGGGCCACAGAGGTGGAGCTGATCCGGCGCCGCAGAACGGCGGACGGTTCATCGCTGGAGCAACCCAGGGCGAGTGCGTATAACTTTCCGAATGAATATGTTCAATAGTGATCGTCCGTCCCCTGCCGTTTTTGCCATCCCCTGCACGATCCTGGTAATCCCTGCCGGGATGATGGGGGATTTGAACGATTACCTTCGTAGGGCATAACTAATGAAATTTCCCTACGGTATTGCCGATTTTCACAAGGTTATCACGCAAGACTACTTCTACGCCGACCGCACGGACCACATTGTCTCCTGGAAAAAGCGGGAGACCATTTGTTGTTCCCGCGCCCACGCCGGTTCGGAAAAGCCCGGTGCTGTCGATGCTGGAAATCCATTACGACTCCGGGCGAAGCGCGACGAATTCGGAGCAACTCGTTCGGGCGCCTGAAGATCGGCGCAAACCCCACCCCGCTGCACAACCAATACTTCGTGATGTGATTTTTCCACGGTGGCCTCCCATGGCGATACCCGGGCCATCGAGCGTGGCAAATGGCATTAACCATATCAATGCCTGTATAAGAAGCTTTATCAGCCGCTATCGGGCACGCTTGCCCCAACTGATCCATTTTGAAACCGACGATGCCCTGGTGTCCTTCCAGTCCGCCGTGGACACGGCAGGTCAGACACCCCACAGGCTCTACCTCTTCATCGACGAATACGACAACTTCGCCAACGAAGTCATGGCCGCCCAGCCCCGGGTGGGAGCGACCGGTATGCAACGCTGGTGCATGGCGAAGGCATCCTGAAAACCCTGTTCAAGGCGATTAAAGCCCTGAGCAGCGGGCAGGGTCTCGACAAGGTATTCATTACCGGCGTGTCGCCGGTGGTCATGAGCGACATCAGCAGCGGCTATAACGTGGCGCGCGCGATGTTTCTTCCTCCCGAAATATCACGATCTGTGCGGTTTTCACGAAAGCGAGGTAGCGCGGATGACCCTGGAGAAATCGGCAAGGAATGCAATTTGCCTGAATCCCAGGTGTGGGAGGCCCTTTCCACCATGCGCACCTTCTATAACGGGTACCGTTTCGGTTATGAAGATAGACCGCTCCTCTACAACCCCACCCTCTGGCGTTGTACTTTCTTCAAAAACTACCGGGAAGAATGTACCTATCCGCGGGAAATCCTGGACGACAACCTGGCCATGGATCGCAACCGCATCGAATACATCGCCTCTCGCCTGCCCCATGGCGATGAACTGACTACAAAGGCCCCCGATCCTACCGATCCCCTGATCGGGCAATTGGCGAAACGTTTCGGTGTTCAGACATGCTGACGGGCCACCCGTGACCACCAGCCTCTTCCTGCCTCCCTCATGTATTACCTGGGTGTTGACCATTGCCGGAGCGATCCCATGGGTCGCCTGGCACCGACCATTCCCAACCTGGTAATCCGGCGCCTGTATGTGGAGCGCATCCGGGACGCACTGCTGCCTGAATACGAGATCGCGAAACCGCCCGCCGGGGCGGAGCACTTCTACACCAGTGGCGATCTCGGTTTCGTGTGCGATTTCATCGAAACCCGTTATTTTCAGGTATTCGACACCGGGATTATCGGTGACCAATGAACTGGTGGTCAAGACCGCATTCCTGGTGGTGCTTGAGCTTCCGGACACCTTCTACATCAAGTGGATTCGGAAACGGCCATCGACAAGGGCTATGTGCCGACCAGCATGATCGTCCGTCCCGACATGCGCAGATACCAGCTATTGATCACCTGTTGGAATTCAACACATCCCGCTGCAGGAATTGGGTCTGAGCAGTCGGGTCGAAAAGCCGCGAGTGAGCTGCGGCAGACCGCCCCCGGTCAAGGCCAAGCTCGCACAAGCCACGGAACAACCGGCCGCCATCGCGCCACATTGAACAGGTCTATGGTGACAGGCTACGCCTTACCACCATGCGGTGTGGTCCCAAGTTGACGCGCTTACCGGGAATGATTGCGACAATTGCGCGCAAGCTCGGCCTAAATGCCAAGGATTCACAACTTATTGGAGAAGCGGTACCCACACCGCGAACAGTCTGCAACATGTAGTGTCGTTTGGTCGCTTCCAGGGCCTTTGCGCAGGCGGCGAACATGGACATCCACCGTCCGCTCCTCCACATAGACCCGATCGCCCCAGACCCGATCGAGGAGCTGCGGGGCGGCTGAATGCCTTCGGTCTGCGTGGGTCATAGATAGAAGTGTGAGGGAGCTGCGGCCCGTGGGGCAATGTCGATCCGTTTACTGCTCTGGTGACTGAGATCCTGATGGCGATGTTATCGATGTGCAGGCCGGAGATTTCGATCCCGTCGGCCGCCCCTGCAGGCTGACCAAGCCGCAGTGACGAAATGATCCGCGCCACCAATCTGCGAAATGGCTTTTGGTGATAACGTCCTCGCCCGTGTCCAGCCCCTGACGCGATCCTCCTCTTCACCCTTCTGCGCTCACCATGATGATGGGGCGTGGCGCCGCGGCGGCGCTCTGTTTGAACCGGCCGCGCCAGCTCCAGCCCGGAACGCCCCGGCAGCATCCAGTCACCGAGCAGCAGCAGGTCGGGGTTTTCGGACCGGAGCTTGCGATACGCTCGTTTGCGTGGCCGGGCCGCACACACTGAAACCCCCCGCTTCTTCGAGGGCAAATCGAATCACTTCCGAATAGCGGGTTCATCATCGACAACCAGACACTCGCCATAGCTGAAAATCCCCAGGTGAGGGAGAAATAAGAAATCAAGCATAGTTTATTTTCCGAAGTTAACGAAAGATTACCGCAGCCCTTGCTCGCATCCCGCTGTGTCCGAGTGCGGGTGGCAAGGGATTTGTCAGATGATCCAAATCGCCGCCAGGGAGAGCAGAAAGCCGGTACGATCTCGTAGCAGGCCGAACAGGCCGCCTTCGAGCTGCTCCCATACCACCACCGTGATGCCGCCCGTGACGATGCCCGCCACTGCCCCCGGCGGGGGTCAGCGTGCGCGGCCAGTAGAGGAGAGAACCAATGGGCCGAAGGCGGCGCCGAAGCCTACCCCAGGCGTAGCCTACACCAGATCCAGGATCATGGTCCGGGGTCCAGGGCTACGATAAAGGCCAAAACCCGCAAGCACCACGACTGATCCGCGTCCCACGCCACTGGGCTTCCCGCGGCTCCGCTTCCGCCGCAACAGCGTGTGCGGCGGACAGATCCTCGGTGAAGGCAGCGGACGAGACCAGGAGCCAGTGAGTCCGCCGTACTCATGATCGCCGCCAGGATAGCGGCAGACAGTCACCGGCGATCACCGGCGAACAACAGATTCACCAGGTTCGAGAAGACCCGCTCGCGGTCGTCCGTGCCAGCGGTGATCCAGTACCAGGATATCGGATAGTCCGGCGAGCACGGCGCCGGTGAGGGTGACGGCGACCCAGGAGACGGCGATGAGGCGGCCCGCCCGGACGGCGGTGGATGGAGCTCATGGCCTGAAAGCGCGCCAGAATGGGGCTGACCGAAACAGCCGAGACCCTAGGCGGCAAGTGACAGGATTCCGATCACGCCCAAGGCCGATCCATCCGCTGCGGTAAAGATTCCGAACAGAACGATTGACCGCCTCGATGTGCGCCAGGCCCGGTCCCATGTCTCCCGACGCTACCGAAGGCCATCAGCGGATGGCCACGAGGGCCACGGCCATGAGCAGCCCTTGCACGACATCGGTCCAGAAACGGCGAGAAATCCACCCACCGCGGTGTAAAGCAGGATGACCAAGGTCCCGACCGCTACCGCTCACAAGTAGGGGTAAGCCGAACACGGATCGAACAGCTTGCCGCCCGCTACCAGCCCGGAGCCCGTATACAGATAAGAAAGAACAGCAGATAAAAGAAGGCACTGATGCCGCACCAGCCGTTGTCGTCGCCGAAACGGTTGGCCAGAACTCCGGCAGAGTAAGGGCATTGCCATGCCCGCTGCCGCCGCGCAGCCGTTTTGCCACCAGCAGCCAGCTGAGCCAGGTGCCCAGCAACAGGCCCCTGCCAGCCACAGGGATTGCAGTCCCGGCGGCATAGGCAAGCCCGGCAGGTCAGAGCAGCAGCCAACCGCTCATGTCGGAGGCGCCGCCGCTCAGGGCCGCGGTACCGCCGCCCAAATCGCCGCCCGCCGAGGATGAAGTCCGTGATGCAGTACGCCGGAAGGCATACCAGCCGATTACGAGAACCAGCGCAAAGTAGGCGACAAAGGTAAGGGCGATGACCAATGTATCTGGTTTCAACGGAAACAATTCCCCAACCAAGGGTCTTGGGCTTCATGGTCATGGTGAAAGATAACTTCTCATTTGAACCACGGTGGCCTTAAGGACGCATAGAAGGCGACAAGTTGTAGGTTAGACAGGCTTCTCGCATAACGATAGTCTAACGATTGCGGCAAAACGGGCTTCCATGCGGGAGGGGAAAAGAGTGACGGAAGACAGAGACGTGGCGGCGCCGATCTATCGGGGCAAGATCGTCGACCCGGCCTGAAACGTGAATGCTCAACGGGGAATCGGCGGAGTTGGGAGATCGTCGGCCACCCCGGCGGAGCGGCGGCCGTGGCCATAGAAAACCAGGGTCGTGGATTCGCCTGTTGCGCCAGTATCGGCACGCGCCGGTGGTTGGCTGTGGGAGCCGCCGGGCGCAAAGCTGGAGCCGGGTGAGACGCCCTTTCGGCACCGCCCGGCGCGAGCTTCCGGAGGAGGCCGGGTGGAGGCGGAGCAATGGACCGATCTGGGAATTGCACAGCTCGCCCGGAATTTTGACGGGAGGTTATCCACCTCTACCTGGCCCGATGACCCAAGGCGAGCCACGCACGCTCACGAGACCCATGAGATCATTGAAACCATTGGCCGCTCCCTTTAAGCAGGCCCTCGGCTGGTGCCGCGACGGCACCATTACCGACGCCAGCACCCTGATCGGCCTGTTCCGCGCTCAGGCGTTGCACGGAAAGCGGGCCGGCGATCCGATCCGTGATTTGCGGCAAAACTCGTGTCCTTCCGAAGTGGCAACGTTCGACGGCTATATGGGCCTCAAGTTTTACCTGAAGTCCTCTTCGGACGGAAGGTCGATCTGGTGACCGAGCGGGGACCAAACCGCGAGCCAGACCCTATGTGGAAAAGGATCTGATCCGTGTCCCGTGACTGGCAACTCTACTTGACGACATTGCAGAGCGGGCAAGTGAGAAAATCAGCCGCCCAGTGAAGGGCCACACGCTTATACAAATGCTCCCTGTTTGCTTTTAAGGTCAATGGTAGTTGAGATATAGCTTCAGCTTGCCGATATTGCGGGTAGGTTGGGCAAAGCCTGCCGGGGCGGTGGCAGCCGCCGTGGACTGACTCCATGGACTCAGTGGATCATTACGGACCGGGGGGTCGCTGTGTGCCCCCCGAGTCCATGCAGTCCATACTGTCCATCTTTAAAGTTCATTGGGATGCACTCGCACATGCCATCCATGTGGTTCACGGCGGTGTGCCCAACATCCACAGTTCGTTGGGCACTCACGAACCTACCCGCAATATCGAGCGAAACGAGATACTAGGCTATACTAGTTTTGATTGATCGCAGGGATTCCCCGCACCGACGCCTATTCTCTCCTATGCCCAAAAACCATGACGCTTACTGCGCGGAAATCTGCACCTTTGACAAGCTTGTTCGTGGACATCGAACGCAAGGCGCAGGAAGACTCGCCGCGGGCGTTACCGCGCCATCACGGGTTCAAGCAGCTCTGAAGCAGGAGCCGGAGCTCCCCTGTCCGGGCGCTTCGCGCTGGCGGATGCCTTATGCGGGTCGGGCGCGCGAGCTGGCCGCCATGACAGTGTTCTCAAGGAGGCCCCCGCCATCTGGGAGAACCGCCGTCTGGCAAAGACATCGCATTCGATCCGGAGCACGCCGCACTCCTCCCTGCGCATGGGCCGAGTCGAACCCGTGCTCGATCTGTTCGCGTCAGGGAATACCCTAGCGCCCCCGCAACGTGACCGCTGCGCTCCCCTTTCTGCCGCCGCCTACCTTCTCCGGCGCGGACCTGGTGGTCGAGCGGTTGTAATGGGCAGACGACCCGGTGGTACTCCACGGAGCACGGCGCGGCCCTGACCGCCTATTGCGCCGCTGAGGACGCGGCCCTGCAGGGTGTGCGCTGGCGGCGATCCTGTTCCGCTCACCCTATCGGGACTGGTCCCAAATCCTCAAGGCCCTGCAGCACTCTGCCGGATGCACCTCATGAAGCCGCCTAGTCTCCTCGCCCGGGGTGGGGAGGAGTCCGCTCTTCGCCATCTGCGGCAGGCCGCCCAACTGGCCCTGCTGCCCGGAGACTTCCTTCCTTGAAGCAATCCCCGATGCGGGCAAGACGAGTGTCCGTTTCGCCTGCGCCCTGCGCGGTTGGCCGCAGGCACGCATTGCGCTGTGAGGAGCTCGACCGGCTGGGTGGGGACCCCGGGCCGGATACCCGGTTGCGTCATGAACCGACACCGGGAGGCCCCGGGTAATGGATTGGGTGTGCGTCTTCGGGCTGTGCCCGCTTTCCCGGTTATCCGGTCAGCCGCAAGCAACTTTCGCCGCGTTGGCGCAGGTCCGCCGAGCAAGGAGAAACCCTGCCGCTGGCGGCCTGGGACGCCGAACGTCGGGAAGACCTGGGGTGAACATGAACACTGGAAGCGTTATGCCGACCACCTGATCCGCGAGGGGCCGGAGGGTACCCCGGAGACGGAGCACGGCCACGCAGGGCAAATTCTGGCATTGCGCCGCTGGTGACCAGGTCGCCGTGGATGTCCCGGACACGAGGCCCCGTTCGGCGATCCGGAAGCCCCTCGACATGCTCGTCGCCGGTCAGTTGGAAGAGAGAGTCTGACCTGGGACTCCGGACGACCGCGACACCTATCTGCGTCTGATCGGCTACTACCGGCGCGGTAAACATCGTAAGGATGTCCGCTGCCCGTTGGATCAGGCACGCACACGCTGGCCCAGGGATGCAGGTGCTGGAGGCGGCCCTCGATACCGTGCCATTGTTATCGAGTCCGGTGCGTCTTCAAAAGGCCGTCGGTATTGCCCGCGAGATGCTGGCCCTGGACAGCATCAACAGCAGTGTTCGCGAACGCCTCCGTGGCGGCCCACCTGGCCCATGCCCGCAAGCAGATCCCCAAGGGGCCGACCGGACTCCGCCCGGGCGAGCCGGCCTGCCGGGGAGTGGCCCGCAGCGACCATGCGAGAACCGAGATCGACTCACAGCGGGCCTCACTGTGACCGATCGAGAACGCCGAGACGGGGCCTCCGCGCTACGCAGACCTGGTGAACGTCTTCGGCGGTGGTTGGCTGCCCACCCGGCTGGTGACTGGCGGGGCAGGCGCCTGCCACCCCGAAGCTGTTCAAGCAGGTCGGGCTCGGGAAGCCGACGCCGGGCGGGCGGGATGATCTGCTCGCCGCCTCGCCAGGCTGCGCACCTACCTGACGGCGGCGGTGAGATCACCGGTGGGCTCATCCCCTCATCTGACCAAGGCATCACCGACGCCCTGCAGCACGAGCTATCCAAGGGTGAGACCGAAGCGGCCTGCGAGAAAACTTTTGGGTACGCTACGGACTCCGCGGTGGCCTGACGCGGCCCACGCTGCCCTGAACGTGGAAGGCGAACCCCTGTTCGAGTTCCACGCCTTCGGAGGCCAAGTGTCCGCTAGAAATCCCGACGACTGCTCGATAAACATCGAGCGTCTGAAAGCGGCCTCCTCGAGCGCGCCCGGGAGGAAGGATACCCGCACCGAGCAACGCATAGGAAAAATCCTCTTCGCCATCGGCCCCATGCCCTTCCTACCGCCGCCCCCGGGCCCTCGGCCCTGACTCACTGCTGCTTCTGGGGCCGGAGGCGTTGCCGCCCTCATCCAGGTGATCGGACTTGACAGGATACTGGACACCTTGGGCATGCGCCGAGGTGAAGCGCGGTAGATTCCCAAGAAGCTGGCGCGCCAACAGGGCACCGAGGGCGGCGGCGGAGGCGCGCTGACCTCACTGCTGAGGGATGGCTTCCGACATTATCGACTCCGGAGGCCGATTCTTATTCCTCGCCCCCTGGCCACGCAGGCCGGCTGGACCTTAGCGGCGACCGCGTGGCGCGAGCTACCGATAACCAGGGGGTGCAAGATGATGACCGATCCGACCAACCGAATTGTTCCTGGATGTGAGTGACCCTTTACCCACGACTTTCGGGCTCTGGAGAAGATGTGGACGACGCGCCGTCGAGGCCGCCTATCTGAGGGCATAAAGCGCTTTCCTCGCCGGAGCGCGATGCTCACCGCTTCGAGACCCTGCGCCGGGCCTACGAGACCCCAGCACGCGGCGCGGTCGCTCTGGCCTACGAGTTGCGCCTGACACCTCGCCTCCGGAGCCGGGCCGACCTCCTGGACCGCCGCCCCGATCGACGCCTCACGCCGCCCGGGCTTCGAGCTGCTCGCAGCCCTGTTGCGAGGATGCCTGATGGACGAAGCTACCAAGTGACCAGCTCACAGCCCGTTTCAGGGCCTACTGACGGTACGGACGGTGCGTCCGCCACGGATGCGGGTGCGGAAGACGAGTCGATCCCGGACCTTTTTACCCTGCTGGCGGAAGTGGCTGCGCTCAAGAACGAGGTCAAACTCGAATCGCGCAAATTCCTCAAGTCCGCCTCGACGAGTTCCGTGGTCTGTACGCCACCCTGCGCGAGGCCAACACCCGCCTGGCCGACGAACAGGCACGGAGCCGGGAGCAAGAACAGTACAGGCTGGGGCAGCAGGTGCAGAAGGAATTGCTTCTCGACCTGCTGACCTGTGCGATCGGTTGGCAGGCGGGTCACGACCAGGTGGCTCGCTTCCGTCCGGGCCGACTGAGCAAATCCGTGGCGCCGTCCGTTTCGTCACTTCCATGGCCGAAGGCATGGCCATGAACCTGCGGCGGCTGGACGAGACCCTTTTGCGCCGGGGCGTGCGTCCGCTGGCGGCGCTGGGACAGCCCTTCGATCCCCATACCATGCACGCAGCGGAGTTGGCGAGCGACCCCACCCAGACCGTGGCCTGGTAGTGGGCGAATTGCGCGCGGCTTCCACCATCAAGACACCGGCTGCTGCGCCCGCCGAGGTGGTGGCCTAATCGACCCGAAGGAGAATGATGTGCGTATACTGCCACACGGCACAATTCCGCGATTTCACTCCCCCCGGTAGGGCGGGTGAGGGGGAAATTCAAAAGCTCGGATCGTGCTGCCGTGTGGCAGTATACTTCATCGATCTTCAGGGCTGGCCGCTTCGCCCTCTTCGCCGAGGGCGCCGTAAAAGTCTGATCCACAGAGGACACAGAGAGCACAGAGAGGGCACAGGCCAATTTCGCGTTCTCTGAGTCCTCTGTGGTTTAGACTTCACGGACTAGGCTTCGCCTCAGACCGACGAGGCGTGAATTTCGTACGGAAACCGGAAAAACCACGAATGCACACGAATCGACACGAATTGTGATTTGTGTTTATTCGTGTCAATTCGTGGTTTGTCGATCGTGCACAATAAAACTTGACTCATTTGTAAAGATTCGGGTCCCCTCAAGGAATCCTAGCGTTTCGACGCTACCAATCTTTGTGACACCCTCCCCGCCGAGAGCTTGCCCCGAGTGTAGCGAGGGGGCTTGGGGAGAGGGATTAAAAAGAAACGGGGAGTGGTTACCGCGCATTCCCACGTTCCGAAGATCAAAGAAGGTATTCAGAATGTGTTTTCGAATCTGCCGCAACGCAATCTGGGCTACACCGATCTTTGTAGGCACTTCTGAAAATTACTGATTTCTTCGCCTTCAACGACGCGCACTAGATAATCACAGGCTTGGATTCCCTGATTGGTGAAAATACCATTTTCAAGGTGCCCTAAACGGATTTTGTCCAGACCTGTCGAGCAGGTAAGTGGGCTCTGGTCTCTGCGTTCCGGCAGGGGTGTTTTCCATGTCAGTACCTGACGGGTGTCTTCCATAGTGGCAACATATGTTGGTAAAATGCGAACAGGCAGCAGATGCAGACCTCACTTTCGACGTATTTTCTTACGTCGCTTTTGAGGTCTACGGTAGTTATGCTTTGTAAATCACTGTTCCGTGTTCAAGGACATACTTTAATGGTATCTTGGGGTTATTTATGTCTTTCCTCCATCGTTATGCATTTGTTTTCCCACTTGTCATAGTAAATTCCAAATCGTCCGGTGTCAGTCGATGAATAGATAAAAGCATGATTCCTTCACACTTAAAAAATCCAATCTTAATTTTATGATATTTATCGATGATTGTTGGGTCTGCGGTGATGTGTTGAGAAACTCTTTGGTAAGCAAGGTGTTGATAGATTTCAACTCATATTCATTTCCATCGCTGTCTTCTTGCATCGTTTCCCTTCCCCTACCCGAAGTACCTCAAGCCCAGTCAGTAGAAGTACCTGTAGCAGTTTTCCACCGTTGTCTTGAAAGATATCGTTTATCCCATGCTTTTCCGCAAGTTTTTGAAGACGAAGAACAGAAGGATAAATATCGTTAAATACTTGAATATCAGAGCAGAAATTTCGCGGGTCATCTAGCAGGCTCGAAAGTTTTTTCCTAAAGTTACTCGCTAAACGCCCATATTGTCGATTGAAACGTTCCTTTCCCGCGCTCGACAGACTCCCACATATGTCCGCGCAAGCCGGATATGTCCGGGCAAGCTCTTCTTAGAAAGATTTTTTCAGCACGACCTATGCGGAGGTTCTTGGCAAAGACCAATCGCGCTTTTGAGTAGCATTGTTAGCAGGCATGAAGCTATAATCTGTGTATTGATGACTTTATATGTCACATAGACTATAAGTAGCACCATGCCAACGACAGCGCCGACAGTTACAGACATGTCCTCATATTATCTACTAAACCTGCTTATAATGACGGATTGGGGTCGAGCTATTGTGGTGATTCTCTTGAACTTCTTGAACAACTCCCAGACAACCTCGGTAAATCTTGGTGATGACCAGCCTCCTTGCCTCACAAAGAAAGAAGAAGGAATACGTGGAATAGGATCAAGATGAATACATAGAGTGGTTATCAGATTTATGAAGTTGATTTTGCAAAACTGCGTCCGGATGGGAGCTTCTTGTTCCCAGGATTTGGGTGGGCGTACCGTAAAGGCGTGCCAGCCAGAAGCCTTTACAATTTCGTATTCAATTCATTTTTGTGATGACTTGGGGTTTTATCTTGCGGAAGATTTTTATTGGTTTAATCCTTCAAAGCTGCCGCTCGATACAGAATGGGTGAATAAAAGGAAAATAAGAGCTAAAGATTCGGTTAACACCGTTTGGTGGTTTAGCAAAAACTGAGTTTCCAAAAGCTGATGTAACGAAAGTTCTTACAGAATACAGCGACAGAATGAAAAACTGTTAGAGGGATCCAGATAAATTCTATGATCCAATGAAGAGACCATCAGACATGATATATTGAAAAAGATTTAAGTAAAAACAACAATGGTGCTATCCCCTCGAATTTATTGCAGATACCAAATTCTGAATCAAATGGCGCATACATGTCTGATGGTAAGGCAATATCTGTAAAAGGCACCCAGCAAGATTTCCCGCTGAAGCTTCCCGAGTTCTTCGTTTTCTTACTGACTTCCGGCGACTGATCGTTGGATATATTTTCTGATCGAATACGACCGGCTACGTTGCAGAAAAAGAGAACAACGCGAGTGGATGGCATTTTGATAGCGAAATAGATTATGTAGCGGTTTCGGCGTTTAGATTCTTAGATAAAGAAGCAACAGAAGACACGCGTTGAGAAGTATTTATGACGAAATCAAGAGTGGTCGGTCAATTGGTCTCCTCGGAATACAGAGCGCAAATGAGAATGTTTCGAGAAGACCGTGCGACTTATCAAATAGAGGATACCGGGGGAGAAAAGAGAGCTGGGCTCAATTCAACTTTTTCCTAATCGCGGGCAGATAGGAAAAGTTTTCAGAAATTGAACCTGGTCCTTTCCACTTTTTCGAGCGCCTGCATACAACTAAGAAACCATCTGTCATTGGGCTATAAGAGGATCATTTGCAATGGAAGTCAAATTAAGCAAGCAACAGAAAGTCACCGTAAACGGTGCGGAAGACATCTATCCGATCATGCGCCAGATTCTCCGCAGAGAGAATAAAATCGTAAGGTCAGGAACACTTCGGATAGTGGGTTTGAATCGTCAGCCAAGATCCTCTGATATCGAATTGGTCGCTCGGTTCTGCCAACATGGCGAGCATCAAACCCAGAGAAGCCTTCCGTATGGCGATTTGGCTGCTGGCTGTTCGGGTGATTATGGTCCATAACCATCCCGAGAATGTGACGCTCTCTTCCTACGAAGATCGTGACCTCAAATCGATCACTTTATTCAGCGGAAAATTCTTTAAATATCGAAGTCATCGATCACCTCATCATCAGCGAAGAAACTCCTATCATAGTTTTTGTCGATGCGGGGATCTTCAAGAAACTTCAGAAAGGAAATGGATTTTGCCTTATATAAACTCAAGGAGCGGATCAGAACGAAGGCAAAACAGAGGGGTTAAAAGAGGGGTTCAATGAAGGGATTCAACTTGGGGAAAAGAAAGGCAAAGAAGAGGGATTAAGAAGGTAAGGAGGAAGGACTCCAGCTTGGGGAGAGGAAAGGAAAAAGAAAAAGCCATTGAAATGGCAAAAGGTAATGAAGCAAGAAAAAGTCGGGTATAACAATTATTGCTAAAGCGTCAGGGCTTTCAATCGGGGAGATTGAAAAACTATAAAGCCGAAATCAACGGGAAAAGGAGTCAGAGCCTTTCGGAGTCCACCGCCAGAGGCGATGGTTTACCTGTTGTGAGTTAGAAGGAGAATCAGATGCTTGCTCAAGACATGGTGGAGCAACTTCGGCATGCGCCAATGACTGATCGGATTCAGGCCATAGAGGTGTTGCTGCAATCCCTCAAGCACGACATCGTGCCCCCTCAATCCAGCATGATGCCGCAGCATTCGTTTACGGTTCGGACATTCAACTTGGGGACAGATATTGCCCTTGACCGAGAAGAAATGTATGCGGAACGAGGTAATGCATAATGTATGCCCTTGATACCAATATGTTGATCTATGCGCATAATACCGCCTCTCCATTTCATCCGCACGCTAAAGTCTTTGTTGAACAGGTCATGAATACGCGGGACGCCGACGGTCATCTCTCCGTGTGTCTTCCTGCACAAGTCCCAAGTCCTTATGGAGTTTCTCAATGTTATCACATGGCATCGGCTTAAAGCGCCGTTGCTGTTACCTGATGCCATCCAAATTGTCCAAGACTATGTGGATACCGGCGTCGCGATTCTGTATCACTAGTCGACGCAACTTGAGACGCTTATCGGGCTGCTCAAATCTGTCACCACGCGAAAGAAGATTTTTGATGTTGCCCTGGCTGCCACGTTAAAAGACCACGGTATTTCCGGACTCTATACCGTGAATACGAAAGATTTTGAAGAATTCACTTTTCTTGAGATAAAAAATCCGTTGGAACATGAATAACATTGTTGTTGTATTGACATCTCTGCTAACAATATTAGATCACATTATCATAACGCATACAGGCTATTTATCCTTCTGCGAAGAGAGGTTTTGCGAATTCAAACCGTTGTGAAAAAAGGAGCCAGGCTTAATTGATGGGTCGTTTTCACAGCTCATTCGCCTAACATTCAGCTGCAAGCGACCCAATGCCGCGGTCTGGCTCCTCAGCAACTTTCAAGCTCAGTGCCACGCGGCATTGGGCGCCTGAGCCCAAACGTTATTGCGACACAAGGTTGCTAGATTTACTCCTAGACTTTGACTGGATGCAATGATTTAGGCAGGGTGTGATGTCACCTGTTTCCTGATCGAGGGGGCGTTGCCGGCAACGGCGGGGTCTCAAGCACTCGATAACCGCATTGAAAGTGAGTAGCACACGGAAGATGCTCAGGAAATGACCGATAAGAACAAGCGATCTGAACCTTCGTTTACGTGTCGTAAAAGGTGCGGAGCGAGCGCTACCCTTCGGCTCCAGAGCCAAAATGGCACAGATGGGCCGGTCGGTGAGTATTGACGGCGAGCCGACACATCCGATGTCCCATCCGGCACACAGAAGGGTTCTAAGTCGGTCGGTGAAGGTAGCGGGGTAGTGTTCTAACTTTGTTGCTTAAGGATTTCAAACGGCGGCGCCGAACTCATAACGATTCACGAATAATCCGATGACAATATCGTGCATTTGATTCAGTTTTGAAAAACAAATCGTCTTACGCGCAAGCCGCTTGATTCGCGTCCGTAGCGTCAAATGTTTGCGTTCTATTTTCTGCGTGTTTTGTTTTCCAACGACATGTTTTTCGGGATCTAAATGGCGCTTATAGGCACCCCAGTCGTCGGTATAAAAACGGGTAATCCCAAATGGCTCTAATAACCCTTTTAATTCAAGAAAAACCTCATCTCGACGTTTCCCGAATACATAAGCCAACACCTTACCCGTGGCCCGATCAATAGCATGCCACAACCATCTTTGATTGGCTTTACTCCCTACATAACTCCACATCTCATCCATTTCAACGGTGGCGCCTTGCTTGCTAACATCATGATAATCCTCTACTTTTAGAATATCTACCACAATCTGCTCAGGCGTGTGGGTCGCTAAAAAATCGTGATTCACGGCATGCAACTCGGGTTCTTTTTTTTTAATTCATTGATAACGGTCACAGGACTGATACCCAGTACCCGCGCGGTATCACGAATGCCGCTGCCATTCAGTGCCATCTCAATGATTTGTTGTTTCGTTTCCGGTAACCGCCCTTTCTCGGAATAATCCTGGATAAACGTTTTGCCCTCACAGGCCTGTTCTTTGCAAATAAAACGCTGCTTGCCATTGCTGGTGTTGCCATGTTTAGTAACATCAATACCATTGCAGACAGGGCATTTTACGGGTAGTAATACCATAAGAGTTTCCTCGGTAAAATTTTGTTCGGTTAATAGCTTAAAGCTCAGGTAATTATATCAAGTGATTTATAATTAAGAAACAAAGTAATAACACTACCGGTAGCGGAACGTGGTCAGCCGGTATGGCCCTCAAGGTGGTGCAATGCGTAAGCCCTTGCGTAGTCCAATCGTAAGAACGGGAAAAAGCGAAGGTCGTTCTGTAATGGGGCGGATCGGGATTCCAACGTTGTCCCACGCGCAAGAGGGCTGACTTCCTATGAGGCGTGCAACACGCCCGTCGGTGTGACAGGAGGAGAAACTGGAGCAAATCTCAACCATGGGCATGTTGATAATGGGCCACCTCGTGTTGCCAGCGGCCACGGGTCTTAACGGCTGGCATGCCATCAACGGGAGCGCCAGTTACCGCAAGATAAAGTCCCGGCAAAAGCGTATCATCAAGGCAGTATTCACTCGATATAGCCGCACCTTCCATACCTGGAGGGTGCTTGTCATGCTTGAGCCGTATGCGGTGAAAGTCGCTTGTACGGTTCTGAGGGGGGAAGGGAGTCGCGAGACTCCTAACCTACCCGGTGTCGCCAGAGGCTTTGAATGTTGGCTGCAGAATTATCATTTGAGGGAATCTCGGTATCACTTTTTGATAAACCGTCTCCAGCCTTCAGGAAATACAAGAATCCTGTAAATCCTGTTCGATTGGAGCTTTGCGACGAAGCTCGGGTTGGGCACTCGTCGGTCTGAGGCGAAGCCTCGCTAGAGTGTCCACGCTTTAGGGATCTCCTGCGGGGCGAAGGGACGGACCTCGAGCTCTCGCGTGGAGCCTGAAAGGGCCCTGACCTCGAGGCGGACGGACTCGCAGTCGCGTCCCTGGCCATAGCGTGCCACCAACCGCGCCGCCAATTCGATGTCATTGTCCGTCACCACACCATCGATCAGGGCCTCGGGTCCGCCGTGACCGAGCGTTCTGATACTGATGAAACGCTTGCGAAACCCGCTGAGAAAACGTCCCTCACCTTCCTCGCGGGCAATGATGACCTTGAAGTTAGGTCGCGGCCGGATGTGGCGCCCCACCTTCAGGAGCATGATGTCGTCCAGGTCATAGACACGCTCACCGCGGCTGCTCCACAGATCCGTCAGCTTCACGGCGTACCGGGGATCGGTCAGAAAGCAGCAACCACCGGCCGGTTGGGCATAGTCATCGAGCCCATACTCCTTTGCCAATGCCATCTGCGGCTTCCTGCTGCGCCCGGAGAAACCGAGCAGGCGCTCACGCTCCACCCAACCCTCCCGCTCCGCTCGGGTCGGCGGCAGGTACCTGGCACATAAGGGCCGCAACAGTAAATCACCGACTCCCGAATCACGCTGCACGATTGGCAAGGTATCCTTGCGTTGAGATTTGGGCCTTTGTCCCATAACCTCACCGGTGATAATAAAGTCGAACCCATGCTCACGCATCCACTCGAAGGCCCGCTGCACCATGAAAATCTTGCAGTCGAGACACGGATTGAGATTGGCTCCGTATCCATACTTCGGATTCAGGACCACATCCCGGTAATCCTCGACGACATCGATGAAGTGTAATTTCATACCCAAGCGCTCGGCCACCCAGAGTGCATTGTTGCGCTTAGGCTTGGCGTTCTTACGGATAGCGTGGGTGTGACCTTCTACGCAAAAGCCGGTGAAAAAGTTCAGGCCCTCTACGTGAATGCCCTGGTCCTGGACGACGCGCACGGCAAGCATGGAGTCGAGCCCCCCTGAAACCAGAGCGACCGCTTTTCGCTCACTCACCATGACAACCAAAACTCAGGTATATCTTTATCATCAAACGCCGCATAGATGTCGATGAAATCCGGGTGGTTAGTGTGCGGAATTCCAGCCGGTAGTCATGGGCAAAGCAAACGTCCTTCAAGACGGTTTTAAGGTTCGGTCATTCCACGGCAGTTTCTTAGAAGCTGTCTGGTTATACTGCCACACGGTACAATTCGAGCGTTTGAATTTCCCCCTCACCCCCGCCCTCTCCCGGAGGGAGAGGGAATGAAATGCGCAGATTGTACCGTGTGGCAGTATAAAATGGATCGGGTAGTGGCTAATATGTAAGTGGAATCTTAACCAACAGATGGTAATAACTCGGTATTATAGCGATGCAGAAAGAGTTTCAAACAAATCTCATGCATATGGAGGCATTTAGAAAAAGATAATGATCTCTTTTTCTTCTTCCGTATAATCCTGTCAGGGTTCAAGTACGCCATAAGCACCACAGGTTTTACAATGATATTGTGGACTGCCACTCCCATTTGTGCCATTCTTGACAATATCTTCACTTTGACATTTGCGGCAAACGTGGACTTTCTTTTCAAGAATCATAGCGAAAAACCCTGTGCTTGAATTGATGCCTGAAGGTGGTCATTCAAACCCCACTGAATCATTCTGGAGATGGCCACCGAAATTTAGTACCAAACAGATGCTAAAAATCGCATTGCCTTGAATGAGTAAGAATTGACATTTTACTACATCACTCCGGTATTTACCGCTACCCATTTGCGGAAAAAACGATTCCCATGTTATCGGTACTTCAGTGCCGCTGTACTAGGGCCACCTGACCCTTATCCAGGAAAACGGCTATCGGGAGCCGGCGTCGTCGGGGCCTCGGCAGCCGGGGCATCCGGCGCGGTTCCCTCCCCGGCCGAGGTCGTCACTGCGGTTACCGGGGGCGTTTCGGCCTCCTTCCGATCCGCCGCCCGATCGGCGCGTTTCACTTCCAATTCCAATCTGCGACGCATTTCGTGGGTAATCATGTCACCCAGCGCGGTGAATCGGCGAAAATCCTCGTCATAGTCATTCAGTCCATCACTGCCTCGGAACCGGGGCAGTCCGAACAGTTTGCGCAGGGCTTTGCGCCGCAGCTCCGTGCTCACCTGGGGCGACAGAAACGGTGAATAATCGGAGTCCTCACCCAGAGACTCGATGGGGGGCATGTCGGCGTCGGTCAATGCGGGGGCGTCAGACTCCGTCGCCGGCAAGACCTCCCCACCCCCAGCGGCCAGATCCGGCCCCCGCACCGGGTCATCCTGCTCGTTCCGGCGCGCCTCCAGCTTGCGCCTGGACCAACGGGCGCCAAAGCCCTCATCATCTTCGCGGCCCTGCAGTGGGGAAGCAATGGCCCGGTCATCGGATGCCATCACAGAATGCCCCTTGCTTCCGGTCGTCACGTCGGCGTTTTTTCTTCTTTTCGGGGACATAGTGTTCCAGCACGAACTGCTCGACCCAGCGATAGATCTCCGCCGGCATCGGTAGGGAAAATACGCTTGCGTCCGTTTCCATGTAGGAGGACGCCTCGCCGTAACTCACGCTGGCCAGATAGGGTTCCAAGGGCGCGTCGCCTTCGTCCCGGGCGACTACGAACAGGCTGGGGTATTCCGCCATCAGATTGTGGTAATAGCTCTCGACCTCATCCTTGTGGAGCTCGACCGCGAGTCCGGTCCACAAGGTCTGTCGATCGTTTTCCTCAGCGCGGATCGGGGCACCGCGCACCGTCCGGTCTCCGCCGGCCACGTGTCTGCCCGCGATGACGCCGACCACCTCCCAGTGTCCGCTCCCCCAGCGTCGATCCCGCTCTGTGCGAAAATCCACGACCACCGAGATCGGGAACGCCCGAGGCGACTCGGGCGGGGAGTGCGGATAGGCGGTCATGCCAAAGCCTTATCTACCGGGCAATGCCATTATGTTAGCTGCTGGTCGCTTGTCGTAGGATGGACGTAGGATGCGGTGAACGCGGTATACCGTAGCAGGATTACACCAATCTCGACCGCGAACCGCATCAAGGGATGGCCCATGCCCAACACCGGTGTTGGGCACGCCCTACGAGCTTTGCCCAACCTACGAATCACGCGAATCCTCGCGGACCTGCCTGTCGGCAGACAGGTCGATTCGCGCCGATTCGCGCGATTCGTAGTTTGCTCTTCCGCTAACTTAATGGCATTGACCTACAGGTCGGGTGATGGGTTAGCTTTACGATGATAAATCAGTATAGCATCGCAATCCGAATGGCAGATGAAAAACAAAACAATCTGTGAAAATCTGCGTAATCTGTGGATTTAAAAACCGAAAAGAAGATTCTACGGAGGCCGAGGTGTCCGAGACCACGCCCCCTTATCGTCCGCGGATGACCCAGGCCGGATTGACGCCCACCCATCCGGTTACCGCCGTGGACGAGTTCGGGGACGCGCGGGAGGTCCAGGTCGCCGGCGAATTCCCCCTCACCCTGTACGTGGACAAGCGGGAGATCGTCACTCTGATGACGTTGGGCGCCCATCCCGAGGCCCTGGCACTCGGCTATCTACGCACCCAACGATTCATCGCGGCCCTCGAGGAGGTCCGCTCGGTGCAGGTGACTTGGGATACCGAAGCGGTCGCGGTCACCACCTGGAACGGCGTGAAGGGGTGGGACGACAAGCTGAAACGACGCACCATCACCACGGGCTGCGGTCAGGGCACGGTGTTCAGCTGCACCCTCGATAGCCTCTACAGCATCCGGCTGCCCGAAGTGAGGGTCCGGCAATCCCTGATCTATGGGGTATTGGAAAACATCCGCCGCCACAACGAGGTCTATCGGCGGGCCGGTGCCGTTCACGGTTGTGCCCTGTGCCGCGGCACGGAGGTCCTGAGGTTCGTGGAGGACGTGGGCCGCCACAATGCGGCGGATGCCATCGCCGGTTACATGTGGCTGGACCATATGGCGGGTGGGGACATGCTCTTCTACACCACGGGCCGACTGACCTCGGAGATCGTCATGAAGGTCGCCCAGATGGGCATTCCGGTACTGCTGTCCCGCTCCGGCGTCACCCACATGGGCCTGGAACTCGCCCAGAAGCTCGGCGTCACTATCGTCGCCCGGGCCAAGGGCAGACATTTCCTGGTTTACAATGGCGTCCGCAACATCGTCTTCGATCGCCGACCGCCGCGGCCGTCGGGCCCCGACAGCTTCAATCTATCCGCAGATTACGCAGATTCTCGCAGATTAAAAACGAAATAATCTGTGAGAATCTGCGTAATCTGCGGACAGAAAAGATCATGTGATCTTTTGCAACGATTTGCGTTCATTTGCGGCAAAAAGCACAATCGGGCGCGGAATGAAAGTTGTTTCCGGATTATGCAGGCAGCACGAAGAGAAGCCCCCCCATGAAGTTGACCCGGCTTGTGGTACTGGCCATCGGATTGCTCCTCGGCATGTCCGCCCAGAGCGCTACCTCGATCATTCGTCTCGCTACCACCACCAGCACCGAAAACTCGGGTCTGTTGGGGGTCCTCCTGCCCCCCTTTGAACGGGATTCGGGCTACCGGGTCCACGTCATCGCGGTGGGCACCGGCAAGGCCCTGCGCCTGGCGCGGGAGGGCGACGTGGATGTCGTCCTGGTCCACGCGCGGGCGGACGAAGACCAACTCGTCACGGACGGCTACGGCGTGCACCGTCGCGCTGTCATGTACAACGATTTTGTCGTCATCGGACCAAAGAGCGACCCGGCCGGCATCCGGGGCTTGCGGGACGCGGTGGCGGCGCTGACCAGGATCTCGGCCACGGCGAGCCTCTTCGTCTCCCGCGGCGACGAATCGGGTACCTACAAGAAAGAGCAGACGCTCTGGCAACAGGCGAGGATCACTCCCACCGGTCCCTGGTACCGCGAGGCCGGTCAGGGGATGGGGAAGGTCCTGCTGATGGCCGGGGAGCTCGATGCCTACACCCTTACCGACCGCGGCACCTGGCTCGCCTACCGCGACCGCAGCCCGTTAGAAATCCTGGCCGAGGGCGATGAACGCCTGTTCAATCCCTACGGGGTCATCGCCACCAATCCGGCCAAGTACCCCGAGGTCAATCACGTCGGTGCTATGCGCCTTATCGAGTGGATCACCTCGCGCGCGGGCCAGGCCATCATTCACACCTTCCGACACCAGGGCGAGCCGCTGTTCATCCCCATGGCCGCTCCGGCGACGGAGTGACCGTGCAGGAGCTCGCCGAGGCCAACCGCCAGGCCCTGGCCCTGTTGCTTACCGGCAACCGCGAACTCTGGACCATCGTCGCCATCTCGTTCAGCGTCTCGCTGCGGGCGATCCTGATCGCGGCGCCTCTGGCCCTGGGGGTGGCCTTTCTGCTCGCCCACCTGCGCTTTCCCGGACGCCGCTTGTTGATCTCCGCCTTCAATACCCTGCTGGCGCTGCCCGCGGTGGTGGTCGGGCTGACGGTCTATATGCTGCTGTCGCGCAACGGACCCCTGGGCGACCTGAAGCTATTGTTCACCCAGACCGCCATGATCGTCGGTCAGATCATCCTGTGCCTGCCGCTGCTGGTCGCCATGAGCCACTCCGCACTGCAGGCCGCGGACCGGCGTGCCTGGGAGACCGCCATTACCCTCGGCGCCAAACCCTGGCAGGCCATGCTGACCCTCATGTACGAAGTCCGCTTCGGGCTGATCGCGGCGGTCGTCGCCGCCTTCGGGCGCATTATCGCCGAGGTCGGGAGCTCAATGATGGTCGGCGGTAATATCCTCAACTACACCCGCAACATCCCCACCGCCATCGCCCTGGAAACCAGCAAGGGCGAGTTCGCCCAAGGCATTGCCCTGGGCCTGGTCCTGCTGTTGCTGGCCCTGGTCCTGAACTTCGCCCTGAGCTTGCTGCAGGGCAAGGGAGCGATTACCCCGTGACGGCGATGTTGTAATTTCGTCTGAACGCTCGTCGCACTCTTCCAATAGGACAGGATTAACAGGATTTTCAGGATTAACAGGATGATTTTTTGTGTGTTCCGCACTTTCGCCGCACGGTTACACTTTTTCCGAAATCGATCAGTCGTCCGACTCCGGAAAACCGGAGCCGGGCTCGTGATGTACCGCATCGGCCGCCCCGATGATCTCCTCCGTCGGCTCCCGTCCGACAAGTCCCACACAAACCCCCGAATTCCGCTGCTCCCGGTAAGCACATTACCAACAACAACAAAATCCTGTGAATCCTGAAAATCCTGTCAATCCTGTACCATTGGACGAACGCACGGACCACGAAGAATTGCTCGACCGGTCAGCGGTGGTGTTGTAGCTTTGTTATCCCTGGGTATATACGCTGAAATTCCGGAAACAACAAAGTCAAAATACTACCGCCGTGACCTCGTTACTGCGCCTCTCGAACCTGCGCAAGAACATAGCAGGCCGGCGCCTGCTCGATATCCCGGAATTCGACATCCCGGCGGGGACCGGCATCGTACTGACCGGACGCAACGGCGCCGGCAAGAGCACCCTGCTCAGGATCCTGGCGGGTCTCGAGCCCCCCGACCGGGCGGACGTGACCTACCAGGGCCGCACCACCGGTTGGCATCCAGCCAAGCCCTTGCTGCAGCGCGACGTCATCTACCTGCACCAGCACCCCTATATGTTCGACCGCAGCGTCGCCGAGAACATCGCCTACGGCCTGCGGCGGGCCGGCCTACCCAAAACGGAAGTCCGGGCCAGGGTGGAAGAGGCACTGGAATGGGCAGGACTCGGTCACCTCGCATCCCGCAACGCACGCCGGCTGTCCGGCGGCGAAAAACAGCGGGTCGGACTCACCCGCGCCCGGGTACTCTCGCCCAAGCTGTTGCTGTTGGACGAGCCGCTGGCTAACCTGGACCACGAATCCCGCGCCCAGGCCTTCCTCCTGATCCGACGCCTCCGATCCGAAGGGATCAGCACCCTGGTCACCAGTCATGAGCCGCAGGTCAGTGCGACCCTGGGCGACGAACACCGACATCTCTGCAAAGCGGGGCCGTGCAAATATACAATCGTCCGTCCGTTCCTGTACCGCCGGGACGCCGAACACAACCTCGCCACGGCCCTGACCACCGACCCGACCGAACCCATCATGTCCACCGCCTCTTTTGGGCACACCGGCGCGGAAACGACCCCGGCTGTCATCCCCGGATCGGACATCACCGGCGTCATCCTTGCCGGCGGCCGCTCGCAACGCATGGGGGGAGAGGACAAGGGCCTGCTGCGAATCGACGGCCGGCCCATGATCGACCACATCATCAGGGCCCTGAGCCCCCAGGTCGGTCCCCTCCTGATCAACGCCAACCGCAACCTGGACGGCTACCGGCGCTTCGGCTACCCGGTAGTGTCGGACATCATGGGCGATTTTTATGGCCCCCTCGTGGGCATGGCGAGCGCCCTGCAGGCCACGGAAACCGAGTATCTCCTGACCGTACCCTGCGACTCACCGCTGCTCCCCGACAACCTGGCCGCGGCCCTGTACGGCGCTCTGCACACCCATCAGGCCGAAATCAGCGTGGCCCATGACGGGAACCGGATGCAGCCGGTATTCGCCCTGTTGCGGCGGAACCTGCTTAAAAACCTGCTCACCTACCTGGAGGCCGGCGGGCGCAAGATCGACACCTGGTACGCCCAACATCGCCTGGTGATCGTCGATTTCTCGGACCGCGCCGATACCTTCTTCAATGTCAATACCCGGCAGGAACGGCGGATGCTGGAGCGGAAGTTGGTGGGTTCGGGTACTTATTAAATCCCGTCAGATTATAGACACGTTAATATATCCTCGCCGAGAGTTCGATAAGCGGGTGATGGAGAAGAATTAGGTGGTATGCCACCAATGTGTGCTCGGTCGAGATCGTGGCCCATGCTACCCCGGACCAAACCGGCAAACCCACATGGGTGGCGGTGGAGCTGACTAGTGTGGCCCATGAGTACCGATCCAGACGACGCAAGATCGCGGTGAAGGTGGTGGACATCTTCGGCAATGACACCATGAAAACTGTGGAGGTAACCGTCTGATGGCACAGGCGGATTTACTGGTCGACCTGTTCAAAAGTGCCAGCAGCGGTGACCAGTTGACATTCCGCAAGATTGCGGAGGCATTGATTCAGGAGGAAAAAAGAAAGGGCCACCGGATCTTGGCGGATCGGCTGACCAAGGCCTTGCGCCCCGACTCGGCGGGGGCAAATCGTAGTATTGCGCCGAAGACGAACGGTGGCAATGGGCACCAAAGAGAGCTGATCTACGAGATTACACCGGAACGCGCGCTGGATAGCCTCGTGTTGCCGGAGAAGATTCGGGATCAGATCAAAGAAATCGTGGAAGAACAGCATCGTGCCGAATTGCTGCATGCCTATAGTCTGCGTGCGCGTAACCGAGTGTTGCTGGCCGGCCCTCCGGGCAATGGTAAAACAACGCTGGCCGAGGTATTGGCGTTCGAGTTGATGTATCCCCTGGTTGTGGTGCGCTACGAGACGCTGGTGGGAAGCTACCTGGGCGAGACCTCCAGCCGTCTGAAAAACCTGCTGGATTATGTGAGAACGCAGCGTTGCGTATTGTTCTTTGACGAGTTCGAAACCCTGGGCAAAGAACGGGGTGACATGCACGAAACGGGGGAAATCAAGCGCGTAGTCAGCTCGCTGCTGCTGCAAATCGACGAATTGCCGGACTATGTCGTGGTGGTGGCGGCGAGCAATCATCCGGAGCTGCTGGATCGTGCCGTATGGCGACGGTTTCAGTTACGCCTGGAGTTGCCGATGCCGAGTCGCCGTCAACTATCCCGGCATATCGAGGCGATCGGCCTACGGTGCCGAACGAATTTCGGATATACCCCGGAAACCCTTGCGAAACATATGTTGGGTCTGAACTTTGCCGAAGTGGAGGAATTCTGCCTCGGCATCGTGCGCCGGGCCATGTTGGACAAGAAGACCGACGATGCACGGACCATCACTAAGGGGAAACTGGAGCAGTGGCGGGACAGGTTGAAACCTGCCTCGAACATCGAAGGAATGGAGTAATCGTCGATGGCCGGTCGTCTTCCTCTGCTGGTATTTCCTCGAGCAAAGCGGGTTACTCCACCCAAAGGTGGGGGATTCACACCAAGTAAGCCGCATGTTCCGGGCCACGAGCGCCAGGCGGAGCGGCTCAGGAAACAATTGACGGAGCTGCGAGACGATTTCGCCCGTTACCGGGCCAGTGTGAGCGGTGTCTTGGCGAGCATGGAGCCGGAGACGGTGTTGGTCATCGAGATCGCCGGCAGCCTGGACAAATTTCGGCAAGCAGTCGAGAACACTGACGGCCTGGAGTGGCAGGGAGAATGGGATATCGAGGCGATCCAACCGGATGAGGATTTCTATGAGCCCCCCAAGATCGGAGTCGACTTCTTCAAGAAACGTATTGATCAGGTAGATAAGGAGCAGTCAAAAGAAATCAGGCACCTATTGCAGGAACAAGATTTTATTGATAAGCGTGGGAATCTGATAGCCGATGATTTGTCGGGCTTGAGGCTGCCGGAACACCTCGAATACCTCAGGCAGGAAATAGTTCAGGCCATCGATCGGGAAAAAGAGAAACCGATCTCCGGAAAGCTGTTCATTTCATTGGTCAACCAGCGGGGCCTGGATGAGTTATTGAAGCTCTGGCATCGGTGGGATAAAAATGAAGACTTGCCGGATGGTAAGAAGAAATGGCGTGACCTGTTCACCCAGACACGGCGTATCCGGCGCTGGGGTATCGAAGAAACCTTAGGCGAAACGGGGATGATCGAGCGCTGGCGAGAGCTGCTCAATCCAATCGATCCCGCTCGGGAAATTCATTGCCAAATCGAATTGTTCTATCGGCAAAAACCGAGCAAACGGAGGGAAAACGAGGATGCGCTCAGATCGCTATTGGGAGAGATCGAAGGTGGAACCTTGGGTCGCTTTCTCGACATGGAGGAGATTGCATTCCACGCAGTAAAGGCCAGATTGCCTGCCGAGCATGTACGCCGCCTTCTCGCTATGCTGGATTCCGATAGCGGCGAGATCGACATTCAGCTCTTCAGGTTTCGAGGCGTAATGTATTTCCGGCCCACCGGCCAAAGCCTCGTGGCAGCGGGTGATGAGGCCGGTACGGAGAGGGCGTTTCCCGAAGGCGCCCCCGAGTTGCCCCCGGTGGCGGCGATCCTGGACGGCGCGCCTAATCTACAACATGACGCACTGAAAGACCGCTTGCTCTTCGACGACCCTGACAACCTGTCGGCACGGTATCAACCGGGCGAAAGGCGACATGGGACCGCCATGGCTTCCCTGGTGGTACATGGGGAATTGGACGATGGGCAGGCAGACCCCTTGCCGAGTGCAGTGTACTGTCTGCCGGTCATGGAACCGAATGTGAATGAACGCAACCGAGGGGAATACGTAGAGCATTTCCCCGATGATGTGTTCTTCGAGGATCGAATAGAACGCGCCGTTCGTCGGATGCTCGAGGGTGAAGGCGATGCCCCGGCCCAGGCGCCCGGCATCAAGGTCATCAACCTTTCCATCGGCGACCCGGAGCGCCCTTTTATTCACACGCCGAGCCCGTGGGCGAGACTGCTGGACTGGCTCGCCTGGAAGCATCGCGTCCTTTTTTGCGTGAGCGCTGGTAATTATACAGGGGACATCGATGTAGGTATGGCGCACGGTCAGTTTACAGCCTTGCCGAACGATCGGAAGATCGAGCAATACTTGAAGGGTATTGAGCGCCAACTGTCTCAACGACGCTTGTTGTCCCCCGCGGAGTCACTGAATGCGCTCACCATTGGGGCCATGCACGCGGACTCATCCGGCGAGTATGTTGCGGGCCGCCGTATCGATCTGTTGCCAGACGATCTGTTGCCGAACGATCTGTTTCCAAACGATCAGTTGCTAAACGATGGATTGTTCAGCCCCGTATCCCGCTTTGGACATGGCTTTCGACGTTCCGTGAAACCCGAGATTTTGTTCCAAGGAGGACGGCAGCTCTATCACGAACCCCCTCTGGATGAAGAACAGCGTCTTTCTCCGGATGCAGGGCTTCGCGCCCCTGGACAGTGTGTAGCATGGGACAGCGCGGAAGGGGCGCTATCCAAGACGGTCTTCAGCCGGGGGACCAGCAATGCCACGGCACTAGCCACCAGAGGCGCGGCAAGAATCTACGAGGTACTGATCGATCTGAAGGATGAGTTCGACGAACGGATTCCGGATGAACTGATATCGCTCCTTCTCAAGACCCTCTTGGTGCACGGTGCATATCATGGCGAGAATGTAAAGCAGGCACTTACCAGTGCGTTCAAGAATAAGGACAACTCCCGTCATTTCAAAGAAATCATGGCCCGGTATATCGGCTATGGTCCAGTGGGTATTGAACGGGTGCTGGCCTGTACCGAGCAGCGGGCTACCGTCTTAGGGAGTGGTGAGATCCGTGAAAACGAGGCGCACGAATATCAGTTTCCATTGCCTATTGGATTGTCGAGCCGTGCCGATTGGCGACGTATGCTGGTCACGCTGGCGTGGTTTACTCCAATCAACCCCAGACACCGGAACCTGCGCGAAGCCAAGCTGGCGTTCCAACCCGTTGGAAAGTGGGATGAATTGCCGTTGAAACTGGAAAGGGTGGATGCGGATCACAACCAGGTGTCCCGTGGGACGGTGCAGCATGAGGTCCTAGAGGGGAAAAAACAGATTTCGCCCTACGGGGAAGATGGTCACATCCGTTTGCAAGTGAGGTGCAAGGCAGACACCACGGAAAATCTGGATCAGAAGGTTCCGTATGGATTGGCGGTAACGCTCGAGGTGGCTGAGGGCATAGGCGTACCTATCTATGAGCAAGTACGGGCAAGAATCAGACCTCAAGTGTCGGTACGGGCAACGGGAGGTAATCGGTAACGGCGCTGCAGCCAGGCTTCCCGAATTCCCCCTACCCCGTCCTCGACTATGAACGAAGACCCGATCATTGCGGAAATTCGCCGGTATCGTGCCGAGCATGCCGAAAAATACGGCCATGATCTCGGTCGAATTTGCGAGGCATTGCGGGAGTCGGAAGCGAAATCGGATCGAAAAATCGTGCACCGTAAACCCCGCCTGTTACCCGTGAAAGTCACATCGGGGCGAGCAGCCTCTGCTGCTTCTAAATTACTTCGCAGCAGTGGATCGGGCAAAGCTGCCAAAACTTCATCTGGTTCGGCACTCATACAACGTCCGAGCAGAAAAAAGTAGGTTGGGGTTAAGAAAAACATGGAAAAATTGATTGTCAGAGATTTCCTGGTAATAAAATCCGCCGATTTCGAGATAGGCAGAATAAACCTGATCATCGGCCCCCAGGCCAACGGCAAAAGCCTGATCGCGAAGCTCCTCTATTTCTTTCGCAGGTTCTTATCCTCGACATATCTTGAATCAGTAGAAATCCTTAAAAAAGATATCGGACAACAGGCCGTCACCCGCTTCGAGGAATATTTCCCAAGATACACCTGGGCCGATCAGCTATTCTCCACCAGATACGAGACCGACGATATATGGATCGATATATCAAGCCGGGAAACCGGCCCCGGTCAGGTGGCTTTGAAATTCGACTATTCAAGCAATCTGATATCCCTCCGTGAAAAACTAAGAAGCACTTACAGGCAAAGGCAAGGAGAAGTGAAAGGCGATGGACGCGGACCTCGGCGTGGCCCCGACGTCGGTAGTGTTATTACTTTGTTGCTTAATTATAAATCACTTGATATAATTACCTGAGCTTTAAGCTATTAACCGAACAAAATTTTACCGAGGAAACTCTTATGGTATTACTACCCGTAAAATGCCCTGTCTGCAATGGTATTGATGTTACTAAACATGGCAACACCAGCAATGGCAAGCAGCGTTTTATTTGCAAAGAACAGGCCTGTGAGGGCAAAACGTTTATCCAGGATTATTCCGAGAAAGGGCGGTTACCGGAAACGAAACAACAAATCATTGAGATGGCACTGAATGGCAGCGGCATTCGTGATACCGCGCGGGTACTGGGTATCAGTCCTGTGACCGTTATCAATGAATTAAAAAAAAAGAACCCGAGTTGCATGCCGTGAATCACGATTTTTTAGCGACCCACACGCCTGAGCAGATTGTGGTAGATATTCTAAAAGTAGAGGATTATCATGATGTTAGCAAGCAAGGCGCCACCGTTGAAATGGATGAGATGTGGAGTTATGTAGGGAGTAAAGCCAATCAAAGATGGTTGTGGCATGCTATTGATCGGGCCACGGGTAAGGTGTTGGCTTATGTATTCGGGAAACGTCGAGATGAGGTTTTTCTTGAATTAAAAGGGTTATTAGAGCCATTTGGGATTACCCGTTTTTATACCGACGACTGGGGTGCCTATAAGCGCCATTTAGATCCCGAAAAACATGTCGTTGGAAAACAAAACACGCAGAAAATAGAACGCAAACATTTGACGCTACGGACGCGAATCAAGCGGCTTGCGCGTAAGACGATTTGTTTTTCAAAACTGAATCAAATGCACGATATTGTCATCGGATTATTCGTGAATCGTTATGAGTTCGGCGCCGCCGTTTGAAATCCTTAAGCAACAAAGTTAGAACACTACCTCATCCAGGAATTTGTATTCGATGCCTCCATCGGCCCGAATTTTAGTCCTTCGTTATTTATCCCGGCAGGTCGATCTTTCTTTGCAACTCTGCAGAAGAATGTTTTTTCCTTCCTGGCTGGTAACATAAAAATCGATCCCTTTATCCGCGACTTCGGCGCCTGGTATGAAAGTGACAAGAGATTGGCAAACAACAAGAATCTTATTGAAATGAACAACCCAAGGATCAGGAAGCAGATAGATTCGCTGATCGAGCGGATTCTCGTTGGAAAGTACAGGTACGAAGACGATCAGGATTGGATTGAAAGCCAAGGTAACAGGGTGAATTTAGCAAACGCCTCGTCAGGCCAGCAAGAGGCTTTACCGATGCTCCTTGTCATGTTGACGTGGTCGTTGGAATCGGGTTTTCCTGATGAACGAGTCATGTTATTTATCGAAGAGCCCGAAGCCCATTTGTTCCCCGTATCACAGAAACATGTCGTTTCTTTATTCGGCCTGATTTATAACAACACGCAACATGGCTATGTAATCACAACCCACAGCCCCTATATACTGACCGCCATCAATAACATGATCCTGGCGAAAGATATCGCGACTCAGTACGGAGAAGACAGCTTGCAAGGCATCATGGAGCTCCAGTTTACAATCGCCTATGAAGATGTCAGGGCATATACGATAGAAGACGGCGTGTTGGTCAGTATACGGGATAACAATACCCGATTAATAGGAGAAAATGTCATCGATTCCGTATCGGATGAATTCGGCGCGGACTTCGATGCACTTGTTAACCTTCAGGCAGGGATTCGATGCCAGTCGGTAAACCAGAGGAAAAACTACGAATCACGCGAATCCCCGCGAATCGGATTCGCGTAGATTCGTGTGATTCGTAGTTTTCTCTTCCGCACCGGTAAGCAACCAGCGACTAACTTAATGGCATTGGGATGTGGTGAGGTCAGGCTTGTCCCGACGCAGGAGGGAGTTTGACCGAACCGCATCGAGGAAAACTACGAATGCTCAATCCGAATCTCGGCGGTTCCGCTTGTTGCCGCCAATCAATCGATACAGAAACGCCGGATCATCCCCCGTAACAGTTCCAAGGTCGGGGGGATACGGGCGAACTCCAGGTACTCGTCCGGCTGATGGGCCTGGGCAAGGTTACCCGGCCCGAGGATCAAGGTCTCCATCCCCAGCTGGTTGAAGAAAGGGGCCTCGGTGCCGAAGCTCACCGCCTCCGCCGCGTGACCGGTGAGGGCCTCCCCCGCCTCGATGATGGCCGACTCGCACGGTGTTTCGACCGGCGGGATACTGGCGAATAAGGGTTCCACCTCCCACTCGAGTCCACGGCGACCGGCGATTACCGCGACCCGACCCGCCAGCTCGGAGCGCACGTCTTCGGCCTGCATGCCCGGCAGCACTCGCAGGTCCAGGTGCAGCTCGCAGTCGCCACAGATGCGGTTGAAATTGTCGCCGCCGTGGATGTAGCCCAGATTGACCGTGGGACTCGGTAAGGCAAAGGCGGGGTGGTGATAGCGCCGCTCGAGCTCCCCGCGCCAGGCGGTCAGGTCTCCCATAATCTCCTGCATGCCGTCGAGGGCGTTGCGGCCCAGGCTCGGGTCACTCGCATGGCCGGTTCGCCCCGTAAGGCGTACCGCCTCCCCCATCACCCCCTTGTGCAGGCGCACCGGGCGGAGTCCGGTCGGCTCCCCGATCACGGCGTAGCGACCGATAGCACGGCCCGCCTGGGCCAGCACCCGAGCACCGCTCATAGAGGACTCTTCGTCCGCGGTGGCTAAGATCACCAGGGGTTGTCCCAGGTCCTTCGCCGTGAGTTTCCGTGCCGCCTCGATGGCGATAGCCAGGAAGGATTTCATGTCACTGGTGCCGAGTCCGTAGAGCCGGCCCTGGTCTGCCGTGAGCCGAAAGGGGTCGTAGCGCCAGCGTTCCGGGTTGCAAGGCACGGTGTCCGTGTGCCCTGCCAGTACCAGCCCTCCCGGTCCCGTCCCCAGGGTCGCAATCAAATTGACCTTGCCCGGACGGTTCGGCACCGCCACCCGCTCGGTGCGAAATCCCACCGCCTCCAGCCAGTCGGCCAGCAGCTCGATTACTGCCTGGTTACTCTGATCCAGCCCGGGGTTGACGCTGCTGACGGACGGAGTAGCGATCAGGGCTTCCAGCATGGAGGTCAGGGACGGTATCGGGTGGGACATGCAGTTGTTCCTTTCAAGCCGGCAGGAAACTGCCTCCGCTTGGAACAGAGGATAGCTCCTTTTCGGTATATGATCTCAAGGGATGCCTAGCGAGGCTTCAAAATAGCTGCGCGCGAAACGCGTGCGCAGCTCATTCTTTTGTACCTTGCCCATCGTATTGCGTGGCAGGGTGTCGACAAAAATCACTTTCTTCGGTTGCTTGAAGCGAGCGAGTTTTCCCTGCAGCCGGCCGAGCAGTCCGGCTTCATCCAAGTCGGCACCCGGTTGCAAGGCGACAACCGCGGTGACGGCCTCGCCGAGATCCGCGTGTTGCAGGCCGATGACTGCGGACTCATCGACGCCGGCGATACGATCAATCTCGCTCTCCACTTCTTTCGGGTAGATGTTGTAGCCCCCTGAGATAATGAGATCCTTGGCGCGCCCGATGATCGCGACGCGTCCATCGGTGTCGATCGTAGCCAAATCACCGGTAATAAAGAAGCCATCGGGGCGAAGCTCGGAGGCCGTCTTGTCC
Organism: Candidatus Thiosymbion ectosymbiont of Catanema sp. Cochon2018; assembly: GCA_011392765.1. Lineage (GTDB taxonomy): Bacteria > Pseudomonadota > Gammaproteobacteria > Chromatiales > Chromatiaceae > Thiosymbion > Thiosymbion ectosymbiont_A. Next base: position 253,032 of record WYCW01000003.1, on the reverse strand, counting down.
GGCATCCGCCAGTACCCGTCGAACACGTTCGGCCCGCGCACTTCGAGGACGCCCACTGTGTCGATCACCCGGCGGCCATCCCGATCACACACCCGCACTTCCACTCCGGGTAAAGGAAAACCGACGGTGCCGGGGACACGCTCGCCATGGAGCGGGTTGGAGGTAATCATGCCGGTCTCGGTCATCCCGTAACGCTCGAGGATCCGGTGCCCGGTACGTTGTTCGAACGCCTTGAAGGTTTCAGGCAACAGGGGCGCCGACCCGGCAATGAATAACCGCATGTGAGCGCACTGCGCGGCGGTCAGGTGCGGGTGCTGCAGCAACCTGGCGTAGAAGGTCGGGACCCCCATCAACACGGTGGCCCGCGGAAACAGGTCGATGATGGCTTGCGCGTCGAACCTGGATAGGAAAAACATTCCCGAACCGTTCAGCAGCACGCAGTGGGTGGCTACGAACAAACCGTGTACGTGAAAGACCGGCAGGGCATGGATCAGGATGTCTTCAGGCCCGAAACCCCATACCCGATGCAGGGCCAGCGCATTCGATGCCAGATTATCGTGGGTCAGCAGCGCGCCTTTCGAGCGCCCCGTGGTACCGGAGGTATAGAGAATCGCGGCGAGATCACGGCGGTCGCGTACGGCGACCGAGTGATCGGGCGCAACGGCACCCGCAAGTATGGCCAGGGAACCGGTATCGTCGGCATCCAAGGTGAGGATGTGGGCTACCCCGGCCTCGGCGACGACGGACGCGAGATCATCCATTGCCTCGGACCGGATAACCAACACCCGTGGCGACGCGTCGGCAAGAAAGTATGCCACTTCGCTCGGGGTATAGGCGATATTGAGCGGGACATAAACCGCGCCGCAGCGCAGACAGGCAAGGTAGAGTACCAGTGCGAGGGGAGATTTCTCGACCTGCACGACCACCCGGTCCCCCGGCGCGACCCCCTGTTCCTTCAGCACCCGCTGCAGGCAGGCAGACTGGTGTTCAAGCGCTCGATAGCTGAAGGTTCGGCCCTCCGGTGTTTCGAGGAAATGCCGGTCGAGATCGCACGGAAATCGCGTTTGGAACAGGGCGAAGAGATTATGATTCATAATCTTAACGGTTGTGTACCTTGTTGTCGGCTACAATGAAATTCGTGCCTTCCGTATCGGGCAGTGGCCGGACTTTACCGCAGTGGTTAAAAGCTGAACACAGGAGATACGAATAAGGAGCTGGAGAAATGCCCATGAGGGTGGATTCGTACGGCCCATGATTTCCGGGTCCCCCGTGTGCAGGCTGTTGTGCCTATTGCTGCTGCTGGTAGTACTACCCGGCTCGGGATCGGCGCGGCAGGGCACGCGTGAGGTCATGGCCGACGCTATGGCCAGGATGATGGAGGCCATGGGTCTGTTCGATTCCGCCCCCGGGCAGCGAGACCTGGGCGGCGCCTTCGCGGACCCCTGGTCTTTCCAGAGTCCGTTCGGCGCCTCGGGGTGGGGCTCCGCGCTCGGCACACCTTGGGGTGGCCCGGTTCGGGACCGGTCGCGTGCCTCGACGATGCGCGAACTGATGCAGCGCTTCGGCCGGCAGCTGGTCCCGCCGGGTGGGAGCAACGGCGATCGGTCGCCGGGCTGGGAGCCGTCGCGGTTGGAAGGCGTCTGGGAGGGCCGCGATGGGGAGCTGCTGATCGTCCAGGGGGGCCGGTTTCGGATCTATTCCTCAGAGCTCCAGCGGGTGGACGGTCTGCTGCAGATCCGGGGCAATCGCCTCGCGTTGTACAACCCCTTGGATCGGCAGGCACGACCATTCGAGTTCGCCGAGCGCCAAGGTCGTCTCATTCTGCGCGATCCGGCCGGACAGCTTTATCTGTACCGGCGTCTGCGGTTGGACGGTGGATAGGGGCATCACCAGAGTTGTCGGCGGGCTACGCTGCCGGCGACTGGAAGCGATGCATGCTCACCCTTAGGTTCACCCCACCAGCAGCTTTGCTGCCACCACTAACACCAGCACGGCGAAGATCCGCTCGAGTACCGATCGCGGAAGGGCGTGGGCAAGATGCGTCCCGATGGGAGCGAACGGGATGCTGGCAAGCAGGATGCCGGCCACCGCCGGCCAGTACACGAAGCCCGTGCTGCCGGAGGGTAGTTCCTGATACCCCCAACCTACCAGGATGAATCCCAGGACGCCGGCCAGTGCGATGGTTGGTCCGCAGGCGGCGGCGGTCGCCACCGCCCGACGCATGTCCAGACCCGAGCGGGCCAGAAAGGGCACCATCAGGGTCCCGCCGCCGATGCCCAACAGCGCCGAAAGGGAACCGATTCCGGTACCGACCAGGCCCATCCCCGGCGTGTGCGGCGGTCTCCGGGTCTCACCCTGAGTAGACTTGAACAGCATGCCCAGGCCCACATAGACCTGAAAGAACCCGAAGATGCGCCGCAACCAAGTCGCTTCCAGGAACCCGGCGCCGGCCGAGCCGATCCCGGCGCCGATGACCAGCCAGGGCACCAGGGTACGGACCAGATCCCAGCGCACAGCGCCGCGGCGGTGGTGCGCATAGGCCGATGTGCCGCCGGTCCCGATAAGGATCGCAAGCGAGGTCCCCACAGCGAGGTGAAAGCTCCAGTCTGCGGCGAATCCCGTCTCGGAGAAGATCCAGACCAGCGCGGGTACTACGATGACGCCGCCTCCGACCCCCAGCAACCCGGCGAGCAATCCGGCGATGACCCCGGTGCCCAGATAGGCCGTAAGCTCGATCCAATTCATTGCCAGAAACCCCGCGGGTGGTTGAACCGCAACTGCGTCCGGTTCGAACTCTTTCGTGTACTTCTTCTCGTCTTCGTTAAATTCTCCGGTTTTTGAGATTATCTCTTATACTAAGATGTCCGCCAACATTAGACCACATCACTTCCAAACTGGATACCCAAGAGTTTGTTTTCAGGCTTGTCACCACGCAACACGAGTTTCTTCGAAGACTCTAGCCGACTCCGTTCTTCTTCTGACAGGTGTTGGTTCATCGCCACGTAGTTCTCTGTATTCAGAGAGGCGATGTATTGTTTTCCAGTACCATCGAGTGACGCCAACACATGGCTAAACCACTTAGCCCTTGGTAAGGGATCCATATGGGCAAATAATCGGTTGTCATGCCAGAGAAAACCCACCGTATGGTTTGCGCCATGCATGGCCATCAACCAGTCGAAGATTATGATTCTGGCCGTATTGATACCATCTGAGTCTTCACCTTCTATCGTCACGGACAGATCGTAGCGAACCTGATTGTTGCCTAAGTTGTTCTCCATCAGGATTCCTGCCGGGAGGTTCGGATACAACAGGTCGGCAAGTTTCTTAAAGCGCTCATCCATCGATTCAAGCGGTATAGTGTGCGCATACTCGTTGGCCTTCCGGTCTTCTTCAACTTGTTTTTCTTTGATTTTTTGAACTCGTTCTTGCAGCTTATCCGAATACGACAAATACTCGCGCAATCGCTCCGATTCCTCTTGCAGTTCCGCATACTTCCGGGCCAGTACGGCATACTCGTCCAATGCCCTCTTACCTTGCAAGGATTGCAGCAATATATCACGCTTATCGGCAATTTCGATTCGCTGCCTATCGAGTGCCTCGATTTCTTTTTCGAGCTCCAGTTGATCCTGTTCCAAACGCCTCTTCCGGTTAACCGCAAGACTGTGGTGGAACGCTTCGACTGCATCGAAATGGGCTAAAGCGTCTGCTTTGAAAACCGAGGTCAGACCTTCGTATAGCTCAAGAAGTTCTTTTTTGGATATATCGGGCTGTCGAGAAAGGGATTTTTTGATGCCATCGATCTGAAAACGAATGATTCCCTGGTTCTTTTCGTTTTCCCGGAGTCGTTTTGTCAATTCATCGGCCGACAGCTCGATTTGGCGATAGTCTTCAGCAACCTGGAAAGCGTCGAGATCCGCCCTTATCCGTTCGATTTCTTTCTCCAGCCATTCGGCACGAACCTTTGGTTTCGACCCGGCCCGAAACATGTCGTGGAGAACCGTATCCTTCTTCCAGTTGGCTTCTGATTCTCTGAGTGAATCAAGTTCCAACTTGTTCTGCTTCTTACTCAATATCAGAATGGGATCCACGCCCAATAAGAAACTTGATCGCATCAGGCTATCATAGTCTTGTTCAGACGCTGTAGCTATGGGGTCGAGACAGTCGCTTTGCTTCAGTCTGGCGAACCGGGAAAATAAAGACCGAAAGCTCAATCCACCAATTTCCTTCTCGAGATTGAAAGGACCTTTCTCGTTTAGCCAGTTTCTCAGCTCACTGATTCTCGCCTTTTCGTTGTCAATAAAAATTTTTTTGCCGTTTCCGCTTCTTTCAACGCGATGATGATTTCCGCTGATCGAAAAATCAAGACGGAACATCCAGTCCGAGACTGCGGCAGTCAGTTTGGGATTCGGTTTGGCTCCGAGACAATGATGAACAAGCCCTAGAGCGAGCGTTTTCCCTACACCGTTACTGCTTCCCTCGTTGGGATTATCCTTCGAGCTGTCTCCCACGATCAATGTCAACCCCTCCGCATTGAACCGGAGTGTCTTGAAAGAGGCTTGGTCGCAGGAGAGCTCAAGTAACTTCATTTGAAACCACTCTTACCCTGGCATCGGATACAGGTACCACTTGGCCGAGCGCAAATAGAACATCCAGGGCCAGAACGACATGCGTAAAACTCGGCTTTCCCGGCCAGCCAGTGGCAGTGCGATTGATGGCCGACCACAGCTCATCGATTGTCATCGGCTGGACAAGCAGCTTCCTCACCAGCCCGGCAAGGCCGATGATCGAATCACTGAACCGAACTTGTTTATGCGGTAGAAGCGCGGCCCGGATGCTCATAAGCGTCACAAGCTTCAAAGTACTTGGATAGGATAACCTGCGCTGCTTCTCTGTACGCCTTCATGCTGTGAGGATGTTGTCTCATCACTTCGGGAATCAATTGATCGACTATCCAAACGTAGCGAATATTCGGAGCCCCTTCCTGCGACTCGGGAATAATGGTTTTACTTTTATCATAAAGATTAGCTATCTCCTTTGAGATAGCTTGAGATAATCCGGTATCACGGCGCCGTAAAAACTCATCAATTGTTGAAGACTGATACGAATATATTTTCAGGTACCTACCGACAGGATCGGATAGGCCATTGAAAGCTATTTTTTCCGAGAAATCAGGCGCCGGTTCGTTCAGGAAAGATAGCGGCACATCGTCTTTGTCCGCCAAGTGGGTTAAGAGTTCACCAACACTTCTCGGATCGATGTGGCTGATATTACAACTCGGGATTCCTCCAACTATTACTTGGCGGATACTCGGATCCAGAGTCATAAACATAGCTTCAAGATCCGCGCCGACGATCGCTTTGGCGTTTGACAACCCACGGTCCTTTTTGAGCTTTTGCAGGTCTGCGACCAATGGGGCAGGAGCACCGGAATAGCGGTCGTTATATACGAAGTAGTAGTTGTTTACGTTATCCCACTTCTCGGGAAGCTTCTCAAAATCGCCGACAGCTTTTTTTACAGCCTCCACTGCATTGAGCTTTGAGGTGGGTAGTAGGCCGTGGACTTGGTAGTAACTGCCTGTCGATTCAACCCAGCCGTCGTTCCCCCCATCTCCCCAGTTGCCCCAAGGTTTGATGGCTTGGAAACCCTCTACGCTGTACTGGAATAATTGGTTGACGAGCTGCTGAAATGAAGTCCCATACGCCTCGTACAACTTCACCTTAAAAAGCATTCTGTACCAAAAGTCGTCATGGCTCGACATGCCTGGCGATGCCTCTTAATTTTTCAACGAATCAATACGCGCTCATCGCTACCAGTGGCTCGATATGATTCTCTGGCTTACGAACCGATAAATCATAAGTCGCCTGAAGATTAAGCCAAAACTCCGGTGATGTATTAAAAGCCTCGGCAAGCAGCCAAGCAGTGTCAGGAGACACCCCCCGCTTACCCCTGATAACTTCATTAATCCGCTGCACGGGAATACCAATATGTGCCGCAACCGCTTTTTGCGACAACCCCATTGGCTCAAGAAATTCCTTGAGCAATATGATCCCCGGATGTGTTGCTACTCTATGGGACGGTATCATATCGTTATCTCCGATAAGGGCACCTTGAAAAATGGGCATTTTCACCGATCAGGCGACTCTAACCCACTGATTATTCAAGTGCGCCATTGACAAAAATCGTATTTTTCAAAGTGCCCTAAATTCGTTAGGCTCTTTATGGATTCCGGACTGATTTGGAGTGCGCCGGCAGAGCGGCGCGGTCGAAGGGGACCCCGGCAATGGGGATACCCACGGCGCTTGCCGGGAACCTGGGATTCAGGTTCCCCACGCGCCGCGGCGACGGCGCTTTCCCCTGGCTGCAACACCTGTGCCGGGAACCGATGCGTCGCCAAATGAAATCCAAAGCGGCGGCGAGGCAGTGCACCAGGGCCAACGCCGGCGGTGAGGTCGAGCACCCTGGATTCCAGTAGCTACTGGAGTAAGGTTGCCGCCGCACTCCAAAATGTTTGGTGCTACCCGCCGTGATTGTGAGTAGTCCGAAATCCATAAAGAGCCATTCGTTAATGGTAGTCAATGATCTGGACTTCATGGGCGTTTGAGTTTTGCCACCGGAATACGATGCGCCATTGAGCATTGATGCGAATGCTGTGGAAACCTTTGAAACCTCCTTTCAGTGCTTCCAATCTGTTTCCAGGTGGCGATCTAAGATCATCCAACGATTGGACTGCGTTAAGCACGTCCAGCCTGTAAAGTGCAGATGTAATGAGTTGCGAAGGTAGTCGTCTGACGCGAGCATTCGATATACCGTGGTACAAATCCGATGTTGCCTGATTTCCAAATGATACAATCATGCGTGAAAATTAACGCTTTCACGGAACATATGCAACAGAGTTCGGTTTTTCTCCGCCGTGAACGAAAAAGCCCCGCCTGAGCGGGGCTCGAGCAAGACATCAGTCCCTAATGTCGCATCAGTGTGCAGCGGCCTCTCCAACCCCCCTGGGGACGCGGATGTCCTCGACCAGCTGCTGGATGTGCTCCGGCGGCTCGGCGGTCATTCTCGAGACCAGGATCGCTACACCGAAGTTGACCAGTGCACCTACGGCCCCGAAGGCGTTCGGTGAGATACCCAGGAACCAGTGTGGACCCATTCCTATATCCGGATTCAGGAAGGAAGTACCCGGAACGAAGAAAATACCCTTGTGTTGGAACACATAGGCCATGGTCACGCCGATACCTGCGATCATGCCCCAGACGGCCCCGGCCTTATTCATCTTCTGGTTGAAGATACCCATCATCAGCACCGGGAAGATGGAGCTCGCCGCCAGACCGAAGGCGATGGCTACGGTGCCGGCCGCGAAGTCCGGCGGGTGCAGACCGAAGTATCCGGCCAGGACGATGGCGCCGGCCATGGAGATACGTCCCGCCAGCAGCTCTCCCTGCTCTGAGATGCCGGTCCAGAACACACCTTTGAGCAGGTCATGGGAGATGGCCGAGGAGATGGCGAGCAACAGGCCGGCAGCCGTCGAGAGTGCGGCCGCCAGACCGCCGGCCACGACCAACGCGATGACCCAATTCGGCAGACCGGCGATCTCCGGATTGGCCAGAACCATGATATCGCGGTCGACCTTGACCATCTCGTTGCCCTTCCAGCCGAAGGATTCGGCCTGGGCCGCGAACGCCTCGTTCTTATCGTCGTAATACTGGATGCGGCCGTCGCCGTTCTTATCCTCGAACTGTAACAGACCGGTGGTTTCCCAGTTCTTGAACCACTGCGGGCGCTCGTCGTAAACCAGGTTGCCGGTCTCCTCGCCGACGGGACCGATCTGGATGGTCTCCATCAGGTTCAGGCGGGCCATGGCACCGACGGCGGGTGCCGTGGTATAGAGAATGGCGATGAATACCAGGGCCCAACCGGCCGAACTGCGGGCGTCGGCGACCTTGGGTACGGTAAAAAAGCGGATGATAACGTGGGGCAGACCTGCGGTCCCGATCATCAGCGACAGGGTGTAGATGAACATGTTGAGCTTGCTGCCCATAATCTGGGTCGAATATTCCCTGAAGCCGAGATCCGTCACTACCTGGTCGAGCTTGTCCAGCAAATGCGTCCCGGAGCCGTCGGCCATCTGACTGCCTAGACCGAGCTGAGGGATCGGCATCCCGGTGAGATTGAGCGAAATGAAAATCGCCGGGATCGTGTAGGCAAAGATCAACACGCAATACTGGGCGATCTGGGTATAGGTGATGCCCTTCATGCCGCCGAGCACGGCATAGATGAAAACGATCCCCATGCCGACATACAGGCCCGACTCGTAGCTCATCTCCAGAAACCGGGAGAAGGCCACGCCGATCCCCTTCATCTGGCCGATGACATAGGTAATCGATGCAATAAGCAGGCACAGGACGGCCACGATCTTAGCGGCCTTGGAGTAGTAACGATCGCCGATAAACTCCGGCACCGTGAACTTCCCGAACTTGCGCAGATAGGGCGCCAACAGCATGGCCAGCAGCACATAGCCGCCGGTCCAGCCCATCAGAAATACGGAGGCCCCATAGCCATTGAAGGCGATCAGGCCAGCCATGGAGATGAAGGAAGCGGCGGACATCCAGTCCGCGGCGGTCGCCATCCCGTTGGCGACCGGATTGATGCCCTTGCCGGCGACATAAAACTCGCCGGTAGAGCTGGCTCGGGCCCAGAATGCGATGCCGATGTAGACCGCGAAGGTCGCACCGACGATGAGGTAGGTAAGAATTTTCAGATCCATCGATCGTTTCCCCCGTCTCTTTTCAGTCTTCGTGGACGCCGAACTTCTTGTCGAGCTGACCCATACGCACGGCGTAGACGAAGATCAGAACGAGGAAGGTATACATAGACCCCTGTTGGGCGAACCAGAAGCCCAGCTTGTACCCACCGACCGAAACGGCGTTGAGCACATCGACCAATAGGATTCCGCAGCCGTAGGAGACCAGGAACCAGATAGCGAGCAGTACGATCAGCAAACGCAGATTCGCTGACCAGTAGGCGGCGCGATTTTCGGGTGTCATGGGTAGCCACTCTCCTGGTGGTAGGTTTTAGAGACTGTCTAAAAAGGGATCGCAGGCCGTAGGCTGGGTTGCGGCCAGGGACGGCCAAAACCCGGCAACAACCATAGTTGGGGTTCGTTCCTTGCCCCCCAGCCTACCGATTTAAAATCAATGGGTCAGTTTTTAGACAGCCTCTTAGGTTTTGCATGGACCGGGGTGACGGGCGGCATCGAAACCATCCGCCTCCCGCCACCCCGACCTGAATTCGGCAGCGGGACATCCACAACAATCGTGCCCGTTTCACCGCCGATCTGCCGACTCGACGGCCGAGTGCCATTTTGTTGCCGCCTTCCTCGGCCTGTCAACGATTGACCGTATTAAGACACATTTACGGTGTAGAATGAATATTGTCTCTGGTTCACGGTTCTGGCGCCGCATTAACAGGCCAACCCCGGAAAGCAACAGAAAGAGAAATCCGATGGCAGATTTACAGCGTGCCGTACAGGCGTTACTGGATGAGCTGGTGGAATCCGGCGAGGAGGTGGGACTGCAAGCCGCCGTCTATGTCGAGGGTCAGCTGGCGGCGGACTGTGTCGCGGGGTGGCGATCACGGGAGCGTGAGACTCCGGTCTCCGAAGACACCCTGTTCACCGTCTACAGCTGCACCAAGGGGGTAGTCGCCAGTGCCGTCCATATCCTGGCCGAGCGCGGGCTGATCGACTACGAGCGGCCCGTGGCCGAGTACTGGCCCGAGTTTGCCGAGGCCGGTAAAGGATCGGTTTCCGTTGCCCAGGCGCTCAATCACCTGGCCGGGATTCCCCAGACCGTGGGGGTCGAGGGCAAGTCCAGCGGCGAGATCTGGGCGGACTTGGATCTGTGCGTGGCCGAGGTGGCACGCCTCGAGCCGATCTTTGCACCCGGTTCCACGGTCTGTTACCACGGCCTGACGTTCGGCTGGATCGCCGAGGGCATCGTGCGCGGCCTCGGACTGAGCCTCGGTGAGATCGTAGCAGAAGAGATCGTCAAGCCTTTGCATATGGGTAACGAGATGTACCTGGGCACGCCGGCCTCCGAGCACGGACGGATGGCGACACCCTTCGACAAGCCGCCCACCGGTGAGCCGCTCGAGCTCGATCCTTTGGTCCTCCAGTGCGTACCCTTGGACCTGGTCGAGGCCCTTAACCGGCCGGAGGTCCGATCCGCCCAAGTAGCCGCCGCCAACATGAGCGCCACCGCTCGGGCGCTGGCGCGACACTACGCGGCGCTGGTAGGGGAGGTGGACGGGTGCCGTTTGATATCAGAGACGCATCTGGAGCGGGTCTTCTCCCAGCGTGTGGACCTTCCGGATGTCATGTTGGAACAATCCGCCGCCGTCCCGCAGGAGACCCCCCGTGCGGGGGGCTATCAGCTGAACACGGGGAGAAGGGACCAGATCATGTATCTTGGCCCCAACCCGAGGGCCTTCGGCCATGACGGCTACGGCGGCAGCTTCGGCAGCACCGACCCGGAAGCGAAGGTGGCACTCGGCTACACCAAGACCCTACTCCACGCCGATCAGGTCCCTCTCCGGCCTGAAACCTTGTCGAAGACAAGATTTATCGAGACGGTCTACGGAAACCTGTAGTCACGGGTGCCAGGTCGTGTTGACCTTTAGAAGGTCCGCACAGCGGACCCTGCGCTAACCGCTTGATTGGCTATAGGGTCCGCTGTGCGGATCTCAAATTGGCAAGGTATGGGATAGACTGAATGGACACAATGGACTTATGTGGTCTTGGGCCTGTTTGGTCCACTGGGTCGGTCCACCAAGTCCACTCAGTCCCCAGGGTGGGTACTACTCTCCGGCATCAGGCGCCCAATCCTTCCGCGGCCCGACGATCACGGTGGCGAACCGGTCCGGGTGTACCCGGCGGTTGAAGGCATCGCGGATCTGCTCGGCCCGCACCTGGGAGACCCGTTCGCCGAAGCGGTCCAGGTAGTCCAGGGGTAGACCGTAGAAGCCGATTACCGCGAGGTAGCTGACGATCTTGGCATTGCTGGCGATACGCAACGGAAAGCCGCCGGTGATGTGTTTTACCGCGGCCGCCAGTTCATCTTCCGTCGGCCCTTTCTCCTGGAAACGCCGCACCGTGTTCATCAACACCTCGCGGGCCGCGGCGGCCTGATCGTTTTTGGTCTGCAACCCCGCCAAAAAGGGGCCGCGCTCGGACAGGGGCAAAAAGTAGCTGTAGACGCTGTAGGACAGCCCCCGCTTCTCCCTCACCTCATCCATGAGCAGAGAGACTAGCCCGCTGCCGCCGAGGATGTGGTTACCCACATAGAGCGGGAAATAATCCGGATCGAGCCGCCGCATCCCCGGCTGTCCCGCGAAGACGTGGGTCTGGGTCGAGGGAAAGTCCAGCCGCTCCAGGATAGGGTCGGACAGCTTCGGTACCGGCGGCAATTCGGGTGGCGGCTCGCCGGTATCCAGGCCGGCCGTGAGGCGCTCCGCGAGATTCTCGGCCTGCTCCCGCGAGAGGGCCCCGACGATGGCGACCACCGCATTGCCGGCTACGTAGTAGCGGCGGTGAAATTCCACCAGGTCCTCACGTTTTAAGGTACTTATCGTCTCCAAGGTCCCGGCAGGGTCGGCGGCGTAGGGGTGAGTGCCGAAGACCCGGCGATAGATGGCCTTCGACCCGACGGTGCCCGGATCCTGTTCGTCCTGACGCAGGGCGACCAGACGATTTTCGCGCACACGTTCGAAATCGGTTTCTGCGAACCTGGGCTCGGACAGGCTCTTGGCCAGGGTTTTCAGGACCTTGTCCAGTACGGATCGCTCGGTCAGGGTACGCAGCGACAGGGTGGCCATGTCGCGGGCGGCACCGGCGGAGAACTCTGCCCCGACGGACTCGATCCGTTCGGCAACGGTGTTCGCGTCCCACTCTCCTGCCCCCTGCGTCAACATGTTCGCAGTCAGGGAGGCCAGACCGGAATGCTTGCCGTCTCGGGCACTCCCGGCATCGAACACTAGTCGGACGTCGAGGATAGGCAGGTCCGGTGCGGCGACGAAGAGGACCCGCGCGCCCTTGGTCGTCTCCCAGGTCTCGATCCTGGGTCCCGCCTCGGCAGCACTCGCAACGGCGAAGCCGAGCAGGGCGCAGGCTATGGAGAAGATGCGGATCTTGTCAGTGCGCATGGCTGTGTCCTCCCGCTGCATTCGATCGCGGTTGTTTGCCATCCATGGGTTGGGGCTCCAGCAGGGCAACCGTGAGCTTGTCCTCGACCAGATATTTACGTGCCACGGCCCGGATCTGTTCCGGGGTTACCCGACGCAGATGCTCGATGTACTGCTCCAACAAGGGCCAACCCAGGCCCACGCTCTCCAGGAGTCCCAACCGCATGGCTTTATAAAAGACGGAGTCTTGCTTATAGATCCTGTGGGCGACGACCTGGGTACGAATGCGCTCGAGCTCGGATGCCGTCACCGGCTCGCGTCGGACGCGCTCGACCTGGGCCCGGAAGGCCCGCTCGAGCGCCTCCAGGGTATGCCCCCTGGCAGGGGTGCCGTCGATCAGGAACATCGCGGGCAGACGCGTAAAGAGGCCGTAATCGGCACTCGCTGATGCGGCCACCCGCGTGCCGCGCACCAGCTCGCGGCTGAAGCGGGCGCTGCTGCCGCCGTCGAGCACCGAGGCCAACATTTCCAGGGCGTAGGGCTCCCACGGTTCTCCCCCGTGTCCCAGGGCGGTGGCCTTATAGCCCAGGATAAGATAGGGCTCTTTAGCCGGCGCCTTGACTCGGATCCGTTTCTCGCCCCGTTGCGCAGGCTCACCACGTGGCTTCGGTGGTAATACCTGCTCCGATTTCAGGGGACCAAAGTGCTTCTCGGCCAGTAGAAAAACCGTTTCCGGCTCCAGGTCACCCACTACCACCAGGGTGGCGTTATTCGGGGCGTACCACCTGCGGTACCAGGCGCGCAGATCACCCACCTGCAGGTGCTCCAGGTCGTCGGCCCAACCGATGATGGGGATTCGATAAGGCGATGCCTCATAAGCCGTGGCATTGAACTGCTCGAAGGTCAGAGACTCGGGATCGTCCTCGGTACGCAGGCGGCGCTCTTCCTTGACTACCTCCAGTTCCTTGAGAAACTCCTCCTTCGGCAGCGTGAGATTGCGCATCCGCTCGGCCTCCAGCTCGAAAGCGATCTCGAGCCGGTCCTTGGCCAAGGTCTGAAAATAGGCCGTGTAGTCGCGACCGGTAAAGGCGTTCTCGTCACCGCCGTTCTCTGCGATGATGCGTGAGAATTCGCCCGGAGCGAGCCTCTCGGAACCCTTGAACATCATGTGCTCCAACACGTGGGAGATACCGGTCAAACCGCCGTGCTCATAGCTGGAGCCGACTTTGTACCAAACCTGGGAGGTGACAATCGGGGCCCGGTGATCGGGCTTCATCAACACCTTGAGGCCGTTGTCGAGCACTTTTTCGTGCACCTGTGAACCGGCCACGGCCAAGTGCGTGACCAGTACCCCAAGCAAAATCAGGATCGATTTCATAGCGACTCCATTGTCATTTATCGCGTGGAGGGCACCTTGAAAAATAGCCATTTTTGCCACTTGATCGGTTCTAACCCATTGATTATTCAAGCCCCAAATTTGTGGAAACTGTATTTTTCAAGGTGCCCTGAATTGTATCCGGTTTTAATCCGCGGAGTACGGTGCGCCGCGGAGAAGTGCGCTCTCTCGTGCCCCCATCGATAAAAATGCTACTTATAGTCGGTCGAGTCAAGGTCGTCATTTTAGCAAAGTTAGCACTTCTCGATAAAAGGTGGCAATAGATGAAAAAAAGCAGCCTGAGAAAACCAACTGAAAAGCTTACGCAAATTCTTGCGGACAATATCCGACATTTTCGCTGGACAAAAAAGCTCTCGCAGGAAGATTTAGCCAACACTTGCGATCTGCATCGAACCTACATTGGCTCGGTGGAAAGAGGCGAGAGAAATGTAACGTTAAGTACGCTTGAGGCGCTGGCCGGAGCCCTTCATGTCAGTGTTCCTGAATTATTAACCAAAAAGGATTTTGATAATGACGTCTGATAGTAAAAGGCCGGAGCAGTACGTCGAGATGATCCGACAAAGTAATCTTTCTATCTATGACCCTATCGAGATCGATGATCCTGACCTGTGGATTCCGGCTCCGGCATTGGAGGAACTGCTCAACGCGGCACTTACAGGTATTTCCCTTGCTAGGCTACCGCTTCGAACCCGCTCCAAAATTGTCAAAGAACATGTATGCCAAGCTCTCGGCTATCCAGTTCCGTCAACCTTTAAGAAATGTAAACCGCGTTTTCCAGGACAGTTTTTCAGTACCTATGCGCAAAAATCGAACAATCTCCAAATCTGGAATGAGGAACTCGTACCCACACGTCGCTACGTGATTATCCGGATTGGAGATGATGACGAAATAACAAGAGTAAAGGTTGTCACGGGTGACACACTGGCTCTATTGGATACGACCAGCACATTGACACAGAAGTACCAAGCTCGGCTAATCCCCGGTGAGACGAAAGCGGAACTGATCACTGACCGCGACACAAACCTTCTACGGCCACTCGTACGTTCCCCCGTTAACTTCTCATCCATTGTAAACCCAGCCGATTACCCTCAGCCTGGGCAATTGTTGCCAATCCGTGACGTTTTCGAACGGCTACAACCGCTAGTTGGTGAGTACTTCGCGGATCCTGGCCATGACCAGGAACGCAATCGAGGTGCAGGGTTGCACCGACTTGTATGCCAACACTTAGGATATCCGAACTATCGAGATAACGGGCAGTTTCCGGACGTACGGCATCAGCTTTTGGAAGTAAAGCTGCAAACGTCATCGACCGTAGATCTTGGACTAGTATGCCCGGACAGCGTGGAAGCTCTCGATGTTCCGCAGATCGAAAGTCAACAAGTTCGGCACTGCGATGTGCGGTATGCATTATTTTACGCGGTGATAGATACGAAAAACGTCACGCTGACGCACCTGTTTCTCACCACCGGTGAAAATTTTTTCATGCGGTTTCCCCGATTTCAGGGTAAGGTTCTGAACAGAAAGCTTCAGATACCCTTACCTACGGACTTCTTCGACAGGTAAACCAAATACCTCCCAAATCATAGTATCTAGCTCTTTCTGAAGCCGGTCAGTTTCGGACAGAGGGGCACAATCATATATTTGCTTGGTCGTTGCGATGATAGCTTTGCCGAGGCTGCTTTGCGGATCGGGAAGGGGGAATTTCTCAACATATTGCGTAATGAAACGACGGCGACCGGCATAGAGCTTATTGTTGAATTGGTGGTCGTAGAAGTGTTCGATGAAGGCGGAGTTACCCACGGCGGCAGCGAGCCATAGTAGATCTGTCTGAGCGGGATTTCGGCAGATGAGCCAGTAGCAATCGCCGTTGACGACGGAGCCATTCAGGTCGATCCAGAACGTCGGCTCCTCGGCAATGTCACGAAACACCAGCTTAGGGTAATCCCACGCATCCGGGTCTTGTGGCACCCAAATTTCATACCACTCTCGGCCTGCCTCAATAACATATTTTCGGCCTTCTAAAGTTGGTCGGTGGGCATCAAGATAGGCATGACTACGAGGGTAAAGCTCCATGTTGACGGCACGGCGACGACCATGCACAACCTCGTGGGGGTATAGAATTTGAGCTGGTCGGTTGGATGGCAGGTGTTTATATCGGTGTGCAATATGGTGGGTAGTGAGCGGCCTTAAAAGTTCGGGCCGAGTAGTTTCGGGCATATCCTGCCAATCGGTCCGGATGAATACTTTGTCAGCACAAGTTTTAACCCCGACGCGGATTTTCCCGATGTCGCGGAACGTTCGCCAAGTATGGTCTTGAACCGTCGCCAACCATGAATCAACCGTTTCCGTAGCGATACGCCAAACACCGTCAAGTGTACCGCTCTTGTCCAGCTTGCCGTGTCGTACTTCAAAGCGGCGTCCATCCGCAATTCCGATAATCCCCTCTCCAGCCAATGCCGTAATCGGAGTTGTGGCCATGGCATGAGATGGTTTAGAGGTGTGGTATATCGACGAAAATGCTGGGGTTCCATGCTTTTGACCATGTTTACTCTCAACCAGCAAAACGGCAGGTAATACAGCTGCCTTAAAAAGCTTAGTATCCCCCAAATCCCACACATGGCGAATATTGAAGCGATCGAAAAGGGCCTTCCGAACCGAAGCGCCGGATTTAGTGGTCATAAAGCGATTGGAGACGATAATTCCAGCAACCCCTCGAGGTTCGAGGACCTGGGACATACCGAGAATAAAGGCATAGTAGAGATCTACCCGGCCTGCTAAACCGAACTGCTTGCCAAGAAGCTGCGCCTGCGCAGCTCCAATGATTTGGGTGCGGACGTAGGGTGGATTAGCGATGACCAGGTCATAACCTTCCGGAGCAGCGGGACTGAAAAGACTGCCAATACTACCGACCCCGAAATTCTCAACCACAAATTCAAGGAAGTTGTCTGAGTCTAAATGGACAAAGGCGTCGGGAAATTCCTGTTTGAGCCTTCGCGTAGCTGTATCGAGGGCCTTAGAATCAGTCTCGAAACCGTAGATCTCGATCGCCGGCACCGACTGATCAGCCAAGCATTCAAGTAAGCTGACAAGCAGTTCACCATGACCAACAGCAGGGTCAAGGACTCGTAGCGGTCGATCAGTTGGAAGTTTTTCGACTGCCTGGACAATCTGCCGTGCAACAAAATCTGCGAGGATTTTCGGCGTATAGGTGACCCCACCTGATTTCTTCTCAGGTACGGCATCATATCGCGAGACTGAAATGACTTTGTCTTGTGTTGACATATTCTTTAAATTTTGTGATTCCCTGGATGCTACTCATAGTATTCAGATCCACCTGGGATTTCAAGCCTCACACTTAAAATTTCGGAAGTATGTACCTGAGTAAACTCAAACGATAACCGCTCGCTACGTCAAGTATAAATTTGGCTTGGGGCTTGGGGTTTCGCTAAGTACATACTTCCGTAAAATTTTTGTGTTCCCTGCGCCTTCGCGGTCCAAACCATTCCACGGTCTCTGTGCCTTTGCGGTTCAAACTGCTAGGATGGCTTCGTTGGGGTGGGGTCGAGGCCGGTGGTTCGACCAACCACTATTCACTATGCATATATCGGTTCATGTCGGAGGTCCAGGATCGGGAGCCAACGCAGATGTTCGGGTTCGGTAAGAAACAGCAAGCAGCCAAAGGGCGCCACAAGGAGCGCCGGCCGCGGCTTATCTCGCGTCTGAAGGACGGCTTAGCGACGACGCGGGCGCTGCTCAATACGAATATCGGCGATCTGATTCGCGGGCGCAAGCGCATCGATGAGGACCTGCTCGAGGAATTGGAGACCCAACTCCTGACCGCGGATGTGGGGGTCGATGCGACCAGCCGCATCATCGGCCGGATTGCGGAGCGGGTGAAACGGCGCGAGCTCGCGGACCCGGCGGTCCTGATCGGTGTCTTGCGGGGCGAGCTCGAGGTCATCCTGCGCCGCTGCGATGCCCCGGTGCGCCAGCCCTCTGCCGACCGACCTCAGGTCATTCTGGTGGTGGGAGTGAACGGGGTCGGCAAAACCACAACTATCGGTAAGCTGACCAAGCGGCTCCGGGAGGAAGGCAACGAGGTCATGTTGGCGGCTGGCGACACCTTCCGGGCCGCCGCCGTGGAGCAGCTCCAAACCTGGGGGGAACGCAACGGGGTGCCGGTTATCGCGCAGCACCAGGGAGCGGATTCGGCCTCGGTGATCTATGACGCCCTGCAGGCGGCCACCGCCCGCCGGATGGATGTGCTCATCGCGGACACGGCGGGGAGATTGCATACCAAGGATAACCTCATGGAGGAGTTGGCAAAGATCGCCCGGGTCATGAAAAAGATCGACCCGGAGGCCCCCCACGAGGTGATGCTGGTGGTGGATGCGACCACGGGCCAGAACGCTCTCAACCAGGCGATTCAGTTCGACCAGGCCGTGGGGCTGACGGGCATTACCCTCACTAAGCTCGACGGCACGGCCAAGGGCGGTATCCTGTTTGCCATCACCGACCGGCTGGGGGTACCCATTCGGTTCATCGGGATCGGCGAAAAAATCGAGGACTTGCGTCACTTCGACGCCGAGGAGTTCCTCGACGCCCTGTTTGTCCGTTAACTGTTCAAGGCATGGATTTTCTGCTCACATGGAATTTTAAGCATATAAATGTCGACATTACCTGGAACCTATAGTGGAAGAGGGCTGAGGTGATCCGTTTCAAGCACGTTACGAAACGTTATCCACAGCACGGGGATGCCCTCAAGAACCTGAGCTTCGAGCTCAAACCCGGCGAGATGGCCTTTCTCACCGGCCATTCGGGAGCGGGTAAAAGTACTCTGTTGCGATTGATCGGTCTGATCGAACGCCCTACCCGGGGCCAGGTCATCGTCAACGGGCGCAACCTGAGACATCTGCCCACACGCAAGATCCCCCTGCACCGGCGCGAGGTCGGGATGATCTTTCAGGACCACCGCCTGCTGATAGACCGTACGGTGTTCGATAATGTGGCCCTGCCCCTGGTTGCAGCCGGTTACCGCCATAAGGAGGTCGGTCGCCGGGTACGGGCCGCCCTCGACCAGGTGGGTCTCTTGGGTCGGGAATGGACCCTACCGATCCGGCTGTCCGGTGGCGAGCAGCAGCGGGTCGGTATCGCCCGGGCAATCGTAGCACGCCCACCCCTGGTGTTGGCCGACGAGCCGACAGGCAATCTGGACCCGGAGCTCTCACGCGAAATCATGGGGTTATTCGAGCGCCTGCATCAGGTCGGTGTCACCCTGCTTATCGCCAGTCACGATCTGGCATTGATCATGGGCCTGCCCTACCGGACCTTGACCTTGACCAGCGGTTCCTTGTCAGGGGACACGAGGACCTAGGGGGCGTTCTCAATTGAACCAAATCATCATAAAAATCAAGCCCGTAGGCTGGGTTACGGCCAGGGACGGCCAAACCCGGCACAGGGTATTGCGGATCGGAAAAGCTGGGTTTCGTTCCTCGACCCAGCCTACAACGCTTATGATGATTTATTGATTGAGAACGCCCCCTGGCACAGATGCTCTCAACTATCGCCAACATTGAGTGGGCAGGATCTTCACGGAAAAATCAGCCGCAAATCGACGCAAATGGACGCCAATAAACCCAATGGGATCAGGAACCGTCGATGATGGCGAACCGATTTCGACCGATTTGCGTTCATTCGCGTTTATTTGCGGCAAACAGGAATCCCCAATGGAAGAACCGAATTGATGTTATTGGTAAGGGCGAGCGCATATAAATTTCTCCGAAAACATGATCTTGTCGGTTGGGCAAAGCCCGCCGGGGACGGTGGGCCGTACTCGACGAACTGTGGATGTCGGGCACACCGCCGTGGACCACATGGACGGCATGAGGGTAGCCCAATGGACAACATGGACAGTATGGACTGCATGGACTCGGGAGCACCCAGCGACCCCCGGTCCACGTGGACCACTTAAGTCCTTGTAGTCCACGGCGGTTGCCACCGTCCCCGGCGGCTTTGCCCAACCTACGCGCTTGCCCTGCCAGATGGTGGGCACAGCCTGCCCCCTACGGGATATACGCAATATATGCACCAACGCCGTCGCTCCGCTCGTAGACGTGTTCGCGTCCATCCGCTTCGGCTTCCGGCCACCTGGCTGAGCCACCACCTCCAAGCGGCGTTGGGTAGCCTCGGGCACCTGCTGCGCAACCCGTTTGCAACGGGCATGACGGTCGCCGTGATTGCCATCGCCCTCGCGTTGCCCGCGGGTTTGTACGTGCTTACCCGGAACCTGAACCTGTTGAGCGAGTCCTGGGACCAGACCGCGGCTATCTCCCTGTTTCTGACGATGGATACGGATGCCGAGCAGGCACAGGCACTCGCGGCGGAGCTCAAGGCACATCGAGATCTGGACCAGGTCACCCTGATCAGCCCGGAGCAGGCGTTGTCGGAGCTCGGTAGTTACGGTGGCTTCAGCGAAGCAATCAACCAGCTCGAAGAAAATCCGTTGCCGGTGGTATTGGCGCTGCAACCGACGTCGGACATCCAAACCCCCGAGGCGCTGGAACGCCTGGTCGGGGAAGTCGAGGCGCTGCCCCAGGTCCGGTTTGCGCGTCTCGATATCCAATGGATACGCCGCTTTCAAGCCATCCTGAGGCTGGCGCAGCGAGGGGTCATGCTGCTCGGCGGTGCGTTGGCCCTAGCCGTCCTGCTCGTGATCGGTAACACGATCCGCCTGGAGATCGAGAACCGCCGTAGCGAGATCGAAATCATGGAACTGGTGGGGGCTACCCCGGGATTCATTCGGCGCCCTTTCCTTTACACCGGCGGTTGGTATGGATTGTTCGGCGGGATCAGTGCCTGGGTGTTGGTAATTTTGGTGCTGACCCTGGTCCAGGAGCCGGTCTCCCGGCTCGCCGCGCTCTATCATACCCAGTTTCCGCTTGCCGGCTTGGGGGCTACTGCCTCGCTGACCATACTCGGCGGCAGTCTGGGTCTCGGCCTGCTGGGGAGTTGGGCCTCCGTCGGACGCCATCTCATCGCAGCGCAGCCGCGTTAGGGCACCTTGAAAAATAGGCGTTCTCACCACTTAAGCGACTCTAAGCCATTGATTATTCATGCGTACCGTTGACAGAAATCGTATTTTTCAAGGTGCCCTTGAATCTACACGCAGGCTGCCTCCCCAACGCTGAATCGAAATTGCCTATGCACTTTACTTGATGTTAGGATATTCCTTATAGAAATACTCGGGCTTAGCCAAATGACCAAAGATCTTGCAATACTTCCGACCGGTAATATCGACGCCTATATCAGTGCTGCCTACCAAATACCCATCCTCACGGCGAACGAGGAGCGCGAGCTCGCCGAGCGGTTGCGCGACTATGGTGACATGGAGGCGGCACGGCGGTTGGTTTTGTCCCATCTACGCTTCGTGATTCGAATCGCCCGCGGCTACCTCGGCTACGGTCTGCCGCTGCCGGACCTCATTCAAGAGGGCTCGGTGGGTCTTATGAAAGCGGTAAGACGCTTCGAACCGGACATGGGTGTACGTCTGGTGTCCTTCGCCGTCCACTGGATCCGCGCCGAGATTCACGAGTATATCCTGCGCAACTGGCGAATCGTCAAGGTGGCTACTACCAAGGCCCAACGCAAGCTGTTCTTCAATCTGCGCAGCGCCAAGAAGCGCCTGGGATGGTTCTCCCCGGAAGAGGTGGAGGGGGTCGCTGAGGATTTGGGTGTCAAACCGGAGACGGTGTTGGAAATGGAGTCGCGACTGGCCAACCAGGATCTCGCCTTCGACGGCGACGACAGCGATGACAATGAACGGCCATCGGCACCATCGGCCTATTTGCCGGATATGCGGATGGAGCCGGCCGGCACTGTCGAGCGCGCAGATACGGTTACGGACCGCCGCCGTCGCCTTCTGAGTGCGCTCAATGGCCTGGACGACAGGAGCAAGACGATTCTGCAGGCGCGCTGGCTGACCGAGAAGAAGCAGACCCTCCACGAGTTGGCACAGCAATTCGGCGTTTCCGCCGAACGCATTCGGCAAATAGAGAAGGCCGCGATGAAGACGATGCGGCTACAGCTAGAGGCCTAATCGCTCTCTTTTGTGGCTTGGGCAGCAACTCCATGCATGGTCGAAAGCGCACTTTCGGCCTGGTGATCGAACAGGACGGGATATGTCGGTCCCACCGGGACACCTTGAATTTTTCAAGGTGCCCTCACCGGGGTTACTTCTTGGAGAAGAGCTTCTTGACCACACCAACGACGGCCAACATCACGCCACCGCCGACGCCGCCACCGGCGACGTTGGTGAGGATTGCGTTGAGGTCCATGCTGCCGGTGGCCTCGGCACCTCCTACGCCCAACATGCTCAGTATCTGGCCACCGAGCCCGCCGCCGATGATGCCGGCGATTGAATTACCGAGTGTTCCCAGAGAAATGTTCTTAAACACTCCACCCGCGATGTTACCACCGACTGCTCCGCTGATAAGTTGGACAACCAAACCAATCAATCCTTCCACGATGCATACCTCTCTACGTTGATAAGCAACGGGTTTATCCGTCGCACATGGGTTCTTTGGAAAACGCGTCGGCTATAATAGTAATATCATGCCGACACACAGAACCTACGGACTGTGTCGCCCAGACTATCTGCCCCACTCGAACAGTCAGGTTTTACGACAAAGGCCACCGATGACGATCAAGATTGCCCCCCGAGGTTACACCCTAGAGGCAGCGTCGGCCCCTTGCCGCTCGTCGCAAAATACACCGCATCCGCGACCCTCGGCATGTAACCCGTTCCGCCGGCACTTGCTGCTCCATCCGGCAGTGTACGCGCTTTTGGCTGTATCTTCCCTGTCTCTCCTGTCATCCTGCCAACACCAGCCGTCGCCATCGCAGGCTCCACAGGTTGTATCCACCCCACCCCCCAAGCTGAAACCGAAGCCAATACTCTACCAGTGGCAGGGGAATGGACGCAAAGTTTCCCGCATCGAGATCGACATCGACAAACAGAAGGCATTTTTCTACGCCGGACCCGACAAAATCGGCTGGGCTACGGTATCCGCCGGCGTGCGTTCGACTCCAACGCCGGTGGGACGATTCAAGATCATCGAGAAGGTTGCAAAGAAGCGTTCGAACCGCTATGGAAAAATCTATGACCGTAACGGTAAGCTGGTGGTCAGAAACGCCGCAACCACCATTGATCCTATCCCGAAGGGGGGGCGTTTCGAGGGTGCACCGATGCCCTATTTTATGCGGTTGACCCACACTGGTGTCGGCCTTCATGGAGGTCCGATCCCCCGCCCGGGCCGGCCGGCCTCTCACGGTTGTATCCGCCTCCCCAGTGAGTTTGCTCCTATCCTGTACCAACACACGGCGATGGGAACACCCGTGACGATCATGGGCGGACCCTCCGATACGAGGTACTCCGGTACTTGGGTCAGAAAGTTGAAGACAGCCCAGCGTGCTAAGGATCCTTGAGAGTAGGTAGGTTGGGGTTTGGTTATTGCTGGGTTTTGGCCATCCCTGGCCGCAACCCAGCCTACAGCTACGATCCCTTTTTAGACAGTCTCTTAGACCCCTTATCCGTTTCTCCCTCTCAAGGGCACTTTGAAAAATACGGTTTCCATCAACGGCCAGCCTGAATAATCAACAGGTTAGCTTCTCTTTCCAAGTGCCCTCATTAACCGAATAATGCCGTCATTCAGGGCTGATCACCGGAGGTGGATCGTCATCGTCTTCGGCTGCAGCGCCAATGCCGACAACACCGGCCACTACCGCTGGAATCAGTGCCAAACCAGGTATGATCGCCGGAGCTTCTTCCTCAGCGAGAAGCGCAACCGGAGGTTCTTCCCTTGGAAGCGCGAGGGCCGCACAACACTCTTCGGCGTCGACCGTATAGAACTCACCCTCCTTTACGGTATAGTCACAACCGAAATAGTACTCGACCAAGGCACTGGATTTTTCCGGGTCTTCCCCCTCCTTGACCATCACCTGGTCACCCCCCTTGAGCTCCGTACCTACTCCTCTGGTGATATATTCACTCCTCTCTCTTTCTCTCACCATCGCCTCGCCTTCGATGTGCCCCAGCTCGGCGATTGCATCATGTCGCGAGTGTTTGCTTTTATCGAGGTCTTCATAACAGATACACTGGGCATGGTTCACAACATATTCTTCGCCGCCCTCCACCGTGTAGCGGCAACCGTCGCGGTACTCCACGACGGCGGTTCCGTCCCCGGCAACACTCACAAGATTACCTTCCTCCAGCGCCGCCCCGACAACCTGCTGCTGCCCCTCGACCGTTACTCCTCCTTCTGCCCGCACCAACTCGGCCAACGGACCCTCGGCAGCACTCACAACCCTCAGTATCACCAGCAAGCCAACACCGACGACGAGGCTCGCGGGGAAAATTCGTTTGGGTATAAACATCACCTCGCTCCCGTAATTTGTGTAATTTGTCAAACTATTGCCATTGCCTGTATGCTTAGCGCATAGCTTTCAACAAGGGGCCTAGGTTAACTCCGAAGAAAGGTACTTACAAACCGCACCGTGCGAACAGCGGATCGAAAAATTCCCATCATGCTTTCGGAAGACAATCAAATCCGCGATGGGCTCGCGGCA
The DNA here is from genome assembly GCA_011392765.1 of Candidatus Thiosymbion ectosymbiont of Catanema sp. Cochon2018. Lineage (GTDB taxonomy): Bacteria > Pseudomonadota > Gammaproteobacteria > Chromatiales > Chromatiaceae > Thiosymbion > Thiosymbion ectosymbiont_A. Next base: position 228,836 of record WYCW01000003.1, on the reverse strand, counting down.
TTCGGTCCGGAATTTCGGTCAGTGTATGCAGGCAACCTGGGCAGGGCGGCCAGTCCACCTGAAACCGCCCCGCCGGTTCGAACAACCCGCAGCTACAGCCGGCAGGAAGGCAGCTACCCCACGGGGGTCGCGGCTGAACCGAAGATTCGGGCCCGGATGAAGCCTGTGGTCTTCCTGGTCACCTGCTACTTGTGCTCATCCTTGTGCTTGTCGCCCTTATCTGTCTCTTTCTTTTCGTGACCTATCACTTTCTTGGTGGCATCGACGGTCTTATCAACGGCCTTCTTGGCCATTTCCTTCGTGGCATCCAGGGTGCCTTCCACCACGCCCTTTTCCTTTCCAGTAGTCTGCTTCTGGGTAGTGTCACCACCCTTGTCACAGGCACTGAGCCCCAGGGCGACAGCGGCGAGGAACGCAACCAAAATGTATCGTTTCATGTTCGTGCTCCATAAAAATTAGACGACCAATTCCCATCGTGCCGAATCTGTGTCCGGTAGTCAAGAGCATACCTTTATTCGCTACACTCAGATAGTACTATTTTGTCACATTACCCGCTAACACGCTGATTTATACTGCCACACGGCACAATCTGCGCATTTCACTCCCTTTCCCTCCGGGAGAGGGCGGGGGTGAGGGGGAAATTCAAAAGCTCAGATTGTGCCGTGTGGCAGTATAAAAGGAATCTGTGAAAACAATGAAATCCAGTGGAATCAATAGGTTATCTTGAAATGTGACAAAGAAGAAGTAGGGACCGCGGAGAAATCCAATCCGATCGGAGCGACCCTGAGGCTGCCCGAGTGGGTGCTTTATGGTATCTTGTTGATGTTATCCCTAACTGAAGCGGATGGGGCATGCCAGGGTTCCGGACTTCGACCAACGACACGGGGTACCCCGTTTCATCCTGCGGATGGCTGCTTCTCGCCGCCGGCAACTGGGCGAGCAACTCACTTTGCACAGTGCCTTGGGGCATTTGAGGGGCCCTGAGATTGGAAAATAAGGCGAAACGAGAGATCGGCCGATCCACCCAAAAGCGCGTCGGACTGAGGCGACGGTGGCGCGGTTTCATTGCCCTGGAGCCTGCCGATCGTATCCTGTTTCTCAAGCTCTGGGGCCAGTTGGCCATCGTTTCCGTATTGCTGCGCCTGTTGGTATTGAGGCATGTTCGTCGGCTTCTGACCCGTCTGATCCCCAAGAAGCCGAACGACGCGATCGGGCCGGATCAGACCATGTCTTATGCCCAGCGTGTAGGCTATCTGACCCGAAAGGCCAGCCGTCACCTGCCTATCGAGGCCTCCTGTCTGCGTCAGTCGCTGTTGGTCTGGTGGTTCCTCCGCCGCCGCGGTTTGGGAGTGGAGCTGCGTATCGGAGTCGACAACCGCGAGGAGTTCCTTGCCCACGCCTGGGTCGAGCTCGAAGGACGACCGGTGAATGACAGTCCGGGTGTCACGGAGGGATTTCATCCGTTTGATCGGATTCCCTGAAGGGAATTGCCTCGGTTTTCAGCCCGTGTCCCGATCCATCCGCATCGCCACCCGTAAGTCCCCGCTTGCCCTGTGGCAGGCTGAGCACGTAGCGGAGAGGTTGCGCCACCTTTACCCCGGTCTGGTGGTCGAGATCTCAGGGATGAGCACCCGCGGCGACAAATTTCTGGATGCATCCCTGGCCAAGATCGGCGGCAAGGGGCTGTTCGTCAAAGAACTGGAGCAGAGTTTGCTGGACCGGCGTGCGGATATTGCCGTGCACTCGATGAAGGACGTGCCGGTGGATTTACCCACAGGTTTGCACCTGCCGGTGATTATGGAGCGGGAGGACCCCCAGGATGCCTTCGTTTCAAACATCTGTGGGGATATCGACGAGCTGTCCGAGGGCGCCTGTGTCGGCACCTCCAGCCTGCGCCGCCGATGCCAGCTTGCCGCTCGCCGGACCGATCTGGTGATCCGGCCCTTGCGGGGCAATGTCAATACCCGCCTGAGTAAGCTCGACGCCGGCGAGTATGATGCCGCCATCCTGGCCGCCGCGGGCCTGATCCGGCTCGGGTTCGAGCAGCGCATCCGCCGCCGCCTGCGTCCGGAAGAAAGCCTCCCTGCCATCGGCCAGGGGGCCATCGGGATCGAGTGCCGTGCGGACGACGGGCGCGTCAATGCGTTGATCGCCCCTCTGCACCACACCGATACCGCCGATCGGGTGCGGGCGGAACGCGCCCTGAACCGCCGTCTGGGGGGCAGCTGCCGGACGCCGATCGCCGGTTATGCCTTGTTGGAGGACGACGAGCTCCGTCTGCACGGGCTGGTGGGCACACCGGACGGTACCCGCATCTGGCGTGCCGAACGCCGCGCGCCCCGTGCCGAGGCAGAGCCGTTGGGTACCGCGCTCGCCGAGGACCTGATCGCCCAGGACCCGCAGGGTATCCCGGCAGTGCTGGCGATGTCTTGAGTTCCCCCGAGCTACTGCCCAGGGGTTGTTGACATTATCAGCCGGGTACTGAAGCAAGTAGGTTCGGTGGTAGCCGCCGTGGACTTAAGTGGACCGAATGGACTTGGTGGACGGGGATAACCCTTGAGGCCGTAGCAATATCCAAAGCTGGGTTTCGTTCCTCAACCCAGCCTAACGAGATTTTTCGATCCGATGGAACCACAAGGCACCAGGCGCGCTGCCCGAGTGGGGCGCAACACGTTGGAAACCCGCATCCTGGTCGAGATCGACCTGGACGGAAACGGGCGTTCCAGCTTCGATACCGGCGTCCCCTTTTTTGAGCACATGCTCGACCAAGTCGCCCGCCATGGCCTGATCGATCTGTCGATCGAGGCTAAAGGAGACCTGCACATCGACGCTCATCACACGGTGGAGGACATCGGCATCACATTCGGCCGGGCCTGTGCGGACGCCTTGGGGGACAAGCAGGGTATTCGCCGCTACGGCCACGCCTATGTGCCCCTCGACGAGGCTCTCTCGAGGGTAGTGATCGATCTTTCGGGCCGTCCCGGGCTCGAGTTTCATGTGGACTTTTCCCGGCCCATGATCGGGACCTTCGATACGGATCTGTTCCGCGAGTTCTTCCAGGGCTTCGTCAATCACGCGGGCGTGACCCTGCACCTGGACAACCTACGCGGGCGTAACGCCCATCACCAGGCAGAGACGCTGTTCAAGGCCTTCGGCCGGGCATTGCGCATAGCGGTCGAGCCGGACCCGCGATTGGGAGGAATCATACCCTCTACCAAGGGTTCTCTCTGACCCCTGACGAGGCTTCGCCTCAGACCGACGAGGCGTGACCAACCGCACCGAAGAACCACGGAGGCAGACACGGATAAACACGGATTGTGATCCGTGTTTATCCGTGTCCATCCGTGGGTGGTGTTATTATTTTGTTTTTTTATTATAAATCATATGATATAATTGTCTGAACATTAATCATTAAGCTGAACAGAATTTTGCCGAGGAAACACCCATGGTATTACTCCCCATAAAATGCCCTATCTGCAATGGTACTGACGTGACGAAACATGGCAACACTCGCAACGGCAAGCAGCGTTTTATAGGTAAAGATCAGGCCTGTGAGGGCAAAATCTTTATCCAGGATTATTCTGACAAAGGGCGGTTACCAGAAACGAAACACCAAATCATTGAGATGACACTGAATGGCAGCGGCATTCGTGATACCGCACGGGTTCTGGGTATCAGTCCTGTGACCGTCATCAATGAATTAAAAGACAGAACCCGATCTACACGCAGTGAATCACAATTTTTTAGCAACCCACGCGCCTGATCAGATTGCAGTGGAGATTGTAAAAGCAGAAGATTATCATGGTGTTAGTGATCAAGAAACCCGTGTTGAAATGGATGAGATGTGGAGTTATGTGGGCAGTAAGTCCAATCAGAGATGGTTGTGGCATGCCATTGATCCAGCCAGCGGTGAGGTATTGGCTTATGTCTTCGGGAAACGCCGCGATGAGGTTTTTCTTGTCGCCCTCGGAATTGATAGGTAAAGACGGCTTGGGTGTCTCTCGATTGCGTGGGCCTCTTCAGGGAGCGGTCGATGGCCCAGGCAGCCATATAGCCGGAGTAAAGGCCAAGCACGACGCCAAGGGAAAAAATAGGGTCGACGAAGGCAGCGGCATCCCCCACCAGGTAATATCCGGGGCCGGCGACTTGGCCTGGGACGTACGAATAATCACGTGTGACGTGAAAACTATCGGATTTCGGACGCGCATCCCTCAACAATTGTTCGAGATTCGGCTGGAATAGTCCACTATTGCACTACCTGATCCCTTTGATTCGACCAATCCGAACGCGCAGCGTTCAGGTTCACACCCCCCACACTCCGATCCGGTGTTCCCCATACCGCTCCTGCCTGACAAAGATCTTTTCTTCCCACGGCACCTCCGGGGTGCGATCGAACACAATCAGATAGCCCTCGTCGGTGCCGACCCGGTCCAAATAATCGGCGGTCTGCGCCAGGCCCTCTGCGATCGTCTCGTCCAGGGATTTGTGCAGGATCTTGAGCTCGATGACTACCCGTTGGACCGAGCCGCAGAAGCCCTGGGCCTCATCCAGGGGCCACTGCACCAACAGGTCGGTGCGGCGACGCCCGAGCCCGTACTTGCGGTCGATCCGCCCGCCGCTGTTGACGATGCGCTGCAGGAATGCCTGCATCAATAATTGGGGACCGGCTTCCTTGTAGTCGAACCGTTCGATCCAGATTTCACTGTTTTCCCGGAAGAACTGCTGGAAGCCGTCCAGTAGCTTAGAGAAATCCAGGCGTCCGTCCCGACCCACATACCAAGCAGTCTCCTGCGGAATCCGGGTCTGGGCAATCCAGGTGAGGGCGCGGGGGATGATCTCCCGGTAGATGGGATTGGCGATCTCGACCTGCGGGCGGGTGCGGATCAGTCCCAGGTCCTGCACATAGAGCTGGTCGTCTTCGCTGGGCGGCATGGCTCCGGGTTCGATAGCGCCGCTCAATAGCTCGCTGATAATCCGATGTACCCGTGGCTCTCGCAACTTGTCGACCAACTGGTCGAGATGGGTATCCCGCCGCTCGATGAGTTTTTCACGGGCACCGGCCATGATCGTTAGGCTGATCCGCTGTGCGCGGTCGCGTTCCCCCCTGGCCCGGAAACAGGCCTCGTAGCCGAGGGCATTGACCAACCACGGCTGACCGGCGGTCTGCTCGAAGATGTAATCGACCACTCCGGTCTCGAACGCCTGCCCGGTCTCTTCGGTATGCTGGGCATAGAGCCCGACGACATCTCCGTGGCTGAAGTTCCCCAACCGCAGCGACTCGGATTTGATGTTGAAGGCACTGCCGCCGGTGATGACCTGGTTGTCGCCGTTGTGGATGCGGTAATCCCGCACATCCCGCATAACAAAACCGTTTGAGGAAAGGCCTGGGGACGGTCCGGGTAGCCGGCCCGGATCTGGCGCAGCAGGGAGATCAGGGTATCTCCCACCAGGCTGTCCACCTCGTCCAGCAGCAGAACGATGGGACGGTCGTTTTCCTCCGACCAGCGAGAGAGCAGCCCCTGCAAAGCACCATGGGGACCAAATTCACGGAGCGTCTCATCGACCCATTCCCGCAGTCGTTGATCGCCCAGATAACGGCGGGCATTTTGGGCAACCCCACTGACAATCGTGCGCATCCCCTCCCGGACATCCCCCCGCGCCGCCTGGGCCGGCTCCAGGTTCACATAGAGGGTCGTATAGTCTGCCTCCGCGTTGAGTTGTTCCATCAGGGCCAATAGGCAGCTGGTCTTGCCGGTCTGGCGCGGGGCATGGAGGACGAAGTAACGTTCCTCTGCAATCAAGCGGCGGATTTCGTCCGTATCCCAACGCGACAGCGGAGGAATGCTGTAATGTTTGTCCAGCCTGGTAGGGCCGGCGGTATTGAAGGTTTTCATAAATGTATTCGCTGTTTCGGCAGGCCGGATTCCGGAACGTATCACGATTTAGACCGCAAGGAGGCGAGGTTTACAAAGCCTGCGATTAGCCCTTGATTCCCCGGCACCGCTTGAGGCATTTCCGGCAGTAGGCTATATTTTTACAAATTCATCATCGATCCGGGGTATGGAAAAATGATCGCCGTCACCCTCTCCAGCAAGTACCAACTTGCTATCCCCAAGGCCATTCGCGACGAGTTGGGGTTGCACGCCGGGCAGAAGCTTGCCCTCGTTACCAAAGGGTCCGTCATCGAGCTGATTCCGCTGCGTCCCATCGAAGAATTCCGAGGGTTGCTCAAGGGGGCGAATCCGGAAGGGTACCGCGACCGCGGGGACCGCTACTGATGGCGGTGTTGGTGGATACGTGCGGCTGGATCGAGTGGCTGACGGATGGGATTCTTTCCGATCGTTTCGAGCCTTTTCTGGCCGATCTGCAGTCGTTGATCGTTCCCACCTGCCTGCAGTTCGAGCTCTATAAGTGGACCAAGCGTGAGCGCGACGAGGAATCGGCGTTGGAGGTCATGGCCATGACCAACCAAACCCAAGTCATCCCACTGACCACCTCCGTGGCGCTCTATGCGGCGGATTTGTCTCTGGCACATCGTCTTTCCTTCGCCGATGCCTTGATCTACGCGACGGCGCTCAGCTGCGAGGTGACCCTGGTAACGAGTGATGACCATTTCGCCGGGCTTGCCGACGTTACCTATATCCCCAAGCGCCTGCTGTCGGAGCCCTAGCGAGGCTTCGCCTCAGACCGACGAGGCATGAAGACCCCAACAGCCCCTCTCCCGTAAGGCCCCATCTCCTACACCTAACCAACCGTTGGAGAGCTTGGGTAGATCGAAATCGGGATCGGGATCGCAATCGGAATTTCGATTTCGATCCCGATTTGTGCACTGCATAAACTTGACTCATTGGTAAAGATTCGGGTCCCTCAAGGAATCCTAGGGGGTGTTCTCAATTGAGCCAAATCATCAAAAAAATCAAGCCCGTAGGCTGGGTTACGGCCAGGGACGGCCAAACCCAGCACACGGTATTGCGGATCGGAAAAGCTGGGTTTCGTTCCTCAACCCAGCCTACAATTAACTTAGATGATTTATTAATTGAGAACGCCCCCTAGTCCCTCTCAATTTCTTCCCTGATCACGGCAATCGCCTCCTCCAGATGTTGGAAGCTATGATCCCCACCCCCGAAGATCAGGAGCCGGCCGCAATCGCGATACAGGGACTCGGCGATGCGAAAGTCGATCACTTCGTCACCCTGGTCCAGAAACAGGGTGGTCGGGATCCCGTCGCAGGGGGTGGCGATCCCGTATTTGCGGGTACTCTCGATCAGATCCCGGTCGATGAAGTAAGTCTCGCCGTAGGCGGTGGTCTGAGGCACGCCCTCGACATCCCGCAGCAGGTCCCAGGGGGTGAGTGCCGGGTTGATGAGAAACAGATGGGCGAAGGTGAACCGCCGGGCCAGATATTGGGCGTAGAAGCCGCCCATGGAGCTGCCGACGACGATGGGCGGCGGCTCCCCGCCGAGTCCCTCGAAAAGATCGCTGAGCCGCGCGATGGCCGCATCCGGTCGATGGGCGGGATAGGACGGCACCAGGACGCGGCTGGGCGCCAGCCGTTCGCGCAGCACCTCCGCCTTTTGGGATTGACTGGAGCTGTTGATACCGTGGAGGTAAATCAGCATCGCAAGTTGCTTCCTGTCGCTGATGGTCGGCAGTGTAGGATAAGCCATGCCTATCGACAACTCAGCCGGCATCAATCCGCTACGCGGATCGTAAGGGCACCTTCCCCGGGAGTGCCCACAAGAGGGTGCCCACAGGGGAATGCCCCTACGAATAAACCGTACCACAATCGGGCGAGGGCAAACCCCGCCCCTGCAATTTCTTTGTGCCTTTGTGGTTCGATCGATTCCGCCGGCGACTGGTGGCTGGCAGCAACTTGTACCGGTAAGGATTCGGTACAATCACCGCTATAAGGTGCAGCGCATCAGCGCCCCCGGTTTCTTTCACTCGGAGATCACCATGCCCCGTTTCCGTTCCCGCACCACGACCCAGGGCCGCAATATGGCAGGCGCCCGCGCCCTCTGGCGGGCCACCGGGATGCAGGACGAGGACTTCGAGAAGCCCATCGTCGCCGTTGCGAATTCCTTTACCCAGTTCGTCCCCGGCCATGTTCACCTCAAGGACCTCGGCCAACTGGTGGGGCGGGAGATCGAGCGGGCGGGCGGGGTGGCCAAGGAGTTCAATACCATCGCCGTGGACGATGGAATCGCCATGGGACACGGCGGCATGCTCTATTCGCTGCCCTCGCGGGACCTGATCGCCGATTCCGTGGAATATATGGTCAACGCCCACTGCGCGGATGCCCTGGTCTGCATCTCGAATTGCGACAAGATCACCCCAGGGATGCTGATGGCCGCCCTGCGCCTCGATATTCCCACGGTCTTCGTTTCCGGCGGCCCCATGGAGGCGGGTAAGCTCGTCCGCGGCGATAGCGAGGTCCACCTGGATCTGGTCGATGCCATGGTCGTGGCCGCGGACCCAGCGGCGGGCGATGCGGAGGTAGCCGAGTACGAACGTTCCGCTTGTCCGACCTGCGGCTCCTGCTCCGGGATGTTTACGGCCAATTCGATGAACTGTCTGACCGAAGCACTGGGCTTGAGCCTCCCCGGCAATGGTTCCCTGTTGGCGACCCATGCCGATCGCCGTGAGCTCTTCCTCGAAGCCGGCGGACTGATCGTCCGGCTCGCGAGGCGCTACTACGATAGGGACGATACGACCGTGCTGCCACGCTCCATCGCATGCTTCGATGCCTTCGAGAACGCCATGAGCCTGGACATCGCCATGGGCGGCTCGACCAATACGGTGCTGCACCTGCTCGCCGCCGCCCATGAGGCGCAGGTGGATTTCACCATGGCCGACATCGACCGCCTGAGCCGCGGGGTGCCGAATCTGTGCAAGGTGGCACCGGCGAGCCGGCGCTATCACATGGAGGACGTCCACCGGGCCGGAGGGGTGATCGGCATCCTCGCCGAGCTCGGCCGCGCGGGCCTGATCCATCGTGATCCGCCGACGGTCTTCAGCGACTCGCTGGGCGCGGCGCTGGACGAGTGGGACCTGGTGCAAACCCGCTCGGAAAGGGTGCAATCCCGGTATCTCGCGGCTCCCGGCGGCCGGCCGACCCAGGTCGCCTTCAGTCAGGACAACCGCTGGTCCGACCCGGATCTGGATCGCGTAACCGGTTGTATCCGGGATGTGGCGCACGCCTACAGCCGTGACGGTGGTCTGGCCGTCCTTTACGGCAATCTAGCGGAACAGGGTTGTATCGTGAAGACCGCCGGCGTGGATGCATCGAACCTCACCTTCTCCGGTCCGGCCAGAATCTATGAAAGCCAGGAGGAGGCGGCGGAGGCGATCCTGGGCGACCAGGTCCGGGCAGGCGACGTGGTCATCATCCGTTACGAGGGTCCCAAAGGCGGTCCCGGAATGCAGGAGATGCTTTATCCCACCAGCTACCTGAAGTCGAAGGGGTTGGGCATGGCCTGTGCCCTGATTACCGATGGCCGCTTCTCGGGCGGAACCTCCGGACTGTCCATCGGCCATGTGTCGCCGGAGGCCGCCGCAGGCGGAACCATCGGGCTGGTGCGGGAGGGCGACCGAATCGAGATCGATATCCCGCAGCGCAGAATCGACCTCCTGGTCGCGGCGGATGAGCTCGCGGGGCGGCGCCGGGACATGGAGGCCAAGGGTAACACCGCATGGCAACCGGAACCGCGGAACCGCCCCCTGACCACGGCCTTACGGGCCTACGCAGCGCTTGCTACGAGCGCGGCGCGCGGCGCCGTCAGGGACCTCTCGCAGCTGTAGGGTGGACCGCAATGCCATTAAGTTAGCTTGTTGGCCACTTAGAGAAAACTACGAATCACGCGAATTTCCGCGAATCGATTCGCGAGGATTCGCGTGATTCGTAGTTTCTTCTCTTACTTTGCCGACCGGTAACACTTAACTTAATGGCATTGGGGTGGGCCGTGCCCATCGGGGTGTCCACCGCCCCGGTATCAAGAACCTTGCTCGGGTTGTGAATCCGCGGACTTACGCAGAGCAGTTGCGGTTCAGAAATAGCTGGAAGCAACCTGTCGCACTTGTTCGATCACCGCATCCTGGTCGGACTCGGTCAGCCAAGGTGACATGGGAAGGCTGAGTACCCGCCCGGCGGCCGCGGTCGCATTCGGCACCCGGGCGTTCGGGTCGTTGAAAGCCGGTTGGCTGGTAAGCGGGATCGGGTAGTGCACGGCGGTGGGAATACCGGCCCCCCGCAGCTGCTCGGCAAGCGCATCGCGGGCCGGGACCTGGATAGTGTACTGGGCGTAGACACTCCGGTTATAGGGTTCGATATAGGGGGTTTGAACGCTGTCGGCGAGACGGTCCGTATAGCGCCTGCCGATCCGCTCCCGCGCCTCGACCTCTTGGGGGAAGACCTCGAGCTTGGCCAGCAACACCGCCGCCTGGATCGTGTCCAGCCGCCCGTTGATGCCGATCAGGGGGTGGTAATAGCGGCGGTCCTGCCCGTGTACCGAGAGTTGACGAATCCTGGCGGCAAGGGTCTCATCGTCCGTAAAACAGGCCCCCCCGTCGCCGTAGCAACCCAGCGGCTTGGCGGGGAAAAAGCTCGTGCATCCGATCGTGGACAGGGCGCAGGAACGCCGGTCCCGGTAAGTAGCCCCGAAGCTTTGGGCGGCGTCTTCGATCACCGGTAGACCATGACGTTGAGCAATGGCGTTGATCGCATCCATCTCAGCGCATTGGCCGTACAGACTGACCGGCACGATGGCGCGGGTGCGCGGCGTGACGGCCGCCGCGATCAGGTCCGGGTCGAGGTTATAGGTACGCGGATCGATGTCGCCGAAAACCGGCCGCGCACCGAGCAGGGCGATCGCCTCGCCGGTTGCGATGAAGGTAAAAGGCGTGGTGATCACTTCGTCCCCTGGTCCGACACCCAGGGCCATCATGGACACCAACAGGGCATCCGTTCCGCTGGAGACGCCGATGCAATACTTGACGCCCACGTACTCGGCCAGCCGCTCCTCGAGTTCTGTGACCTCGGGGCCCAGGATATAGCGCCCATGGTCCAACACCCGTTGAATACGGGTATCGATCCGTTCCTTGAGCCGGCGATACTGGGCCTGAAGGTCGATGAACTGCATCAATTCTCGGCAATCCGGCGCAGATTGGGGATGTCGAGCAGGAAGAAATTGGGGCCCACCTCCATCAGGAGGTTGCGGCGTTTGTACTCGGCGATGGTACGGCTGGTGGTTTCGGTGGTGATACCGAGCATGGCGCCCATGTCCTCACGGCTGAAGAGCTCGCACTCGCCGCTGACCTGGTTGCGTACCAGGCGCAGCAACAACCGGGCTACGCGCTGGCGGGCGGGGCCCGTAGATAGTTCCGTCAACCAGGCCTCCGCCTCGGAGAGCATCCGTTGCCAACGGGCCATGAGCTCCCGGTGGAGCTTGGGGTTTGCCCGGTCGAGGGTGCGCACCACTCGCGCCGGATAGCGACATACCTCCGTGTGCTGAATAGCAATCGCATCGTGCTCATAGCAATCCTCGACCAAGGCCTCGAGTCCGACCACGTCGGCGGTGCGGGCGAGACGGACAATGCGCTGTCCGCCGTCCGGCAGATATTGGACCAGCTTGAAGATCCCGCTACGAACGGTGAACATATAATTCCCATGGTCCCCGGTGCGATACAAGGCGGTGCCGGGATCGATCGCGAATTGGTCGATGGAATCGTGGATGCGCTTGAAGTCCTGCTCTTCCAAGCCGGCGAACAGTACGGAGGCACGCAGGGCACAATTGAGGCAATCGGCCTCTCCCGACCAGGCTTCGCGCAAGGTGACCTTCTTCGCCATCGGATTCCGGAACGTCGATTAAACCGGTCAACTATTCGGCTTCAGCTCGTTGAGTGTAACCGAAATTCTGCGTTTGCTGCTGATATTGCTCCGAATAAGGAGCCGATTGCAACACGTACGGCTCGCATCGCACCAACGCGGGCGCGCCCGAATGCGCGCAGAGCCCGGATCGCTTGCCTTCCGGGCCAGCCATGATGCCCTGACCACATTACCCAACCGCGCTTGCCTTCAAGAGCGCCTCGCTAGCCTCCACCATAGCGCGAAGAAGCACGGTGCCACCTACAGTCTGCTCCTGCTGGACCTGGATCACTTCAAAGTCGTCAACGATCGTTTCGGTCACGCCACCGGGGATCAGGTTTTGGTACAGGTAGGACGGCGCATCGTCCGCAACCTGCGCGAGCCCAATAGCGTAGGCCGTTGGGGCGGTGAGGAGTTTCTTTGTCTGCTGCCCGAGGTGAACCGACCAGCGGCGGAAAAGATTGCCGAACGTATCCGTGTCGGGATCGAAGCCTGGCCTGTGGAGTTTCAGGGCCGCCGGATACCGGTAACCTCCAGCATCGGGGTGGCCACCTTTCCGAACGACGGACGCCACCCGGATGTCCTGTTGGCCAAGGCGGATACCGCGCTCTACGAGGCCAAACGCGCCGGTCGCAACCGCATCCGGAGCATCAGGGGCCAGGTCGGGAATATGTTCGAGACGGCTCGGATCATCGAGAAGTCCCTCCGCGAAGACCGGGTACGACCGGCCTACCAGGCGGTGGTAGACCTGGTTTCCGGCGAGGTCCGTGGAACCCAGGCCATGGCCCGGGTCGAACTGGACGATCATCGGGTCATGGAAGCGGCCTCGTTCATACCGGCCGCGGAGCAGCTACACCTGGTCCATCGGATCGACCATCGCATCCTGCTGGATGCGATCATGCGCTGCACCACACGGGGGCCGAACGACAAGCCGACGCCTGCCATGTTCGTCAACATCTCGGCTGATTTCCTGCACCATTCCGATCTAGTGGAAGAGATTCGAGCGACCCTTGAGCGGCAGTGCGTCCGGTCCGGTGATGGCCGAGATGATGTCAACCCGCTGGTCATCGAAATCACGGAGCGCCGGTTCATGGATGACACCAAGACGGCAAACGAGTGGCTGCAGCCGCTCCTGGATGCGGGTGTGCGCATTGCCATCGACGATTTCGGGGGCGGCGCCTCCTCCCTCGGCTATCTCATCGAGTTGCCTATCTCCTTCATCAAGTTGGAGGGCACGCTGGTGCGTCGGGTCCGTCACGAACGTCGAGTGCGCTCCATCCTGAAGGGCATCCGGCAGTTGGCGTCCGACCTCGGTATCACCACCGTGGCGGAAGGGATCGAGAACCAGGAGACGCTGGAGGTCCTACGCGAGATCGGTGTGGACTGGGGGCAGGGTTTCTACTTCTCGCGCCCCGCGATCCAGCCCCGGCAAGGCCCAGGCAACCGAATGATAACTCGATAGAAAGCAACAGCCCTAGCGAGGCTTTGCCTCAGACCAATGAGGCGTGACCAACCGCACCGAAGAACCACGGATAAACACGGATCACAATCCGTGTTTATCCGTGTTTATCCGTGGTTCAAAGGATTTGCGATTCCTGCCCAACAAGAGGCAGAACTATTTTTGTGCAGCGCACAAACTTGACTCGGTAGTGTTCTAATTTTGTTTCTCGGGGTTCAAATAGACATGTTAATCAATACCTTACATCTCGGAAACAACAGAGTTACGACACTACCCTTGACTCATCTGTAAAGATGCAGGTCCCTCAAGGAATCCTAGTTCCGCTCTCCAATCTCAGCGGGCATAATTCGAGCTTGGCAAATATCACGTAGGACTGCCCATGCCCAGCTTCGACGTCTTCCTGTCCCATAACAGCAGCGACAAGCCGACCGTTCGGGCGCTCAAGCAGGCCCTCGCCGAACGGGGGCTCAAGTGTTGGCTCGACGAGGAACAGCTGCGCCCCGGAGTGCCCTGGCAGGATTTGCTGGAGCAGGGTATCGAAGACAGCGGCAGCGTCGTAGTCTGTGTCGCCGCCGACGGCTTGGGCCCCTGGGAAAAGGGGGAGATGGAGGCCGCGCTGCGCCTAGCCGTCAAGGACGACTGCCCGATCATCCCGGTCCTGCTGCCGGGGGTCCCGTCCGCGCCCGAGTTGCCTGGTTTCCTGGGCAGCCGTACCTGGGCCGATCTGCGCGGGGGACTCGATCCGGAGGGTATCGACAGGCTGATCCGGGGCATTACCGGCAACGAGCCGGAAGAGCCCGTGAAGCCAGGAATAGTCGATCTCACCATCGAAGGTTTCCGTGGCTTTCGTGAGCTGAAGCTCGAGGGTCTGGGGAGAGTCAACCTGATCACCGGCCGCAATAATACGGGAAAATCCTCACTGTTGGAGGCAGTACGTATTCTGGCGTCGGGTTCTCCTCCGGCGACGATCCGTAGCATTCTGATCCATCGCGAGGAGGACGTTTTTGATCCGGATGAACAGAGCAGGCAGGGATATGCCGAAATTGCCTTACAGATTTCGACCTTGTTTCACGGCTTTCCGGAATTATCCGGGACCTGGAAACCGATCCTGGTATCGGCCGGCGGCAGTCAGCAGCCAACGAAATTGATGCTGACGCTGGACTGGTTCTCCGAGGAACGGACCGAAAACGGAACGAGGAAATATGTACCCCTCCGGACGAAACCCTTCGATGAGGAAGACGCTATTCCAGCCTTGACAATCGACACCGGCGATAGTGAACGCATTTTCCTATTGGAAAACTTACGCAAAGACTATTACGGCCCACGCCCTCTGCAACCGGAATACGGGCGTCCCAGGTCGACTCCTTGCATCTATATCAGTCCATACGGCGGCGAGAGCACAGTGCGACTGGGTACCCTCTGGGACAGGATTGCACTATCCGATTTGGAAAAGCGAGTCGTGGAGGCGTTGCGTATTATCGATCCATCGATATCCGCCGTGTCGATAGTGGGAGGCGATAGACCTCGGCATCCGCGTACTGCAATCGTGCGTTCCGGTAAGATCCAGCGCCCCGTACCGCTGCGGTCATTCGGTGACGGGCTGAATCGGCTCTTCGAGATCGCCCTCTCCCTCGTCAATGCCAAAGACGGCCTGCTGCTGATCGACGAGTTCGAGAACGGCATGCACTATAGTGTGCAGCTCGATACCTGGCGCATGATCTTCAAGCTCGCGGCGGCGCTCGGCGTACAGGTCTTCGCCACATCCCATAGCTGGGACGCGATCGAGGCTTTTCAAAAGGCAGCAGCGGAAACACCGGAAGAAGGCATGCTGGTGCGGCTCGCCCGCAAAGGCGAGGACATCATCCCTACGGTCTTACGTGAAGATGGGTTAAGGATAGCGACGCGCAACAGCATCGAGGTGCGTTGAGGTGGTGGGCAAGAAGATCCTGCTCGTCGAGGGCAATGACGACGAGTATGTACTCAGGCACCTGTGCCGCAGCCGAGACGTCGGCCTGATCGATGAGATCAGATCCCACGGAGGTGTCGAAGAACTTCTCCGAAGCATCCCCGTGTACCTGAATTTCAGCGGGGAAGGCGATATCGTCGGCATAGTCATCGATGCCGATACCGATTTGGCCAAGCGTTGGCGGTCTCTGCGGGATCGCCTCACCAACCTTGGATATCCCAGTGTTAGAGAGGATCCGGACCCACAAGGAACCGTCCTGGAGCCACCAGCGGATAAGCTCTTACCCCGCGTCGGCATCTGGATCATGCCCGACAACCGGACGGCGGGGATGCTGGAAGATTTCCTGTTGTTTCTCGTGCCGCCGGACAGTCGGCTCTACGGCCATGTCCAAGCCAGCGTAAATTCGATCCCCGAGGGAGAGCAATGCTTCAAGGAAACCGATAAGTCGAAGGCTCTGATCCACACCTGGTTGGCGTGGCAAGAAAAGCCCGGTAGACCGCTCGGAACCGCCGTCACCGCCAGGTTCCTCGATCCGAACGTCACTCAGGTAGATATTCTCGTGGCCTGGTTGCGAAGGCTTTATGTATGAAGCAGGGCGAGCGCATATAAATTTCTTATCGCTCAACCAATTGCTACCAGCTCCCAAGCGCTGGTGCGGAGCGCGTAGGTTGGGCAAAGCCGGATCAGGAACGATCCGGCGTGCCCAACATCAACATCATGTCACTAATCAACCTGCAGTCGGTCACCCTCTCCTACGGCGTTCCTCCCTTGCTCGATGGCGTGAGCCTACGGATCGACAAGAGCGAGCGTGTCTGCCTGCTCGGGCGCAACGGGACCGGTAAATCGACCCTGCTCAAGCTGATCGCCGGGGACATACAACCGGACGACGGTACCCTGCAGGTCGGAGAGGGAGTGAAGATATCCCACCTCGCTCAAGACCTGCCGACGGCGGCGGCGGGGAGCGTCTTCGACCAGGTCGTCGATGGACTCGGCGAGCCCGCGGCGCTGGTCCGCGAGTATCACGACCTGGGGCGACGCCTCGGTACCGGGGCCGACGCCGGCTTGCTGGCCCGCCTGGAGACGATCCAGCACCGCCTGGAGGCGATTGACGGCTGGGACAGCGAGCAGCGCGCGGCACGCATCATCTCACGCTTGCACCTCGACCCGGACGCCGCCTTCCCGACCCTTTCCGGGGGCCTGCAGCGGCGGGTGTTGCTGGCCCGTGCCCTGGTCTCGGAGCCGGACCTGCTGTTGCTGGATGAGCCCACCAACCACCTGGATGTAGAAGCCATCGAGTGGCTGGAAGGTTTTCTCTCCGAATTCAAGGGGGCCTTGCTGTTCGTCACCCACGACCGCGTCTTTCAGCAGCGGCTCGCCACCCGCATCTTGGAGCTGGACCGCGGGTGCCTGACCGATTGGCCCGGCGACTACCAAAACTACCTGCGCCGGCGCGACGAGCGCCGGCACGCCGAGGCGCTTACCACCGCCCGCTTCGAGCGCAAGCTCTCCGAGGAGGAACGTTGGATCCGCGAGGGCATCAAGGCCCGGCGTACTCGTAACGAGGGTCGGGTGCGCCAGCTCGAGAAGATGCGCGAGGTGCGGCGGCAGCGGCGCAATCCGATGGGCAAGGCGCGCCTGCGCCTGAGCGACGCCGAGCGTAGCGGTAACCTGGTAATAGAGGCCACCGGGGTCTCCTATGCCTGGGGTGAAAGGCCGGTGGTGCGGGAGCTGGATACTCTGATCCTGCGCGGAGACAAGGTCGGCATCATCGGTCCCAACGGTATCGGTAAAAGCACTCTGCTCAAGTTGCTGCTCGGTGAGCTCGCGCCCGACAATGGGCGCATCCGCCTTGGTACCAACCTCAAGGTGGCCTACTTCGATCAGCTCCGCGCCGGTCTGGAAGAGGACCGGAGCGTGCAGGACAATGTAGCCGGCGGTAGTGACAGGGTAGTCGTCGAGGACCACAGCCGGCACGTCTTCTCCTATCTGAAGGACTTTCTGTTCACCGCCGAACGGGCCCGCCAACCCGTGCACGCCCTGTCCGGAGGCGAGCGCAACCGGTTGTTGCTGGCCAAGCTCTTCACTCGCCCCGCCAACCTATTGGTCATGGACGAGCCCACCAACGACCTGGACACCGAGACCCTGGAACTGCTCGAAGAGCTGCTGGCCGGCTTCAAGGGGACCTTGCTGTTGGTAAGCCACGACCGCGCTCTGCTCGATGCGGTGGTCACCAGCACCCTGGTATTCGAGGGCGCGGGAAACGTGCGGGAGTACGTGGGCGGCTACGACGACTGGCTACGCCAGCGCCCGACCACGCCCGCGGAGCCTGTGACCCCTAAACCGAAGACCCCCGCGCCGTCTGCACCAAAACTACGGGCCACGGCCACCCCCGGCAAGTTGAGCTACAAGGACCAACGCGAGCTCCAGGCCCTGCCGGCGCGGATCGATGCCCTGGAAACGGAACAGGCGGCATTGCACGAGAGCATGGCCGACCCCGCTTTTTATCGGCAGGCAGGGAGCATCATCGCGACAGCGAAGGAACGACTCGCCACGGTCGAGGATGAGCTGGAGCGGGCCTATGCGCGCTGGGAGACCTTGGAAGCGATGCAGGGATAGCAGCTTAGAGGCTGTCTAAAAACTAAGTCATTGATTTTTATAGAACCGTACCCGTAGGGGGCAGGCTGTGCCCACCGATCAGGCTGCCACACGGAACAATCTGCGCATTTCACTCCCTCTCCCTCCGAGGGTGTCGTAAAAGGGAATGGACCAGCATTTTTGACCGCCGCAACTGATTGAAAATAAAGGAAACGGGAAATGGCGACGTTCCGTCGGACAGGCTTTTGCGACATCCTCCCTCCGGGAGAGGGCGGGGGTGAGGGGGAAATTCAAAAGCTCGAATTGTGCCATGTGGCAGTATAGCTAGGATCCTTGAGGGACCCGAATCTTTACAAATGAATCAAGTTTATGGAGTGCACAAATCGGGATCGGGATCGGGATCGGGATCGGGATCGCAATCGGAATCTCGATTTCGATCCCGATCCCGATTTCGACCTACCCAGGCTCTCCAACGGCTGATTGGGCGTAGGAGATGGGGCCTTACGGGAGAGGGGCTTTTGGGATCTCATGCCTCGTCGGTCTGAGGCGGAGCCTCGCTGGAGTGTTGGCCTTTATCCGCTTGGGCAAGGACGTAGGCGGCCACCTTTTCGATCCGGTCAGGGGACACAGTGTTCTTGAAAGCCGACATTGGGATCTTCCCGTTTCTCAACTGCGTCCTAATCTCTGCGAGGGCATACATCCCGTGTCCTTCCGGCGCGTCTTTCTCGAGGATTTGGTCCGGGTTGATGACGTTGCCTATCCTCAAGTGACAGTCTGAGCAATACCCGCCGGGGGGGTGCCGCTATCTGCCATATCGACGGCCCAGGCGGGATGACCGAAGACAAAGACCACCATTGCCAAGGCCACCGGGACAAACGAAACGAGTTTGTTCATGATTAGGATCTCCTCTACTCATCCTCAGAACCAGGCGGAAGTAGGGCAGAACGTCCTGCTCACCCTAAAGTTTAGTAGATTACTCTGCTTTTGCAGGCTAAACCGCAATCCACGAATTGAGCCTGGCCCTTTTCCTTAGATTTTGGCAGCTTTTAACAACAATTCATTTGATAGCCTGATCGGTGGGCACAGCCTGCCCCCTACGGGTATGGTTCTATAAAAATCAATGACTTAGTTTTTAGACAGCTTCTTAAAGGCTTCTTCCATATCATGCTTAATGAATCCTCCCCGCCCCAAGGGGCGGGGTATCAATCGGATGGGAGTCTTTTTTCTCGCCGCAAGCGGCGGGGAATTCGACCCATAAAGATTAATGGATGGGTCATCCTTCAATGTCTTATCAGTATGAAGCTCGTGAACCATGATTGAACTTATCATCATCCATGTTCGGTTCCTTGCGGTTCGACAGCCTGCGTTAATGAGGTCTTTCTTAAGGGCAAATATCAAAATAATTCATATATTTTCCTGAATGAACACTTTTTCATTCGTAGTATTTCGCATATTAGCATGTTTATTTGTTTCGATTTGCAATCGAGCCTGTAAATTTGCAAACCTGGCATTAGGCTTGTTGTGCCAACATCAGTGATAGTATACCGATTATTTTACCGGGGCTGTCCTCTATACTATAGTCTCTCAAGTCAATGTAAATGGTATTAGCCTCTAACTTCAGAAATTTCCAAGCAATACCCGACGTGACTGCCCCATATGTCATAGGAATCTCATTACCCTCTTTCTCATTAAACACTCTAACTGCCACCATTTCTGCAATACATTGTCCCAGTCCACCCATGATGTTTTCATTTTTTGCTTCTACAATTGCTATCACAGGAGATTTTATAAATAATTGCTCCGGAGAAAGACTAACTATGAAATCGCAAAAACCGGTAAGATTTTTATCTTTATCTACATTGAACTCTATACCGGAAAAAAAGCTGATTTTCCTATCAAAAACTTTTCTTATCTCTATCAAAGCATCGGATATTATCAATTCAGAACGTGCTTTTTCTGTGTTTATAGCTACGGCTAATGGTATATTTTCCTTCAAAGTGGAAGTAAAATATTCGCTAACGGAAGATTCTTTTACGTCAGCGAAGATGCCGATTTGCTCTACTATGTTTAGTTGAAAATCTTTCTGGACCCGCCTGATGTCAAAGTCACTATACGGCATCTTTCATACCTTCAATTTCAGTCACGTTAGCTTCAATACTGCCTAATGTCACCCATAAGCCGGGTCATACTGCGCCGCGACTACACCTCAGGACGGCACCGAATTCGATGCGCAGTATGGCCTCGGCTTTATGGGCATGTTAGGTCTTCATGTTTTCATTAGCCCGTTTTAGCCACTTGGAAAATGTACTATCTTGCTTTAAGGGCGAGTTTTGCAGGTTTTGAAATTGTGCCTTTAAATCTCCTTCCGCTAACCAGCTGTCCGGCGCCGACCCAAGGACAACCAAGACACCCAAAGTTAATCGGTAGTTGTCGTAATTTTTCGAAACCGCACGAGCCAACTCTTGGGAGACAATTTCTGGCCGTTTTGCATACAGGTCCGTTAATTGCGTTCGTGCCGAACTACGTGCTGAACCCTCCAAGGCGGAAATAAGCTTCCTAGCTTGATCTCTGGCTACTTTGTCAATTGCCTTATCTGCTAACTTTTCATGCTCCTTCCTTTCTGACGAAGCCTCCTTCCGCGGACATTCCTCCAAATATTGTCTATTTATCCTTTCGGAGTGATCGAATGAGGCCATCCGAAGCAAGATCTTCACACGGCCGGGGTGGCGACAAATGTCAGGTTTATCCAGCAACGCAAAGAATTGCTCGGTCACATCAACGTCCTTACCTTGTATATGTTGCTCCAAAGCCCTTGTCTCTTGGATTTCTGCGATTTTCTCTGCGCTTTCTTTCTGTATATCCGTTGCCTTGAAAGTAGCCCGTACCACTACACCCGCGATTGCGATGGGAATTAGTACTACCTCTGCGATCTCTTTTAACATTTCTCCTCCTGCACAGACCTAGCGAGGCGTTGCCTCAGACCGACGAGGCGTGACCAACCGCACCGAAGAACCACGGATGAACACGGATAAACACGGATCATAATCCGTGTTTATCCGTGTTCATCCGTGGTTCAAAGGATTTGCGATTCCTGCCCAACAAGAGGCAGAACTATTTTTGTGCAGCGCACAAACTTGACTCATTGGTAAAGATGCAGGTCCCTCAAGGAATCCTAGCGACAAGCCTCAGCCGCCGCGAAGGGAGCGGTAGCGACCGTAGCGGTCGGCTGGAGGCGCTCGTGTACGCCCGGCACGGGCGTGAACTGATGGGGTGAAAGTCCCCGGTAGGAGAACCGACGTTATTGTGACGATAACTACGAGGCGAAAGCAAGGGCGTCCCCGCGAGGGGGGGTCTGAAGGAAACGGAAGCCAAAGCTGCGAGCCGACGGACAGAAACGTCAGAGAAGGCGGAGTCCCAGGGGCGAGTCAGCACAACAGGTACGAAGCCCGCAGGTTCGAGGGGTCCGGTAAATGGCGCGGTGGTGCAGCGAAAGTTCACGTTCTTATCCGGGGAGATCTGTCCAACGGGCGGTCCGTGTGGCGATGGGAGTCGAACTGAGGGCCATTCCGAAAGGGGTGGAATCACCCTCGAACGCGAAGGTCACGGTGGTCGCGAGGGGAGCCAAACGGAGGGCCCTCGCGAAAGGGACGGAATCACCACCGGACCCTACGGCGACTCGGGCCGCGCGCACGGCGGCAACGTCGGGCGTGATGGGGCAGAAGTCAGCAGAGGCCAGAGTAGTCGGTGCCGCCCGGGAGGGCAGGGCCGATCAAGGACCCCTAAAGGCTCTTTATGGATTTCCTACGCCCGATCACGCTCTTACCAAACCAGCAAGCGCCCTTCACAGTGGAAAAATCCTGTTAATCCTGAAAATCCTGTTGATCCTGTACTATTAGATTTCGCCTTAAGCCCACGAGACGTGAATTTCTCGTGCGATGCATAAACTCGACTCATTTGTAAAGATGCAGGTCCATCAAGGAACCCCATACCCGGTAATCGTGGATTGCCGACGGCTCTTGTGTCCGCTCCCGGTAATCAGGGTTCAGGATCGAGTCGCGGACCTGGCCCCGGGGACCCAGGTAGAAGCAGTCTGCACGGACCCCGGGGCGCTGCTGGATATACCCGCCTGGTGCCGCATCAACGGCCATACCGTTCTCCGAACCGACAGCAGGGACGGTGAGTATTTCGTGGTTATGCGCGTCGGTCGTGCGTATGAGTGACCGGATCTTACCCGAGCAGCTCCCGAAACAACGTGCCGAGGTCATTGCGAGGACCGCTGTGATCGGCGGCTTGGTCAACCTGGGTCTATCGGCGACCAAGGTCGGCGCGGGGATCTTGTGGCACTCCCAGGCACTGGTCGCAGATGGCATCCATTCTTTTTCCGACCTGCTGTCCGATGCACTGGTCTGGTATGTGGGACGTCACGCCGCTCAGGCCCCGGATCTGGAGCATCCTTACGGGCATGGACGCTATGAGACCCTGGCGACCTTGGTCTTAGGCATCCTGCTCCTGGCGGTTGCCGGGGGTATCGGCTGGGACGCCGGTGAACGCCTGTTTGCTCCCGATGAGCTCCTGCGGCCGGAACTGCCGGCACTGGTCGTGGCCCTGGTGTCCATCCTGACCAAGGAGTGGCTCTATTGGTGGACGCTCGGTTACGCGCGCCGCATTCGCTCGAATCTGTTGCGTGCCAATGCCTGGCATCACCGCTCCGATGCCGTTTCCTCAGTTGTGGTTCTGGTAGGCATCGGCGGAACCCTGGTCGGTTTACCCTACCTGGATGCCGTGGCGGCGGTCATCATCGCCGGGATGATAGGGCGCATGGCCTGGAAGCTCGGCCGGCAATCGATCCAGGAGTTGGTAGACACCGGGTTGGAAGCGGAGCGCCTGACCGCGATCGAGGAAACCATCGGCTCCGTCGGCGGGGTGCGGGACATCCATATGCTGCGGACGAGGAGGCACGGCTGGCAGGCCTCGGTGGATGTCCATGTCCTGGTCGATCCCCGAGTGAGCGTTTCGGAAGGCCATATGATCGCTCTGCTGGTGGAGAACCGGCTCAAATCCCGGATCGATGAGATTACCGATGTTACCGTCCATATCGACCCGGAAGACGATGAAGCAGATCCCGCCTCTATCGAGTTGCCCACACGCGCCGAGGCCCTGACCCGACTCGGGCAGCTCTGGGAGAGAGTGCCCGAGGCCACAAGGCGCCAGCGAACCATTCTGCACTATCTGAACGGACGCATCGACGTAGAGGTGTACTTTCCGCTCGCTGTCTGCACCGGGGAATGCTCCCGTGCGGAGGATATCCGGGACCGGTTACAGTCGGCACTCGCAGCAGATCCGGTCTTCGATCAGGTCTTTGTTTACTTTGGATAGCTGCATCATTGCGGTGCATGATGTGCTGCGCCGCCCAATAGTGGTGCATTTCCTATGGACGGCACGGGGGTAGCCCAAGTAGACAACATGGACAGTATGGACTGCATGGACCGGAGGGTAGGCAGCAGCCCCCGGTCCACGCAGTCCACCTGGTCCATGTAGTCCACGACGGCTGCCGCCCGGCCCGGATGTTCTGGCACGATCGTTGCAAACAGATACCCGACGAGACGGGGGTTCGCACCTTTCATGGGGACCTTAAAGTGAATATGATGGAAGATTCTTACCCCAGGTGGGCACTTTAGAATCCGAGTGCCCCTGAAACAGCAACCATCGGAGATAAGTGCATGTCATCCAGTGTCATCGAGAAGATCAAACAAGAAGAGGTGAAGTTCGTCGATCTTCGCTTCACCGACACCCGTGGTAAGGAACAACACGTTACCCTGCCGGCCGGCGTCATCGATGAGGACTTCTTTACGGAAGGGAAGATGTTCGACGGTTCGTCGATTGCCGGCTGGAAGGGGATTCAGGAGTCGGATATGGTGCTGATGCCGGATGTAGGCACCGAGACCATGGACCCCTTCTCCGATGAGAATCAGCTGATCATCCGCTGCGATATCCTCGAACCCTCCACCATGCAGGGCTACGAGCGCGACCCCCGCTCCCTGGCGAAGCGCGCCGAGGCCTACCTCAAATCCACCGGGGTCGCCGATGCCGCCTATTTCGGTCCGGAGCCCGAATTCTTCGTGCTGGATGACGTGCGTTGGGGCGCTGACATGAGCGGCGCCTTTTATAAAGTCGACTCCGAAGAGGCCGACTGGAACTCCGAGCGGGTCTATGAGGACGGCAACATCGGTCACCGCCCGGGCACCAAGGGCGGCTATTTCCCCGTCCCGCCGGTCGATTCCCTGAACGATCTGCGTTCCGCCATGTGCCTGGCCATGGAAGAAATGGGCGTGACCACCGAGGTCCACCACCATGAGGTCGCCACCGCCGGTCAGTGTGAGATCGGCACTCGATTCGCCACCCTGGTCAAGCGTGCGGACTGGAACCAGATCTTGAAGTATGCGGTCTGGAACGTAGCCCATGCCTACGGCAAGACCGCCACTTTCATGCCCAAGCCCCTGGTCGGCGATAATGGTAACGGGATGCACGTACACCAATCCCTGGGCAAGGGCGGCCAGAACATCTTCTCGGGCGACAAGTACGGCGGCCTCTCCGAAACGGCGCTCTACTACATCGGTGGCATCATCAAGCATGCCCGCACCCTCAATGCCTTCACCAACGCCTCTACCAATTCCTACAAGCGTCTCGTGCCCGGCTTCGAGGCGCCGGTCATGCTGGCCTATTCGGCCCGCAACCGTTCGGCCGCGGTCCGAATCCCCCATGTGGCCAACCCCAAAGCGCGTCGCATCGAGGTCCGGTTCCCGGATTCCACCGGCAATCCCTACCTCTCCTTCTCCGCCATGATGATGGCCGGTCTGGACGGAATTCTGAACAAGATCGACCCCGGCGATCCCATGGACAAGGACCTCTATGACCTTCCGCCCGAGGAGGAGAAGAGCATCGCGCAGGTCTGCTATGCGTTGGACCAGGCTCTGGATGCGTTGGACAAGGATCGGGACTTCCTCACCGCAGGCGGGGTGTTCAGCGACGACCTCATCGACGGCTATATCGAGCTGAAGATGGAAGAGGTGACCACGCTCCGCATGACCACCCACCCGCTCGAGTTCGATATGTACTACAGCCTGTGAGTTCGGTACGCTGGTGCCTGAAAACCGGAAACAAGAACCACGGATGGACACGAATGAACACGAATGTTTCCGTAGGCACAAAAAGCCCCTCTCCCTCCGAGGGTATCGCAAAAACGGTGGTGCCGGCTGCCAGTCCGTGAAATTTAAACCACAGAGGACACAGAGAACGCAGAGAATTGGTCTGTGCCCCTCTCTGCGTTCTCTGTGTCCTCTGTGGTTCAAAATCAAGGTGAGATATGCGGGCTAACATTGCGGAGCGGAAGAACACACGGGAGAAGCCCGTCATCCGTTATGGAGCAGGTGAACTCTACGGATGCGACTTGACAATGCTCACACCTGCACTCATCCGTACCTTGGTTGATGCTCCTTCCAAGTCTCAACCCTGCCCATTTCGGGACAGCGAATCGCTCTGCAACAAAAACGGTGGGGTATGCACACTACGCCAGTTCTCGAAGACTGGTGATAAAGTCGAACCTGTTCGGGATGTTTCGCTTGTCGCAACCTGTCCTAATCGCTCCTACGATAATAATACCGCTTTGGCATGGGCCGGCGAGGTCCTGTTGGGAACGGATACACCGATTGTCCTTACCGAACTACCTTTTCTAAAGTCCACGAAAGGGGGTAGAGATAACGATCCGGCGGCAGTCGGTAAGATCGATATGGTCCTTGTTCACCCCGAAATAACCACTTTGCAATGGTGTGCCCTCGAGATTCAAGCGGTTTACTTTTCGGGTGCATCCATGTCCAGGGATTTCACTGTTATGAAGGATTGGCAAAGTCCGGGGTTGCCTTTTCCCCAGGGAATCAGACGTCCGGACTTTCGTTCTTCCGGTCCCAAACGTCTTATGCCACAGCTTCAAATCAAGGTCCCCACTATCTCACGATGGGGCAAGAAAATGGCTGTTGTTGTGGACCAGGCCTTTTGGGACTCACTCGGAAGCATCTCCGAAGTTGACCATGTCTCGAACTGTGACATTGCATGGTTTGTCATGGACTACCAGCATGACGGAAGAGGATTTCACATGGAACCGAAGGATTTACACCTTACTACGCTTGATCGGGCTGTTGAGGGACTTACAGGGGGTAAACCCACCAGCCTTGCTGACTTCGAGAAGACCTTGCGTGCGAAACTGGAGAGTACTTAGTGATCCAGCCAATTCAAATCACGGCCGATCAGAAGTTCTGTCATTTCAGCATGGTGTGAATTTTTCATGCGCAAGGGTCGGCACTCGAATCCAAATACTCGGGATAAGTCCCGAATCTCCTTTTCATTATCGTAACTCATGAGAAACGAACCCGATACGGTTGCCATCTTCTCGAACAATTGCCGGTGGTCTACCTGCCAGTTACGATAAAGTCGCTTCGCCGCTTTCGTGTAGGGTGGGTCGATATAAAATGCTGCCTGCGGATCAACCATGTACTCATCGATCAATGCAAATCCGTCGCCATTATAGAAACTCAGTCTGTGCAGGTTCATATCGATTTCCCGTATTCTTCGGGCCAGCGTTTCGGGATACCACCGGGAGCCGATGCCCCGGTTGTTCTCTCCGGTCTTTACAAGACTGGCTCCGGGGGCCATGATCCCGCCCCGCTGCACACGGTTTCGAAGGAGGGTCAGAAATGCGCGCCGCCGAAGAGACACAGCCGAACCATTGGCATCTTCTTCAAGAGATTTTCTGACGTTTCCGATGGTCAGTTCGAAATCGAGGATCTCCTGAGCCAGCCAGTGACCTTGTCCGGTCAGAATTGTTTTCCATACCGAGGCGACTCCCTCATCGGTTTCCGCCATGATCGCATGACCGGCAAGCTTCTCGAATGAAACCGTCAGACTGGCAATGCCGCCACCCGCAAAAGGCTCCAGGAAGAGGCTTGGTTTTCGAGGAAGCGCCCGTAGCCATGCGCGAAGAATAGGAACCAGCCAGGTCTTTCCGCCCGGATATCTGAAAGGACTTCTTTGGGGCACACTCGCCACATTTACGGGCTTTTCGGTATACAAAGGCTTGTTGATAGGTTCAGTCTCAAGGGTGTAATTTGCACTGTTTTCTCGAATCTCATTCGCCCGCGTCGAATCCAAATCACGAGCATAAGCCATGATTTCATCTGCAAGCACCTCTGGCACTCTCAATACGCAGGTCTTCCCACAATGCCATTTAGGAGCATAGGTTGTCGATGATCTTGCCATAGTTTGCTCCTTGATTTGAGCAAATATAGAACCCGTGTAACATGGGCGCAAGTTTTTTTCGGTAGGTTCCAGGGCGAAAACGTGCATGATTTCCGATAACCCACAGGCCGGCCCCCTCGAAAAGAAACTACTGGATCATCTGGTTACCGCGGTGCTGCTGTTCGACGGCGACCTGCGCCTCAAGTACATCAATCCGGCGGGGGAAATGCTGTTCCAGGCCAGCTCCCGCCATGTGCTCGGGCAGAAAATCGGCACCTTGCTGCCGTGGCCCGAGTGCCCGATGGAACAGCGGTTACGCGATGCCTTGACGACCCGTCAGCCCGTTACGGAACGGGAAGTGACGCTCTCACTGTCCGACGGTCATACCATCAGGGTCAGCTGTACGGTCTTGCCGCTGCATCAGCTCGATGCTTCCCCCGAGGCCCTCGTCGAGCTGTGCCGGGAGGACCGCCACCTGCGAATCGTCCGCGAAGAGCACCTGATCTCTCAGCACCAGGCGACGCAGGCCTTGCTTCGGGGTTTGGCCCACGAGATCAAAAATCCCCTGGGCGGTTTGCGCGGCGCCGCCCAACTTCTGGAGCAGGAGCTTCCGAACGAAGCGTTCCGCGAGTACACGCGCATCATCGTCGACGAGGTGGACCGGCTGCGCAAGCTGATGGATCGGATGCTCGGCCCGAACCTGATCCCTAAGGAGCAGCGCGTCAATATTCATCAGATCCTGGAACATGTGTGCGGACTTCTGGCGGCGGAGCATCCCCGGAGACCGGCAATCATCCGCGACTATGATCCCAGCATCCCGGATTTCAAAGCGGATCCCGACCGCCTGATTCAGGCCGTGCTCAACCTCGCCAGGAACGCGATTGCCGCGTCCGGGCCGACCGGCCGGATCGAGCTTCGAACCCGGGTGCTGCGCCGGTTCACGATCGGGACCAAATGTCACCGCTTGGTCATGCGGGTAGAAATGATCGATGACGGCGAGGGCATACCCCCCGATTTACTGGATCGTATTTTCTTCCCCATGGTATCCGGGCGTCCGGGTGGGACGGGCCTGGGGTTGCCGATTGCACAGGAGTTGATCAACCAGCACGGGGGATTGATCGAGTGCGAGAGTCGGCCCGGGCAGACCCGGTTCCTCATCTACCTACCACTGGAGCCGTCCCATGGCTAGCAGGCCGAAGGTATGGGTAATCGATGACGATCGGTCTGTCCGTTGGGTATTGGAACGGGCCCTGAACAAGGCGGGTATGGACGTAACGAGCTTCTCGAACGGCGTGGGTATCATGGAGTCTCTCCAGCGCGAGCAGCCGGATGTTATCGTCTCCGATGTGCGCATGCCCGGCATCGACGGTCTGGACCTGTTACGCCGGCTGACGTCCGAACACCCCGGCCTGCCGGTCATCATCATGACGGCACATTCCGATCTCGACAGCGCCGTCTCCGCCTTCGACGGCGGGGCCTTCGAGTATCTGCCCAAACCCTTCGACCTCGACGAAGCGACGGCTCAGATCCGACGTGCCTGTCGCCGCAACCCCGCCGACGGTGACATAGGCAGCGAGCCCCTCACTCGGGTGTCGGATATCGTGGGTGAGGCGCCGGCGATGCAGGCGGTGTTTCGCGCTATCGGGCGCCTGGCGCGCTCGAATGTCACCGTGCTGATCAACGGCGAATCCGGGACCGGCAAGGAGCTGGTTGCACGGGCCTTGCACCGCCATAGCCCGAGGTCCGATCGATCCTTCATCGCATTGAATGTGGCGGCGATCCCCCGCGATCTCCTGGAATCCGAGCTGTTCGGCCATGAACGCGGCGCCTTCACCGGTGCCCACGGCAAACGCGAAGGGCGCTTCGAGCAGGCGGATGGCGGTACCCTGTTTTTGGATGAGATCGGCGATATGTCGGCGGAGCTGCAGACCAGGTTGCTGCGTGTCCTCGAAAATGGAGAATTCTACCGCATCGGCGGCGTCTCCTCGGTCAAGGTCGATGTGCGGATCATTGCCGCTACGCACCAGAATCTCGAACGGAATGTCCGCCACGGACTCTTTCGGGAAGATCTGTTCCACCGTCTGAACGTCATCCGTATCTATCTTCCGGCGTTGCGCGAACGCCGCGAAGACATCCCGTTGCTGATGCGACATTTCCTGTCTCGGGTTGCCGCCGAACTGGGTTGTGAGCCTAAGCTCCTACTGCCGAGTGCCGCCGAAAAACTCAGCTGCCTCGCATGGCAAGGCAACGTGCGTCAGCTCGAGAACACCGCGCGCTGGTTGACGGTAATGGCCTCCGGCAAAGAGATCCATGCGGAAGACTTGCCCCCTGAGTTGGTGGATATGAACACCGGGAGAGCGGCGGACGA
The DNA here is from genome assembly GCA_011392765.1 of Candidatus Thiosymbion ectosymbiont of Catanema sp. Cochon2018. Classification (GTDB taxonomy): domain Bacteria; phylum Pseudomonadota; class Gammaproteobacteria; order Chromatiales; family Chromatiaceae; genus Thiosymbion; species Thiosymbion ectosymbiont_A. The sequence continues at coordinate 199,297 of WYCW01000003.1, read as the reverse complement.
TCCGTGGCAGACTGCCCTGCGCCGGTGGGCCCGCGATGGACTCCGACAGGGCCAGACGGCTTTGTTGGAGAAGGCGCTCCCCGTATTCGAACAGGTCCTCATCGAGACGGCCTTGGAGCACACCGGCGGCCGGCGCCAGGAGACCGCGCGTCTGCTGGGTTGGGGCAGGAACACCCTGACCCGCAAGATCAAGGAGCTGGGGCTTGACCCGGATACCTCTGCGATCGAGGGATTAGGTTGAACCGCAAAGGTGCACCAGGGATGGTAGGCTGTGAACTGGATGGACGGTGTGTGGATAGCCTGATGGACGACATGGACAGTATGGACTGCATGGACCGGGGGACACACAGCAACCCCCGGTCCACGTGGTCCACTTGGTCCATGCAGTCCACGGCGGCTGCCGCTGCCCCCGACAGAGTAGGTTGAACAACGAATGGAAAGCAGTAGTATCGAACTTCCGGGGTCCGAGATCGACGCCGTCAGCTACCGGGACGGGCGCCTATGTATCCGCTTCTCCCGTGCCTATATCATCAAAACCATGACCGGTTCCCATGAACGGACCCGTTGGTGGCAGAGGGGTGATCTGGTCATGAAGGGCGCGAAGATCGAGTCCAAGCTGCCGGAGGGACAATTGGTCTGCGACGGTGGCGATATCGATGACAACATCTTTACCTATCGGGACATGATCCCGATCCCGCTCGACACCCGCGGCCGTATTCGCTGTGACTTGCGTTTCCGCGGTACGGATATGCACTTAGTCGTCAGCGGAGAAAACCTGAAGCTGGAAATGGTGGATGTCCCGAAATACATCGAGCACATACGGTCCGAGGGCTAGGATTCTTGAGGGAGCCGAATCTTTACAAATGAGTCAAGTTTGTGCGCTGCACAAAAATAGTTCTGCCTCTTGTTGGGCAGGAATCGCAAATCCTTTGAACCACAGATGGGTAGTGTCTTAGTTTTGTTGTTATTGGCTTTAAATAGAAATACCAAATTCATAACGATTCACAAATAATCCAATCACAATATCGTGCATTTGATTTAGTTTTGAAAAACAAATCGTCTTCCGTGCAAGCCGCTTGATCCGCGTTCGTAATGTTAAATGTTTGCGTTCTATTTTCTGCGTATTTTGTTTCCCAACAACATGTTGCTCGGGATCTCAATGGCGCTTATAAGCACCCCACCCATCGGTGTAAAAGCGGGTAATTCCAAATGGTTCTAACAAACCTTTTAATTCAAGAAAAACCTCATCGCGGCGTTTCCCCAAGACATCAGCTAACACCTCACCGCTAGCTGGATCAATGGCATGCCACAACCATCTCTGATTGGACTTACTGCCCACATAACTCCACATCTTATCCATTTCAACACGGGTTTCCTGATCGCTAACACCATGATAATCTTCTGCTTTTACAATCTCCACTGCAATCTGATCAGGCGCGTGGGTTGCTAAAAAATTGTGATTCACTGCGTGTAGATCGGGTTCTTTTTTTTAATTCATTGATGACGGTCACAGGACCGATACCCAGAACCCGTGCGGTATCACGAATGCCGCTGCCATTCAGTGTCATCTCAATGATTTGGTGTTTCGTTTCTGGTAACCGCCCTTTGTCAGAATAATCCTGGATAAAGGTTTTACCCTCACAAGTCTGATCTTTACCTATAAAACGCTGCTTGCCATTGCTGGTGTTGCCATGTTCCGTCACGTCAGTACCATTGCAGACAGGGCATTTTATGGGGAGTAATACCATGGGAGTTTCCTCGGTAAAATTCTGTTCAGTTTAATGATTAATGTTCAGACAATTATATCATATGATTTATAATAAAAAAACAAAATAATAACACCGCCGTCGTGCCTTCGAGCTACTTTGCTTCCAGGAAAGAGAGCAGGCACGATTTCCTGGTGCGTGAAGTGCGCGAACTCAGCCCACGACTTGCCAGTCATCTCCCCGATGTTGAGCTTGTCGAGGAAGTCCACGCGGCGTCCAATTACTCCTACCATATCAAGGAATTCACTGGGAAGGGGTATCTGTGTGTCGGCGACTCCCATCGGTTTATCGACCCCATCTTCTCGTTTGGCGTCCACGTCTCCTTTGCAGAGGCCCGCATGGTCAGTGAGGCGATTGCGCGCTATCTCAATGGCGACGGCCGTGATGCCGTGAACCCCTTTGCGGCTTACCAGCGGCGAAGTGAGCTGGGGCAAGGTGTTGTCCAGAGCCTCATCGACGCCTTTTGGAACCGTCCGCTTGCGTTCGGGTTCTTCGTTCACGTTCGATATGTGGAAGATTGCATCGATATGTTTGCCGGACGGATCTATGAGGAGGAACCTTCTCCCGGACTGGTCGCCATGCGCAAGTTGCTGGAGAAAGCCCCGGAAGATATGTCGGCATTTCAATCCAGCCTTGGAAAGTCCCTTTTATGCTTACAAGAGGGCCTGAAGCTTTTATACCTTGGCGCAACCTCCTTCGGTATTCGTTATAGCGACCTGGAGCAGGCGAAGGCGTTTGCCTATGACACCCGGTCCTGGAATGTATTTTTTGCAAAACTCGCCGAACGCTATGAAAAACTTGCCGAGGAGGCGCTCGATGCACGGCAGACCCAGTCCGCCATAGCGTGGCTCGAAGATAGCGTAAATTATTATTATTTTTCCCAGGTATTCCTGACCGGCGATCAAAAGGCTGCCTATCAGGCCTGTTCCCGTCGCGCCTATGCGCAACTGGCGCCACTGCTCAACCCGCCGTGCAGGAGGGTCATGATGCCCTTCATGGATACACACCTTCCCGGATACCTGCGGGTGGGCAAATCCGGCGCCCCTTGCGTCCTGCTCGTTGGGCCAGGCAGCGACCCCACATCGAAAGAGGTCGTGTTACATCGACTGGCAGAGGTTTTCCTGAAGCGTGGCATGTCCGTTGCCTATTTCGATGGTCCGGGGACAGGGAGAACTGATAGATACCCTGCCGATGAGCGCCGTTGATTTCGATCATGCCATCTCCGTGGTCATTGATTTTCTTGCCGAGCAAAAGGGGATAGTCGATACCGGGAAGATCGGTATTTTCGGCACCAGTTTAGGCGCCTACTTTGCCATGCGTGCAGCGGCAAAAGATAAGCGGATTGCTGCCTACGTTAGCCTCAGTGGAAACTTCGATGGGAGAGGACTTCTGAATTTAGCGCCAATGTTACGAAGAGACATGCTTCGCAAGTTCGGGCTCGATGACGATCAACCGAACCTCCAACCGAATCGACTGATCCCCCCGCTATCGACGTTGAAGCAGGCAATCGCAGCTCCCCTATTGCTTATTCATGGTGGTAAAGATCATACTGCAGTAGTTGGAGAATTGGAGCGAATCCGGGCATGGGCGCAAGGACAAACGGAGGTGTGGTTCTATGAAAATGCGGAACACATCTGCTACAGCCTCTTCGCCGAAATATTACCTGCCATGGGTGATTGGCTGGCCGGACAGTTACAAGTGTAAATTATCCGTACCGGGTCAGCGAGCTAATGGATCCCGGTTTTCCCTTCCTCCGTTTCCTGATCTTCGTCTATCTCCCCATCCTTATCGTCTGGGTGACCGCCATGGCGATAGGGGACCGATGGACGCTCTTTATTCCCAACGGCTTCATGTCTTTCGTCATGGCGGCCGGATCCTTCGTCGCCGGTTCCACCAGCATGGGCGGGGGCGTGGTGGCCTTTCCGGTCATGGCCCTAGGGTTCGATATCAGTCCGCCGGTTGCCCGTGATTTTTCCCTGATGATCCAGTCCGTGGGGATGGTGGCGGCCAGCGCCGCTATTGTCATGATGCGGGTTCGGGTAGAGAAAAAGGCCCTGTTGTGGGCCGGCGCGGGCGGTCTGCCGGGTCTGCTGCTCGGCTACGAGGTCCTTTCCCCGCTCTTGGCGGCTGCGGTGGTAAAGACCCTGTTCGCCAGCGTGATATTCAGCTTCGGCCTGATGCTGTGGTGGACAAATCGACACGCCAACCGTTTTCGGGTGACCACTATCCGCCGCTTCGACTCGGTGGTCAGGCTGGAGCTGTTCGCGGCGGGACTGGCAGGCGGGATCATCAGCGGTATCCTGGGCAGTGGGATCGATATTCTGGTGTTCTCGCTCCTGGTGCTGCGGTTCGGTATCTGTGAGAAGGTGGCTACCCCGACCTCGGTTGTCCTGATGGGGACCAATGCCCTGGCCGGTATGCTCTGGGGCAGTGCGAGTGGGGCCTTGGCTTCGGAAGCCTGGGGCTATTGGTGGGTATGTGTACCCGTGGTGGCCTTCGGCGCACCCTTCGGGGCCTGGTGCATGAGCCATTGGTGCCGCATGCATATCGTGTGGTTCCTCTGCGTGCTGATCCTTGTGCAGTACGTCAGTACTCTGCTCATCCTGCCCCAGACGCCGGCCCTGGTAGCCTGGAATATCCTGGTAATCGCCTCCAGCCTTCTGTTGTTCCATCTTTTCCGCCAGCTCTACAAGGCCCATAGGACCGGTTTTGGCGGGATGAAACGAAATTGTTAAACCCTACCATGGTTTCTACTCCTCCTCGCCATGCCCTGCCGACATGCGAAAGCTTTGCTATCACCCTCGTTCAGATCAATGTAACAGCCCTGAACCGTCCCGAATCTTCAAGCAAACAACCGTTCGAAGATGCGGAACCCCGCGACATAGGTACCAATGGCCGACCCGAGTGTGGAGAACAGGAACACCAATAGAGTGCGCGAGACCCGATTCCGCCACCAACCTTTGACCTTGGCGGTATCCCGGCGCAAGCGGCCGAAGTCGCCGACGCTGGGCCGGCGCAGATAGAGCTCCACCGCGCCTGTGACCATGCCGGCGCCGATGGTGGGATTCAGGGAGGTCAGGGGGGCGGCCAGGAAGGCGGCGACCACCGTCAGCGGGTGGCCGGCGGCGACGGCGGCGCCCAGGGCGGAGAGACTGCCGTTGATGAGCACCCAGTCCGACACTACCTGCAGGCCGAGCCCCGGACTCTGGTAGAAACCGTAGCCGAAGCCGCCGAGGATCAGGACGACGATGAGCCAGGGGATGAGCTTGGGCCAGCGCTTGGGTGACGGTAGCCGGTCGAGCTCGGCGAGCTCGGCCCTCGGGTCCCGCCCCGAGCTTTCCCGCAAGTGACCCGCCACCCCCTTGAGGTGTCCTGCCCCGAGCACCGCCAGGACCTTCTCGTGGTGCTTTCCCGCAATCTCCTCCCGCAGCCGGGCGGCCAGGTAACGGTCACGCTCTTCGATCAGGGGGACATAGAGATCCCGACGGTCCTGGGCGAACTCGGCAAAGGTGGTCTCCAGCACATCGCCCTCCTTGAGTCGTTCAATCTCTTCCTCCGTAACTTCCTGGCGGGAGAGCAGGGTTGCCACTAGCCCTGAAAAAAGCCCGAATCGCTTCCACCAGGTAAGGTTCCCCGCGGCCCGCTTCAGGGTGATACCGATCTCCCGGTCCACCAGCAGCACCGGGAGGTGGCGCTCCCGGGCCGCCGCAACGGCGGCCCGCTGCTCGGCCCCCGGCTCGATTCCGAATTGGTCTGCCAACCGCTGCTGGTAGGCGGCCAGGGCGAGGCTCGCCACGACCATATAGGCGCGGCCCTGGCGAATCACGGAAAACAGATCCATCCGCGCCAGGGCATCCGGATCCATGAGCGCCTGATAGCGACTGGGACAGAGCTCGACGGCCACCGCATCATACTCGCCGTTTTGCAGCAGCTCCCGTACCTTGTCCGCGCTGGCGCGGGAGACGTGGGCGGTACCCAGCAGGGTCAGCTCGGAATCACCCAGGCGGACCTCGATTCTCGGTTCTTCGAATTCGGGCATCTTCAAGCCTCGAGTCCTGTGGACAATCAAAGATTACAGCATGATAACAAGGCCATGGTGTTTGGCCGCAGCATCATGTGAACCGCAAAGGCGTAAAGGACGCAAAGATTTTCTGTAGGGGCACCCCTTGCGGGTACCCAGGCACTCTCCATCAAATCCTTTTATAGCCTTCCCTGGCATTTCCTCCAGAAACAGAACATACAAGGTTGGGCGAGTAGGATGCGGTTCGCGCGGTAGGTCTTATCAGGATGACACTACGAGGGGGCGCGAACCGCATCAAGGGATGGCCCGTGCACAACATTTATCCCGAGCGAAGCGAGGGACCTTTGTTGGGTACACCCACCGTCCAAAGATGCGGTTCGGCCAAGCTCCCTCCTGCGTCGGGACAAGCCTGGCCTCACCACATCCCTGTATGTTCTGTTTCCAAGGGAAAGCCAAGGATGAGGTAGAAAGGGATTTGATGAAGAGTACCTGGGGAAGCCGTCGCATCCTGAGGCTACGAGCCTGTCCGTAGATTGGCTCCCCGCCCTCTTCGCCAAGACCGGAGAGTATCCGAGGCCGTGAACCATGGTGCTTGAGTGGTCGCGCCGGGCCAGGACCGACATCCGGGATCTGAAGGCTTATAAGGTGTGGAGAGGCAAAAGAAAAGACCTGCCTCTCTCGCCTCAAGCTTTGGGAAGATACCGTGAAGTCCCTGGCGATGATCTACGACTACCCTCCCGATACGGATCTATACTGGGCCGACGATATCCTATTCCCGAGGTAGCCAGTCCCATGCCCTGTGGCCGAACGAACGGGTGGGCAAGCCGGGCATGCAATGACAACCTCGAGCGGTTCGTCGTTGGGGCTTCTTTTGGCAAAATCTGCGCGCCCTGCCGTCAATGCCTCGATCTGCTGCAGGAAAGTTGCCTGGTCCATCGCATACATGCCGCCACGAGCCCCCTCGAACCCGCAGTTCCATGCGGCCAATGTCTGTCCATATCTCAGTGCTGCCTGGACCCCCTCGGCTCCTGTGTGGTGTAATCCCGCTTGACCCTTGGTGGCTATCTCGGCAAGGAGCCCGGCCGTACACCAGTCCCCCGAACCGCAGGTATCTGCAAGATAGGGGGCCGTCACCGCGTCCAAGACACACCAATTCGAGACCTTGCGTTCAAACCGGTGTCGAAATTTGAGACCATATCGACCCAACGTCTGTACCTCGACAAGGACAGCCGTGTCATCCTGCATCACGCCCTCGACCGTGGCCAATTGCTGATCGGAATACTTGAGAATGTGGGCGATCCGCAGGGCCTCGGCAAATAGTCTTGGGTCTCCCTTTCCCGAGGGCTCGAACATGACCACTGCGCCCTCGGCAGAAGCCCGAGCGGCGAGCGAGAGGGTTGCCCGCGAAAGTCGGTCCATAAAGAAGACCGCGGTGCCAGGAAACATCCATTCCACCGTATCGACCGCGGAGCGGGTAATCGCCTTGAACCCCGGCAATCGTTGACCGCACTGTGGGCATGACCGGACGAAGCGGTGTGTCGGTTCACCATTGCGGCTACGCCGGATCTCCTGAACGATGATTGGGGTATGGCAAACGGGCTCGCAGCCGGCGAAGTCGAGCCGCACACCCCAGCGCCTCATATCGGCCTGCACATGCTCGGATGCGGGATCACCGTTCATTCGCGCGATCGGATAGGCGTCCCAGCCGAGATAGGCGAGGATAGAAAGGACATTGCCGCAGGTCCCTCCCGCCCAAGCCCGAACTGGAGATGTCGGGTCCGTTCCAATCACCCGATCCAAGGCGATGAGACCGGCCCCGAAGATGCTTGGTCGCTCTGGTGAGGTCATCGTGTGGGCACCACGGCACTGTGCAGCGTTGGTCGAGGCTGCCGATAGGCATCTCCTTCCAGCCAGATGTGAAGGAGTTCGGAGCTCGCGTTCGCGTCGGAGACCGATGGGTCGAGATCGTACCCGATCGCCTCGAGATAGGCGACGGGCAAATCGCGCTCCAAGGCAGCCATCAGTACCCCCAGGGCCATGACCTTGCTCCCTCCAGGCGACAGCACCAGCAGCGATCCCCCTACTTCCTGGAACACCGGCTTCCGCAAATCGTCGAGCTTTAGGATCGTGCGGTAGAGATCGAGCGGATCGCCTTCATCAGCATAGACGATATTGCGGGTGTCTACTGACCAAGTGCTCTCGAACTCGGTCAGATATTCTTCGGCAAGCATATCGCTGCTGCGCGGATCACTGGCGGGAAAGGGGAGAATGGGACATGTGTCGTGGGGCCTTACAAAATCGTAGAGTCGATCCAGTGCATCGGTGCGACCCCTCGCCAATTGCGGCAGCCAGAGCTTGGCGGCGGATGCAAAGTCATGAAGGGTGGATTTGCCCGTAAATCCATGCACATATCCCGGAGTATCGTTTGATACCGGCTTGATGTCCGCATCAAGCTTCGGGTCGTGTGCCACGAGGACATGCAGATTCGCCAGTCCGTTCTGTTGCGTGATCCGTTCCACGAGATAGCGGACGATGGGAAAGCCCGTGCCGACCGAGAGTGCGCTGACATCGACCACCACATCGGAAATGCCTTCGAACTCCTGGTAGTGGTTTAATCCTAAGTGGTTCGGTTATGCGACTGTTGTCTTCAATTCCAAATCATAGCGGTGGAAGAAAAGAGCCAAGCAGATTTCACCACTTAGGATTTAGCCACTACCGAACTCCTAACTGGTGGAGAATATAGACCAATGCCATTAAGTTAAGCGTTACTGGCGGAAAAAAGAAGGAAAAACTACGAATCACGCAAATCCTCGCGAATCGATTTGCGCCGATTCGCGCGATTCGTAGTTTTCTCTTCCTCATCCCAACCTATCACCACAAGCGGCCGACAGCTAACTTAACGGCATTGGAATATAGACGACATTGTGTAAAGTATGAATTCGGTACCTTTATTGTTTCAATGACTTTAGTACGCGAAGCATACCATAGCTGAAACTATGGACTATCAGTCCGTGGTTTATCCACGGATTGAGGACTTTAGTCCTCCAGACTATGGACTTTTAGTCCATAATGGTTGATGTGGTAGTGAAGGTGTGATGTAATCATTCAACCTTACTTCGGTAGTGTTTTAATTTTGTTGTTTCCGAAATGCGGAGAGGGCGCCCGCAAAGGATGCCCCTACAGTGTCCGTCTGTGACCAAGTTGCTCCTTTTGGAGATAGCTGGGAACAACAAAATTACAACACCACCCTCACTTCATGTCAGAAAGAGTGATCAATGCACTGGTTTGAACAATGGTTCCTCCTATGTTCAGTGGTCATGGCTGTGTTCGTTTTCCTAGAGAAAACTGCAAAGGAGGGTGCTCGGGCAAAGTACGTCGCCACTATATGCCCGTCCAAATCATGTACTGGAGAGTCAGAGTCCGTTGGACTGCCACTTTCCATAGCCAGTGCTGCGATTGGGACATTTGATTTCGTGTTTCGATGCAGAGCCATTAGAGGGACCCCAGGAGTGGTCCGACCGAGTTATTTTCGCTCTCTTGTGGTATCGGCTTCGTTCTTGCTCGTGTGCCTGATCGTATGGTACTGGCTAAAGCCAACAGGCGTTTCGGTTGAGGTATATTGCCCAGACTTTAGGATCGTATGGTACTGGCTAACATCAAGAGACGGTTGGGTTGAGGCATATCGCTTAAACTTTACGATCCCGGTGGGGGTCATCTTTTCTGACAACGGTGCACAAACACTCTCCGGGTTTCCCCTAACAATGGCTGTAAGCCTCGCAGTCTTAGTGAATTTCCTTGGCGATTACGTATCGCTCTTCGAGTCTCGCTACCTTCTGGGAATGGCGCACAGCAAGAGGATCAACATTTCGACTATTTTGATTCTCGACCTCGTCCTCAGCTTATTTCTGTTCTCCGTAGTGGCAGTTCTCGCTCTCATGCTCTCGCACTGGATCGTGCCATTTCCTGATGCTAGCTGGATAGCATTTCCCTACGACTCCGATCTCTTAGTAAAAAAGAGTCGTGACAACTTCTTGATCTCTCTATTGGTCGAAGCCCTCCGCGTAATCTGGGCTCTTCTCCAAGCCATCAAAGGTCACGTGGATTCTATTTCGTACATGTATCTGCTTGGATTCTGCTTTCTGATTACTAGCTTAATTACCTCAATATGGATTTGGTTGTACGTGCTCACGGTTGTTATAGGAAAGGTGGTGTACATCGTGCCGTTTATTCGCGATTTCGCAGATGACTATCTAAAGTTAAGAGAAATGCCATTTATTGTAACAGGAGGGTTGCTTCTCCTACCGTTTTCTATCGTGTACTTTTTGATACTATTGCTAACTAACTAAAGGATATCCATTTTGTTTGCTATCTTCGCCAGCAGCATTTATTGAACACCAGGCGAACCTAATTCATCATCCGTGAGTTCCTTTGCCAATTTTGAAAAAGCCTTTCTTGATGACTTTATGTGCATTGCGGCATCTTCAGGCGCCGGCTCAACCTCTGGGCTCTCCATGTCATCCTGATTACTCGTCATCACAGTCTCTTAGTCAACTTGACCACCGGCTTCAGGGCACCTTGAAAAATACGGTTCTCGCCAACGGCGTTCCTGAGTAATCAATGGGTTAAAATCGCATTATGGGTGAAAACACCTATTTTTCAAGGTGCCCTGAAGCCGGTGGCTTGATGTTGAAGCACTGTAAGTACTGTTCCGGCTGAAGCCGGCTTCATGCCAGCCGTCTAAAGCCGGATTAGTGCGACTCGAAGTCGCCCCCATCAACAAGCCTAAACTGGTCTTCCGTTTCGCTATGACTGCGAATAGACTCAGCAAACATCTCATCGGTCACGTTCCCGCTGCTGCAGGCAAAATAACCACCTGCCCACATCTGCTGTCCCCAGGACTGCTTTCCCAACACGCCATCTTCTCGCTCCAGCTTGTACGAGGTTTTCCCCTTCAGCTTCCGCACCAAGCCCGAGCTTCCGGTCAACTACTGCCACCCAAAACCAGGTGTATACACTGGAGTACGTGTAGCAAACGATCGCCAACCCAGCTTGACCGTTTATCCTATTATGGGCGCCTTAAAAAATTCAAGGCGTCCTGTAGAAGAACGCAAAAAACCATGGCAAAGGGCCCATGGATTCCTTTTTTGATCTTCTGCTACGTTAGCAGTCTGGAATCTATAAAGAGCCATTTTCAAATGCATAAACTGACCCAACCTTGAGTCCGAGATCTTGGTTCATCGAAACGCCTCGGGTTGGAACCGCAACCCACCCTTGGCGACCTCGAGCGCTTGGAGATAATCCAGCGTCACCGCGGTCCCGCGTTGGCCGGGAGGCGCCAGGTTCCAGCAGGTGTCGGGATCGACGCTGATCTCGTCTACCCCGAGAGAGAATGGTTCTCGCAGCAGCTCGTAGTCGTTTCCCGGCCAGCGTCCGCGATCGCCAATGCACAAAACAGGTGCCGTACCGACACGCTCGCGGAGCCTGGTCAGGACATTCAGCTTGGACACTCCAGGAGCCAGGATATCGACCGAGTGGCCCGAGCGGGTGACCGTCACGTCGCGGCGTCCGGTCATCAAGAGCATCTGTTGTACCAGGTCCCACAATCGATTTTCCGGCATGGTGCACTTGGGTCTCAACGTAATCTGAAACCTCTGGTCTTCTTGACTCGCGGCATGGGCCAACTCGGACTGCGTACGCAACGCGGCTGCGAGGGGTTCGAGCTCTTCGCATAGTGTTTCGGTTCTATCAGGCGCTCCATCGTCGTCGAGGGTCGCAACCTCGGCCCCGTTGCAATAGCCAACGAGCACGTGCGACCAAAGGGCCTCCGGCAGACGCATCCGTAGATCCCGGCGCACCGATGTCCTCCGGCCCGTTGCCACCGCGAGCCAGACACCGGCCTCGACAATGCGGGCCAGCTGTACGGCCATTTCTTCACCCGCCGGCTCGAAACGATGGCGGGTGTCGACAACCGTTCCGTCATAGTCGAGAACCACAGCGGCGAATTGGGCGTCACGGAGCCGGTTACGAAATTCATCGAGCGCCTGTTGCCAACGCCCAAGCTCGCCTTGTGCTCGCAGGTTAGCGATCTGCATGCCTGACTTGCGTTCGATTGCGGCGGCGTCCCGTTTAGTCAGATTTCCTATGTGCCCGGCCCGGTTTGGGTGACGTACCGACAATCGATACAGTCTGCACCCAAAGTCCGGCACACCGGGCCGTCCGGGATCGATACCCCGAGCAGCACCCGCCCAACCGGTCAGTCGCAGTGCTGCGACTAATGCGCCGAGTGCGGTGGCAAGCGACGACCCGGCCAACTCGAGGCGGGCTCGTGGGATGTCCGCCGGGATGAGTGCCAAGGTCCGATCCGCCAATGCCCGGTTCTCGTCAGTCACGAAGGCCAGCACTGCACTCTCGGCACCGCGTTTGGCCAACCAGTGGTGCCGGCCGTGGGCAAAGTTGCGAACGTCGGCGAACTGGAGGTTACCGAGTGCTGCCTCGGTAAACTTCGATTCCAGATCGACTGCGCCGATACGTGTCGATGGACCGTGCAAAACGACCGTTGTAGCTCGCTCCCAGAGCGGGCTTGTCGACTTCTCCCAGGTTGCCAGGGTCTCGGAACCAGCGGAAAGTAGCGGCCGAACCGCCTCCACCGCAGCGACCCAATCCGGTTCTTGTGCAAATTCCAAGGCGTAGGCACGGGCGAGCAGTGTCGTGAAGCCCAGCAGCGAGTTGGTCGCGAGAAAACCGTCCTTACCGGCAAGTGGCGGGTAGAGCAACAGGTCGATGAACGGATGGGATCGACAGAACTTGGCCAGCGGGCTTCTTTCACGTCCGCAGAGCACGACAAGTTGACGCGGTTCACGAGCGGCGCACGCTTTGGCCGCGGCAATAATATCGAGGTTACTGCCACTCGTGCTTATGAGCCAGGTCGTAACACTCGCATCGCTTGGTTCATTGATAGCCTCGAGCGGCGTAGCGACGGCCCCGAGTCGTCCTGCAAAGCGCCGATGAAAGCCCGCCAGTGCGTAGCCGACGGTCAGCGAACCCCCGGAACCGATTGCACGCAGCGGCGAGAGTCCGACAGTACGAATGACCCGGCGCAAAGGCTCGATATCGGTTTTCGCCGCCCACGAGAAAGTGTCGGCGAGTTCTGACATCTCATTTGCGTAAGGTCGGCCCATGTACTTTGTTTCTTAGAGGCTGTCGAGGGGGCGTTCTCAACCAATAAATCATCTAAGTGTTGTAGTTGTATGCTGGGTTGAGGAACGAAACCCAGCTTTTCCGATCCGCAACACCGTGTGCTGGGTTTGGCCGTCCCTGGCCGTAACCCAGCCTACGGGCTTGATTTTTATGATGATTTGGCTCAATTGAGAACGCCCCCTAGGATCCTTGAGGGATCCGAATCTTTACCAATGAGTCGAGTTTGTGCAGTGCACAAATCGGGATCGGGATCGGGATCGAAATCGAGATTCCGATTGCGATACCGATACCGATACCGATTTCGACCTATTGGGCGTAGGAGATGGGGCCTTACGGAAGAGGGGCTTTTGGGGCATCATGTCTCGTCGGTCCGAGGCGGAGCCTCGCTAGTACCTAGTTTCGACTGATATTGCAAATTTATGGCCTCTGTGTTCTCTGCGTCTCTGTGGTTCAAACCATTCCGCTGCCGGCAGAATGTTCTGAAACAGGGTGCTAGAGGGCTTGCGAACGGATCTTTGAGATGCGCCAGATTGTACTGGATACCGAAACCACGGGCCTGGAGCCGGCGGAAGGGCACCGCATTATCGAGATCGGCTGCGTCGAGCTGGTCGACCGCCGTCTTACCCGCAACAACTTTCATCAATATCTGCAGCCGGACCGGGGAATCGACCAGGGGGCAGTGCAGGTTCACGGCATTACGAATGAGTTCCTGCGCGATAAGCCACGTTTTGCCGACATCGCAGAGGATTTTATAGGCTATGTCCGGGGTGCCGAGCTGATCATCCACAATGCGCCCTTCGATGTAGGCTTTCTGAACCATGAGCTGGGTCTGTGGCGGGAGGATGCGCAGCCTGTCGATGATCTGTGCCGAATCACGGATACCCTGGTCATGGCAAGGTCTTTACACCCTGGGCAGCGCAATAGTCTCGACGCCCTGTGTAAACGCTACGAAGTGGACAACTCGCAGCGGGATCTGCACGGTGCCTTGCTGGATGCGGAGATCCTGGCCGATCTTTATCTTGCTATGTCGGGGGGACAGGTCAGTCTGTCCCTGGGTACCTACGGCGGGTCGGAGACCGGCGGGGTGCGCGCGGGTCCTCGCCGACTTTCGGCACAGCGGCCGCCCCTGGTCGTGGTACGGGCAGGCGCGGAGGAGCTGGCGGCCCACCAGGCCCGACTCGCCGCCATCGACGAGGCGAGCGGCGGGGAGTGCCTGTGGCTCAAGATATGGCCCTAGGGGCTGTTGGCATTCAGTGTCCTTTCGTGTTTTTCGTGGTTGTTTGGTTTCCGTACAAAAATTTAGAGGCTGTCTAAAAAAAGACCGTAGGCGTAGGCTGGGTTGAGGAACGAAACCCAGCTTTCGCGGGTCGCCTGGTTTGCTGGGTCTCGTTCCTCGACCCAGCCTACCGCTTTTAAATCAATGTGTTAGTTTTTAGACAGCCTCTCACGCTTCGTCGGTCCGAGGCGAAGCATCGCTAGGATTCCTTGAGGGACCCGGATCTTTACCAATGAGTCAAGTTTGTGCACGGCACAAAAACTCACATCTCCTCATGCAGCACTTGGGGGTATTGCGCCCATTGTTTTTATCCGCAGATTACGCAGATTTTCGCAGATTAAGAATAGAAATAATCTGCGAAAATCTGCGTAATCTGCGGATAACAAGTTTGTTCGCTGCACAAAAAATTCACGCCCCGTCGGTCTGAGGCAACGCCTCGCTAGGACATGCGCTGCCGACGGTCGCCCACCGGGGCACGGGCGACGAGGGCCTCCATTGCCTCCAGATCGAGTAGCTCGACGTGCTTGCGATCGACCTTCAACAGGCCTTCGTCCTGGAACCTGGTGAACAATCTACTGACGGTTTCGACGGCCAGTCCGAGATAGTTGCCGATCTCGTGGCGCGACATGCTCAGATAAAAATCGGTGGGACTCAGGCCACGTTTGTGCAGGCGTTTCGACATACTCAATAGAAATGCGGCGAGACGCTCTTCGGCGCTCTTCTTGCCGAGCAGGAGCAGCATCTCCGTGTCGTGGCCGATCTCTTTGCTGAGCAACCGATAGATGTGGTGTTGCAGGGAGGGAATTCTGCCGCTCAGCGCCACCAGGCGGGAGAAAGGGACCTCGCAGATCGCGGAGGTCTCCAGGACCGTTGCCGAGCAGACGTGCACTTCTTTCTCGATGGCGTCCAGGCCGATGAGCTCGCCGGGGAGGTGAAACCCGAGTACATGCTCACCGCCTTCGGTACTCGGGGCGTAGGTCTTGACCGATCCCGTCTTGACGACGTACAGGGAGTGAAAGCGTTCGCCGTTGCGAAAGACATGATCACCTCGGTGCAGCGGGCGGGCACGCTTGACGATATCGTCCAGCCGTTCGACGTCGTCCGTGGTCAGGCCCATCGGCAGGCAGAGCGTGGCGAGGCTGCAATTCTTGCAGGCTACCCGCAAGGCCTCGAATGAAATCACTTTGGATTCGGTCAACAGTCGGATCCCCGTTGAAATCTGCCGCTATTTTGCAGATTCGTTTGACATGGATCAAGCAATGTCGTTCCGATACCTGTGGTTCGAACCAATCAGGTGCGGGGATGTGAGGGAATGGTTGAATTTCCCGTAGTCGGTCGGTGCAGGAGCTGCTCGATCAGCTCGATCACGTCGTCCGCCATGGCCTCGGCGATCAACCGGTTGCCCGCCTCGGAGAGATGCCACCCGTCCACATAATAGGGTTCTTCCAGGTCGTCGAACAGGTCGCTGATATTGTGAAACCGTGCATGGCCGTTCAGTGCTTCGGACTGCCGCACCCGCCGGTACATATCCTCGAATATCCGGCTGAAGCGGTGCTCGACCCGAGCCTGCTCCCGGGGTGAGCGGCGCTGCTTGGAAAAGAGGACGGGTTGCCAGTAGAACAAGGGCTCGAACCCGTAGTGTCGTCCCAACAACTCGATGAAGGTGAGGTTGGCTTCGTACACGCGCAGGGTCTGCCGGGCGACCTGATCACCCAACGGGGGGATCTGCGGCCTGCCGATACTCGCCGGCGGCCGGATGTACCGCCGCAGCCCGGTCATGAAGCGGCGGAATCCCTGGAAGTTTCCCAGGAGCCGTCGTCCGTGGGCCCGCAGCCAGAGATTGGGATCCACCCGCCAGGACCACCCGGTCAACAGGCCCGCCTCACCCGTCTCGTAGGACGCCAACACGTCGTTGGCACCGCTGTAAAAGAGCGCGATGTCCGGTATCTCGCCGCGCTGGATACAGCGCAGCAGGGTGATGATTTCCTGGGTGCTGACATAAGCGGCTTCGCCGTAATTCGTCACCTCGGCGCGATACCCCTGCGCGTGCAGCAGCTTGCTCAGGTGTGAGGGGATAGTGTAGTCATCGCGTGCGCCGTGGCCCCACATGGTCGAGCTGCCGAAAGTGAATACACGTACCGGCGGCGGGTCGCCGGCGACCTCCTGCGGCGGCGGGTTCCAGGTGACCCGCAGGCCGTCCCGGTTCACGTTGATGTACCGGCCCTGGAGCGGGGGATGCCCCCAATGGACATAGGGCCGCGGGATATACCGGTAGGCCCCCCGCCTTTCCGCGACAAAATCGGAGGCCTGTTCGGGGTCGAGATCCGTACTACCCGCTGCCGGTACCGGCAGATCCCTCGCATCCTTTCGCGAGCGGGCGGCGAGAGCGGCGGGCGGGTGTTCGGTCCGTGGCCGATCCATGAGCCGGTCCTTGACTGCGAACGCCAGGCGTAGCCCCACCTCCCCCACGATAAGCAGAACCAGCGTAATGCCGAGGATCAGCCAACCCGTGCGGAGAACCGACCCGATCGCCATCAGGATTCGCAGCATGACCCTTGTCATATCGGATTCGATCCCGATTCGGGCTTTTACGACACCCTCCTTTGGCGTACGGCGGCGGTCTTACCCCGGTACCTGGCCGGGATCCGCGGTGCCCGACGTAACCACAGCGACGACCAGGGAGCACCCGCCCGCCGCCGTTTCGGATGCAGTGCCGCTTTTCCCTCAGAACCCTGTTCGTTTAGAGGCTGTCTGATAACTAACTCATTAGATTATAAAAGTCGGCGTAGGGTGGACTGTGCCCACCGCGGGGGCCATCATGGTGGGCATAGCCCACCCTACGGGTCAGGCTCATAAAAATCAATAGGTTAGTTCTTATACAGGCTCTTAAGGTTTATCGGTAGTCGAGAGCCTCTGTCCCGGCCCTTCGGCCGCCCGGCGCTGCTCGATCAGCTCGATCACGTCGTCCACCATGGCCTCGGCGATCAATCGGTTGCCCGGTTCGGAGAGGTGGACCCTGTCCAGATAATAGGATTCTTCCGCGTCGTCGAACAGATCGCTGATATCGTGAAACCGCGGATTGTTGTTCAGGGCCTCGGACTGCCGCACCCGTCGATAGCCGTCGGTGAGTATCTTCATGTACATGGAGGCACGCTCGGCCATGGTTTGCTCGTGGGGGGAGCGGTGCCGCTTGGAAAAAATGATGGGTTGCCAGTAGAACAAGGGGTCGAATCCGTGACGTCGCCCCAGAAACTCGATGAGGGCGAGGTTGGATTCGTACATGTGCGCCGTTTGCCGGGCAATCTTGTCGTTCACCGGGAGGGTCGGCCGGCTTGCGATCGGCCCGGTAGCCATCGGCGTCCGCGGGCGAAGGCGCCGCCCCAGCCCGGCCGCGAAGCGGCGTAACCCCCAAAAATAGCTCAAGAGACCGGACTCCGCATACTGGTCTTCCCGTCTCAAAAAGATATCCGCTCCGCCTTCCTTGTGGGACCAATAGACGTCGTTGTGGCCATCGTAAAAGATCGCGATGTCCGGCACATCGCCACGGTAGAGGCAGCGCAGCAGCTCCAGCACTTCCTGCGGGCTGGAGAAGGCCAACTCGCTGTAATTCGTCACTTCGGCGTGGTAGCCCTTCGCGTGCAACAGTTCGCTCAGGTAGGAGGCGATGGTGTGGTCATCGCGGGCCCCCCAGCCCCACATGGCTGAACCGCCGAAAGTGAACACGCGTACCGGCGGCGGGCCGCCGGCGATGTCCCGCGGCGGCGGATTCCAGGTCGCCCGCCGGCCGTCCCGGTTCACGTTGATATACCGGCCCTGGTGCGGGGAACGCCGCCAGTAGACATACGGCAGCCAACTGGACCAGGTAACCGTTCGGTGTTCCCTGAAATAACCGCGGGCCCATTCGGCGTCCTGATAGATGTCGGCCAGTCTCCACTTTTTGGCGGGTATAGACCTGTTCTCGGTATCCAGCGTCAGGCGCGTTTCCAGCGCCAGGCGCAGCCCCACCTCGCCCCCGATGAGCAGAGCCAGCGTGATGCCGAGGATCAGCCAACCGGTGCGGATGCCCGACCCGACCGCCTTCAGGCTTCGCAGCAGGACCCTTGTCATATCAGAAGGCAATCACCGCGCTTAGGAGAGTGTCGTAAAAGCCCAAATTGGGATCGAAATCGGGATCGGGATCGGGATCGGGATCGAAATTCCGATTGCGATCCCGATCCCGATTTCGACCTATCCAGGCTCTCCAACGGTTGGTTGAGCGTAGAAGATGGGGCCTTACCGGCAAAACCAGATGAAACGGGATCGGCAGACAGGTCTCGCCTGCAAGTGGGCACCGGCAAATGGCAGGCGGGACGCCTGCGCTACGGGTACCGGCCCTACGACGGCCGTTCGGCGCTGTTCGATCAGCTCGATCACGTCGTCCACCATGGCCGCGGCGATCAGCCGGTTGCCCGGCTCGGAGAGATGCCACCCGTCCAGGTAATAGGGTTCTTTCGAGTCGTCGAACAGATCGCTGATATCGTGAAACCGCGGATGGCTGTTCAGCGCTTCGGACCGCCGCACTCGCCGGTAGATATCATCGAACTTCTTTTCATGCATGGAAACGCGCTCGACTATGGTTTGCTCGTGGGGTGAGCGGTGCCGCTTGGAAAAGAGGACGGGTTGCCAGTAGAACAGCGGCTCGAACCCGTAGCGCCGCCCCAGCGACTCGATGGCGGCGAGGTTGGCTTCATACACGCGCACCATTTGCCGGGCAGTCTCGTCGTTCACCGGAAAGGTCGGCCGGCTTTCGTCCGGCCCGGTATCCCTCAGCGGCCAGGGCCGGATACGCCGCCGTAGCCCGGCCACGAAGCGGCGGAATCCCCAAAAATTCCCGGACAGGAACTCTTGTCCCTGGGCCCAGGGCCCGCGGTCGGGTTCCACACACCGGAACCTGCTGCGCAGCGGATAGCCCACTTTACCATGCTCATAGGATGCCAGTACCTCGTTGATACCGTGGTAAAAGAGGGCGATGTCCGGTATCTCGCCACGCTGGATGCAGCGCAGCAAGGCAATCACATCCTGGGTGCTGACGTAGGCGATCTTGCCGTAATTCATGACTTCGGCGCGATGCCCCTTCGCGTGCAGCAGCTTGCCCAGGTGTGAGGCGATCGTGTAGTGGTCGCGTACCCCCCAGCCCCACATGGTCGAACCGCCGAAGGTGAACACACGCACCGGCGGCGGGTCGCCGGCGACGTCCTGCGGCGGCGGGTTCCAGGTCGCTCGCAGGCCGTTCCGGTCCATATTGATGTACCGACCCTGAAGCGGAGGATGTTCCCAATGGACGTATGGCGCCCAGGTAGTCCGTTCGGCCACATGATGTTCCCGGAAAAAATCGCGGGCCCATTCGACATTCCGATACATGTCGGCCTGCGTCCAGACCTCGGTAGGCATGAGCCTGGCCTTGGTTTCCAACGCCAGGCGCAGCGCTGCCTCGGTCACGATGATCAGAACCAGCGTGATGCCGAGAAGCAACCAGCCGGTGCGGATGCCTGATCCGACTGCCTTCAGGGATCGCAGCAGAACCCTTACCATCGGTTTGGTTCTTCCATTGGGAATTCTGTTTTTCCGCAAATGAACGTCAATCAGCGCAAATCCATCCACGAATCATTTGCGTCTATTTGCGTTGATTTGCGGATAACTCTTCCGGGAAAGTCCTACTTGCTTAATGTTCTCGGTAGTGGAGAGCATTGGTACCAGCCCCGCGGCAACCGCTCGGCGCCGCTCGATCAGCCCGATCACATCGTCCACCATGGCCGCCGCGACCCGCCGGTTGCCCGGCTCGGATACATGCCACTCGTCCACGTAATAGGGTTCTTCGGCGTCGTCGAAGAGACCGCTGATGTCGTGAAAACGCGGATGGCCGTTCAGGGCTTCGGACCGCCGCACTCGCCGGTAGGTGTCCTCGAACACCTTCTCATAATAAGCACGGTGCTCGGCCCTGGCCTGCTCGTGGGGTGAGCGGCGGCGCTTGGAAAAGATGACGGGTTGCCAGTAGAACAGCGGCTCGAACCCGTAGCGCCGTCCCAGGGACTCGACGGCAGCGAGGTTGGATTCGTACACCCGCACGGTTTGCCGGGCGACCGCATCATCCAGCGGACGGGCCTGCGGCCAAGTGGCCGAACCGGCATTCGCCGCCGGCCGCAGGCGATACCGCAACCCGGTCACCAGGCGGCGGAACCCCCAAAAGCCTCCGGACAGCAGCTCTTGTCCCTGGGCCCACGGCCCGCGGTCGGGTTCCGCACACCAAAACCTGCTGCGTAACGGGAGGCCCGCTTCGCCGTGCTCGTAGGACGTCAGCACATCGGCGATGCCGTGGTAAAAGAGCACGATGTCCGGTATCTCACCGCGCTGGATAGCACGCAGCAGGGCGATCACATCCTGGGTGCTGACATAGGCAATGGCCCCGTAGTTCGTCACTTCGGCGCGATGCCCCCTGGCGTGCAGCAGCTTGCTCAGGTGCGAAGCGACAGTGTGGTCATCGCGTACCCCCCAGCCCCACATGGTCGAACCGCCGAAGGTGAACACGCGCACCGGCGGCGGGTCGGCGGTGCCCCGAAGCGGCGGGTTCCAGGTCGCCCGCAGGCCGTTCCGGCTCACATTGATGTACCGGCCCTCGAGCGGGGAATGTCCCCAGTGGACATAGGGCGCCCAGGCAGACCGTTCGGCCAGGTGATGTTCCCGGAAAAAATCGCGGGCCCATTCGGCGTCGCGATACATGCCGGCCTTGGTCCAAGCTTCGGTAGGCATGAGCCGATCCTTGGTTTCCAACGCCAGGCGCAGCCCCGCCTCGCTCACAATGATCAGAATCAGCGTGATGCCGAGAAACAACCAACCCGTGCGGATGCCCGATCCGACTGCCTTCAATGACCGAAGCAGAGTCATGGGGGCTGTTGACATAATCGTCGTGCCTACCGCTAATAGGACAAGACTAGCTAGCGAGGCTTTGCCTCAGACCGACAAGGCGTGAGTCGCGGTTGACAAGAACCACGAATGGACACGAATATTATTTACTCAATTCTACAACCAGTGTGTTTGTAACCATTCAGACCCCCACTGTTTTTGCGATCTCCCCGGCACCGGATTCCGGTACCCAGCCCTGAAAGGGCGTGACATACCAGCCCAGGGCAACGCCCTGGGGAGAGAGGTGGAGGAAAGATGAGCCCTGAAAGGGCGTGACATCGAAGGCGTCAATCCCGGCGTACCGTTCATCGTCGGTACCGCCTGATTTCCGCACCAGGAGCTTCGAGCACACCTGAGACCGCGAAGGTTATCCTCTCGCTTTTATGTCACGCCCTTTCAGGGCTGGATTCCAAACCCCGACACCACCCAGGGCGTTGCCCTGGGCTGGTCTGTTCGACCCCTTCGGGGTCATGATAAACGAGTCGCTCCGCGACAAGCCGTAATCGTTCAGCCCCCTGCGATACTGCCACATGGCACAAGCAGCCTACGATTTGGTATACCTCGTCCTGCAATAATCATTCGTGTCTATTCGTGTTCATTCGTGGTTCCCTTTGTGCAATGCACAAATTTGACTCATTTGTAAAGATGTGGGTCCCTCGAGGATCCTAGGGGGCGTTCTCAATTGAGCCAAATCATCATAAAAATCAAGCCCGTAGGCTGGGTTACGGCCAGGGACGGCCAAACCCGGCACACGGTATTGCGGATCGGAAAAGCTGGGTTTCGTTCCTCAACCCAGCCTACAACACTTAGATGATTTATTAGTTGAGAACGCCCCCTAGTCATAACACCAGCTCATAACAGGGTGTAAATCACCGGGGCGGTCACCGGGTTGTCGACCAGGAACACGAGCGCCGCGATCAGCAGCATTAAGAAAATGATCGGTGCCAACCACCACTTCTTGTTATGCAGCAGAAAATCCATGGATTCGCGCACCAGGCCCGCCGACTTACCCGCGGCCTGTCGGGCGAACTGTTCGGTCTGGTCTTCGGGGGCGGGTCCGGTACCCCGTTTCACCTCATCTTTCATGCTCTTAAGTCCCCCAACTGCTTGGTCATCTTCCATTCTCCGTTCGCCGGCGGGCGATCACCGCCCCGCTTGCTCCGCGGCCGCCGCCCGGCGCCGCTCGATCAGCTCGATCACATCATCCACCATGGCCGTGGCGATCAGCTGATTGCCCGGCTCGGAGAGATGAGTCGCGTCTATATAATAGGGTGCTTCCGGTTTTTCCAGCTCGTTGAAAAGACCGCTGATATCGTGAAAACGCGGATTATTGTCCAGCGCTGTGGACCGCCGGACCCGCCGGTATACCTTGTCGAACCATTCCCCGAGGTCGGCAAAGTGCTCGAAGGTGGTCTGCTCATCGGGTGAGCGATGCTGCTTGGAAAAGATATTGGGTTGCCAATAGAACAGCGGCTCGAACCCGTGGCGCCGTCCCAACGACTCGACGGTGGCGAGGTTGGATTCGTACACCCGCACCGTTTGCCGGGCGAGCTGGTCGCTCAGCGGGTGGGTCTGCCGCCAGGTGTCCGGCCCGGTATTGGTGATACGTCGCCGCAGCCCGGTCACGAAGCGGCGAAACCCCCAGAAGTGGTGGGCCAGGAGTAACCGGAACTGTTCCCCCCGCCTGTTGGTGAGATTGAATTCCTCGCGCCGGAGCTGCTCGTTCTGTGGGATGCCCGCTTCATTGTTCTGGTAGGACGAAAAGGTATCGTTGATGCCGTCGTAAAAGAGCGCGATGTCCGGTACGTCATCGCGCTGGAGGCAGCGCAGCAGGGTGATGAGTCCTTGGGTGCCGACGTAAGCGGCTTCGCCGTAATTCGTCACCTCGGCGCGATAACCCTTCTCGTGCAGCAGCTTGCTCAGATACGAGGCGACGGTGTAGTCATCGCGGGCCCCATAACCCCACAGGGTAGAAGCGCCGAAAGTGAACACACGCACCGGCGGCGGATCGCCGGCGACATCTTGCGGTGGCGGATTCCAGGTCGCCCGCAGGCCGTCCCGGTTCACATTGATATACCAGCCCTGGTACGGGGAACGCCGCCAATAGACATACGATTGCCAGGCGAACCGGTAGGAGGCCTCGAGCTCCCGGATATAATCGCGGACCCAATCGGCACCCTGATAAGCATCGACCCCTGCCCGCACCTCGACCAGTTGGTGGGCGGTCTGACGATCCAGGAGCCGGTCCCGGACCGTCAGCGCCAGACGCAACCCCGCCTCACAGAGGAGAACCAGGGCCAGAATGATGCCGAGGAGCAGCCAGCCCGTGCGGATGCTCGGCCCGACCGCCCTCAGTAATCGAAACGGGGTACTAAACACTCACTACTCACCAGGGTTCATCCCCTCGGGTGCGGGGAAGTGGTATTTGAACGCAAATCGGTTGGAATCAGTTCGCCATCATCCTCAGAACTGATGGAAGTATTGTGACAATCCCTTCTCCGCCCGATGGGGAACCCAATAGCTGGGCCTGTCCGGCTCGTAGCGCCGCTGCATCGGGTCGCGGCCCAGGGCCCGCATCAGCAGCCCGATCGGGGTAATGACGAGATAATACATGCTGGCCAGAACCAGGTATGACAGGGCCCACCCGAGGGGAAACACCAGGTGCATCCAGCCCAGATACAGGGGTCGGCGCAGGGGCCGCAGGGCGTAATACAGCAGGGTCAACCCCGCGCCGAGGGTCCATACGACGATCGATGCCGTCCACCCCCCCGTACCCAGCCGTATCACCCCGCCGATCAGGGCGAAGAAGACCACCATCATCACGCCGAACCATGCCAGCTCACGCCGCGAGGGATAGGGATCGATGGAAATCATGGCCATGTCGATTTACTCCTTGAGGAACCTGGCGAGGCTTTGCCTCAGACCGACGAGTCGTGAATTCAACCGAGTTGTCATCTCGACCGAAGGGCACCTTGAAAAATGGGCAGGTTGGGCAAAGCCTGCCGGGGACGGTAGCAACCACCGTGGACTACATGGACTCAGTGGACCAGGTGGACCGGGGGTCGCTGGGTGTCCCCGAGTCCAGTGTAGTAAAGGAGCGATTCCTGCCCAACAAGAGGCAGAAAGAACTATGGTTGTGCAGCGAATAAAGCTAGCTTCTGCAGATTACGAGATTCGCAGATTAAGAATAGGAAAATCTGCGAAAATCTGCGTAATCTGCGGATAAAACAATGGGCGCATACCCCCAGTGCTGCATGGGAGAGTGAGTTTTGTGTCGAAATAAACTTATCATGGAGTCTCGGGTCCCTCGGGAATCCTAGAACTTTCATCTGATTTTGCATAACTTCGGTATCCTGCATCGGCGGTTGGGCAAAGCTTGCCGGGACGGGAACCGCCGTGGACTACATGGACTAAGTGGACCAGGTGGACCGGTGTGGACGGCGGCGAGCGCGTATAAATTTCTTACGATCACAGCTACAGCCCCTGAAGCGCCGGCGCGGGGCGCGTAGGTTGGGCAAAGCGGGACGGACGATCCGGCGGCCCAACACAGCCGTTGCACGGCGACCGTCCCCCTCCTCGTCGGGCAGGCCTGGCGCGCTACAAACATGTTGCGCGGCCCCCGAGGATGGCCCGTGCCCAACATCCAACTGTCCATGTTGTCTATTGGGCTACCCTCATACCGTCCATGTGGTCCACGGCGGCGTGCCCAACATCTTTAGTAGCCCTGCCCGGTCTGCGACCGATCATGATAAAGAATCCACCCTCGGCCTGACCTGGGGCGATGATCTCACACGCCTGCACGACCAGCCGGTCCAGGGCCGTACCCCGTGGCTGCGGCTCGAACAGACTCTCGCCGGCCAGGCCGTCGTCATCCGGCCGCAAGGCCGGAATGCCGCGCACGAACTCGATACCCGTCCGCTCGAACCACCGTAACACCTCGCCGAACGTATATTTCGATTCGTGCGGGTGCAGGTACTGATCGGCGAACCAGGCCCGTCGCTTATCGGCGCTCGACCCGCTGCGGCGCAGGATCGGGTCGATCCACCCCGCGCTGCCGGGCATCAGGCGCAACAGGTACCGGCGCAGGTCGGTCGCCAGTCGTCCGTAACGATTGTAAAGGCCCAGGACGAGATGCCCGCCGGGTTTGAGCAGGGACACCAGCGCCTGGAGTCCGCCGTAGGGATCGGACGTATGGTGCAACACGCCGTTGCACAGTACCACGTCGAACTGAGCGGGCCGCAACGCCGGGCGGAACAGGTTCATCTGCATGAACCGGACCCGCGCCAAACCGTGCTCGCGGCGAAACGCCTCCCCCAGCCGCAGCGAGTTCAGACACATGTCGGCGCCGATCACCCGTCGGCACGAAATGCCTAAAAAATTGGTCAATTGTCCCGTCCCGCAACCGACCTCCAACACATCGGCGTTGTAGGGGATCGTCTCGTCCAGGCGGTGGGCGTACCGGCCGGCCCGCGATTTCTCGATCAGCGAGCGCACCGAATCATGGTCATCATAGTTGGGGAACGGCGTCTCTTCGTAGAACGCCTTGACGATTTCCGTCAGGTTGCGCCCATCGCCGTGCTGCTCGTGCGGCCAGAAAAGCTGCGGAATATTGTCGGTGACGGCGAACTCATGGCCGGTTTCGGCGCAGATCAACCGGTCGCCGCGACGTATCAATTCCGCCGTGCCGCCGACCACACACGGACTGGCCAGCTTGCCCTCGAAAACCTCGTCCGTAATGCCGTCGCGGATCGCGGTCACCGTCGCCGGCTGCTCGGCCTTGTGCAGCACATAATGGCCTATCGCCAGCAGGTCGATGTCGCAGGCCATGAACGTGCGGTAGGCGTCCCGCGGCGTGCACACGATCGGATCCCAACCGAAGTTGAAGCTCGTGTTGACCAGCACCGGGCAGCCGGTCTGCGCGTGGAACTGCCCTAAAAGTTGGTGCAGCAGTCCGTGCCGCCGCGGATCGACGGTCTGCACCCGCGCCGAGTAGTCCACATGGGTAACCGCGGGAATGACCGATCGCTTCCGGTGCAGTCGGTCGAGGCCTGTGGGGTCCTCCGGCTCGGGGGGAAGCTCCGACCGTTTGTCGTCGCGCACCGGAGCCGTCAGCAGCATATAGGGGCTTTCCTGCCCCGGCTCCAGCGCGAAGTATTCATGGGCGTGTTCGGCCAGCACGCTCGGAGCGAACGGGCGGAAGCCCTCACGGAACTTCACCTTGCTGTTGATCGTCTTCTGCATGGCCGGATCCCGGGCGTCGCCGAGGATGCTGCGGCTGCCCAACGCCCGCGGGCCGAACTCCATCCGTCCCTGATACCAGCCGACCACCTGCCCCTGTTCGAGGGCGGCGGCGACCTGCCCGCACAGCGCCTCGTCGTCATCCACGCGCCGGTAAATCGCGGCGACGGACCGGAGGAACTGCTCGATCCGCCGATCGCTGTATTGCACGCCCACGAGTGAGCCCTGTTGCGAATCCCCGGCCTCGGCCCGGCGCGGATTGTCCAGCAGCTGATACCAGATATACTGGGCCACCCCCAGCGCCCCGCCGGCGTCGCCCGCAGCGGGTTGGACCCAGATATCCTCAAAAAGACCTTCGCGCAGGAGGCGCCCGTTGCCCACGCAGTTCAGCGCCACGCCGCCGGCCAGGCACAAGTATTTCATGCCGGTCTGCGCCTGCACATGGCGGGCCTGCCGCAGCATGATCTCTTCGGTCACCTGCTGAATCGACGCGGCGATGTCCATATCGCTCCGGGTGATGGGCTGTCCGCTCCGGCGCGGCGGGCGACCGAACAGCCCGTCGAATTTCTGCGCCGTCATGGTCAGGCCCCGGCAGTAGTCGAAGTACGACATATCCAGGCGGAACGACCCATCGGGCTTCAGGTCGAGCAGGTTATTAAGGATCAGATCGACGTACTGCGGTTCGCCGTAGGGCGCCAGGCCCATCAACTTGTACTCATCGCCATTGACCTTGAAGCCGGTGAACTCGGTGAACGCCGAATAGAGCAGCCCGAGCGAATGGGGAAAGTGCAGCTCACCGTAGAGCTCGATCCGGTTGCCGCGGCCGACGCCGAAGCTGCAGGTGGCCCATTCCCCGACCCCGTCGATGGTCAGGATCGCCGCCTCGTCATAGGGCGAAGGGTAAAAGGCACTGGCCGCATGCGAGACGTGGTGCTGGGTGAACACGTATTTTTTGCAGTACTGCCTGCGCAGTCCCTTGCTCATCTCGCGGGGCAGGTGCAGCTTCTGATTCAGCCACCGAGGCATGGCCCTGAAAAACGACTTGAAGCCGGCCGGGGCGTAGGCGAGATAGGTCTCCAGCAGGCGCTCGAACTTGAGCAAGGGCTTGTCATAAAAACCGACATAATCCAGTTGCCCGGCGGTCAGCCCCGCCTCCCGCAGGCAATAGTCGATGGCGTGACTCGGGAAACCGGCATCCTGCTTCTTGCGCGTGAAGCGTTCTTCCTGGGCGGCGGCGGCGATCCGCCCGTCCACGACCAGGGCCGCGGCCGCGTCGTGATAAAAGGCGGAAATACCCAGGATCGCGGTCATGTACTTGCCCCCGGCGGCAATCGACGCTCGGCATCGGATCGCGTCGGCGTTCCGAATCTAAAAATTTCGCAAAGGAAAAATTATACGCACTCGCCCTGCCTCTTCACAGAAACCGGTTGCCGCATAGGGTCCGATTTGGTATTTAACGGCAATTCGAGATGGGAGATCCGGACAGCTCCGGTGCCGCCGAGTCCGTGGCATTTGCCGGATCACCGCAACCATTGGCAGACCGATCGGGAGGGCTTGCATGGTCGAGTCAGACGACAAGAGTGCCGAGGCACTCGGCTTAAAGCCATATGAAGCCGCGGCGGACGAAGAGTACATGAATCCGGGCCAGGAGGCGCATTTCAGGGCCATCCTCCTGGCATGGAAGAAGGGTTTGATGGAAGAAGTCGACCGCACGGTGCATCACATGCAGGACGAGGCGAGCAACTTCCCCGATCCCAATGACCGGGCAACCCAGGAATCGGAGTTCAGCCTCGAGCTGCGAACCCGCGACCGGGAGCGCAAGCTGATCAAGAAGATCGACGAAGCCGTTACCCGTCTGGACAACCACGACTACGGCTTCTGCGAAGGCTGCGGCGTGGAAATCGGGATACGCCGTCTGGAAGCGCGCCCGACCGCGACCCTGTGCATCGACTGCAAGACCCTCGACGAGATCCGCGAGAAGCAGCACGGCTGAAGGGATACGGAACAACCAGAATCGATGCGTTTTGTTTTCAGTGGTAGCCCAATGGACAATATGGACGGTATGGACTACATGGACCGGGGGGCACACAGCGCCTCCCGGTCCACCTAGTCCACTTGGTCCATGTCGTCCACGGCGGCTGCCGCCGTCCGAAATGCGGTTCGGTCGCCTGCCTGCCGCAGGCAGATCCCTAGGATTCCTTGAGGGACCCGTAGCTTTACAAATGAGTCAAATTTTGCGTGCACTCAATGATGCGGTTTGCTGAGCGTTTCGATCTCTTTTTTGTCCACAGATTACGCAGATTTCCGCAGATTAAGAATGAAATAATCTGCGGAAATCTGCGTAATCTGTGGATAAAAAATCTTTACCTCCTTGACAGAAGACTCATGCCTCGTCGGTCTGAGGTGAAACCTCGCTAGAGACTGTCTGAAAAAGGGGGGGTAGACTCGGGGCGCTATGACCTCCGTACTGCTCGCGACTCCTCCCCTGATGGAGCCGAACAATCCCTATCCTGCGACCACCCACCTGACCGGATTTCTCCGCGGGCGCGGGATCACCGCGCACCAGGTCGATCTGTCGATCCTGCTGGTAACGCGACTGCTGTCGCGGGCTTTTCTGCCGCTGCTGCGACAGGCCGCCGAAGACTACGCCGCTGCGCAGGAAGAGATACACCCCACCGTTGCCTTCTTTCTCGCTGCCTATGCCGACTATGAGCGGGCCATCGACCCGGTCATGGCTTTTCTACAGGGCAAGGACCCCATTCTGGCCCACCGCATCGCCTCGCGTTCCTTCTGTCCCGAGGGCCCCTACTTCACCGTCCTGGAGGGACAGACCCAAGTGCTCGAACAGGCCTTCGGCGAACTGGCGCTCCAGGACCGGGCCAAGTACCTGGCCGCGCGTTTTCTCACCGACCTGGCCAACGTCATCACCGTCACCATCGACCGGGACTTCACCCCCTGGCAGTACGCAAGCGGGCTCATCGGTCCCGACTTCCGGCCCCTGGCCGCCAAGCTGGCCCGGGAACCGTCGCTGATCGACCGCGAGCTCCTGGGGCTGTGGACACCGATCCTGGAGAAATACCGCCCGGACCTGGTATGTCTGACCGCACCCTTTCCGGGCACCTGCTACGGCGCCCTGCGTCTCGGTAAGGCGGTGCGCGAGATCCTGCCCGCAGCCAGGATCGCGCTCGGCGGCGGATTCGTCGGGGGCTATCTGCGGGACCTGGACGAACCGGCCGTGTTCGAGTTCGTCGACTACATCGTGCTCGATGCCGGCGAGCGCCCGCTCGAATGTCTTATTGGGCACCTGGAGGGCCGCCTGCCGGAAACGGGCCTGCACCGAACCTGGGTGCGCGAGAAGGGCCGGGTCACCTATCGGGTCCAGGAGAATCTGGCGGACATCCCGCACAAACAGATCGACACCCCCACCTATGCCTCCCTGCCGCTCGACCGCTACTTCTCGATGACGGCATACCCGAACGCCGGTGCCCACCTGTTGGCAGACCTGCGCTGGAATAAGCTCGCCCTCGCCCACGGCTGCTACTGGAAGCGGTGCGCCTTCTGCGACACCCGCCTGGACTACATCCGCCGCTACGACCCGACGCCGGCGGAGCGCATCGTCGACCGCATGGAGAGAATTGCCGCGGAGACCGGCTGGATGGGCTTCCACTTCGTGGACGTAGCGGCGCCGCCGAAGCTGCTCAAGGCCCTGTCGCGGGTACTGATCGAGCGCGGCCTGTGCTTCACCTGGTTCACCAATATCCGCTTCGAGCGCGCGTTCGAGGACCCCGAGTTGACCGACCTCATGGCGCGCGCCGGCTGTATCCGGGTTTCGGGGGGTATCGAGACGGCCTCGGACCGGCTGCTCGCGCTGATGGACAAAGGGATCACCATCGAGCAGACCGCCCGCGCGTGCCGCTCCCTCACCCGGTCCGGCATCTCGGTGCACACCTACCTGATGTACGGTTTTCCCACCGAGACCGAGCAGGAGACCTTGGAAAACCTGGAGCGCGTCCGCCAGCTCTTCGCGTTGGGCTATATCCAATCCGCCGCCTGGAGCCCCTTCGATCTCACCGTCCACAGCCCCGTGGCCATGAACCCCGACCGCTACGGTATCCGGCCGCGTTTTCCCAAGGGGAGCTTCGCCCGCTACGGCGAATTTCACGCCGATCCCGGTTACGACTACAAGACACTCAATGCGGGCCTCAAGTGCGCGGGCTACCACTTCAATCGGGGACTCGGGTTGGACCGGGACGTCCGCTCCTGGTTTTCCAAGCCGTTCGACCCGCCCCAGGTAGCGCCGGACTTCATCCGCGCGGTTGCGCCGCCCGACGAGAGAACCGATTCCCACCGCCGGTGGCGACCCGCCGGCTCGGACTGGACGGACCGGCCCCGGCACGGGCTCCGGGTGCCGAGCTGCGTCGTAGTCCGCGCCGAGGGGGAAGACCTCGCCCTGCTCGACCTCAGTGACGACACCTCCTATCGCTTCGAGGGGATCGGGGCCGAGTGCTGGCGACTCCTTGCCGCAGGGCATTCCGTGGCGGAGATCGTAAAGACCATCGCCCGGACCTACTCCGCACCGCGAGAGCTCGTTTCGGCCGACATCGCGGCACTCATCGACGAGCTGTGCGGGAACGGGCTCCTGCAGCGAGACTACGGACCAGTGGGTGCCGGGATGGACGTAGGATGCGGTGAGCGCGGTATACCGTAGCAGGATTACACCAATCCCGACCGCGAACCGCATCGATGGGCGCCCGGCCAGCGGCGAACTGCATCTTTGGGCGGCGGCAGCCGCCGTGGACTACATGGACCAAGTGGACCACGGGGCGCCGTGTACCCCCCGGTCCATGCAGTCCATACCGTCCATGTTGTCCATTGGGCTACCATTGAAAACAAAACAATCTGCGGATGCGACCGATCGGTATTCCGGTATTGCCGTACCAGGGACCGAATCCTACCGGTTGGACCTGATGGGCCGGATCATGCGGTGGCTGGGACCGGCCCGGAGATCCCGCCGCTCCCGCCGGCGGCGCCTGCAGGAAATCGAACAGTGCTGTCGCTCGATTCCCGCCGGCGAAACCATCTTCGTATCGGTGGCCTCCTACCGGGATCCCCAGTGTCCCGAGACGGTATTCGAAATCTTCGAGAAGGCCGCCTGCCCCTCCCGTATCTTCGTAGGCGTCTGTCAACAAAACTACGGTTCCGACCCGGATGTACGGAATCGCTACCGCAAACTGGTCGCCCGCAGTGGGACCCGGGATTTCAGCGACCACATCCGCGTGTACCACATGAGCGCCGATCGAGCGCAGGGGCCCATGCTGGCGCGCCACCTGATCGAACAGCACCTATACCGTAACGAGCACTACTACCTGATTATCGACGCCCACACCATGTTCACCCCGCGCTGGGACCTCGCCTGCATCGAGACCTGGACCCAGGCCCGCCGGCTGTCGCCCAAACCCATCCTGACCATGTACCCGGAAGGCTTCAAGCCGTTTCATCGGCGGTGGCCCAGGCGGAACTACGAAAATATGCCGCCCTCGTACCTGCGTTTCCGAAGATTCAACCCCCGCACCGGTCTGGTGGACATCAAGAGCTATCAAATGGAGCGCCTGCCCGAACGGCCCATCCGCAGCCTGTTCTGGGGTGCCGGCTTCTCCTTCGGGACGGGGGCCCGGATCCGCGAAGTGCCGTTCGACCCCCATTGTCCCTACGTGTTTCATGGCGAGGAAATCGCCATGGCGGCACGGCTGTGGACCCAGGGTTACGACTTCTTCCACCCGACCCGGATGCTCGTATTTCACCTGTGGGAACCGCGGCGGCCCATCTTCGGGGAACAGTTCCAGGGCCAATCCCCACTGCACGGGCAGCGCCGGGAGCTGAAGCGAGAAGGATACCGGCGCCTCCGGACCCTCCTCGGCATAAACGAAGGTTGGATCCAGGCCCCCTACGGACTGGGAACAGCCAGGACCCTGGCCGACTACGAAAAGTTCATCGGCATCGACATGCGACGCCGGGTCCTGACATCACTCACGGGTCTGCTGGGCGTAGCCGAAAACAGCGAATCCGACGAAGTGCTGAGCAAATTCGGCAGCCTGACAGAGCCGTTCAGCAAGAGATTTTTACCGCCTTGACGGCCATTCAGCCGAAGGAAAACTACGAATCACGCGAATTTCCGCGAATCGATTCGCGAGGATTCGCGTGATTCGTAGGCTGGATTCAAGGACGAACCCTGATGTATCCCCACATTATTCCAATATAAAACAACAAGATATAGCAAGGTAGGTTGGGCAAAGGGCCAGGGATGGCCCGTGCCCAACACCTTGTTGGGCACTTGGCTGGTTTGTGGGGATACGTCAGGGACGAACCCAGCTCTCAACGAACCCTAACGACAATCCATTCCGACCAGCCGCAGGATCTCCTCGATCTGTTGTGCCTCCGGGATCCGCAACCGCCTGGCATCGGTCAAGGCCAGACAGAGCAGCTCATTGGCCTGCGCCCGCTCCTCGGCCCGTCCCCGGGCCAGTAGACCCAGCGCGGTCTTGGCACGACAGACCAATATCCCACGCACGTCGCCGAGGCGCTCATAGACCGGCAACTGTTCTTGGGTGCGGATGCGCAGGGCCTCCTCGAGCTGGCCGCGTTGTGTCAGGATGTCGGCGATTTTTCCCTGCGTCACCGCCTTGGAACGCACGTCGCCGAGGCGCTCATAGACCGGCAGCTCTTCTTGGGTGCGGATGCGCAGGGCCTCCTCGAGCTCGCCGCGTTGTGTCAGGATGTCGGCGATTTGTCCCTGCGTCATCGCCTTGGAACGCACGTCGCCGAGGCGCTCATAGACCGGCAGCTCTTCTTCGGTGCGGATGCGCAGGGCCTCCTCGAGCTGGCCGCGTTGTGTCAGGATGTCGGCGATTTTTCCCTGCGTCAGCGCCTACGCACGTCGCCGAGGCGCTGCGAACCGGAGTTGTTCTTCGGTGCGGAGGCCGGGTCTTCGTCGAGCGCGCCGCGTTGTGTCAGGATGCCGGGATTGTCCCGGGTCACCGCGAACGCACGGCTGAGGTGCCTGGCTATAGACCGGCAGCTCTTCTTGGGTGCGGATGCGCAGGGCCTCCTCAGCTCGCCGCGTTGTGTCAGGATGTCGGCGATTTTTCCTGCGTCAGCGCCTTTCACGCACGTCGCCGAGGTGCTCATAGACCGGCAGCTCTTCTTCGGTGCGGATGCGCAGGGCCTCCTCGAGCTGGCCGCGTTGTGTCAGGATGTCGGCGATTTTTCCCTGCGTCACCGCCTTGGAACGCACGTCGCCGAGGCGCTCATGGGCTTCGGCAGTCTTCTTGGGTGCGGATGCGCAGGGCCTCCTCGAGCTCGCCGCGGTCCTGCAGGATGTCGGCGATTTTTCCCTGGGTCACCGCCTTGGAACGCACGTCGCCGAGGCGCTCAAAGGTCTCGAGTACTTCGTCAGTCAGGATGCGCAGGGCCTCCTCGAGCTGGCCGCGTTGTGTCAGGATGTCGGCGATTTTTCCCTGCGTCGCCGCCTTGGAACGCACGTCGCCGAGGCGCTCATAGACCGGCAGCTCTTCTTGGGTGCGGATGCGCAGGGCCTCCTCGAGCTGGCCGCGTTGTGTCAGGATGTCGGCGATTTTTCCCTGGGTCACCGCCTTCTGGTGCACGTCGCCGAGGCGCTCATAGACCGGCAGCTCTTTTTCGGTGCGGATGCGCAGGGCCTCCTCGAGCTGGCCGCGTTGTGTCAGGATGTCGGCGATTTTTCCCTGCGTCACCGTCTTGGAACGCACGTCGCCGAGGCGCTCATAGACCGGCAGCTCTTCTTGGGTGCGGATGCGCAGGGCCTCATCGAGCTCGCCGCGCTGGTGCAGCCGGTCGGCGTATCCATCGAGCAAGGGCAGTGCGTCCACGTCGGTAACCTCTTCCGCGGCCTCGAAGGCCGCAAAGCCCCGCTCCAACAGGTCATCGGCGGTCTTGCCGTCCCCGGCCCTGCCGATCACGCGGGCGGTGTCGGCATAGAGCCACCACGGGATGGGGTATATGGCACGCCCCAGCAGGCCGATCAGGTCCTTCCCCAACTCCGCCGCCTTGTGGTAGCTGTCCGCTTCGAGGGCCCGGACGGCACCGGCACCGCAGGCAGCGGCGACCGGTGCTTCCTCCGCGGCCAGGGCGAGCTCGGCGAGCTGCAGGTCGACCACGGCGGGGCGTCTTTCCTCTGTACCGCCCCAAGCCGCGAACAAGGGCTTGGCCGCAATGGCGGCGAATCGCTCCCGTTCCGCCGTAGCGAGCGGCGGTAAGCGGCCGGCGGCCAGCGGGCTGACCCGCACCGCGGCTAGTCCCGGCTGCACCGGATCTTCGCCCGGCTCCAGCAGACCCAGGTCGATCAGGTCTTGTGCCTGGCCCCCGATCTCCACAGTAAACGCCTCGGCGATTTTTCTCGGCACCGGCAGCCGGAACAGGGTCATGGCCCGCAGCAGGTCCCTGCCGGCACCACCGGCCAGATCGAGCAGGGTTTTTAGGGCAATGTTCTCCAGGAGCTCACGCAGTTGCTCGGCCTCCGGCAGCCCGCCACCGGCCAGGTAGCCCTCCATCTCGCCGAGGGCCACCGCGGCCTTGGTCAGGGGCACCTTGGGATTGAACAGCAGGCGGGCGATCAGCAGATCCAGCATTCCCGGATTGCCCCGTGCCGCGGCCTGGGCCCGCCCCAGGAGCTCCTCGCGCTCGGCCAGGTCGTCCAGGCCCTTTTCCTCCCGGGCCGCGCTCCGTTGGCGCAGCTCGAGCTTGCGCTCGGTGGTTTTTCCGAAGCTGGTGAGCTCGATGCGGGCGAGCCGCTCGGCCAGGTCCCGGCCACCTTCCTGCAACCGGAACGGGAAGCGGCTGGTAATCAGCAGCCGACTGTCGGTAACGGTGGGGTCGAAGGCGCGCAGGATGGTCGCGACCAGCCCGGCATGAGAGGCGGCGACCGGACGGGCACCGGCGGCCTCGTCGAGCAGTTGCTCGAAGTCGTCCAGGACCAGCAGCAATGCCGGTCCGTCCTTGTCTCGCTGTGAGCACGGACCATTCAACAGATCCGTCAGGAGATCGCCGAGGATGACCAGTGCCTCTTCTTCTCCGCGCTGCGTCGCGGCGCGGACTCTGGTTCGCCCGTCCCGCAGGAGGTCGCGGGTGGTCGGGAAGTCCCGGAGGGTCTCGACCAGTCTGTCGAGCAGGTCTTCCCGCCCGAAGCGACCGTGCAGCACGGCCAGTGCCCGGTCGTCGCGACGGCGGTTGGCGATGCGGGCGGCCAGGCTGGATTTGCCCAGCCGCCCCATGCCGGTGAGGATGAGCCCGGCGTGGTCGCCCTTGTCGAGGACATGCAGGGCGCGCTGCAGCTCCCGGCGTCGGCCGACGAACATGGCGTGAGAGGCCACCGGGACTTCTTTGCCCAGAAAAGTCGGCGGGATGTGGCCAGCGGGCAGCAGGGAGCGTTTCCGACGCCCGGCCACCAGCGGCCCGGCGCCGTCCGCGCCGCCGCCGAGCCACAGCCGGGCCAGATGCCAGTCGCCCCTGATCCGCTCCTGGTCGGCAGCGAGCAACGCACGGCGGGCCTCGGCAACCGCCAACGCCAGGGCCTCACGCCTGGCGAGCCCTCGGTAGAGGACAGTCGCGAAACGGATGGCGGCGATGTCGGCGACCGTGCCGTCCCAGCCGATGAGGGCAGGCAGACCGGCCCGGATCAGATCGCCGGTGAGGGAATATACCGGCGCTTGCGCCGCCTCGGGATCGGGTCCATGGCCTGCCGTCGTTGCGCTCCGGCAGGCGGACAGGAACAAGAGGCGCGGCAGGGCCGGACGCAGGGCGCCCAACAACTCCGCGGCGTCGGTGGGTCGTCGGGCGCCTGCTTCGTTTTCGAGCAGCAGGACCGGTCTCGGGTCCCGGTCCGGTGCGTCCCGCCAGGCGTTGTCGCCGTGGCAGGACAGGTGCAGCACTTGCAGGCCGCCGGCTTCTCGTATTTCACCCAGCCGCCGTCCCAGGGCCGCGGCCTCGCCGCTCTCGTCGACCAGCAGGTCCAGCTCGGTGTCGCCCACGGCGTCGAGGATGGCTGCTTCTTCGGCCTCGTAGTCGAGCTCCGAGACGCCCTGGGGCGCCGCGGCCATAAAGGCCAGGCCGAGTCGGTATTCGTCCGGCACCGTCGGCCCCCCGAGCGGGCCGAGGCGGCGCTGGGGGCTGTACTGTAAGAGGGCGTCGGCGGCCAAGTGACCTGTGTCGTCGGCCAGGACCTCCCACGGCGCCTGCAGCAGGGTCCATTCGCCGGGACTCGGTTTACGGCGCGGGCAATGGATGGTGAGTATCAGCGGGCGGGGGGCGCTCTCCAACAGCCGGGTCAGTTGGCGTTGGTCGCCGTCGAGCCAGCGGTAGAAGTCACGGCCGATGCCGATCGCCGCGGCCGGGTCCGGGCGCTGCTCCAGGGGTCCGTAGCGCGCGATCAGGTCTTTCAACCATGCGGACGCCTCCGCATCCAGCGCCCGGCGCGGGCCGATCGGCGTGTCGCCGGCAAAGAGCTCGAAGGCGTCGTCTTGGATCGACACAGTAGCGGACATGGCGCTTGCTCCCGATTTTCCCGTTCGAGAGGGTGTCACAAAAGCCCCCCCGTGGCTATTGATGAGAACCTGGGTGTTGGGCACACCGCTGCCGTGGGCCACACGGACGACATGAGGGTAGCCCAATGGAGAACATGGACGGTATGGACTGCATGGACCGGGGGGCACACAGCAACCCCTGATCCACGTAGTCGTCTCGTTGGGCACGGCGCACCGTCCCTGGTGCGCCTTTCGCATCGTCCTGACGCTCACCGCATGAATACGCGTCTCATTCGGGGGTGACTTTCACCTGCGCGCCACGCTCACCGTCCTGACAACCTACCGCCTGACCGCAGTCATCCTACCAGGATCGATTATGTCGTGTTTTCATGTTTTCGGAGGGATTTACATGCGCCCGCCCTGTCGTCTACCGGGGCATGTGCGCCGATCATGCGCATTCATCATTCATCATTCATCATTCATCATTCATCATTCATCAACCGGGGCGTGCGCGCCGATCCTGCGGGTTGGGCGTATAATCCGACCGGTCACAGGCTTGCGGGGGGATGTCGGATGGACGATCTGGTGCAGACACTCGCCCTCTCACTGGGCGCCGGTTGGGCCAGCGGCATCAATCTCTATGCCGCTATTCTGGTCCTGGGCTTTCTCGGCATCAGCGGCCGGATGGCCCTCCCGGAGGGCATGGAGGTGCTTGCCGATCCGCTGGTCATGTTCGCCGCGGGGGTGATGTATCTGGTGGAGTTCTTCACCGATAAGATCCCCGGCGTGGATACGGCCTGGGATACCCTGCACACCTTTATCCGCATCCCGGCCGGGGCCCTCATGGCGGCCGGTGCGGTGGGGGAGGTGGGCGCCGGCGCCGAGATTGCGGCGGCACTTCTGGGCGGCGGTATGGCCGCGGCCTCTCACGCCGCGAAGGCCGGGACCAGGGTGCTCATCAATACCTCGCCCGAGCCCTTCACCAACTGGACGGCCTCGGTGGTGGAAGACTTCGGCGTGGTGGCCGGTCTGCTGGTGGCGATCGATCATCCGCTCCTGTTTCTGGCACTCCTGGCCGCCTTCCTGCTGCTGCTGGTCTGGTTGCTGCCCAAGCTGTGGCGGGGGATCAAGCGTGTCTTCGGGGCCATCGCCGGGTGGTTCGGCGGCACCCGAAAAGAGACAACCCCAGGGGGACCCGATGCGCGGGCACTGGAGGCAAAATCCCCAGGGGAGGACCGCGGGCGACCGTCCGCTCCGCCGTGAACGAGCGACCGCGATTTGTTTGTGGCTGAATTTTCCATGAAATGCTGTCGGCCCAATATCATCGGTAGTCGAGAGCAATCCGTACTAGGATTCCTTGAGGGACCTGCATCTTTACCAATGAGTCAAGTTTATGCAGTGCACAAATCGGGATCGGGATCGGGATCGCAATCGGAATCTCGATTTCGATCCCGATCCCGATTTCGACCTACCCCGGCTCTCCAACAGCTGGTTGGGCGGAGGAGATGGGGCCTTACGGGAGAGGGGCTTTTGGGGCATCATGTTTCGTCGGTCTGAGGCGAAGCATCGCTAGGGGATACCGCGGGGTTCGGGGGGTGATGGAGGTCTATCTGGTCGGGGGGGCAGTGCGGGACCGGTTGCTCGGATTGCCCCCGACCGACCGCGATTTCGTGGTCGTCGGCGCCACTCCGGAGGAGATGCTTGCGCGGGGCTTTCGGCGGGTGGGAAGGGATTTTCCGGTCTTTCTGCATCCGCGGACCCGGGAAGAGTATGCCCTGGCCCGCACCGAGCGCAAGACCGGACCCGGTTATCGGGGGTTCGCATTCCATGCGCAACCGGACGTGACCCTGGCGGAGGATCTGCGGCGCCGGGATCTCACCATCAATGCCCTGGCCGAGGATTTTCAAGGCAATCTCATCGATTACTACGGGGGCCGGTCGGATCTGGAAGGGCGGGTACTCCGGCACGTCTCGACCGCGTTCGCCGAGGACCCGGTGCGCCTGCTGCGGGTGGCCCGATATGCCGCGCGCTACGCGGAGCTGGGTTTTACTGTGGCGGATGAGACCATGGCCCTGCTGCGGTCCATGGTATCCGACGGCGAGGTGGACGCCTTGGTCCCGGAGCGGGTGTGGCAGGAGCTGGTCGGGGCGCTCACGACGCCCAGGCCGGCGCGCTTTTTCGAGGTCCTGCGTGAAGTCGGCGCCCTGGCACGGCTGCTGCCGGAGGTGGATCGCCTGTTCGGGGTCCCCCAGCGGGCGCAATGGCACCCGGAGATCGACGTCGGTATCCATACCCTGCTGGCCCTGGATATGGCCGCCCGCCTGACCTCCGATCCGGAGACGGTATTTGCCGTCCTGACCCACGACCTCGGCAAGGGCACCACACCGCCGGATATCCTGCCGAGCCACCGGGGGCACGAGCAACGCGGCCTGCCGCTGATCGGGGATCTGTGCGACCGGCTCAAGGCCCCGCGCCGGTTCCGGGAGCTGGCCCGGGTGGTGGCGCGCTACCATGGGTTGGCGCGCACGGTCGCCGAGCTGCGCCCTAAGACGGTGCTCGACCTCTTGCAGGGCCTGGATGCCTTCCGCCGGCCGGACCGTTTCGAGCAGGCATTACTCGCCTTCGAGGCGGATTACCGCGGCCGTGCAGGCTATCAGGGGCGTGCCTATCCGCAGGCCGGACGGCTGCGCCGATTGCTGGCAGCGGCCGGGGCGGTGGATGTCCGGGCCGTGGCCGCCGCGGCGCCCGCACCGGCAAAGATCCCGGAGCGGATTCGCGACGCCCGCATCGGGGCCTTGCGGGAGGCGATGTGTGATTGTTAGCGAGGCTCCGCCTCGGACCGACGAAACATGATGCCCCAAAAGCCCCTCTCCCGTAAGGCCCCATCTCCTCCGCCCAACCAGCCGTTGGAGAGCCGGGGTAGGTCGAAATCGAAATCGTGATCGTGATCGTGATCGAAATCGAGATTCCGATTGCGATCCCGATCCCGATTTCGATCCCGATCCCGATTTCGATCCCGATCCCGATTTCGATCCCGATTACGATTACGATTACGATTACGATCACGACAACGAGAGAGGTTAGACGTTTGCGAAGTTTGACTCATTTGCACAAAATCCGGTCATTCAAGGAATCCTAACGAGAGGTAATCTCATGTTCGAGTGGATTTTCAGCGCGGAGGCATGGCTCGCGCTCGTCACCCTGACCGCGTTGGAGATTATCCTGGGGATCGACAACATCATCTTCATCTCCATTGCCGTCGGTAAGCTGCCGGACGCAAGGCGCAATCGGGCCCGCATCCAGGGCCTGGCGTTGGCGATGATTACCCGCATCCTGTTGCTGTTGACCCTGGTCTGGATGATGCGTCTGATCAGCCCCTTGTTTACCGTTTTCGGGCATGAGATTTCCGGCCGCGACCTGATCCTGATCGGCGGCGGTCTGTTCCTGCTCTGGAGTAGTACGCAGGAGATTCGGGAGAGCCTGGAAGGACCCGTGGATCCGGAGGAGAAAGGGCATTTCGGAACCGCTTCCAGCTATCCGATGGTTCTGGGGCAAATCGCCGTGATGGACATCGTGTTTTCCCTGGACTCGGTGATCACAGCGGTGGGTATGGCGCGTGACGTTCCGGTGATGGTCCTGGCGATTATGATCGCCATCGGGGTCATGATGCTGTCGGCCAAGTCGATCGGGGGATTCGTGGACAACCACCCGACCATCAAGATATTGGCCCTGAGCTTTCTTATTCTGATCGGTGTTGCGCTCATCGGCGAAGGTTTGGAGATGCATATTCCAAAGGGCTATATCTACTTCGCGATGGCGTTCTCGGTGGCCGTCGAGGTTCTCAACAACCGCATGCGCAAAAAGCGCAGGGAGACCGCTCGATTGCGCGAGTCGCCGGCCGGGCGGCACACGCGGACTTCGGACCCGCCCTGAGCAAGGAGTAGCCTGGTATGGCAGCACCGAAGTATCGATGATCTTTTCTGCCCGCCAAGCCCCATGGAATGGGTGTTGGGCACACCGCTGCCGTGGGCCACACGGACGACATGCGGGTAGCCCAATGGACAACATGGACGGTATGGACTGCATGGACCGGGGGGCACACAGCAACCCCTGGTCCACGTAGTCCATTTGGTCCATGTCGTCCACGGCGGCTGCCGCCGTGCCTGGTGGCTTTGCCCATCTTACAGCCGGCAGGATGCCGGCGCCCCCGGCTCTGCCCAATCGACACGGCTGGTAGATGTTGGGCACACCGGATCGTCCCTGATCCGGCTTTGCCCAACCTACGGGTCCATGCCGGGAGTGGAGGAGAAATCAGTCCGGAATCCATAAGGAGCCAAAAGAATTTCCAATGGAAGAACCGATGGTATTTGCTCAACCCGTAGGAGGCAGTAGGGGCGAAAGAATTTTCGCTTCTACGAATCTCGCTCATGAGGGCGCGGACCCGGCTGCGAATTCCACCGGAACGGCAATCTCCGGTGAGCTGCGCGAGTTGATCCAGTGTCACGA
This sequence comes from Candidatus Thiosymbion ectosymbiont of Catanema sp. Cochon2018, assembly GCA_011392765.1. Lineage (GTDB taxonomy): Bacteria > Pseudomonadota > Gammaproteobacteria > Chromatiales > Chromatiaceae > Thiosymbion > Thiosymbion ectosymbiont_A. The sequence goes on along the minus strand of WYCW01000003.1, from coordinate 157,801 downwards.
GTGCGGGTTGCTCCAGCGCAATCCTCCCCTGCCCGCAGGCTGCGCGGCGCGCTGCGGGCGGTGCGGTGCCACGCTGCATCGCAGTATTCCGAACAGTTTGGACCGCACCCTGGCCTTGACCTGCGCCGGGATCGTCCTCTTCGTGGTCGCCAACAGCTTTCCCTTTCTGTCGTTTCAGTTCCAGGGTCAGACTACCGAGGCCACCCTGTTTACCGGGGTCGAAGAACTATACCGGCAGGGCATGTGGGCCCTGTCTCTGGCAGTCTTCTTTACCAGTATCCTGGCGCCGGGGCTCCAGCTGGGGCTGCTCCTGATCGTGCTGGTCCCGCTCAGAATGAACCGCTGCGGGCGCGGGCTTTCCAGACTCTTCCGCTATGTGGCGACCCTGACCCCCTGGGGGATGATGGATGTGTTCATGCTGGGGATTCTGGTGTCGGTAGTGAAGCTCGCGGATATGTCCACCATTGTTCCGGGGACCTCCCTGTTCGCGTTCGCCGGGCTGATCTTCGTCCTCGCCGCGGCCCAGGCCGCCCTGGATAAGGACATCGTGTGGTCCCGGATGCCGGTGCCCGCTCGGGTCCGCCGCCCTCCGCAGTCGGGAGAACCCGTCTGCTCGTGCCGGGTCTGCGAGCTGGTGATGCCGGAGTCGAAGGCCGACCCCGCACCCGGTCGCCCGAGTTGTCCCCGTTGCGGCGCCGGTCTGCACCGGCGCAAGCCGGAGAGCCTGCAACGTACCTGGGCCCTGGTGATTGCCGCAATTGTCTGCTATCTGCCGGCGAATCTGCTGCCCATCATGACCGTGACCTCTCTCGGTAAGACGCAATCGGATACCATCCTGAGTGGGGTGATCTTCCTGTTCAATCATGGCCTGTGGTCGCTGGCCCTGGTGGTCTTCGTGGCCAGTGTGCTGGTACCGCTGATGAAGCTGGTGATCCTGGTTTATCTGCTGGTCTCGGTGCAGATGCGCTCTCCCCGGCGCCCACGGGACCGCACCCGTCTGTATCGATTGACGGAGGCAGTGGGCCGCTGGTCCATGGTGGATATCTATGTGGTCACCATTCTGGTGGCGCTGGTCAGGCTGGGTAACCTGGCGACCATCGAGGCAGGACCGGGAGCGGTCTTTTTCGCCGCCGTGGTGATCATCACCCTGTTCGCGGCCGCGGCGTTCGATCCCAGGCTCATCTGGGACCACCGGAGCCGAGCGCATGACGGCGCGTGCCTAGGGGGCGTTCTCAATTGAGCCAAATCATCATAAAAATCAAGCCCGTAGGCTGGGTTACGGCCTACGGTCCCTTTTTAGACAGTCTCTGAGGGTGTCGTAAAAGCCCGAATCGGGATCGGGGTCGTATTCTCCTCGGAATCTCCGGGCAGGCTGAACCCCGATTGGGCTATTTTACGGACTATCGAGGATTATCGACCTTGAACTTGGCCGCGAATGCAGTCGGGCGGGGTACCCGCACTCTCAAAGGTGCCCTACCTTTCCGCAACCAGGACAATGCCGTCCGACTGTAACGCGCTGTCTTATTGATATTCTTGTGAACAACCAGGTATAACTGGGGGCATATCCAGCCACCCGCGGCGTTACATCGATTGGGTGGTAAACCGCTGTCTCCGACCGTGCCGAGCAAGGTTCCAACCGCTACGGATTGGCCCGTCTTTACGTGGATCTTATCGAGGTGGCTATACCGAACGGCGAAGTCGGTATTTTTACGGGCCTGAACGATTACCTGCTTGCCGTGACCCTTGCCTGTGTCCTGGGCGTAAATTACGGTGCCGGCACAACCGCTTCTTACATTTCGCCCGAGATCGGCGGCTCCGCGCCCATAGTTCCAGGTATTCGCATAATAGTAATCGCCGACATAACCTCCTCGCCCGGGCTTACCGGACATATGCCAAGCGGCACGGCCCTTGCCTTCATCGAACAACCAGCACAAACGGCTATAACCCGTTTCTGAAAACGAGGCTCGACAACTGGTTGTCCGCGGCAGCTTCGGCGATGTCTTCCGCGGCTGCTTCTGCGGTGTCTTCCGAGGCGGCTTGGGTGATGCCTTCCGCGGGAGCTTCGGTGACGTCTTCTGCAGTTGCTTCTGCGGTGTCTTCCGGGGCGGCTTGGGTGATGCCTTCCGCGGGGGCTTCGGTGATATCTTCCGGGGCGGCTTCTCCACCGGCGATATGGCCCAGTCGTCGAACCCCCCCGCATAGCTGTCAACGCTAATGCCACCGAAGGATATCAGGACAGAGAAAAGAAACGCGTTGAAGAATTCGCCAAGTCCGCCCTTTTTGTTCATGGCAACAATCCATTTCGAGTTCCGGAAGATAGGTGTTCCGGTATTCGTAGACGGTGCCGAAGCTTCCCGCCCCGAGGACGCGGATGGATCCGAAACTCTCCGATCATCTCTCCTGCCGCCAAGGCATGGGGCGTATTCGGCATTACCATCAGGGTTGCTCTCGGACCCGGCTCGCGGGGTGTCGGCGACTCCTCGGTTTAAGGGCACTTTGTATGTTCTGTTTCTGAAGGAAAGTCAAGGATAAGGTATAAAGGGATTCGATGGAGAGTATCTGGGAAGCCGCCCCAACCCGAGGCCTCGAGCCCGGACGTCGATTGGTTCCCTGCCCTCTTCGCCTGGACCGGAGAGTATCCGAGGCCATGAGCTGCGCTTGTGAGCCTGCATGAACAAGGTCGGTCGTCGAGGGTCCAGGGTCAATGCCATTGAGTTAGCTGTTGGCCACTTAGAGAAAACTACGAATCACGCGAATTTCCGCGAATCGTTTCGCGAGGATTCGCGTGATTCGTAGTTTCTTCTCTTGGTTTGCCGACCGGTAGCGCTTAAGGGCACCTTGAAAAATAGGTATTTTCACCAATCAAGCGACTCTAAGCTATTGATTGTTGAGGGGTGCTGTGGACGAAAACCGTATTTTTCAAAGTGCCCTTAACTTAATGGCATTGGGGTGGGAACCAGGTGACCATCGAGGCAGGACCGGGGGCGGTCTTTTTCGCCGCCGTGGTGATCATCACCCTGCTCGCGGCCGCGACGTTCGATCCCGGACTCATCCGGGACCACCGGAGCCAAATGCATGACGGCGTCGGAACAGCCGACCAAGCCTCCTGACGAGCCGCCGAGCCGGTCGCCCGACGAGCTGCCGAGCCGGCCGCCCGCCGAACCGCCGAGCAGGCCGCCCGAGGAACTGCCGGAAGCGGTGGTCGTACCACGCAGCCGAGTTTCGCTGGTGTGGTTCGTCCCGGTCGTCGCTTTGCTGATCGGCGGTTGGCTGGCCTACAAGGCCTACACCGAGCGGGGCCCCGGTATCCGCATCGAGTTCAAGACCGCGGCCGGACTGGAGGCGAACAAGACCAAGGTCAAATTCAAGGAGGTGGAATTGGGGAAGGTCACCTCCATCGAGGTCCACAAGGACTTGCGGAAGGTCATCGTTACCGCCGAGCTCGTGGCCGGGGCGGAGCGGTATCTGACGCAAAAGACCCGGTTCTGGGTGGCGCGCCCGCGGGTCACCGTAAGCCAGGTGTCGGGCCTGGATACCCTGCTTTCCGGCGCTTACATCGCTATCGATCCGGTCATAGGGGGTAAGCTGGCACGGGAATTCGTCGGCCTCGAGGTGCCGCCCTTGTTCACTACTTCGGAGCCGGGCAGGAAATTCATCCTCCGCTCCCCGACCCTCGGGTCTCTGAATATCGGCTCTCCCGTCTACTACCGGTACATCCAGGTAGGACAAGTCGTCGGCTTCGAGCTCGACCCGGACGGGGAGGCCGTCAGCATCGAGCTGTTCGTCGCCGCGCCCAATGATCGATTGGTCTTGACCAACACCCGCTTCTGGAACGCGAGCGGCGTCGATTTCAAATTGAACGCGGATGGCCTGACCGTGGACACCCAATCCATACTCTCGGTAGTGGTCGGGGGAGTGGCCTTCGATACACCGCCGACCCTGGAAGACAAGGGAATGCCCGCGGACGAAAATCACTACTTTCCCCTCTATGCCAACCGCGAAGAGGCCCTCGAGAGAGTCTACCTGGACAAGAAGCGCTTTCTGATTTTCTTCGATGGATCGGTGCGGGGTTTGAGTGTGGGGGCCCCGGTCCTGCTCAGAGGCATCAAGGTGGGCCGGGTGTTGGATGTGCAGCTCGAGTTCGATGTGGATGCGTTCGAATTCCGGATCCCGGTTTTGGTCGAGATCGAGCCCCAGCGAGTCCGGTTCGTCGGCGGCGATTACGCAGAGGTCGAGAAGACGGCTCCGCTGGCGCGGTTCGTCAAGGAGGGGTTGCGGGCCCGGCTCAAGTCTGGGAGCCTAGTCACCGGCCAGCTCTATGTGGATCTGGACTTTTTCGATGATGAGCCGGCAGGCGAGATCAGGACCCGAGACGGGTATCCGGTGATTCCCTCCGTGACGTCCGCCCCGTTGGAGGAGATAATCGATAAGGCGATGGCGCTCATGGATACCTTGAATGGGCTGCCGCTGCAGGAGATCGGGAACGACCTCCGGGATACCGTCAAGGGGGCGAAGGCAATCGCCACTTCCAAAGCGTTGGGCCGCTCCATTGCGGAGCTCGAGTCCACGCTCAGGGGAGTGAGCGAGACGACGCAGAATCTGAACCGGGATGTGGTTCCCCGGTTGAGTGCGGCTCTGGAGCAAACTCGCGTTACCCTCGAATCGACGGACGATCTGGTGGCAACGGATTCGGTGCTCTATTTGGAGATCGGACGAGCCCTGAAGGAGCTTGCCGCCGCCGCACGTTCTATCCGTAGGATGGCAGACTACCTGGAACGCCATCCGGACGCATTGCTCAAAGGCAAGGGGGGGTTCTGATGAGGACTCGATTTACCGTAGGATCCGCCGCGTTATTGCTCGTCAACCTGACGCTGTGCGGATGTATCACTACTGCGCCTTCTTCTTTTTATACGCTGAACTCGACGTTGCCGCCTGCCAAGGAGAAATCGGCGACCAAACAGAAATCGGCGACCAAGCAGAAATCGGCGGCGCGCCCCGGGAACCGGAAGGGGTTGGCCATCGGGATTGGACCGGTGCGCTTCCCGGAGTTTCTTGATCGGCCCCAGATCGTGTCCCGTACCGACGACAATCGGCTGCTGGTGGACGAGTTCCACCGCTGGGGCGGATCTCTGGAAGACGACTTTCTGCGTGTGCTGGGTGAGAACCTGAGTCAGCTGCTGGGCACCAGCCGGATTCTGGTAGAGCCGGCCGAGGCGCGCTTTCCACTGGACTTTCAGGTCATCGCGGACGTGCTGAGATTCGAGGGCGCGGTCGGCACCTCCCTTACGTCCGGCGGCGAAGCCGTATTCAAGGTGCGTTGGGGAGTGATGGATCCTCACATGGAGCAAACCCTGGTGGTCACCGAGAGGACCTATCGTAGTCCCGCCGTGAATGCGGAACCGGGGGCCATGGTCGCGGCCTTGAGCGAGACGCTGACCACTTTCAGTTACGATCTGTCCCAACAGCTACTCAAGCTCCATAAATCCAAGTCGTCGGCCACCTCCCGGTAATCCGTCCGCAAATGAACGCAAATGGATCAAGGGCCGTCGCTCACGGCGAGCCGATTGCAACCGATTGGTGTCGATTGGCGTTCATTTGCAGAAAAAAGATGATTCCCAGGTTATCGGTACTTCGATACTAGCGAGGCTTCGCCTCAGACCGACGAGGCATGAGGCCCCAAAAGCTCCTCTCCCGTAAGGCCCCATCTCCTCCGCCCAACCAGCCGTTGGAGAGCCGGGGTAGGTCGGGATCGGGATCGGGATCGCAATCGGAATCTCGATTTCGATCCCGATTTATGCACTGCACAAACTTGACTCATTGGTAAAGATTCGGGTCCCTCAAGGATCCTAGGGGACGTTCTCAATTAATAAATCATCTAAGTGTTGTAGTTGTAGGCTGGGTTGAGGAACGAAACCCAGCTTTTCCGATCCGCAATACCCTGTGCTGGGTTTCGCCGTCCCTGGCCGTAACCCAGCCTACGGGCTTGATTTTTATGATGATTTGGCTCAATTGAGAACGCCCCCTAGTGTACCAGGCGCAGAGAGATGGCTACCGGGTGGTGATCCGAGGGGGTGGGATCGTCGCCCTCATAGTCCAGCGCGGCGTAGCTCGCTGGGACGATTCCGCGGGCCGTCACCGCGTCCAGGGCAATGTGGTCGATGGCGTAGGGGTAACGGGGATTGAAAGGAAAAGGGAAAGGTTTCCCCGCGTTGGCCAGCACCAGATCCGCGGCCGGATTCGCGCGTGAGGTATGCGGCCGACACCTGCGCCCCAGCAGTGGATCGGGTATCCAGGTACATACCTCGGCGTCGTCGATGGCGGCCCAGAAGTCGTCGTGCGGTTGGTCGAGCTGGCGGTTGAAGTCACCCAAGAGAACAAAGCCTTCGCCGGCGCTTGCCCTGGCGTCGATCCACTCCTCCAGGATCCCGCGCTGCCGTACCAGCAGCCGGCACTGGTCGCGGTCGATCCTGCCGTCGAGCCGGTTGTAGGCACAGCCCGATTTCAAGTGTACCGACAGCAGTTGAATCGCACCTCCCATACCGCCCACAGGCTCGACCAGGATTCTGGTCGCCCAGCGTTGGGATTTCATGCCGAGCGCCGCAAAATCCGGCAGGCGGCGGTAGCTCAGCCCCAGTGCGGCGAGTCGCGCCCGGTTGATCGCGAACCCCGTGCGTTGCATGGTTCGTGCCTGTCCCGGTCGATGGCGACAGCGGCCCGGATCCCGGTCCGGTTGGCGAGCGATCTCGATGGCATAGGTGTCCGGATCGAACAGGCGCGCTGCGGCCGCCCGGTTCTCGACCTCCTGCAACGCGATCAGATCGGCGTTCAAGCGCCGCGCATGATGTCGCAGACGCGCATAATCCGCATCGGACCTGGGCCGACAGCCGGCGCCGGTGTCTGCGGCGAGATGCTCCAGGTTCCAGGTCGCCAGCCGCAGGGTCGGAGCCTCGGCCTGGGCGCCGCCGAAGCAGGCCGCGAGGAGCAGCAGAGGGAAGATTGAAAACTTCGGCAAAGATGGCTTCGACATTTTCCTGAAATCTCTCATTTTGGAACCGCCTCCGACAGTGAAAAGGTATTTGAGAAGCTGTCTGGCTAAAAGTGGTATCGGCTGCAAATGTCCCGAAATGGTCCCTTTTCCCGCTCTTTCTTGTTAAATAGGCTGGCTATTCGCCTCGAAAGAGCGAAAAAATGCCCTCATTTCGGACCATTTTCGCTACGACCCATTTTAACCAGACAGCTTCTGAGATAATGAGGCATTTTGGAAACGCACGAGGTGATTCAAATCAGTGACCCCTATCAATCGACCATTTTGCATTTCCTTACAAGCGGTTGCGCAACGAGGACGAAGATTTTGTCGGACCGCGGCGAACCTTGCCCGGGGCGTGACACCGGCAATGGCTATCGCCTTTGCCGGCATAACCGGGGCAGAAGGGATTTTGCCGCCCGTGGCGCTATCTCCGACTGGTCCCCAGGCCGAAGTTGCCGAGGATTGGTCGCAAACCTATCTGTTCCCGGAACCGGCTCTCCGCGAGCAGATCGAACGCACCAAGGCATTCCTGGACACGCATGCAAAGGAGTTGGACGGCGAGCTTTTCCACTTGAAGAGCGAGGGATTCCTCGACCGGCGCAACGTATCGAAGATCCGCAGCGCACTGGAGCACGTTCGCGGCTCGATTTTCCAACTGACCGAAGGCATCGAGGCAGACCAAAAGATCGATGGCCGGGTCGCCCGCATGGTCTCCTTCGAGCTGGGTATGGCGGCAGACACGCTTGCCCGACAGGCGAACGAGATCGATGCGGAGCTGAACACAGGACCCGCGAGCCGAGGTAATGCACCGAACGCCCTCTTGTCGGAAGTAGCTCGATCACGGCACCTGATAAAGACGCTTAGGGAGGGCAGCAACCTTGTGAAGGATACCGCGCAGGCGATCGTGCGTTACCTCGGACAGCACTCGGGTCCGTCGCTTTCTCATATTCGAGAAGGTTTTCGGGAATAAGTGAGTTGATCCGGATCGCGATTTTTCAAGGTCCCCGGTAGCGGTCGCCGAATCGGTTTTGTTTATCGGCTTTCATGGTAAGCTCCTGCGCGGCGCTGCCCGGAATCGAGCAGATACCGGGCTTACCTTGCCGGCTGCAGGACGTCTGCCACGTATACTGCCACACGGCACAATCTGAGCTTTTGAATTTCCCCCTCACCCCCGCCCTCTCCCGGAGGGAGAGGGAATGAAATGCGCAGATTGTGCTGTGTGGCAGTATAGTAGCTTCGTCCACCTATCCGATACGGAATCAAATATCAGCAGACCCCACTATGAGCGAAGTCTACCTCAATGGCGAGTTTATGCCCCTCGCGGAGGCGCGCGTTCCGGTCATGGATCGCGGCTTCCTGTTCGGTGACGGCGTTTATGAGGTGATTCCCGTCTATGGCGGGTACCCGTTCCGGTTGTCACAGCATCTGGAGCGGCTCGACCGCAGCCTGCAGTCGGTTCGCATGGAGAACCCTCTGCAGCCGGATGCCTGGGAGCGGATCTTTGCGCGCTTGATCGGCTCGGCATCGGACCTCGACCAGCTGATCTATCTGCAGGTAACACGGGGCGTGGACCGGACGCGCAACCACTTGTTTCCACAAGGCGTCGAGCCCACGGTACTCGTCATGGCCTGGGCCCTCGGGCCACGGGACCCGGCGATCTCCGGCACCGGGGTCGCCGCCGTCGTCCTGGAAGACAATCGCTGGCACCGCTGCGATATCAAGGCCATCGCGCTCCTGGGTAACCTCCTGCTGCGACAGGAGGCGGAGGATGCCGCCGCCACCGAGGCGATTTTGGTCCGCGACGGACTGGTGACGGAGGGCTCTTCCACCAACCCCTTCATCGTGCAGGGGGGAGAGATTTTGACCCCCCCCCCGAGTACCCGTTTATTGCGTGGTGTCACCCGGGACCTGGTGCTGGAGCTCGCCCGCGGCGCCGATTTGCCTTGCGCGGAACGCCACATCACCCGGGACGAGCTCGAAACGGCAGACGAGCTGTGGATCTGCAGCTCCAGCCGGGAGCTCCAACCGGTCACCCGGCTCGACGGCAAGCCGGTCGGCGAGGGCGTGCCCGGTCCCCGATGGCGACAACTGGATGACCTGTTTCAAGACTATAAGGCACGGCTCGACTCCTGGGGCAAGCGCGTGTAATTTCCCCGGTACAGATGAGATGCTCTTGATCACCGATGGCTCTTTTATGGATTCCGGACTGTTACTGTCCTCCACCTCCGGCGCGACCGTAGGATGAGCTGTGCCCACCGACCGGGCTGCGGCGTCGGCGGTACGGAGCGCCGGGTCCGTCAGCGCGAGACGCGAAGATTGTCGATGAGCCGCGCCGCGCCCAGATAGGCGGCCGTGAGCACCACCAGATCCTGGTCCCCGGTGGTTGCCGGTTGCAGGTCCGACGCCCGGCGCACGCTGAAGTAGTCCGGCCGTAATCCGGCGGCTGCCAGGTCTTCCACACCCATGGCCTCCACCTCGTCGGCGGTCAGCCCCTTATGTAGGTGGTCGCTGGCTCGACAGAGGGCCCTATAGAGCGCCGGCGCCCGCGCCCGTTCCTGGAGGGACAAATAGCCGTTGCGCGAGCTCATCGCCAGACCGTCCGGCTCGCGCACGGTAGCCAACCCCCGCACCTCGACCGGCAGACACAGGTCCTCGACCATGCGCCGAATCACCAGCAGCTGTTGAAAATCCTTTTCACCGAAGACCGCGATATCCGGCTGTGCCATGTTGAAGAGCTTGCACACCACCGTCGCCACCCCGGAGAAGTGCCCCGGTCGACTGGTGCCGCATAGGATATCCGAGAGCCCCGGTACTTCTACGCGAGTCCGCCCTTGGGACCCGTGGGGATAAATGGCCTGTACCGAAGGGGCGAAGAGCAGATCCGTGCCTTCGGTCTCCAGCAGCTCGCGGTCTCGCTCCAAGGTCCTGGGGTACGAACCGAAATCCTCATCGGGACCGAACTGCATGGGATTGACGAAGATGCTGACCAGGGTGCAGTCGGCTATCCTCCGTGCCTCCCGCACCAGGGCCAGGTGGCCGGCATGGAGGTTGCCCATCGTAGGCACCAGGGCAATAGGACGGTTGCTGCGCCGCCACGGGACCAGGCACCGACGCAATTCGGAGACATCCTCGATTACAACCATGGCCATAGTCAGGTACCTGTCGTCTTCTTTCCGGCAACCGGGCGCCGCCGCCGGGTCTTCGTCGTTTCACCGATCATCTCGGCCCGGACCTGATCGTTCGCCGCCTGAAACCGGGTCCACCAGTCGGCGAGCGCCGAGTCCACTTCTCCCGCCTCGGTCCGCAGGAGCAGAAAATCATAGGCCGCGCGGAACCTGGGGTGGGTCAACAGGCGATAAGGGCGTTTGCCCGCGTGCCGTTCGAGACGCGGCTGCAGGGACCAGATCTCCCGCATGGGCAGAACAAAGCGCCTCGGGATGGCCACCAGGGGCTGTTGGCGGGCAAAGGCATCGCCCGCGGCCACCAGCATCGCCTCGTTGGCCGCCACATCCCCGGCAAGCAATTGGGCAAAGCGCCGGCGCACCGGCTCCCACAGCAGCACCGCAAACAAAAAGGCGGGGGTAACCGGCTTTGCTTCCCGGATGCGGCGGTCGGTGTTCTCCAGGCCCCGGCTGACGAAAGTGATGGGAAAGTTGTGATCCTCGTGGTCGAGCCACTCGTCGGTGGCGGGAAACAGCTGGGCGAAAAGCCGGTAGTGGCGCAGCTTCTCGAAAGTACACAGGCCCAGGCCGGTCTGGAGCAGCTTCAATACTTCCTCGAACAGGCGCGCCGGCGGTACGTCCCGGAGCAGATGGCCGAGCTCGAACAGAGGCCGCTCACAGGACGGATCAATGTTGAAGCCGAGCTTGCAGGCAAAACGTACGACCCGGAGCATACGCACCGGGTCTTCGCGATACCGCTTTTCCGGGTCGTTGCCGATGAGCCGCAGGCGCCCCGCCTGCAGGTCCTCGAGTCCCCCCGCGTAATCAATGACGGAAAAATCCGCGATGTTGTAGTAGAGACCGTTGACGCTGAAATCCCGGCGCAACGCATCCTCCTCGCGCGTGCCGTAGAGGTTGTCGCGCACGATCATACCCTTGTGAATATGACGCTCGCCGACGGCATCCTCATCATACCCACCACCGCGGAAGGTAGCCACCTCGACGATCTCGCGGCCGAAATACACATGGGCCAGCCTGAATCGCCGTCCGATCAGACGGCAATTGCGAAACACCCTGCGCACCTGCTCGGGCGTGGCATCCGTGGCCACGTCGAAATCCTTGGGCTCCCGCCCCAGCAGAAGATCCCGTACCCCGCCCCCGACCAGATAGGCCTGATAACCCGCGTTTTTCAGGCGATAGAGCACCTTGAGCGCGTTTTCGCTGATGTTGGCGCGCGAGATCCGGTGCTCGCTGCGGGGTACAACTAAGGGTGAATGAGGAGTCGTCTCGTGCAAGTTGCTTTTGCTTCCCTTTATGGGTGTCCTTTTTATTCCCCTGACATCGGCTAAGAACTGCAAAGCAGAATATGAACCATGGATTGAGAAACTCGTCAGGAGCGAAGAGCGAGCCGGGTTTCAAGGCAATGCCATTAAGTTAGTCGCTGGTTGCTTACCGGTGCGGAAGAGAAAACTACGAATCACGCGAATCTGCGCGAATCCAATTCGCGGGGATTCGCGTGATTCGTAGTTTTTCCTCTGGTTTGCCGACTGGCAACGCTTAACTTGATGGCATTGGGTTTCAAGGAGCCAAGATACCCGGATTATAGATTCTAACGAGGCTTCGCCTCAGACCGACGAGGCATGACCCCCTCCTCCCCCAAGGGAAGAAGGGCTGCGGCGCTCCCAACTTCGCTGACTGATCCCGGTCAGGTCGGGTAACGAACCGCACCGAAGAACCACGGATGGACACGGATAAACACGGATCACAATCCGTGTCCATCCGTGTCCATCCGTGGTTCAAAGGATTTGCGATTCCCGCCCAAGCAAGAGGCAGAAATGTTTTTATGCAGCGCACAAACTTGACTCATTGGTAAAGATGCAGGTCCCTCAAGGAATCCTAGCGACACCTGCGAAGCGGCCATCCAGAAAAACTATCGTCATCTGCACCCGACAGCGTTTCCCCTCTTGAGACAACATGCTCAGCCATCGGCGTCCACGGCGTTCAGGAACGCTGCAATGCGATCCTTTTCAAGGCCGGGCTGTCGGAGCAATGATCCTGGATTCCAGGGTTCAGCGCTACGGCACCTTTGTAACGAACTTGAACTGCCGCACACGATGAATATAATATCGTTTTTCGTAAGATTCTTCCGCTCCCTTCGTCTAGCGGTCTAGGACGCTGGCCTCTCACGCCGGTAACAGGGGTTCGATTCCCCTAGGGAGTACCAACTCGAAGGCGACCTTGAACATCCCTTCCATGGGATTTTTCCGATGTCGCTTTTCCGAACGGCAGAACCAACGCCGAGCCCACCTGCACCCCGTGCCGACGAGCCGCAGGGGAAATCTCCGTGGCCAAAGCTCGCTTCCCTGATCCCGGTGATGATCCTGGCCCTCGCGGTGCCGGTCGGCGCGGACGAAATCACCGATTCCGATGTCCGGTAAAGAAACCAGCCGAATCCTCTGCGTAGGCGTCACGCCCTGCCTGCAACGGACGATACGGTTCTCGAGTCTCCAATTCGGCCAGGTGAACCGGGCACGTTCCGTCGCCGTTTCGTCCGGAGGCAAATCCATCAATGTTGCGCGTACCTTGAAGGCGTTAAAGAAATCTCCCTTGGTAACGGGGTTTGCCGGTGGCGAAACAGGCAACACACTGGTTTCATTTCTGGGAGAGATCGGGATCGAAACGGACATCGTTTGGACAGACCGATCAACACGCATCTGCACGACGCTCATCGACGAAACGACTGCCTGCGTTACGGAACTGGTGGAGGAAGCGCCGCTTCCCGCGCCGGACGAATGGTCGGCGCTCGATGAGAAGCTTTCATTACTGCTGGCGGAAAGCGACATGATGGTGGTGGCAGGTGCACCTCCACCCGGTTCACCTGAGGACGTCTATGCTGGGTTCACCCGCCGGGCGCAGGAGTCGGGAGTAGCGGTGCTGATCGATGCCCGCGGCGAAGTGCTGATGGAGGCGCTTTCTTGTTCGCCGGTGCTGGCGAAGCTGAACGACCAGGAGCTTGCTGCTACCTGCGGGAGGCCGATCGATACCGAGGGAGCACTCCGTGAAGCGGCGCAGACGCTGGTAAGAGAAGGTGCCTGGTGGGTTCTGGTCACCCAAGGAAAGAAAGACGCTTGGTTGCTGAACGAAACCCTTGCCTGGCGCTTCACCCCGCCGGCGGTCGACGTCTTGAACGCAGTCGGAAGCGGGGACGCAACAACGGCAGGTATTGCTGCCGGACTCGTCCACGGTCAATCCATGCCGGATGCCGTGCAACTTGGGATTGCGTGCGGCTCCGCAAGCGCTACGACGCTTACCCCCGGTGACCTGGACCCCGATCTGGTAAAGAAGCTCGTCCCTGAGGTATCCGTGGCAATCGTCAGGGGGTAGGGGTAGTTATCAGTTATCAGTGGGCAGTGGTCAAGGTGTTGTTAAGATACCGGTTAGCGGACCTGTATTTTTTGCTGCCTTCTTCGCCCGATAACTAATAAAATATCAAAGGAGAAGGAATATATCTTATTATATATCGTCCCATGATTTACGCTATTCGTCCGCTTACGGATGCCCTTAGAGCCTGTTTACGATCTTTGGAGTAACAAGGCCAGAAAAGCCAAGGTAACAAATTGCAAGCTGGTATTGAGTTTTCGCTCGCAGTTTTTCCATAACCTTCGACACTTCTCCAACCAAGCAAAAGAGCGCTCGACCACCCACCGTTTGGGCATCACGGCAAAGGTGTGCAGCTCGTTTCGCTTGGCAACCTCCACCGTCGCCCCCAGAGCTTTCTGTACGGCATCGGCAAATGGCTGCCCCGTATAACCGCCATCAACCAGCACGTTCGTTACCGCTGACAAGCGGTCTCGATGTTCACAGAAAGCCACCAGTGCGCCTACTCTATCGGTAACCTCCGCGGTCGTAACGGCAATCGCATGGGGCAGCCCTTGCGTATCCACGGCAAGATGCCGTTTAATTCCCGATACCTTCTTCCCCGCGTCATAACCTTTCTGCTCTGCCGTGTCGGTATTCTTTACGCTTTGTGCATCAACGATCACGAAGGTTGTCTTCTCGTTCCGACCACGGTTGATACGGGCCGCGCCAACCACATTTTTTTAAGGCCTGCTCCAGCAGGCTTCGCTCATCATCAGAGGGTCTTTGACTCCAGTGACGAAAGTATTTATACACCAGCTGCCATTTCGGAAAATCACGGGGGAGCATTCGCCATTGGCAGCCACTTTTCAATACATACAAAATAGCGCAAAAAACATTATATAAATCAACTACTCGTGGCTTGGTCTTCTTTCTGGCCTGCTCGAATAAAGCTTGTATCGACTCGAACTGCTCTCGGCTTATATCACTGGGGTAGGAATTTCTCATCGCTCTCTCTTGGTGTCAAAATCACGGTAGCAGTAAATCTCTAACTGGTAGCGGGTAGGTTGGGCCGCTATGCCGCTCGGCGGATTTGGACTATCAGCCACGCTATCAGCTAAAAATTTACCACGACCAAAATCACTTTGACACAAAGATCGTAAACAGGTTCTTAGAGCCGCCCGCGAGAAAAAGGGCCAGAGTCAGCGTACGCTCGGCAACAAGATCGGCGTGCCCCAGGGGCGGCTCTCGAAGATCGAGAATGCCGCCGTCGATCTGCAAACCTCCAATCTTCTCGCGATCGCCCGCGCCCTCGATCTGGAAGTGATGCTGATTCCGCGTTCGCTGGTCCCGGCCGTCACCAGCCTCATCCGCCAAACGGAGCAGACGGCGAAACCGGAGGAGGCGCCGCATCCGGCCTACGCCCTGGACGAGGAAGAGGACGCCAATGACTGAGGTATCCGTCCTCGAGGTCGCCCTGTACGGCGAGTCGATCAGCACGCTGACCCACTTGCCGGGCGATCGGACACTTTTCGCCTTCCATCAGGACTACATCGACGACCCTGATCGGCCGACCTTGAGAGACTGTCTAAAAAGGGATCGTAGGCTGTAGCTGTAGGCTGGGTTGCGGCCAGGGACGGCCAAAACCCAGCAATAACCTAAGCCTTTCCTTCAAGGACCAATTCGGGGGACTCGTCGACGAGGTTCGGCCCACCCGCACCCGGATACCGCCGTTTTTCTCCAATATCGGCGGTTCCTGGATCGTCAAGCTCCCCTCCATGAAGTTCGAAGGCGTACCCGAAAACGAGTTCGCGATGATGAAATTGGCCCGCGCGATCGGCGTGGACGTACCGGAAGTCCGGTTGGTCCCCTTGAAGGAGATTGCGGGCCTGCCGGAAGATGTTGCGCGCATGGAAGGAAATGCGCTGGCTGTGAAACACTTCGACCGAACCGAGGACGGGCGGCGCGTGCATGTCGAGGATTTTGCGCAGGTCTCTTGTAGTAGACTCCGTATTCGGGAGTCGGCCGGACAGTCGCTCCCGCGGTCTTGTCGCGGGGGAGGAAAGTCCGGGCTCCGCAGGGCAGGGTGCCAGGTAACGCCTGGGGGGCGCGAGTCTACGGAAAGTGCCGCAGAAAACATACCGCCTAAATCCGCCTTTAAAGCGGATCGGTAAGGGTGAAATGGTGTGGTAAGAGCGCACCGCGTCGATGGCAACATCGGTGGCAGGGTAAACCCCACCCGGAGCAAGACCAAATAGGGGAACAGGCGGCCTCGAGCTGCGACGTGCGGCCCGCACGGGTTCCCGGGTAGGTCGCTCGAGGTACACGGCGACGTGTATCCCAGATGAATGGCTGTCCACGACAGAACCCGGCTTACAGGCCGGCTCCCACTTTTTCAGAGAGGGTAGCCCAATAGACAACATGGACAGTATGGACGGCATGGACTCGGGGGCACACAGCGACCCCCGGTCCACGTGGTCCACTTAGTCCATGTGGTCCACGGCGGCTGCCTCCGTCCCCGGCGGTTCTGCCCAACCTTGTATGTTCTGTTTCCAAGGGAAAGCCAAGGATGAGGTATAAAAGGATTTGATGAAGAGTACCTGGGGAAGCCGTCCCAACCTGAGGCCTTGAGCCTGTCCGTAGATTGGCTCCCCGCCCTCTTCGCCCATACCGGAGAGTATCCGAGGCCATGAGCTGCGCTCGTGAGCCTGCATACACAAGGTCGGTAGGCGAGGGTCCAGGGTCGGGGAACCAGGTCATGATCCTAGCGCCTTTTTTGCTTCCGAGGAACCGCTCATGAACGTTGCCGGAATCGATGTCAGCAGCAAAACCGTCACGTTGGTCATTGCTCGCGACGGTCGCACCAGAAAACCCCGTGAATTCAACAATACCCCCCAAGGGCATCAGACCTTGGTCAACCGCTTGCGCAAGGCAACGGTGACCCGCGTCTGCCTGGAAGCCACCGGCCAGTATCACCTCGATTTGGCCCTCGCCCTGGATGACGCCGGGCTTGCGGTCATGGTCATCAACCCCAAGGCCGCCAAACGCTTCGCGGAGGCCATGCAGACCCGCACCAAGACCGATGCTGTCGATGCCACTGTCCTGGCTGAGTTCGCCCTCCGCATGCCCTTCGAGCCCTGGCAACGCCCCGATGATCTAGCCCTCGCCATCCGCGCCTGTGCCCGCCGCATCGCGGCGCTGAACAAGCTCCGAACCCAAACCAAGAACCAGCTCCATGCCGCGGAGCAAACCGCCACCACGCCCGACTTCCTGATCGTCGAGCTGCACCACAGCATCGCCCAACTCGAGGCCAACATCGAGCACCTGCGCCAACAGGTCTTGGCCCTCATCGCTAGCGAGGAGGAACTCCAGCAGATCTTCGAACTCCTCGTCAGCGTCACCGGCATCGCCGCCGCCAGCGCCATCCAGCTCCTCGGTGAACTCCTGGTCATGCCGGAGGACATGACCGCGAAACAATGGGTTGCCATGGCCGGACTCGATCCCCGCGCCCACCAATCCGGGACCAGCGTGAACAAGAAACCACGCCTGTCCAAAGCCGGCAACCGCTACTTGCGCATCGCGCTCTACATGCCCGCACTCAGCGCCGCACAACATGATCCCACGGTCAGGGCCTACTACCACCATCTGATTGAGAACCGTGGCCGGAAGAAGCTCCAGGCTCTCTGTGCCGTCATGCGCAAGCTCCTGCACGCCATCCACGCCATGCTCAAGAACCGCACCCCCTTCGACAGCAGCCGCTTCTACACCCCCCTCGAAACGGCAGCGTGATCAATCTAATTTATGTATCGAAGGTGAATTTTTGTGGATCAGGAGACAAATTGGACTTGCATCGGAACAGAGTATCTACACTGCCGGTAACAACTTGTTGATCGATCCGCACCCCTCCATCCGGGGTGTAACTGGCACTGACCATCTACTCCATTTCCACCATTCCCCACATCGTCGCATCGCCGCGCCGATATTCTTCTCTGCGTGATGAAAGCACAACATCTTGTTGTTTTCGGATACCAGTGCACAATATTTTGTAGCTGAGTCTTTGCCCCTTAAGTTTTTGACGCATCAGTGAAAAAAGCGAATTACGCCTTGACGGGGGGAGTGTGCTTGCCTACCATCGGCGAAAAGTGGGAAAAAGTGGGGTGAAAGGGAACACCCGCCTGGAGGGGGATCGGCGTTGTTCCGGGGAGTTTCCTTTCTCAATCTGGATACCAAAGGCAGACTTGCGATACCGACACGCTATCGCGAGCGTTTGCAGTCCTGTTGTGATTCTCGTTTGGTCATAACGGTCGACCGCGATCGCTGCCTGCTGATCTATCCCGAGCCCACCTGGATCGAGATCGAGCGCAAGCTCGATCGGCTCCCGTCGTTCAACGAGCAGGCGCGAATGCTGCAGCGGCTCTACATCGGTCACGCCCAGGAGGTCGATATGGACGGCCAGGGCCGGGTGCTGTTGCCGCCGGCATTGCGCAGCTTCGCTTCTTTGGACAAGCGTGTCGCCCTGGTGGGTCAGGGCAAGAAATTCGAGTTGTGGGACGAGGAGACCTGGAATGGCAAGTGTGACGATTGGTTGGACCAGGCCGATCTGTCACAGGTGGAGTCCGGTTCCGATATCGCGTCTTTGAATATCTAACGAGGCTTCGCCTCAGACCGACGAGGCGTGAGTTTTTGTACGGGAACTAAAAAAACCACGAAAAGCACGAAAGGACACGAACTTTCATTCGTGTGGATTCGTATCCTTTCGTGTTTTTCGTGCTTTTCGTGGTTCCTGTTCCCTGCGCCCGCAGAACTTGACTCATTTGTTAAAGATGCAGGTCCCTCAAGGAATCCTAGCGAGACTTCGCCTTAAGACCCCAAGGCGTGAATTTTTTATCAAAGATGCAAAGATTTTCTATCCACAGATTACGCCGATTTCACAGATTATTTCGTCCTTCATCTGCGAAAATCGGCGTAATCTGCGGATAAAAAAGAACGCGAACAAATGCAAATCGATACGTGACAAATGAAAGAAGTCTATCTGAAAGACCTCGAAATACAATGGAATGATCATTTCCACATGAGAGATCAAACGTGGAAAACCCTTACTTATACCGCGGTGTTCTTTATTGGTATCGTAGGACTCGAAATCAAGGGGGCTAATGATTTTGTAATGATTTGTTCGTATTCTCTGCTAATGGTTGTGGCGGTGTTTGGTTGGTCGACCGCATCGCATCATCGTGTACGCCAAAAAGAAAAATTTGCATTTATAAAAATGTATGAAGAAAAATTGGAACTATTCGACCTGAAAGAAAATATTATAAATGAGGCAGATGCAAAAAGCGGTCCGGCAGGGAAAATATTTACCGCATTTTTTATCGAGGTGGTGCAAATATGCTTTGGACTGATCGGGTTGGTCCTTTTAATAAACAGAATTATCATAGCCTGAGAGGTGCGATCATCATGAACAGCAAGATGAATATGATCTATTGGAAATCGGAAAATTTTTGGCTTGGGAAACTGCTTGAGCATCCGGAGATCATGACTCAAGGAGAAAGTTTAGAAGAGCTGGAAGCAAACATTAAAGAAGCGTACCTGTCAATGGCTATGGACAATGTGCCAAAACAGTACGAAACAAAAGAAATCGTTTGGCTCGTTCCCACGCTCCAGCGTGGGAACGCAGTTGTGGCCGCTCCGGCAGCCAGTGTTTCTGGTGGATCGTGCCTTTCTCCAATAGTACAGGATTAACAGGATTTTCAAGATTAACAGGATTTTTTTCATTATATATGTGTTTTCGTTCGCTAAATTCACACGTTAGCGAGGAAAAACAATGGGTATACAAGAAAAACCGATTCTATAAAGATATCATCAAACCTAGAAGAATTGAGCCGCCACCGAACATATTTACACCACCTTCTAGCTTGACATTAGTATACCCAACGTACGGCGGTCGAATGGTCCTGACCTATGAGGTCGCTAACAATTAGCTATAACGAACAGCAAAAAGCGCCACTCGTTTCTGGCTCGTTCCCATGCTCCAGCGTGGGAACGCAGTTGCGGCCGCTCCAGCGGACATAAATTTCATGACGCTGGAGTGTGGGAGCCAGAGAAATGTCAACAGCCCTTGGTGCATGGAAACATCTGTGTTAATTCGTGTCCATCCGTGGTTCTTTGTCTCTGTGCCTCTGCGGTTCAAATGATCTGTTAGGCGATTACAGGAGATTTGCATGAGTACGTTTTACAGGTTATGGAAAAACCACCCAACGGGTGAGTTCCCGTGTCCTACCGACGGTAAGAAGAACTTCGATAATCAGTGCGCAATTCGCATGGGTGAGTGCTTTGAAAAAACGGGCATGAATACGAAACATTGGCTAGTCCGTCGCTGCTGGCAGCACAAGAACACCGGAGGACATATTCTTGCCGCGGAGGAATTGGCAAATGCCTTAACTCGCGTCATTGTTCCCCGAATGAAGAAGGTCGAGAAATATCCTGGGAAAGAGGGTTTCGAAAAGATCAAAAATCGACGAGGTGTGATTTTTTTCAAGAATTTCTATGGCCCCGGAATGCAGGGTGATCACATTGATTTATGGAATAGTTGGCGCCTTTCTTCTCTTGCGTCGGTGATTAGCGTCTATACACCGTGGGGAAGCCGTTATGACAAAGGCTCAATTTGGTTCTGGGAAACAGCCTGACCGTGGTTGCGAAAATACTCGTTTGCCTGTTTGCTACTCTACTTGGCCTCTATGGAGCATGGTGGGTGTCGTCACTCGCACATACCATTTATCTGGAGAAGGTTAATAGCTTCGATGATCTGACGACGATCATGCTCATATGGTTTGTGATTACGGCAGCAATCCTTTGCCCTTTTCTATGTTGGGTATCCCTGCGAGTCTTGAAACGTGTTAAACAGATGAAAACAGGCGGTTAGCGTTAAACGTTAACAGGCTCTGGCAGATACGAGCAATGTGAGTACGGTGGAAGATCCAGATGTGACGGGTATCCATACACCGGTATTACTGGAGGAGAGCTTGAACGCCTTGGCGATCGACCCGGATGGGATCTATGTGGACGGCACCTTCGGCCGCGGCGGGCATGCGCGCGCCCTATTGGCCAGGCTGGGTGCCGCGGGCAGCCTGTTGGGCCTGGATCGGGATCCGCAGGCGGTCGCTGCCGGCGCCTCCCTGGCACGGCGTGACCCGAGGTTTGCCATGGAGCATGCGTCGATCTCCCGCTTGGCGGAGGTGGCACGGCGGCGCGGTCTTTGCGGCCGGGTAAACGGGCTGCTGTTGGACCTTGGGGTCTCCTCGCCGCAACTCGACGAGCCGGATCGGGGTTTCAGTTTTTCCACGGATGGACCGCTGGATATGCGCATGGACCCCAGCGGTGGCCGGACTGCGGCCCAGTGGTTGGCGCAGGCCAGGGAGGAGGAGATCGCACGTGTCCTGCGGGATTACGGCGAGGAACGCTACGCCAAGCGCATCGCGCGCGCCATCGTGCGGGCTCGGGGGGAACGACCGATAGTTACAACTTACGCCCTGGCGCAAATCGTCGCTGCCGCCAATCCGAGTCGGGAGCCGGGCAGGCATCCGGCCACGCGGACCTTCCAGGCCATCCGGATCCATATCAATCGCGAGCTCGAGGAGCTTCGCACCTGCCTGGCCGGGGTCTGCGAACTACTGACTGCCGGTGGCCGGTTGGTGGTCATCAGCTTTCATTCCCTTGAAAACCGTATCGTCAAGCGTTTCATTCGCAATGAGGCACGCGGGGACCGCTTTCCCCGCGGCGTTCCCGTAACGGAGAAGGAGACGAATGCCCGTCTGCGGGTGGTCGGCAGGCCGGTGCGGCCCTCTGTCTCCGAGGTCGCCGCGAATCCCCGTGCGCGCAGCGCCCTGATGCGGGTGGCGGAGCGGCTGGCATGACCCGTTACGATCTGTGGTTTCTGCTGCTGCTCATCGCGGGCACCGTCGGTACCGGAATCGGGGTCGTGTACACCAAGTATTTGAGCCGGATAGAGTTCGCGGAGCTCCAGGCCTTGCGCCTCGAGCGCCAGGAGCTGGAGGTACGTTGGGGGCAGCTGCGGCTCGAGGAGGCCGCGTTGACCACCCATCCGCGCGTCGAGGCCAAGGCGCGCAAGCTGCTCGGTATGCGTCTGCCCCAGGATGGGGATGTGCGCGTGATCAAAGGGAAGTAACCATGGCCGCTGGTACGCTGTTTCTTCATATTTTGCATATATCCCGTAGTGGGCTGTGCCCACCAATACTGTGCCTAGGATTCCTTGAGGGACCTGGATCTTTACAAATGAGTCAAGTTTATGCAGTGCACAAATCGGGATCGGGATCGGGATCGGGATCGGGATCGCAATCGGAATTTCGATTTCGATCCCGATCCCGATTTCGACCTACCCAAGCTCTCCAACGGTTGGTTAGGTGTAGGAGATGGGGCCTTACGGGAGAGGGGCTGTTGGGGTCTTCACGCCTCGTCGGTCTGAGGCGAAGCCTCGCTAGGATTCCTTGAGGGACCCGTAGCTTTACAAATGAGTCAAATTTTGCGTGCACTCAATGATGCGGTTTGCTGAGCGTTTCGATCTCTTTTTTGTCCACAGATTACGCAGATTTTCGCAGATTAAGAATGAAATAATTTGCGGAAATCTGCGTAATCTGTGGATAAAAAATCTTTACCTCCTTGACAGAAGACTCATGCCTCGTCGGTCTGAGGTGAAACCTCGCTAGATGGTGGGCACAGCCCACCCTACGGATTTGAGAATGAACGCGAATCAACGCAAATCGGTCGTAATCGGCTCGCCATCACCGACGGTTCTTCATCCCGTTGTATTTATTTGCGTCCATTTGCGGCGAACTCTTCCGTGAAGATCCTGCTCGCTCGATGTCACCGGCAGTTGAAAGCATCTGTGCCGACCCCGGCGCATTTGGGAGGCTCTGAGAGTGAAAAATAAGGCAAAACGGGATCCGAGAGCGCGGCGCCGCAAGCGTGTCGAACGTGCCGAACGCTTAGGTCCGGGGCCGAGCTTCAACGCGCGGCGTCGGGTTCTGGTCGGCGCCTTGGGGCTGCTGCTTGTGGCCGTGATTGCTACTGCCTTCAAACGTCAGGTCATGGAAGGGGATTTTCTCCGCAACGAGGGCGAGCGCCGCCATCTTCGGGTGTGTGAGATCCCCGCCCGGCGGGGCATGATCCTGGACCGCAACGCAGAACCGCTCGCCGTCAGCACGCCGGTGGCCACGGTCTGGGGCGATCCCCGCCGGCTGGTGGAACGGCCCCGGGCGGTGCGCGCTCTGGCCAAGGCCCTGGGGATGAACAAGACGAAATTGATGGCGCGACTGCGGGACAAACGCGAGCGTGCCTTCATGTATCTCAAACGGAGAATCGGGCCGGAGGAGACCGCTGCCGTGAAGCGGATCATGGATGAGCACAAGCTGCGGGGACTGGGCCTGGAATCCGAATACCGGCGCTTCTATCCCAGCGGCGAGATCTTCGGTCATGTCATCGGTTTCACCGACGTGGACGACCGGGGTATCGAGGGTCTGGAGCTCGCGTTCGATTCCTGGCTGGGGGCGGAGCCCGGTAAACGGCGGGTCGTCCGGGACGGTCGGCGGCGCGTGGTGGCCGAGGTCGAGCGCATCAGACCGGTGCGTCACGGCAGGGATCTGACCTTGAGCCTCGATCGGCGCCTGCAGTTCCTCGCTTACCGGGAGCTGGTGCGGGCGGTGGACAAGCATCGGGCGGTGTCCGCTTCGGCGGTGGTGCTGGACGTGGAGACCGGCGAGGTGCTGGCGATGGTGAACCAGCCGGCCTATAACCCCAACACCAGGCTGGGCGGTAAGGGAGGAGCCCGCCGCAACCGCGCCCTCACCGATACCATGGAGCCCGGCTCTACGGTCAAGCCCCTGGTGGTGGCCGCAGCCCTGGAGGCGGGTCTGGTGGGTCCGCGCACGCCGATCGATACCAGTCCGGGTGTCCTGCGCGTCGGGCGCGATCGGGTCAGGGACATCCGCAACTATGGTCGGTTGAATACCACGAGCGTCATCACCAAGTCGAGCAACGTGGGGGTGACCAAGCTGGCCTTGCGGATGCGCAAGGCCGTATTGTGGCGGCTCTACGATCGGCTCGGTTTCGGTCGCCCGACCCGGGTCGGATTTCCGGGCGAGACCCCCGGGCGATTGCCCCACTTCCGCGATTGGCGAGCGTTCGAACACGCCACCTTGGCCTTCGGCTACGGTCTGTCGGTGACCACCATGCAGCTCGCGCAAGCCTACGGGGTATTGGCAGCGGACGGTGTCAAACGGCCGCTCAGTCTGCTCAAGCGCCGCGAGCGCCCCGACGCGGAACGGATTCTCTCCGCCGCCACGGCGCGCAAGGTGCGGGCCATGATGGAGACGGTCGTGTCCGCGAAGGGTACTGCCCGGCTGGCCGCCATCAAAGGGTATCGGGTCGCCGGCAAGACGGGTACGGCTAAAAAAGCGGTCCGCGGCGGTTACTCCTCTAAGCGTTATCAAGCCGTCTTCGCCGGTATGGCCCCCGCCTCCCGACCCCGTTTCGTCATGGTAGTGATGATCAACGAGCCGCGTGGAAAACACTACTACGCCGGCCAGGTCGCCGCTCCCGTGTTCGCCGCCGTCATGAAGGGAGCCCTGCGTCTGTTCAACGTGCCGCCCGATGCTCCGGGCGCGACCCTGCTGGTGGCGGGGATGGAGAACCGCCGATGATGTGGATGCTTTCCGAAGCCGCCGCTCGCATCGGGGGTCGGATCGAAGGTGCCGACGTCCGCTTCGACTCCGTCGGCACCGACAGCCGTGGGGATTGTACCGGACAGCTCTTCGTGGCCCTGCGCGGAGAGCGTTTCGATGCCCATGGGTTCGTCGTCCAGGCATGGCAAAAAGGTGCCGCGGCGGCCCTGGTGGACCACCGGGTGGAAGCGGATATTCCGCAGCTGGTGGTGGACGACACCCGCTTGGGCCTGGGAAGGCTGGCCGCGGCTTGGCGGGAGCGTATCACCGGCAAGGTGATCGCGGTTACCGGGAGCAACGGCAAGACCACCTGCAAGGAAATGATCGCCGCCGTCCTGGGGCAGGTCGGTTCGGTGCACGCTACCAGCGGCAATCTGAACAACGACATCGGCCTGCCCCTGACCCTGCTCGCTGCGCGCGACCAGGATTTTCTGGTCCTGGAGATGGGGGCCAACCACCCCGGCGAGATCGCCTTTCTCACTGCGATCGGACGTCCGGACATCGCCGTCATCACCAATGCGGGGAGTGCCCACCTGGAGGGCTTCGGCAGCCTCGAAGGGGTCGCCCGGGCCAAGGGGGAAATCGCCCGGGGCCTGCCGGCGGACGGCACCTTCATCGTGCCCTCGGATTCGCCTTGGATCGGCCTGTGGAACGACCTTGCCGCCAGTCGCCGGATACTGACCTGTGGTCCCGGTACCGGGGCCAAGATACATGCCGAGACCGATGGGATCCGCGGCGTCTGGGACGAGAATGGCTTCCGCACCGATTTTACGGTCCGGGTCGGCGGCTCGACGCTGGAATTAGAGTTGGGTCTGGCGGGCCTGCACAACATTCGGAATGCCCTGGTATCTGTGGCCGTGGCTACCGTCTTGGGGGTAGGACCCGAGGCGATTCGGGCCGGGCTTGCGGGCCTGAAACCGGTGCCGGGGCGGTTGTATCCCAGACGGGGCCTCGGCGGGTTGCGCCTGATCGACGACAGCTACAACGCCAATCCGGACTCGGTCCGGGCGGCCATCGAGGTGCTGGTAGGGTTGCCCGGCCGCCACTGGCTGGTGCTCGGCGACCTGGAGGAGCTGGGGGCGGACGCTGAGGAACTACACCGTGGCCTGGGGGAGACCGCCCGAGCGGCCGGCGTCGAGGTTCTCTACACGGTGGGAGCCCTCAGTGCAGCAGCGGCGGAGGCCTTCGGTGCGGGCGGGAAACACTTTCCCGATCAGGCGTCCCTGATCTCCGAGCTGCGCGAGCGCGTAGGATCGCATGACCTGGTGCTCATAAAGGGATCTCGGCGGGCCGCCATGGAGCGGGTGGCGGACGCCCTCTGCTGTGCCGGGGAGACTTGAAGATGCTCCTCTACCTGACCGATTGGCTCGGACAGTTCGAGAGCGCCTTCTCCGTCTTTCGCTACCTGACCCTGCGCGGGATCATGGCGGTGCTCACCGCCCTGACCATCTCTTTGTTGATCGGACCGGCCATGATCCGGCGTCTGACCCGCTACAAGATCGGTCAGACCATACGAAACGACGGACCTCAGAGCCATCTGTCCAAGACCGGCACCCCCACTATGGGCGGGGCCCTGATCCTGGTAGCCATCGGGATTGCCACCCTGCTGTGGGTAGATCTGGCCAACGGCTATGTCTGGCTCGTACTGCTGGTCACCCTCGCCTGCGGGGCCATCGGGCTGGTGGACGACTACCGGAAGCTGGTGCTCAAGGACTCCAGGGGTCTGGCCTCCCGCTATAAATTTCTCGGGCAATCCCTGGTGGGCCTGGCCGCTGCCGGATACCTCTATGCCGTCGCCTCGACCCCCGCCGAAACGGCCCTGCTGGTGCCCTACCTGAAGGATGTCTCCTTCCAACTCGGGCCTTGGTTCATAGTCCTGGCCTATCTGGTCATCGTCGGCTCCAGCAACGCCGTGAATCTCACGGACGGGCTGGACGGGCTCGCGGTGTTGCCCACGGTATTGGTCTGCGGTGCCTTAGGCGTGTTTGTCTACGCCTCCGGCCATGCGGACTTCGCAACCTATCTCAAGATCCCGAACGTACCGGGCATCGGCGAGGTGGTGGTCTTCTGCGGTGCCTTGGTAGGCGCCGGACTCGGCTTCCTCTGGTTCAACACCTATCCGGCGCAGGTCTTCATGGGTGACGTGGGCGCCCTGGCCCTGGGCGCGGCCCTGGGCACGGTCGCGGTGATCGCCCGCCAGGAGGTGGTGTTGCTGATTATGGGCGGCGTCTTCGTCATGGAGACCCTGTCGGTGGTGCTGCAGGTGGCCTCCTTCAAGATGACTGGTAAACGGATCTTTCGCATGGCGCCCCTGCACCATCATTTCGAGCTCAAGGGCTGGCCGGAGTCGAGGGTGATCGTGCGGTTCTGGATCCTGACCGTGATTCTGGTGCTGATCGGGCTGGCGAGTCTGAAGATCCGGTAGCGGGAACCACGAATGAACACGAATAGACACGGATCGGATTTTTTGCCCCGTCATTCCGGCCAGGACGCCGGAATCCAGGAGCCGGGGATGGCGAGCCTGGGGGAAGTTGAAACACCCGTTGTAGCTCGTTATCTCTCGTTCCCACGCGCCGCGTCGGAACGAGAAATTGCAGGGCATAGTCCGCTGGAGCGGACAGAATGACGTTTCCACGCCGGAGCGTGGGAGCGAGCCGGACGACTTGACTTAATGGCATTGACCTTAAGGAAAAGGGTGCATGCAGAACTGTAAACCACCGAAAAAAGGCTGGTCGCCGGGGCTGCGACCAAAGGGTGTGCCAAAAGAAGGATCATACTTTCCAGATAGAGAATTGCCTACTGATGAATACGGTGTGCCTATACCCGATTCTAACTTTCCTCATACGCAACTTGGGCGTTCAAAACCTAAGTACGGTTCGGAGCCACAGGCTAGAGAATGGACTTATGGTTCGAACGGCAACCTACAACCTCAACGAGATATCGATTTCACCGATCATGGATATCCTGATGCCCATCCGTATGTGCCACATCAACATAAATTAACTCCTAACAATCCTGAGTTAGCCCCTAAAGGGGGTTACACGAGGGAAAAGGGTGGAGGTAAACCATTGTGAAATACTGGATCCGAGATGAAGAAAATACACCGCAAGGGTTTCCACTGCAGGTGTTAATCGAGTTGATAATGCAACAACTCGGTTCAACCATATGTCAGTTGTGGATACTCCGTTCTCAGGGATATGGTCTCAGGATCAATGAATGGAATCGACTCCTTGATCGACACGAACGGATACCGATTGATGTCAGGCTGCTTCAAGAAGTCAGTTTGGGTGAGGAAGAGTGGTTTTATGACTTGGATGCTGAAATACTTTCAGAGGGATTACGGGTACGATTTGGTTTACATGATAGCACTGCATTATATATAGATGCTCCACAGGAATTTTCCGAATTAATCCTTAAAGCATTTGAATCCGTAGATCCGCAACCTGATCTCGTTCAAAGGTTGACACCCGAGCGAGCAGAAAATCTGGTTCGGGGATTGGGATAATACGGTGGTCTCATTGAACAATTTAAAAAAATCCTGTTAACCCTGAAAATCCTGTTCTCTCGTTCCCACGCGCCACGTGGGAACGAGCCGGACGACTTGACTTAATGGCATTGACCTTAAGGAAAAGGGTACATGCAAAACTGTAAACCATCGAAAAAGGCCTGGTCATCGGGTCCGCGGCCAAAGGGCGTGCCGAAAGACTGGATACCAAAGCCGAGTAAAAAAGATGGTGGTACGAAATGGGTCGATCCGAAGAATGACCATAACTGGGTACGATCGATGCCTGGAAAACCGAATAGCCCATACCCGAATTCCCGGAAACCATATATTCGGTGGAACCGAAACGGCAGGCCATTGGATCGATCTGGAAGAGAGCTGCCAGCAGATCACTCGAACGAAGCCCATATTCCACTAAGCGACTTTGAGTATATACCATGAACAAGGTGACTAAGCAGGCAAAGCTCATAACAGGTGAGATCCTCTTAAGGGGATTCAGAGAACTCGCCCGAGACGATGTTCTGTCACGCGTCGATTTCAATGAATTGGCATGTCAGATCTTCAATGATTCGGCTATCGACACGCTCCAGGAGAAGCTGTCCCCAGGAGAACTCTTCTTTTCGCCCGAGATAGATGGCTATATCGCTCAGGTCAGTGAGGCAATCGATGGTATCGATGAAGATGTCGAGAAAGCCCTGCGTTCGAGAGAGGGGATCAGACAATTCGGAATTGCCCAGGAATACGCCCGCCGGTGCGTACCATTGCTCGAACGCTGGTTGGGTCTCAATGGTTCTACTGGCTCCCATGCTCCGGCATGGGAGCAGGTCCCGACGCTCCAGTGTCGATAAGCGGTCAGGTGGACTAGGGCCAATGCCTATTGGTACGGCGGGGCATAGTCCACTGGAGCGGACAGAATGACATTCCCATGCCGGAGCGTGGGAACGAGCCGGGCGACTTGACTTAATGGCATTGACCTTAAGGAAAAGGGTACATGCAAAACTGTAAACCACCGAAAAAAGCCTGGTCGCCGAGTCCGCGACCAAAGGGTGTGCCGAAAGACTGGGTACCGAAGGAGAGTAATAAAGATGGTGGTACAAAATGGGTCGATCCGAAGAATCCCCATAACTCGGTACGATCGATGCCTGGAGATCCGAATAGCCCATACCCGAATTCTCGGAAACCATACGTTCGGTGGACACGCGACGGAAAACCATTGGATCGGCTAGGAAGAGAGCTGCCAACGAAACACTCGAACGATGCCCATATTCCACTAAGCGACTTTGAATACATACCATGAATAAGCTACTAACGAAGCGGGCAAGGATTATAACAGGCGAGGTCATCCTAAGGGGATTCAGAGACCTCGCCCGAGACGATATTTTGTCGCGGGTTGGTTTCGGTGAATTGGCGTGTCAGATCTTCGATGATTCGGGTTTCGATACTCTCCAGGAGGAACTGTCCGCGGGGGAGTTCTTCTTTTCGCCTGAGATCGATCGCTATATCGCCCAGGTCGGCGAGGCAATCGACGGCATCGAAGATACCGAAGACGCTGTATATTCGAAGGAGGGATTCAAACAGTTCAAAATTGCCCAAGAATTCGCCCGCCGGTGCGTACCATTGCTCGAACACTGGTTGGGTCTCAATGGTTCTACTGGCTCCCATGCTCCGGCGTGGGAGCATGCTTGTCCCGACGGAAGAGGGATCTTGACGCACCAGCGTCAATAAGCGGTCAGGTAGACCAGGGCCAATGCCTATCACTAAAACAACTTTTGGGGCTGGAGGTGAGATCGTTCATGTCAAGGACAAGATAACAGGTCAAACATTTATCTCAGGGCAATCAAATGAATAATCGCACTGCAGTGTTAAAGTCCCTTTTAAATCTCGATAAACCGATCGGGGAAATCACAACGGCCTTATCGGAATTTGATTGGGACAGTGACGAATTGGTCGTTATTGAAATTCACCATATCGGACAAATTCTTGAACGTTATTTGTCCGGTGAATTCGATGAATCCGTTGTCGAAGCCTGGGCTGATGCAATTGAATGCCGGGATGATATTGGTATATCTCAGGAAGGTAAAGATGATATTGAAAAGTTGATTTACGAGTTGGCTAATCCCGATCTTGCTCAAAGATTGACACCTGAGCGGGCGGAAAATCTGGTTTATCGTCTCTCGCGCCGGAGCGTGAGAACGAGCATAAAGAACCTGGGGAAACCTGAAACACCGGCGGTAGCATCAGGTCCACCGGTTCATCTCGATGCGGTTCATGTTACTCACCGCATCCTACGTGGGCCGTAATCTTGTCGATAATCGTAGGATGTGGTGAGCGCCTGCCTACCGCCCCAGGGACGGGGCAGGCAGCGAACCGCATCGATTGGAACCACGAATGAACACGAATAGACACGAATCGGATTTGCTGCCTCATCATTCCGGCGGGGATTGCCGGAATTTAGTGCAACCGAGCGCAAGTCCTGATACCTCCCCTTCTCGGGATCGGAGTAGAACAGGTCTCGCGCAGAGACGCAGAGGCGCAGAGGATGACGGAGAACGCTATCGGGACGATCGTGGTGGGCGCGGCGATAGCGGTTCACCGGGAGCTTGGACCGGGACTGCTGGAAACAGTCCACGAGGTAACGCTTGCCCGCGAGCTCGAGGCGCGTGGATTGACGGTAGACCGCCAGGTCCCTGTAGCAATCACGTACAAGGGGATCAGGTTCGTCGGTCGAAGGCTTTCGAGCGGGTATCATCGTCGCTGGAGAAGAATGAGTTTCTCTGCGTCTCTGCGCGATCATTTACGTGAAATGAGCACCTTGAAAACGTGGGAATAGAATAGCGTTATCACGAAAATCATCGTTTGTCATGAATATTGAAAACGATACTATCAGCTTGGTCGCATTATTGGGCTCCTGGGTAATCGTGACCGGTGGTATCTGGAAGCTCTTTGATCGCATTGAAGGAGTTGCATCACAAGAAGCGAAAGAAAACGCATCACAATGGTTATTGCAATTAAATTTAGAAAATCACTTCACCAGGTGGGTTGATATATTTTCTGATGGCCTTCGATAGTATTTTTGGAGAGCGCCACCTTTCATGGAGATGCTTCTATCGATCGGCGATCGCATCACTGATTGCCGTTTTGGTGATGACTCTCTTTTAGGCATATCTCAGACCGGAACAATTCATGGTTTTTGTAGAGTTCCAGCCTTATTGGTTTCTTGTGTTGCTTGTAATTTCGGTCATTTTGAATTTGATACCTGATTATCTTTCGCTCCTTGAAAGTCGCTACATCATATCCCTATTAAGAAACAGCACATCCGTACCAAAACATATGGCGCTGATCGTCTTGGATTTTATTGCCACTTTCTTAATAGCTCTGATCGCTTTGTCAGTATTTTTAATAATAGCACCCGCAGTTTTCGATGTGACTTCTGATATGAATACATTCTTGCGGGCTTTATCATTTACGGTTTTGTCGGCATTACCATTCTCGTCTATTAATAAGGGTGGTCTATCATTTGGTATTTGGTTTTATTCGACATTCTTCACATCGGTTTGGGTTTGGATCCACATATTAAGTGGAATTTTGCTCTCTACGCGAAAGCCCATCAATCTATTTATAACAAAATTCAAGCGGTTTTTTGATGTCGAGAAAAAACCTTTTCTGTCAATGGGCGGGGTTTCCGTAATAGTCATTACTGCCATGTACCCGATTATCATTCCTGTTGTTTTCATACTTAAGGATGGTTAACAAGTGTTTCAACCGGACAAAAGACTGGTACGGCAGTTCGTAGTTCGTAGGCTGGGTCGAGCCAGGGACGGCGAAACCCAGCATTGTCGGGCTGTTGCGCTTAGTCTTGGCTGCTGGGTTTTAGCCATCCCTGGCCGCAACCCAGCCTACGGGCTACGGGCTACCCGGCGGCGGTGTTGGATCGATGCGTTATTCTTCGTGTCTTTGTGGCTTAGTGTGAGAAAGACGAACCGCACACAAAGGCACAAAGCCACGAAAGAGTACTAAGAGACTTCCTTCTCTGAAGCAATATCCTGAAAATCCTGTTAATCCTGTACTATTAAATGCCGCCAGATACTATGGCTTAATACCACGGCTTCATTAGAAACCCTTACAGCAATGCTCGGAATGACTCGAATGACAGACCCCCGACATTTTCCCAAGACCCTCATTTTGGGCCTCGGCAAGACCGGTCTGTCCTGCGCCCGTTATCTGGGAAGCCAGGGGGTCTCGGTGGCGGTCATGGATTCACGCCGGGAACCTTCCGGACTGGCAGAGGCGCGGCGGGAATTGCCGGATCTGCCCCTGTTTTTGGGCAACTTCGATCCGGATGTCATCCAGGCCGCCGAGCAACTGATTATCAGTCCCGGCGTATCCCTGCGGGAGCCTGCGGTTGCCGCAGCAGTGGAAAAAGGGGTGCCGGTGCTGGGAGATATCGAGCTCTTCGCTCGGGCCGCCGAGGCTCCGGTGGCCGCCATTACCGGTTCCAACGGCAAGAGCACGGTCACTACGCTGGTGGGGGAGATGGCGCGACTGGCCGGCGTCCGGGCGGCGGTAGGCGGCAATCTGGGACGCCCGGCCCTGGATCTGCTCGACGATGGGGTGGAGCTCTATGTGCTGGAGCTTTCCAGCTTCCAGCTCGAATCGACCTGGTCCTTGAAACCCCAGGCGGCGACGGTGCTCAATATTGCAGAGGACCATATGGACCGGTACGACGGCCTCGCCGATTACGCCGCCGCCAAGCAACGGGGCCTGTCCGGCGCCCGCACGGGGGTCCTGAATCTGGACGATCCCCAGGTGCGGGCCATGGCGGGCATAGCGGCACGGGACATCGGATTTACACTCGGGGCACCTTCGGGGCCATCAGATTTCGGAGTGATCGAGTACGGCGGCACTCCCTGGATCAGCTACGGAAACAACCGCCTACTGCCGGTCAATGAGGTTGCCATAAAAGGCCGCCACAACCTGGCTAACGCCTTGGCCGCCCTGGCCCTGGGTCAGGCCTGCGGACTGCCGGAGGCGGCCATGCTAGAGGCGGTGCGTACCTTTCGCGGACTGCCTCACCGCACCCAGCTGGTGTCCTCCAAGAGGGGGGTCTACTGGTACGACGATTCCAAGGGGACCAATCCGGGGGCGACCATCGCCGCCCTGGAGGGCCTGGTCGATCCCATGAGTTCGCGGCGGGCGGTCCTGATTGCCGGGGGCGACGGCAAGGGCGCCGACTTCGCCCCACTGGCGCCGGCCGTGGAAGAAAAGACGCGGGCGGTGATCCTGATCGGACGCGACGCCCCCCTCATCGAGCGCGTACTGGCAGGGCGGGTACCGATACTGCACGCCAAGGACATGCCGGAAGCGGTGCGCCGGGCGTCCGTGGCGGCCCTGTCCGGCGATTGTGTGCTGCTCTCCCCGGCCTGTGCCAGCTTCGATATGTTCCAGGACTATACGCATCGAGGTCGGGCATTCGCGGCGGCGGTGGAGGCCCTCGAAGTATGAGCACCGAGAACCAAATTCGGCAGGCGGACCCCGGCGCGCATTCCGAAAGCACCGAGGATCAGACCCGGCAGGCGAACCCCGAGGTGCACCCCGGCGGTACCGGGGAGCGGGTGGAGCGCGGCTCGAAGGTACGGGAACGCGGTCGCCGGCGGACCGGAAAGCTACTGCCGGATTTGGACTGGCCGCTGCTGCTCTGTGTGCTGCTGCTGTTGGGATTCGGGTTCGTGATGGTGTCCTCCGCATCCATGCCCATCGCCGATCGCATCTTCGATGCCCCCTTCCATTTCGTGATCCGGCACGCCGTGGCCCTCGGGCTGGCCGCCGGGGTGGGGATCCTGGTGTTTGCCACGCCCGTGGCCTGGTGGGAGCGATCGGGACCCGCCTGGTTCTTCATCGGCCTGGTCCTGTTGGTGCTGGTTCTGATTCCGGGAATCGGGCGCACGGTCAACGGCGCCAGCCGTTGGATTCCGTTGGGACCCATCAACCTCCAGAGCTCCGAGTTCATGAAGTTCTTTGCCGTCATCTTCGTGTCCGGCTATCTGGTACGGCGGCGCGAGGAGGTGGTCACCAGCCTGTGGGGCTTTCTCAAGCCTATGCTCCTGATGGTGATCGCCAGTGCCCTGATCGTGCGCCAGCCGGATTTCGGCACTACCGTCGTCCTACTGGTCACGGTGCTGGGTCTGCTATTCCTCGGCGGCGTCCAGATAACCCATTTCATCGTTCTCTTCGGGATGCTGACGACGGCCGCCGTGATCTTAGTGATGCTGGACCCTGAACGACTGGAACGGGCTACCTCTTTCATCAATCCCTTTGCCGACCCCCTCGATGCCGGCTACCAGCTCGTCCAGGCGCTCATCGCCTTCGGCCGCGGCGAGTGGCTCGGGGTCGGGCTCGGCAACGGCATCCAGAAGCAATTTTTTCTCCCGGAGGCCCATACGGATTTCATCATGGCGGTCGTCGGTGAGGAGCTCGGACTGGTGGGTACGCTGGCGGTGATTGCGGCCTTCGGCTTTTTCCTGTGGCGGGTGTTGTCCATCGGCGCCCGCGCCGAGCGTGCCGGCCATTGGTTTGCCGCCTACGCGGCCCACGGGCTCGGATTGGGCATCGGTCTCCAGGCCATGGTCAACATCGGTGTGAACCTGGGCCTGTTGCCGACGAAGGGGCTCACCCTGCCCTTCCTGAGCTACGGGAGCAACAGCATCATCGTCACCTGTATGGCGGTAGGGCTTTTGCTGCGGATCGACCGGGACCTGCGGCTCAAGCCAGTGGAACAGACAGTGGAACAGGAGGCCGTGGAGGGAGTGCAATGGGCCCGCGCCTAGCCGTCATGGCCGGAGGCACCGGCGGTCACGTCTTCCCCGCCCTGGCGGTAGCCGAGCTGCTGCGCGGGCAGGGCATGGAGGTGTTCTGGATCGGCACCCGACGCGGCCTGGAGGCACGGCTGGTCCCCGAGCACGGGTTTCCGCTGGAATGGATCGGTATCGAGGGCCTGCGGGGCAAAGGGCCACGACAACTCCTGGCGGCCCCCTTCAAGCTCGCGGCGGCCCTGCGTCAGGCGGCGGGTATCCTGCGCTGTATCCGTCCCGACCTGGTGCTGGGGATGGGCGGCTTTGCTTCCGGGCCCGGTGGGCTGATGGCCAGGCTCTCAGGTATCCCCCTGGTGATCCAGGAGCAGAACCGGGTACCGGGATTCACCAATCAATGGTTATCCCACATCGCTACTCGGGTGTTCGAGGCCTTTCCCGACAGTTTTCCTGCCGGACGGGGCGCGGTCACCAGCGGCAACCCGGTCCGCCCGGAGATCTGCGCCTTGCAAACGCCGCGGCAGCGGTTGACGGACCGCTCGGGTCCCGGTCGTCTGCTCGTAGTCGGCGGGTCCCTGGGGGCCAGGGTACTCAACGAGACCGTCGCCGGGGCGGTCGCCACTCTGCCCCCGGAGCAGCGGCCGCGGATTCGTCACCAGGCCGGGGAGAGGACCCTGGAGGCGGCCCGCAGGGCCTTCCGGGAATCCGGGGTCGAGGCCGAAATAACCCCCTTCATCGCCGACATGGCCGCGGCCTATGCCTGGGCGGATCTGGTGGTGTGTCGGGCCGGCGCCCTGACCGTCTCCGAACTGGCGGCGGCGGGGGTCGGCTCGATCCTGGTCCCCTATCCCCACGCGGTGGACGATCACCAGACCGGCAACGCTCGGTACCTGGCAGACGCAGGTGCCGCGCAGCTCCTACCTCAGACCGAGCTCTCCGCGGCGTCCCTGGGAAAAGCGCTCACCGAGCTCTTCAGCGACCGGTCGCGCCTGCTCGCGATGGCACAGGCCGCCCGCGATCAGGCGCAGCCGGATGCGACGGAGAAGATCGCCCGGGCCTGCTGGGAAGTCGCCGAAGCATGAGTATCGCGATGCGTTTCGGGGCCGGCAAAATGGGGCGGATCCGCCGCCTGCACTTCGTCGGTATCGGGGGTTCGGGCATGAGTGGAATCGCCGAGCTCATGGCCAACCTCGGCTATCGGGTCTCCGGCTCCGACCAGCAGGCGAGTGCGGCGACCCGGAGGCTGGAGGCCCTGGGCGTAGCGGTCTCTATCGGACACCGGCCCGAGCAGGTAGGGGGCACCGATGCGGTGGTGGTCTCTACCGCCATCGCCGCGGACAACCCGGAGGTCGCGGCCGCCCGAGAGCAGCGGATTCCCGTGGTGCGCCGCGCCGAGATGCTGGCCGAGCTGATGCGTTTCTACTATGGAGTGGCGGTCGCCGGGACCCACGGCAAGACCACCACCACCAGCCTGGTTGCGAGCGTGCTGGCCGAGGGGGGACTGGACCCGACCTTCGTGATCGGGGGGCTCCTGAACAGCGCCCGCGCCAACGCCCGATTGGGCACGAGCCAGTACCTGATCGCCGAGGCCGACGAGAGCGACGCCTCCTTCCTCTACCTGCAGCCCATGCTGGCGGTGCTCACCAATATCGACGCCGACCACATGCACACCTACGACAATGACTTCGATCGCCTGCGCAGCACCTTTACGGAGTTTCTGCATCACTTGCCTTTCTACGGGCTGGCGGTATTGTGCATCGACGACCCCGAGGTCCGCGCCCTGGTGCCCATGATCCCGCGTCCGGTGCGTACCTACGGGACCCTCGAAGGGGCGGACGTGCGGGCCGAGGACATCCGTCAGGAAGGCCCGCGCATGGTCTTCTCGGTACGTTGGGAAGGCCGGGAGAGGCCCCTCCCGATAGAGCTCAATCTGCCCGGTCGCCACAATGTGCTCAATGCCCTGGCCGCCATCGCGGTGGGTCTGGAGCTGGGCGTGGAGGAAACGGCCATCCGGCGCGCCCTGCGCGGTTTTCAGGGCATCGGTCGCCGCTTCGCCATCGGGGAGGTCCGCACCGGAGACGGTCGCGATCTGGTCCTGGTGGACGACTACGGGCATCACCCGCGGGAGGTGGCGGTCACCCTCGAAGCGGCACGCCGGGGCTGGCCGGGGCAGCGGCTGGTGTTGGTGTTCCAACCGCATCGCTTTACCCGGACCCAGGAGCAGTTCGAGGATTTCGTACAGGTGTTGTCGCAGGTGGACGTGCTGGTCCTGTGCGAGGTCTATGCGGCGGGGGAGGCGTCGCTGCCGGGCGCCGACGGCCGTACCCTGAGCCGCGCGATCCGGGCCCGCGGCGAAGTGGACCCGGTGTTCGCCGGGGAGTTGGAGGAGGTGCCCCGCATTCTGGGGACCCTGCTCGCAGACGGCGACCTGGTCCTGACCATGGGGGCCGGCGATATCGGCGCCTTGGCGGCCCGGTTGCCGGAGCTGTTGCAGGTGGAAGGCGAGAGTGAGAAAACCACGAATGGACACGAATCAACACGAATGTGATTGGTGTCGATTCGTGTTTAGCCGCAAATGAACGCGAATAAACGCAAATCGGTCGCAAAAGATTACATTATCTTTCTATCCGCAGGTAACACAGATTCTCACAGATTAAAAAGTAATCGTTCAGACCCCGCTTCGTCATTCCGGCAGGGATTGCCGGAATCTGCCGGTGCCATGGATGGCAAAAGCGGCAGCGGCCTGAACGCTTGCGATATTGGATTAGAGGAGGATGTCGATGTTTCAAATATCACGCCAACAATACAGCAGTTTGTCAAATAGATTTCTAAGAAACAACCTCTATAACAAGATTATATCCGGCTTTCCTGAGCTTTCAGCACAATACGGAGATAACGATCTCAAATATATGATCTATGTTGCCTGTAACAGGGCCAGTAAGCTCGGCGTGCATTCCATCAAGGCGTACCATCAATATGCTTTATTGTATATTTCGACCAAAGGTAAGCTCGAATCTCCCAAAGTGGTAAAGTTTCTGGGTCTTGAAAAGTACACGATGGATCAAAAGTTGGATATGCTGGTCCGTCAGATTCACCATACAAAGGTATGACAAAGGAATGCCCGGTTTATTGACCGAAAGGGGATTGTAATGCCGCCTCCCGCTGTCGGACTTGCCGTTCTTGCTTCGGAAGCCGGGGCGGCGCTCGTCGCGGCGGCGAAAAGCACGCTGGCCTTTATCGGGGGTACCTTGGGACTGGCCGGCGTGGCGGTGCTCGCCGAAAAGATCGACGAGCAAACGAAAAGTGAGTCTAAAGATCGGCCCGAGGATGCGATATGCGAAAAGTGTAATGGAAGGGAGACGAAAAAGAAGCGGAAGGAGCGGCAAGCAGAAGAAAAGAGGGAACGTGATGAGGGACGGCCTGCATCGAAAGGAAAAGCTGCACAAATCAAGAAGCAGGCGGATAAGCAAGCAGGCGGAGGGAAAAAAGGCAAGATTGTCGTTCGCGAGGGCCACGACCGTAAGGATACATGGGAGCCGGACCGTTCCGAAAAACAGCTCAAGGAAGGCTACAAAATAAAGGAAAAGGAAACCAGACCACACTATACAAGAAAGCGATAGAAGAAAAGGCCGAAGAAGACCGGGTAATGGTTTTAGAAAGGGGCAATTCCCGATGGAAGAGACCGAACGACTGATTGATGCGGTGAATAATGGGCGTATCGAGGAGGTAAAGGGCCTTCTGGATCGCGGGGCGAGCGTCGAGACCACCGATGCCGACGGCGATAGCCTGTTACTCCTGGCCGCTGGTGAAGGTGACCTGGAGATGGTGAAGCTCTTGCTGGAATGGGGCGCCGATCCGCTCCATGTCGGGGGTGACGGTTTTATCGTCTGGCACTGGGCCGCCTATGGGTGTTCCCTGGAAATCGCCCGGTTGCTGCTCCCCCTGAATCCGCATACCGACCTGAAGGATTACGATGGCTTGACGCCTTTGGCGTACGCCCTGATGGATGATTGTTTAGAGATCGCTGAGTTCCTATTGGTTAATGGCGCGGACCCGGACTCCACCGACGATAACGGTCGGACCCTGTTGCATGACGCGGCGGCTCGTGGGGATGAGAAAGGGGTGCGTCTGCTCCTGAAATATGGTGCGCGGATTGATGTAGAGGACAAACGCGGTGCCCTGCCTTGTCAATACGTCCCGGACGATAAGGAGGAGTTGTTGCTGAGGCTTGTCCCCGAGGATTGGGCGGATGATACCGAACGACTGATCGATGCGGTGAGCAATTGGCGTGTCAAGGAGGTAAAAGACTTTCTCGACGGCGGGGCCAGTGTCGAGACCACTGATGCCAGCGGCGATAGCCTGTTACTCCTGGCTGCTGCTGAAGGGGATGTGGATATGGTGAAGCTCCTGTTGGAACGGGGTGCCAATCCCTTCCATGTCGGCAGCAAAGGTTGCATCGTGTGGCACTGGATCCCCTTTGGTCATTCTCTGGAAATCGTCCGCTTACTCCTCCCATTGAATAAACATATCGACGCGAAAGCTGACAACGGCGCGACGCCTTTGTGGTATGCCCTGATGGAAGATTGCCTGGAGATGGCGGAGTTCCTGTTGACCCATGGCGCGGACCCGAACGCTTCCAACGCTAACGGTTGGACTGGGTTGCATGAGATGGCGAGTGATGGGAACGAAGAGGGGGTTCGCCTGCTCCTGCAATACGGCGTGCGTACCGATCTAGCTAGCAAGCGCGGCGTCCTGCCTTATGAGTGCGTCCCGGACGGCAAGCCGGAGTTGTTATCGGTGCTCACCCCTGAGAACCAACAGGTTGCTTTATCTTGATTTTCACCTTCGGTGGGAATGAAAAACTACGTGCTGACATGGGAATCGTTTTTTCCGCAAATGAACGCGAATCAACGCAAATTGATCGCAATCGGTCCGTCATCATCGACGGTTCTTGGTCTATTACGCGATTTGCGTCCATTTGTGTTTATTTGCGGCAAAAAAACCGAGCAGATGTCGGCGGAGGCTTCCACCTCGTCATTCCGGCAGGGATAGCCGGAATCCAGGTGCCATGGATGGCAAGACATGCCGTTAGGCTGCCAAGAATCGAGGAGAAATCTTGGAGATCAGCAGCGTATTCTTCGTGTATACGTGGGATAAACGAGCTATTATCGTTTCAGCCAGAGACATGTCAGAGAAAGAAAGGCGTAGATATGCCAACTGAAACCCCAGTTTCAAATGCCGACACCTACCAGGAAATCGGGGCATTCTAGGATGACCATGATGCTACGGAGTTCGGGGAACAAACAGATGCAAGGTTCCAGGTGAATGTATCATCCCAACGCCGGTACTATCCACTAGATCGGGATCTTTCCTTCGAGATCAAGCAAATTGCGGAGCAACATGGAATCAGCGAAGAAACATTGCTGAACCTATGGGTTCAGGAAAAGATTACACAATCCCATACAGTCGGGAAAGAACATGGCCTAACAAAAGACCCGAGCTGATTTCATCGACTACTACCTGATCGAACAAGCGAGAACGCATGGTTAATGTCCATTGAGTCCATTGAGTCCATTATGTCCACCCTGCCCACTATCCCCATGGATTTCCGCGGCAAGCTGTTCCTGAACGAGCCGTTGGCCCGTCACACCAGTTGGCGGGTGGGGGGGCCGGCGCGCCGGTTTTTCCAGCCGGCGGACGCCGCCGACCTGGCGGTTTTTCTACAGGGGTTGGACCCAGCCGAGCCCATCCTCTGGCTCGGGCTGGGCAGTAACCTGCTGGTGAGCGACGCGGGTTTTACGGGCACCGTGATCCGGACCCAGGGTTGCCTGAATACCCTGCAGCACATCGGGAAGCGAGGGATCCGGGCCGAGTCCGGGGTTTCTTGCGCCAAGCTGGCGCGTTTTGCTGCCAGGCTCGGCCTGACCGGGGTGGAGTTCCTGGCCGGGATTCCCGGCACCCTCGGCGGCGCCCTGGCCATGAATGCCGGTGCCTATGGGGGGGAGACCTGGGACCGGGTCAGGCGCGTGCTTACCATCGACCGCCGAGGCAAGATACGCGCGCGCGCGCCGGCGGACTTCCGCATCGGCTACCGCCGGGTCCGGGGCCCGGAGGGAGAGTGGTTTCTGGAGGCCGAGCTGGCGCTGGAGCCGGGGGATACTACAGACAGTCTGGAGCGCATCCGCGAGCTGCTCGCCAGGCGGGGGCGTGCCCAGCCCATCGGGCTGCCGAGCTGCGGGTCGGTATTCCGTAATCCCCCCGGGGATTACGCCGCGCGGCTCATCGAGGCGGCGGGCCTCAAGGGATTGCGAATAGGTGACGCCCAGGTGTCGGAGAAACATGCGAACTTCATCGTCAACCTCGGGACCGCCAGCGCCTGGGACATCGCCCGACTCATCGAACGGGTGCAGTCGGAAGTGGAAGGAGCCAGCGGGATACATTTGACGCCCGAGGTATGTCGGGTCGGAGGATGGGGATCATGACTCGAAAAGCGGACCAGTTCGGAAAGGTGGCCGTGCTCCTCGGTGGGCAGTCGGCCGAACGGGAGATCTCCCTCAAGAGCGGCAACGCCGTGATAGCGGCCCTGGTGCGTAGCGGGGTGGACGCCCATGCCCTGGACCCGGCGCAGGCCGGTACCCTGGAGCAGCTGCGCAACGGCAGATTTGCACGGGCCTTCGTCGTTCTCCACGGTCGCGGCGGCGAGGACGGGCAAATCCAGGGCGTGCTCGAGACCATCGGGTTACCCTACACGGGTTCGGGCGTATTGGGCTCGGCCTTAGGGGTGGACAAGTACCGCTGCAAGCTCCTGTGGCAGGGTCGGGGTCTGCCGACCGCGGATTTTGCACTGCTGCGGCGGGAAGCGGACCTGGCCCAGGCGCAGGTCCTGGGATTTCCCCTCATGGTCAAGCCGGTCCACGAGGGCTCCAGCCTCGGGATGACGCGGGCGGACGACCATAAAACACTGGTCGAGGCCTGGCGGGCGGCGGCCCGCTACGATGCCCTGGTCCTTGCCGAACGCTGGATCGAGGGCCCCGAATACACCTGTGCCGTCCTCGCCGGCGAGGCCCTGCCCATGATCCGCTTAGAAACGCCACGCGCCTTCTACGACTACGAGGCCAAGTATTTT
The DNA here is from genome assembly GCA_011392765.1 of Candidatus Thiosymbion ectosymbiont of Catanema sp. Cochon2018. Lineage (GTDB taxonomy): Bacteria > Pseudomonadota > Gammaproteobacteria > Chromatiales > Chromatiaceae > Thiosymbion > Thiosymbion ectosymbiont_A. The sequence goes on along the minus strand of WYCW01000003.1, from coordinate 116,089 downwards.
GCCGATACCACCCGCTACCTTTGTCCCTGTGGCCTGGCGACCGCAGAGGAGTCACGCCTTAAGACCCTGTGTCTGGAGGCCTTCGATGCGATCGGTGCCGACGGCTGGGGGCGAGTGGATTTCATGCTCGACGGCGATGGGCGGCCGTACTTGCTGGAGGTGAACACCGTGCCCGGCATGACCGATCACAGCCTGGTGCCCATGGCCGCAAAAGTCCACGGACTGGATTTCGATGCCCTGGTGTGGCGCATCCTGGAGACCAGCCTTGAGCAATCCTGAGCAAGTGACGGACCGGGATCGCGTGGTCGAGGGACCGAGCCGAGGGCGGCGGTTGGTGCGCTGGGCTTGGGCGCTCGTGTTACTGTCCCTGTTGGGAGGTGGCGGCTATCTACTGATGCGTTGGGAGCCCCGACAGCTACCGGTGCGGGTAGTAACCGTGACCGGGGCGCTTGAGCACCTGTCGTCGCACCGACTGCAGGAAACGGTGATCGCACACCTGAATGGCGGCATTCTGACGCAGGACCTGGCGGAGCTGAAAACGGCGGTGGAGACCATACCCTGGGTACGGTCGGCGAGCTTACGGCGGCGGTGGCCGGATCGCCTGGAACTCGAGGTAGTGGAGCGGGTAGCCCTGGCGCGTTGGGGGGAAGATGCCCTGGTGGGCACCGACGGGGTAATTTTCAAGCCCGCAGCCAGAGACATTCCGCCGGGGCTCCCCGAGTTCTCGGGAACGAGTCGGGATGCCCCGAAGCTGGTGCAGCGTCTTCTGGACTGGAAGCCGCAGCTGCAAACCCTCGGTATCGAGATCGAAACCCTGGCCCGGGACGCCCGCGGTGCCTGGACCTTGCACCTGAGTGCGGGATTCCGCCTGGCCTTGGGCAAGGTGCGGGTTCAGGAACGAATTTCAAGGTTCATTCGGGCCTATCCTGCGTTGACCAGGATCGGGATACCGTCACTGGTCGATATGCGCTACAGCAATGGGTTGGCGGTCCGGTGGGCAGAGGCTGGGGGCGATAGCCTGAGGCCCGCCACCGCAACCGTGCGGTCCGCAAAACTGAGGTCTCGCACCTCGGAACTCTCCAGGAGTTGAATCGAATGGCAAGACGAGGCGAAAAGAATCTCCTGATCGGACTGGATATCGGTACCTCCAAGATCGCCGCCCTGGTGGGTGAAGTGAAGGACGACGACGGGATCGAGATCATCGGAATCGGCACCCACCCGTCGCGGGGGCTCAAGAAGGGAGTGGTAGTGGATATCGAATCCACCGTGCAATCCATCCAGCGGGCGGTGGAAGAGGCGGAACTCATGGCGGGTTGTGAGATCCACTCCGTCCATGCCGGTATCGCGGGCAGCCATATCCGCAGTCTCAACTCCCACGGCATTACCGCCATCAAGGAGCAGGAGGTGTCCCAGGCAGACGTGGACCGGGTTATCGACGCGGCCAGGGCGGTTGCGATCCCGGCCGATCAGAAGATCCTCCATATCCTCCCCCAGGAGTTCGTGATCGACGACCAGGAAGGCATCCGCGAGCCCATCGGTATGTGCGGGGTGCGGCTGGAGGCCCGGGTCCACATGGTCACGGGTGCGGTCAGCGCGGCTCAGAACATCGTCAAGTGTATCCGTCGCTGCGGACTGGAAGTGGACGATTTGGTCCTGGAGCAACTCAGCTCCGGCTTCGCCGTTCTGGGCGAGGATGAGAAGGAACTCGGGGTCGCCCTGGTGGACATGGGCGGCGGCACCACGGACCTGGCGGTGTTCACCGACGGTGCTATCCGTCATACGGCCGTGATTCCCATCGCCGGCGATCAGGTGACCAATGACATCGCCGTCGCCCTGCGTACCCCCATCCAATACGCGGAGCAAATCAAGATCCAATACGCCTGCGCCTTGACCCAGCTTGCCGGCAGCGGCGATACCATCGAGGTCCCGAGCATCGGGGAACGCCCGGCCCGGCGCCTCGCGCGCCAGACCCTGGCGGAGGTCGTGGAACCCCGCTACGAGGAGCTCCTGAGCCTGCTCCAGGCAGAGCTGCGCCGCAGCGGCTTCGAGGACCTGGTGGCGGGAGGCGTCGTCATGACCGGCGGCAGCGCCAAGATGGAAGGGCTCGTCGAGCTGGCCGAGGAGGTTTTTCATATGCCGGTGCGCCTCGGTGTCTCCCAGCACGTAGCCGGCCTCAAGGATGTGATCACCGATCCCGTCTACGCGACCGGTGTCGGGTTGCTGATGTACGCCCGGCGACACAGGTTCATGCGGCGCTCGGAGCTGTCGGAGTCCTCCGGTCTGAAGGCGGTCTGGGAACGGATGAAGAGCTGGTTTCAAGGCAATTTCTGATAAGGCTTACGGGCTGACGGGTGTGACCGGGCGGCAAGGTGGGTAGGCCTCCGGGTGAGAGATCCCGCATACAGGTCGAATTCTTAAGTAACTAGCGAGCAAGATGGGAGAAAACCGATGTTTGAACTAATGGATACCAATGGCCAGGATGCGGTCATCAAGGTGATCGGTGTCGGCGGCGGCGGCGGCAATGCCGTCAACCAGATGGTGGATTCCTCCATCGAGGGGGTGGACTTCATCTGCGCCAACACGGATTCCCAGGCCCTGCAACATTCCAACGTCAAGACCATCCTCCAGCTGGGAGCGGACATCACCCGGGGGCTGGGCGCCGGCGCCGACCCCAAGGTGGGCAAGCAAGCTGCATTGGAGGACAAGGAGCGCATCCATGATGCCCTGGATGGGGCCGACATGGTCTTTATCACGGCCGGCATGGGCGGTGGAACCGGGACCGGTGCCGCTCCGGTCGTTGCCCAGGTGGCCCGGGAGCTGGGGATCCTGACCGTGGCCGTGGTGACCAAGCCCTTTGCGTTCGAGGGTACCAAGCGGATGAAGGTGGCGATGGAGGGGATCTCTGAGTTGGCAGACAACGTCGATTCCCTCATCACCATCCCCAACGAGAAGCTGCTGGCCGTGCTCGGCAAGGAAATGAGTCTCTTGAATGCCTTCAAGGCGGCCAACGACGTACTCCTGAATGCCACCCAGGGGATTGCCGAGCTCATTACCTGTCCCGGCCTCATCAATGTAGACTTTGCGGACGTCAAAACCGTGATGGCTGAAATGGGTCAGGCGATGATGGGGACGGGTGTTGCCAGCGGCGAGCAGCGGGCCCGGGAAGCGGCCGAGGCGGCCATCCGCAGCCCTCTGCTGGAGGATATCGATCTGGCCGGCGCCAGGGGGATATTGGTCAACATCACCGCGGGCCCGAGCTTGTCCATCGGCGAGTTCGACGAGGTGGGCAATACGGTGCGGGACTTTGCGGACGACGATGCCATCGTAGTGGTCGGTACTGTCATCGATCCCGACCTGAACGAAGATCTACGCGTGACCGTGGTCGCCACTGGTCTCGGAGAGGGGCGCAAGGCGCGGGTATCGAAGTCGGCCTTGGGCGGGTCGCCGATCCACCTGGTGCCGAACGAGGTTGCGGAGTCGGTTACTCCCGATTACCGGGAGATGGACCGTCCGGCGGTCTATCGCAAGGGCCACCAAGGGGTTGCCGCGGCCGTCCAGACCCAGCCGGATGCGGTCGGGGAGACGGATCTGGATTACCTGGATATTCCCGCGTTTCTGCGCCGTCAGGCGGACTAATCAGGGTAATCCATAAAGGAGGATCACGAAGAAAATCAATAAATTTTCTTGCAAAGACGTTTCGTACCTGATTAAATCGAGGGAAAACCCTAGATTGGGAAATGTCGGGTTGTTTCCTCGGCTTCCGTTTAGGCGGCTGAAATGGAAGAATACCAAAAACCAGGAAGGTGCTCCGGATCGGCATGGAGGGGCTGGGATGTCTTCTTCAAAAAGAGCGTCCCTGAAAGAATCCGGGGGGGCCGCAGGACTTTGACGGAAGGTACTTGGATTGCGACGGGAGATACAGCAATGATCAGGCAACGAACCCTGAAAAACGTGATCCGGGCTACCGGCGTTGGGCTGCATACGGGCGACAAGATAGGCCTGACGTTGCGTCCGGCTGCGGCGGATACCGGGATCGTGTTTCGCCGCGTCGATCTGCCGCAACCCGTGGAGATCCGCGCCTGCCCCGAGAATGTGGGCGATACCAGGCTATCGACCACTTTGGTGAAGGGCGATATGGGTGTCTCCACGGTGGAGCATCTGCTCTCCGCCTTTTCCGGCTTGGGGATAGACAATGCTTACGTCGACGTAAGCGCACCCGAGGTACCCATCATGGACGGAAGCGCGGCGCCCTTTGTATTCTTAGTCCAGTCGGCCGGCATCGAAGAGCAAAACCGGCCGAAACGTTTCATCCGTATCAAGCATAGGGTAGCCGTGGAAGATGGGGACAAGCGCGCCGTTTTCGAACCCTACGATGGATTCAAGGTAGAGTTCTCCATCGATTTCGATCATCCGGCTTTCCTATCGCGGGTGCAGGAGGCCAGCGTGGACCTTTCCACGACCTCATTCGTAAAGGAGGTCAGCCGCGCGCGCACATTCGGTTTCCTGCGCGACGTCGAGACTTTGCGCCAAAGAAACCTCGCCCTCGGCGGCAGTATGGACAACGCCATCGTGGTGGACGATTACCGGGTGCTCAACGAAGAGGGCCTGCGCTACGAGGACGAGTTCGTGAGGCATAAGATTCTCGATGCCATCGGCGACCTCTATCTGCTGGGCCGTTCGTTGATCGGTTCTTTTTACGGGCACAAATCCGGTCATGCCCTCAACAACCGCCTGTTGCGGACGCTGATGGCCGACGAAATGGCCTGGGAAGAGGTCGTGTTTACCAAGGATTCCAAGTCCCCCCCGACTCCCTACCTGCAGCCGGTGGTCGTTTCCTAGGGGCTTAGAGACTGTCTAAAAAAGGACCGTAGACCGTAGGCTGGGTTGCGGCCAGGGATGGCCAAAACCCAGCAGGTGGTGTTCCAACTTTGTTTCTCAGGGTTCAAATAGATATGCTAATCAATATCTTGCGCCCCTGTAATAACAGAGTTATAACACTGCCACCCAGCAATACCCTGGGTTTCGTTCCTTGCTACCCAGCCTACCGATTTAAAATCAATGTGTTAGTTTTCAGACAGCCTCTTAAGCGCACACTTCCGCTTGGTCCAAAAGACGAAAACCGTATTAAAGTGCCCTGGAGTGTCGGTCTGAGGCGAAGCCTCGCTAGGATCCTTGAGGGACCCGAATCTTTACAAATGAATCAAGTTTATGGGGTGCGCAAATCGGGATCGGGATCGAAATCGAGATTCCGATTGCGATCCCGATCCCGATCCCGATCCCGATTTCGACCTACCCCGGCTCTCCAACGGCTGGTTGGGCGGAAGAGATGGGGCCTTACGGGAGAGGAGCTTTTGGGGCCTCATGCCTCGTCGGTCTGAGGCGGAGCCTCGCTAGTAATCTTTCGCGCCGGCCTTCGCCAGCCGACGGAGTGCGGCCGCAAGCCGGGGGTCTTCGATGCCGCTGGCCACCTCGATCAAATGCCGTGCCGTGTTTGCGGACAGCTTGTGGTTTGCGGGCTTCGGGGAGGGTACGGAGGTCTGAGGCCGGACGCGGATGCGACAGGCGACAATGGAGCCGTGACGGGGGGTGAGGTGGCGTTCGAGCTCCGGGGTAAAGAAGCGTAGGCGTGACGACCAGACGGGGGAGTCCGTGAGCAGTGTCAGTACGCCGGCATCGAGGTGGGCATGCAGACAGTGTTCGTCCAGGGGCGGGGGCAGGAGCGCTCGGATCTCACGCAACAACTGCGTGTGGCGTTCGATCGCGGTGACATAACCGGCGATTTTCTCGTTGTGCCGCAGAAAGCGGCAGGCGTGTTGAAAGTGCTTGGACACGAACGGGAACGCAGCATGAACGCGCGGTCGGACAGACTCCTGAATTTCTGTTAAGGTAACGCATTCGTTCAGGATGATGATACAGAATAGATTTACTCATCGCGAAGAAGGCGATGGAGGGGCGTTATGGTGCGGAGCATCGTTCTAGGCATTTTCGTTGCTACGGCAGCGGCGGTAGGTTTCTGGTTCGGTCAGACGAGTGTGTCGTTGAGTCTGGCGTCTCCGCGGATGGTGGCCGCCATCGAGGCCATCTTCGAGGAAGATCGCGAACTGCTGGAAAAGGTCAGTCGGAAATCCGAGGCCCGGCTCGATGTCTTCAGCGGTTGGGTCGGCGCGATGCACGCGGAGCTCCTCCGCCTGAATGCCTTGGGTGGACGCCTGGTGAAGATGGCCGAGCTGGATCCCGCGGAGTTCGATTTCGAAAGCCCGGTTCCCGTAGGTGCCCCCACCGATATTCGAGTAACCAAAGAAATCGGCCTGTCGGAGCTGGTGAGGGACATCATCGACTTGCCCAGCCTTGTCGATGACCGCAAGCGCAAGCTGAAACAGCTCGAGCAGGTGATTATGGAGAAGGGTCTCAAAAAGCACGCTATACCCTCCGGATGGCCGGTGCTTCCCGAGTCCGGCTATATCACCTCCCGGTTCGGGTATCGTATGCATCCGATCCTCCACAAGGTCCATCTCCACAGCGGTATCGATTTCGCCGGCAAGCCGGGAGAACCCATACGTGCCACTGCCGACGGGTTCGTTACCTTCAGTGGTGAGCGGTCGGGATACGGCTATGTGGTGGAAATCCGCCACATGGATGGCCTGGAAACCTGCTACGCCCATAACCGGGAGAATCTGGTCGAGGAAGACATGTGGGTAAAGAAGGGGCAGATAATCGCCAAGCTCGGCTCCAGCGGACGCTCCACCGGTCCCCACGTTCACTACGAGGTCCGCGAGCACGGCAAGGCCGTCAACCCCTCGCGCTACCTCGACACCAAGCTGAGCAAAGCGAGCAATTGAGCCGCGGCGAGTGCAATCCTTAAATCCGGAATCAGGTGGGTTGTTACACCTGGGTACGGGGTTTGGAAACAACATTTTTTTCTTCGAGGACCCCCGATGAGCTGGTATGGAATTCTGGATCTTTCTTTATGGCAGGTGGTGTTGGCCGGGCTGGTCCTGACCCATGTCACAATCGTGGCCGTTACGGTCTTTCTGCATCGCTCGCAGGCCCATCGGGCGCTCGATCTGCACCCGGCGGCAAGCCATTTCTTCCGCTTCTGGCTGTGGCTCACCACCGGCATGGTGACCAAAGAGTGGGTGGCGGTACATCGCCGTCATCACGCCAAGTGTGAGACGCCTGACGATCCCCATAGCCCCAAGATTCTGGGCCTTGGCAAGGTCCTGACGGAGGGTGCGGAGCTATACCGCACGGCCGTCGGTAATCCGCAAACCCTCTTACGGTACGGTCACGGTACCCCCGACGATCGGGTCGAGCGCCGCCTCTACAGCCGTTATAGCTGGCAGGGGTTAGGGTTGATGTTGATCCTGGATCTGCTGCTGTTCGGCGTCTACGGCATTACCCTGTGGGCGGTTCAGATGATCTGGATCCCCTTCTTCGCCGCCGGGGTGATCAATGGTGTCGGCCATTACGGGGGCTATCGCAACTTCGAGACGCCGGACGCTTCGGCCAACATCCTGCCCTGGGGCATCCTGATCGGCGGCGAAGAGCTGCACAATAATCACCATGCCTTCCCGAGCTCCGCTAAGCTGTCCTCGAAGTGGTGGGAATTGGATCTGGGCTGGCTTTACGTGCGGCTGCTGTGCATTCTCGGCTTGGCCAGGGTGAAAAAGATCGCACCCAAGCCGCGCATCGTCCAAGGCAAGGGCAACATCGACATGGATACGGTGCGTGCGGTAGTCACCGGGCGCATGCACATTGCCGCCCGTTATGCACGCGAGGTGCTCACGCCGGTCACCCGTGCCGAGCTGTGTCACAGCAAACACCATTGTCGCCGTTTGTTCAGGCGCACACGGCGCTTGCTGGTTATGGAAGGGCCGAGGCTGGACGAACGCGCAAAACAACGCCTGGAACAGGTGTTGGCCCAGAGCCAAACGTTGGAGACCGTCTACCGGTTCCGCGAACGTCTGCGGGACCTGTGGGAGCAAACCGCACCCAACCAGGAAGCCCTTCTCAGCTCGCTGCAGGACTGGTGCCAGCAGGCGGAGGCCACCGGCATCCAGGCGCTGGAGACCTTTTCCCGCAGGCTGCGTAGCTATACCCTTGCACCGGCTCTCTAGCTTAAAAAAAACCCGCCGGTGGCGGGTTTTACGTGCCGAGAAAAAACAAAGATCACTTAATCTTACCTTCCTTGTAGGTGACGTGTTTACGCGCCACCGGATCGAATTTCTTGATCTCCATCTTGCCGGGCTGATTGCGCTTGTTCTTGGTCGTGGTGTAAAAGTGGCCCGTACCGGCACTGGAGTTCAACCGGATCTTTTCACGTGCTGCTTTAGCCATGGGCTTTACTCCTTACACACCTTTTTCACCGCGGGCGCGCATCTCGGACAACACTTGGTCGATGCCCTTCTTGTCGATGAGGCGCATTGCACTGGCGGATACGCGAAGACGCACCCAGCGTTTCTCGCTTTCCACCCAAAAACGATGATAGTGGAGATTGGGTAAAAACCGCCGCTTGGTCTTGTTGTGGGCATGGGAGACATTACAACCGGTGAGAGGCCGCTTACCGGTCACCTGACAGACTTTGGACATGACACACCACCTCCTCGGGGACGAGAACCTTGCTATCCCGAAACCTAAATTTCTTAATTCTACCTGAACCAGGGTGGGCGCATATAGATTTCTTTGCGATTAACCGGTTGCTTCCGGCTTCCGGTCGCCAACAGCCAGCCGCCGGTTGGTCCGGATACCCGATTGCACCGCGAGGGCTACCTTCAGGGCCTCGAGTCCGGCCCGGCCATCGACGAGTGGGGGACGGGAGGTTCGAACACATTGCACGAATGCTTCGAGCTCTCGGTCCAGAGGCTTGACGGGCTCGACCTCAATGCGTTCACGCACGATCTCGGGTTGCTCCGTACCCTGAGCCGGTTTGGGATAGGCGAGGTCGAGCGTCTGCGCGACGAAATCCAGGGACAAGTAGCCGCTGGGCTGAAACACCCGAATACGCCGTATCTTCTTGTCCGAGACCCGGCTGGCGACCAGGTTTGCCACCGCCCCGTCGGCGAACTCCAGACGGGCACTGGCAATGTCGATGTGCTCGGTCAGCACCGGCGTGCCGACCGCCGCGATCTGCCGGATCTGCGAGCCCATAAGCGAAAGGAGGATATCGAGGTCGTGGATCATAAGATCGGAGATAACGTCCACGTCCGTCGCCCGCGCTGTGAATTCCCCCATGCGGTGGGCTTCCACGTAACGGGGCGCGGAGATTCTCCGGGCCAACGCCATGATTCCCGCATTGAAGCGCTCCAAGTGGCCGATCTGCAGGATCGCACCGGACTGCTCCGCGAGACGCACAATCTCCTCGCCTTCCTCACATGTCGCGGCAATCGGTTTTTCCAGCATCGTGTGAACGCCGCACCGCAGAAAGGGTGCCGCAACCTCCAGATGGACCCCCGTCGGGGCAACGATACTCACGGCATCCACCCGCTCGGGGAGCTTCCTTGCGTGCGTGAACGCGGCGCAACCCGCCTCGGCCGCTACGGCGTGCGCCCGGTCGGCATCCGGGTCCACGACCCCCACGAGCGACACATCGGGCATGCGGGAGTAAATCAGGGCGTGGAAGCGTCCAAGGTAACCGACGCCAACAACGGCAACACGAAGCTGATTTGTCATTCAAGGGTCCTCGGTTGCTTGGAAACTGGGGCGTGTTGACATATAAAGCTGAGCGACTGATTTCAAACGCAATGGAACCACGAATGAACACGAAGGCAGACACGAACCCTCATTCGTGTGATTCGTGTCTGCCTTCGTGGTTCGTGTTCCCCGCGTCCGCAGGTATGTTAAATGTCAACACCCCCTAGTTCCCGATTTTATCCACAGGGACACACGGGCGACGATTGCAATATGATTCCACCGGCTACTTTGCCAAAGAACCAGGACAGGAGAAAATACTGCGATGACGCGCACGAGAAGAGTTCAAACCCCGCGTTCCGGGGAGAAAGCGAGTGACGATTTATCCGCCGGCGGGCGGATGGGCGGCCCGCTGCTGCTGATAGCCGTTTCCTCGGCCCTCTTCTTGGGTGGAGTCAGTTACTGGCTGTGGGCAACCGGATATTACAACAAGGCAATCATCGCCTGGATCCTCACCATCACCTTCTTTGTCACCATCATGGGGCTCTGGCTGCTATGGGCAAGGCGTCGCTATGCGAGCATCCACTGGACCCTGCTCAATCACCAATTCCCCCTGATCTTCGTGTTGTTGCCCCCGGTTGCCGGCGGATTGCTGCTCAATGTCACCCTCCCTGAGCAGGCCGGCCCCTGCCAGGAGATAACGAGCGGGGCGGACGCGCGGGAGGTCGGGGGGCCGACAGCGGACTCGGAGACGGACCCGACGCGGGACGCTGGTAACCGCAGTACCATTCTTGTTTCGTACGTGTTCTACCCCACCTATTACAGTCTGCTCGTCGTAGTGAGTACCATCTTCTTCAACCTGCAGACGGAGGTCGAAGAATGGATGAAGACCCTCGAGAAAGGCGACCGGGAAGCAAACCGCTGGCACGCCGTCAGCGCCCTCTGCCTGCTCATCGGTCTGTTTGCCGCACTGCTCTACGCCTTACCCTATATCGCGGACATGCAGGAAGGCATCAAGGACCCGAGCCAACGCGCCGCCCTGTTTTACATCGCCCTGGCGTCTGCCCTGTTTCTGCCCTTGATCGCCATCCTGATCCGCATGAAGCTGGAAGAGGCCCAGACCAAAGTGATGGCGAAGACCAAGCCGACGAAAGAGACCATCTATGCCTATTGACCTTATCGTGGGGATCAGCGTGAGCCTGATCCTCGGACTGCCTCTCTTGGGGGCCCTGGCCTGGAGCACGCCCTTTTCGCCGCGGCCGCCACGACCGGCACGGCCGCCGGACCCGACCGACCTTCCGGGCCGGAAAGACACTTGGTTCCTGCCTACCGATCGTATTTGAGTGAAGACACTGGTCTTTCACTCCGTCAAGGGCGGCGTCGGGCGCAGTCTGGCCCTGTGCAATCTGGCCCGGGCCCTGGCAGTGGCCGGCAAGCGGGTCCTGATGCTGGATTTCGATTTCACCGCGCCGGGACTCCACTACAAGTGGCAGCGGCCGCCCGGGCCCGGCTACCTGGAGTATCTGGACGCCTTCGACGTCGAGGCCCGCGCCGGCGGCGTCTCGGCGCGCAAACGTTGGGGCCTGCTCCAGGACCGGATCGAGCCCATCGACGAACACCTCTACCTACTGCGGGCGGGGGACGAGACCAGCCCCGATTATTGGCGCCTGATCGCCTCCTACCGTTTTCAGCGTCTCTTCTACTTCGCCCCCAAGGAGATCAATGGCCTCAGTCCCAAAGTCTTTCCACTGGAATGGCTGGATCGCAACCGGGAGGCCTTCGACATGGACAAGCAACTGATCGCGGAGCGCTTCGCACCGGACTATCTGCTCGTGGACTGCAAGACCACGACCGAGCCGAGCGCGGTCATCTTGCTTTCCTGGGCGGATTCCATCGCCCATTTTCTGCCGGCGAATCCCGAAGGTATCTACTACGCCTGCGGCACCGCGCAAGCCGTCGTGCGGGAGATGGCGCGCCAACGGTGCCCCATCGGCTTCGTGCCTGTTATCGCCCGTGTGCCGGATCATCGCAGCGAGACCGGGGATGCGGACTGTATCCGGACGATCGGGGATACCTGGCGCCGCAGGCACTGGTCCGACGGAGAGCAGGGCTATGCCGCCGGGCTGTTTCGGGAACGGGATTTCGTCATCCTCTCCGAGACCAGGGAGCTCGAAGGCCAGGAACGCATCCTGTTCGAGATGCGGGATAAGAAAGACATCTTCTGGCAACTGAGCCACGACTATCTCGGCCTGTGCGCCCGGTTGGTGCCGCCCGAAGGGTACACGCAGGACCCGGCCGCCGCGGAGACTTGGTGGTACGAGCAGCTCGGCATGGACCGGGGGGAACGCATCCTGGCCAAGCAATTCGACCGCTACCTCCATCTGGGGACCCTGCTCAACGTCGACGAGCAGCCCCACATCGCCATGCGGGTCAAAACCTTCCACCTGTTGCTCGAAGGGCTTCTGGATGCTTGTCAATCCGGCGGGCCGGACGCCCAACGGACCACTCTGGTCAAAGTCGGCCAGCGCTGTGGTCGGGACTTTGCCGCTGAGCTCAACGACATTTTCAGGCAGGAAGGGGTCGAGGTGTCGTTTTCCAAGCGGATCAAGCGTTGGGCCGAGTTCGACTCGGGGGTCGGTATCGGCGTGATCCATCCCCTGGAGATCGACGAAACCTCCGGGGAAATGTGGTTGCGGGTCATCGGCGACGCCTTCGGATTGCACCCGGACTGGTTTCCCGACGATCAGGGCCACGACCTGCGCAGCTTCTTCGAAGGCTATCTGGAAGGCGTCATCGGAGACATTTTTAAGGCAGTGGCCGCGGGTGATTATCATGAGTTGAAGGTCCGGACCATCGCGGAGGACAAGTTGCCCCCGGAGCTTCGTAGCAGCATACGGTCGGACGCGATCAATTATTATCGCGTCTCGGCGGCCAACACAGGAACGCCTGTTGACCATCCTGCCCGAGTGGCAGCGGACCACCCCCGATGATACCGTGTAACGAGATCCTGGCCGACCACGGTCGCTTCACGGCGGCTGAAGCCAACCGCGTCGGACGGGTGCTGGAGCAATGGCGCCGGTCCCACGGCAGCGTGAAAAAGATTATCGATAACCTGTGTGCCGACATTAGACTTGGCCTTTCCGCTCGTGCCGAACTTTTGAGAACCATTGCCGAATATCCGAATACACCCGCCGATTGGCCGAGTCTGAAGGCCGCCTACGACGCGGCCTGCCTGAATTACCTCTTGCAGGGCAGCGAATGTGGGCACATCCCTCGGAACAGGATGCTCTGGCGCGCCGTTCGTCCACAAAGTCTCACTCGGCACCTGGATAAGGAGTGCTACTGGCCCCCCGAGGCCATCCAAGAACTGATTTCAACCCTGAACTTGCCCGAACCACCCACCGGTTGGAGCTGGACCCTCATCCGGCACGAGGATCGGTTGGGTGCCTTCCACATGTGGGCAACCTGGGGCCGGGATACCGACAGCACCTGGAGGCGATCCACGAATCGATCCGGATCGGCGATCTATTCGAGGTATGGCACCTATGGTAGTGAACAAAAGAGCAGAAGAGGGGGAAGACTATGCCGACCACATTGGATACGTGGACGGTCGTTTCGACCTGGACAGCCTACAGCGGCTCACCACACCGCGTTGGGCGGCATGGGTCCATGATCGATTGCACCGGCGCGACCCGTTTCCCAGGCCCGATCCCCGGCAGGGCGATGGCCCGGAATACCTCTTCCTCGACCTGATCCCGCAGCTGGGCATTGCCCGGAAAACCGCCAAACTCGGCATTTGCGCCGCACTACACCACTCGGCCACAGGAAAGGATTGGACTGGAGAGGCCCTGAGCGGACTCTTCTTTCTGATCCGAGACCTCGGGGTAGGACACTGTGCCTCCGATGTGTTGGCAATCGCCCGGCGGTTGGCACCCAATAGAGTCGGGCTATCCGCTACCAAGCGCACACGGGATCCTTACTTCCAGGCCTTGGCTGCTCTGTCCGTGCTCCAAGGGCGGGACGACGCGAATTGCCGATTGGGTGAGACTCATTGGCGGCAGCTCATGGAGCCGAACCCACCCGCGTATTTCGCACCCTGTTTCCGTGGCTTGGCCACTACGGATCCTGCCGCCGCCCTGAGTCTGCTCTCGGTCCTCGACTGGTCGGACTCCGCCACGGGCCGGAGGGCGACGATGGAAATCGCCGCCTTGATGCGGCGCGTACCGGCCACGCCTCGGCTCACTCAAAGGCTGGTGGGATTGACAAAAAACCCGGATGCCGCAGGAGCGATTGCAGCCGCATTGCAGCGAAACGGCGGTAGCAACGAAAGCTCAGGTATCAGGAGCGCCTGGTTTTGGCGGTAGAAGGGGACCAGGGCGATTTGGACGTACCGCTGGCCCATGACTATCTGGCCCTGTTCGAGGTCATTCTCGGCGATGACCCAGGCGTCCGGTACACTCTTGCCGGACGGTCCTGGAAATCACTGCTCGGTATGCCGGAAGACATCCGGGAGACCGAGAGACGCTTTCGCCGGCATGGAAGCGACTTGATCAACGTCGATCGCCAACGGAATATCGCCCTGCGCACCGAGAGTCTGCAGCGGATGTTGGAACAGATCCATGCCGACTTGGTTGCTGCGGCGTCCGGCGATTCCCCGGAGCATTCCCGGACAGCGGCACAAGGCTTATGGCGCTGCGGGTTCGCCGCGGGCGAAAGCTTCGGGCGCGAGATGATGGAAACGGACTCGATCTGGTCCGCGGGTCCGCCGGAAGACCTCCAGGCCAGACTCGACGGGTGGTGCGAGTTCGACTCGGCCGCGGGCTTCGGCAATATCAAGGCCCAGGTCGATTCGAAGACGCTCCGCGGCCAGGTCATTATCGAGAATGGCTTTCTCGCGACTAGCGACAATCCGGTGAATGCGAGCATTCGACAGTTTCTCGTTGGGTACCTGACGGGCGTAGTCAGCTAGTTGCTTGCCAAAGGGAAAACCCCATTCGAGGTGACAGAGATTAGCCCGCGGGATTATCCTTTCCGGCCCAAGCCTGCGGTATCAGCCATGGGGTGAGATACATCCCGCCGTTTCGGAACCCAACGACTTGGGAGGTTGTCCTGTTGGGGCGGAGCCGGACTGTCGGCCGGTATGGGGGCAGGTCTTTGGCAGCAAGATCCCTGAAAAGGAGCCTGAGGTCGCGCTTACATTGTCGGTTTACAAGCGGACACAACACGGCTTTGTTTTGAGTGTCAGACTTTGAGGAGAAACAAAGGATGTCCGAGTACCCGCATATGCATGGAAAGAGACCATTCTATAAGTGGCTGCCGCTTTCTATCGGAATTTTCTTTCTGGCTGCGGTGGCATTTACAGTCACATCATGGCTCATGGGATGGGGATTACGGGTAAGATCGTTAGCTATCTTGGGACTGACCTTGTCATCTTTTTTATTCGGAATTTCGATTCTCTGGGTTAGGAAATGGATTACGGTTGCCCACTGGACAATTTTAAATTATATCTTACCGATAGCCTTTATATTACTTCCCCCCATATTCGCCGCTATCTTTTTCGCTAAAGAAACGGGGGAATCACAGAATAGTTTCACCGTGTACTTTTTTCCTACTTATTATAGCCTCATGGTTGTAGTGGCGACGATTTTTATCCTGTTGCAAACCGAGATCGAGGATTTCAGGTAGGAAATCTGCGCTGACAGCCCGGTGAAAAGGAGCATAATGGCAAACTGTCGCCTTGTCAGCGCGATCTGCCTGCTGTCTGGTCTGATAGCGGCGCTTCTCTATGCGCTCCCCTACGCGCTGGATGTGGGTGATTTCCTTTCAGCCGTGCAGAAAAACCATCTCTTCGGTTTTGGTTATCCCCTTGCACTTGGCGCATCGATCTTTGCTGTCTGGATACGAGGCTACCTCTCCAAACAGCAAGAAAAAATCGGTGAATCCACCCATAACGAATTCGTGAGGATATCGACATGAAAGAATTCCTGATCAGCGCTGCGATTTCCACGCTATTCATCGTCCCTCTATTTGCTGTCCTCATCTGGGCCGTCGAAAGGGCTGCGGCTATGGGTCATAAGCAAGAGCGTAAGGGTCAGCGGGAGGATGCCTCTTACGAGCACAAGACGATTCGCCTGCAACCGGCCAGACACCCATGAAGACACTGGTATTCCATTCGGTCAAGGGCGGCGTGGGGCGTACCCTGGCCCTGTGCAATGTGGCAAAGGCCCTGGCCGAGACTGGCCGAAAGGTATTGATGCTCGATTTCGATTATCTAGCGCCGGGACTCCACCATAAATGGAACAAGCCATCCGGCTGCGGATATCTGGAGTATCTGGAACACTTCAGCATCGAAGATCGCGCAGGCGGGAAATCCGCGGCGGACCGCTGGCATGAGCTGGGCCGGAACATCAAACGGGTCGGCAAAAACCTCTACCTGCTGCGGGCCGGGGACGAGACCCGGGGGCCTATTGGGAGTTCATCTCATCCTATCAGTTCCACCGGCTGTTCTATCAGGCAAGATCCGAGATCATCGGACTCAACCCCGGCACCTTCTCGATGGAGTGGCTGGACCTGAATATCCGAGCCTTCCGGGAAGACCAAAAACTGATCGAGACACAATTCACGCCGGATTTTTTGTTGGTGGACTGCAAGACGAGCACTGGATCCAGCGCATTCCTATTGCTTGACTGGGCCGATACTATTGCGCATTTTTTCCACCGAATGAGGAAGGCATTTATCACGCACTCTCTACAGCACAGGCGTTGCTGCGCTCATCATCCATGAAATGGAAGGGAAAGAGCTCCTTTGTTCCGGTGATCACACGTGCCCCCGATCATATGACACAGAAAGAGGCAGAAAAAACGCGACAGGATGTTGCTGAACGTTGGGCGGATTTCTCAAATGACCTGGATAATCAGGCCCTTGCCGAATCGATGTTCAGGCCGGATAATTTCGTGATACTTTCCGAAACGGAAGAGATCGAATTGAAGGAGCGTATTTTGTACGTAAATAGCCATAATCGCGACTCCAGTCTGAAGCTCAGCCACGATTACCTCGCGCTTTGTGCGCGTTTGGCTCCACCGCTGGCGGTATCCGACCTAGGGGAAAGTGAAAAATGGTGGTATGAGAAACGGGGTATGGATCCCCAGGTCCGCATCCTGACCAAGCGGTTTGAACGCCATATTCATCTCGGAGCCATGCGGAATGTGGATGATGACCGCCCGAATATCGCCATGCGTGTCGAAACCTTCCATCTCATGCTCGACGCGCTGCTGCAACGTATTGCTAGGGACTCCGATAGCCAGTACGAGGCACTCAGGGATGCAGGAAGGCGAGGTGGTGAGGATTTTGCGGACGAGCTGAATGAAATCTTCGATACCGCGTCCGAGCTACAGGATGTTATCTCGCGAGTCCATTCGTGGGCTGAATTCGACTCGGGCGCCGGATTCGGTACGATTCATGCAGTACCAGTTCAATCCGGCTCGCCGCGTGGTTATTTGAGGGTCGTAGGCGACCCCTTTGCCAAGGACGGATTTCCGTCCGACCAACGCAGAGATCTCAAGGGTTTCTTCATAGGTTATGTAGAGGGGGTCCTGAGTGGAATCTATAATTCGGCGACGGACCTGCAGGGAGAATCCAGGTCAATGAAATGGAAGGGGATGACCTGCCGGAATCCGTGCGTACTTCGCAGGCGAAACGCCTGGTTTCGGACGCAAGGGCAACCTATTATTCGTATTGTACCGATCATCTGAGTCGATCATGAGCAAACCCAAAATCTGCCTCATCTACACCGGGGGCACTATCGGCATGATCCGGGAGCGCAAGGGCCAGGAATATGTCCTGCGCCCCCCGGAAGATCCGAGCGAGTTTCTGCGTTATCTCAAGGCGGAGGACGAGATCCAGGAGACCGCCGAGCTGGATTTCGTGGATCTGCTGAACAAGGACAGCACCAATATGGTGCCCGCGGATTGGACAAAAATGGCCCAGGCCATCTATGAGCGTTTGGACCGGGGATACCAAGGCTTTGTCATCGCCCACGGCACGGACACCATGCATTTTTCATCGTCCGCCCTGGCCTTTGCCCTCGGCGATCGGTTGCATCTGCCTGTTGTCTTTACCGGTGCCCAGACCACCCCCGAGATTGCCCATGGGGATGCCCGGGTCAATCTGCTGCGGGCGATCAGGGTCGCCTGCGAGGACCTGGCGGAGGTGGTGGTCGCCTTCGGCGAATACGTCTTTCGCGGCTGTCGGGTGCAGAAGAAGGACGAGCGGTGCTTCGATGCCTTCGAGTCCCCGGCGGAGTTTCCCATCGGCTTTATCACCGAGGAGATACTGCTGGCGGCCGGACAGATACGGACGCGCCCCAGTCAACCGGAGCCACTGGACTTTCGGCCCGAGTTCTCGGACGGGGTGGTCCAGTTCTCACTGATTCCCGGCCTGGAGCCCGATGCCTTGCGTCCGGTGCTGCATAGCGAGCTCTGCAAAGGCGTGGTCCTCCAATCCTTCGGTGCCGGCAATGTGCCCAACGGGGGGATTTATTCCTTCAAGGGCTTCATCCAGGAAGCCGTAAATCTCGACAAGCCGGTGATCATCACCAGCCAGTTCCCTGCCAACTCCACCCTCGCCTCCCACTATGCCCCCGGCCAGGAGGCCCTGGAGGCTGGGGCCATCCCCACCGGCAATATGACCAACGCGGCGGCCACCGCCAAGTTCCGCTGGGTCCTGCACCAGGTGCAGACGGCCATTGACCAAGGCCGCCTGTCGCCCGCGGACAAGCTGACACGTGTCAGAGAGAAAATGGGCAGGCTCTACGTCGAGGAGATGACACCCACCGAAGCGCCAAGGGGAAATTGACACCCGCGGAATGGCTGAGGGTACTCCTGGACTAGTACCTCATTTCGTTTGATATTGCGGAAGACACGGGGAAAATTTTTTATTCACCACAAAGGCACAGAGAGCACGGAGAAATCAGAGAATTTCCTTCGTGCTTTCTCCATGCTCGTCAGGTCTGAAGAAACATTCCTCGGTGTATTCTCTGTGCCCTCTGTGTCTCTGTGGTGAATAGAGTATTTCTGCAATATCAAGCGAAACGAGGTACTAGGGCGTGTTGACATTTAGAAGGTCCGCGCAACGGACCCTATGCTAACTTTCAGTCTCTTTACTTTCAGTCCACAGTTGTTGATTTGAATCACACTAATTTATATTGAATGATATGAGTGATTCAAGCGAGGTCAATATATGATGGATAAGATAGGGCGGAATGTTGAGTCCAGCTTCAAGATGAGTTTTAAAATTTGGTCTGCATTCTTATTCCTGATGAACGCGTTCTTCGGGATTGCCGCAAGCTATGTAAAACTGTTCCCTCATTTGTGGGGCATCCAAACGCTGGGGTATTTTTCCTTATTCAACGTTATTTCGATCATCACCCTGCTATTGGCGACATGGGTTGCAGGCATGTACCGGGAAAATAAGCTCATCCGGCAGCAAATCGAGGAGCTGAAGGCCGACCTCGATGCCTCACGAGAAAACATTGCTCGTGGATTCATGACAATAGGAAAACACTCTTTCATGGTCTCTGAATTCAACGACGCGACCGGACATTTGAAGTACGAAGATAAGCGCTGCCTTCTCATGAGCAGCGATACGATGCAGTCCGTGTTTTCCATGATAAAAGAAAAATCACCCGAGTTTCTTAAAGATGTCGGCTATCATGTGGATTGGGCCTTCGGGATGTCGTTTCGGCGATACCTTAAAGCGGAGTACCCAACAACAGACCTGGAGTTGGATCGACAACTCGATATTTGGTGCGAATACGATAAGAATGCAGGGTTCGGTGTATTTTCGAATAAGGTATTAGTGGATGGAATCGATTTTTCAGGAGAGATCCACCTCCTCCACTCGTTTCTGACGGAAGATCGGTCCGTAGAAGACGAAAGCCTCTGCGATTTCATGGGAGGTTACGTCGAGGGTGTCTTGAACCGAATTACCAACCGCCATAATCGGGAGATTAACGTCAGCCACATCGCATGTGACCTACACACTCCTGGAAAACCCAACCTGGGTTGTAGATTCAAGATCAGCTCTGTCGGAGAGGTTACCTAATGTCTGCGTATGCAGATGGGGTATTGATCATCTACACGGGGGGCACCATCGGCTCGGTCCATGAGGACCCGAAGGACCCCCTGAGTCCCCTGGTGCCGGGCAGCATGGACCAGATCCTGGAATCCCTGCCCGGCTATCTGCCGAGGGACAAGAAGATCGCCTTGAAGGGCAAGCTGGTCCGGGTCGAGGCCATCTCTCTCGATGAACCCATCGACTCGTCCAATATCGAGGCCAAGGACTGGCAGGAGATGGCCCGCCTGATCAAGGAGCACTATGATGACTATGAGGGCTTTGTCATCCTGCATGGCACGGACACCATGGCCTATACCAGCTCCTGCCTGGCCTTCATGCTGGAGGACCTGGCCAAGCCGGTGATCGTCACCGGTTCCCAGCTCCCCATCGGTGAGACGCGATCGGACGCAGTGCAGAATGTGGTCACCGCCATCGAGTTCGCCGTTGCCCGCACCCTGGGCCACCCGATAGTCCCGGAGGTGAGCGTCCTGTTCCACAACCAGCTCTTCCGGGGTTGCCGGTTGCGTAAGGTGAGCGCCAGCGGCTACGAGGGTTTCAGTTCCCCCAACCTGTTGCACCTCGGCCAGGCCGGTGAGCACATCGAGGTCAACAGTGCCGTCGTCCGCCGCCCCCCCGAGAAACCGACCAGGCTCAATGTCGCCATGGAACTGGATATGGACATCATGTCCCTGGACATCTTTCCCGGTATGAAGCCGGAGGTCCTGCGTACCCTCTTCGATACACCCGATCTCAAGGGTATCGTCCTCAAGACCTTCGGCACCGGCAACGCGCCGACCACCAAGGAGTTCCTCGACGCCATCGAATACGGGGTGCGGGAGAAAGGGTTGCTCATGGTCAATGTCACCCAGTGTATGCAGGGGGAGGTGGAGCAGGGCCTGTACGAGGTCAGTGCCGGGCTGCTCACCGCCGGAGTCATCGGCGGTCTGGATATGACCCCGGAGGCCGCCCTGACCAAGATGGGCACGGTCTTGGGCAAGGGGCTCAAAAGTGCTCGTGACGTAGCGGATATGATGCAGCTCGACCTGCGCGGCGAGCAGCGGGCCAGCATCTACAACGTCCATTTCCGGCCCGCGGAGGCGGACACCGACAACGGTTGGCCCGTGGTACTTCGGGACGAGGACGGTCCCCTTACTCTGGAACAGGATGGGGATGTATTCCAGGGTCACCTTCAGGGCAATGCTCCCTACAAGGAGAAGCGATTGATCAGGGCCTTCCTGCGCCTGCTGGGCATCAAGACCAGTGATGGCCGGCGTGGACGGCTGGATTTCAAGCTCTATCTGGACGAGCCGGATGCCAAGGAAGCCACGGCCGAGGATATTCCCACCTATTTGGGCACAGTGAGCAAGCGCTTCACCACGGATATGGACAATGTGATCCTGGACATTACCCATCAGGCCAAGCAATTCATCGACATGGGGCATAACCTGCATTTGACTCTGGTCCCCATCGGGGGTAGGGACGTGGAGATCCGGGACGCCCACATCGCCCTCATGACCCAGGATTGAGGTTTGGAAGGAGCAGACGGTAGCGAGCCATGGCCAGACGTGATACCCGTATCTTGATCCTGATCCTGATTGTGGGGGGCAATATCAGCCTGCATGCGGAGCGCAACCGAGGGGGTTGAGATGCGGCCGGTTCCGGCCACAAACCTCAAGGAATACCTGTTGGGAGAGGACGAGGAACAGACCGAAGCCGTTCGGCGACTGCTTCGATATGAATCCGCCCTTTCCCACTCGAATCAACACAACCCCCCAAGCGGAAACGCCAGTGCTCGCAAGCGGTGCCCATCTCCTGTAAGGGATGGTACGGCACCGGAAACGTTGGAGCCAGCCCCCGGATCGGCCACCGAGAAGGGGTGACAGGGCAGGCACATCGCGGGCAGCAAGTTGGCGGAGTGCGGCGATGATGGTTGGTGTCCCCTGCGACAGCTCGGATGTGAAGGCAACCGGAAAGCGCAGTGCGGGAAAACCGCATGCTGCGTTTGATGAGGGAGAGCCGGCGAACGCGACTAGGATTCAGCTCGTGAGGCACCGCCAGACGAAAGGGGCGGAAACGGATAGGCTGGATCTACGGACACGGGAACCTGCTCTCTACTCTACTGGTTTAAACTTCACAGACTGGCAGCTGACGCCACCGTTTTTGCGACACCCTCTCAAGGGAGAGGGGCTCACACCTCGTCGGTCTGAGGTGAAGCCTCGTTAGAATTCGGTAGTGGTAAATTCTCAAGACGAAACAATGTCTGACACTTCCTTGTCGCTGTTATATGAGCAAGACGCCTACACCTGGGCATTGCGGAATGCGGAGCTGATTCGTACCCACCGCTTCAGCGAAGTGGACTGGGAACATGTTGCCGAGGAGATCGAAGCGGTGGGGAAAAGCGAATGGAGGGAACTCGAAAGTCGGTTGATTGTCCTCTTGGCTCATCTGCTGAAGTGGCAATACCAGGCCGAGGGGCGCGGAAGGAGTTGGCAGGCGACCATCAAGGAGCAGCGTTACCGTGTCCGTCGGGTGCTGGAGTCCAATCCGGGCTTGAAGTCGCATCTCGATACGATCCTCCGGGATGCTTTTACTACGGCGGTACTCGTAGCTACCAGAGAGACCAATCTGGACGAATCGACTTTCCCTGAGATATGTCCATTCAGCTTTGAAACGATTGTCGATAGCGATTTCTGGCCGGAGTGACTTGATGTTGTGCTAAGTTTCCCACGCCTCGTCATTCCAGGGCATCCAGTACGTGATCCATCGAGCGGCCAGGGCGGGCGCGTATAAACTTCTTTTCGGTCAATAAATTGCTTCCAGCTTCCAGTCGCCGGCACGTAGATCCTATGAAGGCCCGCAGCGGGTTAACCTTAAAGGGTAAACCAAACCTAGCGGGGCTTCGCCTCAGACCGACGAGGCATGAAGACCCCAACAGCCCCTCTCCCGTAAGGCCCCATCTCCTACACCTAACCAACCGTTGGAGAGCTTGGGTAGGTGTTGGGTCCCGGATGATTGCATAGGATCTAAAATTGGTTCATTGTTGCGTGCCCGAGAGGTTATGGAGCGGCTTGTAGCCCTGTCGATAGCGGAGAACGCACCATGAACATCCACTTGCACGCCAATGCGACCACGACCCCCAAGACCCGCCAGTACATTCAGGCCTCCAACCAGTCCGTCCCGCAACTGGCCGATGAGCTGGGCGTGAGTGAGGATACCATCCGCCGCTGGAAGGGCCGTGACGGGGTTGCCGACGGTTCCCATACGCCCCATCGCTTGCAGACCACCCTCACCCCGGCCCAGGAACTCGTGGTCGTGGAGCTGCGTAAGACGTTGCTGCTGCCGCTCGATGACCTGCTGGTGGTAACCCACGAGTTCATCCACCCCGCGCTCTCCCGGTCCGCTCTGGACCGTTGCCTGCGGCGCCATGGGGTCGCCAACCTCAAGACCCTGCTGCCGCAGGAGGAAGGGGCACAGAAACCCCCACACAAACGCTTCAAAGACTACGCCCCCGGCTTTGTCCACGTGGACGTGAAGTACCTGCCTCAGATGCCGGACGAAGACCAACGCACGTATCTGTTTGCAGCCATTGATCGGGCCACCCGCTGGGTCTACGTGGAGATCCTCAAGGACAAGTCAGCAACCGCCGCGAGCGGCTTCTTCAAACGCTTGATCGACCACGCTCCCTTCACGATTAACACCGTCCTCACCGACAACGGCAAGGAATTTACCGACCGCTTCTGCGCCACTGGCGAGCGCTCGCCCACCGGCGCCCATGCCTTCGATCAGGTTTGTGCCGACCACCGCATCCAACATCGCCTCACCAAGCCCCGCAGCCCTCAAACCAATGGCATGATCGAACGCTTCAACGGCCGCATCGCCGATGTCCTGCGCACCCACCGCTTCGATTCCTCTGCCTCCCTCCAGACCACTCTCAAACGCTTCGTCTACCTGTATAATCAACACATCCCGCAGAAAAACTTGCACCACAAAACGCCCCTTCAGACACTCCAACAATGGTACGCACAGCAGCCCCAGCTGTTTAAAAAAAGCCCGCGTAATCATCCGGGACCCGACACTCCGGGAGTGGGAACGTTTGCAAGGGGTGCCAGCGCAGCTGCGGGTCATCAAGTAGGAGATGAGGGCGCTGATCGAGAGTGCTGACCGCACCCAGGCGATGCGCACGCTGATGCTGCTGACCGGGGTGGGCTGGGTCGGTGCCGGGACGCTGGTGATGGAGCTGTTTGGTTGGCGGGAGTTGGCCAACCGCCGGCAACTGGCAAGTCTGGCCGGGTTGGTGCCGGCGCCTTCTGCGGTTGAACACGCCCGTTGCCCAACCGGGTCGAGAACCGAACCGAGTTCGTAGATGGGGCGTGCTCACAGCGGGTGTCACCGGCGCCAAGGGGCGCATGCATGATGAGGTGACCGGCTACGGGCCGGCACGGATAGAAGGTGGTCGCGGCATGGCTCGTGCTCGCCCAGAACGACGCCCGACGCAGACACGGTGCGAACCGCAGCCGTGTCGAACCACACGGAGTGGGTGTGACCTACCGTGGCCCACCGGCTCCAGGAGATCGGGAGGGGACAGCGTGCTCGTGAACGAAACCATGTGAAGGACACCGACCGCCGGATTGAGCCGGCGAACAAACCAACGCCCTAGGGGTTGACAAGCAGGGCCTCATAGAAGGTTGGGCAAAGCCGTAGGATGGACGAAGCCTCCAGGGACGGCGGCAGCCGCCGTGGACGACATGGACCAAGTAGACTACGTGGACCAGGGGTTGCTGTGTGTCCCCCGGTCCATGCAGCTGTGGATGTTGGGCACGCCGCTGCCTGCCTGCCACAGGCAGGTCCCTAGCGGCTTTGCCCAACCTACACTGCCGGTAGCAACTTGTTGGTCGATAAGAAATTTATACGCGCTTGCCCTGCCCTCATGTCGTCCGTGTGGTCCACGGCAGCGGTGTGCCCAACACCCATTTCGTGGGGCTCGTCGCCGTCCAAAGATGCGGTTCGCCACTGGTCGGGCATCCATTGATGCGGTTCGCGCCTCTTCGTGATGCCATCCTGTAAAACCTGCCGCGCTCACCGCACCATCGATGCGGTTCGCGGTCGAGATTGGTGTAATCCTGCTACGGTATACCGCGCTCACCGCATCCTACGTCCATCCTACGGCTTTGCCCAATCGACACGGCTGGTAGTAACTTGTTGAAAGATGCAGGTCCGTCAAGGGATCCTAGTGAACACGGCTAAGTTCCATGCCCTGCATGGCCTCGACCGGGATATCCGGCAATCCCTGCTGAATCAGATCCGCGATCTCTGGACCCACACCTCTACGGCGTTGGAGGGCAATACCCTTACTCTGGGCGAGACTAAATTCGTCATCGAGGAGGGACTCACCGTAGCCGGCAAGCCCGTGAAGGACCACCAAGAGGTCATGGGGCATGCGCGCGCCATCGACCTGATCTATGCGGGGTTGGAAGAGGAAGTCACCGAGTCGCGTCTGTTCGATCTCCACCGGGCCGTGCAGTCTGAATTCGTCGTGGATATCTACAGGCCGTATGGGACCTGGAAGGTCGAGCCGAATGGTACCTATGCGGTCACCGAGGACGGCAGACAGACCTATATCGAGTATGCGGCCCCTGAACACGTCCCTGCGCTGATGGCGCAGTGGTTGGCGGAATTGAATCGGCCGCTCGGTACGGAGCTATCCGAAACCGCAGCGATCAGCGCCTACGCCAAGTTGCACCTGGGCTTTGTGCATGTCCACCCCTTCTGGGATGGAAACGGACGTCTGGCGAGACTGTTGAGTAACATCCCGCTACTGAGCTCCGGTCATCTGCCGTTGGTGATCGATAGCCGGGATCGCAAAGAATACATCGACACCCTGGCGAGCTATGAACAGGAGACCGGTCAACTCACAACCGCGACTGGTGTCTGGCCGACCCGCGCATCGGACGCCGTCTTTCGCACCTTTTGTGAGCGTTCTTATCAGGCCACGCACAACCTGATTGAGCAAGCAAAGAACCGGCAAGCCAAACGCGCGATCTGAATCCGGAGCACAAGTCTAAAGGCGGGATGCGCTACGCTTTCCCGCTCTACGCAGGGCGAGCGCGTATAAATTTCTTTTCGATCAAGAACTTGCTCCGACAGTGTAGGTTGGGCAAAGCCGCCAGGGACGGCGGCGTGCCCAACATTCAAGCTACCGCTGCGAATTGACATGCGCCATGAGCACTGCGTCCATGCGTGTTTGCCAGCCCTTGCCGGTAGATTTGAAATACTCCACTACCTCCGGCGACAGTCGAATGGACACCGGCTGTTTGGTTACGGCCGCCTTTGGACGACCAACAGGTCGGAGCGTCTCGAGCGTCTCATCCGACAACTCGTAGGTGGCCGGATCGTCGGCAATCCCGGCGCGGATCTCGGCCTCTTCTTGGGTGGACGGCAGATCGAAGACTCGCCCCTGCTTAGATTCGACTTGCATAGGCCCTCACCTCTCGCGGTAACGCCTTGCGCAGGCTGATGATTCGGTACAAGCTATCGTTTTCAGTGAAGACCACGCAGTAGACCGTTCTGCCGCTGGGGGCGAAACCAACCGGCCGGGTTTCTCCGTAGTCTTCGCGGGTATCTTCAGTCGCCAGAGGAAGATCCCATTCCAATGACTCGGCAAGCGCCAAGGAGACACCATGTTTGGCAATGTTCTTGGCATCCTTATTCTTGTCGAATTTAATCTTCACAAGGCCATTGTATACGATAGCTGGCGTAGCCAAGGCTTTTTGTGAAAATCGATAGAACCCGAGCAACCCGCAAGGTTCAACCACGAGAGGAAGCCCCATGTCCGAAGAAGGTCGTTTCACCATCCACCTGGAGCAACGGGAAAACTATGAGATCAATGTCCGCTTCGATTGGAAAAAGGCGGCGGATCTCCTGATGGACGAGCCACCGCCGCTGGGCGAGACGGCCGGTCCCAATGCATCCCGCTTGCTCGCCGCGGCCGCCGCCAACTGTATGAGCGCCAGTCTGCTCTACTGCCTGGCCAAGGAGGAACCGCCCGCCAACAGCCTGCGGACCGAGGCCACCTGCATCATGGTCCGAAGCGAGAAAAACCGCCTGCGCATCGGCGGCCTGGAGGTCAAACTGATCGTCAACGACGAGCTGGCCGGTGCTAAGCGCTTCGACCGCTGCAAGGACCTGTTCGAGGACTTCTGCATCGTGAGCGCCAGCATCCGCAAGGGCATTCCCATCAAGGTTTCGGTGGAGGATGAGCAGGGTCAGCTATTGCACAGCTCGGAGTAGGTGTACCGCGCCGGGAAACCGCAAAGGCACCAAGGGGCAAAGCTACTTTCGCTCAACTTTGCGCCTTTGCGGTCAATTTGGCGTGGTCCATTCTTCACTCCACCCTGCGTACTCACTTGAACAGATCGGCATGAGTTCCGGCTCGCACGAAGACGATGTTTTCTACCGATCCCCGACTTTCCAGCCGATAAATCAAGAGGAAATCACCCCCAATATGGCATTCCTGATGGTCGGTCCAGTCGCCGGTCAACGGGTGATCCAACCACTGGGGTTCCAGTGGGCCATCGTTGGCGATGAGCAACAGCATCGCTTCCTTGAGCCGCTTCAGATCGAAGCGGCCAGAGTGGGAAAACCTTTTCCAGTCCTTGGCAAACGCCTTGGTATGATCCGAAGCCCTCGGCAGAACCGCCCGTTTACGACCGCGCGGCCTTTTCGAGATCATGGAATAGTTCGTCAGGACGGGCAAAGCGAGCGCTGCTTTTGGCACGGGCCTCTTCCATCGCGGCACGTGTTTCTGCGTTCGGCACCCGGAGCGCAAACGGAATCCGCTGCTCCGTAGCGACACGCGTCAAAAAGACGCGCACGGCATCGGAGATAGACAACCCCATGGTCTCCAGGGCATCGGAAGCCTGTTTCTTGACCTGCTCTTCCACCCGGACGTGGATCATCGTTGTCGTGGCCATGACAATCTCCCGCCTGTATGAGATACATTGTATCTCGAATACCGCTCGTGAACATGAAAGGTCGGACAGGCCCCCGGATTCTGCCCCTCTCGTGCGGAGGTCACGCGAAGATCATTCCGGGGCGGGCGGCGGCGTCGGGGTAGACTGGGCCGGGGCCTGTTGGACGCCGGGGTAGCCGCCGTAACCATAGGGAGCACCCCAGCCATAGGGACCGCCGCCCCAACCATAGGGGCCACCGCCCCAACCATAGGGACCGCCACCCCAGCCGTAGGGCCCCCCTCCGTAACCCCAGGGTCCGCCGCCGTATCTATGGGGGCCGTAGCCATCGTAGTAATCATCGTTGTTACCGCCGAAGAAATCATCCATCATGCCGAAAAAGGCGGATGCCGGCTGGGTAAAGAAGGTGGCGCCAGCGGTGATAACCGCGGCGGTGAGCTTACGCGGGTCTTTCATTGGCAAGGGTCTCCTGGTCTCGATTCGGGTCTGAACCCAAGAATGCGGTGTTCGACCTGAAAAATTCAAGTCATCCATTATAGGCACGAAACCTGGTGTTTCTAAAGGGTTATGCGGTTCGCCTGCCTGTCCCGTTCCTAGCGAAGCTGCGCTTCAGACCGACGAGGCGTGATCATCGCTCTCTCGCGATCGAAAGCGGAACCGTGATCGTGGTCGTGATCGTAATCGGCGACGCCAGGCAAAGCGGGCACGGAAAACCTGATGGCTACGGGTTTCGACCCGCTACCTGGCCGGGACCTCCGGAGACCACGAACGGCGAAAGAATGCGGCCCCTCCTACGGCGGCTTCGACTACGATCACGACAACGAGAGGGGTTAGACGTTGGCGAAATTTGACTCATTTGCACAAAATCCGGTCATTCAAGGAATCCTAGGGAGAGTGTCGTATACTGCCACACGGCACAATCCGAGCTTTTGAATTCCTCCCTCACCCCTGCCCTCTCCCGGAGGGAGAGGGAGTGAAATGCGCAGATTGTGCCGTGTGGCAGTATAAAAGCCCAAATCGGGATCGAAATCGAAATTCCGATACGGTCCAAAGAGATTTATCCGTACCCGCCCTACTCTCAAGAACCAGCCGGATTTGCCGCCCCGGTCGGAAAATCGAAACCCGAGGTTTTCGGTTAGTTATTGAGCCAGCGCAATTCCTTAGCGTTTTGAAAAGGTTTTCTCCCCTCCGACGTACTATTATTTCGAGGCGCGTAGAAAACCAGGCTGTTGTTGTTGGTACGGATTCCGGCCGGTCGCAAAGCCGCGCAGCCGTTGCCTTTTCATCACGAGCGCGGCGCTATCCGAACCAGGGGGACGCTATGAGACGGTTGATTTCGCTTGCACTGTTTTTGGCCCTCGGGATAGCAGGCCCCCTTGCGGCCGCCGTTCCGGACAAGGTCACGTCGAAAACCGCTGCGGAAAAGGGCTGTATGAGTTGCCATGAGGGCATCGAGTCGATCCGCGAGGAGACCAGCGCCATGTTGGCCGCCATCAGGTCTTTGGGTAACTCCCAAGGCGACCCGGAGGGCTGCGTCGTCTGCCATGGCGGCAATCCGCAGGGCCTGACGGCCGAGAAGGCACACCAAGGCGTGCCCGAGAAGGTAGCGGCAACGGGTCCCAAGACCTTCTATCCGGACCCGGGCAGTATCTGGATCGCCGACCACACCTGCGGCCAGGCCGGCTGTCACCAAGGCTATCCCTATCGGTTGGAGCGCGCCCTGATGAGTACCGAGGCCGGCAAGATTCAGGGCAACCTGCACACCTGGGGCGTCGAAGAGGTCCAAAACCACAAAGTACCCTGGGGTAACTACGCCGTCGCGGACACGGACGGGCCGACACCGATCGTCGGCACCGATGCTTATAAAACCTACATGGCCAAGCTGATCGAGGAGTACCCGGACCAGTTGCCGACCAAGCTCGACCAGATCCCCCTGCCCTCGGTGGAAGAGATCGAGGCCGATCCGAAGCTGGCGGGCTTCACCTATCAGCGCCAGCAGTGCCAGCGCTGCCACGTGGGCATCAAGGGGCGCGAAAAGCGCGGTGACTACCGCGGCATGGGCTGCTCCGCCTGCCATATCCCCTATGGTAACGAGGGCTATTACGAGGGCGGCGACCCGACCATCGACAAGGAAGAGCAGGGCCACATGCTGGTGCATCGCATCCAGGCCACCCGCGAGGCCAAGGTCAAGGTACGGGAAGAGATGGAGTATTCGGGTATCCCGGTGGAGACCTGCAACTCCTGTCACAACCGCGGCAAGCGGATCGGCGTCACCTATCAGGGCCTGATGGAGTTCCCCTACGGCTCGCCGTTCGACGAACAGGGCAAGACCCAGCCCAGGCTGCACACCAAGCAGTACCTCTTCATCTCCGACGACCTGCACCACCAGTACAGCCAGAGTCGGCCCGAGAACCCCAAGGGCGGTATGCTGTGCCAGGATTGCCACACTACCATCGACGTGCATGGTGACGGCAACATCTTCGGTACCACCCTGGCCCAGGTCGAGATCGAGTGCCAAGACTGCCACGGTACCCCCAAGGCATTCCCCTGGGAGCTGCCGCTGGGCTACTCCGAGGAGTTCGCCAAGGAGCTCGCCCCCGAGTCCCGAGGGCTGGGCGATGCACTGCTCGCCGAGACCCAGGCCTATGCCACCCAGTATGACAAGAAGGAGGGCTATCTGCTCTCCACCCGCGGCAATCCCCTGGGCAACGTGGTGAAGGACGGCAAAAAGGTAACACTGCACTCCGCCACCGGTCTGGATTTCCAGGTGCCGCTCCTGAAGCAGTTGGCCCAGGACGACGGCTGGAAGAGCCCGGACGCCAAAGTCGCCATGAAGGATGTGACCAAGCACGCCGAAAGCATGGAGTGTTACGCCTGCCACGCCTCCTGGGTACCCCAGTGCTACGGCTGCCACGTGCAGGTCAACTACGGCAGGGATAAAGACGGCAAGCCGTACCAGGATACGGACTGGATCGCCGGCGGCAGCGAGCGGTTCGACGACGGCCAGACCGCCGAATCCCCCCTGGGCACCCATGGCTACAAGCGGCCGGGCAAGGTGTTCGAGAAGCGCTCTTATCTGCGGTGGGAGGAGCCAGTACTCGGTATCAACGGCGAGGGCCGTGTGACCCCGCTGATGCCCGGCTGCCAGATCGTCTACACCATCATCAATCGGAAGGGCAAGGCGGTGGCACTCAACCGGCTCGGCAAGTCGCCGGATGAGCGGATCGAGCTCGGCCAGGAGCGGATACCGGACGCCATCGATATGGCCCCGGTACAGCCCCACTCGGTCCAGCGCAAGGCCCGCACCTGCGAGTCCTGTCACAACAACCCCAAGGCTTTGGGCTACGGGATCTCCGGCGGCGTCTTCCAGGCCCGCTACCCCAAGGACATCGTCGAGGACCTGATCGACCAGAAGAACGGCCAGCCGATCCCCGGCCACTACCAGATCCAGATCCCCGGGATCCCCGACCTGGACTACGACTGGTCCACCATCATCAAGGACGACCAGCAGGTACAGACCGTCGGCACCCATTGGCCGCTGTCCCGCGCCTTGACCAAGGAAATGCGCATGGGCATGGAGCGCACGGGCCTATGCAAAGGCTGCCATCGCGAGATGGGTACCGAGCTCTGGTCCAAGATCGCAACCGAGGGCCAGTTGACCGATGAGGAGCATCTCGAGCTGATGAACAAGATGTTCAAGGCCGAGGTGGACCCGGTGCAGGAGAAGGAATAACCGGGTCGTCCCCGACTTGAAGTGCGACAAACCGGCGCGCCCTCGCATGATGCGGGGGCGTGCCGTTGTTGGTGGTGGTCTAGGGGGCGTTCTCAATCAATAAATCATCATAAGTGTTGTAGGCTGGGTTGAGGAACGAAACCCAGCTTTTCCGATCCGCAGTACCGTGTGCTGGGTTTGGCCGTCCCTGGCCGTAACCCAGCCTACGAGCTTGATTTTTATGATGATTTGACTCAATTGAGAACGCCCCCTAGTGCCCGGCAATCGACCTCGACCCCGCTTGCATCCAAGCCCTGAGCCGGTTATTTTTCCTCCGGTTTCGCCACTGACCTTTCGGACCCGATTATGGCCGCCGTCATCGAACGCGTCGTTAGCCTCGAACAGACCGTGCAGGATTTCGTCAGGAATACCGAGGTCCAGTTCAACCGGCTTTACAACTCGCAGCTGCAGACGGAAGGGGAGCTGCGCCTGTTCAAGGACGAGATGCGTGAGTTCAAGGACGAGACACACCGACAGCATCGGGAAATGAACAAGAAGTGGGGGGAACTCTCCAACAAGCTGGGCACTCTGGTCGAAGACCTGATTGCCCCGAGTCTGCCCCGGATAATCGAGGAATGGCTGAACGAGCCCACTTACAACCTCTTTATGCAGAGGCCCAAGCGCCGTTCGCCCGATGGCCGGCGCATGAAGGAGTTCGACGCCGTGTTGGTGACCCCCGATTGCGTCTGTCTCAACAGCACCAAGGCGACCCTACGCAATACCGACGTGGACAGCTTCGTGGCCGACATCACTGAATTCCGAACCTTCTTTCCCGAGTATAAAGCCCTACCCCTGGTGGGGATCCTCGCCAGCCTCGCCGTGGAGAGGAGCGTACTCGCCTACGCGGAGAGGCAGGGTTTTCTGGTGCTGGCGGTCGGCGATGAGCTGATGGAGGTCAAGAACCAGCCGGGTTTCGAGCCGAAGCGCTGGTAATATTAATCGTTTAAGGCGCAAATGATTTTTGCCCACGGCCCCTGAGCGAAAAGCAGTTCCCATGCGCGCCTCCTCCATACAACCCCTGCTGCTGGCCGGCACTTTGGCCATGGCAGGCCGAGTCGCCGCCACCCCTGCCGAAGAACCGGTAAACTCGGAGCCATCCCCCCCCGCCGCACTGCAACCCGCGGTACCGGTCACCCCAGGCCGTCCCCATGGAAGCGCCTACGACCCCCACGCCCGGCTCGACCCGGAGACCCAGATCCGCATCGCACTCAGACACAAGGCGGAGGGGCGTCCGCGGGAGGCGCTGAACGTCCTGTCCATGGCCATCGATGGACACGCGGATCAGGCGCGACTCTATGCCGTGCGCGGCAGTCTGCTGCTGGAGGCCGGTCGCATCACCCCAGCCTTGGCGGACCTGGAACGGGCGGTCAAGCTCGACCCAGACGATGCGGAGGCGCTCACCAACCGGTCCCAGGCCTACCGCCGGTTCGGCCGCATCGACCCGGCACTGGCGGACCTCGACCGTGCCCTGGAAATCGCCCCTGACCTCCTGGCGGCCCGCTTCAATCGCGGCGCCATCCGCTACGGCACCGGCGATTACCGGGGCGCCCTGGAGGATTTCGACCGCTGCGTCGCCCTCGACCCCCACCTGCCCGGACCCTACTTCAACCGGGCATCGGTCAAGGATGCCTTGGGGGACAAGGAAGGCGCGATCGCCGATCTGGACCGATTCCTGCAAATCTCCCGGAACCAGGCATGGAACGACCAGGCCCGGCAACTGCGGCAGGCACTCGAAAATCCGGCAAACGCGCCGGCCACGCCTGGGCCGAAGCCGCATCGCTAGCACGGATGCTCTTATACCCGTCGCACGTGAATAGTTTGGTAAGCGAGGTGCGTCTATCGTGCCCGAGAGCAAGGCGCGACGAGGAGGAATAGCAAGCCCTCTGCGACGAGTCGCAACGCTGCTATCGGGTGCGAGAGGCGTGCATCGCGGCGAAATATTCACATGCAACGGGTATACCTCTACCGATACCTCGGGCGAGCAGAATTTCCACGGACGGAGCCGCAGGCCAGGCAAAGCCCGTAGGATGGACGTAGGATGCGGTGAGCGTGGTATACCGTGGCAGGATTACACCAATTCTGACCGCGAACCGCATCTTTAGGATGGCGGCGAGCCCAACGGAACCGGGGGTTGGGCACGCTGCTGCCGTGGACCACATAGGTGGCTGACACGAGAACATTTTTATCATGTGGGCGGTAGTGAAAAAAATCGCAATCCAATGATTGAAGCCATCATTACAACCTGAGCCCGTGAACTAAATGGAAGCTGAATGAGTGAATCTGTAGCATGAACAGAAGGATAGGATTAAAATCTGAGTATCGTTTGAATCACTCAGCAAGTGAGTAAGTTGCAGCGGTTTATCATCACTGAATCCGAGGTGGATCTGACCTCCCACGCCGGGCTTGGGCTCATTGGTGGCGCATTGAATGAACGTACCAATCTGGCAACGGATGCCGAAGCGATAGCGCCCCTGCGCAGCGATGCCCTGGGTCACGCGAATATCCTCTCGGTCTATGTCGCGCTGCTGTGCCTGGGTAAGAGCGACTGATAAGTACGGCCAGCAACTCTTGGTCCCCGAGATCAAGATCGAAGGCTGGTGGACCAGCCTGGGGTTCGAGGCGGAAACGATCATTGCCCTTTATGCCGACCACGGCACCTCCGAACAGTACCACAGTGAATTTCAAGACCGACCTGGACATCGAGCGTCTGCCGTCCGGGAAGTTTGCCACCAACGCACTGATTCTTGCCTGTGCCCAACTCGCCTACAATCTCTGCGTTGGCTCGGGCAGAACGGGTTGTTGGGCCCGGATGCCCCGTTGCGCCACCGCGCCAAGCGGCGGCGCCTGCGCACCGTGATGCAGGAACTGATCTACCTCGCGGCGCGACTGATTTACCGCGGACGGCGGTGGCAGCTCGCCTTCGGCTATGGCTTGTCGGGTGGTGCCCATCTTTCGACGACTGTACGCCCGCTTGGCGGCCACCTAATCGCAATCTCTGCCGGGCCGGGCCAGCGACGCGTACACTGGGCCGCGTGGGTTTTCTAGGGCCGGTTGAGCTCAGTTGCCCCGCAAACACCGCGTTCGCCGGGTAAA
Organism: Candidatus Thiosymbion ectosymbiont of Catanema sp. Cochon2018; assembly: GCA_011392765.1. GTDB lineage: Bacteria > Pseudomonadota > Gammaproteobacteria > Chromatiales > Chromatiaceae > Thiosymbion > Thiosymbion ectosymbiont_A. The sequence goes on along the minus strand of WYCW01000003.1, from coordinate 81,517 downwards.
TCGTAGCGTTTTCAGCTCATTCGTGATCACTTCGACTCATTTGATACCGTGGAATTGACAACGAGCCGGTTGCCGGCCACAAAGCGAATCGTCAGATCATTCAGATCACGGATTCAGGTACAAACTACGATATACTTCATACTGGCATAATGTTGCATTTCTTGAACACTTGGAATCTCAGCGTGAGGAGCGAATCAAGCTCCTTCTTGTGCGTTGTGTGTGTTTGATTTAAACACGCCGATCTTGAACGTTTAAAACTGCCAAAATCGTAATAATGCTTGGAATAGAGAACCGCTTTCTTGACAAACTTCCATACTCTCTCGATGAGGTTTAAGTTCGGTGAATAGGGTGGCAAAAAAAAGCAACTCGATGTTGAGTTTTGAGGCAAGGGCTGCGACGATTTTGCAGTTCTGGTAACGCGCGTTATCCAAGACCAGAGTGATCGGTATTCCACTCGTTGCCGATGCGATCTTTCGGCGCAATTCACAAACATTTTCGGCATTGATCTAGGTGTCATTCGTGATTAACACCAACTCATGGGTAATGGCATTCAGCGCGCCAAGAACGTTAAAACGTCTGCGTCCGACGGAAGCCTTTACAAAGAGGCGCGTAAATGACCACAGCACACCGAGAAAAGGTCCGAATACGAAATGGGCAGCATCGACAAAAAAAGGGCGCGCTTGCCCTCCTTGGCTTCTTCGAGACGTGGCTCTAACTCCTTGATTCTGAATCTTTCTTGCTCTTCCGGATCCGCTTTTCCCGGGATCGCTCCCACTTTTCGCGGGCCCATACCCATCGCCTTCAGGAACTTTCCCACGGCGCTGGGGCTGCACTTGAGTCTGGTGCGCTGCTCGATGGCTGCCATCGCCTCCTTGAGCGTCGCCGGCGGATGCGCGCGAAGGACAACCTATGTCCAACCCCACCATCCTCGATAGTAAAGAAACCGGTTGCGCCTGGTGTGAGCCCTTCGCCCTACAGGTCCTCGGTGACAGCATGGAACCCGAGTTTCCGGATAAATGTGTCGTTATCATCGAACAGGCCGAACGGTGCGGCCACGGCATGTATGTCTTCGTGGAGGTGGAGGGTGTGCGCTGGTTCAGGCAATACCGGGTGGACGAGCACGGCAGGGAGTGGTTGCTCGCCTTGAACCGGCGGTATCCCGAGATCGAGCTCACGGGTCTGGAGTGGAAACTCATAGGGATCATCATCCAGCGCAACATCCGACGCCGGGTCAAGCATTACCGGTATGAGGTCGAGCCCAATGCCATTAAGTTAAGCGCTACCGGTCGGCAAAGTAAGAGAAGAAACTACGAATCACGCGAATCCTCGCGAATCGATTCGCGGAAATTCGCGTGATTCGTAGTTTTCTCTAAGTGGCCAACAGCTAACTTAATGGCATTGAGGTCGAGCCTAGGTCGTGTTGACATTGGAAATTCTTTTTTGCCGCAAATGAACGCAAAAGGGCACAAGATTTCTCACTGCGCTCGAAATGACACTAAATGTCAGCGCCACCTGATCCTGACTCTACTCCTGCTCCTCACCGGCTGCGGCACGGACGACGGGAGCGGTCACACCCGCAGGCACCGGCTATCCAGGGATCACCTGGTAACCGTCTTTACGGCCGAGCGCGCGCCGGTCGCGGCCCATTACGAGCGCCCTGGCTCTTTGCGCTTCCGCCGCCTAGTGCGTATCCACAACCAGGAAGAAGGACGCATTACCAAGCTTAAAGTCTTCGAGGGCGACCTGGTTACACGGGGTACCCTTCTGGTCCGGCTCGATGACAGCCTGCTGCGTGCTCAGCTCGACAAGGCCCGCGCCACCAAGCAGCAAAAGCAGTCGGATCTGCGGCGCCAGGAGAGCCTGGAGTCACTGCACGCCATCTCCGAGGATACGCTCGCCCGGACCCGCACCGCCCTCACCGTGGCCCAAGCGGAGGAACGACTGCTGAAGACGCGCCTGGCCTTTACCACCATCAAGGCGCCCTTCGCCGGTGTCATCACCGAGCGTCATGTCGAGCCGGGGGACTTCGTCACCAAGAACAGCCACCTGTTGACCCTGGCCGATCCCGCATCCCTGGTCGCCGCGGTCTCCGCCTCGGAGTTGGTACTGCCCCAGCTCGCGCTGGGGGATCTGGTGGACCTCCGCATCGACGCACTGGGTCCCAAAAGCTTCGAGGGCCAGATCCTGCGCATCCACCCGACCCTGGCCCGGACCAGCCGCCAGGCCATCGTCGAGATGGCCATGGACCCCATCCCGGAGGGGGCCCGAGCCGGTCAGTTCGTCCGCGCGACCTTCAGTAGCGCCGCCGTCCATCGGTTCCTGGTGCCCTTCCGCGCTCTGCGTCGTGACCGGAACGGGGAGTTTCTGTGGCTGCTGCTGCAGGATGGGAAAACGGTCGCACGCCGCCCGGTCCGCACGGGCTTGCGTATCACCGACCGCATCGAGATTCTGGAGGGCCTGGAGTCCGGCGAACGGGTGGTCACTCGGGGCTTTTCGGGTCTCGCGGAGGGCAAACAGGTACAGGTCGTCGCGGGTAGTCCCTAGCGAGGCTTTGCCTCAGACCGACGAGGCATGATGCCCCCAAAGCCCCTCTCCCGTAAGGTCCCATCTCCTCCGCCCAACCAGCCGTTGGAGAACCTGGGTAGGTCGAAATCGAAATCGGGATCGCAATCGGAATTTCGATCCCGATCCCGATCCCGATTTGTGCACTGCATAAACTTGACTCATTTGTAAAGCTACGGGTCCCTCAAGGATCCTAGTACAGCAGCGCCGAAGTACCGATAACATCGGTTCAGTTCCTCCACTGGAAATTTTTTGCCGCACCTGCCTGCCGGCAGGCAGGAATGAACGCGAACGTGGGCGATTGCGGGGTAGTCGCCGTGGACTTGGTGGACCGAGTGGACACTGTGGACCAGAGGTTGCCCCCGTCCACCAAGTCCACTTGGTCTACTCGGTCCACGGCAGCTACCACCGAACCTACTCGCCTCTGTACCCGGCTGATTAATGTCAACAGCCCCTAGCGAGGCTTCACCTCAGACCGACGAGGCGTGAGTCGCGGTTGACAAAAACCACGAATGGACACGAATATTATTTACTCAATTCTACAACCAGTGCGTTTTCATCGGGTTTCTCCAACAAACCATGCCCAAGGGTATTCAGTACCTCCCTGGCGCAGCCTACGATTTGGTATACCTCGTCCTGCAATAATCATTCGTGTCGATTCGTGTTCATTCGTGGTTCCCTTTGTGCAATGCACAAATTTGACTCATGGTAAAGATTCGGCTCCCTCAAGGATCCTAGTAGTCTCATGGCCTGGGAATTCCGCGACCCCCTGTTCCTGCTCGCCGGACTGCTGGCGCCGCTGGTCTATCTGCTGGCCGGCCGCCTTCCTTCCCGGATCACTTATGCCAGCCTGGCGCTGCCGGACCGTGCCCCGACGACCCTTCTCGTGCGCTTGGCACCGCTGCCGGCCGGGCTGCTGGCGCTGGCGACCTTGGCCCTGGCCGTCGCCCTGGCCGGTCCGCGTACCGGCGACGAGACCACCGAGGTCGAGCGGGAGGGCATCGCCATTGTCATGGCCCTGGACCGTTCGGGCTCGATGGATGCACGCGACTTTGTGGCCGGGGACTACAGCGTCAGCCGGTTACAGGCGTTGAAAGGAGTCTTTCGCGAGTTCGTACTCGGCGGCGAGGCGGGCAAAGGTCGGCCGGACGATCTGATCGGGCTGGTGGCGTTCGGGACCTATGCCGACGGCGCCTGTCCACTCACCCTGGATCACGGCAACTTATTGAACATCCTCGATCAAATCGAGGTGGCGCAGGAACGCTCGGAGGCGGCGACGGCCATCGGCGAGGGCCTGGGGCTGGCCATCGAGCGTCTGCTCGACGCCGAGGCCCAATCGCGGGTCGTCATCCTGCTCACCGACGGAGTCAACAACGCCGGTGAGCTCGTTCCCCTGCAGGCCGCGGAGCTGGCTGCCGAGCACGGCATCAAGGTCTACACCATCGGCGCCGGCGGTAACGGCTACGCCCCGGTGCCCGTAACCGGACCGGACGGCCGCTGGTATCTGCGGCGCGCCTTGGTCGAGATGGATGAAAAGACCCTGCAAGAGATCGCCCAGCGCACCGGGGGGACCTACTTCCATGCCCGCGATGCCGAAGGTTTGGCTGCAACCTACCGGGCGATCGACGACCTGGAATGCACCAAGATCACCGAGGTCCGCTACCTGCGCTATCGCGAGCATTATGCCGGGTTCGCGCTCGCTGCCCTGGTGCTGATCGCCCTGGCGGGGCTGGCCTCGGGGACTCTGCTGCGGAGGTTGCCGTGACCGGGCTCCATTTCGATGCTCCACACTGGATCCATCTGCTGTGGGTGATATTGGCCTTCGTCGCCCTGCTCGCCTGGCTCGAACGCCGCGGCCAGGGCGACCTGGACCGCTTCGTCGCCGCCCCTTTGCAGCCGCGGCTGGTGCTGCGTACTACCCCCCTGCGTCGCGCCCTGCGCCTGATCTTTTTCGGGCTGTGCGGGTTTTTTATCACCCTGGCCCTGATGCGCCCCCAGTGGGGGGCACAGTTCGTCGCCACGCCCCGGGTCGGGGCCCGGATCATGGTCTGCCTGGATGTCTCGCGCTCCATGCTGGCCGAGGATGTGGCCCCCAACCGACTCGAACGGGCCAAGGCCGAGCTCCGCGACTTGCTGGACTATCTCGACGGGGACCAGGTAGGGCTCATCGCCTTCGCCGGCCGCGCCACCGTGCTTTCTCCCCTGACCCCGGACTTCAGCTTCCTGCGCCTGGTGCTCGACGCGGCCGGTCCCCACAGCGTTGCCCGCGGGGGCACCCGGCTCGAAGAACCCATCCGCAAGGCCCTGGCGGGATTCCGGGACCGCGGGGGACAAGGCGAGGTGTCCCGTTCGATCCTCCTGATTACCGACGGCGAAGACCATGACTCCTTTCCCTTGGAAGCGGCCAAGGCGGCCGCTGAGCGGGGAGTACGCATCCTCTCCATCGGCTTCGGCGACGAGGCCGGGAGCGAGATCCTCATCACCAACTCCAAGACCGGGGCGCGTACCCTGGTACGGGATGCCGACGGCAACCTGGTGCACTCGCGTCTGGACGGCGACCTGCTGCGCGAAATGGCCCTGGTCACGGAGGGCGCCTACATCCCGGCCGGGACGGGGATGATCGATCTGGAATCCATCTACGAGCGCCATATTGCTAACCTGACCCGCGGTCGCCTCGCCGGAGGCGGCTACCGGATACGCAACGACATCTTCCAGTGGCCTCTGTTCTGTACCCTGGTATGCCTGCTCGCGGCGGTGGTCCCCGGTGGGCAGCGAACCCTGAATAGAACCACGAATGGACACGAATAGACACGAATTATCATTGAGGGATGGAACTCCTTGACGAGAGTGATGACTATGTACATCGATGAAATAATCACTGAAATCCGGCGAAACCGAGACGCTTACACCGAACAGCACCACCACAGCCTGGCCGAAATGGTGGCCGATCTCCAGGCGCGCCAGAAAAGACCAGGATGCAAACTCGTGGACAGGAGAGACCGAACAGGGGCTTTCAGCCGACCTGGTTCCTCGGCGTCCGAAGCCTGACGTTAGCCCAAAGCGGACTGATAAAATGATTAAGGTTACGGCCGTTAAACCATGCCCCGATTACGGACTATTGGTTACTTTTTCAAGTGGTGAAAACAAGTATTTCGATATGCGGCCCTATCTCCACTACCCCGTTTTTCGCAAATTGGAAAACCCTGGTTTTTTTGCGTTGGCAGCGGTCGACTACGGCACGGTAACCTGGCCCGGCGATATAGACATTGCACCGGAAACTCTGTTTGTCGGTGGTGTTCCGGTATAAATTCATGGAGATCGAGGTTGTATTCATTAGGCTGACAAGTCGCTCTATTCGATGGCGTTCGCTACGTTTCATTGCCGTCGGTGAGTTTAGCCCGCGTAGGCCATGGTAAGGGACGAACCCCGACATCGAGCAGAAATTGAGCCTGGTCACTTTTCCGCAGATTTTTGAATAGAACCACGAATGAATACAAATAAACACGAATTATTATTACAGAACGAAGTATACCAGGTCGTAGGGTGCGCCATGGAGGTACTGAATACCCTTGGACATGGTTTGCTGGAGAAGCCCTATGAAAATGCGCTGGTGGTGGAATTCGGATTGCGGAACAGCTTCTTTAACATCCTGAGGAGATAAGACATGCCGGAAATCCAGCCGACATCATCAGCGATTTACAGACGCATCGAGGAGTTACCGGAAGGTTTGACCGGAGAAATCCTAGATGGACAGGTCCATGCCCAATCACGGCCTTCCATGCCGCACGGACTCGTCGGCTCCGTACTCGGTTCCGAATTAGTAGGTCCTTTCCACAAAGGCAAAGGTGGTCCCGGCGGCTGGTGGATTATCCATGAGCCGGAGATCCATTTCCTGCATGATATCGCTGTCGCCGTACCGGATTTAGCCGGCTGGCGACGAGAGCACATGCCGAAGCTTCCAACGGGCCACCGTGTTGAGGTAGTTCCCGACTGGATTTGCGAGGTCTTGTCTCCATCCACGGTGAGTAGGGATCGTGAGGTCAAGCTACCACTGTATGCACAGTATGGTGTGCAGTACACTTGGGTAATCGATCCGGCCACACGCATCCTGGAGGTGTACCAACTCGACGCCGGCGCTTGGATCGAGATTGGCCGTTTTACCGGGACCGATCAGGTTGCCGTACCGCCATTCGAGGCGATATCGATCGACCTGAAAGGCTGTTGGGCCGATTAGGTTCGGTCCAGGCCGTAGCCTAAACCGATCTGCAATGAGTGACCGCTTTAAGATGCTGGCCGCCGTGAGCCTCTTGGCGGTGAGTCTCGGTAGCGCCCTGGTCCCGGCCGAGGTCCGGGCGCAACCGGCAAATCCCGAACCGACCGCCGCGGCGTCGGAGACGGCGCCCGCCTCCACCGAGGCAACCGAGCCTGCCGCGAACACGGTGGAAAAAATCGTAGAAAAACCGGAAGACCCGCGTGCCGGCTACAACCAGGCCCTGACCCACCTGGAGGCCGGTGAGCTCGACGCGGCGGCGCGCGGCTTCGAGACCGTGCGCGCCGGGGCCGGGACCGACGGTGAGGCCCGTTTTCGCGCCACCTACAACCTGGGCTGGGTAGAAGTCAAACGCGCCGACGCGAATCTCGACCAGGAGCCGCGGACGGCGCTCCAGGCCCTGCAGCGAGCGGCCGACTGGTTCCGCGAAGCCATTTCCCTGCGGCCGGAACATGTGGCGTCGCGTCGTAATCTGGAGCTGGTGCTGCGGCGTGCGCTGGTCCTGGCCGATCACCTCGCCGAGCATGACCAGGAAGACCTCGCCACTCGCTTGGAGCAGCTCATCGAAGGACAACGTACCTTTCTGACCGATCTGGGACGGGGTATCGACCTCGCCGCCCTGCAGGACGACCCCAACGCTACCGAGCAGGCCCGCCGTACCCTGCGTACCTTTGCCACCGGCCAGTTGGAGCTGCTCACCCAGGCCGAACGCCTGAGCGAGACCGCGGGACAAGAGCAGGCCGGTTTACGGGCAAAGCCGGACGAGGAACGTATTACCCAGGAGGCCGTGCGTCTGGTCCAGCTCGAACAGTTGTTGGGCCATCTGCACCGGGCGCGGGAACGCATGGGCCAGGCCCGTGGCCAGCTCCGTCGCCTGGCGGCCAAGCGCGCCTACCGTCGGGTCGCCGCCGTTTTGGGCGATTTAAAACGCGCCCGCGATCAGCTGCTCGACCCGGTGGCGCGCCTGGATGCCCTCATCACCGACGGCCTGGACCTGATGCGCCAAACGGGCCGTAAATTCGCGCTAGAGGCACAACCCGAACAACGCGCGCCCGAGTGGCTGACGGCGGACTATCTGGGCGAGACTCAAAAGGTCCTGGAGGAACGCATCGGCGAGCTCCATTCGGGCCTGAACGCGGGCCTGGCCCAGGCCGAGGAGACCCTGGCGAACATGGACCCCACCCCTCTTGCGGATGCCCAACTCCGGCGCCGACTGGAGGCCGCGGCGCCCCTGATCGGAGAAGCGCGGGAGGCCTTTCGGGAGGCGCTTGCCGATCTGGAGGCGGAACGCCTGGGCAAGGCCCTGGAATCGCAACGCCGCGGCCTGGCCAGGCTGGTCGCCGCCCGCGAGCATTTTCTGGACCTCGAACGCCTGGTCGAGCTCCTGTACCAGGACCAGCAACGCATCGCCGCCTTGATCGCGCCCGGGAAAGACGCTGCAACCCCGGATTCGGAGCCTCGTGAAGGCAATTCGACGCCGGATGAGCCGGCTGCGGTATCCTCGGAATACCTCCCTGTCGCCCGCGAGCTTCAGACCGGCAATCGCGAGCGCTCGCAACGTGTCAGCGCCGCCATCCTCGACCAACTGGGCGCGACGCTCGGTGCGGAGGAGCAGGCCAAAGCGACGCAAGCCCCGGATCCCCAGGCGACCACCGATCCCCGGATTCCGGACCCGACCACCCCCGCTCCGCCGGACCCTGCTGCTTTGGAAACCGAGCGCCGCCACCTGGAACAGGCCGACACCCTGCGCGTCGCAGTGGAAAAAGCGATGCAACGGGCCATAGAAAACCTGACGGCCGCGGAAGACCTCCCGGCCGCTGATCCGGGGTTGACAAATGCCATGGACCGGGCACGGCAAGCCGTCGACCGTACCCTGAGCCGGGTGGAGGCGCTGCGCCGTCTCTTCTTCTCGGTGGTCGACCATCTGCGCGAGACCCGTCTCCGTCAGATCGACCTGGGTGACCGTACCGAGGAGACATCCGTGCTCGCCGCGACCGAGCCTGCGGAGGAAATCGCCCGTCGCCTCGGCCCCATCGCCCTGGAGCAAAGGGCATTGGCCGAAACGGCCGGGAGCATCGCCGAGGCCTTGGAACAACAAGCCGAGCGGCCTGCCCCCACCACGCCGGAGGCTCCCAAAGACCCCCAAGGACAGGCGGCCCAGGCCCAACAGCAACAAACGCGCCTGCGGCAGGCCGCCGGTCAGGTCACGAGCGCCCGTGACCACATGGACCAGGCCGCCGAGGCCATCGCCGCGGAACCCCCGACCTTCGAGGCCGCCCGCGACCACCAGCGGCAGGCCATCGAGGCGTTGACCGCCGCCCTCGCTGCCCTGCAACCACCGCCGCAGGAACAACCGGACCAACCGCAATCGGACCAACAGGACCAGGAGGGGCAGCAAGAACAGGAGGAATCCCAACCGGGCGGCCAAGACCAAGAAGACACGCAACCTCAACCGGAGCCGGGCGATGCGGGCCAACTCCTGCAGGGCATACGCGACCGGGAGGCCCAACGCCGGGAGCAGCGTGCCAAGCAGCGACCCCACGGCTACGAGCCAGTGGAGAAAGACTGGTGAGATACTTGGTCCTATGGTAACTGTTCTTCCGTTTTATGCATTTTTATGTATTTGAATGAGAGATCCGAAGCCATGCAGCCGGCAATCCAACCAACCCTCTACGAGTCCCTGGAAGCCCTGCCCGAAGGCCTGACCGGGGAGATCCTGAACGGACAGCTCTACACCCAATCGCGGCCCGCCGGACCACATGCGGTTTCCGGCTCTGTGCTGGGCGCCAAATTACTCAATCCGTTCCAGATCGGTGACGGAGGACCCGGCGACTGGTGGATCATCGATGAACCGGAGATCCACTTCGTGCGGAACCTCGAGGTCGTAGTCCCGGACTTGGCCGGTTGGCGACGGGAACGGATGCCCTACCCGCCGGAAGATCAACGTTTCGAGGTGGTTCCTGACTGGATATGCGAGATTCTGTCTCCGTCCACCAAGAGCAAAGACCATAAGGTCAAGCTGCCGCTGTACGCACATTACGGGGTGCAATACGCTTGGCTGATCGATCCGATCAAGCGCACATTAGAGGCCTACCGACTCGAGGCCGGCGTCTGGGTCGAGGCCGGCCGCTTTACCGATGCCGATCAGGTGATTGCCCCACCGTTCGAGGCCGTAAGCCTCGATCTGGAAACCTTTTGGCCACCTCGGCGGCCGAGACTCGCAAAGTGCTGACGACGACCGAGTGGTAGGCTGGGTTGCGGCCAGGGACGGCCAAAACCCAGCAATAACCAAAGCTGGGTTTCGTTCCTCGACCCAGCCTGATGACAGCCTAGGGGACGTTCTCAATTGAGCCAAATCATCATAAAAATCAAGCCCGTAGGCTGGGTTACGGCCAAGGACGGCTAAACCCGGCACACGGTATTGCGGATCGGAAAAGCTGGGTTTCGTTCCTCAACCCAGCCTACAACACTTAGATAATTTATTAATTGAGAACACCCCCTAACGAGGCTTCGCCTCAGACCGACGAGGCGTGACCAACCGCACCGAAGAACCACGGAGGCAGACACGGATAAACACGGATTGTGATCCGTGTTTATCCGTGTCCATCTGTGGTTCAAAGGATTTGCGATTCCTGTCCAACAAGAGGCAGAACTATTTTTGTGCAGTGCACAAACTTGACTCATTTGTAAAGATGCGGATCCCTCAAGGGATCCTAGTACCGCGGCACCGAAGTACCGATAACATGAGAATCATTTTTTTGCCGCAAATGAACGCGAATAAACGCAAATAGTTGCCAATGTGCACCGTTTTATCCCTGAACACTGACTCCATGCGCCGGATACTCCTGCCGGCACTGATCGCCGTCATCCAGCTTGTAAGCCCCCCGGCGGCGGCCCGACAGGCCCGGCTACACGCCGAGGAAGGCCCCCACTTCGTCGGCGTACCCGTGTACCTGCAAGTCATCGTAGAGGGGTTCGAGGAGACCCCCCAACCCCAGGTCGAGGTCGCAGACCCACCCCAGGGGCGCCTGGAGCTGACCGGAGTCAGCCCCAGCGTCAGCACCAGCATCCGGATCATCAATGGCCGGATGAGCCAGTCCAGACGAGTCCGGTTCGTCTTCGAGTACCAGTTCCTGGCCCAGGCCCGCGGCGAACAGGTCATCGGACCCTTCCGGGTCACCCAGAACGGCCGGCAGACCAGCACCGGCAAGCTGCGCCTGATGATCGGCGAGATCCCGGTCAGCAGCCGGCAACGGCTGCGGCTCATCCTGCCCGAAAGCCCGCTGATCGTCGGCCAGCGCGTACCGGTGCGGCTCGAATGGTGGGTCCCCGCCGACCTACGCGGCACTCTCTTCGACCCGTTTCTATCCGTCCCCCTCTTCGAGCGGCTCGACGCCTTCCGTTTTCATGACCCCGAGGACCCCACCGCCGACATCGCCTTGACCATCGACACCGCCTCCGGCCCCATCGAGCTGGCCGCCACCACGCGCTCGGAGTTTCAGCACGGCGAGCAGTACCTGGTACACACCCTCACCCGCCGACTGACCCCCTTGCGGACCGGCGAATACGAGTTCACCCCCGCCAGCCTGGTAGTCGACGAGGTAGTGCGTTGGCGCCGTGACTTCTTCGGCGAGCGGATCCCCACCCACGCCCGGAAACGTCGGGTAGAAGACGAGCCGCGCACCCTGATCGTCCAGGCCCTGCCTCGGGCGGGTCGGCCCGAGAGTTTTAGCGGCACCGTCGGCCCCGGCTACCGGCTGGAAGTCGCGGCGGACCGCTCGGTAGTTCAGGTCGGCGACCCGATCCGCCTCACCCTCACCCTCCGGGGCGACGCAGCCATCGAGACCGCGGCGCTCCCGCCCCTCACCGCCGACGGCGGACTCTCGTCTCGGGACTTTCGCATCCCCAGCGAAAAGAGCGCAAAGATCGCCGGTATCTATGCCGACGGCGCCAAGCGGTTCGAGGTGACCGTGCGTGCGCTCCACGAAGGGGTCACCGCCATCCCGCCCCTCGCCTTCTCCTGGTACGACCCCGAACGACAGGAATACCGGACCACCCGCTCCGAGCCCGTTGCCCTGTCCGTGCGCCCCGCCCAAGTCATCTCGGCCGCAGACGTAATGAGCGCCGTGCCCGAGGAGGAGCCGCGCGAGCCCGAACGCGAGCCGACGACTGCTGCAGCGATCGACCCCAAGGCCCGGCAGCACTCGGTATTCAGCCTCACCGGGGCCGATCTTGCCATCACCACCGACATCGACACCCTACTGCGGCCGAGCGGCTCTCTGCTGACCAGCACCGGCGCCCAGGTCGGCGTCTATGGTCTGGGCCTGCTGGCTATCCTCCTGGCCCTGCCGGCCAGACGCCGCGCCCGGACCGATCCCGCCGAGCTGGCGCGCACCAAGGCCCTGCGTGCCCACCGGGCGGCCGTGACCGAGGCCCACACCATCACCGAAGCGAGCGCCGCATTGCGGCAAATGGTCGCCACCGCCGGTATCCGGCCGCCTCCCGACCTGGACCGTTTTTTAGCCGAATGCGACGCCGTTGCCTATGCCCCCGGCGGTGCCTCCCGCACCCTGGACGGACCCATGCGGGCCCGGGCCGCACTCCTGGCCGACCAGCTATTGAAGGAGACCGAGCGACGACTGACTAGGATTTCTTGAATGACCGGATTTTGTGCAAATGAGTCAAATTTCGCCAACGTCTAACCCCTCTCGTGAGTCGTGATCGTGATCGTAGTCGAAGCCGCCGTAGGAGGGACCGCATTCTTTCGCTGTTCGTGGTCTCCGGAGGTCCCGGCCAGGTAGCGGGTCGAAACCCGTAGCCATCAGGTTTTCTGTGCCCGCTTTGCCTTGCGTCGCCGATTACGATCACGACCACGATCACGGTTCCGCTTTCGATAGCGATAGAGCGATGATCACGGCTCGTCGGTCTGAGGCGAAGCCTCGCTAGGTAGATGGGCCAAAGCCTGTGGGATGCGGTGAGCGTAGCGAACCCCATCTTTGGACAGCAGCGTGCCCAACACTATATCGATGCCATTAAGTTAGTCGCTGGTTGCTTACCAGTGCGGAAGAGAAAACTACGAATCACGCGAATCGGCGCGAATCCGATTCGCGGGGATTCGCGTGATTCGTAGTTTTTCCTCTGGTTTGCCGACTGGCAACGCTTAACTTAATGGCATTGAACACTATATCGGATAGGAACCACGAATGAACACGAATAAACACAAATTCGTGTCCATTCGTGTGTATTCGTGGTTCAAATGAGGAATCAGATGTTTCCATTCAATCCGCACATCCGTACCAGGGCATGGCTCGCTGTCCTCTGGTTCTGCCTCGTACCACCTGTAATCGCGACCACCCCCGACGCAACCCTGGAGCAGGCGATCGACGCCTACACCCAAGCCCAAGCAGTGACCGCTCGGGGCGAGCGCCTGGCCGGCTTCCACCAGGCCCAACGGTTGTTCGAGCACGCCGCGACCCAGGGCGCGCGCTCTGCGGACCTCTACACCAACCTCGGCAATGCCGCACTCCAGGCCGAGCGACTGGGACCGGCTATTTTGGCTTACCGACGCGCGCTGGTGCTCGACCCCGATCAGGCGCGGGCCCGGCAGAACCTCCGCCACGCCCGCACCCTCTTGCCGGCCTGGGTCCCCAAACCCGAGCCCGCAGGCGCTCTGGAAAGCTTCTTCATCTGGCGTCACTTCCTCAACCCCGCCGAACAGGCCGCCATCGCTGCCCTTTCATTCCTTCTTGCCGCCCTGCTGCTCGCGGTCGCCATCTACCGGCGTTCCCCGCTTGCCCGCAACCTCGCCCTCCTGCCCCTGCTGGTCTGGCTGGGCCTGCTGCTCTCGGCGGTAACCCAGGTCCGCGCCGGCGGCACCAAACAGGCCGTACTCATCACCGACGAAACCATCGCCCGTGCCGCCGACTCCCCCAACGCCCCCATGCGTTTCGCCCAACCCCTGCCCGCCGGCACCGAAGTCGGAATCCGCGAAGCCCGCGCACACTGGGTTCACATCGTCCTCGCCAACGGCCGGGATGCCTGGGTAACACGGGGTGCGGTGGAAACGGTTGAGGTCGATTCTTAAGGGCACTTTGAAAAATACGATTTCCGTCAAGGGCACGCATGAATAATCAATGGCTTAGAGTCGCTCAAGTGGTGAAAACGCCTAGAGGCTGTCTAAAAAGGGCCGTAGGCCAGGGCCTGGAGTAGGCTGGGTTGAGGAACGAAACCCAGTTTACGAGCTCGACCCAGCCTACCTGTTTAAAATCAATGTGTTAGTTTTTAGACAACCTCTATTTTTCAAGGCGCCCTTCAGTAGATCGGCGGCTCCCCCGGCGGGCGGGTCTTGAATCTGCGGTGTACCCAAAAATACTGTGCCGGCATGGTCCGGATGTGGGTCTCGATGGTCCGGTTCATCAAGGCCGTGTCCGCCTCCTGATCGTCCGTGGGAAAGGGCTCCAGCGGTGGGTGGAAGCTCAGTTCCAGGCCCCGCCCCCAGGGCAGGTAGCGGGCATAGGTCGGGATCACCTGGGCCGCGCCGAGGCGCGCGAACCGGCTCAGCATGGGGACCGTTGCGGTGGCTGTGCCGCAAAAGGGCACGAAGATGCCGCGGCGGCCCGGATCCTGATCGGGCAGGTAGAACAAAGGGATGCCCTTGTGGATCTCCCGCACCATCCGCCGCAGACCGGTGTTGCGCTCTACCGAGACCGCGCCGAAACGCGAACGGCTACGGCGCATCCGGTCGTCGATGACGGGGTTGCGGATCTTTTGGTACATGTACAGGCCGGGATGAACCAAGGCGGTGAAGGCGGCACCGCCGAGCTCCAATCCCACGAAGTGGGGCACCATGATGATGAGGTTGCGCCCGTTGCGGAGCGGCTCATCGACCCGTTCCCGGTGACGGAGCTCGACGATGCGCCTCAACCTCCGCCGGGAGCTTACCCACACGAGTCCCTGGGTGCAGGCGGCGACTCCCAGATAGCCGAAGTGCAGGACCGCAAGCCGTCTTCTCGCTGGTTCCGGCAGGTCCGGAAAACAGAGCGCGAGGTTGCGCAGGACCACCCGCCGACGGGTACCCGCAAGGAGATAACCCAGGTACCCGATGCTCATACCCAGGGCCCACAGCAGGGGGAACGGCAGCAGTCCGAAAAGACAGAAGATTCCCACCAGGACCCAGCTCGGCCAATGGCGGGGATGCAGAAGCCGTCGGTTCATTAGGTGCTCTATTTGCGTTCGTGGGTGGACTGAATGGACAAAGTGGACTTTGTGGACAATGGACTGAGTGTGCCGGGTTTGGCCGTCCCTGGCCGTAACCCAGCCTACGGGCTAGGTCCACTGGGTCTGGTCTATTCGGTCCACGGCGGCTACCACCGAACCTACTCGCCTCACAGCCCAACATCCACAGCTAGGATCCTTGAGGGACCCGAATCTTTACAAATGAGTCAAGTTTGTGCGCTGCACAAAAATAGTTCTGCCTCTTGTTGGGCAGGAATCGCAAATCCTTTGAACCACGGATGAACACGGATTGTGATCCGTGTTTATCCGTGTCTGCCTCCGTGGTTCTTCGGTGCGGTTGGTCACGCCTCGTCGGTCTGAGGCGCAGCCTCGCTAGTGCTCAACCGTGAAAAAGATGTCGCCGCCTTGGGCATCGCCGGTCTCGGCCTGGAGCTCGATCCAGTCCTTGAGGTTATAGCGCAGCTTGATCTTGTCGGACTCGTCCCCCAGGCTGTGGTCATACTCCGCGAACAGCTTGGGCGCGATATAGGTGCCCAGCGAGATGGCTTGGTCCTGCTGCTCCCCGCCGCGCCTGGGTGGAATTCCGGTCAGCAGATATTTGGTGACTTCCGACTGGGACATACCGGGATCGGTGGCGGAAAAAAAGGTCAGCTTCGGATGCTTGATGGTACCGAAGATCCGTAGGCCGGCGGTGATGTCACCGCCCTCGCGCTGGGCCGTGAGTATCAGATATGGGTTGGTGACGGGTGATTTCGCGTAGCTCAGGAACCCCTGCTCGATGGTCAGTGAGGTTCCGATCGCGGCACTCAGGGGCCCACCGGCGTAGATGCGATAAGTGCCGTCGACGATTTCCAACTGGCCGTCCCCCGAAATTTCTTTTCCCGGTATTCGCAGAACGGCCAGCTCACCCCGGATGGTGCCTTCCAGACCGAAGGCATCCAGGGTTACCCGCTTGCCCAGCACCAGCCGCAGGTCGATGCTCTTGGCGTAACCGAGACCCTCTTCCCGGACCTTGGAGGCGATGACGACGTCCGGTGAGGGCGAAACCGTGCCCGTGGGGATGTGGCGGGGCCGGATGCGGGCCTCGGGTATTTTCACCGTACCCGTCAGCTTGATCCCGGTCGGCTTGATCTCGGCCTCGAGGTCGGGCGAGGCCAGGACGAAATACTCCTTGGTATCCGCCACCCTGAGCTTGTTACCCTTGGCGCTGATACGCGTACTCAGACCCTCGGCGCCTCCCAGCAGGGTGTGGCCGGTAATCTTCACACGGCCCTTTCCGGCCTTGAAACCGCCGCTGTACTCGATGCGGTCGAGGCCCCTGGCCTGGGCGTCGAATGTCAGGTCCTCGACCTCGAGGCCGATGAAGGGTACCTGGAGCCCGCCGCCCGCTACCTTGGCGCCGCCGCCGAGTCTCGGCTCGGCAAGGGTCCCCCTGAGCTTGAAATCCGCGTTCAGCTTGCCGGTCAGATGCGTGAGATCCGGCACCAGGCGCGAGACGATGCCGAAATCTTCGATTCGCGCCTGCACGTCCCCCCGCAGGGGTTGCTGCGGACGCGCCGGTTCCGCGAGGCTCCAACCGGGTAGGGAGACCGCGGCGGATAGGTTACCCAGTCCCGTCAGGGGGACCGCGAGCTTGGCCCGCAGGCCCTTCCCACCCGCATCGACGGCGAGGTTCGCAGACGTGAAGTTCAGCAGCGCCTCACCCCCCCCCATCGAGATCACACCCTCGGGTATCCGCACCCTGGCGTTTCCGGTGAGTACTCCGCCCGCCGCCTTGAAGTCGGCCTTGGCCCTGGCCGCACCCGTTAAGACGAAATCTTTCGGAATGAATCCTTTGAACAGATCGAAGGCCAGGCGATCCAGATCGAGTGCCGCATTCCAGGTCCCTTTTTCCCGCTGCTCAAAGCGTGCGCAGCCCCCCGACCCGGCTTTTTCACCAGTTTTTTCGCGGATACAGATCGGACCCACGCCGATCCGCGTCCCGGCCAGAGAGACTGGAGCAGTCTTCCGGAGCTGCCAGTTGCCGAATTCCCGGGTCCGCAGCGCCAATTCTTCCAACCGGCCTGTGTAGGCGTTATCCCTTTTGAGGCCGCCTGCGAGCTCGAGGTCCAGCGCCAAGGGCTCGCCGGCGACCTGCGCGGAGAGGCGGTGCGCGCCCATGTCGCCGCTGCCCCGGATGCGCAGGCGGTCGAATGCCAGCCCACCGGCGACCAGGTCCTGGCCGGTGAGGTCGATCTTCAGCGGACCATTCGGCGCGAGATCGACCTGGGCGGTACCACTCAGGTTTTGGATACGCTGTCCGGCCATGGCGATACCGGCGGCGACCAGATCGAGTCTTACCGCCGGGGCCTCGAGAGTGCCGGTCACGGCCCCGTTCGCCTGGATGTTGCCCTCGGCGCCGGGGAGCAGGCTCTTGAGATCCGGCGAACGGACGCTCAGCGCCAGATCCAGCCGCTCGCCGACCGTGCCGGCGGCCTGCAGGTTGCTGGGACCCGACGCGACGCGCAGCTCCTCGATCGTAAGCTCGGTACCCTGCATCCGTACCCTGGCCGCGGCGTCCACCGGATAGCCCCGCAGTTCCCCTGTGAGGGAGACTAGCTGGGCGCCGAGGTCGGGACTCCCGTCCTTGAGCCCGCCTGCGCTGAGGATGCGTCCATCCAAGACACCGCCCCACTCGGGCCATTGTTTACCGGGATCCATATCCGCGACCCTGAGCTCCGCGTCCCAGGTCACGGCCGGAGCCCAGGTCACATCCGCCATGCCCTGAAGCCATCCGCCCAAGGTGTCCAAGCGCAGGTCTTCGATCCGGGTGCCCTCGAGATTGCCTTGGCCCCTCAGCGCGAGGGTCGCCGCGGGCAGGGTCTCGCTTTTTACCCCGGCCTCTAGGTCATACTCGAAGGCATCCGGATTGCCCTTGCTGGTCAACGCGAACCCGATCCGGGCGGGTAATTGTGGCCACCGGATACCGGGATCGACCCCGTCCGCGACCAGGGTCAATGCCCAGCTCGGCTTCGGCGACCAGGCAATCTGGCCCTCGGCCTCGAGCTTCCCGTCCAGGGTGTCGATCCTTAAGTTCTCGATCTGCGTGGTTTCCTGGTTCCCCTCCCCCGTCAGCCGCAGCTTTGCCGCGGGGAAGTCCCGGCCCCGAACCTCGGAGGAGATCCGGTAGCTGAACTCATCGAGGGTCCCCCGGACCCGGAGCTTGCCCTGCTCGGCCGCGGCAATGGACTCTTTTCCGGCCAGGGGCCAGCGTAGCTTATCCCAGGTGGCCTCCAGATCGACCTTGCCTCCAGGGTCCGAGAGGTCCAGCTCCCCGCCGGCGACAAGCCGGGCGCCTGACTTGTTTTCGGTCAGCTTGAGGTCCGCGATCTCGAGAACCCGATCTCGCCAACGGACGTCCAGCATGGCCCGGAGCCGTCCGAAGTCGGGTAGATCCGGGGCCGCGCCGACCAGGTTGCCTTGGATCCGGGCCTCATCCAGGTCGCCACTGGTGGTCAGCTCCCCATTCAGATCCAGCACCGGCAGGTCGGCGTGGATCGCGGGCAAGTCGACCTCCAGGACTTCGAGCTCGCCCTCCCACCGGAGGTGTTCCAGGACCTCCCGCACCGAGGCTCGGAGCTGGGCCCGCACTGAACCCCCGAGGTCGTTTTCCAGGTGCAGTGCCTTGAAATCGCCGCCGATCGTCGCCTGGCCGTTCAGCTCCAATGCCGGTTCTCGGGACAGGGCCCAGGTCAGCTCGAGGTCCAGCGGATAGTCGCCGGTCAGCGCTACCTCACCTTGAGCATTGGCCGTCAACCGCGGCTCCGGGAGGGTGGCAGCAAGCTCCCGCAGGGTGACCCGACTGCCCCACCAGCTTGCGGCCAGTGCAATCCGGTCGATACGAAAGCGGGAATCCTCATGCAGCGTGCCGATGCTCAACTGCCCGACTCGTGCCTGCTCCAGCTCCAGATTGAGCCCCAGAGGCAGAAAAATCTCCGGAAGCTTGACGGGACCGGATGCCGTTTCCTTGTCCTCGGAAGGGGCAATGGCAATGTCCAGCGCGCGCGTGCTGAGCTCGGAGATCCGCAGGGTTCCGGTGGTCAGGGTTTCCAGGGGACGCCAGCGCAGATCCAGGTCGCTGAATTTCAGCTCCACTCCAGGGGGCCGGATGTTCAGGCCCTCGAGGTGCAGATCCCCCAGGATGTGGCCATCGAACCGCTCGACTCGGAGCAGGCCCGGCGTCAGCTTCTCCGTCACGGAGAGGGAGAACCGTAACCCGCTCTCGGTGCCCAGCACCCAAAGTACCACCAGCAGGAGGACCAGGACGACCAGCAACGGGACACTGAGCAGGACCAAGACCCGCCGCAACCAGGAACGGCGACCGGACTGCGCCGCGACGGGGGGCTGTGCCTCCGGCGGGTCGGATTCCCGCGCAGCAGTAGTATCCCGGGTCGTCTCATTCACAGGTCCGGACCGATCACGATATGGAGGCGGGCCGGGCGGTCTTCCCTGGTAAGCGCAACGCCGACATCCAGGCGAATCTGTCCGATGGGCGAGCGCCAGCGCACCCCGAGGCCGGCACTGGCCTCGACCTCGCGGGTAAAATCCGGATCGAAGGCATTGCCGAAGTCCGTAAAAATCGCCCCGCTCCAGTCACCCCTGATACGGCGCTCGAGCTCCAGGCTCCCTACCGCCAGATAGCGCCCGCCGACGGTTTCGTTGGTGACGGGGTTGTTGGGACCCAGGACATCCCAGGCCCAACCGCGGATGCTGTTGTCACCGCCGGCAAAGTAGCGGCGGCTGGCGGGCAGGTCGAAGACGCTGTTCGCCCAGGTCACGCCCAGGTTCGAGCGGGCGATGAGGCGGTAATCGTCGAGGAAGCTCTTGATCCACTTGAGGCGCGCGCTCCCGCCCAGATAGGAGGTGGGGGATATCAGTCCCTTCAGGGTGCCGAGGAGGGCGAATTTGATCTTGTAGCCGTTGGTGGTGTAAACGGGGTCATCGGTGGCCGTCTTGGACCAGCTGATGTTGGGCACCAGCTCGTTTACCAGCTCTTTATCGTCTGCGCTGATCTCGAATTGCTCCCGCCGGTAGTCGATGCCCGCGGTACGTCGCCAGCCGCTCGGAGTCACCACCGAGTGGGCGACCTGCAGGGTCTGGATGTTTCCCTTCCGGCTTGCGATGTCGAAGACGCGCAGGTCGGGACGAATGGTGATGTAGTCGCGCAAAGGATTACCGATGGGGATCCGGTAATCACCCTTCACCGCCTGAAAGGGCTCGGAAATACTGGTTTCCAGCTTGAACGTGTGGCCCCGTCGGGTCAGATAACGGCGGCGCCACTCCAGGGTCACGCGGGGACCGACGTCGGTGGCGTAACCCAACCCGAAGCGGTATTTATTGGCCTTGTTGGGGGTAGCGATGACCTCGATGGGGATGGCGCGCTTCGCCCCTGCCTGGTCCTTGTGCGGGACGATCTCCACCTTCTTGTAATACTCCATCCCGATCAGTTTACCCTGCAGGGTCAGTAGTGCTTCCGGATCGTAGGGATCACCGGGCTCGAAGCCGACGAACTTCCCGAGATAACGGTCGTCGAGTAAATCCTGGGTGAAGCTCACCTTCCCCAGATAATAACGGGGACCGGTGTCGAGGTGGAACTCGATTTTGGCCTCATAGGCATCCGGATCGATCAGCACCCGGCTACGAATCAACTCATAATCCAGATAGCCGTGTTGGGTAGCAAGATAGAGGATATTTTTCTTGGCCTTGTCGTACTCCGGATGCAGCAGTACATCCCCCGGTTTCATACAAAGCTCTGACTCTGACCCCGGTTCCTTCCCTGATTCCTTCTCGGGTTCCTTGCAAAACTCTTTGGGGAAAGCCGGATCGTCTTTGCCTGGACCCGTGATACGGTAGTCGATGGACCCCACCTTGACAGGCTCGCCCGGAACCACCTTGTACTTGGCCAGCCAGGTCCCATCCTCGGATTTCGGCCTGGTCAGGGTAGCTTCCACCTGCACCCGGTAGAGACCGAAGGGTGCCAATGCCTTGCGGATCTGATCGGGGGCACGCCGGTGCAGGGCCTCGAGCCGCGGTATCGAAAGCTCCTTGTCCTCGCGTTCCTGGTAGATCCCGAGTAGCGCGAGCACATTTTTCTCGTGCTTATCATCTTTCAGCCCCCGGACCTTCACTTCGATCTCGAGCGCGGGCACCCCCTGGGTCAGGGTGAGAACCAAGAGTGCGAGCAGGAGTCGCAGGGCCGGACGCAGAGCGGGACGGCAAGACCAAGGCCGAAGGCGCGGTTCAGTCATTTTGCCGCAAATGAACGCGAATGAACGCAAACCGGTCGCAATCGACTCGCCATCCTCGACGATTCTTCATCTCATTGCATTTATTTGCGTCCATTTGCGTTGATTTGCGGCTAATTTTTCCGTGAAGATCCTGTCCGCCCGGTGTTATCGATAGTTGAGAGCATCTGTATTGAGAACTTGATCTCCCCCTGGAAAAGTGGGAGACTGATGCAGGTGGTTAGATCTTCTCATCGTACCCGTTTAAAAACCATATTATATTTTCGGGTATTATGAGGGATTCTTAATCCTTGGTTTTAGATCTGATAGAGGTTGGTAGTGTTATTACTTTGTTGCTTATTATAAATCACTTGATATAATTACCTGAGCTTTAAGCTATTAACCGAACAAAATTTTACCGAGGAAACTCTTATGGTATTACTACCCGTAAAATGCCCCGTCTGCAATGGTGTTAATGTTACTAAACATGGCAACACCAGCAATGGCAAACAGCGTTTTATTTGCAAAGAACAGGCCTGTGAGGGCAAAACGTTTATCCAGGATTATTCCGAGAAAGGGCGGTTACCGGAAACGAAACAACAAATCATTGAAATGGCACTGAATGGCAGCGGCATTCGTGCTACCGCGCGGGTACTGGGCATCAGTCCTGTGACAGTTATCAATGAATTAAAAAAAAGAACCCGACCTGCACGCCGTGAATCATGATTTTTTAGTGACCCACACGCCTGAGCAGATTGTGGTAGATATTCTAAAAGTAGAGAATTATCATGATGTTAGCGAGCAAGACACCACCGTTGAAATGGATGAGATGTGGAGTTATGTCGGGAGTAAAGCTAATCTAAAGATGGCTGTGGCATGCTATTGGTCGGGCCACGGGTAAGGTGTTGGCTGTATGTATTCGGAAATCGTTATGAGTTCGGCGTCGCCGTTTGAAGGGCACCTTGAAAAATAGGCGTTTTCACCACTTAAGCGACTCTAAGCCATTGAGTATTCATGCATGCCCTTGACGGAAATCGTATTTTTCAAAGTGCCCTGAAATCCTTGAGCAACAAAATTAGAACACTACCTCCATGTTGTCCACTCAGTCCATGTGGTCCATGGTGGGAACCGCGAGCTTCGAGGCAACCACTATGGACAACATGGACTCAGTGGACAGATGTGGGGTTCCCCCACCACCCACAGATGCTACGGGCCTCAGGCGGCGGCCATGAAACGTGCCGCGCCGAACAGTGCTGCGCGCTGTTCGAGGATGACCTTGACCGGCATGCGCCGCATCAATGCAGTCATGAGGCCCTTGTCGAAAAATGCTTCCAGAAAAGGGCCCCGGCGCAGCAGATCGAGGTTCTTCGGGGCAATGCCGCCGCCCAGATAGACGCCGCCGACGGCCATATGCTTGAGGGCCAGGTTACCCGCCTCGCGCCCATAGAGCTCCATGAAAAGCTGCATAGTCTCGACGCAGACGGGACAGGACCCATCCGCAGCTGCGGTCGCGATGGCCGCCGCTTTATCTTCAACCGCTGCCTCCCGCAAAGGGTCCGAACCGCCGGCGCCACGCCGTTCGAGCAAAAAGTCGTAGCTATCCGCGATGCCCATGCCGGAGACCACGCGATCCCAGTTCACATATCCGTAACGCCCCCGGAACCAACGTAACAGCGCCATCTCCCGATCGTCGCGGGGGGCGAAATCCGCGTGGCTTCCTTCGGTCGCGAATGGCCGGTGGGCCGTCCCGTCCCAATACAGGCCCGCCTCCCCCAGTCCGGTCCCGGCTGCCACCACACAGGCGTTGCCCGCCGGATTCGGCTCCCCTGGGTGGAGCACCTCGAAATCGGCGGGGGCCAGGGCGGCGATCCCCCAGGCCACGGCCTCGAGATCATTGAGCAGGCGTACCGTGCGCAGGCCCAGGGCCTGTTCGAGGTCACGGGCACTCGGGGCCCAGGGGAGATTGGTGATCTCGCTGCGGTCGTCCTGTACCGGTCCGGCCACGGCAAAGGCCGCGCGCTCGCAAGTCCTGCCCGTCTCCGCGAAAAAGCGGGCGACGACCGCCTCCAGGGAGGCGAAATCACGGCTTGCATAGCGCCGATCACCGATCAGACGGATACCGTCGGCATCCGTCTCGGCAATCGCCAGGACGGTCTTGGTACCGCCGATATCGCCCACCAATACTTGCATGGCCTGGTTCTCCAGTGTTGCTCCGAGCCACTACCGGCGAGGATTCGGCAATTACCGGTCGGGCTTGCGACACGGCACAAATCATAACAGGCCCCCGGAGTTCGGTGAACCGGCAACGCCTGCGGCAGGGCAGACAGACAACCCGACAAAAACCTCGGGTCCACATCGATGCCATTGAGCCCGTAGATACTCTGTCCGGGTCACTCTGCGCCTTCGATTCGATTTTTTTGTGCCGCGCACAAATTTGACTTGTTTGTAAAGATTCGGGTCCCTCAAGGAATCCTGGCGTCGTGTCGAGTTGCCTGTCTACCGACAGGCAAGCGCCGCGTTCGACGTACCAACCGAATCGGGGTCTGCCCAGGCACTGACCAGGTGCAGTGCAGCGTGCCCACGCGCGCGATCACGTAAGTACGACGACAGGGACCCGGCCCCGCACCATAACAGCGCGCCCACGTGTGTGATCACGTGAGAGGCTGTCTAAGAAAAGACCGTAGGCTGGATTGAGGAACGAAACCCGGCTTTGGGTATTGCTGGGTTTTGGCCGTCCCTGGCCGCAACTCAACCTACGGCCTACGGTCCTTTTTCAGACAGTCTCTTACCCTGAAGCAGTATTGCTGGGTTTTGGCCGTCCCTGGCCGCAACCCAGCCTACGGCCTACGGTCCTTTTTCGGACAGTCTCTTACCCTGAAGCAGTTGACCGCTGTTTCGGCGATTGGCACGGGGCTTGCAACTAAAAAGGGGAACGTGATTTCGTACAACCCGCTACGCAGCGAGTAAATCGGGAGATCCCACCATGGCACTGCGTCAATGCGCCATCTACGGCAAGGGCGGAATCGGTAAGTCCACCACCACCCAGAATCTGGTCGCGGGCCTGGCCGAGCTCGGTCAGAAGGTCATGATCGTCGGTTGCGATCCCAAGGCCGACTCTACCCGCCTGATCCTGCACTCCAAGGCCCAGGAGACCATCATGCATCTGGCCGCCGAGGCGGGTTCCGTCGAAGACCTGGAGCTCGAGGACGTGCTGCGGATGGGCTACTCCGATATCAAGTGCGTCGAGTCCGGCGGTCCCGAGCCCGGCGTCGGTTGTGCCGGCCGCGGTGTCATCACGGCCATCAACTTCCTCGAGGAGGAAGGCGCCTACGACGAGGACCTGAACTTCGTCTTTTATGACGTGCTCGGCGATGTGGTGTGCGGTGGCTTTGCCATGCCGATCCGGGAGAACAAGGCCCAGGAGATTTATATCGTGGTCTCCGGCGAGATGATGGCGATGTACGCGGCCAACAATATCTCCAAGGGGATCGTGAAGTACGCGAAGTCCGGCGGGGTACGCCTCGCCGGTCTGATCTGCAACAGCCGCAACACCGACCGCGAGAATGAGCTGATCGAGGCCCTGGCCAAGAAGTTGGGGACCCATATGATCCACTTCGTCCCCCGGGACAACGCCGTACAGCGTGCCGAGATTCGCCGCATGACGGTCATCGAGTACGACCCCGCGCACAAGCAGGCCGAGGAGTATCGCGAGCTGGCCCGGAAGATCGTCGATAACAAGAATCTGGTTATCCCCACGCCCATCAGCATGGACGAGTTGGAGGACCTGCTGATGGAGTTCGGGGTCCTGGAAGAGGAAGACGAGTCCATTATCGGTCAGACCGCGGCCGCAGCAGCAGCCGCCTGATGCATGAGAAGCATGCAGCGTGGCGGAAGACCGAAACCTACTAGCGAGGCTCCGCCTCAGACCGACGAGTCATAAGTCCCTGTGGATAAGAATCATGGAACCACAGAGAACACAGAGGACACAGAGAGTGGAAAGCGTTCCATCGACGGAAAAGATGATCGGCTGCGCCAGAGCGGGACATCGCCAGCTTGGTGCGAGGCGGCTGGAATCCGCCGATCATCCATGCCGGGTTGTTGAAAAGCACAGACCAAATCAGTCCAATCCCGACCGCACAATGGCTTACCGATAGGCGTTCGGCCCAGAAAGACACCGAATGATTGATCCACTTCAACGTCCGGTATCTCGTCGATGGCATCCAGCGTTATCGAGCTGAACTTCTGTGTCCTCTGTGTTCTCTGTGGTGAAAACATGGCGAGTTCGGATTGCACCATAAATAGCTTCCTGTTTTTCATCCACCTGTGCTAGGTGACAGGTCCATTCATACAACCGGGTGACCGACGGCGGAGCGGCCGCGGCGCCCGAACCGGAGAGCTTCTATGGCAGCATCGACACGCGAACCGATCCAGGACCTCATTCAGGAGGTCCTGGAGGTCTACCCGGATAAGGCGAGGAAAGATCGCGCCAAGCACCTGACGGCCAACGATCAATCCATCGAGCAATCCAAGCAATGTATCACCTCCAACCGCAAATCCCTGCCCGGCGTCATGACCGTCCGCGGTTGCGCCTATGCCGGCTCCAAGGGGGTGGTCTGGGGCCCGATCAAGGACATGATCCATATCTCCCACGGGCCTGTGGGCTGTGGTCAGTACTCCCGCGCCGGACGGCGCAATTACTACGTCGGTATGACCGGCGTGAACACCTTCGGCACCATGAACTTCACCTCGGACTTCCAGGAGAAGGATATTGTGTTCGGCGGCGACAAGAAGCTCGACAAGATCGTCACCGAGATCGAGCAGCTGTTCCCGCTCAGCAAGGGTGTGACCATCCAGTCCGAGTGCCCGATCGGCCTGATCGGTGATGACATCGAGGCGGTGGCCAAGAAAAAGGCCAAGGAGCTCGGCAAGCCGGTGGTGCCGGTGCGCTGCGAGGGCTTCCGCGGCGTGTCTCAGTCCCTGGGCCATCACATCGCCAACGATGCGATCCGCGATTGGGTCATCGGCAACCGCGACGGCGACGACAGCTTTGCGACTACGCCCTACGATGTGGCCATTATCGGCGACTACAACATCGGCGGCGACGCCTGGGCCTCGCGCATCCTGCTCGAAGAGATGGGTCTGCGCGTCGTCGCCCAATGGTCCGGCGACGGCAGCCTGTCCGAGATCGAGCTGACCCCCAAGGTCAAGCTCAACCTGATCCACTGCTACCGCTCGATGAACTACCTCAGTCGGCATCTGGAGGAGAAGTACGGCATTCCCTGGATCGAGTACAACTTCTTCGGTCCGACCAAAATCGCCGAATCCCTGCGCAGGATCGCCGCCTGCTTCGACGAGACCATCCGGGTCAACGCCGAGCAGGTCATCGCCAAGTACCGGTCCCAGTATGAAGCGGTCATCGAGAAGTACCTGCCACGCCTGGAAGGGAAAAAGGTCATGCTCTATGTGGGCGGTCTGCGTCCGCGGCACGTCGTCGGTGCCTATGAAGACCTGGGGATGGAGGTGGTGGGCACGGGCTACGAGTTTGCCCATAACGACGACTACGACCGCACCATCAAGGAGATGGGTAACGCGACCCTGCTCTACGACGACCTCACCGCCTACGAGTTCGAGGTATTCGCCGACAAGATCAGGCCCGACCTGATCGGCTCCGGCATCAAGGAGAAGTACATCTTCCAGAAGATGGGCATCCCCTTTCGGCAGATGCACTCCTGGGATTATTCCGGTCCCTATCACGGCTACGACGGCTTTGCCATCTTCGCTCGGGACATGGATATGACCATCAACAACCCCTGCTGGCAGGAGCTGCAGGCGCCCTGGCTACGGGCGGACAAGGCGGCCGGGGCCTGAAGGTGGATCGACCGCATACATGTAGGTTGGGCAAAGACGCGCCAGGGACGGTGCGGCGTGCCCAACGCAAGGTCGATATTGGGCACGCTGCCGTGGACCGCATGGACGGCATGAGGGTAGCCCAATAGACAACATGGACAGTATGGACTGCATGGACTCGGGGGCACACAGCGACCCCTAGTCCACATGGTCCACTTAGTCCATGTAGTCCACGGCGGCTGCCACCGTCCCTGGTGCCTTTGCCCGACCTACTTCGCCCGCGCTATGGACATGACCATCGATGTTGCCGTCCGTCCGCGGATCAGCGGGGCGGCAGGAGACCACGCATGAGCCAGACAGTCGCAGACATCAAGCCGAGCTACCCCTTGTTCCGTGCCGACGACTACCGGGAAGACCTCGCCAAAAAGCGGGCCCGGGTCGAAGAATGCCACGACCCGGAGCGGATGGAAGAGGTGTTCCGGTGGACCACGACCGAGGAATACCAGGAACTCAACTTCCAGCGCCAGGCCCTGACCATCAACCCGGCCAAGGCCTGCCAGCCCCTGGGGGCCGTGCTCTGCGCGCTCGGTTTCGAGAAGACCCTGCCCTATGTGCACGGCTCCCAGGGGTGCGTGGCCTACTTCCGTACCTACTTCAACCGTCACTTCAAGGAGCCGGTGGCCTGCGTCTCCGACTCCATGACCGAAGACGCGGCGGTCTTCGGCGGCCAGAAGAACCTGTTCGAGGGTCTGGCGAACGCCAAGGCCCTGTATAAGCCGGAGATGATCGCGGTCTCCACGACCTGCATGGCCGAGGTCATCGGCGATGATCTCAACGCCTTCATCGGCAATGCCAAGAAGGAGGGGCACATCGAGCCGGAGTTTCCGATCCCCTTTGCCCATACCCCGAGCTTCGTGGGCAGTCACACCACCGGCTGGGACAATATGTTCGAGGGGATTCAGCGCTACTTCACGCTCAACGCGATGGACGACAAGGAGGTAGGCTCCAACGGTAAGCTCAACCTGGTTCCCGGCTTCGAGACCTATCTCGGCAACTACCGGGTCA
Source organism: Candidatus Thiosymbion ectosymbiont of Catanema sp. Cochon2018 (assembly GCA_011392765.1). Classification (GTDB taxonomy): domain Bacteria; phylum Pseudomonadota; class Gammaproteobacteria; order Chromatiales; family Chromatiaceae; genus Thiosymbion; species Thiosymbion ectosymbiont_A. The sequence goes on along the minus strand of WYCW01000003.1, from coordinate 53,275 downwards.
TGCACCGCATGCTGCGGGAAATGGGCGTCGATTACAGCCTGCTGTGCGATCCTACCGAGGTGCTGGATACACCGGCGGACGGCGAGTACCGCATGTACGACGGCGGCACCGGTATGGAGGAGATGAAGGACGCGCCCAACGCCATCGACACTTTGTTTCTACAGCCCTGGCAGTCCGTAAAGTCCAGAAAGTTCGTCAAGGGCACCTGGCGTCAGCCCGCCACCGAAATCAATATCCCGATGGGTCTGGCCTGGACCGACGCCTTTCTGATGCAGGTCTCCGCGCTCACGGGCAAGCCGATCCCCGCGTCCCTGACCAAGGAGCGCGGCCGCCTGGTGGACATGATGACCGACAGCCATGCCTGGCTGCACGGCAAAAAGTTCGCACTCTACGGCGATGCCGATTTCGCCTTGGGGCTTACCAAGTTCCTGCTGGAGCTGGGGGCCGAGCCGACCCATGTGCTGGTCAATCACGCCAATAAGCGCTACAGGAAGGCCCTGGAGCAGCTGTGTGCCGAATCTCCATACGGTCGCAACACCCAGGTCCATACCGGCAAGGACCTGTGGCACTTTCGCTCGCTGATGTTCACCGACAAGCCGGATTTCATGATCGGCAACTCCTACGGCAAGTTCATCCAGCGTGACACCCTGCATAAAGGCAAGGCGCACGAAGTCCCGCTGATCCGCATCGGGTTTCCGATCTTCGACCGCCACCACCTGCACCGGATGACCACTCTGGGCTACGAGGGCGCCATGTACCTGTTGACCACCCTGGTCAATGCCGTGCTGGAGCGGCTCGATGAAGAGACCCGAGAGATGGGCGTCACCGATTACAACTATGACCTGATTCGGTGATCCGTAGGATGTGGTGAACGCCAGGGACGGCGCGAACCGCATCTTTGGACGGCGGGCATGCCTAACATGCGATGTTTCGGGTCAGGCACGCTGCTTGGCTTAAGAGGTGGCACCAATCTATTGATGGGCACGCTTCGCTTTGTGCATCCTACCGAACAGTCGGGGATGCAAAGAAACTGAATAGCTCATTGCGATGGTTACTTAACGTATTCAGATCAAAAAACTAAAGTTCGTAAAATAGCCGAAGAAAACTCCGGCTTAATCATTCTAGATGATGACAGGTTGGCTATGAATGAAGAGTTTTTGAAAAAGTCTATGAGGGCTATTGTTGAATTTTTTGATATTGTTGAACCATTAGTTTATAAACCAGATAATCTACTAGATTTTAGTTGGGATCACATCAATCAGTTCAGAGCTTTTGATCAGGCTTCAGAAACATAACAAATCAATCCAGTCAGACCCCACAACCAACGCCGAATAACGCCGAACAGAGACATGTGGGAGCACGTTACATGCCCAACGTAATGATCAGGACCAACGATGCCGGAGATCTGCTCTTCTATGTCGCAAAGAAGGACCTGGAAGAGACCGTCACCGCGGTGGAGGTGGACACAAAGTCCGCCTGGGGCGGGACGGTGGAACTTGCGGACGGCTCCAAGTGGTACATCGACCCGGTACACCCGCGGCCCGAGTTTCCGATCACCCTGCGCTTCAGGCGCGGGGATTGACGCCGACCCTGACCCATACCGGCGCAGGTTTTCCGACTGCCAGTCAAACCAGGAGATCCATCATGGCCTTCCAGATCGTGCGCGATGTCTGCACCGCCTGTGGCGACTGCGAGCCGCTTTGCCCGACCAAATCCATCACGCCTTTCAAGGGCGTCTACAAGATCGATGCCGAGACCTGCACCGAGTGCGAAGGCGAGTCCGACATGCCCCAATGCGTCGATGCTTGTATGGAAGACGACTGCATCGTCCCGGCGTAGGGTGGGCTGTGTTCACCGAAAGCAATGGCGGCAGCCGCCGTGGACTACATGGACCAGATGGACTGTGTGGACCGGGGGTTGCATATGCCCCCCAGTCCATGCAGTCCATATTGTCCATGTTGTCCATTGGGTTATCCTCATGCCGTCCTTCCGGTCCAGGGCAGCGGTATGCCCCGTGCCCGACATCCAGCTGGGGTGGCAGCCGCCGTGGACTACATGGACTAAGTGGACTGTGTGGACCGGGGGTTGCATATGCCCCCCAGTCCATGCAGTCCATATTGTCCATGTTGTCTATTGGGCTACCCTCATGCCATCCATGTGGTCCACGGCAATGACCCTGAAATCCACCCTCATTGGGCACGCCGCCGCCCTGAAGATGCGGGACCTGCCGCCGGTCGAATCCTACGCGGAAGGAGACATGCCGGATTCGATCCGCGTCGCCTGCGCGTCGGACACCGGCGACCTGCTCGACGGACACTTCGGCCGTGCCGAGCGTTTCCTGATCTACCAAGTATCGGCCCAGGAGGACCGACTGATCGAGGTCCGCGTACCCGAGGATGCGCATGCCGAGGACAAGACCGCCTACCGGGTAGGGCTGATCGGGGATTGCCAAATCCTCTACGTCGCCTCCATCGGCGGTCCGGCGGCAGCACAGGTAATCAGGGCGAACATCCACCCGATCAAGGATACGCAAGGGGGTCCTGCCCGCGAGCGCATCATTGCTCTGCGACAGGTATTGGCGTCGAAGGTACCGCCGTGGCTGGCCAAGATCATGGGGCGGCCACCCGAGGAACGCATCCGCTTTGGACCCCAAGAATGTGAGCCGTGATCCCTCATTCGGGACCAACAATCTGCGGATTCATTTCATATGTTAACCACCATTCAGTCGCGCATCGCTAACGCCTGTAACCGGGAGCTGACATCCGTCTCGCCGCCGGCCATCCTGGCCCGGCTGCAGGAACAGGTCCCGGAGCTTGTGCTACGCCACGCCATGACCCGGACCGGGTGGCACCGCCTCGGCGGCGTCGTGGACGCGGACTACCGACCCGTAGTCCAACATATCGACACCTGGGCGCAGGAGCAGTCCGGTGGCGACCTGGAGCGGCTAATGGACAAGTGCGCCGCGAGCAGCGGCTTCGTGACCAGACTGGAAGGCCGTACCCACTACCTCACGGCGGTCACCGGAGAACGGGCGCGGGACTACATCCAAATCGAGGTCGAGCAGGTTCAGGAAGTCATCGAACGGCCCCTGTGGACCCCGGACTGGACGCCGGAGGATCTCGAAGACTTCATCGATCCCCTGGATTTCCCACGCCTGGCCTCCGAGCCGGTGGCGCCGCCGCGCCTGCTGTTCCGCCGCCTCGTACAGGTGGCGGACTTCATCGATTCGGAAGACGCGAGCGCAAACATCCGGCGTTTCCTGGGCGATTGGGATCGCAGCAGTGCCAGCGAATCCACCTGCTTCTGCGACCATTGGATCTTGGGCATCCGCGACTATCGGGACACCCAGGGCGACGACCGGCTGAGCGCCAAGCCGATCCTGCTGGCGAACGGAGAGATCCCGAACCTGCCCGCCGAAATCGTCACCCGCGGTGCAGACCTTGCCAACCTGATCCACGGCTTCGACCGGCGCATCGGCTACCACTTTGCCTGGTACTTCCACATGCTGACCCGGAGGCAGGTCTCCCACGAACTGGCCACGGCGGTGCATGCGGATCTGATGGGCGACTTCGACTATCTGCCGGCGTGGGATAGCGCAGTGCTGCAGGATTGGTGCGACGCTCCTTACAGCGTATGACCTCCTTTTTCCTTGACCGCGGAATAGTTTGAACCGCATTGGAATAAAGGGCACATTCCATAATGACTTTGCCGCTACCTTTATTCTTGTCGATAAACGAGCCGACTTCGTATTGGAGTCTACCGTGATTGTTGCCGGCAGGGCTCATGAGAATCTTGCCCCACTTGTCAAGCTCGATCTTGAACGGCAGATCCTTAAGGAAAGGATTGTGCATTACATCGGTCCATTCCATGATTTTCCCCTTTTTATTGGCTGGAAACTTAATTGAGCCTGGCCCCTTTTCTCGGTTCATCATTCCTACTTCCCTCAGCCTCCCACAGCCTGATGGCACCGTCCCTACTCGCTGAGGCCAGGGTACTGCCATCAGGACTGAAGGCCACGGAGACAACCCATCCGGTATGACCCTGGAGGGTGGCGCGTAGCTGGCCGGTCTCGGGATCCCACAACTTGATAGTACTGTCCGAGCTCGACGAGGCCAGGGTGCGGCCGTCGGGTGCGAAATCCACAGAAAAAACCCCATTGGTATGGCCCCGAAGGGTGGCTCGTAACTGGCCGCGCTCGACATCCCACAGCTTGATCGTGTTGTCCTGACTCGTCGAGGCTAGGCTACGGCCATCGGGAGCGAATGCCACGGACCCAACACTGTCGGTGTGGCCCTTGAGGGTAGCACGTAGCTGGCCGGTTTCGACATCCCACAGCTTGATGGTGTTGTCCCCGCCTGCCGAAGCCAGGCTAAGGCCGTCAGGAGCGAAAGCTACGGAGTTAACCCACCCGGTATGACCCTGGAGGGTGGCGCGCACCCGGTCGGTTTTGAGATCCCATAGCTTGATAGTCTGGTCCCGGCTCGCCGAGGCTAGAATGCGACCGTTAGGGGCAAAGGCCACGGCCTCAACCATATCGGTGTGGTCTTGGAGGGTGGCGCGTATCTGGCCGGTCTCGGCATCCCACATGATGATCTCGTCCCAGCCCGCCGATACCAGGCTACGGCCATCGGGAGCGAAAACCATGGAGCTAACCCCGACGGAGTGGCCCCGTAGGGTAGCACCCAGCTGGCCGGTCTCGACATCCCACAACTTGATGGTCCCATCCAAACTTGCCGAGGCCAAAATACGATCATCAGGAGCGAAGGCCACCGAGGTTACTTTCATGATGGCTTGGTCTCGAAGAGGGTCGCGCAGATGACTACTGCCGAGGTCCCACAGCTTGATAGTATCCCCACCCGCCGAAGCCAGAGTATTACCGTCGGGAGCGAAGGTTACGGAGGTAACCAAGCTGGTTTGATCCTGGAGGGTGGCGCGTATCTGGCTGGTCTCGACATCCCACAGCTTGATGGTCTTGTCCAGGTTCGCCGAGGCCAGGATTCGGCCATCGGGATCAAAGGCTATGGAGAGGGGAGCCTTATAGTTATCATCTTGGAAGGTGGTACGTATCTGGCCAGTCTCGACATCCCACAGCTTGATGGTTGTATCCAGGCCAGCCGAGGCCAGGATCCGTCCATCGGGAGCGAAGGCCATCGAGGTAACGGACAAATGACTCTGGAGGGTGGCGTGTAGCTGGCCGGTCTTGGCATCCCACAGCTTGATGGTCTCGTTCCCGCTCGTCGAGGCCAAGATGTGCCCCTCGGGATCGAAAGCCAAAGGAGCAACAATAGTGAAGGCGATAGGAGCAACCGCGCCAGCGTGGTCCTGGAAGGTAGCGTGTAACTGACCGGTCTCGGTATCCCAGAGCCTAACAGTCTGGTCCTTGCTCGCCGAGGCCAGGATATGGCCGTCGGGAGCGAACGCTACCGAGGCAACCGTAGCGAAGGTCCCGGAGGCAACCGTGCCAGCGTAGCCCGTGAGGGTGGCGCGCAGCTGACTGGTCTCGACATCCCATAGCCTGATGGTGTTGTCCTCGCTCACCGAGGCCAGTATCCGTCCGTCGGGTGAGAAATCCACGGAGCTAACCCCACCAGTGTGACCCCGAAGGGTAGCGCGTAGCTTACCGGTCTCGACATCCCATAGCCTAACGGTTTTGTCCTGGCTCGCCGAGGCCAGGATCTGTCCGTCAGGAGCGAACGCCACGGAGATAACCAAATTGGTGTGGCCTCGGAGGATAACGTAATCTGGCGTGCACAGCCGGCGAAAGAAGCGCCAGGTAAAATCGCGCAACTCCACCGGGCAGCGGTCGGTGTCCTTCAACAGTTCTAGGGCCTGATTCGGATACTGTCGCCACAGATCCTGAACCCGTTCCAACTGGACATTACAGGCGCCCCTTTGCACCAACCGGGTCTGCTCTTCGGCCTGTGATTGTGCCTTGCGTGCATTATCCGCGTGGGTCTCTGCCCGGTCCCATTGGAAGAATGCGAAGAGGGCCAACCCAACCGCGATCAGAAGTCCGGTCGCCAAGCCCCAAATCAGATTCCGGCGGCGCCGTTCCTATGTTTGCTGCTCTCGGGTGCGTTCGGTGAGACCTGCCTGGATGAATGTCCGTTCATCGGCATTGATCTCCTGAGGTCGCTGGTGCAGCCAGCCTTCGGCCTCGGTGAGGGCGGCGCCCCGCAGCAGGGAGCCTGGGTCTTGCTGCATCTGGTCCCAGCGGGTCTGGGCCTGATCCAGCCGCTGGCGCCAAAGCAAGAATTCCCGGTCCTGATTGAGCCAGCCACGCAGCTGGTCCCAACCCCGGATCAATGCCTCATGGGCTATTTCGACCGTGGTGCCCTGCCTGGCCGTGGCCGCCGGTTGTTGCTCGGTTGGAATGTCATCCGTTTCCGGTTCGGCGGTAATGGCCGGGGTATCGTCGTTGATGATCAGGAACCTAGCCCGGACCAGCGCCAGCACGATGGGCCTCGTGGCCGGCTCCAGCTCCGCGAGTGCGACCCGGCGGCGGGTGTCCTGATTGTCTTCTTCCGCACTTGCTACCTGCACCAGCCGGGTAAAGAGGCGTCGAGTTACTTGTTGTTGTTCGTCCGAGAACTTCCCGTACACAGACTCCGCGCGCTTGGTGATCGATCCGGTAACGCCGCCGATGGCCCGATACTCGATGTGGGTCATCACATTGTCTTGCCGCTGCTCCCAAAGCTCGGTAAGAGCGAATTCGAGCAGGGGCAGATTGCCGGGCTGGTCGGTCACATCGTCGAGGATCTTGTCCACCAGGCCCGGCTCGAACCGCACGCCGACCTGGGCAGCAGGCTCGCGGATGCTCCGCGTCAGCTCCTTTCGGGTCATGGGGCCCAGATTGACCATCCCCTGCTCGATCCGGTCGGCGAATTCCCGGCTGAGATCCAGGGCCTGGCCGTAGAAATCCGCCCGCAGGGTGATCACTACCGTAAGCCGGGTACGATCAATGACCTCCAACAGCCGGGCGATGAAGGGGCCTCGATGGTTGGCCGGGGTGGTAGTGAAGAGCTCTTCGAACTGGTCGGCCACCAGCAACAGGCGGTTAATGCCCTTGGTCTTTTGCAAGAGCCACTCGATCACGAACTCCAAAGAGACATCGCCCCCGGCCAGGTCTTTATCGGGCTTGGTGGCCTTAGTCTCCTGGTTGACTTCGCTGAGGTCGGGTTCGATGAATGACAGCAAGGCGGCGGCCAAGTGCTGGTTGGGACGCTCCCCCGGCGTAAAGATGGCCGCGTCCCAGGTCTCGGCTGGCGGTTTTTGTTGGTCCAACCTGGGTAACAGACCGGCCTGGACCAGGGAGGATTTACCACTGCCCGAGGAGCCGACCACAACAACCAGATTACGGCCGTGTACGATCTCGATGAGCTTGTCCGTAGGTTTCTCGCGGCCACGGAAGAGGGCGGTGTCCTCCTCGCGGAAGACTTCTAATCCGCGATAGGGACACGGGTCGGTGTGTGAGGTGCCCGGTCGAATCTGGCTGATTTCTCCGACGATGGCGCGGACTATGCCGGCGAGTTCCTGGGGATCTCGAAGATCCCGACGCAGATCGACCCAGGTATGGAGAAACAAGGGGTTGGCAGTCAGATCGGCTTCGGGAAGCAGTATGGGGATAACAGGAAAAGGCCTGCCAACCTCTTTCTCCTGGGCCTGACGCTCCAGGGCGGAATCCACTGCCAGTCACCGGGGCCATGGGGACCCAGAAAGACTGCCACCGCCGCGGCCTGGGTCAAGGCCCGCTCCAACGCCTGGGGCCAGGGCAGACCCTTGATCAGGTGCTCACGATCGAGAAAGCTGGAGATGCCGCGTGCGGACAGCTGCCTGCGCACGACTGCCACCTGTTCATGGTCGCGGGAGTTGTAGCTGATGAAGAGCTGTGGCGAGTCCTGACCCGGATCTAAAGTCTGATCGCTCGGTGGTGGATGCATGGTTGCTTATTCTTGTTAGCTTCCCCGCAACAGGTCCCAAGCGTGACACACCCGCTCGAAAACCGATCTACTTGCGCCCGTGTGAGGCCACTTCTAAGCAACCAACACCGTGGCGATGACCAGGGCAGCGAGGGAAGCAATAACAAGCCATTCCATGATGTGTCTCCACCTCTTCGATGCGACGATATGCATGGCGATTAACGTACACGACGACAACGAGCACCAACGCGGTAATGAAGGCTACGATAACCCGAAATTGCCTTACATCCCCCACACCCCGATCCGGTATTTCTCATACTGCTGTTGCCGAGCCAAGACCTTTTCTTCCCAGGGCACCTCCGGGGTGCGATCGAACACGATCAGATAGCCCTCGTCGGTGCCCACCCGATCCATGTAATCGGCGGTTTGGGCCAGGCCTTTCTTGATCGTTTCCTCCAGGGATTTATGCAGGAGCTTGAGCTCGATGACCGCCCGTTGGACCGGACCGTGGAAGCCCCGGCTCTCATCCAAGGGCCACTGCACCAACAGATCGGTGCGACGCCTCCCCAGCCCGTACTCCCGGTCGATGCGCCCGCCGCTGTTGACGATGCGCTGCAGGAACGATTGCATCAATAATTGCGGACCGGCCTCCTTGTAGTCGAAACGATTCGCCCAGCTGTCGCCATTCTCCCGGAAGAACTGCTGAAAAGCGTCCAGTAGCTTGGGGAGGTCGAGCCGTCTGTCTTCCTTGATATACCAAGCAGTCTCCTGGGGGATCAGGACTTGGGTGGTCCAGGTCAGGGTACGTGGGATTACCTCCCGGTAGATGGGGTTGGCAATGGCAAGCTGTGGACGGGCCCGGATGAGACCCAGGTCTTCCACGTATTGCAGA
>WYCW01000003.1:0-44458 GCA_011392765.1 Candidatus Thiosymbion ectosymbiont of Catanema sp. Cochon2018 | reverse complement strand
GCTCTTGAAGGTCCGCAGTCATCTTTGGGTTCTCCTCTTTAGGTTTGGTTTACCCTCTAAGGTTAACCCGCTGCGGGCCTTCATAGGATCTACAAAATCATGTTTTCGGAGGGGTTTATACGCGCTCGCCCTGGTCCGTACAACGGACCCTAGGGGGCGTTCTCAATTGAGCCAAATCATCATAAAAATCAAGCCCGTAGGCTGGGTTACGGCCAGGGACGGCTAAACCCGGCACACGGTATTGCGGATCGGAAAAGCTGGGTTTCGTTCCTCAACCCAGCTACAACACTTAGAGACTGTCTAAAAAGGGACCGTAGGCCGTAGGCTGGGTTGCGGCCAGGGACGGCCAAAACCCAGCAATAACCAAAGCTGGGGTTCGTTCCTTGCCCCCCAGCCTACCGATTTAAAATCGATGTGTTAGTTTTTAGACAGATTCTTAGATGATTTATTGATTGAGAACGCCCCCTAGGCTAACCATTTGATTTTCAGGCTACAATACGGCTTGTCATCTCGACCGTAGGGAGAGATCTTACGAAGTACAGTATGCACCACTGGAAAATCTTATGACCACCAAATCTCCCACAAGGCCGACCATCTGAAAACATGATCTACGGGTTGTCCTATTAGGGGACGTTTTCAAATGAATCGCACTGAAGGGCCACGGATAGACACAGATAAACACAGATTGTGATCCGTGTTTATCTGTGTTCATCTGTGGTTCTAATGCAAGTAAAAACCCCAGATTGAGAACGCCCCCTAGCGGTTGGCACTGTGACTATGTCAGCGGATTTTCGCAGACGAAAAACGAAATAATCTGTGAGAATCTGCGAAATCCGTGGATAAAAAAGTCTTGTCGGGTGATCCATCCGCCCCCAGGCAAACAGGGCGGCACGCGCCCCACCCAGCCTACCCGACTGATGCGAGAGGGAGAAATCGACGATGGCAGATACCACTGCTTACCGCATTGCGGAATGGAAGATCAGAAAAGCCCTTCGTACCCAAGAGACCATACTCGATCTGAGCGGTAGTAGCGACACAAAGCTTACCGAGCTGCCAGAATCGCTGAGCCGGCTCATGCAGTTACGGTCACTGGACCTCTCCGGGAACCGACTGACGACGCTGCCGGTGTCGCTGGGCCGGTTGGATAACCTCGAAACATTGAGGGTCGAATCCAATCCCTTCCATCCCGAATTGGCCGCTGTCGTCAAGGAAGGCTTCGATGCCGTCAGTTTCCTGCTCAAACAAACCGCACCGAAGAACCACGGATGGACACGGATAAACACCGATTATGATCCGTGTTCATCCGTGTCCATCCGTGGTTCTAATGCAGTATCATGTGCTCTCTCACAAACCTTCTATCTCCTTCCGCGTCAGTTGTGTATATTTCATGCTCTTTTCTACTGGCTCCCCGGCCTGCTTCATGCTTTTTGCCGTCGCTTTTTTCCCTTTTTCCATGCCCTCCTCCCGGCCCTTCTCCCGGCCTTCTTTCTTTCCTTCCATGCGTCCGTCGACGAAGGAAGAACGATACATACTGGCCTGGTAACGCAACTCCTCACTATACCATTCGTAAGCCAGCCTTTCCTCTTCCTCCAGATTCATGATGTCCAGGACCTTCTTTGCCCTGGCCAGTCCTTTGGCGTGAAACCCTTCCGCGATCTCTCCGTTTTTCAGGAAATAGATCCACTCGTGCAGGGAGTCCTTGGCGACATCGTCGAATTGCTTGACCTTGAGCAGATAGTATTCCGGATAGAGCTCATGCGGATACTGCTTGCCGAAGAGCTCCTGTTGTTTGTTGTTCAGCCGCAGCTCATCGTGGTAATGGATCCCATGGAACCGGGTCCTTCCATGATAGACATAGTCCTCGCCCTGTCCCAGGTCGAAGTGCAGGATGTTTACGGAGATTACCTTGACAACCTGGTCATAGGGTTCCCCCGCGGATAAGTGTTCGGTGATGGTTTTGGCGGTCGCAAACAGGATCCGTTGCAGATAATCGAGTTCCCGCTCGTATTGGAGCTCGATGAGAATGATTTCCTGTTTCCGGTTTCGGACCTTCATATCCACGCGATTGGATTTGTCGTGGGCGTTGTCGCGGTTGCTCTCGCTCTCGAGGATCTCTAGGATCTCGATGTCGTCCTTCAACAATTCTGACAAGAAGCCTTCCAATACCTCGTAATTGGTCTTGCTGCGCAGCAATCGCTTCAGCGCCCAATCGAAGCTGACGAGTTTTCTTTTGTTCATACTGCTGCAAACCCCGTTTCGTAATTATTCAGCCCATAGGCTGGGTTTCGTACCTCAACCCAGCCTACGACCTTGAAATATCTTCGGTCTCAGGGAGAGTTCTCTTACAAACCTTCGATCTCCTCCCGCGTCAATTGTGTGTATTGCATGATCTTTTCTACCGGCTCCCCGGCCTGTTTCATGACTTTTGCCGTCGCTTTTTTCCCCTTTTCCAGGCCCTCCTCCCGGCCCTTCTCCATACCCTTTTCCATACCCTTTTCCATACCCTTCCTCATCCCTCTCTCCAGGCCCTCTTCCAGGCCCTCCTCCCGGCCCTCTTTCTTTCCCTCCATGCGTCCGTCAAAGAAGGAGGAGCGATACATGCTGGCCTGGTAACGCAACTCCTCGCTGTACCATTCGTACGCCAGCCGTTCCTCTTCCTCCAGATTCATGATGTCCAGGACCTGCTTTGCCCTGGCCAGTCCTTTGGCGTGAAACCCCTCCCGGATCTCTCCGTTTTTCAGGAAATAGATCCACTCGTCCAGGGAGTCCTTGGCGACATCGTCGAATTGCTTGACCTTGAGGAGATAGTATTCCGGATAGAGTTCATGCGGATACTGCTTGCCGAAGAGCTCCTGTTGTTTGTTGTTCAACCGCAGCTCATCGTGGTAATGGATCCCATGGAACCGGGTCCTTCCATGATAGACATAGTCCTCGCCCTGTCCCAGGTCGAAGTGCAGGATGTTTACGGAGATCACCTTGACAACCTGGTCATAGGATTCCCCCGCGGATAAGTGTTCGGTGATGGTTTTGGCGGTCGCAAACAGGATCCGTTGCAGATAATCGAATTCCCGCTCGTATTGGAGCTCGATGAGAATGATTTCCTGTTTCCTGTTTCGGACCTTCATATCCACGCGATTGGATTTGTCGTGGGCGCTGTCTCGGTTGCTCTCGCTCTCGATGATCTCCAGGATCTCGATGTCGTCCTTCAGCAATTCCGACAAAAAGCCTTCCAATACCTCGTAGTTGGCCTTGCTGCGCAGCAATCGCTTCAGCGCCCAATCGAAGCTGACAAGTTTTCTTCTGCTCATTTTTAAAAAGGGATGTCTATCCGAGTGTCTGAGTGCAACAGGGTACAAAATGCAGCTATGGCAAAGCCACTGCATCAAAATCGGCAGGGAGGCACCGCACTCGGATGGTCCCCCTTTTTAAAAACTGTGACCACTCGATTTTTCGGAGTTCCACCTTTATTTACCACAGAGAATACAGCTCGTAGGCTGGGTTGAGGTACGAAACCCGGCACCGATAGCTGGGTTTCGTACCTACCCACTTAAGTTGGTTGGAAACGCTGCGCGGGTTGCCATAGAGTGGAAGATTCCACACTTGCCTTCTTGTTATAAATAGCTTTGGCTCTTTATGGATTCCAGACTGCTCACGATGATGGAAGGACACACCGGACATTTTGGAGTGCGGCGGCAACTTTACCCCAGTGTCCCTACCGGAATCCGTGGGACCCGAGGTCGTCGCGGGGTTGGGTAGGGGCTACTTGCCCGCCGCCGCTTTGGATTTGGCGATTCACCGGTCCCAAACAAGGTCTTGCGGTGAGGGGAAAGCGCCGTCGCCGCGGCGCGAGTGGAAGCTGGCATCTAGGTTCCCGGCAAACGCCGCTGGTATCCCCCATCGCTGAGGTTCGATTCGTCCGCGCCGCTTTGCCGGCGCACTCCAAAACAGTCTGGAATCCATAAAGAACCATGGCTTTATGAATTTTGCCCCTGTGCACTAAAAAAGTCCTCCTTTACTTTTTATGTCTAAGTATTCCTCGACTGATATTTTGCGCCAGGAATCACTTGGATCCTTCTCGTTTAAAAGATATGTTTTCTCAATTTTACCCAAAGGTTCTTCTGGTTTATACAACCAAAAGAATCGCGATGGCCTTTCCACCTTTGTCAAATAAATCGAGCCAAATAGAATCTTGCATTTTTGGTTTTTTACTGGGCGGTGAGTAATCCAATTTCCATAGAGTTTTCCTGCGCTGGGTATCGAGAAGATTATAAGTCCATCATTTTCGCTTCCGAGTTCAGACATGTTTTTTAATTTATCCAGAGTCAAAGAATAATCCATGTATCCCATATTGTTACTTACACGGAGATTTCCTTTTAATTTACCACTCCTCGCTAAGGGATCTTTAGTTGGTCTGTCATATATATCTAGATGTGCCTCAATCTTGTAGTCAGATTTAAATAAGGGACGATAAATTTTTGCACGGATAATATAAAGCATATCAAGGTTCGGTTTGGAGTTATCACAAATAAGATCCTCAGCATTTCCCTCATATATCCCATCGAATTCATCGGTTTGATTCATGAGCCGCGTTGATAATTTAAAAACGAAAGAAATAATAATTAGAAAAATGCCGCCAACAACACTAGACAAAATACCAATAATGAAGCTGTTAATATCATTAATTTCCATTCTCATTTTTCCCTCTGATCTCAATGCCTCACACGAATACCTTGAATACCTACGGGCTCTCCCATCGGGTAACCGTTCAGCCCTTCCTCTCGACCCTGATCCGGAAAACGAGAAATCAATGGGTTATGTTCGTATCGAACCGAAATCCGGAGGAGGGGGCTGAACAGTTACCTCTTCGGTCGAGATGACAGCCTCTTCTTACATGATGATCGCTGAAGAGGCAACAACGAATCGCGCGAATTTCCGCGAAACCGTTGTCCCGAACCGAGGGGGGGATCTTATTCGCGTAGATTCGCGTGATTCGTAGTTTTTCCTTCGATGCGGTTCGCGGTCGGGACTGGTGAAATCCTGCTACGATATACCGCGTTCACCGCATCCTACGGGCTCATCATTCATCATTCCGCATTCATCACTCATCACTCATCACTCATCACTCATCACTATTTCCCGCTTCGGACATACGCATAAAGCTCGCCTGCAGGCTGGATTCCGAATCGATCAGAAACTGGCCGGAGACCACGATCTCATTGCCCTCGTGCAGGCCCGAGAGGATCTCCACCTCACCGCCCCGGTGCATACCGGTCACTACATCCACCGGTCGGAACCGACCTTCTCCGAGGGCCAGCACCACGCTCTCGCGCTCGCCGGTAACGATGAGCGCCTCGCTCGGGATCTTGAGCACATTCTTCCTGGGGCCGCCATGGATCACCACCTCGGCGAACATATTCGGTTTCAACCGACGGTCCGGGTTGGGAAAGACCAGACGGACACGCAGGGTCCGGGTCTTGGGGTCCAGCTCGGGGTACAGATAGTCCACGACCCCCTTCCACTGCTTGCCCGGATAGGCGGGAACCCTGATCTCGGCCTTGAGCCCGAGCCGCAGCCAGGCAATCTGGTGCTCGAAGACATCCACCAGGACCCACACCCGACTCAAATCGGCGATAGTGAACATCTCCGTATCCTTGTTCACATACATACCGTCGCGGGCCATCAGCCGGGTCACGATGCCGGCGATGGGGGCCAGCACCGGCACCCGGTTCCTGGTCTTGCGTGTGCGCTCGATCTCCCGGATGATCGGGTCCGGGACATCCAGCAGCCGCAGCAGATTACGCGCCTTATCCACCTTGACCCCGGCGGTGCCCCGCAATCGGGGGTCGAGGGCCAGCAGAAAATCCACCTGGGCGGACAGGATATCCGGCGCATAGAGCCGGGCCAGCTCCTGCCCCTGTTTTACCGGTTCCCCCTCCGCGCGCAGATTCAGATCCTCGATCCAACCCTCGGCTCGCGGGTGGACATGGGCCAGGCGCGTCTCGTCATACTCCACCCGGCCCAGGGTCCGCACGGATTTCCACAGAGTCCCGCGCTCCACCCGCGCGGTACGCACCCCCATATTCCGGACCACCGCGCTGCTCAGGACCACCTGCGGGTGTTTGTCCACCTCCGGCTCCACGGACCGCTCCACCAGATCCATGCCGCAGATAGGACAGGTGCCGGGAGCATCCCTGACGATCTGTGGGTGCATCGGGCAGACATATTTGGAATCCAGGTGCCTGGCGGCGTGCTCCAGCGGGTTGTCGTCCAACGCCGCCGCCGGGGACTCGCTCGGCGTCACGGACTCATCGCCGCAAGCGGTCACCAACAACAACCCGAGACCTGCGGCGAAGGGGCGTCCCTTGGCGATCAGACGTAACAAGACCATCGTCTTCTCCCGGGCACGGGATGGCTGGGGCATGTTGACATTTAGCTTTAAGTGGCTGATTTTAAACGTGTGGGAATTCAGGCTATATTACCTGACTATGTTGATAAGTAATTATTTTATATTATGGTCGCCAGGATCCCGGTTGTCGGCTTCCAACGACCGGCAGCCGGAGACTGGTAAGGAGACCCGGAATTGGCGAATCGAAGACAGAAACCCTTTTCTATCCACAGATTACGCAGATTTTCACGGATTATTTCGTTTTTCATTTTTTTCATCTGCGAAAATCTGCGCAATCTGCGGATATAAAGATAGTACAAACATGACTCATGCTTGACACCATCACCCCGCGTCACTATACTCCTCCCGCTTAACTGAGCCGGCAGTCTCCGCCGGCTCGTTTTGTTTCCCTACCGGGTGTTCTGCGCCCGGACTCCTCTTAAGGTCAATCGCGAGAGGTCTGATGCCGCCGCCGCGTCGGTGCGGCGGGATAGGTGTTTTTACCTCTCGCTTTTTCCATGGGAGGCGTCCCGGTGCCGATGGAGATGGTTACGAATGGCGACGATCAACCAGTTGGTGCGCAAGCCGCGCAAGCGCAAGGTTGCCAAGAGCAATGTGCCCGCATTGGAAGCTTGTCCCCAAAAACGGGGGGTCTGTACGCGCGTCTATACCACGACGCCGAAGAAGCCGAATTCGGCCCTGCGCAAGGTCGCGCGCGTGCGCTTGACCAATGGTTACGAGGTTACCTCCTATATCGGGGGCGAGGGACATAATTTGCAGGAGCACTCGGTGGTACTCATCCGCGGCGGGCGTGTGAAGGATCTGCCGGGTGTGCGTTACCACACGATTCGAGGAACGCTGGATACGACCGGGGTGGAGAACCGCCGCCAGGGTCGTTCCAAATACGGCGCCAAGCGCCCGAAGAGCTAGGGGGTGTTCTCAATTAAGCCGGGCATCGCAGAAACCAAGAACGTAGCGCAGGCGTCTCGCCTGCAACCCGCGGGCGAAACGCCCGCGTTCCGGCAGGCGGGACGCCTACGCTACATGGATTTGGCTTAATTGAGAACGCCCCCTAAAGTTCGAGCGCCAACATCGAGCTGGCAGGATTCCCACGGGAAATTCAGCCGCAAATAAATGCAAATGGCCGCAAATCGAATGGAAATGGACCAGGAACCGTCGATGATGGCGAACCGATCTCGACTGATTTGTGTTCATTGGCGTTCATTTGCGGCAAAAAAAATTCCCAGTTGAAGTCGAGAGTGGTCGGAGCCTTCAGTCATGCCGAGAAGACGTATCGTCGCCCGCCGTCAGGTCTTGCCGGACCCCAAGTTCGGAAGTGAGCTGCTTACCAAGTTCATCAATATGCTCATGGAAGACGGCAAGAAGTCGGTCGCCGAACGCATCATCTACGGTGCCCTCGATCAGGTCGCCGAGAAGAAGGGGGCGGAACCCCTGGATTTGTTGGACCAGGCGATGGAGAACGTGCGCCCGGTGGTGGAGGTCAAATCGCGGCGGGTTGGTGGTGCCACCTATCAGGTGCCTGTCGAGGTGCGGCCGACGCGCCGTAATTCGTTGGCGATGCGCTGGCTCATCGATGCCGCGCACAAGCGATCGGAGAAATCCATGGCCCTGCGCCTGGCCGGGGAGCTGATGGACGCGGCGGACTCCCGCGGTACCGCGTTCAAGAAGAAGGAAGACACCCATCGGATGGCGGAGGCCAACAAGGCCTTCTCTCATTATCGTTGGTGAGCTTGCGGTCGGATTCATACGATTCGTTGTAGGCGGATAGACTCGTGGCACGCAGTACCCCAATCGATCGCTATCGCAATCTCGGCATCATGGCGCATATCGATGCGGGGAAGACGACGACCACTGAGCGAATCCTGTTTTATACCGGTATCTCCCACAAGCTCGGGGAGGTGCACGACGGTGCGGCGACCATGGATTGGATGGAGCAGGAGCAGGAACGCGGTATCACTATCACGTCCGCGGCTACTACCTGCTTCTGGAAGGGCATGGATATGCAGTATCCGGAGCACCGCATCAATATCATCGATACCCCCGGACATGTGGATTTCACCATCGAGGTAGAGCGTTCCCTCCGGGTCCTCGACGGTGCCTGCGCCGTCTTCTGCGCCGTCGGCGGCGTCGAACCCCAATCCGAGACCGTCTGGCGCCAGGCCGATCGGTACGGCGTGCCGCGGATGGCGTTCGTGAACAAGATGGATCGCATGGGCGCCGATTTTCTGCGCGTGGTCGGGCAGGTCCGGGAGCGTCTGGGCGGCAACGCGGTGCCTGTTCAGCTCCCGATCGGCGCGGAGGAGGATTTCAAGGGCATCGTCGATCTGGTCGGTATGCGGGCCATCACCTGGGACGAAGAGTCTCGGGGGATGAACTACGAGCTCCGGGAGCTCCCCGCGGATATGGTCGAGCTGTGTCGGGAGTGGCGGGAAGTCATGATCGAGGCGGCCGCCGAGGCCGACGAAGAGGTCATGGAGAAGTACCTCGAAGGGGAGGAACTCAGCGAGAAGGAGATCAAGACGTGCCTGCGTGCGCGGACGCTGAACAACGAGATCGTCCCGATTCTATGTGGCTCCGCGTTCAAGAACAAGGGTGTGCAGGCGGTGTTGGACGCGGTGATCGACTATCTGCCCTCACCCACCGATGTGCCCCCGATCAAGGGGCTTGTCGGCGGTGTTGCCGAGAAGGAAGAGGAACGCCCGTCGACCGACGAGGCGCCCTTCGCCGCCTTGGCGTTCAAGATCGCGACGGACCCCTTCGTGGGGACCTTGACCTTCTTTCGGGTCTATTCCGGCGTCCTCAAGTCCGGCGACAGTGTTTTCAACCCGGTCAAAGGCAAGCGTGAGCGCTTCGGTCGTATCCTGCAGATGCACTCCAACGACCGCGAGGAGATCAAGGAGGTCCGCGCGGGTGACATCGCCGCTGCCATCGGTCTCAAGGATGTGACCACCGGTGATACCCTGTGTGCCCAGAACGCTGTCATTACCCTGGAGCGCATGGACTTTCCCGAGCCGGTCATCTCGGTGGCGGTGGAACCCAGGACCAAGAGCGACCAGGAGAAGATGGGCGTTGCCCTGTCCAAGCTCGCCCAGGAAGACCCCTCCTTCCGGGTACGCACCGACGAGGAGTCGGGCCAGACCATCATCTCCGGCATGGGCGAGCTGCACCTGGAGATCATCGTCGACCGCATGAAACGCGAGTTCAATGTAGAGGCCAATGTCGGGGCGCCCCAGGTCAGCTATCGCGAGACCATCCGTGCCCGGGTCGAGCAGGAAGCCAGGTTTGTCCGCCAGTCCGGCGGGCGGGGACAGTACGGCCACGTGTATCTGCGTATCGAGCCCCAGGAGCCGGGAGAAGGTTTCGAGTTCGTCAACGAGATTGTCGGCGGGGTAGTGCCCAAGGACTACATCCCCGCGGTGGGCAAGGGTGTCGAGGAGGCCATGACCAGCGGCATTCTGGCCGGTTTTCCGGTGGTGGACGTGAAGGTCACCCTTTACGATGGTTCTTACCACGAAGTGGATTCGAGCGAGATGGCCTTCAAGATCGCGGGCTCCATCGGCTTCAAAGAAGGGGCCGCGAAGGCCGAACCGGTCCTGCTGGAGCCGATCATGAAGGTGGAAGTCGTCACACCGGAGGATTACATGGGCGACGTCATGGGCGATCTCAACAGCCGGCGCGGTATGGTGCAGGGTATGGACGACGCGCCCTCGGGCAAAATCATCCGTGCCGAGGTGCCGCTGGCGGAAATGTTCGGCTATGCCACGGACCTACGCTCCGCTACCCAGGGTCGGGCTACTTATAGCATGGAGTTTGCCAAATACAACCAAGTCCCGGCCGGCATCGCCGAGGCCATCTCCAAGAAACACTGAGCAGCGAGACAGGGGAAGAGCGGGATGTCCAAAGAGAAATTCGAACGCACCAAACCGCACGTCAACGTGGGGACAATCGGCCACGTAGACCATGGCAAGACAACACTGACGGCAGCGATCACCAAAGTGATGGCCGCCAAATACGGGGGCGAAGTCAAGGCCTTCGACCAGATCGACAACGCCCCGGAAGAACGCGAGCGCGGCATCACCATCGCCACCGCCCACGTCGAGTACGAAAGCGAGGCACGGCACTATGCCCACGTGGACTGTCCGGGCCATGCTGATTATGTCAAGAACATGATCACCGGCGCGGCGCAGATGGATGGGGCCATCCTGGTCGTCTCCGCCGCCGACGGTCCGATGCCGCAGACCCGCGAGCACATCCTACTCGCGCGCCAGGTCGGAGTGCCCTACATCGTCGTCTACCTGAACAAGGCCGACATGGTGGACGACGAAGAACTGTTGGAACTGGTGGAACTGGAGGTCCGCGAGCTCTTGGACAGCTACGAGTTTCCCGGCGACGACACCCCGATCATCACCGGCTCGGCGCTGCAGGCGCTGGAAGGCGAAGACAGCGAGCTGGGCATCCAGTCCATCTACAAGCTCATTGAGGCCATGGACAGCTACATCCCGGAGCCGGAGCGAGACATCGACCAGCCGTACCTGATGCCGATCGAAGACGTCTTCTCGATCTCCGGTCGTGGCACAGTAGTGACGGGACGGGTCGAGCGGGGCATAATCAAGGTTGGCGAAGAAGTCGAAATCGTCGGCATCAAAGAGACCGCCAAGACCACCTGCACCGGCGTCGAAATGTTCCGCAAGCTGCTCGACCAGGGGCAGGCGGGAGACAACGTAGGGATCTTACTGCGCGGCACCAAGCGGGACGAAGTCGAGCGAGGTCAAGTGTTGGCCAAGCCTGGGAGCATCACCCCGCACACCCACTTCGAAGGTGAAGTCTACGTATTGAGCAAAGACGAAGGCGGTCGTCATACCCCCTTCTTCAAAGGCTATCGCCCGCAGTTCTACTTTCGGACCACGGACGTCACGGGGGCGTGCGAGCTCCCGGAAGGGGTCGAGATGGTCATGCCGGGCGACAACGTCAAGATGACCGTCAAACTGATCGCCCCGATTGCCATGGAAGAAGGGCTCCGGTTTGCGGTGCGCGAGGGCGGGAGAACGGTCGGGGCCGGGGTGGTCGCCAAGATCATCGAATAGCACTCTTAGGCTCTCTTAAACCTTGGTGGCGAGGGGGCCGAAGTTCGTAGGTTGGGCACACCGCCGTGGACCACATGGACGGCATGAGGGTAGCTCAATAGACAACATGGACAGTATGGACTGCATGGACTCGGGGACCACAGCGACCCCCAGTCCAGGTGGTCCACTGAGTCCATGTAGTCCACGGTGGCTACCACCGTCCCTGGCAGGCTTTGCCCAACCTACCCGACTGCGGATAACAGCGTAAACATGCAAAATTAGATGAAGTGAGGTACTAGGAACCTGCCTGAGTTGCGCGTTCGTCAGGAGCGCCGGCCAGGTTCAAGACTCTTGATTTCCAGGCCAGTAGCTCAATTGGCAGAGCAGCGGTCTCCAAAACCGCAGGTTGGGGGTTCGAGTCCCTCCTGGCCTGCCATTTTTCATCTACATGTTCTACAGGAGAACTGAAATGAAAAAGGCAATTGTTGGATTGATTGCTATTCTTTCTATCTGTCTTGTTGTCATCAGCCCGGTTTGGGCCGAAAGCAATAAATCAGATGTGCGGCGGAGTAAAGAAGACGGGTGGAATGTAGCTTGGGGTAATGAAATAAATCATGCTAAAGAACTACAGTTCTCGGGTGCCGTTGCCGCATCGGTTGCATGTATCTGTACTGCTCCTCTCCAAGGATTTGTTGCCGCTGAGTTAGAGTCAACTGCCACAACGATTGCAAATCAACTTACCGATGTTTCCAAAAAGTTCGTTATTAAGCTACTTCTTGATTCTCTTGAGAATGGGGGAGTTAAAAGGATAAGTAGGTTTGATTTGGAGGCCGGGTTGGCAACGTATAATCATTGGAGAAAAGTTATTTATCACGAACCCAGACCACGAATGGGGAGATGTGGACCTTCGTGGGCGCGATTCAATTGTCCGGAAGAAGCCCATATGGAGGAGGTGGAAAGAAAGGTTCCCTTACCAAACACATTTCAGCCATATGTACGTTTTCGGGCGCAGTGATGGGCATTGATTTCAATTTCAAGCAAAGAGTGCCAACAAACGGTTCAAGGCGACACCGGTTTAGCTTGGCGTTCTAACCAAACGCCCTTGCGGCGCGCCTTAACCTGGACATTATCCCACGCCCGTTTCCACGCTTCGGCGTGGGAACACCCTCTTGATACCTGCAACACCCAAGCGGTCCTACAATCAAGAGGCTTAGCGTAGTAGGATGACGGCGTGTCCCACACCAGGTTGGGCACGGTACTAGCCAACGATGCGGTTCGCGGCCTACCCGCCCCGTCCCTGGGGGCGGGCGCTCACCACATCCTATGGGCTTTTGCGACTCCCTCGCCGGGAGAGAGCCTGCCCCGAAGCGCGGCGAGGGGGCTGGGGAGCGGGGATCAAAAATACGAATCCACACCGAATATCCGTGTCGATTCGTGTTCATTCGTGGTTCTCAATGTTGTTTCCGGATTTTATATGTAGGTGTGTTCGTTAGATGAGTGCAAAAGTAGAGGCCGGCGCCACCGGTTTGGATACGGTCAAACTGGCGGCGGCGGCTGTTTTATTGGTGGCGGGGATCTATGGCTTCTATCACTTCGCCGCCTACTCGACCCTGCTGCGGGTCGGGGGATTGCTGGCGATCAGCGCCGTCGCGGCCGCCGTGGCCCTCCAGACGGAACAGGGACGGCGCTTGTGGCAATTTACGGGTAATGCGCGCACGGAGGTGCGTAAGGTCGTCTGGCCGACCCGCCAGGAGACGCTGCAGACCACTTTGGTCGTCATCGTAATGGTGCTCATTCTGGGTATCGTCTTGTGGCTCTTCGACACCATGCTCATGGCGATATTGCGATTCCTTACCGGACGGGGGGGCTGAAAATGGCCCAGCGTTGGTACGTGATCCACGCCTACTCGGGTTTTGAGGGGCAAGTGAAACGTTCCCTGGAGGAGCGGATAAAACGGGCCGGCATGGGAGATCTGTTCGGCCCTGTTCTGGTGCCGACCGAAGAAGTGGTGGAGATGCGGGGGGGCCAGCAGCGCAAGAGTGAGCGCAAATTCTTCCCCGGTTATGTGTTGGTAAAGATGGATCTGACGGACGACACCTGGCACCTGGTCAAAAGCGTCCCGAAGGTCATGGGATTCATCGGCGGGACCGGCGATCGGCCGGCTCCGATCCCGGACCGGCAGGCCGATGCGATCCTGCAGCGGGTGCAGGAGGGAGTGGAAAAACCCCGTCCCAAAGTGCTCTACGAGCCGGGAGAAGTGGTGCGGGTCGTCGAAGGTCCCTTCACCGATTTCAATGGCGTGGTCGAAGAGGTGGATTACGAGAAGAACCGGCTCAAGGTGTCGGTCCTCATCTTCGGGCGCTCCACGCCGGTGGATCTGGAGTTCGGCCAGATCGAAAAGGGCTGAGCGGATTTAGCCGCAAATGAACGCAAATCAACGCAAATAGATCGAGGGCTGTCGCTGAAGCGAGCCGATTACGGCCGATCTGCGTTGATCCGCATTCATTGGCGACAAAAAGCGGAGTCGCCGAAACTCAGGTTGAGTATGGGAAAAATGGTCCGCTAGCTTCATCTATCCGCAGATTACGCAGATTCCCGCAGATTAAAAACGAAACAATCCGTGAAAATCTGCGTAATCTGCGGACAAAAAAGATAATGTAATCTTTTGCGACCGATTTGCGTTGATTGGCGTTCATTTGCGGCAAAAAACGGAGCTGCCGAGATCCGGATGCTTCATCGGGACAACCGGTGATCACGACCAGACCCAGTCCCTTAATCTTTGCCGAATTCGATCATTAGAGATCCGGCATTAAGTGGGATGAGAGGTACAATCATGCTTCAGAGGCTAAAACATCTGTTTGTTGTCCTGCTACTCGCAGGCTTCGTCTTTCAGCCGGTCTTAGCTGAGAGCTTGAATCAAGAGGATATGGCGTTTGCCTTCGGCAATTCGGTCACGAACTTTGGTTTGGGCGAGATGGCTCCGCTTTCCGATCAAGAGATGTTGAAAACGGAGGGTGAGTGGCTTAAGTATGTTGTTAAGGCCTGGAAACATACAAGGATTGACGGATATAACGGTTCTAGAATATTCCAAGTGAGATGGAAACGACGTCCAGTATTTAGGCTTGATTACAAAGCTAATCCCTCTCCAAGTAAACTTCATATGCACCTTGGAAACATGAAGTACCATAGACCTTGGCATTCTCCTTGGAGGAAGTATTAATGTATTAGGAACTCCAAGATTTTTACCTGAGTCCATGAGGTAAACTAGATTAATAGGTAACTATTAATTTTATTTGATATGTGAGGATTGGCTATTTTGCTCCGTGGGTGAAGTGGCCAATTCTTTGAATATCAAGTGGGATCATGGAGTTATCCTAACCCTGGGTTTTATCTCACAGACTCAGGTTTTAATAGGCAACTATTCAATATATACTAATGGCAAAAACAATGAAGCATTATAGGCATGCCTACGAAGATGTTTATTATTCTGATTTAGATATGCCAGATAATGAATTAAAGAAATTAGAATCTTTTTTAAAGTCTCATGTGGCTATAGATAATATTATTTTAGTAAGTATAGATGAAAAAACGAAAGCTATTGACCTCAAAAAGTATGATGGGAATTATAATTCTTTGATCAAATATGCCTTTATCAGAAGTGATTTGGCGGGAGTTGGAAATTATAATTTTATTGTAGAGCGGAAAACATCTTTTGAGAAAGAGGCATTTCTTGACAAAATCAAACAGATATCACTTAAGGATTTTTTTGAGAATAAATGGATTGAAGGTCTGTTTAACGAGGATATCATTGAATCTGTTTTGATTGTATATTGTGATGGGGTATGGGTTGACTTATACAAAAAGTAAAAGGGTGAAGTGAATTTATCTTTGGGTCTAGATAACTTTAACCTCTGCAACTGCATGTTAAGGTTATGTTATGCTAAGGAAAAAATGGGAATTTTAGGCGTTCATATCTTTCTAGGCTAAATTCAGGGAGACTGTCCACTATTTTGCGCATGATTTACCGGCCTCGAAAATTGCAGAGTTGAATCATGTGAACCGCCCTACGATTAATCAGCATTGATGAAATTACGAATTAGAATCGCCCAGGTTTGTGAAGCATCCTCACCCTTTTGGATACGCTGCTTGGAAAGGCTACAGAGCCTAAATTCATCCTGTTAGGGGTCGTAATCTTCCTCATTTCCATGCAAGACCGGGAAGAGGTCGCCATTGTCCTTGGCAAAGGAGGAGGCGATGAATTTTGTTTAGCGAAGAGAGAGACGGAACGGGTGCTGGAGGATGCCGGCTATGAGAGCCGCAACTTTCGTCCTGTCAACGTGCGCAAGTAGCCGGCTCCACTGTCCTGACCCGAGAAACTGAATTTTTCTGAGGTTTCCGGCTATGAAGAATCAACCACCACCAACTAGAAGTTGGTGGTATGGGGGGTCGGCTGAAGCCGTCGTCAAGCTAAAGCTACTCGAGCCGGATGCGCGATACGTTTTGCGGCTCCTTCCCTTCGCCATGATGATTGATATAGTCATTAATCACCTCATCTTCTCGTACCCGTTTCTTTATCTCATAATTCATCACCCGATAACGATACTTCGTGATCCACACCAAATGGTATCGGTGGTAAAAAATGGTATGTCGGCCTCGGCTGTAGTCCTTCATAACAATGATGCTAAAGCATCATGCCTCTTTCAAACTGGAAGTTTATCCGCCTGAAGGCGGAGGTTTCCACCATCAGAAGGACTAAGAACTTAGCCATCTTTTTTCGAAAAGAAATTTGCAAGGAAATTTGTCGTGTGTTTAGAGATTAAAGTTAATGCAATCATTGACGAGGGGGTTAAACTAAATGGAAAGTTTATTAATAAAACATATACTAACTCATGTGTTCACCTCTTTCTTCCAGATGAAGCGAAGGAAAGTATATATGAATTAGTTATAAGAAAAGAGAAGGGATTCGTCGCCCTCAAAACAAACAAGCAAATAAGAATAGCCGTAAAGAAGGGGGATCTTATTTTGCATAAACTTACCAATAATGGATTTAGATTGATGAATTCTATTTCTGCATATGGAGGTTACTACTTTAGCTTCTATGATGACCATCTAGATCCATTTCAGATAGAAGCTGAGAAAATCACGATTAATCAATTAGAGTTTGTGCCTCTGTAGATGATCAAAAATTCTGGTCTACCTTACTTCCAGTATCACGAAGTGAACTTATAAGAATCTGACTTTGTACTTCGACGTTCGTACTGATATTAGTGGCGACAGCGGCGCGCAGGCAGGCTTCAATTTGCTATACAAGTTAAAAGACTAACAGGGCAACTTAAGGGGGTAATTACGGCTTTTTGAACGAGCAACTGTCACCGAAGTTTCTACCTTCCGTTCATCACCCATTGGTTAACTGATGAGAGATATAAGGCTCTGTTCCGTTTTGGGTGGATGGAAAAGGAAACCACCGCGTAGCGGCTGCGTCCTTGACCGGCGGGGCGCAACACAATGCGGGCGAGAGGGGATCGGGGCACCCGGCGGATGGAACCGAATGTCTGGCCTCTGTTTCGGTTCGCCGTGATGCATCGCCCCGCTGCCCAAGCGCCCCGATCCCCTCATGCAGACCCATCTTCCGCGCCCGTCCCGCCGGTCAAGGATGGTTTCCTTTTCCATCCACCCACACAATCCGTAAGAGAGCCAGATATAATCATGCTTCAAAGATTAAAGCATCTGATTGTTATCCTGCTACTCGCGGGCTTCGCCTCTCAGCCAGCCTTAGCTGAGGGCCTGAATCAAGACGATATGGCATTTGCCTTTGGCGATTCGGCCGTGAATTCCGATTGGGGCGAAATGGCATTCCTATCCGATCGAGAGATGGATGAAACGGAAGGGGAGTGGGTACCTTTGGCAATATTTGCAGCTCGTGTTGGATACTCTGCTTGGAAAGGCTACAGAGCCTATAAGCAAACGCGGACGATTTATCGAGGATACAAAGCTGTTCGTAGTGGCTACAGGTATGCTAAACCGAGTCGGTGGAAGTATCGCCCCCTTAAGCATAGAGGGCATAGTGTAAAGATCAAAAGCCATCGAGGTCGAGATGAATTCAGAGCCGAAATTCATCCTGTTAAGATTAGGGATCATCGTAAGACTCGTAAACTCCCTCATTTCCATGCAAGACCGGGAATAGGTCGCCATCGTCCTTGGGAAAGGAGGGGATGATGAATTTTGTTTAGCGAAGAGACGGAACGGGTGCTGGAGGATGCTGGCTATGAGAGCCGCAACTTTCGTCCTGTCAACGTGCGCAAGTTGGCCGGTGCCACTGTCGTGATCCGAGAAACTGAATTTTTCGAGGTTTCCAGCTATGAAGAATAGAATTGATGTTATTAGAGATTCGATTGACGGGTATCTTAATGGAAGTATTGATTTCTCAAAATTGGAAATGGATATCAAACAATCCATAGGAGACTGCAATCCGCTCATTGAAAGGTTTGATTACCTTTTTACTCATGAGCCTATGATGTTGGAGCACGCTATAGAAGACAACACAGGATTTTTTCGTTTGAGAAAGATGCTTGGCGAAGTGAAGAATGACTGTGAATTGATTGATACAGTGGATAAATTTATCGATTTGTGATGACTGGCGATAAAAAGGACGCTCACTTTGTTATCAACAACGAAGGGACTGTCAAGTGAAAATCTGACTTTGTAGTTCGACGTTCGTGCTGATATTAGTGGTGACATGGTGCCTAGGCCGGCTTTAATTTGTTGTACAAATTAAAAGACTAACAAGAGCAACTTAAGAAGGCAATTACGGCTTTTGAACGGGCAACTGCCACCGAAGCTTCAACCTTCCGTTCATCATCCATTAATCAACCGATTAGAGGTATAACCATGTTTCAAAGACTAAAATGTCTGTTTGTTGTCCTGCTACTCGCAGGCTTCGTCTTTCAGCCAGCCTTAGCTGAGGGCCTGAATCAAGACGATATGGCATTTGCCTTTGGCAATTCGGCCACGAACTCTGATTTGGGCGAAATGGCTCCGCTTTCTGAGCAGGAAATGATGGAAACCGAGGGGGAGTGGTTAAGTGCTGCAGCTAAATATGGCTCTGGCGCATGGAAGTATGCAAAAACAATCAGAGTAAGGGGGCACTATGACGCAAAGCCTCATAGGTTCTCGAGTAGCTTGGGGCCTTTAAGTGGAAATAGACCTCATTATCAAGTAACCTTTTATAGAAAGGGAATAAAGGGGTCTGGCGTTAACGTCCGTATTCCATGGGGGAGGAGGACCTCTTGGGGAAGTCATAGACCTTAAATGATAGCGGTAACCCCCTTGAACTCTATAGGTTCAAGGGGGGTGTTCTCAATGCCATTAAGTTAAGCACTACGGTACCATTCGCGGGGACAGATGCGCCGTCTCGGCGCGTTCCCAAATAGCGACAGAGCGTTGTTTTCGTTTGAAGGCGGCGGGACGTCGCTTCTACCCGAACGTGGTCGATAATGGCCTCGTCAGTGTTAACTTAACGGCATTGGGATTGTTCTAACAAACATATTTCTAAGTAGGTTATATAGGTTTAGAAATGGATAGGACAATAGCAAAATGCATTGCAGATAAGAGGCTTAAAGAAATTTTTTCCGATGGAGAGGACAGAATCAGAGGATTATTGGAGGAGTCTGAACATAGTTTTATAATGGAAAGCGAAGTCGAGTATCAATTAAGAGCAGACGCATTTTGGGACGACAAAAAGAAAGGGGTTATCCGTGTAAATGTTACTGTGGATGACCAAAAATTTTGGTCTACCTTCCATCCAGTATGTAGCGATGACCTTTTCACAATATGAGTTCTATACATTAAACGATACATTGGCGATTTATCTTTAACCAACGTTTTCATATTAATTATTCCAAAAGATAAAGAATCAGCTGAGTCGAACAAAGAATTTTTTCATGCCCCTGACCTTAACTCCATCGCCATCTAGCTATTAACGCCTCGTAGGTAAATGTGGAAATTGGTGAACATTCAACTGGGAAGATTCTGCTTAAAAACGAAATAATCTGTGAGAATCTGCGTAATCTGCGGACAAAAAAGATAATGTGATCTTCTGATTTGCGTTGATTGGCGTTCATTTGCGACAAAAAACGGAGCTGCCGAGATCCGGATGCTTAATCAGGGCAACCGGCGATCACGACCAGCCCCAGTCCCTTAATCTTTGCCGAATTCGATCATTAGAGATCCAGCATTAAGTGGGATGATAGGTGTAATCATGCTTCAGAGGCTAAAATATCTGTTTATTGTCCTGCTGCTTGCAGGCTTCGTCTTTCAGCCAGCCTTAGCTGAGGGCTTGAATCAAGACGATATGGCATTTGCCTTTGGCGATTCGGCCACGAACTCTGATTTGGGCGAAATGGCTCCGCTTTCCGATCAAGAAATGTTGGAAACTGAAGGAGAGGCGTGGCCGTTAGTATATGGTGCAGCTTGGGCATTAGCTAGAGCAGGTATTTGGGCTGCCGGCCGTTATGGCGCAAGATGGGGTTATAGGAGGGTAATTTCCTCTAATAACCATAGGATATTACTACGCCACAATAGGCATGTACTTCAAACAGGAGGTCGGGGTCAAATTTCCCATGTAGGTTGGGGAAGATCTTCACGGAACCACTCGAGGAGACACATATATCGGAATAGCCCTTGGCGTGTACGTTGAGAAAACCTAATCCTGTAGCACTAACAAGTGCGGTTTGCAAGCCTTTTCATGTTCGTGCGTCCATACGCATGAAGGGTAAGGTATTTTTGTCCCATAGGGCACCTTAAGTTTTTCTAGGTCGGGCAGACAAATGAATCCAAGAATAGGATATAGGTCTTTATATCATGATATATCTAGATATAAATTCCTATATCCAGAAGGTGAAGGGTACGAAAATTGGAAATGGATGGATTTTGACGTTGAATTAACCGAGCGGTTGGGAAACTCGTCAGGAATCTCCATTTTTGCCTGTCATCTTAACCAACCACTGCGGGCGGGAGAGGCATTCGATGATAAACTGAACAATATATTTTCCGAAGGTCTTTTTTATAAAGATCTGGAAAGAGAAGAGCTTACTGGAAGTTGGTGGTATAAATCCATAGATAAATTATTTTCAGATAAAAATGAGAATAGGTTTTATTGTGCAAAATTGAACAATGATAATAAGGGGATTTTTTTTGAAACAAGAGAGGTGGGTTGTTTTTGGTATATTATATTTGTCGAGAAAAATTTCGAGACAAAACTAATCGATTTGATTAACAGGAAGAATATAAATGATGATAGGTTCATGGAAGACTTCCCTATAAAATATATTTTATATAGGGACTACTTGAATAACAGTATTTCCGTTGCATCAAAAAGACAATACGCGGATATAATTGGAAAATTCGTGGAAAATAAAAAAATATTCATGTGCGATTCTAATTTACGCAACATATTTGATACGTCCTATATAGATGCTTTAGCAACTAAGATTATATACCATGATGGTCCCAAATAATCGACTAAAGTATGATGTCAATAGATGATAGTAGTGGCGGTCCATGTTTCCATTAACGGAAGTTTTAATGAGAAAGGCTCGTTCGTGTAGGGGCAACCGGTGATCACAACCAGCCCCAGTCCCTTAATCTTTGCCAAATTCGATCATTAGAGATCCAGCATTAAGTGGGATGAGAGCTATAATCATGCTTCAGAGGCTAAAATATCTGTTTATTGTCCTGCTGCTTGCAGGCTTCGTCTTTCAGCCAACCTTAGCTGAGGACCTGAATCAAGACGATATGGCATTTGCCTTTGGCAATTCGGCCACGAACTCTGATTTAGGCGAAATGGCACTCCTATCTGATCAGGAGATAAATGAAACAGAAGGAGAATGGATTCCTTTCGCAATTGCAGCATTTAATGTCTTGCGATATGCCAGATACGCTATCGGTCCAGCTAGAGCTTGGCTTCGTTATGGACGTAGTTATAGCCGCAGTGGTGGCTTTAACACAACAAGCGTTCGTTGGGGTTCAAACAGGCATTACAGATCGAAAATAGGAAGTCGCACCCTGAGAAATCTCAATGAACAACTTCATAATTCGAGATTGCCTGGTCGTGGTTGGAAAACGAGGGATAGAGGTCATTATCATTTGAGACGTAGATAAGTAAAAGGGTACCTTGAAACATTACAAGGTACCTTGTAACCCCCCGGCTTTGCCGGTTGAAGCTGCTTACCTCAGTCTGCCGCCTTGGGCGACTCATGGTTTTATGGCCCCTTTGAGGGGCTCACCCAATAAGCCACCGGCTTTGCCGGTGGTGATTTAACTTTGTTATATGCCACTTTATTGATTTCAGAATAAGAGCCTGAATAATGACATTATGAGAGGATGTTAAGTCATGGCGAATAAAAATCCATATCAAAATCAAAATAATGCTATAAAAGAATGTCTTACTGATATAGATATGAGCCGTGGACTCTATATGTTAAACCACATTCAATCTTCCGATCATACTAAAGATGCTAATACTGTACTTTATGCCGTAGGATATACCTATAGAGAAAAGAGGAATATCGATAATCTCTCAAAAACGATGGGGGTAGAGGTTAAGATAAACAGATCGACCAGGAAAGGTTTAGTATTGTTTTTACCTATTCCCGCACCAAGATATTTTGCTATTAAAATAGTGGAGGTGGGCTGTGTGGTCGATCTATTTGAAAAATTGGATGAGTATATACGCATGGAGCTTGTTCTTTTTAATATATCTTTAGAGCAATCATTTTTGCATGAATTAGAGAATGGCAGCGGTGTGTATCCCTATGAATCTCTTAAATCTGATGAGCAGTATTTTGTTTATGGCATTGATTGTGACAATCAAGAATCCGAGACTGGTATAATGGAACTTGTATCTTGTGGAAAGAAAACGCCTAAAGAATTAACCTTTTTTCCTATTTAACCACAATTATATGACAGGCCTGAATAATCGACTACAGATGCCCGCGGATTGAAAACGAAACAATCTGTGAGAATCTGCGTAATCTGCGGACAAAAAAGATAATATAATCTTTTATGACCGATTTGCGTTGATTGGCGTTCATTTGCGGCAAAAACCGCAGAACGCCCCTCCGGACGCGCCAGGAATGGGACTCGCCGACCTCGGGTTTTTCTAACAGAAATCCCATGCAACCATACGGGACCGAACACATGTCAACCGCCGTTGCCTTGGAAAAGATCCAAAATGAGGTGGCATTGTCATCCACGGAGTGTAAACCGCTTTCCGGGGAAGCTGGAGGTGAGCCTTTTCCTGTGACTGCGTCACTGCCCACCCAGGATGATCTGCCCTGTTGCGATGGGGTTCCTATGGAAACGCAGAGACATAAATTACAAATGGATTTACTTATCGATACGCTGGATACCTGGCTGGCGCAACGTCCGGACGGCTACGTGAGTGGTAATATGTTTGTTTACTTCAGCGCGGCGCAAATGTATAATCAAGACTTTAAAGGATCTGATGTTTTTGTGGTGTTGGGTGTTCCTAAGCGTGAGCGCAAAAGTTGGGTCGTGTGGGAAGAAGGGGGTAAAACGCCCGATGTGGTAATCGAGCTATTGTCTGATAGTACACGAAAAATCGATAAACGGGAAAAAAAGCAAATTTATCAAGATCGGCTACGAGTACCGGAGTATTTCTGGTATGACCCATTTGATCCGGAGGATTGGGCAGGGTTTGCTCTGCGTGACGGTGTTTATGAAGAGTTAAAGCGTGACGCCCAAGATCGCCTTATCAGTCGGCGCTTAGGATTGGCAATGGTACCTTGGCAGGGTGTCTACAAAGGTGTTGAGACGCTTTGGTTACGCTGGGAAACGTTGAATGGCGAGTTAGTGCTGACGGGTCAGGAAGCGGCCGAACAACGGGCCGCACGATTGGCAAAAAAATTGCGGGCGCTGGGAGTCGATCCGAATGATATTGAGTGACGACCAACTATGGCGTTCCTGAATCCGCGAGATATTAACCCTCCCGATAAAAAGGACACTCACTTTGTTATCAATAACTTCGAGGTTCCTAGCTATGAAGAATAGAACTGATGTTATTAGAAATTCGATTGATGGGTATTAATGGAAGTATTGACTTCTTAAAAGTGAAAATGGATATCAAACAATCTATAGGAGACTGCAACTCGCTCATTGAAAGATTTGATTACCTTTTTACTCATGAGCCTATATTGGAGTAAGCTATAAAATGCAACTAGGGGTTTTTTCGTCTGAGAAAGATGCTTGGCGAAGTGAAGAATGACTGCGAATTGATTAATATAGTGGATAAATTTATCGATTTGTGATGACTAGCGATAAAATGGACAAAAACATCGCAAAACATCTTGCTGATAAAAAATAAAGGAAATATTATCAAGCGATAAATCGCGAATTTTAAATCTCCTGAAGGAATCTGAGCATGAGTTTATAGAGAAAGACGGAATTAAATACCAGATAAAAGCAGAAGCTTTCTATGACGATAAAGAGGAAGAAGTAATTAGAGTTTGTACCTCTGTAGATGATCAAAAGTTCTGGTCTACCTTACTTCTAGCATCACGAAGTAAACTTATAAGAAAATGATAAACGAGCAACTTCACCGAAACTTCGGCCTTCCGTTCATTATCCATTGATTAACTGACTAGGATTCCTCGACTGCCTCGGACTTTTACAAATGAGTCAAGTTTGTGCGCTGCACAAAAATAGTTCTGCCTCTTGTTGGCCAGGAATCGCAAATCCTTTGAACCACGGAGGCAGACACGGATTGTGATCCGTGTTTATCCGTGTCTGCCTCCGTGGTTCTTCGGTGCGGTTGGTCACGCCTCGTCGGTCTGAGGCGAAGCCTCGCTAGAGATATAATCATGCTTCAAAGGCTAAAATATTTGTTTGTTATCCTGATACTCGCAGGCTTCGTCTTTCAGCCAGCCTTAGCTGAAGGCCTGAATCAAGACGATATGGCATTTGCCTTTGGCGATTCGGCCATGAATTCTGATTTAGGCGAGATGGCACTCCTATCTGACCAGGAGATGGATGAAACGTCAGGAGAGGCGCTACCTGCAGTGCTAGTATGGAATGGAGCCCGCTGGATAGTTACTCGCCATGCTAGTCGTAGGGTTGCAGTTAGTGCCTTACGCAGAAGATGTACCGTTTATTGTGGGAGGGCATCCCAGGCACGAAGATTGGCCGGACAGGCATTTGGACGAAACAATGTGATAAGGCATGGCCCAAGGGGGCATACGCGTACTCCTGTGCATTATTCCCATTATCAAAGTAGAAGAGGTTATGGAGGTCATGTCTTTTATGGTCGTCCCTGGAGATAATATATAAGTGTCCGGATTTAGAGTATAAAGATGGTTGAGTTTAAAATGAACTTAGCCATCTTTTTTCGAAAAGAAACTTGCAAGGAAATTTGTCGTGTGTTTAGAGATTAAAGTTAATGCAATCATTGACGAAGGGGTTAAGCTGAATGGAAAGTTTATTAATAAAACATATACTAACTCATGTACTCACCTCTTTCTTCCAGATGAAGCGAAGGAAAGTATATATGAATTAGTTATAAGAAAAGAGAAGGGATTCGTCGCCCTCAAAACAAACAAGCAAATAAGAATAGCCGTAAAGAGGGGGGATCCTATTTTGTATAAACTTACCAACAATGGATTTAGATTGATGAATTCTATTTCTGCACATGGAGGTTACTATTTTAGCTTCTATGATGACCATCTAGATCCATTTCAGACAGAAGCTGAGAAAATCACGATTAACCAACTAGCAAAAGGTTTTTTAATTGAAATAAATAAGCTCTACTTTGTTGAGAAGGGTTAATATATTAAGTCTCCACGAATGTGACATCAAATCCCACCGATCCCACACACCACATTGGGTGTGGCATTGTTCAACGATGCGGTTCGCGGCCTACGTGCTTTTGCGACACCCCCTTAAAGAAGGGGGTTCTAAAAACAGAATAATAATAAGCTCTTCATATGGATAAAATCGAATCCGCTTTGATTGTATATTATGATGAGGTACGGGTTGACTTATACAAAAAATAAAAATGAAATAATCTGCGAACAGAAAAGATAACATGACCTTTTGCGATTGATTTGCGTTCATTTGCGGAAAAAACAATTTTCAGTCTCGACAGAGACATCGAATCTCCGAGCGCATAGCGATCGGAGCAGGGGAGCCAGGCAAAGTGCCCGGCGTTTGCACCCACGGGAGAACACACAATATGGCAAAAAAGATATCGGCTTACGTCAAGCTGCAGGTCAAGGCCGGCGAGGCCAACCCGAGCCCACCGGTCGGCCCGGCGCTCGGACAGCACGGCGTCAACATCATGGAGTTTTGCAAGGCGTTCAACGCCAAGACGCAAAACCTCGAAAAAGGACTGCCGATCCCGGTGGTCATCACCGTCTATGCGGATCGCAGTTTTACCTTCGTCACCAAGACGCCTCCTGCCTCTGTGTTGCTCAAGAAAGCCGCCGGCGTTCCCAAGGGCAGCAGCATCCCGAATATGACCAAGGTAGGAACCGTTACCCGCGCTCAGCTCGAGGAGATCGCTACCACTAAGATGCCCGACCTGACGGCTGCGGATATGGATGCGGCCGTGCGGACCATCGCCGGCAGTGCACGCGCCATGGGCCTGAATGTGGAGGGCGTGACCTGATGGCTAAGCTATCGAAACGGGTGCGGGCCATCCGCGAGCAGGTCGAGCGGGGCAAGCTGTACGGCGCCGAAGAGGCGTTTGCGCTGCTCAAGGAGTTGTCTCAAGTCAAGTTCACTGAGAACATCGACGTGGCCGTCAATCTGGGCGTCGATCCGCGCAAGTCCGATCAGGTCGTGCGCGGCTCCACGGTGCTGCCCAATGGGATCGGCAAGCAGGTACGGGTCGCGGTCTTTACCCAGGGCGCGAATGCGGAGGCGGCAACCGCCGCCGGTGCCGATCGGGTCGGCATGGAAGACCTGGCCGCCGAGATCAAGGGCGGGAACCTGGACTTCGATGTGGTGATTGCCTCGCCGGATGCCATGCGGGTGGTCGGTCAGCTCGGCAAGATCCTGGGACCCCGTGGCCTCATGCCGAACCCCAAGGTGGGGACCGTTACCCCCAACGTAGCGGACGCGGTGACCAATGCCAAGGCGGGTCAGGTCCGCTACCGGACCGATAAGGCCGGGATCATCCATTGCCCTTTGGGCAAGATGGATTTCGCCCCCCAAGCCCTGCGCGAGAACCTGGAGGCCTTGCTGGCCAACCTGATGAAGGCCAAGCCGAGCACTGCCAAGGGGGTATATATGCGCCGGGTCACCGTCTCCTCCACCATGGGGCCGGGACTTCAGATCGATCATTCCGCGCTTTCGTTGTAGAAGCTATCCGGTTAAAAGCAATCCTGAATGATTTGGCGCGGTTTGGAGAGCCGGACTTTCTTTATCCACAGATTACGCAGATTTCCGCAGATTAAGAACGAAATAATCTGTGGAAATCTGTGTAATCTGCGGATTAAAAAGGTTTCCTATCGGGACCAAAGGTCGCATTGATATGGAACGAACCCCAGCTTTGATTATGGCTGGGTTTTGGCCGTCCCTGGCCGCAACCCAGCCTACAGTCCCTTTTTAGACAGTCTCTAAGTGTTACCAGCCGGAAAACAAGGAAAAACAGTAAAGTTTCGATCGGGTCGCCCGCAACGGGTCTCGGTCGAGCTGTAAGAATCTTTGGGGCATCCCGTTGCGAGAACCGAAATTCGTCTCGCCATTCGGCAAGATGAATTTTGGTCTCTCGTGGTGGGGTGGCCGTCAAAGACCGCAGGTGCCCGAGCCGGGTAGAGAACTTCCGGCCCTGGCTTAATCAAGTAAGCCTGCGTAGACGGTGCTCCTGAATCGGAGTGGTACGCAAGCGCGGGCCACCTCCCGGTGAGGGCGCACAGGTGGACTCCCCGCATCGGACGGATGCCGGGAGGACCTGGGGCTTAGGCCCTGTAGCTCAAATGGGGAGGTGACGACTGTGGCACTGAGTTTTGCCCAAAAAGAAGCGATCGTCGCCGAGGTCGCGGAAGTTGCAAGGAATGCCTATTCGGCCGTCGGGGCAGAGTACCGGGGCTTGACGGTGGAACAGATGACCGATCTGCGGGTCGAGGCCCGCAAGGCCGGGGTCTATGTCCGCGTCGTCAAGAACTCGTTGGCTAAACGCGCATTTGCCGACACGGATTTCGCCTGTATGGAAGAAGGTCTCACAGGTCCGCTGGTCCTGGCCTTTTCGCAGGAGGATCCGGGGTCCGCGGCGCGTGTGGCCCAGGCATTTGCCAAGGGGCATGATCGGTTCAAGGTCAAACTGGTCGCCATCGGGGGCAAGCTGCTGGACCCCTCTGAGCTGGATACGCTGGCGAAGATGCCGACCTACGACGAGGCGATCAGTCAGCTGATGGCCGTGATGAAGGCCCCGGTGCAGAAGCTCGCGGCGACGCTCAACGAGGTCCCGGGCAAACTAGTCCGTACCCTCGCCGCGATCCGCGACACCAAGGCGGAAGGCTAGTACATCTGCGTACAAAATCTGGAAACACCATTAAGAACCACGAATGAACACGAATAGACACGAAAATTCGTGTGGATTCGTGTTCATTCGTGGTTCCAGACGAAACATTGGTTGCGTGATGTTTCCGGTAAATACGCATATCTGTACTAGCCACTCAGTCGGTTCGGGCAACCTATCAAACAAAGAAGATTCCGATTCAGGAGACATCAAATGGCCGTTTCAAAAGAAGAAATACTGGACGCCG
The DNA here is from genome assembly GCA_011392765.1 of Candidatus Thiosymbion ectosymbiont of Catanema sp. Cochon2018. Lineage (GTDB taxonomy): Bacteria > Pseudomonadota > Gammaproteobacteria > Chromatiales > Chromatiaceae > Thiosymbion > Thiosymbion ectosymbiont_A. Next base: position 16,208 of record WYCW01000003.1, on the reverse strand, counting down.
TCGCCAACATGACCGTGATGGAGGTCGTAGAGCTGATCGGTGCCATGGAAGAGAAGTTCGGCGTGACCGCTGCTGCTGCCGTGGCCGCTGCTCCTGCCGCCGGCGGTGGTGGTGAGGCTGCTCCGGAGGAGGAAAAGACCGAGTTCGATGTAGTGCTGGCGTCCTTCGGCTCCAACAAGGTCGCCGTGATCAAGGCCGTCCGCGCCCTCACCGGGCTGGGGTTGAAGGAGGCGAAGGAGGCGGTGGAAGGCGTCCCGAACACCATCAAGGAAGGGGTGCCCAAGGACGAGGCCGAAGCGGCGAAGAAGTCGTTGGAAGAGGCCGGCGCGACGGTCGAAATCAAGTAACTCGCTGCTGTCTCCGGCGTTCGCCTGCATGTTGCGCCGGCAGTCAATAGCCTGCTGGCGTGCGTCTTAAAGGGGCCTTGAAAAATCCCTTCCAGGGGACTTCTCAACCGTGTGTTCTCGACTCCGCTTAACGAAAGGAGCACGTGTTACCCGTCGCAGGCGGGAGCAGGTCCCTGGCCCTTTGCCCAACCTACGGGCTGCCGAATAGCTTGTGCGCATTGCGGCCAACAAGAGAAAAAACTACGAATCACGCGAATCCTCGCGGATTGATTCGCGCCAATTCGGGTAATTTGTAGTTTTCTCTTCAGCACGTAGGATGTGGCGAGCTGGCAGGCAGGGACGCCCGTAGCGAACCGCATCGAAGAACCATGAATGGACGCGAATAGACACGAACCGTAATTTGTGTTCATTCGTGTTTATTCGTGGTTCCAGTCACGTAGCATTAAACGAACCGCATCATTAGAGGAAGGCAGTATGGCCTATTCGTTCACCGAGAAAAAGCGCATCCGCAAAAATTTCGGCAAGCGTTCCGGTATCCTGGACGTACCCTTCCTGCTGGCAACCCAGATCGATTCCTATCGGGCCTTTCTGCAGGAAGCTACCCCGGCGGCCAAACGTGACGACACCGGTCTGCACGCCGCTTTCAAGACCGTCTTCCCCATCGAGAGCTATTCGGGGAATGCGGTGCTGGAGTATGTGAGCTACCGCCTCGGTGAGCCGTCCTTCGACGTTCGCGAGTGCCATCTTCGCGGTGCTACCTTCGCCGCACCACTGCGCGTGCTGTTGCGCCTGGTGATCTACGACAAGGAAGCCCCCGCCGGCACCAAGGCGGTCAAGGACATCAGGGAGCAGGAGGTCTACATGGGTGAGGTGCCGCTGATGACGGAGACCGGCACCTTCGTCATCAATGGTACCGAACGGGTCATCGTCTCCCAGCTCCACCGCTCTCCGGGTGTGTTCTTCGATCACGACAAGGGCAAGACCCACTCCTCGGGTAAGCTCCTGTTCTCCGCCCGGGTAATCCCCTACCGCGGCTCCTGGCTCGATTTCGAGTTCGATCCCAAGGACCATGTCTTCGTCCGTATCGACCGCCGCCGCAAGTTGCCGGCGACCATTCTGCTGCGGGCCCTGGGCTACTCCACGGAGCAGATCTTGGAGCATTTCTTCGATACCGACAGCTTCCATCCGGGTGCGGACGGCATCGAGCTCGAGGTGGTACCCGAGCGTCTGCGCGGTGAGACCATAAGCTTCGACATCGCTATCGACGACCAGGTGTTGGTGGAAACCGGACGCCGCGTGACCGCACGCCATATCCGGGAGTTGGAGAAAGCGGGGGTGAAACGCCTCCTGGTGCCCCCCGAATTCCTGGTGGGGCGCACGCTCTCGCGCGCGGTAGTGGATTCGGAGACCGGAGAAGTGCTGGCAGAGGCCAACACGGAGCTTACCGAAGCGTTACTCGAAACCTTGTTGGAAGGGCAGGTCGAGCGTCTCGATACCCTGTTCGTGAACGATCTCGACCACGGACCCTACATCTCCGAGACCCTGCGCATCGACCCCACCACCAATGAATGGGAGGCCCAAGTCGAGATCTACCGCATGATGCGCCCGGGGGAACCACCCACCAAAGAAGCGGCCCAGAATCTGTTTCACAACCTGTTTTTTGCCCCGGACCGTTACGATCTCTCCGCGGTGGGGCGTATGAAGTTCAATCGGCGCCTGCAGCGGGATTCCGAAACCGGGCCCGGCATCCTGTACGATGGCCGCTACTTCGCCGAGCGTGGAGATGCGCTCTCCAAACGGTTATATGAGGAGACCGGCGACGTCTCCGACATCATCGACACCATAAAGGTGTTGGTCGAGCTCCGCAACGGCCGCGGCAGTGTGGACGACATCGACCACCTGGGTAACCGCCGTATCCGATGCGTAGGCGAGATGGCGGAGAACCAGTTTCGCATCGGCTTGGTCCGGGTCGAACGGGCGGTAAAGGAGCGCCTGTCCCTGGCGGAGTCCGAGGGACTCATGCCGCAGGAGCTGATCAACGCCAAGCCGATTTCGGCGGCGGTCAAGGAGTTCTTCGGGTCCAGCCAACTCTCCCAATTCATGGATCAGAACAACCCGCTCTCCGAGGTCACCCACAAGCGTCGTGTCTCGGCCTTGGGTCCCGGTGGCCTGGCGCGGGAACGGGCCGGCTTCGAGGTCCGCGACGTGCATCCGACCCACTATGGACGGGTGTGCCCCATCGAGACCCCGGAAGGACCGAATATCGGCCTTATCAACTCCCTGGCGGTGTACGCGCGGACCAATAAATACGGTTTCCTGGAGACGCCTTATCGTAAGGTAAACCAGGGACAGGTCAGCGACGAAATCGACTATCTGTCCGCCATCGAGGAAGGCAACTATGTGATCGCGCAGGCCAATGCATCTCTGGACGACGGCGGGCAGCTCACGGATGCGCTGGTTTCCTGTCGGCACCTGAACGAGTTCACCCTCAAGGCCCCGGAAGAGGTCCAGTACATGGATGTCTCTCCGCGCCAGATCGTATCGGTAGCTGCCTCGCTGATCCCTTTTTTGGAGCATGACGACGCCAACCGTGCCCTGATGGGCTCCAACATGCAGCGCCAGGCGGTGCCCACGCTGCGCGCCGAGAAGCCCCTGGTGGGTACCGGCATGGAGCGGGTCGTGGCCAAGGACTCGGGGGTCACCGTCGTGGCCCGCCGCCGCGGCCTGGTGGAGTCCGTGGACGCGGCGCGCATCGTGGTGCGGGTCCACGACCAGGAGGCGAGTAAGACCCCGGATGAGCCGGGGGTAGACATCTACAACCTCACCAAGTACACGCGCTCCAACCAGAATACCTGCATCAACCAACGTCCTTTGGTAGCTCCCGGCGACACCATCGACCGTGGCGACGTGCTGGCCGATGGGCCTTCCACCGACATGGGCGAGCTGGCCTTGGGCCAGAACCTGCGGGTAGCCTTCATGCCGTGGAACGGTTACAACTTCGAGGATTCCATCCTCATCTCCGAGCGCGTGGTCCAGGAAGACCGGTTCACCAGCATCCACATCGAGGAATTCACCTGTCTCGCCCGCGATACCAAGCTGGGTCCGGAGGAGATCTCCGGCGACATTCCCAATGTGGGGGAGTCGGCCCTTTCCAAGCTCGACGAGTCGGGTATCGTCTACATCGGCGCCGAGGTGCGGGACGGCGATATCCTGGTCGGCAAGGTCACGCCCAAGGGTGAAACCCAGCTCACACCGGAAGAAAAGCTGCTGCGGGCTATCTTCGGGGAAAAAGCCTCGGATGTGAAAGACACCTCCCTGCGCTTGCCCTCCGGCATGTCCGGCACGGTGGTAGACGTGCAGGTCTTCACCCGCGACGGGGTGGAAAAGGATAAACGGGCGCAGCAGATCGAGGAACAGGAGCTCGAGCGGGTGCGCAAGGACCTGGACGATCAATTGCGCATCATGGAGAACGACACCTTCCAACGCGTGGAGAAGATGCTGGTCGGCAAGGTAGCGGACGGTGGGCCCGGTAACCTCAAGGCCGGCGCCAGGATCACCAAGACCTATCTGAACGACCTGGCGGAAAAGGACTCCAGGAAAAAGTGGCTGGAAATTCGGTTGCGCGCCGAGGAGCCGGCCAGACAGCTCGAGGCAGTGGCGAATCAGCTCAGCCAGCAGGACGAGGACTTCCGCGAACGCTTTGAAGCGAAAAAGCGCAAGATCACCCAGGGCGATGATTTAGCTCCTGGGGTGCTCAAGATGCTCAAAGTCTATGTCGCGGTGAAGCGTCGCGTTCAGCCCGGCGATAAGATGGCCGGTCGTCATGGGAACAAGGGCGTTATCTCCATGATCGTTCCGGTGGAAGACATGCCCTTCTCCGCCGACGGCGAGCCGGTGGACATCGTCTTAAATCCCCTCGGGGTGCCCTCACGCATGAATCTGGGCCAGATCCTGGAGACCCATCTGGGCTGGGCCGCGAACGGCATCGGCATCCGGATCGGCAAACTGCTGCAGGCCCAGGCCGAGGTCGCCGAGACCAGGGCCTTTCTCGATCAGGTCTACAACAGCAACGGCGAACCCGAGGGCTTGGCCGACCTGAGCGACGAGGACATTCTCAGCCTGGCCCGAAACCTGACCAAGGGGGTGCCCATGGCCACTCCGGTGTTCGACGGGGCCTCGGAAGAGGAGATCCTCGCCATGCTGCGCCTGGCGGGCCTGGATAGCGGGGATGAAGGGGTCCCTATGGCCCAGACCCTACTGTATGACGGGCGTACGGGCGATGCCTTCGAGCGGCCCGTTACGGTCGGCTACATGTACATGCTCAAGCTCAACCACTTGGTGGACGACAAGATGCATGCCCGCTCCACCGGGCCTTACAGCCTGGTCACCCAGCAGCCCCTGGGCGGCAAGGCCCAGTTCGGCGGTCAGCGCTTCGGCGAGATGGAGGTGTGGGCACTGGAGGCCTACGGTTCCTCCTACACCCTCCAGGAGATGCTCACCGTCAAGTCGGACGACGTGAACGGGCGCACCCGCATGTACAAGTACATTGTCGACGGCGATCATCGTATGGAGGCGGGCATGCCGGAGTCGTTCAACGTGTTGGTGAAGGAGATCCGTTCGTTGGGTATCAATGTGGAGCTCGAGCAGGATTGAGCTTCGGTCATGTTTTAAATCCACAGATTACGCAGATTCTCGCAGATGAAAAACGAACGAATCTGTGAAAATCTGCGTAATCTGCGGATAACACAAGGTGGTCCATAGGCTGGATGAGATGTGCATTGCGATGTCGGTGTGTTCCGGCCAGGTCGAACACGCCGTAACCTGAGCAATGTGCAATCCAATGAGCATGCATGATCCACCACATCCTGGTGAATTCATCCAGGAAACGTATATGAGCCCTTTTGATCTAAGTGTCAGAAAGGTTGCGGATAGTTTAGGTGTGCCTCTATCGACTTTAAATAGATTGTTGAATGGAGACAGGAATATATATCGCCGGAAATGGCGCTTCGATTATCTAAAGTACTTGGAAGATCACTTGAAAGTTGGCTCACCATGCAAGATCACTATGATCTATGGCATGCAAAGAAGAAAGTAGATATCGAGAGTATAAAGAAACTGAAGCTGTCTGCTGCATAACAAGTCGTTTTACGGCCGGCGACTTGATCCGAGCTGACTCCCACGCTCCGGAAATTATGAAAGAATTCGCCTTTCTTAGCGGCGGTGGGGTGGATCGGATGCGGAAAGAGGTAGCTTGTTCGTCCGGATAGCGTGCTAGTAGTTAGTTTCGATTGATGCTGCTAGTTTTGACGCTGGAGAGTGAGAGCCAACCAGAGGTTATGAATTTATAACATCAATCGAAACTAGGCTAGACTGGCGTAAGTATAGCGTCGGAAAAATAGGTGTCGGTCCATTCCATCTGTTAGGGCAAGCAAACGCATGGAGTCTCGATGGTAAGCACGGTAGAAAACGTTCATCCAGAGTTAATCAAGGTAGCTTTGGATAAAGTTGAAGGTTTCGCCTTTGAGCGATTCGCGCAAGATTTTTTGTCTGTGCTTGAAGGACGAGATTTTATTCCGGTTGGCGGACTCAGCGACGGTGCTGCAGACGGAATATATGAATGTGGGAAAAGCCGTATTTACTACCAATTCACCAGGCAAGAAAACCATCGAGTTCGCGACATGTACAAGACCCGTCAGCATTCGTTTTTCTGCAACATGAAGTGACAAACAGGCTTGGAAATAGAAAGCTTGTCCATTCACTGACAGACAGCATGATCCTTTGGGCACTATCTGATACCGATCCAGAAAAAGGTATCTTTATGACAGAGGAACAAATACGAGAGCGGATTTTTGATAGGTTTCCGTGGAGCCTAAAGCTTCTTAAAGGTCATATCCGACAAAGATTAGATAAATTGAGAACAAAGGACGAAGCTGGAAGAGAAGTTAGGTGGTATAGAAAAGAGAAAAAGTATTGCCTTCCCTATGAAACGAGATTAGTCATAAAAAAAGAAAACCAAACCGATGAAAGCTTGAAGATAAAATTTGCCGAAGAACTAAAACTGCTCGCAGCAGATTTATTTGACGCAGATGATGGTGAGTATGAAACAGTTGCCGGGCTAAGCAGTAATGTAGTTCATTCAATATTTGAAAAGCAAGGTCTTCTGTTTGCTCATTTTCTATTCGCAGAAGAAGAAACAGAAGCCCCTCCAGTTGTAGTGGATTGTATTGATGACGCGATAGTTAATTCTAGGGTTACTGGGAGCTATATAGAACAATACCGAGATTATATCGAAACGATAATAAGAAAGGTTTTTTATCATGGGTCACCAAGCCCGCGTGAATACTTGACAAATCTTTCAAGGACATATGTCCTTCTGTTTACGCTCCAAGCTGAACCAAGAGTAATTGAATACTTTAGTACGATGAGCGCATCGTTTCGGTTGTTTCTAGGAAGCGACATCATAGTGAAAGCACTTTCTGAGCGATATTTGAACGAAGAGAATCAAGTTGCCCGCAATCTTCTCAAGATGGCATCGGCATCTGGAGTTTCAATGCTCCTGTCGGAATGTGTTCTTGAGGAAGTTTATACTCACATAAGAGGAACATACTACGAATTCATTAATTATTTCACCGAGGTAGAACCATATATTACAAGGGAGATATCTAGAAATAGCGGAAAAATACTGATTAGATCTTACTTCTATGCAAAGCAAGAAGGACGGGTTAAAAGCTGGAAGTCGTGTCTCGGTCAGTTTATTACATATTCCAATATTGAAAGACCAGACGGCAGGGACGAACTGAAGCGTTACCTGCTAGCTGAATACTGCCTTACGTTTGTGGAAAATTCTGAACTAGAGTCGGCATCTTCAGAAAATGACGTTAGAACGTTAGCAGATGCAATGCTTGCCAGTGATGACAAGAAAAATGAAGCGCTGGCTTACAATACGGCCTTGCAAGTCTACGGGATATACGGACTACGCTCAAAACACAAGGAGACAACCACCTCAACGGAATACGGCCTGAAAACCTGGTGGATAACAAATCAAACAAGGGTTCTTAAGCATACAAGCAAAGTTATAAGGAAACAAAGAGCAAAGTACATAATGCGGCCCGAGTACATCTTAAACTTTATCGCTATGTCGCCAAATTGTGAAGACGTGAGAACGAGTTTCAGATCGATTTTCCCAAGCGTTTTTGGGATTCAGCTAGGACATAGACTTCGGGACGATGTGTTTCGCAAAGTCATGTCAGAGGTGCGCGAGTGGAAAAATTATGAGCCTGGCAGGATTACCGCGCTAACGTCTGACTTGTCAGATCGATTGAAAGTAGATCGACTGAAACGATACAACCTCACATTGAATGAAGAAAGACCCTAACCAACCCTTCCACCTGACCGTGTACCGCGGCGGGTGAAGGATGACGTTAGTTTTTGATAGATACAAGTGAGGCGATTTAAGCATCGGAGATACTAATGTTAGAACTTCATCCGGATTATATTGTTGACGAAAGTTTAAATAGGAGAGCAGTAATACTTCCATATTCGGAATGGGAGAACATAATCGAAGAGATGGAAGAATTAGATGATATTAGGGCCTACGATAAAGCCAAAGCTGAAGCTGAAGCTGACGAAACCATTCCATTTGAACAAGCAGTCAAGGAAATTGAGAGTGGTATGGTTAAGTGAGTTATACCATAAAAATCCAGAAAAATGCTCAAAAGTCATTGGCAAAGATATCGCGGCCATATCAAGAAAAAATTATCAGGTCGATAATGTCTTTCGGGTGGCGGTTCAGAAAAATGCGGTCAAAACCATATTGGTTCATAATCATCCATCCGGTGAGCTCAGGCTATCCCAAAAAGACTAAAGATATAACCGATCGTCTTATCCAGGTAGGCCACATAATAATAAAGGCGGAGGTCATTGAACATCTCATCATCTTACCGATCTCAATGATCTTGGTCATGCGGTAGTTATAGAGTCTAGCCACATGCGGCGAATGTCCTACAGGAATTTAGCTAAGAAAGCATATGAATATTTGCCCAAACAAAGCTAACAAAACCATGGAGAGGGACGCATTTTCCGCTACGCCCTACAGGCTTCGTGAGGTGGACCCCTCATGCTTGGTGTTAGACGGGGAATAATGTGTAAGAGACAATGAGATACAAAGTTGTTCTGGAAAAATCTGATGATGGGTTTGCGGTTTCAGTTCCAGGATTGCCAGGTTGCCATTCCCAAGGTTCTACGGAACAGGAAGCCATAGAGAACATTGAGGATGCTATCTCTGAATACCTGGCAGTCGTTGCAGAACTAAGTCGAGATAAAATAGTCTGCGAAGTGGAGGTGTAGCCGTGCCTAAATTGCCCGGCGTGAATCACCTCGATGCAGTACGGGTTTTGAAGAAAGTAGGTTTCAAGGTAGCACGCCAGGGCAAACATATTGTGATGACGGATGGAATCCATGTTGTAACGATTCCTCGGCACAACCCAGTCAACGCAATCACAATGGGGAACATAGCTCGTGATGCAGGTCTGACCAATGAGAAATTCCGTAAGCTACTGTGAGGGTTCGCCTAACAGAATAATTGAAAGCGATCGGCAAAAGCTGCTAACCTTTAATTTATGAAATCGATGGCATACTTGGATACCACAATTCCAAGTTATCTTTTTGATAACAATGAGAAGGTACTTAATAGCTTTAAACGGAAATAATCACTTGACAAAGGCTTTCAGCCGACCTCATTCCTCGGTGGCTAATACAAACGTTAGACGGGAATGTGTGAGAGATAATGAGATACAAATCGGCGCTCAATTCCGGCCGCTCAAAGTGCCGGCGCATTTTGGGCGCCGGGTTGGCTTGGCGCTAGGCATCGGAAAAGTAGGTCGTGCCAAGATTTGAAATGTCGATCACAATTGACATCGCGAGTCTTGTCAATTACAGTTGATACATGTGCGGTGGAGACAGACGCACGCAACAAAATGACATTACTGAAGCCAAGAAGCTTGCTGCGGAGTGGAAGGGCTGAAAAATTTAGCCGTTACGACACTGCCGATTACCTGAAAACGGAAGGAGATATCCGCCTTTAGGAATATTCGTGTGGATTCGCGTAATTCGTAGTCTTCATTTCCAGAATCCGTGCACAGATGTTAGTCCCCTTATTCCTGGGCACGTCAACCTCGGGCTATCCATTCCGGAGGCATCAAATTGAAAGACCTTCTCAAGATTTTGAAACAGCAGGGTCAGGTCCTGGAGTTCGATGCCATCAAGATCGGTCTGGCCTCTCCGGACATGATCCGCTCCTGGTCTTTCGGCGAAGTCAAGAAGCCCGAGACCATCAATTACCGGACCTTCAAGCCCGAACGGGACGGGCTGTTCTGCGCCAAGATCTTCGGTCCCACCAGTGATTACGAGTGCCTGTGCGGGAAGTACAAGCGCCTCAAGCACCGGGGCGTCGTGTGCGAGAAGTGTGGTGTGGAGGTCACGCTGGCGAAGGTGCGCCGCGAGCGCATGGGGCACATCGACCTTGCCAGCCCCGTGGCCCACATCTGGTTCCTCAAGTCCCTGCCCTCGCGGATCGGGCTGCTGTTGGACATGACCCTGCGTGATATCGAACGCATCCTCTACTTCGAGTCCTTCGTGGTCGTGGACCCCGGCCTGGTCCAGACCCTGGAGCGGGGGCAACTGCTCACCGACGAGCAATATCTGGAGGCCCTCGAAGAAAACGGTGACGAGTTCGATGCTCGAATGGGGGCGGAGGCTGTCTACGAGCTGCTGCGCACCATCGATTTGACGGCGGAGATCCACCGGATGCGTGAGGACATCGGGGCCACCAACTCCGAGACCAAGATCAAGAAGCTGACCAAACGTCTCAAGCTGATGGAGTCCCTGCAGGAATCGGGCAATCGTCCGGAGTGGATGGTCCTCACGGTGCTGCCGGTGCTGCCGCCGGAGCTGCGGCCGCTGGTCCCACTCGACGGCGGGCGTTTTGCCACCTCCGATCTCAACGACCTGTACCGGCGCGTGATCAATCGCAACAACCGGCTCAAGCGACTGTTGGACCTGGTGGCCCCCGACATCATCGTACGCAACGAGAAGCGTATGTTGCAGGAAGCGGTCGACGCCCTGCTGGACAACGGGCGACGCGGGCGCGCCATCACGGGTACCAATCGACGCCCGCTCAAGTCCCTGGCGGACATGATCAAGGGCAAACAGGGGCGTTTTCGCCAAAACCTGCTCGGCAAGCGCGTGGACTATTCGGGACGCTCGGTCATCGTCGTCGGCCCTACACTCAAGCTCCATCAATGTGGGCTGCCTAAACGCATGGCCCTGGAGCTGTTCAAGCCCTTTATCTTCAGCAAGCTGCAGCTGCGTGGTTTGGCCACTACCATCAAGGCTGCGAAAAAAATGGTCGAGCGCGGTACCGCGGAGGTCTGGGATATACTCGAAGAGGTTATCCGCGAGCACCCGGTCATGCTCAACCGGGCCCCGACCCTGCACCGCCTGGGGATTCAAGCCTTCGAGCCGGTGTTGATCGAGGGCAAGGCCATCCAGCTCCACCCCTTGGTCTGCACTGCCTTCAACGCGGACTTCGACGGTGACCAGATGGCCGTCCACGTACCTCTGTCCCTGGAGGCACAGTTGGAAGCCCGCGCCCTGATGATGGCCTCCAACAATATTCTCTCACCGGCCAACGGCGAACCCATCATCGTGCCCTCCCAAGACGTGGTGCTGGGCCTGTACTACATGACCCGCGAGCGGATCGGCGCGCGCGGCGAGGGCAGCCGGTTCGCCGGCAGCGACGAGGCCCGACGTGCCTATGAGACGGACCACGCGGATCTGCACAGCCGCGTCAAGGTCCGTATTCGGGAGGTACTCACCGAGGAGGACGGCACCCGACGCGAGGTCGTTTCCATCAAGGAGACGGTACTGGGCCGGGTCCTGGTGTTCGAGATCGTGCCTGACGGCCTGCCTTTCGATCTGGTCGACCAGGCCTTGGGTAAAAAGGCGATCTCGCGGCTGATCAACCGCTGCTATCGGATGTTGGGGCTGAAGCAGACTGTGATCTTTGCCGATCAGCTCATGTACCTGGGCTTCCGCATGGCTACCCGGGCGGGCATCTCCATCGGCCTCGACGACATGGCGGTACCGGAGGAGAAAGCGGACATCCTGGCCGCCGCCGAGGGACACGTGAAGGAGATCGAAACCCAGTATGCCTCGGGATACGTGACCAACGGCGAGCGCTACAACAAGGTGGTGGATATCTGGTCGCATACCAACGACCAAGTGGCGAAGGCCATGATGGACAAGCTCGGTGGCGAGCTGGCCGGCGTCGATGCGGCGTTCGAGGCGCAACGCCTGCTGGATCTGTACCGCCAAGGGGTGCTCAGCGTCGTCGTCGAGGCCGAGCGGGCGGTCGTTCAGCACCTGTTCAACGAGCTGCAGTCACAGATCATGCAGGCCGCCGATCGGTTGGCCACGGGTGCGATCGATGTGGAGACCTTTCGCGAGCAGGCAGTTTCCGCGCTGACCGACTACCGGCCGCGGATCGAGGAGCTGGCGGATATCGACGCCATTCGAGCGGACAACCTGAAGCGGTATGTGAAGGGAGTGCTCGCTGCTCCCGCGACGCAGATCTCGCAGGAGCGCAGGCAGGATTCCTTCAATTCCATCTATATGATGGCAGACTCCGGGGCCCGCGGCTCCGCGGCGCAGATCCGGCAGCTCGCCGGTATGCGTGGTCTGATGGCCAAACCGGACGGCTCCATTATCGAGACCCCGATCACCGCCAACTTCCGGGAAGGGCTGAACGTCATTCAGTATTTCATCTCCACCCACGGTGCCCGCAAGGGTTTGGCGGACACGGCGCTGAAGACCGCCAACTCCGGCTATCTCACGCGGCGCCTGGTAGACATCGCCCAGGACATGGTGGTGTTGGAAGAGGACTGCGGGACCGAGGAAGGGCTGCTGCTGACGCCGATCATCGAGGGTGGCGACGTGGTCGAGGAGTTGCGTGAGCGGATCCTCGGGCGGGTGACCGCGGTCGATCTCTACCGACCCTTGACGGACGATGTGGTCTGCCCCGTGGGGACCCTGCTCGACGAAACAAGGGTCGATCTGCTGGAGGCCGCAGGCATCGACCAGGTGCGGGTGCGTTCCCCCATTACCTGCAAGGCCCGCGTCGGTGTCTGTGCCCAATGCTACGGCCGAGACCTGGCCCGGGGACGCCGGGTGAACATGGGTGAGGCGGTGGGTGTCATCGCCGCCCAATCCATCGGCGAACCCGGAACCCAGCTGACCATGCGCACCTTCCACATCGGCGGCGCGGCATCCCGGGCCGTGGCGGTCAACAGTATCGAGATCAAATCCGCCGGCACCGTGCATCTCCACAACATCAAGACGGTGCAGCACCACAGTGGCAACCTGGTAGCCGTGTCGCGGTCCGGTGAGCTGACGGTGACTGATGACATGGGCCTGGAGAAGGAACGCTATAAGGTCCCCTACGGCGCAACCCTGGAAGTCGGCAATGGCGATGCCGCGCAGAGTGGCCAAGTGGTAGCGAGCTGGGATCCCCATACCCACCCGGTCATCACCGAGGTGGCGGGGCGCCTGCGGTTCGAAGATTTCATCGACGGCGTCACCGTACAGGGCGAGACGGACGAGGTGACGGGGCTTACGTCGCTGGTGGTCATCGATCCGAAGCAGCGTCCGGCGCAGGGCAGGGACCTGAGGCCCATGATCAAGCTGCTCGACAACAACGACCAGGAGCTCAATATTGTCGGCACCGAGATACCTGCACGCTACTTCCTACCCGCGGGTGCCATCGTCGGCGTCACCGACAACACCGAAGTAGGGGTGGGCGACGTACTGGCGCGGATCCCGCAGGAATCGAGCAAGACGCGCGATATTACCGGTGGTTTGCCGCGAGTAGCGGACCTGTTCGAGGCCCGCAAGCCCAAGGAGCAGGCCCTGCTCGCCGAGGCCTCGGGAACCATCGGCTTCGGTAAGGACACCAAGGGTAAGCAGCGGCTCATCATCACTACGGATGACGGCGAGGAAGTGGAAGAGCTGATCCCCAAATGGCGCCACGTCAACGTCTTCGAGGGCGAGCGGGTGGAAAAGGGTGAGGCCATCTCCGATGGTGAGCTCAACCCGCACGATATTCTGCGCCTCAAGGGTACAACCGCCCTGGCCGAGTATTTGGTCAAGGAAATTCAGGATGTTTACCGGCTGCAGGGTGTGAGGATCAACGACAAACACATCGAGGTCATCGTGCGCCAGATGCTGCGCAAGGTAGAGATCACCGACCCCGGCGACACCAGGCTGCTGCGGGGCGAGCAGGCCGAACACTCGATGGTAATGGCCGAAAACGCGCGGATGGACGCCGAAGGCAAGCACCCGGCCCGGTACCAGCCGTTGCTGCTCGGTATTACCAAAGCCTCATTGGCCACCGAGTCCTTTATCTCCGCGGCTTCATTCCAGGAGACCACGCGGGTCCTTACCGAGGCGGCGGTGCGAGGCTCTACTGACCACCTCATGGGTCTCAAAGAGAACGTCATTGTGGGCCGTCTCATCCCTGCCGGGACCGGGCTTGCTTATCATAATGAGCGCCGGGATCGGCGCCGGGTAGAGCGCGAGCTGGAGGCCGCAACCCAAGGCAAGGTGGAAATGGGCGCCGAGGACATCGAACAGGCCCTCAAGCAGGAGCTGAATACCTCGCAGACAGAACAGTCGATTCCGTGATCGGTGATTAGTGGCCGGTGGTTAGGCAGTATTGACATTTAGAAGGTCCGCACAGCGGACCCTTTATTAAAAAATGCGGGTCAGTTAAAAAATCCTGGTAGCGGGGTAGGCAATGGCGGGGCACAGCAAATGGGCCAATATCAAGCACCGCAAGGCGGCCCAGGACAAGAAGCGCGGCAAAATCTGGACCAAGCTGATCCGTGAAGTCACGGTCGCGGCCCGCGAAGGGGGGGGAGACCCGGACGCAAATCCGCGACTACGCCTGGCGACAGACAAGGCCTTCGGCGCCAACATGCCCAAAGATACCATCGACCGCGCTGTCAAACGCGGGGCCGGGGGAGGTGAGGGAGAGCGCTATGACGAAATCCGCTACGAAGGTTATGGCCCGGGCGGTATCGCGGTCATGGTCGATTGTATGACCGACAACCGCAACCGCACCGCCGCAGAAATTCGTCACGGTTTCGTCAAACATGGTGGTAACCTAGGCACGGATGGTTCGGTGTCCTACCTGTTCACCAAGCAGGGGGTTATCGGCTTTCCGCCCGGCACCGACGAAGATGTCGTCATGGAGGTAACGTTGGAGTCCGGGGCGGAAGACGTGGTGGTCAACGATGATGGTTCCCTGGATGTGATTACGACCCCGGAGGATTTTGCCGCCGTCAGGCAAGCCTTGGCCGGGGCGGGTTTCGACACCGAAGTCGCCGAGGTGACCTTCAACGCCTCCACGCAGGTCGAGCTCGACCGGGAGACTACCGAGAAGCTACTCAAGATGGTGGATGCTTTGGAGGATCTGGACGACGTTCAGGAGGTCTACCACAATGCGGATATCTCCGACGATATCATGGCGGTGGTGGGTGCCTGACCGGCTGCGACAGATTACCTTCACCCACCCGCTGCCAATCACCCTGGGAAGCGATCGTGCCCACAAACATGACTTTCGAGCACCCATTGAACGAAAGGATCCGCACCTTTCTGCGCCTTGAGTACCTACTCGAAAAGGTCGCCCATTTTCTCCCGCAGGAAGACCTGTGGATGTCGCGGGTGGCGGTCGAAGGGCTCCTGGACATCCTCGCCATCACTGCCCGGACAGACATCAAGACCGAGCTGCTGAAGGAGTTGGACCGCAACAGCGGCGCGCTGAAGCGAGTACAGCACGGACCTGAGGTAGATTCGGAGACCCTGGGGAAGACCCTTGATGACCTCCGGCAGGCCACCTCCGGTTTGTACGAACTGACCGGGCCGATCGGGCAGTCTTTGCGCCAGGACGATTTCCTCAAGGGCATCGCCAAGCGTAGCAGCATACCCGGCGGCACCTGCAGCTTCGATCTACCTCAATACCACTACTGGTTGCGGCAGCCGCCGGAGTTGCGTCAACAGCAGCTGCGCGACTGGGTACAAAACTTACAGCCGGTGAGCGACGCGATCACCTTAGCCCTTTCTTTGGTTCGCACCAGTGCCGCGCCGCGCGAGGTAACCGCCGCCGCCGGCTTTTTCCAAGAAACTTTGAGCCCCCAGACCCCGGCCCAATTGTTGCGTGTCACTCTGAAGGACAACAACCACCTTTTTCCCGAAGTCAGCGGCCACAAAACCCGCTTCAGTATCCGCTTTATGGACATGGGAGAGACTGAGCAACCCGTCCCCTGGCACCAAGACACGACCTTTACCCTCACCTGCTGCGTCTTCTGATCGACCCGCCGCCATGCGTCTTGGCACGATTCCCAAGACGGTTGTCTGCCCCAATTGCGGCAAGCCCGTTCCTTGGGTTCCGGAATCCGAGTGGCGGCCCTTCTGTAGTGAGCGTTGCCGGTTGATCGACCTCGGCGAGTGGTTCAATGAGGGCCACCGCCTCTCGGAGTCTACCGGAGACGGCCACGTTCCACCGACACCCGAAGAAAAAGACGGTCGTCATTGACGGGCTCTTGTCGATACTGCGGTCAGAACTGTCAGTAATGGCCTTATCCGCAGATTACTAGGATTCCTTGAGGGACCCGGATCTTTACCAATGAGTCAAGTTTGTGCACGGCACAAAAACTCCCATCTCCTTATGTAGCACTTGGGGGTATTGCACCCATTGTTTTTATCCGCAGATTACGCAGATTTTCGCAGATTATTTCTATTCTTAAT
>WYCW01000002.1:32916-679448 GCA_011392765.1 Candidatus Thiosymbion ectosymbiont of Catanema sp. Cochon2018 | reverse complement strand
GCGGGCTGATTTGCGGGGATACTTCAGGGTCAGAGCCCTTAATGAGGGCAGTAAAGGACTCTGACCCTTTATGCCGTAAAGGCGATTTCCGAGGAAAGGGGTCAGGTCTTGACCTGTGCCTTCAAGGGTCACGGATCAAGACCTGACCCCATCCCATGCGTTGGGGCGGTCACAGCCGGCACTGAAAGATTGGGTTGACTTCCGGAGGGGGGGCAGCTATCCTAAATTTGAATAATTATTCAATTGTTTGTTTTGGAGCGGATAGTGTCAGTAGAGCTGAACAGCACACAGCGCCAGGTGCTGGCGGGGATGTTCGCCCTCCTGGGGGACCCAAGTCGGCTCAGCATCGTACTGAATTGCCGACACCAGCGGCGCTCGGTCTCGGCCATCGCCGAGGCGAGCGGCCTGTCGATGTCGCTGGTGAGCCATCACCTACGCCTGTTGCGCACCGCCGAACTGCTCAAGGTCGAGCGCGAGGGGCGTCACGCCTTCTATTCGATCGCTGACACCCATGTCGAGCACATGCTCGACGACATGGTCGACCATGTTTTGCACACAAACTGATGCGTCGAAAGCGCGTCAACCCACCCGGAGAAATAAGATGAGCGAGCCTTGCAACCCCCATCCCCATCACGATCATGAGCACGGGCCTGGCTGCGGCCATCAGGCGGTTCGTCACGGCGATCATGTCGATTACCTGCACGACGACCACCTGCACCATGCGCATGAGACCGACGGTGTGGTGCATTATGATGAGCATACCATCGAGGTCGGCGCGACCAACCCCGACGGCTGCAATCACAAGACCGTCACATGCCAGGCATCCGATCACCGGCACGGACCGGGGTGTGGACATGAAGCGATCCCGCACGGGGATCATGTGGACTACCTCGTCGACGGACGGCTGCATCATCCGCACGGCGATCACTGCGACGACCACGGGCCTGTGACGCTGGTCTGACCACGGAGGTTTCTTAGAGACTGTCTAAAAAAGGACCGTAGGGGGCGTTCTCAATTAATAAATCATCTAAGTGTCGTAGGCTGGGTGGCAAGGAACGAAACCCAGCTTTTCCGATCCGCAATACCGTGTGCTGGGTTTGGCCGTCCCTGGCCGTAACCCAGCCTACGGGCTACAGGCTTGATTTTTATGATGATTTGGCTCAATTGAGAACGCCCCCTAGGCTGTAGGCTGGGAAGGAAAGGGGTCGGGTCTTGATCCGTGACCCTTGAAGGCACAGGTCAAGACCTGACCCCACTCTGAGCAGAGATTCGCCGAAGGCAGGGTCTCACTCGTAGGGCTCGACGGTGGTCGCCTCCAGGCGATAACCGGCATCGGCCAGCTCGCTGGAGGAGGATTCGACCTTCAGAATCCCGCTGACCCAAACTGGGTCGAAGAGTCCGCCCTGATACTCACGATCGGTACCCGTGACCACGTGGACGGTCTGATTCGCCGGCGGGGGCGGTACGTGAATACAGGCGCCGTAATAGGGGACCAGGAGAAACTCGCCGATTCTCTGTCCGTCCGTGTCCAAGGGCACGACGAAACCGGGCAGCTTCACCCGTTTTCTGTCCAGATCTTGGACCACCGGTGCCTTCTTCCACAGCGCCTGAAGTTTCTCCATGAGCTCCTGCGCGCGCGGATCGTCGTCTTCGAGCTCCTCCACCTTGTACCGCGCCATGATCTTGTCGGGCCGCCACTCCTCCGGGATCAGGGCGTCCCATTCCAGCTCGGTCACGGCGTCGGACTCCTGCCCAGGGCCTTCGGATTCGCTTTGCAGAGCGTCCGATCCCTCGTTCTCAGACCGTTCGGGTTTCGGCTTCGATGGTGCCGCCGGCTCGGGGTCGGCCGCGAGCTCCGCCAGCGCCAACGCGTTGTCCTGCGCTTGCGCCACCCGAGAGACTGCCGGAGTTTCCGATGACGCGGTATAGATCGGCGCCGTCGTTGACGGTCCGGTTTCATCACCGCAAGCGCTTAGCAGCAACACGAGTAGGCTTGGCGCGAGGGTTCGTAAAGCTGATGTTGGCATCGAATGTCGGCGGGAATATGGAGAATACCGGAGAAATCGCCCTAGATGCGGATCGACAGACCGTCCGCCAACGAATACCTGTAGGCGCGGTACGCCGGAATGCTACCGACGACGAACCCCGCGATGACCAGTGCGCCGAGCAACAGGAGCTCGTAGCTTGAAGGACTGCCGATAGCGATAAAGATTCCGTACATGCTCTCCATCAAGGGCTGGGCGAAAAGCAGCAAGAGATACAGCAGCCCGAGACCAAGCGCAATGCCGATCAGCGTCAGAAATCCGGCCTCTCCCATGATGAGCGCGAACACATGCCCGGGTCGCGCGCCCACGGAGCGCAGGATTGCCATCTCGCGCCGGCGCTCGTTGAGACTGGTCAGCAGCGCGGTCAACATGCCGAACAGGCCCACCACCACCACGAAGGCCGAGACCACGAGCAGGGCGTTCTCGGCCACACCGATCAGGCCCCACAGCTGGCTCAAGGCGACACCCGGCAGGATGGCGGACAGGGGCTCCTCCGGGTACTCGTTGACGTACCGCTGCACCGAGAAGGTCGCGACCTTGGACTTCAGACCGACCAGGGCGGCGGTGATGGCCTTGGGGGTCAGGTCCATCTTCCGCGCCTGTTCCGCCGAGACCGAGAGACCGGGGAGTGGCGCACCGCTCTGCCAATCGATGTGAATGGCCTCGATTGCCTCGAGACTGACATGCACGGTGCGATCCACCGGCGTGCCGGTGCGCGCCAGGATGCCGGACACGCGAAACGGCTTGTCCTCGTGCCGGGCGAAGCTCACGTCACTGGCGCCGTGCGCCACGACGATCGGATCGCCGATCCGGTAACCGAGCTCCGTGGCGACCTCGGCACCGAGCACGGCATCGTAGAGATCGGAAAACGGCCCCCCCTCGGCCAGGACCAGTCGGCGGTCGCGCGCGTATTGGTAGCGTTCGAAGTATGCCTGGCTCGTGCCGAGCACGCGGAACCCGCGGTGCGAATCGCCCAACGAGAGCGGTACGCTCCAAGCGACCTTCGGATGTCGGGCGATGTCCTGGTAGCTCTGCCAAGACATGTTGTTGGTGGCATCGCCGATGCGGAATACAGAGTACAGGAGCAGCTGCACAGCTCCGCTGCGCGCACCGACGATCAGGTCGGTGCCCGATAGGGTATTGGCGAAGCTCGCGCGCGCCTCTGTCCGCAGCCGTTCGACACCGACGAGCAAGGCGACGCTCAGCGCAATCGACATCACCGTCAGCGCGGCCGTGAACCGACGATTGAGCAGGCTCTTGAAGGCCAGTGAGACGATCGGCATGTCTCAGGTTCCCATTTCGGCTGCATCTATGAGGGTGCCCGGTCGCCGGTTGATCCGGGCTAGATTGACGGTTCGATGGAACAGGCATTCCAGAGTAGCGTCGTGACTGACGAACACCAGGGTCGATGCGGCTTGCCGGCATTCGTCGAACAGCAGCCGGATGAAGGACTCGCGGCGATCCGCATCCAGTGATGAGGTCGGCTCATCGGCGATCAACAGCTCGGGGGAGCCCATCAGGGCACGCGCGGCGGCCACCCGTTGCTGCTGGCCAACGCTCAGGGTCGTCACCGCGCGGCCAAGGAGCTCGGGGTGGTCCATGTCGAGGTGGCCGAGCAGGCGCCGGGCCTCTGCCTCCAGCCCGCCACCCCGGGTCAGGGCCCTGTCGCGGCGGCGTGCCGAGAACCGGCAAGGCAGCAAGACATTGTCGACCACCGAAAGATAAGGGATCAAGTTGAACATCTGAAAGATGTAGCCGACGTGATCGGCACGAAAGTGATCCCGTTCCACGCTGCCGAGTCGCTCCAGTGGGCGATCGAGTACCCGAACCGAGCCGGCCTGGGTGGTAGTGACGCCGGCCAACAGACTGAGCAGCGTGCTCTTGCCGCTACCGCTGGGACCTTCGATGAACAGGTGCTCACCGGGATCGACCCGCATGGTCTCGAGGGAGAGCACGGTTTCGCCGCCGGGATGCCAGCGAAACTCCAGATCTTTGATGTCGATGACCAATGGCCCGACCTCCCTCCAGGATCCCTTGAGGGACCCGTATCTTTGCAAATGAGTCAAATTTGTGCTGCGCTGCACAAAAAGCTCACGCATCAAACGTTTTCGTGCTTTTCGTGGTTCTTGTTCCCGGAATTTATGCGCAGCTGTACTTGTAGCGAGCCCCGGTCCACGCAAAGCGTTGGAACCGGGCTGCTCACGGACTCGCATATCAGAACTTGACGGTATGGTCGGTCGCTGTCAGCTCCGCGGCCCCTTGTTCGCTTTCGATGACGTACTGAACCTTTAGCTTTTCCATGCCCGGAAAGGCCTCGAACAGCTCGATGGTCAGCTGCGTCAGCTTGCCTGGCGCATTGCACTCGAAGTGATACGTGGCCTCGATCTCCGAATGGGTTTCGCCCTCACCCTCACCCTCGCCCTCATGGTCCTCATGGTCGTGCCTTTCCTTTGCCTCGTGCGCATGCTCTCCCGTCTTCTCCTCCGCATGCCCCTCGTGTTCCTCGTCAAGCAACTCGGAGGCGACCTTCGCCGTTTCCATCCGGCAGCCCGCATTGTCATTGAACTTGAAAAGCCGGTCGCCGTCTTCCAGCATGGCAACCGCCTTGTCCAAGGCCGCGTGGTCGGCCTCGGATGAGGGTGCATGCTCGAAGCCGACGATGTTGGCCGCCGGGCTATCGAGCTCGATCTGTACCTCTCGGCCTTCGAGTGCCAGGTTGAGCGCGGCGATGCCATGCACGTGGGAGCCATGCTGGCGATGCCCCTTATCCTGGTCATGTTCGTGCTTCTCTTCTGCGGATGTCCAGGGTCCGACAAGCATCAGTGGAGTGAGCAGTGAGGCAGTCAGAACGGTTTGCTTCAGGCACATAATGGGCATCTCCTCTTCAGTCGGATTGACGGTGTTTGATCTGACTTCGGCATGGGCCTATTCGTCGCGCTTCGCGTTGCACTGCGCGCAGGTTCCCAGAACCTCGACGATTGGCCGCTTGGTACGGAATCCGATGGCCTTGCCGGCCGTCTTCAGGCTTTTGGCCAAGCCGGCATCCTCGACCTCGGTCACCTCGCCGCAGTCGTCACAGATCAGGAACTGGCTCGCGTGCGGATGATCCGGGTGCGTGCATCCCACGTAGGCATGCAGGCTCTCGAGCTTGTGGACCAGCCCCTGCTCGAGCAGGAAGTCCAACGCCCGGTACACCGTGGGTGGCGCGGGATTCTTCACCACGCCACGCATCCGATCCAGTAACTCATAGGCGCTTATCGGCTTGTCCGAGACGCACAGCAATCGCAAAACGATCTTGCGTTGTTCGGTCAGCCGCACGCCACGCCGGCGACACAGGGCCTCTGCGTGTTTCAGTGCCCGGTTCACTAATGTGCTATTCACGAATTTCTCCCTGGGACCGGCTCCACGCGGCCGCCAGTCGGGCGCGGCGGCGATCGAAGACCTGTGTGACCGTGGCGGAAACGACGTAAGCGGCACCCGCCAACAGGATGATGGTCGGGCCGGCCGGCAGATCCGGGCCGTATGACAAGACCAGGCCGGTAATGCTCAGTACCGCGCCCAGCAGTGTGGCGATCAACATCATAAGCCCGAGCGAATGGACATAGTGCCCGGCCACGGCCGCCGGCAGCGTCAGCAACGCCAGCACCAGGATCAGTCCTACAACCTGGATCAGCAGAACGACCGTGACCGCGACCAGCACCAACAGGAGCAAATAAAAGAAGCCAACTGGAATG
The DNA here is from genome assembly GCA_011392765.1 of Candidatus Thiosymbion ectosymbiont of Catanema sp. Cochon2018. Lineage (GTDB taxonomy): Bacteria > Pseudomonadota > Gammaproteobacteria > Chromatiales > Chromatiaceae > Thiosymbion > Thiosymbion ectosymbiont_A. The sequence goes on along the minus strand of WYCW01000002.1, from coordinate 673,669 downwards.
CCCCGCAGTCGGGCGAACTCCTCGTCGAACACCACCGCGAGAAACTGGCGATGGTAGGCCGTAACGATCGTCAGCAGCAGCACGTCCAGCGCGACCATGAACCACAGGCTCTCGCGTGGGACCAGCAGGATATTGCCGAACAGATAGCTCATCAAGTCGGCCTGATAGCCGGGCGCCTTGGCGATGAACAGCACGCCGATCGCCATGCCGATCGCCCATAGCGCACTGATCAGCGTGTCCTCCTGCGCACGCCAGTGCAGCCGTACCCAGCCGATCAGCAGCGCCGCCGCCACGGCGGCCGGCAGGGCACCGTGCAGCGGATCGAAACCGAAATAAACGGCCGCGCCCATACCGCCGAGCACCGAATGGGCGATGCCGCCGGCGAGGAAGGCGATACGCTTGACGACCACGTAGGTGCCCATGACCCCGCAGCCGATGCTCGCCAGCAGCGCCGTGGCGACGGTGGTCTGCAGGAAGGCGTGCTGTGACAATGCCGAGAAGAAGTCTGCCATTGGTCAATGGGCCTGCGCGATCATGCGCACGTTCTCCCCGTAGAGTTCCTGGATCACCGCACCATCGATCGCATCGGTACGATGACAGACCAGCGTGCGGTTGACGCAGGCGACCCGGCTTACGTAACGCGAGATGAAGGAGATGTCGTGTGACACGACCAGGATGGTCATGCGCGCGTTGAGCAACTTCAGCAGATCGAAGATCTCCCCTTCGAGACGCTGGTCGATATTTGCCGTGGGCTCGTCGAGGATCAGGATGCGCGGCTGCCCGACCAGCGCCCGGGCCAGCAGCACGCGCTGCAACTGGCCACCGGACAGGCTGCCGATCTGCCGCTTCGCGATATCACCCGCCTCGACCTCGGCCAGGGCGCGGCGCACCACCTCCTGATCGGCACCGGACGCCCGTCCGGGCCAAAGCGCCTGCCACCGGTTGCCACCTTGCCCCAGCCGACCCAACTGCACGACCTGGGCGACCGTGATCGGGAAATCACGCCCAAAACTCGGACACTGGGGCACGTACCCCAATAACCGGCTGGCCGCGCGCGGCGAACGCTCGAGCACGCGGAGGTCGCCGGACTGCGGCTGCAGCAGGCCGAGGATCAGCTTCAGCAGCGTGCTCTTGCCGCCGGCATTCGGGCCGACGATGCCGAGAAATTCACCCGGTGCGACCTGAAGGTCGATCCCGGACAGCGTCGGCACGGTGCCGTAAGAGAAACTCAGCGAGCGGATGTCGATGACCGGGTTCATGGTGCAAGCACGCGTGCGAACTCGCGCCCGACCCGACGCAGATTGTCGATGTAGTCCGAGGCCAGCGGGTCGACAGCGACCACCCCGCCACCGATGGCCTGCGCCACCTGCGTCGCCGACCGCTTGTCGAACTGAGGCTGCACGAACACCACCTGGATCTTCTCCCGTTTCGCCTGGTCGATCAGCGCTGCCAGCGAACGCGCGCCGGGCTCCTTGCCCTCGCGCTCGATCGGCACCTGGGTCAGCCCGTAGCTGTCGGCGAAATAGCCCCAGGCCGGATGAAATGCCATGAACCTGCGGTTGGGCAGTGGATCGAGCAGCGCGTGCAAGTCGCGGTCGAGGGCGTCCAGCTCGGCCACGAACGCATCATGGTTGCGGGCGAACTCCGCCGCGTGGGCAGGATCCAGCTCGCTCAGCTTGTCGCGAACGACTCCGACCATGTGCTTGACCAACCGCGGGCTGGTCCACACGTGGGGATCCTGCTCATGGCCTTGGCTTCGTTCGTCGGCGTGTGCGTCGTGATCTTTCTGATCGTCGTCCCGGACATCGGCACCGCGGGCTTGGTCATGACCTTCTTCCTCGTGCCAATGCGCCTCCATCTCGCGTAAAGCGATACCATCACGGGCGTCGAGCACCTGCATGTCGGGATTGGCGGAGCGGATGCGCTCCATCCAGGCATCCTCGAACGGTACGCCGATACGTACATACAGAACGGTGTTTGCGAGTGCGCTGATCTGCTGCGGCGTGGGATCGTAGGTATGCGGGTTGAAGCCCGGCCGCACCATTGCCCGCGCATCCACGTGTTCCCCGCCGATCTTCTCGACGAAGGTCTCGATCGGAAGAACGCTGGCAAAGACGCGCAACGGCTCGGCGAAGCCCGCGGCCGGCACGAGCAACAACAGCAACAGTAGTTTCGGCATCAGGGTTTCTCAAGGTTTCCGGTGCATCAGCGCTGGCTGGGTCGCGATGGCTGGCGCGGCCTTGGCGGGCATCTTGCCAATGTAACAATATAACATCCGAGGTCTCCTGGGCAACCGCGCTGACCGATGACCGCCGACTCGCATCGGTCAGCGCGTAGGATGGGTAGAGGCGCGGGCTCAGGTAGTTAATCTGACAGGCGCATCCGCGATGGCGAGCCTACCCTCCACGTTGCGCAGCTGCTTTTCCGGTTCCAGGATGGTCTCCAAGTCAAGCAGACCAAGCCCATCTGGGAGCGGCCCACCTCACCGCCGTTGACGGCGACCGCGCTGTCGAGGGCCATGTTCCGGGGCTTGAACGGGGCCACCTTCACCCCTTGCCTGACCAGCCAGCGACACAGGGCAGTGACCAGCAGGCTCTTGCCGGCATCGGAGGTCGTGCCCTGCACCATCAGGGTGGCCGCCCTCATGAAGCCACTACCTTCGAGGATACATCGCTCAGCGTGGCGTCGAGACGGGCCCAGCCGGCCTCGTTACCGGGCAGGCCGAAACGCAGACTCGCAGGCGTGTCGAACAGGCGCGTCAAGATGCCCCGGCGCGCCAGCGCCCGATGCAGCTCGGCAGCGCGTGGGATGCGCAGCCACTGGAATAAGGTCGTGCCGCCGTCGGGAGCCAGACCATGGCGGGCCAGCAGTAGCCGCAGGCGGTCCCCTTGTTCCGGCAGCGCCCGACGGGCTTGTGCTTGCCAGTGCTGGTCGCGCAAGGCCGCGGTTGCCACCCAGCGCGCCGGCGCCGACACCGACCAGGGACCGAGCAATGCACGCAGCCTGGTCAGCAGCTCGAAGTGGGCGCACACGAATCCTACCCGCGCGCCGGCCAGGCCGAAGAACTTGCCGAGCGAGCGCAGTACGATCAAACCGATGCGCTCGCTGTGGCGACACAGGCTGTGCTGCGGCGTTGGGTCCATGAAGGCCTCGTCCACCAGCAGCCAGCCGCCGCGGGAGGCCAGGCGGGTATGCCAGTCCAGCAGCTCCTCGACGGCGAAGGTGGCGCCGGTGGGATTGTTGGGATGGATCAGCAGCAGCACGTCGCAGCTGTCGACGGCCTGGCCGATGTCACCGACGCCGACGGGCGCGATGACATGGCCGACGCGCCGCCAGGCCGCGGCATGTTCGGTGTAGCCGGGATCGAGCACCGCCACCCGTGACGGCGGACGCAATCCGGGCAGGGCCTGGATAGCCGCCTGGGAGCCGGCCACTGGTAAGACGTGCTCGGCGCCGTAGTAATCCCGCGCCGCCTGCTCCAGACCGTCGTTGTCCTCGGGCAGTCGCACCCAGCAGGCGGCCGGCGGTGCGGGCACCGGCCAGCCCGTGGGATTGATCCCGGTGGACAGGTCCAGCCAGTCGGACAAGGGAATGCGGTAACGTTCCGCCGCGGCACGCAGGCGTCCCCCGTGATGCAGCAGACCGGCCGGCTCAACCGGCAACGACAGGATCGACAAGCCAGCCTCCAATCAGCAGGACCGCCAACCACAGCAGCAGGGCGCGGCGGATCAGTTTCAGGGCTTGGTCGATATGACCGGCGTTGGCGCCGCGACCCTCCCCCAAATCAGGCCGACCCTGCAGCTCACCCTGATAGCTTGCCGCGCCACCCAGGAGCACGCCCAGGCTGCCTGCACCGGCCGCCATGACCGATCCGGCATTTGGGCTCTTCCAGCCGCGACCCTGGATTCGCCAGCAGCGCAGCGCGGAGCTGAAATTGCCCACCAGCGCATAGCTGAGAGCGGTCAGCCGGGCCGGGACATAGTTGAGGATGTCGTCGAGCCGCGCCGCGGCCCTGCCGAAACAATGATACCTGGCGTTTCGATAGCCCCACATGGCGTCCAGGGTGTTGCCGAGCCGATACAGCACTACGCCGGGAACACCCGCCAGCGCGAACCAGAAGATGGCACCGAAGATGGCATCGTTCCCGTTCTCCAGAACCGATTCCACAGTGGCCTTGGCGATGCCCTGGCGATCCAGGTCGGCCGTGTCGCGACTGACCAGATGGCCGGCTCGGCAGCGCGCCAACGGTAGGTCGTCGACTCGCAGGGCGTCGTACACCCGGCAGGCGTGATCGTCCAGGCTGCGCCAGCCGATTGCCAGATACAGCACCAGAGTACCGACCAGCAGCGTGTCGACCAGGGAGACCAGCCACAGCGACGCCAGAACGACGGGGGCCAGCAACAGCACCATTGCAAACAGGCCACGCAGCACAGAATCGGCGTACAGTCGCCGCTCCAACCACAGGGTCAGCCGTCCGAACCCCACCAGAGGATGAAATCGACGCGGTTCCCCCAACAGGAAGTCCATTACCAACGCTGCCAGAACCATCAGCGCGGTCGTCATGGCCGCTGTCCCCAGGAGTCCTGGAGCAGCAGGTCGGCCAGGGGCCTTGCCTGTCTCCAGCCCTCTTCCTCCAGCATCGGTCGCGGATAGAACGCAGCCACCGGTCCCAGACACAGAATAGCCAGAGGTTTGGCCCCGGTCGGCATCTCCAGCAATCGGGCCAACGCCGCAGGATCGAACATGGACACCCAGCCCAAGCCCAGGTTCTCGGCCCGGGCGGCGAGCCAAAGATTCTGGATGGCGCAGGCCACCGAGCACAGGGCCATCTCTTCAGGCATGGTGCGGCGACCGAACACTGTGCCGTCGTCCGGGGCCAGCACCACGACCAGCAATTCCGCACACTCGCGTATCCCCTCCACCTTAAGTTTCAGAAACTCCCCGGCGCGCGGGCCCAGGGCCTCGGCGGTGGCATCGCGCTCGGCGGACACCAGGTCGGCGATGGCCTCGCGCCTTGCTGCAGAAGCGACGCGAACAAAGCGCCAGGGTTGCATGAGGCCCACCGACGGGGCCTTGTGCGCTGCCCCCAGGATGCGTCCGAGGACCTCATCGGCGATCTGTGCCCCGGCGATGAAATGGCGCATGTCCCGCCGCGCCTCGATGATGCGGTAAAGGGTCCGACGCTCGTCTTCGGAGAACTCCGAGAGCTCCGAGAGCTCGGGCGGCGACACTAACGCTCCGATTGCCTCGTCTCGTTTCATCAGAATCCAAAGCCCCCTTCGAGAAATCGTCTCATTGTCGCTTCCCGACCCCCAGTCGCTCCCATGCTTGCTCGAAACACTGCTCCACGCCTTGCTCGAAGCGACCCTCGTTGCGAACCAGGGAGAGACTGAAGACGACATCCTGCCGCGCGTCGGTAAAATACAGGCTGCACAGATCGGCACTCCGGCGCAGGAGCCATCCTCGATGCACACGCGACCAGTCGATGTGCAGATGGAAATGCTCATTTGTAAGGTTCAGCCAGTCTCCGCGGCGGCTGAAGTCAGACGCATGGAGCAACAACTCGCTTACCGCGCCCGCCTCGCTGCGCACCACCGCCCGCAGTCGCCCCCAATCGCGAGCAGCTTCCAAGATCTCGGCCTCCCCACCGGGGCGAATCGTTACGGCGGCGTAGCCCCCCGCTGAGTCTTCGCCCCCCGCCTCGCCGACGGCCTCCAGGATCTCGCCCAAGGGAACGTCGAAGTAGCGGGCCACTTGGCGCAGTGATTGGTCTGGGTTGTCGCTCAAGAACCGGCGCACGCAGGCCTTCCAACCATTGAATCCCATGCTGAGGGAGCGGCCGGAGCGCTCCCCCTCCTTGACCTCGCCCGTCAGACCGGCGTACTTGCGGCCATAGCCGCGGGGCGTGATCATCAATCCCGCATCGAAATAGGTGCTGCCGTTGCCGATCAGCACCGTCGACAACATGCCGATGTCGCACTCGGTCATCTCATTCAGGGTGGAGAGCTGAACCGCCTGGCGCTCGCGATACGCGGAATGAACAATGGCGACCGGGGTATCGGGTCGGCGATCGCGCAGCAGGATGCGCCGGGCCTCCAACAGTTGTCCTTGGCGCCGGCCGCTCCTGGGGTTATAGAGGGCGATCACGAAATCCCCCCGTCCCGCAGCCTCCAAGCGCCGTGCGATGACCGGCCAGGGCGTCAGCAGGTCGGACAGGGAGATGGTGCAGAAGTCGTGTCCCAGCGGCGCCCCCACCAGTGAGGCACAGGCGGACAAGGCGGTGATGCCGGGTATCAGCTCTACGCCGATTCCATCTCCCGGGTTCCAGCCCGACTGCAACAGGACCTCGAAGGTGAGGCCGGCCATGCCGTAGACGCCGATGTCGCCGGAGGAGATCAGGGCCACCGTCTTGCCGGCGCGTGCCCGCTCGCCGGCCGCGACGCAGCGGTCGACCTCCTGCGTCATTCCCTTGCGGATGACCTCCTTGCCGTCGATCAAGTCCTTGACCAGGTCGACGTATTTGCCATAGCCGATCACCACGTTCGCTGCGGCGATGGCCCGCCGTGCCCGACCGCTCATGTGCTCCGCGGCCCCTGGCCCGAGCCCCACGAGGAATATTTTTCCCTCATTCATTGCGCCCGTTGTTCCGACGGTACCCATGGCATTCACGTCAAGTTGTTTTTCAGCGATACAGCTCGGTGGTTGCGATCCTTTCCTGCCGGATTTTACCCAACCCAAGCGATCGCACGTGCAGGTCATTGAGCGTTCCCGGTTCATCTAAGATCGGCGCGTAGCCGCTCGGTTCGGTTGCCAATGTGTCTGCGGGACGATTATCCTCACTCTTACGTCGTAAGAAATAGTGGGCACTTCATGTCGACAGTCACGGTTTCCGATAAAGGCCAGGTCGTCATCCCCGCAGCCATCCGGCGCCGGCTGGGCATTTCACCAGGCAGTAAGCTGGACTTCGAGCTGGAAGGAGACAGCATTCGGGTGCGGCTTCTAAAGTCTATTCCCCCGTCGCAAACCGACGGTGGGTACGGTCTCTTGCGCTGTGGCCTACCCGGCGAACGCCGACTTGCGGATTTCGATGTGGCCGACGCGATGCGAGCACAGGACGATGATCGCCCTTGATACCAACATCCTCGCTCGCTTTTACGTGGACGATCCGGGGGACCCGGAGGCCGCCAAGCAGCGGCCTATCGCCCGTCGCATCATGGCGGACAGTCCGAGCCTGTTCGTGCCCATCACCGTGATTCTTGAGCTGGAATGGGTGCTGCGAGCCTTCTACGGCTTCGATTCATCCCAGGTCGTCCGCGTTTTCGAGCATCTGCTCGGGCTCGGGCATGTCAACACGGAGGAGGCGGAGCGCGTCGCCACCGCGCTGCCCCTCGCCGCACAGGGTATGGACTTCGCAGACGCCTTGCACCTTTCCGGCAGCGCTCATTGCGAGGCGCTCTACACCTTCGATGACCGGCGATTTGCCCGACGCGCTCGGCGGCTCGAAGGCGGGACGCCGGTGATCGTCCCCGAAAGCCCTTTAGCCAGCAAGAAGAGAAGCCGTTGAGCGAGCGTAAACTCTCTACGGATCCGGTGAGTGAAACACCGGCCTAGGAGTTGTGACGCGGAATGGAAGTCGTGCCCGAGTACATCCAATACCCTTCCCTTCGGATTCAAGCGCTGGCCAAGTCAAGGAGTCTGCCCTTGAGCGCTTCAGGCGCCTCCTTCTCGATGCAGGCGTCCGCGACGGATGAGAACTCTGGTGCATAGCGCCGCAGTTTGGCCAGCTCCTCGATTGCCTTTCCCTGAACGACCAATTTAAGCGCTTGAACACCCATGGTCCTCTGGGCACTCACATAGTCCTGAATGTGGCGTAAGCATTCGTCCCACTTGTCCTTGCGTTTGCGGTTGAGCTGATCCCGGATGTTCAGACCCAGGATCTCGATCGTGCTTTTGGCCCGTGTGCGATCCTGCTCGTCGTTGCCGGCGGCAGAGATGGCCAGGCACCCATCCTCGTCGGCGTCGAACGAGATCAGCCGGGCCTGATCGGTCAAGGGATCGATCAGGATCGGCGCCTCCAGGCGCAGGCTGACCGGATCGTCGGGAGTGCAACGCTGTCTCTCGCAGATCGGGAATAGGTCGCCCTTTTTTACATTTAGCAGTTGGCCGCAAATGCGGTAGTTGCGCCAGTCGAACCTTTGCCACCGGTAGCCCTTACGGGTGCCGTCATCTCTGGAGCATGAAAACCGTACATGCTCCAGCGTGGACAAATCACTGCGCGATCCATGCCGCCCCAGGGTTCGACCCATCATCCCGCGGCGAAAGATTGACGCTGACTGCGGTCGGTTGCGGGCGGGTTGCTCGGGGTCCACTATTGTCGCATTGTGGTCACCCGTGGTGAGATCTGCGATTTAGATCGCGCTCTCGAAAGCCGACGCCGATCCGCAGCAGTTCGAGGGCGAGTCAACGCCGGAAGCTGCCAGTTGCCGTTTTTCATTCAGAGACCAGTTGCCACCTTTTTTTAGAACTTCGCGTCCCAGTTTGTGACCGTCCGCCGCACCGACGTTAGCGGACGCAGAAACCTCACTTACCACAGCTTGAAGGCATTGCCACCTGGGAGTCGCCCTTGGCAGGCCGGCGTTGACGCTCTGTTTGCCGCATCCTGGAGGGCAGTGTTCCGCCTTTTCTGCATGCGGTCTCGTCTTGCGCGGCGCCGGACTCTTCTTCTCGAATGCTGTCCCTGCTGCACGGGCTTGTCCATGGCCTAAGTCAGGGATACCATCGGTTGGAAACTCCGGTTCAGCATGCAAAAGGTGTATAGCCTTTGAAAGCCAATATCGTCTTCTACACGCCAAGATATGAAGGCGATAACTGCCTCGGGCTCGGACCACAGTATCAGCGAGTTCTCTCAGGCGAAATGACCGAACCATTCGATGGGGTCCAGCGAGCTTTAGGGCTTGTTGGCGGGCCTCTCGATGGCATGGATGTAATCCGGCGCCCGCGCGATCCGCATCGTAGCGCTCGAGGGTTCGCTGTCCTACTCACACGAACCTCGGCTTTTCCCCGGCTGAGCCGAAAGCGACTCGAAGGGGAATAGTCGTGTGTCAAGTACCGCGGCGAACGGACCAGCGAGAATCCGGGAAGGTCAAACCGAATTCTCTAGGTCATGTCGAAAATGCGGGATCTTTAGTCCCAAGTCTAAACAGCGAGGCTATCCCGCGCCGCCGGTTGTTGGGGGCGTACTACACTCCGAATGACGTGGCCACATTACTCGTCCGTTGGGCTGTCGACGGCTCAGTCGGTAACGTCCTTGACCCTAGTTTTGGCGGCTGCTCGTTTATGCAGGCCGCAGCGACTCTGCTAGCGAGCAATGGTTGCAGGCGCCCAGGTCGTAAGGTGTTCGGCGTCGATATTGACCCAACCTGTGCGAAACACGTTCGCGATAGCCCCGACCTCCTCGAACGAAACTGCGTCTTCGAAGACTTCTTGGCGCTCCGTCCCGAGGACGTTCCTGGCTTTCCGTTCCAAGCGATCGTCGGGAATCCTCCATTTGTGCGACATCATTGGCTCAAGCATGAGCGCCGCGCGATAGCGCGTCGCATTGCTGAGGAAAGTGGTCAGCACCTCCCGGAGACGGCAAGCCTATGGGCGTACTTCGTTCTCCGCGCATTAGCGTTCCTTCGCCCCCGTGGGCGCATGGTGATGCTAGTACCCGAGTCCATCCTCCAAGCGGACTACGCCGCAAACGTGCGCAACGCGCTCGTGCAGCGTTTCGACAAGGTGAAGTTGGTTCATCTTCGGCAGAGACTATTCGATGACACGGATGAGACCGTTGTCGTGATCGCAGCAGAAGGATTTGGGGGCGTCGGCAATCTCGAGGTGCATTCAGTGGAGACAGCAACGGAGCTCAATGCCTTGATGAATGGCCTCGTCCGTTTGCATTTGGGCGAGACTTTACCAAACGGACGCCGTATTTCCTCTGCAGCTCTGTCGGCTATGGGTGCTGTCGAATCCTCACCGCGAATCGCCAGATTCGGCGACCTTGCAAAGACGCGAATCGGAATCGTTACGGGATGTAACCACCACTTCATCCGTTCGCTCGACGAACTACGAGAACTGAGTGTGCCGGTTGGGGCTCGGGTACCAATATTGGCGAGAACGAAGTTGCTCTCCGGGCTTGAGTTTACCGACGATGATCATTGTGCGATCGTCAATTCGGGCGCACGCGCGTACCTCGTACGTCCGACGCGTTCGGTAGAGTCCATTCCCGGGGTCGTTCGTTGGATTGAGGACGGGCGGCGAGCCGGAGTTCATCAGCGCTACAAGTGCCGAGAACGAGAACCCTGGTACAGGGTTGGGCTCCCACCGAAGCCGGACGCGTTTGTTACGTCGACGCGACTCGGTTCGCCCCGATTGGTCCTCAACCGGGGTGAATTTCAGTGCACGAATACGCTTTATGCTGCTTACTGGCAGCACACGCGCACGAGCGAACCCAAAGTCATCGCGCTTGGTTTCCTGACCACGTTCGCGGCGCTTTGGTCGGAGATCAACGGGCGACGTTATGGAGGCGGGGTGCTGAAGCTGGATCTCACCGCGTTGGGGGAGCTGCCAATTCCCGTTGTCTCCGAGTCCGTCCGCGTGTTCGAGCAGGTAGATGCGGCGTTGCGAGGTGGCGATGAGACTCGGGCTCGGCTGTTAGCCGATGACGCTGTGCTCCGCCGTGGTCTCGGCGTGTCTGAATCGTATCTAGATTACATGCGAGAAGCACTCGTCGACCTTATGCGTCAGCGAGCTCCCAGTGGCGAGAACTCCTAACGTGGCCAGCTTCACAATCGACACGCACCTGTTTCGCGAACTGGGGGAACTCCTCGTCGGCCGAGATTCGACCGCGCTCGTTGAGCTCATCAAGAACTCCTATGATGCCGACGCAACAGAGGTCGTGGTCCTAGGTCAGCGCCTCAACGATCCGGAGAGGGGCATCATCGTCATCACCGACAATGGATCGGGAATGGCACCTGACGAGTTCGAACGCGGCTTCCTTAGGGTGGCCTCTCGGATGAAGGACGACGGGAAACGTCGCTCGGGCCGTTTCAAGCGACGATATACAGGAGCCAAGGGCATCGGTCGCTTGGCGGCGCACAAGCTTGCGCGTCTGCTCGAAGTTCAGAGCATCAACCGGGCTTTGTCTGAAGAACAGGTCAGTACCGTAGAAGCTCGCATTGACTGGGACGCGATCGAGCGCTTCGAAACAATCGACCAGATCGAGGGCAGCGGCGCTGTAGCCGTGAAAACCGAAACTGCTCCGGCGGGTGCGACAAGTGGCACCGTCCTTCGGCTGTCTCGACTCAGACGACGTTGGACGCCGGCTGAGCGCGCCCGTTTCTTCGCCGAGGTTCAGTCTTTCGCGCCGCCGACCTTCCTGACCAAGCCGCTGCGTAAATCCGTGGTTGGTCAACGTCTGATCTTCGACGAGCCTTTGGTGAGACATGCGGAAACAGTGGGGCAGGAGTTCAATGTCTCGCTGGAAGGGGAATTCGCTGCCGGCGACGATTACTGGCGGTTGATCGAGGACCACGCAGCCTGGGTTATCGAGATCCGCTGCGGGCCGGACGATGAGAAAGTCCAGTACTCCATTGCGCCAACGAAGCGGACGCTTAAGGAGTTACCGAACGCCGAACCCTACCAGGTGTCGGTCAATCACCCGTCGCCTGAAACGGGACCGTTCTTCGACGCGCGGATCTTTCTTCGAGTCGGGAATCTCACCGCGACGAGCGACCAGCGAACCTGGGCAACGAGGTCCAGCGGCGTTCGGGTCTTCATGGAGGGCTTCCGTGTTCTCCCGTACGGCGAGCCGCACAACGACTGGCTTCGACTCGACTCCGACTACACTCGCCGATCACGTGCGTTCGATACGCTTAAGAAATGGAATCTCGACGATCTTGCATCGGAGGAAGATAAAGATGCTGGGCTCACGATTTTTCCCAATAACAACTACTTTGGCGGCGTTTTCTTGATCCACGAGAATGCCAAGGACCTCCGAATGCTGGTCAACCGTGAAGGCTTTATTCCCGAAGCCGGATATGACCAACTCGTCCTTCTCGTGCGTGCTGGAATTGATTTGTGCACGCGAGTACACGCTGCAGCGTCCTACGAAAAGCGCAAGGCGCGCAGCGAAACGAGGAAGAAGGGAAGAACGGGCGACGCGGATTCTGCGAAAACTCCGACACCGATCACCGACCGTCCGCCAGTTCATACCCCAGCCTCCCTGAAGGCGCGCCTCCAAGACGCAACCGAGGCACTAACTGCCGCACGCGCTCATCTGGTCACCGCAGCAACGACCAATGGAACGGACGAGTCAGCGACGCTGGCTGAGACCTTGGGCCGAACGCTGGAGGATATTCGAGCGCAGGCTGATGCGGCCGAGGAGATGATTTCCGAGCAATCGCTCCTTCGAGTGCTGGCCTCGGTTGGGACGCAGATGTCAGCCTTCGTCCACGAGATCCGTGCACTCCTTGGCACAAGTCAGGCAGTCGAGCATGCTGTCGACGAACTAGCGACCGAGCCGGCGCTTGGGCGCGCGCAACAACAAAAGCTCAGAAAGGTCCAGCAGGCCATCGGTGACCTGCGCCGCGGCCTTGAGCGCGAAGCGTCTTACCTCACAGACATCGTGACTCCCGATGCGCGTCGACGGCGTTCGCGGCAGATGCTTTCCGAACGTATAGATGTCGCGAGCCGACTCATCGCTCACACTGCTGAGCGGAGGGGGATCGAAATTGAAAACTCTATTCCCGGAGGCCTTAAGTCGCCACCGATATTCCCAGCGGAGTTGACTGCGATCTTCACGAATCTCTTGAGCAATGCTGCAAAAGCAGCAGGCGTCGAGGGCCACATTGCGGTTTCCGGGCGCGTCGATCGAGAAGGTAACGTTCATGTCTTGATTCAGAACAGTGGGGTCCGAGTAGACCTGGCACGAGCAGAAAACTGGTTTCGTCCATTTGAGTCGACAACGTCGGCGGTCGACCCGGTGCTCGGTCAAGGCATGGGGCTCGGGCTTCCGATCACTCGCCGAATTCTCGACGACTATGGGGCAGAGATTGCCTTCGTGCCGCCCGAGGATGGGTTCGCCACCGCCATCGAGATCAGGTTTGCAGGAGAGAGATAGCGTCGTGTCCGAGAATACCCTCCCACGCATACTTATCGTCGATGACGAAGAGAACAGTCAACATGAGGTCGGATTGGCGAGGCTTGCTTCCACCCGTGCCCGGCACCCCAACGACGTAGAGATCGAAGACCTCGACTGGGCAGACTTGGTCCTTATGGACTTCGTCATCGACCACTGGGCTGAACGAGAAGAACTCGACGCAATCTCTCTTCGGCCACCGAACGGATTGGCGTTGGCCGCTGTGCTGCGCGAGCACGCCGATGCAAGCACCGGCGACGGGCACAGCTATACCGCCTTTGCCATTCATAGCGCACATATCGGTGACATTTCCACGCGTCTTCACACCACAAACAAGACTCCGCAGGTAGTCGCGCGCCTCAATAACCTGGAATGGGCATTCGACAAGGCCAACAACTCTCGGTTTGAGCGCTCTGCTGAGCTTGCACGAGCGGTCCGAACGGTCTCGAAGTCCTGGTCGAATGGGACGGCCGGTGACGTACGCTCCGTTGCCGCTCAATTATTGAGTATTTCGGAAGATACAGATTGGACGGAGCGCGCAAAAAACGATGTTGTGATGTGCCAGGTTCCCCTTTCCGATTTTTCCGCCGGTACGAGCGGTCTACTGTTTCTCCGTTGGCTGCTTCAAGGAGTGCTTCCTTACCCCACTTTTTTGTGGTCGAGGCACTGGGTAGCGGCGCGATTCCGGATTACGCCGGATTCCTTGAATCGGATACTCAACGGAGAATCCCAACTCGCCTGTGACCTTCGGGAGTGCCGGTACGAAGGTATCTTGAATTCGTTTGCAGGGTCTCGATGGTGGCGATCGGCTATCGAACAGTATGCTTGGGGCATCCGTGCGGGCGGCGCTCGTGAGCCTTCGGAGTTTCATGCTGAGCTAGAGAAGCGAGCTGGCTGCAAGCTCGCCCCAGTCGATGAGCTTTCACCAGTTGTCTGCATCGACCGGGAGCTGAATCCGCTCGATGACCTGCGTCCGCTCGACGCCGTCGTCCGTCTCGTCCCCGACCTCTGGCCTGCCTACGCGGATTCCGCTTATGCGGAGGTCACGGCCGTTTGCGAGGACCTGGGTCTGCGGTCCATCGTGCATCCCCTCGATCGGGAACGCGTGATCTTCCCCGGCGAGGACGAATGACGAGATGGCTAATCTTCTCTTCAGTCCCTCAGAGCTGCTGCAGGAGATTGACGCTCTTCAGTCACTCGCAGCGAAGTTTCTAGATCGAAGCTCGCCTTTTCAACTCGCGGAGCTAAGCAGCGACATTCAGGGCCTGCAGTCGAGCGAGGGACCGTTGTTGCTCATGATTCCCAAAGATCGGCCCCTGAGGACTCGCGTTAGTGCCGGGGAGTTTGAGCCGTCCAACAAGTCGTCGTCTCGTCGCGTATACGGAACGATTACTGGAATTTGGAAGATCGAAGCGCGGCTGCACAAGGTCCGCGATCCTGATCGGCCCGCGAAAAAGGTGAAGCCCAAGATGCTCATTGGCTTCACTGGTCTGGCCTCCACCGTCTTTACCGTTGTCGAGGAGACCACCAACGACGTCGTTGCACGTTGGAAGGTGGAGTTCGGGGACACCATTGCTCCTGGCTGTTTCTTTCACACTTTCGCATCCGCGGATGAGGCATTCCCGGTTCCGCGGCACCCCAACGTATTCTCGTCCCCGATGTCGGCAATAGAGTTCGCGATCAGCGAGCTGTTCCAGGACTCTTGGGAGGAATCAGTATCCGGAGCAACTGACGCGCCGCAGCGCTGGCGCTCCATCCAGAAAAAGCGGCTCGAGGCTCTCCTGAACTGGCAGCTCGAGCTGATCAAGGAGACCACGTCCAGTCCGTGGTGCTCACTGAAGATCGCCAAGCCCTACGAAGCGTTGTTCTTGTAGAGCCTACCATCCCGCCGCCTTAAGCAAATGGGAAGTGTCGCGGCCAGCTCCGCGTGAATCCGGGCGACCTCCAAGGTGATGTCGGGCACGGGCAAGGCGGCGAGTATTGCCTCTACCGATGCCGACCGGCGGATGCGCCGGCTCTCCGGCACCGCGCGATGGACGCCGACCAAAAGCTCCGATGCGGTGACGACGCTAATGGGGGCATCTCCGTAACGCTCCCAGGGGGAAAAGTCCAGCGGGACGGCGACGCTGCGCTCGATGCGGATCAAGACCCCGGTGTCGATGAGCAATCCCATCGGTTGCTTCCTCCTCGGTGCCCGGCCAGATGCTGGACCGGCGTTGGATACGTGGCGTCTAGTCTTCCCAGGGATCCCGATCCGGCACGAGTGCGGTTTGCGCATCGGCGATGTCGCGCTCGAAGGCCTCGGCATCGTCGCCGAGCTTCGGAATTCTGGCGAAGATATCGTTCAGCTCCGAGACCTTGACGCGCTTCGGCGGTCCAGCGGGCACCAAGCGGGCGATGCTGCGACCACCGCGGGTGAGCTCGAAGCTGGCACTTTGGTACGCGACCCGATTCAGGAGATCGGACAGTTGCCGAGCGGCTTGGGTGGCGCTCACTTGCTCCATGGTTCTTGGTGACGGCGTGGAAAAACAATCAGATATTCAGACAATCAGGTGGCCTTGTAAAGCGGGTTTTGGGAGGGTTTCCTTTTTTCGGGGACTGTCCTGGTAGAGCTGCCGCTCCAGCTCGGTGAGTGTCTCGCAGAACTTGTCTGAGCTTCCGAAGGTGCCTCGGCGGATCTAGATTTTGCTGCCGATGTGGTCGAAGGGCGGATGAAGCTCCAGCACCGTCGGGTCTTCGATGTCAGCGGTGCATTTCGTGATCAACCAGGGACATGGAAATGCCAACACATGAACCCGAAGGCGCTGAAGTCGAGTCCCGAACGGGAAACCTTGACCTTACGCATCGTCGGCAACGCTCGCTATTGATATCGTAGCGTTCTTGCCGTCTTCTCCCTTGTGCTTGTACTTCTCCAACAGGAGCCCGGTTCGGTCGGTCGCGGCCGCCAGGATCGCCGCCGCCACCGCCACCGCGGGTGTTCCCATGTACTTGCGCACTGTCTCGGAAGGGGAAGGGACATTGACGCGGGACAGCTCCTCTGCGCTGAAGAACCGCAGCGGCCAGCCGTTGGCCCGCGCGAGCGTCAGTATCGCCGGCTCGTCGTTTTTCTTGTCGATGGTGGCGGCTGTTTCAACGGCATCGAGATGTAGGCCTACGACGCTCAGGGCGCGCTCGACGGCTGCCTTCAACGTCCGCAGCGACGTTCCGCGGTCGCAGCCCAGACCCAGAATGACCCGGGTCATGGTTGGTCCTCTGGCGGGCGATAGGCCACCAAGCGCTCCCCGAGCCGGCGCCAAAGTTCCGCGGGGATCTCGCGGCGGGTCACCAGGAGTACCGCACCGCAGGTGTCCTTGTGCAGACTCGGGTCCAGGTCATCGAGTCGGTCGAACAACCGGATGTTCTCCGGCAGCGGTCCGGGCCCTTTCCACCAGGCCTTGGATCCCGCCTCCTGCACGAAGGCGATCGGCTCACCGTTGACCACCCGGGCGGCGACGCGCTTAAGGTTGATCTTGGGCGCCTCCACGCGCCAGCCCAAATCGCGTCCCAGGATGTCGACCGCGATGGTGCCAGCGACGTCGGATGCGGTGGTGATCACCGCCGTTGCCCCCAGCAAGTCGGCGACTCGCACCGCAAAGGCATTCGCGCCGCCTACGTGCCCGGACAGCACCGGCACGACGAACCGCCCGGCGTCGTCGATGGCGATCACGCCGGGGTCCTCGTACTTGGAGCGCAGGTGCGGGGCGATCAGCCGCACCACGGCGCCGACCGCGAGGAAGAAGACGATCTGATCGAAGCCTTGCATCAGTCTTGCGACCTGGCCGCTCAGCGCCCCCGAGTACGTGACGACCGCGCCGGAAACGCCGTCCAGCAGGGGCGCGTGCGGAGCCGAGACCATGACCTTGGCGGTAGACAGATGTTGGACCAAACGGCGTGCCTGATGGGCCCCCGGCCGGGCGACCGCAGCCAGCACCACGCGCGGCTCGTCGCTGGCGCTACATCGCGGCAGTTCTTCTATTGCCATCTTTATCTCGCAGAAATCAGATGATCGCGCAGAGACGCAAAGACGCAGAGGAACCTATTCTTCGAGTCCGTTGATGCAATGAGCAATGCCGGCTTTCCTCAATCCCGCCTACCACTAGCGAGGCGTTGCCTCAGACCGACGAGGCGTGAGTCTTCTGTCAAGGAGGTAAAGATTTTTTGTCCACAGATTACGCAGATTTTCGCAGATTAAGAATGAAATAATCTGCGAAAATCTGCGTAATCTGTGGACAAAAAAGAGATCGAAACGCTCAGCAAACCGCATCATTGAGTGCACGCAAAATTTGACTCATTTGTAAAGCTACGGGCCCCTCAAGGAGTCCTAGCAGAGTCCCAATGTTGTTCTCCGTCATCCTCTGCGCCTCTGCGCGAGACTTGTTCCACTCCGATCCCGAGAAGGTGGTATCAGGAGTTGCACTCCGTTTCACTGCGCGCCATCGGTCTGCACTTCTTTCAGACGACCGGGCTTCTTCGCGCAGCCCCGGATCATCGGGCCCCGTTCGCGATAGGGATTCTTTACCAGCAGCAGGGAGAGATAGTTTACCCGCGCCCCGCGCAGGGACCGGATGTCCCGCACCACGCGCTCCTCGGGGGTCCCGGTCCGTTCGATGAAGGCGGCATGTTCCAGCAGACCGCGCCGCTCCAGGAGGTCGATGATATCGTCCAGCAGGGGCTTGACCTTGAGCAGCACCAGGGTGTCGTGCTCGTTCAGGAGATGATCGATGGTCTCGACGCCGTAGCCCGCCGGGAGGATGGCCATGCGGTCGTCCAGGTCCGCCAGCGGCATCCGCAAGCGGGCCGCCGAGGCGCTGAACGAGGTGACGCCGGCGACGGTCTCCACCGCAATGTCCGCATCCAGCTCGGATACGGCGCCGGCCAGATAGCCGAAGCTGGAGTAGGTGGAGGCATCGCCCTCCACCAGGAAGAGCACATCGGTCCCCCGGTACAGGACCCGGAGCACGCGCTCGGCGGCCTGGGACCAAGCGGTCTCGAGCTTGTGCCTGTCATGGGTCATCGGAAAGACCAGTGCTTCCCCGGCGGCCGGCACCTTCAGACCTGCGGCCTTGGCGATGGTCAGTGCGAAACTCTCGTGCTCCTTGCCCCGCACGGGATAGGTCCAGTGCGCGTCGTCGCGTTGCAGCAGCGCCCAGGCGCGGCGGGTGATCAGGTTCGGGTCGCCGGGTCCCAGGGATACACCGTAGAGGGTTCCGATGCGGTGCATGATTCTCCTCGACTCGATGCCGAAGAACCAGGGCGTGGTCAATGCTCGAAAAACAGGTTGCGGAACGGATTTCGATCGCGGGTGCGGTAAATGGTGAAATCGCGGTCGACGCTCGCGATGGCCGTTGTTTTGAGTCGCTCGCACAGGGCGATGAGAGACGCATCGGCGAAATCGGCGGGCAAATCGCCGTACTTGTCCAGGATTGCGCGGATTCTCGGGAAATCGCCCCGGGTTTCCGTGTCGATCACCATCGCTCTCTCGGACCAGTAGAGGAAATCCCGCTGGGCCTGGGCCGAGAAGTCGAGCATGTAGATGACCTCGGTAATGACAGGCAGATTGGTGACCAGTCCATCGGACAGATTCCGCACGAATTGCACGGCGCGTCCGTGGTACTCGTCCGAGGCGTCGAACAGCGCGATCAAGGGACCACTGTCAACGACGATGCTTCGCACCGATCTTCTCGCGCAGTAGCCGCTTGCGCGAACTGCTGCGATTGGCGTCCCCGCTGGCGTAGCGGCCAAACAAGGGCTCGCCGATCTCGTATGGCGTGAGCGGCTTGACGTAACGCGCAAGCTTCTCGCGCGCGGCGTCGCGAACGAACTCGGACAGAGAGATCCGATCGCGGCGCAAGTGTTCGCGCAGGCTGTTCTCGGTTTCAGGGTCGAGTCGAACGGATATGGTCATGGATCGAAACCGTATTACGCATATGTATTACGGACAATAGCGCAACGACGCACTCTCATCAAGCCGAGGCTGTCATGTCCGGGCGCGCCCCCCGCCCCTGGACGAGAGGGTGGTGTTGTAATTTTGTTATTCAAGCCGTTTTCGCTTGCGCGCAAAGAATCCACACCGGATTCTCCGCCGCCAATCGATGCCTGTCCAGGACGGGACGGCTGCGCGACGCCTGAAGCTGCGTAAGGTCCCAGGCCGCGCCGCAGTCCTTGAGCTCGCTCAGCGCTAAGCTCAAGTTTTCGAAGGTAACGAAATTCATCACCAGAGCTCCGCCCGGTGTCAACCGGCGAAGGCACAAGCGAATCAAGGCGGCCAGCTCACCGCCCGTCCCGCCGATGAATACGGCGTCCGCATCGGGCCAGCCGTCAAGGCCGTCCGGGGCCTTGCCTTCGGTCAGGCTGTAGTTGGTCACGCCGAGCCGGCGCCGGTTTTGGGTGCAGATCCGAACATCTTGCGCATCCTTCTCGATGGCGTAGACATGTCCCTCGGGGCACAGCCGGGCGGCCTCCAGGCCGAGGGAGCCGGCGCCGGCGCCGATGTCCCAGACGATGCTGTCCGCGCGCAGCTGCAATCGTGCCAGGGACAGGGCCCGCACCTCGCGCTTGGTAATAAGGCCCTTTTCGGGGCGACGCTGCAGATATTGATCGTCCGCTAACCCGAACAGGACCCGCGGTCGCCGAGGAGCCTCCCGCCAAAGCAGAAGAACGTTGGGGTCGGCAAACCCGAGCCCGGCCGCCTCGGCGACAGAAAGACCCGTCAGGATACGCTCGTCGTCTCGCGCCAGGCGCTCGGCCACCCCGAGCCGAAGCTCGGCGTCGAGGCCCTCGGCGACCAGCATACGTGCGACGCGGTCCGGCGAGTTCTGCGCGCTGGTCAGGACCGCCAGCCGGTCATGCCGTTCCACCGCGCGGAGAAGCGGATACAGGCCATGCTCGGGACCGGCCCCTTCCCGCCACTCCCCGGCGTCGCTTTGGTGCACGGACAGGATCTTCATATCCTGCCAGGCCACACATAAGCGGGCGCAGGCCAGCTGGACGGTCGATACATTGGGCAGCACCTGGTAGGTCCCGACACTCAGCCGCGTTGAAAGATGGGCCGCGATGCCGTGGCACAAGGGATCGCCGGTGGCCAGGACCACGACGCTTTGCCCTCGCGCCTGTGCTTGCGTAATCCACTCCGGGATCTTCGAGAGCCGGCCGGTCAGGTCTTGCGTAACTGCTGTTTCCTTGAGCTCGCCTTTGAGGAGCGCGAGCGTGCGCGTCCCGCCGATGACCAGATCGGCGTCCCGAATGTGGGCAAGGGCCTCGGGCGTGAGGCCGTCGATCCCGTTGTCGAGCACACCGATGATGCGGCAGGGATCGGTCACCGGTCGGTCCCCGACGCCGCTTCGGCGATCTTGTTGCCGTCCAGGTCGCACACCAGCACCCGCAACTGAAATTTACGCGGATAGCGCCCGGTGAGGGTCTGCACCACGCGCTCGGCCAGGGCTTGATGGAAGACGCCGAGCAGCCCCAGGGTCTGCATGCGCTCGGCGGCGTAGCGCGCGGTCTTGGCCTCGCGGATGGCCGAGCATGTGTCTGACGGCGCTCCGATGTCAGCGGCCAGCTCGGCAAGCAGTCCGGTGTCCACGGCACCGCGTCCGGCGTGGGTCATGGTGGCCCCCTGGGCCATCTTGGTGAGCTTGCCCACCATACCGCCGATGACTACCTTGTCGATGGCGACCTCGACCAGGGTGTCGAAGGCGGCACGCAGGAAATCGCCCATCTGCACGAAGCAGACGGGCGACAAATGGGGCAGCTGCCGCATGGCGAACTTCTCGGTGCGCCGGCCCGTCGTGAGCACGACCGTATCCTGTCCCTGTGCCGCCGCGACCTGGATGCCCTGGACCAGGGTCGCGCGAAACGAGGCCGTGGAGTAGGGATGCACGATGCCCGAGGTCCCGAGGATAGAGATGCCGCCGAGGATACCGAGCCGCGGGTTCAGGGTTTTTTTGGCGATCTCTTCTCCGCCGGGGACGGAGATGCCGATCTCCAACCCACCGTCATCGAGCAAGGCACCCGCTGCCGCGCGCACATTGTCCGCGATATTGCACCGCGGCACCGGGTTGATGGCGGGACCGCCGACCTCCAGTCCGAGGCCCGGCATGGTCACGGTGCCGACGCCGAGACCACCGATGAGCGACAAGCGCCCGGGCTCGCCCGGAAGCAGCCGAACGTCGGCGGTCAAATGGGCACCGTCGGTCTGATCGGGATCATCGCCGGCATCCTTGATCACGACCGCGTGGGATTGCAGCTCGTCGCAGCGACCGTCGGTCACCGCGAAATCGACGGGCTGTCCGCTCGGCAGGTCGCAGCGCACGGAATCGGGCACCCGCCCTTCCAGCAGGCCCAGCGTCGCCGCCCTGGCAGCCGCCGCGGCGCAGGCCCCGGTGGTGAAGCCCGTGCGCATGCCCTTGTGCTTTTTCGGGGACAAACCGCGCCATACCTTTTCAGATGATCGGGTTCATCTGCACGAGTTGGGGCGCTCGGACTCAGGAGCTTTCCCGGCGCCGCTGCTCGGCCAGGGACAGGAGGGCGTGCAGTGCGGCCACCACCAGCGTAGACCCCCCTTTGCGCCCTTCGGTGATGATCCAGGGGACCTCGGTGATCTCGCGCAACGCCGCCTTGGACTCGGCCGCAGACACGAAGCCGACGGGCATGCCGACGACCAGCGCTGGCCGTGCCCCCTCCTCGCGCACCTGGCGCATGACCTCCAACAAGGCGGTCGGCGCGTTCCCGACGCCGACGATGCCGCCATCCAAGAGTCCGCGCTCGCGGACCTTGCGCATAGCCTGTACGGCCCGGGTGCTGTCCTGCGTCCGGGCCTGTGCAATGACGTCCGGATCGCCGATGAACTGATGCGCCGCCATGCCGAAGCCGGACAGTCTGGGTTGCGACAGACCGACGCAGATCATGGCCACGTCCGCGACGATCGGGCAACCGATGAATATAGCATCGATGCCCGCGGAAACCGCCGCCGGGTGAAAACGTGTGAGGCCGCTGAACTCGAAGTCCGCGCTGGCGTGGATCATGCGCCGCACGATCGCCCACTGGTCCGGGTCGTAGCCGTGCGGTCCGGCCTCCCGGTCGATAATGGCGAAGGAATCCTGCTCGATCTGTCGGCCGGTCCGAGTGATCTGCTCTGTAACCGTCTCTTTCATGTTGCCTGCAATTCCGATGAAGTAAGCTCGTTCCGCCCCGACAAGCCAGCGCAAACGTCTTTCAGGAAACGAATCGATCGCAGCCCGTACCAGCCGTAGCGCTCACCATCGACGATGGCCGCGTTCAAGCCGAGATCCCGTATCGCGGATTCCTTGCCGGCAAAGGGAAAAGGCTCGCTGGCGAAAAGAAACACAGTGCCAAGGTCTGCCCCTGCATGTGCTTCTCGTAATGCTCCCTGACCTCAGTCCCCTTCTTCTTGGGGTGCAGCAGAGAAGCGACAGTCGTGTCGAGAAGCACAACGCTCATCATCCCTACTCCTTCCGAGCAAGTCCGCGGCGCGACGCGCGTTCTTCAAGGATGTGGGCGAGCATTTGATCGGGATCGTCGTCCACTGGCCAGAGCGCGCTGATCTCGTCGAGATCTCCCACAGGTTGCACACCCTGCATCTCCGCCAGCTTCTCAAGTGGGAGACTGGTCCAGAACGGAGTGGTTTTGTCCCCGGTGCGCTCGTCATCGGAGGTCTCCATTGCCGGTGCGTTCCAATTCTTCTCGAAGCTCCGCAGGCGCCTGCGTGTTTCCAGAGCCTCTTCGAGCGACCAGCCAAGCTCTGCTAACAGCCGCCCGGATATAGCCCCGGGGGACGTCACGTCGAACTCTCTCAATAGCGTCCAGGCATCCGAGAATACGTGCGTGCTGGATACGGTGATGCGCAGCGGCACGGCCATTCCGTAATGCTGTAGCAGGGCCAGCAGGTCGGTCGTCGGTTGTGCCGGTTCCAGGTAATCCTCGCTCCAGCTCCCGGAGAACTGGCCAAGCCAAGAGCTGTTCCTGTCGCCGGTAATGGCTGCATACGGTCTAGTCACCACTGAACCTCCCCTTCAGCTCTCCCTCGATCAACTTGAAGAACCAATCGTCTGCAACGGTGTGTGCGGCATCGATCCAGGAAGCGAATCCGTCGGGCCGCTCCGGGATGTCCGGCTCACGTGTGTGCACCATGGTCTCCCACAACAACGCCGGTTTTTCTTCCTTTTGCCCGGTTGCGAACCGCACCGTCACCATTGCTCTCGGGTCATCGCATGCGTATGCCGATTGCCAGCTGAAATGACTCGGCCTTGACTGCACCGGTGTTTCCTTGAACAAGGTCTCCGGCAGGGCGATGGAGACGTTCATCTTTTCCCGCAAAAAGGCATACACATCGTCCGCCGGATAGTCGAGCTCGACTGCATCGATATAGCGAAGCAGTAGGCTATCCACCTTCAGATCGGCCGGCTTCGGATGCGCCTCATAAAGTTTTTGGACAGCAGTTAGGGATCGCGCTCGAAAGTCATCCCAGGTGTACTTATGGGTATCGTTCACCGTGAGAATTCCCGGGCCGATCTGCACGAGCGGCCAATCGGCCGCTGCATGACGGAACCGGTGCTGAACCATGTGGGCCGACATCTCGTCCGGAATCATGGCGCTCGGGAGTTGCTCATGCTCCGGATAATTATCCGAAAGCCGTTCATACAAACGCCCCAACAGCAGCTTGTAATGCGGGTCCAACTGGACTTTGGGAGCGGGCGAGAACATCGCCCACTTCACTTCCAGTATGGTTTCCACCAAAGGCTTGTTTTTCAGGATCTCGCTAGGCATCGTCGTGCCCCCGTTTGTCGTAACCCCTCGCCTTCTCGATGGCCTCCGCCGGGATGTCGTAGCACCGCGCCGTGACCACTTCCCGCTTCGCGTAATCGAGGTGCTTGAATGGATTCTGGATCATGACCGGCTCGGGCTCCGGATCCTGTAGCGGATCCCAAACGACATAGAGCCAGTAGCTATCGCCAAGCTGCGCCGCTTTGTACCACTCATTGGTGGTCAGGCGCACTGGCTGACCGCGCGTGCGGCCCTTGACCTCGATGCGGCGAATGCCCGTCACCGGGTCACGAAGGACAATCTTCTGGCCGATAGGAAAATTGCTCACGTCCATGTTTTCTCAGCGGCCATTTGTTCGCGGTTACCTGGAGCCGTTGTCGAGATGCCGATTTCGGGACAATCTGGTTGTGAGCCGCCACGCACCCACCTGAGAGTAGAGCCCCGATGGATGAAGATTGGCGTGTTACACGGGATGCAAAATCTCAAAACCGTATGAGAGCAGTATCCCGCCGAAGTATGTGGTGTCACAAGTGATTGGATCTATGCAAAGGGAAGAGCGCCATCCACTTCGTCGACCAAATGATTGCGTTTGATTCTAATCGCTTCCCCCAGGCTTTCTACCCAGACGAAATCGATGGGTAAAGCTCGAATCATAGAGCTTGGATTTTTTCATACTCGGCCAGCTCCGTGCTCCCAGGGTGGGGCTCACTATGATCATGGCTTGGCTGCGGATTTTCTCGGCGCGGCATCTCTCCCGGATGTCCCCAAGCGTGCCGCGCAGGATCTTCTCCTCACCGGGCCAGCTCGCCTTCTGGACGACCAGCACGGGCGCGTCCTCGCGCCAGCCCGCCGCGAGCAGGTCCTCGCGGACCTTGCCCAACAAGCCGACGGAGAGGAACAGGCAGAGGGTGCACTGATGCCGCGCCAGCGCCTCCAGACTCTCACCTTCGGGCATCGGTGTGCGTCCCTCCACACGGGTCAGTATCACTGTCTGTGTCACCTCGGGAAGCGTCAGGCTCTCGACGGCGGCGGCCGCGGACGCCATGGCGGAGGAGACACCGGGCACCACGCCGATCTCGACTCCAGCCCCATCGAGCGGTCGCGCCATCTCGATGAGGGCACCGTACAAGGAAGGGTCACCGGTTTGCAGCCGCACGACCAGCTCATGGACCCGCGCCTTTGCGACCAGCCAATCGGTGATCTCCTCCAGTGTCATGTCCTTGGAGTCCGCGATCTCGCAGCCGAGAGGCGCCCAGCGCAAGGCCGCTTCGGACACCAGCGATCCGGCGTACAGGATAGCCCCTGCTTTGGAGACCATGTTCCTTCCCTTGACCGTGATCAAATCGGGATCGCCGGGACCGGCGCCGACGAACCACACCTTGCCCATCAATACCGTCCTCCAGCATCCGCGCTGAACAGGCGAGCGATGGCCTGCGGATTCGAGAGAAAATACAGGTGCATGTATGAGGCGTGCAGCGCGCCTTCCCGGTAGACCGGCTCGCCCCGTTGACCCGGCCGGCGACCCTCGCTGAAGGCGACAGGTAGCATCGTCGTTTCCAACCGCGAGTAGTGAAAGGTGTGACCGCGAATCTCGCCCTGGGGAAGCACGATGCTGTGAATGCCGAGGTTGGCGAGCCGCTCCTGCATCCTGGCGTGTCCGGGAAGGATTCCGATCATCTCGACGCCGTGACCCCGGGTGTCTGTGAGAGATTCCAGCAGATACAGCATCCCGCCGCATTCCGCAAAGATCGGTCCGCCCGCGGCATGGTGTGCCCGTATCGCCTCCTTCATCGGCCGATTCGCCGCGAGCCGATCCAGATGCAGCTCCGGATAACCGCCGGGGAGGTAGAGCGCATCGGCATCCGGGAGCGCAGCATCGTCCAGGGGGGAGAAGAAGCACAGCTCGGCGCCCAGCGAACGGAGCAGGTCGAGATTGGCGCGGTAGAGGAACGCAAAGGCCTGATCCCGGGCGATCGCGATACGCAGGCCATCGAGCAAGCACGCTAGGGATCGCGGCTCGGGCTGCCGCAGTTCAATCGGCGCCGGCGCCTGTGACTGCTCCCGCTCAGGGAATCCCTTCAGCGCCGCTGCGGCGCCTTGAATCCGCGCCTCGAGATCGCCGATCTCACCGGCCTGGATCAGGCCCAGGTGTCGGCTCGGCAGCTCGATTTGCTCGTCTCGTGGGAGCCATCCGAAGGCGGCGACCCCCGACGGCAGGCTCTCGGAGAGCATCTCGTAGTGGCGTTTGCCCGCGACATTGTTGGCCAGCACACCGGCGAAGGGGATGTCGTTGCGGTAGGTCGCGAGCCCGTGGGCCAGGGCGCCGAAGGTCTGGGCCATGGCGGAGCCGTCGATCACGGCGAGGACGGGCACACCAAAGAGCTTGGCGAGATCGGCGCTGCTGGGATCTCCGTCGAACAGGCCCATTACGCCCTCGATCAGGATTAGATCGGCATTCCCGGCCGCTTCGTACAGCAGCTGCCGGCAGTGCTCTTCCCCGCCCATGAAGAGATCGAGATTGTAGACCGGGGCGCCCGAGGCCCGCTCCAGGATCATGGGGTCGAGAAAATCGGGCCCCGTCTTGAAGACCCGCACCCGCCGACCACGGTCTCGGTAATACCGCGCCAATGCTGCGGTAACCGTCGTCTTGCCCGAGTTGGAGGCGGGTCCGCTGACGAACAGGGCGGGGCAGCACCTCACAGGTCGATCCCCTTCTGCGCCCGCACACCCGCGCGGAACGCATGCTTGACATCTCGCAGCTCGGTCAGGGTATTGGCCGCATCGCACAAGGCTTTCGGCGCGCCGCGTCCGGTCACTACCACGTGCTGCATCGGGGGTCGCGCTTGGAGGTCGGTCAAGACCGTCTCGATCTCGAGCCAGCCGTTACGCAGGGGATAGGTGAGCTCGTCGAGCAGGATCAGGTCGATGGATTCATCCCGCAGCATCCCACGCACCACGCTCCAGCCGCTTCGGGCCATTTGCGTATCGCGCTCCGGATCCTGCGTCTCCCAGGTAAAACCCTCGCCGAGCAGATGCCAGGTCACGCCCGGCTGGCGGCGAAAGAAGACCTCTTCGCCGGTATCCTCGCGGCCTTTGACGAACTGGGCCACGCCCACCCGCATCCCGTGGCCGAGGGCGCGCGCGACCATGCCGAAGGCCGAGCTGGACTTGCCCTTGCCGTTGCCGGTCAGAACCAGTAGCAGGCCCTTGTCCGTTTCCGCACGGTCGATAGCGGCGTCGATCACCGTTTTCTTGCGCCGCATACGCTCACGATGGCGTTGCTCCCGGTCGTTGGTGTCCATGCCCTCTATGTCTCCTGCCAGGAATAATCGTAAGCGGACTCGGAAAGCACGATTTCCAATTCGGGCGAATACTTCATGTGACCTTGCGGATTGTGGATCATCGCGGACCGGCGCGTCGGGCATCCAACCAGATGTGCAGCAGGGTAATCGGGCCGGGATCGTCGCCGGGTGATCGGTCC
Source organism: Candidatus Thiosymbion ectosymbiont of Catanema sp. Cochon2018 (assembly GCA_011392765.1). Taxonomy (GTDB): domain Bacteria; phylum Pseudomonadota; class Gammaproteobacteria; order Chromatiales; family Chromatiaceae; genus Thiosymbion; species Thiosymbion ectosymbiont_A. The sequence continues at coordinate 646,190 of WYCW01000002.1, read as the reverse complement.
GGGTAGCGAAAGCAGCGGCCGTGGGTGGAACGGGGCGGCCCCTTGTTACCGCCATCGGGAAGCCTTTGCGTGCGGTAGGGGTCGTCGTCTTGAGCCGCGCGCCGTTCGAGATGGGTACTCAGGTCCGGTACGACTCGTGAGCCATCCCGGACATAGGCGAGCATGGCGGCCTCCGGTCTGGCCCAGGCGTATTCGCCGTCGACAAAGCGTTTCACGCCTTTCTTGCAGTAGAGATCGACGGTTTTCCTCGCGGCCTCGTCGATGAGCTTGCATTCGATGGTAAAGGGGAAGTTACGGGCGCGGATTCCGGCGGTGAGCGTGACGGAGAGATCAGGGCGTTTTTCCAGCTTGCTTCCGTCGTAGTTGACGCTCTCCACGCCCCGATGAACCACGAACACAACCATGCGCAGACGGTGGTCGCGGTCGATCAGTCGGTTCAACTGTGTCCCGAGCATGGCGTTCAGAGCGGGTTCAGCGGCGTTTCGCGCCTGCTCGCCGGGGACTTGGCTCCATGCCTTGTGTATCCCGTCGACGATGCTCGCCAAGACATGCGGGGGCAGCACCGGCAAGGGAAGTGGCGTCCCTTCCGTGAGCTGGGCCAGCGCCGAGCGACCGTTGGCGACGGCATCCCGGCTCATCCCTCAGTCTCCATCGAACAGCAGTGAACCTTGTTCCCAGACGATGCGCTGGGCGAGCAGCCGGGCCTGGGAGCGGCTCCAGTAACGCGCCTGACGCAGACGACCGATCCATATAGCGCGGCCACCTTCTACTGGATGGAGTATCTCCGCAATGCCCGTGCGATCGGCAAGCCGGGTGATCGCCTCCCAATCGTGGCTACTTGGCGAGGCGGTGTCGCTATGTCCCTGTGCCCCCACCGTCAGCAGCAAGAGTTGCCAGGGACAGTGCGCCGGAAGCCCCGCGGCCGCCCTGACATCGATGCGCCGATCCTGGTCCGCGACCCAGGGTTGCAGCTCGGATTGGAGCGTCTCGCAAAACACCGCCTGGAGCGGGGAATCGGGCGGCCGATGAGCGGCCTCGCGATTGGTGGAAAAGGGCAGATGGTAGGCGAGCGTATCCTCGATGACCTGGAGATCACGCTCATTCAGTCCATAGAGCGAGGCTACCCAGCGGTCCGCATCGGCCCAGGTCGTCTGGCCGTCGCCAGTGGCCGGGGCCTCGAACAGCCGGTCCAGTGCTTCCAGATTATCCTCATCCAGGTCCTCGATCGGGACCAGGGGTAGCGAATCGATGGTCGCTTTCTCTATGGTTGGTCTTTCGAAGCCGAATTTCCCGCTGACTACCAATGAATACCAAAGACTTAATTGGCTTCCGATCAATAGAGCTAAGTAACGGGCCAACGAATCAGCAAGTCGGTGTCCCTTCGTGCTGTATCCGTAGACGCTCTGGTTGAAAACAACATCCTGTTCGGACATCGCCACGACAATTCGATGGTTCATCGTCGGAGGCGACTCGCGGACAACGGTCAATGGGGCCGTGAAAAGCGACCGGCGCCGTGGATCATGTATACGACTTTGGTTGAACTGTTCCAACTTCTCGTGATCCACGACCAACCCATCCAGGTCAGCGGCGGTGAGCTCCCGAAGGCTGTGCAGATAGTCAGCCGGTATTCCCGGTTGTCCATCATCCCCCGATTTTCGCGGTCGGCTGCTGGTTCGTAGTCGTTGGTAACCATTCCCTGTTTGCCGGGCTCGACCGCGAAACTCCCCGAACAGTTTGCGCCAATAGCTATCCAGTGTCGGCAACCCTCGGGCCTCGATGCGCTCCAGAATCTCCAGATCCAGGCGCGTGCCCCGAAACAGGGTCTTCAGAAGGGTCGGGCGCTCCTGGAGCTGGCGGGCACTGACCACCTCCGCATTGGCCGGGTCCAGACGCATGATGCCAGCCCCGTTCAGACCCGGCTCGCGGTGGGGATTGAGAAAACGCAAGCCCGCGCCCGGTGGCGGGAGCCGGTTGCGGCCGAACAACAGGCAGAAGGGGGCGGTGATCTGGGGCCAGACCTTGGTATTGCGCAGCTCGCTGCCGTTGATGACGCTGGTGACGTCCAGGGCGGAAAAGAGGGCGCTACGGGCCTCGGGCATACCGTCGCCCTGCGCGAACAGCAGCCGGGCGTGCAGGGCCAGGGCAATCTGGCCGCCGGGACGGGCCCACTCCATGGCGTGCCAGAGGAAGGGCAGATCGGGCACCTGGTTGGGAATCGGGGGCGGCGGCGTCTCCTCGCCCAGGCGTTGCCGGGCAATCGCGGTAACGCGTTCGGTGACCTCGTTCCAGCCGGGAATGCGCCTGGCGCCGGTCCAGGGGGGATTGCCCACCACCAGGTCGTAACGTCCCCGGTGCTGGTCGCCCACCTCGCTACCCAAGCTACCGATCAGCCCGCCGTCGTCCTCGCGGTCGAGGTCGCCGACCTTCCACAGCACGCGGTCGCGCAGGTCGTGGGCGAAGCGCAACTTCTCGACGGGCTCCGGTTGCGCGTCCAATTCGATGGCCATCAGGTACAGACCCAGGGCGGCGAAGCGCAGCCCGGCTTCGTCGATATCGAAGCCGGTGAGTTGCCCGTAGAGAATGTCGCGCAAGGTCTGGGTGTCGGGCCGAATCCCGCTGTGTCGCCAATGCTCCGCCACCAACTGACGGTAGGCGGTGATCAGGAACACACCCGCGCCAGCGGCCGGGTCCAGCACGCGGGCGGTATGGGCCCGACCTTCGTCGCGCAGGGCGTAGAAGGCCCCGCGCACCAGGGTCTCGGCGATGGGCAAGGGGGTGAAGTAGCCGCTCTGCTTGCGCTGACGCTCGGGGGCCTGCTCGCGCAGATAGCCTTCATAGGCTTGGCTCAACACCCCCACGGGGATATGCGCGAAATCCAGGTAGTCCCAGCCCTGCTTCCAACCCAGGTGTAGCTGCCCGCCCTCGGCGCGACGCATGATGTTGCCCAGTGATCGGCAGATCTCGAGACGCAGCCTCGTCAGTGCTTGTGGTGAAAGGGGTAGCAGGTCGCCGTTGAAGGTGTCGTCCAGCCAGGCGCAGGTACGGGCAATCCGCTCCGGGTCATCGAACAGGGTGTAGACCTCCGTTCCCGCTACCGGTGATTGCGGAACAAGATCGCGGTCCGCCAGGAAGCGCGTGAACAAGGCACGGCCGGCTAACGAGATGGCATCGGTCTCCCGAACGCCGACGCTCCGCAGGTTACGCAGGGTCTCGCGCAGCAGGCGCCGAATCAGGTCGGCGATCCAGGTCCCCCGCGCGGCGGCAATCTTGGGACGTTGCGCGGCGAGGTAGGGGAAGGTGACGCCGTCGTCGATCTCCAATTGGATGCGGCTGCCGTCGGGACCCTTCTTATCTACGGCCACTGCGTGAAGGGTCAGACGACCGGCCTCGATCACCCCCAAATAAGGGGCATCACCGTGTAAGGCGACCCGACGGCGAATGCGGCGCAGCTGTGTCGATCCCTCGCCAAGTTGCTCCCTATCCACCAGATATATGAGTGGATTGTCCTGCCACTCATAGACGCCGACCAGTGCCTGGAGGTCCGGGCTGCCACCTTGGCGCGCGCCGGTCAGGGTCGCGTAGGGGAGCAGCTCCGGCGCATCCTCCCCGTCGAACCGCAACAGCAAGCTCGGATTTCCGCCATAGCGATCAACGAATGTCGACAGGTCGCTCATCGGGTTCGAGCAGTTTCAGGATGTGGTTAGTGATGAGTGGCGAGTGGAGGGTAAGAAGCTATCAGGATTTGGTGGTGTGGCAGAAATCGATGGAGCTGGTGGAGTGAGTATATCGGATGACGAAGGCGTTTCCCAAGGAGGAGGTATATGGGTTGAGCAGCCAGATACGGCGCGCGGTGGTATTGATTCCCTCGAACATTGCGGAGGGACAAGCGCGCAGGACAACGGCGGATTTCCTGAATTTCCTGTCGATCGCTCAGGGCTCTCAGGCAGAGGTAGAGACGCAAACCTTGATCGCGCAACGGCTGGGCTACGTGACCTCGGGACAGATCAACGAAATTCTCTCGCTGCTGGAAAAAATATCCAAGATGCTCAACGCCTTGAGAGTAAAACTCCGGACCGCCACTAATCACTCATCACTAACCACTAACACTTATTTTAGGGCACTTTGAAAAATATGGTTTTCGTCAAGGGTATGTCTGAATAATCAATGGGTTGGAATTTCTCCATTGGTGAAAACACCCATTTTTCAAGGTGCCCTTTACATTCTCAGCGCGGCGAGGGGCGGCCGGATGCGAGGCGCGTAAGCGCAGGACAGGGAGTCTTTCAGATTCCTTGCGCATGACCAGGATGTTCGTCGGCGGCCAGAGCGAGGGAGCAGCCATCGCAAGGGAGTAGCGCGCTCCCGTCGCGGCATTGCTGCAGTCGCAGGTCGAGCAGGTCGAAAAGCTGTTCATGATCCCCGATGTAACCGGCTGTTCGATGACGCGGTGAGGATACTGGGACCTGAGCCGTTGCACCTGCTGGTCGATGCGCTTGATCAGCCTGCCCGTGAACAGATAGTAGGGCAATACGATGATCTGGCTCGCACCGAGCAGGTCGAGGCGTTGCACTACCTGCTCCAGACGGGGGAAGCAGATCCCGGTAAAGGCGGGTAACACCAGCTGATGCTGTGTGGTCTCGAACAGCCAATGGGCCATCTTCGCGACCTCGCCGGTCGCTTCCATATCCGATGCCCCGCGCGCGAGCAGGACGACGCCGGTGGTTTGAGGATCTGGCATGGCAAGCCGGATCATTGCCTGGTGCAGCCGAAAGCGCAGCGCCTTCAACAGATGTTCGGTCATGCCGAGGTGATAACCACAGCGAAACTCCACTGCCGGATGCCGCACCCGAGCGGTGGCTATGGCGTCGGGTATGTCGCCCTTCACGTGGCCGGCCGCGTTCAATATCAACGGCAGCACCAGCACCCGTCCTCCGGCGCTGCCGAGCGACGCGGCGACTTGGTCCAAGCCTTCAGCCAACAGCAACGGCGCATGCTCGATCCAGCAGACCTCTATCCGGGCCTGGGAATGGCGCGCTCGCCATTGCTCCGCGAAGGACTCCACCTCGCGGTTGCCCTCGTTCCCGGTGTCGCGCGCGCCATGCGCCACCAGCAAAACAGCTTCGTTCACATCAAGGCTCCGCGCGCGAGATTAAAACCCCTGCGATCGGCATCGTCAAGAACAATACCGGGGCGTCAGCTCGTGCGGTGGCCCCGCAGACATCGCTGGGCGAAAAGGGTCCAGGCTCAATTACGATCAAGGCTCAATTACGATCATCCTGTAACTGGAGAACCAATTGAGCCTGGCCCCTATCATAGCCCTGCTCAACCCCAGGGATCAGACGCACGACATCTCCCGCCGCGTCAGTAAGGGCCTGACGGGTTACCGGATCGTCACCACCGAAGAGGTTCTCACGGAGGTTCTCAACGACTTCGGCGCGCGGACCGTACTTTCGCGGGGCCGCCACCAAGCTGGTGGAGCGGATGCAGGCGGACCGTTCGATTGACATCCTGCCCCAGACCCCGGACGATCTCCTCGCCGGTCTCGGTTACTCTCAGGCCCGACCGGACCACCGCCAGCTCGAGCTTGCCGGTGGGGTACACCTAACGAGGCATCGCCTCAGACCGACGAGTCATGAGTGGGTATAGGAAAGTCCCGGTTGATCAACCACAGGCTGTGCTATGGTTATTAGCCGCTGGTAGCGACAGAGTGGCGTAACGCCAGAACGTCAACCGGGACCGATGACCATGATAAAGCAAACCGTGGGCGAGTTGCTGACCGATCAGGTGACCTTGGAGATTGAAGGCATTGACCGCTGGTACCTGAATCTGTACCAACCCATGCTTCAGACGGGGGCCGGCGTGGCGACCTTTTTCAAGCAGCATCGCGGAGCCAAGGTAGCCTCGACGGCACTGATGGGTCCCCTGAGTCGTGCCTTCGTCGCGTCGATCCAGGGATTTGCCGAACGCGAAGGGATCGAAATCGTCCCCTTTGCCAAGGGCGAACGCAAGGATGAGGTCACCCAACAGCGCCTCCAGGACTTTGGCGCCTGTGAAGGGGTGCTCTACATCGGCAAGGCGCAGGAGAAATTCGCCACCTTCCGCGTCACCAAAAAGTTCAGCACACAGACCGGCCAACCCTTTCCCTGGCTGAGTCGTTCCACCGTGATGTGCAACCACTACTACTTTTATCTGGTGGACGAGGACTTTGGTCCGCTGTTCATCAAGTTCGCTGCTTACTTTCCGTATACTGCGCGCGTGTGCCTCAATGGCCATGAGTATGCCAACCGGCAATTAGCCAAAGAAGGCATCGCCTTCGAGGCGCTGGATAATGGCGTGCTGTCCTGCGCCGACCCGGCGCGGTTGCAGCAGATACTCGACGACCTCGACGAGGCCAAAATCAAGGCCGTCGTAGACAAGTGGTTGGCGCGTCTGCCTGATCCCTTCACGCCTGCAGACCATGCCGCCGGCTTCAACCCGCAACTGTCCATCCTGCAAGCCGAGTTGGCACGAACCCAGGTCTTTGACCGTCCCCGCAGTGGACGGCATCTGTTCGAGGAAATCATTCGTGAGAACCTCGATCTGGGCCGGCCTTCCAAGGTCAGCTTGATCTTCCAACGGCGGATCACCAAACGTACGCCGGGACGTTTTCACTCCCGCGTCATTACCCAAGGGGTTATTCCCTCGCTGCATATCGGCTATAAATCCACCAAGATCAAGCAATACTTCAAGCAAGGACGTGCCCTGCGTACTGAGACCACCCTCAACAACACCCGTGACTTCGGCATCGGGCGGCTCCTGAACAATTTGCCTGCCGTGCGGGCCATCGGCTTTGAAGCCAATCGCCGTCTGCTTGAGGTCGAGACCATCAGCCAGGACTGCACCCTGGCCGAGGGGGTGTTCGATCAGGTCACCCAACCCCAGGTCGTCGATCACCAACGGGTTGCCGGTTTGCGCTTCGATGATGTGCGGGTGATGGCACTGATGCAGGTCCTGTGTCTGTTCTGGCTCCAGCCCCAAGGGTTCCGCAATGCCACCATGCGCCAATGGATGGCTCAGACATTGGGGATCAGTCCCGATGCGTATACCCCTGGCAGCATGACCTATGACTTGCGCCGATTGCGCTTGCACGCCCTGATCGCGCGCATCCCACGCACCCACCGTTACCGCGTCACCGACCGGGGGCGACGCGTGGCGCTCTTGTTCACCAAGGTCCACGGTCGCATCCTGCGTCCCGGCTTGTCGCAGCTGTTCGACGCTTGCCCAAACGCCCCCAAGCGTCCGCTGGCCTCCGCCATGACTAAACTGGATCACGCGTTGGATACCCTGCTTCAGGAGGCGAAATTGACCGCTGCTGAAAGTTGACTCAGCTGTAAAGATCCGGGTCCCTCAAGGAATCCTAGCGAGGCTCCACCTCAGACCGACGAGGCGTGATGCTCCAAAAGCCCCTCTCCCGTAAAGCCCCATCTCCTCCGCCCAACCAGCCGTTGGAGAGCCTAGGTAGGTCGAAATCGAAATCGAAATCGAAATCGGTATCGGGATCGCAATCGGAATCTCGATCCCGATCCCGATTTGTGCACTGCACAAACTTGACTCATTTGTAAAGATTCGGGTCCCTCAAGGATCCTAGCGCGCCGTCGGATTTCCGAGCGCGTCGAGCAGCGCGCCGAGATTGTGCTGGAACATCGCGAGGTAGCTGGTGGCCGGGCCGCCGCGCTCGGACAGAGCATCCGAGAAGAGACGTCCGCCGATCGCGATGCCGGTCTCGTCCGAGATCTGCTGGACGAGCGCCGGGCTGGTGATGTTCTCGACGAACAGCGCTGCCGCGCCCTCGGCCTTCAACTGCTGGATCAGAACGGCAAGGTCGCGGGCCGAGGGTTCAGCCTCGGTATCGATGCCCACAGGGGCGAGGAAGGTCAGACCGTAGGCATCCGCGAGGTACCCGAAAGCATCATGGGCGGTGACGACGGTGCGGCGGTTTGCAGGTAGCTCGGCAAGCCTTGTCCGGGTCTCGGCGTCCAGCGCCTTGAGCTCTGTAATATAGGCCTGCGGGTCGGTCTCGCCATCGACCTCGATCGGGGTGATACCCTCTGTGGCGACATGGACGACGGCCTCGGTCCCGGATTCCGTGATCAAGGTGTCGGACCATGTCTCAAAGCCCAGGCCGTTGACGAAGATGACGTCTGCCTCTGCCACGGCGCGCGCATCGGCGACTGAGGGCTGATAGATATGGGCGTCGGCATCGGGTCCGACGATCGTGGTCACGCCGGCGAGTTCGCCGACGACCTCTTCGACCATGTCGCCCAGGATCGAGAAGCTGGCGACGATCTGCACGTCGTCCTTCTGCGCCGTGGCAGGCAGGGCGATGAGCGCAAGCGATACCGAGACAAGTCCGGCATAAAGGGTCTTCATGAGGGTCATTGTGTCCTCTCTTCTGTAAGGGTGTGCGCAACTGACATGTTTTCGGCGTCGGACGGGTTGCGCAGCCATCCGCCGAAGCCGAGTGGGCCGAACAGGACCGAGATCAGGAAGAAGCCGCCGGCCATCAGAACGATCGCTGGGCCGGACGGGGTTTCGGGCAACAGGTAAGACAGGGTCAGGCCGATCCAGCAGCTCGACAGGGCGCAGACAAAGCCGAGGACCAGTTGCCCGGTGATCGTGCTGGCCCAGTATCGTGCGGCCGTTGCGGGCAGGATCATCAGGCCAACGGCCATGAGCGTGCCCAGCGTCTTGAAGGCAGCCAGCAGATTCAACACCAGAAGCAGCATGAACCCCTGTTCGACCAGCCAGGGCCACCGCGTCTGCGATTCAAAGAAGACCGGATCGCAGGTGCTGACGGTCAGCGGCCGCAAGAGCACCGCGAATGAGACCAGGGTCATCGTTGCCACGCCGCCCACGAGCATCATCGACGAATCGTCGATCCCGAGGATCGAGCCGAAGAGGAAGCTCTTCAGGGGCACCGCCGATCCCGCCGCCGACAGGATGAAGATGCCCACCGCCAGCGCGATGAGGTAGAGCGAGGCGAGGCTCGCATCGCTGCGCAGGATCGTCTTGCGCGCCAGCAGCGCGGTCAGGATGGCGATGCCGACCCCGGCGATCAGCCCGCCCACCAGCAGCGACATCACCGACAGGCCTGCAGCCACGAAGCCGACTACGATCCCCGGCGTGCTCGCCACGCTCCCATGGCGGCCAGATCCCGCACCCGGATGGGGAAACGGCGGTCGAACTCGGTCATCTGCGCGAGGTAGCCAATCTCGCGCGGGCGACCATTGGGCCAGGTCAGCCGCCCCGAGAGCGGCTGCATCAGGCCGAGCAGCATCCTGACGAAGGTGCTCTTTCCTGAGCCATTCGCGCCCAGAACGGCAAGCGTCGTTCCGGCTTCGGTGTCGATGGACAGCTGGCGGAACAGCGTCAGGTCGGGGTATCCGAGGGCGAGATTGCGGATCTGGAGAACGGCCGCCATCAGATCACCGCGAAAATCGCAAGCCAGAGTAGCGCCGAGCCACCAATGGCGCTCGCGATCAGAGCGATCGCGCTCATCTCGGTCAGGTAAGGGATCCGTCGAGCGGCAGCCTTCGCGGCCGATGCCCGCCGGTTCATCGAACGATCCTGTGTTTCAGCGGGTCCGGCGCGGTGCGCGACGTCAGCGCCGCTGTGCAAGCATTCCTGTCGCCAAGGGATCGGGGGTTCGTTGTAGGTATGGTCCTGCACATCGCCATCTCCGATCGGACGGGGACGTGGAGGGGCCATGTTGTCGGACGGTGCTTGCCGCGTGGAACATAGAAATCTCCCTCCGGGACACCCCGCCCGGATAAGTTTCGGTTGCGATGGCAGGTCTCCTGACTCGCGGGTCAAAGCTCCCCCGATCCTTCCCGGGCCGTTGCCCAGTGGAGTATCTCGGGGTCGCTCGCCGCTCACAGTTGCGGGGGCAGTCACGGATTTGGCGCCTGCCGGCGACACCGCACCGTGTTCCCTTTTCAGCCTTCTCTACGAAGCAAAGAAGACACCATTGCACTCGGAAGCGCAGATTCTATTATTGAAGTCCAGAACGTGGCAAGAAGCGCTGCCGAGCTTGCATGCCTGTCAAGACGAATGGGCAGCACTAAGGGGGAACCCGATCGACGTGTCCAGCCCCCTTTCGCCTCCTCACCCAGCGTGCACCGAGATAACGCGCGCCGGCTGGGTTGCGGCGGCTGGCGCGGCATCGGCACGTGCAAGTACCTGCAACAATATAACGCCCTTCGCAATACAAACAAGCTTTGACTAGATCGTCAAGATCGGCCACCCGCCGCCTGGCAGGCAGCGCGGGGGGATTCCCACAGTGGCAATGGCGATACCCGCGGCTCAGCTCGGCAATCCAGACAGAACAGGACGCGGCTGAGGCCTGAGCCTAGATATGCGTTGAGACGACGTCTTGCCGTAAGTATATTATGTCATAATATATACTCCCTATAGGCACAAAATACGAATTTTAAAATAAATTCCTGGAAAGACGTGTAACTTTCTGAGAGATGATATACTAAGTTGGGTTAGAGAGCTTATTGTGTACATTGAGGCAGCAATGATAAGAATCGACTTCCGCCCGCAGGATATCAAGAGGATTAAGCAGTTACGCTACGATGACCCTCATCCAAGAGTGAGAAGGAGAATGGATGTGCTGTGGCTAAAAAGTCAGGGCCTTTCCCATCAGGAGATCTGTCGGCTTGCCGGTATTGGTAGTAACACCTTATGCAAATACCTCAGGATGTATCAAGCGGGTGGGGTGGAAAAACTAATGGAAATTAACTTCTACGCCCCGACGAGTGAGTTGGATGAGCATCGAGCTCGCCTCAAAGCCCATTTTCGCGCGCATCCGCCAGCGACGCTCAAGGACGCGATAGCAAGCATAGAGCAGCTGACTGGAATCAAGCGCAGCCCCAGCGCCGTGGGAAAGTTCCTGAAGTCGCTTGGTATGCGCCCGAGAAAAGTCGGGTCGATCCCGGAAAAAGCGGACTCGGAAGAGCAAGAGAGATTCAAAATCAATGAGTTAGAGCCGCGCCTCGAAGAAGCCAAGGAAGGCAAGCGCGCTATTTTTTTGTCGATGCTGCCCATTTCGTATTCGGACCTTTTCTCGGTGTACTGTGGTCATTTACACGCCTCTTTGTAAAGGCGACCGCCGGACGGAGACGTTTTAACGTTCTCGGCGCGCTAAATGCCATCACACATGAACTGGTGTTAATCACGAATGACAGCTATATCAACGCCGAAAGTGTTTGTGAATTGCTCCGAAAAATCGCATCGGTAACGCATGGAGTAGCGATTACTCTGGTGTTGGATAACGCGCGTTACCAGAGATGCAAAATCGTCACCGCACTCGCCTTGAAACTCAATATCGAGCTACTTTTTCTGCCACCCTATTCACCGAACTTGAACCTCATCGAGAGAGTATGGAAGTTCGTCAAGAAAGAGGTTCTCTATTCCAAGCACTATTACGACTTTGGCAGTTTTAAACGTTCAATATCGGCGTGTTTAAATCAAACACACACAACGTACAAGAAGGAGCTTGATTCGCTCCTCACGCTGAGATTCCAAGTGTTCAAGAAATGCAACATTGTGCCAATATGAAGTATAAGAACTTTGAGCATCGCAGTTCGTATTGGTCTGATCCCTGCAAACTACTCATTGGAGGACAGCTTCCTATGAATAAACGCAATTTTTCCACAAGCAACCTGACTGTCCTGCTCTTCGGCGCCGCTACCTGTGTTGGACACACGCCGGTCTTAGCCAATCCCATCACGGAGGCTGAAGTGAGTCAAGCCCAGAAGATTTGGGGGGACGGCATAGTCGCCATTGGCAACGCCTATGCCAATAAGGGTGACTACAAGGCCCTGGCCACTGCCCATGTCGATAACCTCTACGGCTATGATGAGGGCGCGGTGCTTTTCAAACCCACCAAGGCCGCCGCACAGCAATTCCGCCTAACTGAGCCTGAAGCGATTTCCTATTTCGTGACCGGCGTGGTTCCCGAGGATCACGGGTTTGCGCTCCAGCCCTGGTCAGCCGTCCGGTTCGAGAATGCCGGCATTATCATCGACGATGACTCCGCCGTGGCCATGGGCAATTACTTCTTTTCGGATGCCAACACTGGCAAAGAAGTCAAGGTGGAATTCACCTTCGGATATGTCCGTGGCGCGGACGGAAAGCTCTTGATCAATATCCATCACTCGGCGCTTCCTTATCAACCTTCCCACTGATGGTAGAAAGAAAAGGGCACTCCTTATCGGCGAGGCGATTTGATGAAGTTGCCGCAAAATCAAGAATGTTGGCTGAAGAAGTGAGGCTTCACTCCCATCATCGGTGGTGTCCGGACGTACGCTCACGCCATGCCCTGCAGTGACAGCGGTCATGGTGCAGGATCTCTCCCGGTACTATCACAACGGGTAATAATGATATGTTATATTGTTATAATTGTGTTGAGGAGTGTAAAGATGCTTGGATGGCTCATCATCGGTGGAGGGATCCACGGCGCGCACATCGCGGCGCGCCTCATCGGAGAAGCAGGCGTTCTGCCAGGGCGACTTCGCATCCTCGATCCCGGTGTGCGCCTCCTCGAGCGCTGGAACGCCTGCAGCGCCGCAACCGGCATGAGGCACCTGCGCTCTCCCGCCGTGCATCACCTGGATCTGGATCCCGCGTCGTTGGATCGCTTTGCCGGCACGCCGCTGCGGCGCGCACCAGGTCTCTTCGCCCATCCTTACGCCCGCCCGTCGCTCGCCTTCTTCAACGAACACTGCGATCATGTGATTGCGACCTACGGATTGGCCGCTTTGCATGTGCACGGCCGGGCCGAGCGCATCGAGCTCAACCGCGACCGGGTTTTGGTGCGGACCAATGAGGGGCGTACCCTAAGCGCGGCCCGCATCGTGCTGGCGATGGGAAGCAGCGATCAGCCGGCATGGCCTGCCTGGGCCGGCCGCGGCGAGGATCCATGCATTCGGCACGTCTTCGCTCTCGGCTTCCGGCTCGCCGAAGGCATGCGTCGGAAACAGGTCATTGTTGTGGGCGGCGGCATCTCCGCCGTCCAAGTTGCCTTGTGGCTGGCCGTCGGAGAGGGTCGCGTGCATATCGTCTGTCGGCATGCGCCGCGGGAGCACCAATTCGACACCGATCCCGGATGGCTGGGCCCCAAACTGATGCGAGGCTTCCAGCGGGATAGAGACCCCGAAAGAAGACGCGCCCTCATCGGCGAGGCCCGGCACCGTGGATCGATGCCGGCAGATGTTATGGATGCGCTCCGTCGCGCTATTTCCGCTGGAAAGATTCAGTGGCACCGGTCCGAGGTCTGCGCGCTGCGTCCTGGCTCGGAACCGCTGCGTGTGAGGCTTTCCTCCGGGATACGCTTAAGCGCGGACCGGATTCTGCTCGCGACCGGTTTCGAGACCAAGCGGCCGGGGGGGCTGCTGGTCGATAGGCTGATCGAAGATGCCGCGCTGCCTTGCGCCGCCTGTGGCTATCCGTTGGTCGACGAGCATCTGCGCTGGCATCCGCGTGTCTTCACCACGGGTCCGCTCGCCGAGCTCGAGCTTGGACCTGCGGCTCGAAATATCGCGGGCGCGCGGCGTGCCGCGGACCGTATCGTTGCCTCCCGGCCCTCCTGGGTCTGAGAGCTTGTGAATATACCTCTACCGGGTAGTGGCTAATATGTAAGTGAAATCTTAGCCAGAAGTGACAATTTCTTCAGCTTCCTGAGAAACTCTTCAGTTTCAAATATTCTGAATTCAGACAAAGTTACCTCGTTTGGCTTTGGCGTCATGAATACCACGCTTTATGCTGAGATTTAATTCGCCATTATCTCTTATTTCCGCCATCTCTGATTCATCTGCATATTCATGCTCTTCAACATATCGAAGGATTACTGTTTCGATAAAATTCGAAATAGGGCGATTGTTATGCTCTGCAAGACCAATGAATTTTCTATATACTTGGTCATCCAGTTCTAATGTGACAATTTTAGGCATCTTTTTTCCCATGCTGAGCCGCAATATTTACCAATTTCTCTGCTTTGCACCGCATTGCCAACGCTCAAAACTTCTGGCGGGTAACAGGTAGTAAACGACGAGTCGCCGTGTTTAAGTACGTCGAAGCGCTTTATATACCACAACGATTGCTTCTTTATCAAATTCATGAATATCTCCATCAACGCACCTGGAAACAATCAGTCGCCAGCTGCCAGTCACCAGCTTCCAGTGGCTGGCAGCCGGCGACTGGTAGCTGGTAGCTTATAGATGCGGTGAGCACCTGTCTGCGTGCAGGGATGCACAGGCAGGCAGCGAACCGCACCAAAAAATCTTTGCGCCCTTTGCGCCTTTGCGGTTCAAACCGTCTCGCGGTCACCCACGCAATCATCCGGGACCCGGCAGCTTCCCTGAACGTCTGACCCGCGCTCACCGCATCCTACATGCCCCTTGCGCCTCGGCGGTTCAAGCTGTCCCGCGGTCATCCGCCGAATCCAACGTTCTCAACCACCCGAAATCATCCAGGATCGCATAGACGGCCGGGACCAGGAACAGGACCGCGAGGGTGGCCGCGGCGAGGCCGAATGCCAGGCTGGTGGCCAGAGGGATCAGGATTTGGGCCTGCAGGCTCTTCTCCAGCAGCAGGAGGTGAGGCCGGATGGTCTGCTATTATCCCCCTTTCGATTTCATTGATCAGGACGGGAAGATTGGGAAAGGTAAACTGCATATTCGGTGCAGGAATTCGGTGATGTTTGATGTCTGGTGGAATATGCTTATGATGAGGATCTGTGGATTGTAATGTCGGATCATTTGGATGTGGCTGAGAATCATACCAATACAGCTTTTCCTCTCCTTGCCAAACTTCATAGCCATACCAGTCAATCATCACGGGGAGACGTCGATACACCACTCGTTCTCGAACGACGAGACGAATCTGACGATCAAACCAAAGTTCTCCGGCAACCCGACCTAAAAACGCACCCTTTCGGACAAACGTGAGTGTTGAATGGCGAATGCTTGGATACGTTTCCCTAATGGTATACAGAAATAACTCGTAATCATCCGGTGTGCGTAATGGATTGCTCATGCGGCAATTCGGATAAGCCCTGACAAACTCTGGGGGTGTGGTTGAATATGGTGAACTTCGTCACGATACTCGGCTTGACGTGTGAGCCATGTCTTGTAGATACTTGCCCATTCCCCGAAATCAAGCACCCATGCGTCATCATCGGGCTCTTCACCAGCAACATAGGCCGCATAAAATGTTTCAGAACGAATGCCATACTTCCGCTCAAACCGAAGCAATTCTTCTTCAAGAGCATGAATATCGAGTAAGATGTCACGTAATTGCATACCATATTTCTCCCTGCTGACATTTTACAATTTATCTGGAATCATTGATTTTGAAAGACTTTATATGCGCTCGCCCCACTCCATCAACACACCTGGAAACGATGAGTTGAGATCCGCGGACGACTTAGCGAACAACTACGGCGAACTTCCATCTGGCTCTCGAAATGGGCACAGCCCATCCTACCCTTTGCGCCTTTGCGGTTCAAAATGTCTCGCAGTCATCCGCAGAATCGAGCGCACCCAACCAACCGAAATCATTCAGGATCGCATAGACGGCCGGGACCAGGAACAGGGCTGCGAGTGTGGCCGCCGCGAGGACGAAGGCGAGGCTGGCGGCCAAGGGGATCAGGATCTGGGCCTGGAGACTCTTTTCCAACAGCAGGGGGGAGGCCGGCGATGGTGCTGATAGATAGGTGTCCTTTTTATACTTCCCTATCATGCCGCTTGTTTGGCTACAAACACCGCTCGCGCAGCCTGGATGCCACGCAGGTACTTGGCCTGACGCCGAGCGCAGAGATCCGTGAGCGATGCCGGTGCACCGACCGCCGTCCCGAACGCCTTGAGAAAACACTCGGCAGAATTGATAAACCGCTCCCCGTCGATGCCCAGTCGGATGAGGATCTTAGGTTCTTGCATCTTGATGTATCCAGGTTTATCCGCACGTAACGCCCGGCCCGTCCAATCGACCAGCTCCAAATAGTCCTCGAAGGCAAAGGGCACCGCCCAGGGAGCCTGTGCAGTGGCATCGAAGGGCATCAGCGGGGCCTGGGGTAAGACCTGCGTCTCGGCCTCCGGTCGTAACCGCTCCCCATCGAGTGTTGCGTCAGAATCTTTGACGGTTGCGGTCTCCTGCGAGTCGGTTTCAGACGCTACCTCTTCCGGCAATCCGCCAACACGCTCCTGAATCGAGGTATAGTCCGAGGTCTCCGGCGTCTCGGCCAGCCCCGCCCGGACCGGATTCAGATCCACATAGGCCATTGCCGCCAGCAGTGCTTTCTCATCGAGCAACGCCTGGCTCTTGAAGCGACCCTCCCAAAAACGCCCCTTCACCCCATCCTCGGCATTGGCCCGGCGGGCGATGTGTTCGTTGAGGGTGCGCATGAACCAGGACAAATCGTGTAACCGCTCCCGATAGACCTCGGCAAGTTCTTCAACCTTGGCAATCTCCGCCTGGCTCATCGACTCCCGTGACGCCGAGAGATACCGCGTCACCAACAGCGGCCCGGTGAAGAGCGCCGTCCAGCGCCTCAGCACCTCTTCTACCGACCATTCCAAGGCCCGTTCGCGGTCGATGCGTATCACGATGTGATAGTGATTACTCATCACCGCATAGGCGGCCACATCAATGGCAAACAAGGCAGCAAGCTGCTGGATACGCTCGACAATCCAGCCGCGGCGGTGGTCGAAATTCATCCCTGAGAGCTGGTCTTCCCCGCACAGGAAGGCACGACGTACACAACGGCATACACAGTGATACCAGGGAGTGTTCGCAAGGGAGACGAGAACGGAGCGGGGAGCAGTCATGGCAGATTCCCTGTGATTTTGGTGTCGGAAAGGAGCTTAGCTTGAGGTGGGAAAGATGTCAAACAAAGTGGGTGTCCTTTTTCCCCGCAATGCCTGGTTGAAGTACAAGAGCCGCTGGGCGTAGAACGCCTAACGTTGCTAATCACTGGAGCGGCGAAGCCGCGTCCAAGTGCATTAGCTTGTTAGGCGTTAAAAAACCATCGTCGTGAAGTGGTGGGAAGGTGCTATTCCCCAGTATCACCTCCCCAGTCGCCGCCTCCCCAGTCGCCACCGCTCCAGTCACCGGTTCCCCAATCACCACCTGACCAGTCGGCGCCTGACCAATCGCCGGATCCCCAGTCACCGCCTGACCAATCGCCAGATACCCAGTCGCCACCTCCCCAGTCGCCGCCTTCCCTCGCATTGGTTGTCCAGCCTTCCTGAGCGAGTTCATGACGAACGTTGCTCAGAATAGGATGTGATTTTCGGTGCTGAAGTGAGCGCAGTGAAAGTTTCTCAAACTTCATTCCTAAGACTCCTTGCTGTTTGCATAATAGTTGACTGTATTGTGGATGTGCTGAAACAACATTTTATACCCTTCACATAGATAGTCGCGAGAGTTTATAGTGCCGTTAAGCCAGTACGCATAAGCAGTACAACCTCCATGACATATTGGCTCCCATTTACACCCAGAACAACCAAGGTTATCGTAATCGCGATTCAATATCTTGTAGTTCGCGAACACAACATCCATGCCATCGTCAACATTGCCCAGCCTGAACGTGTCATCTTCATGAATTAGTCTTGCGCAGGGATAAATATCACCCGATGGAACTATCGACAGAAATCCCTTAAAACAAGTCTTATTAAAGACGCACGTTTTGCTATATCCACGGTACATGCTCTTCAATATATCACTGAACTCGCGATTCATCGGTGGATTCGCATCAAAAAACCATAAATCAAATAGCTTTATCATCGCTCCCCCCCATTCCCTAGGGGAAACTTGCAGATCAGAACTCTGTTGCTTATTAATCATACACGGATTAATTTTAAACGATTTCAAACCCGCACTCTTGACGTAGGAATAGTAATGTTCAATATTTGCGAGATGATTTCTTGTAAGCACGGAAAGGATACTTGTATCAGAGTCAATCGCTCTTTTTTGTTGCAATCCGTTCATGGCCTTTTTGTAAGACGGAGTGCCATTAAAAAAGACCCTGTTTTCATTAAGACATTCATCACCGTCCATGCTTATCCCGACCCTAAATTCTCCCTCTGTCAAGAGGGTTGCAAATTCCTTTGTTAGCAACACGCCGTTGGTTTGTAATCTATTTATTATGGAGGCGTCTGTCTTTCCACGCACTCTATTCAGCATCGACAGAATCTCCCGGTAATACTTAATACCGGGCAAGAGAGGTTCGCCCCCGTGCCAGTAGAGGTTGATTCGAGTAAACCCAAATCTGATAAGTGCCTCGATGAATCCCTCGATTATTCGAATATCGAGGATCTTGTGTGCTGTAGTTGGTTTTACATAGCAGTATCTGCAAGAAAGGTTACATGTTTCACTTACCCTAATAATTATGGAAATCGAATTATTTAACGACAGTTGATTCTTTGATGTGATCATGCTAAGTTTCCTGAAAGGCTGTTTGGACTTGATCTGTGGGTTGCGCCGTCGCAGTAGGGACGCCGGTTACCCGGCGCCCCCGGCACAGATCCCGGCGTGCGGTTTTCCCGCACCGGGCTCCTCAGCCATGCTCACTCTCGCAGAGGGCGCCTATCGCCCCGTCGAGATTCCCATCCGGAAGGTTGTCCTCTTGGTATCAGGCCCGACTTTGTCCCGAAGCGGTTTCCTTTGATGAGTCCGCATGACTGTCACCCCCTTCCCCCTGTGAGCGGCCCTACCGTCTCGGAGTACTCTGGGGTGATCCGACTCCCCCAAAGCCTTCAGCTACTTTTCCCTTTGTCGGGGTTCGGCTCGCTTACCTGCCCCGGTCATCTCAGTAGGACTTAGGCTCCAGTCTAACTCTGTTTCCCGGTTTCCCATTTGTGCCTCATTACCTGTATGCCTTATCTCTACCGCCGGTTCCGACCAGGAGCTCACGGGGTCTCCCGCGTTCACGACGCATCTCTTGTTGCATACCACCGCTTGAGAACTCCGCTGGCCCTTTCCAGGCTCACCCTCACGCCTGGTTCGTGTTGGCTTCACGCACGTTACCACGCGCGCCGACCAGAACCGCCTTTTCGAAGCGATACCAGCTTTCGGGGTCTGCATTCCCCTACAGTCTACAACATACCCGGTGTACGCTTCACCTCTCTTGTTCGCCTGTAACCGCAGTTTCTTACCGCCGTTACCGCTCCGCCAGAGGCGCAACACGCGGTAATGGTGGGTGGTTAGCCCTTACCATGTCGGGACTTTCACCCGACTAGATGCGCCGCGCTTTGCGCGGCGCACTAACGTTTGGGCTCAGGCGGCTAATGCCGCGTGGCTCTGAGCTTGAAGGTCGCTGAGGAGCCGGACCGCGGCATTGGGTCGCCTGCAGCCGAATGTTAGGCGAATGGGCTGTGAAAAACGACCGTCAATTGAGCCTGGCCCCTTTTCTTGATTTAGCTTATAGTTTTTCAATCTCTTCGATTGAAAGCCCTGAAGTTTTGGCAATGATTGTTATACTGATTTCTTCTTGCTTCATTGCCTTTGCTACTTCAATTTTCCCAATTTTCTATTTCCATAAATGTTTCCTTCGGTGTTGAGTGATTGAAAGGCTAACATGAGCCTAACTTCTAGTAGACCTCAAAAGCGACGTAAGAAAATACGTCGAAAGTGAGGTCTAATCTGCTTGCCTGTTCGCAAGTGCCTGTATATATTGCCAGTAGATAGGACAAACCCGTCAGGTACTGACAGGGGAAATACCCCCTCCGCCGGAACGCAGACCAAACTCCGCCTGCTCGACCAGGTGCAGGACAAAATCCGTTTTAAGCGCTACAGCATCCGCACCGAGCAAGCCTATCCGGATTGGATTCGCCGCTTTATCTTGTTTCACGCCAAGCGTCATCCCGCGAAGATGAGCGCGCCGGAGGTGGCGGCTTTTCTCACACATCTCGCCACTGTTGGTGGGGTAGCCACCTCCACCCAAAATTGCAAGCCCTTACCGGGAGGTCTTGGGGATCGAGCTTCCCTGGATGGAAAACATGCAGCGGGCCAAACGCTCGCAAAAGCTTCCGGTGGTTTTGACCGTGAACGAGGTGCGGATGTTGCTCGCGCACATGGAAGGGCTCGACTGGTTGATGGCGAGCCCGCTCTACGGCACGGGGATGCGGCTGATGGAGTGCGTGCGGCTGCGGGTAAAGGACCTGGATTTCGAGATGAAGCAAATCACGGTCCGCAATGGTAAGGGCGGCAAGGACCGGGTGACGATGCTTCCGGAACCTATGATGGGACCCCTTCGGGAGCATTTGCGGAGGGTTGAGGCCATTCATGAGCAGGATCTCGACGTTGGTCTGGGAGCAGTATACCTCCCATACGCTTTGGAAAGGAAATATCCGAACGCGAACCGGGAGTGAGGCTGGCAGTATGTTTTTCCGTCCAAATGGGAAAGGGGTCAGGTCTTGACCTGTGCCTTCAAGGGTCACGGATCAAGACCTGACCCCGTTCCCGCTCTGGCTCATGGTTTTGGGACATAACGGCTTGGCTCAGGCACCCAACGAAAGGCTAAGCTGCCACCAAAAGCAGAGCGAAGCGGCACTTTTGGCGGTCAGCTTGAGCCTTTTGTCAGATTTTGAATTTCTCCGTAAATTTCCTCTAAACTTGGATTGCCAAGCCACTTTTCTCTATCATTGGTATAATCTCCCCATCCAGTTTCACCTTGCTGTAGGAAACGAATCATGCCAACAGCACCTAAGTGCGTCGTTAATGCCTCGATTCCGAGTTTTCGTATTTCATTAAGTGTTACAGCTTGAGTATTCATTGCGCCACCTTTTGTAGCCAGGTAAGTGGATTATCAATTTTTATCTTGAGACTATGCTGGTTTGTTTTTGCTTTTTTCAATAACCTATCATCCGTGGATAGCAATACATCTGCGGCTGCTTTTTCCGCGCATGCAATATGCAATGCATCATAGGTTTTAAACCCCATTATTTGCATTTCCGCTGATCTTGCAAGAATGAGCCGATTTACTGGAATGTGCGAAGTCGAACGCGAGTTGAGGGAATTTAGCCTTTCTCTTCTTTCGTCATTTGGAGTTTTATGCATTTCATAAAGAACAGCATCACTACTTATCCATTGCCAATCATTTTCCTCGATATGTTTTAGTATCATAAGGATGGCTTCCGATTCAAGGCGAATCCTATCCTGAGTTTGATCATCAAAAGGTCGATTCAAACAACAAACATCAAAATATATCTTCATGTATGATAAATCCGTCTGCATATTGGTTCTCGAAATGGGCACAGCCCATCCTACCCTTTGCGCCTTTGCGGTTCAAACCGTCTCGCGGTCATCCACGGAATCATTCGGGACCCGACAAGATCCGCGGATAACTTGTTGCCTCGGTCTCTCCCGACGAACCAGTCGCCAGCTACCAGTCACCAGCTTCCGGCGGCTGGCAGCGGGTGACTGGCGACTGGTAGCCTATGCCGGATTGAGCATAGGAAAAATTATTCGGTCGTGTTGGGCACGCCCGCCGTCCTTGGCGGACTTTGCCCAACCTACGATCCTTATTTTGAATCCACAGATTTTCGCAGATGAGAAACGAAATAATCTGTGAAAATCTGCGTAATCTGCGGATTTATAAGTAAGCCCTATTCGGCTTTGCGCCCCTTGCGCCTCGGCGGTTCAAACCGTCTCGCGGTCATCCGCCGAATCGAGCGCCCCCAACCACCCGAAATCATCCAAAATCGCATAGACGGCCGGGACCAGAAACAGGGCCGCGAGGGTGGCCGCCGCGAGGCCGAAGGCGAGACTGGCGGCCAAGGGGATCAGGACCTGGGCCTGGAGGCTCTTTTCCAAGAGCAGGGGGGTGAGGCCGGCGATGGTGCTGATGGAGGTGAGGAGGATGGGCCGGAAGCGTTCTCGTCCCGCCTGCTTGGCCGCCTGGGGCACCGGGATGCCATGTGCCCGGGCGTCGCGGATGAAGAAGACCAGCAGGATGGAGTCGTTGACGACGACGCCGAACAGGGAGGCCATGCCGACGATGCTGGGCAGGGTGAGGTCGAGTCCCAGGGCCAGGTGTCCGAACACGACCCCGATGAGGGCGGTGGGGATGACGAGCATGACGGTGATGGGGGCGAGATAGCCGCGGAATTGCAGGGCGAGCAGCATGTAGACGCCGATCATCCCGAGCAGGACGTTGCGGCCGATGGATTGGCTGGTCTTGGCCCCTTCCTTGCCTTGCCCCTCCACCTCGAAACGCAGCTCCGGGTAGCGTTCGAGGAGACCCGGTATGAACTGGGAGCCGGCCAGGGTCAATAGCTCCTGGGCATTGGCCAGGTTGCGGTCGAGGTCCCCTTGAATACTGATGGCGCGCTGGCCGTTCACGCGGTGGATGCGGGCCCAGCCGCGCACTTCTTTGATGTCGGCGACCACCGACAGGGGGATCAGGGCACCGTCGCGGCCGATGATGGTGAAGTCTTCCAGGCTCTCGGGTCCGATCCGGTCCGCGGCCACCAGCCGCAGGTTTACCTCGTAGGACTCCGGTCCCACCGGAAATTCATCGACCTTGATGCCCTGAAAGGCCCCGCGTATCTGATCGGCTACGGTCTTGGCGTCCAGTCCCAGCACGCCCGCACCCGGCTTGAGGTGCAGGCGGTACTCGCGCTTGCCGGGGCGCAGGTCGTCGCTCAGGTCCAGGACCCCCACAAAACCCCGCAGCCATTCCTGGAGCTCGGCCGCTGCGGCCTTGAGTCGATCCAGGTCGTAGCCGAACAGGCGCAGGTCGATGGCGCGACCACCGGGGCCGATGGCGGGTTCGGTGAACTTGACGGCGATGACATCGGCCAAATCTCCGGTCTCCTCCCGCCAGAGGTTGAGGAATTCGTCCAGGGGGGCATCGCGGATCTCGGTGCTCAGCAGGTCCGCGAACACGCGGGCCACGTGGGGGCCGTTCTCGTAGGCGTCCGGATTCTGGCCGAAGATGACCGCCTGGTTGCGCACCAGGTCCTGGCCCTCGGGCTGACGTGGCTTGAAGTGCTTATTAACCCGCTCCAGGGCCGCCGTCAACTGCTCCACCACCTGTTCGGTCCGCGCCAGCGGGGTGCCCTGGGGGAGCAGGATCCGGGCCTCTACCAGGTCCCCATCCAAGTCGGGAAAGGGTACGAACTTGAGATAGCCCCCGGCGGGCATGGCCAGCGCCAGGATCAGGAACATGACGATCAGGCCCAGAGTGAGGTAACGGTAGTCCACGGCGCGGTCGAGCAGAGGCCCGAAGCGACGCTCCCGGAACCGCTCGAAACCGCGCTCGAAGCCGGTCCGGAGACGCGATGGAGCGCTCCGTTGCAGGTGGGCCAGGGAGTGGCCCAGATGATTGGGCAGAATGAAAAAGGCCTCGACCAGGCTGACCGAAATGACCAGGATGAGTACGATGGGCATAACCCGGAGGATCTGACCGATCTCTCCGGTAATGAAGGCCAGGGAGCCGAAGACCAGGAGGGTAGTGGCGAAGGAGGAGAGGACCCCCGGCAGGACTTGTCTGGCCCCGGCGATGGCCGCCTGCATGGGTGGGTCGCCCCGGGCCATTCTGGCGGCGATGTTTTCGGCGATCACGATGGCGTCGTCCATGAGCAGGCCGATCCCGATCAGCAGGCCCACCATGGAGATCATGTTGATGGTAACCCCCACCATGGGCAGGATGAACAGGGCGCCGAGAAAGGAAACGGGCAGGCCCAGGGTGACCCACAGGCTGTAGCGGATACCGAAGAACAACCAGAGCACCAGGAGCACCAACACCAAGCCCTGGGAACCGTTGCGTATCAGCAGGTCCAGGCGGTCCTGCACCACCGAGGCGCGGTCTTGGGTGAGGGTCAGGGCGATGCCCTCGGGAACCCGTTCCCGCTCGGCGGCGATAAAGGTCTTGACCGTGCCCAGTACCACCAGGATGTCCTGGGCGCGGGTCTTGGCGATCTCGAGTATCGCCGCGCGGCGGCCGTTGAACAGGATCTTGTCTTCGTCCCGATCGAAGCGGTCGCTGATGGTGGCGATTTCCCCCAGGCGGATCGCGGCGCCGGTAGCGCCCGAGATGACCACCAGATCACGAAAGGCATCGACGGTCTTGCGTTGGTCGTCGAAGCGCAGCAGCAGATCTTCGGGACCGCCTTCCAGGCGCCCGGCCGGGCTGCCGACGCTGTGCCGGCGTATGGCCTCGGCGACCTGGTCGGTAGACAGCCCATACTGGCGCAGGCGCCAGGCCGGGATCTCAATGCGGATGTGGTGGTCGGAAAAGCCGCTGACCGTTACCTCGGCAATCTCGTCCAGGGCCAGTAGCCGGTCCTTGAGGTCTTCCGCGTAGGCCTTGAGGGCGATCGGGTCCCCGGGGCCGGTCACGGCTACCGAAACCACAGGTTCAGTACGGCCCAGCTCGGTGATTATGGGCAGTTCGGTCTGGTCGGGGAAGTCGTCGATGGCGTCCACCTCGGACTTCACGTCGTCCAGGAAGCGCGCCATGTCTTCTCCCTCGCGCATCACGACGGTCGCCGTACCGACGCCTTCTCGGGCATCGCAGCGCAGCTCATCGAGGTCCTTGATGCCTTCCAGGGCGTCTTCCAGGCGCCGGCAGACGGCGTCTTCCACCTCGGCGGGGGTGGCGCCCCGGTAGAGAACCCGGATCTCCACCTTGGTGTTCTTGATCTCCGGCAGGGTCTCGCGTTGCAGACCCGGTATCGCGGTCAGCCCTAAGATCATGATGGCGGCCATGAGCAGATTGGCCGCCGTCGGGTGGTGGGCGAACCAGGCGATCACGACCCATCTCCCTCTGCGGCGGCGGTCAGCACCGCGACCAGCTTCTTATCGACAGTCGGTTGCAGCAGCATGCCCTCCACCGCTGGTACCAGGTCGGAGACCAGGACCTGCTCGCCGGGGGTAAGCCCCTGCTCGATAACCGAGATCTGCCCCTGACTGAACAGCACCGTCACCGGGCGGCGGCGCAGGCGGTGATCCTGGTCCACTACCAGCACTGTCCCGTCGCGTACCGCCGACCGCGGCACCAGAATCCGGGCCCGGTGCGACTTGCCGCGTAACACTACCTGCACGAACATCCCCTTGGACAAGGGGGGGCGGTAGCCGGGTATGACCTTGTCGTAGGGGCCGTCCACCGCCACGACCACGCCCATGGTGCGGGTCTGAGCGTCTACTGCGTCGTCGAAGCGCACGAACCGGGCCTCCCACTCGGCCTGGTAGTTGCCCAGGTCCAGCCGTACTCGGGGAGAAAAGCCCAACAAGGTCGTCAGCTGCTCGCTCAGCCGCGCCGGGTCGAGCTTGAATTCCGGCCGGCCGATGAACAAGCGGCGCAGGGAGGACATGGCTACCTGGACCTCGATCTCCGCCTGATCCACCGCATCCCCCGCGAACAGGGTTTGGCCGACCGAGACGAATTGATCGGCCTCCACCTTCAGATCGGCCACGCGCAGGTCGAAGGGGGCACGGATGAGGCTATGCGCCAGGTTGCGTTCCGCGCGCTCTACCTTGGCCTGGAGCGTTTTTCTGCGCACCGGGATCAGGGCCAGGGTGTTCCTGAGGTTCTGCTCCGCGGCCCTGGCCCCGAGCACGGTCCGTTCCGCTTTATCCACTGCGCTTCGGGAGGTGGTGCCCTTTTTGACCAAGCGACGGGCGCGTTCCAGTTCCTGGCGGGCGAGCGCCAGATTGCGTGTCTCGATCGCCAGGGAGGTACGGGCGTTTTGCTCCTGCACCTCGAGCTCGGCCAACTCGGCCTTGGTCTCAGCCAGGGCCAGCTCGTAATCCACGGGATCGATGCGCAACAGCTCCGTTCCCCGCCCCAGGATCTCACCGTCGCGCAGGCGGGGGTGAGCCTCGACCACCCGGCCCTTGACCTGGGCCACCGCCTCCCAGACCCGGGCCGGACGCACGGGGCCATAGCCCTCGGCGGTCGGGATCAGGTCCAGCTCCAGGGCCTCGATTACCCGCACCGTGCGCGTTGGCTCGCCCCGCCGGGCCGTCGCCGGGGGCTCCTTGCCGGCGGCGATCCAGAGCAGGACGAGCACTCCGAGTGCGATGGGAGGCACCAGCAACAACTTACGCCACAGGGGCGAACGCTCCGCCGTCATGATTGGCCTCCAGTAACCAGCCAGCCGCTACCTATAGCAAGCCCGTCGCAACGCGGCTATCGGGTGCGAGGGGCGTGCATCGCGGCGAAATATTCACGTGCAACGGGTATATAATAGCCCTCAATTCGCGGAGGGGAGCACCATGGCCGATTTTCACCAGGAACCCCTGATCACCACGCTGCATAGTCTCTATGATGCCCTCGACAAGACCTCCTATCTGGACGAACTCGAGCGCCGGTTGG
The DNA here is from genome assembly GCA_011392765.1 of Candidatus Thiosymbion ectosymbiont of Catanema sp. Cochon2018. Taxonomy (GTDB): domain Bacteria; phylum Pseudomonadota; class Gammaproteobacteria; order Chromatiales; family Chromatiaceae; genus Thiosymbion; species Thiosymbion ectosymbiont_A. The sequence continues at coordinate 619,831 of WYCW01000002.1, read as the reverse complement.
AACAGCACGCCCGGCACCAGAATATCAGCCTGCTGCTGCCCTCGCTCTACAGTGAGATGGAGAACGCGGGAGTGCTCGACCGCATCCTGGAACAGATCAAAGAGGTGCGGTATCTGGGCAACATCGTGGTCGCCCTCGGCGGTGCCCCGGAGGAGCACCAGTTCCGCCAGGCGAAGGAATATTTCGGGTGCCTCGAGGCCGAGCACCGGGATGTTCAAATCGTCTGGATCGAGGGTCCGCGCCTCCAGAAGTTGCTGGGCGAGTTGGGAGAACGAGGGAAAACTGCCTTCGGAGTACAGGGCAAGGGACAATCGGTGTGGGTGGCCTTGGGCTATCTGTTCGCCCGCGATAACGGTGGCGTGATCGCACTCCACGATTGCGACATCGTCACCTATGATCGAACCCTGCTGGGACGGCTCATCGAGCCGGTGGTCAATCCGAATAACCACTTCCAGTTCTGCAAGGGTTACTATGCCCGCATCTCGCCTACCGAGCGCGCGCTGAAGGGACGTGTGACGCGGCTTTTCGTCGCCCCATTCGTCGAAACCTTGTCCCGGATCATGCGTCAGCGCGGACACCGCGAGCTCGAGCGCTTTTTCCAGTACCACAGTGCCTTCAAGTATGCCTTGGCCGGGGAGTTCTGCTTTACCGCGGACTTAGCGCGGGGACTGAATGTGGCCTACGACTGGGGGCTGGAGGTGGCGACCCTGTCCCAGGTCTACGATCAGCTGACCTCGCGGCAGATCGCTCAGATCGACCTGGTGCCCAACTACGAGCACAAGCACCAGGAGCTATCCCCCGAGAACACCAAGCGCGGTCTGCACCGCATGGTAGTGGACATCGCCAAGTTCTATCTTACCTATATGCGTTCCCACGGGGTGCCGTTGGACGACGCCTTCGTGGATATGATCCTGCACAGCTATTACCAGACCGCACTCAAGTACGTCCGCAAGTACAGCTACGATGCGGATGTCAATGCGCTGGCCTTCGATCTGCACGAGGAGGAATCCGCCGTCGGCTATTTCCGGGGTTTTCTCTGGGATGCCTGGGAGCAGAGCAGAGGGCCCCAGGAGGCCAAGTTGATTCCTTCCTGGAACCGGGTCGCCTATTCTTTTCCGGAGATCTACGACCGTCTGCTGCATGCTGTCGAGCAGGACAATGGCCGGCTTTAGGGGCTGTTGATATTCATTAGTTCACGGTCCGATTGCGGCCCTTTTCCGCGCCGGCCGCGTTGCAGCTCATCGAAACAGGCCTGCTATTCCTCCTCGCCGAGCCTTGATTCCTCGCAATCGTCCGCGCTCAGATAAAAGCCAACAACCCCTAACGAGGCTTCGCCTCAGACCGGCGAGGCATGAGACCCCCAAAGCCCCTCTCCCGTAAGGCCCCATCTCCTACGCCCAACCAGCTGTTGGAGAGCTTGGGTAGGTCGAAATCGGGATCGGGATCGCAATCGGAATTTCGATCCCGATTTGCGCACTGCATAAACTTGACTCATTTGTAAAGATTCGGGTCCCTCAAGGAATCCTAGCGAGGCTTCGCCTCAGACCGACGAGGCGTGACCAACCGCACCGAAGAACCACCGATGGACACGGATAAACACGGATTATGATCCGTGTTTATCCGTGTCTGCCTCCGTAGTTCAAAGAATTTGCGATTCCCGCCCAACAAGAGACAGAAATGTTTTTGTGCAGTGCACAAACTCGACTCATTTGTAAAGATGCTGGTCCGTCAAGGAATCCTAGGTCAAACCGGCAGCCGATAGCTCTGCCATGTCGTTTTTTCCCAGCTCGAAGTATTTTTTCTGGATGGTGCTGTCTTTCAGGGAGATGGTCATGCTTTCCAGATTCCTGGGACTCAATACATGGACCGGCTTGTGATAGTAGGTCTTCCCATCGAGCTCGATGGAGGTTTTGCCGACCTCTTCGAGCATGCGGTTGATGCGATTGGCCTCCGTAAAGATCTTGATGTTGGGTAGGCTCAACTGGATATCGCTCACCAAAAGATACATGTCGATGCTGTTCAACGGTAGAGTGAACACCTGGGTGGCATACAGCTTCTCGAGCGCACCGTGGTAATCATAGTCGGTAAAGTCGACGGCGATGATCTCATCCACTCCCGGATCTTCGAACATGGTCCGCAAGGGCGTGTTGTCCATGTATCCGCCTTCCAGGTAGAAGTCGCCGTCGATCTCGACCGCCTTGAAATAAGGGATGGTAGTGATTCCGGCCAGAAACACATCCATAAAGCGGTCCAGCGTGCCGGCGTTGATTTCGGAAAGGATGTCGTTGATCCGGAAGGATCTCCCCTCACGCTTGGTCAGGTTGGTAGCAAAAATATCCCAGCTTACGGCAGCGAGATTCTTGCTCAGGATCTCCTGTCTTGCAGGTTGGTCGAGGGTCAGGGAGCTGCGGCAGCTGTCCTTATCGACGGTGAACAAGTGGGAGCCGTTGGGGATCAGAGACGGCCGCAGGCCCAGGAAGTTCTTGAAGACGTGAAAGATGTCTCCCACGCTCAGACGCATGGTCCGGGTGAGGACCGGCGGCAGTTCCTCTTTCTCCTGATCCCAGAGGAGATAATCCAGGGCGATGTTGTTCCCCGAGCTGGTGGAGGCGATATGGGATATCCGGACCCCGTTTTGCCGTAACCAGACCAGCGCCCCTTCCGTGTAAAAACTTCTGTACCCGCCGCCGGAGGCGACAAAACCGTATTTTTTCATGGCCGTTCCTATTTTGTTTGTAGCTCTTTATGGATTCCGAACTACTTTGGAGTGCGCCGGCAAAGCGGCGCAACCGGATCGAAACCCAGCGAACGGGGGATCCCGGCAGCGTTTGCCGGGAATCTGAGCACCGGGTTCCACACGCGCCGCCGCGACGGCGCTTTCCCCTGGCCACAACGCCTTTGCTGGGGAGGAGGCATCGCCAAACCCAAAGCGGCGGCGGGCAAGTGCTCCCTGGCCAACCCCGCGGTTACGTCGAGCACCGCAGGTTCCGAATAAATACCGGGGTCAAGGTTGCCGCCGCACTCCAAAACGTCCGGCAGTACCCTTCACCCGTGTCAGCCCCTGTCAATGCCTGTCGCGCACCGGGTCGTCGTCGCTTCCTGCCGCTGCAAGGCGTTTCACATCTTCCACTGAAAGACCGAGCAACTCGGAAACTTCCGCGACGCCAAGCCGGCTCAACAGACGACGCACAATCCGCGCTTCACCTTCTTCCCGACCTTCTTCCCGACCTTCTTCCCGACCTTTTTCTTCACCTTTTCTCTCGCCACGTTCAAAGCCAATGCTGAAAGACGGCAACTGTTCGATCTCGACTTGGGTCAACATGTGTTCGGCCTCCTCGACCTGTGGCCGCAGACCCCGATTCTCCGACAGGATCTCCAGCATGGTCATGTGTTCGCGGAATTTCTGATCGTCGGCACCCAGCAATTTCCGCAAGCGGTGCACGATGTAGGTGACGACCTCCTGGGGCTTACGGTCGCCGAAGTCGCACAGCACGGCCAGTACCAGGGCATCGGGATTGTCCTGAGTCAACAGGCCAGTACAGTTGACCTGATGCATGTCCACCAAGCCATAGCGGTAGTCGAGCAACTCCGGCTCGTCGATGCCTGGCGGCATGGTCAGGGGGGCGGCCCCGATGTAGATCAGGAATTGCCGGATCGGTCCGGGATGGCCGGCAAGGCGGATATCCGTATAGTAACGCAACATCCGCAGCGGCATGTTCGCAGCATTGTTATTCTCGATCTCGATGTGTAGCAAAAACTCTTCGCCGTCGGCTCCACGCATGCGTGCCACCAGATCCGCCCGGCGGTCTTCGATCCGTTGGTTCTGGGTCTCCAACACTTCAACGGTCTCGGCGTCGAGCCCCAAGAGGCGGTGCGCAAAATCGGTAGTGAGCCGCTTGAGCATAGCGCGACTGATGATGTCCTTTGCAGTCATGCCAGTACCCTATTTCTTATTTTGCATCCTCTTGAATCCCCCAAAACAGGAATTTCAAGTTGAGCCCGGCCAATTTTCTGCCGCAAATGGCCGCAAATAAACGCAAATCATAATAACTCTCATTTGCGTTTATTTGCAGTTAAAAAAGACGTCTCCGACAATCACTACCGAGGACGAAATTTTTATCATTTCTTCTTCCGCGACATATATTCATCATAATATCTCTTTCTGGTGTCGATTAAAGACCAAACAAAAAAAGCTATGCCCGCGGCACAAAGGACAACGTGGTTATTATTACAACATTTGTTATCATTTTTAGACAGACTATAAGCGGCCATCAATGCTCAGCCGGGCCTCGACTTCCTGCATAATGCCAGTGACCGACTTGTCGCTTACGCCACTGCTCAATCCTTCGTGTATGGCCTGTTTCAACGCCAGAAACTTGGTGTTCTCCCCCTGATCACGGCGTACCAGGTCGCGGATGTACTCGCTATCGTTCGTGTACTCACCGGCGGCAATCTGCGCCTTGATCCACTGGTCCTGTTTGTCCGTCAGGGTAATCGTCTTTCTGGTGGTTCCCATGCACTGACCTCCAAGTGGGGATGAAAGATCCGATTGAACTCGGGTAATTTCTCGATAAAGGGGACGTGACCGGTATCTTCGATCACCACCTCCTCGTAGGTTCCGCCGGTGGCCTGATAACGATTCAACGCGGCTCGGGTCTGGCCCAGCATAGGCTGGGGCGGGAAGATTTCGGCGCCCGGCCAGCCGGGAATCTGTCCGGCGGCCCCGAGCGCCCCCGGACAGGAGGCCGCAGCATCGGAGACCGCAAGGTCATGGCTGCCGCGTATCCACAGCACCGGCGGCTTCGGCTCGATCGCGTACAGGCGCTTCAGGTCACCTGCATATTTGGGCGATGCGGCATTCGCCATACCCCAGCGGCCAGGTGCCTTGAACGGCCAGTTCGGAGATTCGACGCTGTCTCCCGGCTGATCCTGAGGTCCGATGTGGGTTTCAAGGGTAGCCGCCACCAGGTCGTCTTCGCGGGCGGGGATGAAGGGCGGCTTGTAGACCAGCATACGCAGAATGGCGCGCGGAGAGAACGGATTGTCGAGGCCATCGTCACCGGTCTCGACCAGGCGCAGAAACTCGGGGTTGGTCAAGCCGCCGCCGGAACCGGCGAAGTCCTCGTAGCAGGGGGTACCCTGCACGTCCTTGGTGCCGCCGAAGCCATAGGGAGAGCCTGGATTGACCAGGGTCACTGTCGACAGGCGTTCGGATGCCCCCATCAGCAGTCGCCAGACTACCGAGCCCCCCATGGAGTTTCCGACCACATGGACCCGCGCCAGCCCCAAATGGTCGAGCAGGGCCACGGCATCGTCCGCCAGGTCGGCCATACCCCGCGTCGCGTCGATTTTCTTATCCGGGTCCGCCGCGCCGAAGCCGCGCTGGTCCGGCGCGATCCCCCGATAGGTATCGGGCAGACTCAGCATCACCTCCTCCCACCAGGTAGCGGAGGTGACATTGCCGTGCAGGAACAGGATCGGGGTCCCGGTCTCGGGGCCGGTGAACAGGACGCGGGTAGTGATCCGGGAGCTGGTGATCGTCTGCGCGACGACACCGGGAAGGGTTGGAATAGACATGCCGGTTGTTTGCTGAGGCACGGCTCAGCCCTCCTCTGGGTTTGAAAGCCTGTCCGGCTTACGCGTTCGTAGCGAGGGATCGGAAGCTAAGGTAGATGACCGGTCTCCTTGATTCCGCAGTAGAACGTCACAAATAACCCGCCCATTTATCGAGAGCACAGCGACCGAAAAATGTGTCAGGTTGATTTGTTTTGTTATGTGTTTTTTAGGTGTTTGGTGATGCTATCGACAATGGCTTTATGAATCTCATTGTTTTTCCAATATCCGACATGGCAGAATATATTCCATTTAGTGAATACTCCACCTGCATATATTTTTTTATCATCAATTTCAAAATCCGGCTTTTGTGTATAGTACTTCTTAATTCTATAACCTAGGACATCAAAAGGACTAAAGAAATTAATCCAACGAAAGGTTTTATCTTCATCAGAAGATGGTCGCTTTATACTTACAGTTTCGTCATGCCCCATTTCAAATAATGGAATATTACAGCCAAAGCTTATTATTGATTTCAGATTATTGATTGATCTCAAATCTGGATTTTTGCATTCTTTTTTTTGCAAATCATAAATATAGTCAGATATAGCCATGACTCCCATAGAATGAGCAACAACAATAACTGGAGCTGATTCAGGCAGGTTTTTATAAAGTTTACCAATATGTTCTGAGATCACGATATGCACGTCTTTACGGCTCGCACGATATGAAACGGCATCACTTAAAACAAAGGCAAGAAGCCGTCTAATAAGTCTTGATATAAACTGACATGAACCAGAAGTATTGAGTAAATATTCGCTGTGTTCACGTTGCTGCTTATCAAATATATCAGTATATACAACCTCTTGAATTTCTACTTGTTTTGAGTCGCACCCTTTACTTTTAAGTAATGCTGCAACCTTTTTTACTAAGGCGCATGAATAGCCCTGTTTGTGACTGCCAATACCATGAAGCACCAAAACGCCTACCTTATTATTCATGATTCCGCCTTTTCACATAATCATTCACAAATTGCACATAGTTCTATTTTGTTCAGCGCACACATAACGGCCGTAAGTCAGACAGGCTCTAAGTAGCGTTGCTTGAGCGCCACCTTCCGCACCTTGCCATAGGGTGAATAGGGCAAGGCATCGGCAAAGACCACACGTTTGGGGATCTTGTAGCGTGCCAGGTGGTCCGCGCAGGTCTGGAGGATGGATTCCGCGGTAGGCGCCGTGCCCTCCCGCGCCACCACGACCACTAGCCCCACTTCTCCGAACTTGGCATCGGGTTCGCCGATGAGCGCCGCCTCCGCGATCTCCGGGTGCTCCAGGACGGCGGCCTCGACCTCGGCGGCGTAGATGTTCTCGCCGCCGCTGATAATCATGTCTTTAAAACGGCCGACGATAAAATAGAAGCCGTCTTCATCGCGCCGCGCCATGTCCCCGGTGTGAAACCAGCCGTCGCGGATGGCCTCGGAGGTGGCCTGCGGGTTCTTCCAATATCCCGAGCAGACGTGAGGACCGCGGATCAGAAGCTCCCCTACCTCGCCCACGGGTCGCTCTTCGCCGGACTCATCGACGATGCGCATCTCACTGTGAAAGATCGGCTTTCCTACCGATCCGCTCTTGGGGACGGACTCCGCGTCCGTCATGCTGAAGCAATTGGGGCCGACCTCCGTGAGCCCGTATCCCTGACGAAACACGACGCCCTTTTGCTCCCGCCAGACCTTGATAATGGCCTCGGGACAGGGCGCCCCGCCGCTGATGAACCAGCGCACGCGGCTGAAATCCGCCGCCGCGAATCGTGGCGACTTCATCCACATCTGGAAGATGGTCGGCACCCCGAGGATGACGGTGCAGCCTTCCTGTTCGATGACCCGCAAGGATTCCTCGACCTCCAGGCTGCGGGCCAGGATGATCTTGCCGCCGAGGTAGAACAAGGGGGTCAGGAAGGCGAACAGACCACCCGCATGAAACAGGGGGACGAACACCGGCGAGACATCCTGCTCCGAAAGCCCCCAGCTGGCCGCGGTGTCGATGCAGTTGAAGAGCACCTGGCGGTGCGGGATCACCGCCCCCTTCGGCCGCCCGGTGGTGCCGGAGGTATAGAGGAGACAGTAGGGGTCTTCTGCGTCCGGCTCCGGCCGCGTCGGCTCCGTCTCCGGTGCTGCCGCCAGGCCCTCATCATAGTCCAGGGCCCCGTCGATGGCGGCGCCTTCGAGCGCGACACAGGTACCCAGGTCCACCTGGGCGCGCAACGAGGTCAGGGTGGCGGTGAATTCGGGCCCGCACAACAGCGCCTTGGGCCGGCTGTCGTCGAGGATATAGGCCAACTCGGGCGCCGCCAGCCGCCAGTTCAGCGGCGCCAACACGGCCCCGATTTTGCCCACGGCATAGAACAGATCGCAGTAGACGATACTGTTGTGCGCCAGAATCGATACCCGGTCTCCCTTTTCCACCCCGAGGCGGTCGCGCAGAAAATGGGCGAGACGGTTAGCGCGGGCGTTGAGGGCAGCGAAGCTGTAGCGCTGCCCGCTCGCCAACTCCACCAGCGCCTCCCGTTCCGGCGTCAGTAAGGCGCGATGGGTCAATAGATCGGCTGCGTGCATGAGGGTAATCAATTCCCAAGTGGTTTGAGATCCCGGTATGGTAGCCGTCCCGGTCGGTTTTGGCATCCCCTTTAGTACTTTCGTTCCACTATATTTTGCATGCTTATCGGTGATATATGAGGTAAGAAATTGTATTTTTAACATGAAAAATAAGATAAAACGCTATACTGGCTAGGATCCTTGAGGGACCTGCATCTTTACAAATGAGTCAAGTTTGTGCACCGCACAAATCGGGATCGGGATCGAAATCGAGATTCCGATTGCGACCCCGATCCCGATTTCGACCTACCCCGGCTCTCCAACGGCTGGTTGGGCGTAGGAGATGGGGCCTTACGGGAGAGGGGCTTTTGGGGCATCATGCCTCGTCGGTCTGAGGCAGAGCCTCGCTAGTGTTGACATTTAGGCTAAGAGGCTGTCTAAAAACTAACCCATTGATTTTAAGTTGGTAGGCTGGGTCGAGGGACCTGTCTGCCGACAAACCCTGAACTTCAGGAGACTCCTTGATGTTTTCAATACCCATGGACGTAGAGAGAAGTACAAAGATCCGCAAGAACCCGGCGGATGTCTTCAGCTATATCGCCGATTTCAACAACTGGCGAACCTGGTCCCCCTGGCTGTGCCAAGAGCCGAATTGCCCGGTCACTATCCAAGGGTCCCCCGGCACCGTGGGGCATAGCCAGACTTGGAACGGGGATCTAATCGGCTCGGGCACGATGACTCTGGCCGAGGTTCGACGGAATTCCGGACTCCGGTACGACCTGCATTTTCTCAAGCCCTGGAAGAGTCATAGCAAGGTAGAGTTCCGTCTCGTGCAAAAAAGTGATGAGACGGAGGTCACTTGGGTTATGCACGGGACTCTGCCTTTCTTTATGTTCTTTATGAAAAAGATGATGACGACATGGGTCGGCAGCGACTACGAGCGCGGGCTGTCTATGCTCAAGGAGTATCTGGAGACCGGGGCGGTGCCGAGCGAGACTCGAATCAAGGGCGTAGTCGAGCGCGAGTCACTTTACTATATGGGAATTCGACGCAAATGCAGCATTTCCGAAATAGGTCCGGCCATGGAAAAGGACTTCACCGATATTCGGGAGAAGCTCGATGACAGACAGCTGCAGACAGTTAAACATCTGTTCTCGATTTATCATGACTATGACATGGTCGGGCGTACCTGCGAATACACCTCTGGTCTTCTCTACGAATCCAAACCCGAGTCGGTAGCGAGTCTGGTGGTCGACCAGCTTCCAGCCCACAAAGCTTTACAGGTCGATCACAGGGGACCGTACCGACATCTCGGCAATGCCTGGTCGGCGGCCATAAGCTGTGCGCGCATGAAGTACAAGCAGAACAAAAAGCTTCCGATGTACGAAATCTACGTCAATAATCCCCATAAAGTTTCCGAAGAGGAAGTTCAGGTCGAAATATACGTGCCGGTAAAATGAAGTACCGAATGCAACATAAAGGATCTGCGAAAATCCGTATAATCTGCGGATAAAGAATGTCGTTGCCGAACATGAAACGGGGAATTGTCGCATGCCCGAAAAGATCCGGATCCACCACGTCAGCCTGATCGTTGCGGATACGGAGCGGTCACTTGCCTTTTATCGCGGTCTGCTGGGGCTGACACTCGACAGGCAGCGTCCGGATCTCGGTTATCCCGGGGCTTGGCTGTGGGTCGGCGATCAACAGATCCATCTGTTGGAGCTACCGAACCCGGACCCCTTAGAAGGGCGTCCGCAGCACGGTGGACGGGACCGTCACTTGGCCTTGACGGTGGAGAACATCACATCGCTTGCGCTCCGTTTGGAACAGGCCGGCATCGCGTTCACCCGCAGTCGCTCCGGCCGCCGTGCGATCTTTTGCAGGGACCCGGACGGCAATGCGTTGGAACTTATGGAGACCGCCTAGTACCTCGTTTCATCTGATTTTGCGGATAAGGTCCCATCTCCTACGCCCCACCAGCCGTTGGAGAGCCAGGGTAGGTCGAAATCGGTATCGGTATCGGTATCGAAATCGGGATTCCGATTGCGATCCCGATGAGAAGGTTCGCATCAAGCTCAAGCGACTGTACCTGCAAAATAGAATGAAACGGTGTACTAGGGGGTGTTCTCAATTAAGCCAAATCCATGTAGCGCAGGCGTCCCGCCTGCCGGAACGCGGGCGTTTCGCCCGCGGGTTGCAGGCGAGACGCCTGCGCTACGTTCTTCGTTTCTGCGATGACCCGGCTTAATTTGAGAACACCCCCTAGCGAGGCGTTGCCTCAGACCGACGAGGCGTGATCATCGCTCTCTCGCGATCGAAAACGGAACCGTGATCGTAGTCGTAATCGGAGACGCAAGGCAAAGCGGACATGGAAAACCTGATGGCTACGGGTTTCGACCCGGCACCTGGCCGGGATCTCTGGATTCCACAATCTGCGAAAGTATCCTGTCTCTCCTACGGCGGCTTCGATCACGATTACGATCACGATCACGACAACGAGAGAGGTTAGACGTTGGCGAAATTTAACTCATTTGCACAAAATCTGGTCATTCAAGGAATCCTAGGGGGCGTTCTCAATTAATAAATTATCTAAGTGTTGTAGGCTGGGTTGAGGAACGAAACCCAGCCTTTCCGATCCGCAATACCGTGTGCCGGGTTTGGCCGTCCCTGGCCCTAACCCAGCCTACGGGCTTGATTTTTATGATGATTTGGCTCAATTGAGAACGCCCCCTAGTCCATTTACCTTTATTTGCGGCCATTTGCGTTGATTTGCGGACAAATCTTTCGTGAAGATCCTGCTTGATCAATATTACCTGCCTGCCGGCAGGCAGGTCGGTAATTGAGAGCATCCGTACCAGGGTAACCGGCTATGTCTACATGGAATGCTCGGCATTACCTCGAATTCGGCGCTGAGCGCACACGGCCGGCGGCGGACTTGGTTGCCCGCATCGATATCGAAGCGCCGCGGGAGATTGTCGACCTTGGATGCGGTCCCGGTAACAGCACCCAGGTTTTGCGTGTACGCTGGCCGGATGCGATTATTTACGGCATAGACAATTCGCCGGAGATGATCGACGCTGCCCGCGAGGCATACCCGGCGCAGGAGTGGCTACTTGTCGACCTCTCCGATTGGGTCCCGGACAGACCCGTTGGTCTCGTTTTCTCCAACGCAGCCCTGCAATGGCTCGGCGACCATAGGACGCTCCTACCGCGACTCTTCGCGGCGGTCGCCGATGGCGGCGCCTTCGGCTTCCAGATCCCGAGCAACAACTACACAGGGGTCCGTAGGCTCATCCACGGGATCTCCAATGATCCGGTGTGGCGGGATCGGATGGTTGCTCCGCGCTCGGCGCTGACGATGGAAGAGCCGTCGGTCTACTACGACATCCTTGCCGGGCAGGCTACCGCCGTCGATATCTGGGAGACCGCGTACTTCCACCCGATGGATAGCCCCGACGCCATCGTCGACTGGATGTCGGGCACCGGGCTACGGCCTTTTCTCGAAGTACTGGATGACGATACTGAACGGCAACGGTTTATGCGGCTATTTCGCGCCCAGGTCGCCGCCGACTATCGGCCCCACCCCGACGGCAAGGTCCTCTTTCCCTTCCGGCGTACCTTTGTGATTGCGTACCGCTGATAAGATGGGGATGTTAGGCGGTAAACCGGTAAAGGTCGTTACATCCTGGAATCTTCGAGGAAGTGCGAGCGAAAAAGAGGGGCACATATGCTTGTCGAAGCAAAAAAAGTTAAAGATGGATTTTTTATTCCCATGCTTGACCAACTGAAAAATATTCAGAAGGAGTATGTATTGATGAATATTGAATTGGTCGATACTAAAGTGGAAGATTTGGAAAAAAAGCACAGAAAGGGATATTTGAAGTACCCTGTAACACCAGGAGAATTTAGCGACTTAGAAAATGAACAAGTATGGTGCGATGATGAAGCGTGGTGAAGTCAGATGGTATAAATTTCAAAGTCCAGATAAAAAAAGACCTGTTGTTATACTTACAAGAGATTCTGCTATTGAGTTTCTTGGTGAAATAACTGTAGCTCCTGTAACTTCAACGATACGAGATATTCCATCAGAAGTTATTTTGAACATAGAAGATGGGATGAAAAATGATTGCGCTATAAATCTCGATCATATTCAAACAGTATCAAAGGCCAAGATAGGCTCATTTATCACAAAATTAAGTTTAACCAAAATGAAACAGCTTCAGGTAGCACTTGATTTTGCTTTAGGATTTAGTCGTTAAAGACGAAGTAGAAAAGTAAGAAAGGGGTCGGGCTCATTTTTAGTTTTCTGGCAATGAGAAAATCGCCTAACACGCCCATCAAGCCGACGCCATACTGCGCATCGAGTTCAACTCAATCCTGAAATGTTTTCATGACGCAGTATGGCTCGGCTTATGAGTGACGTTGGGCATACCATCGTCCAAAGATGCAATTCGCCTGCCTGTGGCAGGCAGGGACAGGTAATCCGACAACCGAGATGTCAGGGAAAACTACGAAGACCGAGAGACTCTAAGCCATTGATTATTCGGACAGGCCATTCACGAAAACCGTATTTTTCAAAGTGCCCTAAAAACATCCCCCTCCCATAGCAGACAATGATCGATTCCACTCATAACGCATCCAATTCACTGCTGACCGATTTCTACCAATTCACCATGGCCTGCGGGTTCTGGAAATCCGGGCTGGTGGATAAAGAGAGCGTATTTCATCTCTTTTTTCGGCGGGCGCCTTTCGGTGGAAACCACGTCATCTCCTGCGGGTTGGAAAATGTCATCAATCATATCGACGCATTGCAGTTTAAACCGGAAGATCTGGAGTATTTGGAATCGATCAGGGGGAATGATGGTAAACCTCTTTTTGAAAAAGGTTTCTTAACCTATCTGAGCGAGTTGGAATTCAGGTGCAACATTGATGCCGTTCCGGAAGGCACCATCGTCTTTCCCTCGGAGCCGATGATTCGCATTGAGGGTCCGATCGTACAGTGTCAGCTGTTGGAGACCCCATTGCTGAATTTGATGAATTTTCCATCGCTGATAGCAACCAAAGCGGCCAGAATTCGTCGGGCAGCGCAGGGAGATTCCGTGCTCGAGTTCGGTCTCCGCAGGGCCCAGGGGGTCGATGGTGCCATGACGGCAAGTCGTTCGGCCTACATCGGGGGATGTGATGCGACCTCCAATGTATTGGCGGGAAAACGCTTCGGCATTCCGGTCAGGGGCACGATCGCCCATAGCTGGGTAATGGCCTTTGCCGATGAAACCGAAGCCTTTCGCACCTATTCCAAGGTAATGCCTAATAACTGTGTGCTCTTGGTCGACACCTACTCCACCATCGATGGGGTCGAAAAGGCCATTCAGGTCGGAAGGGAGCTGGAGGAAAAGGGATACCGATTATCAGGCATCCGCCTGGATTCGGGTGATTTGGCGGACTTGAGCAAAAAGGCCCGTGATTTGTTGGATAACAACGGATTTCCGGATGTGCGTATCGTGGCCAGCAGTGATCTGGACGAAACAATCATCCAGGATCTAAAGGCTCGGCAAGCCAGAATCGACATCTGGGGGGTGGGTACCAAATTGATAACGGCCTTCGACCAACCTGCCTTGGATGGCGTCTATAAGCTTTCTGCCATCAAGACGCCCGGCAGAGACTGGGAGTACAAAATCAAGGTCTCGGATCAATCTGCAAAGGCGACAATACCCGGAATCCAGCAGGTAAGGCGATACTACCGGGAGGACCTGTATGACGGCGATGTCATCTACGATCTGAAAACCGATCTGAGCGCAGGGTGCACCCTGATCGATCCTTCCGAGAGTACCCGAGGGAAAACAATCGGGCCGAATGCCCGCTACAAGGATCTGTTGGTCCCCATCTACCGACAGGGTAAGCTGGTATACGAGATCCCCACCATCGAAGAGATCAAACAAAAGGTACAGGAAGAAATCGGGTCTTTCCATCCCAGTGTGATGCGCTTGACAAATCCACATACCTATCCGGTAGGGAATGAAAAGTCACTGCATGAGCTGAAAACAGAGCTGACCTTACAGGCAGGACTCAGGACAATGCCATTAAGTTAGCTGCTGGCCGCTTGTCGTAGGTGTTGGGCAAAGGGCCAGGGATGGCCCGTGCCCAACACCGGTATTGGGCACGCCCACCGTCCCTGGCGGGCTTTGCCCAACCTACGAATCGCGCCAATCAATCCGCGAGGATTCGTGTGATTGGTGAGGTTTCCTCTCTTTTGCTGGCCAGTAACGCTTAACTTAATGGCATTGGGACTCAGGAAACCGGAGGAAAAATGAGAGCATTGCTCCTAGTGGATATTCAGAACGACTTTTCCCCGACCGGCGCGTTGCCCGTCCCGGACGGCGATCAGGTCGTGTCGGTGGCCAATAACATTCTGGACCGGTTCGATCTGGTGGTGGCCACCCAGGATTGGCATCCGCCGGATCACAAGAGTTTTGCCGTTCACCATGACAGGAACCCCGGCGAGATCATCATGCTCAACGGCATCGAACAGATCCTGTGGCCGGTTCACTGTGTGCAGGGATCGACCGGTGCCGAGTTCATCGCCGGATTGAACAGGAAAAAAACGGCAAAGGTCTTTCAAAAAGGCTTGGACCGCGAAGTGGACAGTTACAGCGGTTTTTTCGATAACAATCACCGACACGACACCGGGCTGGGAGATTACCTGAAGGAACAGGGAGTGGATAAGGTATGTATTGCCGGTCTGGCCCTGGACTTTTGCGTGAAATTCACTGCCCTGGATGCCGCTGCACTAGGATTCAAAACCAAAGTAGTGGTCGATGCCACCCGGGCAGTAAATATCAATAAAGGCGACGGTGAGCGAGCGATTGCGGAGATGCAGGCAGTCGGTGTCGAGATAGTGATGAGTGAGGATGTTTAATTGCTTATTCCCGGTATAGGATGCGGGATTTCAGGGCACCTTGAAAGATAGGAGTTTTCACCAATTAAGCGAATCGCGCGAATCGGCGCAAATCGATTCGCGAGGGATTCGCGTGATTCGTAGTTTTTCCTTCTTTTTCTCGCCGGTAACGCTTAACTCAATGGCATTGCCCTTTACCCGACAAGGGCAACCACGGCTCCGGTCAGAAAACAGGCAAGATTGCCTGCAAGCAGCGACTTGGGACCCAGCGCGAAGATGTCCCGACGCCGCTCCGGAACCATGGCCCCGAGACCACCGAGGAGGATTCCCAGACTACCGAGATTGGCGAAGCCACAAAGCGCATAGGTCAGAATCAGGCGACTGTGGGAAGACAAGCCATCCGCCGGCAGGGCCGCCAGATTCAGGTAAGCGATCAGCTCGTTGAGCACGATCTTGGTACCCATCAGCTCGCCGGCCAGGTGTGCTTCACTCCAGGGAATGCCGAGCAGCCAGGCAACGGGGGCCATGGCCCAGCCGAGCATGCGTTGCAGGCTCAGTGCTTCCCCGCCTACAGTGGGTAGAAGACCGAACAGCTGATTGACCAGACTCACGAGCGCGACTGCAACCACGAGAGTCGCCGCAACGCTGACTACCAGCTTCACGCCGTCGAAGGTACCGACGACGACAGCGTCTAGGCTGCTGTTGAAGTTTCCGGTCAGGGCGGCCGTCTCGTCGGACTTGCCTTTATCCACACCCGGTACCAGGAGAGCGGCAACCGCAATCGCGGCGGGGGCGCTGATCAGCGATGCTGTCATGAGGTTACCGGCGGCGTCCGGCACCACGGGGGCCAGAATGGTCGCGTACAGCACGAACATGTTGCCGGCGATGGTCGCCATACCTGCGGTCATTACCATGAACAGCCCGGCGCGACTCATGTCCCGCAGGTAGGGCCGGATCAACAAGGGCGCCTCGATCATCCCGACGAATACGTTGGCGGCCGCCGACACGCCGACCGCCCCACCGATATTGAGCACCTTCCGCAGCACCCAGGCAAAGCCGCGTACAATCAGGGGCAGCACGCGCCAATGGAACAGCAGTGCGCTGAATACGCTGACCAGCAGAATCAAAGGTAGGCCCTGAAAGGCAAGGACGAAGGCGTGCTGCGGGTGTGCGGTCTCAAAAGGTGCGCTGCCGCCGCCCAGGTACCCGAACACGAATGCCGTGCCTTCCCGAGCCGCCGTCTGTACCACCAGCACGGCCTGGTTCAGTGCCTCGAAGGCGTTCTCTACGGGATCCAATCGCAGCAGCAAAAGGGCACAGGCGAATTGGAGCAGGATACCGAATACGACCAACCGCCAGGATACGGACCAGCGGTCCTCGCTGAAGGCCCAGGCCAGGCCAAGTAGGATTGCGATGCCGAAAGTCGCCTGCCATGCCATTGTCGACCATCCCGGCAAGTATGCCTGGAATAATTAAAAAACGTGGCTCTTTACGGACTTCGGACTGCCTGCACCGGTACCTCCATGGAATCGGCGTATAGCTCGATCCCCAACCGCTTACCCACCTCTCGGGCCCGCGGGTCGATCATGGGCGAGATCACGATGAGCCGTTGCGCCTTGCACCCGTGATGGCGCTCATAGAAGCGCACCTTGCGCTCGAAGACGTACATATCGGCCTTACTGACGGATGACTTGATCTCGATCGGGATCAGGGTGCCGTTATGGATGACCACATCCAGCTCCACCTGATCGGGATGTCCGAACACCGTTCCCTCGTTGTCGAAATCGTTGACGTTGACGACCTTTACCCCGAAGCTCTTTTCCAGGATCGCTGCCATGGGTTCACGAAAAGAACGCTCAGTAGAAAGCCCACAACGCGCATTGAAGGCCTCGATGTGGCGATCGATCCTGGCAAGACTGATCCTGAACTCTTCGTGCCGCTGTTCGGATGCCTGCTTGTCTTCCCGCATCTGCTCTTCCCATCTTCGCCTGTCCCGTGCACGTTGCTCTTTCCACTCACGGGCATTCTCTTCCATTTCCGGTTACCCTCCGCCTGTTGCTCGTCCCACTTACGGGCGTTTTCTCCCCATTTGCGCTTGTCTTCCGCTCGTTGTTCCTTCCACTCGCGGGTGTTCCGTTCCCGATCGCGGCGCAGCTCATCCATCATCCGCTCGATACGTCCTTCGGTTCCATTCGTAGGTTGGGCAAAGCCCGTAGGATGCGGTGAACGTGTGTTGTCCTTTCCGGACTGCACCACCGCTAGGCGCGAACCGCATCTGTGGACGGTGGGCGTACCCAACAAAGGTCCCTCGCTTCGCTCGGGATAAATGTTGGGCACGGGCCATCCCTTGATGCGGTTCGCGCCCCCTCGTGGTGTCATCCTGATAAGACCTACCGCACTCACCGCATCCTACTCGCCCAACCTACGATAAGCGGCCAGCAGCTAACTTAATGGCATTGGCTTCCCGCCTACCGATCACCGGCGGTTTTCCTCCGCGAGTATGGAAACACGCCGCTGGTAGTAAGAAACGTTACATCCAAGGCTATGAGGATCTTTGAGATCGGTAGTCTTGCAATCGACGATGCAGAGCATTCTTCTCCACTTCACAAAGGAAACTGGCCTCGATCGCATTCTGCGTGATCAAAAATAAATGCGATTCTTCCAGACCCAAGGCTTCCGTTATCCGGATGAAGTTTTCGTTCATATATCCACCGAAGTATGAGGGATCATCGGAGTTGATCGTCACCCTCAGACCCAAATCCAGCATTTTGCCGATCGGATGGTTACGGAGATCATCCACCACGCAGAGTTTCAGATTACTGAGGGGGCAAAGCGTCAAAGGTATACGCTGATCGGAAAGTCGTTGGACAAGGACCGTATCCTCCAGTGAACGGTTACCATGATCGATGCGATTCACTTTCAGTAAATCCAGCGCTTCCCGGATATATTCGGGTGGGCCTTCCTCTCCGGCATGGGCAACCCTCAGAAATCCTTCTTCACGTGCCTTCGAAAAGACACCTTGAAATTCGGAAGGCGGGTGGCCGACTTCGGAGCTGTCCAGTCCTACACCCCGTATCCTATCCTTATGCGGTAATGCCAGCTCCAGTGTCCTGTAGGCTTCTTCCTCACTGAGATGGCGCAGAAAACACATGATCAGGAAGGACGAGATACCGAGTTTTCGCTTCCCATCATCAAGGGCCCGGCTAATTCCGTTCAGTACGGTATCAAACTCGATACCGCGTTCGATATGACCTTGCGGGTCGAAGAAGATTTCCGTGTGCATGACATTCTGGGCAGCAATCTTCCGAAGATAGGCCCAGGTCAGGTCGAAGAAATCCTCCTCTGTCCGCAGGACACTCATGCCTTGGTAATAAATATCCAAAAAATCCTGAAGATTGCCGAAATTATAGGCATCGCGCACCTCGTCGATGGAATCGAACGGCAAACGAACCTTATTGCGCTTTGCCAGCTCAAACATCAGTTCGGGTTCCAGGCTGCCTTCGATATGGAGGTGAAGCTCGACCTTCGGCAAGCCTTCAATAAAATCCCTTGATGCATGCATAGGTGTTTTCCCCCTTACGAAAAAAAATGCAGCTCCCACTCGAATCTATCAGGAGACAAGTGCTCTTACTTTCGCCATTACATCTTGTAACACAGTGTTCGTGGCGACATCGATCTTCCGTGCACCGCGGACGCGATAGTCAATCATCTTGATTTGGTGGCAGAGAACAACTCCTGTGGTCCTACTACCTTGGAGCGGAACCTCAAAGGCGTGTCCCCGAATGCGGCTCGTAATCGGCGCTACGAGCGCGAGTCCAACCTTCTTGTTAAAGATCCGTAGCGTAAGGACCAGGGCGGGGCGCTTCATTGCCTGCTCATGCCCTCGCACCGGATCAAAATCCATGAACACGATTTCTCCCCGATCCGGTACGTAACCAAGCATCTACAGGGTATCCTCACGGCCCATCGGGGGCGCGTCGAGCCACTCTCGATCGTCGCCCTCGAGTGCAAATTGCTCAACGGTCGATGCTTCGAGCAAAGACTCGAGCCTGTACTCCGGCGTTTGGATGGGTTCGATGACGATGCGACCATCTTCCAAACGCATGTCTACCGGATTGTCTACGGATAGTCCCAAGGCCCGAATCAATTGCGCGGGAATTCGGATGGCTGCGCTATTGCCCCATCGCTTGATCTCTGCGTTCACGGGCGTATCTCCTTAAGTATCTACATACCCGAGTTTGGAGTACGTCCGAGGGGTTGTCAACACAGCCGGAAAAAGTTGTCGCGGGTGCAGGCAGCCAACTCCTCGACAGGCATCCCACGCAGCCCGGCGATACATTGCGCCACCGCCGCGACGAATCTGGGCTCATTCGGCTTGCCCCGGTATGGTACGGGGGCCAGGTAGGGGCTGTCGGTCTCGATCAGCAGACGGTCGAGCGGCACCTTTGCCGCCACCGCCCGTAGGTCGTCCGTGGCCTTGAAGGTGACGATGCCGGAAAAGGAGATATAAAAACCCAGGTCCAGCGCCGCTTTTGCCATCTCCCAGGTCTCGGTAAAACAGTGCAGAACACCGCCTGCGTCACGGGCGTCCTCCTCCATCAATATCCGGAGGGTATCTTCCCGCGCATCCCTGGTATGGACGATCAACGGTTTTCCGCAGGACCTGGCGGCGGCGATGTGGTCGCGGAATCTTTGGTGCTGCCGGTCGCGGTCACCCTGGCCGCGAGAGTAATCCAGACCGGTCTCGCCGATGGCTACCGTGCGTTCGTCTTGTGCCAGCTCGACCAGTACCTCCGGGGTCGGCTCCCGGCGACATCGCTCGTTGGGATGGACCCCTACCGAGACGGATACCTGGGGATAGGGCGCAACCAGCTTCCGCATCTGCGGATACTGCTCCAGGTCGATGGAGACGCAGAGCATGTGTCCGATACCGGCGGCACTTGTCTCATCCATGAGACGGTGAAATTCTCCGGCGTAGGGCCTCAGATCGACCCGGTCGAGATGGCAATGAGAATCAACCAGCATAACCACATCATGTAGGGTGGGCTGTGCCCACCATTACAATACGTCAAGACAGCAATGAGAAGTGACCGATATGATCGTAGCTCACAGGGTATGGGTGGGACGGTCCGATGCGGGCATATCGGCCAGGTAGTCCTCGATCTTGCGGCGGGCGGCGCCCTGGTCCTGGTCGCTGAACCGGATGCCGATGCCGACTACCCGGTTTCCCTCCGCACCCTGGGGGGTCAACCAGACGACCTTTCCGACGATCGGGGTCCGTTCGGGCCCGTCCATCAGCTGCAACAGTAGGAGGATCTCATCGCCGATCCGGTACTGCTTGTCAGTGGGTATGAACAGACCGCCGTTCTTGATAAAGGGCATGAATGCTGCATAGAGGGCGTGTTTGTCCTTGATTACGCAGCTGAGGACACGCTGTTGCCTGCTGGATGTCTTGGGATCCATTGCAATCACCTAACGAGGCTTCGCCTCAGACCGACGAGGCGTGACCAACCGCACCGAAGAACCACGGAGGCAGAGTAACCATTCACCCCCCCTCGTTGAGGTGGAGAAAAATCAGGCAGGTAACGACCAATTCTGACATACTTTGGGAGAATTAGTCGCGGTCAAGCCGCTCGCGTAGCGAGTCCGAGTCCGACACGAACCATGCGCCTGAGTAAGTACGATCTTGAACAGTTCGACGAAGCATGCGCAATCTTCCGGTGGCTTCGGCGTCTTTGTGTGAGAATTGAGAGCGTCCCCTAGCCTTGTCCAAGGGCAGGAGCGCGCGGCCGAAGATTCTCATCCCTTGCACCAACAGGGATTCGCACAAGAGCAGTCGGTTTGATCGCGCCCGTCTGTGTAAGGGCCTGCAAGCTGCATGAGACATCGTGACCGGCCTCGCGGATCGAGACGTTCGGCCAAACTTCGGGGCGCAGCCCTCGGAGCCGGTCCCGGTTGATGAGCCGTGCACGCTCGCCAGCGGCAGGTCACTGACCCAACTCGCTCAACCAGTCCGCGCACGCTGGCTGCGCGTCGTTCCAAGCAGCGCCCGCGACCGGGTCCCGGAGTCCGCCCGCGACCGCGGGTTAAATCCCATAAAGGCTCGCGCGCGTTGGGGTAACTTGATCTTCCTCCAGCAGGGTAAGCGCCTCGCAGGGGGCACTGCAGGCCAGGCGTAGGAGGATCTCCACATCCGGGGGAGTCGGTATGCCGACGCAACCATTCCAAAAGCTGCGATTCGGGCGGGACCGGGACCCGCAATTCCTGACATCGGCTGCGGATGGTGGCGGGCAGACGATCTGGCTGTTCGCAGACGAGACAGAGGAGGGTGTCGGGAGACGGCTCTTCCAGGGTTTTTAACAGGCTATTGGCCGCGTTCAGGTTCATGTTCTGCGCCGGGTCCAGACATCGCCGACCTTGTGGCCACCCCGGTGCGCGGTCAGGGCGTCGGACGCGGTGAGTCGGCGAATGTCCACTCGGGATTCCTGTCCGGACTTGCTGTCCGGGTCCGGGCCGATCTCCAGAGGTCCGGGTGGGTACCGGCAGCGAACAGCCAGTATCTGATGACACTGGCCACAGGTCGTAGGCCGTGTTCGTCGGGGTGGGCGCACAGTGGAACGTGGACAGGGCCGCCACCAAACGGCGCTTGCCTACCCCCGAGGACCCGTGACGAGCAGCGCGTGGGACAGGCGTCCGACCGCACGCGCTCGCCGGAGGGTCTCCGCAACCGGCCTGGTGCCAGGCAGAGGCGCTCGACGTCGGTGTGGGTATGTGGACTCATCGGTCGGACTCCGGCGAGGAAGGCCGCGATCTGCTTCCCACCTGGAGCGAGATCTGCTCATACCTGACACCCCGGCGTCGATCAGGCGCACCCGTTGCGGGTACAACTCGGCGAGCGCCAGGTACCGGCACGGACGCTTCGAAAAGCATTCCGCTTCGGACTCGAAGCGATCCGGCGCGGACCGTTTGCCGGCCCGAGTAAGCCCCGAGGCCACCGGCAGATTCGAAATGCAGGAGGGTCAGGTCGGGACGCAGGGGACCCTGGACGGGCCTGAGTCATTGCGATTCGTTCCTGATCGACCCCGCGGCCACCGCCTTGATAGGCATAGTGGTGTAATCCGTGAAGCGGTCGCACAGTACCCAGGTCCCCTTGCCCAGGGCCGGCCGGATCTGCACAAAGCGTGCTCATGCGGGCGGCGAACAGGAGCAGCACTTCGGTAGCGGGCCGCCATCCCCGCCCGGCGGGTATCGAGCAGCAAGGCACGACGCTCGCCGATGGGAGATCCGGCTCGGCTCCTGGGTGGTGGAGAAACAGGATGCCTTGTCTCTCCAAGTAGTGCCGGACGACGGCGAGCCAAGTGGTCTTGCTTTGCCCCTCTGATGCCTTCCAGGGTGATGAATTTGCCCTTGTTTATCATACGAAGGGATTCAGGTTTCTATTAAAAGATCCGTTTGCGTCGGCATGTTCAACGTTTCATTACTGCCGGCTTGCCGAGCAATTCAAACCGGAAATGCGTCGTGCCTTCGAATATGAATATGAAATGGCCTACAGGTCATGCGAATGGCAGCGAAATTATTCATTCCAGCAGATGAAGTCCAAAGGGTTATATAAGAAAGAGTAGCCAGTATCAGTACCACCATTATACCTGGAGCCACAGCCCTCCTGGCTACTAAAATGACAGGTTCGAGTTTGGATCTGGAGCTTTATGAGGCGATCTCGGATTTCATCTTTTGGAATACGAAACCGAGGCCGTGCCAAAAACGATAAAATCTTCATCGTCATTGCCCACGCAATTATAGACCACAGCTCGCCATCTTCTTAAGGACTGAATCAGACTGCTATTCGCGTTCTGAAAGGCCTGACACCTAATGATGCCCAAGCCATGATAGCAACCCCACAATAGATAGTAAAAGGAAAGTTCATGCCAGATACCACAGCACCCATCGCGCCGAGCAGCCAGATAGGGCCGTCTGATACCGCCAAGACCGTTTATAGGCATAGTCGCGGCACCAGTTCGATAGCGAAAATACGCTAGCGTGTCCAAAACTCTACGATGGACCGTGAAAATATCGGCAATCGAAAATTTTCAACAGATACGTAAATTCATTGTACGGCGGAAATCACTGGTTACATCGGACCAACCGCTGAACTGACATACGTAAACAGACCCAGCGGGAAAGAGCCTGTCTGCATCCAATAGCATGAAGTCCCTTTCAGAGAAATCCAAAGTCCGTTTTCGTTCCCACGCGGCGAGACTGGGTAAAGTATTCGGTTTTCAGCGGTGGTGGATGAAGCCACCATATTTGTTTTCTTAATTCTCCACAGGGAACAGAGAGAAACATTTTGACGCTCAATTCAGGCAAATTGTGTCGCCTTGTCCCTGACCCTCTGAAAATTCGAAAGCAATACTTTCACAGTTCGGGGCAGCGGGAATCGAGAGATTGGGCTCAATCCGACCCGATACGGGCCTGATCGTTGCTACCCGCTCGGCACGTGTCTCGCATCCGGGTGACCGATCTCCCGCTCGAAATCCACTAGGAGCCCGACATCGTTTCCACGGCTCGGGCAGGATCGGTTGCCGCGTAGAGCCCGCCGAGATTCCAACAGGCATTCCCTTCCAAACTCGCCTGTCCCCGATCTCCTGGGCAACCACCAGTGCCTGTTCATGAAATCCGATAGATTTCTCGAACTGGCCGAGCATAGTAGCACCGCCCAGGTTACCCAGGCCTCCTCCAACCGCCGATCCCCGATCTTCCGAGTGATTTCCAATGCCCGCTCGTAGAACTCGATGGCCTTCCTGCAACCCGGTTTGGCAGGTAGTAGGCGCTGCCCGCGACTGCTCAGATCGGTTGCTTCCCCCGCCGATGACCGATCTTGCGGACACCGCCAAGGCCTGCTCACAAAACCGATGGGCTTGCTCGACTTGCCGAGATCGCAGTAAGCAAGGCCCAGCTGCCCAAGCGTTGTCCCTCCTCTGCTGGATCCTTAGATTCGGTCGACTTCAACGCCTGCTCATAGAGCCCGATGGCCTCTCGGTTTCGGTTGAGATCAGTGCGCGGGCGCCCCGTTGCCCAGGATGTTCCCTTCCATCTGCCGATCCCCGATCTCCCTGATTGATTTCCAATGCCTGTTCATAGCGCCCAATGGCCTTCCCAAATCTGGCCAAGATCATGGTAGGCAAGGCCTAAGTTGCCCAAGTCAGTTTCTTCCTGCTTCCTGATCCCCAACCTCCCGAGCGACTCGTGCCAAGGATTGCTCATAGAACCTGGAGTAGATTTCGACCTGGCCAGATTATAGGCCAAACCTAGGTTGCCTAGGACATTCCCTCCATTCGCCGATTTATCCCCGAGCAGCTGCCAATGCCTACCATAAACCCGATAGCTTCGCTTGCCGAGAGATTGTCGTAGGCGAGGCCCAGCTTGATCAAGTTGGCCCCTCTGCCCGCCGACCCCCCATTTCCCGAACGAACGTCAAAGACTGCTCTTAGGAATCCGAAGTTAGCCCGCCTGAACTGGCCGAGTGCGTGGTAGGCACCACCTAAGTTGCCCAAGGTATTTCCCTCCCCGCCGATCCCAATCTCCCGCGCGATTTCCCCCAATGTCTGGCCATAGAACTACGGCCTTCTGCCCGGGCTAAGGACGTAACAGGTGGCGCCTAGGTTGCCTAACCAGGCCCCTCCCCCTCCCGATCAGCCAATCGCCGGGAGGCCGTAAGTCCGGCTTGCTCTGGGTTACGATCCGATCTTGTCCAATGGCCCTGGATCTCTAAATAATTACTCGAGTTGCCGTGGCCAAATCTCTGGCCGCGGTGCCATTCCTGTTGCTCCAGGCAGGCGGGATATCAGGTGCAAACAGATGGGGCTGCTCTCATCCAATCTGCCATAGAAGCCCTTTGGGTCCCTGTTTGTTTGGCTCCGAGCAAAGGTCCTGCAAATACCAGGCCACCAGTTCCGCTTGGCCGTTTGTTCAAGGGCAGCGGGCGCTCGCGGGGCGCAGGTGTGGATCAGGGCATGGTGATCGCATAGCACCGTTTCACTGGCTTGCAGAAGTCCGCATCCGGTAAGCCCTGAAAATGTGGGCCTGGTTTCCGTCCTCGGGCATTCCAGCCATGGTGGCGATTCAGGATCGGAAGGGGGCTAGGGCCAATTGTCCGACCAAGGCCAGTAGGATCGGGCATGGTCGCTGACTCGATCAAGACTGCGTCTGATCAGCCAGGCACACTGTCACGCTTGCGGCCCGGTCTAGTCCAATGCCTCCAGGGTTTCGCCAGTGTGGATAATCGCAACGAACTCGCCCTCTGATCCAGATATGGCCCACTAAGCGCAGGGCCAGCGGCAACCCTCCGACCAGCCACAGGGCGCCGGGCGGCGGCCTTGATCGTCGGCTGGAGACCACCCCAGCTCGGTTAGCACAAGGCATCGGCCCCGGTAAGGTCGCATGTCCTGGCGTTTTCCCCCTGCATCCTGACCTTTGGTGGCTGGCAAAATCAGGACGCCGCAGCCACCGGTCACTTCAGTACCTTGTGATCGTCGGCGTTCTTGGCGCAGTCCAGGACCAGCAGGTGAAATCTTGCCAATTAATGCCTGGCGTGCTCTGCTCCGGGGCCAGGCTTTAGCTCCATGCCATACGGCACGGGCGATGCCCTCCAGGGCCAGATCCCCGCTGCCGGCTGGTTATAAAAGTTGGAACAGGATGCCGTCGGGAAATGCCTGCGGGGGCCCGTCGCCGGGGCCAGCCGGGCAGATGGCTCCGGTACAGGGGGCGGTTCGTTGATGCCACTGGGTCCGTACAGAGTGACAATCTTGCCGGATCGTAGCTCGGTCAGGAGCCATTCCAACTCCTCCTCACGGCCGGTGAAATGGAAATGGCGCGGCAGATGTTGTGTGTGGTGGTCCAGCCGGTGGGGGTGGTCTGCTGATAGACGGTGTTGTACTGGGTCTCTACCTGCTGACCCCTGCTGGATCGGCAGTCGTCGCGGTCAAAAGAGTTTCCTACCTGCTCATGGCCCACTCGATCCTCTGACCCCAGCTCGCTGAGCAGGATCTTGCTGCCGGAGACCAAATCCTTGACCCAACCCAAGTGCTCCTAATATGTACCTGCTTTTTTTTACCTCCGGCTTGGCACCGCTGCACGGCTTTCAGCGTGGTATTCGGTGACAGGCAGCGTCCTCATCCAATGCCCTTGTCCCAGGGCGACCCCGAGTCCCGTTGAGCCCTTCAGCTCCCCTGAGCAACTCCCGGTTGTCCCGCACTGTGCTGATGTCGATGTCACCCGCCGCGTTGTACTGGTAAGCGACGATTTGGTTGCGTTGGTCGAAGATATCACGCTGCGGACCCAGAAGGAAAAGAAGGTGTTATTATTTTGTTCGTTAATTATAAATCACTTGATATAATTAATTGAGCTTGTTATTAACCGAACAAAATTTTATCGAGGAAAGTCTTATGGTGACATTTTCACTTGTAAATACCATATTCAATAGAGTTGATGTAGACACATCATCAAACTTCACGTGTTTCATGTTACAACATGGCAACGCCGTTAATGCAAGCATGCTTTATTTGTAAAAAGCATAGCCGGTGAGGGCGCAAAATCGTTTATCCAGGATTATCTGAGAAAGGGCGTGGTTACTGAAACGAAACAACAAATCATTGAGATGGCACCGAATGGCAGCGGCACTGTGATACGCGCGGGTACTGCATCAGTCCTGTGACCAGTTATCACGAATTAAAAAAAGAACCTGAGTTGCACGCCGTGGAATCACGATTTTTAGCGACCAATACCGCCTGAGCAGATTGTGTGATATCCTAAAAGTAGAGGATTATCACCACAGATGTTAGCGAACAAGGCGCCACCAAGCTTGAAAATGGATGAGATGTGGAGTTATGTCGAGTAAAGCCAATCAAAGATGGTTGTGGCATGCTATTGATCGGGCCACGGGTAAGGTGTTGGCTTATGTATTCGGGAAATGTCAGAGATGAGGTTTTTCTTGAATTAAAAGGTTTATTAGAGTTTCATTTGGGATTACCCGTTTATACTGACGATTGGGGTGCCTATAAGCGCCATTTAGATCCCGAAAAACATGTCGTTGGAAACAAAACACGCAGAAAATAGAACGGGCAAACATTTGACGCTGACGCGAATCAGGCGGCTTGCGCGTAAGACGATTTGAGCTTTTCAAAAACTGAAATCCAAATGCACGATATTGTCATCGGATTATTCGTGAATCGTTATGGAGTTCGAAGCGTCGCCGTTTGAAACTTTAAGCAACAAAAGTTAGAACACTGCCCTGTACCGAAGAACGATGAGGAAGAGACGGATAAACACGGATCACAATCCGTGGGTTTATCCAGCCCTGCCTCCGTGGTTCAAAGGATTTGCGATTCCCGCCCAACAAGAGGCAGAACTTATTTTTGTGCAGCGCACAAACTTGACTCATTTGTGAAGATGCAGGTCCCTCAAGGAATTCAGTTTGACTGATATTGCAAATTTATGGCCTCTGTGTTCTCTGCGTCTCTGTGGTTCAAACTATTCCGCCGCCGGCAGAATGTTTGAGACGGGGTAATGAAAATCATTTCAACTATTTTTGTATGTTTGCATGCTTGGAGCTATCCGCCGTCGGGCAGGTTCAGTGTCAAGTTCCGCCAGGATTATATACACGCTTGAATAGGTTTGGCTGTTTTTATACCATTTTTTTTCATCGCCTTCAATAGGTGAAATGTGACTCAATGCCTTTGCGGAATGTATTGATTTGAAGACCTTAACGTAGCGTTTGATCGTATCGGTCAAATGCTCGGCAGAGCTCTAGCCGTGGTGCCAAGATACCAGCGACGTGGCCATTGTGCGCTCAATCATGCCGTTGGTTTGCGGGGTTCTGCCTACGAGCCGATGTCGATGTGCTGTCAGCACAGACCTGATCGAAGGCATGGTTGCCAGTCGGCTGCCGCCGGCTGCCTGCACGGAAACGGTCGGTAAATGCCTTGCCGTTATCGGTGAGGACCCGCTGATGCGATGAACGCAGCCTGGTCGATCAGACGCGCTCGCAGCCGCCAGGCGGAGGCTGCCGGACTTGTCTTCGAGGACCTCCACATACACCCAGCGGGTGGCCCGATCAATGGCAGCGAACAGGTGCTATGGTGCGTCTGGTCTGGCATCTGAGGCAGGTACTTGACATCGACATGCACAAAGCCCGGTGCGTACCCTTGAAGGTCTTCACGGGCGTCTTGGCCTTCCTCCCAAAAAAGCTGGTAAAGGCTCTATAGTTAGAAACCCGCGGCGATGCAGACAGTGGAACCAGGGCCGAGAGTGTGAAAGCTCGGGGTGGATAAACTCATGGGTTACCGCTAGCAGGTCATCCAGCGGCAGCAGTAAGGTCTCTCGCAAGGCCACCACCACCGCTTCCTGGCTCCACTGAGGGTGGCATGGAGGCCGCGAATGCGGCGCGAAGCCATCCCCCGTCCCCTCTCGTTGGCGCCATTTCGCCACCGTGTGTCGGTTGCGGTTGTACGCTTCGGCTAACTCCCGGTTGCTCACCGACGGCGGTTGGATCCTGCAATTTTGGCGAACCGCCGGCGTAGTGCGGCATTGTGGTGCTCGGAATGTTCATAAGTAATGATGCCTCTTCTCGTGATTCGTGCTATCGTGAAACTTAGGTCATACACTCCTTCAACTTCGTTGGTTCTCCTGTCACCGTTTCTTCCTCAGCGAGCAACCGCGGAGTCCTCTCTCGCCTCCAAATAGAGGATAGCTCCTTCTCGGTATATAATCACACGGACCTGACACGTAGGGAAAAGGGATCACGCTCAGTAGAGAGGAAATGAGAGGAAACAAAAGGAAACAAAAGACACCCATTTTGTTTGCCTCAATTTTTCTCCACCTACCTAAACGACGGAGTTGCTCAAACTTTCACATCATCGAGATATCGTGCAATCCCCATGAGACTTACGTCGACATTCCTGATCCCTTGATCAGTCACCTAGCGGATATCGGAGAGAACCTGTCGCGGGCAGTGCTTAAAGGCTTTGCGCAGATGCTTACCGCTGCGGACATTGTCCTCCGCGCAGAGGTCGGCCACCTTCTAGGGCATGGACTCTGTGTGGAAGACCGAAGACTTTTTGTCGCGCCACGACGCTTGGCTTCACCAAGCCTGGATGTAGTGTTGTCGGATCTCAGACACCTACGCTCAGCCGACATGCCGTGACCGTTGTCAGCGACACGTCCGTTCTTTGTTACTTGGCCATTCTTCGATCTTGTCGGTATCCTCAAACGCCGATTTAAGCGTGTAAGTATCCCGCAGGAAGTCGTAACCGAAGCGACGTTTCCAATGAGCTTCCCGCACCACTTCAGGCCTGTTTCAGAATCTTCCTGATTTGCCGACCGTCGAGTCAGCCCCACCGCTGATCTTCCTGCACTTAATCTGCGTCTGATCGGAGGCGAAGCTGCCGTCATTCGCCTGGCGATCCATCAAGGGCAGATCCGGCTCTGTCGGACGAAAAAGTCAGAAGATCCATCCGAGCAAGAGGTTTGCGCGTGTGATCGGAACCTTGGGATTGATTACTGATGCGGCAGAGCGGGAATGGCTCAATTTTGATGGTGCAATCAAACGACTCCTGAGCAAACCAACTTCTCGCGTATCGACCAAGGCTGTTGCCGAGGTGACAACTATCTTGCTGTAGCGATAATCCATGCACACTACCCTGCACGCGGCAGCGTCCCACCCGAAAGCCCCGATGCCTATCACGCCTCCATCTACGGCGTCTTCGCCACCGGCGACATACGCCGCGGCCAATCCCTGGTAGTGTCGGCCATCCGAGAGGCGCCGGTGCGCCCGTGCTGTGGATGAGTGGTTGATGGGAGGTCGGGATTTGCTTGGGGTGAGCGGCTCCGAAGATTCCGGAATCGTTTTTTGATAACCCTGTGGTGTGTTGAAATACGAACATGCCCATCACGCGGCTGAGGGTAGATGAACACCCCGCTTCAATCCATCGAAAAGATGCTTCCCAACCTATCCCCAGGGGAAAGCGCCCAGTTACTGCAATGGATTGCTCGCGATCTTCGGGGCGGGGCGACACCGAATCGAAAACGTCGAAAGTCAGTGGTAGGAACCGCGCGCATCGTCCGTACCCGAATACCTGTATGGGTCCTCGAACAGGCCCGCCGGCTCGGGCAGTACGGAGTAAGCGGAAATTCTCCGCTGTTACCCTACCTTGCGGGCCGAGGATTTGGCCAAATACCCGCACCTATGCCCGACGGAATCCGGCTGAAATCGATCTTGCCATTGCGGAGAACGAAGGCTGAAGAAGGTTACGACTTTATGGCACCGAGAATTTTCCGCTACCGGTAGTCGAACCCCGAGCCAAGCGGGCGTCGTGATGTACTGACGATTCAAGAAACCGGAGTGGGGCAAGAAGCCGTTTCCGACGCGGAAGTATTGACATTCTCTACCGACGATACCAACGCGTTGTTCCTCACTCCTTGAATCGAGCGGACTTCATCCAACTCCATCGCATCTCTTCGTGCCACGCCGCATCATCGTATGCACCTTCGATCCGACTTCTCGCGCCAAGGTAGTTGATTCACCGAGAAAGCAACGGAAAGCACATTGGCAGGAAAGCTGATCCGCGTGAACCGACCCGGCTGAAAGTTCCTTGATCGCAAAAAAAGGGAAAAAAAGGGGAAAAAAAGGACACCCACTTTATTTGACATCCCTCCACTCCGGACACCAAAATCGCAGAGCATTTGCCATGACTGATCGGGGACGGCTGCACGATTTGTCTCGGTTCATGTGGTACCTCAACGAGCACGCCCAAGCCGGGGGCCAATGCCGAGGATGGGGTGAAGGGGCGTTTTGGGAGGGTCGCTTCAAGAGCCAGGCGCTGCTCGATGAGAAGGCGTTGCTGGCGGCGATGGCCTATGGATCTCAATCCGGTCCGGGTGGGCTGGCGGAGACGCCGAAGACTTCGGACTATACCGATTCAAGAGCGCGCGTCGTCGGGTTGCCGGAGGAAGTCAATGTCCGAAGTCGACCCAAGGACCACACCGTCAGCATGCTGATGCAACACCTCGGGATGGGGAAACACTACGGTCAGAAAGGTCGAGGCCCAAGTCTTACCTCCCCAAGCCCCGCTGATGCCCTTCGATGCCACCGCGCAGACTTCTGGGCGGTGCCCTTTGCCTTCGAGGACTATCCGGAGCTGGTCGATTGACGGGGTCATGCGGCGTTACGTGCGGATAAACGTGGATACATCGAGGAACGAGAACCCAAGATTCTCGCCCGACTAGGGATTCCTTGAGGGACCTGGATCTTTGCTAAATGAGTCAAGTCGCTGCACAAAAATAGTTCTGCCTCTAGTTAGCAGGAATCGCAAACTTTGAACCACGGAGGCAGACACGGATACACACGGGATCACAATCCGTGTGTATCCGTGCCCATCCAGGGGCGCTCCGGCGCGGCTGGTCCGCGCCCGTCGGTCTGAGGCGCAGCCTCGCTAGGCACGACGGGGATCGGTTTATCACCGCCGAGCGGCTTCTCGAGGAATTCGACGGCGGTCGGCGCGCCGGCATCGCTGGTGAATCTCTTGCGTCCGGCGTCAGGCCGCATCCGTGTGGTGGTCCAGGCTGCGCGAGCGGTGTTTGCAGCCAAACAGCAGAATGATAGGGCTGGAGCGGAAGTCGGGATCAGCGCGTGATTGGGGCAGGGAATGGAACCCCCCAACATGGGAAAATCAGACTTGCCGGGGTGAGTGATGCACTTCTACCTATAAGAGGAGCTTTCCCTGCATGGTGGGAGTTAGTGTGTCAGATCACATGCCGTCTAACACATTAGCATTGCGTGCGATCTAAGAAAACTGTTAGTCTTTCAAGTCCAATTTGACCAGCATATCCAACTTGACAGGCAATCAGAAATGATGACACAACAATAGAAACCGGAATTCAAAACCTATCGACCAAAGATTCCAGCCCCTGTCGCTGGTTTTTGGCTTTCGACGCGAATGTATGGGATGCCCAAATTGAAAAAGATGCCTCTGAAGGCAAATTCGATGCCTTGGCAGAAGAAGCACCGCATGAATACAGATCAGGCAAGGCAACAGAAATTTGAAACACTACGCATCAAGTAAGTTCTGGAGGATGTGTTTTATAATCTTTTCCCAATAAACACGCAGAATCTTGCGCGTGAAAGTTATGCGCGCTGAAAGAAATCCCTATCATCCATCGTTACATTTCAAGTCCGTTTGCAAGGGCAAAGTATCGGAGCATTCGTATTGGAATTCATTATTATCGAGCAATTGGAGTTCCAGTTCCCGATGGTGTGCAATGGTTCTGACTGGCAGTCATGGAGCAATATGACACAAATAGGAGTTGAGTCATAAAAAAGACACTTTTTGCTAATGAGGGTTCCAACGCCTACTACATCTGCTTCCCGGCGTCCTCGCCACTGTGACATGCGCCAGCCAATCCCTGGTCAGTTCAGCTTTCATCCGAGTAGGCCATCAATGTGTCCGCGCCGTGGACCAGTCGGCTCATGGGGAAACTGGATTTGCCGGGGTGAATCCCGGTGTTCTCCAGGATGGATGAAGTGGTCTGTGGGCCGCTTTTTCTTGATGGCCAATAACATTTGGTCGAAGGTAATCAGCAGGGTACAGCAATCTCACTGAGAGCCGTCCAATGACTACCTATACCGACACTAAAGCTCAACGAATACGCATACACATGGTGATTCCCACGCATCAATCATCAAGACATCCAAGCTCCTGCGCGAGGGACACACTGGCGAAGTGGATCTGGAACAGGTCGGGTGGAGAAATTTGAGCAGACATGGGAAAAGCTTGAGCCAACGCGCCCTCCAGTTGCTACCTGAAACTCCCTGATCGTCACCACTGGGCGGCAATACCAACTGAAGCACAGGAGGTCAGTTGGAGGCTCTCGGATCACGAACAATCTCCACGCGATTAAATGGACTCTGCTGAAGGACAGTCCCAGCCTGAACTCCAAAGTAGAGTGTAAATTGATATCTCCGACGATACAAGCGCAAGCTGGCATGATCGATCTGGTGCTCACTGATAGTTTTCCGTCTCAAACTCGCTGTTTTTTCGGTCGAACAACCGCTCGACGATGACTGGCCGGCCGGATTGATATGGAAAAAAGGCTGAAATCTCAGTCTTCCAGCAGCCCTGGGAAGGAATCAGCGCGAGCACTGGGGTGGCCTACCGGGGTGAGAGCGGATGGCGTGCAGCGACAGACGGATCGGGAACCTGAGATCCGGCGGACTGGGGGCTCGTAAACCCGAAGGTGGGCAGAAGATACAACCGTGCCCGCCGCACACCAGTTGAGGTCCAGTAGTCGTGGAGGAACCAGGGCAATGCTCTGGGAGCAAAGGGGGCGCCATGCTGGTACTGGCGTCGAGTTCTCGGAAGGAGGACATCCGCTTGTCGAGCAACCCGAACCATTACGGAGCGAAGGCATGTCGGTTTCCCGTTGGCGTTTGCAGTCAACGATGGGCGGCACTGCCGGGAGGCGGTCATCAATGAGGTAAGCGACGGTACCTCAAGGCGGTAGTGTTATTACTTTGTTGCTAATTATAAATCACTTGATATAATTACCTGAGCTTTAAGCTATTAACCGAACAAAATTTTACCGAGGAAACCTATGGTATTACAACCCGTAAAATGCCCTGTCTGCAATGGTATTGATGTTACTAAACATGGCAACACCAGCAATGGCAAGCAGCGTTTATTTGCAAAGAACAGGTCGGTGGAGGGCAAAACGTTTATCCAGGACGATCTGAGAAAGGGCGGTTACCGGAAACGAAACAACAAATCATTGGGATGGCACTGAATGGCAGCGGCATTCGTGATACCGCGCGGGTACTTCGGGGTGTATCAGTCCTGGTGTGACTGTTATCAATGAATTAAAAAAAGAACCCGAGTTGCACGCCGTAATCACAGATTTTAGCGACCCACACGCCTGAGCAGATTGTGGTAGATATTCTAAAAGTAGAGGATTATCATGATGTTAGCAAAGCAAGGCGCCAAACTGCTGAAATGGATGAGATGTGGAAATATGTAGGGAGCAGCCATCCAAAGATGGTTGTGGTATGCTATTGATCAGCCACGGGTAAGGTGTTGGCTTATGTATTCGGGAAACGTCGAGATGAGGTTTTTCTTGAATTAAAAGGTTTATTAGAGCCATTTGGGATTACCCGTTTATACCGACGATTAAAGCTGATAAGCGCCATTTAGATCCCGAAAAACATGTCGTTGGAAACAAAACACGCAGAAAATA
The DNA here is from genome assembly GCA_011392765.1 of Candidatus Thiosymbion ectosymbiont of Catanema sp. Cochon2018. Classification (GTDB taxonomy): domain Bacteria; phylum Pseudomonadota; class Gammaproteobacteria; order Chromatiales; family Chromatiaceae; genus Thiosymbion; species Thiosymbion ectosymbiont_A. The sequence continues at coordinate 585,515 of WYCW01000002.1, read as the reverse complement.
GAACGCAAACATTTGACGCTACGGACGCGAATCAAGCGACTTTGCGCTGCAAGACGATTTGTTTTTCAAAAACCGAATCAAAATGCACGATATTGTCATCGGATTATTCGTGAATCAGCATGATGAGCTCAAGCGTCGCCGTTTGAAATCCTTGAGCAACAAAGTTAGGAACACTACCGCTGATTCGATGGTTTCGGTACTTCGGCACCGCCGTACTAGGTTGATCGAGGGATGAGACCTAAGCAAACCAAGTCTGCTCCTTAAAAGCTGGGTTTCTGTTCTCGACCCAGCCTACGGCACTACCACCGAATTACATCTTCGTCGGCCGAGGTTTATCGTGCGCATAGACCAATTGCTTCAAACACTTCAAGGGCTTTATGAGAGGGAATTCTCCTTTCACCCGGAATTCAACCTGCTGGTCGGAAAAGAACGGTACACGGGCAAGACCAGTGTGCCCTGATGCCTTGGCGGTGAAGCCGTCGGCGGTTGGTTTCAGATCGAGGGATCAGGGGGCAATACCCGTCAAATTCGTCCGGAACGAGGTGATGCTGGGCAATTACATGAGGAGATCGACGACCAGGGGCAACGCCAATGTCAGTGTCAATTGGGAGTATCTGTACCCTTGTGAAGTAGCAGCACGCGGCGAGGTACAGGAAAAGTCGATCGGCTGGCGCACTAAACGGCCCTGTGGTGGGAGTATTACTAGCCACAAAGTTGGGGTACTGATCGCACAACTGGCCTCGGCTACAACCGAACACAGCCTTCAGTGAGGGCAAAGAGGTCTCTCTGCCTTGCTCGTACTATGGGACCGAGCGGTCATGTCAGGAACCGGAATCGTTTCGGGCACAGACCCGACGGAATTATTCGACAAAAAGAAGACAATCCTGGCTGATAGGCTATAGAATAGTATCGATCCGACACTATCGGTAGACCAACTTACCCGGTGCTGGATTTCATGCCCGTCAGTCGCGGACGCCTACCGGGCCTGGAAGGAGCGCATCTCCGGTATTCGAGGCGGCAAAAAGGCCATCGTCGGTTGCGGAGGGTGCGTCCGATCTCTATTTCGATGCCACCGTAGGCGAAGGTGGTGGTCGAAATGGAAGGCAAAAAGCCCGTTCTTTCCACCTCAGCGATGGGCAGCGGTATGCGCGGCACTGGTGGGCGATCTGGCGCAAACGGGCGGCCAGGCTGAATCCCCATTATGGCGGCGCGGTGCTACGCAACAGACCCGGTGGTCCTGATCGACGAATTGGATCTGCATTCGTACCCCGTTGGTGCGCCGCACGAGGTCGAGGGATTTGCGCCGAACCTTCCCTGTAAAATCCCAGTTCGTCTGTACCACCCATTCACCGTTTTCATCCAAGTCGTTGTGCAAAAATGGCGAAGAGTTTATATTGGATTGGCCAGTCATCACACAAAGCGAACCTGCCGGTCGAAGAGATCGCAGGCATCATGGGGATGATCTAATCCACGGGTCAGCGTGCTTATGAGGAGATGACGGGTGCGGCCAGGCATTATTTCGAGGGAGCCTTCGAAGCCGCCGCGAAGGGCCTTCCCGGAAGAGAAGCTGGCGGAATACAAGGCGCGACTTGCCGGAAACCATGGCGCCCTATGCGGACAACCCCGGCATTTCAGCCTTCTGAAATGAAAAGGCCGCGAAGCTGTGAAGGGAAGCCATGCGACCGGCATTTCCAGAGGGGTTCACCCTGACCGATGATTTCTTTTGATACCTACCAAGAAGCCAGCCGGGAGTTGATCCTGCAGATTGGGTAGCTATTGCAGTTATTGCGAACGACGTATCCCGATTCATGCTGGCGGTAGAGCACATCCAACCTTAAGGGCTTTCGGCCTACGCGCGCATTTAGCGGGACGCTGGGACAACTTTCTTCTGGGGCTGCGTCAACTGTAACTCCACCATGGAGACAAAGATGTCGTGCTCAAGGATGTCTTACTGTCGATCGCGATAACACCCCATTGCGTTCACCTATCTCCTGACAGGTAATCCGCAGCGATGGCGGCGTGGGAACGAGGGGTAGCGAAACAGGCAGCGAATACCTTGCCTTGACCGGGTTGATAAGCGTTCCAACGAAGTTGTGGATGAAAACGGCAAGCGAGTGGCCATCGACAGGGTTTACAGCGATTAAAAAATGTGGTTGTTGGCCGAAGAGTTAAATCGCTGGATGCCGATCCAGACAACAACCCATCACGCATGTTATCGTTCACCAGGCACAAGAGTCCGGCTTCTTCAGCATCTGGATGACTGTATTCGAGGACGATGTCGATATGCGCAATCGGCTGATCGACGCATTTCCCCGGCACCAGGGAGAGCGGTTGCTTCGATCCTGCCGCTGTCCCCTCCTGCTTCTCCGGCCCAATCCCATGGTTTGGCGGATGGCGGAAAGATATGAGCAAATCGCAGTTCAGGAGTGCGAGCCTGGGAGCACTGCGTCTTCGACGGCCCGCAGGTTGGCCGTGGACAGGCGCCGAGCCGTTCGACCAGACGCGATCGTCCGCGGTGGTCAGTTGGTCCGCCATCGCCTTGCTCTCGGCCTCCTGACTCGGACCTTGGCCTCGCTGGGACAGAGCTCCCTCAAGGAGGGTATTACAAAAGCCATTTCGAACCACAGAGGACACAGAGAACGCAGAGAAAGGAATTGGTTGGCGGAGTCGTTGCCGACGATGACGGCGGGGCGGCATTTTCGGATCTCGCCGCTGACCGCGGGGCCGAAATCGACCCACCAGATCTCACCGCGACGCATGTGCCGCGTCTCCGATCAGGGCCTGGCTCCACTCGGTCGCCTCTTGCTCGCGCCCGGTGTCTCTCGCCATCTCGCGATAGGCGGCGTCCAGGTCGGTCTCCGGTGCCAGCTCCTGCGCGCGCCGGAGTACCACGTCGCTAAAGCCATCCGGGACCCGGAACCAGAAGGGGTAACCACGGCTCTGAGGGCTACCCAAGGGGTGATCCGCGGGGTTGCCGTTCCAGCGGATGCCGACTCCGGGCTTTCCATCCCAGTCGAGCCGGGCGACGGTACAGCCGTCCGGGCCGCCGTCGTAGATCACTTGCACGTTGGAGACGCGGCGCTTGGGGCCAATGACGGTCCTGGGGTCGCAGTAGTCGGTCATGGTGCCACTCCTCACGCTTGGTCAGGATAGGGGTAAGGTTAGATCCATTTGATACATATGTCACACATAAGAGCACATCTTATGATTTCATGTGTCCCGCGGGCCAGCATTGTCCGGTGTCCATGCCGCCGTGGACCCAAAGACGGATCGAGTATGGGAAACGACAGCTCTGGCGGTAGGCATCCGACCTACCCGCTCATGGCGATGCCTGGTGTTACTCACCGCGTCCTGCACAGGCTAAAATGAAGGCATTGGGGACAGGACTTCATCAAGGGTAGGCTGCATGGCATTGTTACAGATCTCGGAGCCGGGCCGGTCCGCCGCGCCACATGAGCACCGTTTGGCGGCGGGTATTGACCTGGGAACGACCAATTCCCTGGTCGCCACCGTGAGGAACGGCTCCGCCGCCACCCTGCCGGACGCGGATGGACGCCATTTGCTGCCGTCCGTGGTGCACTTCGGCGAGGAGGCAGTGATCGTCGGCCAGGAAGCAAAGGCCGCCGCCGTGGCCGATCCCTTGAACACGATCGCCTCCGCCAAGCGCCTCATCGGCCGGGGGCTGGATGACGTCAAGCGCCTGGGGAACCGCCTGCCATATCAATTCGTCCGGACGGATACTGCCGTTCCGCGCATCCGTACCTGCCGCGGGGATTTCAGCCCGGCAGAGGTCTCGGCGGAGATCCTCAAGGTGCTTGCCGCTCGGGCGGAGTCGGCCCTGGGGGGCGACCTCTCCGGGGTCGTCATCACGGTCCCCGCCTATTTCGACGAGGCCCAACGCCAGGCGACCAAGGACGCCGCCCGCCTGGCGGGGCTCACAGTGCTGCGACTCCTGAACGAGCCTACTGCGGCGGCGGTGGCCTATGGCCTGGATCAGGACGCCGATGGCATCCACGCCATCTACGACCTCGGCGGCGGCACCTTCGACATCTCCATCCTCCGCCTGCGGCGCGGGGTGTTCGAGGTACTGGCTACGGGCGGCGATTCCGCCCTCGGCGGCGATGACCTGGATCGCGCGGTCGCGCGCTGGATCATGGAACAGGCCGGCATCACGGACGATGTTTCCCATAACATCCTGCGTCGGTTGCTACGCGACGCCTGTGCCGCCAAGGAGGTCTTGAGCACGGCGGAGCGGGCGCCCCTGCACGTCGAGCTGCCCGACGGGACCCGGTGGCAAGGCGAGCTGGATCGGCCGACCTTCGACACCCTGATAGACCCCCTCATCGCCAAGACGCTTGTAGCCTGTCGCCGTTGCCTGCGGGACGCCGGGCTGCGGCCGGACGAGGTGCAAGACGTCGTCATGGTCGGCGGCTCCACGCGCGTGCCCCGGGTGCGCGAACGGGTGGGCGAGCTCTTCGGTACTCCACCGCTGGCGGAGATCGACCCCGACCGGGTGGTCGCCGTCGGTGCCGCCCTCCAGGCGGATGTCCTGGTCGGCAACAAGGGTACCGACGAGCTGCTGCTGTTGGACGTCATACCTCTGTCCCTCGGCCTGGAAACAATGGGCGGACTGGTGGAAAAGATCATCCCCCGCAACACCACCATCCCCGTGGCGCGGGACCAGGAATTCACCACCTTCAAGGACGGGCAGACCGCCATGGCCATCCATGTGCTGCAGGGCGAACGGGAGCTGGTGGCGGACTGCCGCTCACTGGCGCGTTTCGAGCTGCGCGGAATTCCGCCCTTAGTGGCCGGCGCGGCCCGCATCCGGGTCAGCTTCGAGGTCGACGCGGATGGGTTGCTCAGCGTTACCGCCAGGGAACAATCGAGTGGAGTCAAGGCCCAAATCGAAGTCAAGCCATCCTATGGGCTCACCGACGCCGAGATCGAGTCCATGCTGCGGGATTCCATGGCCCGAGCAGGAGAAGACCTGCAAGCCAGGCGCCTGCGCGAGCAACAGGTCGAAGCCGAACGCACCCTCGCGGCCCTGCGGGCCGCGCTGGCGAGCGATGGGGATACACTGCTCGATGCGAACGAGCGCGACCGGGTGGAAGCGGCCCTGGCGAATTTGGAACGGACCGCCGCGGGCGAAGATGCGGAGGCGATCAGGGTTGCCGTCGAAGCTGTGGAAAAAACCTGCGACTTCTACGTGGAGCGGCGCATGAATCGGAGCATTCGGGCCGCTGTAGCGGGACACAAGATCGAGGAATTCGAGTAGCCTATGACGAACATGGGTGTTCACATGACGAAAATCATCTTCCTGCCGCACGAGGAGATCTGTCCCGAGGGCGCTCTGATCGAGGCCGAACCCGGAGTCAGTATCTGCGACGCCGCGCTGGCGAACGGCCTGGAGATCGAGCATGCCTGCGAGAAATCCTGTGCCTGTACCACCTGTCACGTCATCATCCGTGAAAGCTTCGATTCCCTGGAGGAAGCGGACGAGACCGAAGAAGACCTGCTCGACAAGGCCTGGGGATTGGAGCCGGAATCCCGCCTCAGCTGTCAGGCCCTGGTGGGCGATGAGGACCTGGTGGTCGAAATCCCCAAATACACCATCAACATGGTGTCGGAGCAGCATTGAGCGGTAGGTGAACATCCGAGTGAAGGCTGTAATCTGGATGGCTCTTTATGGATTCCGGACTGATTTGGAGTGCGCCGGCAGAGCGGCGCGGTCGCATGGGACCCCGGAAATGGGGATACCCGCGGCGCTTGCCGAGAACCTGGGATTCAGGTTCCCCACGCGCTGCGGCGACGGCGCTTTCCCCTGGCCGCAAATGCCTCATGCGTCGCCAAATCCAAAGCGGCGGCAGGTACGTGCGCCAGGCCACCCCTGGGATTACGTTGGGCACCGCGGATTCCAGCAAGTACCGGGGTGAAGGTCGCCGCCGCACTCCAAAACGTCCGGTGCTGCCTTCCATGATCGTGAGCAGTCCGGAATCCATAAAGAGCCTATCCTTGTTGATACTGTAGCTACATCCGAGAGGGTGTCTGGCATAACCAGCGAACCGGTAAATCAGGAGGCGCTTTATGGGCTTGAACTGGACCGACATCCTCGATATAGCGATCGCACTCGACGAGGCACATCCCGACGTGGACCCGCGCTATGTGAACTTCGTGGATCTGCGTGATTGGACCCTCGCCCTCGAAGAATTCGACGACGATCCGGCCCACTCCGGCGAGAAGATCCTGGAAGCCATTCAGGCCGCATGGATAGAAGAGCGGGCGTAAGGCAATGCCATTACGTTAGGCGCTACCGGCACCGCTTGTAGGGCACCTTGAAAAAAGCGCGGAAGGATTTTTCCAGCTCTGCTTCCGGTTAGATCCGACTGTGCGGTCGAAACCGCCCGCATGGTATAATTTTTCTTTATCTCCCACCAAGCATTCATGAGGCCGTTTCGAGTCGGCCTTTCATCTCGCTTTCCCACGCCCATGCCGGAGTTCGCCAAAGAGGTTCTGCCCGTCAATCTGGAAGACGAGATGCGCAAGTCCTATCTCGATTACGCCATGAGCGTGATCGTCGGCAGGGCCCTGCCGGACGTGCGCGACGGCCTCAAGCCGGTCCACCGCCGTGTGCTCTACGCCATGAGCGAGCTGGGCAACGACTGGAACAAGCCCTACAAAAAGTCCGCGCGCGTGGTGGGCGATGTCATCGGTAAGTACCACCCACATGGTGATACGGCGGTCTATGACACCATCGTGCGCATGGCCCAGCCCTTTTCCATGCGTTACCTGCTGGTGGACGGGCAGGGCAACTTCGGCTCGGTGGACGGGGATGCCCCGGCGGCCATGCGTTACACCGAGGTGCACATGGCGCACATCGCGCACACCCTGCTCGACGACCTGGATAAGGAGACGGTCGATTTCATCCCCAACTACGACGGTTCCGAACAGGAGCCGGTCGTCCTGGCGGCCCGCTTTCCGAATCTGCTGGTCAACGGGTCGACGGGGATCGCGGTGGGCATGGCGACCAACATCCCGCCCCACAACCTGACCGAGATCATCGACGCCTGTCTGGCCATCATCGACGACCCGGAGATCAGCGTCGACGCACTCATGGGCCATGTCCCCGGGCCGGACTTTCCTACCGCCGCTCTCATCAACGGAATCCGGGGTATCCGCTCCGCCTATCGCACCGGTCGCGGGCGCATCTATCTGCGCGCCCGCACGCACACGGAGACCGAGAAACACAGCGGCCGCGAGGCCATCATCGTCACCGAGCTTCCGTACCAGGTGAACAAGGCACGCATGCTCGAGCGCATGGGAGAACTGGTAAAGGAAAAGAAGCTGGAAGGGATCGCCGAGCTGCGCGACGAATCCGACAAGGACGGCATGCGCGTGGTCATCGAGATCAAACGTGACCACTACCCGGACGTGGTGCTCAACAACCTCTACCAGCACAGCCAGCTGCAGACGGTCTTCGGCATCAATATGGTGGCCCTGGTGGACGGCCAGCCGCGGCTGCTCAATCTGAAGCAGATGCTGGAGTACTTCCTGCGCCATCGCCGGGAAGTAGTGGTCAGGCGCACCCTGTTCGAGCTGCGCCGGGCCCGGAATCGCGCCCATGTGCTGGAAGGGCTGGCGGTGGCCTTGGCCAACATCGACGAGGTCATCGCACTCATCCGGGCCTCCGCCGGCCCGGCGGAGGCCAAGGCAGGGCTGCTGGCGCGGGTGTGGCGGCCGGGGGCCGTGTCCGCCATGCTGGAGCGGGCCGGTGCCGACCGGACCCGGCCGGACGACCTGGCCCAGGGCCTGGGTCTAAGCGCGGATGGCTACTGCCTGAGCGAAGTCCAGGCCCAGGCCATTCTGGACCTGCGTCTGCATCGCCTGACAGGTCTGGAGCAGGACAAGATCATCGCCGAGTTCGAGGAAATTCTGAGCAAGATCGCTGACTTACTCGATATTCTGTCCGATCCCGAGCACCTGATGCAGGTCATCCGCGAGGAGCTCCAGGCCATCCGCGACCAGTACGGAGACGCGCGCCGGACCGAGATCCTGGCCGACCACATCGATCTTACGCTCGAAGACCTGATCGCCCCGGAGGACGTGGTAGTCACCCTGTCCCATGGAGGCTATGCCAAGGCGCAGCCGGTGAGCCAATACCAGGCCCAGAGACGGGGGGGCAAGGGCCGATCCGCTACGGCCACCAAGGACGAGGATTTCATCGATAAGCTCTTCGTCGCCAATTCCCACGATACCGTGCTGTGCTTCTCCAGTCGCGGGAAGGTGTATTGGCTCAAGGTCTACGAGTTGCCCCAGGCCGGGCGTGCCGCGCGCGGGCGGCCCATGGTCAATCTGCTGCCCTCTTTGGAGCAGGGTGAGCGGATCAGTGCCGTACTGCCCGTCCACGAGTACGAGGAAGGCTACTTCGTCTTCATGGCCACCAGCACCGGCACCGTGAAGAAGACGCCGCTGCGGGATTTTTCGCGCCCCTTGTCACGGGGCATCATCGCTATCGACCTGCAGCAGGACGAATACCTGGTGGGGGTGGCCGTTACCGACGGCGAACAGGACATCATGTTGTTCACCTCGGCAGGTAAGGCCGTGCGGTTCAAGGAAGGCGAAGTCAGGGTCATGGGCCGCACCGCCCACGGCGTGCGCGGGGTATCTCTGGAGCCCGGACAACGTGTGATCTCCATGCTGGTAGCGGCGCCGGGAAGCGTGCTCACCGTCACCGAGAACGGTTACGGCAAGCGGACCGCAATCGAGGACTTCCCGACCAAGGGGCGGGGCATCAAGGGCGTGGTCTCCATCAGCACCTCCGAGCGCAACGGGGACCAGATCGGCGCTGTTCTGGTACTCCCGGAGGACGAGATCATGCTGATTACCGAGGGCGGCACCTTAGTACGCACGCCGGTGGATGAAATCCCGGTGCTGGGCCGCAACACCCAGGGCGTGAAGCTGATCAGCCTCGCCGGAGACGAACGACTCGCCGGGGTGGAACGCATCCTGGTCCTGAACGGTGACGACAACGGTAACGGCAACGACTCTGCGGATCAGCCATCGGAAAACGAATAAGCATGTAGGGTGCACAAAGCGTAGCGTGCCCATCGCTGAGCTATTCGTATTGAACCACAGAGGACACAGAGAGCACAGAGAATGGAAAGAGATTTATTGACACGAAAAATGATTGGTTGCGCCAACGTCCCCCGACACCATCTGGTTCGATTGCCTAGAGCAGACCCGTCCCCTACGCTCTCAACCGCAAATCTTTTGCCTGGATGCCGTCAGCGGCGAACAGCTCGATCTGACCAAGCGAGCGGATTTGGAGCGGGTGGCGGACGGAGAGCTCCCCTGTACCCCAGGGCGAGCGCGTATAAACTCCTATCCAAACACGACCTTAGCGCGGTAGTCGTCATCCCAAGCGGCTTGTCGTCGCTTCTGTGCCAGACGCCGGGAGGAGGGCTCACGTTCAAACAAATTCAGGCACAGGTGGCGGATCGCGGTCATGATCGCCGGCGCGTTGCCTCTGCAGATGCGACTGGCGTCCTCACCAAACACCACATCAAGTCGCCAGTGAAGCCGATTTTCCACTCCCCAGTGTCCGCGCACGGCGTGCGCGAAACGCGGGGCATCGGCGGCAATGGCGTTGAGATAAAGACGTTGCTCCACGGTTTCGGTCTCGCCAATCAAGCAGCTACGCTCGACCAGACCGATGCTGCGTAGCCCCATCCACTGCGCGGTGTTAGGAAGTGTTTGCAACTCCTCGGTGATCCAGTAGCGGCGGGTTTCCAAGCGCCCATGGTCCTTATCAACTTCTTCATAGAAGTCATGCTCGACCCCGGCAAACTCCCCGGCTTGGGCCACCGCAAAAAAGTCCTTGACCGCCTCGTATAGGGCACTCTGGTTGCCTTTGAGTGCCAACACGTATTCACCACCGTGGTTGACGATTTGTGCCGCAATCTCCCGCTGACAACCCATGGCATCAATGGTGACGATACTGCCGGTCAGTTCCAGTAACTCCAACAACTTAGGAATAGCCGTGATTTCGTTGGATTTCTCCGCCGTCGCTTCCTGGCCCAGGACCAGGCGATTGGTGTTTGCCCAGGCACTGACCATGTGTAATGCCGCGCGTCCACGCTTGCGATCACGTGAGCCTTTGGCGGTTTTACCATCCACTGCGATGACCTCACCCCCCGTGGTTTGTGCGATGGCTGCGGTCCAGTTCGCAAAGCACGCTTGAAATCCCTTGACCGATAACCGGGAGATCAGACTGGCAATGCAATCGTGAGACGGGACACCATTGGCAAACGGGGCAAACTGGCGTAGCCACTCGAGTTTCGCCTTACCGAACTCTTCGATGGCTTCCCATCCGTCAGCACCTCCGGTGACGGCACAAATCACCAGAAGCAGAATATCCATAAATCCATGGCGCTTGTTGCGCTCAACCCGAGGGTCCTCAAGTCCGGAAAAATGCTCTTGGATGCTGTTTGTCATGGGGAAACCTCCGCAAAGTCGTCCCCCCCTACTTTCCCCTATCTACTTGTTACTACACAACTTTATACGCGCTCGCCCTGCCCTGTACCCCCTGCCGATTGAGCGATAGGGCCGACCTGAAGTATGTTATCCGCGGGGAGAACGGAGATAACGACACGGGTAGTGTTATTGCTTTGTTGCTTAATTATAAATCACTTGATATAATTACCTGAGCTTTAAGCTATTAACCGAACAAAATTTTACCGAGGAAACTCTTATGGTATTACTACCCGTAAAATGCCCTGTCTGCAATGGTATTGATGTTACTAAACATGGCAACACCAGCAATGGCAAGCAGCGTTTTATTTGCAAAGAACAGGCCTGTGAGGGCAAAACGTTTATCCAGGATTATTCCGAGAAAGGGCGGTTACCGGAAACGAAACAACAAATCATTGAGATGGCACTGAATGGCAGCGGCATTCGTGATACCGCGCGGGTACTGGGTATCAGTCCTGTGACCGTTATCAATGAATTAAAAAAAAAGAACCCGAGTTGCATGCCGTGAATCACGATTTTTTAGCGACCCACACGCCTGAGCAGATTGTGGTAGATATTCTAAAAGTAGAGGATTATCATGATGTTAGCAAGCAAGGCGCCACCGTTGAAATGGATGAGATGTGGAGTTATGTAGGGAGTAAAGCCAATCAAAGATGGTTGTGGCATGCTATTGATCGGGCCACGGGTAAGGTGTTGGCTTATGTATTCGGGAAACGTCGAGATGAGGTTTTTCTTGAATTAAAAGGGTTATTAGAGCCATTTGGGATTACCCGTTTTTATACCGACGACTGGGGTGCCTATAAGCGCCATTTAGATCCCGAAAAACATGTCGTTGGAAAACAAAACACGCAGAAAATAGAACGCAAACATTTGACGCTACGGACGCGAATCAAGCGGCTTGCGCGTAAGACGATTTGTTTTTCAAAACTGAATCAAATGCACGATATTGTCATCGGATTATTCGTGAATCGTTATGAGTTCGGCGCCGCCGTTTGAAATCCTTAAGCAACAAAGTTAGAACACTACCAAAATCCCGTTAATCCTGTACGATTGGCTAACGCAGCAGAGTAAAAATAGCAAGACTATTTTATACTCCCTATAGGCATAAAATACGAATTTTAAAATAAATTCCTGGAAAGACGTGTAACTTTCTGAGAGATGATATACTAAGTTGGGTTAGAGAGCTTATTGTGTACATTGAGGCAGCAATGATAAGAATCGACTTCCGCCCGCAGGATATCAAGAGGATTAAGCAGTTACGCTACGATGACCCTCATCCAAGAGTGAGAAGGAGAATGGATGTGCTGTGGCTAAAAAGTCAGGGCCTTTCCCATCAGGAGATCTGTCGGCTTGCCGGTATTGGTAGTAACACCTTATGCAAATACCTCAGGATGTATCAAGCGGGTGGGGTGGAAAAACTAATGGAAATTAACTTCTACGCCCCGACGAGTGAGTTGGATGAGCATCGAGCTCGCCTCAAAGCCCATTTTCGCGCGCATCCGCCAGCGACGCTCAAGGACGCGATAGCAAGCATAGAGCAGCTGACTGGAATCAAGCGCAGCCCCAGCGCCGTGGGAAAGTTCCTGAAGTCGCTTGGTATGCGCCCGAGAAAAGTCGGGTCGATCCCGGAAAAAGCGGACTCGGAAGAGCAAGAGAGATTCAAAATCAATGAGTTAGAGCCGCGCCTCGAAGAAGCCAAGGAAGGCAAGCGCGCTATTTTTTTGTCGATGCTGCCCATTTCGTATTCGGACCTTTTCTCGGTGTACTGTGGTCATTTACACGCCTCTTTGTAAAGGCGACCGCCGGACGGAGACGTTTTAACGTTCTCGGCGCGCTAAATGCCATCACACATGAACTGGTGTTAATCACGAATGACAGCTATATCAACGCCGAAAGTGTTTGTGAATTGCTCCGAAAAATCGCATCGGTAACGCATGGAGTAGCGATTACTCTGGTGTTGGATAACGCGCGTTACCAGAGATGCAAAATCGTCACCGCACTCGCCTTGAAACTCAATATCGAGCTACTTTTTCTGCCACCCTATTCACCGAACTTGAACCTCATCGAGAGAGTATGGAAGTTCGTCAAGAAAGAGGTTCTCTATTCCAAGCACTATTACGACTTTGGCAGTTTTAAACGTTCAATATCGGCGTGTTTAAATCAAACACACACAACGTACAAGAAGGAGCTTGATTCGCTCCTCACGCTGAGATTCCAAGTGTTCAAGAAATGCAACATTGTGCCAATATGAAGTATAAGTTGGATTCGTACACGCAAGTCATTGGTTGCCTGATCGCAGGGTAATGGTCTCCGTATTTTCACTAGGTTGCACTAGGATTCCTTGAGGGACCCGAATCTTTACAAATGAGTCAAGTTTATGCAGTGCACAAATCGAGATCGGGATCGGGATCGAAATTCCGATTGCGATCCCGATCCCGATCCCGATTTCGACCTACCCAAGCTCTCCAACGGTTGGCTAGGTATAGGAGATGGGGCCTTACGGGAGAGGGGCTGTTGGGGTCTTCATGCCTCGTCGGTCTGAGGCGAAGCCTCGCTAGGTATCAGGTTCCTGTCGATACCGGGGTCGGGTTGCCGCCTGCCCGGCGGCAAACAGGCCGCACTCCAAAATGTCCGGTAGCACCTTTCGCCAAGAAATTTATATGCGCTCGCCCCGGACCGGCGGCTAACTCAATGGCATTGGGACATTTTGCACGCAACCCCTTGGACATCGGCGTAAAAGTCGATGCGATTGCACGTGATTACACCAAGACCCCTCGTGTTTATAAGGATCTCACCGTCTATTCACTAGGTATTCGGTCCGATGCCATGATGAACCCGATTGCCAAGGCACTGACGCCCGAGGAGATCGACAATTTAGCCGAGTACTATGCCCGGTTGCCGTTCAAGGCACAGCCTGTCGCGGCGGATTTTCAGACCTTGGAAAATGGTCGGGAGCTGGCCGTGCGCGGCAAACCGGAATATATGATGCCACGTTGTAGCGCCTGCCACGGCCCGAATGGCGAGGGCTTCGGCGCCGTTTTCCCGCCGTTGAGCGGGCAACCCCCACAATACATCATCAACTAGATCAACAAGTGGCAGCGCGGCGAACGCGATAATGACAATTACAGGAACGGATTCAGGATTGTTTTCGATATAGTTTGGACGGCATTGCCCCGACCCTGGATGCCCCGGAAATGGTGGCTTTGGTGACCTATATGCATTGGCTGTCCAAGGACGTGCCGATCGGGGTCGAGCTACCCGGCCGCGGCCTTGTGAGCATCAGCCGACCCCGCTCCCCCTCCCATATCAATGGCGAAATCGTCTACAAAACCCGCTGCGCCATATGTCATGGAGAAGACGGCAAGGGTCATAAGCACGAGAACGGCGAAGGCTATATGTTTCCGCCCCTATAGAGGTGGGATTCATTCAATCGTGGGGCGGGTATGAATAAGATCAGAAGGGCAGCACGGTATATCAAGGCCAATATGCCGTTGGGCGCCGGCTATACCTTGACGGATATGGAGGCCTGGGACGTCGCCAACTATTCGCGGAGGCCGCGGAAGGCCTGATATCGGTGGAGTTTACTATTGCCGTGATGGGATTGATCCAATCGACCATCATTGCCAGGAGTCTGGCGACCAAGACGGGACAACTGATCGATAATAACAAGGAGGTCACCAGTCAGGGCCTATCCAATGTCGCCGGCAGTTTTTTATCCTGCTTTCCGGCCTGCGGCTCGTTCAATCGCAGCGCGGCCAATCTGGAAGCAGGTGCAATGACTCCTCTGGCGGGCATCGTCTCGGCATTGGCGCTGGCGCTCCTGGTATTCGGCGCGAGCCCTTTGATTGCACGCTTGCCCATGCCGGTCATGGCGGGTATCTTGTTTATCGTGGCCTCCAATCTGATCAAGATAAAGGATATCAAGCGGTTACTGTCGATACGCAGTGAGGTGAGAATTATTTTTGTGATTACCCTGATAACAGCCTTATACGGCACGCTGGCGGATGGTGTCTTTTTGGGGGTCTTTTTATCGATTGTAGCCTATTTGAGGAGTGTCTCCGTCCCTGAAATCGAGTTGTTGTTCGGACTCGAGGCCGAGCAGTACCGGCCGGCGGGGATGGAACGGGCAACGGTATTGAAAGTCGCCGGCAGCCTGTTCTTCGGCTCGGTAACCGGTTTGGAGAAATTTCTCGTGCGTTTGAATACCCGAAATGGACGGCAAGAGCCTTTGGTCATTATCTGTGAACAGATCCAAAACATGGATGAGTCGGCGCTGGATGTCTTGACCAATGAGGCACTCAAACGCCGTAAGGCGGATGGGGATTTATTCCTGTGGTTGGGGAATCATAAGCTGGATACGGTGATTCGCGGCAGTCGGTTGCCGGAGGTAATCGGTGACGATCATCTATTGTACCACGAGGGGACGGTGTTGTAATTTTGTTGTCCCTGGGTATACACACTGAAATCTCGGAACCAACTAAAGTTAAAACACGTTGCGGTTTCGTCTGAACGCTCGTCGCAATATTCTAATAGGACAGGATTAACAGGATTTTTTCTTGTTGCCCTGAACGTTCGCCGCACGGTTACACGCGTTCCGAATTCGTGAACCTTACTCCGTTTTCTCCCGCTAACCGCAATTAAAACAACAAAACGTCCTGTTAATCCTGAAAATCCTGTACGATTGGACGAGAGCACAAAACACGAAGAATTGTTCAACCTTTCAGCGGTGGTAAGGTCCCTCCCTTCGGTTCCAATACCACTAAGTTAGCTGTTGGCCATTTACCGTGAAGTGGACCCCAAAAATTGGACAGGTTGCTAAGTTAAGATCTGCGAAGGGCGCAACCGCAACGCAGAGGACTCAACCATGCCAAACAAACGCAAGCTCCACACTCCAGAATTCAAGGCTAAAGTTTCCCTTGCGGCCATCCAAGGGATGAAAACGGCGAGCGAGTTAGCGAGTCACTACCAAGTTCACCCGGTCCAAATCAGCACCTGGAAAAAGCAGGCCATCAAGCACCTCCCCGAAGCTTTTAAGCGAAACGGTTCGGCCAAACAACCACCGACCGAGCACGCACTCACGGCCCCCCTGTATGAGGAGATCGGGCGCTTGAAGATGGAGCTGGATTGGCTAAAAAAAAAGTCGGCTGAATTCGGTGAATAGTCGGCGCCTGTCGATTGAGCCTCAGCATCCCGACCTGAGCATTACCCAGCAATGCGCGCTGATCGGTCTGAGCCGTTCGAGCTATTATCACATGCCCTGTGGGACTGAATCCGAGCAAAACCTGATGTATCTGCGGCTCATTGACGAGCAATACTTACGCACGCCCTTCTCTGGGAGTCGCCAGATGACGCGTTGGCTGAGGCATCAGGGTCATCTCGTCAACCGCAAGCGCGTACAGCGCCTGAGGGCCCTCATGGGCATCCAGGGCACGGTTCCCGGGCCTCACACCAGCCGCCCTCACTCGGCCCATAAAGTCTACCCCTACCTCCTCCAGGGCCTGGAGCTATCAGGCGCCAACCTCGTGTGGTCCACGGACATCACCGACATCCCGATGGCCACCGGCTTCATGTACCTGGCGGCCATCATCGACTGGTACAGTCGCTACGTCATTGCCTGGGAGCTGTCGAATACGCGCGATCATCTATTTTGTGTCAGTCTGTTGGAGGCGGCTCTCCAGAACGCTCATCCGGTGATCTTCAACACCGACCAAGGCAGCCAGTTTACCAGTACCGAGTTCACCCGCTGCCTGCTCGATCGGGAGATCCTGATCAGCATGGATGGGCGCGGTCGGGCACTCGACAATGTCTTCATTGAACGGTTATGGCGTAGTGTCAAGTACGAAGACATCTACCGCAAGGACTACCAGAACGTCTTACCGCTTTACCATGGGCTGGAGCAATACTTCCACTTTTATAATCACGAACGTCCACACAGCGCCTTAGATGGGCTCACACCGGCACAGGTTCACTCTTCTCATGAATGTCAGATACCATAAACCATCTTGCGCTCCTATGCAATGGAAAAGGTTTCGTTCTGTCATTTCTCATCGTGCACTCACAAGTATTCTTGTCATTTCCATCGAAAAACAACTTGACTCATGAGGCTATCATCTACTACTCTTTATCTGAAATAAGACTCGCAAGAATCGCTCTCCGTTCTTAACTTATTTTTGGCTCCTGACTGTCCAATGGTTGGGGTCCACCTCACCGATGCGGAAGAGAAAACTACGAATCACGCGAATTTCCGCGAATCGATTCGCGAGGATTCGCGAGGATTCGCGTGATTCGTAGTTTTTCCTCTTTTTTACCGATCCGGTAACGGTTAATCTGATGGCACTGAGAAAGATCCGAGATGAAAAGAATACGACTGATCAGCGCTGTTTTTTTATTGTGTATGTCGGTAGCCGGGACGGCTGCCGAACAGTTGAAGTATCGCTTGCTGTTGCAGGTCAGTGAAGACAGTGTCGATAAACTCAATACGGCCCTGGACAATGCCCGGAGTGCACTCAAGGCCTTCGGTCCGGAACAGGTCGATGTCGAGATCGTGGTGTATGGCGCGGGGGTGCAGACGCTCAAGTATTACGCGCCGATTCCTATTGCCGATAAGGTCAGGGAGGTGACGACAGAGGGCGTGCGGATTGTCGTGAGTGAGAACTCGATGCGCCGGGCGAAACTGAGGCCCGCCGACATGTTGGAGCAGGTCCGTTATGTGCCTTCCGGTATCGTGGAGCTGGTCGAGAAACAGACCCTGGGTTGGAGTTATGTCAGGCCCTAAAATCCTAGCGAGGCTTCGCCTCAGGCCGACGAGGCATGAAGACCCCAACAGCCCCTCTCCCGTAAGGCCCCATCTCCTACACCTAACCAACCGTTGGAGAGCTTGGGTAGGTCGAAATCGGGATCGGGATCGGGATCGCAATCGGAATTTCGATCCCGATCCCGATTTGTGCACTGCATAAACTTGACTCATTTGTAAAGATTCGGGTCCCTCAAGGATCCTAGGGGGCGTTCCCAATTGAGCCAAATCATCATAAAAATCAAGCCCGTAGGCTGGGTTACGGCCAGGGACGGCTAAACCCAGCACAGGGTATTGCGGATCGGAAAAGCTGGGTTTCGTTCTCAACCCAGCTACAACACTTAGATGATTTATTGATTGAGAACGCCCCCTAGTAACAATCCAAGCCTCGCTTTTTTCCCCGGGTAGGATCATGTCCCACGACCAGAACTTCAAAAACCTCCTCCTCGACTATTCCCGCCAAGCGCTGGCCTTTTTCGCTGCCACCGAGGCCGCGGAGATCGACGAGAAAGTGCGCATCACACCCGTGCGCCAGGAGCAATTCCAAGAGCGCCTAGGCGAGCGCTTTCGGGAGCTCGATGTGCCGCTACGGGTAGAGTGGCCCGACGGACGGCGCGAGGCCCTGCTGTTCGTGCTCGAAGAAGAGAGCGACGCCCGCCGTTTCTCCATCCACCGCCTGGCCCACTATTGTCTGGATCTGGCCGAGCTGATGAAGACCGACCGCCTGGTCCCGGTCGTCATCTTCCTGCGCCGAGCGAAAGGTGTGGCCCAACGGCTGCGCCTGAGCGGAAATCAGGATACCTACCTCGACTTCCTCTACCTGAGCTGTGCCCTCGGTGAGCTGTCCTACGAGGACCACCGCCACAGCGACAACCTGGTGGCACGGTTGAACCTGCCCAACATGCAGTACCCCGCACGGCGCAAGGTCGAAGTCTATGCCCAAGCGGTCCGGGGGTTGACTGAGCTGGAACCCGACCCTGAGAAGCAGCTCAAATATCTGGACTTCATCGACATCTACGCGGCGCTTGATGATAATGAGCGGGCCGAATACCAACGTGACTATCCCGACGAGGCGCAGACTATGAGCCGATTTGCCGAACGCTTCCACGAACAGGGTATGCAACAGGGCATGCAACGGGGTATACAGCAAGGCATGCAACAGGGCAAGCATCAAGGCGAAGCCTTGGTATTGGAACGCCAGCTGCGTCTGAAATTCGGTACTTTATCCGACGCGGTACAGCACCGTATCGAGCAGGCCAGCGAGGAGACCCTGCTCACGTGGTCCGAGCGGGTCCTCACCGCCGGCAGTCTCGACGAGGTTCTACACTGAAGAGGATACCGGCTGTTCGGGTTACCCGCTGGATGCACCTGTCTTCCGAGCACCGGCTTAAAATGTTCAAGACGCCCTTATTGGGTTTGCTGACCATTGTTTGTTGTTTACCGCCGATACTCGCTGCGGGTGACGGACAAATCACCCTGATCCACATCGGTGATCTCCATGGCCATTTGGTACTTCGTCCGCAGATGCGGGACACCGCGGACAATCATGGATGTCGGGTCCCGAATCCTCATCTAGGGTAGTGGTCGCAACTGGGCCGTTTGAAATTTCCGAAGTCGGGTAATAATCAGTCAGTAACGCTCAACCCATCTGCGCGAGTAATCGCCGCATCATTCCCTGCGCCTGTCCCAGGTAGTCCGTGCAGGGCGGGCGCGTATAAACCTTCCCAAAAACATGATCTTGTAGCCCAACGAAAGGTTGATGTCGGGCACGCCGGATCGTCCCTGATCCGGCTTTGCCCAATCTACGAGCTACGAGCCGGCAGGATGCCGTCGCTCTCGGCGGACCGAGCTACCGGGGGTGCATCATTCGGGTAGGCGACAGAACGCCGGGGGCAAGCATGGAGGCCCTGGTACAACACCTCAGGGCAGGCGGATCGCCGCCATTCGGCATCCTATGGCGATGTTTCGGACGAATCTGTCGCGTCCGCCGCAAGGGGGCGCGTATAACCTTTCGGAAGTATGTACTTAGCGAAACCCCAAGCCCCAAGCCAAATTTATACTTGACGTAGCGAGCGGTTATCGTTTGAGTTTACTCAGGTACATACTTCCGTAACCTTTTTAGTCTTCGGCGCGACGGCCCAGAATGTTCAGGCCCTTGAGCACATTCAGGGCCTCGCTGAGCTCATGGTCCTCGGCGGCCAAGGAGCGGCGTTTCTCCGTTAGGGTCTTCTCATCCTTTCCGGCCTTATCGTCCTTGTCTTTATCCTTGTCCGTGCCGGCCGGTTTTTTGTCGTTGTCCAGGTGACGGCGCAGATCCATTTCTTTCAACGGCGCCACGTCCGGCTTCTCGGCAATGCTGAGCTCGCCTTTGGCCAGCTCGATATCGGGCTCGATCCCATGGCTCTGGATGGAGCGACCGGAAGGTGTGTAGTACCTGGCCGTCGTCAGCTTGAGCGCTGTGGTGTTGTCGATGGGCACGATGGTCTGTACCGAACCCTTACCGAATGTGGGGCGGCCCATAATAATGGCGCGTTTATGGTCCTGGAGCGCCCCGGCGACGATTTCCGAGGCCGATGCGGAGCCGCCGTTGACGAGCACCACGATGGGAGCACCCTTGAGTACGTCGTCCGGGCCGGCCTTGAACTGGAGCTCCGCGTCCTCGCCCCGGCCTTTCGTATAGACGATGAGCCCCCCTCCGACCAGGAAGGCGTCGCTCACACCGACGGCGCTGTTGAGGACACCGCCCGGATTGTTTCTCAGATCCAGCACCAGGCCCTTGAGTCTGCCTTTGTTTTCCTTCTCGAGCGTGTTCAGGGCCGAGAGTAGATCTTCGGTGGTGCGCGACTGGAAGTGGGAGATCCGCACATAGCCGTATCCCGGCTCCAGGGTCCGGCTCTTGACGCTCGCTACCTGGATGGTGTCCCGCTCCAGCTCCAGGTTGAAGGGCCGGTCCCCACCCTCGCGCAGGATGGTCAGGACGATCCGGGTGCCGGGCTTGCCGCGCATGGTATTGACGGCATCGTTCAGGGTCATGCCCTTTACCGGCTTGTCGTCGATGCGAATGACCAGATCCCCGGCTTTGATTCCGGCGCGCGCGGCGGGAGTATCGTCGATCGGGGCAATCACCTTGACGAATCCATTCTCCATCCCGACTTCGATCCCCAGGCCCCCGAACTCACCGCTGGTGCCGACCTGCAGGTCGCGATACTCGTCTTTCCCCAGGTAGGAAGAGTGAGGATCCAGCCCCGAGAGCATGCCGCGGATGGCGCTTTTAAGCAATTTTTCGTCGTTTACCGGTTCCACATACTCGCTCTTGATGCGCCCGAAGATTTCGGCAAAGACACGCAGCTCCTGCAGAGGCAACTTCTCGTGCCCCTTCGCCTCCTGGGCGAGGACTGCCCCGAGATAGCCGCCGGCGGCGGCAAAGAGAAGGCCGATGGCAAGGGTCGCAAACGATCGGAATGGTTTTTTCATCGGAATGTCACTGGAGTCGTGGGTAAGTTTTAAGTGGGGACCTGTTCGATCATGCAAAGACTTCCGGGCACTTTGAAAAATACGATTCCCGTCAAGGGCACGCATGAATAATCAATGGCTTAGAGTCGCTCAAGTGGTGAAAACGCCTATTTTTCAAGGTGCCCTTCACTCTACCACTTGAAAAATTACCACCACCCGACCGATTTGCGTTGATTCGCGTTCATTTGCGGCAAAAAAGAATTCCCAATGAAAGAGGGGAGTGGATAGCGGAAGATTCGGGTCCCGACCCGACAGTGTTCCGGCACCATTGCTCGGGGTTCAGGGGGCGACCACGGTAGCGGATGGCGAAATAGAGGCCGGGCGACAGGTGGCCGCCGCTACTACCGCTCAGTGCGATCGTCTCGCCGGCGGCGACCCACTCTCCACGTTCCTTGAGCAGGGTCTGGTTGTGGCCATACAGGGTCATATAGTCTTTGTCATGCTCGATGATGAGTAACAGCCCGAAACCGCGCAGCCAATCCGCATAGGCCACTCGGCCATGGTGAACCGCCCGTACCGCGGCACCTTCCTCCGTTTCCAAGACGACGCCATCCCAACGTTGGATACCACCCTCCTTGAGACTGTCGTAGCGCGACAGGAATGAGGCGTCGGCAAGCGGCCAGGCCAGGCGTCCGCGCAGCCGCCTCATCGGCTCCTGACTCAGCTTTACCTCGGGCAGCACCAGGGCCTGTTGCTCGAGCCGTTGCAACAGCGCGCGCAGCTCCCGGGCCTGTACGCGCAACTCTTCGATGCGTTCGGCCCGGGTGGCGATAGTCCGCTCCAGGGAAGCCAGGAGCGCGGTGCGCTCGTCCTGCGCCGTCGCCAGGCGGGCACGGGCCTCCTCCTGTTTCTTTGCCAATAAGACGAGCCGTGCCCTTTCCTCTGCCGTTTCCCGGGTCAGCTCATCGAGCTTGCGCGCGCGTTCCGTCACGGCCTCGATGCGTCGGATACGGGAGCGGTTGAGGAACCCGTAATAGGCCATGACCCGGCTCAGGCGATTCGAGTTTTCCTGATCGAGCAGGATCCGGATGTGGTCCCCCGGTCCCATGGCATACGCGGAACGCAGCAGGTTCCCCAGGACGGCACGTTCGCGATCCAAGGTTTTGCGTTCCGCCGCCAATCGGCATCGGAGCTTCTCCAGGACCTGTTCCTGGTTACTGATGGTTGCCGCTAACTGGTGTCCCGCCCGCGCCAGGTCGCCAATGTCGCGTTCGTGGCGTTCAAGCTCTGCCCTGAGCTCCTGCCGGCGACCCCGGCGCCAGGCCAGGTTCTGCTCCAGGTCCCGTACCTGTCGCTCGACGTCGGCCAGATCACGCTTGCGGCTCTCAATGGCGCCACCTTCCGCCGCCGGTGCGGGGATAGCGATCATCGCCAGTAAGACGGCAGCAATAAAGGCAACTATCCCTGCGCCCGCGCCCCCGGCATCCGGCCGCTCGTCACCTCGTCGAGAACCAAAAATAAGGTGAAACGGGGTGCTTGCTCGGTCGCGGACGGGAATCGGGTCTCTCATGAAGGGATTTTCGAAGGTCCCTCTACCTGGGGATTCTTCCGGTCCCCGGCGGAGTTTAAAGATTCGCATCTCTGAAAAAAAGTTTATTATGGAATGATGATACTAGAAGAGCATACTTCCATGGTAGGTGATCCCAGCTACTCGACAAATCCCATACCTCACGCCGCGAACGCGGAGGCTTCCTCCACCGACCTGTTCGCCGACGACAGCGACATCGAACGCGCGTCCCGCTCGCTCAAGGCGATGTCGCACCCGCTACGACTGAAGATCCTGTGCACCCTCGGCGGTCAGGAAATCAGCGTACAGGAGATCGTGGATTACGTGGGCACATCCCAGAGCAACATCTCCCAACACCTGGCCATACTGCGCGACAAGGGGATCCTGGCAGCGCGCAAGGACGCCAACCGGGTGTACTACCGGGTCAGCGATGCGCGTACCCTGCAGCTGGTCGGCATGATGCGCGAGGTGTTCTGCCACCACGGCCATCAGGGGTACTAGTACCCCATTTCAGCATATTTTGCATGTTTGAAAGCATATAACACAATGATTTATAAAATAAAATCAGATTGTTAACATGCAAGATAGGATGAAACGATGTACTAGGGGGCGTTCTCAATTGAGCCGAATCATCATAAAAATCAAGCCCGTAGGCTGGGTTACGGCCAGGGACGGCGAAACCCAGCACACGGTATTGCGGATCGGAAAAGCTGGGTTTCGTTCCTCAACCCAGCCTACAACTACAACACTTACGGATCCTTGAGGGACCCGAATCTTTACAAATGAGTCGAGTTTATGCAGTGCACAAATCGGGATCGAAGTCGAAATCGAGATTCCGATGCGATCCGTAAAGATACTGCCAACGCTATGAACAACCTTTGGAAAACCTTCCTCGAATCCCGTTCCGCACAGACCGACGACGCGGGAAACCTATATTTCCCGAACGCCCCGGTGGAGGCCGACTGTGCCCTGATGGCACTCTCCTCCCTCGGACTCATCGCCGTCTCCGGACCGGAAGCGGAGCCCTTCCTCCAAGGACAACTTACGAACGACGTAACCCGACTCTCCGCTGCCGTCAGCGGGATCGGCAGCCATTGCAGCCCCAAGGGACGGATGCTGACCAGCTTTCGTGCCTTCAAGTGGGACGACATCATCTATCTTCAGCTTCCGCGCACCCAGGTGGAAGCCGCGAGCCAGCGGTTGCGCATGTATCTCCTGCGGACCAAGGCCACCCTCGAGGACGCGAGCGATCGGCTCGCCACCATCGCCGTCGCCGGCGAGTGCGCACCGTCCCTGCTGGAATCCCACCTGGGTGCGGTCCCGACGCAGGAAAACGAGACGACCCGCAGTAACGACCTGCTCGCCATTCGCATTCCGGGGTCTCCCCCCAGGTTCCGGATCCTAGGGGTCCCCTCCGTGTTGGAGGAGCTATGGGTAAACCTGGCGGCGACCGCGACCCTCGTCAACGCCGATTACTGGTCCCTGCTCGACATCCGAGCTGGAATACCGACCGTCTACCCGCAGACCAGGGACGCCTTCGTGCCGCAAATGGCCAATCTGCACCTGATCGATGGCGTGAGCTTCAAAAAGGGGTGCTACACGGGCCAGGAAGTAGTCGCACGCATGCAATACCTGGGCAAACTCAAGCGCCGCATGTACCTGGCGCAGGCCAGGGCGGAGAACCCGCCCGCGCCGGGCGACACGCTTCACAGTACCGGCAGCCGCTCCGAGCAGGCCACGGGTCGGGTGGTAGATGCCCGCATCAACGCCAAGGGTGATTACGAGCTCCTGGTCGTCGTGGAGATCGAGGTCGCAGAGCATGGGGAGGCACGACTCGGCGGCCCGGATGGTCCCTTGCTCGCCTTCAGTGATCCCCCTTACGGCTTCTCCGTGCCGGACTGACCGCCGGTGAGATTGAGCGAGCAGATCTTCACGGAAGAGTTTGCCGCAAATCAATGCAAATGGACGCAAATAAAGGCAATGCGATGAAGAGCCGCCGAGGTTCGGATTGAGTACGGGAAAAATGATCCGGTCGCTTTAATCTATCCACAGATTACGCAGATTCCCGCAGATTAAAAACGAAACCATCTGCGAGAATCTGCGTAATCTGCGGACAGAAAAGAGAATGTGATCTCTTGCGACCGATTTGCGTTCATTTGCGGCAAAAACACGAAGCGGCAAAAATACGAACAGGAGGTATCCTTTGATACTCAATGAGATCAAGCGCCGTTTTTTCGGCGCAATGCTGGTGCTGAGCCTGACCAGTGGGACAGGGGGTACGGCATTTGCCCAAAACACCCAGGATTGTCAGGCCCTGCGCAATCACGTCATGGACGGGGCTCATGTGACCTCGGCTCGGGTCATGACATCAGAGACGTTGGTGGAATACTGCGAGGTACGCGCCACTGCCCTGCCCTCGATCTCTATCGAAGTGCGGCTGCCGCTCGAAGAATGGAACGGCAAACTCTACCAAGTCGGCTGTGGTGGTTTCTGTGGCGTCTTAGGGCGTGCGGATAAGAAATATTCCTTCGTCAATGCAATGGGGCCGGGACTGGAAAGGGGTTACGCCACGGCTACCTCGGACAGTGGTCACCATGGCCTCAGCGTCACTGATGCGACTTGGGCCTATAACAACCCTCCGGCAGAGCGAGATTGGGCGTGGCGCTCCATCGGTGAGACCAATCGGGTGGCGATGTCATTGCTGGATGTCTTCTATAAGAAGAAACCGGAAAACAGCTATTTCCAAGGCTGCTCCAACGGCGGTCGCATGGCCAATATGGCCGCCTTGAAATACCCGCAGATGTTCAGCGGTATCATCTCCGGTGCACCGGCGATGGACTATACCGGGCTGGTTGCCACCAAAATGGCATGGCTCACGCAAGCCAACACGGATAAAGACGGCAAGGTCATTCTGAAACCGGGCAAGGACCAGCTGATCGGCGATGAAGTCATAAAACAGTGTGATGCCGAAGACGGGGCCGAGGACGGTATGATTGCGGACCCGCGTAGGTGTTCTGTCGATCTGTCGGTGCTGAAATGTGAGGCCGATCAAAAGGCCGAAACCTGTTTGACCGATGTCGAACTGAATGTCATTGAGAAATGGCGCCAGGGCCCACGGAACAAGGCCGGTGAGCAACTCTATCCGGGCGGCGTGCCGGAAGGTTCGGAAAGATTCTGGTGGTTATGGCTGACTGGAAAGCCGGAAGGCGGCGGCAAGTTGATCCCGCTGTTTGCTAAAGACTTCGTGGGCTATATGGCATTCGAAAAGGATCCGGGGGCAGGCTACTCCCTGTCGGATTTCGATTTCGAGACCGACCCGAAGCGCCTGGAAACCATGGCCGAAATCTACAATTCGGACCGGCCGGACCTGACGGCGTTCATAGCGGCCGGCGGTAAGATGATCGTCTGGCATGGTTGGGCGGATGCGATCGTTACCCCCTATAAAACAGTCGATTGGTATGAAAAATTGTCCTCGAATATGGGGGGCAAAGAGGAACTGGAGAAAAACGTGCGGCTGTTTATGATTCCCGGTATGGACCATTGCGGACTTCTGCCCGGTGCAAACGGTGTCACCCAGGACAGCCTGAAGGTCCTGGAAGCTCTGGAAAACTGGGTCGAGAAGGGGGAAGCGCCTCAAACCATCTTGAAGTAAATCTATCTTGGGTCAGCCTACCCACTTCCCCCTATTTTAGAACCACGAATGGACACGAATTTGCACGAATCCCATTCATGGTTCTGTAGAGGAATTCTTTTTTGCCGCAAATGAACGCGAATCAACGCAAATCGGTCGCCAAAGATCAGATGATCTTTTCTGTTCGCAGATTACGCAGATTCTCGCAGATTGTTTCGTTTTTAATCTGCGGGAATCTGTGTAATCTGTGGATAAAAAAATCTTTGCGTCCTTCGCGCCTTTGCGGTTCAAATTCCGGATCGGCGTTCTCAGCGCCTCCGCGCCAGAAACAGACGCAGCAGCTGGGGGTGGATTTCCGAGAGCTCACGCCGCAACTCAATGTCGTCGTCGCCGGTGACCAGGCGCTGCAGCAGCTGATAGGCGGTGCCGCGCTCGTCGGTCGGTATTGAATCCGGCGCCGGGGAAACCGCCGCAAGGGGTTCCTGCAGCAGCAACCACGCCGGAAAGTCCTCGGTATCGAGCGGCGGCTCCAGGTCGCCGAACCCGTTCCAAAGCTCGGCAAGACGGCGGTCGGGAAACCGTGAGGAGACGAAAGTCCGCTCGGCCTCCAGAGGGTGTTCCCAGCACAGCCACCGCCAATCCGCACGCGCGGCCTCCAAGTCGCGCCGGTGCCAACTTGCCTCGGCGTGGGCCAGCAGAAGTGACGGTTCGCCCCGCCAGTCGTGTTCCG
The DNA here is from genome assembly GCA_011392765.1 of Candidatus Thiosymbion ectosymbiont of Catanema sp. Cochon2018. Lineage (GTDB taxonomy): Bacteria > Pseudomonadota > Gammaproteobacteria > Chromatiales > Chromatiaceae > Thiosymbion > Thiosymbion ectosymbiont_A. Next base: position 558,811 of record WYCW01000002.1, on the reverse strand, counting down.
CCTCCACCGCTTCTCGCACCGCATCCCAACGCCCGGCACGTGCCCAGAGGAAGCCGGCATGGAGGTCAGGGAAACCGGGGTCGAAAGTCCGTCCGGTGAGGGATTCCGCGAGGGCCGACCACAGGGGGACCAGAAAGTCTCGGTCCCGATGTCCCAGGAGCTCCCGTGCCAGGGGCTCGATAGCCAGCAGTTCCCGCAGGCGATTACCGGGATCCATTGTATCCGGGTCGTCGATGAGTTGGATCAGACGCAGGAAGCCGCGCAGGCGGCGATGGTGCGGGTCTTGCCGCGCCAGCCGCGCGACCTGCTCCCGTGCCCGGTCGATGCGACGCTCGGCCAGCGCCCGCCGGATCTCTTCTTCCAGCAGCGAGGCGGTGCTGTCCTGGAACAGGTCCGGTTGGAGCCGGTCCGGGGGTGGGGCGAAGACCACGCCGCAGGCGCGGACCAGAGGGGCATGATCGCCGATGCGCAAAGGGCTATCGGAAACAGCCCAGCCGTGATGCTCCAAGGGGGTCGCCGTGAGCCCCTGCTCCGCGGCGTAGGCCCATATCTCTTCCAGCAGCTCGGCAACCTCCGTCGACGGGTTGCGGAGTACGGCCTGGATGGTCGGTTTGTGTCCCAGCCGCCAGGCCTCGTAATCCTCGTAGGCGAGGAGGTCGGCCGCCAGCAGCAGCTCGAACGGGTCGAGCCGCCCCTGTTCGAGCAGGAGCCGGTCCGCCAGGGATCGGAGGGCATTATTGGAGAGCAGATTGCCTAACACCAACCGTAACCGGCCCATTTGCAGTGAGCGCAGCGAACAAAAAATGCGTCTGAGCTGATGGCCTTGTTATGTGCCGCCACACTTCCTGTACAATATCGCGTACCCATTGATGCGAAAGAGGTTACTATGGATGCCATAAGTTACACCGTCGCACGCGCTAACCTAGCGAAAACTATGGAAAAAGTGTGCAATGACCATGATCCCGTGATTATTACTCGAAAGCGAGAATCTCCTGTAGTGATGATTTCTTTAGAAGACTTTCAGGCTATGGAAGAAACTGCATACTTACTCCGCTCTCCTGCAAATGCCCGCCATTTGCTGGAGTCGATTGCGGAGCTTGAGGCAGGGAAGGGTACTGAGCACGAGTTAATAGAATGAAACTCACTTTTTCCAGTAAAACTTGGGAGAACTACCTGTACTGGCAAAAAACCGATAAAGCCATGCTTAAACGGATTAATGGCTTGATTAAGGATATTCAGCGTGAGCCTTTTGAAGGTATGGGTAAGCCTGAACCTTTAAAGCACGGTTTGTCGGGCTATTGGTCTCGACGCATTAATGATGAACATCGGCTTGTATATAAAGTTGTAGATGGCCATATTTTTATCGCGCAGCTTCGTTATCACTACGAGTATTAATGCACCGTCGCAGTAGGGACGCCGGTTACCCGGCACCGGTCCCGGCGTGCGGTTTTCCCGCACCGGGCTCCTCAGCCATGCTCACGCGCGCGCAGAACACCATGTGCTCCGTGGATCTTTCCGCCCAGAAAGTCGGTCTCTCTTAATCGGGCCCGACTCTGTCCCGAAGCGGTTGCCTGTGACGGATGCCCATGACGGTCACCCCCTTCCCCCTGTGAGCGGCCCTACCGTCTCGGAGTACTCTGAGGTGATCCGACTCCCCCCCAGTGTACGCTTCACCTCTCTTGTTCGCCGGCGATCGCAGTTCCCTACCGCAATCACCGCTCCGCCAGAGGCGCAACTCTCGGTCATGGTGGGTGGTTAGCCCTTACCATGTCGGGACTTCCACCCGACCAGATGGGCCCCGCTTTGCGCGGCGCACTAACGACAAGCTAAGGCGCGCCGTACCGCGCACTTTGAAACGCTATAATTACCCACTGAGCTTCCGGGTAGAGACAGCCATTACTGAACCATCCCCCCCACAGATCCGGACGTGACCAATTCGGTCATCCGGTTCCTCGGTAATCAGGATTGCAACACCAACCCTGACGCATAACTTTACTACCCCGCAAGCAATCAGACGGCGTGGAGGACCTTGGGGCTGGGCAACGGCATCTTTTCCAACAAGGCTTCGAACTTCTTCCCGTTCATCGCCTTCTTGCTACTCCGGCGGTGGAGCCAGTAGCGCCACCCAAGTAGCACGTGATACCGCACCCTGTACATGGCTCGCGTGTTGCAACGCACACCAAAGTAGTGGTAATGACCGCGCAGCTTCGAGCACAGCACCCGCTGCTGCTCATCGAGATTGCGGTGCCGATTCCGGCGACACCAATCCCGGATGCCTTGGATCGTCTTCCTAACCTTCTTGCCTGCGGTCTTACGTTTGATGACCCAAAATCCCCGCCTTGACCTCGCCCAGTAGTGGGTAAATCCGACAAAGCCGAATGTGTTGGCTCCCCGCCCACACCGTTGAGAGCGTGCGGGCCGACCGAAGTCGAGGTGGCGGCTCTTCTCTGGATGGAGCTCAAGCCCGTATTTCCCGAAGCGCTTCGGCAACACATCCATGACCCGCCGGGCATCGTCTTCGTACTGAAAGCCGATGACAAAGTCGTCGGCAAACCGCACCACAAAACAATGCCCTCGCATCCGGGGCTTGACTTCGGTCTCGAACCACTCGTCCAGTACAGAGTGGAGAGCGATGTTCGCCAACAGGGGGCTGATGACCCCGCCTTGAGGCGTTCCTTTGTCGCTGTAGCTGATTTCTTCCCCTTCCATGATGCCGGCATTCAACCACTTGCTGTCGAAGAACCCCATGATGTCCGCATCATAGATCCATCGGATGGCGCGCGTCATGCACTGCTCGCGTAGCAACGCGAGGGCGTCGTGGGCGTTGCACCCGTCCCGAAAGCCATCGGAGATCGGTAAGAAGTCCTGCTCGAATACCGCTCCCATCAGCATCGATACCGCTTTCCGGACGAGCTTGTCTTCGATTTCCGTGAGCCCGATCGGACGTTTCTTTCCGTTGTCCTTGTCAATCCACACACGCTTGATCGGCGGGGCCACAGAGACCTGCGTTCTCAGCCTTTCGTGCAGGTCCTTCAGGTTGGTCTCCAGGTCCTCCTCGTACTCCGTTACCGTCGTTCCACTCAATCCCGGTGCACCGTCTCGGCGCAACCGAAAGAAGGCCTCTCGAAGAAAATCGATATCCATGCGGTGGATCAGGCTGGTGAAGACCCGATCCGGATGTGTGATCGCTTGCTCTGCAATTTGCCGAAGTTGTGGTGAGATGAGGATTGTCCTCTGGGTGCCACTCATCGTTCCCCCCGGCAATACGTTACGGGATGATAGGTTATGGGCTTGATATTTCCCTCGCACAGTGCGCTTGGCCCCAGCGTAGGTTAGGCAAAGGGCCAGGGATGGCCCGTGCCCAACATTCTCAGGAAAAAGCCCATAGCCTATCATTCCGTAAATTTTACACAATCTCGTGAGATGCATCGATAAGCGAACTCAGTACGATCATTAATTTATCAACGCGGTATTTATTCATAGAAATTGTATCTGAAGTTTGTTTTAAGAACTCCTTGGTGTAAGTTTCTTTATACTCCAAGGAGCCATGATAGATACCAAGGTCTTTCTTATAATTAGTCCACAAAACGCTGGCGGGCGGATATCCCTCCAGGTTGAGATCAAGGTAGCATTCTATCGCCGCTGCACGTCCATTTATATTGGCAGTAAAATCTCCTTCTGGTCCTCGCGTATAAAAAGCTTCAAACTCTTTAAGGCAAGGCAGCATTATTGCCCTCATGTTTGATGGCATATCTAGTCTCTCCAATTGCTGAAATGCATAAACTCCTTCTGCATCATTGTCAAACAAAAAAATAAGGCTATTTTGGACGTCAATCTTGATGAGACCCTTTGCAAACTTCACCAAGTTACCAGCACCCGGAAACGGATGACCGCCACTCATGTCTATGAATTGAAAAAAATCTGCAACATCTGGTCTGAGTATGGTGAAAGCGTGCTTGAGTATGTGTGCATCTGAACTACCTTCTGTCGCAACCAAGATTTTTTGTGTTCGACGGGCGCCGCTGACAAACTCACTTTCGCTAGCCCAACCAGCGTCAACCAAAGGCCCAAATTGCCATACAACATCGAGTTCGAGGTTTTGATCATTCTGCGCTAACAGTTGAAGGATTGAATATGGATGAAGAAAACCTATCAATCCCCCGAAGTAGCTTCGTTCAGAATAAGCATGAATATCATATGCATAGTAATGTGGAAGTTGATTCGTTAGTGTTTCATCATTAAAACGCCCTTGTATCCTCCTTGTACTGGCTTCATCAAGCCCGGACACAAAAGTGTCGTCAATCGATGCTACTGGGTGCTCCATTACGAAACGACGGAATTGTTCAAAAGACATTGGTTTATTGGAAGATTGCGTCCCTTCCTCCTCTATGCTTTCGCGTTCTTCAATCCATGCCTCTACGCTAGCTTCGTACTCACGCTGCACCGCATCAATTGTAAAGCCTAGCATCTCAATTCTGGGGATTGTTTCTTTAAGACGTCTAACAAAGGCTCTTTCCATAAGGCCGGGATCTTCATTGTTTTCTTCAAAGTACTCGTAATTGATTTGATCAGAAAGATGATGTTTAAGATCTTTGTCTTGAAAGAGGGCTCCATGATCAGTGCCACGAGAATTCTTGCACCAATCGATAGTAAGACCGCCAACGTCTAATGATATCTCCGTACCCATATATCTAACTGCGCTAAATATATAGCATCAACTGCTCAAAGCACCTGTATCGATGAACTGCCCAACAGGTAGTAGACGGCGAGTTGCCGTGTTTAAGTACGTCGAAACGTCTTATATACCGCAACTATTACTTCTTTTTCAAATTCATGAATATCTCCATCAACGCACCTAGCCCGCATAGGGCGGGAAAGCGCAGTATCCCGCCTTTTCTCCGCGGCGCGGGGCTTCCACGTTCCCACGCAGCGCGTCAATGCCATTAAGTTAAGCGTTATACTCCCTATAGGCACAAAATACGAATTTTAAAATAAATTCCTGGAAAGACGTGTAACTTTCTGAGAGATGATATACTAAGTTGGGTTAGAGAGCTTATTGTGTACATTGAGGCAGCAATGATAAGAATCGACTTCCGCCCGCAGGATATCAAGAGGATTAAGCAGTTACGCTACGATGACCCTCATCCAAGAGTGAGAAGGAGAATGGATGTGCTGTGGCTAAAAAGTCAGGGCCTTTCCCATCAGGAGATCTGTCGGCTTGCCGGTATTGGTAGTAACACCTTATGCAAATACCTCAGGATGTATCAAGCGGGTGGGGTGGAAAAACTAATGGAAATTAACTTCTACGCCCCGACGAGTGAGTTGGATGAGCATCGAGCTCGCCTCAAAGCCCATTTTCGCGCGCATCCGCCAGCGACGCTCAAGGACGCGATAGCAAGCATAGAGCAGCTGACTGGAATCAAGCGCAGCCCCAGCGCCGTGGGAAAGTTCCTGAAGTCGCTTGGTATGCGCCCGAGAAAAGTCGGGTCGATCCCGGAAAAAGCGGACTCGGAAGAGCAAGAGAGATTCAAAATCAATGAGTTAGAGCCGCGCCTCGAAGAAGCCAAGGAAGGCAAGCGCGCTATTTTTTTGTCGATGCTGCCCATTTCGTATTCGGACCTTTTCTCGGTGTACTGTGGTCATTTACACGCCTCTTTGTAAAGGCGACCGCCGGACGGAGACGTTTTAACGTTCTCGGCGCGCTAAATGCCATCACACATGAACTGGTGTTAATCACGAATGACAGCTATATCAACGCCGAAAGTGTTTGTGAATTGCTCCGAAAAATCGCATCGGTAACGCATGGAGTAGCGATTACTCTGGTGTTGGATAACGCGCGTTACCAGAGATGCAAAATCGTCACCGCACTCGCCTTGAAACTCAATATCGAGCTACTTTTTCTGCCACCCTATTCACCGAACTTGAACCTCATCGAGAGAGTATGGAAGTTCGTCAAGAAAGAGGTTCTCTATTCCAAGCACTATTACGACTTTGGCAGTTTTAAACGTTCAATATCGGCGTGTTTAAATCAAACACACACAACGTACAAGAAGGAGCTTGATTCGCTCCTCACGCTGAGATTCCAAGTGTTCAAGAAATGCAACATTGTGCCAATATGAAGTATACCGGCCAGCAAAAGAGAGGAAACCTCACAAATCACACGAATCCTCGCGGATTGATGCGCGCGATTCGTAGATACTCTGTTCCGATGCAAGTCCAATTTGGCTCCAAATCCCCAAAACTTCATCGCTGGCACATAAATGAGATTTATCATGCTGCCGTTTCGCTCGGGGCATAGAAGCGGCTGCTGTCGAAGGGGGTACGGTTCTTGAGCATGGCGTGGATGGCGTGCAGGAGCTTGCGCATGACGGCACAGAGAGCCTGGAGCTTCTTCCGGCCACGGTTCTCAATCAGATGGTGGTAGTAGGCCCTGACCGTGGGATCATGTTGTGCGGCGCTGAGCGCAGGCCTGTAGAGGGCGATGCGCAAGTAGCGGTTGCCGGCTTTGGACAGGCGTGGTTTTTTGTTGACGCTGGAGCCGGACTGGTGTTGCCGGGGATCGAGTCCGGCCATGGCGACCCACTGCTTGGCTTGCATGTCCTCGGGCATGACCAGCAGTTCACCGAGGAGCTGGATGGCGCTGGCGGCGGCGATGCCGGTGACGCTGACCAGGAGGTCGAAGATTTGCTGCAGGTTCTCATCGGTGGTGATGAGGGCGAGGACCTGTTGGCGCAGGTGTTCGATGTGGGCCTCCAGTTGGGCGATGGTCTGGTGCAGATCAGCGATCAGGAAGTCCGGCGTGGCTGCGGTTTGCGTAGCGGCGTGGAGCTGGTTCTTCGTTTGCGTGCAGAGCTTGTTGAGGGCGGCGATGCGGCGGGCACAGGCGCGGATGGCGAGGGCCAGGGCTCGAAGGGCATGCGCCGGGCAAACTCGGCGAGGACGGCGGCATCGACGGCATCGGTCTTGGTGCGGGTCTGCATGGCCTCCGCGAAGCGTTTGGCGGCTTTGGGGTTGATGACCATGAGGGGGAGCCCGGCGTCATCCAGGGCGAGGGCCAAATCGAGGTGATACTGGCCGGTGGCTTCCAGGCAGACCCGGCTCACCTTTGCTTTGCGCAAGCGGTTGACCAAGGTCTGATGCCCTTGGGGGGTATTCTTGAATTCACGGGCTTTTCCCAAGCGGCCATCGCGGCTGATGGTCAAGGTAACAGTTTGGTAGCTGACATCGATTCCGGCAACGTTTATGAGCGGTTCCTCGGAAGCAAAAAAGGCGCTAGGATCAAGACTTGGTTCCCCGACCCTGAACCCTCGCCTACCGACCTTGTGTATGCAGGCTCACAAGCGCAGCTCACGGCCTCGGATACTCTCCGGTATGGGCGAAGAGGGCGGGGAGCCAATCTACGTACAGGCTCAAGGCCTCAGGTTGGGACGGCTTCCCCAAGTACTCTTCATCAAATCCTTTTATACCTCATCCTTGGCTTTCCCTTGGAAACAGAACATACAAGGTTGGGCGAGTAGGATGCGGTGAGCGTGTGTTGTCCTTTCCGGACTGCACCACCGCCAGGCGCGAACCGCATCTGTGGACGGTGGGCGTGCCCAACACCGGTGTTGGGCTACGACAAGCGGCCAGCAGCTAACTTAATGGCATTGTCCCCCAAGCTACCGACTTCTCTGCCTTGCACCGTATTGCCAACACTCGAAACTTCCGGCGGCTGAATTCACCCGTCGACGGAGGAGGTCGGCTGCAAGTTCTGGTTAGGTGATTCACATTCCTAACCTTTTTGCTATGGTTGATATGGAGATTGTATCTTTTTCTTTTGATCTTCCCTCAAGAAATTTCATGAATTTTTCACTTTTACCTAACGCTTCAACTTCTTTTTCAAAATCATCTGTTTCTTCCAATATGAAGTGTTCACCATCTTTTCCATAGATCAAAACCAATTCAGATTTTGCCAAGGTCAATAATTCCTCCACGGAATGTTTCTTCTGTCGTAAATCTATTGTAATCATATCTCTACCTTTTTTCTACGAATAAATAATTCGTTATGAACTTTATGTCCAATAGCTAGAACCTTAACGTTCCGGTTTGCATCAATTTCATAAAATGCTCGAAAATTTCCTATCCGTAATTTCCAGGGTGCTACAGGATTGGAACGAAGCCGTTTGCGTTTTCTTGTTTCAACATCAGCATCTACTTGCAAGTATTCAATGATCGCTTTTACTATAATTCGTTGCTCAAACACTTCGTAGAAACTTAAGTCCTTATCAGCACTTTGTCCAATTTCTATATCGTATTTCATGCTATAACAGCAACTATGACAATTTTTATCAAGCAGTGTTTGTCATTGTACTTCTGTCGGCTAACTCTCCGATAGCCACCCTTATAGTTCTTTAATCTCTTCGATTGAAAGTCCTGAAGTTTCAGCAATGATCGTTATACCGATCTCTTTTTTGTTCATTGCCTTTGCTGCTTCAATCTTACCTTTCTCCATTCCAAAGATTCGTTTCATAATCATGTTAAATAATCTCTATAAACGGATTTACTATTTTAATACCTTGAACAATCTGATTATGCTGCATATCCTCCGAGTATAAGATAGTACATTTACTAGCAATTGCAGATACTACAACCAAACTATCCCAGTATGACAATTGATGTGTTGACCTAAGAATTGAGGCTTCAATGATGGTTTCTTCATCAATTGGCACTACTTGATAATACTCATAAATATTTTTTATGGTTTGCTGTATTTCAGATTCGCTGTATCCAGCTTTTTTGATAAGATTAACGCACATTTCATTTATAATTTGTGTACTCAAAATAATATTGGAATTGCTTATAATCTCTTCTGCCTTCTTCGTTTTTTTAGGTTCAGCAGACATAAAAGCATATAACCAAACATTTGAATCCACAAAAATAAAGTTATCTGTCATAAACTGATTCCCTTTTTAAGGGTTCAAAAGCATTTACTTTTCTTGGTATAATATCTTCGACATTTATGCCTTTCCTATGCTTGTTCAAAGCATATTTTTTCACTAGAAACTCGTAAAAGTCGTAAAGCTCGTTTTGAACACCAACAGGTAATATAGAAGGATCAATTTTTGCACTTTTCATAACTTTACTCATTATAGAGGATCTTATTCGCCTGATTCAAACCCACCATCTGGAAGTGTTCCTGACCTTGACTGATTTTGTTTTCTCCACGGAGAATCCGGCGCATGATCAGATAAATGTCTTCCGAACCGTTTACGGTGACTTTTTGTTGCTTGCTTAATTTGACTTCCATCGTCGGTCGGATCAGGCCAAGGCGGCGGAGGTAGCTGGCATACGGCGGATAGCGCAAGCTTATCCGCCCTACGCAGGCCTCAGGGTCCCTCCCAGGGATCGACCAGGTCCAGATCGTCCAGAAATCCGAAATCCTTTCTGTTGCGGGTTGCCAGCTCAAGGTTGTTGGCGTAGGCGATAGCCGCAATCTGGGCATCCTCGACCGATACGGGTCGTCCCAGACGCTTGGAGCGAGCCAGGATATTTGCGTAGTGTGGGGCAGCCGCGCAATCGAACGCCAAACAGCGTCCGTGGAGCGCGGAGAAAACGACCTGCGCGGCTAAACGCAATGCCTCGCGTCGCCGCCCATCCGGCAGCAACACGATACCTGTCTCGATCTCGGCCTTTGTGACGGCCAACATATGGAGATGGCTTGGGCGCTGACGATCGAGCCACGCGATGACCTCAGGCTCGGGAACCACCTTCATCCACTCGGAGACCACGTTCGTATCGAGCAGGATCACTGACCACCTGCTCCGAAATCAGGCGCCGAACGCGGGGCGGAGCGCGCCGGAAGTACAAGCTCGCCGCCGCCGTTCAGGGCGAGTATGCGCGCATGAACACGGCTGCCCAACCCATCTTGCTCTTGTTCGACCACCAGCGCCTCGCGCAGGATCTGCCGCACTTCCTCTTCCATCGAGTGTCCGTGACTCCCTGCCCGCAGGCGCAGTCGGCCCTTTAGATCGTCGTCGAAATTTCGCACCGTCAGCATTGCCATCGATTTAGACTCCTAACGCGCATGCACTGCATGCATACTATGCAGTCTAGGGAGCGTTCTCAATCAATAAATCATCTAAGTGTTGTAGGCTGGGTTGAGGAACGAAACCCAGCTTTTCCGATCCGCAATACCGTGTGCTGGGTTTCGCCGTCCCTGGCCGTAACCCAGCCTACGGGATTGATTTTTATGATGATTTGGCTCAATTGAGAACGCCCCCTAGTGGGCCGGTTCGGCTCAAACAAGGGATCGGTAATTGAGAATATCCGTACCAGTATGGATGCCCTCAAATCCTGACAATACTGAGCGAGCAGGATCTCCACGGAAAAGTTAGCCGCAAATCAACGCAAATGGATCAAGAACCATCACTGATGGCGATCCGATTGCGACTGATCTGCGTTGACTTGTATCGATTGACGGCCAGAAGCGGAGCCGCCGAGGTTCGGATTGAGTAGACAGGAAAAATGATCCGGTCGCTTGGATCTATCCGCAGATTCTCGCAGATTTAAAAAGAAGACGATCTGTGGGAATCTGCGTAATCTGCGGGCAAAAAAAGCAATAGGCACAGCGCATCCGAGTGTGAGTTTTTTATGCAGTGCACAAACTTGACTCATTTGTAAAAGTCCAAGGCAGTCAAGGAATCCTAGTGCAGCGTAGTAGAAATCCTAAAGCCATTTGTTAATTGAACTTGTAGAAGAACCACGGATGGACACAGATAAACACGGATCACAATCCGTGTTTATTCGTGTCCATCCGTGGTTCTAATTGTAATTTGGACTTGTGCTGGCAAGTTGTTGACCGCCTGATCGTAAGGAAATGATCTCTGGATTTTTACTATGCTGCACTAGTGGGGAACAGCCCACTCATGCGACCGGAGCAAACAGGAGCTCGAGGTCCTCGGCGGTCAAGGACCCCGCCGCGGCGCCGCCCCCCGCCAGCATGGCGTCCGCCAGCGCCTGCTTGCGCGCCTGTAGCTCCGCGACCCGTTGCTCCACCGTACCCTCGGTGAGCAGCTTGTAGACGAACACCGGCTTGTCCTGGCCGATACGGTGGGCGCGGTCGGTGGCCTGGTGCTCGGCGGCCGGATTCCACCAGGGATCATAGTGGATTACCGTATCCGCCGCCGTGAGGTTGAGCCCGCTGCCGCCGGCCTTGAGACTGATGAGAAACAAGGGGATCTCCCCGGCCTGGAAGCGGTCCACCGGCAGGGCGCGGTTGCGGGTACGGCCGGTGAGCTTCACGAAGTCCCGGTTCTCGTGCAGGCCACTGTGCATCAGCTCCTCCTCGATCAGGGCCAACATACTGGTGAACTGGGAGAATAGGAGTACCCGTCGCCCCTCGGCGCGCAGCTCCGGCAGCAATGTCATGAGTAGCTCCAGCTTGGCGGAGCCTTTGACTTTTCGAGCACTTTCGAGCGCGACCAGCCGCGGGTCGCAGCACACCTGGCGCAGCTTGAGCAAGGCATCGAGAATAATGATGCCGCTCCGGGCCAGGCCCTTGCGCTCCACTTCCCGGCGTACCCGTTCGTCCAAGGCCAGACGCAGGGTCTCGTAAAGGTCGCGCTGATCGCTCGCCAGGGGCACTTCGCGCAGAATCTCCGTTTTCGGAGGCAGCTCCGCGGCCACCGCCTCCTTGGTGCGGCGCAGGAGAAACGGGGCCACCCGGCGGCGTAGCTGTTCCTGACGGTGCTCGTCACCATGGCGCTCGATGGGAACGCGAAACAGCCGCCGGAAGCGGCGTTCATCACCGAGCATCTCGGGCAAGAGAAAATCGAACAGGGACCAGAGCTCCCCCAGGTGGTTTTCCAAGGGGGTGCCGGTGAGACACAAGCGGTAACGGGTTTTCAGGGAACCGGCCGCCTGGGCGGCCTTGCTGCGGGGGTTTTTGATCGCCTGGGCCTCGTCCAGAATGAGGAGATGGTAGGCATGGGCATCCAACGCCTTCTGGTCGCGGGACAGCAGCGGGTAAGTGGTCAGCACCAGGTCGTGGTCCGGGATTGCTTCAAAACGGCGGCGACGCTCCGGGCCATGGAGCAGCAGCACCTTGAGAGAAGGCGCAAACCGCTCGGCCTCCCGCCGCCAGTTGAACATCAGGCTGGTGGGCGCCACGACCAGGTTGGGGCGGTCGGTGCGTCCGCCCTCCTGTTCGAGCAGGAGGTGCGCCAGGGCCTGCACTGTTTTGCCCAGGCCCATATCGTCGGCGAGGATACCGCCCAGGTCGTACTCCCGCAGGAACTGGAGCCAGTCCAGACCTTGGCGTTGATAGGGCCGTAGCTCGGTGGCCAATCCCGTCGGCGGATCGATCTCTGTAAGACCCTGGAATTCCTTGAGTCGCCGCCCCCACTCGCGTGCTGCTTGTCCGCCCTGGAAGGTCAGCCGCGGGTCCGCCTCTTGCAGCTCCGTGAGCTGGGTCGCCTGCAGGCCGGACAGGCGCAGCCGCCCATCGCTCCGAAGAGGGTGCTGCGGGTCGTAGAGTTCGATCAGGGTGGACAGGATGGGCCGCAGTCGCCCCGCGGGCATCAGGACCAAACGGCCATCGTCGAGCCGCACGTGCAAGGTCTCCTCGTCCTGCATCTGCGCCAGCGCGGGTAACGAGAAGTCGGCCTGGCAACGCTGCACCAGATCCACCAGGAGCGGTAGCAGGTCCAGGTGTTCACCGTCTACCTCCACACCTAGCCCGATATCGAGCCAACGCCGCCCATCGGACTCGGCGATCTCGATCCGCCAGTTATCCCCGAGGTGGGCGATCCGGAAGTGGAAGTCGTCTTCCATGTAAATCTGCCAGCCCTGCTCCACCAGGCGCGGCAAGTCTCGCCCCACAAAACGCAGCCAAGCCCCGTCGTCGGGCAGCTCGAAGCACAGCCCGGCGTCGTCCTCATCGCCCAGGCTGCGTATGAGCCTTAGCCCTTCGAGGGTATGGATCGTCGCGGACTCGCCCGCCAGATCACGCCCGCTCTCGATCAGTACGCCCTGCTCGACACGTTCGAGCGTCTCCTTCCTATCTCTGGGATCCACGGTCCCGAAGGGGCCGTATGCGAAGGTCAGGACCGCGCTGTGGGACCACTCGGGCTCCGGTTTGAAGCCCCAATAGCGGGTCGTGTTACTCGCATTCAGGTCCTTGCTCTGCAGGCGCAGGCAAGGAGTGGGGGACGCGGCTGCAACCCGGCGGCGGTCGATACGCGACGGCAGGGGCAGGGCGAGCTCCCGCAACGGCGCCGTCTCATGCAAGGCATCCACGGACTGGGGCGTCAGAGAAGGGGCCATCGCGAGCAGGCCGGCCTCGCGTTCTCCGAGTCCGGTCTCCAGGGGACCGCACTCGCCGGTATCGGGGTCCAGATACCAGGGCGGCAGTGCCGGGATCAGCGTGAGGCCGGGGCGCTCGGCCTCCAATCTCATGTGCAGACGGGTGTCATCCTCCAGGCGCCACACCAGCTTGCCCGCCAAGGGATCAGCGAGCTTCAGAACCGGGCCGTCCACGGTCCGCCAATGGCCGCGCCCAGTGAGTGCGATCGCGTGCAGGACATCGGCGCTGGCCTCCCCTTTCAGAGAGATCTCCGGCTGCGTGACGCGGTCCCGTCCGGCCTCGATCAGCAGCATGATGCGATGATCCTCCGGCGTGATGAAGCCGGCCCGGGACTGAGCCGAGATAATATAGTCCTGGGGCTTGCCATAGCCCCCGGCCACCAGGCGCCGTACCTTGACGGCCTGCACTAGGATGCGCTGGAGACCGAACTGTTCCTCGCAACGCAGCAGGTAGAGCAGCCGCTGCGGATCATCATGGGCATCGGCCGTTACCTGCTGCACGCGGTTGAGCCAATTGCGCACCTCCGGCGGTAGGCCGGGAGACGCATCCGGCCGCGGGTGTTGCGCCGCTCGACCGGCCAGCGACAGCAAGGTCGCCACCACGTGCTTACAATTGTGCCCCACCGGGCAGGAGCACTGCCCGATCACCGTGAGTTCACCGGCGTCATCCCGCCACAGGCGCGCGACGCACTGGTAGACCCGCCCCCCGGAGCCCCTGACCCGCCCGGTCACCAAGTCCTGGGCGGCGTTGTAGTCGGCGGTGAGCACCCGGCCGGTACGGAAGTAACCCACGCCACGCTCCAGGTAGCTCGGAGGGAAAGACTCCTTCAGATCTTCGTCAGTGAGGGTAAAGGGGGTGTTGGGCATAGGGCTTTGGACGGACGAGAGCGAAATCTTTCGGAAAAATCTTTCAGATAGTGCAGCTTAATGAAGCCGTATAGCTCCTCCACCATATTGCGGAGGCAATAGGTTAGCCGCCCGGCTATCGGATACGAGCGACAGAACGCGATCACCAGTGCACGCGCTTCGGGGATCGTGACGGCCATCGACTGCGGCCTATCGTCCGGGCCACACGGCTATTGCCCCTGGCGTTCACGAGCCAGGCGCTTGAGGGCGTCCTTGAGGGACTCGCCAGGCCGTACTCCGAAGGCCTCTCTGGCATGGGTCTTGGTAATAAAGAGCGGGACATCCAGGTACTGGCCTTCTTCGAGTTCGAGGAATATCGGCTCCTCAACCAGGTCGGCACTACCCTCGGCGGCGTCCTGCTCGCTCAAGGCATCCTCCATGAAAGTACCGACACGCTCGGCCCCGCCGGGGTCGAATTTGGCCTCATGGCCGGGCACCTCCGTATCGGGCCGCTTCCCGTACAGGGTCTCGGTCGCATCGGCTTGGTCGTCGAACGTGATTTCGGGACTGACAGTATTCTCGTTCATGATATTTGCCCCTTGCCGTTGGATTCGGAAGATTTGTACAGTCCTCGAGATCGGAGATGAGGAAAGATTCATCCGAGAGTGCAATCTTCGATAGTATCCGAAAATCCAGGGATCAGGCCACTCCAGCCTGACTCCCGGCGCTGCTCGAACAGGCTGCATTCGGAAATGACATAGCCCTCGACCCCGAGCTTGGTGAACCATTGGACGATCAAAGACTGCAAAGATCTCATGTTCATTTCCGATGCCGGAGAAATATTGGAGTAGATTATATGAGCGCCAATAATGAAGTGATAATTGACGAAAACATTCGTCCCTATTTGAACGAAATTGCTGAAAGACTCTGGTCCACGCCAAGCCACGCAGCAATTATGGTTGGCGCGGGATTCAGCAAGAATGCCAACAAAGACTTTCCGGACTGGGCAAAACTCGGGGGTCTGTTTTTTGAAAAGATTCATGGAAGGAAGCCGAATAAAAACGATGGAGAGGATAGATATCTCAATGTGCTTAAGCTAGCGGATGAAGTGCAAGCAGCATTTGGCCGTCAAACACTGAATCAATTGCTTCGTGACAATATCCCGGACAAGGATAGTGAACCCTCTCCCCTTCATAGTAAAATGTTAGAATTGCCATGGTCCGATGTTTTTACGACCAATTATGACACATTACTTGAACGAGCTTGTGATTCGGTTTCGTCACAGAGATATGACATCGTAGTAAACAAAGAGGATCTTGTACATTCGGAAAAACCAAGGATTATCAAACTACATGGCAGCTTCCCCTCGGAACGCCCTTTTATCATTACCGAAGAGGATTACAGGACGTACCTAAAGGTATTTGCCCCTTTCGTTAATACTGTCCAACAATCTTTGCTGGAAAATACCCTTTGCCTTATCGGGTTCTCGGGTGATGACCCCAATTTTCTCCAATGGATAGGCTGGATAAGAGACAACCTCGGCAAAGCGAATTCACCCAAAATCTTTCTTGTCGGAATTTTTAACCTGTCCGATGCACAAAAGAAGCTACTTGAACAGAGAAACATCGTTATAGTTGACTTAAGCAAGTGTGATGATGTTGAAGGAGATCATTACAAAGCCATAGATCGCTTCTTTGATTATCTATTATCCCGCCGAAAAGATGAAAACCGTCTGGATTGGCCTGAAAATCTAAACAAACAAATACCTGATGAAAATTCAGATAGGATAACACAGTTGAAAGAAATCATAGCGGAGTGGCGACAAACCCGATTGAGTTATCCTGGCTGGGTTGTCGTTCCGGAAGACCGGAGGAAAGATCTATGGGAGTTTAGTAGATATTGGATAAACTATGTCACAATCAAGGATGCTGTTCCTGAACAAATGGACTTGCAGTTTTCATTCGATCTCAATTGGCGGCTGGAACGATGCCTTTGTCCCATTCCAAATAACGTCGCGGAATTATTTGAAGCTACCATCCACAAGTATTGGCCTTTCAAAGAAACTTGCCCGGAGCGGTCGGCAATATGTCTTTCAGATGTAAAACACCAAAATCTCGATTGGGAAGAAATCCGGAAAATGTGGTTGCATCTCTCCCTCTCCATGCTGCGTTTCTATCGTGAAGAAGGAAAGTCCACTAAATGGGATGCAGCGAACAGGAAACTTGAGGAATTGATTAACTATCTTTCGCCGACTGAAAAGGCGTTTTTATATTATGAGCGAGTTTTGTCCGCGCTTTTTAAGCTAGATATCCCAAAAGTCAAATCAGAATTGAGTTCTTGGCCGACCAACTTATCTATTCCGTTTTGGGAGGCAAAGCGCGCGGGGCTCTTAGCCGAATTGGGACAGACTGAAGAAGCAGAGAGAATTCTAGAGCGGTCCTTGCAGGAAATAAGATCAAAGCTGAACTTAAGACCTGTGACAACAAATTACTCATTGGTCTCAGAAGAAGCCTCTACCATGCTCCTTTTTCGGGATGTAAAGAGTTCGAATAGTTTTAAAGAGGGAGGCTGGGAGGAACGGGAAGAAACAAGGCGTGAATTATCTAAAAGGTGGCATAGTTTCGCACAGTATAAATGCAACCCTTGGGATGAAATTAAATTATTTAAGAATCGACTTGAAAGACCATATATCGAACGAACCCCAGTAACGGAAGAACGTGGATTCGATATTGGGCGCATAACCAGGACTCCTCCTATGCATGGTTCGGATCAAGAAGTATTGACTGCTTATGCGTTTTTAAGATATTTTGAAGAGTCAGGCTTTCCATTTAAAATACTAGGTTCACCCCTTGCCAAAGGAAGTGCTAAAGGTGCAGTTCAAAGGTTATTTAACTATTCGCCCTATTGGGCATTGGCAACACTAGTTAGGGTCGGCGATGAAAAAGCAACAGATGAGGCATTTAACAGACAAGCACTACTTAAGTACAACACTAATGATATAGACAGCCTGATTGATGAGTATTTAGGTGCCCTGGAGCGTGCCGAACCTGATATATCAGAAGGCGGTGAAGTCCTTAAGTTCTTTGTAATAACCACCAATAATTTCGGTGTCCTCCTGGCCCAAATAGTACCGGAAATTTTGTCTCGTTTATGCTGTAAGTGTACAAAAGATAAAAAATTTCTGTTACTCGGTTTTCTTCAGAAGGTATATGGCTCCGAGAACAAGAATTATTATCATGGTATTTCGAACCTTTTAAAGAGACTCTTGGCAACCTATTCGGAACCAGATCTCTATATGCTTATCCCAAAACTCCTGGATATTCCATATCCTGAAAATACAAACTATATCACAGAAAGGGAATATATAAATCCGTTTGGCTTGATTAATATCGAACGGAATAGTGTTTTTTCCACCAAAAAATTATTTCTCAAACCGGACAGAATAAATGCATTACTTGACCTTGCTTCCCATGAGAACAACG
Organism: Candidatus Thiosymbion ectosymbiont of Catanema sp. Cochon2018; assembly: GCA_011392765.1. Lineage (GTDB taxonomy): Bacteria > Pseudomonadota > Gammaproteobacteria > Chromatiales > Chromatiaceae > Thiosymbion > Thiosymbion ectosymbiont_A. The sequence continues at coordinate 541,142 of WYCW01000002.1, read as the reverse complement.
CTAAGAGAAAATGGGGAATATTCTCATTAGTTTGGCTCTATATGCGGAGGTTATTGACAGACGATCAAGCGGAAAGGCTAGGCGTTATTCTCTGGTCGAAAACAGATGATAGTGGCTTTCCCGCAAACACAGGCTATTACAAGTTTGCTTTTCTTGATATTCCTCACCCCAAAGATATTGACCCATACGCATTAATCAAAAGCCATATCAAAAACGCGGATTTCCCTGTCCAGAATGACAAGAAAGAAGAAGGTGTTCGAACAACAGGTGGTGATCTCCTTCTGTGTCAGGAAATAATCGGAGCAAACCAATATATTGAGTGGTCTAAAGAAGAAATTGATAACCTCTTGGAAAGATTGGCTAATTGGTGGAATTTAGACAAAGAATATCTCAAGAAAGATGATACCCCGTGGATTTCTTATTCCATTTCAAAAGAGTTTAGAAACAGGTTTGCAGGACTAAAAGATGTTCTCGTTGAAGTTGTTTTTCCACACCTGAAAGGCAATTCGATAAGTGAAGAACAAAGAGATACGATTATAAAACTTGTCCGCGAACTTGATGAATATGGTCTTTTAGCTGCTCAAGTAAAGGTTGCAGGGTTACATATCTTACAGATAGAGGAAGATGCACTGTTTGAAGAAATAGAGAATGCGCTGAGCAGCAATGCTCTTAATGAGGTCGTTGATGGATTACGCGCCATATTGTTGCTGGTAAAGATTGATTCTCTCATACTAAGCGAACCGACCAATAGAGTTCTGATGTTGCTCGGACAAAAGAGCCGCTGGCGTCATCAAGTCGGCCTTGTATCCAGCCTGAATATCGTTTGGACCATAGCTAAAGATCATTCACAGCATTTAAGTGGCGAGTTTGAAAGCGCATGTCTTCATGGGTTGGGGGCTTTGGCTGATGAAACCGATTTGGATCAAAATATCGATGAGTCAGAGTTCTCAAAAAGACTTGAACATCGAAGAGCTGCCGCAAATCTTGCTGACCAGCTATATAGGATTTATCAACAGAGGGAATCTGCAATTCCGGCAGAGGTAGAAGCATGGAAAGAAATTTGTTCAAGGGAAGAAGAATTCGCCGAAATAAAAGTACAGTGGTGGCCCGGCTCAATGTTTTCGCAGTAGAAGGCGAACACCTCTTCGGCTTTGATGCTCTCAGACTTGCCGGCGTAGCCCGGATCTGCATCTACCCGCGTCCACAAGTCGTGCATGGACGGCTCCTGCCGCGCCGCGCCGATGCTTTCCAACAAGACCCTCTTCCGGCTAGCGGTAAAAGTATTGAGGCCGAAATGGCCGATCACCTCATGGCGGAGCGTGGTGGTAAGATCGCCGGCATCTTTCAGATTACCGCAAGGAAGATCACACCGTCCCGGATGCAGACGAGGGCCGGTAGTGTATCCGCCACGCATCTTATCGAGCCCTTTGCCTTTGTCGCCGTATAGCTCCTCTACCGTATTGCGGATGCAATAGGTCAGCCGTGCGGCCACCGGATACGCGCAACAGAACTCGATCACCAGTGCCCGCGCTTCGGGGATCGTGATGGCCATCGACTACGGCCTATCGTCCGGGCCACACGGCTATTCCCCTCGGCGTTCACGAGCTAAGCGGGTGAGGGTGTCCTTAAGGGACTCACCAGGCCGCCTGCCGGGGAAGTGTCGGGCATTGGTCTTGGTGATGAGGAGCGGGATATCCAGATACTGGCCTTCCTCGAGTTCGAGGAATGTCGGCTCCTCAACCAGGTCGGCACTACCCTCGGCGGCATCCTGCCCGTTCAAGGTGTCCCCGATACGCTCGGCCTCGCCGGGGTCGAATTTGGCCTCATGGCCGGGCACCTCCGTATCAGGCCGCTTCCCGTACAGGGTCTCGGTCGCATCGGCTTGGTCGTCGAACATGATTTCGGGACTGACAGTATTCTCGTTCATGATATTTGTCCCTTGCCGTTGGATTCTGAACTGTTGGTTCAATGCGGGAAAATTCCGCTGAGTCCGGGTGCGGTCGTGCAGACCCTGAGCGACCATCAACGCGATGTTCTCCAGGTCATCCAACCGCATCAGGCGTGTGTGCTCGATGCATATTTCGCGGAATGACCACATCCCGCGTTCATACACACCCTTCCGATTGATATGGTGGCCCGGCTCAATGTCTCCGCAGTAGAGGGCAAACACCTCTTCGGCCTTGAGGCTTTCGGGCTCACCGGCATAGTCCGCCTCTACCCGTACCCATAAGTCGTGCATAGACGGCTCCTGCCGTGCTGCACCGATGCCTTCCAGCAAGGGCCTCTTCTGGTCGCCGGTGAAGGTATTGAGGCCGAAATGACCGATCACCTCATGGCGGAGCGTGGTGGTAAGGTCACCGGCATTCTTCAGGTTACCGCAAGGAAGATCACACCGCCCCGGATGCAATCCGGGGCCGGTAATGTACCCGCCGCGTATGTTGTCGAGTCCTCTGCCTTTGTCGCCGTACAGCTCCTCCATCGTATCGCGGAGGCAGTAGGTTAGCCGCGCGGCTACCGGATACCAGCGACAGAACTCGATCACCAGTGCCCGCGCTTCGGGGATCGTGATGGCCATCGACTACGGCCTATCGTCCGGACCACACGGCTATTCCCCTCGGCGTTCACGAGCTAAGCGGGTGAGGGTGTCCTTAAGGGACTCACCAGGCCGCCTGCCGGGGAAGTGTCGGGCATTGGTCTTGGTGATGAGGAGCGGGATATCCAGATACTGGCCTTCCTCGAGTTCGAGGAATGTCGGCTCCTCAACCAAGTCGGCACTGCCCTCGGCGGCGTCCTGGTCGCTCAAGGCATCCTCCATGAAAGTACCGACACGCTCGGCCCCGCCGGGGTCGAATTTGGCCTCATGGCCGGGCACCTCCCCGTACAGGGTCTCGGTCGCATCGGCTTGGTCGTCGAACATGATTTCGGGGTCGATGGTCTGGTCGTTCATGGTGTTTGCACCTTGCTTTTGGATTCTGAACTGTTGGTTCAATGCGAGAAAATTCTGCTGAGCCCTGGTACATCGTTTCGCTTTAGGGCACTTTGAAAAATGCGATTTTCGTCTACGGCACACCCCAACAATCAATGACTTAGAGTCGCTTGATTGGTGAAAATACCTATTTTTCAAGGTGCCCTTTATATTGCGGGTAGGTTCGCAGGTTTGGGCGTATGATGTGGTGAGCGCCTGGCTGTGCAGGAATGCACAGCAGGCCACGAACCACATCAGTGGATAGCCCGTGCCCAACATCGAATTCGCCATCGATGTAGCCGCCTACGCGGGGATGAGTAATCACTTTGGTGTATAATTGCCCAGGACCTGACAATTACATTTCGTCTCCCACCGGGAGGTTCCAAGACATGCAAAGAAATATTGAAGAATTAACGGCAGAGTTAATTGGATTACCCAGGAGAGAAAGGTTGGAACTAGTCAGGTTTCTTCTTTTTTTAGATAATCGTCAGGTCGGGGATTTGTCCGAAGGTTTGGTCGTTGGTTACCAGCACCGCGCCGACGCCAAGCGCGTGGGCGGCGATCAGCAGATCGAGCGGCGCCAGTATCCTGCCCCGACGTTCCATAGCGGCGCGCACTGTCCCATAACACTCCGCGATAGTGTGGTTCCAGGGCAGCACATCGACGCGCCGTAGGAACTCCCTTACAACAAGGCCAAGCCGCTTCGCATCCGGCCGTTTTGCCAAACCGAACCGGAGTTCACCAGCGGTGATCGCAGACACGCAGAGAGATACCATTGATGCCGTTTGCACCCGTTTTGCCACTACTGGATGTTGTTTGAGCAGATGACTTACCGTGTTGGTATCGAGCATATACTGGCTCATTCCGTCCACCCCGCAATGGGATCACGCGCTTGGAATCCCTGCTGGCGCTCGTCCGCATCCAGGAAATCGGCCGGCACCTCGGCGCCCTCGAGGAGGGTGAAGAAATCGTCCCAAGTCGCCGGCCTGCGCGACAGGATCACATCACCGGTCGCCGGGTCGCGGCGGATGAACACCTCTTTGGCGTCGAATCGATAGGCGGCAGGCAGGCGCACTGCCTGACTCCGCCCGTCGGTGAACAGTTCGGCGATTTGACTCATAGCTGGATGCTCCCGTGGGATAACCGAAATGCCGGGTTTCGTTCCTCAACCCAGCCTACGGCCTTGAACATACTCTTGCGTTCCTGGGGCGTCAGACTGACCAGGAACGGCAGCTTTCTGAGTATGGTATTGAAGGCATCCTTGACGGCCTTCATGTCGGCGGCCGAGAGGGAGGCATCGATATTCTGGTAGGGCATAATGGCTTGCTCTCAGAGTCAGAAAACGGAAGGGGCACTATAGCGTCGGCCCGGCGCTTCCGCCATGCGGATCCATTGCGCAACCTGCCCGACACCCTCCGCGGCGAAGAACCACGGATAAACACGGATGAACACGGATGAACACGGATAAACACCGATTATGATCCGTGTTCATCCGTGTCTATCCGTGGTTCTAATGCAGATTCGTCGGTTGGGCAAAGCCCGTAGGATGCGGTGAGCGTGTGTTGTCCTTTCCGGACTGCACCACCGCCAGGCGCGAACCGCATCTTTGGATGGTGGGCGTGCCCAACAAGATGTTGGGCAGGGCCATCCCTTGATGCGGTTCGCGCCCCCTCGTAGCACCATCGATGCGGTTCGCGGTCGAGATTGGTGTAATCCTGCTACGATATACTGCGCTCACCGCATCCTACGTCCATCCTACGACAAGCGGCCAACAGCTAACTTAATGGCAGTGACGCGGCGCCTGGGAACGAGAGAAAAGCACAAACTTTCATCATTCCGCATTCATCACTCATCATTCCCTAACTCCCGCCCGCGCGGCGGCGAGATTCCCCCGCACAGTCCGCGTGTTCGGATGCCCCGGGCCCAGCTTGCGCTCGAAAACCGCCAATGCCGGCTCCAAATAGCCGATGGCCTTTTCGTACTGCCCGAGTGAATCCCAGGCCAATCCCAGATTGTTGCGGTCTATCGCCACATCGGGATGGTCCTCGCCGTAGGTCTTCAGATCGCTCGCCAATGCCTGCTCGAAATAGCCGATGGCCTTTTGGTACTCCCCGAGTGAATACCAGGCCAATCCCAGGTTGTTGCGGTCTCTTGCCACAGCGGGATGGTCCTCGCCATAGGTCTTCAGATCACTCGCCAATGCCTGCTCGTAGTAGCCGATGGCCTTTTAGTACTCCCCGAGTAAATCCCAGGCCAATCCCAGGTTGTTGCGGTCTATCGCCACCTTGGGATGATCCTCGCCGTAGATCCTGAGATCGCTGGCCAAGGCCTGCTCGAAGTAGCCGATGGCCTTTTTGTACTCCCCGAGTGAATACCAGGCCGATCCCAGGTTGTTGCGGTCTTTTGCCACAGCGGGATGGTCCTCACCGTGGGTCTTCAGATCGCTCGCCAATGCCTGCTCCAAGTAACCGATGGCCTTGTGGTACTCCCCGAGTGCATGCCAGGCCGATCCCAGATTGTTGCGGTCTCTTGCCACAGCGGGATGGTCCTCGCCATAGGAGTTCAGATCACTCGCCAATGCCTGCTCCAAATAGCCGATGGCCTTTTGGTACTCCCCGAGTGAATACCAGGCCGATCCCAGATTATTGCGCATTGTCGCGACACGGGGATGGTCTTCGCCGTAGGAGTTCAGATCGCTCGCCAAGGCCTGCTCGAAGTAGCCGATGGCCTTTTTGTACTCCCCGAGTGACTCCCAGGCCGATCCCAGATTGTTGCGGCCTGCTGCGACACGGGGATGGTCCTCGCCATAGGTCTTCAGATCGCTCGCCAATGCCTGCTCGAAATAGCCGATGGCCTTGTGGTACTCCCCGAGTTTCCGCCAAGCCTCTCCAAGATTGTTGCGATAGATCGCTATCTGAGGATGGTCCTCGCCGTGGGCGTTGAGAGCGCCGGGGAGGGTCTGCTCAAAGTAGTCCCTGGCGGCTCTGTAATCGCCGAGGATATATGCCAGCTCCCCCGCGCCCGCAAGATAGAGGCTGTTCTCCGGCGCCAGCCGCACGGCCCGTTGGGCGTGCTTGTAAGCCGTCCGATAGCGGATCTCGTCCAGGGCGATGCGGCTTCTCTGATAGGCGGCCTCAGCGGTGGCCTGGATAGCTGCCTCGGTCCGGGCCTCGATTTGGGCGAAGAGCTGGTCCGCCTGGCTCCGGTCGCCCCGGGCCAAGGCGGCGCGGGCCTGATCCAGGAGCTTATCGGGGACCTGGCCGCGGATGCTTTCCAACTGCGCGATGCGTTTCTCCAGCTCCTTGACATAGCTCTGGTAGCTGGCCTGGGTATCCGCCAATCGACGCTCGATCTCGGCCTTCTCTTGCTCCAGGATTCGGCGATCCTCGGCATGGGCCTGCTTCAGCTCCTCGGTGACCTCCTGCTCCCGCCGCTTGAGACCGGCCTCGTATTGTTCGGGTGTGATGCCGATATGGAGATCCCCTTCCACCTTGTATTGGTGGCCGTAGCTGACGTCCCCGGATCCCGTACTCGTGACTGTGGAACCCTGGATGTCTCGGCTCACCACGCCACCATTCGTGGTGGTGTTCGACTGGATGTTTTGATTCACCACACCGGCATCCTTGGCCGTGATCGAACTGTCTTGATAGGGCAGGGCGAGATGCACCGCCCAGTCACCGCCGATGGCGGCAACTACCGCGGCGATCAGGCCCAATAGGGCTAGCAGGATTTTTCGCTGATCTTTCGTCATTACCCTTATCCCCAACCCCACGGCCGTCTCATTTGAACCACAGAGGACACAGAGAGCACAGAGAACGGAAAGAGATCCCTTCTCAGTGTCCTCTGTGTTCTCTGTGGTGAAAAAATGCCGAGTTCGAATTTATCCTTTGCCGCAAATAAACGCAAATGGACGCAAATCGAATCGGTTCCGATTTGCGTTCTGCTTCCGGAATTTGAACCACAGAGGACACAGAGAGCACAGAGAGCGGAAAGAGATCCATTCTCTGTGCTCTCTGTGTTCTCTGTGTTCTCTGTGGTGAAAAAATGCCGAGTCCGAATTGAATCACTTTAGTCTTTGCCGCAAATGAACGCGAATCAACGCAAATTGATCACAATTGGTTTGCCATCATCGATAGTCCTTTATCCTGTTGCGTTTATTTGCGTCCATTTGCGTTGATTTGCGGCTAACTTTTCCGCGAAGATTTTGCTTGCTCAAGGTTACCTGCCGGCAGGCGCAGGCAAAATATGTGGGTTAAAGCCCCCCCTTGAGGCAGGCCTCCATGAAGGGGTCCAGATTGCCGTCCAACACCGATTGGGTGTTGCCGATCTCCAGATTGGTGCGTAGGTCCTTGATCCGCGACTGATCGAGCACATAGGAGCGAATCTGGCTGCCCCAGCCGATGTCGGATTTGGTGTCTTCCACCGCCTGTTGGTCGGCCCGGCGCTTTTGGACCTCCAGCTCATAGAGCTTGGCCTTGAGCTGCTTCATGGCCGTGGCTTTGTTCTTGTGCTGACTGCGCTCATTCTGGCATTGCACCACGATCCCGGTGGGGTGATGGGTGATCCGCACCGCCGACTCGGTCCGGTTGACGTGCTGGCCGCCGGCCCCGCTGGCGCGGTAGACGTCGATGCGCAGATCCACCGGATTGATCTCCACCCCCACATCGTCGTCCACTTCCGGGGCGACGAACACCGCGGCAAAAGAAGTATGGCGCCGGTTTCCCGAATCGAAGGGGGATTTACGCACCAGCCGGTGCACGCCGATCTCGGTGCGCAGCCAACCGAAGGCATAGTCACCGTCGAACTTGACGGTCGCACTCTTGATACCTGCGACCTCACCCGGAGAGACCTCGATCAGCTCGGTCTCGAAGCCGCGCCGCTCCCCCCACCGCAGATACATGCGCAGCAACATCTCGGCCCAATCCTGGGCCTCGGTGCCACCGGACCCGGACTGGACGTCCAGAAAGGCGTTCCGGGCGTCCATCTCCCCGGAAAACATGCGGCGGAACTCCCACTCGCCGATACGCCGCTCATAGTCCGCCACGTCGGCTACCACCAGGTCGACCGTCTCCGGGTCCGCCTCCTCCACCGCCAGGGCCAGAATATCGTCGGCATCGGACAGCGCCGTATCGAGCCCATCGAGATCGGCTACCACGGCCTCCAGGGCGGCCCGTTCCTTCCCCATGGCCTGCGCGCGCTCGGGGTCCTGCCATAGATCCGGCGCCTCGAGCTCACGTAGGACCTCCGTCAGGCGGTCTTTTTTCTCCGCATAGTCAAAGATACCCCCTGAGAGACTCAACGCGCCTCCCGAGGTCGCCGATCCTTGCTACGATAGAGTTGATATCTTGCATGACCTTCTCCAGCCGAGACGGAAAGTAACAAACAGCAAATGGTAATCGAATTTGAACCGCGTAGGGGCAACCCCCCGTGGTTGCCCTCGTAGGGGCAACCCCCTGTACCTGCCCTCGTATTTGCTCAACCTACCGGTTTTTCCCATACTCAACCGCATTCAGAAGAAGATCCCCACATGGCAAACATCCGTATCCAGCGGACTCACCAACTCGGACTCGAGAACGCCCGAGCCCAAGTGGAAACGTTCGCCCAGTCGCTCAGAGAGGAGCTGCAGATCGACTACGAGTGGAACGACAACCGGCTCATATTCAGACGCACCGGCGCCTCCGGCACCCTCGAGGTCGGCACCGACTCCATCGAGCTGGACATAGAACTCGGCATGGCCCTCTCATTGCTGGCGGGCACCATCGAGAAAGACATCAATGAGAAGTTGGACAACGCACTGAAATGACAGGAGGACCCTATGCCCGTTTTTACCAAAGGCACCTTTAATGTCAATCTCGGCATCCTCAGCATCGGCGGTGAGTTCAGCGAGGAAGACCGCCAATGCGCCTGGGAGCTTTACTGCGAGCTGGTTTCCCGGGTCGCGCTGATGGGTAAGGAGAACGATCGCGGTGAACTGGTGTTCACCGGCGAGGTCTACGACCAGAGTCTGGACTCCCTTTACGCATTCTTCCACGAGGCGCGCGCATTGATGCGTCGCTATCCGGTCGGACGGATCGCGGCCGGCGGCGCGCGGAATCATCTCGGGTTCTTCATCGCCGCCTTGCTGGAGGTCGTGATTCGGCCCTTTCTGGAGAAATGGCAGGCCAGCTACCGGCATTGGTGGAAACGAGAATGTGAACGCCTTCCGCAGGCCTCGCCGTTCGAGCGCCAGCAGGGCTATCCTCGGCTCCGGGAGATGTTGGAGGATTGGCGCAGGGTCCGCCGCTTCTGCCGCAACGCCGCCAAAGAGCTGACCGAGCAGTTCCAGCTACCCGATGTGATGGCGGTCGAGCCCCCACAGCTCAAGCAACAATGGCTGTCGGAGACCAGCGCCCTGGTGGAGAAGCGGGATGCCTGAGCCGGTTCGCATCACGACATTCGACGAAGCCGAGCTGCAAATGCCATGACCAATCACAGTCAAAAATTTCTCATTGGTATCTCCATCTCCGAGAGCCCGGATCCGGAACGGCTCGGTCTCGGCAAGGAACACCTGACCGAACTCATGATGTCCGTCGCCCGCGCCGTGCTGCGACTCGACGACAGGATCGGTCTCGTATACGGCGGCGACTTGCGCCCCGGAGGTTTTACCCGACGACTATTCGATATCGCGCTCAGCGAGCATGGACCGTTATCGGGGAAAGCACCGGAACCGCCGCGGCGGATCTACAACTACTTGGCCTGGCCCCACTACTTGGCACTCGCCAAGCATGATGAAGCACAGATGGTCAACGATTGCCACTTTATGCGGGTGCGGCCTGAGGATGCCGGCTTCCCCGGCATTGCGGACGATCGCGATCAGGATCGGCAGACAGATCCGCCGGGGGCGCTGGTCGCCTCCCGGTGCCTGACCCGTATGCGGGAGCTCTCCACCTACGGCGGGCATCCCACGTTGGAGGGTGAACCCGCACCGCCGATGCGGGCGCGTATCCTGCTGGGCGGTAAGCCGAGCGGCTATTCGTCCTTCATGCCCGGCCTGTTCGAGGAGTTCCTGGTCTCACGGGTGCCGCCGAACAATGAGAAGCCTGTCCCCGTATTCGTCATCGGGGCCCTCGGTGGTGCCGCGGGACAGCTCGCCGATGCCCTCTTGGACGAACACCGGACGGCCCCCCTGACATTGGAGTTCCAACTGAAACAGGAGGCCGACGCGGGCAGGCAGGGATTCGAACAACTGGTCGACCACTATGCCTTTTATCCGCACCTCATCATCGAAGACCGTTACCGGAAATTGCGTGACGCTGTTCAGTCGCTGCGCGATGCCATCGCCGGTGATGATGCTCGGGCGCTGGATAATAGTCTGACTCCGCATGAAAATCGCACCCTGTTGACCAGCCGTGATGAGAGCGAGATTCGCCGGTTGTTGGTGAAGGGGTCGAGGGGACTTTGCACGTAACTCCCACATCAATGCCATTAAGTTAGCTGCTGGCCGCTTGCCGTAGATACTCTGTTCCGATGCAAGTCCAATTTAGCTCCTGATTCCCAAAGATTCACCTTATGCACATAAATCAGATTAGGCAGTTGCGCTGGTGGGGTATAGAAGCGGCTGCTGTCGAAGGCCCTGAGTCTTGAGCATGGCATGGATGGCGAGCAGGGAGCTACGCATGACGCACAGAGGGCCTGGCTTTTTGAGGCCGCGATCCTCGATGAGGTGGTGGTAATAGGCCCTGACGCTGGGATCATGGCGTGCGGCGCTGAGAGCGGGCATGTAAAGGGTTGGGCCAGGCGGTAGCGGTTGCCGCATTGAGAGTGTGCACTTTCATCGATGCTGGAGCCGACTGAAAGGTCGGGGACAGAGCCGGCCATGGCAACCCATTGTTTGGCCTGCATGTCATCGGGCAAGACCAACAGTCAGCCGAGGAGTTGATGGCACCGGCATCGGCAAATCTGCGACGGTGATCAGCAGGTCGAAGGCGTGCCGGCGCGCCCCCACCGTGGCGATGAGGTCGCGGCCTGCTGGCGCAGGTGTTCGATGGTCATCCAGGAAGGCAACGGTCTGCTGCAGGCTAGCGATGAGGAAATCCGCGTCAGCGGCGGGTCAGTTGTCGTGTACGCTGGTTCTGCTTTCTGGGTCCGAGCGAGGGTGGCGATGCGGCGCGCAGGCGCGATAAGCCAGGGCCGTCAATGGGGCGCTGCCAGTGAAGGGCATGCGCAGGCGGCCGACTGTAATGACTTATCGAGCCCGGTGTGAGTCTGGAAAGGCCTGCAAAGCGTTTGGCGGCCTTGGGGTTGACATGAGGGTAAGCCCGGCGTCCTCCAGGGCCAGGCTAGGTCGAGGATAGGAGGCCGGTGGCCTCCAGGCAGACGCGGCTCACGTGTGCCTTACGCAAGCGGTTGCGCAAGGTCGCATGACCGGCTGGGGCATTCTTGGTCTCGCGGTGTTTCCGGCGCCTATCGCGGCTGATGATCAGCGTGGGTCGATGGGGCTGACATCAATTCCCGGCAACGTTCATGGGTGGCTCCTCGCGGCTAGAGTCACACCTGGGCCCCCGACTGAACTCACCACGAGCATGCAGCCACGCGGGCAGGGCAGCAGGGCGGGGAGCCAATCTACGCACAGCTCGGGGTCGTGGGATTTCCAGGTGTTTCTCTCCATCAAACCCCTTTGAGGTACTTCCGGATTCTGAAATAGAACATGGCTGGTGGTGGGCGGAGCAGGATGCGGTGAGCGTGTGTTGTCCTTTCCGGACGGCACCATGTTGTATGCCAGGCGCGAACCGCACTTTGCGGGCGTGCTCCAACAGCTGTCCTCGCTTCGCTCGGGATAAATGTTGGGCACGGGCCAATCTCGATGCGGTTCGCGGCTCGGAATTGGTGTAATCCTGCTACGGTATACCACGCTCACTGCATCCTACTCGCCCAAATCTCTTGTATGTTCTGTTTCCAAGGGAAAGCCAAGGATGAGGTATAAAAGGATTTGATGAAGAGTACCTGGGGAAGCCGTCCCAACCTGAGGCCTTGAGCCTGTCCGTAGATTGGCTCCCCGCCCTCTTCGCCCATACCGGAGAGTATCCGAGGCCATGAGCTGCGCTCGTGAGCCTGCATACACAAGGTCGGTAGGCGAGGGTCCAGGGTCGGGGAACCAGGTCATGATCCTAGCGCCTTTTTTGCTTCGAGGAACCGCTCGAAGAACGTTGCCGGAATCGATGTCAGCAGCAAAGTTCGTCACGTTGGTCATTGCTCGCGACGGTCGCACCAGAAAACCCCGTGAATTCAACAATACTCCCCAAGCGGGCATCAGACCTTGGTCAACCGCTTGCGCAAGGCAACGGTGACCCGCGTTCATGCCTGGAAGCCACCGGCCAGTATCACCTCGATTTGGCTCCTCGCTCCTGGATGAGCCGGGCCAGGTCATGGTCATCAACCCCAAGGCCGCCAAACCGCTTGCGGAGGCCATGCAGACCTGCACCAAGACCGATGCTGTCGATGCCACTGTCCTGGCTGAGTTCAGCCCTCCGCATGCCCTTTCGAGCCCTGGCAACGCCCCGATGATCTGTGCCTCGCCATCCGGGCGCCTGTGCCTGCCGCATCGCGGCGCTGAACAAGCTCCGAACCCAAACCAAGAACCAGCTCCATGCCGCGGAGCAAACCGCCACCACGCCCTCGACTTCCTTGATCGTCGAGCTGCACCACAGCACGCCCAACCTCGAGGCCAACATCGAGCACCTGCGCCAACAGGTCTTGGCCCTCATCGCTAGCGAGGAGGAACTCCAGCAGATCTTCGAACTCCCGTCAGCGTCACCGGCGACCGCTGCCGCCAGCCATCCAGCTCCTCGGTGAACTCCCTGGTCATGCCGGAGGACATGACCGCGAAACAATGGGCTGCTATGGCTGGATTCCGATCCCCGCGCCCACCAATCCGGGACCAGCGTGAACAAGAAACCACGCCTGTCCAAAGCCGGTAACCGCTACTTGCGCATCGCGCCTACATGCCCGCACTCGCCGCCGCACAACATGATCCCCCACGGTCAGGGCCATTACCACCATCTGATTTGAGAACCGTGTGGCCTGAAGAAGCTCCAGGCCTCGCCGTCATGCGCAAAGCTGTGTTGTCCTTTCCGGACTGCACCACCGCCAGGCGCGAACCGCATCTTTGGACGGTGGGCGTGCCCAACAAAGGTCCCTCGCTTCGCTCGGGATAAATGTTGGGCACGGGCCATCCCTTGATGCGGTTCGCGGTCGGAATTGGTGTAATCCTGCTACGGTATACCACGCTCACCGCATCCTACTCGCCCAACCTACGACAAGCGGCCAGCAGCTAACCTAATGGCATTGGACTGGAAGCCGACTCCAGGCCCATAAGGAAGGGATCTTTCAGGGTTTCTTCAAGGCGCCAATCGTTCGATGCGCCAACCGGCCTGAAGGGTACGGCGGTAGAGAAAGCGGTCGTGCAACCGGTCCTCCCGGCCCTGCCAGAACTCGATGGTGGCGGGTTCCACCCGGAAACCGCCCCAGAAGTCGGGTAAAGGGATCTCGCCGCGGGAAAACTTGCGCCGCACTTCGTCCACCTTGGCATCCAGCAGGGAGCGGGAGCGGATGACCCGGCTCTGGGGCGAGGCCCAGGCACCGATCCGGCTGCCGCGGGGTCGGGTAGCAAAATACTCGAGGGACTCGGTGGTTGGAATCCGGTCGGCCATGCCCGTGATCCGGACCTGACGGGCCAGCGCGACCCAGGGAAAGAGCAGGGCGACCTTGGGTTGCTCGGCGATCTGTCTGGATTTGCAGCTCTCGTAATTGGTGAAGAACACAAAGCCGGTTTCGTCATAGAGCTTGAGCAGCACGGTTCTCACCCAGGGCTGGCCGTCCGCGGCCACCGTCGCCAGACTCATGGCGTTGGGCTCGGGGATACCGGTGGCGATTGCCTCCTCGTACCAATGCTGGAACTGACGGATGGGGTCGGCCTCCAGCTCCGCTCGGGACAGGCCGCGCGCCATGGCCTGGGCGCGGAAGGCTTCGGGGGTAATCGTCATATGGGTCAGGATCTCGGGGGAGACACCTTCAGCCGAGCGCCACGTCTTCGTAAACCGCGGCCACCGGGCAACGGAAGTCGATGGAAGCGAGCACAAGCTCCCCACCCTCGGCAACCGGGTGCAAGACCCAGCTCCCCTCGGCATCGTGGCGGAAGATGTCGATGGACGGCCGCTCCGGCTCGATGAGCACGTATTCCCGTAGCGGAGCGAGCTGCCGATAATGGGCGAATTTGGTCCCCCGGTTGAAGGCAGCAGTGGAAAAAGCGGTGGAGTCGGACAGGACCTCGACTACCAGGATCGGATTGCGCTTGAAGAGATTCTCCCGACCATCGGCGGGGTCGCAGGTAACGAACAGATCCGGGTAGTAGAAGGCATCCGCCTGCTCGACGCGCAGCTTCATGTCCGCGATATAGACCCGACAGGGACCGCCGCGGACGTGGTTGCGCAGCAAAGAGGCCAGGTTGAGTGCGACGGTGACATGGGCCTCACCGGCACCGGCCATTGTGAAGACCTCACCGGCTATATACTGGTGCTTGACCGACGCGGTCTCCTCGCCCGCCAGATAATCCTCGACGCTGATCCTGGATTGTTCCGCGGTACTGGTCATTGGGTTGTTTCTTTGCAGTGGCCTCGACTCGCCACCGTTCATTACAACACAGGCCGGGGCGTTGCCCAACGCTTCAATGAGGCCGCGGAATTACTTGAACCGCGGTCTCATTGAAGCCAGTCGTCGATGGGTACCGCCCGTTCTATACTGCCACACGGCACAATCTGAGCTTTTGAATTTCCCCCTCACCCCAGCCCTCTCCCGGAGGGAGAGGGAGTGAAATGCGCAAATTGCGCCGTGTGGCAGTATATCTGGCTCTCCAACCGCTGGTTGGGCATAGGAGAGAGGGCCTTACTCGCAAAATTATATGAAACGGAGTACTAACGAGGCTTTGCCTCAGACCGACGAGGCATGATGCCCCGAAAGCCCCTTTCCCGTAAGGCCCCATCTCCTACACCTAACCAACCGTTGGAGAGCTTGGGTAGGTCGAAATCGAAATCGAAATCGAAATCGAAATTTCGATTTCGATCCCGATTTCGATTTGTGCACTGCATAAACTTGACTCATTTGTAAAGATTCGGGTCCCTCAAGGAATCCTAGCGAGGCTTCGCCTCAGACCGACGAGGTGTGACCAACCGCACCGAAGAACCACGGATAGACACGGATAAACACGGATCGCAATCCGTGTTTATCCGTGTCTGCCTCCGTGGTTCAAAGGATTTGCGATTCCCGCCCAACAAGAGGCAGAACTGTTTTTGTGCAGCGCACAAACTTGACTCATTCGCAAAGATTCAGGTCCCTCAAGGATCCTAGGGGACGCCCGACCTGGCGTTCTGAACCCATGTTTCAGCAGCGAATGAACGCAAATGGGCGCAAATCCGGAATCGATCCCATTTGCGTTTATTCGCGTCCATTTGCGGAAAAAAGAAAGGCGATCTTCAGCCGAGCGCCACGTCTTCGTAAACCGCAGCCACCGGGCAACGGAAGTCGATGGAGGCGAGCACGAGTTCCCCATCCTCGATAACCGGGTGCAGAACCCATCCCCCCTCGGCGCCGCGGCGGAAGGTGTCGATGGCCGGCCGCTCCGGCTCGATGAGCACGTATTCCCGCAGCGAAGCGAGCCGCCGATAATGGGCGAATTTGGTCCCCCGGTCGAAAGCGGCGGTGGAGTCGGACAGGACCTCGACTACCAGGGTCGGATTGCGTTTGAAGAGCTTCTCCCGGCCGTCGGCGGGGTCGCAGGTGACGAACAGGTCCGGGTAATAGAAGGCATCCGCCTGCTCGACACGTACCTTCATGTCCGCGATATAGACCCGACAGGGGCCGCCGCGGACGTGGTTGCGCAGCAAGGCAAACAGATTGCCGGCGACAGTGACATGGGCCTCGCCGGCGCCGGCCATTGCAAAGACCTCGCCGGCGACGTACTGGTGCTTGATCGGCGCGGTCTCCTCGCCTGCCAGATAATCGTCGACACTGATCTTGGGTTGTTCCGCGGTACTGGTCATCGGGTTGTTTCTTCGAGGTAGCCTCAACTCGCCGCCGTCCATAGCAGTCGAGCTGCGCCGGGGGATCAGGTTTCCGTGGTGATGGGAATGATGGTGATGTCCACCCTCCGGTTCTTGCTGCGGCCCTGCTCCGTGTCGTTGCTCGCGACGGGTTGACCCTCGCCGTAACCGCTCGCGCCGAGGCGGTTGGGATACACATTCTCGCTGAGCAGGTACCCCTGGACTGCCTGAGCGCGCCGCTCCGATAGCTCTTGGTTATGCTCGGTCGAGCCGGTACTGTCCGTATGGCCGGCAATGACGAGCCGGGTCTTCCCATACTTGTTTACAACGCCCGAGATTTTCTCCAGAGTGCTGTGGAAACCGGGCTTGATCTGGTCCGAATCCACCTCGAACGAGGTCTCGCTGGTCATTCCTACCAACAGCCGATTGTCGGAAAGGCTCTCGACGCGGATAACGCCGGCGGAAATCTCCGGGGCCAGCAGCTTCTCGAAGTCCCGGCGCTGTTGTTCCATGTAGTGACCGATCAGGCCACCAGCCAGGGCTCCTCCCGCCGCCCCGATCACCGCGCCCTTGGTCGACTTGTCTGCCACGGCGCCGATGGCGGCGCCTGCAATGGCGCCGATGGCCACCCCCTTCTGGGTCTCCGTGAGTGGCGGCCGGTTGCCGTACTCATCGGTGGTGCAACCGACCAACCCCAGGTTGCCGGCAAAGATTACGGCACTGAGCTGCATCCAAGGTTTGTTCATCACTCGATCTCCCCGACAAGAAATACCATGAAAAAATCGCCGTAGCCTTCCGCACGATTTGGGGTGGATAGTATCAAAGTAAGGTCCCGACCGCGCTGTTTTCGTTTCGCGGTCCAGGGCGGGCGCGCATAAATCCTCCCAGAAACATGATCTTGTAGCCCAACAAGGGTGTTGGGCACGGGCCATCCATTGATGCGGTTCGCGCCTTCTCGTGATGCCATCCTGTAAGACCTGCCGCGCTCACCGCATCCTACGCCGGCTCAGTGCCCATCCTTGTATGTTCTGTTTCTAAGGGAAAGCCAAGAATGAAACAATTTGTGACAATCCTGGGAGATCGAGGATATTGTTAACGAATCGTTCCCCATATTCATGGGAGAAAACGACTCGACTCGTAGGCAAGATCCGCACTCCCACTCCATTGGAGGGTACCGCAAAAGTAGCGCAGGCGTCCTCGCCTGCATCGAGAAATGCAGGCGGGGACGCCTGCGCTACGTCTCACGGATGGGCTTTTGCGACTCCCTCCATTGGTGGAGAGCGGGAAGGGGCAGACCCTCGTGCCTGTCCTCGGACAGGGCAACCACGGGGGATTGCCCCCAATGCCATTAAGTTAAGCGTCAGCGGTCGGCAAAGTAAGAGAAGAAACTACGAATCACGCGAATCCTCGCGAAGCGATTCGCGGAAATTCGCGTGATTCGTAGTTTTCTCTAAGTGGCCAACAGCTAACTTAACGGCATTGGGATTGCCCCTACGGAAAATCTTCGGGCTTTTGTCTGTGGTTCAAACGATCTGTCGGTAAGGATATGCATGCCGTAGCGACACCATCGGCCGCGCTTTCCGCAACCGGACAGCGACGCCCCCTTTGTGTCGATCTCGACGGCACCCTGGTGCGCACCGATCTCCTCATCGAGGCGGTGCTCGCCCTGCTCAAGCAGAACCCACTGAACGCCTTGCTGCTGCCGCTCTGGCTCCTCAAGGGGAAGACCCACCTCAAGCAGCAGATCGCCGCTCGGGTCGATCTGGACCCGACCCGGCTGCCCTACGATCAGCCGCTGCTCGATTATCTCCGGACCGAGAAGGTGAGTGGGCGGGAGCTGATCCTCGCCACGGCCTCCCACCGCAAGTACGCCGAGCAGGTAGCCTGTCACCTCGGGCTGTTCGACGAGGTCCTGGCGACCGACGCGGAGGCGAATCTGTCCGGGACCGGCAAGCGCGACCGGCTGGTAGCCCGGTTCGGCACGGGCGGCTTCGACTACGCCGCCGCCGGGGTGTCGGACCTTGCGGTCTGGAGCCACGCCGGTGCGGCCATCGTGGTCAACGCCCCACCCCGGGTGCCGGACCAGGTCCGCGGCGTCACCCGCATCGAAGTGGTCCTCGCGTCGCCGCCGCCGCGCCCGGTGGACTATTTCAAGGCCATACGGCTGCATCAGTGGCTAAAGAACCTGTTGGTCTTGGTGCCATTGGCCCTGGCCCACCAGCTCGATCAGCCCATGCTGTTGCTCCAGGCGACGCTTGCCTTCCTCGCCTTCGGGCTGTGCGCCTCCAGCGTTTACCTACTCAACGATCTGCTCGACCTGCCCGCGGACCGTGCCCATCCGACCAAGCGTTACCGCGCCTTCGCCGCCGGCACCCTCCCCATCCGACATGGACTCGCGCTGATCCCCATCCTGCTGGTCGCGGCCCTGGCGCTCGCTCTGCTGCTGCCGGTCTCGTTTCTCGGGTCGCTCGCCCTCTATTACGGACTCACGTGCGCCTACTCGCTACGGCTCAAGCGTATGGTGCTGCTCGACGTGTTTACCCTCACCGTCCTCTACACCCTGCGGGTGATCGCCGGTGCCGCGGCCACGGGCGTTGTGCCCTCCTTCTGGCTCCTCGCCTTCTCCATGTTCCTCTTCCTCAGTCTGGCGCTGGTCAAGCGTTACGCGGAGCTGCTGCTCATACAACAAGGGGAGCGGCAGGATGAGACCGTCGGGCGCGGCTATCGACTGGTGGACCTGGAGACCCTGTCCCAGTTCGGCATCACCAGCGGTTATCTCGCCGTGCTGGTCCTGGTCCTTTATATCAACGGCGACACGGTCAGCGCCCAGTACCGCCACCCCGAGGTCATCTGGCTACTTTGTCCCCTGTTCCTGTACTGGATCAGCTTCATCTGGCTGCTCGCCCGGCGTGGCCGGATGCACGAGGACCCCGTCCTGTTCGCCATCGAGGACCGGCGCAGCCATTGGCTGTTCGCCCTCATGGCCCTGATCGTCTGGGCGGCCATGTAAGAGGCTGTCTAATAACTAACCCATTGATTATAAAAATCGGCGTAGGATGGGCTGTGCCCACCGAGGAGGTCCATCGTGGTGGGCACAGCCTGCCCCCTACGGGTCGGGCTCATAAAAATCAATAGGTTAGTTCTTATACAGGCTTTAAGAGAGACCCCCGTGAGTCCGGACCCTTACCGCTCCTGGGGCCGCTACCCACAGGCGCGGCAGCGCGTGCGTTTCCAATACCGGCGGCAGGACCCGTTACCCCTGCCGGCGGACGAGACGGAATCCGTCCTCCCCTTCGGCAACGGCCGCAGCTACGGTGATGTGTGTCTCAATGACGGGGCGACCCTCATCGACGCCCGTCCCCTGGACCGGATCATCGCCTTCGATCCCGCGACCAGCGTGCTGCGTTGCGAGGCCGGGGTACTGCTCGCCGAAATCCTGACCCTCGGCGTCCCCCACGGCTGGTTTCCGCCGGTGACTCCCGGCACCCGCTTCGTCACCTTAGGAGGAGCCATCGCCAACGACGTGCACGGTAAGAACCACCACCGCGCAGGCACCTTCGGCCGCCACGTGCGCGCCTTCGAGTTGCTGCGTTCGGACGGCAGCCGTCGGGTCTGCTCTCCCACGGAGAATCCGGGGTTGTATCGGGCAACCATCGGGGGGCTGGGCCTCACGGGGCTTATCACATGGGCGGAGATCCGGCTGCGCGCCGTCGCTACCCCCTTGATCAGCCAGGAGACCCTGCGTTTCGAGGACCTGGATGCCTTCTTCGCCCTGTCGGAGGAGTCCGACCAGGACTACGAGCACACAGTCGCCTGGGTGGACAGCCTCGCTGTCGGCAAAAACCTGGGCCGAGGGGTCTTCATCCGCGGCAATCACGCCCAGGGTATTCCTGCCGATCCTCCCAAGCCGCCGCGGGTCAGGCTCAGGATACCCTGCGACCTCCCCCCGGCAGCCATCGGCCATGCGCCCCTCAAGCTCTTCAACGCCGCTTTTTATCGGAGTCACCCGACCCGGTGGCAGAAGAAAAGGGTGCACTATGCCTCCTTCTTCTACCCGCTGGACGGCATCGGCGACTGGAACCGGATTTACGGGTCCAGGGGATTCCTCCAGTACCAATGCGTGATACCGGAGGCGCAGGCCAGAGAAGGGATCCGTGAGATCCTGGAGCGTGTCGCCGGGGCCGGCACCGGCTCTTTCCTGGCGGTGCTGAAGCGCTTCGGCGATCTGCCCTCACCGGGACTGCTGTCCTTCCCGCTACCGGGCGTCACCCTGGCATTGGACTTCCCGAATCGGGGCCGGAAGACCTGGGACCTGCTCGCCGGTCTGGACGCCGTAGTGCGCCGGGCCGGGGGGCGACTTTACCCGGCCAAAGACGCCCGCATGGCCGCTGCGGACTTCCAGCGCGGCTACCCGGATTGGCACCGGCTGGAAGCCCTGCGCGATCCCCGTTTCGACTCCGGCTTTCGGCGCCGCGTGCACGGAGCAGAGACATGAGTGCGGGGCGAACGCGTATTTTGAGTCCGCAAATCAACGCAAATTTGAATCCACAGATTACGCAGATTTTCACAGATTATTTTGTTTTGTCTCTCATCTGCGAAAATCCGTGTAATCATCCGGGACCTGACAGCTACATCTAATCCCTTTGCAGGAGTGGTAAAAATGCCGATGATCGACTTGAGTTTTCCCAGCTTTTCAGAGTTGGCGAAGTGGGCGCAACAGAAAGCCGAAACAGAGCCATCAGGCTATCCGTATTCGATTCGTTTAATGGTGGATAAACCAACAGAGGCGGAAGAAGCGCCTTACGATAACGAAGACCTGACCGACTTACTCAAGGAAGCTTTACAGGAGGTGGCGGCCCATCGGCGCGGAGAGATCGAATTACCTGATGCGCGGGATTTCTTGAATTCCTTGGAAGAAATAAAACCATATACGCCAAGTCTCGACAGGAAAGTATTCGGGTCGAGGAGATCGAGTCGTTGATCCGAGAAATCGAGGCATAAATTCGCTTATGTCATTACCCGACACCACCAATCCGGCGGTAGAGGATCTTATCAGCAACTCTCCTTGGGTATAGGGGCACCCGACCCGTGATCCGACTCACCGACGACAGAAACCGACCCGTCGTAATCACGGCCATGGCCTGCACGGCGTTCCTCATTTCCCTGGTCTTCCTGAATCGCTGGTTCATCACCGAACGAGAGATCCAGTCTTTCGGCAGACTGTGGCATTACTACATCAGTTATTTCGATTTCGGATTCAGTAAACGCGCACTATTCGGTACTCTACTGACCGAGTCGGGGTTGAACAAAATCGCTCCCAATGAATATGCGTTCGCATACGTCATCTATGCCTTGAAGACACTCCTGCTGACCTCTCTGATTCTCTACTTCTGTCTGAAAACAGTCCCTTTCGATAACCTTGTCGGCTACGCCGTAGTATTCCTCTCGCCGGCATTCATCCTGCACAGCGCCTATCTTACGGGTTCCCAGGACCTTCAACTCCTCATCATACTGGCGATATTGATTCTATTCGTGAGGCAGGGTGTCACCTTGACGATCCTTTCCTGTATCGGGGTATTGATGCACGAGCTGTTCATCTTTCTCCTGCCGGCACTGTTCTTTCTCCACGCCTACCGCTCTCCACCCGCATGGCAGCTCACAAACCGGAACATCGCGAACGCCGTGCTGCTGTCCCTGCCGGTCATAATCGTCATCGTAAGCGTCTTATCCTTCGGCAGAATCGACGCGCAACGGGCCCCGTATCAGGAAATGATGGAGGAGAGGCTGCCTAACGCGGCCTACCAACACTCCCGGTGGAGCGGCTATGATGAGCTGTCCTATTCCATACAAGAGGATCGGCAACTCGGCGAGCAAGCCGTGCGCTCACTGGCGGGGACCGCCGGTTACATCGCCATCCCGGTAGTCTATGCCTTATCCCTTGTGATCGTGCTTTCCTTCTGCCTGCGGGAATCGAATCTTCTCCTTAAAATAACGGCGTTCCTGGTCAGCATATTCCCACTGTCCGCGGTATTTTTCGCCGGCGATTTCTACCGCTGGGTCGGCATGTCCGCCAACGTCTCGCTGCTGTTGATCCTTTACTGGTCTGCGCTGAAAAGGATACGGGTGCCGGTGAAGGTATTGCTCTTTCTCCTGGCCTTCTCCTGTTTCGCCCCCTTCGGGGCAGCCATATTGGAACGGCCCTTTCCGGCTCATCAGCTATTCCTTGAAAAACTCACTTGGCTCCAATAACGAACATTCTTTATCCGCAGATTACGCAGATTTTCGCAGATTATTTTTCAGTTGTGAGAATTCGTGTAATCTTGGGATAAAAGAGAATACATAATGAGTCGTGACGAACGCACGGTCTCCTCGAAAAATCTGCGCGAATCTGCGTAATCTGTGGATTAAATAAGGTTTTTTATTCTTTATCCGCAGATTACGCAGATTTTCGCAGATTATTTTTTCAGTTGTGAGAATTCGTATAATCTTAGGATAAAAGAGAGTACATAATGAGTCGTGACGAACAAACATACGCGATCATTGGGGCAGCAATGGCTGTGCACCGCGAGCTTGGACACGGTTTTTTGGAGGCGGTGTATCAGGATGCGCTGGCTGTAGAGCTCTCTGAACAGGACATTCCCTTCGCGCGCGAGGTTGAATTACCGGTGGCATATAGAGGGAGAATCCTGAGCACCGCTTACCGTGCTGATTTTGTTTGTTACGAGGAGATAGTCGTCGAATTGAAGGCGCTGGATCGCCTGACTGCAAGGGAGGAATCTCAGCTGATTAACTACCTGAAGGCAAGTGGAATACAACGAGGATTATTGCTCAACTTCGGCGCCAGGAGTCTCCAATACAAGCGCATGGTCTTCTCGAAAAATCTGCGTAAATCTGCGTAATCTGCGGATTAAATAAGATTCTTTATTCTTTATCCGCAGATTATGCAGATTTTCGCAGATTATTTACCTCAAAAAATCTGCGTAATTTGCGGATTTAAAAAGTCCTTCGTTCAAGATGCAGGTTGCTCAGGGCATCGAGACAGGCGGTCCAACCGGGTGCCAGCCAGGTAGTGGAAACCGTATCCAGGATCAGCGCCGGACCCGGCACGGGGTCGGCGCCATCCAGATCCGCCCGCCGAAATACCGGGACCGGATGCTCACAA
Organism: Candidatus Thiosymbion ectosymbiont of Catanema sp. Cochon2018; assembly: GCA_011392765.1. Classification (GTDB taxonomy): domain Bacteria; phylum Pseudomonadota; class Gammaproteobacteria; order Chromatiales; family Chromatiaceae; genus Thiosymbion; species Thiosymbion ectosymbiont_A. The sequence continues at coordinate 517,942 of WYCW01000002.1, read as the reverse complement.
CCCGCCACTGCTACCTGTCGGCTCCGGGGCACGGCAGCTTCGCTGCCGGCTCGGGTCAGGACCAAGGCCGGCGGCGCACCCGTCACTCGCACCTGCAGATTGACCAACTCGATCGGGAGCTCGAGTCGATGACCGTAGCGTTCCCGATGCAGCCGATGGAAGGCCTCGGCGGTTGCAGCCCGCCCCTGCCAACCGAGATTCAGGGTGTAGGATTGACCCCGGTAGCGCAGATCCAGGGACGAGACAGTCCGCAGCCCTGCCGGATCCAGGCCCTCGCGTGCCAGGGCCGCGACGGCTTCCGCGGCCAGCGTTTCCAAACGCTGCCCGATCTGCCGATCGCTGCGCTCATCGAGCCTTCCCAGCCAGGTGCGCGTCAACAGGCGTCCCGGCGGGGTCGCCAGCATACCCAACGCGGAGAGCACCCCGGCATGGATCGGCACCATGGCCTGCCGTACCCCCAGGGCCTCGGCCAGCGCACACACGTGCAGGCCCCCCGCGCCGCCGAAGGAAGTCAGGGTGTAGTCCCGAGGATCGAGCCCCCGCCGCACCGAGATGACCCGCAGGGCCTGCACCATATGCTCGTCGGCGACCCGCAGGATACCCAGGGCCGTCGCCTCGGCGTCCAGCCCCATGGCGGCGCCCAAGCGGCCGATCACCCGCTCGGCGGCGGCGACATCCAATTCCATACGGCCCCCCAGGAACGCCTCCGGGCGCAGCCGGCCGAGCACCAGGTTGGCGTCCGTGACCGTCGGCAGGTCACCGCCCTTGCCGTAGCAGGCGGGACCGGGCTCGGCACCGGCGGACTCGGGCCCCACCAATAACCGACCCCCGGGATCCAAGCGAGCGATCGAGCCGCCGCCCGCACCGATGGTATGCATGTCCACCATGGGTACGGCCACCGGATAACCGGCGATGCGGCCCTCAGTGGTCAGGCCGGGTGTACCATCCACCAGGGCCACATCCGTGGAGGTGCCGCCCATATCGAAGGTGAGCAGCCTCTCCCGGCCCGCCAGCCGTCCGACGAAGCCGGCGCCCGCCAGGCCGCCCGCGGGACCTGACAAGAGCAACCGCACCGCCTGGTCGGCGACCTGATCGGCAGCCACCGCTTCGCCGCTGGACTGCATGACCGCGACCAGGGCACCGGGCAATCCGCGGCACAATCGCTCCACATAGCGCGCCACCAGGGGGCCCAACCAAGCATTGAGCCAAGTCGCCATGCCGCGCTCATACTCCCCGGTTACCGGCAGCACCGCGGAAGACCGGGAGACGAAGAGCCCGGCGGGCAGGGCCTGCGCCAGCGCCCGCTCGGCGCTGTCGTCCAGATATGAAAAGAGCAGATTGATGGCCACCGACTCGGGTCCCAGCCTCGCCGCCACTGCACGCAACTCGGCAATATCCGTCTCGGTCAGGGGTTCCACCCGACTCCCGTCGGCGGCGAGCCTGCCTCCGGTCTCCCAACAGAGCTCGGGAGGGACCGGCGGACGACGGGCCGGTGGTTGCAGATCGTACAGATCCTCGCGGGCCTGGCGGCCGATGGTCAGTACATCCCCCAGCCCGCGGTTCGCCACATAGAGAGTACGCACCCCCTTGCCCTCCAGGGCCGCGTTGGTAGCCACGGTGGAGCCGTGGATCACCCGCAGACCTTCCGCGTCGAGCCCCAGTTCCCGGATCCCCTGCAGGATCGCCGTCTCCGGCGCCTGGGGGGTGGAGAGTACCTTGTGCACCCGCAAGGCCCCGTCCTGCCACAGGACGAAATCCGTGAAAGTCCCGCCGGTATCGATGCCGACCAGCTTCATGTGTATTTCCGGCTACCAAGCGCCGGCTCCCGGTTATTTTCGAACCGCTTTTACTACTTTTGCTACCCCGTTTCAGCACATTTTGCATCCTCGAGGATCGGTCGGGATGGGGGAACCCGGTGTACCCATCGGTTCCATACCGGCAAAATAGAGTGAAACGGGGTACTACTTTGCCATATTGATTTCCAAGTTCTCAGACAGGCTCTCAGAATGATGATCCGGGACCCGAAACCAGGCGTTGGATTGCGGCGGCTGCGCGGGCTTTTCCTTCCGAGATCGGTCGCCGATCTCGATCCCTGGCCCACGCCCCTGCTCCTGCTGCTGGGCCTGATCCCGGCAGCCGGGCTGGCCTGGCTCGCCTCCAGGAGCCTGGTGGCGACGGTCTTGTTGGTACTGCTGATCCCCGTCGCGGCGATATGGCAGGGGCGACGGATACGGGTGGTGTGGGAGCCCGGCACCATCCCGGCGGAAGTCGAAGAGACGCAGCCGGAGCGGTACCGACCGGCGATCCCGGAGCCGGCGGTGGAAACACCGGAGCCGCCGGAAAGTTCTGATATTCCTTCGGAGCCGCAGCCACCCTATCCAGTGCAGGACCAACTGATCGAGATGATAGAGCTGCCGGGCGGGACCTTTCGGACGGGAAATGAGTGGCTGCACCGTGAGGTCAGTATCCAGCCCTTCGCCATGGCCCGCACACCCGTCACCCGCGGGCTCTATCGGTCGCTGGTGAAGGCCCCCCCGAAAGCATGGAAGTCGGGCCGGGATGAGTTGCCCGCCAATTCTGTGTCCTGGGAGGACGCAGTGTGTTTCTGCAACACCTTGTCCGAACGCAGCGGGCACCGGATCTGCTACCGGGAATCCGGAACGGGATGGGTCTGCGATTGGGAGGCCGACGGCTACCGCCTGCCTACCGAGGCCGAGTGGGAGTACGCCTGTCGGGCGGGTACCCAAACCCCCTGGTTTTGGGGGGAACAGAAGGAAGACGCCGTGCACTTTGCCTGGTTTGCAGACAATTCCAGTATCAAACCTCATCCGGTCGGGGAGAAAAAGCCCAATCCCTGGGGTCTCTATGATATGGCCGGCAATGTCTGGGAATGGTGTTGGGACTGGTATGCCACCTATGACCCGCGGGACCTGGACAACCCGGAGGGACCGGCTGAGGGTGAGAGCCGGGTGCTCCGCGGCGGCTCCTTCGGCGTCGTGCCCAGGTCCCTGCGCTCCGCGCGCCGGGGCAGGTTCGAGCCCGTGGGCTTGAACTTCGACATCGGGTTCCGGTGTGTTCGCGGTTCCGGCCAGCTTGGGTAGTTGGGCAAGCCGCCACGGACGGCGGCGTGCCCAACACCTCGTTCCCAAACATGCCGGGGCACCCGAATAATCATGACCGAATACGCGCCAGGTCAAAACAACCACGGGCGTGCCCGCAGCTACTTCTTCACCGTCGTCACCTACCGGCGTCAACCCCTTTTCGCTTCCGGGAGAACACCGACCGTCTGAAGGGCACCTTGAAAAATAGGTATTATTCACCAAAAGCAGACTCGCCCTAAGCCATTGATTGTTGGGGTGTGCCAAAGACGAAAGTCGCATTTTTCAAGGAGTGCCCTGCAGAAAGCGGCGTTCAAAGGGAGATAGAAAATATCCCTTCACTATCGACGCTATTGTCATCGGCCTGCCCGACCACCTTCACACGCTTTGGGCTTGCCTCCCAAGGTGACGCCCCACGAGTTTATTCAACCCGTTGGAGCCGGATTAAGTAACGATTCAAAAATAAGTAAAACATCCTTTTATACCTCATCCTTGGCTTTTCCTTGGAAACAGAACATACAAGGTTGGGCAAAACCCGTAGGTTGGGCAAAGCCGCAGGGACGCGGCGTGCCCAACATTCCTGGTTCGCGTCCAAGGGCAGGGGCGCCGACATCGGGTTCCGGTGTGTTCGCGGTTCCGGCCGGTAGCCCAACACCTCGTTCCCAAACATGCCACCCGAATATCATGAAATACCGCAGGTCAAAACAACCCGGCGGCAGCTACTTCTTCACCGTTGTCACCTACCGGCGTCAACCCCTTTTTTCGCTTCCGGAGAACACCGACCGTCTGAAAGCGGCGTTCAAAAGGGAGATAGAAAAATATCCCTTCACTATCGACGCTATTGTCATCCTGCCCGATCACCTTCACACACTCTGGAGCCTACCCGGAGGTGACCATGATTATTCAACCCGCTGGAGTCGGATTAAAGGCTATTTCAGCATCGGTTGCGTTGGACTCAAAGAGATGCAATCGGTCTCGCGCCATAACAAGCGGGAGAAGCCCGTTTGGCAGAGACGTTTCTGGGAACACACCATCCGCGATGAAAACGATTGGCGGAATCATATGGACTACATCCATTACAATCCGGTCAAGCATGGATATGCACGATCAGCAGGCGAATGGCCATACAGCTCATTCCAACGATGTGCGCAGAGAGGGTGGTACGCCCCGGATTGGGGAGCCACCGAGCCGGAGGATATCAAGGAATTCGATTGTGAATGACACTTTCCCTGCAGGTGCTTGGTAATTGATTAGCGGCCCTCCAGTTCTGTAAACATAGTAAAAACAAACGGTTACGTTTATGGAGGCCGCCCAAAATAGCGATTGAGCCGCTTTTTCAATACCATCGAATCGCATAACTCATTGAAAAATAAGGATTAGATGCCGCTAATCAATTACGGTGCTTGTGTTGGGCACGTGCGTCCGTCCCTGGACGCCCTTTGCCCAACCTACCTGGCTTTGCCCAACCTACCGGTTTTGCGATTCAAAAGACGATCAATCAATGGGCGCGTTATTTGTCTCCCGCAATGCCTGTGTTGGGCACACCGCCGTCCATGGCGGCTTTGCCCAACCTACCGGCCGGAACCGCGAACACACCGAAACCCGATGAGGACGTCCCAGCCCTCGGGCTCGCGCCTGCCCCGGACCGCGGAGCGCCGGACCCTGGGCTCGTTGACGAAGGAGCCGCCGCGGAGCACCCGGCTGCTGCATAGGGTGTTGTCCACTATCGGCACAGCCGTCGGGTAGGGGCTGCGGCCCTTGTAGGCATCCGCGTCGTAACAGTCGCGTGTCCACTCCCAGATATTGCCGTGCATGTCATGGAGCCCCAGTGGATTGGGCAACTTAGTCTTCACGGGCTCCGAGGGATAACTAGAGTTGCCGGAGTACCAGGCGTAATCGCCGGCCCGCTCAGGGTCGTCGCCCCAGGACCAGGGGGTTTGGGCGCCGCCGCGGGCGGCATATTCCCACTGGGCCTCCGTCGGCAGTTTCCCGCTTCCGCCAGGTGTCGTCAGTTGCCGGCAGGCCATGTCTGCGTCTTTCCAGTTGATAGACACGGCAGGCCAATTGCCGTTCTGGTTTCCTCGGTTGTTCACTACCTCGGGACGGAGTACGGCAAGCTGGTCCCAGGTGGTCTCGGTGCGTGCGATCTCGAAACCATCCAGAAGCACTGGATGGGCGGGGAATTCTTCAGGATAGGGGCGAGCGGGATCCTCGTCGGCCATATCGGGTGATGGCGAATGAGAACCCATGGTGAAGGTACCGGGGCAGATGCGGACGAATTCGATCCCGGCGGGATCTTCCGAGATTTCAGGACCGCCCCAAAGCCGAGGTGTACCGGCCAGGACCTCGATGCGGGCGACATCCGGCGGCAGGCGCTCGTCCGGGTCCGCCGGGTCGAGCACGCCGTCCACCCGGTCGCGCAGGTGGTAGGCGAGTTGGTCGTAATCGGCATGGATCAGGGCCCGGTGGTTGCCGAGTGCAGGGACCGGCACGCCCGGTGTCGGCTCCGACAGGCGAGAGAAGAAGAGCCACTGGCTGTCGGTGACGAATGCCCACTCGGAGGCCAATTCCTGGGCTGCGGTCGATTCCGCCGGACCGATGAGTGCCAGGTCGACGGCGCCGCTGTCGAGCAGTTGGATGGCGAGCCGGCGGGCGGCCAGGTTGTTGTCGGCTTGCTCCGGCCAGAGCCAGGGATCGCCGGCGATTATAGCTACCGAGAGTGCCGGCCAGTCCCGGGCGCAGGCGCGGATGGGCTCGGCAAGACTGCCGGCACGCAACAGGGCGCTCTCGCCCCTTTCACCTCTTTCACCTTTGGGCACGACATTGACCCGACGCGGGTCGTTTTGATTCCCGAGCAGATCACGGCAGGATTCCAGTGCCTGCTTAGCAGACACACCACTCCAGCACCAGTGGACTCGCAGCTGCTCGCCGGGAAGCAGTGCCTGCTCGGCGACGAGCTTGCGGGAGGCGGCGTAGAGGCGTCCGCGGTGTTTCCGTTCCATCACCAGGCTTTGGAACAGGGGACTTTCGTACACTGGTGCGTCGTGAACAATGACGGCAGCTGGGGTGGCGAGGCGTTGCCCGGCAGCGATAAAACCGGCCAGGGCGATGCCGGCGAAGGCGCCGAACAGGAGCCGGGTGTCCGCGCCCAGGGCCTTTCTCGCGCCGGGCTTGGCGCCGGCGAAGCCCATACCCAATAAACGTTGGTGGGCGGTGCCGGGCGGCTCGCCGGCGATCTCCGGGAGCTGCCGCCAGTGCCAGGGCAGGACGATGCGCCCGTCATCCTTTGCACTTTCGAGGCCACGGGCACTGAGCTCCCCCAATCGCTCACGGATCAGCCGTTTGAGCCGTTGCAAGTCCCTGTGGTCGTAGAGCTGATAGCGGTCCCAAAGCCTGCGCACGGCTTGGGCCGTGCGGCGGTCGCCCCACCACAGGTCGAGCAGATAGCGCTCGATGGCCTGCTCGTGACCGGCGCCGCTGTCCTTCCAGCGTGCGTCGGGGGTGGTATCCGCCAGCCGCTCCGGATGCGCGGTGTTGTCGGCGAGGCGGGCCCTCCAGAAATCGAGTGCGGTCTTCAAGCAACGGCCGGCCTCACTATCGAGGCCGTCTTCCCATATCCAACGGGCGAGATCGGCGAGCAGGCACCGGCGTTCACCGTTGCTGAAACGGATGCCGTCGGCGCCGCTGTGGCCGGCCGTCGGTGCCGGTAGTCGCCAGGCCGGCGGCAGCCCGAGTGCCTGATAGAGATCACGGGTCTGGGCCAGGGTCACCGGCAGGCGCGGCAGGGCACAGGCGGCGACCCACAGACGGGTCTCCAGATCCGTAATCGGTTGCAGGTCGCTGATCGGCCCACGGGTCTCTCGTTCCGCCAGCCAGGCAGGGAGCCTATCGGGGGCGACGCAGGCGAGGCCGAGACGGGCAGCCAGATGCGGGAGGTCGAGCTCCGGTGGGGAGAAATCCACCAGGCACAATCTCGGCCAGGTCCGCAGCTCGCGGAGGACGCGCTCCAGCTCCGCTTTCCGATCGCTGTCCGTGCCGTCCAGGGTGTGGGCGATTCCGGTACCGTCGGTGAACAGGGCGACCAGGGCCTGCCGGGCGGCGGCGTCGAGGTCGAACGGCGAGGCGTGCTCATGGGTGGCGAAGCGGAGCTTGACGGGCAGGGCCGGGAAGGTCGCGCGGCGTACCCGCAGCCCGGCGCGACCGAGCTCGCGCTCGATCTGGTCGGCCAGGGCGACGGCTTCACGGGTACGCAGGCGGCTGTCGAGCCAGAGCCAGACCTCACGCTCGTAGCGGGCGCGGGCGAAGTGCAGCTCGGGAAAACCGGCCTCGGCGCTGCCGCGCACGGTGGCGGGTACGTCGAGCAGAGAGGTGGTGCGCTCGCTCTCGAAGCGCTGCACGCCCCACACCATCTCCCGACGCTGGCTTGCGGACAGGAGGCCAGGCAGGCGCAGCTCCGCCGCTGACCAGACGAGCACCGATTCGCCCTCGGGATCGAAATCGACCTGGTCATAGTGCGGCGAGTGTAGGAAGCGACTGCGTTCCCACAGCCAGGCAATGCCGAGCAGCCCTCCGATCAATAAGATCAGCGGGGGCAACCAAGCAGCCAGGGCCGCGGCCGGGTCCAGGGGTTCAATCACCGGCACCCAATCATGGAAAGAACGGATCGGATCGGTTGGCAGCTCGCCCGGGGGCAGTGACGACTCGGGAACCACTTGGGGCGATGGCTCCTCCTGTTGGGATAGGGACTGCTTCTGCCGGAGTAACGGCTGTTCCTGCTGGAGTAACGGTTGCTCCCGGAACCAGAGCTAGGCGGTGAGTAGTGCGGCGATGACCGCAAATACGGCAATACCTAGGGCGAGTCGCCATATCGGCCAGCGGCGCTCGCGCGGGGTGGTCAGGATGACAGGCTTAGAAGGCGTGGGGGCAGGCGGCGAATGCGGATCGGCTTGGTCTGCGGCAGCGTCGGCGGCAGTTGTCTCCTGCGCGGTGTCATCGTCCGCGGGTGGTGCCTCCTCCGCCTTCTCCTCCACCGGTGGTATCCGGCGGCGGAATTCGCGGCGTATGAGAGAGCGTTGCTCCGCGTCCTTGGCCAGCAGGGTAATCAGGAGCTCGCGCGCGGCAATCCACTCCAGCCGGCGACCGGGGGCAAAGACCCGGAAAATACGCTCGTAATCGAGCGGCAGCACAGGTACGCCCAGGTCGGGCAGGCGTCTGAGGAGCTGTGCCAGGCGCGGGTCCTCGCCGAGAATCACGGGTGCGGGCATGTGTCTTGACTACGAATCACGCGAATCGATGCGAATGTTTCCATGGGCGGGGAATAGGAACCACGAATGGACACGGATTCACACGAATAAGGGTTCGTGTTTATTCGTGGTTCCATCACTCTACAAAAAACTCACGCCTTGTCAGTCTGAGAGGTCATCTAAAAACTAACACCTTGATTTAAAAATGAAAAATTCTTCGTGGCTTTGTGGCTTTGTGTGAGAAATGAAGAACATCACACAAAGGCACAAAGCCACAAAGGGGTACTAAGAGACTGTCTTTTTAGACAGGCTCTTAAGAGACTGTCTAAAAAAGGACCGTAGGCTGGGTTGCGGACAGGGACGGCCAAAACCCGGCAATACCCAAAGCTGGGTTTCGTTCCTCAACCCAGCCTACGAATCTAAGAGGCTGTCTGAAAACGTAACTATTCAGCTACCCAACCTTGAGATGGAAAAACTACGAATCACGCGAATCCACGCGAAAACCGATTCGCGCTGATTCGCGGGATTCGTAGTTTTTTCCGGTTGTGTTTTCACCGCGCAAGATGGGGGGCTGAATAGTTACGATTTTAAATCGGTAGGGTTGAGGAACGAAACCCAGCCTCGCGGCGAACGTGGGGTGTTTCAGCGCAGGTGGGCATAGTTTTCGTGGTCCTTGATCAGGCCCTCGAGGGCCGGCAGCTCGGCGAGCGGGACCTCATCCTGGAGCTGCTTCAACTCGGCCCCCTGGGCGGCGAGGATGGTGAGCCAGATCAGCAGCTCGGCGGCACCGGGGGGTGGTCGGCTGCGTTTTTCCAGGCGGCGGCGCAGCTCGAGAAAGCGCCGGAACGCCTGTTTTTGCACCGGCGGCGACAGGCGCTCGGCAAACTCACCCTCCCAAGCGCCGAGGATGCGGGTGAGCAACTCCTCGTCCAGCTCGATGTGGTGGACGATGCAGCGGCGCAGAAAAGGATCGGGTAGGCGACGCTCCCCATTGCTGGTGATGATGACGATGGGTGGCGGCCGGTCGCCGCGCTCGATCGGCGGATTGGGTGGATCGGATGGAAAAGGGTGGTCGAAGCAGTAGTCGGCCAACTCCTGGAGCAGGTCGTTGGGGAAATCCCGCGGGGCCTTGTCGATCTCGTTGATAAGGAGTACGTATTCGCCGGGATGCTCGTAGGCCAGCCACAGCTTACCTTTGTGCAGATAGCGCGGGTCGGTACGTTCCGGCGGAGCGGCCGGTTCAGTATCGGATTGCTCCAGGTGCAGCGAGGCGAGATAGGCATCGCGCAGGTAGGCGACGGCGTCGAAGTCATAACGCAGATCGCGGGCGCTGCTGTCGGAGTGGACCTGATAATGGAAGAGCGGAATCCCGAAGTACTGCTCCAGGTAGTAGGCGACCTGGGTCTTGCCGGTACCGGGGTCGCCGGTGAGCAGCAGAGGCGAGCGGGTGGCGATGGCGGCGTTGACGGCATTGACCAGATATTCGGAGGGTAGAAAATTGCGGGCGCCCTGCTGCAGGCGGCGGTGGTCGGCGGCATGGGCGCTGGCTGCAAGGCGCTTGCGTTCGGTAGCCGGATCGTGTTTGTCCCAGTCGATGCCCTGGGGTTGGTAGCGGAGGAAGTTCAGGGAGTCGGTCATGGATCTGAACCTGTCAGGAGCAAATGATAACTTGATAGGTCGAGGATCAACCCTTCGATCCCCCTCTCCCCGTAGCGCAGGCGTCCCGCCTGCAAGTGGGCACCGACGAATAGCAGGCGAGACGCCTGCGCTACAAAGCCCCTCTCCCTAGAGAGGGTGTCGCAAAAGCCCTACCGGGAACTGTTGCGGCGCGGAAACGCAAGCGCGTGATGTCCCGGTTCCTTCGGGTCATGTTTTGCGACACCCTCGGGAGGGAGAGGGGTTGGGGAGAGGGTGGTTGAAACCGGTCCGCACACGATTTTTTGTGCCATGCACCCAAAACTTGACTCAGCTTCGTCATATTCGCTCATCTTCACCTCTTTGGCGGGGGGAGAGGGGGAGGATTCGGTATCGGATCAACCGGGCCAACCCTTGAACCTTCTTCGACAGTAACTATTCAGGACCCCCATTCGCATAAAAAACAAAGAGTTACGGATTTCGGGATGTAATAATAGCCGAAAAATACAGCATTTCCGTGCCTTTCTGTGCGATGAAAACACAACATCTTGTGGTTCGTCACCGCTCGTACACAACATCCTGTACCTGAATGGTTACCTTCGACAATTACCGAGCTTAGAGACTGTCTAAAAAAGGACCGGAGGCCGTAGGCTGGGTTGCGGCCAGGGACGGCCAAAACCCAGCAATACTGTAGATGAGATCGACGGTGTCCTGGAAGCGGCCCTTGGTCCTGTCCAGGATGTAATCCACCAGCCGGTCGATTTGTAGATCCTGCGCACGCAACCGTTGTTGCAGCTTAGGGTCGTGGTAGAAGTCCTCCAGGTCGGTCTTACGCAGCAGGGAGAGTGGGTGTTGCATCTCGATGCAATATACGTAGTCACGTGGGTTGTCCTGACCGAGTACGCGGTCGATCGTCTCCTGCAGCGCCGAGGTGTCAGTATCGGGTTTGAGCCAATCCTCCGACCACTGGATGCAGGCACCGACCAGGAGACGAAATTCAGGTGGTATCTGCTCCCTGTCAAACACGTCCAGCACACCCTTCTTCCAGGCTATAAGCCACCCGGTGAGGTCGTCCGGGGTGAAATCCGCGGCGGGCTCCAACAGCCAGGAGAGGGTAATGATGAGGCTGTCTTCCCGGTCAGGGGGCACCACGGGGATATGCTCCAATGCCTCCCGCGCTGGCATCAAATGGCCGATGTTGAGATCCTGCATGAGCTGGGTGACGACCTCGTCGTGCGACATCGATACCCGCATAATCAGGGGCAGCGGACGTATCTCGACGACGGTATTCCGGTCGAGTTCTTCGAGGTAATGACGGGCCTGCTCGGGGAAATCGTGCACACAGGCCTGCTCATCGCCGCAGACGCCGTAGAAGGTCAGATAGCCCTCGGGTTTCTCGCGGATACCACCGGCAAGCTGGCGCCTTTCGGATTTGCGCCCCAGCAGCAGGCGGATCAGCGAGGCATGGATGTAGGCGATAAGGGCGACATCGCTGTCTTTGCGGGGACGGCTCAGGCCGATACTGCGGTCGCCGAGCCAGAGGTAGGTGTCACGCTGGCAGGTGTCATGCTGGCCGCCGAGGCGGCTCAGCACGGCGGCAGGTTCCGCCTCAGCATCCTTGGCCTCGGCCATAGCGGCCATCCACTCCAGGGTATCCTTGAGACTATTAGGGTGCCTCCCAGGGGTTGTGAACTGGATCAACAGTAGTCGGGTGAGGGGACGTAGCCGATCCCACAGCTGGGTCCGCAGGGAATCGGCCTGGTTTCCGGGGAGGAGGTGTAGCCATACCAACGGCTCGGCACGAAAGCCCGCGAGCCGCTCGCTGAGCCGCTTCAGGGGGTAGAACTCGCTATGCTTGGCGTCCTTGCCGAGAACGAGGCCAAGACCATCGGTGTCGGAGATCTGGGCGAACACATACAGGAAGTCCGGCTCCTGGTCGAGTGCGGCCTCCAGCTCGCGGTAGGTGCAGACCCAGGGCACCATCGTCTGTTTCGCCACCAGGCGCCGGATATGGGCGGTGATATTGGTGGCGTGGCTGCGGGCGCAGGGCCTCGACATAAAGTGCACCATCCACGCAGTCGAGACGCAGGGTAAGAATCGGCAACGTCGTGACAGGCGGCGGGGTAGTGGGTGGCGGTGTTGTGGTAACCATCGGGCCAGCGGATTGTTCCGAAGACTCGCCGATAAGTTCGCGGATGCGCTTGACAAGGTCCTGGAATATATCTTCCTGCTCCACCAGCTTCATATGGGCCAAGGTGTGGTTAGGACGGGCAAATCCTTGTAGTTCGGACAGCCGAGCGTATTGCTGAACGCCGGCGGCATCGAGAAACGGGACCTTGTACTCCTCATCAAAAGGCGAGACAAACACCGGCAGGATGGTCGTCTCACCTCTGACCTTTCGGGCGAACAAACGGGGTAACTCGATCTTCTGGATGAACTCCGAGGCCAGAAAATCCTGAGAGATCAGCAACACACCGATCTTGGCGCGTTCGAGTGCAGCCTCGATTTTCTTGTGCCAGTCTTCCCCACCTTTGATGTCACGATCGGTCCAGCCACAGATCAGTCCTTCCCGCTCCAAAGGATCGGGGAATGTCTTCAGGCGATCGAGTATCGCCATGTCGCGTTGACAACGCCTGTAGCTGATAAAGACTGTCGCCTGTCGGCTCATGGTCCGCGCCTCATCAGGATAGTGGTGGTGGTATTCGATCCGCTCATTATCATCAAGTACCGCGTGGATGTCGATGAAGTCCAGGTATTCGACTTGCAGGTAAACTGCCGAACCCTTAGATTACATAGGTTTTCACAGAGGAAAAACGAAACGATCTGCGAAAATCTGCGTAATCTGCGGATTAAAGATCGGGTTCTCCAAAGTGCCCTTACCACTGAATTCACCAGGAGTCAGCATTGGCCGAAAAATCGGAAGGCTTGGTTACGTTTCAGGATCTCATCTTTACCCTGGAGCACTTCTGGGCCGCACGCGGTTGCGTTGTCATGCAGCCCTACGATATGGAGGTCGGGGCCGGTACCTTTCATCCGGCAACTTTTCTGCGCTCGATCGGTCCGGAGCCCTGGAGGAGTGCCTATGTTCAACCCTCTCGGCGCCCTACCGACGGCAGGTACGGGGAGAATCCGAATCGTTTGCAGCACTATTATCAGTACCAGGTGGTTCTGAAACCCTCACCTCTGGACATTCAGGATCAATATCTGGATTCACTCCGGACCTTGGAAGTGGATCCGCTCGTCCATGACATCCGCTTTGTCGAAGACAACTGGGAGTCACCTTCTCTGGGTGCCTGGGGGCTGGGGTGGGAAGTCTGGCTCAACGGTATGGAGGTGACTCAGTTCACTTATTTCCAACAGGTAGGTGGACTCGACTGTCGGCCGGTCACGGGGGAGATAACTTATGGGCTCGAGCGTATCGCTATGTATCTACAAGGGGTGGAGAGTGTTTTCGATCTCGTCTGGGCCGATACCGATGGCCGTGCAGTGACCTATGGGGATGTCTACCACCAGAACGAGGTCGAGCAGTCGGCATACAATTTCGAGCATGCCGATATCGATTCCCTGTTCCGACAGTTCGATGTCTGCGAGGGACAAAGCCGATGCCTGATCGACCAGGAGCTCCCGCTCCCTGCCTATGAGCAGGTACTCAGAGCATCTCATATCTTCAATCTGCTGGATGCGCGCAATGCAATCTCCGTAACCGAGCGGCAGCGTTTTATTCTCCGAGTCCGTACCCTGGCACGGGCAGTAGCCCGGACCTATTATGATCGACGGGAGGCCCTCGGTTTTCCTATGATGCAGAAAGACTAGCGAGGCTTTGCCTCAGACCTTTGATGCGTGACCAACCGCACCGAAGAACCACGGATAGACACGGATAAACACGGATTGTGATCCGTGTTTATCTGTGTCTATCCGTGGTTCAAAGGATTTGCGATTCCTGCCCAACAAGAGGCAGAACTATTTTTGTGCAGCGCACAAACTTGACTCATTTGTAAAGATTCGGGTCCCCCAAAGGATCCTAGCGAGGCTTCGCCTCAGACCGACGAGGCGTGAATTCTTTTTAACCACAGAGGACACCGAGCACACAGAGATGGAAATGCGATTAGCCCAAGTAGAATGCGGTTGATTGATCAATTTCAATGTCTGCCGTCCGGTCGAGGGTGTTAAACGCAATAGTGTCTGATTCTCTGTGTACTCTGTGTTCTCTGTGGTGAATAAAGATCAGACCATTGATGCGTAAATTTTCGTACGGAAAAATGCGATCAGTATTCCGGTACTGGTGTACCAAGCGGAGGTGGTTGTGGAAGATATGGAAAAGACACGTGACCTCCTGGTAGAGATCGGCACCGAAGAACTCCCACCGAAATCCCTACAGGTGCTGTCAGAGGCCTTCGAGCAAGGTTTCGGGGACCAACTACGACAACATCACCTGGGGTTTTCACGGATCGAACCCTTTGCTACTCCGAGGCGTTTGGGGTTGCTTGTCCGGAAGCTGGCGACACACCAACCGGATCGGGAGGTTATGCGTAAGGGTCCGGCCTTACAGGCCGCGTATGACACGGAAGGTCAATCTACCAAAGCGGCCTTGGGTTTTGCCCACTCCTGCGGTGTCACAGTGGAAGAGCTACAGCGAGAAGAAACGCCGAAGGGTAGCTGGTTGGTGTTCCGTCAGACCCGGCAGGGTCGGAGTACCAGAGACCTGATTATCGGTATGACGGCAAAGGCCCTGGAGACGCTGCCCATCCCTAAGCGGATGCGCTGGGGCGAACAGGACGCCGAGTTTGTCCGTCCGGTTCATTGGATAACTATCGTCTTTGGAAAGGAGCCTGTAGAGGGACGGTTATTCGGCATCGATGCCGGCGGTCTGACCCAGGGCCACCGTTTCCATGCCCCGGCAGCCTTTCCTATCCCATCCGCCTCCGAATACGCTGAGCTTCTCCGCACCCAGGGAAAGGTCGAGCCGAGCTTTGCAATACGGCGGGAAGCCATACGTAAGCAGGTGCAGGCCCTGGCCGGAGATGTCGACGGCCAAGCTATTATGGGAGATAACCTGCTCGATGAGGTCACCGCACTCTGCGAGTGGCCATATGCAATCATCGGTACCTTCGATGAGGTTTTTCTGGAGATGCCGCCGGAGGTCCTGGTCGAGACCATGCAGAAGAATCAGAAGTATTTTCCCGTGGTCTCTCCCGACGGCAATTTGCTGCCGCACTTCATTACTATCAGTAATATCCGGAGCCGAGATCCCGCCCAGGTACGAGCGGGAAACGAGCGTGTCATTCGACCCAGATTTTCGGATGCGGCCTTTTTTTGGGAACAGGATCTGAGGCAGCCCCTCCAGGACTTCGGGCCGAAGCTGGAGAAGGTCATATTCCAGGAAAGGCTTGGGACGCTGGCAGAGAAATCGACACGTCTCGGTCATATCTCTCAGCAAATCGCATGTCTCTTGGACATAGACCAAACACCGACGGTAAGGGCTGCCCGGCTCGCCAAGTGTGATCTGGCGACTCGAATGGTCATCGAGTTTCCCGGTCTGCAAGGCACCATGGGTCGGTACTATGCCCAAAAGGCCGGAGAAGACCCCTGTGTGGTCTCCGCCATGGAGGAACAGTACCTGCCGCGTCATGCCGGCGATGGACTTCCCCAATCGGATTGCGGCTTGGTTCTGGCGATTGCCGATAAGCTCGACACACTCGTGGGTATTTTCGCAATCGGCCAGCGTCCGACAGGCGACAAAGACCCCTATGCACTGCGCCGGGCAGCAATCGGCCTGCTGCGAATCCTCATCGAGACTCCGTTACCACTCGATCTGAAGGAAATCCTCGGTTTCTCAGTAGAGGCGTTAAGGGACAAAATCGACGCGAAAGGGGCCACCGAAGAAGTCTTCGAGTACTGTATGGAGCGCCTCAAGGGTTATTATTCGGACCGGAATGTCGGAACGGATGTTGTCGACTCGGTATTGGCAGTCAATCCGAAAGTATCGAGTGATATCCACCGCAGGATTCTTGCAGTAGAGGCCTTTCGGGCACTTCCCGAGGCAGCGGTTCTGACGGCTGCCAACAAGCGCATACGCAATATCCTACGCAAACATACGGGAAACATACCCAAACAGATCGATACCGATATGCTCCAGGACGATGCGGAACGGCACCTGGAGGCAAAAATCAGGTCCTTAGCATCCGACATTTCACCCCTGTTCGAGACTCGAGACTACGAGGGCGTCCTGAAGACACTGGCAGGATTACACAACGACATTGCCGATTTCTTCGATAGGGTCATGGTAATGACTGAACAACCGGACCTGAGACACAATCGACTCGCACTCTTGCAGGCCATCGAGACTCTTTTCCTGAAGGTCGCGGATATATCCTTCCTGAAGTAAGTCACAAATAATTACCTGACGAGGCTTCGCCTCAGACCGACGAGGGGTGAATTTCCGGCTCGTTCCAGCGCCATCTTTTATCCGCAGATTACGCAGATTTCCACAGATGAAAGACAAAAATAATCTGTGGAAATCTGCGTAATCTGTGGATAAAAAAAGAGGCCTCTTTGTTATGCAGTGCATAAATTTGACCCATTTGTAAAGATGTGGGTCCCTCAAGAAACCCTAGTACCTCGACGATGAATGAAAACACTCAAAGCACCCAGCTCGTGGTCCTGGATAGGGACGGTGTTATCAATCGGGAATCCGACAATTACATAAGAAAGGCACAGGAGTGGATACCCATTCCAGGCAGTCTCGAGGCGATCGCCAGACTGGACCATTCAGGCTATCGGGTTGTCGTGGCGACAAATCAGTCCGGACTGGGTCGCGGTTACTTCAGCGTCGATGACATCAATGCCATACATCGCAAGATGCAACAGGAGCTCTCGACATTCGGCACCCAGGTAGAAGCTATTTTCTTTTGTCCTCATACCCCCGACGCAAATTGCCGTTGCCGTAAGCCGCTTCCCGGTCTCTTCGAGGAGATCGCAAGACGGTTACAAATCGACATGACGGGAGTACCTGCGATCGGTGACTCCTTTCGAGACATTCAAGCGGCGATCGCAGTGAATGCCTCACCATCACTCGTCCTTACCGGCAGGGGACAAGCAACCCTCAGAGAACATATGGACGACTTGAGCGGTGTATCTATCTACGATGACCTCTTCGCCGCCGTAGACGCACTGCTGACTGACTGAGAGTTACGGACATGGTTACACTGAGATCAATTCTATACATGCTGTTCCTATCGACCACCATTATCCTGTATGGCCTACCCCTCGGTATCTTCGGATGGATACTACCGTACAGGCTGGTTTCGAGGACCAGCCAACACTGGGGGAAGATCAACCTCCGGGCACTGGAACTGATCTGTGGGCTTAGTTATCAAATACAGGGTGAGGAAAATCTACCATCATCTACCTGTATTGTTCTTTGCAAGCATCAATCAGCGTGGGAAATCATTGCATTACGTGCTCTATTACCATCGGGAAATACCTGGGTAGTGAAACGCGAGTTGCTGTGGATACCTTTCTTCGGGTGGGCCCTCGCGACTCTTCGACCAATCGCGATCGACCGTGATAGTGCCCGCCGTTCGCTGCAACAACTGATCGACCAGGGTAAATACTGGCTGGACAAGGGGCGTTGGATCACTATCTTCCCTGAAGGCACACGGGTCGCTTCCGGCGAAAAACAGAACTACAACAGAGGTGGAGCTATGCTGGCACGCAAAACAGGCTATTCGGTTCTACCTATTGCCCATAATGCGGGGGTATTCTGGCGGCGTAGAGGTCTGAAGAAGTACCCGGGGAGAATTACCCTGGTTATTGGAAAACCGCTGAATCCCAAGGGACTTTCTGCAACCGAGATAACCCAACGCGTCGAGGAGTGGATCGAAGAGACCGTAGCAAAGTTGCCCCGCAAAGGCTCACAGCAAGAGGCCACCTGAAAAAGACCGTAGGCGTAGGCTGGGGGCGTTCTCAATTGAACCAAACCATCATAAAAATCAAGCCCGTAGGCTGGGTTACAGCCAGGGATGGCTAAACCCAGCACACGGTATTCCGGATCGGAAAAGCTGGGTTTCGTTCCTCAACCCAGCCTACAACTACAACACTTAGGGTATTGCTGGGTTTTGGCCGTCCCTGGCCGCAACCCAGCCTACGGTCCCTTTTTAGACAGCCTCTGAATCAGATATCGATATTTTCTGCATCGAGCGCATATTTTTCGATAAAGTCCCGCCGAGGCTCTACCTGATCCCCCATCAAGGTAGTAAAAATCTCATCCGCAGCGATCGCGTCTTCGATCGTCACCCGCAAGAGCCTTCTCGTCTCGGCGTTCATGGTCGTCTCCCAAAGCTGATCCGGATTCATCTCGCCCAGACCTTTATAGCGCTGAATGTGATAGCCTCGCCTCGCCTCCTCGATTACCCACTCGAGCCCTTCACCGAAGCTCCTAATCGTTCTGCGCTTGTCACCGCGGGAGATATAGGCCCCCGGCTCTACCAACCCGCTGAGCTTCTCCCCGACGGCAGTAATACGGGCATAATCCGCGCTGCGGAAAAAGTCAACTGCCAGGTAGGTAGTCTCCGGAATCCCATGGTACAGGCGAGTAAACACCAGACCCGGATAACCCGCTTCGTCATGCTCCAAGCGCTTGACAGAAAATCTTTCACCAGGACCGGACTTGGCATCCAAGTGTGCCTGGAGCCGGGATAACCAACCCTCGGACTCTTCCACATCCTTCAAGGACTCCACATCGATACGTCGCAATGAAAACAAGGACTCGAGGAGAATCCGATCATAGCGGACAGAAAGCCTTGCTACGATACCCTGATAGACTTGATACTCCTTTGCCAATACCTCGAAAGCAGTATCAGCCATAGGCGGGGCATCTTCCGACACACAGAACCGAGTACCATCCAAGGCTACCTGGAGCAAAGCCGTATTTAATTCCATGTCGTCGAGCAGGTAGAGCTCCTGTTTCCCCTTCCTGACTTTGTAGAGCGGTGGTTGTGCGATGTAAACGTGTTCACGCTCTACCAGCTCCGGCATCTGCCGATAGAAGAATGTCAACAGTAGTGTTCGGATATGGGCCCCATCGACATCCGCATCGGTCATAATGATTATCCGGTGATAGCGCAATTTGTCGGGATCATAATCCTGCCGACCTATCCCGCATCCCAGAGCGGTGATAAGTGTACCCACCTCCGTAGAAGACAGCATCTTATCGAAGCGCGCTTTCTCTACATTGAGGATTTTGCCCCTGAGGGGAAGAATTGCCTGAAATGCACGATCACGCCCCTGTTTGGCGGAACCGCCGGCGGAATCCCCCTCGACGAGATAGATCTCGGATTTTGTGGGGTCCTTCTCCTGACAGTCCGCAAGCTTCCCCGGCAGTCCTGCAATATCCAAGACACCCTTACGCCGCGTCATCTCCCGGGCCTTGCGTGCCGCTTCCCTCGCACGTGCGGCTTCGAGCATCTTGTTCGCAATCGTTTTGGCTTCGCCTGGATGCTCTTCGAGAAACTCGGTCAGGTATTGGACCAATAGCCCTTCAACGACGACTTTGACTTCGGAGGAAACGAGCTTTTCCTTTGTCTGAGAGGAAAACTTAGGATCCAAAACCTTTACGGACACAATGGCCGTAAGCCCCTCGCGGGCATCGTCACCAACTGCCCGAATCTTATGCTTCTTCGCCAGATCCTCCCGATCGATATACTGATTGAGTGTTCTGGTCAGACCAGCCCGAAAACCTGCCAAATGGGTTCCACCATCTCGTTGGGGAATATTATTGGTATAACAGAAGATATTCTCCTGAAAAGACTCATTCCATTGCAGCGCAACCTCTACAAGGACATCTTCACGTTCTGCAAGAAAGGAAAAAACCGTGGGGTGAATGGCAACCTTATTGCGATTGAGATGCTGCACAAATGCCTGTATTCCACCCTTATACTCGAAGCAATCTTTGCGCCCTGTGCTCTCTTCCATCAGCGAGATTTTGACGCCGGAGTTGAGAAAAGAAAGCTCTCTGAGACGTTTTGCAAGAATATCGTAGTGAAATTCCAGATTCGAAAATACCTCACCGGACGGCAGAAATCGGATCTCTGTCCCTGTTTCATCACATCGATCAATCTCCTTCAAGGGATAAAGTGGCTCCCCCAGTCTATATTCCTGCACATAGAGCCCACCGCCACGGCGTATGCGCATCGTGAGGTGCTCGGACAAGGCGTTGACAACGGAAACACCGACCCCATGCAGACCGCCGGATACCTTGTAGGAGTCGGCATCGAATTTACCACCGGCATGAAGCACCGTCATGATTACTTCGGCGGCGGATCGATCCTCCTCGGGGTGAATATCCACAGGGACACCGCGTCCATCGTCTATCACGGAAACGGAGTTGTCCGAGTGGAGGACGACGAGGATATCGTTGCAATATCCCGCCAGGGCCTCGTCGATGGAGTTATCGACCACCTCGAAAACCATATGGTGGAGACCGGTTCCATCGTCCGTGTCACCAATATACATGCCGGGCCTTTTCCGAACGGCGTCGAGGCCACGTAGAACCTTTATGCTCGACGAGTCATAGCCCATACAAAAAACCTCCAGAAACTATTCGTCCGTAAGAGACCACATCATCTTTTCTATCTGCAGATTACGCAGATTTTCACAGATTTTTTTGTTGTTCCACGTGGAACACCCACAACAGCGAAAGTAGAGCAAGCGTCAGAGACTGTCTAAAAAGGGACCGTAGGCTGGGTTACGGCCAGGGACGGCCAAAACCCAGCAATACCCTACCGCTTTAAAATCAATATGTTAGTTTTTAGACAGCCTCTTAGAAACAATCTGTGAAAATCTGTGTAATCTGCGGATAAAGAACGAAGGACAGCAATATCAAAGTCTCATCGGCATGACCACGAACGTCTCCTCCTCCTTACCCTTATTCCGCAGAATCACGCTGCCATCCGAATCTTTGAATCCAATCTCGACTTCATCCTCTTCCAATACGTTCAGTACATCTATCAAGTACCCAACATTGAACCCAATGACCGTCGGCTCTTGAGAATAGGTTATCTCCAACTCTTCCTCTGCTTCTTCTTTCTCCGGATTCTGCGCTTGAAGTTTGAGCTCTCCCTGATCCAAGCTGAACCGTACCCCTTTATACTTCTCATTCGACAAAATCGATGTCCGAAACAGCGCCTGTTTCAGTGCATTTTTATCCGCATACGCAACTCGCTCCGGGGTCGGCGGTACTACCCGATCATAATCCGGATAGCGGCCATCAACGAGCTTCGAGGTTATCACCATGTCTCCCATGACAGCTCGAAACATTTTTTCCGAGATCTCTATCCGAACACCCGCATCTGCATCGCTCCCAAGAAGCCGGCTCAATTCCAATACCGTTTTCCTCGGAAGAATAATCTGTACCTCCTCACTTAGCTCCAGGGGTAATGTTTTTTCTACCTTAGCCAGACGATGACCATCGGTCGCGACCGCCGTCAACCTATCCGGTTTCAGCTCCAACAGAAGACCGTTCAGGTAATAACGGACGTCCTGATGTGCCATTGCAAATGCTGTTTTCTCGAAGAGATACCTCAATGTCTGTTGCTCGATATCGATACTCTGCGCTCCCTCATTCTTTTCCATAACCGGAAAATCGCTCGCCGGTAAGGTACTCAGCATAAAGCGACTCCTCCCTGCAGTTAAGGATGCACGATCGTTTTCTACCTTCAACGATATTTCCGTTCCTTCCGGCAATGCCCTGCATATTTCGATCAGTTTTCTCGCCGGCAGCGTTATCTCCCCCGACTGCTCGACTGTCGAACCGGATTTTGCACGAATCTCTATTTCCAAATCGGTCCCGATGATCTGTATAGAATCATCTTTCGCCAACATCAGTACGTTACCGAGTATCGGGAGTGTCTGCCGTCGCTCCACGACTCCCCCCACCTTTGTGAGTACCGGCGTCAGGATTTCTTGATTCACGCAGATCTTCATTCTGATATCCCATATATTCAGGAGTTATATTTATAATTAACCTTGTGGATAACTGGATAAAAATTTTCTCTTTATCTTTCAATCTATTACTGAAGGTATATCACCGAAATCTCTGGTAGTTTCCTGTGTATAACCTGCGGATTCACAGCGTGAAATCCCACCATCGAAAGTTATCCACATCAAGCTACCAGACTTCTCAACAGGTTTTTATAGTCTTCTTCGACAACCACATCATTTTCTCGTAACTCTTTGACTTTTCTGTTTGCATGGAGCACCGTGGTGTGATCTCTCCCTCCAAAGGCGTCACCGATTTCAGGTAAGCTATGATTGGTCAGTTCCTTAGTGAGCGTCATAGCAATCTGGCGAGGTCTTGTAACGGATCTGCTTCGATTACTGGAGAGTAGGTCTGTGGATCTGATCTTGTAATATCTTGCAACTGCCTTTTGAATGCTCTCTATGGTTACCTGCTTGTCTTGGGCAGCGAACATGTCTCGAAGTGCATTCCTGGCAAACTCGAGGTTTATTGGTATGTTGGTAAACCTTGAATTTGCCGCCAAGCGCTGCAATGCCCCCTCGAGATCCCGAATATTCGAACGGACATGCCTTCCGACAAAGAAGGCAACCTCTTCCGGTAAGTCGATACCGATATATATTGCTTTGCTTTGCAGGATAGCTACGCGTGTCTCCAGATCCGGAGACTCGATGGCAACGGTAAGGCCTGAGCCGAATCTCGACTTCAGTCTTTCTTCCAGCCCGCTTACTTCCTTTGGAAATCGATCGCTTGATAACACGATCTGCTGCTTGGATTCGAAAAGGGTATTGAAGGTGTGAAAGAACTCTTCCTGTGACCGCTCCTTACCTGCGAAGAACTGGACATCGTCGATGAGCAATGCATTGACGGTTCGGTAGCGTTTCTTGAACTCGTCGATCCGATTATGCTGCAGGGATTTCACCATCTCGGTGACGAACCGTTCCGAGTGAAGATAGACCACTTGTGTCGATGGGTCGTTGTTCAACATCATGTTTCCGACTGCGTGCATCAGGTGGGTCTTTCCCAGCCCGACACCTCCATATATGAATAGGGGGTTATAGACGATCCCCGAATTTTCGCTGATCTGAATTGCTGCTGCCCGAGCGATTTGATTCGATTTTCCTTCAATGAATTTATCGAACGTGAACTCGGTGATCAGATTACTTGCAGTACGGTGTCCCGTGGCCTTCGGTTGGGGCATGGGGGTTTGTGAGTCGATGTTTTCTCTCGTAGTTTCCGCTGAATCACGGACTTGGTGCAAGGTGCCGATCTCGAACAGGATTGTGTGAATCTTTCCGTCGCTCAGGTGACCACAGAGCTCCGCGATTCGTTGCTCGTAGTGCTGCCTGATCCAATTCATTACGAAATGATTGGGAGCATACAGCTTGAGCTGCCCGTTTTCCTCGGCTGCCTGAAGGGGGAGGATCCAGGTGTTGTAGTCAGTTGCCGTCAGATCACCCCTGAGGTGGGATGTGCACCGATTCCAGACTCCCACGGTTGTTCGACCTCTATATCCTGTTGAGTTTTTTGTCGGCAAAAATCCGTGGAAACTTATCGGTTTTCGTCGACGACCGAAGGGATCCACGGGTGACCGGATCGCAGCTTCAGAGTTTATATTGGTTTCCGTCACTTATCCACAAGTGCGGACCCTTGAAACGGAGCAGGTGTGTGTAAACCTTCCTGAAAGCATAGCCCTGATAGATCGGGATTTTGAACCGCGGAGTTGACCGTGCGGCTACCGGGAAAATATAATCCAACCCCTTTCCTAACCAAGCTGCCGGCGATAAGGCCAGCTCCCTCCTTTTGGAATCGAGACATGAAAAGAACCTTTCAGCCGAGCCGGCTAAAGCGTGCCCGAACACACGGCTTTCGTACCCGCATGTCTACTCGTAATGGGCGTAAGGTGCTGATGGCGCGTCGCGCGAAGGGACGTGCGCATCTGTCGTCCTGATTGACAAGGTGCCTGAAAATCCTACCGATGCCTGCCTTCCGTCTCAGGCGCGTCTGAAGCGACCAGGGGATTTTCGGAATCTGTTTACACGGCCGGCGATGACGTCGGCCGATTCCTGCTTTAGGGTTCTTGCCCGGCGCAACGGTCAGGGATCGGCACGCTTGGGGCTTGCGATCTCGAAAAAATGCGCGCGGCGGGCCGTTGATCGTAGCCGCATAAAGCGTATTGTACGTGAGAGCTTCCGTCGGCACCGTCACCACCTGCGTGGTATCGACCTGGTAGTGTTGTGTCGTCGTCATGCTCCAGCCTTACCTAATGATCGGCTTTTTTCCTCCCTGACCACACATTGGGAACGCGTTCGGAAACAACTATGCGCAGCTTGTTGATCGGTTTTCTCCGCGGTTATCAGTACCTGATTAGTCCCTTGCTCGGAAACCATTGCCGGTTCTATCCGAGTTGCTCCCACTATGCCGTCGAGGCAATCGAGACTCATGGAACGATGCGGGGTACCGGGCTTGCCCTACGGCGCCTTCTTCGGTGTCATCCCTGGCACCCTGGTGGGTATGACCCGGTCCCGGAAATCTCCAACGATATTCCCCATGGATAATCTACGCTTGCTGCTGTTTTTCGCCCTTGCCGTTGTCCTGCTCCTGATCTATCAGGCTTGGATGAACGATTACGGAACTCCTGCTACCCCGCCTGAAACTATCCCGCAACCTGTTCCAGCTGAAAAGATTCCGGAATCGGGTGGTACTTCGGATAGCCCGGAGGTGCCGGACGCGCCCATGCCGACGGTGGTTGCCGCTACTCCTGTCCCTTCCGTTCAGGCAGTAGGGAGCGAGGATTTCGTTCGCGTGGAAACTGACTTATTAAGGCTGGAAATCTCTCGACAGGGTGCCACTGTCGTTAGTGCCTGGCTGAAGGACTATGCCGTTACGGCAGAGGAGCCGGAAACCGAATTCCGGCTGCTCAAGCCGAGCCCGCCGAACATGTTTATCGCTCAATCCGGACTCCTGGGGGGTGAGGAAGGGCAGCTGCCGACGCACCAGGCAGACTTTACTAGCGTTGGCGATAGCTTTGTCCTTGGACCGGACGAGGACGAGTTGATCGTCGAGTTTCTCCGGACCCATCCCTCCGGTGTCGAGGTAAAGAAGCGTTATGAATTTCAACGCAGCAGTTATGTAGTCCGACTCACACAAGCCGTGATCAATAACACCGGCTCGCCGCTGACGGTCCGCTCTTACGAGCAACTGCAGAGGACCGAGCTGGTCGATCCTAATGCCTCTCGGTTCATCTACACCTATACGGGGGGGGTGTACTACAGCCCCGAGGACAAATACACCAAGGAATCCTTCTCTGACATGCAGGACGGGAAGCTGCAGCGGGTTGTTTCCGATGGTTGGATCGCGATGATTCAGCACTACTTCGTGGCGGCCTGGATTGCGCCCGGTAGTACCCTGGAGACCTTCTATACCAACGTCCTCGATAGATCCCGCTACATCATCGGTAAGTACTCCGAGCCTGTGACATTGCCTCCTGGTACTACGCATAACTTCGAGAATCGTCTCTTCGCAGGACCCAAACTACAGGATACCCTTGCATCCATCGCACCCGGACTGGAGCTTGCAGTCGACTACGGCTGGCTGACTATCCTGGCCCAGCCTATCTACTGGCTGCTCAGTAAGATCCATGCGGTAGTCGACAACTGGGGCTGGGCTATCATCATTCTTACGATCCTGATCAAGGTGGCCTTCTATAAGCTGTCCGAGACCAGCTACAAATCCATGGCCAACATGCGCAAGATGACACCACGCATGCAGGCCCTCAAGGACCGATATGGGGACGACAAACAGCGCCTGAATCAGGCCATGATGGAGCTTTATAAGAAGGAGAAAATCAATCCCCTCGGTGGTTGTCTGCCGATCCTGGTGCAGATCCCCGTATTCATAGCCCTGTATTGGGTCTTGCTCGAGAGCGTCGAGCTGAGGCACGCCCCCTTTGCGCTTTGGATCAATAACCTGTCTGATCCCGATCCCTACTTCGTGCTGCCCCTGATCATGGGTGTTTCTATGTTCATTCAGCAAAAACTCAACCCGACCCCCCCGGACCCGATCCAGGCCAAGGTAATGATGAGTCTTCCCTTCGTCTTCACTATTTTCTTCGCCTTTTTTCCCGCAGGTCTCGTGCTTTACTGGGTGGTCAACAATATTTTGTCCATTGCCCAGCAATGGCATATCACACGCAACGTCGAGAAGGCAGCGACCAAGGCCAGAACCTGAAGCGTGAGCCTTACTACCTGTTAAGGGGCGTTCTCAATTGGGCTAAATCATCATAAAAATCAAGCCCGTAGGCTGGGTTACGGCCAGGGACGGCGAAACCCAGCACAGGGCATTGCGGATCGGAAAAGCTGGGTTTCGTTCCTCAACCCAGCCTACAACACTTAGATGATTTATTAATTGAGAACGCCCCCTAGGCTTTTTCATGATTGCCAGTACATCCTATGATTGTTCAGACCCTTATCACTCTCCCCAATAAGCTGGTTGCTGAGCTTGATCAGCGAGCACCTCAACCTGAAGAACGCTCTGCCCTGGTAGAAGAAGCGCTCCGCTGTTTTTTTATCACTCATCGCTCTACGAATGATGAGCTTGAGATTCTGGATCGCCATGCTGAAGAGTTGAATCGAGAAGCGGAAGACGTTCTTAACTATCAGGTCATCCCTTGAAGAGAGGTGATTTATAAGGCAGCAGCCGACTGCCAAAAGTGCCGCTCGCTTTGCTCACGCCACTTTATTGAGTGCCTGAGCCAAGCCGTCAGGCAGGGTGAGATCAGCTGATCGTGGCGGTATCGGAGACCATAGCGGCTGTCGCTACACCGCCGGGCACGGGTGGTATCGGTATCGTCCGTGTCTCCGGGCCCCTTGTCCCAGCTGTTGCCGAGGGTCTGATCGGCCGCGTGCCTGAGCCACGCCTTGCGACCTTGGCCGACTTTCGTGCTCGAGATGGCGAGACCATCGACCGGGGTATCACCCTATTCTTTCCTGCCCCTAACTCTTTTACCGGCGAAGATGTCTTGGAACTGCAAGGGCACGGAGGTCCGGTAGTCCTGGATCTACTGCTGCGACGTGCCTTGGAGCTCGGTGCCCGTCCGGCTCGGCCCGGTGAGTTCAGCGAGCGGGCATTTCTGAACGGTAAGCTCGATCTGGCTCAGGCAGAGGCCGTTGCGGACCTGATCGAAAGTACCACTGAAGTGGCTGCGAAGTTGGCCAGCCGCACCTTACAGGGGGAGCTTTCACGTCGGGTCGGGGGTCTGCTCGAAGGGGTCATTTGCCTGCGTACCTACGTAGAGGCAGCGATCGATTTTCCCGATGAAGAGATCGACTTTATCGCCGACTCACAAGTCGGGACCGATCTGCGGGATCTGATCCGAGACACAGAGGACTTGATGGCCAGTGCCCATCAGGGCTGTCTGATTCGTGAAGGTCTCAATCTGGTCATTGCAGGTCCCCCCAATGCCGGTAAATCGAGCTTACTCAATGCCCTTGCCGGGACCGATATTGCAATTGTTACCGCTATTCCGGGTACTACTCGGGACCTACTGCGTCAGCAGATCCGGATCGATGGTATGCCCCTGCACATCATCGACACTGCCGGGCTCCATCCTGCTCGGGATCCGATCGAGCAGGAAGGTGTCCGTCGTGCCCAAGAGCAGATCGAGCACGCCGATCGTGTTCTCTGGGTCTTCGACGGACAAGCCGATCCGGACCACTTGGGTTTCGATGCGGGTGCGCTGCCGCCTCAAGTCCCCGTCACCTATATACGCAATAAAATTGACTTGACCGGTACCCCTGCCAGCCTTACGCATGGCTCTTCGGGACCGGAGGTCGCGATCTCTGCCCTGACCGGTGCCGGGATGGATGTCCTGCGCGAGCACCTCAAGGCGGTTTGTGGTCTTTCAGCATCTACCGAAGGTGTATTCATTGCCCGCAGGCGTCACCTGGATGCTCTGGAGCGGGTGCTTTCGGGTTTGATTTCGGCCGCACAGGTACTGAGGGACACTGCTGCTGCCGAGCTGGTGGCGGAAGAACTGCGCCAGGTCCAGCGGACCCTGGGGGAGATCACGGGGGAATTCACTTCGGACGATCTACTGGGTCGAATCTTCTCTGGCTTTTGTATTGGTAAGTGATGGCTATAGCCTTGATCCTGACCCGGCCCAGTTCGGATATCAATATGGCCTGGTACTACATTTCATCTGGGCAGGATCCTCCCATGATGCTCGAACGGGACTCATAATAACAAAGCACGTAGCAGCAGCGAGCGGTGATCTGTCGTTCCATTAGGCGTCAGTGGTATACTTTGTAATTTGCCGGGTGTCAGGGGCAGTTCCTCATTTGGAACATGGTATATATCATCAACCCTACTGAAGTTATCCCTCAATAGAGATATTATATTTTCGTTATCTGCCTCAATATCAAAAGCGGAGCTATCAACCGCGCGGATACATAACTTCGGCTCACTACTATCTTCAATATATCCATAGAATTCACCATCTATCGTCTGATCTATACCTCTTGCCAGTTTTACCAAAGTTTCCGTATCTATTAATCTACCGTCATCACTAATCTTGTGGATATCCCCGGCTAGTTGTCCTACACATTCAACTTGATCCAATTTCCATTGATAAGAAGTTATGTGGGTCGACATAATGAGTAGCAGATCTATAAGATCGAACGAGAGTAAGTCCGTTTCTGAATCATAGTCATAGATGGTGATTGCTTTCATAAGACTTAGCCCCTCTTAAAGAGGCTCACCTCCCTGTTGTCTTCTGAAACCTGATTTTGGACCAACCGCTGGATCACTGGCGTTCCATCTATGCTGGTGTGGTGCAGGAGCATGATTTGGCCTCAGGTTTCCGTTAGGAAAAGTTGGACTTGTAAAATCTACATCTCTAACTGGATCGCTATTAGCATCAAACTCACGACCCTGATACACACGGTTATTTGCATTATCCCATCGTAACTGTGTGTGGGCTCCCTCAGTTTCTTCTGATGACCCCGGTTCAGGACGTGCGGGTCTTTGATCTTTGTAAACAGGAGTACCATCGCCATATCGAGCATGGATGGGTCTCTTTCGTCGCTTCATACATGTCAGGTCCGTGGCGTGGCAGGCGACTGGATAGTCAGACTAGCAGCAAGGACGCGGCGTAACCCGACGGAGAGGTGTCAGCTCATGTCCGGGGCAGGATCTATTTGGAGTACCTTTCGACAGTCCGTAATTGATTAGTGGCCTTCCAGTTCTGTAAACATAGTAAAAACAAACGGTTACGTTTATGGAGGCCGCCCAAAATAGCGATTAAGCCGCTTTTTCAATACCATCGGATCGCATGACCCATTGAAAAGTAAGGATTAGGTGCCGCTAATCAATTACGACAGTCCGTAGCGATCAGAGATTGGCAATTGTTACTATGACCTCCGCGAGGCGAGGAGGTAGTGTATGTGCGGCTGGAACCTTGTCCTCTCCACCCTCCTCGTCCGCACAATCGGCAATATAACAATAGTGCTTAACGAAACATGTTAGCAGCAGAGACCTATGATGTCATTGTAGTCGGCGGCGGGCACGCGGGTACGGAGGCGGCCCTCGCTGCCGCGCGCCTCGGGGCGCGTACCCTGCTGCTTACCCAGAACATCGAGACTATCGGCCAGATGAGCTGCAACCCGGCCATCGGGGGCATCGGCAAGGGCCATTTGGTCAAGGAGATCGATGCCCTCGGTGGACTCATGGCCCGTGCGGCCGACGCGGCGGGCATTCAGTTCCGCATCCTCAACGCCTGCAAGGGTCCTGCCGTGCGTGCGACCCGGGCTCAGGCCGACCGTATGCTTTACAAGACCGCGGTGCGGCAGGCAATCGAGCGCCAGGAAGGGCTGGATCTGTTCCAGCAGGCGGTGGATGACCTGTTGCTGGAGAATGGACGGGTCGCAGGCGTTCTTACCCAAGCTGGCCTGACCTTCCGGGCACCTGCCGTTGTGTTGACGGTTGGGACCTTTCTTGGGGGCCGAATCCATGTTGGTCTTACCAACTATGAGGGCGGGCGTGCCGGAGATCCGCCTGCCAATGCCCTTGCCCATCGGCTGCGTGAGCTCCCCTTCCGGGTCGAACGGCTCAAGACCGGGACCCCACCCCGTATCGACGGGCGCAGCATTGACTACTCGGTGCTCCGGGAGCAGCCCGGCGACGATCCCGTGCCCGTCTTCTCCTTTTTCGGGCAGGCACAAGACCACCCGCGTCAGGTAAGCTGCCATATCGCTCATACCAATGCCCATACCCACGAAATTATCCGTGCAGGTTTGTCGCGCTCGCCGCTATTCACCGGGGTAATCGAGGGGACCGGACCGCGCTACTGTCCTTCGATCGAGGACAAAGTCGTGCGCTTCGCCGACAAGGATTCGCATCAGGTCTTCGTCGAACCCGAAGGGCTCCGGACCTGTGAGGTCTACCCCAACGGCATATCCACCAGCCTGCCTTTCGACGTACAGCAAGACCTGGTCCGCTCCATGCGCGGCTTCGAGCAGGCCCGCATCACCCGTCCCGGCTATGCGATCGAATACGACTTCTTCGATCCCAGAGACCTCGAATGCTCGCTCCGGACCCGTTTCATCGAGGGACTCTTTTTTGCCGGTCAGATCAACGGCACCACCGGCTAC
Source organism: Candidatus Thiosymbion ectosymbiont of Catanema sp. Cochon2018 (assembly GCA_011392765.1). Taxonomy (GTDB): domain Bacteria; phylum Pseudomonadota; class Gammaproteobacteria; order Chromatiales; family Chromatiaceae; genus Thiosymbion; species Thiosymbion ectosymbiont_A. The sequence goes on along the minus strand of WYCW01000002.1, from coordinate 487,305 downwards.
GAAGAGGCAGCGGCGCAGGGTCTACTTGCCGGACTCAACGCGGCCCTGCAGGTCCGGGGTGACGAGCCTTGGTGCCCACGCCGGGATCAGGCCTACCTGGGAGTATTGGTGGACGACCTCATCACCCGCGGTACCGAAGAGCCCTACCGCATGTTTACCAGCCGAGCCGAATATCGGCTGCTCCTGCGTGAGGATAATGCCGACCTGAGGCTGACCGAGACCGGCCGCCGGCTGGGTCTCGTGGGGGACGAACAGTGGCAGGTCTTTGGGCAGAAGCGTGAGACCATCGAACACGAGCACGCACGGTTGAGGGATACCTGGATACGTCCGGATACCTTCGACGCGGATCTGTTCCGCGAGGTCCTCGGCGATGAGCTCCGTCGGGAGAGCCGGGCGTTGGACCTACTCGCGAGACCTCAGGTGACCTACCGCTCGCTCATGCATCTCCCCGAACTCGGTCCGGGAGTGGCGGATCCCAAGGCGGCGGAGCAGCTGGAAATCCAGTGCAAATATGCCGGTTACATCGACCGCCAACGCGAGGAAATCGACCGTCAACAGGCCCAGGAAGCCTTGCGTTTACCCACCGATTTCGACTTCGAGCGCATCCGGGGCCTATCCACGGAGGTGCGCGAAAAACTGGTCAGGGCCCGACCCGCAACCATCGGCCAAGCGGCCCGTATCCCCGGAGTCACCCCGGCGGCGGTCTCCTTGCTGTTGATCCATCTGAAACGGCGGTTGGAATAACGAACCACCGGCTACCAGCTTCCGAGCGCCAGCTTTTAGTTGAGAGACTGTCTAAAAAGAGATCGTAGGCTGTAGGCTGGGTTGCGGCCAAGGACGGCCAAAACCCGGCAGTAACCTCAACCCCTCATCGACAACCTGACCGGAAGCACTTATTCCAGTATTATTCTGAGCATCAAATTCAGTACCGAGAGGAGTAACTCATGAACAGCATTCCAGCCCAGGAGATCAAGCGTCGCGGCATCGCCGCGGTGGACGAGCGGATTGCCATGGGGGATCTCTATATCATCCGCAACAATCAGCCGCAATATGTGGTGCTGCCGCAGAAACGCTATGAGGAACTACTCGCAGCCCAGGAGGAGGCCCTGGTGGTCCGTCTCCGTGCATCGTTGAAAGACCTCAAGGCCGGCCGCGTGAAGCGCGGCACCGCCGAAGACCTGATCCGGGAGCTGAACCTGGAAGATTGAGGTATGTATACCCTGGTCTGGACGCCCGCGTTTGCGCGCGCGGCGGAGAAATTCATGCAACGGTATCCCGGTCTGCGCGTGAAGCTGGCCGCCGTCCTGCGGGATCTGGAAAGCGATCCGTTCCAACCGCACCTGAAATATCACTCCCTCAGGGGCAGGTTGAAAGGCTTCCAGGCAGTTAGCGTCACCTACAGCCGTCGGATCATCCTGACGATTGAAAGCACGGAACAAGAGATCGTCCTGTTAGACATCGGCAGTCATGATGAGGTGTATCGCTAACGAGGCTTCGCCTCAGACCGACGAGGCGTGACCAACCGCACCGAAGAACCACGGATAGACACAGATAAACACGGATCACAATCCGTGTTTATCTGTGTCTATCCGTGGTTCAAAGGATTTGCGATTCCTGCCCAACAAGAGGCAGAACTATTTTTGTGCAGCGCACAAACTTGACTCATTGGTAAAGATGCAGGTCCCTCAAGGAATCCTAGGGAGCGAGTGAGAGGTGTTGCGATGGATCACCCAGACCAAGAGCTTTTGTTCAGGACCAGCGCCCTAGTCGAATCTTACCGCGACGACGAACCGGCGACGGCCGATGTAAGCCGCCACGGCGTCCGGTTCGGCCCCATCACCATCCCCCGAGGCATAGCCCCGTAGAAGACGATAACGGGGTTCACTGCGCTCACTATTCGTTGCATCCTGATACAGCTCGAACGGTCATCCATACTCCAGCCTGATCCCTGCCGGTGCTAAGCGTTCTGCCTCCTGCTCCAATTCCAGACGGGTTTGAGGGTGATGGGATAGCCAACCGTCGGGAAAGGTAAGCCTGAGCCGTTCGCCGTCCGGATTGAGCATAGGACACGGCTTGGTGGTTGGGGAGCGTCCGCGGTGCAGCAGTACCGCCAGGCGGAGGATGGCGCACAAGTGGCGTGAGCTGTCGTGCACCGGCCTGGGCAGGGCAAGAAATTCCTGGCTCGGGAATTTACGGCGATGGCCGAGCACCAGTGCCGCCAGGACGGCCTGTTCCTGCCGCGTAAAGCCGGACAGGTCCGCATTGCGCAGCAGGTAGGCACCGTGCCTTTGGTATTGGCTATGGCCGATCATGAGTCCGACCTCGTGCAGGCGGGCCGCCCAGCCGAGTATGCTCGGGTGGTCGGGGTCCGTGAGTCCCCAGGGTTGGATGACCTGGCCATAGAGAGTAAGGGCAGTGGCCTTGATGCGATCGGCGTGTTCTTCGTCTACATCGAAACGCTGACACAGGACGCTCACGGTGCGTTCGCGCACGTCTTCATGCCGGATCCGCCCCATCATCTCGTAGATAAGCCCCTCGCGCAGGGCCTGCTGCGAGATTTGCATGTGCTCGATACCCAGGGTCGTGAACAGGGTGCGTAGTACAGCCACACCGCCGGCGAACACCGGCTTGCGCTGTTCGGACAGGCCATCGAGATCGATGACGCCGGATTTGCCGAATCCGATCAGAGCGTCCCGTAATTGGTCCAGGGAATCCGCGGAGATGCCGTCCGTAGACCAGCCTTGGGTCTCCACCACTCTGGCGATCGCCCGGATGGTACCGGAGCTGCCTACCGCTTGTTTCCAGTCGGCACGGCGAAACCGCTCACGCACCGGGCGGATTTCCAGGGCGCCCGCAAGCTCGGCCTGGTCTATGCGTTTGGCAGATAGCTTGCCGTCGGGAAATTGCTCCCGCGACATGCTTACACAACCCATTTGCAGGCTCTCGCGCAGCCGTGGAGTAACGCCTTCTCCGACGATCAGCTCGGTGCTGCCGCCACCGATATCCACCACCAGCCGCCGCTCGTCACCGGCGGCCAGCCCGTTGGCCACGCCTAGATAAATCAGCCGGGCCTCCTCACGTCCGGCGATCACGTCGATCGAGTGCCCGAGTGCCAGCTCCGCCCGTTCGAGAAAACCGGACGCAGGGTCTAGCTGGCGTAGGGTATTGGTGCCTACGGCACGGACGCTGTCCGGTGGCATTCCGCGCAGGCGTTGACCGAAGCGCTCCAGGCAGGCCAAGGCCCGATCGACCACCGCGGGCAGCAGTTGTTTGGCGTCCGTGAGTCCCTCGCCGAGGCGCACCATTTCCTTGAGGCGGTCGATGACCTGGAGGTCGCCGTCGGCGATGCGGGCGACGATCAGGTGGAAGCTGTTGGAGCCCAGATCGACGGCCGCCACCGTATCTGGTGGGGACGCTTCCACGCTTGGGGAGGACCATGAAGCCATAAGCCGGTTCCGATTTAGAAGGCTACGGCATAGTACCAGAAGTAATCGTCATCCCCCCGTTTGTTGTGCCCTTCCAAACGATGGAACTACTTGCTGCGCGAGGATATTTTGGTGTAGTAGCCGGTGACGATTTCCCGGGGTGTTCTTCAGGTACCCGAAGCAGGGCATCCGAACCGTCGGGCCTAGGTGAGCGGAAGATTGGATATCGTGATCGGTGGAACACCCACCGCGGGGGCATGGGTCGGGATGAGCAGCGGACAGCCGGATTACAGATTCCCGTCGGCGGTAACCAACTCTTCGGCGGGAACGAAATAGTAGCTGCATGTCGCCGGAGTCAAATTCTCAGCCGCGGTGCGGGGGTATTTACGGCAACTCGGCGGACGAAAATGGTAGACAGCACAACTGCTTAGCCCTTCCTCGTCGTAACGCAGAAACGGGCACGGGAAGGGGAGTTTGCAACACTGGCCGCAGCGGTTGCACTCGCCGCGGCGGTTGCTTGCGACGGGCAGCAGCGATGTCGTCATCCGCTTAAGCTTGTTTTTCATGCCGCGGAGAAGCTCCCTGAATTTGAAAGTTGAAGTATAGCATTTACGTTTCGGGGTACTTAGGATGCGAGATAGAACTGGACCGATCCACTCGACTTCTGCATCATTTCGATTCTTCCAACGGTATCTTTACAGGTCGAGAAATGCTCAAGGGTCTTTCCATTCTGATCGCAATCACCTCCGGCATTACCCTGGCGTCCCCCGGTTTCGCCGAGACCATGGGGGGTGCAAGTCCGGAGGAGGCAAAGGGTATTATCAAGGGATTCTTCTCCGGCTTGAAGACCAAGCTGCAGGCCGCACTGAACGAAGGTGGTCCCGCAAACGCCGTTCGGGTCTGTAAGGAGAGGGCACCGGCCATCGCCGCGGATTACTCCGCCAAGACCGGCTGGGAGGTAGGGCGTACCAGCTTAAAACTACGCAACCCCGCTGCGAATGCGCCGGACGACTGGGAGCGGCAGGTCTTGCTCAGGTTCGAGGAGCGCAGGGTGGGCGGTGAAGACGTCAAGACCATGGACTTTGCCGAGGTAACGCAGGTGGATGGGGAAAAGCGATTCAGATACATGAAGGCGATCCCCACCGACGGGCTCTGCCTGGCCTGTCACGGTGAGGTCCTCGCCCCCGATGTCGTCACGGCCCTCGATGAGGCCTATCCGGAAGACCAGGCGCGGGGCTTTTCCGTCGGCGACATCCGGGGTGCCTTTACCCTGTCCAAGCCACTCTGAGCCGAGAACGATGGGCGGCCTTGCATTTGGTCTTGGTGTTGACCACTTTATATCTAGGTAGATATATTGATCGCCCTGTTCGTACATGATGATGCCGAGGCCGACCTGGAAGCACTCTGGAAACAGGAGCCCCAGGCAGCGGGCCGCATCCTGGCCCTTTTGGAGCAACTGGAAGGCGACCTCGACCTCCTGGACCGCCTCACCCAACACGACTATGGTGCTCATCGTTCGGCAGATTTTCACGTCAGCAAGTGGCAGGAACACTGGCGCAAGGGGCGAGATCTGTGGCGGTTGAAGGTATGGGATCTGGAAAACAAAGGTCTTCGCTATCGCGTCGTCTATGCCTTCGAGCCAAGGAGGCAGCACTACCACGTATTGGCCGTAGCGCCGAGGGAGTTCAACTATGATGCAGGCCACCCGATCAGCCAGCGCATCCTCCGCGCCTACCGTGCGCTTTGAAAAAGTCTTCGCACCGCCCGGTACGGTAGTCGAGGCGACCAGCCGTACCCGGTGCCGGGTCTTTAGTTTCGAGGACTACACCGAACCCCAGCCGCAGGTCCCCGCTAAACACACGACCATTGGCCAATTGGCGGACAAGTGGGAGCAGGATGACCAGCGCCGTGCCGCCCTGGCGGAAGGCAGGCAGTGGGTCGCCGATACCTTCTACAGCGAGGATGGCGACACGGTGCGTACCCTGCGGTTGCGCAAAGGATGGTCGCAAGCCCGTCTGGCCACGGAGCTGGGGACCAGCCAATCCCATGTCGCCCGTATCGAGCGGGGTACGGAGAACCTGACCATCGAGACCTGCCGTAAGCTCTCCAGGACCTTGGGAATCGACCTGAATACGCTGGACCAGGCGCTTAGACATCAGGAAGCCATCACGCAGGCACAACAGAAATGATTGCACGCCACATCGAGACCCTCTTTTGTGACGATATCCGCCACGAGACGGGGGGGAAACTCTCGTTTATCGGCGTCTATTCGGGAAAATTATTGGTTCCCGCGTTTCCGATCACGCTTCCCAAGCTATGCCTGTTCGTAAACATCGTAACGCTTGCCAAGGAGCCGTTCCGTTTCCTCAATCTGCGTGTTTTAAAGGACGCTGAGACCGTGCGGGAGATCGCTTTTGATAAGGATCAGTTGGCGGCCATTTCCGACTTGGCTGAGGGTATGACGGAAGAACAAAGAAAAACGTATGTCCCGTCGCATCAGGTCATCGTGACTTTCTCCCCGATGCAATTCGATGACCCTTGTATCTTGAGAGTCAGCGTCCTGACCGAGGATAGCGAATTGCGCGGCATAGGGCTGAAAGTGGATCAGGCCCGGCCTCCTGTCGTCTCGGTTCCTGATTAATCAGGGGTAGCTCGTAGGATGTGGTGAGGCCAGGGATGACCGAACCGAATCGTTGGTGATGCGGTTCGTGCCCGCCATCCCTGGCTGGCACTCGCCACATCCTACGCAGGCTACTGATGACATTGAGCGAACAGGATCTTACTCAATGCCATTAACCTGAATCCGTGAGATAAATAAGCCGCTCATAGAATAATCCCTTCATAAAACAACAGGATAACGGAAAAACTCATTCACTTTCGGACTCACCCAGGAGGTGAAGCAGCCAATCCTTGAATATCAAGTGGAATCATGAGGTTAGCCACAATCCTAGATTTTATCTCACGGATTCAGGATTAAGTTAAGCGTTGCCAGTCGGCAAACCAGAGGAAAAACTACGAATCACGCAAATCCCCGCGAACCGGATTCGCGCCGATTCGCGTGATTCGTAGTTTTCTCTTCCGCACCGGTAAGCAACCAGCGACTAACTTAATGGCATTGGGATCTTACTGACTGAATTTTAGAACCAGGGAGAAATACCTGGCTGCCCTCTGAAGGCAGGGATATATTAAGCCATAGGAACTCGGCCCGAATGTTGAATAAACAGCAATATCACACCACGGGTCCCTTCCGCGCGGAACAGCTGCGTGATGGCGATCCTTACGAGCTCGACGACGGCCATCCCATCGAGTGTCTGCCCAGCGGTGGGCGGCATTCCAAGGCAAATCTGAACGGGGGGGTGGCGCTTAAAACCGACCCGGCCGTGGAATCGGCCGGCTTCGATCCCGGATTTACGCCGGACGAGAACAACCTGCGCGCCCCCGATATCGCCGTGGGTAATGTCCCGGACGAGCCGGGTTGGGTGTCCGGAGCGCCGCCGTTGGCGGTGGAGTATGCCGACTTAGGTCAAAACGAGCGGGACCTGCAAAAAAAGATTCGTACCCTGCTCGGGGCGGGGACGCGTTACGTGTGGGTCGTGCGCCTGACCGGACCGCGCCGGATCGAGGTATACGAGCCGCATGCTTCCCCCTCGTTGGCGTATCCCGGCCGGCAGCTGGAAGCCCCCGGGATCCTCGCCAACCCGGTGCCCGTGGAGGCCCTGTACGACCCCGACGCGGCCCACGAGACTGCGCTGCGAAACCTGCTGCAACGACGCGGCTACCCGGACCTGGACGCCGTGCGGGAAGAGGGCTGGAAAAAGGGCCGGGAAGAAGGTTGGGAAAAGGGCCGAAAAGAAGGCCGGGAAGAGGGCCGGGAAGAGGGCGAACTGGCGTTGGTTCTGCGCCAGCTTGGACGTGCGGTTGGGCAAATCCCGGAAAGCGAGGGCCAACGGATTCGCCGGCTCGGTCGTGACGAATTGGCCGCGCTGGCCGAGGCCCTGTTGGATTTCCGCGCAACCAGCGACTTGACCGCTTGGCTGGAGCGCCATGTTTAAGTGAGAATCCTGCTGTAAGAGAGATCACCCATGCGAACGGACAAGCTCACGGCAAAGTTCCAACTGGCCCTGGCGGACGCCCAAAGCCTGGCGGTAGGGCGTGACCATCAGTTCATCGAGCCAATTCACTTGATGCTGGCACTGCTGGATCAGGAGGGCGGTACGATCCGGCATCTGCTGTCGCTGGCGGATGTCAACGTGAATCGGCTGCGTTCCGGTCTCGGCGAGGCCCTGGAGCGGTTGCCGCAGGTCCAGGGCGGGGCCGGAGATCTGCATATCTCGAATGATCTCGGACGCCTGCTCAATCAGACAGACAAGCTGTCGCAGCAGCGAAACGATCAGTACATCTCCTCCGAGCTCTTCGTGCTGGCGGCGGTGGACGACAAAGGGACCCTCGGCGACCTGTTGCGCGCCGCCGGGGCCGCCAAAGGTGCCCTCGAACAGGCCATCGACCGGATACGCGGTGGGCAAACGGTAGACGACGCCAACGCGGAGGAACAGCGCCAAGCCCTGGAGCGCTATACCATCGACATGACTCAAAAAGCGGAGCAGGGCAAGCTGGATCCGGTCATCGGTCGCGACGATGAGATCCGCCGCACCATCCAGGTCCTGGCCCGACGTACTAAAAACAACCCGGTCCTCATCGGTGAGCCCGGCGTAGGCAAGACGGCGATCGTGGAAGGCCTGGCCCAGCGCATCGTCAATGCCGAGGTACCCGAAGGGCTCAAGTCCAAGCGTCTGCTGGCGCTGGATATGGCGGCCCTGATTGCCGGCGCCAAGTTTCGCGGTGAGTTCGAGGAACGGCTCAAGGCCGTACTCAACGACGTCGCCAAGCAAGAGGGTAACCTCATCCTGTTCATCGACGAGCTGCACACCATGGTGGGGGCAGGCAAGGCCGAAGGTGCCATGGATGCGGGCAACATGCTCAAGCCGGCCCTGGCCCGCGGCGAGCTGCACTGTATCGGTGCTACCACCCTGGACGAGTACCGTCGCTATGTGGAAAAGGATGCCGCTCTGGAGCGGCGGTTCCAGAAGGTGCTGGTGGCGGAGCCCAACGTAGAGGACACCATCGCCATCCTGCGGGGCCTGAAGGAACGCTACGAGGTCCATCATGCGGTGGAAATCACCGACCCGGCCATCGTGGCCGCCGCGACCCTTTCCCACCGCTACATCACCGATCGCCAGCTCCCGGACAAAGCCATCGATCTGGTCGACGAGGCGGCCTCCCATATCCGCATGGAGATCGACTCCATGCCCGAGGAGATGGACAGGCTGGACCGCCGGCTCATCCAGCTCAAGATCGAGCGCGAGGCCCTGAAAAAGGAATCCGACGAGGCCTCCCGCAAGCGGCTCGCTGATCTGGAGGACCAGATCGGACACCTGGAACGTGAGTTTTCGGATCTGGACGAGGTGTGGAAGGCGGAGAAGGCCTCGGTCCAGGGGACGGCCCACCTCAAGGAGGAGCTCGACCGGGCGAGATTGGAGCTGGAGGCCGCGCGCCGGGCAGGCGACCTGACTCGCATGTCGGAGATCCAGTACGGACGGATGCCGGAGCTGCAGAAGCGACTCGCGACCGCCGCCGAGGCCGAGTCTGCGGAAAGGAAATTACTGCGCAACAAGGTGACCGCTGAAGAGATCGCCGAGATCGTCTCCAAGTGGACCGGCATCCCCGTCTCCAGGATGCTGGAGGGGGAACGCGAGAAGCTGCTGCGCATGGAGCAGGCGATCGGCGAGCGTGTAGTTGGCCAGGACGAGGCGGTGCGGGCAGTGAGCGATGCCATCCGCCGCTCCCGGGCCGGGTTGGCAGACCCGGCCCGGCCCCTGGGCTCCTTCCTGTTCCTGGGGCCGACCGGCGTGGGCAAGACCGAGCTATGTAAGGCCCTGGCCGAATTCATGTTCGATACCGAAGCGGCCATGGTGCGGATCGACATGTCCGAGTTCATGGAAAAACACTCGGTAGCCAGGCTCATCGGTGCGCCGCCGGGCTACGTGGGCTACGAGGAAGGCGGCTACCTCACCGAGGCCATCCGCCGCCGGCCTTACAGCGTCATCCTGCTGGACGAGGTGGAGAAGGCCCATCCGGACGTATTCAACGTCCTGCTCCAGGTGCTGGACGACGGGCGCCTGACCGACGGCCAGGGCCATACCGTGGACTTCCGCAACACCGTCATCGTCATCACCTCCAACCTGGGCTCGGACATCATCCGGCAACAGACCGGAGAAGAGCACTACGCCGCGATGAAAGACGCGGTGATGGAAGTGGTCCGGGTGGCCTTCCGGCCCGAGTTCATCAACCGGCTCGACGAGATCGTGGTTTTTCACTCCCTGCAGCGGGAGCAGATCCGGGCCATTGCCCGCATCCAGATCCGGTATTTGCGGGGGCGCCTGGAAGAGCGCGAGATGGCGCTCATAATCGACGACGATACCCTGGACCACCTGGGAGAAGCGGGGTTCGACCCGGTCTATGGGGCGCGGCCCCTCAAGCGTGCCATCCGCGTCCAACTGGAGAATCCGCTGGCCCAGGCGATCCTGGCGGGCAAGTTCGGGCCGGGCGACGCAGTCGAAGTGGCACTGCGTGACGGACGGCTCGATTTCGAGCGGGTCGATTGAATAACCGGCTGTGGGATGGTCCGAACCGCAAGGGAAAACTACTTCGATCCGCAGATTACGCAGATTAAAACGGCGTTATCAGTTCTCCTTCAGGCTCTCCTGCCGGGTACCGAGCCGTTCCAGCACGGCCGATTTCTCGGCCGCACTGAAGGCCGTCCAGCCGGCGATTTCGTCCAGGGTTCGCCGACAGCCTCGGCAAAGATCGGTCATCGGGTCCATTTTGCAGACGCCGACACAGGGTGAGGCGAGTTCGGCGGACCCGCCGTTCATGCCAGATAGACCCGCTCCAGTGAGCTACGCGAGCGGTTTCCTTTCTTGTCTTCGGCCCGGATGTAGTAGCTCACCTCGCCGGCACCTACCGGCAGCTCGGAGGTGAAAAAGCGCGCCGCAACCTCCGGACCTGTCTGTGACGGATAGGGGCCCCGATCGGTCATGGCGATGGTTTTTTCGCCCTTGGCCGTGCGCAGCACCAGTGTTACCCGCCCGAGGCCCGATACGTCGTGGATGAAGCTGTGTACTACGCCCTGGCGCGGTGCGTCTTCGAGACAGCCCTGCCCCCATTTCTTGCCGCCTGGGTTCTCCGGAACGATCCAGGGCGGGAAGATGGTCGGCCCGGTTTTGTCTTTGCCCGTGGAGGCGAGTCGGTCGAGGTCGCCCTTGACCAGTGCGTAGGCGGCGTTGGCCGCGTTGGTCACCTGGGCGTCCCATTCGGTCTGCCCCGTCCAGTACCAGTAGCAGCTGGTCTCCGCCGTCAACATCAGGCGGGAGGCCTCGACCAGGCTCACGCGGTCGGCCGCCGCATCTTCCAGGGTGTGCACGGCGTTGTGCAGCGCGGTCAATACGGCCCATGAGTTCAGGTCCGGTGAGTAGGGCTCGTGGTAGCGGCTGAACCATTTCATGAATTGGGGATCGCCGTTGTCCGCCCCGCTCCAGGAGCCGGATTCGATGTGCACCGTCTGGTCGGGGTCGGGCGGAAACAGGGTCAGGTAGTCCTGAATGCCGATGAGGTCGAAGCGCGGATCACGCTTGATCCAGTCCACCAGGGCCCCGGTATTGTGCTTGTAGTAGCTCTCCGCCCCGCCACCGTGATTGTCCCCGTCGGAGTGGAGTACGAAGAAAGGCGGATGCTCGGGGTCATAGGTCCCGGTGGCCGCAATTCGATCGTAGACCTGTCCCAGTACGTCCGGATACTGGAGGGCGCCGAATCCGCCGCGGGCATCTTCATTGCCGATGTAGCGCTCCGCGGGCACGGCGATGATCTTGTGGATCTCCCCCTCGGGGTCTTCATAGCGCACGTATTCGGGTCGCAGGAGGCTGGGGGCGATCCGGGAACCGGCCCAGATGTTGTGTAGTTGCAACCAATCGTTCGCCGGGGGGTTGCGTTGGTCCGCCGGATTAGGGGGCAGCATCCCTTCGTTGATGCCGGCATAGGGATATTCTTTACAGGTGCGGAAGCGGTGGATCGAGTCGTAGATGACCGCCTGGATACCGGCCTGGTTCAGGGCCGGGATCATGCGCACATGAAAAGCCGTCTCCGGCGGGAACAGTACGTTCGATGTCTCGACCCCGAAGGATCCGCGTACGATCTCCCGGTGGCGGGCGATCTGCTCGACGATATTACGCGCCGGCGTAAGCGCCATGAGCGGGTGAAAGAAGCCGAAGGCAGTGAAATCGACCCGCGGGTTTCCCAAGCCGGTCTTTTCGGTAGCGATACGGCGCAGCGCTCCGGTCCAATTGCCGAAACGACCGCCGCACAGGCCATCGCGGGCACAGCGATTGAGCTGTTCGATGAGGGTGCCGCTCCAGCTCGTGGACAGGCCCGCATGGGGTAGCCCACCGTTGATGTATTGACGCACCGCCGCTGGGATGAACTCGGTGTAGGGACCACCGCGGGAGCCGAAGATCTCCTCTTTCTCGCCGTCCCAGTAGTTACGGTCGGCCGCCTGGTAGTAAGGCTGGTGCATGTGTTTGTGGATACCGAAATAGACCTTCGGCTCCGTGCTGAAGGTGCCCGGTTTCAACGTTGCTCTGGGCACCACCGGCTTCGGTTTGGCCTTTGCAACCGCTGTCGACCCGCCCGCCGCCGCGTCCGGTCGCACCCGGACCCGGAGGTATTCCTTGATCCAGTCGCCGTCACCGGCTTGCCGCAAATCCGCCTTCCGGCATCCTTCCACCTGGATGTCGATCTCCCCCGGCCCTGCGAGCCCCGCGGGTACGGAGGCGATGTAGGTGACCTGACCGTCCGCGTCCGTGCCGGACGCCGCGATCATCCGATCCTTGATCAGATGCTGCCGATCTTGAGCGTAGAGGATGACCTGTGGGAACGGGATCCGCCCATCGGCCAGGATGGTGACCTCGAAGGGGGAATTTTTGCCGGACGGGTCGCAATCGACGGCTTCCGGTACCTCGACGCGGACCAAGCGAGAAAACAGATTACTCATTTTGAAGATTTTTCCTGACCGATAAGGAAACCCAGCCACACTGGATGCGAAATGGCAATGATATTAGCCGCGCCGACTGTGACGAGCAAGGTTGAACCCCCTGGCGCCGTAAAAAAACAAGGCTGACGCTTACCGATTCCTCACGTTGGAATCACGCCCTCCCTTTCAGACCCATTATCGTCGGAAGAGGCCGACGTGGGATGGTCTGCGAATACCGGATACAATATACCCGTTGCACGTGATATTTCGCCGCGATGCACGCCCCTCGCACCCGATAGCGGCATTGCGACGGCCCTCTATTCCTTCTCGCCGCGCCTTGCTCTCGGACACGATCGACGCACCTCGCTTACCAACATAATTCACGTGCAACGGGTATAAGTAGTTTCGCAACCGGAGGAGGATTTCGTTTTGGAGCTGATCAAAACACTGATCGGGGATTTGAACGGCCTGGTGTGGGGACCGCCCATGCTGGTACTGATCCTGGGTACCGGCTTCTTTCTGATGGTAGGCCTGCGGGCCGTGCCGTTGGTGCGGCTGAGGTACGGGTTTCGGATGCTGTGGGCGGGGCGCAGGGAGCAGGGGAAAGGCGATATCACGCCGTTCAATGCCCTGATGACCTCCCTGTCGGCGACCATAGGTACCGGTAACATCGCGGGTGTCGGCACGGCGATTGCCATCGGCGGGCCGGGGGCTTTGTTCTGGATGTGGTGCACGGCGTTGGTGGGAATGGCCACCAAGTACGCCGAGGCGGTACTGGCCGTGAAGTACCGCGAAATCGACGAGAAGGGAAATCACGTCGGTGGGCCCATGTACTACATCAAGAACGGTTTAGGGAGGCGCTGGGTCTGGCTGGGCGGTGCCTTCGCCGTCTTCGGCGCCCTGGCGGGATTCGGCATCGGCAACGGTGTGCAGGCGAATTCGGTCGCCGACGCATTGGAGACCAAGTTCCACGTCGACTATTGGATCACGGGTGTGGTCATGGCCGTACTGGTGGGGCTGGTGCTGATCGGCGGTATTCGCTGGATCGCGCGGGTAGCCGGCAAGCTGGTTCCCTTCATGGCCATCGCCTATGTCCTCGGCGGCCTGACGGTGCTGGCGATCAACGTCACCGAGATCCCTGCCGCCCTGGCCCTGATCTTTTCCTATGCCTTTACCCCCAGCGCGGAGCTTGGCGGCTTTGCGGGGGCGACCGTGATGCTCGCCATTCGATTCGGTGTCGCGCGGGGTATCTTCTCCAACGAGGCCGGACTGGGCAGTGCCCCCATCGCGCACGCGGCGGCGGAGACGGACAACCCGGTGCGCCAGGGCAGCGTGGCGATGCTGGGGACCTTCATCGATACCCTCATCATCTGCACCATAACCGGCCTGGTGATCGTGACCTCGGGTCAATGGCAGGTCGAAAATCCCGAGTACGCCGAATGCGTTGGTAAGGGAGGGGTCGTGGCGCAGGACACCAGCTCTTCCTGGGGCATCGAGCAGACCAAAAACACCTGTGCGCTCACATCGGGAGGGGAAGAGACGGTATCCAACCGGGTCCAGACCGGCGCCAGCCTGTCGGCCGCGGCCTTTTCCAGCGAGCTGCCCGGTATCGGCGGTTATATCGTGACCCTGGGGTTGGCTCTGTTCGCCTTTACCACCATCCTGGGGTGGAGCGTCTACGGGGAGCGCTGCGTGGGTTATCTGTTCGGCGTTCACGCCATTATGCCGTTTCGGGTGCTCTGGGTGCTCGCGATCCCCTTCGGGGCAATCATCAGCCTGGATTTCATGTGGCTTATCGCCGATACCCTGAATGCCCTGATGGCCGTGCCGAATCTGATTGCCCTGCTCTTGCTGAGCCCCGTGGTATTCAAGATAACGCGGGACTATTTTCAGACGGAGAAATAAGGTCTTTGTAGGGGCACCCCTAACGAGGCTTCGCCTCAGACCAACGAGGCGTGAATTTCCGGCTCGTTCCGGCGCTGTCTTTTATCCGCAGATTACGCAGATTCTCGCAGATTAAAAATACAATAATCTGCGCGAATCTGCGTAATCTGCGTAATCTGCGGATAAACAAAGAGCCATCTTTTTAGGCAGCGCACAAACTTGACTCATTTGTAAAAGTCTGGCTCCCTCAAGGAATCCTAGCGGGTGTCCCCCGTGGGTGCCCGGATCGTAGCCGGAACTGCAACCTTACCAAGTCAGAAAATCCCGCAGGGGCGCCCCCTTGCCGCGGTCCCGGTAGGACGCTTGAGCGAGAAACAGCTCGGCCGCGGCGAGGGCGTCGCTCAAGGCGTTGTGGGCACCGTAGCGGGGCAGGTTGTAACGCTCGCCCAGGGCGTGCAGACGCAGGTCCGAACCCTTGAAAACGATGTGGCGGCGCTCGAAGGTACGTTTGGCCAGGGCCTGGGTGTCGATGACGAGCAGCGGCAGTCCTACCCCGTAGATCCGTCGACAGGCGGCGCTGAGGAAGCCCTTTTCCACGCTCGCATAGTGCGCGATCATCACCTTTCCCGCCAGTTTTTCCAGCAACTCCGCGAGCACATCGTCCAAGCATTCCCCGCCTGCCGCCTGGTCGTCGGTGATCCGATGGACGACGGCGCTGGCCTCCGGGATGGGACGGGCGGTCCGCACCAGGCGATGACAGGCACTGCCGAGATCGATGCGGTTGTGTTCCACGCCCACCCAACCTACGCTCAGGATAGCATCCCGCTTGGGGTCGAGCCCGGTGGTCTCCAGATCGACGGCAAGCAGCGCCAGGTCCCGGTAGTCCGCGGACGGCTTCGGGAAGGGTGTTTCCAGGTAGTCCCGCAACGGTCCGGCGGGGGCCCTGCGCAATGCCCAGCGGCGACGCAGATCCAAAGTCAGGTGTAACCTCACACCTTACTTAGCATCCCATTTATAACATACTGTCAATCCTGAAAATCCTGTGCATCCCGTACCATCGGGAAAGAAGCCCGGAGGTCGGGGTTTGTTCCTTGTACTGCGGGTTCATGCACCAGACTTTCGAGCGGAATGTGCAATGTTTGGTGCAACCTGCGAATCATCGGCAGGGATAGCGAACGCCGCCGATTGAATACCTCCGAGACCCGCCCTCGGGAGCCGATCAGGGGCTCCAGATCTTTGCGGGTCAGGTTCATTTGTTCCATGCGGAATTCGATCGCCGCGATCGGATCGGGCGGGTCGATGGGATGGTGCTTGGATTCGTAATTTTCGACCAACACCATCAATACATCCAGGCGATCACCGTCCGGTGTGCCCTCGGGTGCACCCCACAAACGCTCGATTTCTTCCAGTGCGGCGTCGTAGTCTTCTTCGGTTCTGACCGGTTGAATTTCCATTACACAGTCTCCGCATCGACGGCATCGTACTGCCGGTGTGTGCCTATAAACTTCACGTAACACGCTTGGCGCCCGTAATCCATGGCCAAAATCAAGCGGTACTTGTTGCCTCCTATATCGAACACCACACGCCCACCCTTGAGAACGCTCACCGCGCCGAACTGCTGCTTGACCTGTTGCGGATTCTTCCAGCGCGCTTTTAGCGTTTCCTCATGCCACGCCTCCAGTGGTCTTTGGGCATCCGGATGCTGCTCCCAGAACCGCCGCAATGTTCGTTTGGCTATGACACGCATAACTTATTATACACATGATCCCATTACGGGATCAACCCCTGAATAGCTTGACGAATATCAGGCGAAACGCGCTGCCTGGTGACGTTGCCCCAGGGCCTCCTGCATGGTGTCGATCAGGGAGAAGGCATCTTTGAGATGGCCGCGTTCCGGGGATGAGAGCTCATCCGGAGACAGATAATTGTCCGCCTGGTTGCCGGCTCGGATTTGGCGTGCCTGGTGCCGCATGCGCAGGGTATCGATGAGTTCCAAGGCGTCGATCAGATTTGCGGCACCATCGCGACTCAAGGCTTGGGTCTGCACCCCCGCCTGCAGGCGCTCGATGGTATTGATCTGCGGAATCCCGGCGGAGAGCGCATATACCCGCGCCAGATCCACCACCGGCACGGTTCCGCGATACTTGAGGTCGAAGGTATGGTCGTGGTCGCCGCCCCTGATGAGCACGAAGTTGCGGAAGAAGCCGAGCGGTGGCCGGTGTTTGAGGGCATTGGCGGCCATATGGGCGATAAAGATGCGGTTGGCACGGGAGTGTTCCAGCACCTCTGCGTGCAGCTCCCCGAACAGGCCCTCCGGGTCCTGGAGGGGGCGCAGGTCGAAGAAGACATTGGCCAGCATCAGTGCCATGGGTTCGGGGCGCTCGATCCAGTCCGTGAAATACCTGTGCCAGATACGCAGCGGTTGACGCCACTTCGGATTGCGGGCCATCACCTCGCCTGGACAGGCGTCGTAGCCGCAGGCGGCAAGCCCTTCGTTCACGCGGTCGGCCAGGGTGGCGAAGTATTCATCGTCCGCGGGCTCGGTGTGATCGGCGAGCAACAGGGCGTTGTCTTGATCGGAGTGGGCCGACTGCTCACGGCGTGCCTGGGAGCCCCCGACCATCCAAACATAGGGTACCGGGGGCGGACCGAGGTCCGCCTCCGCCAGCTCCAGCAGACGGGCAGTAAAGGCGTCGGTCATGGCGCTGATCGCCTGGCCGATCTGATCCGCGGTGGCGCCGCTGGTAACGAGGCTGACTTGCAGCTCCGGGACCTTGGTGCCGATCCGGACCAGGGTGGCAAGGTCCTCTGCCCGATAAATATCTCCCACCAGGTAGACCGCATTGGCGCTTTGGAAACGCACCAGGTCGGAACCGGATACGACACCGACTATCCGACCCTCGTCCAGCACGGGCAGATGGTGTACGTTGAGCCGGGCCATGGCGATCAGGGCCTGGAAACCCAGGGTGTCCGCCGCGGTGGTGTGGAGATTCCGCGTCATAATCTCGCGCACCGGAGTCGTAGAAGGTAAGCCGGCGGCGAGGCACCGACTGCGCAGATCGCGGTCCGTAATCATGCCGGCGAGACGCTCCCCTTCCATGAGGATCAGCGATGAGGTGCGATGCTCGGTCATGATCCGCGCGGCGTCGCGGATACTGGTGTCCGGTATGGTAGCGACCAGGGGACGACTGAGCAGATCCGAGACGCGGACGGTCATCAGCCCTACCCCGGTGGCCGATCCTTCCTTGATCCGGTGCAAGGCATTGCGAAGGCGTTCAGCGACCCGGTGCTCGAAATAGTCACAAAAGGTCCGGTGCCGCTTGCACAGGGAATCCACGTCCGCGCAGGAGAGTAGATAGGCCAGGGTATCCTCGGCGGTATTGCAGGAGAAAAGGCTCTCAGGGTGGTCCTCCGGGCGGCAGCACCAGGGGAACAGGTCGCCCTCGGCGAGCTTACCGACCAGTTCGCCGCGCTCGTCGCGCAGGTCGACGGCACCGCGACGCACGATATACAGATAGGGTCGGTCCGCGTCGTCCGGTGGAAAGGGGATACCGCGGCGGAAATAACGCACCGAGAGCTGCCGGGGCAGTTGCCCGAGCGCCTCGTCGGGCAACAGATCGAAGGGGTGGTGGTCGGCGAGAAAGTCGCGGATTTCAATAAGCTCTATGTCCACTTACACCCTTATGGTTCAAACAGTGCGATTGGTGTTTTCCAAGGTCTCGAGCAGGAACAGGATCTCGGCGGCCATGACCGGGTCGAGGTCCGGGGCACCGGCGAAACCGCGGTCGCGGCTGCCGGCGACAATGGCCCGAAGGGCCGAGATAAAGCCACCATAGCCGGCCGATTGATAGCGGGCGGCTTGTTTTTGGAGGAGGGATGCGGCTGTCGGCGGATCACCGGCCAGTAGGTGCCGGCTCACGGTATGGGCGAGCCGACCGAAATCATTGTGGTTCTCACCGCCGTCGCGGCGGTAGGCCAGGTAGGCATCTATCGCCTTGCTTCTGGCCTGTGCCGCGGCTGCGGAATTGCCCGCGTCCGTCTCGATATCGGCAAGGATGGCCCAAGCAGTCCATGGCTCGACCGTGTGGCCGAATTGGGCCTTACATTCGATTACCCGCCGGATCTCCCGGCGCGCTTCGTCCAAGCTCCCGAGCCGGCGCAGAGTCACGCCGAGATTGTTCCTTGCACGACTTTCGCCGGCCGCATCCTCGACCTCGACATAGCTGTCCGCTGCCCGTTTGAAAGAGGTCACTGCTTCCTTCAAGCGATCGAGCGGACCGCTGTACAAGAGTCCCAGTTGGTCGAGCGTATCCGCCTGCCTGGCCGGATTGCCGAGCCGCACCTCGATCGCCAGGGATTGCCGGTAGGCGTCCTCCGCCGCCTCCGGTCGGCCGGCTTCCTGGTAGGCTTTACCGGTCTGGTGCCAGATCGTGGCGACAGTTCCCGGCTCGTCCAGCCGGGTAAAGTGCTCGCGGGCCGCCTCATAGGCCGCCAATGTCTCCGGGTAGCGGTGCTGCTGCAAGCGGATAGTACCGAGCTGGGATTTCCTGACCGCGACATCACGTTTGTCGCCCAACTTCTCGGCATGTCCGATGCTTTCCTCGTAAGCGGCCGCCGCCGCATCGAGTCGCCCCAGATCGAGAAGACAATCGCCGCGTTCGGCGAGACAACCGGACACCATGCGTTCCGCTGCCTTGCTGTCGCTGTCCCGTGCGATGGTCTCGAAAGACTTTTGTGCTTCATCCAGCGACGGCAGGGCTGCCTCCGAGCTGCCGGTGGTCCGCAACACCCGGGCCAAAAGGAAACAGGCCATTGCCAGGTCGTAATCGGCCTCGGGATAGGCCGTTGTGCCCGCCGTCCGGGCACGCCGGAGTAGGGCTTGTGCCCCTGTGAGTGCCTCCTGCGGATGTCCGCCGGAGAGCTGTTGCTCGATCCGGGTCCGCCGGGTCTCAAAATTCGCATGGTTCCAGGCTGTACCCAGCGCCTTTGCCGCGGCATCGCGTATCTGGCCCATATATTCCACCAGGCGTGGCTTGTCGAGCATTTGCAACAAGCTATGAAGCCTGGTGGTCAGCTCGATGGTCGCTACCGCATCTCCGGCTTCCCGTATCCGGTCCAGCAGGGCGAACAGGTTCGGCAGCTCCAGCCGGGTCAGTGTTGCCGCCAGCTCGATCTTTTCAGTCTGCTGCTGATCGAGAAACCCGACATGCCCTTGCATAGCCCGAATCCAGCGGTCGGTCAGCTCGGCGTGTTCGGCAGTATCCAATTGCCTGCGCAGATAGGGACAAAGGGCGGGATGGAGGGAGAGATGGCCGTAGGGACCCGCCGTTGCCAGGCCGGTCCGGATCAGTTCCTTTGCCAGTGCACCTACGTCCGTTTCGTCCCATTCCATCATGGGGACAAGCACATTCAGATCGACCCCTCCATGGAACAGCCCCAGTACTCGTACTCGTTCTTGGTTCTGGGGAGACAGCCGGCGCAGGGAGAGCTCGACGCCGGCGAAGACCGATTGCTCGCGGTTGCCGGGGAATCGACGCTCCATCTCCGCCATCAGTTCCACGAGGGATTTTCGGGTCGCTTCTACGCCCCGTGCCTGTAGACCGGGGGCCAGCAGGGCCAGGGTGCGGGCGTGACACCGGACTATATCCACCAGGCGCTCGATGGCTTCACGCTGGGCCTCTACGGTATCGCTCCCGGCGTCGCCAGTTCGGTCGAGCGCTCGCTCCACCAGCTTGACCGCGTCCTCGCGTTCGAGCCGGTGCAGCTCACGGTGGTTGACTGCCCCGGCAAAGGGCGCCGGCAGCTCCTCGCGGCTGGTAAAGACCAACCGGGCGTCGCCCTTGTCGCTGAGTCGTCTGCAGAGTCCCAGGATAATCTGCAGCTCCCGACCTGCTTCTTCGTCGAGGATCCGGGGCCTCTCCGCCCGGAGATGGGGTGGCGGCAGAATGCTCTCCAGATTGTCCAGTATCAGTAGGGTGGGCTGTTCGGCCAGCGCGCGCTCGATTTCCAGGATGGCCTGCTCCCGGTCCTTATGTTCAGCGACGGAATACTCTTTGCCCACAAGCTGGTGGCCGATGGCATCGAGTACCGCATCCGGATGGCCGTGGGTCTCCACCGAGACGAAGGCGGTGCGGCGGATCTGCCGTGAAAATACCAGCCAGCGGGCCAGCTCGACGGCCAGGGCGGTCTTGCCCTCGCCACCCTGGCCGCGGATTACCGCATAGGGTTTGCGGCGCAGCAGGCGTTCCAGGGCCAGCAGCTCTCGGCTGCGGCCCACGAAGCCGGTTTCGGGCGGTTCGGGCAGCGCACCGAGCCGGACTTTTTGTAGGGCCGCGATGTCCTCTCGGGTCTGGTCGCCGGGGGTCTCGAAAAAGAGCTGGGGGTCATCCTGGTCCTGGAACAGGACCGGCACGAACCAGTCCTGGAGCCGCAGCTCACCGGTACCGAAGATCCGGCCGCGAAAGTCATTGTGCTTGAGTTCGCGCTGGCCCGCCAGCGTGGCATCACCCACCCGTTTGCCTGCAGCCAGGGCTTGGTAGAAGGCGACGACGAAGCGGCCGGCGGTCTCTACCGACACACTGTGGCTCATGGCTACTACCGAGGCCGCGCCTACCTTCAACAATTCGGCGGCGACCGATTCGGAGGCCTGCTCGGCCTGGGCGCTCCGGCAAGCCTCCAGAAACACCAGGGGGATGCGGTAATCCCTCAGCAGCGGGCCCAAATCATTCGTGTAGACGGTGGCATGGCGGCGATTTTCGAGCTGGCCGGCATCCTGTGGGTCCTCGAAGCAGAGGCCGCCGAGTCCCACCCGGCGGTCGTAGACGCCGTGGCCGTCGAAGTGGACCACATGGTAGGGCGTTTGGGCCTCGTGGGCGCGTGCCAACGCCTCGCTCAGGGCCGGCAGGGTCGGGGGGTCGAGGAACTCGATTGTGACCCGTCCGCCCGACTTTTCCATGGCCCCCACCAGGGGCAGGGCACTGATGCGGTGGTCGATGTAGTCGCAGGCGTCATCTTTCGGGCGGGCGCTGACCAGCAGGATACGGATAGGAGTAGCCGCCGGGGGGGCATCGAACGCCTGCGTATCGGGCAGGCGCCGACGTACCCGAGTAGGCCGGGCGCCCTGGAACAGAAAGGCTTTACCGTCGTGCAGCAGCTCCCAGGGCAGACCGAGCAGCAGGGTGGCGGCCTCACGGGTGGTCCGTTCCTGCTCCTCGGAGACACCGGCCTCCGGGGTCGGGTCCACCAGAACCGAGAAACGGCGCCCGGCCCGGTTGCCGATCCGCGCCCAGGCGTGCAGGACATTGGCGGTGTACTCGGTCGGCAGTACGGTCCGGTACAGACTGCGACCCCAGGTGACCAGTTTCTTCTCGAGCTTGTCTATCCGGTCGTGGTAGATGGCGCTCGGCCAGACGGCGTATTGCTCCAGATACCAGCGCAGATCCTCGGCCTCGATGGGCCCTGAAGGTGCAGTCAGGCGCCAGCTCCGATTACTCCGAACGCTGCGCCGTCCCGCGGTGGCCGGCTCGTAGGTCAGCCGGGCACGCGCCGAGGCACAGCGCATGTTTGCCTGCCCGTTCCCACCCGGCTCCGGATCGCTGAAGCCGAGGTCGGTGAGCTCGAGTATCAGCTCTTCCAGCGGTTCGGCCTTGGGTTGCGGGGTGGCGGCCAGGTTGGTCGGGAGGCGCTTACCCAGGGCGATCAGGATGGGATGCAGGGTCTGCTCGATCCCACCGGCGCTGCTTACGGGGACACAGACCGGCTCCTCGTTGAAGAAGGACGCGAAGGCACCGAGCCAGCTGCCGTCGAGACAGAGCGGGATGACCGGAAATTTTTCCTTGCTGCGCTGTTCCTGAATCTTGAGGGCATGACGCAGTTCCTTGCCTATCCATTGGGACTGCAACGCGGGCGGGCTGACCAGGACCGCGTAGGCCGCTGCGTTTTTGATGGCCTGCTTGATGGTGGATTCCAGGGGATTGCCGCCGTACAGTTGCCGCGAGTCGATCCAGACATCCTGTCCGAGGTCCGCGAGTGCCTGCCGAAGTGCGCGCACCAAGCCATCGTCCTGCGTGCTGTGAGAGAGGAAGAGCTTGGTCATGGGTCGGTTCCTAACTGTATACCCGTTGCCCGTGCATGGTTCGGAATACGGATAAGGTCCGTTGTGCGGACCGTTGCACCGGTTCGGTTTCGCCAAGTCCTTGTAGAATGGGCAGTGAGTGAAACGAACCGCATCGTCGGGAGGCACATGCCGGTACCCTGGTTACGCCGGGTCCCGTAGCCTATAGATGGGACAAAGGCGCATCCGCCCTGGCACCGTGTTGGGCATACCGACGTCCGAAGATGCGGTTCGGTCGCCTGCCTGCGGCAGGTAAGTCCCTGATCTCACCACACCATTGATGCGGTTCGCGCCCCCTCGTGGTGTCATCCTGATAAGACCTACCGCGCTCACCGCACCATCGATGCGGTTCGCGGTCGGGATTGTTGTCATCCTGCTACGGTATACCGCGCTCACCGCATCCTACGTCCATCTACGGGTTTTGCCCAACCCGCGAGCGAGAGGGTAGGGGCAGACCCCCGTGCCTACCCGGAAAATGGGGCAACCGCGGGGGTGGGCAACCACAGGGGGTTGCCCCTACGCGATTACCAGCGTTTGGGCTCGAAATCGGGTCGGTTCTTGACTTCCATGAGTTCATCGCCCACCGCCAGGACGAGAAAGCCCTGTTTCTCCGCGTAGGCGAGCACGCTCTTTTCCACCGCGAGGCTGGCCAGGATCCCCACCAGGGGCAAGGCATCGTGCTCGGGAAAAAAGGTGCGGAAGGCGGCGATGTCGGCCACGAAACTGTCCACGTCGGTGTTGCGCAGGGTTGCCTTGGTGCTGTTGAGACAGGCACACTCGGGGGTTATCACCAGGGCATCGAACTCCTTCACGCGCCCATCGGGCAACTGGCGTTTGAGCCTCACCATGAGGTCGTAGGTGCGCTCGTTCAGCCGCTCCTCGATCACTCGGGGCAGACTCGGGGCGACCAGGTCTTCGACCAAGGTGCCCAGTTTGTTAGAGAGCTCCCCCCACTTTTTGTTCATCTCCCGCTGCTCTCGGCGTGCCTCATCCTTGAACACGCGCATTTCATCCTTGAAGTCGCTCATTTCATCCTTGAACACACTCATCTCGTCCTTAAAGTCGCTCATTTCGTCCTTGAACACACTCATCTCGTCCTTGAAATCGCTCATTTCGTCCTTGAACACACGCATTTCATCCTTGAAGTCGCTCATTTCGTCCTTGAAAACGCCCATCTCGTTCTTGAACACGCGCATCTCGTCCATGAACAGGTGTAGTTTTGCTTCCGTTTGCAGCTGCGAGTTGTAGAGCTTACGGAATTCGACGCCGACACTCCTGACGAACTCCTGTACGGTTTGTTCGAGGCTATCGACGCGTTCGATGACGGCTGCCATAATTCGGGTCCGAGAAACTACTGGGAAGCTGCGAGAAAATAGCCGGCCTATGGCCTGAATGCAAGCGGAGGACGACATTGGTCGCCGGGCATCGGATTCGCTTTGGAGTGCCTGTCCGCTGCCGGGCAGGTCGGGGGCAAGTGATCCGTATCACACCGAGCGAGTACCTTGTTCCATCTTAATTCCCAGTAGGGAACGCCTTCCGTGGCATTCCGGGATTCAGCGCAAATTCTTTGGAACGGCACGGAGGCCGTTCCCTGATTAGGAGATTCTTAAAATCGTGTCCGCTTGGATCGACACGAACTTCGGGAACCCGGGTGATTTCCAGGTTCTGGAGTTGATAAGGGCCGGGGGCTGGCTGATGCTGCCTATCCTGGCCTGTTCGGTCATCGCTATGGCCATCGTCCTGGAGCGGTTGTGGACCCTGCGGCGTCGCCGGGTGATGCCCGCCGGCCTGGTAGCCGGTATCCGGGAATGGCACTACCGGGAGCAGCTCACGGAGGAGCGCCTCGTCCAGGTGCGGGACGGCTCTCCTCTGGGGCGTATCCTGACTGCGGGCCTGGCGAACCGGGAGTACTCCCGGGAGGTGATGAAGGAGGCCATCCATGACACCGGCCGCCAAGTGGTGGCGGAGCTGGAGCATTACATCAACACCCTGGGTACGATTGCCTCGGTGACGCCGTTGCTGGGGCTGCTGGGGACCGTTATCGGTATGATCGAGGTCTTCGGGGTCATCATGGATGTCGGGGTGGGCAACCCCGGGGTCTTGGCGGGTGGTATCTCCAAGGCCCTGATCACCACCGCTGCCGGTCTTTCGGTAGCCATCCCGGCCCTGATGTTCCATCGCTATTTCAACGGTAAAGTCGATAAGCTCACCATGGGCATGGAGGAACAGGCCCTCGAGCTGGTGGCAGTCATCAAGGGCGAGCGCGCACAGGGGGGCACCGAGTGAACCTGCGTCCGCACCGCCCGGAGCCCCCCGATATCAACCTGACGCCGATGATCGACGTCGTCTTCCTGCTCCTGATCTTTTTCATGGTGTCCACTACCTTCAAGGAAGACACCCGCATCCGGGTCCGGTTACCGGAGGCCCAGGGGGAGAAGGCCCCCGCCGAAGAGTCCCGCGTCCTGGAGATCGCCATCGACGGTGCAGGTACCTTCTATGTCAATGAACGGAAGGTGGCCGACCGCGAGCCGGCTACGCTGCAGAAAGCGATCCTGGGAGTGGTCGGCGAGGAGCGGGAGTTCCCGGTAGTCATCAGGGCCGACGCCGAGACCCCGCACCAAGCGGTCATGACCGCGATGGACGCGGCCAGCCGGCTCGGGCTGCTGCGCTTCGCCTTCGCCGCGACCCGGCCCGACGCTTCTCGATGAACAGGATGGACGGTATCGTCTCGGGCCCCGCCCGACTGATCTACCGCCGCTTGCTCGGTTACGCCAAGCCCTACTGGCGGCCCTTTTCCGCCTCGATCTTCGGGATGCTCATCTACGCGGCCACCGAACCGCTCTTCGCCGCCATGATGCAGCCGCTGCTGGACGGCAGCTTCGTGGACCGCGACATAGATGTGGTACGCATCATGCCGGTGCTCTTGGTAGCCCTGTTCATAGTGCGGGGCGGTGCCGGATTCGTGAACACCTACTTCCTCAAGTGGGTGGGGCGGCGGGTAGTGGCGGACCTGCGCCGAGAGATGTTCGAGCACCTGATGCGCACCCCTACCCGCTATTACGATAACCACGGCTCCGGTCAGATCCTGTCCAAGTTCACCTACAATGTGGAGAACGTCGCCGACGCGACGACTACGGCCTTGACCACTATCGTGCGCGACGGTTTCACCGTCATCGGTCTGATGGCCTATATGTTCTATATCAATGCCTCCCTGTCGGTGATCTTCCTGCTGATCGGGCCCGCCATGGCGGGGACCATAAAGTATGCCACCAAGCGCTTTCGCCATCACAGCCGGCGTATCCAGGATCGGGTGGGGGAGCTGACCCATGCCGCCCAGGAGGTCATCGACGCCCACCGGGTGGTCAAGGCCTTCGGCGGCCAGGACCGGGAGCGTGTCCGCTTCGGCCACGTCAACGAGAAGGCCCGCTCCCTGCAGATGAAAATGATCGCCACCGAGGCAGCCAGCGTTCCCCTGGTACAGTTCATCTCGGCCCTGGCGATCGCCGTGATCGTCTATTTGTCCACCCTGCAGGGGCTGCGGGAAGGGATCTCGGTGGGTACTTTCATGTCCTTCGTGGTGGCCATGGGATTGCTCTTGCCGCCGGTCAAGCGCCTGACCTCGGTCAACTCCCATCTGCAGCGGGGCATCATCGCCGCCGAGAGTCTGTTCGAGCTGTTGGACACGGACACCGAACGAGACACCGGCACCCGCACCCTGGGCCGTGCCGCAGGCAGGGTGGAATATCGGGGGGTGGGCCATGTCTACGACCCGGAGCAGGGACCCGTGCTCGAGGATGTGAACCTCACCATCGCGCCGGGAGAGGCGGTCGCCTTCGTAGGGCGTTCCGGCAGCGGTAAGACGACTTTGGTCAGCCTCTTGCCGCGCTTCTACGACGCCACCTACGGACAGATCCTCATCGACGGTGTGGGGGTCCGGGAGCTGACTCTGAAGGGCCTGCGCGACCAGATCTCCCTCGTGACCCAGGAGGTGGTCCTCTTCAATGACTCGGTGGCAAACAATATCGCCTACGGCCGTCCGGGAAAGGTAGACCCGCGGGAAATCGAGCGGGTGGCCGATGCGGCCCATGCCCTGGACTTCATTCGCGCCCTCCCCCGCGGCTTCGAGACCCCGATCGGCGACCGGGGGGTGCTGCTCTCCGGCGGGCAGAGACAGCGCATCGCCATCGCGCGGGCGATGCTCAAGGATGCCCCGGTCCTGATTTTAGACGAGGCCACGTCCGCCCTGGACACCGAGTCGGAGCGCCATATTCAGGCCGCGCTGCTGGAGCTGATGCAGCACCGCACCACCCTGGTCATCGCCCATCGGCTTTCTACCATCGAGCATGCGGATCGGATCGTGGTTATCGAGCAGGGTCGCATCGTGGAGCAGGGTCGGCATTTGGACCTGCTGGCGCGGGGGGGATATTACGCCCGACTGCACCGCATGCAGTTCCGCGCAGATCCGGCGGCTGCATGAGTGGATCAATAAACCAATGCAGACGCTCCCGACTACCGATAGCATCGAGCTGGCAGGATTTTCATGGAAGATTTGTCCGCAAATGAACGCCAATAAACGCAAATGAACACAACGGGATCGAGGACTGTCGCTAATGGCAAGCCGATGCTGGCCCAATGCCATCGAGTTGAGAGGCTGTCTAAAGAGGAGTCGTAGGCGGTAGGCTGGGTTGAGGAACGAAACCCAGCTTTTACGGACAAGCCTGACTTGCTTAGGTTTCATTCCTCGACCCAGCCTACTGCTTTAAAATCAATATGTTATGTTTTGGATAAATCATGAGGCGTATTACCCGAACTCAATTTAATGCTTATTGTTATGCGAGGCAGCCTCTTGTTCGAATGATGTTAAAAGAGGTATCTTGGTTTGAGGCAGGTGACAGGAAGGTGCTTGCAACAATTATACATGACCAAATTGATTCAGATTATGGGCATATCTTGCTGGGGCGTGATTCTCGCAGAATGTTTCGTTGTATTTCAGTTTCAAAAGAATTCGTTAAAACCATCGAAGAGGCAGAGGAAAACTTAGAGAAAGAGATAGCGGAATATATCGATGATGGTAATGAAGTTTATCCTCAAGGTGACGAAAAACATGTACCAAATGAAATATTAGTGCCAGTAGTAGAGGAAGAATTCCTACATCCATATTTTAAGGTATTAATTCACGAGCCAAGATTTGAAGCAGCGCGTAACCTCATCAAAGAGGTAGTCTACAGTTATGTTGACCCTGATGGGCATTATATAAAGGAGTTTCAGACTAATGGTTTCGATGCCCGAATATGGGAGTTGTTTCTGTACGTATATTTATACGATGCCGGATTTGAATTTATCCACGGGTATGCCGCTCCAGATTATCATGTGTCGTTTTATGGAAACGAGTGCTGCGTTGAAGCGGTAACCGTTAATCCTAGCCAAAATCCAGATCGGCCAGATGCAAAGCAGCCAGAATCACAGGACGAGATTCTAGCGCTTACTGATAATTACCTACCGATAAAATTCGGCAGCTCCTTATATTCTAAACTTAAAAAGAAATATTGGGAGAAGGAACACGTAAGAGGTAAACCTCTAATAATTGCGATACACGATTTTCATATGCCTGGATCAATGGGCTGGTCTCATACCGCATTATCTGAATATTTGTATGGACGAAGAATAAGGCTAGTCAATGAGAAAGGCGTAAAGCGAGTCGTGAACGAAGAAATAGAAACTCATAGATGGAAGGGCAAAGAAATACCTTCCAACTTTTTTGGACTACAAGACAGTGAAAATATAAGCGCTGTCTTGTTTACTAACGCCGCCACAATTACAAAGTTTAATCGAATGGGCAAGCTCGCAGGGTTGGGCAGTAAAAATGTGCGCTTAATTCGAACGGGATATCTATTTAATCCAGACTCAGAATCGCTCGAGCCAATACCATTTAGTGTTGATGTGGACTCTCCAGAATATGAAGAGTCATGGTCCGATAGCTTGATGATGTTTCATAATCCAAATGCATTGCATCCAGTTAATCCAGAATGGTTTGAAACTATTTCACACACCTGGGTTGATAAGGGGGGCGGTGAATTCATGGGTAATCACCAACCATATGATGTTTTATCCTCTATCACGATGACGCTGTCATCTCAACCAGCGTATCAGGATGAACATGCAAAAACATAACAATCGCATGCACTCGGACATCAAAAAGCGATACTCGTTCCTCGCTCTGCTTTTTGCTGCCAGTGATGCGAAGCGTTAGTTTTCAGACAGCCTCTAAAGGCAGGGAGACTGGTATCTCGCCTTAAGGGGACACCGTAAATCCATCCGGGCAGGCTCACGGTGGCATCCCTGGTGCCGACACTCCTGAGCTGAGATACTGGCCTTCGCTCAACCCAGTGGTATTGGATTGCGACCGATTCGCGTTCATTTGCGGAAAAAAATCCTATGCTATCGGTGCTTCGGTATTGCTGCACCAGGCCACGATGATCCGTCTTGCGGAAGCGGTCTGGTACGGCAGCCATCCGCTCTCCTATGGGTTGCTGCCTGTAAGCTGGCTCTATTGCGGCATCATCGGGCTGCGGCGGCTGGCCTACCGGAGGGCATGGCTGCGCAGCCGCCGCCTGCCGGTTCCGGTGATCGTGGTAGGTAATCTCACCGTCGGCGGTACCGGCAAGACCCCCCTGGTGCTGGGGGTGGTCGATCTGCTGCGCCGCCGGGGTTACCGGCCCGGTATCCTGGCTCGGGGTTACGGTGGTAGCGGGACCCGCTGGCCCTGTTTGGTGACCGGGGACAGCGATCCCTTCGCGGTCGGGGACGAGCCGGTCCTGCTGGCGCGGCGCAGCGGTTGCCCCGTCGTTGCGGGGGGCGATCGGGTCGCGGCCGGCGAGCTGCTTCTGGCCGGCTCCGAATGCGATATGATTGTGAGCGACGATGGGCTCCAGCACTATGGTCTGCAGCGGGACCTGGAGATCCTGGTGGTAGACGCCTCCCGCCGGTTCGGCAACGGGTACTGTCTGCCTGCCGGACCGCTGCGCGAGCCCGCGGCCCGGCGTCGTTCAGTGGACCTGACCCTGTGCAACGACAGTCCCTGTCCGGGTGGGCAGATCATGCAGCTGGTTCCCGGACCCCTGGTCAATCTCGCCGACCAGGGGATCAGGCGCGGTCTGGAAGGGTTACGCCGGCAACGGGTCACGGCGGTCGCGGGGATCGGCAATCCTGATCGCTTTTTTACCCTGTTGCGCCGCCGGGGGTTGCATGTGGACGAGCGGCCCTATCCGGATCATCACCCGTTCAGCCGTGAGGATGCGGCATCCTGGCCACCGGGACCGGTGATTATGACGGAGAAGGATGCGGTCAAGTGCGCCGGGTTTGCACACCCGGATTTCTGGTATCTGCCCGTGACATCGCGGTTCCGGAACGAGTTCGAGCGGTTGCTGTTGGAGAAACTGGAGGGTATCGGCAATGGATAAAAGACTCTTGGACATCCTGCGGTGTCCCGTGTGCAAAGGCGTCCTCTACTATGACAAAACGGCCGCGGAGCTCATCTGTAGGGGTGATCGCCTGGCTTACCCGATCCGGGACGATATTCCCGTAATGCTGGAGGAGGAAGCACGGGAGCTAGGGCCCGAAGAAGAAGTTCCGGCAGCGTGAAGGGAGAGAGCGAGCGATGACCGGCCGCCAGGTGGAAAAAAGCCGTGACCCGGTGGATATCACCACCGAGGACACGGTCGTCGCGTACCTTACGGCGCACCCGGAGTTCTTCGAACGCCATCCGGACCTGGTGGCCGAGCTGCGGGTACCCCATGCGAGCGGGCATGCCGTATCCCTGATCGAGCACCAGGTGGGGGTGTTGCGCGGTCAGCTCCGGACCGAACGCCGCCGGCTGGCCCAGCTGATTGCGCGGGCCCAGGATTTCGAGGCCGTGTCCTCACGTCTCCATAGTTTGTCCCTGCAGCTGATCGCTGCTCCGGACCTGGAGCAGATGAAGACCGTGCTGCGCGAGACCCTGTGCCGCCAGTTCGATGCCGAGGCCGTAACCCTGAAGCTGTTTCCCCTGAACTCCGATGCCGCCGCCGCGGACCCGACGGTAGCCGCGTTTGTTCGGTTCCTCGGCCGGGAGCATTCCCTGTGCGGCCCGCTGGACGTTGAGCACAACGGCATCCTCTTCGGCGAACAGAACGCGGCCATCGGCTCGGCCGCCCTCATCCCGGTCCGTACCGATGACCGTTCCGGTGTCTTGGCCATCGGCAGCCGCGATCGCGAGCGTTTCGGTACGGATATGGGTACCGACCTCCTCGACCGTTTGGGAGAGATCGTCAGCCGGAAACTACAGGTGCTGCCCCCAACCGATGGCTGATCCGGGACCTGAAGACCTGCTTGCGGCCTTCCTGCATCACCTGGCCCACGAGCGCCGGCTCTCCGGCCACACCTTGAGCAATTACCGGCGCGACCTCACACGCTTTCGTGCCTGGCTCGAAGACGAGGGAGGAGGCCCCTGGGAACGGCTCGACCAACAGACGGTCCGCAACTACGTCGCCCGGCGCCACCGCGGCGGTGCTTCCGGAAAGACGCTGCAAAGGGAGTTATCCGCCCTGCGTAGCTTCTATGGCTATCTGTTGCGGGAAGGAGTCGTGGACCGGAATCCCGCCCAGGGGGTACGGGCACCCAAGACCGCTCGTAAGCTACCCGCCACCCTGGATGCGGATCAGCTCTGTGGCCTGCTCGACCAACCGGATACCGACCCCTTGCTGCTGCGGGACACGGCCATGATCGAGCTCTTCTATTCCTCCGGGCTGCGGTTGGCAGAACTGGTCGCCGTCGATGTCGGGGATCTGAGCGGGGACGATGCCACCCTGGAGGTTATGGGCAAGGGGGCAAAAACCAGGCGGGTACCCGTGGGAAGCCAGGCCCTCGCGGCGATCGGTCGCTGGCTACAGGTACGGAGCAACTACGCGTCGACGGACCAGAAAGCCCTGTTCGTCAGTCGGCTCGGCAACCGCATCCACCCGCGCACGGTGCAGCAGCGATTGCAGCATTGGGCCAGGGTGCGGGGGGCCACGCGCGACATCCACCCCCACCTGTTGCGCCACTCGTTCGCAAGCCACCTGCTGGAGTCGTCCGGGGACCTGCGGGCGGTGCAGGAACTCCTGGGCCACTCGGATATAGGGACCACCCAGATCTACACCCACTTGGATTTCCAGCACCTGGCCCAGGTCTATGACCGAACCCACCCGCGGGCAAGAAAGAAAGATTCCTGACCCGATTGCGGCGCAACGCAGGGTATACTTGTACCACCTGTTTACTCCGTCTGCTGATACCATGAACCTTACTGCTGCCTTGAATCGAAAAATCAGCCGCCGGAGCGCAGCACGAATAGCTGGGTTTCGTGCCTCGACCCAGCCTGTGAGGCCCATGCGGTAGCTGTTCAGGTAGCCCTTTGAGACGAGCGGAAAAGGCAGCGATGGAAACATTTCACGGTACCACCATCCTCTCCGTCCGGCGCGGCGGGCGCGTGGTCATCGGCGGCGATGGCCAGGTATCACTGGGGCAGACGGTAATCAAGGCCAATGCGCGGAAGGTGCGCCGCCTCTACAAGGAGCGGGTGCTGGCCGGATTTGCCGGGGCCACGGCGGACGCCTTCACCCTGTTCGAGCGTTTCGAGGGTAAGCTGGAAAAACACCAGGGACACCTCACCCGTTCGGCGGTCGAGTTGGCGAAGGACTGGCGTACCGACCGCCTGCTGAGACGCCTCGAAGCCCTGTTGTGCGTGGCGGATACCACGACCTCGCTGATCATCTCCGGTACCGGGGACGTGATCGAGCCGGAATATGATCTGATGGCTATCGGTTCGGGTGGCTCCTTCGCCCAGGCAGCGGCACGGGCGTTGCTTGAGAACACCGAGCTCGGCGCCCGCGAGGTCGTTGAACGGGCACTCAGCATCGCCGCTGACATCTGCATCTACACCAACCACCGGTTGGTAGTGGAAGAGCTATCCGCGGCACCGGGATAAGCCGCACACCCCCTGCGTAATCTGCGGATTAAAAAGGTCCTTTTCCGGTTACGCCCCACCTCGTGGCGCTAACGCATCCCAGCATTTATGAATACCCATGTCGGACATCACCCCCAAACGCATCGTAGCTGAGCTCGACAAGCACATCATCGGCCAGGATGAGGCCAAGCGCGCGGTTGCCGTCGCTCTGCGCAACCGCTGGCGGCGGGCACAGATAGAAGAGCCCCTACGCACCGAAATCACCCCCAAGAACATCCTCATGATCGGCCCTACCGGCGTGGGTAAGACCGAGATCGCGCGTCGCCTGGCCAAGCTCGCCGACGCCCCTTTCATCAAGGTAGAGGCGACCAAGTTCACGGAAGTCGGCTACGTGGGCCGGGATGTCGAATCCATCATCCGGGACCTGGTGGACGCGGCGGTAAAGATGGCTCGGGAGCGGGAAATGGACAAGGTCGCGGCCCAGGCCGAGGCTGCTGCCGAAGAGCGGGTCCTGGACGTCCTGCTGCCGCCGCCCACCAACTTCGAGGAAGACAGCCGTCCCGGCGGTCCCTCCCCGGCGACCCGGGAAAAATTCCGCGACAAGCTGCGCCGCGGCGATCTGGACGAAAAAGAGATCGAGATCCAGGTCAGCGCCACGCCGATCGGGGTGGAAATCATGGCCCCGCCCGGCATGGAAGAGATGACCAGCCAGCTCCAGGGCTTGTTCCAGAACCTGGGCCAGGGCCGTACCAAGCGGCGCAAGCTGAAAATCCGCGCTGCCCTCAAGTTGCTCACCGACGAAGAGGCGGCCAAGCGCATCAACGACGAAGACCTCAAGCTGCGCGCGGTGGAGAGCGTGGAGCAGAACGGCATCGTGTTCCTGGACGAGCTCGACAAGGTCACCAAGCGTTCCGAGCACGGCAGCAGCGGCATAGATGTCTCGCGCGAGGGCGTGCAGCGGGATTTGCTGCCCCTGGTCGAAGGCAGCACTGTCTCCTCCAAATACGGCTCCGTACGCACCGATCACATCCTGTTCATCGCCTCCGGTGCCTTCCATCTGGCCAAGCCCTCGGACCTGATCCCCGAGCTGCAGGGCCGACTCCCGATCCGGGTAGAGCTCAAGGCATTGACCACGGAGGACTTCGTCCGCATCTTGATCGAGCCGGATGCATCCCTTACCGATCAGTACAAAGCCCTGATGGAGACCGAAGGCGTCAGCCTGGACTTTACCCAAGACGGCATTCGGCGGATTGCCGAGATCGCCTGGCAAGTCAATGAGCGTACCGAAAACATCGGAGCGCGGCGCCTGCACACGGTCCTGGAGCGTCTGCTGGAAGACGTCTCCTTCAATGCCCCCGACCTCGACCGGGCCAGGGTCACCGTGGACGCGGCCTATGTGGACCGGCACCTCTCGGAGCTGGCGGCGGACGAGGACCTGTCGCGGTATATCCTTTAGCTATTGGAACCGCAAAGGCGCATTCGTAGTTGAAGCAATACCTGCATACATCTTTCTCAGCGGTTCAACGGTTCAAACTGTCGGGCCATACCCGGCCTAACCGGAGACGAACATGCCTATGCCCACCGAGCTCAACCTGCACCGCCGATCCCGAGTCTTGGAGATCACCTTCGACGACGGTTCTCACTTCGACCTACCCTGCGAGTACCTGCGCGTCTACTCCCCCTCGGCCGAGGTCCAGGGCCACCGTCCGGGCCAGCGGGTGCTGCAGCTCGACAAAGAAGAGGTCGCCATCGAGAAGATCCGGCCGATAGGCAACTACGCCGTCTGCCTGCACTTCGACGATAGCCACGACACCGGGATCTATTCCTGGGACTACCTATACAAGCTGGGTACTAACCAGGAGGACTGGTGGAAGGAGTACTTGGACGAGCTGAAGAAGGCCGGGCACCAGCGTAAGAAACCCTCATGAAGTATCCGCTGATACACCGCTAGCGAAAAAACGCCCTTATTTTGGACCATTTTCGCTACGATCCATTGGTAGTGGGTAAGTTTTAAGTGGGAACCGATTCAGTCCCGTTCCCCGGGGCCCCTCGCTGCGCTACGGGGAAGAGGGGTTTGTGTGCCTATAGGAACACTCGGGTTGCTTGTTTAGCGTGTCGGCCGTGCGATCGAAGACCAGCGAGGGTGACGCCTGAGCCGCCTCGAAATACGGCGTCTCATGCGCCTTCTGATAGGCAGATGCGCGATACGAATAATAGATGGCCGAGACGAGTGTACCATCCCGACACTCGGAACAGAATTCCGCCCCTACCCGATGCAGGAACCCGCCCACCACCTTGCTCCGATCCTCCGTCCACGGCTCGACCCGGAAGCGGTCAGGTCAGGTGACATCCATCGGCTCAGGTTTGCGTACCATGCGTTTGCGGGTCACGTCGGGAGGCCTGTGGGACTACGGCTCGTTCGATTCCTTCGAGGGCTTGCCGCTCAGCACGAGACCAGCCTGCGGTGGGGCGCCGAGAACGAGCGTATTCCCGGATGTTTCGCCGAGCGCTTGCACCAGGCGAAGCTGCATCAGATTCGGATTACCGTCGAGCATCTTAGCTGCGTTCGCCAGGTTCCGGAGGGCCGCTGTTTCACCTCTGGCCTTCTCGAGTGCCGCGAGGCCCTCTTTCTTCGCATTCACAACCTGCGCAAAGATCTCCTTGAGTTTGCCCGGGAACATGATGTCCTTGATGCTTACGGCGATGAGCTTGAGCCCGAGCCTCGCGGCCTTGGGCGCGACGGCTTCGTGCAGTTTCCCGGACAGCTCGGCCCGCTCGCTCAAGACTGTATCGATGTCGGTACTCCCAACAAGCTCACGCAGCGCAAGCTGCAGCTCAAGATAGAACACCTCTTCAAAGCCCTTCACCGCGTTG
The DNA here is from genome assembly GCA_011392765.1 of Candidatus Thiosymbion ectosymbiont of Catanema sp. Cochon2018. Classification (GTDB taxonomy): domain Bacteria; phylum Pseudomonadota; class Gammaproteobacteria; order Chromatiales; family Chromatiaceae; genus Thiosymbion; species Thiosymbion ectosymbiont_A. Next base: position 451,948 of record WYCW01000002.1, on the reverse strand, counting down.
ACCGCGATGTTCGGGTCGCTGATCTCAAAGTTGGCTGCCAGGCTGACCTTTAGAGTCACCCCGTCTGCGCTCAGCACCTCCTGTCCGGTAATCGATACGAACCGCGGTCGCACATCGAGCTTCCGGATGATTGTGAAGGCCGGCGTGTACCAGTACTGCCCGGCGTCCAGAACAGATCTGAACTTGCCCTTCGTGTACTTCAAGCCCCGTTCGTATTCCAGCACGGTAATGCGGCGCAGCCCGAGCATGACGAAGACGACGAGCCCAACGACGATGGCGATCGGCGCCAAGTATTCCATCTCTCACCTCCAAGTTGTCCCGTCTCCGGGGACCACAAGACGCCGGCGGAGGTCTTAACCTGCAGGGCCGGAATCTTGCCGCGTTTCCGCCGGTTCCCCGAGACAGAACGTTAGGGAGTTGAACCCTCGTGCTGGTGCACAACCAGGGGGAGGGCTACGCGCGGGACCGAACCGGTGATGCCGGCCCGGCCGCTTCCGTCTCCCGAATTCAGTTTACACCAGAGTATTCCCTCAGGGCCTGTCCGGGATGCATTCCGGCAGGGCGAGCGCATATAAATCTTCCCGAAAACACGATCTTGTTAGGATGGGCAAAGCCACCAGGGACGGCGGCAGCCGCCCCGTGGACGACATGGACCACGTGGACCAAGGGTTGCTGTATGCCCCCCGGTCCATGCAGCCCATACTGTCCATGTTGTCCATTGGGCTACCCTCATGTCGTCGGTATGGTCCACGGCCAATGCCATTAAGTTAGCTGCTGGCCGCTTGTCGTAGTGTTGGGCAAAGGGCCAGGCCTGTCCCGACGGAGGAGGGAGCTTGGCCCGTGCCCAACACCGGTGTTGGGCACGCCCACCGTCCAAAGATGCGGTTCGCCGCTGGCCGGGCATCCATTGATGCGGTTCGCGCTTCTTCGTAATGCCATCCTGTAAAACCTGCCGCGCTCACCGCATCCTACGTCCATCCTACAAAATCATATTTTCGAAGAGGTTTATACGCGCTCGCCCTGGTTCCCACACCCATCCGACAGAGGGGGACACTGGCTTGCCTGAGCTTTACAATTTCCTCGCTTGTAATTCGGCCCGGTGTCCACCTTAGCGTTGGCAAACCAGCGCCTACCGCAATTCTACTGTGTCATATTTCGGTCAACGTGTTGATTTTTCCGGATCTGTTATTTTGTAAATTCCTTATAAATTAGTTGGTTACCCTGTAACAAAGTAGAACTTAAGCATCTCCAGTGAAAAGGCCCTCCAACGAATCTATCCAAGCCGTAAGCGGTGTCATCGCAGCCGTCACTGGTATTGTAAGCGTTGTTCTTATGCTGCAGGACCACGGAGAGACCGCTACGAGCTTCCTACAGAGAATCAACTTACCGTCAACTATTTGGTTGCCTGTCACATTCGCCCTGTTGCTCTTGGTAGGGGGCATATGGCTCATCATACGGGGACTCGCGGACAAGTCCCGGCTGGAGCGGCCGGAACGGTTGCTGATCGACCCGGACAATCCGGACCATTTGCGTGGCCGCGCTGACGAGATACGCCAGTTGGCAGGGGCCGTCGCCGCGCAACCGCTGGTATTTCTGGAAGGGGAATCCGGATCGGGAATTTGACGGCGCCGGTATCGAAAGACCAACCGGTCATCTCGCATCCGGACGCCGGTTGGGATTCCCTGAAGCGTCGACTGATCAGCGACCTGTCGGAACAGCACCGGATCTTGCCGATTCAAGCGCGGGTGGTGTTTTGCGGTCTGACCAGGCTGCCCGCTCTCAATACCGCTGCTTACGAGCGCCATGGCGGCCTTGAGGGCCTGGAGGCCGCTCACGTGGAAGACGCTATGGGCGCCGCAGCACGCGCCGCCGGCTTGACCGCGGACCAGGTCCTCGCGTTGCTTTTGGAACTCGTCGACGGCAGCGACCCGGATGTGCCTAAGGCCCGTAGTGTTTCCGCAACCGATCTCGCCGAGAAGTCCGGAATCGACGGACAGCGGAGTGGCCGGGCGTTCTCGGTCCTGGACCACAAGGGCATCGTGCGGCACCGTGCCGGAGTCGGAGCCGGCGAGTCCCTCGTTTGGTCACTGTACCACGACTATCTGGCCCGGGCCGTGCTCGCCGCCCACCGTCGCGACAACCACTGGCAGCGTTTGCTTAAAGAGCGTCTCCAGGCGATGCGGGACGCCGACTCCTGGGCGACCCGCTGGCAGACCCTGCTCTCGCCCAGGGAACAACTGCGAGTGTTCGGGGCAACCCTGGCCGGGAAGGTCCGTTGGGCAGGCTATCGTCGCTTTTTGGCACTCAGCGGCTTACGCTGGCTGCCATTTCTCATGCCGATCATTTTGGGCGGGGTTTGGGCCGGTCAACTCATCAAGCGGCAGGCGCAACAAGAAGTACAACAGATCCTGACCGCGATCAGGGCCAATCCTGATGGACAAGTCGGAGGTGAGAAGTACCGGAGGCTCTGGGCATTGGCCAGTGCCGATCCGCGGCTGAAGCGGATATTTCTCGAACAATCCATTACGGATACCCAGTCCCACGAAACGCTCGTGAACCACTTGGAACCGGTAGCCCAATCCCTGTTCGGCCTCGATCCGGACCGAGATCTGCGCAACAGAGCGATCGACCTGGTGTCTGCTCACAAGCCGACGACGCTCTATCAGGTTGGGCTCGCAGCCTTCGTGTATCACGCGGCACCGGATGTCTTCGCCGCGCAAGCGCCGAGGATTGCCGAACTGATCTCCACCCTCATGCAGAAAACCACCGATCCGGATCAGCTTGCCGGGCTCGGTGAGGCGTTGGGAAGACTGGACGAGCGGCTGCCGGCCGAGCAGGCACGGGCGGGCGCGTTGCGCCTGGTGGAAGTCATGGGCACCACCATCGATCCGAATCAGCTTTACCGGCTCGGTACGGTGTTGGGAAGACTGGGCGAGCGACTGCCGGCCAAGCAGGCACGGGCGGTTGCCTTGCCCCTGGTGGAAGTCATGGGTACCACCACCGATCCGGATCAGCTTTACCGGCTCGGTGAGGCGTTGGGGGGACTGGGCGAGCGGCTGCCGGCCGAGCAGGCACGGGCGGGCGCGTTGCGCCTGATGGAAGTCATGGGCACCACCACCTATTGGGGTCAGCTTGGCGCGCTCAGTGAGGCACTGGGGGAACTGGGCGAGTGGCTGCCGGCCGAGCAGGCACGGGCGGGCGCGTTGCGCCTGATGGAAGTCATGGGCACCACCACCTATTGGGGTCAGCTTGGCGCGCTCAGTGAGGCACTGGGGGAACTGGGCGAGCGGCTGCCGGCCGAGCAGGCAGGGGGGATTGCCTTGCGCCTGATGGAAGTCATGGGCACCACCACCGATCCGGATCAGCTTGCCGGCCTCGGTGCGGCGTTGGGAAGACTGGGCGAGCGGCTGCCGGCCGAGCAGGCACGGGCGAGCGCGTTGTGCTTGGTGGAGGTCATGGGCACGACCACCGGTTCGGATCGGCTTGCCAGGCTCAGTGCGGCGTTGGGAGGACTGGGTGAGCGGCTGCCGGCCGAGCAGGCACGGGCGGGCGCGTTGCGCTTGGTGGAGGTCATGGGCACCACCACCGATCCGGATCAGCTTCGCGCGCTCAGTGCGGCGTTGGGAAGACTGGGCGAGCGGCTGCCGGCCGAGCAGGCAGGGGCGGGCGCGTTGCGCCTGGTGGAGGTCATGGGCATCACCACCGATTTCAATCAGCTTGCCAGTTTGAATCAGGTTGCCAGATTGAATCAGCTTGCCAGGCTCGGTGAGGCGTTGGGAAGACTGGGCGAGCGGCTGCCGGCCGAGCAAGCACGGGCGGTTGCCTTGCGCCTGGTGGAAGTCATGGGCACGACCACCGGTCCGGATTGGCTTGCCAGGCTCAGTGCGCCGTTGGGAAGGCTGGACGAGCGGCTGCCGGCCGAGCAGGCACGGGCGGGCGCGTTGCGCTTGGTGGAAGCCATGGGCACCCCCACCCATCCGCATCCGCTTGGCGTGCTCAGTGCGGCGTTGGGAAGGCTGGGCGAGCGGCTGCCGGCCGAGCAGGCACGGGCGGGCGCGTTGCGCCTGGTGGAGGTCATGGGCACCACCACCGATCCGGATCAGCTTGCCGGGCTCGGTGAGGCATTGGGAAGACTGTGCGAGCGGCTGCCGGCCGAGCAGGCAGGGGCGGGCGCGTTGCGCCTGATGGAAGTCATGGGCACCACCACCGATTGGAATCAGCTTGACAGTCTCAGTGCGGCGTTGGGAGGACTGGGCGAGCGGCTGCCGGCCGAGCAGGCACGGGCGGTTGCATTGCGCCTGGTGGAAATCATGGGCACGACCACCGGTTCGGATCAGCTTGCCAGGCTCGGTGCGGCATTGGGAAGACTGGGCGAGCGGCTGCCGGCCGAGCAGGCAGGGGCGGGCGCGTTGCGCCTGGTGGAGGTTATGGGATCACCTATAGGCCCGAACGACTTCGACTCACTGGCCCGCAGACTCGGGGACATCCCTGTAACCAAGGACACTGACGGTATCGACACTGCCCCCGACCTGCTCCAGGCACCGATGGCCTTCGGAGAAACCCGCAAACACCTGTTGCACTATTACAGCCGTCTGGCCGGTGTCTTCGAGACCGACGAGGAGTTCCGGACGACCGACGATCTTGTCGCCTGGATGCGCAATAACAAGCTACCCATTGATCTGACGCGCCTCCCACAGAATCCGTTCCGGTGAGGCTGGCGCCAAGATGTACGAACAAGTCCTAAGAGGTTGTCTAAAAACTAACACCTTGATTTAAAAATGAAAAATTCTTCGTGTCTTCGTGTCTTCGTGTGAGAAATGAAGAACATCACACAAAGGCACAAAGCCACAAAGGGGTACTAAGAGACTGTCTTTTTAGACAGGCTCTTAGCTTAGAGACTGTCTAAAAAGGGACCGGAGGCCGTAGGCTGGGTTGCGGCCAGGGACGGCCAAAACCCAGCAATACCCAAAGCTGGGTTTCGTCCCTCAACCCAGCCTACGGGCTATCGAAAATCTTACGGATTTCAACGGCGACAGGGAGGCATTCTTCGTGTCTTTGAGGCTTTGTGTGAGAAAAATCGATGCGGTCGGCCCTTTTTTAGACAGCCCCTAAGCGTCTGCCCTCCCCCGCCGGCGCTTCGGTTTGTCTTGCTGCGGGCGTCTCTTGGCGACCTCTCCATCCGAGACGGCCAGGATCAGCCCCAGGCCGATAAAGGCGGCGAGCAGGCTGCTCCCACCCTGGCTGATGAAGGGGAGGGTGATGCCGGTCAGGGGGACGAACTTGGTAACGCCGCCGATATTGAGGAAGGTCTGGGTCGCCAGCACCGTCGTCAGCCCACCGCACAGCAGCATCCCGAACCCGGACCCGATCCGGTCCGCTACCCGCAACCCGCGCCCGAAGAGGATCAGGTAAAACACCACCACCGCCGCGCAGCCGAGAAAGCCGAGCTCCTCGCCGATCACCGAATAGATGAAGTCCGACTCCGCGATCGGGATATATTCCGGGTTGCCGCGTCCGAAGCCCTCTCCCCACAGCCCGCCGGAATACATCCCGGACAGGCCCTGCAGGACCTGCCAGCCGGTGCCGGTCGGGTCGTCGAAGGGGGCCAGCCAGGCCTGGATGCGCCGGTGCCCGTGAGAGAACAGAGTGAGCATCAGATAGCCCAGCCCCGTCGCGGCTAGGACGCCGTAGACCAGATAGCCCAGGCGGGCGGTGCCGGCGACCAGCATGACCAACAGGGCGACGCTGAGGATGACGAACATTCCCAGGTCCCGCTGCACGAACAGCAACCCCGCCAACAGCGCCCAGAACCCCAGCAGGGGCAGCAGCCCCTTGAACGGCGGCACCGGCAGCGGGCGACCCCACTTGCCCAAGACTTTGGCGTCCCGGTCGATCAGGCCGGCCAGGAACAGGATCACCGTCACCTTGAGCAGCTCGGTGGGCGTGATGAGGCCCAGCCCGTAAATACCGCCGCGGAACCTCTGCCCCGTAATCAGCACCCCCGCCAGGAGGGCCACCGACAGCCCCGCCCAGACCCAGGGCCAGGCGGCCAGCCGCCGGTAGCGTCCCCGCATCCCGGCAACGCAGACCACCAGCATGACCAGGACCCCGCCGGGAAAGATGAGGCGCACGCTGCCCCATAGATCGGCACCCTCGAAGGCACCCATCCGATATTGGGCGAGCAGCCCGATCCCGGACAGAAAGGCCGCGGCGACCGGCAGTATCTGATCACCGCGAGATCGGGACAGCACCAGGGTCAGGTGGATTACCACCAGGCTCGCGGCATAGGTGAGCAGGGGCAGGAGGTCCAATGGCCCGAGCCGGCGGCCCGCCGCAAGACCTGCGCCCAGCACCATCACAAAACCCAGTGCGACCAGGAGCAGGCAACCGGATAGTAATAGCCGCTCCGGCCGCCGCAGCTCCCAGGTCTTGGTCTCTCTGGTGGACGCTGCCGTCATCGCAACAGCCCCGATTCATGCGCCCGCACCAGCAGGTCGCGCGCGATGGGGGCCGCGGTTGCCGATCCGTAGCCGCCGTGCTCCACCATCACCGCTACCGCCAGGGTAGGGCGACCCGCGGGGGCAAAGCCCACGAACCAACTGTGGGCCGCACCCTGGGGATTCTGCGCCGTCCCGGTCTTGCCCGCGATGGCCGGCTGCTCGATGTCTATGGTCCGCCCCGTCCCTTCGGTGACCACCTTGCGCAGCATCCCCGCCAGCCGCCGGGCAGCGGCGGCGGACATGAAACGGGCGAGTGGGACGGGCGGATCGGTTGCCACCAGGCGGGGGTTCACTGCCAAGCCCCGATTGGCGACCGCCGCCGCGATCAGGGCCATATGCGCCGGGGTCATCAAGACCTTCCCCTGACCGATGGATGCCTGCGCCAGGCCATACTTATCGGAGCGTGCGATCTCGGGTGCGCGACCGGTGCGCATGGTCCAGGCGCCATAGGGGCTTTGGTACAGGTCGATCCGGCGGTCGAAGTGGAAACGTTCCAGGTTGCGGGAAAAGGCCGCATGACCATACTCGACCCCGATCCGGGCGAAGAACACGTTGGACGATTTCGCCAAAGCGGTAGCCAGGCCGAGGTTGCCGTGGCCCTTCCAGACCCTCCCCGCCCTGCGTGCGGCATAGTATTCGTGGTCTCGGATCTTGCGGTAGCGCGAGGAGGTGGCATAGCCGTCCGCCGGACAATGGCGCGTACCCCTGAACCCCTGTTCCAGGGCCAGGGCGGCGGTGAGGATCTTGAATCCAGAGCCGGGCGGATAGAGTCCCTGGGTCGCCCGGTTCAGCAAAGGGGTCTCCGGGCGGCCGGGCCGGAACAGGCCGGCGGTGATCCGGTTCGGATCGAAGGCCGGCGTGCTGACCAGCACCCGGATCGCACCGTCCCTGGCATCCAGCACCACCACCGCGCCGCGCTTGCCGCCGAGCCGCCGCACCGCCAGCCGCTGCAGCTCGGTATCCAGGGTGAGTTTAAGGTCCTGACCGCGCGGACTCTGCTCGCGGATCAACAGCCGGCGCCCGAGTTCTCCCCACGCCGGTAGACTATCCGCCACTGCCCCGTTGAGGTAAGCATTGGCAGCCGCCTCCAGACCGCTGGCACCGAACTTGGGATCACTGTAACCCACGACGTGGGCAAACGCTGGCCCGTAGGGATAGCGACGGAGCACCCGGCTCCCGTGTCTCTCGCTGAAGGCCAGTATCTCGCCGCGACGGTCCAGGATGCGCCCGCGCCGGATGCGGTGGGCGGGGTTGAACTGACGGCGATCATAGGCCTGCATAAAGGTGAGGAAGCGCGGCCGGAACAGACCGGTCAACTGCCAGGTCGCCTGATACAGGAGTACGCCGGAAAACAGGATGGTCAGGGCGATGAAGAAGACCCGAAAAGACCGCTTGGACCGGCCGAGGTGTCGCAGCTCCGTGAGGCTGCGTAAGTCGAAGCCCAGCTTGACGAGATAGACCACCGTCGCAAAAAACGCGGCCTGCAAACCGATGCGCAGGATCGGCCAGACCTCGGAATCGACGATGGCGCCGAAGAGCGCGGATGGATCTACCGGGGTCACACTTACGCCCGTACCGAACGATAAGCACCAGGGCTCGGCATCCGCAACCGCACAGGTGCCGAGGACACGAGGACAGTATAGGAGTGGCGAGGGCGCATACAGTCACCCGTAACCGTTCAGCCCCCCTCTCGATCCTGATCTCGAAAACCAGAAATCAATAGGTTATGTCAGGACCAAGCCGAAATCCAAAGGGGGAGGCTGAACGGTTACTCGATCTCGATTCCGAAGAAGCAATCGTTGTGGTATATAAGGTGTTTCGACGTATTTAAACACGGCGACTCGCCGTCTACTACCTGTTAAACTACCTCGTCACATATGAATGAAAAGATCCCTTTCTCGGTAGACAGATAATCAAAATTATGGTATTGAGTGAAGCGTATGCTGATGCGCAGCTTAACATGCGTTAAAGCGGACGCATCAGCATACGCTTCACCCCTCGACAGAAAAACCATAACGTTGATTATTTATCGGGGGCTGCTGCATGAAGGATCATTTGATGCGTCAAGCGGCGGGAGGTTTCTGCCCGTTTAACAAGTCGCTGAAGCTGACAGCATTTGCTCCGAGTGCAGCAGAGTGGGTCTAAATAACTTTAGCATCTGCACCTGCATGCTAAGGTTATGTTATGCAAGGGAAAAATGGGTACTTCAGGCGTTCACACCTTTCCGAAGCTAAATTCAGAGTCATTATACGCTATTTTGTGCACGATTTACCGGCCTCAAAAATCGCGGAGTTGAGTGGTGTAAGTCGTCCCACGATTAATCAGTTATTATTAAAATTACGAATTAGAATTACCCAGGTTTGTGATGCTTCATCACCTTTATCCGGCGAGGTGGAAGTCGATGAATCCTATTTTGGCGCCCGCCGCGTTCGCGGAAAAAAAGGGCGCGGAGCAGCCGGTAAAACGATTGTCTTCGGGATCCTGGAACGGCAAGGAAAAGTCTACACCGAGATCATCCCAGATGCCTCCAAAAAGCAGCTACAGGCTGCGATCCGGGGCCAGGTAGCCCCCGACAGCATCATCCACTCGGACGGCTGGAGAGGCTATAATGGGCTGGTGGATGTGGGCTACAAGAAACACCTCCGAGTACATCATGGAAAGAATGAATTTGCCCGTGGTAATTGTCATATCAATGGCATTGAATCATTCTGGTCATATGCCAAATGAAGACTTGCAAAGTTCAATGGTGTTCCCCGACAAACGTTCCTTTTACACCTCAAGGAATGTGAATTCAGATTTAATCACCGAGAGGAAGATCTCTATGATAGAATACTTACTCTATTGAAAGAAAACCCACTCTAAAGTTATCTAGACCCTATCCAGCGGGCCTGTGAAGCGGCGCTGGATATGGGGCAACACTTGATTCGGCATGAACGGTTGGGAGTGCCGCAAAGCGCACGCGATGTCTTTGTCCTGTTGGCGCAGGGGGGATGGATAGATACCGAGTCAGCCGATCTCCTCAAACGGATGGTCGGTTTTCGCAATATCGCCGCGCATGATTACCAAAGCCTGCAACTACCCATCACCGTCAGCATTATCCGGAAACACCTTGATGATTTTCTGACCTACGACAGGACCCTGTTGTTGCGAGATACATCCCGATAACAGGGCAATGCCATTGAGCACTGTACACCTCCAAGTGACACCCCATCGGGTACCGTTTGTTCAGAGGCTGTGTGAACACTCCACCGGCTTTAGTCGAGTAGGTCGGGTTAGGCGCGCACTTCGGTGTTCGGTCGAGTCCTAAGATATGGGCGCGCCGTAACCCAACACAGGGTGCTTATTCAAACCTGCTCGGCATATGCTCAAGCAATCTCTTGCCATGAATAACGGCCAGAATGGTGATTGTACAACCTTTGATTCTGTATATGAGGCGATAGCTATATACAAAACGCTCTCTGACATTCTTATCACCGATTTCCGGCACGATTCTTCCGATCAATGCCTGTTCCGGGATTTTACGAGATACGGCAAGTATTTTCGAAACAATGGCGCGTGCATAAAACTCGGAATCTCTCGCAATGTATTCCGCTATCGATTCGATATCTTCAGTTGCTTCCGGCGACCATTCTACTCTGTAGTCCATCGACTGAATTTCCTCTCCACATCCGCTTGACTCATGGTTCCTTCCACATCGGCACGGCCGATGCCTCTACGTATTTTTTCAACCACATAGAGATGATACTGAACATCTTCCAGCATACACTCGTCCGGCAATCGATCGAGCAGCGACTTCACTTCTTCTTTTGCCGTACTCATATTCACCTCGTGATTTCCAGCTTTCACTAAGCAGACATATGTGGTGCTATCCTGTGAGACCTATCGCGCTTACCGCACCATCGATGCGGTTCGCGGTCAGGATTGGTGTAATCCTGCTGCGGTATACCACGCTCACCGCATCCTACGTCCATCCTACGGGCTTTGCCCAACCTACGAATCACGCGAACCGATTTGCGAGAATTCGCGTGATTCGTAGTTTTGATCGTTTTCTCTGCATCCTCAGCGTCTTTGCGGTTCAAATGTCAATACACCCTAATTATCCTTCCCAACCTGAAGCATCGCAAGGAAGGCCTCCTGGGGGATTTCCACCCTTCCCACCTGCTTCATGCGTCGTTTGCCCGCCTTTTGCTTTTCGAGCAGCTTGCGCTTGCGGGTCACGTCGCCGCCGTAGCACTTGGCGGTCACATTCTTGCGCAGGGCCTTGACCGTGGTGCGTGCAATGATCTTGCTGCCGACGGCGGCCTGGATGGCGACCTCGAACATCTGCCGGGGGATGATTTCCTTCATGCGCACGGTAATCTCGTGGCCCCGGAACTGCGCACTGTCCCGATGTACGATGACGGACAGGGCATCCACCCGCTCTCCGTTGATCAGGACTTCGAGCTTGACCAGGTCGGAGGCCTGAAAACGCTTGAATTCGTACTCGAAAGAGGCATAACCGCGGCTGACGGATTTCAGGCGGTCGAAGAAATCCATCACCACCTCGCTCAAGGGCAGTTCGTAGGTGGCCTGGACCTGGCCGCCCAGGTATTGGATGTCTTTCTGTACGCCGCGTTTCTCGATGCACAGGTTGATGACCCCGCCGAGCAAGTCTTGCGGCACCAGGATATGGGCCTCGATGATAGGTTCCCGGATCTCACCGATCTTGCCTGTCTCGGGCAGGTCGGCAGGGTTGTCCACCCGGATGACTGTACCGTCGGAGAGCAGGACCTCATAGACGACCGTAGGCGCCGTCGTAATCAGGTCCAGGTCGTACTCGCGCTCCAGGCGTTCCTGGACGATCTCCATGTGCAGCATCCCGAGGAAGCCGCAGCGGAATCCGAAGCCCAGGGCTTGTGAAACCTCCGGCTCCTGGAACAGGGCCGCATCGTTGAGCCGCAGCTTACGCAGGGCATCGCGCAGGTCTTCGTAGGCGTCGGAGCGCGTGGGATAAAGCCCGGCGAACACCCGCGGCTGCAACTGCTTGAATCCGGGCAATGACGCCGATGCCGGGCGGTCCGCATGGGTGATGGTGTCGCCGACCGGCGCGCCATCGATCTCCTTGATCCCGGCGACCAGGAAGCCGACCTCCCCCGTTTCCAGGACCTGGCGTTCCAGCTTCTTGGGGGTGAACACCCCGATACTGTCCGCCTGGTGGGTACGCCCGGTGGACATGACGAGCAGTTTGTCGCGGCGTTTGATCGCGCCGTTGACGATCCGCACCAGGGAGACGACCCCGACATAGGGGTCGAACCAGGAATCGACGATCAGGGCCTGCAGCGGACCGGCGGGATCACCCGTCGGCGGCGGAATGTCGGCGATCAGACGTTCGAGCAGCTCGGAGACCCCCGCCCCCGTCTTGGCGCTCACCCGCAAGGCGTCCCTGGCCTCGAGCCCGATGATCTCCTCGATCTGATGGATCACCCGCTCCGGCTCCGCCGCCGGCAGGTCGATCTTGTTGAGCACCGGCAGGACCTCGAGGCCCTGCTCGATGGCGGTGTAGCAGTTGGCTACGCTCTGGGCCTCGACCCCCTGGGCCGCATCGACCACCAGCAGGGCACCCTCGCAGGCGGCCAGCGAACGCGAGACCTCATAGGAAAAATCCACGTGGCCGGGAGTGTCGATGAAGTTGAGCCGATAGGTGTCGCCGTCCCTGGCCTCATAGTCGAGGGTAACGCTCTGGGCCTTTATCGTGATCCCGCGTTCCCGCTCCAGGTCCATCGAATCCAGCACCTGGTCGGCCATCTCGCGCTCGCTGAGGGTACCGCTGAGCTGGATAAAGCGGTCCGCGAGGGTGGATTTGCCATGGTCGATATGGGCAATGATGGAGAAGTTGCGGACGTGATTGAGGTCGAACATCGAATCACGTTCACTCCTTCGGGATGCGCAACGCGAAGAATATACGCCCGTTGCCGCGCTGGATCAGGACGGCGACCGAACGGCCCGGCTCGATACCCGTGAGCAGTTCCCGGAACTGCCCGGCATCTTCGACCGACCGATTATCGAACATCAAAATCACGTCACCGGGACCGATACCGGCACGCTCGGCCGCACCGGGCTTGACCTCCTGAACGATCACACCGCCCTGTTTGAGCCCCAGCCGGTCGCGTTGCCCCGCCTTCAGATCCCCCACCACCAGGCCGATATTGCTTGCCGTCGTCGATTGCGGCTTCGCGGCGGCCAGCTTGTCCTCGTCCGGCAGCTCGCCGATGACCACCGTCACCTCCTCGATGCGGCCCCCGCGCAGCACCTCCAGCCCCGCGGACTCGCCCACCCGCGTAACGCCGACCAGCGGCGGCAACGCACTGTGGGTAGGGACCTCTTTGCCGTTGAAGCGCAGGATCACATCCCCCGCCCGAAGACCCGATTCCCGTGCCGGGCCGCTCGGAAGCAGCTGAGCGACCAGCGCCCCCCGGGGCTGATCCATGCCGAAGGTCTCCGCCAGCTCGCTGGTTACTTCCTGAATCCTCACCCCGAGCCAGCCCCGGCTGACCTTTCCCGTGGTCTTGAGCTGCTCGACCACATCCATGACCATATCGATGGGGACCGCAAAGGACAACCCCATAAAACCGCCCGTGCGGCTATAGATCTGGGAGTTTACGCCCACGACCTCGCCATCCAGGTTGAACAATGGGCCCCCGGAGTTGCCCGGATTGATCGCCACATCGGTCTGGATGAAGGGGACATAATTCTCGCTCGGCAGGCTCCGGCCCTTGGCACTGACGATACCGGCGGTAGCCGAGTGGTCGAAGCCGAAGGGCGATCCGATAGCGAGCACCCATTCACCCACCTTGAGGTCCTTCGCGGTACCTATCTTGACGGGCGGTAGATTCTGGGCCTCCACCTTGAGCAAGGCGATGTCGCTGCGCTTGTCCGTTCCCACCAGCTTGGCGGTGAATTCCCGGCGATCGCTGGTGCGGACAATGATCTCATCGGCGTCCGCCACCACATGGGAGTTGGTGAGCAGATACCCGTCCGCGGAGATGAAAAAGCCGGAACCCAAGGATCGGGACTGCTCGTTTTCGTTGTGGGGTAACGCGTCCTTCTCCTCGAAAAAGTGGCGGAAGAAATCGTAGAGGGGGCTGTCCTCCGGCAGCTCGGGTATCGAAAACCGGTGGAATTTCCGAGTGCTGCGGCGGGCCTGTTTGGTGCTGATGTTGACCACGGACGGTCCGTAAGCCTCGACCAGTCCGCTGAACTCCGGCAACGCGCCGGCCAGGGCGTGCGGCGGCAATACAAGCCACGCCTGAACCAGACAGATTGCCGCTGCGATGAGCGCGTTCTTCTTCATGGATACTCCTGCTTTCGGCTTGATCGCCGTGTTTGTCCTACCGCCGGATTTCTTCTTGGAAGTCCGTGGTGCTCGGGTCGAAGACGGGGGATTCTAACTCGATCACCGCTGCCGGCGGTATTTTTCAAAAGGAGCAGCCCGGGTCGTATTGAGCATAGGAAAAATAAATATCCGAAAGAGGAAAAGCTGCGGCATAGCCCGCATAGACCGGCGTGGGGCCGGAGAGTGGTGCATAACCCGAAAAAATCTTTTTGATCCGCAGATTACGCGGATTTCCACAGATTATTTCGCTTTTAATCTGCGAAAATCTGTGCAATCCGGTGTGCCGGGCAAAGTCTGGTCAGTCCAGCAGCCTGAGAGGTGGCTGCCCGGTTGATTGCTGATAGACAGGTAGCTGCGGTCTGTCACGCGGAGGTAACGAAGCGTGGGGAGCGAGACCGGTTCGGGGTCGGAACACACGCTCAACCCCACAAAATATCGCATATGGGTCGCCATGGGGCTATCCTTTTCGATTTGCTCCGCGTCCGCCGGGCAAGAGCGAAGAAAGGGCTCGGGCTGAGAGACATGGCCGATATCTTCATCAGCTACTCGCAAAAAGACCGCCAGCGGGTCGGGTTTCTGGTCGATGCCTTGACTGCCGAGGGCTACCAGGTCTGGTGGGACCGGGAGATCCGCGCCGGCGAGTCCTTCGACGAACTCATCGAGAGCACGCTGAAAAGGGTGCGGTGCGTCGTCGCTGTCTGGTCGCAACACGCGGTCGCCTCCGAGTGGGTGCGCGCGGAGTCGGCTTGGGCGAAGGACCATGCAAAGCTCGTTTCCATCCGGATCGACGAGGAGATCGAGCTTCCCCTGAAATTCTACAACGTCCACACCCTCGGCCTGGTGGGCTGGGAAGGCCCTCGGGACGCCACTGGGTTTCAAGCCCTGCTGGCGGACATTGCCAAGATCGCCGGCCCGCCCTCACTGCCGTCCAATCCGTTTCCCCTGCCGGGCCCGAAGCCCGCCTCGCCCCTACGGTTGCCGGACCCGAGGCCGGCGCCGAAGATCCCGAAGCAACCAATCTCGCCCCTCCGGTGGAGTGGCATAGCCGGGTTGATTGTAGTTTTCATCGGTGCGTTGGTTGGGGGCATTGTCCTGTTCGTCCTGAGGGGTGGTGAGTCTGTTCCGGACGGCACCGCGCCGACTCCACTACGGATCGAGAGACCGAACATCGAGAGGCTGTTCGAGAAACCGAAGGTTGAAATACCGAAGACTGAGAGACCAAAGATTGAAAAACCGAAGCCTGAGAGGCCGAAGAGTGAAAAGCCGACGCCGCCGGTATCGCCATCCCCGGGGCCGGATAAATCTCCTCCCTCGACGGTCTTCCGCGATACCCCCGAGGATGGCTCGCCGGGGCCGGAGACGGTGGTCACCCCCAACGGCGGCTTCCGGACGGGCTCCCCTACGGACAAGCCCGAACGCGATAATGACAAGGGACGGACCCGCGGTGACCCTATAGGCTCCCCTACGGACAAGCCCAAGCGCGATAATGACAAGGGACGGACCCGCAGTGACCCTACACCCGCTCGGCCATCGGCCGCACCGAAGCCGATACGACCGCATCGCCGGGACTCCGGAAGGCACGAAGACAAGAGACGGACCCACGGTGACCCCAGGCCCGTTCGACCATCGTCCGTATCGAGGCCACCTCCGCGGGCTTTGCCGCGGCCACCGGGCGGACCAGGCAGACGATGATCGCGTACCGGTCGCCATTGGGCTATTCTTGCCGATTTGATCCGCGTCCACTGGGAAAGAGGACAAAAGAGAACAGAGGAAAGGGACAGGCGTAAGACATGGCCGACATCTTCATCAGCTATTCGCAGAAGGACCGCCGACGGGTGAAGCCCCTGGTCGATGCACTGACCGCCGAGGGCTACCAGGTCTGGTGGGACCTGGATATACGCGCCGGCGAGTCCTTCGACGAGCTGATCGAGACCACCCTGGAAGAGGTGCGGTGCGTCGTCACCGTGTGGTCGCAACACGCAGTCGCCTCCAAATGGGTGCGTAGGGAATCGGCTTGGGCGCAAGGCCACGAAAAATTCGTTTCCATCCGGATCGACGAGGAGATCGAGCTCCCTGTGAGGTTCTACGATGTCCACACCCTCAGCCTGGTGGGTTGGGAAGGTGCTCGGGACGCTGCTGCGTTTCAGGCCCTGCTGGCGGACATTGCCAAGACTGGCGGTCCGTCCTCGTCGCTACCCGATCCCTCTCCACCGCCGGACCCGGAACCTATTCCGGACGACACTGCGCCGATTCCACCACAAACTGGGACGCCAACACCGTCCGTACCGTCATCCTCGGAGCAAACCAAAGGTTCGCTTGCTTCCCTGACGGTCTTCCATGACATTCTCAAAGATGGCTCGCAGGGGCCGGCGATGGTCGTCATCCCCGGCGGCAGCTTCCAAATAGGCTCTCCTGCAGACGAGCCTGGGCGCTATGATGACGAGGGACCGGTCCATGGGGTGAATCTGCGTCCCTTCGCCATTGGTCGTACCCAGGTTACCTTTGCCCAGTACGACCGCTTTGCCTTGGCCACAGGACGCAGGAAGCCGGACGATCGGGGCTGGGGACGGGGCGAACGGCCAGTGATCGATGTCTCCTGGAAGGACGCCACGGAATATGCGGCCTGGCTGAGTGTAGAGACCGGCCGGACTTACCGCCTGCCCACGGAGGCCGAGTGGGAGTATGCCGCTCGGGCCGGCACCTCGACCCCCTTCTGGACCGGCGATTGTATCCATACCGACCAGGCCAACTACAACGGCAACTATGACTACAACGACTGCAGTGCCGAAACGGGGATCTACCGGCAACGGACGGTCCCGGCCGGCAGTCTGCCGGCCAATCCCTGGGGGCTCCATGAGATCGCCGGCAATGTCTGGGAGTGGACCCAGGATTGTTGGCACAGCAGCTACCAGGGCGCCCCGCCCGACGGCAGTGCCTGGGGTGAGGAGAACGGCGGCAACTGCGCCCGGCGTGTGCTGCGCGGGGGCGCCTGGATCATCAACCCGAGGATCCTGCGCTCCGCCAACCGCTCCTGGCTCACCGCGGATGGTGCCAACGACTACGTCGGTATTCGTCTCGCCAGGACGCTTTGACCCTATGTCCTTTTTGCTTTGTCCCTTTGCCGGATCCGTAGGATGGACGTAGGATGCGGTGAGCGCGGTGATTCTGAGCTTACCGGCCGATGCACGCCTTCCCCGCGCGAACCGCATCTTCGGACGGTGGACGTACCCAACAAAATCGACGGTTCTTCATCCCGTTTCATTTATTTGCGTCCATTTGCGTTGATTTGCGGATAGCTCTTCCGTGAAGATCCGCCCGCTCGATGTTACCTGCCTGCCGGCAGGTCGGTAATTAAGAGCATCTGTAGTTTTGCAGAAAGTGAGGTGCGGCCGGCGTGCCCGAGCTACCGGAGGTAGAGACGACCTTGCGCGGGATCGCTCCCCACCTGCGGGGGGCCCGTGTCGACCGGCTGTTGGTGCGGGAGCGTCGCCTGCGCCGGCCGGTGCCTGCGGATACCGAGGACCAGGTCCGTGGTCAGCGCATCCTGGCGCTGGGGCGTCGCGGTAAGTACCTGCTGTTGGCGCTGGAGCACGGCACCATCCTGATCCATCTGGGGATGTCCGGCAGCCTGCGGGTGTTGGCATCCGATGTTCCACCCGCGAAGCACGATCATCTGGATCTGTGCCTGCGGAACGGCAGTTGCCTGCGTATGCGCGATCCGCGCCGCTTCGGGGTTTTTCTGTGGACGCCCGAGCCGCCCGCGGATCACCCCCTGCTCGCGCACTTGGGACCCGAGCCGTTGGAGCCCGGCTTCGACGGCGACTATCTGTATAGGCGTGCCCGCGGCAGGCGGTGCGCGGTCAAGAGCTTTATCATGGATGCGGAGCTGGTGGTGGGTGTGGGCAATATCTACGCCAACGAATCCCTGTTTCGGGCGGGAATCCACCCGGCGCGCGCCTGCAACCGAATCGGCCGCGAACGCTACCGGCGTCTGGCGGCCGAGATCCGGGAAGTGCTCACGAGCGCCATCGATCAGGGCGGCACGACCCTGCGGGATTTCGTGCGGGATGACGGCGGTCCCGGTTACTTCGTGCGGTCCCTGAAGGTCTACGGCCGAGAAGGGGAACCCTGCCCCCGCTGCGGCAAGCCCATCCGCTTGCGTCGGATCGGACAACGTTCAAGCTTCTATTGCCCGGTCTGTCAGAAGTAGGGTAGTGGCTGAAGTATCCCCGCAAATCAGCCCGCGTAGTCAGTTATAAGAAGGACAAGGGGACCCTCATGGCTCGGAGGGCAAGTGATTAACTTGCTTTATATCAACCGAGAAGTGGGAGGTGTCCCCATGAGTAAACGTCGGTACAAATGTGTCAAGTTCAAGCAGGTGAAGTGGAGTGAGGTGCGAGGTCAGCTCGGGGGAGAGCGGGTGGTAGTGGCGGTAGATGTCGCCAAGGAAGACTTCGTGGCGACGGTGTTGACGGCAGCTCAGGAAGCGGTGGTGACGCTGGGGTGGCGTCATCCGCAGGAGACGAGGAAAGTCATTGAGCAGTTGGTCGAGCTAGGAGAAGGTCGGCGGTTAGAAGCGGTGCTGGAGCCGAGTGGGACCTACGGTGATGCGCTGGTGTGGCAGCTCCGGCAAGCGGGGATTGGGGTGTATCGGGTGAGTCCGAAGCGGGTACATGATGCGGCGGAAGTGTACGATGGGGTGCCGAGTCTGCACGATGCCAAGGCGGCGTACCTGATTGGGCGGTTGCACCTGGAGGGGATCAGTCAGGTGTGGCCGGAAGCGGCGGAGGGGCGTCGGCAAGTGATGGCGGTGCTGACCCAGTTGCGGGTGAGCAAAGGGCGTCAGCAGAGTGCGAGTAACCGTCTGGAGGCGCAATTGAGCCGTCATTGGCCGGAGTGTTTGGAGGTGTTGGGGCTGAACACGGTAACCCTGCCGGCGCTGATTCATGCCTATGGAGATCCGGCGTCGGTAGCCGCCGATGCTGAGGGGGCCGCGGCGCTGATGCGTGGTCGGGGTGGATCGGGGCTGCGGGCGGAGAAAATCGGAGCCCTGATCGCCAGTGCGGATGGGAGCCTGGGAGTTCCGTGCCTGATGGCCGAGCGCGAGTTGTTGCAATGGCTGGCTGGCGACCTGGTGGAAGCGCGCCGGGAAGTTCGCCGGATCGAGCGGGAGTTGGCGCGCCAAGTGAAGCGCGAGCCGGTGCTGGTGCGGATGGCGGGGGTGGTGGGCACGGTCTCGGCGGCGGTGCTGGTAGCCGCGGTGGGGTCCCCGCAGAGCTATCCGGATGCGCGCAGCTACCTCAAGGCATTGGGATTGAACCTCAAGGAACGCAGCAGCGGCAAGCACAAAGGGCAGCTGAAGATCACCAAACGCGGGCCATCGCTGGCCCGCTTCTACCTCTACTTTGCCGCCTTACGGCTGCTTGCCCACCATCCGGTCGTGAAGCGCTGGTACGAACTCAAAACCAACCGCCCGGGGGCGGTCAAGAACAAAGTCGTGATTGCCCTCATGCGCAAGCTGGCCCAGGCCGTGTGGCAGATTGCCCACGGGAACCCCTTCGAGGTCAACAAGCTGTTCGATCTGGAAGCCGTTGCGGAAGCCTGAGCGCGACTGAACTATTCCCCATAGGGAGGAAACGCCCATGTAGACCGTGAACCGCGAACCACAACGGGAAGGAGCATGGCTTCTCTGGCGCTGACCTTTTACCCAACCTCGGATCGCGTGGCAGATCCCACCGTAGTCGTGAGGCGGCGCCCGGGATGGCCTCTGGGCCAGATGCCCAATGAAACTGATTCGATGCCGTGTGACGGACATCCCAGGTGAGAGGTTTGGCTGACCCCAGGGGTGCCCATCCGGAAGTCGTGGATTCCCGTTCCTCCGAACCATCCGTCCTGCGAGCTGTATGGGCTGGACTGATAAGCTGAGCTTATTGCCCATTGCCCCTTCTTTTCGCATGAGTTGAGATCGGGTCTAGCATAAAATTTATTGATTTGCAGGGGCTATGAGAGGTTGGGCAAAGCCCGCCAGGGACGGCAGGCGTGCCCAACAAGGTGTTGGGCACGGGCCATCCCTGGCCCTTTGCCCAACCTACCTCGCTATATCTTGTTGTTTTATATTGGAATAATGTGGGGATACATCAGGGGTAGTGGTAATTTTTCAGGCTCTTTATAGCTCGGGAGACAGACGCTCGAGTCACAAGATCCCTCCTCCGTCGGGACAAGGATTTCTCGCTGCGCTCGAAATGACAGGCAATGGGCTAGGGGGCGTTCTCAATCAATAAATCATCTAAGTGTTGTAGCTGGGTTGAGGAACGAAACCCAGCTTTTCCGATCCGCAATACCCTGTGTTGGGTTTCGCCGTCCCTGGCCGTAACCCAGCCTACGGGTTTGAGTTTTATGATGCTTTGGCTCAATTGAGAACGCCTCCTAGGATCCCTTGAGGGAGCCGAATCTTTACAAATGAGTCAAATTTGTGCATTGCACAAAGAGAACCACGAATGAACACGAATAGACACGAATTATTATTGCAGGACGAGGTATACCAAATCGTAGGCTACGCCAGGGAGGCACTGAATACCCTTGGGCATGGTTTGTTGGAGAAACCCTATGAATATGAGTAAATAATATTCGTGTCCATTCGTGGTTCTTGTCAACCGCGACTCACGCCTCGTCGGTCTGAGGCGGAGCCTCGCTAGGATTCCTTGAGAGACCCGAATCTTTACAAATGAGTCAAGTTTATGCAGTGCACAAATCGGGATCGGGATCGGGATCGAAATCGAGATTCCGATTGCGATCCCGATTTCGATTTCGACCTACCTTGGCTCTTCAACGGCTGGTTGGGCGTAGGAGATGGGGCCTTACGGGAGAGGGGCCTGGAGGGTCTTCATGCCTCGTCGGTCTGAGGCAAAGCCTCGCTAGTTCTTAGCCAGGCTCTGAGCCGGCGCATTCCAAAGCAGTCCGGAATCCATAAAAAGCCAAAACAAAAATGACATACGAAGAGTACCTATGGCGATCCTGACTATCCCCTTCGGGGGCGAGCCCTATGAGTTGGAGATTCCGGATCGGAATCTGGCCGAGGTGCTCGGCCCGAAACCGAGCCGGGCGGTGCCGGACCTGGACGCGGCTATCGAGGCCGCGCTGGATGCGCCGATTGCGCAATCCCCGCTGGAGGTCTGGGTCGAGCCCACGGATAAGGTGATTATCGTCAGCGATGATGCCACTCGGCTCACCCCCGTGGATCGCATGCTGCCGCCGCTGTTGCGGCGCCTGAACGCGGCGGGGGTGCCGAACGACAGGATTGGCTGCATCATGGCCCTGGGTACCCACCGTTATATGACGGAGGACGAGCTGCGGGCCAAGGTGGGCACTGCCGTCTTCGAGCAGATCCGGGTCTTCAATCACGAGTGGCGCGATTCCCGGACCCTGGTGGACCTCGGTACCTCGTCCCAGGGCACGCCGCTGCTGGTCAACCGGGCGGTGGTCGAGGCGGACGTGGTCATCGGCCTGGGCACCATCGTGCCGCACCATATTCCGGGGTTTTCGGGTTCCTCCAAGATCATCCAGCCCGGCGTGTGCGGGGATCGCACCACCGCGGAGACCCATCTGCTCTCCTGCGAGAGCGGCGGCGATTCCTATCTCGGCATCGAGGACAACCCGGTGCGCCGCGACATGGACGACATGGCGGACCGGGTCGGCCTGCGCACCATTTTCAATGCGGTGCTGAACGACACGGGCGAGGTGGTCGGCCTGTTTTACGGGGCGATGCGTCCCGCATTCAGGGCGGGGGTGGAGCTGGCACGGGAACTCTATGGGGTCGAGTACCGGGAGACCCCGGACATCGTGCTGGCCAATTCCCACCCCTGTGACCTGGATTTCTGGCAGTCGCACAAATCCTTGTATCCGGCCCAGCGCATGGTCAGGCCGGGCGGCACCATCATCGTCTGCACGCCGGCACCGGAAGGGGTCAGCCCGGTCCACACCGAGCTCCTGGAGTTCACTGCCTGGCCGTCGCAGGACATCAAGGCCGCTTACCGGGACGGGCGCCTTACCAAGGGGGTCGCCTGCGCTCTCGCCATCGCCTGGGCCATGGTCCGGGAGCATGCCTCGGTCATCAACTACTCCCCCGGCATCACCTCGGAGGAAAAAGCGGCACTCGGCCACACCCACGCGCCGACCCTGGCCTGGGCGGTGGAGGAGGCCTTGCGGCGCCAAGGTCCGGACGCCCACTTGAGCGTTCTCACCCACGCCCCGGAGCTGCTGCCGATCGGTCCTATTGCGGGTTGAAAACCCATGACATCCAATCCAGGTCCTGTTGACATTTCAGATTTTCCAGACGCAATAGGGCCGCGAAGTTCGATTTCAATGCTCATCTTATTTGTTGGAGAGAATTACCTAACAGTTGGTTCATGGCAACGCCAAACCGCGCGGCGAGCTAAATGGTTAATTCGGCATCCATTCCAGCGCGGTCTAGCACACCTTGCCCAATCCGTTATACGTGACATGGGGGAATAGTGAAGTTAGTTAGGCAAGAAAGATATCTTGGTAGGGAAAAAGCTACTAAGCATGTCGTTCACTTGGCTAAATCGTTAAACATACCCGTGCCGAAATATAAGAATTTTGGAGACGATCTTTCTCTAAAGAGTGAACACAGAGAATTTATAGTGAATTTCAAAGATGAAGTTGAACATACTATAAATAGTGGCAAAGCTAATATGCTTCAAGTGTGGTTCGATGCTGAAGACCGATTTCTACAGCCAGTCATCGAAATGTCCATGCCAGGATCGGTAGAGGGGCTTTCCTGTGAGATGACTTCAACCCTTGGAAAGCACAGTGTCAGTGTTACAAATCAAGGGGCTCTAGAGGCACCTGAGAAGGCATTAGCCCGAGATATTTGCTATTTCCATAAAGAAACGTGTGAGCTATATAATTCTTGGGATATCGAGGGTTTCTCTCGTAGCTTCCGAGGTTTTTTACATAGTTGCGTATCACTAGTAGATTGTTTTCTATTTAGATACGCATTTCACATAAGGGATCTAATTCCAGATCCTTCGGAATACACAAATACACTCACTCTTGATTCTCAGGCGGCAATAATGGATAGGATTGATGCGTGGATGGTCACTTTTGCAGCAAATGAATTGGGCAATTTTAAATCCTGGAAAGAGCGAAGCCAATTTATCGAGTTAAAGAACAAGAGAAATGAATTTATTCACCCTTCAGTTCCTACAGTAGTGTTTGAGCCCGTAGAGGTGGCAAAGTATTTGAACTACGGTTCGACGGGAGTGGGAAAGTTATTAGGGAAAATGAGAAGGGCAAGTTCAACTACGGACAGAATTGGTTTTATACATCAAGTAGCACACTTACCGAAAGTAGTTGCGCGAAAGTAGAAATTTCGAAAACGGACAGGTGCGGATTGATCGCCAAGGTGGGCTTGAAGAAGCGGGCATCCGGGATGTGATCTGCGCCATCATGGAAGGTGGCCAAGAGGCCTTCGACAGGTACTACCAGCGGATAAGGTTAAAGGTTTAGGCATGTTTGAAACCACCGATGAACTGTTAAAGCAAATCCGACTGGGAGAGGACTCCGCGCTGGAATTGAAGAGCCTCGACTATAAGGGTTCCCGGATTTCCGGTCCGCACAGAGACAGCATGGCCGATGAGCTGGCCGCCATGGCCAATACCGCCAGTGGTGTTTTTGTGCTGGGCGTCGATGACAAGTCCGGATCGATCGTCGGCGTTCCGGAAGAAAAGTTGGATGCCGTCGAGACCTGGATGAGAGGGATCTGCAACGACCTGATTACACCTGCACTGGTTTGCCGGATTCGGAAAGTTCCAGTCATCACGGATGATGATGTCGAACTGATTATCGTCCGTGTCGATGTCCCCAAGAGCCTTTATGTCCATCAAAGTCCAGGCGGGTACTTTCATCGGATCGGCAGCTCGAAGCGTCAGATGACGCCGGACATCTTAGCCCGGCTCTTTCAACAACGCAGCCAAACCAGAATCATCCGATTCGATGAGCAGTCGGTTCCGATTGCGCCGCGAGATTGCCTCGAAAAAAGGCGATGGGAAAAGTTCAAGACGCCCTTGTCTCCGGATAATGATGAGGAGTTTTTACTGAAGCTCCGGCTTCTCGTGCAAGATGAGGACGGGAAGATTTGCCCGAGCGTCAGTGGCCTCCTGATGGCGAGCGAGCAACCTGATGAGTTCATCACCAACGCCTTCGTTCAGGCGGTTGCCTACCGGGGCACCGAGCGGAATGCGGCCTACCAGTTGGACGCCAGGGACATCGTCGGGCCATTGGATGTGCAGATTGCCGATGCCTGTCGGTTCGTTGAAAAGAACATGAAAGTGTACGCGCTGAAGGAACCCGCACGACGTGATATTCCACACTATGCGATGCAAGCTGTGTTCGAGGCCCTGGTCAATGCCGTCGCGCATCGGGATTATTCGATTCAAAGCTCGAAGGTCCGCCTGCACATGTTCTCGGACCGCCTCGAAATTTTTTCACCCGGTACGATCCCGAACACGATGACGATCGAGAGCCTTCCGCTGAGACAGGCGGCCCGAAATGAGCTCTTGACCAGCCTGCTCGCCCGCTGCGCCATGCCTTTTGAAGACTATCCCGGTGACCGCAGGTTCCTCATGGACAAGCGCGGTGAAGGGGTACCCATTATTCTGTCTGAAAGCGAAAAACTATCAGGACGGCTTCCGAAATATCGCCTGATCGATGATTCCGAGCTGATGTTGACCATATTTGCAACAAGACCACCCCGGGGAGAGGGCTGATAATAATATAGGTGCGGTGAGCGCGGTGATTCTGAGCTTACCGGCCGATGCACGCCTTCCCCGCACGAACCGCATCTTTGGATGGCGACAAGCCCCACGGAATGGGTGTTGGGCACACCGCTGCTGTGGGCCACACGGACGACATGAGGGTAGCCCAATGGACAACATGGACGGTATAGACTGCATGGACCGGGGGGCACACAGCAACCCCTGGTCCACATAGTCCACTTGGTCCATATCGTCCACGGCGGCTGCCGTCGTCCCTGGTGGCTTTGTCCAATCCTACAGGTTCGCTGCTGTAGGCCGCACGGACGACATGAGGGTAGCCCAATGGACAACATGGACGGTATGGAGTGCATGGACCGGGGGGCACACAGGGCACACCGGATCGTCCCTGATCCGGCTTTGCCCAACCTACGAGCCGACAGAAATTTATACGCGCCCGCCCTGGTGCGCCTTCGTGGTTCCCCTCTTGCAATAGACGGTCTTTGGTAAAATCCCCGCCCTGGGAACTCCCCCGCAAATCGATGGTCTTTTCTGGAGTTTTTTCACCCTCTGAAACCGACAACGGAGATAACGATAAGGGGCCTGTACATGATCGAGGTACGACGACTTACCCGCAGCTACGGCGACCTGAAGGCGGTGGCCGATGTCTCGTTCGACATCGGCCGCTCCGAAGTCGTGGGTCTGTTGGGCCACAACGGGGCCGGCAAGACCACCGTCATGAAGATGCTCACCGGCTATCTGGAGCCGGATGCCGGCGATATCCGCATCGAGGGTCTCGACATCCGCGGGCAACGACGGGAGGTACAGAAGCGCATCGGCTACCTCCCGGAGAACTGCCCTCTGTACCCGGAAATGACGGTGATCGATGCCCTGGATTACCAGGCGACCCTCCATGGTGTGCCGCAATCCGAGCGTCCCGCGGCGATCCGTGAGGCGATCGAGCACACGGGTCTGGCGCCCAAGGCGGACCAGGTCATCGCCACCCTCTCCCGCGGCTACCACCAGCGCGTCGGCGTGGCCCAGGCCATCCTCCATCGGCCGACCGTTCTGATCCTGGACGAGCCTACCAACGGGCTCGATCCGTCCCAGATCCGGCACATGCGGACCCTGATCCGGGAGCTGGCCGAGCACGCGACCCTGATCCTGTCGACGCATATCCTGCAGGAGGTCGAGGCGGTCTGCGACCGGGTGCTCATCATGCACACCGGGCGCCTGGCCCTGGACTCGGACCTCGCCGCCCTGAGTAACCCGAATCGCCTGCTCGTCTCCCTGAAACAGGCCCCCGCGCAGGTGATGCCGAGGCTGATGGAGCTGGACCCGGTAACTGTCGTGGAGCCCGTAAAGACCCCGGATGGCCGTTACCGCTATGCCCTGGATACCGCCGACCCGGAGAAAACAGCGCCTCTGGTCGCCCGCACGGTGGGTA
Organism: Candidatus Thiosymbion ectosymbiont of Catanema sp. Cochon2018; assembly: GCA_011392765.1. Taxonomy (GTDB): domain Bacteria; phylum Pseudomonadota; class Gammaproteobacteria; order Chromatiales; family Chromatiaceae; genus Thiosymbion; species Thiosymbion ectosymbiont_A. Next base: position 425,857 of record WYCW01000002.1, on the reverse strand, counting down.
CGGCCGGTTGGGACCTATACGGCCTGCAGCCGGAGGTCCGGGACCTGGAGGCCCTGTTCGGCGCGGTCAGCCGGCGCCGGGAGACCTAGGGAGCGTTCTCAATCTGGGGTTTTTACTTGCATTAGAACCACGGATAGACACAGATAAACACGGATTGTGATCCGTGTTTATCCGTGTCTGCCTCCGTGGTTCCTCGGTGATGAAACGGGGTATCTAGTCCCATGCATGAGGTCATATCCATCGCCCGCAAGGAGCTGTGGGGCTTCTTCGCCTCACCGGTCGCCTATATCTTTCTGGGCGCTTTCCTGGCGGTGAACCTGTTCGTCTTCTTTTGGGTAGAAGCCTTCTTCGCCCGCAATCTGGCGGATACCCGCTCCCTGTTCGAGTGGATGCCGGTACTGCTGATCTTTCTGACGGCGGCGCTGACCATGCGCCTGTGGAGCGAGGAACGCCGCGCCGGCACTTTAGAAACCCTGCTCACCCTGCCGGTTTTTCCACTGCGCCTGGTGCTGGGCAAGTTCCTGGCAGCCCTGGCCCTGGTGGCGGTGGCCCTGGCGCTCACGCTGCCTTTGCCGATCACTGTCTCGCTCTTAGGTCCCCTGGACTGGGGACCCGTGCTCGGGGCCTACCTGGCCACTCTGCTGCTGGCGGCGGCCTATATCGCCATTGGCCTCTTCGTCTCTGCCCGCACGGATAACCCCATCGTCAGTCTCATCGGAAGTACCCTGCTGTGCGGGCTGTTCTTCCTCCTGGGCTCGGAGGCCCTGACAAGCCTGTTGGGGCACCGTGGCGGCGAGGTCCTGGAGCTGTTGGGCAGCGGCTCGCGTTTCGAATCCATCACCCGCGGCGTCATCGATCTGCGCGATCTCTACTTCTATCTCAGCATCGTCGGCCTGTTCCTGGCCCTCAATGTCTACTCCCTGGAGCGGCTGCGCTGGGCCGAGGATACCGCAAGCCCCGAGCGCCACCGGCGCTGGGTCCTGGTCACCGGGCTGCTCGCGGCCAACCTCCTGGCCGCCAACCTGTGGTTGCACCGGATCGGCTGGGCGCGTGCGGACATCACCCAAGGGCGGATCTACTCTATTTCCGAGGCTTCTCGCAACTACCTGGCCCAGCTCCGGGAACCCCTGCTGATGCGCGGCTATTTCAGCGCCCGCACCCACCCCCTGCTGGCGCCCCTGGTGCCCCGGATCCGCGACCTGTTGCGGGAGTACGAGATCGCCGGCGGCGACAAGGTGCGGGTGGAGTTCATCGATCCGATGGAGGAGCCCGACCTGGAGCGGGAGGCCGGGGAACGTTACGGCATCCGCCCGGTGGCCTTCCAGACCGCCAGCAAGTACCAGGCGGCCGTGGTCAACTCCTATTTCGACCTGCTGGTCCAGTACGGCGGCCAACACGAGAAGCTGGGTTTTCAAGACCTGATCGAGGTCAAGGACCCGGGTGAGGGGGATCTGGAGGTGCGTCTGCGCAATCCGGAGCACGACATTACCCGGACCATCAAAAAGCTGCTCTACGGTTACCGGGGCGGCGGCGACATTTTTCAAGGGCTGACCCGGCCGGTGGCCTTTCACGGCTACATCTCGGCGACTGAGAAGCTGCCGGAACCCCTGCCCGGCCTGCGGGAGGAGCTACGGACGGTACTCGCCGAGTTGGCGGAGGCAGCCGACGGTAAGTTCAGGTTCGACATCCGGGACCCGGATGCCGCCGACGGCGCCTTGGGGCGTGAGATCGAGGAACGCTTCGGCTTCCGGCCCCTGATCCTGGATCTGCTGAACCCCGAGGCATTTTACTTTTACATGGTCCTGGAATCAGGCGACCAGGCCATTCCCATCCCCCTTCCCCAGGAGCTCGACAAGGCCGGGCTCCAACGGGCCATCGAGGCCGGCATCAAACGTTTCGCCCCCGGCTTCCTCAAGACGGTGGCCCTCTACACCCCGCCCCGGGCCGGTGGCGGATTCATGGCGGCGGCCGGCCCGAGCTACGGTGCCCTGGAGGAAGCCCTGAGGTCCAACCTGACCCTCAAGCAGACAACGCTCGACCAGGGCACCGTCCCTGAAGACACGGATCTGCTGTTGGTGGCCGGACCCGAGAGTCTGGACGAGAGGCAGGTCTTCGCCATCGACCAGTTCCTGATGCAGGGGGGGACGGTGATCCTCGCCGCCTCCCCCTACCACCTGGACCTGGGAAGCAACTCCATCAACGCCCGGCTCCAGCCGACGGGTCTGGAAGAGTGGCTGGCGCACCAGGGTGTCGAGCTGGAGCAGACCCTGGTCCTGGATCGCCAAAGCACGCCCTTCCCGATCCCCGTGCGGCGGGAGGTGGCGGGCTTTGTGGTCGAAGAGATCCAAAGCATCGCCTATCCGTATTTTGCGGACATCCGTGACGACGGCATGGACCGGGAGACCGGCATCACCTCCGGGCTCGGGCAGCTCACCCTGAACTGGGCCTCGCCCGTAAAAATCGACCCGGAGAAGAACCGGGACCGCCGTGTGATCGAGCTGCTGAAAAGTTCGGCGGACTCCTGGACCAGTGCGACCGAGAACATCCAGCCCGACTTCGACGCCCACGGACCCCTCGGCTTCGCCGTGGGTGACGACCAGGACAGCAGACCCCTGGCGGTAGCGGTCCAGGGCCGTTTTGGCTCTTTTTTTACCGGCAAGCCTTCGCCCCTGTTGGCCGAGCCGGAAGAAGAAGCGGAAGAAAAGGACGCGGGGTTGGCTGAAGGAACTGAAAAAACCGCCGCCGCACCGGACGAGCTGGACGAATCAGTGGAAAAAGTGGAAAAAGCGGTGCAACCGCCGATCTCCGGCGTGGTGGAGACCTCTCCCCCCGCGGCCCGGCTGATCCTGATCGGCTCCGCCAGCTTTCTGACGGACACGGCAATCAGCCTCGCCACCGAGGCTACCCGGACTCTTTATACCAAGCCCTTGGAACTGATCCAAAACGCCGTGGATTGGTCCCTGGAGGACCGTGGGTTGTTGAGTCTGCGCGGTCGGGGCCAGTACTCGCGACTGCTCAAGCCCCTAACCCGACGCGAACAGATGACCTGGGAATACCTCAATTACGCCCTGGCCCTGGCGGGTCTCGCCCTCGTCTACAGTCTGTATCGGAGGAGCCGACAACGGCGCCGGAGTCATTACGAGACAATCCTGTCCGCGGGGAGGTCCTGAGCCATGCAGACGACGACCACCAAGACCCAAGAAGGCACCGCGCCGGCCAAGACGATTTGGAGTAGCCTGCGCTCTCCACTGGTCCTCGGCCTCGGTGCGTTGCTGGTATTACAGCTCCTGGCCGCCGTCCTGTTAGGGCTCGGGGGGAAGAAGATGGGGCCCGCGGGGTCCGAAGGCCCCCTCCTCGCCTTCGAGCCGGAGCAAGTAACCGGCATCCGCGTCCGGACCTCCGACGGGGAGCCGGTGCTGATCGCCAAGACCGAAGACGGCTGGATCATACCCTCTCTCAAGGACCTCCCCGCCGCCAAGCATAAGGTGACCGATCTGCTATCCAAGCTGAAGGGCTTAGAAAAAGGCTTACCCGTAGCCACCTCGGAGGCGGCCCTGAATCGCTTCAAGGTCGGCGACCAGGTTTTTGAGCGCAAGCTGGTACTGGAGCGCGGTGACGCCCCGCCCGCGATCCTCTATCTCGGCGACTCCTCCGGATTCCGGCGCCTGTTCGTGCGCGCCGCCGGTGATAAAGCCATCTACGAGGCCGAGCTCGGCCTCTTCGATGCCCCGAACCAGCCGGACGACTGGAGCGATCGGACGCTGCTCCACCTGAAGCCGGAAGCCATCCAGCGCCTGACATTCGCGGGACTGACCCTGGAACGCACGGACGACGACTGGCGGCTCACGGACCTGGCCGAGGGTGAGGAGCAGGACGAGCTGGCCATCAAAAAGCAGGTCCGTGCCCTGACCAACATCGACTTTGTCGGCGTAGTGGGGGACGAGGAAAGACCCGCAATCGATACCGAGTCCACCCCGGTCGAGATCGAGGCGACCCTGACCGAGGGTGAGACCATCCGTTATCGGATCACCAAGCTTGCGGAAGGCGACGACTACCTGCTCGAGGTCTCCAACCGACCCCAAGGCTTTACGCTCGCCGGCTATGCGGTCGAGAACCTGACCGACCTGCAGCGCACTGACCTGCTCAAAAAGCAGGATCGGAATCCCATTTGAAAAAGGGTGACAGTATCCGTGAGACTTGCCAAACCGGCAATATGCCGGTTGCTCAATAACGGATAATGGTATCCTCTGTACCAGCACACCTTGATTCCGGCAGGACCGATTGGAGGTCTGTAATGAAAAGCGCGGAACAACTCGAGCGTGCATATACCGAGGCGCTGGCGCAACTGCGTCTTCATCCCCCGCTCATCTGGACCAGAAACAACTTTTTGCTGCTGGTCAATAGTGGGCTGTTCGCTCTTGCCGTAAGCGGTCAGGCCAATGCGTGGCAGGGACCTCTGCTCCTGGTCCCCATTGCCGGAATCTTCCTCTCGTTAATCTGGATCTGGGTAAACCTGGCCGGTCAACGCCTGCAAAGGCAATGGCGCGCTTTGGTGCTCGACATCGAAAGAGAACTCTTTCGACCCGGAGCGGGAGAAGCCGGTGTGGAGGGGTCACTCACTCGGGCAGCCGCGACAGCAAGGGAGGGAAGTTCTTGGCTGTCTGAGAGCCTGTAGGGTGACAGTATGCAGAAAGAAACCGGCCGGACGATCATTACCTTCGACTGGGCCATCAAGACTGTCCTGCGCGATAAGGCCAACTTCGATATCCTGGAGGGGTTTTTAACCGCCCTGTTCAAGCGGCCGGTGGTCATCCTCGACTTGCTGGAGAGCGAGAGCAACCGACGCGACGACACCGACAAATACAACCGCGTGGACCTCCTGGCTAAGACCGAAGACGGCGAGCGGATCATCGTCGAGGTGCAATACCTCACGGAAATGGACTACCTCAGGCGCGTGGCCTACGGCACGGCCAAAACCATCGTCGAGACCCTCGGGCTGGGCGAGCCCTACAGCAACCTCAAGAAGGTCTACTCCATCAGCCTCCTCTATTTCGACGTCACCGAAGACGGCGACGACTACATCTACCACGGCAAGACCGAGTTCACGGGTCTGCATACCCACCATGCCGCGACCTTGAAAAAATCCCTGGTCGGCAAGCAGGTCCGTATCGGCGAGACCGATATCTTTCCCGAGTACTATCTGATTCCCCTGAGACGCTTTACGGACGTGGTTCGGGACGACCTGGATCAGTGGGTCTATGCCTTCAAGAACAACCAAGTCCTGGACGAATTCACCGCCCCCGGCATCGGCGCCTTGAAGGAAAAGCTCGACTACCTGAAGATGAACCAAGGGGAGCGACGCAAGTTCGAGGCCCATATGAATCGGATCAGATCGGAATGGGGAATGGTCGAAGGTGCCAGACAGGAAGGACGCGAGGAAGGGCTCGAGGAAGGACTTGCAAAAGGACGCAAGGAAGGACGCGAGGAAGAACGGAAAATCCTCGTCAAGTCACTCTATGACAATGGGATGTCCACTGAAATCATTGCTGCATCCCTTGGGCTTTCCGAACCCGCGATACACCGGTTGCTCGATGACGGATAATGGTTCCAAACCGGGTACGAGAGGTATCAGAAATGACAAAACCCATACCACCGAACCGTCCCCAGGCGGACAAGACCATGGACACCGAGCGCCTGGACCGGGTCGTCGCCGATGCTCGTCGCGCCCGGGACGAACGCGAGCAAGGCTACCGGGAGCAGGCACTCAAACTCTATCCATGGGTCTGCGGTCGTTGTGGCCGTACCTTCAACCACGCGAATCTACGTGAGCTGACCGTCCACCACCGGGACCACAATCACGACAACAACCCGTCCGACGGCAGCAACTGGGAGCTGCTTTGCCTGTACTGCCACGACAACGAGCACCAACGCTACGAGGAACACATCGCCGCCGGTGGCAAACCCACCGGACAGGAACCGACTCACCAGACTACTCATCGACCATTTGAGGACCTGGAGGCATTGCTGAAAGGCGGGAAATGATGGGCATATTGAAACGGTGAGAAGGCTATGGACCGCAGAGACGCCGGGGACGCAGAGGAAACGGGATACCGGCTATCTGGCATTCAGGACCCCTTTGGAGTGCGGCGGCAGGCGGTTACCTCGGCACCGACCGGAACCCAGGGCGCCCGATGTCACCGCAACACTAACGACATGGCACAGACCCGACGCCGCTTTGGATTCGGACCGGCCAAAAACCAAAGCGCCGTCGCCGTGCTGTGAGTGGAACGCCGCGCCGCCGATCCCCGGTAAATATCGAAGTTCGTGTGCATTCGTGGTTTTCCGGTTTCCGTACGAAAATTCACGCATCAATGGTCTGAGGCGAAGCCTCGCTGGGATCCTTGAGGGACCCGAATCTTTACCAATGAGTCAAGTTTGTGCAGTGCACAAATCGGGAATGGAAACACCTACCTCGGATTCCGGGACGAGCGATTGAGGTGTTGTCTTCTGCCGCGGGTCCGACAGCTCCCTGGTAATCTTCCCTTGGCATCCGGATTCCGGCAATCCCTGCCGGAATGAGGAGGTGAAGGCTGAACGATTACCTCCCCTGGTTTACATTGTTATGCCTTTGTTGCGGATTAGTTCGCTTATGTGCCAGACTGGCCCAGGTTGAGTTCTCTTTCGAAATGAGTGATTCCACTCGCTCAACCAACAAATGGAATTTATCTTCTGTGTCATAGGGCTTGGTGTCTGTGAGATAAATATACTTTTCGTGTTTTAACTGCTCAGCCGTTGTTCTGTATTGGATCCAATTTTCCTGGTATTTGAATAGAGCGATGACCGCTGCGGCTACCGCTATAAACACACCGAGCCCACCAATTAACAAGTGTAAATATTCACCTTCCATACCGGAAAGAAAGGGAATAAACGCGGCAGCTATGATCTCGACCACACTAAGGAGCTTGAACCTTTTTTGGTTATATTGGCTTTTCTTGTCATACCAAGCCAACTGGTCATCGAGACGATCTTTTAAATAGGCTTCTTCTGTCATGTTAGGTTTCTTACTGCTTGAATTATACATGCCCGATTCTCCCCGACCATTGGAATTTTGGTTTTTCATTTAAAACTCGAAATTCTTTGGTAACACCGAACAGCGAAACCAGCTAAGGCATCGAATCCAAGCCCTCCCCTTCCTTCTTCACCGGCATCAGGTCGGCCTTGCTCACCCCCATGAGGATGACGGAGGTGCTTGCCACATAGATGGAGGAGTAGGTGCCGATAACAACGCCCACGATCAGCGCCAGGGCGAAGCTGTGGATGATCTCCCCGCCGAAGATGAACAGGGCCGATAACACCAGTAAGGTGGTCAGGGAGGTCACCAGGGTGCGCGAGATGGTCTGATTCAGGGAGGTGTTGATGATAGATACCGCATCGCCCTTGCGGATCTTGCGGAAGTTCTCCCGAATGCGGTCGAAGACGACGATGGTGTCGTTCAGGGAGTAGCCGATGACCGCCAACACGGCCGCCAGTACCGGCAGGTCGAATGGAATTTGGAATAGAGCGAACAGGCCGATGGTGATGAGTACGTCGTGCACCAGGGCGATGACGGAGCCCATGGCGAATCGGTACTCGAAACGCAGGGCCACATAGACCAGGATCCCCAGGATGGCGTAGAGCATGGCCAGTCCCCCATCCTCGGTGAGCTCGTCACCCACCTGCGGGCCAACGAACTCCACCCGGCGCAGCTCTACGGGGCCTGTGGCAGCGGCGCTGAGGGCAGCGAAGACCCGATCGCTCAAGTTCGGTCCGACCGCCTCTCCCGCTTTTTCCACCTTGGGCGCAATGCGGATCAGCACGTCCCGCGAGGTCCCGAAATGTTGCACCGTCGCATCCGGGATCCCGCCGGTCACAAGGCCCGCGCGCACCGCCGAAAGCTCCACCGCGTTCTCGTAGCCCACCTCGATCAGGGTACCGCCGGTGAAATCGAGCCCGAAGTTGAGCCCGCGCACGACGAGCGCCCCGATGGAGATCAGGATCAGGGCGGCGGAGAAGATCATCGCCTCCCGCCGCCGGCCCATGAAGTCGATCTTCAGGTCCTTGAACAGCCGCATCTGCATCTTTCGGCCTCCTTATAACATAGGAATCACTTTTATCCGCAAATGAACGCGAATCAACGCAAATCGGTCGCGAAAGATCCCATTATCTTTTCTGCCCGCAGATTAGGGCACCTTGAAAAATAGCCATTTTTGCCACTCGATCGGCTCTAACCCATTGATTATTCGAGCCCCAAATTTGTGGAAACTGTATTTTTCAAGGTGCCTATTACGCAGATTCTCGCAGATTAAAAACGAAATTATCTGTGAGAATCTGTGTAATCTGCGGATAGATCGAAGCGACCGGATCATTTTTCTCATACTCAGTCCGAACCTCGCAGGCTTCGCTTTCTGCCGCAATGAATGCGGGTCAACCTAGATCGGTCGCAATCGGCTCGCTATATCATCGACGGTTCTTGATCCATTTGCGTTGATTCGCGTTCATTGGCGAATAACTCTTCCGTGAAGATCCTGCCGGCTCAATGTTATCGGTAGTCGAGAGCATCCGCACTAGATAGCCAGCCAGCCCACCCGCCGGCCACCATAGATCAGGTTGATCAGGGCACGGCTGCCCAGAATAGCGGTGAACATGGAGGTAACGATCCCGATGAACAGGGTCACCGCGAAGCCTTTGATGGGTCCGGTACCGAAGCTGAACAGCACCACTGCAGCGATCAGGGTGGTGATATTGGCGTCCACGATGGTGGACAGGGCCTTCTCATAACCCGAGTGAATACTCGCCTGGGGCGAGCTGCCGTTGCGGATTTCTTCACGGATGCGCTCGAAGATGAGCACATTGGCGTCCACCGCCATTCCCACCGTCAGTACGATGCCGGCGATTCCCGGCAGGGTCAGGGTCGCCTGCAGCAGAGAAAGCACGGCGACGATCAGCACCAGGTTGACCAACAGCACCAAGTCCGCGACCAGACCGAAGATCCGGTAATAAACCGCCATGAAGAGGACCACCAGGATAAAGCCGATAACCACCGACCGAACGCCCTGATCGATATTGTCCTGCCCCAGACTGGGACCGATGGTACGCTCCTCGACGATCTCGATGGGGGCGGCCAGGGCGCCGGCCCGCAGCAGCAGGGCCAGGTCGTGGGCCTCGTTGGAGCTGTCCAGGCCCGTGGTCTGAAAGCGGCGCCCGAAGGGCTCCAGAATATTGGCGACGCTGATCACCTCCTCCGTGCGTACCTTGCGTTTTACCCGCTTCCCGTCTACTAAGCGCGTGACGGTGCGGTTCTCGATGAAGACCACCGCCATCGGTTTACCCACATTCTCCGTGGTCACGTTGCGCATACGGCGTGCCCCCTGCCCGTCCAGGCTCACGAACACCGCCGGTTGACCACTGCGTTGATCGAAACCGGCGGAGGCATCCGTGATCTGGTCGCCGGTGACGATCACCCGGCGCAGCAGCAAGACCGGCCGCCCGTCCCGCTCCCGGTAGAGCTTGCTGGTTACGGGCACCCGGCCATCCACCGCGTCCTGCACACTGTGCCCGGTGTCCACCAGACGATATTCCAGGGTCGCCGTCGCCCCCAGGATGTCCTTGAGTCGGCCCGGGTCCCGAGCGCCGGGAAGCTGAACTACGATGCGCCGCTCACCCTGCTGCTGGATGATGGGCTCGGTCACGCCCAGGGCGTTGACGCGATTGCGCAGGGTGGTGATGTTCTGCTGCAGGGCGAAGCGCTTGACTGTCAGCTCATCCGTAGGGCTCAGGGAGCCGTAAACAAAGAAGACGCTACCGTCATCTCCGGCCTCCAGGACCAGGTCCCGAAACTCCGCTCCGATCAGGGCTTCCGCCCGGTCCCGGGTCTCGGCATCGCGGAACTTGACCACCACCCGGCCCTGGTCTTTGGTCACGGTCAGATAGCGGACCTTCTCCTTGCGCAGCAGGATGCGGATATCGCCGGTGTAGCGTTCCAGGGCCTGGTTGACCGCCGCCTCCATGTCTACGTCGATCAGCACATGGATACCGCCGCGCAGGTCCAGCCCTAAGAACATGGGCTGGATACCCAAGGCACGGAGAAATCCGGGGAGATCCGGGGCCAGGGTCAGGGCACTGTTGTAGCGGTCCGAGAGGGTCCCCTCGATGGCCTCCTGGCCCCGGAGTTGGTCACCGGAAGTCGCGAAGCGCACCAACAACTTCCCGCCCTCGAGCCTTTCGATGGCCAAGTGCTCCACCCCCGCGTTCTCCAGGGCGGCCTTGATCTCGACCACGCCGGCGTCCGTCACCTCGACGCCCCGGGCCCCGGTCACCTCGATGGAGGGATGCTGAGAAAAGAGGTTAGGCAACGCAAACAGGATGCCGACCAGGATCACGCCCAGGATCAGCAGATTCTTCCATACCGGATATCGATTCATAGAGGCTCCATCGCACAGCTATCTCCCCGAGCAGGTCCCGATTTCTGCATTTTTCGTCGATGATCGATTATGGGTCGCCGGCGGTCGGCGCGGGCCGTGCCTGGCGCAGAACATGCAACCAAGCGGTGCCGTCGGGGCAGGTGATAAGCGCATCGCCGAGGTCTTCCAACTGCCGGGGATCGGCAATCGCAGTCAGGAGCGGCTCGGCCTGGGCCGCGATTCCGGGACCGAAGCGATGGCGAGCCAGGCGGGTGAGTAGGTGGCGCGTCTCTTGTCGGCCCTGCTCCAAACCCTGCTCCAAGCCCTGCTCCAAGCCCCGCTCCAAGCCCTGCTCCAAGCCCTGCTCCAAGCCCCGCTCCAAACCCTGCTTCAAACCCTCCTGTTTCCATTGCTCGGTCCAGCTTTCGACGCGATTGGACAACATGTTGCGTACCTCGTGTAAATCGGTCATGGACTCGAATTCTACGCCCGCAAGTCGCTTGGGAAGAAATACCCGGTTGAGCCAGACGGTAAAAGCCCGCCGTAGACCAGCCTGCTCCGGTGCCGCGAGCCACTCGACCAGGGCATGGAGGATAGTCACCACTTCCGCGGGGGTGCGGCTGGCTTCGAGGCGAAAGAGCGCGGCGCTCAGATTCCGTTGCGGCAGATCGCCTTGCTCGGCCACGCGCTGCTCGTCGAGCAGGAAATAGGCCTGTTGCGGCCGGTAGCGGTGCAGCACCGAGGGGGCCGGCTCGATGAGGTCGTCGAGCGCACATGCGGCATTCCAGGGGTCGGCTCCATTGTAGAGCACGATGGGGAGCACCGGCGGAAGCCGGCCGGCCAAGCTGAGCCGGCGGGTGCGGATCAGGTCTTGGTAGAGGAGTCCGAGATAAGTCTGGATCCGCACCGCCATCCAGCGGTCGATACTGGATTGGAATTCGAGCAACAGGTAGACATAGAGCCAGTCGTGACCCCAGCGCACGCGCCAGATCAGATCGTCGGCGCGGTCACGCAGATCGTCGCTGATGTAGCTGCCGTTGCATTTTTCCAGCGTGGTCAGGTCCAGCTCGTCGACCCAGGCACCGGGGATGAATCCCTGCAACAGGTCGCTGACCATTGCCACATGCGAATACAACAGCTTGTAGCTGCTGTCGTGGGTCGGGCCGCGACCCACCGGGGCGGATGCGCTTTTCTTGCCCATCCGATTACCTCCTATAACCTGCAAAGTGTGCTGAAATGAGGTACCAGGCAGGTGCCTTGAATTCTTCAGGATGCTCTTATTGTCGGCGGTTATCTGAGAGACGAGGTCCCACCGAATCACAACTCCTTGATCGAACCCTTCGGCAATACGGACTCCACCGATTGGCGGCGAATTTTCACCTCCACGCCCTCTGCCACCTCCAGCTTCGCAAAGTTATCTCCCAGCTCGACGATGCGCCCGACGATGCCGCCCATGGTAGCCACCTCATCGCCCTTGGCCAGGGCCTCGACCATCTTCTTGTGCTCCTTCTGACGCTTCACCTGCGGGCGGATCATCAGGAAATACAGGATTACCACCAGGCCGATCGGGAACAGCAGGCCCAGCAGTGAGTCGCCCTGCATAGCGGTGTCTGATTGCGCCAAGGCATCGGAGATGAAAAAGCTCATGGAGAAATCCTCGAAAGCGGCAAGCGTACAGTCGCGGGGAGTGGGGAATAGTCCCTCAATTATGTCACAGACCGAAGGTAGGGTCGTCCTCGTCCTGCGGCGGCTCCTGGTGAGCACCCGAATCCCGCTTGCGATTCGCCTTGCGTCGGTGCCGACGTACCAAGGTGACGACGGGACCGGAGACTGCATAACCCACGAACCCGGCGAACAGAACCACCGGCGGATGCAGCAACACCACCGCGTAGCCGAGCATGACCACCACCGCGAAGATAAAGGGGACACGCCCGCGTAAATCGAGCTCCTTAAAGCTGTGAAACCGGAAGTTGCTCACCATGAGCAGACCGGCCAAGGTGGTGACGAACGCGACCAGCCAGCTCACCTCCGACCCATCGATGCCGTGATCCGCCCCGATCCAGACCCCCGCAGCGATGATCGCCGCCCCCGAAGGACTCGGCAGCCCCTGAAAGTAACGTTTGTCCTCGACCCCGATCTGGGTATTGAAGCGGGCCAGCCGCAGGGCAACGGCGGTGGTATAGATAAAGGCCGCCAACCAGCCCACCTTGCCGAGCCCGCTCAGGGCCCATTCGTAGGCCACCAGCGCCGGGGCGACGCCGAAGGCCACCATATCGGAGAGACTGTCGTACTCCGCCCCGAAATCGCTTTGGGTATTGGTCAGGCGGGCGACCCGCCCATCGAGTCCGTCCAGCACCATGCCGGCGAAGATCGCAAGCGCCGCGGCCTCGAAGCGCCCCTGCATGGCCACCAGCACCGCGTAAAAGCCGGCGAACAGGGCCGCAGTGGTAAAGAGGTTGGGCAGGAGATAAATGCCGCGACGGATGCCGGGCTTGGGTTTTGGCTCGTCCATTACGAGGGTGAATCGGCGATAGATGAATTGAAGGAATTCCCGCGCCGGGATTCCGGGGGAAATCGGCCGGATTTTTTTGTCAACTCGATTCGTCTTGTTCCACTAATTATGCAAGATACTCCAACGCTCCATAAAGCCTGGAGAGTTTATCGATAGTATAGTTTTCTGAATTTCGAGTAAATATATCTGCTGTCAGCCTTCCAAATTGCCATAAATTGCCATCTGTAACAATCCCATACACTGCCCTATGTGGATTCTCGTTATACTTAATCATATATTTTTTCTGTACATCGCCAATATTCTTGAAATCACTGAATGCCATGGGACCCAGGTCTCCGATATTAGAGGCTTTTCGTTGGATAAGGTACAATGCCGTTAAGTTGGCTATTGGCCACTTACCGATGCGGAAGAGAAAACTACGAATCACGCGAATCCTCGCGAACTTGTCATTCCGAACCGAAGGGAGGGATCTTATTCGCGCGATTCGTAGATTCGTAGGTTGGGCAAAGCCCGTAGGATGCGGTGAGCGTGTGTTGTCCTTTCCGGACTGCACCACCGCCAGGCGCGAACCGCATCTGTGGACGGTGGGCGTGCCCAATACCGGTGTTGGGCACGGGCCATCCCTTGATGCGGTTCGCGCCCCCTCGTCGTGTCATCCTGATAAGATCTACCGCGCTCACCGCACCATCGATGCGGTTCGCGGTCGGAATTGGTGTAATCCTGCTACGGTATACCGCGCTCACCGCATCCTACTCGCCCACCCTTGTATGTTCTGTTTCTAAGAGCCTGTTTACGATCTTTGGAGTAACAAGGCCAGAAAAGCCAAGGTAACAAATTGCAAGCTGGTATTGAGTTTTCGCTCGCAGTTTTTCCATAACCTTCGACACTTCTCCAACCAAGCAAAAGAGCGCTCGACCACCCACCGTTTGGGCATCACGGCAAAGGTGTGCAGCTCGTTTCGTTTGGCAACCTCCACCGTCGCCCCCAGAGCTTTCTGTACGGCATCGGCAAATGGCTGCCCCGTATAACCGCCATCAACCAGCACGTTCGTCACCGCTGACAAGCGGTCTCGATGTTCACAGAAAGCCACCAGTGCGCCTACTCTATCGGTAACCTCCGCGGTCGTAACGGCAATCGCATGGGGCAGCCCTTGCGTATCCACGGCAAGATGCCGTTTAATTCCCGATACCTTCTTCCCCGCGTCATAACCTTTCTGCTCTGCCGTGTCGGTATTCTTTACGCTTTGTGCATCAACGATCACGAAGGTTGTCTTCTCGTTCCGACCACGGTTGATACGGGCCGCGCCAACCACATTTTTTTAAGGCCTGCTCCAGCAGGCTTCGCTCATCATCAGAGGGTCTTTGACTCCAGTGACGAAAGTATTTATACACCAGCTGCCATTTCGGAAAATCACGGGGGAGCATTCGCCATTGGCAGCCACTTTTCAATACATACAAAATAGCGCAAAAAACATTATATAAATCAACTACTCGTGGCTTGGTCTTCTTTCTGGCCTGCTCGAATAAAGCTTGTATCGACTCGAACTGCTCTCGGCTTATATCACTGGGGTAGGAATTTCTCATCGCTCTCTCTTGGTGTCAAAATCACGGTAGCAGTAAATCTCTAACTGGTAGCGGGTAGGTTGGGCCGCTATGCCGCTCGGCGGATTTGGACTATCAGCCACGCTATCAGCTAAAAATTTACCACGACCAAAATCACTTTGACACAAAGATCGTAAACAGGTTCTGAGCCCAGGTATCGCGCAGGGTCACGGTGCGATTGAACACTGGCCGGCCGGGACGGGAGTCCGGGTCTACGACGAAATAGCCCTCGCGCTCGAACTGAAAGCGGTTGCCCGGCGCGATTTTTGTCAGGCCCGGCTCCAGCAAGCAGTGGGTTAAGACCTGCAGGGAATCCGGGTTCAGGTCGGCGTGAAAATCCCGGCCCCCTTCTCCGGGCTCCGGTACCGAAAACAGCCGATCATAGAGCCGCACCTCCGCCGCTACCGCATGCGACGCCGAGACCCAGTGGATGACGCCCTTGACCTTGCGATCCGTCGGGTTCTTGCCGAGGGTGTCGGGGTCGTGGGTACACCGCAGCTCGACGACCGTTCCGGCCCGGTCCTTGACGACCCCAACACAGCGTATGACGTAGGCATGGCGCAACCGTACCTCGCCGCCCAGGGTGAGCCGCTTGAACCCCTTGACGGGTTCTTCCATGAAGTCGCTGCGGTCGATGTAGAGCTCCCTGGAGAAAGGAAGCGCTCGTGTCCCTGTGGTCACATCCTTAGGGTGATTGGGCACGGTGAGCATCTCGGTTCGATCCTCCGGATAGCTCTCCACCACCAACTTGAGGGGCCGCAACACCGCCATGGCACGCGGGGCGTTGCGGTCCAGGTCCTCGCGGATGGCGCTCTCCAGCATGGCCATCTCCACCAGGTTGTCGGCCTTGGTCACACCGATGCGTTCGCAGAAGGTGCGGATGGCCTCCGGGGTATAGCCGCGTCGCCGCAGCCCGGCGATACTGGGCATGCGCGGGTCGTCCCAGCCCGTGACCAAGCCTTCGTCCACCAGTTGGGTCAGCCGGCGCTTGCTCATCACCGTGTACTCGAGATTGAGCCTGGAAAACTCGATCTGGCGCGGCCGACAGGGCACCGAGGTGTTGGCGATCACCCAATCGTAGAGGGGCCGGTGGTCCTCGAACTCCAGGGTACAGAGGGAATGGGTGATCCCTTCGAGGGCATCCGAGATCGGGTGGGTGTAATCATACGTGGGATATAAGCACCACTCGCCGCCCGTCTGGTGATGGATCACCCCATGGCGGATGCGGTAGAGGACAGGATCACGCAGGTTGAGGTTGGGCGAGGCCATGTCGATCCTGGCCCGCAGGGTCAGGGTCCCATCGGGGAACTCTCCGGCCCGCATGCGTGCGAAGAGGTCCAGGTTCTCCGCCGGCGGGCGTTCCCGGTAGGGGCTCTCCCGCCCCGGCTCGGTCAGGGTCCCGCGGTACTCGCGCATCCGCTCTGCGTCCAGCTCGCAGACGTAGGCCCGGCCTTGCTCGATCAGCTCGACGGCAAACCCATAGAGCTGCTCGAAGTAGTCGGAGGCGAAGTAGAGCCGTTCTCCCCAATCGTAGCCCAGCCAATGCACGTCTTCCTTGATCGCCTCTACGTACTCCAGGTTTTCCTTGTGCGGATTGGTGTCGTCGAAACGCAGGTTGCAGGTGCCCTGGTAGTCCCGCGCGACACCGAAATTGAGCACGATGGACTTGGCATGTCCAATGTGCAGATAACCGTTCGGCTCCGGCGGAAAGCGGGTGGCGATTCGCGTGTGCTTCCCTCGGGCCAGATCCTCGTCGATGATCTGACGAATGAAATTGGTCTTTCTCGGGTCTTCTTTCTCGGACATCTGGACGCGGCTGTTGGGACAGGAATCGGATGGACGATGCAACCCCACAGATTATGCAAATTCTCGCAGATGAGAAACAATATAATCTATAACAATCCTAACGAGGTTTCCGGGAAACGCACGGAGCAGGTTAGGCAAAGCCGCCGGGGCATCCAGAGGTCCCGGCCAGGTGCCGGGTCGAAACCCGTAGACATCTGGTTTTCCCTGCCCGCTTTGCCTGGCGTCGCCGATTACGATCACGACCACGATCACGGTTCCGCTTTCGATAGCGATAGAGCGATGATCACGGCTCGTCGGTCTGAGGCGAAGCCTCGCTAGGATCCTTGAGGGACCTGAATCTTTACCGACCAGGGATCATGGGCAAGGGACGGAAATGGGCTCGATGGGTTTTTTTCGACGGACCCGAATCGCGGTCAGCCGACCTTGCCATACACAACCGGTATCCAATGCCCAGGTGTTGTAGTCGGTCGCATAGCCTAGCGTCGACCAATGTCCGAAGATGATGCGTATATCCCTGGTCGCCCGACCCGGTACTTCGAACCAGGGCAGGTGCCCGGGGGCCTGGGAGCCTGGTGCGCCCTTCTCTTTCAGGGCCAGGGTCCCGTCGGCGGTGCAGTAACGGAGTCGGGTGAAGCAGTTGGTGATGAAGCGCAGGCGATCCATACCGGAAAGCGAGTTAGACCAGCGGGCGGGCTCGCTGCCGTACATGGCGCGTAGGTAGTCCGGATAATCGGGGTCCTGAAGCACTGCCTCCACCTCGCGGGCGCAGGACAAAGCGTCGCGAAGGTCCCACTGCGGCGGGAGCCCTGCGTGGACGAGGGCGAACCCCTTGCGCTCGTCGAAATGCAGCAACGGCCGGCCACGCAGCCAGTGCAGCAACTCGTCCCGGTCCGGGGCCTGGAGTATCGGGTCGAGGTCGCTCTCTCTTGCCGGTCTCGAGCCCTCGACCGCAAGCGCGAGCAGGTGTAGATCGTGGTTACCGAGGACCGTCAGGGCACGATCCCCGAGTCCCTTGACAAAACGCAAAGTCGCCAGGGAATCAGGTCCCCGATTGACCAGATCGCCGACCAACCAGAGCTGGTCTCGGACCGGATCGAAGCGAAGCTCGTCGAGCAGCCGCAGCAGCCTTTCGTAACAGCCCTGGATATCACCGATCGCGTAAGTTGCCATGGATGCTGTGCCGTTGCCTGATCTTCCGACCGAAGCTGTCCCCGGAAAGTGCCGGGGAGGGTCGAGGATCGAGACGGATACCTGCCGGAGGGGGTTTCCGTTTCTTAGGAATTATGCTTTATTTGTTTCGTAAGTGTTGTAAAATTCGCGTTTTACAGAGTCTTGAAATTCAGTATTTCGTCGGTACGTCTATGTTCTACGAACGTAAGCGGCGTAAGCCTGATCTGTTTTCCGTGCTCTTGATCCTGGTCACGTTGGGGATGTCCGTCACCCTGGCCTACCAGATCAATGTCTACTACGGCGTAGACCGGATCCCCATCGCCAAGCAAACCCAGACCGCCGGCAGCGTCGGCGGATAATACGACGCTGTGATTTGCTCTCCTGCGCTTGGCTGGTGGCTATCTCCGGGGTGGGGTGAGCCTGCTGTTCCCGATCCGATTTGTCCGGCGCGGATTCATTCCGAGTGCGTATATACCCGTTGCACGTGAAGGTGGCGGGTAAGTTTTAAGTGGGAACCGATTCGATCCCCGCTCCCCAAGCCCCCCTCGCTGCGCTCGGCGCAGACTCTCTCCCGGTAGCGCAGGCGTCCCGTCTGCCATTTTGCCGGCGTCCACTTGCAGGCGGGATGCCTGCGCTACGATATGATTGTTTGTCTCCGGTTTTATGCACAGCGATCGGAGTCGTTCCATCATGCGAAGACTCGACCCCACCACTTGAAAAATGACCACTACCTCTGAGGTATCCCCACAAACCAGCCAAGTAGGTTGGGCAAAACCGCCGGGGCACTGGTACTTTGCTGGTGCGGCCCGGAAAAGACTCGCGCCCCGGCGGTGTGCCCAACGATTTTGTTGGCCTCGCTATAACTTGTTGTTTTATATTGGAATAATGTGGGGATACATCAGCCACTACCTGCGTTTTCAACTCCGCGGATTACGCAGATTTTCACAGATGAAAAACGAAACAATCCGGGACAATCTGCATAATCGGTGGATAAAGGATAGGGTCGAGGCCACCGACGGAAATGACTGAGGCCTCGAAAACCCGCGGTCGCTACCTGCTGGGTCTGAGAAAGCAACACCCCGCCTGGCGTCTGTTGGCGGCTCGTAACGGACCACTGGTGATCGGCTCGTTGCAGGCGCTGTTCGACGAGCAGATCAATGGCATTGATCTGGACGCTGCCCAACAGCTGTTGAGCGAGTCCCTGCAGTTGGCACATGAGGCGGGGGAGATCGAGTGCGACGAGGACTATCGCCTCCTGGCACGGCGCGAGATCCGGCAGTGGATTCGGCAGGAACTGGTTCTGGAGCGGGACGGCCAACTGATCGCCACCGATGCGCTGGAGGCAGCGTTTCGGTTTGTCGATGGACTGGACAATCGCATCATGACCTCGACCGCCTCGAGGCTGTCCATCGTGCAGCGGGAAATCGAGAACCTGGAGTTTCGGCTGAATCCCGACCCGGATACCAGGGCCAAGCTGCTCAGAAACCGGATCGCGGCCTTGGAGACCGAGCTGGCGGCCGTGGAGCAAGGCGAGGTGGAGGTCTTGTCCGAGCAGGCGGCGATCGAGGCGATTCGTGAGGTCTATGCCCTGTCCATGGGTCTCCGCAACGATTTTCGCCGCGTGGAG
Organism: Candidatus Thiosymbion ectosymbiont of Catanema sp. Cochon2018; assembly: GCA_011392765.1. Classification (GTDB taxonomy): domain Bacteria; phylum Pseudomonadota; class Gammaproteobacteria; order Chromatiales; family Chromatiaceae; genus Thiosymbion; species Thiosymbion ectosymbiont_A. Next base: position 406,702 of record WYCW01000002.1, on the reverse strand, counting down.
GACTCTTACCGTGCGGCCGACCAGCGGCTGCGCGAGTCCGTAGTCAGTCAGGACAGCCATCGCGGGCAGATCGTAGATACCCTGTTGGACAGCCAGGACGCCTTGCTGCAGACTGACGAGGGTCAGGTATTCGATGCCTTTCAACAGCAGCTGACCCGCAGCCTCGAGCTGGAAAATATGAAGCAACAGATCCGCTCGTTGACGGATCGTCCCCAGCTGCACAAGGCGTTGAACCGCGAGCAGCGGTCCGATCTGCGGTGGCTGGTGATGCGCCTGGTGGACGAGAGTGCCGTGGTGATCGAGGCGCGCGCCCGCGGCGAGCGTGACTTAAAGGGTTTTCTGCGCACCGGACTGGCGAGCGAGCATCATCGGGTGGGTCAACTGCTGAACGAGATTCTCGCCCAGGCGGCTGCCATCGACTGGTCCCGGCAGGCACTGCGTCGGGCACCCGGCCCGCTGCCGCCGCTGGGCTTTCCCAACGGCAGTCTGCCGTTGGTGGAGCGGCTGCGGTTCAAGGACCTGGAGGATGGCCTCCAACCGGTCCTGGAGCTGATTGAGCGGACCACCGATCTGGATGAAATGGACGACGACTTCTGGTCGGCCTTCGATGCCCTCGACCGGCGCGCGTTGGTCGAGGAGACACGCCGGCTGTTGACCGCCGAGGACCGCCCCATGACCATTGCCGAGATCGCGCGCCGATTGCCGCCGAGTCACGACCTGGAAGCGCTGGCGCTGTGGCTGACCATGGCCCTGGAAGTAGAGCTGCCGATCGCCGGCGAGGAGTGGCTGGAACTGGACGACCTACGGGGCAGGCGAACCCGCTTCACCCTGCCACGGGTGGCACTGGATGCCGAGGCGGTAGCCGGGATCGAGTTGGATCTGTAAGGAAGTTACTTTTTTTGCCGCTGCGGATAAATCTTCTGCGAGGGTCCTGTCAGTTCGATGTTATCGGTAGTCGAGAGCACCCATACCAGCGACGCGGCGGATTCTCCCTCGCAACCCCCTGCGGTCGAGCGCACCGTCAAGGACTGCGTGCAGGAGCTGCTCAGGTCCGGCGTGCTGGAGGCCGCGCGCAAGCCGAACCTGTATCGCACTGCGCTGACCGCCCGCGCCACCATCGACGGCCTGCTGGAGGTCTTGGATCTGTGCCTGCAGATCGATGATGTGCGGGGGCTCGCCTTCATCCGGGTCGTCGATGGCTATGACGACGGCGACCGCGAGCAATGGAGCCATCCCCTGGTACGCCGCCAGCGGCTCAATCTCGAGCAGTCCCTGCTGGTGGCCATCCTGCGCCGCTTCTACGTTGCCCACGAGGTGGACAAGGGGATCGGCGACGAGGCGGCCGTAGTCCATTTGGACCAGCTGCTGCCGGAGCTGAACCATTTTCTGGGCGAGACCGGCAGCGATCGCCAGGACGACAAGCGCCTGCGGCTGTTGCTGGAGCAGCTGCGTGGCCACGGGCTGGTTTCGGAGGTCGACGACGACGAGCAGGTGCGGGTTCGGCCCTTGATCGTACACGTGGCCAATCCGGCCAATCTGCAAAACCTGCTGGCGGCCTTCACCCACCATGCCGAGGCCGACCGCGGGCAAGACCCATGATTCCCGCAGAGAAATGAAATTGAGGTTTCGTAGATTTCATGCGGGCTAATCCATATCAGAACATCATTGATCGATTACAATTGACTCCTCACCCCGAAGGAGGCTTTTTCAGGCGCACTTACCGTTCTCCTCTCGCTTTGGACATGCAAGGGAAATCTCGCTGGTGCTCCACCGGCATCTATTATCTACTCCCGCGAGGAGAAAGGTCTCACTTTCATCGACTCAAATTCGATGAAATGTGGCACTTTTATCGGGGTGAATCACTCACGCTCCTGGAGATAACGCTAAACGGACGGTTGAAAAAAACGAAAATAGGACCTGACCTGCTGGGTGAAGAGTTTCCGCAATACGTGGTTCCCGCCGGTCATTGGTTTGCCGCTTACCCTGACGGGGCATATAGCCTGGTGGGCTGTACCATGGCTCCCGGCTTTGATTATGAAGATTTCGAGCTGGGAAAAAAAGAGCAGCTCCTTCAGGAGTATCCTCACTATCATTCAGAAATTGAGAGGTTCTGTTTAAGCTCATGAAACAATCTCCCACCGTTGCAAGCGCCAATCCAATGGATCGCTTGTTCCACGCCCAACTCGGCAGGGCCACCTTCGGTCTCTCTCCCGTTTCGCTGATGGTCACCTATCTGGATTGGTTTGCACACCTGATGATTTCACCCGGCAAGCAGGCCGAGCTGCTCGAAAAGATACGGCGCAAGACCTCCAGGTTTGCCGTTTATGCGGCCCAGTCGATGCTCGATCCCAAAACACCGCCGGTCATCCGGCCATTGCCTCAGGATCGCCGATTTCGCAATGAGGCCTGGCAACGCTGGCCATTCAATCTGATCCACCAATCTTTTCTTTTGAACCAACAGATCTTCTCCAACGCCGTGACCGACATCCGCGGCGTTTCGCCGCATCACGAGCGGGCAATGTGTTTCCTGACGCGCCAGATGCTCGATGTGTTTTCACCCTCGAATTTCATCTTCACCAATCCGGAGGTCTTGGAGACTACGGTCAAGGAAGGCGGGAAAAACCTGTTACAGGGTTGGATGAATTTCGTGGAGGACCAGGAACGGGTGCTGAGTGGGAGAAAACCGGTAGGTGCCGAGGAATTCCAGGTCGGGAAGAATCTGGCGATAACCCCCGGTAAGGTTGTTTTCCGCAACCACCTGATGGAGCTCATCCAATACACGCCGACTACCGAGAAGGTGTATAAGGAACCGGTGTTGATGTTGTCCGCGTGGATGATGAAATACTACATCATGGACCTGTCACCCGAGAATTCCATGGTGAAGTACCTGGTGGACCATGGGCATACCGTGTTCATGATTTCCTGGGTGAATCCGGGCAGGGACGATCGGGATCTCGATATGGAAGACTACCGCAACCTGGGAATCATGGATGCCCTTAAAACAATCAACGGCATCGTTCCGGACGCCCGGATACACGCCGTCGGCTACTGCCTGGGAGGCATTATTCTCACCATCGCCGCCGCGGCCATGTGTCGGGATCACGACCACCGTCTGGCCAGCGTAACCCTGCTGACTACCCTGACGGATTTCAGCGATCCGGGAGAAATCGCGGTCTTTATCGATCCCGGCGAGGTCTCCTATCTGGAGGATCTCATGTGGGAACAGGGATACCTGGATCCGCAGCAGGCCGCGGGCAGTTTCCAGTTGTTGCGTTCCCACGATCTCATCTGGTCCAGGATGGTGCGGGAATACCTGCTCGGCAAGCGGCAGCCGATGTTCGATCTGATGGCATGGAACGTCGATGGGACCCGTATGCCCTATCGTCAGCATTCCCAGCTGTTACGCAGATTATTCCTGAACAACGATCTATGGGATGGACGTTATCGGGTCGGGGATCGTCCCATCGCCATCGGCGACATTCACCTCCCCCTGTTCGTCGTCGCAGCCACTACGGATCACGTCGCCCCCTGGCGCTCGGTCTACAAGCTGCATCTGCAGACGGATGCCGAGGAGCTCACCTTCGTGCTCACCAGTGGGGGCCATAATGTGGGTATCGTGAATCCTCCCGGTCCCAAGGCCCGCGACTATCGCATCGCAACCAGCAAGGCCGAGGATCGTTACCTGGATCCGGATACCTGGCTGGAAACCGTGCCCAGCCAAACGGGTTCCTGGTGGCCGGCGTGGGAGGAATGGCTTTGCCGAAGATCCTCTGACAAAATACCATCGCCGCCGACGGGCAACCCCGATAAAGGATATGGGGCCCTGACCGATGCGCCGGGAACCTATGTGTTACAGGAATGAAGGCTGGTACGGATACTCTCCACTACTGATTTGAAAAATACGATTTCCGTCAACGGTACGCATGAATAATCAATGGCTTAGAGTCGCTTAATTGGTGAAAACGCCTATTTCTCAAGGTGCCCATAACATCGGGCGAGCAGGCTCTTCACGGCAGGGTTATCCGCAAATCAACGCAAATGAACGCAATGGGCTGCAGAACCATCGATGACGGTGGACCGATCTCGACCGATTTGTGTTCATTCGCGTTCATTTGCGGCAACAAAGAATTCCCTTGAGCAAAGCAGATTCAATGCCGCAAGACACCTGGGGCGTCGACATTACCCCGCTGGTGCCGGAAATCTATGCCGCCTACCGGCCTTTAGTGGCAGATGCCGTTGCCTTTTTCCTGCAACACCTCTCCGCCCCCCGGCTGGCCGCCATCCTCGCCGAACAGCAGGCCCTTCCCAGTGATGTCGGCGTCGCGCAACGGCTGACATCACTCCTGTTCCACTGTCCGACTTTGCACAAGCTCGGGCAGCTAGTTGCCCGCAACCGGCGGCTCGACCGGGAGCTGCGCAACCGCCTGCAAGCACTGGAAACCATGCCCGGAACGGCTTGCGCAGAGGCCGTCAAACAAGTTATCCGCAGTGAGCTGCGGGATATCCCGGAGGGCGCTCTGCGGCTTGACGCGACGGCGTTGGCCGAGGCCAGCGTTTCCGTAGTCGTGCCTTTTGCGTTGACTTCCGGGGAACTCTCTGGCCCGGCGGACAATGGTGTGCTCAAGGTCCTCAAGCCGGGGATCGAGGAACTTCTGGAGGAAGAATTGGCGATCTGGTCGAAGCTCGGCCGGTTCATCGACGAACGTTGTGAATACTACAAGATCCCACCACTGAACTACGCCGAGTCACTGGCGGCCATCCGGGAGCTGCTCGCACAGGAAATCCGGCTCGACCGTGAACAGCGCCACCTGGCGGAGGCCGCTGAATTTTATAAAGATGCGAAGAGGGTCCGGATTCCCTCCTTGTTCCCGTTTTGCACGTCGCGCATCACCGCCATGGAGCGCGTGTACGGCAGGAAAGTGACCGATATGGACGCCCTTTCGGAGCGCCAACGCCGATGGCTGGCGAATACGGTGGTCGAGGCGTTGATCGCGCAACCCGTATGGACACCGCTTGAAACGGCCATCTTCCATGCCGATCCCCATGCCGGCAATCTCTTTTTCACCGAGGATGAGCGACTTGCCATTCTGGACTGGAGCCTTACCGGTTATTTGGACAAGGTCGAGCGCATTCACATGGTACAGCTTCTGCTGGGTGCCTTGACCTTGGATCCAAAGCGAATCGCACGTGAGATCGCTGCCTTGGCACAAACGCCGCCCAACGAATCGGCGTTACGCACGGTTGTCGACAAGGCACTCGGCAAACTCTACGCGGGCGAGCTTCCCGGCTTTCGTTGGTCGCAGTCGTTGTTGGACAACGCTTCGCTGTCGGCCGGTGTACAGTTCAGCCGCGAACTGCTGCTGTACCGCAAGAGCGTCCTGACCATCGAAGGCGTCGTCGCGGACATTTCCGGTACCAGCTCCATCGGCCGCGTATTACCCGCTTCGGCCATCCGGCAGTTCCTATGCGAGCTGACGGCACGTACGCTCGCTCCACCCACTTCTCGACATTTCGGCACTCACCTCTCGAATCTGGACCTGTTGTTCTCCCTCTACTGGGGGGGACCGACCGCCGTTGCCAGGTTTTTAGCCCACCATTGGCAGAGTGGGCTCATGGCCTTGATCCGCGACCCGGCAGAGCCGTAACACCAGTCGGGCAAAAGGTGGAATATGTCGAAATGTGGCCCGAATTTATCCACCTCTGAAATCAGCCGCTTGGATCTCAATGTCATTAAGTTAAGCGTTGCCAGTCGGCAAACCAGAGGAAAAACTACGAATCACGCGAATCCCCGCGAATCGGATTCGCGCCGATTCGCGTGATTCGTAGTTTTCTCTTCCGCACCGGTAAGCAACCAGCGATTAACTTAATGGCATTGGCTTGGATCTGAATGTCGACACGCCCCGGAACTGACAACTTTACAACGGGAGGCATATGAAGATGGCCTATCAAGATATTCTCTATGAGGTCGATCAGGGTGTCGCCAGAATCACAATCAACCGACCCGATACGTTCAACTCGTTTCGGGGCATCACCTGTGAGGAGCTGATCGATGCCTTCAATCGCGCGGGCTGGGACCGCAAGATCGGGGTCGTGGTCCTGACCGGGGCCGGCGATAAGGCGTTTTGTACCGGTGGGGATCTGTCGTCGCACGAAGGCGCCTATGACGGTCGAGGGACCATCGGTCTGCCGCTCGAGGCGCTGCAGAGTGTCATCCGCGATATTCCGAAACCCGTCATCGCGCGGGTGCAGGGCTATTCGATCGGCGGCGGCAATGTGCTCTCGCTCTTGTGCGATCTCACGATCGCGTCCGAAAAGGCAGTCTTCGGGCAGGTCGGCCCGAAGATGGGTTCCGTGGACCCCGGCTTCGGCTGTGCCTTCCTGGCGCGCACCGTCGGGGAAAAGCGGGCCCGCGAGATGTGGTATCTGTGCCGGCGTTATACGGCCGCAGAGGCGTTTCAAATGGGACTCGTCAACCGCGTGGTCGAGCATGAACTGCTGGATCAGGAAGTACGGAGCTGGTGCGACGAACTCATGAAACGCAGTCCCACCGCATTGGCGATCGCCAAACGGGCGTTCAATGCGGATACCGAACACCAGCGCGGCATCTCGGCATTGGGTTTGCAGGCCGTCGGCCTGTACTACGACACCGATGAGTCGAAAGAGGGCGTTGCGGCGTTCAAGGAAAAGCGCGACCCCCAATTCCGAAAGTTCGTCAAAGGAGCACAGGATAGCGAGAAAGCCTAGTGGACGAGCGGAGTACGGAAGGTAGCCCAATAGACGACATGGACGGTATGGACTGCATGGACCGGGGAGCACACAGCGCCCCTCGGTCCACGGGGTCCACCTGGTCAGGGCGAGCGCGCATAAACCCCTCCGAAAACATGATCTTGTAGGTTGGGGGCAAAGCCTGCAGGATGCGGTGAGCGTGTGTTGTCTTGTCCTTTCCGGACTGCACCACCGCCGAGCGCAGCGAACCGCACTTTGGACGGTGCGCCGTGCCCGACACAAAGGCTGATGGCGTTGGGCACGCCGGATAGCCGGTCCTTGATCCCGGTTTGCCCAACCTACGCGCTACTGCGCTCCGCGCCGGCGCTTGGAAGTTGGTAGCAACCTCAAGCGGATCGAAAAGAAATTTATACGCGCCCGCCCTGTCCACCTGGTCCATGTAGTCCACGGCAGCTGCCACCGCCCCTGATGGCTTTGCCCACCCTAGAAGAGTATGTTTTGGGAAGGTTTATACGCGCCCTTACCTGGCTAGGGGGCGTTCTCAATTAACAAATTATCTGTGTTGTAGGCTGGGTTGAGGAACGAAACCCAGCTTTTCCGATCCGCAATACCGTGTGCCGGGTTTCGCCGTCCCTGGCCGTAACCCAGCCCATTACGGGCTAGGATTCCTTGAGAGACCTGCATCTTTACAAATGAGTCAAGTTTGTGTGCTGCACAAAAATAGTTCTGCCTCCGTGGTTCTTCGGTGCGGTTGGGCACGCCTCGTCGGTCCGAGGCGAAGCCTCGTTAGAGGCGGTTGGAAATTGCAGTTGGGTGCCGAGAATGGTATATTATTCGATTTACTATAATGAATTAGATCAAAGTGGGGTGAGAAGGGCCACCATGAAAGCGGAAATTCACCCGAAGTATGGCGATATCAAGGTCGTGTGCAGCTGCGGCAACACGTTCGCTACTCGTTCCACCCTTAGAAAGGACCTTCACATCGAGGTCTGTTCCGCTTGCCACCCCTTCTACACCGGCAAGCAAAAGATCGTGGATACTGCCGGGCGCGTCGACAAATTCCGTCGCAAATACGGGCGCTGAGAGTACCAAAGGGAAACACCGCACACGGGGCTGTCGGCAGTTCAGGGCACTTTGAAAAATGCGATTTTCGTCTACGGCACACCCCAACAATCAATGGTTTAGAGTCGCTTGATTGGTGAAAATACCTATTTTTCAAGGTGCCCTTCAATTGCAGCTTTCATGTGCCGCCGGGCGTAGCGAGGAAGGGTAGGGTGGGCTGTGCCCACCGGGGAAGCACAGCGATCGGGGAGGCAGAGCGTTGGTGGGCACAGCCCTACGGGTCCTGCTGAGAATTAGGACGGATCACCCAATAAACGTGCGACTTCGGCAGCCCCAGCTCCCCGCTGCGGCCGGTCGCTGACCGTATCCAGCGGCGGATTGCGCTGCACCCGTAGCGGCAGTACAACCAGCTCGAAGGCCGTGTCTCCGGCGAGGAAGGCAAATAGCGGGTGGGTACGGCGCTCACCGCCCCCGTAACGAAAAACCTCCTCGCGCTCCTGCCAGGGAATGCCCTGATCGAGCAACGCAAACACCACCTCCTCCGGATTATCGGTAAACAGATGCAGGCGCACGCTCTGAGTAGGGTCTGCACTTCCGGAAAGCACGGGGCCCACCAGCCTGGGCGCAAAATCGGCGAAGGTCTCCATGGCCGCCAGGGCCTGCCAGCGCAGGCTCTCGATCTCATGCTCCCGTCTTGCGCCCTGAAACAAACGCTGCTGCTGCAACAGCGCCTCCTGGATCTCCTCGTTCTTGGGCCACAGGCGCCGGTCGCCGATACCGGCCCGTGCGGCCGCCTTACGCCGCGCCCGATCAAACTCATGCACACCCTGCTCCGTCATGATCCGAGCGGCCTCGTAGGCCAACCTTTGGCGATGTGCATGGGGTCGATTACGCCCACTCATCGGATGCCCCTGAAAACCTTCACTTTCGGTCGCAGGCAGCCTGCCCTGTTGGGACTGGACATCGGCTCTACGGCCATTAAGCTCGTCGAACTGTCTCAGGCCCCAGGCGCCGGGATTCGGGTGGAAAACTATGCGCTCGAACCTCTCCCCCCAGGTGCGGTGGTAGAGAAGAAAATAGCGAACGTACAAGCCGTCGGTGAAACCATCAAGAGGGCGGTCACACGTTCCGGGACCAAGACAAAGCGTGCGGCCACCGCCGTGCCCGGATCGGCAGTCATCACCAAGGTCATTGCCATGGCGGCCACCCTGAGCGACGCGGAAATCCAGGCGCAGATCCGGCTCGAGTCGGATCAATACATCCCTTATCCCATCGAGGAAGTCAACCTGGATTTCGATGTCCTCGGTCCCTCCGCCTCGGGTAGTCACCTGGTCGACGTGTTACTCGTCGCATCGCACCGGGAAAACGTGGATGACCGGGTTGCCGCCCTCGAGATCGGTGGTTTGACCGCCGCCGTCATCGATGTCGAGGCCTACACCATGGAATCCGCCTCCCGGCTGCTGCTCGGCGCAGGCGAGGAGCAAGGGGTCCTGGCCATCGCCGACATCGGCGCCACTACCGCAACCCTGCACGTGCTTCACGCCAACCATACAGTTTACACCCGAGAACAGCGTTTCGGCAGTCTCCAGCTCATCGAGGAGGTCCAGCGGCGTTACCACATGGACCGCGCCGAGGCGCTGCGACGGGTAATCGAGGGCGGCCTACCGGACAGCTATACCAGCGAAATTCTGGAGCCCTTCAAGGAGGCGCTGGCACAGCAGATCGGCCGCGCCCTCCAATTCTTCTACTCTGCCGATACCTCCAACCGGGTAGACCGGATCATCCTGGTCGGGGGGATGGCCGGTATCCGCGGCCTTGACCAACTGGTGGAGGAGCGCCTCGGCACCGCAACCGTCGTAGCCGACCCCTTTACCCACATGTCCCTGGCGTCCAGGGTCAGGTCATCGACACTGCAGAGGGATGCGCCGGCAATGCCGATAGCGCTTGGCCTGGCCTTGCGGGGATTCGACTAGGTGTGGGGTCCCGGATGATTGCATAGGATCTAAAATTGGTTCATTGTTGCGTGCCCGAGAGGTTATGGAGCGGCTTGTAGCCCTGTCGATAGCGGAGAACGCGCCATGAACATCCACTTGCACGCCAATGCGACCACGACCCCCAAGACCCGTCAGTACATTCAGGCATCCAACCAGTCCGTCCCGCAACTGGCCGATGAGCTGGGCGTGAGTGAGGATACCATCCGCCGCTGGAAGGGCCGTGACGGGGTTGCCGACGGTTCCCATACGCCCCATCGCTTGCAGACCACCCTCACCCCGGCCCAGGAACTCGTGGTCGTGGAGCTGCGCAAGACGCTGCTGCTGCCCCTGGATGACCTGCTGGCGGTGACCCACGAGTTCATCCACCCCGACGTTTCCCGCTCCGGTTTGGACCGCTGTCTGCGCCGCCACGGCGTTTCTAACCTCACGGCCTTGCTGCCCCAGGAGGAGGGGGCGCAGAAACCCCCACACAAACGCTTCAAAGACTACGCCCCCGGCTTTGTGCACGTGGACGTGAAGTACCTACCGCAGATGCCGGACGAAGACCAGCGCACCTACCTGTTTGCGGCCATCGATCGGGCCACCCGCTGGGTCTACGTGGAGATCCTCAAGGACAAGTCAGCAACCGCCGCGAGCGGCTTCTTCAAACGCTTGATCGACCACGCCCCGTTCACCATCCGCAAGGTGCTCACCGACAACGGCAAGGAATTTACCGACCGCTTCTGCGCCACCGGCGAGCGCCCGCCAACCGGCACCCACGCCTTTGATCGGGTCTGCGCCGACCACCACATCGAGCATCGCCTGACCAAGCCCAGAACCCCACAAACCAACGGCATGATCGAACGCTTCAACGGCCGCATCGCCGATGTCCTGCGCACCCACCGCTTCGACTCCGCCGCCTCCCTCCAGGCCACTCTCAAACGCTTCGTCTACCTGTATAATTACCACATCCCGCAGAAAAACCTGCAACACAAAACGCCCCTTCAGACACTCCAAGAATGGTACGCACAGCAGCCCCAGCTGTTTAAAAAAAGTCCGCGTAATCATCCGGGACCCGACAACTAGGATTCCTTGACGAACCCGCATCTTTACAAATGGGTCAAGTTTTGCGGACGCGGGGAACAGGAACCACGAAAGGCACAAAAAACACGAAAGGACACGAATTCACATGCATGAGGGTTCGTGTCCTTTCGTGCTTTTCGTGGTTCTCCGGTTTCCGTGCGAGAATTCATGCCTCGTCGGTCTGAGGCGAAGCCTCGTTAGATGATAAGCCTCAACCTGTTGCCGTGGCGTGAGGCCGCAAGCCGGCGCCGACGGCGTGAGCTGATTGCCGTCACGGCGGCTGGGCTGGCGGCGACCTTGCTCCTCGGTTGGGGATTGCATCTGCACATGGAAGGACTGATTTCCGGCCAGCAGAACAGAAACCGGTTTCTGCGCAACGAAATCGCCCAACTCGATGAACAGATCCACGAGATCCGGGACTTGGCACAGACCAAGCAGCGCTTGCTGGGGAGAATGCAGGTGATCCATCGACTCCGGACGAGCCGCCCGGAGATGGTCCATCTCTTCGGCGAATTGGTACTGGCGATTCCCACCGACGTCCATCTGACCAGGATCAGCCAGAGCGGGCGCTCCGTGGTCCTGGACGGACACGCTCGCTCCAACGCCGGGATTTCCACGTTCATGCACAACATCGGGACATCCCGGTGGATCGGAAAGCCCGTGTTGATGCTCATCGAGCACAAAGATGAAACCGGTACGGGACTGAGCCGTTTTCGACTGCGTTTCGAACAGCTTGCGCCGACCGGCAAGGGGGCAGGGGCAACCGGGGTAGGGACCTGAACCTGACCTTGGTGCCTTTGCGCAGGTCCTTGGAGTGGGTGACGTTGGGATAGGGGACCGGCGCTGGCGGCCCACCGGGTACGGGTGTGTTGCAGACATCCGGCAGAGTCGCGGAGGAAATGCCGCCGCTGCCTTTGTGGCACAGGGTAAGCCCGTTGACCTTGATGGTTAGAGCCATGTCCGATTGGTCAATCCGAATTGGCGGACGGGAACCCGATGCCCTGCTTTATGAGCCGGATTGCAAACACGACGGGTATCGAGTATATCGTCGTGAATTTCGACACCCCTCACGACGCTGTGGCCGTTCTAAGAGACTGTCTAAAAAAGGACCGTAGGCCGTAGGCTGGGTTGCGGCCAGGGACGGCCAAAACCCAGCAATACCCAAAGCTGGGTTTCGTTCCTCAACCCAGCCTACCGATCTAAAATCAATGTGTTAGTTTTTAGACAGCCTCTAAGGGAAAGCCAAGAGGAAACTATGAATCACACGAATCTGCACGAATCAGATTTCGCGCCTACGGAACATTCGCGTCGATTCGCGTGATTCGTAGTTTTCCATAGGGTTATGTTTCAACCGTGATGATTATTCGGTAGCCCTGACCGGCAGTGGATCTCAACCGGCTGACCGAGCTGAACCTGGGGCACATCGGTGACTGGCCGTGCTTCGCCAAGGCGATGCTGATGCTTATTCTCTGCGGGAGCATCGCCGGGGTCTGGTATGCTTTCGATACCCGGGATCAGCTCCGGCGCCTGCGGACCGCCGAGCAAGCAGAAACCAGCCTGCGCGGTGAGTTCGAGTCCAAACAGCATCGGGCCGCCAACCTGGCGGCCTACCGACGGCAGCTTGCGGCAATGGAGGAATCCTTCGGTACTCTGCTGCGCCGGCTTCCGGACCAGACGGAAGTCGCGGCACTGCTGGTAGACGTCTCACGAACCGGGCGCGCGGCCGGACTGGAGTTCGAGCTTTTTCAGCCCATGGACGAACAGCGCCGGGACTTTTACGCCGAGCTGCCGATCCAAATCCGCGTCACCGGGCACTTCCATGAATTCAGCCGTTTCATCGAGGGGCTGGCCGCGTTACCTCGGATCGTCACCATCCACGACCTCAGGATCGACGCCCGCCGGGTCGAATCCGGTGCATCCGACCCGGCGGTACCCCTGAACCTCGAGGCAACCGTCAAGACCTACCGGTATCTCGATGAGGCAACCGCCGAATGAGCCCGAGCGCTTACTTCGCCATGCTGGCCGTGATGATCGTTCTCGTCGCTTGCGGCAGCGACGATCTGACCGATCTGGAGGAATACGCACGCCAGGTAAAGGCACGCAAGCCCGGTCCCATCGATTCCCTGCCCGCGCTCGAGCCGATCACCGGCTTCCCCTTTGAACCCGAGGACCGACGCGACCCGTTCGTGCCGGATCGCCGAAGCGTCGCCATACCTACCGCGCCCGTCGGCGACGGCATCGCCCCCGATCCGTTGCGGCCTAAGGAAGAGCTGGAACGGTTCCCCCTCGACACCCTCACCATGGTGGGCACCCTGGCGCGGGGGGACCTTATTTGGGCTCTGGTCACGACGCCCGACCGGACCTTGTTCCAGGTGAGCGTAGGCAATTATCTGGGCACCAACCATGGTCGGATCATGCGCATTACCGAAGAGAAGATCGACCTTACCGAACTCGTCTCCGCCGGCGGTACCTGGCGTGAACGCCGGGCGACCCTTGCCTTGAACCGATAGGTCGGGGGCGACCAAGGCGCGATGAAGGCTCTGTCGCTCACCTCGATTCGGTCCCGGACCGATCGGGTCTTATTAGCGGGGAAGCACCTGCCCGTGGCCGCGCTGTCGGCATTCTTGCTGTGGCTGGTTCCCCAGATACCGGTGTTTGCCGCGCCCGTATTACAAGGCGTAGAGTACGCGGCCCGGCCTGGAAATCGGCTGCGGATCGAGCTGCGGCTCTCCGCCGCGATAGCGCCACCCCGGACCTTTGCTACCGACAATCCGGCGCGGATCGTCCTGGACTTGGCGGGCGTCGAGAACGGCCTCGACCGCAAGCGCATACCCATCGGCATCGGGCCGGTGCGGAGCCTAGCGGTGGTGGAGGCGACCGATCGCACCCGCGTCGTAATCGACCTCCGCAATTCGGTTGATTATCAAGTGGACACCGACGCTGACCGGGTCACCATCGCACTGAACCTCCCGCATGCAACGCCGCCGCCGTCCACGCCACCATCCGGATCGACGGCGAATCGTCCCCGGTCCCGGGCCACCGCCCCCAACACCGGTGTCCGAAACCACAAGCCCACTCCCGTGGTGTTGCGGCCGCTGGCCAAAGGGGGGCGGGGAGGCCGGGACGACAAGTACTCGGGAGACCTCATCTCCCTGAATTTCCAGGACATCGAGGTGCGTGCGGTACTCCGGCTCCTGGCGGACTTCACCGGGCTCAACCTGGTCGCCAGCGACACGGTGGCCGGCAACATCACTCTCCGGTTGAAAGATGTCCCCTGGGATCAGGCCCTGGACATCATCCTCAAAGCAAAGGGACTGTCCATGCGGCGAATGGACAATATCATCATGGTGGCCCCCACCCTGGACATCGTTCGGCAGGAAGAGGCGGAGCTCCTGGCCAACCGGAAGGTCGAAGCGCTCGCGCCCCTGGACTCCGAGTTCATCCAAGTCAACTACGCCAAGGCAGACGAGTTGACGGCGCTGCTGAAATCGAAGCAGAACCAACTACTCTCCGAGCGCGGCAAGGTTACCTTCGACGAGCGCACCAATACCCTCCTGGTGCAGGATACTCAAGCCAAGTTGGGGGACATCCGGCGCATCGTCGACAGACTGGACGTGCCGGTACGCCAAGTCATGATCGAGTCGCGCGTAGTCGTCGCCAACCACGATTTCGCGCGGGATTTGGGGGTGCGTTTCGGGTTCAGCCGGTGGCAGGAGAATATCAACCAGGGCGACTTCAACGAGCTCACGGGCGCCGTCGGGGGTTATCCCGGGAGTACCGCCGATGTCCATCGAGCGCGGAATCCTGCCCTGGCAGGCGTCGGCACGATTCAGATCCCGAATAATACCGTCCCCCTCATGGTCAACCTCCCCGTTGCGAACCCGACCAGCGGGGTCAATTTTCTCCTCGGCAAGGTTGGATCCTATCTGCTCCAGCTCGAGCTCACCGCCATGCAGCGGGAAGGGCGGGGAGAGATCATCTCCAGCCCGCGGGTGATTACCTCCGACAACCAGGAGGCGACTATCAAGGTCGGGCAGGAAATCCCCTATCAGGAACAGCAGGAGCTCGGCAGGACCACCGTAGCCTTCAAAGAGGCCGTGCTCGAGCTCAAGGTCATACCCCGAATTACCCCCGACGACCGCGTCATCATCGGCCTCGAGGTCAAAAAGGACAACGCGGACTTCACCCGCCAGGTCCTGGGCGTACCACCGATCGATACCCGCTCGGTAAAGACCAACGTGCTGGTGGACGACGGCGAGACGGTCGTACTCGGCGGGGTGTTCGAGCGTACCAAGGAGCTCGACAAGAAACAGGTACCCTGGCTCGGCGACCTGCCCGTGATCGGCAACCTTTTCAAGAGCACCGTCCGCAAAAACAGTAACAACGAGCTGTTGATCTTCGTTACCCCGAAGATCCTCAGAGTGGGCGACGGCGAACGTTGAGGTCCCGCCGCAAGCGTGCGGGAAAACCCATGCTCGATAAGTTGCTGTCGACTTCCGGCCGACGCGGTGTTTCAGCAGACCAAAGATGCGGCTCGCCACTGGTCGGACATCCATTGATGCGGTTCGCGCCTCTTCGTGATGCCATCCTGTAAAACCTACCGCGCTCACCGCATCCTACGTCCATCCTTGTATGTTCTGTTTCCAAGGGAAAGCCAAGGATGAGGTATAAAAGGATTTGATGAAGAGTACCTGGGGAAGCCGTCGCATCCTGAGGCTACGAGCCTGTCCGTAGATTGGCCCCCGCCCTCTTCGCCCAGACCGGAGAGTATCCGAGGCCTTGAGCCATGCTCGTGAGCCTGCATACACAAGGTCGGTAGGCGAGGGTCCAGGGTCGGGGAACCAAGTCTTGATCCTAGCGCCTTTTTTGCTTACGAGGAACCGCTCATGAACGTTGCCGGAATCGATGTCAGCAGCAAAACCGTCACCTACGGGCTTTGCCTCACCGAATAATAACCACTCGCGGGCGGCCCGCAATCAGGGCTCGATGCGTGTCCCCAATACTTCCAGGAATTTGCGGATCCACTCCGGATGGGCCGGCCACGCCGCTGCTGTCACCAGGTTGCCGTCCACATAGGCGTTGGAGAAGGTCTCGTTGATCTCGCACCAGCAACCGCCGGCCCGCTCGATGTCGGGTTTGAGCGCCGGATAGGCGGTGGCGTTCTTGCCCTCCAGCACCCCCGCGGCGACCAGGATCTGCTGACCGTGGCAGATGGCGGCGATGGGCTTGTCCGCCGTGGCGAATTGGCGCACGATCTCGATCAGGCGCTCGTTGAGCCGCAGGTACTCCGGGGCCCGGCCACCGGGAATAACCAGGGCATCGTAGCCGGCGGGGTCGGTGGTCGTGAAATCGGCGTTGACGGCAAAGTTGTGGCCGGGCTTCTCGCTGTAGGTCTGATCGCCCTCGAAGTCGTGCACTGCCGTGCACACATAGTCGCCGGGCTTCTTGTCAGGACATACGGCATGGACCTCGTGACCCACCATTTGGAACATTTGGAAGGGCACCATGACCTCGTAGTCTTCCACGAAGTCGCCTACCAGCATCAGGATCCGCTTAGTGGCCATCGGTAAATCTCCTCGGGTGATCGTTGGTGTCGGTACGGGCTGAACTATAGCCAAGTCGGTGGCCTTCCTGCCAGTGCGAATCTACCGGGTACCGGGTGAACGCGTGTATACCTTTCCAATTCACTCTGCTGCGTTAGCCAATAGTACAAGGATTAACAAGATATTATAATTGTTATTTAAGAAAAATAATCCTGTTAATCCTGGAAATCCTGTGAATCTTGTCCTATTAGCGGTTGGCACTACGATTATGTCAATAGGACCTAGCGAGGCTCCGCCTCAGACCGACGAAGCATGAGGCCCCAAAAGCTCCTCTCCCGTAAGGCTCCATCTCCTCCGCCCAACCAGCCGTTGGAGAGCCGGGGTAGGTCGAAATCGGGATCGGGATCGCAATCGGAATCTCGATTTCGATCCCGATTTATGCACTGCACAAACTTGACTCATTTGTAAAGATTCGGGTCCCTCAAAGATCCTAGCTCCGGGCCGAGGCCATGAGCGACCATTACCGCACACTGCAACGGGGCCGCGGTGCCGTCTCTAATCCGGACAACCGCTACGCGGACCATCGCCGCGAGGCGGTCGACGACGGTTGGTATTCCGAGGCGCCGGAGCCGTTGCCCACCGAGCTTGCGGTGGATACGAGCCGTACCATCATCAGCCGGAATCGATCCCCGGACGTTCCCTTCGACCGTTCCATCAATCCCTATCGCGGCTGCGAGCACGGCTGCATCTACTGCTACGCGCGGCCGACTCACGCCTGGCTTGGACTGTCGCCGGGACTGGATTTCGAGCGTCGGCTCTTCTACAAGCCCGACGCCGCCGAACAACTGGAGCGGGAGCTGGCCAGGCCCGGCTATCGACCCGCGACCATCGTACTCGGTGCTGTCACGGATCCGTACCAGCCGATCGAACGCCGGCTCCTGATTACCCGGCAGATACTGGAGGTACTCCACGCCTGCCGCCACCCGGTGGCGGTGACCACCAAGTCCGCCCTGGTGCTGCGGGACCTGGACCTACTCAGGGCCATGGCCGCGGACCGCTGTGCGGCGATGCAGATTTCCATCGCCACCCTGGATGGCGGTCTCGCCCGGCACCTCGAGCCGCGTGCGGCGTCGCCGCAGCGCAGACTGGAGGTCATTCACGCGCTGGCGCAGGCCGGAATTCCAACCGGTGTGCTGGTTTCTCCCCTGATTCCCGGCCTTACGGACCAGGACCTGGAGCGGATATTGGCGGCGGCAGCGCGGACGGGTGCGTCTCGCGCCGGGGGCCTGCTGATCCGCCTGCCCCTGGAGGTCAAAGAGCTGTTCGCGGACTGGCTGCGGACCCACTTTCCCGAGAAGGCCGAGAAGGTCCTGAGCCTGATCCGCCAGTGCCGACAAGGCAAGCTCAACGACGCGCAATTCGGGACCCGGTTTACCGGCACGGGACCGATCGCCGAGCTGCTCCGGCAGCGCTTCGAGCTGGCCGCCGGCCGCCTCGGTCTGTTGCGGCAGGATGCGGCCTGGACGCTGGATCCCGGACGCTTCCGAGCGCCCGGACCGGCGGGCGCCCAAGGCTCCCTGTTCGATCCCGAAAGTGGTTGTCTTCCCCTCGCTGCCAGCCGCAAATAGGACGGGATTAACAGGATTGACAGGATTTCTTGCTGTGGGTATCGGGGGGCATAACGACCCGGAAACCAAAAAGAAATCCTGTCAATCCTGTAAATCCCGTTAATCCTGTACCATCGGCAGTCCACACGAGAGGTGTGCCCTGCCTCCCGATCGGCTCGTACCGTCCTGCCGCGATCAGGTCCTCTAGGATCCTTGAGGGACCCGTAGCTTTACAAATGAGTCAAGTTTATGCAGTGCACAAATCGGGATCGGAATCGAAATTCCGATTGCGATCCCGATCCCGATTTCGATTTCGATTTCGACCTACCCAGGTTCTCCAACGGCTGGTTGAGCGGAGGAGATGGGGCCTTACGGGAGAGGGGCTTCTGGGGCATCACGCCTCGTCGGTCTGAGGCGAAGCCTCGTTAGGGGGTGTTCTCAATTAAGCCAAATCCATGTAGCGCAGGCGTCTCGCCTGCAACCCGCGGGCGAAACGCCCGTGTTCCGGCAGGCGGGACGCCCGCGCTACGTTCTTAGTTTCTGCGATGCCCCGGCTTAATTGAGAACATCCCCTAGGTTGGGGTGTATGCGAGCGGATTTCATCCTCGATGTCCCCAGAATCCGCGGATCGCCGCGATGCCTTGGGCACCGTGGGCCAAGGCCGTATCCAGATCCTCGGGTCCCAGGCCACCGAGGGCATAGACAGGCAGTCCGGCGTCTTCGACGAGCGCGGCGAAGCGCTCCCAGCCCAGGGGGCGGGCGTCCGGGTGGCTCCGGGTCGCCCGAACCGGCGAGAGCAGGGCATAGTCCAGGCCCAGGCGTGTGGCATGGGCCAGGTCTTGGGCAGTGTGGCAGGACGCCCCTACCAGGCGCCGGTCGTCCCAGGGCCTGCATGTGAGAGCAACCAAACGCCGCGCCGTCAGATGCAGCCCATGGCAGGGGAGCTCGCGGACCAGGCGGGGGGCTCGGTTGAGCAGCAGACGGGCGCCGTGACGCGCGCAGACTTGGAACGCACTCGCGGCCAGATCGGCATAGTCGTCATCGCTCGAGTCATGGGCACGTAGCTGGACCAGACGGACGTCCCGCGCCAACGCACGGTCCAGGCGGTCCAGGAAGCGATCGGGGGCGCGGGGGTCCGCGCCGGTAATCAGATAACGCTCGGGCAGGCGCAACGCCGCGATGATGGGTCTGTCCGCCGCCGGGAATGCCGCAGGGTCCATGGCATCGGGATGGACCCAGGCGATCGGCTGACCCTCTCTTCCATAGGGATCACCCGCATAGCCGGTCACGCGATGGACGTCGAGTAGGATGTGGCAATCGCCGTAGTCATGATGGATGCGGATCAGAGGACGGGACGACAAGATCCGGATCCCGAGCTCCTCCCGCAGCTCGCGGGCCAAGGCCACTACCGGGGTCTCTCCGGGCTCCAGCTTGCCCCCAGGGAACTCCCACCGCCCGCCCTGATGGACCCGCTCCGGGCGTTTCGCGATCAGGATTTGCCCCTGGGAATCCGCCAGGGCCGCGGCGACGACGTGGATGTGTCCGTTCAAGCTGTCGTCAGGCATCGACGGCACGCGCCTTTGGTGTGCCCACTGGATCCGTATGCTGATCTATAACACAAAAAAGGAAGCGGATGCTCCCTTTTGGGGGAATAAGGGATTCGTAAGGTGACTCGGTTATGCGAGACACATACGCCTAAATTGGTGACTGTATTGATGAAACTCCTTATCTATTTCTATAATGATTTTTTTCTTGCTTTCAACTTTCATCTTGGGTTTCGATGAGAGCCCGAATGTAACAAGCGCTGCCGTAAGAAACAACAACTTCAATGCCTTACCTCCTGATCCGTTCCTCGACAATCCGACAAAACCCATTATAATCCATGTCTGATTTGGGGGTGATTTTGGGGACAAGCCCCACCCGTCACCCCAGCGAAGCAGGCCCCGATACGGCGGCAACCGTACCGAGGCCCTGACCACAACCCAACCTGCACAAGAGGTTTGGCCATGGCTACTGCCAATTCTACTCTCACCCTTAACGATGAGACCATCGCCGGCATCCGGGAGGCCCTGCTGATCGGGCTTGCTGCGTTCGGCGAGATCGAGCGGCTATCCGGCGCGCAAGAAGTCCAAGCGATGGGCGGGCGGCCCGTCACGGGCGATCTGCGGGTAATCCACCCGACCGGCGCGTCGGATACGGTTTGCCGGTTCGCTGATGCGCTACGGGCCTTGGGTTGAGCCATGAGCAAGGGCAAGCTCACGGCGCGACAAGTGGCGACCGCTGACCCCGGCAAGTATGAGGACGGCGCGGGGTTGCGGCTTGTCGTGTCGAAGTCCGGTTCGCGGCGTTGGGTCTTCCGGTTCCGGCTCAACGGACGTTCGCGCGAGATGGGATTGGGCGGTTTCCCGGACGTGAGTCTTGGCGAAGCCCGCGTCAAGGCCGCCCGGCATCGAAAGAAGGTGAAGGCCGGGGTCGACCCCATCGAGGCCCGGAAAGCGGGTGAGGTAGAAATGCCCACTTTCACCACCTGCGCCGCCCGGTACATCCGGGCACACCGGGGCGGCTGGAAGAATGCCAGGCACGCTCGCCAATGGGTGAGTACCCTCAGGACCTATGCCCACCCGGAGATCGGCGCCAAGCCGGTAGACGCCATCGGCACGGACGATGTGCTGAGCATCCTCAAGCCGATCTGGACCAGCAAAACCGAAACCGCCAAGCGGGTACAAGGGCGCATCGAGAACATCCTGGACTACGCAGCGGCGCACGGCTACCGGGATCAGGCCAACCCGGCCCGCTGGCGGGGACACCTCGACAAACTGTTACCCAGGCCCACCAGGATCAAGAAGCCCGAACATCATCCGGCTATGCCTTACGAGGACCTGCCCGCGTTCATGGCCGAGCTACGCGCCAATGGCAGCTTGTCCGCCCTGGCGCTGCAATTCCTGATCCTGACCGCCACCCGGACCAGTGAGGCCCTGAAAGCCCGATGGGAGGAAATCGACCTAGAAACCCGGACCTGGACCGTTCCCGCGTCCCGAATGAAGACCGGACGTGAACATCGGGTTCCGCTGTCGGATGCGGCCCTGGCCGTGCTGGAGGCCCTGCCGCGGGTCCATGGCAACCCCTACCTGTTCCCCGGCACGAGGCAGAGCAGGCCGCTGTCCAACATGGCCCTGCTGCAGCTGATGCGGGGGATGGGGTACGGCGTCAACTGCGAGCGCGGTGACTACGTTCCGCACGGCTTCCGTTCCAGCTTTCGGGATTGGTCCGGCGAAGTATCGAGCTACCCCCGCGACGTAGCGGAGATGGCCCTGGCCCATGTTATCGAAAACAAGGTCGAAGCCGCCTACCAACGCGGGGGCCTGTTCGCCGAGCGTGCCCGGATGATGCAGGAGTGGGCGGAGTTCGTGACCATGGCGCCGGTGACCGTGACCAGCTTACCGGCGGCTGAGAAGATCCAGGCCCGCGACGAAACGGCCCAGGGAGGGTGAACTGTACTGCCACGTGGCACAATTCGAGCTTTTGAATTTCCCCCTCACCCCCGCTCCCTCCCGGAGGGAGGGTGTCGTAAAAACGGTGGTGTCAGCTGCCGGTCTGTAAAATTTAAACCACAGAGGACACAGAGAATTGGCCGGTGCCTTTCTCTGCGTTCTCTGTGTCCTCTGTGGTTCGAAAGGATTTTTGCGACACCCTCGGAGGGAGAGGGAGTGAAATGCGCAGATTGTTCCGTGTGGCAGTATATACAGTATTTCGATCCGAGAAGACTCAGAGGCTGTCTAAAAACTAACCCGTTGCTTGTCATTTCGAGCGCCTGTCTGCGTGCAGGGACGCACAGGCAGGCAGCGAGAAATCCTTGTCCCGACGGAGGAAGAATCTTATGTCCTGCCAACACCGCTACCTCGTAAGATCCCTCGCTGCGCTCGGGATGACAGGTTCCGGCCGCGATGACAGCCGTGCGGTAACCTGAAAATCAATCGGTTAGTTCTTAGGACAGTCTCTCACTCTCTATCCGTGCCGGCCCGTGGCCGGTCACCATATCATGCATGGGGCGGTAATTTTTCGATCAACCGGGTAATCAGGCGCTCCCGTACCTCCGGTGGCAGGGAGGTTTCGGTACTGAGCTTGAGTATCAGCCGTTCCTTGATTTGCTCCACCGATGCCCGCTGAAAGGTATACCCGGCCCGTATTTGTAAAAAGATGCCCACCAGGCCCACCAGCAAACCGGCCATGCCGATGGCATCGCCCAGGGAGAAATCCCTGCCCGTCAATCCATGCAGACGTCCTTGCTCTTGCTTAAGATCGGCAATCCGGTCGGCAAGATCGGGGGCTTGCAACAATGCGGTGAAGTCGGGGGCGATCCTTTGTGCAACCTCGAAGGCATCGGAATCGGAAGCTGTCGTCATTTCGAGCTCCTCTGGGGTTTAGAGACTGCCTAAGAACTAAGCTATTGATTATAAAAGTCTGATTCTCTAAAGATAGCGCGTAGGATAGGGCAAGCCGACGGGCAGAGACGCCCCGCGGCGAATCACACCCGATGTCGATTAGAGGTAGCCGCCAATGGTACAGGATTGACAGGATTTTCTTCGATTAACAGGATTATTTTTATTAAAACAACAACTTAAAAGAAATCCTGTTAATCCTGCTCATCCTGTTAATCCTGTCCTATTAGCGGCTGCTACCTAGCCCGCAGATTTACCGCCTCCTACGCAAACCGTTCCTGGTTCTTATACAGCCTCTTAAAGGGCAGACGTGCCCGGGCATTGCCGTGGATATGGATCATCGACCAGGCCCCCCAAAAGGGACCGGACCGGTCGGCGCACAGGCCCGAGGCTAAATGGCGGCGGGCATTCAATACCGCCGTACCCAGGTCTTCGGCGTCATTGATGCGCGGGTCGAAGAGGGATTCCCCCAGGGCCTGGCCCACCGCATCATAGACCGGCAAGGCGGAAGCAATGATCGCGCCGGCCCCCAGGTCCAACAGGGTATGCACCAGGTCCTCCCGGGCACCGCCGGCCTGCCGGGAGCGTCCGGTGACGCAGCTATTGAGTACGATCAGGGGACGCTGATCGAACAGTGGGTGATCCAAGCGGTCCGACCAGGCCATGAGCTGCTGTTTGCCCACATAGGCGGTCGGGGTCAGGGCATTAGGGTCCTGGAGATCCCGATGGACAACCAGCAGCTCCTCGTTTTGCACGATTGCCCCGTGGCCGCTGTAATAGAGGATATCCGGCCGCTGTTCCCATTGGCGTCGGGCCTCGACATCGCTGGCTTCGGTCCCCGAGGCAAAGGCCAAGACCTGGCCGCCACGGGCCTCGATGGCCTGTTTGACGGCATGGATCTCGGGTATCACGCCCGCTAACGGCATCCATCCGGTGTCATGGGGGGCCAAGACGGTCAGGCTACCTGTCCCCTTGCCCAGGGTCTCCGGACGGCATTGGGCCCGGAGATCGGTGGCCTGAATCGCGCCTATTCTCGGCAAGACCTGATGCAGGCCCAGGTAGTCGTCCTCGCCGTCTCCAAAACGTAGCAGCTCCCAGGGGAAGGCGCTCCAGAAGGGATCCCCACTCACTAGGGTCCACACCGGCCTTGCCGGTTCCGGTATCAGGGCTTGTCGCAATCCCTCCGGCAGACCTTGCCAGACCGATCCGGCCAACCGGTGCCTGCGTCGTTGCGCCTCCGGCGTGGGCTCCTGTGGTGGAAAGAGTTCCTCCCAGCCCTCGGTTGCGACTACGGAAAAGTGGACAGCTTCCGATGTAATCAGGCCGATCGAGAGCTCTCCATCCGGTCCCGAGGTGGGCAACAAG
This sequence comes from Candidatus Thiosymbion ectosymbiont of Catanema sp. Cochon2018, assembly GCA_011392765.1. Classification (GTDB taxonomy): domain Bacteria; phylum Pseudomonadota; class Gammaproteobacteria; order Chromatiales; family Chromatiaceae; genus Thiosymbion; species Thiosymbion ectosymbiont_A. Next base: position 382,904 of record WYCW01000002.1, on the reverse strand, counting down.
ATCTGACAGGCCCTACCTGTCGCAGGTTCCTGTTTCCCCAACCAATCCTGTAGTCCCTGTAATGCCTCCCGGTGGATGGTGCCGGACACCGCCTGTCCGTCCCGCATGGCCGCAACCAAGGCAAAGGCCCTTAGGCCGTCCTGTTCGTCGATGGCGGATTTCAGGAGAGATCGGTATGCCCTTTCCACGTTGGTTTTGCTCAGATGCCGATAGTCCCCTTGGACAGTGGCCCTCTCTGCGACCTCTACCGCCTCCTCACAAGCCCCACGGGCCGCCGAATAGTCGCGTATATCATTGAGCAGAACCGCCAGGTTGTTGAGGGTCATGGCGACAGCAGGCAAATAGACCGCCGGCTCGGCCGCGGCCAACCGACGTCTTGTGGTCAAGGCCTCCTCAAAGGCCGCACGGGACGCCGAATAGTCGCGCGTGTTGTTGAGCACCAACCCCAGGTTGTTGAGGGTATCGGCCACATCAGGCAAATAGACCGCAGGCTCGGCCTCGGCCAACCGGCGTCTTATAGTCAAGGCCTCCTCAAAAGCCGCATGGGCCACCGAATAGTCGCGCACCTCAAAGAGCAGAGTCGCCAAGTTGTTGAGGGTCGTGGCAACATGAGGCGAATAGACCGCCGGCTCGGCCTCGGCCAGGTGGCGGTAGATTGGCAAGGCCTCTTCATAGGCCGCACGGGATGCCGAGTAGTCGCGTATCTCACGGAGCAGATTCCCCAGGTTGTTGAGGGTCGCGGCGACATGAGGCAAATAGGCCGTTGGCTCGGCTGCGGCTAGCTGGCGATAGAGTGGCAAGGCTTCTTCATAATTCGCACGGGACGCCGGGTAGTCGCGCACCTTATTGAGAAGATTTGCCAGGTTGTTGAGGGTCATGGCGACATCGCGCAAATAAGCCGCCGGCTCGGCTGCGGCTAGCCGGCGATAGAGTGGCAAGGCCTCTTCATAGGCCGTACGGGACGCCGGGTAGTCCTTTAATTCCAGAAGACCCGTTCCCAATGTATGACATAGCATAGCCAGGCTCGGTATCAGCTCCGGGAAGGGTCGCAAGGAATCCACGAGGCCCTGTATAAAACCAAACAGAGCTGAGCGTTTTTCCTGTGGAATCTGCAAGGGAGACTCGATACGTATCAGTGATAATGCGTTGGCAAGGCACTGTATTGTGAGACCGGAATGGGGTTTACCGGCATTCAGATGAGCATCGGCCAATTCTCGGCCCTGTTCAATAGACCACGGAAGGGCAGACAGGAAGGCGGCAATGGCTTTGTCGTCACAGCTTGCCACGGCCTGCTTCAGTGCATCCTGGTCTCGCAATCCGGTGCCAAGAAAGCGTTGCGCGTGGGTAATCCAGGTTTCCATCGCTGTCTCCTCTCTCAATATTTCCTCTCTGTCGGCTACCAGGCTCCGGCGTCGATAAATGACCAAGTGGACCACGGCCAACGCCTATCCACAAAGTAGGCCCCGTTGGAGCGGACAAGGCGCCGTCGAGCACCAACGGATAGTGCGGCACCTGAAACGTCGGAGCCAGTGCCCCGACCGGCCACCGAAAAGGGTGACATGGTACGCACATCGATACAAACATGCAGCTATGAGGCGACTGGTCTCCCCTGCGACAGCCTGGATGTGAAGGCGACAGGAAAGCGTAGTGCGGGAAAACCGCATGCTGCGTTTGATGGTTGTTGCGATCCGATATAACTTCAGGTTAGAACTGATGAGCGATCCACCCCTTGTCGCACGCGGCTCCACGTCTGGCTTGGGGAGAAAAAGCCGCCTTCGGGCGGTTTTTTCGTCTCTCGCGCACGGAAATGCAGATGCGAACGATTGTCTACATTGACGGCCATAACCTCTTCTACTCGCTGCTGAAGAAAACATCCTTCAAGTGGCTTGACCTGAATCGGCTGTTTTCCCGCGTGATTCGGCCTATCGAGCCTTTTTCCGAGATGGCCCGGACCAAGTATTTCACCGCCTCGATTCTTGGTAGCCTGGCCGACGATTCGGGTGCCGAGCAGCGTCAAGCCCACTACCATCGAGCGTTGAAGGCTGTCGGTGGCATTGAGATCATCATCGGAAACCCGCTCCCGTTCTAGTGCCTCGTTTCACCTTATTTTTTATGCTCAAACCCGCAGGGTGGGCTGTGCCCACCAAATACTCCGCCTGACCGGTGAGCACAGCCCACCCTTGTATGTTCTGTTTCTAAGGGAAAGCCAAGGATCAGGTATAAAGGGATTTGATGGAGAGTACCTGGGGAAGCCGTCCCACCCGGAGGCCCCGAGCCTGTGCGTAGATTGGCTCCCCGCCCTCTTCGCCCATACCGAAGAGTATCCGAGGCCGTGAGCGATGCTCGTGAGCCTGCATACACAAGGTCGGTAGGCGAGGGTTCAGGGTCGGGGAACCAAGTCTTGATCCTAGCGCCTTTTTGACTGACGAGGAACCACCCATGAACGTTGCCGGAATTGATGTCAGCGCCAAAACCGTTACCTTGGTCATCAGCCGCGATGAGCGCACCGGAAAACCCCGCGAGTTCAAGAATACCCCAGCCGGTCATGCGACCTTGCGCAACCGCTTGCGTAAGGCACACGTGAGCCGCGTCTGCCTGGAGGCCACCGGCCTCTATCACCTCGACCTAGCCCTGGCCCTGGAGGACGCCGGGCTACCCCTCATGGTAATCAACCCCAAGGCCGCCAAACGCTTCGCGGAGGCCTTCCAGACCCGCACCAAGACCGATGCCGTCGATGCCGCAGTCCTGGCCCAGTTCGCCCTGCGCATGCCCTTCACACCCTGGCAGCGCCCCGATGACTTGGCCCTGGCTATCCGCGCCTGCGCACGCCGCATCGCCGCCCTCGACAAGCTCCGGACCCAAACCAAGAACCAGCTCCATGCGGCCCAACTGACCGCCATGACGCCGGATTTCCTCATCGCTAGCCTGCAGCAGACCGTTGCCTTCCTGGATGACCACATCGAACACCTGCGCCAACAGGCCCGCGACCTCATCGCCACGAATGAGGCGCGCCGGCACGCCTTCGACCTGCTGATCACCGTCACCGGCATTGCCGATGCCAGTGCCATCCAACTCCTCGGCGAGCTGTTGGTCTTGCCCGATGACATGCAGGCCAAACAATGGGTTGCCATGGCCGGCCTCGATCCCCGACAACACCAGTCCGGCTCCAGCATCGACAAGAAGCCACGCATCTCCAATGCCGGCAACCGCTACCTGCGCCTGGCCCTTTACATGCCCGCTCTCAGCGCCGCACGCCATGATCCCAACGTCAGGGCCTATTACCGCCACCTCATCGAGGATCGCGGCCTCAAAAAGCTCCAGGCCCTCTGTGCCGTCATGCGTAAGCTCCTGCTCGCCATCCATGCCATGCTCAAGACTCAGAACCCCTTCGACAGCAGCCGCTTCTATACCCCCACCGAAACGGCTGCCTGATAAATCTGATTTATGTGCATAAGGTGAATCTTTGGGAATCAGGAGCTAAATTGGACTTGCATCGGAACAGAGTATCTACGGATAGATGCAAAATTAGATAAAATGTGGTGCTAGGGAGCGTTCTCAATCGGAGTTTTTACTGTACTGCATTAGAACCACGGATAGACACAAATAGACACGGATAAACACGGATTGTGATCCGTGTCTATCTGTGTCCATCCGTGGTTCTTCGGTGCGGTTCGTTTGAGAACACCCCCTAGCCTTCCAACACCTTCGACAACCCGGTTTCCCATTCCCCCTCAAAAATCAGGGCGCAACTGACCGTCGTATCCTCATCGACCACCAATTCCAGGTCGCCCTGCTTGGTGATGATGAAGCACACCTGATTGGTGGGGCTCAATAGGTCCAGGTTTTCCGGCTCCTTGAGGTCGTTCTTCTCCGAGGTCTTGATGGCGATCTGCTGTTCTTTTACCCCCAGGGTCAACAGGTATTCCTGCGCGTCTTCGGCATGGATGTATCCGACCTCCCGTTGATCCTTGCCGGTGCGCTCCACCTGCACCAGGCAGATGGGCCGGATAGTGCGGGCGGTTTCGGCGTGCAGCGTATCGGCCTTCTCCTGCAAGTCGTTCAAGTGCTCGAAGCTGGCCCGCAGACAATCCCGCCATCAGCGACTCCTTGTTCTCCCGGTTCGACGATTGCAGCATCAGCAGCATGACGCACAGATGGGACTCCAGGTCTCGCTTATTCAGCGGCGTCATCTTGTCCGGAATCCTGACCCAGCCCGCCGCCGCTTGGTCGAGAATCCGCCGGTAGGGGTGCTCCCGGTTGTTCAGCGCCTTGTGGGTTTGGGTATAGATGGCTTCATTGGGCACGATCCAGAGCACGAAGCCATGGTTGGCCCGTACCCATTTGCTCATGATGCGCGAGACCGCCTGCGCCGCCAGTAGGGTCTTGCCGCCGCCGGTGGGGATCTTGAGAGACTGTCTAAAAAGGGATCGTAGGCTGTAGGCTGGGTTGCGGCCAGGGACGGCCAAAACCCAGCAATAATCTGAAGATCACCTGAAGATCACCGAGGGCACCGGTCGCCCCGCGCCATCCTTGCGTGGGCTGAAGGGAATATCGGCCCGCGACTTGGGCAGTATGCCGCTAGCCTTCAGCGCCTTCCAGTCTTCTTCGGTGAAGTCCGGCTTGAGGGCATTCAGGCGCTTCTCGACCAAGGCATCCAGATAGCCGTCGAAGGTATCCAGTACTTCTTGTTGAAACTCTTTGAGTTGCATAGGTTTTTTACGCCTACAAGGGGGTAGCTCGGCGGGAAAGTAAAATATTGCTTGCAAAATGTTTCCGCGGCCTACTAGACTGCTTATACCTAGCCTCTGTGCTCCGAACTGTCACCGGATGGTGTGCGTTCCCGGGAATCCCCGGGATAGGACACAGAGGCGACCTGATTCCAAAGACAAGGGGGCGTTTCGTGCGCCCTTGTCTTTTTGGGTGCTTGCTCGTCAGCGAAAATCCCATACATCCTCGATCTTCGACTGTAACGCTTGCCGCCAGCGATTATGCCGTACTCGATCACCGATCCGGTAGGAACGGGCAATCGCTCCAACCACCATATCCGCCAGCTGAACCAGATCATCCCGACGCGAATCAGCAAATTTGAGGCTCGCAATTTTGCCGGGGCCGAGTTGTTGGCGCAGGTAACGCTTCATTTCCCTTTGAAACGGCCGATTGCCACTACCGTCTATCTTGATGTGGGCATTGGCCAGCGCTTCGGCATCATGATGCATCAGGAGTTGCACAAAATAGTTGTAGAAGCGTTCCGTATTGCCGCGCAGATTCGGACTGTAGATCCTGGATTTGTCCACCACCAGCGCCCGCACTCCAAAATCGAACGGCCGGACCGCCGCAAAAAAGGCATCCCGCACCGCGTCGGAAGACTTGTTGAATTTGAATTCCGGCTTTACCCGCAATGACTCCCGAGCCTTGCCAATGGCAACACTGGCCCGTTCCGCCTGATCGAGATCCCGAAACAACACCATCGCTACCACGAAATACGGCGTGGACCCCTTGGCGAGCTTAAAGCCCGGATCGCCGCTTTCATCGATCAGGACCAACAAGGTCAGTTCCTCTCGAACCGATAGAGGGCAAAGGGCAGGGGCGCGTACTCCCCCCCAGCGGTAACAGCACCCGATTGGACACGAACCGGGCGGGCGCAAACACCAGATGGCGCTTATCCTTCCGTTCGGAAATCTTCTCGGCAAAGCTCAAGGTCAAGGCGGCGTCACGGGATTTGAGAAAATCCAGTTCCGACCGGTAGATGAGCCACACATGGAAGGCCGCGCTCTCGCCCAGATAGCTTTCGTCTTCTCGGATGCCTTTCCGATCCAACGGCTCGCCGGTGGTGGTATGGAACAACCAGGCGCCGATGCCGGCGTAATCGGGCAGGCTTTCTCCCGTCAACACCTTGTCCTGATCCAGGGGATCGCCTAGGGTGTAATAGGTAAAACCGCCGCCCAGTCCTTCGACCCGTTCGGTGATCTTCTTCTCGCCGGTGACGATCAACTCGCCGTCCTTGACGGTCTTGTTGATCTTGTCGAAGCGGTCGGATTCCAGGTTTTCTATGGACTGCACTTGATCCAGTAACTTCTTGTGTGCATTGTCGCGGCTGAAATTGCTCCAGGTGATCTTCTCCCGCAGTTGTAGTTCCAGTTCTCGTTGCCGGTGTTGTAGGGCAATGCCATTAAGTTAAGCGTTGCCAGTCGGCAAACCAGAGGAAAAACTACGAATCACGCAAATCCCCGCGAATCGGATTCGCGCCGATTCGCGTGATTCGTAGTTTTCTCTTCCGCACCGGTAAGCAACCAGCGACTAACTTAATGGCATTGTGTTGTAGGGCGGATCGATGAAGATGCAATCCACCTTGCCCGCATAGCGCGGCAGCAGCGCCTTGAGTGCGTGCAGGTTGTCGCCGTGGATGATGAGGTTTTCGGATTCATCCCCGATCGACTTCTCGGGATGCGCCTCCAGTGGCCGATAGGGTACGGTCAAATGGTGATTGTAGACGTATTCCTTGCCCTTGAAATGGAGTTCCGGCATGGGACTATCCTCCCTTCCCGATGGTTGTTCTCTTGCTTGCGGAAATCGGTACTTCCCGAGGCGTCGAGAGATGGACCAAGGGGAAGCCCCTGCCCACTATACCGAGCGGGCGCTATGCGCCTCCTGTGGCCCCGTCTGGCTGTTTACCGAAGGCACCTTCCCAAGCTGCCCTTGGTGCTCGAACCGGGAGGCCCGGCGACCGATCCCCCGGCCCCCGGTTGCCTGTCGGGAATGCCGTCACTGGAGTCCGGACCGGATCAATCCACCCGGCGGCTTAGGCTCCTGTGCCGTCCGAACACCCGCGAACCGGCCCGCTGGCGCTTGCTGGCCCCGTGGTGAAATCATCTGTGCGGATTGGTGGCAACGACAAAGCGAAAACGGGAGAAAACCTCATGTCTAAACAAGAGTTACGAGACGATGAGGTACGAGCGGCAGCCCCGGAGGACAAAGCAGCAGTAGTACCTAATAGATTAAGAGACTGTCTAAGACTAAACCTAATGATTATAAAAATATGATTGTCAAAGATAGCAAACCGTCATCCAGAATGAGCCGACTCTTACTCATAACTAACGACTTACAAGGTATGAGTAGTTTCTAGGCTGTCTCTAAGCTGTTGGATCAGGGAGTTGATCTTTTCCGTCCGTATATTTTCCTGACGTGATTTAGCATACATGGTAAGTAGGTAAACTCGATGATCTTCGCTCATCAAGTAATAAACAACACGAAATCCTCCACGTTTGCCTCTACGTTGGTCGGAGGAGGGAACGCGGACTTTGTAGATGCGGCATGAAAAACCAGGGAGAGCATCACCGGGGTTCTCACCGGCTTTGAGGTTGTGCAAGAGCGGTTTGAGATCATCCATGATATGGGGAAAACGCTTGGAAAACCCACGTATCGCCCGCTGCGTGGCAGGCGATAAGTGGACTTTACGTTCTTTCATCTTCGAGTTCTTTTACGAATTCATCGAACGTCGGTAGATAGATTTCCCCACGCTGGTAGGCGTACACCTCCCGCAACCCCTGCATGATCGACTCGGTAAGATCCTCCATGTCATACTCATCATCCGTGTCTCGACCGTCCCGCAATCCCCCTTTCATCATGTCTCGCACTGAAGGGTGTGCCTCGATTGCTCGGCGCCCGGCTGCCAGAGGTTTGATGCCGAATTGTGTTTCAGTGGGTACGTCAGTCATATCGGGTACAGTCGTCACTCTATTCGGCATAGTCATTTTATATACCCGTTGCATGTGAATGGTTCGGAAAACGAGAAGAGGTCATTGAGCACGCCAGTAGAGCGAGGCCACGCACCAGCAAGGCACCGCTACACGCACGCGCGGCTTGCTGCACCGTGGAACTAAGTGAGGGATACCGGACCGTCCAACATCCCCCGTGATTGGTCCCTGCTCGTGCGAATGGCCCACATCGTCGGCCAACAGCGGATAACATAGGCCAATTTAGGACAATGCCGAGAAGGTTGCAACCATCACCTCGCGCATACGCGGCTTACCGACGGATCAGGGTTTGATAAGTAACCGGCACCCTCCGGCCCTGTGATGAAATCCTCCGTGCCGACTGACGCCCGTAGACCGGGCAATCTACCCGAATAGATCCATGTCGAAGCAGGGGTAGGAGAATCGGCGGGGAAATGAGGGATACCCGGACCATCCGGCTTCCCTATCCATCCCCTACCACCAAACACACAGCCGATGCCGCTGTTTCAGGTCCTTTCCGTCCTACCCGTGTCCCCAACATCCGAGGCGGCAAGCAACGTCGTAGCGGGCGGTTCCGTGGCCCCGAAGCGATAGCTGAGCGGGGGTTAGCAACGGGGCGGATCATGGTACGGTATAGATGGGTACGGTTGATACGGTACGTTAAACGCCACACGACCCGAGAGGAGAATCCCCATGCCCCGCCAAGGTATCACCCGCGAGCAAGTCTTCAAGGCCGCCGACCAACTGACCCAGGACAGCCATAACCCGACCTGGAGGGCGGTCCGCGAACATCTAGGCAGCGGTAGCGCCGAGACCATCAATCGCCATCTGAAACCCTGGAAGGAAGCACGCGAAGCGGTTCAGGCCGAAGCCGCACCCATCCCGGAGCCCGTAGAAATCGCCCTGCATAGAGTATGGGACTTAGCCTCGAAGAAAGCCAAGGAGCAGTTACAGGAAGAACGCCAAATCTTAGATGCCGAATATGAAAACCACCACCAATGCTTACCGATCCATCGATGTGCGGCGCTGGCAACGGGAAGGCTTGTTTGCCCCGCATCGGTCTTTCGGCTGGCAGTGGTCACGCGGCGGCGAGGTAGTAGCTTTCATCCGGGTATGCACCGAACCGGACCGGGTAATCCTCACCTACTGCTACCGACGCGACGGCGAGGACTGGAAGGATAAAAGTTATCCCGTCTATCTCGATTGGACCGAATGCTATCGCTGGATGCTCGAACGATGGAGACTTGGATACCTGTCGGGTCCCGGACGACGCGGCTCCGGCGAACTGGCGCGGCCCTAGAGGACCTGGTGAATCCGGTCTTGGATACCTTGATCGACTGTCGTCTGAGCGCCGTTACCGGCACCCGTCCCAGGGCAAGCGCGTCGCTGTAGCTCTTAGACGAGAAAGTCTTTGCCCAAGTCAAAGTCGAAAAGGATGCCCCGGTAGGTTCAAGCGCCGCCCGAAAGGTGGCCTGAAAGGTGGATCAGACAAGAGAGGCGATAAAAACATATTTGTAAATCAATCGGTTGTAATCCTGATTGGCGGAGAGGGTGGGATTCGAACCCACGGACCCTTGCGGGTCAACGGTTTTCAAGACCGCCGCTTTCGGCCGCTCAGCCACCTCTCCCAGGGCATACTCTTGTATCGGGACCGGTTATCCCCGAATTTACTCTGGACAGGATACCGGAAGTATGGCTCCGAACCAATGCAAGGCGATTTCCGTCACCGGTATGTCGTTTTCCGTCAGTCGCCTAAAGTTACTTGAAGTTTGGCATAGCTGCGGTATGCTTCAAGCGTAGGGGGGCGACATTGGGCCATGTCCCCGAAACAGATACGAGGTCGCTTGAACCGGAGGAGTGAAAAAACCCATGCCTAACACCGATTACACTATCGTACGCGGCTCCGAACACGCAGTCGCCGCGAACAAGGTGTTGAAGAACACCTACCTGCTGCTTTCCGCCACTCTAGTCTTCAGCGCCCTGATGGCCGGTCTGTCCATCGTACTGGCGGTTCCGAGCTGGATGTATCTGGTCTCGGTCATCGGCGCCATGGTGCTCGGTATATTCGTGTTGCCGCGGACTGCCGACTCCGGCAGCGGCATCGGCATAATCTTTCTGATCACCGGCCTACTCGGATTCGGGCTCGGCGCCATCCTTACCCAATATCTCGCCCTGCCGAAGGGACCCCAGATCATAGGGACGGCCTTCGCCGGGACGGGGCTGATCTTCCTGGGTCTTTCCGGCTATGCCCTGACCAACAAGCGGGACTTCAGCTTCATGGGCGGGTTTCTGTTCGCCGGCGTCATGGTCGTCTTCATCGTCGCCATCGCGAATATCTTCCTGGCCATGCCCGCCCTGTCTCTGGCCATTTCCGGTGCCATCATCCTGCTCATGAGCGGATTCATCCTCTACGATACCAGCCGGATCATCAATGGTGGCGAAACCAATTACATCATGGCTACCTACGGGTTGTACCTGAGCATCTTCAACATTTTCATCAGCCTGCTCCAGATTCTCGGCATCATGGGCGATGAATGACGAACTGATCCGCAACCTGTCATCGACCCCGGCCCCGCGCCGGGGTTTTTCGTTTTCCAACCGGAGGTGAGCCGATGGACCTGTTCCTCAAGATCGTCGCGGCCGCGGCCATGGGTATGATGGTCTTTTATGCCTGGAGGGCCTACCAGCACTGGCAAGACCATGGTCCCAAGGCCCAAAAAGGGGATTGGCAGGCAGTGGTGCTGCCGCTGGCACTGGTCGTAGGGCTCGTGGTCCTGCTGATTGCAATGGTGCGGTAGGGTGGACTGTGCCCAAGTTGTGATTCGTAGTTAAACCAATACCCGAGCGCACTTTCTCGGTTTCCCCGGAGGTTGCCGATGGACATCGACTCCGCTCCCCGCCGCCTGCTCGCCGATATCTTCGAACATGCCCTGGAGGCGGTACGGGGACGGGCGGTGGTGCGGCGGGCCCTGGCGGCCCGGGGCATCGAGGGGCCGGTAACACTCATCGCCGTGGGCAAGGCAGCCCAGTCCATGACCGAAGGTGCCTGGGATGCCCTGGGCGATCAGATCCGGGGTGGGCTGGTGATCTCCAAGCCGGGTCACCTGATCGCCGAGGAGCTGACGCGCTGCGGTCTCGATGGCGTTGTCGGGGGGCACCCGGTCCCTACCGACGGCAGCCTGGATGCAGGTCGCCGGTTGCAAGAGGTCGTGGTCAGGCGGGGCGCAGAGACCTTGCTGTTTCTGATTTCCGGCGGCGCTTCGAGCCTGGTGGAGGTGCCGGCCGCCGGGTTGGGTCTGGCGGAGCTGGCACGCATCAACCGCTGGCTCCTGGGCAGCGGATTGCCGATCGAGGCCATGAACCTCGTCCGCAAGTCGGTCTCCCGCATCAAGGGCGGAGGACTCCTGACCGGGCTCGAGGGACGCAACCTGCGAGTACTGGCTATTTCGGACGTGCCGGGGGACGATCCAGGCGTCATCGGCTCCGGGCTGCTGGTCCCCGAACCCCGGCTCGCGTCGCGGCTGGCGACACTGGAGCTGCCGGATTGGCTTCGAGACTGGACCGAACGGGCACTGGTCGAGCGTACCGGCATCCCGGAGCAAGGCCCCGAGATCGAGCTGGTGGCGACCCTGGACATCGCCAAGGATGCCGCTGCCGCCGCGACCGCGGATGCCGGGATCGAGGTCCATCCGCATCGGGAATTACTGGAAGGCGACGCCGCCGCGTGTGGAAGATCGCTGGCTCGGCGGTTGTGTGACGGACCGGCCGGGCTGCACATCCGGGGTGGTGAGACGACTGTGGGCCTACCCGAGCGGCAGGGGCGCGGCGGGCGCAATCAGCATCTGGCCCTGGCCGCGGCGATGGTACTGGCCGGAAGGGATGACTGCTTCCTGCTCAGCGGCGGCACTGACGGTACCGACGGCCCCACCGACGATGCCGGCGGTTTGGTGGACGGCGGCACCCGGTACCGGGCGGAGCGGGCCGGATTCGATGCCGATGCCACGCTGGCTGCGGCGGATGCGGGCACCTTGCTGGCCGCCACCGGTGACCTGATCCATACCGGCCCTACCGGTACCAACGTGATGGATCTGGTATTGGGCCTCAGGCTATGAAACGGCAGGGGCCCGACATCTCCGGGCTACGGGCAACAAGGGGGCCGCATGGCCCCCTTATCGGTTTCGGGTTTCGGGATGCCTTGCCCTGGGTCAATGCAGGTACCGGCCTCCCGGCGTATGAAGCACGATCCGATAGTTAGCCGCAAACGAGAGGTTGGGAAATGAAACCACTGAGAAAGTCCACCGTTGCCGTTCTGATCGCTCTCACTGCGGGTCTTTCGACATCGGCCCTGGCGCTCGACGGCGCCGGGCTCTACGTCGAAAAAACCTGTGTCGCCTGCCACGGCAAGGATGCAAAAACGCCCATTCTGTCGATCTACCCGAAGCTCGCCGGGCAGAACGCGGACTACGCGTACAACCAGATGAAGGACATCGCCGGCGACGCGCGCAACAACGGCCAGACCGCTGCCATGAAAGGCATCATGCACCTGGTCTCGGACGAGGAGATGCGGGCTATCGCGGATTGGCTGGCAACCTTGGAATAGGTTGAAATTGGCTCTTTATGGATTCCGGGCTGCCGGCGATCATGGACGGGCACGACCGGACAGTTTGGAGTGCGGCGGCGACCTGACCCGTCCTTACCGGAATCCGCGACGCCTGAGGTAACCGCAGGGTTGGTCCTGGGGCACCCGTCTGCCGCCGCTTTGGATTGGGCGGTACACCCGTTTCAAACCAAGACATTGTGGCCAGGGGAAAGCGCCGTCGCCGCGGCGCGTGGGGAAGCCGGCGCTTCCAGGTTCCCGACACACGCTTTGAAATCCCCCATCGGCGAGGTTCGATTCGGCCGCGCCGCTTTGCCGGCGCACTCCAAAACGGATTGATGGAGGTCAAGGCGCAGAATTCAGCGCTTGTTATGTTTGATGCATCGAGCCGGTGTTGCCGGACAGGAAGCGTCGATTCCTGCGGCCGGCCGGCGGGCCACGATATTTGCCATTCCTGTGAGGTATCCGATGAAGACATTTCCGAACCGGGCCGCTGTCGTTGCCGCGGCCGCCCTGCTGGCGGGTACCGCCTACGCCTGGAACGAGGGCGGTGGAGAACAGGAAGAGGCGCTCAAACTCACGCCCGACCTGGAAAACGGTATGGATGTCTACGAGGTTTGTTCCGCCTGTCACCTGCCCGAAGGCTGGGGGCTTCCGGAGGGTACCTTCCCGCAGCTCGCCGGCCAGCACCGGGGCGTCCTGATCAAGCAGCTGTCGGACATCCGCGCCCGCAACCGGGACAACCCGACCATGTACCCCTTTGCCCTGCCCAAGGCCATCGGGGATGCCCAGGCCCTGGCGGATGTGGTGGCCTACATCGAGAAGTTGCCCATGAACCCCGAGTGGGGCAAGGGTCCCTGGGGACCGGACACGCCCGAGTATGCCCAAGGCGAGAAGCTCTACCAGGACAACTGCGTAAAATGCCACGGCGAGACGGGGATGGGCGATAAGGAGAGGTTCTTCCCCCGGATCAACGGCCAGCACTATAAGTACATGCTGCGCCAGTTCGAGTGGATCCGTGACGGCAAGCGCCGTAACGCCAACCCGGATATGGTCGAGCAGATCAAGGGTTTCGGCGACAAGGACATGCAAGCGGTGATCAACTATATATCCTGGCAGCCGGTACCGAAGGACCAGCTTGCCGAATCCACGGACTGGCAGAACCCGGACTTTGAATGATTTTTTCCCAGTACCGAAGTATCGATAACATGGGAATCATTCTTTTGCCGCAAATGAACGCCAATGAACGCAAATCGGTCGGAATCGGCTCGCCATCCTCGACAGTTCTTCATCTCATTGTATTTATTTGCGTCCATTTGCGTTGATTTGCGGCTAAATTCCCCGTGGGGACCCCTTTCAGGAGATGGTCTCCTGATTTTCATCATGCTGCACGAGTACTTCCATGAGAACCCCGAGCGGCAACCCGGTCTCCGATAGACGCCCCCCCTTGCTCTTCGCCTTCGCTCTGGTGGGCGTCGGTCTGCTGGCCGCGATCTACTACGCCCCCATCTGGTGGGTATCGCTCACGGCGCCCAACTACCCCCCGGAGGCATTCCCGGACGGAGTACGTATCCATTTCCACTTGAACGGCGTGTTCAACGGCTGCAGGAAGGTCGGGAAGACCGAGATCACGGAGGAGCAAGCCCTGGACTGCGTTCACGAGATGGACACCATCAACCACTATATCGGCATGTATCCCATCGCCGCCGGCGGTGTGGTCGAGAGTGCCTTCTCGCCTTTTCTCGTATCGCTCCTGGGTATGATGCTGATCGGGTTCGTCATCCCCTGGGTGAAGATTCGACTGGTCCTGATGGGCATGGGCTGCGCGGGCATCCTGGTCTGGATGGGGCTCACGCACTACGGAGAAGGCGGGCTGCGTTTCCGGGACACGGGCTATTTGACCGCGCTGGTCACCGCCCTGGATCAAGAGGTGGGAGAGGTGCGGGAGGAGCACCGGATGTCCGTCGGCGAAGCCCTGATCGCCCGGCTCAAAGCGGAGATGGCGGCGGCTCAGGGAGAACAACCGACCGACAAAAACACTGCTGCCGCTGAGCGATCGGAGAAGGCGCGCCTGATTGCCAGCCTGCGCTCGGCCTTCGAGGAATCCCAGGAGCGGCGTCCGGTTACTGAGCGCCTCGACTGGACGGGCAGCGGTGCCCAAACCATGAAGTGGCACTATGAGACCAGCCTCGGGCGCTACTTCAATGACCCGGCCCGGATCGCGCCCATGGGGCGTGCCATGTCCGCTGCCGGTCATGTCATGTTCTGGAGCCTGCCTGCGGCCATGCTGCTTCTGCTCTGGGGCGCACGCCGGAGCAGCGGTCCGCTCTATTGGCTGATGATCCTGGTCCCCATCGCCTTGCCGCTGTTCTTCGTGATCGATTACGCGGGCTGGCTCTGGTGGTACGGACACAATCTGAACGACATGGGCGCCTTCACGGTCAAGCCTTTCATGCCCACCGTCTTCGGCGAGGGCAAGGTAGCCCAGTTCTCGACTCACTCATACCCCTACATCGGTTTTGGTCTGATGCTGCTGTTTTCCGCGGTGCTGGGCGTGGTGGCCCTGTTGCGGCGCAGGCAATTGCGCGAGACCGATTGGGCCAACAGGCGCGAAGGACACTAAGATCCCATGACCGACCCTCAAAATAACCGCGACGCCTACGATAGCCCCTGGAAAGACGTGCTCGAACATGCCTTCCCCGAGTTCATGGCCTTCTATTTCCCCGCGGCGCACACCCGGATCGATTGGGCACGCGGCCACGAATTCAAGAATACCGAGCTACGTCAGGTGGTGCGCGACGCCGAACTGGGTAAACGGTTTGCCGACGTCTTGGTACATGTCACCCTCCAGAATGGGGAACCACATTGGATCTACATCCACATCGAAGTCCAGGGACAACGCGACAGCGACTTCGCCAAGCGCATGTTCACCTACAACTACCGGCTCTTCGACCGCTACGCTCGTCCCATCGCCAGCCTCGCCGTGCTGGCCGATGAGGATGCCGGGTGGCGACCCGACCACTATGGCTTCGAGGTCCTGGGCTGTCGCCATACACTCGAATTCCCCGTGGTCAAGCTCATCGACTATGCGGACCGCATCGAGTCACTTGAAGCGAGCGCCAACCCCTTCGCCCTCGTTACCGCCGCGCATCTGCACACCCGTCAGACCAAAGGCGACCCGCAAGCCCGTTATCAGGCCAAGCTTAAGCTTGTGCGTGCGCTCTACCGGCAAGGTTGGGACCGGCAGCGCATATTGGATCTGTTTGCTGTCATCGACTGGATGATGCGCCTGCCGAATGCACTCGAACAACAGCTATGGCAAGCTATAGAAACCGTCGAAGGAGAAACCAAAATGCGCTACGTCACGAGTGTTGAACGACTTGCCATCGAGAGAGGCCTGCAGCAAGGTCTGCAGCAAGGTCTGCAGCAAGGTCTGCAGCAAGGCAGGCTGGAAGGGAAACGCGAAGGCGAAACCGAAAAAGCCGTAACCATCCTGGAACGTCTTCTGGTCAAACGCTTCGGTCCCCTCGACGAGGCAACCCGCAAGCGTCTTGCCACGGCCACTGTAGAACAACTCGATCGGTGGGCTGATCGCATTCTGGATGCGTCCAGGATAGAGGCTGTGTTCGAGGAGCACTGAAACGGTAGTGTTATAAATCTGTTGTTTCTGAGCACACAAGACATTGATTTAGAATTCCTATTTGAACCCTGAAAAACAAATCTAGAACACTACCGCGGTCGTTTCTCATGCTATGGATCGGCGCCTGCTGGATGCAGGTTGCGCAGGCGGGATTCCCGCCGTTCCAACCTTTGGTCGATGCGGCAGACGAGGGTACCGTGCTGACACCCGAGCCCGGGACCTATGCGGGACCGGTGGTGGTGGACAAACCCATCACCATCGATGGTCGCGGCCAGGTCATCATCGACGGCGGCGGCAAGGGTACGGTTGTCCTGCTCGCTACCGACGGGGCCACCCTCAAGGACCTGCACCTGACCAACTCAGGCGACTCCCACAACGATATCGATGCCGGGGTACAGGTACGCGGCAACTTCAATGTGATCAAAGACAATCGGATCGACGACTGCCTGTTCGGTATTGACCTGCAGCAGTCCGAGCACAACATCGTGCGGAGAAACCGTATCTCCTCCAAGCCCGTGGCTCTCGGCGTGCGCGGAGACGCCATCCGGCTCTGGTACAGCTTCGATAACCAAATCACGGACAACATCATCCGCGACGCCCGCGACACCGTGGTCTGGTACTCGAAAGACAACCTCATCGCCCGCAACGATGCCCGCCGGGGCCGCTACTCGTTGCACTTCATGTATTCCCGGACCAACCGGGTGGAGGACAACCACTACGAGGACAACACGGTCGGCATCTTCCTCATGTACAGCGACGGGGTTGTAGTACGCAACAACACCATCGCCAATGCCGCGGGCCCCACGGGGGTCGGGATCGGATTCAAAGAGACCTCGGATGTCACCATCGAGGGCAACCGTGTCCTCTACTGCGCCACCGGCCTCTACCTAGATGTTTCGCCCTACCAGCCGAATACCACCAACCGTTTTATCGACAATCTGATCGGCTACAACGGTATCGGAGTGCGCTGGCTCAATGACTGGCACGGCAATGTCTTTACCGGTAACCGCTTCAAGGGCAACCTCACCCAAGTGGTCGTGGAGGGCGGCAAGACCGCCGACCGCAACCGGTGGGAGGGCAACTACTGGGACGACTACGCGGGCTTCGACCGCAACGGCGACCACATCGGCGACACACCCTATGCGCTCTACGCCTATGCGGACCGGCTCTGGATGGACGTGCCGGCAGCCCAGTTTTTTAAGGGCTCACCCATGCTGGAGGTCATCGACTTCCTGGAACGCCTCGCCCCCTTCAGCCCCCCGGATCTGCTGGTGCGGGACGACAAGCCCCTGAGGCTCATTCACGGCCGGATCGCCGGTTGGGCTGGAATCGAGGCCGGGTCGGCCGGAGAAGAGGCTGAAGACGAGGGGGAAAGCGACCAAGCCGAGGCCGAAAGCGTGCCGTCAGCGGACGAGTTCGACGCCTACCAGGCCCTGCGCCGCTCGCTCGGGCGGAAATAACCTTGATTCCTTAATCGACCCGGATCTTTACAACCGAGTCAAATTTCGAGAAAAGCTTTATTGAGAATATGGTCCGCGAATAAACGCCAATGGACGCAAATAAAGATTAGTTCTCATTTGCGTTCATTCGCGTTCATTCGCGGATGAACATCAAAACTAGGTCTGAGGCAAAGCCTCGCTAGAACACAGTGCAATGAAGAAGCAAACCGGAAAAGGCAAGCGCCCGCCCATGACTGCCAAGCGCCGCGAGCAGAGCCGGCGTGAATTTCTGCGCACCTCCGTGCTCGCCGCCGGGTTCGTCACCACCTCACTGATTGGTCTGGTCCCGCTGGCGGGCAATGCCAACGCGCGTCTGCGCCCGCCGGGCGCGCTCAAGGACCGGCTCGAGGAGCGGGATTTCCTGGCTTCCTGCATCAAGTGCGGCCAGTGCGTCCAGGTCTGTCCCGTCGAGGCAATAAAGCTGGCCGATCTCGCCGACGGTGTAGGTATCGGCACGCCATTCATCGACGCCCGTGCCCAGGCCTGTGACTTCTCCTGCGACGGGCTCCAGTGCGTACTCGCCTGCCCCACGGGCGCGCTGACCCATGACATCGACTATCCCGCACAGGCGCGCATGGGATTCGCGCGTTTGGCTCGGCCCGAGGCCTGTCTGGCGGCCCAGGACAAGGGATTCGAGGGCCAGGTGCGGGGGCCGGATTTCGTCGGCAAGCTGCGCTACGAAGCGATAGACCGCTGGGACCCCATCCCGGTTGCGGACCATCCATACGATCTCGAACGCTGCGACCTCTGCGTGCGCCAATGCCCCATCGAGATCCGCATCGCCCAGTGCGAGGCCGGAAAGCCGCCGTCGGGGGACCCGAATCAATGCCCCCCACGCCACGCGATCCGCCTCGTGCCCGAGGGAAAGGGAGCCGTCCCGATCGTGGAGGACGGGTGCGTCGGCTGCGGCGTGTGCGAGATGATCTGCCCGGTGGAGTCTGCCGCCATTGTGGTGGACATCGATGAGACGGCGGATTTCTCTTGACCTTCTTCACTCAGCGAAGCCGTAATCGTGATCGCAGTCGTGATCGTGATCGTGATCGAAAAGGCCAAATTTCACAATGAGCTTCAGCCATCAGAAATTGGATGTTTATCGGCTTTCGTTGGAATACATCCGCTGGGTGTATGCTCGTACCGATGATCTGACGGGAATCCATCGGCATGCACGCGACCAATTACTGCGAGCATCTCAGTCGATTCCACTCAATATTGCCGAAGGAAATGGGAAATTCACTGCACCGGACCGAGGGCGCTATTTCGGCATTGCACGTGGTTCGGCCCTGGAATGCGCAGCAATTCAGGATGTACTTCTAATCGGGGGAGCCATTCGTCAGGAAGACCATTATGAAGGAGAAGCATTGCTCCTTAGGATCGTGGCCATGCTGACGAAGATGACACTGCGATCAGGTTCGGTTCGGGAGGCGCCCGCAATCTACGATACATCTTGCTGCGATCACGATCACGACTGCGATCACGATCACGATCATGAGGAAAGGGAACCGAGCGAATCATGAGCTACATCGCCGAATCCCTGCGCCAGCTGATCGGCCTGCGGCCAGCGAAGCCTTCTCCGGACGAGCGCCGGCCCGAGGTAGTTGCGGTCTATGCCGAAAAGCGCAAGGAAAAGCTGACCAAGGCAAAGCTGCGTGAGGCGGAGCAAGAAAGGGCACTAGCCCATGACCGGCACAAATGGCGAATCCGCCGCTGGATCACCCTGATCCTCGTCAATCTCCTGTTCGTCATCTCCTATTATCTCGACCTCCAGCTGGTGGAGGGTGCGCTGACCGCCTCCCGTTTCGTCGGATTTCACATGGCGGACCTGAACTCCGCGCTGCAAGTCATGCTGGCCTACAAGCACCTGGTGCTGAACCTGGTCATCGGCACCGTCACCGTGTTTATCCTGTGGCTGCTTCTGGGCGGCCGCACCTTCTGCTCCTGGGTGTGCCCTTACCACCTGATCGCCGAATGGGCCGAGGCGCTCCATCTCAAACTGGCGGAGAAGAAGCTGGTCAAGGACATGCGGTTTCACCGTGGCGTACGCGCCTTCTTCTACGTCATCTTCGCGCTGCTCGCCCTGCTCACCGGTTATACCGTATTCGAGACCATCTCCCCGACGGGAATACTGAGCCGCGCGCTGATCTATGGCCCAGGCATCGCCCTACTCTGGGTCCTGGCCCTGCTGGCTTTCGAAGTGCTGGTCTCCCGCCGCGCCTGGTGCCGCTACATCTGCCCCATCGGCATCACCTACGGTCTGGTAGGGACCTTGTCGCCGTTACGGGTACAGTACAACATGCACAGCTGCCACCACGAGGGGGACTGCCGCAAGATCTGCATGGTGCCACATGTCCTGGATGTGACCATCCGTAGCCGGGCCAAGACGCTCGATACCGACATCGGCGCCGACTGCACCCGCTGCGGTCTCTGCGTCGACATCTGCCCAACCGGCTCCCTGAGCTTCAAGATCAAGGGACTGGACAAATCGCTGTGAGACTCTCTTTTGCCATGCCTTTTCCTGGAAGAGGGTCAGACAGGGCCATCGAAGCCATAGGGGTCAAGAACTAGATGGAAGTTCGCCGTAGTTGTTCGCTCAGGAGACCGAGGCAACAAGTCGTCCGTAGATCTTAACTCATTGTTTTTGAATGCGTTGATGGAGCTATTCATGAATTTGAAAAAGAAGCAATCGTTGTAGTATAGAAGGCGACTCGACGCACTTAAACACGGCGACTCGCCGTCTACTACCTGATAAGCGGCGCGTCCCTGCGCCGCTTATTGGGGAGCTAACCAGCAAGTGCAATATGAAAGAGTATTACCAAAAGGGAAACACACAGGAACATGCTCGGCGGCGCTTTGATAGCCCTACCGTTTCAGACACCAAAACAGACAATCGCCTAACAAGAACGTCAGTGCAACATAAGACGCGCCGCCTATCAAGACGCTGAACGCAGACAAACATCGATTGCCCCCGTCCATGGGGGCAATCGATGTTGCTGGTTAGCTCCCCATTAGGCGGCAAAACATCGCACCTGATTGGAGGAAATTAGCAACAAAGCAGGCCATAAGAAATGGTTGTAAAATATCGTCCCGAGAAGTTTGTTGGGCCAGTAACTAATCAGGTTATCAAAAAGGGTAAGCAGAAGGATGTGAGTAAGACTGATAAGCAACCGACATATATTCGGGAAATTGAACTCCGTTACAAAAAACGCCGGGTTAAATCTGATGCGCCCGTCGATGAGCCACTCACCGATCCCCTGAAGGTCTATGAATTATTCTCTGATCTTCAGAATGAAGCAAAAGAAAAGCTCATAACGATAAGTGTGGATACTAAAGTAAAACCGTTATGCTTTGAAGTTATTGCCATAGGTGCAATTAATTCAGTTTATGTTCGGCCAATTGAGGTATTGCGCGCAGCGATACCCTTAAACCCTCATGGTATTATCGTCGTGCATAATCACCCCACAGGTGACCCAACGCCTAGTGATGAGGATGAAAGATTCACATCTAATCTGTTAATTAATACAAAATCGCTTGGATTAGAGTTTTATGACCATATTATTATTGGACATAATCGTTATTTCAGTTTTACTGAGGCTGGCGTAATGCAGCGTTTGAAAGAAGAAGGATTAAGAGAAAGGGAAAAGAAAAAAGCTATTGAAATGGCAAAAGCTATGAAAGGTGACGGGGAATCAATAGATAAAATTGAGAAATATACGCAACTTTCGAGAAAAGAAATCGAAAAACTCTAAACTTAGAGTTTGCTGACAAAGCTAATTCAGACGACGCAAAAAGTCGCGCGGTTGATTAGCAATGGAAAAGGGGCCAGTTCAGTTGATGGGTCGTTTCTCACAGATCATTCGCCTAACATTTGGCTGCAGGCGACCCAATGCCGCGGTCCGGCTCCTCAGCAACTTTCAAGTTCAGTGCCACGCGGCATTGGGCGCCTGAGCCAAGCCGTTGGCGAGTAAAGAATGAGACGAATAATTTTAGCATTTTTCATGCTCCCCTTCATGGGTTGCAACATAAATGTTGAAACCTATAGGGTTGTTGATGTATCAAAAAATCAGACTATTTTTCTTGAAAAGAAATCCGGGCAAGGGAATGTCTATTCCCTCGATATTTTTGGACAGGGTAGCGTTAACGGAAAAGGTAGAATTTCTCTTATTCTAAATGGTGAGCCTTATAAAACAGAAGAACTATCCGGCCAAATTAAGTTTCGGTGGAATGTAGACTGGTACTCTGACAGAGCTGAAATAATTTATGACGCAGGAAGAATAAAAAGCGGAAAAATCACGCTTGAGTATAGTTTTGGAGCTTTATAGACAATTTCCAACCAGGCATGAAACTCACAACTAATGCTGCAAGTTCGAGTTCTGTGTTGGATGAAACAAGGGGGCAATATGTTAGTGCTTAGGCGCAGAGTAAGGGACGCAGAGTAAGGGACACCCATTTTGTTTGCCCACTCCGGGCTAGCTTCTTCCTGACACCGAAATCGCAGAGATTGCCATGACTGCTCCCCGCTCCGTTCTCGTCTCCCTTGAAAACACTTCCTGGTATCACTGCGTATGCCGTTGCGTGCGGCGTGCCTTCCTGTGTGGGGAGGACCAGTTCTCAGGCACGAATTTCGACCACCGCCGCAGCTGGATTGTCGAGCGCGTTCAGCAGCTTGCTGCCTTATTTGCTACCGATGTGGCCGCCTATGCGGTGATGAGTAATCACTATCACATCGTGATACGCATCGACCGCGAACGAAAGAAAGAAAAAAGGTAACTATTCAGGACCCCATTCACATAAAAAAAACAGAGACTTACGATTTGAGAGGTATAATAATAGCTGAAAAATACAGCATTTTCGTGCCTTTCCGTGTGATGAAAACACAACATTTTGTGGTTTTTCACTACCCGTACACAATATCTTGTAGCTGAATAGTTACGAAAAAAGAAAAAAAGAAAAGGACATCCATCTTGTTTGTGGGTGGAAGCGGCCACCCTGCCGACTGTGGCGAGATGTGTGAGAAAAGCCTCCACCTCCGGCGCGCCCATCTCCGCGGGATGACGTTTGGCGTGAAACAAGATAAAGCGGCGAATCCAATCCAGATAGGCTTGCTCGGTGCGGATGCTGTAGTGCTTAAAACGGATTTTGTCCCGCACCTAGTCGAGCAGGCGGGGCTTGGTCTGTGTTCCGGCGGAGGGGGTATTTCCCATGTCAGTACCTGACGGATTTGTCCTATCTACTGGCAATATATACAGGCAGTTGCGAACAGGCAAGCAGATTAGACCTCACTTTCGACGTATTTTCTTGTGACACAAGGTTATTGATATGAACTTTCCTGACTTAGACCGCATTACAATTAATCCAAGAGTAATGGGTGGAAAGCCTTGTGTTCGTGGAATAAGAATAACGGTTGGGACAATAACAGGACTACTATCCACCGGAAAAACAAATGAAGAAATTTTAAATCTTTATCCTGACTTAGAAATAGAGGATATTTACGCAGCATTAGCTTATGCTACCTGGCGGGCAGAAGAATATGATGTTCAACTAAAGGTGTCATGAAAATAGTTCTGGACATGAACATCCCTCAAGGCTGGGTAGAATTTCTTGAGGCTCAAGGGCATGAAGTAATGCATTGGCGTGAAATTGGGGAAATTTGTGCTGAGGATACTGAGATTATGGAGTGGGCTAGACAAAATCAATTTGTAGTATTCACTCACGATCTGGATTTTGGTTCACTTCTTTACTCCACAAACGCAGAGAAGCCAAGCGTAATACAGCTTAGAATGGAAAATATTGTACCGTCAGTAGCGGGAAATGTCGTAATCGAAGCATTGAACATTGTATCGAGAAAACTGGAAATTGGGGCACTTGTAACAATTGATCCTAAACGACACCGAATTCGCCTTTTGCCCTTAAGAAATTGAATGTTATCGGTATCTCAAGTGAGCGGCTAACAAGGCAAATGCAGCCGACTCAAAAAGCGCACGTCGATCTCGCAATCTGATTCATTCCTTAGTGCAAGCGCGCTTTTTGGCCGCCTGATTTGCATCATTAGGCGGCAAAACATCGCACCTGTCAGGAGAGAGAAATGCTAAAAGATATGTTGCAGGCAATCAGGTTGCTAAAGCAGATTGAAAATCCCTCAAAGGAAACAAAGGATGTCTTGGAGTTCTATGGCTGGCGATAAGCGGCGCGTCCCTGCGCCGCTTATTGGGGAGCTAACCAGCACGTGCCATATAAAACGTATTACCAAACGGAAAGCACACAGAAACCTGCCCGGCGGCGTTTTGATACCCCAACCGTTTCAGACACCAAAACAGGCAATCGCCTAACAACAACGTCAGTGCAACATAAGACGCGCCGCCTATCAAGACGCTGAACGCAGACAAACCTCCCTTGCCCCCGTCCATGGGGGCAAGGGAGGTTGCTGGTTAGCTCCCCATTAGCCCAAAAACAAGAAACCAAATAATTAACGAAAATGGGACATCAAGATTATCAACAAGTCTGTTTGAACGGACATCAAATAACATCATCATATTTGGTCAATCCAGAATATAAAAAAGATCGATGTCCAGATTGTGGGAAACCAACAATTACAAGCTGTCCTAGCTGTAATGCCCCTATTAAAGGTCATATGTTTGTCGATGGCATAACTGACTTAACTCCAGACCCTGTTCCTCATTATTGTGATAACTGTGGAGATCCTTATCCGTGGAAAAAAGTGAACAAGTCATTAAAATTATCAGGGTTGGTAAAACTGATAGGGGTGGTTGGTTCTGTTGCTTCTATAATTGGATTACTTGTTTATTTCTGGCCAAGCAGTAAAGATACAAATGTCTCAATAGAGTCACATGATGGCCAAAGCCCAGTGATTACTGATAATAAAGGTAATGTAAATATCAATTATTTAAGTACCAAACAGCGTAGTCTAAGCGTTTTTAGCAATGACAATAAGCCAATCATTCTTGTTACATTTCCAAGCATGGATTCCGTATACAACCAAAATAGACATATTTGTATTTTAACTGAAGGAACTCAAATTTATCTGACTGGTCTAAAACATGAATTTGCACCTGGTCGATATTTCTACCGTATCAAAGTGTTGGAAGGCCCTTCTAAAGGGATAGAAGGTTGGGTTTCCGATGAACACCTTAAAATGGGCTAACATGTGTGTTCAGCGGAATTTTTCGCTGCGCTCAAAATCCGCTGACACAGGCGTTAGGCCCCATAAAAAAAGCCCCAGCATATAGTATGGATCGGATGAAAAAGAATCTTGATCATTTGCCAGCATCCCGGCAGGACAATCTAGCCCATATTGTCACTGTCCTCCGTGACGAGTTTGAGCAAGTTACAGGTTTTGCTACTGGTAAGAAAAAACACGGCAGGATATTAAAAATCATCCTATTCGGTAGTCATGCCACAGGAAAATGGGTACATGACCCGGCTCACGGTTACGTTAGCGATTATGACATTCTCGTTATTGTCAACCAAAGAGAGCTCGTCGAAGAGTATAAAATTTGGCATATCGCGGAAGATCGTATTGCTTTACGAGTGCGCCAACCTTTAAATATATTGGTTCATACATTAGATGAAGTGAATGATGCCTTAGCCAAAGGGCAATATTTTTTCACTGATATTAAGCGTGAAGGAATTGTACTTTATGAGGGGGATAAACGTGATCTAGCAGAAGCAGGCAATCTGATCCCTGAAGAGTACAAAACCATTGCAGAGAAGTATTATAAACAGTGGTTTGAGAGTGCAAAAGGATTTTATAGGTTTTATGAGGTTGGAGTTGAGGAAAATAATTTAAAAGGGGCGGCCTTTCAATTACACCAAGCAACTGAACATCTCTACGCATGTTTACTGCTGGTTTTAACCAACTACAAACCCTATACACATAATTTGAAACAGCTCAATTCTTTGGCAATATCGCAAGATAAGCGCATTGCTGAGATATTCCCTCAAGAGAGCAAAATTCAGCGTCGTCGATTTCAGTTATTGAAAAATGCATACGTTGATGCACGTTATTCAGAGCATTACAAAATTTCTCAGGAAGAACTAATATGGCTGGCGGAACGCGTAAAGCATTTACAACAATTAACAGGGATGTTGTGTCAAGAGAAGATTGCAAGTTATGAATAATCATCAAGCAATAAGGGGAAAAGGGAGCAGGCTCAATTGACGGGTCGTTTTTCACAGCCCATTCGCCTAACATTTGGCTGCAGGCGACCCAATGCCGCGATCCGGCTCCTCAGCAACTTTCAAGCTCAGTGCCACGCGGCATTGGGCGCCTGAGCCCAAACGATAAGCGGCGCGTCCCTGCGCCGCTTATTGGGGAGCTAACCAGCAAGTGCAATATGAAAGAGTATTACCAAAAGGGAAACACACAGGAACATGCTCGGCGGCGCTTTGATAGCCCTACCGTTTCAGACACCAAAACAGACAATCGCCTAACAAGAACGTCAGTGCAACATAAGACGCGCCGCCTATCAAGACGCTGAACGCAGACAAACATCGATTGCCCCCGTCCATGGGGGCAATCGATGTTGCTGGTTAGCTCCCCATTAGGCGTAATCATCTTTAAGGTTTCGAAACATGAATACGATATTCATCTCTCATTCATGGGAGGAGAGTGATATATATGATGATTTTGTTGCACTACTGAATCAAGTCCTCGGTCCAGATACATGGATAAACTCTTCAGTTCCACGCAAAGAAGCAATCGATCTATCGAAAGTACAAAATGAAGCTGATGAACTCCAACGAATAGAGGACGAAATCGAGCGTATTCGAGCACAGATCCGAATCTCAGGTCTTCCTGAAGGATTTTGCCGGATTATATACAGTCCCGATGGAAAGCGCACGGAAATAGAAGGCAAGCTTTCGTTACGACGTAAACTTAAGTCTTTAGAGGAAAATAAAACATCTTTACTAGCCAAGAACGTAATGAGCGACACGGCGATACAATGGATAAACAAGTATGGTGCACACATGATGGCTGAGTGGCCTTTGCTAAGTAACGCAATCCGAAGAAGAATAGATTCATCACATTTAATCTTCTTACTAATTACTCCTTCTTGCCTCTTCCAGCCATGGATTAACTATGAAGTAAGCGTTGCGGAAAGCAGAGCTATTCCGGTAATAGGTGTTAAAGCTGGAGGTCATAATGCTCGTGAACTAGACCTCCGTTGTACATCCATCTTCGATTGGGACGAATCCAGCATTAAAGAGGTTATTAATTCATCGCACACATAACAAAGCAAATACAATCCGACCTAAAAACGCGGCGCTCTTTTTGTGGTAAATTCAAGCTCAGTAGTACCGCGTTTTTGGTCGGCTGGTTTGCAACGTTAGGCGTTTTATAGAGGTCCCACAATGGAAGTCAAATTAAGCAAGCAACAAAAAGTTACCGTAAACAGCGCGGAGGATATTTATCTGACCATGCGCCAGATTCTCCGGAGAGAGAATAAAATCGGTCAAGGTCAGGAACACTTCTGGATGGTGGGTTTGAATCAGGCGAACAAGATCCTCTATATCGAGCTGGTCGCTCTGGGTTCTTCCAACATGGCGAGCATCAAACCCAGAGAAGCCTTCCGCATGGCGATTTACAAGCTGGCCGTTCAGGTTATCATGGTCCATAACCATCCCGGCGGGAATGTGACGCCTTCATACGAAGATCAGGACCTCACCGATCATTTTATTCAAGCAGGCAAATTCCTCAACATCGAAGTGATCGATCATTTAATCATCAGCGACGAAACCTATCATAGCTTTGTCGATTCGGGGATCTTCAAGAAGCTTCAGGAAAGCGAAAAATGGGTTTTGCCTTATAAACTCAAGGAAAGATACAGGAGAGAAAAAGCTATCGAAATGGCAATAGCATTAAAACAACAAAATGTTGAAATCTCGGTTATTGCCGAAGCCTCTGGATTACCGGAAAAAGAAATTGAAGAATTGTAACGAAAAAACGGAAAAGGGGCCGGGCTCAATTGATGGGTCGTTTTCACAGATCATTCGCCTAACATTCGGCTGTAAGCGACCCAATGCCGCGGTCTGGCTCCTCAGCAACTTTTAAGCTCAGTGCCACGCGGCATTGGGTGCCTGAGCCCAAACGATAAGCGGCGCGTCCCTGCGCCGCTTATTGGGGAGCTAACCAGCAAGTGCAATATAAAGAGTATTACCAAAAGGGAAACACACCGGAACCTGCCCGGCGGCGCTTTGATAGCCCTACCGTTTCAGACACCAAAACAGGCAATCGCCGGACAACAACGTCAGTGCAACATAAGACGCGCCGCCTATCAAGACGCTGAACGCAGACAAACCTCCCTTGCCCCCGTCCATGGGGGCAAGGGAGGTTGCTGGTTAGCTCCCCATTATGCTCTAAAAAGACATCTCGCCAGAAGTACGCTATACTGTACAAAATTGAGTACGTTTTTGAGGTGAGATATGCATCATCCAATCATTGATCAAGACATTCGCCCAATGTCCGAATTTCGGTCAGGAGTCGCATCATTCATCAAGCAAGTCCATGAAACTAAAAGACCTTTAGTAATTACACAGCATGGTAAAGGTGTAGGTGTTCTTCTTGATGTGGCTGAATATGAAGCAATGCGGGAAAAAATCGAGTTACTTGAAGACATTCAAACAGCTATTGTGCAATTGAATGAAGGGAACGGTGTTAAGCATCATAACGCAAAAAAAATGATATTAGCCAGGTTGAATAAATGAGTATAACTTGGTCTCCACTAGCTATAGATAGAGTATCTGAAATTGCTGAATATATTGCACAAGATAAACCAAGAGCCGCTGAAAAATGGGTAGATAAAATATTTACTCTGGTTGAAAGATTGGATGAATTTCCTGAAAGTGGGCGTGTAGTGCCTGAAATCAAGAACAAGGCTTTCCGTGAAATTATAAGTGGTAATTATCGAATTATATATAAATATGAAAATGCTGAGGTAATAATACTCACCGTGCGACATGGTAAACAAATACTTCCTATTGAGGAAATTAAAGCATAACAAGGCAAATCCAGCCGACGCCTTCAGTCGCTACTGCTCCTTACGGCTCGGCTGATTTGCGGCGTTAGATGACAGCGCCCCACTACGCACACTGGAGAGACAAATGACAGATAAGCACGGTAGCCCACTTTCTATCGAAGAGATTTAGGCTCACTACAGATTTCCTTCACGAGAGCGTGCGATTGTCTCTGGAGCAGGCGACGACACTGTCGTTCGTGTGCACTACACGGCAACAGGAAAAACCTTCTCAGCCATAACCATGGAGCCTGTCGTTGTCCATCTCAATGGAAACGAGATTGGGAATATCGTTTACGCGCGGGAAGATGGCGATAAAACACTTGAGCTTGACGTAGGTGCACTTCTGCAGGCGGGCCAAAACATCCTGAGAATCCAGATATGGGCGGGCGATCAGACGCTCTTAGGCCTCGGTCGTGACGTCTATGGCGGCTCGCTGCTCGTGACGTCCCAAAGCGCCACCCTAATTGACAAGACGTACCGGACGGGCGAAAGAAACAAACTCTTCGACGAGAATTTCACATTGCAACACGACTAGCAAGACATCGTCATCTAACAATCGGATGCACGCGAGCGGGAATACGCCTTGGACAATGGATCGCTTACTCCCCGCCGCGTAATCCGTGACGTTAGCTGGATTGGAGGAGGGGGTGTGAGACGTTCGTGCGCCTACTGCGATGGCGATCGGCCGTTGACCAAGGAGCATGTGTGGCCAAGCGGATTCTTGGACCGGACCGGCAGGAAAGGCGCCCATTTCTCGACGCGCAGTGGTACTGTTCACGGCGCCGACTACGTGGTGAGGGATGTGTGCGAGCAGTGCAACAACGTACACCTCTCCAAGCTAGACGCCTACTTCTGTGATCTCTACGACTCACAGATGGCAGTGGCTCGCGGCTTCGATGAGCGCCACACGCTTGTCTACGACTACGAGCTCTTATCCCGTGTGCTCCTAAAGATTGCCTTCAATTCGGCAAGGCTGGCTGGCAGCGACATTGAGCCGTTTGCACCCCTCCGTCACTACATCCTGAAAGGGGGCGGTAAGCCGAAGGGATTCTTCCTAGCAGCCGAGCTCGTGTCACCTGCAATTCCAAGCGAGTGGGCGAAGAACTCAGACCTGGAGGAATTAAGCCCGCAAGGTGTGTACGGATCCAAGCTTGGCGTGCTGGAAACTCCCAACGGGAGTGCGGCAGTATGCCGCATCGTTAACGTCAACTCCTTCTTCTTCCACATGCTCCTCAGGCAACCTAGGGCGTCGCAGTCAGCGTTCAAGCGAGCTTGTCGCG
Organism: Candidatus Thiosymbion ectosymbiont of Catanema sp. Cochon2018; assembly: GCA_011392765.1. Lineage (GTDB taxonomy): Bacteria > Pseudomonadota > Gammaproteobacteria > Chromatiales > Chromatiaceae > Thiosymbion > Thiosymbion ectosymbiont_A. The sequence continues at coordinate 353,125 of WYCW01000002.1, read as the reverse complement.
AGCTAACCGAGTATGTTGAGAGCGTCGTCGCTCTCCCGGCGGGAGAACAATCGGTGGAGTTGCGTACGTCACCACAGAACGCAATCAGCTCTGTCCAGCTCCACTTGGAGCGACACATGGATCAGTATCAAGAGTTCTTCGACAGATATGGCGACAAGACCAGCTAACAAGCGCTTGCAGCGGACGGTGCTCCGCGCCGCCCGCTGAAGCGCAACCACGTTAGACCCGAAAAAAAACTAACCCCGGCGTGTAGCCGGGGGCATAAAACTGTCAATCTTCCTCTTGCGGTACAAGCAGGAGGAAGTTTTTACGTACAATCACCGATAACGGGGTATCAATGGTAAATCCGGCTTTCTCAAGCCAAATGCCTTTGAGTAAGATAAAAGGGATTGTCGGATTGCCTTTGTGGGATTGGTTTTTAAGGCAATAGTCCCTGTATCCCTCACGGACTTTGAGGTGGCGTATTTTCATGGATTGCTCCTGTAGCAATTTTGAAGTTGCGCTTAAAATGGTGGCCAGGAGGTTCAAAACAGCTACAGGAACTGCTCTGGGTATTCCCCTTGCGGGTATTGTATTCCCCAGACCTCCCGGCCATAGTTCCCCGAATTTCGGGCACAAAAAAACCGCAAATACTTTACGGGGTGCGGTTTTGCCCGCCTGTAGGAGTTTTGAAGCTCCGAAGAGGAGTCTAGTAAAGTTAGTGAGCAACTGTCAAGCTATGGTTGAGCAAAAGGGGCCAGGCTCAATTGATGGGTCGTTTTTCACAGCTCATTCGCCTAACATTCGGCTGCAGGCGACCCAATGCCGCGGTCCGGCTCCTCAGCAACTTTCAAGCTCAGTGCCACGCGGCATTGGGCGCCTGAGCCCAAACGTTAGGCGCGTGACAGCAATGGCTACACTGTCACAAGCGCGGAAAGCCGGTAGCCGCAACTTTCGGGAGATTTTAAATGAAGAAATTGATGTTGCCTCTACTGATACTTGGACTTGCATTTGCCTCTGGAGCCTAGGCAGCAAAAGTAGCTTATTGTTCAGCGTACATGGTGGGGCCTTACGCTGACATGGATTGCTCAGGTCATATCAGTGGAAAATACTCCGTCGTAAGCTTATATGAGCAAGGATGGCGCTTGATCGCCGATATCAGTGGCGCAAATAAGTTCATCCTGATTTTCGAGAAACCATAGAACCGAAACTTGATATCGCCTAACAAGGCAAATCCAGCCGACCCCAAAAAGCGCCGCTCGTTCCTCGCTCTGCTTTTTGGGTCGGCTGATTTGCAACGATAAGCGGCGCGTCCCTGCGCCGCTTATTGGGGAGCTAACCAGCACGTGCAATCTAAAACGTATTACCAAACGGAAAGCACACAGAAACCTGCCCGGCGGCGTTTTGATACCCTAACCGTTTCAGACACCAAAACAGGCAATCGCCTAACAACAACGTCAGTGCAACATAAGACGCGCCGCCTATCAAGACGCTGAACGCAGACAAACCTCCCTTGCCCCCGTCCATGGGGGCAATCGATGTTGCTGGTTAGCTCCCCATTAGGTGAAAAAACGAACGGCTTACGAGGACTCAATGACAAACCCAGCGTCAGGCAAACAATCAATAAAAGAATGGCCTGTTTGAAGGCCCTTAAGGTTGTATATAAACCATCTCACGATGGTGCTGATCTACAAGGGGTGCTAATTAACCAAAGCGGTTGCCAAGTAGATGGACAGGGAACAACTACTTGCGTTTGTGTCAGCAGCAGTATCTAGTTTCAGTAATCTTTTCCTGTGAGTAATTCCGCCTAACAATCACATGCACTCGGACAGCAAAAAGCGCCGCTCGTTCCTCGCTCTGCTTTTTGTTGCCGGTGATGTGTGGCGTTAGGGCCATAGGGCGGATGCCCGCAGGGCGATTCGCTATTCTCGAGACCCAGGATGGCGGAATTGCTCTATCCAGGGTCTTTACTCTATAGTACGTCCTATGATTGTTCAGACTTCTATCACTCTTCCCGATGAGCTTGTTGCTGAGCTTGATCAGCGAGCACCTCGACCCGAAGAACGCTCTGCCCTGGTAGCACAAGCGCTCCGCTGTTTTTTTGTCACTCATCGCTCTACGAATGATGAGCTTAAGATTCTGGATCGTCATGCCGAAGAGTTGAATCGAGAAGCGGAAGACATTCTTGACTATCAGGTCATCCCTTGAAAAGAGGTGATTTATATCGAGTCCTTCACCCTTCTGCCCGTGATCCAAAGCGGTCACGAGTGTTTGTCGTTGTAAGCCGTCAAGTCCTGATTGACTCCAGGTTCTCAACGGTTATCTGTGCGCCCATCTATAGTGCATATCATGGGCTTTCCACGCAGGTGCCGGTTGGAGTGGAACACGGCCTGAAACATGATAGCAGCATTCACTGTGATGAACTGGTCAGTCTTCCTAAATCTGTTCTTACGAATTATGTCGGTTCACTACTTCATGAAAAGTTATCTGAACTCAACCGAGCTCTACGGGTTGCGTTGGAGCTTGGGAGCACTTAACCAGGCGTTCAGGAGGGACGTAGGTGAAAGTGCGGCCCCTTTTTGGCGTACCGCGTGGATCAAAGTTGAGTGGCCCCGGTCAGCCTGGGTTGGCCCGCACCCCTCAACTTTACGTTAGCCCTTCTATAAAAGGCCCCGCAATGGAAGTCAAATTAAGCAAGCAACAGAAAGTCACCGTAAATAGTGCGGAAGACATCTATCCGATCATGCGCCAGATTCTCCGTCGAGAGAATAAAATCGGGCAAGGTCAGGAACACTTCTGGATGGTGGGTTTGAATCAAGCGAACAAAATCCTCTATATCGAGTTAGTCGCGCTGGGCTCTGCCAACATGGCGAACATCAACCCCAGAGAAGCCTTCCGCATGGCGATTTACAAGCTGGCCGTTCGGGTGATTATGGTCCATAACCATCCCGGTGGGAATGTAACGCCTTCCTACGAAGATCAGGATCTCACCGATCATTTTATTCAAGCGGGAAAATTCCTCAAGGTCGAAGTGATCGATCATCTGATCATTAGCGAAGAAACCTATCATAGTTTTGTCGATGCGGGGATCTTCAAGAAACTTCAGGAAAGCGAAAAATGGATTTTGCCTTATAAACTCAAGGAGCGGATCAGGAACGAAGGCAAAACAGAAGGGTTAAAAGAGGGGTTAAATGAAGGGATTCAACTTGGGGAAAAGAAAGGCAAAGAAGAGGGATTAAAAGAAGGTAAGGAGGAAGGAAGAAAAGAAGAAAAAATAGAAATGGCAAAGGCATTGAAGCAAAAAGACATCAGCATAACGATCATTGCTGAGACTTCAGGGCTTTCAATCGAAGAAATTAAAAAACTATAAGGCCGAGAGAGAAAAGAGGTCAGACTCAATTGACGGGTCGTTTTTCACAGATCATTCGCCTAACATTTGGCTGCAAGCGACCCAATGCCGCGGTCCGGCTCCTCAGCAACTCAAACGTTAGCTCCAACAAAACCGAGGTGTTCTCAAATGTCATTTAGTCAGTTTAGAAATATTGCCGAGGTTCAAAAAGAATACAAAATAAAGTACGAGGAAGGTATTTTTATATCGGCGCTGGATATAGTCGTTCCTCAAGCTTTTATAGAAGAGTTTAGGTTTAATAAAGAGAATATTGATATATTTTCTTCTGAAGCTTCTCGAAGCGAACTGATAATATCTCCGTTGCTAAGAGAGATATATAAAAGACACAGTAAAAACTATTCGTTTTGGATACAAAAACCAATATCATTTAACGAAGTATTATCTGGAACACCTGACTATATTTTTTCAAAAAGATCAGCACTAGGGAAGACAGTCCTTGAAACCCCAATCGTTATTGTCGTTGAAGCAAAAAAGAACGACTTTGAACAAGGCTGGGGGCAATGCCTGGCTGAATTAGTAGCATCACAAAAGATCAACAATAATGAAACAAATTCGGTATATGGAGTGGTTACTGATGGAAATTTATGGCAATTTGGTCGATTGCAAGAGCATCTTTTTACAAAAAACGAAAAAAACTACACCATTGATAATATGCAAGAATTATTTGGAGCACTAGAACATCTTGCGACCCTAGTCGAGCAAGAGAAATGGAACTAACATGCAGCTTAACCGGACAGCCCAAAGCGGTGCACTTTTCGGCTTACCGCTTTGGGCTGCTGGTTAGCCTCGACGTTAGCAATTTAAATATGTAGCCTTAAGGACATCTTCCATTTGTAAGTCAATTAACTTAGGAGGAAAAATGATAGGAAAACATTTATTCACCATATGTATGCTCTTTTGCATTCCAATCGCTCTGTTTCAAACGCAACTTAACGCACAGTTGTTTCAATCGATTTCCTCTTCTAATCAGCAATATAAACTCAAAACAGTCTTTGAAACCAATGATGTTATTTGGGGGTTTGATTTTATCTCACCAGAAGAGTTGCTCATTACTCTTCGCCAAGGAAAACTTCTTTATGTTCATCTTACTCAAAACATACAAAAACAATTGCCTACACTTCAAATAGTGGCCAAAGGTCAAGGTGGCTTGTTGGATGTTCATTATCAAAAAGTAACTGGTAGAAATTATGTTTACCTGACTTATTCGACAATTTTTGAAGATCAACTTACAACCGCTCTAGCCCGAGGAGTGTGGGACAAGGGAACTTTGAATCAACTTCAAACTCTCTTTGTCGCTAAAGTAACAGGAGACTCTGGACGACATTTTGGGTCTCGACTACTCTTCAAAAATCAACATATTTACATGACCATTGGTGATCGAGGAGAAAGAGATTATGCTCAGGATTTGTCCTATCACAATGGCAAAATTTTAAGACTCGACCTTGAGGGGAAAGCGGCAGTCGGCAATCCTTTTGAAACAACTCCAAATGCACTGCCGGAAATTTGGAGTTATGGTCACCGTAACCCTCAAGGCATCGACTTTGATCCAGTCACAGGAGAGATCTATAGTTGTGAATTTGGACCTCGTGGTGGTGATGAGCTTAATCTAGTTAAAATTAGCAAAAATTATGGCTGGCCTGTCATTACTTATGGACGTGAATACTGGGGACCTAAAATAGGGCAAACTCACCATCCCAAGATGGAACAACCTGTTGCCTATTGGGTGCCCAGTATTTCTCCTTCAGGAATGGCCTTTTATCAAGGGGACAAAATTCCTCAATGGAAAAATAACTTGTTTTTGGGCAATCTAAGTTCAACTCATTTGCGACGTTTGGTTCTTGAAAATAGCAAAGTTGTCAAGCAAGAAATCTTATTTGCGGATTTAAAAGAAAGAATTCGTCATACCCGCAGTGGCCCAGATGGCTATTTATACTTTTCAACCGATAGCGGGAAGATCATTCAAGTGTCGCTAATAAAGAATACCAAACATCCGTTTTAAATGATCTGTTAAACGTTTGGTATAACTGGAAGAATACAATCCAGGGTTCAATTGCTAACTAGTCAATTCGCCAGACCACTTTCCTGCCAGAAGCGGCTGGTGATTTCAGAGGAAAAAGGGGGACAGACCCTGAGGTATCCCCACATTATTCCAATATAAAACAACAAGATATAGCGAGGTAGTGCCCAACACCTTGTTGGGTACGCCTGCCGTCCCTGGCGGGCTTTGTCCAACCTATGCGGGCTGATTTGCGGGGATACTTCAGCGACCAAACCGTTTTTAATTCGCCGTGGTCATACACCACCTAACATTGTGTTGCAAGCAAAAATCATCATGGCAAAGGGTAGGATTCTGGCCTGTACAAAACGTAGTTTCAACGGTGGGACAGGTAAATGATATGAACTTTCAGATTAGAACGCCATTACGATTAATCGGAAAGTGATGGTGGTAACGGCCGATTTCGATCTCTTCGTCCAAGTTTGTCATTAAGAGGCGTCAGCAGGTGCGCCAGATGCAGCGTCTAAGAGGTTGGAACACTAGTTCCTTGGTGGACCCGAATCTTTACAAATGAATCAAGTTTATGCAGTACAAAGCTCGATCGGACTTGGAAAAGAAGATCCATTTTCGCCGCCTTCAACGGTTGGTTAGCTGTAGGAATGGCCACGGCGAGGAAGAATATGGTGTTCAACTCGACGGTGTGAGGCGAAATAGTTTTGGATATAAATATTCCCTTGGGGTTGGAAAAAGGAAACTTCTTGAGGGCTACAAGGGCACGAAACAATCTTGAGGCAAGGGGCACAGAAACAATTCAAGGTGTTAGGAAAAATGAAGGACAACAGACAATGAAATTAAAGTACAAGGTATTGAATGTAATTTCATCAGTTTAAGTCCTCAAACAGAACGTTTATTAGTCAATGTTAAAACCTTTGACTATACAGAATGGCAAAAAATTATGGGCTGATAAAAGCATAGAAGAGATTAGCAGCATGGCTATGAAAAATTATCGAGATTAAGGGGAATCCGACCCTAAGAGACTGTCTAAAAGGGATCGTAGGCCGTAGGCTGGGTTGCGGCCAGGGACGGCCAAAACCCAGCAATCCAAAGCTGGGTTTCGTTCCTCCTAGCCTACCTGTTTAAAATCAATGTGTTAGTTTTCAGACAGCCTCTAAGTGTAGATCTCCGATAGATCGATATCCAATGCGACGGATTGGAACGAGAGCGACTCGCCTGGCCCCTGGTAAGTCTCGTGCTCCCATCCGTCGGTTGCACGACGATGAATCTCGACGGAAGGGCTATCCTGAGCAATCAGCACATACTCCTGCAAGGTCACGAGGCTTTGATAGGCAAGTCGCTTATCGCCTCGATCGTAACTTTGGGTGCTGGGGGATAGGACCTCGATCACCAGTGTCGGATCGGTCTTGAAAAAAGGGTCTCCCCGGTCGGCTGCGCAGCGTACGAACAGATCCGGGTACAAAAAGTCATCTCCGACACGGATCTTCAGATTGCTTCCGTAGACCCTGCAACCACTACCTTTCAGGTGGCCATGCAGGATTGCCAGCAGATTGGCCGCGATCTCCTCATGCCGATCACTGGCGCCGGTCATGGCATACAGGTACCCATCGACCAGCTCATGACGGATCTTACTTGTCTGCTCGAAGGCCAGATAATCATCGACCGATATGCGCGATAGGGATTCGAGAGCGATCATTTGTAACCCCTGTGAAACGAAGTTGTCTGCTTCGAATCGAGACTGGTTATCAGGCCGATCCAACGATGTTGTTCAGTATAGCAGGGTGGGCGCGTATAAATTCCTTTTCGATCAACAAATTGCTGCCAGCTTCCAGGTGCCGGCGCGGAGCGCGTAGTTGGGCAAAGCCGGATCAGGGACGATCCGGCGTGCCCAACATCAGCATTTCGTTGGGCACGGCGCACCGTCCCCGCGGTGCGTGCGGAACCCGATGTCCAGGTTCCCGACAAACACCGTTGAGATCTTCCGGCGCTGGGGTTCGATTTGGCCGCACCGCTTTGCCGGCGCACTCCAAAACAGTCCGAAATCCATAAAGAGCCTTCTTTTTTCCGCAACTGAACGCGAATCGGCACAAATCGGTCGCAATCGGTTCGTCATCATCGACAATTCTTGATCCATTTGCGTTTATTTGCGGATAAATCTTACGTGAGGAACCTAGCGAGGCTTTGCCTCAGACCGACGAGGCACGAAGACCCCAACAGCCCCTCTCCCGTAAGGCCCCATCTCCTACACCTAACCAACCGTTGGAGAGCTTGGGTAGGTCGAAATCGGGATCGGAATCGGGATCGCAATCGGAATTTCGGGTAGTGGTTAATATGTAAGTGGAATCTTAGCCAACAGATGGTAATAACTCGGTATTATAGCGATGCAGGAAGAGTTTCAAACAAATCTCATGCATAGGGAGGCATTTAGAAAAAGATAATGTTTTACGTACGAAGCGGGCTAAATGCTGCCGCAAGGTATTATTCCAACGCTCGACATGAGCCGTCTCACCCGTTTCTTTACCGACAGGATGATGTTGCTCATTAGGAATAACGGCCTGATACGCTTTCCAATAGTCGGTGAAAACAATGGCCTTTTTATAAGTGGATGGGATACGGTCCCAGAGTAGTCGGCACGTTTCTTCACCGCGATCACCGCAGGCATAAGCAATGACTTCTCGGGTCTCTCGATTCAACGCAATCCAGATCCAAACTTTGGTGTCTGTGCAGAAGACAAAAGACCATAACTCATCCATTTCCAACACTGGTGTTTGCCCAGGATCAACTGGTTTCAGCGTGCTCTCAAGAGGTGGGAGCTGTTCTGCCTTTTTTTTAACCAGGCATTCAAGGTTTGTCGACAAACCCCAAAAGTCCGTTCGATCCCGCGCATACTGGAGCGTTCTTGATAAGCTTTTATAATGATCTCTTTTTCTTCTTCCGTATAATCCTGTCGGGGTTCAAGTACGCCATAAGCACCACAGGTTTTACAATGATATTGTGGACTGCCACTCCCATTTGTGCCATTCTTGACAATCTCTTCACTTTGACATTTGCGGCAAACGTGGACTTTCTTTTCAAGAATCATAGCGAAAAACCCTGTGCTTGAATTGATGCCTGTAAGGTAGTCATTCAAACCCCACTGAATCATTCTGGAGAGGGCCGCTGAAATTTAGTACCAAATAGATGCTAAAAATCGCATTGCCTTGAATGACTAAGAATTGATATTTTACTACATCACTCTGGTATTTACCACTACCGAATTTCGATCCCGATCCCGATCCCGATCCCGATCCCGACAACGATAACGAGAGGGGTTAGATGTTTGCGAAATTTGACTCATTTGCACAAAATTCGGTCCCTCAAGGAATCCTAGCGGCTCAATGCTATCGGTAGTTCGGATCATCTGTATTTGGAACCTAATGGCTCCAGGGCGGTCTCCGGGACCTGTAGGGTAAGCCCCCCGCTGAAATGCACGTGGTAACAGACACCGTCGGGGAGGTCGCACAGGACCTTCAGGATTTCCCCCACCTCACCCGCTTCGACCAGTACCTCGCCCCGGATGCCTAATGGAACCCTGGCCAGGACCCGGTCGCGAAACTCGAACCGGCTGGGTGTCCAGGGTGCATCCGCTGGTTGAAGTTCCTGCTCCCGGTAGCCCACCAGCTTGTCCTCGGTGAGGAAGTGGACCGCATAGATGATCTGGTCTTGGAGAAAGGTGCCCACATCTTGCACGAACCCGACGCTGCCCCGTCGCACCAGGAGCTCGCCGACGGCCAGCCCCGGATAGGTTCCGTCATTGTGCAGGTTCCGCAGTACGCGCACCGCGTCCCCGTAGTCGAATTCAGGGCGCACGGGGCAGCTGAGCGGTCAGGTCCTCAAGGTCGACCGTCGCGGTCTTCGACTGGAAGATCCGGAATACCTTCTCTGTCCGGGCATCGGATTCGACGAAGTCCTGGTAGGCCCTGGCCAGTAGCTTGGCGTAGAGGGAACGGCGCTGGTCCGCAGCGATCGGCATCGCCTCGATACCCGCGAGATAGTCATGGAAGCGCTGCAGGATGTGCAGGCGATTGACATGGACCACGGGGGGATCGAAATCGACGCCGAAATAAGTGAGGAAATCCTCGGCGCTTTCGAGCTCCTCCAGCGCGCGTTCAAAATCTTCGTCTTTCACGTCGGCTTCTGTTCAATCGCAATGCCGTATGAAACCACGGCAAACACGAAAATTGGGGTTCGTGTTTTTTCGTGGTTGTATTAATCGGTATTCGTAGCGTGTCCAACACAATTGAGACTGTGAAAGAATTCGCCGCTGGTGGTGTCAGGTGTAAACTCCCGGTCAAGCGAGCTTCAATAGGCTGACAGTTGTGGCGAGACGTTACAAGCAAGGTACCGCCCGAGCGCAGGAAGCCCTGCTGCCGCCGCGGGTCGAAGATTACGTCAGCGAGACCAACCTGGTTCGGGCGATCGACGCCTCCGTCGATACGCTCGACCTGCCGGAGTTGGGCTTTACCAAGAGCGGCGGCGATCTGACGCCCGGTCAGCCGGCGTTCGATCCGGGCCTGCTGCTCAAGCTGTATCTTTACGGCTATCTCAACCGGGTACGGAGCTCGCGGCGTCTGGAGCGTGAGTGCCGACGTAACTTGGAGCTGATCTGGCTGCTGGAGGGATTGGTCCCAAGCTACCGCACCATTGCCGAGTTTCGGCGGGTAAACGGAAAAGCCCTGCGCGCGGCGAACCGTGATTTCGTGATGCTGTGCCACGAGTTGGACCTGTTGGGAGGAGAGACCATCGCCATCGACGGCTCCTTTTTTCATGCCAGCGCCAGTGACGCCAGCATCACCACCAAGAAGCACCTGGAAACCGAACTGAAAAAGATCGAACGTGATCTGGAAGCCTACACGCAGTCCCTCGATGCCAACGATGCACAGGAAGATCAGGCGGGCGACGGGCTTGATGAAGACCCCGCCCTTGCCGAGAAGTTGAAGGAACTCAAGGAACGCCAGGCACGCAAGCAGGCGCAACTGGAGCGACTGGAGACGAGCGGTGAGACCCAATTCTCCCGTACCGACCCCGATGCACGGGCCTTGAGCAAGGGGAAACAGCAGGTCACCGGCTATAACGTGCAAAGTTGCGTGGATGACAAACACAAACTCATTGTGTCTCACGAAGTTACCAACGAAGGGAACGATCAGAACCAGCTCAGCGGCCAATGCCGAGCGGCGATGGAAATCATGTCGGTCAACGCAATCACCGCGGTGGCCGACAGCGGTTACTACAGCGAGGTCGAACTGGCGGCCTGCGAAGCGGCCGGTGCGACCGTCTACGTCCCGATCCCGGATAAGCACAAGGCGGTCACCGGCCAGGGCCGCCTGAGCGGTAAACGCTTCCAATACAACTCAACCCGTGATGTTTACATCTGCCCCGCCGGCGAATTACTGCCCCGGCGCGGTCAGCCACAGCAGAAGAACGGCATTCGGCGTACTCGCTACAGCCGTCCCGCCAGTCAGTGCCGGGACTGCCCGCTCAAGGCGGTGTGTCTACCGGCCTCCGGCGCTGCACGCCGTATCTATCGCAGCGAGCATGCTGAGTTGATCGAAGCCCACCGGCAACGGATGGCCGAATCGGGGCCAGAGAAGATGCGTCAGCGTGCCGGTCTGGTCGAACACCCCTTCGGTACGCTCAAACGCTGGTTCGGCTGGGACCACTTTCTGGTACGCGGCTTCAAGAAGGTCCGCGGTGAGATGAGCCTGATGATTCTTGGCTACAACCTCCTGCGGGTGGTCAACCGGCTCGGGGTCGGTGCACTGAGGGATTACTGCGTCCGGCGAAAACAGGTCGGGAACAGCCAGGTCCTCACACACCTGGCCGCATGAAGAATAACACGCTGTTTTTATTAGCTATTTATGGACTTGCCCACCACAAATCCAGGAGCCGGCACTCAGCGGCTAGACACCGCCGATTTAGCGCCTGGGCACCGCTTTCCGGGCTTCCGAGGGGCTGCAACCCAAGGCCCGCAAGCACGGGCGAATTCTTTCACAGTCTCAATTGCGATTGGCTATGTTTCCACTTAAACCTTAACCGCTCCCTGCGAGACTTGATGATACTCAGTTTGCCGGACAAGTCGCTTTGTCCCCGACGGTTCGGATCTGTCCCTCTTCGACCTTCGCGCGTGCGAGCTCGAGTAACTCCTGCATACCAAACCGGTCGCTGGTGTCCATTTCCATGACCTTCTCGAACCGTTCCAGGGCCCTCTGGGCATCGTCCAGGCGCAGCTTGAGATATCCCGAGCCTTTTAGCGCCCAGAGCAGGAAGCGGGTCAGGGTCATGGATACCGATACGGCACGTTCGAGGTCCCCCTTGGATAGGGTGCGCCAATCGGTGGACAATCCCAGTTGGGTTGCCGTCACGGCGATGGCCCGATCGGCAACGATGAGGGCCTCCGGGTAGCGGTGGCGATAGAAGAAATAGCGGTACAGGGCAACGAGTACGGTCAGATGCTCGGGTTCCAGGAAATAGGCATGTAACAGGCTGTGCTCCGCTGTCTCCTCGCCGTATTGCCGTGCCGCTTCCGCAATCAGCTTTTCGGCCTGCGGGCTCAGCGGCTGCTCGAAATACATTTCCTTGGCGTCGAAATCCAGTAGATCCATTATCCGCACCTAGCGAGGCTTCGCCTCAGACCGACGAGGCGTGACCAACCGCACCGAAGAACCACGGAGGCAGACACGGATAAACACGGATCACAATCCGTGTTTATCCGTGTCCATCCGTGGTTCAAAGGGTTTGCGATTCCTGCCCAACAAGAGGCAGAACTATTTTTGTGCAGTGTACAAACTTGACTCATTTGTAAAGATGCAGGTCCCTCAAGGAATCCTAGTGGACCGGGCTTGCCTGAGGGTGATCGATCTGGGCGAGGAAGCGCCGCAAGTCGGGGAGATGCGGTGTGCGCTTGGCCCCGGTTACGAAGCGACGAAGCAGGGACAATACCTGCTCGGCTTGCTCCGGTTCCAGCTCCAGGTCCAGCAGCTCCGCATAGACCCGGCGCACGGCTCCCTTGCCCGAATGCTTGCCCAGCACCAGGCGGTGCTCCCGACCCAGCTCGGCCGGGTCGATGCCCTGGTAGTTGCGGGGGTCCTTGAGCAGGCCGTCCACGTGGATCCCCGCCTCGTGGGTAAAGGCGCCGTCCCCGACCAGGCTTTTGTGCCAGGCGACCGGTTTGCCCGAAGCGGTGGCGACCAGGCGCGACAGCTCGTCGAAATCCGAGAGGTCCACGCCGGTAGCCACTCCGTGCAGATATTTCAGACCCATCACGACTTCTTCCAGGGCGGCATTTCCGGCCCGCTCCCCGAGGCCGTGTACTGTGGTGTTCACATGGGTGGCGCCGCCGCGCACTGCCGCCAAGGTGTTGGCCGTCGCGAGCCCCAGGTCGTCGTGGGCATGCATCTCGATCTCGAGGTCGCAGACTCCGGTCAAGTCGCGGATGCGCGCACAGGTCGAGAAGGGGTCCAGCAGACCGATGGTGTCAGCAAACCGAAGCCGCCGGGCGCCCGATTCCTGGGTCGTCTCGGCCACCTGCCGGAGAAACGCGGGGTCCGCCCGGGATGCATCCTCGGCGCCGACACAGACGGCCAACCCCAATTCCCGAGCCACCGGTACCAGGCGTCGGATCTGTTCCAGGGCCCAGGGCCGATCCTTGCCGAGCTTGCGGGTGAGGTGCTGATCCGACACCGGCAGCGAGAGGTCGACCATATCGACCCCGAGGTCACGGCACTGGTCGATGTCCCCGGCAGACATGCGGGCCCAGACCATCAGGCGGGCCGGGAGCCCCAACTCCGCGACCGCTCGAATCCCCGCGCGTTCGTCCGCGCCCATCGCGGGAATGCCTACCTCCAGCTCGGGAACGCCGCGATCGGCCAGACCACGGGCGATCGCGAGCTTTTCGTCCAGTGAAAAAGCTACGCCGGCCGACTGCTCGCCATCCCGAAGGGTGGTGTCGTTGATGGTAACTTTTGCGGATTTGTGCTGCATTAATGCGGAACCGCCGAGGCTTGGATTGAGTATGGGAAAAACGAGTCGATCGCTTCAATCTATCCGCAGATTACGCAGATTATTTTTTGGTAGTGGTTAAATTCAAAGTGACATGGTTGTGCGACTTAACGATTCGACCCCCACTACTTTTGCCATCCCTGGCGCCTGGATTCCGGCAATCCCTGCCGGAATGACGGGGTAGGGGCCAGCAGACTTCATCACTTAAAATTTAGCCACTACCCGGGATCGAAATTCCGATTAAATCTGCGAGAATCTGCGTAATCTGCGGATAGAAAAGATTATGTGACTTTTGCGACCAATTTGCGTTTATTCGCGTTCATTTGCGGCAAAAAACGATTCCATATTATCGGCACTACCGTACTAGGCAGCGACCGGCTGGGGTTCGTGGCTGAGGCATTTCTTGGGGCAGACCCGTGAGCACGCCTCACAGCCGATACAGTCCATCGGGTCCTGCAGACTCATGACCATGCTGGTGTCGTCGGAGAAGTCGTCGTCATCGCTGTAATCGTCGTCGTAGTCGTCTTCATCCAAATCGAGGTCTTCCCGATCCACAATCTCGAAGACATCCCGCGGACACACCTTGAAGCAGCGTCCGCAGCCGATGCAGGTGGCCTGATTGAGGTCGGTAATGAAGGCGGGAATCCATTCCGCCCCGCCGCGGGTGACACCGGTGATGGGATTCATGGTTGTTCTACTCCTAGCGAGGCTGCACCTCAGACCGACAAGGCGTGAATTCTTTTTAACCACAGAGGACACAGAGCACACAGAGATGGAATGCGATTAGCCCAAGTGGAATGCGGTTGATTGATCAATTTCAATGTCTGCCGTCTTACTCGATGGCGTTACACGCGATGGCGTCTGATTCTCTGTGCACTCTGTGTTCTCTGTGGTGAATAAAGAGAGGTCGCAACGACTCGTACCCTGCAAGTGAGGCTTCGTCTTAAGACTGGTAAGGCATGAATTTTTTGTGCAGTGCAAAAACTCGACTCATTTGTAAAGTTGCGGGTCCGTCAAGGATCCTAGGCCGCTTCCTTTGCGACGGCTTCCGAGTTGCAGGTCGCCTGTGTGTCCCCTTCCTTCCACCCCTTCTCCGATTTTGGGGATAGGCGCGAGCGATAGGGACGGATCTCGCCCTTTTCGAGGGACAGCAGGAGATTGGCCAGCTCGAACAGGGTTTGGCGGGTGCCCTGGTAGCCGATCCGGAGGTGCTGATAGCCACCCACCTGGTCGTAGAGGGGAAAGCCCGCGCGCAGCAGAGGAATACCCAGGCGCTCGGCCGTGTGAGCGGCGTGGGAGTTGCCGATCAGCACCTCGGCGCCACGCTCGCGGGCGGTACGCTCGAGGTCTTCCAGGTCCCCGATCTCGACCTTGGCGGTACGGACCTGCGCCAAGGAGGCCGTATTGGTGGGCGCCACGGCGGTGACCGTCTCCGCCCCCAGGGATGCCAACAGATCACTGAAGCCGATCAACAAGTCCGCATCAGCGGCCAGGGCAAAGCGGGAGCTGCCGAGCATGAAATGGGCGTCCAGCATGGCGTCCAGGAGCTGGGCGCGGTGGCGCTCGATCCGCGCCGGTACGGGCGCGCCGGAGATTCGCGCCAGCTCGATTATCAAGGCATCCACGGCCGCGAGTCCCATCAGGTGGGGGAACCGGGCGTCCGGCACCCCGGTGCGCTCGGCCAGCAGATCCGCGGCGGCGTCCAGGGAGGTACCGACCACGAGCGTCGCCGCCGAATCGCCGAGGACTGCCAGGTCCCCTACCTGGGTACCACCTACCGTCAAGGGGCTGAAATCCTGCTCGGTCAAGTGGCCGTCCAGGGAATCGGACAGGTCCGGCAGTACAATCGGATGCAAGCCAAACAGCTCGATCAGGTCCTTGAGATGCTCCAGGTCACCGGGGGTCAGGTGAGCACCCGCCAGCACATTGACCTGGCGCGGGTACCTACCCGGTCGGGTCCCGGCGGCGTCCGCCCAGGGCACCAGCTGCCCAATAACGGCCTCAACCGCCAGGGCATAGCCGGACTCCAGCGAGCCGGTGAAATCCGGCGTCCCCACCGGCACCACCGGAATAGCGTCGAATCGGGGATAGCGGTCCCGGAACATGCGCACGGCCATGTGGATGTCCGTACCCTGGGTCTCCGTGAGTCCCGTGGTAGGTACCCCGATGAGTTCGGGGGCGTGTTTTTCGCAGAGGGTCTTGAGTCCCTCGACCAGGTTCTCGTTCGCACCCATCACGGCGCTGGCCTGGTCCATGGCCGTGGTCTGGAGGGGGATGGGCTCGCGGAAATGGCGCACAAAAAATACCTTGCCGAAGGCCGCGCAACCCTGGGAACCGTGCAGCATGGGGATAGAGCGGCGGAAGCCGAGAAAGGCCAGGGCGGCCCCGATGGTGGGACTCGCCTTGAGCGGATTGATGGACAAAGCCTTCCTGCGTTTGACGATCTCGGCCATGGGGGCGTCCCGGACGGGGTGCGGCGCCGTTTCAGTCCCATGCTTTGTTGCAGACCCTCGATTCCAGGGCGCCGGCCGGCGTACCGCCGCCCACACCGGGCTCTCGATGGTCAGACACAGCTGGCGGGCCAATTCCAACATGCCGGTGTATCCCGCGTAGCCGAAGTCACGCTCCTGGTTGATGTCTAAAAAAGGGATGCGCGCCTTGAGCGCCGTGTACATGTTGCGCCCGCCGGCAACCAGCACATCGACCTGGTGCGCGTGCACGATCTCGAGTAAGGCGCGGGGATTGCCGTCCTCGATCATCATTGCATCCTGACCCATGAGCGCGCGGATGCGGGCCTTGTCGTCTCCCGTGGATTTTTTGGTCCCGGTGGCAACTACCCTCATCCCCAGATCCTGCAGCGCGGCGATGATGGACCAGGATTTTACGCCCCCCGTATAGAGCAGCGCCTTGCGCCCGGCCAATCTCTCTCGCCAGGGAGCGAGGGCGGCATCGATGCGGGCCTCCTCACGGGCGATCAGCCGCTCGGTGCGCTCGCTCAGGTCAGGATCGCCGATCAGACGGGCGAAATCGCGCAGGGCCTGGGAGACATCCTGCACCCCATAGAAGCTGCCCTCGAACCAGGGGGTCCCGAAGGTCTCCTCCAATCTGCGCGCCACATTGAGCATGGCCTTGGAGCAGACCATCATATTGACCTCCGAGCGGTGCATGGTCTGCACCTCCCGGAAGCGGGCGTCGCCCGACAATGCACACAGCACCCGCAGTCCCAGCTCATCCAGCAGGGGCAGCACATGCCAGAGCTCACCGGCGATGTTGTACTCGCCGATCAGGCTCACGGCGTGGACTTTAAAACCCGGTCGTTCAATACCCGCCGGCAGCGGGTCCGGCTCCCGCCCGCCGCACACATACCTGACCATGGCCTCCCCGGCGATGCGGTTGCCCAGGTTCTTGGTGCCGTAGAAGCCGGCGCCGTCCACCGGCACCACCGGCGTACCCCAGCGGCGTTGCGCCTCCTTACACACGGCTTCCAGGTCGTCACCGATCAGGGCCGGGACGCAGGTGTTGTAGACGAAGACCGCTGCCGGGTGGTAGCCGTCGATGGCCTGCCGGATGGCATGCAAGAGCCGTTTTTCACTTCTCCCCATCACCACGTCCTGCTCGGTGAGGTCCGTAGTCATACCGATCCGGTACAGCGCGGGTCCGGAGGATCTGGTACCCCGGTTGTCCCAGGAGTTACCGGCGCAGGCGATGGAGCCGTGGACGATATGGGCCACATCGGCGATGGGTAATAAGGCGATCTGCGCGCCATCGAAGGCACAACCGCCGGCGGTGGCGCCCGGCTTCGGCTTGGCGCAGCCGGATTTTTCCTGCTTAGGGTGGTGGGTGCAAACCGGCTCGTCGAGCAGTACGGCAATGTCTTTCCGCTTCATGGACGCCCCTCGGCTTCTTGCTTCGGAGACATTCATGCAGGACCCGTGCCAACAGCTAGCCTTAGAGTCTGTCTAAAAAGACAGTCTCTTAGTACCCCTTTGTGGCTTTGTGCCTTTGTGTGATGTGCTTCATTTCTCACACAAAGCCACGAAGACACGAAGAATTTTTCATTTTTAAATCAAGGTGTTAGTTTTTAGACAGCCTCTTAAGATAAGAAAAGGCAAAGGCATTCGGACACGTAGTCTTTGCGACAAATCATTGGCGGGGATGGTCCCATGCATGCCCGGCATTCCCATATTGTAAGCATATTCAAACGGCACAACGCTTGGTTGCGTCAGTCATAACACCTTACCCTTACCGAAGCTGCTATAGTATAATTAGTAATAAAGCCTCTCCGCTTCGGAGGGGGTCGCAAAAGATGACGCCCTCCGTAGGATACGGTGAGCTGCCAGGGACGGCGGCGAACCGCATCAAGGGATGGTGGCGTGTCCCACACCACGTTGGGCATGGCGCTATCCAACTACGGGCTTTTGCGACACCTTCCTTCGGCAGAGGGTACGGTTGTTTGTAGTGTAAAGCAGATTGTGCAAAAGAACGGAGATATCCATGAAGCCAAGAAACATTAAACGAGCTACCCTACTTCTCGGAGTAGTTCTCACGTTTTCCACCCTGTCGTTCGCGGCCGTGGCAGGAGATCCAATTGACCCTGCATCTCCATTTGCCAATACCCTTTGCTAACATCCGGTATATTCTTCAGGCTACAGAGTTGCTGGGTCGAATTTGATGAAACAACCGCTGCTACGGCAGCGGTTTGTTTTTTTGAGGTCGCCATTATGCTAATAACTATCTACCTCGTTACAACTTTGGGAGTTTTCCTTTTATGCTCGGTGTTTTTTGAGTCAACTGGATTCCGGGCTCCCCTCTCCAAGCGACAGATCGTTTTTCTCGTTGTTGGCGTTTTGCTACTTCTGGTAGCAATAGCTGTTTTAGCAGCTGAAATCATGGGAGAGCCGTCGAATCTTAGCTTTCCAAGGCTGATGCGCCGAGTTGCTGGTGAATTCACACTCATGTTTTTATTGGGCGTGCTTTCAGGGGTGTTAATTTTCGATGCATTACATCGTGTGTTTCCTCGGAAAAATCACACCGATGCTTTGGATCTATTAAAACATCCTACCCTCTATGTCGTATTAGGTTCAGTTGCGTTGACCGGGGTTGTTACCAGCATTGAAACACCTATTGCATCTATTAAACTGAGGGTTTTGGAGGAAGCTGCATCAGTAGACCGCAGAAAGCTATCATTCTCGGAACCACGGATCCGTGCTGCCGCCATAAAAGATTTGCGTGTCTTATTCCTGGAGAAGTTTGAACCCATAATCAAGAAGGACATCTCTTTCTATAAGCTATTTCCAGAGGAATACCGAACTGCGCTTGATGAGCGTGAACTGGCTCGAGTGTTCACTCAGAGGTTCTGGGGACCTCTGGCTACGTGTCTTCAGGATCTTAACAAGCATTTTGAATATAGAGAACTCACTCATGAGCTGTCCATGCCTGCATCAGCCTTAATGGGAACTCTGCGGATCGCACAAGAATATCCTGATAGAGATCTGAGCACACTATCTAATTTTCCGGACGCGATGTCGAAAATGTGGACACGCTTGGCCAAATTCCATGAAAGAATTATGAATGAAGATGACAAAAAAGCAAATCTCGGATTATGTCCTGATCTCCAAAGCACTATGGCTTCAACCAAGGCCAATTGGCCTGAGGAATTCTCGAAGGCTGAAGATCTTGACCAAACAGTCGTGCCTCGAATGTTTTTGGCCCTGATGATGGATGCAATAGGAAATTATGAAGGCACAATGAATGTTCTTCTAGGAGAAAAAATTAACCAAAACCAGGGACGGGTTCCCTTCGATAAGGAGGATTCCGAAATCTACAAGAAGTTTGCGTATGACTTCAACTATCTACAGTTGATCATTTACTTGCAAGAAAAGGCCAAATATCCCAAATGGTACACCGTCGAATTTCAAGAGGATCGTCTACGCGCTATTCAAGCATTTGAGAAAAAAGTCGCATCTCGTAATCTTTGTAAAACAGGCGCTCGTCCATCGAATGACTGCCTAAAAACGAGAGAGAAGCTCTTGAAACGGTATCGCAAACAAGAAGCAATCCAGAAAAATAGATTGGCCTACATATATGCGATAGAATATCAGGATAAAGATTGGTATGGAGAGAAGGCTCTGAGCTACATAAAATCTGCTTTGGAATATGCTGAAAAGAAAGGTACAGTAAACTAGGCGGCATTTTTAGACACGCTGGGCACTATATATCTGGCGTTCGCTACTCAGGGTAAGCTTTTTGAGGGTAATGATACTATAAGTCAGATCGAACTAGCACTCGATTCTTTCAAAGAGTCCCTTTCGTTACTACAGGACTTACCCGACAAAGATCGAATTGAGCAGAAAAATAATGAAAAACTAACAGAGTTACATAAAGAACAAGCGCATTTGGCATTGGAAATTCTTCGCGAGAAATGATGGAGGATACAGAGACTCCCGGCTTTGGAGCCCGCAGGTCGGGTCAGGCCAGGGATGGCCGCCACCCGACGAGTAAGCGGGAACTACAAGATTTGGATCTGAAAGACCTGGCCTGCTATCAAAAGTATTTCCCGGAACAACTACTAAATCAGCATAGCGCCCGGCTTGGAACTCTGAAACGTTTGGTCGATTTGCTACATAGCTAACGAGGCTTCGCCTCAGACCGACGAGGCGTGACCAACCGCACCGAAGAACCACGGAGGCAGACACGGATAAACACGGATTGTGATCCGTGTTTATCTGTGTCCATCCGTGGTTCAGGAGGATTCATGAAAACCTTCAATACCGCCGGCCCCGTCCGGCCGGACGGACATTACAGCATTCCTCCGCTGTCGCGTTGGGATACGGAGGAAATCTACCGCTTGATTGCAGAGGAACGTTATTTCGTCCTCCACGCCCCGCGTCAGACCGGCAAGACCTCCTGCCTGTTGGCCTTGATGGAACAGCTCAACACGGAAGCGGACTATACGGCCCTCTATGTAAACCTGGAGCCGGCCCAGGCGGCACGGGGAGATATGGCGTCGGGAATGCGGATCATCCTGGATGCCTTGGTCGCCGCTGCCGACCAATATCTGGCGGATCGCATCCTGCCGGAGATTGCCCAGGAGCTCATTGCCACCCAATCTCCCGGCAGTCTGCTCCGTGAAGGGCTGCGTCGCTGGTGCCGGCGGCTCGAGAAGCCCCTAGTCTTGCTCCTGGACGAGGTGGATTCCCTGGTGGGGGATACCCTGATCTCCGTACTCCGCCAGATCCGGGCCGGCTACCCGGATCGTCCCCAGGCCTTTCCTCAAACGGTTTTGTTATGCGGGGTGCGGGATGTACGGGATTACCGCATCCACAACGGCGACAACCAGGTCATCACCGGCGGCAGCGCCTTCAACATCAAATCCAAATCCCTGCGCTTAGGAAACTTCAGCCATGGAGATGTCGCCACCCTCTATGCCCAACACACCGAAGAGACCGGACAGGTATTCGAGGCCGGGATGACCGATTACGTTTTTGGGCAGACCGCCGGCCAGCCTTGGCTGGTCAATGCCCTCGGCTACGAGGCCTGTTTCGAAATGAAAACCGGCCGCGATCGCAGCCGACCGATCAGCCTGACGACCATGGCCGATACTCGTGAAAAACTCATCGAGCGGCGGGATACCCATCTCGACCAGCTAGGGGACAAGCTCAGGGAAGCGCGGGTCCAGCGGGTCATCGGTCGGATACTGGCCGACACGGTGGAAGAAACGGTGGGAGCAGACGCCACGATTCCGGAGGACGACCTGCAATATGTAGAAGACCTCGGACTCATCCGGGTCCGTCCGCAGCTCGCCATCGCCAACCCCATCTATCGGGAAGTGATCCCGCGTACCCTCACTTGGACCACCCAGGTCCTGATCCCCGAGGAGACCGCTTGGTATGTCAAAGAAGACGGGCGACTCGACCTGCCCAAGCTGCTCGCTGCCTTTCAGCAGTTCTTTCGGGAAAACGGGGATAGCTGGGCGAATCGTTTCGACTACAAGGAGGCCGGCCCCCAGCTGGTGATGCAGGCATTCCTGCAGCGCATCGTCAACAGCGGCGGGCGGATCGACCGCGAGTACGGGCTGGGGAGGCGTCGCACCGACCTGTTGGTGCAGTGGCCCCTGGATGAGGCCCAGGGCTTCTACGGCTCGGTCCAACGGGCGGTCATCGAACTCAAGATCCTGCACAAATCCCTGGAGGCGACAATCGCGGAGGGTCTGGCCCAGACCGTCGATTACATGGACCGGGTCGGCACCGACGAGGGTTATCTGATCGTGTTCGATCGCACCCCGGAAGTGTCATGGGAGGAAGGGGAGCACCGGATCGGGGTGTGGGGAATGTAAGGCGATTGCCGTCAGATAAGGAAGATTCATGAAGACCTTCAATACCGCCGGCCCTACCAGGCCGACCGAACATTACACGGTCCCTCCATTAGCGCGTTGGGATATGGATGAAATCCGGCGTTTGATCGGGGAGAAACGTTATTTCGTCCTCCACGCCCCGCGCCAGACCGGCAAGACCAGCTGCCTGTTGGCCTTGATGGCGCAGCTAAACGCGGAAGAGGATTACGCCGCCCTCTATGCAAACCTGGAACCGGCCCAGTCGGCGCGTGGGGATGTCCGGGAAGGGATGCGCACGATTGTCAGTGGTATTGCCGAAAATGCCCACCGGTACCTAGGGGATCGGCGCCTGGAGGATTGGACCGAGGAGGCCTTTCGTACCGCTGGTTCTCATGGTGCTTTGCGCCGGCTTCTTGCCCGCTGGTCGGAGGAGAAAGACCGACCCATCGTCCTGCTCCTGGATGAGGTGGATAGCCTGGTAGGAGACACCCTGATCTCGCTGCTGCGCCAGATCCGGGCCGGCTATCCGGATCGTCCCCAGGCCTTTCCGCAGACCGTGCTCCTGTGCGGGGTGCGGGATGTACGAGATTACCGCATCCACAACGGCGACAATCAGGTCATCACCGGCGGCAGCGCCTTCAACATCAAATCCAAATCCCTGCGCTTAGGGAACTTCAGTCACGGAGATGTCGCCACCCTCTATGCCCAACACACCGAGGCGACCGGGCAAATCTTCGAGACCGGGATAGTCGAGTATGTCTTCGCGCAGACCGCCGGCCAGCCCTGGCTGGTCAATGCCCTCGGCTACGAGGCCTGTTTTGAAAGGGAGACAGGCCGTGACCGTACCCAGCCGATCAGCTTAACGATCATGGCCGATACTCGTGAAAAACTCATCGAGCGGCGGGATACCCATCTCGACCAGCTGGGGGACAAACTCAAGGAGGCGCGGGTCCAGCGGGTCATCGGTCGGATACTGGCCGACACGGTGGAAGAAACGGTGGGAGCAGACGCCACGATCCCGGAGGACGACCTGCAATACGTGGAAGACTTAGGGTTAATCCAAGCCCGCCCCCAGCTCGCCGTCGCCAACCCCATCTACCGGGAGGTGATCCCGCGTACCCTCACCTGGACCACCCAGGTCCTGATCCCCCAGGAAACCGCCTGGTATGTCAAAGAAGACAAGCGACTCGACCTCCCCAAGCTGCTTGCTGCCTTTCAGCAGTTCTTTCGGGAGAACGGGGATAGCTGGGCGAATCGTTTCGACTACAAGGAGGCTGGCCCCCAGCTGGTGATGCAGGCGTTCCTGCAGCGCATCGTCAACAGCGGTGGGCGCATCGACCGGGAGTATGGCCTGGGCCGTCGCCGAACCGATCTGTTGGTGCAGTGGCCCCTGGACGAGGCCCAGGGCTTCCATGGCCCGGTGCAACGGGCGGTCATCGAGCTCAAGATCCTGCACAAATCCCTGGAGGCAACGATCAAAGAGGGCCTGGCGCAGACCGCCGATTACATGGACCGGGTTGGCACCGACGAGGGCTATCTGATTGTGTTCGATCGTACCCCGGAGGTGCCGTGGGAAGAAAAGATCTTTGTCAGGCAAGAACAGTATGGGAAACACCGGATTTGGGTGTGGGGGATGTAAGGCGATTGCCGTCGAATGACATCATTTTTCATTGAACGGATTGGATTGAATGACGAGCACGGGATGCCGGTAGCCCGGGCCTGAACCGGTCGGCTTGGTAAAGACGCCCACCAGAGTTCACCACTTCGATGCCCAACCCGATGATCGGTGGTTCACCCCCAGAGATTGTGAATCTACAATATCAGGGCACCTTATGGATAGCAGAGATGGACAAACCGGATATCAGCGTCATCATTCCTACTTACAATCGCTCGCGGCAGTTGGCGCAGTGCCTCGATGCACTCAGCGCGACGCGGGACGAAGCGTTCGAAGTGATCGTCGTCGACGACGGCTCGCCCGAACCGGCGGAGTCCGTTACGCACGCCTTTGCGGATCGACTCGATATTATCTGCCTGCGTCAGAAAAACGCTGGTCCTGCTAGTGCGCGCAACGCCGGCGTGCGGGTGGCGCGGGCGCCCATCCTCGCCTTTACGGACGACGATTGTTTGCCGGAGCCGGACTGGCTGCATAAGATGGCGGAAGCGGTGCGGAGGGACCCACACGCGCTCGTCGGAGGCCGAACATACAATAATCCTGGAAAACAATCTCTTCTCCGAGACGAATCAGGACCTGACAAGTCTTTTCTACGAATACGCCGCCTGGCGAGGTGGAGGGCTGCACTTCTTCACCTCCAACAATCTGGCCTGTTCCGCCCGGTGCCACGGAGCAATCGGCGGCTTCGATGAGTGTTTCCCGTTAGCGGCGGGCGAAGACCGGGACTATAGTCTGCGTTGGATGGACATGGGCTGGCCGCTGGTCTATGTGCCCGATGCCGTTATAGGCCATGCACATATACCAGCTGGACAGACCCGTCGGTGTAAAGAGCCGGGCATCGGACAATACGAAAATCACCCGGATGCTCAACTGGTCCCCAAACACCGGTCTGCGGGAAGGGTTACGAAGAACCATCCAGTGGTATCGTCCTCTCGCCACCGCAGAGAGACTCGCCAACCTGGAGTCGCAGCTGACCCGGCGGGAGGTGGACCCGGAGCTGACGGTCACACCATGATACAACTCCGGATGCAGGGTCTGATCGGGAACAACCTGTTCCAGTACGCCTTTGCACGCATACTCGCTGAAGACCTGGGCTACGCGTTGGAGGTGAAGCACTCCTCCTACAAGCCTGGCAAGAACATTCCCCAGCTGGAGGACCTGCTCTCCCATTTTCGCGACGCGCCCCTGGCAATTGACGGCAAACGCTTCAGCAGACCCGTGGACCGGACGGCACTGATGGGGCACAACGGCTTCGACGGCTTTCGCATCGACCTGGAAGAAATACGCAACTGTAGACAGGACCGGAAGATCCCGATCAAGGGATACTTCGAGCGTTACGAGATCTTTCGTGCTCACAAGTCGCGCATCCGCTCTTGGTTCGCGGTCGACCCGCTTGATCTCGGCTACAAGATCGCCCCGGACGACATCATTATCCACATCCGCCGCGGGGATTTCATTGTCTTCGGCCGCGCTATCAGCCTCTCCTTCTACCTGGATCTCCTGGAGAAACTGGACTTCGCCCGGCTGTACATCTGCGGTTTCGGCCTGGACGAGGAGGTCAAAGCCAGCTTCAGCAAATTCGGCCCTATCTACATCGAAGGCTCGCCCATCGACGATTTCCGGTTCATGATCGGTTTCAACCGCATCATCCAGTCCCAGAGCACCTTCGCCTGGTGGGCAGGCTTCCTTTCCAAAGCGGAGGAAATCCACGCGCCGGTGCCGCCGGTCAATTCCACCCCATTCGAGCGCAGGTACCCGCATATCGATCTGCGGGTAGACGACGAGAACCGCTACCACTATGTTCACGACGTGCCGCACCTCGAACGGGCACCAACCATTGCCGACCTGGCTGCGGCGCGGCAACACCTGAGCCTGCTGTCCAAGCTGCACTTTCTGAAAACCTTGCTGAAGAACTGGCTGCTCGAAAGCGGGGTAGGCAGCGCAGTGGTCTGGGCAGTGGAGTCCCTGAAATGGGGTCTGTACAGAATGCGCAGATACAAACGGGGACGTTATCGGTTTGACGGACCGGATCAGCCGGTGCTGGGACAGTATCGGAAGATCCTCATTATCCGGATCAACCATTCCTACGCCGGCTTTTTCGCCTACTTCACCTTTGCCCTCAACCAGCTCCTGTTCTGCGAGCGAAACCGGTGCCTGCCCGTGGTGTTTTTCGGCAAATCCTCTGCCGATGGCGACAATGCCTACTATGATCCCAGCCGCGGCGAAAACATGTGGGAGTACTTTTTCGAACCCGTCGCCGGATCCGGTTACGAGCAGGTGCAGCAGTGGCTGAAAGATCCGGGACATCCCCTGCAACCGGGAGACGTGGTGACCCTGACAGACCGGGATCTCTGGTACCTGCATCTGTACGAAAAAGGGAGCATCTATGCATACCCCTACGGGCGCTATTTGCTGAAGACAAGCTACGATGCGCGCTGGTACGACTTTCAGCGCGCTCGGGCGCACGAGGTTATCGGCAAATACGTGCAAGTCAAGGACGCAATCAGCAACCGGGTCGATGCTTTCTACAGGGAATAGATGCAGGGCCACCTGGTATTGGGAATACACCTGCGGGGAACCGACAAGGGAGCTGCAAGGGGCGCGAAAAATACTCGGCAGAAGGTCAAGCCGGAGGCCTATTTCCCGGAGGTGGACCGGTACCTTGCGATACACCCGAAGGCGAAGCTTTTCGTCGCCACCGACCAGGCACAATACCTCCAATCCCTAGAAGAACGGTACGCCGGGCGCATCCTGTCGAGCGACTGCTACCGGTCCACCAGCGGGTTCGCCCCTTTTCAGGCTACTTCCCATTCCGGCTATGCCAAGGGTGCCGAGGTACTCATCGACGTGTTATTGCTGGCCCCGCTGCGACTTCCTGCTCAAATGCGCCTCGCACGTGGGGGAGGCCGCACTCTGGTTCAACCCAGACCTGCCCAGTATTGACCTCAACTATCCGCGTGAAGCGCGTAGGATGTGGTGAGTCGCCGGGCGCGGGACGCGCCCGGCGGCGAACCGCATCTGTGGATGGCGACAAGCCCCACGGAATGGGTGTTGGGCACACCGCTGCTGTGGGCCACACGGACGACATGAGGGTAGCCCAATGGACAGCATTGACGGTATGGACTGCATGGACCGGGGGTTGCCGCATGTCCCCCAGTCCATGCAGTCCATACTGTCCATGTTGTCTATTGGGCTACCCTCATGCTGTCCATCTGGTCCGCGGCAACGGTCCTGACACCCACACTCGTTGGGCATGCCGCCGTCCAAAGATGCGGTTCGCGCCTCCTCGTGATGCCATCCTGTAAGACCTACCGCGCTCACCGCACCATCGATGCGGTTCGCGGTCGGGATTGGTGTAATCCTGCTGCGGCATACCGCGCTCACCGCATCCTACAAGATCATGTTTTCGGGAGGGTTTATACGCGCTCACCCTGCAACCACAGGGGATTGCCCCTACGGATAGGGCAACCACAGGGGGTTGCCCCTACTAATTGGTATCCAGCCCGATGTAGTCCCACAGCTTGCGCCCGAGGCTGACCTCTCCGGGAGGTGGCTCGTCGTCCAGCAAACGGCCGGCTTGCCGGTTCAAGGTCAGCACCCGCTCGACATCCGCCGCGAGCTTGTGTTCACCGAGACTCCGGTAGGCAACGATCAATATCTCCAAGGCGTCCTCGACGGCGCCGGTGCGTTGGTAGTGTTCCACGACATGACGGCAGCGGTTGGCGGCCGCTACATAGGCCTGGCGCTTCATGTAATAACGAGCGACGTGGATCTCGTTCTTAGCCAGATTGTTGCGTAGATAGACCATGCGCTGACGGGCATCGCGGGCATATTTGCTGTCCGGAAACAAGCGCACCAGCTGAGCGAAATCCTGGAAGGCGTCCAGGGCAGAGCCTGGATCGCGTTGGGACGGGTCGGTCGGGATATAGCGGTCGAGGAAGCCGACGCTGCGGTTGTAGTTGACAATACCCTTCAGATAGTAAGCATAGTCGACATAAGGATGCTGTGGGTAGAGCTTGATGAAGCGGTCGGCCGCGGCAATCGCCGCCTCGGGGTCGTCGGCCCGATAATAGGCGTAGGCCACGTCGAGGTGGGACTGCATAGCGTAGCGCCCGGACGGATAGCGGGCCTCCAACTTCTCGTAATAATCGATGGCCCGCGCGTAGTTGCCCCCGGCAAGCGCGTCGGCCGCCTCCGAATAGAGCTTGGTCACGTTCCAGTCCCTGGTTTCATCCTCTTGGCTATCCAGCCAGGCACAGGCCACAAGAGTGAACGCAAGCGTGAGGACGAGCGCCGATCGAATCCGGATCATGCTGGAATTTGTTCAGAAAAAAACACCTGAATTATACCGAAACGCCGAATCTCGGGGCAGTTACTCGTCTCGGTGCCGGTACGGGGGTTCGGCGTGAAGGACGCCGACCGGGGGTTCCCCGCAGAGCGTTGCCTGCACATCGACCCGGCGCTCGCGGGGCGGCGGCTCGACCAGGCCCTGGCCGAGCTGGTTCCCGAATATTCCCGCAGCCGCCTGCAGCAGCTGATCGACCAGGGCTCGGTGCTGGTGGATGGCACGACCCGCCGGCGCCGCGATAAAGTGGGGGGCGGTGAGGAGATACGTCTGCGGCTGGCGCCGGAGTCCCGCAGCACATGTGTCGCCCAACCGATTGACCTGGATATCGTGTTCGAGGACGACCAACTGCTCGTGGTCGCCAAGCCGGCAGGCCTGGTGGTCCATCCCGCCGCCGGGAACCGGGATGGTACCCTGCAGAACGCCCTGCTGCACTACCTCCCGCAGTTGGACCAGGTCCCGCGGGCCGGAATCGTACATCGGCTCGATAAGGACACCAGCGGGCTCCTGGTGGTAGCCAAAACGCCCCTGGCCCATAAGTCCTTGGTGGATCAACTGCAACGGCGTAGCCTCTACCGGGAGTATTGCGCCCTGGTCCAGGGTATCCTGATCGCGGGTGGGACCATTGATGCACCTATCGGTCGCGATCCGTTGCGACGCACCAGGATGACCGTGATTGCGGGGGGGCGTCCGGCTGTGACCCACTACCGGGTCCGGGAACGGTTCGACGCCCACACCCTGCTTACCGTCCGGCTTCAGACCGGCCGTACGCATCAGATCCGGGTCCATATGGTCCACATCCGCCATCCGCTGGTGGGAGACCGAACCTATGGCGGCCGCCCCCGGCTTCCGCGGGGGGCGGGTGCGCGCCTGAGCGAGGCCCTGCAGGGGTTTCCCCGCCAAGCATTGCATGCTGCCGCACTGGGATGCGACCATCCACTGACCGGAGCGGCCATGCATTGGGAGCTCCCGCTGCCTGGGGATCTGCGCGAGCTGCTGAACTCGTTGCGGGAGCATGATGGGGATGCTACCTGAATCCGTGAGGTAACATTCAGGCAGAAGTCAGCCTGTGAGCAATTCCTAGGGGGCGTTCTCAATCCGGGGTTTTTACTTGCATTAGAACCACGGATGGACACAGATAAACACAGATTGTGATCCGTGTTTATCTGTGTCTGCCTCCGTGGTTCTTCGGGGACGTGATGGACATACACTGGATTGAACCGAATTGGTCCGCCCCGCCGCGGGTGCGGGCCCTGTGCACCACGCGCGACGGAGGTGTCAGCACGGGACCCTTCGCCGGCCTGAATCTGGCCGATCATGTGGGGGACGAACCATCCCTGGTAGCGCAAAATCGCGCCCTGCTGCGCGAGCGCCTTGTGCTGCCCGCGGAGCCCCATTGGTTGCGGCAGGTCCACGGTCGTGCGGTCGCCGATGTGGCCGAAAACCCCAGGGACTGCCGGGCAGATGCCATAATCGCCGCAGGCCCGCGGGAGGTGTGTGCCGTGCTGACCGCGGATTGTTTGCCACTGCTGCTGTGCGATGAGGCAGGGACCCGCGTGGCGGCAGTACACGCGGGCTGGCGGGGGCTGGCGGAGGGTGTTATCGAGGCGACCATCGCCCGACTCGCGGTGCCGCCCCGAGAGATCCTGTGTTGGTTGGGACCGGCCATCGGTCCGCAGGTCTTCGAGGTGGGAGCCGAGGTACGGGCGCGTTTCCTTGCGCAGGGAGGCGAAGACACCAAGGCCGCGTTCGTGCCGGTAGCCGAGTCCGAGTCCGAATGGCTGGCGAATCTCTATGCCTTGGCACGTGGGCGTCTGCATGCCTGCGGGGTCGACCGGGTGTGGGGCGGCGGGCTCTGTACCTACTCCGACCCTGAGCGCTTCTTTTCCTACCGGCGTGATAAAGTCACCGGGCGCATGGCGAGTCTGATCTGGATCGATCCGGATGCCGATTGATGATGTACCGTATTATACTTAATCGTTCCGTCTGTTTATCCTACGAGTGGCCCTTATGAGACAGCGTCTGATCTCGTTGCTGGTTGCCTTTCTGTTGGCACTGCCTACCGCACCGGTCGGCGCCAAATCTCAAGACATACCGATTTCGACTCTGGTACCCACGCACCGCCAACAAAAGGCCACGATGGTCATCAACCAGGCGCTGAAGGAGTATCACTACCGCAAAATAACCTTGAACGACAGGTTTGCCGAGCAGGTCTTGGAGAACTACCTCGAGGCCCTGGACCCTAACCGATCTTTCTTCCTGCAGCGGGATTACGATCGTTTCAGGCGCGATGTTCATCGTCTGGATGATGATCTGGCACGGGGAAAGCTCGACGTTGCCTTCGATATCTTCCGCCTCTATCGCCGCCGGGTCGACGAGCGGGTCAGGTTCGCCTTGTCTCTATTAGACAAGGGATTCAACTTCAACCGTGCGGAGAACTATCGTTTCGACCGCTCCGAGGCAAAGCGCGCAAAGAACCGCGCCGCTCTCGACAAAATCTGGCGCAAGCGGGTGAAGAACGATTGGCTCGGGCTGCGCCTTTCCAAGGAGAAGGCGGATAAGATCCCGGAACTCCTGGGTAAACGCTACCAGGGGCTGGCACGGCAGGTCCGGCAGTTCGACAGCGACGACGTCTTTCAGGCCTTTATCAATGCCTACACCCGGAGCTTGGAGCCCCATACGAGCTACATGTCGCCGAGTAGCTCCGAGAACTTCGACATCAGCATGCGGCTTTCCCTCGAAGGCATCGGTGCGGTGCTGCGTGGGGAGAACGAGTACACGGTGGTCCAGCGTACCATCCCCGGAGGGCCGGCACGGCAAAGCGGCCTGATCCACGGCGGCGACCGTATCGTCGGCGTTGCCCAGGGGAACGGCGTAATGGAGGACGTGATCGGTTGGCGCCTCCAGGATGTAGTAGACAAGATCCGTGGTCCCAAGGGGACGGTGGTACGTCTGCGGATCCGGCCCAAGTCCTCCGGATCGGACGGAATGACGCGCGAAGTTTCCCTTGTACGCAACGAGATCAAGCTCGAAGATCAGGCCGCCAAGAGCTATTTGATCGATGCCCTGGGAAATGCTCCGGGGACTCGCATCGGGGTGATCGAGATTCCGGTCTTCTATCGCGATTTCCAAGCCGAATCAAAGGGAAATGAAAACTTCCGCAGCACGACTCAGGACGTGCGGAACCTGATTCAGGGACTTAAGCGACAAGGCGTAAACGGCATTGTGGTGGATCTGCGCGGAAACGGAGGCGGTTCCCTTACCGAAGCAACCGAGCTGACGGGACTCTTTATCGATAAGGGTCCGATCGTGCAGGTAAAGGACGCCTTCGGCAAGGTTGAGGTCGAGACAGATCCGGACCCGGGCATCGTCTACCGGGGGCCGCTGGCGGTACTCGTCAACCGCAACAGTGCCTCCGCTTCCGAGATCTTCGCCGGTGCGATGCAGGACTATGGGCGCGGGATCATTATCGGCGAGCCGACGTTCGGCAAAGGAACGGTCCAAACCCTGATCGATCTCAATCGCTTCATACCCAGCCATGAAGACGACCTCGGGCGCCTGCGCCTTACGGTGGCGGAGTTCTTCCGGATCAGCGGCGGCAGTACGCAGCTACGCGGCGTGGTGCCCGACATCAGGTTCCCGACGGTGCTGGATCTGGACGACCACGGCGAGCGTGCCCTGGACAACCCGATACCCTGGGCCAAAATCGACCCGGCCGATTACGTGCGGATCTCTCTGAACAAGGGAGGAGCGAAATCGCTCCAGCGGCGCTCTGACAAGCGTATCCGTCACGACCCCGGATTCGGCATGCTGACCGCGCGGGAGCGCGTGCTCAAAGAGTTGGACGATCAGACCGTCGTTTCTCTCCGCGAGCGGGATAGACGCATCGAATCAAAACGACGCGAACGGGTGCTCAAAGATCAGCGCGAGGCATTTCTACGGTCACAAGGCATCGATCCGGTGGATGAAGATGCCGACGACGTGGATCAG
This sequence comes from Candidatus Thiosymbion ectosymbiont of Catanema sp. Cochon2018, assembly GCA_011392765.1. Taxonomy (GTDB): domain Bacteria; phylum Pseudomonadota; class Gammaproteobacteria; order Chromatiales; family Chromatiaceae; genus Thiosymbion; species Thiosymbion ectosymbiont_A. The sequence continues at coordinate 321,350 of WYCW01000002.1, read as the reverse complement.
GACGCCTTGGAGAAACAACGGGAAGTCATTGCGCGGATTCAGGTAAAGGAAGCGGCCCGCATCCTTGCCGATGTTATCCGCCTCGGTTCCACTCGTCGGCCCCGTGCGGCTGTGCGTGACTGATTCGAATGAACCACAAAGGCGTAATAGGCGAGTTATACTGCCACACGCACAATCTGCGCATTTCATTCCCTCTCCCTCCGGGAGAGGGCGGGGGTGAGGGGGAAATTCAAAAGCTCAGATTGTGCTGTGTGGCAGTATATCGCTTTCTCGCGTCCTCGGCATCTCTGTGGTTCATAAGAGGTGCACCGCCGACTGCAGCAGTACCCAGGTCATGGCCCCGGCGACGAGGTCATCCAGAATGATCCCGAGCCCGCCCGGTACCCGTTTATCCAGCGCGCCGATCGGCCAGGGCTTGAGGATGTCGAAACCGCGAAACAGGATGAATCCCGCCAGGAGCCACGGCCATCCCGGTGGCGCCGAGGTCATGGCCAGCAGAAATCCCAGCATCTCGTCCCAGACGATGGGTGCGGGGTCCTGAGTACGCAGCTCCCGCTCCGTCTTGCCGCAGGCCCAGACCCCGCTCAGGAACATCAGCAGCAACACGCCCAGATACCAGCTGAGCGGCAGGGGTCGCAACAGCAGATAGAGCGGGATGGCGGCAAGGGTCCCAGCCGTGCCGGGTGCCCAGGGGGAGAGCCCGGCACCGAAGCCGTAAGCCAGCCAGTGATGGGGCCGGCGCCACGCGAAGCCCGGCAAGGCCCGGTCTTCAACCCGCGGCCGCGAAATGGTCATAGCCCGCTCGTGGTGGGTTCCAGGTTGCCCCGTTCTCCAGCAGGCAATGCAACCCCCCCTCCGGCCGGATATGGCCGATGGTCCGGAGTCGAATACCGAGCCGTTTCGCCAGGGTTGCGATCTGTGCGCACTTGTGTTCGGGGACGCAGAAGCAGAGCTCATAGTCGTCCCCCGACGCCAGCGGTAGCCCCCAGTCCGCATCCACCGCTAACCGCTCGCTTACCGCCGGGGAGAGGGGAAGGTCCGGGAGCCGGATCTCGGCGCCGACGCCGCTCGCCGCCAGGATATGCCCCAGGTCCGCCGCCAATCCGTCGGACAGGTCGATCATGGCCGTGGCGATACCCCGCAGGGCCAGGCCCAACTCGACCCGCGGGGTGGGTCTTTCCAGGCGTCTGCGCAAAAACTCGGATACCGACTCTCCGGCATCGAGTAAGCGCAGGGCGAGACCGGCGTCCCCCAGAGTCCCGCTGACCCAGACCAGATCACCGGGCCGCGCGCCGCTGCGGAGCACCGCCGCCGCTGCCGGGACCAGGCCCTGCACCTGCACCGTTATGGTCAGCGGACCGCGGGTCAGGTCGCCGCCGACGAGCGCGACCCCATGTCTCTCGGCAAGCCGGCCAAAACCACGGCTGAAGGCATTCAGCCAGGACTCGTCGGCGTCCGGGAGCGTGAGGGCAAGGGTCGCCCAGGCGGGCTCCGCGCCCATGGCGGCCAGGTCGCTCAGACTCACGGCCAGCGATTTGTGTCCCAGCCCTTCCGGATCGCAGGCGGGGAAAAAGTGAATGCCCGCTACCAAGGTGTCAATGCCGGCGGCAAGCTCATAGCCCTGAGGAACCTTCAGCAGGGCACAATCATCGCCGATGCCCACGGCCACATCCGCCCGCCGGCTGCCGACATGGGAGAAGTGATTTCGGATCAGATCGAATTCGGACAAACCATCGGCCCCTGACCACGAATTCATGTCTGTCTTCATGGTTCTCTATCAAGGACGGTGAAAACCACTAATAGTACAGGATTAACAGGATTTCCAGGATTGACAGGATTTTTTCTTGTTCGTAGACCTTCCCTGGAAAACCAGAGCCAGGCTCATTAGGTACCGCATCGGCCACCCCGATGATCTCCTCTGTCAGTTCCCGTCCAACGAGTCCTACAAATGAAAAATCTTGTTAATCCTGAAAATCCTGTTAATCCTGTCCTATTGGCGGTTGGCACGACGATTATGTCAACAGCCCCTAGTCGGTCGATGCATCCGTACCTGTCTCTCGGCCGCGCATGTCGCGGGCGATCCGGTCGAGGACGCCGTTGACATAACGGTGACCCTGCTCGGCCCCGAGCAACTTTGCCAGATCGACCGCCTCGTTGATGGCCACCCGATAGGGCACGGCGGGGCTGTAAAGCAGCTCGTAGGTGCCGGCACGCAGAATGGCGCATTCCACCGGGTCCACCTGCTCGATGGGACGATCCAGGGCCGGCTGCAGGCATGCGTCCAGCTCTTTCCGGCACGCGGGAACGCCGTACAGGAGCTGCCGGAACAGTTCCGGATCGTAGGCCTGCCCTTGCTCGGCGCCGGCATCCGGCGTATCCCCCGGGTCGCTGAGGGATACGGCGACCTCCTCTACCCAAGCGGGGTCATCGAAGAAGTGGCGACCGATTTCCTGGGGGTCCTGCCCGGTGAGCTGCCACTGATAGAGGGCAAGCACGGCATAGCGACGCGCCCGGCTGCGGCGTCCGATCATCTCAGTCTAATTGCCGTAACAGGTTCACCATCTCGAGCGCGGACACGGCCGCATCCGCCCCTTTGTTGCCGGCCTTGGTGCCGGCACGTTCGATGGCCTGCTCGATGGTGTCCACGGTAAGCACGCCGAATGAGACCGGGATCCCGTGCTTCAGGCTCACCTGCGCCATCCCCTTGACGCACTCGCCGGCCACATAGTCGAAATGGGGTGTACCGCCTCGGATTACGGCGCCGATGGCAATGATTGCATCATACCCGCCCTTGGCGGCGATGCGTTCGATGGTCACCGGCATTTCGAAGGCCCCGGGGACGCGGACGATGGTCAGCTCCGAGTCTTCGACGCCATGGCGTTGCAGGGTATCTACCGCACCTGCGAGCAGGTTCTCCACCACAAAGCTGTTGAAGCGGGAAACCACCAGGCAGAAACGGGCATTGTTGGCGCGCAGCGCGCCCTCGATGGTCTTGATTGCCATGGAGCTGATTTCTCCCCTGAAAAATGACAAGGAAATTCGGGACCGTTACCAAAATATTCACGTGCAACGGGTATATGCGCTGTATGATGCTTGCCTTTCCAATAACATTAGCTGCTCTTGCCTTTCTTGTTCTCGATATTCATATACTGATGTGTCGTAGTTTGTAACTATAACCTCAACCATTGGGTTGCGATTTTTCTCACTGCCGCCGACGTGATAAAAATGCTCGCGTGTCAGGATATTGAATTCACCCCATAGAGAATCAATATACTCGTTTTTTCTATACTCATTATGATGCCACGTAGAAAGAATAAACTTGCCGGGAATGTCTGACAGAGCTTTATACAATGCTTTTTCATGGTCACTACCCCATCCATTGTAATAATCCACATGTCTATCGATGTAGGGAGGATCGCAGTAGATAATATCCGTACTTCTACCCTCTGCTATTGCCTTCCCAAAACCTTGGCATTTAAAGGTAAAGTCTTTTGTTCTCAATAAACGACTTACATGTGACACCTGATTTACTATTTTCGTTACATAAGCTTGGGCGAATCTTCGTGGTTTACGGCAAAAAGGTATATTGAGTTCTCCTCTACGATTGAAACGAATCATCCCATTAAATCCGGCCCTGTTAAGAAATAGAAAGTCCAGTGGATTATGCGCCTTATTAAATCGTTCCCTTATTTTATAATAATGTGACTCGCCTTCCTCCGATAGCGTTGCGCCTTCTCGTTCCAGAAAATCTCGAACTATTTCCGGGGTAATATCTCCGGCAGCCACGGATTTGTAAAAATTAATGAGATGTGGATTTGTATCGCATAATAGTGCGTGGTTTAGTGCGAGATTAAAGGCAACGACCCCCGTACCCATGAAGGGTTCTATCCATACACCCTCAAAATCATGAGGAATAATGCTATTGATCCAAGGTACGAGCTTGGTTTTTATTCCCTGGGACTTTATTGGGGGTACATTTACTTTCAATTTTTCACCTTTTGGGTGCTTGGTTGTGTTTCGGGACAATCAATGATACATCGCCTTTCCTATACTCAACGAATTCCTTCAACGAGGCGATCTTTTTGGTGCCACCATTTCCATCAGAGATTATGATCTTATTATAATTCATCCAGTAATCGTCAAACCACGATTCCCCTAACTTGGAAAACATGCCGTTTCCACTCAATATGTCTTCTATGTTGTTGATACTGCCTATATTTGCTGTATTTCCACTACCACTTTTGTCACTAGCTATTCTCCATTTTTCCGCAACGAAAAACTGGAAATCTCTCACAACGGAGGTAATAGACTGAAGCTTATTAAGCTTATAGCTTTTTGTTTCATCAATCGCTGAACCATCTACACGGCTGTAAATAATGCCCAAGCAAAAATGACCTGAGTACGATCCGTAAGGAAACTGAATATTCTTGGTACTGGTTCGATCCTCGAAATATTTGCCATGAGAACCAAGAGTAAAGCCATTACACAGAAATGGTTTGCCCGGATTCCGATATGTGGTTTTGAAATCCACGGCAAACTTTATGTTTTCGTCTTCTGCATCTACGAACGAGAGGTCTGGATAATAGTTTTGATGTTCCGCGAGGACAACCCTGTAGCCATATCGTTTTGTAAACTCCATGATTTTAGGGAAGAGATGAATTTCAAGAATTTTTGATACGATCTTCGTATCCGACGAAATCGTGTAAATGTTTTCAAACACATCAACAAATCCTTTAACAGTCCATTGACCATCTTTCGTGCTAATATACTTTTGAAGCCCGCCAACAAACTCTTTAAGCTGCTTTTCAAATTCTTCTCGTGTTGACATTTACTTCCTATATCTCCATTTGTACACGACAACCTCTTATGCACGTTCACCCGGTGAAAATTCCCCCTCAGCACTGCCCGCCGGATCGCCCTGCACATATTCCACCACCTCCAGATCGAAACCGGAGATGCCGTGCATGGCCCTGGGTGCGCTCATGACCCGCATCTTACGCACCCCGAGATCCGCCAGAATCTGGGCCCCGATCCCGTAGGTCCGCAGCTCGCCGCGATCGCGGCGGTGATGGGGGATGCGGTCTTTCCTATCCTGACGATCCAGGGCCCGGATCCGGGCCAGTAGGTCCTCCGCGTGATCCCGGTTGCGCAGGACCACGATAGCGCCCTCACCGGCAGCGGCTATTCGGCGCATGGCGTCTCGCAAGGGCCATCCACACCCGCTGTGGCTGGTACCGAACAGGTCGCACAGGCTGTTCTGCAGGTGTACGCGCACCAGGGTCGGCCGCGTCGGCGCTATGTCGCCCAGGGTCAGGGCAAAGTGCAGGTCGTTGTCGATAGTATCCCGGTAGGCGGAGAACTGAAAATCTCCGACCTCGGTAGACAGATCGCAGGTACACTCGTGTACCACCGCCTTTTCATGGTGCACCCGGTGCTGGATCAGGTCGGCAATGGTCCCAATCTTCAGACCGTGGGTCGCGGCGAAGGCCTCGAGGTCCGGGCGCCGAGCCATGGTGCCGTCTTCATTCAAGACCTCGACGATGACCGCCGCCGGCTCCAGGCCCGCCAACCGGGCCAGGTCACAGCCGGCTTCCGTATGGCCGGCGCGCACCAGGACCCCACCTGGCTTCGCCATTAAAGGGAAGACATGGCCTGGTTGCATCAGGTCGTGGGGCTGGGCATCCGCTGCCACGGCCGCGATGATGGTAGTTGCCCGGTCGGCGGCGGAAATGCCGGTGGTAACCCCCTGGGCAGCCTCGATGGAGACGGTAAAGGCCGTGGTGTGGGAGGTATGGCTGTCATTCACCATGAGCGGCAAGTGCAGGCGCCGGCAGCGCTCCCTGGTGAGAGTGAGGCAAATCAGGCCCCGCCCGTGCGTGGCCATGAAGTTGATCGCCTCCGGCGTCACCTTTTGTGCAGCCAATAAAAGATCGCCCTCGTTCTCCCGATCCTCGTCGTCCATGATGATGGCCATCTTGCCCTGACGCAGGTCTTCTATAATCTCTTCGGTAGTGTTCAGGACCATGGTGTCGCGCTTACTGTCGCTTGGTATGGAGACTGTGAGATTAAGCAGTTTAGCAAAAGCTGCATGGATCGGGGGACATACAGCAACCCCTGGTCCACGTGGTTTACTTAAGTCCATGTAGTCCACGGCGGCTGCCGCCGTCCCTGGCGGCTTCGTCCATCCTACGAGCCGGCAGGCAGGTACCGCCCCAGGAGGGTGTCGTAAAAGCCCAAACCGGGATCGAAATCGGTATCGGGATCGCAATCGGAATTTCGATTGGCTCTTTATGGATTCCAGACTGTTTTGGCGTGCGCCGGCAAAGCGGCGCGGCCACCTCGAACCTGAGCGACGAGGGTTCCCGGCAGCCGGTGCCGGAACTCCGAGCGCCGGGTTCACCACACGCCGCGGCGACGGCGCTTTCCCCTGGTCGTAACGCCGGTGCCGGGGATAGAGGCCGTGCCCAATCCCAAGCGGCGGCAGGCTTGTACTACCTGACCGATACCTTGGTTACACCAAGCACCGCGGGTTCCTTCCGGTGTCGGGGTAAAGTCGCCGCCGCACGCCAAAGTGTCCGGTGGTGCCCTTCCGTGATCGTCAGCAGTCCGGAATCCAGGTAGTGGTAAATTTTCAAGTGGTAGAAATTCGGAATGACTATCGACTGCTGGACGTCCTCACTTGAAACTTACCCACTACCGGAATCCATAAAGAGCCTTTCGATATCGATCCCGATATCGATCCCGATATCGATCCCGATTTCGATCCCGATTTCGATCCCGATTTGTGCACTGCATAAACTTGACTCATTTGTAAAGATTCGGGCCCCTCAAGGATCCTGGTGTCTTTCCTTGATTACAGGAGAAAGCCTCTGTAAGGTTGTAATATCCAAAGAGATACAGAGGGCTGACCGTGACTCAGGCAACTCGGGTCGGAGCACTGAGCTTTAGCGATTATCTGCAGCATGGCATCCGTGAAGGGGCCATGTGGGTCTTGATCTGCGTGGCACTTTATCTGGTACTGGCCCTGATCAGCTATTCACCCCAGGATCCCGGCTGGTCCCACATCGGTCACGGGGACACTGTGGGTAACGCGGGCGGCAGGGTCGGCGCTTGGTTTTCCGACATCGCTTTTTATCTGTTCGGCATCTTCGCCTATCTCATCCCGGTCATGGTCGCTTGGAGCGGCTACCTGGTCTTCCGCAAGCCGGAACCGGAGCCCGAGACCCGGCTCCACAAGTTGGCCTTACGTTGGTTCGGTTTTCTATTCACCCTGGTCGCGGGCTGTGCCTTTGCGAGTATCTATCTGCCGGGATTCGGGACCGCATTGCCGAACGGGGGCGGGGGCGGGCTGGGACTGCTCATCAGCGGGCGTATGATCCCGGCTTTCAATCTCAAGGGGACGACCCTGTTCCTGTCCGGGCTGTTTCTCGCCGGTATCAGGCTCTTCACGGGGATCTCCTGGCTGGCAGTGTTGGATGCCTTGGGAGGGGTTGCCCTGGCCCTGATGCGATGGGTAAAGACTGGGATCCGGTTCCGGTTGCGGCGCCGCAGCTCCCCGACGGACGGCGCACAACGGCGTACTCCCGCCTTGCCCGAGGCCCTGGAGGTACCGCCGGTCTCCGAGCCCGAATGTCTCCCGGAGCAGCCGGGGTCTGGCAGGCACGACGACCGGAGGGCAACTGCGCTCACGGAGTCGTCGGACGAGCACCAGGCCGAGGGCCCCCGGTTGCCCGTTGCGGCGGGGCCCCCACCCCTCGAGCTCCTGGACCCGCCGCGCAAGAGCGGTAAGGGCTACACGAAGGAAATGCTGGAACAGCTCTCGCGCCAAGTGGAGGCCAAGCTCGCGGACTTCGGCGTCATCGCGGAAGTGGTGGCGGTGCATACGGGTCCGGTGGTTGTCCTGCTGGAGCTGCAGCTCGCGCCCGGCACCAAGGTGAGCAAGATCACGGGTCTCGCCAAGGACATCGCACGGGCGCTTTCCACCGTGAGCGTGCGGGTGGTGGAGGTCATACCGGGCAAGTCCGTCATCGGCCTCGAGATTCCCAACGAGCACCGCGAGACCGTCTTCCTGAGCGAGGTCCTGACCTCCGCAGCCTATCAGGACGCCACGGCGCCCCTGACCTTGGCTATGGGTACCGATATCGCCGGAAAGCCCGTATGCGCGGACCTCGCCCGCATGCCCCATGCCCTGATCGCCGGCACCACGGGTTCGGGCAAATCCGTGGCTATCAATGTCATGATCCTGAGCCTGGTCTACAAATCTACCCCGCGGGACGTACGCCTGATTATGGTGGACCCCAAGATGCTGGAGCTGTCGGTCTACGAAGGCATTCCCCACTTACTCACGCCCGTGGTCACGGACATGAAGGAGGCGGAGAATGCCCTGCGCTGGTGTGTCGCGGAGATGGAACGCCGGTACCGCCTGATGGCCCAGCTCGGCGTGCGCAACATCGGCGGCTACAACCGCAAGGTCGCGGACGCGGAGGCAGCGGGAGAGCCCATTCCCGACCCCCTGTTCGTGACCGGCCCCGACGGGTCGGGAGTGGACGAGACCCAAACGGTGCCTCATCTCGCCCATCTGCCCTATATCGTGGTCATCATCGACGAGTTGGCGGACATGATGATGGTCGTGGGCAAAAAGGTAGAGGAGCTCATCGCCCGCCTGGCGCAGAAGGCGCGGGCCTCGGGAATCCACCTGCTGCTCGCCACCCAGCGGCCCTCGGTGGACGTACTCACGGGCCTGATCAAGGCCAATATTCCCACGCGCATGGCCTTCCAGGTATCCTCACGGATCGACTCACGGACCGTCCTCGACCAGATGGGTGCCGAGCACCTCCTCGGGTGGGGCGATATGCTTTACCTTCCCCCCGGCACCAGCTTTCCCCAACGGGTGCACGGTGCCTTCGTGGACGACCAGGAGGTACACCGGGTCGCGGAGCACCTCAAGCGGATGGGGACGCCGGACTACATCGACACCGTCCTGCAGGATGTGGGAGAGACCATTCCCGGCATCGATCCGGAGCCTCGCGGCGGTGACATCGAGGACCAGGATTCCTTGTTCGACGAGGCGGTCCAAATCGTCACCGAGACCCGCCGCGCCTCCATTTCGGGCGTCCAGAGAAGGCTCAAGATCGGCTACAACCGGGCCGCCCGTATGATCGAAGAGATGGAGCGCATCGGCCTGGTCGGTCCCGCCGAGACCAACGGCAACCGAGAAGTCCTGGTTCCCCCTCCGCCCGAGGCTTAGAGGCTGTCTAGGATCCTTGAGAGACTGTCTAAAAAGGGGCCGTAGGCTGGGTTGCGGCCAGGGACGACCAAACCCGGCACACGGTATTGCGGATCGGAAAAGCTGGGTTTCGTTCCTCAACCCAGCCTACAACACTTAGATGATTTATTAATTGAGAACGCCCCCTAGGATCTTTGAGGGACCCGCATTTTTACAAATGAGTCAAGTTTATGCAGTGCACAAATCGGGATCGCAATCGGGATCGAAATTCCGATTGCGATCCCGATCCCGATTTCGACCTACCCAGGCTCTCCAACGGTTGGTTAGGTGTAGGAGATGGGGCCTTACGGGAGAGGGGCGGTTGGGGCCTCATGCCTCGTCGGTCTGAGGCAAAGCCTCGTTAGGGAGTGTTCTCAATTAAGCCGAATCCATGTAGCGCAGGCGTCCCGCCTGCCGGAACGCGGGCGTTTCACCCGCGGGTTGCAGGCGAGACGCCTGCACTACGTTCTTAGAGCCTGTATAAGAACTAACCTATTGATTTTTTATGAGCCTGACCCGTAGGGGGCAGGCTGTGCCCACTACGATGGACTGAGCGGTTACAGGAGATGTAACGCATTCCCCAATCATGCTTGTGCGCTGTCCGCAGTTCTTCGACCGTAAAGGAAAGACCGATTTCGCCCCCGAGTCTGACGAAGCCTTCCAGCCCAGGGCCATCGTCGAGGGAAACGAGTTGCTTTCTCAGCTCCTCATGAGTACGCAGTTGGACGATAAACCCTAGAGCGTTTTTCACAGACATAATGTGCTCACAGTGGAAAGAAAGAATGCATGAATTGTACGGAATTTTATGCATGGAACCGATTCCCGGTAGGCCGGGAATGACATGGGTAGGGATACCGCGGATCATTCGATCAGAGGGTAACAGACGATGAATCGTCCTCCCGCCGAGCCGTCCCGGTTTTGTTCCGGAGGGAACCGGAATTTTCCCTGCCCGGTGCTTGCATTGGATTTCGACGGTGTCCTCTGCGACAGCGCCCGTGAGACCGGCATTACCGGCTGGAAGGCAGCGGCAACGCTGTGGGAGGATATGGCAGAGCCGCTGCCGCCGCAGTCGCTGTTGGAGAGTTATTGTCGCGTCCGCCCGGTGATCGAAACGGGCTATGAGGCAATCGCGATGATGCGTTTGCTCAAGGACGGGGAAGACCCGGAAGAGTTGCTCGATACCTTTCCGCACCGGCTCTATGAGGCCGTTGCAAGGTCCGGGACGGATACGGCGGGCCTGAAGCGACTCTACGGAGCAGTTCGAGACCGTTGGCTTCGGGAAAATCCGCAGGAATGGCTGTCACTGAGCCCCCTGTACCCAGGGACGAGCCACGTCCTGAACGGACTCCCAGCCGGGACCGGCTGTTACATCGTCACCACCAAGCAGGAACGATTCGTCGCCCGATTGCTCGATCACCAGGGCGTGCATTTCGATGCCGAGCACATCTTCGGTCTGGACCGAGGAATGACGAAGGAGGCGGTGGTCCGCCGACTCATGGCGCACCATCCCGGCGACCCTATCCACCTGATCGAGGACCGCCTGGCCACCTTGAAGCGGTTTCTCGCCCGGCCGGACCTGGCGGCCGTCCGCTTGCACATGGCCTGCTGGGGATACAATACCCAGGCCGAGCGTCGGGAGGCGATGGGCTTGAAAATCCACCTCCTGAAGGCACTTAGTCTCCCAGAGATCCTGAATACGGAGTACCACAGTGACCGCTGAACGACTTGTCTTGAATGCCCAACTGGCGCAGATGCTCAAGGGCGGCGTTATTATGGACGTAACCACGCCGGAGCAGGCCGGGATCGCCGAGGAGGCGGGCGCCGTGGCCGTCATGGCCCTCGAACGCGTGCCGGCGGACATCCGCAAGGAGGGCGGCGTGGCGCGCATGTCCGACCCTGGCCTGATTCGAGCGATTCAGGCCGCCGTCTCCATTCCCGTCATGGCCAAGGTACGCATCGGACACTTCGTCGAGGCCCAACTACTCGAAGCGCTGAAGATCGACTATATCGACGAGAGCGAGGTGCTCACCCCGGCCGACGAGGAAAGCCACATCGACAAGACCCGGTTTTCCATCCCCTTCGTCTGCGGCGCCCGCAATCTGGGCGAGGCCTGCCGGAGGATTGCCGAAGGGGCGGCGATGATCCGCACCAAGGGCGAGGCAGGCACCGGCAACGTGGTGGAGGCGGTGCGCCATATGCGCACCATGAACCGGGAGATCCGCACCATCCGCGACCTGCCGCGAGAGGAGCTCACGGGTTTTTGCAGGGACCAGGGGCTCCCCTACGAGGTGGCACTCAAGGTACGCGAGGCCGGGCGATTGCCGGTCGTGAACTTCGCCGCCGGCGGTATCGCCACGCCGGCGGATGCCGCGCTGATGATGCAGCTCGGCTGCGATGGCGTGTTCGTCGGCTCGGGCATCTTCAAATCGAGCGACCCCGCCCGCCGCGCCGCCGCCATCGTCCAGGCCACCACTTATGCCGACGACCCGGAGAAGGTCCTGGAGGTATCCGCCGGCCTGGGCGAACCCATGGCCGGCATCGAGATCCCCACCATTCCCCAGGAGGCGCGCCTGGCAGAGCGGGGCTGGTAGCCGATCCATGTCGGGCATCGGTGTCCTCGACCTCCAAGGGGGCGTGGTCGAACACTTGGAACACCTCGCCGCCCTGGGCGTGCCGGCCAGCCGGGTGAAGGGAGCGAAGGACCTCGATGGTCTGACCGGATTGATCCTTCCCGGCGGCGAGAGCACCTGCCTGACCCGCCTGCTGCACGGTTGTGGGCTCGACCGCGAGATCGCGGAACGCTGTCACGCCGGACTCAAGCTCTGGGGTACCTGTGCCGGGGCCATCCTCCTGGCGCGGGAGGTCGTGGGCGAGGTAGCGAGCTTAGGGCTCATGGACATTCGGATCCAACGCAACGCCTTCGGCAGCCAGCTCGACAGCTTCAACCTCACCGTCGCGGTCCCGGCAGTCGCTCCCGAGCCCATCCCACTCACCTTCATTCGGGCCCCGAAGATCCTCCGCCTCGGCCAGGGCGTGTCGCCTCTGCTCGAGATCGACGGCTATTGCGCCGCCGCGGAAGATCGGAACAGCCTGGTCACCGTCTTCCATCCGGAGCTGACCCCGAGTCTTGCTTTCCACCGCTACTTCGCCGGCAAATGTGGAATCCCTGTCCCGATCCCCCGAATCGCATCAGCGGCTTGGCAGGCGGATTCCTGGGTCGGCTATGCGCCGATTCCTTGAGATTCCAGTCTTTGTCATACTCATTCGTGGTTCTACTCCGACCGCAAACAAGTCCATCCTCTCACGGGACCCGACAGTCGATGGATACGGCCTGTTCTCCACTGCCGGCGATTGGAAGCTGTTTGTCAACCACCTAATCTGTGTAACATGTTAAATTGTGCTTCTCCTCACACCTTGGGATGCCCGATATGATAGAACGCTTGATCGAAAAAATGTTGTTCTCCAGTCGCTGGATCCTGGCCCCGGTCTATATCGGCATGTCCCTGGCCCTGGTTGCCCTGGGCGTGAAGTTCTTCCAGGAGCTCTTTCATGTCCTGACCCATATCCTGACCATGCCTGAATCGGAGATGGTGCTCACGATCCTGACCCTGATCGACATGGTGCTGGTAGCGAGCCTGGTCGTGATGGTGATGTTCTCCGGCTACGAAAACTTCGTCTCCCGCATAGAGATCGAAAATAACACCGAAGAGCTCGGTTGGTTGGGCAAGCTGGACGCCAACACCCTAAAACTCAAGGTCGCGGCCTCCATCGTCGCCATCTCCTCCATCCAGTTGTTGCGTGCCTACATGGACGCGCTCGACACCCCGAACGACAAGCTCATGTGGTATGTGATCATGCACCTGGCCTTCGTGGTTTCGGCGGTGCTGATGGGCGTGCTGGACAAGATATCCTTTTCCGGGCATCGGGAGAAGTGACCGCGTCGCTGGGGAGGGCCGATGCAATCCGGCACTCATAAGCTGCTCGAAGATATCAGGGCAGCGGTCCGTTTCACGCACTCGATGATCGGACGCGACGCCCTCGACGAACGCGTAATGACGGCCATGGGAGAGATCCCGCGCCACGCTTTCGTCCCGAGCCACGAGCAACGCTATGCCTACGCCGACGGCCCGTTACCCATCGGCCACGGCCAGACCATCTCCCAACCCTTCATCGTCGCCCTGATGACGGACCTCCTGGCCTGTGGCCCGGATGACCGCGTGCTGGAGATCGGCACCGGCTCCGGGTACCAGGCGGCCATCCTTTCCCGCGTGGTCGGTCGGGTCTATTCGGTCGAAATCATCCCCGAACTGGCCCGGCAGTCCGCCGAGCGGCTCGTCCGCCTCGGCTATACCAACATAGAGACCCGGCATAGCGACGGCTACGCCGGCTGGCCCGAGTCTGCCCCCTATGACGGTATCCTGGTCACCGCCGCCGCACCCGCGGTGCCCCCACCCCTGATCGAGCAGCTCAAGGAAGGCTGCCGACTGGTACTTCCCGTCGGTCCCCAATACGGCCGTCAGAAACTCATCGTGATCGAGAAGCGCCCGGACGGATCGCTCCACAAGACGGACGTACTCGGAGTCGCCTTCGTTCCCCTGACCAGGATGTCCCCGGATTCCCAGGGCGAGCGCCCATATTGGCAGGGTAGGGTGGACTGTGCCCACCGCTGAACCCGGCTGCAACGAGACCGCGGTGTTGTTTGAACCTCGAAGCATGTAAAGAATAGCCGTGTAGGATATTATCGCCAAACAGGGAGCCGAATTTGGCAGTTAAACACAAAGAGCGGCTTGGCTATATGCAAAATCGAGTCCGTAACTTCGGGAGAAAGTCGGTGCGACTGCTTAAGAGTGTCTTGCTATTTGCAGTTGTGGTTTTGCTGATTCCAGCACCAGTCTCTTGCGAGACTGTGCGAGGGGAGGAGCTGAAGACTATGGCTCCGATGTATGCCGAGTCCACCATCCTGAATCTAGCCGAACAGATAATCGTTGCCCTGAAGACCAAGGATGGAAAGGCACTCGCCAAATTAGCGCATCCGGACAAAGGGGTTCGGTTCTCACCTTATGCCTACGTCGATGTCGACGTCGACCGCGTTTTCTCTCCAGCCGAGATTGCAAGCTTCTGGGAGGATCGCCGCAGCTATTTTTGGGGCTTTGCCGACGGTACCGGCGACCCGATCAATATGACTCCGAACCAGTATTATGACAGATTCATCATGGATCGGGATTTTGCCAATGCAACCTCGATCAGTATCAATAATGATCGTGCCAGTGGGAACACGATAAACAATGCCGCGGCTGTCTATCCGGAAACCACCAGAGTCGAATTCTATGTCGTACCTCAAGTCGGTGAAGGCACACCGGAATTTGACTGGGCTGCGTTGCGTCTCGTGTTCGAAAGAAGTGCCGACTCCTGGTACTTGATCGCGTTGATTCATGACGAGTGGACTATCTGAACTTCAGTGATTGTCGGCCTTCATTTGCGCCGGGTCGGGTAGCCGTAGGTGAGCAATCACCTGCGGCTACGTGGTCTCACGCTGTAATGCCCAACGGTCGGAATCTTTCCGTCAAGAGGGGATTTCTACCAACTTAACTTCACAAGAGAGACGAGGTGTATCATGACCGACGAAACAGATGTCCTGCATGACGAGGAGGACATTGACGGGTGCCTATGCGATAACCCGGTCAAAGAGGAAGACGCGACACCGGACGAAGACCTGCCGATCACCGACGGAGGAGTAGCCTGATATGCCATTCAAACTAACTTGGTTGCCGACCGTACTCAAAGATACCGGTCTGAAGGTTGCCGAAACCGACGGCTGGATCAACCGTGGACGCCGCGAAATGGGCACGGTCAAAGGTGTCATCTGTCACCATACCGTCGGACCCCGTAGGGGCAATATGCCGAGCCTCGGAACACTCATCCGTGGAACATATGACCGATCTGGGCGACTCAAGCTTAAGGGACCGCTCTCCCAACTCGGTCTGGGAAGGGATGGGACCTATTACATCATTGCTGCCGGCCTCGCCAACCACGCGGGAGTGGGGAAGTGGGAGAACCTGACGGGAGGTAACAGCCAGTTCATCGGCATCGAGGCTGAAAACGTCGGCACCGCGGCCGAGCCCTGGCCTGCAGTTCAGTTGGATGCCTATCACCGAGGTGTGGCCGCCATACTCTCGCATATCGGGGCCGATCCGATCATGTGTTGTGGGCATAAGGAATGGGCGCTTCCCCCTGGACGTAAACCCGACCCGCACACAATAGATATGGGCGAATTCCGCTCGAAAGTTGCCGCGATCATGGATAATCCGAAGCCGGCTCTGAGACTGATCCCGGATAAAGACCCGGAAGGTCGCCCTACGCAAAGACGCGGGTCGGTGTTAAACCGCAAGTTTTTGGTCAAGTTGATCCAGAAAGGGGTTGGCTTTACGGGAGGACAGGTCGACGGCATCTTTGGACCCCTAACCGAAGCTGCGGTGCGTCGGTTTCAACGTGACCATGGATTAGTACCCGATGGCATCGTCGGACCCAAGACCTGGGATAAGCTGGACTCGATTTAGGCGCAAGGCTCTTTATGGATTCCAGACTGGTAGGATATTTTGCGCAAATTCACCTTCTCAGCAAACCAGAGGGGCATCGTATAACTTGCTGTTGTTGTTGAGAAAAGACTGCCTGTTCTGTCGTCGGTCAGAGTGCTACGGATCGCCGTCCCCTTCGATCAGTCTGGAATCCATAAAGAGCCAGGCGCAATTGATTTTCCACGTCGCAGGGACGCGCCCCTCCGTCCTGAAAACGTTTTCTCCGCTGTAGAGGGTGTCGCAAAAGATGACGCTCTCCGTAGAATGCGGTGAGCCGCCAAGCTCGTCCCGACGCAGGAGGGAGCCTGGCGGTGAACCGCATCAATGGATGGCGGCCTGTTCCACACCAGGTTCGGCACGGCACGATCCAACGATGCGGTTCGCGGCCTACTCCGCCCTGTCCCTGGGGCGGAGCAGGCGCTCACCGCATCCTACGGGCTTTGGCGACACCCTCCTGTAGAGGGTGTCGCAAAAGCCCATCCGTGGGGCGTAGCGCAGGCGTCCCCGCCTGCATTTTTCGATGCAGGCGGGGACGCCTGCGCTACTTTTACGACACCCTCCTGTAGGGGGGAAGGGTGTTCAGGGCAACAAGGCCGCGATTTCGATCCGCAGCTCCGGTGCTGACAGGGGGGAGATGGTCTCGCCCGCGGTGAACAGAATACGCTCGGCGTAGGCGCCACGAACCGGCCCGCGGCAGACCTCCAAACGCCGGTCGCGCAGGTTCAGGATCCAGTATTCGGGGATGGCATTGCGGGCATAGACAGCGGCCTTGTTCAGCCGATCGTAGCTCAGAGTGGTATCGGCAACTTCGACCACCAGGACGGCGTTACTCGGGTGATGATCGGTGTAATCGCGGATGTGACCCTTCACCACGGCTATGTCCGGCTCCGGCTCGGAGTCGTCATCGAGGGTAAGGGGCTTTTGCCCCCGAACATAGAATCCCGTTCCGAATCCGCTGCGCAGGGCTTCCCCGATCAGATCTGCGGCCACTACGGGGAGACTTTTCTGCGGACCCATTTCAATGATCTCACCGGCGAGGAGCTCTAACCGTACCCCCGGCTGAAACACGCCGGTATCCACCATCCGATCATATTCGGTCCGGGTCCAACGATGGAGGGTAGGTGTGGACTCGCTCATATACTTCAAGTACCTCATTTCACACGCATCTTAGCGGATCGATGTGCGCGCTTCGTAGGATGCGGTGAGCGCGGTACACCGTAGCAGGATTACACCAGTCCTGACCGCGAACCGCATCATTGGATGGCCGAACCGCATCAATGGACGGCGGCGAACCGGAATCACGAAAAATACGATACACACTCGCCCGGCCGGGACTCCGGCACAGCATAACTGACGTACATCATCTCATCTGAAAATACGGCGCTTCCAACCCATCCGGGCTATGGCGGGGAAGGCAGCGGACAGGTATCTTAACGGATTCTGATATAGGTGTGGGTAGGGGCTGTCGACATTTATCCGAGCGTGGGTGATTGCGAGGTATTTTTCTTAAGCTGAAAGGCGCGACGAGGAGGAATAGCGGGCCAGTCGCAACGCCGTCAGCGCGGAAAAGGGCCGCAAAGGACCTAAGAACGATGAATGTCAACAGCCCCCAGGCCCCGCTTCACCGAACAACCCGGCTCGCCGCCGGCGGGAATCCCGTCGGGTTGTTTGCCGGAACCATTCCGCGAAGACGGAGGAAAGTCCATGACGGAAGTCGTCGCAACCAACGAGACCATCCTGGTGGTCGGTGGTGGCATCAGCGGCATGACTGCCGCGTTGGAGGCCGCCGAAACCGGGAAACAGGTCGTGCTGGTTGAAAAGCGTCCTTATCTCGGCGGGCGCGTCTCCCAGCTCTATAAATATTTCCCCAAGCTGTGCTTCCCCACCTGTGGTCTGGAGATCAACCAGCGCCGCGCCAAGATGAATCCCAACCTGCGGGTGCTCACCATGGCCGAGGTGATGGACATCAAGGGCGAGAAAGGGAGCTACACCGCCTCCGTCAAGCTCTCCCCGCGTTACGTCAACGAAAACTGCACTGCCTGCGGTGACTGCGAAAAGGCGGTGGAAACCGAGTTCGACGACGAGTACAACTACGGGCTCGGCAAGCGCAAGGGGGCCTATCTTCCTTACCGCATGGCCCACCCCCAGCGCTATGTGCTGGACCCGAACATCGTCGAGACCGACGACGGCAAAAAAGCGAAGGACGCCTGCAAGTACGACGCCATCGACCTGGACATGAGCGAGGAAACCATCGATTTCCCCTGCGGCGCGGTGATCTGGGCCACCGGCTGGCGCCCCTACGACGCGGCCAAGATCCAGCCCTACAGCTATGACCGCATCGCCAACGTCATCACCTCGGTCGAATTCGAGCGCATGGCCGACCCCTCCGGTCCCACCGGCGGCAAATTGGTGCGTCCCTCCGACGGCAAAGAGGCCAGGAAGGTCGCCTTCATCCAGTGTGCCGGCTCGCGTGACCGCAACTATCTGCTCCACTGTTCGCGCATCTGCTGCATGGCCTCCCTCAAGCAGTGCACCTATGTCAGCGACGCCTACGGCGAGGACGCCGACATCAGCGTCTACTACATCGACATCCGCGCCATCGACCGCTTCGAGGATTTCTACCAAAAGGTCAAAGGCATCGAGCAGGTCAAATTCATCAAGTCCAAACCCGCCGCCGTGGTGGCGGACAAGGACGGCAACCCGGTGGTCCACGGGGTGGACACCGAGGGCTACAAGCGCTTCGAGGACACGCACGACCTGGTGGTCCTGGCCATCGGTATGGAGCCGTCCGTAGACAAGGACGACTTCCCGGTGGATATCCAAATCAACCGCGAGGGCTTTATCGAGGCCGCACCGGAAAACGGGGGTGTCTTCGCCGCCGGCTGCGCGTCCGACGCCCTCGACGTGAACCGTGCCGCCCAGCACGCCACCGGAGCGGCGCTGCGCGCCATCCAGGCCGTCACCGGCGCCGCCGGAGTGGAGGGTTAAGAACATGGCAGACGAGAAAAAATTCGCCGGCTACATCTGCACTGGCTGCGGCATCGGCGAGAGATTGGACGCGGGTCAGCTCGAAACCACCGCCAAGCGCGACGGCAAGCTGGCCGAGGTCAAGCAGCACGAGATGCTGTGCGGCAAGGAAGCGATCCAAATGATCCGCGACGACATCGCCAATGAAGGCATCACCCACCTGATGCTCGCCGCCTGCTCGCGCCGCGCCAAGGTGGAGGCCTTCACGTTCCCCGAGGTCGCCATATCCCGCGCCAACCTGCGTGAGGGCGTCATCTGGTTGCGCCCGGACGAGGACGACAACCGGGAGACTACGCAGGAGATGGCGGATGACTACATCCGCATGGCCTGCGCCGAAGTCAAGTACATGAACAAACCCGTCCCCTCCGGCGAGCAGGAACTCAACAAGACCCTGCTGGTGGTGGGCGGCGGCATGACCGGCATGACCGCGGCCGTCGAGGCGGCCAAGGCGGGTTATCCGGTGCAGCTGGTGGCCGAAGAGCCCGAGCTGGGCGGGGTCTGGACGGACCTTTATAAACGGGTGCCCTTCCAGGCCGCGGCTAAGGACGTCCCCAACGGCCGCGACGTGGACCTGCCCCAGCCGGAGGACCCCGGCGTCGAGACCCTGGCCGCCGAGGTCGCGGCCAACGACAAGGTTACTGTCCATCTGAACGCCAAGATCACCAAAACCTCAGGGGCGCCGGGGCGCTTCTCGGTAGACATCGGCACCGAATCCGGCGGCACTGCCACCGAGAACGTCGGCGCCATCATCCAGGCCAGCGATTACAAACCCTATGACGCCGGCCAACTGCCCGAATTCGCCTACGGCAAGACCCCGGACGTAGTCACCGGCTTCGAGCTGGAAAAGCTGGCTAAAGAGGCCGCCGGCGGTCCGATAAAACGCCCCTCCGACGGCAAGGAAGTAAAGAGCGTCGCCTTCATCCAGTGCGCCGGGCAACGCTCGGACAAAGAGGGCCATCTGCCTTACTGCTCCGGCTTCTGCTGCACCGAGTCCATCAAGCAGGCCATGTATTTCAAGGAGCAGAACGCGGATTGCGACGCCACCGTCCTGTTCGACGATCTGCGCACCCCCGGAGCCGCCGGAGAAGACTTCTACCGCGCGGCGCAACAAGCCATGGTCACCTTTTCCAAAGGCAAGGCCACGGAGGTCGTCGCCGACGGCGGGCTCAAGGTAAAGTTCAAGGACCTGATCCTGGACGAAGACACGGAGCTGGATTGCGACCTGGTCGTGCTGGCCACCGGCCAGGTACCGAACGTGGGTCCGGACCCTTACGCCCAGCTGGCGGTCGAAGAGGCCGAAGACGAAGAAGAAAAGGCCAAGGCCCAGGCGCTGCTGGAGAATGCCCCGCCGTCCATCCTCAACCTCGACTACCGCCAGGGCACCGACCTGCCCCAGCTCAAGCACGGCTTCGTCGACTCCCACTTCATCTGCTTCCCTTATGAAACCCGCCGCACCGGCATCTACGCCGCCGGTCCCGTGCGTCGTCCCATGGACATGAAGCAGGCCATGGAAGACGCCGTCGGCGCCACCATGAAGGCTATTCAAGCCGTCGAGAACGCCGGCCAGGGCCGTGCCGCCCACCCGCGGGTCGGCGACCTCAGCTACCCGACCTTCCGCAAGGAAGGCTGCACTCAGTGCAAGCGCTGCACCGTAGAATGCCCCTTCGGCGCCATCAATGAGGACGAACAGAAATATCCCCTGTTCAACGAATCCCGCTGTCGGCGCTGCGGGACCTGCATGGGCGCCTGTCCGGTGCGCGTCATCTCCTTCGAGAACTACTCCATCGACACCGTGGGCCAACAGCTCAAAAATGTGGAAGTCCCCGACGAGTTCGAGGAAAAACCACGCATCCTGGCCCTGGCCTGCGAGAACGACGCCTACCCGGCACTGGACATGGCCGCCCAGGCCGGAGAGGAACTCACCCCCTGGGCGCGCGTCATTCCGATCCGCTGCCTGGGCTCGGTGAGCCTGTCCTGGGTCACGGACGCCCTCAACAGCGGTTACGACGGCATCGTGCTCATGGGCTGCCGCCGCGACGACGACTACCAATGCCACTTCGTGCGCGGATCGGCCATGGCCGCCGAACGCATGAGCAAGGTCGGCGATACCCTCCAGTCCCTGAACCTGGAGCCCGAGCGGGTAGCCATCTACGAGGTAGCCATTACCGACACCAAGCGCGCGCCCCAGCTGATCAACGACATGGCCGAGACCGTGGACAAGATCGGCATGAGCCCGTTCAAGTTCTAAGGCGGTTCAAAACCTGGTGGTGGTAAATCGTCAACTGGCAGAAGGTAGGTTGGACCGCTATGCGGCACGGCGGATTTGGATTATCGACTATTCTCAGTTGAAAATTTACCACTACCGATAGTTGAACCAATTCAACAGGTGGAAGAACAGAAATGAACCAGCCCAGCAGAAAACTTCTTCTCATCCTCGGTTTTTTCACGGTAGTCGCCAGCCTACCGGCTTGCAAAACCCAGGACATACGCAGTGGTCTGGATGTCGGAAGTAAGGTCTTCGAGTCCTTCTCGCTCAGCGACGCCGATATGATTGCCATGGCCCGCGAAGGGGTGGCCGATCTCGATAAGCGCAACCGTGTGGCACCACGGAATAGCAAGTACAGCAAACGCCTAAGGAGGCTTACCAAAGGCTTTAAATCGGTGAACGATCGGCCGCTGAACTTCAAAGCCTACCGCTCCAAGGAAGTAAACGCCTTCGCCATGCCGGATGGCAGTGTCCGGGTCCATACCGGCCTGATGGACAAGATGAACGACAGCGAACTGCTCTTCGTCATCGGCCACGAGGTCGGCCACGTTGCAGAAGGCCACTCCAAGAAGCGTTTTCAGACCGTATTACTTACCACTGCCGGACGCGAGGCCCTCGGAAATTGGGGAGGTGGGGCAATCTCGGCGCTTTCCTCCTCGCAGCTCGGAGCCTTCGCCGAAAAGGTCATTAACGCCCAGTTCTCTCAGGCCAACGAAAAAGAGTCGGATGACTACGGCCTGGAGACGCTTCGCCGTAATGGTCGCAACCTCAACGCAGCGGTCACTGCCCTGGAAAAACTCGGAGAGGGGGATGCAAAGGGGTCCGGTTTGATGGCAACTTTGACATCCACTCATCCTGATCCATCCGACCGGGCTAATCGCATACGCAAGACGATTGCCGGCGGTTAAGAGTAACTTGAAAAAGTAGTGGTAAGTTTCAAGTGGTGAAAATCCGGAACCAGCACCAATTGTTGGATGTTCTCATTTGAACTTTACCCACTACCCAAAATCTTAACGGAGACCAATCGATGACCGCGAATCAGGCGATGATCGAAAACTATCGCAACAGCTTCCTCAAGGAAGTCGAGGCGAACGTCGAAGAAGGCGAGTGGGTGAAGATGTGCATGCAGTGCGGCGTATGCTCCGGCTCCTGCCCGTT
The DNA here is from genome assembly GCA_011392765.1 of Candidatus Thiosymbion ectosymbiont of Catanema sp. Cochon2018. Lineage (GTDB taxonomy): Bacteria > Pseudomonadota > Gammaproteobacteria > Chromatiales > Chromatiaceae > Thiosymbion > Thiosymbion ectosymbiont_A. Next base: position 299,059 of record WYCW01000002.1, on the reverse strand, counting down.
GGGAAAATTCTGGGACCACCCCCCCCAGGAAATCTTCATGATGATCCGCGCCGGCAAGCGCGACCAAGTCCTGGGATCGGACTCCATGTGGATGTGCACCTCCTGCTACAACTGCATCGTGCGCTGTCCGCGGGAGCTACCCATCACCCACATCATGCATGGCCTGGCCCACTACGCCAAACGCCTAGGGCTCGTGCCCGCCAATCAGCCTACCGCCAAATTCGCCCAGAAATTCTGGGACAACCTCATGGCCAAGGGGCGGGTCAACGAGCTCAAGCTGGGCCTGAGCCTCTACTTCATGAACGGCTTCGGTGAAGGCGTGAAGGTCGCCATGAAAAACCAGAAGCTCGGTATGAACATGATGAAGGCCAAGCGCATGAACCCCATGGAAATCATGGGCGGTCATGCGGTCCAAGACCTGAGTGGTTTCCAAAAGGCGATCAAAAAGGCCGCCGAGTTGGAAGACGCCCGCATCGCACAACCCGGCGGCTGATAGATGGCCCACACGGCACGAGCGATCGATACCCTGGAGCTGTTCGACGAGTTCAGGACTGTCTTCACCGAAGACCAGGCCCGCGTCCTATCCAAGACCCTGCGTCGGGTGGCCGAGGCCCGGCCCAACGAGCCGGCTACCAGGCAAGACCCGATCAACCTGGAGACGACGCGCATGGACACCAAGCTCGTTGCCTCCCAGCGCAATCTGATCAAATGGAAGATCGCTCTGGTCGGTCTGATCATCGCCCAATTCTCCGTATCGATTGCAATATTGGGTAGTGTTTTAGCCTTGTTACTTCCGGGACTCAGATAGAGACAGCCTGCTACTGTGTATATCCGGACACAACGAATACAATCCCCCCGATATTGCTCGAACTCCCATAGGACCCCAGCCATGGCGAAACGCGAATACTCTTTCTATCCCGGGTGCTCCTCCCAGAAGGGCGCCTCCTCCTCCAACCTCATGACCTCGGTGCAGACCATGTGCGAAGAGCTGGACATCCAGCTCAACGAAATCCCGGACTGGAACTGCTGCGCCGCCTCCATCGGCTACGCCGGCGGCGGAGAATTGCCCCGGCTCACCCTCTCGGCACGCAACATCGCCCTCGCCGAGAAACACCATGCAGGGCAAGACCTGGTAGCCACCTGCGCCGCCTGCTGGCTCTCCACCCGCGAGGCTGCCGAGCGGCTGGAAGAAGATGCCAAGCTGATGACCGAGGCCAACCAAGCCCTGGACGAGGCCGATCTCAAGCTCGAAAACAAGACCCCCATCAAACACATGGTCGAAGTCCTGATCGAAGACATCGGCTATGAAGAAATGGGCGGTAAGGTCAAAAAACCCCTGGAAGGCATCAAGATCGCCGGCTACGTGGGCTGTCAGACCAACCGCCCCTTTGGCATCGTCGGCGAATCCTTCGAAAACCCCGTCTATCTGGACAAGCTAGTGGATACCCTCGGCGCCGAATCCATCCCCGCTTATGAAAAAAAGGTCCAGTGCTGCGGCGGGGCACTCGCCTTCTCCGAGCCCGAGAAATCCCAGGAGATGGTCAAAGGCATCATCGAGGCCGCCTACGACCACGGCGCCGACATGATCGCCACCCCCTGTCCCGTGTGCCAGATGAACGTCGAGGTTTATCAGGACCAGATCAACGCCACCTACGCCACCAAATTCGCCATGCCGGTGGTCTATTACTCCACCCTCATGGCGGTGGCCTATGGCCGCAACGCCAGGGACGCGGCACTGGACGGGCAGATCATCCCGGCCAAAAAGCTGGATGAGCTGGCCGCCAAGTAGCGCCAACGGTACTTTCTGCTAAACTAAAAGGCCCGCATCGGCGGGCCTTTTTTCGTATTGGCCCCTGAATACCGGGGTTGCCACCATGAGAGAGAGAAGAGAGCGCGCGGAAAAAGAGCGACTCGAATCCCAACTGCGCAAGGACTAACCCGAGTTCGTCAAGAACTTCCACTTCGAGTTCGATGAAGACTTGGATGGCGATCCGGCGGTCTGGGTTTGGGCCATCGTCGGGGACGGTGAAGTCGAAGCCGAGGATTTCCCAGAGCACTCGGAAGCCACGAGACTCTGGATTTCAAACGCGCTTTCACAAACACAGATCGAGCGCTGGCCCTATATGAACTTCCGTGCCGAATCCGAGGTCGATCCGGTTACGCTCCAAGTGCTATGAGTTTGCCGCGAGATCTTCTGGAACAAGCACGGCTCCTCGCGACCAAAGAACCCAGGCGTCCCAAAGACGCCAGCCTACGCCGGGCCGTTTCAAGCGCTTACTACGCCCTCTTTCACTTGCTAGTGAACGAAGCCAGTCGGTTTCTAGTCAGCGGCTCCAATCGCGACTCGCTCCGTAACCTCGTGGCACGGGGCTTTACTCACTCGGAAATGGGTCGCACGGCAAAGGCGTTCTCTTCGGGCCACGGTGGACTGGCCCAGCACATACGGAGCATTATTCCTGAGGCCTCCGGATATCCCAAGGAACTGAGTAAAGTAGCCACTGCCTTCTACGATCTCCAAAGGGCTCGGTACACAGCAGACTACGATATGTCTCACCGCCTGACCCGTGAGGAAACCCTCACCCTGGTTCGGCATGTCGAATCCGCTTTCGCTGACTGGGAGGAAATCCGCAACCACGAGGTGGCTCGCGTCTTTCTTGTCGCCCTGTTGCTGAATGAGAAGTGGAAACGACGTTAGAGACTGTATTCGTTTGGAGTTCTGCGTGGAAGTGCAACCAATCCCAGCGCCAACGCTATGAGCACTAATTCCGATCCTCTCTATGAACAGTACGTTGACATGGATTTCACCGACGCGATGCCCGTGGCTGAAGTACCTGCACTGGCGAAGCTGCAAGCCGAACAGGGTGGAACATCCACAGTTACGCTTCCTGTAGAGAGCGCGATCCCAGCGACAATCAATGCCTACGGACGCAACGCCAAAGATGCAGTCGATGGGCAGATCATCCCGGCCAAGAAGCTGGACGAGTCGGCGGCGAAGTAGCACCTACAGCGCCTTCTGCTAGACTTAAGAGGCCCGCATGAGCGGGCCTTTTTCGTATCGGCCTCCAAATATCGGGGTTGCCACCATGAAAGAAAGAAGAGAGCGAGCGGAGAAAGAGCGACTCGAATCCCAACTGCGCAAAGACCAACCCGAATTCGTCAAGAATTTCCACTTCGAGTTCGAGGAAGACTTGGATGGCGATCCGGCGGTACGGGTGTAGGTCATCGTCGGGGACGACGAAGCCGAAGCCGAGGATTTCCCGGAGCACTTGAAAGCCACGAGAAGCTGGATTTCAACTGCGCTTTCGGAGACCCAGATCGAGCGCTGGCCTCAAATGCGCTTCCGCTCAGAATCCGAGGTCGATCCGGTCACGCTCCAAGTGCTATGAGTTTGCCCCGAGATCTCCTGGCGCAAGCACGGCTCCTCGCGACCAAAGAACCAAGGTGTCCCAAGGACGCCAGTTTGCGGCGAGCCGTTTCAGCTGCTTACTATGCCTTCTTTCACCTGCTGACGGACGAAGCCAGTCGGTTCCTGATCAGCGGCTCCGATCGGGACTCGCTACGCAACCTCGTAGCGCGGGGCTTTAGTCATTCGGAAATGGGTCGCACGGCAAAGGCGTTCTTGTCGGGCTATGGCGGACTGACCCAGCACATCCAAAGCATTATTCCGGATGCCTCCGGATATCCCGAGGAGCTGAGTACGGTGGCTGCGGCCTTCTACGATCTCCAAACGGCTCGGTATGCAGCAGACTACGATATGTCTCACCGTGTGACCCGTGACGAAACCCTCACCCTGGTTCGGCTTGCCGAATCCGCTTTCGCTGACTGGGAAAAGATCCGCACCCACGAGGCCGCCCGCATCTTTCTTGTCGCCTTATTGATGAATGAGAAGTGGAAACGCCGTTAGAGACTGTATTCGTTTGGAGTTCTGCGTGGAAGTGCAACCAGTCCCAGCGCCAACGCTATGAGCAACAATTCCGATCCTCTCTATGAACGGTACGTTGACATGGATTTCATCGACGCGATGCCAGTGACTGAGGTACCTGCGTTGGCGAAGCTGCAAGCCGAACAGAGTGGAACATCCACTTCCACCCCCAAATCTAAGTGATGAATATCAAGGTCTATCAGGACCAGATTAACGCCACCTACGCCACCAAATTTGCCATGCCGGTGGTCTACTACTTCAGCAAATCGGAGCCATACATGCGAGTTAAAGACAAATATCTCAATCCCTTTACGGATTTTGGTTTCAAGAAATTGTTCGGCATAGAACCGAATAAAGATCTCCTTATCGATTTTCTCAATGAACTGCTGCGTAGAGACGAAGGAGAAATCAAGGATATTACTTACCTGTCACCGGAACAATTCGGGAGAACCCCTGGTGAGAGGAAGGCCATCTTCGACATTTATTGTGAGAACGCGCAGGGTGAAAAATTCATCGTCGAGATGCAGAAAGTACCGGTTTACCAATAGAAGAAATCGAGAAACTATAATCCTGAACACGATGGTGTAACCTTCCCCGAAATTCTCACCAAGGGGCACTGCCATGGGCCTCCTCGAAACCCTGATCACAGGCGTCGGCGCCGCCGTCGCCAAAGCGACCCTCAAGATGTGGCTCAAGGACCGAGAGATCGCCGCCGCCGGTGCCGGGGAACTGAGCGGGCTTCTGATCAAGAAGATCCCCGATCTGCTCAGACGGAACGATACCGAGACCCTGTTCGACCAGAAAATCCGTGATCTGGCGGGCGACAGCATTCACAAGGTCCTGCTCCAGGAGGCCGGCGACATCCCGGAAGAGCGCTTGGGCCTAATCGCCAACGCCGCTGCCGAGACCCTGGCGCATACCCCCATCGATGCTGGGATCCTGGTCGCCCACGACCTCGACGATGACTTCCTGGTCGAGTATTTCCTGCGCCGCACCGGCGCCGATGGCGGCAATCCGGCGCTGGCCGGACGCGACCCGAACAACCGCCTGTTCGCGGCGGACGAACAGCAGGTCTACCGCCGCATCCTCTCCCACGCCTCCCAGCTCATCGTCGACATGGCCTCGCACTTCCCCCGTTTCGAGGAACGGGTAAACGCCGAGCTGCTCCGGCGCGTCGGCACTATGGCGCAGCAGGTCATCGACGGCATCAACCGCGTCGTCGTCGATCAAGCGGACGCCTTCGAGTCCGATTACCGCAACGCCTGCGTGCGCAGATACGACCAGCTCGAGCTCTTCGGCGTCGACCTGCAGGAGACCAACAAGCGCTACAACCTCAGCATCGCCTACGTCACCCTCATGATCGAGCGCCCCCGTTTTCGCTCCGGCTCCGAGCAGCTCCGTGACTCGGTCCCGGCCGATCAGGCTCTCGCCGCCCACCGGCGACTGTTCATCCGCGGCCCGGCCGGCTCGGGCAAGACGACCCTGCTGCAATGGTTCGCGGTCTTTACCGCCGCGCGGCGTCTGGACGGCAAACTGGCGCCCTTCAACGAGTGCGTACCCTTCCTGATCAAGCTGCGCCACTTCTCCGAGACCCAGCTCCCCAGGCCCGAGGAGTTTCCACAACAGGCGTCCCGCGCCCTCGGCGGTTCGACCCCAGCCAACTGGGTCCACGGCAGGCTCAGGTCCGGTAAGGCCCTGGTCTTGGTCGATGGGCTCGATGAGGCGTCCGAAAAACAGCGGCAAAAGGTCCGCAAATGGCTGCGCGACCTAATCGGCGTGTTTCCGAAGGCCCGCTATGTGGTCACATCCCGTCCGCACGCCGCCGAGGAGGGCTGGCTCGACGCCGACGCATTCGTCGACGCCGAGCTCCAGGATATGGCCCGTAGCGACATCCGCGCCTTCATCGCGCATTGGCATCAGGCGGTGGCCCAGGGCATGCCTGACGAAGAAGAAAAGGCGAAGATCCTGGCGCTTACCGATTCCCTGAAGGCCAAGCTCGGCCAGAACGCCGCCATCTATCGCCTTGCCACCAGTCCCCTGTTGTGCGCCCTGCTGTGTGCCCTGCATCGGCAGCGGGTCAAGAATCTCCCCTCCGACCGCATCGAGCTCTATCGCTCCTGCATCGACATGTTCTTCCGGCGCGACGAAGAGCGGGAGATCGCTGCGACCGATTACCTGGCCCTTTCGGATCGGCAAAAGGAGAACCTGCTCCAGGACTTCGCCTGGTGGATGATCCGCAACGAGAAGACGACAGCGACGCCGGAAGAGGCCGGGAACCGATTCGAACGGGCCTACCAACGACTGCGCGGCGACAAGCCACCGGCAACGGGTGAAGACATCGTGAAGCTCTTCCTGCACCGGATCGGGATCATCCGCCAGCAGGCCCACCAAAAGATCGATTTTCCCCACCGCACCTTCCAGGAATACCTGGCCGCCAAGGGGGCGATCCAAGGAAAGGACTTCGGCTTATTGGCAAAGAATGCACACGACGTCCAGTGGCGGGAGGTCGTCATTCTGGCTACGGGCCTGCTGCCGCCGGACCGGGCCGAATCCCTGCTCCAGGGATTGCTCGACTGCGGCGATCACGATCCAACGCGCCGGCACGCCCTCTACCTGGTTGCGGTGGCCGGTCTCGAGGTCCTGGTCGCCACCCAGGATGCGGACTCCGAGATCGAGCAGCAGATCGGGGAGCGGATCGAAGGGATTCTGCCGCCACGGGATCTGACGGCCGCACGGGAATTGGCGGTAGCCGGCGATCTGGCCGTGCCCTATCTGACCGATCCCCGCTCGATGACGGTCGATCAAGCCGCTGCCAGCGTGCGAGCCCTGGCCCTGATCGGTACGGAACTGGCCTACGATGCCCTTGGCCGTTATCTCGACGATGAGCGCACCGGCGTTTGGCAGCAGATTGTCGCCGCCTACGAGGTTGCTCACGATCCCAAGGCCTATGTCAAGGCTACATTTGCGCGAATGACTGAGATCGACTTCTCGTCGGTGCCTGGCCTTTCGGATATCAGTATGCTGGGAACCTGCGTTGATCTCCAATCGCTCGACCTCAGCAGAACGCAAGTGAGCGACCTGAGTGCCCTGAGTACCTGTTCTAATCTGCAATCGCTTGACCTCAGGGGAACGCAGGTGAGTGACCTGAGTGCCTTGGGCACTTGCGCCAAGCTGCAATCGCTCAACCTCCGCGGAACGCAAGTGAGCGACCTGAACCCTCTGGGCGCCTGTGCCAATCTGCAATCGCTCAATCTCCGGGGAACAGAAGTGACCTCAAAGCAGCGTGCGGATCTCGAGCGGCGTCTCCCAAAACTAAAAGTCATTTCCTGACAGGGGTTCGGCGATAATCCCCGTGTCCCTGCCGCACTCTTAGAGCCTGTCTAAAAAGACAGTCTCTTAGTACCCCTTTGTGGCTTTGTGTCTTTGTGTGATGTTCTTCATTTCTCACACAAAGCCACGAAGACACGAAGAATTTTTCATTTTCAAATCAAGGCGTGGTAGTGGCAAATTCCTAAGTGATGGAGTGCTTCATTATCGTTCGGACCCTGCCCCGCGTCATTCCGGCAGAGAGAGCTGGAATCCGGACGCCAGGGATGGCAAAAGCAGGGGGGCAGATGATGATCGGGCTTCCGGGTGGCCCGTCATCACTTGAAAATTTACCACTACCTGCTAAACTAAAAAGTCCGCAGGAGCGGGCCTTTTTTCGTATCGGCCTAAATACCGGGGTTGCTACCATGAAAGAGAGAAGAGAGAGCGCGGAAAAAGAACGACTCGAATTCCAGCTGCGTAAGGACCAACCCGAGTTTGTCAAGAACTTCTACTGCGAGTTCGATGAAGACTTGGATGGCGATCCGGCGGTATCCGTCTGGGCCATAGTCAGGGACGGTGAAGCCGAAGCCGAGGACTTCCCGGAGCACCTGGAAACCACGAGAAGCTGGATTTCAGCCGCGCTTGCGGAGACCCGGATCGAGCGCTGGCCCTATATGCGCTTTCGCGCCGAATCCGAAGTCGATCCGGTCACGCTCCAAGTGCTATGAGCTTGCCCCGAGACCTTCTGGCGCAAGCACGGTTTCTCGCAACCAAAGAACCCAGGCGCCCCAAAGACGCCAGCCTACGCCGGGCCGTTTCGACCGCCTACTATGCCCTCTTTCACCTCCTGACGGAGGAAGCTAGTCGGTTCCTGATCAGCGGCTCCGATCGAGACTCGCTCCGCAACCTCGTGGCACGGGGCTTTACTCACTCGGAAATGGGTCGCACGGCCAAGGCGTTTTCGTCGGGCTATGGCGGACTGGCCCAACATATCCAAAGCACTCTTCCGGAGACATCCGGATATCCCAAGGAGCTGAGTAAAGTAGCCACGGCCTTCTACGATCTCCAAAGGGCTGGCTCGGTACACAGCAGACTACGATATTCACCGCCTGACCCTTGAAGAAACCCTCACCCTGGTTCGGCATGTCGAATCCGCTTTCGCCGACTGGGAAAAGATCCGCACCCACGAGGCCGCCCGCATCTTTCTTGTCGCCTTATTGATGAATGAGAAGTGGAAACGACGTTAGAGATTGCATCCATACGTGGGGCGTGGAAACCGGATGAGGGCAGATTATCCCGGCCAAGAAGCTGGACGAGTTGGCGGCAAGTAGCGCCGACAGCAGGTTCTGCTAGACTAAGAGGCTCGCAGGAGCGGGCCTTTTTCGGGTAGTTTGATGTGTAGGGATGAGCTTCCTGTCAAGTCCCGCCAGTGCGGTAATTTTGCGGCCCGGATATTCAAATAAAGCGTAACAATGGGCCCTTTCAATTGGAGCAAGGAAAAAATAACTGGCTCATGGAACACCGTGGAGTGTGTTTTGAACATGTTATCACGGCTCTCTCGGAGGGTCGTATTTTGTTCGATATGAAACATCCGAACAAAGAGCGATATCCCGGCCAGAGAATATTGTGCGTGGATATAACTGAAAAGCCATGAAAGATCAGAACAACCTACTTCCTCCCCTGATCACGGAATTCTATGATGACCAGGAGCGCGAACTCTACGAGTTGGTCGAGGGCGAAAGTTTTTTGCCTGATGAGATCAGTGAAAAACGCAAACACGAACTACGAGAAGATGCCCGATCAATGCTTGGTGAGAAACAGATCAGCATCCGAGTTCCGGAATATGATTTCGTGCAAATCCGGAGAATCGCGGAACGAGAAGGCGTCACCTATCAAATGCTGATTTCGTCGGTTTTGCACAGCTTCATCAACAAGACACTCGCCCATAAGTGAAGTGAAACGCATGTCTTTCACAAAATTATAAGGCTGAGTTAGCGGCCTTTCTTGAGCGGAAACATGGTCATCGCTGATACCGGCTTGTGGATTGCCTTGGTTGTCAGATCCCGGATCTCAGAGACTGTATGGAAACTAAGGCATTGATTTTATGGTAGGCCGTAGGCTGGGTTGCGGCCAGGGACGGCCAATACCCAGCAATACCCAAAGCTGGGTTTCGTTCCTCAACCCAGCTTACCGATTTAAAGGGCACCTTGAAAAATAGGTGTTTTCACCGATTAGGCTACTCTAACCCACTGATTATTCAAGTGCGCCGTTGACAAAAATCGTATTTTTCAAAGTGCCCTAAAATCAATGCGTTAGTTTTCAGACAGCCTCTCAATAAACCGGAGCCGGATATGCGCGTGAAAGACAAATATCTCAATCCCTTTACGGATTTTAGTTTCAAGAAGCTATTCGGCATCGAGCCGAACAAAGATATCCTTATCGATTTTCTCAACGAGCTGCTGCGCAGAGATGAAGAAGAAATCAAGGATATTACTTACCTTTCACCGGAACAACTCGGGAGAACCAGTGGCGAGAGGAAGGCCATTTTCGACATTTATTGTGAAAACGAGCGGAGTGAAAAGTTCATCGTCGAGATGCAGAAGGCCAAGCAGAATTATTTTAAAGACAGAAGCATTTACTATTCGACATTTCCGATTCAGAATCAAGCCCGGAAAGGGGGCTGGGATTTTGCATTGAAATCGGTTTACACGGTCGGCATACTGGATTTCGTCTTCGCCGAAGACAAGGGTAGCGACCAGGTCTTTCATCACGAAGTACAATTATTCGATAAGAGCGTACAAGAGGTCTTTTATGACAAGTTGACCTATATTTATCTCGAAATGCCGAAATTCACTAAAACCATCGACGAATTGGAGACCCACTTCGACAACTGGCTTTATGTACTGAAGAATCTCGAGAATCTGACGGACAGACCCGCGAAGTTACAGGAAAGAATCTTCAACAAGCTCTTTGAGCAAGCGGAAATTGCAAATTTCGACGATGACGAATATGGTGAATACGAAGAGAGCCTGAAAACCTATCGTGATCTGAAGAACTCAATCGATACCGCGAGAGAAGAGGGCATAGAAAAGGGTATGGAAAAGGGCAGAAAAGAAGGTAAAGAGGAGGGAAGAAAAGAAGAGAAAATCACAATCGCCGGAAAAATGAAACAACAAAACATACCACCTGAGATCATTTCTCGAAGTACCGGCTTACGAATAGAAGAAATCGAGAAGTTATAACTCCGAGCAAACGAGACCTTACGCTAGTTTGTCGAAGGCCAAACCTTGATGCAAACTGGGCGTGGAACGATTCACGACGAGCGCCCTCCCCAAACCCGAGTGGCACCAAAACCCTGCTATCTAGGGAGCGTTCTCAATTAAGCCGAATCCTCGTGAAAATCAAGCACATCAGGCCCATTCAACTGTCGGCGGGTCGCTCATAACGGGTTGTTATCCTTTAGATAATTTGTTAATTGAGAACGCCTCCTAGTTCAGTTGGTTACTGGAATGGAATCCATAAGCAACGCTGGCTACATACCTAACCAACTGAATCTATCGGAATCTATTTGATAATTTCACCGGACAGTAGTGGGACCGCGAGAAATTTAAATGCCCAAGCTTCACTACGACACTTTCCTGTCTCATAACAGTGCCGACAAACCTATTGTCGAGGCGCTCGCGCACCTGCTGAAACAGGAGGGGATCGTGGTCTGGCTGGATGAATGGAATCTGATCCCCGGCAATCCTTGGCAGGACGAAATTGAGGAGGCACTAACCGCCTGTGCTACTTGCTGCATCTTAATTGGCTCCCGCGAGATGGGTCCTTGGCAGAGCGAGGAAATGCGTGTCGCTATTGCTCGGCGAGTAAGTGAAAAAGATGGCTTTCGGGTCATCCCGGTGCTGTTACCCGGCAACGACCGCCCGGAACGTAGTAAATTGCCCAGCTTCCTCGCTCAGATAACTTGGGTAGAGTTCCACCAGCGTATTGATGAGGACAAGAATCTCCATCGGCTCACATGTGCCATCCGCGGTGTCGCCCCGGGACCTAGGTCGGGGCAGACAGTCTTCGAGGGTGTTTGCCCTTATCGTGGGCTCGAGGTGTTCGATGTTGAACACGCCCCTTTTTTCTTCGGACGCGCGGCCCTGACCGAATGGCTGCTTAACGAGATCAAGCCCCGAGGCGCTGAACCGGCGAACCGTTTCCTGGCCATCATTGGCGCCTCCGGTAGCGGGAAGTCCTCCCTCGCGCGCGCAGGTCTCATCGCCAAGCTGAAGCGAGGCGCGCTGGCCGGCAGTACGGATTGGCCGGTAATAATCCTCAAACCCGGTAACGACCCACTGGAGACTTTAGCCCTCAAACTCGCGAAAGACCCGAATAAAATTGGTGAAATCCGGGAGCACCTTCTTTCCGACCCCCGCCATCTAAACCGCTCGGCTCACTTCCTGCTCCGGGATGCCCCGGAGGAACGACGCCTCGTGATCCTGGTGGACCAATTCGAGGAAATCTTCAGCCTATGCCGCGAGCCCGGCCTACGCCAGGCATTTATCGACAACCTGCTCCAAGCCGCCAATGAACCCTTTGGTAAAACCCTCGTCCTGCTCACCCTGCGTGCGGATTTTTACGGCAAGTGCAGCGCACACGACGACCTGGCCGCAAGCTTGGCAGATCACCAGCTGCTCGTCGGGCCCATGAATCGGGCGGGGCTGAGGGAGACGATCGAGCAGCCTGCCTATGCAACCGGCTGCGAGCTGGAGACGGGGCTTACGGATCTGCTGATCCAGGACGTCCAGGGCCAGCCCGGAGGTCTGCCACTGCTGCAATTTGCGCTTAACCGGCTATGGCAAATCCGTAGCGGCAATCGGCTGACCCTGAGTTCCTACCATACAATCGAGGGCCTTAACGGGGCGCTCGAACAGAAGGCAAACGACGTCTACCAGAGTCTCAACGGGCAGGAGCAGACGGCATGCCGGCGTATCTTCTTGCGCCTGACCGAGCCAGGAGAGGGCACCGAAGATACCCGCCGCCGCGCCTGGCTGTCAGAACTCGGTACCGACAAAGACACCACGAGCGTTTTGGATGCGTTAACCAAGGGTCGACTTGTGACAAGGGACGAAGGTGAGGGCACCGGGTGCGTGTTGGAAGTATCCCATGAGGCCCTGATCCGGGGCTAGCCCCTGCTTCAGGGATGGATCCAATCGGACCGGGAGGCCCTGCGTATTCAACACCAACTCAGCGCCGCCGCCCGCGAATGGATACGGAACAATAGGAATCCCGATTACCTGCACCGCGGCGTTCGGCTTGGTCAAGCCGAAGAGTGGGCACGAGACCGGATCGAGCAACTGAGCGATGACGAACGCGCCTTCCTCGACGACAGCCTTGATCTGCGGGATGCGGATGCGAAGAAGGCGGAGGCCCAGCGGCAAAAGGAACTCCGACAGGCACAAGATCTGGCACGCGAACGGACCAGGTCAGCTTCACGTTTGAGGATAATCGTAGGTGTGATCGGGCTGGGCTTCGTGGCAATGCTGATACTTGCGGGCGTGATCGGTCTTTTTTGGCTGGAGTCCGAACAGCAGAGGCAGCGAGCAGAAAACCAAATCCTCGCCGCCAATCTCAACCTGGCCAGGGCGTACGAAGAAAAGGCCCTGAGCGCAATCAAAGATGTCGACCAGACAGGCATCGCGAGCAATCGCGACTATCAGCGGGCCTGGCTGTTCGCCCTCCAGGCCCAGCAGCTGCGATTGCCAGACGGCGAAGAGCCCCTGCGCCCCAATACCCGGACCAAGTTCATGCAACCGGAGCTGATGAGGGCCTTTGCCCAGCTCTGGTCATCCCCAGTGCTGGTTTCCGGTGCCAAAGACGAGTTGCTGGCGTATAGGCAAGACGCGAACGTGCTTGCCACTTCGTCGGTCGACGATGAGACCATACGATTGTGGAACTCGTCCACGGGACAAATGCTCCACACTTTAAGGGTTCACGAAGCGCTTAGTGTCGTAAAGTTGGCTACCTTCAGTCCGGATGGATCCATATTGGCTATCAAAGGGAATGATGATGAAACGGTTTTTTTGTGGAATGTGGTCACTGGCAAACTTATAACAAAGCTGAGAGGTCACACCGCTGAAGTGAACGCCATCACCTTTAGCCCCGACGGGAAGATGATGGCCACCGGTGCCGGCGGTAAATTCGAGGAAGACTTGACTGTACGTGTGTGGGATGTGGCTACGGGCAAGGCCCTGCAAACCTTAAAGGGCCACACCAGACGGGTCTGGGCACTGGCATTCAGCCCGGATGGCATGCTGCTGGCCAGCGGCGCCGGATACCTTTACGGGGAAGACAAAGGCAATACGGTGCGGTTATGGGATCTGACTACCGCCAAGACCCTGAGAACCCTGGAGGGCAACGCGGATGCCATCCAGTCCGTGGCTTTTAGCCCTGATGGGAAGGTGTTGGCGAGCGGTACGAACGATGGAACAATTCATCTATGGGAGACATCGACGGGTAAGCCTTTGGGAAACCTGTCGGGTAAAGTCTTGGAAAATCCGTTAGGCGACGAAAACAGCGTTGAGTTGTTGGATTTCAGCCCGAACGGAAAGCTTTTAGCCAGTGGTTCTAGAGCTGTGCGGGTGTGGGATGTGGCGACAGGTAAGGCACTGACCATCCTGGAGGGTGATGGGGGGGATGCATTTCTGGCCTTCGGCCAAGACGGGACTCTAGTTAGTGCCTCTTATTACGGTTTCAGAACAACCGAGCCGACACTGAGAATTTGGGACCCGGCTGCGGGCCAAGCAGTACAAACCTTCGAAGGTCATTCCTTCATCGTCAACTCGTTGGCCTTCAGTCCGGACGGACAGCTGCTAGCCAGCGGTGGGCTAGACGGGACCGTGCGGCTGTGGGATCCGGCCATGGGTCGGTCTCTGCGCACTATATCGACTAACGGACAAGAAGACTCATCAGTTTACTCGGTGGCGTTCAGTCCGGACGGGAAGCTGCTGGCCGGCGGCCTGGATGATGGGACCGTGCGGCTGTGGGATCCGGCCACAGGCCAGGTCCTACGCACTATATCGACTAACGGGCAAAGAATTTACTCGGTAACGTTCAGCCCGGACGGGAAGCTACTGGCCGGCGGCCTGGATGACGGGACCGTGCGGCTGTGGGATCCGGCCACGGGCCAGGCTCTACGCACTATATCGGCTAACGGACAAAGAGTTTATTCGGTGGCATTCAGTCCGGACGGGAAGCTGCTGGTGAGCGGCGCGAGCGATGAGAGTTCCTCTGTAATATTATCTGTGGCTTCTGTGACCTTCAGTCCTGACGGTGGCGTTCTAGCAAGTGGCTCGCGCGACCAGAGGGTGCGGATCTGGGACCTGACTACGGATAGGGACTTGACGATCCTGAAGGACGAAATAGGCGAAGCCCAACCCCGGTCAAATTCTTCCAGCTTGGATGGAGAGTCAACGGCCGGCGGCGACCGTAGCGTTCCCGTAGACGACTATGCCGTGAGTTTGTGGAATCCAGCTTCAGGCGAGCTCTTACATCCCTCCAAGGGTGACACGTACGGAGATAAATCCGTGGCCTTCAGCCCTGATGGGAGGCTGCTGGCCGTCGATGGTATTAGCGAGATCGATCTGTGGGATTTGAAGTGGGGAAAGCGGTTGGTAACACTGGATGCGGAAGCGGCGGTCCGCTCATTATCCTTCAGACCTGATGGAAAGGTATTGGCCGGCGCTGGTGGTTTCTGGGGTGGCAGTAGCGTACCTGGGTCCGGATTCGAGGTGTGGTTATGGGATCTGAGGTCTTTGGCCTTGCTGCGCAACCCAAAGGCACTCTCCCCCCGTGCTGCACTAATCTCTGAAGTCCTGCAACGACTTTGGGGCCTGCGCATCGACGGGCTCGATATCGTATCCGAGAGTTGGAGTCTACCATCACCGCAGGACGGCTACTACATCGACCAAAACATCAAGCTGGATGAGGATTACGGTCCTGAGTACACGGGTCGTACTTTCAACATCCGCCCCCTCCTCGACCGCCCCCAACCCGGAGAGGATAAGTTCGACCAGCTCCTGCGGTGGATCGAGGACCAAGGGATGTAGACATGCGCTCCAATGTCGCAGGCTTATCCTGTAGAGGCAGGGCGAGCGCGTATAAATTTCTTTTCGATGAACAAGTTGCTATCAGCCGCGTCGATAGGACACAGCCGGGAGCGCCGGCATCCTGTCCGCCCGTAGGTTGGGCAAAGGGCCAGGGACGGTCCGTGCCCAACACCGTTGTTGGGCACGGCGCACCGTCCCTGGTGCGCCTTTGCCCAACAACTAAGAGGTTGTCTAAAAACCAACTAACCTGGAGGGTGGGCTGTGCCCACCAAATACTACGCCTGACCGGTGGGTACAGCCTGTCCCCTACAGGTACGGTTCCATAAAAATCAATCACGAACGGCGCCGGTGACGCTTAACTTAATGGCATTGGATTACAACCGACGTGCAAATTGGGTCGGGGTCTCGATGGGATAGTGGTCTTTCAGTGCCAACAGATCGTTGTCGCCCGTGACCAGCACATCGGCGGAGGAGGCGATCAGCGCCGCCAGTATCGGCGCATCATTGGGATCGTCCGGAACCGTTACGGCCACGGCTTCAATCTCCACCACTTCGACCCGCAGTAACAACTGCCGGAGGAAAGATTCGATTCGCCCGTCATTCCACCCCAAAAGTTTGCGTATTTTCGGGTAACGGAGCACCCTGGAAACCTCATCCAACTGGAAGCGCGACATCGAAAGCTACAGGGCGTGGAGACCCCAGGCAGCAACAACCTGTCCCGGAATGCTGTTTGGATAGGCAAGCCCGGATATCAGGACGTTGGTATCCAGGACAATCTTCATCCCTACCCGCGAGCTGATCGAACCGCCTCGTCGATCACGGCCATGCCCTCGTCCGGCGGCACTTTGGAAAATGCTTGGTTCAGATCGCCTCGCAGCCGCGCGTATTCTTCGTCCAGCGTGCGCAGACGCTCGAAACGCTCGATATCGATGAGCGCGGCTACCGGCTTTCCGCTCTTGGTGATGACGACCGAATCGCCTCGATACCGGATCTCGTTGAGCAACTCACCCAGATTCTGGCGAATCGTCATCGCCGGTGCTTCACGGATCATGTTAATTACCTCAAACAATGTAATTGAGTCAATCATAAAGTTCGCATTCCGTCGCAGCAAGGCCAGCCCGCATTCCACCTTTCAGGCCATGAAGAACTGGTACCAAAAACGGCCCAGCCTGTTTAAAAAACGTGTCTATAATCTGGCGGGACTTGACATCTAATCTCTAATTGCTCGTCCTCGGGGGAACGCGAGTGACGCCAAAGCAGTGTGCGGATCTCAAGGAGCGTCTCCCAAAACTAACAATATTTTTCTGACAGGGGTTCGGCGACAATGCCATTAACCTAAGCGTTACCGGTCGGCAAAAAAGAGGAAAAACTACGAATCACGTGAATTTTCGCGAATAAGATCCCTCCTTCAGTTCGGGATGAAGTTTCGCGCCGATTCGCGCGATTCGTAGTTTTATCTTCCCCATCGGTTATCGGGCTAGTGCAGCATAACGGAAATCCTAATACCATTTGTAACAGGGCTTGCTTTAACTACCTGACTGCAAGGGTGGTATCAGGATTTTAGCTCTGCTGCACGAGTAGACCATTTCATCCGATTTTGCTGGTTGTCATTTCGAGCGTAGCGAGAAATCCTTGTCTCGACGGAGGAGGGATCTTGTGCGTTGGGAGCCTTTGCCAAGCCGAAGATCCCTCGCTACGCTCGGGATGACAGGGGTGGTTTTACTCGGGATGACAGGGATGGTTTTAACAGAAAATTTTGATGAAATGGGGTACCAGGGGCTGTTGACATTTAATATACCTGCGGGCGCGGGGAACACGAACCACGAAGGCAGACACGAATTCACACGAATGAAAATTCGTGTCCATTCGTGTCCATTTGTGTTCATTCGTGGTTCCATTGCGTTTGAAATCAGTCGCTCAGCTTTATATGTCAACATGCCCCAGGGTGCGTTCAGACTCGTTGACAAGCGGTCAACGGCTTAACTTGATGGCATTGGATTCGGCGATGATCTCCGTGTCCCTGTTTCAATAAACCGGAGCCAGTTATGCGTGTGAAAGACAAATACCTTAATCCCTTTACGGATTTTGGTTTCAAGAAGTTATTCGGCATCGAACCGAACAAAGATCTCCTTATCGATTTTCTCAATGAGCTGCTGCGTAGGGATGAAGGAGAAATCAAGGATATTACTTACCTGTCACCGGAACAACTCGGGAGAACCAGTGGTGAGAGGAAGGCCATCTTCGACATTTATTGTGAGAACGCACAGGGTGAAAAGTTCATCGTCGAGATGCAGAAGGCAAAACAGAACTATTTTAAAGACAGAAGCATCTACTATTCGACCTTTCCAATCCAGAATCAAGCCCAAAAAGGGGGCTGGGATTTTGAATTGAAATCGGTTTACACGGTTGGTATATTGGATTTTGTCTTCGACGAAGACAAGGGTAGTGACCAAGTCTTTCATCATGAAGTGCAATTATTCGACAAGAGCGTACAAGCGGTCTTCTATGACAAATTGACCTATATCTATCTCGAAATGCCGAAATTCACAAAAACCATCGACGAATTGGAAACCCACTTCGATAACTGGCTTTATGTACTGAAGAATCTCGAGAATCTGACGGACAGACCCGCGAAGTTACAGGAAAGAATCTTCAACAAGCTCTTTGAGCAAGCGGAAATTGCAAATTTCGACGATGAAGAATATAGCAAATATGAAGAGAGCCTGAAGACCTATCGTGATTTGAAGAATTCATTCGATACCGCGAGAGAAGAAGGCAGAGAGGAGGGTAGAAGGGAAGGCAGAGAAGAGGGTAAAAGAGAAGGTGGAAAAGAGGAAAAAATCACGATCGCCGGGAAATTGAAACGACAAAACGTACCACCTGAGATAATTTCCCAAAGTACCGGCTTACGAATAGAAGAAATCAAGAAATTATAATCCCGTTCTGCTCGATGATGCGCTCCGCCTCGCGCAATGCGGTCTGTACGATGAAACGGTGGACTGGCGTCACACATCCAGGGCATTATTCCAGGAGCCTTTCGATTTCCTGCAAAGTTGAGTGCTGTAGTTGCCGCCTTCACGAGCTCAAACAGCTCGACACACGGCAGACTAGGATCTTGAAGGACCCGAATCTTTACCAATGAGTCAAGTTTTGTGTGCAATTGACGACGCATTGATAATGAATCAACACAAATTACAATTCGTGTCGATTTCGTGTGATGCGTGGTTTTCCGGTTTCCGCACGAAAATTCACGCGTTGGGGTCGGTCTGAGGCGAAGCCTCGCGAGTACATCGTTTCGCTTTGATGTTACGGAAATACGCTATTCACCACAGAGACACAGAGGGCACAGAGGGCACAGAGAACAGAAGAGAACCCCAAAGGGTGCAAAGGACGCAAAAGTTTTTTCTGCGTCTGGTAAGCTGCGATTCCCCCGACCTACTATTCTCAGCAATTCTCCTTGTCTCGGTGTCCTCCGTGCCTCTGTGGTGAAGAAAAAATTCCTTCGTCTTCCGCAATATCAAGCGAAATTGCGATACCTTCCGGAGGAAAGGGGCTGTTGGAACCGGTGAAATATTCGTGTCGATTCGTGTTCATTCGTGGTTCCTGTCCACAGCGACTCACGACTCGTCGGTCTCGAGGCGGAAGCCCGCTAGGATGTGTCTTAGTAACGATTCAAAAATAAGTAAAACATCTTCGACTCGCATGCGTTTCGGCGCGCAAATCCATACGCTCTCTGCGGCACCGATCCGCTCCCACTCGCAGCGTTCGGTTAATGGCGGTGCCGCAGTCGTTTTTCTCGGTCGGGGACACGGCGGGCCATGTTTGATTCACCATAGAGAATCACAGAGAGCACAGAGATGAGAAATAACGTAATGACGCCGCAAGAGAAAAGAACCTTTGCGCCTTGGCATCCTGGCGCCTTGAGCGTTTCTTTCTCTGTATCCTCTGTGCCCTGTGGTGAATAAGTAAGAGCCTCTCTGGCTAAAGATGGATAACTTGTTAGTGAACCGTTCTCACTGGTCAAAAGCCCGCCGCAGACCAGCCTGCTCCGGTGCCGCGAGCCACTCGATCAGGGCATGGAGGATGGTCACCACTTCCGCGGGGGTGCGGCTGGCTTCGAGGCGAAAGAGCGCGGCGCTCAGATTCCGTTGCCACATGCGAATACAACAGCTTATAGCTGCTGTCGAGGCTCGGGCTGCGACCCACCGGAGCGGATGCCCTTTTCTTACCCATCCGATTACCTCCTATAACCTGCAAAGTGTGCTGAAATGGGGTACTAGTACAGCAGTGCCGAAATACCGATAAATCATGTCCGAAGGCTGCAAACAAGCGGCGGGTTGGCACCTGGGCATCAACCTGGGGCACGACCGGGCGGCTGCCTTGGTGCGCGACGGCGAGATCGCGGTTGCGATCCAACAGGAACGTCTTGACCGGAACAAATATAGCCTGGGCATGCCCCTGCAATCCGCGCCCGATCCCCGCTCGATCCAGCTACCCGAGCGGGCGATTTGCTATTGCCTCGACGAATGCGGCATCGAGCTCTCCGATCTGACCTCGATTACCGCCAATATGCCCGGCATCGATCATGCCCCGAAGATCCTCGCCGGGGCCCTGTCCGCCAGTCTGCGCGACAAGATCCGGCAGCTTCCGAGCCACCATCTGGCCCACGCCTACAGCACCTATTGGCCCTCCGGATTCGAGCAGGCCATCATCCTGGTGGCCGATGCCGGCGGGACCACCACCGATGGACATAAAACCGAATCCTACTCACTCTACCAGGCCCAGGGTAACCGCATCCGTCTGCTCCATAGCGAAAAGGTAGCCGCCCACCTGGCCGGTCTTTCCACCCTGGGATTTCTCTATGAGTACCTGACCCGCACGGCCGGCTTCGTCACCCCGGTCGGTACCGACCTGACCATTCCGGAGCCGGGCAAACTCATGGGGCTCGCCCCCTATGGTGGCGCCCAATACCACTGGCACCCCTGGATTCGACTCCCCGAGGATGGGGGGTACCGCCTGGGAATCTCCGCCTATGACATCTTTCTGGAAGTCGCAGCCCTTGAAAAACGCTATGGTGCGGGTCGGGACGACGGGCAGAGCCCGCCCCACCTGCACCCCTGGCGGGTCGATCTCGCCTATAAGGTCCAACGGGAGCTGGAACAGGCACTCCTGTACCTGGTCGAGCAGGCGGTCCGACAGACCGGCGTGAAGAAGCTGTGTCTTGCCGGCGGCGTGGCGCTCAACGCGGTAGCCAATTATCGACTGCAACAACAGTTACAACTCGAAGCGGTCTTCACCTTTCCCGCCGCCGGGGATGCCGGCATTGCCGCCGGATGCGCCCTCTGGGCCTATGCCACCGGCGAGAAGGACCTGCAAAGAAAACGCCTGCACCGGGCCACCCTGGGACACAGCTACAGCGACCAGGAGATCCGGAATACCCTGCGAGCCTTCACCGACCGCATCGAGATCAAGCGCCTCGGTGCCGCCGACAGCGTTGAAAAAACCGCCCAGGCACTGGCCCAGGGGCATATCGTCGCCCGTTTTCAAGGGGGTTCGGAATATGGTCCACGCGCCCTTGGGCATCGCTCGATCCTGGCCGATCCTATGCGACAACTGGATCGCGCCCTTTTCTTCGGCGAGCTGGAGGGTGCTGCCTGGTCATTGGAGGAGCTACGGGAACTTGCCGCTACCGGGGGCAGATACAAAGAGACCAGTCGGCTCTTTCCCGACAATCCGTTTGGCGGGCCATTCCAGACTCGACTCGCCAGGGACACCATCCTGCTGCTCGACCCCCTGGGGTACTCTCAGTTGGTGGATGTGCGCGGCAGACAAAAACCCCTGGCCTGCTCCATGCAGGAGGTCCGACTGCTGATAACCCTGCTCGACAGTGCCGCCGCCGACCGGCTGGAAGCGCTCCGCCGCGAACAGCAGACCACCCCCTCCGCATGGACGCGGCAGATCAGCCAAGGGTTAGAGCAACTTTGCAAGTTTGGACTCAAGCCGCGCTACCACGCCCCCCGGCCCCCAGCGGATGACCGCTTGCCCGGACATAAAGAGGGCGCTTGGACCCTGGCCCCGTTTGCCGAACCCCACTTTTATCTCGGTAGCAGGTTGGAGGAGATTCGGATTCGGCTACATCCTGCTCCATCGTCTGCCGGACGCAACCGCGGGCAGCTACTGTGTGCGCACCATCCACAGCCCAACCCGGCCGATCCACGCCCAGGTCAAGCAGTATTTCCGCCAACAAGCGCTGCTGCAGGGACCGCATAACGCAGATCTGTTTGTGCGGATCAACCGGGAGATCGTTATCCGTACCGAGATAGTCCCTAGTGACGGCTCGTTGCGCTACGGCTTGCATGCCGATGACAACCCCTTCTTCACCACCTATGTGGTCGATCCCCCGATCATCGGTATGCTGCATATGATTGCGACCACCAATCCCTCCCTCGGCTCGCTGCGGAACTCGGACCGCTGGGACCAGTGCTCGATCTCCTGCACAAGGGTATCCTTTATCTCACCCCGCAGGCTGGGCCCCTTGCGCAAGAGAAGCCCGGTTGGGGCAGCTACCCCCTGGAGGAGTTTGCCGGCACGCCCCCCGGAGAGACCCAGGGAAAGGGAGAAAAAGACCGGGGACTTAAGGCCGCAGGCATTCGGGAATTAGAGTCTCAAACCACACCGACCTGTCTTTCCTCCTATATCAGACGTTGGTGAGGATGATCTTGCGGCATAGGGATCAGGACGGGAAAAACCAACAGAAGGACAGTACAATCACGATCCACGGCAAGGACATTACCGTCAAGGGATCGGGCGGCATCAACGCGAAGGTGCGCAAGAGCGTGGGCATCGAGCGATCGACATCAACTGACCGCTGTCGGCACGAGTAAGCGGGGATTCCCTGATGTGGGAGTTGGTCAATCAGACCCCCTACGCCGCCGAGCGCGGCTTCGTGCGCGACCAGGATGGCGGCGAGGTCTGGATCGTCCTTGCCAAGGCCACCTTCGATCTGCACCCTGACGGTACTCTGCAATGCGCAGCGGAACAGCCGCCGGTCGACCTGGAACCGGTCTACCGCGATTCACCGGCAGGGCTCTACTTGCGGCGCGACACCGCGTTGATCCCGACCAAACCCGGCACCGAGGTACTGATCGAAGGCTCGGCCTGCGCCCCGCGTGGTCGGAGCGTAAGTGCGATGGACGTCGGATTCCGGATCGGGCCGCTCCACAAGCCCCTGCACGTGGTCGGGGATCGACGCTGGCTCTACGGATTCAGTGGCCCAGTGCTCAGCAAGCCGGAACCCTTCTCGCGTATGCCCATCCGCTACGAGCGCGCCCTCGGCGGTGTGGCCGGTCATGATCCCAAGATCGCACCCGTGCCCAATCCCTACAATCCGGTCGGAACCGGCCATACGCTCCGCAAACAGCATCTACCCGGTACCGCAGCACCGAATATCGAGCAACCCGGTGCAACTGCCTCCGATTGGGCACGCCAGGGCCCACCCGCCGGCTTCGGTCCCATCGCTCGGCACTGGACCCCGCGGCGTGAGCTGGCCGGCACCTTCGATACTGCCTGGTCCCGGACGCGCCAACCGCTCCTGCCCGAAGACTTCGACGAGCGCTTCTATTTCAGCGCTCCGCCCGATCAATGCTTCAAAGGTTTTCTCCGTGGCGGCGAGTCGATGACCCTGCATGGCCTGTCTCCCCATGGCGACATCCGGTTTCCGATCCCGAGCCTACCCCTGCACTGCCGGACATCGATGGCCGGTCAGGCACAACCGCACACGGGTCAGCTGCACGGCATTCTGGTCGATACCGACGCCATGCGGGTCGCCTGTCTCTGGCACAGTCGCCTGCGTTGTCATGGCCGCGAGCACCTGCTCGAGGGCACCAGGCTCACCTTGGCGGATAGCTCATGAACATAGGGATCGCCGCCGTCGGCGCCCGTACCGCAGTGGGCTATACCGCGGCCCCGAGCGCCGCGGCGGTGCGCGCGGACATTGCCAACTTCAACGAACACCCCTCCTGGGTCGACCAACGGGGCGAGCCCATGGTGCTGGCCGCGGCGCCGGACCCGACACCTGGCCAAGCCCCCGGCGAACGGCTTCTCTATCTGCTCGACGCCGCCCTGACGGATCTGGAGGACAGCCTGTCGGGGCCTCTCGGTTCCCCACCGCTGGTATTGGCGCTGCCGGCAAACCGGCCGGGACTGGATCCCGACCTGGCCCACCGGGTTGTCGCCGCGCTTATCAGGCGGCACACCGATCGCCTCCAGTTCGCGCGCTGCGAATCCTTTACCATTGGCCAGGCCGGCGGGCTCGCCGCTATTATTCAAGGCGTCGAGCTGGTGCGCCGGGGTACCCCGCTCGTGGTGGTCGCCGCCGCCGACTCCTGGCTGCACATAGAGACCCTCGAATGGCTCGACCGTTGCGGTCGCCTGCACGCCCCGGCCATGCCCTGGGGCTTCGTCCCCGGCGAGGCCGGTGGCTGCTGCCTGATAGCCAGCGAACAGGCGCTCGCACGACATGGGCTACCTTGCTTAGGAGTCATCGAAGCGGTCGGAACCGGTCATGAGCCCCACCCCCTGGGAAGCGATGCCCCCTGCATCGGCACGGGCCTGACCCAGGCACTCCAGGCCACCCTCGCCGGCCTCCCCGAGCACGGAGTCGAGGCCATCTACTGCGACCTCAACGGCGAGAGGCATCGCGCCGACGAAGCGGGCTTCGCCCTGGCGCGGATCAGCGAATCGCTGCGTGATCCCGACGCCATGTTCGTCCCGGCCACCTGCTGGGGTGATGTCGGCGCGGCCGGCGGTATCCTCTTCACTACCCTGGCTACCGCCGCACATCAGAGAAACTATGCCCGCTGGCGGCGCGCGCTGCTGTTCTGCAGCAGCGATGGACCCGAACGCGCCGCCATGCTGCTTGCCGCCCCGCCCACATCCGGGAGTCACCGCACATGGCCCTGACCATCAAAGTCAATGGGCTCACCCTCTGCCACAAAGACAGCGGCGGCATCTCCACCGCCACCGCGCCGGACGTCTGCAAGACGCCCATGCCTGGCGGACCGGTACCCATCCCCTATCCCAACATCGCCTTCTCCAAGCACCTGCGCAAGGGCACCAAGACCGTCAAGGTCGACGGCGGTAACCCGGCCGCCATCAAGGGCTCGGAGTTTGCCACCAGCACCGGCGATGAGCCCGGCACCGCCGGCGGCGTCAAGTCCGGCACCTTCAAGAAGGAAGCGACCTGGCTCAGCTTCTCCCCGGACGTGAAGATGGAGGGCAAGAATGTCTGCCGCCTGACCGACAAGATGTTGATGAATCACGGCAATACGGTGAATCTGGCAGGGCTGATCCAGGCCCCACTCGAGGCTTGGCCAGAGCTGATGGTAATCTGCGCCCTGATCTGCCAATGCGACAAGCTGCCTATGACCTCCGCATCCGGAGAATCCGAACTCAAGCAGGAATGCGTCGAGAAGGCATTGATCGCCGCGGACGATGCCGCCGAGGGGATGAGCCCGATCAAGGCGGAGATTCCGTACAACATGACGACCACACCGCCTACTCCGATTACGACACGGCAACCTGGTCCGCTACGTGCTACCCGATATCTTCCGAGGCGAATGAAAGAGCTTGGCCTGCGCGCTGCCGGGGAAAATGGTGGGATCTATCAAGTGCGCATACCGGACGCCGTGATTACGAGAACACCGCAGGACATCTCCGACCAGGCCTTGACCGCCCCGAATCTTAAGGCAGCAGTCGAGATCAAATTCAACTACCAACCGCGGGATCAAGAGCAACTCGACGATTATGCGATTATTGCCGGCGGTGAGGACAAGGTTGTCGAGCTGTCTCCCGCGGAATGTCGGTGTGGCCTGCCAGAACCTGAACGGGTGCCCGCGCTGGAGAAGGTGCGCGAAAAGGTGCGCGAACGCACCCCAAGCCGCGTTGACGTGCCGATGCCACAACCTGCGCCGACGCCACAACCCGACTGGGTTAAGCGCGCCATCGAGAGCGTAAAAACCGCCACCGGACTGACCGGGGCTGCACTCATCGTCTATCTGATCATTTCAGAGGGCTCTCGAATACTTTTTCCACCAAGAAACCTGGTCCCCGTTCCCTGAGGCTCTTTGACCATGAACTTTTACAAGACTTCGCCCCGGGCCCTCGAGCAATTCTTCCCTCAAGACGACCAAGGGTACGCCCTGACGTCTTTCGGGTTCTATTTCAGCTTCCGGTTTCCGGACGGCTATCGCCGCGAGCTGCGCCGCCGCTGCGCCGAGATCTGCGCCGACTATTGGCGCCTCTGCGGCCGGCACCTGGTCTGGATGACCGAGCCAAAGACCAAGTATTGGCAGCGGATACCCGAGGGCTATTCCATGCAGCAATGGCTCCAGGCCTTTCCGGACCAGGATTGGGTATGGTCGATGATCTTCCACTCTGGACGCATCCCGAGCGAGGCAGCGGAATATCAAATCACCGGTCTCGGCAAGAGCACCCAAACTTTTTCTTATAGCCGTTTGACACTCATCCTGCCTGCAACCTGGTTTGCTCAAAATCCGGGTCAGCACCCCATCGAGCTTTTTTTGCGCTGGTCGGCGATACTGCAGGCCCGGGACGGCAGCGCCGGGCTTGGACTGGTCCCTCCCGAGGATACGCCCAAGCGTGGGCGGACATCCAAGCTGGCTGCGGCCTTTCGACAGCAATTCCCCGGCGCCGAACTGGTCAATCCCCTTGGTCAACAAAACATGTTTTGGGGTCTCCTCTCCGTCAACTGGCTGACCATGATTGGCTCCGAGTGTATCGAAAAGCTCGGTGGAGTTGCGGGCATCAAGACACGCTTGGCAAACGAGGCGCTCGGCAGCGAGATCGGTATTCATGAATATCCCGGCGGCATGATTTTTTCTGCCGGTGAGGCGCCGCTCTTGTACCAGGACGACGAGATCGGGCAACCGCCCCTGGTTTACGGGCCGGTCGCTCGGCTGCTCAAGCCATTGCGTACCAAAGAGCCTTGGGGCTCTTGGGGCCTGCCGGAGGAGGAGTGCCTGGATTGGCTCGCGAGGTTCGATTGAATGTGGAACATTGCACCCTTTCACCCAGGATATGGAGATGACCGATAACCGCTTTTCCGATTTATGGTTTTCCGATAGCAACGATGTTGTCTACATCAGACCTTGCTGGTCGCTCGTCTTGTTTTTTGAAGGCCCTTTGGCCGAACATGCGGAGGGCGTTCTCGATTTCTACCGCGAAGGCATCGACTGGATCGGTGAGCACCTGCGTTACCATCAAACCGGGACCATGAAAAAACCGCGTCGGCTCAAGATAAAGACCAATGCCGAGAAACAAGATTTGTTGTTCATCAACGAAAAATCGCCTCATATTTTCAAGCTGTTTCTGGAGAGTGATTCATCGGCAACCACTGCGCCCGGCTACGGCCTGGTCGTCTATTACAATGGCATAAAGACAGTCGGTGCCTTGCGGTTATTCCTGCCGGCGGAAGAGACCGCCAGCAACGAAGCCATATATGCAGAACGCGCGCGACAAGCCGCCGCGAGGCTACGCTTCTCGTCAGGTTTTGCCGGGTTTGGGCTCAGTCGTGCCGAAGAGGCCGACATCTCTTGTGAGTATCGACCGGATATTTACTTCGTCAGCCGACGCTACCGAGGGGTCAATGTCGGAGAACTACTCCAGGGTATGTACGCTATCCCTAACGGTATTCGTGGCGTCAACTGGCTGACTTTCGTGGGACAACGTTGGCTCGAACCTATCGGGGGAATCGCTGGCCTCGCACATTAGCTCCCCACCGAGATTACCGTCCACGAGCTCTCCCACGGCGTAGTCGTTCAAGCAGGTGCGCAGCCGGTGCTCGGTGACGTCAATCGCCCGGATGACACCGAGTTTTACCGCGTCGTTGGGCGTAGATTAGCTCCCGTCCGCTCGCAGACCCATCCCCACTTTCTGTTTCGTTCCGAATTTGAGCGCGATAACGAAGAATGGTCTCAGGAATGGCTGGCGCGCTTCGACAATTGAATTCTGGAACTTATAGGCTCAATATTCACCATGAATAATCTCTCGTCCATTCACGGCTTTCCCGTTTCGACCAGGCTGGTCGTTACTCCCTCACCACTGGGACAAGCTATCGATGATGTCCCCGCGCTGGCACGGTTATCGCTACAATTCAAGCTCGTGCCGCAAGAACCACTCGCCGAGGATGTCGCGGCGGATGTGAAACAGATGTGCGATATCTTTTTATCCGCTGTATCGAGAAACCTATTTGGGCCGACCGATACCCTCGGCGCCGAGAGCAACCAGGGTCAGGCCGACAATGTCACGCTTCGACACGCCAACGGTTTGTGCGTCGAGGTGAATGGCGAGATCAAAGGGTTACCAGCAAGTGCCTATCGTGCCCTGCTGTGTCTGTTGGCGCAGACCCACTATGCAATTGCTCCTTTCTCACAGCTGGATTTGGTGATTTCAGAATCCGCCATTTCGCCGAAACTGCTTGCCGAACCCTTGTCGATCCCTTTTCCGGAGGCAAACCTGGCAGGTCCTAGCCGGTTTGACCTTGACCTGCTTTCCGAACCCGACGAAGAAGATGAGATCACTGTACGGATCATTCTCGCCAATGAAGAGAGTGCCCGTATTTTCGATCTGGTCGAGAATATTGTGGCCGATTGGGATAGCATCGTGATGACAGGGGGGTACCGCGATAGCTTTTCTCCGCTCCCAGACATAATTCATTACCCTTGGGAGACAAGCATCGTAGATCAGTCAACAATTGAGCACCAGGTTAGTATTTTTACGGGCGGGAAAGATGAAATCGACGGGTTGTTGCTGATGATGCGCTATGTCGATAGTTTTGTTGCACCTATAGCAAAGATTGAACTCGAATAAAAGATGGAACATTGGCGTTGACCACCTCCGACACCCAGGCATTCGGCGCCCGCCTCGACAAGATCAATATCAAGAGCGAAGACGGACGGATACAGGTCCTGATCGGGCTGCGATTTACCCTGCTGGTATCCCATCCCCCTCGCTTGGAGACCCGTCTGGCATTGGCGGATTGCATGGATCTCTATGCGTGGATGAATAGCGAACATTTGGTGAAGCGTGGGCTTAAGATCGGTAATTGGCACTGGTCGCCCAAAGAACAGACCGCCCGCGAATTTGTCGCCGACACCCACTCGGAGGAACAGGACATGGAGGGTTATCTCACCAGCGCCAAGACCCTACGGGAAGCAAACCATTTCAGCCTCGGCCTCCTGGCGGGCAACAGCTACAACGTTCCTGGAAACCTCGGCTTTTTGACCTTGACCCTGCCCGCATCATCCCCGACGGCATCCTGGTCCAGGCCGGTCGCGTGCCCCAGCTCGGTGACCGCAACCGCGGCGCCTTTCCTCGCTATTACTGTCGGCTCGGTAAGCTCATTGCCCCGGTCCGTCGTCCCATCCGACGTTACCTCAAGGTTCCTCAGGGGGTTGATCGCGAAGAGGTCGAGGCCGCCTGGCTGGCGCGTTTCGATGACTGCGAAGGGGTTGATCCATGAACACCAGGGTAGAAATCGACGCGACGCAGATCGAGCTCCTGCGACGGGCAGTCATCGCCTGGGACCCGAACTATGCGGGAGCGCCGGTGGTCGGTGCCTACGGCACGAATACCGACGATCTGTACCTGGACATTGCCCCGGTGCTCGGGATCGAGCCGGATCGACGCGACGATCCCGATCCCAAAGCCCGTATCGAAGCGGCCCTTCGCACCATGGGAGATACCTATGCGATTGCGTTGCAGACGGGCGTACTCGCGCCGGGGAACTATCGCTTCCGCAATCTCATTCCCCAGGCATTCGCCGGTACCCCGCTCCCTGTCAGTCAAACCGCGCTGCAACGACTTCCCTATGCTCACGCCGAGGTTGTCGAATTCCAACTTACCGCCGAGCTCCTGGCGTTGATTCGCCGGCTCAACGCCGGATGGTTGGCCTACTACGGCCTGCCGGGAGTCGACGCCAAACGACCCTACGGACTTTCCGGTGACCACCAATGGGAGATGGCAAAACTCCTGGACGGTTTTGCCGGTGAGCCCGACGAGCTGGAACCGACGCGGCGCAATGCCCTGGAACGGCTCCACCAATCCACCCAACCAGCCGTTCAGGTCCTGTACAGTACGCTTCCGTATCGCCAGGTAGTTGGCGCTATGACGGCACCGAAAATGGAGGGAACCACGTGTAGCCGGAAAAGGCGGAAAATGACATCCACCTTGTTGATACCTTCTGCTTGTTTATGTGGAAAGTGGGGCTCTTTTCCAATCACTTTCAGATTCTTCGAATTTTCAAGGTTTCTAAAGAAAACTCTCATGTACCCTGATAAAACCGCGCTCCTGCTGATCGGCTATCAGAACGACTACTTCGCAGAGCAGGGCGTATTGCACAACCTGATCGAGCCGGCATCCCATTTCGACACGGTTCTGAGCAACACGCTCCAGCTGCTCAAAGAGGTCGTCTCCATGCCGACCCTGATCGTCTCCACCCCGATCATCTTTACCTCGGATTACAGCGAGCTCCATAGATGTTCGGGGTTTTTTTGCTTAAATTTCATAGGGTTATATTTAGTTTTTTTAAAGGTGGCGAAAACCTTGTTAACTTCATAATATGATAGTTCCACAGGCTATTTACTATGAAGCAACAAGGAGATCGCCATTAACAAGAATAACATGCTTACTGTTTTGAAACAATGTTTCGAAACATTCATTCCTGCCGAAGACGTCAGGACCACGATTACGCCCTTGGAGTTTGCGATCAATTTGGTGTTTTGCTATCTCGGCGATTCCAAGACTTTTTCATTGGAGTCCATTCGCCGTTCGATGATAAGTCATCTAACTAAATCGATCGGTCGCGGTGCGTTTTGGGAGCGGCTGTCCGGCAACCGCTTGAAACGGAATTTGCAAGCCGTGATGAGAGAATTAATGGTGCAACTTGCGACTTCGGTCCGGGTGCGTGAGACGATTCTGGAACCGCTTGGTGTTACCGCCATCGAGCTGGTCGATTCGAGTTCCATGACGCTGTTGGCGAAGGCCAAAAATGCCTTTCCTGGGACCCGTACGAAAGCGTCGATCAAGTGGCATGCGAATTTCGATCTCCTGAGCGGATTGCTGGTGTGGTTTCAACTCACACCCGGAACAAGACACGATAGAAACTGCTTTCCGGACGTCGCGTCACTGACGGGGAAGCTGGTGATTTTCGATCTCGGTTACTGGGACTATGCCTTGTTGTATGGTATTGAAAAAGCGGGTGGTTTTTTTCTATCACGCGTGAAATCCAATGCCGTGATTCGGATCCAGGCGGTGATTCAAGGGCTGAGTAAAAAGGCCATCGGGCAATCGCTACTCACACTGGATTTGCGCCGGAAGCAAGGTCATATTATTGAAGTGATCGTTGACAAGATTCATCACGACAAGACCTTGCGTTATCGGGTCATCGGATTTTGGAATCCGGTCGCAAAGAATTATCACTGGTACATGACTAATTTAACTGCTGCCGCCGATTTGATTTATCCTTTATATCGGTTGCGGTGGCAAATCGAACTCATTTTCAAAGCGTGTAAAAACTCTCTGAATGCGAATGCAATCACATCAGCGAATGATAACATCATTGAAAACTTATTATTGGCTTCCATGGTGGCTCATCTGAGTACGCACACGATATTTCGGATCGGCATGGAACCGTTGGATGAGGAGCAGCATTTGGCAATTTCGTTTCAAAGAGTGGCTAAAGTAGCGGTTGTACTGGCGAGCGATTTCATCACTTTTCTGTTACATGCTTCACAAGAAAATTATCGAAGTCTAGTGAATAAGATAAAGTTGTTTGCGAACGAAATTTACGATCCTAATTATAAGAAGAGAGAGACATCGTTAGCGCGTATACACCGATTATTAGTAGAAGGTGAGACCTAAAAAATCCCGAACACCTATGCAGCGAGCTCATGAATCCGGTCGGCGTCCTGAAAACCATCAAGGAGCAGGGGGCCTTCCAGCACGGTACCTGGGGCGCGAAGACGATCCCCGAACTGCAAGCGTTCGGTGAGCGGATCCGGGAAGTGCGCGGAAAGCGCGGACTCAATGCCTTCTCCGACACCGAGCTGGATACCCTCCTGCGAAGACATCGGATCGAGAACCTGGTCATCGCCGGGGTACTGACCTCGATATGTATCGACTCCACAGGCCGTACCGCAGCCGAACACGACTACCGGACGATTATCCTCAGCGATTGCACCTTCGGCCGTACCGCCTTCGAGCAGAACTTCTACTGCGAGAAGGTCTTTCCCATCTACAGCGAGGTCATGGAGCACCGGCAGCTGCTCGAATCCATGCGCATCCATTGTCGGGAGACGCTGAAAAAGATCGAGGAAACGGAGACTGAAACCCAGATCCAGCAACGTCTTTTCGAGGAGTTGACCGCGATGGAAAAGCGGTACCGGGAGCTGATCGAAAATCTGCGCAATATCGTGTTCAGATGTGACAAGAAGGGGGTGCTGACCTTTGTCAATCCGGCCTGGCAGGCTCTACTCGGTTATCCGTTGAGGGACTCGGTGGGTCGTCCCTTGATGGATTTCATCTACCCCAAGGATCGGCGGGGCGGTTGGGAAGAGTTGTCGAACCGGGCATCTCAGGGGCCACATAAGATCCGGATGTTTCATCAAAATCGCCATCGACCTGAAAGCAACTGCAACCCAAGAGGAGGAGGGCGCCCAGCTGCTGGAATTTGCCGTGCAGGACACCGGGATCGGAATCCCCGCGGATCGTCAAGCGATGCTGTTCCAGCCTTTTTCCCAGGTCGATTCCTCGATCGCCCGCAAGGCCGGCGGAACCGGCTTGGGGTTGGCGATCTCGGCCCGCCTGGTGGAGCTGATGGGTGGAACCCTCGCCGTCGAGAGTACCCCGGAGGTGGGTTCGACCTTTCGCTTTACTCTACCTACGCCCCTGTCCGCACCAAGTTGCGACCAGCCGCCGGAGAATAGAGAGGAGCCGGCGACCGTGAAGCTGGATGGCGAGCTGTCCGAGCGGTTGCCGCTGGAGATTCTAGTCGCCGAAGACGATGCGAATAGTCGGCAGTTTCTGGCCGAGACGCTCGCCGGCATGGGCTATTCCGCGGAAGTAGCCGGCGACGGTGTCGAAGCGGTCGAGCAGGTGAAGAAAACCCATTACGACATGGTGCTGATGGACCTGCAGATGCCGAATATGGATGGCTACCAGGCAGCCCAAGAGATGGTGAGCATCAGAAGTGAGGACTGCCCTGTCATAATCGCCGTGACCGCGAATGTGCTGCCGGGTGAGCGGGAAAAATGCCTTGCAGCAGGCATGTCCGACTTTATTCGCAAACCCGTTGATATCGGCGGGCTGCAGGAAAAATTGGTGTATTGGGGAGAAAGAGCAGGATGAATTCAGGTTCCGGACCGGACCCCAGACTCGGTCGCAACCGCGGCCCGCACCGATGCAACTGTCGCAGGCAGCTTTCTGCCGAGCGCCTCGGCAGTCACGAACTCCTCCTGTTCCAACGCGGTGTCGAGCGCTCTGCACAGCGATTCCAACCTCGGCATGGCCCCCTGTTGTGCAAGACCAGCAGCGCTGTGTGCCAGCGCGCGACTTTGGGTCGGGTCACTGCGATAACAGGAGACATCGAAGAGTACCGCCAACTCGCCCCCATCGGAAAACAGTTCCAGAGTGCTATTGAGGGTCTGGTCCCGAAGAGCCGGAATACCACCGGCAATACGCAGCGCCCGCGCGGCGTCATAATGGGGAAGGTTATCCGGGCTGTCTGCAACCAGGTGGTTGGTTATTCCGAGCTCGATGCAGGCGTGTAAGATGCGAATATGGGTGTTGACGCCGAGGATGGATTTGATCTCTGCGATCTTCTTGTCCACATATTTCTTCCCGATCGGAAGCGCAGCGGCGATCTCAGTGGGAGACCATCCTTCCAACAACAACCTCAGCACATCCCCTTTGCGCCCTTTAAGCAGCTGAGTACGGATCGATTCGCCCGAACCGATGTCCAGTAAGTCGATCGCGGCTTGCAGACGAGGCACGACGTACCTGCCGCCTTTCCTGACCCATTCGATGACCTGACAGATCTGTTCCGGCGCTACGTTCTTGTCGAGGAATCCACCGGCCCCCGCATCGAGAAGACTCTTCACCAATGCGGCATTCGCATTACCGCTCAACAACACGATCGCCGTATTCGGATTTTGCCGCTTGAGCGCCCCCAGCCAGGACGCATCACAGGGTCGGGGCCGCTCCCCACTGTTATGGGGCATCCAGACATCGCACAGCAAAACGTCCGGGGTCGTCTTTCTCAGGGTCCTGAACAGCTCGGAGCGATCGAGGCAGAGTCGAACCACCTCGATCTCACCGGATGAGGCCCTGTGCAGGAGCTCGGGAAGTACCCCGGCGAACAGGGTGTGATCTTCGGCAACGACGATCTTGGTCTTCTCGGATGTCAGTACGGTATCTCTGTTGCCTTGTATCCTCGCCATAAACGAGTTCCGTAGTTCCACAAGTCTCTAACTATACAGGCTCTTTGTAGGGAGCCAAAAGGCGTCTTTGACGCCTGGCTAATTTGTAGGGAAATAGGGGGTACACCACGAAATCCCTCACTACTGACGCTCGTTGAAGGTCTGTCTCGGGAGCAGGGCGAGCGCGTATAAATTTCTTATCGATCAACAAATTGCTACCAGCTCCCAAGCGCCGGCGCGGAGCGCGTAGGTTGAGCAAAGCCGGATCAGGGACGATCCGGCGTGCCCAACATCAGCATTTCGTTGGGCACGGCGCACCGTCCCTGGCGCGCCTTTGCCCAACCTACAAAATCATGTTTTCGGAAGGATTTATACGCGCTCGCCCTGGTCTCGGGAGATTCCGGTGATGGTGTTCACGAATGATTACAGAGAAGGGAAACCGTTTGAGTATGAGACGTTTCACTTCCCGTTTTCCAGCGATGCCTGGAACGGACGCAAGGGGAACGATCTCGTCTTCCGGATGATCGAGCATTGCATCAATTGCTTGTTGGAACTCGACAACCGAGGCCGGAATGTCGGCGTTCGTACCAGGATGCAGCCTCGGCTGCTTCATCGGCGGCGGCCTCGATAACCCTGACAGATCGCATCAAGTACCGGCCATGCGAGTGTACATGCGGCGGCGTAGCTCCTCCCGGTCGATTAGCTTGGCCGTCCCGTTGTCTAGTTGGTCCAGACGCCGTAGAATTTCCGCCTCCCATGCCTGTGCGACAGCGGGGTCGGAAGGTCCATCGAGGCTGGCCGGAAGATCGTGTGCGAGTTCCGCCCTGTCGCTCTCCGAGAGATCGAAGGCTTTAGCTCGCAGGGTAGTAACAGTGGCACCCACGATGTTTGCTGCCGTCTCCAGGGTTTCCCGGACCTGAATCGGAACGCGCGCCGTGATGCGCCCACGATCAGCGGATACGGAAGTCATGAGAATGTCTCTTTAGTGACGATGAGATGATCAGTCTCACAACGTGGTGCCGGATTGTCACCGGATAGCGTCGTTGGACGGACAGATTATCCCGGCCAAGAAGCTGGATGAGTTGGCGGCGAAGTAGCGCCTACGGCAGGTTCTGCTAGGGGGCGTTCTCAATTGAGCCAAATCATCATAAAAATCAAGCCCGTAGGCTGGGTTACGGCCAGGGATGGCGAAACCCAGCACAGGGTATTGCGGATCGGAAAAGCTGGGTTTCGTTCCTTGCCACCCAGCCTACAACACTTAGATGATTTGTTAATTGAGAACGCTCCCTAGACTAAGAAACCCGCAGGGGCGGGCCTTTTTCGGGTAGCGATTAAAGCGTAACAATGGGCTCTTTCAATTGGAACAAGGAAAAAATAACTGGCTCATGGAACACCGTGGAGTGTGTTTTGAATATGTTATCACGGCTCTCTCGGAGGGTCGTATTCTGTTCGATGTAAAACATCCGAACAATCAGAACAATTTATTTCCCCCCCTTATCACGGAATTCTATGATGACCAGGAACGTGAACTCTACGAATTGATCGAGGGTGAAGGTTTCTTACCTGATGAGATCAGTGAAAAACGCAAACACGAACTACGAGAAGATGCTCGATCAATGTTTGGTGAGAAACAGATCAGCATTCGACTTCCGGAATATGATTTCGTACGGATCCGGAGAATCGCGGAACGGAAAGGCGTCACATATCAAATGCTTATTTCATCGGTTTTGCGCAACTTCATCAACAAAACACTCGCCCATAAATGAGGTGAGGCGCATTGAGAGATAGGTTCTGCTAGACTATACTGCCACACGGCACAATCTGCGCATTTCACTCCCTCTCCCTCCGAGGGTGTCGCAAAAGGCACCGATCTTCTTTTAGACAGCCTCTTAACTGATGGCATCGAGCTTCACTCACGGATGTCGAAGACGTAAAGCCGTGCCTCTTCGTCGCTGACCACGTAGAGGCGCTTGGTGTCCGGATCGATGGCTACGCCTTCCGCCTTTTCGATTTCCCGGTACTTGCCATTGCTGCCATAACCGAGCTTGGCGCTTTGTATGACCCTATTGGTGTTCCAGTCATACAGAAATAACCGCTTGGCCTTGTCGCTGATGATCCAGAAGCGATCTCGACTCCGGTCGTAGCAGATGTCCGAAAAATCGAGCTTGTCGCCAGTCACCTTGGGATCGCGAAAGCCGTTTTCGTCGTTCAGCAACCGGTGGTCTTGAATCCTCTCGAGGTCCGACGACACTTCCACCAGCAGGCCGGGGCCCCCTTCTTTCATGGTGAAGATCGTCCCCGTCTTCGGGTTCCAGGTGATGCCCTCCAGCCCCTTGTTCGCCCCGCCGCCGGCAAAGTGATGGGCCACCTTATGGTAATCTCCCATTTTGGCGAGGCGCTTCCTGGCGGTCACCTTTCGGGTATCGATTCTTACTTTGATGAGCTCGTTGTCATCTTCTTTGATGGTGAGCAGGAATTTGCCGGTGGAATCGAGGGTGATGCCCTCCAGCCCCTTGTCCGGAATCTTGAAAGATTTGTCCCGCTTCAGGTCCCCGGCAAGACTCAATTTGAAGATCTTTTTCGTGTCGTCGCTGATCGTCCAGAGGGCATTTTTCCCATGCGATAGCGCGAGACCCGAGGGTTCCGTCAGGCCCTCCTTTTTGTTTTTGATGTCGAAGTGATTCAGATAGCTCAGGCTGAAGCTCTGCTCGTCGGGATAGGTCGAATCTGTCATGGCAATACTCCTCGAAGGATCGGGTCCCTTTCGGGTCCCGGGTGATTGGGTAGCGGATGGCCCTGTTATGACCCCCATACAGATCTTTATCTCTTACGCCCATGCGGACCACGAGTGGCTGGATCTCCTGCGCCAACACCTGGGAGGGCTTCGGAACACCGGCCGGATCGAGGCCTTCGATGATCGGGAGATCATGGCGGGCGAGGAATGGGACCCTGAGATCAAACGCAAGCTGGAAGCCGCCGACATTATCCTACTGATCGTCTCGCGGCATTTTCTCGCTTCCAAGTACTGTACAACCATCGAGCTCGAGACGGCCATCGAGCGCCACCAGGCCGGAAGCGTGCGCATCGTCGGTATCCTCGCCGGCCCATGCGATTGGGAGTCGCTTTTCCTCCGGGAGCTGAAAATGCTTCCGCAAGACCAAACCAAGCTCAAGCCTTGGGCCAAATGGCGGGACGAAGGCGAAGAGGACGAAGCCGGCACTCAGATCGCCAAGCAGATCCGCAAGATTGTCGAAGAAATCCCGGCGAAACCCGGCCCAGGTCCCGCCGAAAATCCGACGGCGGCGCCCCCCGAGACCAAGCCCCCGCTCATTGCCGTCCCGGAGCCGAACCGGCCCCATGACCTCGGTATTCCCACACCGGATAGCCTGCTGCTGCGCCCCGAAAGCGGCGTGGTCCCTTTCCATGACTACCGCCGCCCGCTTATCGACGAGATCCTCTCCTGGGCCATGACCCCTCGGCCGCGGATCGCGGTGCGCCTCCAGGCCGGGGAGGGCGGCACCGGCAAGACCCGCCTGATGATCGAGATTTGCCGCCGACTGGTACGCGACCAGGACTGGCATGCGGGCTTCCTGTCCGGCGGGGACGGCGCCGCGGCGGATCTTGCCGCTGAACTCGCCTGCGGTAAGCCGTGTCTGATCGTGATGGACTATGCCGAGACCCGGCGGGCCGAGATCGTCTCTCTGACCAGGACGGCGCTACGGCTCCCAAGTGGTCCCCAAATCAGGATCATGCTGCTCGCCCGCGAGGGCGGCGACTGGTGGGGCCAGCTCGCGGACGGGGCCGCCGACGATCCGGTAGTCGCAGGTATCCTGCGCAGCCCGAGCACCAAGACCGGACCCTACCGCATGACCAGGCAGGACGTGCCTGAAAACCTGCGTGCGGAGGTATTTACTGCTGCGCTACGCGCCCTGGCCCAGGCCCGCGGCGTACCCGTCCCCGAGACCGCGCCGCCGGATCTTTCGGTGGACCACTTCGGGAATGTCCTGCTGATTCACTTTGCCGCCCTGGCCCGTCTCCGGGGATTCGAGGCCCACCGCGACCTCGAGCTGCTGGACGCCGCTCTGGGTCACGAGCGCTACTATTGGGAGCGATTGGTGGGGAACACCCCCGATGCCGAGACCCTGCTGCCGGCCTTCGAGCAGGCGCTTGCCCTCCTCACCCTGCTCGGCGGGACCGCCACCGCGACGGACACCAAGGCCATCCTCCGGGAGACCCCCGGCTGTAAGGGGCAAGCCCCGGCACTGCACGAGCGCCTGTTCGATCTGCTGCGGCGGCTCTATCCCCAGGCGGGAGGGGTATCCTCTCTCCAACCGGACCTCCTCGGCGAGCGCCTGGTGGCCCGTGCCCTGTCCCGAGACGACGAGCTCCTGGACATCGCCCTGGCGCGCCGGCGTACCCCGCAAGCTGTGAAACATGCCCTCACTACTCTGACGCGCCTGGCCAACCGGGACCCGGCGCAGGAACCCCAGCTCGAGCGCGCCCTCGACCGCCATCTGGCCGATCACCTTGCCCTGTCCATCGAAGTCGGCAGCGAGACCGGCGCACCCATGCCGATGAGCATCGCCGAGACCCTGCGCAGCAAGCCCAAGGCCGCCGCACGGCAGATCATCGTACCCCTGCTGCAGGCCATCCCGAAGGATACCTCCAATCTTGCGGACCTGGCGGCCACCATCGCCCGGATCAACATCGACCTGTTGGGCGACAAGGCGAAGAAAAAGCATGGCGGGAAAATCAAAGCACAGCTACAGGAAGGATTCGAGGAGGCAGCGCAACGCTTCGAGGCCATCGGCGATTGGACCCGCGCCTGTGACGCGAGGAGAGGTGCCCTCGAGCAGATCCAATCCCTGTGCAAGACCGACAAAGACAATGACTTGGCGCAACTGAGTGGAGCACAAAGCAACCTCGCGATCGCACTGCGTCGAATCGGCAGGTTTGAGGAGGCCTTGGCGTATGGCCGGGAAGCAGAAGGTGGATTCCGGCGACTCGCCGGGCGCCGGCCCCATGCCTATCGCGCGGATTGGGCAGGGTCGCTTACCAATCTGGCTGCCCATCTTAAGGACCTCGGGCGCTTCGAGGCGGCCATCGAGCAGGCCCAGGCGGCCGAGAGGAACTACCGCGACCTAGCCGGGCGCCAGCCGGGTGCCTATCGGGCGGTCTGGGTAAGGTCGCTCGGCAATCTGGCGGACCATCTCAGCGACCTGGGGCGCTTCGAGGAGGCCATCGAACAGGCGCGGGCAGCCGAGGAAAACTACCGCGAGCTGGCCGAACGCCGGCCCGATGCCTATCGGGCGGATTGGGCAGGGTCGCTTACCAATCTGGCCAACCGTCTTCGCGACCTCGGGCGTTTCGAGGCGGCCATCGAGCAGGCGCAGGCAGCCGAGGAGAACTACCGCGAGCTGGCCGAACGCCAGCCCGATGTCTATCGGGCGGATTGGGCAAAGTCGTTCCACAATCTGGCCAATCATCTTAGGGATCTCGGGCGCTTCGAGGAAGCCCTCGAACAGGCGCAGGCGGCCGAGGAGAACTACCGCGAGCTGGCCGAGCGCCAGCCGGATGCCTATCGGGCGGATTGGGCAAGGTCACTCGGCAATCTGGCCACCCATCTCAGCGACCTGGGGCGCTTCGAGGCGGCCATCGAGCAGGCGCAGGCAGCCGAGGAGAACTACCGCGAGCTGGCCAAACGCCAGCCCGATGTCTATCGGGCGGATTGGGCCTGGTCACTCGTTGTCCTGGCCGAATCCCGGTTACGGGCCGATGATTTCAAGATCGCGATTGATTTATGCGGCCAGGCCATCGACACATTCCAACAGGTCTCACCGGAACGCCTGCAGGCGCTTAATGATAGGATCGGATGGGCACACCGGGTCCGAGCCGAGGCACTCCTCGGAGACGGAAACCCGACGAACGCGCGTACCGAGGCATCGAAAGCCATCCGGATCCTGCGCGGCGTCTTCGAGCAGCGCCCTGACGTCGCTGCCGAGGAGCTCGCCAAGGCGACCCTGGTGCAGGCGCGTTGTCTGAAGGCGCTGGACCGACCAGGCGAGGGCGCAACTCTTATCACAGAGGTCCTGAAGCTGTTGTTGCCGCTGATCGAACGCCATCGCACCAGGCTTGGCGGTGTTCTTCGCGACCTACTCGGTGAGCTCCGGGAGCCTGCCCCTCATTCCGTCCACACCTCGCCGGCCACGGAGATAGCGGCGACTCTAGGATTCCTTGAATGACCGGATTTTGTGCAAATGAGTCAAATTTCGCAAACGTCTAACCCCTCTCGTTGTCGTGATCGTGATCGTGATCGAAGCCGCCGTAGGAGAGACAGAATACTTTCGCCGATCGTGAAATCCAGAGGTCCCGGCCAGGTGCCCGGGTCGAAACCTGTAGACATCAGGTTTTCCCTGCCCGCTTTGCCTTGCGTCTCCGATTACGACTACGATCACGATCACGGTTCCGTTTTCGATCGCGAGATAGCGATGATCACGCCTCGTCGGTCTGAGGCAGAGCCTTGCTAGAAGGTGACTACCATGTTTGAAAAGCCATCGTTGACGACACGTATCGCAATTGGCAAGGGCGTTGGGTTTCTCTTCGGCCTTGCGGACTTTCTATTACTACTCTTCTTGTTTCCGGAAGGCGGGTGGCTGCTCCGATGGGGAATCCTGCTGTGGTATACGACCGTCGGCGCGATCATCGGCGTATTCGGCGTCTATACCTATCATCCGATCTTGAAGCTGCCCCTGCCCTGGTGGTTTCGGGCGCCGCTCATCGGTGCCTGGATGAATTTCGTGCTGACTTTTTTTGCCTACGACGCCCTGGAGGCAATGATGCTCGCCATGTTCGGTGCCCAGGGGATCATGCGCTCTCCGTTCTGGTTCGCCGTCGAAGGCGCCGTCGTCGGCTTGGTTATCGGCTACCTTGCTACCCGATTCGGCGGCGAGGGTAGCGAGACGGTCCGATACTGACGAACCGGGATTGGGAAACATCCTTCGCAAGTAACCTACGTCGACTAGGATCCTTGAGGGACCCGTAGCTTTACAAATGAGTCAAGTTTGTGCGCTGCACAAAAATAGTTCTGCCTCTGAACCACGGATGGACACGGATAAACACAGATTGTGATCCGTGTTTATCCGTGTCCATCCGTGGTTCTTCGGTGCGGTTGGTCACGCCTCGTCGGTCTGAGGCAACGCCTCGCCAGGGGCGGGAGTGGCCTTGGCCCATTTTGCGTCGATCATAAGGATTGGAGGAACTCGGTTACCGCACGTTCGAGGTCGATCTCGCCGCTGCGCACTGCCTCCATGTAACGGTGGTGCCAGCTCGCCAGGAGCACGCGGGCCTGGCGCCATTCCTCGAAGATGATCTTCGCCAGGGGACCTCCTTGCTCGATGAACCCGGATTCCATGAAATTCCGCTCGGTGCATGCCCGGTCGTAGGGCAGGCGCGCAATCCGGGTTTGCCAGCGGCCGCCCCGAAACTCCAGTTGGCCATAGCAGGCGCGCACGTCGTCGTCGAAGGGGGAGCCCACGGAGCCGACGTTGAGGATTTGGGTGCGGCCCAGGTAGCGTTGTAGGGGCTTGTGAGTGTGGGCGCCGATGAACAGGGACACGTCCTCCGGCAGCCGATCGCGCAGGTCCTCGTCCCTGACGCCGGCGGATACGCCGATCCGCTTGCCGGCCATGGAGCCGTGGGTGACATGGACCCAGCTATCCTCGGTGGCGGCGTGAAAGCTGATATGATCGGGCCAATCGCGCAATGCCTCCGCGACGGGCTCGATTTGCCGGAAGGTGAGGTCGGCGAAACGACGCATGGCCGCGTCGAGCGCGTCGTAGGGGCGTTCCCGACCACAGCGGAGCACCCAAGCCTCGTGGTTCCCGGAAATCGGCAGCCAACCCCGCTCCCGGCGTAAAGGGTCGAACAGCTCGAGGCAGGCGCGACTGCTCGGACCACGATTGATCAGATCTCCCGCCATCACCACCAGCTCCGGGTTCCAATCCAGGATATGCGCGACGACCACCTCCATTGCCGGGAGATTGCCCTGAACATCGGAAAACACGGCAACCTTCATGTGCTGTACCTCGGGATACGATTGCTTCATCATAGCCGATTCGATGCCTGCATGGGGGGAGCTTCTCCGCCGGGCCAGGGCAACCGAATGATAATTCCATTTGCAGTTTACCCGGCGCCCTTCGGTATGCCGTCGCTGTCTTGCGCCAAGCGCCCAAAGTGAGTACCAGATGACCGAAGACCAAGCCCAAACCGAGCCGGATTGGGGCAGTCCGCTACAACTGCAGCTGACCCCCGCCCTGCTCATCCACGCCTTGATGGCGACTGCCTCGGCCGTTCACACCGGCTGGTCGAGCTGTATCGATGAGAAGCTGGTGGTTTCCGGCACGGTGTCCATGGACGATACAGTGGGCAACTATGTTCGACTCGCCGAGCAGGAGTTCTATGAGGACGAGGACCCGGAGGTGGTCTGGCACGACTGGACCCTCGAGATCCGCATCGCCAATGTCCTGACTACCGGTCACTGGCAGGTCCCGGTCTCGGCGTCGCCGATGGAGTGGGAGTGGTACGCCGGCGAGGCGGAGCAGGCGTTCGAGCGGGCCTGTCTGCTCATCGGGCGGCGGGTCCGCAAAGGTCTGGTGGTGGACGAACCGGTGCCTTCGGAGCAGCTGCCGTCCCGCTTGATCCGTCATTGAGCCTCAGAGGCTGTCTATACTGCCACACGGCACAATCTGCGCATTTCACTCCTCTCCCTCCGGGAGAGGGCAGGGGTGAGGGGGAAATTCAAAAGCTCGGATTGTGCCGTGTGGCAGTATAAAAAAGACCGTAGGCGTAGGCTGGGTGGCAAGGAACGAAACCCAGCTTTTGCGGTCGCCTGGTTTGCTGAGTCTACCGCTTTAAATCAAGGATCCTAGGGGGCGTTCTCAATTAAGCCGGGTCATCGCAGAAACGAAGAACGTAGCGCAGGCGTCTCGCCTGCAACCCGCGGGCGAAACGCCCGCGTTCCGGCAGGCGGGACGCCTGCGCTACATGGATTTGGCTTAATTGAGAACACCCCCTAGCAACGCGGAGTTCGCCATGAACGTCAAGATCGACATCGACATGAGTCCCGAAGAGCTGCGCAGGCTCTTGGGCCTACCGGATGTGGAGCCGATTCAACGCGAGATGATGGAGAAGTTG
This sequence comes from Candidatus Thiosymbion ectosymbiont of Catanema sp. Cochon2018, assembly GCA_011392765.1. Classification (GTDB taxonomy): domain Bacteria; phylum Pseudomonadota; class Gammaproteobacteria; order Chromatiales; family Chromatiaceae; genus Thiosymbion; species Thiosymbion ectosymbiont_A. Next base: position 256,049 of record WYCW01000002.1, on the reverse strand, counting down.
CGCGCGCACATGATCGAAGGGGTCGACGGGTACGACCCCATCAAGCTCTTGCAGCCCTATCTCACCGGGACCCTGGCTTCCTGGGACCTGGTGCAAAAGCTGATTTCCATCGCCGGCAAGAGTAAAGGGACCAGGGAGAAAAGTGATGCCGAGAAGTAGCGGACGACTGCGGGCGGCTTACTGGTTATCAGTTGTCAGCCGCCGGCTACCGGTCGCGTAGGTTTGGGCAAAGCCGCAAGGACGTGGCGTACCCAATGGAATGGGTGTCGGGCACGTCGCACCGTTCTGATAACTGACAACTGCCCCCTGAAAACTGACAACTACATCCCTGCGGATCTACCCGACTGTCAGCTCGGCAAGCTGCAGGGGGTGTTTCAGGACCTGGCCATCGAGTCTGGGTCTGCCGGCTGCGTCCAACCGCAGCCGGCCTTGTGCGAACCAGCGTACTACCTGGGGATAGATGCGGTGTTCTCGGTTCAGCACCCGCGCAGCGAGTTTCTCCGGATCGTCTCCCGGCAGCACGGGCACCCTGGCCTGCAGCACCACCGGACCGCCGTCCAGCTCTTCGGTGACGAAGTGGACGCTGGCCCCATGGACGGTCTCGCCGGCCTCCAGGGCGCGTCGGTGGGTGTGTAGGCCCCGGAACCTGGGGAGCAGGGAGGGGTGAATGTTGAGCATGCGACCCCGAAAGCGGGCCACGAACGTCGGGGTGAGGATGCGCATGAAGCCCGCCAGGACGATCAGGCCGGGCTCGAACTCGTCGAGCAACGCGTCCAGGGCGGCATCGTAAGCCTCCCGGCTCCGATAGTCCCGGTGGCTCAGGACCCGCGTCTCGATCCCGGCCCGCCGGGCGCGTTTCAGGCCGAAGGCCCCCGGTTCGTTGCTGACCACGGCGCGGATACGGATGGGCAGGTCCGCCCTGTCGATGAGGGCCTGCAGATTGCTGCCGTTGCCGGAGATGAGTACGGCCACCGGCATGGAAGCGAGTGCCGTCACCCGACATCTTCCCCGCTGAAGATTACTTCTGGCGCCCCTTCCGCGGTCTCGATCCGGCCGATGGGCCAGGCCTGCTCTCCGGTCCGGGTGAGCAGATCGCAGGTGCGTCGGGCATCCGCGGCGGGGACGCAGACGACCATGCCGACTCCGCAGTTGAAGGTGCGCAGCATCTCCGACGTGGTTACGGCGCCGTGGGACTGTAGCCAGTCGAACACCGCCGGGCGGTGCCAGGAAGCGAGGTCGATTCGGGCCCGCGTCCCCTGGGGCAGAACGCGGGGCAGGTTCTCGCGCAGACCGCCGCCGGTGATGTGGGCCAGGCCGTGGACCGGGGTCTCCTTGAGCAGGGTAAGGAGGGATTCGGCATAGATCCGCGTCGGGGTGAGCAGAAGCTCGCCGAGGGTGGAATCGCCCATGGGCTGGGCGAGGTCCGCACCCGAGGTCGCGATGATCTTACGGATCAGGGAGTAGCCGTTGGCGTGGGGTCCGGAGGAGGCCAGGGCGATGAGGGCATCTCCCGGCCGCACCCGCTCAGGGGTCAGGAGTTGGTCCTTTTCGACGATGCCGACGCAAAACCCGGCCAGGTCGTAGTCTCCCTTCTCGTACATACCCGGCATCTCCGCCGTCTCGCCGCCGCACAGGGCACAGCCGGCGAGTTCACATCCCCTGGCGATACCCGCCACCACGGAGGTGGCGACCTCCAGATCCAGCCGGCCGGTGGCGTAGTAGTCGAGAAAGAACAAGGGTTCGGCACCGGCGACCAAGATGTCGTTGACACACATGGCGACCAGGTCGATGCCCAGGGTGTCGTGGCGATCGAGCTCCAGGGCCAGCTTGAGCTTGGTCCCCACGCCGTCGGTCCCCGAGACCAGCACCGGTCGGCGGTAGCGGTCCACGGGCAGCTCGAACAGGGCCCCGAATCCCCCGAGGTCGGTGATAACCCCGGGCCGGAAGGTAGCGGCGGCCAGGGGCTTGATGCGTTCCACCAGCGCACTGCCCGCGTCGATATCGACCCCGGCGTCGCGGTAGCTGAGGGAGGCTGTGTCGTGGTTGTCGGGATCCGGTTGCATCCTAGTACATAGTTTCAGCATATTCTGCATTTTCGGGGATTAGGAAGATGGCGAAATCCGGTGCGCTTGTCAGCGTCGTACCGACTATCCTCTCCCAATGGTACCCGATCATAGGGGCGAATCATCATTCGCCCCTACGGACTTCCGTTATCCGAACTTCCGAGGCTCGAAGCCCTCGGGATTGACGATGGCGGCGCTGTCGCCTGTGGCCCGAATCACGAATAATCCCTGGTTCTGCGCCTGGCGGTCGCTGCCCTGCTCCGCGCGCAAATAAGCGATCGCACCGAATACCGTATGGTTCCTGTATTCGGGCAGGTAGCGCTTGGCGCGCTGGAGGCGCTCGATGAATTTGTCGACCAGTCCGGCCCGCAGGGTCGTCTTCACCTCCACGATGACGATCTCCTCCCCATTGTGCGCAATGATGTCGAACTCAAAGTTCTCCCCATCCCGACATCCCTTACGCCGACTCGAGGTATCGTTGATCCGGATGTGACGTTTCTGCAACAAGTTGACCAAATCCCCTTCGACCAAGCTCTCCATCAACTTGCCCCACTGGCCTTCGAACAGCTCCTGCAGGGCCTTCATCTTCTTGTCCGTTTCCCGGAACATGCGATCCAAGGCCCGTTGCGACTCTTGGAACTTACGGTCCGTCTCTTGGAACTTACGGTCCGTCTCTTGGGATCTACGCTCCCAGGCCCGTTGCGACTCCTGGAACTCACGGTGTATCTCTTGGAGGCTGTGCTCCAAGGCCCGTTGCGATTCCTGAAATTTGCGGTCCGTTTCCTGAAACTTACGGTCCAAGGCCCGTTGCGCCTCCTGGAACTCACGGTGTATCTCTTGGAGGCTGTGCTCCAAGGCCCGTTGCGATTCCTGAAATTTGCGGTCCGTTTCCTTGAATCTGCGATCTGTTTCCTGGAATTTAAGGTCCGTTTCCTTAAACTGGCGGTCCGTTTCCTGGAACTTAAGGTCCGTTTCCTGGAACCTGCGGTCCGTTTCCTGGAACAACTGCCAGATTTGCTCGAAAGTCAATGTGGTTTCCATGGTGAAAGAGATACCGTGTCGCTGAAAATTTTCCCCTCGAACAGCGGGGTTTGCTGCCGATTGGGCATCAGTGTTGGAGGCGAAAAGAAGCTTAGTTTAGGATGGGGAGAAGGTCAAAACAATCCGGTTTTGATTGTACAATCCGCATATTCCGGGGATTTAAGAATGCTAAGAGACTGTCTAAAAAGGGATCGTAGGCCGTAGGCTGGGTTGCGGCCAGGGACGGCCAAAACCCAGCAATAACCAACGCTGGGGTTCGTTCCTTGCCCCCCAGCCTACCAGTTTAAAATCAAGGTCAATCGATTCAACGACATCGCCAAGGATCCCCTGGATGAGTGGATCTATTTTCTGAAGAACGAAGAGATCGAGGAAGGATTTCGTGCCAAGGGACTGATCAGGGCCAAAGAGGTCCTGGATATCATGAAGCTGGGGGAAGAAGAAAGGCGATCTTACGAATGGCATATCGAAGAGTTGCGTTACCAGGCCAGCCTGTACCATTCTTCCTTCGTTGACGGACACATGGAAGGAGAGAAAAAGGGCATGGAGAAGGGCATGGAGAAGGGAATAGAAACAGGAAAAAAGCAACGGCGAAAATCATGAAGCAAGCAGGTGAGCCCGCAGAAAAGATTATGGAATACACACAGCTGACGCCGGAAGAGGTGGAAGGTTTGTGAGAGAGTCCACCATGAGATCGGAAAATCTAGTGCAACATGATGTTCGCTGATTTGAAGCTAAGGCGCCAAGACCTGCCCAATATCATCAGCTTATTGCGCCTGCTTGCTGTAATGCCGGTCCTGTATCTGCTGCTCGAGCAGGAGTTCGGCTGGGCGTTGTTCCTGTTCATAGCAGCGGGACTTTCGGATGGGCTCGATGGCTTCCTGGCCAAGCATTACGGCTGGCAGAGTCATCTCGGCGGAATTCTCGATCCCCTCGCGGACAAAGTCCTGTTGGTGGCCTGTTTTCTGGTGCTCGGGGCCTTGTCGCTTATTCCCGTCTGGCTGGTGTCGGCGGTGCTGTTTCGGGATCTGCTGATCGTCGGGGGGGCCGTACTCTATAACTATCGGGTCGAGGAAGTGGAGGCGGCCCCGACGCTGGTCAGCAAGCTGAACACGGTGCTCCAGATCCTGCTGGTCGTGGTGGTGATTACGGATGCCGGACCCATGCCCCTGCCGGGATGGATCATTCAGGCCTTGATCTGGGTCTGTATCACCACTGTGATCGTCAGCGGTGGCCAGTATGTCTGGGTCTGGTCGCGCAAGGCGGCGCAGAAGGGGTGGAAGGAGAATTGACGCTGCGGTGAAATCATGACTTACGAGTGCCGAGGATCTGTTGCACGAGCCAGCGGGTCGGGCGACGTTTTCTGCGCAGGCTCTCGTGGTCGATTTCCTCCAGAAGTCCGATCAGGTAGCCCGGTTCCCGGGGACAGCGGCGCATGATGTAGTCGACCGTGTCAGCGCCGAGTTCGAGGCCGCGGCGCATGGCCGATTCCCTGAGCAAGCGTTCGCAATCGCCCGCGGGCAAAGGAAGCAACCGGTAGCCCGGACCCCAGCCCAGGCGCGAGCGCAGATCGGGGAGGGTCAGGGGCAGCTCTGAGACGGGGGTGTGGGCGCTCACCAACAGATGTTGTCCCGATTCACGGAGGCGGTTGTAAAGGTCGAACAGACCCCGTTCCCAAGCCGCATCCCCGGCGACGGCCTGGATATCGTCCAGGACGACCGGACTCCAAAGCTCCAGGTTGTCGAGCACGGAGGGGGCCAGTTGCCCGTGCTTCAGAGGCAGGTAGATGGGCGAGCGATCGCCCCCTGCCGCCTGCCGACAGGCGGCTTGCAACAAGTGGGTCTTGCCACTGCCGGCAGTGCCGAACAGGTACAGGAAGTGGTCTCCGGTCCCCGCGGCCCAGGCCGTGATCGCGGTAACGGCCTCGGCGTTGGGACCGACCACGAAGGCGGTAAAGTCCGCTTCCGGCTTGAGCTGGACGGGGAGGGGGATCTGCTGCATCCGGGAGCCGGATCAATCGACCCGGCCCAGGGCCAGGGCAGTGCGGGCGAGGCGTTTGCCCAATGCCTGACACAAGCGCCGTTCCTCGTCGGTCAGAGGCAGCTTGCTCTCGCCGCCGGCCAGGTGAGAGGGACCGTAGGGGGTCCCGCCGCTGTCGGTCCGCAGCAGATCCGTTTCGCTGTAAGGCAGCCCAACCAAGAGCATTCCGTGGTGCAACAAGGGCAGCATCATGGACAGCAGGGTCGTCTCCTGTCCGCCGTGGAGGCTGGCGGTGGAGGTGAATACCCCGGCCGGCTTTCCGATCAGAGTCCCTGCCATCCACAAGGAGCTGGTGCCGTCGAGAAAGTACTTCATGGGCGCGGCCATGTTGCCGTAGCGGGTCGGACTGCCCAGGGCGAGCCCGGCGCAATTACGCAGGTCTTCCAGCTCGGCGTAGGGGGCCCCGGCGTCCGGAATACTATCCTGGGTGGACTCGGATAGGGTAGAGACGGGAGGGACCGTGCGCAGTCGGGCCTCGATACCCGGTATCTCCTCCGTGCCACGGGCGACCTGGCGTGCCATCTCCGCCGTGGCGCCGTAGCGGCTGTAGTACAGAATCAGTATATAGGGCATGTGTTGCTCCTTAAGACAGAGGAATGTTCGACAATTACCGATGCGGCAAAAAAACCAAGGCTCCTTATTCTTCCTTGATTCGACCGTTTTCAATGAAAACTATCCGTGTTCCTTCCTTTTTAGCGATTTCCCTGGCCTTTTGAGCCGCGCGCTTCATTGCGATTTCCGCATTTACCAGGTCGGGGTCGCGTTTTTTCCTAACCAGGGATTGGTTGGACGCCTTACCAGTCATGGTTTGATTCCTTCTTCAAGTAATAATGGCATAGCACCGGAATTATCGTAAAGCGCCCATTCGTCGACCAGAGATTTATAGAGGGTCTCAAAATTATGGAATCCCGTGGCAAAACGCCGTTGAATAACAGGTTCCGGCACCCTGTGACCACCATTCAGAACACGTTGCCGGACCCGCGCAATCGCCAGCTCGGGCGACACCAGCTTCAGGAAAAAGAGTTTGACGCGGTAACCCAATGATTGCCATCGTGGAATCAGTCGGGCGTAATGACGACCGCTCAGCGTGGTTTCAAAAGCAAAACTCTCACCTCGGTCCACATGGTTATGGATTTCGGAAAGCATCAGTCGCCCCGCCCTGAAGGCGGCACTATCCGGCGCGAAAGGTGCCAGACCGGCGGCAATCAGGTCGGCATTGACGAAATTCAGGCAGTCCGCCTCACTGGGCAGAAACTCACCGGCAAAGGTAGTTTTGCCTGCTCCGTTGGGTCCGGCGATGATTATAATTTTTCGCTCGGTTGCGACCATCATCGTCTCAAAGGTGTATCCAGATCTACAAGAGGTCGAGCACGGCCTCCGGCGGGCGGCCGAGGACGGCGGCCTGATCGTCTTTGACGACGATTGGACGCTCGATCAGCTTCGGATGGGCGACCATGGCAGCGATCAGGGCTTCCCGGGACAGCTCCGGGTTCGCCAGGTCGTTCTCCCGGAATTCCTTCTCCTGTTTGCGCATAAGATCATGGGGCTCCAGGCCCAGCATATCCAGCAGGCGTTCCAGCATCGCGGTATCCGGAGGGGTCTCGAGGTACTCCACGACCTGCGGCTCGATGCTCCGATCTCGAAGTAGCTCCAAGGTTCGGCGGGATTTGCTGCAGCGCGGATTATGGTAGATGGTGATTGTCATGGAGGTCCCCGGTAGCGGCGGGGCGAACATCGCCCCTTGAAGACTGCTATTGTAAGCTACCATTGGAAAACTCCAACAAGATGAAAAAAGTGAAAAAGTTGAAAGAGGTTGCCGATTATGGGTGAAGAGGCACCTGACAAACGCGTTTGCTTTCGCTGTCTGGTGGCAGGCCGGGTGCAAGGGGTCTTTTTCCGCGCCGCCACCCGCGAGCAGGCCCAACGGCTGGGGTTGACGGGTTACGCGCGCAACCTGTCGGACGGTCGGGTCGAGGTCCTCGCCTGTGGTGAGCCGGACTCGGTAGGCCGGCTGCGCGAGTGGTTGCGCACCGGCCCACCCGCGGCCGAGGTCACGGGTATTGCCTGTGAGCCCGTCGCCTTCCAGCACCTGAACGGATTCGATACCCATTAGCCCGTGTTGTTACCGACCTTGACCGACGGGTGTATTCTGCGTCGTTATAAGCGGTTTCTGGCCGATGTGGAGCTTGCCGATGGTTCTGCCGTAACCGCTCATGTGCCCAACACCGGAAGTATGGCCACCTGCTGGTCACCCGGCGCGTCGGTCCAGTTGAGTCACAGCGACGATCCCCGCCGCAAGCTGGCCTGGACGTTGGAGCGGGTGGACATGGGTGCCGGTTGGGTTGGGGTACATACCGGTCGCACCAACGCGGTAGTGGCGGAAGGCGTGACCCAGGGGCGGATTCCGGCCCTTGCCGGGTATCGGGAGCTCAGACGCGAGGTGAAATTTGCCCCCACCGGCCATCCCGGAGGGCGTCTGGACATTGCCCTCGCCCAGGGACCGGCGCCGGATATCTTGCTGGAGGTCAAGAACGTGACCCTGCTCGACGGCAACTGTCTATGTTTTCCGGATGCCGTGAGCGCGCGCGGGCGCAAGCATCTGGGCCTGCTGCAGGCGGCGGTGGAACAGGGTGGCCGCGGGGTCATGCTGTATGCCGTCAATCGGCCCGAAGGCGAGCGTTTTACCCCGGCCTGGTCGATCGATCCCGCTTACGCCGAGGGTTTGGTTACGGCGGCAGAGAGCGGTGTCGAGGTGCTCGCCGTGCGCATCCGGCACACGGAAACCGGCCTGGAGGTTGCCGAGCAATTACCGGTGGATCTTACGCGGGGTATCAGGCCGAAGGAAACGAAAACCACATGAATAATGACACTCAATGAGCTTCGTTACATCGTAGCGGTGGCGAGAGAGCGCCATTTCGGAAGAGCCGCGGAGGCCTGTTTCGTCAGCCAGCCGACCTTGAGCGTGGCGGTCAAAAAGCTGGAAGACGAGCTCGGGGTGAGTCTGTTCGAGCGTGGTACGGGGGAGGTGACCATCACTGTTGTGGGTCACCGGATCGTCGAGCAGGCCCAGCGGGTATTGGAAGAAGCGGACGGAATCAGGCATCTGGCCCGACACGGCAAGAACCCGCTTGCCGGTATGCTGCGCCTGGGGGCCATTTATACCGTCGGCCCCTATTTGCTGCCCCGGCTGATTCCCCGGATCTCGGAACAGGCACCGGAAATGCCCCTGGTGATCGAGGAAAATTTCACCTCCGTGCTGAGCGAGCGCCTCAAGCGCGGTGATCTGGATGTTATCGTCATCTCGTTGCCCTTCGATGAGCCGGGGGTGCTGACGAGGCCTATTTACGACGAGCCCTTCGTCGTGCTGTTACCGGGCGATCATCCCTGGTCCGGGCAAGCGGCGGTAGGAGCCGACCAACTCGGCAACGAGGACGTCCTGCTGCTGGGACCGGGGCACTGCTTTCGGGACCAGGTGCTCGAGGTCTGCCCGAACTGCGTCAAATCCACTGCGGGCGGCAACAACCTGCAACGCGGGCTCGAAGGGGGATCGCTGGAAACCATCCGTTGCATGGTGGCCAGCGGGGTAGGGATAACGGTGCTGCCCTGCAGTGCCGCGGCGGTGGATCGGTTCGCGGAGCCTTTAGTGCGCGTCCTGCCCTTTGCCGGAGCGACTCCGCGCCGCCGGGTGGCCCTCGCCTGGCGCAAGTCGTTTTCGCGCCTGGAGGCGGTCGATGTACTCGCGCGCGCCATTCGGGGGGCGGATCTCTCCTGTGTCTCCTATCCGGACCCGGCTTAAGAGGCTGTCTGAAAAGGAGTTGAAATCATCCCCTTTGCCAAGGGACAGCGCAAGGATGAGGTCACCGAACAGCGCTTAGAGGCTGAAGTACCCCCACATTATTCCAATATAAAACAACCGCAGTAAAGCTTTTTAAATCCGCAGATTACGCAGATTTTCGCAGATTGAAAATCGAAAAGCCTGTCGGTACCTCGATTGTTCTGCTTGCCTACCGAACGACCTATTCTTACCCCTGATTCTTCCCGCGAACCAGCCCAGCAGGACTTCGACGCCAATTGCCTAATGTGATGGGATTCAAAAGTGGCTGAGATTTCTAAAAACACTCCACCTAGCAACGGTTGGAGTCTGAGTGACCCAAACACTGCCATTGCTATAGCGACTATTATTTTAGCCATAGTAGCTATAATTTCAATATTTTATAAAACTCCTCTCGATGATAGTGTTGTAAAAGCCATTGTCCTCATAGTGCTTATAATCATAATCATAGCAGCCATAATTACATTGATAATTAAAATAAAGGAGAAAATGCCACCGGACGAATCTGTTAAAGATAGAGACAATAAATCGCCAAATCCTCTCGAAATCGTACTATGCCGCATTGCTGACTATACGGATCAATGTAAAAAAGTAGACGATTATTTTTCCCCCTATGGCAAACAGGGTAATAAACAACCCAAAGATCGCGGCGTTTTTTTAATCGAAGGCATACGTGAAGACTGGCTGGAGGTATTGGCCGATCATTTGGCGATTCGGCAAAAGCCCTATAATTATGATGTCTTAAACCGCAGAGAAAATGTCGACAACCTTCTGGATGAAACCGTAGAAGAACTTATCGATACCCCCAAAGGAGAGGATGGCTTCGAGTACCAGTTGAGTCTTCGAATGGATACGGGCGGAGAACCCGATGCTACTCGCGAGGCGGTAAAAAATTGGGTCAATGACGTGGAGAACGGGCGCAGGAACAGACGTAAGGTCATCTATGTACCACTCGATGGTCAAATGCGATGCAAGGAATTGATTACTATCCTGATGGGCGCGAAAAAGTTTATCGATGACCTATCTATTGACAAGGGGCAAACTTTGATCGTTCTGTTCGGGTTCAGGAGGACCACCTCTACGTGCTGTAGAACCATCCAACGGACACGAAATGAATACAGAAAGAAACGTTGTCAGAAACTCGCTGGGCGGGATATCTCGTTTTTGCAGACGCCATCCAAGTTGAGCATAGGCGATATAGATCCTTGGATCTCCAGACTCAATAACCTGTACCCAACGTCCTATCGTCATAAACTGAAAGCTGTTTGCAAAAAGAAATTCTTGTCCCATAAGGATGAGGAATGGTACTACGAGGACTTCCAGGAATTGCTCGAAGCAGCATTGATCGAAACACGCACTAAGATGACCGTCTAGTGCAGCGTAGTAGAAATCCTAAAGCCATTTGTTAATTGAACTTGTAGAAGAACCACGGAGGCAGACACGGATAAACACGGATTATGATCCGTGTTTATCCGTGTCCATCCGTGGTTCTAAAGGAAATGGTCTCCGGATTTTTACTATGCTGCACTAGCCTCTCCTTACCTTTGAGAGGCTGTCTAAAACCTTGATTTAAAAATGAAAAATTCTTCGTGTCTTCGTGGCTTTGTGTGAGAAATGAAGAACATCACACAAAGGCACAAAGCCACAAAGGGGTACTAAGAGACTGTCTTTTTAGACAGGCTCTGAGATTTTCCAAGACACCCTTCAGATCCATCTTTATCAGGAACCGCCCATGTCCGATACCACTCATGTCGCCCGCTATCAGGGTGAAGGCCGGCAAAAACCGGAAAAGGCCTGGCGAGGCCTGCCGGAAATCGACAAAGGGGCCATTACGGACCCCGCCGGTTATCTCGCCTCTTCGGATCTCGCCGCGGCGGTGAATGTGGCGGCCACCCTGGGAATGCCCTTGTTGCTCACCGGGGACCCCGGCTCCGGGAAGTCGCGCCTCGCCGACAGCATCGCCTGGGAGCTGGGAATGGGCAAACCCTTGGAGTTCGTCGTCAAATCCGACACCCAGGCCCAGGACCTCTTCTATCGCTATGACCTCATCGGTCGCTATAACACCTCTCGCGACCAGGGCACCGCAGAAAAAGAGTTGGCGCCGCGGTTCCTGCACCTGGAGGCCCTGGGCAAGGCCCTGCTCTACGCCAGAGGTGGCAATCTGGCGCGGGAGGTATTGGGTCTCGACGAGACCCGGATCAAGGAACAACTGCCGGACTATGAACAGGCCCCACGCCGGTCGGTGGTCTTGATCGACGAGATCGACAAGGCCCCGCGGGATGTGCCCAACGACCTCCTGGCCGAGATCGATCAGGGCGAGTTTCATATCCCCGAGCTCGAGATCGCCCTGCAACGCGAAATACGGATCGGCCTGCCGAGACCCGAAAAAGGAGACCAGGAAGCCCGCCTGGATCCCCTGGTCATCATCACCAGCAACTCCGAGAAGGCCCTGCCCGAGGCATTCCTGCGTCGTTGCATCTATTTCCATGTGCCCTTTCCGCCCTTTAGGGACGACCCCAAGGAGGATGCCAAGGCGGTCCCGGTGGATAGGGTTACGGTGGAAGACATCGTAGAACGGCGTTTTTATGACCGCTATCGCGACCAACAGGATAACCTCGTCCACGACGCCATCTCCCTGTTCAAATCCATCCGCGGGGATTATCGACCGGACCGCAATCCCTCCATGGCCGAGCTCCTGAACTGGCTGGATTATCTGTTACGCCAGGATCCAACGCCGGGAAAGCGGCTGATGGAGCTGGATCCCGGTTTTCTCTCCTTGAGTGTACGCTGCCTGCTGTTGAAGCAGAAAGACGATCAGAAGCAGGCCGACAAGATCATCGAGGAATGGAAAAAACAAAGAAGTGGAAAGAACAAATGATCTCACCCCGCGCATGGAAATCTTTTTTTTGCCGCAAATGAATGCGAATAGACGCAAATCGGTCGCAATCGGCCTGCCATCATCGGCGATTTCTGATCCCGTTTGCGTTCATTTGCGTTTATTTGCGGCTAAATCTTCCATGCGAATCCTGCCGGTTCAATGTCATCGGCAGTTGAAAGCATCCGTACTAGGTGACGATTCAAAAAATGGATAACTTTTTAGTGATCCGTTCCTAGGCAAATCCCATGCCGCCTTGTCCCGAGATCCCGCACCGACACTCCCTGTCCCCCTGGATGGAGCGGCTGCCGGCGCTGCAAAATCAGTTGGCGGCGGCGGGGTTTGCCACCGGTCCCGATCGCTGGTTGAATCTCCACGACCTCCTGTTTCGCTTCTACCAGGAAGGACGACTGCCCCAGGAGATCCGGGAACTTCGCAAATTCATCCGGCCTTTGTTTTGCCGCAACCCCGAAGAGTCCGTAGCCTTCGATGATTGTTTCGACGCCTGGGTGGACGAGGGTCGGGGGGCCGGTCTGCCGGCGGCCGAACCGGATGTTTCTCCCTATGCGGAACCGGCTGCTTCATCCTCGCCGGAACTCGGCAAACCCCCGCTGTCTCCCTTCCGCCGCTGGCCCCTGGCGGCACTTGCCGTCTCATTTCCCCTGTTATTTCTCACAGCCGGTCTCTTGCTGCTGGAGCCATCGGTCACAGAGCTACCTGGAGGACCGACTACACCAGCAGCTTTTCAATCACCCGACATTAGCCAGGTCCCACCCTACTCCGTAAAGCCGCCTACATCAGCGGTTTCCCAACCCGGCGTTGGTCAGGCACTACCCGGCTCTCGCGTAGGGCGGCCGCCTGAACCAGCAGCTTCCAATCCCTCCACGGCATTACCCTCCGATAGCTATTTGCAGCTGCCGCTTAAGCCACTGCCGCCCCGCGCATTGCCGGAGAGGCCAATCTTCGATCCACAAGACGCCGCCTATCTTGAGGTATTGGGCAAGCTCCTGCCCTGGCTGGGGATCCCCATCGCCTTGGCCTGGCTGATATGGATCTGGTTGCGGCGACGTTATGTCCTGCGTCGCGCCGAGGATTCCGAACGGGACCCCCTGAGGTCCCTGGCAATTCATACGGACAGTCAACCCCTGTTCGCCTCTCCCCCGGTACGGGATGCCCTGCGGCGTCTGCACCAGCCCATCGAGATTCCCGGTCGTTCCCTGGATACCAGGGCCACGGTCGCTGCCTCGATCCGCCGGGCCGGGTTCTTTGATCCCATCCGGCGTAACCGGCGTTTCGTGCCGGAGGTCCTGGTGCTCATCGATACCAGGGACCCCAAGGATCTGCTGGCGGATTTGGGCCGGCTGGTCGCCGAACACCTGCGCCAACAGGGCTACGAGGTCTTCGTCTATAGCTACCAGGGGGCGCCCAACGGCTTTGTCGACGACACCGGCCAGGTCGTGCCGGGCGGGGTGGAAGGGCTCTTCCATCAGTACCCCCATGCCCGTCTGTTGCTGATCGGCGACCCCAATGCCCTGCTTACCAACCTGGGGACCCATCTGACCGCCGCGGCCAACGCTCTGACCTGCTGGCCGCGGCGGGGGCTGTTGAGTACCCGCGATCCCCACCCGGCCTGGCTCGGGGTGCTGACGGCGGCGGGATTTTATGCCGAACCCTTGACCAGCGCAGGCATTCGGGCCATCAGTTCCCAGCTCACGGAGCTCCCCCAGCCCACCGAGACCCAGCGGCGCTCGATCTCGCCGCCCGCCCCCTTCCAGGACCGCCATTCGCTTCTCTGGTGGCGGCGCCCCAGACCCGGCGAGTTCCGGGCGGACCTAGCCGCGTTGCGCCGTTATTTGAGGGAAGACGGCTATTTCCTGCTGAGTGCCATGGCGGTGTATCCGGCCCTGCACTGGGGACTGACCCGGATCTTGGACAGTCGCCTGTTCCCGGACGCTACACCCGAGGGCACCCCCGAACGGCGCGAGCAACGCCTGATAAAACTAGCGCAACTCGCCTGGTCCCGCATCGGTTGGTTGCCGGAGTGGTTTCGCATTTATCTGTTGCGCCGCCTGCCGCGCCGGCAGCGCCGGGCCATTCGGCAGGAGTTTCAAGACCTGTTGCGCCTGCGGGCCACAACCGCAGGCGGCATGGCCATCCAATTGCCGTTCCGGGTTCCCGAGAGACGTCCCCGGCGCGAGAGGGGTTGGCGGGATTGGCTGGAAGGGCTTATCGCCCGCGCGCCCGAATACAGCCCGATAAAGGACGCCGTTTTCGCCAACCTGGTCCTGGGCGGACGGCTCGGCCTGTGGGATTTCACCCTGCCCCGCTGGATCGGATACCGGTTGCCGGCTGGGAAATGGCAATTGTTTTTGGGGCCGCTTCTGAAGGCATGCGCCGGCGTGCTGCTGTTCGGGTTGGTCGCCGCTGGCCTGTGGCAGGCGGGTCCTGTGCGCACCCTGGCCGAGGATTGGGTGCTGGCGTACCGGGTCGCCGCCAACCAGGGACAGGAGTTTGCCATCGTCGCCGATGCGCAGAACCGGATGCTCGCCGCGAGTCTCCGGGCCAGTCTGGCGCGCTACGGCTTTACCCAGGTGACATTGGAGCCGGAAGTGGAAGAACGCCTGTCCCGGCTTTCCGGCGCCGACCATCGCATCGGGTATGGCCCCGATGCCACTGACGCTACTCAACAGGCCGCCCGGGCCATTGCCGCACGGCTTGCTTATTTCGACCACCGATCACCGGCGGAGATCGATGTCCAAGCCATGGCCGCTGCCGATGCGGTTCCGGGCAATCCCATCCTGGTGCGGCTGGCCGGAGATGCCGCCGCCGACCCGACCGTCTCGGTGCGAAACCCGTTCTCCGGCGGAAAGACGGCACGTGAATTGTCTCCTGAAGAAAGACAGCTCTTCGGCGATCCGGACCGACTCATTGCTGTCATCGCTGATAAAGCCCCCTTCAGTCGTTTCCGGGATTCCCTGGCAAGCGGCGGCAAGGGCCCGGAGATGATCGTCATCCCTGCCGGGGAGTTTCTGATGGGTTCGCCCACGGACGAACCGGGGCGCGATGGAGACGAAGGCCCGCAACATCGGGTACGCATCCCGCGGCCCTTTGCCCTGGGTATAACCGAGGTGACCTTCGCGGACTATGACCGCTTTGCCCGTGCCACCGGGCGCAAGAAGCCGGACGACGAGGGTTGGGGCCGTGGCAAACGCCCGGTAATCAATGTGAGCTGGGACGACGCTCGGGCCTATGCCGAATGGCTGAGCCGGGAAACGGGAGCAACCTACCGCCTGTCGACCGAGGCCGAGTGGGAGTACGCCGCTCGAGCCGGTACCCGGACCCCCTTTTGGACCGGCGACTGCATCCACACCGACCAAGCCAACTACAGCGGCAACTATGATTACAACGGCTGCGGGGCCGAGACCGGGGTCTACCGGGGAAAAACGGTCCCCGCCGGCAGCCTGTCGGCCAATCCCTGGGGGCTTCATGAGGTCGCCGGCAATGTCTGGGAGTGGACCCAGGATTGTTGGCACAAGGACTATGAGGATGCCCCCTCCGACGGCAACGCCTGGGGTAAAGAGAACGGCGGCGACTGTTCCGGGCGTGTGGTTCGCGGCGGTGGCTGGTACAACCGACCACTGTACCTCCGGTCGGCGATCCGGTACAGGTTCTCGTCCGTCGATGCGTACGACTTCCTCGGTTTTCGTCTCGCCAGGGAGTTGTGACCCTGTGTGCTGTGTCCTTTCGCCCTTTGCAAATCCGCGCGCAGCGCGGATTTTCGCGATTTTTTTGGCGGCCATGTGAAGAAGCTGCCTGAAAAAGACCGGAGACCCTAGGCTGGGTCGAGGAACGAAACCCAGCTTTTACGGGCAAGGCTGGTTTGCTGGGTTTCGTTCCTCAACCCAGCCTACCGATTTAAAATCAATAGGTTAGCTGTAGGCTGGGTTGTGGCCAGGGATGGCCAAAACCCAGCAATAACCAAAGCTGGGGTTCGTTCTTTGCCCCCCAGCCTACCGATTTAAAATCAATATGTTAGCTGTAGGCTGGGTTGCGGCCAGGGACGGCCAAAACCCAGCAATAACCAAAGTTGGGTTTCGTTCTTTGCCCCCCAGCCTACCGATTTAAAATCGATGTGTTAGTTTTTAGACAGCCTCTAAGCCTCAAAGCCCCTCTCCCGGCGAGGGTGTCGTAAAAGTAGCGCAGGCGTCCTCGCCTGCATCGAAAAATGCAGGCGGGGACGCCTGCGCTACGCCCCACGGATGGGCTTCTGCGATACCCTCCCGGCGGGAGGGTATCGTAAAGACAGTGGTGTTAGCTGCTGGCCTACGGAATTTAAACCACAGAGGGCACAGAGAACACCGAGAAGAGAGTAGGCTCACTCTGTGTTCTCTGTGGTTCGATAGGTAGCCCCGAAGGAACATGCGGATTTCTATCAACAGCCCCCCTGGAAGGACTTTTGCGACACCCTCGGCCGGGAGAGGGGTTGGGGAGAGGGCGGTGTCGGTGACGCTTAACTTAATGGCATTGCGTTATATCCTGGGAAAACATATCGAGTCGGGAATGCTCGCAGTACTGGAAAATCTGATCGAGAATATCTATGACCGAAAACCGCGCACCATTGCCGCGGCGCCGTTCGCCGATCGCGTGGTGCACCACGCCTTGATGAATCCGGTGGAACCCGTGCTGTCTCCGATATGCTTTACCCTCGGGAACCGGGTCGTACGGAGACCGGGCGTGTGGTTCGCGGCGGTGGCTGGAACAACCAACCACAGAACCTCCGGTCGGCGAACCGAAACAGGAACACGACCGACGAAGCGAACAACAACCTCGGTTTTCGTCTCGCCAGGACGCCTGCCCCAAGGGTCGGAGCCGGCGCATTTACGGATGCGTCGGGCGTATCCGCGGGTGCCCATGGCCCGGTTTCCGGTGCCTCGTTCAGGAATGCGAAGGCCGAAGAGAAGGGCAGGGAACGCGGCGCCCGGGGCTGGTAGGCCAAGCCGAAGGCCCTGGGCGTTTTTCAAGGCTGTAGCCGCCCTGCTGCTGGGCGGCATGGGCGTCTCTCTCCCGCTGGCGGCGCAAGATGACTCGGTACCACCCCAATCTCCGGCGTTTTCTACCCAACCCTGCCGTGTCCAAACCGGCGCGGGCCCGGAGTTGGCGGTCATTGCCGCCGGGCGCTTTCTCATGGGCTCGCCCGCGAATGAACAAGGGCGTGACCCGGGTGAAGGCCCGCAGCACGGGGTCAGTGTGGTGACGCCATTTGCGATCGGTCGCTGCGAGGTAACGGTCGGGGAATTCCGCGCCTTCGTCGAGGATACCGACTACCGTACCGATGCCGAACGGGGCCAGGGATGTACCGTGCTCAAGGATGACGGGAGCGGTGGGGAATCCCGTCGGGATCGTGATTGGCGTAATCCCGGTTTCCCCCAGACGGAACGGCACCCGGTGGTGTGCGTGAGCTGGAACGACGCCCGCGCCTACGCCCATTGGCTGAGCCTGCGCACCGGCCACCGTTATCGCCTCCCCAGCGCGGCGGAGTGGGAATACGCCGCGCGGGGCGTGCGCGCGACGAGCGTGCCGGGGCCGACACCGCGCCGTTATTGGGGAGATGACCCGGAAGAGAAACAAATGTGCACATTTGCCAATGGGGCCGATCTGGACGCGAAGGAGCGCTTTCCGGATTGGGTTACGAACAACTGCCGGGATGGATTCGTATTCACGGCTCCGATAGCGAGCTTTCGGCCCAATGGTTTCGGCCTTTTCGATATGCTGGGCAATGTCTGGGAATGGACGGCCGATTGTTGGCACGCCGATTACGAAGGTGCCCCCGTGGATGGCAGCGCTTGGGGTAAAGAGAACGGCGGCGACTGTTCCCGGCGTGTGGTTCGCGGCGGTGGCTGGTCCTTCCAACCACAGTACCTCCGGTCGGCGTTCCGAAACTGGTACACGTCCGACGAAGCGCTCAACGACCTCGGTTTTCGTCTCGCCAGGGCGTTATGACCCTATGCACTGTGTCCTTTTGCCCTTTGCAAAAGATTATTTCGTTCTTAATCTGCGGGAATCTGCGTAATCCGTGGATAAAGAAAATCCGGTCCTCCAAACTGCGCCGAATCATTCAGGACTGCTTTTAACCAGACAGTTTCTCAGCCCAACACCTTGTTGGGCACGCCTGCCGTCCACAGATGCGGTTCGCGCCTGGCGGTGGTGCAGTCCGGAAAGGACAACACACGCTCACCGCATCCTACAGGCTTTGCCCAACCTACGCGGGCTGATTTGCGGGGATACTTCAGAGTCTGACCCCATTGATTCGGGAGCAGTCATCCCCCTCATCACTCCGCATTCAGCAGGCGGGACGCCTGCGCTACTCAGTTCCCCCGAACCGAGAGGCATCGCCCTTGCCCTGCCGTAAAACCACCGGCGGCTCCTGGGTCATGTCTACCACCGTCGTCGGCTCCAGGCCGCAGAAGCCGCCGTCGATTACCAGGTCGACTTGCTGGTCCAGCAACTCGCGTATCCGGTAGGGGTCGGTGAGAGGCATGTCGTCCAGGGGCAACAGCAAGGTTGTGCTCAGGATCGGTTGGTCCAGCTCCGTGAGCAGTGCCCGGCAGATGACATTGTCCGGCACCCGGATGCCGATGGTCTTGCGCCGCGGGTGCAGGAGACGCCGCGGTACCTGCTTGGTCGCCTGATGGATGAAGGTGTAGGGGCCGGGCGTGAGGTTTTTGAGCAATCGGAACGCCTGGTTGTCGATGCGGGCGTAGGTGGTGATCTCCGAGAGGTCGCGGCAGACCAGGGTGAAGTTGTGTTTGGCGTCCAACTCGCGGATGGAGCGGATACGGTCCAGCGCCGGTTTTTCGCCGATCCGGCACCCCAGGGCGTAGGAGGAGTCGGTGGGATAGACGATCACTCCCCCTTCCAACAGTATCTCTACCGACCGCCGAATCAGGCGCGGCTGGGGGTCCTGGGGATGCATTTCGAAGAACTGTGCCATGACTACCAACGAGGCTTTGCCTCAAGTTATTGCTGGGTTTTGGCCGTCCCTGGCCGCAACCCAGCCTACAGCCTACGATCCCTTTTTAGAAAGTCTCTCAGACTGACAAGTGCCCAACTCGAGCTTCATCGCAAAGCTCCAATCGGACAGGATTTACAGGATTACACAAGATTTACAGGATTCTTGTCTTTCCTGAATTTCCTACACCCTCTCACGCTCGTACCAAACCAGCAAGCACTCTTCACAACAAAAAAATCCTGTTAGAAGCTGTCTGGTTAAAAGCAGTCCTGGATGATTTGGCGCAGTTTGGAGGACCGGACTTTCTTTATCCACAGATTACGCAGATTCCCGCAGATTAAGAACGAAATAATCTGTGGAAATCTGCGTAATCTGCGGATGAAAAAGGTTTCCTATCAGGCTGGACTTAGCCCGTAGGCTGGGTTGAGGAACGAAACCCAGCGTTGCCGCGTGCTCTCACGCTCGTACCAAACCAGCAAGCATTCTTCACAATAAAAAATCCTGTTAGAAGCTGTCTGGTTAAAAGCAGTCCTGGATGATTTGGCGCAGTTTGGAGGACCGGACTTTCTTTATCCACAGATTACGCAGATTCCCACAGATTAAGAACGAAATAATCTGTGGAAATCTGTGTAATCTGCGGATTAAAAAGGTTTCCTATCAGGCTGGACTTAGCCCGTAGGCTGGGTTGAGGAACGAAACCCAGCGTTGCCGCGTGCTCCACGCTCGTACCAAACCAGCAAGCACTCTTCACAATAAAAAATCCTGTTAGAAGCTGTCTGGTTAAAAGCAGTCCTGGATGATTTGGCGCAATTTGGAGGACCGGACTTTCTTTATCCACAGATTACGCAGATTCCCACAGATTAAGAACGAAATAATCTGTGGAAATCTGCGTAATCTGCGGATTAAAAAGGTTTCCTATCAGGCTGGACTTAGCCCGTAGGCTGGGTTGAGGAACGAAACCCAGCGTTGCCACGTGCCGGGTTCGTCCCTGAACCCAGCCTACGAATTAGCGAGGCTTCACCTCAGACCGATGAGGCGTGAATTTTTGTACGGAAACCGGAAAACCACGAACCGCATTCATCATTCATCATTCATCACTCATCATTCAAAAGCGGGTCCAGGGCCATCCGGTTTCCTCCCACTCGGCCCAGATAGGCGTGCAGAAGCCCGGTAGCGGGGCCATGCCCCCGAGGTCCGTCCAGGGATTCTCTGGTCGGTGGAAATCGGAGCCCACCGAGGCCAGGAGGCGGGTCTCCTCTGCATACCGGGCGAAGAGGAGGCACTCGTCCCGAGTGTGGCTGCCGGAGACGACCTCGATGCCGACCCCGCCGAGCTCCGTGAACTGACCGATCAGCCGCAACAGCTTGGTGCGTGTGAAACGATAACGCCCCGGATGGGCGATCACTGCCTGGCCTCCGGCGCCGCGGATCCACCCCACTGCGGTCTCGATAGTCGCCCAATTCCCTACCACATAGCCGGGCTTGCCCTTGACCAGATAGTGCTTGAAAACCTCCCGCTCGTCCGCCGCGTAACCCCGTTGCACGAGAAACCGGGCAAAGTGGGTGCGACCGATCAGGCGCCCGTTGGAGAAGGCCTGCGCGCCTTCGAGCGCACCCGTGATTCCCGCCTCGGCGAGGCGCCGGGCGATTTCTTCGGCCCGCCGGCGGCGATGTACCGATACCTCCGCCAAGCCGTCGCGCAGCGTCCGGTTCCGGCGATCGACCCCCAGACCGAGGATGTGGATGGTGCGCCCGCCCCAGGTGACCGAGATTTCAACGCCGGGAACTAAGATCAAGCCGGCAGTACCCGCGGCCGTCTGCGCCGAGGCCAGGCCCTCCAGGGTATCGTGATCCGTCAGGGCCAGGACATCGACGCCCCTGGCCGCGGCGAGGGCGACCAACGCCGGCGGCGTCAGGGTGCCGTCGGAGGCGGTCGAGTGGGTGTGGAGATCGTAGATTCGGGGCATACGGTCATTCTATACCCGTTGCCCGTGGACCGTTTAGAAAGCGAGGTGCTTGGAGTAGGCCGGCAGAGCGATGTGATTTGCCTTGCCTTGCATTAGGAGGGTAGGTTAGGCGAAGCCTCGCTAGGATCCTTGAGGGACCCGCATCTTTACAAATGAGTCAAGTTTGTGCGCTGCACAAAAATAGTTCTGCCTCTTGTTGGGCAGGAATCGCAAATCCTTTGAACCACGGAGGCAGACACGGATAAACACGGATTATGATCCGTGTTTATCCGTGTGCATCCGTGGTTCTTCGGTGCGGTTGGTCATGCCTCGTCGGTCTGAGGCGAAGCCTCGCTAGCAATATTTGTCGAAACGGGGTACTGGCTCAGCGGAAAGATTCAGGTCGAACAAGACGGGGGTTGTTCTG
This sequence comes from Candidatus Thiosymbion ectosymbiont of Catanema sp. Cochon2018, assembly GCA_011392765.1. GTDB lineage: Bacteria > Pseudomonadota > Gammaproteobacteria > Chromatiales > Chromatiaceae > Thiosymbion > Thiosymbion ectosymbiont_A. The sequence goes on along the minus strand of WYCW01000002.1, from coordinate 234,820 downwards.
TTTTGTTACAGGCCAAGTTCGCTATGTGAGCCAAGGCGGACGAGCTGTAGCACGCCCTCATCCGGTTTACGGTAAATCAGCACCAGATCCGGCTTGATGTGGCAGTCTCGGCAATCTTTCCAATCGCCGCTCAGCGCGTGATCGCGGTGCTTCTCGGCCACTGGTTCGTCCCTGGCCAGTGTCTCAACGATGCGAACGAAATTCTTTGTCAGAGTAGCTCTATGCAGCCCTTTGGCCTCGCGTCTGAGATCGCGTTTGAACTGTCCTGACTGCTTAATCGTCCGCATCCAATACCGCTTGGAGTTCGTCGAGTGTTACGGTCTCCAGGTTGTTACGGCGCGCCTCCTCCATCGCCTCGATGGTGGCGGTGTTCGGCACCAGCGGATCGAATGGCAACGCCTTCTCGCGGGCGATGCGGGTAAGCATGATGCGGAAAGCGTCCGATACGGTAAGTCCCATCGCTGCCAACACAAGGTTCGCTTCTTCTTTGATGTGTTCGTCGATCCGGGTATGGGCGACTGCGTTTGCAAGCATTGTTCGAGCCTCCCCAAGTCATCGTGCCCTATTGTAGCTTATTGTGGCTTACTTTCGTTTGGAGTGTATGCGTCTCGTCACCTTCCCGTAGTGGCGGGCGATGCGCGACTACCGATTCGAGTCCCGCCCCGGGCACCAATCGGTTCGGGCCCTCAATCCACCCACACCCGCGCGTTTCGGAACAGCCGCATCCAGGGGCCATAGCCTTCCCAGTGGTCCGGCCGCCAGGAGTATTGCAGGGCCCGGAACAGCCTTTCCGGATGGGGCATCATGACGGTTACGCGCCCGTCGCCGGTGGTCAGACCGGTGATACCCGCGGGGGAACCGTTCGGATTCGCCGGATAACGCACGGCGATGCCGCCGCCGTTTTCCACGTAACGCAGGGCCACCCGCGGCGCAACCTTGGACGGATCCTCGGCGGCGGGAAATTCCGCCCGCCCTTCGCCGTGGGCCACCACGATGGGCAGCCGGGAGCCGGCCATGCCGGTCAACAACACCGAGGGCGAGTCCGTCACCTCCACCATCACCAGCCGCGCCTCGAACTGTTCCGAGCGGTTACGCCCGAAACGGGGCCAGTAATCCGCGCCCGGAATCAGCTCCCGGAGGTGGGAGAGCATCTGACAGCCGTTGCATACCCCCAGGGCAAAGGTATCTCCCCGCTCGAAGAAGGCCCGGAACTGGTCCCGCGCCCGGGGGTTGAACAGGATCGACTTGGCCCAACCCGCCCCCGCGCCCAGGACGTCGCCGTAGGAAAAGCCGCCGCAGGCCGCCAGTGCCCGAAAGCCCGCCAGATTCACCCGTCCGGCGATGATGTCGGACATGTGTACGTCCACGCACTCGAAGCCGGCCTGATAAAAAGCCGCCGCCATCTCCAACTGTCCGTTCACGCCCTGTTCCCGGAGCACCGCCAGCCGCGGGCGCACCCCGCTCAGGACGTAGGGCGCTGCCACATTTTCGGCAGGATCGAAGCCGAGCGCCACGGTCAGACCCGGATCGGCGGTATCCGCAATGCGATCGAACTCCTCGCGCGCGCAGTCCGGGTTATCGCGCAGGGATTGCATATGGAGACTGGTCTCCGACCAGAGCTGTTGCAGCTCGGAGCGGGATGCCGCAAAGACTTCCATCCCCCCGCGCCGGAACCGGATGTCTTCCGATTCCTGGGGCGTGCCGATCACGGAGCTGCAATCGCCCAACCCCTGAGCGGCGAGCAGTTTAAGTACGTCATCTCTATCCACGCGCCGAGTCTGGATCACGGCCCCCAGCTCTTCACTGAAGAGCACGGCCAGATCGTCCGGCCCCGCCGGGTCGAGGTCGATCTCCAGGCCGCAACGCCCGGCGAAGGCCATCTCGCACAGGGTCACGAACAGGCCCCCGTCGGAGCGGTCATGGTAGGCCAGTGGAAGGCCCGCCTGATTGAGCGCTTGTATAGAGGCGAAAAACCCCGTGAGTAACCTGGGGTCATCCAGGTCGGGGGCTGTACTGCCGACCTGCCCATAAACCTGGGCCAGGCAGGAGGTTCCCAAACGGTTGCGTCCGCGTCCGAGGTCGATGAGGATCAGGTCCGTAGCCCCCATATCCGTGCGCAGTTGGGGGGTGAGGGTCCGGCCGGCATCCCGCACCGGGGCGAAGGCCGATACGATCAGCGACAGGGGGGCAATTACCTCCCGCGGGCGGTTTTCATGGTCCGTCCACCGGGTCTTCATGCTCATGGAGTCCTTGCCCACGGGGATAGCCACCCCCAAGGCCGGGCACAGTTCCAGGCCCAGGGCGCGGACGGTGTCGAAGAGCCCGGCATCCTCTCCCGGATGGCCGGCCGCCGCCATCCAGTTGGCGGAGAGCCGGATGTGGTCGATCCGGTCGATGGCGGCGGCAGCCAGGTTTGTGATCGCCTCGCCGACGGCCAAGCGTCCCGAGGCCGCCGGGTCGATCAGGGCCACCGGGGACCGCTCGCCCATGGCCATGGCCTCGCCCGTTACTCCCGTGTAATCGCTGAGGGTTACCGCTACGTCGGCGACCGGTATCTGCCAGGGGCCGACCATCTGGTCGCGTGCTACTTGGCCGGTGACGCTGCGGTCGCCAATGGTAATCAGAAAGCCCTTGTCGGCCACCGTGGGCAGCCGCAGCACCCGCTGGACGGCGTCCTGGAGGGAGACCCGCGACAGATCCAACTCCGGTCTCTGAAATTCGAGCCGGGCGGCGGTCCGCAACATCCGCGGGGGTTTGCCGAAGAGCAAAGACGCAGGGATATCGATGGGCGTATCCCCAAAATGCGCGTCGGTGAGCCGCAGCTGTTCCTCCTCGGTCGCCTCTCCGACGACTGCGTAGGGACAGCGCTCCCGCTCGCAGATGGCTTTAAACACCGCGAGCTGCTCGGCGGCCACCGCCAGCACGTAGCGTTCCTGGGACTCGTTGCACCAGATTTCCATGGGCGACATGCCCGGATCGTCGTTCGGAACCTTCCGCAGCGCAAAACGCCCGCCGCGGCGGGCGGCGTGCACCAGCTCCGGCAGGGCATTGGAGAGCCCGCCCGCCCCCACATCGTGGATAAACAGGATGGGATTCTTCTCGCCGCGGGCCCAGCAGGCGTCGATGACCTCCTGACAACGCCGCTCCATCTCCGGGTTGGCACGCTGGACGGAAGCAAAATCCAGGTCTTGGGCCGAGGACCCGGACGCCATGCTGGAGGCGGCCCCGCCTCCCAGGCCGATGAGCATGGCGGGGCCGCCGAGCACGATCAGGGGTGTGCCCGGCGGAAACTCGCGCTTGGCGATATGTTCGGGGCGGATGTTGCCGATGCCGCCGGCGACCATGATGGGCTTGTGATAGCCTCGCAGGTCGGTACCCGCGGGTCCCGGTACTTCCTGCTCGTAGGTGCGAAAGTAGCCGCACAGATTGGGACGCCCATACTCGTTGTTGAAAGCGGCCGCGCCGATGGGGCCCTCGAGCATGATGTCCAGGGCCGAGGCCATATGGCCCGGCTTGCCGTAATCCCGCTCCCAGGGCAATACCCGGTCCGGGATACGTAGGTTCGACACCGAAAAACCGCACAGGCCTGCCTTGGGCTTAGCACCCCGGCCGGTGGCGCCCTCGTCCCGGATCTCCCCGCCGGCGCCGGTAGCTGCCCCCGGATCGGGGGCGATCGCCGTGGGGTGATTGTGGGTTTCCACCTTCATCAAGAGGTGAATGGCCTCGTCGTGCTCGCCGTAGACACCGTTCTCGGGAGACGCCAGAAAGCGCCTTCCGGGCCAACCCGTCACCACCGCGGCATTGTCTTTGTAGGCCGAGAGGACCCCCTGCGGCGAGCAGGCCGTGGTGTGGCGTATCATCGCGAACAGGGACTGGTCCCGGGGCTCACCGTCGATGATCCAGTCGGCATTGAATATTTTGTGCCGGCAGTGCTCGGAGTTGGCCTGGGCGAACATCACCAGTTCCACGTCCGTGGGATTGCGTCCCAGGTCCTCGAAACCCTCTACCAGGTAATGGATCTCGTCCCTGGACAGGGCAAGACCGAGCTCGCTGTTCGCGGCAACCAGGGCTTTTTTCCCGGCGCCCAGCACATCGACGGACCGATGCGGACCCGGCTCGGCCCGGTCGAACAGCCGGTGGGCATCCTTTATGGCATCCTCCGTGGAAAAAAGGGGGAGCTGGGTCATCGGGTCGTGGAGGGGGGCCGCGGCGGCAACGAGCAACTCGTCATCGACCGCGGCGGACCGGGCCTGGAGGGAGTAGGCAATGCCCCGCTCCAGGCGTCGGACCTTGCCCAGGCCGCAATTGTGGGCGATGTCCGTGGCCTTGGACGACCAGGGAGAGATAGTCCCCAGCCGCGGCACCACCAGCACCAGCGCCCCTTCCCGTTCTGGTCCGGGCAGCTGCGGGCCCTGGGGCAGCAGTCGCTCCAACAGCGCCCGTTCCTCCGCGGACAGGGGCTGTTCGAGATCCGCGAAGTACAGGTATTCGGTATAGACCTGCAGGACTTGCCCCGTGGCGTCCCGCAGGCGTTGCTCGAGCTTGCGTAAACGGAATTCGGAGTGGGCAGGGGCGCCGTGCAGAATGAGCATCGCTGGATCCAAAAGAGGTGGAGGTGCATCCTACACTATCTCGCCCGGCCCTTGCCCATTTGCCCAGGGTGGGTATCGGGTCAGGGTTTTTTATCCACAGATTACGCAGATTTTCACAAATTGAATCAGTAAATCAGGAACGGTTCGTTGGTCACTCACATCAAGCTATCAAAAACGTATCCACGGAAACACCGGATTGATTCAAAATGGCCCTCAATGTGCCTTCCGGCATGTCGCCGGGATGGTTGGGGATAGTGGTATACCGATCGGTAGTCGGGTTGTACCAGATTTCATGCGATCCGGCGGCCTGACGGTCGAACACAAATCCCAGTTTTTTAAGTTTCTTGACGATCCGCCGGTAGTTGAAGCCTGTCAGCCTGCCCACATTAGACGCCCAGGATCAGCGGATAATCGAACGAATCACTCGTGGTCATCAGGGTGGCCTGCTGATGGCGTTCGGCTTGTGCTTCCAGGAGTTTCTTGGCGACATCACGAGCGATCTCCAGAGTCTCAGTGATGGTGCGTCCCTGGGCGACCAGACCGGGAATATCGTTGGAGGTGGCGAGATAAACCCCTTCCGGCAGCTTCTCGATATGTAGGTTGGCGATCTGTTCCATACAAGCCTCCGCATCTCGTAATATCGATTGTAGGCTAGGCCCCTCCGGATTAGCAGTACCGGAATCCATCGGGCTCCAAATTATAGAAATCCACGGCTGCGGCGAACTCACGTTCCGCGCATGACAGAACGCGGATCTTCATTACCGGCGGTCGATCCGCGCGAAAACGGCCGCGGCAGAGTCGGCGGATATGCGCCTTGACTCGTAGGCATCGATGCGGGATTCGGCCTCTGCCTTCCAAGCATCGGCGTGGGATGGAGCCGGTTCGGAGTCGAAGCTGTGCAACAGTTCATCGATCAGTTCGGTCCGTTCCATCGGTGATAGGCCCAGGGCGTCGGTGAGTACCTGGTGGGTGTCGGCAGTCATGGCGATGACTCCGGTTATGAATACTTGCTGTTTCCGGATATTCTGGCGGCTGTTGACATTTCTGGCTACTGCGTTGTTTTTTGCAAACAATCCGGAGCCTGAATGAAAAGGTTAACTTGGTGATTCATTCGTGGTTCCTGTTCCCCGCACCCGCAGAATTTGACTCATTTGTAAAGATACGGGTCCATCAAGGAATCCTAGCGAGGCGTTGCCTCAGACCGACGAGGCGTGATCATCGCTCTCTCGCGATCGAAAACGGAACCGTGATCGTAGTCGTAATCGGAGACGCAAGGCAAAGCGGGCATGGAAAACCTGATGGCTACGGGTTTCGACCCGGCACCTGGCCGGGACCTCTGGATTCCACGATCGGCGAAAGTATTCTGTCTTTCCTACGGCGGCTTCGATCACGATCACGATCACGACAACGAGAGAGGTTAGACGTTGGCGAAATTTGACTCATTTGCACAAAATCTGGTCATTCAAGGAATCCTAGCGGCAAATCTCTGCCGAGTCAGATGACCTCCACCGACTCGACGCGCCTAAAACCCCGCGGCAGCAGCTTTCCGCGTCGGCCCCGTTCTCCTTGGTAGATATCCAGATCGGACGGCTTGAGGGTGAAGTGGCGTTTCCCGGAACGGATGGTGAAGGCGGCGCCCTCCGGGATAACCGCCAGGGCAGCGAGATATTCCTCGCGTGCCTTGGCTCTGGCTGCGGGAATACCAATGATTTTGTTGCCCTTGCCCCGCGGCAGCTCGGGCAGCTCGGAGACGGGATAGACCAGCAGGTGGCCGCTGGTGGTGACTGCCGCCAACCGGTCGCCGTGCAGGTTCGGTACCGGCACCGGGGCCAGGGCCTTGGCGCCTGGGGGCAGGACGAGTACGGTCTTGCCCGCCTTGGGCTTGGCGTACAGGGCCTGCTGGGTCACGATGAAGCCATAGCCGGCATCGGAGGCGAGCAGGTACTTGGCCGCGGGCTCGCCGCCGAGCACGGCGATGAAGTCGGCGCCCTTGGGCGGAGACAGGCGCCCGGTCAGGGGCTCGCCCTGGCCCCGTGCCGAAGGCAGGGTGTGGGCCGGCAGCGAGTAGCTGCGGCCGGTGGTGTCGAGGAAGACTACCGGTTGGTTGCTGCGCACCCGGACCGCGGCCAGGTAGGCGTCTCCCGCCTTGTAGCCCAGGCCCTCGGGGTCGATTTCGTGGCCCTTGGCCGCGCGTACCCAACCCTTTTCCGACAGGACCACGGTCACCGGCTCGCTGGGGGTGAGATCGGTCTCGTCCAGGGCCAGGGCGACGCCGCGCCGTACCAGCGGCGAGCGGCGTTGATCGCCGTGTTTGTCCGCATCCTGCCGGATCTCTTCGCCGATGAGTTCCCTGAGCAGCTTTTCACTGTCGAGGATCTTCTGCAACCGATCGCGTTCCTCGGCCAACGCCGCCTGCTCGGCGCGGATCTTCATCTCTTCCAGCCGGGCGAGGTGGCGCAGGCGGGTGTTGAGGATGTACTCGGCCTGGGGGTCCGTGAGCTCGAAACGGGCCATGAGCACCGATTTGGGCTCGTCTTCGGTGCGGATGATGCGGATTACCTCGTCGAGATTGAGGAAGGCGATCAGCAGGCCCGCCAACAGATGCAGGCGGTCGAGTACCTGGTCCAGCCGGTGCCGCAGCCGGCGGCGTACCGTCTCGGTGCGGTAGCCGAGCCATTCCACCAGGATCTCGCGCAGGTCCATGACCCGCGGCCGGCCGTCACGCCCGATCAGGTTCATGTTGACCCGGTAGCTGCGCTCCAGATCGGTGGTGGCGAACAGGTGGGACATGAGCCGCGGCACATCTACCCGGTGTGAGCGTGGGACGATGACCAGGCGGGTCGGAGACTCGTGGTCGGACTCGTCCCGCAGGTCCTCGATCATGGGCAGCTTTTTGGCCTGCATCTGTTGCGCTACCTGCTCCATGATGCGGTTGCCCGAGACCTGGTAGGGTAGGGCGGTAATCACGATGTCCCCGTGCTCCAGCTCGTAGCGGGCGCGTAGCTTGACGCTGCCGACGCCGCTCTCGTACATGCGCGCAAGTTCTTCCGGCGGGGTGACGATCTCCGCCTCGGTCGGGTAGTCGGGACCCGGAACCCTCTCCATCAGCTCCGCCACCGTGGCATTGGGGTGCTCGAGCAAATGGATGCAGGCAGCGGCCACTTCCCGCAGGTTATGCGAGGGAATATCCGTGGCCATCCCGACGGCGATGCCGGTGGCGCCGTTGAGCAGTAGATTCGGCAGGCGCGCCGGCAACAGCTTGGGCTCCTGCAGGGTGCCGTCGAAGTTGGGCTGCCAGTCCACCGTGCCTTGCCCCACCTCGGCGAGCAGGACCTCGGCATAGGGCGCCAACCTCGCCTCCGTGTAGCGCATGGCGGCGAAGGATTTGGGGTCGTCCGGCGAGCCCCAGTTACCCTGGCCGTCGACCAGCGGATAGCGGTAGGAGAAGGCCTGGGCCATGAGCACCATGGCCTCGTAGCAGGCGGTGTCGCCGTGGGGGTGAAACTTGCCCAGCACGTCGCCGACGGTCCGGGCGGATTTCTTGAATTTGGCGGTAGCCGCCAGCCCCAGCTCGGACATAGCGTAGAGGATACGGCGCTGGACCGGCTTGAGACCGTCGCCCACATGGGGCAAGGCCCGGTCCAGGATGACATACATGGAGTAGTCCAGGTACGCCTTCTCGCTGAACACATGGAGCGGCATCCGCTCCAGGCCCTCGTGGTTGTAGGTGGGGGTGTCCGTCATCCGCAGGGCTACCGCATAATCATCAATGTTTGCGCCGATCGGCCGCCAGAGGAACGCAGCGATGGAAGCGGTCCGGATTAAGCGCCTTATGAGGGGGCCGGGGTACTTCGGCAGCGGGGCCATGCATCACGACGAACGCAGCAACGGCAGGACATTCGGTCCGATCCGCCGGGTATCCCGATCCCTTCTCGACCGCATTGTGCTGCGTCCATCCAACCTGTCAAGGACGCAGCCGTTGTGCGGTGGTTTTCTTTTCCAGCCACCCAAAATAAAACAGAGACCTGACTTCTCCCACGGAAACGCCACACTGTGGTAGCATCGAAAATCGAGTCTACCAGCCGTAGTGGGGATTTCGAGCGTACACTCGCACATATGGAGTTTATAAGATGAGTTTATCTGATGAAAATCTTATTGACCTATACGGAAAGATGCTGCTGGTACGGGCAATGGAAGAGGCCCATGCAAGGTTATTAAAAGAAGAGCGGATTTCCCTGATGGGACATTTCGGCACGGGACAGGAGGCAGTTGCCGTAGGCGTGACAGGCCCCTTGACCCGGAACGATATCCTGTTTGGGACCCATCGAGGTGTGGGTGAATTTATCGGGAAGGGAATGAGCCCGAGAGATATCTGGTTAGAGTATCTCGGAAAGGAAACTTCTCTCTGTAAAGGAAAGGGAGGGTTCCACCTTACCGATCGAAAGAACAACATCCCCTGTGTACCTGGTTGCATAGGTTCTGACTTCTCCCTGGCTGTGGGGACAGCCCTGGCGGCACAGATGCGCAAAACCGGACAAGTAACCCTTTACTTTGGGGGTGACGGAGCCTATGGCCAGGCGGATGCCCATCCCTCGATGGGTATGGCTGCCTTATGGAAGCTGCCGGTAGTATTCGCAATATGTAATAATCAGTTTTGTGAATATTCTTACGGGCGTGACGTCAACCCGACTGAAGATATAGCACCGAGGGCCGCCGGTTACAATATACCCTTCGAAATCGTGGATGGCCAGGATATCGAAACTACCTGTGAGGCTGCTGAGAGGGCGGTAAACCATGCCCGTAGCGGCAAGGGTCCTTATGTGATCGAGTACAAGACTTTCCGTATGGCCCCTCACTTTACGGGAGACGAAGGTAGACCCGAATACGTTGATCCGAAGGATATCGAAAAATGGGGTAAAAGAGATCCCCTGGACCTCTGCCGGCGCAAGCTGTCGGATCGGAATATCCTTACCCCCGAGAAAGATCGGATAATGAGAGAAGAGGTACGATCCGAAGTGGAAAAAGCTATCGAGGAGGCGTTTGCCGCACCTGACCCAACCGGGAATGATTTGCTTCGGGACCTCTATACTCAAGGGGGGATTAGTCATGAATAGAAAAATAAATTATTGCCAGGCTGTTAATGAGGCAATGGCCGAGGAAATGCGTGGTGATTCCAGTGTTATAATAATCGGCGAGGATGTGCGGATCAGCTTGATGGGGCAGACTGCCGGGTTAGTGGAGGAGTTCGGTAAAGATCGAGTAATCAACACTCCCATTGCCGAAAGTGCCATTACCGGTGTAGCTATGGGAGCAGCTTTGAATGGCCTGCGCCCGGTGCTTGAGCTGGCGATGTGTGATTTTGCCATGCTGGCCATGGACCAGATTTCCAATTATCTCGGGCAGTGCCATTATGTTACCGGGGGGCAGTATTCCATACCGGTTACGATTCGGACAACCGTTGGAGGAGGATTCGGGTGGGGTTTTGGGCATTCCCAATGCTTAGAGTCTCAGTTCATGTCGGTTCCTGGGCTGATTTTGGTGGAACCATCAACAGCCTATGACGCTAAAGGGCTCTTGAAGTCAGCAATACGATGTGACGATCCGGTAGTGTTCTTTGAACATAAAAAACTACTTGGTGGAGGTATGCTTGGGAGAGGTGTGGAAGATGAGATACCGGAGGAAGACTACAGCATACCTTTCGGTAACGCAGTGATTCGAAAAGCAGGCAATGATGTGACGATAGTCGCCTTTGGGTATATGGTACATGAGGTATTACAGGCAGCCCGGGATCTGGCACAAGAAGGTATCGATGTTGAGGTTATTGATCCTCGGACTATTGTTCCCCTGGATAAAAGCACTATTTTCAGTTCGGTGGAAAAGACAGGGCGTTTGGTTATTGTCGAGGAAGGAAGAATAAGAGGAAGCATAGGATCCGAGATAGCTGCACTCGCGTGCGAACACTATCTATCATTACTCAAGGCGCCTGTAAAGCGCGTTGCTGCTCCCATGATGCCTGTTCCGGCAAGCCGGGCTCTTGAAGACCTCTATCTGCCCGGTAAGCAGTCGATTGTGAGTGCAGTGAAAGGAATACTATAGTTTCAACGATACGGTTCGTTTCACCCACTGCATTCAGTGTTTTTATTCCTTAGCGCCATTGCTTTAACGTTCGACAAGTCGCGGTCGCTGCGGTGACCACAAGTCTTCCAGGTCGATGGGTACTACCTCGAATGGCGGTATACGAACCTGGTCGGTATCGGTAAAGCGGCCAATTTCAGCCCAGGTGCCGACATCGAGTCGGTATGCCTCCAGGGTACGTTCGATGGGATCGATCAGCCAGGCATACCGCACACCGTGGTTCGCATACAGTGGCATTTTGACCTCACGATCCTTCCTCGCCGTGGACGGAGACAAGATCTCGCATACCCAATCGGGAGCTACTTCGCAGCGTTGATCCTCCGGCGGGTAAGGCATCCGCTCACGCCGCCAGCCTGCCAGATCCGGGACCGTCACTTCGACGTCGCGCACAAAGTGAATCTCCGGCTCATCGATGATCCACCAGCCGCCAGGCCCTCCCTTCCCCTTCTGGAAAGGGCCGACCAATTCGGCGCCAAGCACCGAGCCGGCAATCGCATGGGGGACAGCGGGCCGGGGTTGGGTGTGAAGCTGGCCGTTTAGAATTTCCCCGACCACCCCCTCGGGTAGGCCCTCCAGGGACTCGTAGAGGGTTGGTCGATGTGCTGGTGCTGGTTGCATCATGATTTTTCGGCACAATAATGTTTTACCGCTGCAACAGTAAACTTACCATATGCTTCGGCTCCGAAGAACCAACTTCAAAACTGTCCTTTTCCCCTTATATACCTCGATTTTAAACCCTTCTTTATCAACCAATGATTCAAGCATATCCGCAACCATATCGTATGCTTCTTGCTTTGTTCACCCTTGGGTCATCAGATCGAGAATCGGAACTTCAGCAAGTAAGTCTTGCTTTATCGCCGATCTATCTTCACTTGACAGGCATTCTCTATAGTACCCGATTATCGCAATATCCAGCGAGACTTCGCCTCAGACCTTTGATGCGTGAATTCTTGACTCGTTTCGGCGCCATCTTTTATCCGCAGATTACGCAGATTACGCAGATTTCCACAGATGAAAGACAGAATAATCTGTGGAAATCTATGTAATCCGTGGATAAAAAAAGAGGCCTCTTTGTTATGCAGTGCACAAATTTGACTCATTTGTATCGTGTCTTTGCGATCCTAGTGCAGCGTAGTAGAAATCCTAAAGCCATTTGTTAATTGAACTTGTAGAAGAACCACGGATGGACACGGATAAACACGGATTATGATCCGTGTTTATCCGTGTCCATCCGTGGTTCTAATTGTAATTTGGACTTGTGCCGGCAAGTTGTTGACCGCCTGATCGTAAGGAAATGGTCTCTGGATTTTTACTATGCTGCACTAGATACATGAATGGATTTCAGCGTGTAGGTTGGGCAAAGCCGGATCAGGGACGATTCGGCGTGCCCAACATCAGCATTTCGTTGGGCACGGCGCACCGTCCTGGCGCGCCTTTGCCCAACCTACAAGATCATGTTTTCGGAAGGATTTATACGCGCTCGCCCTGGGCCGCGAGGGATTCAGGACCCGGTGAGAATGACAACCGCAAAGGCGACGATTCCCTCGCCGCGGCCCGCAAAACCCATCCGTTCCGTGGTGGTCGCCTTCACATTGACCTGCTCCATCGGACAGCGCAGATCCGCGGCCAGGACCTCGGTCATGGCCGCCCGGTAGGGCGCGAGCTTGGGACGCTGGGCAACGATCGTCAGGTCCGCGTTGCCCACGACGAGCCCGCGTTCGCCGAGAGTACCCATCACCCGCCGCAGCAGGATACGGCTGTCGATACCGGCGTACTGGTCTTCATGGTCGGGAAACCAGTTACCGATGTCTCCCAGGGCGGCGGCGCCCAGCAAGGCATCGCAGAGGGCGTGGATGACGACATCACCGTCCGAGTGGGCGGCGAGTCCCTGGTCGTGCTCGATCCGGACCCCGCCGAGAACGAGCGGTCGCCCGGGCACGAAAGGATGCGCGTCTATTCCCTGTCCGATCCGAATGGGTAGTAGGGGTTGTTGACATTTATCGTTCACGATATGGGCGCCCCTGCTGCCTAAGGTAGAAATCCGCCAACGGCAGATCCTCCGGTCGCGTGATCTTGATGTTGTCGGCATGACCTTCGACCAGCACGGGCTCCAGTCCCAACAGCTCGACAGCGCCTGCGTCGTCGGTGACCAGGCGATCTTGCTCCAGGACCGCGAGAAGGGCCCGGTGCAGGAGGCCGAGCCGAAACATCTGCGGGGTGAAGGCGTGCCAAAGGGCATCCCTGGACACAGTGCGGCACACCGCACTGCCCTCCGTGACCTGCTTCATGGTGTCCCGCACGGGTACCCCCAGGAGGCCGCCGACCGGATGGTCGGGCAGGGCGGACAGCAGCCGGTCGAGGTCATCCCGCCGCAGGCAGGGCCTGGCCGCGTCGTGTACCAGGACCCAATCCGTCGCCTCTGCCTCCCGGACCAGCAGGTCGAGGGCATTGAGCACCGAATGGCAACGTTCACTTCCCCCGTCCACCCGCCGGACCCGGGGGTGGTCGGCGAAGGCCGTGCGGGGCCAGAACCGATCCTCCGGGTCGAGGGCGACGGAGACCCCCGAGATTTGCGGATGGTCCAGAAAAAGCCCCAGGGCCCACTCGATGACGGGACATCCGGCCAACTCCAGGTATTGCTTGGGGACCGACGCACCCATCCGACGGCCGACACCGGCTGCGGGAATGACCGCCCAATATCTAGCGAGGCTCTGCCTCAGACCGACGAGGGGTGAATTCTTGACTCGTTTCGGCGCCATCTTTTATCCGCAGATTACGCAGATTTCCACAGATGAAAGACAGAATAATCTGTGGAAATCTGTGTAATCTGTGGATAAAAAAAGAGGCCTCTTTGTTATGCAGTGCACAAATTTGACTCATTGGTAAAGATGCGGGTCCCTCAAGGGATCCTGGTACACCGTTTCACTCTATTTTGCTGGTTAGGATGGCAAGACCCCGTCGCCTCCCTGCCAGGCTGTGGCGTCCAACAAGAGATCATCGCCATCCCTCGCCAGGGGGCGGCTGGTGAGCCAGGTGGTCCAGCCCAGCAGACCGGCCGCGCCGAGCCGGATGGGCGCAACCTCCGCCCGTTCCAGGACCGGATTCAGGTCCCAGCCCAGCTGGTCGCCCGTGTAGTTGCGTACCACCGCGACCACGCGCGCCAGGCTGGCACCGCCGGGCAACAGGCGCTTATAGTCTTTCATGCCGAGAGGGCCAATGCGAATCCGGAATTTGGACTGCCGGTCCCAGACCCGGGCGCCGACGATGGTGTTCACGCCCAAACGTCCGGTGGCCGGTGACTCGCCCAAACGCCAGTGTTGGTCAGCCGGCAGGGGCAACCAATGTCCGACCATCTCCTCGATCTGTACCGGGAGCTTGAGGAATCCCGAAAGGATCGACCGCAACCCATCGGCATGGCGGGTCTGACAGGACAGGTGGCCGGCATAGTGTCGCTTGGCCAGGTCGGGCATGGCATCGCGGTTGCAGTAGGCCGGCATCCCGATGCCGAACAGGGACCCGACATAGTCGCCGAAGCGGTCCGCTTGCGGACGGTCGAGGCTCACCGTGGGCTGGGCCTGTGACCAGGCGCGGTAGAACAGGCTCAGCATCCGGTGGTTGAAGACGTCCAGAAAGCGCGCGAAGGTGGGGTCGTCGGCGTTGCGAAGGCGGTCCCGGGCATACTCGGTCAGGTGTAGGGGCAGGGGACCGTTCGGTCCCAGCAGCCCCAGGAAGTGGACCTGGAGCCGCGGCGGTCTACCATCCGCGCCGGCCTCGACGCCGGCGATGGTCGCGGGGGCAAAGGTGGTGGCAGGTTCCTGCCCCAGGCGCACCGGATCGTCCGCCGCCTTGGTCGAGCTGCCGAGACGAGGCTGGTGGGGGTATAGATTCTCCAGCCGCCGTAACGCCTGGAAGAAATCGAACCCGAAGGGCGCCTCCCTGAGGGCGGAGAGCAGACCTACAGGATCTGTCTGCGGCCGATGGTCGGCGGCCATCGCATAATCTCTCCCCGGTTTGTCGTGAGAACCGTCTCCGTAAAGGAATTGATGGCCGCATAGCGGGCGAAGAAACGCTCGAGCACCGAACCGAGCAGGAACACCCCGCTCCCCTCGAAGGCGGTCTCGTCACAGTCCAGGGTGATCTCCAAGCCGCGGGCATAGGTCACAGGCCGCACTCCGGGCAGGCGCCGGGTAATGGGTTTGGAGGCGACCGACCGCACGCCTTCGATCTGTTTGTGGATGGCGGCATCGGTGCTGTTGCCGTAGAGCGACAAGAGCTCGCGCAGAGCCGCCGCGCCGTCCTGGGTCCCGTCGACGATCGACAGGTAATTGAGGGACAGGTGGCTGATGAGGCGCCAGGCAGTGTCGCCATGGGCATGGGAAGGACGCGGTGGGGTCGGCCCGGCGACGACGCGGGTCGCCTTCACGGGCGCGTTTTCCTTCACCTTGAAGTCACTGTTCCCGGTGCCGATGGGTAGCTGCAGGGGCAGATCGCGATTGGTGCAGAGGGTGGTTACCGCGAGCTGGTGCAGGTCGCCCCGGTACGGGGCCTGGGCGGTGTCCACCAGGTCGAGGAAGACCTCGCTGCCGATATAGCTGGTCCGGGGTCCCTCCCGACGCTGGCGGGATGACAGGCGCCGCGGGATCCGGCGCAGGTTGTAATAAGCCGGATGATCGCCGTGAACGGTCAGGTCAGGGGCGGCGTAGAACGGCAGAAAGGCTTGTGATTCCTGATCGCCGCGGCTATGCCCGGTGACGCCGTCGACCCGATAGACCTCATAGTCCAAGGGGCGGGTGCGGTCCGGAATCAGGTGATGCTCATGGACGCCGTCGGACAACCGGATGCGGTCGCAGCGCTTGGGAAACAGGTTGATGGCGGGGGTGCAGAACAGGGCGAAGTTCGAGGCGTCCACACCCGTCTCCAACGCGGGGTCTCGCCGTGGCAACAAGACGATGATATCGATCTCGCTGTTCGGGGTACGCCGCAGGGATTTGGACAAGCCACGCAGCTCGACGAATAGGAAGCGTTCGGGAAAGGCGAAGTATTCGTGCAGGTTGCGGTAGCCCTGAAAGGAAGCCGGGGGATAGGGGAGGAGCGCCTCCTCGTCCGCGAATCCTCTGGGGACGATGGACGAGGGTTCCAGCAGGTCGTACCAGGGCAGCGGACGCAGGGTGGGTTGGACAATCACCGCGACCGGCTTGGCTGCCAGCAGCTCGTAGAGACGAAACGGCAGCTCATCGGCGCCCCGCAGAAAGAGGGTCAGACAATCCAGGGCCAAGCGGTCGAAGGTCAGACCCGCGGTACAGCGCAGGCGCAGCCTGATGCCGGCCTTGCTGCGTTTGAGCACCGTAAGATCGGTCTTGACTACGGGACCGGCATGGACGAAGTATTCGGCTGCGGTGAGCTCCAGGGGCCACAGGGTGGTCTTGTGAGCGGTACGATATTCGCAAGCGGTCTCCTGTCCCGTTCCGAGCCCGCCCTTCAACGAACTATTGCGGGGTAGGACATAGCCCTCCGCCAGGGCCCCTTCGGCAAGGTTCGGCTGGAACTGGACCACCGCCATCGAGGGCGTAGGCGCCAGGTAGTGCGGATAGACCATCTCCAGCAGGTGTTGGGTAAAGGTTGGAAACTGGGCGTCGATCTTGAGTTGGACCCGGGCCGCGAGGAAGGCGAAACCCTCGAGCAACCGCTCGACATAGGGATCGGCGCACTCGAAGCCGCTCAGGCCCAGGCGCCCGGCGATCTTCGGAAACTCCGCGGCGAACTCCCCGCCGATCTCGCGGATATGTTGCAGCTCGCGGTTGTAGTATTCCAGGTGGCGGGGGTCCATGGTTGAATACTCTACAGTGCCGGTGTTTGGTTCTTATTTTTATGCGCAGCAGTGCTCGTTATGAACGCATAAGCCGGACCGAATCTAACGGCTCGGCAATCCCTGCTCGGAGACCTCGAAGGCCCCGGATTCCAGATCGACCTCGGTCTTGAGATAGAGCTGCTGCGGCAGCGGCTGGCCCCAGAGCTCCCCCTCGATATCGAACCGGACCGCGTTGTGGCTCATGCGATCCGCATCGACCACCGCGCGGACCTCCAGGCTCTCGGGCAGGATGCGGGGCTCGAAACGCTCGATGATGAGCTTCAGGCTTTTTTCCAATTCACTGACCTTCAGGCCGGAGACATTCTTGCCCGCGAGATCCGGTAGGCCGTAGTTGACCACTGACTTGAGCACCTGGGGATAGGGGGACAGATCCTGCACCGAGGCCAGATCACCGGCATTGAGCAGCCACTGGAGATCGCGAATCACCGAGCTACGCAGCCGGCGGGGAGAAAGCACACGCTTCTCCCGCGATTCTTGGCGTTGGCCCGGCTCGTCGTCCGTGAGCCGGTCCAGCAGCGAAGGTTGCAGTCGTTCTTTTGGGGTGAGTTCGGCCATATGGACCCCTAGGATTCCTTGAATGACCAGATTTTGTGCAAATGAGTCAAATTTCGCAAACGTCTAACCTCTCTCGTTGTCGTGATCGTGATCGTAATCGTGATCGAAGCCGCCGCAGGAGAGACAAAATACTTTCGCCGATCGTGGAATCCGGAGGTCCCGGCCAGGTGCCGGGTCGAAACCCGTAGCCATCAGGTTTTCCCTGCCCGCTTTGCCTTGCGTCTCCGATTACGACTACGATCACGGTCACGGTTCCGTTTTCGATCGCGAGAGAGCGATGATCACGCCTCGTCGGTCTGAGGCAACGCCTCGCTAGTATACCTGTACTCGGGCATGTTGACATTTAATAAGGAGTAAATCCCAACCTCCGGGCCTGTCTCCTAATTGTACAGGATTCACAGGATTTCCGGGATTAATAGGATCTTATAACTGATTATTCAAAAAAATCCTGTTAATCCTGGAAATCCTGTTAATCTTGTCCTATTAGCGGTTGGCACGACGATACTGACAAGTCGGCAGCTGAGGGGAGGTTGACGCCGAAACAAAATTCGAATCGATACCGGCTATGGGGCCGATCGACGATAGCGACCCTGACAACTTTGATACCATCATTCACCGACGGGCCGGCAGCTAATGGGGGGTTAACATAGCGATGCCTGCACAGCATACACAGACCTTGATCGAGAAGGTCCGGTCACTTCCGGCAGATCGGGTCGCCGAGGTAGAGGATTTCGTGGATTTCCTGAGAGAACGGGCAGACAACCGGAAGCTGGCCGGCGGCAAGGACTCCCTGGATTTCCCGGTAGACGATCCAGGTCCCTGGCCGGATGGGTTGAGCCTGCGTAGAGAGGATATGTACGGCGATGACGGACGCTGAACCGCTTTTCATCGACACCAATATCCTGATCTACGCCAACGTGGCGACAGCGCCGTTGCATGATGCGGCACTCAAGACCTTACGTGATGCGCATCGAGCCAAACGGATTTTGTGGATCAGCCGCCAAGTGTTACGGGAGTTCATCGCTACACGCACCCGACCGCAGACCTTTGCCCGGCCGTTACCACCGGACATCATGATCGAACGGATACGCTATCTGGAAGAACGCTTTCAAGTAGCGGACGATACCGCCGCCGTCACTGAGCAGCTTGTCAAGTTGATGGGGGATTTCAAGATCGGTGGTAAGCAGATTCATGACGCCAACATCGTGGCTACCATGCAGGCCTATGCTATCCCCTGCCTGCTGACCCACAACAGCAAAGATTTTGAGCGGTTTGGGGAAATAATCAGAATCGAGAGGATCGATTCTTGAGCGAGACGAGAACAGAGCGGATTCGGTCCGCACAGCGATTCCTAAAGGTCAGAAAAAGGTTTTCAGAATCAGTACTGAAACACCGCCGATGACCAAACCCAACATCCATTTTATCAGCTTCAGCTCGCCTTCCAACCGGGCAACATCCACTTTGGTAGCCAGCTGGGTATCGAGGGCTTCCGAAAACACCTCGGCTAAAGCCTCTGCCTCCGCTTCGGCGTGCTTTTCCGATATGCCGGCCTCCTTGAGCCGTCGCACGAACTTCAGGGTATCGAATGTAATAGTTGTCATGAGAAGGAGACTACCGTTGCGCCGGATCCAAATGTAGACCTTCGAATCGATACCGGCTGTGGGGCCGATCGACGATGCTGCCAGTGTAGACGTGAGTTTAGCAGGCTACAAGAGCGGGTATCAGGGCGAGAGCATCATACAAACCTTCCCGAAAACACGGCCTTGGCGGATTAGTCTTCCCTGCATCAGGAATCTCAGTCGCGTTCGCGTTTTGAATCCGCGGATTCCCATGAGCGGCAAGGCCCCCTGGGTTTTCCGGTGGACGATCCAGGTCCCTGGCCGGATGGGTTGAGCCTGCGCATCTACTTGTTTCTGCTTGAACCTACAGGTCAAGGGTACGAGCAAAGTGAGTGTCCCGAAGATCACACTACTTGACGTTACCTGGGATGACGCAAAGGTTCAGAGACTGTCTAAAAAGGGATCGTAGGCTGGGTTGCGGCTAGGGACGGCCAAAACCCAGCAATAACCTAGAAACAAATTGAGATTAATCATCAACATCATGGCATAAATACCAATTATCCGTAATATACCTATACGCAACATATGAAAGAAACTCTTTTGTCTTTCTTCTTTGAATATAATAGTCATCCAGATTTTCTACCAGCAACCCCGGCTTTTCCGTTGCATAGAGATAAGATTTCGATTCTCCTGTTATGCTCAAACCCCTTGAATAGACAAAAAAATGAATGAATATTCTATGACTGTCTTTAAGATTGATTTTATATATTTGCAATACCCCTAGCTCTTTTAAGAGCATTCTATAACGATTCAATTTTTCATCGGATATTTCGGCGTTTTTAGGCGATATGGAGTCCAAGGAAATTTTTTCAATCCCTTTTTCGTTATTAAATTGGTGGAAAAGCGATTGAAATGCTTCTCTGTTTTCCTGGAAATTCCGAATTAGCATCTCATCTGACGGACGAGAACCGCATCCCGACAGAAGAAGACACAGTAAAAATAAGCTGAAACTCGATGAGATTGTTCTGGCGATCATAATTTGTCACAGGGTTTTGTGATTAGCAGATTCGTGGCACCTCTTACTGCGTCGACAATATCGCTGTTCGTTACACTGGCACCACATTTTTCCCACAAGTAAAAACCTATTTTTATTGCTTCCTGATCTCTTGGATCATCGAATGCTGCCAGAAAATCCGCATCCCCTATCTCACTGAGGCGACGCTGCCAATAACCGTCGGGAACGGTTCCTGCTCTAAGTTGGGCAAAGCCTGCACCTGCTAATAAGTCCCACTCGGGAAAGCCTGCTGCCAACCCGATGTATCCATAATGTATGTTTCCCCAAATATCCACATTATATAGGTCTTTTGAGAGTTGATCGCATGACCATTCACCATATTCACGTCTCATTTCCCGTTTGTAATCCCAATCCCCTCTATCTTTTACTAATGTATACCACTCATAATAGGCCTGAGCCGTATCGACAGTGTATTTTCCGGGAATTATATTATCCCACTGCCAGCATTTGAGATTATCACGCAGATAGGCAAATTCATCACCCACAAGATTAATTGACATTTTCTGACGGATATATGTTATCACTTCATTTAATGAAGTGTAATGGTTACAACAAATTTCTTCCTCTTCTTTCCCCGTTTTTTGTGAGGATGGCCGAACAGCACCGGCATAGGTATGTGGATCGCCGACACGGGCAATTGGCTGGGTCATCATTCGTATTCCGCTGGCAGTTGATCTTGCTTTTATTCAATTCCTTGTGGGATAGTGGCTGAATTTTAAGTGAAGAAATCTGCTGACCCCGACCTCGTCATTCCGGCAGGGATTGCCGGAATCCCAAGTCAACGGATAGTGCCATGGATGGCAAAAACAGTGGGGGCTCGAATCGTTCGTCACACAACCATGCCATTTGAAATTTAACCACTACCCTTTGTGGTTTTCGATGGGAGAGGTATCAGACAAAATGGGTGTCCTTTTCTGCTAAGGATACCATCCGCCGCTGGCAGCAACGGGACGACGTTGCCGATGGCTCGCACACGCCGCACCGCCTGCAGACCACCCTCACCCCGACCCAGGAAGCGGTGGTGGTGGAGCTGCGCAAGACGCTGCTGCTGCCGCTGGATGACTTGCTGGTGGTAACCCGCGAGTTCTCCACTCTGAAGTCTCCCGATCCGCTCTGAACCGCTGTCTGCGCCGCCATGGCAATTTCTAACCTCAAGACCCTGCTACCCCAGGAGGACGGCGCTCAGAAGCCGGTGAAGACCTTCAAAGACGACGCCCCTGGCTTTGTGCATGTCGCTGTCAAGTACCTGCCGCAGATGCCCGACCAGGACCAACGCACCTATCTGTTCGCGGCCATTGATCGCGCTACCCGCTGGGTCTACGTGGAGATCCTTGAAGACAAGTCAGCAACCACCGCCAGCGGTTTCTTCAAACGCCTGATCGACCACGTTCCATTCACCATCAGTAAGGTCCTCACTGACAACGGCAAGGAATTTACCGACCGCTTCTGCGCCACTGGCGAGCGCCAGCCGACCGGCACCCACGCCTTCGATCGGGTCTGTACCGATAACCGCATCGAACATCGCCTGACCAAGCCCAGAACCCCACAAACCAACGGCATGATCGAACGCTTCAACGGCCGCATCGCTGATGTGCTACGCACCCACCGCTTCGACTCCGCCTCCTCCCTCCAGGCAACCCTTAAACGCTTTGTCTACCTGTATAATCAACACATCCCACAGAAAAACCTGCACCACAAAACGCCCCTCCAGACCCTCCAACGATGGTATGCACAACAGCCCCACCTGTTTAAAAAAATTCCACATAATCATCCGGGACCCGACAAATAACTACCACAACAACACCGCCCACGGTGATCGGAGGTCCCGGCGCGACGATACCGGCTACACCTGCACCAACTTCCAGTACTCCGAAGCCCCCTCGCAAGTCCTTCCGCTTGGGTCATGAGCGCATATTGCTCGTCAAGCGTTTCTCCCCTTTTTATCGGCCTTGATGGGCATCGACTCAATGGCGTCGGGTGCGGGATGCAGGGAATAGCGTGATCGCTAGGATAAAGGAATGCCAGCTCAGTGGGAGATATAAAGTAGGCGTCTTTTTGTTTATCCTGCGTTTATCACCCGAGACCCAACACTTATACGACAATTGTTATACCAGGAGCTGTTATTTGATACGACTCGAAATCGGAGTTGCTATCGAACACGCTCAGTCGGGTGCCATCGATAAAAACAACATTGATTGAACCACCATCCTGTATGGTGACACCAAAGACTGAGTTGCCGACTAACTGTCGAAGGTCTTCATAAGCGATAGGCTTCTTGTTGAGTTCGCATTGGCTTTCGATACTGATGGAAATCGATCCCGTGAAATAAAGCTGGGCCTGATATTTGCTTACCTTCACGCCTTCCAATTGTCTGCGCAAGAGAAAAGTTAGATCTGTTTCATTTGTCAGCCCGTACACGTTAAGCTCCTATGGTAGCGGAATATGTGTTTCCGCACTTGGCCCCGGTTTCCCGGTGGCGGGATTTATCGGTTGCCCATGCTGATTGTACTGTCGCCAATATCCTTTCGGGTATTGTTGTGTCGGGCGCATCACGCGAATAGTATTGGCGTTTCCAGTTGTTCCCGGAAGGCGATAGACAGTCCCTCCTCCTGGGATAGGCTCGGATTTGTATCCAGAGGGTATTTGCGGCTTTTGGGGAAGATTTGTGGGCGGTGTAAATTTTTTAGATGGTTTAGGCGGTTTTTTCTCTTGAGCGCAGGATTCACACGCTTTTTTCTTCTTCGAAAATCGCTTTTTCGCGCCGTTCCACTTATTTCTAAGCCACCCCCAAGCTTTCTTCGCTTGCTTCTTGCCAGCCCGGAAGACCTTTGGGCCGTATTTTTTTGCAAGTTTGAGTCCTACTTTCGCAGCCGGAATGAGTGCTCGCTTTGCAACTTCCCGAGCAACTATACTAACAACAACTGGGGCCGGCATTATTCAGTTTCCTTTTCGGCTTCATCCACAATAGCATTGAAGAGATCATCAAGTAAGTCATCCTTATCAATCCCCTCTGTGCTGAGGTACCCAGCAATCTCGGGATTTCGATCAAAACCCGGTCCCATTAAAAGAGTGAGCATCGTGAACCAGGTCAAACCAATGTCTGTTTCTACCTCGGCCTCACGTCCTGCTTTGATCGCAGACTCAATGAACCCATAGCGCTCTAACGCTGGAATGTCCTCAACCAGATCTACAACTTCGTTCTCCAGATAGTCTTGGATGCGAGCTGCTAGGTTTTTGTCACCCGCAGCGATGAACGCCTGTAATTGTTCATGTGAAATGTGAATCATAAAGTATCCCGTGATCAAACCGCTACACGTTTTCGCAATCTCCTGATTCCTCGACACACGTTCATCACCTTTACATTGAGAATGTAGTGGTGCTTAAACGATATTCGTCATGTGCTTTCCCGGGCGGGGTAATCCGGTACCGGTCCAGGGTGTTTCCGCTATCGTCCTCGACCAGGAAGCAGTCGATTACGGTCCCGAAGAATTTCACCAGTATGTCAGCTGTTGAGCTCGAGAGAAATACAGGAAGAATGCGGGGATCGTAGAATCGGAAATAGGCATCGTGACCGTCGGGATGCATGACGGTAATGAAGTCGGCAAGATGTGAGGAAACCGCATCGGCCGATGACTCACTCCGCAGAAAAATCCCCCACTGGCGGGACCAACCGTAGACCAGATACCGCGATAACGGATGCGGGGTATCGTTGAAGGACAACAGATAGGGGGCATAGGCCGCGAGTCGGATGGCCTCGTCACCTGTATATAGACACTGTACCTGGATGCCGAGCTTGCGCACTATGGTCAGAATCTGCTCGTCGCGTGCCGCATCGACAATCGCATAGAGACGACCGGCCCCTTCCAGAAGTTGATACGCGAGTTCCCCAACCGACCGACTAGGCTGCGTGGGTTGCCCCGAGGGGTTGGAGGACGACATGGTTTTACGAAGTCTTTTCCACGAAGGCCGCACCGCTCGCGGAACCTGCGGCCAAGCATTTTCCCTGCTGGTGGTCCGCGCCGATGAGCACAGTCGGACAGCCGGCAGCGATAATGCCGCCATGCGCCGTGGGGTCACCCATGCGAGCGGCAGGTTGACCTCCGATCAGCACCGTCGGTTCACCCTTGGTAATGGTATCCGGGGGCCCGACACAGGTTGCCTGATCGCCGACGCGCGCAGCGGGTTGACCGCCGATGAGAACCGTCGGACAACCAGCAGGGAGCACCGGTCCCCCGACATGGGGTTTCGGACCTGGGTCCACCAGGGGACAGGTATGCGGATCGCCGACGCGGGCAGCTGGCTGGGTCATTGTTCGTACTCCGTTAGCAGTTGATCTTGACCAGAGGGCCTTTGATTTCGATCAGTGCCGGTGTCAGGGTGATCGTGGAGGCTCCGACCGATAAGGTAAGTTTACTTTTACCGGTAAGGAGGATCTCGGTTGCGGAAATCGCGTGCTCATTGGCGGTTGTGTGAGACGTATCATTGCCGACCTTGACACTCAAATTGCCCCCGATGTCCTGTCTGGAGTACAGGCCTACTTGCTCCATCTTGGCCCCGCCGACGCTGGTGTTCATTACCCCTCCCACACTCACTTGATAGGCGGCGCCGATGCTCAGGGCCTTGGCGGCGCCGATGCTCTCCGCCTTAGCGGCAGCGATGGTTACGGTTTCGTTTCCACCGATGTTTTCGGTGCGGTTGGCGCCGACGGAGAGGGTTTGGTTGGCACCCACGGTCTCGGTACGGTTGCTGCCGACGGTGATGGTCTCGTTGTTTCCCACCTGCTCGGTACGATCGACGCCGATGTTGGTGGTCTCGTTATTGGTGACGTCCCGACTACGGTCGTTCAGCACATGTTCGCGCAGGTCGTGTTCGATGGTGCTGTCTTTGTCGTATTGACCATGCTCCCGGATGAGTTCATTGTCTTTGGTGTCGTCCATGACATACTCGTTGTATCCGCCGCCGCCCTTGGTGCTGTTGGACATGAGTCCGCTGACGGCGGCGCCGGCGGGGAGGCCGTAGGGCGGCATGTTAGCGCCGTTGTAGACCCGACCGGTGATGATGGGCTGGTCGGGGTCGCCTTCCAGGAAGTCGATGATGACTTCCTGGCCGATGCGTGGGATTGCCACGGTGCCCCACCCCTTACCGGCCCAGGGCTGGGAAACGCGCACCCAGCAGGAGCTATGCTCGTCGGAGGTGCCGTAGCGGTCCCAGTGGAACTGGACCTTGACCCGTCCATATTGGTCGGTCCAGATTTCTTCACCGGCCTTGCCGACGACAATCGCGGTCTGAGGCCCTTGGACCCGGGCTTTGGGAGTGATCCGCGGGGGGCGGTAGGGTGTCTGGGCGTCCAGGGCGGTAAACCAGCACTGGAAGACGGGACCGGTGCTCACTGCGCCGGAGGAGCCGAAGGCATCGGAGCGCAATTGATAATCGGCCGCGACGATCAGGTATTCCCGGTTCTGGTCTCGGCGGGGATAGTCGGTCAAGTTGAAGAGTGCTCCGGCAGTGAGCCCGCGGGCATTGCCGGCGCCCCGTACGGTCTCGTAGTCCACGTGTAGTTCTTCGATGCGCGCCCGCACCCAGTCATCGCCCTGGTCGTACTGGGTATAGCCGCCTGGGTAGTCGTAGATTTCCAGATCCGCACGGGCGTGCTCATGCGGGTGATGCCGTAGGGTCAGCAGCGGCTTGCCGGGCGCCGTATAGTCGAAGTCGGTATGGACGAAGGCCCCCGATTGAACCGCTCCGGCCACGGACCAGTGGTCGATGTGGTTCCGCTCCCGCAGGGCGGTCGCGTCGGGGGGGTAGTAGGGGATCGCTTCGTAGCCGGCAATGGGGTCGTGGGCGCCATAGTTGTCGGCCAGGATCAGGGTGTGTTTGTCGGCCTCATGCGTGAAGTAGTAGTAGATGCCTTCTTGTTCCATGAGCCGGCTGATGAAAGCGAAATCCGTCTCCCGGTACTGCACGCAGTAGTTCCAGGGGTGGTAGAGTTCGTGGGTCAGGAATTCCTCGAAGTCGGTGTAGCCGTGCTCACGGAAGATTTCCTTGAGGATGTCCGGCACCGTCCGGTCCTGGAAGATGCGACAATCGGCGGTACGGGTGAGAAACCAGAACCAGGGGACGAGGGTAGCACGGTAGATGGCAACCGCTCCGTCGAAGTCGGTGTGTGAAAAACGGTTGACGATGCCGTTGAAGTAGCGGGTCCGGTAGTCAGGTAGATCGAGCCGCACGGTGACGGGTTGGCCGAGGAGGTCTTCGTGCTTGATGTTGACGTTTTTGCTGATGAGTTCCAGGTCGTAGGCGAACAGGGTGCTCAAGCGTTCGCTCCCGCGCATGGAGCGCAACAGCAGGATGTCTTCTCCGAGGGGAGTGGAGACCGCGAGGCTCCGGGTTTGTTGACTGAGGGACATGGCTTGATCCTTGGAAAAGGCAACACAAACTACGAATCACGCGAATCTACGCGAATTCGAATTGAGTATAGGGAAATGCAAGATGGAACAATCCATGAAAATCTGCGTAATTTGCAGATCAAAAAAATCTTTGCGCCCTTTGTGCCTCAGCTTCAATAGGCAAAAATGTGCTGGAACGGGGTACTAGGGGACGTTCTCAATCTGGGGTTTTTACTTGCATTAGAACCACGGATGAACACAGATAAACACGGATCACAATCTGTGTTTATCTGTGTCCATCCGTGGTTCTTCGGTGCGGTTCGTTTGAGAACGTACCCTAAGGATCTCTTGAAGGACCCGAATCTTTACAAATGAGTCAAATTTGTGCACTGCATAACAAAGATGCCTCTTTTTTTATCCACAGATTACGCAGATTTCCACAGATTATTTTATCTTTCATCTGTGGAAATCTGCGTAATCTGTGGATAAAAGATGGCGCCGAAACGAGTCAAGAATTCACGCATCAAAGGTCTGAGGCAGAGCCTCGCTAGGGAGTCGTGGTGCTGTCCGGCACGCCGGCGAGCTCGATGCGCCGCGTTTCCAATAAAGGATACTCGCCCGCATCCGTCGTCAACATCCGTTGCCCATGCCCAAGGAAGAGATCGGCTCCGCGTGCCATCCATTCGGTCCGCCGCGCGAGCTTGATTTGGTTGTCTTCACTCGACTCCGAGCCCGGATAGCGGGTGGGAATCAGGGCTACCGTTTCGCCTTGGTTGGTCCAGGTGATGTGGGCGGGGGTCCATACCAGGTCCCGCAGATCGGTGGGGGCCTCGAGTACGAGCTGCCGTATGGTGTGGAAGGGAACCAGGTAGTAACGTCCGTTGATGATGGCCTCCAACAAGGGCCCCAGGCGCTGGTCGGCATCCGCGATCCAGGTAAAGGGCTTCCCGTCAAGCGTGCCGGCCGTCGCGGGCGCCTGTTCGAAGGCCTGCTCACGTAGCGCCTGCGACTCCTGAACCCGATCCTGGGCCGCCAGTCGCAGGGCCTCCACCAGCAGCGCCATCCAGGGCTCCGGAGTGCCGAACAGCAGCGGGTCCCGCTCACCGGAGAAGACCTGGGCGCGGAAGACTTCGCAATGGAGCGCCTCCCGGTAGGTGTTGACCATGGCCAGATTGGCGCTGTCCATTTCGCCCGCCACATTCAGCTGGGTCAGGGCCCGGTCCCACCGGCCGACCACCGCGAGCAGTTGGAACAGAAAGACCCGCAGCTTGGCGTCGGCGGGATTCTTCTTGACCCGGTTTTGGAGGTCTGTGAGGGCGCCGTCGAGGTCGCCCGCGGTCAGTGCTTGTTCGGCATTCATTACTTGCTGTCCGGACGGGGAACCACGAATAGACACCAATGCACACGAATTGGTGTCGATTCGTGTCTATTCGTGGTTTTCCTCCGGTGTTCGGTATTCATCACTCGTTGTCCAAACGAAGAACCACGAAGGCAGACACCAATGCACATGAATTAGTGTTGATTCGTGTCTGCCTTCGTGGTTCTCTTCTTGAACACCGCTGGTATACTCTTCATATGTCATTTTTGTTCTTTGTCGCTGGAACGAAATCTAAAAATAACATTATTTTTCAGTATGTTATAATTACTGGCGTCCTAATAACAACCTAAATAATGATATTAGAAGAGTATACGTCCAATGTAAAGGTGGGTGTGTTTGAAAAATGGCGGGGCCTCCCTGCCCCGCACGGGCACCTTGAATTTTCCAAGATGCCTATAACCTGGGTAAAACCGGTCGCGGAGCGTTTGCTCACTCGTGGCTGCCGAGGTTCCAGGTCCGGTCTGTGCTGCCCCCAGTAGCCCCGTCGTTGTCGAACGGGGAGTACTTCCAGGTGATCTTGCTGTAGGCAATGCACAGGTTCTCGAGGGGCCTATCATCCCCATTAGTGCCGCTGGCAGTGACCGAGGTCAAGAGACATTTTTCCAGGATGTATTTCATGAAGACATGCTGCTTTCCCTTTATGACCGTGCACAAATCTACCTCTACCTTGGGGATGTGCTCGCCCCCGGCGCAGAAGATGCTGAGAATCGGCGTGGCACTGTCCAGGGTCTTGACTGCGCAGAAGTCTTGAAAATCGGCTTTGCCTGCGGTCAGGCCCCCCGCCGCGCTTATCCCGGTCACGGGTTGGGAAACACCGATGTTGAAGCTGAGCAACTCGAACCAATCTTTGTGTTTGGCATCGGTGCTCTCGCCCTTGACCTTTTCCACCTTCATATACACGTCGACTGACATAGGAAGTATCCTCCGTATGTGGTTGGGCCGTATCGGCTCCGCGCGTTACGCTCGGGTCCGGTGACCATGCCTGCAAGACGGCCCGGCCTTGCGGGACACGGGGTTCATGCTGCCTTCTCCGACGGCAGCTTGGAGACCAGCCGTAAGGAGACCGTGAGGCCCTCGAGCTGATAGTGGGGCCGCAGAAAGAACTTCGAGCTGTAGTAACCCGGATTACCCTCGACCTCCTCTACGGTGACCTCGGCTGCCGCCAGGGGCTTGCGCGCCTTGTCATTCTCCGAGGCAGTCCCGGGGCTGGGCTCCACGTACTGCATGATCCACTGGTTCAGCCAGTCCTCCATATCTTCCCGTTCCTTGAAGGAGCCGATCTTGTCCCGCACGATGCACTTCAGGTAATGGGCGAAACGGCACACCGCGAACAGGTACGGCAGGCGAGCGGAGAGGTTGGCGTTCGCCGTGGCGTCCGGGTCGTCGTACTCGAAGGGTTTCTGGAGCGACTGGGCGCCGATGAAGGCGGCGAAGTCGGAGTTCTTCTTGTGGATGAGCGGCATGAAGCCATTCTTTGCTAACTCGGCCTCGCGGCGGTCGCTGATGGCGATTTCCGTCGGGCACTTCATGTCCACCCCGCCGTCGTCCGTAGGGAAGCTGTGGACCGGCAGCCCCTCCACGGCCCCGCCGGATTCCACGCCCCGGATCCGGGAACACCAGCCGTAGAGCTTGAACGCGCGATTGATGTTCACGGCCATGGCATAGGCGGAGTTGGACCAGGTGTATTTGGTGTGATCCGCCGCCCCCGTCTCTTCCTCGAAGTCGAATTCTTCCACCGGGTCCGTCCTGGCCCCGTAGGGCTGACGGGAGAGGAATCGGGGCATCGCCAGGCCGATGTAGCGGGCGTCGTCCGATTCGCGCAGGGAGCGCCAGGCGGCGTATTCCGGGGTCTGAAAGATCTTGGTCAGGTCCCGCGGGTTGGCCAGCTCTTGCCAGGATTCCATTTGGAGGACTCCAGGGTCCACGCCGGCGATGAAGGGGGTATGGGCCGCCGCCGAGACCTGCGCCATCAGGCTCAGGAACTCCACGTCCATCGGGCTGTGATCGAAGTGGTAGTCGCCGACCAGACACCCGTAGGGCTCACCGCCGAACTGCCCGTATTCTTCTTCGTAGACCTTCTTGAACAGGGGGCTCTGGTCCCAGGCCGTACCCTTGTACTTCTTGAGGGTCTTGTGGGCGTCTTTCTTGGAGATGTTCATGACGCGGATCTTGAGCATCTCATCGGTTTCGGTGTTGTTCACCAGGTAATGCAGGCCGCGCCAGCTGCCCTCCAGCTGCTGGAAGTCGGAGTGATGGATGATCTGGTTGACCTGTTCGGTCAGCTTGCGATCGATCTCCGCGATCATGGCCTCGATCGAGTGCACCGCATCCTCGGAGATGAGCCCCGTCTGGGAGAGGGCCTGTTCGGCCAGGGTGTGAACGGCCTGTTCCACCGCCTCCTTGGCACGGTCGGTTCTCGGCTTGAACTCCTTGTGCAGCAGCGAGGCGAACTCGCCGGGCTCGACAGTCTGGGTTTGCGCCTCCTGGGCCTGGGCTTCGGAGCTGATTTCGGATGCGGCCATGTTACTTATCCTCCTCGGCTACCGGTTCCTGCGCTTCCCCCTCCTCCTTGGGCTTCGGCGCCGCGGCGAGTGCTTGGAGCAGTGCCGGGTCCTTCAGGGCATCGGCAATAAGATCCTCCGCACCGCTCTTGCCGTCCATGAAGGTGAGGAGGTTGTCGAGCTGGGTGCGGGCCTGCAGCAATTGATTCAACGAATCCACCTTGCGGGCGACCGCCGCGGGCGAGAAGTCGTCCATGCTCTCGAAGGTCAGGTCGACGTTCATGTTGCCTTCTCCGGTCAGGGTGTTGGGCACCTGAAAGGCTACGCGCGGCTTCATGGATTTCAACCGCTCCTCGAAGTTATCGACGTCGATTTCCAGGAACTTGCGGTCCGCTACCGGGGCCAGGGGGTCTTCCGGCTTACCCGAGAGGTCCGCCAGGACCCCCATCACGAAGGGTAGCTGGATGAGCTTCTCCGCCCCATAGAGCTCGACATCGTATTCGATCTGCACCCGGGGTGCGCGATTGCGGGCTATGAATTTTTGGCTGCTTTCTGCCACGATCGATCTCCCCTTAGTTTAGAATCTTAACGAGTGGTAAAGGCTCGGATCCCTGTCCGCCGGGTTTGGCCCCTACTCATCGTCTTCCGAGGGACCACGAATTGCTTCGATCTGGGCCAAGCCGTCGGGCGCGAGATCTTGCACGATGGCCATGAAATCCTTCGTCACCAGGCGCCGTGCCCGCTGCAGCAGCAGGGGGACCGGGCTCGAGGGTTCGTTGCGGACATAATAGTCGCAGATTCGGTCGAGCATCCGTACCACATCTTCGCGGCTTGCGATGGTTCCTCCCCTGGCCGTTGCCGGCTCGCCGCCTGGATGTGATGTCAGTTCCGCCAGTGCGTCATTACCCTCGGACGCCGTCGCTTCCAATCCCGCATCGACAACACCGGTCCGCTCCACGAGTTTCGTTCTGAGCAAGGTATCGGCGTCCGTGAGTAGATCACGGATGGGCCTCAGATCGGGCGCCTGGGAAACCCCGACCTGATCCGTGACAATCCTTTCGATCTCGCCCAACTCGCTGACGGCACTCGATACCGCACTGGCCGTCTCCCGCAGCGGCTCGAGCTCGGAGTCCTGAAACGCCGCGTCGATGGAGGCCGCATCCATGGGTGCCTTCTCTCCATCCGCGGGTTCGGGAAGTTCACCCTTGGCGAGCTCGAGATCTCGGAGACTTACCGTACCGAACGCTCGGGAATGTACCAGCGGGGTGGTTCGCACCGGCGCGAGCAAGGCATCTCGATCGCAGAGGTCCAGCAGGGCATTCATCCGTTCGGTGGGATCATTGTTGTCGTCGGGGTCGAGCCGTGGGTGAAGGCTGTCCCAGTACTCCGCCAGCAATCTACGGATCAAGGTGATCCCGGATGCGAGCCCCGAAAATCCCTCCTGGTGGAGCAACGCCCGGCAGATCGGAATCGCTATATGCAAATCCTTGCTGCGGGAAAGCAGGTCTGTCCCCAGGGCAATCACCTGTTTCCAATCGGGTGGAACCGCGGGGACCACACTGTCTCCCATAACCTGTTCCGGCTGCCCACCTGCTACCTTCTTGAACTGCTGGAACTCGGGAACATATTCCGCCTCCTCACCACTCGGATCCGCGGCAGAAACGGGTTCCAGGAGGCTGTCGAGATCGAATTCACTCATCTGCTGATCGGTCCGTGAGTCTTGGTTTGTTACCTTACTGGATTTTGTAA
Source organism: Candidatus Thiosymbion ectosymbiont of Catanema sp. Cochon2018 (assembly GCA_011392765.1). Taxonomy (GTDB): domain Bacteria; phylum Pseudomonadota; class Gammaproteobacteria; order Chromatiales; family Chromatiaceae; genus Thiosymbion; species Thiosymbion ectosymbiont_A. The sequence goes on along the minus strand of WYCW01000002.1, from coordinate 203,021 downwards.
TAGCACAGGAAATACGGTTGGGCAACAGGACGGCAGGCTCCCGGCCTCAAAGGGCGTCGCAAAAGTCATTTCGAACCACAGAGGACACAGAGAGCACAGAGAAAGGAATCGGCCAATTCTTTGCGTTCTCTGTGTCCTCTGTGGTTTAAACTTCACAGACTGGTAGCTGACGCACCGTTTTTGCGACATCCTCCTCAATGCGGGGGTTTCGGTTCCGCGCGCCGCGCCAGCCATACTTCCAGCCCCTGGGCGTTGAGGGCGATATCGACGTCTAGGACTTCCCGGATCCGGTGCTCGTCCAACGTGCAACCCTGATCCCGGACGCGGGTAAGCAGCAGTTCCGCGACGCCTTTCTGCAGCCGTTCGCTGCGCCCTGCCTGTTCATTGCCTTCTTCCGCTAGGGCCAGCTCGGTGAGATCACGGATACTGCGTCGCAACTCCTCCTCCAGTGCTTGGGGATCATCGACGCGTCCGTAGTGGGTCAAATAGACGGCCCTTGGATCAAAACCCATGAGCCTGTCCAGACTCTTTTGCCAGGCGTCGGGATCGAAGGCGACGGGGGTGGTGGGGGCGAACAGAAAGGGACCGCTGGGCGTGTGGAGTTCCGGGTAGGCGATGCCGAAGGTGTCGCCCGTAAACCACCCTTGGGTGTGCTCGTCGAAGATGCAGCCGTGGTGGTTAGCGTGGCCCGGAGTGGCGATGAAGGTCAGTGGACGCCTGTCGAGGTCGATCGTCGTCGGGTCCTCCGCGACGATGACCCGCTCCGCGGGAATCGGTACCAGTGTGCCGAAATGCCGAGCGAACTCTTGTTCCCCATAAACGGTGGTGGCCCCGGCTGCGAGCTTGGAGGGGTCGATCATATGGGGCGCGCCCTTGGGGTGGATCACCAGCCGGGCATTGGGGCAGCGGGCCATAAGACCACCGGCACCACCCGCGTGGTCCAGGTGCACATGGGTGGGGATGACATAGTCGACGGTCTCCGGCCCGAGTCCGAGCGCGGAGACCACGGCCAGCAGCCGGGGCACCGATCTTGCGGTGCCCGTTTCCACGAACGCCAGGCGATCTCCTTCTCGTACCAGATAGCAGGCGGCCAGACGGGGGCGATACAGGCCAGTCTCGATGCAATAGATACCATCTGCGACTTCTTCGTAGTGGGGTTTGTTCATGGCCGGGGGCTCCGCAAGGGGCTGATACGGATGTTCTTGATTCCGGATTTGCGTCCGTGGGTGGACAAAGTGGACTTTGTGGACAATGGACTGAGTGGACCTGGACTTGTCTGGTCCACTCAATCCACGGGGACTGTCCGAATAGTTTACGGATCGAATGTATATCCCAAGAGCTCGATATCCCGCCTGAAGTGGTGTGCCACCAGCTCGGCGGTTTCATCGTTGTAATAGCTTCGGTAGTCCCGTCGGCGGTCGATCGCCCGGCGTTTGTGGGCCAGCTTCGGCCGCGCGATGCCGATGTGCCTGCAGACCTCGGTAAAATCCTCCTCCAGACGCTCATAGCGTCCGATGAAGTCGATGATCAGCTCGCCGTGCAGGTCGATCAGGTAGTCGGTCTGCAATTCGATGGAGGTATCCAGGTGATACTGGTAGGGACGCTCCGGGTCCAGCTTCCAGCGGAGAAAGTCCTCGAACGTCTCATGGCCCCCGAGGTAACGGGGGCGCTCGCGGCGGATATGATAAAAGGAACTCACCTGCAGATCCCAGGGATTGCGCACGAAGGCGAACTTGAACAGCGTGTCGAAAAAGTCCTTCGGCAACAGCTCCTTGGTGGCGATGATCTTGGCGTGTCGCGGCAGCTTGCCGGCGATGCGGTGACCGCTCAGGTGGCTGAGGCGGCTGCACAGGTACATGGGCCAGTACCAGGGATCACGCCGGCGCAAGTGCTGCAGGCTGGCGCGCACACTGGTGCCGCCGGTCTTGGCGATGTGGACGAACAGGAAGCGGTGCTTGATGGACAAGAGCATGGGCCGGGATTCTACCGCGAATCCTCGCCCATAGGGGTGTTAAGTTAAGGAATTATACGCGCTCACCCTGAGCACAATAAAAACACTTCCCTCATCCATGGATGAGGGATAGATCCCACGGATTTACTCTTATTTTGTATGGAGCGGGAAACGAGACTCGAACTCGCGACCCCAACCTTGGCAAGGTTGTGCTCTACCAACTGAGCTATTCCCGCACTGAATGAATAAGTCTACGACTTGCCTGGGAGATGTCAACCCCAACAGGGCGAGCGCGTATAAATCCTCCCGAAAACATGATCTTGTAGGTGGGGCAAAGCCCGTAGATTGGACGTAGGATGCGGTGAGCGCGGTATACCGTAGCAGGATTACACCAATCCCGACCGCGAACCGCATCGATGGACGCCCGCCCGGCGGTGAACCGCATCTTTGGATGGCGACAAGCCCCACGGAATGGGTGTTGGGCACGCCGCTGCCGTGGGCCACACGGACGACATGCGGGTAGCCCAATGGACAACATGGACGGTATGGACTGCATGGACCGGGGGGCACACAGCAACCCCTGGTCCACGTAGTCCACTTGGTCCATGTCGTCCACGGCGGCTGCCGCCGTCCCTGTTGGCTTTGCCCATCTTACAGCCGGCAGGATGCCGACGCTCCCGGCTCTGCCCAATCGACACGGCTGGTAGTAACTTGTTAATCGAAAAGAAATTTATACGCGCTCGTCCTGCCTGTCCTCTACGGCGGCTTGAGGACGCTTCGCTGTTTGATATAATTAAGCACTTATCCAAGCCGGTGTAGCTCAGCTGGTAGAGCAACGCATTCGTAATGCGTAGGTCCGCGGTTCGAATCCGCGCATCGGCTCCAAAAAGATAGGGTTGGATATATATCCATCATGCGGCTTTTCCGCAGCAATGCATGTCGCGTGTACTCGATAGCTCGGGTTACGCCCTGCCTTGCGCTCGGGCACGATGGGCGTGTTTCGTTTTTCATAAAACCCAGGGGCGGTGGGTGTAATTCCAAACGGGCCTCGTCCGTCTGCGTCGGCCTTGGATTTTTCGCTGATGGCCTCGCGGCGTGGGGCGGGTGGAGTGGACTCTCGGGGGACTTTGTGAAAAGGCATTTTTCTTATCTGCTACCGGCGCTGATCGGTGCCGCCATGTTTATCAGCAGCTGCGGTACCACCGGGTTATTGTCCACCCCTGACCTCGCGAACCTCAATCCCATGGATCTCATACCTCTCGAGGGGAAGGGACCGCGGACCTTTCTCGCCGGTGCCAAAATACAGGACGCGAAAGCCCTCGCTATGGGATCGGCGGTAAGTAAGGGCTGGAAGATCGCCAAGGCATCGGACGACAGGCTTCTGATCGTGCGTCCGCTCGGCGCCGACGCCGCGGAGGTGGTGGTAGGCGAGCCGATATCAAGGGCCGCGGTAGAGGTGAAAACGGATTTCAACAAACGCCGGGGAGGTGTGGCTGTTGTCGCCAGTGCTGCCGTGATCGCTGACAAAGTAACAGCCGAAGGAAAAAGGTCAGCGATCAAAATCGATTTTACAGAGAGCTATAAGGATGAATTGAATCTTTCTCTCGATGCTCTGCGACAGTCCTGGGAGGAGAATCGCCAGCGCATTGCCGCTGCCACTCGGCCCCCCTTGCCGACCAAGAAGGTGGTCCCCAAAGACAAGGGCACGAAAGATACACCCGACACGACAGCGGACAGGAAGACCGCTACTGCGGTACTACCCTGGCCAGGGGAAGACACCACTGTACCGGTCACGGCGTCGAACACCGACACCGCTGCAGTGCCGGTGGAAGATCGAACGCCGGCGGACAGGAAGACCGCTACTGCGGTACTACCCTGGCCGGGGGAAGACACCACTGTACCGGTCACGGCGTCGAACACCGACACCGCTGCAGTGCCGGTGGAAGATCGAACGCCGGTCGAAGATCGGGCCATATCGACGCCGCCCCCTATCGCGCCAAGCACCGTATCAGCAGACGCGGCAAACAATGTACCCATCCTGAAGCGGACGGGGAAGTCGGGCCGCTGGGCCCGCTACGCCGATTCCTATGCAAAGGTTTGGGGGTGTGAGCGCTCGGGTAATGAAACCACCCTCGAGTATGAGCATCTCGAGTTCGAACTGCACCGCATCTATTGCAAAGACAGACGAACTTTCCTCGTCGGGTGCAATGCAGGTTTTTGTCGCATAGTGGAAGAAAAATATACCGATCCAATAGCGACACTTCAGTCCTTCATTCAACCGGTGATTTCGAAATTCCCCTTCGGCAGTGAACGCTTTTTACCGTAATATTGCGGCGACCATGACGGACCCAATTCCCAACTTGACAACTCCGGTCACCTATCCAGGCTGCTTTCCGTCGCTCGCCTCATATCGTTGCTTACCGCGTGCATGAGAAAGGGCCCATGAGTCGTAGAGAACGTATCCAAGAGTGCCTGCAATCCGCGTTGTCTCCGACCCACCTGGAAGTGACGGACGAGAGTCACATGCACAGCGTACCCGCAGGGGCCGAATCGCATTTCAAAGTAGTGGCAGTTAGCGAATCTTTCTCCGAGCACCCGTTGGTGGCGCGTCATCGACTGGTGAATAAGGCGCTGAAAGGCGAATTCGAAAGCGGTCTGCACGCCCTCGCCCTGTACACCTGGACGCCGCAGGAGTGGTTCGAGAAGAGAGGTATCGCACCCGATTCCCCCCAGTGCATGGGTGGCTCCAAGTCGGATCGGGATTCGCACTGACCACCCGCTACCAGTCGCCGGCTTCCCGCCAGTCCAATGCCATTAAGTTAGCTGCTGACTGCTTGTCGTGGTAGATCAGGATGCGGAAGAGAAAACTACGAATCGCGCGAATCGGCGCGAATCCGTTCGTGAGGATTCGCGTGATTCGTAGTTTTTTCTCTTACTTTGCCGACCGGTAACACTTAACTTAATGGCATTGCCCGCCAGTCGGGTTCGGATCGTGGCCTATTTTAAGTTGGATCCGTACACGCAAGTCGTTGATTGCCTGATCATAGGGTAATGATCTCCGTATTTTCACTAGGGGGCGTTCTCAATTAAGCCGGGTCATCGCAGAAACGAAGAACGTAGCGCAGGCGTCTCGCCTGCAACCCGCGGGCGAAACGCCCGCGTTCCGGCAGGCGGGACGCCTGCGCTACATGGATTTGGCTTAATTGAGAACACCCCCTAGGTTGCACCAGCAGCTAGCTCAATGGCATTGACGTGAAAATACTTCCTTTTGAACCATATCTCTCGCCACACGAATCCCATGCCTATTCCAATGCGTATCATCTCTCCAATATGTAACAATACCTTCTTTAATCAGCTTGTCCGATTCTTCGATTAATGCCGGGGTCAAATTTGTTATCGGGATACCGAGCTTCTTTGCTATCGTCATGATCCACTCCCAGTTTTTGTCAGGTAAGACCTGCCCGTTTCGTGGTTTATGACCATTTATGTGTTTGTAATAAACACGGTATTTGGTGGGAATGAAGAACATATGGGCGATAGACTTTTTCAGAGACCTTAGATGTTTCTCCGTTTCCGGGTTTTCAGGCATGAAATCCTGCTCGGTAGCAGTTACATATTCCTGGTAAAAGGCCATCGGTATATCATTGACATTTCTAACCATCACGAGTTCCACTTCTTTTTTTTTTGCTGTCTTCCTGTTCGCTATCTTTTGTATGGACGAGTACATAAAAAGATAAATATCCGTTCTGCTGAACAATTTGTAATAACGCATTAATCCATCGCCTATAGGATTGCGCGGGATGGAAACCCGATCGGAGGCCACGAGTGTGCTCTCTTCGTATGATGGAAAGTCATTTCCCTCGAATAAGAACAAAACAACTTTGGCTCTAGTTCCCGTTGATTTATGTAGAGATCGCACATAATCGGCATACGCCTTCACATCGCCTTGATGGGCCAAATTATAGGTATCGATTCCGTATGCCTCAAACAGCTGTTCCGTAATGATTTCGTGTTGAGTTGTACTGTTTCCGACAATGAATGAATCCCCAACCAATAAATATTCCTGGCCATGATAGTCCTTGGAATTTCTGAACCCTAGAGAGTCGGTATGGAATATGATCTTTCTCGGTACGGGTGCAACTTTTCCCCCTAAGAACTTCAGATCACCATGCGGCATGGTCATCTCGAAACGGATATTTTCATCATATCTTCTATGTTTCCTATCCTTGTCATAACGCATGAACATTTCATGGGGACGAAAATAGTTCGGCGCATTGACTCCCGACAGCCTTAACATGACCCCGAAAATAAGTGTGGCCACGGCAAATGACACACTTACCAGAATGGCATTCTGCCCTCCTATAAACAAAAAAAGGATAATGAATACCAGGAAGACCGGCCCGAATATCTTGAACGGTAAGGCATAAAACAATAACAGATGGCCGGTTAATAATAATGCGGTTGTCAGGGCGACAAACTTCTTGATTCCAAGTTTCATAAGCTCCGGAAATTACAGTTGTCAATCCCAACAAGCGTTCCCGAGGTCCCCGGTGGCGGTTTTTATGCCCGTATTTGTCAGGGTGAAATCGGCGATCAACGCAGCTGTCGCCAGGATCTCCTGCCTACGCCTCTGCCATATGCCCGTGTCGCTTCCATAGTACCAATCCTCCCGTAGACAGCTCCACCGTTCGGCGAATACCTACGGGCCCCGCTCGGTACGGCCGGCTCGAACGCCCCCTGGAAGTTGCCGGTGGGAATAAAGGTAGGCTGTTCGTTTCCGGTGTCGCCGTCGAAGGTATCCGGCGTGTCGTCTTTGGCGTTACCGTAAAGCACCTTCCGACGTCCGCGGTTGAACGTACCTTGCAGGATTACTACGGCTGTACCGCTACCTCCCGTCGAGCGGGCGGTTATTCGGAAGAAATCCGGTTCCTGCAATGGGCCGAATTTCGGACTTTCGCCGGCCGCGGGGATGGCCGGAAGCGCCTCGATGACGTACCGCGGCTGCTCTTTGAGCCTGGCCAGGGTCGTGCCGGCCTGCCGCGAGGCGTTCACCCAATCGTACCGAGTCCAGTAGGCCGCGCTGCCCGGACCGGATAACCGCCCGATCAGTCCCGGCACGGAACCGTCGAACGGAGGCAGGTCCGCTTCCTGCAAATAGGCCTCGGCATCCCGCAGTGCCGCCTCCGCCCCTTGAAAGGCCAAACTGTGGTCACGGAAGTTTCCGGCCATACGTTCCTCGACCTGGACGTTGCGCATCCCGGACAAACTCAAGGAAGTCAATGCCGTCAGCACGATCAGGCCCACGATCAATGCCGCACCGGTCTGTCTGGTACAGCAGTACCCGAATACCGATAACATGGAAGTTGTTTTATCCGCAATGAACGCGAACATTCACAGCTTTTTTGTGCCCTTTGTGCCTTTGTGGTTCCTCTTCTTCGGACAACCCTTACAGGCCTTTCCCTGTCGATATTTCCTGCAACACTTATCGGCCTTTTTACCCATTTCGGTACGACGTCTTTCGGGGAACTTTGAAGAACGGAAGGCGTTCGCGCCTACTAGTATCCCGTTTCTTCATATTTTGCATATATCCCGGGTCATCGCAAAAACCAAGAACGTAGCGCAGGCGTCTCGCCTGCACCCGCCGACGAAACGTCCGCGTTCCGGCAGGCGGGACGCCTGCGCTACGGTAGTTTGGCTTATTGAGAACGCCCCCTAGTACCCCGTTTCTTCATATTTTGCATATATCTCGTAAGGGTGGGCTGTGCTCACCAATACTGTGCCCGGATGGTGGGCACAGTCCACCCTACGGATTCGAGCATGAAAGATAAGGTGAAACGGGGTACTCGGCTTACACGGCCAAGGCTTGTGACATCTGCCTGTGCGCCTGTGTGTCGGTACCTGCCTACCGGCAGGCAAGGACGGGTCTCTGCACACAGACCGGCGCTCACCGCATCCTACACGGCTGGATTCAGATGCCCAGCGCCCGCAGGTCGAGGCGTCCGGCATGCAGCGGCGGGCACCAGAAATAGCTCCCGGAAACGGGGCGGGTGAACCGGAAGAGCGCATCCCGAATGCCGTCCTCGGCACCGATCATCCGCCGGAGCTGGGCCTCGAAGGCAGCGAGGGTCTTGCCGAAGGCGACGAACTGGAGTCCGCCTCGGCCCTGCTCGTCGGACCAGGGCATGGAGCGTCTGAGGATGAAAGCCGCAGGCTCGAAGTCTTCCTGGGCGGTGCGCTTCACGTGGGCGGATGCCGGGGCTTCGTCCAACTCCTCGTTATCGCGCCTGCGCCTGCCGATCGTGTTGTCCTGCTCCTCGGGTGACATGGCGTCGAAGCGGTCGAAGTCGTGCAGCCATTGCTGAACCGCTACGAAGCTGGCGCCGTCCAGACCCGCGCCGGCACCGCTTACTACGGCGGTAGCCAAGGCGGCCGGCCCCTGTGGATTCTCGGTGCCGTCCTCGTATCCAGTCAGATCCAGGCCAGTTCCATGCCGGAACCCATCCACCCCCTGCACGCGCACGAATGCCGTCGCGATTGCCCCCTCGATCGCCCTGCCGCGATGGAGCAAGTCTCCGCGGTCATCCCCCCGCAACCAGCACCAGAGTGCTGCCGGCGTGGACGGCAGCTCGATGCCCCGTCCGACCAGGGCGGGGAACACCCGCAGCCCGTCGACCTCCACGTCCAGAGCAAGGAGCAGGGAGTACCCCAAGCCGATGACCGTGTCTTTGCCATCGGCCAGGTTACGCAACATCGCCAGAGATGGTCGGGGGTCCGCACCCGGCACGAGATCAAAGGAAAGATAGCGGCCCTGGAGGGGAACCGGGTCCAGGATGCCCTGTTGAGTCTGGTTCATGGGACTGATTTCGACTCCGAATATAATCCCGGAAAGCGCGAGTGCTTGCGGATTATACCCGTCGCATCCGGGTTGTGCGAAAAGAGGGTCTATAATCAGGCGGGACTTGACAGGTAACGCTTAACTGAATGGCATTGGCCTCAACGCTGTGCCAGCAAAGCAACGGCCTCGTCGTTGTCTTTCTGTTTTGCGATGTCCGTAGCGGTACGGCCCTGCTTGTCCTTCAGGGTCGGGTCCGCCTTGTGCGCCATCAGGATTTCGATGAGCTCGTTGTGCCCGGTCGTGACCGCCTCCATCAGGGCGGTGATCCCGTCCGCATCCTGGTGGTTCGGGTCGGCGCCGCTGGCGAGGAGTTGTTCGGCCACCTTGACATGGCCCTGACCGGCGGCCCAGATGAGGGCGGTAGCACCGAGCTTGTCTTTTGCATCGATGTCGGCACCATGGCGGATGAGGGATGCGACCACTTCGCCATGTCCTTCACCGGCGGCGATGATCAAGGCCGTTGCCCCTTCCTTGTCCCTGGCCTCCCGGTCGGCGTGGGCGGCGAGCAGCAGCTCGATGACCTTGGGGTGCCCCTTTTCCGCAGCGTGCATCATGGCCGTCCGTCCCTCTTTATCCCCTGTCTTGGGGTTCGCTCCCCGATGTAGGAGTTGGTCGACGATGTCCGCAAGGCCGTAGCGGGCAGCGATGGTCAGGGCGTCCCAACCCGCGCGGGTACGGTCATGCAGATTGGCGCCGCGCTCGATGAGGAGGGCGGTGATGCCGCTGTGGCCGTTCTCGGCGGCGAAGGTCAGCGCCGTGCAGTTGGCGACCGTGTGGGCGTTGACGTTCGCGCCCCGTGCCAGGAGTAGGGCGACCGTTTCCAGGTTGTCGTTCTCGACGGCCATCATGAGGGCCGTCTTGTTGAATTTGTTGGCCGCGTCCACGTTCGCGCCGGCGTCCAGGAGCTTCTCGACGGCTTCGTCGTCACCGATGGCAGCGGCCAGCCGCAGCTCCTTGTCCGAATCAACGTTTTGCGACCACACCGGCGGGCCGATCAGGAGGGTGAGCAGGCATAGAATGAAGGAGGTAAGTCCGGCTCTCATAGGGCAACGCCTCGGTAGTACGGTCGGTTCGGGGATAATGGTTAGGCGGCATCCGAGTCCTCGGCGTCCCCGACCGTCTCAGGTTCGTCCGGTTCCTCATGGGCGACGCCCTTGTGACAGTCGATGCAAGTCTGTCCCTTGTCTTCGGCGTTCCCATGCTTGCTGCGCGCACTGCGGTCCTGCTCGGTGAGGTCCATGCTGCGGAAGTCGTGGCAGGAACGGCATTCCCGGGAGTTCGTGGCCTTCATCTTGGCCCAGACCCGGTTTGCCATTTCCCACCGGTGGGCCTCGAACTTCTCCGGGGTGTCGATGGTCCCTATGAGTTCGTGATAGACGTCTTTGGCCGCTATGAGCTTGGCGAGCATTTTGGGCAAAAAGGATTGCGGGACATGGCAGTCGGCGCAGGTGGCCCGAACGCCCGAGGCGTTCTTGTAATGGGCGCTCTCCTGAAGCTCCTGGAAGGGGATCTGCATGGTATGGCAGTCGGTGCAGAATTCCTCTTGGTTAGTGAATGCCAGGCCACTGTTGAACAGGCCGGCGAAGGCGATGCCGGCCACAAATACGATACCGAGGATGACGAAGATTTGCTTACGGGAAGGGTCTTTGGACATGACTAAACCCTCAAAATTCACCCCTTGCCGCACCCCTCTCAGCCTCCGGCCTGCCGGGTCGGGGGACGCACGAATTCGGCAAAGTCCGGATTCTTCCATCCGGGTTTGGCCAGCTTCTCGGGTGGCGGCGACAAGCGGGAGGTATAGTCCATGATCGCGGATATATCCTCGGCACTGAACTCTCTGATCTGCTCGACCATTTCCGGGTCGGCGTTGCGTCGCTTGCCCTGTGCTATCCACTCGAACTGGCGCACCAGGTAGGGGTAGTGTTGGCCCTGAATGAGCGGCATGTGCTCATCGGCGATGCCTTCCCCGCGCGTGCCGTGGCATTCTTCGCAGTGTTCGCGGTACAGGCGTTCCCCTTGCTCCAGATTCGTACCCGGTCCCACGCCGTTGTTCGGGTTCATCGGCAACTCGCTGACATAGGCGGCAACGTCGGCAAGTTGCTGCAGGCTCAGAACGCTTAGCGTGGTGAAGGGAACCATGGTCGGGGTATCCCGGTTGCGGGCTCGGATATCCGTCATCTGCTTGATGATTACGGGGTAGAGCTGACCGGCGATCTGGGGATAGACACCGTCGGCGGTCCCCCAACCCTCCGGTTGATGACAGACCGCGCACATCAGATAGATTTCGCGTCCGCGCTGCGGGTCGGGCGTAAGCTTCAGGGCTACTTCCGCGTCCTGAGCCTCGGCATCCGCCTCCGACTGGGGCTGTGGTCCGACCGCTACCGCGGCCACCGTCACGATCGTGGCACACGCAAACAGGATGCTGAATGTTGCTGTCACGAGTTTCGAAGGGCCCATGGATCCGTACCCCGCGGCAGAGAAGATTCGGACTTATAACTCTATAGTATATTAACTTAGTATATAAACATAGATAAACTTAACGAGGCTTCGCCTCAGACCGGCGAGGCATGATGCCCCAAAAGCCCCTCTCCCGTAAGACCCTATCTCCTACGCCCAACCAGCCGTTGAAGAGCCAAGGTAGGTCGAAATCGGTATCGCAATCGGAAGCTCGATTTCGATCCCGATCCCGATTTGTGCACTGCACAAACTTGACTCATTTGTAAAAGTCCAAGGCAGTCAAGGAATCCTAGCGAGGCGTTGCCTCAGACCGACGAGGCGTGATCATCGCTATCTCGCTATCGAAAGCGGAACCGTGGTCGTGATCGTGGTCGTGATCGGCGACGCCAGGCAAAGCGGGCAGGGAAAACCTGATGGCTACGGGTTTCGACCCGGTACCTGGCCGGGACCTTCGGAGACCACGAACTGCGAAAGAATGCTATCCCTCCTACGGCGGCTTCGACTACGATCATGATCACGATCACGACAACAAGAGGGGTTAGACGTTTGCGAAATTTGACTCATTTGCACAAAATCCGGTCATTCAAGGAATCCTAGTGCAACAGAGTGAAAATACGGAGACCATTACCTTGCGGTCAGGCACTCAACGACTTGCATGTACAGATCCAAGTTAAAAATGGTCTTGCTATTTTTACTCTGCTGCGTTAGCCAATAGTACAGGATTAAATTAACAGGATTTTCAGGATGTACAGGATTTGTAACTATTCAGCTACCCCAGGCGAGGCATCGGAGGGCTCCCCTGGAACGTGAGGATGAGCGAGGAGAAGAGATTGGCAGACTGTTTGCGCCGGGTTGAGAGGTCGGAGCGGATCATGGCGAAGGCTTCCACCCCGGTCTTGGAGCGGAAGTCACCGGAGACCTTCTGCTGTGAAAGACGCCAAGCGGGTGTTTACCGACGACACCGGCTGGCGCATCAATGGCGAGTCGGCTTCCATGATGGGCTTCGACACCGATGAGGCAACGGTCTACCAAATCCGTTTACGTCATCGCAACCAGGAGGTCCGCGAGCTCATCCCATCGGATTATGGCGGCGTGATGCATACCGACCGCGCGCTGACGTACGACGCCTGAGCGTTGGAACTGGTGGCCCAACAAAAGTGCTGTTACCACATCATCCGCTCGATCGACAAGGTGCTCGAAGACAAAGCCGGATCGGCCCGCGCCTTCGGGGAGACGCTCAAAGCCTTGCGCAAAGATGCCATCGCGCTGTGGCATTGCTATCATGCCGGGGGCGTAGACGACTACACCCGCGAGGCACAGAACATCACCCAGGCCATTGATCGACATCTCAAGCCACGGTCCTTGGACGACCCCGACAACCAACGCCTGCTCGACCAAATTGGCTGGCATCACGCCGGGGGTAATCTGCTGCGCGTCCTCGATCAACCCGAGGTTGCCGAGCCGACCAACAATCGGGCCGAACGTGCCCTGCGCCCCGGCGTGATCGCGCGCAAGGTTTCGCACTGCTCGAAAAGCGCCGACGGGGCGAACGCCTATGCAGCGTTCAAGACCATCATCGAGACCGCACGCAAACGCGGAAAGTCTCTGGTCAGCGGGCTCATGGACTTGTTCCGTTCTGACAATCAGGCATCTGATCCGATTCCTTCCGACTCCGCTTCCGGTGCATCCTGACAACCTCCAACCCACGGGGGACGCCTCTCCTCAGGACGAGGCCGCGCGAGAAGCTGCCTCGCTAATCAATTACCTTCAAAAATCACCACTACCGCTTGGCGCTCATGTCGTCGGGCAAGACCAGCAGTTCATCGAGGAGTTGGATGGCGCTGGCGTCGGCGATGCCGGTGACGCTGATGAGGCGCTCAACCGTCTGTTGTAGCTCCTCATCGGTGGCGATGAGATCCAAGACGTGTTGCCGCAGGTGCGCGATCTAGACCTCCCGGTGAGCGATGCTCTGTTGCAGGTCGGTGATTAGGAAGTCCGGTGTAGTGGCGGTAAGTTGAGCGGCATGGAGCTGATTCTTGGTTTGGGTTCGGGCCCGTGGGGGGTGTTCTTGAATTCGCGGGCGTTTCCTATCTGGCCATCGCGGCTGATGGCGAGGGTAATGGTTTTACTGCTGACATCGATTCCGGCAACGTTCAGGAGTGGTTCCTCGTCCGTACAAGAAGGCGTTAGGATCATGATTTGGTTCCTCGACCCTGAACCCTCGCCGACCGACCTTGTGTATGCAGGCTCACGAGCATGGCTCACGGCCTCGGAACGCTCCGGTCTGGGCGAAGAGGGTGGGAAGCCAATCTACACACAAGCTCAAGGCCTCAGGTTGGGACGGCTTCCTCAGGTGCTCTTCATCACTCCCTTTATACCTCATCCTTGGCTTTCCCTCAGAAACAGAACATACAAGGATGGACGTAGGATGCGGTGAGCGCGGTAGGTCTTACAGGATGGCATCACGAGGGGGCGCGAACCGCATCAATGGACGCCCGGCCAGTGGCGAACCGCATCTTTGGACGGTGCGCCGTGCCCAACGAAATGTTGATGTTGGGCACGCCGGATCGTCCCTGATCCGGCTTTGCTACTGTCGGTAACAACTTATTGTCGGATTGAGTATGGGAAAACTGGTCCGATTGCTTGGATTCAGGCATCCTAGACGGAAAAAATGCAGGAGCCGGGGAGATGAAGGCACGTGTCAAATGGGTCGAAGGTGTAACTATGCTGGGCGAGTCCGGCAGCGGACACGCCTTGGTCATGGACGGTCCCCCGGAGTTCGGCGGTCGTAACCTCGGGATACGGCCTATGGAGCTGCTGCTCCTCGGCATGGGGGGCTGCACCCAGTTCGATGTCTTGCTGATCCTACGCAAGGCACGCCAGGAGGTGACCGCCTGCGTCGTCGAACTCCAGGCCGAACGTGCCGCCGAGGATCCCAAGGTATTCACCCGCATCCACGCCCACTTCATCGTTACCGGGCGCAATCTCAAGGAGCAGCAGGTGGAGCGGGCCATCCGCCTCAGTGCGCAAAAGTATTGCTCGGCCTCTATCATGCTCGGCGCCACCGCCGAGATCAGCCATGACTTCGAGATCCGGGAGGTTGGATATGACTGATCGACAACTTCTTAAACGGATCACTTGTGATCACCCGGTGATGGTAGGCAAACCTGTGATCAAAGGCACGCGGTTGACAGTCGAGTACATCCTGAATCTCTTGGCACATGGTTCAACCGTACAAGAGATCCTTGACGAATACGAGGGTCTCCAAGCAGAAGATATTCAGGCCTGTTTACTTTTTGCGTCACTGTCTTTGTCAAGCACCGCGTTTATGCCGCTTGTGGCAGAATCGGCGTAGATGCGATTCCTCGTAGACGAATGCACTGGTCCTGCTGTTGGCCGCCGGCTACGCGCAGAGTCCTACGAGGTCTTCTCGGTTTTTGACGAAGCCCGTGGAATGGCCGACGACGACATTCTCCAAAAGGCACATTCCGAGAACTGGATTCTCATTACGAATGACAAGGATTTCGGTGAGAAGATCTACCGAGAAAAACAACCACACTGTGGTGTTGTCTTCCTGCGGCTACAAGATGAACGCGCCGCCTCCAAAATCCACGCAATCGAAATGCTGCTTGCCGGATACAAAGATCAGCTGGCAAATGCATTCATTGTGGTGACCAAAAAGCAGGTTCGTTTCGCCAAGTTCTGAATTTTGAAGATGAAAAAAATTTGCTTGATTTCACTGCCCTGGCAGGCGTCCTATACCCCCTCTTCGGCACTGGGGGCTCTAGCGGCGTTTCTAAAGCAGAATAAAAAACATATCCAGGTCGATTCCCGTTACGACTACTTCACCATCGCAAGACGGATCGGCGAACACTATTACAAGATACTGGAGGACGGGGCCTTCTTTGTCGATATGCTGTCCTTTCCCTCTCTATATCCGGAAAAGACGGAGAGCTGTATAAAATATATTGCCCGCGTCTTAGCCCCGCCGCTGGCGGATCGATTCAGTGAAACCGAGTTCAGATCAGAGGTGGATCGACAACTCGAAACCATGACCCCGGAAGAACGGGCAAGGGCCTATGAAATTCTGCCCGCCCGCTCGCTGGATCCGGAATCCGCGACCGGCTTTCCGGAACTTACTGAAATAATCACCTGGTTCATCATGGTGCGGGTCGATGTATCCATCGGAAACATCGTCCTGGAAATTGCCGGTAAATACGACCTGGTCGGATTGACCACCTCCTACAATCAACTGTCAGCGAATTTACTATTCTGCAAAAGGCTGAAGCAGGTCTCCCCGGAAACGGTCAATGTCCTGGGGGGGGTCCTCGTCAACGGCAGGCTGGGGCCGAGTATAATCAAGGAATACCGATTTATCGATTTTATCATCCAGGGGGAAGGTGAATATCCACTCGATGCCTTGGTCGGCCATCTCGAAGAGAAAAATTTCTCGGCCATCGAGCGAACCGACGGGATTCTTACCCGTAACAATGCGATTGACCATGAAGACGGCGTAAACCTGTGGCAAGTAGAGAATCTGGATGAGCTGCCGTTTCCGGATTACGATAGCTATGCCGAGCTTGCCGGAGAACGTGATTGGATCTTACCGATCGAGGGCTCCAGAGGCTGTTGGTGGGGTAGATGCCGCTATTGTGGTTTCAATTATCAGTGGAGGGGTTATCGGGCAAAATCGGATCGCAGATTCGCGGCGGAGGTCGAGTATCTATGTAAAAAATATCGACAACCGAGGTTCGACGTCCTTGACAATATTCACAATCCCGAGGGGATTCAATCGCTGGCACAGGCCCTGAAGGATACCAATATCGATTTGTGTTTCTATTACCTCGTAAAGGCCAATCTCAGCCCCTATGAAATATTGGTCTTGTGTGAAGCCGGGCTGAACCACGCCCAGGTTGGCATCGAAGGGTTGAGCAACTCATTCTTGAAGAAAATCCGTAAAGGATCGAAAGTCATACACAATCTACAAACCATGAAGACATTTTACGAATTAGGCGTTAAATATGAAGCCAATCTGATTGCGGATTATCCTCGGAGTACTCGGGACGAGGTTGAAGA
This sequence comes from Candidatus Thiosymbion ectosymbiont of Catanema sp. Cochon2018, assembly GCA_011392765.1. Lineage (GTDB taxonomy): Bacteria > Pseudomonadota > Gammaproteobacteria > Chromatiales > Chromatiaceae > Thiosymbion > Thiosymbion ectosymbiont_A. The sequence continues at coordinate 186,642 of WYCW01000002.1, read as the reverse complement.
AACATGCCTGACAATCAGAAGATATGCCTATGCCTACAGATCTTTGAATCTGATTCGTTACTATCATACGTCCGAATCCCCCATCGACAGAGAGCGAGATGCCAACTCGATAAAAAATATCAGGAATGCCGATTTTTTCAACTATGCCATACCGAATAACGTCCTCGGACGGATCGAGCTCTATAGTAAGTCCTTTGATTCCGTCGAGGAACCGGTGAGCTGGTCCGGTGTCGTTTCGACCCTCAAGTGGTGGGAAAAACTACAAGAATATCATGTGGCGAAGGACCGGAAGCCGATGCAGTATCGTGATTGTCAGACCTTTCTGATCCTCGACTATCTCCGCCTCGGTAAAAAATGCAGGTTGTATTTGCATGATCCGGAGCGGGAGCTCTATCTGTATTGCACCAGAATACGGGGAAAAAAAGCGATTTTAGAAAAATTCTCCGCGCGAATGGGTGAAAGCAAAATCAACGAGTGTTTGGAAAAGTGGATGTCCGAATTCATAATGTATAAGGAAGGAGAGAGGTTTCTGTCGCTTGCTCCGGCTGCCGACCCGCGTTATGCGGCAAGGCGCATTCGAAGCATGGCCTATGAAGACGGTGAAGTTCAAGCGTAGGATGTGGTGAGGAACAAACCGCTTAAAAGCAATCCTGAATGATTTGGCACAGTTTGGAGGACCGGACTTTCTTTATCCACAGATTACGCAGATTTCCGCAGATTAAGAACGAAATAATCTGTGGGAATCTGCGTAATCTGCGGATTAAAAAAGGATTCCTATCAGGCTGGGCTTAGCCTGTAGGCTGGGTTGAGGAACGAAACCCAGCGCTGCCGAGTGCCTACGAGCTGAATGATTTGGCGCAGTTTGGAGGACCGGACTTTCTTTATCCACAGATTACGCAGATTTCCGCAGACTAAGAACGAAATAATCTGTGGGAATCTGCGTAATCTGCGGATTAAAAAAGGTTTCCTATTCTTTCTTTGCGTCTTGGCGTCATTGTGTTTTTTCGCAATTTCCGATTTTTCGCAAACTGAGCCACTACCGAAAAAATTTTCCTCTTGACCGAATCCTCGACTACAATTGCGTTATTCGGGAAAACGCCATTCAGCTATAAAGTTGTCAGGATGCGGCTTATGTACGACTACAAGTTCCGTCACAGTGAGATCTCGTCCGCCAAGCCCAAACGCACTTGGTACAAGACGCTTCTGCTGCTCGTGGGGCTCGCACTCGCCGCCGGAGTCCTGTATGGGATCATTTATCTGGTGGGACTCACCACCCGGCAGAATGGTTCGGAAGGACCGGAGACAGACGTGGACGCCATCCCGCTGCAACTGCCTCCGCCCGTCGAGTCGGAGAACAGCACTCGGCCCGGCGACTCCGATTCCTAAGAGGGAAGCAGGTGGCACTGAGAATCAAGAGTCATTGGTGGAACGCGGAGCAGGCACGGTCAGTGCCGGAGATCGCAGGTGCGCTTGCCTTCATTGCCTGGCGGCTTGCCGTCGAAAAGGCCGTCAACCTGCACTGCGAGCGCTTTGTCTATGAGGACGACAGGCAACGCATGGCGGTCATCCAGGAGTATCTCGTTTTCCTGATCCAGATCGCCGACCGCTTGTCCTACGCCGGCATGAGCGAAGACGATCGCCGTACCCTGATTACCACCCTGGTCGCCAAAATCATCGAGCAGGTCCAGGACAATGGCCGAGACCTCTTCGGCGACGGTGATTATGGTCGTCCCTTTATTGTCTTACTCAACCGGCGTTCCGACGAGTACGCCCGACTCCACTTCGACGACGAGGGACCCGGCTACCCCTTTCTGCGGTATCTCGGCTACGAGATACAGTGTGTCATGGGCCGGCAGGAGGAGAACCGTTGGGTTATCGACCAGGTGATGGACAAGGACGGTTGGGAGGCCTACAAACAGTTTGCCGGTGCCTTCAGGAATCTGTTCGATTAGCCTGGCCGACCACGCCCAATGACCCGAACCGCAGCAGCGGCTTTAGGGCACTTTGAAAAATAAGGTTTTCGTCAACGGTATGTATGAATAATCAATTGCGAATTCGAGGCCACCGCATCCTTTTTGGGTAGAACCACGGATGAACACGAATCGACATCAATCAAGATTCGTGTTTATTCGTGTCCATTCGTGGTTCCTACATGCAAAATGTTCTGAAATTAGGTGCCGGTGCGTCGAATAAGCAGCCTTCCTCTAACGCGCCGTTACCGCCAGGCTCCCCGTCGCCATCCCGCGCAGGTGAAGGGCGGAGCCGGCCAGGGTCAGACTCAGCTCCGCCAGACGCAGCGACGAGAAATTGAGCTTCGGATTCTCGGGAACCGACCTGGACAAGGCCGATTCTAGAGCCTCACGCAAGCCATCGACGCGCGCCGTCAGGAGCTCGTTGCCAGCATCCTGCAGCGCTTTTTGGATGCGCTGGTAGAACAAATTGACTCCGAGTGCCTGGTCGGGATCCTCCGGATCGAAGATAAAATCCAGATCCTCGAGCCGCATGCGCTGCGTCGCCGGATCGAAGACGGGCCGCGCCCAGAGCTCGATCCGGCCTGTGGCATCGCCCGTAAGCACTGCGGTCAGGACGAATTTGTTCTCCTCCCCCTTCAGGTCGACGCGACCGATTCCGATTCGATGTCCCTCCACCTCGAGCGGCTGGTCCGCCAACATCCCGGAAAGGTGAGCACCGAGCGCCCGGAGGTCGAGATCGAGGTCGAGCAGGAACCGCATGCCGGCTCCGCGCGGAAAAAACGCCTGCAATGGCGGCAAGGGCCGCAACTGCCCTTGCCTGGTCGGCTCCGGGCCCAGACTGAGGACCATTACCAGCCCCAGCTTCGTCTCCAACAGATCGCCACGTCCCCAGGGCGGGGCCAAGGCCAACGCGAGGGGTTCGGTAGTCAGCCATAGCCCTGGGGTAACTTCTACCGGCCTTTGCAGGGCCTGCCAATAACGTTCGGCTTGGGACCGGGCCGTCGTCAGCCGGGGGCCGAGTGCCTCGAGTGCAGTATGCAGGCTTTCCTCCAGACGCCTGCGGAACAGCCCGTCGATGATGGGGGAGACATCGATGCCCGCCGCGGTCACCTCGCAGCGGTCGATGAAGCGGGTGGGCAGGACCCGGAATCCGGGCCGCAGGGTCCAGTCCGGTCCCCAACCCAACTGCACCTGCAGTCCGATGATGGCCTGACGGGACGGCTCGTCGACACCGCAGCCTGCCGCCAGATCGAGACCGCCGAAAATCCGCTTGCGTCCCTGCACCCAGTAGCGTACATGGGTCTCTACCCGCAGCAGATCGCCGGTGAGGACCATGCGCAAAGGTCCCCGCCATGCTCGGTAACGGGTCTCTATACCATACTGCTTACGCCACCCCCGCCAATGTCCGGCCTCACGGGGCAGCAGGGTATCCGCCCGCCGAAACAGGGGGCGCAGATCGACGGCAAGTGGGATCTCGATCACCGAGACCCGGGGGCCGGCTGTGGCCCCCGACCAGACAGGGGTTTGGGCTGCCGCCGGGAGCGAGCCGCAGAGCCACAGGCCGAGCAGAACGAGAAACCACACTGCCGCGCTTCCTGATCCCGGTGAACCGATGCTCCGCTCCGTTACCGCCGTTCTTCTCCTTCCAACGGTCTGCTCAGGGACGTCAGGCTCGGCCAGGCCGCGCGTAAGTAGAGCACCATGGACCAGAGGGTCAGACCTGCGGCGACGTAGAGCAACAGGACCCCGAAACCATAAATCAGCGAGTCCGTGTCCACGTGGGTGAAAATCAGCAGGATGATGGCGACCATTTGCGCCGTCGTCTTGAGTTTTGCGACCTTCGAGACCGCGACCTGCATCCGGGCACCCAGCTCGGCCATCCACTCGCGGAGGGCGGAGACGGTGATCTCGCGACCGATGATAACGATCGCCGGGAGTGTCAATATTGCCCGTGGATCCGACTCCACCAGCAGCACCAGTGCCACGGCGACCATGAGCTTGTCGGCGACCGGATCGAAAAAGGCGCCGAAGGACGACGTCTGCTGCCAGCGCCGGGCCAGGTAGCCATCGAGCCAGTCCGTGACCGCGCCGACCGTGAATACCAGGGCACAGGCGAAGGGACTCCAGGCTGCCGGGATATAAAAGATCCCGAGAAACACCGGAATCAACAGGATACGCAACAGAGTCAGAAGGTTGGGAGTGTTCCACATACATGAAGCTCCGCATCTCGAAGCGATCGGCGGAAAATTACAGGGCAGGTTACGCCGAATGCCGGTTCATCTTCAAGATACAATCACCGACGCCTCGGATTCCTTGACAAAGAATCTCTGCACCTTTGCAGCTCGAAAACGAACTCAATTCGGTTTCTTGCCCTTCCCCAGCCCGGTTATGGACACCACATGTGCGGACTGGGGCTCGTCGGCGTAATAGGGCCGTTCACCGGCACGGCCTTGGGCGTCGGCGAGTTCTTTCTCCCGGGCGGAGATCAGGGCCAGGCATTGGCGAACATCGGCGATGGTCTGCTCGGAGAGGGGGTGTTTCATCCCCGGTGGGGGCGTGATGTCTTTGACGACCGCGGTCAAGGTCTTGCGCATGGCGATGAGAATCTGTTGCTCTTTGGTTAGTTCCGGCATGGTATGTCTCTGTGGGCCGAAGGTGGCCCCGGTTATCGGGTTTTTGAATAGTCGCGGCGTCTCGACCGATGGAAGGATGCAACGGGTTGCGGATGGGGCATGGCACCGCCTGGTACAGCAGTGCCTAAGTACCTATAACATCGGTTCGGTTCTTTCCTGGGAAATTTTTTTGCCGCACCTGCCTGCCGCAGGCAGGAATGAACGCAAATCGGTCGCAATCGGCTCGCCACCCTCGACGGTTCTTCATCTCATTGCCTTTATTTGCGTCCATTTGCGTTGATTTGCGGCTAATTTTTCCGTGAAGAGCTTGTCCGCTGAAGGTTATCGATAGTCGAGGGCATCCGTGCTGGCCAGATGGGTTTGTCGATAGCCGCAGGCCGTCGGGAAAGAGAGGTTGACCCTCAATCCTCACCCAGCAGGCCGGCGAGTCCTTCCTCGTCCACCACGGTAACCCCAATCTCCTGCGCCTTGGCCAGCTTGGACCCAGGGGCCGCACCGGCGATCAGGTAGTCCGTATGCTTGGAGATACTGCCGGTCACTTTGGCGCCACGGGCCTGTAACGCCGTCTTGATCCGGTCGCGGGGCTGGCCCAGGGTGCCGGTGATGACGACTGTCTTGCCGGCCAAGGACTGTTGGTCGGGTGCCGCGGCGGGGGCCGATGGTGTCTCCCAACGGATACCGGCGGCCAAGAGTCGCGCAATCACGTCCCGGTTGTGGGGCTCGGCGAAGAAAGCGACGATCCGCTCGGCGACCGTTTCTCCCACGCCGGGCACCAGACTCTCCTTCCTATTCTCCAGGTCTTCCACTCGCGCCCGGCTGAGTGCGCCGAGATCATCGAAATGGTCGGCCAGATTCGCGGCTACCTTGGCACTGACGCCGGGAATCTTCTGCGCCGCCAACCAATCGGCAAGCCCGCCCTCGCAGACGGGCTCCGGGTTACAGCTGAAGAAATCCCGAATAGCCCGTGCGGTCTTGGGGCCGATGCCCTTTACCCCTCGCTGCCGCACCAGGTCCTCGACCCGGACCGCCATCAGCTCCTTCAGGTCCGCGAAGGCATCCGCGAGGGCCTGCGCGGTCGCCTCGCCCACGTCCCGGATTCCGAGCGCATAGATGAACCGGGCCAAGGTCGTGGACTTGCTCTTTTCAATGGCTGCAAGCAGGTTGTCGACCGACTTTTCGCCCATGCGCTCCAAGGCGATGAGCCGCTCGCGCTCCTTCGCCAGGCCGTAGATCCCGGCCGGATCTGTGAGGATGCCCGTGTCTACCGATTGCTCGATGAGCTCCTCTCCGAGCCCTTCGATGTCCATGGCCCGCCGCGAGGCGAAGTGCCGGATCGCCTCCTTGCGCTGGGCCGGACAATAGAGGCCGCCGGTGCAGCGGGCGATGGCCTCTCCCGCGGGTTTTACTACTAGAGAGTCGCATTCCGGACAGGTCTCCGGGAGCGTCACCGGTTCGGTATCCGCGGGCCGGCGTTCGGGCAGGGCCCGCACTACTTCGGGGATGACGTCTCCGGCCCGGCGGATGTAGACGGTGTCCCCAGCCCGAATGTCCTTGCGTCGGATCTCGTCCATATTGTGCAAGGTCGCGTTGGAGACGGTAGCGCCGCCCACGAAGACGGGCTGCAAGCGGGCCAGCGGGGTCACCGCGCCGGTACGACCGACGTTGAACTCCACCGCCTCGATCCTGGTGAGCTCTTCCTGGGCGGGAAATTTGTAGGCAATCGCCCAGCGCGGGGCACGGGCGACGAAGCCCAGGGTCTCCTGATCGGCCAGGGAGTCGACCTTGAACACCACGCCGTCGATGTCATAGTCGAAAGTATCGCGTCTGGTCTCGATCTCCCGATAAAAGGCGATACAGGCGTCGATGCCGTCTAAGACCCGTAGCTCCGGGGAGGTCCGCAGTCTCCACCGCCGCAGTAGCTCCAGCCACTCGCTATGGGTCGGCACCGGGGTGCCGTCCTGTACCGCACCCAAGCCGTAGCAGAGCATGGTCAGGGGACGCTGGGCCGTGATTTTGGGGTCGAGCTGTCGCAGGCTGCCGGCGGCGGCATTGCGGGGATTGGCGAAGGTTTTGCCGCCCTCCGCTCGGGCCTTGGCATTGATTGCCTCGAAACCGGTCCTGGGCAGAAAGACCTCGCCGCGCACCTCCATCAGTGTCGGCCAGTCCTCGCCCTGCAGCCGCAGAGGCACGGAGCGGATGGTGCGGACCTGGGCCGTCACATCCTCGCCGCGGCGTCCATCGCCGCGGGTGGCCGCCCGGAGCAATCGCCCTTCCGCGAAGGTCAGGCTGATGGCCAGGCCATCCAGCTTGGGCTCGGCCAGGTAGCGCACGCGCTCACGCCCGAGCCGTTCGCACACTCGGTGGTCGAAGGCCCGCAGCTCGGCCTCGTCGAAGGCGTTTTCCAGGGAGAGCATGGGGACCAGGTGCTCGACCTCGGCGAAGCCTGCAAGGGGCTCGCCACCCACGCGCCGGGTCGGAGACTCGGGGGTCACCAACTCCGGAAACCTGGCCTCCAGGTCCCGGAGCTCCCGCATCAGGCGGTCATACTCGGCGTCCGGGACCTGCGGCGCATCGAGGACATAATAATGGTAGTCGTGCTGCTCGATCTCCCGCCGCAATTTTTCGCTGCGGGCACGCACGACTTCATCGGGTATCCGCATCGGCCAGCCGCCACGCTACCAGCTCGTGGACCCGATCCCGCAGGCGTTCCTCTCTCTCGGGGGTGAGCAGTTTCCTGGTCTCGTCCCGGATCTCCGCCTTGAGCTCAGCGGCCAGGCAGTGTGCGGTGGTGAACATCGCTTCTAACCGGGACGGGTCGTCGGGGGCGCCCTCCACCTGGGAGAACAGAGTCAACCCCGGCGACTCGAAGTCGGCCATGGCGCCGAAGGGAAAGGTCCCGGGCTTGACCATGTTGGCCATGTTGAACAGCGGATGCTCGGTGGACTCGGTATCGGCGTAATGGTGGAAGATCTCCTGCTCGCCGGGCTCGATTCCGCAGCGGCTAGCCGCGCGCACGATGGCCTCGCCGTCGAAGATCCCATCGACGGGCGTGATGTGGAGCGATAGGATCAAAGGGATCTTGGGGCGCACAGGCCCCGGCTCCGCCGGTACCTCCGATAGCTCCAGCTGAGGCTCCGACCGGTCCGGCCAATCCGGCTCCAATGGGGGCTCGGGCCGTTCTCGGGCACCGCCGCTCCCGGCCACGCCCTCCGGTTCGGCGCCCGCCTCATCGTCCCAGGCACCGAGCCGGGGCTCGCGCTTGTCCTCGTCTGGCACATCGTCTTCGTAGGTCTCATCCTCATCGGAACGGGACCGCCGCCGCTCCCAGAGATAGAGTCCGATCAACAACAGGCCACCGGCAACGCCCAATATCAAACGGAGGGTATCGGCATCCATTCGAGGGCTCTTCGACTTGAGAAATGAACAGAAGCCATAAGTATACCCATCACACATGAATAGTTCGACGCGCTACCGGTCGCTGGTGCGGTAATGGCATTGTACCGGGTCAGTCCCGAGCGGTATGGGATGCGGCGGAGGTGTGCGACGGGATGCTGAGTCTGTACGACGCCAAGGCGGCTGAGCTGGTCGGACGGTTGCACCTGCAGAAAATTCAATCGGCCATGGCCGGCGCCTTCCGAGGAGCGTCGCACGGCGCGGCCCGGCTGGTCCGGCTGCGGGTGAGCAAAGCGGCGTCAGCGAGGCACCGGCAACTTGGACGGGCGATAGATAGGGTCTGGATAACTTGAACCGCAGAGACCTGCCTGCCGCAGGCAGGTCTCTGCGGCTCATTGCCAAGGCGATGTTTCAGCAGTGATTATTATTCGGTAGCCCTGCGTGGGAGACGGATTGAACATTGAGGACCTTCTTACCCGACTGGTCTTTTATGAGCAGGGATAGCGTAGGAACGGTTGTCGATCCCGGGTCCATACCGTTTCGTCGGGAACCAGCCTAGCCTCGAGGTCGTCCGGTCCGGCAACGGGATCGTCCACCCACTCACGTAGGAAGGTCCCGCCGGTGAGTAGGTCGATGGCTAGTCGCTCGGTCTCATACTCATAGGGGAAATCCCGCCATATGGGGTAATCGGGGTACTCCAGCCGTACCGCCTTGAGCAACAGGGCGGCAATCCGATAGGGCCGGAATCGCTCGTGCCGGTAAGCGTGATTGTCAGTGTGGATCTGGAGCCCCGAGCATAGTTTGCCGGCGTGCTTGTGGAAGGTCGGTTCGAACCAGCAGCTGCGGAGCCGGCAACCTTCCAGCCAGTCGGGCCGCAGCTTGGACATGCGTCCGAGCAGGCGCTCGAAATCCAGGTCGGGGGCACCGATGATTTCCAAGGGGGTGCTGGTCCCGCGTCCTTCGGACAGGATGGTTCCCTCGAATAATACGGTGCCGGGAAAACAGCGGGCCATGTTGAGGCTGGAGGCATTGGGGCTGGGGTTGACCCAGGAGATCCGGTGCAAGGGCCAGCCGTAGCCGGGCCCCGCCTGGGGTTCGTAGCCGGTCATGGTGACCACTTCCAGCTCGAGCTCCAGGCCCTTGGTGTCGGCGAGCCATAGGGCCAGCTCGCCGAAGGTGAGGCCGTGGCGCATGATGATCGGTGCGGCACCGACGAAGCTCTCCCAGCCCGCCTCCAGGAGGCTGCCCTCCACGGGACGCCCGGCAGGATTCGGGCGATCCAGCACCCACAGGGCCTTGCCTTTGTCGGCGCAGGCTTCCAGCAGATAGGCGAGCGTGGTTACATAGGTATAGATGCGGGTCCCGATGTCCTGCAGATCCACCAGCAGGACATCGAAGGTCTCCAGCATGGCGTCGGTCGGATAGCGGACCTCCCCGTACAGACTGAACACCGGGATGCCGTGGCGCGGGTCCAGGTAATCGGCACTCTCGATCATGTTGTCCTGCTTGTCCCCGCGCATGCCGTGTTGGGCCCCGAACGCGGCCGTCACCCGAATTTCGGGGGAATCCATGAGGGCATCCAGCGTATGACGACCGTCCATCGTCAAAGACGCGGGATGGCCGAGCAAGGCCAGGCGCTTGCCCGCCAGCGGTCTCCGCCGCCGGGGGTTCCCCAGGAGCTCGTCGATTCCCAGCTGCATGCTTGTGTGGCTTCCTTATCTTTTATCCGCAGATTGTGCAGATTTTCACAGATTGTCTCGTTTCTCATCTGTGAGAATCTGCGGATTCAAAACACGAACGCGACCGAGGTTTCTGAGGCTGGGGCGGTAGACACAACCCTGGTGGGCTACAAGCTACCGACCCGAGCCTAAGCGTCACCCGTGGATGCTTCGGTCAGAATTTCGGTCGTGAATGCGGGCGGGTTCTGGATGTGTTTCTTGACCGCGCACAATTCCATCGCCCGGACGATACCGTCCCGGTACTTGGGCGGAAAACCGGCCGGGAGGGTCAGTCGGAGCCGCACGCCGGCCTCCAGCGGCCGCTTCTCATCCCGCTCCCACAACATGCTCAGGCCCAGGCCCTCGGTCGAAATCGTCCGGGATTGGCAGAAATTCAGTGCATAGAAACCCGCGCAGGCGGCCATGGAGGTCAGGAACAGATCGAACGGCTGGGGCGCCGATGCCTCGCCTCCCGCCTTTACGGGTTGATCAGTGGCGATCTCGAAACCGCGGATGCGGACATCGACCCGCTTGCCGCCGGGGAAGGACACTTCAAGTCGTTCGCTCATGTTTTGCTGTAGCCCTGATTTTTTTCCGCAAATGAACACGAATCAATAGGTTAGTTCTTATACAGGCTCTTAACCAGGTGTCGGTATCTCACTGAGGGCGGAGCGCAATACCCGGACTGCTTGGGTTTGGCTCTCTTGGGCCATGCAGCGGGCGATCATGGCCGGGTCGAGGTCGGCGAGTAGCCGGCTGTGGGTGCCGACCACGTACTGATCTTCCCGGAGCAGGAAGAATCGCAGCGACCCCTTCTGCCAAATCCAGACTTCGGGTATCTCCAAGCCGCGATAGACTTCCAACTTGTCGAGCCCTCCGGAAGTCCAGATGACTTCGATTGCGATGTCCGGTCGCTGCGGTGCCTCCGTGACCGGTCCGACGATGTAGCATTCGTCGGCCTCGACCCCCCGTGCTTGCGGTTCCGATTTGACGGTCCAGGAACCGAAACCCTCCAGCTCGATGCCGACCGTTTCGGCATAGGCCTCCAGGAGTCTGGCGAGCCGCTTTTTAAGCAATTCGTGGTCGATGGATGGGCTCATGAACTCGAGCTCGCCCTCCAAATAGGTAACGCGCACGCCGCATTGATCGCCACGCGCGGTTAGTAGTCGCTCGTAGTCCTCCCAGGGGATGTCATGCAGGCGTACCCATTGATCTATATGATCCGCGACCGATGTGAAATCTTGCGTGAGTGCCGGGATCATTAGGTAACCAGTTGCTTGTGGATGTTGGGCACGCCATGAGGGCAACCCCATGCACAACATGGACGGTATGGACCGAGGGACACACAGCAACCCCTGGTCCACGTGATCCACTTGGTCCATGTCGTCCACGGCGGTTGCCGCCGTCCCTGGTGGCTTCACCCAATCTTATAGCTGGCAGGATGCCGGCGCTCCAATGCCATCTGCGGATAGAAGGATGTTATTACAAAAGAGCAGAAGACGACATGTCAACGTCGGCGCAGGACGATGGTCCGGTCACCGCGCCGGATACCTAAGCTGACGATCGTCCGCGTCCGACGCAGGATGCGGCGCAGCTCCCTGAGGTTGTGCACCCGCTCCTGATTGACCTCCAACAGGAAGTCTCCCTCCCGGAGTCCGGTGAACCAGGCGGGGCTGTCCTTGGTCACGGTTCCCACAGCTATCGCGGACCGGCGGTTGCCGCGGCCGCCGCTCTGGATCAGGTCTCCCAGCTTGGCACCTTCCAGCACGGGGGTCAGGCGTTTGCCGTCGACATAACCCACATAGGGGTCTGCCACCGCGCTTTCGAGCCGGATACGCGTACCCTTGCGAATCAGCTCCAGTGCCAGGGGGGTGCCGACCCGGAGCAGGCCGATGTGGGCCCGTAGGGTCCCCGCACCGGTGACAGGGCGCCCGTTCACGGCGACGATCAGGTCCCCTGGGTGCAACCCGGCGGCCTCGGCCGCCGAGCCGGGCTCGACCTGGGAGACCAGGGCGCCGTCGGCATTCCCGACGCCCAACGTGCGGGCCAACTCCGGCGTCAGATCCTGGACGACGATACCCAGCAACCCGCGCCGCACTTCCCCGTGCTCGAGCAGCTGATCGGCGACGGTGCGCACCATCGCCGCCGGGATGGCGAAGCCGATGCCTACATTGCCGCCGCCTGGGGCCAGGATGGCAGTGTTGATGCCCACCAGCCGGCCGTGCAGATCGACCAGCGGGCCGCCCGAGTTACCGGGGTTGATGGAGGCGTCTGTCTGGATGAAGCTCTCAAAGCCTTCGATGCCGAGGCCGGTCCGGCCCAGGGCGCTGACGATGCCGGAGGTCACCGTATGGCTGAGTCCGAAGGGGCTGCCGATGGCGACCACGAAGTCCCCCACCCGCAGAGCGTCCGAATCGCCCCAAACGACCGCGGTCAGGTCCTGGGCCGGGATGCGCAGCACCGCGATGTCCGTCTCCGAGTCCGAGCCCACCAGCTCGGCGCTGAGCTCGCGCCCGTCCCGGAGCCTGACGTCGATCTCGCGCGCCTGGTCCACCACGTGGTGATTCGTGAGTACCAGGCCCCGTTCGGCGTCCACGATGACGCCCGAGCCCAGGCTTTGATTCTTACGCTCCCGGCGCTCGCGGGGTAACTCGAAGAAATAGCGGAAGAAGGGATCCCGCAGCAGGGGATGAGTCTCGGCCTTGATTTGAGTGACGGTGGAGATGTTGACGACCGCCGGAGTTACCCGTTCCAGCATCGGCGCCAGACTGGGCAGGGGCTCCCGCTCCACCGCGAGCGGCAGGGCGGCCTGAGATAGCGGCACTGACGCCGACAGCAAAATAAGCGCGCCGAGCACGAGGCCCTTCAAAGCTTGGGATCTACTCATGTTCAATTTGACTCATTGGTAAAGATTTGGCTCCCTCAAGGGGATCCTAGCGAAGCTTTGCCTCAGACCCAGGGCGAGCATTAGAGATAAAGACCCCGTTCCAGTCGATTGTCAGGTCCGAGACTGCCGCCGCAGTATAGGGACCTACCGTGGGTAAGACCTGTGGCTTGCCGTAGCCATCGGTCCCCAACCGGTACACGAACAGGACCCGATCGGTCGGATGGACCAGCCAATACTCCCGGACCCCGTGGCGCTCGTAGAGCTCACGTTTCCGAATCTGATCCTTGGCGGCGGTGGTTGGGGAGAGGACTTCGATGATCCAGTCCGGGGCACCGCGGCAGCCTTTGTCGTCGAGCTTGTCGGGATCGCAGATGACCGCGATGTCGGGTTGGACGACCGTGGCCACGGCCTCGTCGGCTTCGTCATGGTCCGGCAGGCGGACATCGAAGGGGGCCACATAGACCCGGCAGCGGCTACCTTGGAGGTGATTACCGATTTGGCGAACCAACTCGACCACCACCTCCTGATGCACCCGAGCGGGCGCGGGCGACATGGCGTAGGGCTCGCCGTCGATCAGCTCCCAACGTTCCTCGTCGGGCCAGGTGCAATAGTCCGCGTAGGTGAAGTGGCTGGATTCGCTTGCGGGTTGGGCCATGGGTTACCTCGGCGAATTCTGTCGCTGGGACGTGTTGACATTTAGGAGGTAAAGACCCCGTCCCAGTCGATCGTCAGGCCCGAGACCGCCGCCGCAGTATAGGGACCTGCCGTGGGTAAGACCTGTGGCTTGCCGTATCCATTGATCCCCAACCGATACACGAGCAAGACCCGGTCGGTCGGATGGACCAGCCAATACTCCCAGACCCCGTGGCGCTCGTAAAGCTCGCGTTTTTGGATGCGGTCCTTGGCGGCGGTGGTGGGAGACAGCACTTCGATGATCCAGTCCGGGGCACCGCGGCAGCCCTGGTCGTCGAGCTTGTCGGGGTCGCAGATGACCGCGATGTCGGGTTGGACCACCGTGTCCACTACGGCGTCGGCTTCGTCGCGGTGCGGCAGGCGGACGTCGAAGGGGGCCGTGTAAACGCGGCAAGCTGTCCCATCGAGCGCTCGGTAGATCTGAGCGACCAGCGCCACGACCACCTCCTGATGCACCCGAGCAGGGGCCGGGGACATAGCGTAGGGCTCGCCGTCGATCAGCTCCCAGCGTTCCTCGTCGGGCCAGGCGCAATAATCCGCGTAGGTAAAGCGGCCGGATTTGTAGGCTGCTTGGGCCATGTCGATTGCTCACGGGTTTTGGTCGAATTATAAGGTGTCCGGGAAAATTCGGGGGGTCCTTATAGGCCCTTGTTTGGGGTGTTCGTAGATGGGACCATAGCGGGCAGGTCAAGATCGAGAGTCCATTGTTCATTCCGATGCAAGGCGCTGCCGCCATATCCCGCCTGCCCCGGCGGCGGGCGATCCGGGCTCGGGGCCATGGTCCGAGATAACCGCACCGGCGCCCCCTCGAAGCGTGGCGCGCCTGGGCCCGAAGGTGGGGGGCTGCTGCGGTTGGTCGGTCGCTGGGCCTTGTTGGTGCTGATTGCCGCCGGCCTCGCCGGTGTGCTCTACGCCTTTCACCTCGACGGTGCCGTCCGCACCAAGTTCGAGGGCAAGCGCTGGGCATTGCCCGCGCGGGTGTTCGCGCGGCCGCTCGAGCTCTATGTCGGTCGCCCGCTGAGTGTGGAGGCGCTGACCGGCGAGCTGGAGCGTCTGAGGTACCGCCGGGTGCGGAGCCCGGACTATGTGGGGTCCTATTCCCGCCAGGGTGGCCGCTTCCTGGTGCATACCCGACCCTTCCGGTTCTGGGACGGTCCCGAACCCGAACGCAGACTGGATATCCGGATCGAGGACAGCCGGGTGGCCGGGCTCGAGGACGCTGCCGGTGGCCCCGACCCGGCCCTGGTGCGCCTCGATGCGGCACTGATCGCCAGCGTCTATCCCACGCACAATGAGGACCGGGTCCTGATCCGGGGCAAGGATCTGCCGTCGCTTATGGTCGCTGCCCTGCTGGCGGTGGAGGACCGGGACTTTTACCGGCACTGGGGGGTGAATCCCCGAGCCATCATCCGTGCCATGTGGCGCAATCTGCAGGCCGGTGGGGTGGTGGAGGGTGGCAGTACCCTGACCCAGCAACTGGTCAAGAATTTCTACCTGACCAACGAACGGACCCTGGCGCGCAAGGTCAACGAGGCCATCATGGCCGTTCTCCTCGATCTGCACTACAGCAAGGATGAGATCCTGGAAGCCTATGCCAACGAGATCTTTCTCGGCCAGGATGGCGACCGGGCCATCCACGGCTTCGGCCTGGCGAGCCGTTTTTACTTCAATCGCTCCCTGGACGAGCTGGGAATTGCCGAGACGGCCCTGCTGGTGGGTCTCATCAAGGGGCCTTCCTTCTACCACCCGCGGCGCTATCCGGAGCGTGCCCTGGGACGGCGCAACCTGGTCATCGACATGCTCCGGAAGCAGGGGATCATCAGCGCCGAGAAGGCGGCCGCCGCCAAACGGGTGCCGCTGGGGGTCAGCGACAAGGGCGGACGACCGGCGGGGACCTATCCCGCATATCTCCAGTTGGTGCGGCGCCAACTGCAGCGGGATTATCGGGAGCAGGATCTGCGCTCCGAGGGGTTGCGCATCTTCACCATGCTGGATCCCCTGGTCCAGACGGTCGCCGAGGCGGCCGTGCGCGAGCGGGTGTCGAAGCTGGAGCGTGCGCGTGGTCTCGCGGCCGGGACCCTGGAGTCCGCCGTAGTGGTCGCTTCCGCTACCCAGGGGGAGGTGTTGGCCCTGGTGGGCGGGCGCGATCCCGGTTATGCGGGTTTCAACCGCGCCCTTGGTGCGGTCCGACCCATCGGTTCGCTCATCAAGCCGGTCATCTATCTCACGGCCCTGTCAGAGCCGGAACGCTATAGTCTGGTGACACCACTCTCGGATCGTCCGGTGCGCCTGCGCACCGGGGACGGCAAGCTCTGGAAGCCCCGTAACTACGACCGCAGGAGCCATGGGTGGGTGCCCCTCTACAAGGCGTTGGCCAAGTCCTACAATCTGGCAACGGTCAGGCTCGGGGTGGCGCTCGGCCTCGACCGGGTGGTGAAGACCTTGGAAACCCTGGGCGTGCGCCGGCCCGTAAACCCGGTTCCGGCTCTGCTGCTGGGTTCCGTATCCCTGACGCCGCTGGAGGTCGGTCAGATCTACCAGACCCTCGCCGCGGGCGGCTTCCGGGCCCCCCTGCGTGCCATCCGCGAGGTGCTGGATGCCTCCGGCCGGCCGCTGAACCGCTATCCGTTGGCCGTCGAGCCGGTGGCGGATGCCGCCGCCGTGTACCTCACGACCTGGGCCATGCGCCAGGTGGTGCGGCAGGGGACGGCGGTAGCCCTGAAGAAACGCCTGCCCGCGGGTCTGACGGTGGCCGGCAAGACGGGCACCACCAACGATCAGCGCGATAGTTGGTTCGCCGGATTCAGCGGTGATAAGGTCCTGGTCGTATGGGTGGGACGGGACGACAATGGACCCACCGAACTGACCGGGGCCAGCGGGGCGTTGCGGATCTGGGGTGATATTATGACCTCCGTCGAGACTCGGCCGCTGCCCGAATTCCGCCCGGAGGGCGTAACGGAGGTGCGGCTCGACCCGGTAACCGGCCTGCGGGCAAGCGCGCGCTGCAGACGCGGGATCAGTCTGCCCGTTGCCGTGCAGGGGGTGCCGAGGGCGACGTCCGCCTGCGGCGCCGGATCCGCTTCCACTACCCGGCGGCGGTCGGGTGGGAGATCCAGGTCCGCTCCTGACCGCAGGAAGACGGGAACGGACGGTGAATTCACCGAGCTCATGCGTGATTTATGGTAACTGATGAATAGAGTTTTTCTGATGGTTCTGGTGGCGGCCGGTCTTGTCACCGCCTGTCTTCCCCCGAGATGGGTGGGCCCACCGCGCCCGGTAATCGTTAAACCGGTGCCTAGGCCCGCGGTGAAGCCGGTGTGCCGGCCGGGAGGACCACGGCCCTGTATCCCACGAGCCAGGCCGTGTCCACGGTGTCGTCCTTGAAGAGACGCCTGCCCGAAAGTCTGCCGGTGACCGGAAAGACGGACGCCACCAATTCATGAGTGATTCTTCAGGTGACCAATGAATAGACTAATCCTGACTGTTTTATTGGCGGCCGGCGTGGTTGCCTGTACTCCCCCGAAACGGGTCGGCCCACCGGCCCCGGTCGTAACCCTCGGTAAAGCGGTACCCGAGCTCCCTCGGGTAAAGCCGGCACCCAAGCCGAAAAAGCCGAAACCCGTTACACCACCGCCCCGGAAAAAGAAGGTCGAGGTCTATGCCTATCGACCGCCTGCGTCCGCACCGGATGCCGCTGCTCCCCGGAGCGCTATTCCGACGGAGAAGGCACCGCGGGTGGACACCGGTCCCAGGTCTGAGCGCGCGACGGGTGCTCCGACTAAAGAGAAGACGTCCGAGAAAGTTCCGTCCAGGGACGTGACGTCGGCCCAGTCGCCGTCTTGGCCGAAAAAGGTCTCGAAAGTCCCGCCCGCGGACGTGACGCTCACGCCTACCCCTGCCGCCCGGGTACCTCTGCCACCCCTGCCGCCCCTGAGGGTTCCGAACCTGTTGCCGGCGGCAAGCACCCTCGTCAAACAGGCCGAGCGGCAGCGTCGGACCAAGGATTATGTGGGCGCCGCGGCGACCCTGGAACGCGCCATCGGCCTCCAGCCCCGGGAGCCCTATATCTGGAATCGCCTGGCACGTGTGCGCGTAGAGCAGGGCCTCTACTCCCAGGCGGGCAATCTGGCTTCACGCTCGAATGCCCTGGCGGGGAGGCGGCAAGTCGCTCTGGAACGGGACAACTGGATCATTATTGCTACCGCCCGGAAGGCCGCCGGTGATATAGCCGGGTCCAGAGAGGCCTGGCGGCATGCTCGTGGTGGTTAGGAGGGGCTGTTGACATTCATCGTTCACGGTCCGATTGCGATCCTTTTCCGCGCTGACGGCGTTGCGGCTCGTCACAAGAGGCCGGCTATTCCTCCTCGTCGCGCCTTGCTCTCGGGCACGCAATAATGACCCCATTTTAGTTCCTATGCAATCATCCGGGACCCCACAACTATTCATGTGCAACGGGTATACAACAATAGGTACGAACCATGAATCAGTATGAAGGGACTGCGCCGATGTTCGAGGGTATCCCGCAAACACAACCGGAGTCACCCCTGACAGCGGCGACGGGAGAAAACGACCTCTTCTCGTCCGGATTCTTCCTGCGGCTCGGCTTCTCCTTTATGGTGGGCCTGGCTATCGGTTACGCCCTCAAGGTTGCCTTCAAGGTCGCGCTGGTAGTCGGCGGTTTACTGCTGATCCTGCTGTTCAGCCTGCAGTACAGCGGCATGATCGAGGTCAATTGGGCCGGGATGGAAACGAGCTACGACAGCTTTGTCGACTGGTTGGTGGCATATGGCGGCGTCCTGAAAAATTTCATAGCCGATAATCTCTCCAGCGCCGCCTCCTTTACTGCCGGGTTGCTCCTGGGTCTGCGTCTCTAGCCGAGGACTTAGAGGCTGTCTAAAAACTAAGCCATTGATTTTTATAGAACCGTACCCGTAGGGGGCAGGCTATGCCCACCGATCAGGCGTAGTATTTGGTGGGCACAGCCCACCCTACAGGTTAGTTAGTTCTTAGACAGTCTCTTAGTCGTATTGCCCGTCCTTCCAGCGCCGCAGGGCTTTAAAAACCTCCGCACCGGTGGCCAATGACTTGCCGGACGTGGCCTCGACGGAGGCCCTGACCGCCGGCACCCCGGTGCGTAGAAAGGGATTGGTCGCCAGCTCCTCACTTAGCCGGGAAGGGACGCTGGGCCGACCCGACTTACGGAGGCTGGATACCGCCTGTTTCCGTTGGGCGACGGCGGTACTCTCGGGCTCGACCCGGCTGGCGAATTCCAGGTTGGCCAAGGTGTACTCGTGCGCGCAATAACAGAGGGTCTCTGCCGGGAGGGCGGCGATGTGCCCCAGAGAAGCGGCGAGTTGATCGAAGGTTCCGTCGAACACCCGCCCACAGCCGGCCGCGAATAGGGTATCGCCACAGAATAGAGCACCGGCGCCCAGGTAGGCGATATGGGTCGAAGTGTGGCCCGGTACCTCTAAGACCTGGAACCGCTCGCCCAGGTCCGGGACCCTGACCGCGTCCCCCTCGTGGACCATATCGGTAAAGGTGCGGATCCGCCGGTCCTCGGGACCGAAGACCCGGACCTTGGGGAACGCCACCCGCAGTGCCTCCACCCCGCCGATATGGTCGTAATGGTGATGGGTAAGCAGGATAGCACCGAGCTTCAGCCCTTGTGCCTCCAGGGCTGCCAGGACAGGCTCTTCATCCCCTGGGTCTACCACTGTGGCTCGGGTGCCGCCCGAGTCCCTCAGCAGCCAGATGTAATTGTCGTCGAATGCCGGTATGGCGTTGATGCCGAGCATGGATCGCACCTCCTTTTATCATTCGGTTGCCCTGGCGAAACTACCCTCATGCCGCAATCCCCCGTCCCCGTAGCTCCCGGATGCGATCGCGGATGGCAGCGGCCTGCTCGAACTCCAGTTCCTTGGCGTACCGGTACATTTCCTTTTCCAGGGCCTTGATCTTCCTGGCCATCTGTCCCGGGGTCAGGCTGGCATATTCGGCCGCCTCTTCCGCTACCCTGGCATACTCCTGGGCTCGCATGGGGGCGCCGGGGGTCGCGCCCTCCAGGATATCCGCCACCGCCTTGCGGATGGTTTGGGGGGTAATGCCGTGCTCGGTGTTGAAGGCGGTCTGCCTGGCACGCCGGCGCTCGGTCTCGTCGATGGCGCGCCGCATGGAGCCGGTCACCTCGTCGGCATAGAGAATGGCCTTACCGTTGGCGTTGCGCGCGGCCCGTCCGATAGTCTGGATCAGTGAGCCCTCCGAGCGCAGGAAGCCCTCCTTGTCCGCGTCCAGAATGGCCACCAGGGAGACCTCCGGCATGTCGAGCCCCTCGCGCAGCAGGTTGATCCCCACCAGCACGTCGAACTCCCCCAACCTCAGGTCGCGGATGATCTCCACCCGCTCGACGGTGTCGATGTCCGAGTGCAGATAGCGCACCCGCACGTCGTGTTCGTCCAGGTAGTCGGTCAGATCCTCGGCCATGCGTTTGGTCAGGGTCGTGACTAAAACACGTTCGTGATGGGCGACCCGGACCCGGATCTCCGAGAGCAGATCGTCCACCTGGGTCAGGGCAGGGCGCACCTCAACCTCGGGATCCACCAGCCCGGTGGGGCGCACTACCTGCTCCACCACGGTCCCCGAGTGTTGGATCTCGAACTCGCGCGGGGTGGCCGAGACATAGATGGTCTGGGGTTGACGGGCCTGGAATTCCTCGAAACGCAGGGGCCGGTTGTCGAGTGCCGAAGGCAGGCGGAATCCGTATTCCACCAGGTTCTCCTTGCGGGAGCGGTCGCCTCGATACATGGCCCCCAGCTGGGGCACGGTCACGTGGCTCTCATCGATCACCACCAGGGCGTTGTCGGGCAGATAGTCGTAGAGGGTCGGCGGCGGTTCGCCGGCGGCGCGGCCGGAGAGATAGCGGGAGTAATTCTCGATCCCCGCGCAGTAGCCTACCTCCAACATCATTTCCAGATCGAACAGGGTGCGTTGCTCCAGGCGCTGGACCTCCACCAGCTTGTCGTGCTCCCGCAACCGGTCGAGGCGGTCCTTGAGCTCCAGCTTGATCTGCTCGACTGCGTTCAGGATCGTCTCCCGCGGGGTCGCGTAGTGGGTCTTGGGAAAGATGGTGTAGCGTGGGACCTTGCGCATGACCTCGCCGGTCAGGGGATCGAAAAGAGAAATGGCCTCGATCTCGTCGTCGAACAGCTCCACCCGCACCGCCTCGGCGTCCGCTTCCGCCGGATAGATATCGATCACATCCCCGCGCACCCGGTAGGTACCCCGGTGCAGCTCCACCTCGTTGCGCTTGTATTGGAGATTAGCCAACTGTCGCAGCAGGGCCCGTTGATCGAGCAGGTCGCCGCGGGACAGATGCAGGACCATCTTGAGGTAGGCATCGGGGTCGCCGAGGCCGTAGATCGAGGAAACGGTCGCGACGATGATGACGTCCGGGCGCTCCAGCAGGGCCTTGGTCGCCGACAGGCGCATTTGCTCGATATGCTCGTTGATGGAGGCATCCTTCTCGATGTAGGTATCGCTGGCGGCGACATAGGCCTCGGGCTGATAGTAGTCGTAGTAGGAGACGAAGTACTCCACCGCATTGTGCGGAAAGAATTCCCGCATCTCCCCGTAGAGCTGGGCCGCCAAGGTCTTGTTGGGGGCCAGAATGAGGGCCGGGCGCTGGACCCGCGCGATCAGGTTGGCGATGGTAAAGGTCTTGCCCGAGCCGGTCACTCCGAGCAGCGTCAGGCCCGCCTCGCCGTCATTCAGGCCCGCTTCCAACCGACGGATCGCCTGCGGCTGGTCCCCGGCCGGGGCGAAGCCAGATTCGAGCACAAAGGCCCTGGGCGAGGTATCCACCTGCGGAGAAAATGTCGCCTCTATCCGAACTTCCGGGGCTCGAAGCCCACGGGATTGACGATGGCAGCACTGTCGCCCGTGGCCCGAATCACGAACAACCCTTGGTTCTGCGCCTGGTGGTCGCTCCCCTGCTCCGCGCGCAAATAGGCCACCGCACCGAACACCGTATGGTTCCTGTATTCGGGCAGGTAACGCTTGGCCCGCCGGAGGCGCTCGATGAATTTATCGACCAGCCCGGCCCGCAGGGTCGTCTTCACCTCCACGATGACGATCTCCTCCCCGTTATGCGCAATGATGTCGAACTCAAAGTTCTCCCCATCCCGACACCCCTTACGCCGGGTCGAGGTATCATTGATCCGGATGTCACGTTTCTTCAACAAGTTGACCAAATCCCCTTCGACCAGGCTCTCCATCAACTTGCCCCACTGGCCTTCGAACAGCTCCTGCAGGGCTTTCATCTTCTTGTCCGTTTCCCGGAACATGCGATCCAAGGCCCGTTGCGACTCTTGGAACTTACGGTCTGTCTCTTGGAACTTACGGTCCGTCTCTTGGGATCTACGCTCCCAGGCCCGTTGCGACTCCTGGAACTCACGGTGTATCTCTTGGAGGCTGTGCTCCAAGGCCCGTTGCGATTCCTGGAATTTGCGGTCCGTTTCCTTGAACCTGCGGTCTGTTTCCTGGAATCTGCGATCTGTTTCCTGGAACAACTGCCAGATTTTCTCGAAACTTAATGCGGTTTCCATGGTGAGAAAGATACCGTGTTGCGGAAAGGTTTCCCCTCATACAGTGGGGTTTACTGCTGGTTAGCCACCGATTTCGGAGACGGGAAAAAGCTTAGTTCAGGATAAGAAGAAGGTCAAAATTGAGAACGCCCCCTGGGAACTCTATCCCGAAAACCTGACCTACACTGCTGAAACCGGCGACTGACGACTGGAAGCTATGCGCGCTCGCCCTGGTCGGTCGCATTTTCCCCTGTGCTCCGGGTTCGAGCTTTGGCTATTATTAACGGTTTGAACACCAACTACCAGGGCGCCACCGGCTCCCAAGATAAGAACCGAGAGATCCCGACAGAATGAGCATCAAGCTTTCCGCACGCGTACAGGCCGTCAAGCCGTCCCCCACCCTCGCCGTCACGGCCCGCGCCCAGACCCTACGCGCCGCCGGTAAAGATATTATCGGACTCGGCGCCGGGGAACCGGACTTTGATACGCCCGACCACATCAAGGAGGCGGCCATCGCCGCCGTCAAGGGCGGCTTCACCAAATACACGGCGGTGGACGGTACCCCCGAACTCAAGCAGGCGATCATCGCCAAATTCCAACGTGAGAACGGCTTTCTATACACTCCGGACCAAATCCTGGTCTCCTGCGGCGGCAAACAGAGCTTCTATAACCTGGCCCAGGCCATTCTGGACCCGGGCGACGAGGTCATTATCCCGACCCCCTACTGGGTCTCTTATCCGGACATGGTTTTGTTGGCCGGCGGTGCCCCGATGCTGGTACACGCCGGGGCCGACCGCAAGTTCAAGATCACCCCCGATCAGCTGCGGGCCTCGATGACTCAGCAGACCAGGCTGGTAGTCATCAACAGCCCCTCCAACCCCTCCGGAGTCGCCTACACGCGCGCGGAGCTCGCCGCCCTCGGCGAGGTATTGCTCGAATTTCCGCGCGCCGTCATAGCCACCGACGACATTTACGAGCATATCCGCTGGGCCGATGAGCCGTTCGTCAACATCCTCCATGCTTGTCCCGATCTGGCCCCGCGCACACTGGTGCTCAACGGCGTCTCGAAGGCCTACGCGATGACGGGCTGGCGCATCGGCTACGCCGGCGGTCCACGGGAGGTCATCAAGGCCATGAAGAAGGTGCAATCCCAGAGCACCTCGAATCCCAGCTCCATCTCCCAGGTAGCCGCCCAGGCGGCGCTCGAAGGCCCCCAGGACTGCATCCGGACCATGACCGCGGCCTTCAAGGAACGCCACGACTATATGGTGGAACGCCTCAACCGCATACCCGGCATTGCGTGCCCGCCTACCGACGGCACCTTTTACGTCTTCCCGCAGGTGAAAGGAATGATCGAGGCGCTCGCCAGGGTGGGCAATGATCTGGACCTGGCGGAATTCCTGATCGAGCGCGCCGGCATCACCCTGGTCCCCGGTTCCGCCTTCGGCCTCGCCGGGCACGTGCGCATCTCCATTGCCACCAGCCGGGAAAATCTGGAACGGGCCCTCGGTCGCATCGAGGAGGTTGCATCCGAGGTCATTGAAGCATAAAATAGCTTCAGTCTATTGCGGGGTGGAGCAGTCAGGCAGCTCGTCGGGCTCATAACCCGAAGGTCGGAGGTTCGAATCCTCCCTCCGCTACCAAATTCAGGGGTCGGCTTCCAACGGCTTACCCGTTTTCGAAAATCAAAACCCCATCTTCTCGAAGAAGTTCTTGACGCTATCGACCCAGGATGTGGAATGGGGGCTATGCTTCCTTCCCCCGGCCTGCACTTCTTCGTCGAGTTCGCGCAGCAGTTCCTTTTGGCGCTCGGTCAGGTTTACCGGCGTCTCGACGATTACGCGGCAGATAAGGTCACCGATGACGCCGCCGCGCACCGATTTCACGCCCTTGCCGCGCATCCGGAACATTTTTCCGGTCTGGGTCCCGGCCGGGATCTTGAGCATCACCTTTCCGTTCAGGGTGGGTACCTGCAGCTCGCCGCCGAGGGCCGCGGTGACGAAGCCGATGGGTACCTCGCAGAATAGGTGGTTGTCCTCGCGCGTGAAGATGGGGTGCTCCCGGACCGTGACCTGAACATAGAGGTCCCCAGGCGGTCCGCCTCGTTCCCCCGGCTCGCCTTCGCCGGACAGGCGAATGCGATCGCCGGTATCGACACCCGCCGGGACCCTCACCGAGAGGGTCTTCTGTTCCTGGGTCCGGCCCTTGCCCCGGCAATGGTTGCAATGTTCCTCGATCATGGTGCCTTGACCACGGCATTGGGGACAGGTCTGCTGTATCGAGAAGAAACCCTGTTGCATCCGTACCTGGCCGGCGCCGCTGCAAGTGGGGCAGGTCTTGGCGGAGGTACCCGGCTTGGCGCCGGTGCCGCCGCAGAACTGGCACTCCACCAAGGTCGGGATGCGGATCTTCACCTCCTTGCCTGCAACCGCTTCTTCCAGGGTAAGGGAGAGGTCGTAGCGCAGATCGGTACCACGATGTACGCGCCGTCCCCCACTCCGCGCCCCACCGCCGAAGATGTCGCCGAAGACATCGCCGAAGATGTCGGAGAAGCCACCCCCACCGAAGCCTCCCGGCCCGCCGAACCCTTCGCTCGTGTCCACGCCGGCATGGCCGAACTGGTCGTAGGCCGAGCGCTTCTTGGGATCGCTGAGGATTTCGTAGGCCTCCTTGGCCTCCTTGAACTTGCGTTCCGATTCCGCCCCGGGATTCCGGTCCGGGTGATACTTCATGGCGAGGCGCCGGTAGGCCTGCTTCAGGTCGGAGTCACCGGCGTTGCGGCTGATACCGAGCACCTCGTAGTAATCGCGTTTGGACATGATTCCCTGGAGCGATGGTTAGTTGGTGCCTAGTGGTTACTGGTTGGTAATCAATAGACTTGTTTTGAAAATTCTGTTTCCGTTTTCTTAAGAGAGCCTGAAAAAAGCGAGCTTCTCGTGATCTGGTTTAGCACCTTGTTATGGGCTTTTTAGCCAATCAACCAGTCTGCTCTTAATAACACACAAACGCTCATTAGATATAGAACCAATACTACCTAGCAATATCTTTTCAGTAACTACTGCTAATCGACTTATTCTTATAATGCTGGATGTTTTTAGTCCTGATCTGATAAAGTCAGCATCACTATCTTTTATCATTTCGTCAAATGATAGTATCTGTTGTGACAATTGCGAGGATATTATGCAGATTAACCAATCATCGTATTGGCCTGGTAACTTTTGAAGAACCAAGGCGGGACGGAGTTTTCCAACAGCCTGGTTTGTTTGAGGAAATCTGAAAAGAACAATTTGCCCTCCCTGAATCATGAAATTTCTTCCTTAATATCATCGAGGGAATAGGGGCTGGGTTCATCTTCCATACCATACATTGCGTTTGATATGCTGATATTTGTCCATTCTTGATCTTTATTGTCTTTTTTAGAATTCAATTCGAGGAATTTCACAAAATCAAGTACTTCAGCTTGAGAAGATTCCGGAAGGCGCTTTATATGAGTAAGAATTTTTTTTGCTAACGTCATCAGAGTCGTACCTGTTGTCTTTCTCTCGTTCCCACGTGCCGCGTGGGAACGAGAAATATCGCTCAGCGCAATCCTATGGCCTCCTTTAGGAACATTGCTTGATTACGGTCAGTCCATTCTACCCCTCTTGCTTGTCCACCAGTCACATTGCACATTTCTTCACGCTCACCCTGCTTCAAGATATAAATATCGTTGGGCACTACCTTACCTGATTCCGGAAAATACAGTTGAAGATAGCTGTGGGGTTGGCCAAGTTCCGTTCCCAGAGCCGTCGCATACTTAATACTCTCGGTCTTTTCGCGGATTTTGACTTCTACCATTTATATATCCTCTAAATACATAAACCTAACAGGTGCTCTCGACTACCGATAACATCGAGCCGGCAGGATTCCCATGGAAAATTCAGCCGCAAATCAACGCAAATGGCCGCACATCGACGGAAACGGACCCGGAACCATCCATGATGGCAAACCGATCCCAACCATTTGCGTTGATTCGCGTTCGTTTGCGGCAAAAAAAGAATTCTCGATGGAAGAGCAAACCGATGTGATCGGTATTTCGGTACTGCTGTGCTAGTCACTGACGACCGCTACTCTTTCTTGTCGTCTTTGACCTCTTCGAACTCGGCGTCCACCACGTTGTCTTGGTCACCGCCGGTCTTCCCGTTTTCACCCCGCTCCGGACCCGTGTCCGGTCCCGCCGCGCCGGACGTTCCATCCTGCTGGGCATAGAGGCGCTCGGCCATCTTGGCGGAGGCCTCGCCCAGGGCCTTGGTCTTGCTGTCGATGGCCTCCTTGTCCTCACCCTTCATGGCCTGTTCCAGGTCTTTGACGGCGGATTCGATGGCTTCCTTTTCGCCGGACTCCAGCTTGTCCCCGAGCTGCTCCATGGATTTGCGGGTGGCGTGGATCATGGTATCCGCCTGGTTGCGGGCCGCGACCAGTTCGTGGAATTTGCGGTCCTCTTCCGCATGTGCCTCGGCGTCCTTGACCATCCGCTCGATCTCGTCGTCCGCGAGGCCGGACGAGGCCTTGATGACGATGGATTGTTCCTTGCCCGTGGCCTTGTCCTTGGCCGAGACATTGAGAATGCCGTTGGCATCGATGTCGAACTTGACTTCGATCTGGGGTATCCCGCGGGGGGCCGGCGGAATCTCCGTCAGGTCGAACCGACCCAGGGACTTGTTGTCGGCCGCACGTTCGCGCTGTCCCTGCAATACATGCACCGTTACCGCGGTCTGATTATCGTCGGCGGTGGAAAATACCTGTTGGGCCGAGGTCGGGATGGTGGTGTTCTTCTCGATGAGCTTGGTCATCACCCCGCCCAGGGTCTCGATGCCGAGGTTCAGGGGGGTCACGTCGAGCAACAGAACGTCTTTGACCTCACCGCCGAGTACTCCGCCCTGAATGGCCGCTCCGATGGCCACCGCCTCGTCGGGGTTGACGTCCTTGCGCGGCGCCTTGCCGAAAAATGCCTCGACCTGTTCCTGGACCTTGGGCATGCGGGTCTGGCCGCCGACCAGGATCACCTCGTCGATGTCGCCCGCGGTCACCCCGGCGTCCTTGAGGGCGATGCGGCAGGGCTCGATGGTGCGCTCGATCAAATCATCCACCAGCGACTCGAACTTGGCTCGGGTGAGCTTGATGTTCAGGTGTTTGGGTCCCGCCGCATCGGCCGTAATGTAGGGCAGATTGATGTCGGTCTGCTGGCTGGAACTGAGCTCGATCTTGGCCTTCTCGGCGGCCTCCTTGAGGCGCTGCAGGGCCAGGGGATCATTGCGCAGGTCGACGGCTTGATCCCGTTTGAATTCGGCTACCAGGAAGTCGATGATGCGCAGGTCGAAGTCCTCGCCCCCGAGGAAGGTGTCCCCGTTGGTCGAGAGCACTTCAAATTGGTGCTCGCCTTCGATCTCCGCAATCTCGATGATGGAGATGTCGAAGGTACCGCCGCCCAAGTCGTAGACCGCGAGCTTTTGATCGCCCCGCTGCTTGTCCATGCCGTAGGCCAGAGAGGCGGCGGTAGGCTCGTTGATGATGCGCTTGACGTCCAAGCCCGCGATACGGCCGGCATCCTTGGTCGCCTGCCGCTGGGAATCATTGAAGTAGGCCGGCACGGTGATAACGGCCTCCTTGACCTCAGTCCCCAAATAGTCCTCCGCGGTCTTCCTCATCTTCTGGAGGACCTTGGCGGAAATCTCCGGTGGGGCCATCTTCTTGCCGTTGGCCTCGACCCAGGCGTCGCCGTTGTCCGCCCTGACGATGCTATAGGGGACCATATCCTTGTCCTTCCCGACCACCTTGTCGTCGAACCGGCGACCGATCAGGCGCTTGATCGCAAACAGGGTGTTTTTCGGGTTGGTGACCGCCTGACGCTTCGCGGACTGGCCGATCAGAACCTCACCATCGCTGCTGAAGGCAACGATGGAAGGGGTGGTGCGGTCGCCTTCCGCGTTCTCGATGACCTTGACCTTGTCGCCCTCCATGACAGCGACGCAGGAATTGGTAGTACCCAGGTCAATGCCGATGATTTTTCCCATGATGTTCTGTCTCCGGGTTGAATTCTCGTCGCTCGGCGAGCCTCTCTGCCGATTCAGTTGGGGTAAAACCCTGAGGTTTTCAAGCCTGTCCCGACGGGGGCGCCGCCGCCACGATCACCATGGCCGGTCGCACTAACCGACCGTTGAGCAGATAGCCCTTCTGGATCACTTTGACCACCGTGTTGGGCGCGACCTCTTCCGTAGGCTGGGTGGTCATGGCCTGGTGGTACTCGGGATTGAAAGGCGCGCCCTGCGGGTCGATCTGTTCGACACCGAATCTGCCCATTACGTCTACGAGCAGCTTGAGGGTCAGCTCTGTGCCCTCGCGGAGCTTCGCGATATCCGTGCCCTCGTCCTGGGCCGCGTCGTGGCCGAGCTCCAGGCTGTCACGCACCTGCAGCAGTTCGCGCACGAAGCCGTCGAGGACGAACTTGTGGGCCTTCTCCAGCTCGTTGGCCTGCCGCCGCTTCAGGTTTTCCATCTCGGCGCGTGCCCGCAACAGCTGGTCCCAGTGTTCGTCCGCCTTGGCCCGTGCATCTTCCAGCAGGGCGGTCAAACGCTCCGGTGAATCCTCTCCGGCCGCGGCGATGTCATCCGCCGTCGGTGCTGCCGCCGCCACCGTTGTCGCTTCGACTTCCGCGGTCTCTACAACCTCTTCCGCAACCGCCGTTGCCTCTGCTGCCTCGGTCGCATCCGGCACCGCTGCCCCCGGCCCCTCCGGCTTCTGTTCCGGCGTGTCTGTCGCTCGCTCCTCTACCATCTGAACCTCCATACCGGTTCTCGGACCCCATGCCCGGTCGGCACCGGGTTGCGGGGTCCGGCGACTGTGATCACCTCAAAGAATCAGGTACGCTCTTGCTGCTTCAGGGCCGCCGTCAACAGACGTGCGGTCATGTCCACCAGGGGGATGACCCGCGGATAATTCATCCGTGTCGGTCCGATTACCCCCAGCACGCCGATCACCTGATCGTCGATGCCGTATGGCGCCGTGACCAGGCTGCAATCGTCCAACAACTGGTAGCCGGACTCTTCGCCGACGAAAATCCGGACCCCCTCGGCCGCGATGCAACGGTCGAGCAGATGCAGGATCTGGTTTTTTTCCGTAAAGGCATCGAACAGCTGCTTGAGCCGTTCCACGTTCGCCAGCTCATCGAATTCCATCAGGTTGGTCTGTCCGGCGATAAAGCAATCACCGGTGCCTTCGGCGGCCTCCATCACCTGTTGCGCCATTTCCACCGCCTGCAACATGACCTGGTCCATGTGCTCGCGGGTGGTCTTCATGTCGGCCAGCAGGTACTTGCGCACCTCGTGCAAATCCCGGCCGGTGAACATGTCGTTCAGATAGTTTGCCGCCTGTTCGAGCTGCGCCGGTGAATAGGTGCGATCCGTATTGACAATCCGGTTGTGAACTTCGCCCTCGCTGGTCACCAGAATCGCCAGTACCCGCTTTCCGGACAGGGACAAAAATTCGATCCGGCGAAAGGCATCGTGCTCATGGCGCGGCATCATGACCACCCCGGCCAGGTGGGTGACGCCGGATAGCAGCTGAGAAGTGCTTTCGATCAGCGTGGCGGCATCGCCAGGGCCCTCCAGCCGGCGCCGCATCTCAGTTACCTCCTGCTCGGCCAGTCGCCTGACGGTCAGCAGGGAATCGATAAAGAGCCGGTAACCCAAACGCGTAGGCACCCGACCGGCGGAGATATGGGGCGAGGACACCAGCCCCATATCTTCCAGGTCCGCCATGATGTTGCGCACCGTCGCCGCGCTGAGCTCCAGGCCCGTATCCTTCGAGAGCGTCCGCGAGCCCACGGGCTGACCATCCCTGATGTAGCGTTCGATCAGGGCCTTGAGGAAATGCTGCGCGCGTTCACTGACTTGGGTGTCACCACCGACGGCACTCGTCATCAAGGCCCTCTCACGGAAAATCGAAGCCTCACTGCGGAGGACAGCTTAGCACTCGATTCATATAAGTGCTAACAACCGCAATTTAGAGTTCGCCCCCAGGACTGTCAACCCGGATCTGTCCGTGGAATCGTCTGAACCGCAAAAGTCCACTTGGCAGGACCGTAGGCTGGGTTGCGGCCAAGGACGGCCAAAACCCAGCAATACCCTAAGAATCCAAGAAATCGTGAGTGCATTGAGCATAGGAACTCGTTGGTGACGAGCCTTCTTGATTGCAATGCATCCTGGGGTCCTCTATGGTATCTACATCATAGATACTCCCGGGGTTTACGATGCAAACATTCGTGAAGAAATGGGGTAACAGCGCATCGGTGCGCATCCCCGCTGCCATCATGGAGGCCGCAGGCCTTCACTTGGACGACCCGGTAGACGTGCGCGAAGAAACCGGACGCATCGTCATCGAGCCGATGCACCCGCGTGAATACGATCTTGCGCAACTGCTGGCCGGAATCACATCGGACAACCTGCATGCCGAAGTCAGCTTCGGTCGGGCGGTCGGTAACGAGGCGTTCTAACTATGGCTCGTCGCTACGTCCCCGAGGCGGGCGATATTGTGTGGCTGGACTGCGACCCCCAAGCCGGCTACGAACAAGCCGGGCACCGGCCTGCGCTGGTCCTCAGCCCGGCAACCTATAACGGCAAAACCGGCTTGATGCTCTGTTGTCCCCTGACGACGCGGATCAAAGGCTATCCGTTCGAGGTCCCGATTGCCGGTACTCCCCCCGGCGCAGTGCTGGCCGACCAAGTGAAATCCCTCGATTGGGTTGCGTGCAAGGCGAGTCGCAAGGGCAAGGCCTCTGCTCCCGAGTTGACCGCAGTCCGGGCCAAGCTGGTTGCTCTGGTCGGAAAACCCTGATACCTAATGAATAAAGGACAGATCGTGCTCCGCTTCGTGCGCACGATCTATCCTTATTCATTGTGAATGATTGAACCGCCGGTCAACCGCCTCAGCCGGTGTATTTGGCCGCCACGAAATCCCAGTTGATGATCTTCCAGATCTCCTCCAGATACTTGGGGCGGGCATTGCGATAGTCGACGTAGTAGGCATGCTCCCACACATCGACCGTCAACAGGGCGGTCTTGCCCTCGGTCATGGGAGTACCGGCGTTGGAGGTATTGACGATCTCCACGGAGCCGTCGGTCTTCTTCACCAGCCAGGTCCAGCCGGAGCCGAAATTGGTAGCGGCGGACTGAGAGAACTGCTTCTTGAACTCTCCCACAGAGCCGAATTCGGCGTTGATGGCATCGGCCAGGGCACCGGAAGGCTCGCCACCGCCCTTGGGGCTCAGGCAGTTCCAGTAAAAAGTATGGTTCCACACCTGCGCGGCGTTGTTGAAGATGCCGCCGGAGGATTTCATGATGATGTCTTCCAGGCTTTTACCCTCGAATTCGGTACCCGGCACCAAGTTGTTGAGGTTGGTCACATAGGTCTGGTGGTGCTTGCCGTAGTGATACTCGATGGTCTCCTGGGAGATAACGGGCTCCAGGGCCTTCTTGTCGTAAGGAAGTGGGGGCAGTTCGTGTGCCATGATGTGTAGTCTCCTGCAAAGTGTGTTGTGTGCTTTCCGACGATCGGCAGAGATCCACGCTGGATGCCCGGATCTCAACCTGAGCCATACCTGACTAAATTGCTCAGTAATCAGTGAGGAATTTTAATCACGACTTTTGGTTTTTGCAACTGCCCCGGCGTAACCGTTCAGCCCCCCCTCTACGATCCTGATCCCGAAAACGAGAAATCAAGGGGTTATGTCCGAATCAAACCGGAATCCAGAGAGGGGGCTGAACGGTTACGCCCCGACAGATCCCTGGAAGCCTTGAAAAATTCCATCCTTGGGATTTTTCGGCTTATATACTCCCTATAGGCACAAAATACGAATTTTAAAATAAATTCCTGGAAAGACGTGTAACTTTCTGAGAGATGATATACTAAGTTGGGTTAGAGAGCTTATTGTGTACATTGAGGCAGCAATGATAAGAATCGACTTCCGCCCGCAGGATATCAAGAGGATTAAGCAGTTACGCTACGATGACCCTCATCCAAGAGTGAGAAGGAGAATGGATGTGCTGTGGCTAAAAAGTCAGGGCCTTTCCCATCAGGAGATCTGTCGGCTTGCCGGTATTGGTAGTAACACCTTATGCAAATACCTCAGGATGTATCAAGCGGGTGGGGTGGAAAAACTAATGGAAATTAACTTCTACGCCCCGACGAGTGAGTTGGATGAGCATCGAGCTCGCCTCAAAGCCCATTTTCGCGCGCATCCGCCAGCGACGCTCAAGGACGCGATAGCAAGCATAGAGCAGCTGACTGGAATCAAGCGCAGCCCCAGCGCCGTGGGAAAGTTCCTGAAGTCGCTTGGTATGCGCCCGAGAAAAGTCGGGTCGATCCCGGAAAAAGCGGACTCGGAAGAGCAAGAGAGATTCAAAATCAATGAGTTAGAGCCGCGCCTCGAAGAAGCCAAGGAAGGCAAGCGCGCTATTTTTTTGTCGATGCTGCCCATTTCGTATTCGGACCTTTTCTCGGTGTACTGTGGTCATTTACACGCCTCTTTGTAAAGGCGACCGCCGGACGGAGACGTTTTAACGTTCTCGGCGCGCTAAATGCCATCACACATGAACTGGTGTTAATCACGAATGACAGCTATATCAACGCCGAAAGTGTTTGTGAATTGCTCCGAAAAATCGCATCGGTAACGCATGGAGTAGCGATTACTCTGGTGTTGGATAACGCGCGTTACCAGAGATGCAAAATCGTCACCGCACTCGCCTTGAAACTCAATATCGAGCTACTTTTTCTGCCACCCTATTCACCGAACTTGAACCTCATCGAGAGAGTATGGAAGTTCGTCAAGAAAGAGGTTCTCTATTCCAAGCACTATTACGACTTTGGCAGTTTTAAACGTTCAATATCGGCGTGTTTAAATCAAACACACACAACGTACAAGAAGGAGCTTGATTCGCTCCTCACGCTGAGATTCCAAGTGTTCAAGAAATGCAACATTGTGCCAATATGAAGTATAGATTATATGTATAGCATTTTATCAAACGAACCGACCGAAGAGATGCTTGCCGTTACCCTCGATCCCAAAATGGAACAAGACCTGGAACAGCTCGCTACCACGACCGGACACAGCAAGGGCTTCTATGTAAAGGTAGTCCCCGCCGAGTATCCGGATACCCGCGCCGATTATCTGTCGGCACTCGCTGCTCTGGAACATGCGCCCTTTCTTCGCCGTGAGAGAGATGACGACGTATCTTTACGGATTCGATGCTGGAGTATGGAAGCGAATGGGAAACATCCGTGAACGACGTTCTATTGCATGAGAAAGCGCAGCGTACACAGTGACACTACGGGGCATTCTCATCTGTTTTATAATTCACTTTCAAGGTTATTTTTTTCTCTGAATAATCGACTTTTATTACTTGGATATAGTATGAGACATCTAACGATTTAAATTCTACGACAGAACCGTCAACTACTGCATAGACATAACTTTTTTGTCCTGCCGGTGCGACATACAAACTCACATATTCTTCACTATTTATATTTTGAAAAGCTACAGACAATTCAGTATCGGCAAAATCAATGTGTTGAGACCCTCTCTCAGATACGGTTAGTGCAGAGAATGTTTTTCTATGGTTGCTTTTTTCAATTTTGTTGTCCTTTTTTGTAATTTCATTATGAGCCTTATCTCTGTCTTGGCCTAGTTGCGCTATAGTTACAATTAATGTTAACAGCGCAATAATAAGACCGATTACTTCCCAATATTTTGGATACTGAAACCTCATGTTCTTATTTCCATCCGGAGCTGCTCCAAATCAATTGTCTTTTAGAATTGGAATATTCTGAAATTTTATAACAAAAGGGGCTTTGTTATTGAGCTTACATAATACAACAAGTATACTCATAATTTTTGATTGAGTGCCGACCTGATTGAATTCTAATACCATTTTGACAGGAGTGTCTTTATAGAATGTTTTATAAATATATGATTGGTGACTATTATTTCCAAGCACGATTCTTTTAGGGTAAAAGGAATCTCCTGAATTGTCTAAAAAATATGAACTATCATTACCGTAATCAGCAAAAATTCTAAGTTTTTGATTCTGGCCGGAACTGGTTATTAAAAATTCACATTTCACATTTTCTCCTTTCCTTTGACAGTCTTGCAATGCAAAAACAAAACCTTCCTTTTCAGTTTTCTTACGTATCTTAAACTCTGTCTTAATGCTTGTTGCGTTATTACTCCGATCTGAAATATCAAAGCTGTGAATTTCTTTTTCCAGCAAATCCTTAATTGCTTTTGTCGCCGGTATATTTCCCTTGCTCGCGCCGATAAGTTTTGCCGTGCCCGCATCTAATATTTTGATTGACAGCCTAACATTATCGTTAAATGCGGTAATATTTCCTGTGATCAGAGCATCAACACCCGAAACTTTTACAATTTTTCTCGCGTCTTCAGGGGCAACCAAACCACTTGCAGACAATTTATTCTCTTTGAGAAGAACCTGAAGATGTGACCGGTCAACAACTTCGTAGTTCCCGCTAGCCATAAGCAGTCCCATAGAAAATTCTTCAGCAATAAACCTTCCCAGTTCAGTCACATTCCCTTTCAGGTCGGTAAAATCTACAACAGCTATTCTTGTTTTGTTTGAAAGCTGAATGTGCTTTTTTAAATCTTCCGAGAGCCTGGTGATCTCGTCTTCATAACCCATCGTTACAGAAGGCAAGAAAACCGTTAGGAGAGCGGTAGTAATTACTACCAAAAACATGATATTACTTTTCTGAAACATAATACCTTACCATCTTATTCTGAAGGGCCGTAGGCTGGGGTGAGGTACGAACCCCAGCTTCTTCTAGCATACGAGAATGGGGGTAACCGTTCAGCCCCCCCTTTGGATTTCGGCTTGGTCCTAACATAATCTATTGATTTCTGGTTTTCGAGATCAGGATCGAGGGGGGGCTGAACGGTTACGAATGGGGATGCTGGGGCTCGCAAGCTCATCCCAGCCTACGTGGGCTCGTTCTTTTTCCATCTTAGAGCCAACCGGCATTTTCAGCAGCACCATAAAGTGTTACTCCGCCTAGAAAAAACCATCCGATTAGACCTACCGGAAAATTTTTAATTACAGCCATTGGGCTAAAATACTTTCTTTCAAAGCCCAGAAGAATAAGCTCATCAATACCTGACAACTCTTCTTTTCGGAGATCCTTTAGTTTTTGAGGAAACTTAGTTTTTCCATATAATGCAAAAATCAAGATAAATACTAACGACATAAAGCCAGTAATATCCGGCCTGTCAGTGCCTAAACATGATAAGCCGAATGAAAAAGCAAGGAGGCCAATTACTCCATTGAGAAATTCTCCCCATTCCGCATATTCGGCTTCAATATGCTTTATCATTTCCGGGGTTATTTTCTGCATATATTCCCCTGTAGCTCTGACGGTTACGAATCAGGCGACTAAGGCCAAGGCCGCATTACACCGAGTCTACACTTCACCGAGGAGAATAGGATCGCGGCTTCTTGTCCGCTGCCTTCCTCTTCCACGAGTCGTAGAAAGATAATATTTCGGGTGCTGCCAGCAATATGAACAGAATAAGCAGCACTGTGAGCAAGCCGAGCACGTTTGTTGGTGTTAGCCAGTTCCACATTGCTATCAGCCAATTCGGCAGCGGTTTGTCTTGAACAACTCCTGCTTCACGTGGGCAGGCAACGAACCAATCAACTTTCACCCAGGGAATTTTTTTTGAACCACCCCATGTTCTGGCAACCAATTGAAACCCATCGCGGGTACGTTCTTCGGCCGGAGCGGCAACGTCCAGACGACTCGCACCGCCGAAATCTACGGAGCTTATCGACACTCGTATTTCTGGCTGAGGGCACGGCACTGGCGACTTAAAGCGTATGCGCTTCTTACTCTCATTCCAACCCTCAATGCTTTCAGAGGGTCCCCAGGCCCTATCCGCTTGAAACTCATAGACCCCTGTGTCGACGATCACCAACGCGCTGTCCACTACCCAGTTGTAGAGAGACAATGTTGCAGGTACCGTCGCCATCAGCACTGTAAGCAGGGCAAGTATGTTTGCTAGTGGTAGCCAATTCCGCGGCGGTTTGCCTCGAATAACCGCACTCGAACCCCCATTTTCTGGGGCGGGCGGTGCACCTCTCTCCTCATCAGGCTCAACAGATGTTCCTCGCGAGTCTCGGGTCGGTGACTCACTCGTCACGGACGTCCCCTCAGACAGAGTTTGTTCTTCAGTCTTCATCACCGACTACCTCTGTGCTCTGAGTGACTCGATAGTCTCAAGCCCAATATAGGGCCTTTTTCATGGTCCCTTCCCCGTGCCGGCAGGAGCCGGCGCTGGGGAAGTATCCTCGGCCGGTTCCTCGATGATCTGCAGAAACAGTTCTCCCTGCTTAATCATCCCCAGCTCGCTGCGGGCCCGTTCTTCCAGGGCGTCCAGACCCTCGTGGAGGTCGAGGACCTCCGCTTCGAGGGCCTGGTTGCGGGCCCGCAGTTGTTCGAGCTCAGCCTTCTGCGCCCTGATCTCGTCCCGCAGCGCCCGGACCTCCGCCAAGCTGCCGTCGCCGGTCCACAGGCGATACTGCAACGCCACCAGCAACAGCAGCAGGATGCCTGCGAACCAGCGCATGGTCTCAGGGCGGGCGGACCGTCACAGCCAGCGGAAGGCGCCTTTGCCCGCGTAGCGGGCTTCGCTGCCCAACTGGTCTTCGATGCGCATCAGTTGGTTGTACTTGGCGACGCGGTCGGAGCGGGAAAGAGAACCGGTCTTGATCTGCCCGGCCTTGGATGCCACCGCCAAGTCGGCGATGGTGGTGTCTTCGGTCTCGCCGGAGCGATGGGAGACCACGGCGGTGTATTTTGCGTCGTGGGCCATGCGGATGGCCTCCAGGGTCTCGGTCAGGGTGCCGATCTGGTTCACCTTGATGAGAATGGAGTTGGCGGTTTTCTTGTCGATGCCTTCCTTCAGGATCTTGGTGTTGGTTACGAACAGGTCGTCGCCCACCAGCTGGACTTTGTCGCCGATTTTGTCCGTGAGTAGCTTCCAGCCGTCCCAATCCCCTTCGGCCATGCCGTCTTCGATGGACAGGATGGGATACTTGCTGACCCAATCGGACAGCAGGTCGCACATGCCCTGGGAGTCGAGGGTGCGGCCCTCTCCCTCCAGCTTGTAAGTGCCGTCCTTGTAGAATTCCGTGCTCGCCACGTCCAGGCCCAGGTACATGTCCTTGCCGGCCTTGAAGCCTGCCTTCTCGATGGCCTCCAGGACTACCTCGACGGCCGCTACATTGGACGGCATGTCCGGCGCGAAGCCACCCTCGTCACCGACGCCGGTGGCTAACCCCTTGCCGCCGAGCACCGATTTGAGGGCATGGAAGACCTCGGCGCCGTAGCGTATCGCCTCGCGGATGCTGGGGGCGCCCACGGGCATAATCATGAACTCCTGGAAATCGACGCTGTTGTCGGCGTGCTCGCCGCCGTTGAGGATGTTCATCATGGGTACCGGCAGCACGAAGTCTTTGCCGAGGTATTTATACAGCGGCACGGACTTTTCCTGGGCCGCCGCGTGGGCGGCGGCCATGGAGACGCCGAGGGTGGCGTTGGCGCCGAGCCGGCCCTTGTTGTCGGTGCCGTCGAGCTTGATCATCTTGTCGTCGATGTCTTTCTGGGCACTGACTTCGGTGCCGACCAGGGTATCGCGGAGCTCGCCCTGGATGTTTTTGACGGCCTTGAGCACGCCCTTGCCGAGGTAGCGGGATTTGTCCTTGTCGCGCAGCTCCAGGGCTTCGCGGGAGCCGGTGGAGGCGCCGGAGGGGACCGCCGCGCGACCGATGGCGCCGGTGGTGGTGATTACATCGGCCTCGACGGTGGGATTGCCGCGGGAATCCATGATCTCACGGGCTTTGATGTCGACGATCTCAGACATATTGGATTTTCCTCTTCTGGTGATAAGACTCGCAGAGCGAGCAAAGCTGGTTGGATGATCGGTTGAGGTTACGGGTTAATCCGGCGGTGCACAATATCCGGAAACAGCCGGCAGGATTTCTAATGAGGGAGTAAACCCTAACCTCCGGGCTTGTCTCCTAATCGTACAGGATTCACAGGATTTTCAGGATTAACAGAATATTATAATTGTTATTTAAGAAAATAATCCTGGAAATCCTGTTAATCTTGTCCTACTTAGTGGTTGGCACGACGATTATGTCGCAGCCCCTGAGCCAATGTTTCCGGTTCCCGCAAGTCGGCCATCCCCGGCATCGGCAGATTCCGGCAATCCCTGCCGGAATGACGGCTCCGCACTTATTCTCAAACTCTAGCGAGGCTTTGCCTCAGACCGACAAGGCGTGAGGCCCCAAAAGCCCCTCTCCCGTAAGGCCCCATCTCCTACGCCCAACCAACCGTTGGAGAGCCGGGATAGGTCGAAATCGGGATCGGGATCGCAATCGGAATCTCGATTTCGATCCCGATTTATGCACTGCACAAACTTGACTCATTTGTAAAGATGCGGGTCCCTCAAGGATCCTAGCGAAAATTGGTAGCTGAGGTGCTGGGTTTCGTTCCTCAACCCAGCCTACGGGCTGAACCTACCGCGAAGCGCCACCGAGGCTTCCGGCGTCGCCTGAGCTACCCGTTAGGCGAATTACGCATAGGCAAGGCGACGCCCTAACGGTTCCGGTATAGGATCATCAAATTCACGAGCCGTATCAATCCAAAGCTGCATAGCATCCTGTGCGTTGGCTAATGCCTCATCTGGTGATGCGCCGTGCGCCATACAGCCGGGCAGTTGGGGAACGTCTGCGATGAACGACCCATCTTCATCACTCCAATAAATAATAGTCTCGTATCTATACATGATTACCCACCCGATAAGTGGTATTTCAGGATAATTCTGCGAACCTGCCTAACCTGATACGGCTTGGCCTTGTTGCCTGCTCTCTGGATGTTTATCTTATCCTCGACGCCTCCCTTCCGATAAACGTGGTGATCTCCACGAATCCTCTCCTCAAAGCCAAGATGAAGCAGTAGCCTTCGAAGATCCTCGAACGCTATATTCGCATCAGATGCGCCGAGAAGGATCTTCTCCATTACCTTGTCATGTTTCGCCACAAAATGCCTTTCGTCTTCCCTCGTGCCTAAGAGATTGTCTAAAAAGGGATCGTAGGCTGTAGGCTGGGTTGCGGCCAGGGACGGCCAAAACCCAGCAATAACCAAAGCTGGGATTCGTTCCTTGCCCCCAGCCTACCGATTTAAAATCAATGTGTTAGTTTTTAGACAGCCTCTAAGAGGCCATCTAAAAACTAACACATTATAGTAACGAACCACTTCCCTGAGTTCGCGCCGAGCCGGTAATAGAAATCGAACCTTCAAGGATTGCGTCCGAGCTCGGCAAATACTTGATCCGCGTCAACGGCTGCAAGCTCTCCGGCACGATAGGCATTCATACGATCCTCGGCTTCTTTCAGCCATAACATGTCGAGCATGTTATCGGGTTTGTCGAGGCTGGCGATAAGTCCCTCGACGAGGGCAGTGCGATCCGGAACGGAAAGCTGCATTGCCTGCTGAAGCATTTGCCGGGCGGAATTGGTCATGTTGGATAACCCTATGCCGAATGTTATCGAATTTTCCGGGCCGTGCTCTGTTTACGTAGCGATTGGGAAGAAAATTTGCAATCAATATGTTTAACCGGCACCAGCCGATGTCCCAGCATATCAACCACGACCTGTGCTTGTTCGAGGATAACGTAGCCGAGCAAGGGTTGATATTCTCCATCCTCGGCAGGTTCCATGTCTATAAACATTACTTCGTTGAAGATCCTTCGGAATCCTTCTATACGAATACCCACGGGCCCACATGCAATGCCATGAGCCACTTCGTTGTTCGCCAACACAAATTCAACCTTCTCTTCATTCACGAACTTTCCTAATCTGCCTTTCCAGGATGATGGTAATATCAATGCCCCGGCGCCGGTATCCACGAACGCGCTGAATACCAGCGATTTCTCGGAATCCGTAGGATTGGTCACTTCCACCTGGGCCACGATGCGTCCCATTATTCGAATCCTCCCATTGATATACTCAGCCGCTCAACCGACACAGAAATCGAGCCTTCAAGGATTACGTCCGAGCTCGGCAAATACTTCATCTGCGTCAACGGCTGCAAGCGCTCCGGCACGATAGGCATGCATGCGATCCTCGGCCTCTTTCAGCCATAAGGTGTCGAGGGTGTTATCGGGTTTGTCGAGGTTAGCGATAAGTCCCTCGACGAGGGCGGCGCGATCCAAAACGGAAAGCTGCATTGCCTGCTGAAGCATTTGCCGGATATCGAAAAGTCCTCCTTTATTTTTTATATCTAAGTATTCCTTAACTGGTATTGAAGGCCAAGAAGAACTTGGATCACATGTATTTATAAGACGTGTTTTCTCAATTTTACCCAAAGGTTTTTTTAGTTTACGCAACGAAAAGGGCCACGATGACTTTTTCACCCTCATCAAAGAAATTGAGCCAAATAAAACTTTGCATTTCCGGTTTCTTGTCGGGCGGGCAGTAATCCAGTTTCCACAGAGTTTTCCTTCGCTGGCCACCGAGAAGATCATAAATCCATCATTTTT
Organism: Candidatus Thiosymbion ectosymbiont of Catanema sp. Cochon2018; assembly: GCA_011392765.1. Classification (GTDB taxonomy): domain Bacteria; phylum Pseudomonadota; class Gammaproteobacteria; order Chromatiales; family Chromatiaceae; genus Thiosymbion; species Thiosymbion ectosymbiont_A. Next base: position 146,117 of record WYCW01000002.1, on the reverse strand, counting down.
TTTTGCGAGTTCAGATTCGCCTTCTATTTCCGAAGTCAGAGAGTATTCCATGTATCCCATACTGTTACTTACACGGAGATCTCCTTTTAATTTAGCCTCCCCCAAAGGCTTTTTATTTGGTCTCTCATATATATCTACGTATGCTTCCATCTTGTAGCGAGATGAGGAACGATTTATTTTTGCACGGAAAATATAAAGCAGATCAAGATCCGGTTTGGAGTTATCACAAATGAAATCCTCAGCATTCCCCTCATATATCCCATCGAATTCACTGATTTGATTCATGAGTCGCGCTGGCAATTTAAAAAGGATACTTATGATAGCCATAATAATGGTAATGATAGCAGCAATACTAGATAAAGTACTGTTCTCGCTAATGACGTTGATGAAGGAGTAAATATCATTAATGGTCATTCTCATTTTCTCCTCTGATCTCAATTCCCCACGCGGATACCTTCAGAATGCCTCAAAGTGCCCCCAATAATTCAATACCTGATAAGTACCTAACAACTAGGTCGTGTTGACATTTAGTGTCATTTCGAGCGTAGCGAGAAATCTTGTGCCCATGAAACACCGTTGCTTTGTGGACACCTTGAAAAATAGGCATTTTCACCGAAAATGCGACTTTAACCCATTGATTATTCTAGCGTGCCGTTGACGGAAATCGTATTTTTCAAAGCCCGCGTAGGCTGGAGTGCAATGCCATTAAGTTAGCTGCTGGCCGCTTGTTGTAGTTGGGCAAAGGGCCAGGGATGGCCCGTGCCCAACACCGGTGTTGGGCACGCCCACCGTCCCTGGCGGGCTTTGCCCAACCTACGAAGCGCGCGAATCAATCCGCGAGGATTCGTGTGATTGGTGAGGTTTCCTCTCTTTTGCTGGTCGGTAACGCTTAACTTAATGGCATTGGGCTGGGGTGAGCTTGCGAACCTCAGCATTCCTGTCCTCGTATGCCGGAAGAAACTGGGGTTACGTATCTCACCCCAGCCTGCAACCCTCCGCGGCGCGGAGCTTCCGCGTTCCCACGCGGCGAGACTGTGAAAGTATTCGGTTTTCCCGGAGACGGTGGAATGAGATTGACGTGTTCCATGCAAAATTCCGCACCATGTGGGGCTAGGGAAAAGCTATGACGCTTAATCTGGGGAGATTGTGTCGCTCTGTCCCTGGCCCTCTGAAAATTCAGCAATACTTTCACAGTCTCGCCGCGTGGGAATGAGAGAAAAGGTCAGCTCTGCGCAAATTGAACAATTTCGCATCCTTCAAGGTTCACATTCATATCAGTGCACCACCATCCACTGCGTGAGCATGGCCGGTGACAAAGGATGCGCCTTCGGAACATAGCCATAGCGTCACGGCAGCGACCTCTTCCGGTCGCCCAAACCGTCGCATCGGATGCAGAGCCATCATTTGTGCAGCGAACTCTTCATTGTGAGAAAGCTCTTCCTCAATCATCGGGGTCTCAATCACACCCGGACAAACCGCGTTAATACGCAGGCCTTGTGTCGCATATTCATTTGCAGCCGCCTTGGTCAGCCCGATCACTCCATGCTTACTGGCATAATAGGCTACTCCTGTTACCGGTGGTCCTCCCCTCAGCCCGGTTACGGATGACATGTTCACAATGGCACCTTGTCCACGCTTGAGTATTTCGGGAATTTCGTACTTCATACATAGCCACACCCCTTTGAGGTTTATGTCCATAACCTGGTCCCAAACCTCTTCCTCATATTCCGCTGCCGGGATGAAGGGTGTGCCCACAATACCTGCATTGTTTACCGCATAGTCCAACCCACCATATTCGGTAATGCAGGCAGCAACCATAGCCTTTACTTCTGCTGCTTTTGAAACATTCGTCGGTACAAAACGGGCTTCGCCGCCTTTTTCCTCGATCATGGCTACGGTTCCTTTACCCTCGGAAACACGACGATCTGCCACCACCACTTTGGCACCTTCTTGAGCAAACGCTAAGGCGATGGCCTGGCCGATCCCTGAACTTCCACCGGTAACCAGTGCTACTTTCGATTTAAATTGACTGGTCACGTTAATCCCCTCTGTTTGGTTGGATGTTGGGCACGCCGCCATCCGGAGATGCAGCCCGCGTAGCATTCCTGTCCTCGTATACCGGAAGAAGCTGGGGTTCGTACCTCACCCCAGCCTAAAGCCCTCCGCGGCGCGGAGCTTCCGCGTTCCCACGCGGCGAGACTATGAAAGTATTCGGTTTTCCCGGAAGCGGCGGGATGAAGTCACCATATTTCACGCTGAATTCTGTGTCATATGGGGCGGAAGAGAAAGACTTTCGGCCAAATAAGGGAGATTATGTTGCCTTGTCCCTGATACTCTGAAAATTCGGCAATACTTTCACAGTCTCGGCGCGTGGGAACGAGAGAAAATCCGGCGAAAGCTGGTAGCTAAAGATGCTGGGTTTCGTTCCTCAATCCAGCTGCTGGTTAGGATGGCATTTAAAAATTAACCACTACCAGTAGAAAGCCCTTCTTCTTCTATAACCCAGTAATGAGCCAACTCTAGTATTCGGTACTCCGCCCCTAGTTGTTGTCGAAGCGCAGAGGATGAACATATGGATTTGTCGATTATTCCAAATGGAGCAAGGAATCCTTTATTTTCGTCATGACTTAGCATATCAACACGAATCGACTCGGGGGTGATATCGTAGTAGTCAAGATCTATTCCACCGATACCTCCTGGCGAAGAGCAAGCTGCTCCGATCTCTTGTAATATTTCATAGTAGCGCCCGATACGGTCCTCTCGAAAAAGCTCTCGAAATCTGGACGCAGAAGTCGAGATACAGCAGTTCGAATAACTTTCGGCCCATCTTGTGAGCACGGCATATAATGTGAACTCCGACGACCAAAACGTGAATGTAGCATCCTTCCAGTCGGCAAGGTCCGCAACGAATCTCGAATTCAGGGAAATATTCACTTTTTCGTGCTCATGCCTGCGTTCGTTTTCTGGATCGACCAGAAAAAGTCGGGATACGTCTGGGCCAACGCGAAAACCGAGCACCTGAAAAAGACGGATGCACCTTGATACAAGCTCAGGTAGGTTGCCGTTTGGAGAGGAAAACAGAACTTCGAATGATCGAGACATCTTATGCTCCCAAAATGTTTGGCATTTTTACTTTGGGTCTAGATAACTTTAGATTGGGTTCTCTCTCAGCAGAGTTAGCCTTTCGACATCCACGCCGTGGTCTTTTACGTACTCCGCAGAATCTTCGATGTTAGGGCGTGTGTTGTCGAGCTTTGCTAGTGGTTGCAGGTTGGTCTTGTTCTTTTGATTGAGCTGCCGCTGAATGTCGGCTATCCGTGCTAGCTGATCCTTTGTTGATTTGATCCCTTTAAAATTGCGGCTCTTACTTTCACCAATTTGGCCGTCCTTAAAGAGAATATCAATCTCTTGCTCATCCCCACATTTCGAGCACCGATACTTGACAGATGAGGCTTCCACATCCTTGATCTTCTGATTCTCTGCTAGTGCCATCTTTTCAAACACCCAGCCTCGCATAACCTCCGCCTTTGAAGGCTTTGATTGCAAATCGCTCACCATAGAGTCCAAAAGACTCTTTGTTTCGTCAGGCGCCTTTCGCTCTACCTCCACCCAGTTATGGGGGGGACATACCGACTCTTGCTCGCACTTCTCACAGGTCTTGTCGCGCTCTTCCTCGTCGGAGAGCTCATCTGCTTGTTGATTAGCATGGGCAAGCGCATTCGCTGTGATAGCCACCGCTCTTGCTGAGCGATATCCACGGTATGACCTATATCCCCAATTGGCAGCTTGACCACCCCAATAAATAATAGCTGGAACAGCCATCTATAGTGCTCCGGTTTTTTCGGCAAGCTCAAAGCGAACTAGTTCGTCGAAAATCAAATGCAGCATAGCATCGGAACTGGACTGCTCCGCAACCGACAATAATGCATCGCGCACGGGACCTGGTCCGGCAATCTCACCAGAAGTTGTGGTCATCAGAAAGGCCCATTTGGCATGTGCGCGTTCCGACTTGAGATTAAGACTCTTTCCAACCGCTTCGAATCGCACAACCTCCTGAAGAAGATCCTCATCATCTAATTCTGCAACGTAATCACCTGCTGTCTGCCGAAGATAACCAGCAACCCGTTTTCGTGAACGCCAGAGGCGAGATTCACGAAAATTCTGAAGTTGTTCCTCTCGGATCGTTAGCATTAAAGTTGTACCCGGATTCAGGTTAATCATAAGAAAAATCTATATGCGTCCGCCCTGGTCCTCGGGAAAGCCACGGGATTTGACTATCCCGTCCAGCTCCAGCAGGGTTTGGAGCAGCTCGCGCATACGGCCCAGGGGCCAGGAATTGGGGCCGTCGCTCAGGGCCTCCTCGGGCCGGGGGTGGGTCTCCAGAAATAAGCCTGAGATGCCGGCGGCGACCGCGGCACGCGCCAGCACCGGCACCATTTCCCGCTGACCGCCGGAGCTGTCTCCCCGGCCTCCGGGTAGCTGGACGGAATGGGTGGCGTCGAATACGACCGGACAGCCGGTTTCTCGCAGCAGGGCCAGGGTCCGCATGTCCGCAACCAGGTTGTTGTAGCCGAAGGAGACGCCACGCTCGCAGACCATGATCGCCTGGTTGCCGGCAGAACGCGCCTTCTCGACCACCAGTTTCATGTCCCACGGGGCCAAGAACTGTCCCTTTTTGATGTTGACGGGCCGTTTTTGGGCGACCACCGCCCGGATGAAATCGGTCTGGCGGCACAGGAAGGCCGGAGTCTGGAGCACGTCCACCACCGCGGCCACCTCATTCAGTGGCGTGTCCTGGTGGACGTCTGTCAACACCCGCACCCCGATCCGCTCGTGCACGTCGGCGAGAATCCGCAGGCCCACTTCTATCCCAGGTCCGCGGAAGCTATTTAAGGACGAGCGGTTCGCTTTGTCGAAGGAGGCCTTGTAGATGAAGGGGATGCCGAGCGCCTCGGTGATCTCTTTGAGCACCCCGGCGCTTTCCTGCGCCATGCCCTCGCCCTCGATGACGCAGGGGCCGGCGATCAGGAACAGGGGGCGGTCGAGCCCCACCTCGTAATCGAGCAATCGCATCATGTTGTCTTACCCCTAACGAGGCTCCGCCTCAGACCGACGAGGCGTGACCAACCGCACCGAAGAACCACCGATGGACACGGATAAACACGGATTATGATCCGTGTTTATCTGTGTCTGCCTCCGTGGTTCAAAGAATTTGCGATTCCCGCCCAACAAGAGACAGAAATGTTTTTGTGCAGTGCACAAACTCGACTCATTTGTAAAGATGCAGGTCCCGCAGGGAATCCTATACTCCCTATAGGCACAAAATACGAATTTTAAAATAAATTCCTGGAAAGACGTGTAACTTTCTGAGAGATGATATACTAAGTTGGGTTAGAGAGCTTATTGTGTACATTGAGGCAGCAATGATAAGAATCGACTTCCGCCCGCAGGATATCAAGAGGATTAAGCAGTTACGCTACGATGACCCTCATCCAAGAGTGAGAAGGAGAATGGATGTGCTGTGGCTAAAAAGTCAGGGCCTTTCCCATCAGGAGATCTGTCGGCTTGCCGGTATTGGTAGTAACACCTTATGCAAATACCTCAGGATGTATCAAGCGGGTGGGGTGGAAAAACTAATGGAAATTAACTTCTACGCCCCGACGAGTGAGTTGGATGAGCATCGAGCTCGCCTCAAAGCCCATTTTCGCGCGCATCCGCCAGCGACGCTCAAGGACGCGATAGCAAGCATAGAGCAGCTGACTGGAATCAAGCGCAGCCCCAGCGCCGTGGGAAAGTTCCTGAAGTCGCTTGGTATGCGCCCGAGAAAAGTCGGGTCGATCCCGGAAAAAGCGGACTCGGAAGAGCAAGAGAGATTCAAAATCAATGAGTTAGAGCCGCGCCTCGAAGAAGCCAAGGAAGGCAAGCGCGCTATTTTTTTGTCGATGCTGCCCATTTCGTATTCGGACCTTTTCTCGGTGTACTGTGGTCATTTACACGCCTCTTTGTAAAGGCGACCGCCGGACGGAGACGTTTTAACGTTCTCGGCGCGCTAAATGCCATCACACATGAACTGGTGTTAATCACGAATGACAGCTATATCAACGCCGAAAGTGTTTGTGAATTGCTCCGAAAAATCGCATCGGTAACGCATGGAGTAGCGATTACTCTGGTGTTGGATAACGCGCGTTACCAGAGATGCAAAATCGTCACCGCACTCGCCTTGAAACTCAATATCGAGCTACTTTTTCTGCCACCCTATTCACCGAACTTGAACCTCATCGAGAGAGTATGGAAGTTCGTCAAGAAAGAGGTTCTCTATTCCAAGCACTATTACGACTTTGGCAGTTTTAAACGTTCAATATCGGCGTGTTTAAATCAAACACACACAACGTACAAGAAGGAGCTTGATTCGCTCCTCACGCTGAGATTCCAAGTGTTCAAGAAATGCAACATTGTGCCAATATGAAGTATAGTTGGGCATGCCGCCCCAAAGATGTGCTTCACTGTCTGCCCTGTTCCTGCCGTGCCTGTTCCGTCTCCGGGGCGGTAGGCAGGCGTTCACCGCATCCTACGGGCTTTGCCCAATCGACAAGCTTACGCCGTTCGAGCGCGGCCTCGATAAAACCCTGGAAGAGGGCATGGCCGTCCCGCGGGGTGGAGGTGAACTCGGGGTGAAACTGGGAGGCGATGAACCAGGGGTGATCCGGGATTTCCACGATCTCTATCAGCTTGCTGTCCAGGGACCAGCCCGAGAAGCGCATCCCGGCATCCATCATGACATTCAGATAGCGATTGTTGAACTCGTAGCGATGGCGATGGCGCTCACGAACCTGGGACCGTCCATAGACCTTACGGGCCAGGCTGCCGGGCTCCAGCCGACAGTTCTGTCCTCCTAAGCGCATGGTGCCGCCCAGGTCAGTATCCGCGTCGCGCCGCTCAATGTGCCCGTTTTCACCCTGCCACTCGGTAATCAAGGCGATGACCGGGTGTGGGGTTGTGGGGTCGAGCTCGGTGCTGTGCGCTCCTGCCAGATCGGCCACATTGCGCGCATACTCGATGACTGCGACCTGCATCCCCAGGCAGATGCCGAGGTAGGGCACCAGGTTCTCCCGCGCGTAGCGCACCGCTGCGATCTTGCCCTCGACCCCCCGCTCACCGAAGCCGCCGGGGACCAGCACCGCATCGAGACCTTCAAGACACTCGGTACCCTCGTCCTGGATCCGCTCCGAGTCCAGATAGACGATCTTTACCTTGGTGCGGGTGTGGACGCCGGCATGGGCCAGGGCCTCGGAGAGGGATTTGTAGGCCTCGGTAAGGTGCATGTATTTGCCCACCATGCCCACCCTGACCTCGTGCTCGGGCCGGTCGAAGCCCTGGAGCACCCGCTCCCACTCACCCAGGTCCGCTTCCGGTACCGCCAGTCCGAACTGTCCCACCACCAGGTCGTCGAGCCCCTGCTCGTGTAGCAGGAAGGGGATGCGGTAAATATTGTCCGCGTCCACGGCGGAGATGACCGCTGCCTCCGGGACATTGGTAAAGAGCGCGATCTTTTTGCGCTCTGCCCCCGGCAGATAACGTTCGGCCCGACACAGCAGGATGTCCGGCTGAATACCGATGGAGCGCAGCTCTTTGACTGAGTGCTGGGTGGGCTTGGTCTTGATTTCCCCGGAGGTCCGGATGTAGGGGACCAGGGTCAGGTGCATAAAAAGGGCGTTCTCCCGCCCCATTTCTACCCACATCTGGCGGATCGCTTCCAGGAATGGCAGCGATTCGATGTCTCCCACTGTGCCCCCGATCTCCACCATGGCAATATCCGCACCCTCCGCCCCCAGGCGGATGTTGCGTATGATTTCGTCGGTGATGTGGGGGATCACCTGTACCGTACCGCCGAGGTAATCGCCGTGCCGTTCCTTCCTGATGACGCTGTCGTAGATCTGGCCGGTAGTGAAGTTGTTGTTGCGTCCCATGCGGGTGCGCAGATAGCGCTCGTAGTGTCCGAGATCCAGGTCGGTCTCCGCGCCGTCGTCGGTCACATAGACCTCGCCGTGCTGAAACGGGCTCATAGTGCCCGGATCCACATTGATGTACGGATCCAGCTTGACCATGGTCACCAGCAGTCCGCGCGCCTCCAGCAGGGCGGCCAGGGACGCGGATGCAATGCCCTTGCCGAGCGATGAGACCACACCGCCCGTGATGAAGATATATTTAGTCATACCGCCAAGGCGTCGAGGATCTGAAGAAGAACCGGCCCGGATGCCGCGGACAAACTAACAAATTCCCTTGAGTGCCTCAATTCTTCGACATAAGGAGAGGCACACCAATGCCATTAAGTTAAGCGTTACCGGTCGGCAACAAGAGGAAAAACTACGAATCACACGAATCCTCGCGAAATTGTTATCCCGAACCGAAGGGAGGAATCCTATTCGTGCCGATTCGCGCGATTCGTATACTGCCACACGGCACAATCTGAGCTTTTGAATTTCCCCCTCACCCCCGCCCTCTCCCGGAGAGGATGTCGTAAAAGGGAATGGACCAGCATTTTTGACCGCCGCAACTGATTGAAAATAAAGGAAACGGGACATGGCGACGTTCCGTCGGACAAGCTTTTGCGACATCCTCCCGGAGGGAGAGGGAATGAAATGCGCAGATTGTGCCGTGTGGCAGTATAGTTTTCCCTAACATCCCGGTTGTCGGGTTACCTGTCTGCCGTCCCATGGGCGAGACAGGCAGACAGCGAACCGCATCTTTGGACACTGGGGATGCCCAACAAGGGTGTTCCGTAGCGCAGTCATCTCGCTTACTGTCTGTGCCTAACTGGTCGGACACGGGCCATCCCTTGATGCGGTTCGCCGCCGAGCGGGCGTCCATTGATGCGGTTTGCCGTGGCCCCGTCCCTGGGGCCACGGCTCACCACATCCTACCCCTTCGCCTTTGCGGTTCAGGTTGTTCCGTGGTCAGAGAGGGTTTAGGGTCTGTTGACATTTAATATACCTGCGGGCGCGGGGAACATGAACCACGAAGGCAGACACGAATTCACACGAATGAAAATTCGTGTCTGCCTTCGTGGTTCCATTGCGTTTGAAATCAGTTGCTCAGCTTTATATGTCAACGCGCCCTAGTCCGGACCGGAGATCATCACCCGCCCCATACCCGGACCCAGCTCGAAATCGAAGGGGGTGGGCAGGTGTTCCATCGGCCATTCCGGGGAGACGTCCTGCAGCGGGGTCGCCGCCTGCACATGCCGGTAGAGGTCGTAGCAGTGGAAGTGCTGACGGTTCCAGGGGTCTTTGTTGAGCGTCAGCAGCGCCTCGCTGTTATTGCTGGTGGATGCCTTCCAGAACATGAGCAGAGCGGAATTCGGGTGGTCGAGCTTCTGGAGCGGGCCTTCTTCCCGGAAGACGGGGTGGTCGCTTTTGATTCGGTTCACCCGGGTGATGAAGTCGGTGAGGTCCACGGACGGTTCCTCCCAGTGTTCCGGTCGGGTGTCGACCACGTGTAGGCGGTTGCGGAATCCGTACTCGTAACCGATCGGCATCATGACGCCGGACGAGAACAGGGCGACGAACAGGTAGCGCTGCTTGAGGACCTCGGCGTTGCCGCCCGATTCACTGAACAGGCGCTCGGTATCATGACTTTCCGGGAAGCCGATGGAGGGGGCGACCTGGCGGGTCAGTTCATATTGCTCCAGGAGCCAGGGGCTTGAAAAATCCCACCACTTGGCGCTGTTGAAGACATAGTCGAAGCCGGCGGAGGCGGTTTCCTTGGTCTCATGGGGTGAGCAGCCCAGGGTCTCGGCGGCGAACACGAGATCCGGATGCCGGCTCCGGGCATCTTCGATGATCCGGCGCCAGAAGTCCTGAGGGATCTGATAAGCGGCATCACAGCGAAAGCCGGTAAAGCCGAGCTCCACCAGATAGAGGATGACATCGCCCAGATAGCGCCGCAGCCCTTCCAGGTCCGAAGAATGTCGGTGATCGAGCTGGGCCAGGTCGCCCCACACGGTCTTGCTTCCGTCCTCTTCCAGGCAGTAGGGGTTGACCAGCCGGTCGCCCTCGCGCACGCACCACTCCGGGTGCTCCTTGACCAGCGAGGAGTCCACCGCACAATGATTGATGACCAGGTCGATCATCATGCGCAGGCCCAAGTCATTGGCTTGGGCGACCATTTGCTTGACTTGGGTTTCCGGGGATTTACCGGATTCGGGATCCAGGAGGTTGGGGTTGATCTTGAAGTAGTCGGCGATGGAATACAGGCTGCCGGAGTGGCCCGGCTGCTGGATCGGGTTGACGAACACCCAATCGAAGCCCATGTCGGCGGCGCGCTTCAGGTGTGGTTTCCAGTCCCCGAAGGGTCCGGTGAGTAGTGGGAACAGATTATATATTTTCATGTGGCGAACGCTGGTGAATTCCTGTGTTGGTAACCCTAGGGCATTATATATCCGTCGCACAGGGATTTTCCGCTGTGCCTTGCCCTCGCAGGGCGAGCGCGTATCCCTGGTCTATCCGCTGACTGTGTGAACACGTCCGTCCGCTGTGTCGAGTGTGTCCCGATTATGATTGCCATCTGTGTTACCCTTGTCAAATGATCGATCGCGCTCAAATAAGCTCGACAGTCCCTAGTTCGGGATACATTTTGACTGAAACCCTACATGCGTTACCTCTACACTATTGAAGCAGAGAACTTCCTTAGCCTGGAAAAGGTTAAAGTTGACCTTGATCGCCTCAATGTGCTTGTGGGTCCGAATGGCGCGGGAAAAACCAACCTGTTGCGCGCCATTCAGTTTCTCGGTGATACGGCCCGTATGGATCTGGCTCCCGCGATCGAACAACATGGTGGGTTCAATGAACTCTTTTTTAGGGGAGTATCTACGAGACGTACCCCGAGCATTCGTTTAGGTATTGATGCTCGAATTACACAGTACGCTGGTCCTACTGCCCCTGACGAATACTCTCTGACCTTTTGGCAAAGGCGTCTCGGGACAGATAGTGAAGGCGAACTGAAATTACTACAACGCTATGAGAATTTCAAGTTCAAGCGGACCAGAGGGCAGGGACGTCGAATTAGCATAAAAGGGTCTCACGTTCAAATTTCGGAAGAAGGAGAAAGCAGCGAACCAACTCGTTTCACAATGTCTGCCAAATCTTCAGGATTGTCGACACTGCGACGTTTGAGCAAACCACAGGGGGCCGAACAGGTCGATGAGCTGGCGAAGCTTTTTGAATCCTTCCGGGTATTCGAACCCAATGTCGATAAAGCACGAACACCTTCTGATGTACCTAGTCGAGGACCAATCCATCTCGATCCGGACGCCGCTAATCTCGCTACATTTATCGCTTGGTTGTCAGAACAGCACCCTGACACGTTCGAACTCCTGGAAGATGATCTTCGCTACATGGTGCCGGGGTTGGATCGACTGCTGTTGGCGCCCATAGGGGGCAGCAGTCATGCTATTGCAATAAGGCTGAAAGAGACGGCATTGCGTGGACAGACTCCACTGTCCTCGGCGTCGTTCGGTACGATACGTGCTTTATCCCTATTGGCGATGTTGCACGATCCAAACCCTCCGAAGCTTACCTGTGTCGAGGAGCTCGATCATGGTTTGCATCCCTATGCGTTGGACCGGATTGTCGAGCGTCTGCGAGACGCGAGTAGAAAAACGCAAATTCTGGCTGCCACGCATTCACCGGCATTGGTGAATCGTCTGAAGCCGGACGAATTAATCGTGTGCGAGCGTAATCCCAATACGGGAGCTTCACGCATTCCGGCGATCCCCCCAAATGATGTCAAGGAAATGTATAGCGGGGAGGAACTCCGGCTCGGGGAACTCTGGTTTTCGGGTGCCTTGGGTGGAGTTCCGGAGTAATGGTCGACCGCACTGCCATATTGATCTTCGGGGAAGATGACAACGACATATCAGCTGTACGAGAACTGGTATTAGCCCTGCGTCCGGAACATCGACTCGTCAAAAAACGGCGTTCGCCACCTGTATTGGTAAAGGGAATAGAGGAAGCCAAGGCGCGCAAAAACCTCAAAGACATTGCATCGGTAGTGCGAGCGGAACAACGTCGAGGACAACGATGTACCGTTGTGGCACACAGGGACTCTGATGCCATTGAGCCGGCACATGAGATGCTTGCAAAGCAAATTGAAGATGGCCTGACGAGGGAAGGTATCGACCAAGTAGTGGCAGCCGTTGCTGCTTGGGAAATTGAGGCGTGGTGGTTTCTTTGGCCGGATGCCGTTGCAGCGGTAAACGGAAGGTGGCGTAAGTTGAAACCGCCGCAACCACAGGTGGGAATGATTCCTAACGCCAAGGAGGCACTACGCCAGGTACTGAGACCCCGAACCAAAGGGAAGCGGCCACCGGACTATAAAGAAAGCGATTCTCCTAAGATCGCGTCGAAAGTGCGTGAGCTGAATCTTATCGACAAGCCATCGGCATCAAGTGGGTCTTTTGATCGGTTTGCTGAAAAAGTTCGGAGGTTCAAGCTGTGAAGGTCTCTGGTTGATTTCTTCCGGCGCAGCCATTTCAAAGAACAATTCCAATGCTTCTTTCAAATTTGCCCGCGCCTCTCCTACGGTATCGCCTTGACTTGCCACATCCACTTCGAGGCAAAGAGCCACATATCCATCATCTTCTTTTTCGATGATGGCGGTTAGTTGTTTAAACATAATCTTTGCCCCTAACGCTTAACTTAATGGCGTTGACTTGAATCGAGCGTCACCGGATGCGCCAGGTTATGCCCCTGGTCGCGCAGATATTGGGCCTCCCGATCAAGCAGGGCGAGTATCTGCGGCGTCACCAGGTCGAATCCGGGGGCGCGTAACGCGATACTCAAGGCATAGGGAATATTGAGTGCGCGATCATCGCCCAACCGCAGCAGATAGGCCCGTTCGTAGTCGGCAGGGACGCGCAGCGACCAGTTCGCATCCTGCACCGTACCGGGGCTGTTGTACTGCTCCTCCAGACCGAGCAGGTCGGCGAAGAAGACCATGATACTGCGGGCCCGGCTGATCAGCAGATCGGCGAACAGGGCGTGCACCAGCGCGCCGGGGTGTCCGGCGTGCGCGGTCACCCAGCGTTCCCGGTCCGTATTTGCCGGGACCAGCCGGTTTCCCAGGTCTTCGGCCCGGTCCCGCGCGCTGCCGTCCCTGACCCACTGCGCGGCCAACTGCCAGATCGGCGGGGTATCGTGATTGCCGAGCATGATCCAATCGGCGGGCTCGGCCCGATCGCTGCGATACACGTGAGTGGGATTGTGCGGGTCCGCCTTCTGCAGGACCCGAAATCGACCGAGGCCGAACTTGTCCAGCACCCGCCTGAGGGGCAGCGGCAGGGTGCTGAGTACCTCGCACACCAGGTCATGGCGATGGTTCGAGATACCGTCGGGGCTGACCAGACAGGAGAAGAGCTGGGCGTAGGCGTCTACCTGCTCCGGGGTCAGATACTCTACCCAATGGTCCGCATGTAGGGCACCTGCGGTGTTGAGCTGGTGTTCCTCCACATAGGAGAAGGCCCACAGGTCCGGGTGCTGCGGCAGGTTCGGTGAGGAAAACAGCCGCGCCCCCTGCTGCACGGCCAGAAAGGGGTCCTCTCTGTCGCTGCGGTACACCCAGGGACAGACCCATCCGTGGGGGTGATCGACCCGTACCCCGTCGTACTCGGAATAGATCTTTTTCAGCCGACGACGTACGAATTCGAGCACGGGTCCGGGGGAGCCGTCCGCGGTCCGGTATTGGCCGGGATCCAACACCGCGAAACCCCAGGGTTGGCCCCTGGGATTGGTCCGGCTCGGCGGGGCACCCAGCCGGTAATTGGGCATCATCAATCCTTGATAGGCCCATACGTCCTGATCCGCCAGCCCGATTTGGAGGTCGGCATATAGTTTTGCCCCAAGCCTTTTGCACCGCTCCCTCAGCCGGTGGTGCTGCCGATGCAGGAGTAATTGGCCAAAGGTATAGCGCCCGATCGCCTCTTGATGGTCATCCAGTAGCCTGGCCCTTCTGTCGGCACGGTCGGCTTCCGTTCCGACGGCCGGATTGAACAGGTCGCGGTCGGGGTGGGGGGCACCGGTCGCAGTCTTCCAACGGTGCCAGCTCTGTTGCCCGTGTAGCTCGAACAATACCGAGTAGAGGGCGTCGGGTTCCAGCCAGTGCGCATGGGTGCGTTGGAACTCGTTCAGCTGCCTTTCCAGTTCCGGGTAAGCCGAGCGATTCGTATCGAAGCGCCGATAGGCAATATCGATAGCGCGCTTTTGAGCGGCATAGGCAAAGGCATAGTGGACCCGGTCTCGAACCGGTGGGCGTCCCGCGAGCAGGGACTCGATATCGTCTTTTGTGAGCAGGCCCTCCCGTTGCAGGGGGGATAGGGCCAGGCTCAACGGATTGCGCGAGAAGAGGGTGCCGTTGTATGGAGACGGATTATCCGGGGTCGTGAGACCTTGGGGTCCCAATTGGATGCCGTTGAAACCGAGCCGCGCCAACTGGGCCACAAAATGCGCGGTACCTTCGGCGTAGGGTGTGCCGCGGCCTGTGTCTTCTTCGTATAGAGCCGGGAAGCTGGCGTCGTGGATCTCCAGAAACAGCTTATCGACGCCGCAGGCCTGCAGACCCGGCGTTACACAACCAGCATAGAATTCAGAGCCGATCATAGGTTTCCGGCTTTTCAGTCGCTAACGAGGCTTCGCCTCAGACTGACGAGGCGAGACCAACCGCACCGAAGAACCACGGAGGCAGACACGGATAAACACGGATTGTGACCCGTGTTTATCCGTGTCTGCCTCCGTGGTTCAAAGGATTTGCGGTTCCTGCCCAACAAGAGGCAGAACTATTTTTGTGCAGCGCACAAACTTGACTCATTTGTAAAGATGCAGGTTCCTCAAGGAATCCTAGTACAGCAGTGCCGAAGTACCGATGACATCGGTTCGATTCTTTCCTGAAGAATTTTTTTGCCGCGAATGAACGCCAATGAACGCAAATCGGTCGGAATCGGCGCGCCATCCTCGTTGGCTCTTTTCCATCCACCCACACAATCCGTAATAGAACCGAATTTTTTGTGCGTACACAAAGTCAAGTCGGACATAGACGCGAGAACCCGTTTTATCCTGCCACACGGAACAATCTGCGCATTTCATTCCCTCTCCCTCCGGGAGAGGAGCGTGTCGTAAAAGCCCATCCGTGGGGCGTAGCGCAGGCGTCCCCGCCTGCATTTTTCGATGCAGGCGAGGACGCCTGCGCTACTTTTGCGACACCCTCGGGAGAGGGCTGGGGTGAGGGGAAAATTCAAAAGCTCAGATTGTGCCGTGTGGCAGTATAACCGGACAGCTTCTTAGATAGCTCGCTACGCAGTGCGACCTAGCGGTGCCAACTTGTCGATCTCAGCTGCCTTGTCACTTCGCATGGCGTGCCAGAGGTCCCAGTCCTGCTGGAGCCCAAGCCAGAAGTCCGCCGACATTCCCAACACACGGGCCAACCGCAATGCCGTGTCCGGTGTCACCGCGCGTTTTCCACGAATGATTTCGTTCAGCTGTAGGAATGAAACTCCCAGGCGAATCGCAAAGGCGGACTGACTGATCCCCAGTGGCTTCAGGAATTCCTCCGACAGCATCTCTCCGGGATGCGTCGGGGGCTTCTCACCAGGCAACCGCCTCGCCACGGGTTCCTGTCCGCGATTTTGCCTCACGGTCGTCCTCCTTCGTCTTATTAAGTTAGCTGCTGGCTGCCTGTCGTAGATACTCTGTTCCGATGCAAGTCCAATTTAGCTCCTGATTCCCAAAGATTCACCTTATGCACATAAATCAGATTTATCAGGCAGCCGTTTCGGTGGGGGTATAGAAGCGGCTGCTGTCGAAGGGGTTCTGAGTCTTGAGCATGGCATGGATGGCGAGCAGGAGCTTACGCATGACGGCACAGAGGGCCTGGAGCTTTTTGAGGCCGCGATCCTCGATGAGGTGGCGGTAATAGGCCCTGACGTTGGGATCATGGCGTGCGGCGCTGAGAGCGGGCATGTAAAGGGCCAGGCGCAGGTAGCGGTTGCCGGCATTGGAGATGCGTGGCTTCTTGTCGATGCTGGAGCCGGACTGGTGTTGTCGGGGATCGAGGCCGGCCATGGCAACCCATTGTTTGGCCTGCATGTCATCGGGCAAGACCAACAGCTCGCCGAGGAGTTGGATGGCACTGGCATCGGCAATGCCGGTGACGGTGATCAGCAGGTCGAAGGCGTGCCGGCGCGCCTCATTCGTGGCGATGAGGTCGCGGGCCTGTTGGCGCAGGTGTTCGATGTGGTCATCCAGGAAGGCAACGGTCTGCTGCAGGCTAGCGATGAGGAAATCCGGCGTCATGGCGGTCAGTTGGGCCGCATGGAGCTGGTTCTTGGTTTGGGTCCGGAGCTTGTCGAGGGCGGCGATGCGGCGTGCGCAGGCGCGGATAGCCAGGGCCAAGTCATCGGGGCGCTGCCAGGGTGTGAAGGGCATGCGCAGGGCGAACTGGGCCAGGACTGCGGCATCGACGGCATCGGTCTTGGTGCGGGTCTGGAAGGCCTCCGCGAAGCGTTTGGCGGCCTTGGGGTTGATTACCATGAGGGGTAGCCCGGCGTCCTCCAGGGCCAGGGCTAGGTCGAGGTGATAGAGGCCGGTGGCCTCCAGGCAGACGCGGCTCACGTGTGCCTTACGCAAGCGGTTGCGCAAGGTCGCATGACCGGCTGGGGTATTCTTGAACTCGCGGGGTTTTCCGGTGCGCTCATCGCGGCTGATGACCAAGGTAACGGTTTTGGCGCTGACATCAATTCCGGCAACGTTCATGGGTGGTTCCTCGTCAGTCAAAAAGGCGCTAGGATCAAGACCTGGTTCCCCGACCCTGAACCCTCGCCTACCGACCTTGTGTATGCAGGCTCACGAGCATCGCTCACGGCCTCGGATACTCTTCGGTATGGGCGAAGAGGGCGGGGAGCCAATCTACGCACAGGCTCGGGGCCTCCGGGTGGGACGGCTTCCCCAGGTACTCTCCATCAAATCCCTTTATACCTGATCCTTGGCTTTCCCTTAGAAACAGAACATACAAGGGTGGGCTGTGCCCACCGATCAGGCGTAGTATTTGGTGGGCACAGCCCACCCTACAGGTTAGCTAGGATTCCTTGAGGGACCCGAATCTTTACAAATGAGTCAAGTTTATGCAGTGCACAAATCGGGATCGCAATCGGAATTTCGATTTCGATCCCGATTTCGATTTCGATTTCGATTTCGACCTACCCAAGCTCTCCAACGGTTGGTTAGGTGTAGGAGATGGGGCCTTACGGGAAGGGGGCTTTCGGGGCATCACGCCTCGTCGGTCTGAGGCAACGCCTCGCTAGGATCCTTGAGGGACCTGAATCTTTACACATGAGTCAAGTTTGTTACTGCGCAAAAACTCATGTCTCCTCATGCAGCACTCGGGGGTGTTGTGCCCATTGCTTTTATCCGCAGATTACGCCGATTCTCGCAGATTATTTCTGTTCTTAATCTGCGAGAATCTGCGTAATCTGCGGATGAAAAATCTTTATCGGATATCATTCCACTTGCCAGCGACCGCCTACCAGGTGTGGGACCACCCGGCCCAGCCGGATCGCTGCGCCCATCACCCGATCGCTGTATTTGGTGGGCAACTCCTCCGGCAGCTTCGAAACCAGGCTTCGGTGAACACCCATCGCCTCCGCGAATGCCTTCTTGCTCCCGAAGATCTGAATCGCCTCTGCCTTGGTCATATCTGCCGCCCCTCCCGCGGGCGCATATATTCACTCAAAATATAGCATGAGAATTGAGCAGTCAAGTAGTTTCTTGGAATATGAGCACATTCGGCGAACGGGTCGCTGCCGCGAGGGAACGCTTGAGGTTACGACAGAACGAGCTCGCGGCGCGGGTCGGGGTGACACCGGGCTCGATCAATAAGATCGAGTCCGGTGAGACCAAGGGGGCAAAACCCAGCACCCTGGCGGCCTTGGCGCGCGCACTCGGGGTCAGTATGAAATGGTTGGCGACCGGCAAGGAGGGATATGTGTTGGAGTCAGCGGGCGACTATGCCGCAGGCCAAATGGCCCGCCTGCTGGCAGCCTGGGAGGGTCTGCCGCTCACGTTGCGGGTGCCCCTATTGGCACTCATCGAGGCCATGGCGGGGGTGAAGGAGTCGAATGTCGAATCGGATTGAAGCCTGCCTCTACCCGCGAACGGTTCCCGACATCCGGCGGTTAGGTGTAGCGGCCCGCAATCATAATCCACTTGGCCCGCAAACAAGCCCGTCCACGGGACCACATTAGCTGTAACTATCTAGCGAGGCTTCGCCTCAGACCGACGAGGCATGAAGACCCCAACAGCCCCTCTCCCGTAAGGCCCCATCTCCTACACCTAACCAACCGTTGGAGAGCTTGGGTAGGTCGAAATCGGGATCGGGATCGCAATCGGAATTTCGATCCCGATCCCGATCCCGATTTGTGCACTGCATAAACTTGACTCCTTTGTAAAAGTCCGAGGCAGTCAAGGAATCCTAGTGTCTCAGAACCGGATTGTCCGCAATTGGGACCGGATTATTTGCAACCAGCCCGCAAACAGCGGTCCGGACCCACATTCCATGCAACTCAGGATGATCGCCTGGCGGTGCAAGCAGAGCTATGCCGTGCTTATCGAGGACGGCACCAAGCCGTCGACACGCTCATTGACGTTCGACAAGCCGTAGTTGCCGCGGTAACCACAAGCCTTTCAGATCGATAGACACCGCCTCGAACGGCGGTACGCGAACTTGGTCGGCACCAGCAAAGCGACTGACCTCAACCCAAGTACCGGCATCGAGCCGGTAGACCTCCAAGGTCTGCTCGACCGGATCAATCAGCCACGCATACCGCACACCGTAACGCGCATACAGTGGCATCTTGTCCTTACGATCCTTCCGTTTGGTGGATGGGGACAGGATTTCGCAAACCCAATCGGGGACGACCTTGAAGCGGTGACCTTCCGGCAGATAAGGCATTCGTTCATGCCGCCAGCCGGCCAGATCCGGTACCGCTACCTCCGTGTCCCGTACGAAGTGCACCTCCGGTTCGGGAAAAATCCACCAACCACCAGGACCACCGATTCCCTCACCATAAGGGCCATCAAGCTTGGGGGTAAGCTTGAGAGAAACATAGCCATGTGGACCCGACGGGCGTGGTTGCGTATACAGCTGTCCGTCGAGGATTTCTCCGGTTACCCCCTCGGGTAGGGCCTCCAGGGCCTCATAGAGGGTTGGTTGATGTGCTGGTGCTGGTTGCGGCATGGTTTCGGTCTCTGCGCAATGTGGTCGATTATTCGCCCGGCTGCCTGTCCGGGAAAAAGAGTCCTTTGTACAGTACTTACTTGTTCGGTGGACATTGTTTAAACTGCACGCCCTGCTTTGCCTTGGCCGCGGAGTCATCTTGTTTCTCGCTGCCGAACCGTTCGCAGCCTTCACCCCCCTCGTTATATTACGGTCTTGCCGGGAGTGTAGGATGTGGTGAGCTGGCGTAGGATGAGCCGGCGTAGGATGCGGTGAGCGCGGTTGGTCGTTCAGGATGGCATCACGAGGAGGCGCGAACCCAATGCCATTAAGTTAAGCATTACCGGTCGGCAAAGTAAGAGAAGAAACTACGAATCACGCGAATCCTCGCGAATCGATTCGCGGAGATTCGCGTGATTCGTAGTTTTCTCTTCCGCATCGGTAAGTGGCCAACAGCTAGGGGGCATTCTCAATTAATAAATCATCTAAGTGTTGTAGGCTGGGTTGAGGAACGAAACCCAGCTTTTCCGATCCGCAATACCGTGTGCTGGGTTTGGCCGTCCCTGGCCGTAACCCAGCCTACGGGCTTGAGTTTTATGATGATTTGGCTCAATTGAGAACGCCCCCTAACTTAATGGCATTGGGCGCGAACCGCATCAATGAGCCGGAAGCCAATGATGCGGCGTGCCCAACATCAACATTGTTAAAAACCCCCGAGGATGGGGGTTTTCAAGGTCCATAAAGGGAAGTGTGATGCGAAACCGCGCGGGCCGAAGCCCGCGTTCAGGTTCCGGGCGATCAGTAGTCCATACCCCCGGCCGGCATGGGCGGCGCCTTCTCTTCCTTGGGCTCCTCGGCCACCATGGCCTCGGTGGTAACCATCAGCCCGGCAATCGAGGACGCATTCTGCAACGCCGAGCGCACGACCTTGGCGGGATCCAGGATGCCCATCGTGACCAAATCGCCGTACTCACCGGTGGCGGCGTTGTAGCCGAAGTTACCCGTTCCCTCGGCCACCTTCTGCAGCACCACCGACGCCTCCGCGCCGGCGTTGGCCACGATCTGACGCAGCGGTTCTTCCAACGCCCGACGGGCGATGCCGATGCCTACGTCCTGATCGTGATTGGCCCCCTTCAGGTCCTTGAGCTTGGTCAGCGCACGCACCAGGGCGACACCGCCGCCGGCGACAATGCCTTCCTCCACCGCGGCCCGCGTGGCATGTAAGGCGTCTTCCACCCGCGCCTTCTTCTCCTTCATCTCCACCTCGGTCGCCGCGCCCACCTTGATCACGGCCACGCCACCGGCCAGCTTGGCCAACCGCTCCTGCAGCTTCTCGCGGTCATAGTCGGAGGTGGTCTCCTCGATCTGGCTACGGATCTGCTCCACCCGACCCTTGATGTCCGTCTCCGCGCCGGCACCGTCGATGATGGTGGTCTCTTCTTTGGTGATCTGGACCTTCTTGGCGGTACCCAGGTCGGTGAGGCTGGCCTTTTCGAGCTTGAGACCCACTTCCTCGGAGATCACGGTGGCACCGGTCAGGATGGCGATGTCCTGGAGCATGGCCTTGCGCCGGTCACCGAAGCCCGGGGCCTTGACCGCACACACCTTGACGATGCCGCGCAGGGAGTTGACCACCAGCGTGGCCAGGGCCTCGCCTTCCACGTCTTCGGCGATGATCAACAGCGGCTTGCCGGCCTTGGCGACGTTCTCGAGCACCGGCAACAGGTCCCGGATGTTGGAGATTTTTTTGTCGTGCAGCAGGAGGTAGGGGTCTTCCAGCTCCGCCTTCTGGCTCTCCTGGCTGGTGATGAAGTAGGGGGACAGATAGCCGCGGTCGAACTGCATGCCTTCGACCACTTCCAGCTCGTTGTCGAGGGATTTGCCCTCTTCGACCGTGATGACGCCTTCCTTGCCGACCTTCTCCATGGCATCGGCGATGATCTTGCCCACGGATTCATCGGCGTTGGCCGAGATGGTGCCGACCTGGGCGATCTCCTTGTTCTCCGAGCACGGCTTGGACAGGCCCTTGAGTTCCTCCACCGTGGTCGTCACCGCCTTGTCGATGCCGCGCTTCAGGTCCATGGGGTTCATGCCGGCGGCGACCGCCTTGAGGCCCTCGCGTACCATCGCCTGGGCCAGCACGGTGGCGGTGGTGGTGCCGTCGCCCGCCACGTCGGAAGTCTTGGAGGCGACTTCCTTGACCATCTGGGCGCCCATGTTCTCGAACTTGTCTTTGAGCTCGATCTCCTTGGCCACGGATACCCCGTCCTTGGTCATGGTGGGAGCACCGAAGCTCTTTTCGAGCACCACGTTGCGGCCTTTGGGACCCAGGGTGACCTTAACGGCATCGGCCAGAGTATTGACGCCCGTCATCATACGATTGCGGGCGTCATCACTGAATTTGACGTCTTTTGCACTCATGTCTATGTCCTGCTTTCAGTGGGATATGCGTCTGTTGTCTTGAAGGTGTCGGCCCATCAGCCCTCGACGACACCCATGATGTCTTCCTCGCGCATGACGAGTAGGTCTTCACCTTCGATCTTGACCTCGGTGCCCGAGTATTTGCCGAACAGCACCCGGTCGCCGATCTTGACGTCGAGTGGACGGACGCCGCCGGTGTCGAGGATCTTGCCCTTGCCGACGGCGAGGACTTCGCCTTGAATCGGCTTCTCGGTCGCGGAATCCGGAATCACGATGCCGCCGGCGGAAGTGCGTTCTTCCTCCATGCGGCGAACGACGACGCGGTCGTGTAGGGGACGGATCTTCATTGAGCGGTCTCCTCATAGAGTTAAGGTTTCATGCCGTAGGGATAATTGGACGGCGAGTGCAGGGGGTCGCTGCCGGCGACCGGCTGTTAGCACTCGCTGCTTGTGAGTGCCAATAATAGGGGCTTATGCCGGACTGTCAAGCACCCACTGCCCCTTTTTTCGGCTCAGCGCCGGGAGCGTCCGGGTGGAAGAGGGAGGGGGAAAGAATCTGAAATTAAAATTTATCCACTACCCGACGGCGAAAACACCAACCGCTCGAACCCGACCGCCACCACACTGAAGCTGTGAAGCCGAAGCACATCTGGGAATTTGCACTCGAGTTTTTCCCGATAGTGGGCGAGACCTTCCTCGGCCTCGCGCCGTTTTGCCTGTACCACGGGCAGCGTCCCCAGGGCCTCACGATCCATTGTTTCCAGTGTCTTACCATCGAGTCCGGCTTCTTTCAGGGAGACGAATTTGAACTCGATGAGAATATCCAGTACCCGATATTGGCGCATGTCCGGGCGCACGATCAGGGTCAGATCCGCATGGCCGCGTTCGATTTCCGCCTCCGATTCCATGATGTAGAGGGTGTCGTTGAAGAGCAGGGTCAGAAAGGCGGTCTTGACGGTCAGCTCATTGCTCCAGGCGTAATCACGGTTGCTGAAGACCTTGAAATACTTTTGCTCCACGAAATCGCACAAGGGTTGCAAATCGCCACGCTGGTACAGGACCTCAGCGGCTCGGCGCGCCAAATCTCCGTCCCTGCCTTCCGGCAGCAACATTTCCTGGATTTGTTCCGCATAGAGCTTGCGGATGACCAGGTTGGGGATGGTCAGAATGAGCTCGCCGAAGGGCGTCATGCCACCCAGGGTCAGGATGCCGAAGTAATACAGGAGTGAGGCGGCAAAGCCGGTGTCCTTGCGGGCATAGAGCATGTCTTCTACGCCGAAGCGATCGGCCAGCTCGAAGATGGTTACGGATTCGGTTTCCGTCAGGGCATCGAAGATGAGTTCCCGGCCCTTCGGTAACCGGGAGATGTAATGCATCTTGCCTCGATCCATGGCCAGATTGCTGTCCAAGACCTGTTTCGGATAACGGCAATCGCGCCGGAAGGCCTTGAGAAAATACAGGGCGAGGGTCGGGTTATAGACATGCTGCTCCGCGTCGAGGCTGAAACGATAGCCATTATAGAAGGTGCGCATCATGGAGAGCGCCTCATCCGCATCGGCTTGGGACATGTCACATTCCCTGGCAATCTCCGACAGAACCTCAGCGATCTCCGCCTCTCGAAAACCGCACAGCGTGTTGAAGTGCGGGAGTAAATAAATATTCTCCGCCACATTGTAGCCGCTGGTCAGATCGCTCATGGCCACCGGCGACACGCCGGTGATGAACACCCGTCCCAGGCCCTGTCTGCCGGCGGCGGCCTTGACGGACTTGAACAGGGCCTTCATGCAGCCCTCGCCGGACAGGATGGCCTGATGACGGCTTTCTTCCGTAGCTCGGTGCCCCATCATCAGCTCATTGGCGAAGTTGTCATATTCGTCGATGAGGAGATACAGGGGGTGACCGGTTTGCCGCACGACACCAAGCAGGGTCTGAAAGGAGGCAATGGCATCCTGATGATCGATCTGTAGGGAATCACCTAATGTCTTCCGATAATAATTGAAGAAATCGCCGATCCGAGTATTGAGATAACGATAAAGATTACGCTTGATTTCCTCACCGTCACCCAGCGGGCTGACTACGGAAAAGTCCCATTTGAGCACGAAATATCGGTTGTGTTGGGCAGTGGGATTCTTGCCGATGGCCAAGTGCCCGAACAAAGACTCGAACCGGCTCGCCTGGTTGAGGTCGTAGTAGCTTTCCAACATGGACAACAATAGGCTCTTGCCGAACCGGCGCGGACGCAGGAAGAGCAGTTGGTCCCCGGCTTCTTCCAGCAACGGAATGTGGTCGGTGCGGTCCACGTAATGGAATTGTCTCGTGATGAGTGAATCGAAATCACTGATGCCGTAGGGGAATTTCATGGATAATTTTTCTCTGTTCTATCATCCGTCATCGAGCAACCGGCGTGTTGCCGGTTCGGAAAGTCCCACGGATGCAGCGATGGTTTCAATAGCTATCCCATTATCATACAGAGACTTGATGAGGATTCTCCTTTCTTCCTCGCGTCCTTCCTTGCGTCCTTTCATAAGCCCTTCCTCCCGTCCTTTCACAAGCCCCTCCTCCAGTCCCTCCTCGCGCCCTTCTTGTCGGGCATCCTCGATCGTTCCCCACTCGGAGCGGGCATAATCCATGTGCTTGTCGAACTTTCTCCGCTCCCGTTCATCCAGCTTCAGATAATCGAGCTTTTCCTTCAAGGCCCCGATGCCGGGGGCGGTAAATTCGTCCAATACCTCGTTGTTCTTGAAGGCATAGACCCATTGATCCAGGTCGTCCCGGACTACGTCCGTAAAGCGCTTCAAGGGAATCAGATAGTATTCGGGAAAGATATTGGTCTCACCGATCCGAACCCGATCGCCGACCAGGGATTTTTTCAGGGTCACGGGATTGTGGGTATGCAAGCCCGTGAACTCGGTCTTGCCGTGGTAGATGTAGTCATCCCCGTCCCGGCTGATGTCGAAATGGAGGAGGCTGATGGAGTAGACTTTGCTGAGATTGGCGTAGGGCTCGCCCAGCTTCAGGGTCTCGACGATGGTCCTGGCGGTGCCGTAGGCCAGGCGCCGAAGGTAGGCCATTTCCGAGAGGTATTGGACCTCGACGATGATCCGCTCGCCGTCGTGGGTCTTGGCCAGGAGGTCCACCCGATTGTATTTTTCACGGTCGTCACCTCGGTTGCTCTCGCTCTCCAGCAGGTCGAGGATGACCACCGGTCGTCCGAACAGGGCGGTCAAAAACCCCTCCAGGACATCGAAATTGGCCTTGTCGCGCAGGACGGTCTTGATGGCCCAGTCGAAGGTGATGATTGTCCGGCCGGTTTTCTTCACGTGGTTGTCCTCTCTTACCAGGAATTGCGAAGGCACAACGCTACGGAGGGCTTTTCGGAACGCCACCGAGGGCATTCCCTACAATCACCAAAGTCCGCCCCGTTCCCATGGAGGATGTCGCAAAAGTCCCTCCGGGGCTATTGATGAGAACCTGTGTTCGCTTTGCTTTTGAACCACAGAGAACACCGAGAACACAGAGTTGGCCTACTCTCTTCTCGGTGTCCTCTGTGGTTCACATTCCGCAGGCCGGCAGCCGACACCACTGTTTTTAGGGCATTTTGAAAGATGCGATTTTCGTCTACGGCACACCCCAACAAGCAATGGCTTAGAAGCTGTCTAAAAACTAACACATTGATTTTAAATCGGTAGGCTGGGGCAGGGAACGAACCCCAGCGTTGGTTATTGCTGGGTTTTGGCCGTCCCTGGCCGCAACCCAGCCTACGGTCTACGGTCCCTTTTTAGACAGTCTCTTAGAGTCGCCTGATTGGTGAAAATACCTATTTTTCAAGGTGCCCTTTACGACACCCTCCCGTGGGGAATGGTCTCCGTGCCGTTCCGCAAGTTATGATATTTCCAAGTACTTCCCCAGGATTTCGGCAATCCTGCGAACGTTCGGTTGTCTGTGCATCGTGAAATGATCGCCGGGAACCGCATGGTGGTCGATCTGCCGGGCAAAATCCTCCCATATGGCGTCGGTACGGGTTTCAGGTGTGGCGACCGGTTCCTCTTCCGCCGCGGTGAGGGACAGGATCTTGCCTTCCCAGGGAACAGGCCGATAGCCGGCAGGGAATGCGCGTAGGTTGGCTCGGTAGATGCGAGTAAAGCGGTCGAGATCCCCGAATTCACTACCCATCACCCGTTCCCTCAGGTAGCCCATACGCTCCGCT
The DNA here is from genome assembly GCA_011392765.1 of Candidatus Thiosymbion ectosymbiont of Catanema sp. Cochon2018. Classification (GTDB taxonomy): domain Bacteria; phylum Pseudomonadota; class Gammaproteobacteria; order Chromatiales; family Chromatiaceae; genus Thiosymbion; species Thiosymbion ectosymbiont_A. The sequence goes on along the minus strand of WYCW01000002.1, from coordinate 120,233 downwards.
GACGTCAAGTCTTGCAGTTCACCGAACAGAGGAAGCTTTTCGTCGCTTGTCTCCATCAGGATATGGAGCAGTATTTCATCTTCTTCCGGTTCTTGCGGATGCTGCTCGAACTCCAACGGACTCGGGCTATCCCCTAACGCCAGCAGCGCGACTTCCCGATCATCCGACCGCAGACGATGGGCCATTTCGAAGGCAATCAGACCGCCGTATGACCAGCCGTACAGGTTGTAAGGTCCTTGTGGCCAGAGCGTCGTTATTTCCTCGACATAACGAGTGACCATGGCGTCGATAGCTGTCAATGGCTCTACTTCTCCCTCGAAGCCGACGGCCTGAATGCCGTAAACCGGTTGGTCACTCTCCAGACAATTGGCCAGATCCCGATAACAGAGGGCGCCACCTCCAACCGGATGGACACAAAAGAGCGGTGGTTTGGACCTCTTATTGCCGGCATTGAGTGGAAAGAGGATGGTCGGCTTCCATTCTTTATTCCCGCGCACCGCACTCGCCAGACCCGCGGGAGTAGGATGCTCGAACAGGGCCCGTAGCGGTAGCTCCACCCCGAGACGTGTCCGCACCTGGGATACCACCCTCGTCGCCGACAGCGAATGGCCGCCCAACTCAAAGAAGCTATCGTGAATGCCGATGTTTTTGTGCTCCAGCACATCGGCCCAGATATCTACCAGCACCTTTTCAATCGACGTGCGTGGTGCGATGAATGTTTGTTTTGCCTCTCTTTGAAACGGATCCGGGTCCGGCAGTACCCGCCGGTCGATCTTGCCGCTCGGCGTCAGGGGCAGCACCTCCGGGAATACGAATAACGAGGGCACCATCCAGTCGGGCAGCAGACCGCGCAGGTGTGTGCGCAACTCATCCCGCAGCGCCGGTTGGTCATCGCTCGCCGCGACCACCCACGCCACCAATTGCTTGTCCACGCCCTCGCCATGGGCATCCACCACCGCCTCCCGGATGCCGGGGTGTGCCGACAGGGCATTTTCCACCTCGCCGCACTCGATGCGGAAGCCCCTGATTTTCACCTGCGTATCGACCCGGCCCAGGAATTCGATATTCCCGTCGGGCAGCCAGCGGCACCGATCGCCGGTGCGGTACAAGCGGGCATCGGGGTCTTCGCTGAAGGGATCGGGAATGAATCGCTCGGCAGTCAGATCAGGGCGATTCAGATAGCCACGGGCTACGCCTGCGCCGCCGATACACAATTCACCACCAATGCCGATGGGAACAGGCTGCATCCGGCGGTCAAGGACATATACCCGGACATTTGCTATCGGGCGGCCAATGGGAGCTATCGGGTCGGTGATCTTTTCATCGTCGGATAAATAGGCGTTGGTGGCTGTTATTGTCGCTTCCGTGGGACCGTAGGTATTGAAGAGGGATAACCCCAGGCTGCGAGATAAGGCGACAGTCGCATTGGAGAGTGCCTCTCCCCCGGTGACGAGTTGTTTGAGCGGGAGCGTGGAAGATACGTTTTCATCCTCCAGGCAAAATTCCAGGAATTGATGGAGGTAAGCAGGCGGAAATTCCGCAACCGTGACCCGGTCCCGACACACATGGCGGTAGCATTCCTCCGCCGTCCATAGCTGCTGCCCTCGCAAAACCAACCTTGCCCCACCCAGGAAGGCACTGAATATCTGCTCCAGCGAGGCGTCGAAGTTGAGCGATGCGAATTGCAGCACCCTGTCCTTCGGTGTGATACCGAAGGCCTGCGTTTGCATGTGGGCAAGGTTGGTCAAGCTCTTGTGCTCGACCATCACCCCCTTCGGTTTTCCGGTACTCCCCGAGGTATAGAGGACATAGGCAAGATTATCCGGTGAACCAAGCCGTGCGGGATTGGCCGAGCTTTCACCGGCGATTGCCGCCGCATCCGCATCCAGGTCGAGAATCCGCGCCGAGCACCCCGGTAAGCTTTCCCGTGTCGCCCCATGACACAGCAGCACCTTCAGATCCGCATCCTCGGTCATGAAGGCCAGCCGTTCCTGCGGATACGCCGGGTCCAGGGGCACATAGGCCCCGCCGGCCTTGAGGATCGCCAGCAGGCCCAGGATCATTTCCACCGACCGTTCCATCAGGAGCCCGACCAGGGTTTCCGGTCCTACTCCCAACGCCCGCAGCCGGTGTGCCAGCCGGTTGGCGCGGGCGTTGAGTTCCCCGTAACTGACCTCCTCATCTTCGAAGACCACCGCCATCGCATCCGGGCTCCTCGCCACCTGTTCCTCGAAGAGCGCATGGACACACTTGTCTTGCGGATAGGGTGTCGCCGTTGCATTCCATTCCACCAGCATCCGCTCCTGCTCCGCCTCTGTCAGCAGCGGCAACCGGGAAATTTTTGCCTCCGGCGCGGCGACAATTCCTTCCAACAGCCGCACGAAATGCCCCGCCCAACGGGCGATGGTGGGGCGTTCGAACAGCTGGGAGGCATATTCCAGGGCACCTGTCATGCCGCCACCGGGCGTCTCTTCGAGGCCCAGTGACAGATCGAACTTGGCAATGTCGAGCCCGGCTTCCTCGCCGACCGCCAGTGCTTCCACATCCAGATCGGCAAAGGTCATATCCTCGACCGAGGTGTTCTGCAGCGCGAACATCGCCTGAAACAATGGTGTCCGATCCAGGGAGCGTTCCGGGCGCAAGGCATCCACCACCCGCTCGAAGGGCACGTCCTGGTGCGACCAGGCCGCCAATGCGCGCTCCCGCACCTGCAAGAGCAATTCCTCGAAGCCGGGGTCTCCGGCGAGATCCGCCCGCAGGGCCAGGGTGTTCACGAAGAGCCCGATCATGTGATCGAAGCTGGCGTGCCGGCGTCCGGCAACCGGCGTACCGACCACGATCGTTTCCTGCCCCGACAGGCGAGCGAGCAGGGCGCAGAAGGCCGTGTGCAGAACCATGAACAGGGTCGCTCCGTGCCGACGGCCCAGCTCGGCGAGCCGCGTTCCCAAGTGTGGGGGGATGATCACCGGCACCTGACCACCCCGGAAATCCTGGAGCGGTGGACGCGGCCGGTCCCAGGGCAGCTCCAACAAGGCCGGCGCGCCCACGAGGTGTTCCCGCCACCAATCGAGCTGACGCGCCAGGACGTCACCCGTCAGCCAGCCCCGTTGCCAGGCCGCGTAATCCGCATAGTGCAGGGATGCAGCCGGGAGGACGGGGGGGCGGCCTTCGATTTCCGCGTTGTAGAGTTCTCCCAGCTCCCGCAGCAGGATGTCCCCCGACCAACCGTCGAAGACGATGTGGTGGACATTCAGGAACAAGACGTGTCCCAACTCGTCGGTATGGAACAGCAGCGCCCGAAACAGGGGGCCCGTTGCCAGATCGAAGGGACGGGCGGCCTCTTCACGCAGACGGTCGACCAAGGCCGCTTCCGTGACCGCTTCGCTGGGCAGGGGGATTGGTCCCGCCGGCAGAATCACCTGAGTCGGGGAGCCCTCCGTACCCTCCGCCAAGAGCGTGCGCAAGGATTCATGCCGGGCCACGAATTGGGAGATCGCCCGAGCGAGCGCGGATACCTCCAACGCCCCCCGCAAACGCACCGCAAACGGGATAGAGTAGGTGGCATTCTCACTATCTTCGAGGCGATCCAGCACCCACAACCGTTCCTGGGCGAACGAGGCGGCGAGGGGTGCGTCACGCGGGATAGCAACCACCGGCGGCAAGGTCTCGGAGCCGGAGAGTTCGGCGATGGCCCTCGCCAACCCGGCCGGGGTCGGGTGTTCGAACAGGGTGCGCAAGGGCAATTCCACCGCGAGATGCTCTCGCACCTGGGATACCACGCGGGTCGCCAACAAGGAATGGCCGCCGAGCGCGAAGAAGCCGTCATGGATGCCCACTCGCGAGACCCCGAGCACCTGGGCGAAGATCCCGCACAGGGTCTCTTCCACCGGATCCCGGGGCGCAGTGTATTGGGTCTCCATTCCTAACGCATCGACATCCGGGTCCGGCAATGCCCGTCGGTCGATCTTGCCGCTCGGCGTCAGGGGTAATGCCTCCAGGAACACGAATCCGGCGGGCACCATCCAGTCGGGCAAGGTGCCGCGCAGGTGGGCGCGCAAGGCATCCCGCAGCGCCGGTTGGTCGTCGCTCTCCGCGACCACCCACGCCACCAGTTGCCGATCCACGCCCTCGCCACGGGCATCCACCACCGCCTCGCGGATGCCGGGGTGTGCCAGCAGGGTATTTTCCACCTCGCCGCACTCGATGCGGAAGCCCCTGATTTTTACCTGCGTATCGATCCGACCCAGGAACTCGATGTTCCCGTCGGGTAGCCAGCGGCACAGATCGCCGGTGCGGTACAGACGGGCATCGGGGTCTTGGCTGAAGGGATCGGGAATGAATCGCTCGGCAGTGAGATCGGGACGGTTGAGATAGCCACGGGCTACGCCCACGCCACCGATGTAGAGCTCTCCCGGAACACCGATGGGAACAGGATGCTTTTGAACATCGAAAATATAAAGTCGGATATTGGCAATAGGAGAGCCGATGGGGGGTAATTCCGGCCACTCGGAAACGTCCCCTTTCAGGGCATAGCTGCTGACAACATGCGTCTCCGTGGGTCCATACTGGTTGTAAAGGATACAACCGGGCAGTCTGCCAAAGAATGTTTGTATCTCATCCGTATTCTGCAATTGCTCTCCGGCGGTGATTACCTCCTTCAGATCCGGAATTTTTCCCGTGCTGTTCGAAATGGAGGCAAAGTTTTGCAGGGCAATGAATGGCAGAAAGATGCGATCCACTTCGTTTGCAATCAGATGGTCGATCAGGAGAGTGAAATCCCTGCGCACGTCGTTTCCAACCAGTACCAACGTACTGCCTTCGTACAATGTGGACAGAATATCCTGAAAAGAGACATCGAAACTCAAGGGAGCAAATTGCAAAACGACATGTTCTTCTTCACCACGGAACTGTGCCCTCTGCCATGCAAGAAGGTTGACCAACCCGGCATGGGACATAGCCACACCTTTTGGTTTCCCCGTGCTCCCCGAGGTATAGATGACATAGGCAAGATTATCCGGTGAACCAAGCCGTGCGGGATTGGCCGAGCTTTCACCGGCGATTGCCGCCGCATCCGCATCCAGGTCGAGAATCCGCGCCGAGCACCCCGGTAAGCTTTCCCGTGTCGCCCCATGACACAGCAGCACCTTCAGATCCGCATCCTCGGTCATGAAGGCCAGCCGTTCCTGCGGATACGCCGGGTCCAGGGGCACATAGGCCCCGCCGGCCTTGAGGATCGCCAGCAGGCCCAGGATCATTTCCACCGACCGTTCCATCAGGAGCCCGACCAGGGTTTCCGGTCCTACTCCCAACGCCCGCAGCCGGTGTGCCAGCCGGTTGGCGCGGGCGTTGAGTTCCCCGTAACTGACCTCCTCATCTTCGAAGACCACCGCCATCGCATCCGGGCTCCTCGCCACCTGTTCCTCGAAGAGCGCATGGATACACGTGTCTTGCGGATAGGGCGTTTTTGTGTCGTTCCACTCGACCAGGATGCGTGCCTGTTCTACCTCGGTCAGCAGCGGCAGCCGGGATATTTCCGCCTCGGGGGCGGCGACGATCCCTTCCAACAGCCGCACGAAATGCCCCGCCCAACGCTCGATCGTGGAGCGCTTGAACAGCTGCGAGGCGTATCCCAGGGAACCTTTTATTTCACCAGCAGCTGTCTCTTCGAGGCCGAGCAACAGATCGAACTTGGCAATGCCACGCCCATCTTCCTCACCAATCGCCAGTGCTTCCACATCCAGATCGACAAAGGTCATGTCCTCCACCGGGGTGTTCTGCAGCACGAACAGCACCTGAAACAGCGGTGTCCGATCCAGGGAGCGTTCCGGGCGCAGGGCATCCACCACCCGCTCGAAGGGTACGTCCTGGTGCGACCAGGCCGCCAACGCACGCTCCCGAACCTGTGATAGCACTTCCCCGAAGCCGGGGTCTCCGGCGAGATCCGCCCGCAGGGCCAGGGTGTTCACGAAGAACCCGATCATGTGGTCGAAGCTGGCGTGCCGGCGTCCGGCAACCGGCGTACCGACTACGATGTCTTCCTGCCCCGACAGGCGAGCGAGCAGGACGCAGAAAGCCGCGTGCAGAACCATGAACAGGGTCGCTCCCTGCCCACGACCCAGCTCGGCGAGCCGCGTTCCCAGGTGCGAGGGGATGACTACCGGCACCTGACCACCCCGGAAATCCTGGAGCGGCGGACGCGGATGATCCCAGGGCAGCTCCAACAAGGCCGGCGCGCCCGCGAGGTGTTCCCGCCACCAGTCGAGCTGACGCGCTTGGGTCTCACCCGCCAGCCAGCCCCGTTGCCAGGCCGCGTAATCCGCGTAGTGCAGGGATGCCGCGGGGAGGACGGGGGGGCGGCCTTCGATTTCCGCGTTGTAGAGTTCTCCCAGTTCTCGCTGCAGGATGTCCCCCGACCAACCGTCGAAGACGATGTGGTGGACATTCAGGAACAAGACGTGTCCCAGCTCGTCGGTACGGAACAGCAGCGCCCGAAACAGGGGGCCCGTTGCCAGATCGAAGGGACGGGCGGCCTCTTCACGCAGACGGACGACCAAGGCCGCTTCCGTGACCGCTTCGCTGGGCAGGGGGCTTGGTCCCGCCGGCAGAATCACCTGAGTCGGGGGGCCCTCCGCACCCGCCGCGAAGTGCGTGCGCAAGGATTCATGCCGGGCCGCGAGCTGGGAGAGCGCCCGGCTGAGCGCGGATACCTCCAACGCCCCCCGCAAACGCACTGCAAACGGGATGGAGTAGGTGACATTCTCACTGCCTTCGAGGCGATCCAGCACCCACAACCGCTCCTGGGCGAACGAGGCTGCAAGGGGACCATCGCGTGGGATAGCAACCACCGGCGGCAAGGTCTCGGAGCCGGAGAGTTCGGCGATGGCCCTCGCCAACCCGGCCGGGGTCGGATACTCGAACAGGGTGCGCAAGGGCAATTCCACCGCGAGATGCTCTCGCACTTGGGACACCACGCGGGTCGCCAACAAGGAATGGCCGCCGAGTGCGAAGAAGCCGTCCTGGATGCCCACCCGTGAGACCCCGAGCACCTGGGCGAAGATCCCGCACAGGGTCTCTTCCACCGGATCTCGGGGTGCAGCATAGTGCGCTTCCGTTCCCAGCGCGTCGGCATCCGGGTCCGGCAATGCCCGCCGGTCGATCTTGCCGCTCGGCGTCAGGGGTAATGCCTTCAGGAACACGAATCCGGCGGGCACCATCCAGTCGGGCAGCAGGCCACGCAGGTGCGCGCGTAATTCATCCCGCAGCGCCGGTTGGTTGTCGCTCTCCGCGACCACCCACGCCACCAATTGCCGGTCCACGCCCTCACCACGGGCATCCACCACCGCCTCGCGGATGCCGGGGTGTGCCGACAGGGCATTTTCCACCTCCCCGCACTCGATGCGGAAGCCCCTGATTTTTACCTGCGTATCGATCCGGCCCAGGAACTCGATATTCCCGTCGGGCAGCCAGCGGCAAAGGTCACCGGTTTTGTAGACACGCTCCGTTTTACCGAGTAATTCAACGTCAATGAATTTTTCGGCAGTCAGTTCAGGCTGATTGAGATAACCACGTGCGAGCCCTATGCCTGCGATATGAAGCTCACCGGGGACTCCAATGGGAACAGGCTGCCGGTGCTGGTCGAGAATATATGTTCGCATGTTGGCGATAGGACGACCGATCGGGACTTCATTTATTTCCTCCTTAATGTATTCAGTACCATCGAACGCCCAGAACGTGACGGCAATGCTTGCTTCCGTGGGTCCATAGCCGTTCACTAATTTCGAGTAACCACTCAGCGTGTTCCAGATCTTTAATCTATCCGGTAGCGCATTTTCCCCTCCGATAATAACGAGACGCAATCTTCTGGAGAAGATGAAATTGTGCGTCTTCGCGTCGGATAATTCAGGATCAGGCGTTCTTTCTTTTGCACTGAATTTTCCTGCGATCAGATTATTGCAGCAATCGCAAATAAAAGGATTGCTCAGCTTGTCTTCCGTTTCACAATAATCAAAGGTTATTTCGTCACCGAACCGGATGTCTCTGATCGCTATGACGCAATCATGTTTTATGGTCGTATTGGGATAACATGAATGATTCATAAAGACTCCATTCGATTTATCCCTGATATGTTTATTTTTACCGAGTTGCACGGTCTCTCTTGTAGGGTGGTCGAGAATCTCACCTTCCAACTTCAGTACCATTTCTCCTTTTTTATACGGCCGTGTGGAAAATAAACCATCACCAACTCTACCTTTCTTTTTGACAACAAAGGACTCATTCATGATGCCTGCTATTTCGGATATGATCTGATGCCAATATGAGGTTGGAAGATACAATACGGTTACACCCGAGTCCCGGCAGGTTTCCAGGAAGCGTTGTGGTGACTCGATCATTTTTTCCGTCCTTGGAATCAGTCTTCCTCCGGAGGAAAGACACGTAAAAATCTCGTCTACCGATGAATCGAAGGTTATAGAAGAGAATTGGAGAACAGTATCATTATCACCCAACTCGTATATGGCAATAACTGGAATAATATAGTTTACACAACCACGATGTTGGGTCATCACTCCTTTCGGTTTCCCGGTCGAACCGGACGTATAGATGACATAGGCGAGGTTATCCGGCCCGGCAAGTCGTACAGGGTTAGCCGAGCTTTCACCGGCGATTGCCGCCGCTTCCGCATCCAGGTCGAGGATCCGTGCCGGGCATTCCGGCAACCCTTCCCGGGTCGATCCATGGCACAGCAATAGCTTCAGCTCCGCATCCTCGGCCATAAAGGCAAGCCGTTCTTGCGGATACGCCGGGTCCAGGGGTACATAGGCCCCGCCGGCCTTGAGGATCGCCAGCAGGCCCACAATCATCTCTACCGACCGTTCCACCAGGAGCCCGACCAGGGTTTCCGGTCCTACCCCCAGCGCCCGCAGCCGGTGTGCCAGCCGGTTGGCGCGGGCGTTGAGTTCCCCGTAACTGACCTCCTCATCTTCGAAGACCACCGCCACCGCATCCGGGCTTTTCGCCACCTGTTCCTCGAAGAGCTCATGGATGCATTTGTCGGCCGGATAGGGAGCTTTCGTGTCGTTCCACTCGACCAGGATGCGTGCCTGTTCTACCTCGGTCAGCAGCGGCAGCCGGGATATTTCCGCCTCGGGCGCGGCGACAATCCCTTCCAACAGCCGCACGAAATGCCCCGCCATCCGTTCGGTCGTCTCGGCCTCGAACAGATCCGTGTTGTATTGGAAGGCACCGGACAAGGATTGTTTCGTTTCAGTCATTCCCAGGGCCAAATCGAACTGGCCTTCCTGTTGGGCCATCCTGAAAGGCGCCAATAGAAGTCCATTTTTATTTACGCTGAAGCTTTCGTCGCCTGCCCCCAGCAAGGCGGATAGGTCATCATCCTGCTGGGCTTTCCGCAAAGCGAACATGACCTGGAAAATGGGAGAATGGCTGGTATCCCGAGTCGGTTGCAGGCGTTCGACCAGCAGCGGGAAGGGGTAATCCTGATGGGCGAGTCCTTCCAGCAGGGTTTGGCGCACCTGGTCGAGAAAGACAGCGAAAGACGGATTTCCTTCCAGCCTGGCCCGCAGGACGATGGGATTGACGAAATAACCGACGATGCCCTCGAATTCACTGCGGCTACGGCCCGCGGCGGGGGCGCCCACCAGGATATCGTCCTGGCCCGTATAGCGATGTAGCAATATCTGAAAGGCGGCCAGGAGGATCATGTAGAGGGTGGCACCCGAGGCTTGCGCCTGGTCCCTGAGTTTCCGGGTCAGGGGTTCCGGTAGTGTGAAGAAAACGGATGCGCCCTCATGGGTCTGCACGGGCGGACGAGGGCGGTCCGTGGGTAGATCGAGCACCGGCAGTTCACCGGATAACCGTTCCCGCCAGTATTTCCACAGCCGTTCCCCTTCGGGGCTTGCGAGCAGTTCGGCCTGCCACTTCACGAAATCCCGGTAGTGGTATGTCAGGGGAGGCAAGGTCGCCGACTGGCCGGCCTTTAGGGCCGGATAGAGCAGCAACAACTCCGACAGCAACGCCCAATCGGACCAACCATCGGTCACGATATGATGCATCACGATCAATAGCACATGCTCTTCCGGCGCGCGCGTGAACAGACTGACTCGCAGTAATGGGCCTTGTTCCAGATCGAAAGGGCGCTGGTAGGCCTCGGTTACCCGTCGCTGGAGTTCCTCCCCGGTATCCATGGAGGCATCGATCTCCTCGAAATAGACATCCTGGTGGCCCTGGACGATCTGAGCAGGTTGGCCATCCGGTTGCGAAAAGGTGCTGCGCAGGGAGGGGTGGCGACTGAGTAAAGTCTGAAATACCGACCGCAAGGCCGATACATCGACCGGGGAGAGAATACGAAAGACCACCGCCACGTTATAAGCCGGACTCTCGGGGGCGTCCTGGTGCAGGAACCAGAGGGCTTGCTGACCATGGGATAAGGGATGCGAGGTTTTTACCCGGCTCGCTTTCTCGAGCAACAAGCGTTCCAGAAGTGCGCGCTTTTCTTCGCCGGAGAGATCCTTTGTTTCAGGGGCATCATTCATATTTTCTATCCTCTAGGATTGCGCGCAGCAGAATCATTCCCAAACCAACCGGGTCAGCCCCAGGGCCACCACCGCATGGGTGGTAAGGCGTAGCCTGTCACCATAGACCTGTTCCAGGGTGGCGCGATAGCCGGCCAGTTGTTCCGTGGCTGCCGTGAGTTTGGCCTCGACCTGGGGCAGTGCCCGCAGCTCCTCGCGGCTTTTCGACCCGACTTCCTGGTTGCTCAGACCCAATTCCTGCAGCGGGATATATTTGAATTCCAACAGGTGATCCAATAGCTGGTATCTGCGCATGTCGGGACGGACGATCATGCTGAGGTCGGCATAGCCCTTGTCGATGGCCGTTTCCGAATCCATGATGTAGAAGGTGTCGGAGAACAGCACCACCAGGAATGCGGTCTTGACCACCAGTTCATTGGTCCAGCGATAATCCCGATTGTCGAATACCTGAAAATAGCGGGTTTCGATGAAATCGCACAGGGACTCGAGATCGCCACTGGTGTAGAAGTGCTCTGCCGCCCGGCGGGCGGTTTCTCGGTCCTCATATTCAGGCAGCAGTGCGTCCCGGATGCGCTCCACATACAGGCGCCGGATCACCAGGTTGGGAATAGTCAGTGCCAGGCGACCCATGGCGTCGCTCCCGGCAATGGTCAACACCCCCAGGTAATACATGAGGGAGGCCAGGAAGGGCTGGTCACGGGTGGCCGCCAACATGTCCTCGACGCCGAAGCGATTGGCCAACTCGTCGATCAGGATCGCGTCGGTGGGACCGAGGGCCCTGGTAACCAGTTCGTTGCCGTGTGGCAGGCGGGCGATGTATTCGATGCGGTTGCGATCCATGGCCAGGTTGTCGTCCAGGATCCTCCGGGGATAGGTGCATTCTTCCTGGTAATTTTGGAGAAAATACAGCGCCAGAGTGGGATTGTAGAGAAGTGGTCCCTCTTCATAGCCGAAACGGTACCCGTTATAAAAGGTGCGCATGGTAGCAAGGGCCTCCTGCACCTGGGATGCGGGCAAATTGCATTCCTTGCCGATTTTCTCCAGGGCGTCCGCTACCTCGCTGTCGTGAAAACCGCACAGATCACGGTATTTCGGAAGGAAAGAGACATCGCGCGCCACGTTATAGCCGCTGCTGATGTCGCTCATGACCACCGGCGACACCCCGGTAATGAATACCTTGTCGAAGCCCTGCCCACTGCTCAGGGCTTTAATCGCCTTGAACAGGGTTTTCAAGATGCCTTCGCCATGCACCAGAGTCGCATACCGGTCCTTTCCACCCAGCTGGGCGGCCATGACCTCGTTGGCGAAGTTGTCGTATTCGTCGATGAAGAGATAGAGTTTGTACTGTGTCCGGCTCACCGCATTGACCAGGGTGTGAAAAGAGGCCAGGGCATTATTGGGATTGAGAGGGGATACCGGGGGCAGCTGTTCCCGGTAGCGGTCGATGAAACCCTGTACACAGACATTGATGTGGTCATGCAACGCCTGTTCGATGGCCTGGGTATCGCCATGGGAGGCCACCATGGAAAAATCCCACCACATCACGAAGTAGCGATTGTGCAGCGGGGTAGGGTTTGCGCCGATCTTCAGGCGCCCGAACAGTTGCTCGAATTCGTCGCGCTTCGCCAGGTCGTAGTAGTTTTCCAGCATCGACAGCACCAGACTTTTTCCGAACCGGCGCGGACGCAGGAACAGGAGGTGTTTGCCCGCTTCTTCGAGGGAAGAGATGCGATCCGTACGATCGGCATAAAAATAACCCTCCATAATCAAAGCGTAAAAATCGGCAATACCGTAGGGAAATTTCATGATTCATGCCCGATGCTGAATGATTACAAAATAGCAGAGGACTTAACGATCACGGCCGGACGTGTTCATTCAGAAGGGCATCGATCTCCTGGTCGCTCAACTGCCCGGATTTCAGTTTGGCAAGCGTTTGTTCCTCCGGGCTGAGCGCAGCCGTGCCGGTGGTCGGCAATAGCGATATGGTGGAACGAATCTCCCCGGATTGCATCTTGATTTGGGTTCCGACTTGCCTGGCCAAATCGAGAACACTGGTCCCTTCCATGAACCTTACCATGGGGATGTCCACATCCGATTCCGATCGAATCCGATTTCTCAGCTCGACCACCATCAGGGAATCGAGCCCCAGAGTATTCAGCGGTTGCTGCACATCCAATCGGGAGGGATTTATGCGCAGGACATTGGCAAGCCTATCCCGGATAAACCCGATTAAAATGCCCTCGTATTCTTCCTCGGAGGCCTGTTCCAACCGCTGTCTGATCGGAATCGATTTGCGAGCAGGTAACGGGTCTTGGATCGGTTCGGACAAAGTGGTATCCGCTATGGCTTCTTTTTGGTGCTGTTCAGCCAGTATCTCCAACAAGGCCGGCAGCTGTTCGAGCTGCTCTTCCGATAACTGTTCCGTCTGCTTCAACCGCTGGATCAGCCTTTCGATATTTCCCTGTTCCACCGGATCGGACAAGGAACTTGTCGGCAATCCGGCTGTCTCGGGATCCCTGCCCGCAGCTCCATCCACCCAATACCGCTGCCGCCGGAAGGGATAGGTGGGCAGTTGCACCTTGCGGCGTGTGAAGTCCTTATCGAAAGCCACCCAATCGACAGCGCCCCCGAGCGCGTACCACTCTCCCAGGCTTTGCAGCATCTGCCACCAGTCGTCTTGTCCCTCACGCAGACTCGGGAGCCCATTCCCCACTTCATCGGGCAGGCACTGGCCGGCCATGCCCAGCAGGATCGGTTTCGGGCCGATCTCCAGAAAAGTCTCCAGGCCCTGGTCGTACAGGGTCCGGATACTTTCCGCAAAGCGTGCCGGCTGGCGTACATGACGGACCCAGTAAGCCGGCGTTGTGATTTCCTCGGTCGCTATTTTCCCTGTGACATTGGAACACAGGAGAATTGTGGGTTTGGCATAGGTTATCGCGCTTGCCACCTGTTCAAACTCGGCCAGCATGGGTTCCATCATGGCGGAATGGAAGGCATGGGAAACGGATAACGATTTGGCCTTTACGTCGCTGTCGGCAAGGGTAGCCGCCAATTCCTCCATGGCGCGGTGAGTACCGGAGACGACCACACTCGAAGGACCGTTGATAGCGGCAACCGAGATCTCTTCCGCGAAGGGCGCGATGAGTTCGCGGGCCTCGGTTTCTCCCACCGGCAGGGCCAGCATGTCACCCGTCTCGCACCGGGTCTGCATCAGGCGGCCCCGCGTCGCGATCAGTTTCAGACCATCCTCCGGACCGAAAACCCCGGCAATACAGGCGGCCGCATATTCCCCGAAACTATGCCCCATGACGGCATCGGGGGTAACCCCCCAGGATTGCCACAGTCCGGCCAGGGCATATTCCAGAGCGAACAGGGCCGGTTGCGTATAGGCGGTTTGATCCAGCAACCCGGTATCCGGCTTTCCGGTCTCGGGATAGAGGAGATCGAGCAAGGGGACATCCAGAGGACGCAGGATGGCGTCGCATTCATCGAGGGTCCGACGAAAGAGCGGTTCTGTTTCGTAGAGTTGCCGCCCCATTCTCACGTACTGGGAACCCTGCCCGGAGAACAGGAAGGCAATCCTGGGCCTTTCCCGAGCGGCGGTCCCGACGCTGTAACCGGCTGCGTGCAACTGTTCCCGTGCCTCTGCCGAGGAACCGGCAACGAGGGCCAGGCGATGATCGAAATGGGACCGTCCCGTATTGGCCGTGAAACAGACATCGGCCAGTGGGATTTCCGGATGGGCCTTCAGGTAGGTGCCGTAGTTCTCTGCCAACTCACCCAGCGCCTCGTCGGTCTTGGCCGACAGCGTCAATAAGTGGAAGGGGCGTTCGGCCTCACTGGGAACAGGCCTCGATCGGTGCGGTTCGCCTGACGGCTCACCGTATCCTTCTCCGGGAGATACCTCTACGGGAGGGGCCTCTGCCAGAACGACGTGGGCATTGGTGCCGCCGAAACCGCTGAAACCGAAGGAACTTACCCCCGCCAACAGATAATTTGGGGGGGCAAAATCATTCGACCACGGGGTCAATTCCATGGGAATCGTGAGAGGCCCGGCCCCTATGTCCAGCACCGGATCGGGCGCTTCGATATTCAGATGGGGGGGGATCTCCCGGTGTTGCAGGGCCAGTACCGTCTTGATCACCCCGGCGATCCCTGCCGCGGACTCCAGGTGCCCGATATTGGTCTTGACCGAACCGATATGACAGATCTGCCCAGGCGAACGATCCGGTGTCAGAAGCACCTCTTTCAGGGCATCGAATTCGGTGCGATCGCCGAGCGGCATACCTGTGCCATGGGCCTCGACATAGCTGATTTCCGAGGCCGCCACCCCGGCATTGGCCAGGGCCTGGCGGATAACCGCCTGTTGGGCCCTACCATTGGGAGCGGCCAATCCATTCGTGCGGCCATCCTGATTGACGGCGGAACCCGGAATAACGGCCAGAATGCGGTCACCGCCTTCAAGTGCATCCTTCAGGTGCCTGATTACGACTATGCCGCACCCCTCTCCCCGCACATAACCGTCGGCCCCGGCACCGAAGACCTTGCAACGCCCCTCGGGGGATAGCATACGGGAGGCGGAAAACCGATCCGTCACGCCGGGATGCAGCATCAGATTGACGCCGCCGGCGAGGGCCAGATCGCATTCTCCCGAGCGCAGGCTCTGACAGGCGTCGTGTAAGGCCACCAGGGAAGAGGAAAAAGCCGTGTCCACGGCCCTGCTGGGGCCATGCAGATCCCACAGATAAGATAGACGATTGGCGGCAATACTGAAGGAGTTGCCGGTCTCGAAATAAAGATTCGCCCCTACGGAAGGCAGGTAATAGCGGTAATCACGTTGCCAGATACCAACGAATACCCCGGTTCGACTACCGGCCAGGGATGGGACGGCAATACCGGCGTTTTCCAGGGCCTCCCAGCCGACCTCCAGCAGGAGGCGTTGCTGAGGATCCATGGTTTGAGCCTCGCGGGGAGAGATGCCGAAAAAGCCCGGGTCGAACCGGTCCATGTCATCGATAAAACCGCCCCAGGGAACGCTGTTATCCTTGGGCGGCCAACGCGATGTGGGGACCCGGCTGACGGCATCCACCCCATTTCTCAGGAGCTGCCAGAATTCGTCGGGATTCCTGGCCTTGGGAAAGCGACAACCGATGCCGATGATGGCGATGGGATCGGTGAGGGTATCGGCTGTCTTGTCAGGTTGCGTTTGTGCCCGATAGCGGAGCAGGTCGACCAGGGTGGTTGGTTGGGTAGGGTTGTTATTACTCATAGCGGAATTTCGTAACGTCGTAGCGCCTCGTTACGGCTTATTTTTCATGTTTGCCGGGACGATCCTCCGGATCCATGAGGTAAAATCCAGGGGTAGTGGTTAAGAGACTGTCTAAAAAGGGATCGTAGGCTGTAGGCTGGGTTGCGGCCAAGGACGGCCAAAACCCAGCAATAACCAAAGCTGGGGTTCGTTCTTCACGCCAGCCTACCGATTTAAAATCAATGTGTTAGTTTTTAGACGGCCTCTAAGGTTTAAGTGCCCTGTCCCATCAGATCTCAAAATCCAGTAATACTTTCTCCGGAGCATGGAAGCCGGAGAATTTTACCTCACGGATTCAGGAATCCTACAACGCCAAGGGAGGAACCGGTGGCCGGACTGCCCGATCGAGCCTATGACTCCGATGATAAAGACACCAAGCGCTCGAATCCCACCGCCACTACACTGAAGCTGTGCAGGCACAGCAGGTCGCCGAATTTGGCCTGCAACCTGGCCCGATAGCGCGCCAGACCGGCTTCGGCTTCGCGTTGTTTGCTTTGTACGGCGGGCAGTGTCTGCAGGGCCTCACGATCCGTTGTTTCCGGTATCTTACCATCGAGTCCGGCTTCTTTGAGGGAAACGAATTTGAACTCGATGAGGATATCGAGCACCTGGTACTGGCGCCTGTCCGGGCGCACGATCAGGGTCAGATCCGCATGGCCGCGCTCGATTTCCGCCTCCGATTCCATGATGTAGAGGGTATCGTTGAAGAGCAGAGTCAGAAACGCGGTCTTGACGACGAGTTCGTTACTCCGGCGATAGTCTCGGTAGAGGTTTCGGAACTCCACCCTGAAATGGCATTCGTGTGATTTTACTTCGGTGAGTTTGGCCCGAGCTTCGATCCGATCACCGATGGGCTCACGTTCCGGGATCGAGGCTTACCAACGGACGGCCCGGCTCACGCTTGCCGAGAACAGCATGAACGAATTGACCATACCAAGCGGCGGGCCGCGAAAAAGCTGTAGATATACCTTCGCGAACTCACACGAGAACCGGTCGTCCGGAAACCCAAAAGGCTTTCAGATCAAGGCTCATGGCCTCAAATGGTGGGGCAGTCACCTGATCATTGCCAGTGAAATAACCGACCTTGATCCAGGTACCGGCGTCAAGCCGATAGACCTCCAACATGCATTGGACCGGATCAATTAGCCATGCGTACTGTACCTCATAGTGAGCATACAGCGGCATCTTGTCCTGACGGTCCTTACCCGCCGTAGACGGAGATAGGATCTCACAGACCCAATCAGGGACCACCTCGAAGCGATGATCTTCCGGCAGCGGTAGCGATGGCATGCGCTCTCGCCGCCAGCCAGCCAGATCCGGCACCACCACCTCGACATTACGCACGAAGTGGATCTCCGGCTCAGCAAAGATCCACCAACCACCAGGACCGTCAATACCATCGCCATAACCACGTCCAATCGAACGATCAATACGGGAAGCAACATAGGCATGACGTTTGGAGGGCCGTGATTGAGTATAGAGTTGTCCGTTCAGGATTTCCCCGGTCACTCCTTCCGGCAGAGCTTCCAGGGACTCATAGAGGGTTGGTTGGGTTGCTGGTTGCATCATTCATCCACACGCAAAGAATTTGTCTCAGATTCATAGCGGTATCCCTGTCTTGAGGAGTTGCTGCTCGAACTCATCGGTACACTCCTCGGGTAACTGCCCGTGCAGGAGGGCACAGACTTCACCGGGACGGATATCGAGCGATTCGGTGGTATTGTAATTCTGTTGTTCCCGAAGTACAAAGTATTGATTAGCATGTCTATTTGAACCCTGAGAAACAAAATTGGAATACTACCAAGTGCTGTATGGGTACGCGAGTACCTCTAAAGACGGGGGTACCGCTCATTACCTCCGGATCGATATTGACAACACTCGTCTTCATAGCCGAAATCACTCCTTTGTTCAGGGAAAACGTAATTTGTGGGTGTTGGGCACGGGCCATCCATTGATGCGGTTCGCGCGGAGAGGGCGTGCACTGGCCGGCAAGCTCAGAACCACCACCCTCACCGCATCCTACGCCCTTTGCCCAACCTGCCTCGCTATAACTTGTTATTTTATTGTCCCAATACGTTAGTAAAAACTATGCACTTTAGTGCAAGACTTTTAGTAATGTCTTTCCGAAGGAAAGCTCTCTAAAAAATTAAGAACGTCGCGCAGCGACACCTTAGATCAGCGACTTTCAGTCGCAAAGGGCTTTAGCCCGCCATTCTATGGACTTTCAGTCCATAGTGGTTGAATTTGTTCAAAGTCTTTTGTTGGGATTCATCTTCCGCCTGCCTGAAACCGGCAACAGATTCTTTCGGCGGCTCCAGAGCCAATACTTCAGTGGCGACATGGTTTACCAACGAATCCAGCGTGGAATAGTTGAACATAGACTCTATGGATAATCTATGTTCGAGCCTGGCTTCCAAACGCGCCTTGAATTCCACTGTCATCAATGAATCCATCCCGAGATCGGAAAATCCTGTTTGGGAATCCAGTGGTTGTGAGGGATCGAAACCCAATATCCGATTGAGCTCGGATCGAATATGCGCGGTCACATAATCTTTTTGCCTTTCAGGCGGTAGCTTTTTCAGTTCCCCGATAAAATCGGCAGGCATCGAGGGTCGAGCCGGGAGAGATCGAGACAGCTCGGACAAAAAGGCCGGCACCACCGAAAATTGTTTCAGGAAGCGCGGCCAGTCCATGGGAGAGACGCCCACCTGAACGGCCTTAGGTTTCCCCATCAATTCGCTTAAGATGGCGATTCCCTGTTTCGGGTCGATACTATCGATGCCCATCGCCAACAAACGGTCTCGCTGTTGTCTGTCCATCTTGGCGGCGAGCCCGATCTTCGCCCAGGCCCCCCAGTTGATGCTCAAGGCCGGCAGTCCTAGGACGTGCCGGTGATGGGCCAGGGCATCCATGAAGGCATTGGCGGCGGCGTAATTGCTCTGACCGGGCGAGCCGATCAAGGACGCCAGCGAGGAAAAACACACGAAGAAGTCCAGTGGCCGATCCTGCGTCAGGGTGTGGAGAATCCAGCTACCGACTATCTTGGGGGCCATCACCTGCTCGAAACGCGCCCTATCCTGCTGCGCCAGCACGCCATCATCCAGGATCCCGGCGGCGTGGATAATGCCCTTGAGCGGCGGCATCTTTTCATCCATCTCCGCCAACAAACGGGCCACCTGGGCTCGATCGGAAATATCAGTGCTGACCACCAGGACCTCGGCGCCCATTTCCTCCAGTTGCCGCACAACCGCTTGGGCTTCAGCGGAAGGTCCGCGTCGGCCTGTCAGGACCAGCTGCCGGGCTCCCTCATCGACCATCCAATGGGCGATCTTAAGTCCCAGGGCACCCAGACCACCGGTAATCAGATAACTGTGGTCCGGTTGTAATGGGGACTGTGATAGCACGCCACCATCCGCTAGAGCCACTTTGCTCTTCACCAAACGGGCGACATACCGTTTTCCAGCCCGATAAACCACCTGATCTTCCTTGTCTTCGGAGGCAATTTCAGCCACTAGATCGGCAACCGTCGGGCCATCGATCAGCCCGCCCCAGCGCTCCGGATGTTCCTGGGCAATGACCTTACCTAATCCCCATAAAGGCGGCTGGGCGATAGCCAGGGAATCCTGGTCTTGTTCGATGCCCACGGCCTTGCGGGTCACCAGCCATAGTTTTGCGGATAGGTTCTGTCTGATCTCGCCCTGCAATAGATGGAGCACACTGCCGCAACCGAGGACCTGGGCCTCGGACAGGGCCTCAGCTGTCAATTCGGGGGCATCGGGCGCATCCAGACTCCACAGGTGAATGATGCCCCGTAACGGCGACGTTTCCGCCTGGAAAGCGTCGGCGAAGAGGCGCTCGAAGTCGGTGGGTTTGGCGGGATCGACGTACCATAGGTTGTCTTTCCCCCCAGCTGTCGATTGCTGGTGGGGCATCCCTTGCGGGTGCCCGGTTCGACCTTGTTCGTCGAGTCGGGTACCCGCAGGGGGTGCCCCGACATCCGCATAAACCAGGAGGCAGGTATTCCCTAATGCCTCCAGGCTTTCAGCCAGCTCCTCCCCCATGCCAGCTTGGTCAGCAAAGATCAACCAATGACCTGGCGATTGGATTGGGGAAGTCGACG
Source organism: Candidatus Thiosymbion ectosymbiont of Catanema sp. Cochon2018 (assembly GCA_011392765.1). Classification (GTDB taxonomy): domain Bacteria; phylum Pseudomonadota; class Gammaproteobacteria; order Chromatiales; family Chromatiaceae; genus Thiosymbion; species Thiosymbion ectosymbiont_A. Next base: position 100,255 of record WYCW01000002.1, on the reverse strand, counting down.
GATGTGGTCGGGATTGCCACTCGATCTCATAGAGCCAATCCTGGGTGGCATCCGCCATGTTGCCACTGCAAGGGGGGCAATGGCGTCGCCCGATCGGTCTTTTGGTCCCCGGCCTTTTGGCCCCCCTTTCTATCGGCATAGAGCGTCAATAACTCCGACAGCAACGTCCACCGGGACCTGCCATCGGTGACGATGTGATGCATCGCGATCATGAGGACATGGTCTTGCGGCCCGCGGGTGAACAGACCGACGCGCAGCAACGGGCCCTGTTCCAGGTCGAAGGGTCGCCGGTAGGCCGCGGCGACCCGAGATTTAAGTTCCTCCGTAACTATTCAGCTACCCCAAGCGAGGCATCGGCGGGCTGCCCTGGAACGTCAGGACAAGGGACCTGAAGAGGTTGATGGACTGTTTGCGGAGGGTCGAGAGGTAGGAACGGATGGTTGCGAAGGCCTCCACCCCGGTCACGGATCGGAAGCCGCCGGAGACTTTGTGCTTGAGCTTAGGCATGCGGATGTCGCGTTCGGCTTGATTATTATCGAAGGGAACCCGCAGGTCGGTGACGAAGCGTAGGACCTGATCGCGGTGTGCGCACAGGCGTGCAATGAGGTTGTAGGCGGGGGATTGCTTAACCCGCCCGCGGGTGCCGGGGCGCCGGGGACGGCGCGGGTTGAGGGCTTCGGCTTGGTTGAGGATAGCGTCGTAGCGAGCGTGCAAGTGCTCGATGTCGGTGGCGGGCAGCGTTGTCAAGCCCTGTGCGCGGGCCTCAGTGACGTGGGTGTTGGCCTCACACAACAGGGCGCTCATCTCCGTGGCCCAATGCTGGTCCGGGGCCATCTCGGCAATGGCCGTCAGCTCGCGCAGATGATGGGCATTGCAGAAGGCGTGCACGCATTGGTAACGCTGGTAGGCCGACCAGTGGTCGTGGACCAGCACGCCGATGAACTGTTCCAGCAGACCGCAGGCGTCTAAGGCTTCGGCCCCACGTTTGGGATGCGGAAAATAAGCCGTCAGGTGTGCGGTACTGAGCACGTGCAGCCAGTACAAGGTGCCATCTACGCGCACGCCGGTCTCATCGGCATGGGCCACCGGCGACGTGACCAGTGCGCCCTGAATTGCCGCCACCGGCGCCTCCAGGTGGGTCGCAGCCGCCATGACGGCGCGCTGGAGGGTGCCGGGCGAAATCGCAATCCCGGCCAGTTCATGGAGCAACTCGGCGGTGCGTTGGGAAGGCAGGAGTTGGTATTGGGTCAGGTACACCGCCAGTGCCGATACCCCCGGTCCATATTGGATCGAGGCCGTGACCCCTTCCGGGAAGGCGCTACGCGGCACCTGCCCGCAGGCACAGGTTCCACTCACGATGCGGTATTCGGTAACCTCATGTTGGATCACGACCTCGACGACTTGACGCCGTTCCGGCAGCACCTCGGTGGCGATTTGTGCACGGCAGCGCCCACAGGCACAGGTGCCGGTCAACGGGATAATGACGCACTGGTCAGGCTCCTCGACCAAGCGACGGGTGGCCCCATCCCGACCGGGTTGGCCTCCCGCCCGACGCCCGCTCGGTTGTCGCCGCGAGCGCGGCGGTGGCTTTTTGTACGGCGGGTCCGAAGAGGGCGGTTTGCTGGAGTTGTGGCTATCCTGGGCCAAGCGTGCTTCGAGTGTTTGGATGTGCGCTTCCAGTTCATGGATACGCTCGCGCAGTTCCACAATGAGCGCCGCTCGCTCGACAACCAGCCCGCGCAGGCGTTCAAGCTCGTTAGCAGGGCTGTCGGGAGAATGGGTTAAGACGTGCTGTTCAGGCATGGGGCTAGCCTATACAGGGAACCTCACGGTTGGCAAGGGGTCCTGAATAGTTACGTTCCTCCTCGGTATCCGTGGTGGCGTCGATCGCCTCGAAATAGAGCGCCTGGTGGCCGTGGACGATCCGGACCGGTTAGCCGTCCCGGTGCGCAAAGGTGCTGCGCAGGGAGGCATGACGGGCGATCAGGGTCTGAAATGTAGCCCGCAGGGCTGGCACCTCGACCGGGGAGAGAATGCGAAAGACCGCGGCTATGTTGTAAGCTGGGTTCTCGGGGGCGTCCTGATACAGGAACCAGAGGGCTTGCTGGCCATAGGATAGAGGGTGTGAGGTCTTTTCCCGGCCCGCCTTTTCAACCAACAAGCGTTCCGGAAGCGCGCGCTTTTGTGCGCCGGAGAGATCCTTTATTGCAACGGCATCATTCATATTTTTACCCTCCACGATAGGCCGGAACACCACGAGGGGGTTGCGGAACGCCACAGAGGGCGTTCTCTACAAATCACCAAAATCCGCGCCATTTCCGATTTCCGGGATCAGGGTCGAGAAGGGAGCTGAACGGTTGCCCGAAGGGAGGGATCTTTATTTCACTTCAACCCTTTTCCGCAATAACATAAACCCGATAAAACATCAAGTCGACCTCACCCTTCTCATTTGCTTGATTATTGAACGATTCTTTCACCCCCGCCGGTACCTTATCCGCAAATCCATCAGGGAGAGCAGCGGCAAAATATTCCTGATTCAAATATGCGACAGAGGCGCCGCAGTTGAATATATCAAATACCTGGGCCGGGGAATAGAAGCGATGTACTTCGTCCATGTAACATATGGGCACCGTGAATCCTGCCCGCTCGAACAACTCCCGGTATTCATCTGTCGTTTCAAGAAGAAACCATGGTAACCGGAAGCCGGAAAACAGGTCATCAATATCATCCGATCTTCGACAATATTCGATGGCGCTGATAAAATTCGGGCAATATTCAGTGGTGGCCGCCACTTGCATAGCGACCTTTCCGGATGATCGCAGCGCCTTCCTGAAAAGGTTCAATGTAGCTAATGGTTCCTTGAACCAGTGAAAGACGCAATTGCAAAAAACAATATCGAACTCATTGGAGAATGGCATCCGGTCAACGGCAACAACATGAAATTCGATACCCTCTTCCGGGTAAAAGGAGCGGGCCTGTCGGATCATGCCGGCGGACGGGTCCATTCCGATGACCCTGCCCTTGGTCTTTTTCCTTAATTTTGCGGTGAGATTTCCTGTTCCACAGCCTACGTCGAGGATATCGGATGCCGCGGAAATCGGTAACAAATCGATCAATTTCTCACCTTCGGTGGCGTGTACTAAGGACTTGTCCCTATAATGGGAAGATAGTGCGGTGAAGGTTGCCATATCGTTTTCTCCAGCGGCTCGAATTTAGCAAGATCATGTCGAACCCGACAACATCGCCCTAATCAGCCTCATCGACCATCGGTGGGTTCCCGACCGCGGGTTTTGGCGCAGAGTCCAAACCCAGGACCTCCCGCAAGATGTGATCCAGCAATGCCTCGAGCGTGGGATATTTGAACAACAGTGTGGATGGCAGCGCGCATCCCAGACTGGTTTTCAAACGATCTCCCAATTCCACCACCATCAATGAATCCATCCCCAAATCGAAAAATCCCTTGTGGAAATCGATGGATTCTCCGGGTCCGAAACCAAGTAACTTGTTGAGCTCGGATTGAATATGGATGCTCAAATGATCCCGTTGTTTTTCGGGGGATACCCTTTTCAACTCCTCGACGAAATCGCTCGACACAGACGCGGGTGACCCATCCGACTCGGATAGCATCTCCTTCGACTCCCCGGCGAACTCGACGGATGCCGATGGTTGCTCCGGGAGGAAATTGGCTTCTACCTGGGATACATCGGTATAGAAACGTCGCCCCCATTCATCGACTCGTTCGAGATAGAAGGTATCCGCCTGACGGTCACCGCGATCATCCGGGACAAAATCGAAACGACCGTAAGCAGAAGAATACCGATCGGCAAGGGCCGGATACTGCTGCGAATCGAGGCGCACACGCCTTTCTAATTGTTCGGGGATGGCCCGATTGATGACAGGCGGACGCATCACCCGCAGCCGGTAGAGGGATGACGCGGAACCGCCGCCGTATGAATAGACGCAGATGGTTTTTCCGGCAATGGCGTCGAACCGGTGGAGAAACAGTGAATAGAGGGCGATATAGACGGACGCCGTGTAGGTAGAACCGAGCTGTCTTGTGAGCAGGGTGCCGGGATAGACTTTCTGTTGGTACAGGGCTTGCAGTTCCTCGCGCGACAGATCCGGTTCGACATTCCTTGCAAGACGCTCGAACCCGCGCTTGGCAAGATAACTGCCGGTGGAATGGAATGCAAAGTAATCGTCGTGCCTTAGCAGATTCATACCTCCGAGCCGTGCGGTGAGGGCCTTCTGGCAACCGGTCAGGCAATCCATGTAGACCTCGACGGTATGCTGACCGTCGGGCATTATCGGGAAGGACTCCTTCCACCCGACCGGTTTGTAGAAATCCCAGTTATGGATCATGTGGCTGCCGCGTTCGGGCAGCATCACGACGGGGGCATCGGGACCTATCAGCATGGCCACGGCGCCGGCGCCGTTTAAGAAGGCGTATTTCTCACTGAGATCGGCGATATCGACGGCAATGACGATACCGAAGCGGCCATCCCAGGCATCGCTCTGACACCAGGCCACCGTATTGAAGAGGGCGGCCGTGCCACCGTAGCAGGCGGTATAGGTATCGACCCCTTCGATGTCGCATTGTCCGTGGCTTTCGAACAGTTCCATCAAGTGCGTCTTGATACTCTTGCTGCGATCCACAAGACTTTCAGTGCCGACCTCGAGGCGTCCGATCCGGTCCCATCCGATCCTATGGCGTTTCATCAGACGCAAAACGACCGTCATTGCCATGGAAACCGCATCCTCATCGTCACCGCAAAAGGTAATGGCCTCCTGAAGCAAACCCACCGTGTACTTGCCTTCTACGCCATCGCGCTTTTCCATGTCGCTTTGGTGGACCATGAAGTTGGGAAAATACAGCTCCATGGCGTGGATACCCACGTTGCGTGATCGATTGGCGGGTCTCCCAACGTTCGTGCCTGGAGGGAAATACTGCGGTGTTGCGACCTGATGATTTCTCGTGGGGGTCATGGATACCGGAGAGCCCGGGATGGATACACCCCCTGCCGGATAAGTGTCCGACGGCGATGCCATCCCTGCAAGCAGTGTGTCATCCATATATCGCGCCGGTATCTGCCAACCGGAATCGAATGCGTTGCCCTGGGTAATGCAGCGGGCCAATCCAACGCATTCCCTGGCCAAGCGTGCCTCATCGAGCGGCGGTCGCATCAAGTCGAGGGTAGCCTTCACGCCCATGGATGGGAAGCCGGCCAGCCATGCGGCCATTTGCAGCGCGCGCTTTTTTGCCGCCGCTGCATCGGGGACTACTTCGTGAACGAGTCCGCTTTGCCGCGCCTGTTCGGCCGTGAGGGTATAGTCGTTCAGATAGAGATCCAGCGCCCGATGCAAACCGGTCATGCGCTCCGGATTATTGGACAACAACATGCCCGGACAGGTGCCACGCGGCAGGTTTCCGTAGTTAAAAATAGTGGATTGGGCGGCGATGCGATAATCGGCATTCAACATGGCCGCGAATCCCCCATCGACCACCTTGCCGTGCAGGGCGCATACCACCGGCGCCCCGAGCTCACGAATACCCACGAAGGCCCGGTAGATTTCATACATGACGTGGCCTGCCGTCAGTATCGGTAGCCCCTTGATATATGGAACGAGGCTATAGGAGTTGGCGCCGGTGCAGAAGTGTTTGCCATTTCCTTGAAAGACCAGGGCGCGCACCGAATCACCCATGGCCTTGGCCGCTGCGATGGCCCGACGCAGATCATCGGCGATATCCGGACTCATTGCGTTGCTGTGGAGCGGGTCGTTGAGCGTAATCACCAATACGCCGGTATCCGGCTGATGCTTTATCTCCACCAAAGGTTCGGATGTGTGTTTGCGCGCGGTTTCCCGACGACCGAATCCACCCATGGCAAGCAACGCCGTTTCTTCCGTCGCACTTGGCATTCCTTGCTTACCGGCCGCGAGCAGTTCCGGCGCGATGGTGTTGAACCGGCCCAGCAGACGTTTGAGTTCCTTCTCGACTTCGCTTGCTGATCCAATGAAATCCACGAAACCCATCGCCTTGGCGGTATTCGCATCGAAACGGTCGCCCGTGAGTATGTAGTGTCTGCACTGGGCCTCAGAAAGCCGCTGTCTGGCTGCGACACTCACCAATCCAGGCAGCCTACCCCGACGGATATCCGGAAAGCCGAAAGAGGCATCTTCGGTTGCCAGCACGGTGGTGGCCAGGCTCGGGAACAACATGCCGCCACCGCGGCAGGCCCCTGCGACCACACAGATGACCGGCATCGGTCTTGAACGGATGCACTGCCCGAGACGCTGGAATTGTTCGAGTACGTCACTTAGCGCCACAGCGTCGGATCCACTTGCACCGAGATCCATTCCGAGGCAGAAATGCTCGCTGCCTTCACTGCGGCGCAGGACGATGGTCTGTCGCATTGTTGCGAGCTGTTCGATCAAGGGCGTAAGGTCGTTGCGTCCGAACGCGGGCGGGACGGTCACGGCAACCCATCCCGCCTCTACACCCGCCGGTTCACGCAGGGTTACCGCCTCGAAATCGGCGAGCAAATCATCGGTGGCGGATGGTGAGTCCTGATTTCCCATGAGATACGGGTTCGGGGTAGCGGTTGCCGGTTGCCCCCATGCCGGCGAGGGCGCCGGCATTCCAGGTGCATGTTCCCCGCCGATAGCCCCGGCGAACGAGGAATCCCCTAAAGGCAAGGATGCCGCTTTTTTCTCATCCCGCCCTTCATCCACCCAACAGCGGCACCGCTGGAAGGGATAGGTGGGGAGACTCACCTTGCGCCGGGAATAACCCTTATCGATGGCCGCCCAGTCCACAGCGCCCCCCTGCGTGTACCAGGTTCCCAGGCTTTGCAGCAGCACCCGCCAGTCCGGCTGTCCCTCGCGCAGACTCGGGAGCCAGGTTATCCGCGTGCTAGCGGAACCATCGGGTAGACACTGACGGGCCATGCCTAGCAGGGCCGGCCGCGGGCCGATCTCCAGGAAGGTTGCGAAACCCTGGTCGTACAGGGTTTTTATGCTCGCGGCAAAACGTACCGGCTGGCGCACATGCCGCACCCAATAGCCCGGGGTGGTGATCTCCTCGGTAGCCAGCTCGCCCGTGACATTGGAGCATAGGAGAATCGTCGGTTCGGCATAGATGATCGCGCTTGCTGCCTCCCTGAACTTAGCCAGCATGGGCCCCATGAGGCCTGAGTGAAAGGCATGGGAAACGGGTAACGGTTTAGCCTTTATACCGCTGGCGGCAAGGGTCGCTGCCAATTCTTCCATGGCGCGGTGAGTACCGGAGATGACCACACTTGCAGGGCCATTGATGGCGGCAATGGAGGCTTCTTCCGCGAAAGGCGCAATAAGCTCGTGGGCCTCGCCCTCCCCTACCGGCAGGGCCTGCATCTCGCCCGTCTCACACCGGGTCTGCATCAGGCGGCCCCGTGCCGCGATCAGTTTCAGACCATCCTCCAGGCCGAAGACCCCGGCGATGCAAGCGGCGGCATATTCCCCGACGCTGTGCCCCATGACGGCATCGGGTATAAGGCCCCAGGATTGCCACAACCGGGCCAGGGCATATTCCAGGGCGAACAGGGCCGGCTGCGTGTAGACGGTCCGATCCAGGGTTCGATCCGGGGAACCGGTATCCGGCTCTTTGGCCTTGGGATAGAGGAGATCGAGTAAGGGGACATCCAGCGGGCGCAGGATGGCGTCGCATTCATCGAGGGTCCGGCGAAAGAGCGGTTCTGTCTCGTAGAGTTGCCTGCCCATGCCCCCATACTGAGAACCTTGCCCGGTGAACAGGGAGGCGATCCTGGGCCTTTCCCGAGCGGCAGTCCCGACGATGTAACTGGCTGCGTGCAACTGCTCCCGTGCCTTTTCCGGGGAATCGGCAACCAGGGCGAGGCGATGCTCGAAATGGGAGCGTCCCGTATTGGCCGTGAAACAGACATCGGCCAGTGGCGTCTCCGGATGGGCATCCAACCAGGTTGCGTAGCTCCCTGCCAGCTCGCGCAGTGCCTCTTCGTTCTTGGCCGACAGCGTCAATAAATGACATGGACGTTCCGACTCGGTAACCGGTGATTCGTCACCAATGACCGGGGCCGCTTCCAACACCACATGGACATTGGTGCCGCTCATGCCGAAGGAACTTACCCCGGCGAGCCTCTGTTTACCTGGCCAGGGCATCGGTTCCGTTGGGATCGAGAGGGGGGCATCCCCTATGTCCAGGTGCGGATTGATCTCCTTGAGGTGCAGATGGGGTGGGATTTCCTGGTGTTGAAAGGCCAATACCGTTTTGATCACACCAGCAATCCCGGCGGCGGCCTCCAGGTGACCGATATTGGTCTTGACAGAACCGATCCAACAGGTCTCATCGGACGAGCGACCGGGCGCCAGGACCGCCTTGAGCGAATCGAACTCGATGGGATCGCCGAGTGGGGTGCCGGTGCCGTGGGCCTCGACATAGCCTATCTCCTGAGCGGCCACCCCGGCATTGGCCAAGGCCTGACGAACAACCGCCTGTTGGGCCGGACCATTGGGGGCGGTGAGCCCGTTGCTGCGCCCATGCCGATGATGGCAGTGGCGGCAGTATCAGTAAGTGTTTTATGGAAAGCGGGGCCTGATACCGGCACTTGGGACCCGGCCAGATACCGTGCTATAGCGTCGATAGTCGGATAGTCGTAGGCAAGGGTCGCGGCAAGCGGTTTGCCCAGCCATTCGCCCAGTTCCTTCAGCAGGTCCGTCGCGGTGGCGGAACCTAGCCCATAGTCCAGGAAAGGACGTCGGGTATCGACTTCATCCGGAGGGATGTCGGCCACATGCCCGATGCGGGTGGTTAACCAACCGGTAATGATGCGCTCTAGCTTGCCCGCATCGCCGGCGGATTCGATATAAGCCGCCAGCTTGTTGACAGTGTCGAATTCATAGATCGCATCCAGGCTCAACGGCCTTCCAAACGCCTTTTCAAGCTCCCCCCTGACGGTCGCGATCCCCAGGAAATCGATACCCAATGAAGTAAAGGAACGGTCATAGTCTACCCGGTCCACGCCCAGGTGTTCCGCTTGCTTGAGATAGCTCACCAGGCGGTCATGAATCAGCCGGCGGGTCCGGTTCAGGGACGGGTCGTGCTCCCGGATATAGCTCAGCACCGACAGGCTGGCGTCGTCAGCCCTTGCAGCCGTCTCGCTCGTCTCATCATATTCATGCCAGAAAAAGAATCTGACGAAATCCACCGCCCGTTCCACGGTGGCTTCGATATCCTGAGGATAATGGTTTTGCCCGTGAATGATGATGAGGTCCTTGAGCCGACCGGTAACGAATAATTCGCCGTCTCTCAGAAAACCCAGGTCTCCGGTACGCAGGAAAGGTCCTTCGCCGGTGTCGGCGAGATAGGCCTGGAAGGTCTCGGTTGTCTCGACCGATCGCTGCCAGTAGCCATGGGCGACGCTGGGACTCGATAGCCAGATCTCCCCCACTTCATCGGGTCGACATTGCGTCAATGTATCCGGATTGGCAATGACGACCTTGGCGTCGAGCGCCGGATAACCACAACCGATCAGGGTTTGTGCGTCTTGTTCATCCTCTGTTGCGATTATCACGCGATGATGTTTCTCGAATGCATCGGTTTGGATTCGATAATAAGTAGGTAAATCCGATTTTTTCGCCCCTCCAACCACCAGGGTAGCTTCAGCGAGACCATAACCATGACAAAGCGTCGTTGGTTTCAAACCACATGGTTCGAAGTACTCGTTGAATCTTCTGAACGTCTCGGCCCTTACCGGCTCGGCGCCGTTCAAACCCATCTGCCAACGACTCAAATCCAGGGTAACGCGTTGCGCTTCCGTGATCTTGTCGACACAGAGTTCGTAGGCAAAGTTGGGCGCGGCACTGTGGGTCGCGTGGTAACGTGAAATAGCTTGAAGCCATCGAAAGGGCCGTTGCACGAAGGCGGCAGGAGACATGAGGTAACAGGGGAAACCCTGGTAGAGAGGCTGAAGTATTCCAAAGATGAGGCCCATATCATGGAAGATCGGCAACCAGGTTACCATGACACTTCCCGAATCGTACTGCCAGATAGAAGTCGTATAGGCCGAGTTGTGCAATAGGTTACCGTGACTGACCATCACCCCCTTGGTATACCCGTCGACCCGGAGGTATATTGCAGAAAGGCCAGCGTCTCATGACCGATGTCGGGTACCCGCCAATCCCTGGCCAGTCCATTGGCAAGACTATCGGTGGCCAGCCATTGTCGGTCTTTCAGCTCCGGGGTTTGGACCAGGCGTGGTTCCGAATCGGATAGGATTTCAGCGGTTGTCAATACCACCATTGCCTGTGCATCGGCGGCGATGGCGGCAAGACGCGAATCGGGCCGGTTGCGTCGGGGCGGATAGGTGGGCACCGCTATTACACTCGCATACAGGCAACCGAAAAAGGCGGCGATATAGTCGAGTCCCTGGGGATAGAACAAGAGGGCTCGCTCGCCGGCGGTGGTTACACCTTGGAGTCGGGCGGCAATGGCGCGTGCCTGGTGGTCCAGTTGTGCGTAAGTGAAGCTGGCCTCCTCGATCTCGCCATCCTTGAGGAAGGTGTAGGCTGTCTTGTCGGGTTGCGCTTGTGCCCGATGGCGGAGCAGGTCGACCAGGGTGGCCGATTGAGCGGGGTTGTGATTATTCACGGCTGAACTCCGTAACGTCGTAGCGCCTCGTTACGGCTTATTTTTCATGTTTGTCGGGACGATCCTCCGGATCCGTGAGGTAAAATCCAGGGGTAGTGGTTAAGAGACTGTCTAAAAAGGGATCGTAGGCTGTAGGCTGGGTTGCGGCCAGGGACGGCCAAAACCCAGCAATAACCTAAGGTTTAAGTGTCCTGTCCCATCAGATCTCAAAATCCAGTAATACTTTCTCCGGAGCATGGAAGCCGGAGAATTTTACCTCACGGATTCAGGAATCCTACAACGCCAAGGGAGGAACCGGTGGCCGGACTGCCCGATCGAGCCTATGACTCCGATGATGAAGACACCAAGCGCTCGAATCCCACCGCCACTACACTGAAGCTGTGCAGGTACAGCAGATCGCCGAGTTTGGCCTGCAACCTGGCCCGATAGCGCGCCAGACCGGCTTCGGCTTCGCGTTGTTTGCTTTGTACCGCGGGCAGTGCCCGCAGGGCCTCACGATCCATTGTTTCCAGTATCTTACCATCGAGCCCGGCTTCTTTCAGGGAGACGAATTTGAACTCGATGAGGATATCCAGCACCTGGTACTGACGCCTGTCCGGGCGCACGATCAGGGTCAGATCCGCATGGCCGCGTTCGATCTCCGCCTCCGATTCCATGATGTAGAGGGTGTCGTTGAAGAGCAGGGTCAGAAAGGCGGTCCTGACGGTCAGCTCATTGCTCCAGGCGTAATCGCGGTTGCTGAAGACCTTGAAACAACGGTGTCCGGTTTACTTTTCGAGCGGCGTGATTTTTTAGGCGATGAGACCGGGTCAGTTGATCCCGTAGGCGGCTCCCGTGCTCATGCCATGAAAAATGCCAGCAAACCAATTGAACGGCGCTCTCGGATGGTGAATTCTGCGGTGAAATTTAGCCCCTAAAAACGCAAGAAAATGGCAAAAAATACTTGACAACGGTTGCTCAGGGGGCGCACGATTTTTTGTTGTAAAACAACAACTTATCAGAGTACCCTATGAATACTAAACGCTTGACTGCTTTGATGGACAGCCTCCTGAATCAAACCGTCTTGGGTGAATTGCTGGCACCCGTGACGAAGGCCTTGGCGCGGGTGCGCGGTTCGCACGCGTTCACGCGCGTGTTGAGCATGGCTGATTTCATTACGTTGGGGATACTGCGCCATCTGCAAGGGATGCCAACCTTGCGCGAGCAGGTGCAATCCCTGCTGCATCTGGAGCCGGGAGACGCGTTGCAACCGCCGCTGGCGCGTTCCACTTGGTCGGATGCACTTTCGTCGCCGCGTCGAGGTCGTGTCTTGGAGGTCCTGCTGCCACCGCTGTTGTCCGAGGCCCGAGCGGTTTTGCCGGATCGATTGGCGGAATTCGCCGCGCTGGAAGGACGCCCGGTGTACGCGATGGATGGCACTTACCACACCGAAAGTGCCCACTAGGGGCGTTGTACGCCCAGCCACGGGGGTGAGGATAACCCCAAGGGACACGCCTTGCTGAGTTTTTATGAGGTGCGGCTGGGTTGTATCGCCGATGTCCACGTCGAGACCCGCAGCCGCCACGAGATGAGGTTGTTGCGCGATTATGACGCATCCGAATCGGCTCTGACCCGGCACCGTCAGGCCTTGTGGCTGGTTGACCGTGCCTTTATTGATGCCGCCTTCTGGAACCGAAAGAAGAAACATGCGGGGATTACCATCATTACCCGCATGAAAAGTAGCTTGCGTGTCGATTCCACCGAGGACAGGCCGGTGCCCGAGGTGCCGGTCAACGAAGGCGTGGTGAAGGATTTGCGGATCACCTTGCGCAGTTCGCGCGCCCCCTGGCGCCTGATCACCTACCATACCCGGCGCGGCCATCAGGTGGAATTCCTGACTAACGAGTTTGCTTTGGCGCCCGGACTCATCGCCTTCCTCTCTTCCCGCCGCTGGGAGGAGGAGAAATGTTTCGACACCGGGAAGAATGACTTCAGCCTCGCCAAAGCCTGGGGCGCCAGCCCGGTGGCCATCGCCAATCAGGCCCGCCTCGCCATGGTCACCAGTCTCCTGGTGGCGCTGTTTGTGCACCGCAAGATGGGGGCCCACGGCGTTGCCGATGAGAAGGCGTTGCGCAAACAGGACCAGCGGCAAACCGCCGACACCGACGGAACCGACCGTCCCGATTGGAGTGCTGCCCTCTTCCGCTACACATCCAAGGTCAGCCGCCAAGTGCTTCGGTTCTTCAAACACTGTTTCCATCAGCCAGCTTCCCAGACGCTCTATGATCGCCACCTACGGCCGTTATTATTGGCGTACCTATGACGGGGAGCCGGACACCGTTGCCTTGAAATACTTCTGCTCCACGAAGTCGCACAGGGGTTGCAGGTCGCCGCGCTGGTACAGGGCCTCGGCGGCCCGACGTGCTAAGTCCCCATCCCTTCCTTCGGGCAGTAACATTTCCTGAATCTGTTCCGCATAGAGCTTGCGGATGACCAGGTTGGGGATGGTCAGAATGAGCTCGCCGAAGGGCGTCATGCCACCCAGGGTCAGGATGCCGAAGTAATGCAGGAGTGAGGCGGCAAAGCCGGTGTCCTTGGGGGCATAGAGCATGTCTTCTACGCCGAAGCGATCGGCTAGCTCGAAGATGGTTACGGATTCCGTTTCCGTCAGGGCATCGAAGATGAGTTCCCGGCCCTTCGGTAACCGGGAGATGTAATGCATCTTGCCTCGATCCATGGTCAGATTGCTGTCCAAGAGCTGTTTCGGATAACGGCGGCCTGGATATCGCCATGGGAAGCCACCATGGAAAAATCCCACCACATCACGAAGTAGCGGTTGTGCAGCGGGGTAGGGTTTTCGCCGATCTTCAGGCACCCGAACAGTTGCTCGAACTCGTCCAGCCTTGCCAGGTCGTAGTAGTTTTCCAGCATCGACAGCACCAGGCTTTTTCCGAACCGGCGTGGGTGCAGGAACAGGAGGTGTTTGCCCGCTTTTTCAAGGGAGGTGATGCGATCCGTACGATCGGCGTAGAAATAACCTTCCGTAATCAACCCATAAAAATCGACAATACCATAGGGAAATTTCATGATTCATGCCCGATTCGGTTCAGCTCTTCCATGAGCGTTCTAGCCGTTCAATCCCCCTCGCGACGGAATTCGCCCTCGATCACCCGTGGACCGGGGCGGTTCGGACCCTCGTCAGGCGGCGTTCGATCGGGAGCCGGATGGAGGACGCGCGCGATCAAGAGCCGGCGTAACTCCGGAACGAGTAACAGAAAACCGAGGATGTCGGTAACGAACCCCGGCAGCAGCAGGACCAGGCCCGCTACCAACAACACCGCCCCGTCGAGCAGTTCCAGGGCCGGCATCCGGTTCCGTTCCATGGCGTCGCGGACCCGCATGAGCACCGAAAAGCCCTGGATCCGGACCAGTGCGCCGCCGAGCAGGGCGGTGAAGATGGACAGGCCGATGGTCGGCAAGGCGCCGATATGGGAGCTCACCTGGATCAGAAAGTAGAGCTCGATCAAGGGTGCTCCGACGAACAACAGCAGGAAAAGGATCACGGGACGAGTCTCGGTTTAGGGGCAGTTCGGGTATCTGTAATAGATACCGATTCGACCAATTCTACCGGCGTTCTGTTCGGCTCCCATGGTTTATAGAGCCCAAAATCCGCCAGAAACTTGTTGACAGCTATGATGGTGCGAGATCCGAACACCCCATCGATAGGTCCTGGTGGGTACCCCTGGTCAGCCAAGGATTGTTGCAGCTTTCTGACCGCCTTCCGTTCTATAGGAACGCCCGAACGGGGAGAAATTCGAGGCTGCCGCAACAGTTGGCGCAACAACGGCTGTTCGTGCAACCTCAGTATTTCTCTTCGCTCGACCAGGAGAAATTTCCCCGGCAGCTGGATAACGGCCAACGGATCAAGTCGGCGATCCATATGTTCCGATTCAGATATGTCCAGCAGGTGCACCGCACCATCGCCACGTTGCAGGACAAACCCCCGGCGTCCGATGCTGATCCGGAGCTGTTCGCCGTCGCCGAGCCCCATTTCTGCGCGCTGCTCATGGGACCAGTTCGGTGCGAGCAACTGGTTGTCTGCCAGCGTCCAGGGTGTGCCTAGGTCACTCCTGACTGCGCGCTGTCGGATGCTGTCTTCCGTCTGCCAGCGTAGCCACGACAGGCCCCCGTCATTCAGCCCCCAGCCCAGTAATTTTTTATCCCGCGACACCGGCAATTCCTCATAAACCGAAGGATCAACCGGAGATTCCAGTGCCGTTCGATGAAGATCAACACCGTCGAGGACATGGCTGGCCACCTTCCGGTTGGCCAGGACGATCGAGTTACCCTGCTCGTCACGCCGGACAGTAGGGGGGAACCGGACGCGGTCGTCCGGGAAACGACCTTCCTCGAACTGTCGTAAGAGATGGCCACCCTGTCGGTTCTTCCCGAAGATTCGCAGTTTATCTCCGGAGTCGCGGCGGTAGCTCCACAAGGGGTCGTCCCCCAGGTCATGTAAGCAGGTCGGCACGCTACCGGCGGAATCCTGTCGCACCCGCCAGCTGCGACCATCCCTACCGACGGCACAGGCGGTCCCATCCTCACCCGCATGCAAGGATGCAATCTTTCCGGTGCGTACAGCAGTCAAGGGTCCAGGGATGATGGTCTTCAAGTCCAGGGCATCACTGCGTTGCCAACCCGAGCTCCGGCTCAGCGTATACAGGTGTCCATCCGGGGCAGCGACCAAATCCGAGATATCGTCAAAGGAAAAGCGGCCTTGGTCGAGCGACACGGGTTCCCCCTGTTCCCCCTGCAATTTCCCTTCGATCCGACCCGGATGCTCGTCTTTTCTGCCGCTTAGCGTCCAGTCACCAAAGCGCGAACCAGCTTTATCCACCAGGGTCCGCTCCGCGAAAAAGTCGGGACCGGTCAAAGGCTCGAATGCAGCCTCGCCCGTAGCTGCGGGCAGTTTGGTCGCGTATCGCTGGCGACTATCTTGCGCGCACCGCAGACGCGCGGTATCCCCATCTTCTTCCTCCACTGTGCGGAAATCGGTCAGTTCGCTACAGGGCAAGGGACTCGGGGCGAACCGGTCCAGGTCGATGTTCACCGAATCTTGTGGGGAGGGCATGACGGCCAGCAAATGTTTGTCGGTTGCTGCCCAAACCCGTCCCTGAGCCACGGTAAGCGCCCCGTAGCGATCCACCGAGAGGGCACCATCCTGCCAGCGTAGCCGTTGCCATGTACCTTGGTCGTCGTGGTACTGCACGTCACGTTTGAAGATCCGCAAACGCGCGCGGTCAACAGGCATCCGGTCACCAAATCGCATCTCCAATGCAGCACTGGTCTTCCCATTGACTGGCGACCAGTGCTGGTCTTCCAGGCGGAGGAAACCGGCCTCGCCGGTGCGCAGGTACAACCCTGCGCGGAGGGGTGGGGAGGCACTGGGGCGGTCCGTTTCCAGACAGAGGAAGCGACCATCTTTGGCGCGTAGTGTGACGACTTGACCGGTCAATCCGGCATCCGACCGGGAATGGATGGTGGACAGGACGACACCCTTGCCGTGACGCCAGAGGGTGACGGTTTGCCCGCGGCAATAGGCCGCGTCGAGCAGGCTATCGTGACGCCAGCCGTCCGCGCCGAGAACGACCTCCAGCGTGTCGCCCTTGTTTCCGCCGATTCGGTAATTGCCTTGAATGCGGCCAGCAGACGTTTCCTGCCAGTGCCATAAGGCGGTCTCGCCCCGAGTGAATGGGACCTTTCGCCAATCTTCGGGACAGCGGGTGGTACCCCGTGCGCCCCACTGGATGCAACGATCGGCCGCGAGGGCACGAATGGCCTCCGGTTCATTTTTTTCACCTTCATCCTGCGGACGCCCCAGACGCTCGATCGGGAGCATGGCCTTATCGCCATTGCTTAACCGCGCCAAATCCTCAATGCCCGCTAGGCCAAGGCTCCGGGTATCCTCGTGGCGGATCAGACCGGCGTCGGTCACGAGCCACAGTTCATCGTCACGCATCAGGACATCCCGCACGCGATCCAGTGCCAATCCCTCGGGTGAAATATCCAGGGATGTCAGAGGTCGTTTACCGCTTACGGGATCACGTACCTGAACCTGGGCATGGATCTTTCGGTCGAGGCGATCAAACCGGAGGGGACCGATCTGTGCCAACAACTCATTCTTGCGTGGATCCTGGTCCGCGGGGATCGAGACCAGCGCTCGCGACTCGGGGTTCCAGTGCCAGGCTTTGTTATCCGAAAAGGCATATAGAGTGTCCCGGTGCTGTACGAACCGGTCCCACGACCCCGGTGCGCGATCCACAGAGTCGAGCAGTGGAGTCGCATCGAGCTCCAGCCCAGCCGAGCTGGCCACCAGCAGGCCCTGATCCGTCCAAGCGGCCGCCTGTAGTCGGTCACTGTTGAAGCCGATGATGCCGTTGGGGGTATTTTTTACGAAGCGATCACCCCAAGCCGAATGGCTAACCTCTACTCTCTGCTCCGTGGTGCTCCAGCGCCAGGGGGGCTCATCCAGGATTTGGCGCGTTCGCGGCACAGGCGCCGTGGACAATCGATGCCAGTGCGAGGGTGAATCGAGCCGGAACCACTGTCCGTCCCGCTCCAGATGGAGACCTGCTCCTTCAATAGCCCGCAGTCGATCGGACCCGGCGGGGGTAGGGACCGGCTTAAACGGGTCCACCGCCGGATGTACGCCCGCATCGGTGAATACATGCAAAACACCCTCGTGCCAGGCCAGCCCACGCCGATGGTCCCAACGGAATCCGGTAGCGGCGAAGGCATTTTCCATTCCCGATGAGGTTCGTAGCTCGGCTTGTATTCCAGGCCTACGCAGGTCCTGCTTAAGCGTCAGTGCACCCCTGCCGAACGACACCCGCATGGCGGTTGCGTCTACTGCTTCACCAGTGAAGCTGATCGAACCTTTGGCCGTCAGAAAGTAGCCCGGAATCGGCCTGATCGTACCGGGCAGCTCTACCGGCAAATAGTGTTTCGGTTGTCCATCCGCACTGCCGGCGAATTGCCAGAGTCCGAAGCGATTGGCCAGCGTGACCTTGGTACCTGGACGTGCTATTGCCACTCCCGGATGATCGAACCGGAAACGCCTATCCACGATCATCTGGTCGGACCCCAGGGAAAGCGGGTCAGTGGGTCCCCGAAGCCTAAATACCTTGCGGGCTCGGTCCCAACCGATCCAACCGGCCTCCAGCGGTGTCCCCGGCATTGGTTTCATCTCTCCCTTTCCCAGCATGACCGCTCCGCTGGGCCGATCGGCTACCAGTGTTCCTCGTAACTCGAGACCTTGGATGGGATCGTAAGCGAATTCTCCATCCGGGCGTTGTTTCACATAGGATCGGTCGGATAACCGAAGATCCTCGGGACGCCCGCGCCGCTTTCGCGAGGGGTCAATGTCAATGTCCTGTACGGTCCCTTCTTCTCCATCCGGTCCCACCCGCACATGGATAGTTCCGTACTCGACCGGAAGCCGTAAGTTTTTATCGTCGATTCGTTGCGGAGCACCGACCAGTTGGAAGGGAGAAAACCAGCTCGCAGCAATGTGTCGAGAGACCGTCGGACACGATGTCGGCATTACCCCTATCTGCGTCTGAGGTCGGTGCTGCAAAGGCGACTCCGGAACCGGCTCGGCGACCGGACAGGGCTCTTGGGTAACCTGTACCAGGCTGTCTTGATACAAGAGCCAGTACCCCTGTCCATCCAGATCCGCAAACACCGCTTTCGGCGACTCGGCCAACCGAGTGTCATCCGGAAGTTGTAGAGTACCGTTCGGTCCGTCCAGGGTCCCATCCGCATGCAAGGTCGTTGCACCCATTGCTTCATCCACCCAAATCCAGGCGGAACGGACGGTGGCTTGACCGACAGGTTTACCGCTCGGACCGGACCAGTCGCGGCCGTCCCAACGTTTGGCCCTAGTGCCTTGCAATACCCACAGATTCCCAGCCGGATCGACCCTGAGGGCATCAACCTCCTTTGCCAGGCGTCGAGTCACCCCGTCCTGCCCCAGGCGGTAGAGCCGACTGTCTTTTGTAAGTATCCACAGATACGCACCGACTATGCGCAGATCCTGAACCTCTATCGTGTCTGCCAGGGTTGTTGCCGGTCGCAGTTCCCGGCGACCCTCGAAGTTATAAAGCCGCATACCGCTACGCGTAATCAGAATCCGCCGTCGTCCCCATTCGTACTCGTTCAACACCTCGTCCGGCTGCAACCTCATGGTTACCCCGACCTGTGTGGGGCACGGTACCTTGCCATTTGCCCCTAGGCAGCTTAGCTTGCCGTTCCCACGCAGGCGGTACAGGGTTCCATCGTTCCCCAGCGCCTGCTGCTCGCCGTCCTCCGGCCGGTAGCTTCGGAAGACCTCCCGGACCGAACTGTCCGCGGCCGGAAACAGAACCTCTTTGTCCCGCTGTACCCACCACCGGGCCCCGTTTTCGTCCGTGATCAGCCAGTGCCCCGCTAAGCGCATGAGACGTCGGGAGACATCGGCGGATGGAAAACGTATCTGCCCGATCCAGCGGCGCGGATTTGGGTCATAGCCTACCAGCCGGTCCCCGAACAGGAGCAGCCAGTGTCCTCGGGAATCCATCTGCACATCGATCAGGTCCGAGGTACCCAAAGCGGTGGGCTCGACCTCCGCTCGCCGCAACGGAGTTACACGGATATTTCCTCCTCCTGTCGGGGAAAAATCGCCGGAAAAGATTGCACCGTCTGCTGCCGCGACCAGATTTACCAGAACGCGCCCGCGGTCATTCTCCATGATGACATCGTGAATTTTCACATCGCCGGGGACACCCATGAATCTGTGACGCTTCCATTGTTGGCGGCGTACATCATAGGTCCACGCAGCCTGTGCCGACGCAAATAACCAGAGATCTTTTTGTGCGATATGGAAACGCAGGAAAGAGCTCGGGTCCGGTAATTCATCGCCCCCGACGCGGGTTCCGTCTCGGAACTGCAAGATACCCTTCCGGTCGAGCCACGCCAGTTGTCCATGGGTCTCATCGACGGCGAAATCTCGGACCTTTTTCGGCTTCCGGGACGCGGGTAGGACATCGATTTGGGCATCGCAATGTCCGGCTTTCCAAGGGCGACCTGGATCGAATAAGGACAGATGGAAACCATGCGTCCCGTGCTTGGCCCACAGCACTTGATTGCCCAGGCGATACAAACGATCGCCCGGTGAACCGGATCGTTCTATTCCACCGTGCCAGTTGTGTGCAAGGCGGTCGTAGGTCTCTAAACCCGTGTCCGTCAGCACCAGTAGACGCCGATCATCGAGGGGTAGGGCATCTAAGATGCGCTTCCCACGGTAATGGCTGACCGGATGGCGATAGCGACACTCATCGTGCTCGACAGCGAAGGGAGCAGAAATCCTGTGGCTGCGCAGATAACGCCGGTCCCCATGCCGGCGCACGGTCCAAATAAATCCGTCGCCAAGTGACGCCGATAGGACCTTTCCCGCAGACGGAGCAATTGGATCCCTCCCCAAGGAAAGCATCCCAGCGGCCAGGGTCAGGGGTTGGCCGTCCAATACCGCGACCAATTCCACGGCTCCTTTCCTAGTAGACAGACGCCACTGGTTGCTGAGTTCACGCTGCTCGGTGTCGTATTCGTCGACATAGCCACTGCCGGCCAGGTACAGCTTCTTGCCGACCAGGAGTACATCATCCAGGGCGCCACTGGTGACTTGGTGTTGTCCCTCGCTGCCTACCAGTCGATCCCCCGTCTTGGCGTCGATCAGGCGCCCCCCCGCAGTTACGCCGAAGATCTCTTGTTTTCTGCTCGCTATAGCGCGCAAGGCGGGTTTCCCTTTGGGTGGACCGAGCGAGTTCCAGCCTCGCGTATCCAAATCATAGCGATATAAACCCTGATCCGTGGCCACCAGAAGTCGATCAGGGAAGGCCTCGATATCATGGATCGGCCCTCTCGGACTGTCCGACTTCTCGTATCTCACCTGACCGTTCACCTCGATCAGCCGTAGCCCGCCCCCCTCGTCCAGGAGGGCGATGCCGTCATCGGCCCACGCAACCGCGGCCCTCAGGACCCCCATGGGCACCTTGGCAAGGGGCTCCGGGGTTTCTGCCAACGGTGGGAGTGCCGAGAGGGTGAACCGGTACACCTCTGCCTGCCCCACCGAGACCGTGACGGCGTAGTACCAGGAGTCGGTCTTGACGAAATGGGTCTTGTCATCATACAGCCACCGGGCCAGGTCGTTATGCTTGTGCCACCGATAGCTGCGATCACGCAGGCCATGCGCCAATGCCCGGTCGGTACCGATGAACAGCACCCGGTCCCCCTCGGCAAGAACGTGGTGGAACTTAACCTCTTTTTCATTCTCGGGTGGACCGACGACTCTGGGCGGCGCGGAATACACCGGCTCAGGAGTCTCCTCCCCCCGAGCGAATCTGAGTATCGAGCCGGCATCACTGAGACCCAGGGCCATCCCCGTGTCCGTGTGGACCAATTGCCGGATACGTGCCTCATCGGCAGGCAGGGTCCAGCGCCCTAAGACCTTGCCCCCCTGAATCCATCCCACTTCACCGGGACGGGCATACCAGAGACCGGTATCTGTCTGGTCCTCGCTCGTCGCCGTTATTTCACCCTCCACCAGGCGGGTCCAGCGGTGTCCTATATGCGTGTAGACATAGATCCCGTTCAGGGTCTGGGCGAGAAAGTAGTCACCCTGGTCTTGGACGAAGCGCAATGCAGCGGAGTCGAGTTCGGGAAGGCATGCGGCCTCACCGATCACTTCCTCGACCACCCCTCCTGCCCGTACCAGGCGTAGCTGAAGGCGTTCGCCCGCCCCCCCGGAAGCCCCTTCGGGACAGGGCTGGTGACCAAGGACCCAGAGACCCCTGCCGGATTGGGGCTCCACCACCCGGATGGAATAGGCGATGTCTTCCAGGGGTACGGCCCGAGGCCCGTCCCCCGACGGCGTAAGGCTCGCCAGTCCCTCTGTGCCCCCCAGCCAGAAGCGACCATCCCACCACGCGAGCGTCTCCACTCGGCCCACGGGACTCGCCCCCAACGATTGCCAGTGGGCGTTCGCCGTGCGGTATAGCCCTAACTGGTCGCCTAACTCGTCGTCGTTAGCCACCGCCAGCAGCCAGTTTCCATCGGTCGAGACCTGGAGCTTCGTAAGCTCTTTCCCCGAGACAGGAATCCCATCGCTCTTACGGAACGCTTTATCAGATACCAGGGTTCGCCAGCCTGCTGCCTCGCGCACGGCAAGGCCGCCGTCCCGGGTGACCGCCCACAGCCGATCGGCCATAGGACAAGGGGCAAGTCCTTCGGTACCGGGGGGGCCGCAGCCCATCTGGAGCTGGTCCAGTGCCGAGAGCTCCTTCTTGACGATCGGCCCGATACGCTCCCTCTCCCACAGTCCCGTGGCCGGAGAGTACCGATGGACCAGCCCGTTCCCACGGGCCACGACCAGTTGCCCACGGGCGTGGTCGTAGACGGCGTCCACCAGCGGATCCTTATCCAGCTTGTCACGGACGTTGGTCAGGATGCGCTCGTCCCGGATCGGTTCCCAGAGAGGGACCTCCGGTTGCAGGACGTAGAGAAGCGTCAACCCGATGATGGCCACCAGCACTACCGCCCCGACGACCCCGAGAAAGGCGAAATCCAGCCGCTCGCGGAATGACAGACGCCGGACTCGATGGCCCAGCTCCCGCACCAAACGCAGGGACTCGCGTTCACGCAGCCCATGCCAATCCATCTTCCTGTCTCCTTCCCGTCCCTTCATTCCACTGCAGCGCGTTGCCGTTCGAGCCCTCGCATCCCGCTAAGCCAGGCCATATCTGCCTCTGCCAATATCTCGTCTCCCCGATCCCCGACCATCAGTCCGGCGTCCAGGTCTATCAGGATGCGCCGGAGATCCAGTACCCCGGTTGCGTTATCCACTGCTGCCGCCAAACCCACCACCGGCGCCTCCACCGTATGGTCCCTTTGGTGACGCTGAAGGTGCCGGCTCAATACCAGTCCGTCGCAGGCATCGAGAAACCGGATCCCTTCATCGGCCTGCTTGGTCACCAAGGCATGATGTATCGCCACCAGACCGGCAAGGGCCACTTGCTCCGGCTGCACATCCGGGGGAATCCCTGGGTGGACCACCGGCCCCGCAATGGCCGGTCCCACCCGATCGGACCAGGGCCAAAGGACCTCCGCCATCCGTTCGATGCCGGCCACCCGTTCCCGCAGGTGCCTCAATGCCTCGACGAATTGCCGGCGTGCCGTCTCGTCTTTCCCTTGGGTCTTCTTCTGTGCAGCCAGCTCATCGGTCCGGAGCAACTGCTGGGCGTCACCCAGCAACACCTCTTCGGTCCAGGGATCATCCACGGCGGTGCCCGGTTTATCTGCCAACTCGGCCAGCAGATACTCGCCTTGATCTACGAGCAACCCGCGTGGAATGGCTGCCCCTTGGCTCACACGCAACCACCTCAGGGCCAGATAGACCTCGTAAAGCGGAATGAGCGCCCCGACCCGTGTGGCATCCGCCCCATTGGAAGTCACCGTCGCCAAGAGCCGGGCCGTGGCCACCAATCCCTGCGCCTGTGGCGCTATTTGCATTGGGCTCAGGTCCGCGGCGGTAAGACGGTGGAAGCAGACGCGGTATTCGTGGGCGACCCGCAAGGACAGCAATTCCGGGGGGAAACGGGACCCCGCGAATCGCCGCACCCATCCAGCCACCAGGCGGTGTCCCCGCGAGTTCCTGATCGCCAGATCCAGCAGCCGGTGCTGGGCGAAATCCAGCAAGGGACGGCCGAACAGGATCAGCAGAGCGACAATGGCCAGCATTCCCCACAGCAGGATCCCCCAGGGCGCGATCAGGGTCCAGAGATACCCCTTCAGCACCAAATAGACTTGGTCGTGCAGCCAATAAAGGAGAAATCCGAGGCCACTTTGGGGCCACCACTTCAGGCGAATGCTGAATATCAACAGGGCAAGTATCGTCAGGAAAACCGTGGCGAGTATGATCCGGCGGAGCCATTGCGTAAGGCGTTGGTCGATTTCGGTGGGGGGGATGGGAGCCAGCCAGCGCGAGCGCGGCGTCCCGTAGTGGTCCTGGTTAGTCGGCATGTCCCACTCAGCCCAATGCCATTAAGTTAAGCCGTCATTCCGGCAGGGAGTGCCGGAATTCAGGCACAGGGATGTGAAGATTCCCATAATTTCAGGGTCTTCCGGTTCCGGTAATCCCTATCAAATCAGTGGCATTGCCAGTCAGCCCAACAGGCCACGGTCGGCGAACGACAGGGCCAGCAACAAGGCTACCAGGAGGACCGCGACCAGAATTTTCCAAAAATGTACGCCCAACCACAGCCAGGCGATCTTGATGTGGACCCCCAAATAAAGGGGCGAGAAGCGCACCCATCTCCGCCACCAGCTGGCGTACCGCACCTTGCGGTGCAGCCGGTATTTCCAGGCACCTAACCGGGTCGCCAGGTCTCGGGTACGCGTTTGCCAAGCACCAAGCCGCCGCCGAATCTCCTGCTCGTCCGCGCGCAGCATAGGCTCGCTGTGCCGGGCGGCGGCTTCCACGGCGGCTAGCCGTGCTGCGGCATCGCGGATCTTGTCCGATGCCTGCTCCCATTTTCCGGTGTCGATCCGCAATCGAGGGCTGCCCATCAACGTCTCCAAGCGCCTTCGAGGCGCACCCGTAGCCGGCGGACGGTGTTATCCAAATCCTCGATCCGGCCAGCCACCGTCCTGCCGATCTCTGCGACCGCACGCTCAGTCTCCCGCATGGCGGCAACTACGGCAGCGACTTTTATATAGCCCTTGTCTTGCAGTCTCTCGGCCGCTTGCCGGGTCTTTGTCGCCTCCCTTTGGATGGCATTGCGTTCCACCCCGTCGTGTTGCTCATAGATGGTCCTGACCAGTGCGACCTGACCTTGGAGCTGTGCCAATTGATGCTGGAAACCCTCGGCTTCCGCCGCGAGTCTGTCGCCCTCGGCCGCCATGGCATCCAGTAGCGCACGGATTTGACCGGAAAGGGCGTCATAAGCCGACTGGGCTGCCTCCTGCACGGAGCACTCCGCCTCTTTCCGCCGCTTCCGGGCCGTACGACCCAGCTCATGCGCGAACTCCGCACCGGCCAACGCTTGGACAACGACGTCCCGATCATGCCCCGCGTACACCACGAGATTGTCGTTGATCCAGCCGATGACATCGCGTGTCAAGACGGTGAACTGCTCGGCGTTGAGGACTTGCAGGCCGAGTCGTTCTCCATCGGGGACAAACAAGTAAATGGGGTGCGCGGGTAGCTTGGCGGGGGGCAATTCAGGGACCAGATTGCCGATCGCTTCCTGCAGATAGGCATCGGCATCCCCCCCACTCCAGGCGCTCAAGGTCGGGAACAGGGTATAACCACGGGGGACGAAGATCCTACTCACCGGCTTGCGCCGAGCCCGATCCTGGTAGCGTGCCCAGTAGGGATCGACCTCGAACACGACATCCCTGCAGCCCTCACCCAGGCCGACGGCCATGGTCACCGGCGGACGCGGATTCACTCCCGAGGTCTCCACCAGCACCAAGTGAAAGGCGTGCCCCGGGGCCGATTGGTAGGCGTAGCGAATTGCCCCCGATGCCAGGGTTCCGGGTGGGTAGCGACGCAGCAGGTCCGCAAGACAGGACAATTGCGACTGGTCGAAGCGATAGAGCAATGCCGTGTCCACGCGCCGTGCGAGCAGCCAGTCGCGCCGGTCTTGCAGGCGCTGGATCTCGTCCACCAGCCGCTCCAACTCAGGTCCGGCTGGGGCCTTCTTACGCAGGCGCTGCAGGCCCAGGCGATAGCCGGACCGCCGGGGTAGGGCGGTGAGCTGCCGCCGCAGGTCGGCGATTACCTCTTTATCCGCATCCAAATCGACGACATCGATCGAGCCATAGCCGGGCAGCTCCGGCCAGATCGCGGTGCGGTCCAGGAGGACCTTCGCTCGCAGGGGCAGGAGGAGCAACCTTGCGGATTTCCGGCTATCCTCGCGTTCACGAAAGAGGGCGAACAACAAGCCGTGCCCCGGATTGGCAGGATGTTCCGGGCTCAACTCGAACAGGGCAGGCACCCGTTCACATAGGAGACCAACTGCCTCCACAAAGACTCGCCACGGCACCGCATCTTCCGGAAGAAACATCAGGTGTCCGGGTCTTCCGTAGGGGCGCAGCAATTGCGTGCCATCGAGGCCGCCGGCCCGGAGGAAGGCCTCCAGGCTGGAGCCATCGGAGCTGTCCTCATGCACGTGAAACAGATAGAGTGTTTTTCCCTCCGGGTCTCGCGCCGCCGTGATGCGCAGATATCGGGTGTGGGTGCTGAGCTCGGCAGCGACCTCCGCCGCTCGGCGTCCGGGCTTATCACGCACCACTGCCGCCAGATGACCGTGGGCCGGTCGGGCGGCGTCAGTGTCATCCGAATCGAAATCGGTCAACAGGGCCAGGCTGGCATCCCGCAGCCCACGGAGCTCGGATTCGATCACTTCCTCGTGCATGGGGACGAGTGGCTGTTCTTGGTCCGCGATACCCAGCTCCCCCAGGAGCATGCGCACCAGCCCCTCATCGGGTTGTTGTTTCTTGCGCCAAAGGAGACGCCAATACCCCTGCTCTACCTGGACCCTGGCCCCGGCACGCTCCAAGCGTAGCGTCTGTTTGCCGAGGGCGGATAGGGCGAACAGGACCCAGTTGGGCGCCAAGGGGCCCCTAGGCAGGGTTATCCACTCAGCCATCGGTGAGGGCCCCCAGATTCGCCGCCAACAGGGTGGTACCGAGCCATTTTACTTCGGTCCCTTCCCTTCTTTGCCCCGGTGCAACCGGGTGGGTGAGGTGCCGTCGCTCGCTGTAACAATGCCAGGCGCCGTCACCCTGCGCCCTGGGTACCAGCACGATGGTCGAGCGCACACCTGTGTGGGTGCCGGCCGGCAGATGAATGCGCAAACGACGGACCCAATCAGCCACGCCGTCGTGCGCGTGCTCCCGGCGGACGGAGGGCCGTGGAACAGGTACCAGCAGGTTCAGCAACACCTGGGTGTACTGTTCCAGTACCCCCTCACCCTGTTGGGCATCCTTGTCCTGTTGCCAATCGGCAACCAGGGTGGGTAGGGTACTCCGCAGTAGCTCACGGACCTGCTTGCCCACTACCTCGGGGGTAAGGGACCCCTTCGGGGGTTGGACGACGGCATTCGCAAACCTCTCACCACCCCGGTCACCACTGCGGCGGTCGGTCAGCTCCGGCATCCAACCCAGCTGCTGCAGAAACTGCAAACGACTGTCACGCTCATAAAGCCCTCCCGCCGGCGGTGTCCAATGCAGCTCACTTAAGGAAGCCGCGCGTGTATGCAAACCACCCCTGGCATCGACCCGGATCCAGACCAGGTCGCTGGCGCGCATCCCCGACTCCACCAATTTCGCACTCAGGCCCAGCAGGTTCAGCAACCAGGCGGCCTGTGCGAGATGCCAATCCGGATCGCTGTCGGTACCGATGAACAGGCCCAACACCAGGACATCCCGTGGCTGTTCCCGCGGTGGCGGCCGCCGGAGGGCGTTGAAGCCGGAGCCGGTCAGGCGCTCGAAGAAGACGGACTTCGGATAGAGATACTCGGTCAACAGCATCTGGTCCAGGTCTTCCAACCGCCGGGTGACGCGAATACCGGTCACCCCGTCCTGGCTCGGCCGCATGCCGGAACGCCGGCTCGCCTGGCTTGCCAACAGGGTTGCCTCTTTCAGGGTGGGCTCGGATGCCGAGAGGTCCGGGGCGGGGAGCCTGAAATAGCAGCCCAGAGCGCGCAGATCGCAACGGGGCAAGCCCGCAACCGAGCGGCATGCGGAGAAGCGGCCCCAGGCCGAGAACACCAGACGTGTCTCCTCCGTGGCCAGGGGCGAGATACCATCGGGATCGCGGAGAAACCGCTCGATCCAATCGGTCTGGCGGCCTTCGTGCTCGTGATAGGCAGGCCCGCCGATGCCCTTGGGCATATCATGCCCCTCACTACCGAACAGGAAGGTCCGCCCCAGCTCCCGATCCGCCGCCACTACCAATGGTTGCACCAAGCGCCCGAGTAAGAAGAGCAGCTTGCGCAGCCCACTGCCGCCGAGCGAGGTACCATGCCCGTGCCACCCGGTTCCCTGTATGTCGTCCGCCCACACCCGTCTCGCCAGTGCATCCCAAGGCGTCAATTCCTTCCTGTGCCCACACGGCCCCTGGACCCCCAGCCAGATGTCCAGGGCAAAACGGGCCAGGTTGGTTATGGAGGTCACACCGATCCCCACATGCTGACCGTGGAAGTGGCAAAGCATAGCCTCGGCCAACGGCCGCTCCCGACCCACCAAACCCTTGAAGCTCGTTTCCACCAGTGGCTGCCAGACCGCCGGGGGAAACACGATGACCTTCAGCCCGCCTATCTCACCGGGGCGGTTGGCGGCAGAGAATTTTTTCATTTTCCAGTAGTTATACGCAGCTGCACTAGTATCCCGTTTCATCATGATTTGCTGTTAAAACCAGTCCCTGTCATCCCGAGCGTAGCGAGGGATCTTCGGCTCCGTGAAGGCTCCCAGCGCACAGGATTTCTCGCTACGCTCGAAATGACAACCAGCAAAATTGGATGAAATGAACCTACTAGCGAGGCTTCGCCTCAGACCGACGAGGCATGAAGACCCCAACAGCCCCTCTCCCGTAAGGCCCCATCTCCTACACCTAACCAACTGTTGGAGAGCTTGGGTAGGTCGAAATCGGGATCGGGATCGGGATCGCAATCGGAATTTCGATCCCGATTTCGATCCCGATCCCGATTCCGATCCCGATTTGTGCACTGCATAAACTTGACTCATTTGTAAAGATTTGGGTCCCTCAAGGAATCCTAGGGGCCTTACTCCATCTTCGCGGGCAACTCGCGCAGATCGCGGTGGTCCTCGTCGCTCAGCTCCTGGGGGGCATCGAGGAAGTAGTCCCAAAACAAGCTGAGCTCCGGCAGGCCGATCTCCAGATTCACCGTTTGGGTCTCCGATACGGCGCGATACAACCGGTGAATCAACATCACATAACCGAGCTTGATGAGCCGACGGTTGGAAAAGCTGCCAAACCCACGTTCCCGACACAGCTCTACCAGATAGGACAGATTTTCGTACACCGGATGCCCCGGCAGGGGATGCAGCCGCTCCCTGCGCGTGGCCTCGCGTATAGATTCGCGGAGGTCCTCCATGCTCCGGAACAGGTCGCTCAAGTCACCTTGTAAGGGCTGTTCGGCATAGGTCTCCTGCCAGCCCTTGAACACCAGGTCGCGCAGGGAGTCCGGCTCGTTGGCCACATAATCCACATAGCAACGCAGGACAAAGCGGTCATAGACAGCCAACAGCTCCTGGCTGGTGGGAATCCGGTTAGTGGCGGCGAATAGGTTCTTGAGGCACACCCGCTTGCGGCGCCCTCGGTCATGAAAACGGCGCTCATTCATGATCGCCAGCAGGCTGTTGAGGATAGCGCTGGAGCCGTTGAATATCTCATCGAGGAACACCACCTCGGCATGTTGCAACATCCCTTCCTCCAGGCGTACCAGCTCCGGGTTATCCCCGTGGAGGCGGGAGAGGTCGTAGAAACCGAACAGCTCGCTCGGCTCCGTGAAGGGCGTCAGCAGGTACTCGAAGTAGCCTTCCTGGCGCTCGTCGGTGGTTGCATCATAGACGCCGGTGAGCTGACAGAGCGAATGTATCAGACGCGATTTGGCGGTGCCCGGCGGGCCGACGAACAACAGGGACTCACCGCTGGCGACCGCCAGCACCAGGGCCTTGATGGCCGGCTCCAGACCCAGGAAACGCCGGTTGAGCAATTTTTCCAGGCGTACCAGCTTGGCCAGACCCTCCCGGTGGGCATCGACCAGTTCCTTCAGAATGACAGAATCGAACACGGGTTCACTCCATCAGGCGGGTGGGGTTTCGAGGAGGGCGTGCAGTGGGGCATAGGCACCGGAGATATGGGTCTCCTGCGCAATTCCTGCACCCGATTCGCGGCAGGTGCTCGGGAGGCCGGCATAGCGGGGGGCAGAACACAGACCGGGCCACAACTTCCCGGGCGGGAGTCCCTGTTCCCGGAGTTGACCGGCCCCGCAGGCGGCCAGGGCCGCCTCCGCGATCAACCACTGGTCCCAGAAAGGGAGACCGCGGGCGCTGCCGGCGGTCATGAACGCAAGCGCACGCCATTCGTCCGGCGATACGCCGGCACTTCCCTGAAATTCCGGAACAGGGCAGTGAGTGGTCAGTCCGACCGACCACCAAAGTGCTGCAGGCGAGACCAAGGGCAGAGGCGGTTGCCCCACGGAGAAGATCACACGGCCCCGCAGGTCCTCTTGCAGGAGGCGGGCGATCCGAAAACGAAAATCCGGATCGCCCCAGGCCAGCTCCCCCATAACCCGCCACACCTCGCGGGGGAACACCGGCCCATTCCAAGTAGGTGCACACCCCGGTACCCCGTCCAGGCCTCTGACCACTCGGAACAAGAGACTGTGCGCTACCGGTTGTGTCACGTCCCCCTGCGGGAACAATCGCTGCCCGAGGTACCGCTTCACCGCTTGGGACGACGCGGGTCGGCTCTGCTCCAGCCAATGGGGTAATTGCTCCAGCTTGAGCGGCTCGATGCGGGACGACCGGTTCAACATCCAGGACACGGATGCCAGGCCGATCCGGCGTAACTCCGCAACCAGGATGTCCGGTGCGAACGGTGGCAAGCTCTTGGAGGTCTCCTGACCCTCAGACAACCGACGTTCCATGCCTTTGAGCCAACCCGCAAAAAAGGCCGGCCAATACCTCTCCCCTCGGCAGCGTAGGGTTCGTACCGCCGTCCACAGCAGACCCAGGGGCTTCCGATCAATGCTAGGGTGGGTTGACATCTAGAAGGTCCACACAACGGACTCTACGCTAGGGGGCGTTCTCAATTAATAAATCATCTAAGTGTTGTAGTTGTAGGCTGGGTTGAGGAACGAAACCCAGCTTTTCCGATCCGCAATACCGTGTGCTGGGTTTAGCCGTCCCTGGCTGTAACCCAGCCTACGGGCTTGAGTTTTATGATGATTTGGCTCAATTGAGAACGCCCCCTAACCATTTGATTTTCAAGTCACAGTACGGCTTGTCATCTCGACCGTAGGGAGAGATCTTCAGAACCAACCCTTACCTTGCCACTCCCGTCCGGCAACCGATATACGAAGTGTATGATGTTGTTGGGAAAGGGATTTCTCGCTTCGCTCGAAATGACACCGGATGCCGACAAGCCCTATTGCTCCGCCACGGTCCGCCCGTCCTCATCCGCGTCCGGTCCCTTCAATTGGTTGCGCTTGTCGCCACCGTGCAGCAGTCCTTGGTCTATATCAGGCATCTGCTTGGGGACCTCAGCAAGGTCCACCCCCGCCTCTTCGAGTAGTTGTCGGGCCTGGTTGGTCATCTCCTCGATAGTCTGCATCTGCTCCGGGTCGGGTGCGGGATCTTCGAGCAGCACCAGTCGTTGCTCATGGGCCTTGGCCAGAAGTGCTTGCGCGTCTTTGAGCTTGTTCTGGGCCATCCCCCGCCGGGTTTCTGACTGGTCACTGATCGCCTCGAGCATGCCCATAGCCTCCCGCTCTTGTGCGGCGGCCACCTCCGCCGCCAACCGCTTGCGCCGTTTCTCTGCCTCCGTATCCTCGCGGCCGAGGCTGATCAAGTCCACACCCAATCCGAATTTCTGTCGGGCGAGCTCCATAACGGTATCCTTGACCTTTTTGAACAACTCTGCTTTTACTGCGCCATCCTCATACTTCAGTTGATCCTGAGACAAGTCATCCAGTTTGTTACTTAGGCTATAGGTCAATCCATCCCTGATCTGATCCACAATGGGCGAGGTGTACTGGAAGGTATGCCAACCGGTCGGATCGACCCCGCCCACATTGAGCTCGATCTTGAGAGTGACCATCTCGTTGCTCTCCATATCCACCGGCTTGACCGGGGTACACAGGTGAATACTCGGATGGCGCATGAGTTCTTTGAGGCGCTCGGAAACTTCCGTATCCAACTGCCGGATGTTGACTGCCTTGATCTCCGCACCAAAGGGTTTCACTGCCTTGCGGCACCGCGCCTCCAACCGTTCCCGCACCCCGGGTTTAGTCGTTTCACCGGAGGCACCGGCCAAAGGCGTTTCGAAACGAATGTAGTAGTCCTCCGGCTCCACACCGAGGAAGAAGCGCCGCACCTCTCGAGTCAGGTCCCGAATCATCACCTCGCGCGGGTCGTCGTGGTGGTGCAGATATTCCTTGACGGCGCCGAGATCCGGGATGCGGCAGGTGGCCTGGATGTCCAGCTTGACCGGCGCCGCCTTCTGTTTGGTCTCGAAGCTGTCTTCCTCGACCTCGAGGTCGAAGGGCCGCAGCAGCTCCCGGGCCGGGATGTCCGGTACCGCGTGCAGAGATTGGATGGAATAGCCGATTCCCTTAGCCATCCTGTCCAAGTGCTCCCGAATGGCCTCCTCGATCGGCTCCCAATCCAGCACCAGGTCGATATAGTGGCGACGGAACAAAGCCTCCTTGACGGCCCCCTCCACGGTCCCCGGAAACCATTGCTCTAAGGCCGGACGTTGGTTCGCCTCGTAGCGTCCCGCATCCTTGAGCCGCATCAGGGCCTCGCTGGTCACCTGGACCGGCTTGCCCTTGCGGTCGAACAACTCGTGATCCGATTCCTGGACCAGCTTACGGCTCTCGGTGCCATAGGGCGCGCTCTGGGTCTCCAGGACAAATCGATCCAGTACCAGGCCCTCTTGCTCCAGCTCCTGCTCCAGCAGGCGGCGAATGGGCTGCCTCAAGGCGGCATCGGGCTCGAAGTAGAAGCGGTGCAGGATCAACTGCCGGCAATGGCGTTGCACCATGACCCGTGGCAGCTCCCGCAGCCGTTCGCGGTCGGCCGGGGTACGCTGCCGGGGTATTCCACCCGGTTCCTCCCGGCGTGTCATCTCCGCCGAAAGGGTGCACTGCAATTCGGTCTGGTAGTCACTGACCTGGACGGTGAAGGGCTGGTGTTGGATGCTGATCGAGCCGTCATCGATCCGATCGAGCTCGATGCGCACCCGCACCTTCAGGCCACATTCCGCCGCGGCCTGCTCTTCCAGGTATCGGCCAAGATCCTTGGCCTGCCGGGTGAAATCGCGGATGAACTCGCCCTCCCGGCCCCCGATCTTCTCCTCCCACCAGTGATCCAACAGGCCAAAAAAGGTACGTTCCACACCATCGGGGCCATCCAGTGCCCGCACCGCCTGCTCGGCGCCTTCTTCCGACTTGCATTCGGCACGGACAGACAGGCGCACATTCAGGGCCTCGTCGCTGCCGAACTCCCGTATCTCCCGTTCCTCCGGCCCCAGGTCGACGAATCCGCGCGTGCGTACCAGATAGGTAACATACTCGCCCCAGATTCCATGTAAGGGCGGCAGCTTGCTTCCGGTTTTCTTGGTCTTGCGGTTCATCACCACCCGGACCTGGCCGTTACCCGGGTCCTGGTCCGGGGCGCACTTGGTGATCAGGTCGGCCAGGCGAGAATAGCTACTCATAGGTATCGTTCCCAAAAAAAGTGACTTCAGCCCACTCCAGGGTTCCGTTGCGTGATCCCATCAGCCCCGCCCGATCTCTCCCCACAGGCGGCGCAATCGGTTGATTGCATTGCGTTTCTCCCCCAAGGCACGGAGCCGCTTCCGGTTCTCGGTCGGCCTGGTTTCCCGGAGCAGGGCGATGGACTGGTTCAGTGCCTCCGCCTCGGCGCGCCAGGCCTCTAGCAGGTCACGCATGCGCTTACGGTCACCCCGTAACCGCTGGTGTAGCTCGCCGAGAAATTTCTGTACCAACCGGTCGTGATCCTGGGGGGCACGGTCCTGGGAAGTACCGGTCAACAACAGGTACCACTCCGCCACCAGGATATAGGGCAGCCTTTCCGCCCATTCGCCGACCGCTTTCCTGAACTCCTGGGATTGGCCGAGACTGCGAGGATTTCCTATCCTCAGCTTGTAGGCTCGATTGATGCCGATTTCCTTGCTGATATGGCTATGCACCCATTCCTCGACCAGCTTCGGATCGGCTTCCGCTTCCGGGCAACGCTGCATCATCAAGCCGATGCGGACCAGGCTTTCTACGGTTGTCTTCAACCATTTGTTGTACCGAGTCTCCTCGGATACCAAATCCTGGAGGTAGTGGGTAACGGCCGGGTTGAAAAGCACTTCGAGGACCTGCCCGAAATGGGGGTCTTGCTCGTCGAACAGGTAGGCCAGGAGGGCATTGTCGGAGGGCACGATACCCTCAGCCCGAGGTTCGGGCTGCAAGGTACGCTGCAACAGGGCCTGCACGAGCAGGCGCGCCCCGTAACGGTTCAGTACGCCATAGCTCGTTTCTTCGGTCTTGTCATCGGGCAGCCAGCCACCAAACGCCTCGAATAGTTCCCCGAAGCCTGCGTCCCGCTTCAGTACCGCTCCCAGAAGATAGCGATAGGTCTGTTCCTTGGCATAGCTGCTGCCCCCGTTCAAGACTTGCTTGGAGAAGTTGAAGGTCCAAGGGGCTTTGACCGCGCTGAGGATAGCCAATACCGGCTCGTACTGTTTCGCAGCAATGAGATTTTTCAACAAGAGCTCCACACTCTCGCGCAGACGCCCGCTCTCCTCCGCCCACATCTCCCGTAGCAGCTTACCGAACCGCTGGCGGTCCTGTCCGCGGAAGCGTTCCTGGAAAACCTCGATGAGTTTCTTCCACTGGTCAGGCGCCGTGCCCTCCCGATCTTCCAGATCCTTCAGATCCAACTCCCCCAGCCGGCTGGATAAGAGCGCATGCAACCATTGCTCGTTGTGGCTCGGCGGGTATTGCAGGGCTGCCGTCGTCGCCAGGCGAATCGCCGCCTCCTGCACGCGTCGCTCCGGGTGGAACAAGACCCCGGTCGAGATCAGCCGCCGAAATGCGAGATCGAAGAATTCCGTGCGGTTACCCAGGATGTACCGACGCATCTGGCCACGCAGGGCCGGATAGCGGAAATCGATCGTGGGGTAACTGTCCTTGCCGGAGACCACGGCCAGGAAGTTCGCGTCTCGCAAGGGACCCGCGCGTGCCCGGAACTCATCGGCAAGGCTGACCTTTTTCTCCTTGAACTGCGTCTTCCCCGCCTCGCTGCCGGATACCACCGGCACTTGCTCCTGTTCCACCCGCACGTCGTCTCCCAACAGACCGACAACCAGCTCGGAGAAGTGAGGGACGCTCAACTCGTCGAAGAAGGTCGCGACGAACAACAGCATCCGTCCGGGTTGGTCCTGCTCGTCGATCCGTTGTTCGAGAATGCGCCGCTCCTCTTCCAGGAAGGCCGTCTCCTCTATCCCCCCTTGCTGGCACCGATGGGCCTGTTCGAGCAGATTCTTGAGCTCGCGGTGGTGGCAAAGACGTTCGTAAAACTCCTTCTCCGTATCCCCCCAGAGACCCTTGGAGCGGATGTCCTTGAGCATTTCTTCGTAGTTGAGCCCCTGCTCTCCTGTCTCCCCGTAATCCGTCAGCAAGGGTCGCAGGTAATCGAGCTCTACCTGCGGGACCTGCTTTGTACTTCTCCCCAATGTTGTCAGCCGTGAGGCCCGGTCCGGTGGGGCGATCACCACCACATACCGGCCGAGATCCCGCAGACGTTCGCGGTAACGCCCAGGTGCGGTGCGACGCGACATGAGGCTCTCGATGTCGGAGCTCAGGGAAACCTGATACAAGGAGATCAGGATAAGGCTTTCCCTGTCCTCGTTCTGCCTGTCGCCCATGACGAAACGCCGGGCGAAGGTGTCCAGGCCGGCATCGGAGTCGGTCTTGAGGGCCTGCCAATTTAAGTCGGAAAACCTGGCCTGCTCCTGCAGGCGGAAGACGGTGCTCCGAGCTACGCCCTCGTCCGGACAAGTTGCCACCACGATGCGCTCATTCTCCAAATACCCCGCCAATCTCTCTACCGCCTGTTCGTCCGGTGGTAACAGCAGCGGGGACATTGGTCCCGGCAGTTCCAATGCCTCCGTCGGGTCGTCGCCCTGGGCAGAGGACTGAAGAAGTTCGTCATTGTCGGGTTCCAACGCCTCAAGGGCGTCTGTCTCTGTCGGTTCATCGCCTTGAGCAGAGGTTTGGGAAGGATCGTCACTATCGGGTTCCGATGCCTCCTGGTCAGCTACCTCCGATTCTGTCCGGGCCTGTTCGTCCGTTTCCCCGTTCCCGGTGTCATTCCCTATCATGCCTATGTCACCTCTCGTACCAGACGAAATCCGATAGATCCACTACTCTTGCCGGCAGGCTGCTCCTGCCGCTTCGAAAAACCCAACCAGGTTTCGTCATCCATCCACGAGCCGCCTCTCAACTCCAGCAGGGTATTATTGGGTGTAATGGCCTGATCCCCTTGACCGTGGGCCATAGTCCACTCCCAGACGTTTCCGTGCACATCGTACAACCC
The DNA here is from genome assembly GCA_011392765.1 of Candidatus Thiosymbion ectosymbiont of Catanema sp. Cochon2018. Lineage (GTDB taxonomy): Bacteria > Pseudomonadota > Gammaproteobacteria > Chromatiales > Chromatiaceae > Thiosymbion > Thiosymbion ectosymbiont_A. The sequence goes on along the minus strand of WYCW01000002.1, from coordinate 64,158 downwards.
CCACTCATTGGCTGGATAGCTGCCTACCGGGACGGTCCCCGTCCTATCGGACCCACCAAAGCAGGCTTGGCGACGTGTGATGGCATCGCCGAAACAATACTCCCCGGTCGCGCCGGCACGCCCGGCGAACTCCCATTCGTCCGCCGTCGGGAGACGGTGCCGCACGCCCGTGCGCGTACTCAACCACCTCGCAAATTCGAGTACTTCCAAGGCACTCACATTGACCACCGGATGCTGTCCCTTTTTCCGCAGGAAATCGTCCTTGGGGCAACGCCCGGTGATACGGCAATAGTCGTCGAATTCGCGGAAGGTGACGGGCTTTTTCATGATGTCGTAGTCCTTACGGACTTCCAACACACTCCCATCGGCTAGGATCAGCTTATTCGCTTTGATAGCCAGCCAGATTCGGCCAAACTCGTCTTGGCGTCGTGTTGGTTTTGGTAGCGGAGTCGGTGGTGTCGGTTCGGGAAATGGTTCAGGTTCCTGAGGGGGTAGGGCCGGCGTCGGCCGAGTGCCCTCCAACTCCTGGATTTTTGCCTGGGCCTCTTCAATCTGCTTTCTGATCTGAAATTTCGCGGCGGCGTCCACGGCCTTGGCTTCTTCTATTAGGAGGAACTCGAGCTTTTCGCGCCAGACATCGAGGGCCGATTGCCGGGTCACAATGGGGTTAGGGGAAGGGTGTTGGCCGTTCGGTCCGATTCCCGTATCCTTCGGATCGAAGGTGAGCGGTGGAACCGGAGGAGCTGGCCCCGGCTCAAGAGGATCTAAAGGTAAAGGCCAGGGTTTGGTTCCTGCACGCTCCAACAGGTGATCCCTCAGAGCACCGTAATTGTTTTCCGAAGTGAGTGCATAGAAGGTGTAACGGCGTAGGGGCTCTGGAATAGACGCTCGATCTTCCGGACGGCGCAGTACAGGCACATATTTAGAGGTACGGCTACCCCGGTGGTACAGATCGTCGATGATAATGCCTCCCTCCCAGACGCCGCCGTGTCCCACCTCCGGTTTTTCATGACCCCGAAAACGCCGATAGTAGGTCGGCGTACAGACCACCAGCACAAAGGCGGCGGCATCCAGCTCGTCGAGCATCCAACGGTCCCAGCCCTGGGCCGGCTGGCCTTTCACAAACCGGTCCAGCCATGCATCGAGACCGTCCTGACGCAGGCGTTGTGCCAAGCCCAACACCCACTTCTTGTGGTCCTCGGAATCGTGGCTGTAGCTGATAAAGACACGGGGATGGTTCATATCAAATTACGGTAAGTTGTGAGTTCATAGTCCACGAAGCCCCGTTAGTTTTACCATAAAAAATTTGCTGACTCCTACGCTCCGGCATCGAGTAAGCGGTCAGGTAGAGCACACCAATGCCGATCGGTACGGCGAGTCAGAGTTTGCTGGAGCGGACAAGACGGTGTTCCCACGCTGGAGAGACTGTGAAAGTATTCGGCTTTCCCGGAAGCGGTGGGATGAGGCTGCCATATTCCACGCCAAATCCTATGCTATACGGGACGGGGAGAAATATTTTCTACCCAATTCGGGGAAATTGTGTTGCCCTGTCCCCGACACTCCGGAAATTCAGTAATACTTTCCCAGTCTCTGGAGTGTGGGAACGAGCGCGGATACCACCTGTTACGACACCCTCCCTTGAGAGAGCGTCGCAAAAGCTGCCAGGTCCGCACCCAAAGCGGCATCGGGTCCGTGAAGACCTGCGAGCTGGCACCTCACCGTCGTTCCGGGTGGGACCCCGGAACCCAGTCGCCAGGGACGGCATACCACCGGCATTGCAAGGCTGCCAAGGGGCTCAGCGGTTTCACCCGATATGAGCACCGGTACCTGGAGCGGACAGTGGCAATTCCCGCAACTTGCCCTCCCCGGCACCGGCAGATTCCGGCGTCCCAGCCCCGGTGACAGCCTGCTTGAGCTGCCCATAGCGCCGGGTTTCGCTGGGTTCAACCTCGATTTATCATTCGGTGGCCCTGACATTAGGCACATGTAGCGGAGGCAAATCCATGGGTGACGAGTATAGGGGTCCGGAGGCTCTGGTCGTTTTCTGCACCTGTCCGGACGATGAAACCGCGGCCCGGATCGCGGAGACCCTGGTGGTGGAGCGGCTCGCCGCCTGCGTCAATCGGTTGTCCGCTCTGACGTCCGTGTATCTGTGGCAAGATAAGGTGGAACGGGACACCGAGACGCTCTTGTTGATCAAGACCACGGATGCCCGCTTCGAGGCGTTGCGCGCCCGTCTTTGCGAGCTGCATCCTTACGAGATACCCGAGATTATCGCAATCCCCGTGACCAGGGGGCTGCCCGGCTATCTGGAGTGGGTACACACATGTACCGCAAGCGACGCCTGATCCCCCGATTGCCGCCCTTAGAAATGGTTCAAGAACAAATTGAACATCGTACCTGGGATTCCTTCTTTTCTTTCGCCGCTGATGAACGCTGATTCGTAGTTGGGTTGTGGCCAATTCAAGGGGCAGAGGACCGTGAGACGGGAAGATGTGTACGTTGTTTTTGAACCGATACTTATTTCCGCTGCTCCTGCTGCTCGCCGTCCCGGCGGCGGTGACGAGCACGACGACGTTCGCCGATCTGGGTCAATTGTTGGGCCTCGGAACGGAGGATGAGCTCCCGAAGGCGGAGGAGGCCTTCCGCTTCACCGCCTATGTTTCGGCCCCGGATCGTCTCCAGCTCACCTGGGACATCGCGGACGGGACCTTCCTCTACCAGGAGAAGATTCGGATCGCCGTGGCGGACACCCCGAACGTCGCCCTCGGCCTTTATGAGCTGCCGGAGCCGGAGATCAAGCCCGACACGGTGCGTCCGGACGGTACTACCGGCGACGTGGCTGTCTACCATCATCGTATCGACCTGTCGCTGCCGTTGGTGCGCGGCTCGCCGCAACCGACCCGCCTGAATCTGGTGGTGAAGTATCAGGGCTGCGCCGAGCGCGGGATCTGTTATCCCCCGGTTACTAAGCGGATCGGTCTGGATCTACCCGCCGCAACCGAGATCGCTGATGTCGGTGCATCCCAGGCCCGCGAGGCCGCCGCTGCATCGCCTCCGCAGGGCAGGGGAGGGGAGAGGCCGGTCTCCGAGTCGGATCGGATCGCGGCCGGGCTGGCCGGTAGCAGTCTGTGGACAACGGTGGCCCTGTTCTTCGGCTTCGGCCTGCTGCTGGCCTTCACTCCCTGCGTCTTTCCGATGATCCCCATCCTGGCGGGCATCATCGCCGGTCAGGGCGCGGCCATTACCATCCGCAAGGCGTTTGTGCTGTCCTTGGTCTATGTGCTCGCCATGGCGCTGACCTACACCGCCGCCGGGGTGCTTGCGGGCCTGTTCGGTGCCAATCTGCAGACCACCTTCCAGGACCCCTGGATCCTCGGCCTCTTTGCCCTGGTCTTCGTGGCCCTGGCCCTGTCCATGTTCGGCTTCTATGAGCTGCAGCTACCCTCCGGGCTGCAATCCCGGCTTGCCGCCGTCAGCAACCGCCAGCAGGGGGGGACCCTGGCGGGGGTGGCCGTCATGGGCCTGCTCTCGGCCCTGATCGTGGGTCCCTGCGTTGCACCCCCCCTGGCCGGCGCCTTGATCTTCATCGGCCGCACCGGCGACTGGCTGCTGGGCGGCATGTCCCTGTTCGCCCTCGGTCTGGGCATGGGTGCCCCGCTGATCGTTATCGGCACGTCGGCGGGCAAGCTGCTCCCCAAGGCCGGGGCCTGGATGGATGCGGTGAAGGCGGTGTTCGGTGTGGGCCTGCTGGCGGTGGCTATCGTGCTGCTGGAGCGCATCCTGCCTCCCGCGGTCGCCATGGCCCTGTGGGGGTTGCTGCTGATCTGCTCGGCGGTGTATCTGGGCGCCCTCCGGCAGTTGCCGCCTACAGCGGGCGGCTGGAGCAAGCTGTGGATAGGCGTCGGTTTCTTCCTGCTCATCTACGGTGTGCTGATGCTGGTAGGCGCGGCCGCGGGCGGTAAGGACACGCTGCAGCCCCTGCGTGGACTCGGCCTGGGAGGGAGCGATGTCAGTACGCGACATGCCGTTTTCAAACCCATCAAATCGGTCGCGGATCTGGACCGGGAGCTGGCCGCGGCCGGCCGTGCCGGCCGGCCGGTCATGTTGGATTTCTATGCGGACTGGTGTGTGTCCTGCAAGGAGCTGGAACGCTATACTTTCTCCGATCCGATGGTGGTCGCCGAGCTGGAGCGTTTCGTTTTGTTACGGGCAGACGTCACCGCCAACGACACCCAGGATCAGGCCCTGATGCAGACACGCTTCGGTATTCCCGGACCACCGGCGGTCCTGTTCTTCGACCCCCAGGGCCGGGAGCTGCGCGGCTATCGGGTGATTGGATTCAAGCCGGCGCGGGAGTTCGCCGACCACCTGCGCAAGATAGGATCATGACGAGGTGGTGTGACACTTGGAAGGCAATGCCATTAAGTTAAGCGTTACCCGTCGGCAAAACCGGCATCCTGCCGACAACTATTTGCCGCCAGGATGGCGGCACCAGCTTCGCTCAACCTACCACGAGCAAGAGGCCAGCGGCTAACTTAATGGCATTGAGCTCGAACGACCGCGCATCTGCCATGACTTCTGAGCACCCGCCACGCAGTCGCCTTCTGTGCGAAGCGAGTAACTTTGAGGAGCCCCGTGCGGTAGTTCCGCTCGCGGGGATCTGTACGGGGGCGGTTGGGTAACTGGCCGTCCTACTGTGATGGGCTTTAAATCAAAATATCTATTTATTGGGGGGCAAGATGTTTCGGTTGGATGAAGAAGAGATAGATTTTTACAAGGAAAGTGCTGATGCTTTCAATGTAAAAAGATCAGAAATATTGGAAATACTAAATAGTGCGGAAACTGGCAACGAAATAGAAATGTCGGACATATCTAAGTTACTAGCCATCGACCCGAGCAGGGATGAAGATTTGTTTCACAAACTTCTTGAATCTGGTGACAGAGTACGAGATAAATGTTTAGGTAACTATGTAAATATCGTCGCGCCTTTATATGTATCCAACTTTTGTGTGGAATCATGCGAGTATTGTGGATACTCGATCAACAATAAAACCTCACATGATAGACATCGCCTGGATGAGGAGCAATTAAGAACCGAATTAAGCTACCTGATAGGAAATAACAATTATCAAAGTATTGAGTTGGTTTTCGCAAACGACCCTAAGTTTGATGCTTTATCAATTGGAAAGTATGTGGAAGTTGCAAAAAATTTTAAGTCTAACGGGAACCAAGCCTGGATGGTCGGTGTAAATTGTCAGCCTTTTGATGAAAAAGATTATAGAATTTTTAAAGATCATGGGACTGATATTGTGCTTTCTTGGCAAGAAACCTATCATAAAAATACCTATGACAAAGTTCATGGAAATATACATTTAAAAGGTGATTTTGACTACAGACTTCAAACCCAAGATAGAGTTTATAACGGGGGTGTAAAAGAATCTGGAATGGGGGTGTTATTTGGGTTGTATGACTACAATTTCGAAACCCTATCTTTAATAAAGCATGCAAGATTTCTAAGGAAAACGCATAATAAAAATCCATTAATTGGAATTCCTAGATTAAAAGCAGCCGGGAAATTTCAGGTTCCTTTATGCTCTTCTATATATCCTAGCGATGACAAGCTTAGGCAACTAGTGGCTGTTATAAGGTTATCTGTTCCTTACTCACATATTTTTATAAGCACTAGAGAAAAGGAAGAATTAATAACAAGCCTCCTACAAGCCGGGGGAGGTGGCGTAACTTCATCTTTGTGTAGCGTCTCTCCCGGTGGTTATGTGGTAAGCAAAAATACGCAAGCTCAATTCGAGGTAAATTCATATGAACCTGAGGATATGATGAAGCATCTGAGGGAAATTAATCACATCCCAAGTTACAGTCCCCCTGTTTTTGAGCAAATAAAGTTAGAAGATCTTACAAGGTCAATAATTGAGGGGGATGTTGTTGTTTTTGTTGGAGCAGGCTTTTCTAGCGTGGCAAATAAAGGAAATCTTCCGCTAGGTAAAGATCTAACTGAATCTATGGCGCAGGAGTTGAGAAACTCTGGAACCAAGATAGAGTCCCTCCAGGATCTTCCCCACGTAGCGCTTGCGTATGAAAATAAATTCGGAAGAGAAAAATTGGAAGAAACAGTAAAAAGATTTACAGACAGGGGAGGTCCTACTGACCTCCATCGTGCATTGGCTGATATACTTTCTATAAAGGAGTTTATCTCAATTAATTACGATACATGCTTGGAGGATACATTACGTCTTAGGCGAGGAGATATTAATCTAGTTGAAACGGATGCAGATATGCTCAGCTCTGAGTCAGAGACGACAGTGTACAAAATACATGGTTCCCATTCAAAAGATGGAAATCCGTTGGTAATAACGTATAAAGATTTTATAGCTTACTATAAGAAGAATGAAATTGTTTATCAAAAGCTACAAGAACTATTTTTTACAAAAAAGATGCTTTTTCTTGGTTGCAGTATTCAAGATACAAATATAAAAGACTTGATTACGTTGGTAGATGAAATTACAGGGAAGGCATTAGATGAGGAGAATAGAGGGTTTAGATATTATGCGGTAGCTAGAAATTCTATAGCGCTGGGAGAAATATTAAAGAATAACGGCCTATATGTATTTAATACGGATATAAAATACTTTATAGATTTGCTTATTGATAGACTGCGATTGGACTACGTAAATGGTGAAATTACTTATGAAAAATTGTGGGAAATTAGAGCAAAATTAGAGGTAAGTGCGGCCGCTTCAGCTGCAAAAAATAGAGATGCTGAAGATATATATGCTCTAAAAAATGCTCTTGGTAAATTCCAGAGGGAACTGGAAAGTGAAGAGATGGTCTCGAATGATGTTCTCTGGAAGTACGACTACGAGTTTCATTTGGCGATTTCAAAGGCAAGTAAAAATATTATTTTTTACGACATAAGTAAAACGATATATAAGGCCTTAAAGCCGATATCCAGTAAAGTCCAATCATTCGGAACGCTAAAAGAGCACAAAAGAGTATACGACGCTATATGTAATAGGGATGAAATATCTGCTGCTAAATACATGCGATCACATATTAACTCGGTAAAAGATAAGTCCAAATTCGATGAGAGTTAGCCCTAAGCACTAAGCAAAAAAGGACACCCATCTTGACAAACGTCGAATGGGGTCCACCTCACATCAGACACGAAATCTCATTCGTGTCCATTCGTGGTTCCTGTTCCCCAACGCCCGCAGGTATTTAAATGTCAACACGCCCTAGCTATAAGATCCTGCTCACGATGGCAGCCGCTGGCGTTCTCGGGATCCTGTTCGCGTTCTTTCTCTTGGAGCCGCGGTGGCTGGGTGAGGGACCGGGGTTCGGACCGCCGCTTTCCAGCGGCCGGGACGACGCAACCGACCACCTCGATCAGCTGCCGGAGTTCCGCTTGCCCGACCTCGAAGGACAGGAGGTTGCCGGCAGTCGTTGGGAAGGCAAGGTGTTGGTGCTCAACTTCTGGGCCACCTGGTGTCCGCCCTGCCTGCGGGAGTTGCCCTTGTTCGATGAGCTGCAGCGCACCCATGCCGACGCCGGTCTCCAGGTGCTCGGTATCGCCATCGATAATAAAGAGGATGTGAAACGCTTCCTGGCCGAGCATCCGGTCGACTTTCCGATCCTGCTCGGCGACACCACTACTATCGATCTGTCCCGGCGACTGGGCAACCGCGTACAGGGCCTACCCTTTACCGCGATCTTCGACCCCCGCGGGAAGCGGATCTACGGACATACCGGCGAGATGACCCGTGCTGCCCTGACCGAGCATTTGGAGCCGTTGTTTTCCCATACCGATGGGATGTAAGCGATTTTAGGGCACTTTGAAAAATACGGTTTTCGTCTACAGTACACCTTGAAAATCAATGGCTTAGAGTCGATTAATGGGTGAAAATACCTATTTTTCAAGGTGCCCTTTAGATAGTCTTTCAGTAAGGGAAGTATCCACGGGGGATTGAGATGTGTTGAAAATTCGCAAAGAACAAATGGAGGCGTTGAGCGCTTCTATGCGCGGGCAATTTGAACAGCGTATGGTCAAACACCTTCGGGAGAAGTTTTCCGATCGCACCGAGAATTTATCCGACGAAAGAATGCGTATTGTCGTGCAGGATATTGTGAAAAAAGCTGAAAGTTATGGCATCGAGTATGAGGACGATATTCGGCGGTTTATCGAGTATGTAGTGATCTACGGGACCCGGTTGGACGTTCGGGAAGGAACCCGGTGGATAGGAGACATTCTGCGACGTAAGGATCTCGATGGTACCGCTAAGATGGACCTGATCGACGAGCGTGAGTTGGAAATGTTCAGGAGCTAGACTTGGCTAGATTGAGCAGGCCCCTGAACAGGACTGCGCTGCGGATAGCGGATGACGTATTTTATGCGAACCATCCGGAATTGGTGCAAAATGGCAAGCGCATTCCTTTGTCAGCGACCGACCCCGGTCAGGCGCGTTTGTATAAAGAATGGATGGATCTGTATAAGAGCTACGGTGGGACAGTCGAAGATGGTCGCACTAAAGCGCCCGTAATAAAACCTGATGATCTTACGCTCTCGTGTTCGGTTCGGGCTGAGAACTGGATTGCACTGGAATACCTCTATTGCGATGGTACGGGGGTAGCCGGCGCACACTATCGTGTCACGAACAACGACGACGGTAGTATCGTTGCCCAGGGAATCCTCGATGGCAACGGCTATGCCCGGTGCGCACTGCCGGAGACGGTCAACAACGTCTCCTACGACTTCGATAAAGATCCGCCAACCAGAGAATACCTCAAATATCCCATCGTAAATCCCGAGCTGCCCAAGGTCGAGAAAGGCTGGTTCGACCGCATGGCCGATAACATCGCCGCCGCCGGTTCCTGGACGTGGGGAACGATCCAGGGAGATTTCAACGAGGACCAGACGGTTGGCCAAGTCGCCACGAATGCCGTTATCACGATGGTTCCGATCGTCGATCAGGTCGGCGACGTACGCGATATTACAGCTAACTTGAAGTTCCTGATTTGGGACAAACGCCATACCGACAAGTGGGTATGGGTTGCCCTTGTGTTGACGCTGATCGGGCTTATTCCGATCTTGGGTTCCGCTGCGAAGGGGGTACTGAAGGTCATAGCCGAGGTCCTCAAGACCGGTGGAAAAGTCCCCTTGAAGCTGCTGATCGAGGTCCTCAACAAATTCCACAAGGGCAACGCAGTCAAATGGCTGCGCAAGCTCGCTGCCGATTTGCCGAGCCACGCTGCCACAATAAAGAGCAAGTTTCTGGATATTCTGAACAGCTTACGGGATAAGCTGAAGTCGCTGGCGGATATTCTGCCGGGCTCGCTTGGCAAGCAGGCCGAGGAGGCCGTGAACTCAATCGATGAGGTTGCCAAAATCGCCGACGACAAAATTGACGAAGCTATTAAGGAACTCCGGGATGGCTTGAATAAGTCACTCGACGAAGGAGTGGATTTTGAGCAGAAAGGAGTGACTAGGAGCAAGAATATCAGGAAACAGACAGACCGGGGTGGAATTGAAAGGGCAACAAAATATGGGGATGCGTGGTCTAGTGCAAGCTTAGATGACGCTATTACCAGATTCGCAGGCTCTAATCCTGTAGTTACGACAACCACAACAGGTAAAAAAATTTATACGAACCCTGAAACGGGAATACAGGTAGTGGAAGATGTTTCAGGTAAATATTTTAGGATTCATGACCCTAACATTAAGGGCAAACGACGTTATTTAGATATGAACGGTAATGTTCCAAATAATAAGACGTTAGAAAATGGCAAGCAAGCTGGCCGTTCTCAAGCCGAATATAACCAAGTGACCCATTTTAGAATAGAGGACTAACGTCATGAAATATCTCATTGTTCCAGCTAATCAAATAGCAATGGAGAGACTCGATTATGATTCTTGTGTGGATGGTGATTTAAGGGAAATTTGTTTAAGTGAACAAGAATTCAAAGAGTTGTGGGGCTTGGGAATTTTGGATACATTTAATGAAAAGCTTAACATAATGATTGATGATTTTGAGGATGAAACAATCAAGGGTCCTGCTAATCTGTCTCTAGCAAGAAAGCTAACCCTGGATTCTATTATGGAGCATCCAAATGCTTATGTTCTAAAGAAATTGTTAAGCCAAATTGAATTAGCGGAAGAACTTCAAACTGGATTATTTTTTTATTTTTAGAGCTAACATAATTCAAGGTCATGCGGATGATGCCGGGAAAATTACGTCATTCTTCATTGAATAAAGGTGCAGGGGCTATGAGATTCAAAATTGCGATCGAGGAACCTCGGCTTTTTCCGGTGCAAGCGTTTCTGAATGTGATCCCGGACAAATCTTTCGTGAAAACACTGCGAGCCATAGCGGGAGGAGTTGGTGCTACTTTTAATGATGCGGATTGTACCTTTCCCGGAGATCTGGATCCTGGAGATAAACCGTTCGAAGGGGTCAACTTCGAGTTTTTGAACGAAGAGGTAGTGATCTCACACAAGAATTCTCAGTTTTCTTGCGTGAAGCGGCATTGGAGCATATACGTCGATTTCCATCTGATTCGGACGAGGTTTTGCAATTGCTTGACGATTTTGACCAGTTGGCGAAGTCATCCTGCCAGCCAAAAGGTCGGGCCATCGTATATGATTGAATCATGTAGGTACCTTGTCACGAAGTAACCATGTGAAGACTTCGCTTAAAGCATTTCGAAGAAGCGATCGAGCGCGCGGTCGAAGTCGGATTCGCCAAAGAGATAATATAGTTGTTGAATACGTCGAAACCTCTGGGTCCATTGCAGATTTCGACACAGCCGATCGATGCATACGCTTGGGTAAGGGGGTTGTCCGGGCCATTGTGGATCAGGAAGTTGCCATAGACCTACCCCACGCCCCGCTCGGTCGAGCGCGCACTGTGTACACTGTAGGTGGGAATCCAGGACTTGATGATATGGGTCTGCTGGTCCGCGAGCCCGACGACACGTGGACCGATCGAGCCCTTCTGCTGCACGCCGAATCTGATGGCCTCGAAGTCCTTGGAGATGAGCTTCCCGGAGATCTTTGCGGACACTTTCACCTGGTAGGTCGGTATCCGGTAGTGGTCGGTGGGGCTGCCGTCGGGATAACCCCAGGTCCTTGCATGGCCTATCGCAACCGCTCCCACACTGATGTCTACTCGGTTCGTGTTTTCGGGAGGATTTGTACGCGTTCGCCCTGCAAGGTCTTCGCCGAAAAGCAAAAGAGCCTCCAAAATCATGTTATTATAATTAGTTTTAACTTGTTAAGTTGCAACCATTCAGACTAGGGCAACCGCATAAACCATGGCATCGATCCTCGTTTTGAACGGCCCGAATCTGAATCTGCTCGGTACCCGCGAGCCGGGGCACTACGGGCGGGATACCCTGGAGGACATCAGCGCTCGGCTGCAACGTCGGGCTGCGGCGGCGGGACACCGGCTCGAGCTGGTACAGAGCAACGCCGAGCATGAGCTGGTAGCAGCAGTCCAGGGCGCGGACCGCGACGGTGTCGCCTTCATTATCGCCAACCCGGCGGCCTTCACCCATACCAGCGTCGCCTTGCGCGACGCCTTGCTCGCGGTGGCGATCCCTTTCGTCGAGGTGCATCTTTCCAATATCCATGCCCGGGAGCCCTTTCGGAGCCACTCCTATTTCTCGGACATCGCCGAAGGTATCATCACCGGCTTGGGCTCCCTGGGTTATGATTTGGCGCTGAGCGCGGTCATTGATCGGTTGGAACAGCAGGGCGAACGCGACCGGGGCTCCTGAGGCCGAGGCGGTGGGCACAGCCCACCCTACAAGATAAAGTAACGACGACCAGATGGACATTCGCAAACTCAAGAAGCTCATCGAGCTGGTGCAGGAGTCCGACGTTGCCGAGATCGAGATCCGCGAGGGCGAGGAATCGATCCGGATCAGCCGTCACGGGACTGCGCCGCCGCCCCTGATCGCGTCCGCACCACCCCAGGTGTTCGGCGCGGTACCCGCGGGCGCACCCGGACCGGCCCCCGAGCCCGCGGTTCCTGCTACGGACGAGGCACCGGAGGAGAACCTGGTGCGTTCCCCCATGGTCGGCACCTTCTACCGCGCCTCCGCTCCGGGCAGCAAGCCCTTTGTCGAGGAGGGCGAGCAGGTGAAGGCGGGCGATACCCTCTGTATCATCGAGGCGATGAAGATCCTCAATCAAATCGAGTGCGAGAAGGACGGTACCATCACCAGGATCGTGGTCGAGAACGGGCAGCCGGTGGAGTACAACCAGCCCCTGTTCGTGATCGAGTAAGGACAGCGCCATGATCGAGAAGGTACTCATCGCCAACCGGGGAGAGATCGCCTTGCGCATCCTGCGCGCCTGCCGGGAGCTCGGGACCAAGACGGTGGCCGTGCACTCGGAGGCCGACCGGGAGCTCAAGCACGTACTACTCGCCGATGAGTCGGTGTGCATCGGTCCGGCCCAATCCCGAGACAGCTATCTCCATACCCCCGCCATCATCAGTGCCGCAGAGGTCACGGATACGGTGGCCATCCACCCGGGGTACGGTTTCCTGTCGGAAAACGCGGATTTCGCCGAGCGCGTCGAGCGCAGCGGTTTCATCTTCATCGGCCCCAAGCCGGAGACCATCCGCCTCATGGGCGACAAGGTCTCCGCCATCAAGGCTATGCAACAGTCCGGCGTCCCCTGCGTGCCCGGCTCCGACGGTCCCCTGGACGACAATAAAAAGCGGACCCTCGAGCTGGGACGCGAGATCGGCTATCCGGTAATCATCAAGGCCGCCGGCGGAGGGGGCGGTCGCGGTATGCGGGTCGTGCACTCCGAAGCCACCCTCCTGAACGCCATATCCCTGACCCAGGCGGAGGCCGCCGCGGCCTTCGACAACGCTACGGTCTATATGGAGAAATATCTCGAGAACCCACGCCATATCGAGTTCCAGCTCCTTGCGGACCAGTACGGCAACGCTATCCACCTCGGGGAGCGGGACTGCTCGATGCAGCGGCGGCACCAGAAGGTGCTGGAAGAGGCCCCCGCACCCGAAATTACCGATGCGCAACGCCATGAAATCGGGGAACGCTGCGTCGAGGCCTGCCGTAGTATCGGCTACCGAGGGGCGGGGACCTTCGAGTTCCTGTTCCAGGACGGACGTTTCTACTTCATCGAAATGAACACCCGCGTGCAGGTCGAGCATCCGGTTACCGAAATGGTCACCGGTATCGATATCGTGAAGGAGCAGATCCTCGTGGCCGCCGGCGAGAAGCTACGGTACCGGCAGGAGGACATCGCAATGCACGGACATGCCATCGAGTGTCGAATCAACGCCGAGAACTCCGAGACCTTCATCCCGAGCCCCGGACAGATCCGGGAATTCCACGCCCCGGGCGGCCCCGGTATCCGGATGGAGACCCATATCTACAGCGGTTATCGGGTTCCTCCTTACTATGACTCCATGATCGGCAAGCTCATCGCTCATGGAGAGAACCGCTCCGCCGCCATCTCACGCATGCGCAACGCCCTGCGCGAGACGGTCATCGAGGGCATCGACACTAACATCGACCTCCAACGGCAGCTCCTGTTGGACGCTACCTTCCAGGCCGGCGGCGCCAACATCCACTACCTGGAGAAAAAGCTCGGCATGTGAGGGTGAGGGACACGCTGGGCGGAGGAGAGGCGATTGCAACTTCAGGCTCAGGGGGTGCGGCCAGGGCTGAAGACAGGGGTAGAATACGAGTAACCAATGCCGAGATTTGCTCCAAATATGGGGCACAGGATATCGCGAAGATTTGTAATCCGGACCAGGACCTTTATCCCATGCACCACGAAACCATCGCCGAGTTGGCGGCCTGCCTGCGCCGCGGCGATTTTACGAGCACCGACCTCACCCGCCGCTATCTGGCCCGGATAGAGCGCCTGGATCCGCACCTCAACAGCTACATCAGCGTCGACGCCGAGGGCGCCCTGGCGGCCGCCGGGCGTGCGGATGCGCAGCTGAGCCGGGGTGAAGGCGGTCCACTCACCGGTGTTCCCATCGCCCACAAGGACATCTTCTGCACCAAGGGGGTCAAGACCAGCTGCGGCTCGCGCATGCTGGACGGCTTCATCGCGCCCTACGACGCCACGGTGGTGGAGCGGCTGGAGCAGGCCGGCGCGGTGGTGCTCGGCAAGACCAATATGGACGAGTTCGCCATGGGCTCTTCCAACGAGACCAGTTTCTACGGACCGGTGAAGAATCCCTGGGACCGGCAACGGGTCCCCGGAGGGTCCTCCGGCGGCTCGGCGGCGGCGGTGGCTACTCGCCTGTGCGCGGCGGCTACCGGCACCGATACCGGAGGCTCCATCCGGCAACCGGCCTCGTTCTGCGGGGTTACCGGCATCAAACCCACCTATGGGCGGGTGTCACGCTACGGCATGATCGCCTACGGCTCCTCCCTCGACCAAGGCGGCGTCCTCGCCCGCACCGCGGAGGACTGTGCCCTGATCCTGCAGGCGATAGCCGGCTTCGATCCCAGGGATTCCACCAGCGTCGAGCGGCCCGTGCCGGACTATCGGGCCGGCCTGGATGCGGACATTACCGGATTACGCATCGGGGTCCCGGAAGAATGGCTCGGGGAAGGCCTGGACCCGGGGGTCGAAGCCGTCGTCACGTCCGCCTTGACCCGATTCGAGGCCTTGGGCGCGCAGGTCGAACAGATCCGACTCCCCCACAGTCCCCTGAGCATCGCCGGCTATTATGTGGTGGCTATGTCCGAAGCATCCTCCAACCTGGCCCGCTACGATGGGGTACGCTTCGGGCACCGCTGCCGGGACCCCGCCGACCTGATGGATCTCTACCGGCGTTCGCGGGCAGAGGGCTTCGGTGCCGAGGTCAAACGGCGCATCATGATCGGCACCTATGCCCTCTCCGCCGGCTACTATGACGCCTATTACCTGAAGGCGCAGAAAATCCGCCGTCTGATCGCCGACGACTTCCGCCGGGCGTTCGGGAAAGTCGATGTCATCATGGGGCCGGTGGCCCCGACCCCCGCCTTCCCCCTGGGCGACAAGACCGACGACCCGGTCCGGATGTACCTGGACGACATCTACACCCTCTCCCTCAACCTCGCCGGCCTCCCCGGCATGTCCATCCCCGCCGGATTCAGCGCGGGTCTCCCCGTGGGCCTGCAACTTATCGGGGGCTACTGGGATGAAGTACGCCTGTTGGCCATCGCCCACCAGTGGCAGCGGACTACGGACTGGCACCAGGCCGTCCCTGATGATGCCGTGTAACTAGGGGGCGTTCTCAATTAATAAATCATCTAAGGGTTGTAGGCTGGGTTGAGGAACGAAACCCAGCTTTTCCGATCCGCAATACCCTGTGCTGGGTTTGGCCGTCCCTGGCCGTAACCCAGCCTACGGGCTGGCACCAGGCCGTCCCTGATGATGCCGTGTAACTAGGATCCTTGAGGGACCCGCATCTTTACAAATGAGTCAAGTTTATGCAGTGCACAAGTCGGGATCGGGATCGAAATTCCGATTGCGATCCCGATCCCGATTTCGATCTACCCAAGCTCTCCAACGATTGGTTGGGCATAGGAGATGGGGCCTTACGGGAAAGGGGCTTTCGGGGTCTTCATGCCTCGTCGGTCTGAGGCGAAGCCTCGCTAGGATTCCTTGAGGGACCCGTAGCTTTACAAATGAGTCAAATTTTGCGTGCACTCAATGATGCGGTTTGCTGAGCGTTTCGATCTCTTTTTTGTCCACAGATTACGCAGATTCTCGCAGATTAAGAATGAAATAATCTGCGGAAATCTGCGTAATCTGTGGATAAAAAATCTTTACCTCCTTGACAGAAGACTCATGCCTCGTCGGTCTGAGGTGAAACCTCGCTAGAGGTAGTGGTAAATTCGCGAATTGTCTGCACCACCGGCGAGAACCGCCGAGCGGTGCTTGCCTTCGATCGGGTCTGTGCCGCCGATCACCTCGAGCATCGCCCGGCCAGGCTCGGAGCCCCGCGTATCAAGGGCATGAAATGCAAAAGGCCGGGCTTGGGCCCGGCCTTCGTTCCGCCTTATGGCGCGGTGTTACGCCGCCTTATCGACCCTGCCCTCGAGCAGGCTGCCGCCGGTGGTGCGGATCTCGATCTTGCGGGGCTTCATGGCCTCGGGGATCTCACGCGCCAAATCGATGTGCAGCAAGCCGTCTTCGAGCCGCGCGTCCACCACCTTCACATAGTCGGCCAGATGAAACTGGCGCTCGAAGTTGCGGGTGGCGATACCGCGATACAGGAAGCGGCGCTCCTTCTCCTTCGTTTCATCCTTGTGAGCACCGGAAACCCTCAGCACGTTCTCCTTGACCTGGACCTCGAGCTCCTTCTCGGCGAAGCCGCCCACTGCCATGGAAATGCGGTACCTGTCGTTACCGGTGTCCTCGATGTTATAGGGTGGATAACCGCCGCTTTCGGACCGATAGGCCGACTCCAGGGCAGAGGCCAGACGGTCGAAACCGATTGCGGAGCGGAACAGCGGGGTGAAGTCGATAGTAGTCACGGACATATCCTCCAAATGAGCAATATGGTCGAAATGCGTTCTTACGAACCGCGTTATCTGCAGACCTCCTGCGAGCGCCTGCATTAGGTTAGATAGTGGTAATCGCCGGGAGTTCAATGCCCGTGCGCAATTTTTGTCGGGTTTCCCCGGCCCTTGCCGAAACGCCGAGATGCGATCAGTTCGGTCACTACTCAAGGTATTGCCTTTGGATCTAGTAAACGCAAGAACCATTCGGTGTCCAAGTGCTCCTGAACTGCGTCGGCAAGCCGGTCGATGGCCGCCTCCCGTGAGGCCCGAAAGTCCGTTTGCCGTGGCCTCCGCAGTCCCGCCCAGTGCAGCAGTGCCGCGCAGGCGGTGTCGAGCTCGAACAAGCCGTGCACGTAAGTGCCGAGTATTTGACCATCGCCGCTCAGGGCGCCGTCCCGATGGGAATCCAGGAAGATCGCCGGGCGGGTGAGTGCCGGTCCTCGGGTTACCCCGGCGTGGATCTCGTAGCCGCTTACTTCGGCATCGCCGACGGCCAGCCTGCCGCGGACGTTGCGCAGTTGTTTCTCCGGCTCCAGACTGGTCTCCATGTCGAGGAACCTCAACCCCGGGGTACTGCCCGGATCGCCTTCCAGACCGAGGGGATCATGCACCTGCATGCCGAGCATTTGGAACCCGCCGCAGATGCCGATGAGCTTGCCGCCATAGCGCACATGCCGCTGCACCGCAGCGTCCCAACCCTGTTCCCGTAGCCAGGCGAGGTCGGAGCGCACATTCTTGGAGCCTGGCAGAACGATCAGATCGGCGGGCGGGATGACCTCGTTGTGGCCGATGAAACGCAGATCTACCTGTGGATGGAGGATCAGGGGATCGAGATCGGTGTGATTGCTGATACGCGGAAGTACGGGAACGACCACGCGAATGTGCTCGCTGTCGACCGCGGGTCCCTGTCGGTGTGCCAGGGAATCCTCCGCGTCCAGATGCAGCCCGTGCAGATAGGGCAGCACCCCCAGAACCCGCCGGCCGGTGGTTTCCTCCAGCCAGTCCAGCCCCGGCTGCAGAAGCTTAAGGTCGCCGCGAAACCGGTTGATGACGAAACCCGGAATGCGGGCTCGTTCGCTTTCCGACAACAGGGCCAGCGTGCCGTAGAGGTGGGCGAACACCCCCCCGAGATCGATGTCGGCGATGAGAATGACCGGACAATCGACACGCTCGGCAAATCCCATGTTGGCGATATCGCCGTGGCGCAGATTGATCTCCGCCGGCGACCCCGCGCCCTCGACGATCACGGCCTCGAAATCCGAGGCCAGGCGCCGGTAAGCCTCGAACACCGCGGTACGGGCGACGCGTTTGTAGGCGTGGTAACGGCGTGCATCCATATTGCACACCGCACGACCTTGAATGATGACCTGCGCACCGATATCG
Organism: Candidatus Thiosymbion ectosymbiont of Catanema sp. Cochon2018; assembly: GCA_011392765.1. GTDB lineage: Bacteria > Pseudomonadota > Gammaproteobacteria > Chromatiales > Chromatiaceae > Thiosymbion > Thiosymbion ectosymbiont_A. The sequence continues at coordinate 46,212 of WYCW01000002.1, read as the reverse complement.
GTATTGGGCTTGAGCAGCACCGGATTCATATCGATCTGCGGCTCCAGCCGGCAGGCCACTGCCTGCAATGCCTGGGCCCGCCCGATCTCGCCTCCGTCCGCGGTCACGGCACTGTTCAGCGCCATGTTCTGGGGTTTGAAGGGCGCAACCCGTACCCCCTGCCGGACCAGCCAGCGGCACAGGGCCGTCACCAGCAGGCTTTTGCCCGCGTTCGAGGCTGTACCCTGTACCATGAGCGTGTGGGCGGTCATGCCTTTATCCCTCCAGGAGAGTGTCGCAAAAGTAGCGCAGGCGTCCTCGCCTGCATTTTTCGATGCAGGCGAGGACGCCTGCGCTACGCCCCACGGATGGGCTTTTACGACACCCTCCCCAGGGTACGGAGGGCTTTGTAGAGTGCGGGCGTTTTGTCCGCATAAAAACAGGCACCTCGCTGCGCTCCTTTGCTATCTTACGAAGCTGGCCCATTGGAATCTTTACCCCCTTCGCGCCTTTGCGGCTCGAAAATCTCTGCCCCCGGTTCATCCCCACGAGCGAGAGGAACATGGTCGCCGGCGACTGGTAGCTGGTAGCTCTTATATTGACCACCGGCATGTAAAGGGGCATGTTGGCGTTTCCGGTGTCTCGGCATGAGGACTCATCATCTCGATGCGGCCTTCCAACCTGGAGTTCTGACCGATGGTCTGGGTGCAATTTCTGGTGTGCGTGGCAGCAATCGGCTTCGCGGGGGTCAAGCTGTCGCGTTACGGTGATGCCATTGCCGATAAGACGGGGCTCGGCGGTACCTGGATCGGGGTCATCATGCTTGCCAGCGTCACCTCCCTGCCCGAGCTGGTGACCGGGATCAGCTCGGTGACGATGGCCGACGCCCCGGACATCGCCGTCGGCGACGTGCTGGGCAGTTGCGTTTTCAACCTGGTGCTCATCGCCGTACTCGATTCTATGAGCCGCGATGAGACCCTCTATTGCCGGGCCGGCCAGGACCACATCCTCGCGGCCGGATTCGGGATCATGCTCATCGGGCTTGCGGGGTTCAGTCTGCTGCCGGCGGTGCAGGGGGGTGGGATTTCTCTGTGGCACCTGGGTCTCTACAGTCCGGCGATCATGATCTTGTACACGGTAGCGATGCGCGCGGTCTTTCTGTACGAGTCCGGGCTGGTCGAGGACTTGACCGAGCCCGCGGCCGATGCCTACCCGGGGCTCAGCTTGCGCACCGCGGTGGTGAGGTATATCGCGGCTGCTGTGGTCGTCCTGATCGCGGGTGTTTGGCTGCCCTTCGTCGCTAAGGCGCTGGCCGTCGAAATGGGCTGGCATCAGGGCTTTGTCGGCACCCTGTTCGTCGCCTTCGTGACCTCCTTGCCGGAGATGGTCGTGACCGTAGCCGCCCTGCGCTTGGGCGCCGTCGACATGGCGATCGGGAACCTGTTCGGCAGTAATCTCTTCAACGTCGGGATCCTGGCGATCGACGATATTTTCTATCTGCCCGGGCCCTTGTTCGATGCGGTATCGACGACCCATGCCATGTCCGCCTTCTCCGCCATCATGATGACCGGCGTAGCCGTTGTCGGACTGCTCTATCGGCCGCGCACCCGCGTCTTCAAGACCGTGAGCTGGGTGAGCATTTTTCTGTTTACGGTCTATCTGATCAATACCTACATGCTCTATAGTTACCGGGAAGGGTAGGGCGGGGGAACGCAAAGAGAGGGTATCCGCAAGGGGTGTCCCACCCGCTTCATCCCCGCAGGGGGTGTCGTAAAAGCCCAAATCGGGATCGCAATCGAAATTCCGATTCCGTTCCACCAAAGCACTTGGTCTGCAAAATCTAATATATCCTGATGATGACAAGCTACTACAAACTGTGGGGTGTGCCCATACTGACGCTGAGTCTCCTCTTGTCGGTCGGGTGCGGGGCGCGACGGCCGGTGCTCTATCCGAATGCACACTTCCACGCGGTGGGTGAGGCCCGGGTCCGCGAGGATGTGGACCGTTGCATACGTTCGGCCGAGGACTTCGGGACGCCCGTGTATGGGGGTGCGGAGGTCGCACGCGATACGGCGGTAGGTGGAGCGATCGGGGGTGCGAGTGCGGGTGCCTGGGGGCTGGTCCGAAACAAGGAAGATGCCGGTAACCGGGCGCTCGCGGGGGCCGCAGCCGGCGGTGCCGCCGGCTTGGTCAGGGGTGCCTTACGCGTCGGTAAGCCCTCGCAGACATTCAAGGGCTTTGTGAGCCGCTGTCTGAAAGAACGTGGCTACGACGTTGTCGGCTGGCGATGACACGAGCAGGGGCGAAAAATTTTTCGCCCCTCCGGTAAGCGTTCCCCTGCCTAGGGGGAAGTCCCGGTAGGAACCCCCTTTCCACCGAACACATACCTGGGCCTCAGCCAGCGCACCAGCAGCGGCAGCAGGGTCAGGGCCGCGATCACGTCGATGACCAAGGCGAGGCTGATATACAGGCTCACGCTCCAGGTATTGGCGAGGTGGGTGTTCATCAACGGAATAAAGCCGGCGATCAGGACCACGACCGAGATCAGCACGGCAGAGCCGGTGGTGTCCAGGGTCCGGCGTAGGGAGGCGGCCCAATCATTGCCGCTCGCCCGCATTTCTTCATGCAGGCGAGAGAGCATGTAGATGCCGTAGTCGATTCCCAGACCCATAGCGATGGACAAGGCTACCTGGACATGAAAAGCCAGGTTGCCGGACCAGTTTTGCACCGAAGTCATATAGCCCCCGAGACCATACTGGGCGAACAGGGTAATCAGCAGCATCACCATCAGGATGCCCGAGACCAGTACCGAGCGGAAGATGAGGGCCGCGATCACGAATACGGCGGCGGCGGTCAGCAGGGGACCGGAGAGCCAATTGTCCATGGCCACTTCACGGGTCGCCTCGGTGGCGCCCAGAAAACCGCCGATGCCGGGCCGGACATAGTCCGCCCCTGCTTCCGCCAGGGGTCCGGTATCGCAGCTGGTGTCCTTGCAGCGCAGGCCGAAACGGACCTGCCTGAATCCCGGATCCTCTTTGTGCTCCTCCATATAGTCCTGGATATCCATGGTCACCGCGTGGGTCTCCCGTGGGTGCATGGTGTTGATGAACCCCATAATCACGCCCTGGTTCCAACCCCGATCGACGAAGGCGTCCATATCGCCGGCCTCGGTCATGGTCTCGAGCAGGCCGTTGAATAGCTGGACGATCTCATCCGGGTCCCGGTCGTCGTCCGGGTCGATGGAAGTCAGATAGGCCCTGGTCGGAATGCGCAGATCTTCGATCCGCGGCTGCTCTCCCGGCTCGGCCGCCAACAGCATATTGACCAGGCGCACATACTGGGCATAGGAACCGGTAAAGCCGATCGCGGGGTGAGAACGCATCCAGTCTTCCATGGCCTCGATATCGGCCAGGACGGCCGCCTGGTTGAAGACGCCCTGGGCCCCGCAGGCCTCCGCGTCCCAGCAGCCCAGCTTCTCCTTCTGGGCGGCGCAGGCGGCCTGCCTCTCCTGTTGGTCCTCGAGCGCGGCTACCGCTTCCGGGTAAAAGGCGTCCACGCATTCGGGTACGGTCGGCTCCTTGCCGCGGATGGGGATGGTCACCGAGATGACGCCCGGCATGATCCGGTTGAGCGCGAGCAGCTGCTCGATAGTGTCGGATTCCCGTTTAAAAGCCGCGCGCGAGTAATCGATGCCCTTCTCCACCCCCGGCATCGGGTTCTCCATCGTGCCTTCCGTAATCCGCGTGTAGTGGCCGGATATGACGAGGATCACCGCCACCAGTCCGATCGGCAGCCATTTGCCGGGACCGGCCAGCAGGCCGGAAAGGAATCCGCCTACCCGGCGCTCCCAGGAGTGTTCGTCGGGTATCTTGCCCGGCGTGCACGGAAAGCTCAGCATGAGCAGCGGAATGAGAGTGGTCGTGGTGAACAGCAGGGTGAGCATGCCGAACATGCCGAAATAGGCATAAGCCTTGTAGAAAGAGATGTCCACCGTGGCCAGGGTAGCAAAACCCACCATATCGGTGACGATGGAGAGGGTCGCGGGGATCATGGTGCGACCGATGGCCGCCTGGGCCGCGCGCCGGCAATCACCGTATTTGGCCTGTTCCTGCATAAAACGGCGCATGACCTGCACCGAATGTCCGATGCCGATGGCGAGCAGGAGCATCGGGGTGAGGACCATCATGGTGGTGAGCTTGAACTGGGTCAGGCCCATAAGCCCGAGCGTCATCGCAATGGTCGCGCCGACCCCCAGGAGAGGGAACAGGGCGCCGCGCCAGTCGCGGAACTGGTACCAGAGGACGGCGACGACAATCAGCAGGGAAAAAACGAACAGCCACCAGTGTTCCAGCAGGTCGAGCAGCATCCAGGCCAGGAAATAGGGCTCGCCCGCCACCAGCAGCTCGATCCGGTCGTCCGCGGCGAATTCCTCCATGATGGCCCGCACCTTCCTGACCCAGGGCAGGTAAATTTCTTTTACCTGGTCCCTGTAATCGGCAATGATGAAGGCGGCCTTGGCGACACATTGCCGTTGCTCGTATTCGCCGAAGGCACACTTTTCCCCCTCCGGCGTCACCATCGAGACCAGCATCGGCGCCATCACCGGGTTGGACTCGATGCCCTTCTTGAGGAACGCGAGCTGCGTTTTGGCCAGCTCCGGGTCGTCCTCTCTGATGCCCGCGCAGGGAATCAGGCGCTTGAAGACTAGCTCGATCCCGTCGGTCCCCATGTATTTGATCTTCTTCGCGGCCAGATCGATGAAATTCTCGGGCCGGGAATGGGGCAAGGCCTCCAACCGCTGGTGGAGTACCTGCAGCTTGTTGATGAACCAGGGTTGGTAGATATCCCCTTCTTTGACCTTGAGGGCGAACACCATCAGGTTGCCCATACCGAAGTTCCGCTCCGTATAGGCATTGGTAGCCACATAGCGGTTGGAGGGCGGCAGCAGGGTATCCGGGTCGTTACGGATGTCGAGGTCCATAACAAACCAGGACAGGACCAGGGTGAGCGCGAGGAGCGCGAAGATGATGAACCGCCGCCGGCGGATCACGAACCGGGCATAGCGATCCGCCAGGCGTTCTTGGTCCTGGGCGGGTTGGTGCGCTTGGGGGTCTGACATAGCCGCTCCTCGCTCGGAGGGAAACCGTTTTAACTACGAATCACGCAAATCGACGCGAATGTCTCCATGACTGTCATTTCGACTACCACGAAAAACACGAACGCACACGAACGAAAAATTTTGGGTGGTGGCTGAATTTTAAGTGGTGGGGTTTGCTTGGTTCTTTTTCTTCATTGTTACAATCTGGAATTAAATCCGGCAGTCACATAACTGGGCCACTTGAAATTTAACCACTACCAACAGGGGAACGACTCCAGGGGCTTCCAGAGATGGCCAAAGAAATGAGAAAAAACACCAACAGAGCCCCTAAGCGTCTGCTGATACTCGTGGTCGGATGGGTTCTCCTCTGGATTTTCCACAATCTAATCGTGGGTGATTGGTTTCCCAGGTTCTTTGACCACTTTTTGTTCGGTTTGACTCTAATGCTGGTGATATTCGTCGGTATTATCCTCATTATCCCGAGCATTGTCGCTGTGATCCTGTCTTTGTTCAGGTGGTTGACAAGAAGAGAACGGTTCCATGTCGTTAGTTTTCTGACCCTGATCATCATGCTGGCCGTCTACTTCCTGCCAATCGAGATACCCTCGAGACCGGCAATGACATTTTGTCTTCACCGCGGTGAACTCATTGAGCTTGCTGACTTATCCATCAGCAAAGTTCAGAACATTGGAAGAGGATTTCGTTTACCGGAATCGCCCTTATATGAATCGGCAGTTGTAGATCGCGACGTCACTTCCAAAGCCTTGGTTATAGAGTTCATCATCGGCAATTCCTATTTGCCCTTGGTGTATATCTCCACGGATAATCCAGACGATGTTGAGGATACCTGTTCCAGAGGCGGCGTACCGATTGATAGACTCGAACCCAAGTGGTATGTTTGTCTCCGCGACTGGAATTGAAAGGCATTCAGTATCCATACCTGTCCAACCATGGCCTGTAGGGTTGGGTACCAAGCGAGATTGGGGAGAAATAGACCCTGTCCATTACATCTTTCGTGGTCACCTGCTTGGGTTTGGTCCGATAAAGACCAATGCCCAATTTGATTGCGGCCTTATCTTTCGAGTCATCCAAGCTCCTGAGATCTTTCCCGAGCTTTTCATGGATAATATCCAGACTCTTTTTGGATAACCCCGAGTGTTTCAATTCCCCTATGGTATGCGCGACACCGGCACCTTTGATCAACACGGATTCGGAGAATCCGGCAGCCATGCCGATATACCCATAGTGTATATTGGACCAAATCTCGTGGCTGTAGAGACGATCGCCATACAGATGTTTCTTATTGGAAGCCGAGACGCTTGAAGGAAAGCGGGCCTTGATCTCGTCTTTATGATCCCAGTCGGCTTCGGGCTTTACTTTCATGGCCCACAGGAACATTGCTAGCGCATGATAGGAAAGTTCCATAGTCGCAGTCGTACACGGAGGCTCAATGCCGGCCAGTAGCCGCTCCTGAGGTGTCAGCCTGTTGAAATCATCGATGCAGTCATCGGGGGGAAAGCTGTTCAGCTTGGCCAACAGCTTTACAAAAGGACTATGGGCGTTGGTGTTCATCTCATTGACGATATAGCAGGCGATGGGCGTGATCTCGTCGCGGTGTAGTAGGTCGTCCAACGGTCCTGGTTGGAAGCCCGAAGGCCAAGGGGAGCTTGACCCGCCGAAGTTCGGGCTCCACCGATGAATGAAGGGGGCGTAATAATCCGTTCCGAGCAGTCCCGGTCCTCTGTCTCTCATGGGTTGTTCCTCTTTCTGAATTCAGGGCACTTTGAAAAATACGGTTTTCGTCAACGGCTCGTCTGAATAATCAATGGGTTAGATTCTCTCGATTGGTGAAAACACCCATTTTTCAGGGTGCCCTTCAGGGACAGTCGGCCTATGATTTTTTCAAATTTGCCTTCTTGACATGGATTAGTCTGTGTCCCAACATATCAACAGCTATTTGCGATTGTTCAAGAATAATATAACCAATTAATGGTTCATAAATACCGTCTTCCGGTTCCATGTCGAGAAAAAGAATCTTGCTATAAACGGGATCAAACCCCTCGATTTTGATTTCTACCGGGCCGCAAACCTCACCTTTCACTAATTGTTGGGCTGCGGTCTCACAATCGATTTCTCGAATTGTATTGAGTTTGCCGAGCCTTTCTTTCCAGACTGTTGGAAACACCATATGCGCCGAGCCTGTATCGACTAACGCATCACAATGAACAACAGATTCGGGATCAAAAAGATTTTTGACGGAAACATGTGCAATTATTCGTCCCATGTTTCCCTCTGAACTGTCCTGCTTGCTTAATCGTCCGCATCGAGTACCGCCTGGAGCTCGTCAAGCGTCACGGTCTCCAGATTGTTACGGCGTGCTTCCTTCATCGCCTCGATGGTGGCGGCGTTCAGCACCAGCGGATCGAATGGCAACGCCTTCTCGTGGGCGATGCGGGTAAGCATGATGCGAAAAGCGTCCGACACGGTAAGTCCCATCGCTGCCAGCACAGCGCTCGCTTCTTTTTGGATGTGTTCGTCGATCCGGGCACGGATAACTGCGTTTGCAGGCATTGTTTGATCCCCCGAGGTTATTGGTCCCTCATTTTTAATGATTTATTGTTATACGGGCTTACAGAAATACGGTACTGAAAATGAGGCGGGCCATGGGCTCATCAATCTTAGAGGCTGTCTAAAAACTAACACATTGATTTTAAATCGGTAGGCTGGGGAGCAAGGAACGCCCCTCAGCTTTGGTCATTGCTGGGTTTTGGCCGTCCCTGGCCGCAACCCAGCCTACGCCTACGGTCTTTTTTCAGACAGCCTTTTAGCGTCCGACGAGCCGCGGTTGTTGCAGTAACCACAAGCCTTCCAGATCGATAGACACCGCCTCGAATGGTGGTGCGGCGACTTGGCCGGCATCGGCGAAGCGACCGATTTCAACCCAGGCGCCGGCATCGAGTTGGTACACCTCCAGCGTGTGTTTGGCAGGATCGACCAACCAGGCATGGCGTACACCATACTGCGCGTAGAGCGGCATTTTGGTCTCACGATCCTTCCTTGTGGTAGACGGAGACAGGATCTCGCAGACCCAATCGGGGACCACCTCGACCCGGTGGTCCGTGGGAAGTATCGGCATGCGCTCCCGGCGCCAGCCGGCCAGATCCGGCACGGCCACCTCGACATCGCGCACGAAGTGCACCTCGGGCTCAGGAAAGATCCACCAACCGCCGGGACCATCGATGCCGTCGCCATAGCTGCGTCCAATCGAACGATCGAAACGAGCGGCAACGTGAGCATGCGGGATTGCGGGCCGCGGTTGGGTATGGAGCTGGCCGTTCAGAATCTCCCCGACTACCCCCTCGGGCAGGGCCTCCAGGGCCTCGTAGAGGGTTGGTTGATGTGCTGGTACCGGTTGCGTCATGGTTTTTCGGGCTCTGCGTTTCTGCGCTAATTCTGTGCCTTGCATTGCGGCCAACGAAAAAGCTGGGTTTCGTTTCAAGCGTTACGGTGTCCGGCATCGGTCTTCCGCTTGGTCTCGGCGCCGTCGATCACGGCTTGCACGTCGGCCATAACCTCGGCGTGGGGGATACTCAGCCGGGGGTCATCAATGCTGGCCCGGACCTGTTCCCGGAACCACGCATCATAGGCGGCGGCCTCGTGGGCGTGTTTCAACGCCTCGGAGCGGTCGGGCCGGCGGGCGGTCTTGTCAATGGTCTCTGCCGCCATGTCGTCACCTCGCGTTTACCGATAAAACCGCACTGCGGTCGATTAGTCACATCCTATGCGAATAACTGTTGTTTGCAAGGCGTCCTTTTGTTGAACCGCCTGGCGGTTCAACACAACGCCCCTTGTTTAGGGCACTTTGAAAAATACGATTTTCGTCAACGACGCGCATTGATAATCAAGGACTTGGATTCCCTTGATTGGTGAAAATACCTATTTTTCAAGGTGCCCTATACTGCCACACGGCACAATCTGCGCATTTCACTCCCTCTCCCTCCGAGGGTGTCGCAAAAGGGGCACGACACGCCGTGCCCCGACGATCTCGTTTCATCTGATTTTGCCGGTCAGGCCCCATCTCCTCCGCCCAGCCAGCCGTTGAAGAGCCTGGGTAGGTCGAAATCGAAATCGGGATCGAAATTCCGATTGCGGTCCCGATCCCGATTCCGATTTGGGCTTTTACGACACCCTCCCGCTGGGAGAGGGTCAATGCCATTAAGTTAGCTGTTGGCCATTTACCGATGCGGGTAGTGGGTGAATCCTGTGTGATGTTCAAGGTTTGTTCTCACACCAAGCCACAAAGACACGAAGAATTTTGCCTGCCGTCGCCGATCATCCGCGCGATTTTCATCGCGGGCGCAGAGACCACGGTCGTTTCCCTTTCATCCTGGTCTTTCTTTGTGGCTTGGTGTCTTGGTGTGATGTTCGACGTGACTCAGGGAGACACCTGATCACTTGAAAATCTACCACTACCACCGATGCGGAAGAGAAAACGACGAATCACGCGAATTTCCGCGAATAAGATCCCTCCCTTCGGTTCGGGATGACAAGTTCGCGAGGATTCGCGTGATTCGTAGTTTCTTCTCTTACTTTGCCGACCGGTAGCGCTTAACCTAATGGCATTGTCGGGAGAGGGCGGGGGAGAGGGGGAAATTCAAAAGCTCGGATTGTGCCGTGTGGCGGTATAGATGGTTCGGCGAAGGGTACAGTGCGCGCCGAAGTCTCACCGTCGCTCCGCAATCAGCCGGTCGATCGCCACTAGGCGTTGCTGGAAATCTTCGTCGTACTGTTCCATTCCGGCGTCCTTGACCACGCGCCAGGCATCCTCGATGTGGCGACGGGCCACCTTCAATCGCGCCGTGCCCGACTCGCGTTCTCCCAGGGTTTGAAGGGCGGCGCCCAAGCCAGTTTGGGTCCTGGCCCAATCCAGGGGCACCCGCTCGCGGGTGTACTCCTCCAAGGCGGCCCGGTAGGCGGCCACCGCCTCTTCCAGGCGCTCGGTGCCCGATTCCCGTTCCCCGAGCTTCGCAAGGGCGCTGCCCAGGTTGTTTTGGGTCATGGCCCAATCCAGGGGCACCTGCGCGCGGGGGTATGCTCCGAGCAGGTCCCGGTAGGCCCGGATCGCCTCCATCAGGGCGGCGTTGTCTCCCTTCTCGTCGCCCTGGCGGTAGAGTGAGCGGGCACGTCGCTCCCGATAATCCAACCGCTGTTCCGGTTTGGAGTCGGGGACCAGCTCGGCGGCAGCGGCGAACCGTTCGGCGGCCTTCCAATAGCGCAGTTGGATCAGAGAGAGTTCGGCCTGCTCGGCTCGCACCGCTGCCGCGGAGAGCCGGCGCTCCTCGACCTTTGCTTCCGCCGCCTGGATGCCGGCCAACTCCCGCGCTTCGGCCTGGTCCAGCAGGCTCTCGGCTTGGTCATAGTTACCCGCTTTGATGGCGGCTCGGGCCTTGCCAATGAGTGCTTGCGTCTCCGAGTCCTCGGTCTCCAACGCGGCCAGGCGTTCGAGGGCCTGTTTGTGACGCAATGCGATCTCGGGGAGACGGATCGCCCACTGCTCGGGCGGGACTTCCTCTTGCTCCAGGATCTCGAAGAATCTGCGCAGCGCTTGTCCCGTAACCTCGAGCCGAGCTTCGAGTTTTGTAAGCTTGGCCTGATCGGCCATCAGTGCGCGAAGCTGCCCGGGAGTGGAGCCGATGGTGACTGGTCCTTGGATGGTCTGGTTTCCAACCATGGCCGGGCCGGTGATGTTTCCTTCAACAGTGGTGCTCGGAGCCGGATCGCCGTGCTCCTGGGAAATCCAGATACCGAAGATCGTGAGAAGAACGCCAAGAACGCCGAGCGCGATACTTATCTCCACTCCATTCTTACGCAGCCAAGCCCACAGCCGGGAAATGGTGGTCGGGGAATTTTCGGAGGTGCTCATGGTGGTTCGTTGCAAGTCCGGGAAGATCAACATAGCGCAGCTCGTAGGCTGGGTGGCAAGGAACGAAACCCGGCACAACCCGTAGCTGGGTTTCGTCCCTCAACCCAGCCTACCGAGGGCCAGCATAGCGCAGCGGGCAGAGGGGAAGCTACCTGGAAGTCGGAGATGGGTTCGGCCTGATAGGCTGTCTGAAAAGAGGTCGTAAGCGGTAGGTTGGACGAGCATCAGGTAGTGTTATTATTTTGTTGCTTAATTATAAATCACTTGATATAATTACCTGAGCTTTAAGCTATTAACCGAACAAAATTTTACCGAGGAAACTCTTATGGTATTACTACCCGTAAAATGCCCTATCTGCAATGGTATTGATGTTACTAAACATGGCAACACCAGCAATGGCAAGCAGCGTTTTATAGGTAAAGATCAGACTTGTGAGGGTAAAACCTTTATCCAGGATTATTCTGAACAAAGGGCGGTTACCAGAAACGAAACACCAAATCATTGAGATGACACTGAATGGCGGCGGCATTCGTGATACCGCACGGGTTTTGGGTATCAGTCCTGTGACCGTCATCAATGAATTAAAAAAAAGAACCCGATCTACACGCAGTGAATCACAATTTTTTAGCAACCCACGCGTCTGATCAGATTGCAGTGGAGATTGTAAAAGCAGAAGATTATCATGGTGTTAGCGATCAAGAAACCCGTGTTGAAATGGATGAGATGTGGAGTTATGTGGGCAGTAAGTCCAATCAGAGATGGTTGTGGCATGCCATTGATCCAGCCAGCGGTGAGGTGTTGACTTATGTCTTCGGGAAACGCCGCGATGAGGTTTTTCTTGAATTAAAAGGTTTGTTAGAACCATTTGGGATTACCCGCTTTTACACCGATGGGTGGGGTGCTTATAAGCGCCATTTAGATCCCGAGCAACATGTTGTTGGGAAACAAAATACACAGAAAATAGAACGCAAACATTTAACATTACGAACGCGGATCAAGCGGCTTGCACGGAAGACGATTTGTTTTTCAAAACTAAATCAAATGCACGACATTGTGATTGGATTATTTGTGAATCGTTATGAATTTGGTATTTCTATTTAAAGTCAATAACCACAAAATCAAAACACTACCCCCAACACCGTTGTTGGGCTAAAATCAATGCGCTAGGATTCCTTGAATGACCAGATTTTGTGCAAATGAGTCAAATTTCGCAAACGTCTAACCTCTCTCGTTGTCGTAATCGTAATCGTAATCGTGATCGAAGCCGCCGTAGGAGAGACAGAATACTTTCGCCGATCGTGAGAGGTCCCGGCCCAGGGCAAACGCATCAACCATTGCTACTATTCGAATGCTCGGAAGGGCTTGCCTGAGGGTGTTTCATCCGGTCTGGAACAGCAAGCATGACAAGTAGTTGTCGTCCCATCCGGCTTTCAGGCGCTTGTTGTAGATACCCATGTTCTCGCGCTTGTCGTTCTTTAGACGTGTCAGCGCGATGTGACGAAGCACGGCGAAATTCTCACGCGCCCGCAGATCCCGGAGCCGGGACTCGTCCTCGCGGAAAGCAACCTCGAGGCTCCAGTGCAGATCGTTTTCGATTCCCCAATGCCCGCGTACGGCGCGTGCAAAACGCGCGGCACCGGTCCCGATGCTACCGATGTAGAAGCGATACTCGCTGGACGTCTTGCCGTTGACCTCGCGTTGCGACTCGACCATGCCAATCATATTCAACCCCTTCCACAGCGCGCTACGGGGCACGCCGTCAAGATCGCCCAAGGTGCGGTAGCGGCGGGTCTCCACGCGACCATGAGCGCGCTCGTTCGTCTCGATGACCTGCGAGTCCAACCCCGCATACTCCTTGGCATCGGCATCAATGAACGCCTCTTCGACCTCATCGGCCAGGGCCCCTTGATTGCCTTTGAGCGCCAGGACATAGGCACCGCCGGCCGCGATGATCTGCTCGGCGATCTTCGTCTGACAGCCCATGGCATCAATGGTGACAATGCACCCCTCCAACACCAGGCACTCGAGCAGACGCGGAATCGCCGTGATCTCATTGGACTTCGCTTCGGTGGCTACCTGCCCCAGCACCACGCGATTCTCCGTAGCCCACGCGCTGACCATATGCAGCGCACCTAAGCCAGCGCCGCGGTTGTGCGAGCGACGAACGGACTTGCCGTCGATGGCAACCACCTCCTCCGCTAGGATTCCTTGAGGGACCCGGATCTTTACAGCTGAGTCAACTTTCAGCAGCGGTCAATTTCGCCTCCTGAAGCAGGGTATCCAACGCGTGATCCAG
>WYCW01000002.1:0-32910 GCA_011392765.1 Candidatus Thiosymbion ectosymbiont of Catanema sp. Cochon2018 | reverse complement strand
CGGCTAATAACCATAGCACAGCCTGTGGTTGATCAACCGGGACTTTCCTATACCCACTCATGACTCGTCGGTCTGAGGCGATGCCTCGTTAGGTATTGGCGAACCGCGCTCACCCACGATCGAAAGCACGCCTCGAACGCCGATGGCGCGAGCAGAGAGAACACCCGCCCGAAGGTATCGTGCGAGGGAATCCCGTTGCCCAGATCCAGAAACTGGCGCAGCCACGCCTCCTTGGCCCGGGCGAACGCGGCGATGCTCACCCAGTCGTTGGCACCACAGATCACCGCAGCAATCGAAATGGCAATCATATCCAGCAAGTTATGACGAGATTTCGTGCTCTCCCGTGGATCTTCCAGATGGCGAAAATGCTTGATCAGCGAGTAATCCGAATCTTCGAACGACAACTCTTGAACCTCCGTAACATTGCTTCAGCAGCAGGTTGCGGAGGTTATAGCATGCTTTCTTTAGAAATATATCCTAATATTCTGATGCATTTGCCCTGGGTCCCGGCCAGGTGCCGAGTCGAAACCCGTAGCCATCAGGTTTTCCCTGCCCGCTTTGCCTGGCGTCTCCGATTACGACTACGATCACGATCACGGTTCCGTTTTCGATCGCGAGAGAGCGATGATCACGCCTCGTCGGTCTGAGGCAACGCCTCGCTAGGATCCTTGAGGGACCCGTAGCTTTAGGGCACTTTGAAAAATACGGTTTTCGGCAACGGCATATCTGGATAATCAATGGGTTAGAGTCGCTTGATTGGTGAAAATACCTATTTTTCAAGGTGCCCTTTACAAATGAGTCAAATTTTGCGTGCACTCAATGATGCGGTTTGCTGAGCGTTTCGATCTCTTTTTTGTCCACAGATTACGCAGATTTTCGCAGATTAAGAATGAAATAATCTGCGGAAATCTGCGTAATCTGTGGATAAAAAATCTTTACCTCCTTGACAGAAGACTCATGCCTCGTCGGTCTGAGGCGAAACCTCGCTAGGATTCCTTGAATGACCAGATTTTGTGCAAATGAGTCAAATTTCGCAAACGTCTAACCTCTCTCGTTGTCGTGATCGTGATCGTAATCGGGATCGAAATCGAGATTCCGATTGCGATACCGATCCCGATTTCGACCTACCTTGGCTCTCCAACGGCTGGTTGGGCATCAATGCCATTAAGTTAAGCGCTACCGGTCGGCAAAGTAAGAGAAGAAACTACGAATCACGCGAATCCTCGCGAAAATTGTCATCCCGAACCGAGGGGAGGGATCTTATTCGCGGAAATTCGCGTGATTCGTAGTTTTCTCTTCCGCATCGGTGAATGGCCAACAGCTAACTTAAGGGCATTGCCCCCCACTCGGAACGACGCTGAAGCGGGAACTCATCATTCCAGCAGGGATTGCCGGAATCCAGGTGCCATAGATGGCAAAAACAGGGGGTAATTGATTATAATTTCTCGATTTCTTCTATTCGTAATCCGGTGCTTCGGGAAATGATCTCAGGTGGTACCTGTTGTTGTTTCAACTTTCCGGCGATCGTGATTTTCTCCTCTTCTCTGCCCTCTTCTCTCGCTGTATCGATTGAATTCTTTAAATCGCGATAGATCTTCAGGCTCTCTTCATATTCACTGTATTCTTCATCATCGAAATTCGCGATTTCTGCCTGTTCAAAAAGCTTGGTAAAGATGCTTTCCCGTAACTGCGCGGGTCTGTCCGTCAGATTCTCGAGATTTTTCAGCACATAAAGCCAGTTGTCAAAATGGGTTTCCAGTTCATCGATGGTTTTCGTGAATTTCGGCATTTCGAGATAAATATAGGTCAGTTTGTCATAGAAAACCGCTTGTACGCTCTTATCGAATAATTGTACTTCATGATGAAAGACCTGGTCACTACCCTTGTCTTCGTCGAAGACGAAATCCAATATGCCGATAGTGTAAACCGATTTCAGTTCAAAATCCCAACCGCCCTGTTGGGCCTGACTCCGGATCGGAAAGGTCGAGTAGTAGATGCTCCTGTCCTTGAAATAGTTCTGTTTTGCCTTCTGCATCTCGACGATGAATTTTTCGCCTTGCTCGTTTTCACAATAAAGGTCGAAGATGGCTTTCCTATCACCACTGGTTCTTCCGATCTGTTCCGGTGACAGGTAAGTAATTTCCTTGATTTTTCCTTCATCCTTACGCAGCAGCTCATTGAGAAAATCGATCAGGATGTCTTTATTCGGCTCGACGCCAAATAGCTTCTTGAAACCAAAATCCGTAAAGGGATTGAGATATTTGTCTTTCACTCGCATACCTGGCTCCGATTTATTGAGTTAAGGGCATTTTGAAAAATGCGATTTTCGTCTACGACACACCCCAACAATCAATGGTTTAGAGTCGCTTGATGGGTGAAAATACCTATTTTTCAAGGTGCCCTTAAAAATCTGATTTTCCGGTGGTATAGAAACCTCGAGCAATCCCCTCCCTGGGATTTTTCGACCCGCACAAAATCACGGAGGGACCGCTGTGCGGACCGCCGGCACCGTTGGGCACGGCGCGATAGAGGCTATCGGCTTACTCGAACAGGTACTTGATGCCCAACTGGATGTTCGAGGACTCGCCGAATTGCCCGAAGAGGGTGTTCTCGCTGCCCCAATAGTGGTTCCAGGCCAGGGTGGCGAGCAGCTCGTCGCGGATGGTGTACTCCAGGTCCAGGCGATTCCACCAGCCGCCGCCTTCCTCGAAAATAGTGATGTTGTTGATGCGGTGCTCTTGCGACGGACCAAAGGGCTTGGACAGGAACAGGGAGCCGAAGTGCTTGTATTCGTCACCCCGCTTCAACCCGTTGTCGAGGTGGAGCGTCGCCTGATCACCGGTGTAGCGGCTGAATTTCTGGCCCGTCACGGGGTCCCTGGACCGTACCTCGTCGGCGTAATCCAGGTTGACGAACTGGATGAACTGTCCGCTTACCGCCAGATTGGTGAAAAAGGTAAGGTCGGCACCGAGCACGTACTTGAAATAGTCCCCCTTTTCCATCTGGAGTGCCTTGGTCAGGTGCCCGTAGCTCAGGGCATGGCGGTCGATGACGGGAGTCAGGACATCCTTTTGGTACAGGAACTCACCCCGCAGCACCACGGGGGTATCGCCTAAACCCAGGTCCCAGGCGTAGTCGAAGGAGGCCCCGATATTGTGGATGCGGTTCAGGGTCTCCTCGAACACCAACTCGGGCGCCGATCCTGCGTAGTTGGCGGCGGTAACGTCCGTAAGCCTGGCCCGATTGCCGAGGTCGCTGTAATCCACGGCGGGCGCGCCGTAGAACTTGCCGGCGCGGTTCTTGACCTGCAGGGTATGCAATTCTCCGGCCGGACCTTGGTAAGTCGCGTCGACGACTTGGAGCTTCTCACCGGTAGCGGGGTCTGCCCAGTGGATCTGCACGGCGGGGTTCGGATCATAGGCATACAGGTAATTGAGGCTGAAGTTGAAACCGTTATCCAGATTCCCGCGATAGCGAATGCCGAGATTGACATCGGAGTCACTCGGGTAGTCTCGTTGGTATCTGGTGGTCATGCCGGTAAAGGCGGCAAAGGTCGCGAAAGTCGCGTTCGGCATGTATTCCCAGGCCGAATCGGGATTACGGGTGTCCCAACCCGCGCCGGTCATGGCGTCGGCGTTCGTGAGGTTGGTGATGCCGGCGTTGGTGAATTCGGTGAAGTTCTTCAGACAGGCGGCACCATTGACGCCACGGCACGCGGCTGGTGTCTGGGCCGCGGTCAGATTGGTGAAGGACCCCACGGTATTGAACTCGGGGAACGCCGGGTTGCGCCCGCCCAGGGGATTGGTGAAGGTGCTCGTCGGTGCCGCCAAAAAACCGTCGCCGTAGAAGGTGGTGGTCACTGCTCCCATGGCGGCGCCGATATTGGCGAATCCATTGGCCCTGCCGGTGATGGTGTCCACGCCCTTCATGATGAAGGCATGGCCTTGGTCGGTCCCGAACAATCGCGAGTTGTCCGCGCTCGGGGGCAAGGAGGGACCGGACGGTGGCGTGAAGGCCACGGACCGCAGGCCGCGCTTGCCCTTTCTCAGTCCCGGAATAATGTTCTGCTGGGGCTGAGATACCACGGCCTGGAGATTGCCGTTACTGCCCAGATTGCGTTCTCCCACGGCCATCCAGACCGGGATGCGGGCGTCTTCCATCGGGTCCTGATTCCACCAGCGGTAGTCGGTAGGGTTGATGATATCCAGGAGCTTGATCCCGTCGGCGGTCCCCCAGACCACCTGCTGCTTGCCCAACCGCAGGTCGATACCGGCGATCTTCACATCCAGGTAGAGCTCGCGCAGGTAGTCGTACTGGGTGTAGTTCTCATGCCCACGCCAGTATTGATTGATGCCCTCGGTGTCATAGATCAGATTGATGTCGGCGTGCCAGGAGGCCGCCGCGCCGAGCTCACCGTTGAAGAACAGGCGCGCGGCATTCTCGAACCGCAGGACATCTCCCGCCTTGTGATCGGAGGCGGTGTCCAGGACCGACGCCGCTTCGCCAATATAGGGATCGTCCTTGAGGTTGAACGCCGTCCGGTTCTGGAAGAAGCCGTTGACACGGATGCTATCGGTCAGCTGGAAGTCACCCAGCACCATGCCCGGAAGGGCGACTGACAGACAGAGTACCGTTAGGATAACTGATTGTTTTGTCATTCTTTTCCCCTGTGCGAGCCCTATTGGGAATTATTTTTGCCGCAAATGAACGCAAATGAACGCAAATAAACGTAAATCGGGGCCGATTCAATTTGCGTCCATTCGCGTTTATTTGCGGCAAAATCAGCGCTTAATCTTGCGCAGGCTCTTCTCGCTCCAGAAATCATCCGGCTTGGCTACCCGGCTGTCGACCCGGTTCACGCTCCGCGGGACGACCGCCCAGGTTTCATGTCCGGTCCTCAGATTCTTGCCGTACCAATAACCCCAATATACGGCCCGGGGATCCCTCTTCCCCGCGCTCACCCAATCCCGGTCGATGAACTTTACCTTTCTACCCCCTTTGAAGTATTCGGTGCGATAGTCAGTGAAGGTCTCGGTATCCACGTAGCTGATCCGGTAGTCGTACCACCAGTTCCTGCGCTTGGTCGTGCTTTTGAGCTTGTACACCTGCTTGCCTTTAGGCTTGCAGGATGGCGGCGGGGGATTGCGAAGCCACTTGACCCTGACACCGGGGATGGTGCCCAGACAATCCTTGAAGGTCTCCGTACCCAGCAGTTTGTGGGTCTCGTGGAAGGGCTTGCGCAGGATGACGTCCCCAAAGGTAAAGTCGGTTCCACCCCAGGCATCGTCGTGGGGCGGCTGGGCGAAGCGCCGGATCTTACGCAGGGCAGGCAACCAGATGGAATAGGACTGGGGCTTCGAGTCGTTCTCATAGTCCACGATCAGCATGCCCGTTCCCTTGAGCTTACCCGAGTGAAAGATAGCCACCTCCTTGGATCGGATCTTCGGATCGGACCAGTCGTTCCGTTTGTAGCGCTCAACCGTCAGGGTGGTGGGTCGTGAGCCTCTGGGCTTATTGATGACGACCGTTATGGTTCTGCCGGATTTGACGATGGCGTAGCGGTCGTAGACGTGATACTGATTGACGAAGAAGACCTGGTCGGCGATCTGCTTGGCGTTCGGCTTTCCCCGCGGGTAAGGCAGATTCTTGTCGATCAGGGTTGCTGCCTGGGACCCGGAGGCAAACAGCATGGATAGGGCATAGGGCATTAAGGTACGAATAGGCGGCATGGTCGGTTTCTCCTCCCGGTAGTCGTTCGTCTCGATGATCACTGCCTGCTTCGCAATCCGCACCGCTGACCGCAAGCTCGTTGGCGGGGCTTTCCGGCGAGCGGGTCGGAATACTGTTCAGACATAGTGTCAGGCTGCTCAGGTCGCCCTCGGTTGGCAAGGGATCCTGAATAGTTACGATTCCCCTCTCCTCGGCAAGAATGAGGGATTCTTCTCGATTGCTCAAGGGGGGATAGTTCTGTTAGGGGGCGACAGGCTCCGGGAACCGGATGCGGTCACCTCGGCCAGTGCCGCGTCGAGCCGCTCCCAGTCCGCTTCGGTCCCCGGCAAACCGAATCTCAGGCTCGGCGGTTCGACGAACAGTCGGGTCAGAATCCCCTCGCGCGCCAATCGGTCCTGCAGCCGTGCCGCCTCCGGCGTGCGGATCCATTGAAGGACTCGAAAATGCCGATGCCAACCCCGACGACGAAATGTACACCATGCGATCGCTTGCCCCGGCTGTGATTGTTGTTCACTCCCCGAATAGCCGCAGACCAACCGTCCGCTCCCGTGGCCCGTCCAGTTCTACCAGCATGACGGATTGCCAGCGACCGAGATCCGGATCTCCGTCGACGATCGGGATTACCTCCGAGCTCCCGACCAGCATCGCCAGCAGATGAGAATGGGCATTCTCCGGCTCGTCGGGAGGACAATCCCGCAGCCCTATATCATTGTGCAGGTAGGTCTCTTCCGGTGGGGCCAGGCGCGTGAAGAAACGCCTTACGTCTTCCAGCAGCCGTTCCTCGTTCTCGTTGATGGTGATGGCCGTGGTGGTGTGGCGGGAGCTCAGGATCAGAAAGCCGTCGGCCATGCCGCTGTCCGCAACCAGGGAGCGGACCTGCGGCGTGATGTCGTGCAAGGCGATGCCGGGATCGGTAGAAATGGTGAGGGTATAGTGGATACTGATCATAGATGGGTTGATTTGCGGTTGAGAGGCTGTCTAAAAACTAACACATTGATTTAAAAATGAAAAATTCTTCGTGTCTTCGTGGCTTTGTGTGTGAGATGAAGAACATCACACAAAGGCACAAAGCTACAAAGGGGTACTAAGAGACTGTCTTTTTAGACAGGCTCTAAGAAGTTGGCTCTTTATGGATTCCGGACTGTCTACTGTCCTTCACCTCCGGCGCGACCGTAGGTGGGCTGTGCCCACCGACCGGGCCTCCAGTCACCAGTCGCCGGCTGCCCGCTCATCGATGCGGTTCGCCGCCTACCTGCCCCGCTTGCCTGTCCCGTCCATGGAACGGCAGACAGGTCCCTGGGGCGGTACCTGCCTGCCGGCAGGCAGGGGCAGGCGCTCACCGCATCCTACACCCCCGGCACGACTACGGTGCAATTTGCAGTGAGATCGCAACCGGCTACACTGCGCGCAGCATTGGGCAGCCAGGGAGCAATGTGACATGAATACCCCGCCGAACATCGATGATCTGCGTTGGCAACCCGGCGACGGCGATGCCGTGGAAACGAATCAGGCCGTCGTCGAGGAGGTTTCCCGGCTCATCAAGGCTAAGGAACGTGAGCTCCTGCGGGCAATGTTGGACCGTTGGTCGCCGACGGATGTGGTCGCGCTGTTCGTCGCACTGCCGCTGAAGCGGGCCCGCAAGCTCTTCGAGTGGCGTGATCGAGAGACCGTAAAGGCTATTGCCCTGCTCAATCCGGAGCTCCGCAAGGCCTTGCTCAGGGATGCCTCGATCGCCCGGATCGTCAAGGTGCTGGATAAGATGGAGCCGGAACAGGCCCTCCAGGATCTCGACGATCTCCCGGAAGAGGTAGCGCAACAGGTCTTGCCCAGGCTCAGCGCGCGTGCGGCTATCGAAGAATTGCGGGCCCACGGTGAGGACTCCGCCGGCAGTATCATGAGCCGTAAGTTCGTTGCCGTTCCCGTCGACTGGACCATCGGGATGGTGACCGCCGAGATCCGTGCCAATGCCCGGCTGATCGAGAAGCTCTACGGCGTGAGTGTGGTCGACGCCCGGCGGCGGCCGGTCGGCTATCTCAAGCTCCGGGACCTGCTGCTGCTGCCCAGGGAGTCCGGTGTCCGCGAGGCGATGCACACGGATTTCGTCGCCGTGACCCCGGATACGGATCAGGAGGAAGTCGCGCGCCTCGCGGACCGCTACGAGCTCAATGTGATGCCCGTGGTGGACGCGGACGGCCAACTGGTCGGCCGCATCACACCGGACCGTCTGCGGCAGGTCATCCGGGACGAGGCGGAGGAAGACATCAAGATCATGGCCGGGCTTGCGACCGACACCCGGCACGACGAGTCCGTGCGACGCATCGTGCGTGGGCGTGCCCCGTGGCTGTTGGTCGGGCTGGCAGGGGCAAGCCTGTCGGGGATGATCGTGGGTGCTTACGAGGAGCAACTGACGCAGGCCGCGATCCTGGCTAGTTTTATCCCCATCGTCATGTCCACCGCGGGCAATGCCGGCATCCAGGCCTCGACAGTGGCGGTGCAGGGGTTGGCGACCGGGACTCTGACCTTTGCCGACCTCGGTTGGCGGCTGGGTAAGGAACTGTTGGGCGGATTGGCCAATGGCGCCATCGCAGCGGTCGCCCTGGTCTTGTTCGTGCTCTTGGTATCGCGGCTGGGCGGTGTCGAGGCACCGCTACGCCTGGTGATCACCGCGGGGTTGGCGGAGATGGGCGTGGTGGTTGCCGCAGTCACCGTGGGGGCTACTATTCCCGTGGTGTTGGACCGTCTCGGCATCGACCCGGCCATGGCCACGGGTGTGTTTATCACGACGGGGAACGATATCCTGGCCGTGATGATCTTTTTTCTTACCGTGACCCTGTTCTATTTCGTTTGAATCGCAAAGGTGCAGAGGGCGCAAAGACAATGCCATACAGGATCTTGGTCAATGCCATTAAGTTAAGCATTACCGGTCGGCAAAGTAAGAGAAGAAACTACGAATCACGCGAATCCTCGCGAATCGATTCGCGGAAATTCGCGTGATTCGTAGTTTTCTCTAAGTGGCCAACAGCTAACTTAATGGCATTGGGATCTTGGTGGGATCTGCAAAAATCCTGGCTACCTTCGTATCGTCAATAGTTCAATAGCAACTTTATTGACTGTCGGGGGCCCGAAAAACTTTCGCTCAAGCTGTGCTGCATCGGTATCCTCAGGGATAATAAGCAAAATCTTTCCCCGTAATGCCTTATTCCCCCTGGTTTCCCACATTTTGCGAAATTGATATTCGGTGAATTTCCTATTTCCCCATGATGAATCGCCAAGCCATATTATATCATCCTGACTGATTCCTCGAATAACCGAGAAATGATCATCGTCTCGATAATGCAAATAAACAATCGCCGGCATTTTAAGCGTTTTCAGCTTCTCATAATTAAGAGATACACCGATCCCTTTGAACCCATATTTTTGAACCGCCTTTTCCAAATCGGAAAAAGAAGCAGCGCCGTCATTACCCGTTGTTTCCACTTCATCCAAAATATCCCTTTCCGTTACATCCAGTCCGTAAAACGAACGAAGTATGGTCGCCACCGAAGACGCGCCACAGGAATAATCTTCGTTTTGTTTTTCTACTTTATCATCCCTGAAATCTTTCCATGTCTTTAATGGAATACTACCCCTTAACGTTTCGTAATTCAGATGGATTCTACTGTTACTGCCGTAAGCCGTAGACATAGCGGCAAAGTAGGCAACCAATATTAAACGATATGTCTTTTTATTCAATCTCATAATACGCACCTCCTTCACTCTTCTGTCGACAAATCCCCGAATTTATAAAGCAAATTAAACCCCACCTGTGCGCCCGAATCGCCACTGACATCGGTGAGGGCAGTAACATTCAGCGTTGTGCGTTCGCTGGGTGCATAGCCTAAGCTGAATTCCAAATCCGTTTCCGTGTTCAGGATGCCGATTGACTCGCCTGCCACTTTATCCTTATCGGTCAGTGTCCATTGAATACCCCCGCTTAAGGTAATTTCATTATTCACGGCAAAGTGGACGTTTGGATTAATAAACAACAAATCACCGGGATCGACCGACAAATCATTGATATCCCTTGTCCCTGCATAACGATAGCCGGCCGTTAATGCTAACACGACCGGATCGATACTACGATAGGCCGTAAAGCCGATTTGTCCCGTTTTCGCATACACGAAATCGGAACCATCTATAGTTGTATTTTCCGCTATTGAAATTTCGGCAAAACCCAAGAGGGCAGGGGTATCATTATCTCCGGAAAACTCGTGATTGATGCCGATAACCAAATCACTTAATTGTTGACTGGTCCGGCTATCCGTTCCGTCGGTATCTTGGATCCGCACGGAATCCACTGTACCTGTCAGGCGAGTAAACACTTCCGTTTCGTCGGTCAAACCGTAACGAAACCCCGTTGTCATTGCGAAAATATCGGAGTTTCTCCTTTCATCCCCTACGTCTACCGGCAACAATACAAAACTGTTCGCTCCGGTCTGGATAGAAGCAAAGCGAGAATCGACATTTCTCCTTTCCGAATTGGCGTAGATCAAACCGAATTCGAGACGATAACGATCCTGAGCCGTCAGTAACTCTTCGATGGTCAACGGCAGATCAGCCCGTACAACCGAAGGAAATATCAATACGAAAAAAGCGGAATATAGAAACCTGATCAGCAAAATACCACCTCCAATCGCGATCGATTTGCGTTGATTCATGTCCATTTGCGGCAAAAAAACGATTCCCGATATTACCATACTTCGGGTACTACTTACCAGCCATTTTGGAGGAGGGGATGGGGATAGGTGGGAGAGTTTTGGTAGGGTTTGCCATGATTTGCACAAACCCCACCAAAACTCTAGTCGTTACTGCGCTTTCAGATCGGGGTGGCGGATGACCCGCTAAATGCACGTACCATCACCATCGACGCATGTCCTTTCGCCGGGTAGTCAGAACCGGAAGTGGCGTTGAATTCGACGACGCGAAAGGTTCTTGACCCTCTTCTCAATAGAAGACCTGAGCGTCCTGGAGGTTGAAAGGTTGGAAGTCGTACTCTTGGAGGAGACCCTACTTTTGGAGGTCGTAATCTTGACCCCACCAACAAACTTCACGGTTCCACTCCTCGCCTTAGAGCTGCTAACCTTGGAGGCCAACTCCCCGAGTCTCTCTGTGGTTAAAGTGCTGCTGGTCTGCTGCTGTGTTCTTCGCGAGCTTACTCCCCACCCTATGCCCCTGGATATTCGGGAGACGCCCCGAGACACTCGCGACGAGGTCGCAGCTTGCCTGGAGGCCTGCTCACTTCTAGCCTTTGTGACCAGCTCATTTGTGGCCAGCTTACTTTTAGTCTCACTGCTAGTCTCACCCGTAAAGTCCGTGACTAGAGTGCTAGAGCTAATCTTACTGCTAGTCCCACCCGTAGCCTCCGTGGTTCGAGTGCTCGAGCTGGTCTTACTGCCAGTCTCACCCGTAGCCTCCGTGATTTGCGTGCTCGAGCCAGTCTTACTGCTGGTCCCACCCGTAGCCTCCGTGATTTGCGTGCTCGAGCCAGTCTTACTGCTGGTCCCACCCGTAGCCTCCGTGATTTGCGTGCTCGAGCTGGTCTTACTGCTCGTCTCACCCGTAACCTTCGTGATTTGCGTGCTCGAGCTGGTCTTACTGCTGGTCCCACCCGTAACCTCCGTGATTCGAGTGCTAGACTCTCCGCCCTCCTTCTCATACTTTACCTCATACTTCCCTTCCTTCTTGTACTTCCCGTACTTTTCCTCCAACTTCGCGTACTTCTCCTCGTACTTCCCGTACTTTTCCTCCAGCTTCTTGTACTTCTCCTCGTACTTCCCGTACTTTTCCTCCAACTTCTTGTACTTCTCCTCGTACTTTTTCTCTACCTTCTTGTACTTCTCTTCTCGCTTCGCATACCCCGCTTTCTTCCCTTCCTCCCCTTCCTTCATTTGCTTCTTGTACTCTCGCCGATACTTTTCGTCCCCTTCTTCGTAAATCCTTATCAGTGTAGTTTCTTCCCCTTTGTCCCGATTCCGCTCGGTGAATATTTTCACCTCGATTGGTGCGAGAGCCCCTTTCGTATTCCGCATCTCCCGGTCGGATAAGACCGCTACTCTACCAGGATCAGACGAAGCACGCGGCGCGTTGCCAAAGGCAAAAGCCATGGCATGGCTATCTAAACTTCCAGCCATAGCCGGCTGGGTCAGAACAGCGGCGATGCTGGTCGACAGCAACAAGCTTTTCATCTTCATCGGGATAATCTCCGGATTTGTGGACCACGGTGCCTTAGAAAGGCCCAAGACACCCACAACAGTAAATTTAGCCTAGGGAAAACCCTATGTCAAGTATTAATTTTCCCTAGTACCCTGTTTCACTCTATTTTGCCGGTACGGAACCGATGGATACACCAGATTTCCTCATCTAACCGATTCCTGCAAGATGCAGAATATACTGAAACGGTGTACCGGGGAAAACCCTATGCCAGGACATGTGTCAGCCCATTCCCTCCTCGAGGGACAGGTAGGTAGCGAACCGCATCGGACGGCAACTTGCCGTCCGTGCTTCCATCGTTCCGGGGTATCCCCAGGGGGGCGCCCCTCCGATCCCACGCAGCGGGTCCTCGACGATTGTAGTCAGCAGCCGGAACCAACTTGCTTGATCGCAAGGAAATTTATACGCGCTCGCCCTGCTACAGGTGCCGACCGGTGACGCCAAGTGCGTCCGGTCCGAGCAGATAGAGGTAACCCCCGGTCACGGTCTCGGCACCCGGCAGGCGGGTCGGGTCTTCCCCCGGATAGAGCTGGGCGCGCAGCCGGGTGCGGACGATCCCCGGATCGATGCCGTTGACCCGGATGTTGCTGCTGTCCCGCGTCTCCTCGGCCAGGGTCTGCAGGAGGCCCCCGATCCCGAATTGGGCTGCGCAGTAGGCGCCCCAGTAGGCCGTGCCCCGGCGTCCGATCCGATCGAAGGTGAAGATCACCGAGGCGTCATCCGCGGCGCGCAGCAGGGGCAGGCAGGCCTGGGTGAGCAGGAAGGGAGCGGTGAGGTTGATGCGCAGTACGCGTTCCCATGCGGTCGCGTCGTAGTCGTCGATCCGGCTCAGGAAGGGGGCGAAGGCGGCGCAGTGGACGAGGCCGTCCAGGCGTCCGAGCTCCCGGCCGATCAGATCCACAGCCCCCTGGAGGTCCTGGTCGTCCACCCGTTCCAGGTCCAGGGGCAGGATGGCCGGTTGTGGTGCGCCGCCGGCCTCCAGTTCGTCGTAGAGGGGCTCCAGATCACGCTGCTCCCGGTCCGACAGGATGAGGGTTGCGTCGTACCGGGCACAGACCGCGGCAACGGCACGACCGATGCCTTCCGCGGCTCCGGTCACGAGGATGACACGTCCGGCAAGGAGATCGGGAGCAGGCTGGTAGTTTTCCATGATTCAGAGGCTGTCTAGGATTCCTTGAATGACCGGATTTTGTGCAAATGAGTCAAATTTCGCAAACGTCTAACCTCATCTCGTTGTCGTGATCGTAATCGTGATCGTGATCGAAGCCACCGTAGGAGAGACAGAATACTTTCGCCGATCGTGGCATCCGGAGGTCCCGGCCAGGTGCCGGGTCGAAACCCGTAGCCATCAGGTTTTCCCTGCCCGCTTTGCCTTGCGTCTCCGATTACGACTACGATCACGGTTCCGTTTTCGATCGCGAGAGAGCGATGATCACGCCTCGTCGGTCTGAGGCAACGCCTCGCTAGGATCCTTGAGGGACTCGAGTCTTTACAAAC
The DNA here is from genome assembly GCA_011392765.1 of Candidatus Thiosymbion ectosymbiont of Catanema sp. Cochon2018. GTDB lineage: Bacteria > Pseudomonadota > Gammaproteobacteria > Chromatiales > Chromatiaceae > Thiosymbion > Thiosymbion ectosymbiont_A. The sequence goes on along the minus strand of WYCW01000002.1, from coordinate 19,434 downwards.
GAGTCAGGTGGAGTTTCGCGATTTTTGTCCAGGGATCACCGTCGAAAGTAGCGCAGGCGTCTCGCCTGCAAATCGCCGAATCGCCGGCAAGTCTGCAGGGGGGACCTGTTTGCCGACACCTGCCTGCCGCACGCAGGGGCAGGCGCCTGCGCTGCGGCATCATTCATCATTCATCATTCATCATTCATCATTCATCATTCATCATTCATCATTCATCATTCATCATTCGCCATTCGCTAAAACTCTCCCGCCAGGCGAGCCAGAGTTTGCGCAGGGGAGTGAGCCCCAGGCGCCGGTCGACGACCGCGAAGTCCGCGCCCGCGAGCTCATCGAGCAGGGATGCCAGAATCCGTACCCGTATCCTAATGCAGACCGGCAGATCCCGGCTCAGATCCGATGCAGCGAGCTGGGTCCTGGCCCGGTCCGCCGCGGACGCCAGCAGCTCCGGCAAGCGGTCGTGATACTCGCGTTGGGCGAGCGCCTCGTGCGAAAGGCCCAGCGCGCTCAATTGCTCGCTCGGAAACAGGGCTCGACCACGCCGTATCAGGGCCCCGCTGTCGCGGATCAGATAGACCCGGGCACAGAAGCCCCCGAGACGGCGCGCGGTTTTCAACACATCGGCATCATGCAGGCCGTGACAGCGGGCAATCAGCTCGAAGAGGGTGCCCAGGTCCCGTTCACAGGTGGCGTCCAGCTCGGCCTCGGTGGCGGGCTGTCGGCGCAGAATTTCCGCTTCCACGCATTCGGCGATGTCGGTGAACGGAGCCTGAGGCAGCCCGTGTCGTTCCACGACCGGTTGCAGGACCCGGCTCAGGGGATGGTGTGGCGTGTCGGTATAGGTGCGTTCCAACTCCTCGCGCCACCACTGGAGCTTGATCCGCGCCACGCCGGGGTCCGCGACCCGGTCCGGGATTTCATGGATCTGATACCGCCAGGCCGACAGTACCGCCAGGTCGTCCCGCAGCTCCCGCGGGGCGAAGCGTAGGCTGTAATAAGCGGACGAACCCACGGGCGTTGCCCGGTTGGGAAAGCGCCATTCGTCCAACGCCGTTCCGGCTCTCTCACCAGCCATCTGTCTCACCGCGGTGGGAAATATTTTTTGCCGCAAATGAACGCAAATCAACGCAAATCAGTGGCAAAAGATTACCTTATTTTTTCTGTCCACAGATTACGCAGATTCTCGCAGATTGTTTCGTTATTATTTTTCCCATACTCAATTATATTTGAGTAAATTTTCGGATAAATCTTCCGTCATCCGGCTCATGCGCTCCAGCCGCGTAGACTGGACAAAGCCTGAAGCGCCGCCATCTTGGCGGCAAATAGCCGGGAGTATCGACATCCTGTCGGCATCCGCGGTATGAGTTGCCGGGAAGGGAAGGAGGTGCTTCCGGACTAATTGGGGACGTTCTCAAACGAACCGCACCGAAGAACCACGGATGGACACAGATAAACACAGATTATGATCCATGTTTATCTGTGTTCATCCGTGGTTCTAATGCAAGTAAAAACCCCAGATTGAGAGCGCCCCCTAATTCTTCATACTGCCGCCTGGAAGGCGGCGCTCCGATGGCGGCATGCCTGACTGGTTGGGCATGGACCATCCATCGATGCGGTTCATCATGGCCCCGTCCCTGGGGCCACTGCTCACTGCCCATCCTGCAAGATCATGTTTTTGGGAGGGTATATACGCGCTCGTCCTGACGGCCATCCCTGGCCTAACTACATTTCATACCTTCATACATTTCTTGCGGTTCGCTTCACCGTAATCATTCAGACCCCCACTATTTTTGCGACTCTCCGGCACCGGATTTCGGTACCCAGCCCTGAAAGGGCGTGACATACCAGCCCAGGGCAACGCTCGGCAGGGAGAGAGGTGGGGGAAAGACGAGCCCTGAAGGGGCGTGACATCCAAGTACCCGGCCCTGAAAGGGCGTGACATACCAGCCCAGGGCAACGCTCGGCAGGGAGAGAGGCGGGGAAAAGATAAGCCCTGAAGGGGCGTGACATCTGAGACATCGGATGTTGTCATCTCGCTTTTATGTGGCGCCCTTTCAGGGCTCGATTCTATACGCGCTGATGACCCAGGGCGCTGCCCTGGGCTGATATGTTCGACCCCTTCGGGGTCATGGTAAACGAGCCGCTCCGCGACAACCCGATGGGTTACGGCCATCCCAGGGCGAGCGCGTATAAGTTTCTTCTCGATTAACCGGTTACTCCCAGCCGTGTCGACTGGGCAAAGCCGGAAGCGCCGGCATAAAAAACTACGAATCACGCGAATCCACGCGAAACCGTTGTCCCGAACCGAGGGGAGGGATCTTTCATCCCGAACCGAAAGGAGGGGTCTTATTCGCGCTGATTCGTGTGATTCGTAGTTAAAACAAAACCCTAAGTATCGGTTCAAAAACAAATTGCACATCTTGGCGATGATTGATGTGCAGTAGAGGTCGTAGCGAGGGATATTTGTTCACGTTATTTTTGAACCGATACTAAGTGTTGAGCACACCCGCCGTCCAAAGATGCGGTTTGCGCCAAGCTTCCTCCTTCGTCGGGACAAACCTGACGCTCACCGCATCCTACCCGACTGCTTTTCCGCCGCATTGCTCAAGGTTACACTGCAATGGCTGCTTACACTCACCCTGTGCGCAACCAAGGGCAATGATATGCCGGAACCGACTACCTTCATCACCATTGCCAACCTCGCATCCCTAATCAGAAAACTGGGATTCATCTGGCTGATCGAGAAGCTGGTGGGTGTCCGCGGTAAACGCCGCGAGGAGCTGGCCCGGATCGGCGATGTATTCGGCGACCCGCATCAGCTGGCCCGTTTCTACATCGAGCCCAAGTGTCAGCATCACAATCCAGCCGACCGACACGAGGACCGGGAGCCCATCGCCCAGGTCCAGGAGCCGGCCTTCCAACTCATCGACAAGTTTCTGCGCGGCGACTTTACTCCGCTCGGCGACGGTCGCACCCAGTTGTTTATCCTCTCCGACGCCGGGATGGGCAAGACCTCGTTGCTCATGATGATCCGCCTCATGCACCTGATGGCCTTCTGGCCCCGAGGCTACGATTGTCTACTCCTGAAGCTGGGTGAGGACACCCTGGAAGAGATCGACGCGTGTCTGAACAAGACCCAAACCGTGTTGTTGCTGGATGCCCTGGACGAAGATCCGTTGGCTTGGGGAAATATCGAATCCCGGCTGGTGGAACTACTGGGCGCTACCAAGAGATTTCGTCGGGTCATCCTCTCCTGTCGCACCCAATTCTTCCCGGAGACCGGCAGCGACCCCTTCGGCCGCCCGGGCCAGGTGGAGGTCGGTGAGTACATCTGTCCCATGGTGTTCCTCTCCCTGTTCGACGAGGACCAGGTGGATGCCTACCTGCGCAAGCGTTTTCCCGACCGTTGGCGCGAACGGCTATGGTTCCGGGCCAACCCCGAGCGGCTGCGGGCGGCGAAGGTAGTGGGTTCCATGCACTCGCTGCGCTTCCGACCCCTGCTGCTGGCCCACATCCGCGACATCCTGGATGCCGGAGAGCAGGACTGGAACGCCTACCGCCTCTACCGGGTCCTGGTGGACCGTTGGCTTGGCCGGGAAGAACGTAAGCTGCGCAAGCAGCTCTCCGAGCCGCCGTCCAAGGAGACCCTGTGGCGCGTGTGCACTGCCGTGGCACTGCACATGCAGTCCCATGGCAGCCGGCTGTTGCTGCGCCGGGAGCTCAATACCTTGACGGAGGGTTTTCCGGAACTTGCCAGCCTCGAGTATTTCAATGTCGGTGGTCGATCCCTGCTCAACCGCACCGCGGCCGGGGCCTTTCGCTTCTCCCACTACAGCATCCAAGAGTTCCTGGTCGTCCATGCCCTGGACACGGATGCGGATCGACTCCCGCCAGAGCCGCTTCGGGTTACTGCCGAGATGTTGGAGTTTCTTACCTTCTCGCCCCGGATGCCGGATCTCGAACACCTGGACCTCGCCGGGCTTCAGTCCCATGCCTTGGCCGATTTCGGCTTTCAGGACCGGCTGCAAGACGGTTCCCTCGGTCCCTGGATGCAGCTGATCCTACCGGGTGAGTATTGGATGGGCTCCGGGACCGATGACCTCTATGCGGTGCCTAACGAACCCCCCCAACACCTGGTGACCATCACCCACGCCTTCGCCCTGGGGCGGTATCCGGTGACCTTCGAGGAGTACGACCGTTTTGCGGCGGCCACGGGACGCAAAAGGCCGGACGATGCGGGCTGGGGTCGTGGTCACTGGCCCGTGATCAATATCTCCCGGCAAGATGCGGATGCCTACTGCGAGTGGCTCTCGGAACAGACCGGTTTCCGGTATCGCCTCCCCACCGAATCGGAATGGGAATATGCCGCCCGGGCCGGTACCCGTACCCACTGGTTCCATGGCAACGACGCATTGGTATTCAATACCTATGGCTGGTATCGCGGAAATGCCGAGAGTCGGGCCCACCCCGTAGGCGAGAAGTCTCCGATTGATCCTTCGAAAATCGATCTGCCGGATTCCGTCCCGGTCGTGCGCGGTGGCTCCTGGCGTGACGATGTTGAATCCTGTCGTTCTGCTTCCCGTATGAAGATACCCTTTGAAAACCTCCGCAAACTCCGCGATTTCCTCGACCATTACCTCTGCGATTACCTCGACCGCTTCGACCACGACCTCCGCGACCTCCGTAGCCACCTCAACCTCGACCACTTCGACCGCGACCGCCTTGACCGCGACCTTCGCGACCTCCGTAGCCATCTTAACCTTGACCGCTTCGACCACGACCTCCGCGACTGTCTCCACCGTCTCGACTGCCACCTACGTGACCGCGACCGCGATCTCCTCGACCGCCTCAACCACCTCAACCGCAAACTCGGCAACCACCTTGACTGTGACCCCCATGACCGTTTCGATCGACTTGGCCGCAACTTCTTCGACCTCCTCGACCGTTACCTCCGCGACCTCCGTAGCCTCCGCGACCGCCTTGACTGCATCCTCCAAAACCGCTTCGGTTTCCGTTGTGTCCGGGGTGAGGCAATTTCGGCGTCTGATCACAGGGAACCGGACACCTAGGGGGCGTTCTCAATCTGGGGTTTTTACTTGCATTAGAACCACGGATGGACACAGATAAACACAGATTGTGATCCGTGTTTATCTGTGTCCATCCGTGGTTCTTCGGTGCGGTTCGTTTGAGAACGCCCCCTAGGATTCCTTGAGGGAGCCAGACTTTTACAAATGAGTCAAGTTTGTGCGCTGCCTAAAAAGATGGCTCTTTGTTTATCCGCAGATTACGCAGATTCTCGCAGATTATTGTATTTTTAATCTGCGAGAATCTGCGTAATCTGCGGATAAAAGGCAGCGCCGGAACGAGCCAGAAATTCACGCCTCGTTGGTCTGAGGCAAAGCCTCGCTAGCAGTCACTGGCGATGGGCACGCTGCGCGCTATACATCCTACCGGGCCATCGCAGTTCAGGAATCTGTGTGGATGACCCAAGCCTTGAATCCATCCTGGCGGGCGCTTGCTTTGCCCATCCTACCCGATGTCAACGGAATGGCTCTGCGAACCTGGGGAGTATCACGGCCGTTTAGCATATGAAAACAATCGGTTAGAATTAAATGTCAACAGGACCATAGGGGGCGTGTTGACATTTTTTGGAGAATTATCATGTATGCAGCGAAACAAGAGGCACTGGAGACCATCGGCAAGCTGCCGGAAGATACGGACATGGATGAGATCATGTACCGGCTCTATGTCCTGGATAAGATCAGGGAGGGGCAGGATGCTGTAGAGCAGGGCCACACCCTCACCAGTGAAGAACTCAAACGGGAAATCGATTCATGGTGATCTGGTCGCAACCAGCCAAGGCCGATCTACGTGCCATTCATGACTATAATAACAATTATAACATCCTGTTAATCCTGAAAATCCTGTGAATCCTGTACTATTTCAAGGTGTCCTATTCCCGATTCATTTGCGTTTATTCGCGTTCATTTGCGGCAAAAAATGATCTACTGGCCTCATGAGAAGCGACCGGATCGGTTTTCCCGTCTACTCAATCCGATGCCAGGCGGCAGGTCATCAAGTAGTTGACGTCCAGGTCCCGATCGGTGAGGCGGTAGGTATCGGTCAGTGGATTGTAGGTCATGCCGGTGAGGTCCTGGGTGTGCAGCCCCGCGGCCCGGACCCAGGCATCCAGCTCCGAGGGCTTGATGAAGCGCCCATAGTCGTGGGTGCCCCGTGGCAACATGCTGAGGACGTACTCGGCGCCGATGATTGCTAGTAGGTAGGACTTGAGATTGCGGTTCAGGGTGGAAAAAAAGACGTAGCCACCGGGCTTCACCAGACGGGCGCAGGCAGCGACCACGGACGCCGGCTCGGGTACGTGTTCGAGCATCTCCATACAGGTGACGACATCGAACCGGGCTGGACTCTCCGCGGCCAGGTCTTCTACCGGGACCCGGCGATAGGTGACCTGGACGCCGGATTCCAGGGTGTGCAGCTCCGCGACCTGCAGGGGCTTTTCGCCCATGTCGATGCCGGTGACCTTCGCCCCACGTACGGCCATGCTCTCGGACAGGATGCCGCCGCCGCAACCGACGTCCAGGACCTCCTTGCTGTTGAGTGCCGCCGCCCGGTCGATGTAGTCCAGGCGCAGGGGGTTGATGTCGTGCAGGGGCTTGAACTCGCTGTTGGGGTCCCACCAGCGGGCGGCCAGCTCCTCGAACTTGCCGATCTCGGCCTGATCGACGTTAGGGGTGGTCTCGGTCATTCAGTGCGTCCTCGGTGGGGTTTCGGCGTGCGCCAGCTTAAGCGGCGTGGCCTGTCCGGACCTCAATGCCATTGAGGAGAAAACTACGAATCGCGCGAATCGGCGCGAATCAATCCGCGAGGATTCGCGCTCGAATCCCAAGACGACATAAGAGTAAGCCAACCGGAACTCAAAGAAGCCCTAAAACTTCCAGAAAACTGAATTATAGTGGGTTACGTGTCCGGGTCGTACAGGTCGGTGGTTACTATGCAGGGCGAGCGCGTATAAAATCTTTTAAAATCAATGATTTTAGGTGGTTTCAGGTCGAATATGATGACAAATATGGATCACAACTTATTGATTTATAATGACATGCGCTCGCCATGGGTTACTATGCCGCAGATTCGCCGGTGACATCGGCGAAGATGAGGAAGCGGTTCGAGGAATATCCGGACCAACTCACAGAGGATAAGGAGCCGGGCAAGGCTGGGGATCCTAGTGGGGTGATGAAAGAATGACTGGCACCTACTCCGACGCCGAGATCGCGGAGTTGCTAAGGGAGAGGAAACCTCTGCCCGTCGACTGGCGAAGCCGGACGCGCCTTCGCCCCAAAAGAAGCCACAGCGAACGCGATATCAAGGTCGCTGGTGATGGTGCAAATGAGTTCCGCTTGATACTGCGGCAAAACACAATCAATCGTCTCGACTTTTCGATCATTCTGGCAATCGCCGTTCCACGGTCGAACCAGTTATTCCGTCTGCGACGTTACAACGGCAAGAGCCACGAGCACACGAACCGTATCGAGGGTGATGAGTTCTACGATTTCCACATACACGAGGCTACGGAGCGTTACCAAGAAATCGGAATGCGTGAGGATACTTAATGCCGAACGGACCGACCGGTATGGAGACTTTCACGGGGCGTTGTGGTGTCTAATCAAAGACGCGAATCTCGACATCCCGCCCGATGCGTAGCGGAGTTTTTTCGAGGAGTCTGGCGATGTCTATCGAATCCATAGCGCGTGATTTCCAGCAGAAGGTCTCTGCCAAAGTGCACCTGCTTCCGGAGGGCATGGATCGCTATCGGGTTTTTACGCCATTCCTGTTCGAAGATGGAGATCACCTGGCCATCGTCCTGAAGAAACAAGGGTCGCGATGGGAGCTTTCGGACGAGGCGCATACCTACATGCACCTCACTTATGACCTCGACGAAAAAGACCTGCAACGCGGCACGTGTCAAAAGATTATTTCGAGTGCGCTATCGACATTTCAGGTGGAGGATCGCAATGGAGAACTTGTGCTCGATGTGCAAGACGAAAGGTACGGTGATGCCCTTTACTCCTTTGTCCAGACGCTCCTCAAGATCACCGACATATCCTATCTCGCGCGTGAACGGGCGCGTTCCACCTTCATGGAGGATTTTCAGGCATTGCTGAACGAAACCGTACCAGAGGATCGCAGGTTCTTCGACTGGCACGAACCGCAACAGGATCCCCAGGGAATATACCGGGTCGACTGTCGCATCAATGGCGTGCTGCGACCCCTCTTTGTTCACGCACTACCTACTGACGGCAAGACCCGAGACACCACGATTGCCCTGCTTCAGTTCGAGAAATGGGGACTGAATTTCCACTCGCTGGCGATTTTCGAGGATCAGGAATCGATCAACCGCAAGGTGCTGGCCCGCTTTAGCGATGTCTGTGAGAAACAATTCTCCAGTCTCTCGGCCAATCGTGAAAGGATTACAAGGTACCTCGAAGAGGGCATAAAAGGATGAGAAGATCGTCCTTTTTTCAGCTCAAGACAGTAGCTTCAGTAACGAAACCCGGCTGTTACGGACACATCCGGTTTGCTTAGGTCTCGTCCCTCGACCCGGCCTACAGGTTTCTCTCTTAATGGACATAAGGCCAAGTATGTCTGCAGTTCAAACGATAAGGATCAATCGGCCGCGGCAATCCGCGCCCCCCACTCCCGCGCCTCGTCCAGGATGGCCGCCGGGTCCAGGGTCGTGGGCTCGCCGTCGCGGATCAGGTGCCGGCCGGCTACCCAGACTTGTTGGACTTGGTCGCGTCCGGCCGCGTAGACGATCTGGGAGACCGGGTTATAGACGGGTTGGGTATCCGGGTCCCGTAGGTCGAGGGCCACCATATCCGCGGATTTGCCGATTTCGAGGGAGCCGGTCTCGGCATCGATGCCGAGGGCCCGGGCCCCGTTCAGAGTAGCCATCCGCAGGACGGTATAGGCGGGCAGCGCCGCCGGGGAGCCGGCCACACCCTTGCCCAGCAGGGCCGCGGTTTGGATCTCGCCCATCATGTCCAGATCGTTGTTGCTGGCCGCCCCGTCGGTCCCCAGGGCGACGTTCACCCCCGCGGCGAGGAGTCGAGCCACCGGACAGAAGCCGTTGGCGAGCTTCAGATTCGATTCCGGGCAGTGGACCACGTGGGCGTTGGCGTGGGCCAGGGCGGTGATCTCCGATTCTTCGAGCTGTGTCATGTGCACCGCGACCAGATTCGGTCCCAGCAGACCCAGGCGTTCCAGACGGGCCAGGGGCCGTTCGCCGTAGTCGCGCAGGGAATGGACGATTTCGTCATGGGCCTCGTGCAGGTGGATATGTACCGGGACGTCCAGCTCGTTGGACAGGGTGCGGATACGCTCGAAGGGACTGTCGGACACCGAATAGGAGGCGTGAGGGGCAAAGGCGGTGCGGATCAGGGCGTGATTGCGGTAGTGGTCGTGGAGCGCCAGGCCCTTGCGCAGGTACTCCTCCGGGGCATCGGCGAAGCGAGTGGGAAAGTCTACCAGGATCATGCCGGCGACCGCCCGCATACCGGCGTCGGCCGCGGCCTTGGCAGTGACCTCGGCAAAGAAGTACATGTCGTTGAAGCAGATGGTGCCGCTCTTGAGCATCTCCAGGGCGGCGAGCCGGGTCCCGGCGCGGACGAATTCGGGATCCACCCACCGCTGTTCCGCCGGCCAGATATGCTCGTTGAGCCAGGTCATCAGCGGCAGGTCGTCCGCCAATCCCCGCAGCAAGACCATGGAGGAGTGGGTGTGGGCGTTGATGAGACCCGGAATCAGCACATGGCCTGGGAGCTCGAACTCCTGTACGGCCCGGATGTCGGTGTGGGCCTCCGGGGTCGGCAGTAGGGCCCGGATGCGGCCCCCGGCAACCGCCAGGCTGTGGTTCGTGAGGATGCTCTCGGCGGCGTCGACGGGGACGATCCACTGAGGATGAAGGAGGAGTTCCGCTTGCATGAAGATAAGGTTTCCGTTTAGTAAAGTAGTTGACTTAGAGAGTAGTCGACTGAGGGGGCGTTCTCAAACGGACCGCACCGAAGAACCACGGATGGGCACAGATAAACACAGATTGTGATCCGTGTTTATCTGTGTCCATCCGTGGTTCTAATGCAAGTAAAAACCCCGGATTGAGAACGCCCCCTAGAGGGTAATCGATTTAGGGAATAATCGACTGCTATAGCCACGATAAACGCAAATTTGCCATCCAAGGACACCCTTATGCAAACCGCAAACCCCCTCGCCGTCAGTCCGGACAACGCCGTCGTCTGGCATCGGGATCGGCTCTATCTACTCGATCAGCGTACCCTGCCCGAGCACGCCGTGTTTTTGCCCTTCGACAGCGTGGCGGCCACGGCTGGGGCCATTACCGACATGGTGGTGCGGGGGGCGCCGGCCATCGGTATTACTGCGGCCTATGGCGTGGTGCTGGCGGCGCGGGATGCCTATGCACGCAAGGGCGCAGGATGGCGTGGCGCCCTCGAGCAGGATTTGGCGCTGCTGACCGCCGCGCGGCCGACGGCGGTCAATCTGTCCTGGGCGATCGAACGGATGCAGCACGCGCTGGACGCCCTGGGTGGGGGAGATCCGGTGCCCGATCTGTTGCAGGAGGCCCAGGGGATCCATGCCGAGGACCGGGCAGCGAACCACACCCTGGGGGAGTTCGGCGCCGCCCTGATCCGGGGTCCCACAGACGTCATCACCCACTGCAACGCGGGGGCCTTGGCCACCGGCGGCTACGGCACGGCCCTGGGCGTGATTCGCAGCGCCTATGCCGCCGGGCGCATCGGTCGCGTCTATGTGGACGAGACGCGCCCCTGGCTACAAGGCTCGCGCCTGACCGCCTGGGAGCTCGCGCACTCGGGCATCCCGGTGACGGTACAGACGGACGGCGCGGCCGCGAGTCTGATGGCCGCGGGCGGGATCGGTTGGGTCATTGTCGGCGCGGACCGCATCGCGGCGAACGGGGACCTGGCCAATAAGATCGGGACCTACAGCCTGGCAGTGCTGGCCCGCTACCACAGGGTCGAGTTCATGGTTGCCGCCCCCACCTCGACCCTCGATATGCGGATAGAACGCGGTGCCGACATCCCCATCGAGGAGCGGGACCCTGACGAAATCCTCAGCTATGGCGACCGGCAGCTCGCTCCCCCAGGCGTCGATGCGCGCAACCCCGTCTTCGATGTGACGCCGGCAAGTCTGGTGGACTACATAGTCACCGAGCGCGGCGTGGTCGAGCGGCCGACACCGGACAAGCTGCGGGTATTGATGGATCAGGACGCCGCTGCTTAGCATCGCGTTGCGGGCGCGGATCGTAACTCGAGAATTCTGCCTGGATGGTGCGCCCTGTTGGAATCGAACCAACGACCACCTGATTAAAAGTCAGATGCTCTACCAATTGAGCTAAGGGCGCAAAGATCTTTTCGATCAACGAGTTGGTTGGCTTAAGACAAGCGCGTAAGCTGGTTTCGAGCCCGCCGAACGGGTGGGGTCCGCAACGCAATCGCCGCGGTTAAAATACCTAATCTCATGCATATGGCCTAGCGAGGCTGCGCCTCAGACCGACGGGGCATGAAGACCCCAACAGCCCCTCTCCCGTAAGGCCCCATCTCCTACACCTAACCAGCCGTTGGAGAGCTTGGGTAGGTCGAAATCGGGGTCGGGATCGGGATCGCAATCGGAATTTCGATTTCGATCCCGATCCCTATTTGTGCACTGCATAAACTTGACTCATTTGTAAAGATTCGGGTCCCTCAAGGAATCCTAGGGGGCGTTCTCAATTAAGCCAAATCCACGTAGTGCAGGCGAGACGCCTGCGCTACGCGTTTGGTTTTTGCGATGACCCGGCTCGATTGAGAACGCCCCCTAGACATACGATAATTATTCTACTACTTAGCGACGCTTGTTTGCCAGACCCGATTCGGGGACAGGGCGAGCGCGTATAAATCCCTCCGAAAACATGATCTTGTAGGTTGGGCAAAGCCCGTAGGATGCGGTGAGCGTGTGTTGTCCTTTCCGGACTGCACCACCGCCAGGCGCGAACCGCATCTGTGGACGGTGGGCGTACCCAACAAAGGTCCCTCGCTTCGCTCGGGATAAATGTTGGGCACGGGCCATCCCTTGATGCGGTTCGCGCCCCCTCGTAGTGTCATCCTGATAAGATCTACCGCGCTCACCGCACCATCGATGCGGTTCGCGGTCGGAATTGGTGTAATCCTGCTACGGTATACCGCGCTCACCGCATCCTACTCGCCCAACCTACGCGCTCCGCGCCGACGCTCGGGAGCTGGTAGCAACTTGTTGATCGATAAGAAATTTATGCGCGCTCGCCCTGGATTCGGGGAGCTTCCGGCGAGACGCGGGAACTGCCGAGCCACAAAGTTTTTTGTTGCTCTCCAGTGTCCGAATTGGTAGTTTTCACCCAACAAAAACCACAAATCGCCTGAGTGCTTCATAAAATCAAAGGCAGGTATTGCTTACCTGCCCATCCTGACTTTGCAGAGATAGGGGAAACTAGAATGTCCGTAAAGATCCTCATAAAACGCCATGTCTCGGCAGGCGACCATCCCAAACTGACCGAGCTGCTGCATAAAATGCGCAGCCTTACGCTGAAACAGCCCGGCTACATATCCGGCCAAACCTTGCAACGAACCGACGATCCGACCGAGTGTATCGTCGATAGTAATTGGCGATCGGCGGAAGACTGGAACAACTGGTTCCGGAGTCCGGAACGAAACGCCGTCCAGGCAGAGATCGACGAATTGCTCGGCCAGACAACCGAGTATGCCCTTTACGAGTATCTTTGACATATTTTTGTTTTCCTTGACGAACGGGCTTCCATGTCAGATGTCCCGAACGGGAACCTTATGAGGCGATACCCAAGATGCCAACCGACAAACTCGAGCTCCTTAAAACAAAAAAGGAACAACTCTCTCTCGGGGGAGGCACGAAGAGGATAGAAAAACAGCATGCAGCGGGGAAACTGACGGCCCGGGAGCGGCTTACCGAGCTGTTCGACGACCAGACGTTCGTGGAGCTGGATGCGTTCGTAAAATGCCGCAGCACCAATTTCGGCCTGGACAAGCTCGGGCTCGAGGGGGAATCGGTGGTCACCGGTTACGGCATGGTCTACGGACGACCGGTGTATGCCTTCTCGCAGGATTTCACCGTCACCGGTGGCGCCCTCGGCGAAATGCACGCCCGCAAAATCGTGAAGGCCATGGAAGGAGCCGCCAAGGTCGGTGCCCCTCTGGTGGGTCTGAACGACTCCGGGGGTGCCCGCATCCAGGAGGCCGTCGACGCCCTTTCCGGTTACGGCGACATCTTCTTCCGCAATTCCATTTATTCCGGGGTCGTGCCACAGATCTCCGCGATCATGGGTCCTTGTGCCGGCGGCGCGGTCTACTCGCCCGCATTGACCGATTTCATTTTCATGGTCGACCAGACCTCGCAGATGTTCATCACCGGACCGCAGGTCATCAAGACCGTAACCGGCGAGCAAGTATCGGCGGAGGATCTCGGGGGGGCCATGACCCACAACCGGACCAGCGGCAATGTCCATTTCATCGCCGACACCGATCAGAACTGCATCGAGCAAGTCCGGCAGCTCCTCGGCTACCTCCCGTCGAACAACCTGGGGAAGGCGCCGGCGGTGGAGTGCGATGACGACCTGAACCGGCAGATCGTTGAATTCGACTCCCTGATACCGGAAGATCCCAACAAGCCCTACGATATCCATGATGTGATCCTCCCCATCGTCGATAACGGCGAGTTCATGGAGTATCAGCCTTACTTTGCCACTAATCTGATCACCGGTTATGCCAGGATCAATGGCGAATCGATCGGGATCATTGCCAACCAGCCGAAGGTCATGGCCGGTTGTCTCGATATCAACTCCGGTGACAAGGCCGCTCGCTTTATCAGGACCTGTGATGCCTTCAATATCCCCCTGCTGACCTTGGTCGATGTACCCGGTTTTCTTCCGGGGACCGCCCAGGAATACGGCGGCATCATCCGTCACGGCGCCAAGATTTTGTATGCCTATAGTGAGGCGACGGTACCCAAGGTTACGCTGATAACCAGAAAGGCCTATGGCGGGGCCTATGTCGCCATGTGCTCCAAGTCGCTCGGGGCGGACATCGTGCTCGCCTGGCCGACGGCAGAGATCGCCGTGATGGGATCGGAAGGTGCGGTAAACATCATCTTTAAGAAGCAGCTCGACGAGGCCGAAGACAAGGCCACGACGAAAAAGAAGATACTCGACGAATATAACGCGGAATTCGCAACGCCCTACAAGGCGGCGGAACGCGGATTCGTGGATGATGTCATCGAGCCGCGTACGAGTAGGCAACGCATCGTCGATGCGTTCAACATGCTGCAAGGCAAGCGGGAAAAGCGCCCGGCCAAGAAGCACGGCAACCTGCCTTTGTGATAACCGGAGGGCATAATGGAAACCGACCTGCTCACCCTTTTTGCCAACAAGGACACAATAGAGAGCCTCACGACTACTCAGCGGTTGTGGGCGGGCCTGATCACGACGGTTCTGGGCATGGGCATCACCTTCGTAATCCTCATCCTCTTACAGTTTGTGATCGGTCTGTTCGAAAAACTTCCCGACCCGGAGAAGAAGCCGACGCCGGCCCTTAAACCCGCGCCTGCGGCTGCAGCCGGGAAGGCCGATGAAAAACCGGCTGCTCAGAGCGACGATGAACTCGTACCGGTCATCGCGGCATCTATTGCAATGATGCTCGGAACATCGACCGGCAATATCGTGATTAGGGATATCAAGCAGGTGGAAGACACCTCGCCCACCTGGAGAGGGGCCGGTATTGCCGAACAGATGCAACACAGAATCTAAGTTTTTTCGGAGTACACAGCTATGAAAATGTTCAGAGTGGTCGTGGACCGCAAAGAGTACGAGGTCGCTGTAGAGGAGATCAAGGGGCAGGCAGGTTCCGCCCCGACCCCGGCAGCTACAGCCCCCAAACCTGCCGCGAAGAAGTCCCAGGCCCCCGCACCGGCGACCCCGAAGCCGAGTGCGCCGCCGGCGGGAGGGGACTCGGGTGAGGGTGCAGTGGTGGCGCAGATGCCCGGCACCATCGTGGATATCGATGTGAACGTCGGCGACAAGGTAACGAAAGGGCAAAAGCTCTTGGTCCTGGAAGCTATGAAAATGGAGAATGAGATTGTCGCGCCCCATGATGGGACCGTCAGCGAGATTTCCGTGGCCGCAGGGGCCCTCGTCAATGCCGGAGATGTGTTGGTTGTTCTGGGCTGACAGAGGAAAACGCCACCATGTATGACGCCTTATTGAACTTCCTGAGTTCAACTGGATTTGTCGGCCTGACCGACTACCGAATCTTTATAATGATTGCCATCGCCTGCGTGCTCTTGTACCTGGCGATCGTCAAGGGCTTCGAACCCCTGCTGCTGGTCCCGATCGCATTCGGCGTCCTCCTGACCAATCTGCCGTTCGCGAACATGATGCATCCCCCGGCGGTGGAGGTCACACCGTATTTCGGGGAAGCCCCCTTCGGTGCAACCTTGGTTCCTGTGAATCAGGAAGGGGGCCCTACCAAAGTTCCCGTGGGTCAGGAAGAGACCTCTACCGAGTATGTCGTCCACACTGAGAAGCCGGGAGGAATCATAGGCTATCTGTACAAAGTCCTTAAAACAGGTCTCCTACCGGCACTGATCTTCATGGGCGTGGGGGCCATGACGGATTTCGGACCCCTCATTGCGAACCCGAAGTCCCTCCTGTTGGGTGCCGCTGCCCAGTTCGGCATCTTTCTCACCTTTATCGGGGCCGTCGCCTCCGGATTGTTCAATGCCCAGGAGGCCGCATCCGTTGCCATCATCGGCGGCGCGGATGGCCCGACCACGATCTTCCTCACGTCCCAGTTGGCGCCCCATCTGTTGGGAGCCACCGCAATCGCGGCCTATTCCTATATGGCGCTGGTACCCATTATCCAGCCGCCGATCATGAAGCTGCTCACCACGGAAAAGGAACGCACCATAAAGATGACCCAACTGCGCACGGTGACCAAGCGGGAGAAGATCCTGTTCCCGATCATCGTCACCATCATCGTGGTACTCATAGTTCCAGCGGCGGCGCCGCTGGTGGGGATGCTGATGCTCGGCAATCTCTTTCGGGAATGTGGGGTGGTCGCCAGGCTCGAAGACACCGCCAAGAACGCCCTGATCAACATTGTTACGATCTTCCTGGGGATTACAGTCGGAGCAACCGCGACGGCCGATAAGTTCCTCACCACCCAGACGCTTGCGATTTTGGGCCTGGGTATCGTCGCGTTCGGATTCGGGACCGCCTCCGGCGTGCTCCTGGCCAAGCTCATGAACAAGCTATCCAGCACACCCATCAACCCATTGATCGGATCGGCCGGTGTCTCGGCGGTACCCATGGCCGCGCGGGTCTCCCAGACCGTGGGGAGCAAGTACGATCCGACCAACTTCCTCCTGATGCATGCGATGGGTCCCAACGTCGCCGGGGTCATCGGCTCGGCCGTCGCCGCCGGGTTCTTGCTCGTGCAGTTTGGTAACTAACGATTATTCGGAGGATTGAGATGCAGATACTCAAGATCGACCATCTTGGCATCGCCGTCAACAGTATGGGAGAGGGCAAGAAGTTCTGGACCGACGTCCTCGGCCTCGAATTCGCGGGGGACGAGGTCGTCGCCGAACAGAAGGTGAACACGGGCTTTTTCCCCGTCGGAGAAAGCGAGGTCGAGCTGCTGGAATCGACGGCTCCCGATGGCCCGGTGGCCAAGTTCATCGAGAAAAAAGGAACGGGATTTCAGCATGTGGCCTTTCGCGTGCCCAATATCGACGAGGCGCTCGAAGAGCTCAAAGCGAAGGGTATAAAGCTTATCGACGAGAAACCCCGCATCGGTGCGGGAGGCGCACGCATCGCCTTCCTGCATCCGAAGGCTACGGGTGGAGTCCTGGTGGAATTGTGCGAACGCAAACGCGCTTGAGGGACGCGCGGGAAGCCCCTATCCGGGCGAGAGATCGGAAAGGGGTATAGTGTTCGCTCGATTCCAAACTGTCGCCATTTTTCACGAAACCCGAAATGGGTCCAATCCTGAAGTATCCCCGCAAATCAGCCCGCGTAGGTTGGGCAAAGCCCGCCAGGGACGGCAGGCGTGCCCAACAAGGTGTTGGGCACGGGCCATCCTTGGCCCTTTGCCCAACTACCTCGCTATATCTTGTTGTTTTATATTGGAATAATGTGGGGATACATCAGGGTCCAATCCAATTTTCGGGAGCAGGAAATTTGGCGACGGTTTTTAGTTTGGCTCTTTATGGATTCCAGACTGATCGAAGGGGACGGCGGTCTGTAGCACTCTGACCGATGACGGAACAGGCAGTCTTTTCTCAACAATAACAGCAAGTCATACGACGCCCCTCTGGCTTGCTGAGAAGGCGAATTTACGCAAAATATCCTACCAGTCTGGAATCCATAAAGAGCCTTTAGCTTTTTCAGACTGAAGCTGAAAAAATCACAATTAATCAACTGGCAAAAAACGGATTTTTGTCCCGCACCTGGTCGAGCAGGCGGGGCTTGGTCTGCGTTCCGGCGGAGGGGGTATTTCCCATGTCAGTACCTGACGGGTTTGTCCTATATACTGACAGTATATACAGGCACTTGCGAATAGACAAGCAGATTAGACCTCACTTTCGACGTATTTTCTTACGTCGCTTTTGAGGTCTACTTGACGTTAGCCTTAGTCTAAATGTATAGTTAGAATAGGCTGATGAGGTATAAGTAAATGACATATAGCAAAACAATAACAAAAGCAACAATTCTAATTACCTTGGTGATGTTAGGATTAACCGCTTTCTGTTACGCTAGTGATAGCAACAAAGCTCATAGTGGTTTCGATAATGAGGATGGCCAAGTTAAATCTATTGCTCAATCAGAAAATAATGATGAGGGACACATCACCTCGCATGAATTCATATTGAAGTTGCTCGATAGGGATATTGAACACGAAATTAATCAAGGACGATAAATAATCCAAAGTTTGAAAACATCTATGAGCTTGACACTTATTACTACGATTTTGAGAAAACAAGGCAAATAGAGCAACAAATTGCTGAGTTAGATACCGATAATACTCTGAAATTACTATTCCACGAAGTAACGAAGAATATAAAAGAGGACGATCACCGTCAAAAGTGGCTTGCATTCTCCGATTTTGTATCTAAGGCTATGCGACACCCTCCATTAACTCAACCAATGTATGAAGATAAGACGATGATTACACATCCACTTGTCCTTTTACTGTTGGGCGAAGGTAGGTGTGGTCATGTAGCACGAGTGATCGTTGATGCTGCTCTTGCTAATGGTTATCAGGCAAGGTTAATTCAGCTTGCTGCTCATTTAGTGGCTGAGGTTAAATATGATAACTCTTGGCATTTTGTTGATGCTAATGCGGATTTCCCGATAGAAGAACTGAAGAAACTAGGTGAGATACCCAGCATTGTGGAATTAGCAAAAAATCCTTACCTAATTGATGCCTTTCCTGCTCGTGGATGGGAATGGTCAGAACATGACAAGAGGGGTACATCAAATTTTAGCTTATCTCATACAATGTGGTATCCGGCAAGGCTTCTGACCTCTTCTATGTATTTTGGAGATCAAATACTGAAGAATCTATATTCGGGAAATCCAGAAGAACCAAGGAGTGGTTTACTTTATTACTACAAAAATGGAACTTTTCAGAATTGGCAAGAGGATAAGTATTATGGCTGGAATTATCTGAATCTGAAATCTGAACTTAAGATCATAGAGCCAATTCCCATCGAATTCTTTCCTTCTCGGCCTCTAATTCTGGCACCAACCATTGTTTATAAGAAAGGCCAAAGTGTTAAAATTCCTATACGCTTCATGCCTGTCAAACGTATCCACATTGAAAATGACGATGTTTTCAACATCAAATTTGACACGAATAACATCAAATACGAAGCAAGAGTAAGTACTCAATCAAGAGGATGGGACTATGATTTTCGCAACTATAGATACATGCCGAAGCTCGGCAATGGGGATATTCAGAGAATTACTACGTTTAAGCATTACAGTGACAGTTTGGTTGGTTTCGACATAGAGCTCAAGGGCGTTACGGGAGATATATTTGTTGAAGTAGTGCCAACACCTAAGTCACTAGAGCAAAGAGGTACATATATTTGGCCTAGTCCGGAGCTGCATATTCAAATATACCCCGAGAACTATCAGAAATAGAACTATGGGCAAAGATAAATTTGATGAGGCTAACAATCGCATGCACTCGGACAGCGAACAGCGCCGCTCGTTCCTCGCTCTGCTGTTTGCTACCGGTGATACGAAGCGTTAGCTAAATTTGAGGGCAGTAGGTAAAATTA
>WYCW01000016.1:299-591 GCA_011392765.1 Candidatus Thiosymbion ectosymbiont of Catanema sp. Cochon2018 | reverse complement strand
GAGGTCGGCGTTGACCGACAACGAAGCTGTAGTCGGCGTATGCGCGGACCAACATCATTCCGGCGGAAAAAAGGCTACCGGCGAAGAAACAGCTGTTAAGTTTTTTGATGTGACGGGAAAGCAGGTCGAGAAAATGGAGACAAAACCAACCCCCGATGCGCGCATAAACGCCGAAAAGGATCAGCGGGAGGAACCTACGGCGTCCGGGAGGCCGACGTTGAACGGCCGAGGATTGATCAGATGCCCTCGGCCCTCCGCGGAATCTTGTCGGGAAACAAGCTTTGGTCAAAAA
>WYCW01000016.1:0-293 GCA_011392765.1 Candidatus Thiosymbion ectosymbiont of Catanema sp. Cochon2018 | reverse complement strand
ACCGTGAAAAATTCGTCGGGGTCGAATTCCGTAAAAGTCTCTCCGTCGCCGTCGTTGCCCTCGTCGACGCGATCGCCGACGTCTTCTTCGGGTTCGGGTTCGGATTCCGATTCCGACCCGTACGATTCCACCAGTTTGGGTCTGTCGAAACCCATTTCCTCGTCGTGAAAGCCGGCGAGGAAAGGAGTGGTGGCCGCGGGGGCCGTTTTACTCCTGGTCCTCGACGCTACCGATTCGCCTCCGCCCTCTTGTACGAAATCCGACGAATCGTCCCAATTCTCTCCGATAACGGG
>WYCW01000015.1 GCA_011392765.1 Candidatus Thiosymbion ectosymbiont of Catanema sp. Cochon2018 | reverse complement strand
GGCGGCGACGTTCCAACAGGTCGACAGTGAAAAAGACGGTGAAAATGGAAGCGGCGGCTGTCGGTGCGTCCCGGCACTCGGACCGGTGTTCACTGCACCCTATGGGCTTTTTCGTAGCTCCGCAATCAGTCGGTCCTTTTCCTCCAGTGCCTTGTCCTTTTCTTCCAGGGCCTTGGCATTCTCCTCCAGGGCCTTGGCATTCTCCTCCAGGGCCTTGTCCTTCTCTTCCAGAGCCTTGGCGTTCTCTTCCAGGGTCTTGGCATTCTCCTCCAGGGTCTTGTCCTTCTCCTCCAGAACCTTGGCATTCTCTTCCAGGGCCTTGTCCTTGCCCGCGATCTGCCGTTCCTTATCCTCCAGCTCCGCCAGGATGTCATCCTCCACTTCCATGGTCTGTCTGATCTTCGGCTCGGTGATGGCCCGATTCAACCGGCGGATTACCTTTCGATGTTCTTGCGGATAGGCGGCCTCATCGATGTCCAGGATATGCTCGTCTCTCGTTACTTTCAGGTGTTGGTCGAAAACGGCCAAGAGGTGTTCCGCGGCCGTTTTGTACTCCGGCCCCAGGTAAGGAATCTGGATCACGAAGCTGTCGTGGGTCAGGCTCTCGATGAATTCTTCCCGCGCGGAGAGGGCTTGCCCGGTGGCGGCGTCATAGTAGTTTCTCAGCACCTTGATGACCGGCACCTGTACATGCTCCAGCGGATACCCCAGGAAGTAGATGCTGATGATGGGGATCGCCCGTTGCACCTTGCCGCTTCCTTCGAGGGTGAATCCCTGCTTGTATTGCTCCCCGAGATAGCGGCGAAAGCGCATGATGTCGGCGGCGAACTTGGCCTTTTGGATCTCGATGACGACCTGTTTGACCGCACCGTCGCGGGTCTTGATCCGGGCGGAAAAGTCCAGTCGGTAGACGGTGAACGAGCGGTTCTCCAACGCGGTGGCGGTTTCCTGGGGAAGCAACTCCAGCGCGATGATCTCCTCCTCCAGGATGGTCGAGAGGATCAGGATGGCGATCTCGTTGTTCTGCAGGAGATACTTGAAGACGACGTCGTAGATGGGGTTGGCGATGTGCATCGGGTTTCACCTTTCGCAAATCGTCGATGTGGTCTGTCAACAGACAGCGGCGGCGTTCCAACAGGTTGACAGTGAACAAGACGGTGAAAATGGAAGCGGCGGCTGTCGGTGCGTCCCGGCACCCGGACCGGTGCTCACTGCATCCTATGGGCTATCAACGCGATTTTCGTAGCTCCGCAATCAGTCGGTCCCTTTCCTCCAGTGCCTTGTCCTTTTCCTCCAGTGCCTTGTCCTTCTCTTCCAGAGCCTTGGCATTCTCTTCCAGGGTCTTGGCATTCTCCTCTAGTGCCTTGTCCTTCTCCTCCAGAGCCTTGGCATTCTCTTCCAGGGCCTTGTCCTTGCCCGCGATCTGCCGTTCCTTATCCTCCAGT
>WYCW01000014.1 GCA_011392765.1 Candidatus Thiosymbion ectosymbiont of Catanema sp. Cochon2018 | reverse complement strand
GACGTAGGATGCGGTGAGCGTGTGTTGTCCTTTCCGGACTGCATCACCGCCAGGCGCGAACCGCATCTTTGGACGGTGCGCCGTGCCCGACAAAATGCTGATGTTGGGCACTACGCGCTCCGCGCCGGCGCTTGGAAGTTGGTAGCAACTTGTTGATCGAAAAGAAATTTATACGCACCCGCCCTGTCCACCTGGTCCATGTAGTCCACGGCAGCTGCCACCGCCCCTGATGGCTTTGCCCACCCTAGAAGAGTATGTTTTTGGGAAGGTTTATACGCGCCCACCTGGCTAGGGGGCGTTCTCAATTAACAAATCATCTAAGTGTTGTAGGCTGGGTCGAGGAACGAAACCCAGCTTTTCCGATCCGCAATACCCTGTGCCGGGTTTGGCCGTCCCTGGCCGTAACCCAGCCTTGTATGTT
>WYCW01000013.1 GCA_011392765.1 Candidatus Thiosymbion ectosymbiont of Catanema sp. Cochon2018 | reverse complement strand
CACAAGGAGAAGGCGCTCGCGGAGACCGCGGCGTTGTTGGTGCTCCCAAAAAAAGCCCAGGCCATCTGGGGGGCCACAGAGGACGCATGATCAGGCCCTCGGATCGCCAACAAGCAGTGGCGTTGATCGAAGCAGCGGTGGCCGCCGGTGCCTCGACGCAGAAGGCCTGTGAAACCCTGTGAAAACCGATGGGCGTCCTCAGGCAGAGCGCCCCGAACCGGCAAACAAGTTGCGCGCAGCCGAGCGGGAGCAAATCTTGATGACCTGCAACCGGGAAAAATACCGCAGTCTACCGCCCTCGCAGATCGTCCCGGCACTGGCCGACGAAGGGATCTCTATCGCCTCCGAGGCGAGCTTCTACCGCGTGTTGAAGCAAGCCGATCAACGCCACCACCGGGGCCAAACGCAGGCCCCCAAGGCGATCACTAAGCCAACTGGCTACCAGGCCAGTGCCCCGAACCAGGTCTGGAGCTGGGACATCACCTATTTGGCAACCACCATCGTTGGGCTGTTCTATCGGTTGTACCGGGTGATGGACATCTTCAGCCGCAAGATCGTCGGTTGGGAAATCCATGAGAATGAGACCGCCGAGCACGGATTCGCAAGGCCTGTCTGGCCGAAGGCATCACCGAGGATGGGTTGGTCCTGCACGCCGACAACGGCTCGCCCATGAAGGGCGCGACCATGCTGGCGACCTTGCAACGGCTGGGGGTCGT
>WYCW01000012.1 GCA_011392765.1 Candidatus Thiosymbion ectosymbiont of Catanema sp. Cochon2018 | reverse complement strand
TATCACCGGGGTTGATTGTGTTCAAAAGTTGACAATGGGAGCGCCTGCGTGTGGGTTGTATCCGGGTGCTGGAAGCATTTGTGTCTGGTTTCGATGTTGTCCGCCCTTTTCCCAGTCGTAGGGGTCCTGCTCTCGACACTGGCGCTGTTGCATGCATTGGCGTAGAAGTCCGTAGATGTAGTTGTAGTCGGGGGCGTCCCAGTACTTCAAGCCGTCGATGTATTGAATGATCGGTGCGAACTGTTGGGGGCAGTCTCTGCTGATCTCTCCGGTTCTTCTGGCGTTTTCCTTGTAGCGCATGACCTCGTCTTTGTCTCCGACGTTTGCCCAGGGGACCTTTCCTAGGGTGATTTCCAGCTGCTGATAGTACCACGTCTCCAAGTCGTCCTTCCGTGACAGCTCCCGACTGTGATGGCAATTGAGTGGGGCGTAACGAACCGTTCCTCTGAAGCCGGCCGCCGATCGTGGGGTGCGAATCTGTCCTCTGGCGTTCAAGTATTTTCTGGCGAGTCCGAAATCCAAGATGATGACTTTCCTCTGCTCCCCGTTTTCCTCTCTTCCGATGGCAAAGTTTCCCGGTTTGACGTCTCTGTGCAGGTATCCGATCTGATGCATGTCCTCGATCGCTTCCAGACACTGTATTCCGGCGCACAAAGCTGTGCCCATGCTGAACTTGCCTCCGGGGCAGGCCTTCCTCAGGTCTTGCAGACTCTGTCCGACCAGTGTCATGATGACGTAGTTGAAAATGTTGTTTCGTCCTCTGTCGATGATTTTGCAGACGTGGCGACCTCCTCTCTGCATGCACTCCGTCAGCACAACCACTTCCATCTTCAGCACTTGAATTGGATCTTTGGCCCCTTCCACCTTCATGGCGTGTTTCTGTCCCGTCTTCGCATCCTGCACCATGTAGACCGCTCCGAATCCTCCCTCTCCCAGCTTCTTGTTCACCATGTACTGCTGTTTGATCATGTCCCCGGGGTTCAAAGTTGGTAGGCCCTCGTCACCCATCTCAAAGTTTACACAACCGCACACTGCCCCGACTCAAAACAAAACT
>WYCW01000011.1 GCA_011392765.1 Candidatus Thiosymbion ectosymbiont of Catanema sp. Cochon2018 | reverse complement strand
GTAGATACTCTGTTCCGATGCAAGTCCAATTTAGCTCCTGATTCCCAAAGATTCACCTTATGCACATAAATCAGATTTATCAGGCAGCCGTTTCGGTGGGGGTATAGAAGCGGCTGCTGTCGAAGGGGTTCTGAGTCTTGAGCATGGCATGGATGGCGAGCAGGAGCTTACGCATGACGGCACAGAGGGCCTGGAGCTTTTTGAGGCCGCGATCCTCGATGAGGTGGCGGTAATAGGCCCTGACGTTGGGATCATGGCGTGCGGCGCTGAGAGCGGGCATGTAAAGGGCCAGGCGCAGGTAGCGGTTGCCGGCATTGGAGATGCGTGGCTTCTTGTCGATGCTGGAGCCGGACTGGTGTTGTCGGGGATCGAGGCCGGCCATGGCAACCCATTGTTTGGCCTGCATGTCATCGGGCAAGACCAACAGCTCGCCGAGGAGTTGGATGGCACTGGCATCGGCAATGCCGGTGACGGTGATCAGCAGGTCGAAGGCGTGCCGGCGCGCCTCATTCGTGGCGATGAGGTCGCGGGCCTGTTGGCGCAGGTGTTCGATGTGGTCATCCAGGAAGGCAACGGTCTGCTGCAGGCTAGCGATGAGGAAATCCGGCGTCATGGCGGTCAGTTGGGCCGCATGGAGCTGGTTCTTGGTTTGGGTCCGGAGCTTGTCGAGGGCGGCGATGCGGCGTGCGCAGGCGCGGATAGCCAGGGCCAAGTCATCGGGGCGCTGCCAGGGTGTGAAGGGCATGCGCAGGGCGAACTGGGCCAGGACTGCGGCATCGACGGCATCGGTCTTGGTGCGGGTCTGGAAGGCCTCCGCGAAGCGTTTGGCGGCCTTGGGGTTGATTACCATGAGGGGTAGCCCGGCGTCCTCCAGGGCCAGGGCTAGGTCGAGGTGATAGAGGCCGGTGGCCTCCAGGCAGACGCGGCTCACGTGTGCCTTACGCAAGCGGTTGCGCAAGGTCGCATGACCGGCTGGGGTATTCTTGAACTCGCGGGGTTTTCCGGTGCGCTCATCGCGGCTGATGACCAAGGTAACGGTTTTGGCGCTGACATCAATTCCGGCAACGTTCATGGGTGGTTCCTCGTCAGTCAAAAAGGCGCTAGGATCAAGACTTGGTTCCCCGACCCTGAACCCTCGCCTACCGACCTTGTGTATGCAGGCTCACGAGCATCGCTCACGGCCTCGGATACTCTTCGGTATGGGCGAAGAGGGCGGGGAGCCAATCTACGCACAGGCTCGGGGCCTCCGGGTGGGACGGCTTCCCCAGGTACTCTCCATCAAATCCCTTTATACCTGATCCTTGGCTTT
>WYCW01000010.1 GCA_011392765.1 Candidatus Thiosymbion ectosymbiont of Catanema sp. Cochon2018 | reverse complement strand
CTAACGAGGCATCGCCTCAGACCGACGAGTCATGAGTGGGTATAGGAAAGTCCCGGTTGATCAACCACAGGCTGTGCTATGGTTATTAGCCGCTGGTAGCGACAGAGTGGCGTAACGCCAGAACGTCAACCGGGACCGATGACCATGATAAAGCAAACCGTGGGCGAGTTGCTGACCGATCAGGTGACCTTGGAGATTGAAGGCATTGACCGCTGGTACCTGAATCTGTACCAACCCATGCTTCAGACGGGGGCCGGCGTGGCGACCTTTTTCAAGCAGCATCGCGGAGCCAAGGTAGCCTCGACGGCACTGATGGGTCCCCTGAGTCGTGCCTTCGTCGCGTCGATCCAGGGATTTGCCGAACGCGAAGGGATCGAAATCGTCCCCTTTGCCAAGGGCGAACGCAAGGATGAGGTCACCCAACAGCGCCTCCAGGACTTTGGCGCCTGTGAAGGGGTGCTCTACATCGGCAAGGCGCAGGAGAAATTCGCCACCTTCCGCGTCACCAAAAAGTTCAGCACACAGACCGGCCAACCCTTTCCCTGGCTGAGTCGTTCCACCGTGATGTGCAACCACTACTACTTTTATCTGGTGGACGAGGACTTTGGTCCGCTGTTCATCAAGTTCGCTGCTTACTTTCCGTATACTGCGCGCGTGTGCCTCAATGGCCATGAGTATGCCAACCGGCAATTAGCCAAAGAAGGCATCGCCTTCGAGGCGCTGGATAATGGCGTGCTGTCCTGCGCCGACCCGGCGCGGTTGCAGCAGATACTCGACGACCTCGACGAGGCCAAAATCAAGGCCGTCGTAGACAAGTGGTTGGCGCGTCTGCCTGATCCCTTCACGCCTGCAGACCATGCCGCCGGCTTCAACCCGCAACTGTCCATCCTGCAAGCCGAGTTGGCACGAACCCAGGTCTTTGACCGTCCCCGCAGTGGACGGCATCTGTTCGAGGAAATCATTCGTGAGAACCTCGATCTGGGCCGGCCTTCCAAGGTCAGCTTGATCTTCCAACGGCGGATCACCAAACGTACGCCGGGACGTTTTCACTCCCGCGTCATTACCCAAGGGGTTATTCCCTCGCTGCATATCGGCTATAAATCCACCAAGATCAAGCAATACTTCAAGCAAGGACGTGCCCTGCGTACTGAGACCACCCTCAACAACACCCGTGACTTCGGCATCGGGCGGCTCCTGAACAATTTGCCTGCCGTGCGGGCCATCGGCTTTGAAGCCAATCGCCGTCTGCTTGAGGTCGAGACCATCAGCCAGGACTGCACCCTGGCCGAGGGGGTGTTCGATCAGGTCACCCAACCCCAGGTCGTCGATCACCAACGGGTTGCCGGTTTGCGCTTCGATGATGTGCGGGTGATGGCACTGATGCAGGTCCTGTGTCTGTTCTGGCTCCAGCCCCAAGGGTTCCGCAATGCCACCATGCGCCAATGGATGGCTCAGACATTGGGGATCAGTCCCGATGCGTATACCCCTGGCAGCATGACCTATGACTTGCGCCGATTGCGCTTGCACGCCCTGATCGCGCGCATCCCACGCACCCACCGTTACCGCGTCACCGACCGGGGGCGACGCGTGGCGCTCTTGTTCACCAAGGTCCACGGTCGCATCCTGCGTCCCGGCTTGTCGCAGCTGTTCGACGCTTGCCCAAACGCCCCCAAGCGTCCGCTGGCCTCCGCCATGACTAAACTGGATCACGCGTTGGATACCCTGCTTCAGGAGGCGAAATTGACCGCTGCTGAAAGTTGACTCAGCTGTAAAGATCCGGGTCCCTCAAGGAAT
>WYCW01000001.1:2000630-2035761 GCA_011392765.1 Candidatus Thiosymbion ectosymbiont of Catanema sp. Cochon2018 | reverse complement strand
ACCGTTTCAGACACCAAAACAGGCAATCGCCTAACAACAACGTCAGTGCAACAGGAGACGCGCCGCCTATCAAGACGCTGAACGCAGACAAACCTCCCTTGCCCCCGTCCATGGGGGCAAGGGAGGTTGCTGGTTAGCTCCCCATTAGCTGCAGAATTAGCAGATGAAGGCATCTCAGTTTTTTTGCTGTTAGCAAACCGTCTCCTAGCCAATGATTCAAGCGAGTCAAGGTATCGTTAACATGTCGATATTCGCGTTCTTGGAAGAATCTCCGCTTTTTGGTAGATATTTGAAAAATAGAAGAGTAAGAAAGATAATTGAGGAAAGGCTCGGAAGGAAAGAAAAATGCCACCTCATTAAAGAATCGCATATTGAATCCGCACGTAGTTTGCTTGATGAAGGCTATGATTTCGAAGTCGCCTTTCAAGAAGAAGTAGCACATTTTGAAAAGGTTAAGGTAGAAATAATCTCCTCAAAGCTAAAACAACACATAGATCCGTATCATGATGTGTGGGAATACGTATATGAAGACGGAAGTACGGAAACAGTTTCCGTTCTTGAGGACGAAAGTGACTTAAAAAATAGAACTAAGAACAAGAAAATCGTAACTGTTCCCGAAGAAATCAAAGTCATCCGTAGCACCAAACTATAATCAGATAGATCTTCGAAAAATCATGACAATCCTCAGCTAACATTTGGGTCAAGCTGACCACCTACTGCGCATTGAGCTCGTAGTAATTCTTAATCACGTCCCAGCGCAGTAGGCGACAGCTTACCCTTGACGTTAGGCAGTTGAGTTCCCAGCGTTCTCAGGAAAAATTAGTATGAACGAACAAGTTTCCGATTTAGCATCCAAAATCAATATATTGGAAAAACGAGTTGATGATCTGAAAGATTATCTTTTGGTCAGTTTTGGTGTTGGAGCAACAATATTCGCTGTGGTCGCCATCGTATTTGCATGGAATTTCAGTGATGAACGTCAAACGCTTCGTGAGTTCCAACAAAATACGAAAGAAGAAGTAAAAAGACGGCTAGATCGATATGGGGATGAACCAAAACTAATTCTTACTACTACTGACGGAAAAGACCTTGAGAAAGCCATAGTTCGTTATGAAGTCAAACTTTATCCCAAGAAATCTAGTGAAACTAAAGAGGGGAATGAACAACAACGTTCTGAAGTTAAAAAGATAGGATTTAGCATATTTTTACGTAACGAAGGGGAAATTGATGCTGGAAGGATTGCTTCACGTTTGTATGTTGAATCCCCATTAGATTTGTTTCGTACCAGTGAAGAAGATGAGTATTCTACCGCAGATTATTGGTCGCCCAGCGAGCTTGGCGGTATCCAGAATTTGCCTGGAGGAGCGCTAACCGAACACAGCATCCGTATTCCAGTAAAAGAAGGAAAGGAACTTGATCCTAAAGCCGAGTATAAAATTCTTGCGAAGTATTATTATGGGACAGGAAAGATTACACAAGCCGAATTTTATCTTAAGAGAAAAGGAAAAGGAGCCAGGCTCAATTGATGGGTCGTTTTTCACAACCCATCCGCCTAACATTTGGCTGCAAGCGATCTAATGCCGCGGTCTGGCTCCTCAGCAACTTTCAAGCTCAGTGCCACGTGGCATTGGGCGCCTGAGCCAAGCCGATAAGCGGCGCGTCCCTGCGCCGCTTATTGGGGAGCTAACCAGCACGTGCACTATAACAAGTATTACCAAAAGGGAAACACACAGGAACCTGCCCGGCGGCGTTTTGATACCCCGACCGTTTCAGACACCAAAACAGGCAGTCACCTAACAACAACGTCAGTGCAACAGGAGACGCGCCACCTCACAAGACGCTGAACGCAGACAAACCTCCCTTGCCCCCGTCCATGGGGCAAGGGAGGTTGCTGGTTAGCTCCCCATTAGGGCCAAGAAACATCGAATGATGGGAAAGTATATAGTAATTATCACTTTTATAGTCTTGTCGGGGTGCTCAGCAAAACCCTCAGTAGTACAACATGCAAGTAAATACTCAGGTTATGGTAAAAATGAAGTATTCGTTGTAAGCCACGGGTGGCATACGGGACTCGTTATTCCATCCAAAGCAATATATAATTCAATACCTGCTCTTAAAGATCGTTTTGGAAACATCCACAATATAGAATTCGGTTGGGGTGACAAAGGTTTCTATCAGGCGAAGGAGATTACATCCGGCTTAACCTTAAGAGCGATATTCTGGCCAACTGAGTCAGTTGTCCATGCAGTCGGGGTTCCACAAAGTGTATATCAGTATTTCTCTAATAGAGAAATGAAGAGAGTCTGTTTAAACGACAAAGAATTGTCTTTCTTGGTGGAGTATATTTCGAATAGCTTTTATAAAAACGATAAGGGCGAGGTGACCGAGCTAAAAAGTGGAATATACGGTGATAGTCAGTTCTATAAAGGAGTTGGAGACTACTATTTGATGAATACATGTAACAAATGGACAGCCAAGGGCTTAAAAAGCGTGGGTATGGATGTGTTTCCTACTTTCAAGCTAACAGCTGGCAGTATCATGAGTTACCTTGATGAAAACAATAATGCCCTAACAAGGGGTTTCAGCGGATGCCAAAATGCGCCGCTCGTTCCTCGCTCTACATTTTGGCCCCGCTGAACCCAGCGATAAGCGGCGCGTCCCTGCGCCGCTTATTGGGGAGCTAACCAGCAAGTGCAATATAAAGAGTATTACCAAAAGGGAAACACACAGGAACCTGCCCGGCGGCGCTTTGATAGCCCGACCGTTTCAGACACCAAAACAGGAAATCGCCGGACAACAACGTCAGTGCAACATAAGACGCGCCGCCTATCAAGACGCTGAACGCAGATAAACCTCCCTTGCCCCCGTCCATGGGGGCAAGGGAGGTTGCTGGTTAGCTCCCCATTAGGCTCCTCAATATATTCAGAGTATTGGTATGCCCGTAATAAGCCGTTTTCTTGGGATTATCATTGCCATGTATTGGGATGATCATTTGCCACCACACTTTCATGCAAAGTACGGGGAATACGAGATTACTGTCGAAATCCTGACTGGCATCGTTCAAAGACGTTTTCCAAAACGCGCGTTACGCCATGTTCTTGAGTGGCATGAACTCTACAAAAATGAACTCCTCGAAGACTGGAATTTCTGCCGAGACCGAAAAGAACTAAAGCCAATAGAGCCCTTGGAGTAAGTCATGATTCTTCATATTTGTGAAGCCAAGTACATCAAGGACTATCAAATTGAATTGAAATTCAATGATGGTCAGTGCGGAGTCGCAGATTTGAGTTCTGCACTTCACGGACCGATGTTTCAATCGCTACTTAATGTGAATGAGTTCTCCAAGCTGCAACTAGATCCTGAACTAGAAACTGTTGTCTGGCCAAATGGCGCAGATCTTGCTCCAGAATATCTTTACTTTCAAGCATTTAAAGATGATTCTACTCTTCAAGAAAAGTTCAAGGCCTGGGGCTACATCGCCTAACAAGGCACTGCACCGGACCGCTGCTCCGCTGTCGCTTCGCAGCGGCCGGTGACGCAACGTTAGGCGTTCTACGCCCAGCGGCTAACTTGTATTCTCCAACCGGGCATTGGAGAGACGAAGGGATTATCATAAGAGAATGAAAACCTCCCTTGAACACCTTCCTGAGCAAAAACAGCAGGAATTACAAAAAGCTATCGAAATTATTCGAGAAGAAGTTGATCTCGATATGCTTATCTTGTTTGGGAGTTATGCCCGTGGTGACTGGGTTGAAGACCTTGACCCAGAAACCCTACTTTATCGCTATCAGAGTGACTTCGATCTTTTGGTCATAACTGAAACACCTCGCCAAGCCAGCAAAATTGAGCAAAACAGTCAACTTGCTCAACGCTTAGCCAAAACTATCCACCGAACCCCAATCAGTCTGATTGCCGAAGACACCCAGTTCATAAATCGTCGTTTAAGGAAAAGCCAGTATTTCTATATTGATGTCGTGCATGAAGGAATCCTTCTCTATGACTCAGGAAAATTTCAATTGGCGAAGCCAATTGAAATAACACTGAAAGAAAGAAAAAGTTTGGCTGAAGAGGATTTTGAGTATTGGTTTAATAGTGCTAATGGATTCCTGAAAATGTACAGTGCTGCATTAGAGCAAGGTGAACTGAATATAACAGCATTTCAGCTTCATCAAGTTACAGAGCGTCTTTATGGAACAATCTTATTAGTATTTACTCGCTATAAGCCAAGTACTCACGATATAGAGAAATTGGGCCAAAGAGTCTCAAGCATAGAGCCAAGGTTTTTAATCATATTTCCGCGTTCTACCGAAGAGGAGAAAGAAAGATTTAAGTTACTTCGGAAAGCCTATGTGGATGCCCGGTATAAACCAAGTTATACAATTACAAAAGAAGAGCTTAATTGGCTTGCGGAGCGGGTACAAGAGTTACAGACTTTAACTGAAAAATTATGTAGGGAGAAAATAGCAAGCTATGAGTAGAAGTCAAACGAGAAAAGAGGCTAGGCTCAATTGATAGGTCGTCTTTCACAGCTCATTCGCCTAACATTCGGCTGCAGGCGACCCAATGCCGCGGTCCGGCTCCTCAGCAACCTTCAAGCTCAGTGCCACGCGGCATTGGGCATCTGAGCCCAAACGTTATGCTTCCGAATAGACAAACTGTAGGCTGACAATGAAAGGCTGTTATCATGATTTTTAACGCCAGCTATGAGTTACCGGATAACGTCGCGGATGTGTTGCGGCAAAACTGGAACAGTATTTCTAGAACAAATCTGGAGGATATTGCCGTAATCAGCTACAAAACTGGTATTCTCACTAGTTTTCAAGTTCAACTTATGTTGGGCCATGAATCCAGATGGGAGATGGAAGACTTTCTGCATAAGCATCGCTGCCATCTTAGCTATGATGAACGCGATTTCCAACGTGATGGGGAAGTGCTAAAAGAAATACTTGATAAGAAGGATATAGCATGAGATGTGTCGTCTCCGATGCGACGCCTATCAGGTATCTTCTTGAAATCGGAGAAATTAACGTTTTACCGTGTTTATAAGGTTCTTACCAATTGTCTTACCGGAGTTAATGCTTATGATGGCAGCGACTGTTAGACTGTCCAGCAAAGGACAAATTGTCATACCTAAAGAAGTGCGGGATTCATTACACTGGGGTGTAGGGGTTGAACTGACATTGGTGACAACAAAGCATGGTGTCATGTTACAGACTAAGGCACCTCAAACACACAAAATTCCAGCGAAATCCCTGCGGGGGTTCTTACAACATACAGGTGAGCCTGTTCCAACTGAGACACTATGCAAACCCGTTGAGTATACGAATGATCGCATTTGATACTAACCTATTGGTACGCCTTGCGGTCAATGATGATGAGTGCCAAGCAGATATAGCTGAACAGCTCATTAATAGTGGTGAAGTTTTTATTTCAAGAACCGTGCTACTGGAGACCGAGTGGGTTCTTCGCTCGGTTTATAAGAAAAGCCGCAATGACATTGCGTCATTCTTCGAGAATACCCTGGTAACTGAAAACCTCGTCATAGAGAACTCGACAGAAATTGGACAAGCCCTCGAATGGTACAAGTTGGGGGCAGATTTTGCAGATGCCATGCATCTATGTATTTGTGGGGAGAGTTTACTTCATACCTTTGACGTGGAGTTCTGCAAGGCAGCCAGTAAATTAGGCATAACTCCCGCTTTCAAGGTATTAAAATAAGAGGTCAACCTTCTTGGCGGAAATATCCACGGAGCACATGGTGTTCTCTGCGCGCGTGAGCATGGTTGAGGAGCCCGGTGCGGGAAAACCGCACGCCGGGATCTGTGCAGGGGGCGCCGGGTAACCGGCGTCCCTGCTGCGACGGCATCTATTGTCAGTTGACAACTCTATGTGCAAACTCCAGAATGGGGGAGTCATACTCAGGAGGGCTTATGCCCAGAGAGTCACACCCCAAGAAGGACATTGAAGCAGCGTTGCAATACGCAGAGTCAAGGGGTTGGCGAGTTGATGTCGGTGGTAGTCACGCTTGGGGCAAGATGTTTTGCCCTTACAACAGCAGAAATTGTCATTGTGGTGGGTTTTGCATTACCAGCATTTGGAGCACGCCGAAAGCCCTGCAAATCATGCGAAACAGCTTCGGCGGATTGTGGATAACTGTGTAATGCCCTTGTCCAATCAGGAGCAAGACTCATGAAAGACTACGAGTTCATACTAAAGTATCGCCTTGGAGAGGCGTGCGAAGATCCTGAGCAGTATCTCGGGGCTCTTGCGGAGTCGGGGTGTGAAGACGCTGCTGTTGGTATTGGTCAAAATGGCCGTATCTCATTAAGCTTTACCCGTGAATCAGAGTCAGCACTAGCAGCTGTTTCGAGTGCTCTTGAGGATGTGCAGCGGGCTATTCCTGATGCCAAACTGGTCGAGGCAACGCCGGATTTCGTTGGTGTCACTGATATCGCCGATCTTTTCGGTGTGTCACGGCAATATATTCGGCAGCTCATTCAAAGCAAGGGGGCTTCGTTTCCGGAACCTATTCACGAAGGGAAGCCGTCGTTGTGGCATCTCACGGATGTGCTTGCTTGGTTCCAAGAAAACCAAGCGAAAGCTATTGAACCAGAGATTTACGAAGTGTCTCAGGTCAACATGCAGGTTAATGTTTTTAAATCCTGCGTTCGGGCTACTGCGGTATTGCAAGGGGGCTTCCAATTCGTAGCGAACGCGCCTGACAATGCGTTGCAAGGGACGCTCAGCTTCGCTGCGCGCCCCTGAACGCTGGCATTATGAGTAACACATGAAATATATCATCATTATTCTGCTCTCAACCAGTTCGCTATCAGTAAACGGTGTGGAATGCGACAAAATTTACAAAGGGAAATACTCATGGGGAGAAGGAGTGCATAGCTTTACCCCATGTAATAGCAATATTACTTATTGGGTAAGTTTTAATTGGGCTGGAATCGAAATGCATGAATATTATAAAAGCAATCTAAAGAACCCATATCAAATCATGTACATTAAGTTTCGTGGCCATATGCATGATGAGGTGCTTGATGGATTCGCTGAGGAATATGATGGCTTAATTCATATAAGTGAAGTAAAAGAATACAGCTTTGAATTACCTGCATCATGCAATTAATTCATAACACGGCGCTTCACCTGATTGCCCAAAGCTGCGCCGCTCGTACCTCGCTATGCACCTTTGGGCAACAGGTGGGCTAGGCGTTATGCACAGAGGATAGATGAGAGCATCAGTTTACGTCGCCACCAGTTTGGACGGATTCATAGCCCGACCCGACGGCTCGATTGACTGGCTCAACGAGGCCGATGAACTCGTTCCGGAGGGGGAAGACTGCGGATTCAGGACGTTCATGGACTCCGTTGATGTCCTAATCATGGGACGCAAGACCTTCCAACAGGTTCTATCCTTTGGCCAGTGGCCCTACGGCGAAACCCCGGTGGTCGTGCTGAGCCACAACTCAGTCGAGATTCCCTCGCACCTCCCAGCCTCTGTCTCCTGTTGTTCTGAATCGCCTCGGGTGCTCCTTGACCGCCTCTCGGCACAAGGTGCAGAGCATGTTTATGTGGACGGCGGAAACACCATCCATGGATTCCTGGCGGAATCCCTAATTGATGAGATTACCATCACCAGAATCCCTGTCGCCATCGGTGACGGCATACCCCTATTCGACCCCGTTGGAGAAGACATAAAGTTGACCCATCTGCACACAACCGCCTACGATTTCGGGTTCGTGCAGACAACCTACCGAGTGGAAAGAAACACATAACCATGCCATGCACACGGACGGGAATTCCGTTGCGCTCCATTCCCGCCGGTGATGGCCGTGTTAGCATTAAGGTCACAATTAAACATTATCACCGCCAATTATGGATGAAATATTCGAATACGACGTTTTTCTCAGCTTCGCTTCTCAAGATTGAAGAGTTGGTGCGCCCTATTTGACAAGAACTTAGCCTTTCGGAACCGGATCTCAAGGAGCTTCACACCAGATCCGGGGTAGCCGGAGCGGTCGGCGAGGTGGGCACGATCCCTACCTCGTCTCCGTCATGGAGCTTGGAGAAGCCCTCGGCAAACTGTTTGTTCAAAGTAACTCGAACCCGCTCCCGGTCGAAAAGGGGGGCCGCACCTGGCTTGCGCCGGCCGAGCCAGACGAGGAGGGCATCCACGTCCGCGACGCTCGGCGGAACCACGAACTCCTCGGTCTCCTTGCGCAGCTTTTGGGCCAACCAGTTGAAGTAGAGAAGCCTGATTCGCTTCTCTTCCTGCTGCGGTTCCCGTCTCTGGTGTCCGATCTGCTCCAGTTCCTTGAGATAGGCCGCCCAGTTCCGTTCTCGGTCCGCACCCAAGGCGTAGAGGGTGTCCCAGGAATAGATGCCGGTGTCGTGACCGTCGTCGAAGAGGATGCGGACCCCGTATTGCCCCTGAGGTTCGATCCGCTCGATATTCACCCCTTCCTTACCAGTTACCGGTTGGCCCATAGTCCGCACTTCGGCCGCCTTGGAGAAGACCCGTAGATACTCGCAGGGCAGCTCGAAGGTCGCCCCGTCGTCGAAGGCGATGGACAGAAGCCGGGATTTGCGGTGGAGGCCGATATCCGTCGGATGGTGTCGTGTGGGCTGGTCGGTCATTTGACTCTGCGTTCGGTTTGCTTGCCGCATATTCGAGGCACGTCAGGTTATTGCTGGGTTTTGGCCGTCCCTGGCCGCAACCCAGCCTACAGCCTATGATCCCTTTTTGGACAGTCTCTTAGCCGCAAATCAACGCAAATGGACGCAAATAAACGTAATGGGATGAAGAGCCCCCGATGATGGCGAACCGATCTCACGGGTAGCGCAGGCGTCCCGCCTGCACTCCCGAATGATGAATGATGAGGGGGATGATTGCTCCCGTATTCATCACTCATCATTCATCATTCCGCGGGCTGCAGTGAGTTCGGCCGCGTTTCTCCAGATAACGTTGGTGATAGTCCTCGGCCGGGAAGAAGGTCGTCGTCGGCACGATTTCGGTCACGATGGGGCGGCTGAACCGATCGGAACGGGCCTGTTTCGAGGCATTGGCAATGCGGGCCTGCTCTTGGTTGTGGTACAGGATCATACTGCGGTATTGGGTCCCCACGTCCGGCCCCTGGCGATTGGGCGTCGTCGGGTCGTGTCCCTGCCAAAACACCTCCAGGAGTTGCTCATAGGAGATCAGGGACGGATCGTATTCTACCTGTACCACCTCGGCGTGGCCGGTGCGACCGCTCGACACCTGTTGGTAATCCGGGTTGTCGGTCTGTCCGCCCGCGTAGCCGACGCGGGTAGCGGTTACGCCTTTTAAGACACAAAAATCCGCTTCCGCCCCCCAGAAGCAACCCATGCCGAAGGTAGCGAGCGCCTGCTTGGATTCGGGTCTCTGTTTTTCGTCTTCGAACAGGGCAAGGTAGTCGCCGTAGCCCTCCTGCTCCAGATCCGCGACGGGGATAAAGCGCAGAGCGGCCGAATTGATGCAGTAGCGCAGGCCGGCGGGGGAGGGACCATCGTCGAAGACGTGTCCCAGGTGGGAATCTCCGTGGCGGGAACGGACCTCCGTCCGCACCATCCACAGCTTGCGGTCCTCGCGCTCGACGATCAGATCCGGCTTCAGGGGAGCATGGAAGCTGGGCCAGCCGGTACCCGACTCGAACTTCTCCCGCGAGCTGAACAGGGGCTCGCCCGAGACCACATCGACATAGATGCCGTCCTGCTTATGGTCCCAGTAGGGGTTACGGAAGGGCGGCTCGGTGCCTGCCTCCTGGGTCACACGGTACTGCAGCGGTGTCAGCCGGCGCTTGATCTCCTCCTCGGCAGGCCGTTGCCAGCGCTCGTTTTCAACAGGTTTGTCATTGGCCTGCCGGTCCTGCTCGGGGGCGATCGCCTGGGCCCTTGGCGCTGCTCCCAGGGAGCACAGGATTCCCACGCCGGCCAGCGGCAGAGTCGAGACGAGTAGGGTAGACAGATTCATGGTTCTCCTCCTCGAAGACCGAGACCTCGCCGGCCGCCCCGGTGATACACGCGGATTAAGCAGTCAGCACGATACGATAGCGGGCCTTATTCGCCGCTACCTTGTCCATTGCTTCATTCACCTGGCTCAACGGCATGGTTTCGACCATGGGCGTGATGCCGTGGATCGCCGAGAAGTCCAGCATTTCCCGCATAAGCTTCCGTCCACCAACTATACTGCCAACGACCGATTTTTGTCCGAATACCAGTGGCGTTACCGGTATATTGACTGAGCAGGTCGGCAGCCCGACAAGGCACAAGGTGCCATTGTTCGCGAGTAGATTCAGGGCCGTTTCCCAATTGATCTCCGCGGGAGCGGCGTTGACAATAAGGTCTTGGCTGCTCTGCGCCTTTTTCATCTCATCCGCGTTTTCCCAAATTCGGAAATGGTGGGCCCCGAATTCCTTTGCCTCGGCTTCCTTATCAGGCGAAGTTGAAAAGACCGTGACTTCCGACCCCATGGCCTTGGCGTATTTCACCGCCATGTGTCCCAAGCCGCCGATACCGACAACACCTACTTTCATCGCAGGATGGGTTATATACGTCCGCAACGGCGTATAAACAGCAATTCCCGCGCATACAACGGCGCGGCGCCGGCGGAATCCAGCGCATCGGGAATTTTATAGGCGAAATCGGCCGGCGCACGCAGCTTATCGGCAAACCCACCATGATGCCCTAAAATGAGTCCGGTATAACCGTTACGACAGATGTTTTCTTCGCCTTGTATGCAATAATCACACTGTCGGCAGGCATCTCTGATCCACCCGAAGCCCACACGATCACCGACTGCCAGCGAGGTGACATCCGTTCCCACTTGCGTTACGACGCCTACCACTTCATGACCCGGCACCAGGGGATAGGTACTAACGTCCCAGTCATTGTCGCGCATGTGAATATCCGTATGGCATAGTCCATTATGGGTAATCTGGATTTCTATCTCTCCTTTCCCCAACGCTGCCGGCTCATACTCCCAGTGTTGCAGACGCTCTCCGGCTTTCAAGGATGCATAGGCGTGAAACCTTGCTTCCGACATGACAAATTCCTCGTGTTTGATGGCATTTGATGACAGGAGGGCTGAAAGGTCATACAACGAGCTACGGAGTGGTCCGGGTCAAACGCTCCTCGGCCTCCCGGTATTTGGCCGCGGTCTTGTCGATGATGTCCGGGGGCAGCATCGGGGCGGGCGGGGTCTTGTCCCAGCCCAGGGTCTCGAGATAGTCGCGGACGAATTGCTTGTCGAAGCTGGGGGGACTGACGCCGGGGCGGTATTGGTCTTGGGGCCAGAAGCGGGAGGAATCCGGGGTGAGCACCTCGTCGATCAGGTGCAGACGGCCGTCGGCGTCGAGGCCGAACTCGAATTTGGTATCGGCGATGATGATGCCTCGGTCGCGGGCGAATTCGGCGCAGGTGGTATAG
This sequence comes from Candidatus Thiosymbion ectosymbiont of Catanema sp. Cochon2018, assembly GCA_011392765.1. Lineage (GTDB taxonomy): Bacteria > Pseudomonadota > Gammaproteobacteria > Chromatiales > Chromatiaceae > Thiosymbion > Thiosymbion ectosymbiont_A. The sequence continues at coordinate 2,024,310 of WYCW01000001.1, read as the reverse complement.
ATGCGCAGGCTGATGTCCCGGACCTGTTCGGCCAACTCGCGGCCGATGAGTGCGATGGTGCGGTCGAAGTCGATGTTCTCGTCGTGCTCCCCGGCGGCGGCCTTGGTGGATGGGGTGTAGATGGCCTCCGGCAGCCGGTCCGCCTGGACGAGTCCTGCCGGCAGCCCGATGCCGCAGATTGCCCCTGTGCGTTGATAGTCCTTCCAGCCCGAGCCGATGATGTAGCCGCGCACGATGGCTTCCACCGGCAATGGCTCGAGCCGTTTCACCACCAGGGCCCGGTCGCCGAGCAGGGCGCGTTCCTCGGGGTTGGTGACCACTTGCTCCGGGGTGATGCCGGATCGGTGGTTGGGGACAATGTCCTGGGTGTACTCGAACCAGAAGTTGGAGAGGCGGGTGAGCACCTCACCTTTACCGGGGATGGGCTGGGGCAATACCAGGTCGAAGGCGGAGATACGGTCGCTGGCGACGATCAGCAGCCGGTCGTCATCGACCCGGTAGATGTCGCGTACCTTGCCGCGGTTGAGTAGGACCAATCCGGAGAGCTTGGATTCGAAGAGTGCCGACATGAGTATTGATTCCGCCGAAGAAAATGATAAATATAGCAATCCGATGCGCCCTTTGAATAGCGGCCTGGTCCCATTGCAGGGTGAGCGCGTATAAATCCTCCCGAAAACATGACCTTGTCGGATCTGTGTGCCGGGACCGACTTGCCTGTAAAGGGTAGGTTCGCGTTTTCGCCCATTGCGCCGGCCAAGGCCTGTGCCCGATATCCATGGACCCTGAACATTCATGCACGACCTCGACGATTCGGAACCGGCCTATCTGCAGGCTTTCAGGGGTAGCTTCACCGCCGCCTTGCGTTGGCATCAGCTCGATACTCTGTGGGAGCGGGTGCGCGCGCGTTCGGGTGACGGCTGGTATCTCTATGCGGTGGGGGAGGAGCCGCCCGCTAAGCCCGCGGATGCCGCCCGCGTCGAGACCTTTGTGACCGAGATCGATAAGCTGCTGCGCAAGGAGCATCAAGAAGATTACTGCGGGATCGTCTATGCCGACGACCTGCAGGCGCCCGGCTTCATCAAGATCTATGACCCGAACAACCTCGGGGTCTCCTGCGGCTACAGCGAGGACCCACCGCTGCCCGGTTGGGTAATGAGTCGGATTCCCCCCATTGATCTTCCGGCGACCCAGCCGCCTGCCAGGAGCCGCAGGCGTTGGTGGCAACAGCTCTTTTCCTGACTACTTTCGAAGCGGGTCCCTCAAAGGAATCCTAGAGCAGGGTCGGAGCCGACACTCTGGCCTCCGAGTCGAGGGGCGTGTCCGGTTCGGGGGAAAACCGATATCCCCGGCTGAGACAGAAGGTCAACCATTTGGACAAAAACAGGTTGACTTTCCACTTGGTTTCCAGGGCGGAATACGAGCTGTGCCCGTGAACCGGCAACGCCGTTTGACGCAGATTCAACACCTCCACCTGACCTGCGTCATGATAGGCGCGAAGCAGGGTATCCGGATCGGGGTCCGGTATCCTGTGGACCCTACCGTCGTGGTGCGGGAAATAGTAGGTAAGCCGCAGCAGCGTCGTGTAAGGGGCCTGCTCCAGGACCTCCAGGAACAGGTCCCGATCCTGGTCGACCTCGGCGCGTTCCTCACCTCGGACCTTGCGCAAATCGGGAATCAGGCGCATCAGCGCACGGTAATTCTCCTCGCACAGGCCCATCAGGTCTCCGACCCTCGGGCGTCCCGACTCGATGAAGGCTGTCCGCCAGGGCTCCTGGGTCGCTACCTGCATGGTTCGGCATAGACGTCAGGCGGTCGCCTGCTCTTGGTCCTTGATCTGCCGATGCACCTCGGCCATGTCGAGCCCCTTCGCCTGGTCCACGAGTTGGCGGAACCCGTTCTCGGGAAGCGCCCCCGGCTGGGAAAAGACGATAATCTGCTCGCGGAGGATCATCAGGGTCGGGATGGAACGGATCTGGAAGTGGGCGGCAAGCTCCTGCTCCTCTTCCGTGTTGACCTTGGCGAACAGGATATCCTCGTAGTCTTCCGAGACCTTGTCGTACACGGGGGCGAACGAACGGCAGGGTGCACACCAAGGCGCCCAGAAATCCACGATCACGAAATCCCGGTCATTGATCGTCTGCTCGAAGTTGTCTTTGCTCAGCTCTACGACGCCCATCGGTTCCACCTGCTTAGAAAAAATGAGATCCGATACTACCAGAATCTCCGCCCCACCGCAGTCTGCCCGGAGCCTCCGGCAGGGCTGCCGAATGATAATCACTGCTGAAACCGGCTGTCGGCAGGTATCTGTAACGGCTCGCGAACGGCCTATCGGGATTCGAGTCCGTAAAGCCGGATGTTTACAAGCCCAACCGGTTATGTTCGCGAGCCGTTACAGATAGCCCAATCGATTCAGTGCTGCTGGATTGCCTCAGAGGCGGTCTAAAAACTAACACATTGATTTTAAATCGGTAGGCTGGGGGGCAAGGTTATTGCTGGGTTTTGGCCGTCCCTGGCCGCAACCCAGCCTACGATCCCTTTTTAGACAGTCTCTCAGGGATCTTCGGTCTCTAATCCATCCACAAATCTCCCAAATCGATCGCTATCGCTGTGAACGGTGGTGCGACAACCTGATCGGTTTCGGTATAGCGGCCAATCTCAAGCCAAGCACCAGCGTCGAGTTGGTATGCCTCCAGGGTACACGCGATTGGATCGATTACCCAGGTGTACTGCACACCATAGTGGGCGTACATCGGCAGCTTGACTTCACGATCCCTACTCGCTGTGGATGGAGATAAGATTTCGCAAATCCAGTCGGGAAATACTTCGACGCGGTGGCCCTTTGGGAGTCTCGGCGTACTTTCTCGTCGCCAGCCGGCCAGATCCGGTACCGCGACATCGACATTGCGTAGGAAGTGAATCTCCGGCTCATGGATAATCCACCAGCCGCCCGGACCACCCCTGCCTTTTTGAAAAGGACCTGTCAATTCAGAACCGAGTGCAGTACTGGCAAATCCATGCAACGTGGAAGGTCGCGATTGTGCATGGACTTGTCCGTCCAGGATTTCTCCGGTTAAACCTTCCGGCAAAGCCTCGATGATTCCGTAAGGCTCCGATAGTGGTGTTGTTTGGATACCCGGCATGTCTTATTCTCCCTGGAGAAGTTATCGGAGCAATGTTTTCGCTCACCCGATCCAATGGTGGGCGCCTGGAAAAATTCAGAAGCTGTCTGGTTAAAATGGATCGAAGCGAAAATGGTCCAAAACGAGGGCGTTGTTTCGATCTTTCGAGGCGAATAGCAGGCCTATTTAACGAGAAAGATCGGAGCAACGGACCATTTTGGGACATTTGCAGCCGATACCACTTTTAGCCAGACAGCTTCTCAAGGTGCCCTTCAACCGCCGGCGAGCAACATGCTCATCATCAGCTTGTTGAGCCGGCCCACGAAGGCGGCCGGGTCGTCGAGCTGTCCGCCCTCCGCCAGCTGGGCCTGGTCGAACAGGATCATGCCCAGGTCGCTGAAACGGGACTCGTCCTTTTCGGTCTCCAGCCTTCTCACCAACGGGTGATTCAGGTTGACCTCCAGGGTCGGCCGAGTACGGGGGGCCTCCTGACCCACGGACTTCAGCACGCGGGCCAGGTTGGCGCTCATGTCATGCTCGCCCACGACCAGACATGCAGGCGAGTCCACCAGGCGGGTACTCACCCGCACCGCCTCGACCCGTTCTCCCAGGCTTTGCTTGAGCCTTTCGAGCAGCTTGCCGTGCTCATCGGCCGCCTTTTCCTTCTGCTCCTTCTCTTCCTTATCCGCCAGGTCCCCCAGATCCAGATCGCCCTTGGTAACCGACTGCAGGTGCTTACCCTTGTACTCGGTCAGACCGCTGGCCAGCCATTCATCCACCCGGTCGGACAACAGCAGTACCTCCAGCTCTTTTTTGCGGAAGACCTCCAGGTGCGGGCTATGTCTCGCCGCCGCCGGGCTGTCGGCAGTGATGTAATAGATCTTGTCCTGGCCTTCCTTCATCCGCTCGATATAGGCGTCCAGGGTCGCGGTTTGGGCCTCGCCCTCGGTCGCCGTGGTCGCAAACCGAAACAGACCGGCAATGCGCTCGCGATTCCCATAGTCTTCCATCGGCCCCTCCTTGAGCACCTTGCCGAATTCGTTCCAGAAAGTCTGGTAGTCGTCCGCCTCGTCCTTGGCCATGGACTCCAGCAGGCCCAGAATGCGCTTGGTGTTGGCTTGGCGGATGGTATCGATCTTGCGGTCGTGCTGCAGGATCTCGCGCGAGACATTGAGCGGCAGGTCGTCGGAGTCCACCACCCCCTTGACGAAGCGCAGATAGCGAGGCATGAGTTTGTCCGCCTCGTCCATGATAAAGACCCGGCGCACATAGAGCTTGACGCCGTGCTTCTGCTCCCGCTCCCAGAGGTCCCAGGGGGCCCGCTTGGGCAGATACAGCAAGGCGCTGTACTCGTTGGTGCCTTCCACCCGGTTATGGGCCCAGGCCAGGGGCTCGTCGAAGTCGTGGGAGATGTGCTTGTAGAAATCCTTGTACTCGCCGTCCTCGATCTCGGACTTGGCGCGCATCCACAGGGCCGTACCCTGATTGACCCGCTCGTACTCCGGCGCTTTTTCCGCTGCTTTTTCCACGTCCTTGTCCTTGTCCTCCGGGTCGGGCAGGACCTCCTTACGCATCTCCACCGGCAGGGCGATGTGATCCGAGAACTTGCCGATAATGCCGCGCAGGCGCCAGGAATCGAGAAACTCCTTCTCGTCCTCCTTCAGGTGAAGTACCACGTCGGTGCCCCGCCCCGGCTTATCGACCGTCTCCAGGGTGTAGCTCCCGCGCCCGTCCGACTCCCAGCGCACCCCGTGCTCGGGGCCCAGACCGGCGCGGCGTGAAATCAGGGTCACCTTATCCGCGACGATGAAGGCGGAATAAAAGCCTACGCCGAACTGGCCGATGAGCTGACCATCCATACTCTGGTCGCCGGTCAATTGCTCGACGAAACGGCGGGTCCCGGAGCTGGCGATGCTGCCGATGGTCTCCATCACCTCCTGGCGACCGATACCGATGCCGTTGTCCGAGACCGTCAGGGTCCCGGCCTCCTTGTCTATCTCCACCCGGATACGCAGATCCGGGTCTTCTTCGAGCAGTCCCTCCTCAGTCAGGGCCTCGAAGCGCAGCCTCTCGGCCGCGTCCGAGGCATTGGAGACCAGCTCCCGCAGGAAGATCTCCTTGTTGGAATAAAGGGAACGGATGACTAGGTCCAGGACCTGACTCACTTCGGCCTTGAATTCCAGGGTTTCCTTGTATGCTGCTACGGTCATTTTTGTGCTATCCCCTTAATCGTCAAGTAAAAGGTCATGGGCGGCGTAAGCATGAAAGGATACAATACCCTTTTATGCAATCATGCACGCATCGCGTGTGGATGAATGTAGGCATAACACACACCAAATCAAGGGCTTTGTGATATGGATGCGAAAATCGTCGCCACTCGGCCGTTCGACGGCCAGCGCCCCGGCACCTCCGGTCTCCGCAAGAAGGTCAAGGTCTTTCGGCAACCCGGCTACCTGGAAAACTTCGTCCAAGCCATCTTCGATACCAGGGCGGACCTCGAGGGCGGCATGCTCGTCCTCGGCGGTGACGGCCGCTATTACAACCGGCAGGCCATCCAGGTCATCCTGCGCATGGCCGCCGCCAACGGCGTAAGCGAAGTATTGGTAGGCCGCGGCGGCATCCTCTCCACCCCCGCCACCTCCTGCATCATCCGTAAATACCGGACCCAGGGCGGCATCATCCTGTCGGCCAGCCACAATCCCGGCGGCCCGGACGAAGACTTCGGCATCAAATTCAATACCCCCAACGGCGGCCCGGCCCCGGAGACGGTCACCGAGGCCATCTACGCGCGCACCGGCGAGATCGACAACTACCGGACCCTGGAAGCGGCGGACCTGGACCTGGACCGCCTCGGTGAAGTCAAGCTCGGCGACACCAGGGTCAAGATTATCGATCCGGTGGCCGATTACGCCGACCTGATGGAATCCCTGTTCGATTTTACCGCCATGCGCCGGCTCTTCGATTCCGGGGCATTCAAGATGCGTTTTGACGCCATGCACGCCGTCACCGGCCCCTACGCCCGTGAGATCCTCGAAAACCGGATCGGCGCTACTCCGGGTACCGTGATGAACGGCGAGCCGCTGGAAGACTTCGGTAAGGGCCATCCCGACCCCAATCTGGCCCACGCCAAGGAGTTGGTGGCCATGACCAAAGGCGAGAATGGGCTCGACTTCGCCGCGGCCTCGGACGGCGACGGCGACCGCAACATGGTCCTGGGTAAGGACTTCTTCGTTACCCCCAGCGACAGCCTGGCGGTGCTGGCGGCCAATGCCCAGCACGCCCCCGGCTACAAGGACGGCATTGCCGGCATCGCCCGTTCCATGCCCACCAGCCAGGCCGCGGACCGGGTGGCCGAAGCACTCGGCATTCCGTGCTTCGAGACCCCCACCGGCTGGAAATTCTTCGGCAACCTGCTCGACGCCGGACGCATCACCCTGTGCGGAGAGGAGAGCTTCGGTACCGGATCGGACCATGTGCGGGAGAAGGACGGCCTGTGGGCGGTGTTGTTCTGGCTCAACCTGCTGGCGGCCCGCAAGCAATCCGTCGCCGAGATCGTTAAAGAACACTGGCAGGGCTTCGGGCGCAACTACTACACCCGGCACGACTATGAGGCGGTAGAACCCCAGGCCGCCGGCGACCTTATGGACCATCTGCACCGCCTGCTACCCGACCTGCCCGGCACCAAGTTCGGCAACTACCAGGTCGAATATGCCGACGACTTCGCCTACACCGACCCCATCGACGGCAGCCGTTCCGAAGGCCAGGGCGTGCGTGTCGGATTCCAAGGGGGCTCACGCATCATCTACCGACTCTCCGGCACCGGCACCGAAGGCGCCACCCTGCGCGTCTATTTGGAATTCTTCGAGGCGGACGCCGCCAGGCACGACCAAGAGACCCAGGAGGCCATGCGGCCGCTCATCCTCATCGCACGGGAGCTGGCCCAGATCGAGACCCGGACCGGCCGGACGGAACCGAACGTCATCACCTAAGTACCCCGTCTCACCTTACTCTTCGTCCTCGGCGAGGTGAGAAGCGGCTGGACGCGAGGTGCGCGAGGGTATAACTACCTTCCATTTTAAACTCGCACAGCAACGCAGATAGCCGCTTCTCGCCTCGCTCGAAGAGGTTCCCAATGCGTCAAGGCTGCGTTACAGCACTTGGACAAGTATGGAAAACAGCATCCTGGACCAATTTCAGGAAGTCGAATTTTCGAGACCACAATGATAAAGGATCTTCTTAAAAACAAAGGCTTTTTCCGGCGGTTTTCCTTCGCTGTTCTTCTGATACCGCTGTGGTTCTCTGCATGGACTCAGGCCGTTTCCGACGAACCGGCTCGGACCGGGTGGAAGCTCCTCTATGAGGAGACCTTTGACGGTGCCTTGGTCAATGATTCGACTCCTTGGATCAGAGACGCCTATGGACCGAGCAGCCCATGGCATGTGGGACCGATGGATGACGATGGGGAATTTTTCAAAATTGCCGGAGGGGAAGAATTTCAGAAACAGCTGGAATCATTTCACACCCTACGCAAGCGCTTCGCTTTCGGTAAAGATGGTTGGCTGACGGCTGAGTTAGCAGCACGAGACAGAGACAAGGATGGTATTCCCGATGGCGCTCCCTCCTTGTCGATCTCGACCTTGGCCGATGGGACAACCGTAGCCGTCATCGACGAGCCCGATCACAACGGGGGCCTCCTTATCCGTTCCACTTACCCCCTCCCGGCCCAATATCGAATTGAATACACCCTGGTAAAGGTGAATTTCGGAGGCTCCAGGTATGATCGGTGGGAATATGGGGGTAAGTTCAACGGCTATGCGTCGCAAGGAGCCAAGACCCGGCATCCTTGGCTCTGGGGTCCCAGTGCGGACTTTTCCAAACCCTATCAGGACTGGCAGGATATACGATACGCCAACGGTTTCTATTACCTGGGTATTGTCGACTATCCAAATCCCGCTCCCAGAAATAACGTTTTTATCCATACCCATCGGAAGGTCGTAATCGATAGTTATAATGTTCTGGACGAGAGGGCTTATTTCAAGACCTGCAATCCTGCGACGGGGGAATACTATATCAGCCATGACAACACCTTGAATATGCTATTCCTTACGACCGGAATGACCAAAGAGAAACCGGAGACCGGAGTGTTGACAGAGACCGCATGCGGGATCAACGAAAGCGGGCGCCGGGAAGTTGTCACAGCAGGCCAGCTGGTCCCGGAATTGATGCCGAAAAAACGGTACCGTTTTGCGATCGAACGCAACCGAAACGGTTACACCCTCGAGGTCAGTGGTTATCTTCGTTTTGTCGGCGAGACCACCCTTCGCTATCATAGGGATTTCGTCCAGGATGGCCGTCCCATCTGGCATTACAACCAGAGTCCGAACGAGTACGCGGGGGAATTCGATACAGTTGTGAGCTATGGAGACCAGCACCAATCGGTCCACACCTGGCCCGCGGGATCGGCCTACCCCGACTTCTTTATCATTGGAGACCCCCATACCAACTTCTACGAGGGGACTGCCTTCATTGACGATATAAGACTCTATGTTCCAGCAAACTAGAAACTAACACATTGATTTCCAAGTTAGCGTACTGCTTATCATCTCAACCGAAACCTGTCATCTCGACCGAAGGGAGAGATCTTCGGCCGTAAAACAAGCTGCGATTGTTTTAGGAAAGATCCCTCCTCCGTCGGGACAGGGATTTCTCACTTCGCTCGAAATGACAGGCAGTGGGTTAGTTCTTAGACAGGCTCTAAGGCCCGCATAATCTGATAGCCTTGTTCCGGATTCAATCCCTGACGGTGGACTTCTTACGATGTATCAGCTCGCTCGTCCTTATCTGTTCTCCGCGTTGTTATTGCTGCTCGTACTCTCCGGCTGTGCCCAGCTCACCAAGTCCTGGGCCTCGCCTGAGTTAAGCATGGCCGGGTTCCGCCTCGGGGAGATCACCCCGGACCGGCAGACTTTCATCATTAGTCTCAAGGTCAAGAACCCCAACGATCGCATCTTACCCGTCAACGGCGCGACCTATGCGCTGGAGGTGGAGGGCCACGAGATCGCCAACGGCAGCGGTGGTCTCGATCGGCAGATCCCGGCGTTCGGCGAAGAGGTCGTCGATGTCGAGGTCAATACCCAGCTGTTGGACCTCATCCGGAAGGTGCCGGAGCTGGTCCTTACCGGCGGCAGATGGGACTACCGGATCTCGGGTATCCTCAAGCTCGCCGGTGGTTACTTGCCCGTGCCGTTCAACTATGGTGGCGAGGTCGAGGCGGCTGACCTGATGCGGCTGTTAGGCGATAGGAAGAATGGAATTGGCTCTTTATGGATTCCAGACTGATCTCTTCTCTACCCCCGGCATGGAGCCGTAGATACTCTGTTCCGATGCAAGTCCAATTTAGCTCCTGATTCCCAAAGATTCACCTTATGCACATAAATCAGATTTATCAGGCAGCCGTTTCGGTGGGGGTATAGAAGCGGCTGCTGTCGAAGGGGTTCTGAGTCTTGAGCATGGCATGGATGGCGAGCAGGAGCTTACGCATGACGGCACAGAGGGCCTGGAGCTTTTTGAGGCCGCGATCCTCGATGAGGTGGCGGTAATAGGCCCTGACGTTGGGATCATGGCGTGCGGCGCTGAGAGCGGGCATGTAAAGGGCCAGGCGCAGGTAGCGGTTGCCGGCATTGGAGATGCGTGGCTTCTTGTCGATGCTGGAGCCGGACTGGTGTTGTCGGGGATCGAGGCCGGCCATGGCAACCCATTGTTTGGCCTGCATGTCATCGGGCAAGACCAACAGCTCGCCGAGGAGTTGGATGGCACTGGCATCGGCAATGCCGGTGACGGTGATCAGCAGGTCGAAGGCGTGCCGGCGCGCCTCATTCGTGGCGATGAGGTCGCGGGCCTGTTGGCGCAGGTGTTCGATGTGGTCATCCAGGAAGGCAACGGTCTGCTGCAGGCTAGCGATGAGGAAATCCGGCGTCATGGCGGTCAGTTGGGCCGCATGGAGCTGGTTCTTGGTTTGGGTCCGGAGCTTGTCGAGGGCGGCGATGCGGCGTGCGCAGGCGCGGATAGCCAGGGCCAAGTCATCGGGGCGCTGCCAGGGTGTGAAGGGCATGCGCAGGGCGAACTGGGCCAGGACTGCGGCATCGACGGCATCGGTCTTGGTGCGGGTCTGGAAGGCCTCCGCGAAGCGTTTGGCGGCCTTGGGGTTGATTACCATGAGGGGTAGCCCGGCGTCCTCCAGGGCCAGGGCTAGGTCGAGGTGATAGAGGCCGGTGGCCTCCAGGCAGACGCGGCTCACGTGTGCCTTACGCAAGCGGTTGCGCAAGGTCGCATGACCGGCTGGGGTATTCTTGAACTCGCGGGGTTTTCCGGTGCGCTCATCGCGGCTGATGACCAAGGTAACGGTTTTGGCGCTGACATCAATTCCGGCAACGTTCATGGGTGGTTCCTCGTCAGTCAAAAAGGCGCTAGGATCAAGACTTGGTTCCCCGACCCTGAACCCTCGCCTACCGACCTTGTGTATGCAGGCTCACGAGCATCGCTCACGGCCTCGGATACTCTTCGGTATGGGCGAAGAGGGCGGGGAGCCAATCTACGCACAGGCTCGGGGCCTCCGGGTGGGACGGCTTCCCCAGGTACTCTCCATCAAATCCCTTTATACCTGATCCTTGGCTTTCCCTTAGAAACAGAACATACAAGGTTGGGCAAAGCTCGTAGGATGCGGTGAGCGTGTGTTGTCCTTTCCGGACTGCACCACCGCCAGGCGCGAACCGCATCTTTGGACGGCGGCAGCCGCCGTGGACGACATGGACCAAGTGGACTACGTGGACCAGGGGTTGCTGTGTGCCCCCCGGTCCATGCAGTCCATACCGTCCATGTTGTCCATTGGGCTACCCGCATGTCGTCCGTGTGGCCCACAGCAGCGGTGTGCCCAACACCCATTCCGTGGGGCTTATCGCCATCCAAAGATGCGGTTCGCCGCTGGCCGGGCGTCCATTGATGCGGTTCGCGGTCGGGATTGGTGTAATCCTGCTACGGTATATCGCGCTCACCGCATCCTACACTCCCGGCAAGACTGCAGTGTAACTAGGGGGCGGTGAAGACAGCGAACGGTTCGGCAGCGAGAAACGACATGACTCCGCGGACAAGGCAAAGCAGTCTGGAATCCATAAAGAGCCATGGAATGTCAGGTCCCGGATGGTTACGTGGGATTTTTTTGAAAAAGGGCTTTTGCGACACCCTCCCAAGCGGGGCTACACCCTCCCGTACTCCACCCGTCCCCCGAACCAGCGTTCGATCAGGGGACGCACGTATTCCGGGTGCCGTTCGAGGATGATGTCCGCTGCCTGTTGGGCCGCGGGCAGCAGGGCCTCGTCGCCGGCCGGGTCGGCAATCCGAAACTGGATGTCCCCGGTCTGCCGGGTTCCCAGGACTTCTCCGGGTCCCCGCATCTTCAGGTCCTTGCGGGCGATCTCGAAGCCGTCGGTGCTCTCGCGCAGGATCGCCAACCGCGCCCGCGCCGGTGGGGACAGGGGGGCATGGTAGAGCAGCACGCAATGGCTCCGGACCGCCCCACGTCCTACCCGGCCACGGAGCTGGTGGAGTTGGGCGAGACCGAGGCGCTCCGGATTCTCGATAATCATCAGGCTGGCATTCGGCACGTCCACCCCGACTTCGATTACGGTCGTCGCCACCAGCAGGTCCAGCTTCCCGGCGGCGAAGTCCGCCATTACGGGCTCGCGCTCGGTGGTTTTCAGGCGGCCGTGGACCAGGCCCACGCGCAGTCCGGGCAGGGCCGCGGCGAGGGCCTTGGCGGTGTCTTCGGCGGCCTGACATTGTAAGACCTCGGACTCGTCGATGAGGGTGCAGACCCAGTAGGCCTGACGTCCCTGGGTACAGGCCTCCTGCACCCGGTCGATCACCTCTTGGCGCCGACTGTCGGGGACGGCAGCGGTGGTCACCGGGGTGCGACCCGGCGGCAACTCGTCGATTACCGAGAGGTCGAGGTCGGCGTACAGGGTCATGGCCAGAGAGCGGGGGATGGGGGTGGCGGTCATGATGAGCTGATGGGGTATCTGCGCCTGCTGTGCCCCTTTCTCCTTCAGCTTCATGCGCTGATGGACACCGAACCGGTGTTGCTCGTCGACGATGACCAACCCCAGGTCCCTAAAACGGACATCGTCCTGGAACAGGGCGTGGGTCCCCACGGTCACGGGGGCTTCACCTCCCGCGATGCGCGCCACCAGCTCCGCCCGCTCTCGACCCTTGTGGCGACCGGTCAGCCACAGGGGCTCCAGCCCCAGGGGTTCCAGCCAGTCGCGCAGGTTGTGCAGGTGCTGCTCGGACAGGAGCTCGGTGGGCGCCATGATGGCGACCTGATGACCGGCCTCCACGGCCTGCAGGGACGCCAAGGCCGCGACCACCGTCTTGCCCGAGCCCACATCTCCCTGCAGCAGGCGCAGCATGGGGTACGGTCGCTCCAGGTCCGCCGCAATCTCTTCCGTCACCCGGCGCTGGGCGGCGGTCAGCGCAAAGGGCAACCTTGCCAGCAGCCGGGTGCGCAGGCTGCGGTCCCCGTTCAGGACCGGGGCCCGAATCCGCTTCTGGTGGTGCCTGAAACGACGCAGGCCGAGCTGGTGGGCCACCAGCTCTTCGAATGCCAACCGGCGTAAGGCGGGGTGGCGGCGAGCGCGCAAGTCCGCCACCGAGATCGAGGCCGGTGGCCGGTGGAGGAGACGCAAGGCCGCGGCCAGGGGTGGGAACCGGAACCGTTCCCGGACTTCCCACGGCAGCCATTCCTCCGGCATGGCGTTGTCCTGGTCCAGCAGCACTAACGCCTGATCCGTGAGCAGGCGCCAGGAGGATTGCTGCAGCCCTTCGGTGGTCGGATAGATAGGGGTAAGGGTGTTTTCCAGGGGCGGCAGCTCGTCGCGGTCGCAATGCTGGTATTCCGGGTGCACCATCTCCAGGGATTGGGGACCGTGGCGAACCTCCCCGAAACAGCGTAACCTGCCCCCTGGCTTGAGGGCGGCGGCCTGATTGCGGGAAAAGTGAAAGAAGCGCAACAGGATGCCGGCCGACCCCGATGCGTCCGCAAGCCGGACTTTGAGGGAGCGGCGGCGACCGTAACCGATGCCGGCATCCTTGATCTCCCCTTCTACCAGGGCTTCGGCACCGGGCTTCAGGTCGGCGATCGGCACCAACCGGGTGCGGTCCTGGTAGCGCAGAGGCAGATGGAACAGCAGGTCCCGGACCGAGGTGATACCGATCTTGGCGAGCCGCTCTACGACCTTCGGACCCACCCCGCGGAGCCCGTCCACGGGCACCCGGCTCAATGCCTGGGTCTTGCCGGTTTCCAAGTTTCTTCCGATAGGCTAAGGATGTAGGCTAGCGTACCGAACCGAACAACCCGAGGAAAGCCGGCATATGATCGCCCAGCACCAGCTTACCGTCGCCACCCGCGGGCGAGGTACCTATGATATTACCAGGGACGTGGAGCAAACCGTGCGCAAGAGCGGTATTACGACGGGTACCTGCCACATCTTCGTACACCACACCAGCGCCTCGCTGGTCCTGTGCGAAAACGCCGATCCCGGGGTCCGGCGCGACCTGGATGCCTTCATGGCCCGCCTGGTCCCGGACGGAGATCCCTTGTTCGACCACACCCAAGAGGGACCGGACGACATGCCGGCCCACGTGCGCGCCATCCTCACCAAGATGGATCTGACCGTGCCGGTAGGCGGGGGGCGCTGCGCCCTCGGGACCTGGCAGGGAATCTATCTCTACGAGCACCGCACCCATGCCCATCACCGCCGGGTGACAGTGACCATCAGCGGGGAATAAGTCGATGCCATTATGTTAAGCGTTATCGGCCGGCAAGAAAGAGGAAAACTACGAATGCACCATTCTATACGTTGCACGAAAACGGGCTGGTGTTAGATCGCTCCGCGGCTGGATTCCAAATAAGGGTCTTTTCAGACTCCAAAGTGTTAACTCTTTCAACTCTGAAACTTGGTGATCCAGGACTGTTTCGATTTGTTCTATTGCTTTCTCGGATCTCCTTTGTAAACTTTCTGCCCAAAATATTCCCGCAATCAGACCCACTACTACTGCAATTATCATGTAGCCACTGCGCCAAGTTGCCGAGCGTTCTGTTGCCACCGGTTGCCTCCAATATCTGAAACAGCTACTAATTGCTTAAACGTCAGAGCTAGGATCTTTGAGGGACCCGAATCTTTACCAATGAGTCAAGTTTATGCAGTGCACAAATCGGGATCGGGATCGGGATCGAAATTCCGATTGCGATCCCGATCCCGATCCCGATTTCGACCTACCCAAGCTCTCCAACGGTTGGTTAGGTGTAGGAGATGGGGCCTTACGGAAAAGGGGCTTTCGGGGCATCATGCCTCGTCGGTCCGAGGCGAAGCCTCGCTAGGGATTCCAGCCGGATACTCCCGCCTGGGCCAGGACAGATCTACCGAGTCCCCGCCGCGACCGCAGTGCCTGCGCCAACTGGTATACCGCCATAGCATAGTAGCTGCTGTGGTTGTAGCGCGTAATCACGTAGAAGTTTTTCAGCCCGAGCCAGTATTCGTAACCGCCGGCGGCGTCCAGCCTGATCAGGCTGACCTGCCGCCCGCGGCCGAGCCCGGCAGTCGCGACAATCCCGTTCCGCCGTAGCATCGCGGGACTGTAGCTGGTGTCATAGCCGGTCTTCATTGTTCCGGCACCCATGCCGCTCACGGACGCGCGAACCGTCACGGGGTCCCCCTTGCGCCATCCGTGGGACACGAAGTAATTGGCGATGCTGCCGATGGTATCCACCGGGTTCCAGAGGTCGCGCTTACCATTGCGGTCGAAATCCACCGCCCATTTGCGAAAGCTCGATGGCATGAACTGGCCCAGCCCCATGGCCCCGGCGTAGGAGCCCCTGGGCCTGAAGGGGTCCAGACCCTCGTCGCGGGCCATGATCAGAAAGGATTCGAGCTCGCCCGTGAAGAACTTGGATCGGCGCGGATAGTCGAAGGCCAGAGTCGCCAGGGCATCAATCACCCGGTGCTTTCCCAGGTAGCCGCCGTAGCGGGTCTCGATGCCGATGATGGCGACCACATACTCGGGCGGCACGCCGTACCGGGCCTGGGCACGCCGGAGCGCGCGCCCGTAGCGGCGCCAAAAGCCGATCCCGTTCGAGATATTGTCCCGGGTGAGGAACTTGGCGCGATAACGGGTCCAGGCCCCGGTCGGTCGCCTCGATCGCTTGGCCTTGGGGCGATTGACGAAATCGAGAATCCATTGCTGCCGCTCGACCCGTGCGAGAATCCGTTCCAGATAGGCCCGCTTGAAGCTCTCCTGCCGCACCAGCTTGTCGATCAATCGCGCTGCGGCAGGATAGTTTGCATAATCGCCGCGCCTGCCGGGTGACCACCTGGCGCGACTGGGCCTGAGTGCCCGATCCCTGAGTACCCGATCAGAGATCGACTCGGCCCTCCATACCTTTGGTGGCTCGGGCCAGACACGGACAGTCGGCCGCGCTCGTGGTGGCGGCGATGTACCCGCGGCCCGTTCGGGACTGGAGCTGCAGGCGGCAAGCAGAGTCGCAACCAGTGTCCAGGCGATGAGAATGAAAATCCGCATCGTCACTCCTTTATCCTAGCGAGGCTTCGCCTCAGACCGACAAGTGCCCAACCCGAGCTTCATCGCGAAGCTCCAATCGGACAGGATTTACAGGATTACACAAGATTTACAGGATTCTCGTCGTTCCTGAATTTCCTACGCCCTCTCACACGCTTACCAAACCAGCAAGCGCTTTTCACAACAAAAAAATCCTGTTAATAAAGGATCCTAGCGAGGCTCTGCCTCAGACCGACGGAGGGTGAATTCTTAACTCGTTTCGGCGCCATCTTTTATCCGCAGATTACGCAGATTTCCACAGATGAAAGACAAAATAATCTGTGGAAATCTGCGTAATCTGTGGATAAAAAAAGAGGCATCTTTGTTATGCAGTGCACAAATTTGACTCATTGGTAAAGATTCGGCTCCCTCAAGGAATCCTAGCCCGCATAGCTCACCAACCGCAATGCCGGCTACGGACGACCCGCAAGCACCATCACCGCATCTATCTCCACCGCCGCCCCTTTGGGCAGGGCGCTGACCCCGATCACCGCCCGCGCCGGGTAGGGCTCGCTGAAATACTCGGCCATCACCTGGTTGACCAGGAGAAAGTCCGCCAGATCTTTCAGATAGACAGTGAGCTTGACCAGATCCGCCAGGCTTCCCCCGGCGGCGGCAGCTACCGCCCCGAGGTTACTGAAGACCCGGCGGATCTGCGCCTGGACATCGCCTTCCACCAGTTCCATGGTCTCAGGAACCAACGGAATCTGACCCGAGAGATAGACAGTTTCGCCCACCCGCACCGCCTGCGAATAGGTCCCGATGGCCCGCGGGGCCCGGTCGGTATCGATAACCTGCTTATTCATGATCGATTGCCCACCACTGTCAGAATCCACCCTGCCCGGAGGGAGATAGGGACTGTTGACATTTAACTCTAACGAACTGTTTTCATAAGAGAACCACGAATCGACACGAATTCACACCAATTCGTGTCGACTCGTGTGAATTCGTGGTTCTCTGTCTAACCGATTGCGGCCTTGACCGCTGAATGTCAACAGTCCCTAATACGCGCCCGTCACCAAGGCATCCACTTGCCCATGCGCCCCATGGTCGAGCCTATACTGGTCGTCATGGAAGCCATGTTCCGGTTCATCAGATCCATTTGGGCAGCCATGGCAGGCACCGAGGACATTTTCTGATTCATCTGTCCCATGTAGTCCTTCATGGGGGGCATCGCCGCAAGGGCGTTGTTCATCGTTTCCAGCTGCTTGCCGATCTTCTCGAGCGTCAAACTGGGGTCGTCCCCTAATTTTTCGAATCCATCTCGGAGTACCCTATGGATCGAATCGGAATCCTCGCGGACACGCCTCATTACTACAAAGACATCAGCAAGGACATTGACAGCCCTCTCGATAACTACCTGTCTGGTGATAGCCTCATACTCCTTCGTCGGCAGGTTATCGACAAAGGCCTTATATTCCTCCGGCGGCACTGTACGGGCAAGGGCTTCGACGAGAAGAGCCTTCTCTTTCTCCGGCGGCAGGGTACGGGCGAGGGTCTCGACGAAGAGAGCCTTATATTTTTCCGGCGGCAGTATACGGGCGAGGGCCTCGACGAGGAGAGTCTTGTATTTCTCCGGCTGCAGGGTGCGGGCAAGGGTCTCGATGAGGAGAATCTTATCTTTCTCCGGCACCATTTTCAGCGTCAGGTCATCGACGAAGGCCTTATATTCCTCCGGCGTCAGGTTATTGACGAAGGCCTTATATTCCCCCGGCGTCATTCTCAGCATCAGGTTGTCGAAGAAGGCCCTATATTCCTCCGGCGTCATTTCCAGCATCAGGTTATCGACGAAGGTCTGATATTCCTCCAGCGTCATTTCCAACGCCAGATTATCGACGAAGGCCTTATATTCCTCCGGTGTCATTTCCAGCGTCAGGTTGACGACGAAGGTCTGATATTCCCCCAGCGTCATTTTCCGCGCCAAGTTATCGACGAAGGCCTTGTATTCCTCCGGCGTCATTTGACGCTTCTTGTCCTCCAGGTTGTCCTCTACGATGGTTTTCTTTATGGAGAACTCGACATGTTCCTGCACATACTCGTTTTGCCCGATCGCCTCCTCGGCGGTGGACAGAAACTGGTCGAACGAGGCGTAGGCAGCACCTACCCCTTTGGCAATCAGAAACCCCGCAACCACCAGCAGGACCAGGCCCCCGAGCAGGCTCCAATGGATGATCCGGGTCAGATGGGCGGAGCGCTTCTCGGTACGGGCCAAGGCATCGGTCAGGTTGGCGACGGCTTGGCTCAGCTCCCCCACATCGGCGGTTTGAGAATGGTTGGTCACATCATGCCTCCTTTAGAACGGCGCTATCCCCGAATACGGCCCCGCCGTTTGTGGAGAAACGGAGAACCACCGAGGGGCACGATAAGCAATGAGGCGTGGCGGGTCAATTCCCATGGTCAGTGGGTAGTGGCTCAGTTTGCGAAAAATCGGAAATTGCGAAAAAACGCAATGACGCCAAGAAAGAAAAAGAATCTTTGCGTCCTGGCGTTAAATGGGCCGGAAAGTGAGCGGCCAAGCATAAAATTTTCAAACTGAGCCACTGCCGGTTAGTGGGTCAAGGTCGGCATGTGGTTGCGGCTACTACATCGAACTTTCGCAGTCTCCGGAGTATGGGAACGTGCGCACAACGAAAGTTTGGTGCCGAGGGTCGGACTCGAACCGACATGGTGTTGCCACCGGTAGATTTTGAGTCTACTGCGTATACCAATTTCGCCACCCCGGCGGGGAACTGGCAGGATCGCGCCGCGAACCGCGTATCCGGGCGTACTGGTTGCCCGTGGGCGAGGTATCACAGTATAGCCGTTCCGGTTGGTGGAGCAAGATCGAATGCCCAATAAAACAGGGCGAGCGCGTATGTACTCGCTTAACCTGAAGTTGTTTTGCCGACCGGGTCTATACCCTTGTGCGGGATGAAGATGCCGCAACCCATCTTGCGATGGGGGCCGAGTCCCTGCTGCTGAAGGCGGACCGATTCTTCCGGCGCCAGGTCCGACAGCATGAGGCTGCGCGTGCGGAGCATTCCGTCCGGCGTAGTCAGTGGGGTCATCTTGCCGCACAGGGCCTTCCGTACCCGGATGCCTTGGTCGCTCAATGCGTGGGCCGCCCAGTCGAGGAAGGCCTCCTCGGCGGCGTCCGGGACGGCGGCCACATAGCGCGAGAAGAGGGTCGTTTCTCTGCTCAGCCGGCGGATCTTTCCGGAACCGATGATCAATGGGCAGCCGGACACGTCCAGGGTCTTGCCCTCGAGATCCTCCAGGAGCGCAGCCGTGCGTTGCTTGGGCACCCGGATGGTGAGCTTGGTGCGCTTGGATAGGATCAGGTATTGGTCCGTACCGTGCTCGGGTCGCTCCCAACCATTCTGGGAACCTGCTACGTGAATCGTGTGGACCGCGGCCCCGGAATCGTCCTCCGCGATCCAGGGTGCGGCCTGCCGCAGCGCCACGGATAGGGCATAGGCATGATCTACGGGCAAGCGTTTGCAGACCACGGAGAACAGGACATCGACGATATCGTCGGGGACTTGGAAGGAGGTCTCGGTATTGTCTTCTTGCCAGAACATGGTCTTGAATTTTCGGCTGTAGGTGGTCGGGAAGCGGACAGGTCTGCCAAACAAAACACCCGACGAGGCTTGTGTGATAGGGTATCGGGGTGCCGTTGGCGGAGGGCATCGTACCATGGGGTGGCTGACGAATTGGTGGAACTGGTTTTCAGGTCTGGGCGTCGGGGAAACTGAACGGGACCCCCTACTCGCCAAGGCCGTCGCAAGGCTTACGCAAGAGCTGGATGCCAAGGACCGGACCCTGCTCGACTCCCGGCGCCGCGAGGAAGCGGCGCGGGAGCACGCACAATCACTGCGCGCGGCGGTGCGGGAGGCGGTCATTGCTATCCCCGGACAGACGACGGTTCGGAACGCTCGGGCCCGCATCCGGAAGGTTCTGAAAGAAGCGGTGCAGGGCGATGCGGGGTTGGCGGAGGCGATCTTCTCCGAGGTCGAGGCGTGCGAGGCCGCGAAGGGGAGGGCGGCCGATCAGGAAGTGGCGGAAGCCGCGCGGCATCGCGGGACACTCGCCTTCCTCCGCGACATGGACGAGGCACTCGCTGCTTACCGCCGGGCGACGGAGCTCGACCCGAAGAATGCGAAGGCGTGGAACGGACTTGGACACCTCTCCTTGCGGGCCGGGGCATTGGATGAGGCAGCAGCGGCCTATCGCACCGTAGCCTCGCTGGCCGAAGCCACAACCGACCGGAAGCTGTCGGCTGTCGCCTACGGCAACCTGGGCAACGTCTCGCGAATCCGCGGTGACCTGGACGAGGCCGAGGCGCTGTACCGGGAGAGCTTGGCCATCGAGGAGGAATTGGGGCGCAAGGCGGACATGGCCGCCGACTATGGTAACCTGGGCACCGTCTACCAGATTCGGGGCGACCTGGACCAGGCCGAGGCGCTGTACCGGCAGGGCCTGGCCCTCAACGAGGAACTGGGGCGCAAGGAGGGCATGGCCGCCGACTATTGCAGCCTGGGCAGCGTCTTTCGAATCCGCGGCGACCTGGATCAGGCCGAGGCGATGTGCCGCAAGGCCCTGGCGCTCAACGAGGCCCTGGGGCGCAAAGAGGCCATGGCCAGCCAGTACGGCAATCTGGGCAGCATCTACCAAACCCGCGGTGACTTGGATCGGGCCGAGGCGATGTACAAGCAGGGCCTGGCCATCGAGGAGGCCCTGGGGCGCAAGGAAGGCATGGTTGCCGACTATGACCACCTGGGCCTGGTTTACCGCATCCGCGGCGACTTGGATCAGGCCGAGGCGATGTACCGGAAGAGCCTGGCGCTTAACAAATCTCTGGGGCGTAAGGAAGGCATGGCCGTCGACTATGGCAGCTTAGGCATTGTCTACCGCATCCTCGGCGACCTGGAGCAGGCCGAAGCGATGTATAAGCAGAGCCTGGCCATCGATAAGGAACTGGGGCGCAAGGAGGGTATGGCCACCACCTACGGCAACCTGGGCACCGTCTACCGCATCCGCGGCGACCTGGAGCAGGCCGAGGCGATGTACAGACAGGCCCTGGGCCTGTTCCAGGACATCGGAGCAGCACCGCGAGTAAAACAGGTCCGGGGATTACTGGAAGGACTGCGAGAATCGGATTGAAGGCCCGTTCCCCCTTCCGCGCGCGACGCCTTGAAGGCCTCCCGTCTGAAGAGGGTGTCGCAAAAATCCTTTAACCACAGAGGACACAGAGAAAGGCACAGGCCAATTCTCTGCATTCTTTTGTCCTCTATGGTTTAAGAGACTGTCTAAAAAGGGACCGTAGGCCGTAGGCTGGGTTACGGCCAGGGACGGCCAAAACCCAGCAATAACCTAACGAGGCTTCGCCTCAGACCGACGAGGCGTGACCAACCGCACCGAAGAACCACGGATGGACACGGATAAACACGGATGTGATCCGTGTGTATCCGTGTCCATCCGTGGTTCAAAGGATTTGCGATTCCCGCCCAAGCAAGAGGCAGAAATGTTTTTGTGCAGCGCGCAAACTTGACTCATTTGCACAAAATCTGGTCATTCAAGGAATCCTAGTCTGCGGTCCCGCGCCGCCAGTGACCGGATCGACCCCCCGATTTTTCGAGCAGACGGACGGACTCGATACACATCCCCCGATCCACGGCCTTGCACATGTCATAAATCGTCAGCAGACTTATCTGCACCGCACACAGGGCCTCCATCTCGACCCCGGTCGCGCCCCGGGTCTCCACCAGCGCGCGGCAGTGTACTGCCGGCTTCTCGGTCAAGGGTTCGAGGTCGATTGCGACCTTCGTCAACGCCAGAGGATGGCACAGGGGCACCAGGTCGGACGTCCGCTTGGCCCCCATGATACCGGCGATACGTGCGACCGTGAGCACATCTCCTTTCTTGTGACCGCCGCTACGAATCAAGGCCAGGGTCTCCGGCTCCATGCGGATCAGACCCTCAGCCATGGCTATGCGATGGGTCGTATCCTTGGCGCCTACGTCCACCATGTAGGCTGCTCCGGATTCATTAAAGTGGGTCAGATCACTCATCATTTAGATAAGGGTATATCGCTGAATAACGCATTAATGTGAGTGCCTGGTAAAAGAAATCCTTCAACTTCAAGTATTGGTATTTGTTCTTCTATTATTGAAATATTCTCAAAGTAAAGGCTGGCTCTCTTTGGACGATTAGCATAAAGCCTGTCTTCTACTGACCAAGCGTGACCTTTCTCCCCAAGTCTCACAAGATATGCGTAATATTCTTTTCCAGAATCATCAATTATTTTAGATTTATAATCTCCTTTGATATAAATCATAAATCCTTCGGGTGCAGTATTTGTCGTGCTAGTAATAAAAAGATCACAGATTATATTGCTATCCGAACGTCTGCACGCTTGCAGATCTAAAGTAATTTCACCTATTTCTACTTTCGTGACTGTTGACGGCTGATAAGTGGTTGTTAGCGGCTTAGTGATTGTAGGCTGGTCTTTTTCTGAATGAATCAATTTGTGTTCTGTCTGTGATTTACTTTTTGTGTATTCAACCATGCCCCAGAGTATTGAAAGTTCATCACCAGGCTCAGCCTGGTAGTGCGCGACAAACCAAACGGTTGTTCCAACCACTAATAGAGCCAATATTGCCCATATTCCATACCGCCTCATCAATTCAGTAATTATGTTATCCATCATTATACCCTCTTATTCGTAATCGATATTCTGGTGTGTAATTTGTAAGCTTCTTTACGTCTCCAGTTAACCCATTTTCCAATACCTGAAGCTGTGCGGCGATTCTTGATGCATCAGTCTTTGGTATCTTTTTGAGATCTTTGATTGCTTTTGGTAAAAGTACTACGGTGTACACATGTTACTCCGATGTGGCTGGATGCTTCTTCGCCTAACGGGGAGTTAACCAGCAACATCCCTTGCCCCCATGGACGGGGGCAAGGGAGGTTTGTCTGCGTTCCAAACAAGATGGGTGTCCTTATTTTTTCTTTTGGTCTGTCCCCGTTTTCCCTTGGTCGGGTTGAGCGCAGTGTTAGACGCTTTCTTCACGCAATTCTCTAATCATATCAACAAGTTCATTTGTTGACAGTTGAACATCAACTCCCGGAACATCCAGACCCGAACCTTTTTCTTCAACTGACCGCAGCTCGAACATCTGTCCATTCTTCCGTTTGATAATGACCTCAGCCTTTCGATTAGCTTCATCCATTAAATGCGCCAACCGTTGCCTAGCTGTGGTGAACGTATAAACAGTCATCTTCTATACCTCAAGAATCCTGATCTCAGCTTCCTTAGCCATCAGCTTTAGCTTCGCATCCAGGGAGAACAGGTGACATCGTTCCCTTTGAGCTAGGTCCATCATGTAAGCGTCATATGCATAAATTGAGTACTTATGCGCTATGGTAATGGCATTGATGTAGTCAATCCCCTCAAACCGAATCTTAATCTTGCTGAGCCCGTCAATGACCGTTTCCCCCTGTCCCAAATCGATTTTACGCTTCTTGAAAGCCAAACTGATTGCATTTCCCACCTCAACCGGCAACGATAGAGGCGCAAGCAACTCGCAACCCTTTGTCACAGAAAGGATTACATCCCTTTCTGGCTCGTTGAATAGCACTGCAAGAACGACCGAAGTATCGACGACAAGCTTCATGTGTACAATTGTACTTTCTCCTGCCCTTGCGTCAAGCGTCTAATGGGGAGCTAACCAGCAACCTCCCTTGCCCCCATGGACGGGGGCAGGGGAGGTTTGTCTGCGTTCAGCGTCTTGATAGGCGGCGCGTCTTATGTTGCGCTGACGTTTTTGTCAGGCGATTGCCTGTTTTGGTGTCTGAATGGTTGGGATATCAAAACGCCGCCGGGCAGGTTCCTGTGTGTTTCCCTTTTGGTA
>WYCW01000001.1:1677713-2000624 GCA_011392765.1 Candidatus Thiosymbion ectosymbiont of Catanema sp. Cochon2018 | reverse complement strand
CTGGGGCTGCGCTTGATTCCAGTCAGCTGCTCTATGCTTGCTATCGCGTCCTTGAGCGTCGCTGGCGGATGCGCGCGAAAATGGGCTTTGAGGCGAGCTCGATGCTCATCCAACTCACTCGTCGGGGCGTAGAAGTTAATTTCCATTAGTTTTTCCACCCCACCCGCTTGATACATCCTGAGGTATTTGCATAAGGTGTTACTACCAATACCGGCAAGCCGACAGATCTCCTGATGGGAAAGGCCCTGACTTTTTAGCCACAGCACATCCATTCTCCTTCTCACTCTTGGATGAGGGTCATCGTAGCGTAACTGCTTAATCCTCTTGATATCCTGCGGGCGGAAGTCGATTCTTATCATTGCTGCCTCAATGTACACAATAAGCTCTCTAACCCAACTTAGTATATCATCTCTCAGAAAGTTACACGTCTTTCCAGGAATTTATTTTAAAATTCGTATTTTGTGCCTATAGGGAGTATAATACTCTTTATATTGCACTTGCTGGTTAGCTCCCCAATAAGCGGCGCAGGGACGCGCCGCTTATTGGCTTGGCTCAGGCGCCCAATGCCACGTGGCACTGAGCTTGAAAGTCGCTGAGGAGCCAGACCGCGGCATTGGGTCGCTTGCAGCCAAATGTTAGGCGAATGATCTGTAAAAAACGACCCATCAATTGAGCTTGGCCCCTTTTTCCGTTATTGCTTGATAATTATTAATAGCTTGCAATCTTCTCTTGACACAACATCTCTGTTAATTGTTGTAAATACTTTACACGTTCCGCCAGCCATATTAGTTCTTCCTGAGAAATTTTGTAATGCTCTGAATAACGTGCATCAACATACGCATTCTTTAGCAACTGAAAACAACGACGATGAATCTTATTGTCTTGTGGAAATACCTTGGCAACGCGTTCATCTTGTGAAATGACCAACGAGTTAAGCTGTTTCAGGTTATGTGTGTTCGGTTTGTAGTTGGTTAAGACCAACAGCAGGCATGCAAAGTAACGCTCTGTGGCTTGGTGAAGTTGGAATACGGCATTTTTGAGGTCTGCTTTACTCAGCTTGTATTCATAATTATCATAGAAGCTTATACCGCTCTCGAACCACTGATCATAATGATTTTTCGAGATATCTTTGTATTCCTCAGAAGTTAGATTGCCAGGTTCTGCCAGCTCACGTTTATCACCCTCGTACAGTACAATTCCTTCTCGCTTGATGTCAGTGAAAAAAAATTGCCCTTTGACTAGAGCATCGTTTACTTCTTCCAGTGTATGGACCAATATATTTAAGGGCTGGCGTACTCGTAAAGCAACGCGATCTTCCGCGGTATGCCAGAGCTTATACTCTTCAACGAGTTCTCTTTTGTTGACAATAACTAAAATGTCATAATCGCTAACGTAACCGTGAGCCGGATCATTTACCCATTTTCCTGTGGCATGACTACCAAATAGGATGATTTTTAATATCCTGCCGTGTTTTTTCTTACCAGTAGCAAATCCTGTGACTTGTTCAAACTCGTCACGAAGGACAGTGACAATATGGACTAGATTGTCCTGCCGGGATGCTGGCAAATGATCAAGATTCTTTTTCATCCGACCATACTACTATTAACAAGGCTAAGCTCAAAATTGATTCCTCTTTAAAAGGCATAACGGTAACCATCAGCGGCGTGCGCCTTTGGCACGTCCGCTGGATGGTTTTGTTAGCCTACCAGGTCATATTGGGGTTCGTGATATAATCAAATGCAAGATTTAAATCTGCCTTTGCTGGTTCTGGCAATGCTTGCCATCTACTGCTATTTCGCTCTTTCCAATTCTTCACATAAGCCTTCTTAATTTTTTCCTTGTCATACGGAGGAGCGATGTATTGACTAGCAGGTTTCCCATTAACGATACGGTACTTACCCATCACAGCATCTAGCACTGTTGTATTGCCTTTAGGTCTTGTGTTGCTTAATACTTCCATTAGCTTATCTGCTAAATCAGGAAAACCGCTATTCCAATCAAGTAACCATTCCCTTACTTGTTCTTTATCGTTGGCCGAGAGCACTACATTAAACTGCATTAGTTCGTTCTTGTAGGTTTCGGGGTCTTTTGCAAATGCTGGTGCTGAGGCTATGATATAAATCAGTGCGCCCAACGTAATTTTGGTTAGTAGTTTACTTATCATCTTCTCCTCGCGTTTGTTGGATGGAATCTGTATACAACTTCACTGCAAGTGTGCTGAAAGCAGACGTAAGTGAAAAAAAGAAAAGAACGTATAGGACTATAGCTAATGCGACTCTATCGGAACTATATGGAACAGTTTGACTCACCACGTATAAGTAAATCGCTAACAATACAATGCTTATTGTAGCATATACGTTTGCAATAACTATTTTGTATTGAGGATATGAATTTCTTGACGTATAAGCTAGAGCTAACGCGTACACTGAAAATATCATTGCCACTGTTGTTTGAATCTTTTCATTATGCTGAATTAGTGGTAACACTACGAACAAGTCGTTTAACAATGGGAAGGACGCAGTGGCCGCTGCTGCTGCACCCCATATATTTGAGAAGCTTTTTAAGAACTCCATAGTTGGAACCTCCTAGAGGCTAATGGGGAGCTAACCAGCAACCTCCCTTGCCCCCATGGACGGGGGCAAGGGAGGTTTGTCTGCGTTCAGCGTCTTGATAGGCGGCGCGTCTCCTGTTGCACTGACGTTGTTGTTAGGCGATTGCCTGTTTTGGTGTCTGAAACGGTTGGGGTATCAAAACGCCGCCGGGCAGGTTTCTGTGTGCTTTCCGTTTGGTAATACGTTTTAGATTGCACGTGCTGGTTAGCTCCCCAATAAGCGGCGCAGGGACGCGCCGCTTATCGGCTTGGCTCAGGCGCCCAATGCCGCGTGGCACTGAGCTTGAAAGTTGCTGAGGAGCCGGACCGCGGCATTGGGTCGCTTGCAGCCAAAATGTTAGGCGAATGATCTGTAAAAAACGACCCATCAATTGAGCCCGGTCTCTTTTCCCCCTTTCTTGGAGGTGAAGAAACGTGGTCTGTCCCTGAGGTATTCCCACATTATTTTGATGTAAAACAAGAAGTTATAACGCTTATATACTATAAATTTGGACATGCATGGGGTATTGTGGTCCCTGGAAAGTAACCACACCCACCAGGAGCCCCCCATGCATGTCGGCACTATCTTACATCACTGTCTGGAACCATTGTTGCAATCGATCCACTGTCGGCGCCTGGCGACGCTCCTGGACGCCGCGGCTTCGTGCCTGAGCGGGCCACGGTTGTCACTGACCGAGTTGGGGCGCCGCTTCGCGGGCGGGGCGCAACTGCGCCACAAGATTAAGCGTTCGGATCGGCTGCTTGGCAACCGCCATCTGCACCAGGAGGCGGGGTCGATCTACGCGGCGTTGTGTCGGGTGACCTTGGCGCGCATCAGTGAGCCGTTGATCCTGATCGACTGGTCGGATCTGAAGGCCGATCAGTCGCTGCATCTGCTGCGTGCGTCGTTGCCGGTAGGCGGGCGCAGCTTGACCTTGTACGAGGAGGTCCACCCGCAGAAGCAGCTTGGCAACCGGGTCGTACAGCAACGTTTTTTGGAGCGGTTAGCCCAGTTGCTACCCGCGTCTGTGGCACCGATCATCATCGCCGATGCCGGCTTCAAGGTTCCCTTCTACCGGGAGGTTGAACGCCTGGGCTGGCGCTGGGTGGGGCGGGTGCGGGGACGCGACTATGTGCGCCTGAATCACCGTTGGATGAGTTGCCAGGCGCTTTTCAAGCGTGCGACCGCGACGGCAACGGCGCTCGGTGAAGGTGACTGGGTACGCAGCAATCCCCTGCGGGCGTGCTTGGTGCTGGTGCGTCTGGCAGGCAAAGGGCGACGTGGCAACACCGCCTTCGGCAAGCGTTCACGCTCAAAGGCTAGTACTCACAGCACCCGTAGCGCCAAAGAGCCGTGGCTGGTGGTGGCCTGCACCCGGCTCGCCGATCTGCCGGCAAAGAAGCTGGTGCGGTTGTATCGGCAGCGCATGCAGATCGAGGAAAGCTTCCGCGACATGAAGAGCCAACAGTTCGGTGAAGGGCTGGAATGCAGCCGTTCACGCGGCGTCGGGCGTTTCACGGTGTTGGTGTTGATCGCTTCGCTGGCGGCCTTTGTGCTGTGGCTGCTCGGCACCGCTGCGGAACGCCGCGGACTCGAACGCTGGTTGCACCCGAGCAACGGCAAACGCCGCGTCTACTCACGCTTATTCCTGGCACGGCTGCTGGTGGTGCTGGAGAGCTACCGCGATGTGCTCAAGGAGCTGGTCGGCAGGATCGGACCGCCTGATCAAGGGGTCGCGGATAAGCATGACGCCTTCCTTGCCGACTGACGCCGAGGGCGGATTTTGTGGGGATACTTCAGGGTCTGCCCCCATTTTCCGAATGGATTGCGGATGAGCATAATGCCCTTCTTATTGACTGACGCCGAGAGCGAATTTTGTGGGGATACCTCAGGGTCTGTCCCCGTTTCCTCTTTATTTCTTTTATTTTAATGAGTTGACTGATATCTCATATAAATAATCCTCGTTACGTTTTATTCCTTCAACAGTTAACTTGTTACAAACTGTGCAGGAAGCTTTTTGAATACCAAAAAAATTATCATTAATAAATAATTTTGCAATGTTATTTGCGTCTATGGTAACCTTGACATCATTTGGCGCATCTCCACCTTGCCATCCAGCCTCCCTATACCCTCTTGTATAATCGCCGAATGTTATTTGGCTGTTTTGAAATTTTACTGACAAGATTTCGCTGTTGTCATTCCAAAGCGTAATTTTGTTAGCGAATCCGCCTAAATCTAAATTTACTTTAAATTCAACGGCTTTACTTATTGAAAATCCTTTTAAAACAAAAGTGGTAGGTTTGCTAAAAGCGCTAGTTAATGCAATCCCCCTACTGTTTTCTACAATCATATTTCCTTCGCCGAAATCCGCTAAGATATCAGCCACTTTATATTTATTAGAAGCAAAATACCCTGCATTCGCTCTTAACTCAATCGTAGATGACGTATCATATATGTCATTTAGCGCAATTTTATCTTTCAGCACATCCAGTACTTTCAGTTTGCAATCCATGTTTGTTGCAAGTATTTCGGCGAGGTCTTGGTGTATCACTCCGTTCCATTGATTTTTTTGATATTGAGCTGCGCCTTGTATGCCAAGACTTGCTATCTTCTTTAGTAATTCGTCTAGCTCTGCTTTTGCTTCTCCTGTTAATTCTATGGCCTCCCTAGATCCACTAAGAGGTATATTGCTACAAAGACGATCGGAAAAATCCGCTATTATATTTAGAGCTTCTTTTTGTTTTTCCAACTCGTTAGAATACGCGATCTTTGAAATAATCGCCAAAAAAAGAAGAAAGATACATAGATGTTCGGGGTTTTTTTGCTTAAATTTCATAGGGTTATATTTAGTTTTTTTAAAGGTGGCGAAAACCTTGTTAACTTCATAATATGATAGTTCCACAGGCTATTTACTATGAAGCAACAAGGAGATCGCCATTAACAAGAATAACATGCTTACTGTTTTGAAACAATGTTTCGAAACATTCATTCCTGCCGAAGACGTCAGGACCACGATTACGCCCTTGGAGTTTGCGATCAATTTGGTGTTTTGCTATCTCGGCGATTCCAAGACTTTTTCATTGGAGTCCATTCGCCGTTCGATGATAAGTCATCTAACTAAATCGATCGGTCGCGGTGCGTTTTGGGAGCGGCTGTCCGGCAACCGCTTGAAACGGAATTTGCAAGCCGTGATGAGAGAATTAATGGTGCAACTTGCGACTTCGGTCCGGGTGCGTGAGACGATTCTGGAACCGCTTGGTGTTACCGCCATCGAGCTGGTCGATTCGAGTTCCATGACGCTGTTGGCGAAGGCCAAAAATGCCTTTCCTGGGACCCGTACGAAAGCGTCGATCAAGTGGCATGCGAATTTCGATCTCCTGAGCGGATTGCTGGTGTGGTTTCAACTCACACCCGGAACAAGACACGATAGAAACTGCTTTCCGGACGTCGCGTCACTGACGGGGAAGCTGGTGATTTTCGATCTCGGTTACTGGGACTATGCCTTGTTGTATGGTATTGAAAAAGCGGGTGGTTTTTTTCTATCACGCGTGAAATCCAATGCCGTGATTCGGATCCAGGCGGTGATTCAAGGGCTGAGTAAAAAGGCCATCGGGCAATCGCTACTCACACTGGATTTGCGCCGGAAGCAAGGTCATATTATTGAAGTGATCGTTGACAAGATTCATCACGACAAGACCTTGCGTTATCGGGTCATCGGATTTTGGAATCCGGTCGCAAAGAATTATCACTGGTACATGACTAATTTAACTGCTGCCGCCGATTTGATTTATCCTTTATATCGGTTGCGGTGGCAAATCGAACTCATTTTCAAAGCGTGTAAAAACTCTCTGAATGCGAATGCAATCACATCAGCGAATGATAACATCATTGAAAACTTATTATTGGCTTCCATGGTGGCTCATCTGAGTACGCACACGATATTTCGGATCGGCATGGAACCGTTGGATGAGGAGCAGCATTTGGCAATTTCGTTTCAAAGAGTGGCTAAAGTAGCGGTTGTACTGGCGAGCGATTTCATCACTTTTCTGTTACATGCTTCACAAGAAAATTATCGAAGTCTAGTGAATAAGATAAAGTTGTTTGCGAACGAAATTTACGATCCTAATTATAAGAAGAGAGAGACATCGTTAGCGCGTATACACCGATTATTAGTAGAAGGTGAGACCTAAAAAATCCCGAACACCTATGAAGAAAGATAATATTCTTTCGTGAAAACGTAAAATTAGGCAAAATCATTAATCTCTCCAAATATTTTTGTCAGGTATAGCTGTAAGCCTAACGTTTGGGCTCAGGCGCCCAATGCCGCGTGGCACTGAGCTTGGAAGTTGCAGAGGAGCCGGACCGCGGCATTGGGTCGCCTGCAGCCAAATGTTAGGCGAATGAGCTGTGAAAACGATCCACCAATTGAGCCTGGCCCCTTTCCTATGGATGGCTTGGGTTGACGACCTAAGCTGGCCTATACCGGCTTGGCCGGCGAGTTTGCGCGATACGGCTAGGTCCTGCTGTCCAAAATGTTTTGCAGGATGTTTCCTATCCTTTCTTCCGTCTTCGAATCGATATTCTTCCCGCAATTCATGAAGTAAAACGCAGCCATCTGAACCGAGGTTATACAATTCTGTTTGATAATTTCCCGTGTTTCTTCCTCCAGTTGCGCGATTTCCGGGATATTCTCGTACTTCTCCTTTAATGCTTGTATCTTCTGAATCAAGATAAACTCTGGATTCTCTACCGCTTTCATCGTTTTTTCTCCAACGCCCTGTTGAAGAAAGTTGCCAGACGCCGGGCGTTGAACGCCTAACGTCACCCATAAGCCGTGCCATACTGCGCTGCGATAATGCTTCAGAACTTCTCCGAGCTCAATGCGCAGTATGGCGTCGGCTTGATGGGCATGTTAGGCCATTTCTATTCTTGCAGCCACGTAAGACAAATTTTAGTGGCGGGGACTCCACCTGGAAATGATCGTTGGATTATTTCTATTTTGCTCATACAGACTTTCCAATATCTGTATCACCAAACAATTCCTTTGCTGATAAGTGGTAGAGCAACGCCGCCCTATCGTTTTGCCTTATCAATTCGACCATTTTCTCGCGAAGGTGTTGCAGGTCGCTTTTCTTCAACGTTTCAAACTCTTCAATGAGTTTGTCTATTTCTCTAATTAAAATGAATTCATAATGTTGTATTTGCATGACTTTATCTCCTTATCCGTATAGGTCGGGGTTAGGAACGAACCCCAACGTGATGCCAGAGGATGTTGGGGTTCGTTCCCCACCCCAACCTACTTCACTGAAGAACTAGAATGTTTCATTTACGTATCCTTATTCTATGCGCTTCTACTAATAATAGAAGCCCTTTGTACTGAGCCATATTTTTGTGAATTGATAGATAACTCATTAATCTTTTCATCAGTTTTGGTATAATTTCCGGGTGATTTTTAATTTGGATCGCAATTATGCCATTATAATTTGATGGTGGGTAAGTGACTATATCAGAAAAATCACCATTTAGAGAAATTAATATTGCATCCAGTTCCCGAGCTTTTCCAATAACAATAGGATCCCCGGAAGTAGGTGAGATATGTTCTTTAAGAATAAAAACTTCATAGCCGGCTTCAAATAGAGGTTTAACCACTGAGTTAGGAACACATTGGTCAACAAAGAACCTTAAACTCATCACGCAGCCACTTCAAACTCTGCTAATTCACGAGCATAATCAAGACAAGCTGCAATTTTATCTTTATCCATATCTGGAAATTCATCAATGATTTTGTCTGCGGCATATCCATTTGCCAGATATGCTAGTATAAGGCTAACAGGTATTCTTGTCCCTTTAATTCTTGGTTTTCCACGAATAACACTATACGAGCTTTCTATATGGTTTCGCCATGCTATATTCATTTTTTCCCCACTTGATTTTGTTGAGTTATCTGTATTATTAAGACTAAATTTATCTTCTTCGTCGCTGTTTATCGCCTAACGTTATACATCAGCCGACGCAAAAAGCAGAGCGAGGAACGAGCGGCGCTTTTTGCGGTCGGCTGGATACGCTCGTTAGGCACTAATCGGGCAGGTACAGATCTTCAAGTTCTTTTGCCCTTTCTGCGGTTTCCCGAAGTACGCACTCGTTTGCCAAGAGGTTAGCCAAAGTTCCGCCTTCCGGATCAGCGTAGAAATTGCAATTGGCATCTCTGTACTGGATCCAAAGGCGTTGAGCGGTAAGTAGCGCTTGCTTACGAGTGGGCGTCAACTGTGAACGTAGCTTCTTATACGCCCCGTTGAGTCTAGCGTCTTGCGAAGCAAGTTCTTCACCAATACAGTTCAGCATGTTGACCGTGACGCCGCCCGATTGGTCCATGCAGTTACCATAGCGACCGGTATAGAGGTCTTCGTCTGCGGCGACGACCGAGCTAATACTCAGCAGCATTGGAAGAAAAAACAACCTGTACATTCGAATCTCCCCAGCGGTGCCTAATGGGGAGCTAACCAGCAACATCGATTGCCCCCATGGACGGGGGCAATCGATGTTTGTCTGCGTTCAGCGTCTTGATAGGCGGCGCGTCTTATGTTGCACTGACGTTCTTGTTAGGCGATTGTCTGTTTTGGTGTCTGAAACGGTAGGGCTATCAAAGCGCCGCCGAGCATGTTCCTGTGTGTTTCCCTTTTGGTAATACTCTTTCATATTGCACTTGCTGGTTAGCTCCCCAATAAGCGGCGCAGGGACGCGCCGCTTATCGTTTGGGCTCAGGCGCCCAATGCCGCGTGGCACTGAGCTTGGAAGTTGCAGAGGAGCCGGACCGCGGCATTGGGTCGCCTGCAGCCAAATGTTAGGCGAATGAGCTGTGAAAACGATCCACCAATTGAGCCTGGCCCCTTTCCTATGGATGGCTTGGGTTGACGACCTAAGCTGGCCTATACCGGCTTGGCCGGCGAGTTTGCGCGATACGGCTAGGTCCTGCTGTCCAAAATGTTTTGCAGGATGTTTCCTATCCTTTCTTCCGTCTTCGAATCGATATTCTTCCCGCAATTCATGAAGTAAAACGCAGCCATCTGAACCGAGGTTATACAATTCTGTTTGATAATTTCCCGTGTTTCTTCCTCCAGTTGCGCGATTTCCGGGATATTCTCGTACTTCTCCTTTAATGCTTGTATCTTCTGAATCAAGATAAACTCTGGATTCTCTACCGCTTTCATCGTTTTTTCTCCAACGCCCTGTTGAAGAAAGTTGCCAGACGCCGGGCGTTGAACGCCTAATGGGGAGCTAACCAGCAACCTCCCTTGCCCCCATGGACGGGGGCAGGGGAGGTTTGTCTGCGTTCAGCGTCTTGATAGGCGGCGCGTCTTATGTTGCGCTGACGTTTTTGTCAGGCGATTGCCTGTTTTGGTGTCTGAATGGTTGGGATATCAAAACGCCGCCGGGCAGGTTCCTGTGTGTTTCCCTTTTGGTAATACTCTTTATATTGCACTTGCTGGTTAGCTCCCCAATAAGCGGCGCAGGGACGCGCCGCTTATCGTTTGGGCTCAGGCGCCCAATGCCGCGTGGCACTGAGCTTGAAAGTCGCTGAGGAGCCAGACCGCGGCATTGGGTCGCCTGCAGCCAAATGTTAGGCGAATGAGCTGTGATAAACGACCCATCAATTGAGCCTGGCCCCTTTTCCCCGCTCTACGGAGAATCTGGCGCATGATCGGATAAATGTCTTTCGCACCGTTTACGGTGACTTTTTGTTGCTTGCTTAATTTGACTTCTATTGCGGTGCCTTTTATAGAGGGGCTTATACTAAGCCTAACGACAACCAATTTTTGATTTTCGCTATCACAGACATCTTACGGCAAGGTATGCGACGTAGATTCCAAGAAAAGATGCTCCCAATGTCCAAAGAGCGATCCAGTGACGCAGATAAAAGCATACGAGTGAGCGTGCGGCTTTTGCAGTCCAGTGAAACTCTTTGTACGTGTCATGCAGGACTCTCATACCTCCGATAGTGTCTGGCTCGTTGGGGTCAACTCGAATATCTTTGCCCTGATACCACTCACGAAGATGTCGGAGCATTTCTTCCTCCTAACGTTCAGCATAAGCCGACGCATACTGTGCCGCACACAAAACTAAAAACTAACTCCGGAGCTTAACGGCGCAGTATGCGGTCGGCTTGATGCGTATGTTAGGCCATATGACTCACAAGAACTTCTTCTGTTTTTTCAGGTCTTTTTACTCCCGTCGCGATGCCATTTACAGCATGAAGAATATCTGCTGTATAGTACCGATTCCCACATATATCACATACGCCAATTGTGACGTCTTCTAGTATTACGAATTGCTTTTTGTGCTTGAATGCTTCTCGCTTTACGGTCTTTGCTTTAACCGTTCCTTCGCAATACTCACATTTATAATTGAACATAATAGTCACCTTTCAGTCGAAGATTTCATATACGGTGATGATTAAATAACGACCGATTTCTTTAAACCGGCCAACAACTCCAATTTCTGTATGCTCATCTGCAGATATTCCGTGAATGACGTATTTCGTTCCTCCCCGATCATCTTTTTTGCTACTGGTAATTTGCCCATTCAATATTGCATGTTCAACGTCAAGAATGTCCAGATTGTCTTCTGCCATCTCCTCCATTGCATGTACTGTCATATCATATTGTCCAAGTCGAATCTTTCCTCTTATCCGTTGTATGATGCGTTGCGTCACTTGCTCTTTTTCCTTTACAAAAATGAAAGATAAATATCAAGCTCATAGGCTGGCCTAACGCTTGGGCTCAGGCACCCAATGCCGCGTGGCACTGAGCTTGAAAGTTGCTGAGGAGCCGGACTGCGGCATTGGGTCGCTTGCAGCCGAATGTTAGGCGAATGAGCTATGAAAAACGACCCATCAATTGAGCCTGGCCCCTTTTCCCCTTTCATACCTAACCACCATCCAGAATTAGAGGTCTAGAGTTCGCTTGACGACCAACCTGCTCATAAGTGTAGACTATTTGGCTTGCGCTATGCTCGCGGTTAAAGCTAAGCAGGCGTTTCTGATGCTCTTTTGAAAGTGAAGACCAGCGACCAATGACAATGATGTATCGGATACGAGGGTCTTCGTAGCTGCCGAAAATACGCCACAGTTCCTCTATGTCTTCTGGGGTCGTGAAACGATAGCCCCTTCCTGGTTCCGATAGCACATGCTCCTTGTTGTATTCAGGAAGACTTTTAGCAAGGTCAATGATGTCTCTAATGTATGAACTCCGATGCTCCGAAATCCATTGCTGCCAATCAAGAATTTGGCCCAACGCCGTTTGAAGGCGCTTCGCTGGCGTGCCGTTTCGAGTGAACAAATTGGCTACGGAAGGCTCTATTTCAACCAATGTTAACCGCGCTCCCGCCTGCGATGTCATTAGCAACCCAAAGTCCGCTTTATGCTTGGTACCAACATGCGGTTTTATCAGATACGCTAAGTCCCCTGCGTCATTCGACCCAAGCAAACCCAGGAGGAAATGGGGATGCTTTGCGAGGAATTGTTGGAGTTCCTCCTCTCTTGGTTCGTTTGCCAATAGTCCGGACAATAAGCATAGGTGGTCGTACCCAGGGCTGAAACAAGCGTCCTCCTGTTCCGACAAATCATCACTGGTCCCAAGCGTGATGATCTGCGCCAATACCTTCGCCGCTTCAGGTGAGAGAGCCATACGAGAACCGCCTTTTCTGTTGCTACCAGAGTGCCTATCATACGAATGACTATGACACATGCAAAAGGGCTAACGTTTGGGCTCAGGCGCCCAATGCCGCGTGGCACTGAGCTTGAAAGTTGCTGAGAAGCCGGACCGCGGCATTGGGTCGCCTGCAGCCGAATGTTAGGCGAATGAGCCGCGATAAACGACCCATCAATTGAGCTCGACCCCTTTTCCCGCTTTTCCCCGCTCTAGTCTTTTTGGCTTCTCCTCTCTATGATTTTTTGGAACATTTCCCGATAAATATCACTGTCTTTTATTTCGGTACGATCAATGGCCGTCATGATGTAAAGTAACGCCCCCTTGAAATTTTGATCGACTATTCCTTCGGCCAATTTGACCAACTCGTCTATCTCCTCGGAGTTTCTAATCCGTTTTTTTATTTCCCGCGCTTTTTCCAGCAGTATGAACTCAGGATCGTCAATGCTCTTCATTTCGTCTCTCCAACGCCCTGTTGAAGAAAACAGCCAGACGCCGGGCGTTGAACGCCTAATGGGGAGCTAACCAGCAACCTCCCTTGCCCCCATGGACGGGGGCAAGGGAGGTTTGTCTGCGTTCAGCGTCTTGATAGGCGGCGCGTCTCCTGTTGCACTGACGTTGTTGTTAGGCGATTGCCTGTTTTGGTGTCTGAAACGGTTGGGGTATCAAAACGCCGCCGGGCAGGTTTCTGTGTGCTTTCCGTTTGGTAATACGTTTTAGATTGCACGTGCTGGTTAGCTCCCCAATAAGCGGCGCAGGGACGCGCCGCTTATCAGGTAGTAGACGGCAAATCGCCATGTTTAAGTACGTCGACTCGCCTTATATACCACACTCTTGCTTCTTTGTCGAATTCATGAATATCTCCATCAACGCATTCAAAAACAATGGGTTAAGGTCTAGGGACGACTTTTGCCTCGATCTCTCCAGCCAACAACTACGGCGAACTTCCATCTAGTTCCTTAGAGCCCTGTGGCTACCAAATAAAATGGACGTCCTTTTTGGTAAAGACAGCGCATTGCTTAAATCCATAGCGGCGGCGGGCCAGTAGGCTAGGGTCAACCCTGCGGTCAGGTCAAGCACCGCGGATTTCGGTCGGTATCCGGGTAAGGTTGCCGCCGCATTCTAAAAGTGATGGGCACGCCGCGGTTCATCAGTAAACAAAGTGGGGGGCCTTTTTATAAAGGGTTACGCCTGACAGGCTCTCGCTCAACACTTGCCCCGCGACGGTGAATCGCCCGGTGCGGACCCGCATGCCGGGTGGTGTGGGGAGGGCGGGTTAGACACCCGCCCTTACCCGATTATGCTTTAATTTCTTCAATAGGAAGTATTTGTTTACCATGTCGCACGGTGAGTATTATTACCTCAGCATTTTCATATTTATATATAATTCGATAATTGCCACTTATAATTTCACGGAAAGCCTTGTTCTTGATTTCAGGCACTACACGCCCACTTTCAGGAAATTCATCCAATCTTTCAACCAGAGTAAATATTTTATCTACCCATTTTTCAGCGGCTCTTGGTTTATCTTGTGCAATATATTCAGCAATTTCAGATACTCTATCTATAGCTAGTGGAGACCAAGTTATACTCATTTATTCAACCTGGCTAATATCATTTTCTTTGCGTTATGATGCTCAACACCGTTCCCCTCATTCAATTGCACAATAGCTGTTTGAATGTCTTCAAGTAATTCAATTTTTTCCCACATTGCTTCATATTCAGCCACATCAAGAAGAACACCTACACCTTTACCATGCTGTGTAATTACTAAAGGTCTTTTAGTTTCATGGACTTGCTTGATGAATGATGCAACTCCTGACCGAAATTCGGACATTGGACGAATGTCTTGATCAATGATTGGATGATGCATATCTCACCTCAAAAACGTACTCAATTTTGTACAGTATAGCGTACTTCTGGCGAGATGTCTTTTTAGAGTAGCGGCCATCAATCTCCAATCTGGTACGCTACATGCGACATATAGAGATCCAGCAAACAATGTAAACCCTTCGACTATCGCTAGTGGTAGCCAAACGTAACCCTCGATTAAGCGGCGCATGGACGCGCCGCTTACCGGCAACCATCAGCGGTGCGCGCCTTTGGCGCGTCTGCTGGATGGTTTTGTTAGCGCAAGATTTAAACCGTGGGTTGGACTGTCAGCTTGAATCCTAGCGCCTTGGCTACTTTAACTACTGTTGAATCGGTTTTGCACCTCGTCGAAAAATACTTGGATCTCCGGGTATTGGCGAAATCAAAGGCCGATCAGTTTACCGAAATGGATCTTTGCTTGACCCTTCTGGTATCGTATTGGGTTTACCTCGCGAAAAGGCCCTCTCTCGAATCGCGCATCGTTCGGCCTATAAACATGGCCCTTCTTCGTTCTCGTGGTGACGATCACGAGTTCGAAACATGGGTCAAAAACCGTATCGTCCGGGTAGTGGGTGGCAATCAACGACAGGGTATAAGCCACAAACGCCTCGGAGTTCTTCAATTGGACTTCTGTTTCCCTGAGCCTCGGTTTATCGGATTTGAGATCCAATATCAGAACGCGCCATCTCCGTTTGAAGCGACTGACGATGACGAGGTCGCACCTCTTATTTACGAACTTATGTGTCGGGTCCAAGTAACAGGACAATTGCTTGAAACAGACTCTTCGGCTTCGATTGTTCGGTATATGATCGAGCGTAAAAGCAACACTGTCTGCCGGGACGCCGGAAATGTCGAGCGTTTTGATTTTTGCCTCCCGGGCACACTCCTTCACCCTGAGGTTCCCGTCGACATTGGGTGGGGGTAACAAGATCTCATTGTTGAGGATCTTCTTTAGAGTCTTTAGCGTATCTATCATTACCCATCTTCCATGGCGTAGTAGATCTCATCGGACAAGGCATTCGCCTCGTCGATAAGCTCATCGAATAAGTTGAAATCTACGCCACGCTCATCTACATTGAAGGCTTCGATTCGATGCCGACTCGAAACCGTGTAAGCACGCACTTTTTCCGGGCGCAGAATATCATCCTCTGAGATTTTATATCTATCCATGAGTGCTTCCTTACCCGATATGGAACTACTCAACATAATCAGGTTATTGATCTCCCGAACCAGGAAATCACTGTGAGTCGTGATGAGAACCCGCACCCCACAATTGACCATACGTGCCAACAGGCAAGCCATGTGCCGTTGGTTATCAGGATGAAGATTCAGCTCCGGTTCGTCAATTATCAGGATATCTCCGTCTTGGGCCAGATGCCGAATGTAGAAGTCCATGAGAAAAAGGGACTTGATGGACGAAGAAGCCATATAGATAGGCAAGGTCACCTTGTCTCGTCCACGTTCCTTACGCGGCGCATAGATAACCTGTTTATTCATGCTCTTGAATGAGCCGTCGGTCAATTTCAGTAATGCATCGACCACCCCGGAATCTTGTTGGTCGTCATCTCGAAAATAGCTCTTGCGCTTACAGAGAGAATCATAATCTCGTACCACGTCGATATTATCCTTTATCGGCTCCGCATAGCGTGACCGCAGAGTGTTCAGGAGTGCGATGGGGTTTAGCTTCTCCGAATCGGCGAGATGATCGAGCAGCGCACTCTTGCTGTAGTCAAGTTCTTTATAGAAGAGGGAAATCCCTGTACGCTCGGAGGTTACGACGAATGGAGTTGGTATTAGTGTATCGAATAATGCGTCTGCAATGTGCTCAGAAAGAATATCTTGGAGAATTTCCTTCGGGATGGTGCTGCTGCTGTCGGATTGGAGAACCACATCCAATATATCCGCGCCTTTCTCCTTGGCGAGTCGAATCATCTCCTTACCGCTGAATTTCACTCCGCCCTTGAATTCGGAATCCGAGACGAAGGCATAATCTTCGATTTCCAACCCGACGGTCGAGTGGGTGAAGTATTCGTCCGTCGTGTTGAAAAAGCGAGGGAGACCACGCGAGAAGTTTTTACCAGCGCGCGCCAAGATCTTCGTCACATCCTGAGCGTAGCGCCGCAAATCGACGCTACAAACGCCTTTCTCATAGAGCTGGTCCAGGGATTTCTGGTCAAGCCGGATTCCAGCAACCTGCCGGAGGTATTTTAGAAAACCGTAGATGGTGTAACTCAAATAGGTCTTACCGACGTTATTGCGACCACAAATAACCGTGAGATCCCCAAGCGTTACCTCACCATGGTCGATGTACCCGATATTCTTGAAAGTGAATTTCATTGCGATCGCCACTTCTATTTCAGAAACTTTCCTTTTTCCCGTTAATGGTTCTCTGCCAATAGTCTTTAAAAAAGATAAGGCTCTTTATGGATTCCGGACTGCTAAGAGGCTGTCTAAAAACTAAGCCATTGATTTTTCGTAGATACTCTGTTCCGATGCAAGTCCAATTTAGCTCCTGATTCCCAAAGATTCACCTTATGCACATAAATCAGATTTATCAGGCAGCCGTTTCGGTGGGGGTATAGAAGCGGCTGCTGTCGAAGGGGTTCTGAGTCTTGAGCATGGCATGGATGGCGAGCAGGAGCTTACGCATGACGGCACAGAGGGCCTGGAGCTTTTTGAGGCCGCGATCCTCGATGAGGTGGCGGTAATAGGCCCTGACGTTGGGATCATGGCGTGCGGCGCTGAGAGCGGGCATGTAAAGGGCCAGGCGCAGGTAGCGGTTGCCGGCATTGGAGATGCGTGGCTTCTTGTCGATGCTGGAGCCGGACTGGTGTTGTCGGGGATCGAGGCCGGCCATGGCAACCCATTGTTTGGCCTGCATGTCATCGGGCAAGACCAACAGCTCGCCGAGGAGTTGGATGGCACTGGCATCGGCAATGCCGGTGACGGTGATCAGCAGGTCGAAGGCGTGCCGGCGCGCCTCATTCGTGGCGATGAGGTCGCGGGCCTGTTGGCGCAGGTGTTCGATGTGGTCATCCAGGAAGGCAACGGTCTGCTGCAGGCTAGCGATGAGGAAATCCGGCGTCATGGCGGTCAGTTGGGCCGCATGGAGCTGGTTCTTGGTTTGGGTCCGGAGCTTGTCGAGGGCGGCGATGCGGCGTGCGCAGGCGCGGATAGCCAGGGCCAAGTCATCGGGGCGCTGCCAGGGTGTGAAGGGCATGCGCAGGGCGAACTGGGCCAGGACTGCGGCATCGACGGCATCGGTCTTGGTGCGGGTCTGGAAGGCCTCCGCGAAGCGTTTGGCGGCCTTGGGGTTGATTACCATGAGGGGTAGCCCGGCGTCCTCCAGGGCCAGGGCTAGGTCGAGGTGATAGAGGCCGGTGGCCTCCAGGCAGACGCGGCTCACGTGTGCCTTACGCAAGCGGTTGCGCAAGGTCGCATGACCGGCTGGGGTATTCTTGAACTCGCGGGGTTTTCCGGTGCGCTCATCGCGGCTGATGACCAAGGTAACGGTTTTGGCGCTGACATCAATTCCGGCAACGTTCATGGGTGGTTCCTCGTCAGTCAAAAAGGCGCTAGGATCAAGACCTGGTTCCCCGACCCTGAACCCTCGCCTACCGACCTTGTGTATGCAGGCTCACGAGCATCGCTCACGGCCTCGGATACTCTTCGGTATGGGCGAAGAGGGCGGGGAGCCAATCTACGCACAGGCTCGGGGCCTCCGGGTGGGACGGCTTCCCCAGGTACTCTCCATCAAATCCCTTTATACCTGATCCTTGGCTTTCCCTTAGAAACAGAACATACAAGGGTGGGCTGTGCTCACCGGTCAGGCGGAGTATTTGGTGGGCACAGCCCACCCTACAGGTTAGTTGGTTTTTAGACAGCCTCTAAGGATCATGGAAGGTACCACCGGACGTTTTGGAGTGCGGCGGCAACCTTACCCCAGTGCTTACCGGCACCGACAGCGCTTGGCATAACCGGGGTGTCGGCCAAGGGGTACAGGCCCGCCGCCGCTTTGGATTTGGCAACACATCCGTTCCAAGTAAGGGCGCTGCGGCCAGGGGAAAGCGCCGTCGCCGCGGCGCGGGTGAAACCTTAAGTGCCCGGATTCCCGGCAACCGCCGTTGGTATCCCCATGATCGAGGTTGGATTCGGACGCGCCGCTTTGCCGGCGCACTCCAAAGCAGTCCGGAATCCATAAAGAGCCAAACGAAAATGGCGATACGCTTCCCCAATGAGGGCGCGTATCGCCATCTTTCCCTTGCGTATCCCTCTCTCGGTGAGAGAGGGATAAGGTTATCCCCCTACAGCAAGGGGGTCGCCGGAAGTATGGGCACGATCAGCAAGGCGACGATGTTGATGATCTTGATCAGCGGGTTGACCGCCGGACCGGCCGTGTCTTTGTAGGGGTCGCCCACGGTGTCGCCGGTGACCGCGGCCTTGTGGGCCTCGGAGCCCTTGCCGCCCAGGTTGCCGTCCTCGATGTACTTCTTGGCGTTGTCCCAGGCGCCGCCGCCGGTGGTCATGGAGATGGCGACGAAGAGACCCGTGACGATGGTGCCGATGAGCAGGCCCCCCAGGGCCTCCTTACCGAGCAGGAACCCGACGACTACGGGGACCAGCACGGGCAGCAGGGACGGGACGATCATCTCCTTGATGGCGTCCTTGGTCAGCATGTCCACAGCCTTGGAGTAATCCGGCTTCTCGGTGTGCTGCATGATGCCCGGCATCTCGCGGAACTGACGGCGTACCTCGTTGACGATACCCCCCGCCGCGCGACCGACCGCTTCCATCGCCATGGCCCCGAACAGGAAGGGGACCAGGCCGCCGATGAACAGCCCGATGATAATCATGTGATTATCGAGGCTGAAATTGAGTTTTTCGCCGAGGGCGTGGCTGTAGTCGGCGAACAGTACCAACGCGGCCAACCCGGCGGAGCCGATGGCGTAGCCCTTGGTGACGGCCTTGGTGGTGTTGCCGACGGCGTCCAGGGGATCGGTGATGCCGCGGATCTTCTCGTCCAGCTCGGCCATCTCGGCGATACCGCCGGCGTTGTCGGTAATGGGACCGAAGGCGTCCAGGGCGACGATGATGCCGGTCATGGAGAGCATGGAGGTGGCGGCGATGGCGATGCCGTAGAGACCCGCCAACTCATAGGCGGTCCAGATGGCGATACACACGGCCAGTACGGGGGCGGCGGTGGACTTCATGGCCACACCCAGGCCGGCGATGATGTTGGTGGCATGGCCGGTTTCGGATGCCGCGGCAATGTGTTTTACCGGGCTGAACTCGGTGCCTGTGTAGTACTCGGTGATGAATACCATCAGGCCGGTCAGGACCAGACCGATGACCGCGGTACCATAGATGCTCCACTGGCCGTAGGTCTTGTCGCCGATGGTGACGGTCTCGGGCACCAGCCAGAGGGTCACGGGGATGAAGAGCACCAGGGCGATGACACCGGCGACCGCCAGGCCCTTGTAGAGGGCCGACATGATCTTGGTATCGCCTTCATGGGCCTTGACGAAGAAGGTGCCGATGACAGAGGCGATGATGGACACGCCGCCCAACACCAGGGGATAGATGAGGGCATCCGTGCTTCCCACCAACAGGGAGCCCAGCAGCATGGTGGCGACCACCGTGACCGCATAGGTCTCGAACAGGTCGGCGGCCATGCCGGCGCAGTCGCCCACGTTGTCGCCCACGTTGTCGGCGATGACCGCGGGGTTGCGGGGATCGTCTTCGGGGATACCGGCCTCGACTTTACCCACCAGGTCCGCGCCCACGTCGGCGCCCTTGGTGAAGATACCGCCCCCGAGTCGGGCGAAGATGGAGATCAGGGAACCGCCGAAGCCCAGGCCGACGAGCGCGTGCAGGATACCCTTCTCCTCGACGCCCAGGGCGCTGAGGATCGCGTAATAGCCGGCAACGCCCAGCAGACCCAGACCCACCACCAGCAGGCCCGTGATGGCCCCGCCCCGAAAAGCCACCTGCAGGGCGGCATCCAGGCCGGTGTTCGCGGCCTCTGCCGTGCGCACGTTGGCCTTGACCGAGATGTTCATCCCGATGTAACCGGCGGCACCGGAAAGGACGGCGCCGATCACGAAGCCGATGGCCGTATAGAGGTCCAGAACGAAGAACAGGATAACGGCCAGGACGATGCCGACGATACCGATGGTGGTGTATTGACGGTTGAGATAGGCCTTGGCGCCTTCCTGGACGGCAGCGGCGATTTCACGCATGCGGTCGTTGCCGTCCGGCAGGGCCAGAATCCACTTGACGGACCAGATGCCGTATCCCAGGGCGACGGCGCCGCACAGGAGGGCAAAGATAGAACCTATAGAACCTTCTGACATTTGGTTTGACTCCTCTTAGGTTTTTTCGATTAGGACGTTGTGATTATACCCATCCCCGCACCGGAGTCGGTGGGCAATGGTCGCTCGGGGGCGATCCGACGCCATCGGCGGGACTAGTACAGAT
Organism: Candidatus Thiosymbion ectosymbiont of Catanema sp. Cochon2018; assembly: GCA_011392765.1. Classification (GTDB taxonomy): domain Bacteria; phylum Pseudomonadota; class Gammaproteobacteria; order Chromatiales; family Chromatiaceae; genus Thiosymbion; species Thiosymbion ectosymbiont_A. The sequence goes on along the minus strand of WYCW01000001.1, from coordinate 1,979,980 downwards.
GTTCTCAACTACCGATAACATTGAACTCGCAGGATCTTCAGGGAAGATTCAGCCGCAAATAAACGCAAATGGACGCAAATAGATCAGGAACGGTCGATAATGGCGAGCCAATTTCGACCGATTTGCGTTGATTCGCGTTCATTTGCGGCAAAAAACAAGGCCCTTTACGGATTCCAGACTGAGGAACCAAACCAATGTTATTGGTACTTCGGTACTGCTGTACCAGGCTGGATCAAGGGGATGATAAAGGGGGCTTGCGGCCCCCTGGTTCCCGCTGCCCGCTTTAGAGTTCGAACGCAGCCAGCTTTTTGGCCACCGGAGCGTTCTTCAAGGTGACGTATTTGGGCATCCCCTTCTCGTAGGGCGGATAGTCCTCTCCCCGGATCATCGGATACAGGTACTCGCGGCACTTGTCGGTGATGCCGTAGCCGTCCTCGGTGATGAAGTCCTTGGGCATGAACTTCTCCACGTTGGCCACCTCCGACAGGGGCGCCTTGCCGATCTCCCAGACGTAGGGGTCCGATGACTTGCGTACCACCGTGGGCATGATGGAATTGTGGCCCTCGAGGGCGAACTCCACCCCCGCCTTACCCAGGGCATAGGCCTGCTCCACATCGGACTTGGCGGCCAGGTGACGTGCCGCCCGCTGCAGGTAATCGGCCACCGCCCAGTGGAACTTGTAGCCTGTGGCATCCTTGATCATATTGGCGACCACCGGTGCCGCCCCCCCGAGCTGGGCGTGACCGAAGGCATCGCGGGTACCCTGTTCGGCCAGAAATCTCCCATCCGGCCAGTGGCAACCCTCGGATACGCAGACGGTGCAGTAGCCGAATTTCTCGACCTTGGCCTTGACCGCCGTCAGGAACTTTTCCTGCTCGAACTCCACCTCCGGGAACAGGGTCAGGACCGGGATGCCCTGATCCGCCACCAGGGCGCCGGCCGCGGCGATCCAGCCGGCATGACGACCCATGACCTCGATGACGAAGATCTTGGTGGAGGTGGCGCACATGGAGCGCACATCGAAAGAGGCCTCCAGGGTCGAGGTAGCGATGTACTTGGCGACGGAGCCGAAGCCCGGACAGTTGTCCGTGATGGGCAGGTCGTTGTCCACCGTCTTGGGCACGTGAATGGCCTGGACCGGGTAGCCCATGGCATCGGAGAGCTGGGAGACCTTGTAGCAGGTGTCTGCGGAGTCGCCGCCGCCGTTATAGAAGAAGTACCCGATGTCGTGGGCCTTAAAAACCTCGATCAGGCGCTCGTACTCCCGCTTGTTGGCCTCCAGGCTCTTGAGCTTGTAGCGGCAGGAACCCAAGCCGCCGGAGGGTGTGTGGCGGAGGGCCGCGATGTTCTCGGCGGACTCCTTGCCGGTATCGATCAGATCCTCGGTCAGCGCGCCGATGATACCGTTGCGGCCGGCATAGACATTGGCGATCTTGTCCGGGTGTTTGCGGGCGGTCTCGATCACCCCGCAGGCAGAGGCGTTGATCACGGCGGTGACTCCGCCGGATTGGGCGTAGAAGGCATTTTTCGCGGTCATGGTTCCCCCTTTGCTGGTCTCAAGTATGGGTTGTTCTCGATCATCGCCCTTCTCGCGGGCGCCGGGCGATAGGTCGGGAAGTGGCTAGTGCTGCATAGTTAGAAATCCGATTCCACACAACCGTAACAAAACCGATGGGTGTGCAATATTTCCGTTAAATACGCGTACCTGTAGGGCACTTTGAAAAATACGATTTTTGTCAACGGCGCACTTGAATAATCAGTGGGTTTAGAGTCGCCTGATCGGTGAAAACACCTATTTTTCAAGGTGCCCTAAATTCGGCGAGTTCCGATGCTGACAAATTTTCCACCTGATGCTCAATCAATTCCAATGTCATCAACTCATTTCTCCTTCATGCTGGTGGCGACTGTATGGGTTTCGGTAGGGCTAACTGTCGGGACCTGACACCTAGGGGGCGTTCTCAATTAATAAATCATCTAAGGGTTGGAGGCTGGGTTGAGGAACGAAACCCAGCTTTTCCGATCCGCAATACCCTGTGCCGGGTTTGGCCGTCCCTGGCCGTAACCCAGCCTACGGGCTTGAGTTTTATGATGATTTGGCTCAATTGAGAACGCCCCCTAGTCACGGCCATTCAGCTTCGCTTGGATTCGATATCTCCACGCTCCTCGGCGGCATGATCGGCCTGGGCCTGGAGCAGCGAGACGACACACTCGGACAGATCGTCATATTCCTTCACCCCGGTGCCGTACTGCTGGTATCCCCGGTAAAAAAACTGGCAACGGTAACTGCGGTCGCCCGTCTTGAAGACGACAAAGTTACAGCCCTGCTCATCGTGCCAGAAGACCACCGGGCAACTGGTCAGCTCGCGGTCCGACGGACTCAGCCGGATCTCGGCGTCGGCAAGCCGGAGCTCCGATTCACGACCGTAACGCTCTTTGAGGGTGGTCTCGAGGATCCAACGCTCGGTATCCGAAATGTCAGGGATCTCGACCATAGGCAATCGACTCAGCGGGACAGGACTCGCGGCCCGGCCCCAGGATGGGACCTCCTAGGCTAACTACGGGAGAGTACGGGACCAAATCAAAACTTCGGGTGCTTGAGAATGGGGGACACTGACGACATCCAGGCTACATAAAGGGAGGAGTTTACCATGGATTTGTTACGGTATCCGGCATCAGATGAGCGAGCAGCAGGGTGAGCGCGTATAAATTTCTTATTGATCAACAAATTGCTACCAGCTCCCAAGCGCCGGCGCGGAGCGCGTAGATATTTTGTTTCGAGCAGCTCACTTGCTCTGATTTCAAGATTCACTTTATCCGTACTGATTTACGGGCAATGCTGGCGGGTATGTAGCCTGTCGTTTCTTCTCCTGAGCATGGCATGGATGTTTGTAGCGCCGGACGTAGCGCACTGCCTGGGCCATAAACATCATCTTGTTGCCGGCGTCGTTATTCTCGAGTAGGCGCGGAATAGCCTTTGACGTCAGATTATTACGCGGCGCCACGCGGCATACAAGCGGCCACGTAGGCGCTGCTTGTATCTTGAGCAGAGGCTACGTGCGGGTCTTCGTCGATCGGTTGTTCAACAGCCAGGATGCCTGACGTAGTTTCTCAGGGCCTTCACGGATTCGATGCCATAGACAAGAGCACGCTCAATTTCCAGCCTGACGAAAGTCGTGGCTGTCGCTTTATCAATCATTTCGTGCTCCGATGAGTCATCCTCGTCGGCAACGAGAGTCTCATGAACGTGCGCTTAACGGAACCTCGAAACACGCATCTGGTATCACTTATTATAAGAGTCACAGCGATTCTCCTGATACGGATACTCAGCTGCGCTTAGTTGGCTGTCCCCCGCGCTCCTCGGCGGCATGATCAGCCTGAGACCTGGAGCAGCGAGACCACACACTCGGACAGATCATACTCCTTCACCCCGTGCCGTACTGCTGGTATCCCCGGTAGAAAACTGACAGCGGTAGCTGCGGTCGCCCGTCTTGAAGACGACGAAGTTACGACCCTGCTCATCGGCCAGAAGGCACCGGGCAACTGGCAACCGCGGTCCGACGGCAGCATCTCGGCGCGGCAAGCCGAAGCTCCGTCGCGAACGCTCTTGGGGGTTCGGGCCCGCTCGGATCCGAATGAGGGACTCGTGGCGCGACTCAGCGGACAGGACTTGGGTCAGGATGGGCCTCCAGGGAGCGTCTCACCAAGTGTTAAAGCGGGTGAGGACGAACAGCCCATCCGCAACCCGTGCTGGGTTTCGCCGCCCGCGGCAGCTTACCTAGGGCACGGGATTTTTATGATATTTGGCCAGTGGACACCCCTAAAGGCCCATAGGGAAGACGGGACCAATCAACTTCGGGGGCTTGAGGAGTCACTGCGACCTCGGCTCATAAGAGGGAGCCATGGATTCTACGCACAGCTGGCGGCAAGGACGGGTACCTATCCCATACCACTCTGCATTCCGGCTTAGCAAAGGTATTGGGCGCGGGATCAGGGACGATCTGGCGTGCCCAACATCGGCATTTCGTTGGGCACGGCGCACCGTCCAAAGATGCGGTTCGCGCCTGGCGGTGATGCAGTCCGGAAAGGACAACACACGCTTACACCTAACCAACCGTTGGAGAGCTTGGGTAGGTCGAAATCGGGATCGAAATCGGGATCGCAATCGGAATTTCGATTGGCTCTTTATGGATTCCGGACTGTTTTGGCGTGCGCCGGCAAAGCGGCGCGGCCACCTCGAACCTGAGCGACGAGGGTTCCCGGCAGCCGGTGCCGGAACTCCGAGCGCCGGGTTCACCACCCGCCGCGGCGACGGCGCTTTCCCCTGGTCGTAACGCCGGTGCCGGGGATAGAGGCCGTGCCCAATCCCAAGCGGCGGCAGGCTTGTACTACCTGACCGATCCCTTGGTTACACCAAGCACCGCCGGTTCCTTCCGGTGTCGGGGTAAAGCCGCCGCCGCACGCCAAAGTGTCCGGTGGTGCCCTTCCGTGATCGTCAGCAGTCCGGAATCCATAAAGAGCCTTTCGATATCAATCCCGATTGCGATCCCGATCCCGATTTGTGCACTGCATAAACTTGACTCATTGGTAAAGATTCGGGTCCCTCAAGGATCCTAGGGGGTGTTCTCAATCAAGCCGGGTCATCGCAGGAACCAAGAACGTAGCGCAGGCGTCTCGCCTGCAACCCGCGGGCAAAACGCCCGTGTTCCGGCAGGCGGGACGCCTGCGCTACATGGATTTGGCTTGATTGAGAACACCCCCTAGCCCGCCCGAAGATTCCTGGGATAATAGACCCGATATCGGCACAATGCCGCCGGCGGGGGCGGGTGACACGCATCGCGGCGGAAAACTCATGGGTGACGAGTAGCGAGTGGAGTTGGAGATGAATAAGGTCGGCTTCGTGGGATGGCGCGGTATGGTGGGTTCGGTACTCATGGATCGAATGCGTGAGGAAGGGGACTTCGCGGACATCGACGAACCGGTCTTCTTCACCACCTCCCAGGTGGGTCGGGCCGGCCCGGACGCAGGTCGGGGCAGTGCCCCTCTGCGGGACGCCGGGGATCTCGACGCCCTGGCTGCCATGGACCTGGTGCTCACCTGTCAGGGCAGCAGCTACACGCAAGCGGTCTACCCCGGTCTGCGGGACCGGGGCTGGCGGGGCTATTGGATCGACGCCGCCTCGACCCTACGCATGGCGCCCACCAGCGTCATCGTGCTCGACCCGGTCAATCGCGATGTCATCGACGCGGCCCTCGCCGCGGGCAAGCGGGACTTCATCGGCGGCAACTGCACCGTCAGCCTGATGCTGATGGCCCTGGGGGGGCTGTTCCGGCACGGCCTGGTGGAATGGGTCAGCGCCATGACCTATCAGGCCGCCTCCGGTGCCGGCGCCCAGCACATGCGCGAGCTCCTCGCGCAGATGGGCGCTATCCACGACGGTGTGGCCGAGCTGCTGGCAGATCCCGCCTCGGCCATCCTGGACATCGACCGCGTAGTGACCGAGACCATGCGCGGGACACGATTTCCGACACCCCGCTTCGGTGTCCCCTTGGCGGGGAGCCTGATTCCCTGGATCGACACCCAGCTTGCGAACGGCCAGAGCCGGGAGGAATGGAAGGGCATGGCAGAGACCAACAAGATCCTCGGGCGCGAGGAGCGGCCGATCCCCATCGACGGTACCTGCGTGCGGGTGGGGGCCATGCGTTGTCACAGCCAGGGGCTGACCATCAGGCTCGGCGGCAATATCCCGCTGGATGAGATCGAGGATATGATCGACTCCGCCAACGACTGGGTGATGCTGGTTCCCAACGAGCGGGAGGCCACGGTACAGGCGCTCGCGCCGGCGGCGGTCACGGGTACCTTACAGATACCGGTGGGGCGATTGCGCAAGATGAACCTGGGCGAGCAGTACCTCTCGGCCTTCACCGTCGGCGATCAGCTCCTATGGGGAGCGGCCGAACCCTTACGTCGGGTACTGCGTTTGCTGCTCGAACGCTAAGAGGCTGTCTAAAAACTAAGCCATTGATTTTCATAGAACCGTACCCGTGGGGTGGGCTGTACCCACCGATCAGGCGTAGTATTTGGTAGGCACAGCTCACCCTAGGGGGTGTTCTCAATTGAGCCAAATCATCATAAAAATCAAGCCCGTAGTGTGCTGGGTTACGGCCAGGGACGGCCAAACCCAGCACACGGTATTGCGGATCGGAAAAGCTGGGTTTCGTTCCTCGACCCAGCCTACAACACATTAGATGATTTATTGATTGAGAACGCCCACTAGGATTCCTTGAGGGACCCGGATCTTTACCAATGAGTCAAGTTTGTGCACGGCACAAAAACTCACATCTCCTCATGCAGCACTTGGGGGTATTGCGCCCATTGTTTTTATCCGCAGATTACGCAGATTTTCGCAGATTAAGAATAGAAATAATCTGCGAAAATCTACGTAATCTGCGGATAAAAGATGGCGCCGAAACGAGTCAAGAATTCACCCCTCGTCGGTCTGAGGCAGCGCCTCGCTAGAAGAAGAGCTAAATGAGGAGACAAACTCGGAGGTCGGGGTTTACTCCTTGAGTTGAGGGAGGGAGCAGATTGCTGCGCCGGCCGGTCATAACCTCCGTGCTTTCCCTGACCCTGTTGCCGCACTTTGCCGGGGCGTTGGGGCTCGGTGACATACGCACCCGATCCGCACTCAACGAACCCTTTGTCGGCCAGATCGAGCTCCTGGACATCGCGCCGGACGAGTTGGACACCGTCCGGGTCCGGCTCGCCTCCGAGGCCGAGTTCGACAAGGCAGGCACCGAGCGACCTCGGTTTCTCACGGGACTCGAGTTTGAACCCCAGGTCTCCGCGGAGGGGCGGGCCTTTATTCAAGTCACCAGCCGCCAACCGGTCCGTGAGCCCTTTTTAGACTTTCTGATCGAGGTCGACTGGCCACAGGGCCGGCTCGTCAAGGCATACACAGTGCTCCTCGATCCGCCCGTGACCTCGAACCGCCGGCCATCCCGGCGCGGGCGACCGGGGACTCGGCCGCCGGCCCAGACGCCATCCTTGGAAACGGCTGGGTCGGGCGAGAAGGACCTTCCGTCGGTACCGGTGGCCGACGAACTCGTCCGCCGGGAGATCGCAGAGCTTCGCAGCCGCATCCGCGAGCTGGAAATACAGCTGGCGGACACGCGAAGATTGGTTGCACTCGGCAACGAAAAATTGGCGGCGTTGCAGCAGGTCCAGCCGACGCAATCCGACGGACCCGACACAGAGGCGACGGACATTCCGCCGTCCGAGAGCGAGGCTACCCAAGCATCGGGAAGGACGACAAGTCGGGCGGCCGCGGCGACGCCGACTACGAAAGCGGCCTCCGCGCCAGCCGCGCCTCACCCCAGTCCCGAGCGCCCGTTGCGGGAGTCCATACCCTGGTCCGCCCTGGCGTTGGCACCGACCCTGGCGTTACCGATCCTGCTTCTGGGCTGGATGCAGCGGCGGCGTAGGCACCGGCAAGAGACCCCGATACTCAGGGAACCGGTACTGGAGACCTCGGGCACCGCTGCCATGGGCGTCACCATCGGGGCAGGCCCGGCGGAGCAGACACCGGCGGGACCGGCCCCGACCCCAATCACCCGAACCCTCGTGCCCTACGGCAGGTCCGGAGACCCGGATGGAGAGATGGGGGAGGCGGATCCGGTCTCCGAGGCCGACCTCTACATCACCACGCCGTCCCGAACCGAGCCGCAGCTAGATCCGCTCCCCAGCTTACCTGAAGATTCGGACACGCCGGTCAGTGACAACAGGATCCTGCCGTGGCCGCGGGATTAGCCCGCATCGCCATGGGGATCGGATTCCGCTCCTGCATGCTATCCGGGACAATTCCGACGATGCTGCGTATGACCGGATTTGAGTTCGGCGATATTGTACTGGTACGCTTTCCATTCACCGATCAGCGCGGCAGTGAACAGCACCCGGCAGTAGGCGCGGTATTGGTGGGCGCAGCCCACCCTACGGGTCCGGTTCGCCGAGCCACAACTCAAAGAAGGAGAACATCATGTCTTACCAAAAACCGGAATTCAAAAATCAGTATGAAAACTATATCGGGGGAGAATGGTCGGCTCCTGTCGACGGTGAATATTTCGATGATATTTCACCCGTCGACGGAAGTGTTATTACCAAAGTACCGAAATCCAACCGTAAGGATATCGACCTTGCCGTCAAAGCGGCCTGGAAGGCGGCTGGGACCTGGGGGAAAACCTCGGTAACCGAACGTAGCAATCTCCTGTTCAAGATCGCTGATCGCATAGAAGAAAACCTGGAAAAACTGGCCTTGGTGGAGACCTGGGACAATGGAAAAGCGATTAGGGAGCCTATCGCAATAGATATTCCACTGACAATCGATCACTTTCGTTACTTCGGTAGTGTTATTCGTGCCGAAGCGGGAGAGGTGAGCGATCTCGATGCCGACACCGTTGCGATGGAAATCCATGAACCATTAGGCGTGGTGGGTCAGATCACCCCCTGGAATTTCCCGATTCTCATGGCGGCGTGGAAGCTGGCTCCTGCATTGGCGGCCGGCAATTGCGTGGTTCTGAAACCGGCGGAACAGACTCCGGTTTCTATCCTGTTCGTGATCGAAGCAATCGCCGATCTGCTTCCGGCCGGTGTCGTGAATGTCGTCAATGGTTTCGGCCCCGAAGCAGGTAAGCCGTTGGCGACTCATCCGGACATCAAGAAGGTCGCATTTACCGGTGAGACCACGACCGGGCGGCTCATCATGCAATATGCATCGGAAAATATCATCCCCGTGACTTTGGAACTGGGAGGTAAATCACCGAACATTTTCCTTGACAGTGTTATGGCAAAGAACGATGATTTTCTCGACAAAGCTGTCGAGGGGCTCGTCTTGTTCGCCTTCAATCAGGGTGAAGTCTGCACTTGCCCATCTCGCGCCTTGATTCAGGAAAACATTTATGATGAGTTCATGGAGCGGTGCTTAAAACGTATCGAGGCCATCACCATGGGTGACCCCCTCGATACAAACACTACGATGGGCGCACAGGCCTCGAACGATCAGTATGAGAAGATACTGAACTACATCGACATCGGTAAACAAGAAGGGGCGGAGATCCTGATCGGTGGTAGGGCCTATGGTAATGACGTTTACCCGAATGGCTACTATATTATGCCCACCGTATTCAAGGGCAATAATAAGATGCGCATTTTCCAGGAAGAGATATTCGGCCCTGTCTTGTGTGTAACAACCTTCAAAGACGAAGCCGAAGCATTGGAAATTGCCAATGATACTTTATATGGACTGGGTGCCGGGGTATGGACACGCGATGTACATCAAATGCAAACCCTTACTCGTGGTATCGAAGCGGGTCGCATTTGGTGTAATTGCTACCATCTCTATCCTGCTCACGCTTCGTTCGGCGGATACAAGAAATCCGGTATTGGACGGGAAACTCATAAGATGATGCTCAATCATTACCGTCACACCAAAAATGTATTGGTGTCCTATGATAAAAATCCGTTGGGATTTTTCTGAGCACCTGGTACAGCAGTGCTGATAGCATCAGTTCGGTTCTTTCACTGGGAATTCTTTTTTTCCGCACCTGCCTGCCGCAGGCAGGAATGAACGCAAATTATTCGGAATCGGCTTACCATCATCGATGGTTCTTCATCCCATTGCCTTGATTTGCATCCATTTGCGGACAATCTTCCGTGAAAGTCCTGGCGGCTCAATGTTGTCGGTAGTTGAGAACATCCGTACCAGGCGGGTTATGGGCGGTTGATAATGACCGCCCATGCCTTTGAATGGTAGGAATCCATATGTATATGGAGCGGGTATCGGTTACGGATCGAGCCAAGGCCGTTATAGATCAATTGCGGGAACGGTATGGGGATCTGATTTTTCACCAAAGCGGCGGTTGTTGCGATGGCTCTGCTCCCATGTGCTTTGCAAAGGGTGATTTCCTGATTGGTTCCAGGGATGTATGTTTGGGCAAAATTCATGATTGTAACTTTTATATGGCATCGGATCAATTTGAATTCTACAAAAACATGCACATAACTGTTGACGTTTCAGAAGGCAGAGGATCCAGCTTCTCATTGGAAATCCCGCTTGGTTTACGTTTTATGGCGATCTCAAGGCTGTTTACGGATGATGAATTAACCAATATCAGACCGATTAAGACCTAACGAGGCTTCGCCTCAGACCGACGAGGCGTGACCAACCGCACCGAAGAACCACGGATGGACACGGATAAACACGGATTGTGATCCGTGTTTATCCGTGTCTGCCTCCGTGGTTCAAAGGATTTACGATTCCTGCCCAACAAGAGGCAGAACTATTTTTGTACAGCGCACAAACTTGACTCATTTGTAAAGTTGCGGGTCCCTCAAGGATCCTAGCCACGGCGAGCTGCGTTTTCCTTTGCAGCCCGAATGAAATGGCCCGTGGCTGGTCAAGTAACGGGATTGTGGTTCTGGCTAGCTATGTATATAGGTCCCCCAAAAACCCGGTTCATCCTGAACATCCTGTTAATCCTGTACTATTTGGTTAGCCCGTAGGCTGGATTGACCTGCCTGCCGCAGGCAGGGGAACGAAACCCGGCGCTGCTGAGAGTGCCGGGTTCGTCCCTGAACCCAGCCTACGAGTTAGCGGGACTTCGCCTTAAGCCCACGAGGCATGAATTTTTGTACGGAAACCGGAAAACCACGAACCGCATTCATCATTCATCATTCATAATTTTGAGGCGGGTCCGTCAAGGAATCCCGGCAGGGCAAACCCGGCCGACCCAAAAACCGTTACTTGGCGCCTGCGGATCAGCCCTGTTCCTTGTTGCTGCGTAGTCGGCGCTGGAAGTGGCCGAGCAGGCGGGAGCGGATTTTCTTTTCCTGGTGCCTCGAGGCCGCCGCCAGGCGCCGCTTGGCCACGCCGATGAGGGTCTCCTGGACGCCCTTGACGGTATCGTCGTCCGGTTTGCGTTGGATATAGGTGCCGTCGGGCTGCATGCCCCAGGCGGAACGTTGGTCGGCCAGCTGGGCATCCAGGATCAGCCGCAGCTCCTGGCGCATTTCCGGGTCCTCCACCGGGGCGTGTACCTCCACCCGGCTTTCCAGGTTGCGCTCCATCATGTCCGCCGAGCCGATGTAGTACTCTTCGTCCCCTCCGTTGCGGAAATAGAGGATACGGGCATGCTCCAGGAAGCGCCCGACGATGCTTACCACCCGGGCGTTCTCGGACAGACCGGGGAGTCCGGGGCGGAAACGGCAGGTGTCGCGCACGATGAGATCGACCGTCACCCCCGCGCGGCTGGCCTCGTAGAGGGCGCGGGTGATGTCCGCGTCTTCCAGGGCATTCATCTTGATCTGGATCAGTCCGTCACGTCCTTCCTCCTGGTGGCGAATCTCGCGTCGGACCTTCTTCAGGATAGTATCCTTCATCCGGTAGGGTGCGACCAGGGCCTTACGGTACCTGGGCGGCGGCGAGTAGCCTGTGATGTAATTGAACAGCTCGGTGATGTCCTGTCCCAGAGCCTCGTCGCAGCCCAGGATCCCCAGGTCCGTATAGAGCTTCGAGGTGCCCGGATGGTAATTGCCGGTGCCCACGTGGTAGTAGCGGCGCAGCCGCGCGTAGTCCCGGCGGACGACGAAGATGAGCTTGCAGTGGGTCTTGAAGCCCAGTACGCCGTAGTTGACATGGATGCCCTCGGCCTCCAGCCGACGCGCCCAGCGGATATTGGCGGCCTCGTCGAAGCGGGCCTTGAGCTCCACCAACACTGCCACTTGCTTGCCGTTGCGTGAGGCCCGGATCAGGGAATCGAGGATCTTGCCCTCGGCCGAGGTCCGATAGAGAGTCATCTTGATGGCCAGGACCTTGGGGTCCTCCGCCGCGGTGTCGATGAAGCGCTCCACCGTGGTCGCGAAGGGTTGGTAGGGATGCTGGAGCAGCAGGGGACCGTTCTCGCGGATGATGTGGAAGATACTGCGGCGGTCCTGGGCGAGTAGCGGATGCTCGACCGGGCGGTGCGGCTCGTCGTGAAGCTCGGGGGTATCCAGTGCGGCCAGCTCGAAGAGGTCGCGCATGGCCATCATGCCGGCGGCCTCGAACACATCCTCGTCCTCGTTCAGCCCCAGCTCCGCGGCCAACATCCCGCGATGGACCGGGGTCATGCCCTGCTCCACTTCCAGCCGCACGATGGGGGCAAAGTGACGCTCGCGCAGCTCCGTTTCGATCATCTCCAAAAGGTCACTCGCTGCCTCTTCGGACGGCTCCATGATGGCGTTGCGGGTAACCCGGAACCGCTCGCAGGACTCGATCTCCATGCCTGGGAACAGCATGTCCAGATTGTTGACCATGAGGTCGTCCAGGGTCACGAAGGTATGGCCGCCGTCGATCGGTATCAGGCGCTTGGAGATGTCCTTGGTCACCGGCACTTTCACCCGCGCCATATGGCTCTCGCCGGCACCGGGAAAGCGCAGGGTCACCAGTAGGTTGAGCGCCAGGTTGGAGATAAAGGGAAAGGGGTGCGCCGGGTCCATGGCCAAGGGCGTGATGATCGGGAAGATGTCGGCGCTGAATTGCTCGCGCAACTGGTGCCGGGTGGCCTCCGGCAGGTTCGCGACCCGGACGATCCGAATCTCGTGGGCCTCGAGCAGGGCCAAGAGTTCATCGAGGATTCGCTTCTGCTCCGCGTGCAGCTCCCGGCACACGGCATGGCACTCCCTGACCTGCCGGGTCGGGGTACGTCCGTCCACCGAGGTTTTGCGGACCCCGGCGGCGATCTGCTGCTTGAGGCCGCCGATGCGTTTCATGAAGAACTCGTCCAGGTTGTTGCTGACGATAGCCAGGAACTTGACCCGCTCCAGCAACGGGGTGCGGGGATCGGCCGCTTCGTGCAGTACCCGGCGATTGAATTCGAGCCAGGTCAGCTCCCGGTTGAGATAGAGCGCCGGGTCGTCGAGATCGATCTTAGGGGTGTCGGAGGGGACCCGATCGGGTGGGACTGCTTCTGTTTCGAGGTCGGGGACGGGAACGACTTGGAGTTTGTTCATGGCGGAGGCTTCGGCTGCTTGAGCGGGTTGACGGAGTATCGGCTGTCAGGGGGCGTTCTCAATTAAGCCAGATCCACGTAGCGCAGGCGCCTGCCTGTCGGAACGCGGGCGTTTCGCCCGCGGGTGCAGGCGAGACGCCTGCGCTACGTTCTTGGTTTCTGTGATGACCCGGCTTAATTGAGAATACCCCCTAGCGAGGCTCTGCCTCAGACCGACGGGGGGTGAATTCTTGACTCGTTTCGGCGCCATCTTTTATCCGCAGATTACGCAGATTTCCACAGATGAAAGACAAAATAATCTGTGGAAATCTGCGTAATCTGTGGATAAAAAAAGAGGCATCTTTGTTATGCAGTGCACAAATTTGACTCATTGGTAAAGATTCGGCTCCCTCAAGGGATCCTAGTTTAACAATCACCGCCGGCCGGTGTTTTACCGCTCTGTAATTTTACGTCCGTTCGGGTGGGGCATCGGTGCCGTCAAGTAGGGTGGGCTGTGCCCACCAACGACTTTGCGACTCGCGCGATGATCTGCGTCTTGGCCTCGACCTCGTCTGGCAGCAAACCGCCGCCGGAGCTGATCAGGCCACCATCGAATGCTTCAAACACATGCTCAACTTTTCAGCTAACGCCTGGACATGAGGCCCACTCATCATGGTGTGATGGTCGCCGGGCACCACATGAATATCCACCGGGCCATCCGCATATCGACGCCAACCCCAATCGGCCTGCCGTTTCAGGGGGGCCCGCAAGCGTTCCATCTCCATACCGGACGCGGTTTCGGTCAGCACCTCCGCGGCGATAAACAGGGAGATGGGAACCGGCGGGATATCCTGCGGGATATAGGTAGCCTGGCAGTTGGCCTTGAAGGTCTGGATCAAGCCGGCCAATTGCTGTTTGGAAATCGCCCAATCGTTGGTCGCCAAGGTCTCATGGAGAAGGTCCAGCTGCGCTCTGGGGTCCAATTGTCGGAAATCGGCCAGTGAGAGCGCCAGTTTTTTGTCCAGCAGACGCTCGATGATACGGGCGACATCCGTCATCCATTGTGCCTCGTCCCACTCCAGGCCGATTGGTTGGTTCAGCGGTATAGTGGAGTCGAAAATACAAAGTCGTGCTACTTTTCGGCCCTCGCGTTGTAACTGCTTGGACATCTCAAGGGCCACGTCGGCCCCGAAGGAATGACCGCCCAGTACATAAGGCCCTTCTTTTTGTACGGTCCGGATTTCTTGGACATAACGGGCGGCCACGCCTTCTACACGAGTGTCCGGGGCGGTTTCGCCATCCAATCCTACCGCCTGCAGGCCGTAAAAGGGTTGCTCCTGGCCGAGATGACGGGCCAATTCATGGAAATAGAGGACATTCCCACCGGCGCCGGGAAGGCAGAAGAAAGGCCGTTTGGTCCCCTTCGCCTGAATGGCAACCAGGGGGGACCATTGATTCGTGGTTTCCGTAGATGGCTTGAGAAGCTTTGCTAGCTCCTCGATAGTCGGCCCCTGGAATAGAGCGGACAAGGGGAGCTGTTTACCGAATTGCCCTTCTATCTGCGCCAACAAACTGACGGCCAACAGGGAATGTCCCCCCAGGTCGAAGAAATTGTCACGGATTCCGACTCGCTCAATGCCCAATACCGATGCCCAAATCTCGGCCAATAACTTCTCATCCGCTGTCCGAGGGGCCACAAAGGTCTCTTCCGACAACTGATAATTCACGGACAATCGAGACAACGCCTGACGGTCGATCTTGCCGTTCGGTGTGAGCGGCAAGGAGATGAGCAAGACGAAATCCGACGGCACCATGTAGGAGGGCAGTTTTTCTTCCAATGCATGGCGTAATTTGTCCCGCAACGAGTAGACCAGAAAATTTATGAATCCTTTATCTTCCAGCTCATAAGTGACCCCTTTCTCCATCAGAATTTGTTCTTCCGGCGTGAGTTTGAAATCGATACCAACAGTCGATGCACGTGAATAGGCAACCCGGCCCTTTAACCAACACGCCTTGTCCTCACCAGGGAGTCGGACCTGCACACTGACCTTTTTACCTTTCTCAAAAGACGGCTTGCCTTCCAGTAGAACGCCTGCCGTGCAAATATCGGCCGTTTGTAACGGTATCAGTTGATCTTCATATTCGACCAGGCATTCGGTTCGATAAGGGATTCGTGTCGGAATGAGATCGGATACGACATAAGCCACAAGACGTTTCTCGCCCGGCTCGTCTTCCCGCACCATGACAACGGCCTCTTGCACATCCGGATATTCCATCAAGGCTGCTTCGATTTCGCCCAACTCGATCCGAAAGCCACGGATCTTGACCTGGTTATCCAGACGTCCCAGATATTCGATATTCCCGTCGGGGAGATAACGGGCCAAATCGCCGGTCTTGTAGAGACGTGAATCGGGATCATCGCTGAATGGGTTTTTGATGAATTTCTCGGCAGTCAGGTCAGGGCGGTTGAGGTAGCCACGAGCAACGCCGGCACCGCCGATGTGAAGTTCACCAAGTACGCCAATGGGGAGTCGTTGTAAAAAATTATCCAAAATATACAGCTGCGTATTGGCAATCGGACGACCAATCGGTACCGCTCCTTCTCCAAGGGTACTGGCGTCTACTTCGTAAATGCAGCATCCCACGACCGTTTCAGTCGGACCGTATTCATTGATAATTCGCGTTTCAGGCGTGCTGCTTCTCCATAATGAGAGACTTGAACCAAATAACGCCTCTCCTCCTAAAATAAGAAAACGAGTTTTACCAGACAGTTCTTGCCGGGGTAATAAGGTATTTAGTATTTCCAGGTGGGCCGGCGTCAACTTGATAAAACTCCAATTCTGAAAATCTTGTATAGCGGCAAGAATAGCATCGGCTTCGTACGAAGCGGATAGAAGTACAATTCGTTGTCCTGCTAATAAAGGTAAAAACAGACTCGTGATAGTTGCGTCAAACCCAAGTGGCGAATGGACTGGTGCCCCTGATTCTTTTGCAACTTGATAATATTCAAGACTCCAACTAAGGTAATTGGTCAATCCCTGGTGAATAATCTGGGTTCCTTTAGGCTTACCCGTCGAACCCGAGGTATAAATCACATAAGCCAGATTTTCAGGTTTTACCCCAGCGACTAAATTTTCAGGATTCAACTGTGACAAGGCTTCTGCTTCAACATCCAAACAGACCATCCGCGCTTGAATTTCCGGCAATTTCTCTTTTAGGTCGGATCGGGTCAACAACACCGGAACCTGGGCATCCTCCAACATGAACGCCAAACGTGCCGCCGGATAATCCGGATCGAGTGGTAGGTATGCACCTCCCGCTTTCAGAATGCCGAACAGCCCAATCACCATGTCAAGAGAACGCTCAAGACAGATGCCTACCAGGACTTCCGGTTTGACTCCCAAGGTTTGCAGATAACGGGCGAGTCGGTTGGATCTGGCATTCAATTCCCTATAGGTCAGTTGCCGGTCTTCACATACCACCGCAACGGCTTCCGGCGTTTTTTCGACCTGGGCCTCGAAGAGTTGGTGGATACACAGGTCTTGTGGATAGTCGACAGCAGTATCATTCCAGGCCACAAATTGTTGCCGTTCGGCCTCGGTGAGTAAGGGTAATTCATGAATGGGCAAGTTGGGATTCTCTACAATGCCGCTCAGTAACGTCTGCAAATGACCGGACAAACGCTCGATAGTAGCCCGTTCGAATAGGCCGGTGCAGTATTCCAACCGGCATGTCAAACCTGCGGCCGTTTCCGTGACCTCCAACGTGAGGTCGAATTTGGAGATAGTACTTTCCAGTTCCAGAATAGTTAAATTCAGTCCAGGGAGTTCCAGATCAGGGAGGGGCGCATTTTGTAATACGAACATTACCTGAAAGAAAGGGGCATGGCTCAAATTCCTTTCAGGTTGTAATGCCTCTACCAAGTGTTCAAACGGAATATCCTGATGGGCATAGGCATCCAATGCGACCTGTCGCGCTTGTCGTAACACCTTCTCAAATGGTGGGTTGTCGGACAGGTCGAGGCGTAAGACCAGGGTGTTGACAAAAAAGCCGATCAGAGACTCGATGTCCCGATGGGTGCGGTTCGCGATAGGCGAACCAATCACAATATCGGTTTTTCCACTGTGTCCGCTGTAGCGGGACAAGACGATGGCAAACGCCGACCAGAGCGTCATAAAAAGCGTCGTATCTGCCTGTTGACTGAGTTGTTTCAATTGGGCGGTTAGTCCGTCCGAGAGTGAAAACGAGACACTGGCTCCCTGATAGCTCTGTATCGGGGGGCGTGGAAAGTCGGTCGGTAACTCCAGTAAAGCCGGTGCATCGGCGAGTTGTTGTTTCCAATACCTGTATTGTTTATCAAGCGCCTCACTTGTCAGCCATTGTCGTTGCCAGTGAGCAAAATCCACATATTGGACAGGCAGCTCCGATAAAGGCGAGCCGTGTCCTTTCAAAGCGGCCTCATACAGGACCCGCCACTCTCGGATAAAAATACCATGGGACCAACCATCCATAATGATATGGTGTACAATAATCTGCAAAATGTGTGAAGAAGTGCCTGATTGGAAGAGTACCGCCCGGAATAATGGCCCAGTTGTCAAGTCGAATGGCCGCATCGCCTCTTCCTTGAGCAAACGCTGAACCTCCGATTCCTGTTCGACACCCGATAAGGCGCGTAGATCTATTCCGTCCAACCGGAAAGGTGTATCTGAAATCTCTGCCACCGGGGCGCCATCCTGGATTGGGAATCTGGTCCGCAGGCTCTCGTGACGCCGGACCATCGCTTGAAGACTGCGTTCCAGTGTCTGCGGATCGAGTTGTCCTTCCAGGCGCACTGCGGCCGCCAGATTGTAGGTGGCACTCTTGCTTTCCAGTTGATCCAGGAACCACAGGCGTTGTTGGGCAAAGGACAAGGGCAGGGGTTTATCCCGCTCGACTCGGGTTATCGGCGGTAAAGACGACTCACGCCCCCTCGCATTCAGTCGTGTATTCAATTGGGCGATCGTCGGGGCCTCGAACAAGGCATGGAGTGGTAATTCGACGGCAAAGGTATCATGAATACGTGATATCACCTGGGTGCCGATCAGGGAATCCCCTCCCGATGCAAAGAAATCATCATGGATACCGACTCGTTCAAGTCTCAACACATCGACCCAGATACTCGCCAGTAATTCTTCTTCCGGGGTACGAGGGGCAACATAGGTCTCTGTCACTGTCTGGGGGGATTGTGTGTTTCGAGACCTTATCCGTTGCTCGATTTGCGGTACATCATGCAATTCCATTGCAATATGGTTGAACAGCGCGGATGGAGATCGAGTCGCAGTTTCTTCCCGCCGAGGGGCATTGTGAGATGAGGTCTTTTTAACCGGAGGATGGTAGGTCAATTCCGATACCAAATGGACGGGGAAGTCGAATCGCCAACCTTGGGGAACGGGTTGTTTGAATCGGCTGCCGACACTCTCCAGGAAATCCAGGACTATTTGATTCCTCGGCGTGGGGATATAGAGTATCTCGATGGATTCCAATCGACGTTCAGTAGCGATTTGTCCGAGGTAAGCAAGCATTCGGTGTTCGACACCCCGACCGAGTGCACGGCAGCTCAATAAAAAGGTATCGACGCGAATGCTATCGGCAAGCGACTCGAACAAGATAGCGCCGACCAGACCATAATCCCCAAAACGGTCTTTTACATCGACGACCAGGGATTCAAACGGACCTGATTCGCATACTTGTCGAATTTCGGCCTCGGTCCGTCGAATCGTCGTGAGGTTGAATTGGTTGGTTCGCTGCGTCAATTGCGAGACCCGCTGGAGCTGGGAGTCGGTCATGGCTGAAATCTCGGTCTCCAATTCCAGCCCGGCCAGAAAATCGGCAAAGGTCAATGCCTCCCGATGCCAGCGATCACGTTGGAGGTTTTGTTGATAATACCTGGTCCGTTGTTGATCTTCCCCGGTTGTCTTCAACTGGTCGAAGGCCCAGATGTGGTCGAGAAATTGTGGAATCCGGTCGCTGTCGGCAGGTAATTGTATGGTGGTGACGGCCGGACAATGGGCCCGGACTTCGGCACATTCGAGCGGACTATCATCGAGAAAGATAAAGCTCGACAACCCCAGGTTCAGTTCTTCCGCTAAGGACTTGAGATTTTCGGATTTGGGTTGCCAATTGATGCGCCAGGATACCAGGTGTTCGCGCTTGAGCGGCATATCGGTTTGCTGCTCGAAGACGGCAAACACATCCGCCTCCTGGTTTTTACTACATAGGCATAACAAAATACCTGCTTGCTGCCGGGTCACCATGAAGGCATGCAGTGCCCGGTGAGGTGGGTCGATTTTAATACCAAGTGGTCCATCCTCCGCACAAACGCCTTGCCATAGGGTCTCATCGCAATCGAGTACGATCACCTTGTAAGGATCGCGCTTGATGGCATGGATCTTTCGGGCAATCATAGTCCCCATCGCAGTAAAAAAGGCTGGTGTATAGGGGATATGCCCTATGTCCTCTGCGTGTAGGTCCTCGATCCGGGAAACGGGGTAGTGTGTGATGACATTGGATGATTTGATCACATAGACACTTCCAATACCTTCTATTTCAGACGCTAAAAAATCCTCCCATTGCCGATGGTTCGGCGAAGTGGGACAGATGCAGACAATATAGATTTTCTGTCGGGCCACCGATGTCAATGCCTGTATGAAATTCTGCACATTTTGCTCGATTTCGGCTTCCCTGATCGCGTTGTCCGTGGACTTTACCCAATCCTCGAAACGCACCAGCACCACATCGATGCCGGTTTCGTTTCGGGAGAGCAAGCTGGAGGTATCGAGTAACTGCTGAAAGACCTGATTATAAGGTGCAAATTCGACCTTGAATGGCAGATCGAGCTCTTGCATCCAAAAGTCGAGCGATTCTTTCAATAGGTCAGCCGTGAAGGTGGCAGTGACGGCAATGGTCTGTTCGGCAGGTTTTGCGGGCTCTGCATACCCGAACGACTTCGTGTCTTCGAGCAATTCGACGATACCGATAGGGGTATTGAGAAAGGCCACCAATCGATTGTCGAAAAGCGGCGCGGGTTTCGGTTCGGAAATCACCGATGCCCCGTTGTCGATGAATTTTTCCATCATTAGAAAGAGGCCGGAGACTTCGTAGCAGACATGGTACAAACCGATGCCTTTCTCTAATAAGGATTCCACCTGACGGCCGGCGACGAGTTCGATATGAATATCGGTATTCGCCTCGATCAAACACACACTGGCATCTTGATGCTGATCGAATACAGTCTCACTGATGTGAGTGACATCATACAGGTCCTTCACATGTTGGATACCCTCCTCGATAGTACGGCAGGCAAAACCGTTATGATGAAATCCGATCTGTTTTTTCAACTCGGCATTGGAGACGATCCGTAATTGCCGAATCGACACCTCCGGTCGGCGGAGGATTTCACCCAGCAATGATTCCAGACGTGCTTGCAGACGTTCGATGTCTTCTTGCTGAAAGAAGCTCAGGTTATAGTCGAAATAGAGATTGACATCTTCATAGCGATGAAATTCTTCAATCAAAACGAACAGTGCGTGTCCTTGCGGGTAACGACCGTTAGGGAAAAGCACGGCATGAACAGGAGCGCCATCGAAATGTGTATCATAGTCTTGTTTGGCATAAGAGAGGGTGAGGTCGAACAGTTGTTGGTTGCCGCGTAACCCGAGTTGGCGGTTGATCGTGCCGATAGGGAAACGTTGGTGGCGATAATCTCGCTGTAGTTCTTTGCGGATGCCTGCCACCAGCTCGATAAAGCTCAGGTCCCTTCCGAAGCGAAACCAGGCCGGACTCATACCCATAAAGGAACCTGCCGTTTGCTTGAAAGCGGCATGATTGCGATTCAATATGGGCAACCCAATGGCAAAATCGTCCCGGTGACCGACGCGGACAAAATAGCAATAGAGGACGCCTAAGATAACGTGGAATGTGGATACCTGGTGCCGGGAAGCAAAATCATTCAGCCGATTGTAGAAAGACCGTTTGAGGCGCAGAGTTGAGCGTTGACTGGGGACAATTTTCCCATCGAACCGGTCGGCATAGCGGCGGGCCAACAGCGGCTGTGGCACGTCACTGTATTTCTTTTGCCAATAGTCTCGATCTCTGACGAATTTTCCGGACTCGAGGTAGGCTTGGTCGTTTCGGATAAATTCCTGGTACGCATACTTCTTCGGCTCACCCAGTTGTCCGGTTACCAATGCGTTATAGGCAGCGGCGACCCGTTGGACGATCAGAGCAGTCGCCCATCCATCCACGATCAGGTGATGGTACTTGTTCAACCAGTAATAGCAATTGTCGGAGATTTTGCAGAGCGCAAAGTGAAACAGGAATCCGTCATAAAGCCGAAATGGTTTGACGAACTCCTGTTTCATCCATGCAAGCGCCGCTTTGTGGGCGTCTTCCTGGGTGGAGAAATCCTGAACCTCCAGGGTGATGGGAGTGTGTTCGGCAAAGGTCTGGGTGGGCAGACCTTTCCCCTCATGGAGCATGATGCGGAGTGCGTCATGGTCCCCAATGACCCGGTTGAGCGCCTGTTCAAACCGGGCAGGATCAATAGCTCCGGCTATCCGCGTATAGCCGACGATATTGTAGAGCGGTATATCCGGGTGCAGAATCTGGTCGAACCAAATATCTACTTGTGGAGATGAAAGAGGGTAGTGCATGTTACTGTCGTTGGAAGTCAATGCCATTCAGTTGAGCACTTGCCGTCCCTGGCGACTTGAGTTCCGGGGTCCCATCCCAATGCCATTGAGTTAGCTGTTGGCCATTTAGAGAAAACTACGAATCACGCGAATTTCCGCGAAATTGTCATCCCGAACCGAAGGGAGGGATCTTATTCGCGAGGATTCGCGTGATTCGTAGTTTCTTCTCTTAGTTTGCCGACCGGTAGCGCTTAACTTAATGGCATTGGGTCCCATCCGGGACGGCAACAGGCGGACAGGAAGGTGATGACAGGGGCCGACCCAATGCGCCGGATGTGATTATTATTCGGTGGCCCTGATAAAGGGACTCCCGCGCTGATAGCGCGGGAGGATGGTGGGTATTACTTGTCGGAGCCGGACTTGGGGGTTGCCGGCGTCGGCGTAGTGACGGTGGGATAACCGAAATAGGGGACACCGCCCCAATACGGATGGCCCCAGGCTCCATAGTGGGGATAACCCCAGGCTCCGTAATAGGGGTAGCCCCAGCCCCCATAGTAGGGATGGCCCCAGCCTCCATAGTAGGGATAGCCCCAGCCTCCATAGTAGGGGTACCATCCGTAGCCATAGGGACCACCGCCCCATCCACGCATTGGGTTGAAGGGGCCAAAGAAGGCCTCGGCCGAGAACGCGGTCAGGGCCGTGGTGCCGGCAACGGCAGCGGCCAGCACGAAGCGCTTGTTCCGGATCATTTGTTTCCTCCAAATCGTCTCGTCGCGTGCGGACCCCCGGCATCAGTGGTCCGCTCCACTAAAAGATTACTTCGGCCACGAGTCCCTTGTGTTGAGGCAAATCAAATTTCGGTTATCTATGGAATGCTGATGCTTTCGCAAAATCAGCATAGTAGTGTGCCGGGTTCCACCCGCAAAAGGTGTAGACCGTTGGAGATAATTCCCCCTGTCGACCACTGGTATCCGATGGTACGTCCGCCCCCTTTGTTCCCGGATGGGCTGCATCTGTGGAAGATCCGCACCGAAGGCGAGGGTGTGCCGCCGGCGCGGCTGTGGCCTCTGTTGTCTCCGCGGGAGTCCGAACGCGCTACGAAGCTGAGGTTCGACCACCACCGCGAACGCTATGTACGCGCCCAGGCCGGGCTGCGTATGATCTTGTCCGGCTACATCGGTCTCGAGCCCGAGGCGATTGGATTTCAGTACGCGGAGGCGGGAAAACCCTTCCTCGAAGATACCTCCTCCGGCCTCGAATTCAACCTGACGAACAGCGGCGATCTGGCCCTGGTGGCCCTTTCCATGGGTGCGCCGGTCGGCATCGACTGCGAGCGAATGCGCGCCTGTGAGGATGTCGTCGCCATCGCAGACAGGATGTTTACCCCCGAGCAGGCGTCTCGAATCGCCACCGCGGCCCCGCAAGACCGACTGCGGCAGTTTTACATCGCCTGGACGGCCCTCGAGGCCGCGGTCAAAGTGGACGGTCGCGGTCTGCCCGGTCGTAACCAACCGGCAGCTCAGGATACCCTGCAGATCGAGCACTGCGTGCCCGAGCCCGGATTCATCGCCGCCGTGGCACGCGAACGGTTGCCCCCGGTAGGAGAATGGGTAACTATGACCTTGAGCGCCGACTGATACACTAGCGAGGCTTCGCCTCAGACCGACGAGGCGTGACCAACCGCACCGAAGAACCACCGATGGACACGGATAAACACGGATCATAATCCGTGTTTATCCGTGTCTGTCTCCGTGGTTCAAATAATTTGCGATTCCCGCCCAACAAGAGACAGAACTGTTTTTGTGCAGTGCACAAACTTGACTCATTTGTTAAAGATGCAGGTCCCTCAAGGAATCCTAGCGCGGTTTTGCCTTAGACCGACGAGTCGAGATGAGACGCGCCAGGGACCTGTCCCTGTCTGCCGGCAGGCAGGTGCCGACAGGCAGGCGGTGCGTCGTGCCCAACAATTCAGGGGGCAGGGAGAAGAGGGTAGGGCGGGCGCGTATAAATTTCTTTCCGATTAACCAGCCCAACATCTACCTAGGGACAGCGGCAGCCGCCGTGGACGACATGGACCAAGTGGACTACGTGGACCAGGGGTTGTTGTGTGCCCCCCGGTCCATGCAGTCCATACTGTCCATGTTGTCCATTGGGCTGCCCTCATGTCGTCCGTGTGGCCCACAGCAGCTAACCTGTAGGGTTGGACAAAGCCACCAGGGACGGCGGCAGCCGCCGTGGACGACATGGACCAAGTGGACTACGTGGACCAGGGGTTGCTGTGTGCCCCCCGGTCCATGCAGTCCATACTGTCCATGTTGTCCATTGGGCTGCCCTCATGTCGTCCGTGTGGCCCACAGCAGCGAACCGGTAGGGTTGGGCAAAGCCACCAGGGACGGCGGCAGCCGCCGTGGACGACATGGACCAAGTGGACTACGTGGACCAGGGGTTGCTGTGTGCCCCCCGGTCCATGCAGTCCATACCGTCCATGTTGTCCATTGGGCTGCCCTCATGTCGTCCGTGTGGCCTACAGCAGCGAACCTGTAGGGTTGGGCAGAGCCACCAGGGACGACGGCAGCCGCCGTGGACGACATGGACCAAGTGGACTACGTGGACCAGGGGTTGCTGTGTGCCCCCTGGTCCATGCAGTCCATACCGTCCATGTTGTCCATTGGGCTACCCGCATGTCGTCCGTGTGGTCCACAGCAACTGACAACTGATAACTGCCCCCTTGACTCCCGCATCGACAGAAGCCCGCGGTATTTGTGTGACCAAGGTGCTACCATAGGCTACTTGCCCGCCGCCGCTTTGGATTCGGCGATGTATCCGGTCCGAACCAAGGCATTGCGGCCAAGGGAAAACGCCGTCGCCGCTAACGCTTCCGTGGAGATCCTGCCAGCTCAATGCTATCGGTAGTTGAGAGCATCCGTACTAGTACCCCGTTTCAGTCTATTTTGCATGCTTGAAAGCATATAACATAATGATTTATAAAATAAAATCAGATTGTTGACATGCAAGATAGAATGAAACGATGTACTAGAGTACCTTGCCAGCCTGGAGTATGACCTTGGAAACTACCCAAATCGCTCTGTTGTCCACCGTCCAGGGGCTTACCGAGTTTCTCCCCATCTCCAGTTCCGGGCATCTGATTCTGGCCCCCCTCCTGTTCGGCTACGAGCGGCAGGGTCTGGCATTCGATGTGGCGGTTCACCTCGGCACCTTGGCTGCGGTCGTGCTCTACTTTCGTAGCGAGGTCGTCGCCATAGCCATCGCCTTTGTGAATTCGCTGAAGGTGCGACCAACCGCAACGCCGGATACCAAGCTCGCCTGGATGCTTCTGGTGGCGAGTATCCCGGCCATCCTCCTCGGGCTACCCTTGAAATCCCTGTTGGAGCTGTTGCGGGAAGACGATCAGCTGATCGCCATGGTGATCGCCGGTACTACCATCGGCTTCGGGCTGTTGCTCTGGCTCGCGGACATGCGCGGCAGTCGTTCCCGGGACGAGTACGGCTTAGGCTGGAGGGGCGCGCTGCTGGTCGGCTTGTTTCAGGTCATCGCCATCATTCCGGGCACCTCCCGCTCTGGCATCACCATTACCGCGGGGCTTTTCCTGGGCCTGACCCGCAAGGCCGCCTCCCGCTTCTCGTTTCTGCTCGCGATTCCCACCATCCTCATGGCCGGCGGCGTGGAGACCCTCCAGCTCATCCAATCCCCCACCGCCGTAGATTGGCTTACCCTCTGGCTAGGCGCTGTGTTGTCCTTCGTCGTCGCTTACTTCACCATCCATTTCTTTCTCCATTTCATCGAGAAAGTCAGCATGTTTCCCTTTGTTCTGTATCGCGTCTTGCTGGGCGTCCTTATCCTGGTCTTGGTGCTTTGAAGACGGCCCCGAAGGAAATTCCATGATCGGAAGTTCGGGCAGAACGCGCTCGCGGATCAGGTCTGCGAGCGCCCTCAGCTCCGGGTAGGCCGGGGCGACTTCGAGCACATAGCCCAGGGTGCGGGGGATGTCCGCCAGATAACCGGGCTTGTGGTCCCGAATCTTCAGGCGCGCAAAGATGCCGCTCGCCTTCAGGTGGCGCTGGACCCCCATGAGGTCGAACCAAGTCATGAAGCGATCCTCGTCCTCCGGACGCAGGATCCCCGAGTGTACCGCCAGCGCCGCGTAACCCTGGGCCCAGTCTTCTACGCGCTCCCGCGGCCAGGCAATGTAGCAGTCCCGCAGCAGGGAGACCGGATCATAGGTCACGGGTCCGACCACCGCGTCCTGAAAATCCAGGATGCCCGGCGACGGCGGGGTGGTGACCATCAGATTCCGTGAGTGGAAATCCCGGTGCACGCACACCTGGGGTTGCTCCAGGGCATGCTCCACCAGAAACTCGAAGGCCGACTCCAGCACCCCGTTTTCCAGGTCCGAAAGCTCCCATCCCAGGTAATGGATGAGCAACCAATCGCGGAACAGCTCCAGCTCCCGGCGCAGAAAGGGGCTATCGTATCGGGGCAGTCCCTCAGTGGACGCGCAGGCCTGGATAACCGCCAGGGCCGCCAGGGCATCCCCGTAGAGCCGGTCCACATTCTCCTGATCCAGGGCATCGAGATAGCACCGTGTCCCCAGGTCCCCCAGCAGCAGCAGACCCTGGTCGGGCTCCTGGGCGTAGACCTGGGGTGTGTTCAACCCCAACGCTCGCAGCCGCTCGGCGATGCACACAAAACGTTCGATGTCTGCCGCGACCGGGGGGGCGTCCATGACGATATAGCTGCGGGTTTCCGGACGAATCCGCCAGTAGCGACGGAAGCTGGCATCGCTCGAGGCCGATTCCAACCGGCATTCCCGGCCCAGGATGCGCTCGACCCAGTCCGCCGCCTGGGCATGCCGTTCTCGCATCCGCCCCCGATCAAGGTCTGTTGACATTTGTTCTTAAGCGAGGGCGATTGTGAAATATTTTTGGTGCTGACCAGGCGCGGCGAGAAAGAGTAGAGTAGGCTGCCTGCCTGGCGGCAGACAGGTACCCGCCAAATACGGTATCTCCCCGGTGGGCACAGCCCACTATCGGTCCCGGTCGGACTCTATTATGATGAATGTCGACAGCATTTCGTTGGGCACGGCGCACCGTCCCCCTCCTTCGTCGGGGCAGGCCTGGCGCGCCTTTGCCCAACCTACAAGATCATGTTTTCGGAAGGATTTATACGCGCTCGCCCTGCCCCTAACCCCGCTTGCGTCGCAGCACGGTCCGGCGTCCGGAGGATGGTGCCTGACGCACAGGTGGGCCTTCCGGATAGAGGAGGGGGGCCAGCTCCTCGAGTGCCTGCCGGTAGACACGGCGCTTGAAGTAAATGACCTCCTGCAGTGGCTGCCAATATCCCACCCACCGCCAGGTATCGAACTCGGGTGTGTCGCACTTGTCGAGGCAAAAGGTATCCTCGCCGCAGTCTACCCTGAGCATGAACCATACCTGTTTCTGGCCGATGCAGATGGGTGTGCAATGGCGGCGGATGAAACGCTTGGGGAGGCGATAGCGAAGCCAGCGTTTAGTGCTCCCGAGCAGGGTCACATGGTGAGGCTGAAGGCCGACCTCCTCCCGGAGCTCCCGAAACATCGCCTGGGTGGGCGTTTCGTCCGATTTGATGCCGCCTTGAGGGAACTGCCAGGCGTTCTCGCCCGTGCGTCGTCCCCAAAACAGATGGCGCTCGGTATTGGTCAGTATGATTCCAACGTTGGGCCTGAAGCCGTCCGGGTCGATCAAAGGGCTTCTCGTAAAGATGGCTTTCCTTCGCATTCTTTCACATCCGCTGCCGTATCGGCAACCCGGAGCCTTGTCCAATCCGGGGTGAGTGCGTATAAACTGCTTCCGGCTTCCAATCGCCGGCAGGGTAGGGGGGTGCCCACCGATGACTCACCCGGCACCAATAAGATTGCGGAACAGCATCCGAAAAACATGAATGAGCAGGATTTCAATAAAGGGCGCCTTGAAAAATAGGCGTTTTCACTAATTAAGCGACTCTAAGCCATGGATTATTCATGCGTGCCGTTGACGGAAATCGTATTTTTCAAAGTGCCCTGAAGTGAGAGACACGATTGAAGTCGAAGTCTTGTCGTTGATCGATTCCATGGATGTGGTTCGCACCCCTCTCTGATAGGATTACACCGAACTTGCAATAACTCTCGATCCGGTTACGCCAAAGGCACGGGGAAACGAAGTGAACGAGACCTATTCGAGCTGGATTTTGACCCACCGTTGGTGGGTGATCGCAGCGACCCTACTGCTGGTGGCGCTGGCCGGGAGCGGCGGCCGGTTGCTAGAGTTTTCCAGCGATTACCGGGTGTTCTTCAGTGACGAGAATCCCCAGCTCACCGCCTTCGAGACCTTGCAGGATACCTACACCAAGAACGACAACCTGCTGATCGTGCTGGCGCCCGCGTCGGGCGACGTCTTCACGCCGCG
Organism: Candidatus Thiosymbion ectosymbiont of Catanema sp. Cochon2018; assembly: GCA_011392765.1. Taxonomy (GTDB): domain Bacteria; phylum Pseudomonadota; class Gammaproteobacteria; order Chromatiales; family Chromatiaceae; genus Thiosymbion; species Thiosymbion ectosymbiont_A. Next base: position 1,951,852 of record WYCW01000001.1, on the reverse strand, counting down.
GGGCTTCGCGGCGATCGTCGATGTCACCGAACGGGCCTGGCAGATACCCTACTCGCTGCGCGTCGATTCTCTGAGTAACTACCAACATACCTATGCCGAAGGGGACGATCTGACGGTCATCGATCTGATCGAGGACCCGGCGGCCATGACTCCGGATCAGGTAGACCGGGTACGCGCGATCGCCCTGGGTGAGCCCCTCCTGGTGCGGCGATTGGTCTCGCCCCAGGGCCATGTCACAGCGGTCAATATCACCGTCGAGCTGCCGGGAAAAAACCAGAGCGCGGAGGTACCGGCGGTGGCCGCGAAGGCGCGCGAGATCGCCGCCCATGTGGAGCGGACCTATCCGGAGATCAAGGTCTATCTGAGCGGCGTCGTGATGATAAACAACGCCTTTGCCGAGGCCTCCCGGTATGACATGACCCATCTCCTGCCGCTGGCGCTGCTGGTCATCGTCGTCGCCGTCCTGCTGCAATTGCGGGGCCTGGTCGGCACCCTGGCGACGGTGTTGGTGATCCTCTTCTCGGTGATCGCCGCCATGGGAATCGCTGGCTGGTCCGGCATGCCGCTGACCGGACCCTTGATGTCCGCACCGACCATCATCCTGACCTTGGCGGTCGCCGACTGTGTCCATATCCTCACCAACTGGATGCAGGGCCTGCGCCGGGGCCATGAAAAGAAACAGGCCATGGCAGAGAGCCTGCGCATCAATTTCGCCCCTGTCTTCCTGACCTCGGTGACCACCGCGATCGGTTTTCTGACACTGAATTTCTCCGAGGCACCGCCGTTCGGGCATCTGGGCACTATCTCTGCGCTCGGTGTCATGATCGCGTTCGTGCTTTCGGTCACCTTCCTGCCGGCGCTGGTGACCCTGTTGCCGTCTTTGGTGCGCGAACGGCGGCGGCCGGACGGCCACCGGATGCAGCGGTTTGCCGACTGGGTGATCCGGCGCCGCCGCCGATTGCTGGTTGGGATGGGCGCGCTCATCCTGACCCTGGTCGCGCTGGTGCCGATCAACGAGACCAATGACGTCTTCCTGCACTATTTCGACGAACGCATCCGCTTCCGCACCGATACCGATTTCATTGCCGACAACCTGACCGGCGTCGATTTTATCGACTATTCGCTCGACTCGGGGGAGGCGGGCGGCGTTGCCTCACCGGCGCGCCAGCGGCAGATCGAGGAACTGGCCGAGTGGCTGCACACCCAGCCGGAGGTAGTACATGTCAATACCATCACGGATATCTTCAAGCGCCTGAATCGCAATCTGCACGGCGATGCGGACGCCTGGTATCGCCTGCCCGAGCAGCGCGATCTCGCCGCCCAGTATCTGCTGCTGTACGAGATGTCGCTGCCCTATGGCCTGGACCTCAATAACCAGATCGATATCGATAAGCGGGCGACCCGTTTGACAGTGACCATGCACACCCTATCGACCAGGGAGGTACTCGCCTTCGAGCGGCGCGTCTACGACTGGATGGAGCGGCATACACCGGAGATCCTCACCTACGGCGCCAGTCCGACGGTGATGTTCTCGCACATCGGGACCCGCAATATCCGCAGCATGTTGGGCGGCACGGTCATCGCCCTGATCCTGATCTCGCTGTTGTTGATGGTCGCGTTGAAATCCCGGCGCTACGGGCTCGTGAGCCTGATCCCGAACCTGGTGCCGGCGGGCATGGCGTTCGGCGTGTGGGCGCTGATCGACGGTGAGATCGGCCTCGGCGTTTCCGTGGTCGCGGCGATGACCCTCGGCATCGTGGTCGACGATACGGTGCACTTTCTGAGCAAATATCTGCGCGCCCGCCGCGAGCAGGGGCTCGATGCCGCCCAGGCGGTCCGCTACGCTTTTGAGACAGTCGGCGTCGCGCTCTGGGTGACTTCGATCGCCTTGATCGGCGGCTTTCTGGTGTTGGCGACCTCGTCGTTCGAGCTCAACAGTGCCATGGGGCTCCTGGTCTCGATCGTGATCGCATTCGCCCTGGTGTGCGATTTCTTATTTCTACCGCCGCTGTTGATGCGCCTGGACGAGTGGCTGCAACGGGGGGAACACGGGCATGGCAATGCTCTCGCCCCGACAGAACATCTGCGAAAGTCCGTGTAATCTGTGGACAAAAAAGAGAAAAGATTCTTGTCCCGGCTGAGACGCCGGGACCCAGACGCCATGGATAGCAAGCCTGTTGGCACTTTCAGAGGCTGTCTAAAACTAACTCATTGATTATAAAAATCGACGTAGGGTGGGCTGTGCCCACCGAGGAGGTCCATCGTGGTGGGCACAGCCCACCCTACGGGTCAGGCTCATAAAAATCAATAGGTTAGTTCTTATACAGGCTCTCAGAACTCGTCGGATTTACGCGGTCGTAGTCAACAGCCCCTAAATATGGCGGAATATCCCCACCTCACGCGACTCAGGAGAAAACGATGAAGAGACGACTGGTTCCGATCCTGATTCTGCTGGTTTTCAGCACACCGCTCATGGCCGAGACCCCAGAAAAGAAGGGATTGCGGATCGCCAAAGCGGCCGATCGGCGTGACAGCGGTTGGAAGGACCAAACCGCCGATATGATCATGATTCTGCGCAACCGCAGGGGCAGCAAGAGTGTGCGCAAAATCCGCACCAAAACGCTCGAAGTACGAAACGACGGCGATAAGGGTCTATCCCTGTTCGACGAGCCGGCCGATGTCAAGGGGACCGCGATGTTGACCTTTTCGCATGGCCTGCAGCCGGACGATCAGTGGCTCTATTTGCCGGCCCTGAAGCGCGTCAAGCGCATCGCCTCGCGCAATAAATCCGGTCCCTTCATGGGCAGCGAGTTCGCATTCGAGGACCTGGGCTCGCAGGAAGTCGGGAAATACCGCTATAAATACCTGCGGGAAGAGGCCTGCGGCGGCGGTTGGCGCTGCCATGTGATAGAGCGCACCCCGGCCTACAAGTATTCGGGCTACTCACGCCAAATCAGTTGGCTCGATACCAGGGAATACCGCCCCGTGAAGGTGGAGTACTACGATCGCAAAGGTGCCCACCTCAAGACACTCAAGTGGAAAGGCTATAAGTCCTACGGCAACTACTGGCGCGCCGACGAGATGTTTATGCAAAACCACCTGACCGGGAAGGCGACCACACTGAAATGGTCGAATTACCGCTTCGGCACGGGACTCGGCAGCGGTGATTTCAACAAAAATGCACTTGCACGCCTGCGTTGATCCTACAGCAAATACCCCGCGCCCTCGTAGCGCAGGCGCCTGCACCTGCCTGCGGCAGACAGGTGCCGCAGGCGGGGAGGGGATCGAATCGGTTCCTATTCAAAATTTACCCACCACCCGGCGGCACACTCCGATGAGACTTATAAAAAGGCTGCTACCGGCGTTCTCGATGGCGGTCGCGTCTGCGGCATACCCGGTGGAGTGGTCCGGGAATCTGGCCGTCGAGGTGCGTACCTTTCCCTCCACCGCCCAGTGGCCCGAACAAAAGGACAATGGCCTGTCGCTCAGCTTCCAGCCCGAGCTCCGCCACCGGTGGAACGACGGCGACCAAGCATTCACCTTCATTCCTTTCGTGCGTGTCGATAGCATGGATGAGGAGCGCACCCACGCCGACATCCGGGAGCTCAAATATCTGCACGTGGCCGACGGCTGGGAGGTCCGCGCCGGCATCGACAAGGTATTCTGGGGGGTGACCGAATCCCAGCACCTGGTCGACATCGTCAATCAGACGGATCTGATCGAGAACATCGACGGCGAGGATAAGCTGGGCCAACCGATGGTACGTGTCACCAGGGTGCTGGAGGATGGAGCGATCGACCTCTTTCTGCTGCCCTGGTTTCGTGAACGCACCTTCCCGGGCGCCGAGGGGCGCTTGCGCACGCCGCTGGTCGTTGACACCGACCAGGCGCGCTATGAATCCGATGCGGAGCAAAAGCACCTCGATTACGCCCTGCGCTGGAATCAGACCATCGGCGCCGTCGATGCGGCGCTTTCCTGGTTCGACGGCACCGCGCGCGACCCGGAGCTTCTGCCCGGCACCAAGGGCAGTGAATCCATCCTCATACCCTATTACCCCCAGCTGCGGCAGGCGGGCCTGGAATTTCAATACACCGGCGAGGCGTGGCTATGGAAGCTCGAGGCGGTACACCGTGACACCGAACAGGAAGACTATCGTGCGGCGGTCGGCGGCTTCGAATATACCTTCGTCGGCATCCATGACACCCCGCTCGACCTGGGTGTATTGAGTGAATACCACTATGACTCGCGCCGGCTCGCTGCGAATTCGCCGTTACAGGACGACCTCTTTATCGGCACCCGGCTGACCTTCAACGATACCCAGAGCAGTGAGGTACTGGCCGGCGGTATCTTCGATCTCGATCACGCCGGCAAATCATTTCGAGTCGAGGCGAGCCGCCGCATCGGACAGAGCTACAAGCTCTCCCTCGAGGGCCAGCTCTTTTCGGATATCGCTTCCCACGATCCACTCGCGGCGTTCGCGGCGGACGATTTCATCCGGATCGAGCTGACACGTTATTTCTAGCGAGGCTCTGCCTCAGACCGACGAGGGGTGAATTCTTGACTCGTTTCGGCGCCATCTTTTATCCGCAGATTACGCAGATTTTCGCAGATTAAGAATAGAAATAATCTGCGAAAATCTGCGTAATCTGCGGATAAAAACAATGGGCGCAATACCCCCAAGTGCTGCATGAGGAGATGTGAGTTTTTGTGCCGTGCACAAACTTGACTCATTGGTAAAGATGCGGGTCCCTCAAGGGATCTTAATGTCTTGCCGCCCCGGTTCACCGTGCGGTGAAAGACGGCGCGCCGGGGTAGACTATCCGACTTTCGGAAGGAGACAGGGGTTTGCTGCAGATTTTGGCCATTGCCGGCGGCGGTGCATTGGGGGCCCTCGGGCGCTTTTGGCTGTCGAGCGGTGTCTACCGGCTGCTTGGCCGGGAACTGCCTTGGGGAACGCTGGTGGTGAATACCCTGGGGTCCTTCCTGATGGGCCTGCTGTTCGTGCTCCTCATCGAGCGGTCGACCGCCGGGCCGGAGCTGCGGGCCGCGGTGCTGGTAGGGTTTTTAGGGGCCTTCACGACCTTTTCCACTTTCTCGATCGAGACCCTGGCCCTGATCGAGGAGGGCTACTGGGATCGGGCCTTTGTCAACCTGGGGCTGAGTGTGTTGGTCTGTCTGGCGGCCTGCCGGGTCGGTCTGTTGCTCGGGAGGTCATTGTGAGCCGTGTTCCCGCCCTGATGGTCCGGGTCTATCTCTCGGAGTCGGGCCATGAGATGCGATCCCTGCTGAAGTGTCTGCATGACGAGCTGCAGGTCTGCGGGGTCACGGTGATACGAGGGATTGCCGGCTATGGGGGCTCAGGGGTGGTGCACGATGCCTCGCTGGTGGATCTCTCGCTCGATCTGCCGTTGGTGCTCGAGTTTTTCGATCTGCCGGAGAAGGCGGAGCGCGCCATTGAGCGGATCACGGATTTCGTCGCGCCGGGACATGTGGTGTCCTGGCCGGTCACGATCGAAGGGGGTGGGAAACCATGCTAGATCCTCGACTGCTGCGGAGCGAGTTTTCCTTTGTCGCCGCACAGCTGGCGCGACGGGGCGTGAAGCTGGACGGTGCTCGCTGGGAGGCGCTGGAGGCCCGGCGCAAGGCGCTGCAGGTCGAGACTCAGGAACTGCAGAGCGAGCGCAACCGCCGTTCCAAGACCATCGGTAAGGCCAAGGCCGCGGGCGAAGACACGGCGCCCTTATTGGCAGAAGTGGCCGATCTGGGAGAACGGCTCAAGCTGGCTCAGGCACAGCTTGCTTCTGTGCAGGAGGAGCTGCGGGAGCTTGCCCTCGGTCTACCGAATCTTCCCCACGCGAGCGTTCCCGACGGCACGGGTGAGGATGCCAATCGCGAGGAGCGACGGTGGGGCGAGCCGCGAGTCTTCGACTTCGCCCCCAAAGATCACGTGGATCTGGGCGTGCCCAGTGGCTGGATGGATTTCGACGTAGCGACCAAGCTGGCCGGTTCGCGCTTCGTAGTCCTGAGCGGTCCCCTGGCCCGGCTGCATCGGGCCCTGATCCAATTCATGCTGGACACGCATACTGCCGAGCATGGTTATACCGAGACCTATGTCCCCTACCTGGTCAACGCGGAGAGTCTGTACGGTACGGGTCAGTTGCCGAAGTTCGAGGCGGATCTGTTCAAAATTCCGGGGGAGCGGGATCTGTTTCTGATTCCTACCGCGGAGGTGCCGGTCACCAATCTGGTCCGGGACTGCATCATCGACGCCGATTACCTGCCCCGCAAGTGGGTGGCCCATACCCCCTGCTTCCGCAGCGAGGCGGGCTCCTACGGCAAGGACACCCGGGGCATGATTCGCCACCACCAGTTCGAGAAGGTGGAGCTGGTACAGGCGGTGCGTCCAGGGGATTCCTATGCCGCCCTGGAGGAACTCACGGGCCATGCCGAGGTGATCCTCAAGCGCCTTAGTCTGCCCTACCGGGTGGTGACCCTGTGCACGGGGGATCTCGGCTTTTCCGCCGCCAAGACCTATGACCTGGAGGTCTGGCTGCCGGGCCAAGGGAGATACCGGGAGATTTCCTCCTGCAGCAATTTCGAGGATTTTCAAGCGCGGCGGATGCAGGCGCGCTGGCGCAACCCGGAGACCGGAAGGCCCGAGCCGGTCCATACCCTCAACGGCTCGGGCCTGGCCGTGGGCCGTACCCTGGTGGCAGTGCTGGAGAACTATCAGCAGGCGGACGGCAGGGTGCGGATACCCGAGGCGTTGCGGGGCTATCTGGGCGGAATGGAAATACTGGGCTACTGAACTGTATAGTGACCTGCGATTTAGAATAGATTCAGCGTTGGAACAACAGATAACTCTTGCTCGGTATATAATCATGGCAGATTCGACAGCCAGCCCAATGACCTTCAAAACCGCCGATCTCTACGATGACCATGGCGACCGGGTCCGGGTCTGCGACCCCATCTTCCGGGATTTCGGGGGTCACGCCCGCTTTTGCGGTCCTATCGCCACGGTCAAGTGTTTCGAGGACAATTCCCTGGTCAAGGCCGTTCTGGGCGAACCGGGGGAGGGGAGGGTGCTGGTCGTGGATGCCGGCGGTTCCCTGCGTTGCGCGATGCTGGGCGATCTGATCGCGGCCAGTGCCGTGGAGAACGGCTGGCGCGGGGTGCTGATGTTCGGCTGTGTGCGGGATACGGTCGAGCTCGCCGGTATGGCGCTGGGGGTAAAGGCGCTGGCTGCCAATCCGCGCAAGAGCGAGAAGCGCGGGGAAGGGCAGCGGGACATCCCGGTAAGTTTCGCCGGCGTCCGTTTTCGGCCGGGTGATTACATCTATTGCGACGAGGACGGCATCCTGGTCTCCGCGGAGGCACTCGAAGTTTTGGGGTGAGGACCTGTCTACCGCCAGGCAGGCGGCGATTTTACCCCGGCATCAAGAGGAGTCTGCGGTACCTGACGTAACCCAAGTGACGGCACCTCCATCAAACCCGCCGCCGCATTAACGGTCATACTGATGGCATGGATTCTGGCAAAGCAGATCGCTACGGCGATCCATTCCGGGTTCAATCGCCATTACCGGTGGTACCGGATAACGACCGGGGGGGCAAGGCAGTGGTTCGAGGACGCGGACTGGGAGGAGGTACAGCGCACCGCCCGCGAGCGTATCAGTTACTACGATCGGCATGTCAGAGAGACCATCGCCGGTTTGCGCTCCGAGTTCGCCATCCAGGACCTCGACGAACGTCTATGGCAGCGGGTCAAGGTCGAATATCTGCGCCTGCTGCCCGAGCACCACCAGCCGGAGTTGGCGGAGACCTACTACAATTCGGTCTTCTGCCACCTGTTCCACCGCACCTACTACAATAATGAGTTCATCTTCGTCTGGCCGGTAATCTCTACCGAGCACCTGGAATCGGAGGTCCCCAGCTTCCGCTGTTACTATCCGGCCCGGGACGGCTTCGCTCAGATCCTCTGCGAAATCCTGTCCGGCTTCGGGTTTCGCCTGCCCTTCCATGCCATCCGATCCGATATACGCAATCTCATCCGTGCCATGCGGGTCCGGTTCCCGCGCGGCCAGGACCGGCGCGAGAACTTTCAGCTTGTGGTCCTGAGCCAGGCCTTTTATCGCAACAAGGGCGCCTACATCATCGGCAAGGCCATCAACGGGGCCGACCAGATCCCCTTCGTCATTCCAATCCTGAACGATGAGAACGGCGGTCTCTATATGGACACCCTGCTTACGGGCAGCGATGAGATCGGGGACATCTTCAGCTTCTCGCGCGCCTACTTCATGGTGGACACCGAGGTGCCGGCTGCGATCGTGGAATTCCTGCGGCCGCTGATGCCCCACAAGGGCAAGGCCGAGCTCTACACGGCCATCGGCCTGCACAAGTTCGGCAAGGCGGAGTTCTATCGCTCATTCCTCAAGCATCTGCGCTACTCCAACGACGAGTTGGTGGTAGCACCAGGCATCCGTGGCATGGTGATGTGTGTCTTCACCCTGGCGTCCTTTCCCTACGTGTTCAAGGTCATCAAGGATCGCTTCCCGCCCCCCAAGGCGACGACCCGGCAGGCGGTCATGCAGAAGTACCAGTTGGTCAAGCTACACGATCGGGTCGGGCGGATGGCGGATTCCTGGGAGTACTCCGATGTGGCCTTTCCTCGGGAACGCTTCTCCGATGCCTTGTTGACCCGGCTCCGGGAAGAGGCGGCAGGCAGTCTCTCGATCGAGGGCGATCAGGTGGTTATCAGACACCTGTATATCGAACGGCGCATGCGTCCCCTCAATCTCTATCTGGAGTCGGCGGACGCAGGGCAGCTGAGACACGCGATTCGGGAATACGGCAACGCCATCAGGCAGTTGGCCGCCGCGAACATCTTTCCGGGCGACTTGCTGTTCAAGAACTTCGGCGTTACCCGCCAGGGTCGCGTGGTCTTTTATGACTATGACGAGATCTGCTATCTGACCGAGTGCAATTTTCGAGAAATTCCAGAGGCGCCGTTTCCGGAGATGGAGTTGGCGGACGAGCCCTGGTATACGGCGGCGCCTGGAGACGTCTTCCCGGAGGAGTTCGCGACCTTTCTGCTCCCGGATCCCCGCATCCGTGACTGCTTTCTGGAGTATCACCGGGAACTGCTGGATGCCGCCTGGTGGCGCCAGCGCCAGGAGCGCATCCGTATGGGACACCTGGAGGACGTGTTTGCCTATCCGTTGGAGCGGCGCTTCCGGCACGCACGACCCTGACGCGAACAACGAAATCTTTTTAATCCGCAGATTTCACAGATTCTCGCAGATGAAAAACGGAAAAATCTGCGGAATCTGCGGATAAAGAAGGAATGTCAACAGTTTTCAGCTACTCCGGGAAAAATTCATTATCCATTGTCTGCTCGAAAGACCAGGGGCAGGTATCGGGAAATGTGGTTTTCGAGAGTCCTGTTTCTTTGGCGGCGCCGTTGACGGCATATTTGTAACCGCGTTGCATGGCTTCCGGCAGCTTGGATTCGAGGCTCGGGTTGTCGTTTATGTGGTCGGCCAATTCAGCACGTTGTTCTTCGATACTATAGCGCCAACTATTCCCCCGATATGCGGGCTGGTATTGCCATTCGAGCAGATGAATGAAAAGTATTTTCAATCGGCTCTCGAGCTCACGCTTCAGGTTTTTCCCCATATCTTCGATTTCTTCGGCGATATTACCGATGTCGGAGTATGCCAGCTTTCCCGCTCTCAGTAATTCCGCTTGTTGCTTGGTCCAGCCATAAAAATCGGTATCATACAGAGATTCGCTCATAGGAATGTTCCTGTCGGCAGGATGAGCGCGCATAAATTTCTCGGCTCTTTATGGATTCCGGACTGCCCTAGCGAAGCTTCGCCTCAGACGACGAGGCGTGAATTCTTTTTAACCACAGAGGACACAGAGCACACAGAGATGGAAATGTGATTAGCCCAACTAGAATGCGGTTGATTGATCAATTTCAATGTCCGCCGTCCGGTCGAGGGTGTTAAACGCGATCGTGTCTGATTCTCTGTGTACTCGGTGTTCTCTGTGGTGAATGAAGAGAGGTCGCAACGACTCGTACCCTGCGCGTGAGGCTTCGCCTTAAGACTGGTAAGGCATGAATTTTTTGTGCCGTGCAAAAACTTGACTCATTTGTAAAGATTCGGCTCCCTCAAGGGATCCTAGGCTCTTCAGCTCTGAGAAGGCGTCGTCGAACGCAAGCCGGCGGCGCTTATCGAGGACACCGTCGAGTACGGTAAAGTTTACATCATTTACGTTAGCAGTCCGGAATCCATAAAGAGCCGAAAACAAAAAAATCTGTGGAAATCTGCGCAATCTGCGGATAAAGAAGGGCGGAATTGTTTGAACCACGGAGACCTGCCTGCAGCAGGCAGGCGTAGGGGACGCAAAGGGTGATTGTGTAAAAGTGATGTACCGGGGGGATTCGGGTTAAGATGCTTGGATCCCAATCGGTCACACATGCGCAACGGCGGAGTCTATCGATGCAAAACAGTTTTCAGGCCAGGTCCCGGCTCGAGGTCGGGGGAAAGAACTACGAGATCTTTCGTCTCGATGCGGTAGCGGGGAGCGAACGCCTCCCTTATTCCACCAAGATTCTGCTCGAGAACCTACTGCGCAACGAGGATGGCGTGACCGTCCGGCGCGAGGATATCGAAGCCCTGGCGAACTGGGACCCCCAGGCCGAGCCGTCCCACGAGATCCAGTACCGCCCGGCCCGCGTGCTGATGCAGGATTTTACGGGCGTGCCGGCGGTGGTCGATCTCGCCGCTATGCGCGATGCCATGCAGGCCCTCGGGGGGGATCCTAAGAAAATCAACCCCTTGCAGCCCGCCGAGCTGGTCATCGACCACTCGGTTCAGGTGGACTACTTCGGTTCGGACGACGCCTTCGCCAAGAATGCCGAGGTCGAGTTCCAACGCAATCAGGAGCGTTACAAGTTCCTGAAATGGGGGCAGAACGCCCTGGACGGCTTCAAGGTCGTGCCCCCGGATACCGGCATCGTGCACCAGGTCAACGTGGAGTACCTGTCGCGGGTGGTGTTCCCGAAATCCGTCGAGGGCACCACCCAGGCCTACTTCGATACCTGCGTGGGCACCGACTCCCACACCACCATGGTCAATGGTATCGGCGTGCTCGGTTGGGGAGTAGGGGGCATCGAGGCGGAGGCCTCCATGCTCGGGCAGCCGGTCTCCATGCTGGTTCCCAAGGTGGTAGGCTGCAAGCTCACCGGCGAGATCAAAGAAGGTGTGACCGCTACCGATCTGGTCCTGACCATCGTCGACCTGCTGCGCCGACACGGGGTGGTGGGCAAGTTCGTCGAGTTCTACGGCCCCGCCATTGGCTCCCTGCCCATGGGTGAGCGCACGACCATCGCCAATATGGGGCCCGAGTACGGCGCTACCTGCGGACTCTTCCCCATCGACTGGGAGACCCTGGATTATCTGCGCCTGACCGGGCGTAGCGAGGAACAGGTGGCCCTGGTGGAGGCCTATGCCAAGGCCCAGGGGGTATTTCATACGGCCGAGGCCCCCGCGGCGGACTACTCCGAGACCCTGGAACTGGACCTCGGCACCGTTGTGCCTTCCCTGGCCGGTCCCAAGCGCCCCCAGGACCGGGTACCGCTCACCGATCTGGCGACCCATTTTCCCGATGCCCTGGCTGCCCTCAAGCAGGAGAGAAATATCTCCGATCTGGGACCGGCCAAGGCGGTGGTCAAGGGTCAGGAGGTGGAAATTGCCGACGGCTCCATCGTAGTCGCCGCCATCACCTCCTGCACCAACACCTCCAACCCGTCGGTCATGCTCGCTGCCGGTCTGGTGGCAAAGAAGGCGGCCGCGCGGGGCCTGAAGGCCGCGCCCTGGGTCAAGACCTCGCTGGGCCCCGGCTCCCTGGCAGTGACCCGGTACCTGGAGCGCGCCGGGCTGAGCGAGGCCTTAAAACAGCTCGGCTTCCACAACGTGGGCTACGGCTGTACCGTCTGCATCGGTAACACGGGTCCCCTGCCCGAGCCGGTTTCTAAGGCCATTGCCGAAAAGGACCTGTGCGCGGTATCCATCCTGTCGGGAAACCGCAACTTCGAGGGTCGGGTCCATGCCGAGGTGCGCATGAATTACCTGGCCTCCCCGCCGCTGGTGGTGGCCTACGCCATCGCCGGGCGCATCGACATCGACCCTTACCGGCAACCGCTGGCCGAGGACCGGGACGGAAACCCCGTCTACCTCAAAGACATCTGGCCGACCCAGAACGAGATCAGGCAGGCCACTGCCGACCACGTCACAGCAGACGAGTTCAAGGCCGCTTACGCGGACGTATTCGCCGGGGACGAGCGCTGGCGGTCCCTGGAGGCCGCTACCGGCCAGACCTATGACTGGCCCGAGTCCACCTACATCCAAAACCCACCCTATTTCGAGGGGATGAGCCTTACCGTCGGAGACGTGCCCGATATCCGGGAGGCCCGCTGTCTGGCTCTTTTGGGGGATTCCATCACGACCGACCACATCTCCCCCGCCGGTGCCATCAAGCCCGATTCACCCGCCGGAAAATACCTGCTCGACCAGGGCGTGGCGCCCGAAGACTTCAACAGCCTGGGCAGCCGCCGCGGCAATCACCAGGTCATGATGCGCGGCACTTTTGCCAACATCCGCTTGCGTAACCTGATGGCTCCCGGAACCGAGGGCGGCGTCACCCGCTACCTGCCGAGCGGCGAGCAGATGTCTATCTATGACGCCGCCATGCGCTACCAGGCCGAAGGCGTGCCCGCCATCGTCATCGCCGGCAAAGAGTACGGCTCCGGGTCCTCCCGTGACTGGGCGGCCAAAGGTCCGCGGCTGCTGGGAGTGAAGGCCGTCATCGCTGAGAGCTACGAACGCATCCACCGCACCAACCTGGTGTGCATGGGGGTACTGCCGCTGCAGTTCATGGCGGGAGAGACCGCGACCTCGCTTGGACTGACCGGATACGAGACCTTCGACATCGAAGGGCTGGACGGCGGCAACGCCAAAGCGGTCAGTGTACGGACGACCGCGGCCGACGGCAGCGAGAAGACTTTTCAGGCGATCGTGCGCATCGACACCCCGAACGAAGTGGACTACTACCGCAACGGCGGTATCTTGCACTATGTCCTGCGTCGCCTCGCTGCCTGAGAGAGTCGTAGGATGTGGTGAGCGCGGCAAAGTCTTACAGGATGGCATTACGAAGCGGCGCGAACCGCATCAATGATGCGGTAGTCTGCCTGCTGCCCCAGGGACGCCTGCCTGTGTCGGCACGGCAGACAGGGGACAGGCAGGTAGCGAACCGCATCGGTTCATGCCGATGTGTTGCGCAGGCTTGCTGCTTGAGCCCGCGTAGGGCGGATCAGGCCAGGGATGGCCGCCACCCGACACCAAAGAAGCAATTCGGCTGTGGATCGATACCGCCCAGGAGTTTGGTGACCCTTCCCGCAAGATGGAGGTTCGCCGTAGTTGTTCGTTGGAAGAGACCGAGGCAACCAGTCGCCCGCAGATCTTAACTCATTGTTTCTGAATGTGTTGGTGGAGATATTCATGAATTTGAAAAAGCAGCAATCGTTGCAGTATATAAGGCGTTCCGCCGTACTTAAACACGGCGACTCGCCGTCTACTACCTGATAAGCGGCGCGTCCCTGCGCCGCTTATTGGGGAGCTAACCAGCACGTGCAATCTAAAACGTATTACCAAACGGAAAGCACACAGAAACCTGCCCGGCGGCGTTTTGATACCCCAACCGTTTCAGACACCTAAACAGGCAATCGCCTAACAACAACGTCAGTGCAACATAAGACGCGCCGCCTATCAAGACGCTGAACGCAGACAAACCTCCCCTGCCCCCGTCCATGGGGGCAAGGGAGGTTGCTGGTTAGCTCCCCATTAGGCGATAGTAGGAGGACTTCAAGTGGAAGAAAAAGCAGATAAAAGCAAGATCTTTGATACCATGCTTTCTTCATTGAAAGAAACAAGGACGGCATTCTATGCCAACTTCTTTTCGGCTTTTGCTTTAATGCTAACTGCGCTTGGTCTGATATTAGGTTATGAAAAAATAAAACCCATTCTGGAAATAGACGCCATTTACTATTTTAGCGTTTGTGTCCTTGTCATTTTTGGTTTTACGTATTCCAAGTATCTTTTTGACATGAAGAAAAAGGCAAAAATAATTATTTCGCAACTTGATGATCTTAACTACATGGACAGATCTTATTACAATGGATACGAAATTTCCAATCGAGTTTTTGTTCCGATGCTAGCATCATTGATTGTAATGTTCTTCGTCATGATATTGGTATTGTCTTGGATTAAGTATATGGCAATCATTCCAACCTAACATTCAAATCCAGCCGACGCAAAAAAGCGCCACTCCGCTCCGCTTTTTTTGCGTAGCTGATTTGAGCGTTAGGCCCGAAAAAACTAACCCCGGCGTGTAGCCGGGGGCATAAAACTGTCAATCTTCCTCTTGCGGTACAAGCAGGAGGAAGTTTTTACGTACAATCACCGATAACGGGGTATCAATGGTAAATCCGGCTTTCTCAAGCCAAATGCCTTTGAGTAAGATAAAAGGGATTGTCGGATTGCCTTTGTGGGATTGGTTTTTAAGGCAATAGTCCCTGTGTCCCTCACGGACTTTGAGGTGGCGTATTTTCATGGATTGCTCCTGTTGCAATTGTCAAGTTGCATAAGAAGCCTAGAAAAAATCTAGGCGGCCAGGAGGTTGACAACAGCAACAGGTACTGCCCTGGGTATTTCCTGCAAGCAGGTGTTGTATTTCCCAGGCCTCCCGGCCATATCCCGGATTTCGGGCACAAAAAAACCGCAGTACTTCCAGGATGCGGTTTTGCCCGCCTGTTGGAGTTGTCAAGCTCCATGAAGCCAAGCATAGTCATGCTGGGTAGCTTATGTCAAGTAATGGTGGTAACGTCATGGCCTAATATACGCATCAAGCCGACCGCATACTGCGCCGTTAAGCTCTGGAATTGGCTTTTGGTTTTGTGTGCGGCGCAGTATGCGTCAGCTTATGCTGAACGTTAGCCTTATATTTCAAGAGCCACATTGGCAAGCATCACAGCAGAAAGAGGAACTAAGAAGGTGGCGGTTGGGTTGGAGTAGCCATCGCCATTGGTATTCTGCTTTGGTCAACGGATGCCCATTAACGGCTAACACGAAGCTCCATCGGACCCCTGTGCCGCCGCGACGCTCCGCGTAAATTCTAGGCTTGTGCGGTGCGGCACAGGGTTCACTGGGGAAAACGGGGACAGACCCTGAAGTATCCCCGCAAATCAGCCCGCGTAGGTTGGGCAAAGCCCGCCAGGGACGGCAGGCGTGCCCAACAAGGTGTTGGGCACGGGTCATCCCTGGCCCTTTGCCCAACCTACCTCGCTATATCTTATTGTTTTATATTGGAATAATGTGGGGATACATCAGGGACAGACCACGTTTTCTGCTATTGCGGAAAAGGGGCCAAGCTCAATTGGTGGGTCGTTTTTCATAGCTCATTCGCCTAACATTTGGCTGCAAGCGACCCAATGCCGCGGCCCAACTCCTCAGTAACTTTCAAGCTCAGTGCTACGCGGCATTGGGCGCCTGAGCCAAGCCGATAAGCGGCGCAGGGACGCGCCGCTTATCGGGGAGCTAACCAACACGTGCACTATAACAAGTATTCCCAACAGGAAAGCACACCGGAACCTGCACGGCGGCGCTTTGATCTCCCGACCGTTTCAGACACCAAAACAGGACATCGCCCGACAACAACGTCAGTGCAACAGGAGACGCGCCGCCGATCAAGACGCTCAACGCCGACAAACCTCCCTTGCCCCCGTCCATGGGGGCAAGGGAGGTTGCTGGTTAGCTCCCCGTTAGGCGTGAATGCCTCGCGTATTGTCTGGTGATGCTTTACACCTTGCTTATGCTTCTTATTACAAGATAGATTTTTTATTAACATGGAACTGCAATAATTTAGCAAATGCCAATAAGAGACAACACATCCGAATTATCAACACTCGTTTAAGTCTACTTACTCCAGAAATAGTAACTCCACTTGAGCTTTTTACGGAGAGCACAAATGATCAGTAATCATCTATTGGAAACAAAATATAAAGTACAAAAACAATTGGAATTAGAATCAGATCATAATCTCAAAAAATACGTCCATATTACCAGCCAAATCGTTAAAAAAGTGGAAAATGAATATGGTCTGAAATTTAAGTATGGAACTATTCAGGGTGGTTATTTTGGCTCAAATGAAATAGAGGACAAAATAGCCTAACATTCGGCTGCAAGCGACCCAATGCCGCGGTCCGGCTCCTCAGCAACTTTCAAGCTCAGCTCGTAGGTTGGGGTGAGGAACGAACCCCAACATCTTTGGCTCGATATAACGATCTGTTAGGGTCCGCAAGCTCACCCTAACCTACCGGGCTGAAAGGCACCTTGGAAATATGATGATTCGTGAACCAAAATGTATCCGGTGGAAACGCAAAGGCGCGGAAAGAATTGCCGAGCTGACCGCCCACATGTCCCGCGAGCAGGAGCTCGAGTTCTGGCACAAAAAAACGCAGGAGCTGCGTAAACGTCAGAACAAACAACAACAGAAAACCCACGGAGCCTAGGGTCCGCTGTGCGGGCCATTCGCATGTTGCCCCCATTTCACGGACGAAAGACGGTCGGTCAGATACAAGGATGCGATGAGCGCCTGCCTGCGTGCAGGGACGCACAGGCAGGCATCAAACCGTATCGAATTATGGGGACAGTATACTTATCTCAGGCAGATTTTGAGCGCGGACTGACCGCGAGCGATAATTTATTGGAGTAATGAAGATTAAGCGTATTTAGCGGAAGTGCCGGAGTTTCCCGGCTGCATGGCGCATGGAGATTCGTATGAGTCCGCTCTGGAAAATGTTAAAGAAGCAATTCGACTGTGGATCGATACTACCCAGGAGTTTGGTGACGCTCTTCCTGAACCAAAAGGACACCGCTTGATGTATGCATAATCGGGTAAAGATAGGTATTCTGAAGAGATAAAGGGCTAGGCTCGGTTAATCTCTGTTGACCTGCTTCCTCAGAAATTGAACCTGACCTCTTTTCCCCAGGCGCTTCATCGTTAAACCCTTTCAAAAAGGAATCTAAGAATGTCTTTTTATATTACTATTCCAACCGCAAATTCAATAGAGGAAACGATCACAATTGAAGCGAACAATCCAATTGTAATCATTGGGGCTAACGACTCAGGTAAAAGTAGATTGGGGCATTGGATTGAATACAATCAGAACGAGAAATATTTTACGCATAGAATTTCCGCACAAAGATCTCTCGAAATGTCAGAAGAGATTTGGGCAACGCATTATAAAGAGGCCGAAAAAGATTTATTTTTTGGTTCAACTGCAAAAAGACAAAGAAAAAAAGACCCTAAATATGGAAGATGGCATGAACGCCCAACAACATCGACCCTTTTGGATTATGATGAGGTTGTATCACTTTTATTCGCATATGAGTCAAAAAGGAATAGTCAATATGTTGAGAAATCTAAGAAATCCAGAAAGAAGGCCCCAATTCCTCCCTCACGATTAGATAAATTGATTGGTGTTTGGAACAAAGTTTTACCACATAGAAAAATCGAACTTGATGACAATAGAGTTGTTGCAATAGCTGAAAGAGCTGATCCATATTCAGCTGCTGAAATGAGTGATGGTGAACGTGTGGCGTTTTATCTGATAGGTCATTGTTTATGCGCTCCGGAAAACTCAATTCTTATAATTGACGAACCGGAAATTCATATTCATAGGTCATTACAAAGCGCAATATGGGATGAAATGGAATCAATTCGCGATGACTGCTGTTTTATCTATCTAACTCATGAGCTTGAATTCGCTGCATCAAGATTGTTGGCAAACAAAATATGGCTAAAATCTTTTGATGGAACCGTTTGGGATTGGGAGTTCATTCCAGATTTCAGTAATATCGATGAAGATATTCTTTTAGAAATTCTTGGTTCCAGAAAGCCAGTTTTATTTGTCGAGGGTGAAAAAGGGAATCTTGATCACAAACTTTATCAAATCATTTTCCCAAATTATCTAGTGATCCCAAGGGGAGGTTGCACAAATGTTATAGATTCAGTGAAAGCTTTAAACGATTTATCAAACCTTCATCACCTGAAAATTCATGGTCTTATCGATAGAGATTTTAGGGAAATTACAGAACTTTCAAAATTAGAGAAACAAAATATCCACCCAATAGGAGTCGCGGAAATCGAGAATCTTTTCTGCGTCCCTGAATTAGTCAAGTATGTTGCAAAAGAACAGTTATTGAACCCTGACTCAGTATTTGAAGAAGTCAAGAAGTATATAATCAAAGCATTTAATGATGAGCTTGATTCCCAGGTGTCAAAAAAGGCATCAGGAATAATCAAGTATAAACTTAACTCCTTTAATGACAAGTCTGTTGGCATGAAAAAATTCAAGATCAATATCTGTCATTGGTTAATAAAGTAAATGTGAATGAAATATATAACCGTTTCGACAATTCGTTTAAAAAATTAATAGAAACAGAAGATTATACTGGAATTTTAAAAATATATAATCGTAAAAGTCTTCCTTATAGAATTTCACAATTATTTAGAATTTCGAAGGATGAGTATCCAAATTATGTTCTTAGATTACTTGCATCTGATAAGAAAAAAGAAATCATAAATATTCTAATACGTTATCTACCAAAAATATAGCTGGTAGCTCATGGGGCTAATTGTGTGACTCCATACAAAACCTATACGATTCATGGGCCAAGTGTATGAGTGTTCACACCTTGGCCCCATGAGCCAAAAGGTTTAATTGAGCCTGTCCCCCTTATTCAAGTACAACGCAGTCAATACCCTGAACGGACATCGTTCAATCACCGCACCATCGATGCGGTTCGCGGTCGAGATTGGTGTAATCCTGCTACTGTATACTACGCTCACCGCATCCTACATTCCCGACAAGACCACAGTGTAAGGCAAAACAGTCTGGAATCCATAAAGAGCCAAGAGGAAAATCATGGAATGGGCCGATGTAATACACAATCCTTTCCTGAAGGATCTACCGTTCAAGATCGAGCTCAACAAGTGGGGCAAAATTCTCATGAGCCCTGCCGGCAACAATCACGGTAGACTCCAATACGAAGTCGGCTCATTTGTCGATAAGAATAAAGGCAACGGCAAAGTCATTATGGAATGTGCTATCGAAACGAGTGATGGAGTCAAGGTTGCCGATGTCGCATGGGCATCTGACGAATTCATTGAAAAATATGGATACGACACTCCATATACCAGAGCGCCGGAGATTTGTGTCGAAATCATATCTCCTTCTAATTCAAAGGGAGAAATCGAAGAAAAGATCCTGCTCTACCTGGCTAAAGGCGCCCTCGAGGTATGGATCGTAAACGAAACAGGTGAAAGGAAATACTTTTCATATGAAGGTGAACTCGAGCATAGTTTGGAAATGCAGAGCTAATATCAAGTCAGCCAGACCAATTGGTAACGAGACATGTCAAGTAGCTTTTTCTTTCTTCAGGCCGAAAAAAACGACCATAATTCTGGTTTTATCCAAGCCCTGGAAAGGCATGCCGAGAGTAATAATCAACAGATCTATGTAGTCGACAGGCCACTGGGAGATAGAAAGTATATCTATGACTATTCGGATAGGCTGATAATACTGGCCCCAGGCCATAAAATAGTATTGATGGATTTCGGCGCGAACAAAGACCAGTTCAAAGAATTTGTTGACGACTTTACCGAGGATTTGGCATCAATCTCGGACAAGTTCCAATATAAGAGCATCATTGGAAGGTCGAGGTACTGGCGGGACAGACTGATCGCAGTTGAGAAATACCATGAAAGGCAACTAAATACCGATATAGATGAAAGCCAGGATTTTCCAGCTTCTTTTTTTGAATTATGCAGCAAAGTGACCAGACACACTGTGTATATCGCGGGTGATATATTTCAAAGTATCTTTGATAGTACGGTAATCAGTGAAATCAAACCTGAATACTTGCTCAGCAAATGTTATCGCACTGACCCGAGAACCTTGATGTTTGCTCATGCGATTGGCATGGGATTATTTGAGAGTCCCAAGCTGAGATGGCTTGAAGATAAGGAATGGGAAGCGTGCGGATACATCGTAAACAAGGACCGTAAAGGCCAGAAGTACATACTTACAAGAAAGCCATTAAGGCGATTCGAAGATCTAGAATCGGAAGGGATTAATAGTGTCGATATTGTAAAGACAAGCCGTGAAAAAGGCGAGGATACCGAAATAAAAATAATCGAGATAATAAGAGACATAACCAATAACCATCCAACCGTGCAGCCTGATGATATCGGGATAATTTTTATCGACAGCACCAAGAATACTTACTTGTCAGCAGATATACTGGAACAATTGATACCGAGAGAGATCGGCTGGTCTGTAAACAAAGCCTATGAAACGAAAGAAAAAACAAAAGGACAACTGTTTGTCAGCAACAGAAACAACGTAAAAGGATTGGAGTTTCCTTTTGTAATTTGCGTCACGGAGAAGATCAATAACTCGAGAAGTTACAGAAATGCTCTATACATGATGCTTACCCGATCATTCATCAAAACTTACCTCTTAACATCACTTGACGGAAATGAGGGCTTGATAAGGAATCTGGAAACCGAGTTGCATACAATAAATACGGATGGATGCCTTAAGGTGAACGCGCCATCCGATGATGAAAAAGAACGGATAAAAACAACAATAGGTTATAACGAGCCCAGTATGTCATATTATGACTTTGTGTATAAGATTTTTGATGATGCAGATGTTCCTCCGAAGGAAAGGTCAAAATTATACTCAGTCGTTAAAAGTGTTGTCGATAACGATTTTGATTATGACAATGTTCGGGAAGTTGTTGAATTCAACTTCAGAAAAATGAGTAAGGTGGCATGAAACAGTACTCGTTCGATATTGGCGCCTGGCATTCGGATACGATACTTATCTCAGAGAGTTGTTGTTATATGAGGATGGTTACATTCGATATGATTATGATGAGGAGCATCGGAATAGTCTACTGCATCCGCTGAATCATTATGATGTTTTTTATTCTTCAGGCGCTACATTCAAGATTGGTTTAAAACAGAGGATTGCACCCGAAACGATAATC
Source organism: Candidatus Thiosymbion ectosymbiont of Catanema sp. Cochon2018 (assembly GCA_011392765.1). Lineage (GTDB taxonomy): Bacteria > Pseudomonadota > Gammaproteobacteria > Chromatiales > Chromatiaceae > Thiosymbion > Thiosymbion ectosymbiont_A. The sequence continues at coordinate 1,930,673 of WYCW01000001.1, read as the reverse complement.
GACCTTTTGCGAACAGAGTCAAATTGCCATTTCTTAGAACAATAAACACCCATATGCAGGGCAATGTCCTACACAGATTCGAATGGAGGGAAGATCAGCGGTCAACGTGACTATCGGGCATTCAACCAAATCCTAGCCATGGTACAGGCGGCATTTGTATTCATGCACCATACATATGCCAATGAAGAACGCTGGCGCTGGGATGCCCCCGTGATCATGCTCACGTGGTCGGACGGTCAAGGTATCAACAGGAATCTCAAAGGTAAAACAGTCTGGAATCCATTCATACGAAGGTGAACTCGAGCATAGTTTGGAAATACAGAGTTAATCATTCCTTACTCGCCGGTTGCGATTGGGAGGGGACAGATTCCGAACCGGAACTCTTACTCACTGGTTGCGATTGATCTGGGACAGGTCCCGAACCGAAACCTATACCTGTCAATTGTGATGCAACTTTATCCATCAAAAAAAACAGAAGCTCTACATTATATCCTGTTAGAAATGCCACGGCAAAGCCGGAAAGGCCGAAACTGAGAGTATTTCCCGTAAAGAACCAACTGATGGTCAATCCTGCAAGCGCTCCGGTTGGAATACGTAACCGATAATTGATCTCTGTCATCGGCATATAAGTAAGACTGTGCACTTCCTTCGATAACGTCCTCAACACGAAGAAGATCGTACCTAACAAGCCATAGAGTAAAGGAAGTATATATCTTCCCAGGGCGACTGCCACATATTCGGAAGACAAGGTGTTCAAAAAGAATTGATTTCGTGCTATATCATGTTCCCTCTCGAGCCGTTTTTCTCGTAATACTGCTTGTAATGCGTCAAGATTTCCGTGTTGATTAATTTCACCTTGGGCTGCGTTATTCTCGTTCCCATTTTGTGATTGTATGGATGTTTCCAGCTTCCCGAATTCAGCACTGTAGACTGTTTCATGGTACTCCGTAATCTTGCCTTGAAACTCGTCTTTCAAGAGGAGAGTCAACCATACCTTGTTCCATGCCCTGAGCAGCTCATAGTTCGCATCTTGTCTCTGCTCAATCTCTTTGTATTGATCTTGTAATTCTATAATATAGCTGTCACTTTTTGAATCTTCATGTGTCAGTTCTTTGATGCGCTTGATTTCATCGATTTTCGTTTTAATAGTCGCTTTTTCTTCGAACAGCTCATTCGATTTCGTTTTTGCGGTGACGCCGATGATCAAATAGACCTGAATGATAAGTAAGGCGATGAGTGATAGGATAGCGAAGGTTCTATAGTGTGACACGATTTTATCGACATCACTCGCCGCGTGCCTCCCATTTTTTTTAAGGGGTCGATGTACTGATCTCAGTGACTGGATTGTCACCGGCTTCATGGCACGTGTCACATTCGTGAAAGATCGCCAGAATAAACGCTCTGACTCCGCATTTAATTTGTCGTTTTGGTATAAGAATTTGGATTCGATCAAGACCGACAGGTCGTGTTCATCAATAGCAATACCCTTCCTGGCGGCATATTGAAGCAACAACTGAGCATCTTCGATAGCGGCCGCAATGTTGTTCGTCTTCAAAGTCGGTGAAGAGGGTTCTGGAGCGCTAGTGGGCTGCATTTGCATTCCCCTTCATCCGAATTTCAGTAAAGGGTACCTTGGAAAATAGGGACATTATCGCATCCGATGAAGTTTACACCGTTGCCGGTCATAGGGGTACCCCCCGGCGGTCAGGGCGAGCGCGTATAAACCTTCCCAAAAACATACGCTGTGCGGACCGCGTAGATTGGGCAAAGGCGCGCCAGGGACCTGTCCCTGCCTGCCGGCTTTGCCCAGCCTACACGTCTGGTAGCAACTTGTTGATCGATAAGAAATTTATACGCGCCCGCCCTGCCTCGGCGGTAAGAGATGTCGCAACCACCTCAAAAGGGCACGAGGACACGGCGTGCCGGCAAGAGTCAGCTATCGGCAGTCCGGCGTCTACGGTGTATGGCCTGTCTGCCGCCAGGCAGACATGCCACTGCCACAGCGGCTGATAACCGGCGACTGGAAGCTGGTGACGGGAAGCCGATAATCCGGTAGCTTTGACGGCATCGGATGACCAACTGAACCGGAGAACGCAGAAATGACAGGTTTCTCATTCGGATATGCAACCGGCGATGGTTGGCGCGACGCGGCGGAACAGTGCCTGACTGCACTTGGGGGGCCCCCCGAGGGGGGCAATCTGGGGATTCTGTACGTTACGGATGCACTCGCGGAGCATATGGGTGAGGTACTCGACCTCTTCCGCGAATCCACCGGCATAGCGCACTGGGTAGGTAGTGTCGGCATAGGGATCTGTGCCACCGGGGTCGAGTACTACGAACGACCCGCGGTGGTTGCCATGGTGGCAGAGTTACCTGACGATTCCTTCCGGGTGTTTTCATCCATACGCAAGGACCTGGATGACTTTACAGCACACAACGGCGACTGGATGGAGACCCACCAACCTCTTCTCGGGCTGGTCCATGCCGACCCCTCCAATCCCCTCATCGAGTCCCTGGTCAAGCAGCTTGCTGCATGCACTGTCTCCGGCTTCTTGGTCGGTGGTCTGGCCAGCTCCCGGGACGGCGTCCATTTGTACGCGGACGGCGTTACCCAGGGCGGGCTCACGGGGGTGTTTTTCTCCCAGGAAGTAGGTGTGATCACTCGCCTGAGTCAGGGCTGCGCCCCGATCGGTCCGCACCGGGTTGTCACCGAGGCCCAGCGCAATATCATGATTCAGCTCGACGGGCGCCCGGCCCTGGACGTGTTGAAGGAGGACATCGGAGAGATCCTGTCCCGGGATCTGGCGCGCATCGGCGGCTATATCTTCGCTGGACTCCCCATCATCGGCTCGGATACCGGTGACTATCTGGTGCGCAACCTAGTCGGTATCGATCCGCAAAACGGCCTCGTCGCCATCGGCGACATGGTCGAGCAGGGGGGACGTGTGATGTTTTGCCGGCGTGACGCCGACACCGCGCGGGCGGATTTGCTACGCATGCTCACGGCAATCGCAAAGGCCCTCGACGGACCTCCCCGGGGGGGCATCTATATTTCCTGCCTGGGCCGCGGCCGTAACCTATTCGGTAAGGATTCCGAAGAGCTCAAGCTCATCGCCTCGGAGCTGGGGGATTTCCCTCTGGTCGGCTTCTACGCGAACGGCGAAATCTCCCAGGACCGACTCTATGGCTATACGAGTGTGTTGACGCTTTTTACCTAGGTTCTGTCTCCGCCTTACTCGAAGAGTGTGGAGACCTTTGCCAGCACTTCGTCCATGATCGGTACCGGCAGGGTATCCACCTTGCGGGCATGGCGGGCGGCCAGGTCGAGTACACGCGGCTGATCGCAACGCACGATACCGGTGGTCTCGATGTCCGTTATAGGCACGGTGAACCCGCAGCGGCGGGCGAATCCGCCACCTTTGGTAATCGGGAGGATCACCGGCAGTCTGGTAGCGGCGTTGAACTCGACCGGTGAGACGATCAGGACAGGACGGCGGCCACTTTGTTCATGCCCTGCGGTCGGGTCGAGCGACACCATGTAAATGTCGCCCCGCCTCATAGCAGCTCACCGCCCACGGTGGGCGCATCTACCCATTCACGTTCCGCGGCCGGTTGCGGCTGCGAGTAATCCGACGCGGCCAGCAGTTCCGCGAGCGTGTAGCGCGGCCCTGGTCTGGGATCGACCACCAGACAGCCATGGTCGACAGCCAGGCCGACCGTTGTGCCGGCTTGCAAATGCAGCTGATCAAGGAATGCAGGCGGAACGGCCAGCATAACCGAGCCACCGACCTTGCGCAGATTGGTTGTGTGCATGATACATCTCCAGCGGGTCGAATTATATCAAAATATAATTTCCACCGGCCTGATTTGCAAGCCTCTCGGTCTACTCCTACGGCGCACGCCCGGCACCGCGGCTGGTTCCCGCTATGCACTGATGGCTGCAAATCACAATCGAAAAATCGCAAGTCTTTGTTTTTTATACGGATGGGGTAACTGAATAGTTACGAATTTGTGATGAACTAGATGCCCATGGCCGTGTCTATTATGGGGACACCATCATGGTGGAGGTGGATCCAGGGATGGACGCCCGGCGCTACGGTATGAAGCTCCGCCCGGCCCGCATCGATGCCTCGGAGGTGCCCGGAGACGAAGATTCGGCGGAACAAGCGGGGGAAGTACAGCCGTTACCTGGGTGTGGTAGCGAGACTACAATAATCGACCAAACGGGAGAAACCGATGGATGACGAGCTGAAACGCATTGTGAACACTGTGCTCGGCACGATCGTCTTTATGTTCCTGGCGCTCATTGCGATCGCTGTTCTCTCGTCCGGGAGGACACCCGACGCTACCGTCGAGTTGGCAGAGGAGAAAGAGTCCGTGCTGAAGAACTTGCCGGCTGGGGTCGAGCCCGGAACGCTGGGTGAAGAAGCTCTTGCGGCGGTTGCCGAGCAGCCGCATGGATGGCGGTGAGATTTGTCAGTCGCCGGCTGCCGGCAGGAGCCGGTAGCCGGTAAGTGGACCCGGGGGTTGTCTAAGGTCGGGTTGAGCATCCCCTATTCTAACCATTCCAAAATTACGCATAATGTATATTATGTAAAGTCGAGTATTCGGCCAACCACCCCTTTGTATCCCCTGACATCGGTTCCTGCTTTCCTAACCCACGTGACCACCGGCTTTTCCTGGACCACTATCGGCTCAAGGCAACAGCTTCACTGCTGCCATAACGAGACCGCCTACGATCAACCGGTTGATGCGCCTTGTCAGCACCTCGAAATGTTTTTCGATGGCCTCGAAGCGCTGCTGTGCTACTTCCTGGAAAAAATACGGTAAGCCAACAGTAAAACCAGCGCGCCGGCCATAGCCAAGCCTATGCTTATCAAGTTGACGCCGTCTACAGGACCGATACCCAGTTGCGTGCCTGCAAAACCGCCTAAAAAAGCGCCGGCGATACCGATGAGAATCGTAACGATAATACCGCCCGGATCTTCACCAGGCATAATCCACTTCGCCAAAACCCCTGCGATAAGACCTAACAGAATCCAGCTGAAAATGCCCATGGTGGTACCTCTGAAATGGTTGTGAGCGGTGTTGGGAGCGACCTGCGGAACTTCAGCGATCTCCCCGGCCATCCAGCCGGTTGCAGGCCAATGCCATTAAGTTAAGCGTTACCGGTCGGCAAAGTAAGAAGCTGTTTGGTTAAAATGGATCTTAGCGAAAATGGTCCGAAATGAGGGCGTTTTTGCGCGCTTTCGAGGCGGATAGCCAGCCGATTTAACGCGAAAGCGCGGAAACAGGGACCATTTTGGAACAGCGACAGCCGATACCACTTTTAGCCAGACAGCCTCTAAGAGAAGAAACTACGAAAGCACAGGCGATCCAACGGTAAACTCTCGCCCACTTCAGGTCAACGCCCTTGCCTTATCGGCGGTCCGCCCTTCCCTACCCTACGCGCAGGCATACGGGGCCGCTCCATACCCGCGAGCGCCAGCAGGTCCGTGAGTTCGTCTTCGGTCAAGTCGCGCCAGTGGCCGGCGAATACCCGCGGCCCCAGGATCACGTTGCCGAAGCGAACGCGCTTGAGGCGGCTGACCCGGCAGCCGACGGCCTCCCACAGGCGATGCACCTCGCGATTGCGGCCCTCGCGCAGCAGGACATGAAACCAGCGGTTGGCGCCTTCCCCGCCCGACTCGACGATCTCCTCGAAACGGGCCGGTCCGTCCGTGAGTTCGATGCCGTGGGTCAGCTGCAGCAGGGCCTCCGCGGGCACCTCACCCAGGATGCGCACCGCGTACTCCCGCTCCAGCTCCCTGGTGGGGTGCATGAGCCGATTGGCCAGTTCGCCGTCGTTGGTCAGGAGTAACAGGCCGGAGGTGTTGATGTCGAGCCTGCCGACGGCGATCCAGCGCCCGCCCTTGAGGCGTGGCAGACGGTTGAATACGGTGCGCCGGCCGGCCGGATCGCGGCGGGTCACCAGCTCCCCCGCCGGCTTGTTGTAGGCGATGACCCGAAGCTCCCGCTTGCGCGCGGACCGGCGTTTGACCTCTTTGCCGTCGACCCGGATGTGATCTGCCGGTTCGATGCGGTCGCCCAGCTTGGCCGGCTTACCGTTGACCCGCACCCGGCCGGCGCGGATCCAGTCCTCGATCTCGCGGCGAGAGCCGAGACCCGCGTCCGCCAGGGCCTTCTGCAGCCGAATCGCTGTCGAAGCGGATGGGATCCGCGGTGGTCGGGGGTTAGATCCCGTTGGCATCGTAATTTCTCGTTTGAATCGCACAGACGTTGAGGACGCAGGGAAAAGGTAATAAACGCAACGGGATCAAGAACCGGCGATAAGGGTGAGAGACTGTCTAAAAAGGGATCATAGGCTGTAGGCTGGGTTGCGGCCAGGGACGGCCAAAACCCAGCAATAACCAACGCTGGGGTTCGTTCCTTGCCCCCCAGCCTACCGATTTAAAATCAATGTGTTAGTTTTTAGACAGCCTCTGAACCGATTGCGACTGAAGCGAACAAACTTGTTATCCGCAGATTACGCAGATTTTCGCAGATTATTTCTATTCTTGATCTGCGAAAATCTGCGTAATCTGCGGATAAAAACAATGGGCGCAATACCCCCAAGTGCTGCATGAGGAGATGTGAGTTTTTATGCCGTGCACAAACTCGACTCATTGGTAAAGATCCGGGTCCCTCAAGGAATCCTAGCGAGGCTTTGCTTCAGACCGACAAGGCATGAAGACCCCAAAGCCTCCCTCCCGTAAGGCCCCATCTCCTACACTTGACCAACCGTTGGAGAGCTTGGGTAGGTCGAAATCGAAATCGGGATCGCAATCGGAATTTCGATTGGCTCTTTATGGATTCCGGACTGTTTTGGCGTGCGCCGGCAAAGCGGCGCGGCCACCTCGAACCTGAGCGACGAGGGTTCCCGGCAGCCGGCGCCGGAACTCCGAGCGCCGGGTTCACCACACGCCGCGGCGACGGCGCTTTCCCCTGGTCGTAACGCCGGTGCCGGGGATAGAGGCCGTGCCCAATCCAAAGCGGCGGCAGGCTTGTACTACCTGACCGATACCTTGGTTACACCAAGCACCGCGGGTTCCTTCCGGTGTCGGGGTAAAGCCGCCGCCGCACGCCAAAGTGTCCGGTGGCGCCCTTCCGTGATCGTCAGCAGTCCGGAATCCATAAAGAGCCACCGCATTTTGGGCTTCCGGCTCATCGATGCGGTTCGCGGTCGAGAGTGGTGTCATCCTGCTACGGTATACCGCGCTCACCGCATCCTACACTTCCAGGACCGCCGTGTAACGCGGGGATGTGGTGAAGGCAGCGAACGGTTCGGCAGCGCGAAACCCGAGGACTCCGCGGCCACGGCAAAGCACTCTGGAATCCATAAAGAGCCAACAGAATTTCCAATGATAGAACCGAACCGATTGTTATCGGTACTTCGGCACCGCGGTACTAGATAGAAGTTCGCCGCAGTTGTCCGCTGGGAGAGACCGAGGCAACAAGTCGTCCGCAGATCCTAACTCATTGTTTCCAGGTACATTTGATGGAGATATTCATGAATTCGACAAAGAAGCAATCATTGTGGTATAGAAGATGTTTCGACGTATTTAAACACGGCGACTCGCCGTCTACTACCTGTTAAACTACCTCGTCACAAATGAATGAAAAGATCCCTTTTTCGGTAGACAAATAATCAAAATTATGGTATTGAGTGAAGCGTATGCTGATGCGCAGCTTAAGCTGCGCAGCTTAACATGCGTTGAAGCGGACGCATCAGCATACGCTTCACCCCTCGACAGAAAAACCATAACGTTGATTATTTATCGGGGGCTGCCGCATGAAGGATCATTTGATGCGTCAAGCGGTGGGAGGTTTCTGCCCGTTTAACAAGTCGCTGAACGCAGACAAACCTCCCTTGCCCCCGTCCATGGGGGCAAGGGAGGTTGCTGGTTAGCTCCCCATTATGCGCTACAAAGACGCACTCATCGCACCTAAGTAGATTGTATCTTGGTATTCACGTTAGTAATGAGCGGAGAATAGTATGGCAGAATATTATATGCGCGTTATAAAAGGATCAAAGCAAGGTAAATGGGATGCTTTTATCACTGCCGACAACGAGAGTGAGGCTATAGCAAAATCAATTGAAAAATGCTCCGATGAATTTATTGGCTATTTATTCATCAAGAAAAATGCGCTGCTGCTCTCTGATGAAATCTTTGTATTTGTAAATAAGGCCGAAAATGAAGTCGCCCGAGTAAACGAAGAAAGCATCATCCTTAATCAATATGAAAGTACAAGCAACTTAAAATCAGACTCCCCAAGCATCAAGGATAGAAGATCTGAACACCGCAGTAGGGTTCATGATGGTGAGCAAGAGAATCAAAGTCCAGCAAGCTATAACCAAGAAAGCCAAAATACAACACTAGAAACAGGTTCGCCTGACAGCGATGAAGACTTATATGCGAATAGGTGCGGTGAGAAAATCGATGATCAATTTGACGAATGCTGGAACTGTGCTCAAGGAATAGATGAAGACGCCAAACAATTTAGAGATGAAGCCAAAGAAAATGAGCAATATAGAGCAGGCAATAAATCTACGGCAGAGAATCGGTCTAGCCAATCAAAGATAACAGATCAAAAGTCCTCATACTCCTCTGGTAGAAGCATATCGACATTTTTAAGCGGCCTTGGATGGTTTGTTTTTCTAGTGGGTGTAATTTATGCTCTATTTGGCGGCGCTCAACAAGGAATTGTAGGTTTTATCGGTGGTGTACTGGTTGCAGTATCGGGTCTATTTCTAGTTGCTGCAGGACAAGTAATGCTAGCAACAATGGATAATGCCGATAACACAAGGGCGATTTTGAATGAGTTACGAACTGAAAACATACCTGCACGCAATCAAGAAATACTAAATAAGCGAAAAAATGAGCCCGCCAGTAATTACATAGAAACGCCAACCAAGCCAAGAACATCTAATGGCTCAGTAGATGATTTATTTATAGCTATCTCGAAAGGAAACTATGAACAAGCATTAAAGCTTATCCGCAAGAACCCGGATACTGTTAACTGTTTGAATACCGATGGACAAACGGCATTAGATATCGCTGTAAGCCGGGGTGACAAACTTATTCAAGAACTGTTAACAAGCAACGGCGGTAAAAGCTCTAGTGAAATCAATGCACAAGCCTAACATGCGGCTAAACTCGGACCACCCAAAGCGGTGCGGCTTTCGCTTCGCTCAAGCCACACCGCTTTGGGTGGCCAGTTAGCCTTGACGTTAGGCGACAAGCGAGGATACAGTGAAAACTATAAAATCGTCTATTATTGCTGTTTTTTGTCTTGCGGTCACTGGCTGTTCCACTATACCGAGGCAATGCATTTCTCAATGTGACCAGCAAGCTGCCCATTGCACTCAACAAGCAGAAAACGCTCGGCAATCCTGCACCGCCGCTGATTGCACCGAAAAGTATATCGACGAAAAATTTCGCTGCGATTCCGATAAAGGTATTTGTAGATCCGAATGTTTATAGGATGAGATCGAACATGTTGACTCCGCCCACGGACAGCCTCTACAAGTTCATTGCCATTGCAGGGATCGTGATGGTGCTATGGGGAGCCGCGTTCCCATGGAACAAGGCAAACGAATACGGATTACAAGCGGTTGAACTAAGATCCGCTATCAAGGCTACTGGAGAGAAGTCTCGCATTTTGCAGCTTCAGTATGACCAGCTCACACAAAAAGGGAAGACTCTAACACCACAATCGCAAGACTACGCCGCAGAGAAACAAGCAATAGAGAACCACAAGATGAAACTGTATCTTGAGCTGCTAGCTACTCAAAATCCTGTAGATATCAAATCGGAAAAGCTTAAAGTGCTTGAGGAGGCACAGATCACGTACAGAAACATAGGCTGGGCTAGCCTCGCTGCGGGCATTCTCTTTACGCTTGTCGGCTTCTTCCTTTGGTACACAAAGATCCAGAGACACGTGGATGCGCAAACGGCAAATCCAAACAGAAACACCTAACATGCGAAAAAGAGTCCAGGATCAAGGAATTTCGTCGCCACGCACGGTCGGCTGAGCTAACACATTAGGGCCATCATCGATAAGCAAGGAAAACAAACATGATCAATTACAAAGAACATATTACTATTGAGTCAGGAAAACGATCAGGGAAGCCTTGTATAAGAGGTATTAGAATTACTGTTTACGACATTCTAAATATGCTTGCAGATGGAATGACCCGGGAAAAAAGCGGAAAAAAGGACACCCATTTTGTTTGAATAAAGTAGCCAGGCTCAATTGATGGGTCGTTTTTCACAGCCCATTCGTCTAACATTCGGCTGCAGGCGACCCAATGCTGAGGTCCAGCTCCTTACCAACTTTCAAGCCTAGCGAGGCATCGCCTCAGACCGACGAGGCGTGAATTTAAGGGAAGCTGTCATCTCGACCGAAGGGAGAGATCTTGTTAGCTTGCAGAAACTCCCAGCGTACAAGATCCCTCCTCCGTCGGGACAAAGATTTCTCGCTGCGCTCGAAATGACAACCGGAATTTCTTGTGCAATGCACAAACTTGACTCATGTGTAAAGATTCAGATCCCTCAAGGAATCCTAGCGGTTGGTAGCCGGCGACTGGTAGCTGGTAGCTGATACGGTTCGCGTCTCCCATATGGTGCCGTCCTGTAAGACCTGCTGCGTTCACCGTATCCTACGATTCCTTTGCGCCCTTCGTGCCTTTGCGGTTCATTCCCTTAACGAGTCGCTCCGCGATGGCCCGATGGGTTACGGTCATCCCTGGCCTAACCAATCCTACATTTCTTACGGTTTGCTTCACCGTATTCATTCAAACCCCCACTGTCACCGGATTTCGATACCCAGCCCTGAAAGGGCGTGACATACCAGCCCAGGGCAACGCCCTGGGGAGAGAGGTGGGGGAAAGATGAGCCCTGAAGGGGCGTGACATCTCAGGCGTCAGTCCCATAGATACCGTTCATCTATGTGACGCCCCTTCAGGGCTCGATTCTATACGCTAATGACCCAGGGCGCTGCCCTGGGCTGATATGTTCGACCCCTTTGGGGTCATGATAAACGAGTCGCTCCGCGACGGCCCGATGGGTTACGGTCATCCCTGGCCTAACCAATCTTACATTTCTTGCGGTTTGCTTCACCGTATTCATTCAAACCCCCACTGTTTTTGCGACCTCCCCGGCACCGGATTTCGGTGCCCAGCCCTGAAAGGGCGTGACATACCAGCCCAGGGCAACGCCCTGGGGAGAGAGGTGGGGGAAAGATGAGCCCTGAAGGGGCGTGACATCTCAGGCGTCAGTCCCATAGATACCGTTCATCTATGTGACGCCCCTTCAGGGCTCGATTCTATACGCTAATGACCCAGGGCGCTGCCCTGGGCTGATATGTTCGACCCCTTCGGGGTCATGATAAACGAGTCGCTCCGCGACGGCCCGATGGGTTACGGTCATCCCTGGCCTAACCAATCCTACATTTCTTGCGGTTTGCTTCACCGTATTCATTCAAACCCCCACTGTTTTTGCGACCTCCCCGGCACCAGATTTCGGTGCCCAGCCCTGAAAGGGCGTGACATACCAGCCCAGGGCAACGCCCTGGGGAGAGAGGTGGGGGAAAGATGAGCCCTGAAGGGGCGTGACATCTGAGGCGTCAGTCCCATAGATACCGTTCGTTGTCATCTCGCTTTTATGTGGCGCCCTTTCAGGGCTCGATTCTATACGCTAATGACTGCCCTGGGCTGATATGTTCGACCCCTTTGGGGTCATGATAAACGAGTCGCTCCGCGACGGCCCGATGGGTTACGGTCATCCCTGGCCTAACCAATCCTACATTTCTTGCGGTTTGCTTCACCGTATTCATTCAAACCCCCACTGTTTTTGCGACCTCCCCGGCACCGGATTTCGGTGCCCAGCCCTGAAAGGGCGTGACATACCAGCCCAGGGCAACGCCCTGGGGAGAGAGGTGGGGGAAAGATGAGCCCTGAAGGGGCGTGACATCTCAGGCGTCAGTCCCATAGATACCGTTCATCTATGTGACGCCCCTTCAGGGCTCGATTCTATACGCTAATGACTGCCCTGGGCTGATATGTTCGACCCCTTCGGGGTCATGATAAACGAGTCGCTTCTCGCGAGGCATCGCCTCAGACCGACGAGGCGTGAATTTAAGGGAAGCTGTCATCTCGACCGAAGGGAGAGATCTTGTTAGCTTGCAGAAACTCCCAGCGCACAAGATCCCTCCTCCGTCGGGACAAAGATTTCTCGCTGCGCTCGAAATGACAACCGGAATTTCTTGTGCAATGCACAAACTTGACTCATGTGTAAAGATTCAGATCTCTCAAGGAATCCTAGTGCCACGCGGCATTGGGCGCCTGAGCCAAGCCGATAAGCAGCGCGTCCCTGCGCCGCTTATCGGGGAGCTAACCAGCACGTGCACTATAACAAGTATTCCCAACAGGAAAGCACACAGGAACATGCACGGCGGCGCTTTGATGTCCCCACCGTTTCAGACACCAAAACAGGAAATCGCCCGATAACAACGTCAGTGCAACAGGAGATGCGCCGCATATCAAGACGCTGAACGCAGACAAACCTCCCTTGCCCCCGTCCATGGGGGCAATGGAGGTTGCTGGTTAGCTCCCCGTTAGCGCAACAAAACAGGCTATGAGAAATGGTTGTAAAATATCGTCCAGGGAAGTTTATTGGGCCAGTCCGCGTAGGTTGGGGTGAGGAACGAACCCCAACGGCTTTGGTTCGACATGACGATTCGTTGGGGTTCGCAGGCTCACCCCATTTTTCTTCTCTCCATATTCGGCAAATCAGAAAAAGCCAATCTCAGTAAAGCAGAATGCAATGAATAGCGATACTCACTCAAATATTAATTAAGAGCCACGGTGGTAATGATGAGTAAGGTATTCGAAAGTGTCAAGCAAGGCTTAACGGAAGCTATCGAGTTTTCAAAGGGGAAAACAGATAAGGCCATTGCCCATGAGTTTACTCCTATAGATGTAAAAGAAATCCGAAATAAGGTTAATATGAGTCAATTGGAATAGATAAAGAACAACTGGAATTGGGAAGTGATGCTTCCTTTTGGGAACTTATTGAAGAGAGACGCGAAGAAGATAGCATTAGTCGAAACGAATTAGAACAAGCACTCAAATCCGCTTAAATTCCAAATCTTTTCGGCATAATCAGAGCCTAACTATCAACCACCCTTATTATAGGGTCCGCGGTGCGGACTCTCCAAAGGTCAACACGCCCTAGGATTCCTTGAGGGACCTGCATCTTTACCAATGAGTCAAGTTTTGCGGACGCGGGGAACAGGAACCACGAAAGGCACAAAAAACACGAAAGGACACGAATTCACATGCATGAGGGTTCGTGTCCTTTCGTGCTTTTCGTGGTTCTCCGGTTTCCGTGCGAGAATTCATGCCTCCTCGGTCTGAGGCGATGCCTCGTTAGTCACTATCGGGAATAGCCTCGGCCTTATCTCTCGGATTGCTCGCTTCCCCCGCGGGGACCGCCGCCCGGATCTCGATAGGCGGGGGTTCACCTGTCCCTTCGTTCTGCTCCAGGGCCACTCGGTCACCCAGGAATTCAGGGTCGCGGATCTCCGCCAGGGTCGGCAGGTCGTTCAGGGAACGCAGTCCGAAATAATCCAGGAACTTGCGGGTGGTGGCATAGAGCGCCGGCCGACCGGGTACATCGCGGTGGCCGACACTGCGGATCCACTCCCGTTCGATCAGGGTCCTGACGATGTGGGTGCTGACGGCGACGCCGCGAATGTCCTCGATCTCGCCGCGGGTGATGGGCTGACGATAGGCGACCAGGGCCAAGGTCTCCAGCAGGGCGCGGGAATAGCGGGCCGGCTTCTCCTCCCACAGGCGTGCTACCCAGGGGACTATCTCCGAACGGACCTGGACCCGGAAACCGCCGGCGACCTGAACCAGCTCGATGCCCCGATCCCGGTAGTCCTGTTCCAGGGACGAGAGGACCTCCGACACCGCGTCCCGCGTCGGCCGCTCTTCATCGGGAAAGAGACCGAGCAGGCGCTCCAGGGTCAGGGGCTCACCGGCTGCCAGCAGGGCCCCCTCGATGATTCGCTCGAGGGGCGGCAGCCCGCTCACGCCTCGGTCCCACGCAATCGGGCGTGGATGGGCGCGAAGGATTCGGATTGTACCAGCTCGATGGAGGCATCCTTGATGAGCTCGAGCAAGGCGAGGAAGGTGACCACCACCCCGGCCCGTCCCTCACTCAGCTCGAACAGGTGCGCAAAGGGGACGAAGCCCGCTCCCCGCATACGCTCCAGCACCTTCGCCATGCGCTCGCGCAGGGACAAAGACTCTCTCTCGATGCGGTGATTGGTGGAGAGATCTGCCCGCGCCAGGACCCCGCGCAGAGCCAGCAGCAGCTCCCGCAGGTCCACGCTCGGCGGCAACCGACGCACCGGTCCCGGCGGTACTTCGGTCCGGGTGGCGAAAACATCCCGCCCCAAACGTGGCAGGGCATCCAGATCCAGGGCCGCTTGCTTGAAGCGCTCATATTCCTGGAGTCGCCGTACCAGTTGGGCCCGCGGATCTTCCTCGTCCTCGTGCTGCGTCGGTCGCGGCAGCAGCATACGCGACTTGATCTCCGCCAGGATCGCAGCCATGACCAGATACTCGGATGCCAGCTCCAGGCGCAGGCCCTTCATCAGCTCCACGTACTCCATGTACTGCTCGGTGACCTCGGCAATGGGAATATCGAGGATGTCCAGGTTCTGGCGCCGGATGAGATATAAGAGCAGATCCAGCGGCCCTTCGAATGCCTCGAGAATGACCTCCAAGGCATCCGGGGGAATATACAGGTCTTGGGGGAAGGTGAGCATAGGGACGCCCCCCACCATAGCGCAGGGCGTCTCCTGCTGTGGTCGGTCATCGCCGACCTGGGAATCGATTGCCTCCCCGGTCACGGAAACACCAACGACATGGCGTGTCGTACTTCCTCCATGGTCTCCCGCGCCACGTCCCGCGCCGTCTCGCAACCGTCATTGATCAGATTACGGATCAGGTCCGGTTGCTGCTCCAATTCGTGCGCTCGTTCCTGGATCGGCCGCAGCTCGCCGAGCACCGCGTCGATGACCGGCTGCTTGCAGTCGAGACATCCGATTCCGGCCGTGCGGCAACCCTCCCGGACCCAGGATTTGATTTCCTCGTCCGAATAGATCCGGTGCAGTTGCCACACCGGGCACCGTTCGGGATCGCCGGGATCGGTACGGCGCACCCGTCGGGTATCGGTGGGCATGGTGCGCAGGGATTGCTCGACCTGTGCGGGGTCGTCCCGCAGTGCGATGGCGTTATCATAGGATTTGGACATCTTCTGCCCATCCAGTCCCGGCATTCGGGAGGCCTTGGTGAGCAGGACCCGAGGCTCCGGGAGAATCACGCGTCCCTCCCCTTCCAGGTAGCCGAACAGGCGCTCCCGGTCCGACATCGTGAGGTTGGCCTGACCGTCGAGCAGGGCATGGGCCACCTCCAGGGCCTCCTGATCGCCCTGCTCCCGGTATTTCTTACGCAACTTACCGAACAGCTTGGCGTTTTTCTTGCCCATCTTCTTCCGGGCCTGTTCCGCCAGCTCTTCGAACCCTGGTTCGCGGCCGTAAATGTGGTTGAAGCGGCGGGCGATCTCCCGGGTCAACTCTACGTGCGCCACCTGATCCTCCCCGACCGGGACCTGACCCCCCCGATAAATCAGGATGTCCGCGCTCTGCAGCAGCGGATAACCCAAAAAACCGTAGGTGGCCAGGTCCTTCTCCTTCAACTTCTCCTGCTGGTCCTTGTAGCTCGGGACCCGCTCCAACCAGCCCAAGGGTGCAATCATGGCCAACAGCAGATACAGCTCCGCGTGCTCCGGCACGCGGGATTGCACGAACAGAGTCGCGGAGTTGGGGTTGATCCCGGCGGCGAGCCAGTCCACGACCATGTCCCAGACATGCTCCGGGATCAGGGACGGGTCTTCGTAATGGGTAGTCAGGGCGTGCCAATCGGCGACGAAGAAGAAGCACTCGTGTTCGTGCTGCAGCTCCAGCCAGTTCTTGAGTACACCGTGGTAGTGGCCGAGATGCAGCCGTCCGGTGGGCCGCATGCCGGAGATGACGCGGTCGTTATGGGGGGAAACCGGGCTCAATGATCGAAGTCCTAAGTCCGATGGTGGAAAAGAAGCTTGTTGACAATGTCAGCGCCCGGCAGGAGGTCGATCGTGCCCTCGACAATCGGCAACAGGAGGCTGCCCAACAGGCCGGTAATCAGCAGCGCCAATAGTAGAATCAGTCCGTAGGGCTCCAGGCGCGAGAACCCGGCCGACCAGGTGGACGGCAACAGGGCGTTGAGCACCCTCCCGCCATCGAGCGGAACTAACGGAAACAGATTCAGTACCATCAGAAGCACATTGATGAAGACGCCGATGGCGCCCATGTAGACGAGCGGCACGGCGAGCCACTGGGAGGTATCCAAGAACTCCAGCCCACCCTGCGCGACCAGGCCCCACAACACGCCCATCAGCAGGTTCGCGCCCGGTCCCGCCAGGGCAACCAGGGCCAGGTCGCGCCGCTCATGCCGGAGGTTACGCCCGTTGATCGGCACCGGCTTGGCCCAGCCGAAGAGAAAACCGGTCAGCCAGAAAGTGGCCAGGGGGACGATCAGGGTGCCGACGAGATCGATGTGCCGGAGGGGATTGAGAGTCACCCGCCCCAGCATCTTGGCCGTACCGTCACCGAGCCGGTTCGCCATCCAACCGTGGGCCGCCTCGTGCACCGTAATGGCAAACAGCACCGGCAGCACGATCACTGCCAGCAGCTGGATATTGTTCAAGGCCTCCATGGCCGCATTATATACCTATCCGAGGCTTCACCGTTGCGGCGGGGATAGTCGTAGGATGCGGTGAGGAACGAACCGCATCTTTGGGCGGTAGTGTACCTGACATCGGTTTATGGAAACTACGAATCACGCGAATCTGCACGAAAAAGATCCCTCCCTTCGGTTCGGGATGACAAGTTTGTGTCGATTCGCGCGATTCGTAGTTTTCCTTGACATCTCGGTTGTCGAGCTACCTGTCTGCCGACAGACAGGCAGCGAACCGTATCAATTCGGTTCTCTCGGCTTCTCTCAGGGTTGTTCCGGGCGCAGATAGTCACGGGCCGCCGTGAGCAGCTCTTTGCGCCCGAACAGGATCTTCCAGCGGCTGCCCCCGACTTGTTGCCACAGCCAGGCGGAGCGCACGCCGGCCAGCAGGAGGGCACGAATTCTATTCTGGTTATCCGGAAGTTGCAGAAAACGCGGATCGCCTTGGACCATGATGCGCGGCGGCAGCTGGCTGATGGTCCGGCCGTAGATGTCTGCCAGGTGGGCCAGCAGGTTGGGGTGCAGCATGGGGAAGAGATCCAGCTTGGCCCGTGCGTCTTCTATGCCTGCGCTGATGGCGTCGATAAGCTTACTGCGACCCGCCAGTACCCGTTCGAGCTTGAGCAGGCTGATGGCATAACGGGTCAGCTCCATGTCCTGCCGCGGCAGCTTGCCCGTCAGCTGTTTCACCAGTTCTCTCGCCCCGGCGTTCAGGCTGCCCTGCGCACCGAATATTTCAGAGACGCCGACAGCATCGGTCTGGAACAGGCTATAGATACAGGGTGCCATGGTATCCGTGTCCACGCTGCCCTGACGGGCGATCTGCCGGACACACAGGACGGACTGGTAGATACCCGCCAGGGCGATGAACTTGTCTTTTCCGGTATAGGCCATGGGTCATTGACAGAAATCGCCGGAGGGCTAGGGGGCGTTCTCAATTAAGCCAAATCCATGTAGCGCAGGCGTCCCGCCTGCCGGAACGCGGGCGTTTCGCCCGCGGGTTGCAGGCGAGACGCCTGCGCTACGTTCTTAGTTTCTGCGATGCCCCGGCTTAATTGAGAACACCCCCTAGTACCAGGTTTCACCTTATACTTTCATGTTGCGTAGGGAACCGTAAGCTATTCGGACGGTCCCTGTGGACCCAGTGGACCGGATAAGCCCAGGTCCACTCGGTCCATTGTCCATAAAGTCCACTTTGTTCACTCAATCCACCCACGGACGCAAATCCGGAATAAGCTGGGTTTTGGCCGTCCCTGGCCGCAACCCAGCCTACGGCCTACGGTCTTTTTTAGACCGCCTCTAAGTCAATTCGTCCATTCGGGTACCGACCCATACGTCCCGAAACTGCCGCACGTACTCGTCGGTTACCTTGATGTGGCCGTTCTCGCCCCACCGCTTACCCCAGCTGTTACGCAGCAACCACCGCCGGCCGCTGTGGTCGTAGACGACGCCGACGATAATCATGGCATGCCAACCGGTAGTATCGTGCCTGCCGGGCGGAGCGAAGACGTCCATGCCGCGGGCCTGGGTGAAGGCTCGGCTGACGGGGGCACCGAAGACCACCGGGTGATTGGCTCGAATAGCAAGCTCGATCTCCTTGAGCCCCTGCGTCGAATTGGGAGAAGTGATGCGGTAGAACCCTTTGAGCCGGTTGTTACTGGCCATCGTGTAGAGGTCCAACTCCGGGGGCTTGAAGACGGCGCTGGTCGTATCTTTGTAAGGCAACCACTTCTCCTCGACGACGCCGATCTTCCGAAGTTGGTGGGCGGCGGACCGTACGAAGGTCCCTTCGTCACGATCCGTATCGCCCGTATGGGACCTGGCGACCCAGTAGAGGAACAGGCGACTGAGCTGCTCGGTCCGGTCGCTGCCTGCGAGGCCATCGAGGATCTCCAGCATGTCGCACCAGCTGTTGGCTACACATGAACCGATGCGTCCCTGATTGCTGATGGGGGTATGCTCCGGGATGATGTGGTCGCGGCCCTCCCGACTTCTGCCTGCCTTTTGGAGCATCGGCTTCTCGATGCGGGAGAAGCTTCGATCCGTAGAGGACCAGTCAACCCTGCGGTGAACCTTCGCCCTTTGGTCGAAGACCTTCATCTCCCGGTCGTCGAGCTGACTGTCCGGACGGGTGACGACTCCGTCGTCGTGTTCAATGACCGATCTGCTCATTCCATTCCCTCCGGTGGGCACTGTTTGGCTTTGGCACAGCTCTTTGCATTCGCCACACACTTCGGATTGAGGAAGATGCGACCTTCTCGTTGGGCCGTCTCACAGGTGTGGCGGAAGCGTTCCTCTCGCCGGTTCACCCACATCGGGTCGCCGGCCCGATCCCTGCACTGCAAGCGCTCGAGGTTCTGTTCCGCCTTCAGACAATAGTTCGTATCCACCACGGGAGGGGTCCGCTTAGGCACGTGCTGGCTGCAGCCGACGAGCAGCAAAGGGAGCAGAAGAATTAATTGTTTCATAGGATGTATAAGTCACTTGCAGAGAAAAAAGCAATCTAAAAGTAACATAAGTTCAGCGAAATCGGGATACCTGTTTTAAGCCATCTCGAACAATCGAATTGATGGTCCCATCCCGTTTCGGCTCAAACCCATGCCCGCTCGATGACGGCACCGCCGAGGCATTCCTCGCCCCGATAGAATACCGCGGCCTGGCCTGGAGTGACGGCACGCTGGGGACGTGCGAAGCATACCCGACAGCGGTTATCCCGCGCCTCGGTGAGGGTACAGTCCTGCAGGGCCTGGCGGTGACGCAGCCGCACGCGGCAGGCGAACGGCATCGTAGGCGGCTCGGCGGCGATCCAATGGGGGGCGCCGCCATCCAGCCCCCTGCTCATGAGCAGCGGATGGTCGTGGCCCTGGACCAGGATCAAGGCGTTGCGGGCGAGGTCTTTGCGGGCCACGAACCAGGGCGCCTCCGCCTGGCCTGCCACGCCGCCGATACCCAACCCCCGGCGCTGACCGATCGTATAATAGGCCAAGCCCCGGTGCTCGCCGATCACGCTGCCTTTCGGGGTCTCGATCGGCCCTGGGGTGCGGGGCAGATAGCGGGCGAGAAAATCGCGGAATCGGCGCTCGCCGATGAAGCAGATACCCGTGCTGTCCTTTTTCTCGGCCGTCGGCAGGCCGGCACGGCGGGCGAGCGCCCGGACCTCGGCCTTGTCGAGATTACCGAGGGGAAACAGACAGCGGCGGAGCTGATCCTGCCCGAGCAGGTACAGAAAATAGGTTTGGTCCTTATTCTCGTCGGCCGCGTGCCTCAGGTGCCAACCCGTGTGGTCACGGGCTATGCGGGCATAGTGACCGGTGGCGATGTACTCGGCACCCAGGTCCAGTGCATGATCCAGGAAGGCGCGGAACTTGATCTCCCGATTGCACAGAATGTCCGGGTTCGGCGTGCGGGCGGCACGGTACTCGGCGAGGAAAGAGGAGAACACCTGGTCCCAGTACTCGGTCGAAAAGTTGACCCGATGGAGGCGAATGCCGAGCAGCGCGGCGACCTTATCGGCATCCTCCAGATCTGCGGCGGCGGCGCAATAATCGGCGGTATCGTCCTCTTCCCAGTTCTTCATGAACAGACCCTCGACCCGGTACCCCTGTTCCAGCAACAGCAATGCGGCGACCGAGGAATCCACGCCACCCGACAGCCCGACCATGACGGTGGTTCGTGCAGTCGGGGCCTGGACATCCTGGAGCATGAGATCCGGATCCTGGTTCACATGTGCCTTTGCGGTTCAAAAGCAGCCGGCAGCCGGCGACTGGAAGCTGGAAAAATCGGCCCGCCAAGCCCATGTTTTCGGAAAGGTTTATACGCGCCCGCGCGGTGGCGCAACCGCAGTCGCGGGGAATACCTAGGATTCCTTGAATGACCAGATTTTGTGCAAATGAGTCAAATTTCGCAAACGTCTAACCTCTCTCGTTGTCGTGATCGTGATCGTGATCGAAGCCGCCGTAGGAGAGACAGAATACTTTCGCCGATCGTGGCATCCGGAGGTCCCGGCCAGGTGCCGGGTCGAAACCCGTAGCCATCAGGTTTTCCCTGCCCGCTTTGCCTTGCGTCTCCGATTACGACTACGATCACGATCACGGTTCCGTTTTCGATCGCGAGAGAGCGATGATCACGCCTCGTCGGTCTGAGGCGACGCCTCGCTAGCTTTGTAAAGATTCGGGTCCCTCTTAAGGATCCCAGCTAATGGAGCACCACGACCATGAACGCACCCAAGCACTGCCGCCTCCTCATCCTCGGATCCGGTCCCGCCGGTTACGCTGCAGCCGTCTACGGTGCCCGTGCCAACCTGAGCCCGGTAATCGTCACTGGCCTGGAGCAGGGCGGCCAGCTGATGACCACCACGGACGTGGACAACTGGCCGGGCGACCCGGACGGGGTTCAGGGGCCGGATCTGATGGACCGTATGCGCCGTCACGCGGAACGTTTCGAGACCCGAATCGTCTTCGATCAAATCAACCAGGTCGACCTCTCCGCGCGCCCCTTCCAACTGGCAGGAGATGCGGGCACCTACACCTGCGACGCCCTGATCGTCGCCACCGGCGCCAGCGCGAGCTATCTGGGTCTGCCCTCCGAGGAGGCATTCCGCGGGCGCGGCGTCTCCGCCTGCGCCACCTGCGACGGCTTTTTTTACAAGGACCGGAAAGTGGCCGTCATCGGCGGCGGCAACACCGCCGTCGAAGAGGCGCTCTATCTCTCCAACATTGCTTCCACAGTGATCCTGGTCCATCGCCGAGACGCCCTACGGGCCGAAAAGATACTCCAGCAGCGCCTGCTGGAAAAGGCCGAACAGGGTAATGTCGAGATCGAGTGGAACCATGTACTCGACGAGGTC
This sequence comes from Candidatus Thiosymbion ectosymbiont of Catanema sp. Cochon2018, assembly GCA_011392765.1. GTDB lineage: Bacteria > Pseudomonadota > Gammaproteobacteria > Chromatiales > Chromatiaceae > Thiosymbion > Thiosymbion ectosymbiont_A. The sequence goes on along the minus strand of WYCW01000001.1, from coordinate 1,908,936 downwards.
CTGGGTGACGCGACCGGCGTTACCGGCATCCGCATCAGGAACGTGCAGGATGGTACCACCAAGGACCTCGAGCTGACGGGCGTCTTCATCGCGATCGGTCACCACCCGAACACCCGGATCTTCGAGGGACAGCTCGCGATGACCAACGGCTACATCGAGGTCCGAAGCGGCACCGACGGCGACGCCACCGCCACCTCGGTACCGGGGGTCTTCGCCGCCGGCGACGTCATGGACCGGGTTTATCGCCAGGCCATCACCTCCGCGGGCACGGGTTGCATGGCGGCCCTCGATGCCGAGAAATATTTCGACGCCCTGGAGCAGGGCTAGCGAGGCTCTGCCTCAGGCCGACGAGGGGTGAATTCTTGACTCGTTTCGGCGCCATCTTTTATCCGCAGATTACGCAGATTACGCAGATTTCCACAGATGAAAGACAGAATAATCTGTGGAAATCTGGGTAATCTGTGGATAAAAAAGAGGCATCTTTGTTATGCGGCAAAAATAATTCCCGATTCGATGCTTTACCTCCTCGATCCCGGAAATCCCCGGACACCTTTTCCGGACGTGGAAACGGCGGAGCGGGAACCGGACGGGCTCCTGGCGATAGGCGGGGATCTGAGCGTGACGCGGCTGGTCAACGCCTATCGGCGCGGTATCTTTCCCTGGTTCGGCGTCGGCGATCCCATTCTCTGGTGGTCTCCCGATCCCAGGACCGTTCTCTATCCGGACCGGCCCCGAATTTCCAGGAGCCTGCGCAAGACCCTGCGCAAGGGCCGATTCGGCGCCACCATGGACCGGGATTTCGACGCCGTCATCACCGCCTGCGCCCGCCCCCGCGCCGCAGACGGCGGCACCTGGTTGATCCCCGAGATGATCGCCGCTTATCGGAGACTCCATCGCCGGGGCTTCGCCCACTCCGTCGAAATCTGGCGGGATGGCACCCTGGCCGGAGGGCTCTACGGCGTGGCCATCGGCCGGGTGTTTTTCGGCGAATCCATGTTCGCCCGCATCAGCGACGCCTCCAAGGTGGCCCTCATCCACCTATGCACGAGACTCTCGGAACAGGGCTTCCGGCTCATCGACTGCCAGGTATCGACCGAACACCTTCTCCGCATGGGTGCGGAACAGATACCCCGGGCCGACTTCATCCGCATGCTCGAGCGCTGGTGTCCCCTCCCCGACCGGCGCGGGAGCTGGGACGACGGACAGATCAGCTTACCTCTCGCCCCCGGCGATGAGCGTATGGTCGGTGTGACCGGATCGTGATTGTAGAATACTTCTCTGGAACCAAAGGGGAAGCGACATGCGGGATCGAATCTTCATCAGCTACAGCCGTAAAGATCAGGAATACTTCGACGCCTTCCACAAACACCTGCGTGTGGCCTTGGGGGATGACGAACGCCTGGAGATCTGGACAGATACCAGGATCCAGGCGAGCGAAGACTGGCACCGACAGATACAGGCCGCGCTGGAAGAGTGCCGGGTCGCGGTCCTGCTGGTCTCCACCGATTTCCTGGACTCGGAATACATCCGGGAGCGGGAGCTGCCGGTCCTGCTGGGTCGCCGGTTGCAGGAGAAGCTGATCCTCACATCTCTCTTCGTCAGGCCCAGTGCCGTCGACGACCTGGAATTTTCGATCCAGATCCCCGGCAAAGGCGAGACCCAGCGGGCCCGGATCACCCAATTCCAGGGACTCAATCGGCCCGAGAAGCCACTCAGTCAACTGCCGGAATCCGAGCGAGAGCTGGCCTTTCTCCACGCCGCCCGGACCGTCCGCGATCTGGCACGGAGCGCAGGCGTCTCCCCCCTGTTACGCGACCAACGGCGTTTCGAGCTGCTGATCGATCTGGAGCGCCGGAAGAAGACCCTCATTCGTACCTTCTCACTACCAGCTTGGGACCAGTTCGTGACCCTTGACGAGGACCCGAAGGAAAGCCCGGAGGTCCTCAGACTGTGGAATGATTCCGGCTATTCCCTACCACCCCTGGCCCTGTTCGAGCTCTTGTTCGGGACCGACGCGGACCAAGCCTCCCGTATCCTGCTCGACGCCTTCGAGACTCCCCATGGCGGTGCCTTGCCGAACCCGATAGCCCATCCATTGCGGGTACGCCTGCGGACTGACGACCCGGTCCTACGCGGCCTACCTTGGCCCCAAATCCAGTGGGACGGTCAGCAGCTCCGGGACCATGGCTGGACCATTGAGCTAACGCCCACCGGCGATTCGGGCTTTCCCGATTTCAAGAGCGTCCTGTTGCGACTCCCGGCCCCGGTGCTCCTCGTGCTGCCCGGCTTAGTCCGAGAAGAACGGGACGCCATCGCCCACCGGCTGGGCCTTATGGACTACTTCCAGCGGTTGTGGCCCCACCATGCGCGTCCGCCCACGGTCGCCACCAATGTGAGCGAGGTCATCGAGAATCTAGCGCATGAGGCCTCGCGCATCTTCTATTATTATGGTCCCGCGACGGTCGAAGGCGACAGTTGCCGGCTGTTCCCCGGCAACGGGCGACCGGCTACGGAGGGGTTGACCCTGGAGGCCTTGGCAAAGCTGTTCACCAGCACGGGAACGGGCGTGATCTTTCTGAATCTGGTGGGCGACCAGGCCCAGGGCGCCGGCGCCCTGGCGGCGCCCATCGCCGAGCAGATCCCCTTCGCGGCGGTGCAGACCAGTCCGCGCCAGGACACTTTGCCGGCCCGGGAGAGTTTCTTCCACTGGCTGGACGCCGTCTCCCGGCACACCGACCCGGCGGACCCGGTGTGGGCCCTGCACCGCTATGGTTTGCCCACAGCCTGTGCCTGGGGCGGGTACGGCCACTGGCGGACCCAAATCAATGACCGGCAGCCGGAGCCGCGGTTGGCCCGATTGGTGCTGGACCGCCACCGCCAACGGGCGCGGGTCGCCGCCCTCCTCGACGATCTGATAAGGGACCCGGAGCTCGGGGTCTGCCATCTGCTGGCCTATGGGGGCCCTAACAACCATGTGGAGGAGTTCCCGAATCAGGTGGTCAAGCACCTGAGACGCCGGCCCGGCAAATCTGCCTATATCCATCGGCGGGACGTGATCCTGCCGGCCTCGGCCACCAGCGAGCAGGATATCGACCGTGCCTTCCGTCGCGACCTCAATATCGGCAACCGGGACTCCGCTGCCGCTGCGTTACAGATCGAAGCCAAGACCAGGGGCGCCATCCCCCACGTGCCCCTGCTGATCTGGATCCTGGACGGCACCGCCGACATGGCCCAGTTGCCCGAACTCCTGACCAACCTCGGCCGCTGGATCATCGAGAATCTGGTGCGGACCCGCCCGCGGAGTCTCAAGCTCCTCTCCCTGATCACCCTGGAGGTAGCAGAGGACCATCTGGACACCGTAGCGGATCTCGCGTCCTCCCTGCTCGACGAGCCGGACCTCGCCGACCAGGCATTCGAGTTGGAAACCCTCGATCCCCTCGATCAGGTCAATTTGGACGACATAAAACACTTCATCCGGCGGGAGAGCAACTGCCCACCCAGGCTCAAAAACGTGCTGCCGGAACTCGTCTATCGCGAGACCCAGGGCCACTTCGATAAAGCCGTGAGGCTGCTCGACCGCGGTCAATCGACGGGCTGGCACGACCTCTATGACGAGCTGCGGGGCGAGGACGAGACGACCGGAGCAACGACAACCTAACGAGGCTTCGCCTCAGACCGACGAGGCGTGACCAACCGTACCGAAGAACCACGGAGGCAGACACGAATAAACACGGATTGTGATCCGTGTTTATCCGTGCAAACGAGACTACTCTGTGACATGTAGCTCAGCATGTTTTCCCAGAGCCGATAATGCACGCTCCATCGTTGGGAGTTTGGTTCCATGATGTGGGTCAAGGATACGGCGCATCACCTTTTCGTGAATACCCATTTTGCGAGCCAGTTCGGATTTGGAAATCCCTGCCTCTATCATAGCTTGGTACAAGGCCGCCTTCATGGCCATCTGAATAGGAACAGGAACCAGCTTTTCATTTTTCCCGCATTGGGATGGGGCAGGTAACTTATCACCACGACGAATGCGGCCTGCCATAGCTTCTTCCAGGCAATCGACAGCTTCAATCAGGCACTCATCTACCGTATCGCCTTGGGTGATAGCCTCCGGTACATCACGAAAGATAACGGTAAAACCACCATCCTCTTCATCTGGAATCAGCGTTGCAGGATAAGTAAATCGGTTCATATTTAATCTCGATCAAATATCTTCTTTCTTCAAACCAAGCTGCTTGAGCATAGCGTTGAAGGTTCCCGTCTTCAGCTCATCTTTCGCGTTGCGAACGACAGTATGGCGAATACCAAGATATAGCGTGCCATGACTGCCTTTTCCTCTCTCGGCTACCCATTCCACAGACATACCATGTTCTTTACCATATTTGCGAACCCGTTTGATGAATTCACTACCTTTCATAAACCTATCTTCGGACAATTATGTCCGATCGTCAACCTTCTTGAGGAATCATCCAGGACCTGACAGACTTGACGGTCTCCGCTGAATGCAAGGGGATATTATGACCAACGACCCCGACAGCTTCCGACTCATCGATTTTCCTGCAGACGATCACGACCCGGCACGGGCCGGGGGGCGACTTGCTGTCCGAAAGCTGCCGCCCACCCTGCGGGATTTCCGCACCTCCGCCGAGCGGTTCGATCCGTCCCCGGAACTGCTCACGGCCGTCAACATGGCCCTGAGCGTGGGCGCCCCCCTGCTTCTCACCGGCGAGCCCGGCACCGGCAAGACCCAGGTCGCCTGGTTCCTCGGCTGGTACTTCGGCATCCCGACCTTCGATTTCCAGGTCAAGTCGACTTCGACTGCGCAGGATCTATGTTGGGATTTCGACGCCGTGGGTTATTTACACTTTGCCCAGACCAATGACCAAAGCCTGGGCCAATGCCGGGAAGATTTCCTCAAGAAACGCGCCCTGTGGCGGGCCTACGAGTGCGAGACCGATGCCGTGGTGCTCATCGACGAGATCGACAAGGCGCCCCGGGATTTTCCCAACGACCTGCTCCATGAGCTGGACCGGCACGCCTTCCACCATCCCTTCGACGAGGGCAGAATCATCGAGCCCAAAACGGGCCGCCCGCCCATCGTGGTGGTCACCAGCAACGACGAGCGTCGGCTCCCGGACGCTTTTTTACGTCGCTGTATCTATCACCGTATCGAGCTGACCGAGGACCTGGTGCGCCGGGCCGTGGCTGCCCGTGCCGGAGATTTTCCCCGCCTTTCTGCGACGACCCGGGCGGTCGCCCTGCGCCGTTTCTGGGAGCTGCGGGAGCGTGAAGATCTGGAGAAAAAGCCCTCCACGGCCGAGGTCCTGATCTGGCTCATCATCCTGAGCGCCCGCGGCATTCAAGCAGAAGCCATCGACGATCCGGTACCCCTGGCGGATCTGCCTGCCGTCGGCGCCCTGGTCAAGGACGCCAACGACCTCGCCCTGCTGCGGTGAGCGCGGGCTGGTAGGTTGGGCAAAGGCGCGCCGCGGTGCAGTACACCCGAGCGATATTCCGCACCAGGGCAAATATGCGGGTCGGGCGAAGACATACCGAGTGGCGGCGTGCCGTGCCCAACATTTTGTTGGGCACGCCGGATCGTCCCTGATCCGGCTTTGCCCAACCTGGTAGGATAGATGCAAGTCCCACACGATCTGAGTGCGCTGCTCACGGGACTCCGGGCCGAGGGCGTCCCCATCGGGCCGGACGAGATCGCGCGGCTCGCCCATGTCTTTGCCCAAAAACCGGTCCTCGACCGCCGGGAGCTGCGCGAGCTGCTGGCCTGCACCCTCGTCAAGGGACCCGTCCGGCGGTCCTGCTTCGATAGCCTTTTCGATGCCTGGTGCCCGGAGGACAGGGAACTTAACCGGCCCACTGTGGGGGAGGACGAGCCGGAGGGGATATTCGCAACACCCCCCGGCCCATCCGACCAGCTCCGGTCTCCCGGTAGTAAAGAAGGCATACGGGATACGGCATCCATCCCCGAGCCGGAACCGGAACCCGAGTCCGGACCGATAATCCCCGAGACGCCGAAAACGGATTCCAAGGTCCGGCGCTGGTTCCCGGCAGGGGCCCTTATCCTCATGGGCCTGGTCGTTATCGGTACTCTGCTGTTCTGGTATTGGCCCGAGCCCCCCCGAACCGACGAGATCGAACCGTCCCCACCGCCGGAATTGAAGAAAACGACCGCTGAAAACAAAGATCCTTCCCTGGCCCAGGATACCCTCGATCCGGTGCCCGAATTCCGGAGCTGGGTGCCCGGTGAGATCACCTATAAAAAACCGCCGCGCCTGCCTCCCGGCCAAGTAATACTGCTCGGGATTGCCGCCTGGCTGGCCGCGCTTTGGGTTTACTTCCGCTACCGGCGCCGGCGCCCGCGGCCCATTCCGAAGCAGGTCCCGCTACGAAGGCCGGGGTGGGTCCCCCTGGCCAGGGCCGAACGCGCCGAGGGCCGGCTCATTGATTCGGAGGCACGCCGTCGGCTGGTCTGGAATGTGGGCCGGTTCCAATCCGAGGAGCTCACCCGGCGGATCGATCTGGCGGCGACCGCCCAAGCTACCGCCCGCGCCGGCGGGGTGGTCGAGATCCGCCGCGAGCAGGCGGTGTACCCGCGGGAGATCTGGCTGTGGGAGGATGAGCTCTGCACCGACCCGGCCCTACCGGCCTTGGCCGCGGAGCTGGAGAAGGATCTGAGTCGGGCGGGTCTCGTCGTCCGGCGGGGCGGGTTTGCGGAGCTGCCCCGGCGGGTGTGCTGGTCCGGGGACGACTGCATTCAGCCCCTCTTGATCGACGGCCACCAGCGCAATGCCATGGTGGCCGTACTCACCGACGGCGAGGGCCTGGTACTGGCCCTGGAATCCGGCTTAGAAAGGCGCCGGACCCGCGGCCTGCTCGCCGGCCTCCGCCACTGGCCGCGGCTGGTCTTCGTCGACTTCTCTGCGACGGGGCGGGTCGCCGGGTTGGTAGCCCCTTTCGGACTCGCCTGTATCCGACCGGAGGAGCTGCACCGCTGGCTGGGTGGAGAAACTGTCTTTGCGGCGTCCGCTGCCAGTGAAATCGGCCCGCGGCTGGTGGGGGAAGAACGGCTGTGGGCGGCGGCCTGCGCCTTGGGGAGCCACCCTCTTACTTCCGAGGAGGCGTTGGCCCTGCATGGACACCTGGGCCTGCGCTGCCCCACCTGGTCCTATCGTCGCCTGGCGGCGGATGCGGGCAACGACCGCCTGTCCTGGTCCACCGCTGCCCGCTACGGCCATATCAACTGGTTTATCGGCAGCGAGCGTTCGGGACCGGACGGCAAGGTCCCGGATTCCAGTCGCTTAGGGTTGGCGGTGGCCTGGTGGCGCCGCTATCTGGAACGGGACGCCGGGTTTCGCCGCCGCCACGAGGGGGCCCTGACCCCCTGGCGTTTTTCACCGGCCCAGCGCGAGCGAGTGTTGGAAATCGCCCTGTTGGATTTGTTCATCGATCCCACCGGCGCCTCGCGCTCCCTGGACCGGCTGGCCCGGCAGGGCCTTGAAAAAGCCATCCAAGAGCGGCTCGCCGAGTTCGCGGCCCGCGATCAGCGTCCATTGGACAATGCCGACCCACGGGATGCCATCTATCTGCCCTGGGCCATCGGTGATCTCCGCCCAGAGGTCCAGATCCGGCTGCGTCAGCTGGGTTTCGGGGGGAACCGCTACCGAGAGGTTGCAGGCTCTACCCGTACTCCGGGCCGGTTGGGCCTGGTCCTTACGGCCCTGACCGCCCTGGGCCTGGTGGGTATCGGTGCCGGGGTCTGGCACCGTTTGGTCCCACCCGGCGTAGAGATCCGGTCCACCGACCCCCGGTTCGATACCCCGATGGCCGCTGAATCCATCCTGCGGCGTGTGGTCCCGCATTCCGACGGCGGTTATCGGGTCACCCTGGGCACGGCGCGGTATTTTGAGGTCGTCCCAGCCGAGCCTGGGGAGCGCCTGACGGTAACCTGGTCACAACGGCCCCTGCCCTCCGAGACCCAGGTCGGGGATTGGACCGTCTGGCGGGCCGGTATTTGGGCCACGCCGCTCCCGTCCGGGGATCCGGAAGCGCCGGAGCGTTCGGTCGTGCTACTCCGCGGTGCCCAGGACAACCCTGCTGTCCGCCGCCTGGGTCTGCGGCTGCTGGACACCGGCAGCGCCCAATCGGTGACCTTCCTCGACCCCGACACAACCATCGAAGACATTGCCGCCCAGCTCCCGAAACTCCTGGCTCCGGGGCTCAGCCACCAACTCATCCTGATCGACACCGCCGGGCCGGGTCAGGACCTCGAGCCGTCCGAGTCGGCCCGGACGGCCATGTCGGTCATCGGCCGGAACTTCGAGGGTCCCTATGCCTGGGTCCAAGCCGACGCCGCAGAGCTGACCCAAGCACTAGATTTCTTTGGCCGTAAACCACTCGCCGACCTACCAATAGAGCGCATCGTACAGATACAGGGCGACCCGACCCTACGCGGCAGATCTTTTCTGACCCTGCCAGGCGGGAGTTTTGTTATGGGCTCGCCGGAAGAAGAGCCGAATCGCTACTCGGATGAGGGACCCCGGCACCAGGTCCGGGTCCCGGATTTTGCGATCATGGCCACCGAGGTCACCAATGCCCAGTACGCCGCTTTCCTGAACGCCGCCGGCCGACGCGGCACCCAGGACCGGCCCTGGTTCGAGTCGCGGGCAGAAGATTCCCAAAGCCGCATCGAGAAGGAAGGAGACACTTGGCGGGCGAGTCCGGGCTTCGAGCAATATCCGGTGGTCAATGTCTCCTGGTACGGGGCCCGGGCCTTCTGTGCCCATTACGGAGGCCGCCTGCCCACGGAAGCGGAGTGGGAATATGCCGCCCGAGCGGGCACCACCACGGCCTGGTCCTTTGGCGCCAATGCATCGGACATCGGTGAGTATGCCTGGTATTCGGACAACTCGGGGAATAAACCCCATCCCGTGGCCGGGAAACGCCCCAATCCCTGGGGACTCTACGACATGCACGGCAATCTCTGGGAATGGGTCGAGGACTGTTGGCACGACAATTACCGAGGCGCCCCCAACGACGGCTCCGCCTGGGTGGACAAAGATTGTACCTACCGGGTTGTGCGCGGCGGGTCCTTCTTCTTTTCGCCCAGGTTCCTGCGCTCTGCGAACCGGGACAGGGACCGACCCGTGTACCGGGACGTCTTCTTCGGTTTCCGTTGTGTGCGGTCCCTGTCCCCCGGCATGGGACCATTGACAGATTGACCAGCCGCCCGTGCCGGGTCTCGTTCGCTAGGTTTCGTTCCTCTTGTAGGCTGGGTTGAGGCACGAAACCCAGCAACGGGATATGCTGTTCTCCATGCGAACCTACAAGCGCCTAAGGATCCAAGGAGGTACCTATTTCTTCACGCTGACGCTGGCCGAGCGGCGCGGTAACGATCTTCTGGTTCGCCACATTTCCGCCTTGAGAACCGCGTTCCGTCGAACGCTTGTCGATCATCCCGCGGCGGTAGAGGCGATTGTCGTCCTTCCCGATCATCTCCATTGCATCTGGCGCCTACCGGCCGGCGATGACGACTTCCCGACCCGCTGGCGCCTGATCAAATCTCGCTTCTCGCGCGCGATTCCTCCTGGAGAACCTATCTGCGCAAGCCGTGCAAGACGTTCGGAACGTGGCCTGTGGCAGCGGCGCTATTGGGAGCATGTAATTCGAGATGAAAGAGATTTCAGACAGCACATGAATTACATCCACTACAACCCGGTCAAGCATGGATACGTGGATAACCCGAAGGACTGGCCGTTTTCGTCTTTGCACCGATTGGTTGCGAACGGTCTTTACGAGGAGGGTTGGGCTGCGGCGGCGGATGTTATCGGTCTTGATCTGGATTGAAAGACGATATGAGAGCCGCCCGTGCCGGGTCTCGTTCGCTGGGTTTCGTTCCTCTTGTAGGCATTTCAGGTCTCGTCCGCTGGGTTTCGTTCCTCAACCCAGCCTACAAACAAATCAATTTGTCAATGGCCCCATGCCGGGGGACAGGGACCGAACACAACGGAAGCCGTTGCGGTCGAACCGGAACGCGGGTTGGACCCTGATCCGGAACGCGGAGCGCAGGCGCCTGGGCGGGCCGTTGAAGGACCCGCCGCGCACAACCCGCCGCGGGCAATCCTTGTCCACCCAAGCCGAACCGTCGCTGGGGGCGCCTTGATAGTTGTCGTGCCAGCAGTCCTCCACCCATTCCCAGAGGTTGCCATGCATGTCATAGAGTCCCCAGGGATTGGGCTTCTTCTCGGCGACGGGGTGAGGTTTATCACCCGAGTTGTCCGCATACCAGGCGTACTCGGCGATGTTCGCCGCATCGGAGCCGAAGGACCAGACCGTAGTGGTGCCGGCCCGGCAGGCGTATTCCCACTCCGCTTCCGTCGGCAGCCGATAGCCCTTCGCCCCCGGAATCAGGGTCACGGAGCCCTCTCCTTCGATCCGATAGCTCGGTTCCAGGAACTCCGCGGCCGACAGGGCATTGCAGAATCGGACCGCGTCGTACCAACTGACCTCATTGGCCGGCAGCTCGCCGTCCGTGTCGGCCATCCCCCATTCTTCGGGGACCTCATCCATGTAGGTCCGGTAGAGCCGTCGGGTGACCAGGGTCCGCATCATACGGAAATTCGGGACCTCGACCCGACGCTGCGGTCCTTCATCGGGATATCTGCCCTCTTCGTTCTCGGGGCTGCCCATCCGAAACTGCCCGGCGGGGATGTCGACCAGTTCCACCAGGGGTTCAGGTTTCGGATGCTGCGGTATCTTGAAAGGCTCGGGAATACCCAGATCCCGCGGCAGGGGCTCCAGATCCCGCCCCAGATACAGGAGCCCGCCGATGACTATCGACCAGGGAAGCAGGGCCCAGGGGTGATGCAGGACCAGAGCCAGAGGCAGGCCCAGCAGCAGGCCCAGGCCGACGCCCCAAAGCGCCATGGACTCGACGGACCGCTGGTCCAGCGGCGGGGCCGCCGCCCCGGAGCGCCGGAGCCCGAGGTATTCGGCGATGTCTGTGAGGGAATTGCGCATTGGCACTAGTACACCGTTTCAACCGATATTGCGAATTTTATAGTATCTGCTGGCTCGTATGCTTCGGTGCAGGGACCCGCAATATCGAGTGAAATGATGTACTAGGATTCCTTGAGGGACCCGAATCTTTACAAATGAGTCAAGTTTATGCAGTGCACAAATCGGGATCGGGATTGGGATCGAAATTCCGATTGCGATCCCGATCCCGATCCCGATTTCGACCTACCCAAGCTCTCCAACGGTTGGTTAGGTGTAGGAGATGGGGCCTTACGGGAGAGGGGCTTTTGGGGCCTCATGCCTCGTCGGTCTGAGGCGAAGCCTCGTTAGCCCCTGGTCACCAGCGCCTGGGCTCGAAATCGGGCCGGTTCTTGATTTCCATGAGTTCGTCGCCCACCGCCAGGACGAGAAAACCCTGTTTCTCCGCATAGGCGAGCACGTTCTTTTCCACCGCGAGGCTGGCCAGGATCCCCACCAGGGGCAAGGCGTCGTGCTCGGGAAAGAAGCTGCGGAAGGCAGCGATGTCGGCCACGAAGCTGTCGATGTCGGCGATGCGCAGGGTCGCCTTGGTGCTGTTGAGACAGGCGCACTCGGGAGTTATCACCAGGGCGTCGAATTCCTTCACGCGCCCGTCGGGCAACCGGCGTTTGAGCCGCACCATGAGGTCATAAGCGTGTTCGTTCAGCCGCTCCTCGATCACTCGGGGCAGACTCGGGGCGACCAGGTCTTCGACCAGGGTGCCCAGCTTGTTGGAGATTTCCCCCCACTTTTTGTTCATCTGCCGCTGCTGTCGGCGTGACTCGTCCTTGAAGTCGCGCATCTCGTCCTTGAAGTCGCGCATCTCGTCCTTGAATGCGCCCATTTCGTCCTTGAATACGCCCATCTCGTCCTTGAATGCGCCCATTTCGTCCTTGAATGCGCCCATTTCGTCCTTGAATATGCCCATTTCGTCTTTGAAATCACTCATTTCATCCTTGAACACGCGCATTTCGTCTTTAAACAGGCGTAGCTCCGCTTCGGTCTGCCGTTGCGAGTTGTAGAGCTTGCGGAATTCGTCGCCGACACTCCTGATGAAATCCTGCAGGGTCTGTTCGAGGGTATCGACGCGTTCGATGACGGCTGCCATAACCGGCTCCGGGAAATTACTGGGAAGTTGGAGGAAAAATAGCCGGCTCAGGGCCGGGATGCAAGCGGGGTTGACATCGGGGACGGTTGAGATTCATCTTTTATCCGCGGATTTTCCCGGAAATCCGGCAGGACTCGATGGCTGATTCAACGGCATTGGTGGTGATATGGTCAGGATAGAGAAACTGATCCCGGATGATTTGCTGAAAAGCCTCCGGATCTATTTGAAGGCGGCGGCAGGGAATCACGGCAGATTCCTTTCCGACCGACGCGGACCCGGAGGTCTGGTCATCCGCAACGATCCGATTATGGTCATGGTCCATCAGGATCTGTTACCGATAGCGGAGATGATATTCAGAATTCCATTGAGAAGGTCTTATTGTCTCACCTGGATATATGGTGAAAAGGGGGTACTTCCGGAGCACACCGATGGGTCGCATACATTCGGCTTCGAGGTCTGCATCGACAACACGGCCCCGGAAAAGCCGTGGAAGCGGTATGTAGGAAATGAAGGTTATCTGCTCGGACCGGGAGAGGGCATGGTGCATGATGGGGGCGAATCGGGACCCCGGCGGCAAGCAGGCCCCGAACCCGGACAGGAAATTACAATAGCAGGTTTTTATTTTGTCGATAAAAATTTCAACCTGAGTCAATAGGCGTCGAAATTCGTAGTTTTCTCTAAGTGGCCAACAGCTAACTTAATGGCAAAGCCCACTCAAACCGCGGCCAAGTCCCCTTTTTCCTGCAGCCAACCGCGCCGGTCCGCCGCCCGTTTCTTGGCCAACAGCATGTCCATCAGGGAACTGCTCTCTTCCCGCTCCTCCACCGTTTCTTCCACCGTAAGCTGGACCAATCTCCGGGTGTCCGGATGGATGGTCGTTTCCCGCAGCTGCATGGGATTCATCTCACCGAGCCCTTTGAAGCGCTGTACGCTGATCTTGCCCTTGAGCTTTTCCGCCTCGATGCGATCCAGCATGCCCTGCCGTTCGTCGTCGTCCAGGGCATAAAAGACCCGTTTGCCCACGTCGATACGGTATAGGGGCGGCATTGCCACATAGATGTGCCCCGCCTGCACCAGGCTCGGAAAGTGTTTCAGGAACAGGGCGCACAACAGGGTCGCGATATGGGCGCCGTCCGAGTCCGCATCGGCCAGGACACAGATCTTGCCGAACCGCAGCCGCGAGAGGTCGTTGCTGCCCGGGTCCACGCCGATGGCCACGGCGATGTCGTGTACCTCTTGTGAGCCCAGCACTTCCGCGGGGTCGACCTCCCAGGTATTCAGGATCTTGCCGCGCAGGGGCATGATGGCCTGAAACTCCCGGTCCCGGGCCTGCTTGGCCGAGCCCCCGGCGGAGTCGCCTTCCACCAGGAAGAGCTCGCTTCTCTCCGGATCGGTGGAGATGCAATCCGCCAGCTTGCCGGGCAGGGCCGGCCCCTGGGCCACCTTTCTGCGTGTTACCTTGCGCCCGGCCCGCAGTCTGGCTTGGGCCGCGCCGATGGCGAGCTCGGCGATGCGCTCCGCCTCGGCCACATTCCGATTGAGCCACAGGCTGAAGGCGTCTTTCACCACGCCGGAGACAAAGGCGGCGCACTCCCGGGACGAGAGCCGCTCCTTGGTCTGGCCGGAGAATTGGGGCTCCAGCAGCTTCACCGACAAAATATAGCTGCAGCGCGCCCAGACGTCTTCCGGGGTCAGCTTGACCCCCCGGGGAAGCAGGTTACGAAATTCGCAGAACTCCCGTATCGCCTCCGTGAGCCCGCTGCGCAGGCCATTGACATGGGTGCCGCCCTGGACCGTGGGGATCAGATTCACATAGCTCTCGGTGACCGGATCGCCACCTTCCGGCAACCAGACCAGGGCCCAGCTCGCGGTCTCGTTGGTACCCTCCAGATTGCCGACGAAGGGAGCGGCAGGGATGGTTTCGAGACCTGCGAGGGACTGGCTGAGATAATCTTCGAGGCCGTCCCGATAACACCAGACCTGCTCCTCACCGTTGGTCTCGTCCCGGAAACCGACCTCGAGGCCGGGACAGAGCACGGCCTTTGCCCGCAGCAGGTGCTTCAGCGGAGGCCGGGAGAATTTGGGGCTATCGAAATACCGCTCGTCCGGCCAGAAACGCAGGGTGGTGCCGGTATCGGCGCGCCCGACGCTGCCGATCACCGCAAGCTCCGAGACCTTGTCACCGTGGGCGAAGGCCATCCGGTACTCCTTGCCGGCGCGCCTGATCCGGACCTCCAGGTGGCTGGAAAGGGCGTTTACCACTGAAACGCCGACGCCGTGCAGGCCACCGGAAAACCGGTAGCTGTCGGTGGAGAACTTGCCGCCGGCGTGCAGCTTGGTGAGGATTACCTCCACGCCGGGCAGGCCCTGCTGGGGGTGTAGGTCCACCGGCATACCGCGGCCGTCGTCCCTGACCTGCAGGGAACCGTCGTCGAAGAGCACGACCTCGAGATTGCGGGCAAAGCCGGCGATGGCCTCGTCCACACTGTTGTCGATCACCTCCTGGGCCAGATGGTTGGGCCGGGTGGTATCGGTGTACATCCCCGGCCGCCTGCGCACCGGGTCGAGCCCGCTCAGGACCTCGATGGCAGAGGCATCGTAGCTGCCGCTCATGGCCGGGTTCGGATATCCTGTAGAATCAGCCGCTGACCGAGTGGATGGTCGGCGGGTCTGTATGCATGAATTGACCGCTAAACCATCGTAAGTTACCGTAGCTCTCTACCCGGTTTCAAATATAAGGTGGGTTGTGCCCACCGCTTGTCGCACGTTCACGGCTGACGACCGGCACTGGTAGCCGGTAGCAATTTGTTGATCGAACAGAACTTGATACGCGCCTGACAGCTCGAGCGATGACCTGATGACCCGTGAAGCAGACACCCAGCCCCAGCGCTTCGAAGACGCCCTCGCGGAGCTGGAATCCCTGGTCGATACCCTGGAACGGGGCGAGCTGACCCTCGAGCAATCGCTTACCTACTTCGAGCGCGGTATCAAACTGACCGGTACCTGCCGGGAGGTCCTGGATGCGGCCGAGCAGAAAGTCCGTATCCTCACCAACGAGTCCTTGGACGCGCCGCCGGAGCCCTTCCAGACCCATGACTGAGTCGCGGCTGCAAAGCTTCCTGGCCGAATGCCGGGAGCGCGTAACCTCGATCCTCGACGCCCAGCTGCCGGGACCGGAAATACAGCCCGGCCCCCTGCACCAGGCCATGCGTTACGCGGTCCTCGGGGGGGGCAAATACCTCCGCCCGGCGCTGACCTATGGCGCCGGACTCGCCATCGGGCTGGCCCCGGAGACCCTGAATGCCCCCGCCTGTGCCCTGGAGCTGATTCACGCCTACTCACTGATCCACGACGACCTGCCGGCCATGGACGACGACGACCTGCGCCGGGGCCGACCGACCTGCCACAAGGTGTTCGGCGAAGCCATGGCCATCCTGGCGGGGGATGCGTTGCAGGCCCTGGCGATTCAGGTCCTGGCCTCGGACGACACCGTCCCAGGGGGGGCGCAGGCCCGCGTCGCCATGTTGGATACCCTCGCCCGCGCCATCGGCTCCCGCGGCATGGCCGGCGGCCAGGCCCTGGACCTGCTCGCTACCGCGTCCGGGCAGGAGCCCGATCTGGTCACGCTGGAAAACATCCACATTCACAAGACAGGAGCACTGATCCGGGCCAGTGTGCGCATGGCCGCCCTCGCGCACCCCGAGTTGGATCCGGAACCCGCGGGCCACCTCGATCGCTACGCCAAATGCATAGGTCTGGCCTTTCAGATCCGCGACGACATCCTGGATGTGGAGGGAGAAACGACCCTGATCGGCAAGACCAGGGGCAAGGACCAGGTTCAAGGCAAGGCCACCTATCCGACGCTGCTGGGCCTCGCCGAGGCCCGCGAGCAGGCCCAGGTGCTGGTTGCCGAGGCGCTGACGAACCTCCAAGGCTTCGACGAACGTGCCGACCCCCTGCGCCGGATCGCCCACTACATCGTCGATCGAGACCGGTGAGTGGTCGGTTGCCGGTTTAAGAAGTTGTCTGGTTAAAAGCAATCCTGAATGATTCGGCGCAGTTTGGAGGACCGGACTTTCTTTATCCACAGATTACGCAGATTTCCGCAGATCAAGAACGAAATAATCTGTGGAAATCTGCGTAATCTGCGGATTAAAAAAGTTTTCCTATCAGGCTGGACTTAGCCCGTATTTCACATCCGCCCTCATTGAGACTTGCTAAGCGGATCGGCGCGGAGGTTTCGTCGGCGAGCGTTAAACATGGCGCTTCAGCCAAGCGGTCAGGTCGCTTTTTGCGCGGAAATCCAACAGGGCCTCGGCCAGCGCGGTCAATCCATCACGATCGAGCCGACGAATCTGTCGGCTATCGTTTTCCGGGATTTGCCCAACCGCACGTTGGAGCTGGTGCAGAACCAATGCCAGCTTACCCTCTTCCCGCACGGCGTCCAGGTCCGGGTAACCGCGCCGTTGCAGCAGGTTTCGCAGCGCGGTCTCGTGGGCCGCGTCGGGGTCGTACAGGGCTTCCACGGGCACCGGGTTGGCGAGGATCCCGGGGGCTTCCAGCTGCTGGCCGGGATACGCCAACGAGGGGGAAGCGTGCGGCTCGTATACCTCGACCCGGCGCGGTCCGGTCAGGCGCACGACCCACACGTAACGCGTCCCGGCCCCGAGCAGGGTGCGAATCTTTTTTTGCAGGTCCCGCTCGTTTTGACCGATGTCGGCATACTCCACCGCCAACGGCGGCGCTCCGGACACCCAACCCGGCTCGTCCGGGACATTGCCCACGGCGATATCGGGGGCGCGGAGGTTGTTCTCGTCCGGCGTAAATCCGGTATCGAAGCCGGCCGATTCCACGGCCGGGTCGGTCTCCAACGCCAACCCCCCGCTCACATTTGCCTTGGCATGCCGCCCGCCGCTGGGCAGACACTCGATGGGATGGCCGTCGTCGAGCTCGTAAGGATCGCCGCAACGCAGTTGTTCCGCGCGGAAGGGACCGGTGATGTGATATTGTTGTTTACCTGACATTTGGTTCGAGTCCCCGGATTTCAGTATTTCTTGCCGTTAAGAGGCTGTCTGAAAAAGGGCCGTAGGCCATAATAGGCAGTAGGCCGGGTTGACCTGCCTGCCGCAGGCAGGGGAACAAAACCCGGCTTTTACGGGCTAATACCATTTTCTCAGCCGCTCGACAATCGCCCTCGTTCTTGTACTCATAAATCCGCACTTTTTCAACGCAGTCATGGCCAACCCCCCGTGGCCGGGCACAAGGTCTCGCACAGGGGGATGGCCTCACGCCTCGAACCATTTTAGCTGTTCAGCTGTTGCCCCAGCCTATCTCGGCACAGATAATCATCCATTCACCGTTCATCACCCTTCGCCACCTCGCAAAGGAACCCGATCAGCCCCATGTTTGATTCATCCGGCCGGAACTCTAGCCTCGGGAACATGAGCGTCGCCGCCTTCCGCTCCGAGGAATCAGTCATGGAGTCAGCCTTGAAGACCAATCCTGCCGCCCCGGCGATTGCCGACGTCCAGAGCAGTATCGACAGTCGTCACATCGCCATCGACAAGGTCGGCATCAAGGACATCCGACACCCCGTGCGGGTGCGCGACCGCAGCGACGGCGAACAACACACGGTGGCCACCTTCAACATGTACGTGCAGCTGCCCCACAACTTCAAGGGCACGCACATGTCCCGCTTCGTGCAGATCCTCAACAGCCACGAGCGGGAGCTCAGCGTTACCTCGTTCAAGGAAATGCTCCGCGAGATGGCCGAACACCTGGAATCCGAAGCGGGCCACATCGAGATGAACTTTCCCTACTTCATCAACAAAACCGCCCCGGTCAGCGGTGTCCGGAGCCTGCTGGACTATGATGTAACCTTCATCGGCGAGATCTGCCGCGGCCGGCCCAAGATGTACATCAAGGTGGTCGTACCCGTAACCAGCGTCTGTCCCTGCTCCAAGAAAATCTCCGACTACGGCGCCCACAACCAGCGCTCCCATGTCACGGTACAGGTTCGCAGCCGGGGGTTCATATGGCTCGAAGAACTCATCGAGCTGGTGGAGCAAGAGGCCTCCTGTGAGCTCTATAGCCTGCTCAAGCGCCCGGACGAAAAGCGAGTCACCGAGCACGCCTATAACAATCCCAAGTTCGTCGAAGACATGGTGCGGGACGTGGCCGGAAAACTGAACCGGGACGACCGGGTAGGTGCCTATCGCGTGGAATCGGAGAACTTCGAGTCTATCCACAACCATTCCGCCTACGCCCTGATCGAGCGCGACAAGGACGCCGAGGCGCGAGTGGCGGAGGCCTCGCTCTGAACCGGGTACCCACGAACGGCCGGGGGCCTACAACATTGAATAGTACAGGATTGACAGGATGAACAAGATTGACAGGATTTTTTTAATTCAATAAAAAAATCCTGTTCATCCTGTACTATCCACCAACGGCGTTGCGATCGAATAGTGATTACCAAATCGCGCATCATCGGTCTCGTGGCGGTTCTGGTCGTGGGCTTCCTGATCCTGCGCTGCGGGGATGAACCCCCCGATTCCGACAACCGGAGAGAAGATTCGGGGCCCGCCGGCGACCGGCGACACCAACCCCCGGTACCTACTTTCCCGAGTTCGAACCGCGAGTGGTGGCCCGGTGTGCACCGCCCCCCTCCCCCCTATGGCGAACGGAGACCTTACCCCGGCCAATCCTACCCCGGCCCCTATCCCGGCGGCTCCGGGACCCCTGCCCCCGACCCCTACGACGCCCAGGCTCGACTCCGGACGGACGGCTACCGCTTCAGACCCCTGGCGGAGCAGGAACAAAAGCATAGGCAGGCAGCCGGTTCGGTCCAACATCCGGGCCAATCCGGAATCCCGTACAATCCGCCCCCGCAGGTACAACCGCAAGCGACCGTACCGGCGCCCTACCCTTCCCTACCCGTTCCTGTCGATCCTCCGCAGGAAATCTACAGCTTTCGGCCACTGAAGAAATCGCCTGGAGCACGTGGCCGTTGGCAAGGACCCTACGGGCAACCCGGCGGGCATATCGATCGCTATCCTACGGACCCCTGGTCATCGTCACCACCCCCCCAGCACCCTCAATGGGGCTCCACACCGCCGTCTCAGCGGATGTACCCCAGCCTCCACCGCGCCCCCGGCCGCCGGTTGACCTGAGCTGCATCGCTCACCAGGTAACTGATTCGTTGCCCTGGAACGACAGCGACACCTATTCCGTGAAGTGTGATGCCGGCTCCGTGCCGCACGCCCCATGGGCAGCCAAGCTCAGGCGGCGCGCCTCGCCCGCATGCTCGAGGCGGATGGTCAGATCCGGCACCGGCAAAGCGCCCTGCCCTCGCTCCGGCCATTCCACGAGAAACAGGCCCTGACCATCCAACAGGTCGCGCAGGCCCAGGTATTCGAGCTCTTGCGGGTCACCGAGCCGGTAAAGATCCAGATGATAAAGGCGCACGGCAGCGAGCTCGTAGGGCTCCAGCAGGGTATAGGTAGGACTACGGACCGGGCCGGTGTAGCCGAATCCGCGCAGAATACCGCGCACGAGTGTGGTCTTGCCGGTTCCCAGATCGCCCTGCAGGTAGACCACACAAGGGGGGCGAAGATACTCGGCGATACGCCGCCCGAAGGCGACCTGAGCCGCTTGACCATGGAGGCAGATGCGCATGCTAGTGCAACAGTCTCTAAATAAATAGTCTTCCTCGAACGCCGCGCCCGCTTGATTCAGACGATTGCATACCTATTTACGGGCTTTGAGCAAGATTCCAATCAGGAGCAGCGAAGGTAATGGCGGATTCACCCCATGTAATTACGGTCACGGCCGAAAGCTTCCAACAAATCGTCGTCGAGGGCTCCTACGAACGCCCGGTGCTGGTGGATTTCTGGGCCGATTGGTGTGCACCTTGCCGGATGTTGATGCCGGTGCTCGCGTCTCTGGCGGACGACTACGGTGGGAAGCTCCTGGTGGCCAAGGTGAATACCGAGGAAGAACGGACGCTTGCCGTCGACTACGGTATTCGCAGCCTGCCTACGGTGCAACTCTTTAAGGACGGGCAACCGGTCGACCAGTTCATGGGCGCCCTACCCGAGCCCCAAGTCCGGGAGTTTCTGGAACGTCACCTCCCCCGCGAGTCCGACCGATTCCTGGCGCAGGCCCAGGGGCTCTTGAGCGCCGGTGACCTGGCGGGTGCGACCCGGATGCTCGACCAGGCGCGAGAAGCGGACCCGGAGAACGCCCGAGTCCGGTTGGTCGCGGTGGAAATCGAAGCGGCGGCAGGTAATATCCGGAATGCTCAGGCGATCCTCGACGACTTGCCGCGGGAGTTGGCCGAGGATCCCGAGGTGGCGAGCCTGAAAGGACGTATCGGCTTCGCCGCGCTGCAGGCCGATTCGCCGTCGGAAGCAGTGCTCAGGTCCAGGTTGGAGAAGGACCCCAAGGACAGTGATGCCCGCCATCGGCTTGCGGCCCACCAGGTAGTGCGCGGCGATCTCGAGGGTGCCCTGGAACAGCTCCTCGAGCTGATGAAACAGGACCGCGCTTTCCGCGACGACGCCGGTCGCAAGGGCATGCTCACGGTCTTTGCCATGCTCGGGGAACAGAGCGACCTGGTAACACGTTACCGCAGCCGGATGTTGAACGCACTCTATTGAGTAAATGATGAATGCGGAATAATGAATGATGGATTTTACCCGACATTCATCACTCATCATTTATTCGCGACTCCATGCGGTACATGGCCCGTCGCCACCAGGGAACTGGCGGCGTCGCAATGGGCACGCTGGTCGTCGAAGAAGAAATCGGCGTTGAATGCCTTGAGGAAAGGCCCCTTATCGAGACCACCGAGAAACAGAGATTCGTCGATCCGGATCCCCCACGCCCGCAGTGTCCGGATGATCCGTTCGTGGGACGGCGCCCCGCGGGCGGTGATCAGGGCCGTGCGTAAGGGGGAATCGTCCACCGGAAACAGGCTCTGGATCTCATGCAGAGCAACCAGAAAACCCTTGAAAGGCCCTCCCTGGAGCGGCTCGTGGGCGGCAGCGCGCTCGCTGGCATTAAAGACCTCCAGCCCGTGCCTGCGGTAGACCTGTTCCGCCTCGTCCGAAAAGAGCACCGCATCCCCATCGAAGGCAATGCGTAGCTGCTGCGCCTCATCATCCCCCGAGAAGCGTCCGAGCGGCAGGATAGTGGCCGCCGCGCAACCGGCATCCAGGGCCATGCGCACGTCGTTCGGGTCGGCGGAGAGAAAGAGATGGCTCCCGAAGGCGGAGACATAGCTGTACGGGCTGCAGCCGCCGGTAAAGGCGGCACGGGTAATATCGAGCCCGTAGTGGCGAATGGAATTGAAGACCCGCAGCCCGGTATCCGAGCTGTTGCGCGACAGCAGGATCAGCTCCACCTGACCGCGCTCGCCGAGGCGCTGGTTGAGTACCAGGAGTTTTTTTGCCATGGGAAAGGCGACCCCCGGCTCCAGCACGTCCTCCTCGTGCTCGATCTGGTATCGACAATAGGCCTCGACCCCCTCGGTCTCGAACACCCGGTGCGAGGCCCCGAGATCGAACAGCGCCCGGGACGAGATAGCTACCACCAGTCGAACCGGACCGGGATCATGATCGGTGGATTCATCACCTGACATGCCCATATCGGGACCCCAGGATCCTCGAGGGACCCACATTTTTACAAATGAGTCGAGTTTGTGCGCTGCACAAAAATAGTTCTGCCTCTTGTTGGGCAGGAATCGCAAATCCTTTGGGTAGTGGGTGAATCCTGCGTGATGCTCAAGGTTTTTTCTCACACCAAGCCACCAAGACACGAAGCCTTTTTCCAGGCCGTCGCCGATCATCCGCGCGATTGTCATCGCAGGCCCGGAGACCACGGTCGTTTCCCTTTCATCCTGGTCTCTCTTGGTGGCTTTGTGGCTTTGTGTGATGTTCGACGTGACTCAGGGAGACACCTTATCACTTGAAAATTTACCACTACCATCCTTTGAACCACGGAGGCAGACACGGATAAACATGGATCACAATCCGTGTCTATCCGTGGTTCTTCGGTGCGGTTGGTCACGCCTCGTCGGTCCGAGGCGAAGCCTCGCTAGGTGGTACGGTGAGGCGGCGCCTCCCCGGCGATGCGCCGCAGCAGATCGAAGATAAAACGAGGGAATCTGCGAAAATTTGCGTAATCTGCGGATAAAAGATGTCGCCACCAATCGTCCTCCGTACCTACGGGGAAGAGCCCGGACCGGGAGACAGAGCAGGAGGATAGGTCTTTCGACGCAACGCCGGCGGCGCATCGGCTCACCAGGGCATGAACCGGTGGTTCAGGCCGATTGCGGCTCAGCCAACAGGTCGGGGTACAGGGCGGCGGCCAGGGCAAGGAATTCACGCGCGCCTTTGCCGCGAGAATCCAGCTCGAATACCGCCAACCCTTCGCTGAACGAACGCCGAAAAACGGTGCGCTGGGCCAGTCGCGGCCTGAGGAATTTGATGCCCGGTAGGGAAACCAGTGCGGCGGCGGCTTCATCGGTCTCACGCACGGCATGATGGGTATCGCCGCGGTTGATGAACCCGAGGATTTCCACCGGCTTGTCTCGTTGTATCGAGTTGACCAGACGAATGTAGCGCTGGGTGGACCAGATATCGGCCTGGGAGGGAGGAACCGGAACCACTACCCGGTCACACAGTTCCAACGCCCGGTGCATCGAGTCCATATCCGAGGTACCAACGTCGATCAGGGTCTCTTCCGCGGCACTCAGTCGCTCCGGGGTCAACCCGGATTTGTCCGCGATGCGCAACGGGGGGTCGAAGCCCTCCTCGACGCGCACCTCTACCACGTCGGCCAGGGTCGCTTGCGGGTCGGCGTCGACGAGCTGGACGCTCACCTCGGCCATCGCGAGCCATACCGCCAGGTTGAAGGTAACGGTGCTCTTGCCCGATCCCCCTTTGAGACTTCCGATTATGGTTATCATCAGTTTTCACGCCCCCTGGTACATAGTTTCAGCATATCCTGCATTTTCAAGGGCCGGTAAGATGGCGACACCTGGTATGCCTGTCACCGTTATACCGGCAAAACAAGCTGAAACTATGTATTAGTCGGATGAACGGCCTCGAGGCTACCTTATCAACAAGATTTGGTAGTGGTGATTTTTGAAGTGATATCTAGCCAACAATCGGCAATAATTCGGTATTATATCGGTGTATGAAGAGTTTTAAACAAATCTCATGCATTTTAGGACATTTGGAAAAAGACAACGTCTTACGTACGAAGCGTGCCAAATGTTGCCGTAAGGTATTATTCCAACGCTCAATATGAGCCGTTTCCCCCGTTTCTTTACCCACAGGGCGATGTTGCTCGCTCGGAATGACGGCTTGATACGCGCGCCAATAATCACTGAAAACGATAGCTTCTTTATAAGCAGATGGTACGCGATCCCAGAGTATTCGACAGGTATTTTCGCTGCGATCACCGCAGGCATAGGCGACGATTTCTCGGGTCTCTCTATTCATGGCAATCCAGACCCAAACTTTGTCTTTGCTACGAAAGACAAAGGACCACAACTCATCCACCTCCAGCACAGGAATCTTTTTCGAATCAACAGGTTGTAGCGTCTCTTCAAGGGGTGGGAGGTCATTCGCCTGTTCTTTTAACCAAGCACTCAATGTTCGGCGCGAAACCCCAAACGTCCGTTCAATCCCGTGCATACTGGACCTTTCTTGATAAACTTTTATAATGAGTTCTTTCTTTTCTTCCGTCACGCGCTCTTTGCGCTCAAGTACGCCATAGGCACCACAGGCTTTACAGTGATATTGCGAGCTACCGGACGCATTTGTGCCATTTTTAACGAGATCTTCGCTCTGACATTTGCGACAGGTGTATACTTTAGTCTCAATAATCATAATTGAAAACTCTTTGGTTAGTTTTATCAATGAACGCAATCGTTCAGACCAAGCGTATTATTCCAGAAGAGAAGGCTAAAATCTAGAATCAGGTAACGAGAAAAACGGTGGCAATCGGAATGATTACCGATGAATCCATCTACTCTATCACTTCAAAAATCACCACTACCAGATTAACCACTACCCTTTTTCAGACACACCTGGCGGGCGTGAAATGTCCGGTTCAGCCAACCGATGAACGGAAACACAGAGTTCAGTTTACCAACCATGCGCACGATCGGCCGTTCGCTGGTGTCGAAATTTTCCTGGTCGATCCACTTGTACTCATAGCCCAGCCGCTGCCATAGAACTTCATAGCAGGAATTCGGCACGTAGTTGAGACCCTCGACGAAGTAGTAGGCATTGCGATCCGCCGTTTCATCCGCCGACAACCCCTTCTGGAATTCGTTGCGGATGCCGAACAATGCCCACAGCTTGTACCACCAGCGATGGCCCAGTATGCCACCTATGGGAACATAGATGTGTTGCTCGATCAGTCCATATCTGGCTGGAAAGAAGTGTAGGGCGACACCCCCTGGGCGCATAACACGATGTAATTCTCTCAACATGCCGACCTGATCCATCACATGCTCCAACACCTGCTCGGAGATTATGAGGTCGAACTGTTCGTCCTCGAACGGCAGCCTGCTGCTCCCGGCGGTATCGGCGATAAAGAAATGGGAGTGGTCTGCCGGACTGCGCAATTTCACGTAGTCCCGGACATCGTAGCCAACCGTATTGGAATACCCCTGATCAAGCAATGAATACACGGTACAGCCTGCACCGCAGCCGAAATCAAGGATGCTGGCATCCTTGGAGAGTCTAATACCCAGCTTGGCGAGAATGGCAGCTCTGCGCTTCATTTCACGGCTCCTATCTTTTTGAAAAAACGGGTAGTGGTTAATCTTTAAATGCCAGCTTAACCAGTAGCTGGCAATAGCTCCGTATTATAGCGGTGCAGGAAAAGTTTCAAACAGATCTCGTGCATTTTAACGCATTTGGAAAAAGATAATGTCTTACGCACGAAGCGTGCTAAATGCTGTCGCAAGGTATTATTCCAGCGCTCAACATGGGCCGTCTCTCCAGTTTCTTTGCCGACAGGGTTATGTTGCTCGTTCGGAATAACGGCTTGATAAGTAACGATTCAAAAATAAGTAAAACATCTTCGACGAGCATGCTCGGCGCGCAATCCATACGCTCGCGGCACTTCGATCCGCTCCCACTCGCAGCGTTCGGTTACCGGCAGGCGCCGCAGTCGTTTCTCTCGGTCGGGGACACGGCGGGCCATGTTTGATTCACCACAGAGAACACAGAGAGCACAGAGATGAGAAATAACGTAATGACGCCAAGAGAAAGAACCTTTGCGTCTTGGCATCCTAGCGCCTTAGCGTTTCTTTCTCTGTGTCCTCTGTGGTGAATAAGTAAGAGCCTCTCTGGCTAAAGATGGATAACTTGTTAGTGAACCGTTCCTAAGCTTTCCAATAGTCGGTGAAAACAATCGCTTTTTTATAAGCGAATGGAGTAGTGGTCATGGTTTTCTGCAAGGTCTTCTATACCCGCATCTACTGAAATGGTATCAATATCCAAACTATCCCATGCATCTTCTTCTGTCGTCAGCTCTTCCTTAATTAGAATTTTAGTAAACCACCGGCTTTGCCGGTGCGACTAGAAAAGGCTCTGCCGTTCCTGCGGTAAAAAGCCTCCTGAGGAAAGCCCCGGGGCATCACTCAGGAGGTAACCATGAAAGAATGGCAGAGCTTAGCCCACGTGAGCAACGGTGTCCGGTTCCAACCGATTGATGATATTGACTTTTCTATGGATTTTTTGCTTATGGCGCCCGCACACGACGCCATGAACAAGAAATCCAAGCATATCAACAAGTTGGAACCGGACACCGTTGCCACGTGAGATGGGAATGTAAGTATCATCTGGTGTTTGTTCCAAAATACCGCCGGAAGGTACTGTATGGTCGAACGCGCCGGCAAATCGGAAAGATTTTGCGGCAGTTGTGTCGGCAAAAGGGTGTGGAGCTGATCGAAGGGCATGCGATGCCCGACCACATCCACATGGTGTTGAGGATTCCACCGAAGTTCAGTGTTGCGATGGTTGTCGGGTACCTGAAAGGGAAATCAGCGATCCAGATTCACCGGCAGTTGTTCGGGGTGAAGAAAGGATTTACCGAGAAACACTTTTGGTCCCGAGGGTACTGTGTGAGCACGGTCA
Source organism: Candidatus Thiosymbion ectosymbiont of Catanema sp. Cochon2018 (assembly GCA_011392765.1). Taxonomy (GTDB): domain Bacteria; phylum Pseudomonadota; class Gammaproteobacteria; order Chromatiales; family Chromatiaceae; genus Thiosymbion; species Thiosymbion ectosymbiont_A. Next base: position 1,882,614 of record WYCW01000001.1, on the reverse strand, counting down.
GTCTGGATGAAGAGATCGTTCGCGCCTACATCCGTAACCAGGAGCAACAGGATCGTCAGAACTCACTGGATTTCGGCGACTCATAGCCCCTTTAGGGGCTTTCCTCAAGCTACCCGCTATGCGGGTAGTCGGTGACTCCAACAGGCATACCCTCTTTTATAAGAATTTTTTTCAGTTCTTTGATGATATGTAACATCCTCTCATTGGGAAGAGCATCCGGCAACTTGATTGTCAATAGCATTTCTGCCTTACCCTGATTATCTATGTGGTGGTTTATTTGCGGAAAAAATAATTCCCATGTCATCGGTACTTCGGTACTGCTGTACCAGGGAGCGGGTGGGACTCACTTTCCAACCTCGTGCGGGATCGGCGGTCGATTTGCCTCACCCTGTGGCATCGGCGGTGGTCCCCCCGGCATCCCCTGCGGGGCGGTCATGGGCTTATAGCCGGCGGGAATCTTGAACAGGTCGTCGGGCTGTTTGCCGACGCGGATGTTCTTCAACTCGCTGACCATACCACCGGGGAGCTCCTGGCGAATGTCGAGATCGAGCTCGGGATCGAACCACTGGAAGGTTCGCGTCTCCGGTCGCTCAGGGAGGGTCGTCACCAGTTCCCATTTCTCGACCCGGCGCCCGTTCAGCTCTTCCATGGCTACGAACTTGAGCTCCATGGTCCCTCCGTCGGGCATCTCCTGCCGCAGGGGAATGCCTCGCTCCTTGTCGATCCACTGGGTACTCTTCATGGTCTGTTTCTGATGGGTGGCGATCATCTCCCACTTGACCGCCTTGCGCCCACTGATCGTCTCTTCCCCGAGGCGCCGGCAGGTCAATCCCGGCATGCCGCCGCAGGGATTCTCGACCGGAGTCGCCCTCGTATCCGTCAGCTTACCTCCCGGTCCGCCCAGCCGTTGCTCCATGTATTCTTTCCGGTCCGGGAATAGTACCCACTCGATACCACGGCCCTTATCGGTTATTCGGATGATTTGCTGCCCCTGGTGGGATATTTCGGTGCGCACCCGCTGGTCGCCCACGAACATCTTACTGGATACTCGCTGTCCCTGGGGTCCATGCTGCAACATCTCGGCGGAGAACTCGGTGCCTGCGAGCACCGCGCCGGAAGACGCCGTCACCAACAGCCCGATAGCCAGCGTGCGCCACATCGTCAACCTAATCTTCATCTTGGTTTTATCCTCGTTCGTAGGTTTCGATTCGCCCGCGCCGCTTCGCCGGCGATGTCAACAGGACCTGGTACGGATGCTCTCAATTACCGACCTGCCTGCCAGCAGGTAACAGCAAGCATACAGGATCTTCACGGAAGAATTAGCCGCAAATCGACGCAAATGGACGCAAATAAATGCAATGGGATTGAAAACCCTCGATGATGGTGAGCCGTTTGCGACCGATTTGCGTTGATTCGCGTTCATTTGCGGCAAAAAAAGAATTCCCGATGGAAGAACCGAACCGATGTTATCGGTACTTCGGCACTGCTGTATCGGTAGGAGGACCCCGCTCCTCGCGCAGAATGAACCAAAGTACCGAGCCGATCCATATCAGTCAAAGCGCGGTCCCCGACCATCATCCTCCTTGAGGCGTATGCCACGCCGCTTGGCCCGTTTCCGGACCGGTGCCGCTCGCTCCGTTTTCGACTTGTCCGTGGCTTTTTCCGCCACCGGTTGCTTGGTGACGGTGGGCTTCTTACGGGTAGCGGCGGTGGTTTCCGGTTCGGTCCTTTTATCGGCAACCACGTCCGCCGCTATCGGCTTCGTATCGGCCACCGGCATCTCCTCACCAGTCTCTCGGGGGGGGAACGAGGCATCGGCTTGCTCCGTATCTTTCGGTGCCGCCGGGGTGTCCTTCTCTGCTGTCACGGATAGGTCGGGGCGCGCTTCCGAGACTGTTTTTTCGGCCGCATCGGAAGTCACCGCATCCGCCACCGGCGTCTCCTTATCAGGCCCTTGGGGGGTATCCGAGGCACCGGCCTGCTCCGTGCGAACCTCCGGCGGGTCTTGCCGTATCTCCTGTTCGGCAGTCGTCGTATCTTTCGGTGCCGCCGGGGTGTCCTTCTCTGCTGTCACGGATAGGTCGGGGCGCGCTTCCGAGACTGTTTTTTCGGCCGCATCGGAAGTCACCGCATCCGCCGCCGGCGTCTCCTTATCAGACCCTTGGGGGGTATCCGAGGCGCCGGCCTGCTTCGTGGAAACCTCCGGCGCACCTTGCCGTAACTCTCGTTCGACAGTCGTCGTATCTTCCGGTACTCCAGGGGTATCCTTTCCCGCCGGGGTACCCTGCTCCACCGTCACAGATGGCTCGGGGCGCGGCTCCGAGACTATCTCCTCCCCTGCATCGGAAGCTACAACAGGCTTTTTCTTTTTCACCAGGCCCTTTAAGTAATCGTATGCCAACAGAAAGAGGCCCCGGATCAGGTAGAAGGCCATGATGATTCCTTCCATCAGGTAGCCCCAGGCCACCCTCAAGATACCGGGCTTGGGCTTTTTGTCCTCGACCTTCGGCTCTTCCTCGACCTTCGCCTCTTTCCGAACAGCCTTCGGCTCCTCCTCGTCCGCTACCGCCGCACAGGGTACGTCGGTGCCGACCGGTGCGGTCGCCGCCGCCACTTCGCACAGATCCCTGCCGGCGGCGACGCAACCCAGGGGAATCACGATGAGCGTCAGCACGGTCGAGACCAAGACGCCGGAGGCCAGAGAAATCGCCATCCCCTGGAAGATCGGGTCGGTAAAGATGACGCTGGAGCCTGCCACCAGCGCCAGGGCGGTGATCACGATGGGGCGGGTCCGGGTCTTACAGGCCTGGATGACGGACTCGGCGACGGGTACGCCCTTCTGCACCTCGTGGATCGAGAAGTCCACGAGCAGGATCGAGTTACGCACGATGATGCCGGCCAGGGCGATCCAGCCGATCATCGAGGTAGCGGTGAACTCACCGCCCAGCCCGAGGTTGAACATAATCAGGTGGGCCGGGATGATCCCCAGGAGGGTCAGGGGAATGGGCGCCATGATGACCAGGGGGATCCGGAAGTTGCCGAATTCCCAGACGACCAGGATATAGATGAGCACCAGGGCGACCATGAAGGCGGCGCCCATATCGCGGAAGGTCTCGTAGGTGACCGTCCACTCACCGCCCCACTCCCAGGCCGCATACCTGTCGTTGGGGGGTGGGCCGATCCAGTAGGCCTGCGGGACCGAGCCGTCCGGCGCCCTATAATCGGCGTTGTCCATCGCATTCTGAATCTGGAACATAGCGTAGACGGGCGCGGCCAGGGTACCACCCACGTCGGCCACCACGAATTCGACCGCACGCAGGTCCTTGCGGTAGATAATGTCCTCCTCGGGTACGCGCTGGAAGGCTCCGAGTTCGTGCAGCGGGATGGTGAAGCCGCCGTTGGACTGGATCGGCAGATCGCCCAGGCGCTCAATCTGGGACCGCTCCGCCAACGGGACCTGCACGACGATCTCGATGGGCTCGTGGCCCACCTTCTGCTTGACGTCCCCGATCGGTGCCCCGCCCAGGGCCATGGCCAGGTTACGATTGATGGTGTCGACGGAGATGCCGCGGCGTACCGCCTTCTCGGTGTCCACGTCGAAGCGCCAATAGTCGTAGGTGTCACGCAGGTAGTTGTCCACGTCGCGGGCACTCTCGGCCTGGGCGAAGAACTCGGTCATGTCACGCGCGAACTGGCGGCGGATCTCCGGCGTCGGGCCGTGGATCTCTGCGACTACCGACTGCAGCACCGGCGGTCCCGGGGGCATCTCGACGACGGCGATACTGGCATTGGCCTCCTCGGCCAGGCCCGTCAGCATCTCGCGGGCCGTGACCGCCAGCTCGTGGCTGCTCCTGGTGCGCTCGTTCTTGTGCAGGAGCTGGACCTGGAGCTCCCCCTGCCACGGGTCGGATCGCATATAGTAGTGCCGCACCATGCCGTTGAAATCGAAGGGCCGGGCCGTACCCGCGTAGAGCTGGATGGCGGTCACTTCCGGCAGGGTGCGCAGCTCTTCCGCCATGCGGTGTGCGAGATTGATGGTAACCGGCAGGGCCGTGCCCTCCGGCATGTCGATCACGACCGAGAATTCCGGCTTGTTGTCCAGGGGCAACATCTTCACCGGGACCCACTCGAGGTAGAAGAAGGCGCAGGTGAAGAGAAAAGTACCCCAGAGGACGAGGCGGAAAACAGTCCGTTTAGGCTTGCTCTCGATGAGGGGAGTCAGGATCTTGCGAAAGTGCTTCTCGAGCCTCTCCGCCCCCTTGTGCTCGTGTTTCTCCGCTGTCTCCAGATAACGCATGGAGGGCCGCAGCCACTTGGACAGCGCAAAATAGGGCGTGAATACGAAGGCGGCGAACAGGGAGATGAACATGGCCACCGAGCCCAGGGCGGGGATCGGCTCCATGTAGGGCCCCATCATGCCGCTCACGAAGCCCATGGGCAGCAACGCGGCGATGACGGTAAAAGTGGCGAGAATGGTCGGGTTGCCGACCTCGCGCACTGCGTCCACCGCGGTCTCGTTGTCGGTGCGTCCCTCCTCCAGCCAGCGCCGGTAGATGTTCTCGATCACCACGATGGCGTCGTCCACCAGGATGCCGATGGAGAAGATGAGGGCGAACAGGCTCACCCGATCGATGGTGTAGCCCCACACCCAGGCGGTAAAGATGGTCATCAGCAGGACCACCGGGATGACCAGCAGCACCACGATAGCGGGCCGCAGGGCCCGGAACGCCCCCCACACCAACAGGAAGACGAAGAAGGTGGCGATGAAGAGCTTCTTGATCAGGTCCGAGACCTTGTCGTCGGCGGTTTGCCCGTAATTGCGGGTGATGCTGACCTCGACATTGTTGGGGATGCGCTCGCCCTTGATCTGCTCCACGCGCTCGATGATGGCGTTGGCGACGGTGACGCCGTTGGTCAGCTCTTTCTTGGCAACGGCGAGGGTCACCGCGGGCACCCCATCGGCCTTCAATCCTTCCGTCGCAGCCGGTCCGGTGTAATAGGCCACCAGTTGGGTGGCGTCCTCCGGACCCTGGACAACCCGCGCCACATCGCGCACATAGATCGGGACATTCTCATGGGTCCCTACTACCAGGCGGCTGATCTCGTCGGCATTCTTGAGGAAGGAGCCGGTGGTCACCGAAAAATGGGCACCGCTCGACTCCACCTTGCCGGCGGTGGTCTCGGCGTTGGCGGTCTTGAGGGTCTGGGCGACCTGATCCAGGCTGATGCCGTAGCCGGACAGGCGCTCCGGGTAGACGTCCACCGTCACCTGCTCGCGGCGTCCGCCGACGATAAAGGCGTTGCCCGTGTTTTTGACCTCCTTGACCGCCTGGAGCACGTCCTGAGCGAGGAGGCGCAGCTGACCGTCGTCCACGTCCGGCTGCCCATCCTGGTCTAGGTCCTTCGACCACAGGGTAAGGGTGACGATGGGTACGTCATCGATCCCTTTGGTCTTGACCAGGGGCGGCATGACCCCCGGCGGGATCTTGTCCATGTTGGAGGCGAGCTTGTCGTTCACCTTCACCAACGACGGCCCCATCTGCTCCCCTACATCGAACTCGACGGTGACCATTCCCATATTGCGCCGGGACGCCGAGTAGACGTGCTTGACCCCCGGAATTTCGCTCATGATGCGCTCGAGCGGCTGCATCGCCAGGTTCGACACCTGCTGCGCAGAGGCCCCCGGGTACTGCACCATGATGTCGATCATGGGCACGGAGATCTGGGGGTCCTCCTGCCGGGGCGTCATCACCAGGCCGAGCAGGCCCATCAAGAGCATCGAGATAAAGAACAGGGGAGAAAGCGGGGAGCGGATGAAGAATCGCGTCGTTCTCCCGGCGATGCCGAGATGCTCGTCCGTGTGTTTGGGGTCCCGACCCGTAGAACTCGTCAGGGTCTCGTCTTCATTCATAGTGCAATCTGCCCATCATGCGGTTCGCGGAAGGTGACGGGTCTCCTCCAAGGCGGGGTAGCCCTTCGTACGGCAATGCCGAAGTACCGATCCCTGAAGATCCTGCGCGCTCAATGTTATCGGTAATCGAGAGCATCCGTACTAGTACCCCGTTTCAACTAATTTTGCATGTTCAAGGATCGGTTAGGGTGGGGGAACCGAGTGTATCCATCGGTTCTGTACCTGCAAAATAGAGTGAAACGGTGTACTAGGGGGCGTTCTCAATTAACAAATCATCATAAGTGTTGTAGGCTGGGTTGAGGAACGAAACCCAGCTTTTCCGATCCGCAATACCGTGTGCCGGGTTTCGCCGTCCCTGGCCGTAACCCAGCCTACGGGCTTGATTTTTATGATGATTTGGCTCAATTGAGAACGCCCCCTAGCGAGGCTTCGCCTCAGACCATTGATGCGTGAATTTTCGTACGGAAACCGGAAAACCACGAATGCACACGAATCGACACGAATTGTGATTTGTGTTTAGGGCACTTTGAAAAATACGGTTTTCGTCTACAGTACACCCCAACAATCAATGGCTTAGAGTCGCTTGATTGGTGAAAATACCTATTTTTCAAGGTGCCCTTTATTCGTGCCAATTCGTGGTTTGTCGATCGTGCACACAAAGCCTCAGTGGGTAGCGGCGGGTGCGGTATACTGCCACACGGCACAATTTGAGCTTTTGAATTTCCCCCTCACCCCCGCCCTCTCCCGGAGGGAGAGGGAGTGAAGTGCGCAGATTGTGCGGTGTGGCAGTATACATGGACCGCATCAACGCCCTGTGTCGGGCTGCTGTCGTTGCCGGGTGGACCAACCGGCGGCAACCCCCGGTGGTGGGTCTGCCAGGATCCGCTCACCTGGGCGCAAACCGCTGAGCACGGTGAGTAAGTCGCCCGGAAGCGGCTCCCCGACCCGGATCAGGCGCAATTCGGCCTTACCCTGCTCGTCGAGCACATAGACGCCCGGCAGGCTACCGTTGTAGCGGATCGCCGATTCGGGGATGACCGGGTTAGTGCGTGCGGGGGCATTGAAATCCGGTACCAGGATCTTAGCGTACATCCCCGGCTCGGACACGCCCTGGGGCAGATCGAGCTTGATCTTGACCGTATGCCGCTGGGGATCGGCCATGGGGAAGATCTGGGCCACTCGCACCGGCACCCGCCGGTGGTTCACGTCGAGTTCGGCGTGGACCATAACACCCTCCCGCAATCCCGGTCGCAGGCGGGCCGGGACATCCACCTCGACTTGCAGGAACTCAACGTCGGCGTAATTGAGCAAGGGTTGGCCGGGCTGTACCGTATCGCCGACCTCGATGAACTTCTTGACGATGACGCCGTCGAACGGCGCAATGCTACGCGCGTCGCGTAGCTTGGAATCCAGGGCCTGCAGCTCGGCCTGAAGTCGCATGAGCGCACTGCGCGCCTGTTCGATCTGGGTGCCGGAAGAGTACAGATCCGCGGACAATTCCGCACCCCTGGAGCGCTCCCCCATGAAATCCTCCATGGGTCGGGTGAACATCTGGTCGAACAGATTCGGCATCCCCATTCCGCCCGGCGGCGTGCGGGAGCGCGGCGCGAAGATCTCCCGATTGTACTGCATGCCGGCGTTGCGCAATGCGGCATCGGCGCTTTGCAGCTGGGCCAGGAGGGCCTGGCGATTGGCGAGCAGCTCACGGTCATCGAGGGAGACGAGAAGATCACCCTTCTTGAAGGCATCGCCCTCGATGCCGGCGAGGTATTTGACCCTTCCCGGCAGCTGGGCGGCGAGCGTCACCTCCTTATAGGGGATCACAGTCCCGCCCACCGAGACGGTCGGAGCCCCCTCGGCCTGCTTCACCACGAACTCGCCGCCCGGAGGCACCGCCACAACGGCCTGCGCCGCCAACATCAAACCTGCTACCAGCCATCCGCGAACGATGGGTAATTCCATGTGCCTGATTACCTGACTAACCTGCCGTTTCACCAAATCATGGATTATCGCCAATCGGTGCCCGACTTACAAGCACAGGCAACGATTAGTGCATAGAAATCAGGTGCCTGCTGCAATTTCGCCTGATCCGCAGATCGCACTTGCCTGCGACGGGCAGGCCGGGTAAGCCTCAAAGCCCCTCTCCCCGTGGGAGAGCTTGCCTCAAGCGCAGCGAGGGGGCTTGGGGAGGGGACGAACGAAAAACAGCAATCAATCACAGACGGCACCGGTGATGCTTAACTTAGATGGTATTGCTATTGAATTAGCTTACGTTTACGGGCACCTTTATCATTTATGACAGCCACCGCGTTCGGCGAAAGCGCCCAAGTTTTCACTACAGGCCGCAGGGCTTTTGATAACGCCTCGTTCAACTGTGGTAACCCCTGCTCAGGATGGTCGTTGATCACCAACAGCAATCGGAAATCCACCTCTTCAAGCTTCACCTGTCTGAAAGGCTCCGAAAGTTCCCACTCGGCTTCCGGGTGCCTTCCTAAACGAACAGCCAGCCACAAATTCATGGCATTGCTCAACTTCAGACGGATCTCATCGATGAAATCGTCAAAGTTGGGATGAGTCTCCGGTCGAGGTGTACTTGACTTGGCCTCCACAACCCAAATGACAGGTGGTTTACGTGCAGTGGTTCGCAACAGCAGGAGTTCGGCGATCTTCGTATGGGCCTTGATTTTCCGGTAAGCAGCACTCTTCTCAATGGGAAAGCAGTGGTCATCGGGGAAAGGCCCAAAGGTCATGCCTGATTCCAACAGTGGTTCTTCACAATTCATCTCAGACTCAGCTCCACTTCTTCCTCGTAGAGCCGAATCGACTCATCGATGATCGGATTGTCGGGCATGCCGTTCTTCAAGTCCGCCGACATCCATTCACCATTATTCCGATCCGAAATAATCGGAATCGACATCTCCCTTTCCTGCGCAATGAGGAACAGTTTTTTGACCACAAAATAGGAGTGACTGGCCAGGAAAAATTGGATACCGCGTTCTGCCAATAGCGCCACGATATCGAGTAAGTCATAGATCGCGCCGGGATGCAAGGCGGATTCCGGTTCATCGATGAAGACGATCGACTCCGGACTAAGGTAGCCATTGCCGAGCAATGTATCGAGAATGGCGATCTTTTTCACGCCTTCCGAAGTCACGCCAATGGGAAATTTCTGGTTCCCCTTTTTGAATTGCCAACGACCCGATGCTTCGTCATATTCCACCTTACCGCCCAGGATCTTTTCAAGGTTTTTCCGTGATTGCGCAAATTCCGCATAATTTCTGCCACGTTGCGGGGAGTCGCGCAAGGCACGGGCGAGATCGAGATAGGTATCGTCAAACCCGAATGATTTATCCTGCTCGCGGGATTTGAGGATAACCGGCTGTAACGATAATACCTCTTTGGCCGGCAAGAAAACTGAATTACTACTGCGCGGTGATATATAACTTTTCGATCGTAAAATTTGTTTGTTCGTATTCTTGCCAAACCGATAGCGAAACAAATGTTCATCTATGTAAATCTTACAATCGAGTGGTTGATCTACCCCCTTGGTCACCAGCTCACCTATCCGGTCTGCCTGAAAAGTCCAATAGAGTTTTTCAACTAGCATCTCCGATAAGGTTCGCAATTCTTCCCCGCGCTGATAACCCTCCAAAGCCCGCATGGTGCTGTAAAGCGCCTTGAGCAAAAAAGTTTTACCGCAACCGTTGGCGCCGATTACCAGGTTGATTTTCCCCAGATTCCGCCACTCAAGCCGCTTGAGCGGCCCGAAATTTTGCAGATAAATTTTACTCAGCATGGATGGTTCCAGGTTGATCCTCGTCGGTTCGATTTTGGTCTGACTTAAGCTCACATTGATGGGCACGCTTCGCTTTGTGCCTCCGATCAAGCTGTCCAGCTTAAGAAACCTCCGTGGAATAACCGAACTTTAAAGCCATCTTGATAGACGCTTGCTTTGCCCATCCTACGGGCTATTCTTGAACTGTAAGGCTGCAATAGGGATTATGGCTCATGCACTCATAATCTATCCTACGGATTATGCAGATTTCCGCCGATGAAACACGAAACAATCTGCGAGAATCCGTGTAATCTGCGGATGAAAAATAGCGTGGCTCGTTCCCGAGAACACGTAGGGGCAACCCCCGTGGTTGCCCCGGCCGAGGGCAGGCACGGGGCTTACCCCTACCACAAATGGACTATCGTCCGAACACCATTGGGTATACCATTCATGGGAACAGCAGGTGGTCGGCCAAGTCCAACTACCTTAGAAAACACCTTCCTGACCGCGCTTCGAAGCCATGAGGAGCCATGCGATGCACCCTTCAGACGCCATCGAGCAACGATTGAAGAATCTGGAAGCCCATCTGGAGCAGGAAAACCCGGTGCTCCTCGGCACGGTTCAGAGCTTTCGCGCCCTGGATCGGGTCGCCTACGGTTTGGGGCTGCTCGATAAGGACCAATCCTATGCCACCCAAATCCCCTGGTGGCCCCTGATCTCGGTACTCGGGACCTTCTCCGCCGGCAAGTCCACCTTCATCAATCATTTTCTGGGCAACAAACTGCAGCGAACGGGTAACCAGGCGGTGGACGATCGCTTTACCGTCATCTGTTACAGCCGCGAGTCGACGGACCACGCCTTGCCGGGGGTTGCCCTCGACTCGGACCCGCGTTTCCCGCTCTATCAGATTTCTAAGGACATCGAGCTGGTGTCCGAAGGCGAAGGCGAGCGTATCGACACCTACCTGCAGCTCAAGGCCAGTCCCAGCGAACGGCTGCGGGGCCGGATCCTGATCGACTCCCCGGGTTTCGATGCCGATGCCCAGCGCACGGCCACCCTGCGCATTACCGATCATATCATCGACCTGTCCGATCTGGTGTTGGTGTTCTTCGACGCCCGTCACCCGGAGCCGGGGGCCATGCGCGACACCCTGCAACATCTGGTCGCCGATACCATCAGCCGGCCGGACGCCGGTAAGTTCCTGTATATCCTCAACCAGCTCGACACCACGGCGCGGGAAGACAATCCCGAAGACGTGGTCGCCGCCTGGCAGCGCGCCATCGGCGAGGAGGGCCTGACCGCCGGGCGTTTCTACACCATCTATAACCCGGACGCCGCCACCTTCATCGAGGATGCGGCCAAACGCGCCCGGTATGAGGAGAAGCGGGACCAGGATCTCGAAGAAATCCACCACCGCATGCACAAGGTGGAGGTCGAACGTGCCTACCGCATCGTCAGTGCTGTGGATCGGACCGCCAAGGACATCGAAGAGCGCACCGTACCCTTCCTCCAGCGGGCACTCGACCGTTGGCGCAAGCGTACCCTGTGGGGCGACGGGATCGTCTTGGGTCTGGTGCTGATCGCCCTGCTGGCCTGGATCATCCGAGGTGACGGACTGGCCTTCCTTCAGAATGCCACAGACCCGTTCTGGTTGCTACCGACCCTGATCGCGGTGGTCCTTGCCCTGCTTCTGGCGGCCCATCTCGGTATCCGGTCCCTGGCCGCGAAATCCGTCGCCCGCTCGTTGCCTGCCCGGGCCGAGAAGGAAGACCTGCGCGGTAACCTGACCGCCGCCTTTGCGCGCAATACCCGGTGCTGGCGGACCATCTTCGCGCGTACCCCGGCCGGTTGGAGTTCAAGCGCCAAGCGCCGTCTGCACAAGGTGCGACAGGACGCCGATCTTTACGTACAGACGCTCAACGACCGCTTCACCAATCCCTCCGGCGACGGCCTGGACTCGGATCTTGCAACACCTCGAGCAAGCACCGAGTCCGCTGGGAACTGATTTTTGCCGCAAATGAACGCGAATCGTCCGTAATCGTTGGAGACCCTACCTCATCATTCCGGCAGGGATTGCCGGAATCTGCCGGTGCCAGGGATGGCAAAGACAGTTATTGCTGGCCGCAACCCAGCCTACGGTCCCTTTTTAGACAGTCTCCAAGTCTCATCCCTCGATCCAGCCTACCGGCTCAACATCAGCGTGTTGGTTTTTAGGTAATTGATTAGCGGCATCTAATCCTTATTTCTCAATGAGTTATGCGATCCGATGGTATTGAAAAAGCGGCTCAATCGCTATTTTGGGCGGCCTCCATAAACGTAACCGTTTGTTTTTACTATGTTTACAGAACTGGAGGGCGCCGCCAATCAATTACGTTTTTAGACAGCCTCATTAGACGGAGGAAGCCGGAATGACTACCCAAAGAGAAGCAGATTTGGCTTTGGCTCACCATCAACATGAATTGCTCAAGAACGATAACCTCTCTTACTTGAGTGTTGTCCCTCGGTTAGATGAGAATGGGTATATAACGAGAGACTATCATATTGAAGCGGGTGTTATCCGATTGGACGTTCAAGAGGATACGGTAGCGGGAGGAGTAAGGGATACTTCCGGCAATGAGGAACCGGTACCATCCCGGCTTCTAATCCCCTCCGAGTTGGATTCGAAAACCTTAAACACGGAATATGTAGAAGTCGAGGTAGTGGAATCCGGAGAAATAACTGCGTTAAGTTTTACTGACCCTCGTCGTCCGTGCGAGGGTGGAAACAGCGTAGGTAATCCTCGTTACAAAAATGCAGAAACACTCGGGGCACCCCATAGGTGTTCGGGATTTTTTCGCTTAAGTTTCATGGAGTTATGCTTATTGTTTTAGAGGCGGCGAAACGCTTGTTAACTTCATAATATGGTAACCGTTCAGACCCCCCTCTGGATTTCGGCCCAGTTCGGACGTAACCCTTTGATTTCTCGTTTTCAGGATCAGGATTTAGAGGGGGGCTGAACGGTTACAAAATCCCGAACACCTATGCGGGGCACCCATCACAATCCGAGGTGATCCATCAAACCTCTACTTCTTGTCAAATTGGCATGTACTCGCAGGAGAGCACGGACGCTGGGGTGACCCGCTGATCCAGCCTGGGTACTTGGATGGTGGTCGCAAGCACGAGCACAAGATCGGTTCGCTTCATTGGTTTGCTTTGAACGCCAATTTGGACGCAGCAATCGGGAAGGCAGACAGACGCGATCTGCTCAAGATGGGTACGAGATGTTTCGGTAACCTAGCCGGAATGGCAAGAGCGGAAGTGGGTACGGAAGTAAAGAAATGTGGACGCACAAGCCGAGATACCAGCGGTAGAATTCGCTCCGTAAATGCAACTGCTCGAGTGCGTGGCTATCCCACCGGAACAAGGGTGTTTACAAATCAAATCCAGACTACATTCATGTTACGTCGTGGAGATTCCGGGTCTGTTCTAATCGATAGCTCAAGCAAGGAGGTAGTTGGACTTGGGTTCGCTGGAGGTGAATCCCAAAGCTTCCATAACCATATTGGAAGTATTTCATCGGTAACTACGGGGGTTGGAAATATAGGTACTACCGAAAAGCTGAGTACATTCGAGATAGAGGGATTCATAATGGATTGACTGATACCGCTCATGTTCTTCTTCAGAGCCACGAATGCCCACGAATAGACGCGAATTCGTGTAAATTGGTGTTCATTCGTGGTTCTACATATTCGGGCTGGCACTTAACCGTCGGTATCGGCACGCCGGGTTTCCTGCCCCCCTTCAGCGGACGTATGCGCAACGCCAACTCGGTGTGGCTGAACGGAAAACACCTGGATGCGGACTTGACCGAGGTGCTGGACTGCCCGGTACGGCTGGCCAACGACGCCGATTGTTTCGCGCTGTCCGAGGCAATGGACGGCGCTGGCAGAGAAGCCCGCACCCTGTTTGGCGTCATCATGGGTAGTATACCTCATATTGGCACAATGTTGCATTTCCTGAATATTTGGAATCTCAGCGTGAGGAGCGAATCAAGCTCCTTCTTGTACGTTGTGTGTGTTTGATTCTGAATCTTTCTTGCTCTTCCGGATCCGCTTTTCCCGGGATCGCTCCCACTTTTCTCGGGCCCATACCAATCGACTTCAGGAACTTTCCCACGGCGCTGGGGCTGCGCTTGAGTCCGGTGAGCTGCTCGATGGCTGCCATCGCCTCCTTGAGCGTCGCCGGCGGATGCGCGCGAAAGTGAACTTCGAGGCGAACTCGATGCTGATCCAGTTCACTCGTCGGGGTGTAGAAGTTCAGCTCCAGCAGTTTTTCCACCCCACCCGATTGATACATCCTGAGATACTTGCGTAACGTGTTACTGCTGATACCGGTAAGCCGACAGATCTCCTGATGGGGAAGGCCCTGACTTTTCAGCCACAATACATCCATTCTCCTTCTCACTCTTGGATGAGGATCATCGTAGCGTAACTGCTTAATCTTCTTGATATCTCGCTGGGGGAAGTCGATTCTTATCATGGCTGCCTCGAAGTTCACAAGAAGCACGCTAACGTAACTTAGTATATCATCCTTAACACAAGTTATACTTCTTTCAAAGGATTTACTTTAAAATGTATATTTCATTCCTATAGGAAGTATATCGTCCCGGTATTAACTATCTGAACATTCCATGAAAATGCGGGCGTCTCGCCCGCGGGTGCAGGCGAGACGTCTGCGTTATGCGCTTGGTTTTTGCGCCGACCCGGCTTAATCGAGACCCCCCCTGGAACACCACTGGAAAAAGGAAAGACCGGACTCCAAAGGCGAGGATACTTCGCATGAAGCTTAAATTGACAAATTTCAGTCTGCATTACCCGTGGATTATTGTTCTCCTCACGCTCATCGCCGTCATTCTCGGCGGTACCCAATTCCCGAAGGTGCAGTTCGATAGCGATCCGGAGAACATGCTTGCCTCCGACGAACCGGTGCGCGTGTTTCACAACGGGAATAAAGCCAACTACAACCTGTACGACATGGTCATCGTCGGCATCGTAAACACGAACCACGCCGACGGCGTGTTCAATGTGGAGACGCTCGGCCGGATCGACACCCTGACCCGCTAATTGCTGAGCCTGCGGCAAAATGCAGATGGGCGGCCGGAAATTACCGTACCTACGCCCTTCGTTCCCGACCTCCAACCGGCAAGCGCGCGCAAACGGATACTGGCCAAGGTATTCGGAAACGACCCCAACGACCTCTTCGATGAAAACGGCGACAGCGTAATTATAAATCTGGAGCTGGTCAGTCCGTCGGTGGTCGATAACATCAAGCAGGCCGAACGCGGCGCGTTGAAAATCGAATACCTCATGGAACAGTCGCCCATCACGCGCGACGAGGCGCTGACGATCCGCGACGATGCCATGAGCAACCTGCTCTACAAGGGCACACTGGTCTCCGAAGACGGGAAGGCGATTGCGCTCTACATTCCAATCGTCGCGAAAACCTACAGTTACAACGTTACCAACCTGGTCGAAAAGCTGACCGCCGACTGGCCCGCCGAAGATCAGGTCCATATCACCGGCCAGCCGGTCGCGCAGGATACCTTCGGCATCGAAATGCTCACCCAGATGGCCAGCTCCGCGCCACTGGCCGGACTGGCGGTCTTCCTGCTGTTACTGCTCTTTTTCCGCCGTGTCTCCCTCATCATCGCGCCGATGATCGTCGCGATCATCAGCATTGTCTGCACCACCGGCCTGCTGATCAACCTCGGCTTCAGCGTGCATATCATGAGTTCGATGATCGCCATCTTTCTGATGCCGATCGCCGTCGCCGATTCCGTCCATATTCTGAGCGAATTCTTCGAGACCTACCACCGCTTCCGCGACAAAAAAGAGACGGTGCGGCATGTCATCGGCCACCTTTTCATGCCGATGCTGTATACCACCCTGACCACTATGGCCGGGTTTGCCTCACTCGCCTTCACACCGATCCCGCCGGTCCGCATCTTCGGTGCGCACATCGCCTTCGGCGTCGGTGTGGCCTGGCTACTCACCATGACGCTGATTCCCGCCTATATCATGCTGTTCGTCCCGAACCAGGCGCTCGACCGGATTCCCGCGCCGGCGCCGGATCACAAACGAAGGGGACTCGACGGTTTCCTCGAAAAGCTCGGGGCCTTTTCCTATAAACGCTGGAAACTGATTCTGATGCTCAGCGTACTCACCGTAATCGTATCCGCCGCCGGTATCCGACACATCCAGGTTAACGATAATCCCGTCAAGTGGTTTACCAAAGATCACCGCATCCGGGTAGCCGACGACGTGCTCAACCGCCACTTCGGCGGAACCTACATCGCCTACCTCACCCTGACGCCGGACGGCCTCGATACCTGCACCTACGTCGAAGCACTCGATAGCATGGCGGATGCTGCCCGGCGGCGTTTCGCGGCAAAACTGCCGGAGCAAACCGAACGGTTCATTGCCCTGCTCGACGCGCAGCAGGCCGAATACCGCAATCGCGATACCTGCGATCCCGACAAGTACTTTGTCCACTTGATCGAGGAAGCCGAAAAGCTCGACGAGGCCGTTACCGCGCCCTGGATTACTCTGAGCGATGAAATCAACTATCTCGAATCCGCCGCGCTTGCCTCGCCCGCTACCCTGCGTGCCGCGCTACCCAATGCCCCGGCCGAACTTTTCCAAGGCTTGGAAGCTCTATCCGGCGAAGCACTGCGCGAGGCCGCGCTGGTAATCACCGACGAGTACACCGGGCTCTCCTTCACCCGCTTCCTGCACGAAATGCGCGCGGAAATCACGGCACCGCCCTTCAAGCAGCCCGCCATGCTCCGCTGGACCGACCGTTTGCAGGAGCATTTGGCCGAACTTCCAAAGGTTGGAAAAACCGGCTCGGCGGTCGGTGTGCTGAAGAAGGCGTCCTATGAACTGCAATATATCGATCCCGCCGGCGTACCGGAGGAATTACGCCCGGAGGTCGAACGCAGGAACGCCGCCAACTACCAGGTGCCGGAGAGCGCCGCCGCCTGTGGACAGGTGTTCATTCAGCTCGAAGGGATGAAGAAAAAGGACAGCCTGTTCCATCTGGTCACGCGCGACTATCGCCAAGCCAACATCTGGTTGCAGCTCACCAGCGGCGACAACACCGATATGGCTTCCGTCGTCGAAGCAACAGAGGAATTCATCGCCGCCAACCCGCCGCCGGTTCCGATGCGTGTCCGGTGGGCCGGCCTCAACTACCTCAATGTCGTCTGGCAGGACAAAATGGTGGCCGGCATGCTGTCCGCGCTCGGCAGCAGCTTTGTCGTCGTGCTGATTATGATGATGCTTCTGTTCCGCTCGCCGCTCTACGGCCTGCTCGCCATGGTTCCGCTCAGTGTCACCATCATTTTCATCTATGGTCTCGTCGGCTGGATCGGTAAGGACTACGACATGCCCATTGCCGTCCTCTCCTCGCTGACGCTCGGGCTGAGTGTGGACTTTGCTATCCACTTTCTCAAGCGCGCCCATGAGCTGCAGAAAAAGCTCGGCAGTTGGTCCATAGTCATCCGGGAGATGTTCAAAGAGCCGGCGCTGGCGATCAGCCGCAACGCCATCATCATCTCGATCGGATTCCTGCCGTTGTTGCTGGCACCGCTGGTTCCCTACCGTACCGTCGGCATCTTCCTCGCCACCATCATGGCCGTCTCGTGGCTGGCCACATTGTTTATCCTTGCGGCGCTCGTCACCGCCTTGCGCAAATGGCTGTTTAAAGACGAGGCTTCCGGCCTTGTCGAGCAAAACGGCGTTTGAAGATAAATCGAACGAGTCTGAGTGACTCGATCCATGCTCAGGAGAACCGAAAATGAAAATGCTGATTACCACGGCACTGTTACTGGCATCCATGAATACATTCGCCCTGACGGCCGACGAGATCGTCGCCAAATCCAACCAGGCGGTCCGCTACGCCGGAACCGACGGTAAATCCGATGTAAACATGGTGATCACCGATGCAAAGGGGGGCCAACGCATCCGCAAGTTCCGCATTCTGCGCCTCAACACAGGTGGGGGAACCCAGAAGTTTTACGTCTACTTCAAGGCGCCCGCCGACGTGCGCCGCCAAGTATTCATGGTCTGGAAAAAAGTGAAACGGGGACAACACGACAACCGCTGGCTCTTTCTGCCCGCGCTCAATCTGGTCAAACCGATCGCCCCCGGCGACAAACGCACTTCGTTTGTCGGTTCCGACTTTGTCTACGAGGATATCTCCGGCCGTGCGCTGTGGGAAGACAAGCATGAGCTGGTCAAGGAAACCGGCCGGCACTACCTGATCAAAAACACGCCTCACAACCCTCGCGCAGTGGATTTCAGGGCCTATACCGTCACCATCGACAAAAAGACCTTCCTGCCGATCAAGGCCGAATACACCGATAAAAACGGCAAGCTCTTCCGGCGCATCAAGGTCGTCAAAGTCAAAACGATTCAGGGCTATCCGACTGTAGTAAAGTCGCGCGTCGATGACCTCGCCCGCGGCACGCACACGATCAGCACCTGCAGCAACGTCGAGTACAATACCGGCCTCAAAGAAAAGATCTTCACCGAGCGCTTTCTGCGCCGTCCGCCCCGCGAGGCAACGCGATGAAAAATGGAAGGGTGCAACCGGGAAGTATTGGGGTGATGGAATGAGAAAACTGATTCTGACCGCCGTTCTGGTTTCGAGTTTCGGGCTTTCAATTTCAAGCCCCGCTCAGGAGCTCCACGGCTTTGTGGACGCGCGCTACGGCCTGCGAACGCAAAACGACCCGAACAGCGATCAGGAGATGCTCAGTGAATTGCGCGCGCAGTTGAAGGGCACCTGGTCTCATAACCTGTTCACTGCCACGGTGCGCTCCGACTTTCTCTACGACAGCGTCGCCGACCGGCACGATCGCATCGACCTCGAAACCGGCAAGGGACCAGTCGATCTGCGTGAGCTCAATGTGCTGTTCACTCCCATCGATTCCATGGATGTCAAGGTCGGGCGGCAGATCCTTACCTGGGGCACCGGCGACCTGCTGTTCGTGAACGACCTGTTTCCCAAGGATTGGCAATCATTCTTATCAGGCCGCGACCCGGAATACATCAAGGCCCCGTCCGACGCCCTGTTTATCAGCCTCTTCCCCTCCTTCGCCAACATCGACATCGCCTACACCCCGCGCTTCGATGCCGACCGTTTCATCAATGGGGAACGCTTCAGCTATTGGGGCGGTACGGACCTGAGCGGCGCGGACCTGCAAACGGATAAACCGGATGAATGGCTTGAAGACGATGAAATCGCCCTGCGCGTCTCACGTAATTTCCAGGGCTGGGAGAGCGCCCTCTACGGCTATCACGGCTCCTGGAAAACCCCGCGAGGACTCGATCCGGTCAGCGGACGCAATACCTTTCCGAAGCTCTCGGTCTACGGGGCCAGCCTGCGCGGCGCGCTGGCCGGCGGCATCGCCAACCTGGAGCTGGGATACTACGACTCCCGCGAGGACCGCTCCGGCACCGACCCCTTCATCCCCAACAGTCAGGTTCGCCTGCTCGCCGGTTACGAGCACGAAATCATCACAAACCTGACCGGCTCGGTACAGTACTACCTCGAACACAGGCTGGATCACGATAAATACCGCGCCGCCTTCCCCGGCGCACCCGGAACCGAGGCCGACGAAAACCGCCATGTGCTCACTCTGCGCCTGACGCAGATGCTCATGAACCAAAACCTGACGCTCGGACTCTTCGCCTATTGGTCACCCAGTGACCACGATGGCTATCTGCGCCCGAGCGCTGCCTATAAACTGTCCGACAACTGGCTGCTCGAAGCGCGCGGAAACCTTTTTTTCGGAAGCGACAACCACACCTTCTTCGGACAGCTCGAGGACAACAGCAACCTCGCCCTCGCTGTCCGATATAGTTTCTGAATAGACACGAATTCGTGTAAATTGGTGTTCATTGGTGGTTCTACATATTCGGGCTGGTACTTATTGTGAGCGGAATTCGCATCGGAATCGATCTGGGCGGTACCAAGATCGAGATCATTGCACTCGGCGCCGATCACCAAGTGCGGGCACGGCACCGCACGGAGACACCGCGCAACGACTATGCCGGGACCCTGCGGGCCATCGGTGGGCTGGTAGCCAAGGTGGAGTCGGAGACCGGTGAACGCAGCACTGTCGGCGTCGGCACGCCGGGTTCCCTGTCCCCCTTCAGCGGTCGCATGCGCAACGCCAACTCGGTGTGGCTGAACGGAAAGCGCCTGGATGTGGACTTGATCGAGGTGCTGGACCGCCCGGTACGGCTGGCCAATGACGCCGACTGCTTCGCCCTGTCCGAGGCCGTGGACGGCGCCGGCAGAGAAGCCCACACGGTGTTCGGTGTAATCGTCGGCACCGGTACCGGCGGCGGCATCGTGGTGAATGGCCGCCTGCTCAGCGGCCCCAACCGCATCGCCGGCGAGTGGGGCCACAATCCCCTGCCCTGGCCGCGGCACGAGGAGTACCCAGGTCCTCCCTGTTACTGCGGCAAACAGGGCTGCATCGAGACCTTCCTGTCGGGTCCGGGACTCGCCGCTGACCTGCTGCGGGCGACGGGACGCGACCTGACCCCCCAACAAATCGTCGCCGCGGCCGAGGCCCATGACCCGGAAGCCGAGGCCGTTCTGAAGCGCTATGAGGACCGGATGGCCCGGGCACTCGCCGGCGTCATCAATCTCCTTGACCCGGAAGTGATCGTACTCGGCGGCGGACTCTCGAACCTCGACCGGCTCTACCGGGAGGTACCCAAGCTCATCGGCCGACACCTGTTCTCAGACGGAACCCGTATCGACCTCCGACCCCCGGTCCACGGCGATTCCAGCGGCGTGCGCGGCGCGGCCTGGCTGTGGGAAATGAATGCGGAATGATGAGTGATGAATATGGAATGATGAGTGATGAATGCGGAATGATGAAACCCATTCCGCATCCATCATTCAGGAGAACAGTGGCATAGCGCCACAGTAGTATATCCACCATATAGGGGTTATCCGGTGCACCGCTCGCATCCGGTAGCTGCGTAGCCTCACCTTTGCGGTCTGGTGCGTAGCATCTCTCAGAGGGAATCTTGTCCTCTTGCCCCGGAAATTTTCGACCCGCGAAGTCAGATGTCCTATCGTTATGGGGGAATGGATATGTTCCAAATTCCAAAAGAGACTATGGATGCATTGGTTAAGAATAAAGAAGAGCTTTTTTATAAAAAAGTTTCAGAATCCTTAAGGAAAGATTTTTCTTCTCTAGTGCAAAATATGCCGGATGCTTCGTTAAGGGAGCACATATTTTCCCTCCATCAAAAGGCTAAAAAATACGGAATCAAGACGGAACGGGATGTTTTCAAGTTTGTTTGTCTTGGGATAATTGCAGGAATCGATTTCGATGAACAGCCTCCTATTCAGGTTGTTCTTGCCGACCGGAATTTTTCGCCGCGGGAAAAGACCGATATTTTATTACATGCCCTCGAAAAGAAGGAAAGGTCCTTGCAGGAAATGTAGACAGTATGGCCATCCAACTTGCCCTGGCGTATTGTGCCGTCAATGCCCCGTCTTGTGCGGCGATAGGAACCGCCTTAGCTAGGACAGCCGTCGCCACCGTCGGCCTTTTGACCGGTGTCTTTCTAGCGAAGAAAATCGAAGAGACCGCCGAATCTTATCCTGAGACAGAAGTTGGTAATTCAGTAGAGTCTTGTCCAGGCGGACCGCCACCATCCAAGAAAGACTGTGTGACGGCCAAAAAATTACTGAAGGAATATAAGCGTTTGCCTGGAAAAGTCTCCAATAAAGATCTAGACCCAAAAGAAATCGAACGTCTTGATCGATTGAGAGCAAGCGGCTATATCACCTCCAATGACTTACCAGGGAAATTGCAACGTAAATTCCCCGGAACGCTTCAAGGCAAGACATTGAAAGAGATCCTATCCCTATGTAAGAGGAAGTAATAACATGGGTATCTATCCTGAATTGGACGGCTTGAGAGCCGAAGATCTGTATTCGAAATTCGAAGGTCGTGCTCCGGGCGCGGACGAACCGGATTACGTCCATGAAAAAACTATATTTTATGAGGAAGTTGCCTTTCTTATCATTAAAAAGGGGGGAGAACCCGGCTACCAATACTTGCTGTCGAAGATCGCGTCGGCCGATACGCCCCGCCTGCAAGCGATATTATTCGCATTGAGTATTGCAAAGGACCATGAGCAGGAAACAATCCCGATCCTGACGCGATATCTCGAAGATAGCAATGATTCGACTGTATCCGAAGCCATCGAGGGGTTGACAGCAATCGGGGATAAAAATTCCTATGACCGAATTACCGCGTTTCTCGGGCATTCATCCCCTTATGTGAGAGGGAGTGTCTTGCGCTATCTGGCTAAAATCGACGGCGCCGGGGCGATGACGACCCTGAAGGCCGCTTTGGCGGATCCCCATTACATCGTGAGGGAATCGGCGATCGATGAAATCGATGAGCTTGAAATGACCAAGCTCGTGCACCGTGAAATCGAGCATCTGATGCTGAATGATCCGGAACAGGATGTTCGGGATGCGGCAAAAACAGCCATCGAAAATATTGACTATGAGATGACAATCGTGAAGCCTACGGCGAGCTACGAATCAATTTGCTCGGTTGGTTAGGTGGTCGCGTTGTGCATATGACTTATACGGCAATGCCATTAAGTTAAGCGTTACCGGTCGGCAAAGTAAGAGAAGAAACTACGAATCACGCGAATCCTCGCGAATCGATGCGCGGAAATTCGCGTGATTCGTAGTTTTCTCTAAGTGGCCAACAACTAACTTAATGGCATTGACTTATGCAGAACACGGCGACGATCTGCATATGATCTCTCTGCGCAAGGCAAAGAAATATGAAATCAGACGCTATCGAAAAGCCTTTTCCCGCTAGTCTGGAGGAATGGGAGCAGCTGATTTCCGAAGCACCGGGAGCGGAAACCACGCCGGATCCTGAACAGGAGCAGGCTTTCTGGGACAAAGCCGTTGTCGTGCGAAGAGGTGGCCCGAAGGTGGTTCACGACGCACTCGAAGCGAAGCGCGCCAAGGGTCAGCAAAAGACTCCTACCAAACAACCGGTATCAATCCGCCTCTCTTCCGAAGTGGTAAAATACTTCAAGTCTAACGAGGTTTCGCCTCAGACCGACAAGGCGTGACCAACCGCACCGAAGAACCACGGATGGACACGGATAAACACGGATCACAATCCGTGTTTATCCGTGTCCATCCGTGGTTCAAAGGACCTGCGATTCCTGCCCAACAAGAGGCAGAACTATTTTTGTGCAGCGCACAAACTTAACTCATTTGTAAAGATGCAGGTCCCTCAAGGAATCCTAGCGAGGCTTCGCCTCAGACCATTGATGCGTGAATTTTCGTACGGAAACCGGAAAACCACGAATGCATACGAATCGACATGAATTGTGATTTGTGTTGATTCGTGTCCATTCGTGGTTTGTCGATCGTGCACACAAAACTTGACTCATTGGTAAAGATTCGGATCCCTCAAGGATCCTAGATGAACGTTATGCCCACCACTTCCCCCGCACCCGTGACCGATCACCCGGATGAGCCCGGGGCCGAATATCGCATCCGGGCCCCGAAACGTCCGCACTGGCCGGAGCTGTCCGGTGCGGAAAAGGACGCCCGAAAAAAACGGATTGCCCGCCTACTGGCCGAACAGGACGCAGTCCTAGTGGCCCATTATTATACCGACGCCGACTTGCAGGAGTTGGCAGAGGAGACCGGCGGCTGTGTTGCCGACTCCCTGGAGATGGCCCGCTTCGGTAGTGAGAGCTCGGCCAGTACCCTGGTGGTGTGCGGCGTCCGCTTCATGGGCGAGACGGCCAAGATCATCAACCCGGAAAAACGGGTGCTCATGCCCGACCTGGCGGCTACCTGCTCCCTGGACGAGGGTTGCCCCGCGGATACCTTTGCTGCCTTCTGCGACCGCCACCCCGACCGCACGGTCGTGGTTTATGCCAATACCAGCACCCAAGTAAAGGCGCGTGCGGACTGGGTAGTAACCTCCAGCATCGCCCTGCCCGTGACCAAGTACCTGCATGGGCAGGGGGAAAAGCTATTGTGGGCGCCGGACAAACACCTGGGACACTATGTACAGCGGATGACCGGTGCCGACATCCTGCTGTGGCAGGGGTCCTGTGTCGTCCACGAGGAATTCAAGGGCTTTGCCCTGGACCGGATCCGGCGGCTGCATCCGGAGGCCGCTGTCCTGGTCCATCCCGAAGCCCCGGCGGATGTGATCGACCAGGCCGACGTAGTCGGCTCCACCGTCCAGCTCATCAACGCCGTGGGCCAACTCCCGAACCCGTCGTTCATCGTTGCTACGGACGAGGGAATCTTTTGGAAGATGCGCCGACTGGCGCCCGAGAAAAAGCTAATCATCGCCCCCACGGCCGGGGTAGGCGCTACCTGTGAGAGCTGCGCCCACTGCCCCTGGATGGCCATGAACGCCCTCCAGAACCTGGAGCAGGTCCTGCGCGCGGGCGATCAGGAGATCCGAATCGACCCCGAGATCCGCGAGCACGCATTGCGACCGATCCAACGCATGCTCGATTTCGCCCGCAGGCAATGACATTCTTTATCCGCAGATTATTTCTGTTTTTCATCCGCGAATAGTCAAGAGCCAGATATGGATCGCCTTGTCGGTCTACGTCCTCGTGGCCATCCTCAAAAAGCGCCTCAATATCCGGGCCGATCGCTACACAATCCTACAAATTTTGAGCCTGACCGTGTTCGAAAGAACCCCGTTAATTCAACTGCTTACAAATGACCCGCACATAACAGAGGATCTCGGAATTCCTAACCAACTGGATTTGTTCTATAATTTAATGGGACAGTAGTGGTTTTCGGGAGGATTTATATGTGCTCGCCCTGGAGGAATCGGATAGGCTTTGTCACTTAAGAACTTATCTATTACCCTGTTCCGGCAAGCTGGGTCGCTCCGGGTTGCCCCCAGTCCACAGTGTCCACTCGGTCCACAGCGGTTACCCCCGAACAAGAAAACCAGAGAGCACTAACCGATGCCGCCGTTTTCAGGCGCGCCGGCAAGTCACTGGAGCGCATCTCCGAGCATGAGGTATGGTTGCCATGTCCCCCAACTTTGATCTTCAACGCGTCCGTATCGGGATCCTGGGCCTCGGCTATGTGGGACTGCCGCTGGCCGTCGCGTTCGGCAAGCGTTATCCGACGCTGGGCTTCGATGTGGACGTAGCCCGCATCGCGGAGCTGCGGGAGGGCCGGGACAGCTCGCTCGAAGTAGAGTCGGAAGAGCTACGGGCCGCCGAGAAGTTGACCTACACCGACGAGTCCAACGATCTGGCCGACTGTAATCTGTTCATCGTCACCGTCCCCACTCCCATAAATGCGCATAAGCAACCGGACCTGCACTTCTTGAAATCGGCCAGCTACACTGTGGGGGTACTGCTGAAGGCGGGTGATATCGTCATCTACGAGTCCACGGTCTATCCCGGTGCCACGGAGGAGATTTGCATCCCCATCCTGGAACGGATATCCGAACTCGCGTTCAACTGGGACTTCTATGTCGGCTACAGCCCGGAGCGCATCAACCCCGGCGACAAGGAGCACCGGCTGACCACGATCAAGAAGGTAACCTCGGGCTCCACCCCCGAGGTCGCCGACTTCATCGATGCCCTGTACCGCAGCATTATCCCCGCCGGTACCCACAAAGCCGGCAGTATCCGGGTCGCCGAGGCGGCCAAGGTCATCGAGAATACCCAGCGCGATGTCAACATCGCCCTTATTAATGAGCTCGCCATTATCTTCAATCGCCTGGGGATCGATACCCAGGAAGTGCTGGACGCAGCGGGCAGCAAGTGGAACTTCCTCCCCTTCCGGCCAGGTCTGGTCGGCGGTCACTGTATCGGCGTCGATCCCTACTATCTCACCTACAAGGCGCAGGCCGTCGGCTACCAACCGGAGATCATCCTCGCCGGCCGCCGCCTCAACGACCGTATGGGTGCCGTCATCGTCAACCGGGTCATCAAGCTCATGACCCGGCACAACCTGCTGATGAAGGGCAGTAGGGTGTTGGTACTGGGCCTGGCGTTCAAGGAGAATTGCCCGGATCTGCGGAATACCCGGGTGGTCGACATCCTCCGGGAGCTGGCCGATTACGGCATCTCCGCAGACGTCTACGATCCCTGGGTGAACCCCCGCACGGCCAAGGACGACTACGGCATCACGCCGATCGAGGACCCACAACCGGGGCGCTACGATGCCATCATCCTGGCCGTGGCCCACCGCCAGTTCGAGGAGATAGGGATCGAACGGCTGCGGGCCCTGGGTCGGCCCGGTGCCGTGTTTTTCGACGTCAAGCACGTGTTCCCGGCCGCCGCCGTGGATGGCAGGTTGTAGGGCCTCGTCGTCGCATGAAAATCCTGGTAACCGGCAGTGCCGGCTTCATCGGCTCCGCACTCTCGCTGCGACTCCTGGCGCGCGGCGATGAGGTTATCGGAATTGATAACCTCAATGACTACTACGACGTGGGGCTGAAGCGGGCCCGGCTCGCGCGCACCCTCGAATATGACCACTACCAGGAGTTACGTATCGACATCCACGACCGAGCCGCCGTCGCCCAAACCTTCACAAGGCACCGGCCCCAACGGGTCGTCAACCTGGCTGCCCAAGCCGGGGTCCGTTACTCTATCGAGAACCCGATGGCCTATGTGGACACCAATCTGACTGGTTTCGCCAATATCCTGGAGGGCTGCCGCCACCATGCGGTCGAGCATCTGGTGTATGCCTCCAGCAGCTCGGTCTACGGTGCCAATACCAAGCTGCCCTTCTCCGTCCATCACAACGTGGATCACCCGTTGAGCCTCTATGCCGCCAGCAAAAAGGCCAACGAGCTGATGGCCCACACCTACAGCCACCTGTACCGACTGCCCACCACCGGGCTGCGCTTCTTCACCGTATACGGGCCCTGGGGCCGACCGGACATGGCCCTGTTCAAATTCACCCGTGCCATCCTCGCGGGTGAGCCGATTCCGGTTTTCAACTATGGTAGGCACCGCCGGGATTTCACCTATATCGACGACATCGTCGAGGGGGTGATCCGGGTCCTGGACCGGATTCCCGAGCCCGACCCCGCCTGGAGCGGGGAAAATCCGGATGCGGCCACCAGTTCGGCACCCTACCGGCTCTACAACATCGGCAACCAGCAACCGGTGGAGCTGATGGACTATATCGAGCTGCTCGAACGCTGCCTCGGGATGACGGCGGAGAAAGATCTGCTGCCTCTGCAACCGGGAGATGTACCCGATACCTACGCGGATGTCGAGGCACTGGTCCGGGACACGGGTTATCGGCCGAACACACCGGTCGCAGTCGGCGTGTCGCGTTTCGTCGACTGGTATCGTTCGTATTATGGGGATGGAAAATAGACCCGATTCATCATTCAGAAATGCAGGCGGGGACGCCTGCGCTACCAAGTATATACGCCTCCCTTTGAGCTGTGCAGTATCCTCGCTTAGTCCTGATTACGGGCGCCAGCCGCGGTATCGGTCGGGCGCTGAGTCTCAAACTGCTGGACGCGGGGAGCCGGGTCATCGGCGTCGGACGGGATTTTTCGTACTGGTCCCTGCCCCGAGCCGGCTTCGAGGCGATCACAGCCGATCTGGCGGATCTCGATGCACTGCCGCAGCTGCTCTCCGAGGTCGCCGGGGCCCACCGTGAGTTGGACGCGGTGGTGTCCAATGCCGGTGCCGGCCGCTTCGGTCACTTGGAACAGTTCTCACCGCGCCAGATCCGCGTATCCGTGGATCTCAACCTGACCCAGCATATTTTGGTAGCGCGATCTTTTTTACCCTTGCTCAAGCGTCGGGAACGGGCCGATCTGATCTTCATGGGCTCGGAGACCGCCTTGTCGGGCGGCGTCAAGGGCGCCGTATACAGCGCCTGCAAATCTGCCCTGCGGGGGCTCACACGTTCTCTGCGCCAGGAGTGCGCCGCCGGCGGCGTGCGGGTCGGCATCGTCAACCCGGGGTTGGTGAGAACCGGCTTCTTCGATGGGCTCGATTTCCGCCCCGGCGAGGCGCCCGAAAACGCCATCGCGCCGGAGGACGTTGCCGATGCGATCATCACCATGCTCAGCGCACCCTTCGGAACCGTGGTGGACGAGATCAATCTGTCGCCCCTCAAGAAGGTCATACGCTGTGCAAGGTGATGGCCGTCCGTCAGGTCACCTCGTTACTGGGAGTGAGGGATCAGCGTATCCGGCACACACTAGTACCCCGTTTCAACTAATTTTGCATGTTTACGCTGTTATCCGCCGTCGGGTAGGTTAGGCAAAGCCTGCCGGGGACGGTGGCAGCCGCCGTGGACTACATGGACTTAAGTGGACCACGTGGACCGGGGGTCGCTGGGTTGCCCCCTGGTCCATGCAGTCCATACGGTCCATGTTGTCTATTGGGCTACCCGCATGCCGTCCATGTGGTCCACGGCGGTGTGCCCGACATCCACAGTTTGTTGGGTATGGCCCACCGTCCCTGGCAGACTTTGCCCAACCTACGAACCTACCCGCAATAGCAAGCGAAACGAAGTACTAGGATCCCTTGAGGGACCCGAATCTTTACAAATGAGTCGAATTCTGCCGGCGCGGGGAACAGGAACCACGAAAGGCACGAATACTTGGTCGCCTGTAAGCTCGGCCACCTGCTGGCATCACCTTTCCGCTCAGTACCACAATCTGCTCTCCTCTAACCCCTTACCACACAATCCGTAAGAGAGCCTTTTAATCTCTGTGGGTTGAATTCCCCCCCGCTTGCGGCGAGAAAAAAGACTCCCATCCAATTGATACCCCGCCCCTTGGGGCGGGGAGAATTCATTCTGTCAGGGCATCTGCTCCAGCAGACCCCTGATCTCGGTCAGGGAATCGATCACGGCGTCCGGCTCGGCGGTGCGGATGTCGATGCCGTGGTTGTAGCCATAGCTCATGCAGACGATGGCGAAGCCTGCTGCCCGCGCCGCCTTCACGTCGCTGACCGAGTCTCCGATCATGAGGGCGGTCTCGGGAGCTACCTTGAAGTGCTCCGCGGCGTGCAGCAGGGGCAGGGGATTGGGCTTTTTGCGTGGCAGGGTATCGCCGCTGATGACGATGTCGAAATAGTCGCGCACGCCCAGGTCCCGCAGCAGGGGCTCGGTGAATTGGGCCGCTTTGTTGGTGACGGAGCCCAACGGATACCCGGCTTCCTGCAGGTAATCGAGCCCTTCGCGGATGCCCGGATAGAGGTGTGAGCGCTTGGATGTATTCTCGCGATAGAGCTCGGCAAAGATCGGGAAAGCCCGCTCGAAATCGGCCTCGTCCGGCTCGCCGTCCAATTGTCCGATCAACGCCCTGCGTACCAGGCGCTCGACGCCGTTGCCGACCCAATTGCGTACTACCGCCTCCCCGTAGGGGGGGCGGCCGAGCCGTTCCATCATGGCGTCGACACAGAAGGCCAGATCCGGCACGCTGTCCACCAGGGTGCCGTCCACGTCGATGAGGATCATTCGGGGCCGATTCATGCTATGGGTCCTCAATTCTCACCTCCTGACTTTGGCCATCTCTTCGCGCATTTGGCGGATGATGCTGTCGTAGCGGTTGGGATCGCTATCCTTGCCCTGGTGGAAGATCCCCGAGCCGGAGACAAAGGTATCGCAGCCGGCCGCCTTGACCTCGGCGATATTCTCGACCTTGACGCCGCCGTCGATCTCCAGCCGGATGTCCAGTCCCGACTCGTCGATCATCTTGCGTGCCTGGCGCAGCTTATCCATGGCAGAGGAGATGAAGCTCTGACCGCCGAAGCCGGGGTTGACGGACATCAAGAGCACCATATCCACCTTGTCCATGACATGATCGAGATAGCTGAGCGGCGTGGCGGGGTTGAACACCAGACCCGACTTGCAGCCCTGGTCGCGGATGAGCTGGAGGGTACGGTCGATGTGCTCGCTGGCCTCCGGGTGGAAGGTGATGTAAGCGGCACCCGCCTTGGCGAAGTCCGGAACGATGCGATCCACCGGCTTGACCATGAGGTGGACGTCGAGGGGGGCCGTGACCCCGTGTTTGCGCAGCGCGTCGCAGACCAGTGGGCCGATGGTCAGATTCGGCACATAGTGATTATCCATCACGTCGAAGTGGATGATATCGGCACCGGCGGCCAGGACATTGTCCACCTCCTCGCCGAGTTTTGCCATGTCTGCCGACAGGATGGAAGGTGCAATAAAGTCTTCTGCCATGGATGTCTCTCCCCGTGGTGCCGGTCGCTCCCGTGACGGGAGCGGGTCAGTGTCGAAAGATCGGAAAATCAAGATTTTCTAATTTACCCCAAACCGCGCCCGTTTTCACGCCCGGCCCAAGGTGACCTGGTCCGGGTTATGGTCTCGTAGGCCCGCCGAATCTCATGCGTCTTCTCGGCGGCGAGCTTCATCATCTCTTCCGGGAGTCCTTTGGAGATAAGCTTGTCCGGGTGGTGCCGGCCGAGCAGGCGCCGGTAGGCACGTTTGACCTCCGCATCCGTGGCCTCGGGCGCGACCCCGAGGACCGTGTAGGCCCGGTTCAGGGACGGATCCTCGGTGGTGGACCAGGGCGGAGTACGTCCGGTATTCCCCCGGTTGTCTGTCGTATACCCTTGCTGCGGGCGTACCAGTTGCTCCAGGTGTCGGAATTTGGCCTCCGTGATGTCCAGGTACTTGCAGATGTGCAGGAGCAGCCGCTCTTCATCCGGTCCGGGCCGACCGTCCGCGTAAGCGGCCCGGATCTGGATCTCGAGGAACATCTGCCTCAGGGTGGAGCGGCGACACTCGCGCCGGAGCTGTTCCAGTACCTGGTCGAGGGGAAATCCTTCCAGCTTGCCCTCGGTAAAGCGCGCGATGGCCGCCCGCCGCAGGTTCGGCGACAACTCCATCCGGGTAATCACCGATTCGGCCAGGGCGATCTCCCGCTCGGAGACTCGGCCGTCCACCTTGGCCATGTGTCCCATGACCGAAAAGGTAGCGGTAAAGAAGGCGGTCTGAGCCCTATCGTGCGCTCTCGGATCCAGTTTCTTGAAGCCATCCAGCAGGTCCATACCGCGGTCGAGACCATGGCCGAGCGCACCTCCGATGAGGGCGCCCAGGGGCCCCCCGAGCATGAGCCCGCAGGCACCCCCGACCAGCTTGCCCCACCATGCCATGCATTACCCCTCCTATGCTTGAGTTCTCGCGGTATTGCCCGTTGCCGTATGAAGAATCTTAAAGAGTAAACCCGGTGGGAACGAAAGACCACTCGAGGATACAAATAGTGTCAGACCGCCTTCGCCTGCACCGAGGCGTTTCCAAGGTAGCTCTTCGGACTGAGCGCCTGCAGCCGGGCCTTGGCATCGTCCGGGATCTCCAGGGAGTCGATAAACCGCGCCAAGTCCGCCTGCGTGATCCGCCGGCCGCGGGTCAGCGCCTTGAGCTTTTCGTAGGGTTGCTCGACCCCGTAGCGTCGCATCACTGTCTGAACCGGTTCTGCCAGGACCTCCCAATTGGCATCCAGATCGGCCGCGAGGCGCTCCTTGTCCGGCTCCAGCCTGCCGACTCCGCGCAGAACGGATTGCAGGGCAATACTGGTGTGGGCGAACCCGACCCCGAGGTTACGCAGCACGGTGGAGTCGGTCAGATCTCGCTGCCAGCGTGAGAGGGGGAGCTTTTGGGCCAGATGCCCGAAGAGGGCGTTTGCCACTCCCAGGTTCCCCTCGGCGTTCTCGAAGTCGATGGGATTGATCTTGTGGGGCATGGTGGATGAGCCGATCTCGCCCGCTACCGTCTTTTGCCGGAAGTAACCGAGCGCGATGTAACCCCAAACATCGCGGCAGAAATCCATGAGGACGTTGTTGAAGCGGGCGATGGCGTCGAACAGCTCCGCCATGTAGTCGTGGGGCTCGATCTGAATGCTGTAGGGGTTCCAGTCGAGACCGAGCGACTCGACGAAGCCGCGGGCGACATCCGGCCAGTCGATGTCCGGATAGGCGGCCAGGTGGGCATTGTAGTTGCCTACGGCGCCGTTGATCTTACCCAGCAGCTGCACAGTGGCCACCTGGTCGCGCCGGCGGTCGAGCCGGTAGACCACGTTGGCCATTTCCTTGCCCAGGGTGGTGGGGGACGCGGGTTGACCATGGGTGCGCGAGAGCATCGGCAGATCCGCGAGGGAGTGGGCGAGGGCGCGAACCGCGGCGATGACCTCGTTCATCCGGGGAATGAGCACTTGTCCGCGTCCTTGTCGGAGCATCAGGGCGTGAGATAGGTTGTTGATATCCTCGGAAGTACAGGCGAAATGGACGAATTCACTCACCGCCTCGAGCTCGGTACTCCCGGCGATACGCTCTTTGATGAAGTACTCTACTGCCTTGACATCATGGTTGGTGGTACGTTCGATGTCCTTGATCCGGTTCGCATCCGCTTCCGAAAGCGTTTCTGCGATTCCATTCAGAGTGGCGGTCGCGGGGCCGGATAGGGAGGGAACCTCCCGGATATCCGGGTGCGCGGCGAGTGCCTGCAGCCAGCGTACCTCCACCAGTATCCGATACCTGATCAGGCCGAACTCACTGAAGATGGGTCGCAGGTCCTCGGTCTTGGAGCCATAGCGGCCGTCTACCGGAGACAGGGCGGTCAGGTTGGAAAGCGCCAACATGGGAAATTCTCCATTTCGCTTGATATTGCGGAAATACTCTTGTTCACCACTAACGAGGCTTCGCCTCAGACCGACAAGGCGTGACCAACCGCACCGAAGAACCACGGAGGTAGACTCCGTGTTTATCCGTGTCTGCCTCCGTGGTTCAAAGGATTTGCGATTCCTGCCCAACAAGAGGCAGAACTATTTTTGTGCAGCGCACAAACTTGACTCATTGGTAAAGATGCAGGTCCCTCAAGGAATCCTAGAGACACGGAGAGCACGGAGAAATCAGGGAATTTCCTTCCTGCTTTCTCCATGTTCGCCGTATCTGAAGAAAAATTTCTCGGCATATTCTCCGTGTCCTCCGTGTCTCTGTGGTGAAACGAAAAGACCCTGTAACACGACAAAAGGAACCTGCACAATGGGCTGAAACGAGGTACTAGTTTGAACCGCAAGGATAACCATTCTCCCATGCCCTATTGGCGTCTTTCGTCCTTTTACTTCTTCTACTTCGCCGCCGTGGGGACCCTGCTCCCCTTCTGGGGCCCGTATCTCAAAGACCGCGGCTTTACGCCGCTTGCCATCGGCGAGCTGATGGCAATCCTCATGGCTACCAAGATCCTGGCCCCCAATCTCTGGGGCTGGATCGCGGACCGCACGGGTGCCCGTCTATCCATCGTGCGCCTGGCCTCGCTGTTGTCGCTGCTCACCTTCTCCGGGATGTTCGCGGTGGATGGATTCCGGGGCATCGCCTTGGTGATGGCCCTGTTCAGCTTCTTCTGGAATGCATCCTTGCCGCAGATCGAAGCGATTACCTTCGAGCATCTCGGGTCCCGGGCTCGCCACTATGCCGGCATTCGACTCTGGGGCTCGATCGGCTTCATTATCACCGTGCTCGCACTCGGGGCCCTCGTCGAACGGACCGGTACCCACATTATTCCGGGATTGGTGCTGATGCTCTACACGGGAATCTGGCTCAGCAGCCTGGCCATTCCTAACTCCGGGCGGCCCCCGCCGGAGCGATCGTCCAGCCCCCTCTCCAGCCTGGTGAGGAAACCGGAGGTCGCCGCCCTGCTGGTTACCTGTTTTCTCATGCAGGCAAGTCACGGGGCCTTCTACGCCTTTTATTCCATCTACCTCACGGAGACGGGGTACTCGAGTACCGCAATCGGTAGCCTGTGGGCCTGGGGAGTGGGCCTGGAGGTAGTGGTATTTTGGCGCATGCATCGCCTGCTGGAGCGTCTCGGCGCTCGCCGGGTGCTGCTGATCAGTCTGGGCCTCGCCGTATTACGCTGGCTGCTGACCGGCGGCTTCGCCGCCGACCCGGCGCTTCAGTTCTTCGCCCAGTCCTTACATGCGGCTACCTTCGGTGCCTTTCATGCCGCTGCAATCCATCTCGTGCACCACTATTTCACCGGCCGCACCCAGGGTCGCGGACAGGCCCTCTACAGTAGCCTGAGCTTCGGTGCCGGTGGTGCCGTCGGCAGTCTGCTGAGCGGGCTGCTCTGGGGCGCCGCCGGTGCCGGGTTGACCTTCGCCCTGTCGGCCCTGGCCGCGGGCCTGGGTTGGCTCGTGGTTTGGGGTTGGGTGGACAAGGAGCGGCGATATTGAAGTAAAGGATGAAAAAGCCACATTCTTTCTGCTAGCATAGTAGCCTAGTGTACTACTTTCGGAGATGACCCGATGTCAGCGGCCCTCACCGAGCAAGACCTCTCCTTGACTATGCCTGCCCAAAGCAAGATAGGCGAGCTCTTTTCCGGGATCGACGATAACATCCGGGGCGTGCGTGTGTTCGCAAACCCAGGCGGATGCAGCGGCATCAGCTTCGGCATGACTTTTACCGACAGCGTCAATGACAACGACGGTGTCCTCGAGGTCGGGGGGTTCAAGATCATCGTCGATGAGGGTACACTTCCCTACCTGCGCGGGGTCGAGATCGATTTCGTCGATCACGGCGGCGGCAACGCCAGCTTCGTGTTCAACAACCTCCCCGCCATGGGTGGTGGTTGCGGGACCTGCGGAGCGGCCGGTAGTTGCGGCTGATTCGCGTATCGGAATGCCCTTCGGTCCCTTGGGCGAAAGGAACCGGGTGCGCCCTGACCCGTGACGAATAACGATAACAAAGTGGCAATCATTTTTGTGCAAAGCGGCGGTTGCCGCTTTTTTCTTCTCTATCTTCCGATCGTAACCGTCCCGCCGGGCGGCGGTGCCTTGGTACGGGCAAGATGAGCCGGGGTATGATCCGGGTCGGCATCGTCGGGGGAACCGGCTATACGGGCGCGGAGCTGCTGCGCATTTTGGTGGGCCACCCACAAGTCTCACTGACGGCAATCACATCGCGGGCGGAGGCCGGCACCGCAGTAGCGGACCTGTTTGCACATCTGCGCGGGCAGGTCGATTTGCTGTTTACCGAGCCGGACCTGTCCGTATTGTCCGAGTGCGACCTGATATTCTTCGCGACCCCTAACGGCACCGCCATGAAGCTGGTGCCGGAGCTTTGGGGGCAGGGGACCCGCGTCATCGATCTCGCCGCGGATTTCCGGCTCAAGGATGGTG
Organism: Candidatus Thiosymbion ectosymbiont of Catanema sp. Cochon2018; assembly: GCA_011392765.1. GTDB lineage: Bacteria > Pseudomonadota > Gammaproteobacteria > Chromatiales > Chromatiaceae > Thiosymbion > Thiosymbion ectosymbiont_A. The sequence goes on along the minus strand of WYCW01000001.1, from coordinate 1,847,697 downwards.
CCCTGTGGGAGCGTTGGTACGGGATGCCCCATGCTTCTCCCGACCTCCTCGAAGAGGCCGTCTATGGTCTTCCCGAGCTCAATCGGGACGCGATTCGGACGGCCCGCCTGGTGGCCAACCCGGGCTGTTATCCGACTGCGGTCCTGCTTGGTTTTCTACCGTTGCTGGAGGCGGGGTTGGTGGACCCCGGTTGGTTGGTGGCGGACGCCAAGTCCGGGGTCAGTGGGGCCGGGCGCATGGCCGGCGTGGGGATGCTGATGGCCGAAGTCGGCGAGAGCTTCAAGGCCTATGCGGTCGGCGGGCATCGCCATCTACCCGAGATCTCCCGGAATCTTGCACCTTTTGCGAAGGGTGAGCTGCGACTGACATTCGTGCCCCATCTGGTTCCCATGATCCGGGGTATCGAAGCGACATTGTATGCCCGTCTCGGCAATTCCGGTGCGGACCTCCAGACCCTGTTCGAGGGGCGCTACGCGGAGGAACCTTTCGTCGATGTGCTGCCCGCCGGATCGCACCCGGAGACCCGATCGGTCCGCGGCAGCAATCATTGTCGGATCGCCGTCACCGAGCCGTTGGGCCACGGCACAGTTGTGGTACAGTCGGTTATCGACAATCTAGTCAAGGGGGCTGCCGGTCAGGCCGTTCAGAATATGAACCTGATGTTCGGTTTCGATGAATCCATGGCCCTGACGGGCACCGCTTTGTTACCCTGAGGTTTGGCATTATGGCCCGACAGAGACGCATTGAGACTCCTAAGATCGTTCAATCGCCCAGCGGTGCTGCGCACGCGGCCCTCATCCTGTTGGTTTTGGTGGCATTTGCAGCCGCGATTGCCGGAGCCTTCTCGGTCGGGAAACGGTTTCGGGCCGAGGAGGCACCGAAACCGCCGAATGAATGCGTGTCCACGCCTGGGGACACGGCCGGCGGGGGGTGCGATGCGCTCGCCACGGAAGTCTCGAACTTGAAGCAGCAAGGCATCGCTTTAAAACAATCGCAACAGATCGATCGTGAGGTCAATCGCAACTTATCGAAGCAGTTGAAAGAGGCGCAGGATGAACGACTCGGGCTGGAGAAGGAGGTATCTTTCCTGAGGCGTTTGATCCAGGAAGGCGGTAGAGGGATCCTGCAGCCGAAGGATTTAAAGGTGGAAGAAACCGGCAAACCGGACGAATTCCGGTACAACTTTACCATTCGGCAGCTGATTCAGGACTTCGGCGAGTCCGTCGGGGAGGTCGAGATCCAGGTTATCGGCTGGCGTGACGGTAAGGCAACGGCCCTCTCCCTCGACAAGCTGAAGGGGTCCGATCCACGGAAGCACAAGATGAAATTCAAACACTTTCAAAGTTTTCAGGGTTCCATCAAACTACCCGGTGACTTCGAGCCGGAGGAACTGGTGGTCGAGATCAAACCTAAAACCGCCGAGTTGATCCCGGTCAGCGAGACCTTTCCCTGGAGCGTCGAGTGAGGAGGGGCGGCAGTTCGCTCGAAGCTCGACTCCACTTCGTAACTTTATCCGACTGTAGAACAATCGCAACCGGCAGGATATGCCAATGGGAAACAAGAGACGGCAGCTACCGGATTATGACTCGATCATTGGTGGGGATACCGAAGTTGTCGGGGATATTCACTTCAACGGCGCGTTGCACGTCGATGGCAAGGTCATAGGCGATGTCAGTGGACAATCGGCGGATGGATGTGCCTTGACCCTGGGACGGTCAGGTGTGATCGAGGGTAACGTCGACGTTGCCCATGTTTTACTCGCCGGCACCGTCAAAGGCGACGTTCGGGCTACCTATTGTGCCGAGTTGAACTCGGGGGCACGCATCGAGGGTAAGCTCTACTATCGTATGATCGAGATACCGGAAGGTGCGGAGATCAATGGGGAGCTGGTGCATATAGCGGAACCTCAAATTCCGCAGCTGCTGTATCAGCAGGAAGAAGGCGAGGAAGACGAAGAAGAGAAACCGACCGACGATGAAGAAGATCCGGCGGAAGAGGACGCTGCGGCGGATGAGACCGCCGGTGATGGCGACAGTCCGGATAATCCCGCCCCTTCAGCGCCTGCAGCGGGATAATCGTGTTCAAGAATGCCCATCTTTATCGCTTGGAGGAACCGTCCGCCATCGATATGGACGGCCTCGAGGGGCGGCTCTCGGAGCACCGATTCCGCCCCTGTGGCCCGCTGCAGGCCGCCAGTCTCGGTTGGCATCCGCCCCTAGGGGAGCAGACGCGGGCGCTGAGTCACGCAGGCAATGGTTGCAGTGCCCTGTGCGCACGGCGCCAGGAGCGGCTGTTGCCCGCCGCCGTCGTCGGTGAGGCCCTGGACGAGCGGGTGGCGGACCTCGAGACGCGAGAGGCACGTACCATTGGGCGTAGGGAGCGCCGACAGCTGCGCGAGGAGGTCCTGCTGGACATGCTGCCGCGGGCCTTCACCCGGTCGCGGCAGATCCATGCCTATCTGGACCTGGTTGCGGGTTGGATGGTGGTGGATGCCGCCAGCGAGAAAGGCGCCGAGGAACTGGTCGAGCTGCTCCGGGAAACGTTGGGCTCGTTCCCGGTCCGTCCGCCGCGTCCAAGAAACCCGCCGGTGGCCCTGATGACCCGGTGGGTGGCAACCGGAGAGATTCCCGATGGCCTGGAGCTGGGGGATGCGTGCGAGCTGCGCGACCCCCGCGATGAACGGGCCCTGGTGCGCTGCAGCGGACAGGACCTGGACGGAGAGGAGATCGCTACCCACCTGCGAGCCGGCAAAGAAGTGGTCAAGCTTGCCCTCCACTGGCGAGAGCAGTTGGAATTTCTGTTGCAGGAAGACCTTTCTCTGCGGCGTCTGCGGTTTGCCGACACCCTGCTCGACGAGGCCCTGGAGCCGGATATCGAGGACGAAGCGGCCCGCTTCGATGCCGAGTTCGCCATCATGGTGCTGCAATTGCGCGAGCTGATCGCGTACCTGGAGGAGATATTCGAGCTGGCTGGTTAGCTGCTGGCCGCTTGTCGTAGCCCAACACCGGTGTTGGGCACGCCCACCGTCCCTGGCGGGCTTTGCCCAACCTACGAATCGCGCGAATCAATCCGTGAGGATTCGTGTGATTTGTGATGTTTCCTCTCTTTTGCTAGCCGGTAACGCTTAACTTAATGGCATTGGGCTGTATCCACCGCCTTGATTAAAAATGCAATACCAACGAGGCTTCGCCTCAGACCGACGAGGCGTTACCAACCGCACTGAAGAACCACGGATGGACACGGATAAACACGGATCATAATCCGTGTTTATTCGTGTCCATCCGTGGTTCTAATTGTAATTTGGACTTGTGCTGGCAACTTGTTGACCGCCTGATCGTAAGGAAATGGTCTCTGGATTTTTACTATGCTGCACTAGCGGCAAGCCATGCAGCTACAGCTGCATGTTTAATCGGACTTGTTTCTGAAGGCGTTAATAGTGCTGCGATTGCGGCGACACTTCCTGCTGCTTTAATTGTATTGTTGTCAGCCATTAATAATGCACCTGTGCCTAATGCTGAGATCAAATACTTTTGAATTTGTGTGCTTTATTCAAGAAGGCGTGCGACCTCGGTTCCTGATGCCGAGGCGGTGGGCTACGGGTCCCGTTCGCTGAGCCACAACACGATCGGTGCGGAAGCCTGTAGTTGAGGAACTAAACCCAGCCGCCCGACTATCAACTTCTGCTGGAGCGCGGGAATGAGCGCGCAGCTGTCATTTTGAACAGATTTGGCTGTTTCTGACAACAATTTCAGGGCACCTTGAAAGTAGGTGTTTTCACCAATAGGGAGACTCTAACCCATTGATTATTCAGCAGACATCCTGTTGACGAAAATCGTATTTTTCAAGGTGTCCTTCATGGCCTGAAAGGCCCCCGACTATTCAACCCAGTCGACGAGGTGCTGTACCAGAGGACCCGCGTCTTCCTCGCTGATAACGCGCCCGTGGACGGACGCTCCGGCCTCCGACACGGTTTCGGGACAACCGGTGATCAGCGGGTGCCAGGCGGGCAGGAGCCGTTGCTCCGCAAGCAGCCGGTAAGCGCAGGTGGCAGGGAGCCACCGGGGTTGCTCCAGCAGGGCCGGCGTCAGGGTTATGCAGCTGGGGACGATCGCGGCCCGATGGGCATAGTCGCCGCAACGGCAGGTATTCAGGTCCAACAGTTTGCAGGCCACGTTGGTGTAATAAATGCGCCCCGTGTCCTCGTCCTCGAGCTTTTCCAGACAACACTTGGCGCAGCCGTCGCAGAGGGACTCCCACTGCTCCGGGGTCATTGCGGCCAGCGTGGTGGTCTCCCAGAAGTTGTCGCTTTTCGATCCCATGACCCGATAATCAGGTATGGGCAGGGCCGCCCGCAACCCTTTGTGCGGATGTCAGTGCTATTTTCAAGTTGCCGTCCCTGGACGACCAAGTTCCGGGGCCCCACCCGGAACGACGGTAAGGTGGAAACCCGTCATTTTCTCGCCCTACGCGGCCTCTCCGCCCTGCCGCCTCACCGCCCGTAGAGCTTGACCAAGCTCAGCATCCGGTCGGCAAGCTCGGGCCCTGCCTGGTCCCAGGAAAAACGCCAGCCCCAATTGCCCTCGCTCGTGCCCGGCAGATTCATGCGGTGCTCGCCGTCGAGGCCCAACACGTCCTGCATGGGCAGGATCGCCAACTGAGCGCACGAACCCAGGGCGCATCGTATCAGCGGCCAGGGCATGTCCTCCGACGGGTATCCCAGGTAGGTATCGACCTGATCGCGGGTTGCCGTATCCAGGGACCGATACCAACCGAGGGTAGTGTCGTTGTCATGGGTGCCGGTGTAGACCACTGAGTCGCGGTCATGGAGGAAGGGCTGGTGGGGATTGGGGGCTTCTTCGGAGAAGGCGAACTGCAGTACCCGCATGCCGGGCAGGTGATGCTTCTTGCGCAGGGCGTCCACCTCCGGGGTGATGACCCCGAGGTCCTCCGCGATCAGGGGCAAGCGGCCGAAGTGTCGGTGCAGACATTCGAACAGCTCGTCGCCGGGGGCCGCTACCCAGCGCCCCTTGACGGCGGTCTTCTCCTCCGCTGGGATCTCCCAGCAGGCATCAAACCCCCGGAAGTGGTCGATGCGTACCATGTCGAATAGACGTAGCTGGGTGCGGATCCGATCCACCCAGAAACGAAAACCGTCGGCCCGCATCCGGTCCCAGCGATACAGGGGATTGCCCCAGCGTTGGCCGGTGGCGGAAAAGTAATCCGGCGGTACCCCGGCCACGACCCGGGGGCTGCCGTCTTCGTTCAGATCGAAATCACGGGGACGGGCCCAGACCTCGGCGCTGTCGTGGGCCACGAAGATGGGCATGTCGCCGAAGAGTTCGATGCCGACTGCGTTGGCGTGTCCACGCAGGAGCTGCCACTGGTTGAAGAACAGAAATTGCTCGAAGCGGATATAGCTGAAGTCTTCGTCCAGACGCAGCCTGGCCTGCGCCAAGGCGTCGGGGTCACGTCGGCGCAGGGCCGGCGGCCAGTCCCACCAGGGGGTTTGCTGCTCTTCGTGCAGGGCCCGAAACAGGCTGTAGTTGTCCAACCAATAATCGTTCTCCACCGCGAAGTCGATCAGTGCCTGCCGGTCCGCATCTGAAGCGCGTTTCCTAAATCCGTCCCAGTAACGACGCAGGGCTTCGCCGTTGGCATCGTCTCCGGGGAGGGCCCAACCACGCTCCAGCAGGGGCTCGAGGGCGATCAGGCGCGGATTCCCGGCATGGGCCGAGTTGGTCTGATACGGCGAGCCGCCTGCCTCCGTGGGCCCGATCGGCAACATCTGCCATACCGACATACCGCAGTCGGCGAGAAGGCCCACGAAGCGGTGGGCCTGGGGGCCGAGTGAGCCACAGGGACCCGCCCCCGGCAGGGAGGTCAGGTGGAGGAGAATCCCTGCACGCCGCCGCTCGTAGTCGGCGGCCGGTGTCTGTTCTTCGTTCAGCATTGAGGTTCAACGGCGATATGTTGTTGGGGAGGCACTTCTTTCGAACTCTCCACGCAGACTGTCCCTATCCTTTTGGATATGCAGGATGCGTGAATGGACCTTGTATCGAGTGGACATACCGATTCGGAAACCACTTATGCTAACATTTTCACACTTTTCAGACGTGAATTTATCTCACCGGCGGTGCAGGTTGGGCAAGGCCCGTAGGATGGGCAAAGCAAGCGCCCATCAGGATGGTTTTGAGGTTCAGGTCTCCACGAGGTTTGTGGGCCGCAATTGCTGGTCAGGGGGCACAAAGCGAAGCGTGCCCATCAATGGGGAGTACTTCCCGGCAGGTCGGCGGCGTGCCCAATACACGCATCTACGGTTTTAGGGCGCCTTGAAAAAGATGGGGGTTGGTCATGAACGACAACGGGCAGTCGGATTGGTTTGACGATTACGTGGAAGATGGGGAGGAGCTACAGGTCGAGGAGTATGAAATAACGGCGACTCCCAATGACTTCAATGTGATGACTTTGTTCAGCTTCATGGAGTCCGGTGCAATCCGCATCCCCGGCTTTCAACGCAACTTCGTTTGGGATTTAGGGCGTGCCTCCAAACTGATCGAGTCGCTGATCCTCGGCCTGCCGGTGCCGCAACTCTTTCTGTACGAGGAAGCGCGCAACAGGTTTCTGGTGATCGATGGACAGCAACGCCTGATGTCCGTCTACTATTTCATCAAGCAACGTTTCCCGCGCAAAGAGAAGCGCGTGGCGCTACGATCGATCTTTGACCTCGATGGTCATATTCCGGATGAAATACTCCACGACGACAAATATTTCCAGACCTTCAATCTTCAATTGCCCGAAAGGCTTCCCGACCATAAGAACAAATTCAAGGGCCTGAACTATGCCACGCTGGGAGACTACAAGACGCAGCTGGATCTGCGGCCGATCCGTAATATTATCGTCAAACAGAATATACCCTCCGATGACCACTCATCGATGTATGAGGTCTTCAACCGGCTCAATACCGGAGGCATCAACCTGCGTCCGCAAGAAATCCGAACGAGTATGGAGCATTCGAAGTTCTATGAAATGCTCTATCACATCAATACCGAATCGGCGTGGCGGAGTATTCTTCGACAGAATGAGCCGGACCTGCACATGAAGGATATCGAAATCCTCCTGCGGGGATTCGCCATGCTGATCGACGGTAAGAGCTATGCACCTTCCATGGTCAAGTTCCTCAACCAGTTTTCAAGGAAATGCAAGAAGCACAGTCCTGGGCAGAATGATTACCTCCGGGAGCTCTTCGTATCCTTTCTGCAAGCGTGCTCGGGCCTACCGGAGGATGCGTTCTTAAGCAAGAAGAGCAAACAGTTCAACATTGCACTCTATGAGGCCGTGTTCACGGCGGCCTGTGGAACGGCATTTGCCGAGCGGCGACCCGCTTCGGGTATACTCGATACCGAACATCTACATATCCTCGAAACCGATAAGGAGTTTGCGGCGGCGGCTCAGGCAGGGACTACACAAACCACAAATGTGAAGAAGAGACTCGACCGGGCACGGGCAATTATCGGAGCACTTTAGGAGGTGGTACCATGGGTTCGACGGTTATTGACCGCCTCCATACTGAGTTCTCCGACCTGCTCGAAGTCTTGGACAGAGCGGGCGAGGTCTCACTGCACAGCGTGGTGGATGACAACGAAAGAATTTTTGCCCTCTTTGCTTTCTGTCTCGAGTGATTATTCGGTTGCCCTGCGCGTTGCCGTGAGATACCCCCTCCATGCCTACCGGGACGAGTAATCAAGCCCAGCCCTCCGACCCCATTGCACGCATCCTGGAGGCGCGCCACCAAGACCCGTTCGAGGTCCTCGGCAGACACCTCGAAGCCGGCCGTTGCCTGGTCCGCGCCTTGCTGCCGCCGGCGAAAACTGTCCGGATCCCGGAGGCCCATGTCGAGCTGACGCGGGTTCCGGATACGGACCTGTTCGTATGGGAGGGAAGCCCAGGAACGGTCCCGGAACGCTACTGCCTGAGCTGGGAGGACCGGGCAGGCAATCGCTGTAGCCGCTATGACCCCTATTGTTTCCCGCCGCAGCTCGCAGATTTCGAGCTGGACCTGTTCAGTGCGGGCCGCCACTGGCACGCCCACCGTTTTCTGGGTGCCCATCTACGCACCTGGGATGGGATATCGGGCGTGCGGTTTGCCGTCTGGGCGCCCAATGCAGAGCGCGTCAGTGTGGTGGGCGATTTCAACCACTGGGATGGACGCATCCACCCCATGCGGGTGAGAAGCAACTCGGGCGTATGGGAGCTCTTCATTCCCGGCATCGGTGTCGGCGACCTCTATAAGTTCGAGATCCGGGATCGCGACGGCGGCATCCGGGCAAAAATCGACCCCTATGCCAGATCCTTCCAGCAGCGGCCGCAGACCGCTGCATATATCTGTGGCGAGACCGAGTTCCGTTGGCAGGATCGGGCCTGGATGCAGACCCGCGCCGAGTCCGATTGGCAACACCGGCCCTTATCCGTCTACGAAGTCCACCTGGGCTCCTGGCGCCGGGGTCCCGCGGGGCAATTCCTGACCTACCGCGCGCTCGCCGAGCAGCTGGCGGACTATGCCCTGGAGCTGGGCGTCACCCATGTCGAGCTGCTGCCCATTACCGAACACCCGCTGGACGCTTCCTGGGGCTATCAGGTCACCGGCTACTTCGCGCCCACCAGTCGCTTCGGCACCCCGGACGATTTCCGCTGGTTCGTCGACCACCTTCACCGCAAGGGCATCGGGGTCGTCCTCGACTGGGTGCCGGCCCACTTTCCACGCGACACCTTCGCCCTGGCGCGTTATGACGGTTCCGCCCTCTACGAGTACGCGGACCCGCGTCTGGGCGAACATAAGGACTGGGGCACGCTGGTCTTCGACTACGGGCGCAATGAGGTACGGAATTTTCTGATCTCCAGTGCCCTCTACTGGCTGGACGAATTTCACCTGGACGGGCTGCGGGTCGATGCCGTCGCCTCCATGCTCTATCTGGACTACTCGCGCAAGCCGGGCGAGTGGGTCCCCAACCGGCACGGCGGGAACGAGAATCTGGAAGCGGTGGAGTTCCTGCGCCGGCTCAACCTCGTGACCCACGAGCGCCATCCGGGTGTCCTGATGATCGCCGAAGAATCCACTGCCTGGCCGGCGGTATCACGCCCGACCGATCTGGGTGGCCTGGGGTTCGGCATGAAGTGGAACCTGGGCTGGATGCACGACACCCTGTCCTATCTGTCCAAGGACCCGGTCCATCGTCACCACCACCACGACCTGCTCACATTCGGTCTGCTCTATGCCTTCAGCGAGAATTTTATTCTGCCCTTTTCCCACGACGAGGTAGTGCACGGCAAAGGCTCCATCCTGGACCGGGTGCCCGGCGACGCCCGGCAGAAGCTGGCCTCCCTGCGCCTGCTCTACGGCCTGCTGTTCACCTATCCGGGAAAGAAGCTGTTGTTCATGGGCTGCGAGTTCGGCCAGAGCAAGGAATGGGATTTTTCCGGGGAACTGGACTGGCAGTTGGCGGATGACCCCCGGCACCGGGGCATCCGCCGGCTCGTCACCGACCTCAACCGACTCTACCGGTCCCAAAAAGCACTCCACGACCAGGATTTTTCCGACGCGGGATTCGAGTGGATCGACTGCCACGACAGCTCCCAATCCGTAATCAGCTATATCCGCAAGGATCGCGGTGCTAAGGAGATCGTAGTCGCCGTCTTCAACTTTACCCCGCTTCCCCGCCCCGATTATCGGATCGGCGTGCCCCGACCTGGTCTTTATCGGGAGGCGATCAATTCGGATGCCGAAGGGTACGGCGGCGGCGACCTTGGCAATCGGGAGGGTGTCGCAAAAGCCCCCCTCCCGGCCGGGAGAGGGAGCCTGTCCCGAGCGGGCGAGGGATCTTGGGAGAGGGGGGCAAAGGGCGAAGATCGGTGTTTTTTGCGACATCCTCATCGGGGCGGCGTATCTTCCGAGCCTGTAGGTTGGATGGGCCGACCGTACTCCATCTCTCTCGCCCTGCCGCCGCTGGGTGCGATCATTCTGGTGTGGGAGCCCGTAGTGCAGTCGTCGGAAGAACCACGAATGGACACGAATTTACACGAATAAGAGCCTGTCTAAAAAGACAGTCTCTTAGTACCCCTTTGTGGCTTTGTGCCTTTGTGTGATGTTCTTCATCTCTCACACAAAGCCACGAAGACACGAAGAATTTTTCGGGAGCTAAGGAACATCCAAGTGGATGCTCCATCCCTCTCGTCCTTCCGCCGCTGGGCGCAGTCATCCTCGTGTGGGAGCCCGTGGTGGAATCGTCGGAAGAACCACGAATGGACACGAATAAGGGTTCGTGCCCTTTCGTGTTTTTCGTGGTTCTATTCTCATTCTCTTACCGTCTCAATGAGTTTCGATCAGGAAGGGTGTCCATGATCTCAGAATAGATCTGAATGAGTTCCTGTTCGCTCGAAGATCACAGAACCGGCATCGAGTTTGTAGACTAATAACCAATCCGGTTCGATGTGGCATTCACGCCGGCCTGAGTAATTACCGACTAAGGCATGGTCTCGAAGGCGAGGTGGTAATAGTTTCTCGGAGACGATTAGCTCGATGACTTTCTTCAACTTGGCCATATCCTTACCCCGCTTCTTCTGCAATGCAAGGTCCTTCCCAAAGCGTTTAGTGTAGCTCGGCGTCCGCACTCACAGACCCAATTTGTCGCACATATCGGCGGCATCTTTACAACGAACGATGTCCTCACCCCGGTCAGTAGCCTCGAAGGTCGCAACCGTCGTTGCGTTCGGTACCTCGATCTCGAATGGTAGGGCCTTGTCCTTGGCAACCCGCGTCAGCAACAGCCGGATAGCATCGGACATGGACAGCCCCATGGTCTTCAGGACTTCGGATGCTTCGGCCTTCACATACTTGTCGATGCGTGCTCGAACTACATCTTCAGCGGGCATCAGGGAATCCCCTTGTTCGGTCGATGTAGCTACAGGATAGCCTATAAAGACAGGCAGTAGGAAGAGACCGTCCGGTAATTCCCGTTCGACTTTGCGAGGAGCTAAGAGTCTGTCTAAAGGGCACCTTGAAAAATAGGTATTTTCACCAATCAAGCAACTCTAAGCCATTGATTGTTGGGGTGTGCCGTAGACGAAAGTCGCATTTTTCAAAGTGCCCTAAAAACTAACACATTGATTTTAAATCGGTAGGCTGGGTGGCAAGGAACGAAACCCAGCTTTGGGTATTGCTGGGTTTTGGCCGTCCCTGGCCGCAACCCAGCCTACGGTCCACGGTCTCTTTTTAGACAGTCTCTAAGGGACATCCAAGTGGATGCTCCATCCCTCTCGTCCTTCTGCCGCTGGGCGCAGTCATCCTGGTGTGGGAGCCAGTGGCGGAAGCGTCAGGAGAACCACGAATGGACACGAATTTACGCGAATGATTCATGTTTTTCAAAGTGCCCTTAAGAAGCTGCCTTGCAAAAACTGAGAGTGGAATCCCAAAATTATTCCGTGGCAAATTTCAATACAAATTCCGTATATTTGCCGAGTTCGGAATTGCAGTGTATCGACCCTCCCATATCTTTCATTCCCCGTTTGCAAAATGAAAGGCCCAACCCCGTGCCTTGGTTTTTGCCTGAGGTCACAAAGCTGTCGAATATTCCTTCCAGTTTATCTTCAGGAATGCCGGGGCCGTGATCTTTGACCGCCAAGGTTTTACGTGCGGCATCGGCGGTTATGATGATCGGCAGGGTGGAACCGGCGGCATAGAACAATGCATTACGCAGTAGATTGAAAATAATAAAGATGACAACCTCTTCCTCACCCCTGAATTCAAAAGAGTCATCCAGGTCCACGGATATTTTGTCACGTTCACCGGGTTGGAATGCATATTCGGCAAGGGCTTTCTCGGTAACGGATTTTATATCAAGGGTTACAAGTGATGACGGGTCAACCTCTTTTTCTCTGATATTTCGCAGAATGACCTTGATTATCATATCACCTCTGTTCAATCCGTTTTTTGTGATTTCCGTAATCTTGGTCGAATAATCTATTTTCGATTTCAATGGATCATCATCTTTTAGTGAGCCGGATATACCGGACAAAGTGTTTTGCAATAATTCAGTGGCCTGCCGGCCCGCACTTACCGGCGTTCTCACCTCATGGGCAATACTGCCGGACAAAGCCTTGAATATTTTGCCTCGTTCTCTTTCACGAGCTAGTTTTTCTTCATGGTCTTTGATAGCCTTGTGCGCCATGTATTGAAGAAGCGTACCTATGAATAACATGAATAAAAGTATAGGGATATATTCAGGGTTAAACGAGCCAAATGAGATGATCCCTTCTTCGGCAACAAATAGGGTTGCCCCGGCCAATGAACCCACGACCAAAACAATAATATACCAAACGATTTCAGGGATTAATTGCATTACGAGAACTATCATTCCCAAGTGGCACAACAGCCATACCAGGTTATAGTCGTTTTGCAACATGAGGTAGGTGAATATAAAAGGTAAAACGTATAAGACCGCGAAATGCCAATAAGCAGGTAAAAACCGTTTGAGTTTCGCGGGCCAAAAGTTAGCCAAAGCCAATGGAAGGCAAAGCGCGGCACCTGAAAAACGTAGAAACGGACTCTCGTAGGGTTGGGGAAACAGGTAGACCCAGATTGCCCAATACAGGGGGTGGCCGATTAATCCGACAATGCCAATCGACACAATATTATATCGCGATCTGTGTGTGCCTCGCTCCAGGGTACGGTTGAGATAATGGATCAGCTGATTCATTTTAAGGGCACCTTAAAAAATACGGTTTTCGTCAACGGCGTATCTGGACAATCAATAGGTTAGGATCTCTCGATTGGTAAAAGCATCTGTTTTTCAAAGCGACCTTAAAACACAAAATGGGTTGCATTAAAGCTCATGCCGGCGGAGCCCACCCACAATACCACTCGTTCACGCCGCTTTAAATGATCGGACTTGATAGCATCGACAATCGCGGCAGGGATGGACGCGGATACCAGATTTCCGGTCATGGGGTAGATATGGTATATCTTGTCGGCTATACCAATGGCTTGGCCATACAAGTCCCACTCCTTTTTCGATGAGGCATGCACGAATATTTTATCGACCTGCTTGTGGTTCTTTGCCATTTCTTTGTACACGGCAATGGATTCATTATGTGCATTTTTATGTAAATCGATGCCGAATGATGTAAATTGACCCGGGCCATTCGCACCAATCAATTCATTGGGATGACAAAAATCCTCATACCCATTCATGGGGATTGTGCAGAGGTCTGCCAAGTCGGGTCTGGTGGAAAAATTGAACTCGAAATTTTCGGGCTCTTTGGGTACCAGGAGGGTCGCGGTTGCAGCTTCACCGATGCTGTAAGACGGGAAGGTATAATAGATTTGTTCTTCGTTTTTCAGGGCAAAATTTTTTGGGAAGAACGCGCCATTCTCTATCATGTTGAATTCGGCATTGATGATAATGGCATTCTTGTAGGCCCCCGATTTGAACAAGGAATCGACCAGATGCAGGGCACGCGCCCAACTCATACAGGCATCGAGAATATCAAAGCATTGGGCCTTGTGAAACCCGAGTACGTTGGCTATCATGTGGCTATTGCCGGGTTCCAGAAAGCCACGCCCGACACCGACATAAATCAACAGGTCGATATAAGGTGGGGTCAGATAGCATGCGGACAGGGCCTGGTTGGTAGCCATCGCCACATGATCGAGGGGTTGTTCGTGGCGATCACACCAACGCCGTTCCTCCAATCCCGATATTGTTAACAACCGTTTGATGATTCTGGTGGCACGCCTGATGTCGCCCCGGTATTCGGTCGAGCGTCCCTTGATCAGCTCGATCACTTCATCGTTCGATACCCTCCTTGAGCCGAGACTCGATGCAATACTTTTGATTATCATTGAGCGGGATACTGCTTTATCAAGTCTTCCAGCTTGTCGGGTGTGAGGGGTTTTTCAAGAAATTGATTCATTCCGGAATCCAGCCCCTCTTTTCTGTCTTCATCCAATGGATTTGCAGTTACCCCGATAACAGGTGTGTTGTTGCCCGCAGCGCGAAGTCTTCTTGTGGCCTCATAACCGTCAATCACAGGCATCTGGCAATCCATTAAGATCAGATCATAGCTGTTATCTTTCAGCTTGTTCAGGGCTTCCTGCCCATTTGACGCTCCATCAGCAGAATATCCCCGCATTTCGGCAGTCATGCAAGTGACATCTCTGATAAGAGATGCGTCCTCTGTGACTAAAATTCGATACTTGTCTTCACTCATCATCGTCTCTGCTTTCTTGTGGCAACAAGGGATAGGATAGGAAATCCAACTGCGCTACGGCTGGGTGATCGAAACGCTACCATTGCAGGAGTCCTATTCTTGTGCCGGCGGTACGGACCTTGCCGTTATGTAGGCTCAGACAACATCATAAGAAGCATTTACCTTGCGAGGACGAAAAAACCCTTTGATGCGGTTGGGATTCCGGATACAGATCTGAGTGTGATTTTTTTCTTTAAATCCGGCCCCCGGATAGATGTCATTTTCTTCCCAAAAGACCCCTCTAATGGAGTCAAAACCTCCCCGGCTTTCTCTTTCACGCTCGGAGTGAAGAAAGTTGATTACTGCACAATCAAGCTTTCTCAACAAGGGATCATCAGATGGAAAACCGCTAATGGTGCAAATAACCGGGCTGAGCGAAGCGAAGGTTCGAGTTTATGCTGTTGTTAGGCGCTTTTAATGCAGTTGCCTCAGAAAAACACAACCTCACAGCCGCGAATACCATACCGCCCCACTCTTTTTGGAAAACGCCGCTAGCCCTAGAACAGTTCGAATTGCGTATCAGCTACCCAGGTGCCGTCTGCTACCTGGATAATCTTTTCCTCCGTTTTGGAGTCAATATCCCGCAACACGACGTGGGGAAGCGAAGCCGAGCGTACCATGTGGGCTTCGAGCGTTGGATCGGCGCGCAGAAGCTTGGCTAGGTTGGCTTCCCTGTCTTCGAATGACCTGAACTTCAGAAAACCATCCATAGGGTACCCCTCGTCGCTCCCTGAAGGGTACCCTACTTTCGCCGCTGTTGCAGAGATTCGTCTACATCTCACGCGCAGTCATGAGGCTCCCGAAGACTACAGCAGGTACGAGAGCGCGGCGTCGCAGTCGATGATACCGGCTCCCTGACAATCTCTCGGCAAACCAAGGTCGCGGCAACTCTTCCGGATAATGTCGTACACCGCCTGCGGTGTCAAACTGGGGTCTTTCTCAAGCAGCAGAGCCGCCAGTCCCGCCACTTGGGGACAGGCACCACTCGTTCCCCACCATTCCATAACTCGGTAGCCGGATCCCCACACGATCTCGCCGTATGTCGGTGCCACACAGTCGGGTTTCATATGCTTTATCGCCCACTGGCCAGGGCCGCGACTCGAGTCCTCATGAGCACCGCTGTCCATCTTCTCGTCCCAATTCACTGTGCCCACGCTCAACACTTCGTCAATCGAATTTGCTCCCCAAATGCTGTTCGGATTGCACCGAGCGCGATCTGCGCTACAGACGGTTACGTGGTTGTTTCCGGCAGCGAAGATCACCGGGATGCCCTCGCTCACCGCCAGTCTTACAATATCAAGATACGGATGGTTTTCAGGCAGCAGACTTGGCGGGGAGCACTTGTACATCCCATAACTGTTGCTGAGCACCACAGGGCCAGGAAACTTGCCTGCCCTCTTCTCCGAGATGACCCAGTCGTACAGCATGTAGATGTCGGTCGAGGCCAACGAGGTCCGGAGTGACATCAGCATCGCATCGGGTGCTACACCATTGAATTTACCGCCTGACTTAGTCGACGCACCGGCGGCGCAGGCGCACATGGAGCCATGGCCCTTGGGATCGGCCCACGGAGAGTTGTAAACGAATGACTTACTGGACGGCGATTGCCGGTGAGCCGGAAACTCCGGCATGGCGTTGGAGATTCCCGTGTCCACAATGCCGATAGTGACATTCTTTCCGGTGGCGGTGTTCCACGCAGTCGATGCCTTGTTGTGTTTCGTTACATCGTTTACGTTCAGGCTCTGCCAGGGCGGCACCACCGCCGGTGCCGCTTTATTGTCAATACGCCAATACTCTGCCCGATCTGGCGCAACCCGAAAAAGGTTCGAAGTCGGTAGGAATTGAACATCCTCGAAAAGCGCAGCGCCTTGGTCGGCCGCTCGCGCAGCTTCCTCCTGGGACAGATCCGTTATCACCAATCGATCCGCATCGGCAGCGGTCCTGGGAACCGCGGGGCGGTACCGCTCGCCATCTGCCATGAACATGGTCATGCTGTCCAAGCGGTCCACTGCATTCGGGAATTTCACAAAATACCTAGCCATCTTAATTCACCTAGTGCAACATATTTGGAAGAAGTAATTTCACGCTTATACCTACGCATGCCGCCTATATTTTCTGCTATTTCTTCACGAGTCGTCTTTCGGCAACCTTAGAATGTGAGTGCTCATGTAATCCTAACGAGGCTTCGCCTCAGACTGACGAGGCGTGACCAACCGCACCGAAGAACCACGGAGGCAGACACGGATAAACACGGATCACAATCCGTGTTTATCCGTGTTCATCCGTGGTTCAAAGGATTTGCGATTCCTGCCCAACAAGAGGCAGAACTATTTTTGTGCAGCGCACAAACTTGACTCATTTGTAAAGATGCAGGTCCCTCAAGGAATCCTAGCGAGGCTTCGCCTCAGACCGACGAGCCGTGATCATCGCTATCTCGCTATCGAAAACGGAACCGTGATCGTAGTCGTAATCGGAGACGCAAGGCAAAGCGGGCACGGAAAACCTGATGGCTACGGGTTTCGACCCGCTACCTGGCCGGGACCTCCGGAGACCGCGAACGGCGAAAGAATGCGGTCCCTCCTACGGTGGCTTCGACTACGATCATGATCACGACAACGAGAGGGGTTAGACGTTGGCGAAATTTGACTCATTTGCACAAAATCCGGTCATTCAAGGAATCCTAGCGAGGCTTCACCTCAGACCGACAAGGCGTGCCCCCCTCCTCCCCCAAGGAGGGTGTCGCAAAAGTCCTTTCGAACCACAGAGGACACAGAGAGCACAGAGATAAGGAATCGGCCAATTCTCTGCGTTCTCTGTGGTTTAAACTTCACAGACTGGCGGCTGATGCCACCGCTTTTGCGACACCCTCCCCAGGGAAGAAGGGCTCCGGCGCTCCCAACTTCGCTGGCTGATCTCGGTCAGGTTGGGTAACGAACCGCACCGAAGAACCACGGATAAACACGGATCCCAATCCGTGTTTATCCGTGTCTATCCGTGGTTCAAAGAATTTGCGATTCCCGCCCAAGCAAGAGGCAGAACTGTTTTTGTACCGCGCACAAATCGGTTCGGGATGACAATTTCGCGAGGGATTCGCGTGATTCGTAGTTTTTCTTTTGGTAGCTGGAAGTTGAAAGGCTGGAAGCCCTGCTCAACTCAGCATCAGGCCGCGGTTTTCCGGTGTTGCAGGAAGTATTCGATCAGCCCTTGCGTGGAGGCGTCGTGCCCCACGCCCACCTTGCCCTCTTCCAACTCCTTCAGAATGACCCCCGCCAGCTGTTTTCCGAGTTCCACTCCCCATTGGTCGTAGGAGTTGATGCCCCAGACCACGCCCTGGGTGAAGATGCGGTGCTCGTACACGGCGATCAGGGCGCCGAGGGTTCTGGGTGTCAGCCGTTCCACCAGGATGGTGTTGGTCGGCCGGTTGCCGGGGAAGGTGCGATGGGGGGCCAGCTGGTCGATGTCCGAGGGCGACATCCCGGTGGCCTGCATCTCGGCCCTGGCCTCGTCCTGAGTACGGCCGCGCATCAGCGCCTCGGTCTGGGCGAAGAAGTTGGCGATCAGCTTGGCGTGGTGATCGCCCAGCGGATTGTGGCTGTTGACCGGGGCGATGAAGTCCGCGGGGATCAGCTGGGTGCCCTGGTGGATGAGCTGGAAGAAGGCATGTTGACCATCGGTTCCGGGCTCGCCCCAGACTACGGGTCCCGTGGTGTATTCCACAGGCTCTCCCACGCGCGTCACCCGCTTGCCGTTGCTCTCCATGTCACCCTGCTGGAGGTAGGCCGGCAGGTAACGCAAGGACTGGTCGTAGGGGAGTACCGCGTGGGTGCGGGCACCGGCGAAGTTGGCGTACCAGACCCCGAGCAGTCCCAGGATGACCGGCAGGTTCTTGTCCGGGTCCGCGGTTCGGAAATGCTCGTCCATGGCGTAAGCGCCTTCCAGGAGCTCGATAAAGCGATCCATGCCGACAGCCAGGGCGATAGGCAGCCCGATCGCCGACCAGAGGGAATAGCGCCCGCCGACCCAGTCCCAGAAGCCGAACATATTGTTCGGGTCGATACCGAATTCGACCACCTTGGATTCGTTCGTGGACACCGCGACAAAGTGGTCGGCGACCGCCGCTTCGCCCAGGGCCTTCACCAGCCAGGCCCTGGCACTGTTGGCATTGGTCATGGTCTCCATGGTGGTGAAGGTCTTGGAGGCGACCACGAACAAGGTGGTAGCGGGATCGAGACCCCGTACCGTCTCGGCGAGGTGCGTACCGTCCACGTTGGAGACGAAATGCACCCGCAGGGCGTCGGATTGATAGGGACGCAGAGCCTCGCACACCATCAGCGGTCCCAGATTCGAGCCGCCGATGCCGATATTGACCACGTCGGTGATGGGCTTACCCGTGAAGCCCTTCCAGTCACCGCTGCGCACGGTCGCGACGAAGGCCTCCAGGCGTTGCAACACCGCGTTGACTCCGGGCATCACATCTTCGCCGTCCACGTAGATGGGACGGTTGGAGCGATTGCGCAGGGCGATGTGCAGCACCGCCCGCCCCTCGGTGTTGTTGATCGCTTCGCCTGCAAACATGCGCCGGATCCAGCCGGGCAGGTCCACCGCCGCGGCGAGATCGCGCAAGAGCTGCAGGGTTTCGTCGGTGACCAGGTTCTTGGAATAGTCCACGAAGAGATGTGCCGCCTGCAGCGACATCCGTTCCGATCGCGTCGGATCCCGGGCAAAGAGGTCCCGCATCCGGACCTCGGACAGCTCGCTCCAATGTGCCTGCAGGGCCCGCCACTGAGAAGTCTGATTCACTGACGACATGCTGGTTTGCTCCTGCTCGACCACTCAGGCCGCTTGGGCGGGGATCTGGGAACCCGTGCGCAGGACACGGTTGTGCTCGTTGAGGTAGACGAGGCTCGGTTCGAAGACATCGGCTTCGGCCTCGCTCATTGCCGCGTAGGCACAGATGATGACCCGGTCCCCCGGAGCCGCCTTGTGAGCAGCAGCGCCGTTTACGGAAATGACGCGCGAGCCCGCTTCGGCCCGAATCGCATAGGTCGTAAAGCGCTCGCCGTTGGCGAGATTATAGATTTGAATCTGCTCGTACTCACGGATCCCCGCGATCTCCATCAACTCCTGGTCGATGGCGCAGGAACCCTCGTACTCAAGCTCCGCGTGGGTGACGCGGGCCTTGTGCAGCTTGCATTTCAACAATGTCAGTTGCATAGCCAACCACCTTATTTTCTGCAACTCGGGATTTTAATCTATTTCTCCGCTGCTGCAACGGCGTTTTCGCCCGAATTTTACACCGGGTATGACCGGATCCTGTGGCCGGACGTGCCGGCGGCGCGGGGCCGGGTGGCCGCGGACAACGGGGCACCGGGATCGGGGCTTTACCCTGGGTGCCTTTGCAGTCCAAACTATTTCGTGGCCAATATGTGCCTTTGCGGTTCGAATGCACTCCCCTTCCGCAGCTTGGAGTCACCATTATGACCAATCATCGCATCTGTATTCTGGGCGGGACCGGCTTTGTCGGTCACCATCTGGTCGCCCGGCTGGCGGCATCCGGATACCCCTGTCGGGTGCTTGCCCGGCGCCCGGAACGGCAGCGGGATCTTTTGCTCGTCCCCGGTATCGAGCTGCGCCGGTCGGACATCTTCGAGACCGGTGTCCTCGAGGAACAACTCAAAGGCTGCACTGCCGTTATCAACCTGGTGGGGATTCTCAACGAGGGGGGCGGCCGGACCTTCCAGCAGGTCCACGTGGACTTGGTGGAACGCATCCTGGCCGCGGCCCGGGCGGCCTCTGTGCCCCGTTACCTGCACATGAGCGCCCTGCATGCAGAGGCCACACAGGGTACGAGCCGCTATCTGCGTACCAAGGGGATGGGCGAGGACCTGGCCCACGCCGGTACCGACGTGCAGGTGACCAGCTTCCGCCCGTCGGTCATCTTCGGCCCCGGCGACGGCTTCTTCAATCGGTTCGCCACCCTCCTGAAGATCACGCCGGGGGTATTTCCCCTGGCCTGTCCGGACGCCCGTTTCGCGCCCGTCTACGTCGGCGACGTGGTCTCCGCGATGGCACAGTCCTTGGATGATCCCGGCTGTGTGGGAAAAGGCTACGACCTGTGCGGCCCCCGCATCTATTCCCTCAAGTCCCTGGTCGAATACACAGCGGATTTGATCGGTCGCAGGAGGATGGTGATCGGACTCCCCGACGTCGGTGCCCGGCTCCAGGCCCGGGTCTTCCAGCTGCTTCCGGGTAAACCCTTTACCATGGACAATTATCTCTCCCTGCAGACCGACAGCATCTGCGGGCACAATGGCCTGGAGGAGCTCGGCATCCGGCCCCAGGCCGTGGAGGCCCTGGTTCCCGGTTATCTGCGCTGAGGTTATTGCTGGGTTTTGGCCGTCCCTGGCTACAACCCAGCCTACGGCCTCAATGCCATTAAGTTAGCTGCTGGCCGCTTGTCGTAGTTGGGCAAAGGGCCAGGGATGGGCCGTGCCCAACACCGGTGTTAGGCACGCCCACCGTCCCTGACGGGCTTTGCCCAACCTACGAATCGCGCGAATCAATCCGCGAGGGTTCGTGTGATTTGTGATGTTTCCTCTCTTTTGCTGGCCGGTAACGCTTAACTTAATGGCATTGAGCCTACGGCCTACGGTCCCTTTTTAGACAGCCTCTGAGCCGGTTTCGGGTTGTCGAGCCGCTCCCGCAGGTCGCGAAAGGAGAAACCGCTCCAGGCCGTGGTCAGCCCCCGGTCCAGTCCGAGCACCTGGAAGCGCTCGCCCATGGCCGAGGGCAGTACCAACTGTTTGGCGCCGAGCAGCGTATCCATGGCGTCCAGGCCCACGGCGGCCTGGGCCAACAGGCGATCGAGACCACAGCCGATGAGGAAATGGGCCTGGGTGGTATAGCCCGCGAGGCGGAGCCCGGCCTGGGTCCCCGCCGCGGCAACCGCAGTAAAATCCACGTGGGCCGTGATGTCCTGGAGACCGGGATACAGGTAGGGGTCCGGGTGGGCACGGTGGCGGTAGTAGCACAGCAGGGTACCGCGGTGACGGTCGTCCCGATAATACTCGGTCCGTGGGTAGCCGTAGTCGATGAGCAGGATCAGTCCCCGTTCCAGCACCTCCGCCAGGGCCCGGACCCAGGGGCCGAGCCGCAGATTGAGCTCGGATTCGTAACCGGGGGCGACCGCCAGCCCCCGGTCCTGAAGTGCGCGCAAGGCCGCTGCGAGCTCCGGGCGAGGTTCCGCAGCGACCTCTTCCAGGCCGCGCGGCGTGGGTTTTACGCACAGCTCCCAAGGCTTGCCGTCCACGCCGATGCGGAAGCGGTGCACGGGCATGGCATCGAGTACCTCGTTGGCCAGGATGCAGCCCCGCAGCCCCGCCGGCAGGCGGTCGAGCCAGTGCACCCGCGCCAGCAGCTCCGGTATCTGCTCCGCGAGCAGCTGCCGCTGGCGCGCGCGTAGCTCGGGGCTGAGTTCCAGGATGAAATAGTTGTGGGGCAGGGCCGTGGTATCCGCGAGGGAGGACAGCACCCGCGCGGCGAGGGCCCCCGAGCCGGCGCCGAATTCCAGGATATCCCCACCCCCCGGCTCCGCCAGTACCTCCCGGCACTGCGCGGCGATACAGGCCCCGAACAGGGGTGAAAGCTCGGGGGCGGTCACGAAATCCCCGTGGGGCCCCAGCTTACGGGCACCGGCGACATAATAGCCGAGACCGGGGGCATACAGGGCCAACTCCATGTAGCGGTCGAAGGGTAGGAGTCCACCCCGAGCAGCCGCCTCGTCCCGGATCAAATCGAGGAGCCGGCGGCTGTGCTCGGCCGCGGCGGTGTCCGGGGTCCGGATTCGGGTGGGTGGAGGTTTCATCTGGGATTTTCCTTGACGGACCCGGCTCAAAATGATGAATGCGGGCGCGTATAAATTTCTTTCCGATTAACCAGTTACTACCAGCCGTGTCGATTGGGCAAAGCCATCAGGGACGGCGGCAGCCGCCGTGGACGACATGGACCAAGTGGACTACGTGGACCAGGGGTTGCTGTGTGCCCCCCGGTCCATGCAGTCCATACTGTCCATGTTGTCCATTGGGCTACCCGCATGTCGTCCGTGTGGCCCACAGCAGCGAACCTGTAGGGTTGGGCAAAGCCACCAGGGACGGCGGCAGCCGCCGTGGACGACATGGACCAAGTGGACTAGTGGACCAGGGGTTGCTGTGTGCCCCCGGTCCATGCAGCCATACTGTCCATGTTGTCCATTGGGCTACCCGCATGTCGTCCGTGTGGCCCACAGCAGCGAACCTGTAGGGTTGGGCAAAGCCACCAGGGACGGCGGCAGCCGCCGTGGACGACATGGACCAAGTGGACTACGTGGACCAGGGGTTGCTATGTGCCCCCCGGTCCATGCAGTCCATACCGTCCATGTTGTCCATTGGGCTACCCGCATGTCGTCCGTGTGGTCCACAGCAGCGGTGTGCCCAACACCCATCGCGGTCGGGGTTGGTGTAATCCTGCTACGGTATGCCGCGCTCACCGCACCATTGATGCGGTTCGCGCCTGGCGGTGGTGCAGTCCGGAAAGGACAACCCACGCTCACCGCATCCTACAGACTTTGCCCGACCTACGGGCTTTGCCTCACCTACAAGATCATGTTTTCGGGAAGGTTTATACACGCTCGCTCTGGGTTGGTGACAACCACCCGTCTCCACTGGCACAGTATGGGATATGAACGAGTACGAGCTCAGGAACGCCGCGGCGGTCGCCTCCGGCATCGTCGACCGGTTCGCTCTGCCTCGCCCGGCCGGCAGCGTCGAACCCTACGGCAGCGGCTTGATCAACGCCACCTTCCTCGTCACCGCCGAGGATGCCCGGTATATCCTGCAACGGATCAACCAATTGGTGTTTCCGGAACCGGAGCGGATCATCTCCAACTTGTCCGTGCTGGGAGGACATCTTGCGGCCGGCGGCGCATCCGGGCTCCGCATTCCGGCCCTGATTCCGGCCCGGGACGGATTGCTTTTCGTCCGGGACGGGGAGGGTGGGTTGTGGCGGCTCATGGAGTTCATCCCGAACACCAGGGGGCTTGCTCACATCGACGACCCGGAACAGGCCCGTGAGGTGGGTCGCATCCTGGGCCGCTTTCATGTCCTGGTCAGCGATTTGCCCGTGGATCGGCTCGCGGTGGTCCTGCCGGGATTCCATGTCGCGCCGGGCTATCTGGAGCGCTTCGAGCAGGTCTCGGCGACATGTGCCACCGCTCGTTCGGAAGCCCTATCCCAAGCCATCGCCTGCGTGACCGCACGCCGGGCGCACGTCGATGTGCTCGAAACGGCACGCCGAGGCGGACATCTCCCGGTACGTGTAATCCACGGGGATCCAAAGCTCGATAATATCCTGTTCGACCGCGCGACGAGCCGCGCGGTGAGTCTGATCGACCTGGACACGGTCCAGGCCGGACTCGTCCATTACGACATCGGAGATTGCCTGCGTTCCTGTTGCAACCGCGGTAAGTCGGCCGGAGCCGGCGCCAGCTTCGATCTCGACCTCTGCCGGGCCATCCTCGGCGCCTATGCGGACGAGACCGAGGGCTTACTGGATACGGCGGAAATCGAGCTGCTGTTCGATGCCATTCGTCTGATCCCCTTCGAGCTCGCCCTGCGCTTTCTGACCGACCACCTGGAAGGCGACCGCTACTTTCGGGTTACCGAGCGGGGACAGAACCTGCGCAAGGCCAGGGTCCAACTCACGCTGGTGGAGGATATCGAGGGCAAGGAGCCTGAAATCCGCAGCATCATCGCGGCCTGTTTCGGGCGGGGTGAGATTGTCCCTTGAGGAGGGTGTCGTAAAAGCCCGAATCGGGATCGAAATCGAAATTCCGATTGCGATCCCGATCCCGATTTCGACCTACCCAGGCTCTCCAACGGCTGGTTGGGCGTAGGAGATGGGGCCTTATCAGCAAAAGCAGATGAAACGGGATCGTCGGGGCACGGCGTGCCGTGCCCCTTTTGCAACACCCTCCTGAGAGAAAGGCTGCCTCTACCCGAACTTCCGGGGCTGGAAGCCCGCAGGATTGATGATGGCGGCGCTGTCGCCTGTGGCCCGAATCACGAACAATCCCTGGTTCTGCGCCTGGCGGTCGCTGTCCTGCTCCGCGCGCAAATAGGCGATCGCACCGAATACTGTATGGGCACTGAATTCGGGCAGGTAACGCTTGGCTCGCCGGAGACGCTCGATGAATTTATCGACCAACCCGGCCCGCAGGGTCGTCTTCACCTCCACGATGACGATCTCCTTCCCGTTGTGCGCAATGATGTCGAATTCATAATTCTCCCCGTCGCGACAGCCCTTACGCCGGGTCGAGGTATCGCTGACCCGGATGTCGCGCTGCTTCAGCAAGTTCACTAAATCCCCTTCGACCAGACTCTCCATCAGCTTGCCCCACTGGCCCTCGAAGAGCTCCTGCAAGACCTTCATCTTCTTGTCCGTTTCCCGGAACATGCGGTCCGTCTCCTGGAACCTGAGGTCCAAGGCCTGTTGAGAGTCCTGAAATTTACGGTCCGTCTCTTGGGACTTGCGATCCAAGGCCTGTTGTCTCTCCTGAAACTCACGGTGCATCTCTTGGAAGCTGTGCTCCAAGGCCCGTTGTGACTCCTGGAACTTGCGGTCTGTTTCCTTAAACTGGCGGTCTGTTTCCTTAAACTGGCGGTCCGTTTCCTTGAACCTGCGGTCCGTTTCCTGGAACAACTGCCAGATTTTCTCGAAATTCAATGCGGTTTCCATGGTGAGAGATACCCCGTTGTTAAGGTTTACAGTGCTTGTCCTGGGGCGTCCTGTTCAAGTATTGCGGCGCAGAGGTATCACCCGGGGCGCCGAGGACCGGAGGTTCTGCTCGCGTTGCCGTTGCAGGAATTGTCTCAAGATCGGTGGAAATTCGCTCATCAGGCGCCGCTGGGTCTCCTTGAGATCAGGAAAATAATGGAGGATTTCACACGCAACCGGGCCGCTCAGAGACTCGCGTTGTGCGGCCGGCGACGGCCGCCACGCGACGCGGATCAGGCGCCCGCCCACCCCGTCCTGATGCGCATAGCCGCCGTGGCTGTCCACGAACACGATCTCCCCGGTTTCCACCACGGCTTGGAATTGCATGGAGCGGATGGGAATGAACAGGCTTTTGCTTTTGTTTCTCTTGAGCAGCAGTTGCAGATCATTGTACACAGCGGCCGGCAAGGTGCTGTGCTCGCGGGTATGCTCCGGCGGGCGGAAGAAGGTTTCACGGATGTAATATCCGGGCATCGGGAGACTCCGGCAGATCAATCGTCGTCGTCGAGCTCCGGGGTCCAACCCGCGGCCCGGGCCCGCTGCACCGCTGCCTCGTAGATGCGTTGGTGGCGCTCGCGCAACGGCGGCGGCAGGCGGGAGGCCAAGTGGCCGTATGGCGCCCAAGCATCGGTAACCTTGTCGTACAGGGTCTCGATGCCCTGCAGGGTCCAGCCCGCACAGGTTTCGGTCTCGGGGATGATTCCGAATACCCAGGCATCCCGTATGATGTTTCCGGTCGGCGTCATGCCCCCTTTGGGGTCCTTGTCGATTCCCTGATAGAGTTTAGTGTCGGTCATGAGCGATAAGGTCCTTAGATGGCGTTGGCTACCATTGTGGCCGAACCACACGGCAAACGCCAAGCCCGTGATCCAATGCCATTAAGTCAGCCGCCAACCGCTTTGTAGTGGTAGGTCGGGTATACCGCTCCCTCGCCTCCTGTGCTCCTCTCCTCCCAGGCGCCATAAATTTTTCAAGGCGCCCTATCTGGTGTCCGATAGCGAGAACAGTACCTTGTAGAATGGAATTCACTCAAGATCCGTCAGGAAAGATAAACCTTCAGGAGATCGTCGTGAAACAACCGTCTGATTTGCTTTTCTGGCCGGTCGGGGTTGCCCTTATCGTTGCTACCCTGTATTTCGCCAACGACTGGACTTGGATCATCACCTGTGGATTTCTAGGTGCGCTGATCGCAATCGGCTTCTTTACTCAAAAACGGATTACTCAGCTGGAAGAGACAGTTTCCGGGGAACATAGGCGATGTCGCCAATGGAACGAAGGTGACGAAGTAGAGCAAATCACGGCATATATCAAGCGACAGCGACGAGATCTCCAGGAATCCCCAGGGGCTATCCCGGCCCTCTCGGTGCACGAAGACCAGGTATCGGATCTCTGCCGGATCGTCCTCCAGGAACTCCGCCTCGGCTATGTGGGGAACGATACGCTCGACGTCGGGCGTTTGGATGCAAAGTTGAGGCATCGAGCAATGTCGGCACTGGGGCCTATATCCGGCCGTCAGACAATTGCGTTCATGGTCGGCCTCCTGGGGACAGTCCTGGGTCTTCTGATCCAGCTCTTCATTGCTCAGGGTGAAGGGAGTTCGGTCCTCTTCGAGGATGGTTTCTTCAATGGGGTCTTGATGTCCGCGACCACCACCGTTCAAGGTATCGTGACGGCGCTCTACATCCGATTCCAGGTCTCGCACCTCGAGACCCGATACGAAGACCTGATCGTATCCCTCACGGACGTATTTCGACGTCTCTTCGTCCCAAGACTTGGCGGCTCCGCCCAGTCGGAGCTGGACCGATTTGTCGATCGCTTCTCCGAGGAGCTTGACCGACACCTGCAACGCCATACCGACCGGCTCACCGAGAAACTGGGTGAATTCCTGCAACAGATCGCGGGACAGATCGAAACCGCGGTTCGAGTCGGGGTTACGGATGCCACGAGTGGCCTCAGAGAAGCCATGAAGCTCATCGAGGCAGACGTCAAGCAGACCGAGAGGGCACTCAAGGCAGGAACGGACGCCCTGGGCATTCAGATCGACCGTCTGGTGGGTCAGCCGGATGCCGCGAGCGATCGGCTGCTCAAGAACCTCGCGCTGGCGGAGAGAACCGCCCGCTCCCTCGAGGATATCGCCAACCAGGTAAGGGCCATGACCGGCTCTTTCGATGCGGTGGCGGATCAGATGACCCTGCCGGCAACCGCAACCGAGGGCGTATCACCCCAGGTCGCCTCCGATCTCCAGCAGTTGGTCGAGGAGCGGGACCGGCAAATCGGACTCATCGACGGCGTGGTCCAACAGCTGTCCGGGCTGGTCGACGGCATGGTCAAGCTCGATGATCGCATCGGGCGCCAGACCACCGGGATCGAAGCGAGCACTACCGAGCTTACCCGTCAGCAGACCCAGGTCACGGGCTTCGCCGAGAAGCTGAACGGAATCGACAAACAGCTGGACCGCCAGCGAGAGGCGATCGCATCCAACAACGAGCAGATCCAAGGAGGGGCGGAACATCTGAACAGGTTGCAAGGGGAGCTCGAGGCACTGGAGGGTCGAGTCACGCCGACGCATCGCCCGGGCCTGCTCGGTAGGCTGTTCAGCCGCTTCGGCAGTAGGGATCGGACATGAACAAACCGACCGATTACGGCGGGGACTGGCTCGGCCGATGTGGTTCCACGCTCCCTGTTTTCGATCTCCTACTGATCGCAATCATCCTTTCTGTCGTGGTCGGTACCGGGCTGCTGTTGACCGTAAAGGGATTCATCCTGCCCATCGAGGATGTACAGGCTACGGATAGCCGGCGTTTAAAGAAGGAACTTCAAGACCTGGAGAAGCTCGCCGAGCGCAAGATCTCGGGAGTCGAGATTCCCGAGGCCGGGAACCACAGCGAGCCCAATCTGCTGCGTCGCCTGCGGGATATCGGGCAGACAGCAGACAAACTCTCCGGCGGCAACGAGCAAGTTGCCCTCATCCAGGGCGAAATCCTGCACAGGGTCGCGAATAAGGAAAAGGACGAGCTGGCGGACTGGGCAAAGGGCCTGTGTGTTGCGCCGAAACCGTTCCCGAACAGCAGCGGAACGGCCAACCCGGAGACGGTCTCCGGTCATTTGTCGAGCCTTATCGCGCTGGGCGAGGGTCGGGCCCAAGTCCTGGGCTTGACCTCTTATTGCCTATACGATCTGCTTGCCCGGCAGTTGGCATTCTGGAAGCAACGAGCAGACGAGCTGTGCCGGCTGGATGAGCCTACCCCCGACCCTCCCGAGCTTCCCATAGATGCCGGCCTGGGCCGTTACCTGGAGATCGGGGATAGTCTCGTAGAATACAGAAGACACATCTGGAGGCTTCATGGCCTGTGTACCGAGAGTAAAAAAGAGATCATCGGCGAGGACCTCCTACGCTTCAAATACAACCGGCACGATGCCTTCGATATGTCCCAGGCCCGAGTCGAGTCGGCCAAGCAGAAGATCCGGGAACTGACGGACAAGTACCGGGAGTACCGCAACATCTATGTGGAAGGGCACTGTGATCCGGTCGGGAGTGAGGAGTACAACTACCGCCTCTCCTTCATGCGCGCCCGTTATGTGGCCCGGATCATCCGGGATCACCTGGACGCCCAGGGATTGACCGAAGGCAAGGACTATTTCCTCAACATCGCCGGCTACTCCTGGCGCCGGCAGCTAGAGCGGGCGGAGGGAGAGAGCAAAGGGGTGTGGCACGCGCGCCTACGCCGCATCGAGTTGGGCTTTCAGCGGATCCCGAAACCATAAGGTGTCCGATTCCATGGACCCGGCGGGGTAGGATAGAGATAAACGACGATGGAGGTACGCGATGCTCGAGAAGATTTTCAGCAAAAGCCCGAAGCCAATACCGCAGAACGATGACCTCTACTTCTGCCGCAGCGATCAATGCCTGCAACCGCGCCCGCTCAAGGATATGAAATACGGCTGCAGATCATGTAAGACTGAAGAAGACATCTCCGCCGACGAACTTCCGGGGGGCCTCAAGCCGACGCCGGCGATCTTCGATAGTCAGGAGCGTTGCCCGCAGCACTATATGCCGTTCCGTCCCAAATGCCCGGTGTGTGGTGGACCGATCCAGCGCGAGGATAATGGTCAGCCGGTGCGCCTGGTGGCTGGACCCCATGCGGGTAAGACGGTCTACTCGGCGGTCCTGGCCCGAGAGATCCGGAGGTCCGACTATTTGAGCCGCACCGGGTTCATGGTCCAGCCCATCGGTGGCAACGACTACCTACACGACACGGTCCAACCCCTTGTTGACCAAGGCATCGTGCCGGGAAAAACCAAGCAGGGAGAGCCACGCAAGATAATCTTTCGATTTACTCGGGACGGCGCTCCGCCCAGGCTCATTACCCTGCATGATATGGCCGGTGAAGAGGCCCCGGAGCACGCGATCGGTTATTTCTCGGACCGGACCCTGTTTCTGGTCAATCCCCAGGCGGCGGGCGATCAGCCGCTCGCAGGAGTAGTCCCCGGATTCGTTTTCAATGCGATCGAGACCCTGCTGGAGTTTATGGCGGGCAAGGGGGCGCTCGACCAGGCCGACGAGTCCGAGGTCCAAATATTCTGCAACCTGGTCGCCAACCTCTTGCGCGAAAAGGGGTTTCCCAATATCCACCTGTGGAATGACCTGACCGACTCGGTATTAAAGACCGCCTGCAAGCAGCTCCACATCGGGGCGAGTTTCACGGAGGAGGACACTGGAACCCTTGCCCATGACCTCGATAAGCTGGCCGAGGGTTTGCGCAGACAACCGGATTTTCAAACCCAATTCACCGCTTGGCACACGAACATGACGGGGAGCGGCGCGCACCAGCAAGATGGTCATCTGCTGGGACACCGACTGGCCCTGGTCTTTGCCAAGGCCGATCTGCTGGGAGAATCCGAACCCCAATGGGGGCGGTTAGACGCCATGCCGCCCGCACAGGCATCGCCCAAGGAGTGGCGGAGGTGGCTGGAGGATTTCAGCAGGAGTTGTAGATCCGAACTTATTAAGCTGGGTCTCGAAAATCTGGTCGGGATCGCCGAGCGACAGGTAGAGAAGGTAGGCTTCTTCTTCGTCTCCAGCCTCGGGCGCGACACCGAGATTCGGGTGAAGAAGATCGTGGAGAAGAAGGGGACAGATTCGCTACAGACATCGGCGGGGCAGGAGCACATGATAGGCGGTGCCGCGCCATCGGCAGATCAAGCTGAGAATCCTCCTGAACCCGATGTGAAATGGGAGCTGAGTCAACTAGTCTCTCAAGGGGATGATGGGGGCCGTTCCCCGGCGCCATGGGGGATCGATTACCCCCTATTGTGGCTGCTGTTGTCGCACTGACTAGGCCCATGAACGAGCTGCCGCGGCTATGCCCCCGCTGCTTCGTGGTAGGGCCCGAGGCTGTCTGCGGGGTATGCGGCGGCACCACCCAGGCGTTCGGGACCCGGCGCGCGGGGCCCCTGGTAGTAGGACGGCTGCGATTGCTCGACGGGCCACCCGCCCTGGACGACCTGACCGCCGATTGGTCGGGGCCACGGCGTTACCCACCCCCTCCGGAGGGTGTCGCAAAAGCCCTTCTCCCGGCCGGGAGAGGGGTTGGGGAGAGGGGGTCAAAGGGCGAAGATCCGCCGCCGGTGGTGTGCCGATACCGGGACGGGACCATGGTCTGGCTGTGGGAGGCCGCCTGGGACACCGCCTTTTCGGACCCGGAAGACATCTGGGTCTACCGTGCCTTGGGGATCTCCGACGGGCTGATACTCGAGGCCCCGCTCGCCACCGCCCCCGAGTTCCGGGCGAGTTATGCCCGCCGCCGGGGACATGGTAGCCCCTTACCCGAGCTCGGGGACCTGCTGGGTGGACTCGAAGCGGCACTCGATTATCTCAGCCACGGATTGGGCGGGATCGCTTTGATCCATCCGACGGAGACGGAAGCTGCCGAGCTCGCTGTCTGCATGAGGCGCCTCGCGTCCCGGTCCGGCGAGCTGCAGCGGCTTGCCGACCCCCGGCAGGCCCTCGTTTGGACCCTGAATACCTGTCGGCCTAGGCCCCGACGGCCGGTGGCCGGGGACGCCGAGCACCGCCCCGACGGCCGGATCGACATCGGTCTCCTCGATCTGGGCGGTACACTCGCCCGCGCTCTGCTCACACGTCTCCACGGGCATAGCTTCGAGGGGCGCACCGGGCACGGTGTGCGGCTGGTCGCTGCCGATCCCGCAACCCCCTCCGCGGACTGGCGGCACGGCTCCCTACGCGGCGACCTGTCCGCTCGGATCCGTCCGGTGCCCCCCTGGCAGGGTACCTTTGTGCACCGCTGGTGGTGGAGGCGGCCCACCCGGGTGCGCTTGGCACTAGCGGAAGACGGCGGGATCCCGGTACGGGTGGTCGCCGTCGGCGAGAGCCGCCTGCGGGGCGAACAGGCTCTGGCCAGACTCTTGGATCTGGACTATAGCCAACCCTTGGGACGGCTATTATTGCTCTACCGGGAGGGGTACTCGGATCGGGATCTGCTCCGTTGGGCAGAGCGCGAGCTGGGCGCCTCGAGCAGGGCATTAGGTGGTGATGATCTGGACACGGATCTCGACACCCTCTTCTATCTGGTATCACATCTGCTGTCAGGTCGAGAATAGTCCATGCAATTCGCCCATAGGTGTTCGGGATTTTGTAACCGTTCAGCCCCCCTCTAAATCCTGATCCTGAAAACAATAAATCAAAGGGTTACGTCCGAACTGGGCCGAAATCCAGAGGGGGGTCTGAACGGTTACCATATTATGAAGGGGTCTAGATAACTTTAGCATCTTCAAATATATGCTAAGGTTATGTTATGCAAGGAAAAAACAGGTATATCGGGCGTTCACACATCTCGGAAGCGAAATTCAAAATGATTGTACGCTATTTCGCGCACGATTTACCGGCCTCGAAAATCGCCGAGCTGAGTGCTGTAAGCCGTCCCACAATCAATAAACTATTCATGAAATTACGCCTCAGAATCGCTCAAGCTTGTGAATCTTCTTCACCCTTCTCCGGCGAGGTTGAAGTCGATGAATCTTATTTTGGCGCCCGCCGCGTTCGCGGGAAAAAGGGGCGCGGAGCAGCCGGTAAAACGATTGTCTTCGGAATTTTGGAACGCCAGGGAAAAGTTTACACAGAGCTCGTCCCAGACGCCTCCAAAAAGCAGCTACAGAGCGCGATCCGGGGCCAGGTATCCCTGGACAGCATCATCCACTCAGACGGCTGGAGAGGCTACAATGGGCTGGTCGATATGGGGTACAAAAAGCATCTGCGTGTGAATCATGGCAAGCATGAATTTGCCCGTGGTAATTACCATATCAATGGCATTGAATCATTCTGGTCATATGCCAAACGAAGACTTGCAAAGTTCAATGGTGTTCCACGTAAAACATTTTACCTTCATCTCAAAGAATGTGAATTCAGGTTTAATCACAGAGAAGAAGATCTTTATGATACAATACTAACTATACTGAGAGAAAATCCACTCTAAAGTTATCTAGACCCTATGAAGTTAACAAGCGTTTCGCCGCCTCTAAAACAATAAGCATAACTCCATGAAACTTAAGCGAAAAAATCCCGAACACCTATGGCAATTCGTCGTTCAACAACATATCTATGCCGATCAGCTCAACGTCTATGCCACGGTTGCCGCAAGCCCCGAGATCGGCACTGACCTGCGCGGGCAGATCGAACGGCATGTCCAGTCGGCCCCGGACGCGGATACCACTATTTACCGGTGTTATCCCCTGGATGGGGCCGATTGCACCGCCCTGAGCTTCGTCGCCCCACGGACCGGGGCGCGACGTTCCCATATCGCCCAGACCTATGTGTTGCCCAACGAACGGCTCGCAGAGATAGGCTGGAATCTCGCCTGGGTGGCCATGCACCTGCCGTTTCTGGCGGACTATCGGCCACCGCCGCGCGGTATCGCGGAACTCGCTCCGATGACGGTCGAGATCAAGCGCGCGGGCCATATACGAATGCTGCGCTGGCTGCATGATCAGGTTCCCTCGCCCGGACTGGTAGCAGACTGGCAGGCTGGGTTGCTGACGGCCATATCCGAACACAAGTCCATTCGGCTCGGCTTCGGGCCGGCCCCCAAGCTGGCCGAGGTGAGCCGGGAGGTCCTCGGTAAGGACCCACCGGCGCGGGCTGACCTATTGAACCTATGGCGCACGGCGGGCTTGTTGGCTCTGATCCCTGGGAGGTTCCAGGAGCGCTTGTCCTTCACCATCAATGAGGACTCGGACGCCGAGGCCGGACTCTCCATCGTCCTCGAGGCCGAGGGGACCGACCAGCCACATGAATCCAAGGAGCTATCCTACCTGACGCAATGCTACGAATTCTTGAAACGGGGCGAAGACTCTGGACTCCTGGATTTCCTGGATCAGGTGGACCAGCATCTCGGTAAGCCGTCGATATCGGCACTGGACGCCGTGGTGCAATATGTCTTGGCCCCGCCGGTGGATCCCTCGGACCCGGAGGCACGGGCGAGCCGGCTCCTGGGCTGTTGGGAACACGTGAAATCCACCACCGGTCCCGAGGAGGCCATGGGTCTCTTGCGGGAACTCGATCTCGCACTGCTGCCGGTCGGAGTCCGCCTTTATAGGGCCACGATGGACCACGTCTTCTCAGGTGGGACGGCCGATGCTTCTATGCAGTCCGAGCTCCTCGACAGGCTGCTCGATTGGAATGCCGAGTTGGCCGATCAACAGCAGTTGATTGGTCACCTCTCTGGGAAAGCAAAGGCCGCGCTTTGGCAGCGGTCCGAAGAACGCAGGCTACCACCGGCACGGGTAGGAAGGGCCGTGGACTTTAAGCGGGCCGCGATCTGGACCGATGCCCTGTTCTCGGGTCTGACATCGAATCAGCGGGATACTGCCACCGGCGAGTTGGGTGGAGTCCTACGCGAAATCGCGAATCCGAATCCGATGCGCGGGGCCGCGGACTCGGATCCGGTTAGCGCCATACATCTCTTCATCGAGCTCGGAGATGTGTTGGACCATCGAGATAGTGAGCTGAGCGAACACCTTGCAAAACAATTGGCCGATGTGGTCCCAAGGGAGGGACCTGACCAACTCGGGAATTCCGATTACCCCGAAACCATTCTCGACTGTGCCTCCGGCTCCGACGGACGAAGCGATCTTGGAGCCATGCTGGCAACCAGACTAGCCGAAAAACTTTGGAATGAGGAAAGGACGCGGGAAAGGGCGTTGGATTATGTTCTGGCGTTACCTGATCCCAACGACTTGCCACGCATCCGGTTCTGTCACCGGCTTTGCCGACAGGTGTGGGACCATGCCGAAAACCAGGAGCTCAGGCAAACAGCCGCAGCGCAGCGCGAGCTGCTCGACCTGCTGATGGGTAAGGACTGGGGGTCCTTACGGAGTGGTAACGACCCATCCTGCCGTTGCCCTGAGCTTTTAGACTATAAGAGGTGGTTGCCCAGCTGCGAACCGACCAAAAAGAGTTACCGGGGTAAACCCCAGGAACGTCACAGTTATACGAGGTTTCATCAGAATCTACGACGGATTGTCGAGAGATGGCCTCTAATAGACGCCATGTGCATAAGTCTCCTCTATCTGCATACCGATCCCTACAAGAAACACCCACCGTACCCATACTCGACAACCGATCTCTACACTGCGCTCTTGAGGCGTACCTGCCGGAACGACGGTACCAAGGAGGAAGTCAAACACTGGCTTTCGGGTTCCGGACAGGATTCACGGGCCGGACGGTCTGATCCAGGATGGAGTTCGGTCTCCGACCGGGTCTCGCCCTGGGCCATGCTGGCCCTTTATGCCGCAATCCTCGATACGCGCAAGGGGGATGTCTGGCTCGTCGATCTGGGGCGGCAGCTCTTGCGGGATACCATCCGTCTTATCACCGAGAGTCACTCTGATCAGGGACAGCTCGAGGCCTGCTTCAAATCGCTGGGCGTTTCCAGGAAACTCCTTCGGTCCGGGTTCTCTTGAGCGCGCATGTCCGATTTGCACAAAGGGTTTGTTATCCTGAATCGAAGTAGAGGTTTACCGATGCCCATGGGCACTCGGCATTTCAGTGAAGAACGATGTGCGAGGCCATCCGAAATTAGGGCGTGTTGACATTTAGCAGGTCCGCACAGCGAACCCTACGCTAACCATTTGATTTTCAGGCTAGAGCGCGGCTTGTCATCCCGAGCGTAGCGAGGGATCTTTCAGCCTGGCAAAGGTTCCCAGCGCACAAGATCCCTCCTCCGTCGGGACAAGGATTTCTCGCTTCGCTCGAAATGACACTAAATGTCAACAGCCCCTGGGGGGCGTTCTCAATTGAGCCAAATCATCATAAAACTCAAGCCCGTAGGCTGGGTTACGGCCAGGGACGGCTAAACCCGGCACACGGTATTGCGGATCGGAAAAGCTGGGTTTCGTTCCTTGCCACCCAGCCTACAACACTTAGATGATTTATTAATTGAGAACACCCCCTAGTACCTCGTTTCGCTTGATATTGCAGAAATACTCTATTCACCACAGAGACACAGAGGGCATAGAGAATACACCGAGGAATGTTTCTTCAGACCTGACGGGCATGGAGAAAGCACGCAGGAAATTCTCTGATTTCTCCGCGCTCTCTGTGCCTCTGTGGTGAATAAAAAATTTTCCCTGTGTCTTCCGCAATATCAAACGAAATGAGGTACTAGTCCCCAGGGTCGCTTTCCACGGCGGTAACCGTTCCCGGCGACCGAACCTCGATGATGTGATGGACAGAAAAGACAGGACGTGGCAACCCGATAGACAGGGGCCGGGCCCGGGAGCGGCGAATATGCGTCTGTTTGATTTCAGGTGTCGTGAGGTCAGCGTCCATGGTCGGGCTTGGGTCAGCCTGGAACCGATAACGCTTGCGCAGTGGGCCGAGTTCATCAGGCGCGGGGGCTATTTCGACCCGGGACTCTGGCGGGATCCCGATGCCCGGCGCAGAGGGATGCTCGGCGATGGGCTCCTGGAAGAGGTCGGATTCCGATGGGACAGGCGCCAGGACCCGGTGACCAATATCGATTGGTTCGCGGCGGATGCCTTCTGTCGTTGGCAAGGCGGACGCCTGCCCTGGTCTTTGGAGTGCGAGGAGATAAGGGGCAGCGGGTCGCGGAGACCGAGATGGTCCTTTAGCCGGATCAGTCGCGACATGGGAAATTCCGACGTTTCCTATGCTCACGGCCCTGCCAGGGAGTGGTGCGGCGGATGGTGGAACGAGCGCTTTCGGGGACCTGACGTTCGGTATCCGACCGGTGGTTGGCGCAGGCTCTGCGGGGGCGAGCGGAAAGACGTGGAGCAGCGGATGTTTCCCGACCAGCGTAATCCCGAGGTCGGTTTCCGGGTGGCCTTCGACAATGATCCTACGACACGTTATCGAGAGTGGGGACGCTGAGGTGTCCGATTGCGCGGTCGCCGGGGATAGACTAGAACGAAACCCAGCACCAACCGCCGATGCCGGGTTTTGTTCCTCAACCCAGCCTACCGATTTGCACGCTATGGGGGAAAAGAAGATGAGTGGTGAAAAGAGGGCCCAAACCCGACTCGATCGACAACATGAGCAGGCCCTGCAACGCAGTCAGGAGCTACGATCGCGTCTCCGGGAGGCCCAGATTACTCAGACGCGCCTGGAGGCGGAGCTGGCGACATTCGAAGGGTTCTACCGGGAGCAAGCGGAGCAATACATGCCCACCGAGTACCAGGAGTTGGTACGACAGAAGACCGATCTCGAAAATACGGGCCGAGAATTGAACGCCCTGGAGCGGGAAGCCCAGGGACTCACCGTACCTCGCTCGGGGGGGGCCTTCGGGACCTTCGCCCGGTCCATGACGCGCCTCGAGGAGGAAACCCAGAGGCGGCTGCAGGAACAGCGGTCCGCACAGGAGGCACTCGGTCGCGGTATGGAGAGCATCCGCTCGGATCTGCAGGAGCGGATGGACACGGCGGAACGCGAGCGTCGGGTGCAGACCGAGCGCCGCGCACGGGTGCGGGCGCTTGCCGAGTCTTTTACGACGCGCATGCAGGTCGATACGGCCCTGCAACGGATCCGGGGTGAGGCCCAAGCGCTGTTGACCCATGCTCAAGACAACGGACCGCTGGAGGAATCGGATATCCAGGCCTACGAACAGGAGTTCGAGGGGCTGATTCGGAGGGCCTGGGATCAGGAGCTCGAAGCCCGGCGCCAACGGCATAAGGCCGACCTGCTGCATGACGCCTTCGAGGAGGCCGGGTTCATGAAGAAGGAAGATAGGCTCGTGGAGGCAACGAGCGGCGGCCAGGAGGTCCATCTGGTTCACGAGGCATCCCAGGCGGAGCTGTTCGTGCGTATCTCGTCGGACATCGAGCGGAAAGGAGACGTCCGACTGCTGATGGAGGGGGCCGCGGGGCAGGAACACCAGGATCTCGAGCCCGCGGCCTTCTGTGGGGATTCCCTGGACGACATCATTGCCCGCGCCAAGGCGCTGGGACTGATTATCGACGGGGTCAGCATGAAGGGACCCGACGGTCTCTGGCGCGATCTGAGCACCGAGGATGAGCGTCGGGAGGCGCTGGAACAGGAAATGGAAAACCTCCGCGAAGATGAGCAACGAATGCAGCACGCGCAAGGGATCAGTGGGAGATAGCGACCATGAACGACCCTACGAACAATGAAAGTGCATCCCTGGTGGGCTGGAAGAGCCGCTTCGACGTAGCCCTGACCACGGCCCACAGGATCGTCCTGCAGGGCAATGTACTGGACGCGGTACTCGACCGGGAGCAGCGGCCCGTGGGACTGGTGGACTGGTTAGTCGCGGGTTTGCGGGAAGCCGGTTACCGTCGCATCGTGTGCTTCGACCATGGCTCGGATCCGGTGATCCATCGCTGGGAAGACAAGGAACCTCGGGAGGGATTGACGGCCCTGATGCAGCTGGGTGGTGGCCAGCCCCTCACGCGGCGCGCAGATCCGTCCAATCCATTGGTGGTCCTCAACCGGCTGCATCGGATGTTGGCGGATCCCCAGGTCCCGGCGGTCTGTATTCTGAAGCTGCAGGAGCAGCGGTTTCGGATGCCGTCGGAGGAAGCGGTCGCGCTGCACCGCCTCACGGCCGCCGCTGCCGATGCCTCCACCGCCGCGGAACCAAACCAGCCGGAGCAGGAAGGCGACACAGACGCCCCAGTCCCGGCGGAGGGTCCGGTTACTCCGTCGACATTGCGTAATCTCGCGGTCCTCCTGTACTCGGACGACAACCTGATTCCGACGGAGTTTCTGGGTGTGGACCCGGATACCGCTGTCATTCGCGTTCCCTTACCCGGCTACAGGGAGCGCTACGAGTATTTTCGCCGCAACAAGCAGGCCTTCCATTCGGTCGAAGGCTACCAACCCGAGCACCTCGCCCGTATCACGGAGGGCGCCCGCCTGCGCGAGCTGGAGCAGTTGGCGCGTCTGTCGCAGCAAGAACAGGTGGGGGTGGGGGCCTTACCCGAGCTCCAGGACCTCCTGCACTTCGGGAAGCGGGAGAACCCCTGGACCAATATCGGCAGCGAGGCCGACGCGGACCGAAGCCTGGCCCCGATTCGTGGCCAGAGCGAGGCGCGGGATACGGTCAAGGATGCCCTCCTCCAGGGCAAATGGGATATAGGCAAGCTGATCGACCCGGACGCACGCAGACCGCCCCTGGTGCGCTTCTTCGTCGGCGGGACCGGGGTCGGGAAGACTATGATGGCGCGCCGTATGGCGGAATTTCTGACCGGCTCGCCCGATGGCCTGAAGGTTATCGACATGAGCGAGTACCGGCAGGATCACAGCGTGCAACGGCTGATCGGGGCGCCGCCGAGCTACATCGGGTTCTCCGAGGGCGGACAACTCACCAACTGGGTAAAGGAGCGTCCCTTTTCACTCGTGCTCTTCGATGAGATAGAGAAGGCCCATGAGCGCATCCTCGACATCTTCCTCCAGATACTGGATGGCGCGCGGCTCACGGACGGCAAGGGTGAGACGGTGGATTTCTCTCAGACCGGTCTGATCTTCACCAGCAATATCGGCACGGATGCGTTGGAGGACACGGCCATCACCTCCCCCCAAGGGCGGTCGCCGGGTAACGGGCGCGAGCAGATCGTGGATTTTTTTACTACCCAGGTAAAGGAGTTTTTCGAAGAAATCGAGCGTCCCGAGATCTTCAACCGTCTCAAGAGCGGCATCGTGGTCTTCAACTATATAGGCCGAGAGGACGCCAAGGCGGATATAACCGACAAGCTGCACAGGATCACCGCCGGCATCAATGCGCGGCTGGGTGAGCAGGCGCAACTTCGCGAAGCCGACGACGCGGTAGTAGAGAGGTTGCTGTCTCATGTCGACTATGAGCGATATGGATTGCGCGACGTCAACAATGTCCTGTCGACCAAGCTCGGCAAAGGCATTTCCCGCTTTCTCGATTCCGCCGGGCTGCTGGAGTTCGGTATTCAGGGCACCTTCGGTTACCAGTGGATCGAGGAGGAAGATCGACTGGGAATCACCGCTCGTGGGGAACGGGCATGAAGGCGGTGCTCAACATCCGTTCCCTGTGGCGGGGCGCCTGCCCCCTGCTCGGACCCGCCCTGTTCGTCTGGGTCCAGGGGTGTCCGCTAAGTTGTCCCGGCTGCTTCAACCGGGATGCGCGGGACATGGCATTACGCTGCCGGACATTCACGCCGGCGGAGCTCGCCAAAGACTTTCTCGCTGACCCCGGCGCCTTGGTCCTCTCCGGAGGCGAGCCCTTTGCCCAGGCACCGGCCCTGGCGGAGCTCTGCGGACAGATCCGCGCAGAGGTCCCCGAGACGCCGATCCTCGCCTACAGCGGATACGGATTGGAGCACTTGCTCGCGGGCGAGATCGACGGGGCGATCGCCCTGCTCAGGAGACTCGACGTGCTCGTGGACGGTCCCTTCGTGCGGCATCGGCCCAGTGACCACCCCCTGCTCGGATCGGATAATCAGCGGGTATTCCTGTTCGGATCGCGAATCCCGAGGGAGCGGCTACGCGCCCTCGACCGGCCCCAGATCCAGGCGGATCTGCAAGCCGATGGGTGGCTGAGGCTGGTAGGTACGGGGGGCAAAGGTCGAGATATGCATGCACTTACCCGCCTGATCGAGGGCCGTGGCCTACTCCTGGAGTGATGCGATGGAAATCGAAGCGGATCTTTATAAGGAGACCAAAGGGGGAGAGACACTCTGGTACGTGGATTGTGCCGATATTCCCGCCTGCACCGGCCGGCGGCGGGTGTTTCTGGTGGTCGATACGACGGACTCCTTCCGGTCCCAGGATAATCACAGGCTCTTCATACGGAGCCTATTGGAACGGCTTGCCCGGATCCTCGACCCGCAGGATGTCGTGAACCTGTGGACGATGGGGGAGCGCGATCCGCTGTTGGAGCGGGAACGCGGACAGGTCCCCGAACACCTGGTCCATGATCTCATCGAGCGGCTGGAACCTTTTAACCGTGGCTCCTGGCTGGCCGAGACGGTGAGGGAGATCGATGCCAGGTGTGAGCGGGCACATGGGTCCGATTGGGAGGACTACCTGCTGATCCTGAGCGATGGCGCGATCCACGACGCCGTCGCCGCACCCCTACCCACCTGGATCTCCCGGGACCATATCTTTCTGATCGTTCCCGACCTGCCGGGCGACGGTGGACTGGGGGTATGGGATGACCTGATCCGACAATGGAGACCGACCCTCCTGGACCCACTCGAGCGCCCCCCTCAGGAGCTCCTTGTGGACCCTGGCCCCGAAACGGCACGGGCAGTCTATCGTTTCGGGCCCGCGCCCATTGTGCCTGTCGGGACGGACTTGCGGGTCCTCCCAGGCAATGAGCTGGGACTCTGTTA
Source organism: Candidatus Thiosymbion ectosymbiont of Catanema sp. Cochon2018 (assembly GCA_011392765.1). Classification (GTDB taxonomy): domain Bacteria; phylum Pseudomonadota; class Gammaproteobacteria; order Chromatiales; family Chromatiaceae; genus Thiosymbion; species Thiosymbion ectosymbiont_A. Next base: position 1,806,732 of record WYCW01000001.1, on the reverse strand, counting down.
CCTCGGGGGGGAAGAGCCTGAACCCCGGTTAGGTTCGGCGACCGATAGTTATCCCCTGACCTGGACGAAGCCCCAAGACGGATATCCCCCCCATGCCCGGGAGATGGCGCGCATCGCCGAGCTCCTGTTGGCCCCTTGGGATCGGGATGCCCTGGAGTCGCTGGAGACAGTAGGGAAAGCGCAAGTCATCCATTCCTGCGGGAAAGTCCGTGAACCCCAGAGCATCGAGCGTGAGCCTCCGCAGAGGCTTCGGTGTGCCGGATGTGGTGGCTGTCTACTCGTCCGTGGCCAGGAGCCGTTTCCGATTTCCAACCAGGATCAATCCAGGTGCCTTTTGTTTCCCCTTCCTCTACGCGCAGGGGCGCTGCCCGAGTACCGGGAGCCGAAGCACGTCAGGGCCAGCGCCTATGGTCGGTATCGAGAGGCGGGGAAGGAGTTTCTCGTGTTGAATTTCTTACCATCGGTCTTTTGAGTCATGGGCGACACCTACCAATCGGCATTCCTGCGGCATCGAGACGCCTTTGCGGCCATGCGGGCGGGTCACCTCCAGGAAGGCGCCGCCCACTTTCATGCGGCCCTGGCGGGGTTTGCCGATCTGCTGACCGACGCGGCGTGGCATGCGGATCTGTTAGACCGCGCACGACGGATCCCCGGACGCCTCGACCCCGAGGCCCTGGTCAAGGATTTTCTCAAGTATTGGCCCCGCTGGTTGCTCGATCTCCACTTCGAGCGCACCCTGAGCGCCGCCCGATCCGGCGACCTGTCCTTGGCTCGGGTCCACTGGCAGGTACTCGTGTCCGCGGAACCGCTTGCGGTCCACCTGGGCGAGGACACGCTCAGACTCTACCGCGACCGTCTGACGCGCGAGTACCTGCAGGGCAGCGAGCCGGGACACAACCTGGAAGAAGAGACCGAGGAACGGCGCCTTGCGCTCTTTCAGTCGGCCCAGCGCCTGCTGGCGATCGATGCCGGAATCGAACGGGCACGGCTGCTGGCCATGCGGATCTGCGTGATCCAGATTCGGGAATTGCTGCGAGACAAGTACGAGGAAAGACAGAAGCGAAAAAGGGGGACCAAAGATGCCCCGCTCATGCGCGCCATGTCCAAGTCGGGACGGCGTACCAGATTCAGGATCCGGCGCCTGTCACGGGTGTTGTCGCGGCATCTCAGGGTACTGGCCCGGCAGGGGTGTAGCGATCCCGTTGAGTTAGTGGACGGTTACAAAGCTCTCGTCGCTTATCTGGGCATTTCCGACCGGGATCAGGCGCTGCGGGTCCTGCGACGAGGACGCCGGATCGCGCCCGCAGACCGGGAGCTCCGCGCTATGTTCCGCGCCCTGCGTTGAGCATGGTCCTTGATCCGGATTTCGTATAGTTCACGGGGACTTACAATGCCGAACAAATCTTTTTGGAGGACGCCGGATCGTGCCCGAAGACCGGGAGCCTCGCGCTATGTTCCGCGCCCTGCGTTGAGCATGGTCCTTGATCCGGATTTCGTATAGTTCATGGGGGCTTACAATGCCGAACAAATCTTTTTGGCGGTTCTTTATTATTAGTATAGCTATTGCTGTTCTATTATTCGTTCTCTTAGTTGCATTGGATGCGCTAATGATATATGCCAATCGGGACGGGCAGTGGCTTCTGACTAGCCCTATGAGGCCAGTCCGTAATTGGTATGAAGTATTCCTTTTAGGAGTCGCTTTTATATTGCCAGTTGTTGTGTCAGAAGTATCCCGAAATAAATATAAGAAGCACTACATAAAAGAGGGGAGTGACTGCACTAGTGAGGAAAAATTTTGCAGCCACTTTTCTCATGTTACCCGTTATTGTTATGGGGTTTATCTTACCTTTTTTGTCGGTTACTTGGGCCTCGGTGCTATGGGAAACTATCTGTTTTCCGAAAAGTCTTCTAAACCGAGCTGGTTACCTTGGTATTATTGGGGTCTTGAAGCCTTATGTATTCTCTCCTTGATTGTGACTGTGGTCTTGCTAACACCGATTATCCGTACAGCATACAGACACGTACAGGGAGAATTTTATCCAGATCGTGTTTATCAAGAGCAACAAGAAAGTTGGAAAAATTCTTTCGTGATTTTCTCGGATGACGAGCGTGATGAACCAGAAAAGTTAGCAAAGGGATCCGAACGTTCGCCAATGTACCTTCTCGGCATGGCCATGGTGGTATTTATAAGTGTCATCATCCTTTTCTCGTTGGCCTATGCATTTCATGACCTATCCTTTTTCTACAGACAGGCTTCCACTCATACGGAATGGAAGCCACGCGAGAACGGACTTCATTCACTCGCGATGAATCACGATGGAAATGAGAGAGAGGCAGGGAATAAAAAGGGCCTTATTACAGATCATTCAAGTGGAGATGGAACAGACGAAGTAAGCCCCGCCACAATGAACCATGGTGAAGATTCTGTTGTCTGCGAAAACATCGAGTTCCCCAAATATCGGGAACCCGAGTGGAAGGATCCGGTTTCTGATGAAGCGATTCCCAGTGTACATTTGGATTTCGATTCCAACGACAATTTGGCGAATGAAGCAGGTGATAGAACAAATATCGAGTCTATCCTAAATAGAATTAGCAACGGGAGGACAGAACCGACCCGACTTGGAGTAATAGAGATAATTGCGTATACAACGGAGGAAGGGACTATCGAGGGTAATAGGAGAGTCGCTTCACAGAGAATTAAAAAGGCCATCGAGCTAATATCTGATGCCATGTCTGATGCTATGTCCGATGCCAGTACGCTCAGCCGTCGTTTCCAGATATCGGCAGATGCGGAAATTTTCGGATGCAATGAAGAAACAGAGAGCGGCGGATGTCAACGTGTCCTGATACGGTTTCACCCAAAAAATCCAATGGAACCTATACGCAACTCTCTATCGTCTGCTTTACAAGAATTGGAGTCCTGGCATGGTCAGGCACTTGATCGACTGATGAAGTGCTTCAACACCACCGTAGAAAACAGGGTAAAGGAAAATGCAAAGAAAGTCGATGGTGAAATAAAGCGATTGAACCAGGCGTTTAACCAAAACCATCCGCCATCCTTCCTCGATTTCATCTATTTTGCCACCTATACGATCACAACGACCGGATACGGAGATATACAACCCCGTTCTTCGATGTCGAAATTCATCTCGACCATGGCGAATATCTACGAGCTGATATTCATTGTGATTTTTATCAATCTGCTGGTGTCACACACAGGGAGAGCGGCAACTGGTCGGTTTTCCTCTACGGCTTCCGGCCGCGAAAATGGGAATCCTGGGGATCATGACTCTGTCGAGCCTGATTCCAGAGAGGATTCCGAACAGTCACGGGAGCGGGAGTGAAGAAGGATAAACAGAGTGGATGTTCCGTTCCGCTGCAAGTCCGATTTGCCTCCCGTCCATAAACTGAGTGGAAGAAAAACAGAAGGAGAAAACAGATGGCGAAACTTGTAATAGAAAATCCCTTATTGTTCGCCGAGGATCCGCACCAGGACAACCCTTTTAAGGTACTTGGCGTCCAACGGGCCGATGCCAGCGCCCAGGAAATCCAGTTCCAGGCGGAAGAAGTCGAGCGCTACGCTCAGGAGCAGCTGCCGTTTCCCGAAACCGGACGTGTGGAACGACCAGGTGAGGCGGGGCGGGCGGCGAGGGCATTGGGTCAGCCGGCGGCACGGCTGGCATTCGATCTACTGTGTTTCGGGCTTCCCGATGAGGAGCGATCCAAATGAAAAAAATGAAAAAGCCGATCGGAATCGACCTGGGAACGACCAACTGCTGTGTCGCCTATCTGGAGGGGGCCACTCCCCGCATCCTCAAGATCGACGGGCGCACGACCATGCCCTCGGTCATCGCGCAACAGGCCAACGGGGATTTCCTGATCGGCAAACGCGCTAAAGAATGCGCCGAGCCTCCATATCGGTATGGGTTCATCAAGCGTCACATGGGCCTGAATGTCCGTTATCCCTTCCAGCAGGGTCCCTTGACCCCCACCGAGATCAGCGCCCGTTTTCTTGCCAAGCTCAAAGGGCACGCCGAAGAGGCACTCGGCGAGGTCGCCGCGGTCATCACGGTCCCCGCACATTTTACGGAGGAGCGGCTGAAGCAGACGCGCAAGGCCGCGAACCTGGCGGGGCTCGAGGTGCTCGATATCGTTCGAGAGCCCGTGGCCGCGGCCATCGCCTACCACCAGGAGGAGCGCATCGCGCACAGCGAGGAAGAAACCCACATCCTGGTCTATGATCTCGGCGGGGGTACGATGGATGCCAGCCTTTGTATCCGCGAGGGGAATCACATCCGTATCGGCGCCAATGGCAGGGCCTATGACGGAGACCCGTTTCTCGGCGGCTTGGACTTCGACAAGCAACTGGTACGGCTTATCCGACCCAGTCTGCACGAGCAGGGTGTAGACCTCACCAAACCCGATGGCACCGACTCCGGCGGCGATAGCGAGTCCGATGGTACCGGACCCGGCGGTACCGAGGCCGATGGTGCCGAGTCCAGAGATAGCAAATCCGATAGCACCGAGGCCGACGGCAAGGTTTCTCCAATCGTGTTTGCGGACTATATGCACGAGCTTCTGAGCAAGGCCGAGCGAGTCAAGATGGGGCTTTCCGAACAGGACGAAGCCGAGTGGGTGCAGGAGCTTCAAGTCGGACTCGTAGAGGTCCGAGTCCAGGAATGGATCCGCCGCGCCGACTACGAGAAAGCGATCGAGCCGATTCTGAGTGCCACCCTGGCTATCTGCGACCGGGCCTTGTTGGCCCAGGGACGGGAACGCCCGGGGGCCGACTCTCGATCCGACGACGAGATCATTTCCGCCGAGGCCGGGGCGCTCGATGCCCTGATCCTGGTCGGCGGATCCACCCGGACGCCTGCCGTTGCGGAAAAGCTCCGCGAACATTTTGATACCAGATTCGGTTGTCGCCCCCGTATCGAGCGCTTTCGGGAAGACGAGTGCGTAGCCATCGGGGCCGCCCATGTCGCCGCTCGGTGTCTCGCCCAGCGGACAGGACCAGGGCAACAGGGGGAATTCCGGCTGCACTGGGACGTATCACCGACGACCCAGGTACCCGAACGGATGGAGTCGATCCATGGACCCAGCGGAACCATCGAGGGCGGTCTCGAACCCGATTGGTCTCTGCGCATTGAGGTCAACGAGCAGGTGCTGGAGGACGGAATCGAAATCGGCAATGACGGCCGCTTTTTACTGCCGAACCTTCCACTGACGAGCAAAGAGAACCGTTTCGTCCTCTCTCTGGCCGATCCGGATGGGGGGGTACGGTCGTCCTGGGACTGGCCGGTGCTGCGGGGCGGCGTGAGCGCAGATATCGGTGGGCTTGCACGCGCGATCCAGGTCCGGCTAGTGCAGGGAGAGGCGGTGATCCTCCCGGCCGGGACCAAGTCCGATGCGGCACATACTCATACCTTTTATATCAAGGATCAGGCAACGACGGTGCGGATGCCTCTTTATGAGGGATATCACTTCATCGGGACCCTCGATTTTCCCTCCAACGCACCACCCGGGACGCCGGTCAAGGTACGGGCCACCTATCAACCCGGTGCCATCAGTATCACCATCGAAGTAGGAGACGCCGAAGAGGAATCCAAGTCGCTCTCCCTGCAACCCCACGACATTCAAGCCGAACGCCACCAGCTCGAGGATCGCTTCCATCGGCTGCGGACAGAAATCGAAGACCTGTTCGGCAAGCTGGTCGCGGATCCGGATCGAATCGATTTCCTGCGCAAGCAATGGGAGTCGCTCGCATTCGATCTGCGTAGCGAGCTCGAGGGTCAATTGGTGCCGGACGTGGCAAAGATCGACGATCGTCTGCAACGTGCCGAAACCTTGCGTTGGCACCTGAGTCTCCTGAAGAACTCGATCGAAAGTCAGCGTCAACGCTGCGTCCATCTGCGGGGGCTTCTTGAGGGTTCGGGGATAACCAACAAGAAATTGCACGCCGATCTCCAGAAGATCGAGCAACGATTGGAGAACAAACCCCACGAGGACCTCCTTGCCAGCATCGCGGAGGACTTGGACGAGTTGGAACGCAGCATGTTGTCCAGGGTGACGCTCGTGGTTACGGAGCAACAAGTGAGAGACAAGCTCGCGGAGATCGAGTATCGTCTGAACAAGATCCGGCAACCTACAAAGGTTGACAATGAGTCGTTAATCTCTCTTGACAGTATCGCTACCCAGGCTAGAAGGATTGCAGACGACATAGAGTCTTCCCCCAACCAACGCCTGAACCGCCTCTGGGATCTGGAGGTGCGTTTCATCCGCGAGCGCTATCACGAGGCCATAGTGGCGCGTGATCGTACCGGTTTGTTGGGAAAGGGCAGCTGAGTATATAAGTGTAATGGGCTTCACCTGGACATTGTTGGTCGAGGTGCGGGAAGGTGCGGACAGCGTCGGGGTCGATATGACCCTGCTCGACGAAGAGCGGCGTTGGCAGTGGCGTGCGCACCGTGAGATCGACCGAAACCAATTCGACCACCAACGCCGCTTCATCCAGAGATGTTTCGCCGTTAATTGCCCGTCACGCGGTCAGGACATGACTAGGCTTGCGCAGATCATGTCGACGGATTTGAGCCTCCAGGAATTCCTCGATACCAGTCGGCTGGACGAGGGGAGTTGCCTGGTCATCAATACCACAGTGACATCCGTTCCCTGGGACCTCCTGTTGTTTCGCGGCAACCTTCTCGGCAGTGAGCTCGTGATCGGTCTCAATATCCCGATTGCCAACGAGAGCTACTTCAAGAAGGCCCCTGGCCGTACCCCCCGATCGTTGGAACCCCAGGATGTCAAACCGAGATTTCTGCATATCGTCGCAGACCCCAAACGGAATCTTCCCCAAAGCAAGCAGGAGCAACAAGAGCTCGAAGCAATCGTGGCGGAACATCCGGTGCTCGAGTACCATCCTATGAAGAACCCCAGCGTCCAGGAGATATTGGATGAGTTTGGAAACCCCGGGCTGCGTTTTCTCCACTTTACGGGACATATCGAACCGCGCAAGGGGCTAGTCGTCGGGAAGCGCGGTCGCGCCGAGACCCTCAAGATCGTCAATATCGAAAAGCGCTTTCCCGGATCTGACGGGCAGATCGTTTTCCTCAATGGGTGCGATGCCCATCTCGATGAACCGGATTCGGACCTTTTCGCAACCGCGACTGTCGCCAACGCCTTTCTCTACGGTGGGGCCATGGCCGTCATCGCCCCCCGTTCCCGGGTTTCCGACGAGGATGCCTTGGACGCGGCTGTTTATATCTGGCGCAGCCTGTTGGTCGAACGTGTTCCTTTGGGAGCCGCGGTCAGGGACTATCGACGCACGAGTATCGACGCTAAACCGAATGCGTTGGGCGGTTATACCTATATCCTCTACGGCAACTCCTGCCTCTACGCAATCCCCGATCAGTCCTCCAATCAACCCGACACGCTATCGAAACGGATTTTCGAGCACCCCTTGGTCCGAGAAGCGGCAATCGATGCGGGAGGGGACATCAGTCCCCGCCACCTCTTCGGTGCCCTCACCCGCCGCCGGTCCCTTGGTCGGGTGTTTTTCGATTCGTTCGACCAAGAGTACGTCCTTTTACTGACGCAATTGCGCAGGAATCTCGGTTGTCGCCGGATCTTGCCCAGGCAAGAGTCGCCGCCGAGCGTCAACTTCAGCTCCGGAGCCGAGCTGGTAATTGATGCCTTACCGCAAGTAGCAGCGCCCGATGAGTCCGTTACGGAGATGGATTTTCTGAATGCGATCCGCCGGATCGGGGATCCGGAGATCCTCGGTGCCATACGTCAGCTCGAGATCCCGGGTTGGGATCTGAAGGAAATCTGCGAGACAGCAAAGCTCTGTAGCGAAGAAGATCCGGTACCCTGGCTTTTTCAGCCGGATGGTTGGGCAAATCCGGACCGTTTGTTGTGTGGACTGTACAATCCGGACCCAGCGCTTCAAGACACAACCCAAGACGAAGGAACGGTCGATCTTTGGGACCTGTTCTCGGCCATGGTTAGGGCTGATGGTCACATAGGTGCTTTTTCCAAGGACTCCGGTTGCCCCAGGTCTCCCTCCGGATCCTGGAGCTGCGATGTACCCCTGCACTGGAGTTTCCTGACCGATGCTGCACACAGCGCCATCCAGGTGGCGGCCAAGGAGATGAAGGACGAGCAGGCTCAGTGCACTTCGGAATCTCACCTGCTTTATGCCCTGTTTGGCCCCGGGGACTTCGACTGGGAGTTGCTCCCGGAAGATGCCAAGGCCTGGTTCGGAAGCAAGGCCGATTGGGAAAGATTCGCGAAGCTCATTCTCCTTGAAAGATTGGGGTGGCCCAATGCTTGAGATTTTGCGTACGGCCGCAAAAGCGCGCCGCGAAGCACTCTACGCCGACACAGACGACGCCTGTCCCCATCCGGCCAAGCTAGTCAATATGTCGCGATTACTACTGGCCACCAAGAGCGACTATCAAAACCTCGCTTGGCATCTGCTGGGTTGCTTCAAATGTGCGCAGCGGTGGGAGCTGCTCCAGAGCGATCCCCACCTTCACCCCTTCGAGATATGGGCGGTTGCGAATGATCGACTCCCCTCGGGAGAGGAAGGGATGCTTCTGCGGATGCGCGCGAATCTGCACCTCGACAGATGCGAGTCCTGTCACGCCAAGGTTGCCTGGATCGAACGGGGATTCGCCGCAGGGCGACAAGTGATCGAACAATGGCTGATGCCAAAGCTGATCGAGGTTCATCGGGAGAGCCGTCGGGAAGATGGATTGATAATCGAGGCCCTGGTGCTGGATGAGCAGGAGCGTCCACGGTTGACAGAAGCCGGGGGGCTGGCTCGGACCAGGGTTTCCTTGACCGTTGCCCGTGATCACCAGGATTCCCTTGCCATTGATGTCCATGGGATACCCGAGGCGTTCCACCGAGCACGCTTGATATTGCTCGGCGAGCAGAGACTGGTGAGACTATCCTGGTCTCAAGTCGCTCATGGGAATGCCACCTTTTCGCTCCCCGATGTAACGGACGGAATAGACGGGAACATCCATCTCTCGGAGCAGGACATCGGGGTGTTCCTGCAGGCCAAGCTCGACACCGATTGAATCGAATACTGCATCGATCGTTATCGTGTTTGCAGGTGTCACGAAAGGTGTCGCAAAGCCTCTTGGGCACATACACGGACCCTTTGGTTCGGATCCAGGTCTGCAAGGTCAGAGGGAGCGAGTCGCTTCCAGTCACAAGGTCCATTTGCCAGGACTGCCAGAAGAGCATTCTTTTCAAACGGGTCGGTGAGACTGTCGAGTAGTTTCTGCGCACGCAGTGTTACATCTTGCCTTGCCGTCTTACCGACTTGTCCACGGCGAGGGCCCAAACATTTCACATTGGGGGGATTCAACAGCTCCAGGATCTGTCCCCACAGGTCCGAGCGCTCGGCGGCCAATAGGATAATCAGGCACAACCAGGGTCGCTCGGAGTTACCCGTGTCCCGAATGACTGTCAATACACCAGGCAGTTTGTCATGGTCCAGGGGTGGACAAAATGCCGGCCAAACGATGTGGCGTAATGGGTACGGAATCGATCTTCCGCGTTCGGCGGCTTTGGACCAGGGCAGCGATTCCAATGGATCATGGGGGTCAAGGGCCTCCACCAGGACCCGAAAGAAGCTACGGTGGAATGGGATCTTGACCGGATTTTTCCCGCCGCTGACGGCCTCGCTGAAACACGAGATTACAACGTCGCCAGCCGTGACAAGATACTCCGCCTCGAAATAGATCTGAAGCAGAAACAGGAACAGGTCTTCCGCTCCTACTTTCTTCTCCGTTCCGTGCAGATAACGCTGAATCGTTCTGCTCACTTTGTTGGTAGTTTGTGCTAATTTCTCAATGCTGACATCCTCGATATAGTGTTGATAAAGATAGTATGTCTTTTCCGGCTCCACTAGCGCCAATACCATCAGCATATCATCGAGATATTGCTCGATAACAGGAAAAACGTTTGAGTCGAAGCCCAAGTATTCTAACTTTTCTCTTAGTTTCATGGCTAAGTGTCAGGTCCCGGATAATTACGTGGATTTCTCTTTATAAATTATTTGATATAATTGTTTGAATTTTAAGCCATTAACCAAACAAAATTTTGCCGAGGAAACTCTATAGAGCCAACAACCGCCGGAGCCAGATGACGATTTCGAGGTTACGTAGCGACAACCATCGGCCATGCGGCCGATGGCTGTCGCGACTCAACTCAAAATCTTCGCCCGGCTCCGATGGGGATTAGTTTTTGATATCACACGATCTCTCCAACTCTCGACAACCGTAACCTACATCACCTCCGAACAACTGGGTTCTGATACTTCCTCGGCCACTCCAGATGATACTTCGCAGCTCCAGACGGTATGCCAACTCCGCTTGTAATCCTCAAACCATCAGGCTCAATCTCGACCCCTCTTATCCATCACCTAACGGCGAGGGGTTTGCAGATCCCCTTTCGGGGATTCTAAATCAAATGCACGATAGTGTCATCGGATTATTCGTGAATCGTTATGAGTTTGGTGTTGCCGTCTGAAATCCCTGAACAGCAAAATTAGAACACTACCCTACCAGCAATACTCCGCACCCTGGTTGATGATTTGCGCGGCAATCTCACGCTGACAACCCATGGCACCGAGGATGACGATGCAGCCGATCAACTCCAGTAACTCTAACGAGGCTTCGCCTCAGACCGACGAGGCGTGACCAACCGCACCGAAGAACCACGGAGGCAGACACGGATAAACACGGATTGTGATCCGTGTTTATCCGTGTCTGCCTCTGTGGTTCAAAGGATTTGCGATTCCCGCCCAACAAGAGGCAGAACTGTTTTTGTGCAGCGCACAAACTTGACTCATTTGTAAAGATGCAGGTCCCTCAAGGAATCCTAGCCGCTTGGGGATGGCCGTGATTTCGTTATACGCGTTCACCCTGGGACTGGGCGCACGTTGCGTAGTGTTGCCTGCTCTTTGCGGATATACTGCCTCATCCTTCCCGGCACGGACCGTTCCATCTCGATGCACTATCGGACCGACGATCTACGCATTTGCGACATCAAGCAGGTGGCCGCGCCCAAGGCCCTGCAGAAAGAGCTTCCCGTCAGCGAGCAGGCGGCGCGCACGGTCTACCACGCGCGGCGGGAGATTCGGCATATCCTCCAGGGCGAAGACGACCGACTGCTGGTAGTGGTCGGACCCTGCTCCATCCACGATCCCCAGGCGGCCATGGAGTACGCCGAGCGGCTGGGCGCCGTGCGCGCCGAGGTCGAGCGGGAGCTGATGATCCTGATGCGGGTCTATTTCGAGAAACCCCGCACCACGGTAGGCTGGAAGGGTCTGATCAACGACCCGGACCTGGACTGCAGCTTCGAGATCAACAAGGGATTGCATTTGGCCCGCAAGTTGCTGCTGAATGTGGCGGAGATGGGTATCCCTGCGGGTACCGAGTTCCTGGATCTCATCAGCCCCCAGTACGTTGGCGACCTGGTCAGCTGGGGCGCCATCGGCGCCCGCACTACCGAGAGTCAGGGCCATCGGGAGCTCGCCTCGGGCCTCTCCTGCCCCATCGGGTTCAAGAACGGCACCACCGGGTCGGTGAAGATCGCCATCGACGCCGTGCACGCCGCGACCCGGCCCCATGTCTTCATGTCCCTGACCAAGGGTGGTAACTCGGCGATCTTTCGCACCCGCGGGAACGAGGACACCCATATCATCCTGCGCGGCGGCGACCGCCCGAACTATGACACCGAGAGCGTAAACATCGCCGCGGAGGAGATCATCGCCTCGGGCCTCACACCCAAGATCATGATCGACTTCAGCCACGCCAATAGCCGCAAGCAACCGGCCAAGCAAATCCAAATCGGCCATGACGTGGCCGGTCAGATTGCCCGTGGCGACAGGCGCATCATCGGGACCATGATCGAAAGCCACTTGGTCGCCGGCCGACAGGATCTGACCTCCGCCACCGGGCTGGTCTACGGGCAGAGCATCACCGACGCCTGTGTCGCGTGGGACGATACGGTGCCGATGCTCCACGAACTGGCCACGGCCGTGGTGACCAGACGTGAGTGCTGAACGAGAAGGACCTCGCAGTCAAGGTTGCTCCGTAGATAGATATGACAAAGTAGAATTAACCGCCGCTCCGAAGAATGCCAGGACGGTAAGGTCTTCCTCGATGTCGAAGAAGGCATGATCGCAGGAGGCCCGAACGTACATCAGGGTGTTTTTGACAATGGGATGTTCAGTGTCGTTTATCCGCAGGCGGCCCCGACCTGCAACCACCAGATAGAGCTCGTCTTCGTCGTGGGGTGTCTGCATATCCTTGGAACCGGCAGGCAGATGATAAATCGCACAGCTCATCGATGGGGTTCGCAGGAACTCGCGAAAATCGACCGTGCTGCGATCGATTGTCCCCAAGAGTTCGGACAGTTGAAAAACCTGCCAGTCTTGTTCAGCCATTGCCTTTATCTCAAGTTGGAAGTCCAGCTGCTTATGATCGAGTCAGCATAAGATCCGAAAAACCGGGCCGCGATTACTCCCGGCAATCGGGGTTGTCGCAGATGCCATAGATGACTAGAGAATGGTCCTGAATGGCGAATCCATGTCGTTTTGCGACGGCACTCTGACGCTTTTCGATGGTCTCGTCGACGAACTCCACGATCTTCCCGCACTTGGCGCAGACCAGGTGATCGTGGTGTTTGCCGCAGTCCAGCTCGAAGATGGATTGGCCGCCTTCGAAGTTGTGCCTGCACACCAGTCCCCCCGACTCGAATTGAGTCAACACCCGATAAACCGTGGCTAGCCCGATTTCCTCGCCGTTCTCCAGCAGCATCCTATACACATCTTCGGCACTGACATGGCGTTTGTCGCTGCGTTCCAGCAAACCCAGGATCTTTACCCGGGGTAAGGTAATCTTGAGCCCTGCCTTCCTGAGTTGTTCGTTCTGCAACTCCGACCCTCCCCGCAGTGTCACTCACCGATATCTGTGGTGACGGCTGAGATACGGTCTTCAAGGATATACTGTTTGTGCGGGATTTTCCTTTGTCTTCAAGCTAGACGCAGGGTAACTGGATGACAACTCAATAGAAAGCAACAGGTTTTTTGTTGCTGACCGGGTCGGGAAATGCAGAGGAGGTCCCCGTCAGGGTAAAGCGGTAGTTGCCGTCACCCAATGTAGTTTGGGGATGGTAGCCGACCTCGACGCCCCAGAAGTTGTAGTTGTCGCCATCATCATTCTCACCGATGTTCATCCCTAAGCCGGTGAATGTCCACTCTCCTTGCCCCCACTCCAGGGCGGCACCGGCATCGTAAGAGCCGAGGTTGTAGGTGTTCGCGTTCACGAAGACCTCGTTATTGGCCCGTAAATGCTGGGTTTCGTTCCTCAACCCAGCCTACACTTGACTCTGGCCTACGGCACTTTTTAGACAGCCTCTAATGTGCCGGCTGTTCCTGATATTCCCGGTCCGCTACCTGTTCCAAGGCCCGGGCAAAGGAGGAAACGCTCTGCCAATTCGGCTTCCAACTCCCTCGTTCGCACCTCCAGCCCACGATACCGCTCCTGCCACGCTCGGATCTGTATCCGGGCCCTGGGTATGGCGGTGGTCGGCATCCGCCAGGGCCGGCTCCAGCCGCTCGACCCGCTGCCGCAAGTCAGCCAGCTCCTGCCCGGATTCCAGCGTCCGCAACCGAGCCTGGGCATCGTCCAACCGGGCTCGCAACCCCTCGGTCTCGGACAGACGTTTCTGTAAGACTTGGATGCGACGTGCCTTGTCTTCCATCTGTAGATGCGTGCGGCGCACCGTCTCCTCATAACGGGAGCGCAAGGCGCGCAATTCGCCCCGAACCTGGGTCAGCGCCTCGAGGTCGACATGTCGGCCGGTGCCGATCTGGTGGGACAGCATATGCACGTCCTCATAGGCGAGGAAGATCGCCCGCTCTCCGCTCTTGGGATGGGTCATGAGCGCCCATAAGGCTCCGGGGGCCTAGTCCTCGACCAGTGCCGTCTTCCACATCGCGATGACGGCATCTTCCTCCTTGGCCCTGGCAAAGCGCCGGATATGGGCGGCATATTTGGTGGTGTTCTGACTTTGTTGCTACCGAGTAGAGGGAACTTGCCCCCCTATCATGGAGGGTGTCGCAAAAGTAGCGCAGGCGTCCTCGCCTGCATCGAAAACTGCAGGCGGGGACGCCTGCGCTACGCCCCACGGATGGGCCTTTGCGACACCCTTTGGGGTTATAAGCCACCCTATAAACCGGAAACAACAAAGCTGGAACACCACCCGATCACGATCACGGTTCCGTTTTCGATCGCGAGAGAGCGATGATCACGCCTCGTCGGTCTGAGGCAACGCCTCGCTAGGATTCCTTGAGGGACCTGCATCTTTACCAATGAGTCAAGTTTGCGCGCTGCACAAAAACATTTCTGCCTCTTGCTTGGGCGGGAATCGCAAATCCTCTGAACCACGGATGGACACGGATGGACACGGATTGTGATCCGTGTTTATCCGTGTCTACCTCCGTGGTTCTTCGGTGCGGTTCGTTACCCAACCTGACCTGGATCAGCCAGTGAAGTTGGGAGCGCCGGAGCCCTTCTTCCCCTGGGGGAGGAGGGGGTCACGCCTTGTCGGTCTGAGGCAAAGCCTCGCTAGGCCAATGGGCGCTATGAGACAGCCCCCAAGCCGCCGTACCTTGCGATCAGCATGCGTCCGAAGGCGGCAACCTTCGGCGTCAGCTCGATAAGCAGAGGAGCGAGCTCGAGTACGACAAGGTACAGCTCATGCAGCTTATCCTCGACGTATTCGTGCGCGATCAGGTTACGCAGCTCGCGAATACGCACGAGATCGGGGGCCGCGATCCAGCCTCTTTTCTCCGCCCGCTCGATACGGTCCAGCAAGCTGCCCTGGGAAACCAGCTCCAGATCGTCTATCAGTCGCATAACGCGCTGAATATGCAGATCGGCGAGTCGGGAGAAGCGGCTGGCGAGGGATTCGAAGCGCTCCAGCTCTTCGGGCGTCCACCGGGGCTTGTCCTTCAGAGCCTGGACTCGATCCATGGAGTAGCCGAGGTGCTTTGTTGCCTTCTCCAGGATACGCAGCTCGTCTTCCAGTAGGGCCAGTCTTTCAGGTTTCACAAGCGGATCCCTCTCAGGAAAAAGCCCATAACTTATCATGCCGAATTTTTAAGTAGTTAGCGTAAACCACTCCCCATTTCTTTTTTGATTCCCTCTCCCTAACCCCTCTCCCGGTGTAATTGTTCAGACCCTCACTGTTTTTGTCGTCCATGGTTCCTGGATCCCGGCAATTCCTGCCGGAATGACGAAGCGGGGGCTGAATGATTACCTCCCGGCGGGAGAGACGCTTTCGCAGGCAACACCAAAGATTGAGAAATTAACCTGTAACTTATTGAAATAGAATGAAAGCTGAAGTACCGCCAGACGCCCCGGTGAGATATGCGGGCCGGAGGAGAACGCGAAGCCGCAAAGAGCACAGCTCACAGACTCACAGAAATTCCCTGACAAATGTTACTGGCGATACAACAGAGGCGAATTCTGGAGGCTGTTTCAACAGTATTTGATCACCAGTCACCAAGAGGCTGCCTTTTTGCGACCTGAGCAAACGCCATAGGTGGCTGTCGCCGGGATCGGGAGCGGCTTCCGGGCTAGTCGGTTCCCGCCAGATACCATTGGATACTACTTCGGTTAGGATCTTGTCGGTTTCGCTCTCGCTGAGTCCGTGCAGCTTTTTTATCTTGGGTCGCAGCATAACCTTTCGATATTCATCCAACAGGTCGGCAGAAAGCAGGAAAACAATACGCCCTGCGAGCATGGCATCAAGGATAAGACAGACCGGCGATTTCTCGTCAGCCGTTATGAGACCACTGACGAGCACATTCGTATCGATGATGGCCGGTGGTGGTTTCAAGGGCATCTTGTCAACCGGGTTTCCTCCGCTACCAGGTCGATGGCCTGTTCCTCGGATAGGCCCGCTCTCCCGCGGGCCTTTGCAACCAGTTCCTCTGCCCCTTGCCGCGTTTTGATTCCGTAGAAATCCAGACTCTCCTCAATCAGCGACGCGATACTCTTTCGCCTGTTGAGAGCAGCCTCCTTCAACGCCCAATGGCGCTCGTCACTGAGGGTGATTGTGAGTCTGGTCATGGTTCGATACCTTGGTGCAAAATCACAAATGCACCATAACAGAATATTCGGACTGCCGACACCTTATCCGGAAGCGGTGGGAAAACCTTCACGATATTTGTGCAGCCAGCCCTCGAACAGGGGCACTCGCAGCCGCGGTCGGCCCTGGTCCAGGACCACATAGCCGTGCTCTTCGAGGCGTATTAAGCTCAAACGGTCAGTCGGGGTCTCGCCGGCGAGGATCTGCTCGATGCAGGCGCGGCAGGCGGGACCCCGGCAGAACTCGTTCCAGAAGCGTTCGATGGGCGCGAGGTCCCGCACCAGGACGGCGGCGACCGCCTCGTCCAGATCCGCCATGGACATGGCATGCCGGTCTTCCCGGTTGGCGATGGAGACCAACTGCCGGCACAGGCGTTGCAGCAGATCCGGGTGGCCTTGGGTGAGCGCGAACAGGCGCTCGGTGATCGCGTCCGGATACTCCAACGGCACGGGCTCGGTAATCAGTCGCAGGGCGTCGGGTCTTGCCAGGTAGTCCACCCGGAACGGCTGGGTCTGGACGAAATACTGACTCCAATCCGGGTCCCGGAGTTCTGACAGGGGCGTGGCGCCGACGAAGAGCAGGACCACCCGGTTCTGGTGTTGGGAGAAGCTGCGGATCGCCGCCAGCAGGCGGTTTCCCTGCCCCTGATCCTTGATCAGGTACGAGTGAAGCTGCTCTAACTCGTCCAGGGCCAGGATCAACTTGCGGCCACCCTCGGCCTCGATCCCCTCCAGCCATTCCCGCAGTCCCTGCCAGGCGGCGAGCCACTCGTTGGGAGGTGTCCAATCCCCATCGTCCCGCTCCAGTTGTTTGGCAATGCGTCGTCGCAGATCCGCCAGCCAGGAGGGCACGCTCTCTATGTGGTCGTCCTGGAGATCCTGGGAAATCACCACGAAACCGCTGCCGAGCAGCTCCGGCAGGAAGTTCAGCAGACTGGTCTTGCCCACGCGGCGCTGGCCGAGGATCAGGAACAGGGGCATCTCCGCGGCCGTCATAATCTCTCGCGCCAGATTCTGACGCAGATCCTCCCGGCCAAAAAACACCGCCTAGTCGTCCTCCGGCCGCAGCGGGGTCCCAGTCCGGTAGCGGTTGACGGCGATCGGCTCCTGGCTCGCCGCCTGGTCCTCGATCCGGTGAAGCTCCTTTGCCGCTTCCGAGCGCCAGCTATCCAGGGCGTCCGGATACCAACGGTTCCAACGGGGTGATTCGCGCAGGGTCAGGTCGCGAAAGGCATTGAGCCTTTGAGAGAAGCGGGCGTAGGCCGCTCGCTTGAAGCTGATCTGGGTCTGGCCACGCGCGGCCGCCAGGTCTTGCCGCAATCCGGCAAGCTCACGCAGCCACCCGGCACTGGGGGCATAGCCCGGTCGGTCCTCGGGCACCGGCGGCGGTGTCAATAGCTCTGGATTCAGGGGCCGCAGACGCCAGCGCCCGGCGTGGGCGGCGTGCAGCACCGCCGCCGCGAGTTTGCGCTGCAATGGACGGTACTCGAGCAGAAACTCGGCGAACCTCGTGCCCGTCTCGGGATCGTCGAAGGCCGCGCCGGTCAGCCGGCGCCGGGCGCCCCAGATGGGCAGGCGTACCCCCGCGTCCCACCGATAGGGGTTGTGGTAGAGGTCGAGGCGTATCAGGGCGACTACTGCCTGCGGGAGATAAAAGGGCAAGTGCAGAAACCCGACGACCCAGCCCAAGAAGACCCCGATACCCGCTCCTAGGCCCACCTCCATGCCTCCTACCAGGCCCTCTGCCAGACCCCATGCCAGGCCCAATGCCAGGCCCCCTGCCAGACCCCTTGCCAGGCCCCCTGCCAGGCCCATTGCCAGGCCCACTGCCAGGCCCACTGCCAGGCCCGCTGCCAGGCCAAATGCCAGCTTTGTCTCAAACTCCATGCCGGTGACTGACAAGAGACCGATCAGGCGCTCTCCGAAGCCTGGGTTGTCTGCGCAGATTTGGACGACAGTCGGCTTGAATTGGGCGGGGAAGTCGAGCGGCAGCTCCAGGGCAACGACCACCGCAAGCGATGACCCGTAGACCCCGATCGCAAGCAGCAGAATCCAGGCCATGGCGACCAGGTAGAGGACCAAAATGTGCTTGCGGCTGAGATGACGGGACCAGTCAAGAAGCCGCGGCCATTCGAACAGGGTCCACCGGATCAGATCCCAGTCGGTCTTGGGTTCCGGCGGTAATTGGAACGGATTCTGTTTAGGTCCAGCCATCAGTCAACTCTCGTAGGCTGGGTTGAGGAACGAAACCCGGCATGAATAGCCGCCGATAAGATTGAACGAGCAGATTTTCACGGAAGATTTGCCGCAAATAAACGCAAAAATCGATCCGCAGATTACGCAGATTCTCGCAGATTGAAAACGAAATAATCTGTGGGAATCTGCGTAATCTGCGGATAGAAAAGACAATCTGATCTTGTGCGACCGATTTGCGTTGATTGGCGTTCATTTGCGGCAAAAAAATATGGATGTTGGGCACACCGCCGTCCTTGGCGGTTTTGCCCAACCTACACTACTTCCCCGCAAGCCGGCGCCCGAGTTGCTTGAAGAACCCTGTCAAGGGAAGCCTGATGCGATTGCATCCCAAGGCGCGGCACCAGGAGATTAGCCGGTGGCGCAGCTTATTGGCATCAGCGACGGCAACGCCTTTGTCCAGGGCCTTGTATGCGTCTTTCCAACGGCTCAATCGCTCGTTGAATGCCTGTTCATCGGTATCTCTGTCCTGAATCCGTCTCCGCACGAAATCCAGAAAGGGTAAGGGTCGCGGGTGCTTGAGCACTGCATCGGCAAGCAGATCCAGGTCGTTAGCACCCAAGTCGGGTAGGCAGCGGTCGAGCTCCGATCTGATCTCGGTCTGGGAGAGGGGCCTTAGCTTCTCGGGCTCCAGAACCAGGATCGAGACCCGACGCTCGCCGGATCGCATCATCATCAGATACCGGCTGTGGCTACGCTCGGTGACACAGAGGAGTGAGATGCCGCGGTTTTTCAAGGCATTCAGGCCATCCAGGAATGCCACATCGAAGCCCTTACCGAGGTCGGGATTGTTCAGGATGGCGTCGAAGTGGTGCAGCAGCAGGCAGACCGGCCGGTCGCCGGCGGTGAGCCTGTCGACCAGGCCCCCGAGACTGCGCGGCGGGTGGCCGGGGAGATTGGTCTGGCCCCACAGGGTCTTGAGCAGACCAGCGAAGCTGTGGTGATATTCCTTGAGATCTGCACGCAGCCAGAGAATGGCGTCGGGATCGATCACCATCAGGTCATCGAGGAGACGCCCTCGGCCCTGGCCCGGCTTGCCGATCAGATTGATGGGACGGCGTTGCTCCAGCAGTTCCTTGGCAATGCGGCTGGTTTGCGTCGGTCGCAGGCAATGGTCACAGTTGGGTGGTTGCATGGCGATGGGTCACTCTTTATTCAATCCGCAGATTATTATTCAATCCGCAGATTACGCAGATTCTCACAGATTAAAAATTGAAAATGAAACAATCTGTGGAAATCTGCGTAATCTGCGGACAGAAAAAAGCATGTGATCTCTTGCAACCGATTTGCGTTGATTCGCGTTCATTTGCGGCAAAAAACAGAGCTGCCGAGGTTCGGATTGAGTAGACAGGAAAAATGATCTGCCCGCTTCAATCGATCCGCAGATTACCCAGATTCTCGCAGATTAAAAACGAAATAATCTGCGGAAATCTGCGTAATCTGCGGACCTGAAAAGATTACTTTGTAGCGGTATCCGGCGTGGGGGCAACCGCTCGATTCTCGACGGCGGGTTCCGGGCTTGTGGACTGTACCTGCGTCGGCAGAAAGTCGTTGGTAATGAAATCCAAGGCATTCAGGTTTTGTTCCGCCCCAAACGCCCCGGAGAATTCCATCGCTGTCAGCACGTTGCGCGCGCCTTCCGGGTCGATATAGCCGTCCAGGGTATAGAAGTCTCGCAGCTTACCCAGGATTTTGATGTAGCGATCCGGATCGCTGCCGGTAACCGTTCTCGGCAGCACGGCCGCTATCTCCTCCGGGGTGTGTTCCGCCATCCAGCGCAGGGCCTTGACGATGGCGGCGACGAATCGGCGTACCAGCTCCGGGTCGCGGGCGATGATGTCCTGCCGGGTCATGATCCCGGCCAGGCTATACGGCCCCCCGAAAACCTCGACTGTGTTCTCCATACTCCTGAGGTCCGCCAGCACGAGCACTTTGCCCTGTTCGATCAGGATCGAGGCGAAGGGTTCGAGGGCGATTCCGCCGTGGATTTTTCCGTTCTCCAGGGCCGGGGGGAAGGTGGAGGTACCGGCCTTCACTACCGTAACCGATTGCGGGTCTACGCCATTCTTTGCGAGCAGGAAGTTGAGCACCATGTGGGTACCGGACCCCTTCGAGGTGACGCCCAACCTTTTCCCGACCAGGTCTCCGATGTCCCGGATGGTATCCCGGTGTCTGCTGTGGACCACCAGGACCATGCCGGGCACGCGATTCATCAGCGCCACCATGCGGAGATTGGATTTTCCACGCGCGGCGGCCTTGTAGGCGTGGTCGATGGCGTTGAGACTGAAATCCACCTGCCCGGCCAACAATGCCTGGGCCGTGGTGGTGCCTCCGGTCAGGTAGGTTACTTCCGGATCCAATCCTTCTTCCTGGAAGAATCCCTTGGCCATTGCGACATCGAAGGGAAGGAAGTTGAGGATATGGCCGCCGCTGGCGACCCGCACCGGGGGTTGTTGCTCCGAACACCCCGGTAGGAGGGTGGTCAAGAGCAGTAGTGGAATGAGGGAAAATAAGCGACGCTGCATCGTTTGTAGCTCCGGTAACATTGATTTATCCGCAGATTACACAGATTTCCGCAGATTAAAAACGAAACAATCTGTGAAAATCTGCGTAATCTGCGGACAGTCGGTAGGTTGGGCAAAGCCGCAGGGACGCGGCGTGCCCAACATTCGATGTTGGGCTACAAACTGATTTGCGTCCATTAGCGTTCATTTGCGGACTGTTCATTGGCGGACTAGTGCAGCAGAGTAAAAATTCGGATACCAGTTTCATTGAGCCTGTACCAGCAGCCGTTGGCTGCCTAATTGCAGGAAATGGCCTCCGGATTTTTACCGCGCTGCACTAGCGAGATCCACGCAGGGAGTAGCGTCGCTCGATTACGGATAGGAGGGCGTCGAGCAGCGCAACCGTGACGGTCAATACCAGCAGACCGGCCATGACCCCGGTGGCATCGAAATTCGCTTGGGCATTGTCGATCATGTGACCGATCCCCGCGCTGGCGCCGATGTACTCGCCGAGAACGGCGGCTATGATCGCAAAACCGACGCTCACGCGCAGGCTGGCGAATGTCCACGCCAGGGTCGCCGGAAGGTAGATGTGAAGCATCATTTGGGCCTTGGTCGCGCCGAGCAACCGCGCGTTTTTGATAATCGTAGGGTTGATTTCCTTGAATCCGCGGTAGGTGTTGAAGAAGACGACAAAGAATACCAGCGACACCACGATGACGACCTTCGACAGGAAACCGAGACCGAACCAGAGGATGATGAGGGGAGCGAACGCGATGCGCGGCAGTGCGTTCAGGATGGTTATGAACGGCTGTAGGACGGCGTCGATACAGGGGTTGGCGGCAAAGCTGAATCCCAACACGATACCGAGCAGGGTTCCCACGATAAAACCGGTGGTCGCCTGGCCGAGGGTGACCGCGAGATTGCCGAAGAGAAGACCTTCGTGCGCCCACTCGATGACCGTGACCAACACCCGGCTCGGGGTACTGAAGTAGAAGGGGTCGATGAACCCCGAGCGCGTACCGAGCTCCCACCCCAGCAGCACCAACAGGACCAACCCGAGGCGCGCCGCCGCCAGGCTCCAGGCCCGCCGCGACAGGCAGCTCAACCGGGATTCGTCAACGCCTGCCATAGCTCGCTCACCTTGGTGTGAAACCGGGGGTCTCCATAGATGCGGTCGAGATCACGGGGGCGCGGCAGATCGATCCTCGTCTCGAAGGCGACGGTGGTGGGCCGCGCTGTCAGCATGATTACGCGATCGGCCAATGCAACCGCTTCCTGGACGTCGTGAGTCACCATGATGATGGTGGCGTCCATGGCCTCCCACAGTCGAACGACTTCCTTTTCGATCTGTAGCTTGGTGTAGACGTCGAGCGCCCCGAACGGCTCGTCCATCAAGAGCAGGTCGGGTTCGATCGAAAGCGCCGCGGCCAAGGATACCCGCTGGCGCATGCCCTCCGAGAGTTGCGCCGGATAATAGGCCTCGAAGCCCTGGAGGCCAACCGCCTGGAGCCATTTCAGGGCGCGTTGCTGCCGCTGGTTGCCCTTTATCCCTGACACCAGCAGAGAAAACTCGACGTTGGCCTGTGCCGTCTTCCACGGCAGGAGGGAGTCGGATTGCCAGACCATGGCGACGCGGAGCGATTCTCCGGCAATGGGTTTTGTTGTACCGCCGATCCTGATCTCTCCGGCATCCAGCCGCTCTTGTCCGGCAATGGCGTTGAGGAGGGTGGACTTGCCGCAGCCGGACGGGCCCAGGAGGCAAACGAATTCGCCCTTCGCAAAGGCGATGCTGAGCCCATCGAGGACAGACAAGATGCCCTTCGCAGGTGTCTTGAACCGTTTTACGGCATTTTCGATCTGTACCAGGGGTTCGGACATCTGCGTCGCACCGGTCCGGAGGACAATGCCATTAAGTCGGCTATCGGCCACTTGTTGCGGGAGGTCGGGCTAGGATTCCTTGAATGACCAGATTTTGTGCAAATGAGTCAAATTTCGCAAACGTCTAACCTCTCTCGTAGTCGTGATCGTAGTCGTGATCGTGATCGTAATCGTGATCGAAGCCGCCGTAGGAGAGACAGAATACTTTCGCCGATCGTGGCATCCGGAGGTCCCGGCCAGGTGCCGGGTCGAAACCCGTAGCCATCAGGTTTTCCCTGCCCGCTTTGCCTTGCGTCTCCGATTACGACTACGATCACGGTTCCGTTTTCGATCGCGAAATAGCGATGATCACGCCTCGTCGGTCTGAGGCGAAGCCTCGTTAGGATCCTTGAGGGACCTGCATCTTTACAAATGAGTCAAGTTTGTGCAGTGCACAAATCGGGATCGGGATCGGGATCTAAATCGAGATTCCGATTGCGATACCGATCCCGATTTCGACCTACCTTGGCGCATTTGGAGGGGCTCTGAGAGTGAAAAATAAGGTGAACAGGAATTATTTTTTGCCGCAAATGAACGCGAATGAACGCAAATGCGTCAAGAATAGTCGATGAGGACGAATCTATATCTCGGCGTGTTATCGGGCGTGCATTCGAGGTCAGCAATGTCCTAGGTGCCGGTTTCTTGGAGTCCGTCTACGAAAATGCTCTGTGCATCGAGCTGGCCGAACAACGAATTGCTTTCGAGCGGCAGAAGGAGTTGGTAGTCCGCTATAAAGATCGGGTAGTAGGAACTTTTACTGCAGACATCCTGGTTGCAGACAAGCTGCTGGTGGAGCTGAAGGCGGTCAATCGCGTTATAGCGGAGCATGAGGCCCAAGTGATGAACTCTCTTCGAGGCACAGGTCTCAGCGTGGGGCTTTTGCTGAATTTCGGCACGCCTCGCTTGGAAGTGCGCCGCATCGTGTGGAGGCACGACGACCGCGAATCAATCTGACCCGGCAGATCTCAGCCGAGTATTTTTCGGCCTATTTGCGTTGATTCGCGTTCATTTGCGGCAAAAAATAATTCTTAATCGGAGTGGAGAATTCCATGACCCTGAAAGATCTGGCGGTCGGCGACCTGGGGCAGGTGCTCGGCTTTGAAGAGGCCGGCCGCAGCTATCGCAAGAAATTGCTGGCAATGGGATTGACCCCCGGAACCGAATTCAGCATCACTCGGGTGGCGCCCATGGGCGACCCGGTGGAGCTCCGGGTACGCGGCTTCAAGCTCAGCCTGCGCAAGGGCGAGGCGGCGGCCATTCGGGTGGAAAAACAGCGGGTCCTTCGGAATGGAGATCAATGTGGAGAAGCTGGCCCAGTACCTGGGTTGCCCGGTAGTGCCGATTGTCGCGGTGGACAACCAGGGCATCGACGCGCTCAGGCATACCCTGGCCGAGTCGCTCAAGGCGTCTCCGGTGTCGGCCGTCGAGATCACCCATGATGCCGGCCTGGAGCGGGCCATCGGCGAGCTGCTGCCACGACTCGAAGGGGCCGCGCAGCAGGCGGGTGCAGACCCCCGCTGGCTGGCGACCCGTCTGCTCGAAGGTGACGACCTGGCGCGGGACATCGCCGCCGACGCAGTGCCGGTGGAAACATTGGCGGCGCTGCGCGCGGGGTTGCCGGACGATGTGGACATCCTGTTGGCGGATGGGCGCTACGGCTTCGCCAATCAGGTGACCCAGGACCACGTGCAGCGCAAATCCCGGACCTCGCGCAACCTCTCGGACCGCATCGACCGCGTGATGCTCAACCGGGCCTTGGGCATCCCCATCTTCCTGGTGGTCATGTACCTGATGTTCATGTTTACCATCAACATCGGCGGCTCCTTCATCGACTTCTTCGACCTCTTCACCGGCACCCTGCTGGTGGACGGCGTAGTCGAGATCATGGGTGGCATGGGCTCACCCGAATGGCTTACGGTCCTCGTCGCCAACGGCATCGGCGGCGGTATCCAGGTAGTGGCCACCTTCATTCCGGTAATCGCCTTCCTCTACCTGTTTCTATCGGTGCTGGAGGATTCCGGTTACATGGCCCGGGCCGCCTTCGTCATGGACCGCGCCATGCGCGCCATCGGCCTGCCGGGCAAGTCCTTCGTACCCCTGATCGTGGGCTTCGGCTGCAACGTCCCGGCCATCATGGCGACCCGCACCCTGGAGCAGCAGCGCGATCGCATCCTGACCACCGTCACGGCCCCCTTCATGTCCTGCGGGGCGCGGCTGCCCGTGTATGCGCTGTTCGCCGCCGCCTTCTTCCCCATCGGCGGCCAGAACGTCGTATTCGGCCTGTACCTGATCGGCATCGCCGCAGCCGTGCTGACCGGGCTGCTCATGAAGAACACCCTGCTGCCGGGAGAGACCACCCCGTTCGTGATAGAGCTGCCGCCCTACCATCTACCCACCCTCAAGGGCGTGCTGACCCGCACCTGGGACCGGACCAAAAGCTTCATGTTCCGGGCCGGCAAGATCATCGTCCCCATGGTGCTGGTGCTCAACTTCCTCAACGCCCTGGGCACCGACGACAGCTTCGGCAACGAGGATAGCGACAAGTCGGTGCTCAGCGAGGTGGGCCGCGGCATCGCGCCGGCCTTCTCACCCATGGGCCTGGATCAGGAGAACTGGCCGGCGGCGGTGGGCATCTTCACCGGCGTGTTGGCCAAGGAAGCCGTGGTCGGCACCCTGGATTCCATGTATACGGCCATGGCCGAGGCGGAAGCCGCCGCGGCCGGCGAGGCGCCGAAAGAGGAAGAGGGATTCAGCCTGTTGGGCGGCCTGTCCGAGGCCTTCGCCACCATCCCGGCCAACCTGGGCGACGCCATGGGCACTTGGGGCGATCCTTTGGGGCTGAACATCGGCGACGTGAGCAGCCGGGAAACGGCGGCCGCAGAGCAGGAGGTAGCGACCGGCACCTTCGGCGCCATGGCGTCCCGCTTCGACGGCGCGGCCGGGGCCTTCGCCTACCTGCTGTTCATCCTGCTCTACTTCCCCTGCACCGCGGCCCTGGCGGCGGTCTACCGCGAGACCAACCTGGGTTGGACCCTGTTCGTGGCGGGTTGGACTACCGGGATCGGCTACATGACAGCCACGCTGTTCTACCAGACGGCCACCTTCGCGCGTCATCCGGGCCTATCCATGATGTGGATCGGCATGCTGTCGGCCATCTTCCTGATGGTCGCCGTCGGACTGCGCTGGTGGGGCCGGCGCGAGAGGCAACGCCTGTATGTCGCCGTTGCCGACAATGCCTGAGTGCGTAGGTTTGGAGTGAGGACTGAACCCTAACTACGCGCTAACGCCGGCCGTAACCGGCGCATTTGTAGTGAGCACAGCGAGCGAAAAATCTGCCTCGGCTCCTCGATCTCTCGCTATGAACGCCCTGAATCCGTGAGATAAAATCTAGGATTGTGGCTAACCTCATGATTCCACTTGATATTCAAGGATTGGCTGCTTCACCCCCTGGGTGAGTCCAAAAGTGAATGAATTTTTCCATTATCCTGTTGTTTTATAAAGGGATTATTCTATGAACGGTTCATTTAGTTCACGGAACCAGGAGTTAGTTTTTAGACAACCTCTAAGTCAGACAGGCTTTGAGGTACGGGGATCGACGCTCCGAGCATTTTTGCCCTGAATCCAATCACCCTTGGAGGATCGCCATGATTCTTTCCGAGCTGAGGAGCTACCTGGCCGAGCACAAACGCGCGGCCCTGATCGACATGGCCCGGCATTTCGATACCGACGCCGATGCCTTGCGCGGCATGCTGGCGACATTGGAGCGCAAGGGCCGGGTGCGCAAACTGCCCCCCGGCACCGATTGCGGCGGTGGGTGCCGCGGGTGTGACCAAGCGCGTCCGGAATTGTACGAACTGCTCGATTTTAAGGAAGGCTCTTTATAGATTCCGGACTGTTTTGGAGTACGCCGTCAGAGCGGTGCGGTTTGATCGGATCCCAGTCGCGTGCCCTATCGACAACAGTTGCTCGGACTTGGATGCCGGGTTCCACGCGCACCGCGACAACGGCGCTTTCCCCTCACCGCAACGCCCTGGTTCAGCACAGGTGCATCGCCCAACCCGAAGCGGCAGCGGGCAGCTAGCCCATGGCGGCATCCGGGTTACACCGGGTAGCGCGGACTTCTGTAAGCTTACCGCCGCACTCCAAACGTCAGGTGGTGCCCTTGCGTAACCGTCAGCAGTCCGGAATCCATAAAGAGCCTTCGGGCGAAACGCCCGATCTCCGATCGGGCGCAGGTGTCAGGCATCGAACCCTTTCCTTCGCCAGGCCTCGGCCCTGACTCGTTCACGCTCTCCGTCGTTCAGCTTACCGATGTTGGTCAGGTGCTCCAGCGTCGCCAGAAACCCGGTGCCCATACGGCGGGCGAGCTTTTCGATGGCGTCGACACCGGCGAGATCAGGTGACGACAGATCCGCAACGAGTCGGTTCACCAGCTCCGGCGGCATCAGCAGCATGGCGGCAAAGGCGTTGGCCCGTCGCTCGACTCCGGGCGGCGCCCAGGGACCGCTGACCAAGGACACCCGACGAGCGTAGCCCCGGTCGTGCAGCACATGGCAGAGCTCGTGGGCAAGAGTAAAGCGATACCCCGATTCGCGCTGGTTCATCGGGTGGCAGGTGTTGACCAGGACTGTCGGCCGCAAGTCGGGTCCGGCGAGGGCCACTCCGCGTAACCCGTCGTCCTCCATCTCCACCGGGGAGATAGAAATCCCGAGGTCATGTAGCAACCGGGCTACGTCGATGCGTTGCGCTTGCCCGCCCGGAAGGTCCAGGGTGTCGAGCAGGTCGAGGGCGAGGTCGTAGCCTTCCTCATAGTCCGCGCGCACCTCTGCCAAGGGTTGGTCTTGCACCAAGGAGTCGTGCGCCGTCGGCCCTGCATCCCGGGTAAATGCGGCAAGCAAGGTCTGGGTGAGCAACTCGGCATCCGCTTGTCCGATAGCAGGCGTCGCGGAACCGAACATCGCCGCGGCCGGCGAGAGTTGCCGTATGTAAAGGGGATGAAGGACGCTTTCGGTTAATACCTGAGCGGCTTTCGGGAGCTTTTCCAGCGCAGTCCGGATAGACCCGGCGGCGTCTTGCCGATCTGGTTCCCCGTGCAGGTACCAGCCTTCACGCTCGTCGGGTGCCGTCTCGGGTATGCGCTTCATTGCCTGCTGGAGCGCCGCGATTTCGGGCTTTTCGTCGCCACCCCATTGGTTCATCGCCTGGGCAGCGACTTCCAAAGCCTGGTATAGGGGCTCCGCGACCTGGCCGACTTCGAGGTAGAGGGTGTCGAACGGGGCGGTGAAATAAAACTCGGCAGGCGCTCCCGGCAATATCCGGTTGCCCCAGGAGATCTCCACGAAATCGAGCAGGCGTCGAATGAACACATCCGGGAAGAGACCACCGTCGCGACAAGACCGCAGTCCGTGGCGGTGCCACCACCGCTGCCATGCCTCGGCCCGGTGCTCTACCTGAGGATCGGGATCCCCGAGCGTGGTGCGTAGTCCCTGCAGATAGGCGGGGCGCGCACTGTTGACATCCATCGGTTCCGGCAAGCGGTGTTCATGGAACAGCGGGTCCCAGTTCTCGGCGAGCCATCCGAACAGCGGCAGGAGATACCAGGTCACCTCGGTGTGCAGTTCCCCCTGGGCACGGTGCTCACAGAGGTTGCGGTCCTGGGCCCACAGCCGGAACATGCCCCAAGATGCCGATAGACTGGACCGCGTGCCCTGCCCGTTATGGGGGTCGGGAACGAATTTGAACTCGATTGCGAACCTGGAGGGATCGCCGAAACCTTGCCATTCGTTCACCGGGGATTACCTCTGAGGTGTTGCTCGATATTTTCAACCGTCCGCAGCTCGCGGACCTCTCGACGGGTAACGCGCCCGGCACGAATCCATTGGTTGACGAGTTTTGGGGGGACCTCGTTCCAAGCGACAGGATGACCATGCCACCTGCCCGGCGCATGTTCATGGCCTTTGAATGCCATGCCGTCGCGAACGCCGAAGCGGGATTGCCCGTATAGGTCGCTCGCTTCGAGGAGCTCCTGAGCAATGTTCCAACTCCAACGCGGGCACAGGGTCCCACTCTTTCCGTAGTGCCAGGGTTCCTTGTGTTTTGGGTTGGGTTCGTAGATTGGCTTGACCCCCATAGATACTCCATCCAACTGAGCTACGGGCGCATAAAAGAAATCGACAATGACATCCCGCTGAAAGTGTGCGGTGGCGACTAGATCGAGTCAAGCCCGACGGCGGATCGGTTTTTCCCAACCGTCCGACACCCCCTGCGACCCGGCAATAGGCCGTTGACCCCGGACGTACCCGATACCCACCGATACCCCGCCGACACGGGGTTTCTTTTTTGCCCGGCTCTTGTAACATCGACTACCGACAGCAGCATGAGCGCGTTGTCTATCGGCGTGCTACTTGAGCGAGACAAACGGGGGTATTGGAGATAAAAGCGGGTACTTATGCCGATATCCGGACCCGATCAATTTGTAAGATCCATTTTTGAACAATAGGTTACGCTTGAAATGCTGCTGATGATCGACAACTACGACTCCTTCACCTTCAACCTGGTTCAGTATCTGGGTGAGCTTGGCGTGGAGGTGCGGGTCTTCCGCAACGACGGCATCGGCCTGGAGGAAATCGCGGACCTCGCCCCTACCCACATTGTCGTCTCTCCCGGACCCTGCACCCCCGACCAGGCGGGGATCTCGGTGCCCCTGATCCGGGCGTTTGCCGGCCATATTCCCATCCTCGGCGTATGTCTCGGCCATCAGTCCATCGGCCGGGCCTTCGGCGGCAGCATCGTAAAGGCGCGGCAGGTGATGCACGGCAAGACTTCGCTTATCTACCACAGGGAACAGGGGGTGTTCAGCGGGCTCGAGATGCCCTTCCAGGCCACGCGCTACCACTCCCTGGTGGTCGCGGAGGCCGACCTCCCGCGGTCCCTGGAGGTCACGGCCTGGACCCAAAAGGCAGACGGGATCCGGGACGAGATCATGGGGGTCCGACATCGGGAGTATCCGGTCCAGGGCGTGCAGTTCCACCCCGAATCCATCCTCACGCGGCAGGGGCACGACCTGTTGCGTAACTTTATCGAGGGCGAGTAAGCATCGAGCAGCGGATGGACGCGGGAAATGAAGAACCACGAATGGACCGGCTGGGCTCAGAGGCTGTCTAATTCCGTATGCAACCTGATCCGAACCCACCATGAACACCAGAAAACTCGTCAGCTTCGACTGGGCACTCAAACGCCTGCTGCGCAGCAAAGCCAACTACGAAATCCTGGAAGGCTTCCTTTCGGAGCTACTCAGGGACGACATCCAAATCCTGGAGCTCCTGGAAAGCGAGGGCAACCGCGACCATCCCCGGGACCGGGCCAACCGGGTTGACCTCAAGGTCCGCAACCGCAACCAGGAAATCCTTCTCATCGAAGTCCAATACGAACGGGAATTTGACTTCCTGCAACGCATCCTGTTCGCCACCGCCAAGGCCATTACCGAACACCTGGTGATGGGAGAACCCTACGACCAGGTCATCAAAGTGATCTCGATCAACATCCTCCACTTCGACCTAGGGCATGGCAAAGACTACGTCTACCACGGCAAGACCCGATTTCTGGGCCTGCATCATCACGACGAGCTCCGGTTGAATAACCGACAACAAGAACTCTTCGGCCGACGCTACCCCCACGAGCTCTATCCGGAATACTACCTGCTCAAAGTCAACCAATTCGACGACATAGCCAGGGACTCCCTGGACGAATGGATCTACCTCCTGAAAAACCAAGAGGTCAAAGAAGAATTCCGGGCCAGGGGCTTGCGCGAGGCCAAACAGGTCCTGGACATCCTGAATCTGGAAGAAAAAGAACGTCGGGCCTATGAGCAGTATGCCGAAGACCTGAGCTACCAGGCCAGCCTCTATCACTCCAGCTATCACGATGGACGCTTGGATGGGAGGGACGAAGGCAGAGAAGAAGGCAGAGAAGAACACAAAATGGAAATGGCCAAGGCAATGAAAGCAGGCCAGGAACCTATGGGAAAAATCCAAAAATATACACAACTCTCGATCGAAGAGATCGAAAAGCTCTGAGGAGAAAAAAATGGACATCAAACAAGCCATCGCCAAGGTCATCGACGGCCATCATCTCGACGAGCAGGAGATGACCGCCGTCATGCGGGCCATCATGAGCGGCGCGGCCACCGGGGCGCAGATTGCCGGCTTTCTGGTCGCCATGCGCATGAAGGGAGAGACGGTCACCGAGATCACAGCCGCGGCCGTTGTTATGCGTGAGCTGGCCAGCGGCGTGGATATCAGTGACCTACCCAACTCCCTGGACATCGTGGGGACCGGCGGCGATGCCTCCGGGACCTTCAACATCTCCACCACCAGCATGTTCGTGGCCGCTGCCGCCGGTTGTCACGTCGCCAAGCATGGCAACCGCTCGGTATCGAGCAAGTCCGGCAGCGCCGACGTCCTCGAAGCGGCGGGCATCCGGCTGGATCTGACCCCCGATCAGGTCGCCCGTTGCGTGCGGGAGGTCGGGGTGGGATTTATGTTCGCCCCGGCCCATCACGGGGCCATGAAACATGCCATCGGCCCGCGCAAGGAGTTGGGCGTGCGGACCATCTTCAATATCCTCGGTCCCCTGACCAACCCCGCCGGGGTCCCCAATCAGCTGCTCGGGGTCTTCCGAGAAGACCTGCTCGAACCCCTGGCCCAGGCACTCCAACGCCTGGGCAGCCGCCACCTGCTGGTCGTCCATTCTCGCGATGGCCTGGACGAAATCAGTATCGGCGACGCGACCGAGGCAGCGGAGTTGAAGGACGGCGAGATCCGCCGGTTCAGCATCACGCCCGAGGCGTTCGGCATCTCCCGCTCTCCCCTGGACGCCATTCGGGTCGAAGGACCCCAGGCGAGCCTGGACATGCTCCGCGGCGTGCTGGAAAACCGGCCGGGTCCGGCCAGAGACATCGTGGTCCTCAACGCCGGCGCTGCCATCTACGCGGCCGGCGTCGCCGCAGGCCTGGAGGAAGGCATGCGTCTGGCGGATGCCGTTATTACAGGCGGCGAGGCGCGTAACCGCCTGGATCGGCTGGTGGCACTGACGCAGGGTATGGATGAATAAACTCTACCGAAGGTAATGGTTCCGACCCCACTTCCTCTGGGGTTGGCCATTTCGCCCCCTCTCCCTCCGAGGGTGTCGCAAAAACGGTGGCGTCAGCTGCCAATCGATGAAATTTTAAACCACAGAGGACACAGAGAACGCAGAGAATTGACCGATTCTTTCCTCTGCGTTCTCTGTGCCCTCTGTGGTTCGAAATGACTTTTGCGACACCCTCTTCGGGAGAGGGGATCAAAATCAAAATGATAGAAACAGGGAACGGTATGTTGGGCACGTCGCTGGAGGAGCGCCGCCATCCTGGCGGCAACTACTTGCCGGCAGGATGCCGGCGCTCCCGGCTTTGCCCAATCTACAAGGTGAACGACCTATGGCCGACGTCCCCGACATCCTCAGGAAGATCGTGTACCGCAAGGCGGAGGAAGTGGCGTTCCGTGCCGAACGTCTCCCCCTGCGGCGCTTATCCCAGGGACTCGTCGAGTCGCCGCCGGTGCGCGGTTTTGCGGACGCCCTGGCGGCCAGGCTGGCCGCCGGCCTACCGGCGGTCATCGCCGAACTCAAACGGGCATCCCCCAGCAAGGGCCTGCTGCGGGAGGATTTTTGCCCGTCCAAGATCGCCGCCAGCTACCAGCACGGCGGTGCCGCCTGTCTCTCGGTACTCACCGACCTGGACTTCTTCCAGGGCAGCGACGCTCACCTGCAGGAGGCCAGATCCGCCTGTACCCTGCCGGTCCTGCGCAAAGACTTCATCATCGACCCCTACCAGGTCTACGAGTCCCGGGCCATTGGTGCCGATTGCATTCTGTTGATCATGGCCTGCCTGGAGGACGACCAACTGCGGGAGCTCAGCACCCTGGCCGAGGAATTGGGGCTGGACGTGCTGATCGAAGTCCATGACCGGGAGGAGCTGGAACGGGCCCTGGCGATTCCCAGCCGCCTGATCGGGATCAACAACCGGAACCTGCGCAGCTTCCGCGTCGATCTCGAAACGACACTCGGCCTGTTGGACGCCATTCCTGCGGACCGGATCCCCATCACCGAGAGCGGCATTGGCGTGGGGGAAGACATTGCCCGTATGCGACAACACGGCGTCCACGCCTTCCTGGTCGGAGAAGTCTTCATGCGTGCCGCCGATCCGGGCGCAATGCTCGCGCGACTGTTTGCGCCGGGAAATAACGATTGACCGGAGGGAGATTGTCTTTCCCATACTCAATTACGCGACCATGAACGAGACCCCGCATCCCACCGCACCGCCTTTCCGCCAGGATCAGCTGTTACGGGACAAGCTGATCGAGGACATCACCGGTCAGAGCACGCGTATGGACGACCTGGCGCGCCAGCTCATCGCCCTGGAGCTGGCTGTCCCCGGCATCTACGCAGCCGCCCTGAAGCTGGTACCCAAGGGCACGGTCTTCGGCGACGTCTGGCTCCGGCTCACCTTCGTCTGCTGGGGAATGGCCCTGGTCCTGGCCCTCATTGCCCTGACTCCCCGCAACTACCGGGTGGACAGGAACCGATTATCCGCCGACGAGGAGAATGGGAAGGGTCCGCTCAGTATCGAGGGCTACTTTCGACGCAGCGCATTGCACAAGCGCCGGTTGCTGCTCCCTTCCTGCGGGCTGTTTTTCGCCGGCATCTGCTGTGCGGTCGCCACTCT
Organism: Candidatus Thiosymbion ectosymbiont of Catanema sp. Cochon2018; assembly: GCA_011392765.1. Classification (GTDB taxonomy): domain Bacteria; phylum Pseudomonadota; class Gammaproteobacteria; order Chromatiales; family Chromatiaceae; genus Thiosymbion; species Thiosymbion ectosymbiont_A. The sequence continues at coordinate 1,773,115 of WYCW01000001.1, read as the reverse complement.
GTTATGAATGATGAGTGATGAATGCGGAATGATGAATGATGAGGGGAATGGCTGCTCCCACATTCATCATTCATCATTCATCACTCATCATTCAGAGAGTAACCAACCATGAAGACCCGCCCTTCCTTCGTGTGCCGGAAGTGCGAACGCACCTTCGGACAAGTGGTCGATCTCACAGGCGATCCGGTGCTGCTGCTCGAATGCCCCTATTGCGGGGCCGTGTGCAAGGTCGATCTGGCCCCCTACGAACAGCGGGTCGTCACGGTGATGCGAGGCGAGGAGGCTGGGCCAGGCGATGTCCGCTACGAGCTTCCCGACAGCATCCCGACCTCCGAACCCGAAATACCTGCCCAGTCGATCTGAGGCGAAACCTCGCTAGCCAATAGTACAGGATTAACAGGATTTCCAGGATTGACAGGATTTTTCTTCGTTTTAAATTGTGGGCAATATAGTCATGAATGGCGCGTAGATCGGCCTTGGCTGGTTGCGACCAGATCACCATGAATCGATTTCCCGTTTGAGTTCTTCACTGGTGAGGGTGTGGCCCTGCTCTACAGCATCCTGCCCCTCCCTGATCTTATCCAGCACATAGAGCCGGTACATGATCTCATCCATGTCTGTATCCTCCGGCAGTTTGCCGATGGTCTCCAGAGCCTCTTGTTTCGCCGCATACATGATAATTCTCCAAAATAGGAAACAAAGGGCTGTTGACATTCATCGTTCTTAGGTCAGATTGCGGCCCTTTTCCTCGCAATCGCCTTCGCTTAAGAATACATGTCAACAGATCCAAGTCTCCGGAGGGGGTTTTACCCTTTTCAAATGTCAACACGCCCTAGCCATATGATTGTCGCTGAGCAGGCCCTGATTCTCCAGCCCCCGGTCGATCTGATCCGGAACCAACCGGAGCTCGGGCGGATGGCCGCGGGGCTGGCCCTGCGCTACGCCCATCGGGAGCTGGTCACCGACGAGCTGCTCCGGGCCATGGGAGAAGCCCTGTGGCGGGCCCTGGACGCGGGGAAAAACCTCGAACGAGCACAGAAGGCAGCGGGCCTGGGGGTCCTGCCCATTGTGATCGAGTCTTCGGAGCCGGAAGTGCTCCAACTGCCCTGGGAGACTTTATGCCACCCCGAGCTGGGTTTTCTGGGTCTGGACCCGGCCTTTGCCCTGTCCCGTCGCCTGGATGTTCCCCCGACCGCGGCGCCGATCTTGGAACCGGGTCCCCTGCGGGTGCTGTTGTTTACTTCCCTGCCCGAAGACCTGGACCCGGAGAGAAACCGGCTGGACGTCGAATCCGAGCAGGACGCGGTACAGGAGGCCCTGGCCCCCTGGATCGCCGAAGGGCTGGTAGACCTGCGGATGCCCAACGACGGGCGTTTTAAGACCTTCACCGCCGAGCTCCGGGATTTTCGGCCCCACCTGGTTTTCTTGAGCGGGCATGGTCGGTTCCACCAGGGCCCCCTGACCGACGGGCCCGGTCGGGGGGAGTTCGTCTTCGAGGGACCGCACGGGGCATCCGATTCGGTCCCGGACACGGAGATCGCCACGGCCTTTGTGGGATCTCCGGTCCAATGCCTGGTGCTCTCCGCCTGCGAGTCCGGCAAAGCGGCCTCGGATGCCCTAAACAGCGGGCTGGCCCGGCGGCTCGGCCTGCGCGGACTACCCCATGTGGTGGGTATGCGCGAATCGGTGCTGGACCGGGCCGGTATCCAGTTCGCCCACGCTTTTTGTGACACGCTCGCCCGGCGGGAGCGGGTGGATCTGGCCCTACAAAAAGCACGCGGGGCCATTACCCGGCCCCTGGAAGGGGGTATTTGGCGACGCGACGCCGAAGACCCGACCCTGGCCGGCCTCAGCCTGGGCCAGTGGTGTCTGCCCATGCTGCTCAGCGCCGATCCGGACCGGCCCCTGATCGACTGGGGATTCGAGCCGAAACCGCCGGCGGAACGCCTGGTCAACCAATCCCTCGCCACCGTCACCCTGCCGCCGCGTTTTTTGGGGCGGCGCAAGGAGCTGCGCGCCCTCGAAGGGGAGCTGGGCACGGGCAAGCGACGCCGGTTGCTCATCACCGGCCCCGGCGGTCAGGGCAAGACCGCCCTGGCCGGCAAGCTGGCGCAAGGGCTCCAGCAAGCCGGCTGGGAGGTCCTGGCCTGGTCGGCCCGCCCGGAGAATTCTTTTCATGACTTCCGCTTCGAGTTGGAACTCGCCCTATCCAAAGACAACGCCCAACGATACAGCCGTATGGAACCGCAGTGCCGAGACGAAGCATGCCGGGCCAAGCTCCTGCTGCGCCTGCTGCTGACCCAGTACGGGAAGCGGGTGCTGCTGTTCCTCGACAACCTGGAATCCCTCCAGCGGCCCGACAGCCTGGAACTCGACGCCGGCGAGGCCGGAGACATTGTCGGCGCCTGGATCGCCGCCGCCGAGGGGCTGTGTGACCAAGGCTTGGTGCTACTGGTCACCTCCCGCTGGCATCTGCCGGACTGGCCCGAGGCCGACCACTGGCCGCTGGAACACGCGAGCTACGGCGATTTCCTGCAACAGGCCAGATCCTTGCGGCTGCCGGCCGGCTTCTATCGCCGGCGGGAACGGCTGCGTCGGGCCTACCAGGTTCTCCATGGCAACTGGCGGGGGTTGGAATTCTTCGCCGCGGCGGTGGGCGACATGGATCCGGCAGACGAGGCAGCGTTCCTGGAACGGCTGGCCGCGGACGAGGCGGAGACCCAGACCGATATGGCCCTGGAAACTGTCATTGCCCACCGCACTCCGGACGAACGTGCGCTACTGGCGCGTCTGCCTGCCTATCAGACCCCGGTGCCCATCGAAGGCATCATCAAGCTGGCCTTGGACCTGCCGGACCCGGAGCGGTTGCTTGAAAAACTGCTGGCTGTGTCTCTGGTGGAGCAGCGTGAGGCCCCGGATCTGCTCACCCGCGAGTACCAGTGCCCACCTCTGGTGGCCGAGTGGTTGCGGAGGAACGGCACACCAGCTCCAGAGATCCAATGGCTCAAATCCGCCGCCGAGTACCAGGTCTACCTCTGCCGACACGAACGCCCCACCCTCGCCCAGGCAATGGCCGCGCACCAGGCCCTCCGGATTGCCGGCGAACAGGCCGCCGCCGACCGCTGGGCCCTGGCCCGGATCGTCGGACCACTCAGCATGGCCGGTCTTTATGCCACTCTGCTCTCCGATTGGCTGCCCCCTATCTGTCGCTCCCAGGACCCAGCCGTCCGCGCCCAGGCCCTCAACCAGACCGGCAAGCAGTTCTTTCATATCGGCGAGTACGAAAAGGCACAAACCTACCTGCAGCAATCTCTGGCAATTCAACAGGAGATCGGTGACCGACAGGGCGAAGGGGCCACACTCAACAACATCTCGGGGATCTACCAAGCCCAGGGCGATTACCAGACGGCACTCGACTACCTGCAACGAGCCTTGGCGATCATGCAAGAGATCGGCAACCGACAGGGCAAAGGGGCCACGCTGAACAACATCTCGCAGATCTATCATGCTCAGGGCGATTACAAGACGGCGATCGGTTACCTGCAGCAAACCTTGCCGATCTGTCAAGAGATCGGCGACCGAGCGGGCGAAAAGGCCACACTCAACAACCTCTCGCGGATCTATCATGCCCAGGGCAAGTACGAGATGGCGGTCGGCTATCTCAAGCAATCCCTGGCGATCCAACAGGAGATCGACGACCGCGCAGTCAAAGGGGTCACGCTGAACAACATCTCGCAGATCTATGACGCCCAGGGCGATTACGAGACGGCGGTCGGCTACCTCAAACAATCCCTGGCAATCAGCCAAGAGATCGGCGACCGAGCGGGCGAAGGGGCCACACTCAATAACATCTCGGCCATCTATCATGCCCAGGGCGAGTACGAGACGGCACTCGGCTACCTGAAACAAGTACTGGCAATCATGCAGGAGATCGGTGACCGTGCACACGAAGGGGGCACGCTGAACAACATCTCGCAGATCTACCATGCCCAGGGCGAGTACGAGACGGCGGTCGGCTATCTGAAGCAATCACTGAGGAACGAAACCCGGCATTGCAATCGCCACCCAGCCATGCGCTGTCCATGATACCGGGTTTTGCTGCGCTTAACCCAGCCTACGAACAACCTCTCAGGGCGAGCGCGTATAAATCCTCCCAAAAACATGATCTTGTAGGTTAGGTAAAGGCGCACCAAGCCTGCCCCAACGAACGGTGGATGTCGGGCACGCCGCCGTGGACCACATGGACGGCATGCGGGTAGCCCAGTAGACAACATGAACCGTATGGACTCGGGGGCACACAGCGACCCCGAGTCCACGTGGTCCACTGAGTCCATGGAGTCCCCGGCGGCTTTGCCCAACCTTCTATGAGGCCCCGCTTGTCAACCCCAGGGCGTTGGTTTTGGCGCCGTCTCAATCCGGCGCGCGGTGTGCTTCAGGTGTTATCGTTCATGGGCCGCATGTTCCTCCTGATTAGGGAGCCGGTAGGCCACGGGTGGCTCATACCCACTGCGTTCGGTTCGACCTGGTTGCAGTTGCACCGTGTGCTGCGTCGGGTGTCGTGTTAAGCGGGTCCAGACCGGACCGCGACCACCTTCTATCCGTGCCGGCTCAAAGCCGGTCACCTCATCGTGCATGCGCCTTCAAGACGCCGGTGACACCCACAGTGAGCACGCCCCATCTACGAAATCAGTCCGGTTCTCGACTCGGCTGGGCAACGGGCGTGTTCAACCGCAGAAAACGGTACCATCCCTTGTGATCGGGCCTCTTTTCGAGGCGTTTTATCTCCCCCTTGGTTGCTCAGAAGGTGATGAAACGTTAGCCTGACGGCAGGCCGTGCAGACCACTCAGGCGACCTTCACGCGCGCCCCTTGCGGCACCACGCCGGCGTCCACAAACCGCCACAGGTCGATCAGCAGGCGCCGCGCCAGGGCCACGATCCCGATCCGCCGCTGGCGTTTGCTGCCACCGCCAAAGCGTTCCTCAAACCACCGGCTGTGTTTGCTGTCCGGTTGATAGCGTAGCCACAACCAGGCCAACTGGATCATCAGCGCCCGCACCCGCCGGTTACCCGCTTTGCTGATCCCCTGGTCACGTTCCATGTGACCGCTGTGGTATGGCACCGGAACCAACCCGGCCAGACTCGCCAACTGCCGACGGTTGGTCAACTCCCGCCAACCGAACAGTTCCATCACCAGCACCCAGGCACCAACCCAACCCACGCCGGTCAGCACCATCAGCGCCCGCACCGCTTGGGTACGGTCGGCGGTTTCGATCAGCGCCCCGATCTCTTGTTCCACCGCCCGTAGTTGCGCTTGCACCCCCTGCAGACGCTCCCACTCCCGGATCAAGCCGGCTTTCAGATGTTCCGGTAGCTCACTCCCGTCGAATAACCTCACCTCTTCCAGCCGGGCCACAAAGTCCTTTCGCAACGGGAGCCGAATCCCTTGCGCCACCAACTTGCTGCTCAGCCGGTTGCGATGGCGCGTGCGTTCATTCAGCAAGTCCTCGCGCTCCCGGTGCAGTTGCCGCAGGTCTTCCCACTCGACCTCCGGCACCCGCACCACACGCCACACCCCACGCTCGCCACGCTCATAGCGGATCAGCTTCGCCAACAGCGCCCGCGCATCCAGCCGATCGGTCTTCGCTCGCCGCGCACGCCGCGACACCTCGATGCTGGCCGCATCCACCACCCGGTTCGCAATCCCCAATGCGGCCAGTTGGCGGTGCAGCCAGAAGCCGTCCCGACCGGCTTCGTAGCAACTCACGACCGCCGTCTCCGGGGGCAACCCCCATTTCTCCTTGACCTTGGCAAGCTGCTCCCTTAAGCCTGCTATATCGCCCGCCCCGATTACCACTTGCCGTTGCCGCGTGCCGTCACCGAACGCCAACCGCCACTTCGTGTTGCTCAGTTCCAGCGCCATGTACAGTACCGTTGCATTCACGTACCCTTGCTCTTGAAGGTCCGCAGTCATCTTTGGGTTCTCCTCTTTAGGTTTGGTTTACCCTCTAAGGTTAACCCGCTGCGGGCCTTCATAGGATCTACGGGCTACGAGCCGGCAGGATGCCGGCGCTCCCGGCTCTGCCCAATTGACACGGTTGGTAGTAACTTGTTAATCGAAAAGAAATTTATATGCGCCCGCCCTACCGGTTCCTCCCCTGTATCGGTACCATCCGGAATTAACCACCACCTGCATCCGGGCACAGGTGACGATCGATACCCGCCTCAGCCATGGCTACGGCACGGAAGATGGCACGTCCCTTATTCATGGTCTCCTTCCATTCGAGCTCGGGCCGGGAGTCCGCTACTACCCCGGCGCCGGCCTGGATGTGCAGGGTGCCGTCCCGGATCACGGCGGTACGGATGGCGATCGCCGTGTCCATGTTGCCGTTCCAGGATAGGTAACCGACTGCCCCGGAGTAGACGCCGCGCTTGACCGGCTCGAGCTCGTCGATGATTTCCATGGCCCGGATCTTGGGTGCGCCGGAAACGGTGCCGGCGGGAAAGGTGGCCCGCAGCAGGTCGATGGCGCTCATACCGTCCGCCAGCTCTCCGACCACGTTGGAGACGATGTGCATGACGTGGGAGTAACGTTCTACGAGCATGTGGTCGGTCACCCGCACCGTGCCCACTCGGGCCACACGCCCGGCATCGTTGCGGCCCAGGTCGATCAGCATCAGGTGCTCGGCGCGCTCCTTGGGATCGGCCAGCAACTCTGCTTCCAGCGCCCGATCCTCGGCCTCCGTGTGGCCGCGGCGACGGGTGCCGGCGATGGGGCGGACGGTAACCAAGCCGTCTTCCAACCGGGTCAGGATCTCCGGCGATGAACCCACGATCCGGAAGTCCCCCAGCTCCAGGAGGTACATATAGGGGGATGGGTTGAGCGCACGCAAGGCCCGGTACAGGTCCAGGGACGAGGCGCCGAAGGGAATGGAGAGGCGCTGCGAGAGTACCACCTGCAAGCAATCGCCCGCCAGGATGTAGTCCTTGATGCGGTCTACCGCCTGCCGGTAGCCATCCTCCGTGAAGCCGGAGACGAAGTCGGACTCCCGCACCTGTCTGGGTGCTCTATGGACGGGTCGGGGCGTTGCGCCCGTCACGCGCCCAACCAATTCGTTAAGGCGGGCTTCTCCGGCCTCCAGGGTCTCCCCGGCGGTCGGGTCCAGGTGCTTGATGAGGTACATCAGTCCGGACAGGTTGTCGAAAACGACTACCTCGTCCGATACCATGAGCAGGATGTCCGGGGTGCCGATGAGATCCGGGCTCGGACACCGAGTCAGCCGGGGCTCGATATAACGAATGGTGTCGTAGCCGAAGTAACCCACCAGACCGCCGGTAAAGCGCGGCATGTCGGGTTGCTCATAGACCCGGATCCGGGCCTGAAAGTCTTCGACCCAGGCCAGGGGGTCCTTGACCTCTCGGTCCTGGACGACGGAACCGTCCCGTTCCAGGACTACGCGGTGGCCGTAGACCTTGAGCAGGGTCCGGCAGGGCAGCCCGATGATGGAGTAACGGCCCCACTTCTCGCCGCCGTGGACGGATTCGAACAGGTAAGAGAAGGGGCCGTCCGCGAGTTTGAGATAGACACTCAGGGGGGTATCGAGATCGGCGCGTACCTCGCAGACGATGGGAATCCGGTTATAGCCCCGGGCGGCAAGATCGGCGAAGGTTTCGGGTGTCATAAAGGTCTCCGAGACATGATAGGATACATGGGGTGGCCGAGCGACGCTTTCAGTGCCGCCATCGGCGCCCCCTGGACCCGGTGCTCGTGAGACCGCATGAAGACATTATCCTACGCGCTCAATATGATCACCCTATGACCCAATGCCATTAAGTTAGCTGTTGGCCACTTAGAGAAAACTACGAATCACGCGAATTTCCGCGAATCGCTTCGCGAGGATTCGCGTGATTCGTAGTTTCTTCTCTTACTTTGCCGACCGGTAACGCTTAACTTAATGGCATTGCCCTATGACCACCCTGCTCTGAATGAAACGCCTGCAACGACAAACAACACGGAAAATATCGTGACAGGCACAATGTGCCATGCCATCACCACCAGGTTTTTATCGGAAAGACAGGGAATAACTCGAAATTTTGCGTCCACTGCGAATCCGATCGTCAGTGCCAGCAAAATAAACTTCATTGCCAGCACATGGGTTATCGGATTGGAGAAGTTCAGCCACTGACCGAAATCCGGCAGCATTCGATAAGCCAACATTAAACCAGTAATTATTTGGATAACAAGAGCAGGCATGCCTATTTTTTCGTATACGGATTCAAACCGCAGCAATTGCTCAGGCGAACGCTCTCTTAAAACTCTCGGCAAAACCACGATCGAGAGTACAATATGACCACCCGTCCAAATCGTGGCTGCCAATATATGCAGTAACAATAGTAATCCGTACATATCTACTCACCTGTCGGTGTGATGCTGACGCTGGCTTCAACCACCGCCCACAGTGTAGTGAAGGGTGGTCGACCGGAGGCTGTGGTCAGACATTCGGTCCTGCGGATCTCAAACATGATCGGAGTGTAGCTTCCCGGCTACGTATTGTCAATCCTCATTGACAGGGAAGCAAAATCGGCGCTATAAAGTGAAAATTCTCGATCGACAAGTAATCGGGGGTCGCCGATACTTCGGGGGTCGGGTTCGAGGAAAATAGCAACAATGCTGAAACACCTATCTCCAGCAAACAACCGCAATCTCCTGCAGGAGTCTTTGTCCTATGAAAATGCGTGTCCTCTCGATCCAAGGTATTCTGCTGTTCGGGTTTTGCTTCATTACCACGAACACGTTCGCCAAAGATACTTTCCAGATCACCCTGACCACTCCCACGACGACGGTGTCTCGCGGCTATGATTCGGTCGAGGATGCGATCGATGACCTCGGTGATGAAGGATTTTCCAGCCTCACCGACAGCTATACCTCTACCTCCGCAGCCTCGGCGGTACTCGACTTCAGGGGATTACGCACGGAGGTAAGTTACTCCGGCAATTCAACGGAATTGATCTTCAAAATCCCATCCCTCGGAATCAATAAATCTTTCAACGGGGCTACCCGCGATGATAGTCAGGAGATGCTGGAAGAATATCTGAAGGAAAACGGCGACGGTCTTGTGACCCGCATGTTGGGGAGCCTGGTTGCCGAGACTCCGGTCGATCCGGTCGCCGGCAATCCCGCAAGTTTTTCCGCGCAGATGGTCAGCAACTCGTTTGCTGCCGGTGCCGCGGGCTTCCACCAATCGGATGAGTCCGTGGTTTTCAACTCCACGGGTATCGGACTCGCTACCGGCCACTTCGAGGCCGGGGACTACGAACAGGATACCCTTACCCTACCGCTTTCCTACACCATCCATTTCGACAATCCAGGCTATCAGCTACGCTTCGATCTTCCACTCAACTACATAAGTGTCGGTGGGTCCGAAGCTTACGGCACAGCTTTGGGGGCCAGCCTGCGCGTCCCGCTCACCGATAGCTGGAGCCTCACGCCCGGACTTCGTGTCGGCGCAACCGGTTCCATCGACATGGCTTCGGCAGCGGTAGTTTATGCCGGAACCTTGACCAGCAACTACAGGATTCCGTTCAGGCTATTCGAGTTGAATATTGCCAATATGGTCGGTACCGTCAATACCGTATCGATCGAGGCCGGTGACTACGAGATCGACTATGATCTAAGGAATACCGTGTTCAAGAACGGCTTCTCCATTGAAGCTGAAACTCCGCCGATGCTGCTGATGGATCTTCCCACAAGTCTGCAATTCTCGGTGGCCCATACTCTCATCACCGGTGATGACGTTTTCATCGACGATTACTGGGATTTCTCTCTTTCCTGGGGCGCACACAAGCAAGCTAACAATCATGGCATCTGGAGCCATCTGCGCCTTGGTGGTACCCTCACCGTCGGTAACCATGATTACATCGGAGGGCGTTTAAATCTCGGTTACACCTTCTAACGAGGCTTCGCCTCAGACCGACGAGGCGTGACCAACCGCACCGAAGAACCACGGATAGACACGGATAAACACGGATCACAATCCGTGTTTATCCGTGTCTGCCTCTGTGGTTCAAAGGATTTGCGATTCCTGTCCAACAAGAGGCAGAACTATTTTTATGCAGCGCACAAACTCGACTCATTTGTAAAGATGCGGGTCCCTCAAGGGATCCTAGAGATTGTCTAAAAAGGGACCGTAGGCTGGGTTGCGGCCAGGGACGGCCAAAACCCAGCAATAATCTGGGGTTTGTTTCCTGCCCCCCAGCCTACCGCTTTAAAATCAATGTTTTAGTTTTTAGACAGCCTCTTACACCACTCCCCTACCGTCGAGTTTTGCGGCAAAAAAACGAATGGCGACACAGCCGTAGCGCAGGCGTCTCGCCTGCAGACGAGATATTTGCAGTCGAGGACGCCTGCGCTACGCCAGGATTCCTTGACGGACCCGCATCTTTACAAACGAGTCAAATTCCTCGGACGCGGGGAACAGGAACCACGAATTCGATTACAGCGGTGCCGAAGTACCGATTCAGTTGTTCTGGATCACGATCCGCGGGAATTTGGCGGCGTAATCCTTCGCCTGCAGGGACAACTTGGCCGCGGTCTTGCGGGCAATCTCCCGGTAGATCTCGCTGACCCGTGAGTCGGGTTGAGCCACCACGGTCGGTCGGCCGCCATCCGTTTCCTCTCGGATATTGATGTCCAGCGGCAGTGCGCCCAGCAGCTGCACCCCGTACTGCTCGGCCATGGCCTGGCCTCCGCCCTCGCCGAAGATGTGCTCCTCGTGCCCGCACTCGGAGCAGATATGGATGCTCATGTTCTCGACGATGCCCAGCACCGGCACTTCCACCTTCTGAAACATCTTCAGGCCCTTGCGGGCATCCAGCAGGGCGATGTCCTGGGGGGTGGTGACGATGACCGCGCCGGAGACCGGCACTTTCTGGGCCAGGGTGAGCTGGGTATCGCCGGTGCCGGGCGGCAGGTCGATCACCAGATAGTCCAGCTCCGACCAGTTGGTGTCGTTGAGCAGCTGCTCCAGGGCCTGGGTCACCATGGGACCGCGCCAGATCATCGGGGTCTCCTCATCGATCAGGAAACCGATGGACATGGCCTGGAGGTGGTAGCTGTTCAGGGGCTCGAGGGTATTGCCGTCCTGGGAGTCCGGCTTGCCGGTGATGCCCAACATACGCGGCTGCGAGGGACCGTAGATGTCCGCGTCCAGAAGGCCGACCTTGGCGCCCTCGGCGGACAGCGCCAGGGCCAGATTGACCGCGGTGGTCGATTTACCGACGCCGCCCTTGCCGGATGCGACAGCGACGATGTTCTTGACGTTGTCGATGGGCTTCAGCGACTTCTGGACCGAGTGCGCGACCACGGACCAGGTAACCTCGACCTCGGCCCCGGCGACGCCGGCTAAGCCTTCGACTGTCTCTTTGACCCGGGTAGTGATCGCCGCCGCTACGGTCTTGGCCGGAAATCCGAGAACGACCTCGACTTTGACCCGATCTCCCTCGATCTCGACACCCTTGATACATCCGGCGCTGACCAGATCCCGTTCCAGGTGGGGCTCTCGATAACCCTTGATTGCTGCTTCGACTTGTTCTTTGGTAACTGCTGACATGATTTGCTCCGTCTGATCAGGCGCCGAACCCCCGGGTCCGCCCCGAAGTTAGCGAGAACCTTCCTCAATTATGCCGAAACCGCAGTCGGTAGCCGGCGTCGTCGAGGTCAGTAAAAAAGACATCCAGGAGGGGATGCCGGATCGGGTTTCCGGACGGGTCTGGTTCCAGGTTACGCTCCGCCACATAGGTCTCGTGCTCCGCCTCGTGCACCAGGACCCGGTACCAGGGCCTGTCCCTGGGCGGGCGCGAGCGCGCCACCTGGTCGTACCAGGCCTCACTACCCAGAAATATCGGGTCGACGTCCACCACCACCCCCCGGTAGTTGAACAGCCGGTGGCGAATCACCTGCCCGATGTGGAACTCGGCCTGCTGGAGCAACTTCATGGCTCGGCGCCTCGCTCAGTGGCTTCGACCATAGCGGCCACGATCTCGGTCCAGGCCCGTGCCGTCTGGTCCAGATTGTATCCTCCCCCACCCGTGGCGAGGAGACGGCCCTCACAGCAGGCGTCGGCGATCCGGCACAGGGAAGTGCTCACCGTTCGGTATACGGCCAGGCTCATCTGCAGGTGGGTGATGGGGTCGCCGGCGAGGGCGTCCGCCCCGCACTGCAGCAGAATGAACTGGGGCTCGGATTCCTCGATGAAGCGCTCGGCTGCGGACCATTGGCGGAAGAATTGCTCGTCCTCGGCAAACGGGGGTAGAGGTACGTTCAGCTTGGTGCCGCGGGCCGGACCGGTTCCGGTCTCATGGGCATGACCGGTGCCCGGATACAGATAACGCCCATCCTCGTGGAAATCGACGACGGCGAGCTCGGGGTCATCGTCAAAGGCATAAAAAACCCCATCGCCATGATGGGCGTCTATATCCACATAGGCGATGCGCCGGATACCGTGCACCCGCCGCAGGGTCTCGATGGCGATACCACAATCGTTGAAGACGCAGAAGCCGGCCGCCCCATCGCGGCGGGCGTGGTGGAGTCCGGCGATGGGCACCATGGCGCGGGTCAGCTCCCCGGCCAGGATCTGCGCCACCGCATCCAGGGTACTCCCGACGACAAACAGTGACGACTCGTAGATACCCTTTACGGCCGGGGTATCGCCATAGTCCAGATAGCCCAGGCCCGTCACGGATTGCTGCTTTACCTGCTCGAGGTAAGGGCCGGTGTGAAAGCGCAGTACATCCCGGTCCTCTGCCCGGACCGGCGGCAGGGCCTGGATCTTCGCCTTCAGACCTGCTTCGGTGAGGGTATCCCAGAAGGCGTTGTGGCGGTCCGGGCCGAAGGGGTGCCCGTCACCGAAACCATAGCGGGCGAGCTGCTCTCCGCCGTAAACACCGATCCGTCTCTCTGCCGTCGCGTGGGTAGTCATGGCGCTGGTGTATCTTCCGTCGAGGACCTATGGGCTGCGCATCTTACCCGAAACGACACCGTACCGACATGGAATCCCACCCGCGTAGCTGCCGTGCCCGCCTTTCTCATCAGGGCGATCGGTAAGGGAACGGTCAGTATGGAGAAGATGGAGGAGAAAGTTTGGTTATATCCCGAGCGCTATGATTCCTTGAGGGAGCCGAATCTTTACAAATGAGTCAAGTTTATGCAGTGCACAAACCGGGATCGGGATCGAAATCGGGATCGAAATCGAAATTCCGATTGCGATCCCGATCCCGATCCCGATTTCGACCTACCCAAGCTCTCCAACGGTTGGTTAGATGTAGGAGATGGGGCCTTATGGGAGAGGGGCTGTTGGGGCCTCATGCCTCGTCGGTCTGAGGCGAAGCCTCGCTAGGAAATACTCGTAGAAGCTCGATACCGTCGTCCACTTCCTGATAGACCAAAAAATACTGCCCGTTCGGCCTCTGGCGACCGATAGAGCCGGGACATCAAGTCTTTTTGTTGAGGGTATAACGATCTCGCGCCTTAGCCTTCAGACATTCGACATCTTTACGGTCGAAGGGAACGCCTTTCCCCTGTGCGAGTGAGTTCCGAGCGTCTTTGACGTCAGATTGAAGACGGTACAAATGCTCTCGTTCGTCCGGTAAAAGGATGGCCTCCCAATCTTCGATGTCGTGCTGGGTGATAGGTTGCGGTTCGACGGTGATATTGACGTGGGTCATGGGGGATATGTTCATTATGGGGAAATAAGGTAAGGGTATCAGGGGCTGTTGACATTCATCGTTCTTAGGTCCTTTGCGGCCCTTTTCCGCGCTGACTAGGGGGTGTTCTCAATTAAGCCGGGTCATCGCAGAAACTAAGAACGTAGCGCAGGCGCCTGCCTGTCGGCAGACGGGTCTCGCCTGCAACCCGCGGGCGAAACGCCCGTGTTCCAGCAGGCGGGACGCCTGCGCTACATGGATTTGGCTTAATTGAGAACACCCCCTAGGTTGCAGCTCGTCAAAATAGGCCGGCTATTCCTCCTCGCCGCGCCCTTCAGCTAAGAAAAATTCCTCGCAATCGCCCGCGCTCGATAAATGTCAACAACCCCTAACTACAGGAAAACAGCATAGAAGACAGGTGGAGAATGTCAACGTACTTCGTGGAACTCAGCTATCCCTTCGTGATCTTCGGACCGACATACACCACGTAGAGGGCCTCATCGGCCCGTACCGGCCAGGAAAAATGGACCCGTAGCTGCGGCGTCTGAACCTTACCGTGCCACGGACAGAAGAGGGTCTTACCGGTCTTCTCCGGGTGTCCGAATGTCATTTCCTGCTTGAATTTGCTCTTCTCGCTGTCCGACGAATCGGAGAAGACCGCGCCGCGGCCGCCCTCCCCCTTTTTGCCGGCAAAAAAATCGCGGTAGATCTCGTGTCCCTCGGCTGTGCGCCGGCCATCCGAGTCGAAGCAGGACTTGAAACGATGCAGGGTGTCGAGGATAAAGAGCAATCGGTAAGCGGCGCCGGAAACGAAGGGACAGCCCTCCAGGTACGCGAAAGCATCCGCAGCGAACACAAGCTCAGTACCTCGGGTCCTCGCCTGCTCTTCTAACTGACGCTAGGATCCCTTGAGGGAGCCGAATCTTTACCAATGAGTCAAATTTGTGCACTGCATAACAAAGATGCCTCTTTTTTTATCCACAGATTACACAGATTTCCACAGATTATTTTGTCTTCATCTGTGGAAATCTGCGTAATCTGCGGATAAAAGATGGTGCCGAAACGAGTCAAGAATTCACCCCTCGTCGGTCTGAGGCAGAGCCTCGCTAGGTCTGTTCCTCATCGACGATACCGATCTCAAAGGTGCGCCGTCCGTACACCTTGTCGACCACATCCGCTACGGTACCCAAGCGGATCACCTCGCCGTTGAGCATGAGGCGCCTTGACCACTCGTGCTCGCGCATGGTCTGATGGAACAGCACCAGCGCCTGGAGCACCGACGACTTCCCAGACGCATTGGCGCCGGACAGGAACGTGAGGGGGGCCAGGGGCAGCCGCACCAGCTCGAAGCACTTGAACCGCCAAAGATCAAGCCGAGTGAGCACCGAACACCTCCTCGAACATCGCCCTGGTGGCTCCGAACCGATGCCGGACTTTCTTCATATCGTTCGTCCCGGAAGTGATGGACTGTATGAACTGCTCGTCCTCCATCAATGAGGAGAATGCCTCCCGCAGGGTATCCGCGCGGGTCTCGACCAGTTGTTCCGGATAGCGCGAGAGCCCCGTGGTCATGAGGTCCCAGAGTGAGGCGTTGAGTACGCTACGGCGGTCGCTATCAACGGTGTGCTTCCTGAACGCGTGTTCCCGGAACAGATTGAAATTGTTGGTCAGGCAAATACGGAATTCGGCGGAAAGCCGTTGCAGATCCGGTGGCTCCAGGTTGTTCATTCTCCTGAGTGCCTCGGCCAGAAAGTCGTCCATATCTCCCCGATAGCCATCGAGCGAGAGGAGCTGGAAAGCACAGAAACGGTTCACGAATTCCCGATCCCGCATCGCCGTTGTTCGTAAGCTTCTCCCGGTTGCTTCGAGGAACAGAGGATTACTCGCCTCTGTCTTCAGGAACCGTGTCGCCTGTCCCACATACAGGCAGTTCCTCATCTGCTGCCGGCTCAGAGGCACACCGCTGTTTACGCGCTCGAAGATGTCCAGCCGGGCCTGCTCGGGCACCTTGGCATCAATGAGGTAGAGGATCAGATTGCAGTCCTCGATACGGTTTTGGAATTTGGGCGAAAGGTCATCGAATCGTTTCCCATCCAGCTCTTTTCGGTCCTTTAGCTTGAGCTTCAGCTCGTTATTCACGAAACGCTGGAAGGTGGAGAGGCGTTGCAGGCCATCGACCACTACCATCCGCCCTTGGTCATCCTCCGCGAGATAGAAGACCGGCAGCGGGATCCGCATCAGCACGGACTCGATGAGCTTGCTCTGCTTATCCTCCGGCCAGATGAAATCCCGCTGGAAATCCGGGTCCATGACGAAGGACCCCTTCTCGATCCGGCGCAGAACATCGTGCACCGTGCGGGTTTCGTTTCTGATGAGCAGGGTGTCGATCGGGTAATCACCCCACGCGGCGTCTTCACCCTGCCCGAGGCCTTCGATCTGCTCGGGTTCAGTGTCAGTCTGGTGAATATTCATGCGTTCCTCTCCGGCGTAGGGTCTAGGATTCCTTGAATGACCAGATTTTGTGCAAATGAGTCGAATTTCGCAAACGTCTAACCTCTCTCGTTGTCGTGATCGTGATCGAAGCCGCCGTAGGAGAGACAGAATACTTTCGCAGATCGTGGAATCCGGAGGTCCCGGCCAGGTGCTGGGTCGAAACCCGTAGCCATCAGGTTTTCCAGGCCCGCTTTGCCTTGCGTCTCCGATTACGACTACGATCACGATCACGGTTCCGTTTTCGATCGCGAGATAGCGATGATCACGCCTCGTCGGTCTGAGGCAACGCCTCGCTAGGATTCCTTGAGGGACCCGAATCTTTACAAATGAGTCAAGTTTATGCAGTGCACAAATCGGGATCGGGATCGAAATCGAAATTCCGATTGCGATCCCGATCCCGATCCCGATTTCGACCTACCCAAGTTCTCCAACGGTTGGTTAGGTGTAGGAGATGGGGCCTTACGGGAGAGGGGCTGTTGGGGCCTCATGCCTCGTCGGTCTAAGGCAACGCCTCGCTAGGGGGTGTTCTCAATCAATAAATCATCTTAAATGTTGTAGGCTGGGTTGAGGAACGAAACCCAGCTTTTCCGATCCGCAATACCGTGTGCCGGGTTTCGCCGTCCCTGGCCGTAACCCAGCCTACGGGGTTGATTTTTATGATGATTTGGCTTAATTGAGAACGCCCCCCAGGACAATGCCATTAAGTTAAGCGCTGCCGGCGGCGTTTGTTGTTACCTGTCGTTTCGAGCGAAGCGAGAAATCTTGTGAATCCGTGTTTATCCGTGTCTGCCTCCGTGGTTCAAAGGATTGGCGATTCCCGCCCAAGCAATCGGAGTCGGTGGGGATTTGTTCTTTCGTCACCAGGCATTATATAAAGGGTCCGGAGGTAAATTGAACTTGCATGGGAACAGAGCCTCCATCCGAATTTCCCATACTCAATCAAAAGTGATCCACGGATTCTGCCCGGAAGCCGAATTTTTCACGGCATTCTTGTCAGGACCGTCCGAAACCCGAATCTTTCAGGTGTACCGTGTCGAACAATCAAGACAAGCCGAGATTTTCCCTGCCGGTACGGGTCTACTACGAGGACACGGACACCGGGGGTACGGTCTATCACGCCCACTACCTCAAGTTCATGGAGCGGGCACGCACCGAGTGGCTGCGCGGTTTGGGCTTCGAGCTGGACGCGCTGCGGCTGCATGCGGGTGTGCTGTTCGTCGTGCGGCACGCGGAGATCGCGTACTTGCGCCCGGCGCTGTTCAACGATCTGCTGACGGTCACCGTCGACCCCTGTGCCCACGGTGGAGCAAGTATGGACCTAGTGCAGGAGGTGCGCCGTGAGGCGGACGCCACCCTCTGCTGCCGGGGTCGGGTAAAGATTGCTTGTGTGAACGAAAAGACCCTGCGTCCCAGTCGCCTGCCGGAACAACTGCTGGCGGAGATCGCCGATGTACGCTGAGCTCTCTCTCCTCGATCTGGTACTCAATGCGAGCATCGTAGTACAGCTGGTGCTGGCGTCCCTGGTGTTGGCCTCGCTCATCTCCTGGAGCATGATCTTCGACCGTGCCCGGGTCCTGAAGCGGGCGCGGCGGGCGACGGATGACTTCGAGCAACGTTTCTGGTCCGGTGGCGATCTCAGCACCCTCTACCAGGAGCTGGAGCATGACGAGAGAGAGCCCAAGGGGTTGGCCGCTATCTTCCGGGCCGGATTCAAGGAGTACATGCGGCTGCGGAAGGGCGACAATGGGGACCTCATGGCCGTCCTCCAGGGCACCGAGCGCTCCATGCGGGTCGCCTTGAGTCGCGAGCTGGACCGCCTGGAGGTAAATCTGCCCTTCCTCGCCACCGTCGGTTCCACCAGCCCCTATGTCGGCCTGTTCGGCACCGTGTGGGGCATCATGCATGCATTCCATGCCTTGGGGAACGTCAAGCAGGCAACGCTGGCGCTGGTTGCGCCGGGTATCTCCGAGGCCCTGGTGGCAACCGCCATGGGGTTGTTCGCCGCCATCCCGGCGGTCGTCGCGTACAACCGCTATGCGAGCCAGGTGGAGCGGCTGAACAACCGCTTCGAGGAATTCATGGAAGAGTTTTCTACCCTGCTGCAACGCCAGGGCCAGGGTCGAGGTCAATGCCATTAAGTTAAGCGTTACCGGTCGGCAAAGTAAGAGAAGAAACTACGAATCACGCGAATCCTCGCGAATCGATTCGCGGAAATTCGCGTGATTCGTAGTTTTCTCTAAATGGCCAACAGCTAACTCAATGGCATTGGGGTCGGGGTTAGCGGACCACCGAGCGCGCAGCCAGGACGACCGGGAGTTCCAACGATGCGAAGGTCACGTGTACGCCGCCGTTTCATGTCCGAGATCAACGTCGTGCCCTACATCGACGTGATGTTGGTATTGCTCGTGATCTTCATGGTGACCGCGCCCCTGATTACCCAGGGCGTCAAGGTCGACCTGCCCCAGGCGGATGCCGAAGTAATCTCCGAAGAAGACTCGGGGCCGGTAATCATCACCGTGGATCGGTTCGGGGACCTCTACCTGGATCTGGGTGAGGCCAAGAACCGGCCGGTGGATCGGGAGACCCTGCTGACCCGGCTCAGTGCGGTGCTCAAGTACAACCCGAACGTATCCATCCTGGTCAAGGGCGATGCCGCCGTGGACTATGGGCGCGTGGTAGAGACCATGGTGCTGGCCCAGGCCGCGGGGGCGCCGAGCGTCGGTCTGATCACGGTCCCGCCGGAACGCCTCGAGTCCGGTACCCCGTTTCACCTCATTTCCCGTTCTCAGAGCCCCCCAAATGCGTCAAGGCAAGGCACAGCGCGTAGGGAATAGTTATCGTTGCACGTGAATATTTCGCCGCGATGCACGCCCCTCGCACCCGATAGCAGCGTTGCGACTCGTCGCAATCGGGCTTGCCATTCCTCCTCGCCGCGCCTTGCTCTCGGGCACGATGGATGCACCTCGCTTACCAAAATATTCACGTGCAACAGGTATACTCTCCTCGGCGGTCCGAGGTGAAGTCTCGCTAGGATTCCTTGAGGGAGCCGAATCTTTACCAATGAGTCAAGTTTGTGCACTGCATAACAAAGAGGCCTCTTTTTTTATCCACAGATTACACAGATTTCCACAGATTATTTTGTCTTTCATCTGTGGAAATCTGCGTAATCTGCGGATAAAAGATGGTGCCGAAACGAGTCAAGAATTCACCCTTCGTCGGTCTGAGACAGAGCCTCGCTAGGATTCCTTGAGGGAGCCGAATCTTTACCAATGAGTCAAGTCTGTGCGCTGTACAAAAATAGTTCTGCCTCTAGTTGGGCAGGAATCGCAAATCCTTTGAACCACGGATGGACTCGGATAAATACGGATTGTAATCCGTGTTTATCTGTGTCCATCCGTGGTTCTTCGGTGCGGTTGGTCACGCCTCGTCGGTCTGAGGCGAAGCCTCGTTAGAGATGTGGCAGATCCTGCGCCGGAACCCGCGGGCCTTCGGGACCGCCCTGCTGCTGCACCTGCTGCTGGCGGCGCTCATCCTGGTGGGTGTGGACCGGTTGGCTACCGTCGATAAGGCACCTACCAAACCGCGGGTCGTGCAGGCTACCATCGTCGATTCCAAGGCAATAGAGGCAGGGGAGCGTCAAGCCGAGGCCAGGCGCGAGGCGGAGAAAGAAGCCCAGCGCCAAGCGGAGGCCAAGCGCAAGGCAGAGAAAGAAGCCCAGCGCCAGGCAGAGGCCAAGCGCAAGGCAGAGGAAAAGGCCCAGCGCCAAGCGGAGACCAAGCGCAAGGCAGAGAAAGAAGCCCAGCGCCAGGCGGAGGCCAAGCGCAAGGCAGAGGAAAAGGCCCGGCGCCAGGCGGAGGCCAAACGTAAGGCAGAGGAAAAGGCCCAGCGCCGAGCAGAGGCCAAGCGCAAGGCAGAAGAAAAGGCCCGGCGTCAAGTGGAGGCCAAACGCAGGGCAGAGAAAGAAGCCCGGCGCCAAGCGGAGGCCAAGCGCAAGGCAGAGGAAAAGGCCCGGCGCCAGGTGGAGGCCAAACGCAGGGCGGAGAAAGAAGCCCGGCGCCAAGCGGAAGCCAAACGCAAAGCGGCCGAGGAGGCGCAACGACAGGCAGAAGCGGAGGCCCGGCGAGCACGGGAGGAAGCTCTGCAGGCGGCCTTGGAAGCAGAGCAAACGGTCGGCAATCTGGGCATCTACACGAGCGCGATCCGAGAGCGCATCCGCCGCACCTGGGTCCGTCAGCCGGGCATGGGAGGGGACCTCTCGTGCCTGGTAGAGGTCCGGCTCATCCCCGGAGGAGAAGTGATCCCCAACGGCGTGCGGGTGATCCGCAGCAGCGGCAACCCGGCATTCGACCAATCCGTGGTGACTGCCGTCTACAAGGCCTCTCCCCTGCCCGTGCCTTCCGGGCGGTCGTTCGAACAGTTCAGGAACCTGAGGTTAGACTTTAAACCCTGATAATGAATGATGAGTGATGAATGCGGAATGATACCGTAGCGCAGGCGTCCCTGCCTGCATTTTTCGATACGGGCAAGGACGCCTGCACTATTTTTGCGACACCCCTCCGGGAGAGAGCCTGCCCCGAGCGTAGCGAGGGGGCTTGGGGAGGGGACCCAGCTACCAGCTACCAATCGTCGGAAGATTGGGCCGGAAGGGACCCGCGAAGGCAAACGGGTGCAGGTTTAAGGAGTAAAGCAATATGAAGATTTCAATAAAGAATCTAGGTGCTGTCAAACAGGCGGCGTTCACTCTCGGCGAGCTGACGGTTATCTGCGGTGACAACAATACCGGTAAGACTTATGCAACCTATGCCTTGTTTGGATTTCTATCCTTCTGGCGAGATGCTTTTTCCATTGAAGTGCCAGATAAGGATGTCCGGCGTCTCTTAAATGAAGGCAATATCGATCTGGATCTGAACACCTACGTCGGCAAGGCGCCGGCTATACTGAAAGGTGGGTGCAGTGCATTCACCGAACAGCTCTCGCGTATTTTTGCTTCGCCGGATAAGCATTTCTCTGATAGTCATTTTGCCGTTGAACTCGACCCAAATGACATCCAACCAAGTCCAACGTTTGAGCGCACCATGGGGGCCGCGAAAGCGCGACTATTTTCCATTGCAAAAAAAGCCGATTCCCAATTGGTCACGGTTTCTCTGCTGGTCGAGAAAGAAAAAGTCAGAGTACCGCAGGATGTCATCAGCACAATCATCGGCGACGCCCTGAAAGACATTATCTTCGGCCATCTTTTTCCGCATCCTTTCATTGCCAGTGCGGAACGCACCGGTGCTGCGATCTTCAGAAAGGAACTCAACTTTGCCCGCAATCGATTGCTTGAAGAAATGAGTTCAATGGAACAGGAGATCAACCCATTTGAGCTGTTATCCAAAGTCTATACGGATTATGCTCTACCGGTCAAGTCGAATGTCGAATTTACCAGACGGCTCGAAGAATTCTTCAAAAAAGACAGCTTCATTGCCAAAGACCACACGGAAATCTTGAATGACTTTGCTGACATTATCGGTGGTGACTACCTGGTAACAAAAAACGATGATCTCTGTTACGTTCCACAGGGCAAGCGCATCAAGTTGACCATGGATGAGAGCTCCAGTGCAGTGCGTTCACTTCTGGATATCGGATTCTATCTTCGCCATGTGGCCGCACCGGGCGATCTACTTATGGTCGATGAGCCGGAGTTGAATCTTCATCCGGAGAATCAACGGAGGATTGCCCGCCTACTTGTGAGACTGGTCAACATCGGCATCAAGGTGTTTATCACGACGCACAGCGACTACATCATCAAGGAGCTGAATACGCTGATTATGCTCAATCGAGGTGGAAAACGGCTAACGGCGCTGGCGGAACGAGAGCGCTACGGAAAATCGGAACTGCTCGCCTCTGAAAAAGTGCGTGTGTACATAGCGGAAGAGGCCCTTATCAAACCGGATAGGGCAAAAAAGAGAGGTCGATATCCGACGCTTGTTCCGGCCGACATCGACCGCAAGTATGGGATAGAGGCCAGGAGCTTCGATAAGACCATAGAGGATATGAACCGAATCCAGGAGGAAATCATTTGGGGAGGCGATGAATCATGACGGACATGGACATCCTCTCCCAGATGATTAAGGATACCGCACTGGTGCCACCACAATATGAATATGGCAACTCACTCGTCAGGCTTTATGAGCCCCAAGCGTCCGATTCCAGCGCGACCATTCGCAATCTGCCGGCCGATACGATGGTAATCAAAGTGGACGCCTTTCGCTCACCGGATGACATCTTCAAGGGTCTGCATGGTGAATGCAAACGCGCCGATTACGTCATCATCAGTGCGGAAAAGAAGTGTATCCTGTATATCGAAATCAAGCGCACCAGGGATGGATGGGACCGGATCGTTAAGCAACTGATGGGAGCACAGTGTTTTATCAAATACTGCCAGGAGGTCGGCAAGGTATTCTGGAATGAGGACTCCTTCCTGGATTGCTATGAAGAACGCTTCATCAGCATCGGTCACACGAGCATTGCCAAGAGAAAAACGAGGATCACAAGGAAAGAAAAGCGACATGATACTCCCGATAGTGCTATGAAAATCGACTGGCCAAATCACCTTCAATTCAACCAGCTCGCTGCTTAAAGCATGATCGGTGAGAGTGATGTCTTCCAGCGCCTAGTACGGCAACACCGAAGTGCCGATAACCTGGGAATCATTTTTTTGCCGCAAATGAACGCAAATCGGCGCAAAAAATCGTATTATCTTTTCTGTCCGCAGATTACGCAGATTCTCACAGATTGTTGTATTTTAATCTGCGAGAATCGGCGTAATCTGCGGATAGATCGAAGCGACCGGATTATTAACGGTTTTTGATTCATTTGCGTTGATTTGCGTTCATTTGCGGCTAAATCTTCCATGAAAATCCTACTGGCTCAATGTTATCGGTAGTTGCGAGCATTCGTACCAGCACACCCGGCTTCGATCAATCATGAAACCACTATCCGTTCTCTCGCTACTGCTCCTGCTGGTCTGGCAGGCCGGGGCCCACGCCCGACTCACCATCGAGATTACCGGTGGTGCCGAAGGGGCCCAACCCATCGCCGTCGTCCCCTTCGCAAAGCCCAAGGAGAGGGGCGTGCTGTTCGAGGACGTGGCCGCCGTCATCGCGGCCGATCTGGCCCGCACCGGGCGTTTCCGACCCATGCCCCGCAGCGATATGACGGCCACCCCCCACACGCCCGAGGAGGTGGACCTGCACGACTGGCGCCGGCTGGCGATGGATAATCTGGTCATCGGGACCATCGAGCGAGCGGCCGTAGGCGGCTACGACGTGAGCTTTGTCCTGTTCGATGTGTTTCGCGGTAGGCGGTTGGCGACCAAGACCTTTACCAGCAGCGTCTCGGAGCTGCGTTATACCGCGCACCGAATCGCCGACGTGATCTACAAACTGCTGACCGGCTCACCAGGGGTCGCCGCCACCCGGATCGCCTATGTGATCTCCGATGGAAATCCGGGCAGTCAGCGGGTCAAGCTCGAGGTGGCAGACTCGGACGGCCACAATCCGCAGACCATCATGTCTTCCAATGACCCCATCATGTCGCCGGCCTGGTCACCGAACGGACGCAAGTTGGCCTATGTGTCCTTCGAGAATCGCCGAACCGCCATCTACATCCAGGAGCTGGCCACGGGCCGACGGGAACGAGTCGCGGGCTTCGAGGGCATCAATGGTTCCCCGGCCTGGTCGCCGAATGGTCGCAGCCTGGCCATGACGTTGTCGAAGGGCGGTAATCCGGATATTTATGTGTTGGACCTTTCGAGCCGCAACCTGCGTCAGGTTACCAACCACTTCGCCATCGACACCGAACCTGCCTGGTCGCCCGACGGTCGCCACATCATCTTTACCTCCAACCGCGGCGGGAATCCTCAGATCTACCGGGTATCGGCCACCGGGGGTACTGCGGTGCGGGTCACCTTCCAAAACGACTACAATGGTCGCGCTTCCTATGCGCCGGATGGCCGTTCCATCCTGTGTGTGACCCGGATCGACGGTAGTTTTCGCATCGGTCTGTTGGACTTGAAGAGCGGGATTATGCGATCGCTGAGCAACGGCAGGTTGGACGAGTCCCCGAGTTTCGCTCCCAACGGCACCATGGTAATTTATGCGACCCTCCATGGCGGCCGCGGCGTTTTGTCCGCGGTCTCGGTGGATGGGGCCGTCAGCCAACGCCTGCACCAGGGGGTGAGCGACGTGCGTGAGCCGGCCTGGTCTCCCCTGTTGCGTTAACCCGGATCGAGGATGCGGGACCCTGGTGCGGACCCGAACGATATTCGGCTTTTTTGCTTCCCGGTACCTTGGATGGGGTTGGCTACTTGATCCGATTCGCCATAACCTACACGGCATTCAAGGCCGGCAAACCAATCCGCTCAGGCGATCAGGGCAGGTCGGTATGTCGTCCGGCAGAAATCCTTTGTCCCCCACCCGGATGGAGATGAGCTTGAACAAGACGCTCGGTACGACTCTGATAGCGCTGTCAGCGCTCCTCTTATTGAACGGCTGTCCCAGCAAGCCGGTCGATGAGCAGGAGCCGTCGGGTTCCACCGTTGTAGGGCCGGCTTCCCCTACCCAAAAACGCCCTGGTACCTCGTCCCCTCCGGGTCGAGGCGGATACCGGGCGGCGGATCTGAACGACCCCTCGAGTCCCCTCTATCAGCGCACCATCTACTTCGACTACGACAGCAGCCAGCTCCAGCCCCAGTACATCGACATCCTGCGCGCCCATGCATCCTATCTGGCTTCGGATTCCACTGCCCGGGTGACTCTGGACGGCCATGCCGATGAGCGTGGTACGCGGGAGTACAACCTGGCCCTCGGGTATCATCGCGCGGGTACCGTGCGTAGCTTTCTGCTCGCTGAAGGGGTGCCGAATGGCCGCATCCGCGCCATGAGCTATGGTGAGGAGCGCCCCGCGAACCCGGGCCACGACGAGTCCTCCTGGAGGTTGAACCGGCGTGTCGAGCTGGTCTATTGAGGTTAACGGCGATGAGTCCGCGGGCAACCCTACCCATCTTGCTTTTCATCCTGGCGCCGGGGTTCTCGGTCGCCGCCGATCAGCGTCTATCCGACCTGTTGCTGCGGATTCAGCGCCTGGAACGGGAAATACAGCAGTTGCACGGCCAGATCGAGATGCAGCAGCACGAGCTCTCCACCCTGCAGCGCCGGCAACAGGAACAATACCTGGACCTGGACGCGCGCCTGCAAAGTGCATCGGTCCGGCGTACACCCAGTCATGGCGCGGGGAACACCATTGGCACGGAAGCCTTACCGGCACCGAACGTTGCCCCCATCGATCCGGCCACAGCCGGCGCGTCGCCAACACCATTCCAGGCCTCGATCGGGGAGCAGCAGGCCTACCGTAACGCCTTCGATCTACTCAAGCAGCGCCGCTATAAAGATGCGGTACGGGAATTCGAAGACCTGTTGGCACACTACCCGAACGGTGAGTTTGCGGACAACGCGCGTTATTGGCTGGGCGAGGCCCACTACGTCAGGCACGACTATGCGGCTGCGCTGACCCAGTTTCGGCGCGTAGCGGCGGATTATCCGTTGAGTCCGAAGGTCCCCGCATCCCTGCTGAAAATCGGCTACATCCACTACGAGCAAAGCGATTGGCAACGGGCACGCAACAAGTTGCAGGAAATCATTGATAAGTTTCCGGATACTGCCGAGGCACAGCTGGCTCAAAACCGCCTCGAACGCATGACCCGCGAGGGACATTGAACCTGGCTGCCCAAACTGGACCCCGATCATTCGCCTGACATTCAGCCGCAAGCGACCCAATGCCGCGGTCCAGCTCCTCAGCAACTTTCAAGCTCGGTGCCACGCGGCATTGGGCGCCAGGCGCGATGAAGAATAGTAAACATATATCAAATTATTAACGAATCAGGGGGAATCTTATGGGATACGTCCATACGGAAATCGAGTTGAAAAACCCACGGCTTCCACAATTAAAGTCTTTGGTAACAAAGGCAATGGTCGATACAGGTGCGCTGATGCTTTGTATACCTGAGCATATAGCTCTTCAATTGGATCTGGAAGAAAACAGAAAGCGCGAAGTGACAACTGCTGATGGGAGTCGTCACAAGGTATCCTACGTTGGCCCCATAGAGGTTATTTTTGAAAATCGTAATTGTTTCGTAGGTGCATTAGTTATGGGGGACGAGGTACTGTTGGGTGCTGTTCCAATGGAGGATATGGATCTGATTATATCTCCGAGCCATGGAAAACTAGTGGTTAATCCGGAAAGCCCGAATTTTCCTCATGCACTTGTTAAATGATTTGCCTATCTCGGGCATGAATTTCGATCACCGCCACGGCTGGATCGTCGAGCGCATTCAGCAACTTGCCTCCCTGTTCGCCATCGACGTGGCCGCCTATGCGGTGATGAACAACCACTATCACCAGGAATTAACGTTATGACTTCAATAGTAATAGACAATGGTTCAGGTTTAACTCAAGTCGGGTTTGCGGGTACTGATACCCCCGCAAGCGTTTTCCCGAGCGTAGTCGGCCGTGCCGCTGATAATGAATGCAGTGTCGGTGAAGACGCTTTGACCAATAGAGATACGCTTTCTCTCAAATATCCCATTGAGCATGGTATTGTAACAAATTGGGATGATATGGAACAAATCTGGCGTCATGCCTTTTATAATGAATTAAAAGTAAACCCGGAGGAGCACCCCGTCCTCTTGACCGAGGCACCGCTTAATCCAAAAGCGAACAGGGAAAAAATGACTCAAATAATGTTTGAGACATTCAAAGTACCCGCTATGTATGTTGCGATTAATGCAGTATTGGTGCTTTATGCTTCTGGTCGTACTACGGGTATTGTTTTGCACAGTGGAGATGGGGTTTCACATACCGTACCGATTTTCGAAGGCTATGCATTGCCTCACGCCATTATTCGTCTCGACCTCGCAGGTCGGGATTTAACCGATTACCTGATAAAAATATTAGCTGAGCGCGGATACGATCTTACTGATCCGAAAGATCGTGCAATCGTTCAGGATATCAAAGAAAAACTTTGTTATGTGGCATTGGATTTCGAGCAGGAAATGCAAGTGTCGGCAGCGGGTGGCTCATTGGAAAAAAATTATACCTTACCGGATGGCAAGGTTATCACATTGGGGAGCGAACGTTTTCGTTGCCCGGAAACACTTTTTCAACCCGCCTTTATAGGTATGGAATCGGCAGGTATTCATGAGACCTGCTATAACAGTATTATGAAGTGTGATGTGGATATACGCAAAGATTTATACGCAAATACTGTTCTTGGAGGTTATACAACGTTATTCCCCGGGCTTGCCGATCGTATGCAAAAGGAGATTTCAGCACTCGCCCCACCCACAATGAAAATCAAAATTATTGCTCCTCCCGAACGGAAACATTCGGTTTGGAAAGGAGGTTCTATCTTAGGCGATCTTCCTACCTTCCAACAGATGTGGATTACCAGGGAAGAGTATGAACAAAGCGGACCGTCCATTGTTCATCGCAAATGTTTCTAATCCGTGAAGGCCGCCAATACGCAATGCCACTAGTAACCGTTCAGCCCCCCCCTCGATCCTGATCTCGAAAACCAGAAATCAATAGGTTATGTTAGGACCAAGCCGAAATCCAAAGGGGGGCTGAACGGTTACTGCCATTAAGTTAGCTGTTGGCCACTTACGAGAAAACTACGAATCACGCGAATTTCCGCGAATAAGATCCCTCCCTTCGGTTCGGGATGACAATTCGCGAGGATTCGCGTGATTCGTAGTTTCTTCTCTTACTTTGCCGACCGGTAGCGCTTAACTTAATGACATTGCACCAATACGTCCGTGCCGTGGACGAATGGTTGATGTGAAAACGCCTATTTTTCAAGGTGCCCTTTACACGAAGCCACCCTGGTCGCGGACAAAGGGATTGCTGCGACGCTCATCACCGAAGCTCGACATGGGGCCGTGTCCGGGTATGAACCGGACATCATCGCCGAGCGGAAAGAGACGCCGGCGGATGGAGTTCACCAGTTCCTGGTGGTTACCGTGCGGCAGAAAATCCGTGCGCCCGATCGAGCCCTGAAACAACACGTCTCCTACCTGCGCCAGCCGGGAGGTCTCGTCGAAAAAGACGACGTGCCCCGGTGAATGGCCGGGGCAGTGGATCACCCGCAGCTCCAGGGCACCGAGCGGGACCGAATCGCCGTCCTCCAGCCAACGCCCGGTGACAAGGGGACGGATTTCCGGCACACCGAACATCTGGCTCTGAACCGGAAGGGATTCGAGCAGAAAGTCGTCGCCCCGGTGCGGACCCTCGATGGGTAGATCGAGGCGTTCGGCAAGCTCCGCGACTCCTCCTACGTGGTCCAGGTGGGCATGGGTAATCAGGATCTTTACCGGCTCGACCCTCACCTCCCCAATCGCGGCCAACACCCGCTCCGACTCTCCGCCGGGATCGACGACGGCGGCGTGACCGGTCTCGTCGCACCACAGCAGGGTGCAATTCTGTTGGAACGGTGTGACGGGAATGATCTTGAATCGCAACATGGGCAGTGGCCGTGCGCTTTGGAGACTGTCTAAAAAGGAATCATAGACTGTAGGCTGGGTTGCGGCCAGGGACGGCCAAAACCCGGCAATAATCTCGACGGGCGGATTTTCCTTCGGTATCCCTTCGGATCACGGCTCGATCAGCTTGCGCGCAACATGTGGTAGAGGCGGTCTTTCATCAGCAAGCGCTCTTTTTTCAGGTCTCCGATCGTCTCGTCGGCCACTGGAATGCCCAGCTCCTCCAACCTGCGGACTCGGGCGTCCAGATTATCGTGATCTTTCATCAGATGCGCAAACTCCTTGTCGGAGTTGCATAGTACGGAGATTCTGTCAGCTAGAGTCGGAAATTCGTGACGCAGGTCGTGGGATTCGCCAAGCATGGATTCACATCTCCTCATCTCGGATTGGTGCTGAAGTCTTATGGTAACAAAACCCTAAGGATTGATCCCATACCGGAACAGGCGGCACGCCTTATTTTTTGGCGTCGAGCCGTTTGATGACCTCGGCGGTAAGGTCCAGGCCCTCCTTGATGTAGAGAAGACCGCTCTGCCGCCGCTCGAAGACCGCAGAGACCCGCTTGGCCTTGGCCACCGCGGCAATGATCGCCGGTGCGGGCTCCAGGATCCGGTTCGCGAGCTTGGTTTCCTCCTGCGTCACCTCTTTTTGGAACTGTGCCACCTGTTGTTGGAAGGCCTTTTGGCGTTTCCGGATCTTGGCGATTTTCTTGTCGAGTTCCTTCTTACTCATCATGGCCTTGTCCTTGTCCAGGGTTTCCTGCAATTGACGGATCGACTGTTGCTCCTTGGCGAGCTTCTGTTGTTTGCCCTCGAATTTCTTTTTGAGCGTCCGATGTGCCTGTTGGCCCAGTTTGCTCTTGTCGATCACCTGCTGCATGTCCACATAGCCGATTGTCTTGGGCCCCGCCGCCTGAACGGGCGTAATGAGCAGGAATGGAAGGATGAATAATAGACATTGTTTCATGGGAAGTTCTCTCTGTTGCGGTGCAGCCTGGTTCGCCACGCCGGGATTCTAACGTCCGGCGGGATGTTGGTATAGTCTTGCGCGATCTCATGCCGGGCGAGCGCGTATAAATTTCCTTTCGATTAAAGATTGTTACCAACCGTGTCGATCGGGCAGAGCCGGGAGTGCCGGCATCCTGCCGGCTCGTAGCTCGTAGATCCTATGAAGGCCCGCAGCGGGTTAACCTTAGAGGGTAAACAAACCAAGGAGCAAAGATGACTGCGGACCTTCAACAGGGTACGTGAATGCAACGGTACTGTCATGCGCTGGAACGACAACACAAGTGGCGGTTGGCGTTCGGTGACGGCACGCGGCAACGGCAAGTGGTAATCGGGGCGGCGATATAGCAGGCGGCCTTGCCGTCAAGAATGGGGTTGCCCCGGGCGGTCGCACGAAGCCGGTCGGCTTCGGCTGCACCGCCAACTGGCGCAGGATTCGAACGGGTGGATGCGGCCAGCATCAGTGTCGCGGTGCGCGGCGAGCGAAGACCGATCGGCTGGATGCGCGGGCGCTGTTGGCGAACTGATCCGCTATGAGCGTGGCGAGCGTGGGTTGGCGTGGTGCGGGTGCCGGAGGTCGAGTGGGAAGACCTGCGGCAACTGCACCGGGCGCGAGGACTTGCTGAATGAACGCACGCGCCATCGCAACCGGCTGAGAGCAAGTTGGTGGCGCAAGGGATTCGGCCCGTGCGAGGACTTTGGGCCCGGCTGGAAGAGGTGAGGTTATTCGACGGTGAGCTACCGAATCTGAAAGCCGCGTGGGTGGAGCGTCTGCAGGGGTGCAAGCGCAACCGGCGGTGGAAGATCGGGGCGCTGATCGAAACGCCGACCGCCCAAGCGTGCGGCGCGATGGTGCTGACCTGGGTTGGGTTGGCGATGGAACTGTTCGGTTGGCGGGAGTTGACCAACCGTCGGCAGTTGGCGGTCTGCGGTTGGTTCCGGTGCCATACCGCGGTCATGGAACGTGACCAGGATCACAAAGCGGGTAACCGGCGGGTGCGGGCGCTGATGATCAGTTGGCCTGGTTGTGGCTACGCTATCAACCGGACAGCAACACAGCCGGTGGTTTGAGACGCTTTGGCGGTGGCAGCAACGCCAGCGGCGGATCGGGATCGTGCCTGGCGCGGCGCCTGCTGATCGACCTGTGGCGGTTGTGGACGCCGCCGCAGCGCGTGAAGGTCGCCTGAGGTCTGCACGGCCTGCCGTCAGGCTCGTTTCATCACCTCTGAGCAACCAAGGGAGATAAAACCTCGAAAAGAGGCCCGATCCGGGATGGTACCGTTTTCTGCGGTTGAAGCCCGTTGCCCAGCGAGTCGAGAACCGGACTGATTTCGTAGATGGGGCGTGCTCACTGTGGGTGTCCGGCTCAATCGATGAGGTGACCGGCTTTGAGCCGCGGATAGAAGGTGGTCGCGGTCCGACCCGCAACACGACACCCGACGCAGCAAGGTGCACTGCAACCAGGTCGAACCGAACGCAGTGGGTAAGCCACCCGTGGCCTACCGGCTCCCTAATCAGGAGGAACATGCGGCCCATGAACGATAACACCTGAAGCACACCGCGCGCCGGATTGAGACGGCGCCAAAACCAACGCCCTGGGGTTGACAAGCGGGGCCTCATAGAAGGTTGGGCAAAGCCGGATCAGGGACGATTCGGCGTGCCCAACATCAACCTTTCGTTGGGCACGGCGCACCGTCCCTGGTGCACCTTTGCCCAACCTAAAGATCATGTTTTTGGGAAGGTTTATACGCGCTCGCCTGCGATCTCATGCCTCTATCGGCCGCCGGTGTGTTCGGATCGGGATTTGCATTCAGGCACTTTGCTGATAGATTTTTAACCCGCGCGGCGAAAAATTCCACGGCGGGGATTCAACAAGGTTCCTCAAAGATCTCAGCGAGCTAACCAGTGGGAAATTCACTCCAAGATCAACTGCTCAAGGCCGGTCTCGTCGATGCCCAGCAGACGAAGCAGGTCCGCGCGTCCAAGCGTAAGCATAACAAACAGGTCGGCGGCAAGAGACAATCCGACGCCGAAGGACGGCGACGTGCACAGCAGGCCGCGGCGGAGAAGGCCCAGCGTGACAGCGAGCTCAACCGACAGCACCGGGAAGAGGCACGACGCAAGGCCGAGGTAAACGAGCTGCGCCAGCTCATTCACGCGCACCGGATCCCGCGGGGGGATGGGGACATCGCCTACAGCTTCCTCGATGGCAGCAGCATCAAACGCATCTATGTGACAGCCGAGCAGCAGAGAAAGCTCGCCCAGGGCAATCTGGCCATCGTACGCCAGGACACAGGTTTCGAGCTGGTACTCCCGGAAATCGCGGAGAGGATCCTGGCGCGCGACAAATGCCTTGTCGTGCTCCTGAACAAATCGGGAGACAACGACAGCGAAGACGACGACTATGCCGACCACAAGATACCGGACGATTTGATGTGGTGATCCGAGCAAACGAAAAAACCCCGCCGAAGCGGGGTTTTCCGACCGGGTGAATAGCCCGAGAACGACTTACATCATTCCCATTCCGCCCATGTCTCCCATGCCGCCGCCGGCCGGCATGGGGGGCGCCTTCTCTTCCTTGGGCTCCTCGGCCACCATGGCCTCGGTGGTAATCATCAGCCCGGCAATCGAGGACGCATTCTGCAACGCCGAGCGCACGACCTTGGCGGGATCCAGGATGCCCATCGCGACCAAATCGCCGTACTCGCCGGTGGCGGCGTTGTAGCCGAAGTTACCCGTTCCCTCGGCCACCTTCTGCAGCACCACCGACGCCTCCGCGCCGGCGTTGGCCACGATCTGACGCAGCGGCTCTTCCAGCGCCCGACGGGCGATGCCGATGCCCACGTCCTGATCGTGATTGGCCCCCTTCAGGTCCTCGAGCTTGGTCAGCGCACGCACCAGGGCGACACCGCCGCCGGCGACGATGCCTTCCTCCACCGCGGCCCGCGTGGCATGTAAGGCGTCTTCCACCCGCGCCTTCTTCTCCTTCATCTCCACCTCGGTCGCCGCGCCCACCTTGATCACGGCCACGCCACCGGCCAGCTTGGCCAACCGCTCCTGCAGCTTCTCGCGGTCATAGTCGGAGGTGGTCTCCTCGATCTGGCTACGGATCTGCTCCACCCGACCCTTGATGTCCGTCTCCGCGCCGGCACCGTCGATGATGGTGGTCTCTTCTTTGGTGATCTGGACCTTCTTGGCGGTACCCAGGTCGGTGAGGCTGGCCTTTTCGAGCTTGAGACCGACTTCTTCGGAGATCACGGTGGCACCGGTCAGGATGGCGATGTCCTGGAGCATGGCCTTGCGCCGGTCGCCGAAGCCCGGGGCCTTGACCGCACACACCTTGACGATGCCGCGCAGGGAGTTGACCACCAGCGTGGCCAGGGCCTCGCCTTCCACATCCTCAGCGATGATCAACAGCGGCTTGCCGGCCTTGGCGACGTTCTCGAGCACCGGCAACAGGTCCCGGATGTTGGAGATTTTTTTGTCGTGCAGCAGGAGGTAGGGGTCTTCCAGCTCCGCCTTCTGGCTCTCCTGGCTGGTGATGAAGTAGGGAGACAGATAGCCGCGGTCGAACTGCATGCCTTCGACCACTTCCAGTTCGTTGTCGAGGGATTTGCCCTCTTCGACCGTGATGACGCCTTCCTTGCCGACCTTCTCCATGGCATCGGCGATGATCTTGCCCACGGATTCATCGGCGTTGGCCGAGATGGTGCCGACCTGGGCGATCTCCTTGTTCTCCGAGCACGGCTTGGACAAGCCCTTGAGTTCCTCTACAGTAGTCGTCACCGCCTTGTCGATGCCGCGCTTCAGGTCCATGGGATTCATGCCGGCGGCGACCGCCTTGAGGCCCTCGCGCACCATCGCCTGGGCCAGCACGGTGGCGGTGGTGGTGCCGTCGCCCGCCACGTCGGAGGTCTTGGAGGCGACTTCCTTGACCATCTGGGCGCCCATGTTCTCGAACTTGTCTTTGAGCTCGATCTCCTTGGCCACGGATACCCCGTCCTTGGTCATGGTGGGAGCACCGAAGCTCTTTTCGAGCACCACGTTGCGGCCCTTGGGACCCAGGGTGACTTTAACGGCGTTGGCCAACAGGTTGACGCCGTTGAGCATGCGGGCACGGGAGTCGGCGCCGAAATGAATTTCTTTCGCGGTCATTGGTAATTACCTAACATCTAAACGAATTTGGATTATCTGGGTTGGTGACAAACCGGCCTGCCTACTCGACGACACCCATGATGTCTTCCTCGCGCATGACGAGTAGGTCTTCACCTTCGATCTTGACCTCGGTGCCCGAGTATTTGCCGAACAGCACCCGGTCGCCGATCTTGACGTCGAGTGGGCGGACGTCGCCGCTGTCGAGGATCTTGCCCTTGCCGATGGCGAGGACTTCGCCTTGAATCGGCTTCTCGGTCGCGGAATCCGGAATCACGATGCCACCAGCGGAAGTGCGTTCTTCCTCCATGCGGCGAACGACGACACGGTCGTGTAAAGGGCGAATATTCATGTGTTGCTGTCTCCTGGAGTGGGGTCGAAATGGACCGATGTGCCGGAATCTGCTAGCACTCGATCCCATAGAGTGCTAGCAACTTTGAAGTGTTTTCCCGCCCGCGTCAAGCCCTTGTTGTCGGCTACCACAGGGCGGGGGCGTGTAAATTTCTTAAAGCCTGCTAGGGACGGTGACAGCCGCCGTGGACTACATGGACTAAGTGGACCACGTGGACTGGGGGTCGCTGGGTGCCCCCGAGTCCATGCAGTCCATACTATCCATATTGTCTATTGGACTATCTTCATGCCGTCCATGTGGTCCACGGCGGTGTGCCCGACATCCCCACCGCTGGAAGCCGGAAGCTAACCAAGGTGCGCCGGAGGCGTCCGTGCGGTAGTCTATCGCCCTAAGGGACGGGGCCCGCGCAGGGCAGTCGGCCGCCTCTGCTTTTTTCCTGGTTTTCCCCTCAATCGATAAAGAGAAACAACAGATTATGTACAGAAGAGTCGTTATCACCGGTGTAGGAATCGTCGGTCCGATAGGTTGCACGAAGGAAGAGGTAACAGCGTCGATGATGGAGGGAAAGTCCGGCATCGTGCATTACCCGGAATATAAAGAACGCGGATTTCGCTCGAACGTGATCGGAGCAATCGAGCGTGGGTATCAGGAGGGTCTTGCTCTGAAGGTACACAAATGGATGGGTGAACAGGCGGGGTGGTCCTATCAGGCCACGGAATCCGCGCTCCTCGATGCCCGTCTTCCCGATGAGATCCGGTCGCATCCGATGACCGGACTGCTCATCGGTGCC
Organism: Candidatus Thiosymbion ectosymbiont of Catanema sp. Cochon2018; assembly: GCA_011392765.1. Classification (GTDB taxonomy): domain Bacteria; phylum Pseudomonadota; class Gammaproteobacteria; order Chromatiales; family Chromatiaceae; genus Thiosymbion; species Thiosymbion ectosymbiont_A. Next base: position 1,738,051 of record WYCW01000001.1, on the reverse strand, counting down.
GGAGGTCCCTCCACTGAAGATGTAGTCGATGCCGTAAACACCGCCCTCGAGAAAGGACCGAAAAGGGCGGGTACGCGCTGGGTACCGAAGACAATGGCGAGCTCCTGTTCCGCCACGGTCGGAACCAGTTTGGGGATCAAAGGAGCAAGCTTCTCGATTTCGTCGGCGTGCGCGACGAGTGCGCACAATATCGGCGAGGCTTGGTGGATGGTAAGGACGGGACGCCAGGATTGCATGATCGCCGGTGGCGCTGAAGGCCTTCATTGGACCCAATCGGTCATGTTCGACGCCATGCCGGCATTGTCGAACCTGAATGATTCTCCGGAAACGGCGAGTCGCCCCTTCGATAAGGACAGGGCCGGCTTCGTGATCAGCGGTGGGGCCGCCATCGTGATCCTGGAGACGCTGGAGGATGCATTGGCACGCGGGGCCCCGATCTATGGGGAGATCGTCGGTTACGGTGCCACCTCCGATGGGCACCACATGACCGAGCCCTCCGGTGAGGGTGCCGTCAGGGCGATGCATATGGCGATGGAGGGGATAGACCCGCAGGATGTCGATCTGATCAGTCCTCATGCGACGAGCACGCCGGTGGGAGACGCGAAAGAGGCGGCGGCGATCAGGAACGTGTTCGGCGAGGATGGCCCCTGGGTCACCGCCCCGAAATCGCTGACCGGTCATATGATGGGGGCGGCCGGGTCCGCGGAGCTGATCATGGCGCTGCTGATGATGAAGGAACGATTCATCCATGAGTCACTGAATATCCGAGAGGTCGATCCCGAATGCACGGGACTCAAGCTCGCCCGCGAGCGGGTCACCGATGTCGATATCAAGTATGCGCTGTCGAATTCCTTCGGTTTCGGAGGCACGAATGCATGCCTGTGTGTGAAAAGATTTCAGGAGGAGAACCGAGCATGAAAAAAGACTCCCTTTCCATCACCGACAACCGCAACGGAAAAACCTACGAGATCCCTCTGGAAAACGGCAGCATCCGGGCCCTCGATCTGCGACAGATCAAATTGGACCCCGACGATTTCGGAGTGATGAGTTACGACCCCGCCTACATGAACACGGCGGCCTGCGCCAGCTCCATTACCTATATCGACGGGGAAAAGAGCATCCTCAGGTATCGCGGCTATCCCATCGAAGAGCTGGCCGAAAAGAGCAGCTTTCTCGAGTGTGCCTACCTCCTGCTCTATGGTGAATTGCCGACCGCGGAGCAACTCGAACATTGGACCACCCGCATCATGCGGCATACCTATATCCACGAGAACCTGGTCCAGATTATCGAGTCTTTCCGTTACGACGCCCATCCGATGGGTATCCTGATCAGTTCGGTGGCCGCCATGTCCACGTTTCATGGCGAGGCCAGAGACGTAGACGACCCCGAGGTCCGAGAAAAGCAGATCTGGCGTATTCTCGGAAAGCTCCCGACGATCGCCGCCTTTGCCTATCGGGTCCGCATCGGTCGCCCTCATAACTATCCGGATATCAGCCGGGGATACGCCGGCAATTTCCTCTACATGCTCGATTACATGAACGAGCGTGACTACGAGGTACACCCGGCCCTGTCCCGGGCCTTGGACGTGCTGTTCCTGCTACATGCCGATCACGAGCAGAACTGCTCCACTGCCACCATGCGCAGCGTCGGCTCCTCCCGCGTCGACCCCTACAGCGCGGTCGCGGCAGCCGCTGCCGCCCTGTTCGGACCCCTGCACGGCGGCGCCAACGAGGCCGTCTTACGGATGCTGGAGGAGATCGGCTCCGTATCCGCCGTTCCCAAATACATCGAGCGGGTCAAGCAAGGCGAAATCCGGCTGATGGGCTTCGGTCATCGCGTCTATACCAGCTATGACCCGCGGGCCAGCATCATCAAGAAGGTGGCCTATGACGTCTTCGAGGTGACCGGCGGCAATCCCCTGATCGATATCGCCCTGGAGCTGGAACGCATCGCCTTGGAGGACGACTACTTCATCTCCCACAAGCTCTACCCCAATGTGGATTTCTACAGCGGGATCATCCTGCGAGCCCTGCGCTTCCCGACGGATATGTTTCCGGTACTGTTCGCCATCCCCCGCGCCGCGGGTTGGCTGGCCCAATGGACGGAAATGGTGAATGACCCCGCGCAGAAGATCGCCCGGCCCCGGCAGATCTATACGGGGTATGAGCAAAGGCCGTATGTTCCGATGGAAGCACGGACATCCCCGCGGACTACGACTACCTAGTAGTCCAGCAGTAAACTATTGATGTAAATTGGCGATTCGCCACCGAGGATGCGCGCATCAAGCTCGAACGGCCATATACATCAATGGACGGTTGACTGACTACTAGTTTCGATTGTTATTGCAGGTACTCCGTGGCGGATTCGACTTGCCATCTCGGGCGACTTAAGTTCCGGGGTCCCACCCGGAACGACGGTGGATGAGGAAACCCGTCATTCCGGCAGGGATTGCCGGAACCCAGCCGGCCAGAGATGGCGAGTCGATTGATCCCAATGGCTCTGTACCCGCAATTTGGTGGGCTATTTGAATTTTAGTATGTGGACCATTTACGAACATCGGAGAGTTTCCCGTCAAATTCGCGGCTTACCATAAAGATATTCTGAAACGGTATGAGAAATGGAAGGATATCGTAGCTATTTCAGGCCCCTCTGGCCTCAGATTGATAAAAGGATTTCACGATGAGTCTTTGCGGGGTGAATGGAAAGATCATCGCTCATCAAGACTTGGGAGGCAATACCGGGTTATATATCGAATAGAAAAAGATCAGATTCTCGTCCAGGTCGTTAATATCACTGCACACGACTATCGGAAGGAATGACATGAAAGATTACAGAATTGCCAAAAGACAGGTCGACGTCAGTGTAGGTGAGTCAGTCCGCATAATCCGAGAATTACAGGAAATGACTCAAAACGAGCTTGCCCGGATTACAGGTATTCCCCAATCCACAATCGAGGCTATAGAAAGTGACCGTATAAATCTAGATATGAAACATGCAAAACAACTTGCTGCGGCGCTCAAGTGTCACCCATCCGTTTTAGTTTTTCCCGGATGGGATGTCCACCGTGTAGCGTAACAAGTACATGCAGCCCGCGTAGATACTACTATTCCTAGCGAGGCTTCGCCTCAGACCGACGATTTGAGTGAGTTTAGCGAGTTTATGGAAATTTTATAAACTACATAAACTCGCTATAATTCCGAGCATGGACCCGATCAGAAACCCCTATACCCCAGGCGCGGGAACGCGACCACCGGAATTGGCCGGACGCGATGAGCTGCGGGGGCAGGTACGAGTTGCCCTGGAACGGGTGCGGCTTGGCCGACCGACCAAAAGCATCCTGATGATCGGCTTGCGTGGCGTAGGAAAGACCGTGCTGCTGGACTGGATGCGTGATGATGCCGAGGCGGTAGGGATCCAGACGTTGCGGATCGAGGCGCCGGAGGGACGCTCTCTCCCGGCTATACTGGCGCCGGAATTGCGTCGGGCATTGCTGAGGCTGTCGCGCGATAAGCGGGCCCAGGAGCTGGCCCGCCGCGCCTTGCGCGCCTTGCGCGGCTTGGCCGGTTTCGCCGGGGCGCTCAAGGTGAAATACCAGGATCTCGAGGTCGGGCTCGACTTCGACTGCCGCCCTGGATGAGAGTTTTTTCCGCGTGCGCTTCGATCGTTTGACTCCCTCCGAGAAACGCTACTTGCGCGCCATGGCGGAATTGGGACCGGGGCCTCATCGCTCCGGGGCCATCGCCGACGAGTTGACGCGTGAGGTGACCTCTCTCGGACCGATACGAAATCAACTGATTTCCAAGGGAGTGGTCTGGAGCCCGAGTCACGGAGATACGCAGTTCGCCGGTCGTACTGCTCGGTGCGGTTGCCTCGCTGCGCGGAAGCATGGGACGGCCAAGTCTTACGCGGAGCGGTTGTTCGATTTCCGGGAGGTCGGGCCACTCCCCACCAGCCGCAGCGCGGCTCGCCATCGCCAAACCAGCCGCGGCCGAGGGCGTAGCGATCAGCGAAGAGGACTGGATCTCATCATCAAGGCTACCTGCGGCTATCCGTATTTCTTGCAGGAATGGGGTAAACATGCGTGGGGATGCGGCCGCCGCTTCACCAATCGGGGTAGAGGATGTCGAGCGGGGCTCTGAAACGGCTATTGCCGCCCTGGATGAGAGTTTTTTCCGCGTGCGCTTCGATCGTTTGACTCCCTCCGAGAAACGCTACTTGCGCGCCATGGCGGAATTGGGAGCGGGCCTCATCGCTCCGGGGCCATCGCCGACGAGTTGACGCGTGAGGTGACCTCTCTCGGACCGATACGAAATCAACTGATTTCCAAGGGAGTGGTCTGGAGCCCGAGTCACGGAGATACGACCTTTACCGTCCCGCTGTTCGTGGCTTCATGCGCCGGATCATGCCGGGTGGTGACTGGAGAACCAAATAGACATGGTGGGACCAGGGATGGTCGAACCCCATTGTCGGGCTTGTAATCAATCGGACACCATATCGAGCCAAAGCCGTTGGGGCTCGTCCCTCACCCCAACCCAATGCCATTAAGTTAAGCGTTGCCAGTCGGCAAACCAGAGGAAAAACTACGAATCACGCAAATCCCCGCGAATCGGATTCGCGCCGATTCGCGTGATTCGTAGTTTTCTCTTCCGCACCGGTAAGCAACCAGCGACTAACTTAATGGCATTGCACCCCAACCTACATGGGTTGTATCGTCTGACCGGCATAGACACGATAACTATAGGGATCAAGAACTAGATGGAAGTTCGCCGTAGTTATTCGCTGGAGAAACCGAGGCAACGAGTCGTGCACAGATCTTAACTCATTGTTTCTAAATGAATTTCTTGGAATATTCATGAATTTGATAAAGAAGCAATCGTTGTGGTATATAAGGCGATTCGACGTATTTAAACACGGCGATGCGCCGTCTACTACCTGTTAGGCAATTCAAAATCGACTAATGGGACGATACTTTACTTACATTACAGGCGTCGCAACTTTATTAGCCTTCATTATTCAGGTTCGAGATATTTTTCCCAAGCATCGCGAAACCAGAAAGGTGATATTGTTTTTAGCCGCAGGTATTTTTTTGGGGAGCATTTTCGGGGGCATAAACTCTTTCGAGATCAAACTTGAAGCAGAGATCCATCCAGTTAAACTATTGTTGTTAATCTTCCTCCCGATTATTTCCATCAGTATAGTTGCTTTGTTAGTAGTTGCGGTTTCATCCCCTGACCATCAGAAAAGGGGCGAGCTTTATCCTCTTATTGGCGGGACCGTAGTCTTTTTTGTCTGGGTGCTTATGATGGCGGCTGACCCCGAATTTCCTGAACAACTAACGAATAGGGAGCTTTTATCACTAACTTCACATCATCTTGAATCCCAAAATTACGAAACCGCCTTGAAATACTTAAAGAGGCTGCAATACAGGTATGACAACAATGACCCGCGGCGTAAAGAAATTGTGAAGCAAATTGAAAATGTTAAAGAGAAAATGGCTAAATCAATGTAACCATTCACCCCCCCTCGTTGAGATGTGCGAGGGAAATGGCATGGAAATGGGGTCAGGTCTTGATCCGTGACTCTTAGATTCACGCCATGGCCAAGCCCTATTTTCTTGCAAGACGGCGATCGGAAGCTATGCTGGAGAAAATGGGGACAGACTCTGAAGTATCCCCACAAAGTAGCTTTTGAAATCAATCGGTTACTGCAACAACCGGTATTTAGTATGGGCCAGGCCGCGCCGTAAGACGCAAGCCACTGATTCTAAAGTCAATTTCGTGGGGATACCTCAGAGGCTGTCTAAAAACTAACGCCTTGATTTGAAAATGAAAAATTCTTCGTGTCTTCGTGGCTTTGTGTGAGAAATGAAGAACATCACACAAAGGCACAAAGCCACAAAGGGGTACTAAGAGACTGTCTTTTTAGACAGGCTCTTAGGGACAGACCACGTTTTCTGTGTGCCCTGCGCCAGTTAAAAGAGCGTTGGCCCTTCTATAACAAGGCCCTGCAATGGAAGTCAAATTAAGCAAGCAACAGAAAGTCACCGTAAATAGTGCGGAAGACATCTATCCGATCATGCGCCAGATTCTCCGTAGAGAGAATAAAATTGGTCAAGGTCAGGAACACTTCTGGATGGTGGGTCTGAATCAAGCGAACAAGATCCTCTATATCGAGTTGGTCGCTCTAGGGTCTTCCAACATGGCGGCCATCAACCCCAGAGAAGCCTTCCGCATGGCGATTTACAAGCTGGCCGTTCAGGTTATTATGGTCCATAACCATCCCGGTGGGAAGGTGATGCCTTCCTACGAAGATCAGGACCTCACCGACCATTTTATTCAGGCGGGAAAATTCCTCAAGGTCGAAGTAATCGATCATCTCATCATCAGCGACGAAACCTATTATAGCTTTGTCGATGCGGGGATCTTCAAGAAACTTCAGGAAAGCGAAAAATGGATTTTGCCTTATAAACTCAAGGAGCGGATCAGGAACGAAGGCAAAACAGAGGGGTTAAAAGAGGGGATAAATGAAGGAATTCAAATTGGAGAGAAGAAGGGTAAAGAAGAAAAAATAGAAATGGCAAAGGCCATGAAACAAAAAGGTATGGATATTCAAGATATTGAAGACATTTCTGGATTGACAATTGAAGAAATTCAAAAACTATAGAACCCAAATGGGCTAACTGGCAGAAAAGGAGCCAGGCTCGATTGATGGGTCGTTTTTCACAGCCCATTCGCCTAACATTCGGCTGCAGGCGACCCAATGCCGCGGTCCGGCTCCTCAGCAACCCTCAAGCTCGGTGCCACGCGGCATTGGGCGCCTGAGCCCAAACGTTAGGCGCGGAAATAGTTCGCGAGCCCAGAAGTGAAAAGATCAGTTTATCTCGATACAACGATCCCCAGTTATCTATTTGATGAAAGGGATAGCATGAGGACTTACATCGAGATAACAAAGCGATGGTGGAACCAAGAGCGTCACAAGTTTGATCTATGGATCTCCGAAGAGACCATTGCAGAGCTAAGCTCTGGAGATTATCCGAACAAACAACGGATATTAGCTTGCGTATCAGAGATTGCACTGCTCCCAACTGATGTTTCGCTTGTCGGTATGGTTGACACATACATCAAGAACTATTTGATGCCACAGACACGAACAGGGGACGCTGTCCATTTAGCATATGCGTCGTACTATAAAATTGATTTTCTGCTCACATGGAACTGCAACCATCTGGCCAATGCGAATAAGAAACAGCACATCAGGATTATCAATAGTCGCATGAACTTATTTACGCCAGAAATAGCAACGCCACTTGAACTCTTTACCGAGACCGACACATGATTACAACGCCTTTACTAGCTGAAAAAGACAAGGTACAAAAAAAACTTGAAGCCGATGCTCATCACAGTGTGTCTGAGTATTTTGAGCTTGCTCATCGAATAGTAGTCGATGTCTCGTCGAAGTATGGCTATCGCTTTAAGTATGGCAACCTCCGAGGAGGAGAGATCGAGCCGGTACAAAAGCACAAGAGCGCCTAACACGGCGCTCAACCCGACCGCCCAAGTGCTAGCGCACTTTGGGCGGCGGGTTAACTTGGCGATAAGCGGCGCGTCCATGCGCCGCTTATCGGGGAGCTAACCAGCAAGTGCAATCTAAAAAGTATTACTAGAAGGAAGGCACACAGGAACATGCACGGCGGCGCTTTGATAGCCCTACCGGTTTCAGACACCAAACCAGGAAATCGTCCGACAAAAACGTCACTACAATATGAAACGCGCCGCCTGTCAAGACGCTAAACGCAGACAAACATCCATTGCCCCCGTCCATGGGAGCAATGGATGTTGCTGGTTAGCTCCCCGTTAGGCGGTAAACCGGTAAAGGTTGCTGCATCCTGGAATCTTCGAGGAAGTGCGAGCGAAAAAGAGGGGTACATATGCTTGTCGAAGCAAAAAAAGTTAAAGATGGATTTTTTATTCCCATGCTTGACCAACTGAAAAATATTCAGAGGGAGTATGTATTGATGAATATTGAATTGGTCGATACTAAAGTGGAGGATTTGGAAAAAAAGCACAGAAAGGGATATTTGAAGTACCCTGTAACACCAGGAGAATTTAGCGACTTAGAAAATGAACAAGTATGGTGCGACAATGAAGCGTGGTGAAATCAGATGGTATAAATTTCAAAGTCCGGATAAAAAAAGACCTGTTGTTATACTCACAAGAGATTCTGCTATTGAGTTTCTTAGTGAAATAACTGTAGCCCCTGTAACTTCAACGATACGAGATATTCCATCAGAAGTTATTTTGAACATAGAAGATGGGATGAAAAATGATTGTGCTATAAATCTCGATCATATTCAAACGGTGTCAAAGGCCAAGATAGGCTCATTTATCACGAAATTGAGTTTAACCAAAATGAAACAGCTTCAGGCAGCACTTGATTTTGCTTTAGGATTTGATCGTTAAAGCCGAAGAAGAAAAGTAGGAAAAGGGCCAGGCTCATTTTTAGTTTTCTGGCAATGAGAAAATCGCCTAACACGCCCATCAAGCCGACGCCATACTGCGCATTGAGCTCGGAGCTATCCTGAGGCGTTATCGTGGCGCAGTATGGCTCGGCTTATGGGTGACGTTAGGCGCGGAAATAGTTCGCGAGCCCAGAAGTGAAAAGATCAGTTTATCTCGATACGACGATCCCCAGTTATCTATTTGATGAAAGGGATAGCATGAGGACTTACATCGAGATAACAAAGTGATGGTGGAACCAAGAGCGTCACAAGTTTGATCTATGGATCTCCGAAGAGACCATTGCAGAGCTAAGCTCTGGAGATTATCCGAACAAACAACGGATGTTAGCTTGCGTATCAGAGATTGCACTGCTCCCGACTGATGTTTCGCTTGTCGGTATGGTTGACACATACATCAAGAACTATCTGATGCCACAGACACGAACAGGGGACGCTATCCATTTAGCATATGCGTCGTACTATAAAATTGATTTTCTGCTCACATGGAACTGCAACCATCTGGCCAATGCGAATAAGAAACAGCACATCAGGATTATCAATAGTCGCATGAACTTATTTACGCCAGAAATAGCAACGCCACTTGAACTCTTTACCGAGACCGACACATGATTACAACGCCTTTACTAGCTGAAAAAGGCAAGGTACAAAAAAACTTGAAGCCGATGCTCATCACAATGTGTCTGAGTATTTTGAGCTTGCTCATCGAATAGTAGTCGATGTCTCGTCGAAGTATGGCAATCGCTTTAAGTATGGCAACCTCCGAGGAGGAGAGATCGAGCCAGTACAAAAGCACAAGAGCGCCTAACACGGCGCTCAACCCGACCGCCCGAGTGCTAGCGCACTTTGGGCGGCGGGTTAACTTGGCGATAAGCGGCGCGTCCATGCGCCGCTTATCGGGGAGCTAACCAGCAAGTGCAATCTAAAAAGTATTACTAGAAGGAAGGCACACAGGAACATGCACGGCGGCGCTTTGATAGCCCTACCGGTTTCAGACACCAAAACAGGCAATCGCCTGACAAAAACGCCAGTGCAACAGGAAACGCGCCGCCTATCAAGACGCTGAACGCAGACAAACCTCCCTTGCCCCCGTCCATGGGGGCAATGGATGTTGTTGGTTAGCTCCCCGTTAGGCGTTCACTGCCCTGTGCCTGACAGGTCCACCATTTAAGGGCAGGGAGAAGCAAAAAATGCACAAAATACTTATGGCAATTCTTTTCGTCATGTCAGCCAGCGTCCTTGCTGACCCATCGAAATATGATTACCAATACGGGGTATTTTTAACCAACAACAAAGACTAACATGTCAAAGATGTGTTAGGACAACAAGTTGTCCAGTTTACCATTACGAATAGCAATGATCAGCCATCAGTAAAGGTATTTATGAAAGATATGAAAACTGGTCGGTCTGGTGACGCATCATCTCAAGTTGGTGATGTAACTCTTGATGAAAATGGAAGAGTTGAGTTCACATTTTCAGACAAGAAAGGTCAGAGGGAAAGGGGTCAGAGCCCTTAATGATAGCAACCGTTGGGAAAAGGAGCCAGGCTCAATTGATGGGTCGTTTTTCACGGCTCATTCGCCTAACATTCGGCTGCAGGCGACCCAATGCCGCGGTCCGGCTCTTCAGTGACTTTCAAGTTCAGTGCCACGCGGCATTGGGCACCTGAGCCCAAACGTTAGGGCCACGTAGAAAGATGTACTCGGTGAATGAATATGAACCTGCAAGAGATTGAGCGCGAGGCCCTTCATCTTTCAGAGGAAAAAAGGGCGGAACTCGCTCAAAGGCTGCTTCTGAGCCTGGACTCGCCATCTGAGACGGAACTCTCCGAGGATTGGCTCGCAGAGGCCGATCGGAGAGCGCGCGAGTTGGATGCAGGACTCGTTCAGCCGGTAACAGCGGAGGCAGTAAGGCGCAAGGCAATGTCTCTACTCAGATGAGCTATTTCTTTCATCCTGCCGCTGAATCCGAGTACCTGGAATCCATTGTCTTTTACGAGTCCAAGCGCCCAGGGCTTGGCGCTACTTATCTGGCTGAATTCGAAAGACTAATGAGAACAATCTGCGAAGCTCCTCACAGAAACCCCGTAGAAAAACACCCTGACGTCAGACGCACGCGGATGAAGCAATTTCCCTTTACGGTTTTGTACCGAGAGCACGCGGGTTCTGTTCAAGTATTGGCGGTAGCGCACCATCGGCGGCGCGCTCAGTACTGGCTAGACCGGCTCTGACAAACGACTCAAATCCGACGCGATATCGCGGGACCGGCTTGGTGCCGTCCGAAAGTCCGTCACTTGCGGCATTGCACGGCTTAGCCGTCACGTTAGCACTCATCGTCTCGGAGCGCCTTAAGATAATGTGCAGCCTTTGCATTCTCTGTCTTAAGTCCGATGAGCCGTTGACCGAAGAGCATATCTTTTACTATCGTAGGTGATTGGCCTGACAAGGCTATCCAGCCGACTGCGTAATCCGTCGTATTTTTCAAGATACCATCTAGAGGCCGTCTAGGAACCCCCTTGTGGTAAACGGCTCGATCGAAAATTAACTCTATGTTTTTAAGGGAGTTAGTCAGATAGAGACTGTCTAAAAAGGTAGTCTCTTAACTCGATGGCATTGCCCCCAAGCTACACGACCTTGCCATATCCGCCCGGAGTCCCCACGATGGCCGACCTTATCGTCCGTTTCAAAAAACCCACCACTTGGGCAAACAGCGTCCACATCCATTACTGGAATACCCACCCCCATGGCCAGGGCTCGATCTGGCCGGGCGTTCCCATGGAGCAGGTGGACGGTTGGCTGATCCATCGGTTCGCAGGCGTCGAGGCCGCCAGCTTCGTCTTCAATGACCTCCAGGGCCGGCAGAGCGGCGATCTGCACCGGGATCGTAGCGGTTGGTATACGGAAGACGGCCATTGGCACGATCAACAACCGCGGTCGGCGGCAACCGCATCCGCCCCGGCCCGGTCCTCCACTCGCCCCGAAGCCGCACCGCGGATCAAGACGGAAGCCAGTGGAAGACCCGACTTCCGCGAGGAGACCATCTACTTTTTGCTCACCACCAGATTCTATGACGGCGACCCGTCCAACAACTTCTTCTGCCGTGACCGCATCCGCTTCGACGCCGCCGGCAAGGCCACGGATCCCCATTGGCGCGGGGATTTCAAGGGACTGATCCGGAGATTGGACTACATCCGCGACCTGGGTTTTACCGCCATCTGGATCACCCCGCCCATCGAGAACCGCTCCGGCCTCGACTACCATGGCTACCATGGCTACGACTGGACGCGAATCGATCCGCGGCTGGAATCCCCCGATGCCACCTATCAGGACCTCATCAATGAGGCCCACGCCCGCGGCATCAAGATCATTCAGGATGTGGTCATCAACCACTCCTGCCAGTACGGCATCCGCGGCAAGGTGTGGATCGACCACCTGCCGATCAAGTACTACGTCCCCCAGGGCTCGGAGCAGGGTCGGGTCGACCATGGCCCCTATCAGGGCAACCTGGGCAACTACGCCTGGCCGAACCGAGACGACATCGACAATCCCCTCGCCCCGGACTGGTATCGGGAACGCCATGCCCGCGATCCGGAAGGCGTCGAGCCCCTGACCGACCCCAAGACCGGCGAGATATTACCCAAGCCCGGCTACGAACCCGGCCGCTTCTTCGGGATCGACGCCAATACCCTCGACCCCGCGTGGTATCACCAGGACGGATTCATCTGCGGCGGAGACTGGGAGAGCATTTATCCGCTGCAACACAAGCACCTCGCCGGCGACTGCATCGACCTCGCCACCGAGCGGGAGAAGGTCAAGGATTACATCATCGGCAGCATCAACCGCTATCTCGACATGGGGGTCGATGCCCTGCGGATCGATACTGTGAAACACATCGAGCGCGACAACCTGCTCGAGTACGTCAACGCCTGGAAGGCCCATAAACCTGGGCTGTTCGTATTCGGCGAGAACCTGGTCAAGGGCTACGGCTGGGGAGATTTGGGCGGGGGCGACAACGGACCCTCGCAGATCCGCCCCTGGTGGTACACCCGCCTCGGCCACGACCCGCGCGATCCCACCTCCGGGGGCGACTCCGGTTTTCCCCAACTGGATTTCGGCCTTTTTTCCACCTTCCGCGACAACCTGAGCCGCGGCAGCTTCGAGGGCATCGGCCGGGTGCTGGAGATGGATTGGATCTACGGCAACGCCACCGAGCTCGTCACCTTCCTCCAAAACCACGACGTCGGCCCGGACAACGACTTTCGCTTCCGCTTCAAGGGCGAACAATGGATGGCGGCGGCCGCCTACAACCTGCTATGGACCGTGCGCGGCATCCCCTGCCTCTATTTCGGGGAAGAAATCGAGTTCATGAAGGGCGCGCCCCAGGACGTCATCGGCAATGACGACACCCTGGATACGACGGGGCGCGCCTATTTCGGCGACCACATCGACGACGCCCACATCGCCACGACCCAGGATCACCCGCTCTACCGGCACCTCCGGCGCCTCAACCGGATCCGCCGCGCCATCCCCGCCCTGCAGAAGGCCCCCATGAGCCAGCTCGCCGAGTGGGGCTCGGGTCTCTCCTTCGTCCGCGATTGGAACCAGGGAGAAAGCTACGCCGTGGTCGGGCTCACCATCGGCGGCGGCCAGGACATCAGCGTCAGCGGCGTGCGCGACGGCATCTACCGGGATGCGGTCACCGGCGACGAGATCACAGCCCAGGGCGGAAACCTTTCGTTCCACGTCAAGGGCAACTCCGCCGGCATCTATGTCCTCGAGGGTCCGGGCAAGATCGGTGAAGACGGCGTCTATCTGCGCTAAGTATCGGTTCAAAAATAACGTGAACAAATCTCCCTCGCTACGACCTCTACTGCACATCAATTATCGCCAAGATGTGCAATTTGTTTTTGAACCGATACTAACGGGGTTTTTCAGCCTCCGGTCGCTGGTACGGCGGCACCGAAGTGCACCGATTATCCTAGCGGGCGTTCTCAATTAACAAATCATCTAAGTGTTGTAGGCTGGGTGGCAAGGAACGAAACCCAGCTTTTCCGATCCGCAATACCGTGTGCTGGGTTTGGCCGTCCCTGGCCGTAACCCAGCCTACGGGATTGATTTTTATGATGATTTGGCTCAATTTGTTAATTGGACTTGTAGAAGAACCACGGATGGACACGGATAAACACGGATCATAATCCGTGTTTATTCGTGTCTGCCTCCGTGGTTCTAATTGTAATTTGGACTTGTGCTGGCAAGTTGTTGACCGCCTGATCGTAAGGAAATGGTCTCCGGATTTTCACTATGCTGCACTAGATACCTCCTCCATATCCTGGTGATCCTTCAGCAGCGTGCCCAGATAGGGCAGTGTCGACAGGTCCTTCGAATTCAATAGTTGGTGGAGCCTCGCGGCATCCATATCCACCTCCAGCGCCAGCATACGCAACCAGACCAAGAGCTCACCGGTAGCAGGTTTCTTGCGCAAGGTGTCCTGGTCGCGCAGATCCAGAAAGCGGCGAATCGCCAGCTTCAGCAGCTCATCGCTCAGGCGGTTCAACTCGGGGCGATGTTTTGCATGGGCCGCGACCGCACGCTCGACGATGGTATCGTTGAAACGGATATGGTGGTACACGCAACGACGTAAAAAAGGCTCCGGCAAGCGGCGTTCACTGTTGGAGGTGATAAATACCAGCGGGCGGATGCGCTGCTCGGATCTGACCTTGGTGCGGGTCTCGGCCACCGTGAATTCCATCCGGTCCAGTTCGTGCAGCAGGTCGTTGGGGAAGTCTCGGGGCGCCTTGTCGATCTCATCGATCAGCAGCACCGCCGGTTTTCCGGTCTTGTCGCTGTGCCTGAAAGCCTCCCACAAGGGACGCGGCTCCACATAGTTGCTCTTGTCCAGCCGATCGCCATCATCCGGTTGAGTTTTCGTTTGCGCTTGCTTTTGCTTCTCCTCCCGGAGATTCCGGAAATGGGCATCATGGAAATACTGGACCGTATCGAAATGATACAGCAGGTCCCGCGCCGTGGTCTCCGACTTCACCTGGAAATGGATCACCGGCTCCAGTTCCAGCTTGTAGGCCGCGTAATAGGCCGCCTGGGTCTTGCCGGTGCCCGGCTCGCCCGTCATCAACAGGGGTTCACCCACCGCAACGGCAGTCCGGATGGCGGTTACCAGCTTATCGTCGGGCACAAAGCAGCGGGCGTCTTGTTCGAAGGTGCTGTCCGCCGGGGTGAGTTGCAGGATATCCGGGCTCAATTCCATCTCGTCATACCTCGAAGGGCATAAGGAAACTAACCACAGAGGACACAGAGAGCACGGAGAAAATGGAGATTTTTTTTCGTGTTTTCTCTGTGTTCTCGGTGTCTCTGTGGTGCAAAAACGCAATTACGAATCACGCGAATCCCCGCGAATAAGGTCCCTCCCTTCGGTTCGGGATGACAATTTCGCGCCGATTCGCGTGATTCGTAGTTTTCTCTTCCGCACCGGTAAGCAACCAGCGACTAACTTAATGGCATTGGGCTAGTCATACCTCGAAGGGCCTGAAGTCCTGGTCGTCCTGCTTCTCTTCCTCCACCACCAGTCCGCACTCCAGCCAATTCTCTAACTCGGCAATGGTCAGTTCGTAGTGGCCTTTGGTCTTGGCGAGGATTGCCTTGATTACCTGGTCGCGCCTAGCGGCCGGCAGCGGAATATCGTGCAGATGGAGAAAGTCCAATAAATCCTCTTCGGCCAGATTCTCCATTTCATCCAGCAAGCGTACCACGCTGTCGCGCAGGTTCAATCCACTCCGGGCCTGGCGGAACCAGTCACGGAATCTCGGCGGGTCCTTGACCACGAAGGAGATGCCGACCAGCAGGTACTGGCCCGGTTCGAGCAAGTTGGGATAGACCCGGTCGCACCAGTCGAAATAGTGGCGCAAGGTCTGTGGGTTGATGGTATTTGCCAGTATCTCCGGCGAGGTATAGGGCCGGGTGATGACCGGTCGGTGATTCAGGTAGGTCAGGACCTGTCGCTCGCCCTGGTTCTGCGCGCGGATACGCGCCGGGATATTTTCCAGGCAGTCCACCTCGAAGGCCTCCAGGGTCACCTCGCGAAAGGCGATCTCCGGATTCGCCAAATGATCCGGCCAGGCCGGAGCAACCGGATAGACCTCTGTCTCTGCCGGTAGGTCTGTCTCCAACTCGGAAGCCAGACGCTCATGGAAGAGGTCGATGCCCTCGCCCGCACGCCCGTACCAGACAAAGAACAGGCAGCGCGGCCGCCTGTTGCGCAGCATCTCCCGGACCAGGAGGGTAACGGTGCCGAATTGGTGGATGCGGTCTACCTTGAGATGCCACTCATCATCCTTAATCCAGTGTTTGGCCGGCCTCGGCGGATGGGCCTGCCAGTGGTTGTAGTGTCCATACAGAACCGGTGTCATCCAGCGCACATCCGCCCGTGACAGCTTCAACTCGGCCGTACGCTGATAGATCGCCTGCAAGGCCAAGTGCGGGGCCTGACCTTTCAGGATCACGGCCTCCCACAAGGCCATGGCCTGTTCCTGGGCCGCCGGGATCACCGCCTTGGTGCGATTGGTCAGGACCGCCGGTGCCTTTATCTGCCGCCCCACTCCGAGATAACCGGCCGCGTCCCCCTGGCAGCAATTGACATAGACCAACCTGGGAGGGTCCTGCAACTGCTTGATGCACTGCGCGAAATCCGCCACCGGGATCTTCCGGGCCTTGCCCTGGGGAGTCGTGAAGGTCAGCTCGCCACGGTGTTCCGTCCCGGTGCCGTGACCATAGTAATAGACCAGATGCGGCCTGAACTCGGGCAGGACCGCGACGAATTCCTCCCATCCCGACACCTTGCGCAGGTGATTGCCCCACACCAGCCGGGCATCACTGCCGCTCAATCGCTCCTGCAATGCCTCCAGATGGGCGTCGGCCTCCGTATCGGCGACATCCGTCGGCTGAGGCGCGATCACCAGCAGGCGCGGTGACGGCGGCAATTCCACGGCCCGCAGGCCGCGATGTAGCTGCATGGTCCCATGGTCGTCCCGCCGGGCAAAGGACACGCCACTGAGCAACACCGACCAACCGCAGGTGCTCAAGAGGTCCTGGTCACGCGCCAGCAATATCCAGGGCAGGCGGGTGATACGCTCGTCCAGGCTGGAGAGATGCAGGATAACTTTGGGGGCATCTCGTAGCTTGTTT
Organism: Candidatus Thiosymbion ectosymbiont of Catanema sp. Cochon2018; assembly: GCA_011392765.1. GTDB lineage: Bacteria > Pseudomonadota > Gammaproteobacteria > Chromatiales > Chromatiaceae > Thiosymbion > Thiosymbion ectosymbiont_A. The sequence continues at coordinate 1,721,340 of WYCW01000001.1, read as the reverse complement.
TGCTCCGCCGCCGGCAGGCGGGCGATGGTCTGGGCATACAAATGCCGCCCGATCTCCAGTTGGTCGCGGTCGTCCAACAACCCGGCATCGTCGTTCCTGAATTCGATCAGCCGCCGGACCAACTCGCCTAAGGTATAGTTCTTGCTTTTGATCCGTACCTGGGCCTGTTCGCCCAGATGTAACTTGTCCAGGCGCAACATTTGGCCGCCTGTTTCGGTACAGGCGTAGGCGCTGGTGCCTTGGGCTTGGATATCGAAATAGACTCGCATGGGTCTTTTCTTGCCTGTGTGATCTTGGTATACAGGGTAACCGAATAATAATCACTGCCTCTGAGGTTGCTTCTCATCGGTGGTTGTTGCGAAGCAATTCGGACATCTCGCATTCCTCTCAATCCGGAAAATCAAGGCCCTGTCTGCGATCCTCCCAGGGATTTACAATAGGTGTGCTGATGTCCTCAAAAGCGAATCTCGAACAAATTGATTGTGGTGATCCATACCGCCTCGGAAGGCTGCCGGTCGAGCCAGCTAACGACCCTGATGTCCGGTTGAGATTGCATCAAGGCTGATAGTACGTTAGTGTCGAAAATGATCATTCCCCTAAGCCCGCGGAGCGTGCCTCAATACCCCGTAGCTCGGGCAGATCCGTAGCGAGGCCCTTGCCTTCGAAATGAGCGGCGATGCGTGAACCGAGCCCGATTTGCGGGCCTTGTTCGTCACGAATCGTATTGCAAAGGATCTCCCGGACTTCTTCCTCCATACTCCTTCCATGACGCGCGGCGCGGCGCTTGAGCTTTAGTTCGACAACTTCTTCCAGCTCTCTGACGATTATTTGAGCCATCATCTTTCCTCGTGATCTGTTGGTGGAAGACTGTCACGATAGCATTTGCCAAAGTGTTCCGCGCAGTGTCCGATAACTGTGGGTCGTAGGTCACCAGCCGGAGCAGGCTATGGGTGTCCGGTAGGACCCTGCCTGTGTGGTCTTGGTATACAGGGCAACCGAATAATAATCACTGCCCAAACATCGTCTTGGCAAATGGTACAGGATTAACAGGATTTTTCGTTGTTCTCACAGACGGAGTATTCTAAGAGGCTGTCTGAAAACTAACACATTGATTTTAAATCGGTAGGCTGGGTGGCAAGGAACGAAACCCAGCTTTGGGTATTGCTGGGTTTTGGCCGTCCCTGGCCACAACCCAGCCTACGGCCTATGGTCCTTTTTTAGACAGTCTCTAAAGCGTGAGTACCTTACTGATGCCACTTACCCTGGAGCAAGAAGCTCTCCCTCTACATCAGGATGCGCATGGAGTGATTCGCATCGCGCGAACCCGGGTGACGTTGGAAAGCGTCATCTCCCTCTTCGAGCAAGGTGCGAGTGCCGAAGAGATTGCCCTGCGTTACGACGTACTGAATCTGCATGAGGTTTACGCGACCCTCAGCTACTTCCTCGGCCATCGGCAGGAGACGCAAGCGTACCTGGACCGGGCGCGACAGAGGTCGCTCGTGGCACGTCGCAACACGGAACGCCGTTTGCCTGTGGCGCAGATACGCGAGCGTCTGATCGGATAGGGGATGGCGAATTGGATGCCCAAGTCCTGTACATACCCCTGTAAGAGGGTATCGCAAAAACGGTGGCGTCAGCTGCCAGTCCGTGAAGTTTAAACCACAGAGGATACAGAGAACGCAGAGAATTGGCCTGTGCCCTTCTCTGTGTTCTCTGTGGTTCGAAAGGACTTTTGCGCTATTCACCACAGAGACACAGAGGGCACAGAGAACAGAAGAGAACACCAAGGCGCAAGGACGCAAAGGTTTTTTTCTTCGTCTTGGCGTTGCGATTCCCCGACCCAGCTCATTCTCAGCAATTCTCCTTGTCTCTGTGTCCTCTGTGCCTCTGTGGTGAATAAAAAAATCTTTCCCGTGTCTTCCGCAATATCAAGCGAAATGAGGTACTAGTCGGCAAAAGGAGAAAAAACGACGAATCACGCGAATCCGCGCGAAATTGTCATCCCGAACCGAAGGAAGGGATCTTTTTCGCGCCGATTCGTGGGATTCCTGGTTTTCTCTTCTGCATGATCGATCTTGAAGAGATGGAACCACGAAAGACACGAAAAGCACGAAAATTGCGGTTCGTGTTTTTTCGTGATTTTCGTGGTTGTATTGACATAAGGCCCTCCCAGCTACTCCGCACCCCACAAAATCAAGGTGCCAGCGTTGTCCCCCGACATGGCCCGCCGGCCGTCCGGTGAAAAGGCAACGGAGAGGACGCTACTGGAATGTCCTTTTAAGGTACGAATTTCCCCGCCGCTGCTTACATCCCATAATCTCAGGGTCTCGTCACTACTTCCCAACAGCACACTGAGTTTGTTTGGAGCAAAGGCAACGGAAAAAACAGTGTTGAAATGTCCCCTGAAGGTGCGGATCTCTTTGCCACTGCTCAGGTCCCATAATTTCAGGGTATTGTCCCAACTCCCTGACAGTACACTGCGTCCATCCGGAGCGAAGGCAACGGAAAAAACAATGTCGGAATGTCCGCTGAAGGTACGGATCTCCTTGCCACTGCTCAGATCCCATAATTTCAGGGTATTGTCCACACTTCCCGACAGCACACGGCGTCCGTCCGGGGAAAAGGCAACAGAGAAAACACCACCGGAATGTCCGCTGAAGGTACGGATCTCCTTGCCGTTGCTCAGGTCCCATAATTTCAGGGTATTGTCCCAACTTCCTGACAGTACACTGTGTCCGTCCGGTGCAAAGGCAACGCCCTGGGGCCCAACTATGGCCATGGGATGCGCTTCGACCGCCCACAGCTTTTTCCACTTGGCGTATTTTTCCTTCAATTCCTGATCTATCAGGGCCACTTCCAACACCGTATCCTCATCCAGTGTCACCCACTCTCGCCAAGTCTCATAATTCGGCGCGCTGACTTCAATACCATACTCACCGCCTTCCAGCTTCATGCCGGGTCGATACTCGGACTCGATGTTCATTACCCGGATTTGTGCTCCCGGCGGCGTTGCATTGATCGTCAGCCTATGTTCCCCAGATCCAGGTTCGGGACTCAAAGGTCGGAACAACAGGAGCGGGTCGCCAGCACCGGAGGACCCATCAGGGTCAAGTCGCAAGGCTGCAATCAGCTCGTTCTCGCTGATGTAAGACGGGCTTCCGGGCCGAAGAAGCTGGACCAATGCCGATCTATCCCACTTCAGCGCCCCGGTTCTGGCGAACCTCCCGAGAGCCTTATTTAGAGCCGACCGGTCCGGCTCTGAAAGAGGGATAGCGGACGAGTCCTCCAGCCACCAGAGGGCCTGGGTAACGGAGGGGGAAAGCTGTTCCAACAGGGTGGGCATCCGATCCAGGACCGCTGTGCCTGCGGATGGATAGAGGCGGAAGATGGCGTCCAGGGAACCGGCTGCCAGTAGTCGATCATAGCCGGACCAATGCCCTTGGGCAGGCTCCCCGGTTTGGGAAATTTCAATTCCTATACTCAATCTTCGATCCGTCGGCTTGTCCGGAACCGCCGTGGCCTGGAGTCGCTCGCGCCAACTCCGGGGAGGTACGGTCCCGTCCTGCAAACAGACAATCGCCTGCAAGCCAGCCGTGATCTCTTCCACACAAGGCCGCTCGATTTCCTTTTCCGCCACAATCAGCCGGGCCTCTTGGCCCTCGGGTACCCTGAATGTACGCTCCTGCCAATAGCCCCCGCCAAACAGCCTTAGCCGGTACTCCATATCGGGTTCGAGCCGTATCTCGGTGGGCAGGTCGAAGACCATACCCCTGATTCCATCTGCCACCTCGCCGACATCTTCTCGTGGCTGTTCCAGCAACAGGGCCGGGACATCCACTCCCTCTACCCCCCAGTTCGGTACCGGTTGCACGGCAAGCCATAGGCCCCAGGTGATCATCGCCAGCAAGGCCATGCTAATCAGGCCCACAACCCGCCGTTGCCCGGTGCGCAAGGGGTAGTGATGGCGGCGTTGTCCCTGCAGGGGACTATCGGGCAACCAGGCGAGAGACTGCAAGGTTTCGGGAGGCGGCTGGTTTGCAAGGGGAATTCCGCCCGTTTCGTTGGACAAGCCGAATTCCTGGAGACGGTTGCTGAGCGCGGCATTCAGCGCCGGGGTCCGGGCCAGATCGGCCAGTTCCGGTGTGGGGCGGCCCAGCTCCAGGTCGAGCAGGGCGCATCGGCTTTGCCAGTCGAGTCGGGCCAGACTACCTTCTTGCAAGTCCTTGCCCGCTTGGTCCAACTCGTCCCGGAGGAATTCCAGGACTTCGCGGCGCCTGGCTTCCGGTCGCGCCACAAAGCCTTGCTTCAACAAGCGCCGTGCCAGGAAAGAAAAACGGATGCCTTCCGCGTCTTGCCGGGTGCCTGGGAGGTCCAGAATCCGTTCCAGGCGGGTGGCGGCCAGATGAGGATAAAAATGCCGGCGCAACTTGTCCGCAAGGCCCCTGCTGATGGGCTGCAGGACCGAGCAGTCCTGGGCCCAGGACAGGGCATCGCCGAGCCGGAACGCGAGGGTGGCGCCGGTCAGTTCACCCCGAACGGGGGGAGCGACGACGTCAGGGGCCTGGGTGCTTGCGCCCTGTTCGCTCAAAAAGCGCTTGAGCACCGCGCGAATGCCCTGGGCATCCGCGGTATGGAGCGGCAGGCCGTAACGCCGCGCGGGATGTTCCGACGACCAGAGACGGGGTTCGCGGTAGTCCAGCCAGGCGCACCGGGGCCATTGTTTGAGATCGGCCCAGGCATGGGAGGATCGGATGCGGGAGGCATCGCTGAAGATCAGGATGATGAAGGCATCGCGGGTCTCTTCCAGGTCTTCCAGATGCTGTACCCCGCCGTGCTCCGTTTTGAAGCGGGCGGGAGAACCCTTGAAGGCGCCGAGGACGACGGGGACCCCTCGTTGCTGAATGCCCTCCGCCAGCTCTTCCGCGGTCCGGTTCCAGCTCGCCCTGGCATGCCTGTCGCGCAGTATGAGCAGGGTACGGATGTGTTTGCGCCGGTGGAACCGCAGCGCCGGCAGCCCACCCTGATCCAGCGTGGTCCGGATGGTAGCGGGCACGTCCAGGGTCGCCGCCGGCCGGTCGCTGTAAAAATAGCCGACGGCATCCGCCGCCTCGTCCAGGGTATCCCGGTCGAGCAGGGGGGACGGCTCCCCGCCGACCTGCGCCAGCGAGAAACGCCGGGGTTTGTCTTCGTCCCATTCGAGAGGTTTGGGAAAGCGGATCTTGCGGTTGAACCTTAGGTAGACCAGATAGGCGATCAGCAGCAGCAACAGAGCACCGGCCGCCCAGGCCACTTTCTTCCAGGTGGGATCGGGTACCCCTACTAGGACGTTCTGGATGTCCTTGACGTAGGGGACCTTCTTATAGGTTCGGGTCTTGGCGGTTTGGGTTTTCGGCTCATCCTCTGGGACTGAGGGAGGTTCTTCTGCCATTTGCCGTGGTGGGGCCAGATCGACCTCCTGATCCGGTAGCCGCGGCCAGATTGCCAGACCCAGGCTCATGGCCAGGATCAGTAGTAACCAAGCTAATTGTGATCGGGAACGGCTATCCGGTCGATCGGGTAGCTCAGGCGGGGTAGTGGTTGACGGGGGAGGAGGAGGTTCCGGTGGCTTGTCCGGCGCGGCTTCTAAATCCCGCAAGTCGTTCAGAAAGGCTTGGGTGTCGAGCTCTTCTGCGACCGCCTCGACCCTTGCGGGAGATCCGGAGAAGTAGTGGTCGAACCGGCGAAACAGGAGGTTTTGCTGGTGTTCGCTCTTGGTCAGTAGTACCGCCAGGGTGTCGCGCAAGCGGCGGCGCGTCCAGGGTCCGCTCCCCTGCAAGGCCAAGGCGATGCGGCGATAGTCACGCACCCGAACCCGAATCCCTTCGGCGTCGAGTCTCAGGAGAAAATCACGTAAAGGGAATGGTGCTGACATGGGCTAGGGAGCGTTCTCGATCCGGAGTTTTTACTGCACTGCATTAGAACCACGGATAGACACGGATAAACACCGATTGTGATCCGTGTTTATCTGTGTCTGCCTCCGTGGTTCTTCGGTGCGATTCGTTTGAGAACACCCCCTAGGCTGCTTACCCCCGGCTGAAGGTCAGACTGATGGCCCCACGTGCACCCGCCTTGGCGGTACCGATCAATGCCACGCCCCCTTCGGCGCTTATCTCCAGGCTGACCTCCACTTGGTTCAGCTTGAAGCCACCGACGGCCTCGATGTCCCGGAATAGCGAATCCAGTTGGCCGGTCAGCTTGCCGAGAGACTGCTTGAGGGTATCGGCATCGATTTCGGCAATCCGTTGTTCAACCTGATCCCCTAAGCCGAGGACTCCCGGAGAGGATTCGGCATCTCCTACAACAACGGGAATTTTGTCTGTCATGTTGTTGGACTCCAATTGATACTGCCACACGGAACAATCTGCGCATTTCACTCCCTCTCCCTCCGGGAGAGGGCTGGGGTGAGGGGGAAATTCAAAAGCTCAGATTGTGCCGTTTGGCAGTAGAAATACGAAAGCACATCTTTAGCCGTCCGTGCCGGGTTTCGTACCTCGACCCAGCCTACCCACTTCGAGACTTGCGAGCAGCGACTCCAGGGTTTCGAGGGCCCCGCCCATCAGCAGGCTCACCTGTTTTGCGCTCAGTCCCCGAGCGGTCGTTTCGCGGTTGTCCGAGACGACCTTGAGCACCTGCACCAGCTCCGCACTGGAATATCGGCAGGCGGTGGGGAAAAAGCCGCTCGCTTCCATCTCGACCATACCCTGGTGCCGATAACGCAAATCCGGTCGGTCCAGGGTCAGCAGGTCGTCGGCAGGGCAGGGTCGGTCTTGCGGGAGGACCGGGTGCCAGACACGGCCTGAACCCACGTCCGTTATGCTGCTCGCGAGCAGTATCTCACCGACCTGCCGCTCGGCATGTCCCGCGACGCCGAAGTTTACCTGAATCGCCGCTTGCGAGCAGTCGGTCAGGGCACCTAGGAAGGCGGTTCCTGCGGCCGCTGCGAGTTTGCCCGGCCCGGTAACGACCAGGGATATCCGTCCGCGTCGATAAAGGGGGAAACCAAGGTCCGGCTGCACACGCCCCAGATCGAAGCGGGAGATAATCGGCCTGGCCTCCGCCGGCAGGGCGGTGACGAGGTTGATCATTGGCGCAAAGGTCTTTGTAGGGGCACCCTTTGCGGGTGCTTTCCCTTGCGGGTGCCCGGATCGTAGGATGCGGTGGGGCCAAGGACGGACGAACCGCATCAATGATGTGGTGAGCGCCTGCCCCTACCTGCGGCAGACACCAGGGACCTGTCTGCCGCCCCATGGATCTGTCTGCCATCCCAGGGACAGGACAGGCAGGCGGGACAGGTCAATGCCATTAAGTTATGCGTTACCGGTCGGCAAACTAAGAGATTGTCTAAAAAGGAACCGTAGGCCGTAGGCTGGGTTGCGGCCAGGGACGGCCAAAACCCGGCAATACCCTGGGTTTCGTTCCTCAACCCAGCCTACCGATTTAAAATCAATGGGTTAGTTTTTAGACAGCCTCTAAGAGAAGAAACTACGAATCACGCGAATCCGCGCGAATCGATGCGCGGAAATTCGCGTGATTCGTAGTTTTCTCTAAGTGGCCAACAGCTAACTTAATGGCATTGAGGCGGGACAGGCAGGTAGCAAACCGCATCTTTGGAGGGCGGTGTGCCCGGTATCCCTGCTGCACCACAGGACAACACTTCAGGAATTGCCGAGATCCACCAGCACCCGCCCGTGGGTTTTGCCTGCCAGCATGGCGTCGAAGACGCCGGGGAGTTCCTCCAGGACGACGGTGGTGGTCAGTATCCGCTCCAGGTGCGGGGGCCGCCAGTCCGTTGCCAGCCGGGCCCAGAGTCGGGTGCGTAGCTGGTGGGGCACAGTAACGGAATCGATGCCGAGCAGGCTCGCCCCACGCAGGATGAAAGGCATGACAGTCGTGTCGAGCGCGAAACCGCCGGCAAGCCCGATGCTCGCGATGTTGCCCCAGGGTTTGATGGTACGGGTGATCCGGGCCAGCAGCTCGCCACCCACAGTGTCCACGGCCCCGCCCCATACGGCTTTTTCCAGGGGACGCTGCCCGCCCGGCAACTCGTCTCGTCCAAGGGTCCGCGCCGCGCCCAACTCCCGCAGCCAACCATACAGCTCTTGCTTACCGGATACGGCCACCGGTTCATAGCCCAGATGCTCGAGGATATCGACGGCGATGGAGCCGACCCCTCCGGTGGCACCGGTAACCAACACCGGGCCCATCTCGGGCCGCTGATCGTTGATCTGCATACGGTGGATCGCCAGGGCAGCAGTGAAACCGGCGGTCCCCAGGATCATGGCGTTGCGCGGGTCCAGTCCCGACGGCATCGGGATCACCCAGTCGCCCGGCACCCGGAGGTACTCCGCATAACCCCCATCGTGGTCATAACTAAGGCCATAACCAGTCACCAGCACCGGGTCGCCTGGGGTAAAGCGCCCATCAGCGGAGGCATCGACAATCCCCGCCGCGTCGATGCCGCCCACAAGCGGGAAGGTGGCGAGAATTCTGCCCCGGCCGGTACCCGCTAAGGCATCCTTGTAGTTGACGCTGGAATAGGCGACCCGAATCAGCACCTGGCCCGCGTCGGGGGCAGTGACCTCAAGCTCCTCGACCCCGACCCGATGGCCGTCTTGGTCGCGGTGGATGCGGAAAGCGTTATAGATGGTCATAGCAAAGCACCTTGAGCAAAATGGCTCCTTGGCCCAACATGGGAATTATTTTTTTGCCGCAAATAAACGCAAATAGACGCAAATCGTTCGGAATCGGCCTACCACTATCGACGGTTCTTCATTCGATTGCCTTTATTTGTGTTGATTTGCGGCTGACTTTTCCCTGAAAATCCTACCCGCCCGATGTTTCGATAGCCCGTAGGATGGACGTAGGATGCGGTGAGCGCGGTATACCGTAGCAGGATTACACCAATCCCGACCGCGAACCGCATCAATGGACGCCCGACCGGCGGCGAACCGCATCGTTGGACGGCGGCATGCCCAACTCTTGTCCTGACCGTCGGGACGAATCCTGATGTTGGGCATCTGCCTGCTGTAGACAGGCGGGCCATTCAACATTCAACGATGCGGTTCGGTCGTCCCTGCCGGTAGTGTTCCAACTTTGTTTCTCAGGGTTCAAATAGATATGCTAATCAATATCTTGCGCCCCTGGAACAACAGAGTTACAACACTACCGTCCCTGCCCTCACCGCATCCTACACTCCTGCTTGATCCCATTGCGGTTATTTGCGTCTATTTGCGTTCATTTGCGGATAACAAATCCTGCTCGCTCGATGTTATCGGTAGTTAAGATCATTTGTACTAAAAGGATTCTTCAAGGCAGGGCCTCATCGACGCCGGCCTCGGCAAAGCTCGCCATCTCCCGGTGCAGGGTGCAGGCAAGACGCAGCAGGGGCAGCGCGGATGCGGCACCACTACCCTCCCCGAGCCGCAGTCCCAGATCGAGCAGCGGCTTGGCATCGAGCGCCTCGAGTAAGACTGCGTGGCCCGGCTCACGGGAACGGTGTCCGAACAGCATCCAGTCCCGCGTTCCGGGCAGGATGCGGGTCGCGGCCAGGGCTGCGCTGGTGGCGATGAAGCCGTCGACGAGCACCGGGACCCCCAGCTGGGCCACGCGCAGGTAGGCCCCGGCCAGGGCCGCGATCTCGAAGCCGGCGACCCGGCGCAGGGCCTCGATAGGGGTGTTCAGGTCGGCCCGATGCAGTTGCAGAGCGCGTTCGATCAGGGTCGCCTTGCGGGCGATACCGGCGGCGTCGAGGCCGGTGCCGGGACCAGTCAGCTCGGAGGCCGGGTGCCCCAAAAGCGCGCAGGCCAAGGCCGCGGCCGCGGTGCTGTTGCCGATTCCCATCTCGCCGCCGATGACCAGCCGGCAACCTTGGCCGGTAACCGCGCGCTCGACCGCCTCGCCCCCGGCGGCCAGGCAGACATCGAGTTCCGCGTTCGTCATGGCCGGTTCGCGCGAGAAATCCTGGGTAGACGGGGCCACGTCGATCAGTCGCACCGAGGATGATAGCGACTCGTGCGCGACCTCGCCGACGGTGCCGAGTACGATCAGCTCCAGGCCGGCATCGAGCGCCCTCGCCAAGGCCGAGATCGCAGCACCCCCGGTTGCCATATTGGTCACCATCTGGGCGGTCACACTCTGGGGATAAGCCGAAACCCCGGAAGTAGCGATCCCGTGGTCGCCGGCGAAGACCAGGATTTGTACCGGATCGACCGTCGGGCAGGTCTCGCCCTGCATCGCGGCCAATGTGATCGCGATCTCTTCGAGCCGCCCGAGCGACCCCGGCGGCTTGGTCAGCCCCGCCTGACGCCTGGCGGCGGCGTGTCGTGCGTCCTCATTCAGCGGCCGCGCAAGTTCGGACCACCAGCTCACGACAACCGTCCCCCGGAGACGGACAATAGCCGGTCACCGGTCGGAGCCGATCCGCCGTGATACCCGCTCCACGGGCCGGAAAACAGATGGTAGGACATTAGGAGTTTCCCTCGCTGGAGGCTGTTGATATTTATCCAGGCGACATCTTTTTTATCCGCAGATTACGCAGATTTTCACAGATTATTTTTGCTTTTCAGCGGCGAAAATCCGGGCTTCAAGACGCGATCGGGGTTCTTTTCGCACAGCCCCTCTCCTTGGGAGGGTGTCGCAAAAGCCCATCCGTGGGGCGTAGCGCAGGCGTCCCCGCCTGCATTTTTCGATGCAGGCGAGGACGCCTGCGCTACTTTTGCGACACCCTCCTTGGCGGGAGAAGGGTTGGGGAGAGGGTGAATGAAAGGCTCTTAACCTTATGATAACCCGATAGACAGCAACCGGTTACATTGATGCGTCAGGCGCCCGAACCGGAACATGAACGACTTGTAGAGAATTGCGTGCACAGGTTCCGGTACTCGCAGATCCCAGCGCACGGAAGTAGGTTGGGCAAAGCCGGATCAGCCCAACATCTACCAGCCGTATCGATCGGGCACAGCCGGGAGCGCCGGCATCGGAGCGCCGCCATCCTGGCGGCTGTAAGTTGGGTGAAGCCACCAGGGACGGCGGCAGCCGCCGTGGACGACATGGACCAGGGGTTGCTGTGTGCTCCCCGGTCCATGCAGTCCATACCGTCCATATTATCCATTGGGCTACCCTCATGCCGTCCGTGTGGTTCACGGTAGCAGTGTGCCCAACATTCGGTGTTCAGTATTAGGCACGCCGCCGTCCAAAGATAAAGATGCGGTTCGGTCATCCCTAGCGAGGCTTCGCCTCAGACCGACGAGCCGTGATCATCGCTCTATTGCTATCGCTATCGAAAGCGGAACCGTGATCGTGGTCGTGATCGTGATCGTGATCGGCGACGCCAGGCAAAGCGGGCACGGAAAACCTGATGGCTACGGGTTTCGACCCGGTACCTGGCCGGGACCTCCGGAGACCACGAACGGCGAAAGAATGCTGTCCCTCCTACGGCGGCTTCGACTACGATCACGATCACGAGAGGGGTTAGACGTTTGCGAAATTTGACTCATTTGCACAAAATCCGGTCATTCAAGGAATCCTAGCGAGGCTTCGCCTCAGACCGACGAGGCATGAAGACCCCAACAGCCCCTCTCCCGTAAGGTCCCATCTCCTACGCCCAACCAGCCGTTGAAGAGCCTAGGTAGGTCGAAATCGAAATCGGTATCGCAATCGGAATCTCGATTTCGATCCCGATCCCGATCCCGATCCCGATTTGTGCACTGCACAAACTTGACTCATTTGTAAAGATTCGGGTCCCTCAAGGATCCTAGCCTCACTGCATCCTACGGCTTTGCCCAACATACCCACCCCGCATCCATGCCAAGATCTTGTTTTAGCCATGAGCATTATTCGGTGGCCCTGGGTGTGGGAATGATAGCAGCGTACCTGCCCTCAGCGCAGGATATCCTTCAGGGACTCCTCAGCCATGGTGCGGATCTCCGCGGCCACGCCGTCCAGGGCCTGCGGACCCTGGTCGGCTGCCCGCAGGGCCAGGGCGACGGGCCGCAGCAGCTCGATGTGGGGGGAGGCTTCCAGCAAATCGGCCAAGACCGGACCCCGACCGATGGCATGGCACTCCCGGGCCTGTTCCTGGAGTCGGAACAGGGCGTTTTTATCTCCCGCCGCCGCGGCCGAGGCCAAGCGTTCCAGAGCCTGACCGGCGGTATCCGAATCGCCCAGCCAGAGCTGAGCTTGCAGGATCAGGTGGGCATGGCCGATACCGATCCGATCCCCCACGTGCTTCGCGGCTAGAGATCCAGCCCGGCGGTAGGCCGCATCCGCTCCCTGTGAATCGCCGCGGGCCGCCAGCAAGCGGCCCAGATTGGTGAATGGGTAGGGATCCTCGGGATCCAGATCAATGGCTTTGCGGAAGACAATCTCCGCCTCTTCGGATCGGTTCAGGTCACGCAGCAGGCTGCCGAGGTTGTACCAAGGCCAGGCAAATTTCAGATCCAGCCCGCTAGCCTTGCGAAAAGCGCTCTCCGCCTCCTCGGGACGGTTCAGGTGATCCGCTAATAGGACACCAAAATTATTCCAAGTCCTGGCGTCTTTCGGATCCAGTTCGATAGCCGTGCGGAAGGCACTCTCCGCTTCCTCGGGTCGGTTCAGGTGATTTTGCAGCAGGATGCCGAGGTTATGCCAAGACAGGGCATTTTGCGGGTCTAACTCAATGGCCTTGCGGTAGGCGGCCTCCGCTTTCTCGGGGCGGTCCTGACCGCTCAGCAGATTGCCGAGGTCGAACCACCAGTACCAGGCATTTTTCGGAATTACTTTCCAGTCAGAATCCTCTACTTTCCCAGGAAGGTTTAGTGCCTCTTGTAACAGGCGACGTTCTTCACTGTCCTCCGGCAGGGCATCGCTCAGGGCCAGGGCATGGTCCAAGGGCCAATCTTTGGCGTGGGCACCGCGAAGCTGGTCCAGACTGTGCCGGGCCTGGCGCCGCAGGTCGTCGGCGCTGAACCAGAGGCGCATGAATTCTACCAGCCAGGTGAGGCGCCGCCGGGTACGGCGGGGGGTGTAGCGCATCAGATACCAGATGTTGAAGAAGCGCTCGCTGGCTTGATAGCCGGCACGGGTGGTCTTAGCCAAAGACACCTTTTCCACTAATCCTTCCACGATGAGCCGGTTGAGCTGGCCACTGACGGTGGTGGGCGGGAGGCCGGCGCTCCGGGCCAAATCTCCGGCACCGATGGGATCCCAATGCTCCATCAACAGGGCCAACAGCTTGCGGGGTTGCTCCGCGAGCTGCTCCATGCGCGCCTTGTAGAGGGGGGTCATCAGGTCCAACAGGGCCTTGAGGTCACTGTGTACGTCCCCTTCCCAACCGGCGGCCAGCAGTTCGTAGAGGATAACGGTGGTACGGGGGTTACCGCCGGTGAGGGTGCGTAGACTCCGCAACCTCTCCGGGTGGGCATCCAGGTTACGCTGCATTTCCTGTTCCGCTTTCTCGCTCCGCAGGCCCGGACCGGCGCCGAAGGTACGGGCCAGGGCGAGCAGGGCCCGGCGCATCTCGTCCAGCTTCAGAGGCCGTAGCTCCAGGATCTCGAAGAAGTCATGAAAGGCATCCTGGTATTGGTGGTCGGCCTCCAGGGCTTGGTAGCTGGCGCCGAGCCAGAAGATGATGGGGTCGTGGGAGAGGGTCTTGCGTAGCCGCCATAGGGGAGTAGCGCCAGCATCGACAACGCGTCCACGTCGGCCCTCGGTCTGGCCCAGGTTGGCGAGTAGCAGGTCACTGCTGTCGATGAGCAGTAGTAGGCGCCGTTGCCGCTCCGCCGTCCAGTCCCCCAATAGGCCGAGGGCGGCTTCTTCACGCTCGGCGGGGGGAAGTGCCTCTACCCTCCGTATCCCGGTATCCAACCCCACCAGTTCGTCGGGGGCCACCCCTTGGCGCTCCAACTGGTCGGCCAGGGCGTCCAGGACGTTCATCCAAAGCTCGGCCAGGGTGGAGACGGTGTACTGTTCCTCCGGGAAGGTGAGCGGGATCCAGTCCGCGGCCAATTTCGGGTCTTCCGCTACTGCCAGGGCGATGCGCCGCAGCAGGGTGGTCTTGCCCATGCCGCGGTAGCCGATGACCAACAGGTGTTGGGGTACCTGGTCGGGCGGACAGCCGCGGATGCGATCCAGGGCGGTGGCAAGCTCCCGCTGGCGGACAACGAAGATAGCGCGCAGCTCTTCGTCGCTCCACAGGTGGGGGTTGTACTTGACAGTTCCCCGCAATGGCGAGTCCAAGGAATCAGGCATGATTGCGCTTCCAATAGTCCCGCAGCAGGAAAGAGAGAAATAGAAACCGCTGGTCCTGCTTTCCCAGATAACCGTCCTCTTCGAGCTTGAGCAAGACAGTGTCGAGACGGCGGGCGCGCAGGTCCGGGTCCGGCTCGCGTTTCTGCAGGTGATTGAGTAGTTGACGCCGGGTCAGGCCAGCGTCGGAGCGGGCCGTGTGGGCCAGGGTATCGAGGGCGTAGCCGAGCTCGGGTTGGGGCAGATCCCGCTCCAGGCGCTGGTACCACCAATGGATAAAACGGGAGCGATTGGTGAGCAGGCGGTCATAGGCATCGTCCACGTCCGCCAGTCTCAGTGTCCGGTTACAAGAATCGGTTTCCGGCTTTCGGTCCCGTGCCACATCCAGGGTCGAGGTCAGGAGCAAATTGAGATAGAAGGGCGACAGCCAGCCTGTCCTTGCGCACAGGTGCGCCAAGATCTCTTCCGATGCCTGCCAACCCTCACGCCGAGTCTCCTCCGCCAGCATCTCCAAGGCGGCCTCGCGGCGGAAGGGACCGAGGCGAAAATCATAGGCATCATTGACCTGGGTGCTCAGATTGTAGCGGTCGAGCAAGGCATGGAAGCCGATGGAGCCGGAAAAGATGAACCGGCACCTTACCCCCGTGCCCAAACGCCAGGCCCGCAGCCAACCGAGCAGACGTTTGGTCTCAGCCTGGTCTCGAGCCAGCAGCTTCTCCAGAAATACAGTGAACTCGTCGATCAGGATCAGGGCAGGGATGGGTGAGAGCCTTTTTTGCAGATCTCGGGCGGGTCTGGCCCAGGATGTATCGGGCAGGGCCTGCAATTCCAGACCACCGCCCACGCCGCCTGGAACCTTAAGTTCGACTTTCTTGAAGCGCTTGAGTAGCCCATCGATTTTGGCGCCGGCGGCGCGCAGATAGCCCTTCACCGAGTCGTCGGGAAAGGCCCGATTCAACTCGGCGACGAAGGCATCGGCGGTGTCGATACCCTCCACGTCCACCAGTTGCGGGAGCCAATCCCGCTCATCTGCCTCCTCGGCAAGACGTTGTAGGAGCGAGGTCTTGCCCAAGCGGCGGGGACCGCTGAGCAGGATGTGATTGCCCTCCAGATAACGCCAGATGTCCTCGCGCTCGCGTTCGCGGTCAAAAAAGGCCTTACCTTGCGCCTTGTTACCTACAGGTATGGACATTTCGGGATCTCCTGACAGGCTTCTTGGGTTGGAAGCTGCAGGACATAATACGACAGAATTGTATTAAGTCAAGTTTGAATTGATACGAATCTGTCGCAGCTTGAAGGAGGGATGCGTTGCGCTTTCCCGCCCTATGCTCCTTATCAGCTGCCGGTCACCGGCCACCAGTCGTCAGCGGCGATGGCCCGTCTGCCTGGCGGCAGACAAGCCTGCCAAGGCTATATTTTTGTGGAGGTTTATACCCGCTTGCCCTGGATCAACCCCGTCAGATTCGGTCAAATAGTTTTGGCTTGCTAAAATGCTGTAGACATGTGGCCATCACGAAAAATATGAGCGAATACAGATTCAAGATCGACGCCTATACGCCGGAAACGATTCCGATGTCGCGTTTGGCCGAGTACATGCAGGACCTCGCCGCCCTTTTCGGCGAGAAGGCACATGTACATTTCGTGTGTATCGAGGAAGGCAGCACCACGCTCGTGCAGAGGGTCGACCCGGAGTCGACCCCCAAAGTCCGTGCCCGCATCAATGCCATCGGTGTGACCGGTGGGAAGGGGTCGGAGGATGCCTCGCGTGCTTTCAAGGCCCTTGACCGCCGCTTGGCTGAGGATAACACCGTGGGCCGTCTTTATCAGGACGACGGCGCAGAGATTCTCTACTTCCCCGGCCATGAGAGAGCCACGCCACTTACCTTCAGAGTCTCCAACCAACCGGGGACCCTCGACGGTTTGCCGATCAAGATCGGTGGCAAGGACGAGACCGTTCCCGTCCACCTCGAAGAGGGTGACACCGTCCATATCTGCAGTGCGACCCGCAATATGGCCCGTCGCCTGGCCCCCCATTTGTTTGCTACCAGATTACGGGTTCACGGAAACGGAAGATGGGAGCGTGACGCGGACGGGAACTGGAATCTAAAGCGGTTCACGATCGCCGAGTTCGAGGTGCTGGATGATGCCCCGTTACGCGAGATTGTCGCACGTCTGCACCAGGTGCCGGGAAACGGTTGGAAGGAGATCGACGATCCTTACGCCGAGCTGCAACGCCTTCGCCAGGGACCGGAGAATGCGCACTGATGGTCGTGTTCGATGCAACGACGCTGCTCTATTACAACATCGTTCGCCGCCCAATGCGGTGGATAGAGTCCCGCTGTTACATACCGGTGAACGTTCGGATACGGCCAATCCATGAGGCGCGACACATGGCCGTGTTTGATCGGAGTAGGATATTCAAATAACCGCTCACCATGAGGCACGACGAACGCACTATGGCAAACATGAAAGACAATGCACGACAACCCGATTCGGGAGTCGTCGCCCTCGTCACCGGCGCGACCGGGGCAATTGGTAAAGCTATCGCGACGCATATCGCTTCCATGCCGGCATACGAGGTCGTCTTGCTCTGCCGCAATGTGGAGAAGGCACGGGCGGTAGTCGGGGATATCCAGCGTCGAACCGGTAACCCTCGGGTTCGCTATGAGCTCGTCGACCTGGCACGACACGCCTCCATCACGGCGCTTTCCGAACGCTGGAATGGCCCCGTACACATATTGATCAACAATGCTGCCATCACGCCTCGCCGACGCGAGGAGACCCCCGAAGGCATCGAGCTCCAGTTTGCCACCAATGTGCTCGGTTACTTCTGGATGATTACCGGCTTCAAGGACCATCTGGTCGACTCGGCGCCGGCACGCGTCGTCAATGTGGCGAGTTATTGGGCGGGTGGGCTGGATCTGAACGATTTGGAGTTTACATGCCGGCGCTACAACAACGATGTGGCCTACAGGCAATCGAAGCAGGCCAACCGGATGCTGACGGTTGCCTTTGCAGAACGCCTCGAGGATACGGGCGTCACCGTCAATGCCTGTCACCCCGGTGATGTAGTGTCGACTTTGAGCCGAGATCTGGGTTTCGGTGGTCACGAGACGCCGGATCAAGCAGCGAGCACCCCCGTGTGGCTGGCAACGGAGGCCGTAGGAGCAAACGAGACGGGTAAGTACTTCGAGCACCGACAGGAGGTAACCTGCCGTTTCGGTGCGGACCGCAACGCCGTCGAAGCGCTGTATCGGGCGTGCAAAGGCTATGGTTGAACAGCGAAGCGGAGGAGAGCATGATAGCCCCCCCCGGGAACGAAAGCCTACGGTCCTAGCCCAACAAGATGCCTTTTTCAATCCGCAGATTACGCAGATTTCCACAGATTAAAAATGAAGTAATCTGCGAGAATCTGTGTAATCTGCGGACAGACTTTCACTACGGTCCTTATAGTTTTTTAATCTCCTCGATTGAAAGCCCTGAAGTTTCAGCAATGATCGCTATACTGATCTCCTTTTGCTTCAATGCCTTTGCTACTTCAATCTTACCTTCTTCTTTGCCTTCATTCCTGTATCTCTCCTTGAGTTTATAAGGCAAAATCCATTTTTCGCTTGCCTGAAGTTTCTTGAAGATCCCCGAATCGACAAAACTATGATAGGTTTCTTCGCTGATGATGAGATGATCGATGACTTCGACCTTGAGGAAATTGCCCGCTTGAATGAAATGATCGGTGAGATCCTGGTCTTCGTAGGAAGGTTTCACATTCCCACCCGGGTGATTATGGACCATAATCACCCGAACAGCCAGCTTGTAAATCGCCATGCGGAAGGCTTCTCTGGGTTTGATGCTCGCCATGTTGGAAGAACCCAGAGCGACCAATTCGATATAGAGGATCTTGTTCGCTTGATTCAAACCCACGATCCAGAAGTGTTCCTGAGCTTGACCGATTTTATTCTCTCTCCGGAGAATTTGGCGCATGATCAGATAAATGTCCTCCGCACCATTTACGGTGATTTTTTGTTGCTTGCTTAATTTGACTTCCATTGCGGGACCTTTTTTATAGAGGGGCTAACGTTCTAATCAGCGGACCGAAAAGCGCGTAGCGGTTTTTGGGTCGGTGGTGTTATAACTCTGTTGTTTCCGGGCACACGCCGTGTCCCCCGTAGGGAACGGTTCACTAACAGGTTATCCATCTTTAGCCAGAGAGGCTCTTACTTACTCACCACAGAGGGCACAGAGGACACAGAGAAAGAAACGCTAAGGCGCCAGGATGCCAAGGCGCAAAGGTTCTTTCTCTTGGCGTCATTGCGTGATTTCTCATCTCTGTGCTCTCTGTGTTCTCTGTGGTGAATCAAACATGGCCCGCCGTGTCCTCGATCGAGAGAAACAACTGCGGCGCTCGCCGGTAACCGAACGCTGTGAGTGGGAGCGGATCGAGGTGCCGCGAGCGTATGGATTGCGCGCCGAGCATGCGAGTCGAAGATGTTTTACTTATTTTTGAATCGTTACTAGGGGCAAACCTTGTGTTCGCCCATCGAACTCAAGAAGTTGGGCGAACATCGGCAAAACAGAGGATGCATCGTAACAAGGATCCTCGAGGGGTTCGTGTCCATTCGTGTTCATTCGTGGTTCTTGTCAACAGCGACTCACGCATCAAAGGTCCGAGGCATGGCGCCTATAGAGTCCGCGACCTCGATTGCAGTCGCGTACCAGATATCGCTTCGACCACCGAGCTTGTGCGCCAGATTTTCCATATAGGCCCAACTGTTGGTCGGTTCTCCGGAGTCGAGTTCCCAGCTATGGCCATAGATAAAGAACAGGGCCGGGTTGCTGTCCGGTAGGGCCAAAAAGGTATCGGCAAGCTCGCCCGCGGCGCTGTGGTGGCAGCTCGGGTCCCATGCCAACAGGTTATCGGGGAGACGAAAGTCGCGGGTCTGGTCCACGGTCCGCGCGTAGGTGATGCCGAGCTCGTCCAGTATCTCGATTACAGTGGCATTGCATGCGCCGAACGGATAGGCGTGCCCGCGCACGTCCCGGCCCAAGATACGGGAGAGCGCCGCGCGGTCGTCTCCGACTTCGGTGACAAGCTCGGCCCTGGACAGGGAATCGAGGTAGGGATGGCTGACGGAATGGGTGGATACCTCGTGACCGGCGTATAGGGAGCCGATTTCCTCCGGGGCGACATAGCCCGGTTGACCGAGGCGTCCCGAGTTGAGGTGGAAGGTCCCGCGAATCCCGTAGCAATCCAGGAGCTCGACCAAGCGGCGGTCCTGCACGGGACCATCGTCCATACTCAGGACGAGGGCCTTAGCGACACCACCGGGGAACCGGAAGTCGGAGTGCTGAGTATAGATGCTCTCGACTACCGATAACATTTATTCATCCGCGGAAAACACCCCCAGATACCGTCCGAACCAGTAGGGCCAGGTGATTGACAGGCCGACAGACTCTATTCTTTTGTTACCCGGATAGTGTGCCAATCTCCAGGGATTTCTCTCCCATTGAAAGAAACGAACATATTCACGGTCTTTCGGCCAGACGGGTATGGTAGTTACGGTCTCTTTACCGGAGTCGAGTTGGAGTTCCCGAAAATGGTATTTATTCATAAGACTCCGATCCACAGGACCCTCACGATGTCCCCTTTGAATATATTGACTCATGGCGGCTCGAATATTGTCCGCCAAATGTTCTTTCTTTACACTTCCAAAATCTATACGCATTAAATCGAAATGCGGATTAAGGTGATTGCGGGTAACACTTTCCACGATGCGGTGGGCTCCGTGGATGTGTTTTCTAATCAGCGGATCAGTCTCGAAATGAAGTATACAGTAATACGATAAGTAAGCCAAATTGAATTTGTAATACTTTGCGACCGTATTACGGGTGTTCAACCAGGTCGCCAGCCAGACAGCGGGAACTCCCTGCTTAATCTCATTCAATCGGGCCTGATACTTACCGCCGGTCACAAAATTGTTGACTGCCAGATAAGCATATTTTTGGTCACTGCCCGGCATCCAAAAATTGGGTATGCCGGTTTTGGTCTCGTCTCCCGACAAAAACCAATTGTTTTTCACCATAAAATCAAACTGAAGGGCCAATAACCGTTTAACAACGGACCCAATATCCCTGTAATCTTCGGCGACATGTTCATAAACGGTAGCCAGCCCGAACAGGATGCCTAAATACTGGTCCCTCGAGACACCTTCGTCCTGAACGGATATCCACACTTTACCGTCTTCGAGTGTTCTCTGCCTGAATTTTATGCCTTGAAATTCTATTGTCCGTGCCAAAGGCGAGTCCATAGGCACGGTCAACCGTGCCATCAAGCCGGTTTCATTGACTTTGAAAAGCCTGTCTATTCCGGATAATACCTGTCGTATATTTTTTATTGCCTGCTTATTTTTGGTTACCGCGTATCTATAACTCTGCGATGCCAGGTAAATACCGGTAAAGACAGGGCTGTCTCTGGTATAGAGATAAGAATAATCCTCAGCATTTACGGATGAACTCCTGGAATAATGATCAATCCAGGTTGTATTATCCTCATGGTCGGTATCGACGACCATCAATGTGCCGTAAGGAAGATGATATTCGCTTATTTTTTCCTCGAGATTATCAATGAATTTTTTAAACCCAATCGGTTTTACCGGCCCTGATAATAAAGGGGCGTCAGGCGCTAAAGATATCTTGCTCTCCCTTATTAAAGTCGGAAATTTTCCGGTTATTTCAAGAGTCAGCATCCTGATAATGCCGTCAAGTCGATAATCTACAAACAGCTGGCCTACTTCAGCAATCAGTACACTGGATAATCCATGGCCCTCGATATCGATTTCAAAGGAAATTTTCGGTTGATCAAGATATGTAATCTCGATATTTTTCGGATCGAGATGTCTGAATCGAGCTTCCTGGGCAACCCGGAGATTGCATACCACGAAGGTGAAGACCTCATCGGCTTCAATATCCAGTCCTAAAGGAAGCCTCTTTTCAATATGCAGCTTCGCTTTGATCCTGATACCATAGGATCCATTCAAAGGCGCTCTTACCATAATACGGGAAGGCTCGCATACTTCATATCCCACCGGATGCCGTATATTTATCTCGGGTTCCCACAACCGCAGCAGTTCGATCTCCGGTATTTTCTCAATTTCGTCTTCAATGCTCTCTTTTAGTTTAGCTACAGCGAGTGGTTTCAAATAAGGTAAAAGTGAAATCCACCACCGATGATATTCATTATTGAGCGATTCTCTGGTATCCTCATAATTCGGATCCTGCACACACGGGTAACTTTTCGGATCAGGCAACTCTTTCATTTTCCGACCTTTGACTGAAGGGCACCTTGAAATACAATGCCATCAAGTTTGAGCGTTACCGGTCAACAAAAAAGAGGAAAAACTACGAATCACGCGAATCCTCGCGAATCGATTCGCGGAAATTCGCGTGATTCGTAGTTTTCTCTTTCGCATCGGTAAATGGCCAACAGCTAACTTAATGGCATTGGGCTTTACCCAACCTACATCTGTAACCTCTTGCTTTCTATCGAATTATCATTCGGTTGTCCTGGCGAGTTCCACAGGACGGCAATCCCCGGTGGAACATGCGGGCGCTAGCGTTTCCGCGGCATCAGGACCGTGCAGTCGAAATCCAGCACCACCGCGGGGTCATATTTTCCTTCCTCGTTCTTGTATGGAAATGCGGCGCAGTCCTGGTCCTTCACGGCAACCAGGCGCAGGCGCAACGCCCCCAGATCGGTTCGGCCCGGCAGTTCATCCTTGCTCAGGACCTGGGACCAGGCGTAGACCGTATCGCCGGCAAAGATGGGGGCCGTGTGGCGCCCGCCGTTGATAGCGACGATCTTGAAGGCGTTGGCCAGGCCGTTGAAGGAAAAAGAACGTGCCAGGCTGATGACGTGGCCGCCGTAGACAATGCGCTTGCCGAAGCGACCGTCCTTTTCGGTGTGCTGGTTGAAGTGCACCTTGGCGGTATTCTGGTAGAGCCGGGTGGCGGTCATGTGGTCGCTTTCCTCTACGGTCATGGCGTCCACATGGTCGATCTTTTCGCCTTCCTCATAGTCGTCCCAGAAATAGGCGCTTCCGGCCAGATTCGCGTCGTAGCCGGAGAAATCCAACCCCTCCGGCACGATCAGGTCGGCAACGGGGACCGCCGACGGCAGCTCGGGCACGACCGGCTCGGGGGCCGGGGCGTCGAGGTCTCTTTTGCGCACCATCACCCAACGCACATATTCGAGCACCGTCTCGCCCCTTTGGTTGGTACCCACGGAGCGCACATAGACAGTCCCGGCCTTACCGTTCGAGTTCTCCTTGAGGCCGATCACCTCGGAGACGGTACGGACGGTATCGCCCGGATAGGCCAGGGCGTGGAAGCGTCCGGAGGCATAGCCAAGGTTGGCGATGGCATTGAGCGAGATATCCGGCACCGTTTTCCCGAACACCAGATGGAACAACAGCATGTCATCCAGTGGTGCGCGCGGCAGCCCGATGGCCGCGGCAAAGGCGCCGGAGGACTGGACCGCGAAGCGGGAGCCGTAGAGTGCCGTATAGAGGGCGACATCCCCCTCCGTGATGGTGCGCGGCGTCGCATGGATGATCTCCATCCCGACGCGGAAGTCCTCGAAAAAGTTACCGGGATTGGTCTTGGTGCTCATTGTGTTCCCCTGGACTCAAACGTGAATCGCCTGACCTGATGATGGAGGAAAGGACTATCTTAATCCGCGGATTCCGCAGATCAGGAACGAAATAATCTGTGGAAATCTGCGTAATCTGCGGATATAAGGACATTATCGAAAGTATTTCAACGGTTCGGACACTCCCAGGCTCAATAGCCGAGACCGGGTAGTTTCTCATGTACCGGTAGTCGAATCGAGGGAACCCCGAGGAGAACCGAAGGATGCATGAATCCAGACCGGATGGCTGGCTTGTCCGCATCGAGGCCCAGCGCGTCCAGACCTTCTTATTCGCCGTCGCCCGCCTGCGGGCGATGCTCGGCGCCAATGCCCTGCTCGGAGACGCCTTTCGGTATCGGCTCCCCAGCCTGGCCGAAGGGGGGAAACCGCTGGACCCTGGGGACCTGGAAGGTCCGCTCTCGGCCGATCCGCTCCCGGCGGATGCCGGCGGCAATGGGCTGCCTGCCGGGGACGATCCCCGCGCCTGCTACGAACGAGGCATCCTGTCGCGCGACGGCGGTCACCTGCGCATTCTCTTCGAGGAGCAAGACCAGGCCCTGGACTTCGCACGGGAGGCCAGGGCGTACCTGGACTCTGAGCTGCCGGACCTCTTGTATTCGCTACGAGTTGACGCTTGGTCCTTCGGGGACGGCCCCGAGGAGAAACCCCAACTCGACCCCACCCCTGTCCAGCTCGCCGAGCTGCCCCAGTTCCAGGGCTGTACCGCGAGCGGCCAGGGAGTCGCCGCCTACGAAGACAAACATGAAGACCGCCCCGACTTCTACTCGACCGCGGTCCGGGCCAAGCTGGACGCGGGTGAGCACTTTGTGAAACCCGACCAGCAGGCGGTCGCGGCCCCGGACTCCCGCGACCTGATCAGCCTCCTCCGGAACGCCCTGCCGGGAAAAGACGGCCCACCACCCCCGCGGGATCTCGAACACCTCGGCGACGCCGGCAACTACATCGCCCTGATCCACGCCGACGGCAACCGCATCGGTCAGCGCGTCAAGGACTATCAGAAAAAGCTCGGACTGACGGATTGGCTCGCCAAAGAGCGAGAAACCGAGCGTTTCTTCCATCACATGCGGGTTGCCGTCCGCGCCAGCCTGATCGATGCCCTACAGGAGACCTTCCCGAAGGAGGTCTTGTCCCGCCACGAGTACCTTCCCTACCAACTATTGATGCTCGGCGGCGACGACCTGCTGCTGCTCTGCCAGCCCGGCTACGCGTTCCCATTCATCACGGCCTTCGCCCAGGGCCTGCGGTGCCCCGACCGGGTCCTCCCGGACCCGGATAACAGACCGATCGGCATCGGCGCCGGGGTCGTAATCGCGCGTCACAACCTGCCGTTTCACCGCCTGCACCGGATCGCCGAGGAACTGGCCGCCGGCGCCAAACGTAAATCTCCGCAGCCTGAATGCTCCGTGGTGGACTGGATGGTACTGACCAGCAGCTGGGCCGAGGACCCCGCGGCCTTTCGCGCCCGGCACGACATCAGCACCTACCCGGTGGACGACACAGGAAAACACGAGACCCTGGCCCTGACCGCCAAGCCCTACATCGTCCTCGATGAGCAGGCCCCGATGCCCGCGTTGGAACAATTACTGACCACCGCCGAAAAACTGGGCCGGCCCGACGAGCACCAGCGAGTACCGCGCAGCCAACTGAAGGACCTGGTAACCGAGTTGCCGCGGGGCCGGCGCTGGTCGCAGCTCTGTTTCGAGAAGACCAGGGAGCGACTGCCCAAGGATGCCCGCGAAGCCATCGACAACGACCATCTGTTCCCGACAGGCCGGATCTGGCGTAATGCCGGCGACGGGCGCTTTGTCACCTACATCCGCGACCTGGTGGAGCTGACCGAGCTCCGTTTCCTCGGACGCCGCAAGCAGGACCTCCGGTAACGCTACCAAGGGCTATTGGCATTTCCTTTTTTTTGCCGCAAATGAACGCGAATCAACGCAAATTGGTCGCCAAAGATCATATTCTCTTTTTTGTCCGCAGATTACGCAGATTTTCACAGATTGTTTCGTTTTAACACGCATTAAACCACGAATGAACACGAATCCACACGAATAGACGAATTCGTGTTCATTCGTGTGCATTCGTGGTTCAACTCGATTTTGTAATAGCAGAGATAACCACTTTGTCCGCAGATTTCGCAGATTCTCGCAGATTGTTTCGTTTTCAAAGGGTTCTTGATTCATTTGCGT
The DNA here is from genome assembly GCA_011392765.1 of Candidatus Thiosymbion ectosymbiont of Catanema sp. Cochon2018. Lineage (GTDB taxonomy): Bacteria > Pseudomonadota > Gammaproteobacteria > Chromatiales > Chromatiaceae > Thiosymbion > Thiosymbion ectosymbiont_A. The sequence goes on along the minus strand of WYCW01000001.1, from coordinate 1,696,191 downwards.
TCATTTGCGGCTAAGAGACTGTCTAAAAAGGGACCGTAGGCTGGGTTGCGGCCAGGGACACGGCCAAAACCCAGCAATAACCCTAAACCTTCCGTAACGCAGGATTTCTCGCTGCGCTCGGAATGACACCGAATGTCAACACCACCTGGGACCATGGACAAAGCATCACCTCACTGTTTTCACCTCCGGATCGAGCTCCTCGAAGACCTCCACACCGGCTGCGGTACCGGCTCCGGTATCATCGACCGCACCCTGGCGCGGGATCACCAGGGGCGCCCGCTGGTGCCCGGCAGCCACCTGCGCGGGGTATGGCGCGACACCGGGGAACGGCTGGTCCGTCTGGGCGCCATCGGCCAAGACCAGTTGGATGGACTCTTCGGGCAGTCGGGGACTGGCCGCGGCGCACTCGTGGTCGGCGACCTGCGGCCGGAGAAGGCGGCCAGGACCCTGACCTGGGACGCCACCGCCCGCCGCGCCGGCAGCCGCTCACCGGACGACCACAGCCTGCGTCGCACCGAATACCTGGCCGCCGGCACCTGTCTTGCCGGTGAAGGCCGGCTCGAAACCGACGCCGCCGGGCTGCGTCACGCCTTCGAACAGATCCTTTACGCCACCGACCGGATCGGCAGTGAACGCAGCCGCGGCAGCGGTCAGATCCGCATCCTTGCCTGTGAATGGAGCGACCCCCGATCGGAGGGACTTCTCGCCGGCGCCCTGCCGAGCACCGCGACCCGGCTGCGCCTGTTGCTGCGGGCCGAAGCCCCGGTGTGCATCCCCACCACCGGCTTTCCCGGCAACATCGTCCCCGGCGAGACCCACATCCCAGGCCGGATGCTGTTCGGAGCCCTGGCCGGCTGGGCCGTCGCCAATCGCCGCAAGCCGGAGACCCTGTTCGAGCGGCGCATCGCCGTCGGTCCCGCCTACCCCCTGCCCGCCGGGGCCGAGATCAATACCGTTCAAGCCCTGGCCGGCCTGCAGGTACTCCCCATACCACTTAGTCTCCACACACCCAAGCCGAGCCCCGCCGAGTCCACCCCCTGGCCCCACTGGGCGCCGGGCCCCGGCACCCCTGGGGCCGAGCCGCCGGCAGACAAGCCCGCCCGGTTCAAGGACATGCTCGCCGGCGAAGACACTCCCGAGCCCGCGGAGCTGCACCGGACCCGCTACAAGCGTCCCAAATCGAACGCCTACCTCCACCGTTCGGCCACTGGCGACTGGCGGGCCTTCCTGGTCCCGCTTGGCCTGCGCATGCGCAACCAACGCGGCAGCTCCCTCGTAGACATCCCGCGCACCGAAACGTCGCTCTTTACCACCGAGCTGATCCCGGCCGGGACTCACTTCGTCGCGGACCTGATCGCCAAGAGCCCGCAAGACCTCCAGCGCCTATCGACGGAGCTGGCGGGCCTGATCGCTACGACCCCGTCCGCTACCCAGGCGACCCGAAGCCTGCGGATCGGTCGTGGCGGCGCCCCGGTCGCGGTCGTCGGCTGGTGCGAGCCGGATACCCCCAAAAAACCCACCAGCTCCCAGGCCGACGAGTTGCGCATCACCCTGACCTCCGACCTCATCGCCCGTGACCCGGTCACCCTGGGGTTTTATACCCGCCTCAGTGCTCGGATGCTCTGTGATCTGTTAGAACTCGACCCACCGGACCCCGAACAGGATCACGAACGGGTCTACAGCGACACCCAGCACTATACCGGCTTCAATGCCGTCTCCGGCCTGCCTGCTCCCCCGAAGCGAGCCATCCGCCGCGGATCGGCACTCCGGATCCGGGGACCGATTGCCGAGCAGCTGCGCGAGAAACTCGCGGGACGGGGCGCCCTGGGCGGGCGTCGTTGGGAAGGCTGCGGGCGTTTCGTGCTCGACTTCGCCCCGGACCCGGCCCGACTCACGTGGTTGGCAACCGACCCGCCGGCCACGGACGAACAGCGCGCCGAGGAAAAAAGGATCGGGAACCGCGAAAGACTCATCGCTGCCGCCGGGCAGTTCATGGAAGACCTGGAGGCTAAGCAGTTACATCTCACACGCAGCCAGATCGGAAATCTGCGCGACCTCATCGCCCACCTGCCGGAGTCGGCCAAGGAAAAGGAACTGCGCGACGCATTCGAGAAATTCAGTAAGCGCGTCGCCACCCGCCGCGACCGGGACACTTGGGACCGAGTCTTCGAGGACCTCCGACTCATCGACCGACTCGTCGAATCCTGTGACTCGGACCACCTGCTCGAAGACGCCGACCTCTTCCTGCGCGTCTTGCGTCTTGGGTTGGAACCGAGCCGACAGTAACTTTTTATCCACAGGTTTTTTTATCCGCAGATTACGCAGATTTCCGCAGATTTTTTCAAATGTTGCAGATGCGGTTTCGTCTGAACGCTTGTCGCAAGGTTCTAATAGTACAGGATTAACAGGATTTTCAGGATTAACAGGATTTTTTTCTGTTGTTTCGGACTTTCGCCGCACGGATACAGACCAATGCCATTAAGTTAGCTGCTGGCCGCTTGTCGTAGGTTGGGCAAAGGGCCAGGGGGTCCGTGCCCAACATTTATCCCGAGCGAAGCGAGGACTTTGTTGGGCACGCCCACCGTCCCTGGCGGGCTTTGCCCAACCTTGTATGTTCTGTTTCCAAGGGAAAGCCAAGGATGAGGTATAAAAGGATTTGATGAAGAGTACCTGGGGAAGCCGTCCCAACCTGAGGCCTTGAGCCTGTACGTAGATTGGCTCCCCGCCCTCTTCGCCCATACCGGAGAGTATCCGAGGCCGTGAGCTGCGCTCGTGAGCCTGCATACACAAGGTCGGTAGGCGAGGGTCCAGGGTCGGGGAACCAGGTCATGATCCTAGCGCCTTTTTTGCTTCCGAGGAACCGCTCATGAACGTTGCCGGAATCGATGTCAGCAGCAAAACCGTCACGTTGGTCATTGCTCGCGACGGTCGCACCAGAAAACCCCGTGAATTCAACAATACCCCCCAAGGGCATCAGACCTTGGTCAACCGCTTGCGCAAGGCAACGGTGACCCGCGTCTGCCTGGAAGCCACCGGCCAGTATCACCTCGATTTGGCCCTCGCCCTGGATGACGCCGGGCTTGCGGTCATGGTCATCAACCCCAAGGCCGCCAAACGCTTCGCGGAGGCCATGCAGACCCGCACCAAGACCGATGCTGTCGATGCCACTGTCCTGGCTGAGTTCGCCCTCCGCATGCCCTTCGAGCCCTGGCAACGCCCCGATGATCTAGCCCTCGCCATCCGCGCCTGTGCCCGCCGCATCGCGGCGCTGAACAAGCTCCGAACCCAAACCAAGAACCAGCTCCATGCCGCGGAGCAAACCGCCACCACGCCCGACTTCCTGATCGTCGAGCTGCACCACAGCATCGCCCAACTCGAGGCCAACATCGAGCACCTGCGCCAACAGGTCTTGGCCCTCATCGCTAGCGAGGAGGAACTCCAGCAGATCTTCGAACTCCTCGTCAGCGTCACCGGCATCGCCGCCGCCAGCGCCATCCAGCTCCTCGGTGAACTCCTGGTCATGCCGGAGGACATGACCGCGAAACAATGGGTTGCCATGGCCGGACTCGATCCCCGCGCCCACCAATCCGGGACCAGCGTGAACAAGAAACCACGCCTGTCCAAAGCCGGCAACCGCTACTTGCGCATCGCGCTCTACATGCCCGCACTCAGCGCCGCACAACATGATCCCACGGTCAGGGCCTACTACCACCATCTGATTGAGAACCGTGGCCGGAAGAAGCTCCAGGCTCTCTGTGCCGTCATGCGCAAGCTCCTGCACGCCATCCACGCCATGCTCAAGAACCGCACCCCCTTCGACAGCAGCCGCTTCTACACCCCCCTCGAAACGGCAGCGTGATCAATCTAATTTATGTATCGAAGGTGAATTTTTGTGGATCAGGAGACAAATTGGACTTGCATCGGAACAGAGTATCTACGAGCCGGGCGACCTGGGTTGGATCCCCATCGGCGGCGGGCGCTGGCGGGGCCACGGCTGGGTCCGCTGGCACTGGCGGCAGGAAGACCCGGACCCCAGGGCATAGGCATCCGAACCGGAACATGAACGATCCGTATAGACCTTTCGTTGGGCACGACGCACCGTCCCTGGCGCGTCTTTGCCCAACCTTCTATGAGGCCCCGCTTGTCAACCCCAGGGCGTTGGTTTTGGCGCCGTCTCAATCCGGCGCGCGGTGTGCTTCAGGTGTTATCGTTCATGGGCCGCATGTTCCTCCTGATTAGGGAGCCGGTAGGCCACGGGTGGCTCATACCCACTGCGTTCGGTTCGACCTGGTTGCAGTTGCACCGTGTGCTGCGTCGGGTGTCGTGTTAAGCGGGTCCAGACCGGACCGCGACCACCTTCTATCCGTGCCGGCTCAAAGCCGGTCACCTCATCGTGCATGCGCCTTCAAGACGCCGGTGACACCCACAGTGAGCACGCCCCATCTACGAAATCAGTCCGGTTCTCGACTCGGCTGGGCAACGGGCGTGTTCAACCGCAGAAAACGGTACCATCCCTTGTGATCGGGCCTCTTTTCGAGGCGTTTTATCTCCCCCTTGGTTGCTCAGAAGGTGATGAAACGTTAGCCTGACGGCAGGCCGTGCAGACCACTCAGGCGACCTTCACGCGCGCCCCTTGCGGCACCACGCCGGCGTCCACAAACCGCCACAGGTCGATCAGCAGGCGCCGCGCCAGGGCCACGATCCCGATCCGCCGCTGGCGTTTGCTGCCACCGCCAAAGCGTTCCTCAAACCACCGGCTGTGTTTGCTGTCCGGTTGATAGCGTAGCCACAACCAGGCCAACTGGATCATCAGCGCCCGCACCCGCCGGTTACCCGCTTTGCTGATCCCCTGGTCACGTTCCATGTGACCGCTGTGGTATGGCACCGGAACCAACCCGGCCAGACTCGCCAACTGCCGACGGTTGGTCAACTCCCGCCAACCGAACAGTTCCATCACCAGCACCCAGGCACCAACCCAACCCACGCCGGTCAGCACCATCAGCGCCCGCACCGCTTGGGTACGGTCGGCGGTTTCGATCAGCGCCCCGATCTCTTGTTCCACCGCCCGTAGTTGCGCTTGCACCCCCTGCAGACGCTCCCACTCCCGGATCAAGCCGGCTTTCAGATGTTCCGGTAGCTCACTCCCGTCGAATAACCTCACCTCTTCCAGCCGGGCCACAAAGTCCTTTCGCAACGGGAGCCGAATCCCTTGCGCCACCAACTTGCTGCTCAGCCGGTTGCGATGGCGCGTGCGTTCATTCAGCAAGTCCTCGCGCTCCCGGTGCAGTTGCCGCAGGTCTTCCCACTCGACCTCCGGCACCCGCACCACACGCCACACCCCACGCTCGCCACGCTCATAGCGGATCAGCTTCGCCAACAGCGCCCGCGCATCCAGCCGATCGGTCTTCGCTCGCCGCGCACGCCGCGACACCTCGATGCTGGCCGCATCCACCACCCGGTTCGCAATCCCCAATGCGGCCAGTTGGCGGTGCAGCCAGAAGCCGTCCCGACCGGCTTCGTAGCAACTCACGACCGCCGTCTCCGGGGGCAACCCCCATTTCTCCTTGACCTTGGCAAGCTGCTCCCTTAAGCCTGCTATATCGCCCGCCCCGATTACCACTTGCCGTTGCCGCGTGCCGTCACCGAACGCCAACCGCCACTTCGTGTTGCTCAGTTCCAGCGCCATGTACAGTACCGTTGCATTCACGTACCCTTGCTCTTGAAGGTCCGCAGTCATCTTTGGGTTCTCCTCTTTAGGTTTGGTTTACCCTCTAAGGTTAACCCGCTGCGGGCCTTCATAGGATCTACGAGCTTGGTCCCTCTCCCGGAGGCAGGTGTCGCAAAAGTCCTTTAACCACAGAGGACACAGAGGACGCAGAGAATTGGCCCGTGCCCTTCTCTGCGTCCTCTGTGTCCTCTGCGGTTTAAACTTCACGGACTGGCAGCTGACGCCATCGTTTTGCGACACCCTCGGAGGGAGAGGGGGAGCAGCCTGTGGCATACCCAATATACTGCTAATGAGGCTTCGCCTCAGACCGACGAGGCGTGACCAACCGCACCGAAGAACCACGGAGGCAGAACTATTTTTGTGCAGCGCACAAACTTGACTCATTGGTAAAGATGCAGGTCCCTCAAGGAATCCTAGGGGGCGTTCTCAATTGAGCCAAATCATCATAAAAATCAAGCCCGTAGGCTGGGTTACGGCCAGGGACGGCGAAACCCGGCACACGGTATTGCGGATCGGAAAAGCTGGGTTTCGTTCCTCAACCCAGCCTACAACACTTAGATGATTTGTTAATTGAGAACGCCCCCTAGTGGCGATGTTTCCATTTAGGTTATTGCTGGGTTTTGGCCGTCCCTGGCCGCAACCCAGCCTACAGCCTACGATCCCTTTTTAGACAGCCTCTAAACCTTGACCACTACCAAAAAATGAACATTTCACCCATTCTGGCCCACGGTACCGATACCCGAGACATCCGTGCCTGCATGGATAAACTGGGGCTGCCGGCACCCGCGTATTCCTGGTACGAGCCGCGTCCCGGCAGCGCCCTCGATGGGGAAGGCCGGCAGCGGGAGGGCCTGACCCCCTCCGAGCTGCATCCTACCCTGCGTCCGGGGCCACTCGAGGCCCCCGCCGGACTCGCCCTCGACGAGGCGCGGCTGTTCTGGTCCCGCGGCAGCCTGTATCTGATCGACGAGGGAGAAAGCACCCGCTGGAGTTTTTGGGCCGTACCGAGCGACGATCCGGCCACAACCGAGGCGCTCCGGGCGATCGAAGCCCGGTGCGCAAGCGGTGATGCGGTGTGCACCGATGCGGCAGGCGCCGGGCCGGGCATATCCTCCGTCTGCGACCTGCTCTACCAACCCGTGCTCCGGCGCCGGGATCTGGAACGATTCGGTATCCATACCAAGGAAACGCCGGGGCGGATCAAGCTCTTGCTGCTGCGTGCCGACGGCGCCCTGATCGGCTGGACCCTCACCGGAGATGCATGATTCGGCCCCCTCTTTTTAGCCACAGCCCGTAGGCTGGGTTCAGGGACGAACCCGGCGCTCGGCTGAAACCACGAATGAATACGAATACGGATTGTCGCGAAGCGACTCGTTTACCATGACCCCGAAGGGGTCGAACATGCCAGCCCAGGGCAACGCCCTGGGTGGTGTCGGGGTTTCGAACCCAGCCCTGAAAGGGTGTGACATAAAAGCGAGAGGATAAGAGGCTGCCTAAAAACCAACACCTCGATTTAAAAATGAAAAATTCTTCGTGTCTTCGTGGCTTTGTGTGAGAAACGAAGAACATCACACAAAGGCACAAAGCCACAAAGGGGTACTAAGAGACTGTCTTTTCAGACAGGCTCTAACCTTCGCGGTCTCCGGTGTGCTCGAAGCTCCCGGCGCGGAAATCAGGCGGTACCGACGATGAAGGGTACACCGGGATTGACGCCTTCGATGTCACGCCCTTTCAGGGCTCATCTTTCCTCCACCTCTCTTCCCCAGGGCGTTGCCCTGGGCTGGTATGTCACGCCCTTTCAGGGCTGGGTACCGGAATCCGGTGCCGGGGAGATCGCAAAAACAGTGGGGGTCTGAACGGTTACCAACGAAGAAATCCTATTAAGGGCACCTTGAAAAATAGGCGTTTTTACCAATCAGGCGACTCTAACCCACTGATTATTCACGTACGCTGTTGCCAAAAATCGTATTTTTCAAAGTGCCCTTAATCCTGAACATCCTGTTAATCCTGTACTATTGGCAGAAAGCACGAACTATCAGGAATTGCTCAAAAGCACATGGCCTTTACAAGAAATCTGTGCGAATCTGCGCAACCTGCGGATAAAAGACCGGTCGGGTGTCGGGCACGGGCCATCCATTGATGCGGTTCGCGCCCCCTCGTGATGCCATCCTGTAAGACCTACCACGCTCACCGCATCCTACGTCCATCCTACAGCTCTGTTTAAAAATGAAAAATTGAGAAATAAGAACATCAAAAAGGCATAAGCTGAGGCCCAACCGCCGAAATCAGGCGGGCGATGTGCGTCATGGGCACTTCCTCGCCTTTCGGGCTGGGAATCCGGGGGAGAAAAAGGGGGTCTGAACGGTTCCAACGAACCACATCCTTAATCCTGTATATTGGCAGAAACACGAACTGATTGCTCAAAAGCACATTTACACTGCGGATGAAGACATCCTTTTCCAATTACGTTAGCATCTGACTACGGGCTGACCCAGGGGTATTAGAATGGAAAAGAAGACCGGCGTTATCCGCCAATCCTTCGCCGAGGGCGACCCGAGCTTTGCCCGCATCAGTCACCCGGAGCGCAAGGTGGCAAACCTGCCTATTAAGATCGAATCCCTCGCGGACGGCGTAAATCCCAGCGACCTCCAACGAGGCCAGGAGGTCGAGTATGAATGGGATGGCGCAAGGGTCCGAAACCTGCACCCGATCGGCCCGGCGCCGGTCCAAGTCCAACCGGCCCTGCGTCCGCAGACGAAACACAGGCCGGCCGCACGGACGCCGACTCCGGATACAGGAGTCCCCACAGCAGGCCACCGGCAGGCCGAAAAGGCAAAAGAGGCAAAAGAGGCAAAAGAGATAAAAAAGGCAGATAAAAGCACCACACCGGGACCCAAGCCCGCTCCGGGGACCGACGTCTGCACCGCGATCAAGCAACGCGACCTCGATGTCTGGGAAGGGGCTGCGCCCTACACCTTCGTACCCGTCGTCACCGAGTCCGGAGCATCCGGGCCGGTCGAAGAGGTGGTCCTGCACGACGGCATCGGCGCGAAGGATCGCTACAGTGGCGAGCTTCGGGTCGAGCTCGAGGCCCTGACGCCGCTGCTGGTGGGTCAATACCGCTATCGCTGGTCCGAATTGAAGCATGACAAGGGGGAACCGGTCCTGACCGGCGACTGCACGCCGCAGAAAGCGATCCTGGAGCCGGCCCTGCTCCAAGGCCAGGACAGTGAACGCAAGCTGATACCGCCGCGCTCCGCACTCACCGAGACCGATTGGAAAGAACGCCGCGTACTGATCCCCGGCAGCAGTCTCAAGGGGGCCATCCGTCAAAACATCAGCGCCATGCTCAATGCACCCATGGAACGAGTGGCGGAGCGTTACTACAGCTATCGGCCAAATCTCGATGCCACGAGAAACGAAGGTAAGACCTACGGGACCTTTGCCGCGGTCGTCGACGAGGTCCGGTTAGACAAGGACGGAGCCATCTGCGGCATGGCTGTCTACTGGGTGACTAAGCCGAACGTGGTCCGGTTCGTCGAGTCCCCACGAGCAGCATACCTGGGAAAAGATCGGGCCGACGAGGCATTGTTCAAGAAGATCAAGTCCTCGTTAGTACCTGGCGAATTACTGACCGCCGGCAAGCTCCGTCACTTTTCAAAAAACGAAAATGACCACTACCGCTTCAGCCAAGACTGCCCACCACTGCAAAGTGTTCAGCCAAATACCAAGATCTATTCCTACGCGACTGGTATCGATGGCGCCTGCGAGCTCGCCCAGATAAAGGCCGATAAGGACGAGGAACGCAACTTCAAGCATCTATTCCGCGCCCTGGTGAGCGATTCGGAGCTAAGCACAAAGCGCATCGAGATCGAGGAGGCCGTCGTCCGCCAGCACACACGTACCCTCGTCGAGCTTGCGGACCCCCGCGCCGGGCATCTTGCGCGACTTCCCGGTTCGCCTTCCGAAGATCAGATCAAAGAGTTCTCGAAGCTGATCGATAAGAACCAGCCGAAGGAAAACCAGTTGATCTATATCGAGGCGGAACTGGACAAGAACGGCGATCCTCTCCGCGTTGTCTCCTTCGGCACCCATTTCCGCTACCGCTGGCGCTATGCGGATTCGGTCCGCGAGATCGAGATCGACCCGGAGACCGGGAAAGGCAAGGTCAGATCCCAGCTCGAGGCCCCGGAGGACGAACGGATCAAATCCGAGCAGAATGCCTTCGTGTCCGGCGCACTCAGCGGCGCCCGGTTGCTGTTCGGCTTCGTCGCCGACAAAGACGCCGGCACTGCCGACATCGGGGAAGAAGATTTCACCCGCTTCGCCGGACGCATCGCCATCAACCACGCCGTCGAGCACTTGACCCCGGACCGTTCCGAACCAAAGGTCCGGTTTCTGTTTCGCGACGGACCCCAGGGCGATGCCCGGTTCCTGATTCCGCTGCGCATTCTGGGTGCGCCCAAGCCCAGCGCCGTGGAGCACTATTTATGCCAGGACGGACTCCAAAAGCGTGCCGGCGCCACCGTCACCTATGGGGACCTGCCCGGCATCGAGTCCAACGGCGCCGAGCTCATGGGCCGCAAGTTCTACCGTCACCAATCGCTCCAGGTCGGCCTGGAGGGGCCCCTGAGCGGTAAAGAGCTCTTTCTGGCCCCGGACGACGAGACCGCCGCTAGTGATCAGGCGACCTTGGCCCGTCTCGTCAGCCGCCCCGGGACCCGCTTTCGGTATCGGGTCCGCTTCCGTGACCTGCGTGCTTGGGAGCTCGGTGCATTGCTGTTGGCCATTGAGCCGGATCTGGTCGAACAGGCCCCCGAGGAGCTGCTGCCACCGAAGGTAAGGGAAGTCATGGACCGGGCCCGCAAGGCCCGGACAGAAAACGGGCCACTTTTTGCCGGCAAACTCGGCTACGCCCGACCCCTGGGCCTCGGCAGTGTGCGCATGACCTGCAAAGGCATCCGGCTGCTGGTCGACGACCAGGGTCCCCAAATGAAAGAAATGCAGGAGACCGACCTCGCCAAGCTGCGGACGGACTGCCTGCACGCCTTTCTGGACAAGATCGACTCCAGGCGGATACGGCTCGCGGACTGGCTGGAGGCGGTGCGCTTCGCCGGCTGCGAACTGGCGGATTATCCCCGGTCGCGGCGCGACCCGAAGGACAAACAGGAGACCCCGACGACCTATACCTACCATACCGAAATCCGCAAAGCACACGCCAAGGCCCGTCGTCTCCCGAATCCCTCGGAGCAGAAATCCCCTCACGACCGCCCGGTCCGGCTCTACCGGGAGATGCCTGCCGACAGCGGGTAGGGTTTTCCCCGATCTCTTTTATCCGCAGATTACACAGATTTCCGCAGATTTTTTCGGTTGGAACCACGAATGAACACGAATGTTGCAGATGCGGTTTTGTCTGAATGTTTGTCGCATTTTCTTGGCAAGCACATTGACTAACAACGAAGAAATCCTGTTAATCTTGTACCATTGGCAAAAAGCACGAACTACCAGGAATTGCTCAAAAGCACATGGTCTTTTCAAGAAATCTGCGCGAATCTGCGTAATCTGCGGATGAAAAAAACAAGACATCTTTTATCCGCAGATTACGCAGATTTCCGCAGATTTTTTCGGGAACCTCGGCCGGATATCCGGGCCAGAGGACCGGAAATCCCAAATACCTCCATGAATCCAACAAGTTGCATCGGATATTCGAGATCCGGACTTCGATCAGGTTCCCGATGCTTTAAAAATCAGTCGGTTGGGTGTAAACTAGCCCCGGCTGCGAACGATTTGACTGCACTGTTCGGGCCGCGACCGGGAGGTTCCCGAAATCAGCCGCTAAGGCTATGTATCCAAAGGGGAAAAATCGCCCAGAGTCGCAGCCCCCTGAGCCGCTAAGGCTGTTGAAACTGACTCCTCCGCACATCTGGAACCGGCCGGATAAAGCAGTCGCAGCCCCCTGAGCCGCTAAGGCTATCTGAATGATGAATGATGAATGATGAATTAACCATTTAGCTACCACTCCGTCACTCCGGCAGGGAGTGCCGGAATCCAGGTGCCATGGATGGCAAAACTGTGGGAATCCGAACAATTACGTGATGAATGGTCGCAGATCCCTGAGCCGCTGAGACCATCCGATTCCGCATTCCGCATTCATCACTCATCATTCATATCGCAGCCCCCTGAGCCGCTAAGGCTATCTGAGTGATGAATGATAAATGATGAATGATGAGTTAATCGTTTAGCCCCCACTTCGTCACTCAATGCCATTAAGTTAGCTGCTGGCCGCTTGTCGTAGTCGTAGTTGGGCAAAGGGCCAGGGATGGCCCGTGCCCAACACCTACGAGTCGCGCGAATCAATCCGCGAGGATTCGTGTGATTTGTGATGTTTCCTCTCTTTTGCTGGCCGGTAACGCTTAACTTAATGGCATTGCTCCGTCACTCCGGTAGGGAGTGCCGGAATCCAGGTGCCATGGATGGTAAAACTGGGGGAATCCGAACAATTACGTGATGAATTGTCGCAGATCCCTGAGCCGCCGAGACCATCCGATTCCGCATTCATCACTCATCATTCATATCGCAGCCCCCTGAGTCGCTAAGAGCCTGTCTAAAAAGACAGTCTCTTAGTACCCCTTTGTGGCTTTGTGCCTTTGTGTGATGTTCTTCATTTCTCACACAAAGCCACGAAGACACGAAGAATTTTTCACTCTTAAATCAAGGTGTTAGTTTTTAGACAGCCTCTAAGGCTATCTGAATGATGAATGATGAGCCCGTAGGATGTGGTGAGGCCAGGCCTGTCCCGACGCAGGGACGCGGAGGGAGCTTGGCCGAACCGCATCAATGGACGGGACAGGCAGCGAACCGCATCTTTGGACGGTGGCGTGCCCAACGAATCGGTTAGTGTTAGGCCAATGCCATTAAGTTAGCTGTTGGCCACTTAGAGAAAACTACGAATCACGCGAATTTCCGCGAATCGATTCGCGAGGATTTGCGTGATTCGTAGTTTCTTCTCTTACTTTGCCGACCGGTAGCGCTTAACTTAATGGCATTGAGTGTCAGGCAGGGGCTATCTATGCTCCTTTTCCCGGCAGGCACATCGACCAACAACGAAAAAATCCTGTTAATCCTGAACATCCTGTTAATCCTGTACTATTGGCAGAAAGCACGAACTACCAGGAATTGCTCAAAAGCGCATGGCCTTTTCAAGAAATCTGCGCGAATCTGCGTAATCTGCGGATAAAAACGTCGCAGCTCCCCGAGCCGCTAAGACCATCCGATTCCGCATTCATCATTCATCAGTTTGTGGGTAGGTTTGGGAGACAGGGGTAAGAAACATGCAGCCAGCACTCCAACCAACGCTCTACGAGTCCCTGGAGGTCCTATCCGAGGGTCTGATCGGGGAGATCCTGAACGGACAACTCCACACCCAACCCCGGCCTTCCGGACCACATACAAACGTCGGCTCCGTACTCGGGATCGAGTTAGGAGGACCCTTTCACAGGGGCAGAGGTGGCCCTGGCGGCTGGTGGATTTTCGATGAGCCGGAGATCCACTTCGAGCGGAATCTCGAGGTCGTGGTCCCGGACTTGGCCGGTTGGCGACGCGAGCGGATGCCCTACTTGCCGGAAGATCAGCGCTTCGAGGTGGTTCCTGACTGGATCTGCGAGATCCTGTCTCCGTCCACGGCAAGTAAGGATCGCGAGATCAAGCTGCCGCTGTACGCCCATTACGGGGTGCAGTACGCATGGCTGATCGATCCGGCCAAACGCACGCTGGAGGCGTATCGACTCGACGCCAAAGCCTGGATCGAGGTCGGTCGCTTTGCCGACGCCGACCAGGTTGCCGTACCACCGTTCGAGGCTGTAAGCCTCGATCTGGAAGTCCTCTGGGCACCCCGGCGACCGACTCTCGTGTGAGCCTTGGGTCAGGTATCGGCAATAACTTCTTTTATCCGCGGATTCTTTCGTTTGTTCACTCGGCAACTGTCGTGGACAAATGCACTCCTGACCGGCCACCATAGGCGCCCTGAACTTTCAAGATGGCCGGTTTCGGGAACCTCGGCCGGATATTCGGGCCAGAGGACCGGAAATCCCAAATACCTCCATGAATCCAACAAGTTGCATCGGATATTCGAGATCCGGACTTCGATCAGGTTCCCGATGCTTTAAAAATCAGTCGGTTGGGTGTAAACTAGCCCCGGCTGCGAACGATTTGACTGCACTGTTCGGGCCGCGACCGGGAGGTTCCCGAAATCAGCCGCTAAGGCTATGTATCCAAAGGGGAAAAATCGCCCAGAGTCGCAGCCCCCTGAGCCGCTAAGGCTGTTGAAACTCAATCTTTCTCTTTCTTCATATAGATCTACAAGCGTCGCAGCCCCCTGAGTCGCTAAGAGCCTGTCTAAAAAGACAGTCTCTTAGTACCCCTTTGTGGCTTTGTGGCTTTGTGCCTTTGTGTGATGTTCTTCATTTCTCACACAAGGCCACGAAGACACGAAGAATTTTTCATTTTTAAATCAATGTGTTAGTTTTTAGACAGCCTCTAAGGCTATCTGAATGATGAATGATGAATGATGAATGATGAGTTAACCATTTAGCTCCCACTCCGTCACTCCGGCAGGGAGTGCCGGAATCCAGGTGCCATGGATGGCAAAACTGTGGGAATCCGAACAATTACATGATGAATGGTCGCAGATCCCTGGGCCGCTGAGACCATCCGATTCCGCATTCATCACTCATCATTCATATCGCAGCCCCCTGAGTCGCTAAGAGCCTGCCTAAAAAGACAGTCTCTTAGTACCCCTTTGTGGCTTTGTGCCTTTGTGTGATGTTCTTCATTTCTCACACGAAGCCACGAAGACACGAAGAATTTTTCACTTTTAAATCAAGGTGTTAGTTTTTAGACAGACTCTAAGGCTATCTGAAATGATGAATGATGAGCCCGTAGGATGTGGTGAGGCCAGGTCTGTCCCGACGCAGGGACGCGGAGGGAGCTTGGCCGAACCGCATCAATGGACAGGACAGGCAGCGAACCACATCTTTAGAACAGCGGCGTGCCCAACGGATCGGTTAGTGTTAGGCCAATATCATTAAGTTAGCTGTTGGCCACTTAGAGAAAACTACGAATCACGCGAATTTCCGCGAATCGATTCGCGAGGATTTGCGTGATTCGTAGTTTCTTCTCTTACTTTGCCGACCGGCAGCGCTTAACTTAATGGCATCGAGTGTCAGGCATGGACCATCTATGCTTCTTTTCCCGGCAGGCACATTGACCAACAACGAAGAAATCCTGCTAATCCTGAAAATCCTGTTAATCCTGTACTATTGGCAGAAAGCACGAACTACCAGGAATTGCTCAAAAACGCATGGCTTTTTCAAGAAATCTGCGTAATCTGCGGATAAAAAAGCAAGCCGTCCTTTATCCACAGATTACGCAGATTTCCGCAGATTTTTTTCGGTTGCAGCCCTGAAACCACGAATGAACACGAATGGGGTATCGTATCCAAGGCATTCAGATCACGGATAACTGCTTCTTCTTTTCTTGGCAAGCACATTGACCAACAACGAAAAAATCCTGTTAATCCTGAAAATCCGGTTAATCCTGTACTATTGGCAGAAAGCACGAACCACCAGGAATTGCTCAAAAGCGCATGGCCTTTTCAAGAAATCTGCGCGAATCTGCGTAATCTGCGGATGAAAAAACGGAAATGACAAACCAATCGCCACTGACTATCGCCCTGATCATTTCCACCGGCAAGCAGGATGTGAAGCTGTGGGAGAATCCCCGACCCGCCGATCCGCCGCTACGCCGGGATGCGGATCTCATCAAGGGCCGTGAGCTGCAGGCCGCTCTGTTGCAAACGGGGGCCTATCGGCTATTGCTGCCGCAGGAGCTACGCGAGGAGGAGGAGGAGGTACAAACCATCGAGCTGGACGCTCTCGATCCCGATGCCCCGGCCATACCCAACCTCGATTCGAAGCTGCTGTTACCCCTGTGCAGGAACAAGAAAAAGGGTCGGGTCCTGCTGGACCGTGAGGGCAGGCTGCTGCTGCGCCCGGCCAAGATCGAGCATCTGATCCCCGAGCTGGATGAGCAACGCAGGCAGAGAAAGGTGGAGATCACTCAAGTCCTGGTGTTCGCTACGGACCGGATGCCGCCGGAGGAGTTCGAGGCACGCCGGTCCCCGACCGACGAGGCCGTCCGGATCCATCGCGAACGCCACGCCAAGGAGCCCTACGCCGCCGGTGAGATCCTGGCCCGTTGGCTCGGCGCACGTTATAGGCTCGAACCGCCAGCGGTGGAGTACGAACCCGAAGACACCAAACCGATCCCCCCGGCCTGTTGGGTCAATATCATGCAGGGCCTGGCGAGCTTCGAAGGCGAACCGGATACCCCCGACCACCCGTTGCATCGTGTTCTGGCACGCAGGATCGACAATGCCATCCACGCCCTGGCCCGTGCCAGCGCCGGATACGCCCTGGTCTCCAGCACCGGCGGTTCCTGCGACGCCAAGGCCTGCATCCTCGCCAGCGCCCAACTGCGCTTTCCCGCGCGGGTCTACGACTATCCCGAGACCGAAGAAGGCGGGCACTTTACCCCGGAAAAACTCGAGCGGCCGCGGGGCAACATCGGCCCGACCCTGTCCCTGACGGCCCGTGCCCCCTGCGCGACCCTGATCCGGCGCGGCGATCCGCTGGGTGCCTGGGGCGCCGTCGCCCACCTGATGCCCGCTGCTGAAGGGGAGGCACAACCCTGGCTGCCGAAGGTCCGTGATCTGGCCCGCTTCTTCCGTGGGGAGGCCCGGATCGACGCCCTGCTGCCCGAAACCCGCGCCCTGGCGGAGATCCCCGGCTTCGGCAAGCTGTTGCAGATCGCCTGCTCCGTGGAGGCGGCACTGGAGGGCCGCGCGGAGGACCGGCGGATAGCCGAAGCCGTGACCGGCATCGGGGCCTTGGTCGAGCAGGCGCTCTATGTGATCCTGGCCCGTGCGATCCCAACCCTGCTGGCGGGTCATAAGCTCGACCTTGCGAACGAGCGTCTGACGGACGAGTCCGGCGGGGAAATCTCCAAGCAGGCGCGTGATGAGCTGTTGGCGAAGATCCGGCCCTACCTTCCCGCAAACTCCATGTGCGATGATTTGCTGGGCAAAGCCGCGAGCAAGAGCAACGTCAAGATGTCCGGTTCCAACCCCGACTGCTGGCGTCATTGGCTCTGTGTCCAGCAAGATGAGTCATGGAAGCACGCCGGTGAGTGTCTCGAACGCTTCGAGCAGTATCGTCGCGTTCCCGGTCATGGCCCCAATCTGCGCACCCTGCGCAATCATGCTGCCCACGGCAACCTGGCACCGGGCGAGGCCGATCAGGCCCAAGAGCTGGCGGGCCGCGCAACCGTGCGCATCCAGGAGCACCCGCTGAAGGGCCGGACCATCGAAGGTCCCTTATGGTCACTGGATCCCGTCCCGACCGATCCCGGCTCGTCGGAAACCGCAGGCTACGGCAGACGCTTTCTCGCGTCCCCCCCGACCAGGGCGATCTTCGAGCGTATCGGCGCGCTCTACGCATGCGAGACGGCAAGTGATCCGGCGGTACTCTATGCCTGTATGATCCACAAGGTCCTTGACGCCCTGCATGCACCCATCGATTGCTGCTGAGACCGACACGGCGGGATGCGCTGCGCTTTCCCGCCCTTGTACGTTCTGTTTCTAAGGGAGGGAAAGCCAAGGATGAGGTTAAGGTTATTGCTGGGTTTTGGCCGTCCCTGGCCGCAACCCAGCCTACAGCCTATGATCCCTTTTTAGACAGTCTCAGAGGGAGAGGGAGTGAAATGCGCAGATTGTGCCATGTGGCAGTATCGCAGGGGGCTGAACGATTACGGATTGTCGCGGAGCGACTCGTTTACCATGACCCCGAAGGGGTCGAACATACCAGCCCAGGGCAACGCCCTGGGTGGTGTCGGGGTTTGGAATCGAGCCCTGAAAGGGCGTGACATAAAAGCGAGAGGATAACCTTCGCGGTCTCAGGTGTGCTCGAAGCTCCTGGCGCGGAAATCAGGCGGTACCGACGATGAACGGTACGCCGGGATTGACGCCCTCGATGTCACGCCCTTTCAGGGCTGGGTACCGGAATCCGGTGCCGGGGAGATCGCAAAACTGATAGCCCATAGGGTGCAGTGAACACCGGTCCGGGTGCCGGGACGCACCGACAGCCGCCATTTTCACCGTCTTTTTCACTCCTGCAATCCGTGAGATATACGATTTTTGTCAACGGCGTATATGAATAATCAGTGGGTTAGAGTTGCTTGATCGGTGAAAACGCCTATTTTTCAAGGTGCCCTCAACCGGATAGGATGAATGCCGAAACCCAAGGTGAAACCCGATGCACATCGCCAACCCCATCTACGACGTCGTCTTCAAGTATCTCCTGCAGAACAACGAGATCGCCATCCTGATCCTCTCCACCATCCTGGAGGAAGAGATCATCGCGCTGGAGTTGCTTCCCCAGGAAACCGCCACCGCGTTGGAGAACCGCTCGTTCACCGTCTACCGACTGGACTTTTCCGCCCGGATCAAGACCCGCGACGGTGCGGTCAAACAGGTCGTCATCGAGATCCAAAAGGCCAAGTTCGCCGCCGACATCATGCGCTTTCGCCGCTATCTCGGGGAGCAATACAAGCAGGGATTCACCCTCGAAGGAAGCGGCAAGACGCCACGGGCCATCCCCATCATCAGCATCTATTTCCTGGGGTATCCGCTGGAGC
>WYCW01000001.1:1677268-1677707 GCA_011392765.1 Candidatus Thiosymbion ectosymbiont of Catanema sp. Cochon2018 | reverse complement strand
TTCCTGGGGTATCCGCTGGAGCATGTACAGGTGCCGGTCATCAAGGTGCTGAGAAACTACTATGACGCCGCCACCGGGCAAGCCCTCTCCGCGCGGGAAGAATTCATCGAGAGCCTGACCCACGACAGCTTCGTGATCCAGATTCCCTATCTGGGTCCGGAGTACAAAACGGCCGCGGAACGACTGTTGGCCGTTTTCGACCAACACCTGAAAGTAACGAGAGACGAGCACATCCTGGATATCGACGAGGCCGTCTATCCGCAAGAACATCGAAAGGTAATCCGCCGGTTGAATCGGGCCATCACCGAGCCGAAGATCAGACAGACCATGGAAGTGGAGGATGACATCCTGGCGGAGCTGGAAGATAAGGAACGGCAGATCGCGGGAATGGGCCAGGCCCTGGAAGAGAATGCCAAGGCCCTGGAGGAGAAGGACAAGA
>WYCW01000001.1:1291005-1677262 GCA_011392765.1 Candidatus Thiosymbion ectosymbiont of Catanema sp. Cochon2018 | reverse complement strand
CAAGTTCGCCGCCGACATCATGCGCTTTCGCCGCTATCTCGGGGAGCAATACAAGCAGGGATTCACCCTCGAAGGAGGTGGCAAGGTTCAAAAGGCCATCCCCATCATCAGCATCTATTTCCTGGGGTATCCGCTGGAGCATGTACAGGTGCCGGTCATCAAGGTGCTGAGAAACTACTATGACGCCGCCACCGGGCAAGCCCTCTCCGCACGGGAAGAATTCATCGAGAGCCTGACTCACGACAGCTTCGTGATCCAGATTCCTTACCTGGGTCCGGAGTACAAAACGGCCGCGGAACGCCTCTTGGCCGTTTTCGACCAACACCTGAAAGTAGCGAGAGACGAGCATATCCTGGACATCGATGAGGCCGCCTATCCGCAAGAACATCGACAGGTAATCCGCCGATTGAATCGGGCCATCACCGAGCCGAAGATCAGACAGACCATGGAAGTGGAGGATGACATCCTGGCGGAGCTGGAAGATAAGGAACGGCAAATCGCGGGAATGGGCCAGGCCCTGGAAGAGAATGCCAAGACCCTGGAGGAGAATGCCAAGGCCCTGGAGGAGAATGCCAAGGCCCTGGAGGAAAAGGATAAGGCCCTGGAGGAGAAGGACAAGGCCCTGGAAGAAAAGGACAAGGCCTTGGAAGAAAAGGAAAAGGCACTGGAGGAAAAGGAGCGGCTGATTGCGGAGCTACGAAAATCGAGCCGATAACCCTAGGGGGTGTTCTCAATTAAGCCGGGTCATCGCAGAAACTAAGAACGTAGCGCAGGCGCCTGCCTGTCAGCAGACAGGTCTCGCCTGCAACCCGCGGGCGAAACGCCCGTGTTCCGGCAGGCGGGACGCCTGCGCTACATGGATTTGGCTTAATTGAGAACACCCCCTAGGATGCAGTGAGCACCGGTCCGGGTGCCGGGACGCACCGACAGCCGCCGGATCCATACTCCCATCGAATTGGGGCTCACTTTGCATAACGAAACCGCCGGATTCATGACTACCCGAGCAAATACCTCCCCAAGGTGCATCGTCGTCAAGTTGGGAGGAAGCCTCATTACCCGAGATACCGGAACCGGTCCCTGGATCGAGACCGGGCTGGTCATCGATCTTGCGCGTGAACTCTCCGCCCTGAATCGCCCGCTGGTCGTTGTTCACGGAACCGGGGCCTTTGGAAAACCCCCGGCGGAGCGATATGCCTACCTCCACGGACACCTGAGTGCCGAGCGTCGTGGCGTGGTTGCGGAAGTGACGGCCCACCTCGCCGGATACGAATCCCTACTTTTAGAGCACCTGTTGGACGGAGGCCTCTATCCGTATCGCATCTCGACGGCTGCCCTGATGCGTGGGACATCCGCAGGATGCCGGCTTGCCGACGCGGAACCGGCTCGACAACTGCTGCGGCATGGTGTTACCGCGGTCGTCGGGGGTGGTTTTGTCACCACGTCGACCGGATTCAGGGTTTGTTCCAGTGACGATGTGGCCTCGGACCTCGCACATGCGGTCCAGGCCGACTGTTTGATCTTCGCCACTCGTGCCGGTGGAGTGTATCGGGCATTCGGTACCGACAGCCGCGTCTATGATGAGGTCGACGGCGATTATCTTCTCGGTCCGAAATCTCACGACGATGCCGAACGAGATGTCAGCGGCGGCATGGTAGCTAAAGTGCGCGCCGGCCTACGGGCCTCGGAGCGAGGTATAGCGACCTTTGTCGTCGATGGCAGGATCCCCGGAAACCTCGGGGCAACCCTTTCCGGTCGCCCGTTGTCAGGGACACGCATCCGCTCTCGATCGGGAGAGAGAGGCTGATCGCTAGGATTCCTTGAATGACCAGATTTTGTGCAAATGAGTCAAATTTCGCAAACGTCTAACCTCTCTCGTTGTCGTGATCGTGATCGTGATCGTAATCGTGATCGAAGCCGCCGTAGGAGAGACAGAATACTTTCGCCGATCGTGGCATCCAGAGGTCCCGGCCAAGTGCCGGGTCGAAACCCGTAGCCATCAGGTTTTCCATGCCCGCTTTGCCTTGCGTCTCCGATTACGACTACGATCACGATCACGGTTCCGTTTTCGATCGCGAGATAGCGGTGATCACGCCTCGTCGGTCTGAGGCAACGCCTCGCCAGAAGGAGAAGGTAGGGACGATCCTTTTGAGTCCAGCAAGATGCCGATCATCGAATCAATCGTTTCCCAGCACGCCGAAGAAGCGGCTTTTCTGTGGCTATTGCGGGATGCCGCCGTCTCTGCGCCACATTATTCCCTGACCGATCTGGCAGAGCTCGATAGCCGCGTCGAGGCCCACATCGACGGCCTGCGGATTGCCGGCGACGAAGGCTGGTCCTGCTGCGCCGAGGGGCTGCAACAGGAGGAAAGCGGTGAGGTATTCGCCGCGACGGTGATCGCCCTCGAAGGAGAGGACCCGCGGCGTATCGAACAGGTGTGCGCCGCCGTGGAGGCCGCCCCGGAGACTGCGCGCGGTTTCGTTTCCGCTGTCGGCTGGACCGCACCGGACAAGCTGCGCGGCAAGGTTGCGGGGCTGCTGGAGGCGGGCTCTCCGTTGTGGCGACGCATCGGCATCGCCGCCTGCGCAGCGCATCGGGTCGATTGCGGAGAACGCCTGTCCCGAGCATTCGAAGACGCGGACCCGAAGCTGAGGGCACGGGCCCTGCGCGCTGCGGGAGAGCTGGCCAGGCGGGATCTGCTGCCTGCCCTGCGCAGGCAGATGCGCGCGGAGGTCCCGGCCTGCGGATTCTGGGCCGCCTGGTCGGCGGTACTGCTCGGCGACCGCGGAGAGGGTTTGTCGGCGTTGCAATCCATCGCCGGGTCGGCCACGCCGCTGGGCTCACGCGCAATTCAGGTGGTGCTGCGTAGCCTTCCCCCGGCGGCCGCCGGCGAGTGGCTGAAGGCGTCGGCACCGTACCCCGAGCACCGGAGAGACCTCGTCACCGGCTGTGGGGTCAGCGGCGATCCTGTATACATCCCCTGGCTCATTACCCGAATGGAGGAGGCGCCGGACCTGGCGCGAGTCGCCGGCGAGGCCTTGAGCCTGATCACCGGAGTGGATATCGCTTATGAGGACTTGGAAGGGGATCCGCCCGATGACTTCGAGGCCGGTCCGACCGAGCGCCCGGAGGATGAGGACGTCTCCCCGGACCCGGATGAGGACCTCCCCTGGCCGAACCCGGAGCCGATCAAGGCTTGGTGGGACGCAAACAGCGGGGGCTTCCGCATCGGGACGCGCTATCTTATGGGCGAACCCGTCAGCGAGCCCCAGTGTCGTCGCGTACTGGAGACCGGGAGCCAGCGGCAACGCCAAGCCGCGGCGCTGGAGCTCGCCCTGTTACGGCCCGATGCCCCCCTCTTCGAGACCCGCGCCCCCGGTTTCCGCCAACAAGAGTGGTTGATGCAGAAAGCGCCGCGATCACCTTCATGAGCGCACTGTCGGGATAGTTACCCTTCACTTTCCTTTGTCGCCACCGCGCTTGCCTTAGAGGCTGTCTAAAAACCAAGCCATTGATCTTTATAGAACCGTACCCGTAGGGTGAGCTGTGCCCACCGATCAGGCGTAGTATTTGGTGGGCACAGCCCACCCTACAGGTTAGTTAGTTCTCAGACAGTCTCTTATTTCTTAGCTCCGGTGTAGTTCCCCTCGGCGTTGGTGTATTTCGCCTTAGCCTTGTCATGCAACTCCTTGGCCTTGGTATACATCTCTCCGGCCTTGGTGTGCATCTCCATAGCCTCGGTATGCATCTCCATGGCTTTGGTATGCGTCTTCATAGCCTTAGTGTGGTCCCCCCCAGACTTGGCATGCATCTTCTTAGCCTTGGTATGCATCTCTTCAGCTTCGGCGTGCTTCTTCTCTGCTTCGGCGTGCATTTCCTTGGCTTTGGCGTAAGCCTCGGTATGGGCGGCGTAGGCTTTGGTGTGGTCGGCGTAGGCTTTGGTGTGGTCGGCGTAGGTTTTGGTGTGCTCCCCGGTGGCACTAGCCAAGTTCACAACCGACAGACTCCCTGCCAGGACGGCACCGATAACGGCAGCAATGGGTTTGATGCGGTTCTTCTCGGACATGAGATTCTCCTGGAATATCACCTTTGGATTTCTACGGATACCAACAATTTGCCCTCTGGACGATCCGGACAAAACCGATGGCCGGTATGCTTATGAGGGATTACCCTTATAACACAAAAGATGGGCTTTAAAAAGCAGCAGTGCGGTCCCCTCCTAGTACCCCGTTTCAGCATATTTTGCATGTTTGAAAGCATATAACATGATGATTTATAAAGTAAAATCAGATTGTCAACATGCAAGATAGGATGAAACGATGTACTAGTACCCCGTTTCAACTTCAGTGGCACCTCCCGGCGGCGTTCGGGTACGACCCGGCTCCGGTGGCTCTGTGGTTACTCGAGAGTGGCCGTGGAAGGATCGTCACCAAGGCAGAAAGAATCACAAGCATAGCGACGAGTACGGGCCCGAAGGGCTGATCCAGAGAGAGCGCGAGCAGGAACGCCATCAGGTATCCGCCGATCCCGATCGTGGCGGACATGATCAAGGTCCAACGCCAGCCCGGTGCTAAACGAAAGGCGAGCCAAGCCGGGACGAAGACCAGCGCGAAGGCACCCATCAGCCCGAGCGTGGCAGTGCCGACTGCCATACTTGCCGCGGCAAGCAGGTCCATACCCAGATGCCACTGCCAGGCCGGTAGGGTATTGGCGCGGTCGAAACGGGGAAAGAAACGCGCGCGCAGCAGCTTGCCATTGAGCCAAGGCAGTCCGGCGGCACTCAGGATTACCAGAACCAGAGCGGCATAGAGGTCGACCATGCCCGCGAAGTACAGCTGTCCGTCGATCAGGGCGTGCCCCAGGGAATCCCCGATGGACGTATTGGCAGCCACCAGCAGCATAGCCGCCCAGCCCATCAGGATCATGAAGCCGTAGGCCGCATTTCCGCGGGCGCCTAAGCTGGTCTTGGCCGCGCCGCCCAGAAGGGCGCCGGCAGTTCCGCCGATCACAGCCGGTGTGCCTACGGCGAGCCCGACCAAGGCGCTGGCCGCTGCCAGATGGGCAAGTCCCAGAGCGGCAAGCCATTCCTCGCGCAGCATCAGCAGGGTCCCCAGCAGCGGCAACACAGCGGCCAGCATCAGGCCCGTCACGAATGGCACCCGGAAAAGCGGGTCGAGCAGAACCGCGGTAAAGCTCTCCATCATGTGCTCCCTATCCAGGCTTCCACGGTCAGCACCCGCGAGCAGGCGGCGTCCAAGAAGCGACGCCCGTGACTGACCAGCAATACCGCGCGCCGCCCGCGTTCCGCGGCGAGAATCTCGATCAAGAGCGCCTCAGTCGGTGGGTCCAAGTTGTTTGTCGGCTCATCAAGCAGCACCAGATCCACGGCACTTCCAAGTGCGGCCCAGACGCACAGCACCTGGTACTGGCCGCCGCTCAGGGTGTCGATGCGCCGGTCGATGATCGCCTTCAACGCCCGAGGAGCTCCGCGGTGGTCGGTACCGGCCGCGCGCATGATGTCGTGTCCCGTCAGGGGCATGACGGACAGGCGCACCGGCTGCTGCTCCTGATAAGCGAGGGTCAACCCCGGCGCCCGCTCGATGGCCCCCCCGAACACCCGGGCGCCGCGTGCAATTGCATTCAGGACGGTAGACTTCCCGGTACCGTTGGCGCCCCAGAGACCGACGACTTCCCCTGAAGCAATGGTAAAGGAGAGCGGTCCCACCACTGGCCGGCCGTAACCCGCGACCAGCCCATCGACGCGGAGTAGCTCCTGCCCTCGGGGCGGGGCCTGTACTTGAGCTCCTGTCACTTGGCACTCGCGATGGTGTTGACCCAACGACCGATGTGACCCAGGTAGCCGTCGCCGTCCGAGCCCCTGGGCGGTTCCATGGGCAGCTCCACAACGCGCCAACCCAGGTTCGTGGCCAATGATTTCGGCGCCTTCGGCGACTGGTAGGGGGTGTAAATAACGATGCCACGGCCTCCCTTCAGCTTTGCGGTCAATGCGCTGATCTGCCGACCGGTCGGCGGGACACCCGGGATCGGCTCAATGGTGCCCAGCAGGGGAACACCGAAACGATCGAGCAGATAGATGGCGTCGCGGTGATACAGCACAACGCCCGGTACTCCCGAGAGCTTGCTGCGCCAGCTCCTTACCCGACGGTCCACCTTGGCGGCGAAGCCCTCTGCTCCACCACGGTACCGACTTGCACCGGCGGGATCGATCAGTGCAAGCCGGCCCGCGAGGGCACGTGCCACGGCGGCCATGCGCACCGGGTCCATGTTGACGTGTGGATTGCCCACGGGATGCACGTCCCCCATGGCGCGGTTGGCGGCACCGCCCACATCGAGCAAACGTACCTGGGCCGCCGCCTCGAAGTAGCCGTTGGTGCCGGGCAGGATCTTCGGGTTGGCTGCACTGCGGATGGCTACCGGCAGCCAGCCCACCTCAAGCTCGGCGCCGATGGCTACCACCAGATCCGCCCCGCGTAGGACGCGCATCATGGTGGGCCTGACCTGCAAGGTATGCAGATTACGATTGGGACCGGCCAGTACGGTCAAATCTGCTCGCGCGCCTGCCACCTCCCGCACCAGAGCACCCATACTGGGACTGACCGCGACGACCTCTACGGTTGCGGCGGAGGTCGACGCGAGGACCAGCAGGCCGAGGAGGACAAGGAAAATGCGCTGAATCATCGTTGTATCTCTCCGCGATCAGAAGACATGGGCGCCGTGGGTACCCAGGCTCATCAGGAACTGCAGGTAGAAGGCGTTGAAGCTTTCACGCTCGTTTCCCGAGACCAGGGTGTCGCTGTAGGCATACTGGGCCCGAAGGCGCGAGAACTCGGACAGGTTCCACGTCAGATCGAGGGTCCAGCGGTCCGACGAGCCGAACTCTTCGCTCTCGCCGCCGCTGACCTTATTGGTCAGCCCCAGAACGTCGTAGCGCAACCCAACCGTCCACTTTGGCGCAAAGCCATAGGTCGCCTGGGCGTAGAGACCATCCGTGGTGAACTTGCGCGGGGACCCGATGAGCTCTTCGTGAGCGCTGGAGCGAATGCTCAAATCCTTGATAGAGCGGAGGTACTCGGTCTGGAACTTGATGTCACCCTGGCCATAGGCGGCATCCGCATCGTATTTGTAGACGATGTCCACCCCCCACAAATCGCCGTTGCCGGCGAGCCCGTTCTCATGTACCTCTTCCTCACCTTCATGCACGTGGGAGTGGGAGTGGACCTCCTGGTGTTGATTGGTATGGGCATAAGACACACCGATCTGCAACGCGTGGTTCTCACCCAATTCCGGGGCAACCTTGGCAAAAGCCGTCCACAGGCGCGGACCATCGCGGGTGTCACCCAGGTTCAGCTCGGCCTGCTCCGCGTCACCGAGGGTTGCGCCGAAGACCTCTTGACTGCCATGCAGGGCTTCAACGCCGAGCAGGGTGTAGATGGGCAGGTCCGGAAGCCAGGTCAGCTGAACCCCGGTATCCTGCAGGCCGTGATCTCCCAGCAGGTTGAGGTACGGTAGGTTGTGATCGACAAAGTCCCACTGGTGGGGATGCTGCTGGTTGATATAACCGAATTTACTCAGAAACTTACCGCCCTTGAGCCGCAGTCCGTAAGGCAGGCCGCGGGTCTGTAAGTAGGCCTCCTCCAAGTCCAGGTTGCCGTCCCCGTCGACGGCCAGATAGGTGTGGGCATCGAAGTAGGGGTCGACGGTGGCCGAGAAGGCGATCTCGGCCTCGCGGAAGTTGAAGCCGTTCGAGGTCACACCGTGGCCATGCCCCTCCTCGTCGCCCCCATGATCATGTCCGTGGTCGTGGCCACCGCCGGACGGCTGGAAGGCCTCCCCCACCAGGGCGGCGCCCTCGCCGTCGATGCCGTCGTAGTAGTGGTTGCCGTCCAGGATCACGGAGATCTGGGGGTTGAACGCGGAGCCGGAGGTCAGCGCGCCGAATCCCCCCGTCTGCTTCGCGGGACTTGCCGTCGGCGCTGAACGGACCACGGTCGCGGTCATGGGCTTGGACTTCGCGGCCTCCCCCCGCCGGCGGGCGGCCTCGCGCTCGGCGTCAGCCAAGCGATTCTCCAAGACCCGAGTACGTTGCTCGTACTCGGCCTTCATTTCTCCGAGCATTGACCTGAGCTCGGCGACCTCCGCGTCACTTGCGGGGAACGCGGCCGCAGGAATCAGCAGGACACCAACGAGGGCACCCTGCAAAAGGGGCTTGTTCATGGGATTAACTCCGGAAGCTGAAGCGAACAGGCAGCCGGGGTAACAGACCCCGGCGTACTCGACAAAACAGACAAATCGGCTCAGAGCAGAACCGGAGTCGGGGGCGCGCGGGCGAGGTGAGAGCGGTAGAAAGACCGAACAGCCGTCTGTCGATGCAGGAACGGCTCGGTGGGCGGTGCGTTCGCACACAACGCAAGCATTGGCCGTGACGACACCAGGGTTGGGCCCAGCGCAGCCCCGGTCAGACAAATCTCACAGGCCTCCTCGTCGACGTAACCGAGGTGCTCGATTTCGTGGCTCGCCAACAGGACCTGTGCGGAAAGCAGCGCAAAGGCTGCAAGCAGCGCGATCCAGGGAAAGAAGCGGCGGAAGGTCATCGTGGTTACGGTTCTAGCAGCGTGCTCGCTTAAGGGCTGCAGGTAACCACGCCGATGCTATCGATTTCAATCCCGCCACACAAGGTTTGCGATCCGATCCGGTTATCGGCGGCACGCGAACAGCCACCACCAATAACCACCACGCCCGAGCAGGCGAACGTCCAGTACCGAGGTCCTGACCGTCTGGCTGCGCGATCAGGTCGCCGCAGAGTCCGATGGCGCGGAAGCGATGAAAACATCCTTGTAAATCAATCATTCAAAAATCTAATTAGAATTTTAGTAAACCACCGGCTTTGCCGGTGCGACTAGAAAAGGCTCTGCCGTTCCTGCGGTAAAAAGCCTCCTGAGGAAAGCCCTGGGGCATCACTCAGGAGGTAACCATGAAAGAATGGCAGAGCTTAGCCCACGTGAGATGGGAAGGTAAGTATCATCTGGTGTTTGTTCCAAAATACCGCCGGAAGGTACTGTATGGTCGAATGCGCCGGCAAATCGGAAAGATTTTGCAGCAATTGTGTCGGCAAAAGGGTGTGGAGCTGATCGAAGGGCATGCGATGCCCGACCACATCCACATGGTGTTGAGGATTCCACCGAAGTTCAGTGTTGCGATGGTTGTTGGGTACCTGAAAGGGAAATCAGCGATCCAGATTCACCGGCAGTTGTTCGGGGTGAAGAAAGGATTTACCGAGAAACACTTTTGGTCCCGAGGGTACTGTGTGAGCACGGTCGGTCTGGATGAAGAGATCGTTCGCGCCTACATCCGTAACCAGGAGCAACAGGATCGTCAGAACTCACTGGATTTCGGCGACTCATAGCCCCTTTTAGGGGCTTTCCTCAAGCTACCCGCTATGCGGGTAGTTGGTGACTGGTGGAGGCGGCGGGAATCGAACCCGCGTCCGCGAATCCTCCGCCCATGGATCTACATGCTTAGCCCGGCCTATTGTCTTTGACCTTCCGCTGCCCGGCGGGCGGGGCATGCGGTCGGCGATTCCGAATTCAGGGTTTTAGCGGATCAGGTCCGGACCCCCATCACCGCGATCCCATGTGATTTTACCCCTGGAATCCACCGCCCATGAGCAAACAGCGGTCAGAGGCTCGCCGGATCAAGCGGCGAGAGCGTAGTTGTCGTCGTTGGCAACTATTCAGTTTGCGGTTGGATTTACGAGGTAACCCGCACCTCGGCATGCACCACAGGTTTTGTAACCCACGTCGAAACCAAGTCACCCCCTACGTGTAGTGATTGATAAGTATACGTGGAGGAAAGTTCCCGGGCAAGCTGCCTAGCGGGGCCTCGCTTCAGACCGACAAGACATGATGCCCCGAAAGCCCCTCTCCCGTAAGGCCCCATCTCCTACGCCCAACCAGCCGTTGAAGAGCCGGGGTAGATCGAAATCGGGATCGAAATCGAGATTCCGATTGCGATCCCGATTTAGGCTTTTACGACACCCAAACAAAAAATCCGGGCGCCTCACGGCGCCCGGATTTTCAAGCCTTTTAAGCTGTCGAGGGTTACTTGAACAGCTTGGACTTGTCCACCAGGTCCGTATGCGCCCGCTTGAAGCAGGTCCACTTTTTGGCTTCTTTGTCATAGATAGAGTTCACGAAGCAGTGCCAGTTCTCTTCGTCGACCTTGTTGTGGTCCATTCGATAGTAGAAGCCCGGATAACGGGACTCCTCACGGAACTGGATGTGCTTCATGTGGGCCTCCGCGGTGAGGATGCGGTGGTAGTTCTCCCAGGCACGCAGCAGCTCGTGCAGGTCCTTGGCCCGCATCTTCAGGGAGTCTTCCTTGAGCATTTCCAGTTTCTGCTCGGCCAGCTCCAACATGTTGGCGTTGGTGGTGTAGTAGGTCGCCACACCGGCCACGTACTCGTCCATGATCTTCTGCAGCCGGAACTGCAGCATCCGCGGGGTGATGTAGTTGGGGTTGATGTCGATCGCGGTGGAGTAGTCCTTGTGCTCCAGGAAGTTACGAACCGGGCGATAGATTTCCTCGATGAGGATCTCTACGCTGGTATCCAACTCGGGCTTGAGGTCCTTGTTATCCATCACGAACTTGACCATGGCCTTGGCAGCCATGCGGCCTTCGGCGTGGGAACCGGAGGAGAATTTGTGCCCGGAGGCACCGACACCGTCACCGGCGGTAAACAGACCCTTAACCGTGGTCATGCCGCGATAGCCCCAGTTCCAACCGGAGGGCAGGTGCTCGGGTATGCCGGTCTCTTTCTCTTCGGTCGGTGCGCCCAAATCCTCGGGACCGGAGACCCAGATGCCGCAGCAGCCGGAGTGAGAGCCGAGCAGGTAGGGCTCGGTGGGCATGAGCTCGGAGTTCTTCTTCTCCGGCTCGATGTTCTCGCCCGCCCAGATGCCGCATTGGCCGATGCACATGTCGAGGAAGTCTTCCCAGGCCTCGGCCTCCAGGTGCTTGACTTCGCGGGGCGACAGGGTCTCGCGCAGTTTGCCCAGAGCGGTGACCGTATCCATCCAGATGGGGCCGCGGCCTTCCTTCATCTCTTTGAGCATCAGGTGGTTACGCAGGCAGGAGGCCGGTACGGCGGCCTGGCCGTAAGGCGGATAGTCGTTCAGCAGTTCCTTGTTGCGCTGCATGTAGACCTCGCCGAAGCCGTTGGTGGCCTGGGACTTGAAAAGCAGGAACCAAGCGCCTACCGGGCCGTAGCCGTCCTTGAAGCGGGTCGGCACGAAACGGTTCTCCATCATGGTCATCTCGGCGCCGGCCTCGGCGGCCATGGCGTAGGTGGAGCCGGCGTTCCACACCGGATACCAGGCGCGACCCTGGCCCTCGCCCACGGAACGGGGCCGGAAGATGTTCACACAGCCGCCAGCGACCAGCAGGCAGGCCTTGAACTTGTAGACGAACAGCTGGTGCTCGCGCACCGAGAAGCCGACCGCCCCGGCGACGCGGTTCTTGTCATTCTTGTCGTTCACCAGCTTGACGATGAAGACCCGCTCCTGGATGCGGTCGGTACCCAGGGCTTTCTTGGCGGCCTCGGCGACGATCCACTTGTAGGACTCGCCGTTGATCATGATCTGCCATTTACCGGAACGTACCGGTTTGCCGCCATCTTTCAGAGGGGTCAGACCCTTGGAGCCGTCATGGCGTTCGCCGTTTTCGTCGGTCTTCCAGATCGGTAGACCCCACTCCTCGAACAGGTGTACGGACTCGTCGACGTGGCGGCCCAGGTCATAGGCCAGGTCGTCGCGGGTGATGCCCATCAGGTCGTTGGAGACCATACGGGCGTAATCGGCGGGGTCCTGCTCGCTGCCGATGTAGGTGTTGATGGCGGACAGGCCCTGGGCCACGGCGCCGGAGCGATCCATGGCGGCCTTGTCGACTACCTTTACCTTGATGTCGCCACCGGCGGCCTTGACCCAGGGGCCAATCTCGTAAGCGGCACCGCAGGCTGCCATGCCACCACCGATGATGAGGATGTCGACCTCTTCCTCGACAACGTCGGGCTTTCCGAATTCGGCCATTCTCTTACCTCGTTGAATCTTTGAATCTGACTTGATTTGGAGTCGACCGCAGGGGCTTACTTTTTGATCAGCTCGCTGGAATCGCCGGTGCGGTAGCCGTTGACCTGTACGAAGAAGCCGGGGTCCGTAATCTTGGCGATGTCGGCCTCGGGCTTGCCGCCGTAGGGATCGATGGAGCCCTCCGGGGTGGTGCGGATCGGGAACTTGAAGCGTTTCGGCTTGATTTTGTCGTCGCGGAACTTGATGGTCCACATGATGGAGTCGGTACCGCGCAGCGGCTGCACGGAAGCACCCAGGGGCACGATATCCGCGTAGGGGCGGGCCTCGATGGCCTGCTGCGGACAGATCTTGATGCAGGAGTAGCACTCCCAGCACTGCTCAGGCTCCTGGTTGTAGGACTTCATGGCATGACCCGTCTTGGACCCATCCTTGTCGAGCATCATCAGGTCATGGGGGCAAATGTACATGCAAGCGGTCTTATCCTGGCCTTTGCAGCCATCGCACTTCTCAGTACGCACGAAAGTTGGCATGGTGCACTCTCTCCTAATGTTTCACTGCGGTGTATGCCGCCGCGATGGATGATACCCGGCGACCTGTGGCTTCCCGTAGATCCAAGCCCGCCGCTACTTTTATGTTGACTCCGTCGTCCCTAGCACTGCGGCCGGCCTGTCCGTCCCTGGGGTCGCGTTGCACGCTTTCGATCCGGGTGCTGAAGACCCGCATCCCAACCGGAACCTGCCGCTTAAGAACAAGAAGATAATAATATTCCCATGAAGCTGTCAAACATAGTTTTGCAGGGTTGGCCATAAATTCACTTTATTGGCCAGCTCCGATAAGGTTATCCTCCGCCAACGCCCCCGGCGCTCCAGTTCACCGCTAAAGAACGAAGGCACGCGCACCAGCAGTCTACTATCCTGCTTTGGTAGTGTTATTACTTTGTTGCTTAATTATAAATCACTTGATATAATTACCTGAGCTTTAAGCTATTAACCGAACAAAATTTTACCGAGGAAACTCTTATGGTATTACTACCCGTAAAATGCCCTGTCTGCAATGGTATTGATGTTACTAAACATGGCAACACCAGCAATGGCAAGCAGCGTTTTATTTGCAAAGAACAGGCCTGTGAGGGCAAAACGTTTATCCAGGATTATTCCGAGAAAGGGCGGTTACCGGAAACGAAACAACAAATCATTGAGATGGCACTGAATGGCAGCGGCATTCGTGATACCGCGCGGGTACTGGGTATCAGTCCTGTGACCGTTATCAATGAATTAAAAAAAAAGAACCCGAGTTGCATGCCGTGAATCACGATTTTTTAGCGACCCACACGCCTGAGCAGATTGTGGTAGATATTCTAAAAGTAGAGGATTATCATGATGTTAGCAAGCAAGGCGCCACCGTTGAAATGGATGAGATGTGGAGTTATGTAGGGAGTAAAGCCAATCAAAGATGGTTGTGGCATGCTATTGATCGGGCCACGGGTAAGGTGTTGGCTTATGTATTCGGGAAACGTCGAGATGAGGTTTTTCTTGAATTAAAAGGGTTATTAGAGCCATTTGGGATTACCCGTTTTTATACCGACGACTGGGGTGCCTATAAGCGCCATTTAGATCCCGAAAAACATGTCGTTGGAAAACAAAACACGCAGAAAATAGAACGCAAACATTTGACGCTACGGACGCGAATCAAGCGGCTTGCGCGTAAGACGATTTGTTTTTCAAAACTGAATCAAATGCACGATATTGTCATCGGATTATTCGTGAATCGTTATGAGTTCGGCGCCGCCGTTTGAAATCCTTAAGCAACAAAGTTAGAACACTACCGGATAATTGGGCTCCGAATGATGAATATCAGCAGTCTCTAACCTGTTTATCTGTAGCCGCACTGTTACCCTTGTCGCTCGAGACTTCCTCGTCGCTACCGGCTGTATCCAGCTTCTTGTACCACAGGTCATGGTGCTGTTTGGCCCAGTTGGCATCGACCTTACCCTCGACCATGGCTTCGAGCGCGCCTTCGATGCCGATAGCCGCAGACACATGTACGATAAAGAAGGCCAGGATGATTACCCCCGCAATGGTGTGGAAGAGATACGAAAGTTGCAGCAATTCCCGGCCCTGCCCAAGGTTCGGAAAATCCAGCAGCAACCCGCTGATGCTCAGCACTACGCCGGCGAGCACCGCAACCCAATACCAGAGCTTCTGACCGGCATCGAACTTTTCGGAGCTGGGGTGACGCCCGCCGAGATAGCCCCCCGCCGTCATCAACCAATCCAGGTCGACCTTCGGATTGAACAGGCTGTCACGCAGGAAGACGCCGAACAGCGGCACGAGGGCGATCACGAACAGCGGCCCCGAATAACTATGCAGTTGCTTGCAGATTTGTGCCGTCGCCGCAAAGCCTTCAGGGCCCAGGAGCGGGATCAGGACCCACTTGCCGTACAGCAGGGTCAGCCCCGACAGGCCGAGGATAATGAAGAGTATCGCGGTAAACCAGTGGACTCCCTGTTCCAGTCGGGTATTCCGCTGTATGGTGCGCCCGGAGCGTCCGCCCGCGATCCGGACCCGACCCCGCACCAGGAAATACAGCACGGATAAGCCGAGTACTCCACCCAGGATATAGGCACCGTAGGGGACCAATTGTCGGATGCGATAGATACGCCACCGCTCACCTGTATCCTGGATCAGCACCCCGGTCTCCACCACCCCCTTGACCTGGGTCGTCCCTGGGAGAGATCGGCGCGCATCGCGCCACAGATCCGCCCCCGGATTCGGAACCAGGGTAAAGCTGTCCTTGTCGGCGAGGGCATACGGCAATAAGGGTAGGATCAGGAAAGCACCCAGTATCGCCAACATGCCCCACAGGTACGGGCGCCGATTATGGTTTACAGTCATTAGCATCTCCTAACGAGGCTTCGCCTCAGACCGACGAGGCATGAAGACCCCAACAGCCCCTCTCCCGTAAGGCCCCATCTCCTACACCTAACCAACCGTTGGAGAGCTTGGGTAGGTCGAAATCGGAATCGGGATCGCAATCGGAATTTCGATTTCGATCCCGATCCCGATTTAGGCTTTTACGACACCCGCAACAATTCAGGGGGCAGTTTTCAGGGGCAAACAACTGATACTACCTGCCCCCTGACAACTGCCCCCTTAGGAGTGCACAAACTTGACTCATTTGTAAAAGTCCGAGGCAGTCAAGGAATCCTAGCGAGGCTTTGCCTCAGACCGACGAGGCGTGATCATCGCTCTCTCGCTATCGAAAGCGGAACCGTGATCGTGGTCCTGATCGTGATCGTAATCGGCGACGCCAGGCAAAGCGGGCACGGAAAACCTGATGGCTACGGGTTTCGACCCGGTACCTGGCCGGGACCTCCAGAGACCACGAACGGCGAAAGAATGCTGTCCCTCCTACGGCGGCTTCGATCACGATCACGATCACGAGAGAGGTTAGACGTTGGCGAAATTTGACTCATTTGCACAAAATCTGGTCATTCAAGGAATCCTAGCAAGGCTTTGCCTCAGACCGACAAGGCGTGAGTTTTTTGTCAATGATACGATGCCATCAAGGAATTCTAAAACCACGAATGGACACGAATCAACACGAATTACCGCAAATCATGATTCGTGTTTATTCGTGTTCATTCGTGGTTGATTGGTAGTGCACACAAAACTTGGCTCATTTGTAAAGATTCGGGTCCCTCAAGGATCCTAGCTCCTGGTTGCCGGCCATCGTCTGGCGTAACCCACACATTTATAGGGGACCCAGCGGCGCGGAGGGATGTCCCTCTCGACCGCTTTTGTCAGCCTTTTCAAGCATAGTGATATCTACAGGCTATAATGGTGACATGGGTGTCCGATACTGCATAAACGAGCCTATGGGTGTCATCAATTCTTCTTGACCAAAACCCGGATAAATTTTCCTTCAATGGCTCGGGTTTTCCTATCCCCTCAAAGGGCGTTCGCAGAACATCAGGAATCAATTTGTTAATTCGCCTCAGTGTCTTTTTATCTTGACCTTGCCAATACACGTAATCCGACCAGGCGACTTCCGTCCATGCCAGGTTTCTACTCATTCAATAAATCCCTTTCGTGAGCCTTACCTTCCCGATATTGCTGGATGGACTTTCTCAGATGTTCCGCATTTTCCGGGGACTTCAGCAAATACACGGTTTCCATAAGGCTATTGTAGTAATCCAGTGACATCACGACAGCGTCTTTACTGTCCCTGCGCGTGATAATTGTACAATCAGCGTCGTTAACCACTTGATCCAGGACGGATTTAAGCCCATTTCGGGCCTCAGTGAATGATACTATGTGCATCTTGGCGTCTCACTTGTACAGATCATCGGACAAGTATAGAGGTTTCTGGGGATATGTACAATATGTTAGACAGGTTATTTTGAGAGGGCTAACGGCTTGGCTCGGGCGCCTAATGCCGCGTGGCACTGAGCTCGAAAGTTGTTGAGGAGCTGACCGCGGCATTGGATCGCTTGCAGCCGAATGTCAGGCGAATGTCAGGCGAATGAGTTGCGGAAAACGATCTATTAATTGTGTTAATTGAGCCTGGCCTCTTTTCCTTGGTTGTGCTAATGTGAAAAATATATCACAATATACACACAGGTGCTACATGAGAATTGACCTTGTAATTGATGATGAACTTATGGCCAATGCCCTGAAAGTTAGCGGGTTGAGAACCAAAAAAGATTTTGTCGAACAGGGACTTAAACTACTTATAAAGCTTAGCGAACAACAATCAATACGCGACCTCAGGGGAAAGGTGATTTGGGAAGGAGATCTTGATGAAATGCGAGGCCGCAAATGATTTTGGTGGATACTAGCGTATGGATTGACTACTTTAACGATGTGGATAATTTCCACACCACCACACTTGATTTAGGGCTAATAGAAGGAACAGTCGCAATAGGTGACATTATTTTTTTGGAGATACTACAAGGATTCAGAAAAGATAGTGACTATAAAAATACAAAAGCTCGTCTTTCAACATTAGAACAATATGAAATGTTTGGGCATCGAATGGTGAATAACTGCGCTGAAAATTACCGCAGCCTACGAAAGAGTCGCTTCGATACCCCGATTTGTAACCGCTTGTCCGCAATGGCCGGTATACCCAAGGGTTTCAACTTCCCGTTGCGTTTGGGTAGGTATCTCCTGAGCACCAACCTGGCATGGTACTTTCCCGCTTTGACTGCTGTGACCAGGGCGACTCCATTCGCCCACAGGGTCTTCTTATCGCTGCCTGCATCCTGCCGGTCTACACTGCTCACTGCATGCTTGTTGAGAAAACGCCAACACCACAGAAGATAACCCACGGTCAACCATCCAAAGCGTTACGGAGCAGTGCCACACCATCTCGACCATCGTCTCGACTACCGATTCCTCTGGATTGGCTTCCCGTCCGTTAACTCTGTCGCCGTCTGCTTGGTTGCCTTTCACGAGGCTGAAATCGCTTCCGGGTGGTGCACTCACCCCTCTGGCCTACAAGGTTGGGCGTAGGATGCGGTGAGCGCGGTTGGTCATTCAGGATAGCATCACGAGGAGGCGTGAACCGCATCAATGGACGTCCACGGCGAACCGCATCGATGGACGACCCGTGCCTCCAGTTGTCAGTTGTCAGTCAGGGGGCAGAAGGCTGATACCTGACAACTGCCCCCTGAATTGTTGGGCACGCCGCCGTCCATGGCGGCTTTGCCCAACCTTGTATGTTCTGTTTCTAAGGGAAAGCCAAGGATCAGGTATAAAGGGATTTGATGGAGAGTACCTGGGGAAGCCGTCCCACCCGGAGGCCCCGAGCCTGTGCGTAGATTGGCTCCCCGCCCTCTTCGCCCATACCGAAGAGTATCCGAGGCCGTGAGCGATGCTCGTGAGCCTGCATACACAA
This sequence comes from Candidatus Thiosymbion ectosymbiont of Catanema sp. Cochon2018, assembly GCA_011392765.1. GTDB lineage: Bacteria > Pseudomonadota > Gammaproteobacteria > Chromatiales > Chromatiaceae > Thiosymbion > Thiosymbion ectosymbiont_A. The sequence goes on along the minus strand of WYCW01000001.1, from coordinate 1,659,260 downwards.
GGTCGGTAGGCGAGGGTTCAGGGTCGGGGAACCAGGTCTTGATCCTAGCGCCTTTTTGACTGACGAGGAACCACCCATGAACGTTGCCGGAATTGATGTCAGCGCCAAAACCGTTACCTTGGTCATCAGCCGCGATGAGCGCACCGGAAAACCCCGCGAGTTCAAGAATACCCCAGCCGGTCATGCGACCTTGCGCAACCGCTTGCGTAAGGCACACGTGAGCCGCGTCTGCCTGGAGGCCACCGGCCTCTATCACCTCGACCTAGCCCTGGCCCTGGAGGACGCCGGGCTACCCCTCATGGTAATCAACCCCAAGGCCGCCAAACGCTTCGCGGAGGCCTTCCAGACCCGCACCAAGACCGATGCCGTCGATGCCGCAGTCCTGGCCCAGTTCGCCCTGCGCATGCCCTTCACACCCTGGCAGCGCCCCGATGACTTGGCCCTGGCTATCCGCGCCTGCGCACGCCGCATCGCCGCCCTCGACAAGCTCCGGACCCAAACCAAGAACCAGCTCCATGCGGCCCAACTGACCGCCATGACGCCGGATTTCCTCATCGCTAGCCTGCAGCAGACCGTTGCCTTCCTGGATGACCACATCGAACACCTGCGCCAACAGGCCCGCGACCTCATCGCCACGAATGAGGCGCGCCGGCACGCCTTCGACCTGCTGATCACCGTCACCGGCATTGCCGATGCCAGTGCCATCCAACTCCTCGGCGAGCTGTTGGTCTTGCCCGATGACATGCAGGCCAAACAATGGGTTGCCATGGCCGGCCTCGATCCCCGACAACACCAGTCCGGCTCCAGCATCGACAAGAAGCCACGCATCTCCAATGCCGGCAACCGCTACCTGCGCCTGGCCCTTTACATGCCCGCTCTCAGCGCCGCACGCCATGATCCCAACGTCAGGGCCTATTACCGCCACCTCATCGAGGATCGCGGCCTCAAAAAGCTCCAGGCCCTCTGTGCCGTCATGCGTAAGCTCCTGCTCGCCATCCATGCCATGCTCAAGACTCAGAACCCCTTCGACAGCAGCCGCTTCTATACCCCCACCGAAACGGCTGCCTGATAAATCTGATTTATGTGCATAAGGTGAATCTTTGGGAATCAGGAGCTAAATTGGACTTGCATCGGAACAGAGTATCTACGCCGATTTTTATAATCAATGAGTTAGTTATTAGACAGCCTCTAAGTCGGCCTGGGTCGTAAAGGTTCGCGTATCAGTGTAACCTGTTGCCGGGAATCTGAGGGGCCGGGCGGGCCCGTATAAGGGGCTGTCGATGTGAACATCCGGAAGGACGGGCGGCGGCGGTTTCATCTCCTGCTGATCAAGCCTTCCCACTATGACGGCGCGGGTTACGTTATCCAGTGGTTGCGTTCTTCCCTGCCGTCGAACAGCCTGGCGGCCGTCTATGGTATCGCCAGGGACGCGGCTGCGAGGGAAGTCCTCGGCGAGGACGTGGAGATCCGCATCCGGACCCTGGACGAGACCAACTCGCGGGTCGATGTGAAGCGGCTGGTACGCGCGGTCCGCAAGGACAGCGGCGCGGCCTTGGTCGGCTTGGTCGGAGTGCAGTCGAACCAGTATCCGCGTGCCCTGGATCTGGGCCGACGTTTTCGTGCCGCTGGTCTGCCGGTGGTGATCGGCGGCTTCCATGTCAGCGGCTGCCTGGCCATGCTCGAGGAGATGCCGGCGGAGCTCAAGGAGGCCCTGGACCTGGGTATCAGCCTGTTCGCCGGCGAGCTGGAGGGGCGGTTGGATGACCTGTTGCGCGACGCCGCGCAGGACCGGCTCCGGCCCGTCTACGATTTTCTGCGCGAGCTTCCGGACCTGAGCGACATGCCCACGCCTTACCTCCCCCCGGATCGGGTGCGTCTGACCATGGGCAAGCGCGCGAGCTTCGACGCCGGCCGCGGCTGCCCGTATCTTTGCAGCTTTTGTACCATCATCAATGTCCAAGGCCGTAAGTCCCGGCACCGTACGGCGGACGATATCGAGCGCCTGGTGCGTGCCGACGCGCAGGACGGGATCACCAATTTCTTCATCACCGATGACAATTTCGCCCGCAACCGTAACTGGGAGGCGATCTTCGACCGCTTGATCGAGCTGCGCGCGTCGGGTATGGAGATGCGGTTCGTGATCCAGACGGATACCCAGTGTCACCGGATCCCGGGCTTCATCGAAAAGGCGGGGAAGGCAGGCGTCACCCGTACCTTCATCGGCCTGGAGAACATCGACCCCGACTCCCTGAAGGGTGCACGCAAGGGCCAGAACAAGATCACCGACTACCGGGCCCTGCTGCAGGCCTGGCACCATGCGGGCGTGCTTACCTACGCGGGCTATATCATCGGCTTCCCGAACGATACCCCGGAGTCCGTTCGCCGGGACATCGAGATCATCCAGCGCGAGCTGCCCGTCGACATCATGGAGTTCTTCGTCCTGACACCCCTTCCGGGCTCCCAGGACCATCAACGCCTGGTAGAGCAAGGAGCTCCTTTGGACCCCGATCTGAACAACTATGATACCCAGCACGTGACCATGGACCATCCACGGATGTCCAAGGCGGAGTGGGAAGATATCTATCGTGAGGCCTGGGACCTGTATTACACCGACGAGCATGTTGCCACGGTACTACGCCGTGCACGCGCCTGGGGCTATGATCCCGAGAACATGATGGCCAAGCTGTTCGCCTTCCACGCCCCGGTCGTCTATGAGGACATGCATCCCTTGGAGGGTGGATTGATCCGACGCAAGATACGGTGGGACCGCCGTCCGGGGCTTCCGCTCGAAAACCCGCTGGTTTTCTATCCCAAGCTCGCCTGGGAACACTTGAGCAAATACACCGGCGCCTTCCTCATGCATCGGCATTACCGGCGGATCCTGGCCAGGGTCTTAGCGGAACCCGATCCGGAGACCTATACGGACACCGCCATGGCGCCGGTCGAGCAGGGCGAGGAAGACAAGCTGGATCTCTTCACGGCCACTGTCTCCGCGCGGGAATTTATGCACAAACGTCGCACCTTGGCCGCCCGGCGGAGCCAAGCGGGAACCTGACAGTCAGGTTTAGGCTCTTCGGGTGATTTGTAGTTATACTGCCACACGGCACAATCTGAGCTTTTGAATTTCCCCCTCACCCCAGCCCTCTCCCGGAGGGAGAGGGAGTGAAATGCGCAGATTGTTCCGTGTGGAAGTATAAAACAACACCCGAGCGTTGGGCTAACGACAGATCATTCCGAACTGCTGCAGGAACTTCTCGATCCGTTGTGCCTCCGGGATGCGCAACCGTCTGGCATCGGTCAAGGCCAGACAGAGCAGCTCATTGGCCTGCGCCCGCTCCTCGGCCCATCCCCACGCCAGCAGGAGCGAGGCGATGTTAGCGCGGCAGACCAGCATGTTGCGCACGTCGCCGAGGCGCTCATAGACCGGCAGCTTTTCTTCGGTGCGGATGCGGAGGGCCTCATCGAGCTGGCCGCGTTGTGTCAGGATGTCGGCGATTTGTCCCTGGGTCACCGCCATGCCGCGCTGGTCGTCGTGGTCCCGGCAGGTCGCCAGCGCCTGCTCCGCTGCCTGCAGGGCCTGGGCCGACTCGCCGAAACATTCGTGGATGCGCGCCGCTTCCAGCAGCAACGCGCCGTCCGCATGGGTCGATTCGCCTTTTGCCTGCAGATACTCCGCGATCTCCCGCCGGCGGTCCCTGAGCCGTTCGGCGTCCTCCCCGAGGAACGCGAGAGTACGGTGGTGGATGTCCAGGCGCTCGGGGGGGGGGGGGCCAGGGCGAAGTCCAGCACCGCGGTACACCAGGCCCGGAGGTCGGGCGCCTTTTGGGCAAAACGGGTCGCCGCCTCTTTGGGCAGCCACAACACCAGGAGGAAAGGCGCGGCGGCAGCCAGGTCTTCCCGACGGTAGTTCAGCCCCGTAAAAAGCTGCGACTCGGTTTCCGGCGACCAGTCTTCGAATCCGATGACCTGGACCGCCTCCTGCTCCGGACCAAACTCGCCCAGGCGTGCGATAAGATCGCCGGCGGAAAGCTCAGGGGGTATCGGCCAAGTCGCGGAGCGGGGAAACCGGTCGGCCAGCTACTCGATGATCCGGTCCCGGTAGGGCGGGACATTGTGCTCGGCGAGTACCAGCCGGAAGTGACCCGGATGCTCCAGCAGCCGCCCCAGCCGGATGAGATTACCGGTGTGCCGATCGTCGAGAAAGGAGAGATCGTCCGACCTGGGCCGGGCCATCGCTGTCCGCACCCCTTTTAAAAGCCCGTTAGAGACCAATGCCATTAACCTGGTTCCGTGAGCTGAATGAACCATTCATATTCGGGATCAGTAAGCGGCGTGCCCAACACAGAACATCGAATGTTGGGCACACCCGCCATCCCTGGCGGGCTTTGCCTAACCTACGAAGCTAGGCGGATCGGGCTGCGGGTCAGACTGCGCCGGCCCGCCGTTCTATCTTGGCCGCGGCCGCGGTATAGCCCGGCAGAGCGCGCACGGCGGGATGGCTTTGCCACCAGAAATCATTGTACTCCAGGAGCACCAGGTCGTAGAGCAGGCGGCGACTCCGCTCGTCGATGGGCGTCTCGCTCTCGTCGGAGGCATCGATGCGCGCCAGTAGCTCGTAGTCCCTGGGCTCCACCAACCGGCGGTAGTCGGTGGATAATCGGCGTACCGCGGTCCTGGCCACGGGCTCGGCGATCGGCCCTTCGTTGATCTCCTGCAGGCAGTAGCTGGCGAGCCGGAGCAGGTCGCGCGGATGGCCGCCGGAGTAGCGAACCAGGAGCTCCACCGTCTCCTCCGAGTCGAAACAGCCCCGGGGCAGGCGCTTGAGCAAAAACTCCCGCAGGCAGTTCCAGCCACTCTCGAAAGGCTCTGCCGCGCCCTTGTCGTAGAGCTTGACTATGGGGAGCTTGAAGGTGGCATCGAAGCTGTGGGCGGCCTGCCCTTCTTCGGTGAGGCTGGTGATGGTCGCGCAATAGACGAAGTTGGCCCGCACCAGCCGCAGTTGGTGGATGTCATGGATGAAGAAGGTCTCCGCCTCGTCGCGTCGCAGCCGCTCCGTGCCGTCGATGACGAACAGCAGGGCCTTGCCGAGCCCCCGTCTGCCGACTTCCTCGGAAACGAAATCCACCAGGGCGTTGAAGACCTCCGCCAGCTCGGAGAAGGAGTCCTGAACGGCCAACCGGATCTCTTCCTTGTAGCTGGCGCCGGTGCGGATGGCGGTGGTGAGCCTGGCGAACAGATCGAACAGCAGCGGCACGCCGGTCTTGGCCTCGGCGCCCGTCTTCAGCTCGGCCGCGAGTGAACGGGTGCGCTCGACTGTTTCGACCCGCTGCGCAAACCAATCAGTGAGCCGGGTCAGGTATACGGACGGGACCTGGATGTCGTGCTTCTTCAGCGCATCGGCAAGGGCCTCGCCCTGGGCCAGCAACAGGTCACTGTATTTCAGGTTGTTCACGTCCAGGCTTTTCAGGGCATCGATGAATACCACGAAGAAGCGATCCGGGTGATTCAGGTAGTCGGCCATGACGCGCAGCTCGGTGCTCTTGCCGCAGCCGCGATGACCGTCGAACAGGAGATACTGACCCCGGGGAATGCTCCGCAGCAGGTCCCGATCGGTATCGATACCGAGTTGGTGGTAGAGCCGTTCACGGCTGTAGTCGCCCCGGGCCCGGCTGAGCTCCACCAGGCGCTCGCCGTCCGGTCCCAGCGGCTCGTCGAAGCGCAGGTTGTCTCGATAGTCCCAGATGGAGCAATCGGTGTGGTCGGTCATGATGTCAGCGGCGCGGCGCCCGGATGAGTTGACGGCGGTATTATATGCTCTGCGCAGGCACGGCGGTATCCAGCGAGGCTTCGCCTCAGACCGAGGAGGCGTGAATTTTTTGTGCAGCGCACAAGCCTGACTCATTTGTAAAGCTGCTGGTCAGTCAAGGGATCGCAGTCTGGATATCAATGGGTAACCGACAACTCAGTAAGGGCTTCACCATAAGCAGGAGGGAGCTGAATGGAATTCTCAGGTCGTTAAATCATTCGCGTCGCGCAGATCGAATAGAATAAGCACTATGAACCACGGGAACTATGCCACCATTGGTGGGCCTGCACGTACCGATGGATCGCTTGTGACCCCGGTAGATAAAAAGGGAAACGGAGGTCACCTCATGAACCGGAAGCTGAATTTTCTTGATCTTTTCGCCGGGGCCGGAGGCTTGTCCGAGGGCTTCATCCGGGCCGGATTCGAGCCGGTCGCGCATGTTGAAGCGAATCAGGCAGCCTGCTTCACACTGCGTACACGCATGGCTTGGCACTGGCTGAGAACTCACGGGAAAACCGGACCCTACGCCGATTATCTGAACGGAAACCTGAGTTGTCCTGAATTCTATGAACAGGTTCCGGAGGAGATTACTGGTTCGGTAATCAATGCTGAAATCGGTGCGGAAACGCTGCCGGATATCTTCCGGCGGGTCGACGCCCTGCTGGAAACACGGAAGCTCGATCTGATCATCGGCGGACCTCCCTGCCAGGCGTATTCCATCGTCGGGCGGGCACGTGACCGGAACCGAATGAAGGGTGACAAACGGAACTACCTGTATCTCTATTACGCCGATATCCTGAAGCGTTATCGTCCGTCATACTTCGTCTTTGAGAATGTAACCGGTCTGCTCTCCGCCAGTGAAAGAAAGGAGACAGCCTCGTGAAATCCTGGACGAGAGACGAGTTGATCCTGGCGATAAACTTGTACTGCAAGACACCATTTGGGCGGATACATATCAGAAATCCGGAAATAATTGATTTGGCAAAACTGTTAAACAGAACGCCCGGATCGATTAGCTATAAACTTGCTAACTTCGCCAGTATAGACCCCTCACTGAACCGGAAAGGAGCACTCAATGTCAGCAAGCTTGATAGAGCCGTCTGGAACGAGTTTTTTGAGGATTGGGAGACGATGGCATATGAAAGTGAAAAAATGGTGATGGCGATACGAGTGGATAGAGATAAGGGTTCTGATCAGGATATTCCTGAAGGGAAAACCAGGAATACAACAGTAAGGACGAGAGTAAATCAGAGCTTTTTCAGGAAAATGATACTTGCTTCTTATAACTTAAGGTGTTGTATAACGGGATTACCGATTGAAAAACTGTTGATCGCAAGTCACATTGTCCCTTGGGGAAAAGATTCGAAAAATCGCCTTAATCCTCAGAATGGATTATGCCTTAACGCACTGCACGACAAAGCATTTGATTGCGGTCTGATAACACTTGACGAATCATACCGTGTTGTCTTGTCGAAAGAGGTACTCGCTTTTGATCCCACTGATGCGAGGTTAATTATCCAAGCTGAAGGGGTAAAAATTTCCTTTCCGAACCGTTTTATACCAGGACAGGATTTTCTGGATTACCATCGACGGAATATTTTCATTGGTTGACGTGTGACTTGATGGAAGAAAGGTGCGAAACCCAATGAGTGAAAACGGAGTTTATAAAATACGACCGGCCGGTCGGCATATTCTGACCATCGGACGGGATCTGATTCAGGATGTATATTCCGCTGTCGCGGAACTGGTGAAAAACGCCTATGACGCCGATTCGCTGGACATGAATATCGAGTTCCGGGCAGAACCCGACCGTAGTGGCTATTCCATTGTCATCACCGACCATGGCCACGGCATGTCACGGGATACCGTTATCCACAAATGGATGGTGCCTTCCACGCGGGACAAGCTGGATCGGCGACAAAGCCCTTCCGGCAGAATCATGCAGGGACGCAAGGGGGTGGGCCGCTATGCCGCGTCGATCCTCGGTTCGGATCTGCTGCTCGAAACAGTCACCGCCGAAGGTGAGAAAACTACGGTCCTGGTCGAGTGGGATACCCTTGAGACCGCCCGGTATCTGGATGACGTGGAAATCCTCATTGAAACGGCCAGGGTATCTGAGCCCTCCGGTACAAGACTGACCATGACTGGTGATAGTAAGTTGCTCGCTGAATGGAATCAGAAGCAGTTCGATAAGCTCCGGTTTGAGCTGAAGAAACTGACATCGCCTGTGGGTGCAGCCATCGGCAACCAGCTCAATGACGACGGGTTTCGTATCAGTCTGACAATTGACGGATTTCCCGGTGTGCAGGACGTCGCCGAAACCATCGAACCTTATCCGATCTTCGATCTGTTCGACTACCGGATTACCGGCAGGATAGGTGCCGATGGTAAAGGCACCCTGACATATTCACTGCAGAAAGCCCGCAACACAACGGAAGAAAAAATCCCATTCGATGCCGGTGAGTCGAGCGGTTGCGGGGAACTGGTTTTCGATATCCGGGTTTATGATCGTGACAAGGAGGCAATTGACTCTCTTATAAAGCGTGGTCTCAGAGATGAATCGGACAACTATGTCGGAAAGCTCGATGCCAGACGGCTTCTTAATGAATACAACGGCATTGGCGTCTACCGGAACGGATTCCGCATCCGGCCTCTGGGCGATGCTGCTTTTGACTGGGTTGAGTTAAACAAAAGACGAGTCCAGAACCCTTCTAAGTTTATCGGCAGCGATCAGGCCATGGGATACGTTTTGATCCAGTCCGATGAAGAATCAGGCCTGATAGAAAAAAGTGCCAGAGACGGGCTCAAAGAAAATAATGCTTACAGTTCCCTGAAAAAAATCACGACACTTGTAATAAGTGATCTTGAGCAAAGAAGGTTTTCTTATCGCCTCCGGGCTGGTCTTGGCAGATCTGCAAGAAATACAGACAGGAAGATCGAGAAATTATTTTCAACTGATAAATTAAAAAAGACCGTCCGTTCAACGCTCTTAAAATCCGGGGTTGGTAAAGAAATCACTGCCGAGGTTATCGAGATCATCAACCAGGATGCTGAAGACAAAAGTAAGGTGGCCGATGAAATCCGCCAGGCCGTTGCCGTTTATCAGGGGCAGGCAACCCTGGGGAAGATTATCAACGTCATTCTGCATGAAGGCAGCCGACCTCTGAATTGGTTCCAGAACCAGATACCTAATCTGCGCTACTGGTACGACTCATTCCTGGAAACAGGGGATGCCGGGAAACTTGAGAAATTCATGCCGATTGCCGAGGATGCTGGTCAGAATGCGGAAGTTTTTGTGACACTTTTCCGCAGGCTTAAACCTCTGGCTGCTGGAAAACGCATTGCCAGAAAGCCACTGAACCTGAAGAAAACAATCCGGAACTCTCTGTCCGTCTTCAATAAAGAGATGAAGACGTACCGTGTGGCAGCGAAAGTCGATGCCCCTGATGGTTTCAGGTTTTCATCCTGGCAGCAGGACATCTATGCGATTTTCACAAACCTCGTTGACAACAGTATTTACTGGATGAACGAGAAGAAGGTTCCGAAGCGTGAAATCACCATTGAAGTGGTGACTGACGGAGACTCCCTGCTTTATGTCGATTATCGCGATGGCGGACCGGGTATCGAGCCGGCCCTGATCGCCAGTGGAGTAATCTTCGAACCCGGCTTTTCCACCAAGCCGGATGGTACCGGTCTGGGACTGGCTATCGCCGGAGAGGCCGCAACACGAAACGATCTGGAACTCAAGGCCTTTGAGTCTGAGCGGGGAGCATATTTCAGACTGCAACCGAAAACGGAGGATGAATGAAATGGGCAATCTGAAAATTCTGTTTGTCGAAGACTCAGAGGATCAACAGAAAGTTTTCTCTGACTCTGTGAACGTATTTAATGATAAATACAAAGATGAATGCGTTGTCAGCTATGAAGTAGCAAAAGATTTACCTGAAGCATTGAGCAAGATTGACGGTTCCTTCGATGGCGTGATTGTCGATCTCAAGTTAGGTAATGACGATGAGGGTGGCAATACCGTTGTCAGTCAGCTTGGAGAAATGTTGGCTCGAATTCCGGTTATTTTTGTGACAGCTTTTCTGGATCTCGTTGAAGAACATCCATCCATAATACATAAACATGCACGCGGTAGCGAGACCTATGAGAGCGATATAAAAAAGTTCAAGGAGATAAGTGATACGGGCCTCACTCGTATTATGGGGGGACGTGGAAAAATTGAAAAGGCTTTGAGCGATGTTTTCTTGAAGAACCTTCTTCCTCAGAGAGATAAATGGGTAACGTATGGTGAGGCCGATTCTTCCCGCACTGAAAAGGCATTGCTTCGCCACACTCTGAACCACCTGCTCCAGCTTCTTGATGATGACGAAGATCGGAGTTTTCCGGAAGAGATGTATCTGTCTCCGCCTCTCACAGATAACATCCGGACTGGCAGTATTATTAAGCAAAAGGATGGTGCCCAGTGGTTTGCCGTCATGAATCCTGCCTGCGATCTCGTAGTCCGAAGTAACGGTACCTTCAAGACGGATCGCATTCTCCTTGTGGAAATCGAGAAGGAAAATGATGTGATCAGTCCGGTACTGGATGGTATTCAGAAGGCCGACAAGAGAAAAAACAAGCTCAGGACGGTGTTCGGAAATAATCATACTGATTATTATCATTGGTTACCGAAGACGAATTTCTTCGCCGGAGGCTTCCTGAACTTCAGGAAACTTTCAACCATAACGAAGGATGAATTCAGTAAAAAATTCCAGACCCCGGAAATTCAGATCTCACTGTCTTTTTTGAAAGACGTGGTAGCTCGTTTCTCCTCTTATTATGCCCGCCAGGGACAGCCGGATATCGAGTGCGACGGCCTCATCACGCATCTGACCTCAACACAGGATCAGAAGGCCACTGAATGATGGATGTCCACTCGCCGGAGCAGCGCAGATTCAATATGTCGAGAATCCGGGGGAAGGACACCCGTCCCGAGATGATGGTACGCAGATGGCTCTGGGCGAACGGATACAGGTACCGGCTTCACAGGAAGGACCTGCCTGGTAAACCGGACATTGTTTTACCGAAATACCGGGCAGTCATTTTCGTCCATGGGTGTTTCTGGCATCGGCATGGCTGCCGGTTAACGGCTACTCCGGAGTCGCGTCGGGACTTCTGGCTCACCAAATTCCGGGAGAACACCGACAGAGACAAACGCAATTTCGAAGCACTGATGGAGAAATCCTGGCGGGTCATGGTGGTCTGGGAATGCACACTCCGGGGGAGAAACGCGGACCCGGAACTGGTCGTAAAGCAGATATCGGATTTTCTGAATTCGGACACACACTTTTCCGAGACAGGAGACGGGAAACCTGAGACAGACTCACGATACGGTTTGCGACAAGACGATCCTGAGACCTGTCGCTGATGACGGACAAATTCAATCATTTACCTGAGTCCTTGCATCCCGATCGGCTTCCGACGCGGGAGGACTTAGCTGGCTGCCTCATCGGTGACCGACAGGTCTTCCGTCGCCGTGTGCAAGTCCTAAACCGGCGTGCGCAACAGGATCAACCCATCGACCGGGGGTTGGCCGAGCTCTGGGCGGCCATCCGGAAATCCCGGAATCTGGTCGAACAGCGCCGGGCCCAGGTCCCGACCATTCGATATCCCCCCGAGCTGCCGGTCAGCGAGCGCCGCGACGAGGTGGCGGCCCTGATCCGCGATCACCAGGTGGTGGTGCTGTGCGGCGAGACCGGCTCCGGCAAGTCCACCCAACTACCCAAGCTCTGCCTCGACCTGGGGCGGGGGATCGCCGGGCGCATCGGTCATACCCAGCCCCGGCGGATTGCCGCGCGCAGTCTTGCCAGCCGCTTGTCCCAGGAGCTCGGGACCGAGCCGGGGACGCTGGTGGGCTACCAGGTGCGCTTCCATGACCGCATACGGCCCGAGACTTCCATCAAGCTGATGACCGATGGCATCCTGCTGGCGGAGATCCGACAGGACAGGTTTCTCAACCAGTACGATACCCTGATTATCGACGAGGCCCATGAGCGCAGCCTCAACATCGATTTCCTGCTGGGCTACCTGAAGGGACTGCTGCCCCGGCGGCCCGACCTCAAGCTGATCGTCACTTCGGCCACGATCGATCCGCAGCGTTTCGCCAAACACTTTGCGAGCACTGTCTCGGGACCGGCACCGATCATCGAGATTTCCGGGCGCACCTATCCGGTGGAGGTCCGCTACCGCCCGCCGGAAAACGAGCAGGTGGGCGAGCGGGACGATGCCATGCAGCTGGCCATCGCCGCGGCCCTGGATGAGCTGGCGCGGGTGGGTCGAGGCGATGTGTTGGTGTTCCTCTCCGGCGAGCGCGAGATCCGACAAACCGCCGAGACCCTGAGAAAACACCACCCGCCCTCCACCGAGATCCTGCCCCTGTATGCCCGCCAAAGCTATCAGGAACAGGCGCGCGTTTTTCAGGCCCACGGCACCCGGCGCGTGATCCTGGCGACCAATGTAGCCGAGACCTCGCTGACAGTACCCGGCATCCACTACGTGATCGATCCGGGGTTTGCCCGCGTCAGTCGCTACAGCCATCGCACCAAGGTCCAGAGGTTGTCGGTGGAACGCATCTCCCAGGCGTCGGCGAACCAACGCCAGGGCCGGTGCGGGCGGGTGGCGGCGGGCCTGTGTATCCGGCTCTATTCGGAGGACAATTTTAAGGCTCGGGCCCCCTTCACCGAGCCGGAGATCCTGCGCACCAATCTGGCCGCGGTTATTTTGCGGATGAAGCTGCTGGGATTCGGGGCCATCGAGGAGTTTCCCTTTCTCGACGCGCCGGATGCCCGGCTGATCGCCGACGGCTACCGCACCCTGGAGGAGCTGGCGGCCCTGGATGATAGGGGCCGGTTGACGCCTCTCGGCAAGCAACTCGCCCGCCTGCCCGTGGACCCGCGCATCGGTCGGATGCTGCTGGCTGCTACGGACTACCATTGCCTGACCGAGCTGCTAATCATCGCCGCGGCCCTGAGTGTCCAGGACCCGCGGGAGCGCCCACAGGATCTGCAGCAGGCAGCGGATCAGATCCATGCCACCTTCCATCACCAGGACTCGGACTTTCTCACCTTCCTGAATCTGTGGCGATTTCTGGAACAGGAGCGTGCCCGCCTGTCTAAAAACCGGTTCAGGAAGCTCTGCCGACAACACTTCCTGTCCTGGAACCGAGTCCAGGAATGGCGCGATGTCCACGCCCAACTCGCGCTCACGATGCACGAGATGGGTTTCAGGGAGAACCAAACCGCGGGGAGCTATGAGCAGATCCACCGCGCCTTACTCACGGGTCTTTTGGGCAATATCGGCTGCAAGGACGAGCAGCGGGAATACCAGGGCGCCCGCAACAGCCGCTTTTCCATCCATCCGGGCTCCGGGCTGTTTCGGGAGGCGCCCAAATGGATCGTAGCGGCCGAGCGGGTCGAGACCAGCCGTCAATACGGACGCACCGTCGCCAAGGTCCAGCCGGCGTGGATCGAGCGGGCCGGCGCCCACCTGGTACAGAGAAGCTACTCGGAACCCCACTGGCAGGCCGGGACCGGTCAGGTAGCGGCCTACGAAAAAGTCACCCTCTATGGAGTGACTATCGTCCCCAAGCGGCGGGTCAACTACGGACCCATCGACCCGGACGAGGCCAGGGAAGTCTTCCTGCGCTTCGCCCTGGTGGAAGGAACCCTGGTGGAAGAAAACTTCGAGACCCGGGCCCCCTTCTGGCGCCACAACCGGGAGCTTATCGAGTACGTCCGGTATCTGGAGGCCAAGTCCCGCCGCCGGGACATCCTGGTAGACGAAGAGGCCATCTACGCCTTTTATGCCCAGCGGATTCCGCGCGGCATCTTTTCTAAGCCCCAACTGGAGCAATGGCTGAGAACGGCGACCCGCAAGGACCCCAAGCTCCTGCACATGCGCCTGAATGACGTGATGCAGCGGGAGGCGGCAGAAATAACCGAACAGGCGTTCCCCGACGGTCTGCAGGTCGGGGCTACCCGGCTCCCTCTCGCATATCGGTTCGATCCCGGAGAAAGCGCGGACGGAGTAACCCTGACCATCCCCTTGCCGCTGGTCAATCAGATTTCTCCCCAGCGGTGCGAGTGGCTGGTCCCCGGTCTCCTGGAAGAACTGCTGGTCGCCCTGCTGCGGGGCTTGCCCAAGCAGCTACGCAGGGCCTTGGTTCCCATCCCGGAGACGGCAAGGCGACTGACCGAGCGTCTGGTGCCCTCGGAGCGGCCTCTGGTCCAGGCGGTCGGCGAGGTGCTTAAAGAAATGACCGGGATCGCGGTCCCCGAGGATACCTGGGACCCGTCCGCCATCCCCGGCTATCTGCGCATGAAGTTCCGTTTGGTGGACGACAAGGGGCGTCAGCTCGCGTTGGAGGAGGATTTTTCCCGGCTCAAGCGCCACTACGGCGGGCAGGGGCAGCAGGTCTTTTCTGCCGAGATGCTGGAACGGGAGGGGATCAGACGCTGGGATTTCGATGCCCTGCCGGAAAGCCTGGACCTGGACCACGGCGGCATTCGACTGCGCGGCTATCCCGCCCTGGTCGATCAGGGCGACAGTGTCGCCATCCGGGTGCTGGATTCGGAGGCAAGCGCCGCAGCGGCCATGAGAACCGGGTTGCGCCGGCTGCTGATGCTCCAGCTGGGATCGGACCTGCGAAATTTACGCAGGAACCTGCCGGACCTGGACCGGATGCGCCTCCAATACGCCAAGGCGCCGCAACCGCAGGGGCAAAGTACGGATCTGGCCGACGAGCTGGTGGCGCTGATCCTGGATCTTACCTTTCTGGAGGATCGGGCGCCGATTCGAGACCGGCAGACCTTCGTGTCGCGTTTTGGGCAGAACCGGTCGCGGCTGGCATCCGTCGCCCAGGAAGTCTCCTCCCTGACCGGGCAGATACTCACCCGCTACCAGACCATTCGCGGGCGGCTCGCAAATACCACCCAGACCAACTGGATGGTCTCGGTCACGGACATGCGCGGACACCTGGATGCCTTGGTCTTTCGCGGTTTTTTGCAACAGATCCCCTACCGACATCTCGAGGACTATCCTCGGTATCTCAAGGCCCTGGATGTCCGCGCCGAGCGGCTCCTGCACGCCGCCGGCAAGGACCGGCAACGAATGCAGGAGATGGCTTCTATCCAACAAAAATGGCGGGAACGTTCGACCGCCGCCCATGAAGCGGGACGGCACGATGCCCGCCTGGAGGAGATCCGCTGGATGCTGGAGGAGCTCAGGGTCTCCCTCTTCGCCCAGCAGCTGGGGACTGCCTATCCCGTCTCCGTCAAGCGGATCGAGGCGCGCTGGCGGGAGCTGGGGTTGTGAAGTAGGATGCGGCGAGTGGCACAAACCGTATCTTTGGACTTAAGAATCACACGAATCGATGCGAAAAAGATCCCTCCTTTCAGTTCGGGATGAAAGATCCCTCCCCTCGGTTCGGGACGACGGTTTCGCGCGGATTCGCGTGATTCGTAGCCTCTTCCTCTTTTTTGCCGCAAATGCACGCGAATAGACGCAAATTTCCCATACTCAATCCGACCTGGGTTTTGTAGGGGCATCCCTCGCGGGTGCTCGGTAGGTTGGGCAAAGCCGCCAGGCTTCGTCCCGACGCAGGGACGCGGAGGGAGCTTGGCGGCGTGCCCAACATCCACATCTTTGCGGTAATCCGGGACCCCACAGTCAGGTAGAAATGATCCGATTCGAAAAGGTTGTCAAACGCTTCCGCCGTCAGGATGTCCTCAAAGGGATCGACCTGGAGATCGCGCGCGGGCATCGGGTTGCGATCATCGGTTCCAACGGTGCCGGCAAGACGACGCTCATCCGGTGCCTCCTCGGGGAGTACAACTATCAGGGCGGGATATCCATGGACGGGCTCGATCCGCGGATACATCGGCGCGAGGTCCTTTCCAAGGTCGGCTTCGTGCCCCAGCTCCCGCCACCCCTGAGGATGCCGGTCGGCCAGCTGATTTCGTTTGCCGCGGGCGTATGTGACATCGAGCCGCAACGCATCGAAGTGGTAGCCGAGCGTCTGGGGCTCGATCCGGGCCAATTCCGCCGCCACCCCTTTGTCAAGCTCTCCGGCGGACAGAAGCAGAAGCTCCTGATCAGCATAGCCTTGGGGCGGGACACGGAACTCCTGGTTCTGGACGAGCCCGCGGCCAACCTCGACCCGGAGGCGCGCCGTACCTTCTTCGAGCTCCTCGCCGAACGCCGGGACACCGCTGCGATGCTGATATCCAGCCATCGCCTCGACGAAGTTGCGGCGCTGGTCAACCGGGTGATCGAGCTGGATCAAGGCGTTGTCGTGCTCGACGATCGCGTGGCGGACCTGGTAGAGCTGACCAGCCGCCTGGGCTGTCGTCTGGTATTGACGCGGGCGGACGACGCCTTCGGGCGGGCCATTCGCCCCTGGGGGTTTTGCACTCCGGACGGCGGTCGCACCTGGGAGGGCGTGGTACCAGGCCCGGATCGGTTGCGCTTTCTCGGCCTGCTCTCGCGTTACGCGGCCTTACTTGCAAGCATCGGCATGGATGAGCTCCCACAACCCGTCCCGGCAGCGGTGCGTTATGCGTGATCCTCGATTCGCTCAAGTCACCGCTCGGGGCTCCCCGGCACGGACGCTCACCGCCGCGCTTGCGCTGTCCTGCCTTGCCATGCTGGCGGGTTGTGGCGACGAACCGGCCACCGGACCGGTCGCGCCGAAGTGGGACCGGGTTGCCTGCGAGCGTTGCCGCATGGTGCTGTCCGACCGGCGCCATGCGGCCCAGGTGCGGATAAAGGAACCGAACGGGAAATCCCAGGTGTTCTTCTTCGATGATATCGGTTGTGCCGTCATCTGGTTAAATAACAAACCCCGGCGCGATGATCCCCAGGTAGAAAAGGCGGAAATCTGGGTCAACGACTGGCGCAACGGTGAATGGATAGACGCGCGTGCCGCCAGCTATCTGAGCGGCCGGGAAACCCCGATGCAATATAGCCTGGGCGCCCAATCGGAGCCTGTGGAAGCGGCCCTCGACTACGCGGCTGCCAAGGCGCACATCTTCGACGTGGAGCATCGCTTCAATAGACACGGCGGCAGTCTCGGTACCGGCGTTCACGGACATAAATGAGAAGTTTTCTCCTTACCGCCCATACGGACATCCTCGAATCACTGCGGGCCAAGTGGTTCCTGGCCTACAGCCTGATCTTCGGCTCTCTGGCGGCCCTGCTGTTCGTGTTCGGGCTGACCGAATCGCGCATCATGGGTTTTACCGGTCTTTCTCGCCTGATGGTGACTTACATCCAGCTCGCCATGGCTATCCTGCCCCTGTTCGTTCTGCTCACCACCGTGCGCTCCGTCGCCGGGGACCGAGAGGCAGCGGTCTACGAATACCTGCTCTCGCTGCCCATCGGGCTCGCACCCTGGTTTTGGGGAAAGCTCGCCGGGCGATTTCCGGTCGTCTTCCTGCCCGTCTTCCTGGCTATGCTCGGCGCCGTCGTCTGGGGTGTGCTCAAGGGCGCGGATGTCCCTTGGGCGCTTTTCACCTACTACACAGGCCTGTTGATGGCGTTGGCTTGGTGCTTTCTCGGGATCGGGATGCTGCTCTCGACCTTATCGCGCTCGGCGGACGTTGCCCAGGCCTCGGCCTTCGTGATCTGGCTCACCTTGCTCCTCTTCCTCGACCTCATCCTGCTCGGCGTCATGATCCGCGAATACCTCCCCCCGGAGAGTGCGGTGGCCATCGCACTCGTCAATCCCCTGCAAGTCTTTCGAACCGCGGCGATGCTGCTGCTCGACCGGCAGCTCGTTATGCTGGGTCCATCGGCTTACGTGATCCTGGATGCCTTCGGCGAGGTCGGCTACATCGCCTATGCGCTGCTCTACCCGACGCTGCTGGGGACCCTCTGCGCCGTCGGCGGCTACCTGATATTCAGAAGGAGCGATCTGCCATGACAAAACCTCCTTCTTGTTGTTTTTTTTCCGCGCAATCCGCGGAATCCGATCCAATTATACTGCCACACGGTACAATCTGCGCATTTCACTCCCTCTCCCTCCGGGAGAGGGCGGGGGTGAAGGGGAAATTCAAAAGCTCAGATTGTACCGTGTGCCAGTATAATCAGTCGTCTACTGTAGACAGATAGGCGAATATATCGCGTAGCTCCTCACGGGTGAATTCGCTCAGCAGCTCGTCCTCGGGCTCCGACTCGTCGTGGATGCGCAGCTTCGCGACATACTTGTCAACCTGGCGCCAAAGGTATTGAGTGTACTGCCCGGCGAGCATGGGGACACCGTCATCCTCGTCGCCCCACCCATCACGACCGTGGCAGGAACCACATTCGCGCTTGTAGCGCTTCTTCCCCGCTTGCACATCCCCCTCCGCTCGAGGGATCTGCACCACCCGCTTGGTGGCTAATAGCCGCTGGTAGGCGCTGAAATCGGGTGCCGACTCGTCGACCGGCGGCAGCTTGCCGGGCAGCTCGATCGAGGCAAGATACGCGGAGACGTCCAGGATATCCGGGTCGGGCATCTGTCGGTGATCCACATACTCGACCATAGCCAGGTTCTTGCGTGACCTGTCCCGGAACAGTACCAGCTGTTTGGCGATGAAGGAGGCCGGAAGACCCGCCAGCCGCGGGTACTCTCCCTCCTTTCCACCCTGACCTGCCTCCCCATGACAGCCGGCGCAGACTTCGTTGATCTCCTCCCCGTTTTGAAGATCCGCATCGTCGAATGAGAAATCGGCTCCAAAAGCTCCAACCGTCCCGAGTAAGAGAAGGTAGACCCAAAGGTACCTGCGTAGTCCGTGTGTCCCGCTGCCGAAGCTCGGTCGTCCCCGGTCGGGTGGTTCAAAACACCGATGGTTCGGATATGCGAAATGCATCGTATAGACTCTAACGAGGCTTCGCCCCAGACCGACGAGGCATGAGTCTTCTGTCAAGGAGGTAAAGATTTTTTATCCACAGATTACGCAGATTTCCGCAGATTATTTCATTCTTAATCTGCGAAAATCTGCGTAATCTGTGGACAAAAAAGAGATCGAAACGCTCAGCAAACCGCATCATTGAGTGCACGCAAAATTTGACTCATTTGTAAAGCTACGGGTCCCTCAAGGAATCCTAGCGAGGCTTCACCTCAGACCGACGAGGCGTGATCATCGCTCTCTCGCGATCGAAAACGGAACCGTGATCGTAGTCGTAATCGGAGACGCCAGGCAAAGCGGGCAGGGAAAACCGGATGGCTACGGGTTTCGACCCGGCGCCTGGCCGGGACCTCTGGATGCCACGATCGGCGAACGTATTCTGTCTCTCCTACGGCGGCTTCGATCACGATCACGACAACGAGAGAGGTTAGACGTTGGCGAAATTTGACTCATTTGCACAATTATCCTGATGGATGTGACAAAGTGGAATCGAGGTAATGCATAATGCCGCGGGGAATATCGGCGACAAAACGTAATCAGGGTTTCGCCCTGATCGAAGCCCTGGTAGCGGCCGTGGTAGTGGCGCTCGGCCTCATGGGGTTGGCGGCGCTGCAGATAACCGCCACCAGGAGCAATCACAGCGCGGAACAGCGCTCCCAGGCCAGCATGCTCGCCGACGATATGATCGAACGCATGCGCGCGAACCGTGCCGCTGCGCAGACCGGGAGCTACGACACCGGTTTCGACACCGGACCCCGGACCTGCGACCAGGCGGTGTGTCCCGCGACCCCGCTCGAGAACAGCGACCTGTGTCAGTGGAAAAAACGCCTGCGCTGTTCTCTGCCGTCCGGGGCCGGATCAATCGCCAGGAGCGGCAATCGGATTACCGTAACCGTCCAATGGGACGATAGCCTTGGGCGATCCGAAGGCCTGAACCGGCAGTTCGTTTACGAAACCAGATTGTGAGCCGCTCACTCCGGCGCAGCAGGGGGTTCACCCTGATCGAGCTGCTTGCAGGGGTCGCGCTCGGGGTGCTGGCGGTATCCGCGGCGTTGCTTTTCTTCGCATCCAACAAGCGGCATTTTCTGGTTCAACTCGAAGCTGGCCGTCTGCAGGAAAATCAACGCTTTGTGGCGCAATTCCTGGCACGCGACATCCGGGGGGCCGGCTACCGCGGCTGCGCCGGCAGCAGTGGCCCCCTAGTCAATCTGTTGAACAATGCAAGTGCCCTGGAGAACGATTTTCAAACCGCTATCGAGGGCTTCGACAATGTGTCGGAGACCCTGTCGAAACCCTTGGCGAGTGTCTTTGCGGGCTCGCGCCGCGTTCCGATCGCGGGCACCGACGTGCTGGTGGTGCGGGGACCTGAGGGTGACGCGTCCGGTGTGCGCGCGAAGAACTCCGGCACTCAGGTCTTCGCGGTAGTGGTATCCCGGAAGACCCGAGCTTGTGCCGGCGGTACCAACCGCATCAATGGGATTTGCCCCGGCGATTGCCTGCTGATGAGCGACTGCCAAAAGGCCCGGATCTTTCAGGTCGGTTCGATCAACGACTCCGGGGCCATCACCCACCCGGCCGGTGACCTCGCTCCGGGAAACTTCGACGGGACCTGGGGCGGCAGCGCGGCACCACCGCACGAGCGGTTCGACATCGATGCGGAACTTATTCGCTACAGTACTTCCATTTATTACCTCGCGCACAACCCCGGCGGGGAACCGGCACTCTACCGTAAGCCGAGTAGGGGTCGCACGGAGGAACTGGTCGAAGGCGTAGCTGATCTGCAGATCCGCTACGGGGAGAATATCGATGCGGATGCCGACGGCACACCGGACCGCTTTGTAACCGCGACGGGCGTAACCGACTGGGACGCCGTGGTCGCGGTAAGGATTTGGGTGTTGCTGCGGGGTTTCGAGGAAAACATGGCAGAGGCGGAACAGAGTTACCTGGCGCTCGACGGGACTCTGGTCACCGCTCCCGACAAGCGGTTGCACAGGACCCTTGTGTTGACCATCGGCCTGCGTAACCGGCTGCCCTAGTAGGGCGAGCGCGTATAAATTTCTTATCGACCAACAAGTTGCTACCTATAGGATGCGGTGAGGTCAGGGACGACCGAACCGCGTCTTCGGATGGTGGGCGTATCCAACACCTTTATGTTGGGTACGCCGCTAGGAGCGTCGGCATCCTGCTGGTTGTAAGATGGGCAAAGCCACCAGGGACGGCGGCAGCAGCCGTGGACGACATGGACCAAGTGGACTACGTGGACCAGAGGTTGCTGTGTGCCCCCCGGTCCATGCAGTCCATACCGTCCATGCTGTCCATTGGGCTACCCTCATGCTGTCCGTGTGGCCCACGGCAGCGGTGTGCCCAACACCCATTCCGTGGGGCTTGTCGCCATCCAAAGATGCGGTTCGCCGCCGGGCGCGGGACGTGCCCAGTGGCTCACTGCCCAGCCTACGAGCTTTGTCCAACCTACATTACTGCATCTCCAGGGATAGTCGCGAAAGCAAGACTATAATCAGGAGCACAGATTACAGCCCTGCCCGACCGTGCTCAGTCCCAGGACAGGGTCCCGCCGGTGCGGTACTCGGTGACTCGGGTCTCGAAGAAATTCTTCTCCTTCTTCAGATCCAGCACCTCGGACATCCAGGGAAAGGGATTGGTCGCCCCCGGATACTGCTCCGGCAGACCGATCTGGACGCAGCGGCGGTTGGCGATGAATTTCAGGTATTCATCGAACAGGGAGGCATTCAGGCCCAGCACGCCGCGGGGCATGGTGTCGTGGGCATACCGGCTCTCCAGCCCGACCGCATCCCGGATCATGCGCACCAACTCCTGCTTGAACTCTTCGGTCCACAGGTGCGGGTTCTCGAGCTTGATCTGATTGATCACATCGATCCCGAAGTTCATGTGCATGGACTCGTCGCGCAGGATGTATTGGAACTGCTCGGCGGTGCCGGTCATCCGGTTGCGGCGGCCCATGCTCAGGACCTGAACAAAACCCACGTAGAAGAAGATGCCCTCGAAGATGACGTAAAAAGCGACCAGCTCGCGCAACAGCTTGCGGTCGTTTTCCGGCGTACCCGTGTTGAACCGGGGATCGGCGAGGTACCGCGTATAGGGCAATGCCCACTCCGCCTTGCGCGCCACGGCCGGCACCTCCCGGTACATGTTGAAAATCTCACCCTCGTCCAACCCCAGGCTCTCCACCACATATTGGTAAGCGTGCGTATGCAGGGCCTCCTCGAAGGCCTGACGCAGCAGATATTGGCGGCACTCCGGGTTGGAGATATGCCGGTAGACGGCCAGCACCAGGTTGTTCGCCACCAGGGAGTCGGCGGTCGAGAAGAAGCCGAGGTTGCGTTTGATGATGGTGCGCTCGTCCTCCGTCAGGCCATGGGGGTCCTTCCACAGGGCGATGTCCGCATTCATATTGATCTCCTGCGGCATCCAGTGATTGGCGCAGGCATCCAGATATTTCTGCCAGGCCCAGTCGTACTTGAACGGGACCAACTGATTGAGATCGGCGCGACAGTTGATGATCCGCTTGTCATCCACCCGCACCCGGCCGGCACCCATCTCCAGGTCTTCCAGGCCGGTGGCGCCGCCTTCGGCGGCTCGATCGAAGGCGCGCCGGTTCGGGAAACCGCCATCGGGACCGGCGGTACGGACGGCGGACTCCCGGACCGCCGGATCCGGCTGCGTCACGGTCGGATTCGGATCGACCACCGGCGCTATGCCCGCGGTGGCCGGCAAGGTGCCGTCGACGAACATGCCCTGGTCCGGATGTACCTGTCCGGCGGGGTTATGGGCCCGAGGATCGAGGTGTTCATCACTGATGGGAAATGAGTCGAAGGATGCCAGACCCGGCGGCGGTATTTTCGGTTCCTCACGCCGACTCGACATGGACGCGAGCGGATCATCCCAATTCAACATATCGGTTTTCCTCATTGCCCTGTCTGTTGGAGGCGCTCTACCGCCAAACGCTTCTTGCGATCGATCTGATAGGCGCGTATCTCTTTATACAGGGGGTGGCTCAGATCAAAACGCAGCTGGGTAATCGATACGATGAGGGCCTCTTTACCGCCCTTTATCGAGGCGGCGCACATGATCCCTCCGTCGTCACCGCCGTCGAGTACATTATCGATCTCGATGCGCTGCTTGTTGCGGATCGGAGACTTGTCTTGGTCACCCTGCGCCGCAAGCGCGGCCAGGGTATGTTTGGTCACGAACGCAGAGAACGGCAGCAATTGTTGGAGCTTTGAGAGCAGATCTTCAGTGCTGAGTTGTCGGTTCGACATTTTTTCTCCACTCCTGTGCCCCGCACGGATTGTCTTATACGGGGTATGATCTCGTCATTGAAAAGTCTCTTCGCCGGAGAAAATCATGTAATCATAACCACCCTCGCCACAGGTCTTGTGCAACTTATCGACGATCCGTTTCGATTGATGGGGTGATTCGTATGGCCCCTGGACGTAGAAAGGCTTGCCCTCGTACCCGTAGGTATAGGGTACGGGACAGGCTGCCGCATCCACACCGTCAAAGATCCCTTTGGCATCACGATAGTCGGCATGAGGGGGAAAACCAAAGCCCTCCGCATAGCCAACGGCGCCTTCGACGAGTTTTTTTGCACAAGCCACATGGACCCGCTCGAACTCCTGCCCCTCGTGATCTTCGAGCAAGTTGGGTTTTATCGTCTGCTCGTACTCGAACTCGCGGGCGACCTTGAACATAGCGTTCTTCACGCCCAGGCAATAGGTATCGACGACGAAGGCGCTCAGCGCGATGTCTCCTTCCGGGGTCTTTCTGGCGACGATCACACTCCCCATGCCGTTCTCGAATAGGCCGCTCGGAACCAGGCACTCGTGGACAGGGAATTTTGCATAGCCGGCGGCTTTGTTTCCGAACTGCATCGGAAGCGAGAACGGTCTTTTGCTTTGCTTCCTCTTCTTGTTCTTTTTTTCGGTTTTCTTTTGTCGTTGTTTTTCGCTGAGAGCCATAGCCTTATCTCCAGTGAATCACAAAGGCGCGAAGGGACCGTATGATGCAGGCCGGGAACCACGAATAAACACGGACGTCTGAGGTTGGAGCGATTCGGATATCCAGGGTTTCCGATTTTTAGTGCTGAAAACGACATGCAACAGGATTTTCGAGAGCGACTGAGACATCGGATATTGTCATCTCGCTTTTATGTGACGCCCTTTCAGGGCTCGATTCCATACGCTGATGACCCAGGGCGCTGCCCTGGGCTGATATGTTCGACCCCTTCGGGGTCACGGTAAACGAGTCGCTCCGCGACAACCCGATGGGTTACAGCCATCCCTGGCTTAATCCATCCTATCGGTGGACACAACCCACCCTACCCTTCGTGCCTTTGCGGTTCATTCCCTTAACGAGTCGCTCCGCGACAACTACATCTCATACCTTCATAAGGATTTTCGAGAGCGACTGAAACATCGAATGTTGTCATCTCGCTTTTATGTGACGCCCTTTCAGGGCTCGATTCTATACGCTGATGACCCAGGGCGCTGCCCTGGGCTGATATGTTCGACCCCTTCGGGGTCATGGTAAACGAGTCGCTCCGCGACAACCCGATGGGTTACAGTCATCCCCGGCTTAACCCATCCTATCGGTGGGCACAACCCACCCTACCCTTCGTGCCTTTGCGGTTCATTCCCTTAACGAGTCGCTCCGCGACGACCCGATGGGTTACGGCCATCCCTGGCCTAACCCATCCTATCGGTGGGCACAACCCACCCTACCCTTCGTGCCTTTGCGGTTCATTCCCTTAACGAGTCGCTCCGCGACAACCCGATGGGTTACGGCCATCCCTGGCCTAACCAATCCTACATTTCATACCTTCATACATTTCTTGCGGTTCGCTTCACCGTAATCGTTCAGACCCCCACTGTTTTTGCGACCTCCCTGGCACCGGATTTCGGTACCTAGCCCTGAAAGGGCGTGACATACCAGCCCAGGGCAACGCTCGGCAGGGAGAAAGGTGGGGGAAAGATGAGCCCTGAAGGGGCGTGACATCTAAGAGACTGTCTAAAAAAGGACCATAGGCCGTAGGCTGGGTTGCGGCCAAGGACGGCCAAAGCCCAGCTAAGGCGTCAGTCCCATAGATACCGTTCATCGTAGGCAACACCGTACTTCTGCAGCAGATTGCGCAACTCGTCATCAAAGCTCCGCACTCGGTGGTGTTCCCGTTGGTTATCGATGTATCGAACCAGCGCGGGGAGCTGTGATTGTCCAAGCGAAAAGGCACCGTAACCAGCCTGCCAGGCAAACTCTCGGTTTGCTTCGTCCTGTTTTTTGATCCACTGCGAGGAAGATTTCTTGATCGTTTCGAGTAGCCGGCTGACGGTAAGCGTCCGGGATAGCGTACAGGCGATATGGACATGGTTGTCGGTTCCCCCTACTCGGATTGCATCGCTACCCATTGTTCGGCATATACCGGCCAAGTAGGCATGCAGCTGGGGCTGGAGTGATTCGGATATCCAGGGTTTCCGATTTTTGGTGCTGAAAACGACATGCAACAGGATTTTCGAGAGCGACTGAGACATCGGATGTTGTCATCTCGCTTTTATGTAACGCCCTTTCAGGGCTCGATTCTATACACTGATGACCCAGGGCGTTGCCCTGGGCTGATATGTTCGACCCCTTCGGGGTTATGGTAAACGAGTCGCTCCGCGACAACCCGATGGGTTACAGTCATCCCTGGCTTAACCCATCCTACATTTCATACCTTCATACATTCCTTGCGATTCGCTTCACCGTAATCGTTCAGACCCCCACTGTTTTTGCGATCTCCCCGGCACCGGATTTCGGTGCCCAGCCCTGAAAGGGCGTGACATACCAGCCCAGGGCAACGCCCTGGGGAGAGAGGTGGGGGAAAGATGAGCCCTGAAGGGGCGTGACATCTAAGGCATCAGTCCCATAGATATAAGACCTGCCACGTTCACCGCATCCTACGATTCCTTTGCACCCTTTGCGGTTCATTCTCTTAACGATTAGTGTGCATTCGTGTGGATTCGTGGTTCATCTTCCGAATCCTGCGTGGGCTAAGAAAAATTAAACTCATTGCCGACTTGATTCACATCATCGACACAATGCGCCAATGAACCGCATACGTGTGATGTTGATTTTGAGGCAACAAGCTGAATTTGCCTCGGACTATAATTTTTATCAATACTCCACCCTGACTTTTTCAACATACTCTCTGCACGGTTTGTTGCGTCGGGTAACCATTTGCTAACCCTCCTGTGCGAGTGTTGTCCCGTACTTGACCATTCTACTCTGAAATACACAAGCTTATCGGGATCGTATGCCTGCGTAATGAGTGTTAAACCACTAGGTAATTTAATCTTAGCACGAATTTTGTTTTCATCCCAAGAGTACGAATCATGATAGTTAGAGCGCGCGATAATTTCTTCGGCAAGGAGGTCAGCTGAGTCTACCGATGATGGATTAATGATAGCTTGTTGAAGCCGTTCAAGTTCTCCAGCGATTTGGCTAAGATCCCAGCGCGATGATTGGTGTGATTTTGTGCAGTTTCGAATAAGCCTTGCAAACCTGTTAGGTAGGGATACCCAAGTTTCACACTTTCGAGCGTTACAAACTTCGTGCAAATCTTTTATCCAGGTCGTATGCTCGTGCTGTGTGGGAAAGGGGTCACGTCCGCTAACAATGTAGTACAAAGACATGCCTAGCCCAAAGGAATCAACTGAAGCATGGCGCGTCGATGCACTCGGATCTTCCTTGATTTGCTCTGGAGCCAGGTATCCTGTTGTCGTGTTTCCATATACAACAGATTTTTCACTTGCTCCTATATGCCAGGAAAGATCGAAATCAAGCACTACAATCCGATAATTATCTGGATCAGTATAGTATCCTTCCAGCATAACATTTGGTGGCCTGATGTCGCGATGAAGTACTCTTTGGGGAAGTAGGTGCGCGGATTTAATAATTTCTGCTAAACGACTTGCCACTTTCAGTCTATCCAACCAATCATTAAGATATCCTGAAGAAACTGCCTCATGAAGATTAGGGCCATCTATCCACTTCATAACAACAAATGCCGGGATTTCGGATGCATCTAAATAGGGTACCATTCCAGTTATGGAGGCTTCACTCAGTATGCGCATGGAGCGAACACCTCGGCGAAAACTTTGTAACATTTGCGCATCCTTACGTACATCCTCGTGTAAGACCTTTACTGCAACTTCTTCTCCACTATCTGCAACAGCTTGATAAACCGTTCCGAATGCCCCTCTCTCAGCTCTTCTCTCCAGAGTATAGTTGAGAAGATGGTTACGACCAGATTGGTCACTGGTGTACCATGCACGGTAAATAGCCTCATCATAGAGCTCACAAAAGTTTTCGTACCTTTGGTATGCATCAGGTGAGGTTTCAGTAAGAATCGATTGAACATGGGCATTTAGGAGTTGACGTATTTTATCTGTGTCTTTTTCTGCCAGTATTTCAGGAGGTGGAAGTTCCTCTTTTGCTGGTGAGAGGTGATGAGTTAGAGCAACAGGCGGTGCTGGTGTGTCGGATGGTATAAATGAAAGCAAGTCCCTGAATAGCTCATCTAACTCGCTGTGATTACCGCCGAAAGCAGAGTAACGGATAACTCTTATTTGATGTTCTTCCGCCCATTTATTAGTAGCTGAGTCGCGCCGATCCGTGATCCAAAAGTGAGGACCCACGTCACGAGCAGTTTTGCGTAGACGTTCGAGATGGCTACCGACAGAGATATCATCGGGACTCAAACCAGTAAACAAAATCGTCCGGCTCATAAAACAAGCAGTTATAAAATCTTGATATCCTCCTTTATTTAAAAGGGCATTCAGTTGTCTTTTTGTCAGAACCCATGTGGAGCTATCCTCGTGATGCCCATGGAGATTCAGAATAAAAGGATTTGGCTGCTTGAGAACGCCAGCAGCATTCGCAACTTGGAAGCCGCTATATTCCAGGGGCTCCAAGGCGGCTTCTTGCGAATAGGCGCGAGTGGCAAGTCGGTCTAAATTCAAATTAATAAGGCCGGATATTCCTAAGTGCCAAAGTTTCTTGTAAGTCTCTGGAGGGGCAATGCGAGGAGTGGTTTGGAGTTCACGGCGAATTGATTCTCGGAAAGTAGTCTGCCCCAATTCATCTTCCAACATCTGGAACGCGAGCCAGTAGTCTTTAGTCTTTCTGATGGCCTCATACTTTGTACGTGCTTTCGTCCTATCGGGTTCTTCGTACGAATCGATAGTCGTGTTAAGCGTTTCTATTAAACTATCCCGTAATTTTGCCCATGTGGGTAGTCCAGCTGGTACAGAAAGACCGGAGCCAATCCACGCAACAATACTAGACGTTTTTTCAGCAACGATCTCCCGAAAAGATATATATGCGTTTTGTTTCTTATCAAAGCTCATCGGTAATAACCTAGTTCGTGAATGATGGATAGGTTCTAATTCCTATAAATACGAGTCGTTTCGCGACAACCCGATGGGTTACAGCCATCCCTGGCCTAACCCATCTTAGATACATTCATTTCATACCTTTCTTTTCCTCTGTGTTCTCTGTGCCTCTGCGGTTCATCAGTCATCAGTCGCCAGCTTCCAACGGCTGGTAGCCGGCGACTGGTAACTGGTAACTGATGCGGTTCGTGTCGTCCCCGCGCCCACCACATCATTGATGCGGTTCGCGGCCTAGGTCAGGGCTATTCCTGAATGTCTGATCCGCGCTCACCGCATCCTACGACCCTTTCATTGGCAGGCCTCACATTCGGGGTCCAGGATCGAGCAGGCCTTGGCTTCATCGGCAGGGTAATCGCCACCCACGGCATTCAGCTTGCTTGCTTTGGAAGCATCTTCCATGGTCGATTTCTCCAGATGGGTCGCGCCCAGGGACCGCAGGTAATAGGTGGTCTTGAGGCCCCGTACCCAAGCCAGTTTGTAGAGGTTGTCCAATTTCTTTCCGCTCGGCTCGCGCATGTAGAGGTTGAGGCTCTGGGCCTGGTCGAGCCATTTCTGGCGCCGACCGGCGGCCTCTACCAGCCACCGGGGGTCGATCTCGAAGGCGGTGGCATAGAGTTCCTTGAGTTCCTGCGGGATGCGGTCGATGGCCTGGACGGAGCCGTCGTAATATTTCAAATCATTGACCATGACCGGGTCCCACAGGCTCCGTTCCTTCAGATCGCTGACCAGGTAGGGGTTCACGACGGTGAACTCCCCGGAAAGATTGGATTTGACGAATAGGTTCTGGTAGGTGGGCTCAATGGACTGGCTGACCCCGACGATGTTGGAGATGGTGGCCGTGGGCGCGATGGCCATGCAGTTGGAGTTGCGCATACCGACGGTGCGGACCCGCTCGCGTAGTTCGTCCCAGTCCAGGGTGCCGGCGCGGTCCATCTCCAGGTAGCCGCCGCGGCCTTCTTCGAGGAGGGCGATGGAGTCGATGGGCAGGATGCCCCGGCTCCACAGGGAACCCTCGAAGCTGGAGTAGCGCCCTCTCTCCTCGGCAAGGTCGGTGGAGGCACGGATGGCGTGGTAGGAGACGGCCTCCATGGAGCGGTCGGCGAACTGCACTGCTTCCTCGCCGGCATAGGGGATGCGCAGCTTGTAGAGGGCATCCTGAAAGCCCATGATGCCGAGCCCCACCGGGCGATGGCGCAGGTTGGCGTTGCGGGCCTGGGGTACGCTGTAGTAGTTGTAGTCGATGACGTTGTCGAGCATGCGCATGGCGGTGCTCACGGTCCTGGCTAACCTCTCCGTGTCCAGGCCCCGTTCACCCACATGGGCGGCCAGGTTCACCGAGCCCAGGTTGCACACGGCGATTTCCCGGTCGTTGGTGTGCAGGGTGATCTCACTGCACAGGTTGGAGCTGTGCACCGTACCCAGGTGTTGGTTGGTGTAACGCAGGTTGCAGGGGTCCTTGAAGGCGAGCCACGGGTGGCCGGTCTCGAATAACATGCCGAGCATCTTGCGCCACAGGTCCAGGGCCTTGAGGGTCTTGGTGATCCGCAGCTCGCCGCGGGCGGCCTTTTGCTCATAGGCACAATAGGCCTCCTCGAAGGCCCGGCCGGTGAGGTCGTGCAGATCCGGGGTCTCGTCCGGCGAAAACAGGGTCCAGGGGCCGTCCTCGGCGACCCGTTTCATGAACAGGTCCGGTATCCAGTTGGCGGTGTTCATGTCGTGAGTGCGCCGGCGGTCGTCGCCGGTGTTCTTTCTCAGCTCCAGGAACTCTTCCACGTCGATGTGCCAAGTCTCCAGATAGGCACAGACGGCGCCTTTTCTCTTGCCCCCGTTGTGGACCAGAGCAGCAGCGGTCATGTAGGTCTCGTCGCCCTCGACCTTAAGGTCGTGGACTTGCGACACGGGGCGGATGGGGGTGACGGACTTGACTCGGGTAAAAATCCAGCTACCGAGGCGAAACCAGTTGTGCTTGGTAAGCGGCGGCACGCCTATTAAGCCGGCGATCTCGGATACTGCCGGGATGCGTAGGTCGAAAGCACGAGTCGTGCCGGTAAAAACCACCGCGGAGCCGTCGCTGCGGGTACCTACGTGGGCGTTTCTGCGCTCCCGGTACTGCCCGGCGCAGGGGACGCCGAGACGCAGGAGTTGGTAGCGCAGGCCCTCGGCCAGCGGGGCAGAGGTGGAGGTAAAATAGATTTCCTTGCCGCGCGAGACCCCGCCGTCGGTTTCCAACAGGCCTTGCACGAGGGCCAGGGTCTGGTCGTGAGGGAGGTGACTGAAGCGGCGGGCGATACGTTTATTACTGCTGTTGCCGCCGGTGTCGTAGAGGTCCTCGTAGGTGAAGGGCAGGTGGGGCCGATCCAGCCCCACGAAGCGCCCCGTGGTGGCACAGCGGGCCAGGCCCCGACCGACGCTCCATTTGATCTGCAGGTAGGTGTCGCCGCGTCCATTCTCCCAATAACGGATACCACGGGCATCCAGGTAGTCGCGCACGAATTGGAGATGTCCGTTGTCCCTGCCGGGATTGCCGGAGACACCGAATTCCGAGCCGCGGGTCAGGTGACCGTCTCCCAGCAGGATGCCGTAAAGGCGGGCATCATCGCTGGTAAATTCGGGCACGGGGACGATTTCACCGGAAATCACCTGGGCTACATAGTCGCCGGGTTCGAGCTGGCCGGCCTCGACCCAGTCGGGGATAAAACGCCCGTTCTCGATCTGCCTCAGAGTGCGTTCGATGGACTGCTCCCTGGGCACGCCCTTGATGGCCCACACGGGATGGCCGGCGGTAACCTCCAGGTCTCTGACCGAGTGCTTGACCGCGACCCGCACCATGGGGGCGTCTTGCTGCTCGTAGACAAAATGCTCCGTGACCTGCCGATAACGGCCCCGCCGGCCGAGCACTAGGTCGCCGACCTTGACTTGGGCAATGGGTCGGGGTCCGTCGGCGGTAAAAACGGTGGTGTCCGGTGCAAGGCACTGGTTTACCGCCACCGCGGTATCGTTGGCTACCTTGAGGAAGGGCACCACGCCCTGACTCTTGCCGTTGGTGCCCTTGATGTGGGCGCCCATGCCCCGCACCCGGCTCCAGTCGTTGCCGAGCCCGCCGGCGAACTTGGACAGCAGGGCGTTGTCCTTGATGGCGCTGTAGATGCCGTCCAGGTCATCCGGGACGGTGGTCAGATAGCAGGAGCTCAGCTGAGGTCTCGGGGTGCCGGAGTTGAACAGGGCCGGGGTGGAGCTCATGAAGTCGAAGGAGGACAGGAGCCGGTAGAACTCGATGGCCCGTTCCTCGCGGTCGAGCTCGTTCATGGCGAGCCCCATGGCAACCCGCATAAAAAAGGCCTGGGGCAGCTCGAAGCGCACCCCCTGCGCGCTGTGGATGAAGTAGCGGTCGTAGAGGGTCTGCAACCCGAGGTAGGTAAAGGCGAGATCGCGCTCGGGCTCGAGGGCGGCGCCCAGGCGTTTCAAGTCGTACTGGACCAGACGGCGGTCCAGCAGCTCCAGGTCCGTCGCCTGCTTGATATAGGCAGTGAAATAGTCGCCGTAACGCTCCGCCAGGTCGGCCTGGGTCTCGACCCCCATGGCCATTCCCAGGAACTCCAGGGCCTCCCGGCGCAGGGTATCGAGCAGCAGGCGGGCGGCGACCAGGCCGTATTCCGGGTCCTGCTCGATCAGGGCGCGGGCGCTCATGACCAGGGCCCGGCTCACGTCCGCCTCTTCGACCCCGTCGAACAGGTTGCGGTAGGTATCGTCCAGAATAGCCTGACCGTCGACTGCCCCTAAACCCCGGCAGGCCTCCGCCATCAGGCGCTGCAGCCGGGACATGTCCAGCGGGCGGCGGCTGCCGTCGGCGCAGGAGACACTGATCCGGTGTGCTTCCCTGGGTGCGGCGGGGGCCTTTTCGGCCCGTTCTCGGGCGCGCTGCTCCCGGTAGAGCACATAGGCGCGGGCCACCTTGTGCTCGCCGGCACGCATCAGGGCCAGCTCCACCTGGTCCTGGATGTCCTCGATGTGCACGGTACCGCCGCCGGGCAGGCGGCGGGTGAGGGCGCCCACGACCTGGTCGGTGAGGGTCCTTACGGTGTCGTGGATGCGGCTGGAAGCGGCCGCATTGCTCCCCTCGACGGCCAGGAAGGCCTTGGTCATGGCCACCATGATCTTGCCGGGATCGAAGTGGGTGACCTCGGCGTTGCGGCGGATCACCCGCACCTGTCCGGGGATGTGAGCGGCGAGCTCGGCCCGGTGGTCCTGCGGCTCGCGTTCGGGCGACGCTGCGTTGGGCTCCGGTGGAACGACGGACGGCGCTTTCGGGACCACACTTCCTCCTCGGGCTCGAAGTCTTCAAGATATGTTTAAACACAATATATATGCTGTCAACAGGCTGTCAACTACTATATATTGTGTCAATCTCTGGAAAAGACGATCCTCGGTGAGATCGGCGGGATTGCGGTGGACGGGGTGCGGTTTGCGTGGTTCGGCGGCTGCCGCCGTGGACGACATGGACCGGGGGTAGCCGCCGGGTATCAGGCCCCTGCACGTCACTGATTGCCTCCTGTCCATTCAGTCCATGCCGTCCACCCTGTCCACAGCGGCTGCCCCCTGACTATCCCGCCCGAATTTTCGGGCGCGCCGAGGCAGAGGTCGCAGCGATATTCATTCCCGGCTGCGTTCGAGGGACCGGCCGCATTGTCTGCATCGATAGACCTGTCCGGCTCTGATTCGGTTGTGTCGGATGCTGGTCAGCTGGTGGGTGCGACAGCCGCAGTGGTATTCATACCGGCGCAGACGCCGAGTCTGTAAACCTTCTACGCGATAGTTGTGACAACGCTCGGGCGCTGCGCCGAAGAGCGCCATGATCGCGCGCCACTCGTGCCCGTGGGGAGGAACCCGGGGTCCGAACAGGCTGAAGGCCACCACGTGCGCCGTTTCGTGAGGAACCGTCCGGGACAGGAACGCCAGCGGGTGGCGCTCCAATAGGTGTGCATTGTAGCGGACCAGGTACTCACCGCCGTCCAGGATGCGCACCTGTCCGGCGCTCGTTCCGCGCATATCGAAGCAAACCCTCGGCGTTGCCGGCTCGGTGTCGAAATGCCGCGCCGCCAAATCCAGAAACTTGCCGGTTAGCCGTTCAGCCTGGTGCTGCAGGTTGTTGCTGTATGTGGATTTCAGTTTCGACCACATAGGTTGTCCGCCGTTTGCCTGGTATGGATGCTACGAACAGGAGGATAGGGGCAGGCCCCCGTGCCTGTCCTCATTCCGTGCCTACCTCGGGTAGGGCACCACGGGGGGTTGCCCCTACTTTGCATCCTGACGCCTTTGCGGTTCAGGAATCTCTGCGTCCGATTTATACTGCCACACGGCACAACCTGCGCATTTCACTCCCTCTCCCTCCGGGAGAGGGCAGGGGTGAGGGGAAAATTCAAAGGCTCGGATTATGTCGTGTGGCAGTATATCTTCCCAAGTGGAGGAACATACCGGTAGCTGGAGGCTGAAAGTATACGCGCCCGCCCCGAGCCTGCGATGCTTGGCCTTGCTCACGATCGATGGAAGGGGTAGACTTAATGAAATAAGGAAACAGCGGATAGGTTTGGAGCATGGAACCTGATCGCCACTGAGCCCCGTGAGCGGGGTTTTTTTTGGCTTCCGGTCGGGATGGGGGTTGCACCTGATCCGCGCGGCGGGAGTCCTTCACTAAAGTGGGCCTTGTGCCCATTTTTTGTTTGTGGCGGAGGCGGATGCGGCACTTGGATAGCGAGTTGACGGGTCTGGTGAGGTCGGTGGTGGAACCGATGGGTTATGAGCTCGTGGGGGTCGACTATTTCCAACGCGGCAGGCAGGGCGCGGTGTTACGCGTTTACATCGATCACCCGAGCGGCGCCCGCACCGAGGGTATCACGTTGGACGATTGCGGCGCGGTCAGCCACCAATTGAGCGGGGTGCTCGACGTCGAAGACCCGATTGCCGGGCACTACGACTTGGAGATCTCCTCCCCGGGTCTGGACCGGCCACTGTTCACGGCCGAGCATTTTGAGCGCTTTCGGGGCCGCAAGGCGCGCGTCAAGCTGGCGATCGAGCTCGATGGCCGGCGCAACTTCGAGGGACGGATCGCCGGCATGAAGCAAGAGCTGGTGCTGCTCGGGATAGACGGCGAGTGCCGGGAGATTCCTCTGGCACTGGTGGAATCCGCGCGTTTGGTGCCTGAATTCTGATTCGGGAATGTGGAATGAGCAAAGAAATCCTGTTGGTGATCGAAGCCGTTTCAAACGAGAAGGACGTGCCGCGAGAGGTCATTTTCGAGGCCATGGAAGCGGCATTGGCGTCCGCCACCCGCAGGAAGGCCGGGGGCGATATCGATGCGAGGGTCGTCATCGACCGTGAAAACGGGAATTACCGCACGCTCCGCCGCTGGGAGGTGGTGGCGGATCCGGACGAGGGGAGCGTAGAGGCACCGGGGCGCCAGCTTACCCTGACGCAGGCGCAGGAACGCGAACCGACCTGCGAGGTCGGCGGCTTCGTCGAGGAACCCATGGAATCGGTACTCTTCGGACGCATCGCAGCACAAACGGCCAAGCAGGTGATCGTGCAGAAGGTTCGAGAGGCCGAGCGCGCCAAGGTGGTCGAGGCCTATCAGGACCGTCGGGGACAACTGGTGATGGGGGTGGTCAAAAAGGCCGACCGCGGTACCATCCTGCTCGATCTGGGCGGCAACGCGGAGGCTTTGGTGCCTCGTGATCACGTCATTCCCCGGGAATCGGTACGACCCGGCGACCGGCTCCGCGCCTATCTCTTCGATGTCCGCGCCGAGGTCAAGGGGCCGCAGCTCTTCGTGAGCCGCACGGCCCCGGAGCTGATTGTCGAGCTGTTCAAGCTGGAAGTCCCGGAGGTCGGTGAAGGTCTGATCGAGATCCTCGCCGCGGCTCGGGATCCGGGCTCCCGGGCCAAGATCGCAGTACGCACGACCGATTCCCGTATCGATCCGGTGGGAGCCTGCGTCGGCATGCGCGGCTCGCGCGTACAGGCGGTATCCAACGAGCTCAGCGGCGAGCGGGTCGACATTATCCTGTGGAGCGATAATCCGGCGCAGTTCGTCATCAATGCCATGTCTCCAGCAGACGTGGTCTCGATCATCGTCGACGAGGAAGCCCGCAGCATGGATGTGGCGGTGAAGGAGGATAACCTCTCCCAGGCCATCGGCCGCGGCGGTCAGAATGTACGTCTTGCCGGCCAACTGACCGGCTGGGAGCTCAACGTGATGAACGAGGAGGAGGCGGCCATCAAGAGCGAGCAGGAGGCCGGACGCCTGGTAGAGGGCTTTATGGAACAGCTCCGGGTGGACGAGGAGGTGGCGACCGTGCTGGTGGAGGAAGGTTTCTCGACCGTTGATGAGGTTGCCTACGTGCCCCTGTCGGAAATGATGGCGATCCGGGGATTCGACGAGGAGATCGTTACCTTGCTGCGGGATCGGGCCAAGGATGTGCTCCTGACCCGGGCCATTGCCAGTGAGGAAGGTCTGGCTCGGGAGCCGGCGCAGGATCTGTTGGAGATGGAGGGGATGGACCGGACGTTGGCCCTCAGTCTCGCCCGCAACGGCGTGGTCAGCATGGAAGATTTGGCCGAACAGTCGTTGGACGAACTCATGGAAATGGTGAGTATCGACGCGGAACGCGCAACCCGGTTGATCATGAAGGCACGCGAGCCCTGGTTTGCCGAGGCGGAGAACGAGTAGGGCCGGAGGGTATTGCAGATGAGTGAAGTAACCGTCAACCAGTTGGCCGACACGGTGGGAATCCCGGTGGAACGTCTCCTCACCCAGCTGCAGGAGGCGGGCATCTCGGCTTCCGACGGTGAGGCCAGGCTGACGGAGCAGGAGAAGGTCCAACTCCTGAGCTATCTTCGCCGCAGTCACGGTAAGGCCGAGAACGACACCGGAGCGGCGCCCAGCCGGGTTACCCTCAAGCGCAAGTCGGTCAGTGAGCTGCGTCAGCCGACGGTTACCGGACGCGCCGCCGGCAGTGTCAGGGCCGCTACCGCCCCCCGAGCCAAGACAGTCAGTGTCGAGGTGCGGCGTAAGCGTACCTATGTCAAGCGTGGGGTACCGACGTCGGAGGCGGAGGCGGAAGCGAAGGATCAGGTGACCCTCGAGCCGGCCCATCAGCCCTCTCCGGTCGAGGGGATGGGGCGTACCGACGCTCCGGTGGATCGGCGCTCCGAGCTGCAGGTGCGACGGGCGGAAGATGATGCGAAGCGCCTGGCGGAGCAAGAAGAGGTCGGGCGTAAGATCAGGGAAGAAGAAATTCGGCGTCGGGCCGAAGAGGAGGCCCGCCGCAAGACCGAGGATGAGGCGCGTCGCGAGGCGGCGGAAAAGGAAGGTGAAGCCGGGCCCTCCGCACCGGTCGCAAAGCCCGACAACGAGGGCACCGAAACCAAGCAGGCGAAGGGCAAGACGCGCAAGCAGGGTAAACGTACCAACGAGGAAAAATCTTCCAAGAAGGCGGTACGCAAGGATTCGCTGCGCACCCGCGAGTTGCCGCCGGAGGCCGAGTACGAAGAGGCGGTCAGCGAAGAGAGAGTGGGAGCGACCATGGCACCGGGGCGACGGCCGCGCCGCAAGAAGAAGGTTGCCAAACCTCAGCTCCAGGACAAGCATGGTTTCCAGCGGCCGACCGCGCCTGTGGTCCGCGCGGTGGAGATCCCCGAGGCGATCTCCGTAGCCGACCTCGCAGGGCGCATGTCAGTGAAGTCCGGCGATGTGATCAAGGCCCTGTTCAAGCAGGGCATGGCGGTCACGATCAACCAGCTACTGGACGCCGACACCGCCATGATCGTCGTCGAGGAGATGGGACATCGGGCCGTCAGGACCGAAAGCAGGAATATCGAAGACGCGATGATGCGCCGGGTCTCGGAGCAGGCCGAGCAGTTGGAGCGGAAGGCGAGGCCGCCGGTGGTCACCATCATGGGACACGTCGATCACGGCAAAACCTCGCTGCTCGACCATATTCGCCGGACACACGTCGCTGCCGGCGAGGCCGGCGGCATTACCCAGCACATCGGTGCCTATCATGTCGAGACGGAGCGTGGTCTGCTCTCCTTTCTGGACACCCCCGGCCATGCTGCCTTCTCGGCGATGCGTGCCCGCGGGGCCAAGGCTACGGATATCATCGTCCTGGTGGTAGCGGCGGACGACGGCGTTATGCCCCAGACAATCGAGTCCATCCAGCATGCACGCGCCGCCGGCGTGCCCCTGGTGGTCGCCGTCAACAAGATCGACAAACCGGAGGCAAATCCGGAACGGGTGCTGCAGGAGCTTACCCAGCAGGAGGTGGTGCCCGAGGAGTGGGGAGGGGAGACCATGGTGGTGAAGGTCTCCGCCAAAAGCGGCGAGGGCATCGACGCGCTGCTCGAAGCCTTGCTGCTGCAGGCGGAAGTCCTGGAGCTGACGGCGCCGGAAGAGGGGTCCGCTCGCGGGGTTATCGTCGAATCTCGGCTCGACAAGGGGCGCGGACCGATGGCTACGGTCCTGGTCCAGGCCGGTACTTTGCGCCGGGGCGACCTGATCGTCAGCGGTACCGAGTTCGGCCGTGTGCGTGCCATGTTCAACGAGCAGGGGCGGAGCGTGAAATCCGCTGGTCCCTCGATCCCGGTGCAGGTATTGGGACTCTCCGGCACACCGAATGCCGGCGATGACGTGGTGGTAGTCGCCGATGAGAAACAGGCCCGTGAGGTAGCGGAGCTGCGGCGGGAGCGGGAGCGACAATCGAAGTTCGAAGAACAACGCGCTGCGAGCCTGGATAAGCTCTTCTTCCAATTCAAAGAGGGAGAGACACCGACGGTCAACATCGTCATCAAGGCGGACGTGCAGGGCAGCATGGAGGCCTTGCGGGACAGCCTGCTGAAGCTCTCGACCGACGAGGTCAGGGTCGCCATCGTAGCCTCGGGAGTGGGGGGGGTGACCGAGTCCGACGCCAACCTGGCCGTGACCTCCAATGCCATTCTGCTCGGATTCAATGTCCGCGCCGATGCCACCGCCCGCCGGATCGTGGAGGAGAAAGGCCTGGACCTGCGTTATTACAGCGTCATCTACGAGTTGATCGATGACGTGAAAAAGGCCCTGTCGGGGCTCTTGAGCCCCGAGGTGACCGAAGAGATCACCGGTCTGGCCGAGGTCCGGGATGTCTTCCGTTCCTCGAAGTTCGGCGCCATTGCCGGCTGCATGGTTGTCGAGGGTCTGGTCAAGCGCAATAACCCCATCCGTGTGTTGCGGGATAACGTGGTCGTTTACGAGGGTGCGCTGGAGTCGTTGCGCCGCTTCAAGGAGGATGTGCCCGAGGTCAAGGCGGGCACCGAGTGTGGGATCGGGGTGAAGAATTACAACGACGTCCAGGTCGGCGATCAGATCGAGGTGTTCGAGCGCACCGAGCGGGCGAGGGAGCTTTAGGTACTATGTGCAGGTCGGGTGGTAGCCCCGTGGACGACATGGACTTGGTGGACAGTGTGGACCGGAGGCAACCGATAGCTCTCAGGATACCAGATACCCGGCGGTTGCCGCGCCCGTCCACGCGGTCCATACAGCACCCGGCAGCGCTGGGTTTCGTTCCCCTGATCGCATAATCGTTCGGCCCCTTTCTCTCAAGAGGGTGTCGCAAAAGCCCATCCGTGGGGCATAGCGCAAGCGTCCCTGCCTGCATTTTTCGATGCAGGCGAGGACGCCTGCGCTACTTTTGCGACACCCGCCTCAAGGATCGGTCGGTCAGACACGAAAATGACCGGTCCGCGCCGACCCTCCATGCAGGAGGCTGAACAGACAGTTATGCTATCACACGTCATGCCTTCCATTTGATGGAGCAGCCCATACTCGGAATCTGGTCTGCGGGCCCTTTGCCGGTCTCGGCTACCTGCTTCATGGCCTCGAACAGGTCGCGGCGCACGTCTTGCGGCGCCGGTTCTTTGCGACTCGCATCCAGCCTGCCCCGGTACTGAAGCCCCAACTCCCCGTTGTAGCCGAAAAAGTCCGGCGTACAGATGGCCCCATAGGCCCTCGCCACCTCTTGGGTCTCGTCGAACAGGTAGGGAAATGGGAAACCATAGTCTTCGGCCACCTGCTTCATGTTGTCGAACGAGTCCTCCGGATAGTCCGTCGGGTCGTTCGACATGATGGCTACGCAGCCGATGCCGTGGTCGGCAAGCTCACGGGTATCGCGCAGAATACGGTCGCGCACCGCCTGCACGTAGGGACAGTGGTTGCAGATGAACATGACCAACAAGCCCTGCTCGCCTTTGCACCAATCGCGGGACCAGGTCTTACCGTCAACACCCGGCAGAGAAAAATCCGGTGCGGGCGTTCCAAACGCACACACCGGGGTCTGAAGTGTAGCCATTGATCAACTCCACGGTATTACAAGAACACGACTCGCGCCATAGTACCGGAAGTGGGAAAAAAGCCAACTCAACTTATAGCCGCTACAGGGCGAGCGCGTATAAATTCCGGTAGTGGCTGACCTTTAAGTGGTGAAGTCCGCTTAGTCTTTTTATTCACCTTGGCCCCGTCATCAACCGAAAATATCCGCGGTAATGTTCTTGAACCAGCTGTGGGCGTACTGCACCTCGCGCCGTCGGGCTTCGGAGGAAGCATCCACAGGTGTCAGACCCCCGGCGCCCTCGACCCCCGCGATGGTCTTGCCGTCCTCGCTCAGCCGGTAGACCGCGGCCACCGAAACGCCCCAGTCCTTGCCGATGATGGAGTAGCAGGTGTTGACGTAGGAGGGCGTTCCCGGCTCTTCGCCCTTGAGCATGGCGACTATGGCGGCCGCGCACACCTTGGCCTGGCTGTTGGCCGCGTAGCCGGATTTGGGCATCTTGGTCGCGATGCAGGCGTCACCGATCACGTGCACACCCGGATGTTTGGTAGACTCGAAGGTCTTCTTGTCCACCGGGCACCAGCCATAGTCGTCCGTAAGATCGGAGACTTGGGCGATCTTGCCGGCCCGTTGCGGCGGGATGACGTTCAGGACATCGGCCTTGATCTCGTCACCGAAGCTGGTTTCCGCTGTCATACCAGCCGCATCCACCTTGACGACGGCCGCGTCCGGACCCGGCTGCCACTCGATCATGGCGTTGTCGGTACCGAAGCCGTAGAGGGCCTTCCAGCCTTGGGTGAACAGGCCCTGCTTGGAGAACTTCTGCTTGGCGTCCAGGATCAGGACTTTGGACTTGGGCTTGTGCTGCTTGAAGTAGTGGGCTATCTGACTGGCACGCTCGTAGGGTCCGGGTGGGCAGCGGAACGGATTCGGGGGGGCAGTGATGACGACGGCACCGCCGTCGGGCATCGCTTCGAGCCGGGCGCGCAGAAGCCTGGTCTGCTCACCGGCATTCCAGGCATGAGGCAGCTTACGGCTGGTCGCTTCGCTATAGCCCTCGATCTCATCGTAGATGAGCTCGATGCCGGGGGCGACGACGCAGCGGTCGAAGGTATAGTCCCTGCCGCCGGCCTTCACGACCTTGGCAACCGGATCGACCAGCTCGGCGGTCGCACGAACCACCTCGATACCCATGGCCTTGAGCTTGTCGTAGCCGAACTTGATGCTGTCGATACTACGGTCGCCACCGAGTACCTCATTACTCATATAGCAAGTATAGTAGTACTCATTGGGCTCGATGATGGTGACATCCACCGCGTCATCCGCCAGCTTGATATAGCGGGCAGCAGTGGCGCCGCCGCTGCCCCCACCGACTATGACGACCCGCTTCTTGCCGGCTCCCAGGGCCAGGTGCGGAACTCCGACCATGCCGATAGCGGTAGCGGCCCCGGCGGCCTTGACGAAATCGCGACGATTCATGTTCATGCCTGCTCTCCTCCTCACTTACTGCTGGCTGGCGTAGAAGGCGTTGATGGCCGCCAGACCTTTTTCACCCTCTTTCTTAATCAGCTTGTCGAGCTTTTTCTTCATCTTCTTGGGCATCTTGCGGCGGCCCTCGCGGAAATCGGCGATAGCGTTCGTCAGGTAGGGGGTCCACTGGCCGGCCAGAAGGTAATACTCGGCGTCTTCACCTGCTATCGGCTTACCGCCATCTTCATGGCACTTCTCGCAGTATTTATCATGGAGCCTGGCGCCTTTCTCAGCCGCACCCGTGTCGAATTCCTGTTTGGCCGGCACAAACTTCCGGGCGGCGAAGTGGCCGGCCATCCGCTCGATCTCCTTATCCGTATAGCCCTTGGCGATGCGACCCATGATAGTGCTGTAGGTGTCGCCGCTCTTAAATGCCTGCATGGCCTCGACAAAGGCCGTCTTTTCCATCTGAGCGATGCTGGGCGAAGCCGGGCCGAAGCTGTTACCGTTCCTACCGTGGCAACCGTCACAGGTGTTCGAAAGCATACTCGCGCTTGCGGTACCGCCGGCGGATACGGCAGTCGAGATAGCGAGCGCCAATGCACCGGCTGTCAAGGCCAGATTCATTGCTTGTTTGGCCATGTTACCTCCTTTGGTATTTTTCCGGATTCGATAGCGAAGGGCGCTTTGAGTCTCTCAAGACGCCTAGGTGGGGGATAATGCCATTAAGTTAAGCGTTACCAGTCGACAAAAAAGAGGAAAAACTACGAATCACGCGAATCCTCGCGAAAATTGTCATCCCGAACTGAAAGGAGGGATCTTTTTCGCACCGATTCGCAGTTTTCTCTCCCCCATCGGTTGCCGGGTTACCTGTCTGCCGACACCTGCCTGCCGCAGGTAGGGGCAGGCGGCGCGCTCACACTCGTTTGTACCTCTCAACGCCGGGACAGGCAGGCACCTAACCCCGCCTACCGCAACCAGCGGCTGGCAGCTAACTTAATGGCATTGGGGTGGGGGATGAATGTCCCATTATGCCCGTGCGGGTGGTATTTTATACTATTATCTCGTGTCTGACGTGCGGAATCTGATCCGTGCGGTCCACATAGTGGAATTGTCCCGTGATGAGTGACTCAACCACTACCAGCTGAAGCTGGTTAGGTTGGGCCACTAAAGTGGCCCTCGGCGGACTAAACCGCCGACTGAAGATAATCCATCTGAAGATGGAGGTTTGCACCTCGATCCGCCGTAACCGTTCAGCTCCCCCTCTGGATTCCGGTTTGATTCGGACATAACCCCTTGATTTCTGGTTTTCGGGATCAGGATCGTAGAGGGGGGGCTGAA
This sequence comes from Candidatus Thiosymbion ectosymbiont of Catanema sp. Cochon2018, assembly GCA_011392765.1. Classification (GTDB taxonomy): domain Bacteria; phylum Pseudomonadota; class Gammaproteobacteria; order Chromatiales; family Chromatiaceae; genus Thiosymbion; species Thiosymbion ectosymbiont_A. Next base: position 1,616,896 of record WYCW01000001.1, on the reverse strand, counting down.
CGGTTACGATCCGCCTACGGCGGACTGAAGTTTTTGCGGACAATCAAGACCTTCTGGCCGATCTCGACGGCGGACTTGAAGATTACCAGGGACCGACGACCGGGCTTCAGGTACACGCTATAACGCCGTGTCTTATCCAATTTGCCTGACTTATAGAGTTCGATCTGGGTTTCCACCTGCATGGTATCCTGGGACAGGCGGTAACTGTCGGCCGTTTTCAGGATACATGAAAAGGGTATTGGTGATGGTAAAAAACACGATGAGTAGGATTATCACCCCCATAACCCCGAAGATAACGTTATAGAGCGCTTTTACCTTGAAATAGAAGGAGGCCTGTTCCCACTAGGATTCCTTGAATGACCGGATTTTGTGCAAATGAGTCAAATTTCGCCAACGTCTAACCTCTCTCGTTGTCGTGATCGTAGTCGAAGCCGCCGTAGGAGGGACCGCATTCTTTCGCCGTTCGTGGTCTCCGGAGGTCCCGGCCAGGTAGCGGGTCGAAACCCGTAGCCATCAGGTTTTCCATGCCCGCTTTGCCTTGCGTCTCCGATTACGACTACGATCACGATCACGGTTCCGTTTTCGATCGCGAGATAGCGATGATCACGCCTCGTCGGCCTGAGGCGAAGCCTCGCTAGGGTTGCATAGCGAGGTTCGAATACTGTTTTGCTAATATGGCCCGCACGGCCTCCGTTTGGTCGATTTCATGTAGATAGATAAGGTGCTGACCTTATCGGTCATGATGAGTCCCCGGGCGGCAGGCAGGGCGACCGTTAGTATACGCTTGTCCATCTCCGGTATGCCGGTGGAAAAAATACCCCGTACCTGCACATCCAGGGCTTGGTAAAGGAACCGACATCACTGCCATCGAAACGAAACGTTCCGCCATCGAATCCATCCAGCAGGCCGCAGATGTCCAAGAGCGTGCTTTTCCCGCTGCCCGATGGTCCCTGCAGGGCCGTGAATTCCCCTTGGTTCACCACCAAGTCGACCTTCCTCAGCGCCGTTACTTTGGTTTTGCCCAAATGGTACGTCTTGGAGACGGAATTCAACGTTATGAGTATGCTCATTTGTTTTTCTTGTAAAGTCTTTTGGTTCAGGCCGTGTCAAGTCGGGCGGTGGAAACGTTCGGCGGGAAACGACGAACCATCCACTCGAAGCGCATCAGATACACCAGGGTGGCAATGGCCGCGCCAATGGCAAGTCCCCACCACATTCCCAAAACGCCCCGCTCCATGACAAACCCGAACACCATACCAGAGGGAAGGCCAATACCCCAATAGGCTACCGCCGCAATCAAGACTGGTATCTTTATATCCGCCAAACCGTTCAATGCATGATTGACAACTCGAGAGAAGCCGTTGATAAAAATAAAAAAAGCGGAAAATGAAATGACAGGGGAGGCGATAGACAATAAGGTTTGCACATTCAGGTCGGAGCCAACGAACAGACTGATGGCCCAGGGAGAGAAAAGGTTGAGAATCACCATCGGAAGCAGCATAAACAGGAAGAGGAGTAGAAGACCGCTATTCAAGATGCGCCACATCGTATCGACATAGTCTTTCCGGCCGCTGGCGATCCCGATACGGGTGGTTACCGCATTCGCTATTCCCCTTATTCCAAGTCCGACCACGATGGAGATCTGAAACGCGATGGTATGGGAGGCAATTGCCTGGACACCGATCCGACCCACCAGCAGGGAGGTCACGGAGAACAGGCCGCCTATTATCAGGAATTCAAGGCTCTTAGGCCAACCAAGCCGGAAGAACTGCCCGAGTACGGCCCGCTTTAACCGCCAGGCGCAATGGAATGCCGTACCGCTTCTGGGAAACCGGTGGAAAGTGAGAAGGGTGAAAAAGAACAGAAAGCCGGAGGCATATACGATCACGCTGGCCAGACCTACGCCTGCCATGCCCATGGCCGGGAAACCGAAATGTCCGAATATCAGGACATAGTTCAAAATAGCGTTGAGCCCCGCTCCAATCCATGTGGTAATAGCAACCGTTACGACCCGGTCCATGGCAACGAAGGCAAGCATAAACAGGAACAAACCAAACGCGGGGAATACCGTCCACAGCAGATAATCCATGTAGTGGCCGGCCATTTGCGCGAGGTGAGGAACCTGCCCGGTCATCAGGAGAATTTCTTCCAGGTTCCACAACATAGCGCAGACCGGGACGGATAGGATAGCGATAATCCACAGGCCCTGCCAGATGATTCCCGGCACGGCGCGCAATCGACCGGCCCCACGGGCCCGGGATGCCAGCACGATCACTGGGAATGCCATTCCGTATCCTATGGTTGCAATAATTTCATAGACGGATAATGCAAGCCCTGCGGCGCCCAGCGCATCGGGTCCCAGACGGCCGAGCATGAGGGCGTCGGTAAGCACGATAATAATTCCCCCCACCTGCCCGAAGGCCAGCGGTAGGGCGATCTTCAGAATATGGCCAAGCTCCGATGCGTTGGGAAGTTTCGGCATGTAATGGATTGCTCTTTTTGGTTCCGCCCGCATCCGGGCTGGGTTTTGGAAAGATCGCGACTCGACCGAAGAGAGATAATGTGGTAGTCAATCACCCATCTCATCGGCATTTGTCCGTATTTCAATCAATAATCAGGCCTGTTCAAGGCACATTTTCAGTTTCTCGGCAAGCACCTGCGCGTGTGGCGCGTAAACCATATTCCGGTGATTGCCGGAAACCTGGTGTATTTCGACCCCTTCCGTTGTAAACCCGTCCCAACCCGAACTTGGCTCGCCGTCCGCCTCGGCTAGTTTTTCGCCGGCCTGGAAGAAAATAATCTTGCCTCGGTAAAGCCGGGGTTGGTAGCGCTGCATAGCCTGACCGTAAGTATCGCTAACCTGTAAAATACGACGTGCATCTTCCGGTCCGAATCCCAGTGGCAATAGGCCGAGTTGTTGACAATGCCCGATTAAATAGGTCAACTGTTTGTCGGATTCGATCTGCCTGATTTCTTCTCGGGATAAGGAGATATCGTTGGCAAACATTGTCATTAGGACGTCAATCTCATCTTGTTTATGATCCTCTTTTGGCGATCGGGATGGCAACCATGTATCCAACAATGCCAGAAAAGAGACTTGCTGACCTTGCGCTTGTAATTGTTGCGCCATCTCGAAGGCCACCAGTCCGCCAAAAGACCAGCCGGCGAGATAATAAGGACCTTGTGGTTCAATCGTCTGCAACGCCTCCAGGAAAAAGGCTGCTACGTCCTCTACTGTTGTGTGCGGCTTTTGACCTGCCTCCAGACCCAACGCCTGCAGTCCATAAAAAGGTTGGTTGGCCCCAAGATATCGGGCCAACTCCATATAGGCCATGGCATGGCCGCCCCCCGGCGGGGCAACGAACAGTGGTGGTTTGGAACCTTTCGGTTGAATGGGGACCATGGGAGACCAAGGTAGATCCACCTGTTGGCGAATTCGAATGGCAAGCGCTTCAATGGTTGCCTCCTGGAACAGTGTGGCCAAGGGTAGCTTCTTCCCGAATGCTTGTTCGATGCGAGCTAACAAGCGAATGGCCAATAAGGAATGGCCACCGATTTCGAAGAAATTGTCATGGACCCCTATTGGGTGGACATTCAGAAGCTCCTCCCAAATCCCGGTCAGTTGCAATTCCGTGGGAGAGCGGGATGCGATAAAGCCTCTTCCTGATAACTGACGGTCATCGAGTGATAATCGGGATAAAGCCCGGCGATCTATCTTGCCGTTAGACGTCAAGGGAAGCACATCCAGCACCGTGAAGCTGGCCGGCACCATGTATTCCGGCAAACGGGCCTTGAGCCAGGGATGCAGGACGCTCGACGGTTCGTCCACCGCCATGGCCAGGGTGACATAGGCAACGAGGCGGGGGTTGTCATCTCCCCGATAAAGCACCACCACGGCTTCCCGGACCGCTTTGTGCCGGCTCAGGGTCGCCTCGACCTCTCCCAACTCGATGCGAAAGCCCCTTAGCTTGACCTGATGGTCGATTCGGCCCAGGAACTCGATATTGCCGTCGGGAAGCCAGCGGGCCAGATCGCCGGTCTTGTAGAGGCGTTCCTTTTTGCCGAAGACCTCGACCTCGATGAATTTCTCGGCAGTGAGTTCGGGACGGTTCAGGTAGCCTCGGGCGAGTCCCGCGCCGGCGATGCACAGCTCTCCGGGAATATCGAGTGGGGTAAGGCTATGGTGAATATCCAAAATGTAAATCTGAGTACCTATAAATGGCTTTCCTATTGGAACCGGTAACTCCTCATCCATTATGACCGCTTGAGTTTGTTCGAAATAAGTACTATCTATTGTTGCCTCGCTGACACCATAGGAATTTATTATCCGAACAGAGGAATGACATATTTCTTTTATATTTTTGTATTCTTTGAAAGTCCAGATATCCGAACCAACAATGAGGAGTTTTATATAATCGATTCTTTTCCCTTCTTTTTTAAGATAATGTATTAATTCTCTGATAACAGACGGAACAAACTCAGCGCAATCGACTTTTTCCATGCAAAGTAGTTGATATAAATCTTCAGGTGCTAACAAGGTATCATATGGACATAAAATAAGTTTTGCACCACTACCTAAAGCTCGTATCCAGTCTCCAGTAAATACATCAAACGAAAAGTTTGCCATTTGCAGATGACTACGCAAATGAGACAGCTGGTAATCTGCATTCCAAGCCCAGTAACTATGAAACACATTACAGTGAAGGATCTCTACCCCCTTCGGCCTGCCGGTCGACCCCGAGGTATAAATCACATAGGCCAGATTCTCCGGCCCGCTTTGCCTGACCGGATTGTCCTCGGAATAACCCGCGATTTCCGCCCACTCGCTATCTAAACAAACTACTTTCGCATCCGATTCCGGCAACTCTTCCAATAACGAGCTTTGGCTCAACAACACCTTGACCCCGGAATCCTCCAGCATAAACTGCAGGCGCTCCAAAGGATATTCCGGGTCCAGCGGCACATAGGCCCCGCCCGCCTTCAGGATACCCAATAGCCCAACCACTATCTCCGGGGAACGCTCGACACAGATCCCCACCAGGATCTCCGCCCCCACGCCGAGGGCCATCAGGTAATGGGCCAGCCGGTTGGCGCGGGTGTTGAGTTCCCGGTAGCTCAGTTGCCGGTCTTCGAAAACAACGGCAATATTCTCCGGTGTCTTCTCGACCTGCTCCTGGAACAGATCCACAATCGTTTTGTCTTGCGGATAAGCGGTCTCGGTTCGGTTCCAGGCCAGCAGTTGTTGTCGCTCGGCCTCGGTCAGCAAGGGTAATCGGGAAAGCGGTTGTTCCGGGTTATCGAGCATCCCCTCCAATAAAACCCGGAAATGCTCGGTCATTCGGGCAATTGTGGCCTCATCGAAGAGATCCGTGTTGTACTTGAAGACACCGGCAAAATTCTTCTCTCGATCACTGAGTTCCAAATCCAGATCGAACTGACCTTCCTGCTGTGGCATATCGAAGGGCTCCACTTCGAGCCCCTCCAATTGGATTCTGATTCCCTCATCTCCTGACGCCCATTGATCCACCCAACCGTGTTTCTGCGGTTTCTGTAAAGCAAACGAGGCCTGGAAGATCAGCGATCGACTGGGGTCGCGTTTCGGTTGCAGGCGCTCGACCAGCAGGGGAAATGGATAATCTTGGTGTTCCAGGGCGTCCCAAACCGTTTGGCGCACCTGCCTCAGGAAAGCGCGGAAAGTTGGGTTGCCGGATAGATCCGCTATCAATACCATCATGTTGACGAAATAACCGACGATCCCGGAAAACTCGGTTCGACCGCGGCCTGCGGTTGGCGAGCCCACCAGAATGTCTTCCTGCCCTGTGTAGCGATGGAGCAAGACCTGAAAAGCCGCCAGAAACACCATAAAAGGGGTGGCGCCTTCCGCCCTGGCAAGCCCCCGCAGCCGTTCGGAGAGTTCGTCGGTCAGCGTGAAGACACGGGAGGCGCCGTTATAGGTCTGCACCGGCGGGCGAGGTCTATCGGTCGGCAAATCGAGCGTGGGCAATTCACCTGCCAGCTGCTTTTGCCAATAGGTCCCCAGCTGCTTCCCTTCCTCATTTTCCAACACGTCCTCTTGCCAGCGGACGTAATCCGAATATTGGCGATCAATGGGCGGTAGAAAGAGCACATCCCCACTTTTTTCCGCTGACAACAACTGCGCGAATTCGTCCCAGAATATCCATGTGGACCATGCGTCGAACACGATATGGTGGATCGTGACGAAGAACACATGCTCCTCCCTGGAGCGGGTAAAGAGACTGGCCCGCAATAATGGTCCCTGTTGCAGGTCGAACGGCTGTCGGTATGCCTTGATGACCCGTTCTCTCAACTCATCCGTAGACCACTTCGAGGCATCCGTCTCTTGGAAATCGACTTCCCTGTACCCATGGATCGCCTGAACAGGCCTACCTTCCTCCATTGTGAAGGTCGTGCGCAGGGACGGATGCCGGTTGGTTAAGGTCTGAAGTGTTCGCCGCAAAACCGAGGCGTCCACAGGAGAGAGAATACGTATGCCGGAGGCCGTGTTGTAAGCGACGTTCTCCAGTGCACTTTGCTGCAAGAACCAAAGTGCCTGCTGACCATGAGAAAGGGGATAGGTTTTGGTAACGACGGTAGGGTCGCGTAGCAACTGGAGGATTTCGGTTTTGCGTTGCTTGATCTTGCTCAATAGCGTCTGAGTCAAAGCGTTCCGGGAAAAACGATAGCGCAACCGCTCGTCACCGACCCACAACTCGATGCCTTGTGCCGATAGTTCTTCTACGAATTTTACTAGGTTCATTATATTTCCCCTTCCACATAATCAGGAGCCATCTTTTCTCCAACGATTGTCTCCGGTGCTTCCAAGTGCTCTTCGGAAGAAAGATCGGGAGATTCCGCCAGGCCCATTTTTTCCAGTAATCGCGCCGCCATCTGGGTAATGGTGTCTACCTTGAGCAATTCCAGCGTGGTTATGGTGACACCGAATTGTGTTTGGATCGCGGTCCGCAACTCTATGGCCATCAATGAATCCACCCCCATATTGGGCAAAGAGTGATGAAGACTGACCTGCCCGACGGGTATCCGCAGTGTTTTGCTGATTTCTCCCGCCAGTAAGGAAATAACCTTCTCTCTCTGTTCCTCCGGTTCCATTGCCTGCAACGCTCGGCGCAAAATGCTACTCGCTGAATCCCCCGTTAAGGTTTCCTCCTCTGGGATGAGATGGGAAAACCGTGGTGAGGCGGCAAAGGCCGGGTTGAACTGTCCCAATTTCCCCCAGTCGGCATGCATGAGGCCGATTTGTACCGGTCGCCGATAGAGTATGTAGGCCAATGCCTGCATGGCCTGGACGGGAGTAATCCCTTTTACACCAATGCCCTCCAGATACTCACCGGTCTCCTTGTCGCGGGCCGCCATACTGACTTCCGAAATGGCGCCCCAATTGACGCTCGTTGCCGCCAGTCCATTGGCCCGTCTGTGGTGAGCCAGCACATCGAGGAATACATAGGCCGCCGCATAATTGCCCTGACTTGCATTGCCGATCTGGGCGGAGATCGATGAGAACAAGACAAAGAAATCTAACGAGGCTTCGCCTCAGACCGACGAGGCATGAAGACCCCAACAGCCCCTCTCCCGTAAGGCCCCATCTCCTACACCTAACCAACCGTTGGAGAGCTTGGGTAGGTCGAAATCGGAATCGGGATCGCAATCGGAATTTCGATCCCGATCCCGATCCCGATTTGTGCACTGCATAAACTTGACTGATTTGTAAAGATTCGGGTCCCTCAAGGAATCCTAGGGGGATATCTTGTGTCTGTTGATGCAGATGCCAGGCGCCAAGGGCCTTGGGGGCCATGACCTTCGAGAACCGCTGCCCATCGAGTTCGGCGATGTGCGCATCGTCCAGCACCACCGCCGCATGCATGATCCCCTTGAGCGGTGGCATGGTGGTGTCAATCTCACCCATGAGCCTTGCTACCTGCGATTCTTGGGCGATGTCTGCTGATGCCGCGAATACCCGGGGCCGACCTTCTCTAGCGCCTCTACCGTCTGCTTCGCCTCTTCCGTCGCAGCACCGCGCCGTCCAACCAGCACCAGGTTTTTCACGCCCAGCGCGCTCATCCACTTGGCAACCTCCAGACCAAAACCACCGAAACCACCCGTGATCAGGTAAGTGGCGTCCGGTTTGAATAGGGTCTTTTCCATCGCCATCGGCAGTACCGAAAGCCCTTGTAGATCCCGCATGGAAACCGCTATCTTGCCGATATGTCTCGAATCGGCCATATGGTTGAAGGCATCTATGATACGTGTCGCTGGAAACACCTTGACGGGCAGGGGCGTGAAATCCCGCGCCATGAACCGTCCCCAGACCTCGCCTAACATCCGCCTGAATATCCCGGGGCGTGCCGCCATCAGTTGATCGATATCGACGACGGCAAAGGTCAAGTTGCGATTGAAGGGCCGCAGAGGAAGGCGATTATCGTTCACGATATCCTGTTTGCCGATCTCGATAAAACGACCGAATGCACCGAGGATGGCAAGATTCTTGGTGACGATTTCTCCAGTAGGCTACTGATTATCACGTCCACACCCTTGCCATCGGTCGATGCCATGATCTCATCGACAAAATCCAGGGATCGGAAATCCATGACATGTTCGACCCCTAAGGAACGCAGATAATCGGATTTCCCGGGGCTGTCGACGGTGGCAAAGATCTCGGCCCCAATCCATTGCGCTACCTGGATGGCAGCCATGCCGACCCCACCGGTGGCGGCGTAAATCAACACCTTTTCACCGAGTTGCAACCGTGCAATACGGTGCAGTCCGTAATAGGCGGTGATGAAGACCCGTGGTACGCTGACGGCTTCCTCGTAACTGAGATTACCCAGCTTCGGCATGAGAAATACCGCATCGACAGGCACGGTAATGTAAGTGCTGAAGGCGTTCGGCAGCGAGGCGACAATCGCATCCCCGGCCCGGTAGTCTTCGACGCCTTCTCCGACTCGGGTGATAACGCCCGCAGCTTCCATGCCAAGGCTATCGCCGTAGAAGGTATTTCCTAGCGCCTCTTCCGGCAGTATTTTCGTCACCTTCAACACGTCCTTGTAATCCAGGGAAGCGGCATGGACTTCGATCTCGATTTTGCCAGAACCAGGCGCCCGTCTTTGTTTTTCCCGAAAACGAAGGCTCTCGATATTGCCGGGCGTACCTATCTCGAGCTCATAAAGAAGACCGGACGTGGCGGCGACAGGTTCCGGTTCTTCGAGCCGGATTTGCACCAAGCGATGGACATAACGCCCCGCGCTACGAAACGCCATTTCTTCATCGGGGCTGTTGGCCGACAGTTCTTCCATCAGGGATGCAAGGTCGTCCTGTCCATCTTCGTGGTCCAGATCCACCAGCTGGAACCGAATATCGGGATACTCGTTGATGGCGACCCGCACCAGTCCCACCAGAGGCGCTTGGGCGAGCGTAAGCAAGCGTTCGTCGGAGTGGACTGACTGGGCATTGCGGGTGATGAGGGAAAAGTGGCGGGATTCCAGGTGCTTAGTTCGAGCCAAGGCCTGAATCAGGCATAAACAGGCGATGGCATCCGCCGTCCCCGTCGGATCATCTTTTTCCGTGGGTGCGTCCAGTCCCCACAGGTAAACCACCCTGTCGCCATCTCCAACGGTCTCCAGAAGTCGCTGCATGTCCTCTCTGCTGTCACGGCGAATCTCGAAATGGGTGGCATTCCTCTTTTGAAAGGCGCTACCCGGCAGTACCCGAATGACGCTTTCCGCACCGAGGGAGAGCAGTTGGGTAGTGGTATTTTTTAAATGCCAGAGTAGAATAACTCATCTACAGAATCAATCAAAGGGGTTTTCAGTCATGATTATTAAAACTAATGTATGTACCTGCCACAAATGTCACAGCAAAGAGATAAAAAAACGGCCTAAATGCGTGCGGAAACCAGCAATATCATTGTAAAACCTGTGGTGCTTATGGTGTACTTGAACCCCAAAATCGCTATACGGAGGAAGAGAAAGACCTCATCATAAAAGCTTATCAAGAACGATCAAGTATGCGTGGGATCGAACGTACGCATGGGGTTTGTCGTCAAACATTGCGTGCTTGGTTAAAAGAAAAAGCGGCGGCGCTTCTTCCTCTTGAAGCGACGCTGACACCTCTTGGTCCGGAGCAAACACCGGTGTTGGAAATGGATGAATTATGGTCTTATGTCTTTGAAAAAGATAACAAAATTTGGGCATGGATCGCATTGAGCAGAGAGACCCGAGAAGTAGTTGCTTATGCTTGTGGTGAGCGCAGTGAAGAGACCTGCCAAATACTCTGGAATCGCATACCATTCGCTTATAAAAAAGCGATTGTTTTCACCGACTATTGGAAAGCTTATCAAGCCGTTATTCCGAACGAGCAACATAACCCTGTCGGCAAAGAAACTGGAGAGACGGCCCATGTTGAGCGCTGGAATACTACCTTGCGACAGCAGTTAGCATGCTTCGTGCGTAAGACGTTATCTTTTTCCAAATGCGTTAAAATGCACGAGATCTGTTTGAAACTCTTCCTGCACCGCTATAAATACGGAGCTAGTGCCAGCTACTGGTTAAGCTGGCATTTAAAAATTAACCACGACCGGGTAGTCACCGAGCCGGTGACGGTCTCACGCAACCCAGGGCTCGATTCTTTGCGTACGGACCACCTCTTTTGTCTACAATACGGGAGTGGCCGGGACGATTTCGGCCGATTGCCCACCGGATGGATCGATCCATGACGATACCCCTGGAAACCAACCAGACCCTCGAATGGCTGGAGCGCTTTCGGGTAGAGCCTATGCCCGCGCTCGACGAGATGCTGCGGGGCCTGGGCCCGAGTCCCGCCCTACGAGCGGGCGGCACCACCGGATATCCTGGACCGTCTGTTCGGAAACCTGCCGGCAGACGACCCGGATCGACGCCTGCTAGATGGGATCTTGTGCGACCGGCTTGCCGACGCATTGAGCTGTAGGTCTTAGTCCATGCCCCGAATCACCCTCCCCGATGGTTCCCACAAACAATTCGACGGCCCGATCTCCGTCTATGAGGTCGCCCGTTCCATCGGTCCCGGTCTCGCCAAGGCCGCCCTGGCCGGCCGGGTCGACGGAACAGTCGTGGACGTTTCCTATGCCATTGACCGAGACGCGGCAGTCGCCATTGTTACCGCCCGCGACGAGGACACCCTGGATCTGCTGCGCCACGATGCCGCCCATGTGATGGCCCAGGCGGTGCAGGAGCTCTATCCCGGCACCCAGGTCACCATCGGGCCCGCCATCAAGGACGGCTTTTATTACGACTTTGCCCGCGACGAGCCCTTTACCCCGGATGACCTGGTACGCATCGAGCAACGGATGCGGGAGATCGTCGAACGCGACCTACCCATCCGGCGCGAGGTCTGGGAGCGAGACGAGGCAATCCGGGTTTTCGGCAAAATCGGCGAGCAATATAAGGTGGAAATCATCCGGGACCTGATCCCGGAAGGCGAGGAGGTCTCCGTCTACCGCCAGGGGGACTGGTTCGACGTGTGCCGCGGCCCCCACCTGCCATCGACCGGTAAGCTCGGCAGCGGATTCAAACTCATGAAGGTGGCCGGTGCTTACTGGCGCGGCGATTCCCGCAACCCGATGCTGCAACGCATCTACGGCACCGCGTGGCGGGACCGGAAGGAGCTCAAGGCTTACCTGCACCGCCTCGAGGAGGCCGAAAAGCGCGATCACCGTAAGCTCGGCAAGGCCCTGGACCTGTTCCATTTCCAGGACGAAGCCCCGGGCATGGCCTTCTGGCACGACAAGGGCTGGACCATTTATCTGATCCTGGAGCGCTACATCCGCGACCGGCTCCGTTCCCGCGGTTATCGGGAGGTACACACGCCCCAGGTGATCGACCGCAGCCTGTGGGAGAAATCCGGTCACTGGGAAAAATTCCGCAACGACATGTTCGTTACCGAGTCGGAGGACCGGGTCTTCGCCGTCAAGCCCATGAACTGCCCGGCCCACATCCAGATCTACAACCATGGCCTGAAGAGTTATCGGGACCTGCCGCTACGTCTGGCCGAGTTCGGCTCCTGCCACCGCAACGAGCCTTCCGGTACCCTGCACGGGCTGATGCGGGTGCGCAACTTCGTCCAGGACGACGCGCACATTTTCTGCACCGAGGGGCAGATCCTCGGGGAGGTATCCGACTTCATCGACCTACTATTCGAGGTCTATCGGGACTTCGGTTTCGACGAAGTGTTGGTCAAGTTCTCCACCCGTCCGCAGCTACGGGTGGGCAGTGACGAGGTCTGGGACCGGGCCGAAAGATCCCTCCGGGACGCCCTTGACCGGACAGGCTTAGATTGGGAGCTGCAACCGGGAGAAGGCGCTTTTTATGGCCCCAAGATCGAGTTTTCCCTGCGCGACAGCCTTCAACGGGTCTGGCAGCTCGGCACCATTCAGCTCGATTTTTCCATGCCCGAACGCTTGGGCGCCCATTATATCGCCGAGGACAACAGCAGACAGGTGCCGGTGATGCTGCACCGGGCCATTCTCGGCTCCCTGGAGCGGTTCATCGGGATCCTGATCGAGCACCATGCAGGTGCCCTCCCCCTCTGGCTCGCCCCGATCCAGGCAGTAGTCCTGAACATCACGGACCGCCAGGCCGACTATGCAACCGAGGTCGCTAACACCTTACGCGACAAAGGCTTCCGGGTAGAGTCGGACTTGAGAAACGAGAAGATCGGCTTTAAAATCCGCGAGCACACGTTGCAGAAGGTCCCTTACCTGCTGGTGGTCGGTGACCGCGAGGTCGCACAACGGACGCTTGCCGTCCGCGACCGCAAAGGCAAGGATCTCGGCACTCTCGGTATCGAAGACCTCGTCGCTCGGCTGGGCGAGGAGATCACGAATCGAATCCACTGACGACCAAACAGGTGCGGAATGTCCTTCGCTTGTCGAGGCTTCCGGACCGTAGGTCATTCTTGTTTTTTGCGTTTTTTGCGTATTTTATTTGGAGGAACCTGCTATCGCCGCGCCAAAAAGAAACCGCGTCAATCGTGAAATAACCGCCTACGAGGTAAGGCTTATCGACGCGGAGGGTAATCAGGTCGGTATCGTAAATTTGGCGGATGCCCAGGAACGGGCAACGGAAGTGGGATTGGATCTCGTGGAGATCGTCCCCAACGCGGAGCCGCCGGTCTGTCGCCTGATGGATTTCGGAAAGTTTCTGTTCGATCAGAAAAAAAAGAAGTCCGAGGCCCGTAAGAAACAGAAGCAGGTTCAGGTCAAGGAGGTCAAATTTCGTCCCGGGACGGACGAGGGAGACTATCAGGTCAAGCTGCGCAACCTGACGCGGTTCCTGGACGATGGGGACAAGGCCAAAGTCACCATGCGCTTTCGCGGGCGGGAACATGCACACCGCGATCTGGGGCTGCAACTGCTGCAACGCATAGAAGCCGACCTGGCCGAGATCGGTGCCTTGGAGCAACGGCCGCAGATGGAAGGACGGCAAATGGTGATGGTCCTGGGTCCCAAGAAGAAATAGCGCCGCGGAATCGTTCGAACCGTAAAGGCGCAAAGGGTGCAAAGATCTTGGCTCTTTATGGATTCCGGACTGATTTGGAGTGCGCCGACAGAGCGGCGCGGTCGAATGGGACCCCGGCAATGGGGATACCCACGGCGTTTGCCGGGAACCTGGGATTTAGGTTCCCCACGCGCCGCGGCGACGGCGCTTTCCCCTGGCTGCAACACCTGTGCCGGGAACCGATGCGTCGCCAAATGAAATCCAAAGCGGCGGCGAGACAGTGCACTAGGGCCAACTCCAGCGGTGAGGTCGGGCACCCGGGATTCCGGTAGCTACTGGAGTAAGGTTGCCACCGCACTCCAAAAATGTTTGGTGCTACCCGCCGTGATCGTGAGCGGTCCGGAATCCATAAAGAGCCAAGATCTTTTGTAGGGGCGCCCCTTGCGGGTGCCCAGTTGGGGGTTAGTGACGAGGCGAGATATTATTGTATCCGTGGTGTCTTCTCTTCTTATGGCGGCCATTTTGTTCACCATTAGTGAAAACACCTATTTTCCAAGTTGCCCCTGAATGCCTACATTGCTGAACAAAGATGGGTTCAAATTTTTCTTCTATGCAAACGAACACGAACCACGCCATATTCATGTATCGAAAGGCGAAGGTTTTTTCAAGATCGAATTGGAGACCCTTCGGATCGTCAATAACTATATGAAACCAAAGGATCTGAGGAAAGCTGTGGTTATCGTGGAAGCAAACAGAGATGATTTTATCAGAGGTTGGGATAAATCCTTCGCCCAAAGGTAAAAAGGTGCGGTTCGACGACCAATATCTTCATGTGGAATTAGTTGATGGGCGCATCATATCGACTCCGATAATATGGTATAAGGAATTGCAGAATGCCACATTCAATCAAATAGTCAACTACAGATTTATTTGTGCGAATACGGGAATCGAGTGGCCCGATATAGATTACCATTTGAGTATAGAAAGTATGCTGATTGCTACGTCGCAAGCCAGAGCGGCCTGATCAAAAGCTGATACGATTTTTGGAGCAACCCATTATACACCGGCTCCTGCTTTTGATATGCTACTGGCAAGATTCAAGCGTTTATTGAATCAATTGGCAATGCAGTTGATTAAGGAAGTGGTTTGATGCAGGTTCCAGATACTTGGGCACCCCTTCTTATATCTTCGGTCAGAGATGCAACTCTTTATCAGGAAGGGCTTCTCAGGAGTGAAACCATACGCGATAAGAGTGATTACGAAGAGCACCATCTTCAGTTGACACAATTTCTCGAATATCTCAAAAGCGAGTATAAGGAAATTGAAGATGAAGTGGGCTTACCATTGGAAAGAATATTATGAACAGGCCGATTCGACTGAGTATATTCCGCTAACGGGTATGGACGTCCGGATATCCGCACACCACAAGATCTGATGGGAGTAGGTGGAAATGGCGGATGAAATCATCGAGGATCTATGGAAAATCAAAGACGACATCGCGCGGGAACATGACTACGATGAGGATGGCATGGTACACCTTTCGGAAATGGTGCAGGTCAAGTCTGCTCACCGTGCATTGGTAACGATTTTGGAAGAAGAACCACTTGGTTTTCCTAATCAGGAATCGCTCCTAAGTGAGCGGTCTTTGGCCGAAGATTGGGATAAACCGGAAGAGGATCAAGCATGGTCATACCTGCAGTTGGCTCAATAGTTATCGTTCCTTTTCCGTTTTCGTTTCCGTTCTCTGATTTTCCTCATTCCAAACAGAGGCCAGCCTTAGCTTTAGCTTAATTATAATTCGGCTAACCTTTGTGTATGAGAGAAATCCTATTTTATAGAACTGCATCCGGGTACTGTCCTGTAGAAGAATTCTTGGAGTCACTGTCATCCAAGCAAGCGCAAAAGACAGCATGGGTTTTGCAACTTATTGAAGAATCGGAAATTATTCCTTCGCGATACTTCAAGAAATTGACAAGTACCGATGAAATTTTGGAAGTTAGAATACAATTTGGGAGTAACATTTTCAGAATTCTGGGTTTTCTCGACGGTAATCAGGTAGTGGTTTTGAATCATGCATTTCAAAAGAAGTCTTCAGAAAACGCCACAGAAAGAAGTCAAAATCGCGGAGAACCGAAAGAAAGACTACCTGAGCAGGCGGCAAGAATCATGAGTGATCTCCAAAAATACATTGCCGAAAGAAGAAAAACAGACGCAGCATTTGATGAAGGTTTCGATGAAGGATACCAGGCCTTTAAAATTGGCGCACTATTGAAGCAGGCTAGGGAAGCATCCGGCTTAACGCAACAGGAAGTAGCTACAAAATTACATACCAAGGAATCTGCTATTTCCAGAATAGAGAACCATGCCGAAGATATTAGGTTTTCAACCTTAGAGAAATTTGCTTCGGTGTTAGGGCGAAAGCTTGAAGTTTCAATAAGATAAAAGGCACCTTGAAAAATAGGTGTTTTCATCGACCGGGAGACTCCAAGCCATTGATTATTCAGACATGCCTTTCACGAAAACCGTATTTTTCAAAGTGCCCTAAAGCTGCATTGCGCAAAACTTGCACCTACGCTGATAGCGAACCGATTCGACTGATTTGCGTCGATTCGCGTTTGGCTTTGCGGTAAAAAAGAGTTCCTCCGGGCATGTACGGTAGTGCGTAGAGACATGATAATTCGATAAGAAACGGCGAAATAGGACAAAGAAATGCCGAAGATCAAGACCAACCGCGGGGCGGCCAAGCGTTTTAAGCGCAACGCCTCCGGGACCTTCAAACGAAACGCCTCTCATCGGCGGCACATCTTGACTAAGAAGAGCAGCAAGCGGAAGCGCCATCTGCGCGACCCCGAGGCCCTGCACAAGGCGGATGTGAAATCCGCCCGGCGAATGATTCCTTACTGCTGATCAATTCCGGAGAGATACGGATGCCACGTGTAAAAAGAGGCGTTACAGCACACGCCCGTCACAAAAAGGTGCTGAAACAGGCCAAGGGCTACTATGGTGCCCGCAGTAAGGTCTATCGGGTTGCCAAGCAGGCCGTCATCAAGGCCGGCCAATATGCCTACCGGGATCGGCGCCAGAAAAAGCGCCAGTTCCGCTCCCTGTGGATCGTTCGCATCAACGCGGCCGCACGCGAGAACGGCTTGTCCTACAGCCGTCTCATCAACGGCCTGAAGCAGGCCGGCATCGAGGTGGACCGCAAGGTGCTGGCCGACATCGCCTACCACGACAAAGCGGGCTTCGCGGCCCTGGCCGAGCAGGCGAAAGCGGCAATCGCTGTCTGATGATGCGCGCCGCTGCGCTCGGAGGGGCAGTGCCTCCTCTCTTTCGAATCTCTGAGACGCCGAGAACGCAGAGTTAAGGTCAGCTGTAGGGTCCCGAAAGCTTGGAGGCCAAACGTGTGCAAAAAGGCGTGCACGAACGTTGGACAAGGAGAATAAGGTGGGTGTTCTTTCCTCTTTCAGCATTCTATTGCTCAAAAGGGCAATTTTCAGCTACCGAGGTCCAGTTTCATGACGGAAACCGCATTGAATTTCGAAAAAGTCTGGCAGTTGTTCCAGGAAACGGACCGTAGGTTTAAGGAGACGGACCGTAAGTTCCAGGAGTCGCAACAGGCCTGGGATCGTGAGTTCCAGGAGTCGCAACGGGCCTGGGATCGTAAGTTCCAGGAATCCCTACGGGCCTGGGATCACAAGTTCCAAGAGTCGCAACGGGCCTGGGAACGTAGATCCCAAGAGACGGATCGTATGTTCCGGGAAACGGATAAGAAAATGCGGGCCCTGGAGGATCTATTTGTGGGCCAGTGGGGCAAGCTGGTGGAGAGCTTGGTCGAAGGGGATCTGTTGCGCTTGTTAGACGACTATGGAATCCGGGTCTACGATACCTCGACCCGGCGCAAGGGCAGTCGTAATGGAGAGAGCTACGAGTTCGATATCATTGCGCACAATGGTGAGGAGATCGTTATCGTGGAGGTGAAGACGACCCTGCGGGTTGGGCTGGTCGATAAATTCATCAGGCAGCTCCACCGAGCCAAGCGTTACCTGCCTGAATACAGGAACCATACGGCATTCGGTGCAGTAGCCTATCTGCGTGCGGAGCAGGCGAGCGACCAGTATGCGCAGAACCAGGGGTTATTCGTGATTCGGGCCACGGGCGATAGCGCTTCCATCATCAACACCAGGGATTTCCAGCCCCGGCGGTTCTGATTATTTGTGATGGTCAAAAATAGGAAAAAAGGACCTGATTAGCAATGAGTTTCAGCTACCCGAATCCACCGCTCCGAGCGTGGGCCTCTGGCTGCTGTTTTTTTGAGAAATCCAGGATAGTATGCGTCCATGGGTGGTTCAATCGTGAGCCTAGCTGAAGATTCTTGCTAATCAGGAAAAAGAAAGCACCGCGTAGTGAGAAAGATGCAACCAGCAATCCAATCGTAATCGAGGACAAGATTGTGTAAAGAGGTACGACGTGGCTACTAATTTAATAATTGATGACAGTCTTATCAAGCAAGCCCAGCTGTTGGGGAAACACAAAACTAAAAAGGCGGTAGTAACAGAAGCACTGGAAGAGTATATCCAACGTAGAAAACGGGAAGATATCCTCAAGCTGTTTAATAAGATAGAGTACGAAGAAGATTACGATTATAAGAAACAGAGGAAAGTAAAATGAATTCAAGGATCAAATACCGCTTTCATAATTTGCTCTTCGGCACACAGCCACAAAATGGCAATTTTTACAACCGACAAAGATTTCGAGTCATATGCATCCGTATTGCCGATAAAATTATATGAGCCAAGGCGGTATAAAAAGTAATCATTCAGCCCCCACCTCCTCATTCCGGTAAGGATTGCCGGAATCTACCGTGCCAGGCAGATGGCAAAAACAGTGGCGATCTGAACAATTACAATCGGTTTGCCATCATCGACGGTTCTTGGTCTGTTTACATTTATTGGCGGCCATTTGCGTTCATTTGCGGATAAATTTTCCGTGGGGATCCTGTCGGCTCGATGTTATCGGTAGAACACATGAACGACGAAACCGGACCGGGAAGCGACCGGCTGCGAGCCGATGCCCTGGAACAGATCTCCGCGGCCCAAGACCTCGCGGATCTGGACCGGATACGGGTGCGTTATCTAGGCAAGAGCGGCCTGCTCACCACCGAGCTCAAGCGGCTCGGAAAGTTGCCGCCAGCCGAGCGCCCGCGGGCCGGACAGGCGATCAACCGGGCCAAGGTACAGGTGCAGGAGGCCATCGATACCCGCAAGACAGAGCTGGAGCAGTCGGCCCTAGACAACCGCCTGGCCGCCGAGCGCATCGACGTCACCCTACCGGGCCGCGGCCAGAGGCCCGGCGGTCTGCACCCCATCACCCGCACCCTGCAGCGGATCGAACGGCTGTTCGCCAACGCAGGATTTGCTGTTGCCGAGGGGCCGGAAGTCGAGGATGACTACCACAACTTCGAGGCCCTCAACATTCCGGCCCATCACCCGGCGCGGGCCATGCATGACACCTTCTACTTCGACGAGCACCTGCTCCTGCGCACCCATACGTCGCCGGTGCAGATCCGGGTCATGGAAAAGACAAAACCGCCGTTGCGGATCATCGCCCCCGGACGGGTCTATCGCTGTGACTCCGACCTGACCCACACCCCCATGTTCCACCAAGTAGAGGGTTTTTTGGTGGACGAGCAGGCGACCTTCGCCGACCTCAAGGGGGTACTCTACGATTTTCTGAACAACTTCTTCGAACGTGACCTCGCACTGCGCTTTCGACCGTCCTATTTCCCCTTCACCGAGCCTTCCGCGGAGGTGGATATAGCGTGCGTCATGTGCAACGGAACCGGCTGCCGGGTATGCAAGCAGACCGGCTGGCTGGAAGTTTTGGGCTGCGGGATGATCCATCCGGAGGTATTCCGACATGTGGGGATCGACGCCGAACGCTACCTCGGCTACGCCTTCGGTATGGGCGTGGAGAGATTGGCGATGCTGCGTTACGGCATCGATGACATCCGACTTTATTTCGAGAACGACCTGCGGTTTCTCAGGCAGTTTGCTTGAGGCTTTTCATTTGCAACTGCCATTGTGAAACAAAAGGTATACGTCGAGACATCAATAGTGAGCTATCTCACCGCGAGAACCAGCCGAGATCTGGTGGTTGCGGCGAATCAAGAACTTACTCAAGAATGGTGGGATGCCTGTCGTGCCGATTTCGATCTGGTAATTTCGGAATTCGTTTCACGAGAAGCTGCAGCCGGAGATGCGGATGCCGCGGCGCGCCGAATGAAGGTAATTGCACCGATCCCGGAGCTCTCAGTAACAAATGAGGTCGGAAAACTTGCGAGGGGTCTGATTGAAAACGTTCCGTTGCCACCCAAAGCTCAAATCGATGCCTTCCATATTGCGGTTGCTGCTGTCCATGGCGTCGAATACCTGCTTACCTGGAATTGCACACACATTAACAATGCCGTGATTCGTCCTCGTATCGAAAGTATGTGTCGTTCCAAAGGCTTCGAGCCTCCGATTATCTGTACTCCTCAAGAGCTACTAGGAACGTAACTATGTGGCATGATCCTATTGTAGAAGAGATCCATAAGTTTCGAGAAGAATATGCCCGGCAGCTTAACTTCGATATCGATGCAATTTGCAAAGATATACAAATTAAGCAAGCAGAAAGCGGGCGTAAACTCGTATCGTTTCCAGCTCGCAAGCCTAAACCAGAGAAAAGCGCCGTGAGGGAAAGGGTTTAGTGATTTGTTGGGGTTCGTTCCTCACCCCAACCTACATTTCTGACCTCGATACCTTACAACTGAGACTGTGAAAGTATTCGCCATTCCCGGAAACGGTGGGAGGGAGTTGCTCTATTTCACGCTAAATTCCGTACCAAGTGAGACAAGGAAACGCCCTTGCTGTTTAATTCAGGGAAATTGTGTTTTCCTGTCCCTGACGCTTCGAAAATCCGGCAATACTTTCACAGTCTCAACTCCGTAGGCAAAGGCAAATAGCATGAGGTACCGAGTTGTCATTGAGCAGGATGAGGATGGGGTCTTCGTCGCAGAGGTTCCGTCACTTCCTGGTTGCATCTCCCAGGGTGGAACCAGGCTTGAGGCCCTTACGAATGTTCATGAGGCTATCGAGATCTATCTCGAAAGCCTTGCAGTACATGGGGAACCGGTTCCTCCCAGCATCTCCGAAGAAATTATCGAGGTTGCTGTGTGATGCCCTTCCCCAGGTCTCAGGTAGACAGGTCGTCGCTGCATTGCAGAAGATTGGGTATGAGAAAGACAGGCAAAAAGGAAGTCACATCATCCTACGCCAAACCATGGAACCCCATAGCCGGCAGGTCGTTCCGGATCATCGGGTTGTAGCAAAGGGCACATTGCGAGCCATCATCAAGCAATGCGGTCTGACTGTTGAGGAGTTCAACGCTCTTATCTGAGAGCACAAAGAACCTAAGGTAGTGCTTAATGCGTAGACCGCAACATCCCAGCGGTCCGCACAGCGAACCCTACTGTATCATCCGACCAGCATAGACGCGGTAGCCATAGGGATCAAGCACTAGATGGAAGTTCGCCGTAGTTGTTCGATGGGAGAGACCGAGGCAATAAAAAGAAGCAATAGTTGTGGTATATAAGGCGTTCCGACGGACTTAAACACGGCAACTCGCCGTCTACTACCTGTTAGGCGATCGATCTACTTTCACTTCATAAGGTCAAGTTATAACTAAGAGGAAGATGAAACCATGAACATTGCACGCTTTTTGCGAGCCCCAATCGCGGCTAGCTCAATGGTGTTGTTGTCGATCACATTTTCCGTTGCCTACGCCGATTGTACGCGATGGCATCCTCATCACTGCATCGCCGATGTTGTTGTTCCGCCAAGGCTAACTTGTGCTCACTGGATAGGACATCCTTACTATATGCAAACAGTAATCGCCATCAAGGACAATAAGGATGAACTGGCGCGTTATGGGGTTACTGATGAAGGTAGCTGTAGAAATTCCAGAGATGCTGTGGTGGGGCTTGTTTATGCTAAGTTTAACCTCCCGCTTGCAGCTGTTTCTTGGGATCTTGGCCGTTGCGCATGCGATGGTGCATATTAATGAAGGCGAATAAAGGTGACTAAAGGGTTAGGCGCCATACTCAATTCGATTTGTTAACCAAAGATCAAAACCGCCTAACATGCGGGGCCTACTGCGCGTCAAGCTCGTAGCAAATCTGAACGATCTTGCCAGCGCAGTAGGCGCCAATTTACCCGTTACGTTATGCCTTTTAAAGAGGAATCAATTTTGAGCTTAGCCTTATTAATAGTAGTGTGGTCGGATGAAAAAGAATCTTGATCATTTGCCAGCATCCCGGCAGGACAATCTAGTCCATATTGTCACTGTCCTTCGTGACGAGTTTGAACAAGTCACAGGATTTGCTACTGGTAAGAAAAAACACGGCAGGATATTAAAAATCATCCTATTTGGTAGTCATGCTACAGGAAAATGGGTAAATGATCCGGCTCACAGTTACGTTAGCGATTATGACATTTTAGTTATTGTCAACAAAAGAGAACTCGTTGAAGAGTATAAGATCTGGCATACCGCGGAAGATCGCATTGCTTTACGAGTACGCCAGCCCTTAAATATATTGGTCCATACACTGGAAGAAGTAAACGATGCTTTAGTCAAGGGACAATACTTTTTCACTGACATCAAGCGGGAAGGTATCGTACTGTATGAAACCGATAAACGTGAACTAGCGGAACCCAGCAAGCTAACTCCTGAAGAATATAAAATCATTGCAGAGAAACATTATAATCAATGGTTCGAGAGTGCAAATGAATTTTTTGATCAATACGAATATGCATTAAGTAAAGAAAGACTAAAAATGGGAGCTTTCCTGCTTCACCAAGCTACAGAGCGTTACTTTGCATGCCTGCTGTTGGTCTTAACCAACTACAAACCGAACACGCATAACCTGAAACAGCTTAACTCGTTGGTCATTTCACGAGATGAACGCGTTGCCGAGGTATTTCCACAAGACAATAAAATTCATCGCCGTTGTTTTCAGTTGCTAAAGAATGCGTATGTTGATGCACGTTATTCAGAGCATTACAAAATTTCTCAGGAAGAACTAATATGGCTGGCGGAACGCGTAAAGCATTTACGACAATTAACAGGGATGTTGTGTCAAGAGAAGATTGCAAGCTATTAATAATCATCAAGCAATAACGGAAAAAGGAGCCAGGCTCAATTGATAGGTCGTTTTTCACAGATCATTCGCCTAACATTTGGCTGCAGGTGACCCAATGCCGCGGTCCGGCTCCTCTGCAACTTCCAAGCTCAGTGCCACGCGGCATTGGGCGCCTGAGCCCAAACGTTAGACAACCAAATACTATTAATAGGCCAGCCCCCTTTACACTATCAATTATCTTGCCAGAATGACCTTACTCATCGTTTATGTGGCCACCGCCTTAATCTTTTCGTTTATATGTTCAATTTCAGAAGCCGTACTGCTCAGTGTTACTACGGCTCATATCAGCGTACTTGAACAGGAAGACAAAAGCTCGGGCTCACTGTTGCGCGAGCTCAAGGGGGATATCAACAAGCCGCTGGCTGCGATCTTGACACTTAACACCATAGCCCACACAGTAGGTGCTGTTGGTGCCGGAGCGCAGGCGGCCGTGGTGTTTGGCAGAACATGGGTGGGACTGATATCTGCAACCCTGACGCTGATGATCCTGATATTTTCAGAGATTATCCCTAAAACACTGGGCGCGACTTACTGGCGTCGGCTGTCAAGCATGACGGCGCACTGGCTCAAGTTCCTGGTATGGGCGCTGTACCCTTTTGTAATGCTGTCTGAGTTACTGACGCGTGGTCTTTCTCGAGATATGAAAATTGAAGGCTTCAGCCGCAAAGAATTTGCCGCTATGGCCGACCTCGGCGAGCAGGAAGGTCAACTGGAAGAGCGAGAATCACGCATCCTGAAAAACATGTTCCTTCTGCACGAAACACAGGTCACTGATGTGATGACGCCGCGCCCGGTTGTGTTTTCATTACCCGAATCGTTGACGGTTTACGAGTATTTCGATAAACACTATGACTCTCGCTTCTCTCGCATTCCGGTTTATGCCGAAAACGATGAAGTGTTAACCGGCTTTGTGCTAAAGGATGATCTGTTACTGGCACAGGCACGCGGCAATACGGACAATACCCTGGAAACCCATCGACGTGATCTGCATACATTATCAGACAAAACCTCATTATCTGATGCATTTGATGAAGTGCTGCACCAGCGAACGCACATCATGGTGATCATCGATGAATACGGAGGTATAGAGGGCATCATTACTATGGAAGATATCCTGGAAACCCTGCTCGGGTTGGAGATAATGGATGAAAGCGACAAGACAGCCGACATGCAACAATACGCTCGGCGCATGTGGAAAAAGCGGGCAAAGGCGATGGGGATTTCGCTACCCAAAGATGAAGAATCAACTAGATTAAATGCCTAACAAGGCGCTCGTTCGGACGCAAACTGCGAAGAAAAAGAGGCCAGGCTCAATTGATGGATCGTTTTTTACAGATCATTCGCCTAACATTCGGCTGCAGGCGACCCAATGCCGCGGTCCGGCTCCTCAACAACTTTCAAGCTCAGTGCCACGCGGCATTGGGCGCCTGAGCCAAGCCGTTATTGTCATACGAAAGTCGCCTGATTTACTTCTAAACATTGAAAGGAAATCAATGACTTAGGCATGGCGTGATGTCGCCTGTTCCCGAATCAGGGGTACGCCACCAGCAAGAGTGGGGTCTCAAGCACCTAATAAGCGCATCGCAAGAAATTGTGCTGCGAATGAAAAGCGCAAGACTGGAAATTCGCGCCTTGTGTGGCAACATGGGGCAGCAGTGCAAAATCGCATCCTCCATACCCGGAGGCTGTTTGTCATGCTTGAGCCGTATGCGGTGAAAGTCGCTTGTACGGTTCTGAGGGGGGAAAGGAGCCGCGAGGTTCCCGACCTACCCGGAGATACCCAATATGGAGAGTATTATGCTAGTGGAATATCTACAAACAAGTTTACGACATGCACATTATGAAATTCTTGAAGAAGACAAGAGTTTCTATGGAGAAATTCCTGGTTTCCAGGGAGTCTATGCTAATGCCCCCACTTTAGAAGAGTGTCATGAACAACTTAAAGAGGTACTGGAAGAATGGGCGCTTTTTAGGATTTATAAAAATTTGCCGTTACCACAAATAGATGGAATTGAAATAAAAATAAAGAAAGTTGCGTAATGCTAAAATTTGGACCAATAAATGAGCATAGTCGTTATGCGTCTGACCGCGTTCTATTCAAATTTCTCTAGTTGACAAGCTACGTCGATCTCGTAAAACGGGAGTTCAGAAATGGATAATGAACTATTCAATGAGCTATTAACCAGCATCCAAGAAGCCGGAAAAATAATGCGTGGTGAAACGAAGCCTATGCAGGTTTACGAATTTGAAGAGCCGGATGTCAAGGCAATTCGTGAGCGTATCGGTTTTTCTCAGTCGAAATTTGCGGCTTTAATTGGTGTAAGTCTTCGTACTATTCAGAATTGGGAGCAAGGTCATCGTCATCCTACGGGGCCGGCTAAAGTTCTTTTAAGGTTGGTGCAGGCTGATCCGGAATCGGTCTTTAAAAACTTACATATCAATCACGCATAACAAAGCGCATCAAGCGGACCCATCTCCGCGGTGCTTGTTTCGTGCATTTCGCTACGCTCTATTATTACATAAAACAAGCACCATTCCAGTGGCCCGTTTATGCGCGGCATTAGGTGCCCGATTTGGAGAGTATTATGCTTGTAGAATATCTACAGACAAGTTTACGACATGCACATTATCTTAGACGAAAAATCACATGACTGAGAAGAACTGTGGAATTTGAATGGGATTCATCAAAAGCTGGTATAAACCTGAAAAAACACGGTGTTAGCTTTAGTGAGGCGCAAACCGTCTTTGATGACCCGCTTGCATGTATTTTTGATGATGAGTGGGACTCGCTTAGAGAGCGGAGAGAGTTAATCATAGGTTACTCGAACGACAAGCGACTTTTAATTGTATCGTTTATAGAGAGATTGCCGGGAATTGTTCGGGTAATCAGTGCACGGCAGACAACCGCAAGAGAGCGTAAAGATTATGAAAACTACGGAAGATACTGAACAGGTTCAGGATATGCTCCCTGAATATCATTTTGATTACTCAAAGGCAAAACCCAACAGATTTGTCACGCAGACAGAGACTCGGGTTACTGTAACTTTAGACCCTGATGTGGCACGGATTTTCACAACATCCGAGGCTGTAAACAAGGTATTGAGAGCTATTTTAGCAGCATTGCCGAATTCTCAACTTCACAGAAAAGTTTGACATTCTCTCGTTCCCAATAGCTCCAATAGACGGCAAAAAGCGCCGCTTGTTCCTCGCTCTGCTTTTTGCCTGCGATGATTTGCAGCGTTAGGCGCAAGGAAGAAATCACGATAGAACATGTTTACTATTGAATATGCAAAAGGAGTCGTAAATGACTTAAAAAGTATACGGATACATGAACGCCCGCGAATATTGAACAGCATCGAAGCACAACTAAAGCATGAGCCCACTAAACAAACTCGTAATCGGAAAGTGATTGTTGGGTTAACACCACCATGGGAATATATTGATCCTATTTGGGAATTACGGATAGGAGAATATCGTGCTTTTTACGATGTCGATGAGGAGGTTTTCGTTGTAACTATTCGAGCTATCCGACATAAGCCACCGCACAAGACAACGGAGGAGATATTATGAAAACTTTCGGACTTGAGCATACCACTTTGAATGCCTGTGTCAAGGAAGCTCAACAGGAGCGTCTCGTTATTACTCGTGAAGGTAACCCAGTAGCATTAATTATTGGAATAGATGAAGAACAACTAGAATTGGGAAGTGATGCTTCCTTTTGGACGCTTATTGAAGAGAGACGCGAAGAAGATAGCATTAGCCGAAAGGAATTAGAACAAGCACTCATGTCTGCTTAAGTTCTGAATCTTTTCGACATAATCGGAGCCTAACGAAAATCCAGGTGTTGGAGGTATTATCCGAGGAAGTGGTGGAATAAGGAAAATCCGTTGGGGCGGTAGTGGCAGAGGTAAGCGTGGGGGTTCAAGGATTATTTATTACTGGGCAACAAGCAAAGACCAAATTTATATGTTGCTTGGGTACGCCAAAAATGAAAGTAGTGATTTGACCAAAGAGTAAATAGCTACGCTTAGAGCCTGTCTAAAAAGACAGTCTCTTAGTACCCCTTTGTGGCTTTGTGCCTTTGTGTGATGTTCTTCATTTCTCACACAAAGCCACGAAGACACAAAGAATTTTTCATTTTCAAATCAAGGCGTTAGAGTGTCATGAAAAACTTAAAGGAGGTACTGGAAGAATGAGTACTTTTCAGGATTCATGAAAATTTGCCATTACCACAAAACATCCGAGCGGTGCTCACACACGCGGAGTACGACCAGGGGAAGTGGAGGGAGTAGATATGCAAAATCTCGAAGTGAACAAGGCACTCAGCACTTGGCCAGCGATGGCCGGAATGATTTGCGTGCCGCACACGGAGGAAGAGTACGAACAGCTGGTCATATTCCTCGACAGTTTGATCGATGAAGCCGGAGAAGATGAGTCACATCCGCTGGCTTCACTGATGGAGATTGTGGGGGTGCTGATTGAACGCTATGAGGAAGAGCATGTGCCTGAACTCACCAAGTAGCCGGTGCCGCAGCAGTACACACCTACTGCTTCAGTAATTGCCTTCACAGCATTTGAGGTCAGTTTGCCAGGATTAAGGGCCGTAGGTCGAGGCGCAATGCCATTAAGTTAGCTGCTGGCCGCTTGTCGTAGTCGTAGCAAAGGCGCGCCAGGGACGGTGCGCCGTGCCCAACGAAATGCTGATGTTGGGCACGCCGGATCGTCCCTGATCCGGCTTTGCCCAACATCTACGAGCTAGCGAGGCTCTGCCTCAGACCGACGAGGCGTGAATTTTTTGTGCAGCGAACAAACTTGTTATCCGCAGATTACGCAGATTTTCGCAGATCAAGAATAGAAATAATCTGCGAAAATCTGCGTAATCTGCGGATAAAAACAATGGGCGCAATACCCCCAAGTGCTGCATGAGGAGAGGTGAGTTTTTGTGCCGTGCACAAACTCGACTTATTGGTAAAGATCCGGATCCCTCAAGGAATCCTAGTTCGGTGGGATCGGACTAATAGGACAGGATTTACAGGATTACACAAGATTTACAAGATTCTTGCATCTTAATACAAATATCCTGTTAATCCTGTACTATTTAAAAGTAGCCTAACCAGACGTTGCGGGAAAGGGTAAAATGCGATTCAGTGAGTCATGGTTGCGGGAGTGGGTAAATCCCGATGTGGATACCCGGACTCTGGCCGACCAATTGACGATGGCGGGGCTCGAAGTGGACGCGGTGGAACCGGCGGCCCCCGCGTTCACCGGCGTTCTGGTGGGCCAGGTCCGGACCGTCGAGGCCCACCCCGACGCCGAGAAGCTGCGCCTGTGCCGGGTCGATGTCGGGTCCGAGGAGCCCTTGCAGATCGTTTGCGCCGCCGCCAATGTGGCCGCGGATATGAAGGTCCCGGTCGCCACGCTGGGGGCACAGCTGCCGGGGGATTTCAAAATCAAGCGCGCCAAGCTGCGCGGCGTCGAGTCCCTGGGGATGATCTGCTCGGCAGCCGAGCTCGGACTTGCCGCGTCCTCCGAAGGCATCTTGCCCTTACCGGCGGACGCCTCGGTGGGGGTGGATTTACGCGCCTATCTGGACCTCGACGACTGGTGTATCGAGCTCGACCTGACCCCCGACCGGGCCGATTGCTTAGGGCTGGCCGGCGTCGCCCGGGAGGTCGGAGTCATCAATCGCTGCCCCGTCCGGGAACCGATTATCGAACCCATTCCCCCCCGCAATGACGACCGCTTCCCGGTCCGTTTGGAGGCCCCCGAGGCCTGCCCCGGCTATGTCTGCCGCGTCATCCGTAACATCGACCCCGACGCCGAGACCCCCCTGTGGATGCAGGAACGCCTGCGTCGTAGCGGTCTGCGCAGCATCGGTCCCGTGGTGGATGTCACCAACTATGTACTCCTGGAGCTCGGTCAGCCGCTGCACGGCTTCGATCTCGACCGGTTGGACGGGGAGATCCGCGTGCGCATGGCGGATACCGGCGAACGCATCCTCCTGCTCGACGGCGCGGAGATCGAGCTGCGGGACGATACCTTGGTAATCGCCGACCGCAACCGGCCCGTCGCCTTGGCGGGCATCATGGGCGGGGCCGAGACGGGGGTGACGACCCATACCCGCGACATCCTGCTCGAGAGTGCCTTCTTCGCCCCCCGTGCCATCAGCGGTAAGGCCCGCAGCTACGGACTGCACACCGACTCCTCCCATCGCTTCGAGCGTGGGGTCGATCCCCGGCTTCAGGGGCGGGCCATGGAGCGGGCAACGGCACTGCTGCTGGACATCGTGGGAGGTACGCCGGGACCGGTTGCAAGCCTGAAGGCCGAGGAGCACTTGCCCCGGCGGAATCGGCTGCACCTCCGTCGTGAGCGGATCGGCAGGTTGTTGGGGATAACGCCGGCGGACGCGACCGTCGAGGACATCTTGACCCGACTGGGCATAGAGGTCACCCCGACCCCCGACGGCTGGGATCTGGTTCCGCCCGGCAGTCGTTTCGATCTGCTGCTCGAGGTGGACCTGATCGCCGAGATCGGCCGTATCCAGGGTTACGAGCAGATCCCCGTCACTCACGCCAGCTCGGCGGCTACCACCCAGGCACTCCCCGAGATAGCATTCGATCCGGAGCGCGCCAAGCTGGCCCTGGTGGCCCGGGGTTATCACGAAGTGATTACCTACAGCTTCGTGAGCCCGGAGCTACAGCATCGCGTCGATCCGCAACCCGAAGTCCTGTCCCTGTCCAACCCGCTCTCTGCGGACCTGTCCGTTATGCGTACCAGCCTCTGGCCGGGACTGCTGGAGACCGCACGGCAAAACCAGGCCCGCCGGCAGGAGCGCGTGCGGATCTTCGAGAGCGGCCTGTGTTTCCTCCGCGCCGGAGCCGGGCTCGAACAGAATGCGATGCTCGCCGGCCTGGTCGTCGGTTTCTCGGCCCCCGTGCAATGGGGCGTCAAGGTCCGACCCGTCGATTTTTACGATGCCAAGGCGGACGTGGAGGCCGTGCTCGCCTTGACCGGCAATCCGGACCGATTCCGCTTTTTTCGCTTTTTACCCGCCGAGCACCCGGCCCTGCATCCGGGCCAAACCGCCGGCATCGAGCGCGCCGGGCGCAAGGTCGGCATGCTCGGTATGCTGCACCCGGCCCTGGCGACGGAGCTCGACATCAACGGCAACGCCTTCCTGTTCGAGCTCTCGCTGGCCGAGTTGGAAGAGGGCCTGCTGCCGGTGTTCGAGCCACCATCCAGGTTCCCGGCCATCCGGCGCGACCTGGCGATCGTCGTCGACGCGGACGTAACCTACGATCAAATACGCAATTGTGCGGCGAGCGCCGCGTCCGATCTGCTGCAGGACCTGGTCCTGTTCGACGTCTATCAGGGCCCGAAAATAGATTCGGGGAAAAAAAGCCTTGCCTTTGGATTGATTTTTCAGTCATCTTCTCAGACACTTATGGATCGGGAAGTCGACGAGATGATGTCCCGTGTGTTGGCACGAATCACAAGCGAACTCGGGGCAAAATTGAGGGACTGACGCAATGGCACTGACCAAGGCCGACATGGCAGAGTACCTCTTCAAACAGCTGGGCCTGAACAAGCGGGAAGCTAAGGATATAGTCGAGAGGTTCTTCGAGCATATCCGCGCTGCCCTGGAAAAAGGTGAGCAGGTAAAGCTGTCCGGATTCGGGAATTTCGATGTCAGGGAGAAACGGCAGCGTCCCGGAAGAAACCCGAAGACAGGGGAAGAAATCCCCATTTCTGCCCGTCGGGTAGTCACTTTTCGCCCCGGACAAAAACTGAAATTACGGGTGGAGGCCTATGCTGGAAGCGAACAATAGCAGCAACGAGCTACCACCCATACCGGGCAAACGCTACTTCACCATTGGTGAGGTCAGCAAACTGTGCGGAGTCAAGCCGCATGTGCTGCGTTACTGGGAGCAAGAGTTTCCCCAGCTCAAACCGGTAAAGCGACGGGGCAACCGCCGCTACTACCAACATCATGACGTGCTCATGGTACGCCGGATCCGGAGCCTGCTCTACGAACAGGGGTTTACCATCGGCGGTGCCCGGCAGCAGCTATCGAGCAAGACCGCCAAACAGGACGTCTCGCAAAGCCACCAGATCATCCGCCAGCTGCGCCTGGAGCTCGAAGAAATCCTGCACATTCTCAAACGTTGAGCCGGAGAATACGAGAGAGGCGCCGCCGTCCTCACCAACGACCCAGGGGCAAAAAACCCTCGCCCCTGCGGAAGAGAAAACTACGAAAATCGACGCGTATTGCCCTCGAACTCGGCAATCAGGCGTTGGACCGCGGCGGTGGGCGGCAGGCGACCCCACATGACTTGGTGTTCGATCTCGGCCCGGATGCGTTCGACTCCCGCGTGTTGGAAGAAGCTCGAACGCAGATGTTCCTCGACCATGGAATAGACCCAATCCAGGGTCTGGGCGCGTCGGCGTTTTTCCAGAACACCCGACTTCGTGGTCTGCTTCCGAAAGGTGTCGATCACGGCCCAAATCTCGGGGATTCCCTCGCCGGTCAATGAGGAGCAGGCATAGGCCCGGGTCCGCCAGCCGTCGGTGGCCGGCGCCAGGTAATGAAGGGCGCGGTTGTATTCCAGTTGCGCGGCCTTGGCGCGGGGTTTGTTGTCGCCGTCGGCCTTGTTGACCAGGAGGGCGTCGGCCAGCTCCATGATGCCTTTCTTGATGCCCTGCAGCTCGTCGCCCGCGCCCGCGATCATTATCAAGAGAAAGAAATCGACCATGGAACGGACGGTGGTCTCGCTCTGTCCGACGCCCACGGTCTCGACCAGGATCACATCGAAGCCCGCAGCTTCGCAGACCAGGATGGTCTCGCGGCTCTTGCGGGTCACTCCGCCCAGGGTGCCCGAGGATGGGGAGGGGCGAATAAAGGCCCGCTCATGCCGGGAAAGCTGTTCCATGCGGGTTTTGTCGCCGAGAATACTGCCGCGGGTCACCTTGCTGCTGGGATCCACCGCCAATACCGCCACCCGGTGACCCTGGTCGCACAGGTAAAGACCCAAGGTCTCAATGAAGGTGCTCTTGCCCGCGCCGGGCACGCCGGTGATGCCGACTCGAATCGACCGGCCCGCGTGGGGGAGTATCCGGCGCAGTACCTCCTGGGACAGCTCCAGGTGCGTGTGGGCGTTGCTCTCCACCAGGGTGATGGCTTGGCCGAGCACGTTGCGATCGCCGGCCAATACTCCGTCCACATACTCGTCCACGCCGAGGCGACGGCGGCGGGGAACGTCGGCACCGGGCCGGGCCTGATTTCCCCCTGCGCCCGGCATGCCGTCATGCCCGCCCGACACGCCGCCCATTACCCTACCGGCAAATTCCTTGCCGGCATCTTTCGGCGCCCATTCGGGCTTGGTGTTTTTGTCAGACACAGTATCCATCATACATGAAGCCAGGCAGTGAATCACCTCTTTACCCAGGGCGAGCGCGTATAAATCCCTCCGAAAACATGATCTTGTAGGTTGGGCAAAGCTCGTAGGATGCGGTGAGCGTGTGTTGTCCTTTCCGGACTGCATCACCGCCAGGCGCGAACCGCATCTTTGGACGGTGCGCCGTGCCCAACGAAATGCCGATGTTGGGCACGCCGGATCGTCCCTGATCCGGCTTTGCCCAACATCTACGCGCTCCGCGCCGGCGCTTGGGAGCTGGTAGCAATCTGTTGATCGATAAGAAATTTATACGCGCTCGCCCTGCCTCTTTACCGTCTCCATGTGCCTGCACTGCCTCTTAGTAGGTAGCGGTTGTGTTCAGGGCACCTTGAAAAATAGGCGTTTTCACCAATTAAGCGACTCTAAGCCACTGATTATTCATGCGTGCCGTTGACGGAAATCGTATTTTTCAAAGTATTCCCCGTCGCTGAGGTTCGATACCAATGCCATTAAGTTAGTCGCTAGGATTCCTTGAGGGACCTGCATCTTTACCAATGAGTCAAGTTTGTGCATGGCATAAAAACTCCCATCTCCTCATGCAGCACTTGGGGGTATTGCGCCCATTGTTTTTATCCGCAGATTACGCAGATTTTCGCAGATTAAGAATAGAAATAATCTGCGAAAATCTGCGTAATCTGCGGATAACAAGTTTGTTCGCTGCACAAAAAATTCACGCCTCGTCGGTCTGAGGCGAAGCCTCGCCAGGGTTACTCCTCAGGCCAACTGCGCGAAGCTCTGATCACATTTGGCGGCCATGATGAAGTCGTTCAGATGCAGATCATTGATCTTGTGGGTCCACCACCAGATAGTCACCCGGGAGTACTCGACCAGTATGACCGGGTGGTGTCCCTCCGACTCGGCGAGCTCCGCGACCGCGTTGACCAGGGCAAGGCTGCGCCGATAATTGTCCGTATCATAGGGGCGCGTCAGCTTCCTGACGCCCTGGTCCTCGATCAACTTCCACTCGGGGATGAGCGGTGACTGCTGCTCGATTTCGGCATCGGTTACCGGAGGCGCGCCGACCCGGCAGACTTCGCAATGGCAGTCGAGGAGTGGGTTTTTCGTATTTGACATGGGATATCTGACCTGGGTTGTGGATGTCGCCTCTTTTTACCACTGTCAGGGGGTAGTTGTCAGTTGTCAGGGAGCAGTTGTCAGGGGGCAGTTGTCAGGGGGCAGGGGGCAGTCGTGCTCAACGCCTTTCGGAACCTCGGATGAAGGGACTTGATGAGTGATGAGTAATGAGTGATGAGTGATGGGTGATGGGTGATGAATGATGAATGATGAGTAGTGCTCAACGATTTTCGGCAGCTCGGATGAAGAGCAATGCCATTAAGTTAAGCGTTACCGGCCAGCAAAAGAGAGGAAACATCACCAATCACACGAATCCTCGCGGATTGATTCGCGCGATTCGTAGGTTGGGCAAAGCCCGCCAGGGACGGTGGGCGTGCCCAACACCGATGTTGGGCACGGACCAAGCTCCCTCCTCCGTCGGGACAGGCCTGGCCCTTTGTCCAACCTACGACAAGCGGCCAGCAGCCAACTTAATGGCATTGGGATGAAGGGACTTCCGCATTCATCATTCATCATTCATCATTCATCATTCATCATTCATCATTCCGATGTGCTCAACGCCTTGCGGCAGCTCGAATGTAATCGATTAGCGGCATCTAATCCTTATTTTTCAATGAGTTATGCGATCCGATGGTATTGAAAAAGTGGCTCAATCGCTATTTTGGGCGGCCTCCATAAACGTAACTGTTTGTTTTTACTATGTTTACAGAACTGGAGGGCCGCTAATCAATTACGCTCGAATGAAGGGACTTCCGCATTCATCATTCATCATTCATCATTCCGATGTGCTCAACGCCTTTCGGCATCTCGGATGAAGGGACGGGCTGCGGAAGCGGATTGCCGAGGTTTGAATGTTGTGCTCAACGCCTTTCGGCATCTCGGATGA
This sequence comes from Candidatus Thiosymbion ectosymbiont of Catanema sp. Cochon2018, assembly GCA_011392765.1. Lineage (GTDB taxonomy): Bacteria > Pseudomonadota > Gammaproteobacteria > Chromatiales > Chromatiaceae > Thiosymbion > Thiosymbion ectosymbiont_A. The sequence continues at coordinate 1,582,738 of WYCW01000001.1, read as the reverse complement.
AGGGACCCGCGCGGGCGTGCCGCCTCACGCTGAAAATTCTCCAAGTGCTCAACGCCTTTCGGCATCTCGGATGAAGGGACGAGCGGGCCGTCCTGCGAGAACTATTACCTAACTTGTGCTCAACGCCTTTCGGCATCTCGGATGAAGGGACCTCGGAGAGCGGTCGGGAGCGTCAGGAGGTCGAAGTGCTCAACGCCTTTCGGCATCTCGGATGAAGGGACCAGCAGTATGAGTGTGCGACTGATAGAACCGGTACAGTGCTCAACGCCTTTCGGCATCTCGGATGAAGGGACCGCCTCAATTTCATGCTTTGCATATCTTGCTGTGTCTTGTGCTCAACGCCTTTCGGCATCTCGGATGAAGGGACCTTATCCATTAGGCCCTCGATTGACAATACATCCAGTGCTCAACGCCTTTCGGCATCTCGGATGAAGGGACAACCGGGATTGGTACGGTCGCCGCTGCTATTGGTGGGTGCTCAACGCCTTTCGGCATCTCGGATGAAGGGACAACGGCCACCAGTTCCCAGAATCCTCCTACGGAAAGTGCTCAACGCCTTTCGGCATCTCGGATGAAGGGACGGCGAGTAACCCGCGGTAGAGGCGAACAGCTGCACAGTGCTCAACGCCTTTCGGCATCTCGGATGAAGGGACCGGCCTTGGGCTCGGCCTTGAAAAGTGCTCAACGCCTTTCGGCATCTCGGATGAAGGGACTCCCCACAGTTAGTACCCGTCTGCAAAGAGTCATCGTGCTCAACGCCTTTCGGCATCTCGGATGAAGGGACGCCAAACTCACGACGCCCTGACGACCCAAACGGACCTGTGCTCAACGCCTTTCGGCATCTCGGATGAAGGGACGGGTGTCGGGGCTGAGCGTGTCGGTGCGTGAGGTAGTGTGCTCAACGCCTTTCGGCATCTCGGATGAAGGGACCCTTGATCGCGCCCCAGTAGTCGTCGGACCGCGGCAGCTGTGCTCAACGCCTTTCGGCATCTCGGATGAAGGGACCTCGACAACGACAAAACTCATTTTTCTTCGCGCTGTGCTCAACGCCTTTCGGCATCTCGGATGAAGGGACACCTCGGTGGTGAGCTCGGCGATCTGGTTGGCCTTGTGCTCAACGCCTTTCGGCATCTCGGATGAAGGGACACCGCCGCCTTCCCCGATTACGAGCAGTCCGAAATGTGCTCAACGCCTTTCGGCATCTCGGATGAAGGGACATGAGACCGACTCACAGCTCGACACGAATCGAGAGGAGTGCTCAACGCCTTTCGGCATCTCGGATGAAGGGACGCGCGCACACTCTGGGAGCTGTCCAATTATGCCGAGTGCTCAACGCCTTTCGGCATCTCGGATGAAGGGACCAGGCCCTCTACCGCTTGCGTACACACATGTGAACCGTGCTCAACGCCTTTCGGCATCTCGGATGAAGGGACCGCGCGAATTTATCCCTATGTTTCTAAAGAGCATTTCCGGCTCCTGCGCAAGCATGTCGATGAATCCGGCGGGAAGGTCTGTCACAACTTGCTTTCTCCGTTCCAGTTTTTCGGCAAATTCAAGGTGTTACCTCGTGCAGGCATCAACGGACCCGCGCCGGGAAGGATCACTTCTTTGAAATCCGATACTTGTTGCCCAAAAGACACGATTGCAGCCGGTCCAACCGGTGGTCCATGTGGTCACAGGACTTGGTAACGGGGACTCTCTTGGCACCAACCGCCGTCTCGACCCTTTTCTTGAATCCGTCCGGCACAGCGCGGACACAGGTGGACAAACATGAGGTCGTCTTCGTCGTCCAGAATTTGCTCCAGCAGCCAGCGTAATTTCTCCATCTCGGTCTTGGAGAGGCGGCAGCGGAACAGCGAGTATTGTATCCGCTCTCCGGTCCCACACAGAGTTTTGTATGCCCCTCGCCAACGTGAGGGATCACGGATGTCGTAGCTGACCAGATACCAGTGCCTTTCGGCATGTTCGTCGTCGTGACTCATCAACGCACCCGCAGCCGGGCGAACAGGCCGGGGGCGCCGCTCCATTCCTTTTCCAGCAAACGGACCTCGAGCTCCATGGCCCGAGCGTAGCTGAGGGAGTAGTGGAGTACCGGGTGCCGCCAGTGTTCCTGCTTGCGTTCTTCATAGATACCGATCGCCAGCTTGCGGCCGTCGGCGGACAGCCAGACCCGTTCGCGGCTGATGGAAAAATGCGCCTCGTTCCATTGGCGACGGTTGACCGAGGCGATCAGGGGCATGTCCCAGAGGGTGGTCCGAAACAGCTCCATGAGGTCCAGGGCCAGGGGGTAAGCGGCACTGCGCGGGGTGTGAAAGAATCCCAGGGCCGGATCGAGACCTACGCACAAAATGGCCGCCATCAGGTCGCGATAGAGCAGGTTGTAGCCGAAGCTGAGCGCGGCGTTGAAGGGGTCCCGAGGCGGTCGGCGATTGCGCCCCGAAAAGGCCATGAGGGTCTGTTCCGGGTCCAGCAGAAAACGCAGCGCGGCGAAGTAGTGCCTGCCGGCCATGCCTTCATGTCCGCGCAGGGACTCACTGCCGCGATCGTCTTCCATGCCCCGCAGCTCGGCGCGGATGCCGGCGATAGCGTCGGAGACATCTTCGAGCTTGCCGCGATTGCGGGCGCTGCGCATCAAAAACGCGAGCTGGTTTTCCACTTTGGCCTTGGCCAGGCGGTGCGTGAGGGATTCCCGCAGGTCCGGTTCCTCCAGGCCACGGTATTGACGCAACCGCCGCTGCACGCCGGCCGGCGGCATCAGTCCCCCGATATAGGAACCGCCGCCGCTCAGCCAGTGGATGGCGATGTCGCGGGAGGCGGCATAATGAATGAGCTGGCTGCTGATCTGGACCGCCCCGTGCAGCACCAGGGCCGCGACGCCGTGGGCGGGAAAGGTGGTCTCTTCTCCCTCCCTGGGTTTTACCAGGATCTGCTCTCCCCGTTTGCCGACCCGCGTACCGGCCTCGGTGACATGCAGAATCAGGCGTTCGTCGTCCGCCGGGAACAGGCGCACCGGCTTGGCCGATGGCTCGGTCGCGGTCTCGTCGCTGCCGGACAGACGCTCTTCTTCGGGCAGGCAAACCGGGGCCAGGGAACACTTGCCGCACAGGTTTTCGTTCTCGGCCACCGGCGGGCGGTCGATGGTAGTTGCCAACTCCCGCGCCCGCGCCAGGGCTTGGCGCAGTCCATCCAAGGCGGCCTCGTCGATGGGTACGCGCACTGTCTTATTATTGGCGTGGTAGCGGATTCGACCCTCGGGAACCGGCCGTTGCAGGTGTTCGGAAAGCAATACGCCGTAGGCGACGATCTGCAATCGGTCCGAGTCCCAGGCCTCGTCGCCGCGTGAGCGGCCGCGTTTGTGTTCGTAGGGACAGATGGCCCCGTCGCGGTAGCGCACATAGTCCACCTTGCCCCGCAGGCCCCAGTGCTCGCTCTCCAGGGTAAGGCTGCTCCACTCGCCTTCCGTGTCGATGGTCTCGTGCAGGGTGCGCCCGGCATAGACCCGGTGATCGGCGACCCGGATCTCCTCGACCTCCTCCAGGTAAAACAGGCGTTCACAGTAGGCCAGGGCATGCAGGGCCATGACACGTAGCGGGGGCTTCGATTCAGTATCTGTTTGCATTCTCGCTCTCTTTAAAACTATCCTACGAGATAGCCTTCAATTGTCCTACCAGGTGTCCCATGGATTTCGTCAGCGTTCGTGATTTTCGCACCCAACCCGGTGAGGTCTGGAAGAAGCTGGCCCAGCAACACGAGTTGGTCGTCACCCGTAACGGTAAGCCGTTCGCAATCCTGACCGAGACCAGTCCAACCAGCCTGTATGCGGATCTCGACTCCCGCCACACCGCGTTGGATTACAACGCCGTCTCCGATGGCGGACCAACCAGGCCGCACCTGGATCTCGATTCCCTTCAGGGGGCAAGCTTCGACAAGATACTCGCAGCGGCATGGACGATCTCGGAACAAGCGGGAACGTCCGGGATGAGCATGGAAGAGATCATCGCCGAGATCGAAGCGGCCCGCCGAGCCCTGTGCGGTGTCCGCTTCGGCCGGGCGGTGGACGCCATCCGCAACCGGGCCCGTGAGCAACACCTGGACAGCATGACGCCGGACGAGATCGATGCCGTTATCAGGGAGGTCCGTGAGGAACGGCGGCATGAGGCTGGTAATTGACACCAACGTCCTGGTCTCCGGGTTTTTATCCGCTACCTCACCACCGGCATTGATCCTGAACGCCGTGCGCGATCTGGTTGTTATGCCGGTGATTTCATCTCCCGTCGTCGCCGAGTATCGCGCGGTTCTCCTGTGTCCCGCATTACGGCTGGATCAGGGCGAGGTCGGCGAGTTCCTGGCCGCCCTCTCGGGTAGTGCCCGGCACGTCGAACCCTTCCCCATCGATCCGGCCGGTTTTCCCGATCCGCCCGATCTGCCCTTCTATGCCACCGCATTGGCGGGTCAATGCCCCTTGGTCACGGGCAACCGCAAGCACTTTCCCGACGTCGGCCCAGTGGAGATACTGAGCCCGCGGGAAGCAGTGGAAAAACTGTCTCAACCATAGGCCACCTCCACCCATGCTTGGGCCGGGATCGTGGCCGTTTCCTCACCATCCAGCCGGAACAGCCGGGCAAAGGTCTTGGACATGTCGGCGCGGTCGATGGTTACGGTCAGCCGCATGGGCTCCATGACACCATCCGCTTCGGTGTCTTCCCCGATCGGGAGCAACCACCGGGCCGGCAGGGGCGCATCCAGCACATCGATCCGGTCCGGGAGGAAGTTGTTGTCCCCCAGGAAGGGCAATCCATAGCGTCCCTCGCCTTCCCCACGCAGACCGCGGATGATCTTCGACTCCAGATCCGCCTCCGCCTGGACGCCCAGACAGACCTTGAGTCCCGACAAGAAGGCACGGCGGGCCGGGACGATGTTGTATTTGTTGCCCCTGCAGGCAGGCGCGTGCTCCTTACCCTGATTGCCCACCGGGTAGTTATGGAGCTGCTGATAGCAAATGTGCCGGTGCGCAGGTTCTCTCTCCCCCAAGGCGATCTTGACGCCCGGCAATCCCTGCCGTATCAGCGTCATGGGTGACTTGCCGTCGTCGCGGCGCATATCTTCTCCGGCCAGATTGAGCAGGAGTCCATAAGCGGCCGAGTAGGTCATGAAGGGCGCCGTGGGACGGAAGCTCCCTGCGGTGAAGGTGCGGAAGGTGGCGAACGGGGCCTCCAGATAGAGGTACAGCATCGCCCTAGGCCCCGAACATTCGGCCGTTGACAGTCTCGATCAACCGCTGGGGGCTGCGGTCGAGGGTGGTCCCTTTGTCCTCCAGGTCCTTCCGCAGGTCCTCGTCCATGTCTTTGACCAGCTTTCCGCCCAGGTAGAACTCGTCGCCCGGATAGTCGCCTTCCCGGATGCCTACGGTGATCTCGGACAGCCGATGCGCATCGTCATTAAGCTCGAAGCCATAGGTGTCATAGCCGGCCACCAGCTGGGGAGTCAGTCGCAGGACGATACTGGCCGGCGCCATCTCGAAGTAGCTGCGCGCGTGGTTTCCGGCCACTTCGTTGAGTTGACCGATGGCCCGGAGCAGCGTCTTGGTCCAGTCCGGCTTGGATCGGCAGTCCTCCAGATTGAGAGCAAAGGGGTACTGGAAGGCAGTGACCGCGGTCTCCCGATGGAGCAGATTGGAGCTGGTATCGTTCTTCTTGGCCTTGATCGAATTGTCCGTGGCGTCGAGAGGCGACTGGGTAAAAACCGCATCGTGACGATAGGGCTCCAGGGCCACGGCCATATTCATCCGCAGGATGGAGTCGCGTTTGAAGGTGAATGCCTCCGGATCCCGCCCCCGAGCCTTCAATTCATCCTTGATCGTCTTGCGGTCTTTGCCGCTCGCGGCCACCAGCCAGCCCATGAAGAAGTCATCGGCGAACCGGTCGTCGTCCGGGTAATCGAGGAATTCGACCGCCAACTGCTCCTCGTCTCCCAGACGGGTCCGATTGCAGGGCAGCCTCAGGGCCCCGATGGTCTCCCGCAGGGCATTACGCATGGCCTCCGGGCTGATGATGGGATACTCGAATCGATCTTTGGTGATCTTCTGAATCACCGCGCGATTCTCGGCGGATTCGCCGCGGTAGTTGGCGCTGGGGGCGGTATAGGTGAGAACGGTGCCGAACAGATTCATGGCTTACTCCTTGTTTTCGGTCGGGTTGGTTGCGGACTCCTCCTTGGCGCCCGGCAACCAGGACCAAGCGGAGAGGGCGAGCATGGACAGATTCTTGACGATCTCCGGCGTCTTAATGAGCGCCCGCGACACCTCGATGAATTCCTGCCCCTCGTGCTCCTTGCTGAAAAACTGGGGCACCGAGCAGATGGTGCCGGTGAAATACTCGATAAAATCCCGATCGTTGCGTCCCCGCATGGCGAGAAAGGCGTCTTTGGTTACCTTCTCCCTGGCCTCGCGGAACTCCTTTGGGTAAAGGGTCTGTTCCTTCTCGTTTTTAGGGAGGTCCTTTTCCTTGATTTTCGATCGTTCGTCCGTGCGGTGTCGCACGTAGGCGCCGATCAGTCGATAGATCCGGCGGGCCAGCCGGGCGTGTGAATCGATGTCTTCCGTCATGCCTGTTTTCTCCTGTTGATTGATGACAGGGATGATTCTGTCCCGGAAATAACGCCCGGCGTCCAGTCCGAAGGGACAGAAACGGGGCGAGCCGGGGGACTGGATGAAGAACTCGGCGGGATAGGCCCCGAACAGGGTTTGTGCCCCGGCGAACCAGTCACGGTCGTCCAGCAGATTGCGGATAAGCAGGGATTTGAACAGGGGATTACCGTTGTGATCTCTGATTCTGGAATATTCATTGAGCATACCCATATCCAAGAGCAGCCGACCCTGGCCGTGCATGCGCACATTGTTGCCCTGCTTTTCCTGGTGATACCACTCGATAGCCAAGAGCTCGCCCGCCAGACCCGAATATCCTTTTCGGATACGCTGCTCGGAGAGCTGGAACAGGAGCTCCAGGCTCGCCTCTTCGGGGACATCGATGAAGCAGGCGGCGGGCCGATAGCCCTGGACCTTCGGGTCCAGACTCTTCCAATACTCCCGGATCTCTTCGACGAAGAACTCCAGATCGGCCACCTCCGGGATGGCGAGCAGATAGCCTTGGTCCGTCCGGCGTTTGTTCTTGATATCGACGGATCTGGGTACGAAGATGGGCGCGACCAGGGGCCAGAAATGAAGCAATAGGTTTTGTTCCACCAGTCCTTGAAACACCACCCGTTCGGCGTTTTTGTCCTGGGCGCCGACGAAGATGGAGCCCGCGATGGAGTCCGTGATGGGCTTCCCTTTTCCCCGCTTTTCGCCGGCCTTGAGCAGCTTGGGCCAGAGCTGGGCCGTGATGGTAGCCTGTTCCTTTTCGGCTCGGCGTTTGTATTCTTCACGGGTCTTGGGCTGGGCTCGCAGCACCGCCCACAGCATGTCCTGCCAAAGCTTGAGCCAAGGGTCCTGCTCGCCACCCTTCAGTAGATGCCGGAACAGGGCGCCTCGGGGACGGAAGTCGTCGTAGATGAACCGCTTCTCCTTCTTAGTCTTGCCGGCAACCTCTTTCTCGATTTCCTCGATGCGCTTGGGCTCCTTGTTTTGCAACTTGCTCCCGTAGCTGGCCTCCGTCCAGTAACCGTCGTAGAGGTCATCGAACAGACCCCGGAGCCCGGCCTCGTCCAGCTCGATGGTCGCCGCATGGGCGTCCACCCGGACCAGGACCGGCCGCGGCTCCACGCCTCGCTCCTCCAGGTTTCGGATCAGCAGCACCAGGCCGGCCAGTCCCGCCTTGTGTTGGGCAGTGGGCAGATCCGCAAGCCGGTATTCCAGTCTGATGTGTTCGTCGTCCAGCATTGAAACAGGGGTGCTCATTGCATTCGGGCTCCGTTTTTCTGGTGCCGCGTTCTATCTTGATTTTCAGGTCAAGTAGGGAATGCCTTTCGTGGCGTTCCGGGATTCGGCGCGACTTACGGCTGTTCTATGGTGGAATCAAAAAGACCGGACAGATTTTCCACTCGATCCCGGTGAATTCGGTCTACTATTCGCCTCTGGACAGCTCCACTGGACCCAAGAACGATCAACATGAACCGACAACTACAAGCGGTGAGCAGCGAGCTCGGCAAAATAGTCGAGGCGGCGCACCACAATGGGCCGCAGATCATTACTGTTCGCGGTAAGGAAACCGCGGTCGTGCTCTCGATCGAGGAATACGACAAACTCACCCGGCGCGAAGATTCTTTGCTCGAATTCTTCCAGAAATCGCCCTTACGGGGTGTCGATCTGGACATCGTGCGCAACCAGGATCCAGGAAGGGACATCGAGCTGTGAGCTACCTTTCCCGTTACGCATCCTCAACCCCTGGACCTAAGGGTACCCGGATACCGGATTTGACGAAGATGTCGACCGCAACGCTGCCACCACTGAAACCTATCGCCAAGCTTTCATGAAACCCAAAGCCGGGTCGTAGTGGTCCGCCGGCGCCATCCGCAGGTGACGCGGGAGTCCGGCATCCCGCCTTGCCAGTTTTTTGGGTACCGGAACAATCAGCCCATCCGTGGGTTCGTGCAGACGCGCCAGGCGCAGGTATTCGTCGATGTCGATTACGGCCTGCTCGGTATAGTCCGGGCTGTCGCGCAACTCTTCCGCGCCGCCACAGGCCCAGGCACCATCGTCGATGAAGGCCGCCCAGCGGTCCCCTTCACTACCCCCATGACGGGTATAGTGCTCTAACAGTTCTTCCAGCCGTTCCTGGGAGGTATCCGTCCCGTCGATGTCTTCCAGAAATGCCGTCACCCCCTCCAGTTGGTCCGGCCTATAGGGTGTGCTCGAATCAGGGGGATAGAAGTAGACCTCGCCGGGTTGATTACTGTCCGGCTGCGCGTGACGGTTGCAGCGTCCCATGCGTTGGATCAGAGACGGAATCGGGGCCTGCTCACTGATGAGCACCTGGGCGTCCAGGTCCAGGCTCATCTCACAGACCTGGGTAGTGATCGCGAGCAACCCTTTGGCCTCGTTGGACTGAAACTCGCTAATGACTTTTGCGTGGCGTTTCTTGCGGTCATTCAGGGTGAAACGGCTGTGATAGCAGATGGGGTTGAGCTTACGGAGGCTTTGCGTCCGCTCTTGGCAGCGGTCCACGGTGTTGACTACCCACAGCACGCGCTTGCCCGCGGCTACCGCCGTTCTCGCCCGAGCCTCCGCCGCGTCGCCGGAGGGCAGACGGGCGACGCGATAACGCGGGAGCCGGGCGAGTCGGTCCAGGTCTTCCAGACCCTCGCCGGTAAATACCTGGAGCCCCAACTCTTCCAACTGGCGGCGGCGTGGTGCCGGCAGGCTGGCCGTCATACACAGGACCGGAATATCGAAACGGTCGAGGAACTTTTTTAAGGCATCGAACATTCCCATATCGAAGCTGTGTACCTCGTCGAAGACGACGATGCCGTCCGCCAGCACCGGCAGCAGGCAGATCCCCCGGTAGACCTGCTGCATGAAGCCGAGGAATTGGTCCACCGTGGCGCTGAATACCCGTTTTTGCCAGTAACCCAACGCGAACAACCGTTCCTCGGTGAGGTAGGCGCGACCGTCCTCCGGGTTCTCGAACAGGTCTTCGAGCTCATAGCGTGCCGTGCCCGTGAGCAGGGAGGCATCGGCCTCCGGGGCGTGCGAGACATAGTCCCGAAAACCCTCGGTGGCGGTGGCACGGGTGGGATAGAGGAACAGCACCCGGCTCCGGGGAGAAGTCGCCAATTGCGCCTGGATCCAGCGCCAGGCCGCCAGGGTCTTGCCGGCACCGCAGGGCGCCAGCATCAAGGCGCGCGGCGGAAGGGTCGCCGCCTGGTCCTGGAAACCCTGAAACGCGAACCGATAATCCGAATCGGTCCGGCGCTTGCGTTCCTCGATCTGGCAAATACGCTTTTGGACGACTTCAGTGTCAATGGTCGCGTCCGAGAGCAGCTTGGTATCCGAGAAGGTCCCGGTCAGCCAATCCCTGATAGCCTGCTTTTCACGGGCCAAGCCGGAGCCCGCACTGTCCGCGGCGATGACGGCGGATTTCACCGCCATCAGCAAGGCGTGCCACTGCCTGTCGGAATCACGGCGCAACCGCTTCCGAACCCGCTTAAAACGATCCCGTAACTCTTCCACCAGGGCCGGAATCGATTGCCCCACCTTCCCGGAAAAGCTCCAGAGGGGCGGTAGGTCGAACCTGGGCGCCGGGAGTCCCAGACGCTCCGCGGTTTGGTCAAAGATCGCCCGGAGATCGGGGTGCTCGGCGTATAACTCGACGATGTCGGCAAAACTTTCCCCCGGCCAGGGTTCTCCCAAAATCGGGTAGTCCGGCTGCTTGCGCTCGGACGCCTTCAAATGATGTCCGGCCACGGCGCTGAGCACCAGGTCGGTATCCAGCTCGCTGTCCAGCCAGACCTGCACCTGCGGCAGGGACAAGACGAGGGAGCTCATATGCTCGTGACGGATCACCTGGGGGCGGTGGTCGGTTACGGCCCCTTGAAAACTGTCCGTGGCCTTGCCCACATCGTGCAGGCCGCACGCCGCCAGGCCGTTGGCATGGAAGGTGCCGAAGACCTCCATGGGCAACCGAAAGAAACGGAGCCAGGCCCCGGCCAGACGGCTGGGTGCATCCCTGGTGCCGAACAGGGCCTCGAAGGCATCCATGACATCCGCGCTATGCGCGGCCAATCCCTTGCGGGAGCCATCACGGGCGGGACTCTTTGCCAGCAGCGTCATCATCCTCTCCAGGGTATAAAGACCCCACACCCCATCTTCCGTCTTCCTCCCAACCCTACCTCCTGCAGGCGGATCGATTCCTCGGCGGTCAGCTCGGATACCAGCAGGGAATGGCCGACGACTGCCTTGCCCTTGATCCGCAACACGCGCCGTTTACCACGGGTGGGTTTGCCCGCGATGTCCAGGGTAGCGAGCTGGCGCCGGATTTCGGTGTCGAAGCGATGCTCGTCCTGACCGTTGCGGGTAGTGACCATATGGGCATAGAGCGCGGCGGCCGGGCGCAGTAGGGTGGTTTGGGGCACACCGATGCGCACGGGGTGGAAAAAGTGGTCGTCGACTATCACGCGCTTGCCCGCCAGGGGCAGAATCCGGGACAGGCACCGGTGGGGGAGCCGCAGGCGTAGCCGGCTTTTGGCGGACAGCTTGAGCAGGCCCTTGCCGGCGTAGTCACCGCGGATCGAGTGGATGGCGACTTTGTCGGTCCCGTGCAGCCAGCGTCCGACGCCTGGCAGGCGCGACAGTGCGGCGTAGAGCGCATAGCCGTGATCCAGGGGTATCGCATTGCCCTGGACCGGAAAATCGACCTCGATGGTGTGGGATGGGATTTGCATATCGCCTTGCGGCATCGGTTGTTTCTCCTTGTGGATTTCCGGCCTTTATAGCATTGCCGGTGGCTCACAAGTTGAGCCTGTGATTCGCGGCAGGAATTTTTTTCTGAGCTGGCTTGCCGGGATCAGGAGGTGAGGCACCATGAGGGGGCTATCCAAATTGATGGGCACGCCAGGTTGAGCCGTGCTCGTCGGTGGCTTGTAGGATGGGCAAAGCGGAGCGTGCCTATCCAGTGGTTCAAGGCTTCGGTCATCCCGCGGGGTTTTCCGAACGAGGGTGCTTTGTCGGATGCACGAAGCGAAGCGTGCCCATCATATCCGGCGGCCTCTCTTATTCATGATCCATCTCGAGCACCGCGTCGGCGAGCTCATTCCCCCAGTCTTTGTCATACCACCCCCGCTCGACGAGGTGATGAAAGGAGCTGTACGGCCAGTCCCGTACCCGTCGGACGTGGTTGTGTTTGACGGGATTGTAATGGATGTAGTCCATGTGCCTGCGCCAATCGCCCTCATCGCGGATACGGTGTTCCCAGAAGCGACGTTGCCAAATCCCTTTCTCGCGCCGCGATGCTTGGGAAGGATTCGAGGGCATGGCAGGAAAACCGCTGGAAAATCGCCGTTTGATCAGCGCCCATCGGGTCGAGTAATCGCTGTCGCCTGGCGGTAGGGTCCAGATGGTGTGAAGGTGGTCGGGAAGGACAACGATCGCGTCGATGGCGAAAGGATACATGGCCCGCACCTGCCGCAAGGCATCACGGAGGCAATCGATGTGGTCGATCAACAAAGCACGGCGCCGTTCGGTGACGAGGGTAAAGAAGTAGTTTGCCCCCGGATCCCATACACGTCGGTAGTCCATTAGCCACTCCCGGTTATGGCTTGATGGGCACGCTGCGCTTCGGGTATCCGACAAACCGCCGCGGTTCGGAGACCTCCGTAGAATGAACGGAACTTCGGACTATCCTGCCGGGCGCTTGCTTTGCCCATCCTACAGGTTGGAGCCGTGCTCGTCGGTGGCTTGTAGGATGGGCAAAGCGGAGCGTGCCTATCCAGTGGTTCAAGGCTTCGGTCATCCCGCAGGGTTTTCCAAATGAGAGTTCCTTCTCGGATGCACGAAGCGAAGCGTGCCCATCAAGATGGCATGGAGAATATGCAAACGCCTTTCGGCATCACGGATCAGAGGGAATTTCCTTGGATAAAATCCAGATGAAGAGTCCCAAGTGCTCAACGCCCGAAGGCATCACAATGATTCACACTACCTGCTCTTACCATAGTCGAAGGAACCAATACCATAGTCGAAGGAACCAAGATTTCAGTGTGGGTGCGATGTGGCGGACTAGCTGAGGTAGAACGTCGATGACTAAACGTGGAAAAGATGATCGAGACTTTTCTTCAATCTCCTCTTCCTCGGAACGGGTTTCCGTCAGCACTTCGCCCTGAGGGTCTAACGAACGAACTGTGTTGCTACGACGGCGATATGTAACCTTTCGGCGCGACATGAGGATTTCCTCGTTACCGTGACTACTAATTCTATGTTGGGACTTTTGATTTGAATTTTAAAGCCAACTCCTCACGATCATGGCACATGTGACGCCAAAGGTAAACACCAGAGTCTATTCTTTCCCCCGCAAATAGCGTTCGGCACCGGCCTTGAGCCGCTCCGCGACCAACTCCCGCAGATCCGCCGGTGCCATCACCTCTACCTCCGGCCCGTATTTGAGGATGTCCATCAGCAGCTCCCTGGGGTCCGAGTAGGGGATCTGCAGCTCGTAGCGTTTGTCGATCCAATGGCCGATCTGGTCCGGGTGCCAGGTCTCGTCCGCCACCCAGCGGGAGGCATCGGGGCCGAAGCGCAGTACGGCCCAGGCCGCCGCGCTGCCGGAGAAGATGCCGAAGCCGGCGCTTAAGAAACGGTCCAGCTCGCTCGGGTCGATCTTGCATATAGGCTCGGGGAGGGGCTTGGCATGGTGGATACGGTCCAGGGAGAAGATACGCAGGCCTGCCGCTTGCTCGCAGTGGGCGGCCAGGTACCAGTTGTCCCGATAACGCAGCAGGCGCAGGGGGTGGACAATACGCTCGCTCACGGCGTCGCGCGTGCGGCCATGGTAGCGGATGTGCAGCCGTTTGCCTTCGAGCACCGCGCCGGCGACGGTGCCGAAGCGTTCCGGGTGAGTGGGACGGGAGGCCACGGGCTGCAGCAGGATACGCTCGCTGACGGTGGCGGCACTGTGGCCGCTCTGCTCCAGGAGCTTGCGGATGCGGGCGCGCAGGGGACCGATGTAGGGACCGAGCAGGCCGGGTTGCATCTGTTCCAGCAGGCGTTCGCCAGCGAGCAGGGCGTAGAGCTCGCTCTCGTTGAGCCAGAGTCCGGGGAGCTCGAACTTGGGTTCCGTGACGCGGTAGCGGTAACCGTTGGTGGCGCGATCATATTCGATGGGTGCGTCCATGAAGTCCTTCATGTAGCCCAGATCACGTACCACTGTTGCACGGGATTTCTCCAATTCTTGTTGGAACTGGGCCAGCGAGCGGGGCTTCTCCCGTAGCAAGGCATGTAGGCGATAGATACGCTCGGAACGATTCATAGCCTGCACCTCCTTGGTGTCCGTGAAGTTTTTCAGGCAGACGGCACCCTTGACGGCTCGGCACCCCCCTCGTGTCAGGATAGATGTTACCGCCAAAGCATCTTGACGTCATGGTGTCGCGCTGCTAGCCTACCGGGATCAGGAGGTGATGTACCATGAGCGGAATATCCAAACGGTCTACCGTCTATTTCGATGCGGATTTGCATGCCGCTCTGCGTCTCAAAGCAGCTCATAGTCAGCAGTCTTTGTCCGCTATCGTCAACGATGCCGTGCGTGTAGCCCTGGCGGAAGATCAGGAAGACCTGGCGGCTTTCGACGATCGCGTAGCCGAACCTACCATGAGCTATGAAGAGCTACTCGATGACTTGAAGGCCCATGGCAAGCTATAGGCTTGTCATGCGCAAGTCCGTCGCCAAGGATCTGCGCCCGTTGCCGAATAAGGATGTCGAGCGGATTCTCCGACGCATCGAAGGGCTGACTGATGATCCGCGACCCGCAGGATGCGAGAAGCTGTCGGCTCGGGAGAGATACCGAGTCCGACAGGGGACATATCGTGTTATCTATGAAATCGAGGATGACAAGCTTATCGTTACGGTCGTCAGAGTGGGACATAGGCGGCATGTCTATAGGAACAGCTGACCTCGAGCGCGTAACCGTGCGGCGGGAGTTCATATAGCCAAGAAAAAAATCCTGTTAATCTTGAACATCCTGTTAATCCTATCCTATTGGAACATTGGACGAGTGTTCAAATTTGGACTCACCTAACTTAATGGCATTGGATTTACAACGGCAAGCCGTTGACTGCCTGAGCGCGAAAATGGTCTCCGGATTTTCACTGTTTTCACTATGCAGCACTAGACGGCGTTTTCTGCAGAGCACAGTAGCCCTGACCGGAAGTTTGATCATGCCGGGTATCAGCTATGCAGGACGCCTCACCAGAGGCTGGTTCATGCCCGATGAAGGTAGTCCTCACAAATGCACATGGATGGCTTTCGGTGCGAGTGCCGATATCTGGGGATGGGACTTGCTGCCCGAAGTGCGGCGTAATCTGGCTACCCTTGCTCAAATTATTTCTAAGTATGAACCGGTATCCATGCTGGTCAGGGATCAAGAATACGACCTCGCACGCGGGCTGGTGGGGGACGGGATCGAGTTGATCGTTTTCCCGCCGGATGACATATGGATACGCGACACCGGCCCGGTATTCGTGATAACGGAACAGGGGAAAAAGGCCGCGGTGGATTTCAATTTCAACGGTTGGGGCGAGAAGCAGGAGCACCGTAGAGATGCCGAGGTAGCCGCTTTTGTGGCCTCACGGGCGGGCGTCAAGACTATCGGCACCCAACTCGTCATGGAGGGTGGCGGCATCGAGGTGGACGGTCAGGGCACGGCCATCATCACGGAGAGCTGTACACTCAACAAGAACCGGAATCCGAATATATCCAAAGCTCAGTTTGAAGATTTGCTCATGCCCTTGTTGGGACTCGACAAGATCATCTGGCTACCCGGTATCGAGGGGAAGGACATTACCGATGGTCATACCGACTTTTACGCACGCTTCGCCCGGCCGGGTGTGGTATTGGCAGGCTACGATCCCGATCCCGACTCCTTCGACCATGAGGTGACGAAGCGACATCTGGAAATCCTCGAATCAGCCGTCGATGCACAGGGCGATAAGCTCGCAGTGATTCCCCTCGAAGGATCCACCAGAGTACGTGAAGACTACGAAACTGAAGATTTCGCCGCCGGTTACATGGGCTTCTATCTATGCAATGACGCGGTGATTATGCAGGAGTTCGGTGATATAAGAGCCGATAATGCAGCTAAAGCGATCGTGCAAAAGGTATTTCCGGACCGAACGATCGAGCAGATAAATACCGACGGCATTGCTGCGGGCGGCGGCAGCATTCATTGTGTGACCCAGCAAGAACCCATGGCTTGACAATCACATTTACACGGACAGCTCGTAGCTCGTAGGCTGGGTTCAGGGACGAACCCGGCACTCGACAGCGCTGGGTTTCGTTCCTCAACCCAGCCTACGGCTCCTGGCGAGGCTTCGCCTCAGACCGACGAGCCATGAATTCTTTGTGCAGCGCACGAGCTTGTTATCCACAGATTACGCAGATTTTCACAGATTACTTCTGTTTTTAATCTGTGAGAATCTGCGTAATCTGCGGACAAAAAAAGCAATGGGCACAGCGCACCCGAGTGTGAGTTTTTTGTGCAGTGCACAAACTTGACTCATTTGTAAAATTCCAAGGCAGTCAAGGAATCCTAGGTAGTGTTGATAGTTAGACCGAAAATGCTTCTGAATCATCAAGCCGGCCCGTAGATGCGGTGAGGCCAGGGATGGCCGAACCGCATCAGTAGCAAGCAGGCAACGAACCGCTGCCCGGTCTACGAGCTAAATGGCAACACTACTTAATGACGCAACACCTTCGGCAGCGCCTTGGCCTGGTCGACCCAGTCCTCTACCATGCTAACGGCCGGCGGGCGCTGCGTGAGCTTCTTTTGGTCGTTGGTCTCGTCGATCTTCGCGTGCAAATTGTCCGGGCGGCGCGTAGCCAGCTCCTTGACGGTATCCACGCCCGCCTCTTCCAACAAATCCGAATAGACACCCGAGACACCTTTTATCCGGGCGAGGTCGGCGCGGTTACAGAGTTCCAAGACGATCTCGACGTCACAGCCACAGAGGGCAGCGAGTTCTTTGCGCCCGGCGGGATCGGCGCCGGCCGCCAATAGCTTTTCGTTATCCGTAATGCCTTTGCCTTTGAGTGCGGAAACCATGCTGTCGGTAGTGCCCTTGAGGTCTTTAATGGGAGTGGTCATGCATATTCTCCGTCAGTGGCGGGGTACCTGTCCCCGAACCGGTGAGCCGTCTCCGGGACCCTATTACCCGTCACACGCGGATATTTTCGTCCCCGGAGGTTTATCTCGCACTGCGCTTGTGCTCGAAGGGGAATGATAAGCGATCCGGGGAAAACGAGAACGGGACTTTTTCAAAGAATGGGGGCTATATCGCCTGACATGTGGAATCCAGCCCAATGCCATTAAGTTAAGCATCACCGGCTCCGTTTGTGATCGATCGATTGGGCAGAGCCGGGAGCGCCGGCATCCTGCCGGCTGTAAAATGGGCAAAGCCACCAGGGACGGTGGCAACCGCCGTGGACGACATGGACCAAGTGGACTCGTGGACCAGAGGTTGCTGTGTGCCCCCCGGTCCATGCAGTCCATACTGTCCATGTTGTCCATTGGGCTACCCTCATGTCATCCGTGTGGCCCACGGCAGCGGTGTGCCCAACACCCATTCCGTGGGGCTTGTCGCCATCCAAAGATGCGGTTCGCGCCTGGCGGTGGTGCAGTCCGGAAAGGACAACACACGCTCACCGCATCCTACGTCCATCCTATAGGCTTTGCCCAACCTACAAGATTGTTTTCGGGAGGATTTATACGCGCCCGCCCTGGACCCGACCCGCGTTGACATGACGGACGGAGTGGTCGAAACTTACTGTGGAAAACCGTAGCTTCCATCGGGATAACGAGATGAATAAATTTACGCGTACCCTCGTTCTGCTGTCCCCCGTCGTGGCCCTGCTGGGCTGCGGAGAGCGATCGGTCAGCTATAGCGCCGACGTGAGGCCCTTCCTCGACAAGTACTGTATGCGCTGCCATGGCGAGGGCGGCGAAGGAAGCGAGGAAAGCGGTCTGCGCATGGATGACTACAAGCGCCTCATGAAGGGAACCGTCCATGGCCCCGTGGTCAAGCCGGGAGACAGCTTCACGAGTGCGCTGGTGATGCTCGTGGAGGGACGGGCGGACCCGTCGTTGCGCATGCCCCATGACGGCGAAAAAATGCCTACCCAGGACGAGATCGATCTGGTAAAGGCCTGGATCGATCAGGGCGCGAAAGACAACTGACTACCCGGTGGGCACAGACGACAGGCACAGCCCACCCTACGCCTCAATGCCATTAAGTTAGCTGTTGGCCGCTTGTCGTAGGTGTTGGGCACGCCCACCGTCCAAAGATGCGGTTCGCGCCTGGCGGTGGTGCAGTCCGGAAAGGACAACACACGCTCACCGCATCCTACGGGCTTTGCCCAACCTACGAATCACGCGAATCCCCGCGAAATTGTCATCCCGAACCGAAGGGAGGGATCTTATTCGCGGAAATTCGCGTGATTCGTAGTTTTCTCTTCCGCACCGGTAAGCAACCAGCGACTAACTTAACGGTATTGACCCTACGCCTGTAATGGCGGGTAGTGGGCGGACGCGCTCAGAACTCCGCGGTCAGACGCAAACCGAAGATCCAGCCCTCCGGATCCTCCTGAGCGGGATCGGCCGTGATACTTTCGTCCTGCAGGTACTGAATATCGGCGGTGATGGCCGCGTGTTCGTTGAGGACCGTGCGGTAGTAGGCCTCAAAGACCTGACTCTGATCGATGCTCTGATTGCCGCCGTCGAGGTAGGCGTAGCCGATGCCGATGTTGTCGTCGTCCCGGTTCCAACCGCTGCCGTCGAAGTTGAGACCACCCGAATACAGGGATTTGTAGTCTACGGCGGTGTCCTCCTGCTGCAGGGAAACACGCAGGAAGGCGCCGACGACCTCGCCGAACGCTTGGTCGAACGATAGGCCGTAACTGAAGAGACGCTCCCCTTTTTTGTTGCTGACCGGGTCGGGAAATGCAGAGGAGGTCCCCGTCAGGGTAAAGCGGTAGTTGCCGTCACCCAATGTAGTTTGGGGATGGTAGCCGATCTCGACGCCCCAGAAGTTGTAGTTGTCGCCATCATCATTCTCGCCGATGTTCATCCCTAAACCGGTGAATGTCCACTCTCCTTGCCCCCACTCCAGGGCGGCACCGGCATCGTAAGAGCCGAGGTTGTAGGTGTTCGCGTTCACGAAGACCTCGTTCATGAACTGCGTGAGCTCGTCATTGGCGTACTGGTTGCCGTCGATATAGTCGGTGGCATCGATAATGCCGATGGAGGTGCCCAGGGTGCCCTCGTCCTCGAAGGTGAGGGTGTGCTTGTACCAGGCAGTGAGGAGGTAATCGCGATTGCGCCCGTTGATGTCCTTCACATCGTCTTCCAGGTCCGTCGCCCAGGACGCGAGCTTCCAGGGCGACACCTGGTTCAGACCATTCGCCGTCGCAAACGCGAGCTTGACGAAGAACTCATTGGCGTCGTCGGGGTGGTAGCTGATTTCGAGCTGGATGGGCATGCCGCCACGGCACTCGTTCTCGAACTCCTTCAAGGACGTCCCATCGGGCAACCGGGCGGAGACGTCTTGGCACTGCCCGCCGGCCGCCAGGATGCCGCCGATCGAGAGCTGTTCGCTGAGGTCGAATGCCTGCGCCGGCAGGGTCGCGGTAAGGAGGGGTACCGTCAGGAGGTGGAAATGTTTCAGTTGCATGTTTCATTCTCCCGAAAAGATGGCCTTGGCGGACTTGTCCGGCCGCTGCAGGTAGGCTTCCGATGCGACATCCTCCTCGAGGCGGGGAGGGTTCATTTTTTGAGAGTTTACATGTCAGGTCCCGGGGGTTCATCCCCCACGCAGGGCGAGCGCGTATAAATCCTTCCGAAAACATGATCTTGTAGGTTAGGCAAAGCTCGTAGGATGCGGTGAGCGTGTGTTGTCCTTTCCGGACTGCATCACCGCCAGGCGCGAACCGCATCTTTGGACGGTGCGCCGTGCCCAACGAAAGGTTGATGTTGGGCTACGCGCTACGCGCTCCGCGCCGGCGCTTGGGAGCTGGTAGCAATTTGTTGATCGATAAGAAATTTATACGCGCTCGCCCTGATCCCCCACGGGCGTCCGGTCAGTCGAGATCCCGCACCAACGAAGCGCGCACGGCATCATCGACGGTCACGGCCCGGCAGTAATGCGGATGGTCGATTCCCATCGCCAGATCCGCTCCGTCCTTCGAGGCGGCAATCATCTCCGGCATCAGCTCGAAGCGCAGAAAATGCACTGCCGAGGTCTTGGTCTCGTCCGCGCGCTCCAGGTCTTCGTCGGCGACGGCAAAGACCTTCTCGTGGCCCGCGACCTGCACCCAGACTCGGTCTTCGATCCCGATGAGCTTGCCGAGTACGGCACGGCGCTCTTCGGCATCCGGATACTCTACCATGAAGGTCGCCTTCCAGTTGCTGCCGTCGGGGATCAGCGGGTTATAGGCCGCCAGCTCGTCGGCGATGCCTTCCGGCTCGAAGATGCGTTCGATACGCAACATTTCCTGGATCTGGTACTGCATGGTCAGCCGATCCTCGAAATAAAGCGTCGCATTCGTGCCGATATGGACCTTGCGGTCCCGCTTGTGCACTGAGACTTTGGCCCGGAAATCGTCGCGAAGCTTGGCGTACTCTTCCAGGCTGTAGAGGTCTTCGGGTGTCAGATGGCTCATCCTCTGCTCCGCTCCGGTTGTCGGGTCCCGTATGATTACGAGGAATTTTTTTGAGAGGCTGTCTAGCCCGGCGTTGGGCTACTTCCTAGCGAGGCTTCGCCTCAGACCGACGAGGCATGAGTCTTCTGTCAAGGAGGTAAAGATTTTTTTATCCGCAGATTACGCAGATTTCCGCAGATTATTTCTTTCTTAATCTGCGGAAATCTGCGTAATCTGTGGACAAAAAAGAGATCGAAACGCTCAGCAAACCGCATCATTGAGTGCCTGCAAAACTTGACTCATTTGTAAAGATGCGGGTCCCTCAAGGGATTCTAGCGAGGCTTCTCCTCAGACCGACGAGGCATGAAGACCCCAACAGCCCCTCTCCCGTAAGGCCCCATCTCCTACACCTAACCAACCGTTGGAGAGCTTGGGTAGGTCGAAATCGGGATCGGGATCGGGATCGCAATCGGAATTTCGATCCCGATCCCGATTTGTGCACTGCATAAACTTGACTCATTTGTAAAGATTCGGGTCCCTCAAGGATCCTAGCGAGGCGTTGCCTCAGACCGACGAGGCGTGATCATCGCTCTCTCGCGATCGAAAACGGAACCGTGATCGTGATCGTAGTCGTAATCGGAGACGCAAGGCAAAGCGGGCCTGGAAAACCTGATGTCTACGGGTTTCGACCCGGCACCTGGCCGGGACCTCTGGATTCCACGATCGGCGAACGTATTCTGTCTCTCCTACGGCGGCTTCGATCACGATCACGACAACGAGAGAGGTTAGACGTTTGCGAAATTTGACTCATTTGCACAAAATCTGGTTATTCAAGGAATCCTAACTAACCTGTAGGGTGGACTGTGCCCACCAAATACTACACCTGATCGGTGGGCACAGCCCACCCTACGAAAAATCAATGGCTTAGTTTTTAGACAGCCTCTAAGGATCATCGAGCTGCCCCAAAATATTCCGCGCCACCCGGCGCTGCTCGGCGTTGCCTTCTTCCAGTACCTCGTAGAGCAGTCGCCGGACGTCCGTGTGCTCTTCCCGATCGCGTAGTGCTTTGATCCTTTGGAGTTTCTGTTCCACCGGGTCCGGTTGTTCCACCGGGTCCGGTTCCTCCGGCACCTTGGAAGCGATTTCCTCAGCGGCCTCGATGGCATCCAGCTCCGCCTCCATTTCCTCCTCTGTCAGGGGTTGAAAGCGCTCCGGATCGAAGGGGTCGCCACCGGCCAGATCCCGGCCGATCAGATCTTCCTCACCACCGGATCGGCTACCCCGCCCGCCGGGGGACGGAGCCGGACTCTCACCGGGGACAGGTCCCCCGGCGGCTGCCCCGGCAGTGGACGCTCCGGCGGATGGCCCGGAGGATGTGTCTGTCCGGACCTCTTCGGATGCCTCCCGCCGCCGTTGGAAGAGGCGGGAGGAGAGGACCCCGAGTTCGAACAGGATCCACATGGGCAGAGCGAGCAGGGTCTGGGAGATCACGTCGGGGGGCGTCAGAAGCATCCCCACCACGAAGACTCCGACGATGAGGTAGGGACGCTTGCGGGCCAGGTCTTCCGGTGTCGTGATGCCGGCGGCGACCAGCAGGATGGTGGCGATGGGGATCTCGAAAGCGATTCCGAAGGCGAAGAACAGGGTGAGGACGAAATCCAGGTAATGGCTGATATCCGTCATGACCGCCACCCCCTCCGGCGCGGTCCCGGTCAGGAAGGCGAATACCAGCGGGAAAACCGCGTAGTAGGCGAAGACCATCCCCAGATAGAAGAGCAGGATGCTGGAGACCAGCAGGGGAATCGCCAGCCGCTTTTCGTTGCTGTAGAGCCCCGGCGCCACGAACGACCAGAGCTGGAACAGCAGATAGGGTATGGACAGAAAGACCGCCGATACCAGTGCCAGCTTGAAGGGGGTCAGAAAGGGAGAAGCCACCTGAGTGGCGATCATGCTGGTCCCTGCCGGCAATTGCGCCATCAGGGGCGTAGCCACGTAGATGTAAATGTCGTTGGCGAAGGGGAAGAGGGCGAGAAATACCAACAGCACTGCTGCCGACATCCGCAGCAGGCGGTCGCGCAGCTCTACCAGGTGGGAGATGAAGGGCTGTTCCTGCCCCGGTGCTTCGGGATTCACGGGCGATGACATCGCACTCAGGTGAACCTAATACGGACGTTCTCAACTACCGAGCAAGCAGGATCTTCAGGGAAGAATTAGCCGCAAATCAACGCAAATAGACGCAAATAAACACAATAGGATGAAGAACCATCGACGATTCTTTGGCGACCGATTTGCGTTGATTGGCGTTCATTTGCGGCAAAAAATGGTTCCCATGTTTTCGGTACTTCCGTACTAGCCGGATTTGGACTCGAGATTGGCATCAGGTCCGGTATGCGCCGTCTTTGATTCGACCGGGGCCGGCTTCTCGCCGGGATCTTCCAGGATAGTTTCCAGCGGGTTGTTCCGGGCCTGCTGATCCAGGATCTCCTTGAGCTCCTGCGCCTTCAGCTCCCGGTCGATCTCCGCCTTCATCGAGCTCAGCATGTGGCGACCGCGCCCGATCCACAACCCCGCGGTGCGTGCAAGCTTGGGCAGGCGTTCGGGTCCCACCACCAGCAGCAGGATCAACCCGATGAGGGCCAGCTCCCAGAATCCGACGTCGAACATAAATCGGTCCTAGTACACCATTTCATCTAATTTTGCATGTTTACGCTGTTATCCGCAGTAGGTTGGGCAAAGCCGCAGGGACGCGGCGTGCCCAACATTCGATGTTGGGCACGGGCCATCCCTTGATGCGGTTCGCGCCCCCTCGTAGTGTCATCCTGATAAGATCTACCGCGCTCACCGCATCCTACTCGCCCAACCTACGAACTACGAACCTGCCCGCAATATCAAGCGAAACGAGGTACTAGCGAGGCTTCGCCTCAGACCGACGAGGCATGAAGACCCCAACAGCTCCTCTCCCGTAAGGCCCCATCTCCTCCGTCCAACCAGTCGTTGAAGAGCCAGGGTAGGTCGAAATCGGGATCGGGATCGCAATCGGAATCTCGATTTCGATCCCGATTTGTGCAGTGCACAAACTCGACTCATTTGTAAAGATTCGGATCCCTCAAGGATCCTAGCCCGTCGTCAGCAAGACCTGCGTGCCTCAGACTTTGTCCTTGTCCTTGGCCGCCGTCGCAGCAGGGATGACCCCATCATCGCCCTTGGCAGCCCCCTCTTCGAGCTTCTTCGGCTTGGTATCCTCCTGCTCATGTTCCGTCATGGCACTCCGAAAACCCTTTACCGCATTGCCCAGATCCGAACCAATGCTTTTTAGTCGCTTGGTGCCGAAGAGCAACAGCACGATCACCAAGATGATCAACAGTTGCCAGATGCTGATGCCGCCCATTCCCATGGTCTCGGTCTCCTCCGCCGCTGCCCCGCAGGGACGGTTGCTGGTCTGTTTTTGCCTCTGGGGCGCCGGGTGTGGGACCAGGCGCCGATTATCGGGTTGCGGCAGGACGACCGACGCGCATGCCGCAGCATGGATTTTCGATCATAACTCAAAAAACTGTTTCCATGCAGTCACCGGCTCAGCCGTGCCAGGGCGAGGGCGTATAAATTTCTTTTCGATTAACCAGTTACTACCAGCCGTGTCGATTGGGCAGAGCCGGGAGCGCCGGCATCCTGCCGGCCCGTAGGTTGGACAAAGCCACCAGGGACGGCGGCAGCCGCCGTGGACGACATGGACCAAGTGGACTACGTGGACCAGGGGTTGCTGTGTGCCCCCCGGTCCATGCAGTCCATACTGTCCATGTTGTCCATTGGGCTACCCGCATGTCGTCCGTGTGGCCCACAGCAGCGGTGTGCCCAACACCCATTCCGTGGGGCTTGTCGCCGTCCAAAGATGCGGTTCGCCATTGGCCGGGCGCCCATTGATGCGGTTCGCGGTCGGGATTGGTGTAATCCTGCTACGGTATACCGCGCTCACCGCATCCTACGTCCATCCTACGGGCTTTGCTCAACCTACAAGATTATGTTTTCTGAGGGATTTATACGCGCTCGCCCTGGTCCCTAGGGCCACCGCTCACTATATCCTACCCGACTCGCTTCCATGCCGAGATCCCGTTTCAGCAGAGAGTATTATTCGGTGGCCCGGCTCAGCCACGCCGCCGGGCCTTTTCTTCCAGGCCCGAGAGGCCGAAGCGCCGATCCAGCTCCGCCAGCACCGCGTCCGGTCCCAATCCCTGCTGCGCCAGCAGTATCAGGGTATGAAACCAGAGGTCCGCCACCTCGTGGACGACCTGGTCCGGCACCCCGTCCTTGGCCGCCAGCAGGGTCTCGGCGGCCTCCTCACCGATCTTTTTGAGGATGGCGTCGAGTCCCTTGGCGTAGAGTCTCGCCACGTAAGAGCTGTCCGGGTCGGCCTGCTTGCGCTCCTCCAGGACCCGGGACAGGCGCTCCAGGATGTCGTTCATGATTGCTTGTAGATGGTATCCGGGTCCTTGAGCACGGGCGCGATCTCCACCCAGCGGTCGGCGCGCAGCTCGCGGAAGAAACAAGTGTGGCGGCCGGTGTGGCAGGCGATGCCGCCCTTCTGCTCTACTTCCAACAGAATCACATCGGCATCGCAGTCCACCCGGATGGCCCGCACGACCTGCCGATGCCCGGAGGCCTCACCCTTGTGCCACAGCGCGTTGCGGGAGCGGGACCAATAGACCGCATGCCCTGTCTCCCGGGTCAACTCCAGGGACTCCCGGTTCATCCAGGCCAGCATCAGGACCTTTCCGCTACCCGTCTCCTGGGCAATGGCGGGGACCAGGCCCTGGTCGTCCCACTTGATCGCATCCAGCCAGTCTTCGCTCACTGGGAGTTCCTCTTTGCCGTAAATGAACGCGAATGAACGCAAATCAGTCGGGACAAGCTCGTCATCATCGACAGCCCCTCATCTCATTTCAGGGGACAGTTTTCAGGGGCAGACAACTGATATTACCTGCCCCCTCGGGAGTGCACAAACTTGAGTCATCTGTCAAAGATCCGGGTCCGTCAAGGAATCCTAGGGGGTGCTGCGTCGACATTCATCGGCGATCCGCTGTCCCGCGGCGAAGTCCAGGGTCCCCTCGTAGATGGCGCGGCCGGTGATGGCGGCCGTTACGCCACTGGCGGCCAGTGTGCACAGGGTGCGCACATCTTCCAGGTCGGTGATGCCGCCGGAGGCAATGACAGGGATCGAGATAGCCTCCGCGAGGGCGCGTGTAGCCTCCACATTGGGACCCGTCATCATGCCGTCCCTGCCGATGTCCGTGTAGACGATGGCGGATACCCCGTCCTCCTCGAAGCGCCGGGCGAGGTCCACTACGGGGTGCTCGGTAATCTCCGCCCAGCCTTTGATGGCCACTCGGCCCTCCCTGGCGTCCAGACCCACGATGATGTGACCGGGGAAGACCTTGCAGGCGCGGGCTACGAGCTCCGGCTCCCGCACGGCCTGGGTGCCGATGATGCAATAAGCAACGCCGGCATTCAGATAGGCGGCGATGGTGGCCTCGTCGCGAATACCGCCACCGACCTGGATGGGTAGCTCCGGATAACGCGCGGCGATGGCACGGACGGCGGCGTCGTTTACCGGCTGCCCGGCGAAGGCCCCGTTCAGGTCCACCAGGTGCAGGCGGCGCGCCCCCGCGTCGACCCAGCGCCCGGCCATCCGCACCGGATCGTCGGAGAAGACGGTCTCCTCGTCCATCCGGCCCTGGCGCAGACGTACGCAGAGCCCATCTTTGAGATCGATAGCCGGAATCAACAACACCGCAATGTCACCCGTGAAATGCCCTGAGCGTTTTCGGGAGATACCCGTCAGGGATAAAATACTTGTAGTAGGGTACTTCTAAAATCCGTATTGCGTCATCCTTTTTTGAAAAACCACTCCAATCCATCTGACAAATCTCGATATTTTCAGCATTCCTCGCTTGTCCTTTCGATTTCGAGCGTCTAAGCTACCGAGGCGGGTTCGGCAACCCGAACAGGTGTCGATCGCCGGTCGTAGTCCCATCATATTGGTCATTGAAACTCCGGAGACTTCGGGTTAGGAGTGAGCATCGACCATGAGCACGCATAACGACTTCCCGGATACCTCAGGCGCAGGAAGTACCCTTTCTCTGTCCACCCGACGGGAGTTCCTCGCTACCTTAGTGTCCTGCTCCGGCACCCTAGCCCTAGGATGGCCGGCCTTCGCCCAGGCCTACGGCCGGCCGCCGAGCCTGCAACGGCAGGTCATGGATCTCGTCAAATACATGCGCTCCCAGGGTCTGATCCACCCGCAAGAAAAGACCTCCTGGTCCGTTTACGACTTCACTACCCGCAGCAAGCTGGTCGCCGTCAACGAGGATATCCCGCGCCAGGCGGCAAGTATGATCAAGCCCTTTGTCGCTCAGGCGTACTTCTACAAGCTCGAGGATTCCCGCGGTAGGCTGCGCTACACCGAAAAAACGCGCGAAACCATGAAGCAGATGATCCGCGACAGCGACAACCCGGCGACCAACCGCATCATCTCCATCGTCAGCCGACACGAGCGCAATCGCGGGGCGCGGGACGTGGAACGGGTATTGAAGAAGAACGCACCCGGCATCTTCCGCGAGACCCGGATCGTGGAATCGATTCCCGCCAACGGCCGTACCTACCGCAACCTGGCATCGGCCCATGACTACAGCCGCTTTCTATATGCCCTGTGGCACGACCGCATGCCCTTCACCCACGAGTTGCGTGAACTCATGTCCCTGCCCAATGATGACCGTATCCGTGACGGCGTCGAATCCATTCCGGACGGAGTGAAGATCTACGACAAGACCGGCTCCACGGCCCGCCTGTGCGGCAATATGGGCATCATCGAGGCACCGGGATGGGGAGGGGGCTATTACCCTTATACCTTCGTCGGTATCATTGAGCGCCCCTCTCGGGCCAAGTATTACAAGAGCTGGATCACGCGGCGCAGCGACGCCATCCGCGCCGTCTCCGCGCTCGTTTATCTGGATATGAAACGGCGCCACTGGTTGCTCTAGTGCAGATGCTCTCGGCTACCGACCTGCCTGCCGGCAGGTAACCTCGAGCGGGCAGGATCTTCGCGGAAAAGTCAGCCGCAAATCGACGCAGATGGACGCAACTATTTGCGTTGATTGGCGTTTGCCTTTGCGGCAAAAAAATGGGTCCCATGTTATCGGTACCTCGGTACTGCTGTACTAGGGGGCGTTCTCAATTGAGCCAAATCACCATAAAAATCAAGCCCGTAGGCTGGGTTACGGCCAGGGATGGCTAAACCCAGCACAGGGTATTGCGGATCGGAAAAGCTGGGTTTCGTTCCTCAACCCAGCTACAACACTTAGATGATTTATTGATTGAGAACGCCCCCTAGGATCATTGAGGGACCCGAATCTTTACCAATGAGTCAGGTTTGTGCAGTACACAAATCGGGATCGGGATCGAGATTCCGATTGCGATCCCGATCCCGATCCCGATTTCGACCTACCCTGGCTCTTCAACGGCTGGTTGGGTGTAGGAGATGGGGCCTTACGGGAGAGGGGCTTTTGGGGCCTCATGCCTCGTCGGTCTGAGGCAGAGCCTCGCTAGCCGATAGCCGGCAATCCGGTCCGCACAGCGGACCCTACTGCTGCAACGGGCACTGGGAATGCGGGTCGATCCATGTGGTCCTCAACAGGAACAGTT
The DNA here is from genome assembly GCA_011392765.1 of Candidatus Thiosymbion ectosymbiont of Catanema sp. Cochon2018. Taxonomy (GTDB): domain Bacteria; phylum Pseudomonadota; class Gammaproteobacteria; order Chromatiales; family Chromatiaceae; genus Thiosymbion; species Thiosymbion ectosymbiont_A. The sequence goes on along the minus strand of WYCW01000001.1, from coordinate 1,554,717 downwards.
ACCCCCGAGCTGAATCGATATCAAGCCCCTCAATCCTTATAACTTCCGCGAATCGTTCAAAATCCTTGATGTTGTGGGTCAACAGGCAGGGGATGTCATAGGCCCGCATGGTAGCTACGATATTGGCGTCGTGAACCTGCTTGCCGCCGATCTTGAAATCCCCCAATAGCTTGACGAGTTGCCTGGTGACCACAGCGGTATCGTCCGCCACTTGACACTGCTCGATAAACTGATCGACCTGTTCGAACACCCTTGCCCTGGGCAGATTCCCGAAGGTTTGGGACCGGGTCACTGTGACCAGATATTCGCGAATGACTTGGCGGCTGATCCAGAGCGTCCGCCCCGTCTGATATGCCACGTCGATGGCGGCCAGGGCCTGTTCATGAAACGGCGTTTCGATGACATTGGCGTAGACTAGGACATTGGTATCGACGAACAGCGCGTTATCGTCCATCGTCGCCATACATATCCTCGCGGCGCAGGCTCAAATCCTCGGGCCACTTTCCCACGCTGATCACCGGGAAATTCAGCGGCTTACGTCGGGTAGGCTGCTTGGCTTGCACTCGTTGCTCCAGGAAATCCACAGAGTTTTCCCGCCGGCGCAGGGTCTCGCGCAACAGCGCCTCAATGACGCTCGGGGCAAGCAACCCGGCGTCCTTTGCTTCCTGAGCCAGACTATTCGGCAGATCGATCGTCAGTGTGGTCATAATTGGTCCTCGAATTTCCGAATCTAAGGGCATCCGGAAAATTCAGAAGCTGTCTGGTTAAAATGGATCGTAGCGAAAATGGTCCAAAATGAGGGCGTTTTTTCGCGCTTTCGAGGCGAATAGCAGGCCTATTCAACGAGAAAGAGCGGAAAAAGGGACCATTTCGGGACATTTGCAGCCGATGCTACTTTTAGCCAGACAGCTTCTCAAGGTGCCCTCCATCGCCTCGATCAACCTGATATCCGGCTTGCGCTTCCAAGAGCTTCTCGGCGACATCACGGGGGATCTCCAGGGCCTCAGTGATGGTGTGTCCTTGGGCGACCAGGCCGGGAATGTCGTCAGAGGCGGCAAGATAACCCCCGTCGGGTAGCTTCTCGATATGCAGGTTGGCGATCTGTTGCATATTTCATATTTTAGCAGGAATGACTATCCGGCGACCCTGGGTGAGCCAGCGGCGGCAGGTCGTCTCCTGCCCCCAGGGCATGACGCATGAACAGGTGCTTGACCGGCGCGAGTCGGTCGACCACCGACAGGCCCGCGCTGCGCAGGACAGCCAGCGGCGGTACGGCGTTGCTGAACACGCGCTTGAATCCATCCATGGCGGCCAACATGAGCAGGTTGTCGCCGCGACGTGCGCGCTCGTAGCGTCGCAGCGCCCATAGCCCACCGATATCCCGGCCCTTGTCCCGGGCTTCGTCGAGGGCCGCCGCGAGGGCCGCCGCGTCCAGGAACCCCAGATTGACGCCCTGTCCCGCCAGTGGGTGCAGGGCATGGGCAGCGTCCCCGATCAGGGCCAGGCGCGGTTTCACATAGTGCTCGGCGTGCTGCAGCCGCAATCCGAACCCGGCGCGTGGTCCGATGTCGCCGATCGGCCCCAGGCGGTCGTCGCTGGCCTTTTGGAGCTGCGAACGGAAGCCCGCCTCGTCGAGCCCCAAGAGTTCCCGGGCCCTGAACTCGGTGACCGACCAGACGATGGAGCAACGACTGTCGCGCAGGGGCAGAAAGGCGAGGGGGCCCGTCGGCAGGAATCGCTGCCAGGCGGTTTCCCGATGCCCCTCTTGGACCTGCACGTTCGCCACGATGGCCTGCTGATCGTAAAGCCACCCCCGGCTTGCGATGCCGGCACGGCCACGTACCCGCGAGTCGTGTCCGTCCGCCCCCACAACCAGGCGCGCGCCGATCCGCCGTCCGTCCTTCAGGTCGAGGAGGGCCGCATCGGTCGTCAGCTCGATCTCCTCCACGCCGGACGGACACAGTAAGGTAACCTCCTCCGCCTCCTCCAGGCGCTCCCAGAGGGCAAGTCGGGTCACCCGATTCTCGACGATGTGCCCCAGATCGGGCTCGCCGAGCTCGGCGCTGTCGAAGTGGATGCTGCCGCCCCCGACGCCATCCCAGACGTGCATCTCCCGATACGGACTCGCCCCCAGCCGGGTGATCCGCTCCCACACTCCGAGCCGTTCGAGGATCCGCTGACTGGCGCGGTTGAGGGCCGATACGCGCAGGTCTGTCTCCCCCGGCGGCCAGGCGCGTTGGGGCTCACGGGCTTCTACCAGGGCGATCCGCCAACCCTTACCGAGACAGGCACAGGCCAGGGCGGTCCCCACCATACCGCCGCCGACCACCAGGATATCGAATCGGAGGTCTCGTTCAGTCATGTCCAGTCTCCAACGGCAAGCCACGTGCGAGCCGTAGCCGGCTCCCCCCCGCAAGGCCCATAAAGCGCCGCGCGACGAAACGGCGCAGTCCGGGGGACAGCTCCAGGCCCAGCAGGCCCAGATCGCGGGCCCAGCGTACCGGGAGCCAGGGATTGACGAAGATCCGGGCCAGGGCGTCGGTGGCCGCGACTACTGTACGCTGATCCTCACCACGCAGGCCACGATAAGCACCCAGCACCCGCTCGCTGCCGGGATCGCCGCCCATGCGTGCGGCCTCGGCCAATACCTCGGCGAGGGCCGCCACGTCCCGCAATCCCAGGTTGAAACCCTGGCCGGCCACCGGGTGCAGGGTATGGGCCGCGTTGCCGATGAGCACCAGTCTTCGGCGCACCGGCTCGCGGGCGAGCACTAACTTGAGGGGATAGGTCAGCCGCCGCCCAGGGCGGGCGAGTTTCCCCAGCCGATACCCGAAGCGGTTCTGCAGTCCGTCCAGAAACTCCCGGTCGGAGCGATCCAACCACCCGGCCGCTTCTCCTTCACGCAGGGTCCACACTACGGAGTAGCGGCCCTCGGTCATGGGCAGCAGGGCCAGGGGTCCGGTCTCGGTGAAACGTTCAAAGGCCACTCCGGGCCGGGGGTATTCGGGCGTCACCGTCGTAATCAGGGCCTCGTGGCCGTATCCGTACTCCCGCACGGCCAGCCCGAAACACTTGCGGACGGACGAATCGCCGCCGTCGGCGGCCACCAGCAGGCGCGTTTCGAGCAGCCTGGAATCGCCGCCGATGGCCACCTCCAGAGTGACGCGATCCGGTCGCACCCGAGCCCCGAGCAAACGTGCCGGACACAGCACCTCCACCCCGGCCAGGCCGTCCTGGATGGCGAGACCGAGCCGACGGGCCGGGGCCACGTAGCCCAGGGCCGCCACGCCCTCCTCCCGATGGTCCAGCCGGGTAAAGCCGAACCGACCCCGGTCGGAGACGTGGACCTGCCGGATCGGTTCCGCCCCCTTCTCGATCTTCTCCCACAGGCCGATGCTCTCGAAGATACGGCGACTGCCCCAGGACAGAGCGATGACCCGCTCATCATAGCTCGGCTGGGCCTCGGATCGCGGCGGCACGGCCTCCACCACGCACAACCGCAGGCCGGTCTCGGCCAGGGCGCAAGCCAGGCTGCCTCCGACCAGCCCGCCGCCGATGATGACCAGGTCGTAATCGTTCAATTTTCAGTCGGTCAACAAACTCGACCCACCCTCTCTCAGTGCAGAACCTCGTCGAGACGGCTGGCGGTGAGAACCCGCTCGGACCACTCCAGTAGCGTCTGCTCGCTGGCCTGCTCGATACGTCGTTGTACCGCGTCGGGTAAGGTGCCGAATTTCAGGCGGAGCAGGCGTTCCAATACCAAGGCTTCGCCTTGGTGCATACCTTGGTGTATACCTTGCTGCACACCCTGTTGGATGCCTTGCTGCATACCCTGCTGGATGCCTTGCTGCATACCCTGCTGGATGCCCTGCTGCATACCCTGCTGGATGCCTTGCTGCATACCTTGCTGCAAGCCTTTTTCGTGGAAGCGTTCGGCAAATCGGCTCATGGTCTTTGCCTCATCGGGATAGTTGCGTTGATATTCGGCCCGTTCATTATCATCAAGTGCCGCATAAATGTCGATGAAATCCAGGTACTTGAGCTGCTTCTCGGGATCGGGTTCCAACTCGGTCAGCCCCCGGACCGCTTGGGCATAGACCTCGACCTTGCGCTGCGCGGGGTACTGCATATTGGGCAGATTCAGCCGCGCCACCAGGTTGTTGCTGTCGCAGTGCTGTTCGTAGGACAAGTCGCCCAGGGCGCAGCTTAGATAGTGGAAATCGAGGTAGGTGTCCTGGTCTCCGCTCAGGCGCAGCCGTTGGGGCGCATTCCGGGCCCGGCGCAGGAAGATGACTACCGGAACCACGCGGTCCGTCTCCATCAACTCGGCCAGATCCAGACAATAGCGGGCCAGGCGGTGGATGGAGAAGCGGCGGGTGTCGCTCTCCTCTTCGAGCACGAACGCCAAGGCCTCACGCCGCCCATCAGGCCACTCCACCAGTAGCGGCACATCGAGCTCTCGGAAGCGCTCGCCGAGGCGTTCCTGGAGCTGCTCTTGACGCATGGGTGTAATGTGTGCCGTGCCGACCGCATCGGCTTCGGCAGCGGCAAAAAAAGCCAGTGCCTGGTGCGGGTGGTCGAGGATGAGGTTTTTAAAGTTCTGGTCGTGGGACATGGACCTGTCTCAAGAGGCTGTCTAAAAACTAACCCATTCGTCCGTTTTGGTAAGAGAAAACTACGAATCACGCGAGTCCTCGCGGATCGATTCGCGTGATTCGTAGTTTTCCGCATTCATCACTCATACTTGAGGGCACTTTGAAAAATACGGTTTTCGTCAACGGTATGTCTGAATAATCAACGGGTTAGAGTCTCTCAATTGGTAAAAATACCTATTTTTCAAGGTGCCCTTTATACGCAGGAATTATTTTTCCGCAAATGAACACGAATAAACGCAAATCAGTCGCAAAAGTTACATTCTCTTTTTTGTCTACAGATGAGTAAGCGTTCAGCCCCCTGCTGTTTTTGCCATCCCTGGCACTGGATTCCGGTACTCCCTGCCGGAATGACGGGGTAGGGGCTGAACGATTACGGGGTAAGGTAGCGCTCCCGTTGGTCGATGTTTATTGTATTGTTAGTTCTCATGTATCTTTTACTTTCAATAAGCTCTAATACTTGAACCGCCAGGTCATGCAGAACCAGCAGCGTCGCATTTTCATATTCCGCATACTCATGTTTCGCTCAGAGATTTTATCGCCAAAGCTATTCTTTGCTCCATCTTTTGACGAACATTAGCTCCAGGCCCAGTGGCAACCTGAAACTCGTCTGATTGGACTAATTTCGTTACTGCATTTCGTAAAGCATCTGCCGGCTTGTCACGAATATCCTCTTTCGCATCGGCAAGTGCGATTGCAATCGCCTCGAAATAAGCAGGTGGCAATGATCCTACGGGAGCATTTCCTCGATAGCGCAAAAATGCGGTATCACCAAGTTTCTCTCGGGCCAGTTTGAATACGTCACGGAAAATCCGTTCCTCCTCATCATAAGCGAAAGACCGATTTCCGAGAATAACTCTTTCCATATAATTATCCAGCCAATCCCGAACACTCCCGCGAAAAAGGTCTCGGGCATTCTTTGCTGCAAAGAAGCGGAGTACGAGTTCCTCAGCACCTTTCTTATCTTTTTCAGGTTGAGGCAAATATTCCGCGCAAGCAGCAAAATCGGCGTCCTGCGTAAGCTTGACGAGAAAAGCATAAAATTGTATCCCCTCCTCACCAACCATTCTGGCGGAGCAATTGCGAATCTCCTGTGGTCCCGGATTTGATCCACCCGTATTCAGGCGCTTAAACATCTCATGGCGTAGAAATCCTTTGCTCTGCCTCTTTATAATCACAGTGCGAATCGGAGAACGCTTTAAGCTAAGGCGTAAGCTCAACGGGAAATCATGAAATTTTTTTCCGTTGAGAGCAGTTATGAGGGTACAACCCTGCAATACCAAGGGTTCGAGATGCAACGCGTCCGGCTCGATAAACTGCAAAACCGTGCTCGTGCGCTGAAGGCCGTCTATCAATTCAAGAATACCGTCCGGGTTCTCTATCACGAAGATCTGTGGGATCGGCAATTTCAGTAATATCGATTCTATGAGATGCGACTTCTGCTGCTCCGTCCAACGGAAAAGTCGTTGATATTCGGGCTGGATGATAAGTTCTTTATTCTTGTGCAGGCTTGCGATCTCGCCGAAACTCATGCTGAAAGAATCGGTGTGCACCTCGCCGATCCGGGCGCTGATTTCCTCTTCGAGTGTCATATATCTTCCCTTATCGGTTAATGTGAAGGCTAAGCCGCGCAATGCTGCAAGCGATGGGCTTTCGGATGATACCAAACAGTCCTGCGGCATTGTGTCGGATTTGAGCTCGTAGCTCGTAGCTGGGTTGAGGTACGAAACCCAGCATTGCCATTCATGAGTTGTCCGTGTGTGGTGCTGGGTTACGGCGCGTTCGACCTTGCCGCTACACGCCAACATTGCAGCACGTGCCTAACCCAGCCTACCTGACTGGCATCTCATTCATCTCCGGCTCTCCCCTTTATATCGGAGCATTTATGGGCATTGGGGTCAAACCCCACCTTTCCTTTCCCTATAACCCCGCAAACATCTAACGCCTTTGCGCAGGTCTTTTCGTCGAACATCCCGATATGGCAGTTCTTCGGCTGTATCCCAAGCTGTTCCGCCAGCCACTTGTAACCAGCCTTGCGTGCTTGTGATTTACTACACCCATCATGCTGCATCTTCCGCCGCCAGAGTGCGTCGAACACTTTATGAACCCGCCTTCTCCATTCGCGTAACTCGGCGTTAGCCAGCCCTCCGAGTGGCGCATGGCGTTTACTGTCGGCATGTGTCCCGACGAACGCACCGCATGGCACGCATGACCAGAATTTCAGGTGATGCAGATCCGGTCGGTGTGGATAGATGACCTCGCCGCCAACAAGTTTGGCCTCATGGCCGCAGTAGTTGCAGAACACATTCATTTGGGCTTGGGCGCTCGTTGGGCCGTTGCTCCGGCATTGAGAATCTGCAACAGATGTGCCCTTTGTGCCTTTGCGGTTCAAATCAGATGTCATCGGACATCCAGGACTCGATATCCGCGACCGTCTTGGGTGTGCGGTCGGACAAGACCTCGTTGCCCTCGGCGACAATCAGGACATCCTCCTCGATCCGGATGCCGATGTTGCGATAGCACTCGGGGACCTCGCTACGATCCGCCGGGAGATACAGCCCGTAGCCCGTAGCCCGTAGGCTGGGTTGAGGTACGAAACCCAGCATCACCATTCATGAGTTGTCCGTGTGTGGTGCTGGGTTACGGCGCGTTCGACCTTGCCGCTACACGCCAACATTGCAGCACGCGCCTAACCCAGCCTACCCAATTCATCACTCATCACTCATCACTCATACACGCCTCGATCTCCGCGACTGTCTTGGGGGCGCGCATGGACAAGACCTCATTGCCCTCGGCGGTAATCAGGACATCGTCCTCGATCCGGATGCCGATGTTGTGGTAGCGAGAAGGGACCTCGGTGCGATCCGCCGGGATATAGAGCCCGGGCTCCACCGTGAGCACCATGCCGGGTTCGAGCCGTCGCCACTTGCCGCCGACCCGGTAGTCCCCGACGTCGTGGACATCCATACCCAGCCAGTGGCCCGTGCGGTGCATGAAATAGGGCTTGTACTTTTCCTTCTTGATGAGCTTGGGTATCGCCTTCCTGCCGCCTGCGAGGATTCCCAGCTCCACCAGTCCCTCGGTCAGGGTACGCACGGCGGCCTTGTGAATATCATTCCAGCGGTTGCCGGGCACCGCCTTGGCGATGGCCGCCTCCTGGGCCGCCAACACCAGCTCGTAGAGCTCCCGCTGGGGCGGGCTGAAGCGGCCGTTGACCGGAAAGGTGCGGGTAATATCCGAGGCATAGCCTTCCAGCTCGCAGCCGGCATCGATGAGCACCAGATCCCCGTCTTCGAGTCGGTGGTGGTTATCCACATAGTGCAGCACGCAGGCATTCGCGCCACTGCCGACAATCGGGGGATAGGCCTGAAAACGCCCCCCCTGGGAGGCGCAGATCCGTACGAATTCGGCCTCGAGTTGATACTCCGACAGTCCGGGCCGACACCAACGCATTATCCGGCGGTGCGCCTCGGCGGAGATCCGGACCGCCTGCCGGATGACCTTGAGCTCAGCCTTGCTTTTGAGAATCCGCTGCTCGGACAGCAATTTTTCTAAGACCACGAACTCCGTCGGCGCGCGTACTCCGGCGCGCGCCTTGCCCCGTACCACATTGACCCATTTCATCAGGCGCCGGTCGAGCGCCGGGTTCGCGCCTACCGGATAGTAGACCCGATCCCGGTCTTCGAGCAGTTTGGGCAGGACCTTGTCCAGCTTCTCGATCGGGTGGGCCTCGTCGGCGCTGAAGTTCCGCCGGGCCCCCTTGACCCCGGCGCGTCCTCCCTCCCACAGCTCCCGCTCGGAATCGCGCGGCCGACAAAAGATCACCAGTTCGCCTTTCTTGCGCCCCGGAACCAGCACCGCCAGCGCCTCCGGCTCGGGGAACCCCGTCACATAGGAAAAATCGCTGTCCTGGCGGTAGGGGTAATGCACATCCCGATTGCGCACCGATTCGGGGGCCGCCGCCAGGAGGGCAATGCTGCCGGGCTTCATCGCGGCGGCCAACCGCCGGCGGCGGCGTTTGTATTCCGCTGTGGTCATGTACCGGTCTCCACCGCACGGCCCTGTTCCTCATAAACCAGCAGGGTCGCTACCCGGACGAACTCCGTCAGCTCCGCCAGGGCCTGCTCGTTTTCCTCGGAATCGTCCAGGTCCTTAAGATCGAGGTGGGTGATGGCGGCAAAGTCGTCGCAGGCCTCCCGCGCCGGTCCCGAGAGCCGGCTCACATCCAGCCCGGCCAGTCCGAGGCCGTAGAGAAAGCCGCGGCTCCAATCGTAGAGGCCCACCGCCCGCTCCGCCAGGGGCACCGAGTCATCGGGCAACAGGGGCATGAAATCGAGCTGCGGGTCCGTGATCCCTGCGCGGGTACGCGCCGCCAGGTCTTGCAGGGAACGTCGGCAGGCCTGGGTCGAGCGATCGGCAGCATCGGTGCCCGCCAACAGTTCGGCGATCCAGGACTCCGCCGCCTGCGGTTTCCCGGCACACAGCATGGCGCACAGCATACCGTGGGCCTCGGCGGCACTGGGGCCCAGCTCGGAGGCGGCGAGGTGCCCATTGAGCTCATGATAAAAAGTGGAAGAATCCGAATTCTGCATCGCTGGAGGTCGGCGCCGGAAACCGCAGGAAGGCTATATCCATCATAGCACGGCGCGCAATCAGGGCCGGTCCGACATTGACCCCGACGCCGCTGCCTTCTATAGTGCGCCGGGTTGCCCCTTTGGGAAGTATAGCCTGTGCCGAATTTCGACCTCGACACCCTGGAACGGCAAGTGGAGGAGCTGATCCGCACCTGCCGTCAACTCAGAGAAGAAAACGACTCGTTGCGTACGCAGCAAGAGCAGCTGGTCGCGGAGCGCGCCGGGTTCATCGAAAAAACCGAGTCGGCCCGAAGTCGCGTGGAAACCATGATTTCGCGTCTGAAATCCATGGAGGAGGAACTATGAGTGATGAGCCCATTGCCGTCTCGGTCCGGATTCTAGACAAAGAATATCGGATTTCCTGCGAGCCGGACAAAGAGGCGGGCCTGCGCGAGTCCGCGCGCATGCTGGACCAACGGATGCGCGAGCTCCGGCAAACCGGGCGCATCGTCGGTGCCGACCGGATAGCAGTCATGGCGGCGCTGAATATCGCCTATGAGTTGATCAAGATCCGGAGTGGGCAGGCGCCGAGCGATCAGGATCTCGAACGGCGCCTGGAGAATCTCCAACAGCGGGTCGGCGATGCCCTCGCAACACAAGAATAGACGCACAAGGCAAAAGGGTATAATCTCCATCCGTGACATCCCCTGCGGTGTACGCGAGCGGCCTGGGTATTTTCTTGAGCCTAAATCGTACCCTGGGGGCAAACGGGATGAAGCCGTTGTGCATGTCCGCCCATAGCGGGAAGCCTGAAGCCTACTCCCCGGCTCCCACTTGAACTGTTCGGTTCAAGAACAAAGGTCCATGTCGGCATCTGCGGGGGATGTCGCTCCGCCCTCGTACCTCTATGCCCCCTGTCCATACCCTCAGACGCCGCCTGCGGGCCGCCCGCAATGCGCTCGGTCCCGCCGCACAACGGCGTCACGCCCGTGCTCTCGCTCGTTCGCTGGGCAAACAGATCGCCTTCCTACGGGCCCGCCGCGTCGGCGCCTACCGGAGCACGAACGGCGAGATCGATCCTTTCCCCCTGTTGCGGCCGGTCCGTGCCCGCCACAAATCCTGCTTTCTTCCCCTGGTCCGGCCTCATCCGCAACGGAAGCTCTGGTTTCTCGAATACCGTCCGGGCGACCCGCTGGTAAACAACCGCTTCGGCATTCCCGAGCCCCGGCTGCGCAACCGGCGCACCCGGCTGCCCTGGGCCCTGGACCTGCTGCTGGTCCCACTCGTCGGCTTCGACGCCGAGTGCAACCGGTTGGGCATGGGGGGCGGCTATTACGACCGCACCCTGGCCTACCTGCGCCGACGCCGCCACTGGCGCCGCCCCCGGCTGATCGGCATCGCCCACGAATGCCAGCGGGTAGAGGCACTGACGCCGAACCCCTGGGATATACCCCTGGATATGATCGCGACAGAAGCGCGGATCTATGTGCGGAAGGGGGGAAATACAGCGAACAAACTTGTTATCCGCAGATTACGCAGATTTTCGCAGATTAAGAATAGAAATAATCTGCGAAAATCTGCGTAATCTGCGGATAAAAGCAATGGGCGCAATACCCCCAAGTGCTGCATGAGGAGAGGTGAGTTTTTGTGCCGTGCACAAACTTGACTCATTGGTAAAGATTCGGGTCCCTCAAGGATCCTAACGAGGCTTCGCCTCAGACCGACGAGACGTGCCCTTCTCCTCCCCCAAGGGAAGAAGGGCTGCGGCGCTCCCAACTTCGCTGGCTGATCCCGGTCAGGTCGGGTAACGAACCGCACCGAAGAACCACGGAGGCAGACATGAATAAACACGGACGTGATCCGTGTTTATCTGTGTCCATCCGTGGTTCAAAGGATTTGCGATTCCCACCCAAGCAAGAGGCAGAAATGTTTTTGTGCAGCACGCAAACTTGTCTCACTCATCAAAGATGCGGGTCCGTCAAGGACCCTAGCACCATCGATGCGGTTCGCGGTCGGGACCGGTGTCATCCTGCTACGGTATACCGCGCTCACCGCATCCTACAGCCACCAGTACAGAATTGGTGGGTACACGCGGCTCCCCCATCCTCATTCCGCATTTATCACTGCAGGCGGGACGCCTGCGCTACCTGTGCCGGATTCCGCTGTGCTCGACCCAGCCTATAGACCAATGCCATTAAGTTAGCTGCCGGCCGCTTGTCGTAGTGTTGGGCACGCCCACCGTCCCTGGCGGGCTTTGCCCAACCTACGAATCACGCGAATCCTCGCGAAACCGTCGTCCCGAACCAAAGGGAGGGATCTTATTCGCGGAAATTCGCGTGATTCGTAGTTTTCTCTAAGTGGCCAACAGCTGACTTAATGGCATTGGCCTATAGACTCCGACTTCCAGATGGCTTCCCTTCCGCCCGTTGCGATATGCTGGCCTTCCTGAGCTTACGACGAGCCGCCATGAACCTATTCGAACACCTCCCAACCATTTCCCAGCTGACGGGGTGGGTACGTGAGAACGGAGGGTGGCTCGGGATTCTTGGCGTTCTTCTCACAATCTTTTTTGGCGTCCTTGGTATCTGGATTTCCCTGAAAAACGGCGATCCGGACCTACCTGTATCTACCGACCCACCCGGACATTCCCCGCGCCCCAGCCCCACCGTTGAAATTGGCACCATTGTCTCGGCCTCCGGGAATGGTGTCGCGATCGGTGCGAATAGCGGCAGTATCTTCGTCACCAGGGGCTACACCCCCGAGCAGCTTCGTGCACTGATAGCCGATCGGACCAAGCTTGCCGAACTCGAAGCCCGGCTCGAGGTTACGGGGCAAACACTGCGCAGATTCTTCGAGATCCTGGAGCAAGAGGAAGTCCCGCCCGGGCAGTGGCCGGTGCGCCTGGGTGAGATTGCCGAGCGTCACAAACAGGCCCTGAAGCGTCTGGCCGCGTTGGAGACCGGGGACTTAGAAGCGCAGGCGCTGCTCGGCCAGGCCCGGACCGCCATCGAAGCGGGCGACCATGGCCGGGCTGAAAGCCTGCTGGACCAGGCCGAAAAGCGGGAGCTGGCCGGTATCGAGGCGGAGGAGGCGTCGCTCGACCGCCGCCGGCTCTCCGCGGCGGCGATCCGGGCCGAGCAGGGCGAGCTCTCTCTGATCCAGTTGCGCTATCGGGAGGCCGCCGAACGGTTCGCCGCCGCCGCCGAACTGGTCCCCGATTCCAAGCCGGAACAGCGGTTGGCCTATCGGAAGCGACATGCCAATGCACTTTACCGCCAAGGTGACGAGAAGGGAGACAACGCCGCCTTGGAGGAGGCGATCCGGGCCTACCGGGACCTGCTCGGGGAATACCCCCGGAAACGCGCGCCCCTGGATTGGGCCACCACCCAGAACAACCTGGGCAACGCCCTTGGGATTCTCGGGGAGCGTGAGGCGGGCAGGGCGCGCTTAGAGGAGGCGGTGGCCGCCTTCCGTACCGCCTTGCAGGAGTACACCCGCGACCGGGTGCCCCTGCAGTGGGCCGGGACCCAAAACAACCTGGGCAACGCTCTTTTGAGGCTCGGGGAACGCGAATCGGGCACGGCGCGCTTAGAGGAGGCAGTGGCCGCCTACCGCGCTGCCTTGCAGGAGTACACTCGTGAGAAGGTGCCCCTGCAGTGGGCCATGACCCAAAACAACCTGGGCAACGCCCTTATGAGACTCGGCGAACGCGAATCGGGCACGGCGCGCTTAGAAGAGGCGGTGGCCGCCTACCGGGCCGCCTTGCAGGAGTTCACCCGCGACCGCGTGCCCCTGCAGTGGGCAACCACCCAAAACAACCTGGGCGTCGCTCTTGCGACCCTCGGCGGACGCGAGGTGGGCACCGCGCGCCTAGAAGAGGCGGTGGCCGCCTACCGGGACGCCTTGCAGGAGTGGACCCGCGAACGCGTGCCCCTCCAGTGGGCAACCACCCAAAACAATCTGGGCACCGCCCTTGCGGGACTCGGGGAGCGCGAGTCGGGCACCGCGCGGTTGGAGCAAGCGGTGGCCGCCTTCCGGGACGCCTTGCAGGAGTATACCCGCGAGCGGGTGCCCCTGGATTGGGCCAGGACTCAAAACAATCTGGGCAACGCCCTTATGAGACTCGGAGAGCGTGAGTCGGGCACCGCGCGGTTGGAGCAAGCGGTGGCCGCCTTCCGGGACGCCTTGCAGGAGTATACCCGCGAGCGGGTGCCCCTGGATTGGGCCAGGACTCAAAACAATCTGGGCAACGCCCTTTGGCGCCTCGGAGAGCGCGAGTCGGGCACGGCGCGCCTAGAGAAGGCCCGGCGCCACACCGAGAATGCCTGGCAGCTGTACCAGGATGCCGGAATGGATCAGTATGACGAATACTTCCGGCAACGGTTAGCGGCGATCGACCGGCTGCTCGAGGAGCGACGGTGAGGGCTCGGCTCATACTGCACCCTTCTCACTCGGTATGCGCTGCCCAACTCGAGCTTCGTCGCGAAACTCTAATGGGACAGGTAGGGGGCGTTCTCAATTGAGCCAAATCATCATAAAAATCAAGCCCGTAGGCTGGGTTAGGGCCAGGGACGGCCAAACCCAGCACACGGTATTGCGGATCGGAAAAGCTGGGTTTCGTTCCTTGCTACCCAGCCTACAACACTTGGATGATTTATTAATTGAGAACGCCCCCTAAGAGGCTGTCTAAAAACTAACACATTGATTTTAAATCGGTAGGCTGGGGGGCAAGGAACGAACCCCAGGTTATTGCCGGGTTTTGGCCGTCCCTGGCCGCAACCCAGCCTACGGTCCCTTTTTATACTGCCACACGGCACGATCCGAGCTTTTGAATTTCCCCCTCACCCCCGCCCTCTCCCGGAGGGAGAGGGAGTGAAATGCGCAGATTGTGCCGTGTGGCAGTATAGACAGTCTCTAAGGCGCCAGGACGCTAAGGGCGCAAACCTGTCTGCCGACAGGCAGGGGTTCTTTCTCTTAGTGTCATGGCGTTATTTCCCATCTCTGTGCTCTCTGTGTTCTCTGTGGCGAATCAAATATGGCCCGCCGTGTCCTCGATGTAGAGAAACGACTGCGGCGCCCGGTGGCAACCGAACGCTGCGAGTGGGAGCGGATCGAGGACCGCGAGAATATGGATTGCGCGCACAGGGTGCTGGTCGGGCGAAGCCTCACTCGCAGGGTACGAGTTGTTGCGACCTCTCTTTATTCACCACAGAGAACACAGAGTACACAGAGAATCAGACGCTATCGCGTTTAACACCCTCGACCGGACGGCGGACATTGAAATTGATCAATCAACCGCATTCTACTTGGGCTAATCGCATTTCCATCTCTGTGTGCTCTGTGTCCTCTGTGGTTAAAAAGAATTTACGCCTCGTCGGTCTGAGGCGAAGCCTCGCTAGGATTCCTTGAGGGACCTGCATCTTTGCAGATGAGTCAAGTTTGTGCGCTGCACAAAAATAGTTCTGCCTCTAGTTGGGCAGGAATCGCAAATCCTTTGAACCACGGAGGCAGACACGGATAAACACGGATCACAATCCGTGTTTATCCGTGTCCATCGGTGGTTCTTCGGTGCGGTTGGTCACGCCTCGTCGGTCTGAGGCGAAGCCTCGTTAGGAAATAATCTGCGAAAATCTGCGTAATCTGCGGATAAAAGATGGCGCCGAAACGAGTCAAGAATTCACCCCTCGTCGGTCTGAGGCAGAGCCTCGCTGGATTTTCACGGATTATCTTATTTTTTCATCTGTGGAAATCTGCGTAATCTGCGGATAAAGTAGTACCCGGTTTCGACTGATATTGCAAATTCACAGCTTCTGGTCGGCTCTCACACTCCGGCGTCAAAGCCGGCAGTATCAATCGAAACCGGGTAGTAGGGTCGGTCGAAAAAGCATTTACAGGAGGTCCACATGATTCCGTCTTTATCACAGTTTTTTCCCTGGTTGAATCTCCAGGGGCCCTCGAGTAGGGATGTCAACCTGGACATGGGCCGGAGTACGAGTTTGTTCTCTCCTCAGTACCACTTTTCCGGTAACCACCGGATCGAGCAGGAGGTCGTCGAGAAGGTGGCCAGCTATGGTAAGCAGCTCGGGATTTTGTCCGAGGTGGTGCTGGCACTTGCCGAAGAAAAAGAGGGCGAACAGGTTGTTCGACTGGAAAGAATGGTGAAAGAAATCGAGGAGATCAAGAAAAGGCATGTCGGTAATCTCAGAGAAGAAACCAAATCTCGATTGGAGCAACTGAAAAAGAAGGATCCGGAAGCATTCAAGCAGTTGCTCGATGAGCATCGTGAGGAATAGGACACCGAACAGAGCAGAATAGAGTTCGATGCCATTGAGTTAGAGGTTGGGTTGGGTGCGTACCCCGACGTCGAGAGGTATAAACCAGTCCGGACGCACCCTGGCCCGACAACTTTCTTTTATCCGCAGATTACGCAGATTTCCACAGATTAAAATGAAACAATCTGCGAGAATCCGCATAATCTGCGGACAGAAAAGATCATCTGATCCTTTGCGACCGATTTGCGTTCATTGGCGTTTTTCTTTTATCCGCAGATTACGCAGATTTCCACAGATTGAAATGAAACAATCTGCGAGAATCTGCGTAATCTGCGGATAAAAAAGATCATGTATTCTTTTGCCACCGATTTGCGTCCATTTGCGGCAAAAAATGATTCCCATGTTATCGGTACTAGGGGCGTAGCCAGTCCAGCCAGATACGCCCATCGTTGAAGACCCGGCCGCTACGTCCGAGATCCGTCGAGCCGTTGACGATGTTTTTGTGCACCTTCTCGGTCGGGGCGGCAACGGCGTCGCGTCCTTTCTCGAAGCGCTGCTCCGACACCAGGGCACGATAGGCCTTGTTCAACGCCAAGGCCCGCTCGCGGGACGGCGTCAGCAGCCAGGCGATGTCCTTGTGACCCCCGGGGGCAGCCTGGCGTACCAGGGCCTCTTTGACTTTTCCGTCTTCGAAAAAGCGCGCGAGGATTTCTTGGTTGGCGCGAAATTCGTCGCCACCGCCGACCCGGCGGAAGTAGGTGAGGATTTCCGGCGCCGCCAACCCGGATTGGGGAACGTCCGGGATCCCCGCCAAATCCTGATGGCCCCAGCCGGGCGTCCCCGGCACCTTGCGCGGAAAACCGAAGGACTGGTCGACGGTAACGCCGATGGTGCTGTGGCAGCCCATGCAGAACAGGTGTTCCTCCCTGGATTGGAGACGCAGGCGGCCCTGGGCGTCTTCGATGAAGGCCTGAAGCTGCCACCCGAAGTCGTTCCGGAGTCCGACCAGGGCCGAGCCGGCAAAGACCGGCAGGAGCCCCTGGTCCTTGGCGTCCTGCTCTTCTTCGTATCGGTGCTGTAGATACCAGCTATCGGTGCGCAGGACCTTCTTGCTGTAACGCACTTCTTTCATGCGGACGGACAGGAGATCGGGGCGGTCCGGGTCCAGGTAGCGGACCGTGTGCAGGAATTCGGTGCCGCGTGGGTAAAGATGGCGCTGCACGGCCTCGTCCGCGGCCTGCCCCACGTACCGCACGGGCAGGCCGCGGATCTTCGTAATCAGGCCGCCGACGGTTCCGTCACCGTCGAGATCGGTCGCGGCCAGTGCCTCGTCGAGCGGCTCGACCGTGCGCTCGAGGGCACCGTCGGGGATCGTATCGGGGACAGCGATGGCGGCCTCGAGGATCGAGAGGTTGAGCTTGTAGATTGCGTAAGAGTCTGTCCCGTCGGCGGTCTTCCGGAACTTCGGTGGGAGCCGGATCAGGATATCGTCGGTACTACCGTTGGTGGGCCAGAAGGTGCCCAAAAAAGGCTTGTAGCGAAAGGCGCGCCACCAACTGCCGTCGGTGGCGAAGCCGTCCCGGTCGAATCCCTGGCGGTAGTCGAGATCGGGCCGCCAGCCCGGATAGTCCCTCCGTGCGGCCAGGGCCGCCCGCAGGGGTGTGTAGTTGTCCTCGCGGATATAGGTCAGGATCGCATCGTCGGAGATACCGGCGATGGCAGTGCTGCGGTCGGCGAAGAGGTTCTCCCAGTGATTGATCAGGCCGAGATCGCTGAAGGCATATTCCTGCTGCAGGTCCTGATCGGCCATGAAATTGGTGCCGTTGCTGGTGGTGTGGCAGGTCCAGCACGGATTCGAGATGCCCTCGGTCTCGGTATAGCACTGAGACGGGATCACCGCCTCCGGGTTGTCGATGCTGTCGGCCCGGGATCGGGCATAGGCGAGCGGATCATAGTCCCGATTCTGCGCCGCCACGCCGCTACCGAACGGACCCGCCAAGGCAAGGATGGCCGGGAATACGGCAGCTCTCGCGAAACGAATGTTCATGCTGACCTCCCGGCTCTCGGCAAAGCAACGGGCGCCATCGAGGTAGGCGCCTATGACTTTCTTTTATCCGCAGATTACGCAGATTTCCACAGATTAAGATGAAATAGGGTCCGGATATCCTACAGGCGCTGTCGGTGATCCAGGATCAACTAAAGGCAACCTTTCGGGACTAGGGGGTGTTCTCAATTGAGCCAAATCATCATAAAAATCAAGCCCGTAGGCTGGGTTACGGCCAGGGACGGCCAAACCCGGCACACGGTATTGCGGATCGGAAAAGCTGGGTTTCGTTCCTTGCCACCCAGCCTACAACACTTAGATGATTTATTAATTGAGAACGCCCCCTAGGATTCCTTGAATGACCGGATTTTGTGCAAATGAGTCAAATTTCGCAAACGTCTAACCCCTCTCGTGATCGTGATCATGATCGTAGTCGAAGCCGCCGTAGGAGGGACCGCATTCTTTCGCCGTTCGTGGTCTCCGGAGGTCCCGGCCAGGTACCGGGTCGAAACCCGTAGCTATCAGGTTTTCCGTGCCCGCTTTGCCTTGCGTCGCCGATTACGATCACGATCACGGTTCCGCTTTCGATAGCGATAGAGCGATGATCACGCCTCGTCGGTCTGAGGCGAAGCCTCGCTAGGATCCTTGAGGGAGCCGAATCTTTACCAATAAGTCAAGTTTGTGCAGTGCACAAATCGGGATCGGGATCGAAATCGTGTCCGGCGGAAACCGGTGCAGGCTGAAATCCAACCTGTATGCTGAATATATGGCCAGGAAGAATTTTCAGGGCGAGCGCGTATAAATTTCTTATCGATCAACAAATTGCTACCAGCTCCCAAGCACCGGCGCGGAGCGCGTAGGTTAGGCAAAGCCGGATCAGGGACGATCCGGCGTGCCCAACATCAGCATTTCGTTGGGCACGGCGCACCGTCCCTGGCGCTCCTTTGCCCAACCTACAAGATTATGTTTTCGGAGGGATTTATACGCGCTCACCCTGGAAGAATTTTTGCCCGCTGGTGCACAAATGGCAACCTTCTGTTAAGTTCTTAAAGATTGGAACCAGATCCGTGGCGCCCTGGGTAGAGTAGGTACCTCCGGGTTTCGAGAGTTGGCGCAGACCGCAAAGAGCGATCGGAAGATATGAACCGGACAGTCACCCAGGATGCCTTTCTCAAGGAGCTGCAGGACAGCCTGCCCGCGGCGGCACTTATCGAGCAACAGGTCCGGGCGGCGTTGGCCGAGGATCTGGGGGGAGGCGACCGTACCGCCACTTTGTTGCCGGCGGACCGGAAATCACGGGTCGAGCTCATTACCAGGCAGAATGCGGTCGTCTGCGGTCGGGCCTGGTTCGATGAGGTTTTTCGCCAACTCGACCCCGGAGTTCGCAGCGAGTGGCGGGCAGCGGACGGCGAGCGCGTGGAACAGGACCGGATCCTGTGTACTCTGAGCGGGACCACCCGGGCCCTGCTGAGCGGTGAGCGCACCGCCGTGAACTATCTACAGACCCTCTCCGGAACGGCCAGCCGGGCGCGATTGTATGCGGACGCCGTCGCCGGCCTCCCGGTGCGTCTGCTCGATACCCGCAAGACCCTCCCTGGGTTGCGTGTGCAGCAAAAATATGCGGTGCGGTGCGGCGGTTGCCACAACCACCGCATGGGGCTGTTCGACGCCATCCTGATTAAGGAGAACCACATCCTGGCGGCGGGTTCCATTACCGCCGCCCTGAAAGCGGCATTCGCGGTGGCCGACGGCCTGCAGGTGGAAATCGAGGTGGAGAGCCTGGACGAGCTGGAGGAGGCCCTGGCCGTGGGCGCTACCCATCTGTTGCTGGACAACTTCGAGCTCGATCGACTGCGCCGGGCGGTGGCCCTGGTCGGCGGAAAGGCACGCCTGGAGGCCTCCGGCGGCGTCACCCTCGACAGCGTTCGGGACATCGCCGAGACGGGTGTGGACGACATCTCCGTCGGTGATCTCACCAAGGATGTCGTGTCCATCGACCTCTCCATGCGCTTCGTGGACGCCTGATGGGACCTTGACCGGAAGGCATGGTCCTCAGGCGTCAATTTCAATGTATTTTTCAACGTCGACTCCGAGGCCCATTCAAACGATCAGAGGAAGGGATGAAATATGACTTTGAACGAGGTTTCCTGAAATTCAGCAAAGAAGATGTTCTTGCGTTGAAAGGCAAAACGCTTGGTTGCCATTGCAAGCCGGCCGCATGTCACGGAGATGTTATTGCGGAATATCTCAATGTCCTGGATGATGGCGAATAATTCGTTTGATCCTGAAATGCCGGCATGGCTTCGAGCAGGTCAGCTCCGGATGCCGAGGGTTTCAACCAGCACCGCAGACAACCCAGCGAGACTTCGCCTCAGACCGACGAGGGGTGAATTCTCGACTCGTTTCGGCGCCATCTTTTATCCGCAGATTACGCAGATTTCCACAGATGAAAGACAAAATAATCTGTGGAAATCTGTGTAATCTGTGGATAAAAAAAGAGGCCTCTTTGTTATGCAGTGCACAAATTTGACTCATTTGTAAAGATGCGGGTCCCTCAAGGGATCCTAGTACCCCATTTCACTCTATTTTGCGGGTACGAATCGACGGGTACACTAGGTTCCCTCACCCTAACCGATCCTTGAACATGCAAAATATGCTGAAATGGGGTACTAGTATGCGATCCTTACTGTGCCTCGGTTCTATACCCGCCGCCTATGGGTTTGCGGAAGAGGAGAAGCAATGGCCGAGCTGCTTGACCGTCTCATCCGGGATCACAAACACCTCCTGCGTGTACTCGACCTGCTCGACGACCTGTTGGACCGGTTCCACGCGGGCGACGAGCCGGATTACGAGCTGCTGTGCGAGATGGTGGAATATATGGAGAGCTACGCCGATCAGGTCCACCACCCGAACGAGGAGGATATCTTCGATCGGCTCCGGGCACGCACTAACGAGCGCTACCCGGTGCTGGACCAGTTGACCGACCAGCACCTCCTGCTCAGCCGGATCAATAAGCGTTTTCGTCAGTCGTTGGAAGGTATCGTGCACGAGGAGGTCCTGCGGCGGGACCAGGTAGAGCTCCAGGGCCGCGAGCTGGTCAAGACCCTGCGGGAGCATCTGGATCTGGAGGAGCGTGCGGCCTTTCCATTGGCCCGCGAACGGCTGTCCGCGAGCGATTGGGAGGAACTCCACCCACCGGCGTCGAGCGACGAGGATCCCTTGTGGGGCGAGGCGGGGCAGCGGCGTTTCCAATCGCTGCTCCGGCACCTGGCGGAACGGGATCGGGCGTGAGGACTCCAGCCCACATACCCGCGCCGGGCCCAGTGAGCCACTACCCATGAAGTCCACGCCGGAGACCGGGTTCCGACATGGCACGCCGACTGTGTCGGGGGTGCTCCTGATCAATCTGGGCACGCCGGATGCCCCGACGGTACCCGCGGTTCGGCGCTACCTGGCCGAGTTCTTGAGCGATCCGCGGGTAATCGAGCTGCCACGGCCCCTGTGGCGGCTGATTCTGCACGGTGTCATCCTGCGCTTACGCCCGCGGCGATCCGCCCGGTCCTACCGCGCCCTGTGGACAGAACAGGGCTCGCCGCTGCTCGTCATCGCCCGGCGCCAGGCCGCAGCTCTTCAGGAACGGCTCGACCTACAGCTGCCGGGGCCGGTGCGGGTAGTGCTCGGGATGCGCTACGGTAACCCTTCGATCGCCTCCGCGCTGGCCGATCTCCGCGCCGCGAATGCCCGCCGCATCCTGGTGCTGCCGCTCTACCCCCAATACTCGGCGACCACCACGGCCTCCGGCTTCGATGCGGTCACCGCCGAGCTCTCGAGGTGGCGCCGGTTGCCGGAGCTGCGCTTTATCAATCACTACCACGATGAGCCGGACTATATCGCCGCATTGGCGCACAGCGTCCGCGCCCACTGGGCCGAACAGGGTGAGCCCGGCCGGCTGCTGTTCTCCTTTCACGGTATCCCGCGGAACTACCTCCTGCGCGGCGACCCCTACGGCTGCCAGTGTCGCAAGACCGCGCGCCTGACCGCCGAGGCCCTCGATCTCGCCCCGGAGCGTTGGCAGATCGCTTTTCAGTCCCGTGTCGGCCGCAAGGAGTGGCTGCGGCCCTACACGGAGGAGACCCTGGAAGCCTGGGGCCGCGAGGGCATAGAAAAGGTCCATGTCATCTGCCCCGGATTCGCGGCCGATTGCCTCGAAACCCTGGAGGAGATCGCCGTGGTGAACCGGGATCGTTTCCTGGCGGCCGGGGGGAAGGAATTCGGCTACATCCCGGCCCTGAACGACCGGGCCGAGCACCTGGAGCTGCTGACGGCGCTCGTCCTGCGACATGTTGCGGGTTGGCCGCAGGCGCAGGGACAAGCCGCGGCTGCCCTGCAAGATCGATCTATTCAGTAGCGGTGATTATTATTCGGTAGCCCTGCCTGCCTGACTGACCTCAATGCCATCAAGTTAAGCGTTGCCAGTCGGCAAACCAGAGGAAAAACTACGAATCACGCGAATCCCCGCGAATCGGATTCGCGCAGATTCGCGTGATTCGTAGTTTTCTCTTCCGCGCCGGTAAGCAACCAGCGACTAACTTAATAGCATTGACCTGACTGACCTGGAAACAACCTATGATAAAGCTGACCACCAACCACGGTGACATCCTCATCGAGCTGAACCCGGACCGGGCCCCCACCACCTGCGACAACTTCGAGCGTTATGTACGCGAAGGCCACTTCGATTCCACCCTGTTTCATCGGGTAATCGACGGATTCATGATCCAGGGTGGGGGTATGACGACTGACTTCACGGAGAAATCCACCCACGCGCCGATCCCGAACGAGGCCGAGAACGGACTCAAAAACCTCACCGGCACCATCGCCATGGCCCGCACTGCGGAACCCCACTCGGCGAGCTCCCAATTCTTCATCAACGTAGCCGATAACGCCTTTTTGGACTATCCGGGCCAGGACGGCTGGGGCTACTGTGTCTTCGGCCGCGTGACCGCCGGCATGGACGTGGTGAACGCCATCAAGGGCATCAAGACCGGCTCCCGACACGGCCACCAGGACGTGCCGGTGCAGGATGTAATCATCGAGAAGGCGGAGACCGTCTGAACCGGTAGGGGCACCCCTTGCGGGTGTCCGGATCGTCCATGGGATGGCAGACAGGTTCCTGGAGGGTGTCGCAAAAAGGGCACGGCACGCCGTGCCCCGACGATCCCGTTTCATCTGCTTTTGCTGGTAAGGCCCCATCTCCCGCCCAACCAGCCGTTGGAGAGCCCGGGTAGGTCGAAATCGGGATCGGGATCGGGATCGCAATCGGAATTTCGATTTCGATCCCGATATCGATCCCGATTTGGGCTTTTACGATACCCTCGTCCCGGTAGGCAGACGCTCACCACACCCTACACCCCCGGCACGACCGCGGTGCGAGCGTAGGGTGTGGTGAGCGTAGCGAACCGCACCAAACTCGCAGCTCTTTCCATTTGTCCTCAGATAATGCCCGACACCCTCTTCATCTCCGACCTCCACCTGGCCCCTGACCGGCCGGTGACGGTCGAGTGTTTTATCGGGTTTCTCGTCCGGCGTGCGCGGCAGGCCCAAGCCCTCTATATCCTCGGTGATCTGTTCGACGCCTGGATCGGGGATGACGACGACCAACCCCCCTACCCCGAGATCCGCGCCGCATTGCGCGGGCTGACGGAATCGGGCACCGACTGCTATCTGATGCACGGCAATCGGGATTTCCTGATCGGGCGCTCCTTCGCCCGCGATACCGGCTGTAAGCTGCTCTCGGATCCCACATTGGCGGAGCCGGCGGGAATCCCTACCCTGCTCATGCATGGGGACCTGTTGTGCACGGACGATGTGCCTTATCAGAAGTTCCGCCGGCGCATCCGCAACCCCATCGCCAGGCGTCTCTTTCTCTGGAAGCCCCTGGCGCAACGGCGCGCCATCGCCGCCGACTACCGTCGGAAGAGCGGCGTGGCCATAGCGGAAAAAACGCCGGCAATCATGGATGTGAGCCAGCGGACGGTCGAGGAATATATGCGTCGTTTTTCGGTACAACGGCTGATCCATGGCCACACCCACCGGCCGGCGGACCATTCCTTTGTGCTCGACGGCAACCCTGTGACCCGCCTGGTGCTCGCCGAGTGGCAGGCAGACCGGGGTGAGGTATTGGTAGTCTCGGAGGACGGCTGGGAGCGAGAGGAAATCAGGCCCGGCTAGTACAGCAGCGTCGACATATCGATCGGTAGCTCGGGACTAGGGGGCGTTCTCAATTGAGCCAAATCATCATAAAAATCAAGCCCGTAGCCCGTAGGCTGGGTTACAGCCAGGGACGGCTAAACCCAGCACACGGTATTGCGGAGCGGAAAAGCTGGGTTTCGTTCCTCAATCCAGCCTACAACACTTAGATTTATTGATTGAGAACGCCTCCTAATCCTTCGAGCAGCTGGATCAGCTCCAAGTTGCGCCGGCACTCGCGCTCCGGACGCCGGGAGCTTCGCACCCGGTTGCGATAACCGTAGAGATATAGTTACCTCTCCTGTAAGGTCCCATCTCCTACGCCCAACCAGCCGTTGGAGAGCCTGGGAAGGTCGAAATCGGGATCGGGATCGGGATCGAGATTCCGATTGCGATCCCGATCCCGATTTCGATCCCTGAAGTATCCCGGTGAGCGTGTGTTGTCCTTTCCGGACTGCACCACCGCCAGGCGCGAACCGCATCTGTGGACGGCAGGCGTGCCCAACAAGGTGTTGGGCACGGGCCAAGCTCCCTCCTCCGTCGGGACGGGCCTGGCCCTTTGCCCAACCTACCTTGCCATATCTTGTTGTTTTATATTGGAATAATGTGGGGATACATCGGTCCCCATCCCGATTTGTGCACTGCATAAACTCGACTCATTGGTAAAGATTCGGGTCCCTCAAGGATCCTAGCGAGGCTTTGCCTCAGACCGATGAGGGGTGAATTCTTGACTCGTTTCGGCGCCATCTTTTATCCGCAGATTACGCAGATTTCCACAGATGAAAGACAAAATAATCTGTGGAAATCTGTGTAATCTGTGGATAAAAAAAGAGGCATCTTTGTTATGCAGTGCACAAATTTGACTCATTTGTAAAGATGCGGGTCCCTCAAAGGGATCCTAGTGACAGCCGACCACTGAGCACTTCTTATGGAAGAACACGTCGGAGCGCTTTGGCATCGGATCATCACCCGCATCGCCGACCGCCGCCATCCCGAGGCTGCGGTGCGGCTCAATGACGTGGCGCAAACGGTCGGCATCCTCTTTCGTGCCCTCGGGGGCGATGGTGGACTCGAAGTGTGTGCCGCGGATGCCACCGCCCACGGTGCCCGGCGGCGATTCCTGGAGCGCCTGGCGGGCGCCGGTGAGAAGGTCGAGCTCGCCTGGCGGGATGAGCGGTCCCTGCGACTGCCTCCCGTCATCGACTACTTTGCGCAGCCCCGGCTCAACCGGGATCTCTACCTGTGGCTGGCCGCGCTTGCTGTCAACGAACCCTGCCGCAAACAGGACTGGTTCACCGCGAACCAGCGGATGACCCGCCGGACTCTCGCCCGGTTCCGGGGGCTGAAGCCCCGCTATCGTCGCCTGGTCGATATTCACCTGGCCCTGCGCCCCGATCCTCTGCGCCTCCCGGCCATCGAAGCCGAACGCGAGCGAGCGATCCGCGCGGCCCTGACCGATCCGGGCAGCGTTGCCGAGTTGCCTCCAGGCAAACGCCCCCCCTGGCCCGTGCCCCTGTGGCTGCACCCCGACCCACCCTCTGCCGGCGGCAGCGAGAAACGCGGCGACCTGGAGCCGCAACCGTTTCCGGGGGATCGGCGTTCCGGGGACCTCGGCGAGCGACGGCGACGGCGTGCCGAGCGCGCCCGGATGCCGGACAAGAACCAGGGTCTGGTTACTATCCGGATGGAAAATATCCTTACCTGGGGCGAGTATGTGAAGGTCGACCGTGGCACGGACGAAGAGGACGATTTGGACCGAGCCCGGGCCGCCGCTGCCGACATGGACCGGATCGCCGTCGCGCAGGACCGCAAGGCCTCCGGGGCTCGGCTCAGATTCGACCTGGACCTGCCCGCCGAGGCGGAAGATGATCTGGTACTCGACGAAGGCATCCTGCTACCGGAATGGGACTGGAAGCACCGCCGCCTGCAAGCGAGCCATTGCCGCATCGTCGAGTTGTTGGCCGCCGAGGCCGCGCCCTGCCCACTTCCCGCCCGGCTGGTCCGGACCGCCAAGCGCCTGCGCAACCAGTTCCAGGCCCTGGCACCGGCGAGAGTTTGGCACCGCGGCCGACCGGATGGGCAGGAAGTGGATCTGGATGCCTATCTTCGCTTCGCCGCCGACCGCCGCGCCGGCGGCGGCACCGGTGCCGATACGCTCTATCGTGAGCTGCGCAGCGGCGCGCGCGACCTCGCCTGCCTGCTGCTGGCCGACCTCTCGCTGTCGACGGACACCTGGATCGACGACCGGGCCCGGGTCATCGACGTCATCCGCGACAGCCTGTTCCTGTTTGCCGAGAGCCTGGCGGCGACCGGCGACCGTTTCGGTATGCTCGGCTTCTCCTCGCGCCGGCGCGATCCCGTGCGGGTACACAGACTCAAGGGATTCGACGAGACTTACGGGGCGGCGGTACGGGGGCGCATCGGCGCCGTGAAGCCCGGCTACTACACGCGCATGGGAGCGGCGCTGCGGTACGGCACCAATCTGCTCACCAATCAGCCGGCGGGGCGCCGCCTGCTGCTGCTGCTCTCCGACGGCAAGCCCAATGACCTCGACCAGTACGAAGGCCGCTACGGAGTCGAAGACACGCGCCATGCGGTCCGGGAGGCGCGCCGCCTCGGCCTCACACCATTCTGTGTAACCATCGACGAGCGAGGCAACGACTACCTGCCCCATCTGTTCGGGAACGGGGGTTATGTCGTTATTCGCCGGCCTTCGGAGCTGCCCCTGCGGCTGCCACTCCTGTACGCGCGTCTTACCGCCTGAAGCCGATGGTTGCTGATCGATACTATAAAAAGCATCATTTTGAGGCCGATCTCGGGCACGTTTCCCGCCGCCAGGACGCCGGCCACCGCGGTGCCCGCGGCCAGACTCAGGCCGCCGAGTGCCGCCGGTCCGAAGAGATAGCGCCACAGCAGGGAGAGATAAGTGCTTAGCTAGCCGTGAGTTGCCTCAACAGTTTGTTTGCCGCTTCGTGCTTTGGCGCAAAGATTAGTGCCTGTTTGACGGCTTCCAGCGTTTTCTGCGGGTTGTTCAGCTTGTTCATCGCCATGGCATGCATGTAATGGCGCTGAGCCAAGGCATGATGAATCGACCGGTCGGTCTGGTCGTGCCTGAGGGCGCACTCCAAGACACTCAATGCCTGTTCGTATTGTTCGGGTTTATCCATTGCCAGGCCTGCCTCGGCATGGACCCTCATCATCCCGCTGAAGACGATCGGGTCCGTCGGTGCCCCTTGGTAGGCATGGTGCGTCAGACTGACCGCCTCTGCGAATCGACCCGCAGTGAGCATCAGGTCGGCCCTTTCGATGAGCTTCTGAGACCCCGTCAACGGAACCTTTTCAGGTGTCTGTCTCCGAATTTCTCCTCGCAGATCATCGACCTCTTGTGCGATATTGTCCAGGAGTATCCCCGCCTCTCGATAGCGGCCTTGTTCGATCAGTTCTCTAACTTGGGTGAATCTTGTCGGCTCCGACGGTTCCCCGGCTGGCCCCGTGGGTATCTCGGGTTCGGGGTCAGGTCGGGTCTCCGTGTCGATGACTTTCACGAACGGCCGGTTTTCCTCACTGGTCGTTTCCCTCTCCAGATGGTCCAGAGCCGCGTCCAACTCGGGCAAAGGAGTAGTTCGACGCCCGTTCTGCTTTGTGTCTGTGATCTCCTCGGGAACAACCGGTGGACTGGGATCATTACCGATCTGACAGGCTTGCAAGGCGGCCCCCACGGCGACGATGTTCTGACCGGTCGGCTCCGGTTTATCGCCTAAAGAATGGGTAAGGATGTTGGTTACCGGACTCGAATTCGCGACCCCCCCGCTGAGCAGAAAGGTGTCGATGTTTCCCGGCTCCAGTCCGTTCTGCTCCAGCAATGCGTGCAGATCCTCGATGGTCTTTCCGATGATCGATGCGGCCCTGACCGCGAAACCCACCCCATCGACTTCGAGCCGGATAGTCTGTTTGGCCCCGGTCAGCTGAGACTGCAGAACCATTTCGGTCGTGCGGTCGCGCGAGAGGGTAATCCGCGCCGACTCTGAGATCTGTCGAAGTACCAGCCATTGCTCTGCGGTGAACTTCTTGAGTCCCAGTACAATGCGTTTCTCCCTCAGGGCAAGCACGATGGCCTCGATCATCACCGCGTCGAGGAACTCCCCGGAGACCCTGTGCGTAATCCCGGACCCCAGGATGCGACAACGCCCACGTGCCAAGCGAATCAGGGCATACTCACAATCGCTGTAGCCGAGTTGATAGACGACGAGTGTCCCGGACTCGTCGCGGCCGCCCTGATGTCCCAAGGCCACCGCCGTACACCGGTCGATCAGGGAAACCGCCGGAAATCCTGCCTCCTGGGCACGGCCGACAAGGACTTGGCGCTTGCTTTGGCTGAGTGCTGCCGGTACGGCCAGGACCGTCGGTCCCATGGGTTTACCGGAGAACCCTGCAAGGGTTTGACGGATCGCGCTCAGCCCCTGTTGGACGAAATATTCCGGCGTTTCGGTACGTTCGCCCAACCCAAACGGAATTCCGGTGCCCAGGTTGCGGGTGATACTGGGAAATCCGACCCCGATATTGGATATGTTGCTGTGAGGGTCGAAAAAGATGGAGGTCCTGGTGATTTCTACGGGAAGGGGAAGGATGCGTACCTGTCCCCCCTCCACATAGGCCACCCGGAAGCCCAAGTCTCCGTAATCGATCCCTACCCGAAGTTGGTCGCTCATGGCAGATGCTCCCGGCATTGCGTTGGGGTCATTCGGTTACCCGCAGCAGGCTCTCCAGGTCTTTCCTGTCCTCCACACCCTGAATGCCGGCCCGTTGCGACATCAGCTGGGCTACCGCCAACCGCAGCTCGGTGCTGAGCCGATCGACCTCGGCCTGGTCGCCTCGTTCGAGTGCGGCCCGCAAGGTACCCACGGCTTGCGCCAGGAGTTGGGTCGCTTCGGGCGATGCGCCGTGCATTGCGCGTTCGGTAATAAACAGCAGGCTTGCGGTGCCGGACCCCATGATCTTGTTCTGCAGCAGCAGTGTCGCCTGGGTTCCTCCCGTTTGATCGTCGTTTGCCAAGGCCTGTTCCGCCTGCCGGATGGCCTCTTCGACCTCGGCGCGATCCTCCTGGGTCATGTCACTGCCATATATGTCCAGGAACTGTTGCCCGGTCTGAAACGCCGGTTGGAGCTCCTCGCGCCAGTCGTCCACCAGACTCTCGCCGGCGGTCTGCATCCGCGCCCGGTCGCGGCGCAGGGTCTCCTCGATGAAATGGTCCGTGCCGACGACCCGCACTTTCACGGTCAACACGCGATTGCGGTCGTAGTTGAAGGCGACCTCCACCTTGGCTGAAAGAGCGATACCCTCAGGCAGTGGAAACTCAATAACGCCTTGCTGCTCATTGAGGCTTGCCCGCTGACTGAGACCCTCGTAAACCGGCACCCGGATCAGGGTCTGGTTCTCCTCCGTCGGCGAGAAGATACGGCGTTTGGCCTCGGTCAAGGGATAGGGTGTGCCTTTGGGAATAATGGGCACAAAGACATCGGGGTTGTCTCCCTTTACCGCACCGATTCCCAGGTCCATGGCCGTTACCTGGTCGAGCCGCGGACCTTCATCGTCACCCGTTTCCGCACCCGCTTCGAGCTTGGCGCCGGCCGCCCGGATACCCGCCCCGAGTGCCACGCATTCCATCGGATTGATATGGCGCCTGACCTTCTGTTCCTCGAACATCTTGCGGACGGCGGCCAACACCGACGGGACGGCCGTGGAGCCGCCGACCATGAGCACCTGGGTGATATCGGCCGGGGTCAGGTTCTGGGCCTCCAGCGCCTCTTCCACCAGAGCGATCGTCTTGTCTACCAGTGGCTGGATATCCGCCTCGAACTCTTCACGGGTCACCTCCATGTCGATATCGATCGGCTCGGCGCCGCCTTCCCGAAAATATGTTTCTAGGATCTCCGCGGACTGCTGCGCACTGAGGGCTGTCTTGGCCCGTTGGGCGGCTACCTTCAGTTTGGACAAGACTGCTTGGTCCCCGGAGGGGTCGTAGTCGTGTTCCTCTTTCAGATAGCGAACGAGCCGGGTCACGATGGTCTGGTCGAAGTCGTCACCCCCCAGCCAATTGTCGCCGCGGATCTCCAGCACACTGTACTGGCCGGCGGTCATCTGGATGATGGAGATGTCGAAGGTGCCGCCGCCCAGGTCGAAGACCAGCACCCGGTGGCGTTCCTCCTCCTTGCCGAGACCGAAGGCGACGGCCGCCATGGTCGGCTCGTCGATGACTTCGATGACCTGGAGGCCCGCCTGGCTACCGGCCGCGGCCGTCGCCTGTCGCTGTCGTTCCTCGAACCAGGCGGGCACTGTGATCACCGCGTGTGTCACCGCTTCGCCCAGGGCCAACTCGGCGTCCGATTTGATCTTCTTCAGGATCATGGCGGAGATCTCCACCGGAGTATAGGACCGGTCGTCGAGGATAATCTTGACCCCCTGGTCTTCTTGCTCCGCCGGCGGCGCTTCGGCGATCCGCAGACCGAATCGGTCATGCACCTGATCGACGATCTGCTTCTCGCCGTAGACCCGGCCCATCAGGCGCTTTATGGAAAAGATCGTATTGGCCGGATCGCGCTCGGCGTTGTTGACGGCCTGACGCCCGACGACGATCTCCCCTGCCTGTTTCTTACGCCGCTTGACGAAGCTCACGACCGAAGGTGTGAGCGATTCCCCGTCTTGGGTCGGCAATATCTTGACCTCTTTGCCGTCACTGGCCGCGGCGGCGGAATTGGTGGTCCCCAAATCGATCCCGATCGCTTTCATGGTTGCTTTTCCTCTTCTTCAACGGATTCACTGCCGCCGCTGGTCCCAACGGTCCCGGATACCACGACCTTTGCCCGCCGCAAGGGCCTGTTTCTCCAGGTATAACCCCGTAGCGTCTCTTCCAACACGGTATCGGCCTCGGTGGCGGGGTCGTTCCGCACACCTGTCACCTGGTGCCGCTCCAGATCCAGAGGGCCTCCTACGGGACTCACCGGTGCCACCTGTGCCTGGTCCAGCACGCCGAGCATCCGCCGGGCGATGAGGCTCACCGTCCGGTAGGGCACACGTTCGTGTCCGTCCCGGACCAGATCCCGGCAATGGGCCTCCAGATCCAGCAGGGAGTCCGCTACATCAAGCAGGCCCAGGAGCAAATCCGTCAGCTCCTTATTGTGCTGTTCCTCTTTTGCGGCCGAGGCCCGTTCGAAATCCAGGGTGGCCAGGAACTTGTCCGTAAGAGCCAAGGGATCATCACCAGTCATCGTCTTCCTCCAATAGGGTCTTCAGATCCGGCAACAGGGGTCCGAAATCCAGCGGAGGTGCGAGGTCCTTGCTGGGTTCGATAGGGACGGTCACAGGCTTCGGCCCTGGATCGAACGCATCCGGTATCTCCAGCGCCTTAGTCAGATCCGGTGTCACATCGGCCAGCTGCAGAAAATCCGGGAGCTCCAGCGGGACAGGCCGGTCCCGCAAGAGGGAATCCAGATCGGTCGGATCGAGTGCTTCGGCCCGGTAAAGGAAAAAATCCACCAGCAACCGGCGATCCAGGAGGCGCAGCTCATCCCAGGCTACCCGGTCTTGTTGGCTCGGCCGGCCGGTCGCCATCAGATCGAACAGGGCATCCTTGATGTCTTTGGCCGAGCTTTCCGGTCCTATGCCCGGGTGACCGGCAGCTTGGAGCCGGGCATTCAGATATTCGTATGGACAGCCGGCGTCCCACGGCATTTCCGGGTCGTTCAAGAGCTTCTCGTTATCCGACTTGTCCACGACTTAATCTTCCCTTTCCACAGTCAGCTTGCCGGCCAGGTCGCTCAACGCCTGGGAGTCCGGACACCGCTCCAGGGCCTCCTGGGTGATACGGCGTATCTCCGGCGGCTCCGTCCCCGTGCTCTGCAGATGAACAATCCAGGCCCGATAGCACCAGGCCATCCGGTTGCGCGGGCCCGGGTCGGATGGATCGGCCTGGACCAGCGCCCAGTAGATGGAAACCGCATCGGCATATTGTTGCTGGGCCTCCTTGACCATCGCCTCTTGCAGGCGGCCGGCACCGGCCGCTTTCGGCGATTCCAAAGCCTTTGGGTTTGCTCCTATCCCCTTAAGGAGATTGGCCAAACCAAATATTCCTCCGCCGGTTAACCGCTTTTGCAACTCGATTGCGTGCTCTCTTGCGCCGGCAAGGTCCGCATTGCCGGGAAACTGACGTTCCCCTTCTTCCAATCGTTCTTCGATTTCTTTCAATAACTCCTCTGCCAAGTCCCGCTTATTTTCCGAAAGGAGATCGTTCGCGTGGTGGAAACTCGCCATGCACAGAACCTGAATGGAGCGGGGCGAGTTGGGTCTCATGGCCCAGGCCCGCTGGGCGTCCTCACGCGCCTCTCTCTCCGCGTCGTACTCGTTGGAGAGATGGACCGCCCGGTTCTGCAAGGTGTCCACCAGGGCATCCTGCACGACCTGCTCCTGATTGTCCCAACCTTGGCCGGTTACGTAGTCCAGTATCTTGACGGCGTCGTTGAGGGCATCGAGTTGATTCGATCGCTGTTTGTTTTGGAGGGAGGCGGCGCGACCGATGGCGATATCACGAATTTCTGCCAGGGTCCGGGCCAGAGTGCCGGCCCTCTCCGCGGCCTCGACGGCGCCCCGCCAATGCCCCATCACCTCCTCTGTCCTGGGGGGAAACTCGGAGACCGCTGCCAGAGCGAGCTTGGTATGGGTTTGCGCCAGCAGTTCAAAGCGATTCTCGCGCAGTAGCTCCGCTCCCCGATCGAATCCGGCAAACCCTGGGTTCGCTGCCGGAGAATCATCGACAGGTTCTTGGCTTGCCGAGTCCAAATGATCCAATGCGTCCTCATAGCGTCCTGCTTCGAACAGAGTCATCGCGCCGGAAAGATCAGAGAAATACCGGCACGCCCGTCTTTGCCAGCCGTCTTCCTGCAATACCTTTGAACCGAATGAGCCGAGCCACAGGCTGACCACTTCCGTCAGGTCCAAGGCCCGGGCGCCCATGGGTCCGACCACTACCCGCTTATCAGGGCTGTCCTGCAAAGGGATTCCCCCGCCTGCGTTGACGGCCCGCGCACCATTGATTTCGGCCTGGAACCTGATATCGAGACCAGGGTACTCGTCCGCTATGGACTTGACCTCATCCATCCAAAACCGCTGCAGCCTCGACCGGGCGTCCTGTATCTGGTCGTTCGTGACCTGATAGATTTTCCGCCTCGAGGCCCACAAGCGGTGCCAGAAACGATCATCCGCGAACACCGCCCCCCAACTCAGGATAAGCAAATCCCAAACCCGCGCCAGATCCGGATCGTCCGCACCCTGGACATGGAGCTTGCCTGCCGATGCCAGGGCCAGCCCATGCAGGGTCTCCGGGTCCTCCGGTCGCGCCTTGGCCCGGGTCTCGAAAAACCCGATGGCCGCGTCATAGTCCCCGAGTAATGCGTTGAATACACCCTTGTCCTCTTCCAGGAATTGGGTGATCGCCTTCCGCATTGATTGCCGTTTCGTTGCTTTTTCCGCCTTGTTCTTGCCCAGTTCTGCCAATCCCTGAACCAGCTTATCCGGGTCAGTTCCCTCTTTGATATGGACAATCCGACCCAGTATTTCCTCGGCACGCCTCGGATTGCCGATCACGTACAGCGACGAATCCACCAGGAGTCGCTTGTCTACGACCCGCAAGGTATCCCAAGCCCTGCGCTGGAACTCACTCATGCCCCCGGAGTTCCCCTGCAATACAAAAGCCACGTCCTTGATTTCCTCCATCCCGATGGATGGAGATACATCCAGCACGGCGTATGGACAGACACCGCCTTCCCAGGGGACACGAGGATCCCGGATAGCCTGTCGTCCCGCCATCTTTTCGAGTACGGGTACGAACCTGAGTGCCTCGTTACACCACCGCCGCCAGCGATCGGCGCGGGCCTCCCCCCTTGGAATCTCCTTCAACCTTGTTTTGGCCTCTGCCCATTTCCGATCTTGAAGGTCCCTATGAAAACCAATCCAGGTTTTGCAATGGTGGAGTTGGTTAGCCATTCCTCTATATGCCAGAAATTCCTCAGAGTCACGAAACAAGCTTTCCATCTTCTCGAAATGTCGCATCGCATGCTCAAACTGTCCGGATTCATAGAGGGTCATGCCTACCTCACACGTGGTATCTCGAATGCCTTTTTCCAGCAAAATCTGAAGCCTTTTATGGGCAGAAAGCACGACTCCCGCCTGGTCAGAAAGCGTCCCACTTAGATCATCCAACAACTTATTTTGAGCTTGCAATCCATCCACATCACTAGATTCAATCACCTCGAGAGCGGTTTCACCGATGCCTGCTAGTTGTTTAACCAAACTCACCGCTGGGTCCCCTTCGCCTGGCTCAACTTTCTCCAGCGCCAACCTAGCTTCAGTATACGCCTTCATCTCCATGGCGTTTGCTACCTTTTGTAGGGTCCGCGCCAAGCCCAATTTCCCGCCAAGGGCCGAATAGGATATCGCCCCCTTGATCTCAGTATCATTAAGGTCAGAGACCAACGAAGTATGGACGGAAAACCACTCTCCGGTTGATATTAGATCTTGGAATCTGCCCATATGGGAGGCGACTTTTTCCTCCGCTGATATTCGATCTTTGAGGTAGCTGAAAAGAAAGTCGATGTCTGTTCGGTGAGCGTACCGGTCACACTCCCCCCTGGCTTCTTCATATTCTCCTTCCCCTAAAGACCTCAACGTTCTAACCACGGCAAGAAGCACCTCACCCATTCCAAGCTCCGGTCCCAGCACTTTTTCCATTTGTGCTATGTCCATAGCCGTAGCATGATCGACCAATTCTTGAAATGTTCGAGCTGCAACTCCGAACTCCAATAATTCCATTTCCGTTCTATAGTGCTCCCAGCCAGCAAACAGGCACGCCGCTTCTTCGCCCACCGCCTTAATCTCACTACCTTTTTCCACAGTCGGTTGATCATCGAACGCTTGTTCGATCACGAAAGCTGCGGTTGCTGCCGCTTTATCCCAATG
This sequence comes from Candidatus Thiosymbion ectosymbiont of Catanema sp. Cochon2018, assembly GCA_011392765.1. Lineage (GTDB taxonomy): Bacteria > Pseudomonadota > Gammaproteobacteria > Chromatiales > Chromatiaceae > Thiosymbion > Thiosymbion ectosymbiont_A. Next base: position 1,519,922 of record WYCW01000001.1, on the reverse strand, counting down.
CCCGGCATGTAGCGCATCTACTGATAGGGCGGTCAATTCTGCCGGGTCAAAGCTCAGGCCAAATACGTCTCCGCTATTGGAACCCAGATACAGCACCGGCGTGGCCCATTCCGACGAATGGATACAACCACCCGCTTGATGAAGCAGGCCGCGCGTTAGTGTCATGGCATGATCGACCGCAAACCCCATGGCAATATAGCTGTAGAAAGAGGAGGCGAACTCAATCGCCGCCGAGTCCGTGATCGCATATTGCATAGCGACGACGGCCGGTATTCCTAGAGCAAAGACACTCATTGCCACACCGGACAACAGCTTTGGTCCAACGCGTCCTCCGTGGCAGCAATTGAGGGTGACCAGTCGAATAGTACCGGGAGAACCAACGAGAGAATTAAACGCCTCAGCAGATACCTCATGCGGAGTTCCATCGTCTCCCTCGAAAAACAGTAAACCCTCCTTCGTCTCTTCATCATAGCCACCATGCCCCACGAAATGTAGGATGTGGTAACCAATACCCCTTCCGAGCCGCGCTTGGAGTTGGCGATATGTACCTTTTCCCCGGATAAAGTCTATTTCTACGAAAGAGTAATTGAGTGCCTGTTTGATGCGTGTTACCTCTTTATTAGCATCTATCTTATCCAAGTCTCTAGCTGTAGGGCTGGCTATAACTACAAGCAGCCGTATGGGACGCTGAATCGGCTCCAGGGATTGTGTGGTTCCTACATTACGCGTCGACCTGACCAAGGTTATATTGGATCTCAGGGCAAGGTGACCATGAAGATCCTGATCTTCCGAAAACGCGAGCTCAAACGGGTATGCAGCAAGCGCTGCGTCCGTTTGTATCCGAATACGCAGCCGGTTGTGCTCTCTGTAAGCCCTTCTTAGAGCGTTACGGATTCGGCCAGGCACGAGGCGTTCGAACAACTCCAGCCCCCGATCCTGCATGATTTTTTCGCTCCTCGGCCGAATGCGGCGCATCGCTCCATTCACCGCTGCATTCTCAATCTGCAATCGAATGTTATCGAGTACATCGAAACTGAAAGGGGGCTCCGTTTGCTCCATCACCACACCAGCGTCTGAGTCGGTGGAGGCGATGCTCCAGTACATACCCGTTGGTTGGACCAAGATATTAAAATCTACGAAATCCATGTTTCACCTCTGGACCTACGGGGCTGAGAGCCGATGGTATGATCTTGAGAACCACATCCCGAGTGGTCTCGTGACAAGGATATACCCCAATCGCAAAGCTCGTTCATTGTGAATAAAGGGTCCAGAATACCCCTTGGGAATACATCAGGAGAACTACGGATTGTAACTTTCTGAAACGGAAGCCCATCGCACAGTGGCCTTGTGTCCGATATTTCTTTCGGTCTTATCATGATACCTCCCGTTCATCGCACGAGAAAACGGAATTACCGAAGTGAAAGTCGCTCAGCTCCACTGGCAGCGGGACCTCTTTGGGTGAGACGAGCGGAAACAGTTTCAGTACTGGTCGCCCACCCCGACTCTTGTTGAGCCTTAAGGCATACTTCCACTCTCTTCTAACCCAAAAAGACCTTTGAGCGAACCGCGACCAAAACAGGTAAAAGATCGTGCTCTCGGCAACCTTCTGAAAAATCACGGTTTCAACCGGATCGCCAGGGAGCAGGTGCTGGTCCCAGAATATTTGCAGATCGGGTGCGTAGTTCTTCAAGAGATTGAAACATGGCTCAACTCTATTCTTGTCCTCACGCGCATAGGATGCGAACGCCTTTTGGTGGCGCCTCTCGTCCATTCGTATGGTCCCTGGTTCGGCAACCGTATCCGCTACGCGGATGACGACACGAAGTTCCGAAATGACAAGACCGTTTAGCGATACTTGCGCAACGACTTCCTTATCTCCTTGTGCTACAGGCTCTCCGCTAGGTTTCAGCTCAGGTACCCGAACCGAGAAGCTGGCATTTCCGATCGCTCCATTCCAGACAATATCTCTTTCGGGCACATCGATTAGCAAGTCCTCTGCATCAAGCCAGACTGACAGGCGTGTGCCTCGGTGAACCCACCTCGACTTCGCGTCCGTCGCTACGACAACCGGCTGGCCGTTATTCGCCCGCGTTCTCGCGCGTTCCAGGACTTGGTTGCGTTGCCCCTTCTGATGAACCCACACGTCAATTACAAAGACGCTAGGTTGTATGACGTGGGAAGGGCCGGTAATGGTGAAATGGATCCGATCGGGCCATCGGCGTCGTCTCCAGGCCAGCAAACGCCTGAGAGCTCCATCTTGCGGTCCGGATGAGTGGTCACCACCGTGGCCGGATCGATACTCTCCTCCTCCACCCCCAAAAGGTTGACCACCTCTGGCTGGGTCTCGTGCCTGTGGCCCGACACCTCTTGGTCGGTAAACCGTATCAGGTTTCGTACCCCCGATATCTCGCGCGGAGGAATGTCCGTGTCTCCGGCCGAAACCGGTGGGTCGTCCGTCGTCCCGTTGGATAACCGAAATCCCGGTATCGCGCGTATCGTCTTGCAGAATCAAGGTTGTCAGTCCAACTTCTGCAAAGGTCTGCCAACTAGTTGACGGTCCCAGCAACCACTGAAAGAGAGACGGCAAATGGCGCGGGTCCGCGATGCTCTGTCCTAGAATCTGTAAGGCATACGCGTTCGACAGGCGCCGGGGAAAGAGAGCACTGAGGATAAAAAGCAGGGTGCGGAAATATTGCAGAAGCTCGAATAGTAATTGGTCCGGCAATGTCGGAGGCTCATCTTCCGCATGGACCTCCGTTGGCAACTCAGACGATGTCGTTTCTTTTCTGTCTAGCTCTCCTTCATCGAGGTTAGTGCGATGTTGTGTATACACTTGTTCTTTAAAGACAGTGCGGAGCGAGGGACTATAGATCCTCTCACTTCGTTTTTCGCTTTTTGACTTATCGATCTGCGTGCTCTTAAGGCCGTAACCTTTGGCGATGTACTTCGAGACCTCGAATGGTCTCTCGCTCAACAATATATCGAGTTTAGCTCCTACATCGATGAGAAGTTTGAACACCTCCTCCTGTATGAAGTGGAAAAGTCCGGGTAACTGTTCGGATACTTCTCCAGATTTTAACTCAATGTAGAAATAAGCCTTTGATTTCTCGTTTTCGGGATCAGAATCCGGAGGGGAGATCTGAACGGTTATAGTCTGGGCAGACCTGGCGAGAAGGTTCTCGTGTTCCTCCATTCTCAGTATTCGAGGCAGGCTACCATCTCGTATTACAAGGCGACGCATTCGATCCGATCCCAAAAGGCTCCGGATGAATGAGGGGACTCGCATATCCTTACCCCGGAGACCTTTCACCGCATCCCGAGCATCGGTGCCAGTAAGGCCAGCAAAGACCGCGTGCTGGTCGAAACGGTTCTGCAAGGAGGCAAGGATCGTGAGCTTTTCCGATTCGTTGTAGCCCGAGGGAGATTTCAGCCTATCCCAAATCGCGTCGATGATTCGGTCCCCGGAGTCTAAGAGTCGGCGTACTTGGCTCGCTCCGGGAAGTGCGGATAAGGGAAACCCTGAGGTTTCGATGATCCCGGCAAACTCGGTGGCGAGGGAGGACAGCTCTCTTCGCTTTCCGGATGTGATGGCATCGGCAACCCGCAGACCGATCCGGGCTATTGCTTTGGATGCCGGTAAATTGGGCGGTCCGTCTGCGTCGGGTACTCCGGCGAGCTCTTCCAGGGCAAGATTAAAACGTAACTGCTCAAGTGCGCTGGTGGTGCGGAGAAGCCTGTCGAATAGCGGCAGTTTTCTGAAGGATCGCTGCACCACCCTTGGTACAGGCATGTGCCGCGTGCTGGGCATTTCCTCCAGTATACGGCGGGCGGCCAACCACTCACCTCGGTCCCATACGTCCGAGAATCGATCATGATGCGTGTGTATGGTCGTCAAATGGGCCGCTTGTCGTTCCAGTTCCCGTATCAAGGCTTGGGTATCCTCGACCTGAGATCGTCTCAACCGAATTTCCATCCAGCCGGAACAGTTATCCGCCTCAAGGACGTTTCCAATCTGGCTTTTCCTGCGGGCCGTCTTTCGAAGCAGAACCGGCAGTACACAGATGCCTGTGTCTATGATTTCCGTGATTGCACCAAGCGGATTATCGAGAGCAGCAGATCTATTGGGAATTCCGTTTTCTCTTTCGAGTTTAGCCAGCCATTCATCATGAAACACCGGGACAACCAGGTCGAAATCGCCGACCGATTTTTGCATCCTGTCGTCGCCACCTTTTTGAAATATTGCCGCTAACGGCAGGTAACCTTGGACGACCACTAGGCGGTTCTTTCCGAAATGGTCCCGAAGGGACCGCACAACATAATCCTGCATCTCTTGCCCCACGCCGGGGAAAAAGCAAATGAAAAAGCGGGGCTCCCAACCGCTGTCGGGAGGAACATTGCTTGGTTTGCGTTTTGATCGTTCCATTTTGCAGGAGAGGCGTGCGAGTTTCGTGGTCCGACTGTTGGGTGACTCCGGTGGCTAACTGCGTTTGATGTAATCGTTCAGATCCCTACTGTTTTTGCCGTCCCTGGCGTCTGGATTCCGGCAATCCCTGCCGGAATGACGGGGTGGAGTCTGAACGATTACCTTTTGATTATGTTCAATATTTCGCGAAACGCCTTGCTTTGGAAATAGCGTCTCGATTACCTTTCAAAACGGCGTCTCCAGGAGCGAGTTTCAATCCACGCCGGATGTCTTGAAGTGCCGAGTCGAACCGCTCGGCGTTCGCCCGTTCCACGGCCCGGGCGTTCAGTGTTTGGGCCAGCATCTTGCGTGTCACATCGCTATCCGGCTCCAGCTCCAGGGCCTTTTCAAGGTCCGTTATGGCTTCATCGAATTTGCCCTCGTTCGCTTTAGCCACACCTTGGTTGTGATAGAGGGTAGAGAGGCCTTGGGGTCCTCCCGTGCTTTTCATAAGCATGGCCGTCAACAAATCCTCGACGCTACCGGTGTCATCCAGCGGTCGAAGGGCCGCCAACTCGGCACGGGATGTATTGGCCAGTTCCTGAAGCTGCTTGTTGTGGGGGTCCGTTTCCAGTTCTCCTTTTGCGATCTCGATCGCTTCTTCGAGCAGGCCGCACGCCTGTTCCCAGTCTCTCTCATGGGTCTCGTTTGCCCATCCTCGCAGGGCCAGGATCAGGTTCAGGTTGATATGCGAGGAGTGCGGGTTCAGCCCCCGCGCCCGGCGCAGACCCTTCACGCCTTGCTCCCAGTCATCGTCCTCGTTGATCACGGTAATCGCAACCGCGGCATGGAGTGTCGCCAGCATGCCCTGAAGCTCTTCGTTGCCGCAGAGGCTGTCCATGGCCTCGATGAGCCGGATGCCGTCTTCCATCCGGTCCTTTTGCTGGAGTACCTGGACTCTCCCCAGGATGGCCTTGCGCATGCGCGCCCGTAGTCCACCGTCGCGGCCACTGGATGCGGCGAGGGAGCCGGCGTCGCTCCAGTATCGGACGGCCTGGTCGGAGCGATCTTCCGGCGCGGCGATGGCCTGTTCGCCGAGCGTAAAGAGCACGGATTCCTCGAGCTCCTCGGCCGCCGCACGAAATTTTTCTCCGCCGTCGGGACCGCTGAACGCCGGGTTGCACTTGGCGAAACAAGGCAGATCCTGACTGCACGCCTGACGTAACATCCCGGTACAGGACCGGCCGGTACCCAGGGGCAGGCAGCGTGGCTGCCTGGTGCGGAGTCGTTGCAGTGCCTGCTCGGGTTCGCCGGAATGTTCCAGGAATGCCGCGAACCGTAGCGACGAGAAGAACCACTCGAGGTTGCGTTTGACTGCCGGATCCATGCCGTCGTCTTCCTGTTCGATCAATTCTGCCATCATTCGCAAGAGCCGAGTCAAATCTCCTTCTTCCTCCGGGAGGTGCCTTCGCCCGGTGCCTTTGAGCTTCAGGCTATCCAAATGGGAGCCGAAAGCGATTTCCAAATCCATCAGGGCCAGGTAGGTGGGACCGGCGGATACCCTGCCGGGATTCCCTTCCACGGTAAACCCCTCGCGTTCCCGCAACAGCTTGGCGGCGGCGAGCTCGGTGTTCAGGGAAAGGACCAGGTCGGATAGGCGGTCCGCCTTTTCACGGCGTCCCCGTCCCGCAAGCCGCTCGGTCCAGCTGTGGAATAGGCCCTCCAAACGCCCCAGTACCTTGCTCTCGATGCCGACGATATTTTCGGCCGTAGTGTGAACACCATAGGTTCTCGACCGCTCCTCCGCCCATTCCTGAATGTAGGTGAAGTTGGCCAAGGTGACGCAGATGCAGGCCACCGACCACTCCCAGTTCCGGAGCGCGTCGGCGAATTCACCGGCCTTGGCGCTCCGTTCACCTTCCGCCAGGTAGTAGAGGGCAAGCCGATGACAGGAAGCAGGTTCCGCCAAGCCGGCCGCATCGGCTCGGTCCCGGAGTACGGCAAGTATTTTGGTACGCTCATTGACGGCGACGAAAACGGGAAGCAAGCTGCTCTCATCTCCTTCCACGTCCGTCATCGGGCCACCTTGGTCCGGCCACAGGGTGAGGGCTTCGGCGAGTTTCTCGAATGCCGGGCGTTGTTTTCCGCTAGCGAGGGCATCCCTTGCTTCCTGAAGACGAATCCAACCCAGGAGCCGGTCCGCGGCGGGCCGTAGCCCATCGGTATCCGGTATGGCCCTCAGCGACTGCTCTGCTTCGGTTTGCCTTTTCCGGTGGAGGCGAGAAGCCGCGAGATAGTAGTGGTGGTGATGGCCTTCGCCGGCCAGCTTGGCCAGCGCTTCGAAACGTCCGGCCTGAAAGAGGAGGGCACAGTGGATGGATGCCGGAAGGGGGAGATCGCCTGTTCCCGTTAGATAATCCAATGCCGCATTCCAATGGCCGGCCAAGGCTGCGTCGGCCGCTGCAAGCCGGCGAACGTCGGGATCCTGGTGGTCCAAAGTTTCCAGTATTTGGCGGGCGGTTTTGGTATACTCGCTGCGCAACGCACAGCGGACGAGCTGCAGCAAGATTTCCCGATTCACCTGGCCGGATTGCCAAAAAGGCTTGAGGATGTCATGCCCTTGCCGGTACTGGCCGACATGAGCATGCAGGAGTCCCGACATCAGCCTCGTCTTAGGGTGCGTTCCAAACCCCGCGACCTTGGCGGCTATTTGCTTCACCTGGATATTGAACTCATCCAATGTCGCTGTGCCATTTTCCAACCGGCCTTGGATATGCCGCCCCAACGCGCTCGCTATCACGGGGATCAAGGCGCTGGAGTCCATTCCGGATCGGGTCATATCGTAGCGAGCGGCTGTAGCAAGCACTCCGTCGTAATCACCGGTGTTGTAGAGCGACACCAGGTACCAGCGAAACAGGTCGAGGAAAGCAGCGACGAGGGCCGGACCAGGTGCCGATACTTGGCTCCATGCTTCGAGGGCATCTCGGGTGTTGTCGGCCGCAAGGCAGACGTTCCCCCGCGTCGTCCAGTAGAGATCCCCCCTATGTTCCTGGGGGACCGATTCGAGTAGGACTAATGCATCCTTGACTTGTGGGTTTTCGGCAAGGGCGGCGAGGAGTCGCCGCACGGTCTGTCCGCCCAGGGTCTGCGATCTAGTCAGTCCCTGATATATCTTGAGAGCCTTGTCCGGACGGCCCTCGGTCTCCGCGATGGCCCCCAGCAGGAGATCCCAACGTTCGTCCTGCGGCGATGAGAAATGCTCTATCAGCTCACGAGCTGCGACCCACTCCTCGGCGTTTATGAGCGTCTCCGCGAACGCCAGCGCGTCCGCCTGGGTCAGGGGCCGATGGCGATGGGCCGCCCGGAGATCCGAGGCTGCCGCCCTCGGCTCTCCCCGCCGCCTCAGACAATGCCCCCTGAGCACCAGTGCTTTCCGGGTCGGCATTTGGTTCACAAGCCTGTTGAGGTGACTGCGAGCCGTACCGAAGCGTTCCTGTTGCATCAACGCGTAAGCGCGAATGCTGCGGGACTTACGGCAATGGGGATCGAGGTCGAGGGTTTGCCAGAGCTCCCTAGCCGCAGTCGCCCAATCACCGCGAAGGGCCGCCAGCGTGCCGAGATGTCGATGGACCCACGGAACATCATCCCGTTTGGCGACTAGGGCCTCGTTCCATGCGCGCAGGAACTTCCAGCCCTCTGGATCCCGGACGTCCGGGGCCGAGATGGTTCCCAAACGATCGAGATTACGCCTGAATATGGGTGCCGGATCGGGGATCGGGACCCTGCTTATATAATCAAAGTAGATAGCCCGCGCTTGGGTTCCCAGATCTCCGCGCTGCAGTAACCCACGCACTAAAAGAGAGAAGGCATCGGCGTCAAGACGGCCTGCAGGATAGGCTGCAAGAAACGCATTGAGCGCGCCGGATTCGTCCGCGCGTTCGAGAAGGATCTTACCTCTGAGATAGGTCGCGTCTTCGAGCAAGCCCGGTACCGAACCGGTTGCCTTGCTTTTAGGACTGCCCCGTAAGAGCTTTGCTAAAGCGGCATCGGTGACTTTCAAGGCATCTGATGCCTTCCCCGCGGCGTAGAGTCTTCGCGCACGACGGACCAGAAAACCCGCGGGTAGGAGCGAAAAGGGCAATGCCAGCATTTCTGTAGCTTCTCCTATATCCTCCGCACCATCGACGGCATTCCTAAAGTTCCAGAGATGCAGACTTGCCCGCGCGACTGGATTTTGCCCTCTTCCCTAACCTCTCTCCCGAGGAAGGTGTCGCAAAAGCCCATCCATGGGGCGTAGCGCAGACGTCCTCGCCTGCATCGAAAAATGCAGGCGGGAACGCCTGCGCTACTTTTACGACATCCTCCCGGAGAGAGGGGCTTTGAAGCTTAACTTAATGGTATCGCGCTACAACCTGGACACCCACAAGGGGCGCCCCTACAAAAAATCTTTGCGTCCTTGTGCATCTTTACGGCTCAGACGATTCCCGCACCGGCCGCAGGCTGACTTCGCCGGCCTGGAAGGTCCGGATGCTCCCGTCCGTGTCCAGGCGCAGGGCGCCTTGTGGCGTTACCCCGGCGTGGAGACCTGAGAAGGTTTGATCAGCCAGGCGGATTTCGACCGGTTCGCCGCGGTAAAGGTCGAAACGTTCCCACTCGCCGAGGAAAGGATCGAGCCCATCGGTGCCGTAACGCGCCAGGACGTTGGTGAGGCGCTCCGCCAGCCGGGCGGCGAGCCGGTTGCGGCTGACGGCGCCGAGCCCGGAAACGGAATCCAGGTCCGCCCAGGGTTGCTCGATCGCGACGGCCTGGGCCGCGGGGAGCCGGGTATTCAACCCCAACCCGACGACTACCAAGCTCGGGCCTTGGGCCTCGCCCGCCACTTCCAGAAGGAGACCCGCGAGTTTGCGGCGTCGCCACAGGACATCGTTGGGCCACTTGAGGCCGATGTCGGGTACGCCTTCGGCCTCCAGGACGCCGGCCACCGCGGTGCCTGCGGCCAGGCTCAGGCCGCCGAGTGCCGCCGGTCCGAAAGGGTAGCGCCACAGCAGGGAGAGGTAGATGTTGGTGCCGAACGGGGAGACCCAGGTCCTGCCGTGCCTCCCGCGTCCGGCCCGCTGGCGCTCGGCGAGACACAGGGTACCCGAGGGCGCACCCTGTTGCACTTCTCGCAGCAGGTGGCTGTTGGTGGAATCGATGTCGTCGTATACCTCCAACCGCTCGATCCGGTGCCGGGCCTGGTGGGAAATCGTGGCCAGGATGCGTTCGGCATCGAGCAGCTCGAGGGGCGCCGCCAGGCGATAGCCGCGTCCGCGCACCGAGTGCACTTCCAGACCCAGTACCTCACCGGCCTTGTGGGCCGCTTTCCAGACCGCCGCTCGACTGATGCCCAACGCCCGCGCCAGGTCCTCGCCGGAGTGGAGCTCGCCGTCGGCGAGCCGGCGGATAATCCTTAAGTGGGTTTCCAGTTGTGGGTTTGTTTGCAGGTCAACCATCTTGCGATCTCAACCACGCGGTGCGGTACAGCACGATTTCCTGCAGGGCATCGGTCAGGACGCGCAGCTCACGGGTATCTCACAGGGGTAGTGTTCTAATTTTGTTGCTGCCGAGTATAGGGAACTTGAAAACCCCTTAATCATGGGGTTTTCAAAGCGTCCTATAAACCAGAAACAACAAAGTTGGAACACCGCCCCCACAGGTATCTCCGGGGGCTCGGCGCGGGAGCGCCCGAAATCCCGTAGGTCCATTCCCGACAGACAGCCGATCTATTGACGCCCGTCAGTGACTCGATACTCCCGAATAACATAGATTAATAATCTTGCACTAGCCGGAGATTGGCCGGAGCCGGTCTCCAATCGCCCACAGGATGCTGTAACAAGGGCACTGATGGAAACCTTGGGGAGTGTACCGGGCCGGGATGTCCCGCCGGGTTTTTGCATTTTGAGCGCATGAACCTGCAAATCGCTCGGCAGCCGCGCTTTGCGAGTGTCGGGGTGAAGAATTCCAGGGAAGGCATTTCCCTTGAGGCCCCCTAATATAAAATCCCGCGTCCCAGCACCGGGACAGCATCGACCGACAAAGAAAGGAGGATCCCCCATGGGGTGGAAGATACCACGCCTTTCCCGCCGTGCGTTCCTGAAAACCACCGGCTACGGAACCGCCGGGCTCAGCCTGCTCTCTCCCATTTCTCCCATCGGCGGCATGGTCGGCAAGGCCATTGCCAAGGATGAGAAAGAGCAGGAGGAGGTCACCTATAGTATTTGCAACTTCTGCTCGTCTCTGTGCAATGTGGAAGTCATTACCCGCACTAAGGACGGCGACAAGCGCATCGTCAAGATCGACGGCAATCCCAACTCCACGCTCAACCGCGGCAAGATTTGCGCGCGCGGTCAGGCGGGGCTGCGTCAAACCTATGATACGGACCGCCTCAAGACGCCCCTGATTCGCATTGAGGGGACCAAGCGGGGCGAGTACAAGTTTCGCGAGGCGACCTGGGAGGAGGCCTGGAAGTACATCGAGAAGAAGCAGAAATCCGCCCAGATCCAACCCTGGGAATGGACTATGGTGGGCGGCTGGACCTCCTGCGTCTTCTACATGAATTGGGCCGTGCCCTTCGCCATGGCCAACCAGGTACCCAATATCGTCGCCTCGCCCATGCAACACTGCGTGACCACCGGCCACGTGGGCACGGACATGGTCACGGGCAACTTCAATATCCATGACGAGGTCCTGCCGGACTTCGATAATGCCAAGTACATCCTGTTCGTGGCCAATAACGCCTCCATCGGGGCGGTTTCCACCTGCCGCATGGTACGTTTCGCGCGGGGCCTCAAGAACGGCGCCAAGGTGGTGGCGCTCGACCCGCGCCGTTCCGAGACCGCGGCCAAGGCGGACGAGTGGATCCGGATCCGTCCGGGGACCGATCTGGCCTTCATGCTGGCCCTGATGAAGATCATGATGGAGGAGGACCTCTACGACGACCAGTTCCTCCGGCGTCATACCAACATGCCGTTCCTGGTCTACACGGACGAACAAGGCGAGCTGCGGATGATCTTGGACGAGGAAGGTCGCCCCAGTGTGGTGGAAGAGGGTTCCACGGAGGTTCGCGTGCTGGAGAAATTCAGCAATGACAATTTCAAAGAGGCCAAGCTCAAGGCGGAGCAAGGAAGTACTACCGATGGCCACGCGTCGGAACAGCTCAGCAACGGCGATTCCAGGGACATCAGGATGGCGGAAGAAGGCGCCGCTGCCGTCCCTGTGCAGGAACAGTCCGGCAGCCACGATTCCAAGGACACCAAGGGCAAACCCTTCGTCCCGGCCCTCAAGCTGGCGGAACCGGTCGAGGTCGACGGCAAGCTGGTCAAGACGGTGTTCGAGGCCCAACTCGAGGCGCTCGCCGAATACACCCCCGAGTGGGCGGCAGCGATCACCGGCATACCGGCGACGGACATCGCCCGCATCTCCCGTGAATTCGGCAACACCCGGCCGGCCATCGTGGACCCGGGTTGGCACGGCGCCCGCTACGGCAACGTGCTGATGCTACGCCGGGTGCAGGCCATGATCCAGGCACTCACCGGTGGTATCGACAGCGTGGGCGGCTGGGTAAACTCCGGCGAGCTGCACCACAAGGCGGCCCACATGTACCACACCATGGCCCAGGGCCATGAGATGGGCGCGCCCCTGGCGAACATGGCCGGTTGGGGCTTTGCCAAGCTGGTTATCAACGTCGTCTCCAACCAGGGGGGCCAGTTTTTCAAACACGGCAGACCCGGTTGGTCCTGGGCCTTCAGTAAACAGGAGAAGGAGGCCGGCCGTTTCAATGTCGCCCTGCCGGCGATGACCGATACCGGGCTGCAGGAGTCGGTGGAGGGCAGGCTCCAATTCAACGGCGAGCCCTATCGGACCCGGGCCGTTCTCGTCAATGCGGCCAATCCGGTCCGCCACTATTATCCCGACACCTATTGGCGAAAGGCCCTGAGTCACAAGAACGTGGAGCTGGTCATCGCCGTGGATGTGCTGCCTTCGGACACGGTCCCCTACGCGGATGTGATCCTGCCCAACAGTACCTATCTGGAACGTGACGAGCCTACCCTCTACGGCAACGGCACCAACCAGGACCTGGCGTTGACCACCCGCTATGCGGCTATCGACCCCCTCTACGACACCGAAGAGATGGCGGACATCCTGTACAAGCTGACCGGCATTGTCAGCGGCAACCAGGAAGGTTTCATTCAGACGATCGAGCAGCTCACGGGGATGAAGGCCGCGGACATCAAGAAGTATTTCGCCGAGACCCAAAAGACGCATAAGGATAGGAAAGGGAAAGGGGCCTTCGCCGCCGCCTGTCGCAAGGCGTCCTTCGACCTCTACGCCGAGCGTGGTAAGACCACCCCGGAGCACATCGACGAGGTGCTGCGCGAGAAGGGGGTCTATCACGAGGAGGCGATGCGTGAGATCCTCGCCCATCAGGCCATGCCGCGTAAGATGCCGGTGCCTACCGACAGCGGTCGGGTGGAATTCTATAGCGGCCTGATGCGCTCCTTGCGCGACGGTGGCAACACCCAGGACAACTTCCAGGTGTTGGCCGGTTGGATCGCCCCCGAGCTGCCGGTCAGCACGGCGTTGGGACAAGATGAGTTCTATTTCATCTACGGCAAATCGCCGACCGTCTCCCATGCCTCCACCAACAGCAACAACCCGGTGCTGTCTGCCATCAATAAGTTCAAGGACGATATCTACAAGGGGGTCTGGATCCATCCGGACCGGGCCGAGAAGCTGGGCATCGGGACCGGAGACCCGATTCGGCTCACCAACACCAAGTCCGGTCAGAAAGCCACGGGCCGTGCCTATGTCACCCGCCTGGTACAGCAGGATACCTTGTTCATCCACTCCTCCTTCGGCGTGGAGAATGAGGCCCTGACCAAGACCTCCGGGGAGGGTACCGCCACCAGTACGATCATTCCCCATCAGGTGGAGCCCGTGGTGGCCGGATTCAGGTCCCAGGAATTCACCCTCAAAGTGGCTCGCGCCTAGGCTAGGGAGGATTTAAAAGACATGGCTAAATACGCGATGGTCATCGACCTCAACACCTGCGTGGGCTGCAACGCCTGCATGGCCGCCTGCGCCATAGAGAATCAGACACCCGCGTGGGACACCGAGAAGTGGCGCACCTACGTCCACGACAGGGAGATCGGTGCCGGTAACAACGTGCAACGTCGTTTCTTCCCGCGCCTGTGTAACCACTGCGACAACCCGCCCTGCATGAGCGTGTGTCCTACGGGGGCGACCTATAAAACGGACGAGGGCTTCGTACTGGTGGACGAGGACCGCTGTATGGGCTGCCAGGCCTGCGCTATGGCCTGTCCCTATAAGGCGCGGGTGAATATCACCTACGCGGATGTCCGGCAGGGCGAGGAGTTTTACGGCTCGGACTACCGTCGCACCAGTCCCAGCGTGGACAAATGCTCCTTCTGCGATCACCGGGTCGAGCAGGGCCTCAAGCCCGCCTGCGTGGAGACCTGCGTCGGCGAGTCGCGCATGTTCGGTGACCTGCATGATCCCAACGACCCGGTCGCCCAGATGGTCGCGAGTGGAGTGGCTAAGCCGCTGATGCCTCATATCGGCACCAAACCCAATGTCTATTACATCGACGATTTGAAGTGGAAGTGGAGGGGCTGAGATGGAAGCCAACATCACCTACGAAACCCAGCAGTTCTGGACCTGGTGGTTCGCTATCTACCTGTACGCCGGTGGACTCGGGGCAGCGATTCTGGCGGTGACCTTCCTCACCGACATGTACCTCAAGCCCCATCGCAACCTGGTGCTCTGGGGAGCGGGTTCCGGGGTCGTGCTGCTGTCGCTGGGCTCCGCCATGCTGTTCTGGCACCTGCTGGATCACATGGCCGCGATCCATATCTTCAATCCCCTGGCTTTGTTCAACCAGTCGACGGCCTGGATCGCCTGGGGTACCCAATTCATCCTCTGGATGATGGTTTGGGGCGTGCTTTATGCGATTCCCTATGCCCGGGTGACCCCCCTGCTCCAGAGAACTCCGGTGATCAAGACCATCCTGAACTGGCCCATCGTGGTCAAGCTGGGCGACATCGAGGAACACCACCGCAAGTTCTTCGGCTGGCTGGCGATCGTCAATGGGACAGGGGTCGCCGTCTATACGGGCCTGTTGCTGCAATCCTTCCCCGCCGTGGCCCTGTGGGCGAATCCGGGGGTCCCGCTGCTGTTCACGGTCTCTGCCTTCTCTACCGCCATGGCCTTTCTGCTGCTGCTCATGTACACCATCCTCCACGAGGCGGAGGACGATCACATCCGGGTACTCTACGAGCGTACCGACCTGGTCCTGATCTCGGCCGAGCTGGTGATCATCTTCTCCTTCTTCTTCTACCTGCAACGAGGCCCCGAATCGGCAATGAAGTCGTGGGAGATATTGTTCACCGATATGGGTTGGTTGATCGGCTTTATCGGGTTCGGCCTCATCGTCCCCTTCTTCCTGGAGCTCAAGGGGGTCATCAAGGGCTGGACCAGCCATGTGCCCATCATCGCCGCCTCGATCTTCGTGCTCACCGGCGGCTACCTGCTGCGGCACTACTTCATGTACGCGGGGGTTTACGCCTATCCTTGGTAGTAGACCAAACCCGTAATATCCGGCGGAGTAGACGAAGAGGCGCGTAAGCGCCTCTTCGTGCAATTGGGGAGCCTGTTCTTCTGCCGACCGCTACTTTGGCCCTGAATTCGGGGCGGGCTATTTTCTCCTGCTCGCCATGGCAGGAATTTCTCGCCGTGCCCAAGTAAGCGGTACGCGACAGCTCACGCCACCTGTACGCCATCCTCCGCCTGGCGGTATTGCTGCACCACGGACGCTCCCCGACCACCAAGCCTTGTCCCATACTCGATCCGGACGGTGAGCGATAGCCTCTCCAGCCGTCCGAGTGGATGATGCTGTCGAGGGCTACTTGGCCCCGGATCACAGCCTGTAGCTGCTTCTTGGGGGCGTCAGGGACGATTTCCGTGTAGACTTTCCCCGCGCGCGTTCCAGGATTCCGAAGACGATCGTTTTACCACTTGCTCCGCGCCCTTTCTTGCCGCGGACACGGCGCGCACCAAACTAAGAGACTGTCTAAGAAAGACCGTAGGCCGTAGGCTGGGTTGAGGAACGAAACCCAGCTTTTCCGGGCAAGCCAGGTATGCCTGGTCTCGTCCCTCGACCCAGCCTACCAATTTAAAATCAATAGGTTAGTTTTTAGACAGCCTCCAAAATTCATCGACTTAAGCGTCGCCTGCACCCCCTTGTCGGCCATCCGCTCTGAATCCTTCGTGAAAAGTGACGGTGCCCTGCGGAATGTGTCCGCCGAAAGACAGAGCGAAGAAGACCTCCGGCGGCACTCCCTCATACACAAATCCCGGTAGGTTTTTGAATCCGAATTTTATGTAGTAATCCGGATGTCCCACGAGACAACATCCTTCAGCATTCATATCTCTCAGCCGTGACAACCCTTCCCGTATCAGGGCCTTGCCAATGCCCTGCCGCTGGTACGCCGGCAACACCGAAACAGGTCCAAGCCCATACCAGTTCTGAGTTCCGTCCGAGATGGTCACAGGAGAGAAGGCAATATGACCTATCATACGGCCATCCACTTCTGCGACAAGCGATACCGTGAGGGCCTTGGCTGCGCGCAGTGCCTCGATAATAAACTGCTCGGTGTGATTGCTGATCTCCAGGGTCTTAAACGCGGCGACGGTCACTTCGGTTATCGCGCTTACATCGACATCTGTTTCGCTCCTGATAACGATCCTCGGATTCATGTGTTTCATGTTCCTCCTTCTTGCCGGCCAACGTCAAAAATCAGAGACCGATTATATGCGATTTCGACTCAAGTAAACTTACTAATCTTTTTACCGTTTCTTTGCTTGTGGTTTCTGTTGTATTCACTTCTTCAATAGGAACAGGAAATACTTTCCTGCACTCTCGATATGAAATATAATACTTCGTTAAAACTCGCTCGTTTAATATTCTTCCCGTTCTCGTATTTACCAGGCCCCCATACTCCCTTGATAAAATAGCATCTATATCCGCATAAAAAAAAGCTGACAATAACACATTTTCTTTTATTAAGTCGTAGTTAATCAAATCCAACACGGCCGTGTATTCTTTTTTGTATTTATTATCAATATTAAAGCTATTTATCCATACTAGCGCATCCAATAGGCCTCTATCTGAGATTACAAAGGAACATCCATTTTCCGTGGCTTCAATATATTCCTTTAGATATGCCACTGCAGTCCATAGATTGAAAAGAGGGCTAAGCTTGTCTTCGACAGGACAGACGGAAGCCCTCTCTTTATTCAAATGTACTTTTAATCCACGGTCTTTGTAATACTTCAGCAGTGCATGTGCTGCAGTAGTTTTACCAGTCCTTGGAAGTCCGAAAAGTTCTATAATTCTTGGATATGAAATCATTGGTATAGACTAATCGTTTTCTCGTGATTTCTTTTCTTCACTGCTCAGGTAGAAATTAGTTATTGCTTTGTAATACCCGACCTGCAATTTAATCATTCGGTATCTTATAAATGCAAATAGAGCCACGTGAATAACCAGCAGGAGATAAAAAATCAATCCGTTTGAAGTCGAGTGAAATAGCTTCACTGCCTCGCCACTAACTGAGAGAATGAAGGATAGTAATAAACCAACGGCAAGGGCTCTAAAAATGCGGATAATGGAGCGGCGAAATGACAAAAAATCGTAAGCAGATTGTGATGAAAATACCACTTTTTGCAGCGCAGCATGATAACCACCGTCTACGAGTTCCTTTATCTTTTCTTCTTCTTTAAGAATTTTCTCCAACCGAAGAATAGAGCTAGCTTTGCTTAAAAAAACGTCAGAAATCTGATTAAATAATATCCCCAAGATATAGATAATGACCATAGCCAAAGGCAGTGCATAAGATTTATCCTTTGTGCTGTATGAAACTACGATATCCAGATAATTGGGAAACATCGTGTACATAGGAAGGAGTAGGCTGATGAAAAGAATTACACCGACCACCAAGTAATCAATAAAAAAGTTAGTTGTCTTCATTAGAGATCACCTTCCCGTAGGCACATAGCAATAAAGCTAACACGATCAAAAATATGCCAGCGGGACCTTTTGTCTCCTGCTGTAGCTTCGCAAGATATAGATGGCATCGCATCCCATCGAGGCAGCCGGCGGCACCCCGGTGAGACACGCGAACTTCAAGGCTTAGGTGCGGTTGGGCTTGTCTTGGGAAGCTCCTTTGCTATCCGGGTTGCCGCGGGGGCACATTCCGGATGACCCCATCCACGGGCACTCGTTCCGTTCGTGATGTCATACACGATATTATCATCCTTTGCGGGGCTCACGCCTCCGGGGATGTTATCCAACCCAAGCGTATGGCGTACCTTCCACGCGATGTTATGGTCGGCGCATGAGCTGTCGCCGCTGACGCCGATTGCTCCCACCAGCTTGCCGGTACGATCGTAGAGGGGTAAGCCACCGCCGAACACATTGACCCCGCCGATTGTGTGTCCAACCAGGGGGTCCCTGGCCGTACCGAAATCCATCGCAGGACCGCGATAGGCGACCTCGGTGGCTACCGGATTGCTGAATTGGAGCCCGAACAGGCTTCCTCCCGGCTGCACCGCCGAAAACAGATTTGCCGTCGACAGCGCCAGGCCAGGTAGACTGAAGGCATTGGCCGTATTGGCCTTTTGGGCCGAGATGACGCGACTCCCCGGCCATTGATCGCCGCGGTCCTTGCCTGAAAACGCGACTGCCTCTACTACGCCATCCCTGTCCACAAGCGTAGCCCACATATCGAAGCCGAACCCCCCGTTGTTTTCCTTTACCACCGTGCGCAGCGTTGTTTGGAGTTGGGAGTGGGTCGGTAAGTTATCCGAGAAGGATACCGGTGCAAACAGTATCGTTGAGACGAATGTTGCCAATGAGGCATGGAGGATTCGTTGATTGCTTTTCATGGTCTGATTTCTCCAGCATAGACGGTGGGCACAGCCCACCTGAAAAGGGACACCTTCCGGCAGTGGACGGCACCGTGCCCAACAAGGTCCCTCGCTGTGCTCTGGATGACAAGAATGTCAGGCACGGGCCATCCATTGATGCGGTTCGCCGTGGCCCCGCCTGCCTGCCGCACCTGTCTGCCGACAGGCAGGGGGAGGTCCCTGACCTCACCACACCATTGATGCGGTTCGCGGTCAGGATTGGTGTAATCCTGCTACGGTATACCGCGCTCACCGCATCCTACGTCCATCCTACGGGCTTTGCCCAACCTTACCCTTACTCGATTTAACCAGCTGTTAAGGTCTTGCCATTGACTACAAGACGCCCGGACGTCTATCCTTTTCGGCAACTCTACACTGGTTCACGCCAACTGTCTTGACTGGTTGGAATGCCAACGGCAAAACAGTATTCATGCCGTGGTAACGGACCCTCCCTACGGCCTTCATGAGTATACCCCTGAACAATAGGATAAACTGCGTTCCGACAAAGGCGGAGTCTGGAGAATCCCCCCTTCTTTTGATGGGGGGCGGTGACCGTCCCAAGGCCGCGCATGAGGAGTTTAGTGAAGTAAGTGTCATGCCTCGCTCTTCGACGCCGGCTGCTTCCGAAGCTATGGGCTATACAAGTGTCGGTATAGAAAAAGACACAGATTTCTTTACCTTGGCTTGCGAATCGATCCCGAAACTCGCGGCATTCAAGACCAATGGGAGTCCTGAAGCCTCGTTAGTCATTCATACCGCCTAACATCCTATGACCAACCTTCAACATAACCGCGACGCCTACGACAGCCCCTGGAAACAGATGCTCGAGCATGCCTTCCTCGAATTCATGGCCTTCTATTTCCCCGCGGCGTACGCCCAAATCGACTGGGCACGGGGCCATGAGTTCAAGAACACCGAGCTGCGTCAAGTGGTGCGCGACGCCGAACTCGGCAAACGCTTTGCCGATGCCCTGGTCCAGGTCACCCTCAAGGGTGGCGAACAACGCTGGATCTACATCCATATCGAGGTCCAGGGCCAACGCGATACCGACTTTGCCCGACGCATGTTCACCTACAACTACCGGCTCTTCGACCGCTATGATCGTCCCATCGCCAGCCTCGCCGTGCTGGCCGATGAGGATACCGGGTGGCGACCCGACCACTATGGCTTCGAGGTCCTTGGCTGCCGCCATACCCTCGAATTCCCCGTGGTCAAGCTCATCGACTATGCGGACCGCGCCGAATTACCGGAAGCGAACCCCAACCCCTTCGCCCTGGTTACCATGGCGCACCTGCACACCCGTCAGACCAAAGGCGACCCGCAAGCCCGTTATCAGGCCAAGCTCAAGCTCGTGCGTGCGCTCTACCGGCAAGGGTGGGACCGGCAACGCATATTAGACCTGTTTGCCATCATCGACTGGATGATGGGCCTGCCCGATGCGCTTGAACAATGGCTCTGGCAAGATATCGAAGCTATCGAAGGAGAAACCGAAATGCTCTATGTCACGAGTGTTGAACGACTTGCCATCCAGAAAGGCTTACAACAAGGTCTGGAGCAAGGCAGGCTGGAAGGTAAGCTGGAAGGCAAACGCGAAGGTCGGCTGGAAGGCAAACGCGAAGGCGAAACCGAAAAGGCCGCAACCCTCCTGGAACGCCTCCTAGTCAAACGCTTCGGCCCCCTCGACGAGGCAACCCGCAAGCGCCTTGCCACGGCCACTCTGGAACAACTCGATCGCTGGGCCGATCGTATTCTGGATGCATCTACGGTAGAGGCCGTGTTCGAGGAGCATTGAGATTCGTTGAGCTGAGGCGGAGCCTCGTTAGAGGGGCGAAAAGTTTTCGCCTCTATGAATATCGTTCACAGGATAATCCCTGCAATGTCTCAAGACACCCGGATCGGCGCCGAACCGGCGGATTTCCTCTTCGATACGGAGGAGCTCCATGCGTTGGCCGATGGCGCTCTCATTGCCAAGGCCCTGCGTCATGCCCATGACAACCGCGTGACCCGCGTCGCCTTCGGCGAGGGTGAGCTCGTCGCCACCGTGGAGGACGAGGATCAGGAAGAACAGCTGGACCTGCGCCTGGGCTACGACGCCGACGGTAATCTGTGGTCGAGCTGCGATTGCGGTGAAAGCCCCGGTATTTGTCTCCATGGGCTGGCGGCGCTCTTGGCTTATGGTACCGCCGGTGACGCGGACAGCCGGTTCGAGGATGCCCTGGCGGCAGCTATCGAGGAGCGCACCAAGCGCGGCCGCACCGAGGTACAGGTCGAGCCCCTGTCCGGGGAACCCTGGTTCGGCACCTGGCGGGCGCGCTCCATCGCCACTGCCGGCAGTCATTTCCAAACCAGCTATCAGGTTCAGATCCGGTCCTTGACCAAGCGTGCCAACCACTGTAGCTGTCCTGACTTCGCGACCAACCAGCTGGGCACCTGCAAGCACATCGAAGCGGTCCTGCACCGGATCGGCAAGCGCCGGGATTTCGATGCCATCCGGCACCAGCCGCCGCCGCTGCCCTATGTCTATCTGGATTGGGACGGCGACGAGGCTCCCTGCATCCGAGTGCACCGCGGCACCGAGGTCGCCGCCCACTTGAGTCCCCTCCTCGCCCGCTACTTCGATACCGGCGGGGCCTTCACCGGCCGGCTGCCCGATGACTTCCTGCACTTCGCGGAACAGGCCGGCGGTGACGATAATCTGCTGATCGGCGACGACGCGCTCGGCTTCGCCCGCCGCATTGCCGATGACGCCGCCCGCGAGCTGCGCGCCCGGGAGATCGGCCAGCGCATTCGTGACAGTGGCGGGCGGCTGCCCGACATCCGGGCCCGACTCTATCCGTATCAGGTCGATGGGGTCGCCTTCCTCGTCGGGCGCGGGCGCGCGCTCCTGGCGGACGATATGGGTCTGGGGAAGACCTTGCAGGCGATTGCCGCGGCCTACTGGCTGCACCGTCAGGATGCGGTCGAGAAGGTGCTGATCGTGTGTCCGGCGTCGCTCAAGTTCCAATGGGTCCGGGAGATCGAGCGTTTTACCGGCGCGCAGGCCCAGCTGGTCCAGGGACCCGTCGCCGCACGGTCGGTCCGGTACCGCAAGGGCTCCGGGTTCTATGTCATCAACTACGAGCTGGTGTTGCGGGATCTGAGTCTGATCAACGAAACCCTGGCCCCGGATCTTTTGATCCTGGACGAGGCGCAACGGATCAAGAATTGGCGCACCAAGATCGCCGCCGCTATTAAGCGCATCCCGTCGCGGTACGTCTTCGTACTCAGCGGCACACCGTTAGAAAACCGCCTCGAGGACCTCTACAGTCTGATGCAGGTGGTCGATGCTCGGGTGCTGGGGCCCCTGTGGCGCTATCTGGTGGACTTCCACATCACCGACGAGCGCGGCAAGGTGCTCGGCTATCGCAACCTCTCGGAGCTGCGCCGGCGCCTGCAGCCGGTGATGCTGCGCCGGGACCGCGCCCTGGTGAGGGACCAGCTGCCGGATCGCATCGAGCAACGCCGAGACGTGGTCATGTCGTCGCGCCAGGTCGAGATCCACGACGAGGCCCTGGCCACCGCGGCACGCCTGGCCCAGATCCTCAAACGTCGCCCCCTGACGCCCGTAGAGCAGAACCGCATGATGGCCGCCCTGCAGCGGGCGCGTATGGCCTGCAACGCTGCCGAGCTGGTCGATAAAACCACGCCGGGATCACCCAAGCTCGACGAGCTGACCAGCATTCTCGAAGAGACCTGCCAACTGGCCGGGCTCAAGGCCGTGGTCTTCTCCCAGTGGGCCTACATGGGCGAACTGGTGGAGCTCCGGGTCCGGCGCATGGGTCTCGACTGTGTACGGTTGCACGGCGGCGTACCCAGCGCCAAGCGCGGTGATCTGATGGACCGCTTCCGCGAGGACGAAGCGTGTCAGGTCTTCATTTCCACCGACGCCGGCGGCACGGGTCTGAACCTGCAGAGCGCCTCGGTGCTGGTCAACCTGGATATTCCCTGGAACCCGGCGGTGCTGGACCAGCGTGTCGCCCGCATCCATCGTCTGGGCCAACGGAGCAAGGTCCAGGTCTTGCACTTGGTGGCGCCGGATTCCTACGAGGAGCAGGTACTGAGATTGATCCGGGGGAAACGCAACCTGTTCGACAATGTGATGGACTCGGATGCCACCGAGGACGTGGTAGGCGTCTCCAAACGCCTCGCGGAAGTCTTGGCGGAGGACCTGGCCGAAACCCTGGAGGAACCCGAAACGCCGCCACCCGTGGACCGGATACCGGCTGTCGAGGAAGACGCCTCACCACCCCCCGCGGATCATCCGCCGACGGAGGCCACGAGCAGGCAACCGGCCTTGCCCGGTGCGGCCGACGATGGCACCGCCGAGGAGGTCAGGCGCTGTATCCTCGAGCTGCAGCGCGAGCTGGGTCCGGGTATCGAACGCATCCTCGGCGCACAAGGCGGCCTGCTGGTAGTGATGGACGCGGTCGACGACGATGCCGATGAGCGCGCGGTCGCCATCTCACAGCGGGTCCCCATCGCGCTCATCGACCGGCGCACCTTGAAGGGACTCCAGCGCCTGGGCGTCGCATCGCCTGCGAACGGGGCACAGAGCTTCTACGAGGCCCCGGAGCAACCTACTGCGACCGAGCCCACGCTGGTGCGTCGGGCCCGCCAGAAGCTGGAAGCCGCCGAGGTGCTGCTACGCCAGGACCGCTCCGCCGCCCCCGCCGGCGAGCTGCTGCTCGGCGCCCTCCTCTGCGCCTCCGCCCTACGCTGCGGGGCCAAGGCGCCACCCGAGCCCCACACGGCCGGCGTCTGGCTGTACGCGGACGCCCTGCCCTCCGGTAAGCTCCAACCGGACGACGCGACCCTGGTCATGCGCGCCGTCGCCCTGGCCCAGGCCGAAGACCGGGCCCCCCCGGATCTGCTCGCGTCACTCGCCTCCGATGTGGCCCGGTTCGTCGAGGAGACGGCCGACCGCACTGAGGATAGTCCCGATTCGTTTTAACCAAACAGCTTCTCAATGCGACAAGCCCTCGTCACACTTTACCCTCGGCGTGTGGTGCGCGTCGTCCGGTGCCGACCACGGCAACAATCTCGGCGTCCATCTCGGCCATGGTTTCGTCGTGCGGGATGCTTGGCCGTGGGTCGTCGCTGGCCTCTTGAATCTCGGCAGCCGGCCATTCGTTATGAACGGCAGTCTTACGGACCTCGCGCATGGTCCCTTGACAGTTATCCAGCCCTGGTGCTGTGATACAGTCATACGGTTTCTGAGAGGTGCATGATATGTTGTCGGTGCGTTTGGACGGAGACTTGGAACGGCGTCTGAATGCGGTCTGTCGTCGGTATGGTTACAACAAGAGCGAGGCCGTCAAACGCAGTCTTGCCGATTGGTTGGCGAGTCTGGAGCCCCCGCCGAATGCGTACGAACTGGGGGTGGATTTGTTCGATCAAGGGAGTGCGGCGGAGCCGCCTGCGGACCCGTTGCGCCGCCGGATCCGGGAACGGCTGCATGAGAAATACCGTTCTCGTTGACACCGGTTTTTTGGTTGCGCTGTTCGATGGTACCGATCCGCTGCACGAAAGTGCGAAGGCGCTCTTGGCGGATAGGCTGC
Organism: Candidatus Thiosymbion ectosymbiont of Catanema sp. Cochon2018; assembly: GCA_011392765.1. Taxonomy (GTDB): domain Bacteria; phylum Pseudomonadota; class Gammaproteobacteria; order Chromatiales; family Chromatiaceae; genus Thiosymbion; species Thiosymbion ectosymbiont_A. The sequence continues at coordinate 1,495,898 of WYCW01000001.1, read as the reverse complement.
ATCCTCCCGGTGCCGACCTGGTAACTGTGTGGCCTACCATTGTTGAAACCTGTTTTTTTCTCGATGCACGCGGCAAGCTGGCCCTGTTGGAATGGATTCGCCGCGGTGCCATGCGCCTGCGTCAGATCGAGACTCCGGATCTACCTGTGATCTCCGGCATCGTGGAGAAGTACGCGGATCAAAAGATCGACTTGGCTGACGCCTGTATCGTTTGGCTGTCGGGGATCGAGCGAACCAACCGGGTTTTGACGACCGACCGTCGTGATTTCCATATCCTGCGCACCTTGTCAGGTGGGCAATTCGATCGGATCTGGATCACCTCATAAAGTGACCACGGGTATCCAACCGAGTCATCACCCGACGCGCTACCGGCATCGGCTGGAAGACGGTCGCATCCAGTGCGATGTGTGCCCACGGCCTGTAAGCTCAAGTCGGGCCAGCAGGGATTGTGTTTCGTGCGCGTGTGCGAGGACGACCGGATCCTGCTCACCAGCTACGGGCGTTCGAATTGCCATGAGGAAAACAAATGAAAAAAAGCATTTTTTTGTTATCGTTGATATTCTTCGGTTTCCCATGTATTGGTGAAGAAAATGGGGTGCCACGCATTACCCATGGCGTCACTGTCGGCGACGTTGAAAGCCGCACTGCGGTGGTTTGGTCACGTGCCGATCAAGAGGCAACGATGAAAGTCATCGTTCGTTCCCCGGATGGAAAAGAAATATTCGATGCCACATGCGTTCGTGCCGATGACGATTATACGGGGCAGGTTTTACTCGAAAATTTAAAGTCAAATACGCAGTATGAATACAAAGTCTGGTTTGAGTCGTCCAATGGGAATAAAAGCGGAACAGCCGGCGGCCGGTTTAAAACAGCACCGGAGAGACACCAAAAACAGGCGGTAAAAATTGCCTGGTCGGGAGATTTTGCCGGACAAAACGTTTGCCGCGACAGAGAGCTTGGGTTTCCTATTTTTAATGCCATTCACCAGGAGGCCGCAGACCTGTTTATTGGTTTGGGGGATATGATTTACGCCGATAATACTTGTGAAGAAATAGGGAAATACGGTAATCGACAAGTCCCGGGAAATTTCATTCAGTCTGCTGACCTTGCTGACTTTTGGGCACATTGGCGATACGCACGTGAAGATGCTGCTTTTCAAAAATTACTGTCGAGCACACCTTACTATGGAATATGGGACGATCACGAAGTCGTCAATGATTTCGGACCATTGCACGATACGCGTGACAGCACGCCTTACTCCGCGGATGTTCCCCTGTTGCCGATAGGATTAAAAGCGTTTCTGGATTACACCCCGATAAGAAAATCGCCTCATACTCCCAATCGCTTGTACAGAAATATTCGTTGGGGTAAACACCTGGAGCTTTTCTTTCTGGACAACCGTCAATATCGTGACGCGAATCTTGCGGCGGATCATCCTGAACGTAAGAAAACAATGCTTGGTCGTGAACAGATCGAGTGGTTAAGGGAGAAAATACATTCCTCTAACGCCACATGGAAGGTGCTCGTGTCAAGTGTTCCTATTTCAATTCCAACGGGCCAGCCACAAAACCTCGGTCGAGATGGTTGGGGCAATGATGATGAGACCACTGATCCTACTATCGAAGGTATACCTCAATCGGACACGGGATTCGAACAGGAATTAATAGAGATAGTTGAATTTCTGCGGGATGAAAAAGCCAATGCGCTATTCATTACCACGGATGTGCATTTTGCCGAAGTATTCAAATACACTCCGTTTAAAGATAACAACTATTCATTTCATGAAATAGTCGTCGGGCCGGGCAACGCCGGTTTGTTTCCCAATCGTGCTTTTGACAAAACCTTGGGGACGGAAAGTTTGTTCTTTTTTGGGCCTGAAAATGAGGACACTGTAACGACTTGGGAAGATGCACTTAAATGGTTTAATTACGCCACCATAGAAATCGATTACTCGGGTGAATTGGTGGTTAATGTTAAAGATACCTGGGGTGAAAGCGTCTACAGTTTACACTTATCCCGTTGATACCGGCTTTTTGGTTGCGCTGTTTGATGGTACCGATCCGCTGCATGAAAGTGCGAAATGAGTATCCAACCGAGTCATCACCCGACGCGCTACCGGCATCGGCTGGAAGACGGTCGTATTCAGTGCGATGCGTGCCCACGGGCCTGTAAGCTCAAGTCGGGCCAGCAGGGATTGTGTTTCGTGCGCGTGTGCGAGGATGACCGGATCCTGCTCACCAGCTACGGGCGTTCGAGTGGCTTTTGCGTGGATCCGATCGAGAAGAAGCCGCTCAATCACTTTCTGCCCGGCACCCCGGTGCTGTCCTTCGGCACGGCCGGCTGTAACCTCGCCTGCAAGTTCTGTCAGAACTGGGATATGAGCAAGTCCCGGGAGATCGACACCCTGGCCGCGAGCGCCGCACCCGAGGCCATCGCCCGCAAGGCCGCGGAGCTGGGGTGTCGCGGGGTTGCCTATACCTATAATGATCCGGTCATCTTTCTCGAATATGCGCGGGACACGGCCCTGGCCTGCCGGGAGCGGGGGATCCGGAATCTGGCGGTGACCGCGGGCTATGTGAGTCCGGGGGCGCGGGAGGATTTCTTCTCCGCCATGGATGCGGCCAATGTGGATCTGAAGGCCTTTACCGACGATTTCTACCGGCGCCTCTGCGGCGGCCGTCTGGCGCCGGTGTTGGAGACCTTGGAGTATCTCAAGCAGGAGACCCGGGTCTGGCTGGAGCTCACGACCCTGCTGATTCCGGGCCACAATGATTCCGACGCCGAGTTGGAGCGCATGTGCACCTGGGTTTTAGGGCACCTGGGTCCCGAGACCCCGATGCACTTTACCGCCTTCCATCCCGACTGGAAGCTGCGGGAGATACCGCCGACGCCACCCGCGACCCTGACTCGGGCGCGGGCGATCGCCCGGCGCACCGGAATGCGTTATGTCTACACCGGCAATGTCCGGGATGCCGCGGGGGGAAGCACCTGGTGCCACGCGTGCGGGGCACTGCTGATCGAGCGTGATTGGTACCGACTCGGGGCCTGGGGACTGACGGCGGAAGGCAAGTGCGCATCCTGCGGCGCTACCTGCGCCGGTCACTTTGAAGCTGCGCCCGGTACCTGGGGCGCCCGGTGCCTGCCGGTAAGGATGCCGGCATGAGGCCATGGTTGTTGGCCGCGGAATCGTTTGAACCGCAAACTGACGCAAAAGCGTTGGATACCGGCCGGAGAGGTTTCCTCGAACGCGGCGCCAAGGCTTCGGGAGGCTGGTTGGGCAGGCTCGATTTGGCGCTCGAAGCGAGATTCGGACGCACGGTCCCGGCTCGAAAACGCCAAGTCGGGCCGCTTACGGTCCAACGCCCTTTTTACCCCGAAGGAGGTGTTTGTCACCTCTATCTGCTGCACCCGCCGGGGGGGCTGGTGGGCGGCGACCGGATCGAGCTCGAGTTGGAGGTCGCTACGGGTGCCTCAGTGCTGGTCACAACGCCCGGAGCGACCAAGTTTTACCGCAGCACGGGCGTCGCGGCGATGGTGCAGCAAGACCTCAAGGTCGCCGCCGGCGGATCGCTCGAATGGTTCCCTCAAGAAAATATTCTGTTTCCGGGGACGCAGGCGCGTGCCCGAACCAGCGTCGAGCTTGCCGGTAATGCGCGGTTCATCGGCTGGGAGATACAGAGTCTGGGGCGACCCGTGATCGGCGAGCGCTTCGATCCAGGCACCGCGGATCTTGGGTTCAATCTGCACCGGAACGGTCGGCCCCTGCTCAGGGATCGCCTGCGGGTGAGCACCGGGCAGGATCTCGACGGGCCGAGCAGTCTGCGCGGATTTCCCGTGTGCGGGACCTTCGTCGCCACGGGTGCGGGGCCGGAAAACCTGGAAGCGGCGCGGGCGGTCTTACCCGACGAAAAAGGCTTCCCGATTGGCGTGACCCTGGTCGAGGATCTGCTCGTGGCGCGCTGCCTCGCCCCCGGCGTCGAGTCGGTGAGCCGGATTTTTCGTTCGCTTTGGGGCATACTCCGACCACAACTGATGGGACGTGACGCCTGTCCGCCACGCATCTGGTCCACCTGACAGCAACCAGGTAAATTGGGCACAGCCACCGGGGATAGCGGCAACCGCCGTGGACTACATGGACCAGGTGGACTACGTGGACCGAGGGTCGCTACGTGCTCCCCAGTCCATGTAGTCCACAGCGTCCATATTGTCCATTAGGCTACTCTCAGCCACCTGTGTGGTCCACGGCAGCGGCGTGCCCAACCTACCTGGCTGCAAGTCCGAGTCCCACCGCAACCGAGAAACGCCACGAGGAGCCGACCATGGAGCTCACGCCGCGAGAGAAAGACAAGTTACTGCTGTTTACCGCCGGGCTGCTTGCGGAGCGTCGGAAAGACAAGGGACTCAAGCTCAATTACCCGGAGGCCATGGCCTATATCAGCTGTGCCGTACTGGAAGGTGCCCGCGAGGGCAGGACGGTTGCCGAGCTGATGGATTACGGTCGGACCCTGTTGAGTCGGGACGAGGTCATGGAGGGCGTGCCCGAGATGATCCACGAGGTCCAGGTCGAGGCGACCTTCCCGGACGGCACCAAGTTGGTGACGGTGCACGATCCCATTATTTAGGGGGTGGTGTTGTGATTTTGTTGTCCCTAGGATCCTTGAGGGGCCCGTAACTTTACAAATGAGTCAAGTTTATGCGGTGCACAAATCGGGATCGGGATCGGGATCGGGATCGAAATCGAAATTCCGATTGCGATCCCGATCCCGATCCCGATTTCGACCTACCCAAGCTCTCCAACGGTTGGTTAGGTGTAGGAGATGGGGCCTTACGGGAGGGCTGTTGGGGTCTTCATGCCTCGTCGGTCTGAGGCGAAGCCTTGCTAGGTATACACACTGAATCTCGGAAACAACAAAGTCAAAACACTACCCCATGTCCATCACCTGACAAATTACTTCAACGGATGGGCCAGGTGCGCCGCTGAGTTTGGTTGTTGGAACCGGCAAGGTGCAAAACACATCCGCCCGGTTTTGCTCTGTGCCGCAGGTAGACCAATGCTATTAAGTTAAGCGCTACCGGTCGGCAAAGTAAGAGAAGAAACTACGAATCACGCGAATCCTCGCGAATCGATTCGCGGGAATTCGCGTGATTCGTAGTTTTCTCTAAGTGGCCAACAGCTAACTTAATGGCATTGGCAGGTAGACCGGTTCTGAAGGAGAGACGCCATGATCCCAGGCGAAATACACCCCGCGCCCGGCGCCATCGAGCTCAATGCCGGTCGTGAGCGAATAACACTCAGAGTCGCCAATACCGGTGACCGTCCCATTCAGGTAGGCTCCCACTACCACTTCTACGAGACCAATCCCGCTCTCGACTTCGATCGGGGGCAGGCTCGCGGCTTCCGGCTCGATATACCGGCCGGCACCGCGGTGCGCTTCGAGCCGGGCCAGTCGCGGACCGTGGATCTGGTTGCCTACGCCGGATCGCGCAGGATCTACGGCTTCAACGCGAAGGTCATGGGGCCCCTGGATACGGAGGACAATCCATGAGCAGCATCGACCGGCAGGCCTATGCGGAGCTGTACGGCCCTACCATCGGCGACCGGGTAAGGCTCGGCGACTCGGCGCTCTTCATCCGGGTCGAGGCGGACCGCACCCACTATGGCGACGAGGTCACGTTCGGCGGCGGCAAGGTGATCCGTGACGGTATGGGCCAGTGCCAGAGACAGGCCGACGCGGTGGCGGATCTGGTCATCACCAATGCCTTGATCCTGGATTATTGGGGTATCGTCAAGGCCGATGTGGGCATCAAAGACGGCCGGATCGCCGGTATCGGCAAGGCCGGCAACCCGGATACCCAGACCGGCGTGGATATTCTGATCGGGCCGGGGACCGAGGCCATCGCCGGGGAAGGCAAGATCCTGACCGTCGGCGCCATCGATGCCCACATCCACTTTATCTGCCCGCAGCAGGTAGAAGACGCCCTGATGTCCGGCGTCACCACTATGCTGGGCGGCGGTACCGGACCTGCGACCGGCACCAATGCCACGACCTGTACCCCCGGACCCTGGAATATCCGGCGCATGCTGCAGGCCGCCGAGGGGCTGCCGATCAACCTGGGTTTTCTCGGCAAGGGAAATGCCAGCCTACCAGGGGCCTTGGAGGAGCAGGTCCGGGCCGGGGCTATGGGCTTAAAACTGCACGAGGACTGGGGCACCACCCCCGCGGCCATCGACTGCTGTCTGGAGGTGGCGGAGAAGATGGATATCCAGGTGGCCATCCACACCGATACCCTGAACGAATCCGGCTTCGTGGAGGACACGATCGCGGCTTTTAAGGACCGCTGTATCCACACCTACCACACCGAAGGGGCCGGGGGCGGTCACGCACCGGATATCATCAAGACCTGCGGCCTGGGCAACGTCCTGCCGTCCTCCACCAACCCGACCCGGCCCTATACGGTCAATACTGTGGATGAGCACCTGGACATGCTCATGGTCTGCCATCATTTGTCCCCGTCGATCCCCGAGGACGTGGCTTTCGCCGAGTCCCGCATCCGCCGCGAGACCATTGCCGCGGAGGATATTCTGCATGACCTGGGCGCCTTCTCGATGATCGCCTCGGACTCCCAGGCCATGGGTCGGGTCGGCGAGGTCATCACCCGCACCTGGCAGACGGCCCACAAGATGAAGGTGCAACGCGGCAGTCTGGAAGGCGACCCAGCCGCGCACGACAATGCGCGTGCCAAGCGCTACGTGGCCAAGTACGGGATCAACCCGGCCATCACCCACGGCATCGCCCACGAGGTGGGCTCCGTGGAGGTGGGCAAGTTGGCGGACCTGGTGCTGTGGAAACCTGCGTTTTTCGGAACCAAGCCGAGTCTGATCCTCAAGGGCGGCCTGATCGCCGCGGCGCCCATGGGTGATCCCAACGCTTCCATCCCCACGCCCCAGCCGGTGCACTATCGGCCCATGTTCGGCACCTTCGGCGGCGCCCTGGGGGCGACCTGTATGAGCTTTATCTCCCGGCAGGCACAGCATACCGGTGAGCACGAAAAGCTGGGGTTGCGGCGGCTGATCGGCGCCGTCCGCGACACCCGCCGGGTCCGCAAGCCGGATATGGTCCACAACGACTACCAGCCCGAGATCGAAGTCGATCCTCAGACCTACGAGGTACGTGCCGACGGACGTTTGCTCACCTGTGAGCCGGCCGCAGTGCTACCGATGGCGCAGCGATACTTTTTGTTCTGAGGCGATGGTCGAGAATCGGCGCCCGGAGACATCCTCCCCAACCCCTAACGAGGCTTTGCCTCATACCGACGAGGGGTGAATTCTTGACTCGTTTCGGCGCCATCTTTTATCCGCAGATTACGCAGATTTCCACAGATGAAAGACAAAATAATCTGTGGAAATCTGTGTAATCTGTGGATAAAAAAAGAGGCCTCTTTGTTATGCAGTGCACAAATTTGACTCATTTGTAAAGATGCGGGTCCCTCAATGATCCTAATTGTGGCGGCTCGCCAACGGTGAGAGGCTGGCTCGCAAACAGCCGCCATGTTGGGCTCACGTTCACTGACAATGAACAGCGGGCTCGGCTCACGCTTGCTGAGAATAGCATGGACGAATTGTAGGGTAGAACTAGCGCAGAAGCGGAGAGATCGAAAAACCATGCCGCAACCAGTACCCACATCCCAACCAACCCTCTACGAGTCTCTGGAGGCTTTGCCGGAAGGAGTGACTGGGGAGATCCTGAATGGGCAACTGTACACACAGTCGCGTCCATCCGGTCCACATGGTCATGTTGCTTTTCGTATCGATCGCTCAATTGGAGGCAGTTACGGTGATGGTATCGGTGGTCCTGGTGGCTGGTGGATCTACCCTGAACCGGAAGTGCACTTTGTGCGGGATACGGAAGTAGCAGTACCGGATCTGGCGGGGTGGCGGCGGGAACGGATGCCTTATCTGCCGGAAGATCAACGCTTCGAGGTCGTTCCTGATTGGGTCTGCGAGATTCTATCTCCCTCTACTAAGCGGAAGGATCGTAAGGAAAAGATGCCACTGTATGCACGCTATGGTGTGCAGTATGCGTGGCTGATTGATCCGGTCGTGCAGACCTTGGAAGTCTACCAGCTCAATGCCGGCACTTGGGTTGAGGTTGGTCGCTTTGCTACTGCCGATCAGGTGGTTGCCCCACCGTTCGAGGCTGTGAGCTTTGGTCTGGATGTCCTCTGGGCACCGCGGCGACCGGTTCTTGTGTGAGCCTACGAGGGTATATCTGCGGTTTTTTTGCGGCCCGCTGCTCAGTATGGTCAATTCGTCCGTGCTGTTCTCAGCAAGCGTGAGCCAAGCCGATGGTTGGCAAGCCCTTGTCATCGAACGTGAACCCAAAGTGGCAGCTGTCTGCAAGCCAGCCCTTCACCGTTGGCGAGCCACTACACCTAACGAGGCTTCGCCTCAGACCGACGAGGCGTGACCAACCGCACCGAAGAACCACGGATGGACACGGATAAACACGGATAAACACGGATTGTGATCCGTGTTTATCTGTGTCTGCCTCCGTGGTTCAAAGGATTTGCGATTCCTGCCCAACAAGAGGCAGAACTATTTTTGTGCAGCGCACAAACTTGACTCATTTGTAAAGATGCAAGTCCCTCAAGGAATCCTAGTGGTCAAGGTGGGGTCGGGTTACCCGGCCTCGGGCCAAAAGTCCTCGTCGAGGATAGCCTCCACCGCCCAGGGGCAAGCCGGCGGGAAGTTGCGCTCATCGATCCCCGTATCGCGCTCGGCCATGGCCCTGGCGGACTCATAGGACTCGGGAATCAGCCCCGCCAGGAGCGGTTGCAACCCCGGGTTTTGCCGCAGCAGGCGGGCCGTCTTGCGGCGTTGCTCTTTGATCGTTCCGGTCCAGGACGTCGATCTGTGCTCGGGCTGAAAACACCACTTGAGCAGATGCGCCAGCAGGACCTCGATCCGATGCTCCAACGCCCGCTGCTCGCTACGTCCCATATCCTCCAACTCCTCGGCTACTGCCTCCCAATCGATGCCATCGAAGCGACCTGCGCGGATGGCGCGAGCAGTCTCCAACGCCCAAGTGTAGAAGTCCCTGACATGGGGGGTGGGTAGCGGGTAGATTTTTGCTGCCGTGGCCAAGGAGGGACTCATACGCGGTGGATAGATAACTCAAGCGAGTATAACACCAGCTAGCGAGGCTTCGCCTCAGACCGACGAGTACCCAACTCGAGCCCTGTCGCGAACCCTCAATAGGACAGGATTTACAGGATTCTTGTCTTTTCTGAATTTCCTACGCCCGATCACGCCCTTACCAAACCAGCACGCGCTCTTCACAACAAAAAATCCTGTTAATCCTGAAAATCCTGTTAATCCTGTACGATTAGCTGGCGAGACTAAACTTCGCCTTAAGCCAACGAGACGTGAATTTTTTGTGCAGGTTATTGCTGGGTTTTGGCCGTCCCTGGCCGCAACCCAGCCTACAGCCTACGATCCCTTTTTAGACAATCTCTGAGGGTGAGTGCGGTTTATCAGTCGGTGGGCACAACCCACCCTACTCCGCACGAATTGGATATACTCGGCACCATGTCCGATCAGCACCTGATCGACCTCCTGAGCGCCACCCTGGCCCAGCGTACCGAGGGGTTGGTCTGCGCCTATCTCTTCGGCAGTCACGCCCGCGGCGACGCGGTGCCGGGAAGCGATGTCGATGTTGCCCTATTGTTCGAGCAAGCGCCTCCCCGCACTCTGTCCGGTCTGCATCCGGAGCTGGCGGACGAGCTTGCCGGCACCGTGGGACAACCAGTGGATCTGGTGGTACTGAACCGGGCGCCGGTGGACCTGATCCACCGGGTCCTGCGGGACGGTTTATTGCTACTGGATTCGGATCCGGGGGCGCGGATCCGCTTCGAGGTGCGTGCCCGCAACGAGTACTTCGATCTGCTGCCCCACTTACGGCGCTACCGCCGCATGGAAGGAGACCGTGCGCTATGACGGACGTGGACCTGGTAGCCAAGAAGCTCACCTTTATCGAGACCTGTCTGCGGGAGTTGCGCGAGCTGGCGCACCCAGAGCTGATCGAGCGGGATTTGCGTGAAGAACGGTTCGTGGCCCATACCCTACAGCTTGCTATCCGGGCCGCGCTGGATATCGCCTCCCACATCGTCTCGGATGAGCGCCTCGGCGAGCCGGAGACCAACCGGCAGTTGTTCGAGTTGTTGGCCGAAAACGGTTGGATTCCCTGGGAATCGGCGGGGCCTCTGACCCGGATGGTGGGATTCCGCAACATCCTGGTGCACGGCTATCAGGAAGTGGACAGGACCGTGGTTCGGGATGTAGTTGAAAACCGTTTGGAAGACCTCGATACTTACGCGGTTGCCATCCGGGGCCGACTGCATTCCTAGCGGGGCTTCGCCTCAGACCGACGAGGCGTGAATTTTTGTACGGGAACTAAAAAAACCACGAAAAGCACGAAAGGACACGAACTCTCATTCGTGTGGATTCGTATCCTTTCGTGTTTTTCGTGCCTTTCGTGGTTCCTGTTCCCTGCGCCCGCAGAACTTGACTCATTGGTAAAGATTCGGGTCCCTCAAGGAATCCTAGGGGGCGTTCTCAATCAATAAATCATCTAAGTGTTGTAGGCTGGGTTGAGGAACGAAACCCAGCTTTTCCGATCCGCAATACCCTGTGCCGGGTTTAGCCGTCCCTGGCTGTAACCCAGCCTACGGGCTTGATTTTTATGATGATTTGGCTCAATTGAGAACGCCCCCCAGGCGCTCCTGAGTTTCCTACGCCTTATCACGCTCTTATCAAACCAGCCAGCGCTCTTCACAACAAAAAATCCTATTAATCCTGTTAATCCTGTACTATTGGTTAGCCGAGTGCCGGGTTCGTCCCTGAACCCAGCCTACGAGTTAGCCGAATGCCGGGTTCGTCCCTGAACCCCAATGCCATTAAGTTAAGCATTGCCAATCGGCAAACCAGAGGAAAAACTACGAATCACGCGAATCCCCGCGAATCGGATTCGCGCCGATTCGCGTGATTCGTAGTTTTCTCTTCCGCACCGGTAAGCAACCAGCGACTAACTCAATGGCATTGCCCTGAACCCAGCCTACAAGTCAGCGCCGACGGCTAATACAATGATCCGTCTCATCAAGAAGCTCGACCGACCGACCCGGACCGACCTCGGCGTTACCCTGACCTTGGACCAACGGGTCAGGAGCCGCCTGCGGGTAACCCTGGACGACGGGCGACAAGCGGGGATCTTCCTCACCCGCGGCGACAGCCTGCGGGACGGCGACTGTCTGGTCTCCGAAGAAGGGTTGATCGTACAGGTCAGGGCGGCCCGAGAACCCGTCTCCACGGTCCGCGGCCAAGACCCTTGGCTGTTCGCCCGCGCCTGCTACCACTTGGGAAACCGCCACGCGGCCCTGCAGATCGAGCCTGGGCGCCTGCGGTATCCGCACGATCACGTGTTGGACGAGATGGTGCGGGGCCTGGGCCTGGAGGTAATCGTGGAAGAGGCCCCCATCGAACCCGAGCGCGGCGCCTACGGCGGCCCCGTACATACCACCACCCATGGCCCGAAACACCGGGATCACTGACGATCCGTTGCCGCTGCTGCGGTTGCTGCAGCTGGTGAGCCCGTCCCTGCCGATCGGGGGCTTTGCCTACTCTCAGAGCATCGAGTGGGCGGTGGAAGCGGGCTGGATCCGCACTCCGGAGCAGCTACGGGCCTGGCTCCTGGACCAGCTCGGCAAGGCCATGGTCAATCTGGACCTCCCCCTGCTGGCGCGCATGCATGACGCCGCCCGCGTCCGGGACCTGGCGGCCATGGGCCACTGGATCGACTGGTTGCTCGCCGCCCGTGAAACCGCCGAGCTGCGGGCGGAGGAGGCCAATCGCGGGCGCGCCCTGGCGGATTTGCTGATCGCGTGGGAGCTGACCGGAGCACCGGACTGGAAAGCGACCCTCGCACGCAGTCAGGCCGCGGGATTCGCCTTCGCCGCTACGGCCTGGGATATCCCGGCGCGGAACACCGCCCTGGGATACGCCTGGGGCTGGCTGGAGAATCTGGTCCTGGCCGGGATCAAGATCATCCCCCTCGGTCGTGCCCAGGGCCAGCAGGTGCTGCAACGGCTGGTCGCGGAGGTTCCGGCGGCCGTCGCCAAGGCACTGACCCTCGCCGCTGACGAGATCGGGACCTCGAGCCCGGCCCTGGCCATCGCCAGCAGCGCCCACGAGACCCAATATACCCGTCTGTTTCGTTCCTAGGATTCCTTGAGGGACCCGAATCTTTATAAATGAGTCAAGTTTGTGCGCTGCACAAAAATAGTTCTGCCTCTTGTTGGGCAGGAATCGCAAATCCTTCGAACCACGGAGGCAGACGCGGATAAACACGGATCACAATCCGTGTTTATCCGTGTCCATCCGTGGTTCTTCGGTGCGGTTGGTCATGCCTCGTCGGTCTGAGGCGAAGCCTCGCTAGCATTGGAATAGCAATGAACAACTCAGCCCTGCGCATCGGTGTCGGCGGTCCCGTCGGCTCCGGTAAGACGGCCCTGCTGGATGCCTTGTGCAAACGCCTGCGCGAGGATTTCCAACTGGCCGTGGTCACCAACGACATCTACACCAAAGAGGACGCCGAGTTCCTGATCCGCAGTCAGGCCCTGGACGCGGCGCGCATCGTCGGTGTGGAAACGGGTGGCTGCCCCCATACCGCCATCCGCGAAGACGCCTCGATGAACCTGGCGGCGGTGGAGGATCTGCAGGCACGTTTTCCGGACCTGGATGTGATCTTTATCGAGAGCGGCGGCGACAACCTCTCGGCCACCTTCAGCCCGGAGCTGGCGGACCTGGCGGTCTATGTCATCGATGTGGCCGAAGGCGAGAAGATCCCGCGCAAAGGCGGACCCGGCATTACCCGTTCAGACCTGCTGGTAATCAACAAGATCGACCTGGCGCCCTATGTGGGGGCATCGTTGGCCGTCATGGAGCAGGACGCCAAGCGCATGCGCGGCGAGCGGCCCTTCGTGTTCACCGACCTGCGGAAGGGTCAGGGGTTGGACCAGGTTGTAGACTTCATCCTGCGTGAGGGGATGCTTACCCGAGCGCCGGGTTCATCCCCATTCCAGCAGGGATTATCGGAATCCCAGAAGCTGTCCGGTTAAAACGGATCGTAGCGAAAATGGTCCGAAATGAGGGCATTTTTCCGCTCTTTCGAGGCGATCGGCATGGCCCCAATTTCTTGAAATAGACCCAGGGCCTTGCGATACATCATCTCGGCCTGATCCAGGTCGCCGCGGATTCGATAGACGATGCCCAGGTCGCCGTAGTTATTTGCCATCCATGGCATCGGCAGATTCCGGCAATCCCTGCCGGAATGACGAAGTGGGGGCTGAACGATTACGAAAAAAATACCCGTCACACAACCCGACCTGCGCATCGTCACCGGCCTGCTGATAGCGGTGCTGATGCTCCCGGTCGCTACCCCACCGGCGTCGGCGCAGAGGGTACGGGTCGCGGTGGCCGCGAATTTCACCGCAGCGGCCAAGGAGATCGGCGTCCTGTTCGAGCGGGCCACGAGGCACGAGGTCAGCTACAGCTTCGGCTCGACCGGTCAGCTCTACGCCCAGATCACCCAGGGCGCCCCGTTCGAGGTCTTTCTCGCCGCCGACCGGACGCGCCCGGTGCAGGCGGTCGCCGCGGGTCTCGCTGTCGCGGACAGTCGCTTCACCTATGCCGCGGGCCGATTAGTGCTGTTCAGCATGGACGAGTCGCTGGTGACGGACGCGACGACGTTACGCAACCCCGACATCACCAGGATCGCCGTCGCCAACCCGGCCACCGCACCCTATGGGACGGCGGCGGTAGCGGTGCTGCGGGCGCTGGGGGTCTACGCCGCCCTTGCCCCCCGCCTGGTGCGCGGCAACAATATCGCCCAAACCTATCAGTTCGTCGCTACCGGCAACGCCGAGCTCGGCTTCGTCGCCTTGTCCCAGATTGCCCGGCATCGCGCAGGATCGCGCTGGCTGGTGCCGGATCGCCTTTACCCGACGTTGGCCCATGATGCGGTCTTGCTGCGGCGCGGCGCGGATAACCGGGCCGCCCGCGGGTTCCTGGCCTTTCTGAAAGGACCGGTCGCCAACGCGGTGAAGACACGATATGGCTACGGCATCGGCGAATGACCGGTGCCGTGCCGGGCTTTGCCCACAGGGCCGGCGAGTTCGGCGTGGTGTTATGGTGAAATACGACAAAGTGGAATCACGGGCACGAAATATCGTCACCACCACCACTATTCGGGATCCCGTTGCCGTCGCTATCCTTGGCCCGTCGGATGCGTCCGCTCGGAGCCAGAATGACCGCCCGTGCGGCTTTTTCACCGCGCTCGTCACACAGTCGCCAGGTCGCATTGAAACCCCGAGACGCCCCCAGGCTATCGAAGGTGATCCGCGTTCTCCCGGCACGTAGTGTCAGGTCGTCGATGCCCTCCCACACGCGCAAGAGGCAATCCTCCCCGGCCAAACAGGCGCCGGTGCCCACATCCAGCTTGGCGTCCCGATCATAGTCCGCGAACAGGATCCAACCCTTTTCCCACTGTTTCCTGCCGTTGCACGCGGGCCTCGTCGCCTGGGGCGAGGCACTCGCGCACAGAGTCACCGACGTCCCCCGTTTGATCGCCTCGTTGCGGGCAAAATTGACCGCCGCCACGAATTCGTTGATGCGGCTGATCGCCCGCTGGTCCAACACGAACCCCCGCAGCGCCGGGACAGCCAGCGCCACAAGCACACCGACGATCGCAACCGTGATCAGCAACTCGCTCGCGGTGAAGCCCCAAGAGGCAGCCGGAACCAGGATTCCTTGACGGACCCGCATTTTTACCAATGAGTCAAGTTTGTGCCATGCACAAATCGGGATCGGGATCGGAATTTCGATTTCGATCCCGATCCCGATCCCGATCCCGATTTCGACCTACCCAAGCTCTCCAACGACTGGTTGGGCGGCGGAGGAGATGGGGTCTTACGGGAGAGGGGCTTTTGGGGCCTCATGCCTCGCCGGTCTGAGGCAGAGCCTCGCTAGGGGGCGTTCTCAATTGAGCCAAAGCATCATAAAAATCAAGCCCGTAGGCTGGGTTACGGCCAGGGACGGCCAAACCCAGCACACGGTATTGCGGATCGGAAAAGCTGGGTTTCGTTCCTCAACCCAGCCTACAACCTTTAGATGATTTATTAATTGAGAACACCCCCTAGCCTTTTTACCTCGAACCCCGCTACATTGACCTCGGTCAAAAGACAACATCTAGTAATCGAGAATAATTTTCGACACAATATATTGTGTAAACGCCAAGATTTGGAGACGTCATGCACGACTCACTGCCCCGTCTTGCGACCCTGCCGACCCGCGTGCGCAAACGCGATGGCCGGGAGGTCCCCTTCGACGCCCGCAAGATCGAGTCCGCTATCCTGCGCGCCGGTCAGGCCAGCGGGGAGTTCGGGGACCTCGAGGCGACCGGGCTCACCACGCAGGTCATCAAGGTCATCAGCCACCGCCTGGACGCGGGCCGCATCCCGGACATCGAGGGCATCCAGGACGTGGTGGAGCAAACCCTGATCGCCGCCAACCACTTCGAGACCGCCCGCGCCTATATCGTCTACCGGGAGCAGCACTCACGGCTGCGCGAGGACCGTCGCACCCTGGTGGATGTGGCCGCCTCCATCAACGAATACCTGGACCGCTCCGATTGGCGGGTAGCCGCCAACGCCAACCAGGGCTACTCCCTGGGCGGCATGATCCTCAACAGCGCCGGCAAGATGGTCGCCAACTATTGGCTGTCCCATGTCTATCCGCCGGAGGTCGGCGCCGCCCACCGGGAGGGAGACCTCCACATCCACGACCTGGATATGCTCGCCGGCTACTGCGCCGGCTGGTCTCTGCGCACCCTCCTGCACGAGGGCTTGAACGGCGTCCCCGGCAAGGTCGAGGCCGGTCCACCCCGGCATATGTCCTCCGCCGTGGGCCAGATCGTCAACTTCCTCGGCACGTTGCAGAACGAGTGGGCCGGCGCCCAGGCCTTCTCCAGCTTCGATACCTATATGGCCCCCTATGTCCGCAAGGATCGCCTGGACTATGAGCAGGTCAAGCAAGCCATTCAGGAGCTCATCTACAACCTGAACGTGCCGTCCCGGTGGGGCTGTCAGTGTGTCGACGAGGAAACCGAATGCCTGACGGAAAACGGCTGGAAGCGCCATGACCAGATTATCAAAGGGGAGAAGATCGCGACGGTCGACTGGCGTGATAACCGGCTGGAGTATCTGGAGCCGCTGGCGATAACCGCCTACGACTTCGATGGCGAAATGTACGTGCTGCGCAATCGCACCCAGGAGCAGTGGGTAACGCCTCGCCACAAGGTGATGCGCAAGCTGTTCAACAGCGACAACCGTTGGGTACTCGAAGACATCGAAGAGGTGGCCGAGCTGAAGTCGCCGATCATCGTGCCCAACGCCTGGGAAACCACCTCCGTCCATGAGGTGGACGACAACCTGGTCGAGCTCCTGGCCTGGGTCGTATCCGAGGGAAATTTCGACTTCAGCGACGGTCGCCGCCGCATAAGCCTCTGGCAGTCCACCGGCAATCACGAAAACGCCGCCGCCATCGAGCGGGTCCTGACGGTGCTGGGGCTGAGCTGGCACGAACGACTGCAGACCGGAACCTACGCCAATCACCCGGTCTGCCGCTATCGGCTCAATGCGGAAGGCAGCGAGCTGGTGCTGCGCTACACGCTGCGAAAGTGCGTACCGCCGCTGATCCGCACCCTTTCGGCGCGCCAGATCAGGCTCTTCCTGGACACCTACATTCGGGGCGACGGCAGCGTCGAGCCGAACGGCCGTATCCGCATCTATACCAACGACCGGGAAAACCTGGATGCGCTGCAGGAGCTTTGCGTCCTGGCCGGCTACGGCAGTACCGTCTACACGCGAGCAGACTCGGGCGTCCACGTGCTCAACGTCGTCCGCAACCGTGAGACCTACATCCAGCTCATTCAACGCCGCGCTTACCGAGGCAAGGTCTGGTGCCCAACCACCCGCAACGGCACCTTCATTGCGCGCCGTCGCGGCAAGACCTTCGTTACCGGCAATACCCCCTTCACCAACCTCACCTTCGATTGGGTCTGCCCGGAAGACCTGCGCGAGCAGGTCCCGGTCATCGGCGGCCTGGAGCAGCCCTTCACCTACGGTGAGCTCCAACCGGAGATGGATCTGATCAACCGCGCCTATATCGAAGTCATGACGGTGGGGGATGCCAAGGGCCGCATCTTCACCTTCCCCATCCCGACCTACAACATCACCACCGATTTTCCCTGGGACAGCGAGAACGCGGACCGGCTGTTCGCCATGACCGCCCGCTATGGGTTGCCTTATTTCCAGAACTTCATCAATTCCGAGCTCAGTCCGAACCAGGTGCGCTCTATGTGCTGCCGGTTGCAGCTCGATCTGCGCGAGCTCCTCAAGCGCGGGAACGGGTTGTTCGGCTCCGCGGAGCAGACCGGCTCCATCGGCGTGGTGACCATCAACTGCGCCCGCCTGGGACATGAATACCCCGGCGACGAGGCGGGCCTCTATGCCCGGTTCGATACCCTGTTGGAACTCGCGCGCAACAGCCTGGAGATCAAGCGCAAGGTGATCCATCGCCACATGGACCAGGGGCTCTTTCCCTATACCAAGCGGTTTCTGGGCACCCTGCGTAACCACTTCTCCACCATCGGCGTCAACGGCATCAACGAGATGATCCGCAATTTCACCGGCGATACCGATGACATCACCGGTGCCCGGGGACAGGCCTTGGCCGTGCGCTTTCTCGACCATGTGCGTGCGCGCATGACCGAGTTCCAGGAGCAGACCGGGCACATGTACAACCTGGAGGCCACCCCGGCAGAGGGCGCCACCTACCGCTTCGCCAAGGAAGACCGCAAGCGTTACCCGGACATCATTCAGTCCGGGACCCCGGACGCCCCTTATTACACCAACAGCTCGCAACTGCCGGCGGGCTATACGGACGACCCCTTCCAGGCCCTGGCGCTACAGGAAGAGCTCCAGTCCAAATACACCGGCGGCACCGTGCTGCACCTCTATATGAGCGAGCAGATCTCCAGCGTGGAGGCCTGCAAGCGCCTGGTGCGGCGCTCCCTGACCAATTTTCGCCTGCCCTACATCACGGTGACGCCCATCTTTTCCATCTGCCCGAAACACGGCTATATCCCCGGCGAGCACGAATTCTGCCCGACTTGCGACGCCGAGCTGATCGCGCAAAAACGGGCCCGCTTGGCGGAGCCGGCGGCCAGCGCCGACGCTTGACGCCATGCCGGTGGGCACCTTTGCGCCCAGCCACGGATACCGAACACCATGAAACACCGGAACCGGAGAGAAGAAACCATGACCGATCCCAAAATCATCGATCTGAACGACGAGCTACATCGCAGGGGGGGCCGCAACCTTGGGGCCGCAAGCAATCCTGGACAGGGGTCCGATATCCGGTTGGAGGACGGCGAACGCACTCGTTGCGAGGTCTGGACCCGGATCATGGGTTACCACCGCCCGGTATCCGTCTTCAACGCCGGCAAACGCGCCGAACACCGGGAGCGGCAATACTTCGTCGAGTGCCCGGCGGGAATACCGGATCGGATCGAGCGTGCCGCGTAGGATGGACGTAGGATGCGGTGAGCGCGGTATACCGTAGCAGGATTACACCAATCCCGACCGCGAACCGCATCTTTGGATGGCGACAAACCCCGCGGAATGGGTGTTGGGCACACCGCTGCCGTGGGCCACACGGACGATATGAGGGTAGCCCAATGGACAACATGGACGGTATGGACTGCATGGACCGGGGGGCACACAGCAACCCCTGGTCCACGTAGTCCACTTGGTCCATGTCGTCCACGGCGGCTACCGCCGTCCCTGGTGGCTTTGCCCAACCTACGACAAGCGGCCAGCAGCTGGCTTAATGGCATTGCCTGACAACTGCTCCCTTGGGAGTGCACAAACTCAACTCCCTCAAGGATCCTAGCGAGGCTTTGCCTCAGACCAACGAGGCATGAAGACCCCAACAGCCCCTCTCCCGTAAGGCCCCATCTCCTACACCTAACCAACCGTTGGAGAGCTTGGGTAGGTCGAAATCGGGATCGGGATCGGGATCGCAATCGGAATTTCGATTTCGATCCCGATCCCGATCCCGATTTGTGCACTGCATAAACTTGACTCATTTGTAAAGATTCGGGTCCCTCAAGGATCCTAGACCGTAAGGTACTCCTTAACAATCTCGTCACTCAACTCCGACATGTCTCCCGTCGCCATCAAACGTCCCCGATCCAGGACCAGGAAGTAATCGGCAACCTTGCGGGCGAAAGGCAGTTTTTGCTCCACCAGAATGACCGTCAGGCCGATCTCTCGATTCAGGCGGCGGATAATGTCGCCGATTTCCTGCACGATATTGGGTTGGATGCCCTCGGTAGGCTCGTCCAGGATCAGCAGCTTGGGGTCTATGACCAGGGTGCGACCGATGGCGAGCTGTTGCTGCTGACCGCCGGAGAGGTCGCCGCCGCGCCGGCCGAGCATTTCCTGCAAGACGGGAAACAATTCAAAGACGAGCCCGGGGATTTTTTTCTTTCCGTCGGCCCGCGCCGGCAAGCCGATGAGTAGATTTTCTTCTACTGTGAGCATAGGAAAGATCTGCCGGCCCTGGGGCACATAGCCGATGCCGAGGCCGGCCCGCTTTTCCGCCGCTAATCCGACTAGATCTACCCCCTGGTACTCGATGGTGCCGGAGCGCAGGGGCAACAGGCCCATGATGACATCCATCAGGGTCGTCTTACCGACCCCGTTGCGGCCCATGACACAGGTGCACTGCCCCGCCGGGAAATCTATGTCCAGATCCCGGAGCGTGTGGCTTTCACTGTAGTACTGGTTGACGCTTTTAATACTCAGCATAGGTGGTCCATGTCGATTGGGAAGTACTTTTTCTCCGCAAATGAACACGAATCAATGCACTTTCCAGGATTCTCGACAAAAAGCCTTTTTTCATCCGCAGATTACGCAGATTTCCACAGATTGTTTCGTTTTCATCTGCGAGAATCCGGTAGAGTCGGCGACTGGCGCATAAGCTAACGTTTGGCTACCCCCGCCCAATACCGCACTAGGATTCCTTGAGGGACCGGCATCTTTACATATGAGTCAAGTTTGTGCACTCCCAAGGGGGCAGTTGTCAGGTATCAGCCTTTTGCCCCCTGAATTGTTGAGGGTGTCGTAAAAGCCTAAATCGGGATCGGGATCGAGATTCCGATTGCGATCCCGATCCCGATCCCGATTTCGACCTACCCCGGCTCTCCAACGGCTGGTTGGGCGTAGGAGATGGGGCCGCTTTCGGGGCATCATGCCTCGTCGGTCTGGGGCGGAGCCTCGCTAGAATTCCTTGACGGACCCGCATCTTTACTAATGAGTCAAGTTCTGCGGGTGGGATGCCTGTCTCCGGCCAGGCAGGTCGGGAACGAATACCAATATATACCCGCTCACTTGCTGCCGTCGAAGTAGGGACGCCGGTTATCCGGCAGGACAGGACTCCCGCAGGCAGCATCGGGCACACAGGGGTCGGGTGCGGCGGCACAGGGTCTTGCCGTGCCGCACGATGAGGGCGTGGTATTCGTTGAACAAGGGGACGTCCCGGCCGAGGGCCGTCTCGAAACCGTGACGGATAGCCTCGTAGCCTGGGTTCCCGGCCAGCATGCCGAGACGCTCGAAGATGCGGCCGGTGTAGGCGTCCACGACAAAGACCGGACGCTCGAAGGCGTAGAGTAGTATATCGTCCGCCGTTTCGGGGCCGATGCCGTGGACACGGAGCAACCACCGGCGCAGCTCTTCGGTCTCGAGGGCCCGCAAGCCGTCCAGCCCACCTGCTTCCAGATAGGCACGGCAGAAGGCCCGCAGTCGCTTCGACTTGACATTGAAGTAGCCGACCGGCCGCAAGCATTCGGCCAACTCGTCTGCGGGCAGGGAGAGGATTGCCCGGGCCTGGAGTGGGATACGGTCGCATAGCCGTTCCAGGCCCCGCTCCACGTTGGTCCAGGCGGTGTTTTGGGTGAGGATGGCGCCGACCATGACCTCGAACGGCGAGTCGCCCGGCCACCAGTGCTGGGGACCATACTCCGCCAGCAGCAACCGATAGACCGTGTGGAGCCGCTCAGCATCGAGCACCGACATTCGTTCCGGGCCGATCGGGGTCCGGACCTCGGTATTGAAACAGCTCGCGACTCTTCAAGGGCCGCGGGCCGAGATAAGGCGCGAGCAAGCGCCGGGTGAACAGCTTCGCCGCCTTGGCCGCCGGTCCTTTCAGGGGGCCGCCGGCCGCCAGATTCAGGAGGAACTCGCCCGATAGGGCCTGCCGCTCATCGCCGGCACCCGCGACACGGAGGCCCGATTCCTGCTCATAGACATAGTAGCTTCCGGGCACCACCGGCCGACCGCTCCCGGCCTCCCGGTCGAGCTCCACCGCATAGCCGATCTCCCGCAACAGCTGTAGCTCGAAGTGCCGCAGCACCGCCTCGACACCTTTTCCAGCCGCCAGCGCGGTGAGGGCCGAGGCGTAAAAGGCGAACAGGACCTCATGGGCGTCGCCTCTCCGCACTAACCGGACCAGGAGCTCATTGAGGTAGAGCCCGCAATACAGGACCTTACCCGGTAGCGCAACCGGGGGCCCGGCCGCCTCGTACCGTATCAGCGTCTTGACTTCGCCTCGTCCGCTCCAGCTCAACCACAGAGGTCGGAACGGCTGCAGCACCTCACCGCCGGCGGGGCGGCCCCGGCGGTGTTGTCTGGCACCCTTGGCAAGGACGGCTTGCCGTCCATGGGCAACCGAGAAGACATCCAGGATTAGGCTCGAGTTACTGAAGCTGCGCCGATGGAGCACGAAACAGCGTTGCAGGTGATCGCGCGTGGCTCGGTCCAAGTGGTCGGGTCCTGTTGACATTCAATACAAAATACTTTCGGGGCAATTCGGGAGCGCACTCCCGTGAAACATCCGGTCGGTTTTTCTGCCGCAAATAAACTGTCGGCGAATCGCCTGAGATGTTGGGCACGCCCTGAAGATCAAGGTAGGGCGCGGACCCGCAGCGCCAGTTCATGGAGTTGGGCCGGGTCCACTGCGGTGGGGGCGGAAGTGAGCGGACAGGTCGCCGTCTGGGTCTTGGGAAAGGCGATGACATCACGGATCGATCCCACCCCTGTCATCAGCATCACGAGCCGATCCAGGCCGAAGGCGATGCCCCCGTGGGGCGGACACCCGAACTTGAGGGCCTGGAGCAGGAATCCGAAGCGCTCGTCCGCTGTTTCGTCGCTGATGTCGAGCAGCTTGAAGATCTGTCGCTGCACCGCCTCGCGGTGGATACGAATGGAGCCGCCGCCAATCTCGGTGCCGTTGAGGACCAGGTCGTAGGCACGGGACCGGCAGGCCCCCGGATCGCTCGCAAGCAGCCCGAGCTGGTCCTCCTTCGGAGCGGTGAAGGGGTGGTGCAGAGCCACCCAGCGGCCGGCCTGCTCGTCGCGCTCGAAGAGGGGGAAATCCACTACCCACAGGGGGCGCCAGTCCCCTGCGAGCAGACCCAGGTCCCGGCCCAACCTGACCCGCAGGGCACCTATGGACTCGTTGACCACCTTGGCCTGGTCGGCGCCGAAGAAGATCAGATCCCCATCCGCGGCCCCGGTGCGAGCCATGATGCCCGCGACCGCCGCGTCCGGCAGGAATTTGAGGATGGGCGACTGCAATCCTTCGCGGCCCTTGGCGGCCCACTGGTTGACCTTGATATAGGCCAGGCCCTTGGCGCCGTAGATGCCGACGTACTCGGTATAGGCGTCGATCTCCTTGCGGCTGAGCGCGCCGCCCCGCGGCAGGCGCATGGCCGCCACGCGACCTGCCGGGTCCCTGGCCGGTCCGGCGAAGACCTTGAAGTCGACCTCCTGCAGCAAGTCGGCCACATCGATCAACTCCAGCGGCACGCGCAGGTCCGGCCGATCGGAGCCGTAGCGCCGCATGGCCTCGGAGTAGGTGATGCGCGGAAAGGGATCGGGGAGCTCCGTATCCAGGACCGTGCCGAACAGCTCCCGCAGCATGGCCTCCATGAGCGCCATGAACTCGTCTTCGGTCATGAAGGAGACCTCGATATCGAGCTGAGTAAACTCGGGCTGGCGGTCCGCGCGCAGGTCTTCGTCCCGAAAGCAGCGGGCGATCTGGTAATAGCGATCCAGACCGGACATCATCAGCAGCTGCTTGAAGAGCTGCGGCGACTGCGGCAGGGCAAAAAACCGGCCCGGGTGGGTCCGGCTCGGCACCAGATAGTCGCGGGCGCCTTCGGGCGTGGACCTGGTGAGGATCGGGGTCTCCAGGTCGGAAAAGCCGTGGCCGTCGAGAAAACGGCGCAAGGCACCGGTCACCCGCCCGCGGGTACGCAGGCGCTGCTGCATCTCCGGTCGGCGCAGGTCGAGGTAACGGTAACGCAGGCGCACCTCCTCGGATGCGTCCCCGGCGTACTCGTCGATCCGGATGGGCGGGGTATCGGAGGTGTTCAGCACCTCGAGCGCCAGGGCCAACACCTCGATCTCACCGGTAGCCAGATCCCGGTTCTCCGTTCCCTCCGGGCGCGGCCTGACCCGACCCCGGACCTGCAACACGTACTCGCTGCGGATCTGCTCGGCGAGTCGGAACATCTCCGGCCGGTCGGGATCGAAAACCACCTGGACCAGGCCCTCCCGATCGCGGAGGTCGACGAAGATCACGCCGCCGTGGTCGCGCCGACGGTGCACCCAACCGCAGAGCCCGACCTCTTCGCCGGAATGACTCCCGTTCAGATCCCCGCAATAATAGTTGCGCATATTCATTCGCCCCGATTCTCACCCGTTGCCGCGTAGCGACCCCAAGTGGCCGCGAAAAGACAGGCAAAATACTAAGAGCCTGTCTGAAAACTAACACACTGATTTTAAACCGCTAGGCTGGGTCGGAGGACGAGACCCGGCAAGCCAGGTTGGCCCGTAAAAGCTGGGTTTCGTTCCTCAACCCAGCCTACGGTTTACGGTCCTTTTTCAGGCAGTCTCTAAAAAAGCCCGGTTCGACACAAGCGGGGCGAATCGCCTCCCACACTCATCCCGTAGCGGAGGCCTTCGACTCGGCAGCAGGCTTTTTCCCGTCGCCGGGTTTTTCTTTCCTGGTATTCTGAGACGCGTCCGCATCCTTCTTCTCGCCACCCGCCTTTTTTTCACCACTCTCGTGTTTTTCACCACTTTCGTGCAGATTTTTCTGTTTCCCACCTTTGAAGTCCGTTTCGTACCAACCGCTGCCCTTGAGCCGAAATCCCGCGGCGGATACCAGCTTCTTCAGCGTCGGTTGCGCGCACTCGGGGCAGTCTACAAGCGGAGAATCGCTGATCTTCTGCAGAACTTCCAGCTTGTGGTCGCAATGCTCACACCGGTATTCGTAGAAGGGCATGTTTCGTACCTCGACAAATCGCAAGTATAAGGCCAGTTGAGAAAGCTTGAAGGCAATGGGGTTTACAACGCGTGATTTCAACCGATTCTGAAACAGAAAATTAAGGTGAAACGGGGTACTTAAGATGCAACCTGAGGAAATGCGCACCATCTTGATCACCGGCTGCTCCAGCGGCATCGGTTACGCCTGCGCCCACGGCCTGCGGGAACGGGGCTACCGTGTCTTCGCATCGGCCCGAAAACGCGCGGATGTCGAGCGACTGTCCAGCGAGGGCCTGGAGGCACTGCGTCTGGATCTGGACGATCCGGCCACCATCCGGGACGCGGTCGACCGGGTCCTGTCCCGAACCCACGGCAAACTTTACGCCCTATTCAACAACGGCGGCTACGGACAGGTGGGTGCTGTGGAGGACCTGTCGCGCGCGGTGCTGCGCGCCCAGTTGGAAACCAATCTGCTCGGCTGCCACGAGCTTACCTGCTGCCTGATACCCGTCATGCGCAAACAGGGCTATGGCCGCATTGTCCAGAACAGCTCCGTCCTCGGGCTGACGGCCTTTGCTTACCGAGGTGCCTATGTGGCCGGCAAATTCGCCCTGGAGGGATTGACGGACACCCTACGCCTGGAGCTCGCCGGCAGCGGCATCCGGGTCTCCCTGATCGAGCCCGGCCCCATCGAAAGCCGGTTCCGGGCCAATAGCTATAATAGATTCCACGAGCACATCGACCGCGAGCACAGCCCGCACCGGGAGCAATATCGCGCCGTGGAGAACCGCCTGCTCAAGGAAGGACCGGCCCAGCCCTTCACCCTGCCCCCCCAGGCGGTGCTCAAGAAGCTGATCCACGCCCTGGAGAGTCCACGGCCCAGACCCCGCTACTATGTCACCGTCCCCACTCACCTGCTCGGAGGGTTGCGCCGGGTGCTGTCTTCTCGAGGGCTCGATCGGGTGCTGAAGCGGGCCTCCGGTGCCGGTAGCAGGTGATCCCGATTCCGCGGATCTCAGGGCCTCGATTCGCGATAGTATTCCGCCAACCCCTTATCAGCGATTTCCTTGTTGGTACGCAATGCCTCGTCGATCATCTCCTTCGCCGCCCGGTCATCACTCGACTTCGGCGGTTTCCGGATCGATTTCAACGCCGTGGCGGCCCTGGGATGGCCTGACAAGGCCAGACCCATGACCGCGTACTTGCTCAGGTCCTTGTCCCACTCCGCCGTGGTACCGAACAGGTCGGTTATTGCTGCGAGGAAACCTTCGGCCCGCGCCTGGGGAGTCAGGCTCTTTATCAGGTAATCGAGGGCCTTTCGGCTTCCGGATTTATTGATCAGGTATCCAAGCGCCGTAACGGCACTCCCCATGGCCTTGCGTCGGCTCCGACTCGGCGTGCCCTTTTTACCTTCTTCGATGAACTCGATCATCGGCTCCACGGCGCTTTCATCTCCGATCATCCCGAGGGTGACGACGATGTTGGACCAATGGTCCTGTTCCTTGGGATCCTTCAGCATTTTCAGCAAGGTAGGCACCACGGGGGCACCGTACTTGTTCGCTTCCTCATAGGGCACGCCGTGAATGTAGACCTGGCGCACGAATTCTTCAATGTCCATCGGCTCCCGGCCGGTTCCGCTTCCGGCCCACACCAGAGCCGCCAATGCCACCAGGATTTTCAGAGTGAGATTGCGCATGGTCTACCTCCCGGTCGTGTTTAACCTTGTTACGGCCACCTTTTTGCCTTTGCGGCAAAAAAGAACCCCCCGGTACGTCGCTACTGCTTGTATTAGGATTCCTTGAGGGACCCGAATCTTTACCAATGAGTCAAGTTTATGCAGTGCAGAAATCGGGATCGGGATCGAAATCGAAATTCCGATTGCGATCCCGATCCCGATTTCGACCTACCCTGGCTCTCCAACGGCTGGTTGGGCGTAGGAGATGGGGCCTTACGAGAGAGAGAGGCTTTTGGGACCTCATGCCTCGTCGGTCTGAGGCGAAGCCTCGCTAGGATTCCTTGAGGGACCTGCATCTTTACCAATGAGTCAAGTTTGTGTGCTGCACAAAAATAGTTCTGCCTCTTGTTGGGCAGGAATCGCAAATCCTTTGAACCACAGATGGACACGGATAAACACGGATTGTGATCCGTGTTTATCCGTGTCCATCCGTGGTTCTTCGGTGCGGTTGGTCACGCCTTGTCGGTCTGAGGCGAAGCCTCGTTAGAAACTGCACTTTTGCAGGCACCGGGTTGAAAAATCCCCCGGACGGGATCTTTCAAGACCCTCTCCTGAGCATATCTTCAAGAAATCGACGGCTGTCGTGTCTCTTTCGGAAGGCGTCACATTCGGCTTGGTCGACTTTCCTGTGGTCGGCAGCGACCGAGTAATACATGACCGCATCTTTGCCGGTATCCCGATGTTTCAGGCCCTTGGTGTGACCATACTCATGGGCCCACAGAACGCCCTCCAGCTCCGGAGCGGTCGGTACCACGAGCAATGAGCTGTCCGGCCGCGCACAGCCGATGATGTTGGGTTTCCATCCATTGCACCAGTTGATTTCGTCAACCAGTTTTACGTGTCCCGACGGTCCGACAATGGCTCCGAACTCGTTCCCGCTATCGATACTGCCGTCTCCGGCGCTGAACTCGGTGACGTCGCCTTCCCGCGCCAATCTGACCTTACAGGCCACATCGCCCGCCCCATCCTTGGTCTGAAGGATTTCGGTGGCCTCGGCCAGGATGGCATCCGCGCGTCGGTTGTCCAAAGTGGTCGTCGTATGGTAGTGCACCCTCAGTCCTCGCTTGATCACATCAGGAGGATCATCCTCCAAGGGGGGGTTGGAGGGGCAACCCGTGAGTACGACTGCGGCAACCAGTGAGAGCATTGTTTTCATGTCTGCCTCAGGATTCGATATAAGATTCCCCGGTGCGGCGTATCCGGATCATCGCAGACAGAGCCGAGACTACCAAATGATATACTGCCACACGGAATAATCTGCGTATTTCACTCCCTCTCCCTCCGGGAGAGGGCTGGGGTGAGGGGGAAATTCAAAAGCTCAGATTGTGCCGTGTGGCAGTATAACCACCACTGAAACACCATCTTGGTACACAAGTCACAGCCCAGGGCAGTATCCGCTTCTACCGGCGCTCTCTACTTTCCTCCATAGTACTCCGTCAACCCCTTGTCGGCGATCTCCTCATTGGCACGCAATGCCTCGTCGAGCATTTCGCCGACATCGAAACCGGAAGGGGAGACTCTTACCGCCGCCATCGGGGCCGCTGCCCGGTGGTCACCCGACTGCTGTGATTTCCGGATCGACTTCAGCGCCTCGGCGGCTTTCTGACTCCCCGACAAGGCCAGACCCATGACTGCATATTTGCTCAGGTCCTCGCCCCGCTTCGCGGCGGTGGCGGCGAGCGGGCTGGCCCCCGCGCGGGGACTTTCGGCCCGCGCTTCGGGGCTCAGGGTTGTCGTCAGGTACTCGAGGGCCTTTTGGTTCCCGGATTTATTGATCAGATACCCGAGCGACATGACGGCGCTGGTCTTGGCCCTGCGTTGGTTCCGATTCAGTTTGCCTTTCTTACTTTTTTCGATGAATTCGATCATCGGCTCCACGGCGCTTTCATCTCCGATCATCCCGAGGGTGACAACGATGTTGGACCAATAGGCCTGCTCCGAGGAGTCGTTCAACATTTTCACCAAGGTAGGCACCACGGAGGCATCGTACTTGCTCGCCTCCTCATAGGGCACGCCGTGAATATAGAGCTGACGCACGAATTCTTTAATGTCCATCAGCTCCCGGCCGGTTCCGCTTCCGGCCCATACCAGAGTCGCCAATGCCACCAGGACCTTCAGACTGAGATTACGCATGATCTACCTCCAGGTCGTGCTCGACCTTGACTCAGAGCGTGTTTTCAAATCATCGACGGCTGTCGGGCTTCTTGCGGAAGGCGTCACATTCGGCTCGATCTACTTTCTTGTTCCTGATATTAACCCATTTGTGCATGAGCGCGCTGTCGGCATCCCGATGAGGCCGGCCCCTGACATGGCCGTACTCATGGGCCCACAAGATGCCCGCCATGTCTGGAGCGATCGGAACGACGGCCAAGGATTCGCCCCGCCGCGCGCAGCCGTAGGCAACCACGTACTTACCACACCAGTTGATTTCGTCAACCAGTTTTACGTCCCCCGGTAGCCGCATGACGGCATCGAAATCGGCCTTGCTGTCGATGCTGCCGCTTCCGGTGTTGAACTCGGTGACATCCCCTTCCCGCACCAATCTGACCGAGCAGGCCATGTCGCCTGAGCCGTTTTCGGCCTGCAGGATTTCAGTGGCGTCGGCCAGAATACAGTCCACACACTGGTTATCCAACCTGGTCTCCGTGTGGCGGCTTATTGCCAGTTTTTGCCTGACCACGTTAACGGGATCCCGGTCGATCACATTGGTGCAGTCCCTATCATAGGCGCAATAGTTGTCGGTACGGGGGGGAGGGATGCAGCCTGCAAGTACGACTGCGGTAACCAGTAAGAGCGTTGTTTTCATGCCCATCTCCTGGGATCAGGTTGGATTAAGATGCACTCATAGCGAACCCAATCTAGGGGGTGTTCTCAATTAAGCCAAATCATCATAAAAATCAAGCCCGTAGGCTGGGTTACGGCCAGGGACAGCCAAACCCGGCACACGGTATTGCGGATCGGAAAAGCTGGGTTTCGTTCCTCAACCCAGCTACAACACCTGGCGAGGTTTCACCTCAGACCGACGAGGCGTGATCATCGCTCTCTCGCGATCGAAAACGGAACCGTGATCGTGATCGGAGTCGTAATCGGAGACGCAAGGCAAAGCGGGCAGGGAAAACCGGATGGCTACGGGTTTCGACCCGGCGCCTGGCCGGGACCTCCGGATTCCACGATCGGCGAAAGTATTCTGTCTCTCCTACGGCGGCTTCGATCACGATTACGATCACGATCACGACAACGAGAGAGGTTAGACGTTTGCGAAATTTGACTCATTTGCACAAAATCTGGTCATTCAAGGAATCTTAGATGATTTATTAGAGTTGTTCCCGATGTAGGTCTTTAGAAATCAATCAGTTATATTAAGATATGAGCCCGGCACGGTAGTCATTAACCAGGAAACAAAGACTCAGGCGCCAAGCGGATCTCGTAACATACTGATTTTAAAGGTTGTTACAACGGGAACAACTCTATTGATTGAGAACGCCCCCTAAGGATCCTCGAGGGACCCACATCTTTACAAATGAGTCGAGTTTGTGCACTGCACAAGAGGGAGGGATTCCCGGCTGTGATCCCCTCCCACCTATTTGACCCCCTCTCCCCGACCCCTCTCCCGGCAGGAGGGTATCGCAAAAGCGGTGGCGTCAGCTGCCGGTTCTGGAATTTAAACCACAGAGGATACAGAAAACGCAGAGAATTGGCTCGTCCCCCTCTCTGTGTCCTCTGTGGTTCGAAAGGACTTTTGCGACACTCTCGGCGGGAGAGGGGCTCGAAGAAAGGGGCTTCCGGGGCCAGTGGAACTATTTGTGATTTGTGTCCATTCGTGGTTCTTGTCCAAAGCGACTCACGACTCGTCAGTCTGAGGCAAATCCTCGCTAGGATCCTTTGAGGGACCCGAATCTTTACGAATGAGTCAAGTTTGTGCACTCCCAAGGGGGCAGTTGTCAGGTATCAGCCTTTTGCCTCCTGAATTGTTGAGGGTGTCGTAAAAGCCTAAATCGGGATCGGGATCGAGATTCCGATTGCGATCCCGATTTCGACCTACCCTGGCTCTCACACGGCTGGTTGGGCGTAGGAGATGGGGCCTTACGGGAGAGGGGCTTTTAGGGCCTCATGCCTCGTCGGTCTGAGGCAAAGCCTCGCTAGCACTTTAGGGCACCTTGAAAAACTCAAGGTGCCCGTGCGGGGCACAGATGCCCCGCCATTGCCGGAACCCAACTTCGGCACACAAGTCATGGCCCCAGGCAGTATTTGCTTCTGCCAGCGCTCCCTACATTCCTCCATAGTACTCCGCCAAGCCCTTGTCAGCGATCTCCTTATTGGCACGCAATGCCTCGCTGACCGTCGCGCTGATCTTGGAATGGGAGGTGATTACCTCCCCTATCGGGGACACCAAGTTACTCGAGGACACCAGGTTACTCGTCCTGAGTGAGTGCTCGATCGATTTCAGCGGTTTCTCGATCGACTTCAGCGAGCTCTCGAACGACTTCAGTGCCTCGGCGGCTTTGGGATGCCCCGACAAGGCGAGGCCCATAACTGCGTACTTGCTCAGGTCTTTGCCCCGCTCTGCTGTGGCAGCGGCGAACAGGTCGGTTGTCGCGGGATCTTCTTTGGCCCTTTTCTGAGGATCCAGGATCGTCGTCAGGTAATCGAGGGCCTTTGGGCTCCCGGATTTATTGACCAGATACCCGAGTGCCATGATGGCAGCCGTCTTGGCGCTACGTTGGCTCCGATTCAGGGTACCCCCTTCATCTCTTTCGATGAACTCGATCATGGGCTCCACAGCACTTTCATCTCCGATCATCCCGAGGGTAACGACGATGTTGGACCACTGCTCCTGCTCTTTAGGATCCTTCAGCATCCTCAACAAGGTAGGCACCACGGAGGCATCGTACCGGCTCGCCTCCTCGTAGGGCACGCCGTGAATGTAATCCCCCTGCACGAATTCTTTGATGTCCACGAGTTCCTGGCTTTGGCTCGCTCCGTTTCCAGCCCATACCAGGGCCACCAGTGCCACAAGGATCTTCAGATTGAGATTGCGCATAATCCACCTCCGGGTGGGACTCAATTTCACTTAGAGCGTGTCTTCAAACAATCAAAAGTTCATTCTTGGAAGGCACCACATTCGGCTCGACTCACTCTCCTGGCGTTAGTATGAACCTTCTTGTACATGAGTGCATTGGAGTCACTCCGGTGCCTTGTCCGGGTCTTGGCCAAGCCCTTATTGTGGCCGTATTCATGAGCCCACAGAATACCCTCCAGATTCGATGTGTGTCGAACAACGGCCAGCGATTTGCCTCCTATCGGTGCGCAACCGAGAATTTTGGGCATGAACCAAAACCTCGAGTTTCCATCCCCGCACCAGTTGATTTCGTCAACCACTTTTATGTCTCCCGGCACCTCCATAATCAGCCTGAAGTCATCCGGATTATCAATGCTACCATCTCCGCTGTTGAACTTGGTGACATTGCCCCTTCGTCTCAACTTGACATCGCAGGCCACGTCGTCCCCGCCGTCGTCGGTCTGAAGGACGTTGGTGGCGTCGGCCAAGATGGCATCCGCGCGCCGATTGCTCATCGTAGTCGTCGAATGGTAACCCACCGTCAGCTCTTGAGTGACCACTCCCCATTGGCATGGTGGAAGTAACCCCCAAGCATAAGGATGGCGAATGCCGAGAGTATCACTTTCATGTTTACCTCTTGAATCAGGCTACATTGAGATTCACTTAATTATACCCCAGGATCCTTAAGGGACCTACATCTTTACAAATGAGTCGAGTTTGTGCGCCGCACAAAAATCGCGTGCGGGGTTATTTTCGTTTTTCTCTTTTCCCAAACCCTCTCGCGGTGCTCGGGGCAGGCTCTCTCCCTCGAGGGAGGGTGTCGCAAAAACGCTGGCGTCAGCTGCCAGTCTGTGAAGTTTAAACCACAGAGGACACAGAGAACACCGAGAAGGGAACAGGCTGGTTCTCTGTGTTCTCTGTGCCCTCTGTGTTTCGAAAGGACGTTTGCGATACCCTCCTCAAAGGAGGGTGTCGAACCTGAAAATTTCCAAGCCACCCTATTGACGTTTGCAGAATCCCAGCTCGCAGTTGGGCAAAGGTGCACCAGGGATCTGTCTGCCGACAGGCAGGCGGTGCGCCGTGCCCAACGAAATGTTGATGTTGGGCACACCGCCGTGGACCACATGGACGGCATGAGGATAGCCCAATAGACAACATGGACAGTATGGACTGCATGGACTCGGGGACACACAGCAACCCCCCGTCCACGTGGTCCACTTAAGTCCATGTAGTCCATGGCGGCTGCCACCGTCCCCGGCGGGCTTCGCCCAACCTACAAGATCATGTTTTCGGGAGGATTTATACGCGCTCGCACTGGAATCCCAAGTCCTCCATACACTGCCGCAGTGAGACCTCCCAATCCGGCAGGGCCAAGCCGAATGTCTCCCGGAGCTTGGTGTTGTCCAGCACCGAATAGGCCGGGCGGCGCGCCGGGGTCGGGTACTCGCGGGTCGGGATGGGAAGGAGTCTACAACGGCGGCCGCTGAGCGCAAGAATAGTACGGGCAAAGTCGAACCAACTGGTCTCACCGCCGTTGGTCACATGGTAGATGCCCCTGACCCGCTCCGGATCGAGGTCACCCCGCAGGAGCCGATACAGGATCTGTGCCGTCACCTCGGCCAACATCCGACTCCAGGTGGGTGCACCTACCTGGTCGTCCACGATGCGCAGCTCCTCCCGTTCATCGAACAGCCGCAACATGGTGAGCAGGAAGTTGCTGCCGCGTACCCCGTAGACCCAGCTCGTGCGTAGGATGATGGCATCGGCACCGGTCGCCATGAGCGATTGCTCGCCCGCGAGCTTGGTCTCGCCATATACGCTCAGGGGCTCCGGCTCATCGTCCTCGCGATAGGGACGCCCGGAGTTGCCCGAAAACACGAAATCCGTCGAGTAGTGAACCAGGGGTATGCCGCGTTCGTGCAGCAGACCGCCGAGCATACCGGGAGCCTCGGCGTTGATGCGCCGGGCCGGCTCGCTTTCTCTCTCGGCTTTGTCCACCGCCGTGTAAGCGGCGGCGTTGACGACCACATCGGGCGCCGCCTCCCGGACCAGGTCGCGCGTGGAGCGCGGGTCGGCGAGGTCCACGCGCGGGCCCCAAGTGCCTTCCAGGGACGCAGCGATGAGATGGCCTAAAGGCGCCAGGGTACGACGCAGCTCCCAGCCCACTTGCCCGTTCGCACCGATCAGGAGAATGCGTGGGCGGGAGGCAACCATGCTCAGCATAGGGATGCGGTTTCCGCGTAGATCGGAAGCCTGGCGGCGGGGATGTCGCGCAGTAACGGGGCCTCGAGGTCCTTGGGGGAGAGGTCGGGCTTACCGTCCAGCGGCCACTCGATACCGATGTCGGGATCGTCCCAGCGCACACAGAACTCGGTTTCCGGACGATAGAAGTCGGAGCATTTGTAGGCGAACAAGGCGTCGGTACTGACGACGCAAAAGCCATGGGCGAACCCGGCGGGAATCCAGAGCTGGCGCTTGTTCTCCCCGGATAGGCGGACCCCTACCCAACGCCCGAAGGTCGCCGAACCGCGGCGGACATCCACCGCCACGTCGAAGACCTCACCGCCGAACACCTGCACCAGCTTTCCCTGGGGATGAGGCCACTGCAGGTGCAGTCCGCGCAGTACCCCCCGGCGCGAGTAGGACAGGTTGTCCTGCACCAGGTCCTGCGGGATACCGTGCCGTACATAGCGGTCTCTCCGGTAGGTCTCCATGAAGAACCCCCGCTCGTCACCGAACACCTCGGGTTCGAGGATCAGGACCCCGGGTATCTCGGTCGCGATCACCTTCACGGTCACGCATCCTGTTCCAATAGTCTCAGGAGATAGTCGCCGTAGCCGCTCTTGTCGAGCGACGTGGCGCTGAGCGCCAGCTGCTCGGCATCGATCCAGCGTTGTCGGTAGGCAATCTCTTCCGGGCAGCAAATCTTCAATCCCTGACGCAGCTCGATAGTTTCGATGAAACTCCCCGCCTGCATCAAGGACTCATGGGTCCCGGTATCCAGCCAGGCAGTACCCCGCCCCAGCTTCTCCAGAAACAGCTCCCCCCGCGCCAGATACCGATTGTTGAGATCTGTGATTTCCAGCTCGCCGCGGGCGGAGGGCTGCAACTCGGCCGCCAGATCGCACACCCGATCGTCGTAGAAGTAAATACCGGTTACCGCGTAAGCGGACTTCGGATGCGCCGGCTTTTCCTCCAGGCCAACCACATTTCCGGCAGAGTCGAATTCCGCCACGCCGTAACGTTGCGGGTCGCTGACCCAGTACCCGAATACAGTGGCCCCGTGTTCCCGCCCGGCCGCGGTCCGCAGTTGTCCGACCAAACCCTGGCCGTAAAAGATGTTGTCGCCCAGGATCAGACAGCTCGGGGCCGAGGCGATGAATTCCCTGCCGATGATGAAGGCCTGCGCCAATCCGCCGGGTTCCGGTTGTACCGCATAGTCCAGACGGATTCCCCACCGGTCGCCGTTCCCCAACAGGTCCCGAAAACACCGCTCGTCGCGCGGCGAGGTAATCACTAGAACCTCGCGGATCCCCGCCAGCATGAGTGTGGAGAGGGGATAGTAGACCATGGGCTTGTCGTAGACCGGCAGTAATTGCTTGCTGACGGCGCGGGTCAGGGGATAGAGACGGCTGCCGGAGCCGCCCGCGAGAATAATGCCTTTTCGGTTCATGCAAGGGACCCGAGACGTTCGCCCCGATAGCTGCCGTCCATCACGCGTCGGCACCAGGTCTGATTCTCCAGGTACCAGGTCAACGTTCGCCGCAGCCCGCTCTCGAAGTGTTCCTGCGGCTCCCACCCCAGCTCGGACCGCAGCTTGTGCGCGTCAATGGCATAGCGCTTGTCGTGTCCCGGCCGGTCGGCGACGAATGTCTTGAGCCGGTCGTGGGGTCGGTAGGGCGATTCGGGCAGGAGCTCATCGAGCAACCCGCAGAGGGTATCCACGACCTGCAGGTTGGTACGCTCGCTCCCCCCCCCCACACCGTAGACCTGACCCGGACGCCCTGCCTCCAGGACCCTCCAAATGGCCCGGCAGTGGTCCCCGACGTACAGCCAATCCCGCACATTGGAGCCATCTCCGTAGACCGGCAATCGCTCCCCCCGCAGGGCTTTCAGAATCACCAGTGGGATCAGCTTTT
Source organism: Candidatus Thiosymbion ectosymbiont of Catanema sp. Cochon2018 (assembly GCA_011392765.1). Classification (GTDB taxonomy): domain Bacteria; phylum Pseudomonadota; class Gammaproteobacteria; order Chromatiales; family Chromatiaceae; genus Thiosymbion; species Thiosymbion ectosymbiont_A. Next base: position 1,460,458 of record WYCW01000001.1, on the reverse strand, counting down.
CGGGAAACTGGTAGGGACCATAGTTGTTGGAACAGTTGGTGGTGAGTACCGGCAAGCCATAGGTGTGATACCAGGCCCGCACCAGGTGGTCCGCAGCCGCTTTGGAGGCCGCATAGGGCGAGTTGGGCGCATAGGGGCTGGTCTCGGTGAACTTGCCGGTGGGACCGAGTGAGCCGTAGACCTCGTCGGTGGAGACCTGCAGGAAGCGGAAGCCATCCTTGCCGGAGACTCCGAGACCCGCCCAATACTCCCGGGCGCAATCGAGTAGATTGAAGGTGCCGACTATATTGGTCTCGACGAAGGCGGCCGGGCCCTCGATCGAGCGGTCCACGTGGCTCTCGGCGGCGAAGTTGACCACTGCGTCCACCCGGTAGTCGCCGAGCAGGCGCCGCACCAGGTCGCGGTCACCGATATCGCCCTCGACGAACACATGCCTGGCGTTACCTCGCAGTGAAGCCAAGGTATCCAGGTTGCCGGCATAGGCGAGCTTGTCCAGGTTGATGACCTGGACATCCGTCTCGGCACTGAGGAAATGGACGAAATTGGCACCGATGAAGCCGGCACCGCCGGTTACCAGGATACTTTGCATAAGTACAGTGGGCGAATACAAAATTCGCCCCTACAATTGGGTTCCCCGTGCCCGTGGGGATGAACCGAGGGATTGTAGGGGCGAACCTCGCGTTCGCCCGTCAAAGATCCGGGTCCGTCAAGGAATCCTAGAAGGGAATATCGTCGTCGAAATCCGGCTTGTCGGCCGGCTGAGAGCCACCGCCGCCGGTCGCTTGAGAACCGCTGCTGCCACCGCTCGGTGGGGCCCCGCCCGGCGCCGGTGCCGATCCCCCCGCATCGTCGGCGAAGGGGACCGACGATCCCCCGCCCCCGCCGCCACGGGTGTCGAGCATCTGCATAGTGCCGTTGAAATCCACCACCACCTCCGTAGTGTAGCGATCCTGCCCGTCTTGTCCCTGCCATTTACGGGTCCGCAACTTGCCTTCCACGTAGATTTTGGACCCCTTGCGCAGATACTGCTTGACGATCTCGGCCAGCTTGCCGAAGAAGACGACCCGGTGCCACTCGGTACGCTCCTGCGCCTCACCGGTGTTTCGGTCCTTCCAGGATTCGCCGGTCGCAAGGCTCACATTGGCGACGGCATCGCCGCTGGGCATGTAACGGACATCCGGGTCGGCGCCCAGGTTGCCGATCAGAATAACCTTGTTGACCCCTCTCGATGCCATATGCCCCCCTACGCGATAGCGGATTTACTTGGATCGCGGTATGTATTCTTCAATTAACCATCACGCCAAACTACTTCGGCTTCAGCGGAAACACTGGCCTTGGAAAGTAACAATAAACTGAACCCCTTACCAAAGGCGGTAGGGATGTTCCAGTCTAATCGTAACAAGATATCTTCGGTGCCGTCGTGATCAAAATCGCCGCGTCCCATTAGCACATAGGTAATAGTCAAATCGCCGCTGAGGATCGCTTTCGTGCTGTGAGAATTGATATTGCCGGTCTCCAGCGTGGGCTCGACATCTGTTAGTAATCCTTTTCGCTCATCGAGCGAGTTTCCTCCTAAATCGGGAATAGCTGTAGCGGGAAGACCTGCAATAAACGCATGGTCAAAAGCAGCAGGCCAATAACTTCGGGTGTCGGCAATTGCGTTATGCCACATTGTGACCGCTTTGCAGTTTATTTGCATTAATCGCCAAAGGTGGTATTGGTGTGTGGCTACATCAGTTTCGGGAGTTTTTTTCACATCATCACAGTTCTTGAACGAGATCGGATTGCCGCCGGCTCCGTCGAGTTCATAGTCTATCGTTACAGTATCGCCGTCGCTACTCATTGAAACAAAGCCGACGAATTCGTCAGTATTAAAAAAATTCGGATGCGGAATTGATGATTTAGCAACGCATACCAGTGTTATTATCGATAATAACAGCAATGACAAGACTTTAGTCATAGTTATTTTCATCATATTTTGCCTTCGCTGTCAGGGCTTTTTTGCCTTGGCTTTCGTATGCGCGTCAGTTAGAAGGGTTTTAACGTAAGTGTTCCGTGCTGCATTCACATCCGGCCGATTGGCTTGTTTAGCTGCTTCATCCCACTTTTCTTGTTTGATGGCCTTGTTGAAGTTGGTAAAAATCGTGCGTAATTTGGTTTGGCCAAGGTTGAAAATCATATCGAACAACGCCAGTTGTACTTCCTCAGGCATGGCATCGAAGTCGTTTGTGTAACCCTTGGCCTTGCTGTACATGCCACTTAACTCGGTGTAAAAGGCAGTGATGTGTTTGTCGCGTTGAGCGTTGATATCCGCTTCTTTCATCACCAATTTGGTGAATTGTTTATACCAACTGGCCTTATAATTCTTTTTCTGCTTGAGTACATTGGAGTATTCGTCTTGTTTTTCCTTTAATGATGCAGGTGTAGTTGGCTGGTTATTCTTGGTTTTATACAACGTAATTGTAGCGACCGCGTTCTTACTCGCGATGAGATGTCCTACTCCGATGGTAACCTTACCTTTGGAATCCAAATACATGTGATTGTAACGGCCTTCGTACTCCTCCAGTTTCTTTTGCACGATGGTTTTTACTGAGTTTTTCAATGGCATCGCTGGTCTCCTTCAACCCTGTCTCAACCACTACTAGCGAGGCTTCGACTCAGACCGACGAGGCGTGAATTCTTTTTAACCACAGAGGACACAGAGCACACAGAGATGGAAATGCGATTAGCCCAAGTAGAATGCGGTTGATTGGTCAATTTCAATGTCCGCCGTCCGGTCGATGGTATTAAACGCGATAGCGTCTGATTCTCTGTGTTCTCTGTGTTCTCTGTGGTGAATAAAGTATGCACGATGCGGTTCGCGGTCAGGATTGGTGTAATCCTGCTACGGTATACCGCACTCACCGCATTCTACACTCCCGGCAAGACCGCCGTGTAACGAGGGGGGTGGTGAAGGCAGCGAACGGTTCGGTAGCGCGAAACAAGATGACTCCGCGGCTAAGGCAAAGCAGTCTGGAATCCATAAAGAGCCTTCAGTAGGGAACACCCTTCAAAGAAATCCCTATGCGCTCGTCCCGACAACCATCAGGCCCCCAGGGTATACCCTTGCAATCTTGCCCAATCGAGGCGGCGCTTGTCCACCTTGAGGTAGGCCAGTCCCTCGTCCATCGCCACCACTGCCTCCTCCACCCCCGTAATCTCCAGGAGACGACGCTGTAGGTCGGTGTCGTCCATCTCCGCTCCGGTCCGGATGCGCACGACCTGGTTGCTGACCGGACGCGGACTGGCCATGGGCCGGGCGACCAGGAACCAGATGACCGCCAGCGCCGCCCCGAACAGAAACACCGCATCCGGCCCGTAGCTCTGATGGACCCAACCGCCGAGGAGCCCACCGCAGAAGGCCCCGGCAAACTGCGAAGTCGCGAATACCCCCATGGCGGTGCCCTTGGCATCGGCGGGCGCGAGCCTGGAAATCAGAGACGGCAGGGAGGCTTCCAGCAGGTTGAAGGCGGTAAAAAACAGAAACAGGAAAAACACCAACCACCACAACCCGGCGTCGAGCAGATAGAGCCCGGCGAGCACCAGGGCCAATACCAGCACCGCCCCTAAAAACACCGGCTTCATGCGTCCCTTGCCTTCCGCCTGGATAATAAAGGGCACCATCGCGCCCATGGACAGGACCAGCACCGGCAGATAGACCCACCAATGATGCGCGGCGTCCAGACCCCGGTTCCCCAACGCCAGGGGGACCACCAGAAACAGGGACGTCATCATCATGTGGAGGGTCAGTACCCCGAAGTCCAGCCGCACCAGCTCCCGGGCCTTCAACACCCGTCCGAGCTGGCTTGCCACCGGCTCGGCATCCCGGTGTATGCTGGAATGGTCGGGAGTCGGCACCACCAGGACCAGGATCAGCATCCCCCCCACCGCCAATCCGGCGGTGAGCCAGAAGATACCGGCAAGACCGATCCAATGCCCCAGGATCGGCCCGGCTATCAGGGCCGACGCAAAGGCGACTCCGATGCCTATCCCGATGCCTGCCATGGCCCGGGTCCGGACCTCCTCCCGGGTAAGATCCGCGGTGAGAGCCATCACCGCGGCGGCAATGGCCCCGCTGCCCTGCAGCACACGCCCGGCGATCACGCCCCCGATGTCCTCCGCCAGCGCCGCGACCAGGCTGCCGAGCGCGAACAGGACCAGCCCGCCGAAGATCACCGGCTTGCGGCCGATGCGGTCCGAAAGCATACCGAACGGGATCTGCAGCACGGCCTGGGTGAGGCCGTAAGCGCCGACGGCGATCCCGATCAGCAGCGGGGTCGCCCCGACCAGGTCCTGGGCATACAGGGCAAAGACCGGCAGGATCAGGAACAGGCCCAACATGCGCAGCGCGAATATCCCCGCCAGGCCCGCGGCTGCCCGCCGCTCGGCCCCCGTCATGGGCACTACCGGTAGTCTAGGTCGTGTCGACATTCAGAGCACTTGGAAGAATTACCACTACCCGAAAAACCTTCAGAGACTGCCTAAAAAGAGATCGTAGGCTGTAGGCTGGGTTGCGGCCAGGGACGGCCAAAACCCAGCAATAATCTCAAGCGGAGAAGGAAGACCCGCAACCGCAGGTAGTGGATGCATTCGGGTTACGAATAACGAACTGAGCGCCCTGCAGACCCTCCGTATAGTCGATCTCCGCACCGGTGAGATACTGCATACTCATGGGATCGACCAGGAGCTTGACGCCTTCTTTGGTCACTTCGGTATCCCCATCCTGGACCTGCTCCTCGAAGGTAAAGCCGTACTGGAACCCGGAACAACCGCCGCCTTGGATGTATACCCGCAGCATCAGATGGGGATTTCCCTCGTTCTCGATCAGCTCGGCGACCTTGGCCGCCGCCGCGGACGTGAACTCCAGAGGAGACTCAACAGCAGTTTCTGCGTTCATAGGGATGTACCTTGGATATAAAAATACCGTCGAATATAGGTCTAACGAAGCTTCGCCTCAGACCGACGAGGCGTGACCAACCGCACCGAAGAACCACGGATGGACACGGATAAACACGGATTGTGATCCGTGTTTATCCGTGTCTATCCGTGGTTCAAAGGATTTGCGATTCCTGCCCAACAAGAGGCAGAACTATTTTTGTGCAGCGCATAAACTTGACTCATTGGTAAAGATGCAGGTCCCTCAAGGAATCCTAGGGGATATGAGACCTTCTCCCGGCCGATTCAAGGGCACCCTGGCTCAGGGGCTGTTGACATTCAGAGACTGTCTAAGAAAGGGACCGTAAGCCGTAGGCTGGGTTGCGGCCAGGGACGGCCAAAACCCAGCAATAACCTGGGGTTCGTTCCTTGCCCCCCAGCCTACCGATTTAAAATCAATGTGTTAGTTTTTAGACAGCCTCTTAGTTTCTGCGATGACCCGGCTTAATTGAGAACACCCCCTAGGCTTTGGCTCTTTATGGATTCCGGACTGTTACTGTTCTCCACCTCCGGCGCGACCGTAGGATGGGCTGTGCCCACCGACCGGGCCTGACAACTGCCCCCTTGGGAGTGCACAAACCCGACTCATTTGTTAAAGATGTGGGTCCCTCGAAGAATCCTGGTGACTACCGATGCGGAACCGACCCCCGACCTGGAACAAGACCATTGCGCTCGCCATCACCGGCGCCTCCGGCAGCAAGTACGGCCTGCGCCTGCTCCGATGCCTCCTCGAGTCCGGGACGCGCGTCTACCTGATGGTCTCCCAGGCCGGACAGGTGGTGCTCAGGATGGAAGCGGACATGGATGTCCCTGCGCGCCCCGCCGATGCCGAGCGGTACTTCGCCGAGCGGTTCAGGACCCGTCCCGGCCAGCTCCGGGTCTTCGGCCACCGGCAGTGGACCGCCCCCGTAGCCAGCGGCACCAATCCGCCGGACGCCATGGTGGTCTGCCCCTGCACTACCGGCACCCTGGCGACCATCGCCTCCGGTATGTGCCGGGACCTCATCGACCGTGCCGCGGATGTGGTCCTGAAGGAGCAGCGCAAGCTGATCCTGGTGGTGCGCGAGACCCCCTTCTCGACCATCCACCTGGAAAACATGCTGCGTCTGGCCAGGGCAGGGGCCCTGATTATGCCGGCCAACCCCGGTTTCTACTTCAATCCGCAGACCATCGATGAGCTTGTGGATTTCATGGTCGCCCGCGTGCTGGACCACCTGGAGATTCCTCACGGACTGACACAGCGGTGGGGGAAGGATGAAATACGCCGGGATTCCTTGAGGGACCAGGGCGAGCGCGTATAAATCCCTCTGAAAACATGATCTTGTAGGTTGGGCAACGCCTGTAGGATGGGGTGAGCGTGTGTTGTCCTTTCCGGACTGCACCACCGCCAGGCGCGAACCGCATCTTTGGACGGTGCGCCGTACCAAACGAAATGCTGATGTTGGGCACGCCGGATCGTCCCTGATCCGGCTTTGCCCAACCTTGTATGTTCTGTTTCTAAGGGAAAACCAAGGATGAGGTAGAAAGGGATTTGATGGAGAGTACCTGGGGAAGCCGTCCCATCCTAAGGCTACGAGCCTGTCCGTAGATTGGCTCCCCGCCCTCTTCGCCAAGACCGGAGAGTATCCGAGGCCGTGAGCTGCGCTCGTGAGCCTGCCTACACAAGGTCGGTAGGCGAGGGTTCAGGGTCGGGGAACCAGGTCATGATCCGATCGCCTTTTTCACTTCCGAGGAACCGCCCATGAACGTTGCCGGAATCGATGTCAGCAGCAAAACCGAGATCAGGTTCGTCTAGCAAACCGTAATTATTGAGTGCCTGCAAAACTTGACTCATTTGTAAAGATTCGCTCCCTCGTGATCCCTGGAAGGAGGTTTCACCTCGTACCGATTGAGGCAAGGAAGACCCCCAACAGCCCCTCTCCCGGCGCTCCATCTCTCCTGCTACACCTAACCAAATCGCTGGAGAAGCTTGGGTAGGTTGAAATCGGGATCGGGATCGCACCGGCCTTGATCCCGATCCTGATCCTGATGTATCCCCACACATTATTCCAAATATAAAACAACAAGATATAAGCGAGGTAGGTTGGGCAAAGGGCCAGGGATGGCCCGTGCCCAACACCTTGTTGGGCACGCCTGCCGTCCCTGGCGGCTTTGCCCAACCTACGCGGGCTGATTTATGGGATACTCAGATCCTGATCCGATTTATGCACCTGCACAAAACCTTGACTCATTTGTAGAAGATTCGGGTCCCCTCAAGGATCCTAGCGAGGTTTCACTCAGACCGACGAGGCATGAGTCTTCTGTCATGAGGTAAAGATTTTTATCCGCAGACATGCAGATTTCCGCAGATTATTTCATTTTAATCAGGAAATCTATGTAATCGGTGGACAAAAAAGAGATCGAAACGCTCAGCAAACCGCAGGTCATTGAGTGCCTGCACTTGGACTCATTTGTAAAAGTCCAAGGCAGTCAAGCGCAATCAACTCATTGATTATGTGCAATCGGCGTAGGTGGTTGTGTGCCCACCGACCATCTCCAGTCACCTGCCGCCGGCTGCTCCGCCTTACATGATATGGTCGCCGCGGGCGTCCATTGATGCGGTTCGCGGTCGGGATTGCGGACCCTGCCACGGCGGCAAAACGCGCTCACCGCATCCTACCCAGAGGTCAAAGGACAAAGCAAAAGTAACACAGGGTCAGAGCGTCCTGGCGAGACGATTACTGACGTCGTCGCGGGCAGCATCCGCGGGGACCAGAAGCGGGCGGCGGAGCGCAGCCAAGTCGGGAGGTCGCCCCAGGCGCCCCCGCGCAGCACACGCCGGGCGCAGTCCCCACCTCCGGCGCTTCCAGCCAGGCGCTGCTGTCGGTCGGGTGGCACCTGCGTAGCTGGCGTGCCACCAGTCCCCACCACCCCCGTAGAGCATTGGTCGGAATTACGACCCGACAGGCTGGGGAAGTGGGTTGCGCCGATGGTTGCCGGCAGGTGCGGCGAATTCCCGCGCCATCGTTGCAATCCGCTGTAGTCCAGTCCGGAAAGGGCCTTGGCGGCTCGATCCTGGCACTGCCGGAATTAGACGCAGATGGTGCCATTGTCGCCTTCAGAAGCGGCTGGTGGTCGTACCGGCACGCGCGGCGTACTCCCACTGACCTCGGTGGTGGTAGTGGTACTCGGCGCCTGTGCGCAGGCTCAACCAGTCCGCATAGGCACGGGCGTCGTTGAAAGAGACGCAGACCACGGGTGACTGTCGGACTGCGCAAAGCCGATTGCGCCAGTTCGCGTCTTTTCGTCGAAAATCCCGAACCGTCCGGGCGTTCAGCGTGTAACAACCGGCACTGCGCTCGGCATCGGTCCGGTAACCGTCTCCGCGACGAAGCGTCCGAACTCTCCGACAGTGGTCTCACAACGGGCCAGCGCAAAAGGTTTGATCACAGCGACCGGATGTTGCGGTCCTTCGGGTACTCAAAGCGAAAAAAGGTGTCTTTCTCCCGCAGGCGATCCCCATCCTGAACCGACCGGACTCGATCAGCACCATCTCCGGCCCTGGCCGGGGCGACTGGACGACAGGGCTCAGCTCGGTGGGTGCCGGGCGCGAAGTCGGTTGCCTCCTCCAGGGGCCTGGCTTCGGAGACGGCTTCTGTCTTCTCCCCGGAAACGCTGCACCCCTCTAGCGTCCTCGCTCTCCATCGCCAGAGGCTGGATCGGCAGTACCAGAAGAACATCAGGACGACACCGAGCAATGGGTGCGTCCGGGACCTCGGCGCTGCTCTGACCAGCCCCGGAGGCCGGCATTCCTTGCCCGACTCTTCGGCGTCCGCGCTCCGTGTGGGGCGCTGGAGGACGATTGCGCGGACACCGCGGGCGCACTCTGTCGGGTCCCTGAACCCGCCGATTCCGGCCTCAGGTGCGGGCGTACTGGCGAGACGCAATGAATACCGACGTTGTTGTTGGCTTCATCCGCGGTGTTCCTGTTGCGGTTGGCGGAGCGCAGCCTCCCCGGGTTGTTGTTCCAGGCGCCCCCGCGCAGCGATGACGCCGGGCGCACGTCCGACCCGCCCCTGGACGAAGCATACTGAACCCAGCACGGCCTTGCGTAGTCCGTAGCTCTCGGCGTGGCGCGCATGCCCGACTCCAGGCGGCGACGCTTGCGTCAACATGGGTAAGCTCGACGCGTCCTTGGGTGCACAGGCAACCGTTTTCTCGCGCGCAGTCGTCGACGAAAGCGAGAGCTTGCCAAGGTGCGCAGGCGTGACGCGCTTTCGGGGAATAACGGTACCCGAGCAAGTCGATATTCAGTTACCGGCATGGGTGAACCTGCTGCTTGTGCGGATGTAACCGGAGCCGATCCTCCAAAAAGTTATGGCGTTGATCACATCGCGTAGCTCCCACAAACGCCGCTTATCGTCGTCGACAGCACCAGATCAATGATTAACGCAGGTAGGCGCGAACCCCACAGGCCTCTCGAGATGGTCCAGTCATCGAGATAGAGAAGCTTGCTGATGTGGGTGTATTACAGTGAAAGTGCTGCATCAGATCGACCAAGTCGTCACCGGGAAGGCACGGCGCTGCGATCGGCGGCTGCGTGCACTGTCGATAATGAGATCGAACAGCCACAGGACAATCCCGATCCTTGATGCGACGGCGTAGCTTGGCCTGAGGATGGCGGTGGTCGATGGACGGAAGTGGAACGCTGATATCGAGCTCAGGACGGGCGCGTAGCGCAACGCCCAACCCCGTGAGGCGGTACCGTGCCGCGTGGACCCCCCGCCCCCGGCGACAGGCGTAGCTATCGTGGATGAAGGTAGGATCCAGGGCAGGCTCGACCAGGTTCATCAAGGCATGGTGGGATAAACCCGATCACGAAACGGCGCCGCGGATAGGTCAGGACGCGCTTTGCGGTCGTAGATGGTGAACTGGCGGTAAGAGCCGGGCCGGTAGCTATGGGAAAGCAGTTCCTCCCGCAGCGTGAGCAGATTGGTGCCCTGCCGCCGTCGAAACAAATAATCACGTCGGCGCTGCCGCAGCGTGCCTACGGTAGGCCAGCAGCAGATTTAATGAAGCCGACGATGCGCGGCCACAGGTCGCCGATGCGCTTCATCGACCTTGCACCTGGCCGCAGTACCGCGTGATGCCAGCACCGATCTGGCGACCCAGGTCTTCCATCAGCTCGGCGCCGTAAGTTACGATAATTGCCCTGGCTGGGTAATGCCTGCAAACTCCGTGGCCCAACCGCCGATAAATGGCGCACCACATCCGTGCGCAGGTTTGCTGCGCTCAGCCGCCAACTTGGCCTGCCCGCTGTTGTAAGCGGCCTCGATCAGCCGTTCGAGGACATCCAATAGCCGGGATTTAGATGCGCTCCCCCAAGGTGAAACGCCGAATCCGGGGAAACTTGTCGAGCTGGGGAATGACCCAGGCGAGCAGGTCATGGCAGGCGACCACGGCCTGGGGTGTGGCGTCTTTGGGATTACCCATGGCAGGTCTCCGATTTGCGGCGGTCGCCGGAAAGAGGTCAAAGGGACAAAGTAAAAAGGACACAGGGTCAAGGTGTCCTGGCGAGACGAATACCGACGCTGCTGCCGGCAACATCCGCGGTGTACCCGTTGCGGTAGGCGGAGCGCAGCCTCCACGGGTAGATGACCCAGGCGCCCCCGCGCAGCACACGCCGGGCGCAATTCCCACCCCCGGCATCCAGCCAGGCGCTGCCGTCGGTCGGCGCACCCGTGTAGCTTTCGTGCCAACAGTCCTCCACCCACTCGTAGACATTACCCGCCATCTCGTGCAGGCCGAAGGGGTTGGCCGGCAGGCTCCCGACGGGAACCGTCCGGCGGCGATAGACGCCGGTCTTGGCGCCGCAGTTGTTGTAGTCGTAGTTGCCGTCGTAGTTGGCCTGGTCGGTGTGGATGCAGTCCCCGGTCCAAAAGGGGGTCCGGGTACCGGCGCGGGCGGCATATTCCCACTCGGCCTCGGTGGGTAGACGGTAGCTGTGGCCGGTCTGCTCGCTCAGCCACTTCGCATAGGCTTGGGCATCATTCCAGCTCACGTTGATTACGGGCCGGTCGCCGCGGCCCCAGCCCTCGTCGTCCGGCTTCCTGCGTCCGGTGGCCTCGGCAAAGCGGTCATAGTCCGCGAAACGGACCTCGGTGCGGCCGATGGCGAAGGGCCGGACGGTCACTCGGTGCTGCGGACCTTCATCATTGAAGCGCTCTGGTTCGTCGTTCGGTGAGCCCATGAGAAAGCTGCCGCCTGGGAGCCGGACCATCTCGGGGCCGGTACCGCCGATCTGTAGGGGATCGCGGAACGTCTGACCAAGCAGCTCCCGCAATTGGGAGGCCACGGCCTTGCGCTCGGCAACAACGCCTTGCAATTTTTTATTCAGGTTTTTCCACTTGGGACCCCTTCCGGCGGCTCGGCCATCGGCCCCCGACTCCTCCAGTACCATCTCGCGCCGCAGTCTTGCCAACTGCTTATCCAGTTGATCGATCCGGATCTGAAATCGCTGGGCATCCCTGGTATCGACATCCAGCGGAGGTGTCGGCTCCGGCACTTGTTTCTTCTCCCTAGTATCCGGTGTCTCCGGTTGCGGCACTCCCGGCGATGGTTCGGGCGGAGTCGTCAACTCGGCAATCTGCTCCGGAGTCAGGGGGTACGCCAGCGGGTCCGTGAACTCGCTACCGGTGGTGCCGGGGGTCCTCCACAGCAATATCCGCAAAGCTTTGGGGTCTGGCGGTTGGGCAAGCTCGGCAAGGGCCACCATGGGATCGGGCTGGTCGGTCACTGCGGGGGCTTGACCCCAGGTGAGGTAGGTCAGGCGTTGGGCAAGATAGTCGGCTATCGATTCGTCGGCGGGATCGCCCCATTGGATCTGGTTGACCAGTGGCAGGGATTCGGCGCCTTCCGTAGGCGGCTCCAAGGCCGTTTCGATGATCGGTGTACCGAAGCCGTCGGCCTTCAGGGTCTTAGAGAGAGATTGTGCAAGATCGGCGGTCTCTTTTCGGTGCCGGATGGTGACCCGGTACTCGGCGTATGTGGCCTTCTGCATGGCGAGCAGACGTGATTCCACCGCTTCCCGACCCCACTGCTGCCAAATGCCCCCAGCGAGCCAGGCGCCGGCGGCGGCCAACGCCAGGGCGAGCGCCGCACGCCCAAGCAGGGCCCGGAGCAGGGTCCCGCCCAGATAGCGGCGCAGCAGATGCCTGGGCAGGACGAAATCGAGCAGCCGCGGGCGCCAACCGAACAGGACATCGGCGAAGATAGCATCGTTGAGGGCGCCGTACTCGGCGGACAGGGTACGCGATGCGGACAGCCAGCGGTCGAGCCGCCAGCCTTTTTGGCGCAGCCATTCCCGGAGCCTTGCCCGGATTCCGACGGCGCGCGGCAAGGCGACGGGCAACGCGAGGCGCCCGTCACCGGTCCCCGACTCGGGGTGCAGCAATCGGCGGTAGATCTGGCGGAGCGTGCGCTCACCGTTGCGGTCGAGGCGTTCCAGCAGGGCTTCGCGTAGCCAACCCGGCAGCCAACCGGCACGGCTCCAGGGCAGGCGCGCGACCTTGAGCAGCCGGCGCTCACGCGCCACGGCGTCAGAATCGGGGAGCAGACTCAGATCCAGGAGGCGGGTCAGGCCCCAGTGGAGCTGGGGGTAGGCGGCCATTGCCGTGAGCAGTCGGCTGCCGTCCGACCCCAGGTAACCGTCCAGCACGGACAGTAGTTCGGCCTGCTCCCCGGACGCCGGCGCTATCGGCTGGGTCCAGCGCCGGGTGTCCTGAAGCAGCCGGGGCAGGGGTACGGTGAGATTCGGCAGGGCAAGATCCGCACCGGCGGGTGGCTGGCCGCTCAGGGATAGGGCGAGGGCCCGAACCCCGGCGCTGTCGAGCTGGGCGACGACGAAGCCTGCCTCTGTCAGGGCCGATTGCCAGCGTTCGGGCGGACGCCGGGTGACCAGCAGCCCACGCTCGGGCCAGGGGGCGAAGGCGTCGAGCCAGGGCAAGGCGGCGTCGGAGAAGGGGTCGATCAGGGCCGCGGGCTCGCCGATCAGGAGCAGCCGCGCACCCGTATGCCGGCCGGCGACCGCGGCCAGGGGGCGCCACCGACCGTTGCGACCGATCAGCCGTCGGGGGCTGTCACGGTAGTAGTAAGGATAGAGGTCGAGCCCGGCCGCCTGCAGCCGGTCCACCACCTGGCCCGCCAGCCCAGCCATCTGGTCACCGGCATGGTGCTGCTCGACCAGGACCACCAGCTCCGGCACCCGGCGGCGAGCACGGCGTACCGGTTGCAACAGCCCGGCATGGCGGGCGGTGCGGTCGACCGTGGCGTCGACATCCAGACGCCGGGTCGGTACCGCTACCGGGGTATGCAGGCGTTTGAGGGTCTGCTGCAGGTCGGGGGCAGCGAGCAGGTCGTCGCTGTGGGCAGGCAGGCCGATGTGGGTGAGCGGGTCGTTCGGATCGCCCCGGCGGCGCTCCAGTACCGTCTTCCAGGTCAGCCAGCGCAGGAGCAGCCAAAGCAGGGCCAGGCAGCCCGGCAGGATCAGGAGCACATCCCCCAGGGTCTCCAACCAGGCGCGGTAGACAGGGCCCAGGGTCGGTCCATCGAGGGGTGTGCGTGGTGGGACGGGCTCCAGCGTTGGCCCTTTTGTCTCCGGCGATGGCGTTGTCGGCAGGACCGGCTTGTCCGCAGGCTGGGATGGCGATGAGGTCGGCTCACTGTCGGGCAGGAGCAGGGCCTGCTCGTTTGGGGGCGGCGGTGAGGGCGATGGTTGAGATTGGATGTGATACCAATAGCGGGTCCCGGCCAGCACGAGGAACAGCAGCGCGAGGCCCGACAGCCACCAGCGCAGACGCGGCAGCGGTGGCGGCTGCGGCGGTGTGTCGGTGTCGGAGGTCGCCGCCGCGACCTCTTCCCCCGGCCCGCGCAGATCCGGCTCCAGGCCCGCGAGCCACTGGGCGAAGAGCTCACCGAACTGTCGCTGCTCCTCCACGGAACGACACAGCAGGGGCGCGATCAGATGTTCGAGGTCGGCGGCCTGTTGCGGCAGTCGGTCCTGGGCATTGAGCGCCAGCAGCAGGTCGTAGATATTCTGCCAACGATCGAGACCCACCGGCAGACCGGCCCCGCGCAGCAGCGCCGCCAACCGGGGCAGGGCACAGTGATAACGCGCCAGGGGGCCGGAGGGGTACGAAACCGGTGGGGCTTGGGGCATGGTCACTAGGATTCCTTTTTTAATCCGCAGATTACGCAGATTTCCACAGATTATTTCGTTTCTTAATCTGCGGAAATCTGCGTAATCTGTGGATAAAGAAAGTCCGGTCCTCCAAACTGCGCCGAATCATTCAGGATTGCTTTTAACCGGACAGCTTCTTAGACAAAGCCTCGTCGGGTGCCCGTCAGCGCCCGCCGCGCCAGCTCGTAGGCTGGGTTCAGGGACGAACCCGGCACTCGGCAGCGCTGGGTTTCGTTCCTCAACCCAGCCTACGGGCTAAGTCCAGCCTGATAGGAAACCTTTTTTAATCCGCAGATTACGCAGATTTCCACAGATTATTTCGTTTCTTAATCTGCGGAAATCTGCGTAATCTGTGGATAAAGAAAGTCCGATCCTCCAAACTGCGCCGAATCATCCAGGATTGCTTTTAACCGGACAGCTTCTTAGAGGCTGTCTAAAAACTAACACATTGATTTTAAATCGGTAGGCTGGGGGGCAAGGAACGAACCCCAGGTTATTGCTGGGTTTTGGCCGTCCCTGGCCGCAACCCAGCCTACGGTCCCTTTTTAGACAGTCTCTTAGACAAGGCCTCGTCAGGTGCCCGTCAGCGCCCGCCGCGCCAGCCGGTCAACAGTTTGTCGATCCGGTCCTGGTCGTCGGGGGATTTCAGCAACAGGGACTCGATGCCGGCCCGCAGCACGGTATCGCCTGCGCCTTCCCCCTGCCTCAAAGCGGCCAGGGCATGCAGGGCGAGCGCGTATAAAGTTGTGTAGTAACAAGTAGATAGGGGAAAGTAGGGGGGGACGACTTTGCGGAGGTTTCCCCATGACAAACAGCATCCAAGAGCATTTTTCCGGACTTGAGGACCCTCGGGTTGAGCGCAACAAGCGCCATGGATTTATGGATATTCTGCTTCTGGTGATTTGTGCCGTCACCGGAGGTGCTGACGGATGGGAAGCCATCGAAGAGTTCGGTAAGGCGAAACTCGAGTGGCTACGCCAGTTTGCCCCGTTTGCCAATGGTGTCCCGTCTCACGATTGCATTGCCAGTCTGATCTCCCGGTTATCGGTCAAGGGATTTCAAGCGTGCTTTGCGAACTGGACCGCAGCCATCGCACAAACCACGGGGGGTGAGGTCATCGCAGTGGATGGTAAAACCGCCAAAGGCTCACGTGATCGCAAGCGTGGACGCGCGGCATTACACATGGTCAGTGCCTGGGCAAACACCAATCGCCTGGTCCTGGGCCAGGAAGCGACGGCGGAGAAATCCAACGAAATCACGGCTATTCCTAAGTTGTTGGAGTTACTGGAACTGACCGGCAGTATCGTCACCATTGATGCCATGGGTTGTCAGCGGGAGATTGCGGCACAAATCGTCAACCACGGTGGTGAATACGTGTTGGCACTCAAAGGCAACCAGAGTGCCCTATACGAGGCGGTCAAGGACTTTTTTGCGGTGGCCCAAGCCGGGGAGTTTGCCGGGGTCGAGCATGACTTCTATGAAGAAGTTGATAAGGACCATGGGCGCTTGGAAACCCGCCGCTACTGGATCACCGAGGAGTTGCAAACACTTCCTAACACCGCGCAGTGGATGGGGCTACGCAGCATCGGTCTGGTCGAGCGTAGCTGCTTGATTGGCGAGACCGAAACCGTGGAGCAACGTCTTTATCTCAACGCCATTGCCGCCGATGCCCCGCGTTTCGCGCACGCCGTGCGCGGACACTGGGGAGTGGAAAATCGGCTTCACTGGCGACTTGATGTGGTGTTTGGTGAGGACGCCAGTCGCATCTGCAGAGGCAACGCGCCGGCGATCATGACCGCGATCCGCCACCTGTGCCTGAATTTGTTTGAACGTGAGCCCTCCTCCCGGCGTCTGGCACAGAAGCGACGACAAGCCGCTTGGGATGACGACTACCGCGCTAAGGTCGTGTTTGGATAGGAGTTTATACGCGCTCGCCCTGCCAGGGCATGCCACTCTGCAACCGGCGTGCCCTGGGGCATGAGATAGTCGAGCCAGTTCAGGAGTTCCGCCAGGGTCGGACGGCGCTCCAGGCCCGCCTGTTGGTCGCGCAGGAAGCGGAAGAAACCTATCGCATCTTCGATGCGGCGGGAGATCGCGTCCTGGCCCCGATAGCGGGCACCGAGACGGGCTTCGACAATGGATTCCACGGTGACCCGATCCGCGGGCAACTCGCCCTGTTTCTTGCGCAGATCTTCCTCGAAGGGTGGGAACTGCTGGTGCAGGTAGACACAACGGCGCAGGAAGGGGTCCGGCAGGGCCTTTTCGGAGTTGCTGGTAAAGACCACAATGGGCCGGTAGCGGTTCTCATCCTCCCCGAGCACGACCCGCACCGTAGGCCGCCCGGCACCGCTCAGCTCCGGGATGTCGAACTGCATGTTCTCGATCTCGACCAGGATGTCGTTGGGTACATCCCGCGGGGCCTTGTCGATCTCGTCGATCAGGACCACGGAGCGGCGCTGCTTGCCGGGGTGATCGACGGCGTAATCCGGCACTCCCAACTTATCGACCACATCCTTCGGCTTGGCCCACAGGATGGCACGGCCCAGGGGCTCGAAGGTGATGAAGCGGCCGGGGTCGGGATCACCCCCCTTCAGGGTATTGGCGGCGTGGAAGCGCCCCACCGTATCGAAGCGGTAGAAAAGGTCGCGGGACTCGGTATCGGACTTGACCGCAAAGCGCAGCACTTCTCCGAGACCGAGCTCCCAGGCGATGCCGGCGGCCAGACCGGATTTGCCCGAGCCCGGCTCGCCGGTTATCAACAGGGGCATACCGAGGGTCAGGGCGACCTCGACGGCCGCTGCCGTGCGAGCGGTGGCACGGTAGCCCTGGGGAGTACGCAGAGTGGCCGGGTCCACCGTGGGTAGTCTATCCGCGGCCCTGGGGTCGCGGTGGCCGCGGCCGGTGTAGAGGCGCAGTTCGCTCATGGTCGATCTCCTTTAGGTGTCGGGGACCTGCTTGACGGTCATTGCACTGTTAGTAACGATTCAAAAATAAGCAAAACATCTACTCGACCAGCACGCTGTGCGCGCAATCCATACTCTCGCGGTCCCTCGATCCGCTCCCACTCGCAGCGTTCGGTTGCCACCGGGCGCCGCAGTCGTTTCTCTACATCGAGGACACGGCGGGCCATATTTGATTCACCACAGAGAACACAGAGAGCACAGAGATGGGAAATAACGCCATGACGCCAAGAGAAAGAACCCCTGCCTGTCGGCAGACAGGTTTGCGCCCTTGGCATCCTGGCGCCTTAGAGACTGTCTATACTGCCACACGGCACAATCTGCGCATTTCACTCCCTCTCCCTCCGGGAGAGGGCGGGGGTGAGGGGGAAATTCAAAAGCTCGGATCGTGCCGTGTGGCAGTATAAAAAGGGACCGTAGGCTGGGTTGCGGCCAGGGACGGCCAAAACCCAGCAATAACCTGTTCCTTAGAGACTGCACAAGAACTAACCCATTGATTGTCATTTCGAGCGTAGCGAGAAATCCCATGCCCAAACAACCGCATGGTTTCGGATTCGATGGAAAGACCTCGGTAGAGATGACATGCACTGTGACATGAAAATCAATAGGTCAGTTCTTAATACCTCCGCTCAGGCCCCGGTCATGGACATGGATTGCGGCGCGCCCGCTGCAATGCACCCTCATCCTTAACTGTCTTCCCATCTACCTTCTTTTCTTCACCTATCAGGCAGTTGCGCGCCTGCTCGTAGCGGATGCCAGCGCAGCCGGAATCGAACAGGGCACGCAACTCGGCTTTAAGCTGATCGCGGTCGTAGTAGGTACGCAGCGGATCCGGGAAACCGTCGTACCAATTTTCGATGTCGACCTCCTCCAAGGGACGCATGGCAGCCAGGCGATGGCAGCGCTCCAGCTTTGCCAGCTTGAAACGGGCGTACCAGGGCCACCAGAACGGCGTCTTGTCGGGTTCGTTGCGCAGGCAGGCGATGATGAGCAAGACGCGGGACCCCGACCTGATCCCGAGCTTCTTGAAGGTCTCGTCGGCACTGCGGATGATCTTCGGGAGGTCGCGGCCATAACGCTTCAACCCTACTGAAAAATAGAGCACCCGCAGATCGACGCCATTGATCCAGCCGCGGATCACGGCCCGCTTGGCCTCCTCGTCCGGGGCCCCGGAGGCGCCCGGTATTGCTTCGAGCAGGGCCTCCCAGAAGGCCGCACCATCAGAACCGATGAGGCGAAGCGAAACCGCCCCCTGTAGGTCCCGATTGTGTTTCGGCCCGAACTTCAGGTGGACATGGTCGGCGAGATAGGAGGGCCAGTCCTTTGAGCAGGCCTCGACCAATGCGACCGCTCGGTCGTTGTCGTTATCCTTCAGAAGATCGCGGATGGTCGGAAGTTGGTCGGTATGGTCCAGGATCTTGACGAGAGGGTTGTCGGTCTCGGTGGCGTATTCGTCAGCGGGCTCTGCGCCATCGGTCTCGTCGAGCCGAGCTACGGACGGTGACTCGCCGGACGCGGGTTCACCAGGCCGGGAAAACAGGGGTTCGGTCGTGTGGGTCGGAAGATCAGGCGCCGAACCGGATTCGGGTCCCTTGTATAGCGGGCGATTCAATATCTTGCGCAGCAGGGATTCGTATCCGTCCGGTCCGTCGAGCGGGAAATGGTCATGTCCCTGGAGTTCGAGGGGGATATGCCGCCGGTCCGCAGGATCGAAGAAGACCGGAAAGATATGGCTGTTATGCAGTTTTTTCGTGTAGAGCAGACGCCGGATCAGCCCGGCCTCCCAGCCGACACCCAGCCCCACATCGGGCAGCTCCCGATCGCGGAAGCGCTTTTCGTAGGTTTCGGTAGCTACGCAGAGGACGATATCCGCTTCGATGAGTTGTCGGGTCATCCAGGTGGGCCAGTCCTCGTCCGTGTTTTTGTGGATATCGAGATGGCAAGTGCACCCGTCGCGCTCCAGGCCGGCGGCTAGCCCACGCACGCGCTCGGTGTGCCCCTCACTGTCATGGCTGTAGCTGATAAAGACGTTGGGCCGGTTCACGCTGGTTTCCTTAATAACCCAGGTTGGGCATCGTCGCTGGAAACGACCTCGTACCGCAAGCCTCGGATGCGCAGGTTGTCGCACCCGATCTCGTGGGCGACGTGCCGGCAGGTAACCACGAGTACCGCATCACCCTGGCAGGCACAGACAAAGCCGGTACCCCGGTCCCGATGTTTGTCGTCCGGGCCGGTTATGCGGAAGACGATTTGGGTCCAATCCCTAACGAGGCTTCGCCTCAGACCGACGAGGCGTGACCAACCGCACCGAAGAACCACGGAGACAGACACGGATAAACACGGATTGTGATCCGTGTTTATCCGTGTCTGCCTCCGTGGTTCAAAGGATTTGCGATTCCTGCCCAACAAGAGGCAGAACTATTTTTGTGCAGCGCACAAACTTGACTCATCTGTAAAGATGCAGGTCCCTCAAGGAATCATAGTAGGCTCTTTATGGGTTCCGGACTGCTTTGGAGTGCGCCGGCAAAGCGGCGCGGCCAAATCGAACCTCGGTAACGGGGGATCCCAGCGGCGTTTGCCGGATACCTGGGCGTCGGGTTCCCTACGCGCCGCGGCGACGGCGCTTTCCCTTGGCCGCAATGCCTGTGCTCAGGACGGATGCGTCGCCCGATCCAAAGCGGCGGCGGGCCGGTAGCCCAGGGCCAACCCGGTGGCCAAGTCGGGGACTGCGGATTTCGGTCGGTGTCGGGGTTAGGGAACGTTCTCAACTAAGCCGAATCCACGTAGCGCAGGCGTCCCGCCTGCCGAAATGTGGGCGTTTCGCCCGCGGGTGCAGGCGAGACCTGTCTGCCGACAGGCAGGCGCCTGCGCTACGTTCTCGGTTTTTGCGCTGACCCGGCTTAATTGAGAACGCCCCTAGGTTGCCGCCTGCCCCTGCCTGCGGCAGGCAGGTGGCGGCAGACAGGCCGTACCCCAGGGTGTCCGGTCGTGCCCTTCCATGATCGTCAGCAGTCCGGAATCCATAAAGAGCCAAAATGTTTGTGCCGCTACGGTTCGAGATTGAACGACCGGTATCATGATCGCCGCCGGCAATCGTCAATCCCGGCTGGAAGGACTTTACGCTAAAATGGTGAATTGGGCGCGGCGACCGGGCGGTGCCGCGCACCAGGCCCGGCGGCGGATTCCCCCACCAATACCCCGTTGAAACCACGCCGTTCGCAACCCTATGATGGGGTATGGGTTTCTGTTCGTGATCACATTCTTTATCCGCGGATTAAAAAGATTTTTTATACGGTCGGGGTATCCGGCCATCTGATTCGGCAACTGCATGAAAGAATATGCCCTCATCCTGGTCGGCACCGTGTTGGTCAATAACTTCGTGCTGGTCAAGTTCCTCGGACTCTGCCCCTTCATGGGCGTTTCCAAGAAGCTGGAGACGGCTACCGGTATGGGGCTGGCGACCGCCTTCGTGCTCACCCTCTCTTCGGTCACCGCCTGGCTGGTCAACACTTACCTGCTGGTGCCCCTGGGGATCGAGTACCTGCGCACCATCGCTTTCATCCTGGTCATCGCCGCCGCGGTCCAGTTCACCGAGACGGTGATGCACAAGACCAGCCCCGTGCTGTATCAGGTGCTGGGTATTTTTCTCCCGCTCATCACTACCAACTGCGCGGTGCTCGGGGTTGCCCTGCTCAATCTGCAGGAGCAACGAACCTTCGTCGAGTCGGCCCTGTATGGTTTCGGCGCCGCCGTCGGCTTTTCGCTGGTACTCGCCCTGTTCGCGGCCATTCGCGAGCGGGTGGATGTGGCGGATGTGCCCGAACCCTTTCGAGGCAGCGCCATCGCCTTGATTACCGCCGGCCTCATGTCTCTGGCCTTCATGGGTTTTACGGGGCTCGTAACCTCTTGACGGGGAGTAGGTGCGTGCTGACCGCCATCGCCGCCTTCGCGGTACTCGCTACCTGTCTGGGCCTGCTCCTGGGCTACGCGGCTACCCATTTCCGCGTGGAGGGCGATCCCGTCGCCGACCGGATCGATGCCTTGTTGCCCCAGACTCAGTGCGGGCAATGCGGTTACCCCGGCTGCCGCCCCTACGCCGAGGCCGTGGCCAGAGACGAGGTGGCGATCAACAAGTGTGCGCCGGGGGGCGAGACCGTGATCCTGGCCCTCGCCGATCTGCTCGGCAAGGACCCTTTGCCGCCGGAGGCCGGAGAAGAACTGCCCAAGGCCCTGGCGGTCATCGACGAGCAGCTGTGCATCGGTTGTACCCTGTGCATCCAGGCCTGCCCGGTGGACGCCATCCTGGGCGCCGCCAAGCAGATGCACACGGTTATCGCGGACGAATGCACCGGCTGCGAGCTCTGTGTTTCTCCCTGTCCGGTGGACTGCATCCGGATGGTGCCGGTCGCGGAGAACTTAAGGACCTGGAAGTGGCCTTATCCCACTTATCCCGTTCTTTCACCCGGCTCGACGCTACGGCCAGGGGGGGGTTGAACCGCAGAGACGCCATTAAGTTAAGCGTTACCGGCCGGCAAAAGAGAGGAAACCTCACCAATCACACGAATCCTCGCGGAATTGTCATCCCGAACCGAAGGGAGGGATCTTATTCGCGCGATTCGTAGGTTGGGCAAAGCCCGCAGGATGGGCAAAGCCACCAGGGACGGCGGCAGCCGCCGTGGACGACATGGACCAAGTGGACCACGTGGACCAGGGGTTGCTGTATGCCCCCCGGTCCATGCAGTCCATACTGTCCATGTTGTCCATTGGGCTACCCTCATGTCGTCGGTATGGTCCACGGCCAATGCCATATTAAGTAAGGGATATGTTGCAAGACTTCAGAATCGATCCCATTTGCGTTTATTTGCGTTCATTTGCGGCACAAGATCTTCAGCTCTACCGAACGGACCCGTAATCTTGCACTCACCCCCACCCAACCCGGCCCAGCGGCGACTGTGGCGGTTCCACGGCGGTATCCACCTGCCCGATGAAAAGGCGCTGTCGACCAGCCGACCGGTAGCCGCAGCACCGCTGCCGTCGCGCCTGGCGATACCCTTGCGGCAGCACATCGGCGCCCCCGCCAGACCCCTGGTCCGGGTCGGTGACTGGGTGCTGAAGGGCCAGCGGATCGCCGAACCCCAGGGCATTATGAGCGCGCCGGTCCACGCCTCCAGCTCGGGGATGGTGGTCGCGATCGAGGAACGACCGATACCCCACCCGTCCGGACTCGACGGTACCTGTATCGTTATCCGAACCGATGGTCTGGACCAGTGGGCCAGGCTGCCTACGCCCCTCACGAACTACCCGGACTTCGACGCCCCGACGCTCCGCGAGCGCATCCGTTGGGCCGGTATCGTGGGGTTAGGAGGCGCCGCCTTTCCGACCGATGTCAAGCTCGATCCGGGGCCGCACCAGCCGATTCGGACGCTGATCGTGAACGGCGCCGAGTGCGAGCCCTACATCACCTGCGACGATATGCTGATGCGGGAACACGCCGGCCGCGTCGTCCAGGGGGCCGGCATCGTCATGCACTTGTTGGGGGCACGCGAGTGCCTGATCGGCATCGAGGACAATAAGCCGGAGGCCATCGAGTCCATGCGCCTGGCGGTGGCGGAGAGCGACATCGCGGCTTCCACCCAGGTCTGTGCCATCCCTTCGCGCTACCCCAGCGGCAGCGAGAGGCAGCTCATTCACATCCTCACCGGCCGGGAGGTGCCGAGCAACGACACCCCGGCCCGGATCGGGGTCCTGTGTCAGAACGTGGCTTCCCTCGCCGCGGTGGCCGAGGCAGTGATCCTGGGGAGGCCGCCGATCTCCCGCTATGTCACCTTGAGCGGACGCGGCATCAAAGAACCCCGTAATTTCGAGGTCCTGGTCGGCACCCCGGTCGCTGACCTGATCCAGGCGGCGGGCGGGCTCGCCGGGGAGGTCCGCAAGCTGGTGCTGGGCGGTCCCATGATGGGTTTCACGCTGGATTCCGAGCAGGTGCCGATCACCAAGGCGACCAATTGCATCCTCGCTCTGACCGACCAGGAGGCACCGGACCCCGGACCGGCACAGCCTTGTATCCGCTGCGGCAAGTGCGCCGAGGTCTGCCCGGCGCTCCTGCTGCCCCAGCAGATGTACTGGTACGCACGGTGCAAAGACCTGGATAAGGTGCAGGATTACAACCTGTTCGACTGTATCGAGTGCGGTTGCTGCGACCAGGTCTGCCCTTCCCATATCCCACTGGTGCAGTATTACCGCTACGCGAAGGCGGAGCTCCGGGCCCGGGAACGGGACCAGCACACCGCCGAGCACGCGCGGACCCGCTACGAGGCCAGAACGGCGCGGCTCGAACGCCTGGAGCGGGAACGCAAGACCAGGCTGCGCCGCCGGCAGGAGGCCCTGACCGCGACTCCGGCCACCGTCGGAACACAGGCCGCCGCGGCCACGCAGGACCCCAAACAGGCGGCAATCGAGGCGGCCAAAGCGCGGGTCGCGGCCAAGAAGGCGGCACAGGCCGAGCAGGGCCTCGGCCCGAAGCACACCCGGAATCCGGCGCCTGCTCGACAGCGGCAGATCGACGCGGTCGAACAGCGGCGCCACGCCGCGGCGGCCACGACCGCAGAACCGGCTGGTACGGATGCTCGCAACGACCGATAACGTTGAACCGGTAGAACCCCCGCGGAAAATATTCGTCCGCAAATGAACGCGAATCAACGCAAATGAATCGAAAACCGTTAATGATCCGATCACTTCAATCGATCCGCGGATGACGCAGATTCTCGCGGATTAAAAACACAATAATCCGTGAGAATCCGCGTAATCCGCGGACAGAAAAGATTATGTGATCTTTTGCGACCGATTTGCGTTGATTCGCGTTCATTTGCGGACAAAAAATGATTCCCATGTCAGCGGTACTTCGGTGCTGCTGTACTAACGAGGTTTTGCCTCAGACCGACAAGGTTGGGTAACAAACCGCACCGAAGAACCACGGAGGCAGACACGGATAAACACGGATCACAATCCGTGTTTATTCGTGTTCATTCGTGGTTGATTGGTAGTGCACACAAAACTTGACTCATTTGTAAAGATTCGGGTCCCTCAAGGATCCTAGCTGAGATTGAGGACACGGCATGGCGGGCGTTATCGTCTCCTCCCCCTACGGCAACCGCCCCAACCGGGTCGACCGAGTCATGTTCGAGGTCATCCTGGCCCTGATTCCGGGGACGGTGGCCATGATCTGGTACTTCGGCTGGGGCATCCTCATCAACCTGGTCCTGGCAAGCCTGTTCGCCGTCCTTACCGAGGCCGTCGCGCTCAAGCTGCGCGGCCGCCCGGCGTTGCCGGCGATTCGGGACCTGAGTGCCCTGGTTACGGCCCTGCTGTTCGCCCTCGCGGTACCGCCCACCCTGCCCTGGTGGCTGACCCTGATCGGCATGGTGTTCGCCATCGGAGTGGCGAAGCAGTTGTACGGGGGGCTGGGCTACAACCCATTCAATCCGGCCATGGCGGGTTACGTCTTCCTATTGGTCTCCTATCCCCTGGCCATGACGAGCTGGCTCCCGCCCTACATGTTGGCGGAGCACGTCCTTGGTTTTACCGATTCGGTACGCCTGATTTTTACAGGAATGCCGCCCGAAGGGCTTACCTGGGACGCCATCACCATGGCGACGCCGCTGGACCAGATGCGCACTCAGCTCAACCAGAATCGGATCATCGACGAGATCCGCGCCAGTCCCCTGTGGGGAGACTTCGGCGGTCGTGGCTGGGAATGGGTCGGCAATTGGTTCTTACTGGGGGGTATCTTTCTGATTTGGAGACGGGTCATCGGCTGGCGCATTCCGGTGTCCATGCTGCTGGGTCTGGTCCTCACCGCCGGCTTTTTCTGGTCCCTGGACCCCCAGATTCACCCCTTCCCCGCCTTCCACATGTTCAGCGGCGGGGCCATCCTGGGGGCCTTTTTCGTCGCTACCGACCCTGTGTCCGGCTGTACCACCCCCAAAGGCCAGCTCATTTTCGGGGCCATAATCGGCGTACTGATCTTCGTAATCAGGACCTGGGGCGGCTATCCGGACGCAGTGGCCTTTTCCGTGTTGCTCCTGAACATCGCCGCCCCCACTATCGACCACTACACCCGGCCCCGGGTCTTTGGCCACGACCGGGACACCTGATGAACAAGCCTCTGGTGCAGTAGTGCCGATAATAGGGGAATCATTTTTGCCGCAAATGAACGCCAATCAACGCAAATCGGTCGCAAATTCTACTTTGTCACATTCAGCTTGACTTGTTGATTTTGCTGGATTTCGTTACTCTTTAGATTCTTTATAAACCAGTAGCTTACATGGAAGAATTATTCCGGAACTCATTGGGATCAACAACGCTTCAACATTTACAGGTTTTTGTTCTGCTCATGACAAGAGTATTTTTTCAAAATCGGCCACGAAGCGTACACTTCCCCGCCCTACGCGGGCTAAAATTGAGCAATGAGCATTCATGAAATCGTGTGGTCGGAAGACCGCATTGAACATATCGCACGGCACAACGTATCTCCGGAAGAAGTTGAAGAAATCTGTTTTAGTCGTTCTTTGTTGCTGAGAGCCAAGTCGCAAGGGGAAAACCCTGTCTATTATGTGCTTGGACAAACCCATTCCGGACGGTATTTGTTCTGTGTAATCATTCAATTCCCCGGAGGGAAAAGATACCCTGTTACCGCACGTCCAATGACAGACAAGGAAAAATCCAGATACCAACAATGGAAAACACGATGAACACTATCCCGAAAACAGACTCTATCCAGAAACTCGCCGAGTTTTGGGATACCCATGATCTCACCGATTTTCTTGATGAACTCGAGGAAGTAACTGAACCAGTATTTACTGGAAGAGATACGGTAATGGAAATTCATCTCTCATCTGATGAAGCCGAGACGGTTAGGAAAATCGCTAAACTCCAAGGTATCGGAGTTACTGATTTAATCCACAAATGGATCGTGGAACAAGCCTATCCTACCCAGCAAAAACGCAATATCGTATAAAGGAAAAGGAAGTTGTGTTCATGCATGAAAAATCTGATCTTGTAGTAACAGTCCCAGCCAAACGGCCAATTAAAGCCATTTACATTGGCCGGTTTCTTGCTCTGCTTGATGATATTGGAGCGCATAATCATGAGTAATATTGAATATCCCTTTGAAATGAGGCCATTATCTGAACAAGAAGGTGGTGGCTGGCTGATTACTTTTCCTGATTTACCAGGTTGTATGTCTGATGGAGAAACACCAGAGGAAGCAATAAGGAATGGGCAGGATGCTTTAGCTTGTTGGATTCAGACGTGCAAAGAAGCAGGTAGAGAAATTCCACGTCCGGGCGAATCGGCAAGTGATAGGTTTATTACCCGCATTCCTAAAAGTCTGCATGTACGGCTTATTTCAAGAGCTAAACAGGAAGGAGTCAGCCCGTAGGTTGGGGTAAGCTTGCGAATCCCGACAAATCGCTATGTCGAGCAAGAGCCGTTGGGGTTCGTCCCTCACTCCAACCTACGCGGGCTTTTATCTAATAAATGAGGTTATTGAGGAAAAGTAATAAAATGAACGCCCAAGAACTCGGCAAAAATTACGATAAGATAGCAACATGGTGGGACGACACTATAAATCCTACGTATGGCCTGAGTTATCTCGAGAAAGCCATAAGTCTGTCAAAACGACGAGGTAAAGCCCTCGATGTGGGATGCGGAAGTGGTGGACGGATGATAGAAACGATGTTGGAAGCAGGATACGCTATCACTGCACTCGACGTTTCATCAGCCATGCTGGACATAGCCGCTTCCAAACATCCTGGCGTCACCTTCGTACACGCTGATTTCATGTCTTGGCGGTCAGAGGAAAAATTTGATTTGGTGGTAGCATGGGACAGCATTTTTCACGCACCGCAGGCAGAGCAGGCGGATGTGCTGAGAAAGCTGTGTTCCCATCTTGCTCCGAGTGGTGTTCTGATCTTTACGGGAGGCGATGTCGACGGAGAGGTACGGGGTGAAATGCGGGGAGTTTCCTTTGAATACGGCTCTATATCGAACATTGCACGCCTGCAGATAATCGAAGACTCGAATTGCGATATATGCACTCTGGAAAGAGATCAACCAAAGCACATGGTCTACATCTGCCGAAAATGAATTATAAATATGAAAAATAAGGTGAAGCCAGGTGCCGCCATGACCGCCGGCCTTATCCTCGGCGCCTTCGCCGTGGCCGGCGTCGGCCTGGTGGCTGTTACCCACGCCCTGACCTTGGAGCGTACTGCTGCCAACGAGCGGGCGGCTACTCTGCGCAAGGTAGCGGGCGTCATCCCCCCCGAGTACATGGACAACGACCCGTTGCAAGACCTCATCGAGGTCAGTGACCCGGACTTGCTGGGTGGCGAAACCACCCGCGTCTATCGCATCCGCGGTGATGGTAAGCCGCTGGCGGTGGTGCTGGATCCGATCGTCCCCTATGGTTACATGGGGCCTATCAAGCTGCTGGTGTCCGTCCTGACGGACGGTACCCTGGGGGGGGTGCGCGTGCTGGCGCACCGGGAGACGCCCGGACTCGGTGACAAGATCGAGCTGGCCAAGTCGGACTGGGTGCTGGGTTTCAACGGCAAGTCCTTAAAAAACCCGCCGGAGGCAAAGTGGCGAGTAAAGCGCGACGGGGGTGTGTTCGACCAGTTCGCCGGCGCTACTATCACGCCGCGGGCCATCGTGGGGGCGGTCAAGAACACCTTGCGCTTCGTCGAACAACGGGGCACATCGCTTTATGACCGGCCGGCGTCGGCGACGCCACAGGCAACGGGAGAATCCTGATGTTTCTCAAGTCTTACCTCGAGATCGCCGGTGACGGTCTGTGGCGCAACAATCAGGCCCTGGTGGCCCTGCTGGGGCTGTGCCCGCTGCTGGCCACCACGACGACGGCGACCAACGGACTCGGCATGGGGATGGCGACGACTACGGTGCTGGTCTTATCCAACTCCACCATTTCCCTGATCCGGAATCTGGTGCGCCCGGAGATCCGGCTCCCGGTTTTCGTGCTGGTAATCGCCTCCGTCGTCACCACCGTCGAGCTCGGGATGCGGGCCTATTTCTACGAGCTTCACCAGGTGCTGGGGCTGTTTATCCCGCTGATCGTCACTAACTGCGCCATCATCGGCCGCGCCGAGGCATTCGCCTCCAAAAACCCGCCGGATCGCGCCCTGGTGGACGGCTTGAGTATGGGCATCGGTTTTACTCTGGTGCTCATGACCCTCGGCGGTCTGCGTGAGCTCGTGGGGCAAGGCACCCTTTTCCACCAGGCCCATCTGTTGTTGGGCCCTGCCGCCCAGGGGCTCGGTCTGAATCTGGGGCCGGACTTCCCAGGGGCCCTGTTCGCTATCCTACCCCCTGGGGCCTTCATCGGGCTCGGGTTGCTGATTGCCCTGAAAAACGGCCTCGATAAAGCCGCTGCGTCCACTCGGTCCATGAAGTCCACCCCGTCCACGTATGCTACGGCTAACCGCCACAGTCGCAATTGAAACAAGATTCCTCGCTGTGCTCGGAATAACAATCGCGCAGTCCGAAGATGCGGTTCGAAATCGAAGCCGGGTGAGTCGCGGTGGGCATAGATCACCCTACGCTGCCGGTGACCGGAAGCCGGCCGCGCCCAGGGCCGTCAACGCCTCCGGACCACGCGGCGGATCACCGCGGTAGACCCGGGTCTGAGGGGTAGCGGGAAAGGCGGCAGTGAATGCATCGACAAGGGTCCGGTCGCGTTCTGCCTGGGCGGCGCACACCGGGCACTCCCCGCTCGGTGTCAGCAGGTTGAGAAAGAGGTGTTGGAGCCGCAATCCCGCTGCCTGGCAGGCGCCGGCCAGATCCCGACTCTCTTCCAGGGCCATGCCGGTGGGGATGGCGACCAGCGCGAGGCCGGTCCGGTCCGGGTTTCCGAGTAGTCCTCTCAGGGATTTGAGGTCTTTCGACAGCTGCACCAGTCGCTGGCCGAAACGCGGGACGCCCATGGTGTCCTTGTACTTGAGCAGCAGCTCGAACATGGCCTGTAACCAGTCATCGACCAATCCCGGCAGCTCCAACAGCCGGATCAGATGGCCGCTCGGCGCCGCGTCGAGCACGAAGCGATCGTAGTCTCCCGCCTGCAGAAACCTGAGAACATGTATGAGCGCCGCGATCTCGTCGATGCCGGGAGGCGCGAAATCCAGCAGTTGTTCCATGACCCGCCGGTCGAAGGTGAAATCCACGCTGGACGAAAGCCCGGTGAAAAATCCCCGCAGCTCTTCGTCGTATGCCGATCGCATGGCCGCGAGCTCGGCCTGGGCATCGACCTCCATCACGGACAGGCCCTTGGAAACCACAACCGGTTCGGGTCCGATAGGAATCCCCAGACAGTCGCCCACGGAATGGGCCGGGTCACTGGAGAACAGCAGGGTGCGCCGGTCGGGCTCGGTTACGGCAAGATGCAGGGCGGTAGCACAGGCCAGGGTGGTCTTGCCGACGCCGCCCTTGCCGCAGAAGATCAACAGACGCCGCTCCAGCCCCGGAGAGGGACCGGGCGCCTCGACCCTGATCGGCAGATGTGCCGTCACGGGGGCTCCAAGGGGCCGATCGAGGGGTATCACTGTACCCCAGAATGCAGCAAGGGCCTCGCTGCCGCGGGGTTCCTGCGGCTGCACGGGGAGACCCCAAGGGCGCCCGATGTCCCGGATCGTCGCTGCGTACCGGGCCAGGCATTGCAATTGATCGGCCCGCACGGAGCTGCAGGTAGGACACGGGTGGTCGGGATGCAGCCGGTTGATTACCAGCTCCGGGGTGGCGATGCCGGCGGCGTGCAGGGCGCAGGCCAGGTCTGCGGTCTCTTCCAGGGCGAGGGTCTCGGCCAGGGTAACCGGCACGAATCGACACTGGTCCGGATCCCGCAGCAGCTTGTCCAGGGCCTCGATCTCGGCGGCCGAATCCAGGATAAAACGGTCCGGCTCGTCGGGCGTGTAGCTGCCGTAAAACACCTCTTTCATGTAACGGTGTTTCGCCAGTAGGGTATCCAGCAAATCCAGCCACCGGCGCATGGCCGACGGCAAGGCCAACAGGCGCAGGGTATGGCCGCTGGGGGCGGTGTCTACCAGGACTGTCCGGTAGCGGCCAGCGGCTAGCTGACGGCTGAGCGCCAGCACGGCCATGAGCTCGTCCAGTCCGGGCAGAGAAAGGGACAGGAAACAGTCGATGTCGCGACCGTCGAGGAAGGTGCCGCGCCGCGCGATCTCGCGCAGTTGGTCGCCGTGCCGCATGCGAAACGCCGCCAGATCGGCGGCGGCGTTCAGCTCTTTGACATGCAGCCGGGGCGGCGGTGATCCGCCCGCCAGGCAGTCCGCCAGGGAGTGGGCCGGATCGGTGGAAACCAGCAGCAGGGGGGCATCGGGGTCCTCACGGGCCCAGCGCAACGCCGTCGCCACGGCGCAGGTGGTCTTGCCGACTCCCCCCTTGCCGCCGAAGAACACCAGGCGCAGCTTGCCGGGTCGGAGCAGGTCAGGGTCCTTCACTCCTCGTCCTGGGACGGCTCTTGGAGCTGGTCCAAGGCATCGAGCAGCTCGGCCTCGCGGGCGTCGAACTCCGCCTCGTCGATGCGGCCCGTCTCCAGCTCCATATAGAGCTCGGAGAGCGCGGTGGTAATGGCCTCGCGTTGGGATACCTGCTCGGTAAGCACGGCTTCATGGATCTCCTTGCCGATCCAATACAGCCCTTTGAAGGGCGCCAGCAGCAGGTCGTCGACAATGAGCATCAGAGGGTAATGGGCACGTCCACGAAGCTGTGCGGTGCCCAGGGACCATTGAAATCGAAGGCGTAATGGTCGTCGAAGACTTGGGCCACCTTGAATACGGCTGCCTCGAAGGTAGCCTGGGCGTCGCGTTCTACCAGGCAGGAGAGGCGCATAACCTCGGCCTCCTTGCGGGGCTCCCCGCGCCGGATCTCGGCGCAGCATCCGCGCAGGACCACCTCCACCTGGTCGGTGTAACGCTCCCGGTCCTCTTCCAGGAGTTGACTGAACAGCCGGCCCAGCTCGATCTTCCGGTCCCGCGGCGGCTCCCGGCCGCCGGCATACAGGGTGTCCCGCAGTTCCTTCAGGGGCGGATGCCGGACGACGAAGTATTCGAAGATGTTCGCCAGATCCCAGCGTACATTGAGCCCCATCTCCACCTTACCGCGGACCCGCTCCAATGCCTCCTCGAGATCCGCATGGCTGTGGCGGAGGGTGGTACGGACGGCCTGATCGTCTTCGGCGATGGTCCCGAAGCTGATGGGCAGCGGCGTAGTCACCGCCAGCAATGCGCTCAATACCTTCTGGTGGGCGGCGATGTTGGTCCGTTGCGGGCGTACCGAGGAGCCCCGGTAGGCGGAGACCACGGCGGCGATGCCGTCCGCGTCCAGGGTCTCGACCTTGGTATTGCCGATGCCGGTCTTTCCGAGCCCGGCCAGGGTATCCTCGACGGCATCGTCGCCGATGATCGCGTACAGGTAGCGTGAACTCATGGATCTTGCCGGGAGTGTAGGATGTGGTGAGCGCCTGTCTGCGTGCAGGGACCTGTCTGCCGTTCCATGGACGGGACAGGCAGGCGCACCGGCAGGCAGCGAACCGCATCGATGAGGTGGAAGCCGGCGACTGGCGGCCGGTGACTGGAGGCCCGATCGGTGGGCACAGCCCACCCCACGGTCATGCCGAAGGTGGAGGGTAAAACGGTCCGGAATCCATAAAGAGCCATTGTTTTTTGCCGCAAATGAACGCAAATCGGTCGCAAAAGATCATATGATCTTTTCTGTCCACAGATTACACCGATTCTCACGGATTGTTTCGTTTTTAATCCGTGAGAACAGGATTTCTGTCGGCCCCCGGCGTATTCCACGACTGACCGCCGTGGTCCCATCGAGGTGCCGACAGGATATCGCGGTCCCAGGGGCCGGCAAGGGAGGCTGAACGATTACTACGTGGGTTGCACCACCGCCAACCGTTGCGCCGGCGGCGTGCAGCCACGCAAATGCTTAAAGCGTATCAAGCAATGCACCCGCCTTTACCATTGCGTCGTACACATCAGAAGGCGTTTTGCCGGATTGCGGACCGGCGAATTCGGTTTTATCGGTGGAACCTACAACCACCTTTATGGCGCCGACTTCCGCCAGAATGTTATTGAGAAGGTCGATTACATCTGTCGGCGTAATACGACCGCTTACCTTGTTGGGCATTATCACGCCACCTGGGATGTCGTAGCCTTTTTTCTCCGTCAAAGCTTTGACCTTGCCAAGCAGTTTATAAGCAACCTCATATACATCCTTCGGCTTTTTGCCTTTGGAAGCAGCCGGTTCCGGCACTTCAGCAGTTACTTTTTTAGCCTTACGCACTTTTTCGATGTCGCTGATAATCGTCAGCGCCACCTGATATACGTCATTCGGCATAATCACCGGAACCGCCGTGATGGAGGCTTTGGCCTGAACCAGGTTGTCGTATACATCTGTCGGGGTTTTCCCACTGGGAAGCGCTGCCGGAGCCGGATCCGCCGCCCCGGTTTCTTTGCGCACTTCCCGCACGTTGGTCAGTATCTTGTCCGCCAACTCACGCACGTCGGCCGGCGTTACCTCACGCACCGGGAAGGCCGGCAGTGGGTTTTCAGCAAGCCCCCTGCTTTTACGCAATTTCTGAACATCACCATAGACTTCGCGCGCTTTTTGCAGTACGTGACGCGGCTGGCGCTCGGTCAGGTTTACCTTTACCCGAGGCGGATCACTAAGGTTAGCCTTGTGCATCTCCGCCAGTTCGGCCTTCACGTTATCCACCACCTGATATACGTGACTCGGTGTCGTTTGCGCCATAGCGGAACTCATAGAAATGAAGAACCCCGCCAAAGCTGTCACCATCGTTTTACCGAGATGTTTAAACATAGCTCTTTCTCCGGTTTCAACAGTTAATCGACGAAGTGCCGACCAAGGCCGACACTCCGAGTATTGTGATACTACACTTCAGAAGTTCGCGTCAAGCGCAAACTACATTTTTTCTGCGCCATTTGCCGTACAAATCATCGGCGGTTCAAATCCTGCCGAACTGAGATTGGAAAGTTACGGATTACAATATAGATATTTTTCAACCAATTAGCTAGATTTTGATACAACGTGGAATTTTTATCTACGAGAGGATCATTTTTGTCCAGTACACGATCAACGCTATATTTTGGCAAGTTTTGCCAAGCAAGCCATGTAGCAACTTGGGTCTTAGTAATATGAATAGGCTTAAATTTTTGCAAACCATGATTTGACAGATCTGCTACGGTTTTTTCTGCATGATGAAATAATTCTTGTTCACTTTGAGCTATACATGACTTGATCCAATCCTCGAGCATTCCATCTTCTTTATTATTTGGCATAATCCATACGCCAAAATCAAGCAGGCCATCTGAATTTTTAAAACAGAATCCATTCAGATAACTCTCGTTTTCTGGTAAGTTAAAGCCGAAAGGCTCAACAATTTCTTTAATTTGATTAAGGGTTCCTACTGCACCTAGGCCATGAGACTCTGCATAGTCTGCATCTACAACTATAGCTAAACGCTCAATCCCCCCATCATTAAGCTGCGGCAACAATATAGTTTTCAAGTAATTTAATGCACCTTGTTTAGTATTATATCTGCCGCCTAAATCTTTAGGAGGAGCAACTTGAATCCTAGGAGATATAGCTAGGGTATT
Organism: Candidatus Thiosymbion ectosymbiont of Catanema sp. Cochon2018; assembly: GCA_011392765.1. Taxonomy (GTDB): domain Bacteria; phylum Pseudomonadota; class Gammaproteobacteria; order Chromatiales; family Chromatiaceae; genus Thiosymbion; species Thiosymbion ectosymbiont_A. The sequence goes on along the minus strand of WYCW01000001.1, from coordinate 1,426,589 downwards.
ACACAGCATATCAAAAAAATCTCTATCAGTGTTACCTTCAACTAGCAGTAAGTTCTCCTGAGACATTAGCGAACCTCAACATCTGATTGAGTAATGATGTAAAGTTGCTCTTCATCAAAAACAGTAGCAATAATTTGGCCTTGAGTACTCTGTCGAACACTTTTGCCTACACGAAATAGAACACCATCTATGTCTGTGTTTTGTCTGGCTACCTTAGAAAAACTTTCAATACAATCCCAGCTATGTGTTGTAGCAAAAATTTGTATATTCAACTTTTTAGATAATTTAAATAATAGTGTCCAAATTTTTTCTTGAACACTATAATGTAGTCCATTTTCAAACTCATCAATTAACAAAAAACCTCCTTTAGCAGGAAAGACTTTTAAGACCAGTTGAAATACTCTTAACATCCCATCCCCTAGGCTATTAAGAGAAATAGGAAGTGGCAAACCTGACATTTTAACTTTAGGCGAGCGCCGAGCAACTCTACGCATTGTTGGTGGTCTATATTCTTCTATATCATTAACAAAAGTTAGATTCAGAACGTCAGGTTCAATAATTTGCATTGCTTTTATAACAGTTTCTTCTGGTTCTTGAAACACAACTTTATCCCACTCCTCTGCAAGTTCATCAATGGAAATGAACTGTGTTGGAATAGTGCTACATGGAATTATGTCATAGGCATCACGAGTACTTGGCCTATAACGAGATCTAAGCATGTCAAGATTGATTATGGATGATCGCTCTCCTTTGGTAACAAGTAAAGCATGTTTAACAGGTTCATCTTCCAGCTTTTCAAATTCAGATGGAACAACTGGGCGGCGTCTTATACGGGTATGTGTTTCTCCCGTTGTATTATCATTAACAGTTTCTTCTGTTTCTACAAGAAATATATGCTGAATTTGCAGTAGGTGGGAAGTATCGGTAGTAGCATCAATTTGCCCAATTTCTATTTTTGCATTATCATCTTGAGGGAATTGTCTACCAGTAAAAAAATCTTCAAAGGGAAATGCTGTCTCAGCATCGCTTGCATCTTCTTCTCTTATCCTGAATTTTTCATCATGGCTAGCAGCAATCTCCTGAAGTAAGAGTTGATGGGCATTTCCAGCAAATATTCGTAATGCTTCGAGTACAGTACTCTTTCCAGAGTTATTTTTACCCACGATTAGGTTGACATGCCCGAGCTTTCTGACTTGAAAGTCTTGGAGGAGTCTAAAATTGCTTATTTTTAGTGAAGTGAGCATAGGATTTACCTAAGGCTGTTGGTAGTTGGATCGAATCTTTAATTAGGCCCTGATTTAATAAACTTCATCATGTGTCCCGATGTCAATTAGGTAAATACCGCTTGAACTAATAATCCAGATCGTGACTCACCATGAGAAGATGCATAATTATCCATTTGGGTCAGTAATCTTTCTGGTAGCGTTACATTTACTCGTTTTGCTTTTCCAGATAATTTTGATACATCAATATTTAATATAGCCCAAACACCATCATCATATTTTGGATTTTTTTATGTTCCTCTAGGGATTTGGCGACAATAATATTTTCACCATCTAAAAGCATTCCTTCTAAATGACACTCAATAGCTTCCTCTGCATTTTCCAAAGCTTCATCAAGTGTATCACCTGCTGAAAAACAACCAGGTAAAGCAGGTACAGTTACTCCATAATCTGAACTAGGGTCTTTATGTATAATAACTGGATATCGCATTTTTAATCACCGTAAACTAAGGCTAGTCCCATCCCGCTTGTTTGAAGATACTCCGCAAAGTTCCAGTTGGTAAATCTTTTTTTGGGTGAGGAACGGTTACTCGTCCAGGTTTACTGGGGTGTTTGAATTTGCATTCAAGGTAACTAATGATGCCTTCTGTGTTTCAGCAGTAGCAGCAATTAGTGCATCGGCGATTCCAGTATTATGACTTTTGCCATAATCTCTACGAAATAAACCGCCTTTTACACTAATATTCAAGTCTACCAGTACTACTTCAAAAGCGGAGATAAACTTATCGAGCCGCTTTCTTTCTTTTCCTTCACGAACGCCGGCATATAATTCTGTAACTGTTATTACGGAAATAAGAGGTTTATCTTGCATGGATTCAAGGTAACGAACGGCATCTCCTTGTTCACGAAGATAGTCAATCAACACATCCGTATCAATTAATAAATTGATTGCCATACAACTGTTACTCCCTCCTATCCCATTCTAGCCTCAGTTGTTTGATATCAGGTAGATCATGGTGGCTTTATTCCACGTGCTTGCCGAAGTAGATTAAGACGATCCTTACTATTAAATTCATCAATGAAAAATTTAACTGCTTCGCATATAAGTTCATTTCGTGTTTTCCCTGTAATCTCTACGATTCCCTCAAGTTCTTTTTCATCCTGTTCCGTGAAACCAAGATCTATCATCTTCATTTTTCATCTCATTGTGGACAAGGCGAGTATCTATCGCCCACGCTTAGCTGCGGATTTACCGTAGCGAAGCAAAGGCAAGTTTCAGCAATGATCGTTATGCTGATGTCTTTTTGCTTCAATGCCTTTGCTATTTCAACAGCTTTCTCTCTTTTACCTTTCATCTCCCCAAAGCGTGACTTGCCGCGTACTGACTAGCCTGGAGCGTAGCGACAGCTAGCCAGTATGCGGTTAGGTTAACGTTTTTGTTATGCAAATAGCGCATTTACTGCCAACAATTTCTTGTTCGTCGCTTCAATAACCCGTAGGCTGGGTTTGCGGCCAGGGATGGCCAAAACCCTACGGGCTACGGGCTGGAGCGTGGGAGCCAGAGAAACCCATCATCCACGCAAACCCCCTGATGATGGGTTTCGGCGCGGGAAAAGCAGTGCCAAAAACCACCACCCGAGCCCGCGCCTCTACCCATCCTACACGCTGCGCCCAAGCCTGACGGACGAAGTAGACCAAGCAAACAAAATGGATGTCCTTTTTTGGGGAATGATCATTGAAGCACTCCCAGTGCTCATAGCCGAGCGCTTCACTCTGACAAGCCATGATCGCTTGGGCCGCGTGGTATTGATCCACACTGAATCCATGGTGTGTGCTATACGACTCGAATTCGGCTCTGAAGAGGCTCTGCAATGTCGCTTCCATGTGGCTTTCCGTTTTCTTTAATACCCATCAATTGACTGTAATGCATTGTTTTTACCTCCTTTTTCCTTTTAATTTGTCCAACGTCGCAAATCAGGCGCCGCAAAACCGCGCTTGCACTGAAGCCTAAAATAAACCGCGAGCTTGGCTCGCGGTTTTGCGGTCGGCTGCATTTGCCCTGTTAGCCGCCATTTTGAGATATTTTTAGAATCTAACTCCTTAACGGCAATAAGCGAATTCTGTGCCGCCTAAGATCGATGGTTACAAGTGCTCCGTTTTCGAGTTCTTTTGCTACTTTATTCAATGTTTCGATTACCACACTGCCCGCTACTGATGGAACAATGTCTTCCAATCTAAGCTGTATTACGCTTGGTTTGTTTGCATTTGTAGCGTAAAGAAGTGAACCAAAATCCAGGTCGTGAGTGAGTACTACAAACTGATTTTGCCTAGCCCATTCCATTATCTCAGCGTCCTCAGCGCGAATTTCTCCAATTTCACGCCAATGGATTGTTTCGTGCCCCTGTGTCTCAAGAAGCTCTTTCCAACCCTGAGGAATATTCATATCCAAAACTATTCTCATGACACCTTGAGTTGAACATCATATTCTTCTGCTCGCCAGGTGGCATAAGCTAACGCGGCGAAAATATCCTCTTTTTCCAAGTCCGGATAGAGCTTTAATATTTCTTCATTTGTTCTTCCAGCGGACAGTAGACCCGTTATCGTCCCAACCGTTATTCTTATTCCCCGAATACAAGGTTTGCCACCCATCACTTTCGGATTAATCGTAATGCGTTCTAAATCGGGAAAGTTCATATCATTACCTGTTCTAAACCTACGTTTTGTAAAAGGCCAGAATACACTTTGCCATAATGATTTTTGCTTGCAACATGTTTGGTGGTGTTGACCGCGGCTAATGGCTTGGCTCAGGCACCCAATGCTGCGAGGCAGTGAGCTTGAAGGTTGTTGAGGAGCCGAACCGCGGCATTGGGTCGCCTGCAGGCGAATGTTAGGCGAATGAGCTATGAAAAATGACCTATCAATTGAGCCTGGCCCCTTTTCGCACAACCTACGCGGGCTGGAATGCCATGTAAGGCTATACTTACATTAGGTCTTTTTTTATCTGGACTTTGAAATTTATACCATCTGACTTCACCACGCTTCATTGTCGCACCATACTTGTTCATTTTCTAAGTCGCTAAATTCTCCTGGTGTTACAGGGTACTTCAAATATCCCTTTCTGTGCTTTTTTCCAAATCCTCCACTTTGGTATCGACCAATTCAATATTCATCAATACATACTCCCTCTGAATATTTTTCAGTTGGTCAAGCATGGGAATAAAAAATCCATCTTTAACTTCTTTTGCTTCGACAAGCATATGTACTTCTCTTTTGAGCTCACACTTCCTCGAAGATTCCAGGACGCAGCGACCTTTAGCCGGTTTACCGCCTAACGCCAAGCTCAGTGGCACCAAACACGAAGCGGCGTTTGCGCAACAATGCCGAAGGCATGCGCAAAAAGCCGCGCAGTGTTTGTGTCCGCTGGAGCGTTGTGTTAGGCGATTTACTTGATATTTCTGAATTCATCAACGGACATACTCAGTATTTTAAGCAATTGCCTCTCAACACCAGGAGAAATGTCTTTTGAGCCATGGTTAGGTACTGGAAAAATATTTTTGCCATCAGAAAATATAACATGTGAACCTTTTTGGCGCACAACCCTATATCCCATTTTCATTAGCCTTTTTTCAATCTCCCTATACTTGAAGGGCATACTTTTCTACCGTGGTAGCCAGCTCATTTCTGATGATTCTCTCATCGTTTGCCTGCTCAAGATGGTAATCCATAACCATTTCAACAACATTCTTTAACTCTATAACAGCATCTTTTTCAGTGTAGGCAAATGCAAACAGATTTTGATGCCCTTCTACTCTAGCCAAGTAGCCGTCTCCATCTTTTTCAATGACTACATTGATTTTCATAAAGCCTCTCAATTCGCAGTTTCACAGTGTTATAGCCATTTTATGCGAACGCCTAATGTTCGCCATAACCGGCAGTGAAAAGCGGGGCGACGAAGGTGAACCGCTTTTCACTGTCCGCGTTGATGGCGTTGTTAGGCATTGCATCCATCATGCCGGCACAAGCGATAGTTTCGTATGTGAGCGAATGCCAACATTGTACCGCTAATGATGGTTGAAACTTTTTCCCCAAGTTCGCCGAGAAGGTCGTGACCGAAATAAGCGATTGAAACCAGCGCAATGAGTCCAAGACTGCCAAGGACGAAAACTGTGCGGTCTTTGTGGCGGCGACAACCTAGGAAGAGAGCGATAAAGCTGGTTGGCAACACGATCGTAACAAGAGCTTTGTGAAACTCTTCGTCAACCAGAAAGGTGGACGAAATGACTGGAACTGTGACAAGCAATAACGGTGTTACCAAACAATGAAGCATGCATAGCGCCGATGCCGAGATTGCCATGCGATCCAGAAATATTTGAACTTTTGCTTTTTCCATCGTGTGTTCTTAAACTCAGTGGGTGAAGCCTAACGCTGGGTTCAGCGGGGCCAAAATGTAGAGCGAAGAACGAGCGGCGCATTTTGGCATCCGCTGGAACCCCTTGTTAGGGCAGCATTATTGTTTTCATCAAGGTAACTCATGATGCTGCCAGCTGTCAGCTTGAAAGTAGGAAACACATCCATACCCACGCTTTTTAAACCCTTGGCTGTCCATTTATTACATGTATTCATCAAATAGTAATCTCCAACTCCTTTATAGAACTGACTATCACCGTATATTCCACTTTTTAGCTCGGCCACTTCACCCTTATCGTTTTTATAAAAGCTATTCGAAATATACTTCACCAAGAAAGACAATTCTTTGTCGTTTAAACAGACTCTCTTCATTTCTCTATTAGAGAAATACTGATATACACTTTGTGGAACCCCGACTGCATGGACAACTGACTCAGTTGGCCAGAATATCGCTCTTAAGGTTAAGCCGGATGTAATCTCCTTCGCCTGATAGAAACCTTTGTCACCCCAACCGAATTCTATATTGTGGATGTTTCCAAAACGATCTTTAAGAGCAGGTATTGAGTTATATATTGCTTTGGATGGAATGACGAGTCCCGTATGCCACCCGTGGCTTACAACGAATACTTCATTTTTACCATAACCTGAGTATTTACTTGCATGTTGTACTACTGAGGGTTTTGCTGAGCACCCCGACAAGACTATAAAAGTGATAATTACTATATACTTTCCCATCATTCGATGTTTCTTGGCCCTAACGTTCGGGCTCAGGCGCCCAATGCCGCGTGGCACTGAGCTTGGAAGTTGCTGAGGAACCGGACCGCGGCGTTGGGTCGCCTGCAGCCAAATGTTAGGCGAATGGGCTGTGAAAAACGACCTATCAATTGAGCCTAGCCCCTTTCCTATGGACGGCTTGGGTTGACGACCTAAGCTGGCCTATACCGGTTTGGCCGGCGAGTTTGCGCGATTCGAACGAGACGGACGAACGGCTAGGTCCTGCTATCCAAAATGTTTTGCAGGATGTTTCCTATCCTTTCTTCCGTCTTCGAATCGATATTCTTCCCGCAATTCATGAAGTACAACGCAGCCATCTGAACCGAGGTTATACAATTCTGTTTGATAATTTCCCGTGTTTCTTCCTCCAGTTGCGCGATTTCCCGGATATTCTCGTACTTCTCCTTTAATGCTTGTATCTTCTGAATCAAGATAAACTCTGGATTCTCTACCGCTTTCATCGTTTTTTCTCCAACGCCCTGTTGAAGAAAGTTGCCAGACGCCGGGCGTTGAACGCCTAACGGCCCAGCTAAGGCGCGCCGCCAAAGCTTATAGCGAAGCACCACTAGCGTTTCCCGGCGTTGCCTTGAGCTGGATGTTAGGGCCTTTCTACTCCAAGGTCCTTGCATATTTTCCTCGATAGGTTCTCGTCTATCTCGCGATGGCGTGGAATTGTGGTAACCTTCTTTTCGGCTCGATTAACGTACACTGTATGGTTACCTCCTTCACGCAGCATCTCACAGCCGAGGTTCCCGATATGTCGTATGAGGTCCCTGCGCTTCATGCGGCGATATTACCAAGTTGCTCTTTGATTACATCGGGCTGCAAAGATAATTCTTCTTCAGCAAGTTGGCGGTTAGATTGGATGACTAATTCGATCGCCTCTATTACGTTATTTCGTGTTTCTTCTAATGTTTCTCCCTGAGTATTTGCCCCAGGGAGTTCTTCGACGTATCCGATATAACCATATGGGGATTTCTCGAATACTGCTGTGAGTGTTTCTTTCATGACTTCACCTATTATTTCATTCATCTACCCGCCCTAACGTTTGGGCTCAGGCGCCCAATGCTGTGTGGCACTGAGCTTGAAAGTCGCTGAGGAGTCGGGCCGCGGCATTGGGTCGCCTGCAGCCGAATGTTAGGCGAGTGATCTGTGAAAAACCACCCGTCAATTGAGCCTCGCCCCTTTTCCCAACGGTTACTCTCATTAAGGGCTCTGACCCCTTTTCCCTTAGGTTTTGATTTGAATTTGCACCAAATCGGATTGAACGCCTTTGTATATGTTGTCAATTTGAGTGTTGTCATATTTCCCTGAATTCTTCATTTTGCTGAGGGCTCCTGCGATTTTATCAATAAAATTTTGGTCGGCCATAATTGAGTTGAAGTCTTCGATCTGTTCTTTGAAGCGATCAAAAACCATCCTTTGAAACAATTTAGTAAACTCTTCTACAGCTTCTCCTTTTGCTTCGTGCCCTGTAAACGGGTCTAGAATTTTCGGGATATACACAATGTTCCAAGGTGCAGTAAATGCAAATATGTTTTTTGTGCGCCCGAACACATGAGCTACCTGATAGTTTCGAAGCTGATTGTAGCTTCGATGTCGTACTTTAGAATACCCGGTGTAATCCCTCAAAACTGCTGTTGGAACCTTGTTGTTGGTTGGATCGATTTTTACATTCTCGTTGGAAAATGCGTGCGAATAGAGTTCCTGAAATAAGTGTGATCCTGATGAATTTCGGCCAAACCCTCTGATATAGACTTCACCGTTGTTCAAAGCTCGATGCTTCAAATCAAGCCAAGCAGGACCAACCACAGCGTCGGTACAGAGAATCGTTTCATCCAATCCAAAGCGAAACAAACGCTCCTTAGAAACATATTGATCAAAGAAAATCTGATACGAGTCTCTCACGCTTATTCCGAAACCTAACGTCAAGCATCAGCCGACGCAAAAAGCAGAGCGAGGTACGAGCGGCGCTTTTTGCGTCGGCTGATGCACTCGTTAGGCTACATCAGTATGCCGTACCATGTATTCCCCAGTATTTATTGAGAAGACTATATACGGCTTTATGTGCAATCTTTTCCCAATTACCAGCCTTGGCGTTATCATGTGCCCATTTATGGTCGCTAGATCCCCAATCGTTGCCGGCTCGGGTAACCCCCTCATACCAATGCGCTATTTCAGTCGGACCCTGTTTTGACCAGTAACTCAAAGCCTCTTCAATTCTGTCTATGGCGCTCCGTGCTCTGTTTGAATCGCATAAGGTGCGTCCAACTTGCACGTCTGCATTGGAACCAGCAGAAGTTGGGGTACCATCCAGTACAGCAGAAAATGCATGCCCGTATGCCCCACAGTCCTTTCCAAAAGCAATTATAGGTAGCGCGCTTAGAACAAGAGCCAAAAAGAAGATTTTCATCATAATTACCCTCTGCTCCCTATATGGATGTCGCTGGACTCCGATGGGAGCATGTTTTCGGAGCCGTCACGGTAGGACGGCCAGTTACCCGGCCGCCCCCGTACAGATCCCGGCGTGCGGAACTACCGCACCGGGCTCTTCAAAGTTACTCGCTTCGCACTTGGTAGCATTTTGGCTTATGCTCAGAAGCAGTGGCAGATGTGTGGGCGTTCGAGCTTGAAGACCTTGATCAGCTCGGCGAAGCCTTTCCAGTTGTAGCTCCGCCGCTGACTGCGGCGGTTCAACTGGCGATAGAGCATCCGCGTTACTTGATAAAAGAAGTTATCAATACTCTCGAAGTTGCCCCGGATACCAGAGTAATTGTAATACCCGCGCAGCTTCGCGTTGAGGGCCGCGAAGAACTTCTCCTTGCTCCTCCTGCAGTGCTCGTGACACCAGGCCCGGATGCTCGCCAGGGAGGCCCGGTACTTCTTCCGGGATGTGCGGCGCTTGATCGCCGGTTTTCCCCCGCGACCACGCCCCCAACGGAACTCGAATCCCAAGAACTCGAAGGTGCCGCTCTTCTTCCAATCCAGACGTGAGAACCGCAACCGGTTCGTCTTGTCCTCTGCGACCTCCAATCCGAACGACCCCAGCCTGGCATCAAGCACTCGATAGAAACGCTCGGCGTCGGCTTCGTGCTCGAAAGCACCGACGAAGTCATCCGCATACCGGCACAGGTACGCCGCCCCACGGCAGTGAACCTTGACGGTTTCTTCGAACCACACATCCAAGGCATGGTGGAGATAGATGTTCGCCAACATCGGTGACAGGATTCCACCTTGCGGCGTTCCCGTCTCCGGGTGACTTACTTGTCCATCCGTCTCCAATATGCCCGCCTTCAGCCATTTGCGGATGAGCCGCAGAAAGGGTTTGTCGTCGATCCGCTTCTTCAACAGCTCGATCAGTTTTTCATGGTCGATTTTGTCGAAGTAGCTGCGAATATCGGCTTCGACCAAGAAGTGATAGCGCCCACTTCGCAGCTCGGCGCTCAGGTCCCGAACCGCATCCAGGGCACCGACGTTGGGCCGGTAGCCGTAGCTGCATCCGAGAAAGTCCTGCTCGTAGATCTCTTCCAGGATCTTGGTCACACCCATCTGCAGCACTTTGTCCGCGATGGCCGGTATCCCCAACGGCCTCCATTTCCCATTGTGCTTGGGGATGTATCTTCTGAGCACCAGCTTGGCCCGATACCTTCCTTCTTTGACCACTGACACGAGGGCTTCCACGTTCTCCCGCAGGTTGGCTTCATACCTGCGCGCGTCCTGACGGTCAACACCGCAGGCCGCTCGTTTGTTAATCAGCCTCCAACCGGCCAGTAGATACCCGACGGTCAGCATCCCGATGAGGTTCTGGAATCGATGGGCCTTGTCCGATGCCGCCTTCTTCGCTCGTCCCAACCGGGAGGTTTGCTTCATGGGCCGGCTCTGCTTGTCCAGGTGAAGTTTCCTTTGTTGGCGGCGTAACTTCGCCGGCCCCTTCCCCTTGGGCGCGGCTCTCCCGCGCTCGAAGTACTCTGAGCCGGTCCGACTCCCCTCCAGCTTCCGGCGTCCCTCCCTTCTCGGTCGGATCCGCTTCCCCGGCAGGCGGGCTCCAGGCTTCGGTCTAGTTCCGTGTCCGGGTTTCCCCTTGCGTGTCTCAATAGCCGCATGCCTTACCTTTGCCTCTGGGAGCCGATGGGGCCTCCCAAGTTCTCAACGCTTCTCTTCCTGCATGCCAGGCGCTCGGACCCCGGTAGACCCTCGGGAATCTCACCATGACCAGACCGTAGGGCGCGGTTTTGTCTTCTCTGTTTGCTGCCTGGTTTCCCGGCAGTGCCACAAGATTCCGCCCACCGTCCGTTCTCACGATTCCTCTGTGTTGGCTTCCAGTCCGTTAACTCTGTCGCCGTCTGCTTGGTTGCCTTTCACGAGGCTGAAATCGCTTCCGGGTGGTGCGGTCACCCCTCTGGCCTACAAGATTCTCTGTGTACGCTTCACCTCTGTTGTTCACGTTCGCTCCAGTGTCCTTACCAAGGCGTCGCTTTCCGCCCGAGGCGCAACACGCGATACGGGTGGGTGGTTAATCCTTTCCCGACCGGGACTTTCACCCGGCAAGAAGCGCCAAGCTTCGCTTGGCGCACTAACGGCTTGGCTCAGGCGCCCAATGCCGCGTGGCACTGAGCTTGAACGTTGCTGAGGAGCCGAACCGCGGCATTGGGTCGCCTGCAGCCGAATGTTAGGCGAATGGGCTGTGAAAAACGACCCGTCAATTGAGTCTGACCCCTTTTCCCATTTGCGCGGCGTCAGGTTGATGGGTTTGTTGGCGCTTTTTGATGAACCCTGATGACGACTTTCAGGCTGCATTTGCCACATTAACTAGCCACCGTGCCTGGATCTTCGAGAGTAAAACCTACCGTAATTACGATCGCAAGAACAATTATAACTGTCGCTATAAGAGAAAAGCCAATAACACGAAGCCCTTTTCTTACACCCGAATAGGTTTCGAGTTTCGGGAAAAATGCCTTTTTTATTAAACCAATCAGAACACCAGAGATGATGCCAGCAAAGACGCCTAAGGGAATGTTGCCAACGGTTACTCCGATACCAACTCCACATGCGCTTCCAATGGCCATCCAATACATGACCGGATCTTCGTTCTGATTCATTTTTCTTTACCTAATAATCAATTTTCCGCAACGAATAATGGCTGCAAACTCTGCGCACACAGTGACGTGAAATCAATTAGTTACTACATATACTCCAAAGAGTAATATATTGCATTCAACAATTACGTTTGGAGGTGGGTTTGCTTGTCTGCGCCAACGGCTTGGCTCAGGCGTCCAGTGCCGCGTGGCACTGAGCTTGAAAGTTGTTGAGGAACCGAACTGCGGCATTGGGTCGCTTGCAGCCAAATGTTAGGCGAATGATCTGTGAGAAACGACCCATCAATTGAACTGGCCCCTTTTCCATTGCTAATCAACCGCGCGACTTTTTGCGTCCTCTGAATTAGCTTTGTCAGCAAACTCTAAGTTTAGAGTTTTTCGATTTCTTTTCTCGAAAGTTGCGTATATTTCTCAATTTTATCTATTGATTCCCCGTCACCTTTCATAGCTTTTGCCATTTCAATAACTCTTTTCTTTTCCCTTTCTCTTAATCCTTCTTCTTTCAAACGCCGCATTACGCCAGCCTCAGTAAAACTGAAATAACGATTATGTCCAATAATAATATGGTCGTAAAACTCTAATCCAAGCGATTTTGTATTAATTAATAGATTAGATGTGAATCTTTCATCCTCATCACTAGGCGTTGGGTCACCTGTGGGGTGATTATGCACGACGATAATACCATGAGGGTTTAAGGGTATCACTGTGCGCAATACCTCAATTGGCCGAACATAAACTGAATTAATTGCACCTATGGCAATAACTTCAAAGCATAACGGTTTTACTTTAGTATCCACACTTATCGTTATGAGCTTTTCTTTTGCTTCATTCTGAAGATCAGAGAATAATTCATAGACCTTCAGGGGATCGGTGAGTGGCTCATCGACGGGCGCATCAGATTTAACCCGGCGTTTTTTGTAACGGAGTTCAATTTCCCGAATATATGTCGGTTGCTTGTCAGTCTTGCTCACATCCTTCTGCTTACCCTTTTTGATAACCTGATTAGTTACTGGCCCAACAAACTTCTCGGGACGATATTTTACAACCATTTCTTATGGCCTGCTTTGTTGCTAATTTCCTCCAATCAGGTGCGATGTTTTGCCGCCTAATGGGGAGCTAACCAGCAACCTCCCTTGCCCCCATGGACGGGGGCAGGGGAGGTTTGTCTGCGTTCAGCGTCTTGATAGGCGGCGCGTCTTATGTTGCACTGACGTTGTTGTCAGGCGATTGCCTGTTTAGGTGTCTGAAACGGTTGGGGTATCAAAACGCCGCCGGGCAGGTTTCTGTGTGCTTTCCGTTTGGTAATACGTTTTAGATTGCACGTGCTGGTTAGCTCCCCAATAAGCGGCGCAGGGACGCGCCGCTTATCAGGTAGTAGACGGCAAGTCGCCGTGTTTAAGTACGGCAAAACGCCTTCTATACCACAACGATTGCTTTTTTATCAAATTCATGAATAGCTCCATCAACGCATCTGGAAACAATGCGTTAAGATCCGTAGACGATTTGTTGCCGCGGTCTCCTGAGCGAACAACTATGGCGAACTTCCATCTAGTTCCTGATCCCTATGGTTACCGCGTCTATGCTGGTCGGACGATACAGTATTGAGGCAAGCAATGGCTAGCGAGGCTTCGCCTCAGACCGACAAGTGCCCAACTCGAGCTTCATCGCGAAACGCCAATCGGACAGGATTACACAAGATTTACAGGATTCTTGTCATTCCTGAATTTCCTACGCCCTCTCACACTCTCACCAAGCCAGCAAGCGCTCTTCACAACAAAAAATGGGGTTAGGCGTTTGCGAGATTTGACTCATTTGCACAAAATCCGGTCATTAGAATCGTATCGGCCATCTCACTCGACATCCTGATCGTGCTGAACCCGCTGGGCGCAGCACGCAGCAGGCCCCTCAGTCCGGGAATCTCGTTCTCGAGATAGCGGCGGGTCCGCGCGTACTTGCGCCACTTCGCCGCTGAAATTTTCTTCATTTCGGAGGCGATGTCTTGAGGCGTCCAGCGTGGTGGATTTTGGCGATCATACCCCGCCGCGGTGGCGTGCCCGCGCGGCGAGCAGCTCTCTATCTACAGCATAGAAAGAGCTCTACTGCCACACGGCACAATCTGAGCTTTTGAATTTCCCCCTCACCCCCGCCCTCTCCCGGAGGGAGAGGGAGTGAAATGCGCAGATTGTGCCGTGTGGCAGTATATAAAGATGGCTCTTTATGGATTCCGGACTGCTCACGATCATGGAAGGCACCACCGGACACTTTGGAGTGTGGCGGCAACCTTGACTCCCGCAGCGACGGAAACCCGCGGTATCTGTGTAACCAAGGTGCTGCCATGGGCTACCTGCCCGCCGCCGCTTTAGATTTGGCGATGGATCCGTTCCCAACCAAGGTCTTGCGGCCAGGGGAAAGCGCCGTCGCCGCGGCGCGTAGGGAACCCGACACCCAGGTTTCCGGCCAACGCCGCTGGACTCCCCCGTTACTGAGGTTCGATGTGGCCGCGCCGCTTTGCCGGCGCACTCCAAAACAGTCCGGAATCCATAAAGAGCCTAAAGATTTGGGTCCCTCTCAATACCGGAGCTTGAATCCCTGCCGCGGCTGTCGCGGCCCGCGCTTGCGGGCGGCCTGTGTCTCGCGCCGACGTTGCTCCTCGGCCTTGGCGATCTGGCGCGGCTGTGGTCCCTCGGCCGCCTTGCGTTCGGCCTTCTTTGCGGCGGTCTGGCGTGCGATCTTCTGCACGCGCTCCTCGTGGGCCGGGCGTAGCTCTTTCAGGGTGGTATCCCGCATGCTCATAGCCTCGAACAGCCGGCGCTTTTCGTCGTCGATCTCGCGGAAGCGTCGGTCCAGGAGCGCCTCCCGCGACGAGACATGGCGATGCTCGACACCACGGTGGGCCTTTTCCATCTCCAGGGAGGCAATCCGCAGGTAGATCTTATAGCTCTCAGTAAGGTGGTCCATACGCCCCACCCTCGTGCGGAGGTCCGCCAGACCTTTGATCTTCCGATTCCTGACATCCAAAGGCATAAGAATTTACCCCTTGCCGGCGGCCGGGGCCCGCTGCCGGCTGTTTACCGGTGGCCGGTAGCCGGACTTGCGGCCCACGCGGTCGATAATCTCGTCCACCACTTCGGGCATCAGGGATTGCCCCTCGCGGGTCACCTTCACGGTGTCCATGTTGAACACGTCGTGGCAGACGGTGCGAAAGAACTTCTGGGCCGGGTTCGCCGGAATGTTCCGGTAGACCAGGATTTTACCGATGGCAACGGCGGCGCGGATGGTGGGTCGATGGTTGTTCACTCCGATCGTCCGCAGCTCCCGGATGATGTCGACGATAAGGGTCGCGTCCCGCTCCTTGACGCCGGTCTTGCCCTGGACGATGGCGATCTCGGTGGCGCGCTCGTAGTGGTCCACCTTGAGGGTGATGACCCGATCCAGGAGTGCGTCCTGGGTCTTGTGCACCCCGGCGTATTCTTCCGGGTTGGAGGTGAAGATGGCACGGAAGTCGGGGTGTACGTCCAGATAGCCCTCGCCGTCGCGCCGCACGTTCGGCAGGTTGAGTATGCGCTCACCGAGTACGCTCAGGAGGGCGTTGTTGGTCTCCGGGCGGGAGCGGGTGAACTCGTCGTAGATCAGGATGTGGCCCAGCTCGCAGGCGGTCGTGAGGCGGTTGTCCACCCAGATGGTGCTCATCTGTTCTTCGGTCTTCATTACCTGGTGGACATAGTTGTCGACCACCTTGAACTTGTGAAAACCGGCGTCGCGGCCTACCAGGTCGGAGCTCCCGAACTCATCGTCGCCATGGATCAGGGACACCGGCCGCCCCAACTGGGCGGCCACATGGAAGGCGAGAGTGCTCTTACCCGTCCCGGCGGGGCCCGAGAAGTGGATCGAGTAGCCCGCGCCGAGATAGGTCAGGGCCCGTTCGGTGAGGTCGTTCACCATCGGGGTGAGCACGAAACCGGCGCTGGGTTCCGGCACCACCTCGGCATGCTTGACGGCAGCGGGGTCGCTGTACGTTGAGAAGGATTGCAGCAGGGATTCGCTCATACCGGGAAATCTGCTCCAGGGCCTGATCCGACCCTTAGGTTATTGCCGGGTTTTGGCCGTCCCTGGCCGCAACCCAGCCTACGGTCCTAACCCATTGATTTTAAAGCAGTAGGCTGGGGGACAGGGAACGAACCCCAGGGGTTATTGCCGGGTTTTGGCCGTCCTTGGCCGCAACCCAGCCTACGGTCCCTTTTTAGACAGTCTCTTAGAGGTTGTCTAAAAACTAACACATTCAAATCAGGCGACCCGCAAAAGCTGGGTTTTGTTCGTTCCTCAACCCAGCCTACGCCTACGATCTTTATTCAGACAGCCTCTTAGCCCGGATGCGGGCGCACTCCAGAATGATCAGGAGTCGGCATCGACCCACAGCACACCGCATCCATCGGGATACGGAAGATGGTTGGAATAGGGTGGAGCCACTGTGCCGGCTCCACCCCAGGGCGGAAATTTCACTTATCCGCAAGACCGCGGATCGCATTCAACGGCTTCCGCACATCCACCCCCTCCGCATCCACTAACTTGCGGGCCTGGGTGATCCAGTCCTCCATGTTCGGCACCTTGCGTTTGAGTGCCTGGGCCAGGTCCTCCGGCGTGGCGGCCGCCAGTTCCGCATAGCTGTCGATCCCCGCTTCAACGAGACTTTCCGCCACCCGTGGGCCTATGCCCTGGATTGCTGTGAGGTCATCCGGTAGCGGCGTAGTCTCGGTCGGGACTTTCGATAGCTCGGGAGTGGGGACCGACGTGGCTCCATCAAGGGTATCGGTCGCTTCCTCGCGTGCTTCCTCGACGGTATCGGTTGTCTCCCCCAGGGCATCGGTTGCTCCCTCGAGGGTTTCTTCGACGGTGTCGGTTGTCTCCCCGAGGGTATCGGTTGCTCCCTTGAGTGCTTCCTCGACGGTGTCGGTTGCCTCCCCGAGGGTATCGGTTGCTCCTTCAAGGGTTTCCTCGACGGTATCGGTTGTCTCCCCCAGGGTGTCGGTTGCTCTCTCGATAGTTTCCTCGACGGTGTCGGTTGTCTCCCCGAGGGTATCGGTTGCTCCCTTGAGTACTTCCTCGACGGTGTCGGTTGCCTCCCCGAGGGTATCGGTTGCTCCCTTGAGTACTTCCTCGACGGTGTCGGTTGCCTCCCCGAGGGTATCGGTTGCTCCTTCGAGTGCTTTCTCGACGGTATCGGTTGTCTCCCCGAGGGTATCGGTTGCTCTCCCGAGAGTACCCTCGAAGGTACCTCCGGAGGCATCGGTCCCTCCCCCGAGGGCGTCGGCTGCTTTCTCAAGGGCGTCGGCTGCCTCCTCGAGGACACCGGCTGCTTCCTCAAGGGCACCGGTCATTCCCCCAAGGACACCGAAGGCACCGGTTATTCCTCCGAGAGTACCAGTTGCTCCTCCGGCGACACCCCCGACAGCATTGGTCACTCCCCCAACCGCATCGGTTGCTCCCTGGACGACACCTCCGACGGTATCGGTCACTCCCCCCAGGGCACCGGTTACTCCTCCGAGGGCGCCGGTGGCTCCCCCGACGATACCTCCGACAGCATCGGTCACTCCCCCGACCGCGCCGGTCGTTCCTTCGACGACACCTCCGACGGCATTGGTCACTCCCCCGAGGGCCCCGGTTACTCCTCCAAGCACTCCGCCGAGGGCGCCGGTGGCTCCCCCGACGACACCCCCGACAGCATCGGTCACTCCCCCGACCGCGCCGGTCGCTCCCTGGACGACACCTCCGACGGTATCGGTTACTCCCCCAAGCGCACCCGTTACTCCTCCAAGGGCGCCGGTTGCTCCCCCGACGACCCCTCCGACGGCATCGGTCACTCCCCCGACCGCATCGGTCGCTCCTTTGACGACACCGCCAACGGTATCAGTCACTCCGCCGAGGGCGCCGGTTACTCCTCCAAGCACCCCTCCGAGTGCACCGGTCACTCCCCCGAGGGCACCTCCGACCGCGTCGGTTGCTCCCCCGGCCGCGCCGGTTGCTCCTCCAAGGGCACCCGTTACTCCCCCAAGAGCGCCGGTGGCTCCCTCGACGACACCCCCGACCGCACCGGTTGCTCCTTTGACGACACCGCCAACGGTATCCGGGGGCGTTCCCAAGCGCCGGTGCTCCCCCGACGACACCCCACCGCACCGGTGCTGGCACCGCACCGGTTACTCCGCCGAGGGCGCCAGTTACTCCCAAGCACCCTCCGAGGGCACCGGTCACTCCCCGAGGCCTCCCGACCGCGTCGGTTGCTCCCCGGCTGCGCCGGTTGCTCCTCCAAGAGCACCCGTTACTCCCCAGGCGCCTGGCTCCCTCGACGCACCCCCACCGCACCGGTCGCTCCTTTGACGACACCGCCAACGGTCAGTCACTCCGCCGAGGGCGCCGTTCTCAAGCACCCCCCTGCACCCCGCCGGCACCCCCCGTTTGCTCCCTTTTCCCAGGCACCGTTACTCCCCCCAAGAGCGCCGGTGTGCTCCCTCGACGACACCTCCTGACCGCACCGGTCTCCCCCCCGCATCCTCGCTCGACGACACCGCCAACGGTATCGGTCCTGCCGAGGGCGCCGGTTACTCCCCCAGCACTCCGCCGAGGGCACCGGTCACTCCGCGAGGGCACCTCCGACCGCGTTCCCCGGCTGCGCCGGTGCTCCTCGGGCACCGTTACTCCCCGAGGCGCCGGTGGCTCCCCGACGACACCCCCGACCGCACCGGTTGCTCCTTTGACGACACCGCCAACGGTATCAGTCACTCCCCGAGGGCGCCCGTTCCTCCGCACCCTCCGAGTGCACCGGTCACTCCGCCGAGGGCACCTCCGACCGCGTCGGTTGCTCCCCCGGCTGCGCCGGTTGCTCCTCCAAGGGCACCCGTTACTCCCCCAAGAGCGCCGGTTGCTCCCTCGACGACACCTCCGACGGCATTGGTCACTCCCCCGACCGCACCGGTCACTCCCCCAACCGCATCGGTCGCTCCTTTGACGACACCGCCAACGGTATCAGTCACTCCGCCGAGGCCGTAAGCCGGACCGGTCACTCCGAGGGCACCTCCGACCGCGTCGGTTGCTCCCCCGGCTGCGCCGGTTGCTCCGCCAAGGGCACCCGTTACTCCCCCGAGAGCGCCGGTGGCTCCCTGGACGACACCCCCAACGGTATCGGTTACTCCCCCGAGTGCACCCGTTACTCCTCCAAGTACTCCGCCGAGGGCACCGGTCACTCCCCCGAGGGCACCTCCGACCGCGTCGGTTGCTCCCCCGGCTGCGCCGGTTGCTCCTCCAAGGGCACCCGTTACTCCCCCAAGAGCGCCGGTTGCTCCTTCGACAACACCCCCGACGGCATTGGTCACTCCCCCAACCGCACCGGTCGCTCCTTTGACGACACCGCCAACGGTATCGGTTACTCCCCCGAGCGCACCCGTTACTCCTCCAAGTACTCCCCCGAGGGCACCGGTCACTCCGCCGAGGGCACCTCCGACCGCGTCGGTTGCTCCCCCGGCTGCGCCGGTTGCCCCTCCAAGGGCACCCGTTACTCCCCCAACCGCATCGGTTGCTCCCTTGACAACGCCTCCGACAGTATCAGTCACTCCCCCCAGGGCACCGGTTACTCCTCCAAGTACTCCCCCGAGGGCACCGGTCACTCCGCCGAGGGCACCTCCGACCGCGTCGGTTGCTCCCCCGGCTGCGCCGGTTGCTCCTCCAAGGGCACCCGTTACTCCCCCGACCGCGTCGGTTGCTCCTTTAACGACACCTCCAACGGTATCAGTTACTCCCCCAAGGGCGCCGGTTACTCCGCCAAGCACTCCCCCGAGCGCACCGGTCACTCCCCCAAGTGCGCCGGTGGCTCCCCCGACCGCGCCGGTCGCTCCCTGGACGACACCTCCAACGGTATCGGTCACTCCCCCCAGGGCACCGGTTACTCCTCCAAGCACTCCACCGAGTGCGCCGGTCACTCCGCCGAGGGCGCCGGTGGCTCCCTGGACGACACCTCCGACGGTATCGGTTACTCCCCCAAGCGCACCTGTTACTCCTCCAAGGGCACCGGTTGCTCCTCCGAGAGCGCCGGTCACTCCCCCAAGTGCTCCTCCGAGGGCACCGGTTATTCCCCCCAAACCTCCGGGCGTGGACAATCCGGGTTGCGCCTGGCCGGGTGTAGGGGTCGGTGATTTTGCCCGGACGAATTCGGGTGCGGGTGCCGGAATGCTTTCCCCTGCCTCGAGGGCCTTGGTCACGCGGGCCGTGTACTCGGGGTCGGACAGGAGCTGGCGTATCACGGACATGTCATTGGAGAGCTTGTGGAGCGTCGTATTGACCCGCCGGCGCACATCATTCACAAAGGGAATGGTTTGCGTGGCACGGAGGTCACGCGCCCGTTGCCGCAGCGCCTGTCCCTCGTTGCGGATGGCCGTTGCCTGCCGGCGAATATGCTCCATGTAGGCGTCGCGCTCGGTGCGGGCGAGGTTGGCGGCGACCGCCCGGTCGTGGGAGATTTGGTGCTGAAACTCCGCCATTCGGCACTTGCGTTCCCATTCCTGGCTCTTTCGTTCCCGCACTTCCTGCCTGCGGTCCGCATGGCCGCCATGGATCTGCTCGGCAAGGTGGGTCGCACCTTCCACCAGCTTGCTCATGTCCTTCTCCTCGCTAGGCTCATCAATGGAAACACCTACCGCCCGGCGAGCACCGCGGCTCGCCGGGCGGGTCAGCCGCCGGGAAACGACGCCTAGGCTGTGGCCGGTACTGCCGCGGAAGCAGTCAGGCCAACGGCCTCAGCGTACTTCAGATAGGTCTCTACCGAGGCGATGATGACACGTGCCTCTATAGACAAGAGCTCGATACCTACCAGCGAGACCTTGACCCAGGCGTCGATCACGATGCCGCGCTCCAGGATGCGGTCGACGACCTCGCCCAGACTTGATGAGTCGGTACTTTTGGTTACTTGTGCCATGAGTCAGCTCCGTTCAGAGGTAAATGCGCGCCGATAAGGGGTAGGTTGCGCCCCGCACCTGCCACCCCGGAAATTCCAGGACCCCGCATGTCGATCGACTCGCGACGGCTGTGCGGTGTCCGTGCCAGGTTGGGTCCTGTTGACATTTACGGCTACTGCGTTGATTTTACAAGCAATTCCGAAGCGTGGCCGGAAAGCCTAACTTGATGATTCAGAAGCGTTATCAGTCTAAATGTCAACACGACCCGGTGCGACGATGCCACCTTGCCGCAAAGTAGATGAGGATCTTGTCCGGGTGTTTTGGTTGCCGACCATTCCTCGCCTCCACTCTGGAAACAATAGTCCAATTCGGACCGATAAACCAGCAAAGATTACCGGCATGAATGGCTGGGTTTCGTATCTCGACCCAGCCTACCCACTTGATTCATTTGCGTTGATTTCCGTCATATCGTCAGCGACGAAATTAAATGGCGGCCAGGGCCCCGTCAACAGCATCCGCCCGCCCTCGAATGGCCGCAAGTCGGTGTAAGTCTGTCGAAACCTTTCCACCAGAGTACGCGAGATCAGGAAGTAGACGCGGATCATGGCCTGGGAGTCGGCCCCCGGCGTGTGCGCCATCTCGCCCTTGATCTCCTGGAACAGGCCGGCGAAGGATGCGCGACAGGTCTCCTCGATCCGCCGTTGTCGCGCTTGTCCGTCCGCATCCATCCCATAACGGGCCCGGCGCTGCTCCAGAAAGGCGCGGCCACGGGAGTGGGGAGGGTACCGGGAGGTATCCTCCGGAGTCGATTGCCCATTCTCCGGAAGGAACCGGATGCCCATTTCCGTCGCGCCCGCGAGTCGTGCCAGCCGCTTCAGGTACAGATCGGCATCCGCTGCGATCGCCCGTGCCAATGTCTGGGGGTCCGGAAAGAGCTGCCCCCAACGCAGAGGCAGAATGTCGTAGCGGGCATGGAGCTGCTCGATTACTTCATAAAAGGCCCGCAGCTGCTCGAGGTTGGGCGTCGCCGGCTGCGATGCGAGCCGGGAGTAGACTACCCGCAGTCCCCTGACTTCTCGGGTCTCCAACTCCGCGTCCCCCAGACCGCGGATGGCCGGCAGCCGGAACGGCCGGCCGGCCTCGAGGACGGCATATGCGAGCACTGTTTCAACTTTCATCGAGCCGGGGCGAGAAGTTGTAGGGCGGCCAGGGCCCGCTCATCCGTAGCTGTAGGCCGCCCGGATTGCCTTCTCCCGATAGTTCGTCCACCGTTTGTCGGAATATCTCCAGTGCGGGCCGGGCGATGAGGAAGGCCCAGTTGGCCGCCATGTCCAGTGCCAGGCCACTCTGTTCTTTCGCCTGGAGCCGAACCTCGCAGGCGTCGGTGGCCGTCTCGCCCAGCCGCTCGTACAGCCGCCGGCACGTCTCGGCCAGGGCCGTGTTCAGCTCCGACTCGACCGCTTTGTGCAGCTTCTGTTCCTCGAAATAGCGCCGTCCCGGCGCCAGTGCCGCCAGCTCGGTTTCCCTTTCCGCCAGGATCCGCTCGGTGATGCGCGCCAGGGCCGATTTACGGTCATACAGGGCTTTTACGGACCATTCGGCCTGATCCCGGGTCCGTTCGAGAAACGCCAGCAGGGTAGCTTGGTGGCGGGCGATGCGCGTGCGCAGGGCCTCGGCATCGCTGAACAGGGTGGCGAAGCGTACCGGGACCACCGGTCCCTGGTCCATGAGGTCGCGGATGACTGTCTGGTGACGTAAGGCGCGCGGCCCCACCCAGGCGAGATCCTGCAGGCGTTCCTCGGCCTCGGGACCAACGAATTCCCGTCGAGAGACGGCGCTGACAATCGCGGTGAGGTTCCCCAGCTCCAGCCGCTCCAGCGGGTACACACCATCGACGCCGGCACCCGCCGGGGTGACTGCGGTAGCCGAGGGCACAAGGCCGAAAAGATAGAGGGGATCATTCATGCGGGTTCATGCCCAATGCCATATTAAAATCTTTTTGGAACATTTTGTTCAGTAATCTTTTGCAAAGTGCCCAAAAAGAACATTTCCCCCTGCGTCAGGCGATTTGTAAAGCAAGTACTATCACCCGTTCGCTCCACCGGATGGTTAGGTCAGGCCAGGGACTCTCAATACACTTCGTTATGGGTGCCAACTGTCTCCAGTAAGACTGCTTCCGAACCTTCGTGTTGGACAAACTTGAAAACAATCCGTAGATCATAGCCGACACTGCACGCCCAAGACTCGGCCAGGTGCCCTTTCAGCTTGTGCGTCCGTAATTGCGGATGAAAGGCATTGTCAGCCAGTAACGCCAAGGTGCTTTGTAAATCTCCGGCGATATGTGGATGTTTTTTCACCACGCGTCGGGCAGCCCGGACAAAGGCACTGGAGCGCAGTAAAAGTCGTTTCACGAGACGATCTCTTGCATCAGTTCTTCCGGTGTAGTTGAGCGACAATGGCCCGCTTCAAATTCTTGCTGCGCCTGTTGGATGTCTTGGACAAGTTCGCCTCGTCGACGCTCGGTAATGCGATGCTGCAGAATCTCTTTGAGCGTTTCCTGATCCTCCAGAGAAAAGGTATCGATGGTTTCCAACACTTCCCCGAAGAGCAGAACCCTTGCCATGATTTTCCCCCCTCTATATTGGTTATGCAGCAACAGCCACTTCTCCTTTTATTCCGGATAGTTGTTTTCAGCTCCGGGCTTGGTCGAGGAAACAGAATATTACTCGAGTTTTTTGTCGACCGGTAACGCTTAACTTAATGGCATTGGGACAGGGGTAGCCTGAAGCAAGAGAGGAGCGGTTTTGTCCGGGCGAAAGAGGTGCAGCACGGAGAGATCCTCCTGCACGGAGTCCAGGGGACCCTGGATGTCGGCGTCCGTGGTCGGCACGGCGAGCAAATCGAGAATGACCCGCTTGTGTTGAGCGGTGACGTTTCCGATCCAGAGCGGCGCTTTGCCGCCGATGCGATAGCTGGTTGCCCATAGGCGCAGTACCAGCCGGCTGTTACCGGGACCTTGCTTGACCAGGGCCAGGGCCTCGTGCCGACCCTTGTGGACATGGGGTATGACGGGAAGCTCCATGAGCGGCAAGGAAGGGGACAGCAGTTTTATGGCCGTACCCCAGCTCAGCCTTGGTCCGGGTTCCCAGCCCCCGGCGGCGAGCCGGTCACGAAGGTCGTCGAGCCGGCCGGCATATTGCAGGTTCAGGGGATG
Source organism: Candidatus Thiosymbion ectosymbiont of Catanema sp. Cochon2018 (assembly GCA_011392765.1). GTDB lineage: Bacteria > Pseudomonadota > Gammaproteobacteria > Chromatiales > Chromatiaceae > Thiosymbion > Thiosymbion ectosymbiont_A. Next base: position 1,402,936 of record WYCW01000001.1, on the reverse strand, counting down.
ATGCCCGGCCTTTCGCAGGTCGTCCCGAGTACGCGGCAGGGTGCGCCAGACCCGCGTTCTCCAATCGGCGTCGGTAATAGCGATGGCCGCTACGGATCGGTCATGGAAAGCGAGAGCGGGGTCGTGGGACAGGTAGCTCCGGAGACCGAATGCAACCACTAAGGTGCCCAGGGCAACGGCTCCGAGCCGACGCCAGGCGATCTCGCCCCCCTGGTGGCGACGGTAGGCCAGTCCTAAGGTAGCCACCCAGGCCAGGCCGAGGGTGAGGCTGCCCAGGACATCGGTGAGCCAGTGAGCACCGAAGTAGAGCTGGGAAATCCCCACCAGGGTAATGAAGGTACCGGCCCAGACGTAGGGCAGCCAACGCCAGGTCGGGGTCATGCCGCCGGCGAGCACGACGGCGAGGAAACCGTAGATCACGGTGGCCCGCAAAGTATGGCCGCTGGGGAAGGACCAGGGCGGCAGTCCGCCCGGCCCGAGATCGGGCCGCGGGACCTGGAGCAGATACGCGAGCAGGGGGCCGGCAAGGACGGCGAATGCGCATGCGGCGAGCCAGTAGTTGGTGTGACGGTACTCGCCGCGCCGGTATGACCAGCCGCAGACGACCAGGGCGAGGGGCAGGACGACGCCCAGGTCCCCGAGCCGACTGAAGATAGCCATCAGGTGATTTGCGGCCGGGGTTTGGAAGCCTAGCGCGAGATTCAGCACCGCCCGATTCAACGCCAGATCCGGGGCCCCGGCGATGACAAAGCCGGTGACCAGCGCGAACAGCAGCGTAGCGAGAAGCAGGACCCCGGCGAGCGTGGTCAGGGCAGCGGCATCCGGGTGCTTAGGATCTGCAAGGGCGCGTGCGATCTCGCCCATACGCGGGTGAAATTCCGCCCGGCGCAGCAGGCCCTCCACCCAACCCCTGGCGCGGGGGCTGTAGAGCAGAAAGACCTGCCTCACCCCCCAGGCTACGGCCCAGATCACGGCCGCCAGGGCGAGCAGCAGTACCACCAGATGGAAGGCGGCCTCCGCCGCCAGCTCCAGGGAGGCGCCGAAGACGATACCCGGCAGCAGATAGGCGGGGGCCCAGGCGATGGCGGAGAGGATATTGGCGACCAGAAAACGCCCGGTCGGCATACCCAGCATCCCGGCAACCAGCGGAATGACCGCCCGCACCGGACCCACGAAGCGCCCGAAGGCGACACTCTTGCCGCCGTATTTCTCGAAGAAGCGGACCCCGCCGGCGAGGCTCTCCGGGTAACGGGTGAAGGGCCAGAGGCTTGTCAGGCGCTCCCGGTAGTGGCGTCCCAGCCAATAGCTGAGCCCGTCCCCGGCCACGGCACCGGCGATCGCCCACAGGCAAACGGGCCCGAAATCCAGGGCGCCGGCGGCGATCAGGGCCCCGGCGCCGACCATCATGGCCGCCCCCGGCACCATGAGCCCGACGATGGCCAGGGATTCGGTCAGGGCCACCAGGAAGACGCCCAGATGGGCCCAGCCGGGGTTGGCCGAGACCCAGGTCAGCAGATCCCGGAACAGCTCGGTCATGGGGTGTTCATCGGGATCGGCCTGGCCCGCATTTCTTGATCTTTAGCCGCAAATGAACGCGAATAAACGCAAATCGCATTGCGAAAATCTCGACCGACCCGAACGCCACGGCAAACTATTTCAACGCGGAGGGTAACTTACTGCCTTTCGAGCTGTCTCCCGCTTTCTTCAGGCCCAAGGTTCTTCTGAAGTACAAAGCAGACCGAGACAAGTACACAGTGGACGAGCGGGATGTTTGGTGCCGGGCGGCGTGGCGCCTAGAAGGAATCGACCGAAGAGCTTATTTCATTTGGAGTGCGCTGGCAAAGCTGCGCGGTCGAATTGAATCCTCACGAGGCTTCACCTCAGACCGACGAGGCGTGGCCAACCGCACCGAAGAACCACGGATGAACACGGATAAACACGGATAAACACGGATTGTGATCCGTGTTTATCCGTGTTCATCCGTGGTTCAAAGGATCTGCGATTCCTGCCCAACAAGAGGTAGAACTATTTTGTGCAGCGCACGAGCTTGTTATCCACAGATTACGCAGATTTTCACAGATTACTTCTGTTTTTAATCTGTGAGAATCTGCGTAATCTGCGGACAAAAAAAGCAATGGGCACAGCGCACCCGAGTGTGAGTTTTTTGTGCAGTGCACAAACCGGGATCGGGATCGAAATCGAAATTCCGATTGCGATCCCGATCCCGATCCCGATTTCGACCTACCCAAGCTCTCCAACGGTTGGTTAGGTGTAGGAGATGGGGCCTTACGGGAGAGGGGCTGTTGGGGTCTTCATGCCTCGTCGGTCTGAGGCGAAGCCTTGTTAGGATTCCTTGAATGACCAGATTTTGTGCAAATGAGTCAAATTTCGCAAACGTCTAACCTCTCTCGTTGTCGTGATCGTGATCGTAATCGTGATCGAAGCCGCCGTAGGAGAGACAGAATACTTTCGTAGATCGTGGAATCCGGAGGTCCCGGCCAGGTGCCGGGTCGAAACCCGTAGCCATCCGGTTTTCCCTGCCCGCTTTGCCTTGCGTCTCCGATTACGACTACGATCACGACCACGGTTCCGTTTTCGATCGCGAGAGAGCGATGATCACGCCTCGTCGGTCTGAGGCAACGCCTCGTTAGGATTCGGCGTTATCTCGAGATAATCGCAAAGGCCTCCGCCGCCGCCCGCAGAGTGGCGGCGATATCCTCCTCGCTGTGGGCTGCGGAGAGGAAGCCCGCCTCGAAGGCGGAGGGGGCGAGGTAGACCCCCCGCTCCAGCATGGCGTGGAAGAAGGCTCGAAACTGGTCCTGGTTGCAGGCGGTGGCGCCCGCGAAGTCGGTCACCCGCTCCGCGTCGGTAAAGAAGATGCCGAACATGGCCCCGATCCGGTTGCTAGTCAGGGGTACGTCGGCGGCCGCGGCCTTTTCCTCGAACCCGGTTACCAACTGCTCGGTCTTGGCCTCCAGGTCCCGGTAAAAGCCCGGCTCGGAGACCAGCTCCAGAGTCTTGAGCCCGGCGGCCATGGCCACCGGGTTGCCGGAGAGGGTGCCGGCCTGATAGACGGGACCCAAGGGGGAGATCTGATCCATGACATCCCGCCGGCCGCCGAAGGCCCCCACCGGCATGCCGCCGCCGATGACCTTCCCCAGGGTCGTGAGATCGGGGGTCACCCCATAGCGCGCCTGGGCCCCGCCGAGGGCGACCCGGAAGCCGGTCATGACCTCATCGAAGATAAGTAACCCACCGTGCTTATCGCACAGCGTGCACAGTCCTTCCATAAACCCCGGCTCCGGGGGGATGCAGCCCATGTTGCCGGCCACGGGCTCGACGATGACACAGGCGATTTCTTCTCCGCTACGGGCAAAGGCGTCTTCGACCTGATCCAGGTCGTTGTAACGGAGCGTCAGCGTGAGCTCGGCCAGGGCCGCCGGTACGCCGGGCGAGCTGGGCTCGCCCAGGGTCAGGGCACCGGAACCCGCCTTGACCAGCAGGGAATCGGAATGGCCGTGATAGCAGCCCTCGAACTTGACCAGCTTATCCCGCCCCGTACAGCCGCGGGCCAGCCGGATGGCGCTCATGGTGGCCTCGGTACCGGAGCTGACCATGCGTACCAGGTCCATGGAGGGCACCAGCTCACAGACCTTTTCCGCCAGGCGGGTTTCCAGCTCTGTAGGGGCACCGAAGGAGAGGCCCTGGCGAATCCGGTCGGTAACTGCTTGAACCACCTGGGGGTGGGCGTGACCCAGGATCATGGGGCCCCAGGAGCCGACATAATCCAGATAGCGCCTGCCGTCCGCGTCGAACAGGTAAGGACCGGCGGCGCTTTCGAAGAAGACCGGATCGCCGCCGACACCGTAAAAAGCACGTACCGGCGAATTGACGCCGCCGGGGATGCGACGTTGGGCCGCTGCGAACAGGTCATGGGATCTGGTCATGGGTCACAATCTCTGGTGGAGTTGTAATTTTGTTGTCCCTGAGTATATACACCTCGAAAAATAGGCGTTTTCACCAATTAAGCGACTCTAAACCATTGATTATTCATGCGTGCCGGTTGACGGAAATCGTATTTTTCAAAGTGCCCACCGAATCAAAAAGGGCATCGAAGGCGGCGGCCGCGGCGCGGATGTCGGGTTGGCCGAAGACGGCTTCGACCGCGGCTACCATATCCGCGCCGGCCACGATCGGCAAATGACCATTTTCGGGAGTAATCCCGCCGATGGCAACCAGCGGGATCGCAAGCAGTCGGCGGGCCTGTCGCAGCAGCTTCGGCGTGGCCGGGACGGCCAGGGGCTTGGTAGCGGAAGGAAAGAAGCGCCCGAAGGCCACATAGTCGGCGCCGATTGCCTGGGCCCGCAGCGCCCGTTCGAGCCGGTTGTAACAGGAGACGCCGATGATGGCCCCCGGTCCCAGCCGGTTTCTCGCCTCCCGCGGGTCGGGGTCGTCTTGGCCCAGGTGCACCCCGTCGGCGCCGATCCGCGCCGCCAGCTCCGGGTCATCATTGATGACGAGCGGGACGGCGGCAGCGCGGCAGACCGCGAGCAGGGATCGGGCCGTGCGCAAGCGTGCGGCCCGATCTCCGCCCTTGTTCCGGTATTGGATCAGCCGTGCACCGCCGGCGATGGCTTGCTCTACCTGCGTTGCCAGGGACGGCATCGGCCTCGGGACCTCGGGGGTAATGGCGTAGAGCCCATACAGCCGATTCATGGCGGTGGATCTTCGGTGGCGAACAGCCGGTTGGGGGTCGATGCCATTAAGTCAGCTGTTGGCCACTTAGAGAAAACTACGAATCACGCGAATCCTCGCGAACTTGTCATTCCGAACCGAAGGGAAGGATCTTATTCGCGGAAATTCGCGTGATTCGTAGTTTCTTCTCTTACTTTGCCGACCGGTAACGCTTAACTCAATGGCATTGGGTCGGGGGTGAGCTGACAGCGGCCGGGTAATGTTTTAACCTTGTTGTTTTCGGGGTCCAAACAGGGAGACCGAATTCATACCCGTTTACAAATACCTGAGACACATGCCGTATCGCGGATTCCACTTCCATTCAAGGCCATCTCGATGACTCGTTGTTTGGTCTCGGCAAACAACCTTTCTCCGAGTAGTCTCGGATAAATGTATTCGTCTCGCAGTCACTCTGTTTACACAGATAACGCTGCTTTCCATTTTCAGTCTTTCCATGTTCACCGACGTAAGTGCTGTCACAATGGGGGCATTCTATAGGTTCTAATACCATGGTCTCTCACCTACTATCGTAAATTAAAAAAACTTGAGTATACTTTATACTGTGTATACCTGAAAATAACAGAGTCAAAACACCACCCGGCAGGTAGAACGCCCGCGCTACGAGGGAACGTGGGAACCAGAGAAAAGATGGTATTAGGATTTTCACTATGCAGCATTAGGGAATCCCCCTATGGGGTGCTCCGGCGTGATAAGTATTATTATACTAAAGCAGACCCGGGTGTTACCTTATCCTGCAACCGGATAGTGTGCCGGCTGCACCAACCTCTAAGGATCTATCCATGAAGACCTACATGTGTGTTATTTGCGGCTTCGTCTACAGTGAGGAAGATGGCCTGCCGAATAAGGACCTGCCGGATGAAGATATCCCTCCGGGAACCAAGTGGGAGGACGTACCCCTGAACTGGAAGTGTCCGGAGTGCGGTGCCGGAAAGGAAGACTTCGAAATAATGGGGATATGATCGCAATCAGCGACTTTCTGTGCTGATTGGTGCCGTCATGTGTTGGAATCCAGGCTAAACTGGTAAGTGTGTCCGATCCTTAACCGTAAGCTGCCATGAGCCGCAACTTCCAGCAAATGGTCAGTCTCGCCCGGCGCTATTGCGAGCTGATCGAGGCGGCCGATGCCGAAGATGTATTCTGGCTTAAAGAAGTGGCGGCGTTGTTTCCCAAACTGCACGCCGCGGTCGATGTCTGCGACTATGGCGCATACGATGCCAGTGTAGCCCTCACGCCGGATCTGGACACGCGCTTCGAGCTCTACAGCTACCTTGTCGAAATCCTGAGCGACCGTGATCCCTACTGGCTGGAGTTCGACCGAGCGGACGATTCCCACGGGATGACCGGGAGCCTCGCAGATGACTTGACCGACATCTATTGCGAGCTCAAGCATGGCCTGCGTATGGCCGATGAAGACCCCGAACGTTCGTTGAACATCTGGCGGGAAGGCTTCACCCGCCATTGGGGTCGGCACCTGATCGACGCGGAGCGGCATCTTGCGGCGTTGGCTGCGCAGGGACGCCTGTGATGAAGCTCGAGATCGCAGGCTGGGTTGAGGAACGAAACCCAGCCTACAGGCTACGCGACGCGGACCTCTGCCAGCAAACAGGTCCATCTTAGAAACGGCTGAAAACTTACTGTGTTTTTATGCAACGATTAATACATGCGCGCCGCTCATGAGGATCAAGCATAACCCGAGTACGATTCGCAATGACGACTGAGATTGTCGAGTCCGCACCAACCGCCCTGATCGATCGCTTCGGCCGCCGGATTACCTACCTGCGGGTTTCGGTCACCGACCGTTGCGACTTCCGTTGCGTCTACTGCATGAAGCCGGACCAGCGCTTCACCCCCCGCGACCAGCTGCTCAGTCTCGAGGAAACAGCGCAGGTAGCCCGAGCCTTCGTGGGTCTCGGCGTGTGCAAGATTCGCCTTACCGGCGGTGAACCCTTGGTGCGCCGAAACGTCCTGTGGCTCATGCGCGAGGTCGCCTCCCTGCCCGGGCTCGACGAGTTGGTAATCACCACCAACGGCTCCCGGCTCGCGGAATTGGCCGAGCAAGTGCGGGCCGCAGGCGTCAGGCGTATCAACATCAGCCTGGACAGCCTGCGACCCGAACGTTTCCGGCGCATTACCCGCAAGGGGGATCTCGCCCCCGTGCTGCGCGGTATCGACGCCGCCCTCGCCGCCGGCTTCGAGCGCATCAAACTCAATGTCGTCATTCTCAGGCACCGGAACCACGACGAGATTCCGGACTTGGTACGGTTCGCCGTAAACAAAGGGATCAACATCAGCTTCATCGAGGAGATGCCGGTAGGGCAGATCGGGGAACATGACCGGGCGGAGGTCTTCTATTCGAGCGACAGCATCCGTGCCGATTTGCAGTCCCATTTCGAGTTGGTCCCCACCACGGAGACCACCGGTGGGCCAGCGCGTTACTACCGCATCCCGGGGACCGAGACCCGGGTGGGCTTCATTTCCCCTCACAGCCATAACTTCTGCGGTGACTGCAACCGGGTACGAGTCACTGCCGAGGGGCAGCTGTTACCGTGCCTGGGGCAGGAACAGGTCCTGGACTTGCGCCGGATACTGCGTGGGCACCCAGGAGATGAAGCCGAGCTGGGCCGGATCATCCGGGATGCGATGCAGAGCAAACCCAAAGGCCATGAGTTCGGCCCCCAGGCAAACCGCACCCTCGCCCGCCACATGAACGTGACGGGGGGGTGAGCGAGGACCGGTAGCGCAGGCGTCCCGCCTGCTGATCAGTGATGAATGATGAGTGCGGAATTCAATAGTATAGGATTAACAGGATTTTCAGGATGGACAGGATTTTTTATTGTGAATCGCGCCTGCTGGTTTGGTAACAGCGTGAGAGGGCGGTGGAAATTCAGGAAATACAAGAATCCTGTAAATCCTGGGTAATCCTGTGAATCCTGTCCGATTGGAGTTGCGCAACGCAGCTTGCGTTGGGCAAAGGCTGAGAAATCAATGGCTGGGATCCCATACATTCACGCCTCGTCGGTCTGAGGCGATGCCTCGTTAGGGTATGAATCTACGACTGAATCCGCTCTACAAGAAATCGCTCATGCTCACCATCGTGCTCGGACCGATGATCTGGCTGGTTTTTACCGAGGATGGACGGCGTCGGACGGATCTGGCAATGTTGTATCTGTTCGGCAAGGGCGAGCTCAACCTGGCCATCGAAAGGCTGCATTCGGAACTGACGGAAGCGCGGTTCCGAGGGCTGTTTCCGGACTTGGCGCTCACATGTGACGAGGGCGCCAACCCCTTCGGCGATCGGCTTTGTACCGCCGAGATCGGCGCCTTCAACGCGATTCCCTCACGCGCCTTCACCCTGTTCCTACACGGCTCCGGGCTGAGGGCGGCCAAGCTCAATTATCGTCGTGCTTACCACGAAACCTTGAAACAGCAGCTCACCAGGCGTTTGGGGCGCCCGGACCGACAGTCGCTTCAGAGTGCGATCAGCATTGACGGCCCCCTCGTCTGGAAGCCGGACGACGGTCTCCTGCTGTTATCTCCACAGAAACCGGAATCGGACGAGGACGCGGCGCTGATGTGGTTATCCGAAGCAGCCGTCCGGCAACGCCTGCAGGCTGGCGATATGAGAGTACCTTGAAAAGATTCAAAGTACCCATGTGGGACAAGGACGTCCTACCCTGGTTCAAGAAAAATCCCTTCGATTACGCAGGATTCAGCCACCACCACATATGCTCTCGCACGGAATGCCGTCCCGGTTCGGATTCTTTCGGGAGTAGTGTCGTAACTCTGTTGTTTCCGAGATGTAAAGTATTGATTAGCATGTCTATTTGAACCCCGAAAAACAAAGATTAGAACACTACCCGCAGATTCTCACAGATTAAAACAAAACATCTGTGAGAATCTGCGTAATCTGCAGACAGAAAAGATAGTGTGATCTTTTGCGACCGATTTGCGTTGATTCGCGTTCATTTGCGGAAAAAAGAATTCCCGATGGAAGCTCCGAACAGGTGCTATCGGTATTTCGGCATTGCTGTATTAGGCAGTCGCGAATTCGATCTTGTCGTAGATCTCAGTCAACGCCAAGACGCAATCCAGGCTCTCCAGGGGAATTTGGTCATCGAGTCCGGTGTAGTCCGTCAGGGTCCAGTGGCCATCTGCATCGCGCCGGTAGTGCTCCACTCGGACCCGATCTTGGGAGACCAGCAGATATTCCCGCAGGCTCGGGATGCGGCGGTAGAGGGCGAACTTGCCTCCGCGGTCATAGGCCTCCGTGGAATGGGAGAGGACCTCGACGATCAGGTTAGGGTTGAGCAGTACATCCCGGCGGTCGTCCAGAAGCTCCGGTTCGCCGCAATGGGCGACCAGGTCCGGATACTTGCCCGCATTGGCGGAGTGGATAAGGACCTTCATGTCATTGGCGTAGACCCGGCAGGGGCGTCCCTTGATCTGGGTGCGCAGCTCACTGCCGATGTTCACGACGATGGTGTTGTGCTCCAGGCTCGCACCGGTCATGGCGAAGACTTCACCGTCGAGGTATTCACTGCGGCTTTCCAGGGCGGCACGCTCGCCTGCCAGCCAGTCCTCGAGGCTCAGGAAGGGCTTGGGTTGCAGGGACATGAAAGCGCCTCCGGTAGCGGAAAATTTATCCACAAATAAACGCAAATGCGCGCAAATGGATCAAAATTTGTCGGTAGTGGATAAATTCTAATCGGTAGCCCTGGTCCTATCCCCAGGACCCGTAAAACGCCGAAACAGCTCCCGGCGGGAGATTTCCTTCTGCAGGGGACAATCGCGTCTGGCCTGTTCCATGTTCCGGTCGCGGGTGCGGATGACTTGGTTCCAGGCCGTGAAAACCGCATCCGCAGTTTCGTATGGGTCCATGTCCAGGCAGATGGGTTGGAGCAGGTAGTGGCCCAATCGGTGATGGTAGTTGAGATGGGCCTGTTGGGGTTGGGCCAACAGGTCGAAGCTCAGCTGCGGACCCAGGACCAAATAGGGGACGTTACGACGCGCCCCGGCGGACCAGTCGGGCGGGACTTCGGACTCGGGGGGCTCGTCCGGGAACAGCAACCGGGCGAGCATCCAGGGCGTGAGCAAAAGCAGGACACGCCAGGTATCGATCCGACGCAAGGCCCGGATCGTCACGGGCAAGGTGAGCTTCAGCATAGGGTCCCCGGCCAGCTCGCGCAGGATGTCCCGGTGGACCTCGAGCACGGCCTGCTCCAGGGCATCGTCCGCCGTCAGCTCGGGGGGCAGGGGCTGCCAGCTACCGTCACTCACGGTCCGGGGACTCCGGGACCAGGTCCCCGATTTGCCTGCCCAGCGCACGGTAAAAATCGAGCCCGGCGTGATCGACAAGATCACGGGCAAAGCGGGGAACCCACCGCCCCAGGTGTTCTTCTATCAACTCCCTGAGCAGGTCATCCCTGCCGGTCTCTTTAAGGTAAGCCGCGCATTCGAGCATGGTGCCGAGGTAGTCTGCCGGTACGTCCAGGGCTTGGAGTCCCGCGCGTCGGTAGAGGTCCGCCAATTCGTCCGCGAAAATGCCGCCCATGACCCCTTGGCGATAAGCGGATTCGTATGGCGGACATGGAATCCTGGGGTAGGCACTGATGAACAGCCGGGTGTGCTCGGCCTGCCAGTGCTCCAGAGGTATCCGCTCCAGCTCCGGCAGGGAAGGCCCCAGCCAGGGGGCCTGTGGTCGCATGTCCCGCAACAGATCCAGGGCATCGTCCTCAGGCATGGCGAGCAGGGCGGCCAGGATGCGGAGTTGGCTCGGAACTGTGCTTGGAAGGGTCAAGGTTCGACTCCCGTGCTGAAGAGACTTTCATCAGGTTGGCTCTTTATGGACTCCGGACTGCTTTGGAGTGCGCCGGCAAAGCGGCGTGGCCGAATCGAACCCGAGCGACGCGGGATACCTTTAAGTACTTGCCGAAAACTTGGGGGTTGGTTCCCCACGCGCCGCGACGACGGCGCTTTTCTCTAGGCCGCAACGCCTGCTTGAGATGGGTATGGCAATCCATCCAAAGCGGCGGTGGGCGGTGCTCCCTCCCACGCCATAGTTATGTCGAGCACCGCAGATTCCGGCTCGGTAGCGGGGTAAAATTGCCGCTGCACTCCAAAGCTTCCGGTGGACTGCCCCGATATGGAATAGTTGGAATCCATAAAGAACTATTCAGATTTTCAAGTTCCCTAATGATATTGGTGGGCCGTCAGGGATTTGAACCCCGGACCAAGGGATTATGAGTCCCCTGCTCTAACCGCTGAGCTAACGGCCCTTGGACTTATACCCGTTGCATATGAATATTTCGCCGCGATGCACGCCACTCGCACCCGATAGCAGCGTTGCAACTCGTCGCAATAGAGCTGGCTATTCCTCCTCGTTGCGCCTTGCTCTCGGGCACAATCGACGCACCTCGCTTGCCGAAATATTCACGTGCAACGGGTATATTACTCCGTATCGAGAAAGCTCTTGAGCCTCTCTGAACGTGTCGGATGGCGCAGCTTGCGCAGGGCCTTGGCCTCGATCTGACGAATTCGCTCGCGCGTGACATCGAACTGCTTACCGACCTCTTCCAAGGTGTGGTCGGTATTCATATCGATGCCGAAGCGCATGCGCAAGACCTTGGCCTCGCGGGAGGTCAGGCTGGCCAGCATGTTCTGAGTCGCCTCGCGCAGGCCTTCGACGGTGGCGGATTCCACGGGGGCAACCACGCGGGCGTCCTCGATGAAATCGCCCAGATGGGAGTCCTCATCGTCGCCGATGGGGGTCTCCATGGAGATGGGCTCCTTGGCGATCTTCAGGACCTTGCGCACCTTGTCCTCGGGCATTTCCATGCGCGAGGCGAGCTCCTCGGGCGTGGCCTCACGGCCCATTTCCTGGACCATCTGGCGGGAGATGCGATTGAGCTTGTTGATGGTCTCGATCATGTGCACCGGGATACGGATCGTCCGCGCCTGGTCAGCGATGGAACGGGTGATGGCCTGACGAATCCACCAAGTGGCGTAGGTGGAAAACTTATAACCGCGGCGGTACTCGAATTTGTCTACCGCCTTCATGAGGCCGATGTTGCCTTCCTGGATCAGATCCAAGAACTGCAGACCGCGGTTGGTGTACTTCTTGGCGATGGAAATGACCAAGCGTAGGTTCGCTTCGACCATTTCCTTCTTCGCCCGTCGGGCCTTGGCCTCTCCGATGGACATCCGCCGGTTGATCTCTTTGATTTCGCCGATGGTGAGCCGGTTTTCCTTTTCCACGCCCTGCAGCTTACGCTGCGCACGGCGGATATCCCGCGCATTCACTGCCAGTCGCTCGCCATAGGGCCCACCGGCGGCAAGCTGCCGGTCGATCCAACCCAAATCGGTCTCGTTATCCGGAAAAGTGTCGATGAAAACCTTGCGCGGCATTCCGGCCACTTCGACCGCGAGGCCCATGATTACCCGCTCCTGGGTGCGGATTTGCTCGATGGTGTGGCGCAGGATCTCCACCAGCACATGGAACAGGTTGGCCACCAGCCTGAAGTGCAGGAATGCCTCGGAGACCTCATCTATGGCAGCACGGGTGCGTTCGTCCCGCCGCCCGAACTGCTCCAGGCAATCGCACATCACTGCATAACGGCCACGCAGCAGTTCTACCCGGCGGGTGACTTCTTCCCGATCCGGGCCGACATCTACCGGGGTCTCTTCATCGGCATCGTCCGGGGCCGACTCGGTCTTGGCATTCTTGGCCACGGTCGGCGATGCTGGCATCTGATCCTCGGTATCGACGAATCCCGAGATGACGTCGGAAAGGCGAACCTCTTCCTTTTCCATCCGGGTGAAGATGTCCAGCAGCTTTTCGATCGTGGGGGGATAGACGGAAAGGGCGGAAAGGACCTGGTTGAGACCATCCTCGATGCGCTTGGCGATCCGCAGCTCGCCCTCGCGGGTCAGCAGCTCGACCGTACCCATCTCGCGCATGTACATGCGCACCGGGTCGGTAGTGCGCCCGAAGTCGTTGTCCACCGATGCCAGCGCCGCGGCAGCGGCCTCGGCGGCTTCGTCGTCGGAGACGGCGGAATCGGTCAGGGTATGATCGATTTCCGCGGGGGCGATCTCATGCACCGTGATCCCCATGTCGTTGATCATGCGCACGATATCTTCGATTTGCTCCGGCTCGACGATGCCGGGCGGCAGATGGTCGTTGACCTCGGTATAGGTCAGGAATCCCTGCTCTTTACCCTTGGCGATCAGTTGCTTGAGCTGAGATTGTTGCTGTTCTTGATCCATAAGAGACCTGTGGACCCTGGGCGATCAACCACGGATACTGAATTCTTTAGTTTAACATAGGTATCCGGGGGCTGTTGATATTCAGTTTCTTTGGCTTCTCCTACCAGCGTTTCTTCTCGGCATCTTGTTCTTCTCGTTTGATGGCGTCGAGCCTGACTTGAATCCCGGCCGCGTCGTGGTAACTCAGTCCCGGTTGGCGCAGGGCGATCTCGAGCTGACGGATCGCCGGTTCCAGGTCGCCCTCGGCATAGAACTTTTCCGCTCGGTAGCGATGGGTTGCCGTCTTCCGCCCCGACTTGAGGGCGGCATCCGCCATCTTTTGGTAAATCAGGGCCCGGCCCGGCCATTTGCGTGCGACCTCCTCCAGGGTCTCGAGGGCCCGCGCGGGCTGCCCCGATGCCATGAGGATATCGGCATAGGCGACCCGTAGCGGAATATTCGAGGGCCGCAACCCGACGGCGTTCTGCAAGGTCTTGGTGGCGCGATCTGCGGCGCCGCGCTTCGCGTCGAGCCGTGCTTTCAGAATCATGAACTCAGCTTGCTGCGGGTGCCGGGTGAGCAACTCGTCGGTCAGCGCGCGCGCGGCACGGATTTGGTTGCCGCGGGCCAGTCCCAGCGCATAGCCATAGTGCGCGGCGACCTCGTTGCGGTAGCGTTTGCCCTCGAGCTGGGCCCGAAAATGGGCGATCGCCTTGCGCGCGTTGCTGAACGAGCGTTCGCGCAACCGGGCGCGTACCAGATGAAAACGCAGATCGTCCGGGCGTTGTCGGTGTCCGTAGCGGTCGGCACGACCGAGGGCGTCGGCAGTACGGCTGGAAGTAACCGGGTGGGTGCGCAGGAACTCGGGGACACTGATCTCATGGGTACGACTTGCCTTGGCCAAGCGTTCGAAGAAGCCGGGCATGGCATAGGGATCGAATCCGGCGGCAGCCAGGGTCGCGATGCCGATGCGGTCCGCCTCCTTCTCATGCGCACGGGTGAAGTTGATGTACCGCTGCACCGTGGCGGCTTGAATGCCGGTGATGGCCGCCGCCCCGAGGTTCGCGTCGACCTGGGTCCCGAGGACGGCGGCGGCGATGAGCGCGGCGGTTGCGGGAATGCTCAGGCGCTTCCGATCTTCGAGCAAGCGGGTCAGGTGGCGCTGAGTCACATGGGCGATTTCGTGGGCCATCACCGCCGCCAGTTCACTCTCGTTCTCGGCGGCGAGCACCAGGCCGGAAAAGACGCCGATGTGACCGTCGGGTCCGGCGAAGGCGTTGATCGTCGGATGTTCGATAAAGAAAAAGCGATATCTGCCCGCCCCGGTCGAGCTGGCGGCGACCAACCGATTGCCGAGGTTTTCGAGGTAGTCGGTAAGCAGAAGGTCGTCGATGACCGATAGGGTCTTGCGTACCCTTTTCATGAACTCCTGTCCCAAGCGGCGTTCCCGGGCCGAGGAGATGACCAGGTCCGCGGAGCTCCCGAAATCAGGAAGATCAAGCTGCTGTGCCGGGCTCCAGGTGGCGAAAAAGGTCCCGGCGAACACGACCGCCGCGGATAGGACCAGGCCACGTATCGCGCGTGAGATAGCGGGATTTTTCATGCGTGTGCTATAATTCGTCGCGCCCGAAGACTTCTCGAAGTTCGACTAGAATTCCTTGACTGCCTTGGACTTTTACAAATGAGTCGAGTTTTGTGTGCACGATCGACAAACCACGAATTGACACGAATAAACACAAAGTTTCCCTCTAGTTTGCCGACCGGTAACGCTTAACTTAATGGCATTGCCTGACAACTGTCCCTTCAGGAATGCACAAACTCGACTCACTTGTACAGATGCGGATCCCTCAAGGATCCTAAATGATATTAGAAAAGTATAACTGAAGCTGCTGACAACAGTGGTATTTTTCAAGGTGCCCTTTTGAAATACCAATGCAATAGCATACTTACAGCGATCATTGATGTGCCAACAATAATCAACATAAATTGTTCAGGATGGTTCTCTCGCATGAATTCTATTTGTTCGTAAAACAAACCGAGGACAACTGCGAATATACCGAGAACCATATAGAGCTTTAAGAGTAATTCTCGATAACCAACACTACGCTTCGATACGAAGCGAACTTGATTAGTAGCACGCTCTACGTCTGATGCCGTTATTTCAACATAATCCTCACCCGGCACATATTTTTGATCTCGTATGATTGATTCCAGTTTTTCCTTATACTTCCTCTGCGCTCTTTCTATAGTTGCTTGAGCAGATTCGGTATACCGAATATCTTTTTGTGGTCCCATCTCAGTTTCTCCTCTCGACAATCGTCAATCTGGCGACGATCAGTAAAACACCTACCGTAAGACCAATACCAAACGCCAATATACCCTGCTGCTTGTCTAAGTGGCCACCACCTATACCTGCGATGGCAAGACAGACATATTCAAGAATATGGGCTGGTATAAACCATTTAGGCTTTGGTCTGGCAGTGATGGGAGCAGCCAACTCCGTCGCGGAGGACTGGACATGATGCTGTGTGATTTCTCTGGGAAAGTTGGGTGCTTTGGATGCTTCACCAAGCCGGGTGGAACGACGGAACAATTCCTCTGAGAAATCTGACACAGTCTTTTTATATCTAAGTACGGCCGTGTCCGTATAACCCGCTTCTCGCAATGGGGCCTTATCGAAAGATACCTGCAGTATTGGTGTTTGGTCGGACATCTAATGAGTATCTCCCTTTTTTGACCCCTCAACACTTGGATAGGTCTCTGGGAACCACTCCATCTTACCTGCCTCAATCCTCGGTTGAAGCTGATGTGGGTCCCTCCGTCACGGTACCGGCAGGGACATCACCCGTGGGATTCAATTGCCCTTGTCTAGTGCCGGTAGCTGGAGCAGGTCGCGATGTGAGCCCGGTACCGGGCGTGGGTCGGATCGGATCCGCCGCCGCGTCGAACGCAGGTCTCGGCTCTGCCGCCTCTTGCCGCGGCGCGGTATCCGACTGCCTGCCGGGTCCGGATTTGTTCGCATCGGAGTCGACGGGAAGAGCGGATGGCGTCTCCTCGCCGTCTCCATTATGGGCCACTGCCTTCTTCCTGCTGCGTCCCCCACCGCCGCGCCGGCGGCGCGTAGAGCGTGGTTTGGGGCCATCCTGTTCTCCTTCCTGGGCAGGCCCGTCGTTGCCCGCTTCCGGCGAGCCGGCGGATGGTTCCTCCGCGGGTTTCGCCGGTGCGACCGTTTTCTCGTCCGGGGGGGACCGGGATGCTTTTTCGGCGTGGGGAGCGGGGGTCCGAGCACCTGTCGCGGAAGCCGGATCCGCTTCCGCGCCCGGTGTCGGCTCGGGTCGAGCCGGTGCAGCCTGTCCCGTCGGCTTGGGTTTTTCTTGGGTCGATTGGGTGTCGGCGTCCGTGATCGGGCCCGCGGACGCTCGGGTCTTCGGCAACCGGTCGCCTGCAGGTTCCGGGTCGGGGGCAGCAGCAGCGGGTGTCGGTGTGGGCCCCTGGGTTGCCGGCTGCCGCTTGCGGGTCGGTTGTTCGTTTTCGTCGGATGATCCGCGCCCGTTACTGTTCGCCGTCTCGGGTGATTTCTCGTCGGTCGCGTCGGTCTGGCCGCGCCGTTCTCCCTGACGCTGGTTGTCGTCCCGGCGTCCCTCGCCGTTCCTACGACCGCGCCCGCGACTGCCGCGGCGTGTTCTGCGTTCCCCGCTTTTGGGTTGGTCCGAGGTATCCGCCGCACTCTGGTCGGCCGCCTTGCGTCCGTCTTCGCCTCCTGAGACCCGGCTGGAGGTAGGTACCGTCGGCGCCTGGTCCGGATTCCGTTCGGAGTGGGCATCGGAGCGTTCGGCCTTGATCGCGGATTCCCCGCGCCGCTGCGATTGTCCACCGCGTCGGGAGGCCCTCTCGGGCTGCGGTCGAGGTGATACCTCAGGTTCCGGCGTGGATACTTCTTCTCCGGTGCGCCCGGAGGCGACCAGGGTCCAGATCCGCTTCAGGAGGCTATGGATGGACTTTGCATCCCCTGGCGTCCCCTCCTGGTTTTGCGTCGGGACGGGCGCGGCGGGAGTGAGCTGCTTGACTGCGGGTTCCTCCGGCCGACCGGCTTCGGCCCGGCGTGCAGGGCCGGGGAGTTCGGGCTCGATGGCGGTTGTTATCTCGTAGCTCGCTTGTTCCTTTGCAATCTTTCCTACGTCCTGGGTACGGATGCGCTCGATCCGGTAATCGGGCGTGTCCATGAGTTGGTTGGGCAGCAGAATGACGTCAACGCCCTGTCGCTGCTCGATTTCGAGGATGGTGCGACGCTTCTCGTTGAGGAGAAAGGTGGCCACATCGACCGGCAGCTGAGCCAGGATGCGTTCCGTGTTCTCCTTCATCGTCTCTTCCTCGACGATGCGCAGGATCGACAAGGCCAGTGACTCCACGCCGCGAATGGTGCCCTCACCCCGACAGCGGGGGCATACGAGTTGGCTCGATTCGCCGAGGGACGGGCGTAGGCGCTGCCGTGACATCTCCAGCAGGCCGAAGCGGGAAATACGGCCGAGCTGGACTCTGGCGCGGTCCTGCTTGAGGGCCTCCCGCAGCCGGGTTTCCACCTCGCGTTGATTGCGCGCGGGGGCCATGTCGATGAAGTCGATGACGAACAGGCCACCAAGATCGCGCAGCCGCAACTGGCGGGCGATCTCGTCCGCCGCCTCCAGATTGGTGTTCAGGGCCGTCTCCTCGATGCCCGCGCCCTTGGTAGCCCGCGCGGAGTTGATGTCGATAGAGGTCAGGGCCTCGGAGTGGTCGATGACAATGGAACCGCCGGAGGGGAGCTGAACCTCACGCTGGAACGCGGATTCGATTTGGCTCTCGATCTGGTAGCGGGTAAACAGCGGCACCTCGTCGTCGTAGAGGCGCAGCTTCTTGAGGTTGGAGGGCATCACCTGGCGGACAAATTGCTCCGCCTTCTCGTACATCCGGCGGTCATCGACCACGATCTCGCCGATGTCGGTGCGCAGGTGATCGCGGATGGAGCGAATGATGACATCGCTTTCCTGGTAGATCAGGAAGGGCGCCCCACGTTCCGTTGCCGATTGCTCGATGGCGTTCCAGAGCTGGACGAGGTAATCCAGGTCCCACTGCAGCTCTTCGACGCTTTTGCCGACACCGGCGGTGCGCACGATCAGCCCCATGTCTTCCGGGATCCCGAGTTGGCCCATGGCCTCGCGCAGCTCCGTGCGCTCCTGACCCTCGATGCGGCGGGACACACCGCCGGCGCGCGGGTTGTTCGGCATCAGCACCAGGTAGCGGCCGGCAAGGGAGATGAAGGTAGTCAGCGCCGCACCTTTGTTGCCGCGTTCCTCCTTGTCCACCTGGACCATGACCTCCTGACCGTTGCGCAACGCATCCTTGATGCTGATGCGAGTGCCGGGCGTGACGGCTTCCGGGTCGAGGTAGCCGCGGGCGATCTCTTTCAACGGCAGGAAGCCGTGGCGCTCGCTGCCGTAATCGACGAAGGCGGCCTCCAGACTGGGCTCGACGCGGGTGATGACTCCTTTGTAGATATTGGCCTTTTTTTGCTCCCGGCCCGGCGCTTCGATGTCGAGATTAAAGAGCTTTTGGCCATCGACGATCGCTACCCGCAACTCCTCCGGTTGAGTTGCGTTGATCAGCATTCTCTTCATGTATTTTTGAATTCCGTAATAGGGTATGGGTCCGGGCAACAGACCGCCGCGGCATTGGTAGCACCTAATCGGTTGCTACCTTGATCCGCGCGAATCCGGCAGACCTACTCCGGCCCCGGATCGTGCCGGGGCATGCACCTGTGATCTCTTCCGTCGCGGCCACCGCAGTTGGGCAGCCGTGTGAATCGGTCCCCGCAACTTGCGGGGTACCGTCTAAATCCGGGATTTGCAGCAAGCGATACCGTGCCCTTGAGCCATCTCGGTGTACAATCCGCGATTGTTCGTAAAAGGCCTGAAACGCGTGGGCGATCTGCCGCCGATATGGAGGTAAAGTAGCAGGATTTTCGAGATTGTGCCTGAACGCGGAAACGCGGCGGAAACGATCTTGGAGAACGTCTGACCGCCGGCAGCCGTTGCCACTGCAAACAACATAAACTTTTAATACTATCAGCGGGAAACGATTGCTTCAATTGAGTTCGGCGCGCGCAGGGCAACCGTTCGCGTAAATTCGCGTGATTCGGAGAACACCGATGTGGGAATTGGTCAACCGGACCCCCTACGCCGCCGAGCGCGGCTTCGTGCGCGACCAGGATGGCGGCGAGGTCTGGATCGTCCTTGCCAAGGCCACCTTCGATCTGCACCCCGACGGCAACCTGCAACGCGCAGCGGAACAGCCGCCGGTTGACCTGGAACCGGTCTACCGTGACTCACCGGCAGGACTCTATCTGCGGCGCGACACCGCGTTGATCCCGACCAAACCCGGCACCGAGATCCTGATCGAAGGCTCGGCCTGCGCCCCGCGTGGTCGGAGCGTAAGTGCGATGGACATCGGATTCCGGATCGGGCCGCTCCACAAGCGCCTGCACGTGGTCGGGGATCGACGCTGGCTCTACGGATTCAGCGGTCCGGTGCTCAGCAAGCCGGAACCCTTCTCGCGCATGCCCATCCGCTACGAGCGTGCCCTCGGCGGTCTGACCGGCCATGATCCCAAGATCGCACCCGTGCCCAACCCCTACAACCCGGTCGGAACCGGCCATGCACTCCGCAAGAAACAGCTGCCCGGTACCGCGGCACCGAATATCGAGCAACCCGGTGCAACTGCCTCCGATTGGGCACGCCAAGGCCCACCCGCCGGTTTCGGTCCTATCGCCCGGCACTGGACGCCGAGGCGGGAACTGGCCGGCACCTTCGATGATGCCTGGTCCCGGACGCGCCAACCGCTCCTGCCCGAAGACTTCGACGAGCGCTTCTATTTCAGCGCCCCGGCCGATCAATGTTTCAAAGGTTTTCTCCGT
Organism: Candidatus Thiosymbion ectosymbiont of Catanema sp. Cochon2018; assembly: GCA_011392765.1. Classification (GTDB taxonomy): domain Bacteria; phylum Pseudomonadota; class Gammaproteobacteria; order Chromatiales; family Chromatiaceae; genus Thiosymbion; species Thiosymbion ectosymbiont_A. Next base: position 1,382,988 of record WYCW01000001.1, on the reverse strand, counting down.
GGCGGCGAGTCGATGACCCTGCATGGCCTGTCTCCCCATGGCGACATCCGGTTTCCGATCCCGAGCCTACCCCTGCATTGCCGGACATCGATGGCCGGTCAGGCGCAATCCCACACGGGTGAACTGCATGGTGTTCTGGTCGATACCGACGCCATGCGCGTCGCCTGTCTGTGGCACAGTCGCCTGCGTTGTCATGGCCGCGAGCACCTGATCGAGCGGTCCAGGCTCACCTTGGAGGATAGTTCATGAACATCGCAATCGCCGCCGTCGGCGCCCGCACCGCGGTGGGCTACACTGCGGCCCCGAGCGCCGCGGCGGTACGGGCGGACATCGCCCACTTCAACGAACACCCCTCCTGGGTCGACCAACGGGGCGAGCCCATGGTGCTGGCCGCAGCGCCGGAGCCACCGCATAACGCAGACATCGGTGAACGGCTCCTGTATCTGCTCGATGCCGCTCTGACGGATCTGGAGAGCAGCCTGCCGGGACCCGTGGGTCCCCTACCCCTGGTAGTGGCGCTGCCGGTAAACCGTCCGGGACTAGATCCCGGCCTGGCCCACCGGATCGTCGCCGCGCTTATCAGGCGGCACAGCGACCGGCTCCGGCTCGCGCGCTGTGAATCCCTTACTGCCGGCCAGGCTGGTGGGCTTGCCGCCATCATTCGCGGCGTCGAGCTGGTGCGCCAGGGCAACCCGCTCGTAGTAGTCGCCGCTGCCGACTCCTGGCTGCACGCGGAAACCCTGGAATGGCTCGACCGCTGCGGTCGTTTGCACGCCCCGGCCATGCCCTGGGGATTCGTCCCCGGCGAGGCCGGTGGCTGCTGCCTGATAGCCGGCGAACAGACGCTCGCACGACACGGGCTACCTTGCCTGGGAGTCATCGAAGCGGTCGGAACCGGCACCGAGCCTCACCCGCTGGGAAGCGACACCCCCTGCATCGGTACGGGCCTGACCGAAGCACTCCAGGCTGCCCTCGCCGGCATTCCTAAGCAGGGGGTCGAGGCCATCTACTGCGACCTCAACGGCGAGAGGCATCGCGCCGACGAAGCAGGCTTCGCGCTGGCGCGGATCAGCGCATCGCTGCGTGATCCCGACGCCATGTTCGTCCCGGCCACCTGCTGGGGCGACATCGGCGCGGCCGGCGGCCCACTTTTCGTCGCCTTGGCCGCCACCGCACATCAGAGAAACTACGCCCGCTGGCGACGCGCGCTGCTGTTTTGCAGTAGCGATGGACCCGAGCGTACTGCCATTCTATTTTCTGCCCCACAAACAGTAAGTCTCTGAACATGGCCCTGACCATCAAAGTCAACGGACTCACCCTGTGCCACAAAGACAGCGGCGGTATCTCTACGGCGACCGCTCCGGACGTCTGCAAGACACCTACACCCGGCGGACCGGTGCCAGTCCCCTATCCCAACATCGCTTTCTCCAAGCACCTGCGCAAAGGCACCAAGACCGTCAAGGTCGACGGCGGCAACCCGGCCGCCGTCAAGGGCTCGGAGTTCGCCACCAGCACCGGCGATGAGCCCGGCACCGCCGGCGGCGTCAAGTCCGGCACCTTCAAGAAGGAAGCGACCTGGCTCAGCTTCTCCCCGAACGTGAAGATGGAGGGCAAGAATGTCTGCCGCCTGACCGACAAGATGTTCCACAATCACCACAACACGGTGGATATAGGGGGATTGCGACAAGCCAACTTATCGTCCGGGAAATGGGATATGGATTGCTTGCTGGATATTCTCTGCAAGAAAGACAAAAAGGAGGTTCAGAAGGCCAGTAAAATTAACGAGATTGTGACTGTAGAACCCCTCATTTTCGACGACCCCATCTACGAAAACGGAAAATGGACGACAACGGAATTCAAAGCCGGTGGCACGCAACAACCAGGCAAAATACAGCTTGTGCGTGACATGAGTTGTGAAAGGGCCGCGCTCACGCTTTATCATGAGCTAGTGCATTCCGATCAAAAGGGGCAGCAAGCGAAGGTGCCCTGGTCTGAATACGATGCCTACACAAAAACGGAGGAATGGGCGATTAAACGTGGACTCCCCGAGCAGCAACCTGGCTTTCGAAAGGGGGGGAAGGTCGATGTGCAAGCGATTAAAAAATTCGTAGATAAGAAATATCCGACCACGAAGCCCTCAAAGCCAGGAGGTCCGATTCCGCCCCAGGTGTTTGATCGAACACCGGATGGAAAACAGGTCTATGTTCGGGACAGTAAGGGAAGGGTATCTCTACGACCAGTACAGGAAGGAGACACCTACTATGCCAAAAAACCGAGGAATCCGCCCAAAGAGAAGCAGATTCCACCCGGGGATTTCAAATGCCCATGAAACCTCGCATGTTCACCGCTCAGCGACGGAATTTCGCGCGAAATGATTTCAGCATCCATGTGGGATGGCTGTGGATTTTGGCCCTTCTACTTCCACTCGACGGCCATGCAGTAGACGAGAACTCGGCCACTACCTTTCAAGGGGGAAATACAATGTGGGAAGAATTCCAAGTAAATGGAGAGACCATTAGGGTCGACGAGGCAGATATGGAACCGATCCGGCAAGCCGTGTTGCAGCTGTTGGCCTCGAAGGAGGACGAGCTCTGTCGATTTCTGCGGGAAGATCTCGATAGCTCCATACTGATATTTGGTTCGCAAGGTTTGAGGTTCGGATTTTGGGTCCTTACCGAAAGAGAAGAGGGATTGGCACTGGTCCGAATTCCGCCGAGAGCCGAGGTAAACTACATATTCGGCGCAAAACTGGAATTTGACGGCGAGCACTGGACGGCAACACAGTTCATTGAGGAGCGGATGATGATGTGGAAACGGTGATGGGTGGTGTTTTAATTTTGTTGTTATTGGCTTTAAATAGAAATACCAAATTCATAACGATTCACAAATAATCCAATCACAATATCGTGCATTCGATTTAGTTTTGAAAAACAAATCGTCTTCCGTGCAAGCCGCTTGATCCGCGTTCGTAATGTTAAATGTTTGCGTTCTATTTTCTGCGTATTTTGTTTCCCAACAACATGTTGCTCGGGATCTAAATGGCGCTTATAAGCACCCCACCCATCGGTGTAAAAGCGGGTAATTCCAAATGGCTCTAACAAACCTTTTAATTCAAGAAAAACCTCATCGCGGCGTTTCCCGAAGACATAAGCCAACACCTCACCGCTGGCTGGATCAATGGCATGCCACAACCATCTCTGATTGGACTTACTGCCCACATAACTCCACATCTCATCCATTTCAACACGGGTTTCTTGATCGCTAACACCATGATAATCTTCTGCTTTTACAATCTCCACTGCAATCTGATCAGGCGCGTGGGCTGCTAAAAAATTGTGATTCACTGCGTGGAGATCGGGTTCTTTTTTTTAATTCATTGATGACGGTCACAGGACTGATACCCAGAACCCGTGCGGTATCACGAATGCCGCTGCCATTCAGTGTCATCTCAATGATTTGGTGTTTCGTTTCCGGTAACCGCCCTTTGTCAGAATAATCCTGGATAAAGGTTTTGCCCTCACAGGTCTGATCTTTACATATAAAACGCTGCTTGCCGTTGCTAGTGTTGCCATGTTTCGTCACGTCAGTACCATTGCAGACAGGGCATTTTATGGGGAGTAATACCATGGGAATTTCCTCGGCAAAATTCTGTTCGGTTTAATGATTAATGTTCAAACAATTATATCATATGATTTATAATAAAAAAACAAAATAATAACACCACCCGGTGATGCATTCGGTCTTCCCAACTCTTGAGATCCGGATTCCGGCCTTCCTTGCCGGAACAACGGTTTGACTTATACGGCATTGGGGATGAGATATCCATGACAGCTGCATCTGTAATTATCACAATAAAGGTTCTTTCTGTCTGGCTGATACAGGATTTCGAAGGCGAAGCTACCTTAGCTAGCCTGGATCCGAGGTTTGTAATTGCACTTCAAATCCTTGATTCACAAGAACGATACAATGTCGCAGAATCTGAGGTTGCCTTTAATACCCACCGAATCGCCTCTTTTGCCGTCCATAGTATTGTTCGATTATTCATGGAATCGGATGTCGAGGGAGAAATTTATGATATAAAGGTATCATCAGAATTATATGAAGGTAACTTGCTGTATTACCTGCAACTAGCCGAATCTCGATAAAAAGAATACCCGCCATCCTCTTTGTCACTCTGGTCGCTGCCGCCCACCAGCGGGGCTACGCTCGCTGGCGGCGCGCCCAGCTGTTCTGCAACAGCGATGGACCCGAACGCGCCGCCATGCTGCTTGCCGCCCCGCCCACATCCGGGAGTCACCGCACATGGCCCTGACCATCAAAGTCAATGGCCTCACCCTCTGCCACAAAGGCAGTGGCGGCATCTCCACCGCCACCGCGCCGGATGTGTGTAAAACGCCCGCCCCCGGTGGACTCGTGCCCGTTCCCTATCCCAATATCGCTTTCTCCAAGCACCTGCGTAAGGGCACCAAGACGGTCAAAGTGGACGGCGGCAACCCGGCCGCCATCAAGGGCTCGGAGTTCACCACCAGCACCGGCGACGAGCCCGGCACTGCCGGCGGCGTCAAATCCGGCACCTTCAAGAAGGAGGCGACCTGGCTTACTTATTCCATGGACGTGAAGATGGAGGGCAAGAATGTCTGCCGCCTGACCGATAAGATGCTGATGAACCACGGCAATACGGTCAACATGGGTGGGTTGTTGCAGGCCGATCTCTTGGTTCATGCCGAGCTGATCCCGGAGCTGCAGATCCTCTGCGACCTGATGTGCGCTACCAATTCACAGATGGAGGTTGCTGGGGTGCTCTGGGCTATAGATGATGCAGCGGGCAACCAGTTTCCGTTGAAGGCCGAAGTATCCTTCAACATGAAGACGCTCGAGCCTTACATGAGCAACAACAACCCCGCCCGTGCCACACGTTTCTGGGGCAATCTTCCCGGACACCGACGCCCGGATGTGGTCATCACGAACGGCGGAACCCCTCACACGGAAAATATTCGCGCCGTGGTGGAAATGAAACAATTGAAAGAAGGATACGGCCCAGGACAGAAACAAGCGTACGAGCAAATTGCTGAAAAGGCCGATGCGGACTTTATCGATATGCGGGAAGGGGAAAATTGCATCTGCGTCTCACGCGTACCCGAGCTTGTGCCCGAGCATGTACGCGAACGTGTACGCAAGCGTATACCAAAGGTTGTACCCGGGCTTGAACCCGTACCGGTTCCAGTGCCGGTACCCGAGATCAAAACTGGACCAAGCGGATGGGAGCGCGCTGGCTGGATTGGCCTTGGCGTAGTTGCGGGACTAGCCGCTGCCGCGGCATTGCTCGTCCCCTTCGACGGTCCCGCCGGCGAGATCGCGCTGGGCAGTGCAAGCGCCGCCGCTTTTGCCGCGGCCTTCCCATGACAACCCTTACCAGGCACAGGAAACAAGATGACGAACTCCGATAACCAAGCCCTCGGTACGCGCCTCGACGAGATCAATATCAAAAGTGAAGACGGGGTCTTGCGGGTCCTGATCGGGCTGCGATTTACCCTGTTCGTGTCCCACCCCCATCGCTTGGAGACCCGTCTGGCATTGGCGGATTGCATGGATCTCTATGCGTGGATGAATAGCGAACATTTGGTGAAGCGCGGGCTTAAGATCGGTAATTGGCACTGGTCGCCCAAAGAACAGACCGCCCGCGAATTCGTCGCCGACACCCACTCGGAGGAACAGGACATGGAGGGTTATCTCACCAGCGCCAAGACCCTACGGGAAGCAAACCATTTCAGCCTCGGCCTCCTGGCGGGCAACAGCTACAACGTTCCTGGAAACCTCGGCTTTTTGACCTTGACCCTGCCCGCATCTTGGGCCGAAGCCAATCCGCCGGGGGCCTTCCTGGAGCTGGCGTTGAAGCTGTGTTCGCTCACCGCCCCGATCCACGCCTACGGCGGATTCGGCGTGATCCTGCCTCTCGACGACTCGTCCCAGGACAATGTTCTCGCCTATCCGTTACTCATGCGCTTTCCGGGACTGGACTACGATGACCCGATCAAGGTGACAGTGAAGCTGGATGCCAATCATCTTCGGGGAGCGAGTTGGCTGCTCGGCATCAATCAGGACATACTCGATACTCTGGGTGGACGGGCGTCTTTCGTCGATCGCCTGGGGGAGGGTTTCCGGATCTTCGACATCCCCGATGGCATCCTGGTCCAAGCCGGCCGCATGCCCCAGCTCGGCGACCGCAACCGCGACGCCTTCCCTACCTATTATTGTCGACTCGGTAAGCTCATTGCCCCGGTCCGTCGTCCCATCCGACGCTATCTCAAGGTTCCTCTGAGGGTCGATCGCGAGGAAGTCGAGGCCGCCTGGCTGGCACGTTTCGACGACTGCGAGGGAGTTGATCCATGAGCACCAGAGTAGAAATCGACGCGACGCAGATCGAGCTGCTGCGACGGGCCGTCATCGCCTGGGACCCGAGCGAGGCGGGGGCGCCGGTGGTCGGTGCTTACGGCACCAATACCGACGACCTGTATCTGGACGTTGCTCCCGTGCTCGGGATCGACCCGGAGCGACGCGACGATCCCGATGCGAAGGCCCGCATCGAGGCGGCCCTGCGCGCCATGGGAGATACCTTCGCGGTCGCATTGCAGACAGGCGTATTGGCGCCGGGGACCTACCGTTTCCGCAATCTCATTCCCCAGGCATTCGCCGGTACCCCTCTCCCGGTTAGCCAGACCGCGCTGCAACGACTCCCCTATGCCCACGCCGAGGTCATCGAATTCCAGCTCACCGCCGAGCTCCTGTTGTTGATTCGCCGGTCCAATGCCGGATGGCTGCCCTACTATGGTCTACCGGGAGTCGACGCAAAACGACCCTACGGACTTTCCGGTGACCACCAGTGGGAGATGGCAAAACTCCTGGACAGCTTCACCGGCGAACCCAGCGACCTAGAGCCGACGCGGCGCAATTCCCTGGAACGGCTCCACCAATCCACCCAACCGGCCGTTCAGGTCCTGGTCCGGCACGCCTCCGTAGCGCCGGGTATTTGGCAGTACAATGATGCCGAAAACGGATGGAGCAAGGTGAAGTAAAAAGACATCCATCCTGTATGAGATCTTTCCCCGTCACCCGGCTACCGCCGCGCACCGGAGACGCTACGCCCGCTGGCGGCATGTATTGCTGTTCTGCAGCAGCGATGGACCCGAACGTGCCGCCATTCTCTTTGCCGCTCCACCAACAGCGAGTCCCCGAACATGGCCCTGACCATCAAAGTCAATGGACTGACTCTCTGCCACAAAGGCAGCGGCGGCATCTCCACTGCCACCGCGCCGGATGTGTGTAAAACACCCGCGCCCGGCGGACCGGTGCCCATCCCCTATCCCAACGTCGCCTACTCCAAACACCTGCGCAAGGGCACCAAGACCGTTAAGGTCGACGGCGGCAACCCGGCCGCCATCAAGGGCTCGGAGTTCGCCACCAGCACCGGCGACGAGCCCGGCACTGCCGGCGGCGTCAAATCCGGCACCGTCAAGGGCAAGGCGACCTGGCTCAGCTTCTCCCCGGATGTGAAGATGGAGGGCAAGCCTGTCTGCCGCCTGACCGATAAGATGTTGATGAATCACGGCAATACGGTCAACATGGCCGGGCTGTTGCAGCAACCACTCAAGGATCCGAAACTTAACGTCCTGTGCGAGATATTCTGCCAAACGCGAAAAGAGGGACATGACTTCAAGAAAGACCCCGCGAATAAAGGAAAACGCTTTCCCTACTCCCAGCGAGCGAAAGAGCTTGCCGGCTCGAAGGGCTACTCCAAACGTCTGGCAAAGCTCGGAAAGTTCATACCGGAAAAATCCGTTCTGGTATCCGTGCCCAAAGGCGCGCTCGGGAAGACGGCGCGCAAGATCTATACGCAAGCCGCCTTGCGCAATCGGTTGCTCCGGGAATTGGGTGAAAAGGCGGGCAAGAAGCTGGCGAAAAAGGCGGCCAAATCCGCTGTACTCAAGTTCATCCCGGGCGTGAATGTCCTGAGCCTCGCCTGGGACGCCTATGATCTTGTCTCCACCGGCATTGAGATATACGATGCCGTTGATGACTACATGAAGAAATACGACACCTTCCGCATCCGGCCGGATATGGCCGAGATGGGACCGGATGGCGAGATCAAAGAGATCTATGATTACAAATTCGACTACCCGGACGGTGGCGCAGACAGCATGAGCCCGGAGCAGAAGAAATTGTATTCTGAGAAAGCTGGAAAAAAGCCAAAGATAATAGACGACAAGCGCTGCAAATGCGTGGATTAAACTCCGATAGTCGAGAATTGCCATGAACCTAGCAACCCTTAATGCGGTCAGAGAACAAGTGGATCAGCGCGATGACAAGGGCGTGTACGACATACGACTTTGCTTCCGCTGCGAGCTCTATTTTTCAGACTTCTCCAGAGAGCCAAAGGGAGTCGCGCATTTTTATGAGACCGTACTGCCGCTCATTCGCGACTCGATACGTTGGTACGATGTGGACGGCAAGCGCCGGCCGAAAAAGATCAAGCCAGAGGCCTTCGACATGATCCCCTTCTGGGCGGGGCTCAATGAAGAAGGACGCACAACTTGGGGATTGACGCTGGAAAGCGGCGCGACGAAAGATGAGGTTTCCGACTGCGCATTTAATTTATTCTCCTTGTACCTGGGTTCTTTGGGAGCCGGCGAGTTGGCCCTTTATTTACCCATCGAATACCTGATCCGTGACGGCCTGGATGTGGTCGCCCTGCTCAAGGAGGCGACGCGCGAGCTCGGCTTCCTGCACGGCACCGCCGGCTTCGGCATCAATATAAATCCGGACTATCCGTCTGATGATGAGGAGTTTGCCGTCTATGCCCTGAGCCGCCGCTACCGCGGCATCGAAGTGAATGACCCAGGGTGGTTCAGTCAATATGCCAACCAAGGGATTCCAAACATCAATTGGCTTACTCTCATCGGCTCGGATTTGGTGGAGCGGCTGGGTGGTCCGGCGGCACTGGACCCACTCAGGGCCGAGGATATTCGGATCCACAAATTGGAACATGGACTCATGATCCAGGCCGGCGCGGAACCCTCATTCGGCAATGTGAACCGTGATGAGACCCTGGATGCCTACCATGCGGTCGGTCGTGCATTATGTCCGCTACGCCTAAAAACCGGCAGGGTCGAACTCTGGGACTCAGTTGGGGGTCAGGAAAACACCCAGGAATGGCTCGCGCGTTTCGATACCTGATCTACAGACACCCACTTGAAAGATTCGTCGCCATGGAGACCGTGCAATGCAAACCGCACCACTACCCTTCGCGCTCAGCACAGTGCTTCCCGTTCGCTTAGAGCATGCAAATCTGGTTATCGAGGTGGTAGCGCGGGAAGAACCGGACGACGGACCCGCTGAGGAGGACGACTATGAGGCCACCGCTGAAATCGTCTCGTTGTTCGTTCGCGCCGTCCAACACCGAATTCTGACACGAACGGCCTTGCCACCGGAGACCTTCCCACCGGATATGAACGTCGCCTTACCACTCGAACAGGCGTGGGATCCACGACTTCCGGGTTGGCGGTTCGAGTTCTCGGTAACCGAGTTGGATTCCCTGGCGTTGCGCCCACTGCTCGCCATGCTGGTGCAAAGCCACCATGCTTTCGAGCCGCTGGCACGCGTTGCGTTGACCACCGACGGTCCGGCGGCTCCCGCCCCGGAGCTCGGGACCGCGCTTGCTGCCGGATCGGGATTTCCCCGGCGACCGGATTCACTTCCATTCAAACTCGATCCACCCGATGAAGACGCATGGCCGGAATCCGGCGAGCGCTATTCGATTTGGTTCGAGTGGTCGCAAGCCATACCAGCGGTGGAATCGGAGTGGTTCAGTGAAGGCCTGAACGTCTGGGATCACCTGCTGGTGCTGGGCGCCTTCAATCAAGACTACGAAGAGGTCGAGGAAATGGAAGACATGGGCGATATCGTGAACGAGACCGCGCGCAGCATCCGGCATGATGCGGTCAAAGCCGGCGCGGACCATACGGAGATCTACGCCCTATTGAATCTTGCGTGTGCCGCTCACGCCTCCGGAACCCCACTTGAGACGATACGCATCCTGGTGGACTAGTACCCCGTTTCGACAAATATTGCTAGCGAGGCTCCGCCTCAGACCAACAAGGGGTGAATTTCCGGCTCGTTCCGGCGCCATCTTTTATCCACAGATTACGCAGATTCTCGCAGATTGTTGTGTTTTTAATCTGCGAAAATCTGCGTAATCTGCGGATAAACAAAGAGCCATCTTTTTATGCAGCGCACAAACTCGACTCATTCGTAAAAGTTTGGCTCCCTCAAGGGGTCCTAGTGCAGCATAGTAAAAATCCGGAGACCATTTCCTTACGATCAGGCGGTCAACAGCTTGCCAGCACAAGTCCAAATTACAATTAGAACCAAGGATGGACACGAATAAACACGGATTGTGATCCGTGTTTATCCGTGTCCATCCGTGGTTCTTCTACAAGTTCAATTAACAAATGGCTTTAGGATTTCTACTACGCTGCACTAGTGCGGCATAGCGAAAATACTCATACCACATTATCGATGTCCGTAAACAGTACCGTGGAGTTGGTCCGAATCGACAATGCCCAGGAAGGACAGCGCATCGACAATTTCCTCATGACCCGCGTCAAAGGTGTGCCGCGCAGTCACTGGTATCGGGTGCTGCGGCGCGGTGAGGTGCGGGTCAACAAGGGCCGGGTAAAGCCGAGCTACCGCCTGCGGAGCGGTGACCAAGTGCGGATCCCCCCCCTGCGTTGCGCACCAATGGACACCCCTGCATCCCCGGCGCGGAATCGCTTGAAGCACCTGCTATCGGCGGTGCTCTACGAGGACGAGCGTCTCATCGCGTTGAACAAGCCGGCGGGGATGGCGGTGCATGGCGGGAGCGGCCTAAGTTGGGGTCTGATCGAGGCGATGCGGAGCCTGCGTCCTGAGCTTCCCGAGCTCGAACTCGTGCACCGTCTCGACCGCGAGACCTCGGGCTGTCTCTTGCTCAGTAAGCGCCGCAGTACCCTGCGCGAGCTGCATCGCCTGATCCGTGAGCAGGCCATGACCAAGCGTTACTTGACCCTGCTCGCCGGAAGTCTGAAAGATCAGGAGTTGGAGGTCGATGCGCCCCTGCGCAAAAATCTTCTACGCAGCGGTGAACGGGTAGTCCGCATCGACCCGCAAGCGGGCAAGCCGGCACGCACCCGGTTTCGACCCCTGCGCCGACTCGGGGACCTTACCCTGACCGAGGTGGAGCCCCTTACCGGGCGCACTCACCAGATTCGCGTGCACGCCATGTACCTGGGGGCACCGGTGGCCGGCGATGAGAAGTACGGTGCCGCCGAAACGAACCGCCGACTGCGGGGCATGGGTCTCAAGCGATTGTTTTTGCATGCCTCCGGCCTGGTCTTGCGGCCGAGTTACCGGGAGCGGCCACTGTATATCGAAGCCCCCCTACCGCCGGAGCTCGAGGCCGTGATCGATACCCTCGTGCACTTGCTCTCAACTACCGATAATATTGATCCGGCAGGGTTTCCACGGAAAGTTTAGCCGCAAATCAACGCAAATGGCCGCAAATAAAGGGCACCTTGAAAAAATCGAGATTCCGATTGCGATCCCGATTTCGATTTCGACCTACCTTGGCTCTTCAACGGCTGGTTGGGCGTGGGAGATGGGGCCTTACGGGAGAGGGGCTTTTGGGGCATCATGCCTTGTCGGTCTGAGAGACTGTCTAAAAAGGGATCGTAGGCTGTAGGCTGGGTTGCGGCCAGGGACGGCCAAAACCCAGCAATAACCAAAGTTGGGGTTCGTTCCTTGCCCCCCAGCCTACCGATTTAAAATCAATGTGTTAGTTTTTAGACAGCCTCTGAGGCAAGGCCTCGCTAGGATCCTTGAGGGACCTGAATCTTTGCAAATGAGTCAAGTTTGTGCACGGCACAAAAACTCACATCTCCTCATGCAGCACTTGGGGGTATTGCGCCCATTGTTTTTATCCGCAGATTACGCAGATTTTCGCAGATTATTTCTATTCTTAATCTGCGAAAATCTGCGTAATCTGCGGATAACAAGTTTGTTCGCTGCACAAAAAATTCACGCCTCGTCGGTCTGAGGCAAGGCCTCGCTGGGAAGAGATCAATGGGCTTCAAGCTGATCGTATTCGACTGGGACGGGACCCTGATGGATTCGGAGGCCAAGATCGTGGCCTGTATTCAGGCGGCCTTCGCCGACGTGGGGGAGCAGCCCCCCGACCGGGAGGCCGCGCGCGATGTCATCGGACTCGGCCTCACGGATACCATGGCCAGGCTTTGGCCCGGGGCCGACGACACCCAGATCGGCCGCATCGCCGACCGCTATCGGTTCCACTACCATGACGCTAATGAGGCCCCCTCGCCCCTGTTTCCGGGCGCTCGAGAATTGGTGGACTGGTTGTTGCAACGGGATTATCTGTTGGCCGTGGCCACCGGCAAGAGCCGTCGGGGCTTTGAGTCCGTCCTTGGGGATACGGGTCTTGCCGACCGTTTTCACACTACCCGGTGTGCCGACGAGACCTGCTCCAAACCCCATCCGGAAATGCTGCTGCAAATTATGGACGAGCTCGGTGTGGCCGGTACGGAGACCCTGATGGTGGGGGATACCGAGTATGATATGCAGATGGCACATAATGCCGGTACCAGCGCCTTGGCGGTCTGCTATGGGGTCCACGAACAGGGGCGATTGCTCGCACAAGGGCCCCTGGATTGTGTGGAAACGCTCCCTGCGCTGCAATCCTGGTTCGAGCGATTGGAGGCGGTATGAATTGGCGATTCTGGAAACGACGGGAAGCCATGCCTGTTCCGGGGGATGAGGGCTGGGAGCAGGCATTGGTGAATCGGGTGGTGCTGGACCACCTCAAGGAGCAGAAGCGGAGCCGCCGTTGGGGGGTCTTCTTCAAGCTCCTGACCTTCGGCTACCTGATTGCCCTGCTGGTAGTCCTCTGGCCCGACGACTTTTTCGCGCACGTTTCCCCCGACGAAGCGCATACGGCGCTGGTGGAAGTGAAGGGCATCATCGCCCCGGAGACCAATGCCGCCGCGGACCGCATCATCACCGCCTTACGCAAGGCCTATGAGAATGACAACACCAAGGGCATCATCCTGCGCATCAACAGCCCCGGCGGCAGCCCGGTACAGGCCGGTTACATCAACGATGAGATCCGACGGCTGCGCAAGGAGCATCCGGATATCCCGGTCTATGCGGTGGCGGCGGATCTGTGCGCTTCGGGCGGCTACTATATCGCCGTTGCCGCCGACTCGATCTATGTGGACAAGGCGAGTCTGATCGGCTCCATCGGCGTGCGTATCGATGCCTTCGGCTTCGTCGAGACCCTCCGGGAGCTGGGCATCGAGCGCCGCCTGCTGACGGCGGGACAGGACAAAGGGATTCTGGATCCTTTTTCGCCCCTGCCCGAGGGGCAGCGCCTATTCCTCCAGGGGGTCCTCGACCAACTGCACCGGCAATTCATCGAGGTCGTCCGGGCGGGCAGGGGAGAGCGCCTCAAGGGCGGCGATGAGCTCTTCAGCGGGCTCTTCTGGAGTGGTGAGGAGAGCGTGGCGCTCGGTCTGGCCGATGGGCTCGGCAACAGCAGCTACGTGGCGCGCGAGCTGATCGGGGTGGAGAAGATCGTCAAGTACAGCAGCAAGAAGGATTTGCTCGAACGGCTGGCGGATCGCCTCGGCGCCGCGATCACTGAATCTCTTTTACGTCTGAGTGGGGCCAACGGTTACCCGGTCGTGCGCTGAAATTTCCCTACCGGGTGGTGTCCTAATTTTAGGGAACCTGAAAGATCCCCTGTCATGGGGTTTTTAAGCCAATGCCATTAAGTTAGTCGCTGGTTGCTTACCGGTGCGGAAGAGAAAACTACGAATCACACGAATCGGCGCGAATCCAATTCGCGGGGATTCGCGTGATTCGTAGTTTTTCCTCTGGTTTGCCGACTGGCAACGCTTAACTTAATGGCATTGGTTTTTAAGCGCCTTATAAACCAGAAACAACAAAGCTAGAACGCTACCCCATAATTTAGCAGGACTTGTCAATTAGGCTATTCGCTATTTCGTATAAGACTCGGAAGCCATACGGATAAGTCGAATTAATCGAGTGATAGTCCTGCTCCCATCATCAATGTTTGGAAAACGATACTCACAAGGAGTTTGGACTTTCCCTTTCCCATCCTGCCAAGGATACTCACTGTTATCTTCACGTACGTCACCGTAATCACATGCGGGAGCAAGTACCTCAATTTCGCGAGCAAGACGTTTAATTTCTGATATTTCCCAACGTGATATATCATTCTTGTCGTTTAACAACGAATAAAACTGACGTGCAATCATAGGTAGGTTACGCGCTACATAAGCGTGAGTTTTCCTTACATTCTCATGGCCGTTCGCTATAGTAAGATATGCTTTGCAGGTTTTTTCTGCAGCCATTTGGAGAAAGTGTAGCCGATGGCACCTTTCCACATTTCCACGAGCTAGAATTTCTCGAACATTAAGGTCTGATGGTGCCTGTTTCGCATAAGCTCTTGCCCAGTCTTCATCTTTCGTTAGCATTACTATGCTTCCTCCTTTAACTAGCTCTTAATTCTTTACCAACTATCCAACCCCGACCTTCAAGATTGAGTCTCCCATCACGAATATTCCGGAACTCACTCGGTGATACTTCTATAATCATTGATGGATAATTGATCCCATGTGCAGGATCAGCAGCAAAGGAAATTGGTTCAATACCTCGTTCAATTGTTCCTTCAACGATCTCTAGAAGCTTGATTGGCTCATTAGGATCTTGTTCATTGATTGGCTCCAAAAGGAATATACGTTTAAGGTTTGGTTCGACTTCAAAATGTCCCCTGGCTAACCTCTCAGCTGTTTCCCATTTGCTTCTTTTCATATTTCCTCCGATTTTACTTTTTTGCCAGCCTAACGACAGCGCTCACCCGAGCAAAGAGAGCGATAGCGACCGTAGCGTCGGGTACAGCGCATGTTCCTGGCTGTTTGAAATCCTTGAACAACAAAGTTAGAACACCACCCGCTCGAGTACCGAATCAGGTACCGCCCGCGGGTTCCAACGGATCGATCCCTTCCTGTTCCAACATAGAGATGAGCCGGATCAGGGGTAGACCCATGAGGGTGTTCGGGTCCTGGCCCTCGAGGCGCTCGAACAGCGCGATTCCGAGACCCTCGGAGCGGAAGCTCCCGGCGCAGTTGAAGGGCCGCTCGCGGTCGATATAGGCCTCGATGCGGGCAGGCGACAGTTGCCGGAAACGGACCCGGAAGGGTTCGCAGCAAATCTGCATGCGTCCGGTAGCGGCGTTGAGCAGACACAGACCGACGTAAAAGGTGACTTCACGTCCCGATGCGCGGGTGAGTTGCGCGATGGCCCGCGCACGATTCCCCGGCTTGCCGATCACCGTATCGTCCAGGTAAGCCACCTGATCCGAGCCGATGATGAGGGCGTTCGGGTGGTCCTCGATGACCGCCCTTGCCTTTGCCTCCGCCAGCCGCACCACGAGTTCTTGGGGAGATTCACCCGGTCGCCTGGTCTCGTCCACATCGGGCGTTGCCGTAATGAAAGGGATACCCAACCTTTCCAGCAGGGTGCGGCGGGAAGGGGAGCTGGAGGCCAGGACTAGGGTCGGATGGGGCATGATGTTGAGTATGGCGGCTGCGACTCGGGGGGCATTGTAACAGGGTGTCCACGAGGTTATCCGCAACGGATCGATTCACCATTGATCTGCTGCCCGGCCGCTAGCCGCTGGCCGCTGGAACACGCCGTCTTCTGCGAAAAGACCGGGACTCCGGAGGAATGCATCGTGAGGAATCTGGATTTCCAGCGGGGAACCCAGGTAGAATACTTCTCCCTGCTATTAGGGGCTGTTGACATAATCGTAGTACCAACCGCTAATAGGACAAGATTAACAGGATTTCCAGGATTGACAGGATTATTTTTCTAAATAACCAATTATAACATCCTGTTAATCCTGAAAATCCTGTACTATTAAGAGGCAAGCCCGGAGGTCAGGGTTTACTCCTTATTAAATGTCAACACGCCCTAGATTCCGACCCCGAAAGCGAGAAATCAGTCATGAAGAAATTAAAACCTATAATATTCTTGACCATATTTGTTTCAATGATTTTGGGAGGAATGGTTTTCGTTGATAAAACGTATGCCCAAAATGGAAACGGTATAGGTTCGATCTCTAATGATTACTTATTATTTGCTTTATTTACTATTGTTTCCGGATTGGTTGTAGGGATAGGTGTTTATTTATTTCAGGAAAACAGGATAAATGGGCGCTCATCGGATATAAAAGTTTCTGCCGGAGAAAAGAAAAATTCAATTATGCTTGTGGGGCTTGGCGGTTCGGGGAAAACAGCGTTGATCAATGTATTATGTAATATTAATAAACGGGTTGAAGAAAAAACCATGGATTATCAGATTATATCAGGTTCTGTACGTCAGAGAAAAACAACATATCACCTTTATATATCGGATTATAGAGGTCAGGATTTATCGAATTTAGTTCGTTCCTTTATTATCCAACAAATGGCTCCATACACCCCGATGCGATTCGGATATATCGATTCCCTCATATTTGTGGTTGACTTATTCGAGCATAAAGACGACGATAAAGGTAATACAATAGAGATTGAGAGAGGGCAAGCTGAATTTGATCAGAAACGAGTGGAAAAACAACTGGAACAATGGAATCGAACTGCCGTAGATGCTATCTTTGGAATGCATGTTGTAGAATCTCTCAAATATATATGTTTATTTATCAACAAAGTTGACTTGCTTGCTGATAATGCTCCGGAAATGGAATCGAATATAGAGACCGCATATAAAAAACTCATTGATGATTTAAAGCGTAGATGCTTTTATACTGATGAGCAAAAGTTACAAAAGCAGTATGCCTATTTTGATTGCATAATAGGTAGCGCTAAAAAAGGTACCGGTATACCGATATTACAAAGAAATCTTTTTACTTACAGTAAACCACTTCCCGAATCCATTAGTGAACAGCTATCGTCACAAGGTGCCCCTGAAAGCTTGACAGCCGGTAGAAAGAGAAACTATCGTCACAAAGTATCCGGGAAGGTTCAGCAGTCAGTGGAAAAATGAGTTTATTTTTATGAACGGCCGCGACCCGACACCGACAGATGGCATCGCGGGTCGTATGACACCGCCAAGATACGATAATAAAAAAAGCTTTTTCAGCATTAAAAATGTGTTGATTGGTTCTTTATTGTCTTTTATCGTCCTTATTTTGGCGATTTCTTACGTTTATTTCAGCAAGTATGAGCAATTGCAGGTAAGAATCGAAAGTACGTTACAAAAGTTGGAAAAAACAAAACTTAGTCCGGGACCGAAAGGTGATCCCGGGCCGAAGGGAGAGAAAGGTGATCCCGGACCGAAAGGAGAGAAAGGCGATCCCGGACCAAAAGGAGAGAAGGGCGACCGTGGCGACCCTTTTCCACCGGAAAAATTGAAAAAAATACAAAGGGAGGTCTTTAAGATCCGCCAAAACAGGGACGGACAGGAAGTGGATGTGAGTGGTGGAATGACATGGGGAGAGTGGCAAGAAACGACATACTGCCCGGATAATCACTATGTTTGCGGGATAAGCCAAAGAGTGGAGAGACCCCAAGGTACGAGTAAGGATGATACGGCCGTTACTGATTTACGGGTTTTTTGTTGCAGGTTTTAGTTGGGACAGGGATACCATAAAAGAATCCAGGGTTAGCACATAGGTTGGAGAGCAAGGAACGAACCCCAACATCGGTCTCGTTCGCCAAACCCCTTCTTTGGTGCATTATTACTGCCCGAACGTCGCTTGCACCCTGTCCCCCCGCACCGGACTCCGAATCCGGCTCGCGAACAGGTCGACAAACCGTGGCCAGTCGAGATCGTACTGAACCTCCATTTGTTGCGCGCCTTCTGCGCCCGGCCAAATCGCGCGGCCGCCAACCGATACACCATAGCTAATGCCGTGATCGATATTCACGTCGACGAAAAGCCGCTCTGTAGTAACGAGTGTGGGATCGATGACGCTCGCTATCGCGATCTGGTCATACATCAGCCACTTCCTGTCGGGATCGGCAGCGAAGCGACGACCCATGGTGTCTTTCAAGAGTTGTGTCAACGGCGTATCGACTGCCACCAGCTTCTCGTACCAGTCCTTGGTCAATGCGGACTTTCGTGACACATTCAACGGTGACAGCTCAATCGGGATGCCGGAACGCAGGGTTACACGTGCCGCTTCCGGATCGACCCAGAAATTGAACTCCGCGTTGGGCGTAATGTTGCCGGCTCCGTCCGGAAGCAATGCAACTGCCCCACCCATGATAACCAACCGCTTTACGTTTTCTGCGAACTTTGGTTCGGCACGAATCGCTTGTGCAATGTTGGTTAGCGGTCCGATTGCGATGAGGGTTACTTCCTGCGGTCGCGACAAGACCGTTTTGACGATAAAGGAGACGGCGGCTTCATCTTCGACTTGCTTGGTTGCAAAACCGCCAGGCGGTATTTCGGGAGGTTCGTTTGAATACCACTTGCCATATCCGCGCACGGCAAAGTCACTTTTTTCGTGAACGAGCGGCATATCCGCACCCTGGTATACAGGGATATCGACCCAATTTGCGATCTCGAGCATTCGCAAGGCATCGGACGTAGCCCGTTCAACACTGTCGTTGCCGGCCACGGTCGTAATTCCGAGGATTTCGATTTCAGGTGACTGCAGGGCCAACATCAATGCCAGGCCATCATTCTGCGGCGGCATGACGAAGTCGGTGTCGAAAATTATCGGGATCGGTTCTTCGGTCTGCGCAGCGACACTGTCTGCAACGGTGAAAATGCAGATGCATAGCAAAGCCAGGAACCAATAGAAAATTGTGATCACCGCGCAGAGCCGAAAAAGTGCTTAGCCACTAACCCCATGCGCTTTCGGTGGACCTCTGGGTCTTTATCCAAAAAGGGATGCGAGAAGTCGTCGCCATCGATTGTCGCTGCCCCATTGCGTTTGGCCTGTAACCGAAGTGCTGATGTTTTTTTGGGCTTCAATACCGGGTCTTTCTTTCCGGTTATAACAAGAAGCTTACTAGAGTCCGTTGGTAGATTGGAAATCGGATCTATTCTTTGAGGGCAACCATGATCGGACACTAGGCTCGGGCTCGAATCTATGACTGCTGCATCATACTCGGCACCTGAGCCGATAACGTTAAGCATTACCGCGCCGCCCATTGAGATTCCATAGAGCAGTTTTCTCTTGTAAGAACTATTCAGTGAGACCACAAGCTCCTTGTAGTCCTCAATGATGGCGTTTATTCGTCTCTTTCCTTCTGAATTTCCATACCCCCTATAATCGTATATGTATACATCATAACCGCGTTCTGAGAACGCATTCAGATACGATATCATTTGGTCTGCAATCATGGCGTTTCCTAACGCCGTTAGGATATATCCTTTAGGCTCAGTCTTGTTGCCATTGCCGTCGTTAGCCGAATATTTGTAGCCCCTTAAAACCTTTCTATCCAACGCTTTAAAGCTTACCGGCTCAATGAATTTTTGGTTTCGTACTCTTGTTGGATCCGGGGCTGGAGCAGCCTTACTCCACAGCCAGAACAGGAAAGGTTCCTTCACTGAACCACATATCGCGTCCTCTCTCTCGATGGCGAAGGACGCCGAGGAAAACCACAGCGTTATGAAGACAGCAAAAAAATCCCTATTCATCTAAGTTCTCCATCCTTAGGTAATGCCATTGTTGGAAATTAACGTCACCCATAAGCCGAGCCATACTGCGCCATGAAAACGTTTCAGGATAGCTTTGATATCGAGGTGCAGCGCGCAGGTTGGTGTGAGGAACAAGCCCCAACATCCATCTCATTCGTCAAAATCTTTTTGGAAATCATCCACTAACTTTGCCTCCTTCGAGCAGGAAGAACTTCTCGCTCAGCGCTTTCCTGGTTGCGTTAAATTCCAGGATGTCGATCGCGTCTTGGTCATATAGCTGTTTGACAAAAACCCACACCTGTTCTAATTCTTCTTCGCTTTGTACCTTTGCCAAGAGAAGATTGCGCAGTGTCTTCCATAGAACCCGGTGGCTACTTTGCCATTGTAAAACGTCGATGAAATCCTGTTTGTGGAGCGACCTCACAAGCCTCAGCTTTTGAGAAATACAAGCCACCGTACTGGGACCCTGCACCGTGAGATGGTTGAAGTCGTCAACGAGCTTTTTTTGGCGATTACCAAGCTCAAGGATGTCTATCAGATCTCTTTCATGCGCCTCCTTGGCTTTTTGAAGGCTAAGGATTAAGGAATTCACATCCGCTTCATCGTAGCATGTGGCTTCTCCAGCTTGCTGCTCGACTTTTTTGGAAATCTCGGGGTTACGCTTTTTTAAGGTTGGCACCTTAGGCAAATCCGGTGTTATCTCCGGAGGATTGGCTATTGGTGTTTGAAGTGGTTCAGATGACTGATTAGGCCGGAGTTGTGCCTGCTCTATTTTTGATGGTGAAGGAATTTTTGTTTTCGTCTCTAGTAAATGCAGCATAAGACCGATCGAAACGAATGACAAACCCAATATTCCGGAAATAAAGCGTTCTTTAGTGCCCGGTTCAATCTTTCCTCTAACATTTCCAATTACGGCTATCAGTAGAAATATTGTTCCACCGACAATAAATAAGACGGCCAAGGGTGCCGTGAATACGCTTTTTACAATTTCATCCATTGCATTCTCTGGACTGATAATCTATGTTGTGGTTGGCTATGACCTTCTTTAAAGCGATGCGTCGGAGTTTACGGCATTGTTAGCGCTGCTATACCGGAATATTTGATTTTAAACGTTGCATTACGCCACGCTCAGCAAAACTGAAATAGCGATTATGTCCGATAATAACATGGTCATAAAACTCCAATCCAAGCGATTTTGTGTTAATTAACAAGTTGGATGTGAATTTTTCATCCTCATCACTGGGCGTTGGGTCACCCGTGGGATGATTATGCACAACAATAATGCCATAAGGGTTTAAGGGTATCGCTGCGCGTAATACCTCAATTGGCCGAGCATAGACTGAATTAACCGCACCTATGGCAATAACTTCAAAGCATAACGGCTTTATCTTGGTATCCAGGCTTATTGTTATGAGCTTTTCTTTTGCTTCATTTTGAAGGTCAGAGAATAATTCATAGACCTTTTGGGGGTCAGTGAGTGGCTCATTGACGGGTGCATCGGATTTAACCCGGCGTTTTTTATAACGGAGCTCAATTTCCCGAATATATGTCGGTTGCTTGTCAGTCTTGCTCACACTCTTTTGCTTACTCTTTTTGATAACCTGATTAGTTATTGGTCCAATGAATTTCCCTGGACGGTATTTCACACCCATTTCTCATGGCCTGCTTTGTTGCACTAACATGCAATAGACGGTCTACTGCCATATCTAGCGAGGCTTCGCCTCAGACCGACGAAGCATGAAGATCCCACAAGCCCCTATCCCGTAAGGTCCCATCTCCTACGCCCAACCAGCCGTTGAAGAGCCAAGGTAGGTCGAAATCGAAATCGAAATCGGTATCGCAATCGGAATCTCGATTTCGATCCCGATCCCGATCTGTGCACTGCACAAACTTGACTCATTGGTAAAGATTCGGGTCCCTCAAGGATGCTAGGGCACCTTAGCTGGCGCAACCGGTAAAAAGGAGGATCAGCGCGTAGGTTGGTTGGGGTGAGGAACGAACCCCAACATCGATTCCAAATATCTATGGATTCAAGTCTCTCCCGCGACCGATACATGCCGGTAACGCATACAGGCTCTATCTCAACTATAGCGTTGGGGTTCGTTCCTCACCCCACCCTTGTATGTTGCCATGCCTGCTCCGTTCCTGGGGTGCGGGAGGCAGGTCGGCACAGGCAGGCATCCCTGGGGCGGTAGGCAGGCTCTCACCGTATCCTACGGGCTTACCCTGACCGGGCACCACAAGGGGTACCCCTACAGCGGTTCAAAAATAGCCGGCAAACCGGTAGATCGAGCGGCCTTAACCGGCTTCCACCAGGCTCGGTGTGTAATCCATCGGAGGTTGGAAGCCGAGGAGTGTGATGCAGGTGGCCGCCAGGTTGGCGATGCCGGGATTCGCCACCCGCGCCAGGCGTGCCTGGGATCGATTGGTCGGGTCATAGACGATCGCCGGCACCGGGTTGAGGGAGTGCGCCGTCTTGGGCAGAAACTTGCCGTCGGCATCCCGCTTGAGCTTGCCGGTCTTTTTGTCCACCTCGTACATATCATCGGAGTTGCCGTGGTCCGCCGAAAAGACCGCGATACCCTTGGCATCCTTCACCGCCTCCATGATCCTGCCGACGCCCTCGTCCACGGCCTCGATGGCTACCTTCACGGCAGTGGTTACCCCCGTATGACCGACCATATCGCCGTTCGGATAGTTCAGGCGTATGAAGCGATACTCGCCGCTTTTGATCGCTTCCACCACGGCGTCGGTAATCTCGGTCGCCTTCATCCGCGGCGCCTGTTCGAACGGGCAGATGTCCGAGGGGATCTCCTGCCAGGTTTCAGTAGCGAATTTGCCCGAGTTGTTGCCGTTGAAGAAGTAGGTCACATGGCCGTATTTCTGGGTCTCGGAGATGGCGAATTGCTTGATCCCCGCGTTGGAGAGGTATTCGCTCATGGTGCGATCGATCGCCGGCGGCGACACCAGATACTTCTCCGGTACGCAAAGATCACCGTCATATTGCATCATACCCGCGTACCGCACATCCAACCTGGGACCGCGGTCGAACTCGGTCAGCTCCTCGGCCTCGAAGGCCTTTGTGATCTCCAGCGAGCGGTCGCCACGGAAATTGAAGAAGATGACGCTGTCTCCCGCTACGATCGGCCCCACCGGGGCGCCGTTACGCTCGATAACGAAGGCCGGCAGATCCTGGTCGAGAATACCCGGTCGCTCCTCGCGGAAGGTCTTTACCGCCTCGCGTATGGTGGCGAAGTAGCGGCTTTGGCCCTTGACGTGGGTGTTCCAGCCGCGCTCGACCATGCTCCAGTCGGCGTTATAGCGGTCCATGGTGATGTGCATCCGCCCGCCGCCGGACGCTATACAGTAGTCCACGGTCCCATCCGCGTCGAGGTCCTGCAAAAACTTCTCAAAGCGTTCGACATAGTCCAGAACGGAAGTCGGGGGCACATCGCGGCCGTCTATCAGGGGGTGAATGCGGGCCTTTTCGATACCCTCCGACTTGGCCCGGCGCAACATCGCTTCTAAGTGGTTGAGATTGGAATGCACGTTGCCGTCCGAAAACAGGCCGATAAAGTGCAGGGTCGACTGCTTGTCTTTGACATTCGTCGCCAGCTCTTTCCAGACCGCACCCTTGAACAGGGAGCCGGAGGCGATGGCCTGATCGACCAGCGCCGCTCCTTGAGAGAATACCCGACCGCAGCCGATCGCGTTGTGACCGACCTCGGAGTTTCCCATATCGGTGTCGTCCGGCAGACCGACTGCCGTTCCATGGGCCCTGACCTCGGTGTAGACCGCATGTGCGCGCAGCCAGTCCAGATTGGGAGTATGCGCGATCTTGACGAAGTCGCTTTCCGGATACTTGCCGATCCCGACCCCGTCCATGATTACCAGCACCACTGGTCCCTCCGGTCCGCCGAAGGCCCTGTTTTTCCTGAGTTCTTCCATACCGGTCCTCCTCGATGCAATCTTTGGGAATTGTTTCGGATAAGGGAAAATTGCGGATTCGATATAGTATAAACTAGTGTTGCCCATTGCGTAACTATTCATAGTCCCCTCCGGAGCCTGATCTCGGATACAGGGAATCATAAGGGCAATATCCCCATCGAGCCGAAATCCGAAGGAGGGTGAACAGTTACCCCATCACACATGAGTCGTGAGATAATGCCATTAAGTTAATCGTTACCGGTCGGCAAAAAGAGGAAAAACTACGAATTGCACGAATCGGCGCGAAAAAGATCTCTCCCTTCGGTTCGAGATGACAATTTCGCGCGGATTCTCGTGATTTGTGGTTTTCTCTTCTGCCGACAGCTTAAGAAGGCTATTAAGGAACGGTTCACTAACAAGTTATCCATCTTTAGCCGGAGAGGCTCTTACTTATTCACCACAGAGGGCACAGAGAAAGAAACGCTCAGGCGCCAGGATGCCAAGGCGCAAAGGTTCTTTCTCTTGGCGTCATGGCGTGATTTCTCATCTCTGTGCTCTCTGTGTTCTCTGTGGTGAATCAAACATGGCCCGCCGTGTCCTCGACCGAGAGAAACGACTGCGGCGCCCGCCGGTAACCGAACGCTGCGAGTGGGAGCGGATCGAGGTGCCGCGAGCGTATGGATTGCGCGCCGAGCATGCTCGTCGAAGATGTTTTACTTATTTTTGAATCGTTACTAACTTCTGAGATCAATCATCAAAAAGGCACGATAAAATGGCTGAAGAATGGGAATTCGAAACCGAATCCTGACAAACGTCTCAGGGATGTCGAGTTGGTTCTAAAATGCCTTGCGTTGCATCTCAACTGGAAAGACTACGGTACGCCCATGAAAGGATTTCTGAATTCTTTTATGGTGAATTCCAAAAAGATGACCGATGAAGAGAGACAAGATCTGCTGGCAAGACTCGAGGATATTTTTACCCGCACGTGCGAAACTATAGCCACTCACCTCCGGGATAGGCCGTTTCATCTCAGGGGTAGAATAAACTACGGGGCCATGGATTCCATCTTCAATGCTATTGCTCATATTCCCGAGGTTCCAGGTGATCTTGAGGAGAGATATGAGGCACTCATTGCCGACCCCGAATTCTCCGGTGCGGTAACCATCAATACAAGGGCACCTTGAAAAATAGGTGTTTTCACCAATCAAGCGATCCTAACCCATTGATTATTCAGGTGCGCCGTTGATGAGAACCGTATTTTTCAAGATGCTCTTAAAAAGCTATCTAAGTCTTGCAATTGGAGCTGCCGCAGCCTTGATATGGACAATCAAGTTTTTCTGCTTGCTGATTTGATTAAGTTGTGCTTCTCCAATCCGGGTTATTGTTCGCAAATATCGCCTCCATTCATTTCTTCCCACAACCTCAATGCATCCGTACGTTCCCCATGCGTCATTAGGATCAGGAGAACCTTCGTGGATGAGGAAATTGCCATAAAGCTGCCATGCTCCCGGTAGAGAACCAGAGCCACTATGAACTCGGTACGTTGGAAGCCACGTTCCCGTATATGTATTTTCTTTGAAAAGGCCCACATCACACAGTCTGGTTTCGGGTGGAGGGCTTACGTTTGTGCGTTTGATCCCAAATCGGATAACTTGGAAGTCACGTGCTTCACCTACGACTTTCAGCTTGTATGTTGGTACCAAGTATTCTGGGGCTCCTATAACACCTTGTTGTGGGTTATATGGACTCAAAGCCCACATGTTTCCCGTGACCTGGCTGGTTACCGTTACGATAACTTTTTTCGACATGTTTTCTCCTCAATCAGGATCGATGGCAGGATGTTTTAAACTTAATCTCATTTCACTGAGTTTTCCATACTCAAAAGAATAGATTGCTGTATAGCTATATTTTCCATGAACATAAGATGGAAGGATGCATGCTTGTTTGTGCGACTGGTATTTGAGCCTGAGGATTTCACCATCCGGAATTTTTTCTGAAGGCCCCCCAATTTGACTAACTAACTGCTCTTCTGTAATTCCGAGATAAATACCATTTCCAGTTGTAAATTTACTGATATTCTTTAGCACCTTCCTATTCAGCAGGAATTTCTTATCCAACTTTGCGACCCGCATTTCTCGAAAGCTCGTGGGATTATTTTCTGATACAAACATAGCGGTGAGCATTTCTTTACCTGTTTTGTTGTAGAATTGCGTGTAGAGAGCATCTGGAGATCTCAGCACTTTAATGTCGTCTCCCAAGATCGATTTTGTGCTATCCGGATCAAGTAAAGTTACAGAGCTTACAGACAAATCACACTGTCGATTGTCTGCTGCCGCAATATTACAGAAGAGGAAAACAAGAGAAAGACATTTATAAATTTTCATTGCATGACTCTTTTGCATTCAAAGTATAGGAAGCCGGAAGACCTTAACACCTGATCTTTGAAGGGTTTGATAGCCTGATCGGTGGGCACAGCCCACCCTACGGGTATGGTTCTACAAAAATCGATGGCTTAGTTTTTAGACAGTCTCTAAGCACTACTGACAACTACCAAAAGTTTTACCCTATCGGATCAGGAACGGCGAGAGCGCCCCCCACCGGGGTGTTCGCTGTCCGGCTCGGCGCAGTGCCGGAGCACGAACGCCCGGGCCCGGTCGCGCAGGCGGACGCCGGCCTGCCAGTCTTTATCGTCGGGGGTCAGCACCGGGCCGATGACGACCCGTGCCGTTCCCGGCGCGGGCAGCCACCCGTCTCCCCGCAGGATCTCCCGCATTCCGCTCAGGGCCACCGGCAGGACGGGCCGACCGGTACGTACCGCGGCCACGAAGGCCCCCATGCGAAAGGGCAGCAGGCCCGGGGCGTTACGGAAGGTGCCTTCGGGAAAAAAGATCAATAGCTCTCCGCGTTCCAGGGACGTGGTGAAGTCTCGCATTGCGGCGGCGCCGTGCCGCGGATCGAAGCGCTCGACGAACAAGGTGCCCTGGCGCGCGAGCAGGCGCCCGGCCAGGGGCATGGATGCGAGCTCGCGTTTGGCAATAAAGACCAGGGGCCGGGGGATGGCCTCGATGAGTACGAGGGCATCCAGATAGCTCTGGTGGTTGGTCACCAACACAAAGGGGTGGTCGGCAGGGGGAAGCCGGTCTAGGCCGGCGACTTTCAGCCGGATGCCGGCCAGCCGGCGCAACAGGCGAATGCCGCCCCGGGCCACCCGCCAGCGCTGGTCGAGCCGGGGTAGGGTGAGCACGCCGAGCACGACCGGCGGGCCGATGAGGCCAACCAGCAGCAAGGCGTAGCCTGCGTATAGATAGCGAGGGACGAGTCGGACCCTGTGCGCAATGCGGGCCCCCAGGCCGGCGGCGCCGATCCGCAGTAACTGCCACCGGGGATGTCCGGGCCCTGCGAGCAGCCGACCCGCCAGATAGCGTTCGCGGATCGCCCCCCGCCGTAGCTTGCCGCTGGAGGTCTTGAGCACCGTCCGCGGCGGGACCAGCACCACCTCATCGGGCGGTAGTCCCAGGAGGTCGCCGGTACACTCGCGCACGGCCCGCTCCAGCGCCAGGCGTCGGTCCGGGTCCCGTTCCCGGGTCTCCGCCACGATCACCAGGCGCTCGCTGCCGGTCTTGGGATCGGCGGCGGCGAAGGCGGCCACGCAACCGCTGCGCACGCCGGGGATGGCCCCCACCGCCTGCTCCAGTTCGTAGGGATAAATGTTGCGACCGCCCCGGATAATCAGGTCCTTGACGCGCCCGGTGAGGTGGATGTCCCCGCCGGCGAGATAGGCGCGGTCGCCGGTGTCGTGCCAACCTTCGCGGATCAGGTGCGCCGTGGCCTCCGGGTTGGCGTAATAGCCCTGGGTGGCCGAGGGTCCCTGGAATTGGAGTAGTCCTTCGTGGCGTTCCGGCAGCTGCCGGCCCTGGGCGTCCACCACCCGCACCCGGTAGCCGGGCAGGGGACTCCCGCAGGCCACTACCTCCATGGCGGTCGGGTCGTCGCAGGAGAGCCGAAGGGCCTGCCCGTATTGGGCGAAGTGGCGGCGGTCGATGCAGTCGATGCGCGGGCCGCGCCCCGCCGGCGGAAAGGCGAGTCCCACTGCCGCCTCGGCCAGTCCGTAGACGGGGGCGATGGCCTCCCGACGCAGGCCGCAGGACGCAAAACGCTCCGCAAAACGGCATAGGGTTTGGGGGCTGACGGGCTCGGCCCCGTTGAGGGCCCAGCGCCAGGAGCTCAGGTCCAACCCCTCCAGCGCCGCGTCCGGGATGCGGGTCAGACAGAGCTCATAGGCGAAGTTGGGGGCGGCGGAGAGGGTGCCGCGGTGATGGTGGATGGCCCGCAGCCAGCGCAGGGGCCTGGCCAGGAAGGCCAGCGGCGACATCACGATCAGGGGAATGCCGAAGTAGAGGCTGCCCAGCCAGGCGCCGATGAGGCCCATGTCGTGGTAGAGGGGTAGCCAACTCACGAAGATGTCGTCCGGACCGGCCCCCGTCGCCTGCCCCATGGCCCGGATGTTGGCCAGCAGATCCGCGTGGGTGAGGGTCACCCCCTTGGGATCGCCGGTGCTCCCGGAGGTGTACTGTAGAAAAGCGATCGCGTCCGAAGCGGGGCGATAGGGTTTCCATCGGGATTCCCCCGTATCCAGGTCATCCAAGGTGAGCAGGCCGCGCATACTCGGGACCTGGATCTCCAGCAGCCGGGCGACCGTGCGGGCCTGGGGCACCGTAATCAGGAAGCCGACGCCGGCGTTGGTGAGGATGCGGGCATGGCGCTGCAGGTGGTCCTCGAGCTGCTGCGGACGCGCCGGCGGGTAGATGGGTACCGGGATCCCCCCGGCGGCGAGGATGCCGAAGAAGCTGTAGAAATAGCCGGGGCCCGTGGGCAGCATCAGGGCCACCCGGTCGCCGGGTCGGATTCCTGCGCGGTCCAGCCTGGCGGCGACCTGGGCGGCGCCTTGTCCCAGGGCGGCGTAGGTAATCGGCTCGTCTTGCTCATCGGACCCCTGACAGCGGATGTGGATACGCTCGGGGTGACGCGCCAGGTGCCAGTCCAGGACCTCGATCAGGGTACGCGCGGCGGCGGGGTCGACAGTGGAATCACCGCTGGTCTCGGCGCCGGTGCCGGTAGCGGCAGACCGTCCGCTCCGGGTCTCCTGTGTCGTCCGTGCCGTACCACTGTGGGCGTCGGCCAGGGCCAGCAGGTCCCGCGGCGTAGCGGCCAGCAAGGCCTCCTCCGGCAGGCTGACACCCAGGCCCTGCTCCACCCGCGCGAGTAGCTCGGATCTGCCGATGCTGTCGAGCCCCAGATCCGCCTCCAGCCGAATATCGAGTCCGATCCCCTCCGCCGGTACCGGCAGCCGGGATTCCCGGACGAATGTCTCGAGGATACGCAGCAGCTCGGCGGAACGGTTCTGGGATTCCTGCATCATTTTCTGAGTGATGAGTGATGAGTGATGAGTGATGAATGATGAATGATGAATGGTAGTAACTATTCAGTCCCCCATCTTGTGCGGTGAAAACACAACCGGAAAAAACTACGAATCACGCGAATCTTCGCGAATCGGATTTGTGCAACCGAGGACCCTTCCTGTTTAATCCGCAGATTACGCAGATTTTCGCAGATTATTTCTATTCTTAATCTGCGAGAATCTGCGTAATCTGCGGATAAAAGCAATGGGCGCAACACCCCCAAGTGCTGCATGGCAGCGTTCTAACTTTGTTGTTTCCAGTACGGATGTACCCAACAACCGGAAACATGAACCACGGATGCACACGAAGGCAGACACGAATACTTTACCGACCCCAGAAGCCCCTCACCTCACCGGAGAGAGCGTCTTGGTGAGGGGATCAAAATGGTTCCTTATATTCGGAAACAACAAAATTAGAACACTACCCATCATTCCGCACTCATCATTCCGCATTCCGCATTCCGCATTCCGCATTCCGCATTCCGCATTCCGCATTCATCACTCTACTTGATCTCCGGACCCAATATGATAGCAATAGGACGGGTCTGCGGATTGGCGTCGAGGGCGATCTTGAGGACCATCGTCAGCGGCACCGACAGGAACATGCCGACCGGGCCCAGCACCCAACCCCAGAAGATCAAAGAGACAAAAACCACCAGGGCGGACAGACCCAGGCCCTGGGCCATGAACCTGGGCTCGACCATACTACCGATGACAGTGTTGACCACCAGATACCCGCAGGCGACCCAGAGCGCCGACTGGACGTCCAATTGCACCAGGGCCAGCAGGACCGCAGGCAGTGCCGCGATGATGGAGCCGATGGTCGGCACATAGTTGAACAGAAAGGCCACCAGGGCCCACAGGGGCGCAAAGTCGAGACCCAAGAACCAGAGCCAACCCCAGATCAGGCCGCCGGTGAGCAGGCTGGTGGCGGTCTTGAGCAGCATATAACGGTTGATATTGTCGAGCACACTCCGCAGCCGCTCGAGGGAGACATCCGGTGACCGGAGGCCTGCCTTTAATTTGGCCGGGAGGCTGGAGGCCTCGAGCAGGATGAAAATCACGGTCAGCACAATCAGAAAGGCATTGGTCAGCATGTCCCCCAGACCACCGAGCAGTACCCCGGCCATCTTCATGGCCTTACCCGTGTCCAGATAGTCCGTGAGAGCCGCGCGCGGTATCTCGATCCCTACGCCCTGCAGCCAGGCGATCAGCTCCAGGGTCAGCTCCTTGAGTCGCGTCTGGTATGTGGGCAGATTGGCCATGAAGGCGTTGAGGGAGCCGGAGACCAAGACGACGATGAGACCGCCGATGGCGATCATAACCGCGCTCGCCATCAGCAACGCCAGCCAGGCGGGCGTTCCGCGATCGACAAAATAGAACATGGTCGGGGTGGCGATGACGGCGATGAAGCCGGCGAGCAGAAAGGGGGTAATGAAAGAGGCGGCCGCGTGCAGGCCCGCCACCACCAGCACAAAGGCGCCGGCGACCAATAGAAAGCGTGCCGCGGGGCTGAATGGGGCCTCCATGATCATCGTCCTCGTCTCACTCGAAAATACAGTAGTGTCGAAGTACCGATAACATCGGCTTAGTTCTTCCGTTGGGAGTTCTTTTTTGCCGCAAATAAACGCGAATTAACGCAAATCGGTTGCAATCGGCTCGCTATCATCGACGGTTCCTCATCCCGTTGCGTCGATTTGCGGATAACTCTTTCGTGAGATTTCTACTCGCTCGATGTTATTCGGTAGTTGAGAGCATCTGTGCCGGTATCCCGGAGGCCAGCCGCCAGCCGTTGGTAGCCGGGTCGCAGCGCCACAGCTGCCGATCCAACAGAGAGCGCAGCCGTTGCGCATCCCGGTGGACATACTAGCGAGGCTCCGCCTCAGACCGACGAGGCATGAGGCCCCAAAAGTCCCTCTCCCGTCAGGCCCCATCTCCTACGCCCAACCAACCGTTGGAGAGCCGGGGTAGGTCGAAATCGGGATCGGGATCGGGATCGCAATCGGAATTTCGATTTCGATCCCGATCCCGATTTGTGCACTGCATAAACTTGACTCATTGGTAAAGATTCGGGTCCCTCAAGGATCCTAGCGAGGCTTCGCCTTAGACCGACGAGGCGTGAATTCTTTTTAACCACAGAGGACACCGAGCACACAGAGATGGAAATGCGATCAGCCCAAGTAGAATGCGGTTGATTGATCAATTTCAATGTCCGCCGTCCGGTTGATGGTGTTAAACGCGATCGCGTCTGATTCTCTGTGTACTCGGTGTTCTCTGTGGTGAATAAAGAGAGGTCGCAACGACTCGTACCCTGCGCGTGAGGTTTCGCCTTCAGACTGGTAAGGCATGAATTTTTTGTGCCGTGCAAAAACTCGACTCATTGGTAAAGATTCGGATCCCTCAAGAATCCTAACGAGGCATCGCCTTAGACCGACGAGGCATGAAGACCCCACAAGCCCCTCTCCCGTAAGGCCCCATCTCCTACGCCCAACCAGCCGTTGAAGAGCCAAGGTAGGTCGAAATCGAAATCGAAATCGGAATCTCGATTTCGATCCCGATCCCGATTTGTGCACTGCATGAACTTGACTCATTTGTAAAGATTCGGGTCCCTCAAGAATCCTAGATGCGGACCAACTGCTGTGCGCTTGCCTCGTCGAGCAGGCGCGGGGCCTCCACTGCTTCATAGCCGATGATCCGCAGATTATCCATGTGTTGCGGGACCTCCCGGCGCCGGTCGGGGTGCAGGTAACCATAGGCGGTCTCGAAATAGCCCCACCGCATGACCTCTCCGTAGGCAGCCGGAGCCGCCTCCAACGCCTTAGGGGGCGTTCTCAATTAAGCCAAATCCATGTAAGCGCAGGCGCCTGCCTGTCGGCAGACAGGTCCCGCCTGCTGGAACGCGGGCGTTTCGCCCGCGGGTTGCAGGCGAGATGCCTGCGCTACGTTCTTAGTTTCTGCGATGCCCGGCTTAATTGAGAACACCCCCTAGTCTCCCGGTCTTTGCCCAGGACCCCGCCGCAGCCGCCGAGGACGAGCAGAGCAATCGAAAAGAGCGCAGGCAAGATTCCGTGGGGCATCGTCGGCGCACACCGGAGCCGGGTGTCGGTGCGATCATACGCCATCGCGCTGGTGGGACCAATGCCTGGTAGAGGGTGTCGCAAAAGCCCCTCCGGGGGCTATTGATGAAAACCTGCGTTCTCTTTGATTTTGAACCACAGAGAACACAGAGTTGGCCTACTCTCTTCTCGGTGTTCTCTGTGTCCTCTGTGGTTCGAATTCCGCAGGCCGGCAGCTGACACCACTGTTTTTACGACACCCTTTCGCGGCTTTGCGGTTCAAACAATGTCGCGGCCTCATTGCGGCCGGGTGGGTCGGTGGTGAGCGCGGCCCACCCTACAATAATTGGTCCGCACTCGCCCTGACCTGTCTAGCTCCGAGCGGTGGTTTGGGCCAATATATCCTGCCAATGGATGCCTTCATAGAATTCCTGCTGGATCTCGTCTCGACCTTTGGTGTCGTCGGCGTGGTGGCCGCCCCTTTTGTCCTGGGTTGGTGGTGGGTTAATTGGCAGGTCTTTTTCTCCGAACCCGCCTCGGACGAGCGCAGGAAGCGGTTGGCCCATGATCTGCGACGCCGCCGCAAATGGATTAGGGTCCGCACCTTCCAGAATATCTACTTCCTTCTACTCAAGGGGTTGCTCGATGGTGTTGCCCGACATCTGACTCACGACAAGGAGAATGTCGAGGGTCCGCCCAACGTCGATACCTGGCCGGTACGCTTATTCGGCCTGAACCCCTTCACCGAAGGCGGCTATCTGCTCTGTCTGCAGTTGGCCTTGATCTATCCACTCTTGGGCCTTTTTATCGTCTGGCTGCTCGGTGGGGAAGGAACGTTGGCCAGTGCGACGTTGTTCCCGGCCGTTGAATCCGAGTGGCAGCGGGTGGTGGCGGTTGGTTTGCTGGGCTTGTCGGGTTTTCTTTTCTTCAAAGGCTTCCGCAGCAAGGGCTGGCAGTCCCTAATATCCTTCTTCGGGGCTTTCGCTAGCACTGTCATTGTCGCTGTCGCTATCGGTGTCGCTGGTGCTGTCGCTATCGCTGTCGTTAGCGCTTTCACTGTCGCTGTCGCTGGCGCTGGCGTTGTCGCTGGCGCTGGCGCTGGCGCTGTTACTGGGGCTTTCGCCGGCGGTGGCGCCGGCGGTGGTAGTGGTGGTGGCGCTGGCGGTATCGCTGGTGCTGTCGTTGGCGCTGGTGCTATCGCTGTCGCTGTCGCTGGCGTTATCGCTGGCGTTATCGCTGGCGTTGTCGTTGGTGCTGCCGTTGTCGTTGTCGTTGTCGTTGCCGCTGTCGCTATGGCTATCGTTGTCGCACTTACTCACGACCGACTGTACTCCAAACGCTCGATCGCCCTCTACTGGCTCGGGTTCAACGTCTTCTATGTCGGCACAGTCTTGCTCATTCTTGCCTGGGCCTTACCGCGAGCGGATGTCCCTGAGATACTGCTGGTCCCGGTCTTTCTGGTCCTGCTCCCAATGGCCAACGCCGTCCTCGACTGGTCCTCTCTGGGTGTTACCCGCGGCCTGCTCTATGCCATCAGTCGCGGTCATCATAGGGGCTTGGTCGCTCTGGGTTTTGCCGGTCTCGATATCTTGCTGGCGCTAGTGTTTCTCTTTCTCATCGCCTCCCTGACCATTCTCCTCCTGTCCCTGCTCAACCTTGCCACTGTCGCCTGGGGCGGTCAGCCGCTACTGAATCTGCAATTACTGCTCGACGGCTTGGCGTTGGAGCCGGGGGCGCTGGAGTTCGGCTGGATCCACTTCATGATGCTCTCCACCCTGATCCCCACCCTGATCCATTTCTTTGTGGCCGGATTCGCGGTGGTGTTGCTTTTGCCCGAGTGCCTGCGCCGGTGGATTCTACTCGGCTGGCGCAAAAGCGAAGTTGTCCGCATGGTGGCCTTCGGCTGGATTTCCCTGGCTCCTCTACTGGCCCTTGCCGGTCCCGCCCTGCTGCTGTGGGGCCTGTACGAGCTGCTCACCGCCTGG
Source organism: Candidatus Thiosymbion ectosymbiont of Catanema sp. Cochon2018 (assembly GCA_011392765.1). GTDB lineage: Bacteria > Pseudomonadota > Gammaproteobacteria > Chromatiales > Chromatiaceae > Thiosymbion > Thiosymbion ectosymbiont_A. The sequence continues at coordinate 1,348,783 of WYCW01000001.1, read as the reverse complement.
GGCGGCACCGTCGGCCATCACCTGCTCGCCTGGGTGCACACAATCGCCCTGGCGGTGGACCCTTCCACTACCGCGCCTTTGCCTTGAACAACAAAATGTAGCCAGGCAAAGCTGTAGGATGCGGAGCAGCCCAGGTCGGATTGAGCATGGGAAAAACGACGTCTTTGTTATCCGCAAATTACGCAGATTTTCACAGATTATTTCGTTTTAATCTGCGGAAATCCGTGTAATCTGCGGATTGAAAATGGATTTCTGCCCGTTGCCACGCCGGAGCATGGACCCGGGCAATGTACCCTGGTCGATGCGCTTCAACGATTGATCTATCCCCAGGTAGGCGCCGACAATAGGGCACCTTGCAATTCTAAAAGGCCCTAAAATGGGAATTCGGACGTTATCCGCGTCCGCCATCGGGAATAACGATGCTCGGCAAGCTGACGGACCTTTACTATCGCCTTACCCTCGACCGACCGCTGGCGGTCCTGTTGGGGGTCCTCGTGTTCATAGCCGGGGCGGTCTACTTCGCGCAGGGATTCAAGCTGGATGCCTCCGCCGATTCCCTGATCCTGGAGAACGACGAGGATCTGCGCTACTACCGCGGGGTGCGGGCCCGTTACGGTGCCGACGACTTCCTGGTAGTGACCTACAGTCCCCGCGAGGATCTGATGTCCGATGCAGTGCTCGCGGACATCGGCAGGCTGCGCGACGAGCTGGCCGCACTGGAGGGTGTCGAGTCCGTGACTACCCTGCTCGATGTGCCCCTCATGGATAGCCCCCGCGTCACTCTCCGCGAGATCCAAAAAGAGCAGCGCACCCTGGAGACCCCCGGCACGGACCGCGAGCTGGCGAGAAGGGAGCTCACCGGTGCTCATATCGCAGCCTGCTCCGCAATCGGTACCCACAGCCGCCCCGAGGATGCGCCCTCCAAACCTCCCGAGCCCCGTGGAAACCCCTTGTACTGCAACCTGGTGGTCAGCCCGGACGGGCGTACCACCGCCATGCAGGTGGACCTCCGCCACGACGAGCAATACCGGACCCTGCTCGAAAGGCGCGAGGCCCTGCGTTTGGAACAATCCCAGCGCGACCTGACTCCCGAGGAGGTCGCTGAACTGCAGGCCGTATCCAAAGAATTCAGAACCTACAGTACCCGGCTCCAGGAGCAGAGGCAGGAAGACATCGCGTCCGTACGCGCCGTCCTGGACCGACATCGGGACATGGCGGAGATCCATCTGGGCGGCGTGCCCATGATTACCTCCGACATGATCGATTATGTACGCAACGACATCCGGGTCTTCGGCGTCGGCGTGGCCCTGTTCCTGATCGGCCTGCTGGCAGTGGTCTTCAAGCGCCTGCGTTGGGTCCTGATCCCGTTGCTGATCTGCGTTACTACCGCCATCGGCATGGTGGGCTTCCTGGGTCTGATGGACTGGCGGGTGACGGTGGTCTCCTCGAATTTTATTTCTCTGCTGCTGATCACGGCCCTGGCCCTGACCGTGCATATGGTGGTGCGCTATCTGGAGCTGCAGGCGCTGGACCCCCAGGGCGAACAGCGTGCCCTGATCCGGGAGACCATCCGCTCCAAGTTCCTGCCGTCGCTCTACACGGCGCTCACGACCCAGGTCGCCTTCGCCTCCCTGATCATCAGCGGCATTCGCCCGGTCATCGACTTCGGCTGGATGATGGTGGTTGGCGTAGGTATGGCGTTCATCTTATGCTTCCTGCTCTTTCCGGCGAGCAGCGTCCGGCTCGCTCCCGGTAAGCCGGTCTTCCGTCACCACGACGTGACCGCCGCCCTCACCCGGTCCCTGGCCCGACTCATAAAACGCTTCCGGACCCCGACTTTATGGGTCTATGCCCTGCTCGTGACCCTGAGTATCGCCGGACTCTTTCGGCTCACGGTGGAGAACCGTTTTATCGATTACTTCAAGGAAAACACCGAGATCTATCGGGGCATGGTCCTCATCGACCGCCAGCTGGGGGGGACTACTCCCCTGGACGTGATTATCGATCCGGACCGGGTTTTCGAGGAGATGGCCGCGGAGGACGCCGCGGGACCGGATGCATTCGAAGAGGACCCGCTGTACCAGGACGAGCCGTCCGCGGAAGAGAGCGCCGGGATCAGCGGGAGCAGCTACTGGTTCAATATGTTCCAGCTTGCGGTTGCGGACCAGGTACATGCCTATCTGGAGAGTCTGCCCGAAACCGGCAAGGTACTCTCGATCTCCACCACCATGGCCCTGGTGACCCTCCTCAACAACGGCCGCCCGGACAATATTACCCTTGCCATTCTGTACCAGCGGCTCCCGGAGAACATCCGGGATACCCTGTTCGCACCCTACATGTCCGCTGACGGCAACCAGCTGCGTTTCTCGGTGCGGGTCATCGACTCCGACCCCGACCTCGAGCGCGACGAGCTGATAAAACGCATCTACCGGGATCTGGTCGACCAGCTGAAGCTGGAAGAGACACAGATCCGGCTCTCGGGTATGCTGGTGCTTTACAACAACGTGCTCCAAAGCCTGTTCCGCTCCCAGATCCTCACCCTGGTCGTGGTCTTCCTGGCCATCGGCGCCATGCTGCTGGTCCTGTTTCGGAACTGGTCGCTGGCCGCCATCGGCACCGTGCCGACCATGGTGGCGGCGACCGTTATTCTGGGGACCATGGGCTGGATCGGGATCCCGCTGGACATCATGACCATTACCATCGCCGCCATCTCGATCGGGATCGGGGTGGACAATACCATCCACTACATGCACCGGGTACGCGAAGAGTTCGCCCGCGACGGCGACTATTGGGGCGCCGTCGAGCGCAGCCACGGCAGCGTCGGGAGGGCCATCTACTATACCTCCGTGACCGTGACCCTAGGCTTCTCCATCCTGGTCCTGTCAAACTTCATCCCGACCATCTATTTCGGCCTGCTGACCGGTATGGCCATGCTGATCGCCCTGATCGCCAACCTGACCTTGTTGCCGCTGCTCATCGTCCGGTTCGAGCCGCTGGGGCGGGGGGGTGTCACCAGGTAAGATCATCCACAGCTTTGCCCTGGCGCTGATCGTGGGCGTTGTCATCGGCACCTATTCGTCTACCTATTCCTGGAATATGCTGCAATTGGTTGGATTCGACCGGATAAGCTGCCTATTTCATTCCAAGTATCCGATCTCAAAAGTGACTGGTTCGAATTTTTCTCCTCCTTGTCGAATGGAAAGACAGAAGTAGGGAACTACAAAGTTTCGGCCGGCGTGTTTCGTTCCTATCGTCATTTAGAACTCTATTCCGTCAGTGGCATTCAACGAGCAAAATCGACTACCGATATTGAGAAGAAGAAATGACAACTCAGATTAAACCATCCGTCACAAATCCTACGATTGCTGAGATTTACGACAGCATTCAATCGGATCGTCTGACGCTCAGACCTGATTTCCAGAGAAAATTTGTGTGGACCCACGAACATCAAGAAGAGTTCATAGATACGATACTAAGTGGGTTGCCCTTTCCGGAAATTTATGTTTGCACAGGCTCGGTAGACACTAAGAAGCTGAAGACGACACGGCATGTCATCGACGGGCAACAAAGGCTCACAACATAAAAAGATACATCGAGGGCGGTCACGATAAACCTTTGCACAGGACCTCATCATACGATAAACTCAGCAACGAAAAGAAAGAAGATTTTTTATCTTACCAAATTGTTGTGCGTGACATCGGAAGCGTAGACGAAGACAGCGTGCGCGAAATCTTTCGCCGGATCAACCTAACGAAGTTCAAGCTCGAAGATGTAGAGATACACAACGCGATTTATGACGGTCAGTTTATTCAGGCCGCTAAAACTATACTCGAAAATGTGAGTCTGGAAGAGTATGGAGTTTTCAAAGAATCAGAATTTACAAGGATGGCAGATCTTCATTTTATTTTGTTAGTAATGTCTACCATAGAAAATGGCGGGTACTTTGCGCAAGACCGCGAGGTGGAGAATATGATTGCAGAATTTAATGATGAATACGCTAATAAAGATCATATGATCGCGTTATTACTAAAGACATTTGCAGTAATAAATGATCTTGATCTGAGACGAGATTCCATTTGGTTCCGGAAATCAAACTTTTTTACACTCGTCGTGGAGATGGCGTCTAATATCAATAAGTTGCCAGATGATTTTGGGGAGCGCCTTATCTCATTAGAAAGAAATATATTGAAGAATAAGAACGACTCTAAATCACCGTACAGCAAATATTACTCGTATATGTACCAAGCTACACATGGAAGAGCCGCACGTGTAACTCGTAGTGAGTTCTTCAAAAATGAGGTGATCGAATAGCCATCATTTCAGATCACCACATCAAATTGTCCGGTACCTTAGTAGGAGGCATAGTCGTCGTTTAAGATGAATATACTCGGAATTTCAGCCTATTACCACGACAGTGCGGCGGCATTGGTCGCGGATGGAGACATCCTGACCGCGGCGCAGGAAGAGCGCTTTTCCAGGAAAAAGCACGATGCGCGTTTTCCCGTACATGCGATCGAGTGTTGCCTGAAAGAAAACAATATTACCTTGCGCGATGTCGATTTGGTCGTGTTTTACGATAAACCGCTGGTTAAGTTCGAACGCCTGCTAGAAACCTACCTATCCTACGCACCCAAAGGGTTCCGCTCATTTCTGGCCGCAATGCCGATCTGGTTGAAAGAAAAGCTTTTTCTGAAAACAACCCTCAAAAGAGAACTGGCCGCACTCGGTGGGTGTGAGATCCCGGACCTTCCCCAACTATTATTTGCGGAGCACCACCAGTCACATGCGGCATCCGCTTTTTTCCCCAGTCCTTATGAAAAGGCAAGTGTGCTGTGTCTGGACGGTGTGGGGGAATGGGCGACCACATCGGTTTGGTTGGGAGATGGGAATAGCCTGACGCCACACTGGGAAATCGACTTCCCCCACTCGCTGGGTCTACTCTATTCCGCATTCACCTATTATACGGGGTTCAAGGTCAACTCGGGTGAATATAAACTAATGGGCCTCGCCCCCTATGGAGAGCCAAGGTATCTGGACCTCATTTACGATCACCTATTGGATTTAAAGGAAGACGGCACGTTCCGCTTGGATATGAGTTATTTCAATTATGCGACAGGCCTGACCATGACCAACGCAAAATTTGACCGGCTATTCGGCGGTCCGCCACGTAAACCGGAATCGGAAGTTACCCGACGTGAGATGGATATCGCACGTTCCATCCAAATCGTGACGGAAGATGTCGTCTTGCGTCTGGCAAAGACCGTTCAGAAAGAACAGCGCACTCAATACTTATGTATGGCCGGCGGTGTTGCCTTGAACTGTGTTGCGAATGGTCGCATTTTACGTGAAGGTCCCTTTGAAGACATCTGGGTCCAACCGGCCGCGGGTGATGCGGGCGGTGCCTTGGGCGCGGCCCTGGCGGCTTGGTACGAGTATAAAGATATGCCGCGCCGCGCGAACGGCAGCGATGCCATGGGGGGCTCCTATCTGGGTGCGAAATACGCTGACGACTCGATCGAGTCTTATTTGGACTCGATCGACGCAAAATATGAACGCCTGGAAGACGATGCACTCATGCCGCGACTCGTTGGCATGTTAGAACATGGAAAGGTCGTCGGCTGGTTTCAGGGACGCATGGAATTCGGGCCGCGCGCCTTGGGAGGGCGTTCCATCATCGGTGACCCGCGCAATCAAAACATGCAATCGGTCATGAATCTGAAAATCAAATATCGGGAATCGTTTCGGCCGTTTGCGCCCGCGGTACCGGCCGAGCGTGCCGGTGACTGGTTCGAAATCGACGAACAACATAAAAGTCCGTACATGCTGATCGTCGCACCGGTAAGACCGGAGCATCGGATTTCCATGACTGAAGAGCAACAACAATTATTCGGTATTGAAAAGCTGAATGTACCCCGTTCGAATCTGCCGGCCATCACCCATGTGGATTATTCGGCCAGGTTACAGACCATCCACCGGGAGACCAACCCCCGGTTTCATCGGCTGCTGACCGAATTTGACAAAAAAACGGGTTGTCCGGTGTTGGTGAATACCTCATTCAATGTGCGTGGTGAACCTATCGTGGAAAGCCCGGAAGATGCCTATCGGTGTTTTATGCGCACGGAGATGGATTATCTGGTAGTGGAAAATTATTTGTTGAAAAAAGAGGATCAGCCCGAATGGGAAAAGGATGATTCCTGGAAGAATGAATTCGAGCTGGATTGAGTGTCATGTCTGTAATTGAACCGCTCGATCGAAAAGGGCTCAGAAAATTCGGCCTGTTAACAGGCGCCATCGTGGTTGTCCTGTTCGGACTCCTGCTGCCCTGGATTTTCGGTCACGGGCTGCCCCATTGGCCCTGGTATATCGCAATTGCCCTGTGGGGACCGGCATTATTCTTGCCCGATTTGCTCAGGCCCGTGTATACTGCCTGGATGCGGTTCGGCATGGTGATGGGCTGGATCAATACGCGGATCATATTAGGCATTTTATTCTATCTTCTGTTTACTCCCACCGCTTTATTGTTGAAGCTGTTTCGTGTCGATGCAATGCAACGGAAATTGGATGCGCAAATGAAAACATACCGTGTGGAGAGTGGAAAACAATCCCCTGACCATATGGAGAGGCCATTCTGATGCTGGAATTATTGAAAGACTTATGGGCATTTATGAAAGTCAGAAAGAAATTCTGGCTGGCACCGATTATCCTGAGCCTGTTGCTGTTGGGCACCCTGGTGGTGTTGTCGCAGGGTTCGGCCGTCGCGCCCTTTGTCTACACCTTGTTCTAGGGGGCGTTCAATTAAGGGCACTTTGAAAAATACGGTTTTCGTCTACAGTACACCTCAACAATCAATGGCTTAAAGTTGCTTGATTGGCGAAAATACCTATTTTTCAAGGTGCCCTTAAGCCAAATCCACGTAGCGCAGGTGCCTGCCTGTCGGCCGACAGGCAAGCGCCTGCGCTACGTTCTTGGGTTCCCGGTGACCCTTTTCCGCGCCGACGGCGTTGCGGCTCGTCACAAGAGGCCGGCGATTCCTCCTCGCCGCGTCTGGTCAACACGCAACATGCCTCGCAATATCGCCCGCGTTTAAGAAGAGACGCCGACGGGCTCGCCGGTAGGAGAATTTCCGACAGGCAAGCCCCTCCTCCCGAGTGAAGGTGTCCCTACTACCCCGTTTCATCTGATTTTGCTGGTAAGGCTCCATCTCCTACGCCCAACCAGCCGTTGGAGAGCCTGGGTAGGTCGAAATCGGGATCGGGATCGCAATCGGAATTTCGATCCCGATTTCGATTTGGGCTTTTGCGACATCCTCCCGCGTGAGCGGGCTACAATCGTAGCCGAAGCGCCGTTTTTTCCCTGTATTCCCGGCCAGGAGATGAGCGATGCGAATAGCCAATCCCATCTACGACGTCGTGTTCAAATATCTGATGCAGAACAACGAGATCGCGATCCTGATCCTATCGACGATCCTGGAGGAAGAGATCCTTTCCCTCGAGCTGTTGCCCCAGGAAACAGCCATGGCGCTGGAAAAGCACACCTTCACCGTATACCGGCTGGATTTTGCAGCACGGATAAAAACCGCCGGCGGCGAAGAGAGGCATGTAGTCATCGAAATCCAGAAGGCCAAGTTCGCAGCCGACATCATGCGGTTCCGACGCTACTTGGGAGAACAGTACAAAAAGGGATTCCCGGTCGCGGGCGAAAAGGTCCCGAAAGCGATCCCCATCATCAGCATCTATTTCCTCGGCTACCGGCTCGACCAGGTGGACGCGCCCGTCATCAAGGTCCTGCGGCGCTATTACGATGCGGCCACCGGCGAGGAAATCCCAACCCGCGAGGAATTCATCGAGAGCCTGACCCACGACAGCTTCGTGATCCAGATCCCACAGCTGGGCCCCGAGCGCAGGACGACCACGGAAAAGCTCCTGGCCATTTTCGATCAGCACCGGAAGGCCGAGGGTGACGGGCACATCCTGGATGTGGATGAAGCGGCCTATCCCGAGGCGTGCCGAAAGGTGGTGCGGTGGCTGAACGGCGCGGTCTCCGAGCCGGATATCAGGCGGACCATGGAGGTGGAGGATGAGATCCTGGCGGAACTGGAAGATATGGAGCGCCGGATGGCGGGGAAGGACAAGGCTATTGAAGAGAAGGACAAGGTCATCGAGGAGAAGGACCATGTCATCGAGGAAAAAGACCAAGTCATCGAAGAGAAGGACCAAGTCATCGAGGAGAAGGACCAAGTCATCGAGGAGAAGGACCAAGTCATCGAAGAGAAAGACCGGGAGCTGGCGGAAAAGGACCGGCTGCTAGCCGAGCTGGGCGGCTCGCGCTAGGCTCCGAGCGATACCGTTACATTGAGAGGCTATCTAAAAACTAACCCATTGATTTTAAATCGGTAGGCTGGGGGGCAAGGAACGAACCCCAGCTGTGGTTATTGCCGGGTTTTGGCCATCCCTGGCCGCAACCCAGCCTACGGCCTACGATCCCTTTTTAGACAGTCTCTTGAGTGGGCGGGAGGCTGCATCCGGTGGTCCGTCTGCGGACCTGAACCTAACCCGAAAGGGTAGTGTTCTAACTTTGTTTCTCTGGGTTCAAATAGACATGCTAATCAATACCTTACATCTCGGAAACAACAGAGTTACGACACTACCATGTCAACACTACCTAGCGAGGCGTTGCCTCAGACCGACGAGGCGTGATCATCGCTCTCTCGCGATCGAAAACGGAACCGTGATCGTGGTCGTGATCGTAATCGGCGACGCCAGGCAAAGCGGGCATGGAAAACCTGATGGCTACGGGTTTCGACCCGGCACCTGGCCGGGACCTCTGGATTCCACGATCTGCGAAAGTATTCTGTCTCTCCTACGGCGGCTTCGATCACGATCACGATCACGATCACGATCACGATCACGATTACGACAACGAGAGAGGTTAGACGTTTGCGAAATTTGACTCATTTGCACAAAATCCGGTCATTCAAGGAATCCTAGCCGCACGGCAAGATAGAGAGCTACGCTGACATGAAAGTTCTAATCATCGGCGGTGGCGGGCGCGAGCACGCCCTGGCCTGGAAGGCGGCCCAATCACCTCTGGTAAAAGAGGTCTTCGTGGCCCCTGGAAACGGCGGCACCGCGATGGAGCCGGACGTGACAAATCCGGACATCGCAGCGGACGACATCAAGGCCCTGGTCGCCTGGGCCCGACGCAACGCTGTCGGGCTCACCATCGTGGGTCCCGAAGCGCCGTTGGTGGCAGGCGTGGTCGATGCCTTCCAGGCCGCCGGTCTGCCCTGCTTCGGACCCACCGGCAATGCCGCGCGGATCGAGGGTTCCAAGTCCTTCACCAAGGACTTTCTCACCCGCCACGGCATTCCGACTGCGGCCTACCGGGCCTTCACCGAGCTGGAGCCTGCCCTTGCGTACCTCCGGCAGGTGGGCACACCCATCGTCGTCAAGGCGGATGGACTTGCCGCGGGCAAGGGCGTGATCCTCGCGGAGGACCTCGCCACCGCGGAGCAGGCGGCCCGGAACATGCTGAGCGGCGGACGCTTCGGTGCGGCAGGCAACCGTATCGTCATCGAAGAATACCTGCGGGGCGAAGAGGCCAGCTTCATCGCGCTCGTCGGCGGCGGCCGGATCCTCCCCCTGGCCAGCTCCCAGGACCACAAGGCCCGGGACGATGGAGACCGGGGCCCCAACACCGGCGGCATGGGGGCCTACTCGCCCGCACCCGTAGTCACACCGGAGATCCACGCACGGATCATGGAGGAGGTTATCCGACCGACCGTCACCGGGCTCGAAGCCGAAGGACTGCCCTACACGGGTTTCTTGTACGCGGGTCTGATGATCGGACCGGACGGTACCCCCAGGGTCCTGGAATACAACTGCCGCTTCGGCGACCCCGAGGCCCAGCCCATCCTCATGCGTTTGCGTACCGATCTGGTGGAGCTGTGCCTCGCGGCCCTCGCCGGGCGGCTCGATCGGATCGAAGTGGCGTGGGATCCACGGGCGGCAGTGGGGGTAGTCATGGCGGCGGGCGGTTATCCGGAGACCTACGAGAAGGGACACCCGATCAGCGGTCTGGATGCGACGGCGGGGCTCCCCGACTGCAAGCTGTTCCATGCCGGTACCAACCTGGTCGACGGTGCGGTGGTAACCAATGGTGGCCGTGTTCTGTGCGCAACGGCCCTCGGTGACGGGGTCGCCGCGGCCCGGTCCAGGGCCTATGCCCTGGTGCACAAGATCGGCTGGAAGAACGCCTACTACCGCAGCGACATCGGCTATCGGGCCGTTGCCCGAGAGCAAATGGGAAACTACCGAACTTCACAGGCTCGGTCCGGATAAATCGAACCGAGCTCGACACCGCAAATCAGGTGGCAACAGATGCGTATTCAGCCACCCGCATAGCGGATGTCGGTTAGTATCCTGTTGCCAGTCATTCACGTATTTGCGCAGGAGAGAAAGAGATGCAATCAGCGTCTCAGCCTACTCTTTATAGGTCCCTCGAGGCCCTACCTGATCGTTTGACTGGAGAGATCCTGGATGGACAGCTCCATACCCAACCGCGTCCATCAGGCCCACACGTCCGTGTGGCCTATATACTTGCCGGTAAGCTCGGCCCTTACGATGAGGATATGAGATCGGGTGGCCCTGGTGGGTGGTTGATCCTGGTCGAGCCGGAAGTGCACTTCGTGCGGGATATCGAGGTGGCTGTGCCGGATCTGGCGGGTTGGCGGCGTGAGCGGATGCCGTATCTGCCGGAAGGTCACCGCTTCGAGGTAGTTCCCGATTGGGTGTGTGAAATTCTGTCTCCATCTACCAGGAGTACGGACCGCGAGATCAAGCTACCGCTGTACGCGCATTATGGTGTGCAGTATGCATGGTTGGTCGATCCGACCAAGCGTACGCTGGAAGCGTACCGGCTCGATGTCGGCGCTTGGGTTGAAACCGGCTGCCTTGTCAATGCCGATCAGGTGGTTGTTCCACCATTCGAGGAAGCGGGCTTCGATCTGGGAGTCTTGTGGGCATCTCGGCGGCCGGTTGTCACGTGAGCTTTGAGGTTTCCCTACCTCGCCGGTTCAGGGCGGGATAGGAACTTTTCTTGATGTTTTCCCGTCAGCGCCGGGGTTGAGACGGTTGGATTCCAATGCCATTAAGTTAAACGTTACCGGTCGGCAAAGTAAGAGAAGAAACTACGAATCACGCGAATCCTCGCGAATCGATTCGCGGAAATTCGCGTGATTCGTAGTTTTCTCTAAGTGGCCAACAGCTAACTTAATGGCATTGGGTTGGATTCGTCCTGCACGGTCGTTCTCCTCCGAATCCGACGATATGTACTTGCGTAGGAGGGAAAGAAATGCAACCAGCGCTTCAACCTACCCTCTATGAGCTCCTGGAGGCTTTGCCCGAGAGATTGACCGGGGAGATCCTGAACGGACAACTCGAGGCCCATCCACGGTCTTCTATTCGGCATATAAACGTAGGCTCCGCACTTGGTGGCAAGCTGCATGATCCTTTCCAGAACGGTAATGGGGGCCCCGGTGGTTGGTGGATCTTTATTGAGCCGGAGGTCCACTTCATACGGAATGTGGAAGTAGCGGTACCGGACTTGGCCGGGTTGCAGCGCGAGCGGATGTCCTACCTGCCGGAAGACCATCGTCTCGAGATAGTTCCCGACTGGATCTGCGAGATTCTGTCTCCCTCCACAGCGAGTAGTGATCGCGAGGTCAAGATGCCACTGTACGCCCATTATAGGGTGCAGTACGTATGGCTGATCGATCCGATCAGGCATACTCTGGAAGCGTATCGGCTCGATGCCGGCGCTTGGGTTGAAATTGATCGCTTTGCCGATGCCGATCAGATTTCCGTCCCACCGTTCGAGGCCATAAGCTTCGGTCTGGAAGTCCTTTGGGGATTTCGGAAACCGACTATCGTGAGACGCAATAATCCCGTAAGTTGAACGGTTTATCTACAGGGCTGCCCAGGTTGCTATTGCCATCAGCCACAAAAGTACCGGCCAGTATACCAGCTTGGAAATCAAATTATCCTTGTAATGGATAAGGTTCAGACAGCGAAATTCCCCCAATGAGAAGATATACATATTCGCGGCGGATAAAGAGATTGCCAGATACATAATCAGGTAAAAATATTCGATATAGACCAGGCCGGATTCGGGAAACTGACTTCTCACCTGAGTATGGGCGAGCAGGATGACAAAGAACACAGCCGAACAGGTAACAATTGCATCGTTTACACTGGACCCGAAGCGCTCGACCAGCTCTTTTTTGCCCGACACGATAAGCAACTGTGCAAACAGCAGTAACGCCACGCCGAAAAGTGGAACCAGGTTGATGACAAAGGCATTGATGAATTTTCGACGAATCGCGATATTGAAGAAAAACTCCTTGAATGAATGTTCTTCAGCCGCTTCTGAGAAAAAACCGAAATTCGTATCATAGGGTACGTCCTTATAACTGAAGAATGTTTCATCGATTTCCCATTCACCATGCACGATTTCGGTGTCCAGTCCAAAGGTGGATTTGCCTGTTTTTGCGTAGGCATGAAAATCCGGAACCAGAAGGATTCTGTAGGCCTCTTTGAATTCTTTAGGCCAGATCCGCAGCCAGACGGTCAATATATCGAGGGGATAGTTCGAATAATCGAAAGATTGCCGAACGGTTACATCGAAATACCATCCGATCAGCTCATATTGAATACCATCTTGTTCTCCGCCATCCCTATAAACTTCTTCCACGCGGACTTCTTTCGAATCCACCTCTTCCGGGAAGACAATACCTTTTTCGATATCCGGAAAATCTGCGGGATACTTTTGCCAGATATAACCCGTAATATTCACATCGCTGGCAGCAACAAATGCCAGTGATTGGATGTAAAAACCGGTTGGTATCCGATAGGGTTTATCCTCGGTTGTAAATTCTCTCGTGTCATGATTTTTCCGCAGAAATTCCTCTAATTCCGATTGGTCGTGAACTATGGTCGTATCTGCTTCATGTGAGCGTTGTACATTCAACCACCTATAATTCATTGCCGCAATGGCCAGTGCTGAAATGAGAATAGTCAGCAGCCAAAGGTGCAGAGTGCCGGGGTGGAACCATTCCGATTCCCCTCCGGGTTTCGGCGCGATAGGGTCAGGATGCAAAGAGGGGGGTTGGACGGTCAAATCGGAATGAGGGGAGTTCATAATGATTTGTAAGCAGGATCGGATGGGGTACTATAGATTCGAGTAATGGCGGCAGCGGTCGAATTTTTTGTCCGTAGAACGACGGTAACGGTAGATGAGGCGAGGGGATAGCGATGACGAGAGAAGATAAAGATAGTCTGGGTATATGTCGTTCAGTGACAATTACCTGTATCTCAGAAGTCGGGTGGCACGACACAGACCGGATGCTGGCGGATATCAAAGGTGGCGGTGGTCCTGACGCCAGCCAATGGGATAAGCCCTGGCAGGCGAACAACGCTGCGGGCAGTACCAGCCTAATCGAGATCGAGCTGCCGGATGGGTCACGACACAAGTTTCTGCTCGATTGCGGGTGGGACGAAGTATACATACAGCGCCGTTTCGAGGAAACCGGCGTGGACGGTATGCTGGCGCGGGGTGAGATCGAGTTTCTATTCCTGTCTCATGAGCACTTGGATCACTTGTGGGGGCTGCAGGCCGTTCTGCGTCACTGCCCGGATCTTCCCCTGCGGGTGCCGCCCGGCTTCAGTGAAAAGGCGCTGGCGTTTATCCGCGGTGAGCGCCCGGCCCCTACCCGCACGGATACGACGCCGCCCATCCGTCACACCGGCCCCGTTCTTACCACTCCCCCGGATACGCCGACCGTCCTTTATCCCGGCTGCGTGGCGGTGGCCTTCGACCTTCCTATTCTGCTCGGTATCCGGGGCGAACAGTCGCTGTATTTCCGGATTCAAGACAAGGGAACCGTCTGCGTTACCGGCTGCTGCCATCAGACGGTTACCTCCCTGGCGGACTATGCGCTTACCCATATCGCGACCGAGTCGACCCTGTATGGTCTTTACGGGGGGCTGCATATTGCCCCCTTCGGCCCCTCGTTGTCTGAGGAGCAAGAGCGGATGATCGCCGATATGCAGCGCTTCGGCTTCCGCAAGATCGCCGCCAATCACTGCACCGGCGTGCCGGCCATAGAAAGGATGATCGCGCTCGGCTATCCTGTGGTGCCCGGCTCCGGCCGGCATGGTTCCTCGAGCCCGCTGATGCTCGGCAATGGCGACCGCGTCGTCTTCGACTAAGAGACTGTCTAAAAAGGGACCGTAGGCTGGGTTGCGGCCAGGGACGGTCAAAACCCAGCAATAACTGGGATCAGGCGACTGGATTCGGATGAGGAAACAATGGAGGGCGGACATCTCGCCCGCAGGGTGTGGCCCCAATGCCACTAAGTTAGCTGTTGGCCACTTAGAGAAAACTACGAATCACGCGAATTTCCGCGAATAAGATCCCTCCCCTCGGTTCGGGACGACGATTTCGCGTAGATTCGCGTGATTCGTCGTTTCCCCTTCAATATTGGTATCGTCACCGCCAAACGCGAGCATGAACCTTGGACAAGTACCGTTACCACGCCTTTATCAGTTACGCCTGGGCCGACGACCAGTCCTTCGAGACGGACGGTGGTCCCGACCAGCGCGGCGACAACAGGGGTTGGGTCAGTACCTTCCGTGACCGTTATCACAAACACCTGGGCCGCGAAATCGGCCGCATCCCCGAAGGCGAGCGCATCTGGCTGGACTATGAGCAACTGTGTGGTAATGACCTTGTTACCCCCAGGATCAGCGACAAGCTGAAGAATTCCGCGCTGCTGATCCCCATCCTCTCCAAGGCCTGGTTTGCATCCAACTGGTGCCGACAGGAATTCACCACTTTCAAAAAACACCATCCCGACGACTGGCAGGACCGATTGTTCCCGGTCCGGATGGAGCCGGTGGAGCCTGACGAGATCGAGGACAAGGACGGTCAGAAAATCCGGGACCAGATCCGAGAGCTACTCGGCTACCCATTCTGGTACCGGGACCAGGCCAACCAGATCCGCACCCGCTGGTTCCCCTTCATGGACCCCCCCACCGACAGAAACTACAGGGATACCCAGCAAGACATGGCCCGTGACATGGCCAGGCGGCTCAGGCAACTCGGACAGCTCGCCGAGGGTATTCCAAGCCCGGAGTTCACCATGCCACCCCGGAGCCAACCATCGACACCCTACGACCCGCCCATACCGCGTATCGAGGGCGACCACTTCGTCATAATCACCGGCGGCAGTGGCGATCTGTCGTTAGTGCAGGACATCGCCCGCACGCTGGATTCATGTGAAGACCTCGGTTACGTGGTTCCTTTGATGGCACAGGACCGGCGTGCCGAGTACGAATCCTCGGAGCTGCTCCGGGATCTGCGCAAAAACCTCGATCTGGCCACCGCCGTGCTGATGGTCGTTCGCGAAGGCCCCCCGGATCAGATCAATGAGCAGGTGCGTGAATACAGGCAGGCCGCCGCCAGGCGACCGGATCGGATGCCAAGCCTGGATATTTGGCACTTGGGCGATCAGCCGTTAGGCTTTCACATGCCCGGTATGCGGGTTCACCAGGTAGCGGATGGCGACATCGTCGATTGGCCCCGAATCCTGAAGCCTTGGCTCAAGGGGTTTGAAGGTTCAGGAAAAGAGGTTCGACGTATCATCGAGGATATTATTCCCTCGGTCCCGACAAAACCGGACAGCATGGCAACCTTGCGCCGAATGCGAGACGAGCGTACCCGACAACTCTCCGGATCGGAAAACCAAAGACCGTAGTTTTTCCTTACAGCTTGGTATCATCGCTGCTGAATGCGAGCATTGACCGTGGATAAAAAGTACCGCCACCACGCCTTCATCAGCTACGCTTGGGCCGACGACCAGTCCTTCGATACGGCCGGTGGCCCCGACCAGCACGGTAGCAACCGAGGCTGGGTCAGTACCTTCTGTGACCGTTATGGCAAACACCTGGGCCGCGAAATTGGCCGTATCCCCGAAGGCGAGCGCATTTGGCTGGACTACGAGCAACTGCGTGGTAATGACCTCGTTACCCCCAGGATCAGCGACGGATTGAAGGAATCCGCGCTGCTGATCCCCATTCTCTCCAACGCCTGGTTTGCCTCCCCCTGGTGCCGACAGGAATTCACCACCTTTACCGAGCACTATCCCAACTGGCAGGACCGACTGTTCCCGGTCTGGATGAATCCGGTGGAGCCTGACGACCTCGACGAGGAGGGGCAGCAGATTTGGGACCAACTCAGAGAGCTACTCGGCTACCAGTTCTGGTATCGGGACCAGGCCAACGAGATTTGCACCCGCTGGTTCCCGGACCCGGACCCTGCCGACAGGGACTACAGCAAACTCCAGCAGAACATGGCCCGTGACATGTTCAAGCGGCTCAAGCAACTGGCCGAGGGCAAGTCAAGCCCCGAGCCCACCACACCATCCCGGAACCAGCCATCGACACCCTGCAACCCGCCTGTACCCCCTTTCAAGGGCCATCACCTGGTCGTGATCAACGGCGGCAGTAGCGACTCGTCACTGGTCCGGGATGTCGCCTGTACCCTAGCCGGATGTGAGGGCCTCGGCCACATGGTTCCCTTGATGGCGCAGTACCGGGACAGCGAGTACAAGCCCTCGGAGCTACTTCGGGATCTACGCAAGAACCTCGAGCTGGCCACCGCCATACTGATGGTCGTTGACAAAGGCCCTCCGCATCAGATCAATGAGCAGGTGCGCGAATACCTACAGGCCGCTGCCAAGCGCCCGGAACGAACATTGCCCCTGGAGGTCTGTCATCTGGGCGGCCAACCGTTAGGCTTTCATGTGCCCGGTATGCGGGTTCATCGAGTGACGGATGGCAACGTCGTCGATTGTGCCTGCAATTTTGCCAGGGGTCTGCAGGCATGAGCCAGTCCCCGGCCCCCGCATCGGAAATCCGCCGTCCCTATCCCGGATTGCGGCCCTTCAGCCGTGATGAGGCGGACCGCTTCTTCGGCCGCGAGGACCAGATCGACCAGATGCTCGACAGACTCGCGGAGACCCGTTTCCTGGCCGTGCTCGGGACCTCCGGCTCCGGCAAATCCTCCCTGGTCCGCGCCGGTCTGCTGCCGACCCTCAGCTATGTGGGCATTTCCGAGTCGTCCGCTGCCGACGCTGTCCCGTACTGGAGCATCGCCGAGCTTCGTCCCGGCGACCGACCTTTTTCGCGCCTGGCCGCCACCTTGATCCGCGATACCGGCATAGGCCACGACGGCTCGACCGATAAACGGACAGAGGAAGACATCGAGAAGGATAGCGCCGCGCTTGAGCAGGATTTGCGCCGCGGCAGGCTCGCACTGAAGAATCGCCTGTATCGACAGCCCCTACCGCCTGGCGAGCGCTTGCTGATCCTGGTGGACCAGTTCGAGGAGCTCTTCCGCTTCCAGCGCGACGATGCCAGGGATGCCACCGCGTTCGTCGCCCTGCTGCTGGCCGCCACCAGTCATGAAGACTGCTATGTGGTCATCACCATGCGCTCCGAGTTTTTGGGGGACTGCTCCCGCTATCCGGATCTGCCGGAGGCCATCAACACCGGCCTCTTCCTGACCCCGCGCCTGAGCCCGGAGCAGCTCGCCGATGCCATCCAACTCCCGGCCCGGTTGCCCGAATTTGGTGGCGACGTCGATTCCAACCTGGTACGCCGGCTGCTGGTCGAGGCCGCCGGCGAGCAGGACCAATTGCCCCTGCTGCAACACCTGCTGATGCGCCTGTGGGACGGCGCCGTCGCCGCCGGCCCTCCTGGTGAAGAAGTCAACCCCGTGCTCGACGAGACCGATCTTGCGGATCTCGGCGGCCTGACCGCCGCCCTGGACCGCCATGCCGACGAGGCATTCGCCGAGCTCGACCCGGACCAACAGGCCACCGCCGAGGTTCTGTTCCGGAGTCTCACCGAACGCGCCGAGGGCGAGCGCGATACCCGCCGCCCGGTCAAGATCTCGGAGGTCGCCGGAATCGCCGGTATCCCGCCGAAGCAGGTTAAGCAGGTTATCGATTGCACTGAGCCCTTCCGGCGTGCCGACCGCAATTTCCTCGTGCCCCCGGCGGACCAGCCGCTCGGCGCCGATGACACCATCGACATTACCCACGAAGCCCTGATCCGCCAATGGCGGAGGCTCCAGGACTGGACCGCTGACGAGGCCGAGCAGGCCGACCTCTATCAACGCCTGGCCGCCGATGCCGAGCGTTATCAGAAGGGCCAGGTCGCTCTCTGGATCGACCCGAATCTGCAGATTGCACTGGACTGGCGACAGAAACACCAACCCAGCGCCGCTTGGGCCGCACGCTACGGCAGAGATTTCGCGCTGGCGATGAAATTCCTGGATGCCAGCCGTGACGAGCGCGAAAAAGAGCGTGCCGCCGCACAGACCCTCCAGCACCAAAAGCTGCGCCGGGCCTGGATTACTGCCGGGATCTCCGTCCTGGCCCTGGTCGTCGCCCTGGCCCTGGCTACTTGGGCCTGGACGGAGCGACAACGCGCCGTTGAAGAAGAAACGAAGGCACTTGCAGCCGAGCGGCAACGTACCGAGCAGTTGTTCGAATCCGGCCTCACCCACGCCGCGCTGCTGGCCCAAGGTGAGGACTATGCCGCCGCCTGGCGCGTGCTTGGTGATACGGTCGCACTAGATGACGCCATTTCCGCCGGACGCCGCCACGCCCGCAACCTGCTGGCCGGCTTTGTGGATCTGCGTCGCGGCGAAGCGGACCGGATCTATCGAGGCGCCGATGCGATGCTCATCGATCTGGCACTGAGCCCGGATGGCCGCTGGCTGATAGCCGGCGGTGAGCGCGGCAAGCTGGTGGTCTTCGATGCCCACAACGGCGAGCTGATACAGCGGTTGGAAGGCCATGACCCGGAGGCGAGCCAGTCCGGAGCCGTCAATGCCGTCCGCTTCACTGCGGACGGCGGCACACTGATCAGTGCCGGTGACGACCGCCGGATCATCCACTGGTCGGTCCCGGACTGGCAGATCGAGCATCAGTGGCAGGCCCCGGCCGAGGTCTGGTCCCTGGCCCTGAACCCGGACAACAAGCTCCTGGCCAGCGCCGGCCAAGGCAATGGCATCACTCTCTGGTCCATGGCGACCGGCGAGCAGATCCGTGTTTTGTCCGGCGAGAGCAGCCTTGTCGCCAACGGCACCAGCCTGGCTTGGCTCCCGGACGGCCGGCTGGTCAGCGGTGGTTTTAAGGGCCAGGTGGGGATTTGGGACCCGGAGATCGGAAAGGAGCAGTTGTTGTCGAGAATCCATACCGATCAGGTTCCAACAGTTGCCGTCAGCCCGGATGGCAAACGGATTGCCACCGGCAGTGGCGACAAGACCATCATTCTTTGGGATGCCACCGGTCGGCCACTGCGCCACCTGCGCGGACATCGGAACCTAGTGCAGGGACTCACCTTCGACCCATCCGGTCAGCGCCTGCTCTCCGTCAGCGACGACAACGCTCTGCGGCTGTGGGATGTGGCATCCGGCACCACACTAAAGGTCTTCCAGGGCCATGTGGCCGGGCTCTGGTCCGTCATCGTCCATAATAACCGGGCCTACACCGCCGCCAATGACGGCACCCTTCGCCGTTGGCCGCTGGAGCAATCCGGACAGTGGATCTGGGACCTGGAAGGTCAGGAGCCGGCCTCCGCCCGGTTGCTGCCGGACCCGGTAGGAAACGCGGCCGGCGATCTGCTGATCAGCTTTGCGGACGGTACTATCCGCGGCTATGGATTGCCGCTGGAGACATCCGGCCATTCGGCTATAGCCCGCCTTGACCCGGAATCCGCAGCCATGACGGATTCGGGCAATGTACCGGTCGAGTCCTCGCCGAATGCACCGGGCGATTTGCGACTCGATTTGCCCGAGGCACACAGCAACCAGGTGCTGCGGTTCGCAGTGGCGCCGGACGGACAGACCTTCGCTACTGCCGGCATGGAGGGCACCGCCCGAAGCTGGCGCATCCAACGTGATAGAGACGGCCTGTCCTTGGAGCCACTACGCCAGTTTGACCAACACTCGGCCGCTGTCCATGCGGTCGATTTCTCCCCGGACGGCCGCCTGCTGGCCACCGCCGGCTATGACGGCCAGGTGGGTCTGTTCGATCTGGAGACCGGTGCAGGGAAGCTGTCACGTGTTGACAAAATCGAATCGGTAGTTGCAGTCGAGTTCACACCGGACGGCAACGCACTTGTAACCGCAAATGATGGCGAATGCCGAATTGCCATTTGGCAACGTGACGAATTGCAACTGACCAATGGCCGCACCCTCGCCGAGCTGTCCGACAAACCTCTCTGGGCCAGCCTAAGCCCGGACGGACGCCGGGTCGCCGTCGTCGGACGCCAAACGATTGTCACCCTCCACGACCTCGACCCGCCTGTCGGCGACGCCGATACCCCTGCCGAGCCGCGGCAATTGGTGGGCCATGAGCAAGCCGTCCTCCGCGCCATTTTCACCCCGGACGGCCGCCAGCTCACCACTGTCGGCGGCGATATGACTGTCCGGGTCTGGGATCCGGGTCCGGACGATGCCTCCGCGACCGCACCCGGCCAAGCCCTCTTCACCCTGCGGTTGCCCGATCTACCGCAGAGTCCCGGCCCCTGGGATTTCGATTTCCGCTGCACTCGGGACCAGGCAACCTGCTGGATGGCGGTCCCCCTCACCATGGGCCGCATTGCCCTCTATCGCCTCCCCTACGCCAATCCCCCCGCCGACCTCCGATCTCCGCGTAGGATGCGGTGAGCACGCACGGTATACCGTAGCAGGATGACACCAATCCCGACCGCGAACCGCATCAATGGTGCGGTGAGCACGGTATACCGTGGCAGGATGACGCCAATCCCGACCGCGAACCGCATCGATGGTGCTGTCCGGTTAAAAGCAATCCTGAATGATTCGGCGCAGTTTGGAGGACCGGACTTTCTTTATCCACAGATTACGCAGATTTCCGCAGATTAAGAACGAAATAATCTGTGGAAATCTGCGTAATCTGCGGATTAAAAAAGGTTTCCTATCAGGCTGGACTTAGCCCGTAGGCTGGGTTGAGGAACGAAACCCAGCGCCGCCGAGTGCCGGAGTGAAGTGGACCCCAAAATTGGACAGGTTGATAAGTTGAGAACTACGAATCACACGAATCCACGCGAAATTGTCATCCCGAACCGAAGGGAGGGATCTTTTTCGCGCCGATTCGCGGGATTCGTAGTTTTTTCCGGTTGTGCTTTCACCGCACAAGAGGGAGGACCTGAACAGTTACTTGCCCTGAACGATTAAAACAACGAAAAATCCTGTCAATCCTGAAAATCCTGTCAATCCTGTACGATTGGGCCGTCGCGCATCTTTTTGGCGTAAAAGCCGGTGGAGGCGCCGTAGTGGATGACGCTCTCGTGGACCTTGGCCACGAAGTCACGTACCTGGGGGTCCGCCACCTTGGTTTTAGAGAGGCGTGGGACCGGCCGGCCCGTGGCTGCCTCGGCACCGGCGTAGAACTGTGCGACCAGGGCCGACAGTCCGCTGTTGGAACGCTCCGGGTTGGTCTGCCCGTACCGAATGGTTGAATTTCCCGGCCTTTATCCGGTAGGCTCCGAGAGAAGATTACAGGTTTACTTCCGAAAAATCTCGGCGTTAGCCATAAGACACTTGGCTAATCACCGGGTTCGGACCGCTTGTTCACCCCAGGTAGCAGAATTACCGGGAGTAGGGTCGGCGGGACCTGAAGGGTATACCGAAAGTATAGGCACGAGGTTGGCCCCCAGCCGGAGGTAAATTTCTTCGTGAACGGACATTCCGGTTTTGAAGCAGCGACAATCCATTGCCCGGAATGCCCGGTACGCCGGCTGGCGTTGTTTCAACCTCTGGACCCGGGGGAGGTATCCATCGCCGAGGCGTTCCGTACCGAGTTTCGCCATCTGAAGCCGGGAAACGCCATCTTTCGGCAGGGTGAGGACATCAAGGAGGTCTATACCCTGCACGAGGGCTGGGCCTATCTGTATCAGAACCTCGTGGACGGGGGGCGGCAGATCCTCCGGGTAATTCTACCGGGGGATTTTTTCGGCTTCCAGGTCGATATGGGGGACGGCGTGCGCATCTATTCCGCGCAGGCCCTGACCGCCGTTGCTTTATGCGTGTTCCCTGCCGCCAACATCCTGAAGATGGTCAGAGAACATGTGGAGTTGGGGATTCGTCTGATCTGGATGACGGCCCATGACGAGGCGGTCGCCTATGAGCAAGTCGTGAGCCTGGGTCGGAGGACGGCCCGCGAGCGGGTTGCCTACCTGTTGCTGGATCTCTTTCACCGGTTGCGATTGCGCCAACGGAATCCGGAGGGGATCCGAACCGTGGATTTGCCGCTGACCCAGGAATTGATCGCAGATATCTGCGGCCTGACCCAGATTCATGTGAACCGGACCCTCAAATCCTTGCGCAACGATAATCTCCTGGAGCTGAAGGGGGGGAAGCTGTACGTACCGGATGTGGATCTGCTGGCCTGTGAGGCAAAACATAGTCACAGCGTTTTCACGAAACGCCCCATGCTCTAGTACATCGTTTCATTCTATCTTGCATGTCAACAATCTGATTTTATTTTATAAATCATTATGTTATATGCTTTCAAACATGCAAAATAGACTGAAACGGGGTACTAGTGCAGCATAGTAAAAATCCAGAGACCATTTCCTTACGATCAGGCGGTCAACAACTTGCCGGCACAAGTCCAAATTACAATTAGAACCACGGAGGCAGACACGAATAAACACGGATTATGATCCGTGTTTATCCGTGTCTGCCTCCGTGGTTCTTCTACAAGTTCAATTAACAAATGGCTTTAGGATTTCTACTACGCTGCACTAGGGACTGTTGACATTATCAGCCGGGTACTGAGGCGAGTAGGTTCGGTGGTAGTCGCCGTGGACCGAATGGACCTGGTGGACGGGGACAACCCCTCGTCCACAGTGTCCACTCGGTCCACGGCGATTACCCCGCAATCGTCCGTGTTCAGATGAATGTCAACAGCCCCTGGCCTACAGGCAGCACCGGTGGAGCCGTGGTTTTTTTATGCCCATTTCACTCTATGTAAGATGCGGGGAGGAAAGCAGTGGAGACCTGGAATCGTGTCGATGATGTTTTACGGTATGCCATAAACCAGGAAGAAGAGGCGGCGGACCTGTATCGGCGGTTGGCTGCCCGGACGCAAAAGCCCGGAATGCGGCAACTGTATGAGGGGTTTGCCCGCGAAGAGGAAGGTCACAAGCTGAAACTGACGACCATCCGGACCGAAAAGCTGTTGAAGCCGGCGGGCGAGCAGACCGTCGATATGAAGATGACCGACTATCTCGTCGAGCCGGCAGCAAATTCCGAGTTGGGCTATCAGGATGCCTTGATCCTGGCCATGAAGCGGGAAAAAGCGGCATTCAGGCTCTACAGCGACCTGGCGGAAAAGACCGCTGACCCGGAGGTGAAGGCGACTCTGCTTTCGCTGGCCCAGGAAGAAGCCAAGCATAAGCTCCGCTTCGAGCTCGAATACGATGAGGTGGTTCAACCGTCGAACTAGGGGGCGTTCTCAATCAATAAATCATCATAAGTATTGTAGGCTGGGTTGAGGAACGAAACCCAGCTTTTCCGATCCGCGATATCGTGTGCCGGGTTTCGCCGTCCCTGGCCGTAACCCAGCCTACGGGCTTCGAGCTCGAATACGATGAGGTGGTTCAACCGTCGAACTAGGGGGTGTTCTCAATCAATAAATCATCATAAGTGTTGTAGGCTGGGTTGAGGAACGAAACCCAGCTTTTCCGATCCGCAATACCGTGTGCCGGGTTTCGCCGTCCCTGGCCGTAACCCAGCCTACGGGCTACGATTACGATTACGATTACGATCACGACAACGAGAGGGGTTAGACGTTGGCGAAATTTGACTCATTTGCACAAAATCCGGTCATTCAAGGAATCCTAGAGGAGGAGTCTGAACGGTTACAGGGGGTATCGTTTTAGCCACGCACCAGAGGTGGAAAAAACTATGAGAAACCGTACACAAGAAGCGGCTGACTGGGACTGGCTGGCGGAACCGAATGCCGCTCTTGAACTGTACAGCGCCGAGCGGCGGGCGTTTTACGATTGGCAGGTGGCCGAACGGGAGTGGTCGGCGGCCACCAGTCGGATAGCCTCCAGCGGCCGCAATACGCTATTGCAGGACCGGGGCAAATCTCTGGAGGCACTGAAAAACCGCCTCGACGAGGCGGCGCAGGCCTATGAACGGGCCCGACAACGGCTCCATAAGGCATGGAGTGCATGAGATCGGGTTTTGTATTATCGCAAGAGGAGAAGTTCCCGATTTCGAGCCGGCACTTCTCGCGCCGAGGTTTCTTCCGTTAGATTGCCCCAAATCGACATAATCCGGCATAGCACCGTGACCTAAACGAGCTTGAGGACGTTTGTAGATTTCTTCCCCGAATACCGGGACTATCGTCGCTTCGGGGCGGTCGCCGCCCTATCCGTCGATGAATCCGCGGACCGATCGGATCGCGGCGATGTTGGTGTAGCGCGTGATTTCATCTTGATGCCTCCGATTTCATTTTTCGGAGAACACCAAGAAGGCCAACCCGGTCAGATTCGAGTTCTTCATGACCGAACGTATCTGCTACGGCCATTAAATCCAGAAAATTCTCTCTGGTTCCGGTTTTGGCTCTTTATGGATTCCAGACTGTTTTGGAGTGCGCCGGCAAAGCGGCGCGGCCGAATCGAACCTCAGCGATGGGGGATACCAGCAGCGTTTGCCGGGAACCTGGACGCCAGCTTTCACTCGCGCCGCGGCGACGGCGCTTTCCCTTCACCGCAAGACCTTGTTTGGGACCGGTGAATCGCCAAATCCAAAGCGGCGGCGGGCAAGTAGCCCCTAGCCAACCCCGCGACGACCTCGGGTCCCACGGATTCCGGTAGAGACTGGGGTAAAGTTGCCGCCGCACTCCAAAATATCCAGTATATCCTTCCATCATCGTGAGCAGTCTGGAATCCATAAAGAGCCTTTTCGATTAGCTCCTGTTTCCTGGTTTGTACTGCGAAATATGTTTGTGCAAATGCAATTTCCTCTTTTGATGGATCCCCGTTTTGTGCGATCAGGTAGCAAGCATACCGGGTAAGTGCAACGTCGGCGATCTCCCGTTGAGCACCGGACCCGAGGGTAACCATTTTCCTGACATCAAGAAAATGGTCGTCAGCATCGTAACCTGCGGTTATACAAGATGTTTTCTCTTTCGAAACAACTTTGACAAAATTCTCCCACTTGGCGTAACCAAGAAGATTTTGCAAGTCGCGTGCCAACCAGAATTCCACGCCGGTTTCATCTTCTACTTTGACGATGTGCTCAAAATCAGAATGCAATTTCGTGATCACTTCCTTTTTCATGGAGATTTCCTCGGTTGCGGAAAAGAAACAATACTACCGCCACGGCCCTTCCTCTCAGGTTTCCTCGGTTCAAATTTCTTAGGAGAGATCATAGCCTTCGCCACCTCATCACCTGTTTTCCTTCCCCGATCTATCCGGTGCATCTTCTTCCCCGTTACTGAACAAATCCCGCGTACCGGCCCGGGGTCGGATTGCCTGAGGCACGGCCACGCCGAGGTGGCCGTAGGCCGCGGGGGTGGCCATCCGCCCCCGGGGGGTACGCATGAGAAATCCCTGTTGGATGAGGTAGGGTTCGAGCACGTCCTCGATCGTGCCCCGTTCCTCGCCGATGGCCGCCGCCAGGCTCTCCACCCCGACCGGTCCCCCGGCGAACTTCTCGATCACCGCCTGCAGCAGCCGTCGGTCCATGTGATCGAATCCCAAGCCGTCCACCTTGAGCATGGACAGCGCCCGGTCCGCCACCTCCGCCGTGATCCGGCCGTCGGCCTTGATCTGCGCATAGTCCCGCACCCGCCGCAGCAACCGGTTGGCGATCCGGGGAGTGCCGCGGGAGCGGCGCGCGATTTCCCGGCAACCGTCCGCCTCGGTCGCAAGACTCAGGATCGCGGCGGAACGTTGGACGATGCGGGTGAGCGCCTCCGGCGAGTAATATTCCAACCGCTGGACGATGCCGAAACGGTCACGCAGGGGTGAGGTCAAGAGCCCGGCGCGGGTCGTCGCACCCACAAGCGTGAAGGGAGGCAGATCCAGCCTGATGGAACGGGCGGCCGGTCCTTCTCCGATCATGATATCGAGCTGGTAGTCCTCCATGGCGGGATAGAGGACCTCCTCCACGATAGGGCTCAAGCGGTGGATTTCATCCACGAACAGGACATCCCTTGGCTCCAGATTGGTGAGCAGGGCGGCGAGGTCTCCCGGCTTCTCCAGCACCGGGCCGGAGGTCTGACGCAGGCCCACCCGCAGCTCGTGGGCGATGATGTGGGCAAGGGTGGTCTTGCCCAATCCCGGCGGACCGAAGATGAGGACATGGTCCAAGGCGTCGCCACGCCCGCGGGCGGCCTGGATGAAGATCTCCATCTGCTCGCACACCGCCGGCTGGCCGACGTAATCCACCAGGCGCCGGGGACGAATGGCCCGGTCCATGGCCTGGTCTTCGGACTCGGCTTCCGGGTCGATCAGGCGGTCGGGATCACTCATGATAAATCGGCAACTTCTTGCGTCCTTCAGGCCTTTGCGGTTCAAGGGAACCCGAGGAAATGTGCAATGAGCATCCTGAAGGTCAACGTCATTAAGTTAAGCGTTACCGGCCGGCAAAAAAGAGGAAAAACTACGAATCTCGCGAATCCTCGCGAATCGATATGTGCCGATTCGCGCGATTCGTAGTTTTCGCTTCCTCATCCCGACCTACCACCACAAGCGGCCGACAGCTAACTTACTGGCATTGTCCTGAAGGTCGGGTTGAATTTCTTGTGAGGTGCATAACTACTGCTGAAGGCACATTTGGACTATCGGGATTGACAGTAACTTCTCGAGACCTTGGATTGATAACAAGATCCATATCTTCCAAGGGTACGGATCCCAATAAAACCGAATTACCGAGCACCAGGGCACCGGTAAAACAATTTCGGTTTTCGAACCCGATTTGCAGTGGACCTACATAGGGAATAAGACGTGGTTTTCCATCCGCGGTTTTGACCTCTCTTTTTTCCAGTTCATCCAGTTTTAGTTGAACAGCGACATGTTCCGGTATACAGAGGGTAATCGCCCCGGTATCGACAAGCGCTTTGACTGTTATCGGTTTAAGAGAGGAATCTCTCGGATTTTTCAGATCAATGTCGGCGTAAACGAGTCCCATTCCAATACCTTTAATAATCACAGCTCGACCACGGCTATTGGAGATCAATGCCATTGAGTTAGCTGTTGGCCATTTAGAGAAAACTACGAATCACGCGAATTTCCGCGAATCGATTCGCGAGGACTCGCGTGATTCGTAGTTTCTTCTCTTACTTTGCCGACCGGTAACGCTTAACTTAATGGCAGTGTATTGGAGATCCGGCGGGTTGCCCGGTCAGGGCATCAGGGCGTGCTCACTGCCTTGAGCGCGGCGCGGATGATTTCCTCGGAGGTCTTGGTCCCATCGTCCGCCGCGCGGGCCATGCGGTCGGCGTCGGCGGGCTTGTAGCCGAGGGCCGTGAGCGCATCTACCGCGTCGGTCAAGGCGGAATTCCGGTCGCCGCCGAGCGATGGCGCGGTCACAATGTCGGCCGGCGACCCGGTGGGCACTGTACCCACCCGGTCTCGCATCTCCATGACCAAGCGTTGGGCGGTCTTCTTGCCGATGCCGGGCAGTCGGGTCAGGGCGGTGATGTCCTCCTGCCGGACGCACAATGCGAATCGCTGTGCGTCCATGCCGGAGAGAATGGCCAGGGCCATGCGCGCGCCTACTCCACTGACCTTGAGCAGGTTACGAAACAGGGCGCGGTCCTCTTCACGCAGAAAGCCGTAGAGAATCCAGGCGTCTTCGCGCACGGTCAGGTGGGTGACCAGGGTGACCTTCTCCCCCATGGGCGGCAGGTCGTAGAAGGTGGACATGGGGGCCTCGAGCTCGTAGCCGACGCCGCCGATGTCGAGCATGAGCCGCGGCGGGTGCTTGGAGACGAGCTCGCCGTGCAGCCTGCCGATCATGGCCGCAAATCCCTCCAGGATGCCGCGGCCCTGCGACGCGCCGGGATGCCCATGGAGTGGGCGTGACACAGGGCGAGGGCGAGGGCATCGGCCTCGTCCTCGGGCGGCGTTTCCGCGAGGGAGAGCAGGAGCCGCACCATGTGCTGGACCTGGGTCTTGTCCGCGCCCCCGGTGCCGACTACGGCGAGCTTGACCGATTTGGGGCTGTATTCGTGGACCTGCATGTCTCCCTTGAGCCCGGCGCAGAGCACTGCTCCCCGTGCCTGACCGAGTTTGAGGGCGGCGGTCACGTCGCGGGCGAAGATGAGCTGCTCCACCGCCATCTCATGAGGTCGGTACTCCACCACCACCTGGGCGATACCGTCGAAGATCATGCCCAGCCGTTGTGGCCAGGGTAGGTGACCGACCCGAATACAGCCGCCGGCGATGCGGACGCTACGCATGCCGTCCGTATCGATCACCCCGAATCCGGTGGTGCGGGAGCCCGGATCGATACCCAGGATGCGGTGGTGCAAAGTAGAGGACATCTTTGTAGATACTCTGTTCCGATACAAGTCCAATTTGGCTCCAAATCCCCAAAACGGTAGTGTTCTAACTTTGTTGCTTAAGGATTTCAAACGGCGGCGCCGAACTCATAACGATTCACGAATAATCCGATGACAATATCGTGCATTTGATTCAGTTTTGAAAAACAAATCGTCTTACGCGCAAGCCGCTTGATTCGCGTCCGTAGCGTCAAATGTTTGCGTTCTATTTTCTGCGTGTTTTGTTTTCCAACGACATGTTTTTCGGGATCTAAATGGCGCTTATAGGCACCCCAGTCGTCGGTATAAAAACGGGTAATCCCAAATGGCTCTAATAACCCTTTTAATTCAAGAAAAACCTCATCTCGACGTTTCCCGAATACATAAGCCAACACCTTACCCGTGGCCCGATCAATAGCATGCCACAACCATCTTTGATTGGCTTTACTCCCTACATAACTCCACATCTCATCCATTTCAACGGTGGCGCCTTGCTTGCTAACATCATGATAATCCTCTACTTTTAGAATATCTACCACAATCTGCTCAGGCGTGTGGGTCGCTAAAAAATCGTGATTCACGGCATGCAACTCGGGTTCTTTTTTTTTAATTCATTGATAACGGTCACAGGACTGATACCCAGTACCCGCGCGGTATCACGAATGCCGCTGCCATTCAGTGCCATCTCAATGATTTGTTGTTTCGTTTCCGGTAACCGCCCTTTCTCGGAATAATCCTGGATAAACGTTTTGCCCTCACAGGCCTGTTCTTTGCAAATAAAACGCTGCTTGCCATTGCTGGTGTTGCCATGTTTAGTAACATCAATACCATTGCAGACAGGGCATTTTACGGGTAGTAATACCATAAGAGTTTCCTCGGTAAAATTTTGTTCGGTTAATAGCTTAAAGCTCAGGTAATTATATCAAGTGATTTATAATTAAGCAACAAAGTAATAACACTACCAAGGAATCCTAGCGAGGCTTTGCCTCAGACCGACGAGGCATGATGCCCCGAAAGCCCCTTTCCCGTAAGGCCCCATCTCCTACACCTAACCAACCGTTGGAGAGCTTGGGTAGGTCGAAATCGAAATCGGGATCGGGATCGCAATCGGAATTTCGATTTCGATCCCGATCCCGATTTGTGCACTGCATAAACTTGACTCATTTGTAAAGATTCGGGTCCCTCAAGGATCCTAGCGAGGCTTCGCCTCGGACCGACGAGGCATGAATTTTTTAGGCTCTCTTACATTTTTTGTGCAGCGCACGAACTTGTTATCCACAGATTACGCAGATTTTCACAGATTACTTCTGTTTTTAATCTGTGAGAATCTGCGTAATCTGCGGACAAAAAAAGCAATGGGCACAGCGCACCCGAGTGTGAGTTTTTTGTGCAGTGCACAAACTTGACTCATTGGTAAAGATGCAGGGTAGTGTTCCAACTTTGTTGTTTCCGAATTACAACACCACCGCTGATCAATTTTGGAAAACGTGTAACCGTGCGGCGACAGTTCAGAACACATAAAAAAATAATCCTGTTCATCCTGAAAATCCTGTTAATCCTGTACTATTAGAGCAGTGCGACGAACGCTCAGACGAAGCCGCAACGTGTTTTGACTTGAGTTGTTTCCGAGATTCAGCGTATATACCCAGGGACAACAAAATTACAGTACCACCAGGAGGCCGTCCATGTCCTGGAACAGCAAGGTGCTCTGGTCGGAGGGGATGTTCCTACAGCCCCACCATTTCCAGCAGCACGACCGCTACCTCGAACATCTGGTCGGTGCGACCGCTGCCGTTGCCACGCCCTATCCCTGGGGGGTAGGGCGCCTGACGGTCGATGCCGATCTGCTGACCATGGGCAAGGTCGCCCTGGTGGAGGCCACGGGCCTGCTACCCGACGGGACTCCTTTCGACCTCCCCGCGGACGCCCCTCCACCGCCCGCTCTGGAGCTCGACGAGACGGTCAAGGACCAAATCGTCTATCTGGCCCTGCCCCTGCGCCAGCCGGGATTGGTCGAGGCCGGGGGCGCGGATGCGACCGACGCCACCCTGCGTTACCGCAGCCATATCGAAGAGGTGCGTGACAATCATACGGGACCACAACAGACGGAGGCCCCGGTCGAAGTCGGTCTGCTCGATCTGCGCCTCCTGCTCGAGCAGGACGACCGCAACGGCTTCGCCCACACGGGGTTGGCGCGGATTTCGGAATGCCGGGCGGACAAGCAGATCGTCCTGGATGATGCCTACATTCCTCCCTGCGTGGATTTTAAGGCCAGCCCGCAGCTGGCCGGATTCGTCGGTGAGCTGCTGGGATTGCTCCACCACCGCGGGGAGGCCCTGGCCACCAGGGTCAGCGGGTCCGGTCGCAGCGGTGTCGCCGAGTGGGCGGATTTCCTCCTGCTGCAAGTCGTCAATCGGCTTGAGCCCCTTACCAGGCACCTGAAAGAGATTGCGGGTCTGCACCCGGAGCTTCTGTATCGCCTGTTGTTACCCATGGCCGGAGAACTCTCCACCTTCACGGTCCGCGAGAAACGCCCGCCCGAGTTTCCGACCTATCGCCACGATGACCTGGCCGGGACCTTCACGCCGGTGGTAGCTGCCCTGCGGGACGCCCTGAGCAAGGTCCTGGAGGAGCGTGCCATCCCCATCGCGATCCAGGAGCGCAAGTATGGCTTCCGGGTCGCCCCCTTGAACGATCAGACCCTGCTCGCCGACGCCGGCTTCATCCTGGCCGCCCACGCCAAGGTCAACCCGGAGATCTTGCGCAACCGGTTCCCGGCCCAGGTGAAGATCGGACCGGTGGAGAAGATCCAGGAGCTGGTCAAGCTCGCCCTGCCCGGCATCGCCTTGCGTCCGCTGCCGGTGGCACCGCGCCAGATCCCCTTCCATGCCGGGTTCGTCTATTTCGAGCTCGACCGCAACAGCGAGCTCTGGGAACAGTTGGAGCAGTCGGGTGGATTCTCTCTGCACATCGGCGGCGAGTTTCCGGATCTGGAATTGGAATTCTGGGCCATCAGGGAGTAGACACAGATGTCCCGAGACGACCCTTTTCCCACTGCAGGCGACGGCGAGCGCACCGTGATCCGCCCGATGCCGGGCGGGCGCAGGCCCACAAGTGCGCTACCGCCGCCGCCGAGGGCGCGGGTGGAAGTTGCCCCGGCCCCGAGCGGCGCCCTGCCGGCCGGGACCGGCCTCAATCCCCTGGTACGTTGTGCCTCACCCCTGCTCATCGCCGCCGGCCAGTTGCGCAACAGCACCACCCACCCGGACCCGGAGGGCCTGCGCAACCGACTGGTCGGCGAGGTCCGTACCTTCGAGGAGTGCGCCCGGGCGAAAGGTATCTCCGACCAGAGTGTCTTGCCCGCCCGCTATGTACTCTGCTCCCTGCTCGACGAGGCGGTGCTGGGAACGCCTTGGGGCAGCGAGAGCGTGTGGGCCGGGCAGGGCCTTCTGATCGGCTTCCACAACGAGGCCTGGGGCGGAGAGAAGTTTTTTGGGGCCCTCGAGCAGCTGATGGCCCGCCCCGACGTTAATCTGGACCTGCTCGAACTCATGTATCTGTGTCTGGCCCTCGGCTTCGAGGGACGCTACCGGGCGCGTGCCGGGGGCCAAGATCAACTGGCAACGGTCCGCGAACAGCTCTATCAGACCATCCGTGCCCAGCGAGGCAACCCCGAGCGGGAGCTCTCTCCCAACTGGCGGGGGATCGTCGAGCAGCGCGATCCACTGATCCGCACCGTACCCCTGTGGGTCCTGTCGGCCCTGGCCGGTGTGCTCCTGCTCGCCCTGTTCGTGGGCTTCAACTATGCCCTGCACCGGGACTCCGATCCGGTGTTCCTGGCCCTCGGCAAGCTGGATGTCCCCACCGTCGAGGTAGGCGACACCGGGTATGAACCCCCACCGCCGATCCCTGAAAGGCCGCTCTCACTGCGTAGGCTGTTGAAGGACGAGATCGCCGCCGGGCGGGTGGAGGTCCTCGACGGACCACGGAGACGGACCGAGACCGTCGTGATCCAGGGCGACAACCTCTTCCGCTCGGGTCGGGCCACGATCAACAGGAAATTCCGTCCGTTGCTGGCGGTCATCGGCGGGGCCCTGCGACAACTGCCGGGAAAGGTGCTGGTAACGGGTCACACCGACAGCGTACCGATCCGGAGTCTGAAGTTCCCGAGCAACCAGGCATTGTCCGCCCAGCGCGCCCGGAACGTCGCCGGGCGGTTGGGAAAGGTCACCGGCCAACCGCATCGGTTTACCGCCAAAGGGCTGGCGGACAGCCGGCCGCGGGTGCCGGAGGATCCCACCCATGCCCGCAACCGGCGGGTGGAGATCAGCCTGCGGCATCCGGCCCGGCTTGACTAGCACAGCCGTGCCGAAGTACCAATGAGATTGATTCGAGCATGGGCGATTGCGAGGGATTCTTCGTGGAACAAGAAATGCCCTGTTATGTTCGTGCGCTGGCTGAACAAGCGCCTTGGGGCAATTTCCCCCAGATAATTCGAAATGGCGATCTCGGCACATTGCAGAGAGAGCCGGAGTACCAAGCCGCTAAGAGCGGAGATCATATCGCTGCTCTGAATTTGGTTGATCGCTTGCTGAGCGATGAAACCGTCAATCACATCAGGACGTTGATTGGCAGCAGCAAGCCAACCCTACTGCCGGTCCTGGCTAACGAACAGAACGGCAACAACAAGATCCCATTAGCAATGGCCAAAGTTATTTCAAAGCGGGTTGGCCTCGATATCGAGCTAGGCATTGGGCAACGTGAGAAGGTTCACCGCACCGGGACTGGTGCCGACTACCGCTTGGTATTTAACCCGACATTCGAAGGTGACGTACATCCAGGCCGTAACTATCTGATCCTAGATGACACCTTGACGATGGGTGGCACGCTTGCTTCACTACGTGGCTATATTGAGAATCGAGGCGGCAAAGTGATCGGCGCAGCAGTGATGACAGCACACTCAGGTGCGGTCGATCTGGCTGTAAAACCCGCTATGCTGGAGGTGATTGCCCGCAAGCATGGCCCCGCGATGAATGCCTTTTGGCAGGAGACCTTCGGTTATGGCATCGACTACCTCACCCAAGGCGAAGCAGGACACCTTCGAGCCGCCGCGAATGTTGACGAAATCCGAGTTCGCATCGCTGCTGCACGACATGCAGGAATCAAGTAAATGGATGGAGGCCGAGCTCGAGCGCCGGTATCCACAGCGCAACCAGACAAATTCACGCTCGACGGTCCCACGGAAGGACAAGGACTCGACGACTGGTTTAGAGCGGTAAAAGCAGCGGCCAAGCAACGCGCGGCTCGCAGACAGAGCGCGTAGCAGCAGGTCGACAAGTCCAAGCCGCGGGAACCCAAACTGAATTCCGTAGGGTCTATACTGCCACACGGCACAATCTGCGCATTTCACTCCCTCTCCCTCCGGGAGAGGGGAGGGGTGAGGGGGAAATTCAAAAGCTCGGATTGTGCCGTGTGGCAGTATAGATAACTTTAGCCTCTGCACCTGCATGCTAAGGTTATGTTAGCTCGTTCCCACGCTCCAGAGACTGTGAAAGAATTTGTTTCTCCCGAAAGGGGTGGGGCTAAGCTGCCATATTCCGCATCAAATCCTATGCTATATGGGAAGATGAGAAAGATTTTCTGCCAAATTTAGGGAAATTGTGTCTTCCTGTCCCTTTAGATCTGAAAATCCAGTAATACTTTCATAGTCTCTGGAGCGTGGGAGCCAGCAAAGAATTTACCGACCGTTTCTGCGCCACTGGCGAGCGCCAGCCAATCGGTACCCACGTCTTTGATCGGGTCTGCACCCACAACCACATCGAGCATCGCCTGATCAAACCCAGAACCCCCCAAACCAACGGCATGATCGAACGCTTTAACGGCCGCATCGCTGACGTCTTAGCCACTACCCGCTTCGATTCATCCCAGCACTTGGCCGATACCATCAAACACTACGTCCAGGTCTATAATCAGCACATCCCGCAGAAAGCGCTGGGCCACATTCCACCCCTTCAGGCCATGAAGAACTGGTCCCAAAAACTGCCCAATCTGTTCAAAAAATGTGTCTATAATCTGGCGGGACTTGACACCTAACATTTGGCTGCAAGCGACCCAATGCCGCGGTCCGGCTCCTCAACAACTTTCGGGCTCAGCGCAACGCGGCATTGAGCGCCTGAGCCAAACCGTTTAGAAGCAAAAAAGACGAAGAATAGCCAAACTCCAAGCATCCTGATAAATACCAACATGAACATTGATACATCAGGCCATTTCGAAGACATGATGAATGAAAGAAACATTCGCATGAAATGGATTCAGGACGCCATTGATTCCCCTGATCGAATTGAAGACCATGAAGATGGAACCAAACACTACTTAAAACAGATTCCCGAGTTTGACAATCGATGGCTTCGTGTTGTAATCAATGTTACAGCAATACCAGGAAAAGGCGTAACCGCCTTTTTCGATAGAAGATTGAGAAAACAAAATGAGAATAAAAGTAGATAAAGATAGCGACACCTTGTACTTCCGACTCGACGAAGAAAGCATTATCGAGTCAGAAGAAATTCGCCCCGGCGTCATTCTTGATTATGACAGGAATGATCGTGTCGTAGGAGTCGAATTCCTTGGTGTATCTGCAAGGGCTACACAAGAGGAATTGTCTTCACTGCAATTCCAAACTTCCTGAAGTTGAAAGGAATTTCAGCAGATTGTGCTGCAAATGAATCCATTTGCCGGATGTGTCATGTCGGTCGGATTGCGGGAGCCAAGTCGGCAGCCGCGGTTTGTGGTCAGTTGCCGATCGGGGTTCGACCAAGCCCCGAGCAACCCCTGGCTGACTCCGCGAGAATGTATGCTGCGGGAATTCATGCCGGAGGTATGGGAGCAAGACGAGATGCTGACGATTCGACAAGAGCAGTGGGACGCGCTGGAGCAGGACGCCGTGAAGCGTTACGTCGAGCGGACGGCCGAGAAGGTCGAGCAGCGTATGCGCGAGGAGCAACCGGTATTGACCGCCGACTACGGCGAGACCCTGCACGCCGACATCACCGAGGCGGTCCAAGCTGCGGAGCGGCTCGGGGTCGATGAAGAAGAGCAAATCTTCGATTGGTGCCTGGTCCGTATCGCCTCCGGACTGCCCTTCTATGCGATGGACGAGTTCGCCGATGTCCTGAGCCATCCGTTCCTGTCGCCGTTCGCCAAGGCGCGCCATATCATCCGGCCCGTCCAATAATTTCAAGCGTTGAGCCACCGCCATGAAGCTGGAGCAGATCAAACGACACCCGGATTTTCCCTTCCGCAATTTTCACAGCGACGACCTGCAATTCCTGATGCTGGAGCTCTATTGGGCCGAGCTCCTGCGGGAGATCCTGCCGGAATCGGTGGCTGCGGATTGGGGACCCGAGTGGCCGGCGGATCCCGAGGATGGCAATCCGATCCTGAGTGTCAGCAATCGCCGGGTAATCCCGCCCCGGATGCTGAGGATCATTCAGAACGTCAATGCCGAGGAGGAACCGATCAGGTACCGGGACCCGGTCTATGCCGCTTTCGTCCCTGGCATGACCTACGGACAGACAGATCAGGACCTCAAAACCCCGATCGAGGAGCTGGTCATCCTATCTGAGGTCTTCGAGGTCTGCGAGCGGATGGTCCGGGACTATATCCGGCTCTGGTGCGTGGAACGGATCTCGGAGGATCGGATGGATGAGGTGGTGACCGCCTATTGGGCACGGGCCAAGGCCAACCGAATCGATCCTCCGGAGGAAGACGACGAAGACGAGGACCAATACGGCAGTGCCGAAATGCCGATAACATCCGTATGCGATGGAGATCGATGAAAATTATTTTGGGTCCGCAGACTACGCAGATTCTCGCAGACTGTCTCATTTTTAATCTGTGAAAATCTGCGTAATCTGCGGATAGATCCAAGCGACCGGATCATTTTTCCCATACTCAATTCGATTCATTTGCGGATAACTCTTCCGTGATCCAATGTCTCCCAACGTGTGTATCCGACCATGAAGAAGCTATTCGGGTTCGTCGGCAAACCCTGGTTCCTCACCCTCCTGGGCGTGCTGGCCCTGGCGGCGCTGATCTGGTTCCTGGGACCCCTGTTCGGATTCGCCGGCTCCTATCCGCTCGAAGAGACGTGGCCGCGTTGGATTGTTATCGGCTGCCTGTTCGGAATCTGGGCCCTGGTCCGGATCTGGAAAGTCATCGCCGCCCGGCGGAAAAACCGCCAAATGGTGGAGCAGGTGACGGCTGCCCCCGAGCCCCAACCGGATGCCGCGGAAACGGCCTCCGCCGAGGAGCTCGAGACCCTGCGCGGGCGCTTCACCGACGCCATGGGGGTGTTGAAGAAGGCGGATACCAAACGGAGTCTCGGCGGCTCTTACGTCTATCAATTGCCCTGGTACCTCATCATCGGTCCCCCTGGATGCGGCAAGACCACGGCCCTGATCAACTCCGGCCTGCGCTTCCCGCTCGCGGAGCAGTTCGGCCAGGACCCCATCCGCGGCGTCGGCGGTACCCGCAACTGCGACTGGTGGTTCTCCGACGAGGCGGTGCTGCTGGACACCGCGGGCCGCTATACCACCCAGGACAGCTACGAGGCCGTGGACAGCGCCGCCTGGCTGGGATTTCTCGCCCTGCTCAAGAAACACCGCCCGCGGCGCCCGGTCAACGGTGTCCTGGTCGCGGTCAGTCTCGGCGACCTGATGCAGCAAACGGATATCGAGCGGGCCATCCACGCCCGCGCCGTCAAGCAACGGGTTCAGGAGTTGCACCAGCACCTGGGGACTCGCTTTCCGATGTACGTGCTCTTCATGAAGAGCGACCTGATCGCGGGTTTTACGGAGGTCTTCGGCGACCTGGGCCAGGAAGAGCGCGAGCAGGTTTGGGGCATGACCTTTCACCTGGACGAGCACACGGGCGCAACCGAGGGCGTCGCGGAGTTCTCCCGCGAGTTCGATCGCCTGGAAGGGCGTCTCAACGAGCAGCTGTTGGGACGGCTGCAACAGGAACGCAATCTGCAGAAACGGGCCCTGATGTCCGCCTTTCCGCAGCAGCTCGCCGCGCTCAAGGAGGTGGCGAGCGGCTTCCTGCGGGATGTCTTCCAACCGAGCCGGTACGAAGAGCACCCGCTGGTCCGCGGCGTCTATTTCACCAGTGGGACCCAGACCGGGGCGCCCGTCGATCGCATCATGGGCGCGCTGGCGGCCAACCTCGGGCTCGACCGCCAGGCCGCCGCGGCCTTCACCGGCAGCGGCAAGAGCTTCTTTCTCAACCGCCTGTTCCGCGATCTGATCTTCCGAGAAGCCGGCCTGGCCGGGACCGATCTGCGTCTGGAGAGACACCACCGTTGGGTGCAGCGTGGTGCCTATGCGGCGGCCATCGGTATAACGGCCATCGCCGCCACGGTCTGGCTGACCAGCTATCTGCGCAACCAGGCCTACATCGAGGAGGTCGCCGCCCGGACCCACGCCATTCAGGAGCAACTCGACGGGCTGCAGCCACAGGAACAGCGGGAGCCCTTGCGGTTCCTGCCCCTACTCGATGCCATGCGGGACATCCCCGGCGGTTACGGCGACGACGCGGTCCCGCTGTCGGCAAGGTTCGGGCTGTCCCAGCACGGCAAGCTCGGAGAGGCGGCCCGGGACGGTTATCTCAGGACCTTGGAAAAGACCCTGTTGTCCGCCGTCATCCTGGGCCTCGAAGATCAGATCCGAGGGCTCATGGACGAGCCCGACAAGCTCCACGAGGCCCTGCGCGTTTATCTCATGCTCTACGACGACGAGCATTATGATCCCCACACGATACGGGCCTGGGCCAACGCCTATTGGAAGTACAACTGGCCGCGCGAGATACCCGTGGAACAACGCGCGGATCTGCAGCGACATCTGGCAGCCCTGTTCACGGAAGAGCCCCCGG
This sequence comes from Candidatus Thiosymbion ectosymbiont of Catanema sp. Cochon2018, assembly GCA_011392765.1. Lineage (GTDB taxonomy): Bacteria > Pseudomonadota > Gammaproteobacteria > Chromatiales > Chromatiaceae > Thiosymbion > Thiosymbion ectosymbiont_A. The sequence goes on along the minus strand of WYCW01000001.1, from coordinate 1,310,199 downwards.
CCTATCGACCCCATGAGATCGATCAAACACTTGTCGAACGGGCGCGCGAGGTCCTGAACCGCCCGCTCCCCGCCGAACGCGTCTTCTCCCGTCTCCAACAGACCGGCGTCGGTGATAAGTTCCCCGACTTCATCGTCAGTCGCGCCGCGGGGCATTACGCCGATCAGGTATTCGAACGCAAGAGCGGTAAGGCGCTTACCACGGGTGTCGACGCCCTCTACACCTATGACGCCTATCACCAGGGGTTCGAGCCGCAGGTCGTAAAGCTGATTGCCGCGCTGGAAGAGGAGCGTTGGGTCCTGAATAAGGACATCTCGCCGGCGGACAAAGTGGCCTTGATAAAGGACGTCCGTAGGCTCTATCTGCGGGAGTACATCCGCCGGTGGCAGGCCCTGTTGGACGACCTCGTGCTCCGCAGCGGGCGCGATCCCAGGGAGGCGGCGGCCATCCTGGGCCTGTTGTCCGATAAGCGCGATTCCCCCTTGTTGCTGCTGTTCCAGGCCGTAGCCCAGGAGACCGATCTGGAGCGCCGGCAGGAGGAACAGGAAGAGCAGGCCGGCCGTATAGAGGCGGCAGTAGACTATGTACAGCGCAGGATGGGCCGGGTCGGCAGGTTGTGGGACCAAGCCGAGTCGGCAGTAGCGAGCCGGTCCGAGCGACCCCCGGAGCATAGGGTGAGCGCGGCCTTTTCAAAAATTCACGAGTTGGTCGATACCGAGGGAGACAAGGTCTCGGATCTGGAATCTATCCTGGATCAGCTCGGTTCCCTGTACGTTTACATGAACAACTATGCGGACCGGGAGGGCAAAGGACCCAAGCTGCTCGAAGCCTTCAAGCAGCGGGAGAGCAAGGAGGCCGACGCGGTCGAGCGGACCGCCCGGACCCTTCCGGGGCCTCTCGCCAATTGGCTTTCCACCTTGGCCCGAGACAGCAAAAACATGGTATCGGGGGGGGTGCAGGTCGAGCTCAATAAGCTCTGGAAGATGGAGGTACTGCCTTTCTGCCGGCGGGCTACGCAGGACCGCTACCCGTTTCACCCTACGAGCACCGCGGAGACCCCCCTCAAAGACTTCGGACGGCTGTTCGGCCCCAACGGGGACCTGGATCGCTTCTTCAAAGAAAACTTTTCCGGCGCGGTGGATACCACCACCGATCCCTGGCACTGGGTCGGGAAAGAACAGGGGATCTCCGCGGATGCACTGGCCCAGTTTCAACTCGCAGCGGCCATCCGCAGGGCCTTCTTTTCCGCCGCCGGGTCCGACCCGACAATCGAGTTCAAACTGGAGGTGGTCAGCATGGATGCCCGAGCCAAACAATTCATGCTCGATCTGGAAGGGCAGGTGGTCACCTTCCGGCACGAGGCCGGCCGCTCCTGGCGGCTCAAGTGGCCGGTGCCCGAGGGTACGGGGCGCGTTCGTATGTCGTTCCTGGACCTTGCCGACCGGGAGTACAGTGTCACCGAGCATGGCTCCTGGGCCTGGTTTCGGATTCTCGACCGTTCCGCGCTGAAAAGAATCGATGATGAACGCTATCGTGTTACATTCCTGACCAGCGGTCTGCGCGCGACCTTCAACCTGGACGCACTCAGCGTACACAACCCATTCGGACTCACGGAGCTACGTAACTTCCACTGCCCGGTACACTTATGAATACGGACGCGGATCGGATTGTTGGTACAAAAGGCCCCTCTCCCGCCGGGAGAGGGACGGGGAGAGAGGATCAAAACCGGAAATTCCCCGGTCCGACCCACGACAGCAGCTACAAGCTCTTGTATTCCCACGTCGCAATGGTCGGTGACCTGTTGCAAGGCTTCATACCGGGCGCCTGGGTAGAGGAGCTGGACCTGACTACGCTGGAGAAATGCAGCGGAAGCTATGTCAGCGATGACCTCCGCGACCGGGCCGACGACTTGATCTGGCGCGTGCGCTGGGGTCGGGACTGGCTCTATGTCTACCTGTTGCTCGAATTCCAATCCAGCATTGATCGCTGGATGGCGGTGCGCATCCAAACCTACCTCGGCCTCCTCTACCAGGACCTGATCCGTACCCGGCAGCTCAGTAGTACAGGCCGACTGCCGCCGGTGCTCCCCATCGTGCTCTACAATGGAGCCAGCCCCTGGAACGCCGCGTGCGCACTCGACGACTTGATCGAACCGGCTCCGCCCGTGCTGCGCGAATACCGGCCGCAACAGGCGTATTTCCTGATCGATGAGCAGCGCGTGGCGGAGCAAGGCAATCTGCCGCAGCGTAACCTGAGCGCCGCGCTCTTCCGGCTCGAAGCCAGCCGCACGCCGGCGGAGGTGCTGACCATCCTCCATGCACTGGTCGAGTGGCTCGCGGCGCCGGAGCAGACCGGCCTGCGGCGAGACTTTACCGTCTGGTTCAACCGGGTCTTTCTCCCCAAACGACTGGCGGGAGTAGAATTCGAGTCCATGACCGATTTGCACGAGGTACATGACATGTTGAGCAATCGCGTAGAGAGCTGGACCGAGCAATGGAAACGCGAGGGTCTGGCGGAGGGTCGGAAGGAAGGTCTGGAACAGGGTCTGGAACAGGGTCTGGAACAGGGTTGTCAAGCGACACGTCACCTACTCACCCGCCTGGCCCACCACCGCTTCGGTTCCGCGATCGCTACGCAGGCCGAGCCGCTGCTGACGGCGATCGCCGACCCGGTACAACTCGCAGAGCTCGGTGGTGCACTCCTTTCCTGCCCCGACGGCATCGCTTGGCTGCGCGTTCTGCATCAAGCCCAGTCCACGCCGACCGCCGGCGATGAGCACCCATAACCGACATCCGAGGGTATTTGAGGCAGGCCAAGAGGAAAGGCCTGATTCCTGCGCTGAAACCAGGCCATTGTCGATGCCCACCACAAAAAATATCGAATAAACGCCCTGTGGGCATAACCCGTCCTTATACCTCCGATAATTCAGTGGCCCCGATGACCCATCCATCCCCTGAGCCCCAACCCGGTATCTACGGTAAGCTGCCGAGCAACGGCGACTTCGTATCCCGCCGCTTACCCGCCGTCTTCGTGGAACCCTGGGACCAATGGCTCCAGGAGTCCGTCGCCGACAGCCGGGACCAATTGGGCGAGCACTGGCTCGACACCTATCTCACCAGCCCGGTATGGCGCTTTGCGCTCGCGCCGGGAGTGGCCGGTCAATCCGCATGGGCCGGCCTGCTCATGCCGAGCGTGGATCGGGTCGGGCGCTACTTTCCATTGACCCTGGCCTGTTCCCTTCCTGCTACGAGTAATCCACTCGGCGTTCTGACCAGCACCGCTTCCTGGTATGAGTCGGCCGAGAATCTCCTCCTCACCTGCCTGGAGCAGGACCTCACACTCGCAGCCTTCGATCAACAAGTTACAGCGCTCGGGCCACCGTCGAACCTACCGCAGTCGAATGCTCCCTGTCCGGGTAAGGCGCCCGCCCGGCGCATGCCGCTGCCCGCCGACCTCGCCGCCGTCTGTCCCTGCCTGTTGCATCAGACTCTGGGAGAGCTCTTCTTTGCCTACAGCCTGTGGTGGTCGAACGGCTCGGAAGTCGTCGAACCCTCGGTCCTGCTGTGCCAGGGCCTGCCGCCGAGTGCCGGATTCGCAGGCATGCTCACCGGCGAGTGGGGCCGTTGGGGTTGGGAAACGGGCCTAGGGAAAGCCGATTAGCATAACAGCTAGCGAGGCTTCGCCTCAGACCGACGAGGCATGAGGCCCCAAAAGCCCCTTTCCCGTAAGGCCCCATCTCCTACGCCCAACCAGCCGTTGGAGAGCCTGGGTAGGTCGAAATCGGGATCGGGATCGGGATCGGGATCGAAATCGAGATTCCGATTGCGATCCCGATCCCGATGCAGGCTTTTACGACACCCTCAAAAATTCAGGAGGCAGGGAGCAAAAGGCTGATACCTGACAACTGCCCCCTGACAACTGATAACTGCCTCCTTGGGAGTGCACAAATTTGACTCACTTGTGAAAGTCCGGGGGAGTCAAAGAATCTAGCGAGGCTTCGCCTCAGACCGACGAGCCGTGATCATCGCTCTCTCGCGATCGAAAGCGGAATCGTGGTCGTGATCGTAATCGGCGACGCAAGGCAAAGCGGGCACGGAAAACCTGATGGCTACGGGTTTCGACCCGGTACCTGGCCGGGACCTCCGGAGACCACGAACGGCGAAAGAATGCGGTCCCTCCTACGGCGGCTTCGACCACGACCACGATCACGACAACGAGAGGGGTTAGACGTTGGCGAAATTTGACTCATTTGCACAAAATCCGGTCATTCAAGAATCCTAGTAGGCTGGGTTGAGGAATGAAACCCAGCGCTGCCGAGTGCCGGGTTCGTTCCTGAACCCAGCCTACGAGCTGTTTTTAACCAGACAGTTTTTAACAAATGTATAGATGAGAGCATCCGTATGAGAGATATTTCCCGGAGGTCCCAGGGATCATGAGCCACGCAAACATACCGTTGCACGGCATCTCGGCGGCTGCCACCCACCGCGGAAACGTGCGGCAAGTCAACGAAGACAGCTATCTGGATCGACCGGACATCGGGTTATGGGCGGTAGCGGACGGTATGGGCGGCCATACCGCCGGCGACCTGGCGAGCCGTATGGTCGTGCAGGCCCTGGAAACGGCACCGCAACACCGGTTTCCGGGGCGGACGGTGGCGAGTCTGCGCGCCTGCCTCGAAGACGCCAATCGGCGTCTATGTGCCGAAGCGCGACGCCGCGGGGCGGCGGTCATCGGCAGCACCGTGGCCGCTGTATCCGCAGTGCGGGGACAGTGCATCCTGCTGTGGGCGGGAGACAGCCGGATCTATCGCCTGCGTAACGGGACCTTACACCAGCTCTCGCACGACCACAGCCAGGTACAGGCACTCGTCGATCAGGGTCTGCTTACCCCCGATGCGGCAGAAGAGCACCCCACGGCCCACATCGTCACCCGGGCCGTGGGTGCCGAGGAGACACTGGAAGTCGATGCACAGATCTGCGAGCTCAAGGACCGCGACCGCTTTTTACTCTGCACCGACGGACTCACCAGAGAGATTCCCGAAAGCGATATCGCCGAGCTCTTGGTACGGATTGAACTGAACGCGGCCCCCCAGGCCCTGATCGACGAGGCCCGCAACCGGGGGGCACACGACAACGTAACCGCGGTCGTGGTCGATTTTCTGCCGCCGGAGACTACCCAGGGCGAACCAGCCGTGTAGCCCACTGCCCTTGCCGGAAATCTCGGTCGCGAAAGAATCTGCGGAAATCAGTCAGCTTACCGCCCCAAACCGAGCGGGTCTCGGGGGTCCACCCCCTCCATAAAGGGAAGCCGGCGGTCGTTGTTGGTGAGCTGATAGATCTTACCCATCCAATTGCCGACCACACCTTCGGCGGTGTCGTGCCAAGTGTTATCGAGACCGGCAACGATGGGCTCCTCCGGAAACGGCGGCGACTCACGGGCGTTCTCGCGGGCAGCGGAGACCTGCTCCCGATGTTCGTCGAGGATGGCGCGGTCCCTGGTCCCGATATAGTGCTCCGGAAAGGGGGGGTAGTCGTCCCGGTGCCCGGCGGCGAAGCGCTTGACCTCGCGCTTGTATTCCTTGAGCAGCGAGATGGTGTCGTACTCCGGGTGGCCCTGGAAGAACACGATCCGGAACCCGTCCTCGCTTACTGCCAGATGGACGCCGGCCTCCTCGCTCTCCACCAGCACCCGCAGCCCCGCGGTATCGAACTGGTCACGGCCGATCTCGTTGAAGCGGGAGTGGGGGACATCGAACAGGGTATTGACGTCATTCACCAACGGATGCCGCTGGTCGACCACCCGGTGCGGATAGACCCCCCACCGCTTACCGGGCAAGGGACGGCGGGTCTGGCCGTAACGGAACTGGAGCACGGCGTGGGTGGCGAGACAGGAGCAGAGGACAGAAGTGACAGACCCGAGGGCCCAGTCGATGACCTCGATCAAGGGTTGCCAAAAGGGCTCATCCGCCAGATTGGGATGGCTCACGTTGGCGCCGGTAATGATGAGCGCATCCAATCCCTCCACCCGGATGCGCTCGAAATCCTGGTAATAACGGTCGATATGCGCCTGGGCCGCGGGGGATCGTTGCAACTCGTCGAGGGTAAAGGGGTGGACATAAAACTGGGCGATCCGGTTACTCCCGTTGATCAGGCGCAGAAACTGCCGCTCCGTGGGCGCCAGGGCTGCATCCGGCATCATATTTAAGAGCCCGATATGCAGCTCGCGGATATCCTGCTGCAGTGCCCGGTCCGGCTCCAGGATGGACTGACCCTCGCGGCGCAGATGCTCGAACGTAGGAAGGTCAGTATGGGCAACGATCGGCATATCAGACCCCCTTGCGGGCGATGGCCTGCTCGAGCAGGTCCAGAAAATCCTGTTCATCGCGCACCTGCACCACTTCCGCGGTGCCGACCGGATAGCCGTGGGGGCGGGCGATGGCCTCGTATCTGGGGACCCGCGCGTGAAAAAGCCGGGGAAAGACCCAGCGCGTGAAATCGTCCGGATCGATCTGGGCCACGAATTCCAGACGGTGCAGCGCCAAGTAGTCCCTGACCGCGGTTTCAAGGAACTGCGGCCGATAATAGAGTGGCTTGGGATCGGCCTGGGCGCGTGCGATGAGCATCGCCTCATCCTCGGCCGGGACCCGGATATAGAGAATCAGGCTGTGGCGGGCGAGCAGGTCGATCACCGCCGGCTCCTCGAGCTCGCACAGACTGCCGCCGACATCGTTGACCAAGTGGCGGTAACCGTAAATCTCCTGCGCCTTGCGCACGAATGAGGGCAAATCCTGCATGGCCCGGATCTCCGCGTCTCGGTACAGGGCCTGGCGGTGTTTGAACTCACCGAGCGGGAGTCCGCCGCGTTCCGGATTCCCGAGCCTGCCGATGAAGCTCAACACCGGCCCCAGGTCGTCCACTTTGATATTGTTGCGCACAAAGATCCAATCGCGTCGCAGCAGATCCCTCAAAAAAGGCACCTGCATGGCCTGGATCTTGATCAGATCGAGGATATGCTCATCCAGATACCGGGTCCCGATCCGGTAATCACCCGAATAGTGGAACCAATCCTGGCGGCGCAGCAGGGTGGAGAGATAAGTCTTTCCTACCCCGGACATCCCGAGTAGGGTGACACACTTGTTCTCCCAGGCGCGGAACTCATCGACGGTGAACTTCAAGATGGGCCCTCCTGATCCGTGATCCCCTTCTTCTCCACCCCTTCTCCACCCCTTCTCCACCCCTTCCGGCGTCCTCTATTTGAACCGCAAAGACACAAAGAACGCAAAGGGATAATCAATGATCTCGGCCATAATAGCAATCGAAGCTGACAACCCGCCCTTGCCCCCGATGCGGGTGCCCGCAGTTTGGCCCTGATCCCACTCCTCCTGTATCTTTCCGGGATGCGATTGGAAAAGATCAAGCTCGCCGGCTTCAAGTCCTTCGTCGATCCCACGACCGTATCCTTTCCGGGCAACCTGTCCGGGGTCGTCGGACCCAACGGGTGCGGCAAGTCCAATGTCATCGACGCGGTGCGCTGGGTGATGGGCGAGAGCTCGGCCAAGATGCTGCGCGGCGAGTCCATGTCCGACGTCATCTTCAACGGTTCCACCGGTCGTAAGCCGGTGGGCACCGCCGGTATCGAGCTGATATTCGACAACAGCGACGGCAGTGCCGGCGGGGAGTACGCCGGATTCAGCCAGATTTCGGTCAGGCGCCAGGTCTCTCGGGATGGCCAGTCGGTCTATTTTCTCAACGGTACTCGCTGCCGCCGCCGCGACATCCAGGACCTGTTTCTGGGCACGGGGCTGGGTCCGCGCAGCTACGCCATCATCGAGCAGGGCATCATCTCGCGGTTCATCGAGGCCAGACCCGAGGAACTGCGCCTGTTTCTGGAGGAGGCAGCAGGCATCTCCAAGTACAAGGAACGGCGGCGTGAGACGGAGAACCGGATGCGCCACACCCGCGATAACCTGGACCGCTTGGATGACCTGCGTGAAGAAGCCGCCAAGCGGCTCCTGCACCTGGAACGTCAGGCCGCTACTGCCGAGAAGTATCAACGCCTCAAGCGGGACGAACAGCGGTTGGAAGCCGAGCTCGGCGCCCTGCGCTGGCGTTCCCTCGACCTGGAGATCGAGTCCCGAGACGAGTCCCTGCGAACCCGAGAGACGGCGCTGGAAGGCCGAATCGCGCGCCGGCGGCAGTTGGAGGCGGATAGCGAGACTTTGCGCGACCGCTATGTCACGGCCTCGGACGAGTTCAACGAGATCCAGGGACGTTATTACGCCGTCGGTTCCGAGATCGCGCGCCTCGAGCAGGGTATCCGGTTCGCCAAGGAGAGCCGCGGCCGCCGGGAGGTCGAGGTCGAGCGCCTGGAGCGCGAGCTCACTGAGGTTCGGGACCTGCTCGCACGCGACGAACACGCCATGGCCGAGATCGACGCGGCCCTGGCCAAGGACGAACCCGAGCATGAGGCGGCCGCTGCGGCCCTGGCGGAGGCCCTGGTCCGGATGAATGCCGCCGAATCGCAGCTCGCAGAGGGGGAGGAGGGGTGGGACGAATTCAACCGGCGCGCCGCCGCTCCCGCGGAGCTGGCCCAGGTGGAGCGGACCCATATCGATCACCTGGAGCAGCGTATGGATCAGGTCCGTTCCCGCCAGGACCGGGTAGAGGAGGAGCTGGGACGGCAGGATACCAAGGAACTGGAGGCCCGGATCCGGGTCTGCCGGGAACAGGCCCGGGAGTACGCCGATCGGATCACCACCCGCCAAGGGCAGGCGCGGCGTCTGACCGAGGCCCTTCAGGAGCAGGAACAAGCCCTGCGCGAGGTGGGTGTACAGCTCGATACGGCGCGTACTGACCTGCAGTCGGTGCGGGGTCGCCAGGCCGCCCTGACCGCGTTACAAGAGGCGGCCCTGGACCGTGCGGACCAGGCCGTCGCCGACTGGCTGAACGACCAGGGGCTGGCGGATGCCCCGCGACTGGTCGATGAGTTGGCGGTCGAATCCGGCTGGGAGCCCGCGGTGGAGGCGGTTCTCGCGGGCCACTTGCGTGCCGTCTGCACCGAGTCCCTGGACCGGGTCGGGGCCGCGATAGAGGCGGCGGACCTGGGCTCCCTGACGCTGCTCGACGCGGCCGAGCACTCCCCCGGCCCGGTCCCCCCCGACTCCCTCCTGGCGCGGGTGCGTTGTCCCTGGCCCCTGCACGGGCTGCTCGGGTCGGTGCGGGTAGCACCGGATCTGCCGGCAGCCCTGGGTGAGCGCGCCACCCTCGAACCCGGCGGGGTCCTGGTCACCCGCGACGGGGTCTTGGTGGGTCCCAACTGGCTGCGCACGCCGGAGGCGGACGGCGCTCTGGGGGGGGTACTCGCGCGGGCCGAGGAACTCAAAGCGCTGGAGCACCGGACCGCGACCCTCGCGGCCCAGGTCCGGACCCTGGAACAGGAGCAGGAACAACTGCGGGTGCGGCGACGGGAGCTCGAAGAGGAGCGCGAGGCATTGCGTACCGAGACCGCCGGGATCGAAAAGGCCGAAGCCAAGCTCCGGGCGGATCTCACGGGACACAGTGCTCGACTGGAACACCAGAACGAGCGCCGTGCCGCCCTGGAGACGGAGAGATCGGAGCTGACCGAGCGCCTGCAGGAGGCCGTGGCCGAGGAGGCAGCGGCGCGGAAACGCCTGCACGGGGCCCTGGAGGAAGTCGATGCCCTGGCCGACCGGAGAAAGGCCCTGGCCGAACGCCGCGAGGTCTTGCGGGGTCAGGTGACGAAAGCGCGCGCGCAAGAGCGGGCGGCACGCGAACGGGCCCATCGCCTGCAGGTCGATATCGAGGCCCGCCGCGCCTCCCGGGAAGCCAGGCTGCGCAGCCTGGAGCGGGCCCGGGAACAGTGCCGACAGCTCGCCGAGCGCCGGGATGAGCTGCGCCTGAACCTGGAGGCATCCCTGGAGCCGTTGGCCGCTCAGGAGCAGGGGCTTAAAAAGCAGCTCGCCCTGCGCCTCGAGATCGAAGAGCAGCTGGGCGTCTCGCGGCGGCAGATGGAAGAGTTGGATGGCCGGGTACGGGCGCTGGAGCAGGAGCGCCACCAGTTGGAGCAGGACCTCGGCGAGCACCGGCAAGAGCTGGATGCCCTGCGCCTGGCGCGGCAGGAGCAGCTCGTGCGCCGACAGACCCTGGAGGAACAGCTCGCCGCGCTGGACTTGAGTCCGCAGGAGCTGCTCACTGACCTGGCGGCAGACGCCGCCGAGGAGGTGTGGCAGGAGCGGTTGGAGAAGGTCTCGGGGCGTATCGCCCGCTTGGGCAACATCAACCTGGCGTCCATCGAAGAGCTGGCGGAGCAGTCCGAACGCAAAGGCTACCTGGACGCCCAACACACCGATATCTCCCGTTCCCTGCAGACCCTGGAGCAGGCCATCCGACGCATCGACCGTGAGACCCGCGACCGCTTCAAGGAGACCTTCGAGAGCGTGAATCAGGGTTTCGAGCGGCTCTTCCCGCGTCTGTTCGGTGGTGGTCACGCCTCTCTGACGCTTACCGGCGAGGATCTGCTGGAGACGGGGGTCACCGTCATGGCGCGCCCGCCGGGCAAGCGCAACGCCAGTATTCACCTCCTGTCCGGCGGCGAGAAGGCATTGACCGCCGTGGCCCTGGTGTTTGCCATCTTCCAGCTCAATCCGGCCCCCTTCTGCATGCTCGACGAAGTGGATGCTCCCCTGGACGACGCCAACGTCGGGCGCTTTTGCGAATTGGTACATTCCATGTCCGATCGGGTACAGTTCATCTTCATCACCCACAACAAATTGACCATGGAGATTGCGGACCATCTCTTGGGCGTGACCATGCAGGAGCCGGGCGTCTCGCGTCTGGTATCGGTGGATGTCGAGGAGGCGACCAGGCTTGCGGCGGTGTCTTGAGGCAGGGCCACCGAATAACACTCACCGCTAAAACAAGATCATGTTTTCGGGAGGATTTATACGCGCTCGCCCTGAACAGGTTCTGAATCCGGACCCTGCATTTTCCGGTAAGATTTACCATTGCCCGGGTTCGACATGAGATAATAGTGTTGCCTACCCAACCGGAAACCGTCGATCTCGAGCTGCCACAGGACAATGAGCGTCTGGTCAACCTGTGTGGGCAGCTCGACCAGCACCTGCGCCAGATCGAGTGTCGGTTGGGCATCGAGATCAACAACCGGGGCTCCGTCTTCCGCCTGATCGGCGAGCGCCGGGCGGTGGATGCCGGGGCTCGGATATTGCGGGATCTCTACCGGGCAAGTGCGGATGAGACCCTGACCCCGGAGCAGATCCACCTCCACCTCCAGGAATCCGGCGTGGATGCCCTGGCGGAGGGCGCGGAGGACCGCTTGCCGGATGTGGTCATCAAGACCAAGCGTGCCTTGATCCGGGCGCGTGGACCAAATCAGCAGCAATACCTGCACGCCATCCTGCGCAACGACATCAACTTCGGGATCGGTCCCGCCGGTACGGGTAAGACCTATCTGGCGGTGGCCTGTGCGGTGGAATTCCTGGAATCCGACCGGGTCCGCCGTTTGGTGTTGGTGCGCCCGGCAGTGGAGGCGGGCGAGCGGCTCGGCTTTCTACCCGGAGATCTGGCCCAGAAGATCGACCCCTATCTGCGGCCACTCTACGACGCCCTGTATGAGATGCTCGGCTTCGAGAAAGTGAATAAGCTCATCGAGCGCAATGTGATCGAAGTTGCCCCCCTGGCCTATATGCGCGGACGTACCCTGAACGACGCCTTCATCATCCTGGACGAGGCCCAGAACACCACGCCCGAGCAGATGAAGATGTTCCTGACCCGCATCGGCTTCGGTTCCACCGCGGTGGTCACTGGTGACGTTACCCAGGTGGATCTGCCGCGTGGACAAGCTTCCGGATTGCGCCAGGCAATCGAGATCCTGCGTCATGTAGAGGGCATCAGCTTCATCTTCTTCAATGCCCGGGACGTCGTACGCCACGCACTGGTCCAGCGCATCGTGGGGGCCTACGACGACTTCGATCGCCGGTGTGCCGACGGAGCGCAAACATCTCGCCCGCAAGGCAAACCCTCTTCACCACCGCTGAAAGGTTGAGCAATTCTTCGTGGTTCGTGCTTTCGTCCAATCGTACAGGATTGACAGGATTTTCAGGATTAATAAGAAAAAAATCCTGTTAATCCTGAAAATCCTGTTAATCCTATCCTATTAGAATATTACGACGAGCGTTCAGACGAAACCGCAAAGTGTTTTAACTTCAGTTGTTTCCGAGATTCAGTGTGTATGCCCAGCGCCTTAGAATTGGACATCCAGAACGCATCGACAATGCCGGACCTCCCCGGCTACGGGCAGCTCCGGTATTGGGCAGAGGCGGCCCTGGCTGGCCGGCGTGCGTGCGCGCAGCTGAGCATCCGGCTGGTGGACGAACCCGAGGGGGCCGATTTCAATCGGCGCTTCCGCGGCGGTTCCGGGGCGACCAATGTGCTGTCCTTTCCTTACGAGCCCTTACCCGGCGTTACGGACTGTGACCTGATCGGGGACCTGGTGATCTGTGCCCCGCTGGTGGTCCGTGAGGCCCGAGAGCAGGAAATACCGCTCGCAGCCCACTGGGCCCACATCCTGGTGCACGGGGTGCTGCATCTCCTCGGTTACGACCATTCGGACACCACCGCGGCGATCGAGATGGAGGGGCTGGAAAGGCACATCCTCTTGGAGTTAGGATTCCCCGCACCCTATGAGGACAAGTAGGACTTTATGACGAGCGTTCGGGCAAGACTCGGAGCGCGGCTAAGGGCCTGGCTGAAGAAGCTCAGGCGGCTGATCGGCAGCGAGCCGCAGGACAAAGAGCAACTCGTCGAACTATTGAAGGACGCCAGGAGGCGTGCCCTGTTCGACGCCGAGGCCCTGAGCATGATGGAAGGCGTGTTGCAGGTCGCCGACCTGCGCGTGCGTGACATCATGATCCCCCGAGTGGATGTGGTCTGTGTGCGCCGTGACGATCCCCTGGAGGAGATCCTCAAGGTCGCGGTCGAATCCGCCCATTCCCGCTTCCCCGTCATCGGTGACGACAAGGGAGAAGTGGTGGGGATATTACTCGCCAAGGACCTGTTGCCGCTGTGCGTGCACAACGACAAGGAACGGCGTGTCTTCAACGTCCGTGGCCTGCTGCGCTCGGCGGTGTTCGTACCCGAGAGCAAGCGCCTCAATGTGTTGCTCAAGGAATTTCGCACCAGCCGTAACCACATGGCCGTGGTGGTGGACGAGTACGGCAATGCGGCCGGCGTAGTGACTATCGAAGACGTGCTCGAGCAGATTGTCGGTGAGATCGAGGACGAGCACGACTTCGACGAGGGTCCGCCTATCTTCAAGCGTAGTGCACGCGAGTACACGGCAAAGGCCCGTACCACCATCGAGGAGTTCAACGACTACTTCGGCAGCGATTTCCCCGGCGAAGAGTTCGATACCATGGGCGGGCTGGTCGTGAATGCGTTCGGTTATCTGCCGAAGCGCGGTGAACGGACCCAAATTTCCCGTTTCCGCTTCACCGTGATGCGGGCGGACAGTCGCCGCATCCACCTGCTCGGCGTTCAGCCGCCGGCGAGTGAGGATTCCCGGTACGAGAAACCGGACGGCTAGCTCGGCAGTGCTGAGTTTCGTTCCTCAACCCTACAGTCGGGACGAACCTGGCATACGGTCTATTGGTGGTGTTCTAACTTTATTGCTACCGAGTATAGGGAACTTGAAAACTCCCTGTCATGGGTTTTCAAGGCATCCCATAAACCGAAACAACAAAATTAGAACACCACCCATTCGGCTGCAGGCGACCCAATGCCGCGGTCCGGCTCCTCAGCGACTTTCAAGCTCAGTGCCACGCGGCATTGGGCGCCTGAGCCAAGCCGTTAGGCGTATCAAATCAAATTGATGAACAGAGGTAAAGGCATATGACAGATCTTCTTAGTCGGGCATTTACTGAAGCATCCAGACTTTCGGATTTGGAGCAGAACTTAGTTGCTCAATGGCTACTAGATGAACTTGCTTCTGAAAAGAAGTGGGATAGTATGTTTGCGGATTCCGAGGATATATTAGGCGTTCTTGCTGATGAAGCACTTGAACAGCACAGAAAGGGAAAAACAGAAATGCTTGATCCTGATACACTATGATTTCTCACACAACGAGTAGTTTTCGTAAGCAGTTTAAGGCGTTGCCAGATCAAGTCCAGAATTTGGCGCAGAACGCATATCGCCTCTTCAAGCAAGATCCCTATCATCCAAGTTTGCACTTCAAACGCGTGCATTCAAGAAGACCGATTTATTCAATACGTATTAACATTGATTACCGTGTCGTTGGGATCCTCGACAATATTGAAATTGTTTGGTTTTGGATTGGTTCTCATTCCGCGTATAGTAAGTTATTGAACCAACTGAGACGTACCTAACAATCGCATCAAGCCGACCGCGCTAACGCCCAGCGGCTTATGCGAGACGTTAGGCATTCTACGCCCAGCGGTTAACTTGTATTCTTCAACCAGGCACAGGTGATATACCATGAGTTGGCAAGAAGTATGCGATAACCCGAAATTACAAAATTTGCCATTCAAAATTGAATTAAATAATCAGGGGCAAATTTTAATGACTCCGGTTAAAGTATATCATTCCTTGTTTCAAGGAAAAATCACAGGGTTATTATACTCAAACTTAACGGATGGAGATGTGTTGGTAGAATGCGCAATAAGTACCAAAAAAGGAACCAAGGTTACTGATGTCGCATGGGTTTCCAAGGAACGACTTAAAGTAATCAGGAACGAAGTTGAATGTTCGATTGCACCTGAGATCTGCATTGAAATTGTATCGTCTGCCAACACTAAAAAAGAAATGACAAATAAAAGAAAGGTATATTTTGCCAATGGAGCTATAGAAGTTTGGGTGTGTAGCGAAAATGGGACCTTTGAATTTTTTACCAAGACCGGAAAATTAAATCATTCTCTATTGGTCCCAAATTTTCCGGCAAAATTACACGGCGTCTTCTGATGTCAAGCCTTGAAAGGTTCTATGAGAAATTTCTCCGACACAACGACTATACCGAAAGAATGGTCGAGGCAGGCAAATTGTTGGACATACTGATATTGGATCACATTATCATAACGCATACGGACTATCTATCCTTCCGCGAAGAGAGGCTTTGCGAATTCGAGCCGTTGTGTGGAGAATGACGTGCCTAATGAGGTACTGTTCGGACGCTGTTGGCTCATTCCCACGCTCCAAAGAATGTGGCATTAGGATTTTCGCTATGCAGAGAAAAGAGACCAGGCTCAATTGATGGATTGTTTTTCACCGCTCATTCGCCAACATTCGGCTGCAAGCGACCTAATGCCGCGGTCCGGCTCCTCGGCAACTTTCAAGCTCAGTGCCACGCGGCATTGAGCGCCTGAGCCCAAACGTTGGGCGTGAAACAAAATCGGTTAAAGTCCCAACATTTCGCTGATTTGAAATGAGGAGACAAAATGGCTATTCTTGGCTTATTCAGAGATCCTTCCTGAGTGGAGCAGTATTATGAGATGGTCAGAAATAAAAAAGAAACATCCAAATAGTTTTATCTTGCTAGGCAATATTAAAGAGGAGCAAGTCTCAGAGAATAAATCAAGACTAATTGAGGGTACAGTTCTAAAAACGAGTAATGACCCAAAAGAAATTAGATTAATGTATCAAGAGTATAAGAAAAAAGGAATGAATGTCCTTTTTACCCTTCCGTCAACACCAGAAGACTTTATTATCGAGAATATTCCTTTTATGGGTATTACTCGATGAATTTTCGTTTTGATAAGGGTCTGATATGGATTGGCGCTGATCTTGAATACGATGGAAATATTTATCATATTGAAAATTGCATAATAGACACCGGATCAGCAACTACAGCGGTTGATATTGAGTTAGTTGAATTTAACTATTGCAGACCAACGCAAATAAAGAGATTGTCTGGAATTGGTGGTACACAGGAGGTTGTTTCCCAGAACGTTGGATCTATAAGATTCGATAACATAAAAATAAATGATTTGAACATAGAGTTTGGGGGTCTACAAAATAGTTACGGTATAAATGGTTTCATAGGCACTGATGTATTAAGTAGGTTTCATGTCAATATTGATTTCATAAACGAAGAAATCTTTTTTATCCATATAGACGCTTGATGGATAAGACATCCCAGTCTATAGCACCAAACTATCGCCTAACACGGCCATACACCCGACCGCTACGGTCGTTACCGCTCTCTCCGCGTCGGGTGATGGCTGCCGTTAGCCTGAAAAAACACAAAGGGGGTCAGAACAATGCGTCTGTTGGAAACACTATTAGTTAGAGGTGATCCTGGCAAAAAAGTAGAACTCTATCAGGGTGATTTATCCGCTTTAGAGCCAGATGAAGCAATTGATTTATTAGTGGTTTCTGCTTTTCCCAATGACTATATTCCTACTCCATCATCGTTGATTGGTGCCTTACACCAGAAAGGACTTTCAGTTGCAGTACTCGCAAACAATAAAGAAGAAGATTTGCGTGATAATTTTTCATGCTGGCTATCAAAAGAAATTACGTTTCAGAAGACAGAATTATATTTTCGCAGACTATTGTGCTTCGAACCTTTAATAAGAGGCAATCCACCCGAAGTTGTTGGTGATATCTTTAGGGCATTGGTACCAATACTTGGTGCTCATACAGACATCAAATCAATTGCAATGCCTATCGTAGCTGCTGGAGACCAAGGGCATAACGTAGCTCAAATACTTTGCCCTTTACTTGAAGCTGCTGTCCATTGGATGGAACGTGGACTACCTTTAGATAATATAAAAATAGTGGCATATTCTGATTTTCAAGCCAATGAAGCGCATACACTGTTTAAGAAAGTGAAATCAGACTACGAAGAGCCGTCTCGTCCACCTTCAACCAGTGAGATGCAATATGACATTTTTATTAGTTATGCCAGAGAAGATTCGGAGCATGTGGATAACCTAATTAGTTATATATCACGTGCTCAACCACAAATTAAGATATTCCTAGATAGAACAGACATTGATGTTGGCATGCCTTGGCAACCGAAAATATTCGAAAGTTTAGATGATTGTCGTCGAGTTGTTTCGATATTCTCGCCATCATACCTTAGTTCTAAAGTATGCAAAGAAGAGTTTAATATTGCGTGGGTGAGAAGTCGAGAAACTGACGATGATGATATTCTTTTTCCAATACTTCTTTTCACTGCAAAATTACCGACCTACATGAAATATAGAGGCTATATAGATTGCAGGGAGGGAGATAACGATAAGTTGGCTGATGCAGCAATGACACTATTAAGCTCACTGAAATCAAAGGGCTAATCGGGTAAGGGCAGGTGTTTAGCCTGCCCTCCCCACACCACCTAGTCTGCAGGTCCGCACCAGGCGGTTCACAAGAAGGGAGCACGCGACGGTCTTCGGCATCGCCATGCGCCTTCATCCACAGATCACGCACGGAGATCAAGCCTTGGAATGAACATTGCGGTTGAACTCATAGGTGTTCGGGATTTTTTAGGTCTCACCTTCTACTAATAATCGGTGTATACGCGCTAACGATGTCTCTCTCTTCTTATAATTAGGATCGTAAATTTCGTTCGCAAACAACTTTATCTTATTCACTAGACTTCGATAATTTTCTTGTGAAGCATGTAACAGAAAAGTGATGAAATCGCTCGCCAGTACAACCGCTACTTTAGCCACTCTTTGAAACGAAATTGCCAAATGCTGCTCCTCATCCAACGGTTCCATGCCGATCCGAAATATCGTGTGCGTACTCAGATGAGCCACCATGGAAGCCAATAATAAGTTTTCAATGATGTTATCATTCGCTGATGTGATTGCATTCGCATTCAGAGAGTTTTTACACGCTTTGAAAATGAGTTCGATTTGCCACCGCAACCGATATAAAGGATAAATCAAATCGGCGGCAGCAGTTAAATTAGTCATGTACCAGTGATAATTCTTTGCGACCGGATTCCAAAATCCGATGACCCGATAACGCAAGGTCTTGTCGTGATGAATCTTGTCAACGATCACTTCAATAATATGACCTTGCTTCCGGCGCAAATCCAGTGTGAGTAGCGATTGCCCGATGGCCTTTTTACTCAGCCCTTGAATCACCGCCTGGATCCGAATCACGGCATTGGATTTCACGCGTGATAGAAAAAAACCACCCGCTTTTTCAATACCATACAACAAGGCATAGTCCCAGTAACCGAGATCGAAAATCACCAGCTTCCCCGTCAGTGACGCGACGTCCGGAAAGCAGTTTCTATCGTGTCTTGTTCCGGGTGTGAGTTGAAACCACACCAGCAATCCGCTCAGGAGATCGAAATTCGCATGCCACTTGATCGACGCTTTCGTACGGGTCCCAGGAAAGGCATTTTTGGCCTTCGCCAACAGCGTCATGGAACTCGAATCGACCAGCTCGATGGCGGTAACACCAAGCGGTTCCAGAATCGTCTCACGCACCCGGACCGAAGTCGCAAGTTGCACCATTAATTCTCTCATCACGGCTTGCAAATTCCGTTTCAAGCGGTTGCCGGACAGCCGCTCCCAAAACGCACCGCGACCGATCGATTTAGTTAGATGACTTATCATCGAACGGCGAATGGACTCCAATGAAAAAGTCTTGGAATCGCCGAGATAGCAAAACACCAAATTGATCGCAAACTCCAAGGGCGTAATCGTGGTCCTGACGTCTTCGGCAGGAATGAATGTTTCGAAACATTGTTTCAAAACAGTAAGCATGTTATTCTTGTTAATGGCGATCTCCTTGTTGCTTCATAGTAAATAGCCTGTGGAACTATCATATTATGAAGTTAACAAGGTTTTCGCCACCTTTAAAAAAACTAAATATAACCCTATGAAATTTAAGCAAAAAAACCCCGAACATCTATGCGGTTGAACTAGTTGAACCTAGACTATTAGACGTATATATCACTGAGGATGAGATTACGGTCTTTCTTGCTGATGGCCATACTATAAGTGTACCGCTTGCCTGGTCATGGCGTCTATCAGAAGCAACGGCCGAGCAGCGTCAACACTATGAAATCATTGGAGATGGTCAAGGTATTCATTGGTCTGATATTGATGAAGATACTAAGTGTGGAGGGTATGCTTCACGGTATACCAGCTCGTCGTCCAAGAACATCATCATATAAGTTAAGGGC
>WYCW01000001.1:552887-1290999 GCA_011392765.1 Candidatus Thiosymbion ectosymbiont of Catanema sp. Cochon2018 | reverse complement strand
GGCTCCCAGGCCCCCGGGCACCTGCCCTGGTTCGAAGTACCGGGTCGGGCGACCAGGGATATACGCATCATCTTCGGACATTGGTCGACGCTAGGCTATGCGACCGACTACAACACCTGGGCATTGGATACCGGTTGTGTATGGCAAGGTCGGCTGACCGCGATTCGGGTCCGTCGAAAAAAACCCATCGAGCCCATTTCCGTCCCTTGCCCATGATCCCTGGTCGGTAAAGATTCAGGTCCCTCAAGGATCCTAGCGAGGCTTCGCCTCAGACCGACGAGCCGTGATCATCGCTCTATCGCTATCGAAAGCGGAACCGTGATCGTGGTCGTGATCGTAATCGGCGACGCCAGGCAAAGCGGGCAGGGAAAACCAGATGTCTACGGGTTTCGACCCGGCACCTGGCCGGGACCTCTGGATGCCACGATCGGCGAAAGTATTCTGTCTCTCCTACGGCGGCTTCGATCACGATTACGATCACGATCACGACAACGAGAGAGGTTAGACGTTTGCGAAATTTGACTCATTTGCACAAAATCTGGTCATTCAAGGAATCCTAGAGCCAACGGGCGACGTCCTTAGCATAATAGGTCAGGATGGCGTCCGCCCCGGCGCGCTTGATGCAGGTCAGGGCCTCGAGGACGACGGCCCGTTCCTCCAACCAGCCGTTCCGGCTCGCGGCCTTGAGCATGGCGTACTCGCCACTGACCTGGTACACGAAGGTCGGGGCCCCGAAGTGGTCCTTGACGCGCCGGACCAGGTCCAGGTAAGGCATGCCGGGCTTGATCATGACTATGTCCGCCCCTTCGCGCAGGTCCAAATCCACCTCCCGCATGGCCTCATCGCCGTTGGCGGGGTCCATCTGGTAGCTGTATTTGTTTCCGCCGCCCAGGCTGGCGGCGGAGCCCACGGCATCGCGGAAAGGCCCATAGAAGCCGGAGGCGTACTTGGCCGCATAGGCCAGGATGCGCGTATGGACCCTGCCCGCTTCCTCCAGAGCCGCACGGATGGCGCCGATGCGTCCGTCCATCATGTCCGAGGGCGCGACCACGTCCGCCCCCGCCTCGGTGTGGGATAGGGCCTGGCGGATAAGCACTTCCACCGTCTCATCGTTCAGGACATAGCCGGTCCCGTCGATGAGACCGTCCTGACCGTGGGTGGTAAAGGGATCCAGGGCAACGTCCGTGATCACACCCAGCTCCGGCACGGCGTCTTTGAGAGCACGCACGGCACGCTGGATCAGGCCGTTGGGATTGTAGGCCTCACGGGCGTCCTCGGATTTGGCCGTTGCCGGGGTGACGGGAAACAGCGCCAGGGCCGGGATACCCATGGTTCGGACCTCCCGAGCCTCTGCCGTCAGGAGATCGATGCTCATCCGTTCCACCCCCGGCATGGAGACTACGGGCTCCCGCTGATCGGCCCCTTCCAGGACAAATACCGGGTAGATCAGGTCGTCCGGCGTCAGACGTGTCTCCCGCATCAGCCGGCGGGAGAAGTCGTCACGGCGCATACGACGCATACGGGTCAGAGGATAACCGGTGCCGGAGGTGCTTTTGGTGGTCATGGATTTACTTGGACATGTTTACGCTGTTATCCGCAGTCGGGTAGGTTGGGCAAAGCCGCCGGGGACGGTGGGCCGTGTCCAACGAACTGTGGATGTCGGGCACACCGCCGTGGACCACATGGACGGCAGAGGGTAGCCCAATGGACAACATGGACAGTATGGACGGCATGGACTCGGGGGCACCCAGCGACCCCCGGTCCACGTGGTCCACTGAGTCCATGTAGTCCACGGTGGTTGCCACCGTTCCCGGCGGGCTTTGCCCAACCTACGAACCTGCCCGCAATAGCAAGCGAAACGAGGTACCAGTGCTACTTTGCATTCAGCATGGCCGCCAGGCGCTTGGCCGGAACATACCCCGGCAGCATGTCGCCGCTCTCGAGCAGGATGGCCGGCGTCCCGGAGACCCCGAGCATCTCACCCAGCTCCAGGTGGTCCTTGACCGGATTCTTACAGCTTTTGGTTTTCAGGCGCTTGCCCGCTTTGGCGTCGGTCATGGCCCGGCGGCGATCGTCCGCGCACCAGACCGCGACTGATTTCCTGAAGGAGTCGCTATCGACACCCGCCCGCGGAAAGAACAGGTAACGGACCCGGATACCCGCGGCGCCATAGTCCGCGATCTCACGGTGAAGCTTGCGGCAATAGCCGCAATCGATGTCGGTAAAGACGGTTATCGTGTGATCGTATTCGGCGGGAGCGAAGATCACCATCCGGTCCTCGCCGATCTTTTCCATGGCTTGCTTACGGGCCACAACCCGGCGCGGCTCGGTCAGATCCGCGCGACTTGCCAGATCGACCAAACGCCCCTGTATCATGTACCTGCCGTCGCCACTCACGTAGACCACATCCGCACCCACGACGACCGCGAAGAGTCCTTTGACCGGCGTCTTGTCGATGTTGCCGATCTCATAGTTCGGCAGCAACCTTTCGAGCCGCGCCTTGATCTTGGCATCGGCATCGGCGAACACCGGCGATGCCGCCAGGGCCAGGATCATCCCGGCGTAGAAAGCGATTCGATTATTTCGCATGGTTGCAAGCCTCCGGCTGAAAATCCGCTCGACCGACCGCGGTCGAAAAATCCGCCACTCGACCAAGTCTCCTACGGTAGCCCAAGCAGGCATCCAGTTCCACTGCTATCAGGCCCGCGGGTGATGGCGGGCGTGGAGTTGTTTGAGTCTCTCACGTGCCACATGGGTGTAGATCTGGGTAGTGGAGAGGTCGCTATGGCCCAATAACATCTGCACCACCCGCAGGTCGGCCCCATGGTTGAGCAGATGGGTGGCGAAGGCGTGGCGCAGGGTGTGCGGCGACAACTGCTTACTGATACCCGCCGTCACGGCGTACCGTTTAATAAGCTGCCAGAAAGCCTGGCGCGTGATGCAATCGCTGCGGTGGGTGGGAAAGAGGAATTCGCACAGGCGTCCTCCCAGTAAGTCCCGGCGTGGTCCTTGCAGGTAATCCTGCAGCCAGGACAGGGCTTCCTCACCCAGGGGCACCAGGCGTTCCTTGCCCCCCTTTCCCGTCACCCGCACCACGCCCTGGAGCAGGCTCACCTGCTGGGGCGTCAACCCGACCAGTTCCGATACCCGCAGCCCGGTGGCATACAAGAGCTCCAACATGGTGCGGTCGCGGTGTCCCCGGGGATCGTCCGTATCCGGCGCCCTCAACAGGGCCTCTACTTCGGCCTCCGTGAGGGTCTTGGGCAGTGGCCGGCCCAGCCGTGGGGCCTCTACCCGGGCACTGGGGTCCTCCCGAATGGTGCCCTGCCGCAACAGGTACTGGTAGAACTGACGGAGACAAGAAAGCAAACGGGCAGCGGAGCGAGGCTTACGGCCCCGACGGGAGAGCAGGGTCAGATAATCCAGCAGATCGCTACGCTGCGCCTCTGCCAGACCCCTCTCCCGCTCCTCGGAGAGCCAGCCGGCGAAGGCCCGCAGATCGGACTGGTAGGCGGCGAGGGTGTTCGCACTCAGGCCGCGCTCCATCCATAGGGCGTCGGAAAAATGCTCGATAAGGCCATGCTCGGCATCTTCGATCATGAGGGAGTTTGGTCACCCACAGTACACATATTCTCATATTTCACGAAAGATTTGTCCGCAAATAAAGGTAAAGGCTCTTTATGGATTCCGGACTGATTTGGAGTGCGCCGGCAGAGCGGCGCGGTCGAATGGGACCCCGGCAATGGGGATACCCACGGCGCTTGCCGGGAACCTGGGATTCAGGTTCCCCACGCGCCGCGGCGACGGCGCTTTCCCTTGGCTGCAACACCTCTGCCGGGAACCGATGCGTCGCCAAATGAAATCCAAAGCGGCGGCGAGGCAGTGCACCAGGGCCAACGCCGGCGGTGAGGTCGGGCACCCTGGATTCCGGTAGCTACCGGAGTAAGGTTGCCGCCGCACTCCAAAATGTTTGGTGCTACCCGCCGTGATCGTGAGCAGTCCGGAATCCATAAAGAGCCAAGGCAAATGGACCAAGAACCGCCGATGATAGCGAACCGATTGTGACCGATCTGCGTTGATTCGCATTCACCGGCGGCAACAAGCGGAACCGCCGAGGTTCGGATTGAGTAGGCGGGAAAAATGATCCGGTCGCTTGGATCTATCCGCAGATGACACGGATTTTCACAGATTAAGAACAAAACAATCTGTGGAAATCTGCGTAATCTGCGGACAAAAAAGAAAAGGTGATCTTTTGCAACCGATTTGCGTCCATTCGCGTTCATTTGCGGCAAAAAAATGATTCCATGTTATCGGTACTTCGGTACTGCTGTACTAGGGGGCGTTCTCAATTGACAAATTACTATGTAATTCAAACAGTGTTGTAGGCTAGGTTGAGGAACGAAACCCAGCTTTTCCGATCCGCAATACCGTGTGCTGGGTTTCGCCGTCCCTGGCCGTAACCCAGCCTACGGGCTTGATTTTTGTGATGATTTGGCTCAATTGAGAACGTCCCCTAGAGGCAAGGAACCTGCCGAGGTGGGTGCGAGACCAATGCCACTAAGTTAAGCGTTACCGGTCGGCAAAGTAAGAGAAGAAACTACGAATCACGCGAATCCTCGCGAATCGATTCGCGGAAATTCGCGTGATTCGTAGTTTTCTCTAAGTGGCCAACAGCTAACTCAATGGCATTGGGTGCGAGACCGACTGATCCGGAATCGCCGCCCCCTCGTGACGCAGCAGCCAGCGCTTGACCGCGAGCTTGCGACCGCTGGTATCACCGGCGAAGCCACCGAGACCATTGCCGGCAACGACGCGATGGCAGGGTACGACGATCGGGCAGGGATTAGTGCGGCAGGCCCCTCCGACGGCACGAGCACCGGTCCCGAGCTGCCGTGCCAGCTCACCGTAAGTAACCGTACAGCCGGGGGGAATTTCCTGCAACGCCTCCCACATCCGGACCTGAAAGGCCGTTCCCCGCAGGTCCAGGGGGAGCTCGAAGCCGCGGCTGCCATCCTCGAAATAGGCGATCAGCTGCTCCCGGAGCATGGCCGGCAGCTCCCCCTTTGCCTCGGCTGCCTGATCCGGCTCCAGATCCAGTCCGCACAGGACGCCATCCTCCACCAGGATTCCAATAGGCCCCAGCGGCGTCTCGACCAACGTCTCGATTACACTCATGTTTCGATTACAGCTTGCGGGGTCATGCTCCAAGTCTTGTCCTTTCCTCTTGCGCTGTCAATTCGCGTACAATCAGGTATAGCCGGCCCCGATCAACGGCGTGTCCTTTACGTTCTTCCAATGAAGATTTGCGAACCAAAGATCCGACAGTTACTGGACGAGCAGCCCGGCTACGAGCAGGCGGTCCGGAACCTCAGGAGCGATTGTTCCTCCGCCGGAAATCCATCGGTCAACATCCCGGTCGCTATCGAGCAATCCATGGAGGAGGCATGTGATGCCGACCCGAAGCGGGATTTTACCGAGATTGTCGAGGACCATCAGACCGTCCGGCGACCGAACGACTACCAGCCCCGTAATCCTCCGGACGAAACACCCTTGCGTCGTGTCGTGGCACTGACCAAATTCCTGCATCGCCATCTTCTTCCCGGTCCGGAAAACACCGAAGGCTATGGGAGCTACGCATAGGTGTTCGGGATTTTTTAGGTCTCACCTTCTACTAATAATCGGTGTATACGCGCTAACGATGTCTCTCTCTTCTTATAATTAGGATCGTAAATTTCGTTCGCAAACAACTTTATCTTATTCACTAGACTTCGATAATTTTCTTGTGAAGCATGTAACAGAAAAGTGATGAAATCGCTCGCCAGTACAACCGCTACTTTAGCCACTCTTTGAAACGAAATTGCCAAATGCTGCTCCTCATCCAACGGTTCCATGCCGATCCGAAATATCGTGTGCGTACTCAGATGAGCCACCATGGAAGCCAATAATAAGTTTTCAATGATGTTATCATTCGCTGATGTGATTGCATTCGCATTCAGAGAGTTTTTACACGCTTTGAAAATGAGTTCGATTTGCCACCGCAACCGATATAAAGGATAAATCAAATCGGCGGCAGCAGTTAAATTAGTCATGTACCAGTGATAATTCTTTGCGACCGGATTCCAAAATCCGATGACCCGATAACGCAAGGTCTTGTCGTGATGAATCTTGTCAACGATCACTTCAATAATATGACCTTGCTTCCGGCGCAAATCCAGTGTGAGTAGCGATTGCCCGATGGCCTTTTTACTCAGCCCTTGAATCACCGCCTGGATCCGAATCACGGCATTGGATTTCACGCGTGATAGAAAAAAACCACCCGCTTTTTCAATACCATACAACAAGGCATAGTCCCAGTAACCGAGATCGAAAATCACCAGCTTCCCCGTCAGTGACGCGACGTCCGGAAAGCAGTTTCTATCGTGTCTTGTTCCGGGTGTGAGTTGAAACCACACCAGCAATCCGCTCAGGAGATCGAAATTCGCATGCCACTTGATCGACGCTTTCGTACGGGTCCCAGGAAAGGCATTTTTGGCCTTCGCCAACAGCGTCATGGAACTCGAATCGACCAGCTCGATGGCGGTAACACCAAGCGGTTCCAGAATCGTCTCACGCACCCGGACCGAAGTCGCAAGTTGCACCATTAATTCTCTCATCACGGCTTGCAAATTCCGTTTCAAGCGGTTGCCGGACAGCCGCTCCCAAAACGCACCGCGACCGATCGATTTAGTTAGATGACTTATCATCGAACGGCGAATGGACTCCAATGAAAAAGTCTTGGAATCGCCGAGATAGCAAAACACCAAATTGATCGCAAACTCCAAGGGCGTAATCGTGGTCCTGACGTCTTCGGCAGGAATGAATGTTTCGAAACATTGTTTCAAAACAGTAAGCATGTTATTCTTGTTAATGGCGATCTCCTTGTTGCTTCATAGTAAATAGCCTGTGGAACTATCATATTATGAAGTTAACAAGGTTTTCGCCACCTTTAAAAAAACTAAATATAACCCTATGAAATTTAAGCAAAAAAACCCCGAACATCTATGGGGAGCTACGAAAGACACGCCAGCCTATCCGCGAGGAGGGATAAAGTATCGGGACATGCTGAAAAACAAGCCGAAGTCCTTGGATAGCAAACTCTTTTTCGGAATCACCGGCAAGCCGGAGGCGCCCACCTGGTGGACCTTTCCGGAGGCAGGACGCCAAATACCTGCCGACGCCATCACCTACACGGAAGAGCTGATGCTGGACTTAAAAGATATCGAGGCCATACGCCGGGAAGGCGGAGTAGTCGTCCTGATTCCCGCGCATCTCTTGGATGGCCGAACCTATAAGCCCTGTGCCCTGGATGCCTTTTGGGAAAATACCTCGTTCCGACCGGACCATAGCGAGTGGCCCCATGGCATGACCCACCCCGCGCGGTCGGATTTGAAGGGGCACCCCGAGTTGATTTCTCGGTCCTATCCCTATAAGGGTTGGCAATCTCGATTAGAAAAGATCGACCTAGAGTGGCTGGAGCCATCCATATGACAGTCGAAGACCCGGAACTCGCATATCTCGCCGATTTGCGCCGCCTCCTGCGCAAAAAGGCGCCCTTCGATCCGGTCAAGCAGGTGATTCGCGCCCGGCTGGAGGGTGTGCGCGAGCCGGTGCAGGGCTTGGTCTCCCCGCCCCTGGGCCGGGACGATCCGGATACCAGTCTCCTGCTGCTGTATCTGTACGACCAATTGAGAATGGACGCGGATTGGTCCGCCCAGGAACGATTGCGCCGCGTAGTGGCGGAACTGTTGGAAGAAGCCCTGACCGATGGCGCCGGCTTTGAGGCAATCGACCGCCTGGGCCAACTGGTCGGCGCCTTCGAGGTCCGCCGCTCGGAGCCCTTGGCGGGCCGGCTGCGTACCTGGCTTTGGGGGCACCTCGAGATCGGTCTGCCGCGGCCGGGCGAGGCCCTGATCGAGCTGGCCGGCGACGATCTGATCCGGGCCCGCCAGGTCCTGGATCTCTGGCTGGCGGTTACGCCGCCATTACCGCCGGGCTGGCCGGAGCACCATGCCGGGAAGCTCGAGCAGTTTTTCGATAAGAATCTCGAGCGGAGCCGAAGGGATGGTTTCAACTGGGACCAGGCGAGATTCCATCTGGTCACCCTGTTATATCGGGGACTCCTGAAGCTCGCCCCGGAACATGCCGGCAGGCAATACCCGAGCCTGTGCAAGTTGGCCCACGACATCCCCGAGCGGGATACCCAGGGGATCTGGCTGTCCCTGTGTTGGGAGTACGGCGTCCTGCTGGGCGCGGACGAGACCTGGCGCGGGCGTTTTGCGCAGGGGTTGGACAGCATCGGTGGGGACGAAAAGAGGCGTTATCGCGAGCGTTCCGATTCGGAATTGAACGATCTTTTCCGGCGCGGACTGGAATATCTGGATCACCTGGAGCAGGACCTCTATCCATCCGAATTCACCCCGCCACGTCCGGACCCGGAGGTAGCCGACAAACCGGAGGATACCACCCGGCCTCATGGTTATTCCGACTCGAAATCGGGAAGGCTTTACCCGTCCGAATCCATCTCGGCATATCCGGACCTGAAGGTAGCCGACGAGCCGGGGGATACCGCCCGGCCTTATGGTCACTCCGGCTCGAAATCAAGGAGGTTTGATCCGCTCAAACCCGTTTCCAAGCTCCTACGCCCGTTAGTGATGCAGCCCAAACCGGCACCAGTCGGGTAGATACTCTGTTCCGATGCAAGTCCAATTTGTCTCCTGATCCACAAAAATTCACCTTCGATACATAAATTAGATTGATCACGCTGCCGTTTCGAGGGGGGTGTAGAAGCGGCTGCTGTCGAAGGGGGTGCGGTTCTTGAGCATGGCGTGGATGGCGTGCAGGAGCTTGCGCATGACGGCACAGAGAGCCTGGAGCTTCTTCCGGCCACGGTTCTCAATCAGATGGTGGTAGTAGGCCCTGACCGTGGGATCATGTTGTGCGGCGCTGAGTGCGGGCATGTAGAGCGCGATGCGCAAGTAGCGGTTGCCGGCTTTGGACAGGCGTGGTTTCTTGTTCACGCTGGTCCCGGATTGGTGGGCGCGGGGATCGAGTCCGGCCATGGCAACCCATTGTTTCGCGGTCATGTCCTCCGGCATGACCAGGAGTTCACCGAGGAGCTGGATGGCGCTGGCGGCGGCGATGCCGGTGACGCTGACGAGGAGTTCGAAGATCTGCTGGAGTTCCTCCTCGCTAGCGATGAGGGCCAAGACCTGTTGGCGCAGGTGCTCGATGTTGGCCTCGAGTTGGGCGATGCTGTGGTGCAGCTCGACGATCAGGAAGTCGGGCGTGGTGGCGGTTTGCTCCGCGGCATGGAGCTGGTTCTTGGTTTGGGTTCGGAGCTTGTTCAGCGCCGCGATGCGGCGGGCACAGGCGCGGATGGCGAGGGCTAGATCATCGGGGCGTTGCCAGGGCTCGAAGGGCATGCGGAGGGCGAACTCAGCCAGGACAGTGGCATCGACAGCATCGGTCTTGGTGCGGGTCTGCATGGCCTCCGCGAAGCGTTTGGCGGCCTTGGGGTTGATGACCATGACCGCAAGCCCGGCGTCATCCAGGGCGAGGGCCAAATCGAGGTGATACTGGCCGGTGGCTTCCAGGCAGACGCGGGTCACCGTTGCCTTGCGCAAGCGGTTGACCAAGGTCTGATGCCCTTGGGGGGTATTGTTGAATTCACGGGGTTTTCTGGTGCGACCGTCGCGAGCAATGACCAACGTGACGGTTTTGCTGCTGACATCGATTCCGGCAACGTTCATGAGCGGTTCCTCGGAAGCAAAAAAGGCGCTAGGATCATGACCTGGTTCCCCGACCCTGGACCCTCGCCTACCGACCTTGTGTATGCAGGCTCACGAGCGCAGCTCACGGCCTCGGATACTCTCCGGTATGGGCGAAGAGGGCGGGGAGCCAATCTACGTACAGGCTCAAGGCCTCAGGTTGGGACGGCTTCCCCAGGTACTCTTCATCAAATCCTTTTATACCTCATCCTTGGCTTTCCCTTGGAAACAGAACATACAAGGTTGGGCAAAGCCGCAGGGACGCGGCGTGCCCAACATTCTACTTACCAGTCTGAAGGCGAAGCCTCACGCGCAGGGCACGAGTCGTTGCGACCTCTCTTTATTCACCACAGAGAACACAGAGTGCACAGAGAATCAGACGCGATCGCGTTCAACACCCTCGACCGGACGGCGGACATTGAAATTGCTCAATCAACCGCATTCTACTTGAGCTAATCGCATTTCCATCTCTGTGTGCTCTGTGTCCTCTGTGGTTAAAAAGAATTCATACCTCAACTAAGCAACTCTAAGCCATTGATTATCCAAGCGTACCGTAGACGAAAATCGTATTTTTCAAAGTGCCCTGAACGTAAACCTGAAAGGGTTATCTCTGATGATGGCGAACCGATTGTGATCGATTTGCGTTGATTCGCGTTTATTTGCGGAAAAACACGATGAAAATCATCAGCTTCTTCTCCTTCAAAGGCGGCGTCGGACGCACCGCCCTCCTGACCAACCTCGGGGCCTATTGGGCTAGCCGGGGCAAGGTCGTGGTCCTGATGGATCTGGATCTGATGGCGCCGGGCCTGACCTATTCGCCCCTGGCGGGTCCCTATCTCTACCCGGAGGGGAAAGATCTGGGTATGACCGACCTGATAGCCGCCCTACGGCCCTTGACGGGAGATCCGGACCAGGAGGCGGCGGCACAGGGGGCCTTTCTGCCCCCCCACTGGCTGCTGCGCGAGATGCGGCTGGACGGACAAGGGAAGGATCGGGAGCAGGGCCAACTCCTGCTCATCGACGCCGGCAGCCATCCGGTCGCCGGCGCGTCCCCTGGGTCCGACGGCGTTTTGGCCCCCATCCCGCCGCGTCGGGGTACCCCGGACGAGAGCGACCGCCAGACCTTGTACCGCAGCCTGGCCCATCGGATGCGGGAAGATCTGGAGCAATGGCGGGTCCCTGAGCCTTATGCCACCGCAGGCCGCTCTATCGACTATCTGCTGATAGACAGCCGCACCGGCTTCGCCGAGCTCCTGGATCTCAGCCTCGGCTATCTGGCCGATCAGATCCTACTGGTCACCGGCCTGAATCCGCAGAACCTCAAGGGCCTGGAAATAACCCTGCGCGCCCTCCTGGCCGGCGACGAGCGGATTCCCATCGACGAACTCCACCGCCAGTTGTGCGTCGTCTTCTCGCCGGTACCGGCCGCCGAGGACGAAACCGTGTTCGAGGCCCTCGAAAAGGCCCACCAGCTGTTGAACCAAAACCGGCGCATCGCCGCCAACCGGGAATACGAACGGGCGCCGGAGAGCTTCGTCCTCCACTACACCCCGATCCTGGCTACCAGCGAGGAGCCCCTGGTGCCGCGGCGGCCCGGATCCCTCTACGGACGCGAAGTCCTGCGCATCGCCCGCCACCTGGAAGGCGAGACCGAGCACCAGGACCAGGACGCGACCCTGCGCCGGATTCGGGACCGGATACTACAAATTACGGCACCAGCCAAACAAGACGCGGCAGAGACCCCCGTCTCGTTCTCCACGGGCCACCGGCCCAATCCCCTGACCAATCTACCGGCCTGGCACTGGCCTTTGGGCAAGCTGGATGAGGCGGCGCGAAACCAAAAGTTGGACGAGCTACTACCGAGCAATCCGACTGTCACTACGGATCGGGAATATTTCCTTAACCGATTAGCGAATAGTCTTTCTCTTGCGGCGGAAGAAAAACGGCTCGTCCTGCAATCCTATCCGTTTTTGTCACAAGATCAGGTCAACGCATTACTAACGATCTTCAAGGAGGAACAGGCAGAATTCGAGTCGTTACTGGAACAATTTCCGGGTGATGTCTTAGATCTGTTTCATCAGCGGTTTCCGGAATGGGGCGGGATTGTCCTGGAGGATGAGGATGCCGGCTGGCGTCGGTATCTGTATACGCCCTTGAAGGAAGAGATTCTGTTCGCCCATGCGGAGGCCTGGCCCCACTACTGGTTGGGTCTGGCGCAGGGATTGATCGCGCGCATGGGGGACCGGGAGGCGGCGGATCGGGCCATCGAGCGGGCGGAATCCCTCGCCGACCGGTCGGAGCTGGAAGCTCTGGCCGAGCGGTTGCTCGAATTCGAGCTGCCGGAATCGACGCCGGCGGAGACTTGGCAGTGGCTTGAAGAACGGGCGCACCGACTGGCACCGGGCCATGCTTGGCTGGATTTCCTGGTGGCGCGCCGATTGCTGCAATCGCCGGAGCCGGACCCGGCCCGGGCCGAGCAATTGCTGATGCCCCTGTTGGACAATCCGCCCGATGACAGCCGACAGTGCCATAACTTGGCCGCCTTGATACTCGACAGGTTGCCACGGCTGGCGGCAAAGACCGAGTCTGTGTTGCGCAAGGCCATTGAGCTCGACCCGAAATTCGCCTATCCCTGGAACGGCCTGGGCAATCTGCTAAAGAACCATCTCAACCGTTACGAGGAAGCCGAGGCCGCCTACCGTAAGGCCATCGAGCTGGATCCGAAACTCGCCTATCCCTGGAACGGCCTGGGCAATCTGCTCACGGACCATCTCAACCGCTACGAGGAGGCCGAATCGGCTTATCGGGAGGCCATCGAGCTCGATCCAAAATCCGCTTACCCCTGGTATGGCCTGGGCTTCCTGTTCGCAAAGCATCTCAACCGCTACGAAGAGGCCGAATCGGCCTATCGTCAGGCCATCGAGCTGGATCCGAAACTCGTCCCCCCCTGGAACGGCCTGGGCAATCTGCTAAAGAACCATCTCAACCGCTATGAGGAGGCCGAATCGGCCTATCGCAAGGCTATCGAGCTGGATCCGAAAGATGCCGACACCTGGAACGGCCTGGGGTTGTTGTACCGAAATCTGCATCGGGATTGCGAGGAGGCATTCCGTTGTTTTACGGAGGGCCTGACCAGATCCGAGCCCGATTCCCTTGATGCCGCCTATCCCCAAATGAATCTCGGCCGACTGGAGCTGATACGGGGCCGGCCGGAACAGGCCCGCGAGGCATTGCGACAGGCACTCGATCTGTTCGACCGCCAAGCCGGGTTCCAGGCCAATGCCTTGTGGTTGGCCGTCGTACTTGCGGGACCGAACGATCCCAAAGACGGGCCGCCCTCGGCGTCGGAGACGGGTCTCACCCAAGAATCGATCACAACGCTGGTGGAACGGCATACCCGGCTGGCTCGGGAGGCACTGGCCAAGGATTCGAAATCCTATGCCGCCCGATCCCTGTTCATCGCCTCACTGGCCGCGGGCGAGGCGGACGAGGACCTGTGGCAGGAAATCCTGTCCCGACTCGAGACCCATGATGATCGTTTTGATCTTATCAACGACCTCTACCTGTTCGCCGGTCTGCGGCCGGATGCCGCCCCGACCGCCGCCCGACGGGTCGCTACCCTGCTGGCATTGCCCGCGGAGCAGGTCGATCGCTTCCGCGACCAACCCAAGCCGCCGGACTGGCTGGAGCGGTACCGCCCCTTCGCCGAGGGCCGGAGCCGAGGCGCCGGCGACCCCGCCGACCGTGCCCGATTCTGCCGAGAACCGGAACCGCAAGGGCACAAAACGTATGATGCTAACTCGTAGGCTGGGTTCAGGGACGAACCCAGCTAACCAATAGTACAGGATTAACAGGATTTTCAGGATTAACAGGATTTTTTGTTGTGAAGGACGCTAGGATTCCTTGAGGGACCTGCATCTTCACAAATGAGTCAAGTTTGTGCGCTGCACAAAAATAGTTCTGCCTCTTGTTGGGCAGGAATCGCAAATCCTTTGAACCACGGAGGCGGACACGGATCAACACGGATCACAATCCGTGTTTATCCGTGTCTGCCTCCGTGGTTCTTCGGTGCGGTTGGTCACGCCTCGTCAGTCTGAGGCGAGGCCCCGCCAGCTGATTGGAATGGCATAGGCCAGGGGGTGGTTGACTGGAGCGGGTGATGGGAATCGAACCCACGTCATCAGCTTGGGAAGCTGAGGTTCTACCATTGAACTACACCCGCGTGCGGAAGCCGAGTATAAGGAGAGCTCACCGCCATTGACAACCCCCCATCCGGGGGAGGGTGTCGGAAAAGGGGCACGGCACGCCGTGCCCCGACGATCCCGTTTCATCTGATTTTGCTGGTCAGACCCCGTCTCCTACGCCCAACCAGCCGTTGGAGAGCTTGGGTCGGTCGAAATCGAAATCGGGATCGCAATCGGAATTTCGATTTCGATCCCGATCCCGATCCCGATTTGGGCTTTTACAACACCCTCCGGGGCGGTGAGGTAGAATTCGTGGTTATTTATGGATTCCGGACTGTTTTGGAGTGCGCCGGCTTAAGCGGCGCGGCCAACCGAACCCCGGCGACGGGGGATTGCCGACAACGTTTATCGGGAATCCGGACGCCGGGTTCCCCACGCGCTGCGGCGACGGCGCTTTCCCCCGGCCGCGACGCCTTTGCCGGGAACGGATGTGTCGCCGAATCCGAAGCGGCGGCGAGCAGGTGCACCATGGCCGACCCCGTAGCTGGGCCAGGCACCGCGGATTCCGGCAGGGACCGGGGTCAGGTTGCCGCCTGCCCCTGCCTGCGGGAGGGTGTCGCAAAAGTAGCGCAGGCGTCCTCGCCTGCATCGAAAAATGCAGGCGGGGACGCCTGCGCTACACCCCACGGATGGGCTTTTACGACACCCTCTGCGGCAGGCAGGTGGCGGCAGACAGGCCGCACTTCAAAACGTCCGGTATGTCTTTCCATGATCGGGAGCAGTCCCGGAATCCATGAAGAGCCGAATCCGTTTCCGACCAGGACGTATGCCGCAGGAGTCCGAGATGCAGATTATTCTCAACGGAAATCCGACCGAGATCCCGAACGGCACCGACATGGCCGGCCTCATCGACCGGCTGGAGCTGACCGGCCGGCGCCTCGCCGTGGAGGTCAACGAGGAACTGGTGCCCCGTAGCCGTTTCCGGGAACACCGCCTGGCCCCCAGCGACAGGGTGGAGATCATTCACGCCGTGGGAGGTGGTTAACCTGAATGCTCGAAGATCCCGGCTCCCGGAAGCAGGATGGACGTAGGATGCGGTGAGCGCGGTGATTCTGAGCTTACCGGCCGATGCACGCCTTCCCCGCGCGAACCGCATCGATGGGTGCCCGGCCAGCGGCGAACCGCATCGTTGGATGGCGACAAGCCCCATGGAATGGGTGTTGGGCACACCGCTGCTGTGGGCCACACGGACGGCATGAGGGTAGCCCAATGGACAGGACCGGGGGGCGCACAGCAACCCCTGGTCCACGTAGTCCACTTGGTCCATGTCGTCCACGGCGGCTGCCGCCGTCCCTGGTGGCTTTGCCCGTCTTACAGCCGGCAGGATGCCGGCGCTCCTAGCGGCGTACCCGACATAATCGTTGATGTGGTTCGTTGCTTGCCTGTGCGTCCCTGCACGCAGACAGCGCATTGATGCGGTTCGCGCGGGGAGAGTGTGCACCAGCCGGCAAGCTCAGAACCACCGCGCTCACCGCATCCTACTCGCCCAACCTACACTGTCGGCAGCAACTTGTTGATCGATAAGAAATTTATACGCGCTCGCCCTGATCGTGACCGAACCGCAGAGGACGCAGAGACGAAAAATCAATTATGCTCTTACTTTCCGAAACCGATTTTTCCGCACTATGCCTACTCAGACCGCTGTCGCCGATAGTTTCACCGTGGCCGGCGAGACTTACAGCTCGCGCCTGTTGGTCGGAACCGGCAAATACAAAGACATGGACGAGACGCGCCGCGCCGTCGAGGCCAGCGGCGCCGAGATTGTCACTATTGCCGTCCGTCGCACCAATATCGGCCAGACCCCCGGCGAGCCGAATATCCTCGAGGTGCTGCCGCCGGAACGCTATACCATTCTGCCGAATACCGCCGGTTGCTTCGACGCCGAGACGGCGATCCGTGCCTGCCGCCTAGCGCGGGAGCTGCTGGACGGCCACAACCTATGCAAGCTGGAGGTGTTGGGAGACGAGAAGACCCTGTTCCCGGATATGGTCGCTACCCTGCAAGCCACGGAGGTGCTGGTCAAGGATGGCTTCGAGGTCATGGTCTATACCAACGATGACCCCGTTATGGCCAAACGCCTGGAGGAGCTGGGCTGTGTGGCCGTGATGCCGCTCGCCGCCCCCATCGGTTCCGGACTCGGAATCCGCAACCGGCTCAATATCCTGACCATCGTGGAGAACGCCCAGGTGCCTATCCTGGTGGACGCAGGCGTAGGGACTGCCTCGGATGCCGCGGTGGCTATGGAGCTGGGCTGCGACGGGGTGCTCATGAATACGGCCATCGCCGCCGCCAAGGACCCGGTGTTGATGGCCGGCGCGATGCGCAAGGCCATCGAGGCCGGGCGCGAGGCCTTTCTGGCCGGGCGGATGGCACCGAAACGCTTCGCCTCCGCCTCGTCGCCGCTGGAGGGGTTGTTTTTCTGATTCGACGGACTTCGGGAACACCGCAAGGAGACCTCGAACAATCCCTTCCGGGGGATTTTCCGACCCGCGAAATCGGCCATACTCCCCTGCCCCGGCGTCGTCCCATCCGCAGTTTCGTGCTGCGTGAAGGCCACCTCACGCCGGCCCAGGCACGGGCCTGCAATCTGCTGTGGCCCCGCTTCGGGGTCACCTGGAATCCGGGCGAGCCCCTCGACCTCCCGGCGCTGTTCGGCAACCCGAACCCGGTTTATGTGGAGATCGGCTTCGGCAACGGCGAGCCCCTGGCCGAGCTGGCGTCGCGTCACCCGGACCGGAACTACCTCGGCATCGAGGTCCATCGTCCGGGAGTGGGGCACCTGCTGCTCGAAATCGAAAAGCGCGGGCTTACGAATCTGCGCATCTGCCGCCACGACGCCGTCGAGGTTTTAGGGCAGGGCCTGGCGCAGGCCAGCCTGGCCGGTGTCTATCTCTTTTTCCCGGATCCCTGGCCCAAGCAGCGGCACCACAAGCGGCGTATCCTCCAACCCCGGCTCGTGACCTCTCTGGCCCGGGTCATCCGACCCGGCGGTGTATTCCACGCCGCCACCGATTGGGAGCCCTACGCACAGCAGATGCTGGAGCTATTCACCAACGCGGGCGACCTGTTCGTGAACGCCGCCGGTCCCGGCGCCTTCCATCCGCGCCCGCAAGCACGACCCCTGACCCGATTCGAGCAACGCGGGATGCGTCTCGGGCACCGGGTCCGGGATCTGATCTTCCGTCGGCGTTAGGATTCCTTTTTTAAGTTGGATCCGTACACGCAAGTCGTTGATTGTCTGATCGCAGGGTAATGATCTCCGAATTTTCACTATGTAGCACTAACGAGGCTTCGTCTCAGACCGACGAGGCATCAGGTAGGTCGAAATCGGGATCGGGATCGGGATCGGGATCGGGATCGGGATCGGGATCGGGATCGCAATCGGAATTTCGATTTCGATCCCGATTTCGATCCCGATCCCGATTTGTGCACTGCATAAACTTGACTCATTTGTAAAGAGTCGGGTCCCTCAAAGAATCCTAGTGGCCAGTCTATATCTTGTGGGCCTCCGGCCCAGGGGTCTGGAGCCGGTCGATCTGGGGATCGCGGCCGGCGAGCTGGTTTTCCTCTCCGGTCCCTCCGGCTCGGGAAAGAGCTTGCTCCTGCGCGCCATCGCCGACCTAGACCCGCACGCGGGCGAGGTCCGGATCGACACTGTCCCCCGCTCGGCCCTGTCCGCCCCCGAGTGGCGCCGCCGGGTCGGCCTGCTCCCGGCCGAATCCCACTGGTGGCAAGACCAGGTCGGCGATCACTTTCGCGCTCCTGGCTCCCAGGCCAGAGAAATCGACGCTGAGATCATCGGTATTCTGAACCGGCTCGATTTCGGCGCCGAAGTGCTGGGCTGGTCCGTCTCCCGGCTTTCTACCGGCGAGAGACAGCGTCTGGCCCTGGCCCGCCTGCTTGCCAACCGACCCGAGGCCCTGTTGCTGGACGAAGCCACCGCCAACCTGGACCCATCGAATCGGGACCGGGTAGAGGCCATCGTCCGGGACTATCGGCGGGATCGGGCCGCGGCGGTGCTCTGGGTCAGCCACGACCCGGAGCAACGTCGGCGCCTCGCCGGGCGGAGTCTCGTCATCCGCGACGCCCGGCTGGAGCCGGAGTGATGGATCTGATCCGACTCAGCCCTTGGGACCTCACCCTGGCCGCGGGTCTGGTCCTGCTGCTAGCCTTGATGTCTTGGCGCCTGCACCTGGGGGTGGGGCGGCGGGTGCTCATCGCCGCCGCCCGGAGTACGGTGCAGCTCGTCCTCCTGGGACTGGTGCTCAAGGTCCTGTTCGAGCTCCGAAGCCTGCCCTGGATCGGTGCCCTGGCCCTGTTCATGCTGACGGTGGCCGGCTGGGAGGTGATGGCGCGCCAGCAGCGGCGCTACCGTGGTCCCTGGGGGATGGGCATCGGCACCCTGTCCATGTTCCTCTCCTCCTTCAGCGTTACCCTGCTGGCCCTGCTGCTCGTCATCCGAGTCGAGCCCTGGTATCAGCCCCAGTACTTGATCCCCCTGCTCGGTATGCTGCTCGGTAACACCATGAGCGGCATCGCCATCGCCCTGGACAACCTCACCCGCCACGCCTGGGAAGGCCGCGGTCGGATCGAGGCCCGACTGCTGCTCGGCGCGGACTGGGACACCGCTATCGCCGAAATCCGCCGCGACGCACTGCGCTCCGGTCTCATCCCTATCATCAACGCCATGACCACCGCCGGCATCGTCAGCCTGCCGGGGATGATGACCGGTCAGATCCTCGCCGGCAGTCCGCCCATGGAGGCGGCCAAATACCAACTCCTCATCATGTTCCTGATCGCCGCCGGCACCGGGCTGGGGAGTGTCGTAGCGGTCTGGATCGGCTCCCGGCGGTTGTTCGACGAGCGCCAACGCCTGCGGCTGGATCGGCTGCGATGAAGGGCAATCGCCGAATCCATGATTGCCTTTACCTCGTAATCACCGCTTTTTCCATACTCAATCCGACCTGGGCCATTCCGCAGCATGCAGGGGAGAAAATTTTTTCACCCCTACGGACATGTTGACATATTGGCTGATAGACTATAGGGCACTTTGAAAAATACGATTTCCGTCAAGGGCACGCATGAATAATCAATGGCTTAGAGTCGCCTAATTGGTGAAAACGCCTATTTTTCAAGGTGCCCTATAACCGAACTCATTCGTCGGGATGTGGAAATGGTTCGATTTACCCTTCGTGATGACCAATGGGAACGGATCAAGCCTATGTTGCCGGGCCAAGCCGGGGGTCGCGGCCGCCCCGGTCGTGATAACCGGCTGTTCCTGGAGGCAATCTTGTGGCTGGCCCGCACGGGAGCCCCGTGGCGCGATCTGCCCGAAGAATTTGGAAACTGGAACAGCGTGTATCAGCGATTCGCACGTTGGCAAAAACGGGGGGTGTGGTCCGAAGTGTTCGAAGAGCTTGCAAAGGATTCTGATTTTGAAATCGAGAGCATCCGTACCAGGCCATCGGATGCCCGCGCGGGGGGATGACCACGAAGATTCATGTCGTGGTCATGCCCGCGGGAATCCGGTTCGCTGTCTGCTCATGCATGGAAATATGACCAAGTAGGAATCAGCATGTCGAAGAAGTACCCGATCATTGCCGTAACCGGCTCGTCCGGCGCCGGGACCAGCACAGTGAAGGATGCACTGGAGCATATTTTCCGGCGGGTAGGTGCCCGCGCGGCGACCATCCAGGGCGATAGCTTTCACCGCTTCGATCGGGGGCAGATGAAGGAAGAGCTCGAGAAGGCCAAGGCGGGGGGCCGCAACCTGAGCCATTTCGGGCCGGAAGCAAACCTGTTCGATAAGCAGCTCGAGCTGTTCCGCCGCTATGGGGAATCCGGTAAAGGGGAGCGCCGTTACTATATCCATAACGAGGAGGAGGCTGCGTTCTTCGGGCAGGAGCCGGGCACCTTTACGCCTTGGGAGCCGATCCCGCCGGATACGGATCTGCTCTTTTACGAGGGGCTGCACGGTGGGGTGGTCGCCGGCGACATCAATATGGCCGCGGAGGTGGATTTGCTGATCGGTGTGTGTCCGACCATCAATCTCGAGTGGGTGCAGAAGATCAAGCGCGATACGGCAGAGCGGGGCTATCGACAGGACGTAGTGTTGGAGACCATCCACCGTCGGATGTACGACTACATGCACTACATCGTGCCCCAGTTCTCCGCGACCCACATCAACTTCCAGCGCATTCCCCTTATCGACACCAGCAACCCCTTCTGCGTAGACAACATCCCGACCGCCGACCAAAGCCTGGTCTTGATCCACTTTCTGAAACCCAAGCCCAGCGTGGAATACAAGCTCAATCTCAAGGGCCTGATCGACGGGACTATGATTAGCGGCTTCAATACCCTGGTAATTCCCGGCGGCAAGATGATGTACGCGATGGAGCTGATCCTGACCGAGCGCGTCATCGGTCTGTTGAAGCGGCGGGCGGATGTGGCAACGCACCATCTGTAGAAACCTCGAGGAACCCCACCCTTGGGATTGCCCGCAGCTGCGGTTCAGAATGGGAACGGGCAAAGGGTTTCCCATCCCTGGGAGACGGGCGTATCCTGTAAAATAGTGAGTCTTTGACGGTTAATGACAATTAATCAGGAGAGAACAGACCGATGCGTATCTTGAAGCTTTTTGTTTTTCCAGTGATCGTAGCAGCGATTGCAATCCTTGCCGGTTGCACGACGGCACCGGAGACCGGTCGCTCGCAGCTCCTTCTGATGGACCCGGTCCAGGAGGCCCGGATAGGGTTT
This sequence comes from Candidatus Thiosymbion ectosymbiont of Catanema sp. Cochon2018, assembly GCA_011392765.1. Classification (GTDB taxonomy): domain Bacteria; phylum Pseudomonadota; class Gammaproteobacteria; order Chromatiales; family Chromatiaceae; genus Thiosymbion; species Thiosymbion ectosymbiont_A. Next base: position 1,270,193 of record WYCW01000001.1, on the reverse strand, counting down.
CAAGCGTTTCAGGAAATGAAGAACAAGAAACCCATCGTCACCAAGGGATCCCAGGCGAAGCAACTGCAGCGGGTCGGCAAGAGAATCGCGAAGGTGGTGGAAGTGTCTCACGCCCAGTGGGAGTTCGTGCTGTTCAAGGATGCGGACAATGCTAACGCCTTCGCCTTGCCCGGCGGGAAGGTCGGCGTCTATACCGGCATGCTTCCGATCACCAAGAACGAGGCCGGGCTGGCCACCGTCATTGCCCACGAGATCGCCCATGTTACCGCCCGTCACGGCTCGGAGCGTATGTCTCAAGGTATGCTGATCGACGTAGGGGGGGCAGTATTGTCCGGCGTAGTAGGGAAGAACGCCGCGGCGGCTACCCACAACATGGTCATGCAGGCCTACAGTCTGGGGACCACGTTCGGCGTCTTGCGTCCGTACTCGCGTACCCAGGAGTTGGAGGCCGATCATATAGGTCTGTTTTATATGGCGCGGGCCGGCTACGATCCGCGGCAGGCCCTCGCGTTCTGGCAACGCCTTGCGGAGCATGGCCGCAAGCGTGGCGGCAAGCCGTTGGAGTTCCTCAGTACCCATCCCCTCGACGAGACCAGAATTGCCGCCCTCGTGCGCCTGATGCCCAAAGCCCTGGAAAACTATAAACAGGCCAGGTCGCGGCGGTAAGAAGCGGTAAGAAAGAGTCTGCGACGTTTTTTACGTCGTCCTGTTAGAATCGGGTGTCCGGGGCGGGGGACCTGCCAGCAGGACCTGAATCGCTCACTTGTCGCCGCGCTATGCCTTGAGCGGCGGTCATCTTGAAGATCTCCTGGAGGATAAACGACAATGGCTGAACTTTTTTCCGATGAGTGGATGAAGAATTTCAAGGAAGAATGGAACAAGGAACCCGATATCAGGGACAAACTCACCGAGCTCGGCTTCGACTCCACCATCTGCTACGGCTACAAAGACGAAGATGACCCCCGCGGGGTCCTCGTGGTGGAGAAAGGCGAGTGCGTAAACGCCGGCAGTTGGAACAATGAGCCCCCGAATTGGGACCTGCGCGCCGACCCGAAGGATTGGACCAAGTGGCTCGAGAAAGGCATCGGCATGACAGGCCTGGGCATGGCCTACACCACCGGAAAGCTCAAGTTCAAGGTCGGTGACTACAAGGCCATGATAAAAGATCCCCGTATGGCCGGCCCCTTCGTCAAGAGCTTCGGTGTGATGGGGAAGGTGAAGACGGACTAGGTTGCCTGGTCCGGTCCGCCGAACGCGAAACAGCCCGCCACCCGGCGGGTTCTTTCCGTTCAGAGGTGACGGGTATCGATCCGTCGCACAGGGGTCTTACGGAAAGTGAGGTGTTCTTCGATGGCGAGAAATATTCGGCCGACCTGTCTCCTGGTTGCTGTTCTGGGTATCGGTCCGGCCTCATCGGCCATAGCCTGGACATCCTATGGCTATGGCCCCTATGGTCCCGGCTACCGGGGCGGATATCCGGAAGCGGCATTGCCGGAACCGCCGCCGGGGGCCGGGACCTATGGACTCGGTCTTACGCCACCGGCCGGATATGTCGGTCACTTGCCCTTCCTCTACGGCCCCGAGGCAACCCTGGGGTTCCCTTCGAATGCGGTACCTGCCGCACCCGTCGATCCCGGTTACGGGTCCCCCTGGGGACCCCCCGATTCCGGTGACTGGGGCTTCGGGGGACCAGCAGGATTCCGGATCTCCCGCGCGACATCGGATGATGCCTACACCTTCACTATCGCGCTCGATGGGATGAGTCCCGAAACGGTGCAGGTCCGTACTCAGGGACACTGGCTCCTGGTCAGCCGAACGCACTCCGCTCGAGAGGTGCAGGAAGACAACTTCGACGATGGCCGCGGATTCATGCGTAGCTTCAGCTATTCGTCCGGTACCACCAACCACCGCCTGTCGGTACCCGCAGACGGTGTCCTGAGCGCCATGAGCCGCGAGGACGGCAAAGACAGCATCCGCATCCGCATCCCGCGGCGCGGTCGCCGAGGGGCCGGGAAAGAATAGCTCCCGACAGAGGTCGAGTTGCCGCCGCACTCCAAAATGTCCGGCAGCACCCTTCCATGATCGTCAGCAGTCCGGAATCCATAAAGAGCCGGCGAAATTGTTATTCCGAACCGAAGGGAGGGATCCGTTTCGCGCCGATTCGCGCGATTCGTAGTTTCCGTCCACCCCCGCGGTTATTGGAAACGAGGCGTAACATGACCCGAGCGTTCGCTACCGCGCAAGATGCCGAGGACGCCTTCTACGATGCCATCGAAGAGCGCGACGCCGAGCGCCTGCGCGGCGTCTGGGAGGAATCGGACGCCATCGCCTGCCTGCTCCCCATGCAGCCGCTGCTGCACGGGGCCGAGGTGCACCGGGCCTTCCGTCCCCTGACCGATGGGGAGATCCGAATCGATATCCAGGTCCGCCACATCCGCTGGCTGGAGGCCGGCGACCTGGCCATCCACTTTGTGGAGGAACGGGTCAACACCCCCGGAAACCCGCCGCAACCGGGCGTCTATGCCCTGAATATCTACCGTAAAGGCGACCATGGCTGGCGCCTGCTGATCCACCAGAATGCCCCGACCCCGCCGCCTCCGGGGTCCATGCCGCACCTCGGCATGACTCCTACCCAGGTGATGTCCTGAGCGCATGGTTCTATAACGCTATCCTCTTTATCCGCAGATTACGCAGATTTCCACCGATGAAAAACGAAACCATCTGTGAGAATTTGCGTCATCTGTGGACAGAAAAGATCATCTGATCTTTTGCGACCGATTTGCGTTCATCGGCGTTCATTCCTGCCCGCGGCAGGCAGGTGCGGCAAAAAAGAATTCCCAGCAGGACCAATTGAAACCGGATGAGTCGCAGGGCGAGCGCGTATAAACCTTCCCAAAAACATGATCTTGTAGGTTGGGCAAAGGTGCACCAGGGACGGTGCGCCGTGCCCAACGAAAGGTTGATGTTGGGCACGCCGGATCGTCCCTGATCCGGCTTTGCCCAACCTACGAGCCGGCAGGATGCCGGTGCTCCCGGCTTTGCCCAATCGACACGGCTGGTAGTAACTGGTTAATCGAAAAGAAATTTATACGCGCCCGCCCTGGGATGAGTCGTGGGTGGGCAAAATCGTTGGTGGGCACAGCCCACCCTGCGGAAGTATGCGAGTAAATCTTCAGGCATTGGGCTGCAGGCTCAACGAGGCGGAGTTGCAGACCTGGGCCCGGCAGCTCCAAGGGCAGGGCCATCTGGTTACCGCCGATCCGGAAGCGGCCGACCTGGTCGTAGTCAACACCTGCGCGGTGACCGCCGAGGCGGTACGCAAATCCCGCAAGCTGCTGCGCCGCGCGCGGCGTGCCAATCCCGGAGCCAGGCTGGTAGTCAGCGGCTGTCTCGCCTCACTGGAGGGAAATGCATTGGCCCGTGCGCAGGACATCGATTTGCTGGTACTCAACCGGGACAAGGACCGTCTGGTGACGATTACCACCCAGGCATTCGACCTGGATGCCATGACCCAGGGCACCCTGGAGCAAGCGACCGATCCCTTATTCGTGCGCGGCCGCCAACGGGCCTTTGTCAAGGTCCAGGACGGCTGTCGCCACCGCTGCACCTTCTGTATCGTAACCCTCGCCCGGGGTGAGGAACGCAGTCGTCCGATCGCCGAGGTGGTGGAGGAAATCAACCGGCTGGGTACGGAAGGGGTCAAGGAAGTCGTGCTCACCGGCGTCCATCTCGGGGGGTACGGAAACGAGGGTCGGGGCGACCTATCGACACTGATCCGCGCTGTCCTCGCCGGTACCGATATGCCTCGCATACGCATGGGTTCCCTGGAGCCCTGGGACCTGTCCGCAGGATTCTGGGAGCTGTTCGCGGACCGGCGTCTGATGTCTCATCTGCACCTGCCCCTGCAGAGCGGATCGGATTCGGTGCTGCGGCGCATGGCCCGACGCTGTAGGACCCGAGACTTCGCGCGCCTGACGGAAACGGCCCGGAAACGGGTGGCGGATTTCAACCTGACCACCGATATCATCGTCGGCTTTCCCGGCGAGACCCAGGCCGAGTGGCAACAGACCCTGTCCTTCGTGGAATCGCTGGGCTGCAGCCATCTCCATATCTTTGCCTATTCCCCGCGGGCAGGCACCAAGGCCGCGACCATGCCGGGGCAGGTCGGTGACCGGATCAAGAAAGACCGCAGCCGCCAACTGCATGCCCTGGGACGCCGGATGAAACGCGAAATCCTGGAGCACTTCGTCGGCCGACGCCTGCCGGTCCTGGTGGAAGGTCATTATGGCGACTCGCCGGAGAGCGAGTGGTTCGGCTACACGCCGAATTATCTCCCGGTCAGAGTAGGTATCGACGCGGCGGAAGACCCGACGAACCGAATCCTGGACCTGAGGTTAACGGCGGTACACGAAGACGGAGAACACTTGGTCGGAAAGAGGACACCCTTTGATATCACTGCATAACTTCTGTGCGCGCGGTGCCTTCCTCTGTCACGAAGACCATTCCCGACCTGAATTCCGACCACCGCCGCGGTTGGAGCATTCGAGCGCATGCAAGCGGCGTGCTGCCCTGTTCACCTTAGGGGGCGTTCTCAATTAAGCCGGGTCATCGCAGAAACTAAGAACGTATACTGCCACACGGCACAATCTGCGCATTTCACTCCCTCTCCCTCCGGGAGAGGGCGGGGGTGAGGGGGAAATTCAAAAGCTCAGATTGTGCCGTGTGGCAGTATAGCGCAGGCGCCTCGCCTGCAACCCGCGGGCGAAACGCCCGCGTTCCGGCAGGCGGGACGCCTGCGCTACATGGATTTGGCTTAATTGAGAACACCCCCTAGAATGCGGATTGGTAATAGTCGTTCATGACTGTAAAGTCGGCGACCATGGCACCGCTATCGTGGGGCCAACTGAAGACCGCCGCCAACCGGGCCTGCGGGTCGAGCAGGAGAATGGACGCCGAATGGTCGACCATATAGTCCGTACCGGCCTCCTGCTCCGGGGAACGTGCATACATGACTCCGAGCTCGCGGGTGAGGGACCGGAGCTGATCATGGCTGCCGGTCGCCCCGAGGAAACGGGGGTTGAATTCGCGCACGTATTGGCTGAGCCGCTCCGGGCTGTCCCGTTCCGGGTCCACGGATATGAACAGGAAGTCCACCGCCGGCCCGGTGATTTCCCGGTCGAGGTCACGGTAGGTCGCCATGTTGGTCGGGCAGACGTACCCACACGAGGTGAAGCCGATAGAGACGAAGGTCCAATGACCTTTGAGGTCATCGAGCCCGAAGGGCTGTGTGTCCTGGTCCGTGAGGGAGAAGGGGGACAAGACCTTGGGTTGGGGCAATGGGGTACCTGCCCGCATGTGTTCGACCGGAGGGGGGGGGACCGCACCCGTCTTGAAATGGCTCACGCCGAGCCAGATACCCGCCGCCGCGGCGAGGATTCCGATCGGAATCAGGAAACGACGCAGACCGCCGCCGGAGTTGTGTGTCATGATGAGTTCCTCGGCGTCTCCGCAATGCCGGTGGCGGCCGCTTGCCGGCCCGGAGTGAGAATATGGATCAGGCTCACCAAGGCGACCAATAGCAAGGCGCCGCCGCCATTGTGCGCAATTGCCACCGCGAGCGGTAGGTGGCCGACGATGTTGGCGATACCCAACCCCAACTGTAACAGCAGGGCGGCGGCGATCGCAATGCCCAGACCACGTTCGAGACCGGTCTGCGCCCGCCGCAGGATGACCAGGCTCAGGGTGCCGACAGCGAGCAGGACGACCAGGGCCCCGAGGCGATGGGTGAGGTGAATCGCCGTGCGCGCGGCGCTGTCCAAGACCCCGAATTCATAGTCGATCCCCAGGCCACGCCAGATGACGAAGGCCTCGCCGAAGTCCGTGGGTGGCCACCAGTGCCCCCCATAACAGGTCGGAAATTCGGTGCAGGCCAGGGCAGCGTAGTTGGTGCTGGTCCAACCGCCGAGCAGGATCTGGACGCAGAGCACGCCGAGCCCACCCCATACCCAGGGCCGCAGCTGCATCAGCGCCGGTGTCGGCGCCGGACGAGATCCAAGGAAGTCGGAATGACGTAGAGCCAACCACCAGAGCAACGCGAGTGTGGCGAGCCCGCCCGCCAGATGGGCGGTAACGACAGCGGGCTTGACAAGCAGCGTTACCGTCCACATGCCGAGCAGTCCCTGGAAGATGACCAGTACTACCAGCAAACCGGGCAGCCCCAGCGGAAGCCGACCGCGGCTCCGCCATGCGCCGAGGGCCAGCAGGAGGATGGCCAGACCCAGGGCACTTGCCAGATAGCGGTGCACCATCTCCTTCCACGCCTTGGCCGTCTCGACCGGACGCTCCGGAAAGGCACGATTGGCCTGATCGATGGCGTCCCGGTCGGAAGGTGCAATCAACCGCCCGTAACAGCCGGGCCAGTCCGGGCATCCGAGCCCGGCGTCGGAGAGGCGCACATAGGCGCCGAATAGGATGACCGCGAGCGCCAGTAACGCCGTCAGTGCGGCAAAGGTGGAAAACGCGGAAAAGGTGGTTCGTTTCATGCCCATGAGATCTTCCACGATAAACAGGACACGAATGATAGATCAAACGTGGTTGTTGGACACGCCTGCCGTCCAATTGATGCGGTTCGGCCAGGCTCCCCCTCCTCCGTCGAGGGTGTCGCAAAAGTAGCGCAGGCGTCCCCGCCTGCATTTTTCGATGCAGGCGAGGACGCCTGCGCTACGCCCCACGGATGGGCTTTTGCGACACCCTCCCGTAGGGGCCGGCTCTCCTGCGTCGGGACAAGCCTGGCCTCATCGCATTCTACCCTGTCCATGTTGTCCACTCGGTCCATGTGGTCCATGGTGGGAACCGCAAGCTTCGAGGTGTTGGGGTACAAGCGACCCGTATGGCACAAAACCCATTCACGGGTGACGGGATAGCCGGCAACGACGCCGGCTCAGGCCTCGGGTCCGAAACAACCCGGATAGTCGTCGCAGATCTCACAGGAGGGTGCGCGGCAGGTGTGGATACCCTCTGTCTCGCACAGCTGCTTGTAGAGAAAGCGCTTCCATTTCATATCCTTGAGGTTGCGTGCCGCGAGGGTCGGGAAGTTCCGGCATATCAACTCGGTCAGGTCCGTCCGGGACCAGAGGCCGAGGTCGCACCATAAATGGTCGGAGGCCATGCAGCCCGCCGCCACGATCCGGGCCATCCAGACTTCGGACGGCGATTGGTCGGCCTTGTTGACCAGCATCAGCCGTATCAGATCAGCAAGCTCGTCGGTCCGTGCTTCCCCAACCGTCGGACCCGAAGGTCCGGGGGCGGACAGGGTTGTTCCGGGAAAATGGTGTTCCGCCAGGCACCGAAAGAGGGCAGGCGACAGCCCGAGCCGAGCCGGCAGGGAACTCCCACCCGTGTGCGAGCTGGCGATCATACAGGCCAACGCATGGTCGTTACCGGCCCCGGCGGCCCGCCCCATCAGCGCACCGTAGATCCGCGCCGCGGGACCGACCACGCCGACGGTCAGGTCGGACATCCTCAGAACTCCACCAGCAGGTCTTCGTCCCGAACGATCATCTGGCACGCCAGGCGCCACTCGCTCGGCAAGTCGTCGACGAGCATCTGCTCGATCTCCTCCTTGGTCAGCTTGCCTAACTCCTGCAGGACATTCTTCTCTTTCTCTGTCAGGGGGCCGCCCATACGACCTTTGCCGTCGATGCTGGTCACACGCACCAGGCAGCTTCCGCACTCGCCGTCCTGACAGTCGAATTGGACGGGCACCTTGTGCTCCCTGGCGAGTTTGAGAATGGTCTCGGTGTGGCTGCCCGCCACCGCATAGACAGTCTTGTCCTTATAGTCCGGGTTCGAAAAGGTAACCAGGCCCATGCTGGATCTCCGGGTAGGTGTTGATGGTCAGGCGGGCTTGACCCGGCAGTCGCCGAGGATCTGCGCCTGGCAGGCCAACCGGTCGTGGCGACCGGCCAGGTTCTCGCGCAGGATCTTTTCCTCCAGCACCGAAGGCGCGGTGAGGTTGTTCCAACCCTCGGTGACCCGCATCATGCAAGTCCCGCAGTCACCCTCGCGGCAACCGTAGATGATACCGGCCCCGACTTTCTCTGAAATCTCGATGACGCGCGTACCCGCGGGGACATTGACGGTCTGCTCGATATCATCGAATGTGATTTTTGCTTTCGGCATGGTGGCGGACTCCTCAAGTCCTGGTGATAGTTATCCGGGCACGGGCGATTGCGGGCGCGCCGGGCGGTTGGCCTCGATAGTCGCATGAACTCGCCGCCGTACCGCCGTGGCTTGGCCGTAATCGACCTCCCGGTGCTCGATCTTGTCCAACGTGAACTCCTCGCGCCGGTCCTCGCCGAGCAGCCCTACGGCATCGGCGCGGCACTGACGGCAGTGACGCATCATCTTCATGTCGCCGGCGCAGGTGTCCCGCAGCACTCGCAGCTCCTCCTGGGTCGGGCCACGTTGGCCCGTGACCCCGAAAAAGGTGCCGTGCTTGGCCTCGGAGATAAGCGGCATCAGGTTGTGCAGGAAAGCACCTTTGGCCTTGACGTACTTCGAGACCGTTCTCAAATGCGCGTCGTTCGCGCCGGGGATCACCACCGAGTTGATCTTGACCAGGATCCCCCGCTCGACCAGCATTTCCAGCCCTTTCTGCTGCTGTTCGATGAGGATCGCGGCACCCTCGGCTCCTTCGATCCGGCGCCGCTTCCAGAAGATCCAGGGATAGATCTTGGCCCCCACTGCCGGATCGATACAGTTGATGGTGATGGTCACGTGATTGACCCGGTGCGCGCAGAGCACATCGATCAACTCGGGTAACATCAACCCGTTGGTGGAAAGGCACAGCTTGAGGTCCGGTGCCTGTTGCGAGAGCTTACGGAAGGTCGCAAAGGTACGTTCGGGATTGGCGAGCGGATCACCGGGACCGGCGATGCCGAGCACCGAGAGCTGGGGGATGGCGGCGGCCACGGCCAAGACCTTCTTTACCGCCTGGTCCGGACTCAAAACCTCGGATACCACGCCCGGACGCGACTCGTTGGCGCAGTCGTACTTGCGGTTGCAGTAGTGGCACTGGATGTTGCACGCGGGAGCGACGGCCACATGCATCCGGGCATAGTGATGGTGCGCCGCTTCCGAATAGCACGGATGGTCCCGTATCTGCGCCCGGATCCCGGCAGGCAGGTGGGAGAGTCGGTCTTCACCACCGCGGCCGCTCGCGGCACAACCGGCGCCCCCTGTTGGCACCATCGGTGTGCCTTGTCCCAGGACTTTCAGCTCCATCGGTTGGTCTCCGGAAGAGTTGCGGGCACCGTCGCCCCCGTGATTCGAGATCGTTCCAGAGATTTCTCAAGCAAATACCGTGCCTGTGCGTCCCTGCACGCAGACAGGCGCTCACCGCATCTACGTCCATCCCAATGCCATTAAGTTAAGCGTTGCCAGTCGGCAAACCAGAGGAAAAACTACGAATCACGCGGATCCTCGCGAATCGGATTCGCGCCGATTCGCGTGATTCGTAGTTTTCTCTTCCGCACCGGTAAGCAACCAGCGACTAACTTAATGGCATTGACGTCCATCCTACAGGGAGAGCGAGCAGCTGCCGGCAATCGCAGGTTGGCACCCAATTTGCTACGTCAATGACAAGCTGTCGAACGCGGTTGAGGGCGGGCCGGCATGGGCGATTATTTGATGATTGTTCTGGGCACCGCGTTAGTGAACAACGTGGTCCTAGTGAGGTTCCTGGGGCTGTGTCCCTTCATGGGGGTGTCCAATAAGCTGGACTCCGCCCTGGGGATGGGCCTGGCTACCACCTTTGTGCTGACTCTGGCCGCGGTGGCCGGTTGGCTGCTGGAGCATTTCCTGCTCGGTCCGCTGGATCTGGGTTATTTACGCATCCTGACCTTTATCCTGGTCATTGCCGCGGTGGTTCAGTTCACCGAGATGATGGTACGCAGGCTTTCACCAACTCTGTATCAGGTGCTCGGGATCTTTCTCCCGTTGATTACGACCAACTGTGCCGTGTTGGGAGTAGCCTTGCTGAACAGCCGGGAGGAATCCGGTTTTCCGGAAAGCCTCGCTTACGGGTTGGGGTCCGCCCTGGGCTTTACGCTGGTGATGGTGGTATTTGCCGGAATGCGCGAGCGCCTGGCCCTGATGCAGGTCCCCGCCACCTTTGCCGGCACCCCGATTGCCTTGGTAAGCGCCGGGCTCTTGTCCCTTGCCTTCATGGGTTTTGCAGGTCTTGCCGGCGGCTGATACCGAGCAGGTCCGAGGTAATCGCCGTGGACTTGGTGGACCGAGTGGACCCTGTGGACCGGGGGCTACCCCCGTCCACCTGGTCTATTCGGTCCACGGCGGCTACCACCAAACTTACTCACCTCACAGACCCGACTGATAATGACCGACTAGTAGGAAGCACGAATATGCTTATCGCAATTGCCAGTCTCACCATTCTGGGTTTGATTCTCGGATGGCTCCTCGGGCTTGCCGCCCACTACCTGCAGGTGGGGGGTAATCCGCTGGTCGAACAGGTGGCGGCCCTGCTGCCGGGCTCCCAGTGCGGTCAATGCGGCTTTCCCGGCTGCGGCGCGGCCGCCCAGGCGTTGGCGGAGGGCCGGGCGCCGGTGACCCTGTGCCCGGCGGCGGACCGGGCACTGACGGAGGAATTGGCGGGGCTGTTGGGTGTCAGCGCCGACTTGTCGGCCGTCGCGGACCAGGAGCCGGTCGTCGCCCACATCCATGAACAGCTGTGTGTCGGTTGCACCAGGTGTTTCAAGCGGTGTCCGACCGATGCCATTCTCGGTGGCCCCAAGATGATCCATGCGGTATTTCCGGACGCCTGCATCGGCTGCAAAAAGTGCTTCGAGGTCTGTCCGACCGAGGGCATCGAGATGCGGCCCATCGAGGTCACCCTCCGGACCTGGTATTGGCCGCGACCGGCACTGGCCGGCTGAAGAGTTATCCGCGAATGAAGCTATTCAAGATCCGCGGCGGTATCCATCCGGAAGACCGCAAGCTGCTTTCCGCCGAGGAGCCGATTACGGACCTGCCGTTGCCTCCGCTGTTGCACATCCCCCTGCAACAGCATATAGGCGCCCCCGCGACGCCCGCGGTGCGGCGGGGCCGGCAGGTCGCCAAGGGGCAGCTCCTGGCCCACAACCAGGGCCAGCTATCCGCCCCCGTGCATGCCCCTACCTCCGGGCGCATCGTGGGTATCGGGAGCTTTCCGGCGCACCACGCTTCAGGACTCAATGTGCGTACCATCTCACTGCAGCCGGATGGCGAGGACCGTTGGTCCGACGCCATCGAGGGCGTTGCCGATCCCTTTGCCCTCACGCCGGAGGAAATCGCCGCTCGGGTATCCGCCGCCGGGATCGTCGGCATGGGCGGTGCCACCTTCCCCTCCGCAGTAAAACTCAACCTGCGTCAGCGGTACCGGCTGCATACCCTGGTCATCAACGGCGCGGAGTGTGAGCCCTATCTCACCTGTGACGACCGCCTGATGCGCGAGCAGGCCGCGGCGGTGATCGATGGGATCCAGATCATGGCTTACGCCCTGGGTGTTTCTGCTGTCCTGATCGGCATCGAGAACAATAAGCCGGACGCGCAACGGGCAATGGAGCAGGCGGCACGACCCTACGCCCGGATCCGGGTTGTCCACCTACCGACCCGCTACCCGATGGGTTCGGAGAAGCACCTGGTGCAGACCCTGATCGGCCGGGAAACCCCGGCGCGCGGATTGACTGCCGATGTCGGCGTCGTGGTCCATAACCCGGCCACGGCCTTTGCGGTACACGAGGCCCTGCGCTACGGCCGTCCGCTGGTGTCGCGCGTCATGACGATTACCGGCGGGGCCATCCGCCGGCCCGGCAATGTCCGGGTCCCCCTGGGTACGCCGCTGCAATACCTCATCGATCACTGCGGCGGTTTTCGGGTCGAGCCCGCCCGGCTGATCAGCGGTGGCCCCATGATGGGACAACCCCTGCCGAGCACGCGGGTGCCAGCGGTCAAGGGCAGCAACGGCCTGTTGGCCCTGAGCGCGGACGAATCGAAGCGAGGCGAAGCCAAGCCGTGCATCCGTTGCACCAACTGCGTGCGGGCCTGTCCCTGCGGCCTGTTGCCCCTGGAAATGGCCGCCCGCGCCCGGACCGGCGACCTGGAAGGAGTCGCGGATCTGGGGTTGATGGACTGCATCGGTTGCGGCTCCTGCGCCTATGTCTGCCCGTCCCATATCCCCCTGGTGCAGTATTTCAACTACGCCAAGGGGGAACTGGCCGCCCGCGGGCGGACCCGGCAGAAACAAATCGAGACCAAGCGCCTGGCCGAACAGCGCGCGCAACGGATGGAGGCGATCCAGCGTGCCAAACGCGAGGCCATGGCGCAACGCAAGCGCGCGGCGGCCTGAAGCCGTAACTGACTAATACGGATGCCCTCATCTACCGACAACTTGAGGCCGTAGGCTGGGTTGCGGCCAAGGACGGCCAAAACCCAGCAATACCCTAATACGGATGCCCTCATCTACGACAACTTGAACGAGCAGCATCTTCACGAAAAAGTCAGCCGCAAATGAACGCAAATGAACGCAAATCAACGCAAACGGATACGGTGTTGGGCACGGACCATCCCTGGTCCTTTGTCCAACCTACCCGATTGTTGTACTAGGGCGCTAGGTGTGGCGGGGCAGGCCAGCGAGGAGTCGGCGGCGTGAGCGACCGGCACTTGGTCGCCGGGCCCTATGCCCACGGCGGCGCGAGCGTTTCCAGGACCATGGGCCTGGTCATGCTGGCCCTGATACCGGCGACCCTGTTCGGCCTCTGGCAGTTCGGCTGGCCGGCTATCTTTCTGTTCACGGTCACGATCGCGGCGGCCGTCGCTGCCGAGGCCATCAGCCTGCGGATCGCCGGTAAGCCGATACGTCCCTTTCTGACGGACGGCTCCGCGCTGCTGACCGGTTGGCTGCTGGCCCTGACGCTGCCGCCCTGGGCGCCCTGGTGGATCGGTCTGGTAGGCAGCCTGATCGCCATCGTGGTCGCCAAACAAATCTTCGGCGGTATCGGCCAGAACCTGTTCAACCCCGCCATGGTGGCAAGGGTGGCGTTGCTGATCTCGTTTCCGCTGGAGATGACGACCTTCGTAACCCCCACCCCGCTGTTTTCGTCCGTGGCCCCTGATTTCCCGGCAGGTCTGGACATCACCTTCGGCACCGTGGAATCTCAGGTCCGATTCGACGCCGTCACCAGCGCCTCCGTCCTGGGACATGTCCGCAGCGAGCTCGGGCAGGGCCTGAGCCTGCCCCAAAGCTTGCCGGCCGACTACAGCGCCTTGCGCGGGGTGATCGGTACCGTCCCCGGCAGTCTGGGCGAGACCTCGGCCCTGCTGATCCTCCTGGGCGGCCTGTTCCTGCTCTACATGCGCGTCATCACCTGGCACATCCCGGTCGCCATGCTGAGTGCAATCGCCCTGCCGGCGGGCCTGATGCACCTGCTCGACCCCGGCCAGTTCACCGATCCCATCCTACACCTGGTATCGGGTGCCACCCTGTTGGGGGCCTTCTTCATCGCCACCGACCTGGTGACCTCACCCTTATCGGCCCGCGGACAGCTCCTCTTCGGTGCCGGGTGCGGCCTGTTGGTGTTCGCCATCCGCACCTGGTCCGGTTATCCGGAGGGCGTGGCCTTCGCGGTCATGTTGATGAACGCCTGCACGCCGCTGATCGACCACTGGGTGCGACCCCGCATCTACGGGCGTGATCGCAAGGGGGTCCCGCTGGAGCCCGGCGACGACGCGGAGCGACCAGGTAGGCTGGATTGAGCGCTTGACTACCACCCCAGGAGAGTGTCGTAAAAGCCCAAATCGAAATCGAGATCGGAATTTCGATCCCGATTTCGATTTCGACCTACCCAGGCTCTCCAACGGCTGGTTGGGCGTAGGAGATGGGGCTTTACCAACAAAATCAGATGAAACGGGATACTAGACCGCTCGCCTACCAGGCCGGCCTGCTGGGCGCGGCCGCCATGCTCGCCGCCACGTTCCTGGTCATGGGGAACATCGCCACCAGGGATGCCATCGAGCGACGCCGGGTAGAGGACCTCTTGACCTCGCTGAGTCAGGTGATCCCGGCCGGGATGCACGACAACGACCTCCTCACTTACCCCGTGACCCTTACCCGGACCTCGGGCGAGGAGGTCACTATCTATCGCGCCCTGCGCGGCCGCCTGGTAACGGGTGTCGCCTTCCGGGTCAGCGGATCGGGCTACGCCGGTCCCATCGAGCTGATCCTGGGACTCGATACCCGCGGTGAAATCCTGGGCGTCAGGGTGTTGGCACATGCCGAGACTCCGGGGCTAGGGGACAAGATCGAGGTGAGTCGGGACGATTGGATCCTCGGCTTCAACGGTCGCTCCCTGGGCAATCCGCCCGCGGAGCGGTGGGCGGTGAAAAAAGACGGCGGTGACTTCGACCAATTCAGCGGCGCCACCATCACCCCCCGCGGGGTCGTCGGTGCCGTCAGGGATGGCCTCCGATTCTTTCGCGAGCACCGCGCTATTCTTGAGTGATGAATGATGAATGATGAAAGGGCAGCTTGCCTGGCATGCAGTGCAATGCCATTAAGTTAGGTGCTGGCCGCTTGTCGTAGGTTGGGCAAAGCCCGCCAGGGACGGTGGGCGTGCCCAACCTTGTATGTTCTGTTTCCAAGGGAAAGCCAAGGATGAGGTAGAAAGGGATTTGATGAAGAGTACCTGGGGAAGCCGTCCCAACCTGAGGCCTTGAGCCTGTACGTAGATTGGCTCCCCGCCCTCTTCGCCCATACCGGAGAGTATCCGAGGCCGTGAGCCATGCTCGTGAGCCTGCATACACAAGGTCGGTAGGCGAGGGTTCAGGGTCGGGGAACCAAGTCTTGATCCTAGCGCCTTTTTTGCTTCCGAGGAACCGCTCATGAACGTTGCCGGAATCGATGTCAGCGACCAAACCGTTACCTTGACCATCAGCCGCGATGGCCGCCTGGGAAACGCCCGTGAATTCAAGAACACCCCCCAAGGGCACGCAACCCTCATCAACCGCCTGCGCAAGGCAAAGGTAAGCCGGGTCTGCCTGGAGGCCACCGGCCAGTATCACCTCGACTTGGCCCTCGCCCTGGATGACGCTGGATTCGCGGTCATGGTGATCAACCCCAAGGCCGCCAAACGCTTCGCGGAGGCCATGCAGACCCGCAACAAGACCGATGCCGTCGATGCCGCCGTCCTCGCCGAGTTTGCCCGGCGCATGCCCTTCGAACCCTGGCAACGCCCCGATGACCTGGCCCTCGCCATCCGCGCCTGTGCCCGCCGCATCGCCGCCCTCAACAAGCTCCGAACCCAAACCAAGAACCAACTCCATGCCGCTCAACTGACCGCCACTACACCGGACTTCCTCATCACCGACCGGCAACACAGCATCGCCCACCGGGAGGCCCAGATCGAACACCTGCGCCGGCACGTCCTGGACCTCATCGCCACCGATGAGGAGCTACAACAAACGGTTGCGCGCCTCATCAGCGTCACCGGCATCGCCCACGCCAGCGCCATCCAACTCCACGGTGAACTCCTGGTCATGCCGGAGGACATGAGCGCCAAGCAATGGGTCGCCATGGCCGGACTCGATCCCCGACAACACCAGTCCGGCTCCAGCGTCAACAAGAAGCCCCGCATCTCCAAAGCCGGCAACCGCTATCTGCGCATGGCCCTCTACATGCCCGCGCTCAGCGCCGCGCAGCACGATCCCCAGGTCAGGGCCTACTATCAGCACCTGATCGAAACCCGTGGCCTCAAAAAGCTCCAGGCCGTTTGTGCCGTCATGCGCAAGCTCCTGCACGCCATCCATGCCATGCTCAAGAACCGCACCTCCTTCGACAGCAGCCGCTTCTATGCCCCGAGCGAAACGGTAGCTCAATAAATCTAATTTATAGACCGGAGGTGAAGTTTTGGGGATTTGGAGCCAAATTGGACTTGCATCGGAACAGAGTATCTACGAATCGCGCGAATCAGCGCGAATCGATCCGCGAGGATTCGCGCGATTCATAATTTTCTCTTCCGCATCAGTTATCGGGCTAGGGCGCTTCAGACTTGTTTCGATGCCGGGGCACATGCCTCACTCGACTGACCACGACAAGCGGCCACCGACTAACTTAATGACACTGCATGCCAGGCAAGCTGCCCTTTCATCATTCATCATTCATCATTCATCATTCATCACTCATCATTCATCATTCATCATTCAAGGAGATCGACCATGACCGCCGAATACGGCCGCATCGCCCGCGCCGGTCTTTGGGACAACAACGTCGTCCTCGTCCAATCGCTGGCGCTCTGCCCGCTGCTCGCGGTGACGGGAACCGCGACCAACGGCCTGGGCCTGGGACTTGCGTCCACCTTCGTCCTGGTCGCCTCCGGCGTCCTGGTAGCCCTGATTCGCGGCCTCATCACGCCGGAGGTACGCATCCCCATCTTCGTGCTCATCGTCGCCGTTCTGGTGACTCTAGTGGACCTGGGTATGAACGCCTGGGTCCATGACCTGCACCGGGTCCTGGGACTCTTCATCCCCCTGATCGTCACCAACTGCGCCATCCTGGGGCGCGCGGAGTCCTTCGCCTCCCGCAACCGGGTGCTGCCGGCCCTGGTCGACGGCCTCATGATGGGGATCGGCTTTACCCTGGTCCTGGTGGTACTGGGGGCGGTACGGGAGCTTATCGGCAGCGGCACCCTGTTTCGAGACGCTGCCCTGATGCTGGGCGATGCCCTGGCATTCCTGGAGCTGACCCTGATCCCCGATTATCGAGGTTTCCTTCTCGCTATCCTGCCGCCGGGCGGATTCATCGCCCTGGGATTTCTCCTCGCGGGCAAGCGCATGTTGGAGCGGGGAAGCCTGAAGGCGACGGGAAAGGGGAGTGGTTAAGATCCCTTGAGGGACTCGGACTTTTTTTCACACCAAGCCGCAAAGACACGAAGAATGCTTCTCTATTGCCGTTGGTAATCCGATGAATTTTCATCTCAGGCTAAAAATACGACGCTTTCTGTCGTTCCCCTTTTATCCTTGTATCTCTTTGTGCCTTTGTGTCTTCGTGTGATGTTCGATGTGATTCACGCCTGCCCGCGCGATTCGTAGTTTTTGTTCCCGGTTTTTGTGCGCAGCTGTACTAGGATTCCTTGAGGGACCCGAATCTTTACAAATGAGTCAAGTTTGTGCGCTGCCTAAAAAGATGGCTCTTTGTTTATCCGCAGATTACGCAGATTCTCGCAGATTAAAAATACAATAATCTGCGAGAATCTGCGTAATCTGCGGATAAAAGACAGCGCCGGAACGAGCCGGAAATTCACACCTCGTTGGTCTGAGGCGAAGCCTCGTTAGCTGCTTGTCGACGCTGGAGCGTCGGGATTCGCTTCCACGCTGGAGTGTGGGAGCCAGCAAAGCTGGGTTTCGTTCCTCAACCCAGCCTACTGGAGTTATAGCGATGAATGTGGGAGTCGCCTACGCCGACAAGTTCAAAAAAGTGTGGCTCAAGCTGGAAGTCCCCGACGGCAGCACCGTGCAGCAGGCCATCGAACACTCCGGATTACTGACCCGGTTTCCCCAGATCGACCTGGACACCCAGCGCGTCGGCATCTTCGGTAAGCTCGCCAAGCTGACCGCCAAGGTCGCGGAGGGCGATCGCATCGAGATCTATCGCCCGATCACGGCCGATCCGGAGACCGTGGAGCGGCGGGATTCGGCATAGACCCCAGGGCGAGCGCGTATAAATTTCTTATCGATCAACAAATTGCTACCAGCTCCCAAGCGCCGGCGCGGAGCGCGTAGTTGGGCAAAGCCGGATCAAGGACGATCCGGCGTGCCCAACATCAGTATTTCGTTGGGCACGGTGCACCGTCCCTGGCGCGCCTTTGCCCAACCTACAAGATCATGTTTTCGGAGGGATTTATACGCGCTCGCACCGGCATAGACCCGCGGCGGCTTGCAGGTGCCAGGACATGTTAATATCCCTTGAGGGACCCACAGCCTTACAAAAAACGAATACTTTTACAGTCTCCGGAGCCTGGGAACGAGATGAGAACGAGCCCAAAATTCACGCCTCGTCGGTCTGAAGCGAAGCCTCGTCAGGAGGTACCCATGCACAAGGCAAAAATCGCGATTAGCCTAGACGAAAAGACCCTTGGTCGCCTCGATCGCCTCGTCCGCCAACGTGTCTACCCCAACAGAAGCCGCGCCATTCAGGAAGCTGTCGAGGAGAAGCTGCAACGCTTTAACGGTGGCAGACTCGCGTGTGAATGTGGCAAACTCGATCCTAAGTTCGAGCAGGCCATGGCCGACGAGGGTATCGCCGGAGACCTTTCTGAATGGCCCGAGTACTGAGAGGCGACATTCGTTGGGCGAATCTTGATCCAACACGTGGACACGAACAAGGTGGCAACAGACCCGTTCTCATACTCAGCCAAGACGTCTTCAATCAGCGATCCGGCACCGTCATCGCCGTAGCAATAACCAGTCAACCTCAGAAGGCAGGCTTCCCCCTCACCCTTGAACTGCCGGCCAGGGGGCTCCCCAAACGCTCATGGGCCAAGATCAGCCAGATCCGCACCCTATCCGTTGAGAGAATTGGTACCAGGATAGCCAAGGCATTCGACGAGGACCTTGCGCATATTATTGACGGCCTCAACGAAATCATAGGGGCATAACAAGGCGCTGATGAATGTGGGTGTCGCCTAGGCCGACAGGTTCAAAAAAGTGTGGCTCAAGCTGGAAGCCCCTGACGGCAGCACCGTGCAGCAGGCCATCGAACACTCCGGATTACTGACCCGGTTTCCCCAGATCGACCTGGACACCCAGCGCGTCGGCATCTTCGGTAAGCTCGCCAAGCTGACCGCCAAGGTCGCGGAGGGTGATCGCATCGAGATCTATCGCCCGATCACGGCCGATCCGGAGACCGTGGAGCGGCGGGATTCGGCATAGACCCGCGGCTGCTTGCAGGTGCCAGGACGTGTTAACCTTGTAGAAGGTCCACGCTAGCCATTGCTTGCCTCAATACCGTATCGTCCGGTCAGTACAGACGCGGTAGCCATAGGGATCAAGAACTCGATGGAAGTTCGCCGTAGTTGTTCGATGGGACAGACCGAGGCAACAAGTCGTCCGCAGATCTTAACTCATTGTTTCCAGGTACGTTGGTGGAAATATTCGTGAATTTGATAAAGAAGCAATCGTTGTGGTATAGAAGGCGACTC
Organism: Candidatus Thiosymbion ectosymbiont of Catanema sp. Cochon2018; assembly: GCA_011392765.1. GTDB lineage: Bacteria > Pseudomonadota > Gammaproteobacteria > Chromatiales > Chromatiaceae > Thiosymbion > Thiosymbion ectosymbiont_A. Next base: position 1,250,943 of record WYCW01000001.1, on the reverse strand, counting down.
GACGCACTTAAACACGGCGACTCGCCGTCTACTACCTGATAAGCGGCGCGTCCCTGCGCCGCTTATTGGGGAGCTAACCAGCACGTGCAATCTAAAACGTATTACCAAACGGAAAGCACACAGAAACCTGCCCGGCGGCGTTTTGATACCCCAACCGTTTCAGACACCAAAACAGGCAATCGCCTAACAACAACGTCAGTGCAACAGAAGACGCGCCGCCTATCAAGACGCTGAACGCAGACAAACCTCCCTTGCCCCCGTCCATGGGAGCAAGGGAGGTTGCTGGTTAGCTCCCCATTAGGGTGTAGGACAGCTATGGGATCGCAAGATTCTTCATCAACAGACGACAAGGACACGTCCCAGACCGGGCGGCCGACGCTGGTCAGACGAGCCTTACCGTGGATTCTCCTGTTTAGCGGTATCCTGATCGCCCTGATGTTTCCAGTCTTCATTTTTGGAGGGATCAACCCTGCGTTTATGGAACTCTATCAACGGAACTTCATCGTCATAATCGGCCTTCCACTTGCTGCGTTTGCATCACTGCTTCTCGTTGTGTTCCTGGAGCAGGCGCAGGGACCACTCGAATTCGAAGGATTGGGCTTCAAGTTCAAGGGAGCCTCGGGGCCGGTCGTACTATGGGTGCTGTGTTACCTCGCGTTCGTCCTTTCCTTTAAGGTTCTTTGGAAAGGCTAAGGATTTGCGCGTGAGCCCTAACATCAAGATGCAGCGGACTCGTGATAGCGCGTCGTTCTCTTCGGGCCTAAGCATGCGGGCCGCTGATCTAGGGCGTTATGCCTTTTAAAGAGGAATCAATTTTGAGCTTAGCCTTGTTAATAGTAGTATGGTCGGATGAAAAAGAATCTTGATCATCTGCCAGCATCCCGGCAGGACAATCTAGCCCATATTGTCACTGTCCTTCGTGACGAGTTTGAACAAGTCACAGGATTTGCTACTGGTAAGAAAAAACACGGCAGGATATTAAAAATCATCCTATTTGGTAGTTATGCCACAGGAAAATGGGTAAATGATCCGGCTCACAGTTACGTTAGCGATTATGACATTTTAGTTATTGTCAACAAAAGAGAACTCGTTAAAGAGTATAAGCTCTGGCATACCGCGGAAGATCGCATTGCTTTACGAGTGCGCCAGCCCTTAAATATATTGGTTCACACACTGGAAGAAGTGAATGATGCTTTAGCCAAAGGGCAATACTTTTTCACTGACATAAAGCGAGAAGGAATTGTACTCTATGAGAGTGATAAACGTGACCTGATGGGTAGTGTTCTAACTTTGTTGCTTAAGGATTTCAAACGGCGGCGCCGAACTCATAACGATTCACGAATAATCCGATGACAATATCGTGCATTTGATTCAGTTTTGAAAAACAAATCGTCTTACGCGCAAGCCGCTTGATTCGCGTCCGTAGCGTCAAATGTTTGCGTTCTATTTTCTGCGTGTTTTGTTTTCCAATGACATGTTTTTCGGGATCTAAATGGCGCTTATAGGCACCCCAGTCGTCGGTATAAAAACGGGTAATCCCAAATGGCTCTAATAACCCTTTTAATTCAAGAAAAACCTCATCTCGACGTTTCCCGAATACATAAGCCAACACCTTACCCGTGGCCCGATCAATAGCATGCCACAACCATCTTTGATTGGCTTTACTCCCTACATAACTCCACATCTCATCCATTTCAACGGTGGCGCCTTGCTTGCTAACATCATGATAATCCTCTACTTTTAGAATGTCTACCACAATCTGCTCAGGCGTGTGGGTCGCTAAAAAATCGTGATTCACGGCATGCAACTCGGGTTCTTTTTTTTAATTCATTGATAACGGTCACAGGACTGATACCCAGTACCCGCGCGGTATCACGAATGCCGCTGCCATTCAGTGCCATCTCAATGATTTGTTGTTTCGTTTCCGGTAACCGCCCTTTCTCGGAATAATCCTGGATAAACGTTTTGCCCTCACAGGCCTGTTCTTTGCAAATAAAACGCTGCTTGCCATTGCTGGTGTTGCCATGTTTAGTAACATCAATACCATTGCAGACAGGGCATTTTACGGGTAGTAATACCATAAGAGTTTCCTCGGTAAAATTTTGTTCGGTTAATAGCTTAAAGCTCAGGTAAATTATATCAAGTGATTTATAATTAAGCAACAAAGTAATAACACTACCACCTGATGGAGGCAGGCAATCTAACCCCAGAAGAATCCAAAGTCATTGCGGAACAGAATTATAAACAATGGTTTGAGAAGGGAAAGGGATTTTATGAAGGGTATGATTTTTATTTGGAGCGGGAAGAGCACAGCTTAGCTGCGTTCAGTCTACATCAAGCTACCGAACGTTACTTTGCATGTTTGCTGTTGGTCTTAACTAACTACAAGCCATATACGCATAACTTGAAGCAACTTAACTCGTTAGCAATCTCGCAAGATGAACGCATTGCGGGGGTGTTTCCGCAAGACAGTAAGGTTCAGCGCCGCCGTTTTCAATTGCTAAAACAAGCCTATGTCGATGCTCGTTATTCAGAGCATTACAAAATTTCTCAGGAAGAACTAATATGGCTGGCGGAACGCGTAAAGCATTTACAACAATTAACAGGGATGTTGTGTCAAGAGAAGATTGCAAGTTATGAATAATCATCAAGCAATAAGGGGAAAAAGGGAGCAGGCTCAATTGACGGGTCGTTTTTCACAGCCCATTCGCCTAACATTCGGCTGCAGGCGACCCAATGCCGCGGTCCGGCTCCTCAGCAACTTTCAAGCTCAGTGCCACGCGGCATTGGGCGCTTGAGCCAAGCCGTTAGGCGAAATGATATACAAGCTACAATATCTGGAATAAATTTGAATGAGGAGAAAGAGAAAATGTTGCAAGAGAAAGTAAAGCCAATAGAAGAAACACTCGACCCCGAGGATTGGGAATCCATGCGGGCACTCGGTCATCGGATGGTTGACGACATGTTAACATACCTACGGAATGTACGATCCGAACCATCAGGTTCTCCCACCCAAAAAGCCATCGAGGATATTTGCGTTCCTCTTACACACGACGGGGAAGGCGAAGAGAAAGTTTACGAGGTATTCCAACATAGTATTCTCCCTTATACGTTTTCAATCACGAGGCCTCGGTTTTGGGGACTAGTTGCCGGAACCGGCTCCCCATATGGGATGTTCGCTGAGATGCTAAGAGCGGGTATGAACAGTTGCCAAGAAAGCCTTTTCGCAGAAGCATATGTCCACAAGCAGGTAATCGGCTGGATTAAGGAGATGGTCGACTTCCCCGAAGAGGCTGGCGGAGTACTCGTAAGCGGTGGCTCAGAGGCTAATTTCACCGGATTAGCCGTTGCTCGAAATACAGAGGCTGAGGTTGACATGAAGGCAGAAGGTGTTCAAGGACTCCGTCGAAGAATGACCCTTTACTGCAGCGATGAGACTCACCATTGTCTTGAGCGTTCAGTCGAGCTCCTCGGCCTCGGAAATGAAGCCTTGAGGTGGATTCCAACAGACGACGACTGCAGGATTCGACTCGATGCTTTGAGAAAGGCAATTGAAGATGATAGGAAGCAAAACAATCATCCGTTCTGCATAATCGGGTGTGCTGGAACTGTGAATAGCGGTGCCTTTGACGACCTTAATGCCTTAGCTGATCTGGCGAAGAAAGAAAACATGTGGTTCCACGTGGATGGTGCTTTTGGAACCTGGGTAAAAATCTCCGAGACACATAGGCATCTCGCAGACGGCATGGAACGTGCAGACTCTCTGGCTATCGATCTTCACAAGTGGATGTGCATGCCCTACGGCATTGGATGCACACTCGTCAAAGATCGACTCGCTCACTACAACACTTTTGTTTACGGTCATGAGGCGAAATACCTGAAATCCGCACTCGATCAACTTGAAGATCAAATAACCGGTCCTCATAACCTGGCCCTTGCGCTGTCCAGAAACTTCACCAGCCTTAAGGCGTACATGCTCCTCAGAGCCTACGGTAAGAACAAGTACGGCAACCTGGTGCAACAGAACGTTGATCAAATAAATTATCTATCCGAATTAATCGGTAGAGAGCCTAATATGGAGATTACTGCCCCGGTGACTTCCAATGTTGTCTGCTTCCGCTACAAGCCAAAAGGACTGATTGAACCAGAGATAGAGAAGCTGAACAAGATCATCTATGACGAACTCAACCGGATGTCATTCTTGATGATTTCTGATACGACGATCAAGGGCAAATACATGTTGCGCGCTTGTAACGTCAACCACCGTAGTCAAAAACAAGACTTTGAATTTCTCGTGAACGAAGTAAAGAAAATCGGGGGGCAGATAGCGAAATATTGATTACTATTTGCTGCCCTGTTTGCCATCGAGTCCTTAAGTGGATGGTCGGAGCAATCCTGGCTGGTATTGTTTCACTGATAATTGAAAGTTTCTTTAGAGGCTGTCTAAAAACTAAGCCATTGATTTTTATAGAACCGTACCCGTAGGGGGCAGGCTGTGCCCCCCGATCAGGCTGAAGGGTATTTTTACTACCGTGCACCTTCCAGGTCGATACGTTATACTGATTTATTCCCCGAACGATCCCCAGTGCAATGACCAACCAAACGATCAGGAACGGAAAGCTCGTATCTCTCACCTATAGCATTTGCGACCAATCCGGTAGCGTGCTGGAGCAATCCGATCTGCCCGTGAGCTATATCCACGGGGGCCGGACCGAGATCATCGGCGGCATGGACCAGGCGCTGGCGGGGAAGCGCGCCGGCGACAGAGTCCAGCTCGAGCTGAGACCGGATCAGGGCGTCGGTCCCTACGACCCGAACCTCACCTTTACCGACGCCATCGACAATGTTCCGCCCCAGTTTTGGCATGTCGGTGCCGAGGTGCAGATGCAGAGCGAGTCGGGCGATGTCAAGACCTTTTATGTCACCAGGATCGAGGATGGGCAGCTCACCGTAGATGGTAACCACCCGCTCGCCGGAAAGGATCTGCGGATCGAGATAGAGATTAGGGAAGTCCGCGACCCGACGGAGCAGGAACACATGGAGGACGGAATGGCCCACGCGGCACCTTGGGGGCACCATTGAACGCGGATGACCGGTCGAATCGGAAGGTCCCGGGGGCGCGGACGGGATCGTTCACACTGGGAGTATCTCCACTATGAAGCTCGGCGTCGTTGTGCTCGCCGCGGGAAAGGGCAAACGGATGCGCTCGCGGATACCGAAGGTCCTGCATCCACTTGCCGGCAGACCGCTCCTGGCCCACGTCCTGGATACCGCGCAGGCCCTCGGGGCGGCGCGGGTGTGTGTCGTCTACGGCTATGGGGGCGAATTGGTCCCCCAGCGGATGGCCGACTACGACTGTGTCTGGGTGGAGCAGGCCGAGCAGCAGGGGACCGGCCATGCCGTCATGCAGGCCATGCCCAGCCTGCGGGACATGGATCGAATCCTGGTCCTCTACGGTGATGTACCGCTTATGGAGCCGACCACGCTCCAACACCTGATGGATGCCGCAGTGGATACCGATCTCGGTATGCTGACCGCAACTTTCGATGATCCCACCGGCTACGGGCGCATCGTCCGAGACAAGACCGGGCAGGTCGTGCGCATTGTGGAGCAGCAGGATGCCACGGAGGCCGAGCTCCGGATCGGCGAGGCCAACACAGGTTTTCTGGTTGCGGACCGGGCCAGGCTGGATGATTGGCTTGCACGCATCGAAAACCGGAATGCCCAAGGCGAATACTATTTGACCGATGTCTTCGCGCTGGCCGTGCAGGAAGGAGTAGAGATCGCCACTAGTCACCCGCGTACCCTGGATGAGGTGTATGGGGTCAACGACAGGATCCAACTCGCGGCCCTGGAGCGTGCTTTCCAGCGCCGCCGAGCGGAGGCATTGATGCGTGACGGTGTGACACTCGCCGACCCCGCCCGGTTCGACATCCGTGGCCGGCTGCACGCCGGGGAAGATGTCAGCATCGATGTGAATGTGGTTATCGAAGGCGAGGTCCGACTCGGCGCGGGCGTGTCGATCGGTCCCAATTGTCTGCTCCGGGACTGTGAACTGGGCCCCGGCACGGAGGTCTTTGCCAACTGCGTCATCGAGGGCGCTGTCGTCGGCGCCGATGCCCGCATCGGTCCCTTCTCCCGCCTCCGGCCGGAGGCGGTGCTGGCGGACGAGGTGCATGTGGGCAACTTCGTCGAGCTCAAAAAATCCCAGGTCGGAGAAGGCAGCAAGGTGAATCACCTTACCTATGTGGGTGACGCCCGGATCGGCTGCGACGTCAACGTCGGCGCTGGGACCATCACTTGCAACTATGACGGCGCCGCCAAGCACCTGACGGTTATCGAGGATCGCGCCTTCATCGGCTCGAACGCCTCCCTGGTCGCGCCGGTGGAGATCGGCGCCGGTGCCACCGTCGGCGCCGGGTCGGTCGTCTGTCGTAAGGTACCTGCGGGCAAGCTCACGGTCACCCGTGCCAAACAGACTACCGTAGAGGGTTGGCAACGACCCCGTAAGCAGGGACCCGGATCGGGTTAGCGAAGCCTGACCCGACGCACAGCTTCTGCGATGTACTCGTGAACCGCAGAGACGCTGAGGACGCAGAGAAAGCGATCATTCCGGATTTTCTACCCAGGTATGCTAAAATTCCTTGAACGATCAGATTTTGTGCAAATGAGTCAAATTTCGCAAACGTCTAACCTCTCTCGTTGTCGTGATCGTGATCGTGATCGTGATCGTGATCGTGATCGTGATCGAAGCCGCCGTAGGAGAGACAGAATACTTTCGCCGATCGTGGAATCCAGAGGTCCCGGCCAGGTGCCGGGTCGAAACCCGTAGCCATCAGGTTTTCCCTGCCCGCTTTGCCTTGCGTCTCCGATTACGACTACGATCACGGTTCCGTTTTCGATCGCGAGAGAGCGGTGATCACGCCTCGTCGGTCTGAGGCGAAGCCTCGTTAGCCATGTGCGGTATTGTCGGTGGTATCTCCCAACGTGAAGTCGCGACCATCCTGCTGGAGGGGCTGCGGCGCCTCGAGTACCGTGGCTATGATTCGGCCGGCATGGCGGTGCTTGAGGCGCCGGACGAGCTGAGACGGGTTCGGGTGCTGGGGAAGGTGGAACGTCTCGCCGCGGATATGGCGCACCATCCACTGCCCGGCAGGTCGGGTATCGCCCATACGCGTTGGGCGACCCATGGCGAACCCTCGGAGCGCAATGCCCATCCCCACATCTGCCGCGACCGTTGCGCCGTCGTCCATAATGGGATCATCGAAAACTACCAACTGCTGCGCGAAGAACAGTCGGCCGAGGGCCATGTCTTCACGTCCGACACCGACACCGAGGTCATCGTCCACGCCGTCTACGATCGGCTCGAGGCTGGCCAGGGGCTGTTGGAGGCGGTGCGCGATACCGTCCGGCTGCTGGAAGGGGCTTATGCCTTGGGCGTCCTCGATACCCGTGATCCGGACCGGCTGGTCGCCGCCAGATACGGCAGCCCGTTGGTCATCGGTCTCGGCTTCGGGGAAAACTTCATCGCCTCGGACGTCTTCGCGCTGCTGGCGGTTACCCAGCGCTTCATTTTTCTGGAAGACGGCGATCTCGCCGAGATCACCCGCGATACGGTCCGGATCCGGAACGCCGCAGGCGAGCCCGTGGAGCGCCCGGTCAAGACCTCCGGCCTGTGCGCGGACGCCGTGGAGCGTGGTCAGTACCGCCACTATATGCTCAAGGAAATCTTCGAGCAGCCCCGCGCGATCGAGGACGCCTTAGAGGGACGGATCTCCCACAGTCGTGTCTTGCCGCAGGCGTTCGGCAACGAGGCCGAACGGATTTTCGAGGGGATCAAGGCGGTCACGATCGTCGCCTGCGGCACCAGCTTCCATGCCGCCCTAGTGGCCCGTTACTGGATCGAGTCGCTCACCGGCCTGCCCTGTAACGTCGAGGTGGCCAGCGAGTACCGCTACCGCAAGCCGGTGGTGCCTGCTAACGCGCTCTTCGTCGCCATCTCCCAATCCGGTGAGACCGCCGATACCTTGGCCGCCTTGCGGATGGCCAAGCAGCTCGGTTATACCGCTACTCTGGCCATCTGCAATGTTCCGGAGAGCTCCCTGGTACGTGAGTCCGAGCTCGTGTTCCTGACCCGGGCCGGCCCCGAGATCGGCGTGGCCTCCACCAAGGCCTTTACCACCCAGCTGACCGCCTTGCTGCTGTTGACGACCGTCATTGGACACTACCATGGCTTGGACCGGGAGACCGAGGCGCAGTGCGTGGATCTACTGCGGACCCTGCCCGGAAAGATCCAGGCGGTGTTGGCCCTGGACGGGACCATCAAGGGGCTCGGTGAACGCTTCGCGGAAAAGCATCATACCCTGTTCCTGGGGCGCGGCGATCAGTATCCCATCGCCTTGGAAGGGGCCTTAAAGCTCAAGGAAATCTCCTATATCCACGCCGAGGCCTATCCCGCTGGCGAGCTCAAACATGGTCCCCTGGCCCTCATCGACGAAGCCATGCCCGTAGTTGCCGTCGCACCCAACGACCAACTGCTCGAGAAGCTCAAATCCAATCTCGAAGAAGTCCGTGCCCGGGGCGGCGAGCTCTTCGTGTTCGCCGACGACCGCGTCACCATGGCGGAAGGGCGGGGCACGACCGTCATCAAGATCCCCCAGGTAGACGGCCTCATCTCCCCCTTGCTCTTCACCGTCCCGCTCCAACTTCTGGCCTACCACGTAGCCGTACTCAAGGGCACCGACGTGGACCAACCGCGGAATCTGGCCAAATCCGTCACCGTCGAATAGACGTGGCCCCGCTCGTTGTCGACCAACGGGGGCAGCAGATAGAGACGACAAACACTCCCCACCGGATAAGCGAAGTGGAAACCGCGTTTTCACTTCGCATCGTGGAAAATTTCCGGGAAGGCAATTTTTCAAGGTCCCCTGGAGAGAAAAGAATGGTATTAGGATTTTCACTATGCTGCACTGGGGGGTGTTCTCAATTAAGCCGGGTCATCGCAGAAACTAAGAACGTAGCGCAGGCGTCTCGCCTGCAACCCAATGCCATTAAGTTAGCTGCCGGCCGCTTGTCGTAGATTCTCTGTGTACGCTTCACCTCCGTTGTTCACGATGGCTCCCGTGTCCCTACCAAGGCGTCGCTATCCGCTAGAGGCGCAACACGCGATACGGGTGGGTGGTTAGCCCTTACGAGAGATCATCCAGGTCCCCCTCCCGACCGGGACTTTCACCCAGCAAGAAACGCCAAGCTTCGCTTGGCGCACCAACGGTAAACCTCGCCCGGTCAAAAGCGCGTTAGCAGGATCTTATTAGGCCGAAGGTAATCAGCAGGGTACAGCAATCTCACTGAGAGCCGTCCAATGACTACCCATACCGACACTATCAACGAATACGCATACGATGGCGATTTCTACGACTGGACCATCAAAACATCCAAGCTCCTTCGCGAGGGACACATCGGCGAAGTGGATTTGGAACAGGTCGCGGAGGAAATCGAGGACATGGGAAAAAGCGACAAACGCGCCCTCTCCAGCTATCTGAAACTCCTGATCGTTCACCTACTCAAGTGGCAATACCAACTGAAGTACAGAGGCGTCAGTTGGAGGCTTTCGATTACCAACGCACGCGACGAAATACAGGACCTGCTGAAGGACAGTCCCAGCCTGAACTCCAAAGTAGAGCAATTGATGACCGATCGATACGCTACCGCGCGCAAGCGTGCAAGTCTGGAGACCGGTCTCGCGCTCGATAGTTTTCCAAACGCTTGCCCTTTTTCGGTCGAACAACTGCTCGACGATGACTATTGGCCGGATTGAGGAAAAAGGGCCAGGTTCAGTCTTTGAAAGCTTCCCCCTACCTGCGTAAAAGGAAAGGGAGAAAAGACACCCACTTTGTTTGATATCCCTCCCACTCCAGGCTAAGCCTCCTTCCAGCATCAGAATCGCAGGGAATTTGCCATGACCGCTCCCTGCTCAGTTCTGCCCTTGAAGATACTCCGTGGTATCACTGTGTATACCGGTGTGCGCGCCGTGCCTTCTTGTGTGGTGAGGATCATGTCTCGGGCTTGAATTTCGACCACCGCCGGGGCTGGATTGTCGAGCGCATACAGCAGCTTGCTGCCCTGTTCGCCATTGATGTGGCCGCTTACGCGGTGATGAGCAACCACTATCACATCGTGATGCGCATTGACCGGGAACGGGCCTCGGAGTGGTCGATAGAGGAGGTCCTGAAACGCTGGACGGCGCTCTTCACCGGACCCGTGTTGGTGACGGGGTATCTCTCTGCGTCACGGGCAGAGATGAGCCAGGCGGAGATCACCGAAGTCGAGGCGCAGGCCGAGGTCTACCAGGAGCGATTGCACGATTTGTCCTGGTTCATGCGCACTCTCAACGAGCATATCGCCCGTCGGGCCAATGCGGAGGATGGTGTGAAGGGGCGGTTCTGGGAAGGTCGCTTCAAGAGCCAGGCGTTGCTCGATGAGAAAGCATTGCTGGCAGCGATGGCCTATGTGGATCTGAATCCGGTCCGGGCGGGGCTTGCGGAAACGCCGGAGACCTCGGACTACACCTCGATTCAAGAGCGCGTCGTCGGATTACCGAAGGAGATTGGGTCCGACGCCGACCCACAGAAGACCACGACTATCAAAGAGTCTGAGAAAATGCTGGATGGGGAAAGGTTACGACCGGAGACCGAGACGCAGGTCTTATCCCCGGCCCCGTTGATGCCCTTCGATGCCACCGCACAGACCCCCTGGGCGGTGCCTTTTGCCTTCGAGGACTATTTGGAACTGGTCGATTGGACGGGGTGGGCGTTACGCACGGATAAAACTGGATGCATTGAGAAACGAGAACCCGAGATACTTGCCCGACTGGGCATCGACGGGGAGCGGTTTATCGGCTTTGCCGAGCGTCTTCTCAAGCGCGGCCGAGGGTAGATGAACACCCCGCTTCAATCCATCGAAAAGATGCTTCCCAACCTATCCCCAGGGGAAAAGGCTCAGTTACTGCAATGGATTGCTCGCGATCTAGGCGGGGCGACACCGGGAATCGAAAAAATGCCTGGTGTTTGCGGTGGAACCGCGCGCATCGTCCGTACCCGAATACCTGTATGGGTCCTCGAACAGGCCCGCCGGCTCGGCAGTACGAAGGCGGAAATTCTCCGCTGTTACCCTACCCTGCGGGCCGAGGATTTGGCCAACGCCTGGACCTATGCCCGACGGAATCTGGCTGAAGTCGATCTTACCATTGCGGAGAGGAAAAGAGGACACCCACCTTGTTTGACATCCCTCCCACTCCGGACACCAAAATCGCAGAGAATTTGCCATGACTGCTCCCCGCTCCGTTCTCGTCTCCCTTGAAAACACTCCCTGGTATCACTGTGTATGCCGTTGTGTGCGCTGTGCCTTCCTGTGTGGGGAGAAACAGCTTTCAGGATGAATTTCGACCACCGCCGCGACTGCAAAAAAGGATGCAAAAAATGCAAAAAAGGACACCCATTTTGTTTATGCTCCAAGAATTCGATGGGTGTGGCAATATCAAAGGTTCCACGAAGGCCCGATGCCTACCATACCTCCATCCCCGGCGTCTTCGCCGCCGGTGACATGCGCCGTGGCCAATCTCTGATAGTATGGGCTATCCGCGAAGGCCGCCAGTGTGCCTGCGCCGTGGACGAGTGGTTGATGGGGAGGTCGGATTTGGCGGGGTGAGTCACCTGCTCCATTCTCAATTCTCAAGCTAGGCGGCTTGTTGCCCCCGGATTGGTCTGGTCTCCCTGATGAACCCGTCTTCGATCTTGAGGAATCATCTGGGACCTGACAACTAACAGTTTTCTTAGATCGCACGCGATGCTAATGTGTTAGACGGCATGTGATCTGACACACTAACTCCCACCATGCAGGAAAGTTCCTCTGTAGGTAGAAGTGCATCACTCACCCCGGCAAGTCTGATTTTCCCATGTTGGGGGTTCATTCCTCACCCCAATCCACGCGCTGATCCCGACTTCGCTCAGCCCTATCATGCTGCCTGTTTGGCTGCAAACACCGCTCGCGCAGCCTGAATACCACGCAGATACTTGGCCTGACGCCGGGCGCAGAAATTTACCAGCGATGCCGGCGCGCCGACCGCCGTCCCGAATTCCTCGAGAAACCGCTCGGCAGAGCCGATAAACCGATCCCCGTCGATGCCTAGTCGGGCGAAAATCTTGGGTTCTCGTTCCTCGATGTATCCACGTTTATCCGCACGTAACGCCCGGCCCGTCCAATCGACTAGCTCCAGATAATCCCTCCAAGGCCCGTTCCCGGTCGATGCGCACCACGATGTGGTAGTGGTTACTCATTACCGCATAGGCGGCCACCTCAATGGCGAACATGGCGGCAAGTTGCTGAATACACTCGACGATCCAACCGCGGCGGTGATCGAAATTCATCCCTGAGAGCTGGTCCTCCCCACACAGGAAGGCACGGCGCACACAACGGCATACACAGTGATACCAGGGAGTGTTTTCAAGGGAGATGAGAACAGAGCGGGGAGCAGTCATGGCAAATTCTCTGCGATTTCGGTGTCAGGAAGAAGCTTAGCCCGGAGTGTCCTTTTTCATTCTTTTTCATTTTTATGAGTTCAACGCCGAGTCCCTGGAGCATCCCGGCATGGACCCTCTGCTTTTTACTCTCTCCTTCTTTTTACTCCTCCACTACGGAATTTTCGGTTGGACTATCGCATGACCATGTCTATCATCGACCAATCCGAACAATTTGTCTCGAAATAGTTCGGAAAGAAATTCCGAGAAATTATGGTAGACGAATACGGAATGATTCGTTTCGAGTATATCCGCCCCGAAAATCAAAAGGGGGAGCTCCGACAGAAAGTACTCGACGGCCGTCAATGACGCATATTGGTTGATATCATCCCTATTTGCATAGTTTTGCAAAACGGACCGCGAAGTTGCCAGGCAACCTTCCCGAAAGCGCCGGTTCGTATCGAACAATTCGTGAAGAAAATCCAATTTTTCCCAATATACCGGACAATCGTCCAGCCAGTCCGAATTGACCAGGGTAACCCCATCCAAATCCGAACCAATGGCCTCGTGAATTTTATTGAATAGATAATTGGATTAGCGTCTCGATTTCTTTTCCGCCTTTTTTTCATCGTACCCCATCGCCATGAGCGTGTAGGCGCTCGGTTTATCGGGGACATATAGGGAGACCCTCGCGAAATGTTCCTTACTCCATTCATAAAGGCGCAAGATCCTACGTCTCGAGAAATAACTGTTGAATGGGCTCATTCCGAGAATGACGCTTTCTCCGCTTTCGATGGGACGCCGGCAATAAGCGCTGACATAAGAGAGTTCCATATCCATCTTCAATACCTCCAAAGAGATCACACCTTTGCGAAGTAATAGTTATTGAAGGGATCGCCGGAAACCTTTTCGGCGGTGACTTCCCCGAATCCCGCCTCGGCGAGCATTTCCCGGGCCTTTTGCCCGCCCCACATGGCGCCCAAACCCTGTCCGCCCTGTTCCAGGGAAACAGGAACACAGTGCATGCACGAGGAAGTGTACAGCCACGGCCCGAGTGGATGGTCCAGGTTTTCCTCGAGCTTGCCGGATGCCGCGATATCCACCATGAGGGTAGACAGGACTTTCTGATTTTTCGGGAAATCCTTGCATGGCGGTGTCCTTTTTTACTCTTTTTTACTATTTACAAGATACGGCTCACCCCGGCAAATCCGATTTGCCCATCCGCTATTTGTCCACGGCTCGAATTAATTGAGCTTGGCCCCTTTCCCCGCTCGGTTATTTAACTGCCTGATTAAACTCTTCGACCGTAATCCCAGCCGCACGAATGAGTGATCGGAGCGTACCTTTCGCCACTTCCTTATGGTCCGGCACGGAAAGCGTAGCGTTGTGATTTTCCTTGACCAAGATGATATGGCTGCCGCGCTGGCGCACTACTTCCCAGCCGAACGATTCAAAAGCCTTAACAACTTTACGACTACTGAGTGCAGGCAAGTTTGGCATTAAACCGCGATCTCCAATTGCTGCGTCTCAATAGTCAAAGGTAAATCCTTTTCCGCTCTGACTTCCAGGCACAACTGGATAGCTTCCTGAATATTGGCAAGGGCTTCTCTCCTCGTCCGGCCTTGGCTGACACAGCCCGGAATCGAAGGACATTCGGTGATCCAGACGCCATCTTCGTCACGGTCCAGGGTGATGGTAAATTGCATGCGCTTGTTCCTCTAAACTCAGAGTCCAAATCCAACGCAACGATATCTATGTCAGTTCCCGGATGATTCCATAGGATCGAAGATGGGTTCATCGGGGAGACCAATCCGGGGGCAACAGGCCGCCTAGCTTGAGAATGGAGCAGGGCGACTCACCCCGGCAAATCCGATCTCTCCATCAACCACTCGTCCACGGCGCGGGCGCATTGGCGGCCTTCGCGGATGGCCCAGACGACGAGAGATTGGCCGCGGCGCATATCGCCGGCGGTGAAGACGCCGTCGATGGAGGTGTGGTAGGCGTCGGGGCCTTCGGTGGAGCCCTTAACGTTGCCACGCCCGTCGAGCTCGACGCCGAGCTCTTGGAGCATCCCTTCATGGGCTGGATGCACAAAACCCATGGCGAGGGTGACCAAGTCGGCTTCCAGGGAAAACTCGGAGCCTGCGATCTCGCTCATCTGCCAGCACCCGGTGGCATCTTTGTTCCACTCCACCTTGACGCAGTTCAGGGCCTTGACCTGGCCCTTGCCGTCATCGACGAATTCCTTGGTGAGTACCGACCATTTGCGTTCGCAGCCCTCTTCCTGGGAGCTGGAGGTGCGCAGTTTGTTGGGCCAGTCGGGCCAGGTCAGTCCCTTGTCTTCCTGTTCCGGGGGCCTGGGCAGGATTTCGAGCTGGGTGACGGATTTGGCGCCGTGGCGGTTGGCGGTGCCGATGCAGTCGGAGCCGGTGTCGCCGCCGCCGATGACGACGACTTGCTTGCCTTCGGCGCTGATGAACTCAAAGTCCGGGACGTACACACCCTGGACCCGCTTGCTGTTGGAACGCAGAAAATCCATGGCGAAGTGCACGCCTTTCAGGTCGCGGCCCGGTATTTCCAGGTCTCTGGGTTGCTCGGAGCCGCCGGCGAGTACGACTGCGTCATAGTCTTCGACCAACTGCCGGGCCGGGATGTCGACACCCACATGGAGGTTGGTGCGGAACTCCACACCCTCGGCGCGCATTTGGGCCATGCGGCGGTCGATGAGCCGCTTGTCGAGCTTGAAGTCCGGGATGCCGTAGCGCAGCAGGCCGCCGATCCGGTCCTGGCGCTCGCAGAGCTCAACGGAGTGGCCGGCGCGGGCGAGTTGCTGAGCACAGGCCAGGCCGGCGGGTCCGGAGCCCACCACCGCGACCCGCTTACGGGTCTTCTCCTTGGAGATCTGGGGTTGGATCCAGCCTTGCTCCCAGGCCTTGTCGATGATGGCGCACTCGATGGTCTTGATGGTGACGGGAGAGTCGTGCAGGTTCAGGGTGCAAGCGGCCTCGCAGGGGGCGGGGCAGATACGTCCGGTGAACTCCGGAAAATTGTTGGTGGCGTGCAGGACCTCGATGGCCGCCCGCCAATCGCTCCGGTAGACCAGGTCATTCCAGTCCGGGATGAGGTTGGCCACGGGACAGCCCTGATGGCAGTAGGGGATGCCGCAGTCCATGCAGCGCGCACCCTGGGTGCTCAGGTCCGTGTCGGAGAGCGGGATGAGGAATTCTCGGTAGTGGACGACGCGATCGGCGGCGGGCTGGTAGCCCTGGTCCAGCCGTTCGTGTTCCATGAATCCGGTGGGCTTACCCATGCTTGATAGCTCCTCGCGAGGCTTCGTCTCAGACCGACGAGACATGAATTTTTTGTGCAGTGCACAAACTTGTTATCCGATCCGCAGATTACGCAGATTTTCGCAGATTACTTGTGTTCTTAATCTGCGAGAATCTGCGTAATCTGCGGATAAAAGCAATGAACACAACGCCCCCAGTACTGCGTGAGGAGACGTGAGTTTTTTTATGCAGTGCACAAACTTGACTCATTTGTGGGCACTTTGAAAAATACAATTTTCGTCAACGGCACACATGAATAATCAATGGCTTAGAGTCGCTTGATTAGTGAAAACACCTATTTTTCAAGGTGCCCTCATTTGTATAGATGCGGGTCCTTCAAGGAATCCTCGCGAGGCTGCGCCTCAGACCGACGAGTCTCAATGCTCCTCAAACACGGCCTCTACCCTGGACACATCCAGAATGCGATCGGTCCAGCGATCGAGTTGTTCCGGGGTGGCTAGATCGAGGCGCTTGCGGGTTGCTTCATCGAGGGGACCGAAGCGTTTGACAAGCAAGCGTTCCAGGCCCTCGATCTTGCCTTCCAGCCTGCCTTGCTCCAGGCCTTGTTGCATCCCTTGTTGTATCCCTCGTTGCATCCCTTGCTCCAGGCCTTGTTGCATCCCTCTCCGAATGGCCAATCGTTCAACGCTGGTGACGTAGGGCATTTTGGTTTCTCCTTCAATGGCTTCGATATCTTGCCAGAGCCGTTGTTCGAGCGCATCGGGCAGACGCATCATCCAGTCGAGGACGGCAAACAGGTCCAAGATACGTTGCCTGTCCCAACCTTGCCGGTAGAGCGAACGCACGAGGTCGCGCTTGGCCCGATAGCGGGCTTGCGGGTCGCCTTTGGTCTGACGGGTACGCAGATGCGCGGCGGTCACCAAGGCGAAGGGGTTGGGGTTCGCTACGAGTGCTTCGGCGCGGTCCGCATAGTCGATGAGCTTGACGACGGGAAATTCGAGGGTATGGCGACAGCCCAGGACCTCGAAGCTATAGACAT
Source organism: Candidatus Thiosymbion ectosymbiont of Catanema sp. Cochon2018 (assembly GCA_011392765.1). Taxonomy (GTDB): domain Bacteria; phylum Pseudomonadota; class Gammaproteobacteria; order Chromatiales; family Chromatiaceae; genus Thiosymbion; species Thiosymbion ectosymbiont_A. Next base: position 1,234,099 of record WYCW01000001.1, on the reverse strand, counting down.
CGGGTCGCCACCCGGCATCCTCATCGGCCAGCACGGCAAGGCTGGCGACGGGATGGGCGTAGCGGTCGAAGAGCCGGTAGTTGTAGGTGAACATGCGCCGGGCAAATCCGCTGTCCCGCCGACCCTGGACCTCGATGTGGATGTAGATCCAGCGTGGTTCGCCATCCTCGAGGGTGACCTGGACCAGGGTGTCGGCAAAACGTTTGCCGAGCTCGGCGTCACGCACCACCTGGCGCAGTTCGGTGTTCTTGAATGTATGGCCTTGTGCCCAATCGATTTGGGCGTACGCCGCGGGGAAATAGAAGGCCATGAACTCGGGGAAGGCGTGTTCGAGCGCCTCTTTCCAGGGACTGTCGTAGGCGTCACTGTTGTTTTGCGGGTCGGTCATGGGATGTCAGGCGGCGTAAACGACTAACGAAACTCTGCCTCGGACTGACGAGGCATAAATTTTTTGTGTAGCACACAAGTTCGTTATCCGCAGATTACGCAGATTCTCGCAGATTATTTCTGTTTTTAATCTGTGGAAATCTGCGTAATCTGCGGATAAAAGCAATGAGTACAGCGCACCCGAGCGTGAGTTTTTTGTGCAGCGCACAAACTCGACTCACTTGTAAAGCTGCGGGGCACCCAAGGATCCTGATGACTGCCGCGCGGGCAGCGGTGGCGGCCGGCGGTGTCGGGCCTGCATCTCGGTCAGGGCGCGGCGGTAGTCCACGGGCATGACCTTGACGAATTTCCGTAGAAAAGCCGCCCAGTCGTCCAGGATGCGCTTGGCTACCGGGCTGCCGGTGTAGTGTAGGTGCTTGGCGATGAGTTGGCGCAGCCGGACGGCGTCGAAGCGGGTCATATCGTGGCTTACGTCCACCCGGCCCATGGTCTCGAGGTCGCCGCCCTGGTGGAAGGCCTCTAAGGCATCGTCCTCGGCCACGATAGGCTCGAGCTCGACCATGGCCATATTGCAGCGCCGTGAAAAACCTCCTTCCTCGTCGAGCACATAGGCGATGCCGCCGGACATGCCGGCGGCGAAGTTGCGTCCGGTTGGTCCCAGACAGACCATGACGCCCCCGGTCATATATTCGCAGCCGTGGTCGCCCACGCCTTCGATCACCGCAGTGGCACCCGAGTTTCTGACGCAGAAGCGTTCGCCGGCCACGCCGCGAAAATAGCATTCGCCAGCGATGGCACCGTAGAGCACCGTGTTGCCGACGATGATGTTGTCTTCGGCCCGGTCTGCCATGCCCGACTCCCGCGGGGGGTAGACCACCAGACGCCCGCCGGACAGGCCCTTGCCCACATAGTCGTTGGCCTCGCCTTCCAGCTCGATGGTGACACCCTTGGATACCCAGGCGCCCCAGGACTGACCACCGACGCCCCTGGCCTTGATGTAGATCGTATCCTCCGGCAATCCGGCCAGGCCATAGCGTTGGGCAACCCGCCAGGAGAGCATGGTACCGACGGTGCGGTGGTAGTTTTTGACCTCGAGCTCGATGCGCACCGGCTCGCTTCTCTCCAGGGCCGGCGCGGCCCGGCGAATCAGCTCATGGTCCAGGGCCCTTTCTAAGCCATGATCCTGCGGCTCGCAGTTGTAGAGGGCGACGTCCGCCGGGACTTGGGGCTTGGTCAGGAGCTTGGTGAAATCCAGGCCCTTGGCCTTCCAATGGTCGATGGCGCGACGCATTTCTAAGCGATCCGTTTGGCCGATCATGTCATCGACCCTGGCGAAGCCCAGCCGGGCCATGATCCGGCGCACTTCCTCGGCCACGAAGAAGAAATAGTTGACCACATGCTCCGGCTTGCCGGTGAATTTTTTTCTCAGCTCCGGGTCCTGAGTCGCCAACCCCACCGGGCAGGTGTTGAGGTGGCACTTGCGCATCATGATGCAGCCCGAAACGATCAGGGGAGCAGTGGAAAAACCGATCTCGTCGGCGCCGAGCAGCAGGGCGATGGCCACGTCGCGGCCGGTTCTCATGCCCCCGTCGACCTGGACCGCGATGCGCCCCCGTAGCCGGTTAAGCACCAGGGTCTGGTGGGTCTCGGCCAGGCCGATCTCCCAGGGCGAGCCGGCGTGCTTGATGGAGGTCAGGGGCGAAGCCCCGGTGCCGCCGTCGTAGCCCGAGATGGTCACATGGTCGGCGTGGGCCTTGGAAACCCCGGCGGCCACCGTGCCCACGCCAACCTCGGACACCAACTTGACCGAGATGCGGGCCTTGGGATTGGCGTTCTTGAGATCGTGAATCAGCTGGGCCAAATCTTCTATCGAGTAAATGTCGTGGTGCGGAGGTGGGGAGATCAACCCCACGCCGGGGGTGGAGTGGCGCACCCGGGCGATCTGCCGGTTGACCTTGTGGCCGGGGAGCTGACCGCCTTCCCCCGGCTTGGCGCCCTGGGCGATCTTGATCTGGATGTCATCGGAATTGGCCAGGTACTCGATGGTCACCCCGAAGCGCCCGGAGGCCACCTGCTTGATCGCCGAACGCTCCGGGTTGCGGGACCCGTCCGGGAGCGGATTGAAACGCTCCGGCTCCTCGCCCCCTTCGCCGGTGTTGGACTTGCCGCCGAGCTGGTTCATGGCCTTGGCCAGGGTGGAATGGGCCTCGTAGGAGATGGACCCGAAGGACATGGCCCCGGTGGCGAAGCGTTTGACAATCTCGGTCGCGGGCTCGACCTCTTCCAGGGGGAGCTCCCGGTCCGCCCACTTGAACTCCATGAGTCCGCGGAAGGTCATCAGCTTCTCGCTCTGCTCATTGACCATCCGGGCGTATTCCTCGTAGATCTCGGCATTCTTGGAACGGGTCGCGTGCTGGAGCTTGGCGATGGTGTCCGGTGTCCAGACGTGGTCCTCGCCGCGCAGGCGGAAGGCGTAATCACCGCCCACGTCCAGGTGCTTGCGATAGATATGCGCATTGCCGTAGCCGGCCTGGTGCCGGCGCACCGTCTCGCGGGCGATCTCGGTCAGTCCCACCCCCTCCACCTGGGTATGGGTGCCGGTGAAATAGGTGTCCACGAAGGGGGTGGCGAGTCCCACTGCGTCAAAAATCTGGGCCCCGCAATAGGACTGATAGGTGGAGATCCCCATCTTCGACATCACCTTGAGCAGGCCCTTGCCCACGGCCTTGATGTAGCGTTGCTGGGCCTCCTCGAAGTCGAGCCGCTCGGGTAGCCGCGGCAGCAGCTCGGCGATGGTGTCGAAGGCCAGATAGGGATTGATGGCCTCGGCCCCGTAGCCGGCCAGGGTCGCGAAGTGGTGGACCTCCAGGGCCGCACCGGTCTCCACCACCAAACCTGAACTAGTCCGCAGGCCCCGTCGGATCAGATGATGATGCACGGCGGACGTCGCCAACAGGGCCGGGATGGCGATGTAGTCTCGGTTCAGGTGGCGGTCGGAGAGGATCAGGATATTGGAGCCCTGGCGCACCACGTCCTCCGCCTCCCGACACAGCCGTTCCAGGGCCGGTGCCATACCGTCGGTACCCTCGTCGGCCGGATAGGTCATATCCAGGGTATGGGTGCGGAAGGCGCCGCCGGTGTTGTCCTGGATGTGGCGGACCCGTTCCAGGTCCTCGTTGGTCAGGACCGGTTGCTTCACCTCCAGGCGCATATGCCGGCCGGCTTGCGTGAGTCCCAACAGGTTGGGGCGCGGGCCGATCAGGGACACCAGGGACATCACCAACTCCTCGCGGATCGGGTCAATGGCCGGGTTGGTCACCTGGGCAAAATTCTGCTTGAAATAGGTCGAGAGGTGCTTGGAACGGCTCGAAAGCACCGAAGGCGGGTTGTCCGCCCCCATGGAGCCGATCGCCTCCTGGCCGGTCAGGACCATTGGAGTAAGCAGGAACTTGATGTCTTCCTGGCTGTAGCCGAACGCCTGTTGAGCGTGCAGTAGGGTCTCCCGGTCCGGGGTCATGGGGGCCACATCCGTCGGCAGGGTATCCAAGGCGATCTGGGTCTTGTGCAGCCATTGCCGGTAGGGCTGGGCGCCGGCCAATTGGGCCTTGAGCTCCGAATCGTCGATGATCCGGCCCTGCTCCAGGTCGATCAGAAACATCTTGCCCGGCTGCAGGCGCCACTTCTTGATGATCTTTTTTTCGGGGATCTCGAGCACCCCCATCTCGGAGCCCATGATGACCATATCGTCATTGGTGACCAGATAGCGGGCCGGGCGCAGGCCGTTACGGTCCAGGGTGGCGCCGATCTGACGTCCGTCCGTAAAGGCCACCGCCGCCGGGCCGTCCCAGGGCTCCATCAACGCGGCGTGATACTCGTAGAAGGCGCGGCGCTGCTCGTCCATCAGGTCGTTGTTGGACCAGGCCTCGGGGATCAGGAGCATCATGGCATGGGCCAGGGAATAGCCGCCCATCACCAAGAGTTCCAGGGCATTGTCGAAGCAGGCCGAATCGGACTGGCCCTCGGCGATCAGGGGCCAGATCCGGTCCAGATCGGGGCCCAGGACCTCGGACTTCATGGTATGGCGGCGCGCCGCCATCCAGTTGACATTGCCGCGCAGGGTGTTGATCTCCCCGTTGTGGCAGATCATGCGGAAGGGCTGGGCCAGGTCCCAGGTAGGAAAGGTATTGGTCGAGAACCGCTGGTGCACCAGGGCCAGGGCGGACGCGAAGCGTTCGTCCTTGAGATCCAGGTAATAGCTGCCTACCTGGTCGGCGAGCAACATCCCCTTGTAGGTGATGGTGCGCGAGGACAGGGAGGTCACGTAATAGGCGGCCTTGTCGATACCGGCCCGGCGGATCTCATTGCTCAGGCCCTTGCGGGTGGTAAACAGCCGGCGCTCGAAGCCGTCCTGGTCCGCGCAGTCCTCGGGCCGGCCGATAAATACCTGCCGTATAAAAGGCTCGGTCGGGAGCACACTCTCGCCCAGGTCGCGGTTGTCCACCGGGACATCCCGCCAGCCCAGGATCCGATGCCCGCCCGCGGTCAGGTGACGGTCGACCAGGGTCTCCATCTCCTGCCGCGCGTCCGAGTCGCGGGGCAGAAAGACATGACCGACGCCGTACTGGCCGGTGGGCGGCAGCTCGAAACCCACCACCGCGCGGAAGAAGGCATCCGGAAGCTGGACCAGGATGCCGGCCCCGTCGCCTGCCCTGGGATCGGCGCCTACGGCACCACGATGGGTCAGGCGTTGCAGAATCTCCAGGCCCTGGCGGATGATCGTGTGGCTCTTGCGATTCTTGATATTGCAGACAAAGCCGACGCCGCAGGCATCGTGCTCGCGGGCAGGGTCGTAGAGACCCTGTGCTGAAGGTAGGGCACGCAGACTCATCATTGCTCTCGATTGGTACAGGGGCGCCGACCGGACCGCGGACCGACGGCGAGTCCCCAGGGGTTGCGACGCGGCTACCGCAAAACAGGCGTCGGGGCGCGCATTATAAACAGGACCCTGTGCCGTGCCGAGTCCATTTTGGTGAGCAAATGTTATGCCAGGAACGCCTGAACTCTCCCACGAGCAAGGCGCCGGGGCTAGATGGGAATGGACGGAATAGTTATTCCGCCTTGCGCCTGTCCTTACCATCGAACGCCGGAGAAAACACTGCGAAAACAATGCTGGCTACGGGGTCCGTGTTTTCGGCCCAATGTAATGTTCTTTCTTTCCGGCGTCGGCTATAGCGCCCTGTCAGGGCATTTCCTCGCCATGTTTCCACAATTCATATTCGCTGATATCGATATCGGAATTCCAAGAAACAGCGTAACCGCCTGGTTCTACGGACACGTTTTTGAAGAACATCGGGTTTTTGAGAGGAAAAAACATCTCGTGCGTCGTCAGGCGGGTTATGTCATATCTCTTCCGTTTTCCATTTGAAAACAGAACAACAAGGAAATGTCCTTCCTCTGGCATTACACTTCGGATTCTCGGAATATTCATGGTTACTGAAGCGGCGGTAGTTTCTTGAATTCTTGTGTTTTCCACATTTCGACAAGTTCGGATTGATACGGGGTTGCCCACTCAATTATGAGTTTTCTGGCTCTCGCAGGAAGGTCGCCTTCGATCATCTCTAATGTTTCAATGTTGAAGATCGCGTTGTGCTCTCCGTAAACCGCATGGAAATGCGGTGGGGGATGGTCACCAAAGAAGAGCTTTATGATGATTCCGTAGAATCGTGTAATCTCAGGCATTTTCCTCTACTCGTTCTGTGCTCTGGTGATGCTCATCCGCGGTGGATTCAGGTTATGAATCGATGGGCACGCTGCGCTTTGTGCATTCTAACAGACGGTCGAGGCTCGTAAACTTCCGCAGAAAGATACATGGCTGGTTTCATTGTGATTCCCCCTTAAACGGAAGCAGAAAGTTCATCTGTCATCTGGCTCCCACGCTCCAGAGATTGTGAGAGAATTCTGGAGCGTGGGAACGAGCCAAAATGCAGGTGGGGACGTCTGCGCTACGCCCCACGGATGGGCTTTTGCGGCATCCTCCTCAAGGGGGAAGACGTACCGCCGGGTGGGCAGACAGTCGGGTATCGAAGCTGTAGGTAGTCTCGCAACCCGCGGCGCGATTACTCAGGGCCAGGAGGTAGTCGGAGAAGTCCGCGGGTCCCAGGCGGTACGCGTCCAGCGCATGGAATGCCAGCTCCTCGTTCTCGATCGCGAGTTCCGCGGTGACCAAGATCTGATCCAGCACGCTCACCACTTGCGGTTTACTGTAGCCATAGGCGCGGCGCAGCACCCAGACCAGCTCACACAGGACGATGTGCGCGACCCGTCCCGGGGAAGTGGCGGTACAGCGCGTCTCGATCAGCCGACTGGCTTGTGCGGCCTGCTCCGGATCGTCCTGGGTGATGTAGCGCACCAGGATATTAGTGTCGAGGCCGATCACAGGCTCGCTCAGTCGCCGCCCGCGGCGATGGCCTCGTCCATCGCCTCGAGCGACACCGGCTGTTCCGGCCTCGGCAGCATCCCCTTGAGCCGGGTGATGGATGTTGCCCGCGGTACCATCCGCACCAGATTGTTCTCCTCCAGGAGGAACTCGACCCGGTCCCCCGTTGTCACGTGCAAATGGTCTCGCAGGGCCTTCGGCAGGGTGATCTGGCCCTTACTGGTGATGGTTGCTTCCATCAGGCGCTCCTTACATTCTGCGTGAATCTTACTTACGAGTAGAGTGTAAGCAAGCGAGACCCTGGAATCAAACCTCCATCCGACACCGGATGGGCAAGGATTCCTCCGCGGTCGATTTCGACGACCTGGATGATGAACTCGCCCGTGGCTGACAAGGCAATCATCAATGCTTCTCCGCTGATTTTTCTTTCCCGTAGCAGGCACGTAGGGGGCGTTCTCAAACGAATCGCACCGAAGAACCACGGATAGACACAGATAGACACGGATCACAATCTGTGTTTATCCGTGTTCATCCGTGGTTCTAATACGGGGAAGTGCAAGCCCGTCATTCCGGCAGGGATAGCCGGAATCCAGGCGCCAGGGATGATGAACGGCGGGAATCCTCGTAGCGTCAGTCGAAAAGAGGTAGTTATTCCGCCTTGCGTCTGTCTTTGCCATCAAAGGCCGGAGAAAACACCGCGAAAACCACGCTGGCTACGGGGTCCGTGTTTTCACCCCAATGAAATGTCCCTTTTGGAATATGAATCACATCGCCCGGCAGCAAGGAAACCTCATGGTCTTCGAAATGAATAACCGAAGTCCCTGAAATGACCGCGACAGTCAGATCATGATGGTCATGAAAATGTGGGAACTCCTTTCCTTTTAAACGGATCAAGTGAGTGCTCGAATCCGTACCACGATGGAGATGGCGGATGGCAATATCCTTTTTGATCTCATCTTCTGTCCACTCGGTGTGTTGATAAATTTTGTCAGGATAAATGAGTTTGACAGGATCGCTCGGCTGGCAGGCAACCAGAAACAGGCCGATAAAAAGATACATGGCTGATTTCATTGTAATTCCCCGTTAAACGAAAGCGGAAAGCTCGCTGGCGCTTGAAGCTGCCAAATGAGCAAGTGTCGTGCCGGCGCGCGTTGCCGGTAGTGGGTCGTATCCACCGATTGCCCGAACCGCAGCGACGCGGCCAGGTAGGAGAGTGTCGCAAAAGTCCTTCCGGGGGCAGTCGATGAGGACCTGCATTCTCCTTGATTTTGAACCACAGAGGACACAGAGAACACCGAGAATTAACTGGTTCCCTTCTCGGTGTCCTTTGTGTTCTCTGTGGTTTGAACTTCACGGACTGGCCGCTGATACCACCGTTTTTGCGACACCTTCTCAAATAGGGGTTGGGCAGAACCCGTAGGGTGCGGTATGTGTTACCCTCATCAGTTTGCCAAAGCCATTGGGGTTTGTCGCCCCTCTCGGGGCGACCACCCCGATCTACGAAGCTGTCTGGTTAAAAGCAGTCCTGAATGATTCGGCGTTGTCGGAGGATTCGATGTGTTGCGTTCGACGCGCCAAGGCTCGCTGATCGTCTGCCGGGTCGGTGCCAGCGTCTTAACGCAACCTACATCCACATGCTCCCCCGCGTGGCCTGTGAGCCTGGATCCGCTTTAACCAGCTGAGGGAGGTAAAGACAATGACCCAGGTAAGCCTGGAACTGCCGGAAACCATCTATTCCGTCTTGCATTGCAGCCCCGGTGAGCTGGATAAGGAGCTGCGTTTGGCGGCCTCCGTCCAGTGGTACCAACAGGGGCGTATCTCTCAGGAGTGGGCCGCCGGAATAGCAGGCATGGATCGAACCGATTTTCTGCTGGCCCTGGCCCGGATGGGCAAGGACTCCTTCGCGGTGGATTTCGACGATCTGGATAATGAGCTCGCTCGTGGCTGACAAGGCAATCATCAATGCTTCTCCGCTGATCTTTCTTTCCCGTAGCAGGCACCTGGATTTACTACGAGCCTTTGCCGATGAGATCTGGGTACCGGAGTCGGTGGCAACTGAGATTCTGCGTCGGGGTCGGCGGGATATTACGGCCCAAGCCATCAGGCAAACCGAATGGTTGATTACCAAATCCGTCATCCCTATACCGAACGCCGTTACCGAATGGCGCTTGGGGGCCGGAGAATCGAGTGTGTTGGCATTGGCTTTAGAGCATCCGGACACCGAGTCCATCATCGATGACCTGGCCGGCAGAAAGTGCGCCGCCAGCCTGAATATTCCCGTCCGGGGAACCCTGGGAATCGTGCTGGTCGCTAGGAAACGCGGCCTGATACCCAAAGCCCGGCCACTCATCGAGGATATGATGACCGCCGGACTCTACCTTTCAAAGAAAGTTGTGGATGAGGCGTTACGCAGGGTTGGGGAATAATCATCCCAGCCGTTGGGGTTTGTCGCCTCTTCGGTGATCCCCTCCGTGTCTATCAGGTCGAGCAGCAGTGGACTTGCCCCGCGGCCATCCTCGGCCAAGGCAATCGGATGGATCATCTGGCCGGTTTCGACAATCAGATCATAGGCCGCATCGGCCAGTTCCAAAGTGTCCTTGCTGGAGGCGCCATCCTTGAGGAATACGGCGACGTCCCAGTCGGAGTGGGCATGGGCCTCCCGACGGGCACGCGAGCCGAAGAGCACGACGCGCGTGATACGGCCGGGCAACGCCTGCTCGGCGCGCGATCGGAAACGGCGGATCAGGGACAGATCGGGGTTACCCATCTTCATCTCGCGTCCAGGATTCCTTGAGGGACCCGAATCTTTACCAATGAGTCAAGTTCTGCGGGCGCAGGGAACAGGAACCACGAAAGGCACGAAAAACACGAATCAAAATGCACAAAGCGTAGCGTGCCCATCGTGTCCTGACCGGGAGCCGGGTTCGATGGGCACGCTTCGCTAGGTGCCTCTAACCAGGAATCCGAACTCGGAAGAGCTTGGAGGATGACCGGAACCTTGGACCAATAAACAGGCACGCTCCGCTTTGCCCATCCTACCTATCATTGCCAAGCCAAGTGCTAACCGTAAAAATCCCTCAACGCCTGGGCCTGCCGCTCCGGCAGGACCGCCAACTACTCGGGCTGGAGATGGACCAGGACGGAGCCCAGGGCCAGCAGCAGGCCGGCGACGACTGCCAGCGTCCGCAGACGCCAGAGGCCGTGCATGACCGGCAGGGACCAGGGCTTTTCTTTGCCGTAATCCCGCCCGGCCTTGTAATAGGCTACCGCACTGCCCGCTATAAAAAGCATCGGGGCGCCGGTGACGGCAATCACCAGATTCACCCAATCCCAGACCTCGAGAGTCGACCAGTCCAGGATCAGGACATACTCCAACCAAACTGGAACAGCAGGCCAATCGGGGCGGTTGAAAAGGGACTCGATGCCGACCCAGGACAGGCCGGACACAAGCAGCCAGCCAAGACCCGCAAGGATCAAAAGGCGCTGAGCGGGATTGGTCCAGGGCCAGCAGAGATCGTGTTTTCTCCGCTCCATCCGATCATCGTCGGGCAGGGGACGCAGCAGAAACGCCAGCGGCCAATAGAACCAACAGGTGGCCTTGATGCTCAGGCGGTAGAGAAAGACCGGCAGGAACCAGATCGGTATGACAAGGAAAATTATGAATTTCGTTGCTCTATCTTTCTCTTCCTTGAACCTATCAATTACCCCCTTCAGAGTGAAGGCTTCACCATGTTCCCCGATACCTGGTACCAGCTCCGCGGGGGTCAGGCTGTCGATGACGAAATTGTTCTCCCGCCAGTTGGTGGGGAGTGACCGGATACCGTCGGGCGCCAGAAACCGCAGGGTCGCCGCCAGCCGGACCAGCATGGCCCTGACCGCAAACCCAGCCACAGCCACAGCCCCAGCCCCAGCCCCAGCCCCAGCCACGGCAACCATAAGGATGAGCAAGATACTTATCGCTCCTATCGGGGCGGCAAAGAGAAACAGCAGCATCAGGCCGGTTTGGTCCGGTAACCAGGCCTGGACCAGATAGCTGGATACCCACCAGATCAGAGCAAAGCCAATCAGGGCCAGAAGGCCGAGCCAGATGCCTTTCCGGGCGCGGGACCACTCATTATAGTTTTTGAAACCAAACCAATCCCACTGAAACCAACGGACACCGGCCGCGATGGATCGCTCCGAGCGGAGCAGTAAGAGAGGGGCTACGAACAGACTGGTGACTAGGAGGATGTGGGGACTGAGCAGGGTAGCGATCCACAAGTAGAAGGCGACGGCGAACAGGGTCTCGGCGATGGCCAGGATCGAGACCTGTCCCGCGGCGCGGGATTCCGCCGAGGACCACCAAACAAAGCCTGTGGGTATTTCCATTTTGCTTACTCGTACCTGATTCGAGCTTACCGATACAGGCCGCTATTTCAGCACAGGCCCGGCTTAGTACCTAACGAGGCTTCGCCTCAGACCAACGAGGCGTGAATTTCCGGCTCGTTCCGGCGCTGTCTTTTATCCGCAGATTACGCAGATTCGCGCAGATTATTGTATTTTTAATCTGCGCGAATCTGCGTAATCTGCGGATAAACAAAGAACCATCTTTTTATGCAGCGCACAAACTCAACTCATTTGTAAAAGTCTGGCTCCCTCAAGAGGTCCTGGCGAGGTTTCGCCTCAGACCGACGAGTGCCCAACTCAAGCTCCGTCGCGAACCTCCAATCGGACAGAATTTACAGGATTACACAGGATTTACAAGATTTTTGTCTTTCCTGAATTTCCGACGCCCGATCACGCGCTTACCAAACCAGCAAGCCCTCTTCACAACAAAAAAATCCTGTTCATCCTGAAAATCTTGTTAATCCTGTACGATTAGCCGGCGAAACGAGATTTCGCCTTAAGCCACGAGGCGTGACCAACCGCGCCGAAGAACCACGGATAGACACGGATAAACACGGAGGCTCTTTATGGATTCCGGACTGTTTTGGAGTGCGCCGGCAGAGCGGCGCGGCCACATCGAACCTCAGCGACGAAGGATCCCAGTAGCCGGTGCCGGAAATCCGAGCGTCGGGTTCCCCACGCGCCGCGGCGACGGCGCTTTCCCTTGGCCGCAAATGAAATGCCTCATGCGTCGCTAAATGAAATCCAAAGCGGCGGCGGGCTGGTGCCACTTGGCAACACCTCGGGTTACACCGGGTAGCGCAGGTTCCTGTCAATACTGGAGTCAGATTGGCCGCCGCACTCCAAAAGGTGGCGGCGAAAAATCCGTTTCGACCAAGCCGGTCGGGGTGTTAGGCTGAGGACGTCGAGCGGGGAAACCACCAGGGTAGATGGCACCCATGTCAAGGGCCGATAGCATCAAAGAAGAAATCGGATGACTCAAGGTCGTCTTTGCAGTCTGTTTTGCCTTGGATGCCTCCTTGATTGCCTGGTTGGCGCAAAACTACGCCACGGCGCACCCATTCATAACCATCGTGGGTTCTGTTATCGCGTTGGTGTTCACCATCATCATTGTGTACGTCAACTACCGTGCCTATCGTCGCATCAAAGAACTGGAGGATATCTGATGGAATGGTTCGTCATCGTCCCTGCCGTTGCCCTAACTATCGCCATGGTGATTGTTGCCTGGCAGTGGGGCCCACACGGGCGCAAATAGCAGGCCCAACCTGTGGCCCGTTGTGACTTCGTGGCTTGACGTGAGCGTTTGAGAATGCTCACACCAGGCCGCAAAGCCGCTGAGAATCACGTAAGAACCACGAATAGACACGAATTGATCGTGAGCGGCCCGGAATCCGTAAAATGATCCCGATTACCCCAAGCATCAGTCTCGAGGATTCGGAGCTCGAAGAACGATTCATCCGATCGCCCGGTCCCGGCGGTCAGAGGGTCAACAAGGTCGCAACCGCGGTTCAATTGCGGTTCGACGTCGGGCGTTCTCCGTCCGTGCCGGTGGCCGTCAAGCAGCGGCTGATTCGTCTTGCCGGCCGCCGGGTGAGCAGTGATGGTATTCTCACGATCGAGGCCCACCGTTTCCGCGTCCGTGAGAGAAATCGGGAGGATGCCCGGGAGCGTTTGATCGAGCTGGTCCGCAAGGCCAGCCACCAGCCGAAGCCGCGGAAGAAGACCAGGCCGACGCGGACATCGCACGAATGCCGGCTGGAATTCAAGCGCCGACGCGCCCGAACCAAGCATCTGCGGGGAGCCCCGCGAGGGGACGATTAGGTGGTGTTGACATTCAGCTTATCCTGTCCGTCCAGGTTAGGCGGAAAACCACAAATTCACACGCATCAACACGAATTTGTGTGGATTCGTGTCCATTCGTGGTTTTCTTATGAAAACAGTCGGTTGGAGTTAAATATCAACAGGACCTGACACCTAGTATACCCTACTGTAGGTAGGCAACGCCCTCCTCTTTGCGTTGATTCCAGGGCAACCGAATGATGGAAGTGGAAATAAGTCCATTCAGATTCTCCGATCGGCTAGTACCTAGTTTCGACTGATATTGCAAATTTATGGCCTCTGTGTTCTCTGCGTCTCTGTGGTTCAAACCATTCCGCTGCCGGCAGAATGTTCTGAAAGGGGGTACTAGGATTCCTTGAATGACCGGATTTTGTGCAAATGAGTCAAATTTCGCAAACGTCTAACCCCTCTCGTTGTCGTGATCGTGATCGTAATCGTAATCGGCGACGCCAGGCAAAGCGGGCACGGAAAACCTGATGGCTACGGGTTTCGACCCGGTACCTGGCCGGGACCTCCGGAGACCACGAACGGCGAAAGAATGCGGTCCCTCCTGCGGCGGCTTCGACTACGATCATGATCACGACCACGATCACGGTTCCGCTTTCGATAGCGATAGAGCGATGATCACGCCTCGTCGGTCTGAGGCGAAGCCTCGCTAGAACATTGCCCAAAGATGGTAAATCGCCGTGCCGATGAACGTGCCCAGCGCGTATCCGAGCACGCCAACGAGTACGCCCGGTGTTACGAGGTCATGCCAGCCGCGGGCAGCGGCAAGGGCCGGGGCCGTCGTCGCGCCGAGGATAGCGGCGTTCGACGCGGTAACGAGCTCCGGCAGCGTCAGTTTGAAGAGCCGGCCGACGCCGAGCAGCACGATCAGGTGGATGCTCAGCAGAATCACGACGAGCACGATCAGTATCGGGGCGATCGTAATCATCGTGTCCAGGTCGGCACCTGCGGCAATCGCGGCGAAGAAGACAAAAGCGAGTCCCACGCCGAGCTCAAAGCCGCCATGCAGACGCTCCATCCAGTGCGGAAACGCTGTTGCGACGGCGACGACCAGGGCCGTGATAATGGCGTAGCGCAGGCTTGGTATGCTGACCAAACCGGTAATCGCATCACCAATTGCGACGAAGCCGATCGCAGCTGCCATCGCAAGGGCCAGGCTCGCGGCGGATATGCGCTCCCCCGGGTCTTCCTGCGCTCGCTCTTCGCCATGCTCATGGCGTACGAATCGGGAAGCGAGCCAGCGTGTCCCCGGCAGCAGCGCAAGCACACTCAGGAAGACGGCGCTGAACAGGTTATCCGTCGCGGTTGCAGCGGAGAAGAACGAGGCGTCAGTCCGCAGCCCGGTGATTTCACCAAGCGCAGCGTAATTGACCGAGCCGCCGATGTAGGTCGAGGCGAACAGGCCGGCAATGCCCGCCTCGCGTAGCGCAGGGTCGATTCCCGCCGCCGCTGCCAATGAGCCGAGGTCGAGCACGCTGACGGCCACCAGGATCCCGATAACCGTACCCGCACTGGCAATGAGGAAAGCGCAGGTCATGCGCGTTGTCTCGAAGATCATGTGGCGCAGGTTCGCCTTGAACAAGAACAGCGGGATCAGTACCGGGACGAAGTAACTGAACACGAAATCGAAGGCTGGCGCCGCGTGCGGAATGATGCGCAAGTTGGCCGCAGCAATAGCGGCAAGGATGGCGATCACGGCACCAGTCAGGTGCGAACCGATACGCGTGCGTTCGGCGAGAAATGCCGCACCCGCGATGGTGAACAGCACCGCCATCAGGGCAAAGTCGTTGTCAGCACCAATGAGCGTCATTGGAAGGACCAGTCAGGCTCCGGACCGAGCTTGGCGGAAAAGAGATTTCAAGTCGAGCCCAGCCAATTTTTTTGCCGCAAATGGCCGCAAAGAAACGTAAATGGGATCGATTTCGGTGAGTGGTCACTTTATATTCGGTTGCCCTGCGCGAGCGTTACCTTGTCGTAGATCTCGGCCAGTGCCAAGGTGCAATCCAGGCTCTCCAGGGGGATCCGGTCTTCGAGCCCGGCATACTCCGTCAAGGTCCAGCGGCCACCCTCACTACGCCGGTAAAGCTCCACCCGGACCTGGTCCTGGGAGACCAGTAGATATTCCTGCAGACTCGGGATTTGGCGGTACAGGGCGAACTTGCCTCCCCGGTCGTAGGTCTCCGTGGAATCGGAGAGGACCTCGACGATCAGGCTGGGGTTGAGCAGTACATCCTGGCGGTCATCCAGGAGCTCCGGTTCTCCACAATGGGCGACCAGGTCCGGATACTTGCCGGCGTTAGCGGAGCGGATGAGGACCTTCATGTCGTTGGCGTAGACCTGGCAGGGGCGTCCCTTGAGCTGGATGCTCAGCTCCCTGCCAATGTTCATAACAATGATGTTGTGTTTGAAGCTCGCACCGGTCATGGCGAAGACCTCGCCATCGAGATATTCGCTGCGTCCTTCGAGGACAGCGCGCTCGCCTTCCAGCCAGTCATCGAGGCTCAGGAAGGGCTTGGGTTGCAGAAACATGGAATCGACTCCGGTAACGGAAGGGTTAGCCGCAAATAGACGCAACAGGATCGAGAACCATCGATGACGGCGAGCCAATTTCGACCGATTTGCGTTCATTCGCGTTCATTTGCGGAAAAAAAGATGGCTGTGGCATGCCGTAGGTCGAGCGAGTGGATAAACTGTTAACCTGAATTTACCGTCACTGAAGAATAGAAAACTTTGGGTCCCTTCGATCGATACAGACTGGAAGCCCGGCTCGATGCCTTGTGCGAAAAAGGTTGCCGGCAGGTGTGGCAGGCTATCGATGTCCTGGAGCAGGACGGCGATCTGCCTGAAACCCAGGGACTCAACGCGGAAGAGTGCCGTTGGCTTCTTCGCGAGCTCAAGCAGATTATGGCGGTCTATGCAGACCGTTGCTCTGCAGTTTGAACCTTTAGACACCAGGCCACGTTGACATTTGAGGGTCCGCGTAGCGGACTCTGGGCTAACCGTTTGATTTGCAGATTACCGTACGGCTTGTCATCTCGACCGTAGGGAGAGATCTTCGAAACCAACCCCCACCTTGCCATTGCGGTTCGGCAGCCGATATACGAATTCGAAATGGCACTAAACGTCAACACCATCCAATTCGTGTTGATCGGTGTGCATTCATGGTTTCGCATACAGCAGCAATCCGTGTGCGGTCGCCGGCCCTGGAGTATTCGCTCGCGCACTCACCGAGCCTTAGAGCCTGTCTAAAAAGACAGTCTCTTAGTACCCCTTTGTAGCTTTGTGCCTTTGTGTGATGTTCTTCATTTCTCACACAAAGCCACGAAGACACGAAGAATTTTTCATTTTTAAATCAAGGTGTTAGTTTTTAGACAGACTCTTACCCACCGACGCCGGTCGGCTGTTCGTGCTCCAGCAGCCGCAGCAAGGCCGCGGTCTTGTCGAAGGTTTCCCGATATTCTTGTTCGACCTGAGAGTCGTGCACGATCCCACCCCCGGCCCAGAAGCGAATCGTGCCCGCGCTGTGGATCAGGGTACGAATTGCGATGTTGGTGTCCATGGCGCCGTCGAAGCCCAGATAGCCGATGGCCCCGGAATAGACACCGCGGCGATGAGGTTCCAACTCTTCGATGATCTCCATGGCCCGGATCTTGGGGGCGCCGGTGATGGAGCCGCCGGGGAAACATGCCTTGAGCAGGGAGACGGCATCTTGCCCAGGGGCCAGCCGGCCGGTGATGGTGCTGACCAGGTGGTGCACGGTCGCGTAGCTTTCCACGGCAAACAGCTCGGGGACCCGCACGCTGCCGGGGCTGCAGACACGCCCCAGGTCATTGCGCAGCAGATCCACGATCATCAGGTTCTCGGCCCGTTCCTTGGTGCTGCAGGCCAGCTCCCGTCGCAAGGCAGAGTCTGCTGCAGGGGTGGGTCCCCTGGGTCGGGTGCCCTTGACGGGCCGGGTCTCGGCCTGCCCGTCCCGAACTGCTAAAAAACGCTCCGGCGAGGAGCTCAGGACCTGGGCGAAGGGGGTTCTCAAATAGGCGGAGAAGGGCGCCGGGTTAAGCCGGCGCAACGTCCGATAACCGGCGAATGGGTCGCCGGTGACCGGGGCTGAGAAGCGCTGGGCCAGATTGATTTGATAGCAGTCGCCTTCGAGCAGGTAGGACTTCACACGATCGAACGCCCGACCATATTCGCCCCGGGTCATGTTCGAGCGCGGCGAGTCCAGGACCCGCAATCGACTCCGGGTGGGGGCGGGTCGGGGGGCCCGAAACATGGAGACCAAGGCGTCCCATCGCTCCCGAGTCCGGGGGTCGCGTCCGAGACTGACGAGCCGGGCCTTATGGGTAAGGTGGTCTACGATCAGGGCCCAGTCGTAGATGCCGATCGCCATGTCCGGGATCTGCTCGGCGTTTTCGGCCAACGTCGGCAGCCGCTCGATACGGCGGGCCAGGTCGTAGGAGAACCAACCGATCGCCCCCCCACAAAAAGGCAGGTCGGGCCGAGGGGGTATCTGCTCGCCCAACTGACTGCGCAGCAGGGCGAAGGGGTCTTGGGGTGACAGCCGTACCTGGTCAGCGCATCGGATCTCGGTGACGGCGTCACGTGTGGTCAGGGTGATGTAAGGATCGGCGGCGAGGATGTCATAGCGGCCAGCCCCGGTCAGGGGACGACCGCTATCGAGGAAGACGGCCCAGGCCTTATCCGCCAAGGGCTCGAAATAGAGAGTGCTGTCGGCCCGATAAGGGATCTCGCTCAACAACGGCGTGCATTCCGGCCAACGTAACTAATGCGGCAATGGTCCGAATGTCCGCCTCAGCCGCGTCCTTCGAGGGCAGCGATACGTTCCTCCAACGGAGGATGGCTCATGAACAGGCGCTTGATGCCATCGCCGATGCCGCCGCTGATACCGAAGGCAGCGAATTCGCCGGACGGCAGATCCCTGGGCTCGGTTGCGGTCTGCAGGCGGCGCAGGGCATCGGCCATCTTCCGGTTGCTGGTGAGGTGTGCGCCCCCGGCGTCGGCCTTGAACTCCCGGTAGCGGGAGAACCACATCACGATCATGGTGGCCAGGACCGAAAGCAGGACCTGAGCGACCATCGACACGATATAGTAGGCAGGGCCATGGCCTTCCTCGGTCTTGAAGACCACGCGGTCGACCAGGTGTCCGATAATCGTCGCCAGGAAGATCACAAAGGTGTTTACGACCCCCTGGATCAGGGTCAGGGTCACCATATCACCGTTGGCCACGTGGCTTATTTCATGGCCAACCACGGCCTCCACCTCGTCCTGCGTCATGTGTTGGAGGAGACCGGTGCTGACCGCTACCAGGGCGGCATTGCGGTTCCAGCCGGTGGCGAAGGCATTGGGGTCGGGTGAGTCGAAAATACCCACTTCCGGCATCCCGATGCCGGAGGACTGGGCCTGTCGGGCCACCGTTTGGACCAACCAGTGCTCGAAGGGGGTGCCGGGGTGTTCGATGATCTGTACGCCCATGGAGCGTTTCGCCATGCCCTTGGACATGAACAGCGAGATCAGGGAGCCGGCGAATCCGGCGATCGCGGCATAGACGAGCACGGCACTCAGGTTGAGATCCATGTTGTTTGCCGCGAGCAGACCCTCGAAACCGAGCAGTTTGAAGACCAGGCTGATGACCATCAGCACGGCGAAGTTGGTCGCCAGGAATAGCAGGATACGTTTCATTGCCGAAGCTCCGAATTGGCTGGAGGGTATCTGTTATCTTCCATGTGATTATATGGCAAGAAGGAGCTATCTTTTTGCGCATTATCGGCGGTCGTTATCGGGGGCGCAGGTTGCCGGTGCCCGCGCAACCGGGGCTGCGTCCCACGGCGGACCGGGTGCGTGAGACCCTGTTCAACTGGCTGCAGCCCGTTATCATCGGCGCCCGTTGCCTGGATCTCTTTGCCGGCAGCGGTGCCCTGGGTTTCGAAGCGGCCTCCCGCGGGGCGGCCGAGGTGCTCATGATCGAACACTCCGAGCCCGTGGTCCGAGTGCTGGCGGCCAACGCCCGTATCCTGGGTGCCGCGCAGGTTCGGGTTCGCAGCACGGATGCCCTGCGCTGGCTTGCCGGGAGCGGGGCACCCTTCGATATCGTCTTCCTGGACCCACCCTTCCACACGGACCTGTTGGCACCGAGCTGCACCCTGCTGAGCGAAAGAGGTTGGCTCGCGCCCGGAGCGTTGGTCTACCTGGAGACGCCGGCGGATCGGGCACTACCCGGACTACCTGCGGATTGGACCTTGGTGCGCGATAAACGGGCCGGCCGGGTGCGCTTCGCACTCGCAGCCATTGAACCGCAAAGGTGCAAAGGACGCGAAGGATAATCCGAGGACCGGGTAATCACCCTGAACCGCGTGCTGGTCGGATGGGCCAACGACTTCTCCCGCGGTCCGGTCAGCAACGCCTACTGCACAATGAACTGCCACGCGAGCGGGCGGCGGCGCTGGTGGTGGTTAGTAAGAAGCACCAACAGCCGGGTCGGAGCATGGTACGCTACTTCGACTAGGATCCTTGAGGGACCCGCAACTTTACCAATGAGTCAAGTTTTTGCACGGCACAAAAAATTCATGCCTTACCAGTCTGAAGGCGAAGCCTCACGCGCAGGGTACGAGTCGTTGCGACCTCTCTTCATTCACCACAGAGAACACCGAGTACACAGAGAATCAGACGCGACCGCGTTTAACACCCTCGACCGGACGGCGGACATTGAAATTGATCAATCAACCGCATTCTACTTGAGCTAATCGCATTTCCATCTCTGTGTGCTCTGTGTCCTCTGTGGTTAAAAAGAATTCACGCCTTGTCGGTCGGTCTGAGACGAAGCCTCGCTAGGATTCCTTGAGGGACCCGGATCTTTACAGCTGAGTCAAATTTCAGCAGCGGTCAATTTCGCCTCCTGAAGCAGGGTATCCAACGCGTGATCCAGTTTAGTCATGGCGGAGGCCAGCGGACGCTTGGGGGCGTTTGGGCAAGCGTCGAACAGCTGCGACAAGCCGGGACGCAGGATGCGACCGTGGACCTTGGTGAACAAGAGCGCCACGCGTCGCCCCCGGTCGGTGACGCGGTAACGGTGGGTGCGTGGGATGCGCGCGATCAGGGCGTGCAAGCGCAATCGGCGCAAGTCATAGGTCATGCTGCCAGGGGTATACGCATCGGGACTGATCCCCAATGTCTGAGCCATCCATTGGCGCATGGTGGCATTGCGGAACCCTTGGGGCTGGAGCCAGAACAGACACAGGACCTGCATCAGTGCCATCACCCGCACATCATCGAAGCGCAAACCGGCAACCCGTTGGTGATCGACGACCTGGGGTTGGGTGACCTGATCGAACACCCCCTCGGCCAGGGTGCAGTCCTGGCTGATGGTCTCGACCTCAAGCAGACGGCGATTGGCTTCAAAGCCGATGGCCCGCACGGCAGGCAAATTGTTCAGGAGCCGCCCGATGCCGAAGTCACGGGTGTTGTTGAGGGTGGTCTCAGTACGCAGGGCACGTCCTTGCTTGAAGTATTGCTTGATCTTGGTGGATTTATAGCCGATATGCAGCGAGGGAATAACCCCTTGGGTAATGACGCGGGAGTGAAAACGTCCCGGCGTACGTTTGGTGATCCGCCGTTGGAAGATCAAGCTGACCTTGGAAGGCCGGCCCAGATCGAGGTTCTCACGAATGATTTCCTCGAACAGATGCCGTCCACTGCGGGGACGGTCAAAGACCTGGGTTCGTGCCAACTCGGCTTGCAGGATGGACAGTTGCGGGTTGAAGCCGGCGGCATGGTCTGCAGGCGTGAAGGGATCAGGCAGACGCGCCAACCACTTGTCTACGACGGCCTTGATTTTGGCCTCGTCGAGGTCGTCGAGTATCTGCTGCAACCGCGCCGGGTCGGCGCAGGACAGCACGCCATTATCCAGCGCCTCGAAGGCGATGCCTTCTTTGGCTAATTGCCGGTTGGCATACTCATGGCCATTGAGGCACACGCGCGCAGTATACGGAAAGTAAGCAGCGAACTTGATGAACAGCGGACCAAAGTCCTCGTCCACCAGATAAAAGTAGTAGTGGTTGCACATCACGGTGGAACGACTCAGCCAGGGAAAGGGTTGGCCGGTCTGTGTGCTGAACTTTTTGGTGACGCGGAAGGTGGCGAATTTCTCCTGCGCCTTGCCGATGTAGAGCACCCCTTCACAGGCGCCAAAGTCCTGGAGGCGCTGTTGGGTGACCTCATCCTTGCGTTCGCCCTTGGCAAAGGGGACGATTTCGATCCCTTCGCGTTCGGCAAATCCCTGGATCGACGCGACGAAGGCACGACTCAGGGGACCCATCAGTGCCGTCGAGGCTACCTTGGCTCCGCGATGCTGCTTGAAAAAGGTCGCCACGCCGGCCCCCGTCTGAAGCATGGGTTGGTACAGATTCAGGTACCAGCGGTCAATGCCTTCAATCTCCAAGGTCACCTGATCGGTCAGCAACTCGCCCACGGTTTGCTTTATCATGGTCATCGGTCCCGGTTGACGTTCTGGCGTTACGCCACTCTGTCGCTACCAGCGGCTAATAACCATAGCACAGCCTGTGGTTGATCAACCGGGACTTTCCTATACCCACTCATGACTCGTCGGTCTGAGGCGATGCCTCGTTAGGATCCTTGAGGGACCCGTAGCTTTACAAATGAGTCAAGTTTATGCAGTGCACAAATCGGGATCGGGATCGAAATTCCGATTGCGATCCCGATCCCGATTTCGATTTCGACCTACCCAGGTTCTCCAACGGCTGGTTGGGCAGAGGAGATGGGGCCTTACGGGAGAGGGGCTTTTGGGGCATCATGCCTCGTTGGTCTGAGGCGAAGCCTCGTTAGTACCTTGATGCGGTATTGGGGGTTGCAACGGTGGTCGGTGCCGTGCGCGTAATCTTCCGTGGGCGAAGGCAGGATACCTCGTCCGAGCGCCGGAGGCGGGAAATCCGTGTCCGGTGCGATGAGCGATGACCGGAAACGGGACCAGGATTCGGATTGAGGCACCGGGCGAAAGTCGCCGGCAGCTGCGACTCCCCGCAACCTGTGGCTACCGCGCCAGTCGCGGACTCTACCGGATTTTCACAGATTCTTTCATTGTATTATGAAAACTTCTGCCACCCAAGGCACCGATCCGCATACCATGAATCTGGATTTGGAGCGTCTCCGGCCCTATCCGTTCGAACGGCTCGCCACCTTGATCGCCGGTGTGGAGCCACCGCCCGGATCGCACCGGATCTCACTCTCTATCGGCGAGCCCAAACACACCCCCCCGGCGTTTATCGCGGAGGCGGCGATCGCCCATTTACAGGGCTTGTCCGTCTATCCGAACACCCGCGGACTCCCGGAGCTGCGGGCGACGATTGCACGATGGCTCACGCGCCGTTTCGACTTGCCGGAGGGGGACATCGACCCGGAACGCCAGGTGTTGCCGGTGAACGGCACTCGCGAGGCCCTGTTCTCCTTCGCTCAAGCCGTCGTGGACCCAAGTCCGGATCCCCTGGTGTTGATGCCCAATCCCTATTACCAGATCTACGAGGGAGCGGCGCTGTTGGCCGGGGCCCAACCGCACTACCTGCCCTGTAGCGAGGATAATCGCTTTATACCGGACTTCGATTCCGTGGCCGCGGATACCTGGCGGCGCTGTCAGCTCCTTTATATCTGCTCACCGAATAATCCCACCGGGGCGGTTATCCGGCAGGCCACTTTGCAGCGGCTGATCGCCATGGCCGAAGCATACGACTTCGTCATCGCCGCCGACGAGTGCTACTCGGAGCTCTACTTCGACGAGACGGCACCGCCGGCGGGGTTGCTCCAGGCAGCCGTGGCCATGGGGCACCGGGATTACCGACGCTGTGTCGTGTTCCACAGCCTCTCCAAGCGATCCAGCGTGCCGGGCCTGCGCTCGGGCTTCGTCGCCGGGGATGCCCGGATTATCGAACGCTACTTCCGCTATCGCACCTATCATGGCTGCGCCATGCCCCTGCACCACCAATATGCTGCCATCGCCGCCTGGAGCGACGAGGACCACGTGGTCGCCAACCGCCGCCATTACCGGGAGAAATTCGCCGCGGTGCTGGCAATACTGGATGGCCTGCTGCCCGTCTCGCGACCGGACGGGGCCTTCTATCTGTGGCCGTCGGTACCGATCGAGGATACCGAGTTCGCCCGCGGGCTGTTTGCCGGGGAAAACCTCATTGTGCTGCCGGGCCGCTACCTCTCGCGCGAAGTGAACGGAGTGGATCCGGGCGCCCGGCGCCTGCGTCTCGCTCTGGTGCCCCCCCTGGATGAATGCGTAGAGGCGGCACACCGCTTACGACGCTACCTCGATTCTCTTTAGGGGACCTTGAACCTTTGGTAGCGATCTATCGGGAGTAGCCTTGGGTGGCAAGGTGCGGGCTTTCGGTTTCCAGCTACCGGTCACCGGCTTCCGGTGAGTAAGGGGCCGCTGTGCGTTTGTCCTGTTTCTCCTTGCCATTCTGCGTTTTGTGACCTTTGCGCCTTTGCGGTTCAAACTGTCCTGCCGCTAACAACCGCAGCTTCATTGATTCCGGGTAGATTGGCGGTGGGCATAGTCCACCCTATCGGCGACTGGTAACTGGAAGCCGACCCGTGGTGGCCCGTTCCCGACCCTCGAGATCAGGATGGGTGCGGATGTCTTCAAAACCGTGTCGTTTGAAGATCGCACGCACTGCTGGCCCCTGGTCGAAGCCATGCTCTAAAGCAATGAATCCGGCGGGCCGCAGTCGGGAGGTCGCCTGGGTGCTCAAGGTTCGGATAGCGTCGAGACCGTCGGGGCCGGCAGCCAGGGCGCTGCGCGGCTCCCAAGGTAAATCGCCTCGCTTGAGGTGGGGGTCCGTATCCGGGATGTAAGGGGGATTGCCGACGATGGCGTGCAGGGACCGTTCGGCGATGGGTGTCAGCCAGTCGCAGGCGACGATACCCGCATTCCCGAGGGCGTAGGTGCGGAGGTTGCTGCCGGCTGTGCGAGCGGCTCCCAGGCTGCGGTCGGTGGCGATCAGGGTCCAGGTGGGTCGCTCGGAGGCCAACGCGGCGGCGATGGCGCCGCTCCCGCTGCCGGCATCCAGGACCAACAGGGGTGCCTCGGCATGGAGCCTTTCCAGCGCCAGCTCTACCAAGAGCTCCGTCTCCGGGCGCGGGATCAGGGTATCCGGGGTGACCTGTAGCTCCAGGGTCCAGAATGCCTGCCGTCCGCGGATGTAGGCGATGGGTTCGCCGGCGAGGCGGCGTTGAATCAGGACCTCGAAGCGTGCCAGGTCCGCCTCGCCGAGCTCGGTCTCCGGCCAGGCCAGGAGCTGTGTGCGCGTGTATCCGGTCGCCTCGCACAGCAGCAATGCCGCCTCCAAATGTGGGGAGGCCTGGGGCAACGCCGCCAGTGCTGCGGTAGCTTCCCGGAGTACCGCTCCGATACTCGGCATTGGCTTCGTAGCGTCGGGGGGGCCGGCATTCATCATTTCGGTTATGGGAGGGACGCTTCTTTTTAGCCGCAAATGAACGCAAATAAACGCAAATCGGGCCAATTCAATTTGCGTCCATTTGCGTTTAGGCTCTTTATGGATTCCAGACTGCTTTGCCTTGGCCGCGGAGTCATCTTGTTTCTCGCTGCCTTCACCACCCCCTCGTTACACTACGGTCTTGCCGGGCGTGTAGGATGCGGTGAGCGCGGTATACCGTAGCAGGATTACACCAATCCCGACCGCGAACCGCATCGATGGGCGCCCGGCCAATGGCGAACCGCATCTTTGGACGGCGACAAGCCCCACGGAATGGGTGTTGGGCACACCGCTGCTGTGGACCACACGGACGACATGAGGGTAGCCCAATGGACAACATGGACGGTATGGACTGCATGGACCGGGGGGCACACAGCAACCCCTGGTCCACGTAGTCCACTTGGTCCATGTCGTCCACGGCGGCTGCCGCCGTGCCTGGTGGCTTTGCCCACCTTACAGCCGGCAGGATGCCGGCGCTCCCGGCTCTGCCCAATCGACACGGCTGGTAGATGTTGGGCACACCGGATCGTCCCTGATCCGGCTTTGCCCAACTTACGGCTCCATGCCGGGGAACGAGCAAGGTTAGTTATTAGACAGTCTCTTGAGAGTCCATCAGGGCCACCAGCTGCTGCGCCTGGTATTCCTGGAGCAAGGGGTCGATGACCTGACTCATCTGTCCGGTCATGATTTCATCGAGTTTATATAAGGTCAGGTTGATGCGATGGTCGGTCACCCGGTTCTGGGGAAAATTGTAGGTACGGATGCGTTCGGAGCGGTCGCCGCTGCCGACCTGGAGCCGGCGGGATCGGGCCTGCTCGTGGAGCTGGGCGTCCTGGGCCCGGGACAGGAGTTTGGACTGGAGCAGGGATAGGGCACGGGCCTTGTTCTTGTGCTGGGAGCGTTCATCCTGACACTCCACCACGATCCCGGACGACAGGTGGGTGATGCGTACCGCCGAGTCGGTCTTGTTCACATGCTGGCCGCCGGCGCCGGAGGCGCGGTAGGTGTCGATGCGCAGGTCCTTGGCGTCGATGGCCACCTCGTCGATGGCCTCGGCCTCGGGCAGCACCGCGACGGTGCAGGCCGAGGTATGGATGCGACCCTGGGACTCGGTCTCGGGTACCCGTTGGACGCGGTGGGTACCGGCCTCGAATTTGAGGTGCGAAAAAATGCCGCCGCCGCTGATGCGCAGCACGGTCTCTTTGCAGCCGCCGAGCTCGCCGGCACTCTCGCTCATCTGTTCGACCGACCAGCCCCTGAGCTCGGCGAAGCGCAGATACATGCGGGCCAGGTCGGCGGCGAACAGGGCCGCTTCCGCGCCGCCGGTACCGGCGCGGATCTCCAGGAAGACGTTGCGTAGGTCGTGGGGGTCCGGGGGGATCAGCAGTCGCTTCAGCTCCGGTTCCAGGGTCGCCTGCCGCGCGGCACCGGCGGCGATCTCCTCGCGGGCCAGGTCCGCCAGCTCGGGGTCCGCGAGCATCGTCTCGGCATTGGCGATTTCGTCCTCGACCTGCCGGTAGTGTCGGTAACAGGTCACCACAGGCTCCAACTGGGCGTATTCCCGGCCCAACTCGCGCAACTGTCGTGGGTCCTCCTGGATTTGGGGATCGGCCAACAGGGCGGTAATCTCCCCGAAGCGGTCCGCGAGCTGTTCGAGCTTGTCGTGAATGGAGGGATTCATGCGGAAGTGTCCGACTTGGCGTCGTGTTGGAAGAGCTCGTTGGCGGCTTCCAACAACTCCTCGCGGCCCTCTCGTCCGGCTTGGCGGAGGCGGGTGCTGGGTCCGTGCAGAAGCTTGTTGGTGAGGGTGTGCGCCAGGAAGCCGACGACCTCTGCGGGGGGCTTGCCGCCCTCGAGCTGGCGCAGGGCCTTGGCGAGCACCTGATCGCGCAGGTGTTCGGCATGGTCGCGGTAGTCCCGGATCAGGGTCACCGCATCCAGGGAACGCAGCCAGCACAGGAATTCCTCGGTGTGGAAGCCGATGATCTCTTCGGCCTGTGCGGCGGCCTCGCGGCGCGAGCGCAGGCCTTCCGCCACCACATCCTGGAGATCGTCCACGGTGTAGAGATAGATGTCGTCGAGCTCGGCTATTTCCGGCTCGATGTCACGGGGCACGGCGAGGTCCACCATGAAGATGGGCCGGTGTTTGCGTTGTTTGATGGCCCGCTCCACGGTTCCCTTACCCAGTATGGGCAGCGGGCTGGCGGTGGAAGTGATGAGAATATCCGCCTGCGGGAGGTGATTTGCCACTTCGGTCAGGGCAATGGCGGAGCCGTTGCACCGGACAGCCAAGTCATGGGCGCGCTCGACGGTACGGTTGGCGACCAGGACGCGCCCGATTGCGTGCTGACGGAGGTAACGTGCGGCCAGCTCGATGGTCTCACCGGCACCGATGAGCAGGGCGGTTTGGTCGTTCAGGTCGCTGAAGATCTGCCGCGCCAGGCTGACCGCCGCGAAGGCCACCGAGACCGGGCTGTTGCCGATAGCGGTATCCGTGCGTACCTGTTTCGCCACCGCGAAGGCGTTTTGGAACAGGCGGCCAAGCAGCTTACCCGTGGCTCCGCCGGCGCTGGCTGCCTGAAAAGCGGTCTTCACTTGGCCGAGGATTTGAGGCTCGCCGAGCACCATGGAGTCGAGGCCGCTGGTCACTCGCAGCAGGTGAGCAACCGCCTCACGGTCCAGCCGCGTATAGAGATAAGGTACGAGGGGGATCGGGTCCAGGCCGTGGAACCGTCCCAACCAATCGGTAACCGACTGCTCCCCGTCGGCACTCACGGAACAGTAGATCTCGGTCCGGTTGCAGGTGGACAGAATGCATCCCTCGCGGACCGGCGCCAGGGCGGTGAGGCTGCGCAGGGCGCCTACCAGGATATCCGGTCCGAAGGCGACGCGCTCGCGGATCTCCACGGGGGCGGTCTTGTGGTTGAGTCCGACTACCAGAATCGCCATCTTTCATACTGTACCGGAAGTAACTTGTTCGATCATCCTCGGGCGGGGCGAGTGCATATAAATCCCCCCGAAAACATGATCTTGTGTAGTTGGGCAAAGCCTGCTAGGGACGGTGGCAGCCGCCGTGGACTACATCGACTCAATGGACCACGTGGACCGGGGGTCGCTGTGTGCCCCCGAGTCCATGCCGTCCATACTGTCCATGTTGTCTATTGGGCTACCCTCATGCCCTCCATGTGGTCCACGGCGGTGTGCCCGACATCCATAGTTCGTTGGGCACGGTGCACCGTCCCTTTTAAAGTACCCTTTAGTCGCCACCATCATCGGGTTTTTAACCGGGAACTCAGCGGTTATACTGCATCTTAAGCTCGTCAACGTGCGTTTACCTTAAATATGAGCTTGCTGCGAAGCCGATTCAGCTTCTATTGTTTCTTCCTTTGTCTCCCGGCGGTTGCCGGGTACGCTGGTTTCTTGCTTCCGGATGAGGCCCGGTTCTTCGCCGGCGTTGCGGCCAAGCAGGAGCCGCCCGGAGCCCTGGTGCAATCCGGAGGGGAGACGCCGGAAACCGCGCATCGCTCCGAGCTGACGGCGGATCTCGTCTATGCTGTTCTCACCGGGCACGTCGCCAGACAGCGCGGTGAGCATAAAACGGCCTTTGCCCATTTCCTGCGCGGTGCACGTTCGGCCCGGGATCCCAGGTTGGCGGAGGTGGCGGCCAACGTGGCCCTCACCCTCGACGACGCCGCGTCCGTGCAGCAGGCCGTGGAAGTCTGGCTCGAACTGTCCCCTCATTCGATCGGTGCCCACCGGCTGGCGGCCTACGCCCGGCTCGAGGCCAATGACGTATCCGCCGCCACAGAGCACTTGCGGCGTATCATCGCTCTGGCCGCGAAGGAGGGTGGGGACGGCTATGGTCAAGCGGCCCGCCTCGTTTCCAAGCTGAAGCTCCCGGATCGGCGTTTAAAGCTTATGGAGACGTTGACTTCCGAGGAGCCGGAGAGTGCCGATGCTTGGTTTGCCAGGGCCGTGGTCGCCGCCGGTGCCGATAAGCACGAGGAAGCGCTGGCGGCGACGCAGCGGGCATCGGATCTGCGTCCGGGCTGGAGCCTGCCACGCATCTTTCAGGTCCAATTGCTCCTGAATCACGGCGATCGCAAGCAGGCACGTCAGGTCCTGGAGACCTTCGTCAGCAAGAACCCCGACGATCGGAGTCTGCGCCTGCTCTATGCGCAGCTGCTCGTCGACGAGCAGGAGTTTTCCCGCGCCCGCAACGTATTCGAACAGATGTTGCGCAATACGCCGAAGGAACCGGATGTCCTGTTTGCCTTGGGTGTCCTCTCCCTGCAACTGGAGGATGTGGAGGCGGCCCGCGGCTATCTCGTTCGACTGCATGATACCGGCGAGCGGCATGGCGATTCCGCCTATTATCTCGGGCAGGTGGAAGAGCTGGCGGATAATCTGGAGACCGCCGTGTCCTGGTACCGCAAGGTGGAGGGCGGGTACGCCGTCGACGCCCGGATACGGATTGCGCTGGTACGTGCCGAGCAGGGGAAGGTGGAACGCGCACGCGAGATCCTGCAGCAACTGCGCGACCAATGGCCCGAAGAGGCAGCGATGCTTTACCTGGTCGAGGGTACGACCCTGGCCGACCTGGACCGATCGCACGCGGCCATGGAGGTTTACGACGAGGCATTGGCGACCTTTCCCGGCGATCATGATCTCCGCTATGCGCGCGGCCTGCACGCCGTCTCGTTGAATCGGCTCGAGCTCATGGAAAGCGACTTCAGGGCCATCCTCGCCGAGGATGCGGATAACGCGGAGGCCCTCAATGCCCTCGGTTATAGCCTGGCGGACCGGACCGAGCGTTTTGCCGAGGCCCTGTCCTATATCGAGCGCGCCCTGGCCCTGAAGCCGGATGATCCTGCCATACTCGACAGCATGGGCTGGGTCCAGTTTCGACTGGGTAACCCGGAACGGGCCCTGGAGTATCTGCGCAAGGCGTTGGCCGCGCTGCCCGACGGCGAGATCGCCGCGCACCTGGGTGAAGTGCTCTGGACCCTGGGTCGGCATGATGAGGCAAGGCGGACCTGGGCGACGGCCCTGGACCGAGATCCGGACCACGAGTACCTCCTGCGCCTGATCGGTCGCCACAGCTTTACCCGTTCGGACTTCCTGCCCTGATGTCTGCCCCCCTCCGGCGGGGGTGCCCTTGGCCTGCCCCGGCCAAACTCAATCTCATGCTGCGTGTCCTCGGGCGGCGTCCCGACGGTTATCATCGCCTCCAGACCGTGTTCCAGTTCATCGACCGGCAAGACCGGCTGTTCTTCGAGCCGCGCGACGACGGTCGGATCGGACGCACCTCCAGCCTCGTCGGGGTCCCGGAAGAGTCCGATCTGGTGGTGCGCGCGGCGCGCCTGCTCCGGGAGCAGGCCGGCAGCGGTCTCGGCGTCGACATCCGGGTAGAAAAACGTCTGCCGCTGGGTGGTGGGTTGGGTGGAGGCAGTTCGGACGCAGCGACCACGCTGGTGGCGCTGAACCGAATCTGGGAGCTGGGCCTTACCGAACGCGAGCTGATGGGGCTCGGCCTGACGCTGGGCGCGGATGTCCCGATCTTTATTTATGGACGCGCCGCCTGGGGGGAAGGGGTGGGTGAGGTGCTGACCCCGGTCGATCTGCCGCAGCCCTGGTATCTGGTGTTGGTGCCGCAGTGCGAGGTGGCCACCGGGGCGGTTTTCTCAGACGAAAAATTGACAAGGAATTCGGCTCCAATCACAATAAATAGCTTTATTGCCGGCGACGATCGAAATGACTGTCTGGCGGTCGTCCGACGGCGCTATCCTGAGGTTTCAGCGGCCTTGGATTGGCTCGCCACCGTTGGTCGGCCGCGGCTCACCGGAACCGGTGCCTGTGTGTTCTGCGCCTTTGCGACAGCGACGCAGGCGCGTGCCGCTTACGCGCGGGTGCCGCCGCGCTTCTCTGCCTTCGTCGCCCGCGGCATGAATCGCTCGCCCCTTTACGGCGCGGCAACCGGCTATGAGTGATGAGTGATGAAAGAGCAGCCTGCCTGGTACGGAGGTCGGGTCACCACTCTTTCCGCATTCATCATTCGGAAGTGCAGGCGAAACGCCTGCGCTACTTTCAAGGTGATCCATGGACGAAACACTAGGGGGCGTTCTCAATTGAGCCAAATCATCATAAAAATCAAGCCCGTAGCCCGTAGGCTGGGTTACGGCCAGGGACGGCGAAACCCAGCACACGGTATTGCAGATCGGAAAAGCTGGGTTTCGTTCCTCAACTACAACACTTAGATAATTTATTGATTGAGAACACCCCCTAGCCGGCACCTGAGCAGCCGGACGCAACGGCAAGTAAGACGGGGTAGCGTTTAGCGGAGATCGCCTAACCTCAATTGGGGCGTCGCCAAGCGGTAAGGCACAGGGTTTTGATCCCTGCATACCCAGGTTCGAATCCTGGCGCCCCAGCCATATGATCGAGCATCCCCGTCACGGTGCGACAGCCGGCCGGTTGTCGTCATTCTTAGTCTAGCTGTCAGGTCCCGGATGATTGCATAGGAACTAAAATGGGGTCATTATTGCGTGCCCGAGAGGTCATGGAATTACTGGTAGCCACGTCTGTGTCGGAGAACGCGCCATGAATATCCACCTGCATGCCAATGCCACCACGACGCCGAAGACCCGCCAATACATTCAGGTATCTCACCAGTCCGTGACGCACCTGGCCGACGAACTGGGGGTGAGTGAGGATACCATCCGCCGCTGGAAGGGCCGTGACGGGGTTGCCGACGGTTCCCATACGCCCCATCGCTTGCAGACCACCCTCACCCCAGCCCAGGAACTCGTGGTCGTGGAGCTGCGCAAAACGCTCCTGCTGCCCCTGGATGACCTGCTGGCGGTGACCCACGAGTTCATCCACCCCGAACTCTCCCGCTCCAGTCTGGACCGCTGTCTACGCCGCCACGGCGTTTCGAACCTCAAGACCCTGCTGCCCCAGGAGGAAGGCGCCAAAACGCCGCTAAAGACGTTCAAGGAGTACGCCCCCGGCTTTGTGCACGTCGATGTCAAGTACCTGCCGCAAATGCCCGACCAGGACCAACGCACGTACCTGTTTGCCGCCATCGATCGCGCCACCCGTTGGGTCTACGTCGAGATCCTCCAGGACCAGACCGCCGCCTCCGCCAGCGGCTTTCTCACACGCTTGATCGAGCAGGCTCCGTTCAACATCAGCACGCTCCTCACCGACAACGGCAAGGAGTTTACCGACCGCTTCTGCGCCACCGGCCAACGCCAGCCCACCGGCACCCATGCCTTCGATCGGGTGTGTGCCGACAACCACATCGAGCATCGCCTGATCAAGCCCAGAACCCCGCAGACCAACGGCATGATCGAGCGCTTCAACGGCCGCATCGCCGATGTGGTGCGCACCCACCGCTTCGACTCCTCCGCTTCCCTGAAGGCAACCCTTAAACGCTTCGTTTACCTGTATAATCACCACATCCCACAGAAAAACCTGCACCACAAAACGCCTCTCCAAACGCTCCAACAATGGTACGCACAACACCCCCACCTGTTTAATAAAATTCCACGTAATCATCCGGGACCTAACGTCTAGTGACAGATGCTTTCAATTCTCGATGACATCGATCTGGCAGGATCTTCACGGAAAATTTAGCCGCAAATAAACGCAAATGGCCCCAAATAAACCAAAATGGACCAGGAACTTTCGGTGGCGGCAAACCAATTGCGATCGATTTGCGTTGATTCGCGTTCATTTGCGGCAAAAAAAGAATTCCCAAGAGAGGTCCCTGAACCGCGATCCCGTGACCAGCCCTTCACGGCCGTTGCGTTGATGGAGAAATCAGTCGTGCCCGCCACTCAGATGATGGTGTTTTCCGGAAACGCCAATCCGCAGCTGGCCGCGGAAATCGCCACCCACCTGAACATCCCGTTGGGGAAGGCCGTCGTAAGTCAGTTCAGCGACGGCGAGGTGATGACGGAGATCCAGGAGAACGTCCGCGGTCGCGATGTATTCGTGGTTCAGTCCACGAGTGCGCCCACCCACGACAACCTGATGGAGCTCTTGGTGATGATCGATGCCCTGCGTTGGGCATCGGCGAAACGGATCACGGCAGTCATTCCCTACTTCGGCTATGCGCGTCAGGACCGGCGTCCTCGTTCGGCGCGGGTGCCCATCACGGCCCGGCTCGTCGCCAAGATGCTCGGTCATGCCGGTGCGGATCGTGTCCTTACGATGGATCTGCACGCCGATCAGATTCAGGGCTTCTTCGACATACCGGTGGACAATGTGTATTCATCGCCCATCCTCTTGGGTGATATCTGGCGGCGGAAGTACCCCGATCTGCTCGTGGTGTCACCCGACGTAGGTGGTGTAGTACGCGCCCGGGCGTTGGCTAAACGGCTCGACGAAGCCGATCTGGCGATCATCGACAAGCGTCGGCCGCGGGCCAATGAGGCCAAGATCATGAACATCATCGGCGACGTGAAAGACCGTTCCTGTGTCCTGATCGACGACTTGGTGGACACCGCGGGTACCCTGTGTCGTGCTGCCGCCGCGCTCAAGGAACATGGGGCTGCTCAAGTGGTTGCCTATTGCACTCACCCGGTGCTCTCCGGATCGGCGGTCTCGAATATCGCCGCATCCCGGTTGGATGAGCTGGTGGTTACCAACACCATTCCGTTGCGTCCGGATGCGGTTGCCTGTCCCCGGATTCGCCAGTTGAGCATCGGCGAACTGCTGGCGGAGACCATGCGCCGGATCTCGAACGAAGAATCCGTCAGCTCGCTGTTCGTCGACTAGGATTCCTTAAGGGACCTGCATCTTTACAAATGAGTCAAGTTTGTGCGCTGCCTAAAAAGATGGCTCTTTGTTTATCCGCAGATTACGCAGATTCTCGCAGATTATTGTATTTTTAATCTGCGAGAATCTGCGTAATCTGCGGATAAAAGACAGCGCTGGAACGAGCCGGAAATTCACGCCTCGTCGGTCTGAGGCGAAGCCTCGTTAGGGGTTGTTGACATTAATCTGCCGGGTACAGAGGCGAGTAGGTTCGGTGGTAACTGCCGTGGACCGAGTAGACCAAGTGGACTTGGTGGACGGGGGCAACCTCTGGTCCACAGTGTCCACTCGGTCCACCAAGTCCACGGCGACTACCCCGCAATCGCCCACGTTCGCGTTCATTCCTGCCTGCCGGCAGGCAGGTGCGGCAAAAAAGAATTCTAAATTTCATTCAACCGATGGTTGCGTCTCGGTCCTGGTCGCGGGACCTGCGGCGTATTTCGGTAACTCAATCGAGCTGGAGAAAACAACATGAGCACTGGCATCGAGGTCAATGCGCAACTCCGTGAGGACGCAGGGAAGGGTGCGAGCCGCCGTCTGCGTCGTCGGGGGTTGGTTCCGGGCATCGTCTATGGGGCGGGTCGGGAGCCGAAGATGATCAATCTGGTCCATAACGAGCTGGTTCGGTACCTGGAACACGAGGCGTTTTACTCCCAGGTTCTGGACCTCAAGGTCGGAAACCAGGCCGAGAAGGTGGTTATCAAGGACCTGCAGCGCCACCCGGCGAAGCCCTTCATCCTTCATGTGGATTTTCAGCGGATCAGCGCGGCGGAAAAGATCCGCATGACGGTGCCGCTGCATTTCCTCAATGAAGACAATGCCGAAGGGGTGAAGCTCGGCGGCATGGTCTCCCATAACCTCACCGAGATCGAGGTCACCTGTCTGCCCAAAGATCTGCCCCGGTATATCGAAATCGATATGCTCAAAATGACGATCGGGGACATCCTGCACCTATCCAAGATCCCGTTGCCCGAGGGCGTGGCGCTCGCCCGCGCGCCGGACCCGGACGTACCTGTCGTGATCGTCCATGGTGCACAGGTCCACGAACAAGAAGAAGCGGAAGTACCCGGTGAGGAAGGAGAAGGCACCGAGCCCACCGAACCGCAGTCCTGATGCCGAGAGCTGCAAAGGGCGTGAATACGAGATCTTTGGACGGTGGTGTGTCCGACATCTGTCCACTGAGTCCATGTTGTCCATAGTGGTTGCCTCGAAGCTTGCGGTTACCACTATGGACCGCATGGACTGAGTGGACAACATGAACAGGGTAGGATGTGGTGAGGTCAGGTTTGTCCCGACGCAGGAGAGCTTGCCCCGACGGAGGAGGGGGAGCTTGACCGAACCGCATCTTTGGACGGTAGGCGTGCCCAATAACGACGTTGGGCACGGGCTATCCAAAGATGCGGTTCGCGCGGGGAAGGCGTGCATCGGCCGGTAAGCTCAGAATCACCGCGCTCACCGCATCCTACGTCCATCCCACACTTTTGCCCAATCTACCCGGCTTGCCGCCATGCCAAGATCTTGTTTCAGCAGTGAGTATTATTCGGTGGTTCCGGAGTCGGATAGGACCAGCGGGTATGCAATATGGCCGAGAAGGGAATAAGGCTTATCGTAGGTCTGGGTAATCCCGGCCCGAAGTACGCATCGACCCGCCATAATGTAGGCTGCCAATTCGTAGATGCCCTTGCCGCGCGCAACGGTGGTCAGTTCCGGATCGAGAACAAATTCCATGGCCTCCTCTGTCGGCTCCTCATCTCAGGAAGGGATCTACGGCTCCTCAAGCCGATGACCTTCATGAACCGAAGCGGGCAATCCGTAGCGGCGGTAGTCCGGTATTTCGGCATTGCTCCCGAACAGACATTGATTGCACACGACGAGCTGGATCTGCCGGTCGGTACCCTGCGACTGAAGCAGGGAGGCGGGCATGCCGGGCACAATGGACTGAGAGACATCATCGATGCCCTCGCTACGCGGGATTTCTGGCGCCTGCGGATCGGTATCGACCATCCCGAAGATCGGACGGAGGTCGTGAACTATGTCCTCAGCCGGGCCTCCAGGGATGACGAGGAACGAATTCAGGATGCCCTGGACCAGGCGGAGCAGTGTCTTTCCGAGGTGATGACGGGTGAGTTTCAACGCGCCATGCACCGGCTGCATAGCAGGTCGGCAGCCGGTGAGTGATTCGATTTATAAAGGTAAGACCATGATGGAATACCGCGTAAGAAGACCGCCGGAGCGCGCACCGATTCACCCCGGAGAGGTTCTGCGTGAGGACGTACTGCCCAAACTGGAGCTGTCCGTGAGTGAAGCTGCACGTAGACTGGGGATATCACGTCAGCAGCTTCATCGTATCTTGGGTTGCACTCATCCAATCACGGTGGAGATGGCGCTGAGAGTCGGTAGACTTGCCGGTAACGGACCGGGATTATGGCTACGGATGCAACAAAACTATGATCTGTGGCATGCGGAGCAGGCGATGAAAGAGGAGCTTAAAATGATTCGCCCGCCTGTGATTGCACGACACGCTTAAGAAGAAGATTGGAGATCAGCAAAAGCAAGAAACGTGGGCAACCTCGATCTGTCCCTGATCTACCGCTTCCGATCACACGCCGAGCAAGCGGTTGCCCGAACGCATCACGTGCGTTGTGCTCTTCATGCGAAACCCGTTCAAATGGGATAGGGTACGTTTGTTGGGCACCTTGAAAAATAGGTGTTTTCACCAATCGATTGACTCTAAGCCGTTGATTATTCAAGCGTGCCGTTGACGAAAATCGTATTTTTCAAGATGTCCTGTTGGGGGTCGAAATAATCACCACTTCCTTAAAGTTCCAGCTACTTGGGAGAGCGAGATCTTGAAGAATATGAGCCGTGTTTGTGGAATTCCGATAGTTACCACAATAATCGCAACTCTGTTTGCCGGTATCGAAACGTCGTGGGCTGCGCCCTACGAGCCGGAAAATGCCGCACAGAACGTCAACTTCAATCCCGAGGGGAACGATCCGTCAAAGTACTTCGGCAAGTGGCCGGGGCATCAGTATCACCCATCCCCGCAGGACTGGCGCCGGCACTCGGTCTATCAGTTCATTACAGATCGCTTCCTGGACGGCGATCCGCGTAACAACACCGGCCGTTCCGGCGGCTACGATTTGAGCCGGGTCGACCGTCGCCATGGCGGGGACTTCCGAGGAATCATCGAGCGTCTCGACTACATCAAGTCGTTGGGCTATACGGCTATCTGGATCTCTCCGATATTCCAGAACCGATACAATGACTACCATGGCTATAACCAGATCGACTATACACTCCTCGACCGACGCTTCGGCTCCCTCGATGATTTCCGTGCCATGGTCGACGCTGCGCATGCCCGCGGCATGTACGTCATTGTTGACATTGTCGTCAACCATCTCGCCGACCTCCATTACTTCGAGGGCCACCGCGGGCGACGGGCACCGTTCCGCCTGCATGATGGCGAGTACCGTCTGTTCCCGCACAATCCCGGCGATTCCTATCGCGACTTCCGGTTGGACAACACCTTCTATACGGAAGGCCGGTACCCGACCGTTTACGGCTCCGATGGTTTCCCCAATCACGACATATGGGGCACCGGTTCTTACTGGTTCAGTGACTTCCACCACAACGGCAATCTCGAAAACTACGGCGACGCATGGCAGAACCATATGGGGAAGATCTATGGTCTGCTCGACGACCTGCGAACCACGCATCCCCGCGTCCAGGACAAAATCATCGCCATGACCAAGGCCCTGATCTCGTCCACGGACATCGACGGGATCCGGGTCGACACCCCAATGCAGGTACCGCTCTACTTCTTTCAGCGCTGGGCACCGGCGGTGCGAGCCCACGCAAACAGTCTGGGGAAAGACAATTTCCTGATTTTTGGTGAGTTCTACTGCTCGCGGCCACGGGCGGCAACGATGACCGGCCGCGGTAAGATGCCGTCGCAATACGGCGATCCCTACGCCTTTATCGGCAATGACTACACCATGGATGGCGGCATCAACTACCGCTTCTACGACTGGACCTACAAGGCACTGCGCAACCAGGATAACCACAACCTTGGTCTGATCAAGGACAGCTACGACGCCGATCTGCATGCTCAGGACTTCTTCAATCCGCGCCGCGGCGAGGTCCGTTATCGCCACCTGAACTTCTACAACAACCATGATCAGTGGCGTATGGCATCGAGTCCGGACGGCTTCGCCAAGACCGACCTGGGGAGTGCTGTCATCGCCTTCTGGCCCGGTCTGCCGCTGCTCTACTACGGGGACGAACAGGGGTTCCGTACCGACAACACCGCCTACGAAGGCTGGTCTCGGGAGGACATGATGACCAGCACCGCCTGGGATGCGTTACCGACAGTGAATGGCCGCAATCCTGCAGAGGGTGATAACTTCGACATGACCAGCCCGCATTTCCGCTGGGTGCAGCTGGTAATGAACGTACGCCGTCACTATCCGGCACTACAGAACACCGACGAAGTCGTCGAACGCTGGGTGCAGACCAATGACAGCAACGGCATTTACGCCTACTCGCGCATCTGGGGGCCCGAGCAGCATTGGGCATTCGTCGCATTCAACACCTGGCGGGAGCGTCTCGAGGCCGGCGGCGAACTCGGTATCCTGAACACCGGCTGGGACGAGGGTAATGTTATCGTCAATGTGCTGCGGCCGGAGGAGCGCTACACGTTAGGCCCCGGTGGCCGGCTGGCATCCCTGTGGTTGGACCCTTACGAGACGAAGGTCTTCGTGCTGGAGGGCAATCTTCAGGCCCTCGACCCTGTCGTCACCGACGTCGGCCCACGCCACGATACGCGAGCCGACGCCGGAACGGTGTCGGTGACACTCCGCTTCAGCGAGGACATGGACGAAGACTCGGTGAAGCAGGCGTTTCGCTTCAACGGCCAGCCGGTTCCGGCGGCCGACCTCGGCTGGGACGCGAGCGAGCGGCGGCTCACCTATACCACCACCGTGGGCGACGGCATCCATGTGGTGCAGCTGCTCGAAAGTGCTCGCAGCCAGGCCGGCGAAACCATGTACGGGACCTTCCGTTCGCGCTTCCGAGTCGGCGGTCAGGATAATGTCATCATTCGCGCCGACGCACTCAAGGGCAACACACTCACCGACGACGGGCTGGTCGAGGTCGTCGATGCCGACACCGGTGCCGCCGTCCTCCATCACAAGGCAACGGGGGCATCCTGGGTGCGAATCCGCATCGATCAAGGGAACTGGAGCGACTGGGTCGCCTACCAGGCGGACATGCCGTGGAACCTCGGCGCCGATCCAAGCGGACGGACTGTGACTGCCCAGTACTGGGCCGATGGCAGCGCCGCCTATTTCGTCAAGGCGCGGATTCCCGGTGGCGATTGGAAGCGTACTGTAGTTTTCATCCACGGCCGGACGGAAGTAGGGCAAGACATGTTCATACGCGGCGGCATCGACCACACCTATGCCCGCGAACACTTAAGCCGCAGCTGTACGGCCGAGAACAAACGGTGCGCCGTGCCGATCCGCCATTTGAATCTGCGCAATGCCGGCACGTCCCCGTGGAAGGTAGGAGATCGACTTCTCGACTGGTACGGCAACGAGTCGGAGCAGCCAGTGGCCGCACCCGGGACGCCCATGGACTGGACAACGAATCAGTGGCCATCCGATTGGGGTCCGAAGGCGACCGTCGCAGCAAACGGCTTCGGAGAGACACTCCTGAATACCTGGGGAAATCATTATTGGATGCTGGATGTGGAGATGGACTGCGCTCAGACTGTAGGTGGTTGGTTTGAGATCAAATCCTACATTGCGAATGGTTCGGGCTGGGAAGATGACGTGCTGCAGGACAATGCTCCGTACGAGTCCGGCAACCATTTTGCCCGTTGTGGCCACATCAACGTCTTCCGCCGCGGCGATAAGGCGTTTCAAGTTCTACCCTTCCCTGGGTGATAGGAGAAATTTGCTCTCGCGACCAACCTTTCCGATTCGGATCCGGGTCTTGGTTGAAGCCATAAAGCATGCAGGTAAACGCCAGTCGCTTAACAAGGCAAATTCATCTGACACTCATACCTCGCGCGACTGATTTGTGACGTTAGGCGCACAAATAAGGAGAACGGTAAATGAGTGATGTTTCGGTCATTGGCTTAGGCGCGATGGGTTCTGCTCTCGCCCGCGCTTTGCTGCGCGATGGACATGGCGTGATGGTCTGGAACCGGACGAGCGCAAAAGCCGGATCGCTGGTCCGAGAAGGGGCTATTCAAGCGCCCGACCTGGTGTCCGCTGTTGTCGCTAGCCCCGTCGTCCTCGTTTGTGTGAACAACTACGACATTACCCGGACCATCCTCTCTGTACAGAATGTTAGGCTGCGACTTTCCGGCCGGGTTCTGGTGCAATTGAGTACGGGCACTCCACAGGAAGCTCGCGACGGCGAGAGCTGGGCGCGGGACAGCGAGGCTGAGTATCTCGACGGCGCTATCTTAGCCTATCCGGACCAGATAGGGACGCCGGAGGCGGCCCTCCTTGTGTCGGGTCCGGGGGCGACTTTCCGGCGCTGTGAGCCGTTACTCCGGTCCCTTGCCGGCGACCTCAGCCATGTGGGAGAGCAGATAGGGACAGCTTCCGCGCTTGATTGCGCAGCGCTGTCGTTCCTCTTTGGAGCATTGCTGGGCGCGCTGCATGGCGCGCGCATTTGCGAAGCGGAGGGTCTGCGCGTTGGCGAATTCGGCTCCATGCTGGCAGAGCTCGCACCTATATTGGGTGTAGAAGTCAAGCAATTGAGCGAGAGGATCCAAGCGGATCGCTATGACGGCTCTCAGGCCGCGCTAGGTACCTATGCGGCCGCCGCTGTGCGGCTCGTGCAGCAGGCACAGGACAGTGGGATCAATCC
Organism: Candidatus Thiosymbion ectosymbiont of Catanema sp. Cochon2018; assembly: GCA_011392765.1. Lineage (GTDB taxonomy): Bacteria > Pseudomonadota > Gammaproteobacteria > Chromatiales > Chromatiaceae > Thiosymbion > Thiosymbion ectosymbiont_A. The sequence goes on along the minus strand of WYCW01000001.1, from coordinate 1,193,809 downwards.
GGAATTTCCCACGTTTAAGTTAAGCGTTACCGGCCGGCAAAAGAGAGGAAACCTCACAAACCACACGAATCCTCGCGGATTGATTGGCGCGCTTCAGTAGGTTGGGCAAAGGATGCGGTGAGCGTGTGTTGTCCTTTCCGGACGGCACCACCGCCAGGCGCGAACCGCATCTGTGGACGGTGGGCGTGCCCAACAAAGGTCCCTCGCTTCGCTCGGGATAAATGTTGGGCACGGGCCATCCCTTGCTGCGGTTCGCGTCCCCTCGTAGTGTCATCCTGATAAGATCTACCGCGCTCACCGCATCCTACTCGCCCAACCTACGACAAGCGGCCAGCAGCTAACTTAATGGCATTGATATACAACTGAGATCAACGTCAGCCAGGCATAATAAACGAATTATAGCCTTCTACCGTAAGGAACATGAAAGTATTCATCTTTGCAGTGGCATAAAAAGGATACCTGTCTTATTTGATCACGGCCAGAGTCGTTTGCTGCATGTTGAATTTATGAACAAATGATCATGAAAATAAAAATACAATTTGCTGAAAAAGGTCAAGCCCGTGATTGCCTGTTTTGCGTAAAGCATTCGGAACTGTGGGAAACATATTTTAAATCCAATGCTGCCGCTATTGAGAATGATATAGAGGAGATGATAAGTAAAAAACAAGTCTATGTTGCATTGAACAAAGACAATGAATGTATTGGTTTTATGGGCGTGATTCATAATGGGTGTTTCCGTAAATTTTCCTATTTGGCTCTAATTGCAGTAGAAAGCAGTTACAGAAACAAGGGGGTTGGAAAGGAATTAATTCAAAGATTTGAGGAAATCGGTTTTAAACAGACGGATAGAGTATTTCTGCTGGTCGGCGATTTTAATAAAAAAGCTCAGTTGTTATACAGAAGGTTAGGCTACAAAAAAGTAGGGGAAATTCCAGATTTGTTTAAAAGGGGTATTTCTGAGTATGTATTGGTTAAATACGGAATTTAACTCATCGCTCCACCTGACAGCTGGCGGCTCCCAGTGTCAGGTGAATTTTTCGTTAGCCGCCGGAAGCTTTGAGTGTTGGCAATGTAGTGCGAGGCAGAGAAATCGGTAGCTTGCAGGCCAATGCCATTAAGTTAAGTGTTGGGAGATTGATGATGTGAACGAGACGAAGAACGAGACTATCGGCATCGAGCTTTCAGTAGTCATCCCCGTCTCCGACGACGAGGCGGTATTGGCAAACCTGTTCGATCGGCTCTACCCAATACTCGATGGTCTCGGCCTCGCCTACGAGGCGGTATTTGTCGACACCGGCAGCCGGGACCGCTCCGCGACCTTGCTGCGCCAGCAGTACAAGCTGCGTCCGGATGTTACCCGGGTGCTCCTGCTGCGCGGTAACACAGGCCGGCATACGGCCGTCATGGCTGGTTTCGAGAGCTCCGGCGGCGACCGGGTAGTGACTCTGAATCCGGCTCCGCAAACCTCCCCCATAGCGATACCCCGGCTCTTGGCCGAGTTGGATCGGGGGCACGACTATGTGGGTAGCTTTCGCCGCCGGCATCAGGGGTGGCGAGCCTTGGTGTCCACGGCCATGGATCGCTTGAGCGAGCGTATTACCCAGGTCCGGATGACGGATCCGGGCTCTCTGCTGTGGGCCTGCGACCGCACGGTCGTGGACGCGATCCTGACCTCCGGCGAGGTCCACACCCTCGTCCCGGCCCTGGCTTATCGCTATGCCGCCGATCCCGTCGAGATCGAGGTCGAACACTCTCAGCAGGAGACGGGTGAGGCCAAATATCCCCTTTATGAAACCATCCGGCTCGACATCGAGCTGCTGACCGGCTTTTCGCTGGTGCCCCTGCGACTCTTCTCCCTGGCGGGTATCGGGCTCTCTCTGGCTTCCTTTGTCCTTGCCGTCCTGCTGGCCGTTCGGCGCCTGGTCATCGGACCCGAGGTCGAGGGCGTATTCACCCTGTTCAGCGTCCTGTTCTTTCTGATGGGCATGATCCTGTTCGGCATCGGATTGTCGGGCCAATACCTGCAGCGCCTCTGTGAGCAGTCCCCCAGCCGGCCGCGCTACCTGGTGCGGGAACACCTGCGCCCGCGGTCGGAGTCGGCAGGGTCCTAGGGGGTGTTCTCAATTAAGCTGGGTCATCGCAGAAACTAAGAACGTAGCGCAGGCGTCTCGCCTGCAACCCGCGGGCGAAGCGCCCGCGTTCCGGCAGGCGGGACCTGTCTGCCGACAGGCAGGCGCCTGCGCCACATGGATTTGGCTTAATTGAGAACACCCCCTAGGTGGGGTTGACATTTAGAGACTGAAAAAAAGACCGTAGGCGTAGCTGGGTTGAGGAACGAAACCCAGCGTTTACGGGCAAGCCTGGTTTGCCGGGTCTCGTCCCCCTGCCTGCGGCAGGCAGGTCGACCCAGCCTACCGCTTTTAAATCAACGTGTTAGTTTTCAGGCAGGCTCTTAATGTCATGCGGTTCAGGCACCCCTGCGGTTAAACCATGGAGCGGTCCCGGATTGATGTTTATCAGTGCCGGCGTATCGGTCACGCGATTTAATGGCCTTGTCGGTGGGTAGCTGCGGGCAGCAGGCGGTATCGCGGAGCGGCGCTGTCCATCGGTGACATCATCCACCTGTCCTCCTCTGGTGGTGACTTGGAACCCGTTTGCGGGCTTACCGCAAGCGGGTCTTTTTATGCCCCAGGGCGAGCGCGTATAAATTTCTTATCGGCCAACAAGTTGCTACCTATAGGATGCGGTGAGGTCAGGGACGACCGAACCGCGTCTCCGGATGGTGGGCGTATCCAACACCTTTATGTTGAGTACGCCGCTAGGAGCGCTGGCATCTTGCCGGCCCGTAGCCTGTAGGTTGGGCAAAGCCACCAGGGACGGCGGCAGCCGCCGTGGACGACATGGACCAAGTGGACTACGTGGACCAGAGGTTGCTGTGTGCCCCCCGGTCCATGCAGTCCATACTGTCCATGTTGTCCATTGGGCTACCCTCATGCTGTCCGTGTGGCCCACGGCAGCGGTGTGCCCAACACCCATTCCGTGGGGCTTGTCGCCATCCAAAGATGCGGTTCGCCGCCGGGCGCGGGACGCGCCCGGTGGCTCACTGCCCATCCTACGTCCATCCTACAAGATCATGTTTTCGGAGGGATTTATACGCGCTCGCCCTGTTTTATGCCCGCGTGGATTCATGAAACAGTAACGGAATTGCCATACAATCCCAATCTCAGGCAATGATAATTACTGAGTTTAAATCCGTACATTTCGTGAGGTCCCTATGAAGAAAACGCAGATTGCCGCCGCCGTTATGACCGTCGCGGCCTCTTTCGCCACCCAGGCCGTGGCGCGCGACTACATCACCATCGTCGGTTCCTCGACCGTGTTCCCGTTCGCCACGACGGTCGCTGAGAACTTCGGCCGCACGACCAAGTTCAAGACCCCGAAGATCGAGTCCACCGGTTCCGGTGGCGGCCTCAAACTGTTCTGCGCCAGCGTCGGCGTCGATCATCCGGACATCACGAATTCCTCGCGCCGCATCAAGGGCTCCGAGTTCGATACTTGCCGGGAGAATGGTGTCAAAGACATCGTCGAGGTCAAGATCGGTTACGACGGCATTGCCATCGCCAACGCCAAGGAAGCCGTTAAATTCGACCTGAAGCCGAAGGACATCTTTCTGGCCTTGGCCAAGGATGTGCCTGATCCAAAAGGTGGCGATAAGCTGGTAGCCAACCCCTATAAGACCTGGAAGGAGGTCAATCCGAAACTGCCGGACGCCAAGATCGAGGTCCTGGGTCCGCCCCCGACCTCGGGTACACGCGATGCCTTTGTGGAGCTGGCCATGGAGACGGGTTGCAAGAAGTTCGACTTCATCAAGGCCATGAAGAAGAAGGACAAGAAGAAGTTCAAGGCGATCTGTCACGGTGTGCGCGAGGACGGCCGTTACGTCGAAGCGGGCGAGAACGACAACCTGATCGTCCAGAAGCTCAAGGCCAACCCAATGGCGCTGGGGATCTTCGGCTTCAGCTTTCTCGATCAGAATACCGACAAGATCAAGGGCTCCAGGATCAAGGGGGTCACGCCAACTTTCGAGTCCATCGCCTCCGGCGACTATCCGATCTCCCGCTCTCTGTACTTCTATGTCAAGAAGGCCCACACCGGTAAAATCCCCGGTATCGAGGAGTACGTGAAGGAGTTCACCAGTGAGAAGGCCTGGGGAGATGAGGGCTACCTCGCCGACAAAGGTCTGATCCCGTTGTCCAAAGAGAAGCGCGACAAGGTAGCCAAGTCTGCCCGGGGCATGGAGCCGATGAGCAGACCCGAGGAAAAATAGTTCGCCGTTTCGTTTGTAGTGAACCACGGATGAACACGGATAGACACGGATTGATTCACGAAGATGAAACGCGGTAGGTCATATAAATTCATCCGTGTCTATCAGTGTAAATCAGTGGTTCTGTTTCCCGGCCCACGGGCAACGCTGCCAGGGTGGGGAGTGAACCACGGATGAACACGGATAGACACGGATTGATTCACGAAGATGAAACGCGGTAGGTCACATAAATTCATCCGTGTCTATCAGTGTAAATCAGTGGTTCTGTTTCCCGGCCCACGGGCAACGCTGCCAGGATGGGGAGTGAATCACGGATGAACACGGATAGACACGGATTGATTCATGAAGATGAAACGCGACAGATCATCGGTTGCGCAATGGAGGTGCTAAATGCACTTGGGCATGGTTTATTGGAAAAGCCTTATGAGAATGCTTTGGTGGTTGAATTCCAAAGTCAAGGTATTTCATACCAACAGCAACCACGCCTCGACGTAATCTACAAAGGCATCAAAGTAGGTGAATATATTCCAGATCTGATTGTCTTCAACAAAGTTGTTGTGGACACCAAAGTGATCGAAAAAATAACGAACCATGAGGTCGGCCAAGTACTCAACTACTTGAAAATCACCGGACTGAAGCTCGGTGTGGTTTTGAATTTCCGTAGAGCACGGCTGGAATGGAAGCGGATCGTGTTGTGAATTTATCCGTGTCTATCGGTGTAAATCAGTGGTTCTACCGCTCAGGGGAGGAGTGAACCACGGATGAACACGGATAGACACGGATTGATTTACGAAGATGAAACGCGGTAGGTCATATAAATTCATCCGTGTCTATCAGTGTAAATCAGTGGTTCTATTCTCCGGCTCACGGGCAACTCTGCGGGGAATGAACCACGGATGAACACAGATAAACACGGATTGATTCATGAAATTGAAAAGATAACGAACCATGAGGTCGGCCAGGTACTCAACTACTTGAAAATCACCGGACTGAAGCTCGGTGTGGTTTTGAATTTCCGTAGAGCACGGCTGGAATGGAAGCGGATTGTGTTGTGAATTTATCCGTGTCTATCGGTGTTAATCAGTGGTTCTATAGAAACCAGCTCGGGAACAAATCCAGCCTATGCAATCCCCTGTCCTTCTTCTCGTACTCCTCGGCGTCATGGCGCTGGCCTACTGGTTCGGCTACAAGCGGGCCATATCCGTTGCCGGCGGTGTGAATCGGATCAAGACCCTACACTCGCTGCCGAGCTACTATGGCCTCTATGCCGCCCTGTGGGCGGGTCTGCCGGCGTTGTTGCTGCTCGGTTTCTGGGTCGGATTCCAGGATGTCATCGTGACCAGCCTGGTGGAGGAGGAGTTGCCGGCAGAAATGACGGCAGGTCTCTCCGCGGGGCAGAAAGGTCTGCTGCTCAACGACATCGAGAACCTGGCGACCGGCAACATCGTCTCGGGCGAGGTGACGCCCGCGCTGCAGGCCGCGGCGGACAACTATGCACACCTGCAGGGCCTGGCCGACATCGCCCTGTGGTCCCTGGTCCTGGCCGTGGCCCTGGGGGGGCTCGCGCTCGCCTGGAAGCGGACCCACCCGAAACTGCGGGCCCGTAACCGGGTGGAATCTACGCTGATGGTGATCCTGGTGGTCTTCTCCTCCATTGCCATCCTGACCACCCTCGGCATCCTGTTGTCCGTGATCTTCGAGTCGATCCTGTTTTTCCAGAAAGTCTCGGTGACGGAGTTTTTCCTCGGCTCCGAATGGAGTCCCCAGATCGCGCTCCGGGCGGACCAGGTGGGTGCCTCCGGTGCCTTCGGGGCCGTGCCCCTGTTCACGGGCACCCTGCTGGTCTCTCTGATCGCCATGTTGATCGCGGTGCCCATCGGCCTCATGGCCGCCATCTACCTGTCCGAATATGCGTCCGCCAAGATACGGGCCATCACCAAGCCGGTGCTGGAGGTCCTGGCCGGCATTCCGACGGTGGTTTACGGCTTCTTCGCCGCGCTCACGGTCGCCCCCTTCATCCGAGATCTCGGGGCCGCCATCGGGCTCGAGGTTGCCTCCGAGAGCGCCCTGGCCGCAGGCCTGGTGATGGGCATCATGATTATTCCCTTCGTGTCCTCGCTCTCGGACGACGTGATCAACGCCGTGCCCCAGGCCATGCGCGATGGCTCCTATGCCCTGGGTGCGACCCGGTCCGAGACCATCAGGAAGGTCATCTTTCCCGCGGCCCTGCCCGGCATCGTCGGCGGTATTCTGCTGGCGGTGTCGCGCGCTATCGGCGAGACCATGATCGTGGTCATGGCTGCCGGTATGTCGGCGAATCTGACCTGGAACCCCCTGGAGGCGGTAACCACAGTGACGGTCCAGATGGTCACCCTGTTGACCGGGGATCAGGAGTTCGATAGTCCCAAGACCCTGGCCGCCTTCGCGTTGGGCCTGACGCTCTTCGTCGTCACCCTGATCCTGAACGTGATCGCCCTGCATATCGTGCGCAAGTATCGGGAACAATATGAATAAGCAAACCTTCGACGCACCCGTAGAGGCACCGGCCCGGCGCACTATCGACACCGTCAACGCCGGCCTCCAACGGCGCTACGCCGCGGAGAAGCGCTTCCGTCTCCTGGGTGTGGGGGCGGTGATACTCGGCCTGCTGTTCGTGGCGATCCTGTTCCTCGACATCGTCGGCAAGGGCTATACCGCCTTCCAACAGACCTACATCCAGCTCCCCATCCGCTTCGATCCGGAGGTCATCGATCCTACGGGGACGCGTGCACCGGATACTCTCTCAGGTGCCGATTACCGGAAACTGGTGCGCGCCGCACTCCAGGCACGCTTTCCCGAGGTCTCGGGCCGCCGGAACAAGCGGGCGCTCTATCGGTTGCTGAGCCCCGGCGTCCCGCAGCAGCTACGGGAGCGGGTCTTAGCCGATCCGGGACTGATCGGCAGCGAGTCGGACGTCTGGTTGCTCGCCGACGATGACATCGACATGCTGGTCAAGGGGCATATCGACCGCGCCGCGCCCGAGTCCGAGCGGCGGGTGAAGGACCGGACCCTCGCCTGGGTGGACACCCTGGTCGCGGACAATCGGTTGGAAAAGAAATTCAACACCACCTTTTTCTCCCAGGGCGCCTCCCGCGAGCCCGAGCTGGCCGGTATCGCCGGGGCCCTGATGGGTTCCCTGTATACCCTGGCGTTGACCCTGCTGTTCTCTTTTCCCATCGCCGTCGGCGTGGCCCTCTACCTGGAAGAATTCGCGCCCAAAAACCGGTGGACCGACCTTATCGAGGTCAACATCAACAACCTGGCGGCCGTACCCTCCATCGTGTTCGGTTTGCTGGGCCTGGCCGTGTTCATCAACTTTTTCGGCGTACCCCGCTCCACCCCCTTGATCGGCGCCCTGGTGCTGACCCTGATGACCCTGCCGACCATCATCATCGCCGGCCGCGCTGCCCTAACGTCCGTGCCGCCCTCGATCCGTGAGGCCGCCTTGGGCGTCGGCGCCTCGCCCCTCCAGGCTCGGCTCCATCACGTCCTGCCCGCGGCCATGCCCGGCATGTTGACCGGGACCATCATCGGCATGGCGCGGGCCCTGGGCGAGACCGCGCCCTTGCTGATGATCGGCATGGTCGCCTTCATCGTCGACCTACCGAGAGAAGTGACGGACCCGGCGACGGTATTGCCGGTCCAGATCTACCTGTGGGCGGACAGTCCCGAGCGCGGCTTCGTGGAGCGGACTTCGGCGGCCATTATGGTGTTGTTGGGTTTTCTGATCGTCATGAACCTGACCGCGGTCTTGCTGCGTCAGAAATTTGAACGGCGTTGGTAGGACGTGGGTTCGACACTAATGCCATTAAGCTAAGTGTCAAAGCTCCTCTCCCGGAGGGAGGGTGTCGCAAAAGTAGCGCAGGCGTCCTCGCCTGCATCGAAAAATGCAGGCGGGGATGCCTGCGCTACGCTCCACGGATGGGCTTTTACGACACTCTCGGAGGGAGAGGGGTTGGCGGAGAGGGCGATCAAAAGGCAGCGCGCCATCAACCACAAACGGTATCGTTGACCCCTAACTTAATGGCATTGGGTTTGGGGTAAGGCTAGGATCCTTGAGGGACCCGAATCTTTACCAATGAGTCAAGTTTGTGCACGCCATAAAAAATTCACGCCTCGTGGGCCTAAGGCGAAGTCCCGTCTCGCCGGCTAATCGTACAGGATTTTCAGGATTAACAGGATTTTTTGTGGTGATGGGCGTTTGCTGGTTCGATAAGAGTGTGAGAGGACGTAGAAAATTCAGGAATGATAAGAATCCTGTAAATCTTGTGTAATCCTGTCCGATTGGCGTTTCGCAATGAGGCTCGAGTTGGGCTCTCGTTGGTCTGAGGCGGAGCCTCGTTAGGGATGGCCGAACCCCAACGTCCTCAATGATGAAAGAGGTATTGGCATGATTACTGATACAGAGATAAAAACAAAAGGATTTCAAATTCTTGCACAGTATCTTGGCGATATTGAGGCGGAGCGTTTCGTTGCGCTCATTCAAAGGGAGCCTTTCGATTACACCGAATGGAGACAGAATATGGATGAGAATTTAAGTCTTGAGGAAATAAGCCGGAAAGCAATGGCGCTGAGAAATAAAGACACCGAACGAGGTTGACAATGAGCAAAGTCTGCAACTTTTGTGGTAACAAGAATTTCAGGGGTTTATAGATCTCATGCCATTGAGTTAAGCATTACCTATGAGATATCAGCAATGAACACGACGTTTGAGATGACCACCGAGGACGCCGACATCATGACCGCTTTCGACCTGGAGCAGGAGCGTGCGTTCGCAGACACGGTCGGCGACTACACCGTCGCGGATCCCCGTATGCAGTGTCGGGGCGTCGATGTCCATTATGGGGAAAAGCACGCCATCCGGAACGTGAGCCTGGACATCGGAAGGCACGAAGTAGTGTCCATGATCGGCCCCTCCGGGTGTGGTAAATCCACCTTTCTGCGCTGCCTCAACCGGATGAACGATGAGATCCCCGGCTGCCGCGTCAGCGGTACTATCAAGCTGGACGGGGTCGAGATCTATGCCAAGGGGCAGGACGTAGTGCCCCTGCGGGCACAGGTCGGCATGGTGTTTCAAAAACCCAATCCCTTCCCCAAGTCGATCTACGAGAACGTCGCCTACGGACCGCGTATCCACGGCCTCACCAACAACCGGGCGGAGTTGGATGGGTTAGTGGAGACGAGTCTGCGCCGGGCGGGGCTCTGGGACGAGGCCAAGGACCGGCTGGATCAGCCCGGAACCGAGCTCTCCGGGGGCCAGCAACAGCGCCTGTGCATCGCCCGCGCCATCGCCGTCTCCCCCGAGGTGATTCTGATGGACGAGCCCTGCTCGGCCCTCGACCCCATCGCCACGGCCAAGATCGAGGAGCTGATCGACGAGCTGCGGGAGAATTTCAGCATCGCCATCGTGACCCACTCCATGCAGCAGGCGGCCCGGGTGTCCCAGCGTACCGCCTACTTCCATCTCGGCGACCTGGTGGAGGTCGGCGAGACCAAACAGATCTTCACCAACCCCAGCCACAAGCTCACCGAGGACTACATCACCGGCAGGTTCGGGTAAGCTACGCTGATTCCATTCGTATAATTCACGGTCGAGTATTGTTTCCGATTTCGGATGGGGCACGGCATGACCGACATTACCGAGGGCCACACGGTTCACAAATACGATGAAGAGCTCGGTACCGCCCGCCGGATGGTGCTGGAAATGGGCGAACTGGTGCTCGACCAGGTGCGCAAGGCCGTCAGCGCCTTGGATAAGGGAAACATCGGTTTGGCCCGCGAGGTCGTCGATAACGAGCGTAAGATCGATTCCTGCGAGCTCGATATCGACGAGGTCATCCTCGATCTCATTGCTACCCGCCAACCCCTCGGCCGCGATCTGCGTCTTATTCTGGCCTTGTCCAAGGTCGCCGGTGATCTGGAACGGGCGGGAGACAAGGCCGCGCAGATCGCCTGGTGCGTCATCCGCCTCATGGGGCGGACGAGCCGGCGACCGGCGTCGAAGATACTCCATCACATCCACAGCCTCGACCAGGTCGCCCGTCGCTTGCTGGAACGCAGTCTCGATGCCCTCGCCAAGGTCGATGTGGACCTGGCCCTCGAGGTGTTCGAAGACGGCTCCCAATTAAACGGCCTGACCGGACGCCGATTCGGCACGGAAACGGTAGACCCACTCGATAAGCTCGAAGAGGGTTCGCAGCTGGACGACGGATTCGACGCGGCGCTACGCCATGCCATGACCTTCGTGCTCGAAGACACCCAACTGGTCGGCCAGGTGTTGGACGTCGTCTTCGTCCTGCGTGCCCTTACGAACATCGGAGACCACGCCGGCAACATCGCCGAGCAGGTGATTTTCGTTGCCAAGGGCAAGGACGTGCGTTATCAGAACAAAGAAGTCCTCGTCGACACCCTACGCAAGCGTAAAGAGTAGGATGCAGTGAGCGCCTGTCTGCGTGCAGGGACCTGTCTGCCGTCCCAGGGACTTACCTCCCGCAAGCAGGTGCATAGGCAGGCAGCGAACCGCATCAGCCATCAGTCGCCGTCTGCCACTCGCTGGAAGCTGGTGATTGGCAGCCGGCGGCTAAGGAACCGCAAAGGGCGCAAAAGTAGGGGCACCCCTTGCGGGTGCCCAGGTTGAAGGGTGGGCCGGTGAGCGCCGATGCCCTTCTGCCCCGGCTCTTGGAGCTGATCTGCGACCTCTATGACGACTCGCAGGATTTCCCGGACCGCACCGACGATGCCCAGCTGTGGTACAACCGGGGCTATGCAAACGGCGTTATCCATGCCCTCCAATGCCTGGGATACATGCGACATATCGCCGCGGCCCTGGAGCCGGACGCCCCGGACCTGATCGCGGGCCAGGAGACCCTGCCCTGGGGCAGGGCCTACCGCCACGGCTGGGAAATGGGGCAAAAAGAGACCTTTGAGGTCATGGAAAGGGGTTAGGGGTTGTTGACATTATCAGCCGGGTTCTATGAGGCGAGTAGGTTCAGTGGTAGCCGCCGTGGACCGAGTAGACCACATGGACCAGGTGGACGGAGGTAGCCCCCGGTCCAGGGTGTCCATTCGGTCCACCAAGTCCACGGCGATTACCCCAGGCCTAATCGGTAGGCGCGGGCTAAATGTCAGCACGCTCTAGTCTATTTCATGCTCTATGTTTGGTTTGCCCAGTAACACATCATCGGTACTAGGATTCCTTAAGGGACCTGCATCTTTACAAATGAGTCAAGTTTGTGCTCTGCACAAAAATAGTTCTGCCTCTTGTTGGTCAGGAATCGCAAATCCTTTGAACCACGGATGGACACGGATAAACACGGATTGTAATCCGTGTTTATCCGTGTCTGCCTCCGTGGTTCTTCGGTGCGGTTGGCCACGCCTCGTCGGTCTGAGGCGAAGCCTCGTTAGGGTACTAACCCATGAAAATCGTCACCTTCAACATCAACGGCATCCGCGCCCGCCCCCATCAACTGGAGGCACTCACGGCCCGCCATGACCCGGATATCATCGGTCTCCAGGAAAGCAAGGTGGCCGACGACGCCTTTCCCCGCGAGACGGTCGAGGCGCTGGGCTATGGGCCCCATTACTTCGGCCAGAAATCCCATTACGGCGTCGCCCTGCTGAGCAAACAGGCACCGCTGGAGGTCACCAAGGGCCTACCCGACGACGATGAAGACGCCCAGCGTCGGCTCATCATGGGCCGCTACGCCTTACCGGATGGCCGCGAGTTCACCCTGATCAACGGCTACTTCCCCCAGGGCGAGAACCGCGACCACCCGGTCAAGTTTTCCGGAAAGCGGAAGTTTTACGCCGATCTCACCGCCTTCGTCCGCGCCGGCTTTACGCCGGACCAGAACCTAGTGATCCTCGGCGACATGAACGTGGCGCCCCTGGATCTCGATATCGGCATCGGTGCCGACAACGCCAAGCGCTGGCTGCGCACGGGCAAGTGCAGCTTCCTGCCGGAAGAGCGGGAATGGCTGGCGACCCTGACCGATTGGGGGCTATACGACGCCTACCGTGTGCTTCACCCCCAAGCCGACGACCGCTTCAGTTGGTTCGACTACCGTAGCCGGGGATTCGAGCGTGAGCCCAAGCGCGGTCTGCGCATCGACCTGATATTGGTCACGGCCCCCCTGCGCGACTGCCTGGTAGATACCGGTATCGACTACCACATCCGCGGCATGGAAAAACCCTCCGACCATTGCCCGGTGTGGGCCAGCTTCGAGCTCTGAATCGATCCATCGAGCTAGGATCCTTGAGGGACCCGAATCTTTACCAATGAGTCAAGTTTTGTGTGCACTACCAATCAACCACGAATGAACACGAATTGTGATCCGTGTTTATCCGTGTCTATCCGTGGTTCTTCGGTGCGGTTCGTTACCCAACCTGGTCGGTCTGAGGCGAAGCCTCGCTAGGATCCTTTGATCTTCGAATCGATTGTACTTTCCGCTCTGTTCTACGGTCTGATCAGTGCCGCAACCCTCCCGCTCGGGGCTGCCATCGGCGTTGTCTGGAGACCGCAGGAGCGGGTCATCGCCTTCCTGCTCGCCTTTGGCGGCGGCGCCCTGCTCGCCGCCCTGACGATCGATCTGATTGCACCCGGTGTGGATCGTGGGCACTTCGCCGACCTTGCGATCGGTGCCATGCTCGGCGGATTCCTTTTCAAGCTGCTCGACTGGTTGGTCAACCGCAAGGGCGGTCACCTGCGCAAGCCTTCCACTGCCATGAACTATTGGCGGGGGCAGGCGCGGGAGCGACTGCATACCGTTCTCGACAACCTACGGCGGATCCAACCCCTCGGCTCCTTGTCCGCACAAACCGAAGACCAGCTGTTATCGATCATGCTGGTCCGGGACATACCGGCAGGCGCCTGTCTTTACCGTGCCGACGATCCGGCGACCAATCTCTACATTATCGAGGACGGTGAGGTCGAGTTGAGCGACCCGCAGCAGGGTGGCAAGGTCTTCGAGCGACTGACCAGGCACGATGTCTTCGGGCGCATGAGCTTCGTTACCGGCCTGCGCCGCGCCACCGAGGCCCACGCTATCTGCGATACGCGCCTGCTGATCATACCCCGTGATGCCTACATGAGCCTGCTGGCGGACTCCGAGCAGCTGTGTGAAATCGCAGCCGCCCACATTGGCGACGACGAGGTCTCTACCTACCTGCAGCAACGTCACAGTCTAGCTGAGGAAGCGGTTTCCGCCTGGCGGCAGCAAGCCCTCGCGAGTCTTGCCGAGACGGGGCACTATGATTCGCCCATAAAGCGAGAGGCGGTATCCGAGGGCCTGACCGCGCTATTCAGAGACGAGCACCGCCAGGAGTTTTTCTCCGGCCTTTCGGACCAAACGCTGCGGCGTATCACTGCTCGCCTGATTCACAAGACCGATCCGGAGGGTTACAACTTCTTCCATCGCGGTCAGCCGGCCGATCGGCTCTATTTGCTGCGCAGTGGAACCGTCTACATCTTCGACCCCGAGGAGCGATCCCGCAAACCGACCGTAGTAAAGCCGGGAGAGTCTTTCGGCCTCTTCGCCTTCCTGACACAGGGAATCCATTCGGTCACGGCCGTCTGCCATGAGCCGACCCAGGTCTCTGTCTTACGTCACCGGGACTTTGAGATCTTGCTCGATGAGATCCCGGAGTTGCGCCGACACCTGAGCGAATACCTGCGCCGAAATCAGGTCGCCGACTACATCACCGGCCAGCACCGGCTGGACGCGAACAAGGCCGGACGGTGGATCCACAAGGCGACCAGGAGTGTCGAGGGCGGGAAGGTCTTTCCACCCCTGTCCGAGATGACGAAGCAGGTCGCAGGGCACGAGGGCGCCGCCATGGCAATGTTCCTCGGAATCCTGCTCGATGGCATTCCCGAGTCTTTCGTCATTGGTGCCAATGTCCTGGTCACCGGCGGGATCAGCTTCTCACTGATCGGCGGCCTGTTGCTGGCCAACCTCCCCGAGGCCCTTTCCAGCGCCGCCGGCATGAAGGAACAGGGGTAGTGTCGTAACTCTGTTGTTTCCGAGATGTAAGGTATTGATTAGCATGTCTATTTGAACCCCGAGAAACAAAGTTGGAACACTGCCAGACGTTCAAGGAGTACGCCCCCGGCTTTGTGCACGTCGATGTCAAGTACCTGCCGCAAATGCCCGACCAGGACCAACGCACGTACCTGTTTGCCGCCATCGATCGCGCCACCCGTTGGGTCTACGTCGAGATCCTCCAGGACCAGACCGCCGCCTCCGCCAGCGGCTTTCTCACACGCTTGATCGAGCAGGCTCCGTTCAACATCAGCACGCTCCTCACCGACAACGGCAAGGAGTTTACCGACCGCTTCTGCGCCACCGGCCAACGCCAGCCCACCGGCACCCATGCCTTCGATCGGGTGTGTGCCGACAACCACATCGAGCATCGCCTGATCAAGCCCAGAACCCCGCAGACCAACGGCATGATCGAGCGCTTCAACGGCCGCATCGCCGATGTGGTGCGCACCCACCGCTTCGACTCCTCCGCTTCCCTGAAGGCAACCCTTAAACGCTTCGTTTACCTGTATAATCACCACATCCCACAGAAAAACCTGCACCACAAAACGCCTCTCCAAACGCTCCAACAATGGTACGCACAACACCCCCACCTGTTTAATAAAATTCCACGTAATCATCCGGGACCTAACAGCAGAGATATTCATGAATTTGATAAAAAAGCAATCGTTGTGGTATATAAGGCGTTTCGACGTATTTAAACACGGCGACTCGCCGTCTACTACCTGGTTAGGCGTCCTATAAAGGTCCCGCAATGGAAATCAAATTAAGCAAGCAACAAAAAATCACTGTAAACGGTGCGGAAGACATTTCTCTGATCATGCGCCAAATTCTCCGGAAAGAGAATAAAATCGGTCAAGGTCAGGAACACTTCTGGATGGTAGATTTGAATCAAGCAAACAGGATCCTCTATATCGAGTTGGTCGCTCTGGGATCTTCTCAACATGGCGGGCATCAATCCCAGAGAAGCCTTCCGCATGGCGATTTACAAGCTGGCGGTTCAGGTGATTATGGTCCCTTGAGGATACCCCTTGATATCACGTCGTGTAGCCGCTTGAACTATCATATTGCATCAATAGTTCTTGTTCGATGTGGCTACAGTGATACATTCGTGGCATCTAGTGGCTTGTGGATACACTGTAAGATGGCAACAAAAAGAGTTCAAGTGATGTCAGAAATTGATAAAATCAAAGAGGAAATAGGTTGGCTGAAAGTCGTTTTTGGCTTATTGATCGCCATAGATGTGTCAGTAATTGGTTGGGCGGTTCAGAATTTTAATAAGACAAGTATCACCCTTGTCTTATGCTGAGTGCGTTAGTGGTCGTACTGATAACAATAGCAATCATTTTTGTTAACCGCATCGCATATCAGAAAATTGATGAATTGGGAGAATTATAATGAGTGAATTAGTCGTCGTATTCATGGTTCTCGTATTTTGTATTGGCATCAGCGTCTTAATGAAAGACGTACTCGACCATGCTAAAAAAGTCGTCCAACAAAAAAATCCAACTGACCTTCTGTGTCGGCAGCTGATTTTGACGTTAGCCCTTCTACGCGAATCAAGGGACGTAGGATGCGGTGAGGGGCTGGGAACGGCCCCTCACCGCATCTATGAGCTACCAGCTACCAGTCGCCGGCTGCCAACCGCTGGAAGCTGGTGACTGGTAGCTGACGACCGATAAACCGCAAAGGTGCAAATTCGAGAACCGGATCGGCTTACTTGATATCAGAGGTGGTATGACCTATAGTCATACTAGGAGGCGCCCATGCACAAGGCAAAAATCGCGATTAGCCTGGACGAAAAGACCCTTGGTCGCCTCGTCCGCCAACGTGTCTATCCCAGCAGGAGCTGCGCTATTCAGGAAGCGGGGGTGTTATTATTTTGTTTTTTTATTATAAATCATTATGATATAATTGTCTGAACATTAATCATTAAACCGAATAGAACGCAAACATTTAACATTACGAACGCAGATCAAGCGGCTTGCACGGAAGACGATTTGTTTTTCAAAACTAAATCAAATGCACGATATTGTGATTGGATTATTTGTGAATCGTTATGAATTTGGTATTTCTATTTAAGCCAATAACAACAAAATTAAAACACTACCAACGTTTTGCCCTCACAGGCCTGTTCTTTGCAAATAAAACGCTGTTTGCCATTGCTGGTGTTGCCATGTTTAGTAACATTAATACCATTGCAGACAAGGCATTTTACGGGTAGTAATACCATAAGAGTTTCCTCGGTAAAATTTTGTTCGGTTAATAGCGTAAAGCTCAGGTAATTATATCAAGTGATTTACAATAAGCAACAAAGTAATAACACTGCCTACACGCTGTTTATTATGGTAATTGAGAAATTAAGCAATAACCTATTGATGTTAAATGAAAACCGAGGTGCCACCAGCCACCCCGGTGAGATATGCGGGCTGGGATTCCACGTATTGCCCGGCGGCGCGCTCCGCGGGCGTGTCCGGGTGCCCGGAGACAAGTCGATCTCCCACCGGGCCATCATGCTCGGCGCCATCGCCGAGGGAGTAACCGAGGTTGCCGGTTTCCTGGAAGGTGAAGATAGCTTGGCGACCCTCGGTGCCTTCCGCGCCATGGGGGTTCCCATCGAGGGGCCGGACGGTGGGCGGGTGCGCATCGCGGGGGGCGGACTCCGGGGTCTGCGCGCCCCGCGTTCGGCTCTCGATCTCGGCAACTCCGGCACTTCCATGCGACTGCTCTGTGGGCTGCTGGCCGGGCAGCGGTTTGCAACGACCCTGGTGGGCGATTCCTCTTTGACCCAACGGCCGATGCGGCGGGTCACGGAACCCCTGGGACGGATGGGTGCCCGGATCGCGACTATGGGTACAGGCACCGCGCCGCTGCGCATCGCACCGGTCGCTTCTCTGCGTCCGGTCAGCTATGAGCTGCCCGTGGCCAGTGCCCAGGTAAAATCCTGCCTGTTGCTGGCCGGGCTCTATGCCGAGGGTGAGACCTGTGTCACGGAGCCGGTGCCGACCCGGGACCACACCGAGCGTATGCTCGCGGCCTTCGGTTATCCGGTACGCCGCGCCGGGCGGCGGGTCTGCGTCACGGGGAGGGGGGGGCTATCCGCTTGTCGTCTCGAGGTTCCGGGGGACATCTCCTCCGCCGCTTTTTTTCTGGTGGGGGCGAGCATCGCCCCCGGCTCGGACCTGACCCTGGAGCGAGTGGGCGTGAATCCGACCCGTAGCGGGGTACTGAATATCCTGCGTGCCATGGGTGCGGACCTCGAGCTCACGAATCCGCGGGACGCCGGTGGCGAGCCGGTTGCGGATCTGCGCGTGCGCGCGGCTGCCTTGAAAGGTATCTCGATCCCACGAGACCAAGTGCCGTCGGCGATCGACGAATTCCCGGCCCTGTTCATCGCCGCCGCCTGTGCCTGCGGCGAGACTCTGCTGACCGGCGCGGAGGAGCTGCGGGTCAAGGAGAGCGACCGGATTCAGGTTATGGCGGACGGTCTCGCGGCCCTCGGGGTGGAGGTCGAGCCCCGCGCCGACGGTATCAGAATCGTAGGCGGCGATTATGGCGGGGGCCGGGTGGACAGTGGCGGCGACCACCGGGTCGCCATGGCGTTCGCTATCGCGGCGCTCCGAGCCGGGGCCCCGATCGAGGTCCGGGACTGCGCCAATGTGGATACCTCCTTTCCGGGCTTCGCGGATCTGGCCGCCGGGGTCGGACTCGGCATCCGGGAAATCCGAGCGTGATCCGAATGGCGCTGACCCTACTTGGCTGAAGCCGTGGCATCAAATTGAGCGCGGAGCCGTTCCGCCTCCTTGGCATGGGCTACGATGCCGTCGGCAGGCGTACCCTTGGCGCGGGCACGGGCAACGATGCCATCGGCATACGCAATGAATCCGGCGTCTTTTGTCTTGAAGGCTTCGGCCATAAATGTCTCGATGGCCTCGTCAGAGGTCAGATCTTCGACCGGATCATAGGTGATCAATTCCTCGGAAACTGTCTTTTTAGACCGTCTCCACCTGGCTAACACCTTTGGAAACATAACGATGTACCAGTATTTGAGCGCATCTGTCAGACAGCTGCTTAACCATTTCGTTCGCCCCGATTAGCGTAATCAGACATGATTCCCATCGTCACCATCGATGGTCCCTCGGGCACCGGTAAGGGGACCATCGCCGATCTGCTGGCGCAGCGGCTAGGCTGGCACTGCCTGGACAGCGGCGCCCTCTACCGCGTGCTCGGCCTGGTCGCGCAACGCCGGGGACTCGATCCGGACGCAGTGGCTGCGCTGGCTTCACTGGTCTCGACTTTGCAGGTCGAATTCCGGAACGGGCGCGTCTTGCTGGATGGCGAGGACGTATCCGAGGCCATCCGCACCGAAACGGCGGGCAATGCCGCTTCCCGAGTAGCTGTCCACGGCGCCGTGCGCAAGCAGCTGCTCGCCCGGCAACGGGAGGCGGCACGCCTACCCGGTCTGGTAGCAGACGGGCGCGATATGGGAACCGTAGTCTTTCCGGATGCGCAGCTGAAGATCTTTCTGCAGGCGAGCACCGAAGAACGTGCCGAACGCCGTTATAAGCAGTTGAAACAAAAGGGGTTGAATGTTAATCTCTCCCGACTTGTGGGGGAGATTCGGGAACGCGACGAACGCGACCGCAACCGTTCCGCGGCCCCGTTGAAGCCGCCTTCCGGGGCGCTGGTGGTAAACACCACCTCCATGACGATCACGGAGGTGTTCGCCCGAGTCTTGGTGGCCGTGAAGCGTATGTTCCCGGATGCGGCCGTTTAGAGAAAATCGCGATTTCCGAGCACGTCGCATTCAGCCTGCCTTGTTGATTTTTTTAGATTCCGTTGTTTCCGCAGATTCAAAAATCAATAGGTTACCTGTAATATGACAAAGTAGAAAAAGTAGAATCAGCTTCGGGTGGCCGTGCCGACGCAGCTGCCCGCCCGATCCCACAACCGGTCCGCCGCTTGGCGGCGGACTGTTAAGTTCAACCCAAACCCTTGCCCCGAAAGGGACAAGACGGCGCCTGCGTCAGGATACCTTAAACCCATGACCGAAAGCTTTGCCGAACTCCTAGAAGAGAGTCTCTCCAATACCCAATTGCAGCCCGGTACCATCGTTACCGGCACGGTGGTGGCCATCACCCCCGAGACCGTGGTCGTAAACGCCGGTCTGAAGTCGGAAGGGGTTATCCCCAGGAACCAATTCTCCGATGTCGAAGGGGGTCTGGAGGTTGCGGTGGGCGACGAAGTGCAGGTTGCCCTCGATGCGGTCGAGGACGGCTCCGGCGCTACCCGCCTGTCACGGGACAAGGCGAAGCGCCATGCGGCCTGGGAGTTTCTGGAACGTGCCTTCGAGGCGGCGGATACCGTCAAGGGTATCATCAATGGCAAGGTCAAGGGTGGCTTTACGGTCGATCTCGGCAGTATTCGCGCCTTTCTTCCCGGCTCCCTCGTAGACGTGCGTCCGGTGCGCGATACCGGTTATCTGGAAGGTAAGGAGCTGGAGTTCAAGGTCATCAAGCTGGACCGCAAGCGCAACAATGTGGTGGTGTCCCGGCGTGCCGTGGTGGAAGAGGAGTACAGCGCCGAGCGTGAGGCCCTGCTCGAGAAGCTGGAAGAGGGCATGGAGATCAAGGGCGTGGTGAAGAACCTGACGGACTACGGCGCCTTTCTCGATCTGGGCGGCATCGACGGTCTGCTGCATATCACGGACATGGCCTGGCGGCGGGTCAAACACCCCTCCGAGGTGGTCGAGATCGGCGACGAAATCGCGGTCAAGGTGCTCAAGTTCGACCGCGAGCGCCAGCGGGTCTCCCTCGGTCTCAAACAGATGGGTGAGGATCCCTGGATCAACATCTCCCGGCGTTACCCCGAGGGGACCCGGGTATTCGGCAAGGTCACCAATATCGCCGATTACGGCTGCTTCGTAGAGATCGAGGAGGGCGTCGAGGGTCTGGTCCATGTCTCCGAGATGGATTGGACCAATAAGAACATCCACCCCACCAAGGTCGTTACCCTGGGGGACGAAGTGGAGGTGATGGTACTCGACATCGACGAGGAGCGCCGCCGCATTTCCCTCGGCATCAAGCAATGTCAGATCAATCCCTGGGATGAGTTCGCCGCCAACTTCAAGAAGGGTGACCACATCAGCGGCAAGATCAAGTCCATCACGGACTTCGGTGTCTTCATCGGTCTCGAGGGGGGTATCGATGGTCTGGTGCATCTGTCGGATATCTCCTGGGACGAGCCCGGCGAGCAGGCCTTGCGCCGTTACCAGAAAGGCGATGAGCTCGAGACCGTGGTGCTCTCGGTCGATTCCGAACGCGAACGGATCTCTCTGGGGGTAAAGCAGCTGGATAAGGATCCCTTTTCCTCCTTCGTTGCTGTCCACGAGAAGGGCAGCATCGTCACCGGAACCGTTACCGAGGTGGACGCCAAGGGCGCGACCGTGGTGCTGGCCGATGGCGTCGAGGGTCATGTGCGCGCCTCTGAAATCTCCCGTGACCGAGTCGAGGATGCCCGCGCGGTGCTCAAGGTCGGGGATGAAATCGAGGCCAAGTTTCTCGGCGTCGAGCGCAAGAATCGCACCCTCTCGTTGTCCATCAAGGCCAAGGACCTGGATGAGGAGAACGCTGCCATCAAGGGTTATGCCCGTGATGCACAGGTCGGTACCGCTACCTTGGGCGATATCCTCAAGCAACAGATGGGAGAGGATCAGAAGGACTAACCCGTATCTCCCACTGGGGATTGCCGTCCTGCCCGAACCGGTGGCCCACGAGTGGCGGGTGGTGAACCCTGGCTGCGGAAGCGAGAGTAATGACAAAATCGGAGCTGATTGAGCTGCTCGCAGATGAACAAGAGCACCAGTTGATCTACAAAGACGTGGAGCTGGCGGTTCGGTGTCTCCTGGAGCAAATGAGCGATACCCTCGCTGCGGGTGGGCGCATCGAGATCCGCGGTTTCGGCAGCTTCTCTCTCCACTACCGCCCGCCGCGCATCGGACGCAATCCCAAAACGGGCGGTTCCGTCGCCTTGGCGGGAAAGCATGTCCCCCACTTCAAGCCCGGAAAGGAGCTCCGCGACCGCGTCAATCTCGTCTTCCAGGCGGAGCAGGCCCAGGCGGCATCCAACCGACAAGCGTCCGAGACGGACACCGACGACGCTACCTGATCCGTTGGGTTGTCCCGGTCGATGTGGGCTACAGACGCTCGGATGTGAAATCCGCCAAGCGCGAACGTTCGCCTCGGATCAGGGTGATGTGTCCGCCGTGTACCCAGTCCTTGAAGCGGTCCACCACGTAGGTGAGTCCGGAGGTGGTCTCCGTGAGGTAGGGGGTATCGATCTGGGAGATGTTGCCCAGGCAGACGATCTTGGTGTCGGACCCGGCGCGGGTGATGAGTGTCTTCATCTGCTTGGCCGTGAGGTTCTGGGCCTCGTCCAGGATGATGTACTTGCGCAGGAAGGTACGTCCCCGCATGAAGTTGAGGGAGGAGATACGAATCCGATTACGTAACAGATCGTTGGTTGCCGCCCGGCCCCACTGTCCGCCTTCAGGTTGGGTGAGGACCTCCAGGTTGTCCATGAGGGCCCCCATCCAGGGGGTCATTTTTTCCTCCTCGGTTCCGGGCAGGAAGCCGATGTCCTCGCCGACCGGTACCGTTACCCGGGTCATGATGATCTCCCGGTAGAGGTTACGGTCCAGCACCTGGGATAGGCCGGCGGCCAGGGCCAGCAGGGTCTTGCCGGTGCCGGCGGCCCCGAGCAGGGTGACGAAATCCAGCTCCGGGTCCATGAGCATGTTGAGCGCGAAATTCTGCTCCCGGTTGCGCGCGGTGATGCCCCATACATGGTGTCGGGGCGAGCGGAAATCCGCAGCCAGCTCAATGATCGCTTCGGTGGAAGAAGGTTTCTCCCGAACCATGGCCTCGAAGCTGTCATCCCCTGCGAGAGAAAGGCATTGACTCGGATACCAGTCGGCGACATCCGGCCCCCTGATCCTGTAGAAGGTGCGGCCCGTTTCCTGCCAGGACTCCACGGCTTTGTCGTGGCGGGTCCGGAAGTCATCCGGCAGCTCCGCCTGACCCGTGTAGAGCAGCGAGACGTCGTCCAGGACCTGGTCGTTGGAGTAGTCTTCCGCCGGAATCCCCAGGACCGCCGCCTTGATTCTCAGGTTGATGTCCTTAGAAACGATGATAACGGTGCGGTCCTGGTGGATCTTCTGCAGGGCTTGGGCGGTGCCTAGGATGTGGTTGTCGGGGTTGCTGCCCGGCAGCGACTCCGGAAGGTCGAGGTCCAGGGGTGCCGTCTGGAAGAACAGGCGCCCGTCAGCCTCGATCATCTGGGAGCCGCCGTTCTCGGTAAAGGGCACGATGGGCAGTCCGGCGTCGATTTCCTGTTGGTCGGCACCGCTCATGAGCCCATCGAGAAAACGGCTGACTTGACGCACGTTCCGCGCCACTTCCGACATCCCTTTTTTGCCCTTGTCGAGCTCCTCGAGCACCGCCATGGGCAGATAGATGTCGTGCTCGTGGAAACGGAATATGGACGTGGGATCGTGCATCAGCACGTTGGTATCGAGGACGAAGAGGCAGGGTCTGCTGCCATCGCGTTTGATCATTGAAGATCCTGCCCACTCGATGTTTCGATAGCCCGTAGGATGGGCGAAGCTACCAGGGACGGCGGCAGCCGCCGTGGACTACATGGACAAGTAGACCACCTGGACCAGGGGTTGCTGTGTGCCCCCCGGTCCATGCAGTCCATTCTGTCCATGTTGTCCATTGGGCTACCCTCATTCGGTGGGTCTGCTGCTTAACTCCTCGGTGGCCGCGAGGACCTCGGCTACATGGCCCTTGACCTTGACCTTCCGCCACTGCCGGCGGAGTACGCCCGTCTTGTCGATCAGGAAGGTGCTGCGTTCTATACCTAAGGACTCCTTACCGTACATCTTCTTGAGCTTGATGACGTCGAACAGCTTGCACAGGGTCTCGTCCTGGTCGGAGACCAAGTCGAAAGGAAAGGCGTGCTTGGCCTTGAAGTTCTCCTGGGCCTTGAGGCTGTCGCGGGATGCGCCCAGAATCTTCGTGGAGGCAGCCGCGAAGGCATCAGCGGCGTCTCTGAAATCCTGCCCTTCCGTTGTACAACCGGGCGTGCTTGCCTTCGGATAGAAAAAGAGCACCAGGTTTTTGCCGCGAAAATCGGACAGCTTCAACGTCTTCTCGCCGGTGATTGTAAGCTCGATGTCGGGTACGGTATCGCCGATGGTCGGATTCATTCGCGATCTCCTACTCCTGGATTCTGAGTGATTATCACCTACCCCTTCAACGGCTCGAGTACCGCATCCAGATTCAGCCCGTCGCAGTAATCCATGAACTCCTCCCGCAGCCCGGCGATAGGCTGGCTCGTCGGGATACCGACGGTCATATGCACGGCAAACATCGGTGTTCCGGTATGCGCGGCGGCGTAGGTGCTGGTCGTTAAGTCTTCGATATTGATGCCGCGCTCCGAGAAGAACCCGGCCAGACTGTTGACGATGCCCGGGTGGTCCATGGAGATTACGTCCACCACATAGGGTAACAGGTCGGCTCCGACGGTTCGTTCCCCGGTACGTTTGGAAATGATGGTCATGCCCAGCTGCCGCTCGAGCTCCGGCAGCGCGTTCTCGACCTTGGCCACGGTGTTCCACTTGCCCTGCACCAAAAGGATGGCCGCGAACTCTCCGCCGAGAACCGTCATGCGGCTGTCCTCGATGTTACAGCCCTGGTCGAGGATAGCCTTGGACAGGGTGTTCACGATGCCGGGGTGATCTTCCCCAAGGGCGGAGATCACCAGATAAGTCTTTTGCGTGGGCATGGTCTGAATTCCATAATTGTCTCTTGTGAGCGGCCGGACGGGACCGAGTTTAGCATGGGCGCAGTTGGGTTGTGTTGCTCGATCAGAGCAGGATAATATGATTATTTTCGCATACCGGAGCTGTGCTCATATGTTTCGCGGTAGCATCGTTGCTCTGATCACGCCCATGTTCGAAGATAGCCGGATCGATAAGGATTCCCTGCGTCGACTGGTCGATTTCCATGTGGAGAGTGGCACCTCGGCGATCGTTGTTGCCGGAACCACGGGGGAGTCTGCTACCCTGGACGAAGAGGAGCACTGCACGCTCGTGCAAAACGTCGTCGAGTTCGCTGCGGGTCGAATCCCGGTGATCGCGGGTACCGGCGCGAACTGTACCACCGAGGCCATTGCGCTGACCGATCGCGCGCGGCGGGCCGGGGCGCAGGCGGCGTTGTTAGTCACGCCCTATTACAACAAGCCGACCCAGGAAGGCTTGTATCTGCACTTCAAGGCTATTGCCGAGGCCGTGGAGATTCCCCAAATCCTGTACAACGTACCGGGCCGGACGGCCTGTGATCTGCTGCCCGAGACCACGGCACGGTTGTCGCGGATCCCGAATATCGTGGGCATCAAAGAGGCAACCGGGGACCTGGGCCGACTCGGTCGTCTGCGGTCCCTGTGCGCGGAAGATTTCGATTTGCTGAGCGGTGACGATGCGACCGCCTGCGAGTTCATCTTACAGGGTGGTCACGGAGACATTTCGGTAACCGCCAACGTTGCGCCCCGATTCATGCAGCAGATGTGTGCCGCAGCCCTGTCCGGTCGGCGCGATGAGGCGCGGGCGATCAACGCCCGCCTCGATCCCCTGCACCGCAATCTGTTCGTGCAGTCCAATCCGATTCCCGTGAAATGGGCGGTGGTGGAGATGGGACTGGCATCGCGGGGGATCAGGCTGCCGCTGACTTGGCTGACAGAGGACGCGCAACCGATTGTGCGGGCCGCCATGCAGCAGGCAGGCACCATTTAGAGCGAGTTGTAGGCAGTAACCTGTTTTGACGTCGGACAAAAAGACCGGCAAGCGGGTGGGTTCCGGTAGACGGAATAAGAGCGGTCACTATGCGAAATACCAAGGTTCTCGCAGTTTCTGTGACGGGTGTACTGTTGTTGTCGGCCTGCGGCAGTTCCCCGGATACGGACGGCTACTTGCCCGATCAGCGCCTGCAATACAAGAAGCAGCGTGAGGCGGCGGAGAATTTGGAGATTCCGCCGGGCCTGACCGCCGGTAGCTTCGACGATGCCATGGACATCCCGCCGGTCGGTGGGGCCACCACCTACTCCGAGTATGTGGGCGAGCGGTCAGCGCGACGCCGGATCGCGCGCAGCGCCAAAATCCTGCCGAAGGTGAAAGACGTCAAGCTGCGCCGCGAGGATAATAATCGCTGGCTCGAGATCAAGGGATCACCCCAACAGGTATGGTCGAAGGTAATCGGCTTTTGGCGTTCCCAAGGCATCTTGCTGGTGGAGCAAGACCCATCCAGCGGCATCATGAAGACCGATTGGTTGGAGAATCGGGCCGAGATCCGCCGGGACTTCATTACCAATATAGTAAGCAAGGTGGCGGAGGGACTCTATTCCACTTCCCAGCGGGATCAGTACCGGGTCCGTATCGAGCCGGGTCTACAGCCCGGGACCACCGACCTGTACCTGACCCATCGTGCCATGGAAGAGCGCATGCGCAGAAATATAGCGGGTGAGGCTATCTCCTCTATCTGGGAGCCGGCCCCTACGGATGTGGGCAAAGAGGCAATCATGCTGCGCCGGCTCATGGTCCACCTCGGTGTCTCCGAGCAACCGGAGGGCGAGTCGGTCGTCCGGAAACAACAGGCGACCAGTGGCGTGAAATCGCGACTCGCCAAGGGTCCCGACGGGGAGACTCTGTTGATCATTTCCGACGAATACCGGCGCGCCTGGCGCCTGACCGGGGTGGTCCTGGACCGCATCGGTTTCGCGGTGGAGGACCGAGACCGTACTCGCGGGATCTACTATGTCCGATACGACGACCCTGCCCGGCGTAATAAAAAGAAGAGCTGGAGTTCAAGGCTCGCGTTCTGGCGTAGCGATGACAAGAAAGACGAAAAAGGTGTCGTCCAATACCAAGTCAAGCTTATGAGCGACGGCACCCGGACGCGGGTCGTCGTGCGTGACCGGGTCGGCCAGCCCGCCTCGTCCGCCACTGCGGATCGCATCTTACGGCTGTTGCAGGAGCGAATTCGCTGAAGCAACCGGCAGGCCACCGAACTTCTCGCTAGGCTGCCCTGGGCGGGATTGCACCACTGCTGGTAGCCCAATAGCAGCGAAACCAACAATCATCCCCCTCGGATGCAAGAGACCTTGTGCCAGGTATCCCCCGACCTGGAACAAGGGTTGATGCCGGCCGAGCAGGATTTTTCCGGACCCTGGTTGGTATTTTAGCCTGCATGTCTCTCAATCCGCAGATTATTCCGTTTTTCATCTGTAGGAATCTACGTAATCTGCGGATAAAGGAAGTCATTATCGATCGTTCCCCGTCCCCACGGGGGAAAACGACTTGCTTTAACGAGCGAGATGCCTATCTGCCGCCGGGCAGACCTTTGGGGGTCAAACTATCCCGCGCGGCCAACGACCGTAGCCTCATTGATGCCGGGTGAATTGTCGGTGGGCACAGCCTACCCTACACTGCCGGCGACTGGAGACTGAAGTTATGCGCGTCCGCCCTAATTGCCCTGTTCGAGTAGACCAAGGGTGCCGATCCCGAGGTTAGATACGTCACAATAGGTTGTGACAACGCCTGCTACTATCATTCAAAAGCCGTTACCGAGTATCCGGATAGCTCCCGGATCGAACGGCCCTTCTCGTTACCCTATTCGGCGGGTAACTGTTCAGACCTGCTCTCTGGATCCTGCTCCCGAAAGCGGGAAAAAGGGTCATATCCGCATCGAGCCGAAATCCGGAGGGGCTGAGCGGTTACCTGTAGGAAGTTTTTCGAAGAACGCGCCGCTCATGCAGCAGGACTGCGTCCGTTGCCGACAGGGAATTTTCAGATCATCGGCGATTGATGGACCGAAATCCGGTATCTGCCTAGTATAATTCGGCCTGGGATGTAGACTCATTTAACGGAGTCACCGGGTTATGGCTATCTGTTTCGTTTTTTTTTGGAAAGGAGTCTTGACTTTGTGACTCGTCCAATAAATTATATACAATAGTGGTGTCATTCGACAGAAATCGTCTTAACGCCACAACCGAAAACAACCCGATTTGGGAGGCACTAAAATGGGGATTGAGAACTTGAAAATTGAAGAGATCCAACAGCAGTTGGAAGAGCTGAACCAGAATCGAGCTGACCTGGAGCACGCGTTGGCGCAACGCTGGCAACAGGCAAAACTCGATCTGGTACAGAAGATCAGGGATCTCATTCAAGAAAGTGGGTACGAGGTTACCGAGATCGTTTCCATGCTCGGCCCCCGGCGGAAGCGTTCGACCGGTACCAGGACGGGCGGCTCGCGGCAATACACCAGGTACGTCGATCCGGATAATCAGGAAAACACATACGTTCGCGGGGTCATCCCGGGTTGGATGAAGCAGAAGATGCAGGATCAAGGCTATGATCCCACTTCCAAACCGGATAGAGAGGCATTCAAGGCGAATTGTCTGCACATCATGGAAGATTGAGCCACGCACTCGATATTTGATCTTCCGGTTTGGTGCTCATCTTCGATGTCGCGCTGTCGGGCATGATTAGGGTAGATTCAGCTACCGTTTGTGGTTCAACGCGGGTTAGGCGGCAATGCTATTGAGTTGAGCCTCAAAGCCCCTCTCCTCCATAGCGCAGGCGCCTGCCTGTCGGCAGACAGATCCTGCCTGCAAGTAGACGCCGGCAAATGGCAGGCGGGACGTCTGCGCTACCTGGGAGAGAGCTTGCCCCGAGCGTAGCGAGGGGGTCGGGGAGAGGGCGAACGAAAAAACAGCGATCGATCACAAACGGCACCGATGCTGCTTGACTCAATGGCATCGGGTTAGGCGGGGATCAAGCGGTCGCCAGGAGGTCGTCGGTGATCTGCCATAGGGCCGTGACCACACGGTCGGGGACTACGCCGCTACAGAGCGGATCGTCCTCGCGCAGGCGCAGGGAGCGGGCGTCACCGGCAAACAGGGCGGTCCGACAACCGATTAAGGACGCGGGCCAGATGTCGTTACGCAGGTCGTTGCCGACGTAGAGTACCTCATTCGGCACGATACCATGGACCTGATCCAGACCGGCAAGGGCTACCTCGTAGATGCGGGTGGAGGGCTTGGCCTCCAGCAGACGATAGGACCAGGCACAGCATGCGGCATCGAATCCCAGGTCGGTGAGTGGGGCGCCGAGAAAACCTTCCAGCATCAGGGGGGTGTAGAACTGGGCATTGGACACGATGCCTAGGACCAGGGGGCGCCGGCGCAGGTTTTCGAGCAGGCGGCCCAGCCCCGGCATGGGCCAGACCGGGTTCACGCGGCACTCGTATTCCACCGCCAGGCGTGCGAGATGGTCCTGGGACGGCAGCACATGGCCCCAGATATCCAGGATGTCCACTTCCGGGAACTCGGTGCCGGCGGCCTTGCGTTGCGCGTGAAAGGCGCGGATGGCCTGTTCGAGCCGGGCCGGACCGACATTGGTCGGGGCCGCTATCCCGGCGGCTTCCAGGGCCGCGGCGAAGGCGCTCGTGGTATCCCGCTCTCCGGCCGGTCCGATGTCCCCGGATGCGGAGATGACGAGGGTGCCGTAGACATCGAACAGCACCGCGCGGATCCCGCGCAGGGGATCGAGCCTGGGGGCGACGTCCGTGGGAATCGGTTCCAGGGGGGTGGATAGATACCGGATGCGGCCGACCAGGTACTCGGGTATAGGCTGGGACATGATGGTTCGTCAGGTTCGCAAGAGAAACAGGCGCTCGGGGGCCAGGAACCGCTCGAGCAGGGTCGTCCCATCGGCGGCACTCAGGCTCGGATCGACAGTCGCGTCCAATAGCGACCGATAGATGCCCTCGAGGCGGCGGCCATAGCCGGTGATGGAATAATCGCGCTCGGCCAGGGTTCGGTTGTGCGCGATGCGACCCGCGGGAATGGTGTCGGGCAGGTGCATGGGCCGTAGGAAGGCACGATCCTGGGGATTGGAAACCAGATGACGGATGACCTCCTCCTGGGCGGCTTCGTCCAGGCGCCCGAAATCGATGTACTCGTCGCGCACGGAGCTCGCCCATAGACGCCCCAGGTCGTCGGGCAGCCGCACGCGGCCGTATGCGGCCGCTACGTCTTCGAGAGCCCGATCCATGGCCCCGCGCAGGCGGTCCCGGTCGAGCCGGTCCAGGGGGATCTCCAGGCGTTCGTAGAGTCCCCCGAGCTCGAGCCCGCCCGCGGTAAAATCCCGGGTGATTTCGGGCAGGTTGCGGCCGACCAGGGGACGCCCCGCCAGCCAAGGCTCGAGAAAGGCGAGGCCGAAGCCCTCGGCGACGCTGGTG
The DNA here is from genome assembly GCA_011392765.1 of Candidatus Thiosymbion ectosymbiont of Catanema sp. Cochon2018. Taxonomy (GTDB): domain Bacteria; phylum Pseudomonadota; class Gammaproteobacteria; order Chromatiales; family Chromatiaceae; genus Thiosymbion; species Thiosymbion ectosymbiont_A. The sequence continues at coordinate 1,164,050 of WYCW01000001.1, read as the reverse complement.
GTGACCAGGGCGTGGGCCGAGGCGAGCAGGGTGGAGAAATTGTCGCTGCGGTTTCCGAGCTCGAACTCCAGGGCCAGTCCCAGCGCTTGCGCCAGTGCCACCCAGCGCCGGTAGTGGGGTTGTTCGTCCGGATTCCGGGGAGCTTGGGTGGTTGCGAACAGATCCGGCCCCTTCGCCATTGCCGACCAAAGCAGCAGCTCGCCCAGGTTCTTGCGTCGGATGGCGCGGGTGGGATAGAGCCAGAGTCTGCGGCCCGGAAACGGATCGGCGGATCGGTCCGTCGGGAGCGGCAGGTTCACCGCATTCGGCAACAGGTGCAGCCGGTCGTGGGGAACGCCCGCAGCGGCCAGGAAGCCGCGATCGCGGTCATTGAGGACCGCATAATGCAGGTGCGCGGCCTGGGGATAGAGCAGGGCCGAGAGACGGGCCGCATCGCCGCCGCCGAGCTTGTCGAGTAGCCTGGCATAGAGGTCCGGGCGACCATCCTCGGCGAAGTCATGGGGCTGCAGCAGCAGATATTGGCCCTGCTGTGCCAGCGCACACAAGGCCCCTGGAAGGGCCAGATTTTTACCCAGGCAATGATTGTGGACATGCCACAGGTCCGGCAGATCCCCGAGCCCCTCTCGGGCCGTTCGCACCAACTCCGCCGCCAGCTCCGAGGGACCTACCAGGGGTCGGCGTTCCTCGTAGGCCAGCGCCGGGACCAGGGCGAAGCCTACACCTTCCGGTAGAGGCTGTCGGGGCGGTTCCCCGGCCACGACCAGCACTCGATGCCCCGCCGCCGCGAGGGCCGCGGAGGCGTGCTCGATCACTCGGCTGACGCCGCCGGTCTGGAGGTGGAAGTGACTGATAAGGATGCGCATCTGGGGAATCATCGGCGATTGAAGGAGAGCGAGTTTTGCCGCAGATCGTTTCCCGAAAAAGAGCCGTCGCGGTACCGGCAATCAGGGGCATCACCCGGTTTGCAGCATCTTGTCAGGCAGCGCGTTTTCTGGTTTCGGGATACGATGCGCGGAGCTCGTCCAGCAACTTTCTCCCTCTCTCATCGCTCGTAGGCATTTCACGACGGGTGGCATCTTGTAGCAATTTTGACAACTGGGTTACGTAGCGGTCGGCTCGGTCCCTTGGAATGTCGCGCAGCTGCTTGCCCTCAGCCTCTGTGATCGAATCGACGACATGCCGAATCAACTCGATCTGACGGTCCGTGAGTGTGGGATCCCCGCGAACGGCAAGCTCGTCGTCCGCACTCGTCGAATAGCTCCACTGCCTGATGAGTTGAATCACGTGATGACTGACGTTTGCCACATCGAGCAGGTTTGCTGTGGAGAGGAAATCAAAGGACATCTCTAAACTCCATAAATGATGTCGAAGCATTCACTTGGAAGTGCTTCAATGATGAATTCGACCGACAGTGGATGTGCACGTTTCCTCTGTGTTCTCCGTGTCTCTGTGGTTCAATCATCCTTTGCACCTTTGTGGTTCGACATCGCTGGGTTACGGCACATTCGGCCTGGGCGGTGCAAGGCTGTGGCATTCAGCCACAAACGAAGCGCCGCGGAGGCGGGGTGGCTGAATTTGCTTTGTTACGCCTGATTTTCTATAATTGTACATAATTATTGTACAAACAAAGGGGCACAGCAAGCCATGATGAATATTACCATTAGTGATCTCAGGGCTAGCCTGTTGAAATACTTGAAAACTGCACAGAACGGCGAGCAAATTAACGTTACCTCAAAGGGTATCTCTTTAGCTACTTTAACGCCCCCGATACCCCTGCGCAACGAAGCGAAGGCAAAATTGAAGAAACTAGCCAAGACCGCAGTAATTCATGACATCGTATCTCCTCAGTGATGAGAGATGGGACGCTATGAAATGATTTTGCTCGACACTTGCGCCATTATTTGGGACGCTTTAGAGCCTTCCAAATTAACCCAAAAAGCTATTAAAACTGACCAAAATTTGAGGGATGCAACCTTAGTAGAAACTATTTGGTGAAGGGCATAATGGGCAATAGGGAGCGTGGGAGCCAGAGACAGCGTCTTGTCAGGCTATCAAATCTTCGGTTATTGTGGATTCGCTTGTAGGGTATCGGCGAACATATCAGTCGCCCATTGGTTGATACTCTTTCCACTAACTTCAGCCGCCAGGGCAATCGCGGCGTGAACTTCCGGTGGAATGCACAACATAAGATTTCCGGAATAGGGCTTTTGCGGCGGGCGATTCAGCTTTTCACAAGTTTCAAGATAATCATCAACTGCTTCTTCGAAAGCAGTACGCAGTTCTGCGACGGATTCGCCGTGAAAACCCACGACATCATTGATACCCGCAATATGACCGATAAAGCAGCCATCGTCGTCACTATAGTCGATTCGAGCTGCATATTCTCTATAAGTCATTGTGTTCATAGTGCTATTCCTGCCTGCTGTAGAAAACGTCGGGCATCACGCACTTGGTATGGCTTTGCCTCTTTCTGAGGATGGGGACGGTGAAAAGTGGCGACAACATTATTCAGTTCAAACCGTACCCGCGAACCTCTCCCCTCAATGGATCTGGCGCCAAGTGCCATGAAAAGGGCTTCAATATCCCTCCATTCCAATGTGGTAGGAACTGGCGTTCTGAAAATATCGCTTAAAGTGTTCCGATGCCGTTTATTCATTCATTTTCTCTATGATAGCAAAACGTGCTATCATGTGTCAGTATTTTGTGATGATATTCGATTCGACACTTCTTGTGTTCCAGGATCTTTCATCGCAATCCATATAATGCAACCGTGAAAATTTCTTAACAGGATCGCTGCGGGAAACTACGGTCGATTATAGACCGCTGGCGCACGACCATGAAAACGCCCGAAAACATCGGTTTTGTCTCGACCCGATTCGCGGGTACCGACGGCGTCTCCCTGGAAGCGGCGAAGTGGGCGGAGGTGCTCTGGCAGGACCAGCATGTGAGCTGTTGGTATGGGGGCGTATTGGATCGCGACCCGGCGATGAGCATGTGTGTCCCCGAGGCCTTCTTCGGGCATTCGGAGAACCGCTGGATCAATGAGCAACTCTGGAACCGCACCAGTCGTGGCCAGGCGGCCAGCCACCGGATACGCGAGTTGGCCGAATATCTCAAGGGCACCCTCTACGACTACCGGGAGCGGTTCGAGCTGGACATCCTGATCCTGCAGAACGTGCTCACCATCCCCATGCACATCCCGCTCGGGGTAGCCGTAACGGAATTTCTGCTCGAGACCCGAATGCCCGCGATTGCCCATCATCACGACTTCCACTGGGAGCGCCAGCGGTTCCAGATCTCGGCCGTGGGGGACTATCTGGAGATGGCCTTTCCGCCGCAGATCCCGCACTTGCAGCACGTGGTGATCAATCAGGCGGCCAAGGATCAGCTCGGGTGGCGCAAGGGGATCTCCAGTCTGCTCATCCCCAACGTCCTGGACTATGAGAACCCACCCGGTCCGATCGACGACTATGCAGCCGATGTACGCGAGGAGATCGGGCTCACCCCCGGCGACCTGCTGATCCTGCAACCGACCCGGGTAATTCCCCGTAAGGGCATAGAACACGCCATCCACCTGCTGCGACGGCTTAAGGATCCGCGCTGTAAGCTGGTGGTGTCCCACGCGGCCGGGGACGAGGGCTTGAGCTACTCCAAGGAGATCCGTGAGCTGGCGCAGGACGAGGGGGTGGAACTGATCTTGTTCGGGGGGCGAGTCGCCGACCGCCGCCGGCTCAATGAAGACGGGCACAAGACCTACGTCCTCAAGGACCTCTATCTCCATGCCGATCTGGTCACCTTTCCGAGCCTGTACGAAGGCTTCGGCAACGCCTTGCTGGAGGCCATCTACTTTCGCAAGCCCCTGGTGATTGGAAACTACTCGGTCTATAGCCGCGATATTGCACCCAAGGGGATCTCCCTGCCCACCATCAAGGGCTTCATCGACCGCGATCTGGTGGCGGAAACCAGGCGGATACTGGAGGACCCGAACTACCGGGAGCGGTTGGCGGAGCACAACTACCAGATTGCAGAACGCTATTTCGGCTACCGGGTGTTGCGGGACAGTCTGCGCCTGATCATCGCCAACATCCGCAACCTGACGGAATGAGCCATGTTGATCGTCGATCGCACCGTCTATCAACGCCTCAGGACCCACCTGGGGCAGCTCTATGGACAGGATGAGTTGCCACGAATGCTGAGCCGAATCCAGCTGCTCGCCGGGCGTTACGGTGTTGGCAACTGCCCGGATGAGGACTGCGGCCGCGCCCGCTGGGATCAGCGCGACGCTGTGCTCATTACCTATGGGGACATGGTGCGCGGTAAAGGGGAATCGCCCCTGCGCTCCCTGCTGCGCTTCCTGGAGAATCATCTGAGCGATACCCTGTCCGCGGTCCATGTGCTGCCCTTCTTTCCTTCCAGCTCGGACGACGGCTTTGCGGTCATCGACTACCGGCAGGTAGAGCCGACCCTCGGCGACTGGGAAGACATCCGGGCCCTGGGCACGGACGACCGGTTCCGGTTGATGGTGGATCTGGTCATCAACCACGTCTCCAGCCAGAGCGACTGGTTCCGCAACTTCGCCAACGGGATCGCCCCGGAACGTCACTACTTCATCGAGGTGGAGCCGGATACGGATCTGAGCGCCGTCACCCGTCCCCGTACTTCCCCGGTGCAGACGCCTTCCGGCGAGCGGCTGGTGTGGGCGACCTTCAGCCACGACCAGATCGACGTGGACTTCAGTAATCCGGACGTACTGTTCGAGTACCTGGACATCCTGCTGTTCTATGTGCACCACGGCGCCCGCATCATTCGTTTGGACGCGATCGCCTATTTGTGGAAGGAGCTCGGTACCAATTGCATCCATCTGGAGCAGACCCACTTGGCAGTCAAGATCCTGCGCGATGTGTTGGATCTGTTGGCGCCGGGGATTCTCCTGCTCACGGAGACCAATGTCCCGCACCAGGAGAACATCGGCTATTTCGGTGCCGGGGACGAGGCCCATATGGTCTATCAATTCAGCCTGCCACCGCTGTTGCTGCATGCGCTGGAGACGGGAAACTCCCGCTATCTCATGGACTGGGTCGCAGGGCTCGAACCCCCGCCGCCGGGTTGTACCTTCTTCAACTTCACCGCCTCTCACGACGGCATCGGCCTGCGCCCCCTGGAGGGGCTGCTACCGGACGATGAGTTCAATGCCCTGGTGGAGCGGATGCAGCAGAAGGGCGGGCAGGTTTCTAAGCGGGAGAATCTGGATGGGTCCCAGACACCCTATGAGCTGAACATCACCTACTTCGACGCCCTGAGTGCTCCCGGACGGAAGGACAGCAACGTCAGTATCGCTCGGTTCCTGTGCTCCCAGACCATTATGCTGAGCCTCCAGGGGATACCGGGTATCTACTTCAATAGCCTGATCGCGGCTCCGAACTGGCTGGCGGGGGTCGAGGAGACTGGCCGTGCGCGCACCATCAACCGCCGGAAATGGGGGTTGGCGGAGCTGGAGGACTTGCTCGGGGACGCGGTCCAACCGGCGAGTCGAGTCCTGGCCGAGTACCGGCGCTTGCTGGGGATTCGGTGCGGGCACGCCGCATTTCATCCCGATGGTCCCCAGCGGGCCTTGCAGCTGGCGGCGGGGCTGTTCGGCATCGAGCGGACGGCGCCTGACGGCTCCGAGCGGATCCGGGTCCTCGCCAATCTCACCGCCGAGCCGCTGGAAGTTGAGCCGCAGCAGATCGACCACCGCTTCGATCAGCGGCAGTGGAACGAGCTCATCGAGGGTTGGTCCTGCGCGGGCGCCGAGCTCGGGCCGCTCCGGCTGGCGCCTTATCAAGTCATGTGGCTGCAGGGGTAAGCGATTCGAGAATACCTGCGGCGCGTATTTTCATCCTAATGGGGGATTATCTATGCATGTCTTGGGTTTGGTGCTGCTCGCGGTCGTCACGCTCGGCCTCGGTGGGTGCGGTAGTAGTAATGGTGGTGGTGAAACTTTGTCGCGAAACAATTTACCCGTGCGCTGCCTGGACAAACCACGGCCCGGACCCTGTGCGGCATGGACTACCCGCTACTTTTACGATTACCGCTACGACAAGTGCCGATCGTTTCGTTACGGGGGCTGTCGTGGGTGGGTCCCGTTCGAGACCCTGGAGGCCTGCCGGGAGACCTGTGGAGTAGGTAGACCCTACTAGCGAGGCTTCGCCTCAGACCGACGAGGCGTGAATTTTTGTGCGGAAACCGGAAAAGCACGAAAGGACACGAACCCGCATTCTGCCAGCTACGGAATACATATCTTTATCCAACCCATAGCAGCAAGGTTTACACGCACTCGCCCTGCCCACAGGTTGTACCGGAGAGCCTTGAATCTAAAATGGGTATACAATGGTGTCCGATGACGACGGGGCGCGGGATTCTGTCCCCCGTAGCGGCGGCCGTAGCTGCCTTGACACGGAGGGGGAACCAAGGTCCCCTATCAAAGCACTTAACGACCAAGCGGTCAGTATACTTTAGAGAGTTGGAGCAATTATGGCCTGGAATGAGCCGGGTGGCGGGAACAAAGACCCATGGAGCGGGAAGGGCCCAGATCAGGGACCACCGGATCTGGATGAAGTGGTACGCAAGCTTCAGGAACGCTTTGCCGGGCTGCTCGGGAAGAAAGGCCAGGGGCCGGGCGAGTCCGGTGGGAATGGCGGATCGACGGGGTCGGGGCGCGGCATCGGTGGTAACCTCATCGCCCTCGGGGCGGCGATCCTGTTCGTGATCTGGCTGGCGTCGGGCATCTACATCGTGGGGCCCGCGGAGCGCGGCGTGGTGTTACGTTTCGGCGCCTACACCGAGATCACCGAGCCGGGGCCGCACTGGCGGATTCCCTATCCGGTCGATGAGGTGGAGAGGGTCAATGTGGACGAGATTTCCTCCTTTACCCACAAGTCCGCCATGCTCACCAAGGACGAGAACATTGTCGACGTGGAGCTTACCGTCCAGTCCCGCATCCAGGATGCGGCGGACTATCTCTTTCAGGATCAGGCCCCGGAAAAGACCTTGCGTGATGCCACCGAGACGGTGGTGCGCAAGACCATCGGCGGCAGTCGCCTGGACTTTATCCTGACCGAGGGGCGCAGTGCGGTAGCCGCGACCATCCGCGAGCGGGCCCAGAATCTGATCAACCAGTACAAGACCGGCTTGGAGATCACCTCGGTAAACATGCAGCCGGCCAAGCCGCCGGAGCAGGTCAAGGAGGCCTTCGACGATGCCATCAAGGCGCGGGAGGACAAAGAACGCCTGGAGAACAAGGCCGAGGCCTATGCCAACGAGATTCTACCGCAGGCGCGCGGTGAGGCCGCGCGCGTGCTGGCGGATGCCAAGGCTTACCGGGACAAGGTGGTCGCCGGCGCCGAGGGTGAAACCTCACGCTTTCTTGCCATCCTGAACGAGTACGAAAAGGCGCCCCAGGTAACCCGCGAACGGCTGTATCTGGAAACCATGGAGCAGGTCCTCGGCGGGTCCAACAAGGTCCTCCTGGACGTCGAGGAGGGAACCAGTCTCATGTACCTGCCCCTGGACCGGCTGATCGATGGGGGCAACCGTCGGGGTCAGGCGGGGGAACGGAAAAATTCCGCTTCGGCGGCCGCTCAGGGATCGAGGTCGGCACCCCAGCGTAAGGTGATTCGCGAACGGAGGTCTCGGTGATGAATCAAGTCAAAATGCTGGCGCCCATCGGGCTGATCCTGACTGCCCTGGTGGTCTATGCCGCAACCTTCACCGTCAACCAGTGGGAGGTCGCGATCAAGCTCCGCCTCGGTGAGATCGTCGACAGCGAATACACACCTGGATTGCATTTCATGGTCCCGGTGCTGAACAACATCAAGAAGTTCGACGGCCGCATCCAGACCCTGGATTCCCGGCCCGAGCGCTTCCTGACGGTAGAGAAGAAAGACGTGATCGTCGACTCCTTCGCCAAGTGGCGCATCACCAACCCGGGACAGTTCTTCCGCTCCACCGGTGGCGACAGCGGGCGCACCGCCAGACTGCTCTCCGAACGCGTCAATACGGCACTGCGCGACGAGTTCGGTAAGCGCACCATCCAGGAGGTGGTCTCGGATGATCGTCTGGAGCTGATGCAGATACTGACCAAGAAGGTAGACACCGACGCTGCCGAGCTCGGAATCGAGGTCGTGGACGTCCGGGTCAAGAAGATCGACCTGCCGCCCGAGGTCAGCGAATCCGTCTATCAGCGCATGCGCGCCGAGCGCGAACGCGTGGCCCGTGATCTACGTGCCAAAGGCGCGGAGGCCGCCGAGCGCATTCGGGCCGATGCCGACCGGCAGCGGACCGTGATCCTGGCCGATGCCTACAAGGAATCCGAGCAACTACGCGGCGAGGGCGATGCCAAGGCCACCGAGATCTATGCCGGTGCCTTCACCCGCAACCGGGACTTCTTCAGCTTCCACCGCAGCCTCAATGCCTACCGCAATACATTCGGACAGGGAGGGGACATAATGGTCCTCCAGCCAGAGTCGGAATTCTTCCGCTACTTCAAGGAAAAGGTCCCGGCCGGAACCGGTGGTTCGCCGGCCATGGACGCCCTCCCCGCTTCCGGGCCGCGGCCGGTAGAGGAACCCGCATCGCAGCCTCGGGCCACCGTCCCGACGCCGAAGTCGGATGCGGCTGCCGCGCCGACGGCGTGGTGGCCGGGGCCGGGGCCTGATGACGATGACAAGCCCCCCCTGGAGTCAGGTCCGCGATCACCCCCGCGGCTTTCTCCGAATAGCCGCGCGCCCTACCCGAACCCGGCGGCGTTCGGCGCCCTTCGGTTGCTGTAGTCGGATCTAAAAGGATGTGGCACGATCTGCTGGTAGCCCTCGCGTTGCTGTTGGTAATCGAGGGTGTCTGGCCCTTCCTGAATCCGGACGGTCTGCGACGTGCCTTGCGTCTGATGGTCGAGCAGGACGACCGCTCATTGCGTGGCGCCGGTCTGGTGAGCATGGTGGTGGGGATCGTACTCCTGTATGTAGTGAATTAGTTCTACTTTGTCACATTTAGGGTAACTTGTTGATCTTTTTGGGTCTCATTGTTTGGCAGATTTCTTATGGATCGGTGGGTTATCATGGAATGTGACAAAGTAGAATTAGGTGATTTTCGTCAAATGAATTTGTGCAGCTTCGAAGACATGTTCAAAGGAAGCTTCCAGAAAGTACTTTTTGTGATTGCACAGGTAGCAGCGCAAAGGTTTAGGCTCTTTATGGATTCCAGACTGCTTTGCCTTGGCCGCGGAGTCATCTTGTTTCTCGCTACCTTCACCACCCCCTCGTTACACCGCGGTCTTGCCGGGAGTGTAGGATGCGGTGAGCGCGGTATACCGTAGCAGGATTACACCAATTCCGATCGCGAACCGCATCTTTGGATGGTGCGCCGTGTCCAACGAAATGTCGATGTTGGGCTACGGCTCCATGCCGGGGGTGGAGGAGCGATCAGTCTGGAATCCATAAAGAGCCTTAAAAATGAGTCAAGTTTGTGCGCTGCACAAAAATAGTTCTGCCTCTTGTTGGGCAGGAATCGCAAATCCTTTGAACCACGGATGAACACGGATAAACACGGATTGTGATCCGTGTTTATCCGTGTCCATCCGTGGTTCTTAATGTTGTCTCCGGATTTTCCACGCAGGTGTACCAGGTCATGCAAGAGGAACGCTGGCTGTTACCCGCCGGAATCGAGGAAATCCTGCCGCCACGGGCGCAAGTGATGGAGTGTTTGCGCCGTGAGCTGTTGGATCTCTACGCGAGTTGGGGTTACGAGTTCGTGATCCCGCCGTTCGTCGACTATCTCGACTCCCTGCTCACGGGTACCGGGCACGATCTGGATCTCAAGACCTTCAAATTTACCGACCACCTGAGCGGCAGGATGCTCGGTGCGCGTGCCGATATGACGCCGCAGGTAGCACGTATCGACGCCCATCACCTGCGCAGCGACGTACCGACTCGACTCTGTTACCTGGGAACCGTGTTGCACACGCATGCGGACGGTTTCGCCGGCACCCGCAGTCCGATGCAGATCGGGGCGGAGATCTATGGCCATTCGGGGGTCGAGAGCGACGTGGAGATCCTGCGCCTGGCGCTGCTGACACTGGAGACGGCGGGAATCGGAGACCTCTATCTGGACTTGGGCCATGTCGGCATCTTTCGCGGGCTTGCACGCCAGGCAGGTCTTGATGAGCAGCAGGAGTTGGCCCTGTTCGAGGCCCTGCAGCGCAAGGCCGTGCCCGAGATCGAGTCTCTGATCGACGAGTACCGCTTGAGCGACGTCCCGGCGCGAATGATGCTGGCCCTGGCGACACTCGACGGCAAGGATGCCCTGGAGCGGGCGGCAACCGAGTTGACGGCCGCCGATCCGCCGGTACGGACCGCCATCGATCACTTGCGACGAGTGGCCGACGAGACGCGCAATTGGCTGCCGGAGGTGCCGATGCACTTCGATCTGGCGGAGCTGCGGGGCTACCATTACAAGACAGGGGTGGTGTTTGCCGCCTTCGTACCCGGATGGGGCCAGGAGATCGCGCGTGGCGGGCGTTACGACGACATCGGTCGAGTGTTCGGGAGGTCCCGTCCCGCCGTCGGGTTCAGCACCGATCTGAACTCCCTGCTGCGCCTGGGCACCGGCATCGACGAGCGTTACCGGCGTGCCCCCAGGGTATTTGCACCCTGGTCCTCGGACCCGGATTTACGGCAGGCGATCGCGCGTCTGCGCCGGGAGGGGCGGCAGGTGGTCACGGAGCTGCCGGGGCAGGATAAAGGCGCGCGGGAGTTGGGGTGCACGGAGCGCCTGGAGCGTACGGACACGGGCTGGGTACTGGTTGCTGTCTAGGAGGGGACTTGGGAGGTAACCGCTGTGGACTGAGTGGACACTGTGGACCTGGTGGACAGCAGGCAGCCCTCGTCCAGTCGGTCCACTTTGTCCACGGCGGCTACCTCGGCAATCCCCGGTTGCCACCTAGCTATTGAATAGGGTTTTATGAGCATGGGGAAAAACCTGGTCGTAATCGGGACCCAGTGGGGTGACGAGGGCAAGGGCAAGGTCGTAGACCTGTTGACGGAGCGGGCGGCGGCCGTCGTACGCTTCCAGGGCGGACACAATGCCGGACACACCCTGGTCATCGACGGGAAACAAACCATCCTGCATCTGATCCCCTCCGGGGTCCTGCGCGGGGGTGTGCAATGTATCATCGGCAACGGAGTGGTGCTGTCACCGGAGGCCCTCCTGGAAGAGCTGCGGATGCTCGAACAGCGCGGCGTACCGGCTCGCCCGCGGTTACATATCAGCCCTGCCTGTCCGCTGATTTTGCCCTACCACATCGCCTTGGATCAGGCCCGGGAACGCGCCCGCGGCAAACAGGCTATCGGGACTACCGGTCGCGGTATCGGGCCGGCTTATGAAGACAAGGTATCCCGGCGGGGCCTGCGCCTCGGCGACCTGCTCGATACCCAGGGCTTCGCCGAGAAGCTGCGCGAGGTCATGGACTACCACAACTTCGCCCTGGTGCATTACTTCAAGAGCGAAGCCATCGACTATCGGAGCGTCCTGGACGAGACCTTGTTTTGGGCAGAAGAGATCACGCCGCTGATCAAAGACGTGCCGGGTCTACTCCGCGCCCTCGGCCGAGAGGGTAAGAACCTGTTGTTCGAGGGGGCTCAGGGCTCCCTGCTCGACATTGATCACGGTACCTACCCCTTCGTGACCTCGTCTACCACCACCGCCGGCGGGGCGGCCAGCGGCAGCGGTGTGGGTCCGAGAAATCTGGACTATGTCCTTGGTATCGTCAAGGCCTATACCACCCGGGTCGGCGCCGGCCCCTTTCCCACGGAGCTGTTCGATGCGGACGGAGCCCACCTGGGCGAGAAAGGCCGGGAATTCGGTGCCACGACCGGACGCAAGCGTCGCTGCGGGTGGCTCGACATGGTGGCCCTCGGACGCTCATTCGACATCAACAGTGTGAGCGGTATCTGCATCACCAAGCTCGATGTCCTCGACGGCCTGCAGACGATCAGGATCTGCACCGGCTACGAGCTGGACGGCCAACTCCTGAGCATACCACCGACCACCGCAGATGCCCTGGGCCGATGCCGGCCGCGCTATTTGGAGCTACCCGGCTGGGAGACTTCCACCCTGGGGGTCAGGTCCTACAGTGCGCTGCCGCAGAATGCACGCAGCTACCTGGCCAAGATCGAGGAACTCTCGGGGTTGTCCATCGACCTCATCTCCACGGGACCGGACCGCGCGGATACCATCATCGAACGGCATCCTTTCGACGGTTGACCGGATGTGGGCTAAGAGGCTGTCTGATTAAAAATAGCTCGTAGGCTGGGTTCAGGGATAAACCCGGCACTCGGCAGCGCTGGGTTTCGTTCCTCAACTCAGCCTACGGTTACGGGCTTTTTTGGGGACCTATGTACATAGCTAACGAGACTTCGGTAGTGTTTTAATTTTGTTGTTATTGGCTTTAAATAGAAATACCAAATTCATAACGATTCACAAATAATCCAATCACAATATCGTGCATTTGATTTAGTTTTGAAAAACAAATCGTCTTCCGTGCAAGCCGCTTGATCCGCGTTCGTAATGTTAAATGTTTGCGTTCTATTTTCTGCGTATTTTGTTTCCCAACAACAGGTTGCTCGGGATCTAAATGGCGCTTATAAGCACCCCACCCATCGGTGTAAAAGCGGGTAATTCCAAATGGTTCTAACAAACCTTTTAATTCAAGAAAAACCTCATCGCGGCGTTTCCCGAAGACATAAGCCAACACCTCACCGCTGGCTGGATCAATGGCATGCCACAACCATCTCTGATTGGACTTACTGCCCACATAACTCCACATCTCATCCATTTCAACACGGGTTTCTTGATCGCTAACACCATGATAATCTTCTGCTTTTACAATCTCCACTGCAATCTGATCAGACGCGTGGGTTGCTAAAAAATTGTGATTCACTGCGTGTAGATCGGGTTCTTTTTTTTAATTCATTGATGACGGTCACAGGACTGATACCCAAAACCCGTGCGGTATCACGAATGCCGCTGCCATTCAGTGTCATCTCAATGATTTGGTGTTTCGTTTCTGGTAACCGCCCTTTGTCAGAATAATCCTGGATAAAGGTTTTACCCTCACAAGTCTGATCTTTACCTATAAAACGCTGCTTGCCATTGCTGGTGTTGCCATGTTTAGTAACATTAATACCATTGCAGACAGGGCATTTTACGGGTAGTAATACCATAAGAGTTTCCTCGGTAAAATTTTGTTCGGTTAATAGCTTAAAGCTCAGGTAATTATATCAAGTAATTTATAATTAAGCAACAAAGTAATAACACTACCACCCCAACAGCCCCTCTCCCGTAAGGCCCCATCTCCTACACCTAACCAACCGTTGGAGAGCTTGGGTAGGTCGAAATCGAAATCGAAATCGAAATCGGGATCGCAATCGGAATTTCGATTTCGATCCCGATCCCGATTTGTGCACTGCATAAACTTGACTCATTGGTAAAGATTCGGGTCCCTCAAGGAATCCTAAGCCACGGCGGGCCGCGTTTTCCTTTGCAGCTAGAATGAAACCCAGAAGCTCGGCCCGTGGCTAGTCAAGTAACGGGATCGTGGTTCTGGCTACCTATGTCATAGAGCGAAGAATGAAAAACGTCCGTGAAAACGTCAATATCCCGCGCGCTCGCCCTGGCCGGTGGGGACCTCGAAATGGAACAAGACCAGCTTTGTGATAGCATCGGGGCTCGTCCGAGCCCGATTGTTCCGTACCCGTCGTAGTCCCTAAGAAGGAGCATCCACCATGTCCGAGTCCACGCCCTCGGTGTTCAGCCGACTCGCCCTCGCGCTGGCTACGTTCCTGCGCATCCTTGTGGACACCCGCTTCGCCGCCCGGGTAGCCGAGCTCCGGGCGGGTGATATGCCCACCGCTCCGAATGCCCCAGGCCCGGAGACCCCACGCCTGCAAGCGGCCGAACCGAATGCGGGGCTGCAGCTGTTAGGACTGCTCCAGAAGGAAGGGCGCTTTATCGACTTTCTCGAGGAGGACGTCGGCACCTATTCCGATGCCGAGGTCGGCGCGGCCGCGCGCGTCGTGCATGAAGGGTGCAAAAAGACCCTGGAACAGCACTTTGTCATCGAGGCCATGCGCACCGAATCGGAGGGTGCGCGGGTGACACTGGCGGAGGGTTTCGATGCATCCGCGGTGCGGCTTACGGGCAATGTCGTCGGCCAGGCGCCCTTCACCGGCCACCTGGTCCACCGGGGCTGGCGGGTCGCGGAAACCCGGTTGCCGCAGGTCGCTGCCGGCCATGATCTGGCCATTCTGGCACCCGCGGAGGTGGAGCTGTGAGTAGTGCGCGCTATGCCGTGGGCATCGATCTGGGTACAACCCACTGTGCCTTATCCTACGTCGACCTGAACCATAGCGAGTGGGAGGACGAGGTCACCCAGGATCTGATGCCGGTGCCCCAGCTGACGGGGCCCGGTGCGGTCGCCGCCCTGCCGTTACTGCCCTCATTCCTCTACCTTCCCCATCCGGACGAGCTTGCGGTGGCCGATCTGGCCCTGCCCTGGGGCGGCAGTGGGGACCGAATCCTGGGCGAAATGGCGCGTTCCATCGGAGCCCGCACCCCCATTCGCCTGGTCTCCAGCGCCAAGAGCTGGCTATGTCATCCGGGGATCGACCGGCGCAGCGCGGTGCTGCCGCCGGGGGCGCCGGCAGATGAGGTGCCTCGACTCTCGCCATACGAGGCGTCGGTCCGCTATCTGGAACACCTGCGTGACGCCTGGAATCATACCCACCCGGACTACGATCTGTCACAGCAGGAGGTCACGGTAACGGTTCCGGCTTCCTTCGATCCGGCCGCCCGCGAGCTGACCGCCGAGGCGGCCCAGGCCGTCGGCTTCCAACACCTGGTCCTGCTCGAAGAGCCTCAAGCGGCCCTTTACAGCTGGATCCACGATAGTGCGGGGGAATGGCGCAACCAAGTGCGTGTCGGTGACATCATTCTGGTCATCGACGTCGGCGGCGGTACTACCGACCTGTCCCTGATCGCGGTTACGGAACGGGAAGGCGCGCTGGAGCTTACCCGCGTCGCCGTCGGTGAGCATATCCTGCTCGGCGGCGACAACATGGATCTGGCGTTGGCGCATCAGGTCAAGGGCAAGCTCGCCGCCGCGGGGACCTCCCTGGATCATTGGCAGATTCAGGCCCTCACGCACGGCTGCCGCCAGGCCAAGGAGGCGCTGCTGACGGCCCCGGACCTGGAGGCAGTGCCCGTGGTGGTACCCAGCCGCGGTACCCGCCTCATCGGCGGCACCATCCGCACCGAGCTGACGGGCGCGGAGGTTGCGCACACCCTGGTCGAAGGCTTTTTCCCCGAAGTCCCGGTGAGTGCGCGCCCGGTCGGCCGCGCACGCACGGCGCTGACCAAGCTGGGTCTGCCCTATGCCCAGGACGCGGCCGTCACCCGCCATTTGGCCGCCTTCCTCGGGATGCAGATCGGGGCCACGGAAGACCTGCCCGGATTCGAGCCCGAAGGCGGCAGCAACTTCCTGCACCCGACGGCCGTGCTCTTCAATGGTGGGGTTTTCAAGGCACGCCTGCTGGCCGAGCGGGTAACCAAGGTAGTCAACGACTGGCTGGTGGCGGACGGCGTCCCCCCGGCCCGCCTGCTCGAAGGGGGAGACCTCGACCTCTCCGTAGCCCGCGGGGCCTCCTACTACGGCTATGTCCGGCGCGGTGGTGGGGTTCGGATCCGCGGCGGCACCGCCCGCTCCTACTATGTGGGCGTGGAGAGCGCTGCCCCCGCTGTCCCCGGACTGGAGCCGCGGATCCAGGCCCTGTGCCTGGCCCCCTTCGGGATGGAAGAAGGCACCCAGGCCGAAATTCCACCCCAGGAATTCGGCCTAGTTGTCGCCGAGCAGGTACGGTTTCGCTTCTTCGGCTCTTCGGTACGTCGTGACGACCAGGTCGGGGACATGCTCGAAGATTGGTCCGCCGAGGAGGTCGAAGAGCTCGAGGAGATCGAGGCCTACCTGCCTGCGGAGGAACGGACGCCGGGAGAAGTGGTCCCGGTGCACCTGCGTGCCTCGGTCACCGAGGTCGGCACCTTATTACTGGAGGCCATGCCCCTCGATGGTCCGGAGCATTGGAAGGTCGAGTTCAATGTGCGGAATCCGGCTGGCGAATGAGCCCATATGTTCCCACGCTCCGGCGTCACGAGGTACTCGCCTCCGGAGCGGCCCAACGGCGTTCCCATAAGATCATCTCGGATCTGCGTCTGGAAATTGAAGAGCACATCTGACGCGCCTGTCAGGTCGACGCCAAAAGAAGGGCAGATCCGATATTTTCCGCTACGGTAGACCGAGAGACCGGAAGCCGCCGGTCAAGCCCTTTCTCCGGGCATCCCTTCTGGTGCACAATCGGCCACTCGAACCAGCAACAGGCCCGCGTGCCGCGGGCGGAGATCCATGGACTATTCGACGATCGAGGCCGGTGTCGGCAACACGCCCCTGGTACGTCTGCAACGGTTGCCGGGGGAGACGGACAACCACATTCTGGTGAAGCTGGAGGGCAACAACCCGGCCGGGTCGGTAAAGGACCGCCCGGCATTGAGCATGATCAAGCGCGCGGAAGAACGCGGCGAGATTGCGCCCGGAGATACCCTGATCGAGGCCACCAGCGGAAACACGGGGATTGCGCTGGCCATGGCGGCGGCCATCCGAGGCTACCGGATGGTGCTGATTATGCCCGAGAACATGAGCCTGGAGCGGCGCGCAATCATGAAGAGCTTCGGTGCCGAGATCCGGCTCACGCCTCAGGCGGGCAGCATGGAAGCGGCCATCGACCTGGCGCGGCGAATGGAGTCCCAGGGAGAAGGCAGGATCCTGGATCAGTTCGCCAATTCCGACAACCCACGCGCCCACTACGAAGGCACGGGGCCGGAGATCTGGCGCGACACCCAGGGCGCCGTCACCCACTTCGTCAGCTCCATGGGCACCACGGGCACAATCATGGGAGTGGGGCGTTATCTCAAGGAACGGAATCGGTCGATACGGATTATCGGCGTGCAGCCCGAGGAGGGCGCCAGCATACCGGGCATCCGCTGCTGGCCCCAGGCCTATCTGCCCAAGATCTACGACCCTTCCGGCGTGGACCGCATCATCGAGGTCTCCCAGGGTCAGGCGGAGGGGACGACGCGGGAGCTGGCGGCACGGGAAGGCATCTTCGCCGGCATCTCCTCGGGCGGCGCAGTCGCCGCGGCCCTCGAGCTCAGTGCCGAATGCAGCGGCGGCGCGGTCATCGTAGTCATCATCTGTGATCGGGGGGACCGCTATCTGTCCACCGGGGTCTTTGCAGCTTAGACCGCCCGTCTTTCACTCAGGGTGAGCGCGGAGGTCGAACGGTTCGTATCAGCCGATTCGCGTTATGGTCACCATCAATGACCCCTTGTTGTTGCCGTACTTCCAGGCTATGTCGTTAGCGAAAAGATAGAGGTCCGCATCATCGGGGGCTGTGTACGGGTCTTTCTTGTCACCAATAAGAAACAGCTGTTCGTCCTTGTCGACCAGGACCCCGGTTAGTGCGAACCAATTGGCATTCTCCAACCTCCTGAGTTTTTCGAACGCCTTCACGATGTGTTCCTGGTACCAGGGGAGTTGCTCGGACTCCCATCCCGCGGGACCGCACGTGATATCGGCATCATTCCAAGTATCGCCTGCAGGCACCGTAAAAGTGTATTTGGCACCCTTTCGCAGGCGAACGCTACTCCAATTGTATTTCGTGTCGGCGAATACCTCGCACCTGTGCGTTTTGCCCACCGCCAGGTCGAGTGGTCGAGCACTGGGGTGGAATTCGTCACTCGGATAGATTGGCCTTCGCGGATCGATAATCACATCCTTGTTGTCGGATATGGGCGCGAAACGATCCCTCTCGTTATAACGAGGGAGTTTGGCCTTTCTCTCGTTAAGCGGCAGACCACAGGTTCGCCCCTGTTCCAGCATCCACTGCAAGGCAATATTGGAGCGTGCCTTGTTCCCGTTGGAACCACCAATATCGCCGTGCACGCCACGGAACCAAACCTCTCGGATATTAGCGAACTTATTGTTTGGATCGAGGCGTGTTATATCGAAGGTTTCGCGCCGTTCATCCAACGCCATGGCATGAAAGCAATAGTCAACGCATTGGT
Source organism: Candidatus Thiosymbion ectosymbiont of Catanema sp. Cochon2018 (assembly GCA_011392765.1). GTDB lineage: Bacteria > Pseudomonadota > Gammaproteobacteria > Chromatiales > Chromatiaceae > Thiosymbion > Thiosymbion ectosymbiont_A. The sequence goes on along the minus strand of WYCW01000001.1, from coordinate 1,145,843 downwards.
GCACATTATCGATATTCCAGCCCAAATTGATCTTTTGAAAATCGATAACGGTGTTGAAGGGCAACCCGAACGAGCCTACGGTATCCCATAAACCGAGAAAGCGTACTTGCGCCTTTTCTATCTGGCCACCGCTGAGTTTTACACCTTCGTTGCCGATTTTATCGGCAAAATGTACGGCCAAGGCCGCTCCCCGACTGAAACCGATGATATCGATGATCTTGTCGCCCCATTCCCAGTTCTCACACAGTTCCTCGTACATTTCCTCGATACGAGTGCGTCCGCCCACGCCGAATAGACCGCCGAGCGCCTTGCCCAGCATACCGAACCGCGTGCCTACGCCCTCCAAATACTCGGTATTGTTACCCCTATACAACTCCTTGAAACGAATGACGTTGCTATCTTCAACGTCGTCAACATCGTCCTCGTTCCAGGTGCCGTCAAACGCATACAAAGCCATTGTCTACCTCCTGCTTTTTCGATCGTAAAATTTACGGGAAATTATACTCGTCACACATGAATCATTCGGCATGATATTAGGTTGGCCCTCTTGTTCGCAAGGCTATGCTGCCCTGTTCCACCTTCCGGACCGGGGCAGTCTACCGGACGTTTTGGAGTGTAGCCTTCTTCCTGCCGCAACCTGTTTAGGGCACCTTGAAAAATAGGAGTTTTCACCAATTAAGCGACTCTAAGTCATTGATTATTCATGCGTGCCGTTGACGGAAATCGTATTTTTCAAAGTGTCCTTTATTCGGCAGATTGCACAGATTTCCACAGATGAAAAACAAAATAATCTGCGTAATCTGCGTAATCTGCGGATAAAGGGATGTCGTTTCCATACTCAATCCGACCGGAACTGCCCCGTGGCCGGCTGCCGGTCCCGATGATGCGGTTCGTTGCCTGCCTGTCCTGTCCATGGGATGGCAGAGGGCGGTAGGCAGGCGCTCACCGCATCCTACGATGAACCGTCCGCGGTCCTGCGGCACCGGATCGAAGCTCCACTTCCACCAGCCCATCATAGTTGCCGTCGGGGGCCAACCGATAGCCCTCGATCCCGTTGCGGTAGGCGCAGATCTGATCCTGATACCACAGGGGAATGTAAGGCAATTCCTCTAACAACAGCGCCTGCAGCTCCCGATAGCGGGCGGCTTGGCGCTCCAGGTCCTGCTCCGCCCGCGCCGTCTCGATGATGCGGTCGGCGCGCAGGCTTCGATAACGGCCCCGGTTGGCCCCCTGCGGGGGAACGGACGCGCTGTGAAAGACATAGCGGAAGATGTCCGGGGTGCGGATGCCCACCCAGGACAGGCTGTAGAGCTGGAAACGGCCCGCTTTGATGTCACCGTAGAAGGTACCCCAGTCATAGCTGCGGACCTCGACCCGGATGCCCACCCGCGCCAGCTGGGCCTGGATGACGGTCGCCAGGCGCACGCGGAAGGGATCGCTGGAAGTCTTGTAGACCAGCCGCAAAGGCCGCTCGGGACCAAACCCGGCAGCAGCCAGCAGCGCCTCGGCACGGACCGGATCATGGGCGTAACCCGCGAGTCCCGCGGTGCCGGCCCAGTGTTCCGGGGGAAACATGGCCGCTGCGAGCCGGCCCCCGTCCCGGAACAGAAAGCGCAGGATCGCCTGCCGGTCGATGGCGTGGGCGATGGCCCGGCGCACCGGGAGCAGACCGGTGACCGGGTCCTGGAGGTTGAAGCCGAGATAGGAGAAATTGGCCCCGCCGATCTCCCGCACCTGTACCTCGGGGCGCCCCCGCAGATAGTCCCAAAGCTCCGGGGCCAAGTCATTCTGCAACAGATGGATCTCGCCCCGCAGCAGCTTCATGACCCGGACGTTGGGGTCTTTGACCACCAGCAGTTCCAACCGCCGGCGGTCGTGCCTGCGTTCGAGGCGCAGGCGGCCGGTCTCGGGCCAGTCGAGGAACCGAAAGGGTCCGCTGCCCACGGGTGCGCGTTGAAACCCGTGGCCATCCTGGATCAGGGCCGCCGGCAGGATGCCGATGCCGAGATAGCCGGGAAACAGGGGGTCGGGCGCGGAGAGCCTGAACTCGACCCGGTCCGGTCCGTCGGTCCGAATGTCCCGGATGATGCTCAGCAAGGCGCGGTGCGGGGAGGCGCCGGCGGGGTCCAGGATCGAGACATAGGTCGCCTTGACGTCCTCGGCATCCAGCCGGCTGCCGTCGCTGAAGACCCGCCCATGCTCCCCCAGGGTGAACCGATAGCGGGTCGGCGCAGGTTGCTCCCAGGTAGCCAGCGCAGGTACCGGCCGGCTCGCCGTGTCGAACTCCACCAACCGCCGGTAGAGCAAGCGGTTGATGCGCTCGGAGGTGGCGTCTGTCGCGAACCTGGGATCCAGGTTGCGCGGCGCGGTAGCGAGCCCCATGCGCAGTACCTCATCCGGTACGTGGTCACCGCACCCGGCGAGCGGGATACCGAGTACCACCGCCGACAGCAGCAGCACCTTACCCGTCGTCGAAATAAAGAACCCAATCCCGGAGCAAATCGTTAACGATGCCGACGATTTCGTCATCGGTTGCCGCGGGACCGGTGAGCAGGCCATGGCAGCCATGCGCAACCTGATGGCATGGCTCAAGCGGACGGTCAACGAGGAGAAGAGCGGGCGTTGCCGCGTCCCACAAGAGCACTTTGACTTTCTCGGGTACACCTTCGGGCGGTGTGATTCGGCGAAAAGGGGGCGGGCCTCCATCGGCACGCGCCCGTCGCGGAAGAGCATCCGGAGGGTCTGCCGCACGATCAGCGAGGTGACCAGCCGCGGCCGGCTGTTGGACACATCCGAGGATCGAGTAATCGCCCGGAATCGTGTGCTGGTCGGAGGGGCCAACGACTTCTCCCGCGGTCCGGTCAGCAACGCCCACCGGGCGGCGAACCGCCATGCGACCGGGCGGCGCTGGTGGTTACCGCCAAGTCGGGACATGATACGCTACTCCGACCAGTACCTCGATGCGGTATTGGGGGTTGCAACGGCCATCGGTGCCGTGCGTGTAACCTTCCGTGGGCCAACGCAGGATACCTCGTCCGAGTGCCGGAGGCGGGAAATCCGCACGTCCGATGCGATGAGTGACGATTGGAAACGGGACCAGGATCCGGATTGAGGCACCGGCACCGGGCAAAAGCCCCCGGCAACTGCGACTCCCCGCAACCTGTGGCTACCGCGCCAGTCGCCGACTCGACCGGATTTCCGCAGCTGAAAAACGAGACAATCTGTAAAAATCTACGTAATCTGCGGATAAAAGATGCACCCTGCAGCAGGAGCGAGCAAGTCCGATCGAAGGTTTGAAAATGGCTGAAATTACTCGTTTGTCCACCACGGACCGGAACTTCGAGCAGCGCCTCGAAACGTTGCTGGCCTGGGAAGCGGTCTCCGATGCGGAGGTGCGGGAACGCGTGGACGCCATCATCCGGGCCGTCCGCAAGGACGGGAATGCGGCCCTGCTGGACTACACGCGCCGGCTCGACCATTGGCAGCCCCGAACGGCCGCGGACCTGGAAATTCCGGCGGCCAGGATCGAGCAGGCCCGGGACCGCATTCCCGCGGAGCAGAGCGCCGCGTTGGAGCTTGCGGCCGAGCGCATCCGCGCCTATGCGGAACACCAGAAGCTCGCGGACTGGAGCTTTCGCGACAACCACGGCACCCTGCTGGGCCAGAAGACAACCCCGCTGGACCGGGTGGGACTCTATGTTCCGGGCGGCAAGGCAGCCTATCCGTCTTCGGTACTCATGAACGCCATTCCGGCCAAGGTGGCGGAAGTCGGGGAGCTGATTATGGTGGTACCGACGCCGGCGGGAGAGCTCAGCGACCTGGTACTGGCAGCCGCCCACATCGCCGGGGTAGATCGTGGGTTCGCCATCGGCGGCGCCCAGGCGGTAGCGGCCCTGGCCTACGGGACCGAACGAGTGCCCGCGGTGGACAAGATCGTGGGTCCGGGGAATATCTATGTGGCCACCGCAAAGCGTGCCGTCTTCGGTCAGGTCGGCATCGACATGGTCGCCGGGCCTTCGGAGATCCTGGTCCTGTGTGACGGCGGGACAGACCCGGACTGGATCGCCATGGACCTCTTCTCCCAGGCCGAGCATGACGAAGACGCCCAGGCCATCCTCCTGTCTTGGGACAGGGAATTTCCGGACCGGGTTGCGGCCGCCATCGACCGCTTGCTGCCGACCATGGAGCGCCGGGACATCATCGCCGCGGCCCTGCGCCGACGCGGCGCCCTGATCCGAAGTCGAGACCCGGAAGAGGCGATCAGGATCGTCAATCGGGTGGCGCCCGAGCACCTGGAGCTCTCGGTGGAACACCCCGAGGCACTGGTCCCCGAGATCCGTCACGCCGGGGCCATCTTCATGGGGCGCTACACGGCCGAGGCCCTGGGCGACTATTGTGCCGGACCCAACCACGTGCTGCCGACCTCGCGCACCGCCCGTTTTTCATCGCCGCTCGGGGTCTACGACTTCCAGAAGCGTTCGAGCCTGATCATGGCCTCTGCTCAGGGTGCCGCGACCCTGGCACGGACGGCCTCGGTCCTGGCCCGCGGGGAGGGCCTGACCGCACATGCGCGATCTGCCGAGTGTCGGGGGGATGGCTGGCATCGGAGTTAGGGGCTGGGTAGTGGTTAATTTTTAAATGCCAGCTTAACCAGTAGCTGACAATAGCTCCGTATTATAGCGATGCAGGAAGAGTTTCAAACAGATCTCGTGCATTTTAACGCATTTGGAAAAAGATAACGTCTTACGCACGAAGCGTGCTAAATGCTGTCGCAAGGTAGTATTCCAGCGCTCAACATGGGCCGTCTCTCCAGTTTCTTTGCCGACAGGGTTATGTTGCTCGTTCGGAATAACGGCTTGATAAGCTTTCCAATAGTCGGTGAAAACAATCGCTTTTTTATAAGCGAATGGTATGCGATTCCAGAGTATTTGGCATGTCTCTTCACTGCGATCACCACAAGCATAAGCAACAACTTCTCGGGTCTCTCTGCTCAATGCGATCCATGCCCAAATTTTGTTATCTTGAAGACAATTTTCCCGAATTTCCTTCGCGCGATTCGCCGCTTGAATTATTGGACTTCGAGAGTTCCAATCACGGTAGTGGCTAAAGCCTAAGTGGTGAAATCTGCTTGGCTCTTTTCCTCCACCGCTATGATTTGGAACTGAAGACAACAGTCGCATAACCGCACCACTTAGGATTCAACCACTACCCCAATCACCAAACTCTTGCAGTGCAATTAAGTCAGGATTAATATAGATACAGTCTTGCATCCATTCATGACGCAGCAGTTTTTCGGTTTTTGTAGCGTTATCATGCAAATTTAAAGCCATCATTTGGATGAGGCTTCAGCAATTACTGTTTCAATTTTTTCAAAATGACGAATCATTATTTTTTGTTTTCGCTCACGAGCTTCTTCTCCTGCTTGTTTTGTTAGTTTATTAAGTTGTTTTTCTGCGGTATCTTGGTTTTTGAAATTTTGTTCAATTTGATTTTTCATAATTTTGTTTCTACCAGTGTTTTATTTTTCTAACGACGTGGCTAGCTGGGTGTCTTTTTTAACTTCTTTCATGTTCCTATTCCGCTAATGCTTCAACTATTGCTTTCGGGTTGCGCTCGACAACCTTGAGCAATACCCTTGCCGTACCTTGGGGAGCACGCAGTCCTTGCTCCCAATGGCGAAGCGTGCCAAGAGAAATACCGAAAGTTGCACAGAACCTTTGTTGGCTCATTCCGGTTCTCTCCCGGATAGCTTTTACGTTTATCGGCTCTGGTCGGTGCTCGATGGTTTTCGTTGTTTCACCCTTGGCATGCGCTATGGCATCTTTCAAGCCCGCCGATATTTCAGTGAATGCTTTGCTCATGTCTCTTGATCCAACACGCCACGAGTTCTATAACTGCCTTTGCCAAAACCCGTTTTTCCTCTCCTGAGATATTGGCCTTTTCATTCTTTCCGAAGACAGCCAAAAGATACAGTAGCATGATTTCGCTGTGAAAGTAGTAGACCACTCTTACTCCGCCGCTCTTTCCTCTACCACTGCGCCCCCATCTAAGTTTCCGCACGCCGCCCGTACCTTCAATGAGTACACCGGAGCCTGGATGTTCTGCGAGATACGCGACCAAATCCTCTCTTTCCTCACGGGAAAGGAGTTTCGCCACCTTCCGTTGAAACGGCTCAGTCTCGGCAACAGTGATCACAAAGTAAGGCTATACTCCAATGGAGTAGTTGTCAATCGGAGAGCATACAGAACCTTGGGAAAAACAAAGTGGGTGTCCTTCTCTTCCCGTAATTATTCGCTTTTATTCGTTTTGTTGCTTGCTTAATTTGACTTCCATTGCGGGTCTTCTTGTAGAAGGGCTAACGTCAAAAATAAATCAGCTAACCCAAAACGCGGTTCCACCGAGCTTAAATTTACCACAAAGCAAGTGCCGCGTTTTGGGGTCAGCTGTGTTTTCCTTGTTGTGAGTTTTCTTTGGGTACGAAATTAATTTCGACCTCGTAGCCGACTGCGCTGGCATACTGTTCTATCGTGGATAATTTTGGAGACCTAGTAGAGCTTGCATTCTCTAAGCGAGAAATATTACTTTTCTGAGTGTGGAGGGCATTAGCAACTTGCTCTTGTGTCAACCCAGCTTGTTGCCTTAAAGCGATAAGTTTTTTTCGCAGTTTGTAGGCTGAAGACAACGCCTCATAATCCAATGATGTATATCAATGTTCGCTGCTTGTCTATGCGTCCCTGCATGCAGATAGGTGCTCATGGCATCAAATGATGCGATTCGTTTCACTCACCGCATCCTGCGCCGCCCGCGGAAGGTGGGGATCAAGAGGGCCGCCAGGGCTAGCAGCGGCAGATAGAAGCGTTCGTTCCAGATCCGGGTGCGTTCGTTACTCGCTTCCGGGGGTAGTCGGGTGATGGCCGTTGCCTCCAGGATCTCTTCCGTGTCGTCGTCCCGATAGTCTGCTACCTGATAAATCCCCCGTCCAGCCTCGACCCGTCCCTTGATGAGTGTCTTTTTTTGTCGCCGCAAACAAAATGGGTGTCCTTTTTATTCTTGCCTAGTCAAGCTCTGCTTTGCCTGGATTCGGCGACAAGGTCGCCTCCGATGCCACCGGGGATACCACGCCGAGAATTTCCTCAGCGTTGTCCCAATCGGCGCGATAGCATCCTCCTCGAAAAATCCCGAGCAAGGTTCGAGTCTTTCCGCAAAAACTTGTGGGACTGCGTTACTGTACCGCCAAGTTGCGAGCGAGTTCCGCACGATCGCTGTCACCAGCGTATTCGAAAAGCGTGTCTAGGTTGCGTAGCACGTCGGAGTTTCTCGGATCATACTGGGATGCGACTGCAAGCTGGAATGCGGCTTCCCGCGCAAGCTCCTTGTCAACCCGGGCGGTTTCGGACGAGCCGATCGCTGTTTCGATTTGCGACAATACCGCAATGTTGGCAAAGGTGGCACCACCGGGGGCAAGGTTTCTTCCACGATCGATTCCTGTCTTCGCATCGGGACCCATTAGGCGTCCTGCACCATACCATTTCGATGCTATTCTGAGGGCCTTCTCTGGTTGCCCGCTCTCCAATGCCCGCAAGGCATCGTACTGTTCTGACACCGCCAGAGCTTCGGTAGTGAGTGACGAGCCGGGCACCAACGAATAATTGTGTTTCTCCATTCTTGTCAATAGATAACTCGCAAACTTGGCCGCTTCATGCAGAGGATGACAAACTCTGTTCCTACATAATACGCGTAGTGGTACCCAACCAGAACTACCTCCCCTGATTGCAATCCGTGCCCAGTCGCCTTGGCGCCTTACGAAATAAAACAACTGTCCGGTTTCCAACACGGACTTGACCGAAGCGTCATCGAACGGTTCGATTCTCATCTCCTTGATGCGCTTAGCGGCCCGCTTTAGGTAATCGATGTCGGAGACGGGCACTCGAAGACGCTGGATGGCGAAGCGATCTGGGCGCATTCGGGCTACCAAGCCTTCAGCAAATGAAATTCTAGCAGTCATATACCGGCTGACTGTCGACTCTGGAATCTGGATATACGTCTCGATCAGTAAATCTTGAGCATCGTGGCGCACGGAACCCCACACCGAGAGCACTGTTTCCTGCGCGGTTGCCACTTTCTCGACCTTGTCGAAATAGCTGAGCGTTGACGATTTAGAGGGAGCAAGTCCTCCCACAAATATGAGTGCGCCGATAGAGGATACGTGGGTATTGACGAGTATATAGTGGGCTACGAGTTCCGACAGGGCATCACCTAGGCCCGTGCCATCGGGGTCCTCGTAAGTGAACACACCGACGCGGAACTTAGCCCCACTAATCTCTTTCCTCACAAATTCGTCACGACGGATGCGGTTCAATTGATTTTCGAAACTGATGGGCATTCCTGCCAGCGTAATTGGCACCCAACCAAAAATACCCAACAGGCAAAGAAGTAGAACTTTTGCCAAAACGTTCATGGGGTTTCTCCCGGCAACAAGCCCCGATTGGGAAGTTTTTCTTGACACTTTTGGAGACGGGCCTCGATCACCCTCTCTAGTGCGGATGACGTAGAGCCTTCACCCAACTTCCTAGCCGCCAGGATCACGTCCACACATTCCGCATAGCGTCCGCTTTGCTCGTAGCTGACCGCAAGTGCAAGAAAAATTGCAGCGTGGGTCTCGGGATTAACACCTCTGGCGTTGCGGAGATCGACGTCTTCATTGATTGTGCGAAGCGGTGGGACGAAGAGATTGTAGCTGTCCCCCACGTAAGTGCTGACACGAAAATTGGCATCTTTCCGTTCGACATCACCTGTTACGAACGCATGGGCCTTTAATGCCCGTGCGTAAGCCCCTGCTAGCAGCTTGGATCGCGGCTCCGCCTCGTCACAAGCCCAGAAGACTGGTTGAAAATCCTGTGGAACCCGAACTTCTTGCAATGGCACTAGCAGACTGTACTGGAGAGCATCAACCATGTCTCTGCAGATGTCGCTTCCTGATACCTCTGGCGAGGCGGAACGAAAATGGCCCACTATGACCAAGTGGGGCATGTCAAGCAAACAGCGTGATATTAAGCTTGGAAGCAAGCGAATCGAGTAATAATTCAGGTCGGGTGCGCCGCTCGTGATAATTACGTTATGGGAACCGGCTACAAAGCCATCGCTACGGCTTATCAGTTTCAGCGCCTGTGATTGCCGTGAACCCGGGATATCGAAGGAAAGTTGGAAATGACCAGATGAGTCGCTGGTACCGACGGCGAACACTTGGTCTGCCCGACTCAATTCCAGAACTGCTCCAGCGATTCCGGTATCGGTTGTTGCGTCCATGACCTTACCGCGGATCACAGTTGCAGCATGGGATTTCAGCGGAAAGAAGGAAAGAAAGCTAGCGAGCAGCAAGTAAGCCCACTTACTCGGAACGGGGCCTAAGCACAAGACTTTCATGTTCACCGATACTAAGCTCCTCTAGTTCCTGTGGGCAACCGATTCGCCTGAACAAAGCATCAGATTCTCCGTCCGAATAGACTAGCTCCAGCGTCCAGGAATCGATCTGATCGGGATCGACCTGAAAGGCCGTTCGTCCGCCCACGCTAAGGACGAAACTGTTTGTCCTCCCCCCACCGCGTACATTAAGTGTAGCGCCAGAAATATTTGACGAAGTTGGGGCCCCTACATCATAGCCCTCAAATTCGGCCCAGAGATAGCAGTGCGACTCATCATAGTCCACATAGTTTAGCCAAGAGTAGTACACTACGCCTGCCATGGTTAGGGTAATCGCTAGTACCTGAAACGTCACCTTTCGTCGACGCTTGGATCTAATGTCGTCAGCAGCGTCCAGCACCTCGGCAACAAGATTACCCCTCGGTTCTTGTACTGTCACTGCCCGTAGGTAACCGGGTATTTTCTCGTAGGCGATTGGCGCTACCATCACCGGCAATATGCGTCCTGATGGATTTCGCCATCTTTGGCGGGCAAATTTCAGTTCGGTTAGAGCGTAGGCTCCAGGCTCTACGGACTCGGGTGCGACTAGGAAAATCAACATGTTCGCGCGATCGACTTCCCTACGAATCGCCGCGTCGTAGCCTTCTCCAACTGGCAGATCGTCGCGATCGAAAAAAACCTCGTGTCCCTCCTGGGACAAGCCCACTGCCAATCGGTCGGCGACTTCACGGTACTTGCCTGCGAATGAAATGAACACATACATACCGGGTTCTTTGGATAGTTTGCGATGAGCATAGGCTGTGAGAATTTCAACACATAACAGGTAGTAGACGGCGAGTCGCTGTGTTTAAGTACGTCGAATCCTCTTCTATACCACAACGATTGCTTCTTTGTCAGATTCATGAATATCTCCATCAACGCACCTGGAAACAATGAGTTAAGCTCTGCGGACGACTTGGTGCCTCGGTCTTCTGAGCGAACAACTACGGCGAACTTCCATCTAGGATTCCTTGAGGGACCCGGATCTTTACAGCTGAGTCAACTTTCAGCAGCGGTCAATTTCGCCTCCTGAAGCAGGGTATCCAACGCGTGATCCAGTTTAGTCATGGCGGAGGCCAGCGGACGCTTGGGGGCGTTTGGGCAAGCGTCGAACAGCTGCGACAAGCCGGGACGCAGGATGCGACCGTGGACCTTGGTGAACAAGAGCGCCACGCGTCGCCCCCGGTCGGTGACGCGGTAACGGTGGGTGCGTGGGATGCGCGCGATCAGGGCGTGCAAGCGCAATCGGCGCAAGTCATAGGTCATGCTGCCAGGGGTATACGCATCGGGACTGATCCCCAATGTCTGAGCCATCCATTGGCGCATGGTGGCATTGCGGAACCCTTGGGGCTGGAGCCAGAACAGACACAGGACCTGCATCAGTGCCATCACCCGCACATCATCGAAGCGCAAACCGGCAACCCGTTGGTGATCGACGACCTGGGGTTGGGTGACCTGATCGAACACCCCCTCGGCCAGGGTGCAGTCCTGGCTGATGGTCTCGACCTCAAGCAGACGGCGATTGGCTTCAAAGCCGATGGCCCGCACGGCAGGCAAATTGTTCAGGAGCCGCCCGATGCCGAAGTCACGGGTGTTGTTGAGGGTGGTCTCAGTACGCAGGGCACGTCCTTGCTTGAAGTATTGCTTGATCTTGGTGGATTTATAGCCGATATGCAGCGAGGGAATAACCCCTTGGGTAATGACGCGGGAGTGAAAACGTCCCGGCGTACGTTTGGTGATCCGCCGTTGGAAGATCAAGCTGACCTTGGAAGGCCGGCCCAGATCGAGGTTCTCACGAATGATTTCCTCGAACAGATGCCGTCCACTGCGGGGACGGTCAAAGACCTGGGTTCGTGCCAACTCGGCTTGCAGGATGGACAGTTGCGGGTTGAAGCCGGCGGCATGGTCTGCAGGCGTGAAGGGATCAGGCAGACGCGCCAACCACTTGTCTACGACGGCCTTGATTTTGGCCTCGTCGAGGTCGTCGAGTATCTGCTGCAACCGCGCCGGGTCGGCGCAGGACAGCACGCCATTATCCAGCGCCTCGAAGGCGATGCCTTCTTTGGCTAATTGCCGGTTGGCATACTCATGGCCATTGAGGCACACGCGCGCAGTATACGGAAAGTAAGCAGCGAACTTGATGAACAGCGGACCAAAGTCCTCGTCCACCAGATAAAAGTAGTAGTGGTTGCACATCACGGTGGAACGACTCAGCCAGGGAAAGGGTTGGCCGGTCTGTGTGCTGAACTTTTTGGTGACGCGGAAGGTGGCGAATTTCTCCTGCGCCTTGCCGATGTAGAGCACCCCTTCACAGGCGCCAAAGTCCTGGAGGCGCTGTTGGGTGACCTCATCCTTGCGTTCGCCCTTGGCAAAGGGGACGATTTCGATCCCTTCGCGTTCGGCAAATCCCTGGATCGACGCGACGAAGGCACGACTCAGGGGACCCATCAGTGCCGTCGAGGCTACCTTGGCTCCGCGATGCTGCTTGAAAAAGGTCGCCACGCCGGCCCCCGTCTGAAGCATGGGTTGGTACAGATTCAGGTACCAGCGGTCAATGCCTTCAATCTCCAAGGTCACCTGATCGGTCAGCAACTCGCCCACGGTTTGCTTTATCATGGTCATCGGTCCCGGTTGACGTTCTGGCGTTACGCCACTCTGTCGCTACCAGCGGCTAATAACCATAGCACAGCCTGTGGTTGATCAACCGGGACTTTCCTATACCCACTCATGACTCGTCGGTCTGAGGCGATGCCTCGTTAGGTATTGGCGAACCGCGCTCACCCACGATCGAAAGCACGCCTCGAACGCCGATGGCGCGAGCAGAGAGAACACCCGCCCGAAGGTATCGTGCGAGGGAATCCCGTTGCCCAGATCCAGAAACTGGCGCAGCCACGCCTCCTTGGCCCGGGCGAACGCGGCGATGCTCACCCAGTCGTTGGCACCACAGATCACCGCAGCAATCGAAATGGCAATCATATCCAGCAAGTTATGACGAGATTTCGTGCTCTCTCGTGGATCTTCCAGATGGCGAAAATGCTTGATCAGCGAGTAATCCGAATCTTCGAACGACAACTCTTGAACCTCCGTAACATTGCTTCAGCAGCAGGTTGCGGAGGTTATAGCATGCTTTCTTTAGAAATATATCCTAATATTCTGATGCGTTTGCCCTGAACTTTACGTTATCTCACCCCAAGGGAAATAATATTGATATTATAATAAGAAAAATCGGAATTAAAATTATTAGTTTTACAAGTGGGGTAAAGAATGAATTTAGCTATTCAGGGAATATAGAAAAAATACCGGGAAGAGGAACTATTATTCCGAATATATTCATTGCTAAAATTGGTAAACACGGAGTCATATCAACAAAATGGACTTTGAGGGATGGTTCAGTAGTTAAAGCGAAAAAAGATACTGATAGTATTTCAACATTTGAAGATATGAGGAGTATAGTTCTCACAAAAGAATCAGGTGATATTGAAAAATTTGTTGGCTACATTTTACCTACTGACGTTGGTTTATATGAAATAGAGCCATATAAAGAAGACAAGTTTAGTATAAAGCTACCAAAAGCGAGCGTCTATTATGAATAAATTAATATTTTTATTTATGTTCTTTATTCCATTGCCAGTTTTTTCTGGTAACCACGAAGGTGTTGACTATAAAAAACTGCATGAAATTATCGATAATGGTATAAATATGCTATTTCATAATAACAAAGATTTATATAAAGAATTTACATCATCATTGACTGAGAAGCAAAAAATAGAAGATATTCTTAAAGATGTTGAATCAGAAGGCTCAGATGTTTCATTAGAAAATTTATATATAACTGGAATATTAAAAATAATTCTAGGAAAGTACTTAGATGGGGTTAACGACCTCAAAAAATCAGCAGAGTTAGGATTTTATATATCTCAATATACTTTAGCAATGTTTGAAAGCGCAAATATAAATACCGGATTTTCTCAAGATGAAAAAATATATTGGTCTTTTTTAGCTTTTTATAGAAACCCAAAACCTAACAACTTAACATTAGGAATATTGGAAATCTTAAGCAAATTTGCTAGTAATGGAACTCTTAACCTGGGAAAAATTGAAGAAATAGAGAGAAAATATTTATCGGGCGATAAATCTGCAGAGCTTATTGATACCAAAGGGAGAAAAATACCTAAAAGAACCAATAGAATGAAATGGGTTATAAAAGCATTCATGTTATTCTATCTTGGAAGGCAATACAAAACCACAGATGCAAACCTTGCCGTAGCGACAAGTGATGGGATGACTATTGAAGAAGTTCTTTCTTTTACTAGATCGAAACTAGACAGACTTTCAATTGAAGACGCGGATTTATATGTAATATTGCCAAAGAATGATAAGTCAAATAAGTCAAACAAAAACTATTATCACGCAAGAGAAACTAATATAGTTCCTTATATTTCTTTTGGCGACACTATATTGCTCTCGGATAGAGTAACTCATCATTATTCCCAAGTGTATGATATCTCGGATAGATTTATCTATTTAGTTGAGCTAGAAGTTAATGGCTTCTTCCTTTTAAAGGACCTTAATCAAGAAGATATAGCAGCAGAAAAAACATACAGAAACGGAAAGCTACTTTACAAAGTGGCCTTAAAAGATATGGGAAAAGTATGTAAAGCAATAATTACAGTTAGAGGCGGTGAAATACCAACAGACATAGGAATTAAGCTCACAGATGGAGAGCTAAGACTGTAATTCTTTTTATACCTCCAGAAAATCCAAATTTCTATTGTCCCAGCACGCTAGTCCAAAACTATGCACTTTAGTGCAAGGCTTTAGCTGCTACATAGGTATTCTATAATTAGCTAATGAGCGATCAAAGATGTAGGCGTTGGGCACGGGCAGGTTCCCTCCTTCGTCGGGACATGCCTGGCCCTTTGCCCAACCTACTGCCCATAACAACGAGCAGTGCACTCCCACATGATCGCCGATCTGCGGCAAGGACCGTAGGGCGGGAAAGCGCAACGCATCCCGCCGCCAGGGCGAGCTTCTTAGAGCCTGTTTACGATCTTTGGAGTAACAAGGCCAGAAAAGCCAAGGTAACAAATTGCAAGCTGGTATTGAGTTTTCGCTCGCAGTTTTTCCATAACCTTCGACACTTCTCCAACCAAGCAAAAGAGCGCTCGACCACCCACCGTTTGGGCATCACGGCAAAGGTGTGCAGCTCGTTTCGCTTGGCAACCTCCACCGTCGCCCCCAGAGCTTTCTGTACGGCATCGGCAAATGGCTGCCCCGTATAACCGCCATCAACCAGCACGTTCGTCACCGCTGACAAGCGGTCTCGATGTTCACAGAAAGCCACCAGTGCGCCTACTCTATCGGTAACCTCCGCGGTCGTAACGGCAATCGCATGGGGCAGCCCTTGCGTATCCACGGCAAGATGCCGTTTAATTCCCGATACCTTCTTCCCCGCGTCATAACCTTTCTGCTCTGCCGTGTCGGTATTCTTTACGCTTTGTGCATCAACGATCACGAAGGTTGTCTTCTCGTTCCGACCACGGTTGATACGGGCCGCGCCAACCACATTTTTTTAAGGCCTGCTCCAGCAGGCTTCGCTCATCATCAGAGGGTCTTTGACTCCAGTGACGAAAGTATTTATACACCAGCTGCCATTTCGGAAAATCACGGGGGAGCATTCGCCATTGGCAGCCACTTTTCAATACATACAAAATAGCGCAAAAAACATTATATAAATCAACTACTCGTGGCTTGGTCTTCTTTCTGGCCTGCTCGAATAAAGCTTGTATCGACTCGAACTGCTCTCGGCTTATATCACTGGGGTAGGAATTTCTCATCGCTCTCTCTTGGTGTCAAAATCACGGTAGCAGTAAATCTCTAACTGGTAGCGGGTAGGTTGGGCCGCTATGCCGCTCGGCGGATTTGGACTATCAGCCACGCTATCAGCTAAAAATTTACCACGACCAAAATCACTTTGACACAAAGATCGTAAACAGGTTCTTAGTATCGAGCACATCACCATCACGGATCATGACCTGCCCCCGTCTCCCCCGTGTGTGCAGCTCTCATGATACCCCCGCCATCAGACTCTCATAGGGGATACGCAATCCGTCGTGCAGGCGCTTCACCATACGCAGGCTCAAGGGGCGCTTGCGATTCAACACCTCCGACACCCGACCGCTGGAGCCGATATAGGCCTCGAGATCGCGTGGGGTCAACCCCTGTTGTTCCATTCTGAATCTGATGGCGTCGACGGGGTTCGCCGGACCGATCGGGTAATGCTTATTCTCATAGGCTTCGATCAGGGTAACCAGGATCTCCATTTCATCCGCCTCTGGTGTTCCCTCTTCGGCCTGAAAAATCGCCTCAAGACGACGAAAAGCCGCTTGCAGATCCTCGTTGCAACGGATAGGCCTAATATTCATTCACGGTCTCCACGTCGATCTTGTCGTACTGCGCATGGCTTCCTACGAATTTCACCCAGACGATGCCGGCCCGATACTGCACCTCTACTACCAAGCGGTACTTATTGCCGCCGATATTGAACACGACACGATTGTTGGCGCAGATGCTGGCGCTGCGGTACTGCGCCTTGATCTACTGCGGTGATGCCCATTTGGCTCTTGCCGCTTCCTCATGCCAGCTTTGCAATGGACCTTGAGCATCTCTGTACGCAGGCTGGTCCCAGAATTTCTTCAGCGTGCTCTTGGCGATAATCCGCATGTTTCAGTGTATCTCCCATTATGGGAGAAGTGTGGCCAAGAAGCGCCCATCCAGCAAGGGGGGAAAGGGGTCAGGTCTTGACCTGTGCCTTCTCGATCAGACTGATAATTCTCCTGATCCTCGAGTAGTGCACTCCCACATGATCGCCGATCTTCCGCATGTTGTAGCCCCCGCTGACAAAGGCTTCGAAGATTGCGGTATCTCGATCTCTGAAGCGTTGGGTATACACGCCATTTAACTGGCGCATCCCTGCGGAAAGGTTACTGTCGGGGGTTTCGGCAAGCAGATGATAATGGTGGCTTTCTTACGGATTGTGTGGGTAGATGGAAAAGGAAACCATCCTTGACAGGTTGGACGGGCGCCCGGGAGTGGTCTGCATGAAGGGATCGGGGTACTTTGGCAACGGGGCTGCGCATCAGGGCGAACTCAGCAACGGTGGGACATTCGGCTCAATTCGCCAAGTGCCCCCGATCCCTTCTTGCTCGCATTATGTTGCGCCCGTCCGGCCTGTCAAGGACGCAGCCGCTACGCGGTGGTTTCCTTTTCCACCCACACAAAACGAAACAGAACCATAATGGTTCCCCATCTGACAGTAGGCGTGAACAATCCAGTTGAAGCGTTTGCAGACCTGTCCCAAGCCATCCAGCCATAGCTCCCGATCGCCATCCTCCAAGAAAATAGCAGCCCGCCTATCCCCGCGCGAGGTGATGTGGTAAAGAGCACCGGCAAACTCGATACGTAGCGGCCTAGCCATGGCGTGAATCTTCTCGTTCAAGAGTCACGGATCAAGACCTGACTCCATTGACGCAAATAATTGGTTAGGAAATTACTATTACTAAGACCTTATTTTATTTCAGCAGCATGGCTCGAAATCCGGCCTGCTGAAAATGATGATCCGTAGTAAATGCTGAATCAAGACCCATCCTTTTCATGATTACGAAAGACGTACAGTCCGTGAGTCCCCACTCCTTGTCTGTACGTTCCGTGTATAAGTTCCAAGCATTTTGCCAAATTTCATGGGAAGTTTTAACAATCTCAAACAGTCTGTCCTCGTTTAACAGGTTGATAATTTGTATTGCCAAACCTCGATAGCTGAGTTTTGCCAATCCATCACACAATTCGAGCAAGATATATTCGCTAGTGATTTTGTAGGTCTGCTGCTTGGTGGTATGCTCTTGCAACGATAATGCATCCGCATGGTAAGCATCTCGACTATTGAGCAATGCAATAAAAAACGACGTATCGACGAATATCCTATTTGGCAGAGTCATCGGATATCAACCTTCTTGATATAGTGATCGAAGTTACGTGCCAAGTTCTCTGGTCCCAGCGGTTGTGCCAATTTTGCAATGGATTGTAAAGCGTCTATAGTTTTTGGTTCATTAACTTGATTAACTTGGATAGCATCCAGGCTAATGTCTTCTTCCTTAGCGATTTCATGGAGTAAAAAATTCATAAGCAGAAATTTATCGCTATGTTGCAGCGACCGGATAGTAGGCATGATTTCAGAAATGGTCATAATATGAGTTCCAGGTTAACGAATAGATTTAAGACTTTATCAGAAACTACCCCATCAAGAGTCACGGATCAAGACCTGACCCCGTTTTGACCCGTTTCTCGAAACCTGCCCCCGTTTCTTGGCAGAACCTTTTGCGGCTCACCAATCGACGGATGCCAGCGCCGCCAGGCCGGCATCCGACGCAAAATAGTTCAGGTGATGACAAGCGACCTTGCAGCGCGCCGGGGTGGGCCCGCGCGGCTCCGGCACCCCCTTGATGCTGTCCAGCGCGACGGCGATGTCGTGGCCTTCATTGCCGTAGAGCGCGTCGAACAGCGCCCCTTTGCCGATCTTTTCGGTCAGGGTCGCGACGAGCCCACCCGAAGTCTCCTCGAAGTCGCGGATGTTGCCGGCCAGAATGCTGTAGCGCACGCCGGGATCGTCGCTCGCGTTGAGCTCCCGGATGAAGCCGGACTTGGGGTTTATCTGCTCCAGCGTCGGCGAGAGCTTGCGCGAGCGCGCCAGCACCGTCAGCAAGCCGGCGCCGAAGGGTGCGAATGCCGGCAGGCCGTTCATAGCCCAGGTGGTCAGTGCAGCCACCAGGTTGCGCGCCGCATCGATCTTGCCAAACGGTGAGCCGACATTCGGCGTGCCGCACATCACCAGGTGATCGATGAACCGGCTGCCGCCCTCCTGCTCGATCAGCCAGCGCGACACCAGCCCGCCCATAGAATGCACGAGCAGGGTCAAGTGCTTGTCGTCGTGCTCGTGCAGGCCGGCGTCGCGCAGCTTCGATTTCAGCCGGCGCGCCGTGTCCTCGATTTCGGTACCCAAGTTCTCGTAGTCGTAGGTCAGCACCAAATCGAAGCGGTCCGCGATCGATCTGTCCTGGGCATCCACCGCCTGCGCTAGCGCCGCGGCAATCCCCTCCGTGTCGCCGATAATGCCATGCACCAGCAGCAGGACGTTGTCCGCCGCGGCGACCTTGTCCGCGACGCCGTCCTCGTGCCGCTGCACGCTGCCATCGGCGCCGTACTCCACCCAACAGAGCCGGTTGACGTCTCGCTTCAGGTAGGTCTTGAAGAAGTAGAGCTTGAGCGCCTTGCCCAGCGCGCGGCGGTTGTCCGGGATGCCGTCCGGGATATGGTCGATGCGCAGCAGTGTCCGGCCATCGTCCGCCCGGTCGGTCTCGCCGGCGAGCAGCATGTGCGTGCCGTCGAAGGTCAGGGGCAACAGGTGCTCATTCTCCGCGAGCCCGAGGTCCAGCTCCAGTTCAAGGGGCTGCTTGGCGGCCGCTTCCGCGTTGTCGATACCTGTCAGCTCCAGCATGTTGACGGGTGTGCCCCGGGTCACCGACAGCCCCGTCAGCCCGAGCCCTACGCGTTCGAGTGCATGATAGAAGTCCGCCGGCGCGCCAGCCGCACGGTTACCGGACTGCGCCGTACCGAGGCTGACGTCCGCCGTTAGCCGGGGATGTCCCTTGATGCGGACGCGCCCGTCGGCGACGGACAGGTCTTGGGCCGAGACGCGGTCGAGCCGGCGCACCAGGCGCACCCGGATGGTCTTGGTGAACCATTCATCGCGGTGCACTGGCTTGTGCCGATCCTTGCCGAAGGCGATGCCCCGCAGGCCCTTCTCGCCTGACCGGTAGCACTTGCCGATGTCTAGGCCTTTCTGCTCCAGCAGGAAGCCGTCGATGCGCTCGGTGCTGACGATGAGCTTGAAGACGAAGGTCGCCTCGTCCACACCCTCGTCGAGGAACAGGTCGAAGGTATCGTCCCCGCCGACCATGATCGCAACCGGAGCATTCGTGGGCTCGATCCGTTCGTTGTAGGGCACCCGGATACCGAAGTCGTCGGTGAACAGCGCGAGCGCCAGGTGCAGGACCTGACCGGTCCGATTGCCCGTCACCAGGCGTCCGACGATACGGCGCCAGTCGTCGTCGACCTGCCGATAGTCGATGGTAATATCGGCCGGGTCACCGTCGAAGGGCCGCTCCCGGCCCTCTTCGCCGACCTCGACAAAGCGAAAGTCCACCGCTGAGCGATCCATCCGCGTGTGCCGATTGTCGAGCTCCACCAGGCGCTCCCAGTCTGCCACCTGCTCGATGCTCGGGAAGAGCCGCGCCGCCTCTGTGGGCGCACTCTCATCACCCTCGATCAGCCGGCCCGTCTCCCGCTCCAGGAACCACAGGGCGCCGTCCCGCACCGCCAGGCCGTAGCGGATCGCAGGGCCAGGCTCGGTCACGAGCGTAAAACCGAGTGCATCCTGGTCGGCATCGGCAAAGGCCTGCTGCACGGCGGCACAGGTCTCGGCATCGGCCTCCAGTGCAACGGGCAGCGGCGGCACCGGCAAGCTAGTGATCCGGGCCTGAAACCGCGCATCGAGGTCGGCGTCCAGGTCCAGGAGCCGCAGCAGGCTCCGTTGCGCGCCGACCTGAGTCACCTCGGCACGCCCGGCCGGCGTTTCGCGATCGGTCTCGGGGTACAGTACCAGCTCGGCGGGCTTGTCCGGGTCCGTGGGTAGGCCATGCAACGCCCCGCAGTCGACCCTCCACGCACCGGTATCGAAGTAGACGCGGTAGCGACGGCCCAAGGCTGTCGCCGCGCCGCCGAGAAAGCCCTGATAGGCATCGAAGCCGAGATAGGTCTCGAACTGCGGGGTCTGGTTGTCCGCGTAGCGCCTGACCGCCGAGCGCACGCGCTGGAACAGTTCGGCATAGGTGACATCGGCCCCGGTGGCGGCCAGCACATCGAGCAGCGAGGTGCTGAAGACGCCGCGATGGTCACGACCCTCCCAGGCCTTCTGTACCCGCTCGCAGGCCGCGAGCAGCATATGCCGGCTGGCCGGGATCGCGAGCGACTGGCCTTGCGCCTCTCGGCTGGCGTAGTAGCCGTTCAGGTAGCTCTCCAGCGGGCGCTCGTCGTCGCGCTGGTGGGTGACGCGGGGGCGCGCCTGGGTGAAGTCGTCCGCGCCGCGAGTGCCGGAGCCGGAGTGGCAGCAGTCGAGCAGCACGGCCATGTGTGGTTCGTTGCGGGCCACCTCGGCCAGCAGCACCGCCAGCTCCTTGTCGGCGAGGTCGAAGCCGCCGGGCACCCGGCTATCGAAGCAGACCAGGCCCTCGTCCATGCCGTCGGGATAGAAGCGTTTGAAGGCCGCCGCGGACTTCCAGCGCGCGCCGTGACCGGAATACTGGAACAAGGCCACATCGCCGGCACCGGCACGGCCGAGGTGGGATCGAAAGGTCGCGATGATCTGCGCGCGGGTTGCATCCCCGTCCTTGAGGACCTCCAGGCACAGCCGCTCCGGCGCGAAGCGCTCCCGCAGCCAGTCGGTATAGTGATCGACGTCGTTGATGCAGCCGCGGAGCTTGCCCACCGCGGGGTCATAGTCGTCGATGCCGACGAGCAGGGCATAGATACGGCCAGTGTGTGCAGGCATTGCGCAGTTCTCCGTTTGGAGCCCGTGTATCGGACGGGTCGTTGCTGTCCGGTGATCGCGGCGGCACGGCGTCGAGCACTATCGGGACCGCTCGGGCGGGTGGCAACAGCCGTTGGCGAACACTGGGAATCCGGCCTTATGTCGATGGAATCCCTTCTCCAAGATCATTCTCGTTTGGGTACTATAGTTTAAGCTTGATTGAAACTCTCAAGAATAAGGGTCCCGAATATGCCAACCTATTGATGCTTAGTTCATTCCGCCGTCCGTAAAGACATAGGACAACAATAAGGCAATGAGCCAATTCCGCCCGCCACCACCGGTCGTCTTCCTCGTCTACGCCAACGACCGTGTCGACCCCGCCCGCCATCTGCGCAACCTCAAACAGGAGATCGACGGCATCCGCGAAGCACTGCGCCCAGCGGAGGAAGCCGGGCTGTGCGAGGTGATCTTCGAGCCCAACGCCAGTGCCGAGCAGGTGTTTCGGGTCTTTTGCACGCAGAAGTACCGCAACCGAATCGCCGTGCTGCACTATGCCGGGCACGCGGACGACGACCACCTGCTGTTGGAGACCGCGACCGGCGGTCACGGAGCGGCCGGCGCCGCGGGGCTCGCCGAATTCCTCGGCCTGCAGCGCGGCCTGCAGCTTGTCTTCCTGAACGGCTGCTCCACCGAGGCACAGATCGAGGGCCTGTTGGACACCGGCTGCCGGGCGGTCATCGGCACCAGTCGGGAGATCGACGACGAAGTGGCCATGGGCTTTGCCAAGCGCTTCTACGCGGGACTCGCCAGCGGCCAGCTGGGCGCAAATGGCACCGGCCTGCAGCAGGCCTTCGACGAAGCCGTCGCCGCCACCAAGACCGAGCGCAGTGCTGAGAACCCGCGCGGGCTCTATTGGGGCGGCATCGAGCTGTCCGCCGCCACCGCCGAGCGCTGGCCCTGGACGCTGGAACTGGCCGACGAAGGCGCCGCGGTCTGGAACCTGGCCCGAGCCGCCGGCGACCCCCTGTTCGGACTGCCCCCGCTGCCGGACCTGGACCCACCGCCGAGCCCGTTCCTCGGCCTGCACTGGTTCGAGCGCAGCCATGCTCACGTCTTCTTCGGCCGCGGCGCCGAGATCCGCCGGCTCTATGATGCGGTCACGGATCCGGACGGCGCGCCGATCGTGCTCTTCTACGGCCAATCCGGCGTCGGCAAGTCCTCGATCCTCGACGCCGGCTTGCTGCCGCGATTGGAGGAAGGCCATCAGATATGCTATCTGCGCCGCGACAAGGACCGCGGCCTGCTCGGCACCCTGAAGAGTGCCTTCGGCGGAGACGGCGGGGACCTGCGCGCCGCTTGGCACGCCGCAGAGGGAGGCGAGCAGGGCAGACCGCTGATCGTGCTGGATCAGGTCGAGGAGGTCTATACCCGGCCCAACGAAGACCAGCCAAATGAGCTACAGGACCTTACAGATACCCTGAAACAACTTTTCGCCCACCGGGAAATGCGCCCGAAGGGCCACCTGATCCTCGGCTTCCGCAAGGAATGGCAGCCCGACATCACCGAGCGGCTCAAGGAGCGCGACCTGCGCTGGCAGCAGCTCTTCGTCGAGCCCATCGACCGTGCCGGTATCGTCGAGGCCATCACCGGCCCGGTCGGCAGCGAAGCACTGCGCCGCGAATACCGCCTGGAGATCGACGACGGCCTCGCTGAGGAGATCGCGGACGACCTGCTCGCCGACCGCGGCTCCCCGGTCGCCCCGACCCTGCAGATCCTGCTGACCAAACTCTGGGACCAAGTCGAAGATCACGACCGGCGCCGCTTCACCCGCGACCTGTACCTAAATCTGAAAGGGGAGGGCATCCTGCTCGGCGACTTCCTCGACCAGCAGCTTGGCAAGATCAAGGAGACGCGGCCTGACGTCGTAAAGAGCGGCTTGGCGCTGGACGTGCTGGCCCATCACACCACGCCCAAGGGCTTCGCCGCCCAATGCACCGAGGAAGCGCTCACCGAGCGCTACAGCAACAATGCCGAGCGCCTGCCGCCCCTGATCGCCGAGTGCAAGCGCCGCTCCTTGCTTGCGGACCTGCCGCCGATTCCGGATCAGCCGCCACAGAAGGGCTCGCGGCTGGCCCACGACACCCTGGCGCCCTTGGTTCGGGAGCGGTTCGAGGAGTCCGTTCGCCCAGCCCAGCAGGCACGGCGCATCCTGGAGAACCGCGTTTCGAGCTGGCGCAAAGACAACAGGGGGCCGGTACTCGACGAGGAGGACCTCCGTATCGTCGAGGAAGGGGTGATGCACATGCGCGACATCGACGCAGGCTCGAAACAGAATGATGAAGCGCATCTAATTAAGGTTAGCCGAGATGCCCGCAGGAAGAAACGCCGCAATCGATGGATTGCGCGCGCGATGGCCTTTCTCTTGCTCGCGAGTACCGCGTACGGTGCTTTTCTTTACTGGGATCAACGGAAGGAAGCTGTCGAGCAAGAAGCGAAGGCGACCTTCCGATTAGATCTGTTTCAGGTTGCTGTTAAAGCCGACAGGAATCCCATGGCGGTACTCGACATCGGCATTCGACTTTTTGAGGACTCCTTAGAGCAACCCGGGTTACCCGTTGCGGAAGCCGAGAACACCCTGCGTCGGATACTCGCGAGCGCCGGCGGAACGGCCCTCAGCGGCTCAGCGGACTTGGAAACCGAGTCAAGTTTCGTTTTCAGCACGGACGGAAGGTGGCTGGCGCTGATACGCGAGTCCGAAAGTGGAGTACAGATCGATAGGGCCTGGGAAATCGGTAAATGGAATAACGACCCAATTTATGCGGACAAGCTCATCCAGTTGGGTATCGATACCGACCTGAAATCCTCAACTTGGCGGGGGCTGAACAAAACTGGCGACGGCTGTGCTCCGGATTTAGTAACCAATCCCGGCGAGTCTAATCAAGGCGAATGGCGTCTCTTGGATTGCGACACCTCAGGTCGATGGTACGCGCAGGAGAAAGAGCGCACGGTAATTGTTGGGGATCGAAAGTCTCCGATAGATTGTGTACTGCCTCAGCCGTTGATGACAAACTACTTCAGTGATCTTGCTGGTTACGTAACGGGAAATCCTTGGGATTTTGATCCAAAGTCGCGTTGGTTCGCTTTCAAGCATCGTGACGACACGATCCGACTCTGGAGCCTAACCAAACTCTGCGCCGAGCCGATTCGGCTTCCGGGTTCCGGAATGAGACTTATCACGTTGCTGTTTTCCTCCGACGGTCGTTGGCTCGCCGGTATTGGAGACAGCAATGCTATACATCTTTGGGACATGAGGGATCTGACGGCGTCTCCGAGAATGTTGCGCGGACATGTTAGCAACGAAATCTACGAAATTATGTCTGATCCTACCGGGCGATGGCTCTTGAGCTGGAGCCGCGGGGAGAGTATGCGAATGTGGGACCTCCGCGACATGATCGCCGATCCGAGAATCCCTCCGAGCTCTGCGATCCAAAGCCAGCTCTATCAGGATGCGTCTGGTCAGTGGGTTGCTGGCATTGACGCAGGTGGTAGGTTAAAGCTCTGGCGGCGGCAGTATGATCCGTCGAGTCATGTTGTCCTCTCTGAATCATCAGAGAAGATCGAAAGTATCCAATTGGAACCCAGCGGGCGTTGGCTCGCTGCGATTACCGCCGCGAGACGGGTCCTGGTCTGGGACCTGCAACAGCCGCTGGAGGCACCGGTCCCTATCAAACTGGAGAGGGTCGCGCGATCCATCGCATTCGATAACGCCAGTCGATTTCTTTTGATTACAACCGGGCACGAAAGCGATGAGGAGGAATTCTGGACTCCACCTGAGGAAATCTATGTGCAAACTCTAGAGGACCTAACAGCACCACCCTGGCAATTGGCGGCAGACCGTGAGTTAAGTAATGAACCCGTCTTGCATCCAAGAGGCGAATTCGTTGCTCTGCGAACCAGGACCAATGCTGATGCGGACCTGGAATGGCAGCTTTGGAGCATTTCCGAAGAATCGCAGAAACCGGATCCACTTCCGTTCGGTGAGTTTTCTGACAGTTATCCACCACCAGTGTTTGATATGGCCGGTCGCCTGCTTGCGTATGGAATCGTGCGAAATGGAAAAGACGAGATCCTTATCTGGACGCTGGGCGAACTATCAAAACCTCCGCGTACTATCTGCTTGAACGGCGATCAGTTTATTCACGGTATCTCCCAACTCGTTTTCGGCCCTGATGGTCATTGGCTAGCCGCAAGTAGTGAAGGTAATGCCTGGCTTATCGACCTGCGCCGCACTGATGAATGTGTGAATCCGCTCAGGCAACATGCGGACTCATTCAGCTCGCCGAGCAAGTTCGTCTTTAGCCGCAAGGGTCAATGGCTGGCGAGCGGGAGCGAGAACATCCACGTAATCAGCAACGACGTGATGGTCTGGAACCTGAGTGAACCCGATCCAGAACCGCTATTGCTGCAGGGCCATTCGGAGCAAGTCAACGACATCGCGTTTCATCCGACGAAAGACTGGCTAGCTACGGCGAGCAACGACGGAACCGTGAAGATGTGGGATATTTCTAATCCAAAAGCGATTCCTCGCGATCTACGTCATGACGGATTGGTGTGGAGCCTCCGCTTTGACGCACAAGGGGAGTGGCTTTCAGCCGTCAATGAAAAGGGCGAGATTAGGATCTGGGCTCTCGAAACAAACGATCTTTTGGAAAAGGCACGCAAGCTTCGGTTGCGAGTGGGTGACACAATGGAGCCGGGCTCCGCCGAGTGGGACGGCGAATAACCCCGCATATTTCTGCTGCGAGAAAGGGGCCAAGTCTTGATCTGTGCCTTCTCCATCAGACTGATAATTCTACTGATCCTCGAGTAGTGCACTCCCACATGATCGCCGATCTCCCGCATGTTGTAGCCCCCGCCGGCAAAGGCTTCGAAGATTGCGGTATCGCGATCTTGAGTATTGCTCAAAATACCAACTCAAAGGCCGGGCCACTGGACACCGCTGGGTTTTGGGGACTTCGCGTAAGCGCCGGTTTCCATCTAATCGATCAAGCGTCACGGATCAAGACCTGCCCCCGTCTCTGACCCCGAACGCGCGCGTCGTCGGCCCTGGCTTTCAGATAAGCAGCGTCGTCGCCGAGACCCTCGAAGGCGTAAGGATTCAAGAACTGTCGCCCCCACAGCAGGGCGCGATCTGTTGGAGCGAGCTCGGCCTGATCACAAACGCTGTCCCAGCTCTC
Organism: Candidatus Thiosymbion ectosymbiont of Catanema sp. Cochon2018; assembly: GCA_011392765.1. Lineage (GTDB taxonomy): Bacteria > Pseudomonadota > Gammaproteobacteria > Chromatiales > Chromatiaceae > Thiosymbion > Thiosymbion ectosymbiont_A. The sequence continues at coordinate 1,119,506 of WYCW01000001.1, read as the reverse complement.
GATGATCGTGTCCAGCAGACCTTCGAGGATCGCGATTGCCTCTTCGCGGGACAGCAGAAAATGAGCCGCGGCATCGAGGCATGAAGCGATCCGACTCATGCGATCCCCACCGGCAATCAGCATCGCCTGTGAGGCCTCGTTGCCGGTGCGCGGCTGCGGACAGATATCGTAGGCCGGTGTCAGCGCGAGCGCCTGTCCGTCCCAAAAGGCCGAGTGGTTACGGGCGTGATCGTCCGTGTTGCCGCACAGGATGTTGAATGCCAGCCGGGAGAAGAGCTCGCGTAGCGTTGCTCGAGCATCTTTGAAGCGGTGACGAACGAGCTCCGCCAAGTCTTCGTAGCTCGCATAGCGCGCCATCATCTCATCGAGGGCGAGCATCGTGAGTGCCGACACCATCGCCTTGCGTTGCCACCCACCGCCGGATGGCACGCGGTCGAAACGCTCGATCAGCAGCACTTCTTTGTGCATCGCGCGGGCAAGGGAGACGGGCGCCACCTCGAGCCCCGCCAGAGCGCCAATTCGCATGGCAATGAATTCTGCCTTGACCAGGCTGTAGAGATCGGTCGCCGACGAAAACTTGGCAATGTATTTCTTGCTGCCCGCTTGGATCTGCGCCTTGGGCCGTGCCCCGCCGATCGAGGTCCCATGCAGCAAGGCTTGATCGAGCTCGGGGCTCAAGGGCAAGCCTTTTTCTACGCGCTCGGCGGACTGTACGAGCTCATCCAAGGAGGCGTTCATCGCGGTGCGCGGCACGTATTCGGTAGCCGAGCGCTGAAAATCCAAGGCCCCAACCCGGTCCGACCCGGATTCCAGCAGATAGGCAAGCTCATCGAGCTGGTCGCTGTCGGCCTTCGCGCCTGCAAGGCCGAGCTTCCGGTTGATGATGACCCGCCGCCCCCAGGCATCGGGCGACCCGTCGCGGATGCAGCCGGGCATGCTCAAGCCCGGCAACAGCGGGAGCAAGCCCGCCTGCAAAGGCAGCTCCGGTTCATAGAGTGCAATGGCGTTGTCGCGGGCCGGATAGCTCTTGCCGTAATGGAAAAGGAGCCGGTCGCCCTCGGCGGTGAGCTTGCCGGCGACAACCGGCGCGGTTTCCTCAGGCAGCCATATCCAGACAAAGGCTTCCTTGTAGGGCCCGTTAGAAGTCATCGTCGACCCTGGCCTTTCGGCGCTTGCGCACGGCACCGGGCAGAACGGCGAGCTGGTCATCGGTACGCGCAATATGGCTTGCCAGCGATGCGCGCTCGTTCTCGAACAGCTCGACGCCGGCAAGTGCCGCGACCTCGAACGTCAGCCCGATCGCGACGCTCAAGTCGCCTTTCTCGATCTTCTGCAAGGTTGCCCGCGAGATACCCGCACGATCCGCAAGCTCACGCTCGGTCCATTTGCGCTCCTTGCGACCGAGCCGCACCTGCTTGCCCAAGAGGGAACCTGCCTCCCGCGTGTAGCGCGAATAGGTCCTGCCCTTCGACATTGATCTCGCCCGGCAAAAAAGACCGCCAAAATGGTCACTATACTACTTTATGCCCATTCTGGTAGCCATCTACCTCGGCGCGGCAGGGACGGTGCGCCGTGCCCAACGAAATGCTGATGTTGGGCACGCCGGATCGTCCCTGATCCGGCTTTGCCCAACATCTACGCGCTCCGCGCCAGCTTGGGAGCTGGTAGCAATTTCTTGATCGATAAGAAATTTATACGCGCTCGCCCTGCTCGGCGCGGTATACCTTCATCGAGGTAGAGTCTCATGCGCTATTCTAGCGAGGCGCTGCCTCAGACCGACGAGGCATGAAGACCCCAAAAGCCCCTCTCCCGTAAGGCCCCATCTCCTACGCCCAACCAACCGTTGAAGAACCAAGGTAGGTCGAAATCGAAATCGAAATCGAAATCGAAATCGAAATCGGGATCGCAATCGGAATCTCGATTTCGATCCCGATCCCGATCTCGATTTGTGCACTGCACAAACTTGACTCATTTGTAAAGATTCGGGTCTCTCAAGGATCCTAGCGAGGCTTCACCTCAGACCGACGAGGCATGAATTTTTGTACGGAAATCAAAAAACCACGAAAAGCACGAGAGGACACAAATCCTGAGGTATCCCCACATTATTGCGATCTAAAACAACAAGTTCGCGTAGATTGGGCAAAGCCGTAAGATGGACGTAGGATGCGGTGAGTGCGGCAGGTCATTCAGGATAGCATCACAAGGAGGCGCGAACCGCATCAATGGACGCCCCGCCAGCGGCGAATCGCATCTTTGGGTGGCCCGTGCCCAACACCCTGCTGGCCTGCGGAATTTAAACCACAGAGGACACAGAGAACGCCGAGAAGAGAGTAGGCCAACTCTGTGTTCTCTGTGTGCTCTGTGGTTCAAAATCAAGCGGTGCACACAAAACTTGACTCATTTGTAAAGCTACGGGTCTCTCAAGGATCCTAGATTTATTTGGCAGGGGGTAGTTGTCAGGTATCAGCCTTCTGCCCCCTGATAACTGCCCCCTGCCCCCTGAATTGTTGGGCACGGCGCACCGCCTGCCCCTGCCTGCCGGCAGGCAGGGGCAGATCTCTGGTGCGCCTCATCTCGACTCGTCGGTCTGAGGCGAGGCCTCGCTGGAGGTCAAATGTGATAGAACGCAAAAAAATCGGGAACGTCAGGGAAACCGGAGCCGTAGTAGGATAGCGTATTGCTGTTTCACGCAGAGCCCGGCCCGGCGTCTCTCACAGATACCAATGTTACTGTGAACTCCACCCCAGCCAAGCACGTCTTCTACCGATTTTTCCGCCGTGTGCCCATGCCCGTCATCTCCATCCTGGTGGGGTTAGCGGTGGGTCTGGCCGTATGGGGGGTGTTGGACCGGATTCAGGGCCAGGCAATCAAGAAGATCGCCGATAAGGAGCTGCAGACGCAGCTCGATCGACAGGCCCGGGAAAGTCTGATCCGATTTGACCAGTACCTGAAAAACTATGTGACTACCGTCCGGCTACTGGCAAATCACCGCAGCCTGGCGGAGTACCTCGAGCCCCGGTTCTGGCTTCCGCAAAAGGCACCCAAGCCGATCGTCTATCGCGAGTCCCCCCCCTCCTGGCTGAACGATTTCATCAAGCGCAACGCACTTTCCGTACATAGTCACATCTTGCTGGTGGACACCCGCGGTCACATCCGGGAGGTGTACCAATCCGGAAACATGGAGCTGCCGCAAGCGCTGAATCAGGGCGTGGGCGAAAAACTCATGGATGCCGGCAAAGTGCGCACGGTAGTCACCCGCCTCGATGGATGGCCCTACCTGCTGGTGAGCGATGTGGCCGAAGACATGGACGGTTACAGGATGGGCAACCTGGTCATGGTGGTGCCCATCAACGACACGTTTCTCGCCGCCTCTCAGCGCGGATTGTCCTCCGTCCACGCAGCCGTGGCATTGGTGGACGTGGACGAACAGCAGATCCTGGCGAGCATCGATCCGGAATTGCTGAGCCCCGGGACCCGGCTCTCCGAGTGGCGGGACCTCTATCTGATCACAACCCGGCCGCTTCCCGAATACGGGGGCACGGATTGGAATCTCTTGTTCGCTACCTTTATCCCTCATCACAGCGTCAAAAAGATGTCCAGCCGGGTGCGCAATTTCGAGCGTCAGCAGCGCGTTCGGGCTGCGTTCGCCTATATTCTGGTCTTCACGCTGGTGATTTATCTGGTCTCGGCGCGCCTGAACAAGGTGCTCAAGCGCATGGTCGGTTTTTCGCGGCGTGCCCTCGGCATCGAACACCCGGGTTTCAAACGCGGTGCCAACCAGCTCGTGCTGCTCGATGAGTGGAGCCAGCACTTCGCCCAACTCGTGCTCAAGGCGCGCGAGGAGATGAGCCGTAAGCACGCGATCGAGATGCGCGCGAGCGAGGCCCTCAAGGCCGCCATTATGGAGGCATCTCTCGATTCCATCGTTACCCTGAACCGCAAGGGGGAGATCATCGATCTCAATCCCACCGCGGAGCGTACCCTCGCGCTCACTCGCGATCAGGCCATCGGCGGCAGCTTCAGCAAGCTCTTCCTGGCCGCGGACGGTAGACGGCATTTTCTCGGTCTGTTGAAGGACTCGCGGCGCGCCCGGCGAGAGGGCCGGATATCCCAAGCCCGGGGCCAACTAACGGCCCGCCGTGCAGATGGCTCCGAGTTTCCGGTGGAGCTGTCGATCGTACCGATCCAACTGAATGATCGGTCTTTCTATACCATCTATATGCATGACATCACTAACCGCAAGGAGGCGGAGCAGGAAATCAAGAGCCTGGCCCGGTTCGCTGGCGAAAGCCCCAACCCGATCCTGCGTGTGAACCCTTCCGGGCTCGTGGTCTACGCCAATACCGCCGGCGCGCCGCTGCTTGCCGCTTGGGGCACGCAGGAAGGAGACCTGCTACCGGCGGAACAGACCGAGGAGGTCGGCAAGGCACTGGAGGGCGAGCATTCCATCGAGCGCGAGACAACGATCGGCAACCAGATCTATTCGCTGCTGTTTACCCCCATTCGGGAGCTGGGTTATGTGAACATCTATGGTCGGGATATCACGGCAGTACGTCACGCCGAGCAGGAAGCGCGCCGGCATCAGGCGGACCTGGTCCACGTCTGTCGTCTGAGCACCATGGGAGAGGTGGCCACGGGGATGGCTCACGAGCTCAATCAGCCGCTCGCGGCCATCGTCAATTTCGCCAACGGCTGCAGCCGTCGTTTGCAAAGCAACCTGGGGCAACGCCAGGCGCTCGTGGATGCCATGGGCCAGATCGCGACACAGGCCCAACGGGCCGGTGAGATTATCCGCCGGCTGCGGGCGCTGGTGGGCAAGCAACCGCCGATCCGATCCGAGGTCGACCTCAACCACCTGGTAAGGGAGGTCCACTCCTTCGTGGAGTTCGATGCCGGTAAGATGGACTGCACGATCGAGCTCGATCTGGAGCCGGGCGGGATTTCGGTAGACGTGGACTTGGTGCAGATCGAGCAGGTCCTGCTCAACCTGGTGCGCAATGCGCTCGATGCCCTGCAGGAAGTACCGCCCACGGCGAGACATCTGGTCGTGCGCACCCGATCAGTCGGCGATGCTGCCGAAGTCGTCGTTCAGGACTCCGGCCCAGGCATCGAACCTGAACGCATGCAATCCCTGTTCGAGCCATTCTTCACCACCAAGGTCTCGGGCATGGGCATGGGGCTGCCGATCAGCCAGACGATCCTCCAGGACCACGGAGGAAGCATCCGGGCGGAATCCGTCCCGCACGGCGGGGCTGTGTTCCTTATCCGGCTACCGGTTGCGCCAACGGTGCAACCATCACTCGCGGCCGTAGGCTGACCACAAGCGCTACGGCTCGGATTCACGGGGGAGGCACGCATGAACAGCGAACCTACGCGCACGGTCTTCGTCGTAGACGACGATCAGGCCATGCGCAGCTCACTCAAGTGGCTCATCGAGTCCATCGGCATGCAGGTCAAAACCTACGGCTCGGCGGACGAATTCCTGAACAGCTATTTTCCGGGTCGGGCCGGCTGCCTGCTCCTCGATGTACGCATGCCGGGAATGAGCGGTCTGGAGCTCCAGGCCCACCTCGCGCGGGACGATTCCCGGCTGCCGATCATCATTATTACCGGACACGGTGACGTGTCGATGGCCGTCAAGGCCATGAAGTCCGGGGCCGTGGACTTCATCGAGAAGCCCTTCCACGACGAAGACTTGCTTACCAGCATCCGCAATGCCCTGGAATTCGACGAGAAGCAACGGGTACTCCAGTCACAGCGGGCGGAGATTGCCCTCCGTTTGGCAACGCTTACCCCGCGTGAGCACGAGGTCATGGACATGGTTACCGACGGCCGCGCCAACAAGGAGATCGCCACCGTACTGGGGGTGAGCGCCAAAACGGTGGAGGCACATCGGGCGCGGGTGATGGACAAGATGCGCGCGCGCTCCCTGGCCCAGTTGGTACGGATGGTCCTGGTCGCGGGCGGTAACCTGCAATCACCTTGAGGGCCTCTTCAGTCACCGGTTTCCAGCCAGGGCGAGCGCGTATAAATCCCTCCGAAAACATAATCTTGTAGATACTCTGTTCCGATGCAAGTCCAATTTGTCTCCTGATCCACAAAAATTCACCTTCGATACATAAATTAGATTGATCACGCTGCCGTTTCGAGGGGGGTGTAGAAGCGGCTGCTGTCGAAGGGGGTGCGGTTCTTGAGCATGGCGTGGATGGCGTGCAGGAGCTTGCGCATGACGGCACAGAGAGCCTGGAGCTTCTTCCGGCCACGGTTCTCAATCAGATGGTGGTAGTAGGCCCTGACCGTGGGATCATGTTGTGCGGCGCTGAGTGCGGGCATGTAGAGCGCGATGCGCAAGTAGCGGTTGCCGGCTTTGGACAGGCGTGGTTTCTTGTTCACGCTGGTCCCGGATTGGTGGGCGCGGGGATCGAGTCCGGCCATGGCAACCCATTGTTTCGCGGTCATGTCCTCCGGCATGACCAGGAGTTCACCGAGGAGCTGGATGGCGCTGGCGGCGGCGATGCCGGTGACGCTGACGAGGAGTTCGAAGATCTGCTGGAGTTCCTCCTCGCTAGCGATGAGGGCCAAGACCTGTTGGCGCAGGTGCTCGATGTTGGCCTCGAGTTGGGCGATGCTGTGGTGCAGCTCGACGATCAGGAAGTCGGGCGTGGTGGCGGTTTGCTCCGCGGCATGGAGCTGGTTCTTGGTTTGGGTTCGGAGCTTGTTCAGCGCCGCGATGCGGCGGGCACAGGCGCGGATGGCGAGGGCTAGATCATCGGGGCGTTGCCAGGGCTCGAAGGGCATGCGGAGGGCGAACTCAGCCAGGACAGTGGCATCGACAGCATCGGTCTTGGTGCGGGTCTGCATGGCCTCCGCGAAGCGTTTGGCGGCCTTGGGGTTGATGACCATGACCGCAAGCCCGGCGTCATCCAGGGCGAGGGCCAAATCGAGGTGATACTGGCCGGTGGCTTCCAGGCAGACGCGGGTCACCGTTGCCTTGCGCAAGCGGTTGACCAAGGTCTGATGCCCTTGGGGGGTATTGTTGAATTCACGGGGTTTTCTGGTGCGACCGTCGCGAGCAATGACCAACGTGACGGTTTTGCTGCTGACATCGATTCCGGCAACGTTCATGAGCGGTTCCTCGGAAGCAAAAAAGGCGCTAGGATCATGACCTGGTTCCCCGACCCTGGACCCTCGCCTACCGACCTTGTGTATGCAGGCTCACGAGCGCAGCTCATGGCCTCGGATACTCTCCGGTATGGGCGAAGAGGGCGGGGAGCCAATCTACGGACAGGCTCAAGGCCTCAGGTTGGGACGGCTTCCCCAGGTACTCTTCATCAAATCCTTTTATACCTCATCCTTGGCTTTCCCTTGGAAACAGAACATACAAGGTTGGGCAAAAGCGCGCCAGGGACGGTGCGCCGTGCCCAACGAAATGCTGATGTTGGGCACGCCGGATCGTCCCTGATCCGGCTTTGCCCAACATCTACGCGCTCCGCGCCGGCGCTTGGGAGCTGGTAACAATTTGTTGATCGATAAGAAATTTATACGCGCTCGCCCTGGGTTTCCAGCCGTCGGCTTGACCGATTCCGGCAGTTACATGTTAAATTGGATGCTCGGCATACTCTGAAAAGGCCGAGCAGGTTCAAACAGTGAAAATTATCGGGAGAGCACTATGAGCGACATCGCGGCCTTGAAACAGGAGAAGCAAGAGTTGATCGGCAAGATGCTCGAGATGCAGAAGCAGTTCATCGCGTACGAGCACGAGCACGGCGTTACCGGTAAGGACTACTGGGCTTCCACCGAAGGTCTCCTCGCCGACTATCGACAGGACTATATGGACATGGCGAATCGGGTGGTGGATCTCGCCCACGAGATCGTCGGCTCGTCGCGTAACTGAATCTCTAATTGGAGAACATCCATCCCTGGGACGTTACGCCTGCGCAGGCGCGGGCCATTCAGGAGCAGCTCCGCGAACGGCTGATCAGACGGGACGACTTTGCGCAAATCGAGACCGTAGCCGGCCTGGACATCGGATTCGAGGAAGGGGGAAAAATAACCAGGGCCGCAGTAATCCTGTTGCGCTTTCCCGGACTCGAACTCCTGGAGCGTGCCTTGGCGCGGTGTCCCACCAGTTTCCCCTATATACCGGGGCTCTTGTCCTTTCGCGAAATTCCGGCGGCACTCGATGCCCTCGGTAAGCTGCGGGACAAGCCGGATCTGCTGCTGTGTGACGGCCAGGGTTACGCCCACCCACGCAGGTTCGGTTTGGCCTGCCATCTGGGACTGCTCACTGGTCTGCCGAGCATCGGCGTGGCCAAGTCACGCCTTATCGGGGAGCACGGGGCCCTCGCCCCCGAGAAGGGCGCACGCACTCGGCTCTGGCACGACGGCGAGATAATCGGCGCCCTGCTGCGCACGCGTGCCGAGGTGAGGCCGGTCTATGTGTCCGTGGGGCACCGGATCGGCCTGGAAACGGCACTGAACTATGTTCTGGCCTGCACCACCCGCTATCGCCTACCCGAGCCTACGCGCCAGGCCCATCGGTTGGCATCGGACGAAAAATGACACTGGCAACCACGGAAGGCTGCATTTTCGATAGACGCACCTCGCTTACCTAGGATCCTTGAGGGACCCGCATCTTTACCAATGAGTCAAATTTGTGCACTGCATAACAAAGAGGCCTCTTTTTTTATCCACAGATTACACAGATTTCCACAGATTATTTTGTCTTTCATCTGTGGAAATCTGCGTAATCTGCGGATAAAAGATGGCGCCGAAACGAGTCAAGAATTCACCCCTCGTCGGTCTGAGGCGAAGTCTCGCTGGCTATTCACGTGCAACGGGTATAATCGGGGAAACGCCGCTCGTCCGTGCCGAGAAGCTCATGCAAGCGGTGAACGATATAAGCCCCGACCGCCGCATGAAAACGAAGTTAGAATACACTCGAGAATGCAAAGGCCCCGCCCAATGAAACTCTGTCGGCAATGCCACTCCCTTGTCCTCCCCTTCTTCGTGGTGTTTTTCGTCGCCGGTGTGAGTGCTTACCTTACTTGGTTGACGCCCTCCTACTCCGAGGTAGGGACGACCGAACTCATCGCCGGGAGTGTCGGCGTCTTCCTCGCCGTCGCGGCGACACTCCTGCACTATGTCAGCTGCATGAAGCGCCATTGTCGCCACGGCAGCTCGCCGGGATACCGGCAGGACACGGCGGCCCTACTATAAGGTGTCCGGATGGGACGGGGATACCCCGTAAAGGTGCCCGCAATAAGGCGCTCGCAGGAAGGATCTACCGAGGCTTCGCCCCAGACCGGCGAGGCATGATGCCCCAAAAGCCCCTCTCCCGTAAGGCCCTATCTCCTACGCCCAACCAGCCGTTGGAGAGCCAGGGTAGGTCGGGATCGGGATCGCAATCTCGATTTCGATCCCGATTTGTGCACTGCACAAACCTGACTCATTTGTAAAGATCCGGGTCCCTCAAGGAATCCTAGCGAGGCTTCACCTCAGACCGACGAGGCGTGATCATCGCTCTCTCGCGATCGAAAACGGAACCGTGATCGTGATCGTAGTCGTAATCGGAGACGCCAGGCAAAGCGGGCAGGGAAAACCTGATGGCTACGGGTTTCGACCCGGCACTTGGCCGGGACTTCTGGATTCCACGATCGGCGAAAGTATTCTGTCTCTCCTACGGCGGCTTCGATCACGATCACGAGAGAGATTAGACGTTTGCGAAATTTGACTCATTTGCACAAAATCTGGTCATTCAAGGAATCCTAGTGCCTAAAGGTTACCCGCTCGCGCAGATAGACGGGTAGGGCCTGTTCCGCGGTTACCCAATGGCCGCTTGCGAATTCGGCAGCGGCAAGCACCGCAACATCACGGGCCTCGCACAGGGTATCGGGGACCACTGCCAGGAGCCGCGCTCCCAGACGCTCCCGCAGCACTTCGCCGTAGGCGGCCCAACCGCTACCGACCCCGCTCCAGCCGCCGGCCGTCGGGAGCGCAACCACCTGCGGAGGAGCGACTTCTTCCGCCCCTGCCGGTCGCATCAGGTCCCCGTTGTCAACCCGATAAGGCCCCCAATAGAGCTCCCCCATGCGGGCGTCAAACGCCGCCAAGACCCGAGAGGAGCCATGGGACCGCAAACACCCCTGGGCCAGGGCAGCCAGCGTCGACACGGGCACGACCGGTAGATCCGCACCATAGGCCACGCCCTGTACGACCGCCGTGGCGATCCGGACCCCCGTAAAGGAGCCCGGCCCCCGGCCGAACGCTAGGGCATCGAGTCGGGTCAAGCCGATACCGGCTTCTGCGAGGATCCCGTCCATCATGGCCAAGACCAGCTCGCCGTGCCGGCGTGGCTCCCGCTCGAGGCGTTGCCTAAGTTCAGTGCCGATCAGGAGCGCGACGGAGCAGGTCTCGCCGGAGGTATCGACGGCAAGGATGTTCAATTCGAGGGGAACCTCTATTTTCGATTAAAAACTCTAGCGAGGCTTCGCCTCAGACCGACGAGGCGTGACCAACCGCACCGAAGAACCACGGATAGACACGGATAAACACGGATCACAATTCGTGTTTATCCGTGTCTGCCTCCGTGGTTCAAAGGATTTGCGATTCCTGCCCAACAAGCGGCAGAACTATTTTTGTGCAGCGCACAAATTTGACTCATTTGTAAAGATGCAGGTCCCTCAAGGAATCCTAGTAGAAAATGGTCAGGAGAGACTGCCCTGCCCTCCCCGACCTTCGAGAAGACTGTTGAGAAGCAGCAGGATCACACCCAGGGTGATGGCACTGTCGGCGACATTGAATGCCGGCCAGTGGTAGTTGCCCACGTAGAGATCGATGAAATCCACTACCCGTCCCGTGAGTACACGGTCGATCAGGTTTCCCACCGCCCCACCGACGATGAGGGACAGGGTAGCAGCCATGAGGCGCTCGTGCCGCCCGAGCCGCAGCAGCCAGATTACCAACACCGTCGACATTATCAGGGCGAAGCCGGCAAAGAACCAACGCTGCCAACCCCCGGCGTCGGCCAGGAAGCTGAAGGCGGCCCCCTCGTTATACATGAGAGTCAGATTGAGCAGCGGCACCACCGGCAGGGGATGATAGGGAGCGAGCACAGCCACGGCCAGCCACTTGGTCGCCTGGTCGAGCACTACGACCAGCACCGAGAGCCACAGCCATCGGACCATTACCGGGTTCGTTATCAGCTTCATTGGTTTGCCGATGCTTCAGAAGAAAAATGCAGAGGACGCGAGAAAGACGCCGACACTCCTGACTACCTGTACCGTCATGCGGCTGGTTACATGAGGAAAATCAAGAAACCTTGGATTTCATAATATTCGATACGATAATCGGCCTGATTTTTTCATGAAACAAGGTAAAGCACATGAATATGAAATAAATAAGGTCATCACGGCTTTTGACCTTCGGTAGAAAATGGTTATAAAAATTCTTCGGATTGATATAAAATAAAAACTTATGGAGAAACCAACGGTTTGCCGCTTTGGTTATAATGTCATTCAACTCCTTTGCGGTAAGGTGAATGGTGTCATAATCGCTGCTGTAAAGACCGGATCCCTCGACCACTACTTTCCCAAGTAGGCCTTGTCTTTTAAAGTCTCCATACATATCGCTGCCGGCATTCGGTTTGGCAATTATAAAAGAAGTAAAATCCAAGGCGGAATCATATGCGTATTCAATGGATTCCATGGCCTGCTCTTTTGTCTCATGAGGAAACCCTACAATGATGCTGGATGATGTCCAAAATCCGAGTTTATTCGCGTCTTCAATGAGTGTTTTCGTCTTATCGAGATCGACCGGTTTCTTTATATATTCCAATGTTTTTTTACATCCACTTTCTATAGGAAGCCGTAACGAATAAAAACCGGCTTTTTTCATTTTTCCGAGCAATTCCTTGTCCACTAACCAAGGGCTTATACCTATGTCTATGGAAAAACAGATATCCATTTTGTTTTCAATAAAATAATCACAAAATGCAAGGACTCTTTTCTTGCTCGCCATAAACTGATCGTCAGTCATGGTAACTTCTCTGATATTATACTCTTCCACCAGCGTCTTTATTTCCTTAAAAACGCTTTCGAGGCTTCTGGGTCTCCAACATCTTTTCCATACCGCTTTAAGACTGCAAAAAACACAATCATAAGGGCAACCCCTCGATGTCATAACACTGGCTATCGGCTTCTTTCGTGCATACCATATGATTTTTTTATTGAAATATTTATATTTTTCCATGTCTATATAGTGACGACTCGGTATCGGCAGGATATCCGGATCTTTTATCAAACTACCGGGTTTGTTAACGACTATTTCTTCGCCTTTCCTAAAGGTCAGTCCATCGACATCTTCTATTTTCATTTCCCCCTGTAATGCGCGAACCAGATTTTCCAGTATTATTTCTCCTTCGCCTTTTGCCACATAATCTATGCTTTTGCAGTTTTGCAGTATGGAAAAATCTTCAATGGTAGGATGGGCGCCGCCAATTACAATCGGGGTATCAGGAGTGATTGCCCTTATCGTATCCGCAAGTTCCAGCGAGTCTTGTATATAGGCTGTAAAATTACAGGTTATACCTATTAAATCCGGCTTCAGCCTTTTTAATTCACCGGCAATAAAATCAGGATCATCGATCCCCAAACAAAAAAACTCCCCTTGTTTTTCAGGGGCCATTGCTCCCAGCGCATAAAGATCCAGAATCGACACATTTACGGCGTCCTTGAAAACGGCATCCAAATAACTCGCTAAGCACAACAGGCCCATCGGTTCGGACATGTAGTTCTCTGCTTTTCTTACCTTGATGTAGGGATGGATCAGCACAACATTCATTATGATACAGTCCAATGTATTAAATCGGTATGAGTTTCTTTAACCGGGTAGCCGGCATTCGTTTCAAAGTTTGATTGCGGGGATCGACATCAATGCCAACGGACTCCAATGCCGTAAGTCCAAGGATAGGCCCAGACCCGGCGTCGCCGAAAATGATCGTACCGCCGACGATCTCTCCCATGAATTCAATATCGCCGGTGGTGATGTCCATTTTGATTTCGCTTCCGTCCGCAAGCTCGTAAATGCGCTTGGCCTTGGGTCTTAAACCGATAGCTTCAAGCCGGTTTTTAGGCACAAGAGAATCGATTGCGCCTGTGCCGACCAAAAAAAGACCTTCCCATGATTTCTCCGGATGCGCAGGGTTTCTAATGGTTACGGTTACATGCGTGGTGCCCATCCGTGATCTCTCATTTGGATAAATCGGCGGGATGCGGCCATCCTACGGCTCTCAGAGCCTGTTTAAAAAGACAGTCTCTTAGTACCCCTTTGTAGCTTTGTGCCTTTGTGTGATGTTCTTCATTTCTCACACAAAGCCACGAAGGCACGAAGAATTTTTCATTTTTAAATCAAGGTGTTAGTTTTTAGACAGCCTCTCAGTCTACGAAAAGCTCCCGGAGAAACTGCTTGATGCCCTCGAAACAAACATGGTCGAAATCCCAATACCCTTTTCGAGCGCCAAGACCCAGTGAGTTGGTAATCTCCTTCCGGGCGGCGAGATAGGTCTGTACCTTTGCCTTGGAAAGATTGCGGGGCCTTTCATCTTCCGGCAGCTTCGACAGGCAACATTCCATATATCGATCCACACAGTCGAAAACCGGCTCCATCCGCGCGGATTCGAGGCAAAGATCCTCCAGCATTCCCGTGTCGGCGTTGTTCGGCATGATGAATACACCAATCCGGATGTCTCTCCCTTGGTTATTTTTTCCATCGATAACGGTATTGGCGGCCTCCGGTGTAGGCAAGGAATATTTTTCCAGGGTGGAACAGATACTTGTAAATGCAGAACTGGCGGGATTTCGCTCCGCGTCACGAACGATACCGAGGGAACGAACCTTGGAAAAACCGTCCGTGCTGGATAAGTAATGAAATGTGCTTTTGAATTTGTCTTTTCCTCCCGCATCCCTTGTTTGCACCCCGGTTATGTCTTGGTGTTGGAAGACTTTATCGAAGAATGCCTCCTCATCTTTACCCTCCACCAACAACAGCCGATCGGACTTTATTCCCCCCTCTTTTCGTTTCATCACCGGACCTCGAAGTTTTCCCCAAGACCCGCGAGCAGTATTTCCGCGTCATACTGAAAGGCCCGATGTCGATCCCCCTCTCTGTCAATCCGGAATAAACTAATAAAATCTTTCCCCATACCGGTATCATGGTACGTCTGATATGTCCTTACCATGGCATCGATGCACTCGTCGGAATGGGTTGCAATAAATAACTGCACGTTGCTTTCCCTGGCCATTTTAAAGAGAGCCTTCCATAGCGGTATTAGCGCGCTGTAGTGAAGGCCGTTCTCGATCTCGTCGATGAGCAGTATTCCATCCTTCATTTCCAGTATGGTAACGAGGATCGCCAGTATCTTGATGATGCCATCGCCCATGATATTGATGGGGACCAGTCTTCCCATGCCGCTGATATCGGCATAGATCATTCCTTCGGCTCCCAGTTTTACATCCTGCAGGTTGGGCTCTATTTCCCGCAGTGCGTCGATGATTCCTTGTGACTCTTTTCTGACCAGGACGACTTCGAGTTGCTGATGGAGACCGCTCATGATGGCTGCGGGATGGATGAAACTGGCGCGAAGGGTTTCCCTATAATCGGGGGCACGCCGAATGTCTATCTGCCCTCCTATTCCAAGATGGTGAGCCGGATTTCCCGGCGTGATTTTTGCTTCGGCATGAAATCTTTTCCCATCCACACCGAAATCGAATGCCAATCCGTCGGGAACATCTTCCGTCGCGATCGTGCTGGATATGGGTTTGTTGTCGGTCGGTTCCTGCTTTCCCGGGATCTGTTCCACAATACCCATGGATGTCGGATAAATCAGTCCAATATCGAGCCTTCTTTGTTGAGAACCCGATTTGCCGCTTATGAAAGGATTTCCGAAAGAATCAAACCCGTGAAGAAGATAACCGAAATCCTTGTTGTTTGTCAGCATCAAACCTCTGAGGTTGTGGATAGTGACCGCCAACTGTGGATTGGACATCCCCGCCAATAGAAAAATCGCCTCCAGAACGGAGGTCTTGCCGCAATTATTTCTCCCGGTCAGCAGATTGATCTGCTTGATGTTTTCGATCTCCAGCGACGCAATGGCCCGGAAATTCTTTATGCTGATTTGCTGAAAGGACATAAAGACTCCTTCTACCTTATCGTCGGATCGATGACTCTTCCGGCCGGATGAAGGTGGGTCGTGCCCACTATTTCAATGATATCGGCGCAGGCGGGTATGTATCAGGTCATCCGGTACGAATACCAAAGGATCCTCGAGAAAGCGATACAGGGCGTTTTTGAGGGGACCTATATACTTGACTAGCCACGGCCAGCGGAACCTCCCTCCTTAGCGGCTCGAATCAAATCAAGCAGTTTGGCAACCCTGTTCTCAATCCGCTCCCACCCAAGCCTCTGGCCGTAGGTCATGAGATTTACCAGGTTCAAGCTCACCTCTTCATCCGCTTCCGAATGCAGGTAGTCCAGTAGCTCTTGATCGCTCTTGGATGGGTTCTCCCTGGCTTCCAGGCGCTTGATGGCTTCGAGTACGGCGTTGAACATAGTTTACCCCATAGATTTCATTGCGATGTCAGGTATATGACCCTATCAGCTAATTCGGAGAAAATATCTTTAAAATTGTCCCGGCTTTTCTTCATTGTGATTTCGGCATCCCCGAAAACACGGCCAGTGGTTTTTATCTCATTATCTGTTAGTGCAAAGACGGGCTTGGATAGCTGTTGACTTATCGCTATAAGGGAGTTGAAGTCAGGAATTTGCGCAAGGTCGTATGGATCAAGATCCGAACCCTCCAGAGATTGTCGCATGACTTCTTCATCAATAACGCAACCGATCTTTCTAAGCGATGGGATAAAGTGATTATTTATTGCGCTGCTTATTTCGTTAATCCATTTTTCAAATGACTTTGCCGGTTTTCCTGAACGCGGACGATACCTTTGTTGGATAGCCCCCAAAAATATAGGCTGGTTCTTTATCGTGAATGTTTTTTTGTTTAGGTCATTGTCTTCTATGAATCTGTGGATCTCCCTGTTCCATCTTGTTATGTTTTTCTCTAATGAATTTATTGCCTGTAAACAAAAATAATCCGGAGTTGTCGGAACTATGAAATAATCACTTGACATCAGTATTATTTCGTTCAATCCTCCGACGTTAGGGCTTAAATCGTATATTACATAATCAGCATCAAATTTCTTGGCAATTTTAATCAACATTTCAGGAAGATTGCCAGGAATATTCCTCGTTGCAGGAACACCTGTCGCGATTTTCAAGGAGACGCTTATCTGAGAATCTAATTCGGATACAGTCAAACTTCCCGGCAGTAATCGTAGATTATCATGTTCCGTCGCCAATAATTCTCCATTTTCAGAACTCATAAAGCTTTCCGGCGAAACACCATTTATAAGATTTTCAACTATCGGCCTCATGGTAAGATTCTTACGGCTTTCATAGAAAGACATCATGCCATCATCATCTATGGCATTGTATCTAAGCACCAAGCCGGAAAGATTGCACTGCGAATCAAGATCTACAAGCAGAACTTTCTCCCCGCAATCAGCTATGCACCACCCAAGGTTAAAGGCCGTCGTTGTTTTGCTCACGCCGCCTTTATGGTTAAATAAGCAGATAGATTTCGTCATTTTTGTCCCCCGGCCGTTTTTACCTCTATTAACTACGGACTTTACCACCTTATCAAAAGGCGCGTCAATCGGCTCAATAATCTTTTGGGAGCTACGCGGCATGGATCAATCTCTCATAGGTGAGGCGACGGCCCTTTATCCTGTCAACCGTCATAGCGATAAATTGCATGGTGTCAAACTTTCCGGTATCAAGCCGGAAGGAAAACTCATTGATATACCGATGCAGATGTTTCGTGCTCATGTAGTGGTAGATGCCGTAGTACCCGCGTTTCAGCAAGGCCCAAAAGCTCTCGATGCCGTTGGTATGCGCCATCCCGCGAACGAATTCCTTGACGCTGTGGTTTACCACCTCATGCTTGTATCCAGTCATTACCTGGTAGGATTTGTGCTCATCGGTATAGACGGTAGCGCCCGCCTGGGCATGGTTCTCCACGAAGGATTGCAGGGTCGGCGCGTCGGTGCGCTCCACAGCCTGAGCGGAAACCCGCCCGTCACGCTCCTTCATGCCGACCACGGACTGCTTGCCGACCGGTCCACGTCCAGCGTTCAGCTTCTTGTCTTTGTGCTTGTTCTTCTCCTTGCCGCCGATGTAAGTCTCGTCAACCTCTACAATCGGCCCCATGCCGGTCGCATCCGACTGCCCAAGCCACGTTTTCAGGATAACATCCAGAAGCCGCCCTTTCCTTAAATCGATAACGCAGGACGTATCACTGACGACGGTGTGTACCGAGCTGCTCCGGCCCATGCATTCCCTCCTCGATCTCCGATAGGGGCTTATTCAGGAGCTCCATTGCCTTGGCAAGCGAGATATAGCTTTCCGCCAACGCCCGGTAGCTGAGTCGCTCGAATCGTTTTGGCTGCTCGAATTCTCCGCGCTTATCTGGCGGCTCGATTTCTTTCGGTTCTAAAGAGCGCCAGGTTTTCCCGACGGTCTGAAACAAGGTGGACAGGGTTGCCTTCTCGATAATGCCGATTTGTTCGAGCCGTACTACCAATGCCGCCGCACTGACCCGATACATACGTTTCAGGCCAATGAGTTCCTGGTATCCGAGCCTGGCGCGCTGTTTGCCGACTTCCTGCCTCAGATGATCGGCCCGCATCAGGAATGCGCCGGCAAAGCGTTGGGCTGCGACTTCTTCCTCCTTGTCACTAAAGGAGGGGGGTATAGCCAATACCCGGTGCGCCAGCTCGTGGGCGAGGGTAAAGCGTCGGCGTTCCAAACCATGGTGCTTATTCACAACGAGGGCCGGTAATTTCGCCTTACCATCCCCCCGATCCACAAGGCAGGTCAGCCCGGAGACACTCTTCGGAAGCTCCAGCAGCAAGACCTTGATGCCGTGCTCTTCGAGTAATTCGCTCATGCTCGGAATCGGGTCGTCGCCGAGGCCCCACTCATCCCGCAGATCGTTCGCTGCATCTTCCGCCCCTTCGATGTCCTCCAAATGGCCATGCTCTAGCTCCAGGGCACGCCAATCGGAGCTTTCCAGTCCTAAGATCTCTTCGACAGTGAGGTAACGCTCGAGCTGGTCGATGACCGCTGCCTCGACCCGTGCGCGCTCCTTCGCAGTGGTCCGCACCTTTTTGCGGAAATCGACCCCCTCAAGACTCAGTACCTCTTCGCCCAGCAAATAATCGAGAGTGACGTCAAGTGCCTTCGCAAGTTCGGTGAGCACCTTTGATCCCGGCATCATGAGCCCACGCTCGTATTTACTGAGTGCCTGCTTAGTGACTGCGCCACCCAGGGTTTCAGCGAGCTTATCCAGAGAGAAGCCGGCCTTTTTCCGCGCGAGTTTCAGCCGCTCTCCAAACATGGATCACCTCTGCTAAGGGTTGACAACATATATTGTATCTATATATTTGTAAACTCCATATGAGACATGTCAACTGTTGCATGGGATATTTTGTTCACGTTAAGAGGTAACTATCATGCCCAAGAAATCCGGCGGATCGAAGACCACTCCGCGATATCGAGATGCGAAAACCGGGAAATTTTTGACCGACCGGCAGGGAAACCAGCGCAATCCCGCGAAGGTTGTACGAGAGCGCGTTCCGAAGCCAGGCCACGGCGTCACCTGAGGGTTGTAGGGCGGGAAAGCACAGCGTATCCCGCCACCAGGCCTCCGGCTCCCGATGGATACGGATTTCATGACGGATTTTGGATAAGTCGGCGGGATGCGGCCGTCCATGGCCTTTCCCGCCCTGCGGCCTAAGTCTCCACCGGCAACTTACCGATCCGTGCCCGCCATTCCATCGGACCTGTCTTATGCACCGACTCGCCGCGGGAATCCACGGCGACGACTACCGGCATGTCCCGGATCTCGAATTCGCGGATCGCTTCCATCCCCAGATCCTCGAAGGCGATCATGCGCGAGCCTTTGATCGCCTTTGCCACCAGATAGGCGGCTCCGCCGACGGCCATCAGATAGATCGCCTGGTGTTTCTTGATGGCCTCGATGGCGACAGGTCCGCGCTCGGCCTTGCCCACCATGCCGATAAGCCCGGTCTCAGCAAGCATCTGCTCAGTGAATTTGTCCATGCGGGTGGCGGTGGTGGGGCCGGCGGGGCCAACGATCTCGTCCCGCACCGGGTCCACCGGGCCCACGTAGTAGATGAAGCGATTGGTGAAATCGACCCCTTCGGGGAGAGATTCCCCCCGCGCCAGCATGTCGGCGATGCGTTTGTGGGCCGCGTCGCGTCCGGTGAGCAGCTTGCCGGAGAGCAGGATCCGGTCGCCGGGCTTCCAGGTGGCGATTTCCTCCGGCGTGACGCGATCCAGATCGACCCGCCTGGCGTCCGGACCGGCCTCCCAGGTGATGTCCGGCCAATCCTCCACCCGCGGGGGCTCGAGCCTGGCCGGTCCGCTGCCGTCCAGGGTGAAATCCAGGTGGCGCGTGGCGGCACAGTTGGGGATGACGGCAATCGGCAGCGAGGCGGCGTGGGTGGGGTACTCCTTGATCTTGACGTCCAGGACCGTGGTCAGGCCCCCGAGCCCCTGGGCGCCGATGCCAAGGGCATTGACCTTTTCGAACAGTTCCAGACGTAGTTCCTCGATGGGGCTCGCCGGGCCGCGGGCCTTGAGTTCATGGATGTCGATATGTTCCATCAGGGCCTCCTTGGCCAACAGCATGGCTTTTTCCGCAGAACCGCCGATGCCGATCCCCAGCATCCCCGGCGGACACCAGCCGGCGCCCATGGTGGGGACTACCTTGAGCACCCAATCCACCAGACTATCGCTGGGATTCAAAATAGCGAACTTAGCCTTGTTCTCCGAGCCGCCGCCCTTGGCCGCCAGTTTCACCTCCACCCGGTCCCCCGGCACCAGCTCGGTATGGACCACCGCAGGGGTGTTGTCGCCGGTGTTCTTACGCTCCCCGATCGGTGGAGAAACCATCGACGCGCGCAGTACATTGTCCGGATGTGCGTACGCCCGGCGCACACCTTCGTCCACCATCTCCTGGATACCCAGCTCTGCCTCCCAGCGCACGTCCATACCGACCCGCAGGAAGACCACCGCCATCCCGGTATCCTGACAGATGGGTCGATGGTCTTCGGCGCACATCCTGGAGTTGACCAGGATCTGGGCCATGGCGTCTTTCGCTGCGGGGGATTCCTCGGCCTCGTAAGCCGCGGCCAGGGCCCGGATGTAGTCCTGCGGATGGTAGTAGGAGATGTACTGAAAGCCGTCGGCGATGCTTTGGATAAAGTCTTCTTGGCGGATAGTGGTCATGTTCGGGATCTGCCCTTTTTGTCGCTGGAGTGCTTCGATAAGCTTCCATTATACGCGCTCGCCCCGAATACGGCCCATCCTCCCCTGGTCCCTCGTAGCGCAAGCACCTGCGCTACAGGGCAGACGCGTATAAATTTCTTTTCGATTAACCAGTAGGTTGGGCAAAGCCGGATCAGGGACGATCCGGTGTGCCCAACATCTACCAGCCGTGTCGATTGGGCAGAGCCGGGGGCGTCGCCATCCTGCCGGCTGTAAGGTGGGCAAAGCCACCAGGGACGGCGGCAGCCGCCGTGGACGACATGGACCAAATGGACTACGTGGACCAGGGGTTGCTGTGTGCCCCCCGGTCCATGCAGTCCATACTGTCCATGTTGTCCATTGGGCTACCCTCATGTCGTCCGTGTGGCCCACAGCAGCGGCGTGCCCAACACCCATTCCGTGGAGCTTGTCGCCATCCAAAGATGCGGTTCACCGCCGGGCGGGCGTCCATCGATGCGGTTCGCGGTCGGGATTGGTGTCATCCTGCTACGGTATACCGCGCTCACCGCATCCTACGTCCATCCGAAAGCAATAACGCCGGGTTAGGCTTCGCTAACTCGGCCCAACGGGGCTAAAGTATCCGTTTCCACGCGACCACAACCCGGAGCGGAACCTTGCCCTCTCTCACCGAATCCATCGCCAAGGTCGGCGGCAACACCTTTCTGTCCCGCATCGCGGGTTTTGTTCGCGACTTGGTGGTGGCCCGGGTATTTGGCGCCGATGCGGGAACCGACGCCTTCTTCGTCGCCTTCAAGATCCCCAACTTTATGCGCCGGCTGTTCGCCGAGGGGGCCTTTTCCATGGCCTTCGTGCCCGTGCTCAATGCGTACAAGACCAAGCACGGCACCTCGGAGCTCAAGGGTTTCGTGGACGATGTGGCAGGGACCTTCGGGGTGGTGCTGTTGGGTGTGACCCTCCTCGGTGTGCTCGGGGCCCCCGTCTTGATCCTGATATTCGCACCGGGCTTCTCGGATGAGGCGGATAAACAGGTGATGGCCGTGGAGATGCTGCGCCTGACCTTTCCTTATTTGATGTTCATCTCCCTGACGGCATTCGCCGGGGGCATCCTGAATACCTACGAGCGGTTCGGCGTGCCCGCCTTCACTCCGGTCCTGCTCAATGTCGCCTTGATCCTGTGCGCCCTCGTGCTGGCCCCGGAAATGGAGCGACCCATCTTCGCGTTGGCTTGGGGGGTCTTTATCGCGGGGATCGCACAGCTCGTCTTCCAGCTACCGTTTTTGTGGCGGATCGGGATGCTGCCGCGACCGCGGGTCAATTTTCACAACGCCGGGGTGCGGCGTGTCATCAAGCTCATGGTGCCGGCTCTGTTCGGGGTCTCGGTGACCCAGATCGGCCTGCTGCTGAACACGCTGCTGGCTTCCTTCCTGGTTACCGGGAGTATCACCTGGCTCTACTACGGCGATCGGCTCATGGAGTTTCCCCTGGGCATCCTGGGCGTGGGATTGGGGACCGTGATCCTGCCCAAGTTGTCCCAAAAACACGCCGAACAGTCACCCGAGGCGTTCTCGCGGACCCTGGACTGGGCCCTGCGCTGGGTGCTGCTGCTGGGAGTGCCCTCCGCGGTGGGGCTGCTGGTGCTGGCCGGCCCCATGATGGCCGCCTTGTTCCACTCCGGCGAGTTCACCGGCGAGGATGTGACCATGGCGGCGCGGGCACTCATGGCCTATGCGTTGGGATTGACCGCTTTCATGGGCATCAAGGTCCTGGCGCCGGGCTTTTACGCGCGCCAGGATATGAAGACGCCCGTGAGGATCGCTGTGATCGCAATGGTCGTCAACGTGGCCTTCAGCCTGCTGCTGATGTTCCCCCTGGGACACACGGGTCTCGCCCTTGCGACCACGCTCTCCGCCGCCGTCAATGCCGGTCTCCTGTTGCGGGGTCTGTTGCGGGAAGGCATTTATCGGCCCGAGAGCGGCTGGCGTGCACTCCTGATACGTGGCCTGGGCGCCGGCATTATCATGGGCCTCGTAGTCTGGTGGGGCAGCGGGGAAACAGTCCGGTGGCTCGCCATGGGGGGCTGGGAACGGGTCCTGAATCTGGTAGGCTGGATCCTGGCGGGGGGAGCGGTCTATGCCGGGTCGCTGCTGGCCTTCGGCGTCCGGCCCCGGCATTTTTCCCAGGGTGAACGCATATAAATCCTGCTGATATCCCTACCTCAGGAAACTAGGTCCGGTTCGGCACGTACCGCTGCGTTTCTATCCGCAGATTACGCAGATTTCCGCAGATTCTTCCGTTTTTCATCGGTGAGAATCTGCGTAATCCGCGGATCAAAGCAAGATAGGAGGTAAGTCGAAATCGAAACTATCGGATAATTTTCCTATGCTCAATTTTGGTTTACCAATCAGGGAATGACAGCCGCAGCCTCATTCAAGGTGGGTGAGTTGTCAGTAAACACAGGTTATCTTACATTGGGGATGATTGGTGGCTGGAAGCTGGGAGCAGCTTGTCGATTGAAAAGAAAATCATACGCGCCGGCCCTGGGGGAGAAGAAGCGCGTAGATTGGGTTAGGCGCGTGCCAGGATGTCGGCGTATGCCGGCAAGCTCGAACGCGCCGTAACCCAACATCGAATGTTAGGCTTCTTAAATCACATGTGGTTCATACCATTCCACCACGGCTGGAAGCCGGCGACTGGTAGCTGAAAACAACTTGTTGATCAAAAAAAGGTTATACGCGCTTGCCCTGGGGGGAAAGGGGCATCTACAGCGCGTACCTTTACGGTGTGCTCGTTTCCATGAGGGTCATTCGCGGACTGCACAATCTGGCACCTCGGCAGCGCGGAACGGTCGCTACCATCGGCAACTTCGATGGGGTGCACCTGGGGCACAGAGCGGTGTTCGGGCGCCTGCTGGCACAGGGGCAGGCGCTTCGACTGCCGGCCACGGTGATTACCTTCGAGCCCCAGGCCATGGAGTACCTGGCCCCGGACGCGGCGCCGGCGCGCCTGACCCGATTGCGCGAGAAGCTCGCCGCCCTCGCGGACTGCGGCATCGAGCAGGTAGTGTTGCTCGAATTCGGTCCCAAGCTGGCGCGGATGGGGGCGCGGGAGTTCGTGCGGGAACTGCTCGTGGACGGACTGAGCGCTCGATATTTGCTGGTAGGCGACGATTTCCGCTTCGGTCACGGCCGGGAAGGAGGCTTCCGGCTCCTGCGGGAGATGGGCCGGGGGCATGGCTTCGCCGTCGAGAATCTACACACCATAACGGATGGCGACGGGCGAGTGAGCAGCACCCGGATCCGCGAGGCACTGGCGCGGGGAGATTTCGCGTTCGCCCGCCGTCTGCTGGGCCGGAGCTACCGCATCTGCGGGCGCGTAGGGCATGGCGATAAACGCGGGCGAGACATCGGTTTTCCAACCGCGAACCTGAACCTGCACCGGCGGGTGAGCCCCCTCCGCGGCGTCTACGCGGTGGTGGTCGACGGCATTACCGAACGACCCTGGCCGGGAGTAGCGAACCTGGGCACCAGGCCGACGGTAGACGGCAGCGCCCGGTATCTGCTCGAGGTCCATCTGTTCGACTTTACGGGCAACCTGTACGGTCGGCATCTGGAGGTCGAGTTTCGACACAAGCTGCGAGACGAGAAAAAGTTCGAGTCTTTCGCTGCACTCAAGACCCAGATCGGTCGGGACAGTGTAACGGCGCGGACATTTCTCGGCGTGTCCGCAACCGATTCGGGGCAATCTATCAGGATTCGGTCCCAGGGTTGAGCTGGGGCCGGATATGCGCCAGCAGATCGCTTGCCAGCAGTCCGCGCTCACCACCTGCGGCCGCCGCGTCGCCGGCCGCGGCGTGCAGGCATACGCCGGCGGCGGCGGCGTCCTCGGCGCCGAGGCCCTGGGCGATCAGAGAAGCGATGATGCCGGTCAGCACGTCGCCGGTCCCCGCGGTCGCCATGCCGGGATTGCCGTCGGTGCAGACACCGGGCGGCTTGTGCGACGGCCCCAAGACGAGGGTCCCCGCGCCTTTCAAGACTACGACCCCGCCGAAGCGGTCCCGCAGGCGGCGGACGCTGTCGAAACGGTCCGCCTGGATCGCGCCCGTCTCGGTTGCGAGTAGCCGAGCGGCCTCACCCGGGTGGGGCGTGAGTACCCAGTCGTCCCGGCAGGCAGGTGCGGCGGCGAGGAGGTTGAGGGCATCCGCATCGACGACCAGGGGGTGCTCGGTTTCCAGGACCCGGTCGAGCAGTCGTTTGCCCCAAGCATCCTTGCCGAGACCCGGTCCGACCGCAACGACCGTGGCCCTTGCAAGTGCGGGGGCCAGTTGGGCCGGCCCCTCGATCCCCCGGCACATGAGCTCGGGCCGGTCCAGGTTGAGATAGGCGGCATGATCGGGATGGGTGGCGATGGTCACCAGGCCCGCACCGGCACGCAGGGCACCTTCGCCCGTCAGCCGCGCCGCACCCGAGTAACCTCGCGCCCCGCCGACCACCAGCACGTGTCCGAAGCGCCCCTTGTTGGCGGAGCGCGGCCGGCGCGGGAGGAGACCACGGAGCCGGGTCCACTCGATCCGGCGCGCGGAGAGTATTTGCCGGGCATAGACCGCGGCCGGTACCTGGAGGGCATCGAAGTGGATTTCTCCGCAGCAATCGGGTCCGGCGCCGGTGAACATGCCCTGCTTGAGCCCGATATAGCTGATGGTAGCCTCTGCCCGGACCGCCGTACCCGGAATCTTCCCGAGATCCGAGTGCAGACCGGAGGGAATGTCGATGGCGATCACCGGGGCGGGGTGCCCATTGATCGCGGTAATGGCCTGCGCCCACTCCCCGGTGACTTCCCGCTCCAGACCCGTGCCCAGGATGGCATCGACGATCAGGTCCGTGCGTTCAGGCAGTCCTTGAAAAGGCTCGACGCTGCCGCCCGCCTCCCGGAACCGCGTCGCCATGGTCAGGGCGTCCCCCCGCAGCCGTTGTCGATCCCCAAGCTGCAGGACCCGCACCCCGAGACCCTCGGTCCGTGCGTAACGGGCGACCACATAGCCGTCGCCACCGTTATTACCGGCGCCGCAGACCACGGCGATGACCCGCGCGTCCGGCCAGCGTTGCCGCAGCAGTCGGTAAGCGGCCCGGCCTGCGCGCTCCATCAGCTCGATCCCGGGGATCCCGTGCTCCTCGATGGCGGTCCGATCGAGCGCGCGCACCTGCTCGGCGCGGTAGAGGGCGTGCGGCAGGCAGTCGGAGTCTTGTATCAGGCGCTGCATCCATGACCTCCAAGGCAAGGGGTGGACAGGTAAACCGCGACACGAACACTAACGCATCGGCATATTATCAACCACAAGTATCAGCGAAGGCTTAGGTGGTTCGGGATCGCAATCGGAATCTCGATTTCGATCCCGATCCCGATCCCGATCCCGATTTGGGCTTTTACGACACCCTCTTCAGGGGGCAGTTATCAGGGGGCAGAAGGCTGATACCCGACAACTACCCCCTGACAACTGCCCCCTTGGGAGTGCACAAACTCGACTCATTGGTAAAGATGCGGGTCCGTCAAGGAATCCCAGGTACTTCCATAGCGGGTCTGGTAGTCCCTGATGGCTCGGAGCAGATCGGAGGTCGCGGGATCTGTCCGCAGGTACTCGATCAGGTCGGCGAGGGTAACGATGCCGAACACCGGCAGGCCGTAAACTTCTTCGATCTCGGCGACGGCCGAGCGCCCGTCCTGACCGCGCTCCTGCCGGTCGAGGGCGATGACGACACCTGCCGGTCGGGCGCCATGGGCCAGGATGATGTCTACGGATTCCCGCACCGAGGTCCCGGCGGAAATGACGTCGTCGATGATCAACACATCGCCCGCGAGGGGACTGCCCACGATCTCACCGCCTTCGCCGTGGTCTTTCGTCTCCTTGCGGTTGAAGGCATAGGGAAGATCCCGGCCCTGGTGGTCGGCCAGGGCGATACTGGTCGCCGCGGCCAATGGAATGCCCTTGTAGGCGGGGCCGTAGAGCAGATCGAATGGTATCTCCGCGGCGACAATGGCGCTGGCGTAGAAGCGGCCGAGTCGGGCCAGGCGGCCACCGCTGTCGAACAGGCCGGTATTGAAAAAATAGGGGCTCTCACGGCCGGACTTGAGCCGGAACGCGCCGAATTTCAGGGCCCCTACAGCGCGGGCGAAATCGAGGAATTCTCGTTGATAGTCCAACATCACTTTATCCGCTGGTTCCGTTCATATACTCATACGCATGCAATATGTCAAGGGAGAGCAAAAAGGACACCCATTTTCTTTGACTCGACCTTCCCACTGAACTAGCATTCCCCTCAACTCGATACTCGGCCCAATGCCATTAAGTCAGCTGCAGGCCGCTTGTCGTGGTGGGTCGGGTGAGGCGTGGCTGCGGGAGCGTATGAGGGGTCCGGGGTAGCCCCGCGGTGGACCCTGTGGACTGAGTGGACCGCGTGGACGGGAGGTAGCCGCGAGAGTTCAGGGAGCCGGTATGCCCACTGCAACTTTCCGGGTCCACCCTGTCTACCTTGCCCATCCTGTCCACGGCGGTAAAGGCCAACCCGCGGCATTGATACTCAGTCGGGAATTCGAATCATGACTGCCCCCGCTCGGGTCTCGTCTCCCTTGATGACACCCCATGGTATCACTGCGAATGCCGCTACGTGTGCCGTGCCTTCCCGGATGGCGAGGACTACTTCTTACAGCCGGTGATGTGAAGCGTCAGGCGTCTAATCCATCCAAATGAGGAGTTTAAAATGAGACAGAAAAAAGTATCGCCTTACAAAACGACATTAGACGATGGTAATGCTTATTGGATGGCCAGGTTATCAAAAGAAGTCTATCTGAAAAAATCCGAATACAACCAAGCTCCCGACGAAGAAAAAATACTCAACAACCTAAAACAGGAGGATGACAAATTCCGCTCTGTGCTCGGTGTCGATAAAAATAGTGCACAAGCGGCATTGGTCGAACATGAAGAGTATTTGTGCATGGTGTTTAGAGGCACTAATGAATTAGCGGATTGGCTGGACAATATCAATGCCTTTTCCACGAAGGAACTATTTGGGGAGTTTCATCGTGGATTCTGGAACTCCGTTGAAGATGTCTGGAAACCTATTAATGATAAACTTCTGGATTTGCAACAACAACGCAAGCGCCCTCTTTTTATTGCGGGTCATAGCTTAGGAGGTGCAATGGCAACTATAGCAGCAGCAAAGCTCGTACATAACGACAAACCTTTTACGAGTGCCTATACATTTGGTCAACCCCGTGCTCTGACACGGCAAACTGCGCACATATTCAATATGGAGTGTAAACCGAGATTCTTCAGGTTCCACAATAATAATGATATTGTCACCAGGGCGCCTGCTCGGTTAATGGGTTATAGCCATATCGGAAGTTATCTTTACATTTCGGAGGAAGGGGATATCCATCCGGAACCCGGTTTTTGGCTTAGATTCGTCGATCATTTCGACGGAGCACTGGAAGCATTGAAAGAAAAAGGTATCGATGCGGTTGAAGATCATGACATGGGAAAATATCTGGCTGCCGTAGAGAAATGGGGTGTCAAAAACTAGCGAGGCTTCGCCTCAGACCGATGAGGGGTGAATTTTTTGTGCAGCGAACAAACTTGTTATCCGCAGATTACGCAGATTTTCGCAGATTATTTCTATTCTTAATCTGCGAAAATCTGCGTAATCTGCGGATAAAAACAATGGGCGCAATACCCCCAAGTGCTGCATGAGGAGATGTGAGTTTTTGTGCCGTGCACAAACTTGACTCATTGGTAAAGATGCAGGTCCCTCAAGGAATTCTAGTGCCTAACTGTCAAGTCCCGCCAGATTATAGACACATTTTTTGAACAGAGTGGGCTGCTTTTTGTACCAGTTTTTCATCGCCTGAAGGGGTGGAATGTGGCCCAAGGCCTTTTGGGGAATGTGTCGATTATAGACCTGGACATAGCGTTTGATGGTCTCAGCCAAGTGCTCGGCGGAGTCGAAGCGGGTGGTGGCTAAAACCTCGGCAATCCGACCATTGAAGCGTTCGATCATGCCATTGGTGCGCGGGGTTCTGGGTTTGATAAGACGATGCTCGATGTGGTTGTCGGCGCACACGCGATCGAAGGCATGGTTGCCGGTGGGCTGACGCTCGCCGGTGGCACAGAAGCGATCAGTAAATTCCTTGCCGTTGTCGGTGAGGAGCTTGCTGATGGTAAATGGAGCCTGGTCGATCAGGCGCGTGAGGAAACCGCTGGCGGAGGTTGCTGACTTGTCCGTGAGCAGTTCCACGTAGACCCAGCGGGTGGCTCGATCAATGGCGGCGAACAGGTAGCGGCGGTGGTCCTCATCCGGCATCTGAGGGAGATACTTCACGTCGACATGGACAAAGCCCGGCGCATAATCCTTGAAGGTCTTCACTGGCGTCTTGGCGCCTTCTTCCTTGGGCATCAACGCCTTGAGGTTAGAAATGCCGTGGCGGCGCAGACAACGGTCCAGACCCGAGCGGGAGACGTCGGGGTGGAGGAACTCGTGGGTCACTGCTAACAGGTCATCCAGGGGCAGCAGGAGGGTTTCACGCAACGCCACGACGATCGCCTCTTGAGCCGCACTGAGGGTGGCGTGGAGCTGCTGGGGGCGGTGCGAAGCATCTTCCGTCCCTTCGCGTTGGCGCCATTTCGCCACCGTGTGGCGGTTAAGACCATAGGCTTCGGCCAACTCCCGGTTGCTTACCGATGAGGACTGAGCCTGGAGTTCCAGACGGATGGCCGGGGTGGTGCGGGCGTTCTTATGCAACTGGATGTTCATGGTGGGGGATCGTTATGCTTGGAATTGGTGGTCGGATCGGATCAGGTCAAGCTTGGCTGACCGACCGGGCGGCTTCCTGTCCCTCCTCGGCGAGCCGGTGTAAAACCTCTCTCGCCTGCAACAGAGGATAGCTCCTTTTTGGTATATAATCACACGGGACCTGACACCTAACTCCACAGAACCAGGCGGGGAAACGATGAGAAGAAAGGATACCGGCCGCTCATGGCTGGACGCGCTGGCGGTGTACCGCAACCCCCGCGTGCTGGCGATGTTGTTGCTGGGTTTCTCGGCCGGCCTGCCGCTGCTGCTGGTGTTCGGGACCCTCTCCGCCTGGCTGCGCGAGGCGGGTATCGACCGCAGTACCATCGGCCACGTCTCCTGGGTCGCGACCCTGTATGCCCTGAAATTCGTCTGGGCACCGCTCGTGGACCGGGTACCGGTGCCCCTGCTCAGCCATCGCCTGGGACAGCGCCGGGGCTGGATGCTGCTGGCACAGGGGGGAGTGATCGTCGGACTGCTGCTGATGGCGACCAATGATCCTAACCAGGCATTGGGCATGCTGGTGGCGGCGGCGTTGCTGGTGGCCTTCGCGTCGGCTACCCAGGATATCGCCATCGATGCTTGGCGTATCGAGGCCGTGGCGGACGACCTCCAGGGTGCGATGGCCGCCACCTATCAGATGGGGTACCGGATCGGCATGATTATGGCCGGGGCGGGGGCCCTCTATTTCGCCGAGTACCTATCCTGGTCCCAGTCTTATTCCATCATGGCCCTGTGCATGGGTGTCGGCGTGCTTACCGTCCTGCTGATTCCCGAGCCCACCCGCAAGATCGATCGGGAGACCTGGCGCCGGGAGGAGCGGGTGGTGCGCTTTATCGAGAGTTCGGCTCACTTGTCGGATCGCAGGCGCGAGATCAGCGCTTGGTTCATCGGCGCCGTCATCTGTCCTTTCACTGAATTCATCGCCCGCAACGGCTGGCTGATAGCACTACTCATCCTGGCCTTCATCGGGGTCTTTCGCCTGTCCGACATCACCATGGGCGTCATGGCCAATCCCTTCTATATCGACATGGGCTACAGCAAGGAAGAGATCGCCAGTGTCACCAAGGTTTTCGGTCTCATCATGACCATGGTAGGAGCGGCCCTGGGCGGGGTCGTGGTAGTCCGTTTCGGCATTATGCGCATCCTGTTGGTCGCCGCCTTCATGGTGGCCGGAACCAATCTGATCTTCGCCTGGCTGGCAACCCAGTCGGCGGATATTGCCCTCCTGGCGCTGGTCATCTCCGCGGATAACTTGAGTGGCGGACTCGCCGGGTCGGTGTTCATCGCCTATCTGTCCAGCCTCGCCAACCGGGCCTATACCGCCACCCAGTACGCCCTGTTCAGCTCGCTGATGCTGCTGCCGGCGAAGTTTCTCGGGGGCTTTTCCGGCGATATCGTGGATGCTACCGACTATGTCTTCTTCTTTAGCTACGCGGCCATGCTCGGCCTGCCGGCCATCCTTCTGGTGTTGGTGCTGATGCGGATCAAGTTGCCGACGGCCTCGGACTCCGAGTCATCCGATGCGATACCGCCGCCACGGGGGACAAAAGAGAAGTCGTGATGGTTACTACCTGCACTGCTTCAATCCACAGGACGCAGGGCAATGCCATTAAGTTAAGCGTTGCCAGTCGGCAAACTAGAGGAAAAACTACGAATCACGCGAATCCCCGCGAATCGGATTCGCGCCGATTCGCGTGATTCGTAGTTTTCTCTTCCGCACCGGTAAGCAACCAGCGACTAATCTTAATGGCATTGGGACGCAGGGTAGGTATGGGAAAAGTGATATGGTAGCTTCAGAGGAATGAACCACGAATGAACATGAATTGGTGAGGGTTCGTGTTTGTTCGTGGTTCCGTTATGATGCTGTTCGCTGCCTGCCTGTCAGCAGACAGGCGTTCACCACACCACTGATGCGGTTCGTGCCATCTCTGGCGCTCACCGCATCCTACATCCGACCTGGGTTATTGCGCTCCATCAGTCCGTGAAGAACTGGTGCTCCATGTTCACGATGAAGGTCTTACTGGTCCCCTCCGGCGTTACCTTGATGGCAAAGTTGACCTTTTCCCGGTTCCGGATCTTAAACTCGCCGATATAGTAGACCGCTCCCCCCTCCTTGATCTCGCGCATGGCAAGGCGCCTGCTTTGGCCGGTCAGGTCCGCGGTCTTGACTTCGACCCGGGCCGGTACCGAGGTACCTGTGGTCCCCTCCTTCTCTTTGATGACGCTGACGTTCAGCATGCCCCGGTTCTTGCTGCGCCGGATGCCGTAGGCCTTGGTCACCTCGGGGGTGAGGGTAGAGGTCGTAAAGGCGTTATAGTGAACGGTAAAGCCGCCGGCGGTGGTGCTGTTCTCGGCGATTGCAGAAAAAGGGGCCGACAGAATAGCGGCCAACAGCAGGGGAAGGTAGCGAAGGCGTTGCATTGGAAGTTCCTCCATTGCCTAAACGGTTACAGGTTTGAGCGCAGGGCGAGGGTACACGAAGAATGACCGGATAGGCGAACCTCTTGCTGTACCCTCAAAACGGGTTTCCGGTCACCAGATTCAAGGGCGGGATCAACAGCATCTTCAGCAGAACCAGGCCGATCATGACCAGCATGGGCGAGAGGTCCAGACCCCCGAACGGCGGTAGAACGCCGCGCGCCGGGCGCATGAGGGGCTCCGTCAAGCTATCGAGCAGGTCCGCCACCGGGTGTGGGTGATAGGGATCAGGATTGAGCCAGCTCATGATAACCCGGATGAGAATGGTGAAGATGAAGATGTTCAGAGTCAGGTTCACCAACTCGGGCAGCGCCCAGGCCAGTGCCCCGAGCGGATTGACTTGGGAATGCACGATCAGGGCCACGATTCCCAGCTCGACACTCTTGACCAGCCAGGCCAGTATCAGGGCCGCCAAGTCCAGGCCCGCGTAGCCGGGAATCAGCCGCCGCAGGGGGCGCAGAACCGGCGTCGTTACCTTGACCACGAACTGGGAAACGGGATTATAGAAGTCCGCTCGCACCCATTGCAGCAGGAACCGCAACAGGAGCACTACCGTGAACAGTCCGAACAGGGTCTGGACCAGGAATATGATCGGGTTGGTGAAATAGGAGCTGGTCATCGGGAGTCCGTGAGGATGCGTGACAGTTCCCCGGAACGCTCGCAGGCGGCGCTGACCGCCTGCGTCACCAGCGTCCGGATACCGCCGGATTCCAGGATGTCCAGGGCCCGCTCCGTGGTGCCGCCGGGAGAGGTGACGCGCTCGCGCAGCTCACGGGGCGAATCGTCACTCTCCATCGCCATGCGGGCGGCGCCCAGCGCGGTCTGGATCGTGAGTAGCCGGGCGTTCTCCGACTCCAACCCGAGGGCTACTCCCACCTGTTCGAGGGTCTCCATCAGGAGGAAAAAGTAGGCGGGACCGCTGCCGGACAGGGCGGTAACCGCATCCAACTGCGCCTCCCGGTCCACCCAGCGGGTCAGGCCCCCGGCGCGCAGCACGGTCTCCGCCTGGTTACGCTGGGTCGGTGAAGTCTCCGGCGTGGCGTGCAGGACGGTGGCACCCGACTGGATCATTACCGGGGTGTTGGGCATGGCCCGCACTAGGGGCAGCGGCGTTCCGCTGCCGAGCCATTCCCGGATGCTCTGTTCGCGGATTCCGGCCATCACCGAAACGAACAACGGCCTCCGTTGCCCCAAGGCCGGGGACAGCTCCCGGCAGACTTGGCGGGCCAGTTGCGGCTTGACACTCAGAACCGCGAGGTCGGCGTTGCCCATGGCCTCGGTGTTGTCTCCCGTGGCCCTCACGCCGAAACGGCTAACCAGTGCGTCGAGCTTGGGTCGGTCGGGATCGCTCACGATCAACCGCTGGGGGTCGTGCCCGTTGGCTACAAGACCGGCAACAAGGCTGGCGGCCATGTTGCCGCCACCGATAAAGGCGATAGTCTCTTTTGACATAGGCGTAATTTGCAGTATCGGTTCTCACCCGGCAACGATCAGGCTTACCTGTCGCGCATCGAGCAACCGGGCGAGGTGACAACTTAGAAGGTTTTATATTGGTAGTGGTTAATTGCTAACGACACGGTCCATGTAGTCGGCGGTCTGGGCAAGTCCCTCTGCGATGGTCGCCTCCGGGGACTTGCGTAGGATTTTCAGCTCGATCACCGCCGTCGGCCAACTGGTCGAGGTGGGTATTCCGCCGTTCGATGAGTCGTTCACGGGCATCTGCCATGATCGCCGGGGTGATCGGACAACTGCGGTCGTGTGCCTCTTTGGCCCTGAAGCAGGTCTCGTAACCGATGGCATTGACCAGCCAGGGCTGGCCATTGGTCTGCTCGAAAACGTACGGGACGCCTGCACTACCCGGAAGAGAGCTTGCCCCGAGCGCAGCGAGGGGGCCAGGGATCTGCCCCTGTCTGCGGCAGACAGGGAAGGGATCGAAGACAGGCTCCCACTTAAAACTTACCCTCGAGCGCGCTATGAACCTTGCCTCCTTAGTCGAGCTGCAGGAAATCGGCAACCTTGGAGGTATCGAATCGAAACAGGTCTTTGTCGAGCCTCGGGTTGCGCTTGGTTCTCGTAAAGATGAAGCGCGTGAGCTGACCGAAGCTGTCTTCCATCAGCAAGGTGTCGAGGCGCCTGCCGATGAAGCCGATGCGGATTCTCACCACCTGGGTATCCTTGGCCTTGGGCCGCAACTCGACCCATGTGCGCTTATCCCCGGCATCCCAGGGGGTAACCTCGAAGTGGCGGTCGACAGGCCCTGCCGTCGCCAGCAATTGGGCCGGTGTGCCGCCCAGGGCCTTGCGCTGGCTCTGGTGGGAGACCTGATCCAGCTCCAGGTCGTGCAGCCAAACGCGCTTGCCGTCGGCGACGATGATCTGCTTGACCGGACTCTCGTACTCCCACCGAAATTTGCCGGGACGCCTGAGATACAAGGTGCCCTTCGATTCCACCACTCGGCCCCCGTCAGAGCTCAGGGTAACCTGCCTGAAGTCGGAGGTCAGCGACCTGAGCCCCTTCAAGTAGTTCTCCAAACGTTCGGGACCGGTGGCCGCTGCTACGGGACCGCAGAGCAAAAGAAGCGCCGGCAGAATTATCCGGAGGCCCGCTAGCCCACAGGACTCGGCTCGCTGGGGGGTATCCCCTTCCAGTGCTACCGAATTTCGGCTCGGCTGCATGTGAATCATTCAAATCCCCTTCCGCTTCGTGATTCCGTGCCCACGCCGACACCTCCGGCCAATCGAACCTGTCACCCCAGGAGGGTGTCGCAAAAGCCCATCCGTGGGGCGTAGCGCAGGCGTCCCCGCCTGCATTTTTCGATGCAGGCGAGGACGCCTGCGCTACTTATGCGACACCCTCCCCAGGGGTCGGACAGGGTGGCATGCGAGGTCATCCCCAGGATGGGTGCCGGATTTCGGTGTGAAAGCCGTTCATGACGGAGGATTATACTTGTCGCCCATGGGTTGTGCGGCAAAGGGGTCGCATCCGGCAGAGCGAGCGCGTATAAATTTCTTTGATCCGGATAACCTCAGTATCTGCAACTGCATGCTGAAGTTATGTCATGCAAGGAAAAAACAAGTATCTCACATGCCCTACCGGTTCCATGCCATCGCCTCCCGGACCATCCGCTTCGGTCTGATCGGAATATTCGCGGTCGGTCTGCTGGTCGGAGCGATCCGTCTCGCCTTACCGTTCGCGGATTTGTTCCGGCCCGAGCTGGAGGCCATGCTGACCGAGACGCTCGGTACCGAGGTCCGGATCGGGCGCCTGGAATTGCGCCTGGCGGGCCTGGTTCCGCGGCTCGAGCTCCGGGACACTGTGCTCCTGAACCCCGAAAACAGCCGCCCTCGGCTCGGCCTCGCGCAGCTGTGGATCGATCTGAATCCCACTGCCAGCCTCCGCGCGCTGGCCCCCCGTATCGAGTCCGTTACCCTGGTCGGCGCCCGACTGACCATTCGGCGGCTGCCTACCGGCGACCTGGCAGTCACCGGGCTGGAGGGCCTGGCGGGGGGCAACGACCCGGAGACAATGGGTTTCTTTTTGGGCAAGGGCCGCTTCCAACTGGTGGACAGCGACCTCTCCTGGATCGACGAGAAGGCCGGGGCGCCGCCGCTGCGTCTGTCCGGGGTACGGGTCCATTTCGAGAACCGGGGTGAACGGCACCGGATCGGTATCTTCGCCCGGCACCTCGACGACCGCCGGAGCCGGCTGCGGCTGGTGGGGGATCTGCACGGCGCGCCGGATCGGCCGGCGGACTGGAGCGGCGAGATCTATCTCCAATGGCAGGGCGATGATCTGGGCCGGGTCCTGGCGGGACGGCTCCCTACGGGTCTGCACCTGGGGAGCGACGCAGTGGCGTTCGAGAGCTGGAGCCGCCTGGAGGCCGGGTTCCTCAGCCGATCGCTGAATCGCATCGAGACCAGGGGGCTGAGGGTATGGACCGAGTCCGGGGAGACGAACAGCCCCCCGTTACACCTGGATCATGTGGGAGGGCTCCTGCGTTGGCGGCGGGTCGACACGGGTTGGCAACTCGCAGTGAAGGACCTGGTGCTGACCCGCGACGGGACCCGGCACCCGGTCTCGGACCTGGGGGTCCGTTTTGCTGCGGGTGACGACGGGGGTTGGACGCTCGTAGGGGGAAACCGGGTTCTCGATCTGGCCCAAGTTCGGGACCTGCTCACGTGGGTGCCGCAGCTACCGCCCGAGGCGCTTGACCAATTCGACGCAATCCACCCCAGGGGAAAGCTTCACGACCTGCGATTCTGCTTCGTGCACCGCCCGGAGCTGCCCCCACGCTGGGCCGTCTCCGCCCGCATCGAGGACCTGAGTCTCGATGCCCAGGGGCAGTTCCCCGCCATCCGGGGTTTCAATGCCGAATTGGCCGCCAACGAGCGTGCGGGCAGGCTGGTTCTCTCCGGCAGCGACCTGAACATAGACCTGCCCCGCCTGTCCCCGCATCCGCTCAGGTTCGACACAGCGGCCGGGAAGCTGCACTGGCGGCGGGACAGCGACGGTGCCCTACGAATCGGCACCCGGCAGCTCGTCGTCGGCAACGCCGACATCGCCACCCGTTCCCGCTTCTCCATCGTGCTGCCCGTGGACGGCGGGAGCCCCTTCCTCGACCTCCAGACGGAATTCCGCGCTCCGGAGGTCGCGAAGGTCCGCGACTATCTCCCCTCGCGCAAGCTGAGAAAGAAGCTCGTGCGCTGGCTCGAGCATGCCCTTGTCGGCGGCAGCATCCCCCACGGCGCCCTGCTGTTTCGGGGGATAATCGCGGAGTTCCCATTCGATGACCACCAAGGTCGGTTCCAGGCCCTATCCTCTATTCGGGATGCCACCTTGAATTTCAATCCCGATTGGCCCCCGCTCAAGAAGCTCGTCGGCGAAGCGCGTTTCGAGAACCGCGGGATGGAGCTTTTCTTTTCGAAAGGGCGGTATCTGGACAGCGATCTCAGAGACGTCTCCGCGCGCATCCCCGACCTGGACCAGGCCTTCGTTGCAGAGGTCCAGGGCAGGGCCGAGGGCCCATTCGCCGACCACCTCCGGGTGTTCGGCGAAACGCCCCTACGCAAGAAGTTCGGCGCCCTCGCAGAAGTCCTCGCAACGAAGGGAAATGCGCATTTGGACCTGGACATGGCCATCCCGCTGAACTTCCGGAAACATGAGGACCTGCTGCGACTCGCCGGCGAGCTCAGTTGGCCCGGCCCGGCGACCCTCGCAATCCCGGACCGGGACATCGTGCTCACCGACCTCACCGGCAAGTTGCGCTTCACCGAGCGCGACCTTTACGCACGGTCCATCGGGGCCCGGCTGTGGGGGGTACCGATACGCCTGCGCGTGGATACCCGTAGGTCCGGGAAGGGCGCCGGCGCGACCACCCGGATCCGGACCACGGGCCACTTTTCGACCGCCGTCCTGGCGCGGCAATTCCCATTTCAAGCCTGGGAATCGCTGGAGGGACAACCCCGCTTGGTGCTGGACCTCACGCTTACCGGGGCGAACTTCGGCGAGTCCGTACCGCCGCTGGATTTCGAGCTGACCTCCGATCTCGTCGGCCTGGCCCTCGAGCTGCCGGCCCCCCTGGGCAAGCCCGCTGCCGAGACCCGGCGGCTCCGTCTCGCCGGACGCCTGGCCCCGAAGGAGGCACTGCATATCCGAGGGAGCTACGGCGATCTCGGCATCGTTCTGGAGCTGGACCAAGGGGGCGACGGCAAGCATCGGCTGGCCCGCGGAAGCTTCAGCCTGGGGGGCTCCGTACCGCCACTTCCCAAGCGCGAGGGGTTCCACCTGGGTGGCTCCCTCGCCGCTCTGGATCTGCGGCCATGGCTCGACCGGTGGGCACACCGGAAACGACCGCACGGGGACGATCCGGGAGGGGGCACTGCGCTGCACTCGGTGCAGGTGGACATCGGGCGTCTGCAAGTGGCCGACACCATCCTCAACGATGTTCGCTTCGAGCTCGCCGACCAGGACCATCGCTGGGAGGCGAAACTCCGCGCCCGGGAGCTCGCGGGCAAGATCACTGTGCCCCACCGTGCCCGCCGCGAGCCGCTCCGAATTCGGCTTGCGCGGCTGGACCTGAAGGGCGTGCTCGATCAAGGGCCCAAGGACAACGAGATACCCGCGAGCAAGCACTCGACCGATCCACGCCAGGCCCACACCCCGGATCTGAACATCGAACAACTGGTGTGGGGGAAGCACCCCCTGGGGCGCATGACCCTGCGTTCACAAGCGGTACCGGACGGTCTGGAATTCACCCAAATCTCGCTCATCGGACCGGCCATGGCGGTCGAGGGGCGGGGCAGTTGGCTATGGACGGACGCGGGACCTCGGTCCAACTTCTCCCTCACCGCGCAAGGGCAAGATCCGGGCCGGTTCCTGGGCAGCCTCGGGCTCGGGGGCCTGTTCCACGGGGCCCCGGGCACAATCGACCTGGACCTGGACTGGCCCGGTACGCCGCTCCAACTCGCGGCGGCGGATCTGAAAGGGCGCATCCGGATCGACCTGGGAGCCGGCAGTCTGCCGGAGGTCGATCCGGGGGTCGGGAGGGTACTGGGCATACTCAATCTCGGTGCCTTGCAGCGACGCCTGGGTCTGGACTTCGACGAC
Organism: Candidatus Thiosymbion ectosymbiont of Catanema sp. Cochon2018; assembly: GCA_011392765.1. Lineage (GTDB taxonomy): Bacteria > Pseudomonadota > Gammaproteobacteria > Chromatiales > Chromatiaceae > Thiosymbion > Thiosymbion ectosymbiont_A. The sequence continues at coordinate 1,081,152 of WYCW01000001.1, read as the reverse complement.
CTGTTCGATCGCGGCTATGCGTTCGAGAAGATCTCCGGGCAGATCGACATCGAGAACGGGTCAGCCACCATCGAGGAACTGCTTATTCGAGGACCTGCCGCCGACCTGAGCATCATCGGGAGTATAAATCTGGTCAAACGAGAGCTTAACCAGATCGTGACCGTTACGCCGCACATCGGCACCGGCGTGGCCATTGCCGGCGTCGTGGCAGGGGGTCCCCTGGTGGGAGCGGCCGTCCTCCTGGCCGACCTGGTATCCGGCGGTGCGATCGACAAGCTGAGCCGTTACCAGTACCACCTCAGCGGGCCCTGGGCCGACCCCGAAATCCGCCGCGGCGGGCTATCGGTCGGGATACCGAAAGAGACAAAGACCGGGACGGCGAAGGATACCCTCCTCCCCTCCCCAAGTGATGCGGACAAGAATCCGTTTTTGGAGGGATATTGATCGAGGGTATCTTGCGTTTCCTAATCAAGGTACTTGGGACAACGAGGTGGTGTCTTAAGAGACTGTCTAAGAACTAACTAACCTGTAGGGTGGGCTATGCCCACCAAATACTATGCCTGATCGGTGGGCTACGGGTACGGTTCTATAAAAATCAATGGTTTAGTTTCAGACAGAGGGTCTAGATAACTTTAGCATCTGCACTTGCATGCTAAGGTTATGTTATGCAAGGAAAAAACAGGTATTTTAGGCGTTCACACCTTTCCGAGGCCAAATTCAGAGTAATTATACGCTCTTTTGCGCTTGATTTACCGGCCTCGAAAATCGCTGAGTTGAGTGATGTAAGCCGCCCTACGATTAATCAGCTACTCTTGAAATTACGACTTAGAATCGCCCAAATTTGTGACGCTTCATCGCCCTTCTCTGGCGCGGTTGAAGTCGATGAATCCTAGTTTGGTGCGCGCCGTATCCGCGGGAAGAAGGGTCGTGGAGCAGGCGGTAAAACGATTGTCTTCGGGCTCCTGGAACGGCAAGGAAAAGTCTACACCGAGATCGTCCCAGATGCCTCCAAAAAGCAGCTATAGGCTGCGATCCGGGGCCAGGTAGCCCTCGACAGCATCCTCCACTCGGACGGCTGGAGAGGCTATAACGGGCTGGTGGACATGGGGTACAAAAAGCATTTCCGAGTGCATCATGGCGAGCATGAATTTGCCCGCGGTAATTGCCATAGCAATGGCATTGAATCACTCTGGTCATATGCCAAACGAAGACTTGCAAAGTTTAATGGTGTCCCACGGCAAACGTTTCATTTACACCGCAAGGAATGTGAGTTTAGATTTAATCACCAAGGGGAAAATCTCTCTGATAGAATACTCACTCTGCTGAGAGAGAATCCACTCTAAAGTTATCTAGACCCTAGCTATGGCGTCATAAATACGCGTCGATTCCAGCTTCCTATCTTTTCGCAACAACACTGTGATAATGAATCCTCCCCGCCCCAAGGAGGGTGTCGCAAAAGTAGCGCAGGCGTCCTCGCCTGCATCAGAAAATGCAGGCGGGGACGCCTGCGCTACACCCCACGAATGGACTTTTGAGACACCCTCCAAGGGGCGGGGTATCAATCGGATGGGAGTCTTTTTTCTCGCCGCAAGCGGCGGGGAATTCGACCTATAGAGATTAAAGCCCGTAGGTTGGAGTGAACTTTATGAACCCCGACGAATCACCATGTCGAGCCAAAACCGTTGCCCCTCTGTCAGGATAGATGTCGTTCCGATAGGTTAGGATTCTAAATGTAGAGTCCATTGCAACGAGTATAAAACACGAGAACTATCTTGACAAACGTCGTTGCCGACGTTAGGGTGGCTACCTCGCATGAAGGGCAGACCCACGCCCGTAACGCCTAGCGTTAGCTTGTTCTCGAAGCAATGATCGTGAAGTGAGAAGGAGTGGAATTATGGAACAAAAGGTTTTTGTTGGTTTAATGTTTACGATGCTTGGGATTTATATAGTGTTTATCGTAGTTATTTTGGGAGGCGTTTTCTTTTATACGGATATGGCCTCGATATGGAAGAGTCTCCTCGCTCCCGAGACGCTTTTTGCCATAAAATTAAGCGTCATTACCTCTTTAATTACAACGTTTTTAGCTGTGCTCGTCGCAGTTCCGGCAGGGTATTGTTTATCCAGATACGAGTTCAGAGGCAAAGCGATTATTGATACGCTCATTGATCTTCCGATCGTACTTCCTCCGTTGGTCGTGGGGATGTGTCTTTTAATCTTTTTTGCGTTGCCTCCGGGGAAATTCATCGAGGACAATGTTATCCGCTTTATCTTTGCTGTGCCTGGTATCATATTGGCTCAATTTAGTATTTCGGCCTCGTTTGCGGTTATTGCCGTGAGGATGGCGTTCGACAATGTCGATCCGAGATACGAAGATGCTGCTCGTATGTTAGGGTGTAATAAAATACAAGCGTTTACACACGTTACCCTTCCGCTAGTGAAAACAGGAATCGTGAGCGGTGCTGTGATGACGTGGACCAGGGCGGTCGGTGAGTATGTGCCGATTCTTCTCGTTGCCGGGGCTACGAGAGGGAAAACAACCACTATGCCGGTCGCAATTTTTTTAGAGTTTGAAGTCGGCAATATTGAAGGTGCCGTGGGGTTAACGATCGTGTTCTTGCTGCTGAGCGCCATTTATCTTGCCATCTTTAAAAATCTTGGTTTGCGGGTTGGAAGACCCTTGGAGAAAGGACAAAATTAACACGAAGGCAATTGTGATTTTTATGGGTAATGAAACTTTTACCTTTAGGGCGTCTTGAAAGATAGGTGCTTTCATCGACCGAGAGACTCTAAGCCATTGATTATTCAGACATGCCATTCACGAAAACCGTATTTTTCAAAGTGCCCTATAGGGGGAGTATCATGATGAAAAAGTTAACGTGTAAACGAGATCGGAACACTATCATATCATTGCTGGGTATTATGTTCATTGGGTTGTTGTTCATCGCGGGGTGTGGTCAAAAAGCTGACCAGGCAGGTGAGGAAAAGAAGATTTTGGTAGGAGCCGGAGCAGGGTTAAAAGCTGTTCTGGACCCTCTTGCGGAAGTATTTACAAAGAAAACAGGGATTCAGGTAGAATATTCCTATCTCTGTTCAGGAACGCTGCTGGCAAATATGCAGTTAACCAAAACCGGAGATATTATGGTGCCAGGTTCTCAATATTATTTAGATATCGCTATCGAAAAGGGCCTCATAGATCCGAATGCTGTAAGTATTGCGGGTTTTATGATTCCTGTTATTGCTGTTCAAAAAGGAAACCCCTTGAATATACAAACTATAGAAGACCTTACAAAGCCGGGATTAAGAGTTGGCGTGGGAGAACCCGATGCTCTGGCTGTAGGCAGATTGACGGAAAAGATGCTCAAGGATTTGGGAATATATGAGGATGTCATGAAAAATGTCGTTTTGACAGGCGGATCCGCAACAAAATTAATTGTGCCGCTAGCGCTGGGCAATCTGGATGTAGAAATTAACTGGCGGGCAGTGACCCAACAGTTCCACGAAAAAGTCGATACGATCTTAATAGATCCTGAGAAACTAAAATATAGTATTGCGCCAATAGGCATGACAACCTTCACAAAGAAAAAAGAATTAGCCCAAAAATATTTGGACTTTATCGTTTCAGATAAAGGTCGTGCCCTGTTTGCCCAGCATGGATATGACGCATATTTTGACACGAGTAAGATAGGAATCGTCCGATAAAAACGGAGACATATTATGACAGAAGATATTATTCAAATCAAAAACCTTAATGTACGAGTAGGGAATTTTGCTCTAAAAAACATCAATTTGAATATTAGAGAGGGCGAGTATCTTGTGATTTTAGGTCCTTCCGGAAATGGGAAAACTGTTCTGGTGAAAAGCATTGCAGGACTTTTGGAAATTGATAGCGGCGAAATCTGGATTGGTGGTGTCCGGAAAGATCATTTGCCTCCGGAGCAACGGGATGTTGGATTCGTCTTTCAGGATCATGTGCTTTTTCCCCACATGTCGGTCTATGATAATGTGGCATTCGGTTTAAGAATGCGGAAAATGAATAAATCCGATATCAAAGAGAAGGTTGGGCGGATTGGGGAGATTCTCAAAATTGCCCATTTGTTAAACCGGGCAATCACAAATTTAAGCGGTGGGGAGAGACAGCGAGTAGCATTAGCCCGATCAGCCGTCTGTAACCCTTCCGTGATTATCATGGATGAGCCGTTTGCTTCACTGGATAGAAATCTCGCTGATGAACTGATTTTAGAAGAACGGGACCTGCACGAACAGATTCATCAGACCACGATTCATATTACCCACAACCAGGAAGAAGCCATGACGTTGGCGGACACGATTTGTATTATGGATAATGGAACGCTCAAAATGGTTGGCACACCTGAAAATGTCTTCAGAAAGCCGAATTCGGTGTTTGTGGCCAACTTTGTCTGTACTGAAAATATCTATGAAAATGCGCAAGCAGAACATGAGGAAGACGATTCATGGCTGACTTATAAAGGTAGAAGAATGTATTGTAATGAGAAACAGATCGAGGGAAAGGTGAATTTCTGCGTGAGACCGGAAAATACGTTATTGCACGTCATTAACTCCAATGCAGGGCTTAAACGACGAAGTTCTGACCTCGTTCATAAAAACAATTTTGAAGGAAAGATTGTGGGTATCTATGATCGTGGAATGAATTATCGAATTGTTGTTGATATCGGCTTTCCGGTAGTCAACCTGACCTTGCGCACAGAATTTCAGGATATGCAGATTGGGGTAGGAGACAGTGTCTGTATCACGATTGCTGAAGACAGTATTCATATTATTTGAGAAACTTCCTGTTGGTCACGTATGATCACCAACAAATCGCCATGTTGAGCCAAAGCCGTTGGTGCGCCAAGCGAAGCTTGGCGCTTCTTGCCGGGTGAAAGTCCCGGTCGGGAAAGGGTTAACCCCCCACCCGTATCGCGTGTTGCGCCTCGAGCGGATGGCGACGCCTTGGTAGGGATACTGGAGCGAGTGTGAACAACAGAGGTGAAGCGTACACAGAGAATCGTGTAGGCCAAAGGGGTGAGTGCACCACCGTGAAACGATTACAGCCTCGTGAAAGGCAACCAAGCAGACGGCGACAGAGTTAACGGACTGGAAGCCAACCCAGAGGAATCGTGAGAACGGACGATGGGTGGAATCGTGTGGCACTGTCGGGAAACCAGGCAGCAAACAGAGAAGACAAAACCGCGCCCTACGGTCTGGTCAGGGTGAGATTCCCGCGGGTCTGCCGGGGTCCGAACGCCTGGCATGCAGGAAGAGAAGCGTCGAGAACTTGGGAGACCCCATCGGCTCCCGGAGGCAAAGGTAAGGCATGCGGTTAGTGAGACACGCAAGGGGAAACCCGGACACGGAATGAGACCGAAGCCTCAAGCCCGCCTGCCGGGGAAGCTGTTCCGACCGAGGAGGGAGGGCAGCCGGAAGCTGGTGGGGAGTCAGACTGGCTCAGAGTACTCGGAGCGCGGGAGAGCCGCGTACATGGGGAAGGGGCCAGCAGAGTTACGTAGCCAACAAAGGACACTTCACCCCGACAGGCAGGGCGGGTCCATGAAGCAAACCTCCCTGTTGGGAATAGCGAATAGGGTAGCGCCATGCTGCTATGTGCGAAGCGAGTAACTCTGAGGAGCCCGGTGCGGTAATTCCGCACGCCGGGATCTGTGCGGGGGCGGCCGGGTAACTGGCCGTCCTACCGCGATGGGTTCGTCCCTCACCCCAACCTGTGCGGACTGTATCGTCCGATCAGCATAGACACGGTAGCTATACGGATCAAGAATTAGATGGAAATTCGCCGTAATTGTTCGCTGGAGAGACCAAGGCAACGAGTCGTCCGCAGGTCTTAACGCATTGTTTCCAGGTGCGTTGATGGAAGTATTCATGAACTTGATAAAGAAGCAATCGTTGTGGTATATAAGATGTTATGGTGACTCGCCGTCTACTACCTGTTAGCACTCAATGAAAGTGAAATCATGAGATATATACCTGAATCCGTGAGATAAATGAACCGTCTATAGAATAATCTCTCGGAAGGGACGTTGCGGCAGCGGATGGACGGGTTCGCCGACCAGCTCAAGCCGATACTTTGAGAAAGCGGCCCTGGCGTTCCTGCTCCGCAGTGAGGCGCCGCTCGCACCGTTGGCGGACGGCTTGCTGCCACTGGATTGCGAGGTCACCCCGTTCGACAACGCCGGAATGACAAAGTGGGAGCTAAACGATCACCGCGTCTCTGGGGTTAAGTAGCGACGACCACCGGCGCGGAGTCGCTGTCGCCGGTCGCCTTTTTGCCCGACGTGCTCGGCGTCCTTGGCACGGCGACATACTTCTGGCGATCGCCGGGGCCAGGAAGGCCGGTCCAACCCGCGATGTCGCCACCGATGCCAATGATGATGGCCCGGAGATTGTCGTCGAGCCCCGAGACTTTGGCGCTGGCGGTCATGATGCCAACGCCGACCGCGGCGACGATGAGGATGATGAACGTCTAATTCATGATGGCTGCCTTCTATCGTTCCTTGGCCTTGAAGCAGTCGATCTCGAGTTTTGCGTTGTCGGTGCGAAGTCCTGCGAAGCCGACGGCGTTCCAGCCGGCGGGGGGCTCGAACGGGACGACGTGCGTGCAAACCTCGTCGATGGCCACGGATACGCACCCGTCACGGTAGGTGCAGCGGAGTTCGTAGCACCGCCCGATTTCGACCTTGGCGACGCCATTTTTGACAGAGGGGTTGGGGTCGTAGCCCTTGTTGCGGCAATCGCGCCACTTCGTCGCACAGGGGTTGATCTTCGACTGCACGAATACCTTCGAGACCGACGATAGCGGCTTGCACTCCTCGGCCTCCCAAAAGCGCCACCCGGCGTAGACCAGGTTGCAGCCGCCCTTGTCTTGCCCGAGAAGCTTCACAGCGAGCTGGCTGCGGATAATCCCCGATCCCATCGGCGCCAGTGTATCGGTGAGTCCCATGAAACGGAATCTCACGACGACGTCGTTCCCTGCGGCCTCGATGCGATGGGCACGCGTCTTCGCGTCTGCGATCTCGAGGTAGGGATGCACCAGCCCCGTGTCGGGATCCTTGCGCGCCTTATGCGTTGCCGATCCAAGGGTGAAGTCGAGATTCATGCCGCGTACCTCCAGCGTTACAGGATGCCTTTGTCCGGCCTCGAGATTCCCTTTTTCTGAGGCTGACATATCCTTTGCGATTCCCCTCTGCGTCCTCTGCATCTCCGCGGTTAATTAGAGTTGCTCAGCGCTCGTTCCGCCGACCGTCAGGCCGTCGACACGCAGGGTCGGCTGGCCGACCCCGACGGGCACATTCTGGCCCTCCTTGCCGCAGGTGCCGATCCCTCCATCCAGCTTCAGGTCGTTGCCGACCATGGTCACTCGGGTCAGCACGTCGGGGCCATTGCCGATCAGGGAGGCGCCTTTGACCGGGGCCCCGAGCCTGCCGTTCTCGATCAGATAGGCCTCGCTGGCGGAGAAGACGAACTTGCCGGAGGTGATGTCCACCTGACCACCGCCGAAGTTGGCAGCGTAGAGGCCCTGGTCCACCGAGGCGATGATCTCCTGCGGGTCCTTATCGCCGGGGAGCATGTAGGTATTGGTCATGCGCGGCAGGGGCAGGTGGGCATAGGATTCGCGCCGGCCGTTGCCGGTGGGGGCCGCGCCCATCAGCCGGGCGTTGAGTTGGTCCTGCATGTAGCCGCACAGGATGCCGTCCTCGATCAGGACGGTGTTCTCCGTCGGCGTACCCTCGTCATCCAGGTTCAACGAGCCCCGGCGGTCCGGCAGGGTGCCGTCGTCCACAACCGTTACGCCGGGTGCGGCAACCCGCTCGCCCAGGCGACCGGTGAAGGCGGAGGTACCCTTACGGTTGAAGTCGCCCTCCAGACCGTGACCCACCGCCTCATGCAGCAACACGCCGGGCCAGCCGGGGCCGAGCACCAGGGTCATGGTACCGGCGGGGGCGGCGATGGCCTCGAGGTTAGTCAGGGCCATCCGGGCCGCGTCCCGGGCATATTCCCGGAAGCGGTCCGTTTCAAGAAAGTAATCCAGGCCCCGGCGCGCACCGCCGCCGTCCGAGCCCTGTTCCCGCCGGTCACCTTCCTCGGCGATCACAGAGACGTTGAGGCGCACCAGGGGCCGCACGTCTGCTGCCAGGACACCGGCGTCCGTGACCACCAGAATCACGTCCTGGACCGCTACCAGGCCGGCGATGACCTGCTTGATCCGCGGGTCCAGGCCCCGTGCCGTCTGATCCACCTGGTGCAGCAATGCTATTTTCTCCTCGTCCGGCAGGCTGGTTATGGGATTCGAAGGCTCGTACAGCCGGTGCTTGACCGGCCCCCCGGATATGCGGACCTGCCCTTCGGTACCGCTCCGGGCGATGGCCCGAGCCGTCTGCGTGGCCTCCAGCAAGGCCGGGAGTTGGAGCTCATCGGAGTGAGCGAAGCCGGTCTTCTCACCGCTTACGGCACGCACGCCTGCCCCCCGCTCGATGCTGAAGTTACCCTCCTTGATGATACCGTCCTCCAGGATCCAGGACTGGAGCCGGCGGGACTGGAAGTAGATGTCGGCGGCATCGATGTGTGGTCCCTTGAGCTGTCCGAGCAACCGGTCGAGGTCCCGGTTGTCGAGCCCGACGGGGGCTAGAATGTTGTCGCGGGCGATTTGGGTAAAGTCGTTCATGGTTTGGGTCCGGACGGGAGAGTTATCCGCAGATTAATAACAAAACAATCTGCGAGAATCTGCGTAATCTGCGGACAAAAAAGATCATGTCATCTTTATACAACCGATTTGCGTTCATTGGCGTTCGTTTGCGGAAAAAGGCGTCAGGTCCCGGATGATTACACTTAGGATCTAAGATCGGGTCATTGTTGCGTGCCCGAGAGGTCATGGAACTCCTGGTAGCCACTTCTGTATCGGAGAACGCACCATGAACGTCCGCACAGCGCCTTAGAGGCTGTCTAAAAACTAACACATTGATTTTAAATCGGTAGGCTGGGGGGCAAGGAACGAACCCCAGCTTTGATTATTGCTGGGTTTTGGCCATCCCTGGCCGCAACCCAGCCTACAGCCTACGATCCCTTTTTAGACAGTCTCTTAGGCGGCCTCACACCAGCACAGGTTCACGTTCGTAATGTGCCTGGGGTAATCGAAACAATCACCGCCTGACATTCAATGGAAAAAGAGGTAGTCATGGTATCACGCGCAGTACACGAACGCGTATTATTTTCCATTCTTTTTGAAAAATAACTTGACTCACGAGGCAATCATCCATTAGGATTCATGTGAAATAAGATTCGCAAGAACCGCTCTCCGTTCTTAACTTATTTTCGGCTCCTATACTGTCCAACGGGTGGGGTCCACCGCAGATGACTGCCCAGGCCGCCCACAAACTCAGCCTCTATGAGCAGCTCTGCGCCCTACCGGAAGGCATTCGCGGAGAGATCGTCAATGGACAACTCTACACGCAGCCGCGGCCGACCGGTCCCCACGCACTGGCCAGCTCGCGTCTCGGGACCGATATCGAGGGTCCTTACAGCCGCGGGCGGGGAGGACCAGGCGGCTGGTGGATCATCGACGAGCCGGAGGTGCACTTCATCCGCGACCATGAGGTCATGGTCCCGGACCTCGCCGGGTGGCGGGAAATGCGCATGCCGCGACTGCCTGATGGACACCGATTCGAAGTGGTTCCGGACTGGGTGTGCGAGGTCCTGTCGCCGTCCACCAAGCGCACCGATCGTGAGGAGAAGATGCCGGTCTATGCGAGCTTCGGGGTCGGCTATGCCTGGCTCGTAGACCCCAAGACGCATACCCTCGAGGCCTATGTCTCGGCGCATGGGAGCTGGCTGCCGCTCGGAATCTTCCGGGACGACGAGCTCATCCGGGTCGCCCCCTTCGACACCATCGTTATCCATCTGGCCGACCTCTGGGTCTGAGCAATCCTGGACAAGCCCTACCGGACCAACTCGGAGCATGCCCATGTAGGATGCGGTGAGCGGGGGAGATCTTTCAGGATGGGGTAGTGGTTAATGTTTAAGTGGAATATGGCCGACAGCCCTGGCCCTCTCCCGCCGGGAGAGGGCCAGGGAGAGGGGATCAGAACAGGGACTCCTTTCCGTTTTGATCCCCCTCTCCCCCTCGGGGGAGAGGGGCTTTTGGAGGCTCTGCCGGAAAAGCGGGTAGTAGCCCCCTTTTCCTCACGAGAGTAGGTATTTTTACCAATCAAGCGACTCTAAGCCATTGATTGTTGAGGTGTGCCGTAGACGAAAATCGCATTTTTCAAAGTGCCCTTAATGGCATTGGACCGCAACCCCGGACGATCGTGGGGATTCGGATATGACGACCAAGACCATCCACAGGCTGAAGATTACCAGCTACAAGAGCATCGACTCGCTGGAGCTCGAAGGGCTGGCGCCTTTCTCGGTCTTCGCGGGGCCGAATGGTTCGGGAAAAAGCAACTTTTTCGATGCATTGGATTTCATCAGTCTGTTCCTGCGTGGTGGCATCGAAATGGCGCTCCGGACGCATGGGGAATTCGCAAACATCCATTCGGAAAAACGCCGGGCCGAATATTCCGAAAAATTCGGCTTCGAGCTCGAATGCGACCTGCCGGGACCGGAACCAGCCAGTGGGGGGAAGCTATCCAGGTTCCATTATTCGCTCACCATCCAGGATCTCGATCAAAAAATCCCCAACATTGAAGAACACCTGTACAGGAATGATGTTGCGTTACTGAAACGCGAGAAGAGTGACGATCTGACCATTAAAGGAGGGGCTATCGAGCAGCTCCCCAAATCCCTTATCGATCTGTTCCCCAAGACCTATTCGGCGCTGCTGTTCTTCACGGGTATGCCGCTTGCCCAATTGTTGTGGAACATGGGGCTGTACCGGATTGATCCGATCGGCGCCAAAGAGCCCGATCAATCGAATAGTGATCCAACAAAACTCGATAAAAAGGGGCACAATCTGGCCAGTGTCCTGGGTCGATTGGAACAGAATGAGCCGATACGCGAGCTCATCATGGACTGGATGGAACTGGTCGTCCCCGGGCTGGAGGAGGTCCGCACGGAGCAGCCGCGACTGGATGGTAAGATCGCCCTGCTGTTCAAGGAACAGGGGACCGAACGACACTTCCCCGCCCATATGATGTCGGACGGTACGATTTATGCCCTGAGCCTGTTGGTGGCGGTGCTGGATCTTCCCCAGCCCTATGGGCTGACGCTGATCGAAGAGCCGGAGCGGGGGCTGCACCCGGCGGCGATTCGCGAGCTGATCGATCTGATACGAGAGCAGGCGACACCCCGAAACCCCATCTGGTTGACTACCCACAGCGAATCGGTGGTCCGCGCACTCGGCCTGGAAGAGCTGATTCTGGTAGATAAGGTAGACGGAAGAACCCGGATGAAACGCGCCGATTCGGTGGGGCTGACCCAAGCCGATCTTGCGCCGCTGGGTCTGGACAAGATCTGGCTCTCCAACCTGCTGGGCGGAGGCCTGCCATGGTAACCGTCGGTTTCGTGGTCGAGGGACCATCCGATGAGATGTTGGTGAACAGCAAGTCGTTCCGAGACTGGTTGCGGGAGGATTGTGGCTTGGTGGTATCGTCCACTGTAAATGCGGGTGGTAATGGCCAAATGTGTAGCTCCGAGATCACGGCATTTGTCCGGAGGTTGAGGCGCACGGCGAACCCGGATCGGGTGGTGGTATTGGCGGATTTGGACCCTGAGCTTTGCGCGCCTTGTATTACAAAGCGAAAAGAGCGCATCGGTCAGGAAAGCATCGATCTGATCCTGATCGCGAGAAAGGCGATGGAGTCCTGGTTCCTGGCGGACACGGAGGCGATGCGACGCTGGACGGGAGACCATGTCTTCCGTGAGCCCCGGCCGGAGGCACCGCCCGGAATGCCCCGGGATCGCTTGAAGGAGATCGGCCGTCATACGGGGCGTGGTCCGGGAGGAAAGATCAGGTTCGCGAGGAAATTCATACGCGATCATGGGTTCGATGTCAGACGCGCGGCTGAACATCCCGCTTGTCCGAGCGCCCGCTATTTCGTCGAACGACTTTGCGCTTTGGGAACGGATTGAGCGTAGGAAAAATGACCCGGTCGCTTCGATCTATCCACAGATGACACAGATTTTCACAGATTAAAAACAAAATAATCTGTGAGAATCTGCGTAATCCGTGGACAAAAAAAGATACTGTAATCTGTTGCGACCGATTTGCGTTCATTTGCGGACGAATTTTCCGTACTCGGAGTATGCCGAATGACCCAGTTACTCAGCCTTTCACGCGCCGCCCGGCTGGCCGGCGTCACCCGCTCCGAGCTGCAGAAGCGCATCCGGCGCGGCGAGCTCACCACCTTCGAGGGAGAAATCGCCGCCACCGACCTGCTACGGATCTATCCGGAGGTCGACCTGGAGCACAGCGGCGACCTGGAGCGGGTGGAACACATCAAGGCCAACGCTCTGCCCCGAAGTCAGCAGGGCGACGGCACCCTGCCCAGCGCCCAGGTGCTGATCGCGCGGCTCAAGTCCCTGAGCAAGGTCCTGGTACAGAAGGCCGCGGCCCTGGAAAGCGCGGAGGCCATACTCGCGGAGCTCGATGCGCGGCTCGCCACCATGGCCGAGTCTGCCGATCCCGGCACGGTCGTCTGCACCAGGGAGATTCGGAGCTGGCTCACTGCCGAGCGCCAGCGACTCGCCCAGCGACCTGTCGCCGACATCCAGGCCCGACTCTTCGCCAAAGACACTTTTCTGCGCATTATGGCAGCCAACGTCAAGATCATCCCCAGCGGCCACGATTTCTTCGTCGAGGGCACCGAATCCATTCTTGACGCCTCCGTGCGTGCGGGCCTGAAGCTGGACTACGGTTGTTCCAGCGGCAACTGCGGCGCCTGCAAGGCCCGGGTCGTCAGCGGCGAGGTGTGCAGGACCCGTGAGCACGACTATGTGCTGAGTGGGCGCGAGAAGCAGCTGGGCTATATCCTCACCTGCTCCAACACGGCCGTAACCGATCTGGTACTCGAAGCGACGGAGACCCTATCGGTAGACGACCTGCCGCAACAGGAGATCCGCGCCGGCGTACGCAAGCTCGAGCGACTCGGCGAAGACATGATCCAGCTTCAGCTTCAAACGCCCCGCACCCAGACCCTGCGTTTCATGGCCGGCCAACGGGCACACCTGACATTGGAGGACGGCACCGACGCGGAGCTACCCATCGCCAGCTGCCCCTGCAACGGGCGCAACCTCCACTTTCTGGTGCGCTTGATACCCGGTAATCGCTTCTCGCAGGCCGCTTTCCGCGACCTGCGACAGGGGCAATCGGTCACTGTTACCGGCCCCAGCGGCCGCTTTGTGCTCGAAGAAGAATCCCCGGAACCTGCCGTCTTCATCGCCTTCGGCGACGGCATCGCTCCCATCAAGAGCCTGCTCGAACACGCCGTCTCCATCGACATCATCGAATCCTTCCACCTTTACTGGGCGGTATCCGAGCCGGAGAGTCGTTACCAGGCCCAGTGGTGTCGGGCCATGCGCGAGTCCCTAGACAACTTCGCCTACACCCCCCTGGTTGATGCCCGAGTCGAGGAGGTGCTCGCCATCGTCGCCTCGGACCGGCCCGAGCCGGACCCCTCACGCTATTATGTGGCGGGTCCCACGGCCCAGGTCCGGTCCCTGGCCGATGGATTGACAGGGCTCGGCGTACCGCCGGACCATCTCTTGGTCGAAACCTTGGATTAAATTTGAGAAGGCCTGCGTGATCGGATTTTTCCCTTGGCTCTTTATGGATTCCGAACTGCTCACGATCATCGATCATGGAAGGGCACTACCGGACATTTTGGAGTGCGGCGGCAACCTTACTTCGGTACTTACCGGAATCCGCGGTGCCCGATGTAACCGCAGGGTTGCCCATGGTTGCACCGGCCCGCCGCCGCTTTGGATTGGGCACCCCATCCGTTCCCGGCAAAGGCGTTGTGACCAGGGGAAAGTGCCGTCGCCGCGGTGCGTGTGGCACTTGAGTGTTCGAATCGAGAAATCCATCAAGCATGAACAGCCGACTGCACAAAAACGCACGCACCACACTGGCCATCCGTCGGGAATTACAGGCGCAACCCCCGTCGGTGAGCAACCGGGAGTTGGCCGAAATATATGGCATCAACCGCCATACCGTGGCGAAATGGCGTCGACGCGAGAACATGGAAGATGCTTCGCACCGCCTGCATCGACTCCGGGCTACCCTCAGTCCCGCTCAGGAAGCGGTCGTGGTAGCCTTGCGTGAAACCCTCCTGCTGTTCCTGGACGACCTGTTGGCAGTGACCCACGAATTCATCGACACCGAGGTCTCCCGCTCCGGCCTCAACCGCTGTCTGCACCGCCACGGGGTCTCCAACCTCAGGGCCCTGATGCCCAGGGAAGAAGGCGCGCCCCGGCACAAAGCCTTCAAGGAATACCAGCCGGGCTGCGTCCACCTGGATGTGAAATACCTGCCCCGAATGCCGGACCGGAACCAACCCACTTACCTCTTCGTCGCCATTGATTGCGCTACCCGTTGGGTCTACGTGGAAATCCTCGAAGAAAAGACCGCGGCCTCCGCCGGCGGCTTTTTGAAGCGCCTGATCGATCAGGCTCCGTTCAGGCTCAGCAAGGTCCTCACCGGCAACGGCAAAGAGTTCACCGATCGCTCCTGTCCGCCGCCAGGCAGGTCTGCGCCCACCGGCGAGCGCCGGTCGACCGGTACCCACGCCTTCGATCGGATCTGTGCCAACCACCGCATCGAGCATCGCCTTATTCGGTCTGGAATTTCACGGACTGACGGCATGATCGAGCGCTTTGACGGCTGTATCGCCGACGTGTTGGCTACTCGCCGGTTCGATCCGGTCCAAACCCTGACCGCCAAGCTTAAGTAAAGATTACGAACGTAAGCCGACTTCAAGCGAAGCTCAGGTTTATCTCGCATCTGGTCGCCTGCTTCTTCGACAGATCTGTAATAACCAGACGCCTTATAAAACGGCCGTCGGGTGATTCTTTATTAACATATGTCTTTTTAGACAGCCTCTGAGGGTAGCCCAATGGACAACATGGGCGGTGTGGACTGCATGGACTGGGGGGCATGTAGCGATTCCTCCGTCCACGTGGTCTACCTGGCCCATATAGTCCACGGCGGCTGCCGCAGGCAGGTCCCTGGGGCCACTGCTCACCACATCCTACAAGATCATGTTTTCGGGAGGATTTATATGCGCTCGCCCTGGGGGAACCTGATCATCCATGGTGCCGGGGTGCTGAAACCGGTTATAATTTTTTACCCGCTGCGGCCAGAGGCTGCACTGACTCGGAGAGGTGCCGGAGCGGTTGAACGGGCTTGACTCGAAATCAAGTGAAGGCGCCAGTCTTCCGTGGGTTCGAATCCCACCCTCTCCGCCAATTCAATCACTCCTCTGATCTACGGCTGAATCGTGGCACGGATTTCGCTCCCTTACCCGGCGCCGGGGATGATCAATAAGTTAGCAGTGTATGAGGAAAGGCGCCCCGCATCCCGGGAGCGCCTGTAGCAAGCCCGCTCCGGTCAGGTTTAGTTCTGTTCTTGAGGGGCGACGGCAGGAGTCGGTGTGACCGGGGCGGTCATGGGATCAGGCGTCGAAGCGACTGGAACCATCGGCGTGGTGGATTCGGTCGGAGTTGCCGAGGTGGCCGGAGCGATCGGGGCAGTCGAGGCGGCGACGACAGGTGTCTGAGCGGTTACTGTAACAGGAAGAGGGGTCGGGGCCGTTTCGGGCCCGGGAGTAGTCTCGCCAACCTGGGCCGAAGCTTCGGCTTGCGGCCTGGAGGTGGACATCTCAGGGGCCGTGGTCATCATCCTGGTGCGAGGGGACATGGATGGATGGAGGCGGCGATGAGGGTGGGCGAAGCGGTTGGCTTCGATTCTCTTACGGCGTTCGGCCATTTTCTTGATCGCGTCGTCGCGACGGGCCTTGGATTCTTCCATGATCTTGGAGCGATAGGCCTCCAATTCATTGTAACGGCCTCGCATAAAGGCCGGGACCGGCGGTTTCGGCATGTCCGTCGTGAAGGGCTCGGGCATCGTAGGCATGGCCGGTGGTTCGGGCATTGCCGGCATGGTTGGATATTGGGACATGCCCGGATCGTTCCAAGGATTGCTGCCAGCCCACGGATCCATGGTATCCAAGGGTCCCATATTTCCCCATGGACCCATGGTGCCGGGAAAGCCCGTGGTCATGGGATCGACGCCTGGCGTCTGCGTGCGTTTCGCCATCTCGGCCCGTTGGGCGGCCATTTGCTCGGCCATCCGGCGCTGGACGGCCAGCATTTGCTCCCTGGCTTTTGTCTGCTGCTGCGCCATGGCTTGTTGCTGGTCTTGAGTCAGGCCATAAGAGGTGCAGGGACCACCCCACCAGGCGCCGACGGATAGAGATGTGGCGGTAAGCGCGACGGCGGAGGCGAAGGTTGCGATCTTCTTCATTTTGAACCTACCTTGAAGCAACGGGTTAAACCGATAACGGGAAGCGTCTTGTTTTTCCCACGACGATATTGGGCAATAAGTATATAAGGAAATTCTGATTTTTCAATTGAAAATGGCTAATGATGCGTCAAGGATTATAGGCGGAGGCGAATTCAGTGCTCGTTGCGGGAGACTTTCAGATATCTGCCGATCACCTTAAGGGCACCTTGAAAAATAGGCGTTTTCACCAATTAAGCGACTCTAAGCCATTGATTATTCATGCGTGCCCTCGACGGAAATCGTATTTTTCAAAGTGCCCTTAAGCTGGCGTCGGCTCGGGGGATTTATCCCGAAACTCGCACAAGTCCCGGATGATGCAGGCATGACACCGTGGACGGCGAGCGGTGCACAGGTAACGGCCATGGAGGATCAACCAATGGTGGGCATCCTTCAGGAACGGACGGGGCACGTATCGCAGCAGTTTCCGCTCTACCTCCAGGGGAGTCTTGCCGGGGGCGATGCGGGTGCGGTTGCAAACGCGGAAGATGTGGGTATCCACCGCGATCGTGGGTTGTCCGAAGGCGGTATTGAGCACCACATTGGCAGTCTTGCGTCCGACGCCGGGCAACACCTCCAGAGACTTGCGGTCTGCGGGAACCTGGCCCCGATACTCTGCGATCAGGATGGCGCAGGTCTTGATGATGTTCCTGGCCTTGGTGTTGAACAACCCGATGGTTCGGATGTGATGCTTCAGGCTCTCCTCCCCCAGGGCGAGGATGGCCTCCGGCGTGTTGGCCAGGGGGAACAGCTCGGCGGTGACCCGGTTCACCACCTTGTCGGTGGCCTGGGCGGAGAGAATGACTGCCACCAGCAGCTCGAACGGAGAGGAGTATTCGAGCTCCGTGGTGGGTGCCGGGTCGGCAGCCTGTAGACGCTCGAAGATGACACGTCTTGTTTCCTGGTTCATGGGGTCTGATACAACAGTACCGAAGTACCGATAACATCGGTTCTGAGGTGAAGCCTCGCTAGGTCGTGTTGACATTTAGACTGAAAACGCTTCTGAATCATCAAGTTAGCCCGTAGGATGCGGTGAGACCAGGGATAGCCGAACCGCATCAATAGCAAGCAGGCAACGAACCGCTGCCCGGTCTACAAGCTAAATGTCAACAGCCCCTAGTTCGGCGAATGCAGGCCGATGCGGTTGCCCTCGGTGTCGAGGATCATCGCGATGTAGCCGAACTCGCCGATCTGTTCCTTGGGCTGCAGCACCTTGCCGCCCGCTTCTGCGACGCGGTCGAGTGGGCCCTGTAGGTCATCGCCCGCATTGAGCCAAATGGTCACGCCGCTGTCGGCGCTCGGCTTAAAGCCCATAAAGGGATTCAAGGAGCCGGAGATGCCGGTCTCCACCTGCGGAAACACCGCGCAGGTTCCGGCCGGGGTGGCAAAATCGGACATCGTGATATCGAGCAGGGTGCTGTAAAAGGTCCTGGCGCGCTCCAGGTCGATAACGGGGATCGCGAACCAACTGATGGCGTGTTCGTTCATGGCTGGGCTCCTGTGGAATTAAAGAGGTCGATTCTCGTGCGGTAAGATCATTGTCAGTACGCCGGGTCCCCGGGAGTTGCGACCATCCGGTGCAGTACGCCAAATGGGAGTGGTGCCCCTGTGAGAACACAGTGACTTACAATAGCTTGACCAGAGCCGCAGTGGCTGCCACCTGGGCAAACATCAGCGGGATGATCCACTTGATCAAATCCAGCTTGACGTTCGCGATCTCGGTCTTGAGCTCCGAGCGGAGCTGCTCGATTTCCAAACGAAGTTGCTCAATCTCAGCCTTGAGTTCCGAACGGACCTGCCCGATCTCTTTGCGCAGACTCAGCTCTGTTTCGCGCAGATGGGCCCGGGTAGTGAGGTCGGGGAGATGGGGATAGCGTTCTTCCAGACGTTCGATAGACTCCGCGATCAGCTTCGCGCGGGTCTTATCGTCCGGCGCCGTGGCGAGCGCCTCGTAGAGCTGAACGGCGGAGGCCATGGATATAATCTGCCATCCGGCAGGGAGTCAAGCAACCTCGAAGATCCTTCGATCGTCGGAGACTAGGATCCTTGAGAGGCTGTCTAAAAAAAGACCGTAGGCGTAATAGCCTGGTTTGCCGGGTCTACCGCTTTAAATCAATGTGTTGGTTTTTAGACGGCTTCTTTAATAAGAATACGGCCGGCCCAAGTGGAAATAAGCCCACACAGGCCGACGAGCAGTATCCACGGTGCTGCGAGGGGTGAAATTGGTCGGGGTGAGAGGATTCGAACCTCCGGCCCCTACGTCCCGAACGTAGTGCTCTACCAGACTGAGCTACACCCCGCTTTAGTAGGTGCGTGAAACAGCAAAATCCGCCAGTTTCTCCAAGGCCGTGCGGTGGGCCGATTCGGGAAGCATCCCGGCCGCGTCCTTGGCTGACCGGGCATATCGGCGCGCAACCGAAATAGTGTAGTCGATGGCCTCTGTCGATTCAATCGCCGCGGCAACGGCATCGATTCGATTCCGGCCACCGCTCCCGATGGCTTGGCGCAGGAGTTCGCGTTCCTGCTCAGTGCCTACCTCCATTGCCCGGATGACCGGGAGTGTGGGTTTACCTTCGGCCAGGTCGTCGCCGAGGTTCTTGCCCAACCGGTCACCTTCGGTCCGGTAGTCGAGGGCGTCATCCACGAGTTGAAAGGCGATCCCGAGCTGGAGCCCGTAGCGTGCGGCGGCGGCTTCCAGTTCGTCCGGAACCTGGGCGAGTACCGCGCCCAGGCGCGTGCCGGCCTCGAACAGGGTCGCGGTCTTGCGGTCGATGACTTCCATATAGCGTTTTTCGGTGGTATTCGGGTCATTGCAGTTGAGCAACTGCAGTACCTCACCCTCGGCAATGCGATTGGTAGCGTGGGAGAGAATGGCCATCACCCGCATGTTGTCCAGGTCCACCATCATTTCGAAGGCCCGGGAATAGAGGAAATCACCGACCAGGACGCTCGCTTCGCTGCCCCACACCGCGTTGGCGGTCTCGCGGTTGCGGCGCAGCTCCGAACCGTCGACGACGTCGTCGTGGAGGAGAGTGGCGGTGTGGATGAACTCCACCACGGCGGCCAAGTCGGTATGTCGGTTGCCCTGATAGCCGCAGGCGCGAGCCGACAGGAGCACGGCGAGCGGGCGCAGTCGCTTGCCGCCACTGCCGACGATGTAGTGGCCGATTTGGTTGATGAGTGCCACATCGGACTCGAGCCGTTCCAGGATCAAACGGTCGACGGCCTGCATGTCCTCTGCGACAGGGGCTCGGATCTCCGACAAATCCATGACTAGTTCGGTTAGCTTAGTTGATTTGACTCGAGCAACAGCTCAGAATAACATTTTGTTTCCTTGGCTGCTCCCCTTCAGGGGGCACGAAGTCGACGGCTGGTTGGGGATAGGGGATTACATGTACGCAGTGATTCGAACCGGGGGCAAGCAATACCGGGTCGCCGAGGGCGACACACTGAAGGTCGAGAAAATCGCTGCCGAGGCCGGCGCGAGCCTCGAGCTCGACCAACTACTCATGGTCGCCGACGGCGAAGACATCAAGGTCGGCAAGCCCTACCTGAACGGCGGCAAAGTCACGGCTACCATCAAATCCCATGGCCGCGGCAAAAAGATCAGGATCATCAAGTTCCGCAGGCGTAAACACTACCTGAAACGTCAGGGCCATCGTCAGGGATTCACGGAGCTCGAGATTACCGGTATCAATGCGGGATAAGGGGAAGGATATCATGGCACACAAAAAGGCAGGCGGCAGCTCCCGCAACGGTCGCGACTCACAGTCCAAACGCCTTGGCGTCAAGATCTACGGCGGTCAGGCGGTCCGGGCCGGAAATATCATCGTCCGTCAGCGCGGCACCAAGTTTCACAATGGTGAGAATGTCGGCCGCGGTCGGGACTATACCCTCTATGCCCTGGCGGAGGGCGTAGTGAAGTTCGAGGTCAAGGGTCCCAAGAACCGCAGGTACGTCAGCGTCGCAACCGCTTAACCTTTCCGGTCTTCGCATCCAAACGGAAAAGCCTCGTCGGGTGACGGGGCTTTTTGCATTTCCGCAGCCGAATCATGAAGTTCGTCGATGAGGCCACTATCCGCGTCGAGGCCGGTGACGGTGGCAGCGGCTGCGTCAGCTTCCGGCGCGAGAAGTTCATCCCCAGAGGGGGACCGGATGGCGGGGACGGGGGGGACGGTGGCAATGTCGTTCTGATTGCGGACGCCAATCTCAACACCCTCGTGGATTTCCGCCACCGGCGGGGATTCCGCGCCGAGGGCGGCAGGAGTGGCAGGGGCCGCAACATGACCGGTCGCAGCGGCGAGGACCTGCTGGTGCGGGTTCCGCTCGGCACCCGGGTGCGGGACGAAGAGACCAGGGAGTCCATCGGCGAGTTGCTGCGTGAAAGTGAGCGTCTGCTCGTGGCCCAGGGTGGTTTCCACGGTATCGGCAACGCCCGCTTTCGGTCGAGCACCAACCGTGCGCCGCGCCAAGCCACGCCGGGCACACCCGGGGAGCGGCGCCGGCTCCACCTGGAGCTCATTCTGCTCGCGGACGTTGGGCTGCTCGGTTTCCCGAATGCGGGCAAATCGAGTCTGATCCGCAAGGTATCCGGTGCCCGACCGAAGGTGGCAGACTATCCTTTTACCACGCTGCACCCCAATCTGGGTGTGGTCAGACTGGGGAATGGGCGCAGCTTCGTCGTCGCGGATATACCGGGTGTCATCAAGGGTGCGGCCGCGGGGGCCGGGCTGGGCATTCGTTTCCTCAAGCACCTTGCGCGCACCGGATTACTATTGCACCTGGTGGACATCGCACCCCAGGGCGACCTGGTCGATCCGGCGCAGCAGGTACGCGAGCTCGAGCGTGAGCTCGCGGTCTACGGGGGGGATCTGGTCCGAAAGGAGCGTTGGCTTGTGCTCAACAAACGCGATCTGCTGGATCCCGTGGACTTCGAGCGCCGCCGTACCATGATCCTGGAGCGGCTTGGTTGGACCGGCCCAGCATTCGGGATCTCCGCTGTCACGGGTGAGGGCACGGGGAAGCTGACGCAGGCCCTGATGCGGTATCTGGAGCAGGAACGCCGAGAGGCGACGACCACCCCGGATCGGGCCCCGGAGAATGAGGAGGACTGGCATCCCCTGGCGTGAAGCATGGGGGGTGCCCAGTGTCTTCCCTGAATGATGAATTCAGTTGTCAGGGTAAAGTTGTCAGGGGGCAGAATCTGATAACTGACAACGTAACCGTTCAGCTCCCCTCTGGATTTCGGTTTGATTTGGACATAACCCCTTGATTTCTCGTTTTCGGGATCAGGATCGTAGAGGAGAGCTGAACGGTTACCTGACAACTGATAACTGACAACTGATAACTGACAACTGATAACTATTTGCCGCAAATGAGCGCCAATTCCACCAATCGCCTTGACCCGTGATTTCCCGAGACGGCATCCCGAATACCAAGCGGTGGGTCGTCAAGATCGGCAGCGCCCTGCTCACCAGAGACGGTCAGGGGTTCGACCGGACGGTCCTGGCCCCCTGGGCCGATCAGGTAACCGGATTCCTGCGCCGGGGTGGCGAGTTGGTGCTGGTTTCATCGGGTGCCGTCTCCGAGGGGATGGCCCGTATGGGCTGGACCCGACGCCCCAAATCTCTCCATGAGCTCCAGGCCGCTGCCGCCATCGGCCAGATGGGACTGATCCAGGCCTACGAGGCCTGTTTTCAGAAACGCGGCATCCACGCGGCGCAGGTCCTGCTCACGCGGGAAGATCTGGCCGACCGGGGACGCTACCTGAACGCCCGCAACACCCTGCTTTCCCTATTGCGGCTCCGAGTAGTGCCGGTGGTAAACGAGAACGATACGGTGGCCACGGACGAGCTGAGGTTCGGGGACAATGACACCCTAGCCGCCTTGGTCGCCAACCTGATCGAGGCCGATCTGTTGATTCTGCTCACCGATCAGGAGGGCCTGTGCGAGCGCGACCCCCGCTTCGATCCGGACGCCGAGCTCATCTCCGAGACCCGGGTCGACAATCCCCGGCTCGATGCCGTGGCCGGCGGTAGCGGCAGCGGGTTCGGTCTTGGCGGCATGGTCACCAAGGTCCGTGCCGCGCGGCTCGCGGCTCGCTCGGGGATCGCGACCATCATCGCTCCAGGACGGGGGGAGGGGGTGCTGCAGCGGATCGGCGCGGGCGAACAGGTCGGCACCCTATTGACCCCGGTCCAGGGGTCGCAGGCCGCCCGCAAGCGGTGGCTGGCCGGCCAGCTCCAGGTGCGGGGTAGGCTTACCTTGGATGCCGGCGCGGTGCGTGCCCTCCGGAGACAAGGCAAGAGCCTCCTGGCAGTGGGAGTCAGGAAGGTGCAGGGTACCTTCCATCGTGGCGAGGTCGTAGCCTGCATCGACGAGCAGGGCCATGAGATCGCCCGCGGGCTGGTCAACTACAATGTCCTGGAGACGGGTCGCATCAAGGGTCGGCCCAGTGCCGAATTCGAAGAGATCCTAGGCTATCTGGACGACGAAGAGCTCATTCACCGGGACAATCTCGTGTTACTCTGATCCAGGAGGTATTGAATGAAAAAGAAACAGTTTACAATACCAGGTTCTTCCCCGCGTATCTCGGTTATCTCTGAGTATGTTCCAAAATACGGAATCGGTCAGAAGCCGCTTTATGGACACCATAATCAGAGTTCATGAGTTATCGAATTTACATTGACGAGTCAGGAACACACTCTGATCGGTATCTGATCAGACGTTATTGACCACCTGAAGGATCGTTTTTGCGGAGGTTATGAAGGTGAAAACCCGTACATCAGGCAATTCCAACATACCGATTCTGCCAAGAATGCCAACCAGTGTTTGCAGTTGTGTGATCTTCTCACAGGGTGCCTGTACCAAGAGCTTTGTCCTGGGACAAAACATGCAAAGATCAACGTGCGGGATTACTTAAAGACTACTCTCGTAGCGTTTGGCGTGAGGGAATTTAGGCCCGAATTTTGGAAGGGATTTGCGCCCACAACGCTTCGTAAGCACTTTCCGAAGTACAGCGCTTGGTTTTGGAAGCCTACGGAAGAGGGAAAGAAAAAGCGCGGGCGAAAATACAGGAAATAATGCAAAATCAACTACTTAGAAGAAAATAAGCCTGGATGGACCAGCTGTCAGTGGCGATGAGGATAACCTCAACCCTCGGCTGGTGCTCCAGACTTCGATTCATAATTTAGTTTTCGGGCCCACGGTTGTCAAGCGGTTGCCCCCAACAACAGGGGGAGCGCGTATAAAGTTTTTCAAAATCAATGATTTCAGGGCACTTTGAAAAATACGGTTTTTGTCTACGGCACACCCAAACAATCAATGGCTTAGAGTCGCTTGATTGGTAAAAATACCTATTTTTCAAGGTGCCCTTCAAATGGTTACAGGTCGAATATGACAATAGAGATGAATTATAAATTATTGATTTATAAGGACATGTGCTCGCCCTGTGGTCTCGGTTTCGTAAAAGCCAAATAGGTCGATTGCCATGAAGAACTTCATCGAGCTGATCCAGGGGTGCCTTACCGAGGTCCGGGAGATCATGCCCTGGGATCTGGAGGAATGCCTTCAGGAAAACCCGGACCTGTTGATCCTGGATGTGCGCGAGCCTTACGAATTCGACGCCATGCATATCGCCGGCTCCCTCAATGTCCCCCGCGGCATACTGGAATCCGCCTGCGAGTGGGAGTACGAGGAGACAGTGCCGGAGTTGGTGCAGGCGCGAGCGCGTGAAATCGTGGTGGTTTGCCGCTCCGGGTACCGGAGCGTGCTTGCTGCCCATTCCATGCAAATACTGGGATACCGGGACGTGGTTTCGCTCCGGACCGGGCTGCGGGGCTGGAAGGACTATGAACAGTCGCTGGAAGACGCACAGGGCCGGCCCGTCGATCTCGATACCGCGGACCTGTATTTTACCCCGCAGGTCCGGCCCGATCAGATGAAACCTGCTGCGGACCACGATGGGCGCGTATAAAGCTTCACGAAAACAGCATCTTGGGAATTCTTTTTTGCCGCAAATGAACGCGAATCAACGCCAGGGCAACCGAATGATAATCCCTGCTGAAACAAGATGTTGGCGTGGGAGTGAGCCGAGTAGATACTCTGTTCCGATGCAAGTCCAATTTGTCTGCAATCCATAAATTAGATTGATCAGTTTACCTCCTAGCTGAAAGCCAGTTAAGGGCACCTTGAAAAATACGATTTCCGTCAACGGCACGCATGAATAATCAATGGTTTAGAGTCGCTTAATTGGTGAAAACGCCTATTTTTCAAGGTGCCCTAACGTCAGTAATGGAGTGCCTGCTTGTTGTGCACATTGAATAATATAGGCATTTTATAGCCCTAATTGTCAGGCGGTTCGTTGGGGTTCGCAAGCTCACCTCAACCTACGGACTATAATGCCACGCCGCGTCTGCAATTCAACCTCACCTCTGACCCCGCAGCGCCCGCTTAGCCGTGCGGATCAACTGTATGATGGGTATCCCCGAGGGACAGGCATAGGTGCAGGAGCCGCATTCGACGCACTCCATGATCTGGATGTGTTTCATTTCTCCGTACATTCGGGCCTTTGCCAACCGGGCCAGCCGTGATGGATTGAGGAAGTAGGGGCAGGCCTCCAGGCAACGTCCGCAGCGGATGCAGGGGTATTCCCGGGGCCGTGCCGTCTCGCCGGCGGTGAAGGCGAGGATTCCGGAGCTGCTCTTGATGATGGGGGCGTCCAGGCTGGCGATGGGGGTACCCATCATGGGGCCGCCCATGAGCACTTCCCGGGTGTCGTCGCTCAGACCCCCGCAGTAGCGGAGTACCTCCCGCACCGGCGTGCCCAGGGGGACGATCAGGTTGGAGGGGCGCTCGATGCCGGGGCCGGAGACGGTTACCATGCGGTCGATGTAGGGCATGCCGGTGTCGAACCAGTCGGCGATGGCGGCGATGGTGCTGACGTTGTTCATGATGATGCCGAGATCTGCCGCGTGCAGACCCGCCGGGACTTCGAGCCCGAGCAGGGATTTGATCATCATCTTGGAGTCGCCTTGGGGATATTTGACCCGCAGGGGCACTACGCGCACCGGCCGGTCGGGCCGGAGTTGCCGGTTCAGGATAGCGATGGCGTCGGGCTTGTTACGCTCAATGCCGATAATGGCCTCGGCAGTACCTCCCAGTCTGGTGCGGAGGATCTCGATGCCCCGCAGCAGCCGGTCCGCACGCTCGACCATGACCCGGTGGTCGTTGGTGAGATAGGGTTCGCACTCGGCGCCGTTAGCGATCAGGTACTCGATCTTGATCCCTTCTCGCAGGGAGTACTTGACATGGGCCGGTAGGGCGGCCCCGCCCAGGCCGACGATCCCAGAGTCCTGCAGAGCCGTTACGAAGTCATCCGGGGACAGGGTGCGCCAATCGGGCGGGGGCTCTCCGTCCAGGCGCTGGGTGGCGTAGGGGTCGGCCTCGATCTCGATGGCTTTGCTGAACTGCCCGCCCGGATACCGGTGGTGGCCGATGGTCCGCACCCAACCGGTGACCGGGCTGTGCAGGCTGGTGGACACGAAGGCGCCGGGGGCGGCGATGCGCTGGCCGCGGCGCACCCGCTGACCGGGGGTTACTAGGGGCTTGGCGGGTACCCCCAGGTGTTGGTTCAATGGCAACACATAGCGATCCACGAAGGGCATGCGCTGGGTCGGCAGGCCCGCGGTCAGGACTTTGTGTTCGTGGGGGTGGATCCCGTGGGCGAAACCGCGGCGGAATCGGGTCGCGGGGGCGATCATTGCATGCGTTCCGTAGGCCATGGGTCAATGCCATTGCGTTGGGCGTTACCGATCGTTACATTAGAGTTTTTCGATCTCTTGGGGTGGCAATCTCGAGGTTCTGGCAATGATGGTCAGGTTAATCCCTTCTTGCTTTAGTGCCTTGGCTATTTCAATAGCTTTTGCCTTTGCTCCGTCTTCCTTTCCTTCGACATAGGAGCTGGATTTGTAGAGACTGGCCTGGTAGCTCAGCTCCTCCATATGCCACTCGTAGGCCCGGCGTTCTTTATCTCCCAGATTCATGATGTCCAGGACCTCCTTGGCCTTTTTCAAGCCCTTGGCCTGGAATTCCCCCTTGATCTCCTGGTTTTTCAGGAAGTAAATCCATTCATCCAGGGAGTCCCTGGCCACATCGTCGAATTGCTTGACCTTCAGTAGGTAATATTCCGGATAGAGCTCATGGGGATAGCGCTTCCCGAAGAGCTGCTGTTGTCTGTCATTCAGCTGGAGCTCATCCTGGTAATGCAGACCTACGAACCGGGTCTTGCCGTGATAGATATAGTCGGCCCCGTATCCCAGATCGAAGTACAGGACGTTGATCGAAATCACCTTGACGACCTGGTCATAGGGTTCCCCCATCGTCTGGTGTTCGGTAATGGCCTTGGCGGTGGCGAACAGGATGCGCTGCAGGAAGTCGAACTCCCGTTCGTACTGGATCTCAATGAGGATGATTTCCTGCTTTTGATTGCGGACCTTGAGGTCCACGCGATTGGCCTTATCCCGGGCATAGTCCCGGTTGCTCTCGCTTTCCAGGATCTCCAGGATTTTGATGTCGTCTTTGAGTAGCTCCGACAGGAAGCCTTCCAGGACCTCATAGTTGGCCTTGCTGCGCAGCAGGCGTTTCAGCGCCCAGTCGAAGCTGATGAGTTTTCTGGTGTTCATGGCGATTTGTCGGGGCCGCTCAGGGAATGCCCTCGGCGGCGTTCTGAATGGTTTACGGAATGCCAGGTCGGGCGTTCCCTATAGCTCCGCACCGGCCTGGTGCCGGTAACCGGCCAGGATCATCAGGCGTTCCCGGATATCGCCTCGGAGCTCTTGTTGCAGCTCTGCGCGCAGGTCGGTGAGCTTCTGTTCGTAGACCGCGGCCTGGGCCTCGAGCTCGGCCCGGCGTTCGGCGGCGACTTGTTCTTCGGCCTCGCGGCGGACGCGCTCAGTGAAGGGGGTTACCAGGCCGCTGAGTTCTTGCAGTAGGCGCCAGGCGTCGCGGCGCTCCCGACAGACCGCGATCAGCTCGGGGGCGACCCGATAACGCGCCGGGTCTCCCTGTGGTTGCTCCTGTGACACGTAGGGCGTCCGGTCCCGGCGTTCGCGTTCCGACAGCTCCAGATAGGCGTCCACCGGCAGAGGGTCCGTGGCGTCTTCCGCCAAGGGCTCGAACCAGTGGCGGAACCGCGCCTCGCTAAGTGCCCAGTGGGCCGGTGTCATGGCCTCGTCCTCCGGGAGCGCGGCTGTCTCGGCCGCTTTGCGGGCAGGATATCCGCGCTCCCAGGTAGCCGAGAGTTCCGGGTTGGCCCCGAGGTCGATCCGGGTCCCGAACACGCCATCGGCTCCGGGGTCGTAGCGGAGCAGGGGGAGGGTCCGGGTCGTTACGGCCAGGCGTGCCTGCTCCAAAGTCTGGTCGGTAGAGAATCCGTGCCGTCCGGGGCTGGGGGCGTGGATGTGAAAGAGCGCGGGACCATGGAAATCGAGTCCGGCCGTCAGGCTCTCCATAAAGTGGGTCGGCGCGCCGAGGGAGGTCTGGGCGGTATAGGCGTCCCGCCGGGCCAGCGCCAGCAGGCCCAGGTCGGTCGTGGCGTCCGGCACCGGGGCCGGGGCGGATTCCAGGCTGGAGCGGCCGGCAAGGCCCAGGTCCAGGTCCGCCAGCACCAGGATCTTCAGGGGCAGATCGCTGCCCAACAGGGCGGCGACCTGGGCCAGACCTGCGCCCGCCAGCACTCGGCTGTTGCCTACCAGGAGCATGGTCGGACAGCGTTCCCTTTCCTGTGGGGTCAGATCGCGCCAGCTCAGACCGGCGAGGTCGGACCAGAGCCGCGCCGCGTCCATGGGTTTGTCGAGCTCGAGGCGCGCCCGGCGTAATAGGATGAAGCCCTCGACGGCCTGTTGCAGCTGGCCCTCCAAGAGTCCTGCCGCCAGTCGGGCACCGTCCCCGGTGGCGTCCAGGGTGACCGGGACCTGGAAGATGTTGTGGGGGAAGGCGCCGGCCCAGCTCGCCGCTTCGCCGGGGGTCAGCACCAGCCCCAGGCCGGCACGGCCACCGCCCTGGCGGCCGGTTTCCAGGCGCCAGGCGAGCGTTCCCAAGCCCTGGGCCAGCTCTACCAGTCGACGCAGGCGCACGGCATCCACCGCGCCTTCGAGGGTACCCTCGGCCTGGCCGAGGAAGGCACCGAGCGACCCGTGACGGGTGTTTACCGTCTCCAGGCCGCGGGCCAGGGCGTCCAGGTCGTCCGTCGGCAGGGCTTCGGCGAGCAGGGAGCGGATCAGGGCCGTGATCTTCTGGTGGGTCTCTTTGACTTCCCGGATGAATTCGGTACGCCGGTGTCTCTGGCGGAACTCGGCCAGGCCCAAGGCCAACCGCAGGATGAGGCGTTCGCCGGAGCCGGCCTCGGCCCCGTCGCCACCGGCCAAGGCGCGGGCCGCCTGATGGGGAAGCAGGGCCGCCGATAGGGGGCCGATCTGCTCGGTGGCAGCGGCCAGGTCGATGATCTCTTGGGTGGTCTCGGGGAGCTTTTCCCAGGCCGTGAATATCCGGCTGGCCCGCTCCAGCTCCTCGGGGGTCTGGGGAACGGGTTCCAAGGCGCCGGCGTCGCAGACGTGCACGCAGATGCCGCAGCCCTTGCAGTCGTTCGGATTGAGCGCCAGGAACAACAGGGTGCCGGGGGCCTCCGTGAAGAAGGGCGTGGCGACAGCGACCGGCAGGCAACCAACCGCGGTGGTCAGCCGCTCGACGGCCTCGTCCATGCCGCGCTTGCGTGCCGCGGGCAGGGGCGCCGCCTGGTCCTGGAGCCAGGCGTAGGCGGCGTTTACTAGGGCCCCCAGGGTGATGGTCTCGGCCTCACCGACGCGGCAGCTGTGACCGATCCGTTCCGCGAGCTGGCCGGCCAAGGGACGTAAGGCACCGGCCTCGGTCGTCGGAATGGTGGCATCGAGGACTTCTCTCGGGGTGGCGGCGACTGCACCCCAGGCGCCCTCGGGGCACTGGCTCCAGCAGCGCCCGCAGCCTGTGCACAGGTCGGGGTCCAGGCGAGGCAAGGATGTGCGCAGCGGACTCAGGTCGCGGAACGCGGACAGGAGCGACGGTACGGCCCCGATGGCCAGGTAGGGGTCCGGTGCGAGCTGGGAGGTCGCGCCGTCCCGATACAGGACTCCTACTTGGTCCCAGAAGCGTGGCAGGCTGTCATAGGCGTCGTCGATGTTGCCGAACCGGCGTACCGAGGCTGGGGTCTTCTGCTCCGGGCGTGCGGCCGCCTCCGAGACCGACAGTTCTCGGTAGTCGATACGCCGGATGCCGTCCAAACCGGCTTGGAACCGCCCCATGCGGGTCTCCCGCTCCGGGTCGCCTGCGGCAGCCAGCTGTGCGTCCCGGACCGAAACCAGGCGGCGCAGGCCGAGCTCGATCCAGCCCTTGTCGAGCAGCAGACCACAGACAGCCCCCAATACCAGGTCCTCGGAAGGTGAATCCGACGGTGGGATGGCGTAGAGGGTAATGCCGATATTCTGCAAGGCTTGTTGCAGGACCGGGGAGAGGGTTTGCCACAGGACATCGTCCTGCTCCGGTCCCTGCAGCAGCAGGGCGCCATCGGGCCGGAAGTCGACCAGAAGGTCGCTCCGGGCGTTGCCGGGGTCCACCGCGAGCAGGGTCAGGTCTACGGGCATGGACGCGCCGGGGTCATGCAGCGGTTGGTCACTCAGGGTAAAGCGGTCGATGCAGTAGGACCCCAGGGGTTGGGAGAACAAAGCAGGGTAACTGCGCAGGTGGGCTCCCGCGAACCGGCGCAGGAATCCCGCCGCCTCGATGGCGAGACCTTCTCCCCACTGGCCGGAGCGACGGTGGACGGCGAACGTGAGTGCGCCGGTCGGGCGCAGGTCCGGGGTAGGCTCCCGCCCACGCAGGCCCAATCCCGCGACGTGCGGGTAATCGCGGCGCAGTCGGTCCAGCAGGACCTGGCGTTTGGGGTAACCGCTGGTCCGGGGCGTGAATTCCACCCCGAGAAAGACCCGAGGCCCTTCCAGAGCATCCACCTCCCGGCACAAGCGGATCAGGTCCGTCCCGCGCAGGGGCAGGCCGCCCAGGCCGTAGATGACCGACCGCACCCGAGGTCGATCCTGGATACGCAGGGCCGGGTGCCCCGGTCGGCTACCGGCGCCAGCATCGAGGTTATCCATACCCTGGTCGAAAAGGGCGCGCAGCTCGCGCAGCAAGGGCGGGTCGTCCGCCAGGGGCGTGCTCATCCGTTCGAGCACCAGCAGGTGTTTTGCCGTTCCCAGGTACGCGAGCAGATCGGGACCAGGAAAGGGGCGCAGGCAGCGCAGGCCGAGTACCCCCACCCGGAGCCGCTCCGTCCTGCGCAGGTAGTCGGCAACCGCTTGGGCGGTCTCGGCCGCGGCCCCCTGGGCGAGGAGGAGAATCCGGGCGTCCTCGACGCGGAAGGCAGAGAGCGGTTCACACGACCGGCCTGTCTCGCGGCGAAAATCGGAGACGGCCTGCTCCAGGCTGGAACCTACCTGACCATTGAAATAGGCGTCGGCCGCCGCGGCGCCCAGCCCCCAGATCTCCGGGGGCTGCAGGGCCCCCAGGAGCACCGGGTGGTCCGGGTCGTGCCAGCGCGGAACACGGCGACGACGGTCGCCGAACAGGAGCCGTTGGGTGGTAGTAGGCGCCGGAATCGAATCGCCCGGCGCGCCGAGGAAGCGGGTAACCAACTCGGCAGGGGGCAACCGCACCTCTTGCAGGGCCAGGGCGGTTTGATCCCCGTCCATGACCACCAGGCCGGGCGTCAGGGTCTCCTCCGCGACCCGGCGGGCGATCAGGGTAAAATCCACTGCCTCCTGGACATTCGCCGCGAACAGCACAAAAACGCCGGAGTCGGCCGCGAGGTGACAGGCCTCGTGACCGCTGCCGGTGGCGACGGCATGACCGGGCAGGGCCCGGTTGTCGAGGTGGATCACCAGGGGCAGACGACGCCCGGCCGCAAGTCGCAACAGATCCTGAGCTGCACTCAGATCGGGGGCAGCCAGGAAGGCCGTGGCACGGATACCACCCATGGCCAGGCCCAGTGCCCCGGCCAATGCCCCGCGGGGACTTTCCGCGCCTTGGGTGCCGAGGGGGGTTCCGAGCAGGTTACGGCCGTGACGCAGCTGCTCGGTGCGCCACGCCGCGTCGGCCGCGTCCGCCGGAAAGGAGGCCCCGAGCGCCGCGAGCTCGCCGATGGCCGCTTCGGTAACGGCTACCGCGGTGTTGCCGTCGAGAGCGGTCAGCTCGCCGGCGTAGGGACCCGCCGCGCGGGTCGGGGCGCCGAGCAGACGGCGCAGGAGGCGTAAGGCACTGTTGGCAAAGCTGGGCATTGGAAAAGGCCTTAAGTGTCAGATCCCGTGTAATTCTATACGATAGAAAGAGTTATCCGCTGTTCCAAGCTAAATCCGTTCAAAAAACGTGTTATGATCTGATGGGACTTGACATTTAGTAATTCTTCTGAAGAAAAACGTCGGGAGTACAGTCTTGGCTCCAGTATTTTGCCGCCCACTTTTTAATACTGCGATCATGACCAATATACTCTATTTTACCCTCTGCGATACCTAATCCGTAGAGCAGCATGTCGTGGTTAGGTATATCGCACCAAACGTATCCACCCGAATTCCAAGGTGACGGCCACATGTATTTCACGCCGGGCTTAGTGGGATCTTCGTGTCCGTAAAAATATCCAAACTTGCATTTACCTAATTGATTGTGGTTTCCAGCACGTGGATCTTTACATAGTTTGTTTGGCGGATCCCCCTCCTGGTTTCTAGTCTTCACTTCGACTTCGTCTTGTATTGCCTGACGCTTAATTTTTAGCAGCATTATGACAATCTCTTTTCTGCATGCGAGTTCATCTTTCATGTAAGATGGAAGCAAATCATAGGGCAAGTTGATAAAAGTTTCTTTCCCTTTCTCTTTAATCGTTACTCGTTCACCGAATATTTCCTCCTGGGTTGCACGGACCTTGTATTTTAATTGGTAAGCAGCAGGATAAATCCGGCAGAATTCGGCAATCAACTCCCGACCTTGCTCAACGGTTATCGGCATCGGGATCTTCTTCTAAAGATGAGATCAATTCCATATCGGACTCGAATTCCCTATGGAGATCTTCAGGTAAATGGCCCCGCGTCACAAAAGCCGTATCCTCGAGTGACAAGGGCTCATCATCATCCAAAAAGGTGAGTTCCGTAGGTTCTGATGGTCCTTCCTGTTTGTCCTGTTCGACGGATAATTCCAGGAAAAATTCTGAAAGTTTTTCCCGCTTACTTGATGATTGCTGCTTCATGGATGGCCTCCTCTTGGGTTTTGCCGAGCGGTTGAATGTTGGGCACGCCGCCGTCCCTGGCAGCTTTGCCCAACCTACACTCAACCTACCACTGGTCGTTGTCGGTAGCAGGGAATGTTCGTTGAAATCCTGTTCGATCTTTCAGACCGTTGGCAACCATAATAGCAATGGTGAAGAGATCTTCATATTCCATGGGCCGCGAACGTGCAAGAACGACCTGGTGAAACGTGCGTTCTGCCCTGGGCCAATCAACGTTTGAGTCCGGCTCGACTGCTTCACATGCAAGACAAAAGATCTCCTCAGCCTTGAATGATTCCGAGCGTTGAGAATAGCTCGTATCGACGTCTGACCATAACTTGGATAAATCCGGTTGGCTGCGAGTCTTAGAGATGGCACTTATGAGGGCTCTTTTTTCTGAGGGTTTGAAGGTGTTGAGTCCAAAGTGGCCAAGAATTTCGTGACGTATTGTTTGGGTAAAATCATTCGCGTCACGAAAGTTGGAAACGGCAAAGGCGGCGCATCGTCTGACAGGAAAGTAGGCTCCAAGGATTCTTCCTGCTCGTTCGATCGTTGCGGTTTCATGAACAGCCTCCTCTTGTGTTGCACGGACCTTATATTTTAGCTGAAGGGCGACAGGATAGATCCGGCAGAATTCGGCAATCAACTCCTGACCTTGTTCAACGGTTATCGGCATCAGGAGCGTTCTTTTCCTGCTGAGGCTACTGACCCGGTAACAGCCTCTAACTTCTTTGAAGGTCCCTGGGTAGACGCCCCGGTCCGTGTCACGAAAGCCGTAGCCGGTCGCAAAGTCGACTTACTCCTTGAACTGCGCACCTTCCAGCCACTGGATAGCCCCCGTGGGACAGCGATGCACCGCCCGGGGCAGGGCCGGGCCACCGCCGGAGTAGTCGACCAGGGGCAGGTTGTCTTCCATCCGGATCAGTCCCGGCGCCGCATCGGCCGCACAGCGCCCACAGGCATCGCAGGCGACGCTGCACAGACCCAGGGCCAGGTCGCCGGCCAGCGGTGATTTGCATTGAACGAAGAGGTGTTGGTTCAGGGGCGTCAGCTCGAAAAGGTCCCGTGGACAGGTATCGACGCAGTCGCCGCAGGCGGTGCACTTGCTTGGGTCCACCACGGGCAGGCCGTTGTCGTTCATGGTGATGGCCGCGAAGGTGCAGGCGGTCCGGCAGTCCCCCAGCCCCAAGCAGCCCCAGGAGCAGCCCTTGCCGCCGCCGGAGACGACAGCGGCGGCGCTGCAGCCCTCGAAGCCCTGATACTCGGCGATCTGATAGGCCTGGTCCTTACCACCGGCGCAGTGGAGTCGGGCCACGTGCTGCTCCTGCTCGCCCGGGTCTACATCCAGCAGCTCGGCGATGGCGTCGACCGCCTCGGCGTCCGCCACCGTACAGCGGCTCGGCGGCTCCTTACCCGCCACCAGGCTCACGGCAAAGGCATGGCAGCCGGGTTGTCCGCAGGCACCGCAGTTGGAGCCGGGCAGCAGGTCCAGGGTCGCTTCGATCCGCGGGTCCTCCTGAACCTTCAGGAAACGGTAGGCCACCGCCAGGATGACGGCGAAGAACAAACCCAGTCCGGCCATGATGGCCGGTGCGACCAGATAGCTGTTCATTTTAGGGGAGAGCGTCCACAAATGAACGCGAATAGACGCAAATGAGATGGAGTATGACGGATCATGTTCTAGCGAGGCTTCGCCTCAGACCGACGAGGCGTGAATTTCCGGCTCGTTCCGGTGCTGTTTTTTATCCGCAGATTACGCAGATTCTCGCAGATTAAAAATACAATAATCTGCGAGAATCTGCGTAATCTGCGGATAAACAAAGAGCCATCTTTTTAGGCAGCGCACAAACTTGACTCATTGGTAAAGATTCGGGTCCCTCAAGGGATCCTAGTCGTTGAGCCCCTTTTCCGGCGTTGGTCGCCACAAGCCTTGCAGGTCGATGGACACTGCCTCGAACGGCGGTACGCGCACCTGGTCGGCAGCGACAAAATGGTCGATCCTGAGCCAAGCGCCGGCATCGAGTCGATACACTTCCAGCGTGCACTTGGCAGAATCGACAACCCAAGCATGTTGCACACCATAGTGTGCGTACAATGGCATCTTGATCCCGCGATCCTTGCTTGCCGTGGATGGGGAAAGAATCTCGCACACCCAATCGGGGATCACCTCGAAACGTTGATCGTCCGGGATATAAGGCATCCGCTCGCGCCGCCAACCCGCCAGATCCGGGACCGTCACTTCGACATTTCGTACGAAGTGTACCTCCGGCTCGACAAGGATCCACCAGCCGCCGGGTCCTCCCCTGCCTCTATAGAAGGGATCGAACAGTTCGGCGCCGAGTGCCGAGCCGGTAAATACATGTGGTCCGGAAGGTCGCGGGTGAGTATGGATCTGCCCGTTCAGAATCTCCCCGGTCACACCCTCGGGCAGGGCCTCAATGGACTCGTAGAGGGTTGGTTGAAGTGCTGCTGCCGGTTGCATCGTGATTTTTAACCTGTTTTTTTTGTTTTTCCAATTCTTAAGAGTCCGGGCATTGACTGATGAGTTAAAATATATACATATCCACTGTCATATATTTTTCCACAAACAAGTGTATCACTCTAAAATTATTTGGGTATCGGTAGATGTCGGCTCCCGTTCACGGAGTATACATCCAGGCTATGTTTAGGAGGGGGATTTTTAAAAGTCGATCTTGCTCTTACATTGTGGATAGTCCAAATGACATTCATCGAACAGATGACAGGTGCGTTTACAGATGGATACCAGCATGAGCATGAGGGGGACCTCTATAAGCACTCCGACCACGGTGGCCAAGGCCGCACCGGACGATAAGCCGAAGAGCACAACAGCAGTGGCTATCGCAACTTCGAAATGGTTGGAGGCCCCGATCATCGCTGCCGGTGCGGCGTCATGGTAGGAAAGTTTCAGCCACTTTGCAAATACAAAATAGCCGATGGCAAAAATCAAGACTGTTTGTATGAAAAGTGGGATGGAAATCCACAAAATCGTCAGTGGATTACTCGTGATGACCTCACCTTTGAATGAAAATAACAGAACCAATGTCAACAGCAGTGCGGTTATGCTGATCGGGGTGAGCCAATGCAAAAATGTCTCGTTGAACCACGCAATCCCTTTGTATTCGATGATCCACTTTCTCGATAAATAACCCGCAATCAGGGGTAATGCTACATAAATCGAGACGGAAAGCAACATCGTCTGCCAGGGAACCGGCATGGCATTTACATCGAGCAGTAATCCCCCCAACGGACCATAGAGAAAAAGCATGATTAATGAATTGATTGCAACCATTACCAAGGTCAAACCGTCATTACCCTTCGCAAGATAACTCCACATCAGGACCATTGCGGTACAGGGTGCAATTCCTAATAAGATTGTACCTGCAATATAGCTTCGCCACAGCTCGACTTCCTCGCCGTTGGCAAGGATTTCCGTGCCGGGCAGGAAATCCTTGAATAGATAACCCAAAAAGAAGTAAGCGATCGCAAACATCGAGAATGGCTTGATAGCCCAATTTATGAATAGGGTGAGTAAAACCGGTTTTGGTGTTTTCGCCGATTTTACGACCTGCGCAAAATCGATTTTCACCATAATGGGGTACATCATGAAAAACAGGCAGACGGCAATGGGTACGGATACCTGATAAACCGAAAAATCATTGAGTGTCGCGGCAATACCGGGAGCGGTTTTTCCCAACAGGATCCCGGCCGCAATGCAAAGCAACACCCAGGCGGTCAGGTACCGCTCGAATGTCGATAATCTCTTTTCTTCCATGCCGGTTACTCCTCCATATTCATGGAGTCGATTAATGATAGGATCCTGGTTTCAATCGTATCTCTTACCTTATTGAAGTCCTGCTCATTCATATTTTTCGGATCCGGAATGGCCCAGTCTTGCCTCTGCTTTGCTTTTACATAAGGGCATTCGTCTCCACATCCCATTGTAATCGCATAGTCATATTCCATATCGGGAATAGCGGTCAGCGATTTCGAGGTATGAATACCCAGATCATAACCGATTTCCTGCATTGACTTGATTGCTTTTTCATTCACCTCACCCGATGCCCGTGAGCCGGCACTATGGGCTTCCAGTCTGTCTTTCCCATGGATCTTCGCAAATGCTTCGGCCATCTGACTACGACATGAATTTTCTACACAAACAAATAATACCTTTTTCATTTTTTTCATTATCTACGACCTCCCATGATGTCGGGGTTCGTTTCTCACCCTCATCTGAAGGGCAATGCCATTGAGTTAAGCGTTACCGATCGACAAAAAAGAAGAAAAACTACGAATCGCGCGAATCGGCGCGAAAAAGATCCCTCCCTTCGGTTCGGGATGACAATTCTCGCGAGGATTCGCGTGATTCGTAGTTTTCTCTCCCCCATCGGTTGCCGGGTTACGGCGCGTTCAGGGTGGCAGGCGGGCCCTGTCGCCCTCATTGAACACACCGGAACCTCCCGTACAGGGTCTCCGCGATCAGATGCAGCGGCACCTGCATCAGGTCGGCGTAGGTGACCGCGCATTCTGCCGGTTTGGCCATAAATTCGTTCCTCCGTAACCGGATGCCGCTAGATTCGTCTGCGCGGACCCCGACGTCAAGCCCTGGAAGTCAGGTAAAGTAGTATTTTCCCCGCCGGCGCGGGCAGAAGGGTTTCCTACGCTCGACGCCTTTGCGATTTTTCAACTCCTTACATGGGGAATTTTCTTGCCGCAAATCAACCACTATGGATTGAAAGTCCATAGTCTGGAGGACTAAAGTCCTCATCCGTGGACAAGCCACGGACTGAAAGTGAAGGGACTGAAAGTCCATAGTTTCAACTATGATGCGCTTCGCGCACTAAAGTTATTGAAGCAATGAACGCGAATCAACGCAAATCGGTCGGAATCGGCTCACCATCATCGACGGTTCTTAATCCCATTGTATTTATTTGCGTTCATTTGCGGCGTAATTGATTAGCGGCATCTAATCCTTATTTTTCAATGAGTTATGCGATCCGATGGTATTGAAAAAGCGGCTCAATCGCTATTTTGGGCGGCCTCCATAAACGTAACCGTTTGTTTTTACTATGTTTACAGAACTGGAGGGCCGCTAATCAATTACTTTGCGGCTAAAGATCCTACCCGCTCGATGTTACCTGCCAGCAGGCAGGTAGGTCGGTAAGGAACGGTTCACTAACAAGTTATCCATCTTGGCTCTTTATGGATTCCGGACTGTTTTGGAGTGCGCCGGCAAAGCGGCGCGGCCACATCGAACCTCAGTAACGGGGAAGCCCAGCGGCGTTTGCCGGAAACCTGGGTGTCGGGTTCCCTACGCGCCGCGGCGACGGCGCTTTCCCCTGGCCGCAAGACCTTGGTTGGGAACGGATCCATCGCCAAATCCAAAGCGGCGGCGGGCAGGTAGCCCATGGCGGCACCTTGGTTACACAGATACCGCGGGTTTCCGTCGCTGCGGGAGTCAAGATTGCCGCCGCACTCCAAAACGTCCGGTGGTGCCTTCCATGATCGCGAGCAGTCCGGAATCCATAAAGAGCCTCCATCTTTAGCCGGAGAGGCTCTTACTTATTCACCACAGAGGGCACAGAGAACACAGAGAAAGAAACGCTCAGGCACCAGGATGCCAAGGCGCAAAGGTTCTTTCTCTTGGCGTCATTGCGTGATTTCTCATCTCTGTGCTCTCTGTGTTCTCTGTGGTGAATCGAACATGGCCCGCCGTGTCCTCGACCGAGAGAAACGACTACGGCGCCTGCCGGTAACCGAACGCTGCGAGTGGGAGCGGATCGAGGTGCCGCGAGCGTATGGATTGCGCGCCGAGCATGCTCGTCGAAGATGTTTTACTTATTTTTGAATCGTTACTAATTGAAAACACCATATTAGTCGATCGAGCACTTGAGAAAGCTGCTTGCTGATTTAGAGCGATTGTCGGTAACCTCATATCTTGACGACCATGAACTGCTCATTATCGAATACGGTCTTCCGTTGGGGAATGTTTTTCAACGGATCATAGTAGAGATCGTATAAGTACTTGTATTGTTTGAATATTACTACGTAATCACCCGTGCCGACGCCTTTGCTCCCGCAATCTATCGACATGCGATCGGTCATTAATCGCATGACTCGCGGCTTATGAAAGACGATAATGTCCTCGGTACTCGTGTTGTTCTTGATGAAGTGGAACATCTCACCGGCCTCCGGTGTAAATGGACCCCACGTCAAGGCTCTATTATTCTTTA
The DNA here is from genome assembly GCA_011392765.1 of Candidatus Thiosymbion ectosymbiont of Catanema sp. Cochon2018. Taxonomy (GTDB): domain Bacteria; phylum Pseudomonadota; class Gammaproteobacteria; order Chromatiales; family Chromatiaceae; genus Thiosymbion; species Thiosymbion ectosymbiont_A. Next base: position 1,042,040 of record WYCW01000001.1, on the reverse strand, counting down.
TATTGTTATAGGCGTGATATCCCGTTTTGGCTGCGAATAATGACAAGATCATTATGCCGGCGGCAATGAGGAAATATCCGAGGTTGATCCGCCTTCCGAAGATCGTTGACGGCCTCCGGAATACTTCGATTCCGGTAACCAGGAAGGACACGTAAAATGGAAGCAATGGGAACAGATACCTCAAATCCTGACGTCCGGGCCAGATGATACACACCGAAATCAGCAACGCCGCGTAGATCAGGATATGATAATCGTTTTCATATCTGTGTTTTATTCCGATCAATACAAAGGGGACAGTCGCGGCATACAGCACCGGCCTGCCGAAGAAGTACTTCGGAATGGTAGCATAATGAATAATGTTTCCTGCGATTGTGTCTAGTGAAATTTTATCCAGATAATCGAGCTGTGACGCGCCCCCGGAGATGAGCTGCACGTGTAGAAGGGCGAGCAGGCCCAGAAAGCAGAGCAAGGTTACGTATGGGATCGATTCGATCAATGGCGACAGGAGTACCGGCTTCAGTGTATCATACCTTGCCGGGTAGCGATGTGCGAAGGAAAGACTGTGTCCGCCATTCCGTTTTCCGGATGTAGTGGAAATAAATTGGGTCAGCGCGGTGAGAATAACGAGCAATATCCCATGGGTTCTCAGGAGAAAGGCAATACCCAGTATGACTCCCAGCAACATATAGGCGATGGGAAACGAGATGATCGGGCGACGTTGTATTGTGACTCGGCCGATGAGGAAGACGCACAAGGTAGAGATAAAAAGAAAGGGAATGTCGGATAATATCTGATTGAGAAAACCGAGCATATAGGGATTCAATGCAAATACGGCCGTCACTCCGAGGGCCCCGATTCTCGAATGATATTGCGCGCATTCGTAATAAATAACCAATAAAAACAGGACATAAAATGTCACGCCGACCATTTTCAGCCGGATAATGTCGAGTCCGAATGCCTTATAAAGCGGCGCCAGGAGCATGGGAAAGCCCCAGGGGTACGAGGTTATCCCTACGATGCATGTGGGCCCTACGGTAAGCTGGTTGTCTTCTATATGTCCTGAAATATCCTGCTCCGAAATGCTTTTCGCCTGCATGATGTATTCGGAAAAGTCCCCTCCCCAATCGTGCCCATCGGTTAGAAGACCATAAATCAATGCGCAACTCAGGCCAAGTAGTAATCCGATCCGAAGCTTCGAATTGTTAACGATGTTTTGCATGTTAGCGACAATGTGGCAGAATGTGCTTATCCCGAGGGAGGTTAAAAGTCAATGCCATTAAGTTAAGTGTTACCGGACGACAAAAGAGGAAAAACGACGAATCACGCGAATCCGCGCGAAACCGTCGTCCCGAACCAAAGGGAGGGATTTTTCATCCCGAACTGAAAGAAGGGATCTTTTTCGCGCCGATTCGCGCGAGTGGTAGTTTGTGCTCAGGCTGTCCCGCGGTCAGTGGCGATCAGGGTGGATCAAAGAGGTTGGGCACGCTGGCACCGGAGCGCCGCCATCCTGGCGGCAAACAGCTGCCGGCAGGATGGCAGCGCTCCCGGCGTCACTCAACCGACCACGACGAGTGGCCAGCGGCTAACTTAACGGCATTGGGTTAAAAGAGACCGCTCGGCCCCCTCCGGGTCTTGGTACATATCTTCGTGAATTGCGGCAATTGATGAACCGACGGCACTGACCTATGACAAGCGATGTTACGGAATATACGGATCTGTTGGAAGAGGTTTTATGTCCTATCTGCCGGTCGAAGGAATACGAGGTTGTTTACCCGGCCGATTATGGACGGGCCACATCCGCCGATCTTGTCCGGCGCTACCGCTCTTCAGGGGATGAATTGCTGTTCGACCGGTTGGTACGCTGCATAAGCTGTTCGATGCAATATCTGAATCCGCGGCTGAAGGCCGAAAAAATCCTGGAGGGATACCGGGACGGGACCGACGAGGATTTTGTTTCCCAGGTCGCGGCGCGTGAACGTACCTTTGCCAGGTGTCTGGCGATGATAGAAGGCTATGTTCCGGACCGGGGACGAATTCTCGATATCGGTACGGCGGGCGGGTCGTTTCCGGGGGTAGCCCAACGGCAAGGCTGGGAGGTATGGGGGTGTGAGCCCAGCCTATGGCTCGCGGACTGGGGCCGTCGGCACTACGGAATACGGATCGAGGCCGGAACCCTCTTTGATATGAAACTGCAGGACTGTTTTTTCGACGTAGTGACGCTCTGGGATGTCCTGGAGCATACCCCGGATCCGCGGGCTGTACTGCAGGAATGTCACCGGGTGCTCAAACCAGGCGGCTTGCTGGTGGTCAACTATCCGGATATAGGGTCTCCCGCGGCACGCCTGATGGGCAGGCGCTGGGTGTTTCTGCTCTCGGTACATCTCCATTACTTTACCCTGGAGACCATCGGCAGAATTCTCGAGGTAACGGGTTTTCAGTGGGTCAGGCACAAAAGACACTGGCAGCGTCTGGAGCTCGGATACATTCTGTTCAGAATGCAGGCCTACCTTCCGGTACTACCGGCAATTGCCCGGGTCGTGACCAAGCCGCTACGCATGGATCGGCTGCAGGTCCCCTACTGGATGGGTCAAACCCTGGTGATCGCCCGTAAGGGACAGGAGGAGTAGTAGTGGCCGCGAATAGAAAGGTGGTCGTACTCGGTGCCGGGATCGGCGGATTGGCGGCCGCTTATTATCTTTCCCTCCGGGACGGATTCGAGATTACGGTAATCGAGAAAGAGGCCATCCCCGGTGGTGTGTGCGGTAGTTTCTCTCATGCAGGCTTTACCCTGGATTACGGACCGCACAAGCTCTACTCGGTGCTGCCCGGGATTATGGATGACATCCGGGAAATCCTCGGTAACCGGGCCCTCGAGGTCGAAAAGAAAAACCGTCTGTTCCTCAATGGTCATCCGGTCGATTATCCGCTGAAGCCGGGTAATCTGCTCAAGGCCCTGGGGGTTGGGGAATCTTTTAAAATAGGTCTCGGATTCGGTCTCTCTCTCTTGCAGGGACTGGTCGCCTCCCGTGAGGCAAGCACCTATGAACAATACATGATACGCAGGTTCGGACGCCGGGGCTATGAGCTGATTTTTAAACCCCTGGCGGAAAAAGTGTGGGGAGACCCGTCACATCTTCACGCCGATGTTGCCGCTATTCGGGTTCCTGCGTCCGGGGGACTCGAGGTATTGCTGAAGCTCTTGAAGCTGAAGCAGGAGAACGCCCGGACAAATGCCGGGTTTTTCCTGTACCCTGAACAGGGTTTCGGCGCTTTTGCCCAGGCCATGGTCGAGGCGATCGAAGATAAGGGTGGGAAGGTCTTGCTGGGCACAAAGGCCGAAAAGATACAGCTGGAGGATGGAAACATCAGAGGTGTGCAGGTTGCCGCGGACGGTCGAGCCGATACAATCGGCTGTGATCTTTTAATAAACAGCATCCGGCCATCGGAGGTGGGTGCGATGATCTGGGGTAGGGACAGCGAACAGGCTGTCTTCGTGAGAGAGAATCTACGGCTGCGGGACGCGATGCTGGTCTATCTCGGCATCGACCGGGACCGAGTGCTCGAGGACCAGTGGATCTTTTTTCCCGAGCGTAGCTTCCCGTTCAGCCGCCTTTCAGAACCGAAACTCATCTCATATCGGCTGGGTCCGGTGGGAAAGACAGTACTGTGCTGTGACTTTACCTGTGAAGAGGGGTGTCCGCAATGGCAGGGTGCGGAGGATGATCTGATCCGAACATGCATCCGGTCTTTGGTAAATGCCGGGTTTATCACAGAGGAAGAAGTCGAATATTCGTTCGTGAAGCGTATCCCGCGGGTCTATCCTGTGTATGATTGTCAATACCGCGATAACCTGAGCCGGCTCTATTCCTTTTTCGACGAAATCGGCAATCTGATTCTGACCGGCCGTAGCGGCATGTTCAATTATAATAATGCCGATCATTGCCTCGACATGGGCAAACTGATTGCACAGCGGCTTTTCATGGGCGAGCCACTCGATCTGATCCGGAGCCGCCTGCAGGAACGGGCCGGTAATTATAAAATCGTCGATTGATGAGCGCACAAATCCTCGATGGCAAGGCGATCGCTGCGGATATTCGTACCGGGATCAAGGCGAGAGTCGATGCCATGCTCGCCGGCGGTGGGCGCCGCCCCGGTCTGGCAGTGGTGCTCCTGGGCACGGATCCCGCATCCGTAGTCTACGTCCGCAACAAACGTAACGCCTGTGCGGAAGTAGGCTTCCGCTCGGAACTGCACGAGCTGCCCGCCGACAGCCCCCAAGAACAACTACTGGAGCTGATCGATGCACTCAATGCCGACGCGCGGATCGACGGGATCCTGATCCAACTCCCGCTACCGGACCAGATCGATGAGGAGGCGGTGATCGAGCGCATCCTGCCCACCAAGGACGTCGACGGCTTCCATCCCTACAACATCGGCAGACTGGCACTGCGCATGCCGGTACTGCGTCCCTGCACCCCCAAGGGCATCATGACCATGCTGGAGCACACCGGGCGCGAGCTCGAAGGCTTGGATGCCGTGATTATCAGCGATTCCAATATCGTGGGCCGACCCATGGCCCTGGAGCTGCTGGCCGCCCACTGCACCGTTACGATCTGCCACTGCTATACCAGGGATTTGGCCGAGAAGACCCGCGGCGCCGACCTCTTGGTAACCGCCGTGGGTCAGCCGCGGTTCGTGCCGGGGGACTGGGTCAAGGAAGGTGCGCTGGTCATCGACGTGGGCATCAACCGTACCGAGGAAGGCAAGTTGGTAGGGGATCTGGACTTCGCGAGTGTGGGCAGGCGCGCGGCCTGGATCACCCCCGTCCCCGGCGGCGTCGGCCCCATGACGATCGCGAGCCTGCTGGAGAATACCCTGCAGGCCGCCCAGCTCCACGCGGGAGGACAGCAGTAACCTCCACCGATCGGTATGGATTCCGCCACCGTCGGCACTGGAACATCGAAACCTATGGGGAAAACGACTTGTCTTGTGGGTGAGGCACCCAGGCTTCGCCCGCCGTCTCCAGGGCGAGCGCGTATAAATTCCTAGCCAAACAAGACGTTAGCGTGATAGTCGTCGTTCCAAGCGACCTTGTGGTCTATCCGGAACCGTAGGGGGGCAGGCTGTGCCCACCCTACAAAAGATTGCGCCCTACGCGGGCATCTCTTTGATTCAATACAATTTTATACGCGCTCACCGTGCCGCCGTCTCCGGTTCCGGTACCCAGAGGTTGGTAAGTTCCAGCTTCACCGCCGCGAAGGGAGCGACGGATACCACGTCATTACCCTCGAACCGCCCCGTGACAACCCATCGCTCGGCATCGAGGGCGAAGGTCTCCAAGGTACGGGCGATGGGGTCCAGGAGCCACAAATAGGCGATGCCAAAACGCGCGTAGACCGGCATCTTGATGACGCGATCCTTGCGCGCCGTAGAAGGCGATAGGATTTCGCATACCCAGTCGGGCACTACCTCGAAGCGCCGATCTTTCGGCAACCGCGGCATGCGTTTGCACCGCCAACCGGCGATGTCGGGGACTAAGACTTGGGAGTCTCGTACCAAGTGCAACTCGGGTTCGTCGATGATCCACCAACCCCCCGGTCCACCGCGTCCGCGTCCGAAGGCAAAGTAAAGATCAGCACCGAGACTGGAGCCGGCCAGTGCATGGGGCGCAGCAGGTCGCGGCTGTGTGAAGAGCTCGCTGTCAATGATCTCGCCGACCAGGTTTTCCGGCAGGGCCTCGAGTTCGGCATACAGATCCGGGGGTACGGTGGCTGCAAGCGGCATGGAGCGACTTCCTCTCTCGTATCTCTCGGTTTGTGTGGATTCGTAGAACCGTAGGCTGAGTGAGGAACGAACCCCAGCTTTTTCCGGTATATGAGAATGGGAATACTGGGGTTCGCAAGCTCATACCAGCCCAATGCCATTAAGTTAAGTGTCAAAGCCCCTCTCCCGGCGGGATAGGGGTTGGGGAGAGGGCGGAGAAAACAGCACACGATCAACCACATATGGCGTTGGTGACGCTTAACTTAATGGCATTGCACACCAGCCTACGGAACTGCGGCCTCAGCCCCGCCGCCAAATCGTCCCCCCTACCCTATCCTCCAACAGGATACCGGCGGCCTGAAGCTCATCGCGAATACGATCGGCCGTGGCCCAATCCTTCGCCTTGCGGGCCGCGACGCGCCGGTCGATCAGCGCCTGGATCCGGGCATCGGTCAGGCCCTCGTCGGTTCCTCCCCCCCTCAAATAGGCCTCCGGATCGTCCCGGAGGATCCCCAAGACCCCGCCCAGGGCCTGCAGCTCCGTGCCCAGGACCGCGGCCGATCCCTCGTCCCCGGCAGCCCGCGCCCGATTGATCTCCCGCACCAGATCGAACAGCACCGCCAGGGCCTCGGGGGTATTGAAATCATCGTCCATGGCGGTATGGAAACGGGTACGAAAGGTCCCATCGCCGCCGCGCTCCGCCGCCGGCAGGCCACGCAGTGCCGTATACAAGCGGGTGAGTGCGCCGCGGGCCTGATCCAGGTGCTCGTCGTCATAGTTGAGCGGACTGCGGTAATGGCTGCCGAGGATAAAGTAACGCACCTCCTCGGGCCGGTAGCGGGCCAGGATCTCGCGTACGGTAAAAAAGTTGCCCAGAGATTTGGACATTTTCTCTTCGTTCACGCGCACAAAGCCATTGTGCATCCAGCAATCGACGAAGGGCTCGCCGGTGGCGCCCTCGGACTGGGCGATTTCGTTCTCATGGTGGGGAAACTGCAGGTCCGCGCCACCGCCGTGGATATCGAAGTGGTTGCCGAGGCAGGCTGTGGACATGGCTGAGCACTCGATGTGCCAACCGGGCCGGCCTTCTCCCCAGGGGGAATCCCAGGTCGGCTCCCCCGGCTTGGAGGCCTTCCACAGGGCGAAATCCAGGGGATCGCGCTTGGCCTCCCCGATCTCCACCCGGGCGCCCGCACGCAGTTCCCGCGGATCCTTGCCCGAGAGCCTGCCGTAGCCGTCGAAGCTGGCCACCGCGTAGTAGACATCGCCGTTGGCGGCCACATAGGCATGGCCCTTGTCTACCAGGACCCGGATCATGGCCAGGATCTCCTCCATGTGGGCGGTGGCCCTGGGCTCTCGCGTCGGGGGCAGGACGCTCAGGGCCTCCGCATCCTCGTGCATGGCGGCAATGAAACGTTCCGTGAGCGTACCATAGGGCTCACCCCGCTCATTGGCCCGGTCGATGATCTTGTCGTCGATATCGGTGATGTTGCGCACATACTCCACCTGGTATCCGCAGGCCTGCAGATAACGATAGACCACGTCGAACACCACCAGGACCCGGGCGTGGCCCAGATGGCAGAGGTCATAGACGGTCATGCCGCATACATACATGCGCACCCGGCCGGGCTCGAGGGGTATGAATTCCTGTTTCTTTCTGGTCTGGCTGTTGTAGATCTGAAGCATCTCGGGAAGGGGAAAAATCCATAAACTCGGCAGATGGTAACAAAGCCCCGGTTCACCGCAAAACGAAGCGGGTAGGTTCCGGGGCGGAAATCGTCTAACATGAGCGTCGATTCGTCACGGCATTCCCGGCGGCTGTTGCCGTGCTCGGAAGCATACCCCAATGCCATTGAGTCAGAGGTCGGGTTAGGCGCGTACCCCGGCGTCGAGATATACAAACCAGTCTGAACGCGCGCCCTGCCTGTCGGTAAACAAGCCGATGCGGAAGAGAAGACTACGAATCACGCGAACCGGCGCGAATAAGATCCCTCCTTTCAGTTCGGGATGACAACTTCGCGAGGATTCGCGTGATTCGTAGTTTTTCCTCTTGTTGCCGACCGGTAATACCTAGCGAGGCTTCGCCTCAGACCGACGAGGCATGAAGACCCCAAAAGCCCCTCTCCCGTAAGGCCCCATCTCCTACACCTAACCAACCGTTGGAGAGCTTGGGTAGGTCGAAATCGAAATCGAAATCGGGATCGGGATCGCAATCGGAATTTCGATTTCGATCCCGATCCCGATCCCGACAACGAGAGAGGTTAGACGTTTGCGAAATTTGACTCATTTGCACAAAATCTGGTCATTCAAGGAATCTTAACTTAATGGCATTGGAGTATACCCTGCCGAATCTCCCAATTAGAGAAATCCATGGACAGCACCGACAGCGTTGTTTCGCTCTCGTATCTCTTTGATCGACCTCGTAACGACCATCCCTGGTTGGATGCCCTTTCCGAGCTCGACCGCAGCCCTGTCATCGGGGAGCAGCAGGTCACCGCCAATTGGCGTATGGATCACCGAGTGGACCCATCCCGCGAAGATGTCCTGCTCGCCCCCGGAGGCTTCCCGGCAATCACCGGTCCTGGGGGCGAGCCCTTCAGAGAAGCCCGGAGCAAATATTCCGAACAGTTTCTGTGCCGCCCAGCCGCTGGCACGGGCAGCGGGTCCGAGCCGCCGGCCTATCTGGCCGCCGCCAACCTGGGTAATCGGATTCCTGCCGATCGGGTCCCTCCCGATCACAACCTTCTGCACTTGGCCTCACTCAATGCCTTGCTGCGTCGAGCCTTCTCAGGTGGATACGCCGCCTCTCGTCTGAGAAAAGAGATCAGGGCCAGCATCGGACGGCCATTGCCCGAGAAAATCGACGCCGCAACAATGGACCGTATCGCCACCTCCTTTCAGAGCGCCGGGGAAGAATCGGTCCGGCGTCTGGCTGGCCTTATCTCCGACGCCCTTGGATCCACGGAGCCCCACTGGTGGGCCGCCTTCGCCTACGAGGTGGAAGAACACATCCAAGGAGAGGACTGGACGGAAGCCGCGATCCGGTTGGGCCTGGGCCATCTGCAGACGGGCGACTGGTTGTTGGCCTGGCGCTACTTGCCCCAGACCGTGGGCCCCCTCTACCGGCCCACCGTCCTGGAGACCGCGGATAACAGCTACCACTTTCCGTCCCCTCCCGACTATGGCTATGGGATCACCATGCCGCTGGCCGAGGGGCGTCCCCTGGTCCGCGAACTCGTCCATGCGCCGCTCAAGGGCGCTCTCTGTGCGGAGGCTTGCATCGGGCGTCTCGGGCGGATTGCACAATCGCCTGTCGAGGTCAATAATAACAATGAATCAGATGCTTGGTATCGGTCACGCCGGGCAGCGCACCGCCGCCGCTTGAGCGCAAGCACGAACGCGGCCCCCGGACGCGACTGGATATTGAGGCACCAGGACAGGGCATGACCCCGGCACAGCTCGCACTCGCCTCCATAAGGAGCACCCTTCAGGAAATTGCCCGCACCGGCGATGGGGAGCGTTTGCGCCGGCTGTTGCGCGGCCGGGAACTACCAGCTCTAGGCAGTGGCGAAGAGCCCGCTATACAGATTACCCAGGCCCTGGAGTTCTACCCCTACGACGCCGAGCTTACACGCCACATCGGCCATCTGTGCACCGACCTGACCAAGCTCTGGTTGGAGCGACTCGAGGCACTGAACGAGCAGGAAACCACTTGGTCGGCCATCGCCCATCCCATTCGAGAGACACCACCCGTCACGACCCCCGGACTGGACGACGAGCCCTATATCTACAACCTCCTGTTGTTGGTGTCTTGGTTACCCAGGGACACCAGGCTCTTCGAGGTCCTGTATCCCTATCACACCAGCGAGATCGTCCCCTCCGTGCTCGCCGCCGGTTTCGGGCGTAGCGCCCGGCAGCTGCGGCGCGCCCTGTGCAACCAGCAGACAGATACCCGCCTGAAAGACTATTGGCTCTCTCTATTAAAAAAGCCTGATACCGATTCTCCGTGGGATAACGTCCGTCGTAGCGAGCTGCTGGAGGCCTGGCGGGGCGTCCTCTGGCTACCGCGACCGTCCGAGCAGGGGCCGCCCTTGGACCTGGAGGCCATGGATGCGGGCCTGCATCTCCTGGCCGACACCGTCGCGAGGCATGACGAAGAGCATGACGAGATCATGCGCGATGCGCTGCAGTACATGGTGGACGCAATCCCACTCGATCCCGCGACCTGGGTCGAGCTGATTGCGCCATTCCGGTCCGGCTGGCCGGAACTCCTGCGCGACTTGGCGGCGGAGATCTGGCCCGATCCGGAGCCGCGTTCCCTGGCCGATCTGCCGCGGCTACCTGCAGACCTCGCGGCGCTCTGGAAGGCATTCGCCGAGGACACCCGCAGCGTCATCCGCGAAGCCCTGAACAGCAGTGATCCGGAGGCCGGTCAGCAGTTGGTGAATGACTTGGTCTTCTCCCCGCCGCACATGACCGGACTTCCACCCCAGGAAATACGCCGGCGAATCATCGAGCTCGGCCATGTACTCTGGCCGGTTTCCGAGACCCAGCCCTCTGTCGAGGGCCTTTACGACGATCGAGATTGGCAGGAGGAACCGGAGCGAACGAAGGGCAGGGCCAGGGGGGTTGATCGTCTCGCCGCCCTGGAGGCAGTCAACCGCGGCCTGGCCACCGTAGAGCAGTGCCTACAGCAGGGTAACGAGACGCGGGCGCGTAGTTACCTGGATGAGCTCGTGGATAATCAGTCCGCCCAGGGTTTGCCGGATACGGATATTCATGTCGCCAAAACCCTGAGCCGGGCGGCCGTGCTGGCCCGTGATGCCGGTTTATTGGAGTGGGCGGAGCAGCTCCAACGGAAGGCCTGCCGGCGCAACGACCAGGACCCTGTAGCGGCGAACGGCCTGGCGGAGGTGCTCAAGGCCCGTGGCGACCTGGACGCCGCCGAGCAGCAGTACCGCGCCAACATGGAACGCTGGCCGAACAACGAGGTAGCGGCGAGCGGCCTGGCGGAGGTGCTCAAGGCCCGTGGCGAGCTGGACGCCGCCGAGCAGCAGTACCGCGCCAACATCGCACGCTGGCCGAACAACGAGGTAGCGGCGAGCGGCCTGGCGGAGGTGCTCAAGGCCCGTGGCGAGCTGGACGCCGCCGAGCAACAGTACCGCGCCAACATCGAACGCTGGCCGAACGACGAAGTAGCGGCGAACGGCCTGGCGGACGTACTCAAGGCCCGTGGCGAGCTGGACGCCGCCGAGCAGCAGTACCGCGCCAACATCAGCTGGCCGAACAACGAGGTAGCGGCGAGCGGCCGCCCGTGGCGAGCTTGGACGCCGCCGAGCAGCAGTACCGCGCCAACATCGAACGCTGGCCGAACAACGAAGTAGCGGCGAGCGGCCTGGCGGACGTGCTCAAGGCCCGTGGCGAGCTGAACGCCGCCGAGCAGCAGTACCGCGCCAACATCGAACGCTGGCCGAACAACGAAGTAGCGGCGAACGGCTTGGCGGAGGTGCTCAAGGCCCGTGGCGAGCTGGACGCCGCCGAGCAGCAGTACCGCGCCAACATCGAACGCTGGCCGAACAACGAGGTAGCCCGCCATGGCTTGGCCAATGTGCTCCGTAAACGGCGGCGCCATGCCGATGCCTTACAGCTGCTCCCGAATCCTTTGCAACCCGTTACCGCTCAAGATCTGTACGACCTCCATTTGCGCGGGATGATCCTGCTCGAGCTGGGGCGTTGGGACGAGGCCCTGGACGCCTTCGAGCGCGGTCTGGCTGCGGCGAGGGTGCCGGTCCATCGAGCGACCTTTCGGCGTGGCCTGGTGCTGATGGAGCTGAGCCGGCGGAATCCCGAGGCCGCTCAGCGGAGGTTGCGGGATCTGCCGGAGGATGTTCCCCAGCTGAACATCTATCGGCTGCACGCAGCGGCGGGTCGAAGGGACGAGGCCGAGGCACGTGCCCTCCGGACCCGCCTCAACGCGGATATCGTCCGCATGGATTTCACCGCCCGCACCGCGCTTCGGGAGCTGGAGGCGGCCTACTGTCTTGGGGGGGCGGCGGGGATTTGTGAGCCGGACGAGGCGGCCTACCGGGCGGTCATCGATGCGGAGATCGAGATGGAGCAGGCGGCCTGAAAAGAATTCCCAATGGAAAAACCAAATGCGGCACTTTCGTGGTTCCTGTTCCCCGCGCCCGCAGAACCTGAATTCATCATTCATCATTCATCATTCCGAGGAACCCCATCATGCGGCGACTACTCGCGACTACCGCTACCCTGCTCATCCTGCTCGGTGCCGCCCCCGCGGCCTTTGCGGACAACCCTAAACTTTTGATTGAGACCGGCAAGGGCGCCATCACCCTCGAACTCTATCCCGACCGGGCCCCGAAGACCGTAGAGAACTTCCTCGCCTATGTGGACACGGGTTTTTATACCGGAACCATCTTCCACCGGGTCATCGAGGGCTTCATGATCCAGGGCGGCGGATTCGACCAAACCATGCGGAAAAAGGCCACCCGTGATCCCATCGAGAACGAAGCGGACAACGGCTTGAAGAACGAACGCGGCACCATCGCCATGGCCCGTACCCCCAAACCCCACTCGGCTACCGCCCAATTCTTTATCAACCACAAGGACAACGCCTTTCTGGATCACAAAGCCAAGGATCGGCAGGGCTGGGGCTACGCCGTCTTCGGCAAGGTAATCGAGGGCATGGAGGTCGTGGACGAGATCGCCACCACCCCCACCGGACCCGGCGGCCAATTCCCGAAGGACGTGCCCAAAGACACCATCCTCATCGAAAAGATCACGCGCCTGGGCGGTTGAGAATATGAAAGGTGTCTTTGTGACAGGCACGGATACGGGCTGCGGCAAGACCGAAGTCGCGCTTGCGCTGCTGGCGGCCCTGGGGCAATGTGGTTTGACGGCGCTCGGCATGAAGCCCATCGCATCCGGATGCGAACGCACCCCGGAAGGCTTGCGTAACGAGGATGCCCGGCGGCTCCAAACCCAGGCCAGCCACCAGGTGCCCTACGAGCTGGTGAACGCCTACGCCTTCGAGCCCCCGATCGCACCCCATATTGCGGCCGGCCGGGCCGGTGTGAAGATCGAGCCGGAAGTCATCAGGGCGGCCGCGGAACGCCTGGCGGCCGAGTCCGATTTCCTGGTCGTCGAAGGCATCGGTGGTTGGCAGGTGCCCCTCGGACCTTCTCTGGCGGTGAGTGATCTGCCGCCGACGCTGGATCTGCCGGTGGTTTTGGTGTCCGGCATCAGGCTCGGCTGTATCAACCACAGCCTGCTGACGGTAGAAAGCATCCGGATGTCCGGCGCCCGGCTTGCCGGCTGGGTCGCGAACCAGATGGATCCGGACATGTCGGCCCGCGACGAGAATCTGGCCACTTTGAAGGCCCTGATTGATGCGCCTTGCCTGGGCTTGGTGCCTTGGACGGCATCCCCCGATCCATGGCAGATCGCTGAGCACCTGGAGCTTGCGCCCCTGCTTGAGTGATGAATGATGAATGATGAGTAGGACACAAGAATTCGGCACTCATCATTCATCATTCCGCATTCATCACTCATCATCACCAGGATCGACCATGATGCGACACAGACCCCTTCTGCCCCTGTTTCTCGGTATCTTTTTACTACTCGGCCCGACCCTGGCCACAGGCGCCGGCTCGGGCGACGCACTGTCCCGTGCCCTGAAACTGCCCAAGGCGAGCCTGATGGTCGAAGAACGCGGTCGCCCGGTCATCAGCCGCCACCCGGACCGCGCCATGGTTCCGGCATCGACGCTGAAGATCCTGACCGCCCTTGCCGCCATCGACCGCTGGGGATTGGATCACCGTTTTCACACGGACTTCTATCTGGGCAATGACAATCGGCTCTGGGTAAAGGGTTACGGCGATCCCTATCTGGTATCCGAGGAGCTGGACCTCATCGCCGACGCGCTGAAGGCGCACGGGGTACGGAAGGTCGCGGGGATCGGTATGGACGACAGCTACTTCGATCCGGATCTGGCGATCAGCGGCCGCTCTTCGAGCAACAATCCCTACGACGCGCCGGTGACCGGGCTGGCGGCCAACTTCAATACCGTCAACGTCGTCACCAGGGGGGGGAAGGTCCGCAGCGCGGAGGAGCAGACGCCGCTGACCCCCATGGCGCGGCGGTTCGGACAGCGGTTGGGAGCGGGTACGCACCGGGTAAACCTCAAGCAACGGAAGAAAGCAGTGCGTTACTTCGGCGAGCTCCTGAGCGCCAAGCTGGGGCAGGCGGGGATCCGGGTGGGCGGCGACCTGCGCAACGGCACCCTGCCGAGGGGTCTGAAACGGATCTACCGCCACCGGAACAGCCGTGATCTGCGGTCCGTGATCGCCGCTATGCTCGAATACTCCAACAACTTCATCGCCAACGCCCTGTTCCTGAAGCTGGCGGACCGGGGCAATGACCGCGGGCTGAACATGTCCGGGGCCCAGCGCGCCTTTGCGCGTTGGGTAGACCGGACCTTCCGCTGGCGGGGATACCGAGTCCAAGACGGTGCCGGGCTGTCGCGCGGTAATCGCCTGAGCGCCCGCCAACTGCTGGAGGCGGTGAACGCCTTTGCCCCTCACATGACACTGCTGCCGAAGCAGAAAAACGCCCAGGTCCGGGCCAAGACCGGCACCCTGCGGGGCGTGAGCTGCTATGCGGGATTCGTAAAGCGCAGCGGGCGGTGGGAACCCTTCAGCCTGCTGATCAACCAGCCCGTGCCCCACAACCTTCGCCTGCAAGTGGCGAACTCCCTGGCCAATGCCCCGGACCTGGCCCGACGGTGCCCAGGCGGGAGCTGTTGACCCGCGAATCAGGCCCGTTGCCCGAGCGGCCATGGAATTCGGACCGCGAAAACACAAGGATATGGCATTGTTTGTACTAGGATTCCTTGAGGGACCTGCATCTTTACCAATGAGTCAAGTTTGTGCACGGCACAAAAACTCACATCTCCTCATGCAGCATTGGGGGTATTGCGCCCATTGTTTTTATCCGCAGATTACGCAGATTTTCGCAGATTAAGAATAGAAATAATCTGCGAAAATCTGCGTAATCTGCGGATAACAAGTTTGTTCGCTGCACAAAAAATTCACCCTCGTCGGTCTGAGGCAAAGCCTCGCTGGATTCTCGCTGCACTGCCGTTTCCGGAGCAAAAGCGCAACACACCATAACCCAACAGACCGGATGCGAGCCCGTAGCCCGTAGGCTGGGTTACGGCCAGGGACGGCCAAACCCAGCACACGGTATTGCGGATCGGAAAAGCTGGGTTTCGTTCCTCAACCCAGCCTACAACACTTAGCTGCTCTGCCGTTTCCGGAGCAGAAGCGCAACACACCATAGCCCAACAGACCGGATGCGAGTGAACCGAGCAAGATG
Source organism: Candidatus Thiosymbion ectosymbiont of Catanema sp. Cochon2018 (assembly GCA_011392765.1). GTDB lineage: Bacteria > Pseudomonadota > Gammaproteobacteria > Chromatiales > Chromatiaceae > Thiosymbion > Thiosymbion ectosymbiont_A. Next base: position 1,026,881 of record WYCW01000001.1, on the reverse strand, counting down.
CCCAGCCGGTCGTCTACGGCAAAATCAGGACCGCCTTGCTCGAATGCGAGAGAAGCGATAAACAAGCTCATGGTAAAGCCGACCCCACAGAGTGAAGCGACGCCATAGAGCTGCATCCAACCGGCGGCATAAGGCATTTTCGCTATACCGAACTTGATCGCCAGCCAACTGAAGCCGAATACGCCGATTTGATTGCCGATGAAAAGGCCCGCTGCGATACCCAAGGGGACCGGGTGCAACATGGAGTCCAGGGTAATGCCTTCAAACGGGATCCCGGCATTGGCAAAGGCAAATAGCGGCAAGACACCATAAGCAACCGACGGCTGCAAGTCGTGTTCCAGTTTTTCCAGTTGGGTTCGGGTTTCCCCCGGCTCTTTCTTGAAGGGCACGAAAAACGCGGTCAACACGCCCGCCAGGGTGGCATGTACGCCGGATTTGAGCACCGCCGCCCACAACACCATACCGACGAGCATATAGGGCGCCAATCCCAATACACCCCCGCGATTCATGATAAACAGGAGGCTGATGGCAATGGCGGCAATCAGCAACGAAGAGAATGACAGATCGGCGGTATAGAACACGGCGATAATGACGATGGCACCCAGGTCATCGACGATGGCCAAGGTCATGAGAAACAACTTCAGGGATTGCGGTATTCGACTGCCGAGCAGCGCGAGCACGCCCAATGCAAATGCGATATCCGTGGCCGAAGGGATAGCCCATCCTTTCATGGCTACCGGATCGCCCCAATTTATCGAAGCATAAATCGCGGCCGGGATAGCCATACCGCCGACTGCCGCAATAACGGGCAACCCGACGCGGGCGGGGTCGGATAATTCACCGGCCAGAAATTCCCGTTTTACCTCGAGGCCGATGAGGAAAAAGAAAATCGCCATCAGGCCATCGTTGATCCACAGCAACAAAGGCTTGGCAATTTCGAAATGACCGATTCTGACTTCGACCGGCGTGCCGAGCAATGCATCATAAAGGTATTTCGCCGGCGAATTTTCGACCGCCATTGCCAACAAAGCGGCAATCAGGAGCAGAATTCCACTGGCAGACTCCATGCGCAGGAGTTCTTTTAATTTGTCTATTGCCCGATTAGTTCTACTTTTCATTATTTTTCTATCCGCAGATTACGCAGATTACGCAGATTTTCGCAGATGCATTTATTCTTTGACAGTGCAATCTGCGTAGGAAAACGCATAGCGGTTAAGGTTCAAGTGGGAACATAGCCACTAGCAAGGTATTGGGCACGGACCATCCAAAGATGCGGTTCGCCACTGGCCAGGCGTCCATTGATGGGGTTCGCGCCTCCTCGTGATGCCATCCTGTAAGACTTGCCACGCTCACCGCATCCTACCTCTATCCTACGAGCTTTGCCTAACCTACCGCGACAAGCGGTTGGCTGCTAACTTAGAAGCTGTCTGGTTAAAAGCAATCCTGAATGATTTGGCGCAGTTTGGAGGACCGGACTTTCTTTATCCACAAATTACGCAGATTTTCGCAGATTAAGAACGAAATAATCTGTGGAAATCTGCGTAATCTGCGGATTAAAAAAGGAGGGACCGGCCCATGGGTTCGGCTCAGGGAACCGGCAGACCGAGCATTTCCCGGTAGGCGGCGATCCGCTCTTTCCATTCCGGTCGCACCGTTTCCAGACGGCGCAGGTCTTGTTCGATTACCGCCAGTCCTCGGGACAGCTCGGGGAGGGCCTTGGCCGTGTCGGCGGCGTGTCGGGCGCCCGTTTGGTCTCCGTTCAGCCAGCGGGTAAGGGCGATTGCCAGCAGCGCATACAGGCGCTTGGTATCCGGGGCGTCCATGGTCACCGATCCCTGGGGAAGATCGAAGACCCACTGGGCGGCGTTGTCTCCCTGCTGGAATACGCCGGACCGCGAGAGGTCCTGGGCCAGCCGCTCGTGGTGCCAAGCGGCCCTATCGAGCTCCCCCGCCAGGCGGGCGGCATTGCCCGCGTCCAGGCGTGCCAGCAGCAACCGAGGCGCGACGGCCAGCAGGCCTTCGTAGCGCGTGAGGGTGGCCTGGTAGTCGCCCTGGTCCAGGAACAGACCGGTCAGATTAGTGACGTACTGCCGATGGTCGGGGGCGAGCTCGACTGCTCGCTCGTAGCGTTTCCGCGCCTCTTCCAGGCGTCCCGCCTCCTGGTCCAGGATCCCGAGTGCGAACCAGGCCTGGGCCAACTCGGGATCGAGCGCGAGGGCACCTTCGTAGTGTGACCGTGCCCGTTCGCTATCCCTTCCGGCCGCGGCCAGCCGGCCCAGCATGACCCGGAGATGGGCATCCTTCGGGTGATTTTCTGCCATGGCCCGCAGCGCCGTCCGCGCGGCCTCGGCGTCGAAGCCCGGACCCATACCGGCGAATAGCCGGGCTTTTTGTTGCCCGAAGCTCGCGGCGGCATTGTTCGGAGCCAGCTTCAGGGCGGCCTCGTAGGTCTTCAGGGCCAGGTCGTAGCGGCCGGTGTCCAGATAGGCATCCCCCCTGGTCAGGAGATCGGTGACCTCCGGACTATCGGACCCCTGCGACCACCAATAGCCGATACCAGCGAACAGTGAGACAACCAGCGTGACAATTCCCGCACCGATTGCGTTGCCGATCCCCTCGGCAATTCCGGTGGTAACCTTTGGTAAAGCCCGGCGAATCTTGAGCAGCCACTCGTGCATAATCTGATTTGGCTTTTTAGAACCACGGATGGACACGAATGAACACGAATCGTTTTTAATCTGCGGAAATCTGTGTAATCTGCGGATTCAAAAAGGGAATTGTAGGGTATTGCCGGGTTTTGGCCGTCCCCGGCCGCAACCCAGCCTACGGCCCTAACGCCTTGATTTGAAAATGAAAAATTCTTCGTGTCTTCGTGTCTTTGTGTGAGAAATGAAGAACATCACACAAAGGCACAAAGCCACAAAGGGCTACTAAGAGACTGTCTTTTTAGACAGGCTCTAAACCACAGAGGACACAGAGAATTGGTCGGTGCCTTTCTCTGTGTTCTCTGTGCCCTCTGTGGTTCGAAAGGACTTTTACGACCCACGGAGGTTTCCGAGGCGCGATAGCTTGTCGGCTGCACAAAGCGTAGTGTGCCCATCAATGAGGCGTACCTCCCGGCAGATAGGCGGCGTGCCCAACATCCACCGCAATCCGTGTTTATCCGTGTCCATCCGTGGTTCTAAGAAGCTGTCTGAAAACTAACACATTGATTTTAAATCGGTAGGCTGAGGGTATTGCTGGGTTTTGGCCGTCCCTGGCCGCAACCCAGCCTACGGTCCTTGGTGCGCAGGTGCCCGTCTTGGTCATGGTCCGGGGCGCCGGCGCTGGCCGATGGGAAAGGACTGGCCCTGGAGATCGCGCATGGGGTGTTGCTCATAGCCCCAGACCTTGCGGCTGATGCGGGGGACCTCTTCTTCCAGATAATCCGCCAGTTCACCGGTCTCGATGGTATGGTTGCGGTTGCCGAGCAGATCGGCCCTGCCCCTTAGTCCCTCCAGCAGTACATGGGTAAAGACCCCATGGCCATCCAGCCCCTCCAAGGCGAATTGTCGTTCGGCGGCGCTCGCCAGGATCGCGCGGCCGGTCTTGGCCATCAGGCGGTCGATGGCGGCCTTGGTCTCCAGGGCCTCGCCGCCGCGTAAGGCGGCCAGGAGCGTACCGCCCCTGAGTGCCTTGCCCGCATAGCAGGAGTCGATCACCACCAGGCTCTTGCGTGCCTGGACCTGGGCCAGCAGATCCCGCAGCCGCTCCTCGTGCAGGCTGCCCGATTCCAGGGCCTTGCGGTTGGAGTACTTGAGATCCCAGGGGATGAAGTGATAGCGCCCGTCCTGGACCAGGCCATGACCGGCCAGAAAGAGCACGAATACGTCCTCGGGCCCGGCCTTTTCGGCCATGGCCATGAAAGCTGTCCGGATGCCATCCAGGGTCGCCTGCTCATTCACCAGGGACCGAATCTCGATGTTCCGAAAGAGCCCGCGGGCCGTTTCTTCGATTGTGGCCGCGAAGGCCTGCGCGTCGTCGTCTCCATACTCCAGGGACAGGCTGCGGTCCCGGTAGGGTCCGATGCCCACCGCCAGGCCATGGAGATCGGGTTTGCGGCGACTCCCGCCGATCACCCGGACCTCCCACACCACCCAGGGGGAGGCCAGGCGGTCTTTTTGGTCATAGGCCCGGACCTCGACCCGGTGTTTGCCCGGTCCCAGGGTGAAGGGCCGGGTCTCCTCCCGGCGGTTGGGCAGACCCAGGCCGAAGCGGCCTCTTTCACGGCCTTGGCCGATCAGGACCCCATCGACCCGGTACTCGATACGACCGACGCCGCCGCCCCGGTCCTCCACCCGGAAGCGGGCCTGGAAATCACGCTCCGTCTGCCGGACTTGGGCCGGACCCAGACGCTCCAGGCGCGGTGCCCGAGTGCCCGCGAGTAGCTGTTTCAGATCGCCGATCTTCGCCAGGGCGGTCCTGGCGAGAGCGGGATATCCGGGGTCCAGGGCCTGGGCTATCAGATCCGGGCGGCGAAAGATCTCCCCCAACTGATCGGCGTCGACCAGCTCCCCGGCCCGGTCGGGGCCCCGGTTGAGGTGCCAACCCATGAGCCGCTCGCCGCCCCCGGCGCTATCGAAGAAACTCTCCGGGGTCCAAAGTACCCAGGGGATCCGCGCTGCCTTTTTGTTGCGACCCACGGCGGCAATGGCCGCGCCGTCGATGAACAGAGCCAGCCGCTCCTTGCCCTTGTTTTCGACATCGAACCAGCGCAGGCTGCCGTCGCCGAAGGCCGCCACCGCCCAGCGCCCATCACCACTGAGCTTGACCATCCAGGTCGTCGCCGGGGCCGGGGTCTTCCGGATCAGATCGCCCTTGCGGTCGTAGAGACGCAAATACCATTCCGTGCCCAGCAGAAAGCGCCTGCCGTCCTGGGTGATGTCCAGGCGCCGGCTCTCCTCGAACTGCTTCAGATCCAGGATCTTGCCGTTCAGCTTGGGCTCATACTGGTCATACCAGTCAGTAATCCGCAGACCGGGGGCTTGGATACGGGGCGGTACCAGCCGAGGCAGGTTCAGTGCCTTGCGGGTCGGGCCATCGGCCTCACCGGTCACGGCCAGCCCCCGCTCGCGCTGCAATGCCTTCAATGCCGATCGGGTGCGGGGACCCAGGACACCGTCGATCGTTCCCGGTGCATGGCCCAGTGCCCGCAGTCGGCGTTGGAGCTGCTCGGTCTTGCTACCTGGGTCCAGCTCCAGTCGGCGCTCGGTCAGATCCAAGCGCATCCTATGTACCCGCCAATCGCCATCGGTGTCCAGCACCTTGAAGTCGAACTCGGCCAGGGTGCCGTCATGCGACAGGCGCAGGACATGACCCCGGCGACGGAAATCCGCAATGGCCGGATTGCGTCCCAGGACCCGCTTGCCCCTAGTGTCCAGCAGACCCCAGGCCGGGTCCCCGGCGCCGAAGACCAAGCGTCCGTCGGCCAAAGGGACCAGCGCCATGATGGTATCCTTGGCAATGGGACCTATTCGGGCCGGACCACGGCCGGCATTGGCCCAACTGACAAGCGCGCGGTCATCGCCCTGTAGATTGTAATGCCCGGCAGCAAAGAGAGTCCGGCCGTTCCGGGACCAGGCGACCCGGCCTAGATTGCCATTGTCGATAGCCGAGGTGTCCGGGGCATGGAGCAGGGACAGGTCTGTGCCGGAAAGCACATTCACCGCCGTGCTGTCCGCGAAGCCTACGGCAATCCGACTGCCGTCCGGCGAGAATTCTACGGAAAAAGGCCGCTCCCCGCCGGGGGCCTTCTTCTTGGCAATCAGCCGCAGGTCGGAGTCGTAGAGCCGGATGAAGCCGTCATAACAGCCGGCGACCAGTCGCTCTTGGCCGTCGAAATCGACCCAATAACTGCTTGCGCCATAGTCCTGATCCCGCCCGATCTCGGCCCAGTCACGGGTCCGGTAGACCCGGATGCCTTCGCCCGCTCCCAGGGCCGCCGCCAGGCGGGCACCGTCCGGGGAGAAGGCGAGGTGGTAAATCACATTGGGCAGGCCACCGATACGGTGCTTGAGTTCCCCGCTCGCCCGGTCGAAGAGGTAGATCGAGACCTGCCGATCCCACGCATATCCGGTCCAACCACCGACGGCCACAGTTTTGCCGTCCGGCGACAAGGCCGCCGCGTAGAGCTTGCCCTCGTTGCCATCCCCGATGGGTGGCCGCAGGACCCGTTCGAGGGCGCCGTTTGTGAGGTTCCAGATCCGGGCGGTCTTGTCGTCGGAGGCGGTCACCAGCCGGCGGCCTGCTGTGTCCACGCCGATGCGCTTGATGGGCGCGGTGTGCTGTCCCGCCTCGATGCGCGGGAAGGGTTTGGTGGACGGATCGGCGGACAGGGCGGGGGCACCGAACAGGGCAATTGCCAGGAACAGCGGAACGCAGAGGAAAAAGCGGTAACAAGACATGGGCAGTGGCCTGGGGGTCCTGATCTCGGCCTTATCTTAAGAGGCTGTCTAAAAACTAATACATTGATTTAAAAATGAAAAATTCTTCGTGTCTTGGTGGCTTTGTGTGAGAAATGAAGAACATCACACAAAGGCACAAAGCCACAAAGGGGTACTGAGAGACTGTCTTTTCAGACAGGCTCTCAGACCGACGAGGCGTGACCAACCGCACCGAAGAACCACGGAGGCAGACACGGATAAACACGGATTGTGATCCGTGTTTATCCGTGTTCATCCGTGGTTCAAAGGATTTGCGATTCCTGCCCAACAAGAGGCAAAACTATTTTTGTGCAGCGCACAAACTTGACTCATTTGTAAAGATGCAGGTCCCTCAAGGAATCCTGGCGCCGGGTATGAAGCCCGACCGGTCGGTCAGAACAACGACCGCAGATCCAACTCGACATGGGGCAACGCGGCGATGCCGACACGCGATAGATTCCGCACCCGAAACTTCGTCTTATACTTCCCGCCCTCCGGGTCCCGGTGGATAACCAGCGCCTTGCCCGCCACATCGACCAGCCAGACCTCCGGTATCGCGAAGCGGGCGTAGAGGGGCAGCTTGCGGTTACGGTCGTAGGCCAGGGTGCTGTCCGCCACCTCGACCAGCACCAGGATGTCCTCCGGTCCGGGGTGGGCCTGCTCATAGAAATCCTCCCGCCGGCGTAGCAACGCCAGGTCCGGTTGGGGGGCCGAGAGATCACCGAGCACCGTAGGATTTTGTACCGAGACGATGGCCCGGTCGCCGATGATCCGGGAGAAGAGCCGGATGAGGCGGTTGACCTTACCGGAGTGTGGGGGACCGATGGGGGACATATCGAACAGCTCGCCTTCTATCAGCTCGATACGCGCCTCGGGATCCAAGACACCTGTCTCTCCCATGCGGAAGTATTCCCGGACGGAGATCGGGTGGGGTTGCGGGAGCTGAGCCGCCGAGTTAAACATGGTGAGGGGCCTGATCTTGGTTTCGTCATCGAAGTTCAGCATAAATGATGCGGATCGGCCGCGTCGAGTCGGAGAGGAAGGGAACCCGAATGCCAGCGGTTCGCCGCCCGATGGACCAGCTCGATGGGCACGAATTCCTGTTCCAGGCGTCCCTTTTCCCGTTCGTACAGGTCTCGATACAGAGCCTGCTCCTGGGCATCGAGCCCGGCGGGGGGCGAGGGATCGGCCTTGACCGGCTCGACGACGGCGTGTTCCGGCGCGAGGGCCGAGAAGGTGGCCGCGTCCATCAGCAGGGTCTTGAGATGCGGCCGCTGCAGGCGGGCCATCGCCAACATGCTCAGGCCCCAGGTGTCGAGGTCGCCCCAGTAGGCCAGGGTCCGGTCGTCCAGCCAGGCGGCTTGTAGCCAGGTCAGGTTGCGGCCGGCGCCCAGGACGGCGACGGTTCCCGCCAGCGGCGGCAGTTGGTAGAGGGAGCGCTCGTTTTCGATCAGGAGCAGGTGGCTGCCGGGCAGGGGGGAGCGGCGCAGCTCGCTGCTGCGCAGCCGTAGCTGCTCGAACGGTAACAGACCCGGCACCAGGGGCGCGATCAGCAGCCAGTGTTCGCCTTCGTCGAGCGCCCCTAAGAAACTTTCCAGGCCCTGGTGCGCGACGGCGTCGCCGAAACGCAGCTCCAGGAGCCGGGTCAGGAGGGGGCGATGGCGTTCGAAGAATTTGCTGTCGCAGCCGGCGATGGATAAAGCCCGCAGGGGGCGGCCGGCGGCACAGCCCGGTGTCAGGCGGGCGGCTACGGTGCAGGCCCGGATGGTTTCTTCCGCCCCGTGTGTCAGCAGGTGTTGCCGTTGCCGGACGATGAGCGGGTGGAATCGGGGATCGACGGCGGCGATGACACCGGACAGGAGCCGGTATTCCCGGCGAATCTCGGCATCGGCCATGGCCTCGACCCATTCTTCTATCGAGTGCAGGACCCAGGATACGGGGAGCTCGACGGCACCGGCGAGGCTGCGGTAGCTCACTGCCTCCCAGCGCACTTCTCCGACCCGTACCCGGCGCCAGCGTTCGATGTGGGCCCGCACCGTAGCGACGTCCTTGGCCATGAGTGCCGGCGCCGGCTTGCCGATGGGCAGGGTCGAGGGCCACGGGTCCTCCCCCAACAGCCGTCGCCGGCGGGTATCGCCGTTGCGCCATTGGCCCCGGAGTTTGTCCCGCAAGGCGTCGGGCGTCTTCATCGGTTAGAGTCGAATGTCAAACGGCACGAATAGGTGCGTTTCGCCTGCCCCTGCCTGCGGCAGGCAGGTGTCGGCAGACAGGTACCTCAACCCAGCGCCGCCGAGTGCCGGGTTCGTCCCTGAACCCAGCCTACGAGTTGGCGAGGCTTTGCCTCAGCCCGACGAGGCATGAGGCCCCAAAAACCCCTCTCCCGTAAGGCCCCATCTCCTCCGCCCAACCAGCCGTTGGAGAGCCGGGGTAGGTCGAAATTGGGATCGGGATCGGAATCGAGATTCCGATTGCGATCCCGATCCCGATTTAGGCTTTTACGACACCCTCAACAATTCAGGGGGCAGTTTTCAGGGGCAACCAACGGATACTACCTGCCCCCTGACAACTGACAACTGCCCCCTTGGGAGTGCACAAACTCGATTCATTTGTAAAGATGCGGGTCCGTCAAGGAATCCCGGATGGTGTCGATCCCCATCCGTTCGAGTAGTGTCTTCAACCGCTGGTCCATGGATAAAAGGGCGCACCCGGTGCGTCTGGCCAGGACGGTGTAGAGCAGATCATAGACGGGGTGCCGATACCGTATCGCTTCGCTAAGGGCCTCCGTTGCGAGCTCCCGATCGGGGATAAAGTCATCGATCAGGTCGGTTGCCTCTTGGTACCGCTCGAGCGCTGTCTCTACCTCTAGCTAGGCTTTGCCTCAGACCGACGAGGCGTGAATTTTTTGTGCAGCGAACAAACTTGTTATCCGCAGATTACGCAGATTTTCGCAGATTAAGAATAGAAATAATCTGCGAAAATCTGCGTAATCTGCGGATAAAAACAATGGGCGCAATCCCCCCAAGTGCTGCATGAGGAGATGTGAGTTTTTGTGCCGTGCACAAACTTGACTCATTGGTAAAGATTCGGGTCCCTCAAGGATCCTAGGCCGCCGGCCTTCACATATTTCCACAAGGCGTTGGCGACCTCACTCGCATAGAGGCCGGGGGCGATCACCAAGGTTGCCGCCGAGACGGGTTTGAGCAGCTTGTCCGCGGCCTCGGCGCGCATCACCAGTCGCACCGCGGCGGAGGCGTCCGGTACCAAACGCATCCGCTAGCGTTCCCGGTCCTTGCGCACCAGCGTCTCGGGCGCGGGGCTGACATGACGTTGCCGGTCTTCGCGTACCAGCGCCTTGGGCGCGGGGCCCGGAGACCCGTCGGGTTGCCGTAAGGTGGCGCGGATGTGGGCGATCACGGCTTGGCGACGCTCACCGGCGGTCAAGGCCGGGATGCGCCGCAGCTCGGCCACTGCCTGTTGGACCAGGCTGCGGTGTTCCTGATGGGCCCGGAAGCTGAGGGCCTGGTACAGATCATCGGGCAGATCACGAATTTGCAGGGAGGGCATGGCGTCTTGTCCGGTTGGTTGCATCAAAATACATACCAGGGACGGTGGGCCGTGTCCAACAAACTGTGGATGTCGGGCACACCGCCGTGGACCATATGGATGGCATGAGGGTAGCCCAATGGACAACATGGACAGTATGGACTGCATGGACTCGGGGGCACCCAGCACCCCCTGGTCCACGTGGTCCACTGAGTCCATGGAGTCCACGGCGGCTGCCACCGTCCCTGGCGGCTTTGCCCAACCTACGAGCTGCCTGTTGGACCAGGCTGCGGTGTTCCTGGTGGGCCCGGAAGCTGAGGGCCTGGTACAGACCCAGGTCCATGGTGTCCATTGTCCACAAAGTCCATGCAGTCCACCCAAGTCCACCCATGGCTTCCGATTTGCGATAAGCGTCGGGCGTCTTCACCGGAGGTCCGTTTGCATTCGTTTGTGGGCCTGTCGGTCCAGTTCTTCCCAGCTCAGGGAGGCGGTAACCGCCTGTTGGCCGCGGCGGTGCACCAGGACCGCCGAGCGTGTGTGCAGCCGCAGCAGTCGCATTTCCTTGTTGGGGGTGATGAACAGGGGGTGCAGGCCGAACTGGCGCAGGGCCTCGATGATGCGGGCGGCGACTGCCTGGGAGCTCTTGGAAAAGGCCTCGTCCAATACCACGGTGCCGAACAGGGGCCGGCCCAGGTCGGTGGGACAGAGGGCGTAGCTCAGGGAGGCGGTGAGGATGTAGCTGGCGATGATTTCTTTTTCGCCGCCGCTGCCGCCCTGGGAGCCGGTGCGGGTCTCGATGACGTGCTGATTGTCGCGCTCGATGATCTTGACGAAGAACTGGAGACGGTAGCGGGGGTCCAGCAAGGCCCGGGCGCCGGCGGTTTTTTTACGCTCCGCCGCGTCCCGCAGGAGCCGCACCAGCTCGACCAGGGCGTGATAGTGGGATTCGCCCTGGTCGTCCCGGAGGGCGGCGCTGCGGAGTGCCTTTTGCGCCCGGTGGACGTCGGTGAGCGCCTGATGGATCACTTTGCGCGGCTCCAGGTGCAGATAACGCCCCGGCTGGAAATCGACCTGGATCAGGGTTTGGTTGAGCTCGGCGATGCGCTCTTCGATGATGGATACCTCGTTGTCGATGTGGGCCAGGAGCTGGGTAACGCCTTCGTCGGAGGATTTGTTGAGATAGCCGAGGAACCGATCCAGCTTCTCGGGCAGGGCCTCCTTGGTCAGCACTTCGAGCCGTTGCAGATAGTTGGGGATGTCGCGGATCTCGGTTCCGACCTCGGCCAGGGCCCCGGTGTCCTCTTTCTGGGCCTTGCCCATGAGGCCGATGAGCTTGTTTTCCGATCTGGTCAGTCCGGCGCCGGCGGTCTCGGCCTCCTGCCGCAGCCTGATCGCGGCTTCCCGCTCCAGGTCGTCCAGGCGCTCGATGGCCTCGGCGGCGGGCGGTTCGAGGTAGCCGTCACCCAGGGCCGTCTGCTCGTCGTCGAGGCCGCTGCCGCGGCGGTTACGCGCCGAGCTCAGCCGCTCGTCCGCGCGCACCAGGTTGGCCTTCAGGCTGCCGATGGCCTCGCGCTGCGCCTGTAGCTCGTCGCGCTGCTGTTGCAACCTTTGCCTGGCCTGCTCCCAGACCTGTCGGGCGCGGAAGGTCTCGGACTCCGGGTCCTGCAGGGCCCGCAACTGGGCCTGCAACCGTTCCAGTTCGGCCCGCGCGGATGCAATGTCGATAGCGTCAAAATCCAGCTCGTCGAGCCGTTCCAGGAGCGCCAGTTGTTGCCGGAGGGTCTCGTGTTCCCGCTTGGCCCGGTCGAAGGCCGCCGCCTCGGTATGGACCCGGTCCCGCGCCTGTTCCAGCTCGTTTTCGAGCTGTCTTACCCGATCGCGGTTGTCGAAGCCGGTCATCCAGCCCTGGTTCAGGGCCCGTTGGTCCTGCTTGTCGAAGCGGCCCCGCTTGCCCGAGATGGTCCCCTGCATGGTCAGGGCGTGGGGGGTCCGGTGCAGTTGATCGGTATCCGCCACGCAGTGCAGGTCATGTTCGGCCAGGAAGCTTTTTAAGGCAATATGCAGCGGGTGCCGGGCGAAGTTGAGTTTGTGCGTAAAACCGTCGTCGAGAAACCGGGCCGGCCCTTGGTACTGCGCCGCGTCCAGCAGGCGCACGTGGAGCCGGTTGTGGCGCTGGTTCACCCAGGCGAGGGCCTTGGGCATCCGCTCACCGGGCACGATCAGCCGCAATCTCTGGCCCCCCAGGGCGCGTTCGATGGCCCCCCGCCAGGCCTGCTCCTCCGGTTTCACCTCGACCAGCTCGGCGACATAGGCCAGGTCACCGACCGAGACCCCCAGCGCCGCGGCCAGGTCGCCTTTAAAACCCAGATAATTGCCCGGCAGATTGGAGTGGGCGTGTTCCCTGGCCTGCTCCAATTCCTGTTCCAGCTCCCGGACGGCGTTGCGGGCGTTGAGGGCCGCGCCGGATTGCTCGTCGCGGCGGTGCTCCAGTTGTTCGAGCAGAGGCCCTTGCTCGGCACGCATCTGTCGGGCCCGCTCCTGATTGCGGCGCAGGGCGGCCGCGCTGAGCTCGGGGTCCAGGTCCTGCCCGGCAATCAGTCGCCGGTAATCGGCGACTGTGTCCTCGCAGAGTCGGACGATGCGTTGCTGGCCGGCGATGAGTTGTTCAAGCTGCTCGATATTACCGCCGCCGGCCTCGATGTAGAGGCGGTGCAGGTCGTCGACCTGGGCCTGCAGCCGCTGTTCCTCCTGCTCCAGCGCCAGGGTGCGGTCCTGCAGCCTGGTGATCTCGGCATCGATCTCGGCGTGTCGTTGCTGCCACAGCCGGCAGGCGTATATGGCAAACCAAACCGGCAGGATGCGTTGCAGCTGCGAGAGGCGCTCGACCTCGGCGACCTTGCGTTGCCGCGTCCGCTCCTCGGCCTCGATGGGCAGCAGTGAGCGCTGCTGGCTGCGGGCGACCTCCAGCTCGTGGTGAATATCCGTGAGCACATCGAAGCCTTCGACCACCTCTTCGGCGCGTTTGTAGGCGGATTTGTCTTCGAGTACCAGCTCCCGGAACAGTTGGTCGACACTGTTGAGCTGCTTGAGACCGGCGGCGCGGTTGAGCAGCGCGAAGGCGTTCTTGCCGACCTCGAAGAAGCGCTGGACCTGGGCCAGATAGGCCGATTTGGTGTCGTGGGGCGAGCTGCCCTGATCGCGCAGATATTGTTTCAGGGCGCGGGCGCCCCCTTCGCGCAGCACCGGCAGCCAATCGCCGACCCCGAGCGTGCCGTCGCGGCTGAAGAGCCACAACCGTTTCAGGTCGTTCAGCGCCGAGCTGCTCCCGTCCAGCCACAGGAGGCCCCCCAGGGTGACCGGCCGGCGGCCGTCCCCGAAGCGTGCGCTCAAGGCGGTGACGGTGGCGCCCTGACGGGCGATATGGGCGTTGTCGCCGCTCTCGTTGCCCTCGCCCGACACCCCGCGGATATAGGACATCAGATCGCGGTCGCTCTCGTGGCCGCCGGTGGAGGCCAGGTTGTACAGAGGTCTCTCGGCGATCAGGGTCATCAGGGCGTCCACCAGCGTGGTCTTGCCGCTGCCGGTCTGACCGATGACGGCGCTGCCCTGGGGGTCGATCCGGATGCGGTGCAGGCCGCCGAACGGGCCCCAATTGAATACCTCCAACTGCTCGATGACATAGGATCGAACAGCGGTCTCGGAGTCTGCGCCGAGCGTGTCGCCGACGGCCGGGTCGACGTCGCTATCGAAGGCGAGGGCCGATTGTTTCATGGGTCATACAGGAGCCGGTACAAAAAATCACATTCTCTTTTCTGTCCACGGATTACGCAGATTCTCGCAGATTGTTTCGTTTTCAGGGCACCTTGAAAAATAGCTATTTTCACCAATCCGGCGACTCTAAGCTATTGATTATTCAAGTGTGGCATTAACCAAAACCGTATTTTTCAAAGTGCCCTTGAATCTGCGGGAATCCGCGTAATCTGTGGATAGATCCAAGTGACCGGATCATTTTTCCTGCCTACTCAATCCGAACCTCGGCGGCTCCGCTTTTTACCGCCGATCAACGCAAATCGGTTGCAATCGGCTCGCCGTCATCGAGGGTTCTCGATTCATTTGCGGCGAAAAAATGAATGGCGACACAGCCGTAGCGCAGGCGTCTCGCCTGCAGACAAGATATTTGCAGGCGGGGACGCCTGCGCTACGCTAGGATTTCTTGACGGCCCCGCATCTTTACAAATGAGTCGAGTTCCGCGGGCGCGGGGAACAGCAACCATGAAAAATACGAATTCACACGGATGAGGGTTCGTGTCCTTTCGTGTTTTTCGTGGTATCAGGTCCCCAGCTCACGCTGCAGCATCCGCTCGGGCTCCTCGGCGAGGACCCGCTCCCGCCACAGGGGCACCTGCCAGCGGTAGCGGTTTCGGCTGCGGCCGATGATAAAGGCCAGCTCCAGCCGGGTCAGGGACTCCTTCACCCCTTCCGGCGCGGTCTCATATCCGAGCCTGGTGAACAGATCCAATACGTCGGCGAGCTCGAATTCCTCCTGCTCGATCAGGCCATAGACAATCAAACGGTCGAGCCGGTTGGAAGTCTCATCCTTGGTCAGGCTGCCCCAGCCCTCCAGGGCACTACGCAGAGATTGACTCTCCCGGGCCCGTTCCAGATCCGTCTCGGTCAGCTCCCGTTGGGCCAGGCCCGAGTCCTGCAGCATCTGGTCGCAGAGGATGGCGATCAGATTCGCGCGGCCGCCGGTGAGATCCAGGATGCGGGCCACCAACTCATCGGAGGCGTATTTTAGATTCAGGGCCGCCATGGGCCGGACCACCAGGTCCCGGCAGGCCTCCGGCTCCAGGGCGCCGATGCCGATGGTTTCTGCAAAGTTCTTGAGTGGTGACTGATAATCGAAGCTGGCCGAACGATAAAGGTTCCAGAACCCGGCCAGGATGAACTGGCAGCGACCCTCCTCGGTCAGGTTCCTGAAGCCTTTCAGGCAGGCATAGCCCCGTTCGGCGTCTTTTCGGACAAAGACATCCGCCTCGTCCAGCAGCAGCAGGCGGCGCTTGCCGGTCTCTATCTCCCCCAGGCGCTCCAGCACCGCGGCCAGGGACGAATCCGTCGTCACCCCGAGTGTTCGGGCGAGCCTGGACTCGATGCTGGCCTGGCCGACGGGTACATAGCGGCAATCGACGCTGGCGTCCTGGTCATAGCGGCGTTTCAGGGCCAGCAGCAGGCTGGATTTACCGAGCTGACGCCCGCCCACCAGCAGATAGTTGGCGGGCTCCCGGTGTTGGATGTCGGAGATGATCCGGGTACGGCCGAAAAAGGTGTTTTCCTTTCTTACACCGAGCCGGGTTTGATAGGGCGAAATGCGTGCCACTTTCACATAGCCCGCGATCAGCCTGGCGTAGGCGTCCACCGGCTCGGGATCGAGCAGGAGTCCGCTCAGCTCCGCGTCCTGGGGTGCCACCAGCCAGTTGTCCGGGGTGCGACAGCGGTCGCTGAGGACAGCCTGTCGATCCGGATCCCCGGTCAGGACTAAGCACACCTGATCCCCGCCCCCTCCATCTCTCTTGGTCAGGCTGGACAGGACCTCCTGTTCCGACCAGTCGACCGGTGGAAAAATCACCGAACAGGTCTTCAGGTTCAGCGGGAAATCGTCGCCGAGACTCAGCTCGAACTGCCCAATCTTCCCATCCGTGCCCAGGCTTTCTATGCGTTGCCAATCGGCGCCCAAGCGGTGGGCGAGCCATCTGACCTGGTGTTCATTGGAGTCTTGCCGGAACCGGAGGGCCTGCTCCAGCCAGCGACCATGGATACCGTTGGCCGCCAGGACCGTATCCAGGCGCCGGGTATGTCGGAGCAACCTCCGGGCCTGATCCAGTTGCTCTATGCCCAGGCGGGGCAGATAAGTGGGCTCCGCGGCGAGCCGCCGGGTCAGGGGGTGGGTATATTGGCGCAGATACCAGAGCAGGACAGACAAGGCGAGTAGCAGGGCCGTGAGTCCGGCATAGAGCTGCCAAGGGGGTATCGGCAGTCGGATGGGCAGGTCCTTAAAAACCCAGTCATGGGGCGGGTAAGAAAGCTCCCGGACCGCCAGGGCGAGACGGCTGTCTTCGTCGAGCGCCACATCCTCGGGCAGGGCGAAGGACAGATTGACCTCCTGGCCGGCAGGGATTTCTTCCACAGTTACCTGGGCCAGTGACCTGTCGGTACTCCTGGCCTGGTCACTGACGATTTCACTGATTTGGGCCCGAAACTCGGCCTTTTGAAGCTCTTGTTTACCGGCATTGCGGACCCGGACCGCCAGGGCCGGCACATCGCCCGCGATCTGCTCCGGCTCTCCGACCAGCGCCAGCTCCGGCGCGCGGCCACGGATGGGGAGTTCGAGAGTGATCGGCTCGCCCTGGGCCTGCTCCAAGCGCAGCTTCAGGTTCCCTTTCAGACCCTGCGGCTCGGGACCAGCCGCCAGATAAGAGACCTTGCCGGTGGCTTCCCAAGTATCGCCGGGACCCAGCCGGACCTGTCGGGTTGGCGGCGTGAACAGAAAGGGGTCCCCGTCCGCGCGCTCTTGATGAATCCGCAACCAATAGGCGGTCTCCGGACCCGGATTGTGCACCTGTAGAAAAACCGGCACGGCTTCTCCGTCCCCCGGCGACAGTGCGGACTCGGCGGCCCCATTCCCTAGCCACTCCGGCTCGATCACCAACTCGGCCGGCCCAAAGCCGGCAGGCAGCGGGACCGGTTTTATCCAGCCCTTTTTGTCCCGGCGGATGAGCAGAGTCCCGTCGTCATAGCGCCGGCAGCGCCCCGGATCGGCACGGCAGCTTACCCAGAGTCCATCCCTGCCTCCGACTAGGATATTTCGGATACGGGGGGTCTCACCTAGATCCCAGAGGCGCAGGGTGTTATCCGAAGAGGCGGAGGCGAGGAGGCGCCCGTCGGGGCTGAACGCGACGCTTCTAGCCGGACCGCCATGCCCCTCCAGGGTGCGCAGGAGGTGGCCGGTGGCGGGGTCCCACAATCGCAGGGTGTTATCTCCCGATCCGAGGATATTCCCGAGGATATTCCCCGATGCGGAGGCGAGGAGGCGCCCGTCGGGGCTGAAGGTGACGCTATTGACCGAACTGCTATGCCCTTCCAAAGTGCGCAGGAGGCGGCCGGTGGCGGGGTCCCACAATCGCAGGGTGTTATCTCCCGATCCGAGGATATTCCCGAGGATATTCCCGAGGATATTCCCGAGGATATTCCCCGATGCGGAGGCGAGGAGGCGCCCGTCGGATCTGAAGGTGACACTTGTGACCGGACCATCATGTCCCTTCAAAACGTGCAGGAGCTCGCCGGTGGCGGGGTCCCACAGGCGCAGCGTGTTATCCCAAGAGGCGGAGGCGAGGAGGCGCCCGTCGGGGCTGAAGGCGACGCTTGTAACCGGACCGCCATGCCCCTCGAGGGAGCGCAGGAGGCGGCCGGTGGCGGGGTCCCACAGGCGCAGGGTGTTATCCCAAGAGGCGGAGGCGAGGAGGCGCCCGTCGGGGCTGAAGGCAACTGCATTGAAACCGGATCTGGGGTCGATCCCGGTAATGATCTGCTCCAGGTCCGGGACCGGCTCGCCCTCCGGGACCAGGGGTGGGTGGGCGGGCCCGGCGAGGATTTGCGTCGACCACAGCAAGAAGATGGCCGCCCACCCTAGGATTCCCTGACGGACCCGCATCTTTACAAATGAGTCGAGTTTTTGCACTGCACAAGAAATTCACGCCTCACCGGCTTAAGGCGAAGCCTCGCTAACCAATGGTACAGGATTAACAGGATTTTCAGGATTAACAGGATTTTTTGTTGTGAAGAGCACTTGCTGGTTTGGTAAGGGCGTGAGCAGGCGTAGGAAATTCAGGAAAGACAAGCATCCTGTAAATCCTGTGTAATCCCGTAAATCCTGTCCTATTGGGGGTTCGCGACGAAGCTTAGGCCCGTAGCCCGTAGGCTGGGTCGAGGAACGAAACCCGGCACGGACGGCTAATCAACGCAAAAACCACGAATGGACACGAATGAACACCAAGCTCGTTCACCGAACCACGAACGACACGAATCCCCTTGGTAACGATTCAAAAATAAGTAAAACATCTTCGACTCGCATGCTCGGCGCGCAATCCATACGCTCGCGGCACCTCGATCCGCTCCCACTCGCAGCGTTCGGTTACCGGCAGGCGCCGCAGTCGTTTCTCTCGGTCGAGGACACGGCGGGCCATGTTTGATTCACCACAGAGAACACAGAGAGCACAGAGATGAGAAATCACGCAATGACGCCAAGAGAAAGAACCCCTGCCTGTCGGCAGACAGGTTTGCGCCTTGGCATCCTGGCGCCTGAGCGTTTCTTTCTCTGTGTCCTCTGTGCCCTCTGTGGTGAATCAGTAAGAGCCTCTCTGGCTAAAGATGGATAACTTGTTAGTGAACCGTTCCTTGGCGTTCACGGGCCCGGCGATCAAGGGCGTCATCGAGGGACTCACCAGGCCGTACTCCGAAGGCCTTTCTGGCGTGGGTCTTGGTAATGAAGAGCGGGATCTCCACAAGATTAGGATCCACGTCTTCGAGGAACACCGGCTCCACCGGTTCCGAATCTTCAACCAGGTCAGCACTGCTCTCAGCGGCCGCCTGCCCATCTTTCTCTCTTTCAGTCCCCATGTTTATACACTACCTCTCGGATTCACGGTTAGGGGCCAGCCCGTAGGATCAGGGCAAGCGCGTATAAATCCTTCTGAAAACATGATCTTGTAGGTTGGGCAAAGCTCGTAGGATGCGGTGAGCGTGTGTTGTCCTTTCCGGACTGCATCACCGCCAGGCGCGAACCGCATCTTTGGAGGGTGCGCCGTGCCCAACGAAATGCTGATGTTGGGCTACGCGCTCCGCGCTCCGCGCCGGCGTTTGGGAGTTGGTAGCAATTTGTTGATCGATAAGAAATTTATACGCGCTCGCCCTGCCCGTAGGATGCGGTGAGACCAGGGATGGCCGAACCGCATCGATGGACGCGTGTTCTTGCGTGCCTTTCGTGGTTCCATTAACCCGTAGTTGTCAGGGGGCAGTGTTCAGTTATCAGGGGGTAGTTATCAATCCCGTTTGGTAACGGTGACGAAGAACTCCTGGAGAACCTGCGTGCTGAGTACAGGTACGGCTTCGCGGCAAGCCCGATCCCAAAGACTGCGTGCGGTAGCCTGTTTATCCGGTGCCTTCGCGTCGAACAGGTAGACAAGCACATTGGTATCGAAGAACCAGCGTTCATCGGTCATAGAGTTCGTCTCTGTTCCATTGCCGTCCGCCACGATCAATGGGATTTCCGTTTGCGATTCTGAGCAATCCGTCCAGCGCTGCCAGGCGATTACGCTGAACTTCGTCCAGGCGCGCGTCTTCTCCGAGATATCCTCCCAGGACCCACCGTCCCGTTTCGATGATTGCGGGGCAGCGCCAGACCAGGCGCTCGGCTCCGGCCGGACCCTTGGTCCGCAACAGGTTCTTCCAGTAGAGCCGGCGCAACAGTGGGTCCAGGATCCAGCCACGGTAGGGACCCAGATCGTCTTGCCTGAGCCAGGCGGCGATCTGTTGGGCATTCTTCGAATCTTGGTGGATAAGCGAACTGAACTGGGCCTCGATTTGCATGGAGTTCGCCAGATTCCGGGTACATGTATCAAGCGTCTCGCCTTTGGCACGGCAGCGCAGGGCTCCTCGGATCAGGCGCGGGTGGCCGCCCGTGGCCTCGAGGACGACCAGCGCCTCCTCCGGCGCCAGATCCAAGAGGGGCCGGTTCTGCCGGGCAATCTCTATCAGGTCGCCGGTGTTGAGCTCGGGCCAACTCGTGGGTTCCGCATTACTCAACAGGGACAGATCGCCCTGGGCATATTTGAGCTCGGCCAGCCCCTCGCCCCCTACCAGCACTACCTGCAAGGCATCGCCATGGACGTCGGACAGACCGCGCAGGATACCGGCGAGCCGCTCGCGTCCGGCGTCAGAACACTTGCTGAGGTCGGTGATGAGCAGGAACAGCCGCTCGCCGCCGCTGAGCCGATTGTCCAGGTAGTCATAGAAATCCATGGCACTCTGGGCGGGCGGGTCCATCTCAGCGCGTCTGGACAGGGCGCGGAAGAACTCGGCCTCGCTGGCGTCGGCATGGGGCGGTGGGACCAGATGCAGGACGACCCGGCCCGCGCCGAAACGGCGCTGGGCGCTCTCGCGTAGGGCTTTTAGGCCGGCGTGCTGCTCCCGATCTTCTTGGGCAAGCAGGATCAGGGTGGGATGGTTGTAAAGGTACTCGAAGATCTCGTCCAGAAACCGGTTCTCACTCGGCGTCGGCACCTCGCCACCTCCGGCGACATCCGGCGGAGCCGTTGTGCCTTCGCCAGGCGGTTTGCCGGTGATGCCCCATATCAGCCTGGCGATACCCTCCGGATCGAGCCCCCCGCGCAGATCGACCCAGGTACGGTTGCCCAGAAACGGGGACAACTCAGGCTCCGACGGGGCCCCCGGCAGCAGGACAGGAATAATCGGCCGGCCGTCCTTGACGGCAAGGAACAGGGCGGCCTGCATCTCTTCGTCTTCCCAGGGACCCAGACCGTCGGCGGCGACACAGACCGCGACGCTGCCGGAGCCCTTGATGCCTTGTGCCAACAGATTCTGCCAGGGTAGTCCGGGACGCAGTTGCTCTTCGTCGAGCCAGCATTTGAGCCCCCGGTCGGCAAGGGCTTGCTTGAGCGCCCGGACGGTGGGTTTGTCGCTGCTGTTGTGGGACAGGAAGACATGGAAGCCGGACATGGGCAGTTCCTCGTGGCGTCTTTTAGGTCCGAATTATGCCCGCTGAGCTTGGAGAACGGAAACAGGATTCCTTTTGAGTGATGAATGATGAGTGATGAGTGGCAAGTTCCGCGGGCATGGGGAACAGGAGCCACGAGAAACACGAATGCGGCAAACTTTGCTCATCCTTGTAGGAGCAGGCACTCCAGGTTGTCATGCCCATCGAAGCAGTCGATCACCTCCACGTCGATCTCGATAGAGCCAGGAGGACCCTTCTTTCGGTGAGCCGCCCTTGGGGGCTAAACCGAGCAGCCGGAGTTGTATACTGCCACACGGAACAATCTGCGCATTTCACTCCCTCTCCCTCCGGGAGAGGGCTGGGGTGAGGGGGAAATTCAAAAGCTCAGATTGTGCCGTGTGGCAGTGTACCTGCCGCACCCGCTCCCGTTTGGGGAGATGCCAATCGCCGGGAACATTGACCTCCAGAACCCGGAGGACATCTCCAGCCTGTGTCCCTGCCCCCTGCGAGGGAACCTCTTCGAACCATATGGTGAGCAGGCTCCGGCTCTGCTCACCGCATTGATTTGTCACCGGCTCTTCCTTGATATGGGCGATGCTCTTCCCGCTGGAGAGAAAGACCTTCATCTTGGCATAGGCCGCCTCTGCCGTGATATCCGCCCCGAAGTCACCCCATGTTCCAGCAGCCGCTGATCCGGGGCGATGCCCGAGGAATCCTTGAGCTCCCGGCTCAGGTGGATAGGACGACCGCTTCCAGGGTTTCCACCGCAACCCGTACCCATTCCCCTTCCAGTTTTTTCTCGCGTAACAGGAGCCGCTCCCCATCCTCTCCCAGCAGGTATTCCTTGAGGACAACGGGCGGGACCGGCTTCAGCTCCCAGACGCCGCGGTTGAACTCCGCATGTAGGCTGATGTTGCCCCCCACAACCAGAACCAGGATGCGGGTATCACGTCTGACCATGCCGGTATCCGGTTTCCGTCCTTCCGCCGGTCTCAGTCCTGGGTCATGAGGGCGATGTGGGCGTCCCGGATCTCCACGTCCCTACCCCCGATGGGGACCAGAGTCAAATGCAGGTTATGCCCCATGTCGATGAATTGCTTGGCCTGATGGGTAATGTCCAGGATCACATTGTCCATATCCGTGGTGAAGTGCTTGCTCACTGTGCCCAAATAGGTGGGAATATCCTCGGCCGTGGCTTCCTTGGCATCCGGCTCGTCCAGGTAGATCTTGAAATCCAGCCGCCCACGCCGGCCATCGGTGACCTTGATGCCCAGCAGGCGCAGGAAGGCCCTGACCAATCGCTTCTCCTTGTAGGGAGCATTGCCCTGAAGGTGACCCTGGAATACATCCCCATCCTGTTCCAGAGTAAGGGGACCGTCCTCGTCCCGAAGTACCACGGGCCAACCGTTGTCGGTGTCCGCCCCCGCGGGTCGGAAATGGACATTGTAGATGCTGGCCCGCTGCTCACCACGCAGGTCGAGCTGCATCATGTCCGCTGCGTCACGCTTGCTCTTGAGCCCCTTGCCCAGGACCGTGCCCATCTTGGTCAGGGCGGCCTCCGGGGTCATATCCAGACCACCGATGACCCCGGCGGTGAGTAGCCCGGCACTGACCTCGTACAGGCCCTGCTCCACCTCCCCCTGCATACACTGGGTGACATTGACCATGAGCAACCCTTTCTCCCGCACCCCGTATTCGATGGCGTCGAGGAACTCCTTGGTGGTCGGCGCGTTGCCGGTGCCGAAGGTCTTGAGGACGATACCCTTGAGATCGGGTGTATCGAAGAGGGTGCGCAGGACCTCCGGCTTCATACCGGGAAAGACGTCCAGGGACATGATGTCCATATCCAGTTCCATGGCGACATTGAGCCTGGTCGGTTTCTCGGGGGGGCGGCGGACGACGGCACTGTTGACCTCGATGTGCTCACCGGCCTGGCCGAGGTGCAACAGGTTGGGGGAACTGAAACCCTCGTAGCCGCTGGCGCTCACCTTACGCAACCGGCAACCCCGGAAGAGCTGGTTGTGGAACAGGACGCTCACCTCCGGGACTATCGGGTGGCCCAGGGTGCGGGCAACGGCGAACTCGATGGCGGTGACCACATTCTGCACTGCGTCCGATCGCGTCTCACCGATGGGGAGTTGGGAACCGGTGACGATCACCGGCTTGGCCAGGTCCTCCAGCATGAAGGCCAGGCAGGAGCTGGTATAGGCCATGGTGTCCGTGCCATGCAGGATGACAAAGCCCTCATAGTCATCATAGTGCTCCTTGATCAGGCGGGCCATCTCCTGCCAGTCCTTGGCCTCGATATTGGACGAGTCGATGGGTTCATCGAGAGAGATGGCCTCGACCCGGACCAGCTTGCCCTTCAAGGCGATCTTCTTGTCCCTCGGCAGATAGCCGGGCAGGGATTCCAGGATCTGGTCCATGCTGCCCGGCACCAGGGGACTCAGGGGGTCCTTCGGGTCCTCATGGACCGAGCCGATGGTGCCCCCCGTGTAGATGATCAATACCCCATCTGCATACGCAGACATTAGGTAACCTCTCCGACAGAGCTGATCTTGAATCTACAACCCAGGTTGGGTTTTCCAGGAGTGTGTAGGTCACATGCGATGTGGCTGACGTTAATCTCCCGATTATGGCGGTTGGTAATTCGGTTCAAGACACCCTCCACATAGCCTACGAAGAAACCTTTGAGATCCCTGCGTTGATCGGACGGAAATCCGTCCCCGGTAAAGGGGTCACCTACGACCATTAAATGCCCACACGGCGAACCGGGTTGATCTGGTACTGCGTGAATCGTACCGAATCCAGCACCCGAGTCGAACTCGGCCCATGAATGGACTCGCGAGATAATATCCCGTGGCTCGGACTCGGCATCGAAGATTTCGTTCAGCTCATCCGCGAAATCCTTGCCGCATCGCCTGCCTGCATCCTTGAGTGCCTCATACTGGATCTCGGGTTCCGCAGTAATACGTTCCAGAGTAATTGATTAGCGGCATCTAATCCTTATTTTTCAATAAGTTATGCGATCCGATGGTATTGAAAAAGCGGCTCAGATGATTGCGGACCTTCAAGCGCAAGGGTACGAGAATGCAGCGGTGCTGTACATGGCCCTGGAATTGAGCAACGCGAAGTGGCGGTTGGCATTCGGTGATGGAAGAGCGTGCTCGTGAACGGAACCATGTGAAGGACACCGACCGCCGGATTGAGCCGGCGAACAAACCAACGCCCTAGAAAGGGACCGGAAAGTGAGCGGCCAAGCATAAATTTTTCAAACTGAGCCACTGCCTAGCGAGGCTTCGCCTCAGACCGACGAGGCATGAAGACCCCAAAAGCCCCTCTCCCGTAAGGCCCCATCTCCTACGCCCAACCAGCCGTTGAAGAGCCAAGGTAGGTCGAAATCGAAATCGAAATCGGGATCGCAATCGGAATCTCGATTTCGATCCCGATCCCGATCCCGATTTGTGCACTGCACAAACTTGACTCATTGGTAAAGATCCGGGTCCCTCAAGGAATCCTAGTCTCAACGCCGCCAAAATGCGGGTGTGAGGAGCACCAGCAAGGTAAAGATCTCCAAACGGCCGAGCAACATGGCGAAGCAGAGGATCCACTTGGCCGGGTCGTGCAGGTCGGCGTAGCTGGCGCCGACGCGGGCCAGCCCCGGTCCCAGGTTGTTGATGCAGGCCGCTACGGCGGAGAAGGAGGTGAGTAGGTCGATACCGGTCGCCGCCAGGGCCAGGTACATGACGGTGAAGCTGGCCACGTAGAGGGAGAAGAAGCCCCAGATCGCGTCTACCACCCGGTGATTTACGGTCTTGGATCCCATCCGTACCGGCAGCTGGGCGCTGGGGTGGATCAGGCGCGCGATTTCGCGCAATCCCTGCTTGATGAGCAGCAGGAACCGGATCACCTTGATGCCGCCCCCGGTAGACCCGGCGCAGCCCCCGACGAAGCTGGCGAACAGCAGCAGGATCTGGAGAAAAGGCGGCCAGTCATAGAACTCAGCCGTGGTGAAGCCGGTGGTGGTGCCGATCGAGACCACCTGGAACAACCCTTGGGTGAAGGACTCCGACCACCGGGAGTAGGTATCCGTGTAGTAGAGCGCCAGGGTGACGACGACGGTGGAGGCGCTCATGAGGAAAAAGTAGAAACGGAACTCGCTGTCGTGCAGATAGGTGGTCGGGGACCGGCGGTTCCAGGCCATGAAGTGGAGGGCGAAGTTGACGCCCGAGAGCAGCATGAAGACCACCGCGACCATCTCGATCGCCGTATTGTCGAAGAAACCGATGCTCGCGTCGTGGGTGGAGAAACCGCCGATGGCCACGGTGGAGAAGGCGTGACCGATGGCATCGAACAGGGGCATACCGGCGATACAGTAGGCCATGACGCAGGCGATCGTCAGCCCCAGGTAGATGTACCAGAGCGCCTTGGCGGTCTCGGTGATGCGGGGGGTGAGTTTGGAGTCCTTCATGGGCCCCGGGGTTTCGGCCCGGTAGAGCTGCATGCCGCCGATGCCGAGCATGGGCAACACGGCGACGGCCAGCACGATGATGCCCATCCCTCCCAGCCATTGAAGTTGCTGGCGATAATAGAGGATGGAGGGGGGCAGCTCGTCGATGCCGAGGATGACCGTCGCCCCGGTAGTGGTGAGTCCGGATATGGACTCGAAGACGGCGTCGGTGACGGACAGGTGGGGCCTCTCCGCCAGCATAAAGGGCAGTGAGCCGCTGAGCCCGAGTACGGTCCAGAACAGGACGACTACCAGGAAACCGTCGCGCAGCCGTAATTCGTCCCTGCGCTTGAGGACCGGCAGTAGGATAAGCAATCCGGTACTCGCAATGAGTGCGAAGGCAATGAGGAAGGGCAGGACCGCGCCGTCCCGGTACCACAGGGAGACGAGTACCGGTGGTATCAGGGTGAGGCTGAACAGCGTCAACAGCAGACCCAGAACCTTTTGTGCCGCGAACGGTTTCATGTCCCCTCACACAAAGGTTACGCCGACCTGGAACAGTTGCTCGACTTCCGGTACCCGCCGTTTGTCCTGCAGAAACAGAATCACGTGGTCCTCGGGCATGATGACGGTATCGTGATGGGCGATGAGCACCTCGTCGCCGCGTACGATGGCGCCGATGTTGGTCCCCTTGGGCAGGTCGATGTCCTCGATGGCGTTGCCGATAACCTTGCTGGAGCCTGCATCACCGTGGGCGATGGCTTCGATGGCCTCGGCCGCGCCGCGTCTCAAGGAATGCACCTCCACCACGTCTCCCCGCCGCACGTGCTTCAGCAGGCTGCCGATGGTGACCTGCTGGGGCGAGATGGCCACGTCGATGGGCCCGCTCTGGACCAGGTCCACGTAGGCACTGCGGTTGATGAGGGCCATCACCTTGCGCGCCCCCAGGCGTTTCGCCAGCATGGCCGACAGAATGTTGGCCTCGTCGTCGTCGGTCACGGAGCAGAATACGTCCGTGTTCTCCACGTTCTCCTCGATGAGGAGCTCCTCGTCCGCCGCGTCTCCCTGGAGCACGATGGTCCGTTCCAGCTCCTCGGCGATGTGCTTGCAGCGGTCCGGGATGCACTCGATGACCTTGACCCGGTAGTTGCGTTCCAAGGTGTGGGCCAGCCGGGTGCCGATGTTGCCGCCCCCGGCGAAGATGAGCCGCTTGTATGGTTTTTCCAGCCGCCGCAGCTCACTCATCACGGCGCGGATGTGCTTCGGTGCCGCGATGAAAAAGACTTCGTCATTGGCCTCGATGATCGTGTTCCCTTCCGGCTGAATCGCCCGGTCCTGGCGGTAAACGGCCGCTACCCGGGCGTCCACGTCGGGCATGTGGTCGTAGAGGGCGCGCAGCTGATTGCCCACCAGGGGTCCCCCGTGGTAAGCCCTCACCGCCACCAGGCGTACCCGACCGCCGGCGAAATCCTGCACCTGGAGGGCACCGGGATTCTCGATCAGGCGCATGATGTGGCCGGTAACCAACTGCTCGGGGCTGATGTGGACGTCGATCGGCAGGGCCTCGGGGGAGAACAGGTCGGGGTGATCGAGGAAGTCCTGGGAACGTACACGGGCGATCTTGGTCGGCGTGTGAAAGAGCGTATAGGCAACCTGACAGGCCACCATGTTGGTCTCGTCGCTGTTGGTGACGGCGACCATCATGTCCGCATCCCCGGCGCCGGCCCGCAGCAGCACATCCGGATGGGCGCCGTGACCCTCCACCGTGCGCAGATCGAAGCGGTCCTGCAGATCCCGCAACAGATCCTGCCTGAGGTCGACCACGGTGATGTCGTTGGCCTCGCTGACCAGGTTGGCCGCTACTGAGGAACCCACCTGGCCGGCGCCGAGGATGATGATTTTCATGTAACGATTCTATGCTTCGCAGTCCGGTCTCCGTTTGGGCACCGGTCTTGGGCCTCCTACCCAAGCCGTTCACTGCTTTGCAGCTCACCCGGTGCCGTCCGGTATGCCCTTTTCCGCCGTCCGTAGCGGGAGAATTCGGATCTTGGAAGGCCCCTAGTTTTTGCCGTTCTCAGGTCGGGCACCACTGGGGGGCAGGGGGCGCTTACCGGAGGGAGGAAACATGGGACCCAGCTCGAACGGACGAGGTGGTGCGCTCTGAGGACCATAGCCGTAGCCTGGTCCCGGAAAGCCGTGGCCGGTCGGAAAGCCGAATTCGGGTTGACTCGAACGCGATCGCGTGGGCATGCCGGGCGGTAGTTGACGACCCGTCCGACCAAAGCATCGCCGTTGTCCGCGGCCGAAGATGGCATGGACCGCCTCTTTCTGCTCCGGTGTCATGGCGTCCAGTGTCTTCCAGTAGGAATCCCAGCGTTCCGCGAACTCCCGCATCTCCTGATTCCGTTTCATGGCCCGCTCGCGCATGTTCCGGAAGCGCTGTTCCCACCGGGTGCCGCGTTCTTCCGGGGCCGTACTTTTCGCGTGATACCGGCAGGTTCCGCACTTCGGGGTCGGTGGTGGCGAAAACGATTCCGGTGCCACGGCGTCTTGTTTCGGTGGTACCGGAGGCATGATCTTCGGGCTCGTGGGAGTCGTCTCGCCGGCGGCGAAGGTTTTCTCGATTTTCGGCGTGGGTCCTGGATCCGGGCTTTCGATCGTCGCCGGCTCAGGGGTAACCCTTGTGTCGGCCGTCAGGGATTCGGATAAGGCGCTCTCGTGCAGTGCCAGCGTCAAGCCGGTAGCCGATGCGAGCAGTAGCAGGGATTTTCTTGCTGTCATTTAAATACTCCCGTGGGTTGTCGAGATGGTTGCCGTGGAATTGCCGTTGGAGCAGGTAGGTCGGGTTGAGCGCGCCCTGTGAGGTTACCGGGTGCCGGTAAGTCCGACGCGCCTAACCTGCCGACCGATGCGGAAGGGAAAACTACGAATCGTGCGAGTCGGCGCGAAAAAGATCCCTCCCTTACGGTTCGGGATGACGATTTCACGAAGATGCGCGTGATTCGTGGTTTTCCTCGACTGTCGGGTTAGGGCGTGGTCGGAATGAACGGTAGCACCGCCCCCCCGGAGCCCGCACATAACCTGACCTCCCCTCTGTTCGACGCAACTCGGTTGCGTGGCAACGCCACCGCAGCCAATAGGATACCCGATTTCGGAGGCGAATCCCCGGATGCGGAGTCGGAGATTCAGGACGGGCCGTGTCAATTGCTTTATCCATTCAATGAAGAAGGTCGATCAGATGGTCTCCTCCCGCTTAACTCATGAATTCGTCCGATGTACTGCCCCATACGCAGGTGAGCACCGGGTTCGAGCCCCGGATCCCACGCGACGCTGTCTGGCCCGAAGAGCAGAATGACCGTGGAACCCATGTTGAAGCGCCCCATCTCCACACCTTTGTCCAAACAGATGGCCTCCTTTCCCGCGTAGGTCCGGTTAGGCATAAGGATGCCGGTAGGCGTGACCCGGCCCGCCCAAACGGTCTCCATGCTGCCGACGAAGATGGCTCCCACCAGGATGAGGGCCATGGGGCCGGGCGTTGCCTCGAACAGGCACAGTACCCGCTCGTTGCGGCCGAACAACCCCGGCACCAAGGCCGTGGTGGTCGGGTTGACACTGAACAGCCGTCCGGGGACATGGATCATCTCCCGCAGAGTCGCCGCCACGGGCATGTGCACCCGGTGGTAGTCCCGGGGAGAGAGGTAGATGGTGGCAAAGGCACCGCCTTCGAACCCTTGTGCCCAGTCCTTCCTCCCCCCCAGCAACTCCGGGAGCGAGCAGTCATGTCCCTTGGCCTGGAAGACGCGGCCACCCTCGATGGTGCCGAGTTGGCTCAGGGTCCCGTCTGCCGGGCAGGCCACGGCGTCTTCCCGGACGGCGATGGGGCGGGCGTCCTGTCGCAGGGGACGAGTGAAGAAGGCGTTGAAGCTGGCATAGGCCCTGGGGTTACACTCCCGCGCCTCGGTCATATCCACGCGATACTGACGGACGACGGTACCGATGAGCAAGTCCTTGAGTGGTCGCCAGCGGACCCTGGTTACCCGAAACATGAGAGCCGAGAGCAGGTGGTGGGGCAGCAGGTATTGCATACCCACATAGAGGCGGTGATACCAGCGCGGTGATCCTTCAAGCATCGGTGGGCTCCAGGGCGTTGTTGCGGGCGGCGATGGCGGCCAGGTCGGAGGCGATGGATGCGGGTGGTTGGGCGTCCGGAAACAGGGCCAACAGTCGGCCCGAGGGTCCGATCAGGTAGCAGGGAATCGCCTGATCCGCGGTTACGGCCGTTTCCTCCATCGGCAGGCCCAGGGCCGTCCGCAGAGGTTGCATCTCGCCGGCTTCTCCCACCAGGAGCGTGAGTACCGGGGACCGGTGGTGGAGTCCCACGCCGGGGTCGAATCCTCGATCCGGGTCGCAAGTACGAGCAGGAGCTTCTCCTGCAGGTCGGGAGTGATCGCCAGGCGGTTGTATACCTCGATCATACGCATGACTACCGACTGGCCGGGTGCCCGGCTCGAATCGCCGAAGGACAGCAAGGTCCAGTGCCCTGCAAAGCGCTCGGTGGTGAAGAGGCGACCGGCCGCATCTCGAAACTCGAAGGCGGGGAGCGGGCGGGGCGGGCGGACCAGGACCCCCTCGATTACCGGAGGAGTGGAATCACCATGCCGGTATTGGTTGCCCCAGTAATAGCCGACCAGGAACAGACCCAGGGCCGAGACGGCTACCACCAGCCGGGGCAGGGGTTTCTTACCCCCTTTCACCTCATTTTTCACTCCCAGATGCCCCCCAGCGCGCTGAAGCAAAGCACGGCGTGCAGGGGATAGCTTACTCTATTGCCAAGCCAAATATCTGTGATGCATCGAGTCTCGGAGAAGGGACCTGCGTAAGAGGACCACGGAGCTGATCGCGCGCAGATCCACCAATTATTGCCCGGTGGGCGAACGGTATCCAGGCGCGAGAATAGCACTTGAGACTCCGTACAACGCTAGGATTCCTTGAATGACCAGATTTTGTGCAAATGAGTCAAATTTCGCAAACGTCTAACCTCTCTCGTTGTCGTGATCGTAATCGTAATCGTAATCGTAATCGGGATCGGGATCGGGATCGAAATCGAAATCGAGATTGCGATACCGATTTCGATACCGATTTCGACTTCGACCTACCCTGGCTCTCCAACGGCTGGTTGGGCGTAGGAGATGGGGCCTTACGGGAGAGGGGCTTTTGGGGCCTCACGCCTTGTCGGTCTGAGGCAAAGCCTCGCTAGGCTGTCCTTGAGCCAAAGTCGGTATTCAGGGCCGTCGAGACTGTGGTCAGGAGAGCAGTCGACCACCCACTGTCTGAGGACATATCCCGCGTTTGCTGCGCGTACCTTAACACGGAGCACACCGTGGCTCATGCCGTAGTCTCTCTCTATGATCTCGGGATGCTCTTGTCCGGGGTGAGGCACGAGTTCTAACTCGACGATCCTGTTCCACTGCTCGTCGGCGCTCAGCGTTTCGTGATTTGTCACAGGAGAATCTTCCAGGACCTGACATGTACATAAAATCCACACCTCGTCAGTCTGAGGCGAAGCCTCGCCAGTCAACTATCAGGCGTTGATATACTACACGACAACAGCAACTTACATCGAGATACCGAAAATGAGCTACAGTGATTTCACACTTGGTGATTTAAAGGACAGGTTTCAGCTTGAATTCACAGAAGATGAACCATTGTTTCCCGCGGTTCCGGATTATGAAGTGCCGATGGAATTGGCGGCAATTTTAAGGGAATTCATACCCCTGGCATTAGCCATTGATACGGAAAAAGCCAGATCGGAGCTGATTGTCGCTCCATTATTGGCAAAACTGAAGCTGAGCCTGAAAGAGATAAGCCTATTCTCGGGTATTGAATTCAATGTGGATACGGAAGCTGGGCTTTCCGGCCGCTGTGATTTCATTCTTTCCAAATCGCGGGAACAGTATCGACTGGATGCGCCGATTTTGGTGATGGTGGAAGCCAAAAACGATAATATTAAAAGCGGCATACCTCAATGCGGCGCAGAGATGATCGCAGCACAACGATTCAACGCCGAAAAGAACAATGAAATCAAAACCATTTATGGCTGCGTAACCACCGGGAGCCTATGGAGATTTCTTAAACTCACGGAGAAGAATTTCTACATCGACACCAGCGAATACCATATTCAGATGCCGGAAAAAATCATGGCTATCATAGCCTTGATTGCAAGCGGTTGATTACAACACTTGGAATTTCATCCATTTAGGTGGCCATTTAGAGAAAATCATACGTCCACGCGAATTTCCGCGAATCGCTTCTGAGCGAGGATTCGCGTGATTCGTAGTTTCTCTTACTTTGCCGACTGGCAATGCTTACGACTTAATGGCATTGGATTGCAGGTGGCTGATTATAATGCGATGCCATTGGGTCAAGCGTTACCGGTCCCCGCGTAGCGCAGGCGTCCCTGCCTATAGGCTGAATAATTACGAAACGGGGTTTGAAGCAGCATGAACAACAGAAAACTCGTCAACTTCGATTGGGCACTGCGGCTGCTGCGGAGCAAGGCCAATTACGAGGTACTGGAAAGCTTTTTGGCCGGAATTGATGAAGGATGACATCGAATCCTGGAGATCCTCGAAAGCGAGAGCAAACCGCAGCACCGGGACATATCCAACCGCGTGGATATGAAGGTCCGGAATCGGGAAACAAATCATTCTCATCGAGGTCAGTACGAGAGGGGAATTCGATTATTTGCAGCGGATCCGTGTTTGCGACCGCCAAGGCGATTACGAGCACTTATCCAAAAGCAAGATCTCTATGAAAATGTCGTCAAAGGTGATTTCCATCAACATCCTGTACTTCGATCTGGCGCACGGCGAGGACTATGTCTATCATGGGAAGACCCAAACGTTCCATGGGATTATTACCACGACCGCGGCTGAAATAACAAACAACAGGCGCTCTTCGGCAAGCAATACCCCATATTTAAAACTCTACCGGAATACTATCTTGATATAGTCAACGACATCGCCAAGGAGCCCCTGGATGAGTGGATCTATTTTCTGAAGAACGAAGAGATCGAAGAAGGGTTTCGCGCCAAGGACTGGCCAAAGCAAGAAGTCCTGGATATCATGAAGCTGGGAGAAGAAGAGAAGGCTAGCCTTACGAATGGCATATCGAAGAGTTGCGTTACCAGGCCAGTCTGTACCATTCCTCGTTCGTTGACGGACACATGGAAGGAGAAAAAAGAATGAAAGGTATGGAGAAGGGTATGGAGAAGGGTATGGAGAAGGGTGTGGAGAAGGGCATGGAGAAGGGCATGGAGAAGGGCATGGAAAAAGAGAAAAAGCAACGGCGAAAATCATGAAGCAGGCAGGTGAACCCATGGAAAAGATCACGAAATATACCCTAATGACGCCAAGAGAAAGAGCCTTTGCGCTTTGGCATCCTGGCGCCTGAGCGTTTCTTTCTCTGTGTCCTCTGTGCCCTCTGTGGTGAATCAGTAAGAGCCTCTCTGGCTAAAGATGGATAACTTGTTAGTGAACCGTTCCTTAACTTAGTGGCATTGCGGCGCATACGGGGCAGTGTGGGTCGGGAGTAATTCGGATATTGCGAAACTCCATGGTCATGGCGTCCAGCAGCAGCAGCCGACCGAACCGGGGAGCACCTGTGCCGGTCAGGAGCTTGAGGGTCTCGGTGGCCTGGATACTGCCGACGATGCCCACCACCGGAGCAAGCACACCGGCGGCGGTACAGGTCTCATCCAGGCTGCCGTCGCGCGGATAGAGACACTGGTAGCAAGGACCGCCGGGCATTCCCGAGAATACGGCCACTTGGCCCTCGGTGCGGATGGCGGCCCCGGAGATCAGGGGCACACCGGCCCGGAAACAGGCATCGTTGACGGCGAAGCGGGTGGGGAAGTTATCACAACCATCCACGACCGCGTCCACCTCGGTGAGCAGGGTGGGCAGGCTGTCCTGGTCGATGTTGCCCTTGAACCCCTCGATCCTGACCTGCGGATTGATCGCCTGCAGGGCCTGCCGAGCGGAATCCACCTTCGGCATCCCGATGCATGCATTGGTGTGCAGAATCTGGCGTTGGAGGTTGGAAAGCTCGACGGCGTCGAAATCCGCAACCACCAGGGTCCCGACCCCCGCCGCAGCCAGATAGATAGCTACCGGCGAGCCCAGTCCGCCGAGTCCGACCACCAGCACGCGCGCCTCGAGCAGGCGTTCCTGCCCCTCGACCCCCACCGTCGGCAGCATGATCTGGCGACTGTAGCGCAGCAACTGGTCATCGTTCATGAAGAAGGGCCTACGGCCTTCAACGCCGACCTATGGGCCGGCGGCAAAATCCTTCGGCCGAAAGGCATCATCATTACGCAGGGTGACCAACCCCTCCCGCCCCAGGGTCAGCACGAACAACCCCTGGCGATAGGCATAGCGGTCCGCGGATTCATCGACACCCAAGGCGGCAACTGCCCCGAACAGGCGGTAGCCCCGGTATTCGGGGAAAAAGTTCGGAAACTTCTTTAAGTCTCCAAGAACCGCGTGCACCTCCTTTACCCGCAGGGTGCTCTTGACCTCTACCACTACCAGGGCATCACCGTTCACCAGCAGCAGGTCGATCTCCATCTCCTCGCCGCCTCGGCGTATCCGAGGTCGCTCCAGGCTGCGGTTGACCGCGATCCCGCGGGCCTGGAACAGCTTGACTACCCCCGGCTTTACCAGGGCCTCGAGCAACCGGCCCCAATGGCTGGTAAACAGGTTCTCGGCCGCGCGCGTCTGGGCGGAGAGGGCCTCGATCTCCCGTTCCGTGGCCTCGAAACGCTCGTCGAGACGCCGGTCGGTCTCAGCGATGCGCTGATCGGGGCGTCGGTCGGTCTCTGCGATGCGTTGATCGAGGCGCCGGTCGGTTTCCCGGAACAGGGTCCAAATCGACTCGACGGCTTGTTCTATTTCTGCGGGGGTCATGGTTCTAGGCCAGAGGTATGTTGATTCGGGACAATCTATCGGGAGCAGCCTGGGATGGCAAGGCGTAACCTGGCGATTAGGTGCGAGTGACGGGCAGCATGGCGGAAAATCTACGGATGACGAGTACACTTAAGATTTGTTTAAAACTCTTCATACACCGATATAATACCGAATTATTGCCGATTGTTGGCTAGAATATCACTTCAAAAATCACCACTACCAATTACTCTTGAAATTACGAATCAGAATGGCCCAAGCTTGTGAAGCTTCATCGTCCTTCTGTGGTGAGATTAAAGTCGATGAATCTTAGTTTGGCGCGCGCCGTGTTCGCGGCAAGAAAGGCCGCGGAGCAGGTAGTAAAACAATTGTCTTCGGGATCCTGGAACGCCACGGGAAAGTCTACACGGAAATCGTCCCAGATGCCTCCAAAAAGCAACTACAGCCGCGATCCGGGGCCAGGTAGCCCCCTCGACAGCATCATCCACTCGGACGGTTGGAGGGGCTACCATGGGCTGGTGGATGTGGGCTACGAGAAACACCTCCGAGTTCATCATGGAGAGCATGAATTTGCTCGCGGTAATTGTCCTATCAATGGCATCGAATCATTCTGGTCATATGCGAAACGGAAACTGGCGCAGCCACGCGTCCTTGGCCCGGGCGAACGCGGCGATGCTCACCCAATCGTTGGCGCCACAGATCACCGCAGCGATGGAAATGGCAATCATATCCAGCAAGTTATGACGAGATTTCGTGCTCTCTCGTGGATCTTCCAGATGGCGAAAATGCTTGATCAGCGAGTAATTCGAATCTTCGAACGACAACTCTTGAACCTCCGTAACATTGCTTCATCAGCATGTTGTGGAGATTATAGCATACTTTCTTTAGAAGTATATCGTAATCTTCTGATGCGTTTGCCCTGGTGGTGTTGCTGCCCCTGTCCTATCCTCTCGATCACATTTGCATCCATTGGTGTATCGCCAGGCGAGAAGGGTGAAATGATGGCTTGGAAGTGAATCGAACCCCGCACCGGTACTCATGGTGGACGTCCTTACGTCGATATGAATCACGCCTTCCTGTCGTGCGATAGGCGGCGAACACTGTATGACCGATGCCGAGGATAACCGAAGGGCGAGACTTCGACAATGTGCGGCCTGATCCAATAAAAGGCACCTTGAAAAATATATTTTTCATCAACGGCATACCTGAATAATCAATGGGTTAAAGTCGCTTGATCGGCGAAAATACCTATTTTTCAAAGTGCCCTCACAATGACCGTATCTTTTCAGGAAAATCCACACAATCATCCGGGATCTGACAGTTAGAGTAGAGAAGTTCATTGTTTTTCCAGCTGGCCAGTTCACGATTTGCGAATGAGTCAAGTTTTGTGTGCACTTCGTGTCCATTCGTGGTTTTGTTTTTTCTTGGTATTGGGGGGTTGATCTCAATGCCATTAAGTTAGTCGCTGGTTGCTTACCGGTGCGGAAGAGAAAACTACGAATCACGCGAATCGGCGCGAATCCGATTCGCGGGGATTCGCGTGATTCGTAGTTTTTCCTCTGGTTTGCCGACTGGCAACGCTTAACTTAATGGCATTGGGTTTGATCTCCCTCCGCCGACCTTCCCTTTATATTCGGTTGCCCTGCGTGAGTGCTACCTTGTCGTAGATCTCGGCCAGTGCCAAGGTGCAATCCAGGCTCTCCAGGGGGATCCGGTCTTCGAGCCCGGCATACTCCGTCAAGGTCCAGCGGCCATCCTCACCACGCCGGTAAAGCTCCATCCGGACTTGGCCCTGGGAGACCAGTAGATATTCCCGCAGGCTCGGGATTTGGCGGTACAGGGCGAACTTGTCTCCCCGGTCGTAGGTCTCCGTGGAATCGGAGAGGACCTCGACGATCAGGCCAGGGTTGAGCAGTACATCCCGGCGGTCGTCCAGGAGCTCCGGTTCTCCACAATGGGCGACCAGGTCCGGATATTTGCCGGCGTTAGCGGAGCGGATGAGGACCTTCATGTCGTTGGCATAGACCCGGCAGGGGCGTCCCTTGAGCTGGGTGCGCAGCTCACTGCCGATGTTCATGACGATGGTGTTGTGCTCCAGGCTCGCACTGGCCATGGCGAAGACCTCGCCATCGAGATATTCGCTGCGTCCTTCGAGGACGGCGCGCTCGCCTTCCAGCCAGTCCTCGAGGCTCAGGAAGGGTTTGGGTTGCAGAGACATGGAATCGATTCCGGTAGTGGAAGGGTTAGCCGCAAATAAAGGACACCTTGAAAAATGGGTGTTTTCACCAATCGAGAGAATCTAATCCATTGATTATTCATACGAGCCGTTGACGAAAACCGTATTTATCAAAGTGTCCTGAAGACTACGAATCATACGAATCCACGCGAAAAAGATCCCTCCCTTCGGTTCGGGATGACAATTTCGCGTAGATTCACGTGATTCGTAGTTCCCGGGCGGCTCACGATTGCTGTCGGCGTCGCAGTCATCCACGACCAGCGGGGTGTTTGGATCAACGAACGCATCAAGTCGTCCAGTCCTCTACACGTAGTCGAGGCACCCGTTTAAACTCCCTCACATTGTTTGTTACCAGGACCAAGTCATTTGCAAGGGCGATAGCAGCGATCTGCGTATCGTAGGGGCCGATGGGCATGCCCTGTCGGGCGAGATACGCACGGATTTCGCCGAATCGCTTGGTCGCCTCGCCGGCGAAGGGCACACTTGGCAACCAGCTCAGCAGTGCGAGTAGACGCGCCCGATTCTCTTCTATCCTGGCGCTCTTTGCGACTCCAAACCATAGCTCACCCTCGACCGGTGCACAAAGCCTCAGCTGCGAACGTCCGACTCGACGTACCTGCCGAAGAAACGCCGGATGCCCTTTCATCAACGCAATCGCGGCATTCGTATCGAGCAGATACGGCATCAATCGAGATTCCGACGCGGGACGTCCGCACCCAAGTCTGCGTCGGTGATGTCGTCGGGAAAGTCGTCGCTCAGCCCTCCGGTGACCGCTGCAAGAAAACGCTCCGTATCTTCAGCGTCGGCAGACTGCGCGACCCCGTAACGATCTTCCAGAAATTCGATGTAGTTCAGTGCCTCACGGGCAGCCTGTTCCGGCAGGTGGCGGCTGTGCTCATAAATGACCTCGGCGAGTGACATGTTCGATCCTCCGGCATTGTCCGGCCTTGAAGGTTGCAGCATACAGATTCAGGGCACTTTGAAAAATACGGTTTTCGTCTACAGTACATCCAAACAATCAATGACTTAGAGTCGCTTGATTGGTGAAAATACCTATTTTTCAAGGTGCCCTTCATGCGGCTTCCAACACCTGCATTTCAATATGCAGCCCAGCCGTCGACACCATGTCGATCAAGTTATCCAGGCTGAACAGATCGATCTTGCCACTTACGAGATCGGAGATTCGAAGTTGCGTGACGCCAAACAACGAAGCGGCCTGTACCTGACTCAGACCGGTACGGGCAATGTGTTCTTTCAGGGCCATCATCAGTACCGAGCGGAGCTTCATATGTGCGGTTTCCGCGGGCGTGTCCTCGATAGCATCCCACACGCTGGCAAATCGTTCGTTGCTCATCGGCTCATCTCCTGCTTGAGATTTCGATAGCGATTCCTGGCCGAATCCGAATCCGATCCTATCGTTTTTATCCCTCACCCGCCCCTCTTGCCGGCGCGTCAGATCCGCATCAGCATGGATGGCAAAGGTCGGGCATTGAACAACGTCTTTGTCGAACAACTGTGGCGCTCAGTCAAATACGAATGCCTTTACTTGCGCGACTTCGAGACCGTATCCGAGCTACGCCAGGGCCTGACAGAGTACTTCACGTTTTACAACCGCCAACGTCTGCATCAGGCATTGGGCTACCGAATCCCTCATGCGGTGCATTTCGCATGATGACCACAAATTCGGCCAGACTTTAACTTATTTTTGCCCAATTGTGGTCTTGACAATGGGGTCCACCTCAGTTTCGTCCAAGTCGAGGGCGGAAGGGTCGGCAAAGAGTCCGCCGTTGAATCGGAGTAGCTTTTTACGGATGGTGGTGGAGAATCTGCCGCTATTCATGATCCACCAGAGTTCCTCGACCAGGGGGGCGAAATGTTCCGGGGTTTGTTTGATCGATTCGAGTAATTCGGTAAAGGCGCGGTCGGTGATGAGTCCCATATCTATGGCACGCTTGGATAATCAATGGCTTAGAGCCGCTTAGTTGGTGAAAACACCTATTTCTCAAGGTGCCCTATATTCGGTTGCCCTGTACGAGCGTTACCTTGTCGTAGATCTCGGCCATTGCCAAGCTGCAATCCAAGCTCTCCAGGGGGATCCGGTCTTCGAGCCCGGCATACTCCGTCAAGGTCCAGCGGCCATCCTCACTACGCCGGTAAAGCTCTACCCGGACCTGGTCCTGGGAGACCAGCAGATATTCCCGCAGGCTCGGGATTTGGCGGTACAGGGCGAACTTGTCTCCCCGGTCGTAGGTCTCCGTGGAATCAGAGAGAACCTCGACGATCAGGCCGGGGTTGAGCAGTACATCCCGGCGGTCGTCCAGGAGCTCCGGCTCTCCGCAATGGGCGATCAGGTCCGGATATTTGCCCGCGTTGGCGGAGCGGATGAGGACCTTCATGTCATTGGCATAGACTCGGCAGGGGCGTCCCTTGAACTGGATGCTCAGCTCGCGGTTCAGGTTGCTCACAATCGTGTTGTGCTCCAGGCTCGCACCGGCCATGGCGAAGACCTCGCCATCGAGGTATTCGCTGCGTCCTTCGAGGACGGCGCGCTCGCCTTCCAGCCAGTCCTCGAGGCTCAGGAAAGGCTCGGGTTGCAGAGACATGGAATCGACTCCGGTAGCGGAAGGGTTAGCTGTCAAGTTTGGTCTGCAAATCAGCAATAAAGTCACTCCATTGGGATTTCCTGTGGCACCTTATGAAATTTAAAACAATGAGTTATCCTATTTATTCTAATAATTTATGCTGGCATAAAGAAAATTATTCATCATCGTAACTCTTTGATTATTCAGGTATACAAGGAATACCCGTGCAGATCCAAATAAATGCGTTGAAATAGATGCTCTATTGATATCTTGAACTTTTCTTCTTATGTAAGCATAGATTTATCCTATAGTATGGCTATCTGTATGAATTTGTTGTACTTAATAACCCCGTGAAATACCAGAGAGCCGAAATAACCCCAGCGACTTCGCCTGACCGAGCATGCCCCCTGGAAGGCGGCACTCCCAGGTGGGGTGGGCCTCGCCGTTCACCCGTCCGGCTGCTGAAACCGAATGATCTCGGCATCGCAGTCGTTGGCAACCCGAGGCGGGGTCTGAACGATTACACTCAAAGTAAAAAAACCACGGCTTTTTTTGTCCGAGTGCATGCGATTGTTGTATTTTTTATGAGCACTTTGAAAAATACGGTTTTCGTCTACAGTACACCTCAACAATCAATGGCTTAGCGTCGCTTGATTGGTGAAAATACCTATTTTTCAAGGTGCCCTTATATTATTGCAACCCGCTTTTTCCGGCAGATATCGATAAAGTCACCATAATTGAATGTGGCCAAGTAATTTATCTTAACATTCGTGTCATCCAAAATAAGTCTGAGCAAACAATCGACCATACTCAGAGGGCGATACTCCCGCAACGAAAACGAGAAGGCCATTCTCAACGCTGTTTCACGATAGGGCTCATCATCCAGAAATGAAATGCGAGAGCGCTTGAGATAGCTTTCAAAACCTTGTATGGCGCTTCGATTGCGGGCCATCCTGGTTCTGAGTGTCTCATAGAGGGTCGGCCAAGGCAGGATAAGGTGACAACTATCGAGATACTCTGTAATTGCTTCGACTTCCACTCGGTGTTGGTCCCTTGGATCGAACATCGCTATCCAGATGCCGGTATCCACAAGGGCGGATTTCATAGCTCAAATCTCTTCGTCTGCGAGTTTTTCTTCACCGCCGGCATATCCTGTCCATGGTGACGCCTGTCTGGTGCCTAGGATAAAGCGTCCTGTCATCTTTTTAGACTCAGTATCACGCCAGATGACATAAATCCTCGTTTTTTTTGTCACATCAACAGATCGTTCAATATCCTTCTTGAGAGATTCAATCAAGTCTTCAGAAAATTCATATTTCAGGAAGGCAATACTATCACCACATTCCAGAGCACCCTGTTCGTCTAGCCAGGTATAAATTCCTTCGTAGTCACCACGAATTCCTAAATCATAGGATATCCAAATAGCTTGTTTCATAATCTGATCCTCATCTTCAAGGTAATCATTCAAACCCCCACTATTTCTGCTGCCTCCCTGACATCGGCGGATTCCGGCAATCCCTGCCGGAATGACGCGGTGGGGTCTGAACGATTGCCTATTATCTCTCACCCATTCGGCTGTTGAAACCGAATGATCTCGGCATCGCAGTCGTTGGCGACCCGTGCGGCGGTTCGGATCAGCTCCGGGGTGAGGGTGATCTTGTCGAGTATGCCGGGAATCACGCGGCTTACGTCTTTCGGCGCGTCGTCGACCATGATGGTGGTCTTTTCGAACAGCTCCCGCAGATCCTGGTAACAGGTCTTGCAGTTGGTGCACTTGGGCATGTCTTCTTCCGTGATTTGCACCAGCGGCGCGTCGGTGCCCTTGGAGTCGGCTGTGGGCACGGCGACGGTACTCGGGCCCATGGTGATCGCGTCCACGGGGACCACCGACTCGCGGGCCGTCGCGTCCGGCACGTCCGAGCCGGCGGCGAGCTCGGCCATGCCCCTGGCGATGGCATCGATGCTGCTCTCCCGCTGGGCGTCCGCCGCTTCGTATTTGTGCTGCCACTGCTCCAGCTCCCGGCGATGGCTTTCCTGCAGGCGATCGACGTGTAGACCGCCCAGGTATTCCAGCATGCGCCAGTTGCGACGACGCTCCTCGGTCAGCTCGACGATGGCCGTCGAGACGGCGAGCCGAATCAGTTTGCGGTCGTCGTCCGTCGACCAGATGAAGGGGGTCTTGCCGTGACGTTCTTTCCCGTCCAGATCAATGTACTCGTGCACCGGGACCAGGTCGGCGTCCGTGTCGGCGGGTTGGAAGTGCTTTTTGAAGCGACCCTCGCGGACTGCGAAGTCCGCCGCGGTAAAGGGTATGGTCATGAGTTGGGGCTGACCCTCTGTGTCGTCCACATAGGTCAGGGTGGTATTCGTCCAGTCCTTGCCGATGTCCGGGTTGCCGTCCAGGACGAAGCGTTTAGCCAGGGTGTCGCCCCGGCGCGGATCATGGACGAAGACCGGACTCATCCGGCTTTGTACCGCCAACTCCGCGTGCCGGCTGCCGTCGTTGTCGCCGATCCCGTGCTCGGACATGCAGGCGGTATAGGTGTCGAACACCGCGGGCGATTTGTTGTAGTTCAGAAACTCCATGACGTTCTTCATGAAGTGGCCCTGGAGGGCGTCGTTGGTCTGGATCACCAGGACCTCGGGATGGAAGGCCGCGATCAGCCCCAGCTCTTTGCGGTCCTCGTGCTTGCCGATGTGGGCGACGCCGAAGCGGGTCAGGTCGGAGTCCTGGGCGGTGAAGCTGGCGGTCGAGGCCTGGCCGCCGGTGTTGGAATAGGCCCCGGTGTTGAGCACCATGACCTTGAGTGGGGTGTGCGTGACTAAAAGGCGCGACAGGGCGCCGAAGCCGATGTCGTAGACGGCCCCGTCGCCGCCGATGCTGATGACGGCGGGCAATAGGTCGAGCTCTTCCGGCGAGAACTGCTCCCAGTTGAAGGTCAGGAAGAAGTCGTGATGGAGCTCCGGGTTGTAGTGGTCTTCGAGATCGAGCTTGGCGGTACGCAAGGCGCGGAAGTCGTCGGCGGCGGCGGCGCTCAGGCCCTCGAACATCCCTTTGGCTACCGGCACCGTATCCTGAAACAGGCTGTTCACCCAGGGGTCCGAGTAGGGGTTGTTGGGGAAGGTCGAGGCATAAACGCTGCTGCAACCGGTAGCGTTGGCGATTACTGCTCCGGTGGGGCCGAGGCCGGTAGGACCGCTCTCGAAGCGATATAGGCGCGACTGGAGCCGATCGATGGTCCGGCAGATCCGCTCCATGCGGTCCGGATCATGGTCGTCGTAGGACACGGCGTCCAACTTGGCGTTCAGACCTGCGATCAGGCCCTCCAGCTCCTTGACGTGGTCCCGGCGCCGTTTCTCGTGGATCGCTCGGTTGGTCGCCATCAGCATGCGCAGCGCGGTTACCTCGCCACAGCCGCGGCAGGCACCGTGTCCGCCGGACATCGCATAGTAGTTGTCGCGGTTCAGGATCAGACGCTTGGCATCGCCGCCGCGCTCGGTCGCCTTCTCCCAGAAACGCAAGGGCGTGTTGTGGGTCCTGCTCAGGAATTCGAACTCTTGTTTTAAGGACTCGAGTACCGCGGCATCCTGGCGCCGGGCGCTGAGGGCGCCGGAGCCGCAGACATCGACGCACTCCAGGCAGCCGCTGCACTTCCAGGGGTCGATGTTCACCGAGTAGAGCCCACCGGTACCCGGAATCGCCTGTTCCATGGCGCCGAAGAAGGGCTTGGTCTTGGCCACCGGGAATATGGACAGCGCCTCGACCATAGCCTTGAAGCCGCGTTCGAGGGTGGCGTTCTCGAGCTCGAGTTCGGCCACCACCGACCCGGCAATCTCGTGGAAGGGCCTGGGGTCCTTGGCGGGCAGCTTGCGATAGACATCGCGGATGATCTTGGTGAGGTCGAACACATAGCCCGCCATGGTGTCCTTTTGGTGATCGGTGATCTTCAGACCGCGAATCGCGGTCAGCAGCAGGTCGTGGATCTCGTGCACGCTGTTCGGGATGGCCGCATCCGGGCAGACGAAGGCGCAATCCATGCAGCCGGTGCACAGGTGGGCCGTGTATTTGGGCACTTCGAGGCGGAACAGGCCCTTGTCCTTCCAGGCCGCGCTCGCTACCGGCATGAACAAGCCGGTACCGGGGATAACCGGCGCATCGCCGATGGTCCCGTCCCGGAAGCGGTCGGCCATGACCTCCCGGTAAAAGTCCAGGTCGAAGAGCGCAGAGGACGTCGATCCGCTGCTGGTCTTGACCATGGATGCGGATACGGCGATGTCGGGTCCGTTGGACGTCGGGATCGACTGTTCGGCGGCGGTAAAGGC
Organism: Candidatus Thiosymbion ectosymbiont of Catanema sp. Cochon2018; assembly: GCA_011392765.1. Lineage (GTDB taxonomy): Bacteria > Pseudomonadota > Gammaproteobacteria > Chromatiales > Chromatiaceae > Thiosymbion > Thiosymbion ectosymbiont_A. The sequence continues at coordinate 983,534 of WYCW01000001.1, read as the reverse complement.
GGCATCCTCATAGTCCACCTTGCGCGTCGATTGCAGCGCCTCGCGGATTACCGCCATATTGCCCTCGATGACCTCTTCTCCCTTGGCCCCGAATTTCTTGGTCACCTGCTGGCGGACCTTGGTGAGGATGGTCTCCTCCGAGGCATCGGCGACCACCTGGCGCACATGTCCGCACACGGCACCGATGAAGGCGACGCCCATCATCCGGGTCTCCAGATCGGGGGCCGGGGCGTGCTTCTTGGCGACCCCGAAGGCATCGACCACATAGAGTCGGATCCTGCGCTCGCGGATGGTTCGGCGGGCGTAGGCGGGGAGCTGTTTCCAGACCTCCAAGGGGGTCTCGTGCGACTGCAGGATGAAGGTGCCGTCGGTGGCCAGCCCGCGCAGCGGATTGGTATGACTGAAGACCTTGTGGTCGGGAGAAACGACGATTTCGACGTTTTCCAGCTCCGCGTTCGTGATCTTGATGGGCTCCGGGCTCAGGGAGATATAGAAATTGGTCGGGGCGCCGCTCTTCTCGGAGCCGTACTTGGGCGCGGATTTGGAGTGGAGACTCAACACGCCCGCCAGAATATCGGTCAGCAGCTTGCCGGTGGCGATGGTCCCGTAGCCGCCGATCGAATGGAAGCGGACCCGGAAGCCCTCCGGCGGCAGCAGGCGTGGATTGTCCCTGGTCGGCAGGGCCATAAATTCGGTTTCCGGATAGGCGGCCCGCAGCCTGGCCTGGATCGCGGCAACACTCGGCGACGGATCGTCCTCGAAAAACCGAGAGCCCAGGTAAAAGAAGGGGACGTTGAGCGCACTCTCCATATTCTCGAAGGCGGCGATCAGGTCGCGGGGCTGCAGATCATGGCCCCCCAGGCCGAAGATGCCGGTACTTACCTGCGGTAAGTCGGTAATCGCCGGAATGCCCTGGTGGCGGATCAGGGCGCCGTTCTCGCGGGCCTTGAACAGGGCCTTCATCACCAGATCCGTCAGCGCCGTCTGGTCGGAGCGTTCGAGCACGGTCACCGCCCGTTTCCCGGCAAGAAGCCCGACCAGCTCTCCCTCCGGGAACGGTTGCAGCAGCTTGATCGAGATCACACCCACTTTTTTCCCTTGGGCGCGCAGATAAGCGGCCACGGCCTCCGCATCGTCGGTCACGGAGCCGAGACCGACAATCACGTACTCGGCATCTTCGGCCCGATACCCCATGACGGGCTTATGAAAGCGGCCGGTCAAGGCCCCGTATTCAGCCATCGCCTGGGTGACGAAGCGCGGCACCTCGCGCACGAAATGGGTGTGGTGATCGACCGCTCCGGCCTGGAAATCCGGCTGATTCTGGACGCCGCCGGTCAGCCCCGGGTCTTGCACGTCCACCAACGAGGGGACCCGCCGGCGGGTCCCCTTCTCGAAGGCATTGAGCCACTGTCTCCGCCATTGCTCGTGCAACTCCTCCGGGACCCAGGGCAGGGTCTCCTCAAGCATGGTGCCCGCGTTGTCCTTCTCGACATCCGCGCTCCGCTCCGCCAAAAAAGCGCGGAGCCGGGCGAGCGCTTCCTGCATCATGTCCCCCGCGTGACGCTTCAGGTACTCCCCGAGTTGATAGACGCGCCCCTTGGCCCCGAACAGGATCTCCTGGGCGACCGTCGGCACCTTGATCCTGCCTGCCGGATCGCCCAGAAACGCCTTGAGGAGCTCCGGCTCCGGCATCCGGGCCTCGCTCTGCATATGGCTGGTCGCAAAGCCGTCCATGGCGTTGGCGACCGGAATCAGGGACAGGGCGCTCACTTTGTAGGCGATGGCGGCGAGATCGGCCGCTTCCTGGGGGTTGCTGCCGAACAGCACCGTGTACCCGGACGGCAACAGGGCGTAAACGTCGTCGTGCCCGGCCATCACGTTCAGGGAGTGCCGGGAAACCGAACGGGCGGCGATCTGCAGCACGAAACCGCCGACCTTCTTGCCCACGGTCACATAATGGGATTCCAGCCCGTAGAGAATGCCCTGGCTGGAGGAGGCATTCGAGATATAGCGGCCGCCGATCAGGGCCGCGCCCATGGCGCCGCTCTGGGCCGAATGCTCGCCTTCCGGCTCGAAGAAGAAGGGGTGTTTGCCCCAGACATTGCAGCCGCCCCTGGCGCGATAGGCCTCGAACAGCTCGGATATCTCCGTGGACGGCGTGATGGGATAGCCGATCACACCGCCGCAGACATGCCCCATGACATGGGCAATCGCCCCGTTGCCGTGGATAACGGTTTCGATACCTGGGAATCTAGGGGTCTCCTGCCCTTCCGGCATGCCCTCGAGATCCACTTCGGTGCTGATCCTGACGGTTGAGCTTTCCCGTTTCCTCGGCAAGACCTTGGCTTCGGCCTGATGCATACTTCGCTCCTTTGCCGCCGTCCGGCGACTGGTTACAACTTGCTACGGGGTTCGGTAAGGCGTGATGGCCCGTAACTCAACAACAGATAAGCCACTACCTTCGGCAGTAGACTCTCCCCGACCCACCCGTACCGACGGGTGTCGGGATAAATGTAAATAGTCTCTTTCCGGTCAGTCGAACCGGAAGGCGGTTCCCATGCGAAATGGGCAGGGCCGATCCACGCTGAATGGTACAACCGGTGCCACATTATGATTGTCGCGAAATATCATCACCGCGTAACAAATAGTTTAGCAGGATTCGTGCCACTGGCGCGCGACCCGCTCCTGTAATCCAGAGCGAGCGCGTATAAATTTCTTTTCGATTGACCAGTTACTACCAACCGTGTCGATATTCTACTTTGTTGGATTACAGAGTAAACCACTGATTTATAAGGAATCTTGAAAATGACGAAATCCAAAAAAATCAATGAGTTAAGAGGTCTACGCAGCCGAACCTAAAACCCCGAGTCAAGCTCGCAGTTTGTTTCCGGTTACGCGCATACGCGGTTTGGGGTCGCCTGATTTGCGACGTTATGCTTAAGCTGTCAAGTCCCGTGCATAGAACTTTCTTGAAATAACTAAAAATGCAGATTGAATCCAACTGGTCGCCTATTAAACACCGACCACATGAATTGTCTTTTCACCCACCCGAGAGGAACGCCAGAAAATTTTGTCTTCCCATGAGGTATTCCTTCGCTTATCGAAGACAATCAGCCAGCCTTCCCGACAAGCCAGCTTATCCATATAGTCGGCCAACTTTTCGATGCCTTCCCGGTAGGTCTGTTCGCCATAGCGGATTTTCAATTCGATGGGGTAGTCGACTCCTCGATACTCTATGCATAAGTCCAATCGTTTGCTGCCCGCGGCCATTTCTCGTGTCACGACACCGCCACTGTTGACGATTCGTTGTAAGAAGGCTTGCAGGGTCAAATGAGGGGCCGCTTCGACATATTGATACCGCTTGATCCAACTCTCGCTGTTTTCCCGCCAGAATTGCTGGAAATCGGATAGTAAGCGTTTCATATCCAGCTTGCCCGCTCGCACATAGGTCGAGCTATCCGGCAGATAATCCGGTTCATCGATTTCCATCTGAACCTGAGAGCTGAGAGCACGAATAATGACTTCGGCATAAATGGGATTGGCCGGTACTAATCGCTTTGCCGTATAGCGCAATAAGCCTAAGTCCAGTACATACCGATAGTCATCATCCAGGCTGCTGAAACCGGCGCTTGCCCCGAGAATCACCGGTTCCACAATACGCTGCACGCGCGCTTCTTTCAGGCGTTCCATCAGGCTGTCGATATGGGTATCCCGTCTCAGAATCAGGGTCTGTACGGCCTGTTCGACGTGCTCGGGTAGAATCGTTCCTTCCCAGCGGAGAATCTGCTCGACGATCTCACAGGCAATCGCATTCACCAACCAGGGTTGCCCTTGGGTGTAGTGATCAATACGTTCGACTACTGGTTGTGAAAATACTTGTCCGGTAGCCTGCGCATGTTGCGCGTAGAGTCTGGTGATTTCATCCCGGGTGAAATTACGCAAGGTTTTCGAGGTCTTGACAATATTAAAGGGGCTGGCACTACCCAATGTCTCTCGCTCTTCACGGATGTTGCTTTTGTAGTCACGGATATTCCGCATGCCTACCAGGGCGATGGAATGCACAAAGGGAATATGGTCACGGTTGATATATCCGTTTCTCAGTTGCCGTAAAAATGAGATCAGGGTGCCGTTCGATAGGCAATCGACTTCGTCGAATAAAATAACCAGGGGTTTATCCAATGCTTCACAAAAATAGGATAGGGATTCCCAAATCATCGTATTGAAATGGGACTCGTCGACTTGTTCGGCAAAAGGGATACGGCGAAGCAACCGGTGAAATTTAATGTTTCTTCTCAAGACATTGAGAATGGCCGGGATGCCTTCTTTGGGGTCATTGATGCCTTGTACTGTTTCCAGGGAGCAATATAGGGCATGATATTTCTTCGCCTCGTTTAGTTGCAGGGTCAATTCCAACAATAGGGTGGTTTTACCTGACTGGCGCGCGGCGTGGATCGTGAAATATTGTCGATAATCGATCAGGCCAATGAGACCGACACACCGCTCCTGGGTCGGCAGCATATAGTGTTCAGCAGGACGACAAGGTCCGGCAATGTTGAATGTTTTTCTCATGCCAAAGTGATGATCGAGATCACCGACGGTTCTTGACCTCGTTGCATTTATTTGCGTCCATTTGCGTTGATTTGCGGCTGAATTCTTCCGTGAAGATCCGCTCGCTCAATGTTATCGATAACTGAGAGCATCTGTACCGCAATGCCATTAAGTTAAGCGTTACCGGTCGGCAAAGTAAGAGAAGAAACTACGAATCACGCGAATCCTCGCGAACTTGTCATCCCGAACCGAAGGGAGGGATCTTATTTGCGGAAATTCGCGTGATTCGTAGTTTTCTCTAAGTGGCCAACAGCTAACTTAATGGCATTGATCTGTACCGGACGTCGAGCTGTAGTCATATGCGGCTTGCGGAGTCTATGTCCTACCACACTTGCCTGAACAGCTGCTACCGCAGCCTCGCGAGTCCTCGATGCGCCGGCCGTCCGGGTCTATCTGTTCGAGCCAGTGTTGGAAAAGCACCCACCCGGCACAGAGCCCCGCCAGTCCGAGGACGGCCCACAGATATCCCCACATAGTCAGGCCGCACTGAACAGGCCCGCAAAACCCATGAAGGCCATGGATAGAATACCGGCGATGATGAGATTGATGGCGGTGCCGCGCATCAGTCTGGGAATCGGGGCCGTCTCGGACTCCTCGCGCAGCCCCGCCATGAGTACCAGGGCCAGGGTAAAACCCAGCCCGGCCCCCAGGGCGTAGAGCATGCCCTGGGCCAGCCCGTAGCCCTTATTGGTGGAAAAAATGGCCAGCCCCAGGATGGCGCAGTTGGTGGTGATGAGCGGCAGGAAGATACCTAAGGCCTTGAACAGGGCGGGGCTGAGCTTTTTGATCAGCATCTCGATGAACTGCACCGTGCTGGCGATCACTACGATGAAACTGATCAGGCGCAGATAGGGGGCGTGGATCAGTACATAGTTGTTGAGGAACCAGGCGCACAGGGCCGTGATCAACATGACGAAGGTGGTCGCCAGCCCGAGCCGGAACGAGGTCTCCAACCGCCCGGAGACGCCGAGGAAGGGGCAGAGCCCGAGGAAGTAGGCGAGGACGAAATTATTGATCAGCAGGGCGCTGACGAAGATCCAGATCAGCTCGTTCATAGTGATGCTCCACCCGTCTCGGCCAGGCGCTCGGCGAGCCTTTCCTTGCGTTCCTTCACCCAACTGAAGAACAGCAGCAACAGACCCAGGGTCAGGAAGCCGCCGGGGGGCAGGATCATGATGACCCAGGGCTCGAATTCGGGTCCGAACAGATCCATCCCGAAGAACTTCCCTTCCCCCAGGATTTCCCGCACGCTGCCCAGGGAGAACAGCGCGAACAGGAAGCCACCGGCCATGCCCAGGGCATCCACTGTCGCCAGGGAGACCGAGCTTCTGGACGCGAAGGCCTCCTGGCGCCCCAAGATCATGCAGTTGGCCACGATCAGCGGGATGAAGGCCCCCAGCTCCTTGTGGATTTCGGGCACCAGGGCCTGCAGGGCGAGGTCCGTGACCGTCACGAAGGTGGCGATGATGATGATATAGGTAGAGATGCGGACCTGCTTGGGTATCCATTGCTTGAGGGAGGCGACCAGGATGCTGGAGGCCACGAGCACGAAGCAGGTGGCGCCCCCCATGGCCAAGGCGTTGACGGCGGAGTTGGTAACCGCCAGCATGGGGCACATCCCCAATACCTGGACGAAGACCGGATTGTCCCGCCACAGGCCCTTGATGAATTCCTGGTAGGCGTCGGCCTGCGTTTTCGGCATGGATTTACCTCGCTTACCCACCGCGGGGCACGAAACTAGCTTTGGTTTTGAACCGCAAAGGTTTTTTTCGCCGCAAATGAACGCGAATCAACGCAAATGGGTCGCAAAAGATCATATTCTCTTTCCTGTCCGCAGATTACGCAGATTTTCACAGATTACTTCTGTTTTTAATCTGTGAGAATCTGCGTAATCTGCGGACAAAAAAAGCAATGGGCACGGCGCACCCGCGTGTGAGTTTTTTGTGCAGTGCACAAACTTGACTCATTGGTAAAGATGCGGGTCCCCCAAGGGATCCTAGTGGTCAAATCCTCCAGACAACGCCAAATCATTCAGGATCGCACCCGCAACGCGTCCGATCCCCCAAACAGCGCTGTCCGGGGCATTGTTTGGTGCTGCCCGAGAAGACGTCTTAGAGACTGTCTAAAAAAGGACCATAGGCCGTAGGCTGGGTTGCGGCCAGGGACGGCCAAAACCCAGCAATACCCAAAGCTGGGTTTCGTTCCTTGCCGCCCAGCCTACCGATTTAAAATCAATGTGTTAGTTTTTAGACAGCCTCTTAGCCTCCCACCAGCCCGGTGGTCGAGGTAACCAAAGGCTCTCCAGCTCGATGATTACGGTCTCGAACGGCGGAGCGGCAACCCGATCGGCAGCGACAAAGCGGTCGATCTCGATCCAAGCACTAGCATCGAGCCGGTAAGCCTCCAGTATGCGCTCGGCCGGATCGATCAGCCAGGCATATTGCACGCCATAGTGCGCGTACAGCGGCATCTTGACCTTAGGATCCGTACTCGCCGTGGACGGAGAGAGGATCTCGCACACCCAGTCGGGAACTACCTCGAAACGTTGATCCTCCGGTGGGTAGGGCATGCGCTTACGCCGCCAACCGGCCAGGTCCGGCACGGCCACCTCGACATCCCGCATCAGGTGCACCTCCGGCTCGTCGAAGATCCACCAGCCGCCGGGACCCCCGTCACCTGCCTGGAAAGGATTGTGCAATTTGCCGCCAAGTGCGGAACCGGCAGCTATATGTGCTCCGGAAGGCCGTGGTTGAGTATGGAGCTGCCCGTTCAGGATCTCTCCGGTCAGTCTTTCAGGCAAGCCCTCGAGGGATTCGTAGAGGGTTGGTTGGATTGCCGATTGCATCGTTTAAGTACCGGGATACAGGTTGCCGCCGCACTCCAAAATTTCCAATAATACCTTCCATGATCGTGAGCAGTCCAGAATCCATAAAGAGCCTTTACGCAACCAAGGTACATGACAATACCATCAAGGGCACCTTGAAAAATAGGTATTTTCACCAATCAAGCAACTCTAAGCCATTGATTGTTGGGGTGTGCCCTAGACGAAAGTCGCATTTTTCAAAGTGCCCTGAAGTTGATCATGAACACACGAATAAAACGATATTTCATAACGGCAATCGCACTGGCATCAAGCCTGTTGCCAATTTTGGGAACGGCAGATACTACTGAGATTACTGAGGAAAATTGCCGTAATCCTGAAGCTACTACAGATATGGTTATTTGCCTGGAGCACGATTACGAGCGCTTAGACAAGAGGCTCAATGCCATATATAAAGTGCAACTGGATGCGTTAGATAAGACGGGTCGGATTCTACTTCGAGATGCCCAACGTGCTTGGATTCGATTCCGTGATGCAGAGTGCAACCGGGCCCGTGATGCTGAACGTGGTGGTACATTAGCTTCGGTACTTGGAAGTAACTGTATGGTGGAATTGACACACGAGCGTATTAAGCAATTAGAAGAAGGAAGCGAGATGTCGGCCAAGACATCAGAGGGTATATTTTGGCACGATTCAATGCTGACTGACCGGTTCAACTGCACCGAAATACAGGAAGTCCGGTTTGGGTTGGTATCCGGCTTCGACTCGGAGAAAGGAAAATTGATTCTTTCCGCACGTGTGAACATAGGTAGCGAAACGCTTGATTTTCCGATTGGCGGTGAAACACAAGATGCATTCTGTGCTCCGCCAATGAGCATGGAGATCTATTATGCAAAAAACGGTTGTCCCGGCATCCGAGTGGATGACGGTATGTGCGATGCTATATTCATCAATTGGGATAAGGCTGGTAAAGGCTATATTTGGACACGTAACTAAGCATTGCAGCGAGGTAACTATTCAGCTACCCAACCTTGAGATGGAAAAACTACGAATCACGCGAATCCACGCGAAAACCGATTCGCGCTGACTCGCGGGATTCGTAGTTTTTTCCGGTTGTGTTTTCACCGCGCAAGATAGGGGGCCGAATAGCTACGCAGCGAGAATTGAAAAGGGGTTTTTCGGGTTATCTGCCTCTCCTGCCTGCCGCGGGTATCGTCCGTGACGGCGGCGAGGCGCTATGTGGAATCGATCAGGCATTGCCTGTGAGCTCGCGGACAATCTGGTGGTAGCGCAGATGTGCGCGTTGGTCGATCAGTCGCTGGCCGCTGCCGGGGAGCCGTGCGTCCGGTGCCAGATCGAGGAGCGGAACCAACATGAAGTCGCGTTCCAGCAGACCGGGGTGCGGGATCGTCAACGTCAGTGTTTCCAAGCAGGTGTCGTCGGCGAGTAGGATATCGATGTCGATAGTGCGGGGACCGTTGCGCAGGGTGCGCATGCGACCGAGCCGATGTTCGATGGCCTGCGTGCTTTGCAGGAGTTGCGGCGGCGACAGGCTGGTCGCGACGGCACAGACCAGATTGAGAAAGTTCGCTTGGGCGACGCCGCCCCAAGGACGGGTCTCGTACCAAGGCGATTCGTCCAGGAGCCGGATGGCATCCTGGGCGTCGAGTGCCTCCAAGGCGGCATTCAGATGGTACTGCGGCCGGATGTTGGAGCCCAGGGAGAGGTAGACCGTCATCACGGGATCAGTGGGCTCAAGCGGCCTGTGACCGCACGCCCGCGGACATCAGGCGTACCGCGATATGGGGTTCGTGAATCCGAATGTAGTCGGCCTCGAGCCGTAGCACTAGCGAGGCGTTGCCTCAGACCGACGAGGCGTGATCATCGCTCTCTCGCGATCGAAAACGGAACCGTGATCGTGATCGTAGTCGTAATCGGAGACGCCAGGCAAAGCGGGCAGGGAAAACCTGATGGCTACGGGTTTCAACCCGGCACCTGGCCGGGACCTCTGGATGCCACGATCGGCGAAAGTATTCTGTCTCTCCTACGGCGGCTTCGATCACGATCACGATCACGACAACGAGAGAGGTTAGAGGTTTGCGAAATTTGACTCATTTGCACAAAATCTGGTCATTCAAGGAATCCTAGCGCGGCGTAGATGATGCGGCTTGATAGGCACTCCTTATCTCAGCATCCAGTTTCAGATAACTGAAAGTTCTCCGGACTCAAAGCAATCGATACGTGCTCACCCTGGGCTCAATCCACGAGGTTACGCGGACGGGTAATGGTGATGAGTTGGGCGCAACCCGAGGTCAAAGCGTCCCAGTCGTTCGGCATCTCCAGCCGCGCCAGGGTAGCGGTGGGGAGCAGCTTGCCGTCCGCCGGCTCGTCCAGATCATCGCCGGCGAGATAGACTACCAGCTCCTCCAACCCCGGATTGTGTCCGACCAGCAGTACGATTCGCGCCTCGAGGGGACAGCGCCCCAACAGGCGCAGCAGATTCGGCAAGCTCGCTCCGTACACCTCATCCTGCCACTGGATCTTCTTCTTGCTGTAGTCCATCGACTTGCAGACCTTCTCCACGGTCTGGCGCGCCCGTTGCGCCGGCGAGCTGACTACCAGATCGGGCACCAGCCCCTCCCGGTAGAGCCACGCACCGACGCGCGGCGCATCCTTCTTCCCCCGCTTGGCGAGGGGGCGTTTGAAGTCGCTGGCGACGCCTGCACCCCAGTCCGACTTGGCATGACGGAGGATCAAGAGTTCGCGGGGCATATGGAAAAAGGGCTCGGGGTGACGCAAGGAGAGGCAACCGAACACTGACCGGTGATGAAGCTCGTACCCTTTGTAACATATTCGCAATATTTCGCAAGCCCGGTGTTGGGGTCGTATCGGGTGAAGGTGCATATACTGCCACACGGAATAATCTGCGCATTTCACTCCCTCTCTCTCCGGGAGAGGGCTGGGGTGAGGGGGAAATTCAAAAGCTCGGATTGTGCCGTGTGGCAGTATAAATTGCGACGGGACCACTGCGGGACGTGGGGTTTCGCCGACGAGCGATACCGATGTTGATTAAGGAAAGACAACGGACTCGGATGTTGATAAGCTGTGACATCGAAAGCAACCGTCAAGTTTCGGCGATGTCGAAGACAATATCCGGAGAGCGAACAATATCAATCCCAATCCAATGCCATCAAGTTAAGCGTTACCGGTCGGCAACAAGAGGAAAAACTACGAATCACGCGAATCCTCGCGAATCGATTCGCGGAAATTCGCGTGATGCGTGGTTTTCTCTAAGTGGCCAACAGCTAACTTGATGGCATTGAATCCCAACCCAGGTAAGAAAGCAATGGACCAATTTGTGGAAGCCAACGATATCAAGCTTCACGCTATCTATCATGAAGGGGTAGAACCGCCCCTGATACTCATGCCCGGCCTTACCGCCAATGCGAATTCCTTTGACGCCATAGCAAGCGCGGGTGTGCAACGAGCGGTGTTGGCCGTCGATTTACGCGGAAGGGGACTCAGTGATAAACCGGCTCACGGATATACCCTGGAAGACCATGCCGCCGATATCATCGGTATGCTGGATCGGCTCGGTATGGAGAGTGCCATCGTCGGAGGCCACTCTTTCGGGGGATTATTGAGCATCTATTTGGCTACCCATTATCCCGACCGCATTGAAAAGATTATCATCATCGATGCGGCCGCCCGATCGCATCCCAATACTGCTGCGATGGTTGCACCTGCCATCGGTCGTTTGGGCAAAAAATGGCCATCCTTTTCCGACTATCTGGACGAAATCAGGAAATCCCCCTACCTGAAGGGAAAATGGTTTCCCGCAATGGAGAGTTACTATCGGGCGGATGTGAAGGAAATGGACGATGGAAGCTATACCACGAACTCATCGTTAGAGCATATTACCGAGGTTGTCCAGGGAGTGGTCGAAAGTGGTATCGACTGGTTGGAACAGGTAGGCCGACTGACACAATCGGCTATACTCATCAATGCTATCGAGAACTATGATGATGAGGCGCCGATCTTGCCTGAAGAGTTGGCTAGGGAGACAGTCAGTGCAATGAAGGCATGTAAGTATATAGCCGTATCAGGTAACCATCTCACCATGCTCTATGGAGAGGGGGCCAAAAAGATCGCCAAAGCGATCAATGACTTCGTTGTGGCTGAAGACACGTAATCCCAATGCCATTAAGTTAGTTGCTGGCCGCTTGTCGTAGCCCAACACCGGTGTTGGGCACGCCCACCGTCCCTGGCGGTAACCGTTCAGCCCCCACCTCGTCATTGCGGCACCTGCCTGCCGCGGGCAGGGGGATTGCCGGAATCCGCCGGTGCCGGGCAGATGGCAAAAACAGCAGGGGGCTGAACGATTACTTTTCGCGAGGATTCGCGTGATTCGTAGTTTTTCCTCTTGTTGCCGACCGGTAACGCTTGACTTAATGGCATTGCGGGCTAGCCTACTCGCTTCAATACCCAAAAGGAGACCGATAAGAGCAAAAGGGGCGCAATCGAGGCCGCAATCAGAGGATTCATCCCATACAGGAGCGCGAAATAAGCAGAGGTGCGGCTGATCAGGTAAAAGATGATGCCCACCAATACGCCTGAGAGTATGCGCAGTCCGAGGCTACCGGTGCGCGCCGAGCCGAGCAGAATGGGAATGGATACGAAGATCATGGCGAGAATCAGGAACGGATGGATCACCTTATTCCAGAAGACTACCTCATAGGAGCGGGCGTCCTGACCGTTTGCCGACATGTACCGGATATATCGCAGCACCCCCCAGATCGGGAGTGCATGAGGTTCGACGACGATAATCTTCAACAATCCCGGATCCAACAGTGAGCTCCAGGCGGCTTGGGCAATGCGGCTGGTCTCGATGTGCTCGTTGTTGATTATGCTGCGGGAGATTCCCTCCAGCACCCAGGTTCCTGCTGCATATCTGGCATACTCGGCGCTTGTCGCCCGGCTCAGACGCCGTGCTTCGTCGAATTCGTAGATATGGATGCCGCGCAAATGGGCACCGGACAGGATCTCCTGAATATTGATGTAGGCACTTCCGTCCCGGGCCCAGAAACCATATTTCGACATGAGCATAGCCTGACCGGACTGGGCCTCGGAACGCCACTGCAGCGCCTTCTGCTCCGCAATCGGTGCCACTCCCTCGCCTACCGCTACGGCGGCTACCGCTAGCAAGAGCCCACCCTTCATCGCGGCATAAACAATGCGCCCGATCGACACTCCCGCCGCCCGGATGGCAATCAGTTCCGAGCGGCTCGCCAGGGAGCCTAGGCCCACGAGGGCGCCGATGAGCGTCGCGAGGGGAAAAATCTGGTAGCCATACCGGGGCATGACCATGATTATGAACAGCAAGGCGTCCGCAAACTGATAGTCGTTCTCTCCTACGTCGTCCATCTCGTCGGCAAGGAGGAAGAACCCTACCAAGGGCAACAACACCCCCAGGGTCACGAGCGTACCGTTGATTACGGCACCGGCCAGATAGCGATCGAGGATCTTCACAGCCCGTTGCGTGGCATACCGTGGCGGTATCGATTCCAAGTGTCCCCAGCGACCTGCCGGCTGCCGTCAGCGATGGAATCTTGTAGACTTGTTCCCATGCGTATCTTATCACTGCCCCCGCAATCCCGGCTGATGGTGGTGTGGGGCAGATCCTCAACGCCGGCGGAGTAACCATGGAATTCAAGATCAAGAGCGGCGACCTGGCCCGTCACAAGACCTCCTGTCTGATCCTCGGGGTATTCGAGAAGTGTAAGCTCTCTGCATCCGCCGAGGTCGTCGATAAGGCCAGCGGCGGCCATCTGAGCGACATCCTACAGAAGGGCGACATGGACGGCGAGACCGGCCGTACCCTGCTGCTTTACGGCGTGCCCGGCGTGAGCTGCGAGCGGGTCCTCCTGGTCGGCTGCGGCAAACCCGAGGAGTTCAATCGCCGCAGTTACCGCAAGGCCCTGGCATCCGCGATGACCCTGCTCAACGACACCCACATCACCGCGGCCCTGTGCACGCTGCCGGAACTCGTCCCCCCAGGAATGGATTTATACCGCACGGTGCGCGATGCCGTGACCGTCTGTGCCGATAATGTCTATCACTATGACCAGACCAAGGGCGAGAAGAAGCCCCCCAGGTCTTTACTCAAGAGCTTCGATCTCTGGGTGGCGCAGGAACAGGACACGGAGACCGCTCGGCAGGCGGCACGGCACGGCGACGCCATCGCCTGGGGCGTCACCTTGGCGAAGGACCTGAGCAATCTGCCGGGTAACATCTGCACCCCTTCCTACCTCGCGGGCCGGGCGCTCGAGCTGGGCCGGGACTACCCCCAGCTGAAGGTGGATATCCTCGAAGAAAAGGACCTGGAGACGCTCGGCATGGGGGCCCTGCTCTCGGTCTCCCGCGGCAGTCGCCAGCCCGCTAAGCTGATCCTGATGGAACACCGGGGCGGCCCGGAAGATGCCAAACCGGTGGTATTGGTCGGCAAGGGCCTCACCTTCGACGCCGGAGGCATCTCGATCAAGCCCGCTTCCGATATGGATGAGATGAAGTTCGACATGTGCGGCGGGGCGAGTGTCTTCGGCGCCATACGCTGCGCCCTGGAGCTCGAGCTCCCCCTCAACCTGGTCGGGGTCGTCCCGGCGTCCGAGAACCTGCCGGACGGCGATGCCAACAAGCCGGGAGACATCGTCACCAGCATGTCGGGCCGGACCATCGAGATCCTGAACACGGATGCGGAAGGCCGGCTCATCCTGTGCGACGCCCTGACCTACTGCGAGCGTTTCGAGCCTGCTGTCGTGCTCGATATGGCGACCCTGACCGGCGCCTGTGCCGTCGCGCTCGGTAAGCACCCGTGTGGTCTGTTCACCCAAAACGAGCCGCTCGCCGCGGAACTCCTCACGGCCGGTGAGGCCGCCGGCGACCGCGCTTGGCGCCTGCCCCTGTGGGACGACTACCAGGAAGAGATCGACAGCAATTTTGCCGATATGGCCAACATCGGCGACAGCCGCTGGGGCGGGGCCATCACCGCTGCCTGTTTCCTCTCGCGCTACACCAAGAAGTACCCCTGGGCGCACTTGGACATCGCCGGCATCGCCTACCTCAGCGGCAAGAAAAAAGGCGCTACCGGCCGGCCGGTATCTTTGCTAGCCGAGTTCATTCTCAAGCGCAGCGGCCAACTCCAGTGACCCGCGTTGATTTCTACACCCTCAAGGAACCCGGTCGCGGAGACCGCTTCCTCCTCGCCTGCCGCCTGGTGGAGCGCATCTACGGGACCGGACAGCGCAGCTTTATCCAGGTCCCGGACCGCGAGCAGGCGAGGCATCTCGACCGCCTGCTCTGGACCTTCCGGCAGCAAAGCTTTCTCCCCCACGGGTTAGCGAACGACAGCGACCCTGAGTTCACGCCGATCCTGATCGGCCACGGCGATGATCCAGGCGAAGAGAACCAGGTGCTGATCAATCTCTCTCCAGAGGTCCCCACCTTCTTCGAGCGCTTCGAACGCCTGTGCGAACTCGTCGATCAGGACCCGAACGTGCGTGCAGCCGGTAGGAAACGCTATGTGCACTACCGTGATGGCGGTTATCCCCTGCACCATCACGAAATTCAGCTTTGACGAGGTCCAAAGCAGAGGTACTTGGGCGGCAGCTTTGCCTGCACATCGATAGCCCGACTACTCGGCAAGTACTCAACAGCCTTGACGAAAAAGTCGTGAGCTTCGTGGCTCGGTTCCGTCGTGGAAGCATCAATCGCGAACTGCCCCGTGAGGTGATGGAGATGACCGTGGAACAAGCGCTCCAACACAGTTCCAAGGTCAGAAAGCTGTTGCCTGATAGGGGGTTTGTAAAATGAACGACAAGGAACAGGCGATTAAGGATCTGATAGCAGCGCTGCCGCTTGAAAAAAACGCGTGGATACTCGTGGACCATTGGGATGCCGACCTATGCGCAATAGGAATAGCCAAGGCGGACCAACCTCGACAACTGGTCTACATCTCTTCCTTCGGTAGGCGCACGGGTCGTTACGACTACGAATGTGAAATGCCGAAGGGACCCCAAGCAGATGAGTACACAATGATGGCTTCCGGTGAAGATGTAGACTTCGAGACGCTGCTCGACATCATCAGAAGGCATCTCGCTTTCTCTGGCTCTCCAACGTGGGAGCAAATCCGGACGCTCCAGCATCATGAAACATTGGCCGCCGGATAGATCGTAGGTTAGGGTAAGGAACGAATCCCAATTTGCATGGACTATGAGAGGTTGGGCAAAGGTGCACTGCCTCGGTAGTGCCCATGTCCAACAGCCGGGCGCCCACAAGAAATGCCCCTGACATCCACATGATCGATTCCATATTCCTGACCCGCGTCGTCCTGCGCCAATACAAGAGTATTGCCGGGTGCGACGTTCGGCTTGGTCCCCTGACCTGCCTGTTGGGACCCAATGGTTCGGGCAAGAGCAATTTCGTCGACGCGCTGCGCCTAGTGCATGATGCGCTGAGCGATTCCCTGGACAACGCCCTGAGCAGGCGGGGCGGGTGGCGGGAGGTGGTAAATCGGCAATTCCTCAGACACTCGTTACCCTACGGCCCGATACCCTTCGGTATCCGATTGGAGTTTATCCTGCCTGATAAGCGCGCGGGGTTTTACGCCTTCCAGGTTAGTCCGTTCAAAGGCGTTTCCGGCGTCCTGAATGAGGAATGCAGAATCGGTGCCGCATCTGGCGGAGGTCCTTTTTTCCGCATCCGGCAGGAATCTACGTAATCTGCGGGTAAAAAATGCATGTCAAGTCCCGCCAGATTATAGACACATTTTTTGAATAGATTTGGCTGTTTTTTTGAACTGCAAAGGTGCACAGGGTAAAACATCAATGAGGCTATGGCGCAAGCCCAGGCCGGATTGAGTATGGGAAAATTGATCTGCCAGCTTCAATCTATCCGCAGATTACGGAAATTTCCGCAGATTAAAAACGAAACAATCTGTGGGAATCTGCGTAATCTGCGAACAGAAAAGATAGTATGATCTTTTGTGACCGATTTGGGTTGATTCGTGTTCATTTGCGGCAAAAAATAGTTTCCATTCCGAAACTATCCAGCGAAGATCAGGGTGTGCGTGCCACTGCCCAAATATCCACGCGCCTGACGCCGGCCTTCAGCAACACCCCGGTCAGCTCCGAGACGGTGCTGCCGGTCGTCATTACGTCATCGAGGATCGCCACCCGTTCGACGCCCGGTGGGTGCAGGACTCGAAATGCCTCAGCCAGGTTACGCCGGCGTTCCTTCTGCGCCAACCCGGCCTGTGGTGGCGTTGCCAAGACGCGCGCGCAGCTGTGGCTATCCACCGGGATCGAGAGCTCGCGGCCGATGGTGCGGGCAATCTCGAGGGCTTGGTTGTAGCCGCGCTCGCGCAGTCGCTTCGCATGCAGGGGTACCGGTAGAATCAGTTCCGGCATCTCGGCGGTGCATTCGCGCAGGGCGTTCGTGAGGCATTGCCCGAGTAACCTGGCCAGATTCAGACGGTCCCGGAACTTGGCCCCACCTACCAGGGCGGGCACAGGCCCCTCGTAACGAAAGGCAGCATGACAAACCGCGTAGGGCGGCAGGTGGTGTTGACACTCACCGCACAGGGCACCCGATGGTAATTCGGCGGGCAGAGGCAGCGCACACCGGCCACAGCAATGCCGGTTCGTCGGGAGATCCGCCAGACAGGCGGCGCACAAATCCAGCCCACCCTGTCCCCGAGCACCGCAGAGCACACAGGTAGGTGGGTAGAATCGCCTCAGGATCGATTCCGTAGCCCCCCGGAGCATGGCCTATCAGGTTGAATGTCCACAGTATCCAGTACCCCGTTTTTCTTCAGGGCACTTTGAAAAACGTGATTTCCGTACCGTACCGATCCTTGAAAATGCAAAATATACTGAAACGGTGTACTAGCCAAACAGAGGAGATTGCCGTGTCCTACGATGAAGTCTATTCACGCTCGCTTTCCGATCCGGAGGGTTTCTGGGGCGAGGCGGCGCGGTCGATCCACTGGGAGAAGTCCTGGGATCACGTGCTCGACGACAGCGCGCCACCCTTCTACCGCTGGTTCGTGGGCGGCGAGCTCAACACCTGCTACAACGCATTGGATCGGCATCTGGAGGCAGGGCGCGGCGAGCAGGCGGCCCTGATCTACGACAGCCCGGTCACCGGTACCAAGCGCACCTACAGCTACCGGGCACTGCGGGACGAGGTCGCCCGTTTCGCCGGCGTGCTGGCCGGGTTGGGGGTAACCAAGGGAGATCGGGTCATCATCTATATGCCCATGGTACCCGAGGCACCCATTGCCATGCTTGCCTGCGCGCGCTTAGGGGCGATCCACTCCGTGGTCTTCGGCGGCTTCTCGTCCGAGGAACTCGCTACCCGTATCGACGATGCCAAGCCCAAAGTCATCGTCGCCGGCTCCTGCGGCCTCGAGCCTAACCGGGTGGTGCCCTACAAGCCCTTGGTGGACCAGGCCATTGCGCTGTCCAACCACCAGCCGGGGCATTGTGTCCTGTTGCAGCGTGAGCAGGGCCCCGGCACCCTGGTCGCGGGGAGGGACCTGGATTGGGCCGAGGCCATGGCCAACGCCCAGCCCCATCCCTGCGTCCCGGTGGCAGCCACCGATCCCCTCTATATCCTCTACACCTCCGGGACCACCGGCACCCCCAAGGGCGTGGTGCATGACAACGGTGGGCACGCGGTGGCCATGTACTGGAGTATGCGGCATATCTACGGCATGACATCGGGGGAGGTCTTCTGGGCCGCCTCGGATGTGGGCTGGGTCGTGGGCCACTCCTATATCGTTTATGCGCCCCTGCTTTACGGGTGCACCACGGTGGTTTACGAGGGCAAGCCGGTGGGGACCCCGGATGCCGGCGCCTTCTGGCGCGTCATCAGCGAGCACCGGGTCGCGGTCATGTTTACCGCCCCGACGGCCCTCCGTGCCATCAAACGGGTGGACTCACGCGGGGAGCTGCTCGGGAAGTACGACCTGAGCAGCTACCGGGCCCTGTTCCTGGCCGGCGAGCGCTGCGACCCGGATACCCTCACGTGGGCCGAGCAGCTCCTCGCCGTCCCGGTGATCGACCACTGGTGGCAGACCGAGACCGGTTGGGCCATCGCTGCCGATTTCCTCGGGATCGAGCAGCTGCCGATCAAGCCCGGCTCGCCTACCAAGGCCGTCCCCGGCTATGACGTGAAGATCCTGGACGGAGAGGGAGAGGAGCAGGGACCGGGCCAGTTCGGGCGCATCATGATCAAGCTGCCCCTGCCCCCCGGCTGTCTGTCCACTCTGTGGCAGAACGACGACCGCTACCGCGCCGCCTATCTGAGCGCCCAACCCGGCTATTACCTGACCGGCGACGCGGGCCTGAAGGACGAGGACGGCTACCTGTTCATCATGAGCCGCATCGACGACATCATCAACGTGGCCGGGCACCGGCTCTCCACCGGCGCCATGGAGGAGGTCCTGGCCTCCCATGCGGACGTGGCCGAATGTGCCGTCATCGGTGCGGCGGATGAGCTCAAGGGCGAGCTGCCGGTGGGTATGGTGGTGCTTAAAGAGGGCGTGAACAGGGAGGTCACGGAAATCCTCGAAGAGCTGGTCGGTCTGGTGCGTGCGAAGATCGGCCCGGTGGCCGCCTTTAAGAAGGTGACAGTGGTGGAACGCTTGCCCAAGACCCGCTCCGGCAAGGTCCTGCGCGGCACCATGAAACGCATCGCCGATGGCCAAGACTACAAAATGCCGGCGACCATCGACGCCCCCGAAATTCTGAACGAGATCGAGATGGCGCTGCGGGACATCGGATACGCCCGGCACCAGTGATCCCTGCTAGGTTCACCGCGATTGGTAGGCGCGATTGGACTCGAACCAACGACCCCCACCATGTCAAGGTGGTGCTCTAACCAGCTGAGCTACGCGCCTCTCGTCAAGGTAAGTCATCATACCCGCACGCAAATGGCGCGCGCAAGTGCCGTACCTACTCGGTTTTCCGGTACGAAGTCGATACGCCCGCTATGCCGTGCCCATCCTGCTACTCCGGGCCTGCGGAATATTCCGAAAGGGTGTACTCGTGTGATGTTGTAAAATCCGGTTTAAGCATCGCAACCGGGTAGCGGACCCCGATTTCCTGAAGGTCGGGCTCGGGGTGACGCCTGGTCTCGATGTTTCCGTAAGGGATCTTGAAAAATTGCCGGAAAGGCAATTTTTCAAGGTTCCCGAAAAGTGGATGGAGTTTCGCGTGGAGAAAAACCCGGGAGCCGGACTACCGGCACTCGAGACCCGATACCGGAGTTATCCATGAAGTCGGAGGCGTCCCAAGCCCCGCGCAACCCTAGCCGTTCGATCCTTGGCATTCTAGGGCGTGCTACCGTTGCATTGCTCGCCGGCGTCCTGGATCTGACGCTGGCGGGGGCGGTTGCCGTTGCTGCACTCATCGCCGTCACCTTGTCCGATCTTCCCGATCCCGACACACTCAAGGAAGCACGCCTGTGGGAACCCTTGCGAGTGTACAGCACCGATGGCAGTCTGATGGCGGAATATGGTATCGAACGCCGCAGTCCGGTGTCCTTCGACGATATACCCCCCATGATGGTGAAGGCATTCGTGGCCGCCGAAGATGCTCGCTTCTTCGAGCACGAGGGCGTCGATCTCAAGGGCATCGTACGGGCGGCGGTCAATTTCTTCCGCACCGGCGAGCGCACTCAGGGCGGCAGCACCATCACCATGCAGGTCGCGCGCAACTTCTTTCTGTCCAGAGAAAAGACCTTCCACCGCAAGTTCGCCGAACTGCTGTTGTCACTGAATATCGAGCACAAGCTTACGAAGCGGGAGATTCTCGAGCTCTATCTCAACCAGATTTTCTTTGGCCATAGGGCTTACGGTATCTCGGCCGCGGCGGCCCTTTACTATGGCAAGCAGCTCGATGAGCTGAACCTGGCCGAGATTGCCATGTTGACCGGCCTGCCGAAGGCACCGTCTGCCAGTAACCCGGTTTCCAATCCCAAGCGCGCCCACGAACGCCGAAACTATATTCTGCGGCGTATGCGTGCTCTCGACTACATTACCGAAGAAGAATTTCAGACCGCTTCTAAGTCCATTGACCAGGCCCGTCTGCACCACAAGGAGGTGGATCTGGAAGCCGGCTATGTCGCTGAAATGGTGCGCCTGAAGATGGTCAAACGGTTCGGGGAAAATGCCTACCGAGGCGGCTATCGGGTAACCACGACTATTGAGCCCCGGCTTCAGCGCGCTGCCCAGAACGCGGTGCGCAGGGCCCTGCGGGCCTACGATCGGCGCCACGGTTATCACGGCCCCGAGGCCAATCATGAGATTGTGGGCGCTGATGAGGAGCAACTCGACCAGCTCCTGGGTACAGCGCACCGATTACCGGGCCTTACCGCGGGCATCGTGGTCCAGGCCAGTACCCAAAAGGCCCGGGTCTATATCGGAGGGGAGGACAAGTACATTACCCTGGGGCTCAGCCAGGTCAGAGGAGCGCGTCCCTTCAGGAACGAGAATTGGAAAGGTCGGGCGCCGCGCCGGGTGAAGGACGCAGTGGCCGTAGGCGACCTGATTCGACTCATAAAGAATAAAAAAACCTGGAAGCTGTCACAGGTACCCTCCGTCGGCGGGGCTCTGGTATCCCTGTCGCCGGCGGACGGAGCGATTCGGGCCCTGGTGGGGGGATACCACTTCGACTACAGCAAGTTCAATCGGGCGGTCGATGCGCGCCGTCAGGCCGGCTCCTGCTTCAAGCCCTTCGTATATGCGGCGGCCCTGGCCAAGGGTTACACGCCCGCCAGCCTGGTCCGGGACGAACCGGTTTCCATCCGGGTCAATCGGCGGAGGGTATGGAGGCCGCGGAACGCCGACTATAGGAACCTGGGACGGATCCGCATGCGCGTCGCCCTGACCCTATCGCGGAACCTGGCATCCGTCAATTTGCTCAGACGGATAGGATTGGCTGAAACCAAGAGGTACATCCAACGTTTCGGTTTTGACCTCGATGAGCTTCCCCCGGGTTATTCAATCGCCTTGGGCACCGCCGAAGCATCCCCACTCCGGATGGCCGGGGCCTACGCCCTGTTTGCTAACGGCGGTTTCCGAGTAGAGCCCTATTTCATCACCCGGATCGAGGATGGTACCGGCGAGGTAGTCTTCGAGGCCAATCCACCCCAGGCTTGCTCAAAGTGCTGGGCCCGCTACCGGAAATCGTCCGCCAAGACTGCCGGTCTCAAACAAACCAAAGAAGGACCCCGCGCGAAACGAGTATTGGGCCCGGGTCTGACCTACGAGATGACATCCATGATGCGGGACGTCATCAAGCGCGGGACCGCACGCAAGGCCCGGTCGCTCAGACGCCGGGACTTGGCCGGCAAGACCGGAACGACCAACGACGTGCGCGATTCCTGGTTCTGCGGGTTTCAGAAGGACCTGGTTACCGTTGCCTGGATGGGCCACGACAAGTCCCGCCCGCTGGGTAAGAGGGAGACCGGCGGCCAGGCGGCACTCGGCATGTGGGTGGATTTCATGCGCAAGGCCCTTAAAAACAAGCCCCAGGCGATTCTGAGACCGCCCCGGGGAATGGCTAGGGTGCGCGTTTCCAGGGCCAGCGGACGACGGATCAGATCAGGTGGGGTGGTGGAGTGGGTCCGTGCGCGGTATGCACATGCCCTGCAGGGACCCAAGCCCGTAGCGTACATCGGAACCGGCAAAAGGAAAGCCGGCAGCAGGAAAGCCAGCAACAGGAAAAGCAAACGACGCACGTCCACCAAAACCAAACAGCGTTCACCTCGCCCCCGCGTCATCGACGATCTGTTTTAGGGGAATCTTAAGGACACCTTGAAAAATTCAAGTCAAGATGAAAAAGGTTCTTGCTTATTTAGTCATGGGCACAGCCCTGACGCTGGTGGGATGTTCTTTCGACAAAAAACACCCCCGACCCGAAACCTCGGTTTTGGAGAAACTGCCGTTCGTCTACAAGATGACGGTGCAACAGGGAAACATCGTCACCGAAGAGATGGTAGATCGTCTGGAACCGGGCATGACGAAAAGTCAGGTCAGGTTTCTACTCGGAACCCCCATGCTGACCGACCTGTTCCACACCAACCGTTGGGACTATACCTATACGATACGTCGTGGTCACGACGAGATGGCTATAACGCGCCTTATTCTGCTGTTCGAGAACAATAGCCTGGCGCAGGTGCACGGCGACTTGCGTCCGGACCCCAAGCGTGCGGCCCGGCGCCGGCCCGCCGACCTGCTGGTCTCGGTGCCCGATTGGCAGGACGACCGCGGATTATTCGCCACGGCTATCTCAAAGCTGAACCTGGAGCCGGTGGAGTAGTAGCCCTAGTACATCGTTTCATCCTATTTTGCATGTTAACAATCTGATTTTATTTTATAAATCATTATGTTATATGCTTTCAAACATGCAAAATTTGCTGAAATGGGATACTAGGATTCCTTGAGGGACCCGTAGCTTTACAAATGAGTCAAATTTTGCGTGCACTCAATGATGCGGTTTGCTGAGCGTTTCGATCTCTTTTTTGTCCACAGATTACGCAGATTTTCGCAGATTAAGAATGAAATAATCTGCGGAAATCTGCGTAATCTGTGGATAAAAAATCTTTACCTCCTTGACAGAAGACTCACGCCTCGTCGGTCTGAGGCGAAGCCTCGCTAGTACCCTGTTTCAACTAATTTTGCATGTTTACGCTGTTATCCGCCGTCGGGTAGGTTAGGCAAAGCCTGCCGGGGACGGTGGCAGCCGCCGTGGACTACATGGACTTAAGTGGACCACGTGGACCGGGGGTCGCTGGGTGCCCCCTGGTCCATGCTGTCCATGTTGTCTATTGGGCTACCCTCATGCCGTCCATGTGGTCCACGGCGGTGTGCCCGACATCCACAGTTTGTTGGGTATGGCCCACCGTCCTTGGCGGACTTTGCCCAACTTACTCGGCTCGCTCCCACGCCAACATTTTGTTTCAGCAGGGATTATCATTCGGTTGCCCTGAGCCTGGAGGTTGGGGTTTACTCTTTAACCCTTGCGCATGATTTTCCCCTGTGCCGCACGCTTCTTGCGCGCCTCTTTGGGATCTGCGATAAGCGACCGGTAAATCTCTACCCGGTCACCGGGCTGCAAGACCTGATCGAGCTGCGCGAGCTTGCCGAACACCCCCACCCGGTTGACCGCCAGGTCGATCTCCGGGAATCGCCGCAGGATCCCGGAACGCCGGATGGCCTCTTGCGCCGTGAGTCCCTGGTCTGCTGCTACCGAGAAGATCGCCTGCTCGTCCTCTCGAGCATAGGCAACTTCGACCCGATTCCGATCCCGATCCCGATCCCGATCCTCAGGCACGGTAGACCTCCTCGGCCCGCCGGCAGAAGGCATCCACCAGCGTATTGGCGATCTGATTGAACACCCCGCCGAAGGCCTGGTCGATGAGCTTGCCGGAGAACTCGAAGTCGAGCTCGAGCGCCACCTTGCAGGCATCCCGGCGTAGGGGCAGAAAGGTCCATGCCCCCTGGAGCCTGCGGAAGGGTCCATCTACCAGCGTCAGCTCTATCCGCTCTGGGGGAACGAACCGATTACAGGTAGTGAAGGCCTGGTGGATGCCGACCCGGGCCACCTCCATGCGACCGCAAATCCGATCGTTTTCACGGGACAGGACCTCAGCGGCCACACACCAGGGCAGAAACTCCGGATAGGCCTCCATCTCCACCACCAGATCGAACATCTGGGAAGCGGAGAAGGTAACCAAGGCACTCTTGACGACGACCGGCATCCGTAGAGCCTAGGGACCTACATGAGCCCAATCGCATTGAAAAACACAAGAACGACCGCGAGGGGAGCGATATAGCGGATCATCACCCGCCACAGACGATAGGTCAGACCTTGGCCCATAGCAAGCTCGTCCCGGGTCGATTCGCGAGACATGAACCAGCCCGCAAACAGGGCCATTGCCAGTCCACCTAAAGGAAGCATGAAATTGGCTGTAAGGATATCGAGCAGGTCGAAGACACCTCCTGTCTTCGCCTCCCCGGCGAAATCGAAAGTGAAGGCCCAGTCGCTGAACGACATGATGGTCACAATCCCCAGGAGCCAGGCGACAATACCCACGTAAACCGCGGCACGTACCCTTTCGATCCCCTGATTCTCCACCAACCAGGCAACCGCCGGCTCGATGAGCGAAATGGCGGAAGTCCATGCCGCGAACACCAGCAGGACAAAAAACAGGGTACCGAACAGCAGACCGCCGGGCATGTTGCCGAACGCGATCGGCAAAGTCAGAAAGACCAATCCGGGCCCGGCCTCCGGCTCCAGACCGTTGGCGAAGACGATCGGAAAGATGGCCATTCCCGCCAACAAGGCGACCATGGTATCCATCAGGGCGATGATGAGACTCGAACGGGCAATCGAAGCACTCGCGGGCAGGTAGGAACCGTACATCATGATGGCCCCCATACCCAGGCTCAGGGTGAAGAAGGCATGCCCCATAGCGGTGATCACCGCCCCTGCGCTCAGTGCGCCGAAGTCGGGGACGAACAGGAATTCGATCCCGTCCATAAACCTGCCGCTGGTCAGCGCGTATCCCACCAGGACCAGGAGCAGCACGAACAGGAGCGGCATCAGGACGCGCACCGCTTGCTCCAGACCGGAACGTACGCCGCGGGAGATGACGATGATGGTCATGACCATAAAAATCGTGTGCCAGGCAAGCAACCGCTCCGGATCACCGAGCAGGGCGTTGAACAGGTCGGTGGCGGTCTCACCGGTCAGGGACGTGAAGGTACCTCCCAGCGCACGAAACGTGTAAGCGATCGCCCAGCCGGCAATGACGCTGTAATAAGAGATGATAAGAAAGCCAGCGATCACCCCTCCCCAGCCGACCAGTTGCCAGAAGCCGTGCCGACCCTCTTCGTAAGCCAGGGTGCGCATGGTGTTTATGGGGCTCTGGCGTCCGCGGCGCCCGACGAGAATTTCCGCCATCATGATGGGGATACCGATCATCGACACGCACAGAATATAAACCAGCACAAAGGCGCCGCCCCCGTTCTCGCCCGCGATGTAAGGAAACTTCCAGATGTTGCCTAACCCGACTGCCGAGCCTGTTGCCGCCAGTATGAATGCCAGTCGGGTTGTCCACATGCCGTGGACCGAGGTTGTCACCGCCATCGAATACTCCTCGAGCGCCATCGAACGGGGCCCGGCGCTTGCTCAAACCAAGAACCCCCATTTTCCGGCAATCGATAGTACCGCTCAAGCCGGGATCGGTTCGCCTCGACTGTGGAACGGTAACTTGTCAAGCGCCGCCGCAGAAATGCTAAAATTATATTCCCTAATAAAAATCGTCGATTATGCCCGTCGCACCTGGGTCTTGTGGGCCTTCGGCGCAGTGTCATCATGGAGTGCGAGTGACGTGCAAGATGGCGGAATATCCAGGTGCGGCGGGCAGATCAGATCGGGGCCGTAGCTCAGCCGGGAGAGCGTCGCGTTCGCAATGCGAAGGTCAGGGGTTCGATCCCCCTCGGCTCCACCATCACCCCGCCCTCGTAGCTCAGCAGGATAGAGCGATCGCCTCCTAAGCGATAGGTCACAGGTTCGAGTCCTGTCGAGGGCGCCATCGAACGGGGAAAAGGACTATTTCCTGGCCGACTTGTCGTGCCTCCACGCGCGGCGAGGAAAAATAGTGGGTGTAGGGTCGGTCAACCGGAACATGTCCATCGAGCAGGAGCACGCCTTGACGCTGGCCATCTTCGATCTCGACAACACTCTGCTTGCCGGTGATTCCGATTTCCTCTGGGGGGCCTTTCTCGTCGAGCGCGGAATTGTGGATGGGGACGAATTCGAGCGCGAGAACGAACGTTTCTACCGCGCATACCAGGAGGGAGTCCTGGATATTTTCGAGTTCCTGCGTTTCGCTTTCCATCCCTTGCGAGACAATCGGTTAGAAGATCTGAAACGCTGGCGCCGGGACTTTCTGCGCGAAAAGATCGAGCCCATCATCCTGCCGATGGCCTGTGAGCTGGTGGAGCGCCACCGTGCGGCCGGCGATACCTTGCTCATCATCACCTCCACCAACGAGTTCGTAACCGCCCCCATCGCCGAGCGGCTGGGAATACCCAACCTGATTGCCACTATCCCTGAGCAATCGAACGGCCGCTATACGGGCGAAACGGCGGGCACACCGGCCTTTCAGGCAGGCAAGGTGGAGCGATTACTGGACTGGCTGGGAGAGACCTCTATCGAACTTGCGGGCAGTACCTTTTACAGTGACTCCCACAACGACATCCCCTTGCTCGAACGGGTAGACTATCCGGTGGCAACGGATCCCGACGACCGCCTGCGAGATTACGCCCGTGATCGGGGCTGGCCAATCATCTCGTTACGGGAAGAAAGCGCGCCTTGAGGGGGGGCGGATCGACGCAAACTCATTTCCTGCGGCAAAGCAAAACCGCGCCGGAAGGCGCGGTTTCTTGCTGCACCTCCCTGTGCAGAACTCCTATAGGGAGCCATGCAGCCTTACTTCTTGTCGGTGGCAACCGGAGGCGTCGGAGTGGGCGGAGCCGCAAAGGGCGTCGCGTAGGGATAGCCACCACCATAGTAGGGGGCACCGTATCCACCCCAGGGACCACCCCAGCCGTAGGGGCCGCCGTAGCCGTAATAGTCGCGATAGCGGTTGTAACCGCGGCCCCAACCACGTCCACCACCGGACATGTTCATGTTGAAGTCGCCCCAACCGTCACCGAACATGTCATTCCACCAGTTGTTGTCACCCCAGCCCCCGCCGGGGCCCCCCCAACCCGGACCGCCCCACCAGGCGGAAGCGGTAGCGGAAGCGCCGAGAAGCGCGGCGACAGCGGCGGCAGTAGCGAGCTTTTTCATATGGTTTCTCCTCAGTTAAGGATTGAATCTGGTGCGGCAAGCGAAGGCGTTTGGGCGCCGTCGGGTACATATAATATTAGAATTTCATTATTTTAGAAATTACTTTTTTCTATCAGTCCCCCCTCCGGGATAGGTCACGCACAACCGAGGCGACTCAGCCTGCCGTCCCCGCATCGGAATCACCGGCCGCTTCGCGCAACCGGCGTGCAACCTTGAGCAGGTCTTGCCAGGCCTTGGATTTCTGCTCCGGGGAACGCAGCAGGTAGGCGGGGTGATAGGTAACGGTCAAGGGGGTCTCGTCGGGACCGAACTCGAACCAACGCCCCCGCAGCTTACCGATCGGGTCGTCGGTCTTGAGCAGCTTCTGCGCCGAGATGCGGCCTACCGAGAGTAACACACGCGGGCGCACCAGCGCGATTTGGCGCCTGAGGTAGGGCTCGCAGCGCAAGGTTTCCTCCGGCCGTGGATCCCGATTCCCCGGCGGGCGACACTTAAGGATGTTGGCGATAAAGACCTGCTCGCGCTCGAATCCGATGGCCGCGAGCATCAGATTGAGCAGCTGTCCGGCCCGCCCTACGAAGGGTTCGCCCTGGCGGTCCTCGTCGGCCCCCGGCGCTTCGCCGACGATCATCAGATCGGCCCGGCGGTTGCCCACACCGAACACGGTCTGGGTCCGGGTCTCGCACAGCTCGCAGGCGCGGCAGGAGGCCACCGTCTCGCCCAGGCGATCCCAGTCCATCCCGGCAACCCCGGCAGTTGGAGTGGCCTCGGGTGCTGCCTGGGGAGGCGGATCGAACCCCAGGTCGGAAGGTTCCGCAGATTCGGAAGTCATCGTATCTTCCCGGTGCGCCGGCGGCGGCATTTCTTCCATTTCTTCAGGTCCTGGTTCGGACCCTTCTCGAATACCCACATCCGCACCTCGCAGCCGCCACACCGGTACGCCCATGGCCCGCAGGTAGCGGCGGCTGCGCTCCGGATCCATCATTCACCCACCTGTCCCACCGGGGATCGTCGCCCTCCTGAGACCTGCAGGCTAAACATCCCCGGTCTGGGGGTGCGCCCGCTCACGCGGCTGTAGGATCTTATTGCAGGCGTTGATGTAGGCCTTCGCGGAAGCGATGACGATGTCCGTATCCGCCCCCTGCCCATTGATCATGCGCCCCCCCTTCTCCAGTCTCACCGTAACCTCGCCCTGCGCATCGGTACCGCTGGTGATGGCATTGACCGAGTAGAGCTTGAGCACGGCCCCGCTGGCAACGATGGTTTCGATGGCCTTGAAAGTAGCGTCCACCGGGCCGCTGCCGATGGAAATTCCGGGCTTTTCCTCCCCGTCCACGGCGAGCACCAAGTGCGCCTTGGGGGTCTCCCCGGTCTCCGAGCAGACCCGCAGGGACGTCAGCTTGACGTATTCGTTGGCGGCATCCAAGTTGGTATCCGTCACCAGGGCCTGCAGATCCTCGTCGAAGATCTCGTGCTTCTTGTCCGCGAGGTCCTTGAAGCGGGCAAAGGCGGCGTTGATCTCCTCTTCCGACGCGAAGCCCACTCCCAAATCCTGGAGCCGTGCACGGAAGGCACTGCGCCCGGAGTGCTTGCCCAGTACCAGGCGATTCTCGGTCCAACCCACGTCCTGGGCACGCATGATCTCATAGGTCTCGCGGCTCTTGAGCACCCCGTCTTGGTGGATACCGGACTCATGGGCGAAGGCGTTGGCCCCGACGATCGCCTTGTTGGGCTGGACGGGGAAACCGGTGATACCCGAGACCAGGCGCGAGCAGGGGACGATCTGCGTCGTATCCAGACGGGTGTCGCAGTCGAAGTGATCCCGGCGCGTACGCACCGCCATGACGACTTCTTCCAGGGCGGCATTGCCCGCCCGCTCCCCGAGACCGTTGATGGTGCATTCCACTTGCCGGGCACCATTGCGCACCGCCGCCAGTGAGTTGGAGACAGCCAACCCCAGGTCGTTATGACAGTGGACCGAAAACACCGCCTGGTCCGAGTTGGGCACGCGTTCGATCAAGGTCCGGATCAATTCCCCGAACTGATAGGGAATACTATAACCTACGGTATCCGGGATGTTCACCGTCCGGGCCCCGGCGGCGATGACCGCCTCCAGGATCCGGCACAGGAAGTCGTGGTCGGAGCGCCCTGCATCCTCGGGGGAGAATTCCACATCGTCCGTGTAGCGGCGGGCTCGCCGGACCGCGTGCACGGCTTGGGCCACCACCTCATCCGGGCTCATCCGCAGCTTCCTCTCCATGTGGATGGGAGAGGTGGCGATAAAGGTGTGGATGCGGGCCGAGGTGGCACCGGCCAGGGCCTCTCCGCCCCGGTCGATGTCCAGGTCCAGGGCGCGGGCAAGCACGCAGACGGTGCTGTCCTTCACGTTGGCGACGATGGCCTGCACCGCCTCGAAGTCGCCTGGGCTGGCGATCGGGAAACCCGCCTCGATAACATCCACCCGCAGCCTTTCCAGGGCCTTGGCAATGCGGACCTTCTCCTCCCGGGTCATGGACGCCCCCGGACTCTGCTCACCGTCACGCAGGGTGGTGTCGAAGATAATCAATTGTTCCTTGTCGCTCATGTGCTCGCTCTCGCGGCGCCGCAACCGCCGCTCGGGACGCCTGCGGTCGCTGTTTCGTTCGATCGGAGATGGTGCGTGCCGTATGACCCCCGCCGGGGTTTTGATGTGTATCCTTGCCCCTCAGGGCAGCAACGGACGCGCGAGCAGGAGCCGACGCAGGAAGAGGAGCGCCATTAACCGGGACTGGGACGCAAAGGGGTGCGCCTTGGGATGTGCCGTCGGGTTCGACATGATCTTTAAGGATTCCATTTCACGATACGACTATAGCCCATCCTTTCGGGACTGCCAAGCGCCTACGTAGGCGCGCAGGGACATCAGCATCACCGACAAGATAAATCCAATGACCATGACGCCCTGATCGCCGACCGACACCGAGCGCGGACTTCGTGGGGATACATTCAGGGTATATCGCTGATTTTCAATCCGATTTTCCGGTGACATTTGACTTCCATTGCGGGACCTTTATAGGACGCCTAACGACGAAGTTCACCGGGACCGCTTTAGTGGCCTCCGGTGGAGCACTTTGTTAGGCGCTCTTCCATCACATGCCGCAATGCATTGTTGATACGCGTTTGATAGCCGCTACCCTGTGCTTTGAACCAAGCCAAGATATCTGCATCCAGTCGGATGGTGGTGGATACTTTGGTCGGTGCCTTTTGTGGGCCGCGACCGCGTCGCAGTACCGCAGGACCTAGCATATCCTCGGTCCAAGGAGGATTGTCCGGGTCAACAACTTCACGAGAAGTAGTCTTTGGCGGTTTCAAAGTGAAGTGGACCCCGAAAATTGGACAGGTTAATAAGTTAAGGAAGGGAGGCGAAAACAGCCGCAACGAGAGGTATCCACTATGGCAAACAAACGCAAGCTCCACAGTCCGGAATTCAAGGCAAAAGTTTCCCTCGATGCCATCCAAGGGATGAAGACAGCCAGTGAATTGGCAAGTCAGTATCAGGTGCATCCAGTTCAAATCAGTACCTGGAAGAAGCAAGCCATTGAAAGTTTACCGGAGGCTTTCAAGCGCGGCAAGTCCACACCGCAACCAGCGCGTGAGGCGGCACTCACAGCGTCCCTGTATGAGGAGATCGGGCGCTTGAAAATGGAGTTGGATTGGCTAAAAAAAAGTCGGTTGAGTTCAGTGGAGCATCGGCGTCGCCTCATCGAGCCGAAGCATCCTAAGTTGAGCATTGGGAGGCACTGCGCGCTAAGAGGCGATATGCGTTCTGCGCCAAATTCTAGACTTGATCTGGCAACGCCTTAAACTGCTTACGAAAACTACTCGTTGTGTGAGAAATCATAGTGTATCAGGATCAAGCATTTCTGTTTTTCCCTTTCTGTGCTGTTCAAGTGCTTCATCGGCAAGAACGCCTAATATATCCTCGGAATCCGCAAACATACTATCCCACTTCTTTTC
This sequence comes from Candidatus Thiosymbion ectosymbiont of Catanema sp. Cochon2018, assembly GCA_011392765.1. Classification (GTDB taxonomy): domain Bacteria; phylum Pseudomonadota; class Gammaproteobacteria; order Chromatiales; family Chromatiaceae; genus Thiosymbion; species Thiosymbion ectosymbiont_A. The sequence continues at coordinate 952,187 of WYCW01000001.1, read as the reverse complement.
AGAAGCAAGTTCATCTAGTAGCCATTGAGCAACTAAGTTCTGCTCCAAATCCGAAAGTCTGGATGCTTCAGTAAATGCCCGACTAAGAAGATCTGTCATATGCCTTTACCTCTGTTCATCAATTTGATTTGATACGCCTAACGCCAAGCATCAGCGGCACACGCCTTCGGCGCGTCCGCTGGATGCGTATGTTAGGCAAATAAGCTGTGAAAGACGGCCCATCAATTGAGCCTGGCCCCTCTTCTCTGGTTAGCAGTTTTTTCGTTATAACTCTTCAATTTCAGGAAACCAATAAAATATTAAGAATATGTGTAATCAAATTGAATTTGCAGAAAATTAAGCAGTCCGGTTAATTGCACGGTTAGCTGATGCCTTCAATTAGTTGCTTTTTAGTTTTTTAGGATCTTGTCGGCAGTCAAGGACTCTCCAGACTATAATATTACTATCATCGTCCAATTTATAATAGATAGCGTATGGAAAACGACTTGACAATTTTCTGTGGTAGCCGAAATGCTTTTGGTGTATTCCACCATATAAAATCAATGAATCAATGTCTGAAAACAAAGTGTCCAAAAAATACGCTCCTACGTTTTCGGCTTGGTTTTCGTAGAAAAGCTAAGTCGTCATAAGCGGAAGCCAATATCCGAATTTTCATTTGAACTCGTTTCTTAACAATTGTTTGGCCTCGCTCCAATCAATGATTTTCTCCTGACCTTTAGCCATTCTTTTTTCCGTTTCGACTAAAGCGTCCTTGTGCCATTCGGGTGAGTCATACCTTTTTCTTCGACAGTTAATTCTTCCCAAAGAAACTCCATAATTTTGATTTTTTCGATTCTTGGGAGTTCATGTATGCTTTGTAGCAAATTCATACGTTTTCTCTTTGATGTTGATTATGTGTGCTTGCGAATATCTTCGATTGGAATTCGTTACTTGAAAGTTGCTGAGGAGCCGGACCGCGGCATTGGATCGCTTACAACCGAATGTTAGGTGGATGATCTGTAAAAAACGACCTATCAATTAAGCCTGGCCCCTTTCCCAAATTAAACGGGTGCCCATCTCTATAAATAAGAATTCGAGTGATATCGCTGACTTAACTTAAGGGCACCTTGAAAAATGGGTGTTTTCAGCAATCGAGGGACTCTAACCCATTGATTATTCATGCATGCCGTTGACGAAAACCGTATTTTTCAAGGTGCCCTTATGCCATGCGGAAAAACGCAGATGGTGAGACTTTGAATCTCTGGGACAAGGCTTGGATGTGATCTCTCGTTAGGTTTCTTGAACCATTTAATATCATGGATACCAAACTCTCACTGCCAATCTCATTTTTGAGGTCATCGGCTTTTAATTGATATTGATCCATCAGGGTTTTGAGAATAGCAGCGCCATCATCAAGTCTTGCTATTCTTCTATTGAACTCAGAGAAGTACTCCGATTCGTCTTCCCACTTTTCGATTGATGCGGAAAGAATTTCAATTAATGGAAGATACTTATCGTAATCTTCGATTAGCTCATCCATCAATTCTAAGGCTTGTTCGTACTCCGCTTCATTGTGAATGCGGCCAATAAAACGCGCCTCTAACAAGAAGTCTATTGCTTTTGCTTTTAAGTTGGAGAACCTCATTAGCTAGCCTCCTTTGCATACTTTTTGCATATGAATGCGATTGTCAGACTATAGGTTGCATGAGCAAATACCCTATTGCCCCAAATACCTTGTTCAAATCAGTAATAGCTATTCCGGCTTTGTGCTTGGTAAACAGATTTGATTGAAGCCTTCCAAATTGCCAAAGTTCCCCATCGGTTACAATACCATAAACGAAGTTCTCATCATTTTGATTGATCTTTTGTGCCGCCAATAATTCTGCCAGGCATTGCCCCCAACCTTCCGTAAAATTATTTTGCTTTGCTTCAACGACCACTAAAACAGGTAAGCCTAAAACTGTTTTGCCTAATTCCGATTTAGTAGAGATCAAATAATCCGGGGTTCCGGTTAATGTATTGTCTACGCTTATTGCTTTGTGGCTCCAAAGGGTGTATCTGTCAACAAAATTTTTATAGACTTCTCGTATAATCGGATAGATGATATTTTCACACCGAGAAGCTTCTGATGTAAACACATCGATGTTGTCCAGGTTAAAGTCGAATTCTTTGATAAAGCTGTCAGAAGGACTCAACTCGACATAGTCGATAAAAATTTCTTCTCTGTATTTTATGTTGTATTCTTCTTGAACTTGTGCAATGGATTTAAAATCTGTGAATGCCATTTTGTGATCCCGAATTTTGTATGTTATGTTCAGAGCCCAACGCCATTGAATTAAGCCGTCATTCCGCCAGGGAGTGGCGGAATCCAGTCACAGGGATGTGAAGATTCTCATAGTTACCATGGCTTTCCGGTTCCGGTAATCCCTATCAAGCAGGATCCAATCCATTTGATTGTCCCCAAAAACTTCAGTCCGCCGTAGGCGGATCGAGGTGCAAACCTCCATCTTCAGATGGATTATCTTCAGTCGGCGGTTTAGTCCGCCGAGGGCCACTTTAGTGGCCCAACCTACCAGCTTTAGCTGGTAGTGGTTGAGTCTCTCCTAAGCCCAACGCCCGTTCAGCGGCTTTCCAGCACCACCAGGGAGCGGGCGGCGACCGGGTAGCTGTCTTCAGGCCAGGGTTTCTGTTCCTCCTTAGTCACGATGTCCTTCGGCGTCTCTCGGGCGGTGTCGAGTGCCGGATACCAGGAGCGTCCCTCCACCATCTGCAGCGCGAATGTCCGGGGCTTGTCGCTCATGTTGATCAGGATCTGCAGGTCTTCCTCGCCCGCCTCCGTACCTGCCAGGGTAAAGCCCAGGGTCTGGCTATCGGGATCGTCCCACTGGGGCGGTCCACCGTCGGTATCCTGCCAGCTTATATCCGGCAACTGCGAGCCCTCCCGCGGCTGTCCGGTCAGAAAGCGCCGGCGCTGCAGGCTCGGGTGGCGTTTGCGAAAGGCGATCAGCTCCCTGACGAAGCGCAACATATCCCCGTTGCGCTCGACAAGCGTCCAGTCGAACCAGCCCGTCTCGTTGTCTTGACACCAGACATTGTTGTTACCGCCCTGGGTGCGCAGTACCTCATCACCGGCCAGCAACATGGGAACGCCCTGGCTCAAAAACAGGAGGCCCAGGAAATTCCTGGTCTGGCGCCTGCGCAAGCCGAGGATTTCAGGGTCGTCGCTTTCTCCCTCGATCCCGCAGTTCCAACTCAGGTTATGACTGCAGCCGTCTCGGTTGCCCTCACCATTGGCCTGGTTGTGCTTGTGCTCGTAGCTCACCAGGTCCTGCAGGGTAAAGCCGTCGTGGCAGGTAATGAAGTTGACGCTGTTGATGGGGAGGCGCAGGTTGGGTTGATAGAGGTCGCTGCTGCCGGCAAGGCGGCTTGCGACTTCTCCGATGTTACCCGGATCGCCGCGGACGAACCGGCGCAGGCTGTCGCGGTAACGCCCGTTCCACTCCATCCAGCGGTATCCGGGAAAGGTCCCTACCTGATAAAGCCCCGCCGCATCCCAGGCCTCGGCGATGATCTTGGTGCCGGCGAGCACGTCCGAGAATTCGATCCCCCACAATAGGGGCGGGTTGTGCATGGGATGGCCGTCCTCGTCCCGTGCCAGGGCACTGGCCAGGTCGAAACGGAAGCCGTCCACGTGCATCTCGCGTACCCAGTACTCCAGGCACTCGATGATGAAGCGGGCTACCATCGGATGGTTGGCGTTGACCGTGTTGCCGCAGCCGGTAAAATCCAGGTATCTGCTCTTATCCACCTGGTCGAGGATATAGAAGGTTTCGTTACCGAAGCCTCTGAAGTTGATGATCGGACCGCCGCCGTTGCCCTCCGCGGTGTGGTTGAAGACCACGTCCAGGATCACACCGATCCCGGCTCGGTGCAGGGCCTTGACCATGTCCCTGAACTCGGTGCGATGGGTGCCCGCGCCGGGTGAGATGCAGTAACCGGGATGCGGCGAGAAGAAGCCGTAGGTACTGTAGCCCCAGTAATTGGTCAGTCCCTTGTCCCAGACCTGTTCGGGTACGTCCTGCACATCGAAGGCCATCACCGGCATCAGCTCCACATGGGTGACGCCGAGGGACTGCAGGTAGGGGATCTTCGCGGCAACCCCGTCGAAGGTCCCCGGGAAACGCACCCCGGAGGAGGGATGGCGGGTAAAGCCTCGCACATGCAGCTCATAGATGACCATCTGCTCGTCGGGCAACTGCAAGGGGGTATCCCCTTCCCAGTTATAGTCATCCGCGACTACGACCGCCCGCGGGGAGTCGTGGGGTTTGACGCCGGTGCGTTGGCGTTCCCAGCGATCCCAGTTGTCGGTGGTTACGGCTCGGCCCCAGAGATCGACCAGCTCCACCTGGGGATCGAAACACCAACCCCGGCCGCAGGGATCGTTGGGCCCATCCATGCGCCAGGTATACTGGGTCCCCGACGGTAGACCCACTACCAGCACATGCCAGGAAAAGAAGGTGTGATTGACTTCCGGGTCCAGACGAATGATCTGGAACGGCTCCCGGCTGTGGGCGTTTTCGTACAACAGCAGCTCGGCACCCGTGGCGTGACGGCTGTAGACGGAAAAATTGATGCCTTCCTCCTCCACCGTCGCACCGGCTGGGTGGCGGCGGCCGGGACGGGTCTGGTAGGGTCCGGATGGTTTGCTCATCGCGAGCTCCGCACGGGAATCATCGAATGATTTCAAAGTATATCACGAGGCACCGACGGCCCCGGTCGAGTGCGGTTCGACAGTCAACGTGTCGGACCGGCACGGTCCAGCTTGCGGTAGCCGATGGCCTCGCTCAGGTATACGGTCTCGATCTGACTGTCACCCGCCAGATCGGCAATGGTGCGCGCTACTTTGAGTACCCGGTGGTAGGCGCGGGCGGACAGTCCGAGCTGCTGTAAGGCCTGGCTCATCAGGCGGCGGGCGGCCTCTCCCAGCGGGCAGGTACGGTCGATTTCGCTCGGGGTGAGCAATTGGTTGGGCTTACCGGCACGGTCGAGCTGGCGCTCACGCGCCCTCTCTACTCGGGTCCGTACCTGAGCGGTGGTCTCTACGCCCCCGGGCGTGGGTGCACTGAGGTGGTCGATATTCACTCTCGGCACTTCCACGTGGAGGTCGATGCGGTCCAGCAGAGGTCCCGAGATACGGGCGCGGTAGCGTGCCACCTGCTCGGCGGTGCAGCCGCACCGCGCGCCGGCGTCGCCCAGATAACCGCAGGGACAGGGGTTCATGGCGGCCACGAGCTGAAAGCGGGCGGGGAACTCGGCCTGGCGGGCGGCGCGGGAGATATGGATGTGACCGGATTCCAGTGGTTCGCGCAGTGCCTCCAGCACTCGACGGTCGAATTCCGGGAACTCGTCGAGGAATAGGATTCCCTGATGGGCCAGCGAGATTTCCCCCGGTCGCGGGTTACTACCGCCGCCTACGAGGGCGACTCCCGATGTCGTGTGGTGGGGGGAACGAAACGGACGTCGGCGCCAGGTTCGCGGATCGAAGGGTTCGCGTCCGCTCACCGAGCGCACGGCGGCCGCCTCCAGGGCCTCGCCCTCGGTCATGGTTGGCAGGATACCAGGCAGGCGATTGGCGAGCATGGATTTGCCGGTTCCCGGAGGTCCCAGCAACAAGAGACTGTGAGCGCCGGCCGCGGCGATCTCCAGGGCGCGCTTCGCCTGCTCCTGACCTCGGACCTCTGCCAAGTCCGGATAGTCGACCGCGGATGGGACCGGACTTGAGCGCTCGAACGGGGGCAGCAATGCGGTGCCGTTGAGATGTTCGCAGACCTGGAGCAGGTGATCCGCGGGATAGATGGTAAGGCCGCTGACGAGGGCCGCTTCGTCCGCGTTCTCGCGCGGCAAGATGATTGCCCGCCCCGCATTCCGCGCCGCCAGGGCCGCCGGCAGGATACCGGTTACCGGGCGCAGGCTCCCGGAGAGGGCGAGTTCCCCATGGAGCTCCGGACGGTCGAGCAAGTCGCACTTGATCTGACCGGACGCACCCAGGACTCCCAGCGCGATGGGCAGGTCGAAGCGCCCGCCTTCCTTGGGCAAGTCCGCCGGGGCCAGGTTGATGGTCACGCGGCCGCTCGGAAACTGGAAATGACTGCTGAGCAGGGCGCCACGCACCCGGTCCTTGCTCTCCTTTACCGCCGGCTCGGGCAGACCGACGATGGAAAGCGCCGTCATGTCATCTGCCAGATGCACTTCCACGGTCACGGCCGGCGCCCCGATGCCCTCCCGCGCTCGGCTGTTGAGGATGCAGAGACTCAAGCGGGCCCTGTGATCGACTCGCTCGAGGGAGGCCGCTTCTGCAGTCCCTCATCACCGGAACCGAGCCGGCGTTCGAGCTCTGCCACCAGCGCCTCCAGCCTTTCCAACTTCTCACGCGTACGCGCGAGGACTGCCGCCTGGACATCGAACTCTTCACGAGTGACCAAATCGAGCTTGGCCAATCCCCCTACGAGGGACGCACGCAGATTGCGGTCGAGGTCTTCCCGCAACACCTGCAGGCCCTTGGGGAGACTCCCGGCGAGGCGTTGGGCGAGGTCATCCAGATGTTTGGGGGCCAACATGAATAGGAAACCTTCGCAGTTCTATTGTCCAGATGCCATTATATACTCGTAACACCTGGATTTTCCGCCGCGATCTGTTTTCAGGGCACTTTGAAAAATACGGTTTTCGTCAACGGTTCGTCTGAATAATCAATGGGTTAGATTCTCTCGATTGGTGAAAATACCCATTTTTCAAGGTGCTCTTCACATGTTGAATGACTGCAACACTCTACCGGTCCGCACAGCGGGACCTTACAGTCAATCGACTGGTTGGCGTAGAATCCGCTGCACGGACCTTCTATAAGGTCAACACCACCTAGCGAGGCATCGCCTCAGACCGACGAGTCGAGATGAGGCGCACCAGGAGCCTGTTCCTGCCTGTCGGCAGGCAGGGGCAGGGGTGTGCCGTGCCCAACAATTCAGGGGGCAGTTTTCAGGGGCAGACAACGGATACTATACTGCTACACGGTACAATCTGCGCATTTCACTCCCTCTCCCTCCGGGAGAGGGCGGGGGTGAGGGGGAAATTCAAAAGCTCAGATTGTGCCGTGTGGCAGTATACCTGCCCCCTGACGACTGACAACTGGCCCCTCGGGAGTGCACAAACTCGACTTATTTGTAAAGATGGGGGTCCCTCAAGGATCCTAGCTAACAGGGTACAGCACAGATGTATGGATTCGATGCCTTGATTCTGGATGTAGACGGGACCCTTGCCGATACGGAGCGGGACGGACACCGGCGCGCGTTCGACGCGGCCTTCGCCGAGGTCGGTCTCGACTGGAACTGGTCCGAGGCGCTTTATGGGGAACTTCTCGCGATCACGGGTGGTAAGGAACGGATTCGCCACTACATCGAGCGCTGGCGACCCGCATTTCCGAAGCCCGGCGATTTCGATGAATTCATCGCGGATCTCCACCGGCGCAAGACCCGACATTACCTCGAGCTCCTGGGCCGAGGCGAGATCCCCTTGCGTGAGGGGGTGATACGTCTGCTACGCCAGGCCCGTGATGCGGGCGTGCGCCTTGCCATCGCCACCACCACCACGCCAGAGAATGTCAGTACCTTGCTGACCTGCAGCGCCGGCGCGGAGGTCGAGGGCTGGTTCGAGGTCATCGCTGCCGGCGATGTGGTGCCCGCCAAGAAACCGGCACCGGACATCTTTCATCTAGCCCTGGATGAGCTGAGGCTTCCGCCCCGCGCGTGCGTTGCCATCGAGGATTCCGCCAATGGCATTCGCTCCGCACTCGGGGCCGGCTTGCAGGCCCTGCTGGTGACGGTCAACGACTACACGCAAGATCAGGATTTCTCCGCCGCGGCCTTGGTAACGGACGGACTAGGCGAACCTGATGCCCCGGTAACGGTACTGCAGGGCACCCTGGAGGGGTCGGATCATATCGACCTCGCTGCCTTGGATGCCATGCATCGGCGGATCTATTCGGACAAGCGTGTATAGCCTTCAGCTTCAGTGTAGGTCGGCAAAGCCCGCAGGATGCGGTGAGGAACGAACCGCATCTTTGGATGGACGGCGTGCCTGATACCTGTTCTCTCGCACCACTTTTCAGCGCAGCACCTGCCTACCGTAAGTAGGGCAGACTAGGATCCTTGAGGGACCCGAATCTTTACCAATGAGTCAAGTTTGTGCACTCCCGAGGGGGCAGTTGTCAGTTATCAGTTGTCAGGGGGCAGATAGTATACTGCCACACGGCACAATCTGAGCTTTTGAATTTCCCCCTCACCCCAGCCCTCTCCCGGAGGGAGAGGGAGTGAAATGCGCAGATTGTTCCGTGTGACAGTATATCAGTTGTTTGCTCCTGAAAACTGCCCCCTGCCCCCTGAATTGTTGCGGGTGTCGTAAAAGCCTAAATCGGGATCGGGATCGAAATCGAGATTCCGATTGCGATCCCGATTTCGACCTACCCTGGCTCTCCAACGGCTGGTTGGGCGTAGGAGATGGGACCTTACGCCGGAGCCTAAGAATCGCCACTATTGACGGATAGTATTTTGGCTCCCCGGAGAGGACTCGAACCTCTGACCTAGTGATTAACAGTCACCCGCTCTACCGACTGAGCTACCGAGGATTTGCGAGAGTCGTCAAGTATATGGGCGCCGTCCGACAGGGTCAAACCGCAGCTTCTTCAAAACCACATCGACTTCCTTCCGGAGTCGTCGGTGGGCTATTTCGCCGCTAACTGCCATGGCCTCATTGAAACGTTTTTTCCTTGGGCACCCGCAAGGGATGCCTCTATTACCGTGGCTTCAACGCTCGTCGAAGCCGGCCATTCGGTACCATTTATCGGCCGTTGCCTGATCCTTTTCCACGCCGCGGCCCTCCTCATACATCATCGCCAAGGTCGTCCGGGAGCCCGCGAGGCCCTGTTCGGCGGCCTTGGTGAACCAGTGTACCGCCTGTGCCGAATCCTTTTTCGTGCACTCGCCCTCCATATACATGAAACCGAGCCCGTGTTGGGCGATGTCCAATCCCGCCTCGGCGGCGGCCTTCATGTATTTGAATGCCAGGGGGTGGTTCTCGTGCATGCCCAGACCGTTTTGGGCCATGATGGCCATGCGGTATTGGGCCTGGGGATTACCCGCATCCGCCAGTGGGGAGAGCAGGCCGGCGGCAACGGAGAAATGTCTGGACTCGAAGGCGGCGATACCGCTCCCGAGCTCCACGTCGAATTCTGTCAGCTCGTTATTCATCACAGTCGGATCGATCTCGTCTTTATTAGTTCCCAAACGACATCTTTATCCGCAGATTTTCGCAGATTCTTTCGTTTGTTCACTCGGTTAAGGGGATCTTGAGAGTCTGTCTAAAAACTAACACATTGATTTTAAATCGGTAGGCTGGGGGGCAAGGAACGAACCCCAGCGTTGGTTATTGCTGGGTTTTGGCCGTCCCTGGCCGCAACCCAGCCTACGGCCTACAATCCCTTTTCAGACAGTCTCTGAAAAATTGCCTTCCCGGCAATTTTTCAAGATCCCCTTAAGAAATCTGTGCGAATCTGCGGATCAAAGACGATTGGCAGCTGGAAACCGGCACCTGGTAGTCAGCTACTCCCGTGCGGCAGCTTCGACCACCATTCGAGCAAGTGTCCGAACAGGACCTCGTTTTCTGCCGCGATGGCCATGCGTGGCTCCAATGATAAGCCCTCGACCGCTGTCCCTCCGCTGCGGGCAAAGAGGCGCGATGCGGCCCCCGCCTCGGAGGCGATCAGCCGGCCCGCGGCGTAATCCCACAGCTTCTGTCCCCCGTGGAGATAGAGCTGGATGCGCCCGGCCGCGAGCCAGCACCAATCGAGGGCGATGGATCCCAGATTACGCTGGGAACAGAAGGGCGATTGTCCCCCCATGCTGGGCAGGTCTTCCTTGGGCAGGCGCTTGAGGTCGACGATCGCCAGACACTCGCGCAACTTGGTCCGACCCGATACCAGGCGCAGTGGCTCGCCGTCGCGAAAGGCCCCGACGCCGCGCTCGGCGCAGAAACATTCGTCGTGCACCGGATCGACGATGCACCCCAGGACCGCCTCGCCCCCCCGCAACAGGGCGAGGGAGACGCAGAAATAGGGAAACCCATAGGCGTAGTTGCTGGTGCCGTCCAGGGGGTCCAGGCACCACACGCCGCCATCGGCGTTATCGAGCAGCCGCTGCTGCGCCGCCGGGGTCATCTCCTCTCCGAGCACCGGGATCTCGGGCCGGATGCGGCCCAACTCAGCACAGATCTGCCGCTGGACCGCCAGGTCCGCCTCGGTGATCAGACTACCGTCGGCCTTGGAACGGACAGCGCCCTGGCGAAAGCGGGGCATGATCTCCGTCTCGGCAACGGAGCGCAGCAGAGAGCAAAGACGATCCAGTTCGGGGCTCATGGGTGGTTCCCAATCAGACGGCTATGTTGAAAGATCCTGGCGAGGCTTCGCCTCAGACCATTGATGCGTGAATTTTCGTACGGAAACCGGAAAACCACGAATGCACACGAATCGACACCAATTGTGATTTGTGTTGATTCGTGTCAATTCCGTGGTTTGTCGATCGTGCACACAAAACTTGACTCATTTGTAACAGTCCGAGGCAGTCAAGGAATCCTAGGGGCGTTCTCAATCAATAAATCATCTAAGTGTTGTAGGCTGGGTTGAGGAACGAAACCCAGCTTTTCCGATCCGCAATACCCTGTGCCGGGTTTCGCCGTCCCTGGCCGTAACCCAGCCTACGGGCTACGGGCTTGATTTTTATGATGATTTGGCTCAATTGAGAACGCCCCCTGGTGCAAGGGATGTTTCAAGGTCCCCGCAGGCTATTCCCGATGGTTATCGATCAGCGCGTACGTATTCCCATGGACGGCCGAACGCACGATGTCAAGACTTAGGAAGTCATGCGGGAAGCCTAGCCGGATGGCGCTGACCTTATCGAGGCGGGTGAGCTGTCCCTCACCCAACTCGAAGTCGAGTGCGGCCAGGTTGTCCCGGAGCTGAGAAAGCTTCCGGGCCCCGATGATAGGAATGACGACACCCTTGCCTGTTTGCCGGTGGAGCCAGTTGATGGCAACCTGAGCGGGCGTGCGCCCGATCTCGCCCGCCACTTTTTCCACTGCTTCGACGATGGTGAAGTTCTTATCGGTGACGAAAAGGTCGTCGTTCCATGCCCCTTGGGCATACCGTGCATCCTTTGGTCGCTCGGTGTCGCGCTTGTACTTGCCGGTCAACATGCCGCCGCCGAGTGGCGACCAGGCGGTCACCGCTATATCGAGCGCCTTGGCCATCGGTAGCAGCTCCCGCTCCGGCGTGCGCTCGATCAGGCTGTACTCGATCTGGAGACCGACGAAGGGGCTCCAACCACGCAGGTCGGCCAGGGTGTTTGCCTGTGACACGATCCAGGCCGGTGCATTCGAGATGCCGACGTACAATACCTTGCCCGCGCGTACCATATCGTCGAGCGCCCGCATGACTTCGTCGACCGGGGTCATGAAATCCCATGCATGCACCCAGTAGAGGTCGATGTAGTCGGTACCGAGTCGTTTCAGACTCGCCTCGAGCGCCTGGTGCATGCTCTTGCGGTGATTGCCGCCGCCGTTGGGATCATCCGGATGATTATTGAGGGTGTACTTGGTGGCCAGAACGAACTCCTGCCTGCGATCCCCCATGAACTCGCCGAGGAACCGTTCGCTCGTGCCGTTGGTGTAGAAGTTGGCCGTGTCGACGAAATTGCCGCCGGCATCGACAAAGGCATCGAAGACCTGCTTGCTCTCCTCCTTCGAGGCACCAAAACTCCAGTCTTCACCAAAGGTCATGGTACCGAGACAAAGCTCGGAAACGCGCAGGCCCGACCTGCCCAGAAGTTTGTAGCGCATGGGTGCTTCCTCCTCAGCGAATAGTCCGGAATGCAAACATTGAGTTTCCCATAGGCGTTCAACGTACCACCCGCCTGAGATAGTCGGCAAAGTCCGTCCCCAACTCAGGGTGCGCCAGGCCGTACTCCACCGTCGCCTCCAGATACCCCAGCTTGCTGCCGCAATCGTAACGCTTACCTTCAAAGAGATGGGCGATCACGGGTTCGTCGGCGAGCAGGGCGGCAATGGCATCGGTCAGCTGTATTTCCCCGGCGGCGCCGGGCCGGGTCTGCTCCAGCTTACGGAAGATGCCCGGCGTCAATAAGTAGCGACCCACTACCGCCAGATTGGAAGGCGCATCCCCCGGCGCGGGCTTCTCTACGATGGAGACAACGCGGAGCATTCCATCCGGATCGGTACGCGTCCGGACGATACCGTACTTGTCGGTCTTGTCCCGCGGTACCTCCATGACGCTCAAAATGCTGCAGCCATAGCGTTCGTACTTCTCCGCCATTTGCCCTACCACACCTCGGCCGTTCACCTGGATGAGGTCATCGGCGAGCAGCACGGCAAAAGGTTCTTCCCCCACCACCGGCCGTGCGCAAAGGACGGCGTGGCCAAGACCCAGGACATCGGCCTGACGCAGGTAGATACAGTTCACCGTGGGCGGCAGTATGGTCTGGACGATTTCGAGCAACCGTTGCTTGCCCATCCTCTCAAGCTCCATCTCCAGCTCATAGGCCTTGTCGAAGTGGTCCTCGATCGAACGTTTGTTGCGTCCGGTGATAAACACCAACTGGTCGATGCCGGCGTCCTCTGCCTCCTCGGCGGCGTACTGGATCAGCGGTTTGTCCACGACCGGAAGCATCTCCTTCGGACTTGCCTTGGTTGCAGGCAGGAAGCGGGTGCCCAGTCCGGCTACCGGGAATACAGCTTTACGGATTTTCCCCATCAATTTTCGCTCACGGCAGTGCGGGGGCGGCTGTGCATTCCACCAGGACGACAATCCCCGGCCGGCCTACCGCAGGTATGTGATATATGCGGGCCAGGTAGCCGGCATCGTTACGAAGGGAGTTTCGATCTCGGTTGCAGGAATCGCGCTGCAGGCCCTTTCCCGGATATGGGTCCATCAGGCAAGGCGGCGATCGACCGGGGTACCGGCACAGTCACCGATGGATTCCGGTTGGACCGGCTTGATGCTCCCCCAGTGCTTACAACTGGGACATTGCCAGTGTAACCGACGGGCGACGAAACCGCATTGCTCGCATTGGTGATCGGGCCGACATGAGCGCAGATGTCCAATGACAGCCAACATTGCCTGCACAGCGGCCTGAGTCTGGACATCGCCCGCCAGCTTTGGTGCATACAGGTCCAGCAGCCGTTCGAGGCCGACCAGATCGGCATATCCGGTGATATGCTCGACGAGGAAAACGATGGCGGCCCCATCTCCCTCCTTCTCTTGGATTACATCGGTAAGCATCATCGCCAACGCGGGGTTGGGGGACACGCGATACAGGCGCTTGAGCTCGCTGAGCTCATCCTCCAGACCGCTGCGGCGATAGGCATCTACCAGATCCGACAGAACTTCCGGCAGAAATTGAGATCCCTGCCGGGCAACGCGTTGATAGAGTTCCGCCGCTGCTCGGGAATCGCCCTGGCCCATCGCTATCCGGGCCTGGAGCATGGTTGCCCGTATGCAGTCGGGATCCACCCTCCGGGCATGGTTCAGGTGGGCGACAGCCTGCTGCCCGTTGCCGTGCTTTAGAGACTCCTCGGCCAACTCGCAGTGGTACTGGGCGCTTTCAGTGCTTACCGACTCCCCGGTGAGTAACCGCAGCTGTTCGGCAACCTCCAGGCAGCGCGTCCAATCTTTCTCTTGCTGATAGATCTCACGCAACCCTTCCAAGGCCCGCCGGCGGTGCAGCTTCATCTCCACCAGTTCCCTGAACATGCTTTCGGCGCGGTCGAAGAGTCCTGCGCCCATATAGTCCTGTCCCAGCTCGTAGAGGGCGTAACTGCGTTCTTCCTTGCTCAGATTCGGTCGCAAGATCAGGCTTTGATGGATGCGGATGGCCCGGTCCACCTCTCCCCGGCGTCGAAAGAGGCTACCCAGGGCCAGGTGGATCTCCGCCGTCTCCTCGTCTACCTCGGCGAGCTTCACAAAGATGTCGATGGCCTTATCGGGCTGCTCGTCGAGGAGGTAATTCAGGCCCCGAAAAAAGGCCGGATCGGATGTGGGACCCGAGATGCCGCGGCGCGCATTGCCGCGCTTCGCAGCCCACCACCCGGATACCGCGGCCACGGGAATGAGGAGAAAGAACCACTCGCTCACCGGGAAATACCCCTATCCCTAAAGTCTGAATTAAACCGATCGCGTCGCAAGATTTGGTTATCATACAGCCATCCGCGGGTTGCCGCATTGCACCCAGGATGTGGGTCACCAGCATCTTTTCGTGCGAGGGAAAGGGTCAGATGACAGCCTACCGGACCTTCGGCCCTCACCCAAGCCCGGCAGCCGCACCCAAGCCCGCGGGCATCAGCGTCGACCACATCATAGACACACCGCAAAACGGGATGTATCTACTCCTCCCGCGTGCCGGGCAACGACGGCAGTGCCACCGGCGGACCGGTATCGGCTCTGCCTTGCTCGCGGTGCTGCTCCTCGCGGCGAGCGGGCTGTCGCTTTCCGCCCGGCCGCTCCTCGACGAGGAAACCGAGAAGCTGCTGGTCGCTGCGGTCGCGGCCGCCGCCGAGCTCGATCTCTACAATGCCCGCTGTCGCCGCGACGTCGCAGGTCGCCATGCCGATAATCTCAACAAAGAGCTGGTGAGTAAGTTCCGTATGACCGTCCTCGAGGTCGAAGACGAACTGTTCCCCGAACGCTCCTATCGCCGGACGCAGGAACGTCTGCGGCGGGAGTTCCTAAAAAAGCTCAAACAGGCCGGCGGCTGCAGGGATGCAAAACGGGCAGGAATACCGCACTGGTTACGCAATCGCTACGACGACCTGTTGAGAGCAATCGAGCGACTGCCCTGAGATCGGCGGCGACCCAGGCAGGAGCCCGAGACTGTATACTCGCCACGGATTGATACAGAATCCCCGTCGCATCAGCCGGACGGATCAAACTTCTCAGAGGACCCCAAATGAAACGACAGACGGGTTTTACCCTGATCGAACTGATGATCGTAGTTGCCATCATCGGCATCCTGGCCACTATTGCGGTCCCCGCGTATCAGGACTACACGATCCGTGCTCAGGTCACGGAAGGGCTGAGTCTGGCGGCGAAAGTCAAAACGGCCATCGCCACTTTCGACTCAGCGCGCGGGGAGCTTCCCGATACGAATGAGGCCGCCGGTATCGCGTCTGCCGATTCCATTACGGGCACCTATGTTACCAAGGTTGCAATCGGCGATAAGGGCACCATCACCATCACCTACGGCAACCGGGCAAACGCAGCGATAAAGGATCGAATGCTTGGCCTCAGTCCCGCCCGGAACCAGGCCCGCGGGTTGGTGTGGGTATGTGGAACCGCTGACCTTCCGCCGGACACTACCGCGGTAGGTGACAGAGCGGATACGAATATCGAGGCCCGCTACCTCCCGACCGACTGCCGTTAGCCATCGCTCATCGACCCTGGCCCCCGGTGAATGCCGGACTATCCCCCTAGTACACTTGTGCGTAAGTACTGGAAACAAGAACCACGGATGGACACGGATTAACACGAATATTTCCACCGGCCCCGAACAGGAAATCCCCCCCTTCCGGGCCGTAGGCTATGTTTCCGTTAATTACGCGCAGGTGTACTAGGGGCTGTTGAGTGCCGCGGCATTGTAACGCGGCGTGGCGTCGGCTCAGAACAGGGTGTAAATCTCCGGGGCGGTCGTCACCGGGTTGTCGACCCAGAACACGAACGCCCCGGTCAGCAGCAGCAGGAGGAGGATGATCGGCGCCAGCCACCACTTTTTGTTATGCAATAGAAGATCCATGAACCCGTGCAACGGGTCCGACGGCTTACCCCCGGTCCGGCTTGCGGGGGATAATTGGGGCCGCTCGGTCATCTTCCATTCTCCATCCGCCGACGGGCGATCACTGCATCGCCGATTCTGCAGCGGCCGCTCGGTGCCGCTCGATCAGCTCGATCAGGTCATCCACCATGGCCGCGGCGATCTGCTGATTACCCGGCTCGGATAGGTGGTACGCATCCTGAAAATAATAGGGTTCTTCCGAGTCGTCAAACAGATCGCTGATATCGTGAAAATGCGGATTACCGTTCAGAGCTTCGGACCGCTGCACTCGCTGGTAAATGTCGTCGAATAGCTTTTCAGGGACGGCAGCCCGCTCGACGATGGCCTGCTCTCGGGGTGAGCGGTATTGCTTGGAGAAAAGGGTGGGCTGCCAGTAGAACAGCGGTTCGAACCCGTAGCCTCGCCCCAGCAACTCGATGAAGGTGAGGTTGGATTCGTACACGTGCACGGTCTGCCGAGCGACCTCGTCACCCAGCGGGCGGGCCTGCGGCCTGGTACTCGCTGCCGGCCGAACGCGGTGCCACAGCCCGGTCACGAGTCGGTGGAATCCCCGGAAGTTCCTCGACAGAAACTCTTGTCCATGGGCCCACGAGAGCCCGCGGTTGGGATCCAGACGCCAGAACCTCCCATGCCGAGGGAGGCCTGCTGTACCGTGCTCATAGGACGCCGACAGGTCATCGATACCCTGGTAAAAGAGTGCGATGTCCGGCACGTCGCCACGCTGAATGCGGTGCAGCAGGGTGATAACTCCCTGGGTACTGACGTAGGCGATCTCACCGTAGTTCGTCACTTCGGCGCGATACCCCTTCGCGTACAGCAGCTTGCTCAGGTGCGAGGGGATGGTGTAGTCATCGCGTGCGCCGGACCCCCACATGGTCGAACCGCCGAAGGTGAATACCCGCACCGGCGGCCGGTCGGCGGCGGTGCCTCCCGGCGGCGGACTCCAGGTCGCCCGCAGGCCGTCCCGGTTCACATTGAGGTACTGGCCCTGGAACGGGGGATGCCGCCAATGGACATACGGGTGTGGGAGGAACCCGGAGACCGAGGACGGCTTTTTAGTAAGGTCGTAGACGTGTCCGGTGTTGCGATACCGGTCCTTGAGATCCGACGCCAGACGCAGCCCCGCCTCACTCCCGATAATCAGAATCAGCGCGGCGCCGAGAATCAGCCAGCCTATGCGGAGACCCGCCCCGATCGCCTTCAATGATCGCATCGCAGCAGGATTCTTGCCATTTTGTATCGATTTGCGGGCAAATCTTCCATAAAAATCCTGCCGGCTCAACCTTATCGGTAGTCGAGAACATCTGTACTGGTTGGGGGCATTTGTACCGGCTCTTCCACGGCCGCTCGGCGCCGCTCGATCAGCTCGAGCAAGTCGTTCACCATGGCCGCGGCGATCAGCCGGTTACCCGGCTCGGAGAGATGAGTCGCGTCCACATAATAGGGTTCTTCCGCGTCGTCGAACAGATTGCTGATATTGTGGAAACGCGGGTTGCCGTGCAGCGCCTCGGACTGTCGTACCCGCCGGTAGATATCCTCGAACGCCTTCTCATAGGCGAATACGCGCTCGGCCTGGACCTCGGGCGCGGTCTGTTCGCTCGGTGAGCGGTGCTTTTTGGAAAAGATGTTGGGTTGCCAATAGAACAGCGGCTCGAACCCATAGCGTCGTCCCAGCGACTCGACGGTGGCGAGGTTGGATTCATACACCTGCACGGTGTGCCGGGCGACCGCGGCGAGCGGCGGTAAGGCCTGCTGCCATTTTGGGTCCGGCCAAGTATCCGCCGGCGACCGAATGTGCTGCCTCAGCCCGGTCATGACGCGGTGGAATCCCCACAGATGCGTGGTCAGAAACTCTTGTCCGTAGATCCACAGCAGCCGTTGCGGCTGCCGGCTCAGGTTGAATTCCACGCGCCGGTTGTCCTCATTCATCGGGATGCCCGCCGCATCGTTTTGGTGGGCCGAAAACACCTCGTTGATGCCGTCGTAAAAGAGTGCGATATCCGGCACATCGCCGTGTTGGATGCAGCGCAGCAGGGCAATCACCTCCTGAGTGTTGACATAGCCGAGCTGGCCGTAATTCGTGACCTCGACGCGATACCCCTTTTCGTACAACAGCTTGCTCAGATGCGAGGGGATAGTGTAATCATCGCGTGCGCCGTAGCCCCACATGGTAGAACCGCCGAAGGCGAACACGCGCACCGGCGGCGGATCGGCGGTGCCGGCTCGCGGCGGCGGGTGCCAGGTCGCCCGCAGGCCGTCCCGATCCACCTCGATGTACCGGCCCTGGTACGGGGGACGTCGCCAATAGACGTATGGGTGCCAGACAAACGGCTGGACCTTGTCGAGCTCCTCGAAGTAGGCGGGGACCCACGCGGCGCCGTGATAGGCGTCGGCCCGTGCCAGCCTGTCGATCTTACGCTCGGCCGGCGGCCGCTGATCCAGGGACAGGTCCTTGACGGTCAGCACCAGGCGCAGCCCCACCTCACCCACGATGAGCAGGATCAGCGTAAAGCCGAGGATCAACCAGCCCGTGCGAAGGGCCGACCCGATCGTCTTCAGTACTCGCAGCAGGGTTCTTGTCATATCACCGTGCTGCTCGGGTGTGTTGACATTTAGAAGGTCCGCGCAGCGGACCCTAGGGGGCGTTCTCAATTAAGCCAAATCTACGTAGCGCAGGCGTCCCGCCTGCCGAAACGCGGGCGTTTCGCCCGCGGGTTGCAGGCGAGACGCCTGCGCTACGTTCTTGGTTTTTGCGATGACCCGACTTAATTGAGAACGCCCCCTAGGCTAACCGTTTGATTTTCAGGTTACAGTATGGCTTGTCATCCCGACCGAAGGGAGAGATCTTCGCCATTTCGGTTTGGTGACGGATATACGGAAGTGTACAGAGCATCTGTCATGTTTTGACGCAATCGGAATTTTCCCTACCACAGAAGAAAAAGGAAAGACCCAACCCCGTTCTCTCCTCCGGACGACTTTATCGACTCCGCGGCATTTGGCCGGGATCAGGAGCAAATATGATGTCTTCGCCGAACGGCGGCGGCTGGAAGCGGAGGAGGCCGATGCCGGGGCGAGATACGTGGAAGACTTGCGGACGTCCGCAAAAATGCCGGAGACGCAGCACAGGAAACCAGGCACGTTCCAAATGAACGAACCGTCCTTTCGAGGAAGCCGGATGAACCGGCAAAATGGGCGGCATGGCCGACTCCGGAAAGAGGATGCCGCTGGCGGCCCGGAGCTTCCGGCGTTGGCTCTCTCCCTAGACCGGTACCGATCCGGGAGCCAAGATAGCGGTACAAGAAGGTCCGAAGGCAGGTCTGGACTCTATTGGATCAGCTCGAACAGCTAGGGAGGACAGCGAACTACGAGCTCGGACGTATCCGCCGCCGCTCGACACAACGCCTGCGTGTGATCGAGACGGCGGGGGGTGTCGTCGACCTAGGGGGTGTTCTCAATTAAGCCAAATCCATGTAGCGCAGGCGTCCCGCCTGCCGGAACGCGGGCGTTTCGCCCGCGAGTTGCAGGCGAGACGCCTGCGCTACGTTCTTAGTTTCTGCGATGACCCGGCTTAATTGAGAACACCCCCTAGGAGGGAGAGGATGGAAAACCCGTTTTTCGGCTATGGGACGGTCGTGCTCGGTGAGAGACTGGTGGGACGAGACGATGACATCCGCCGACTCAGCGATTACCTGATGTCTCACGCAGGGAGTATCGGTATTATCGGGGAGCACCGTATCGGCAAATCGGCGCTCATCAGCGAGGTATGGGAAAGGCTCGGCACGGAAGCCGCCTCAGCCTGCTTCGCCAAGATCGATCTCTCTGTTCCGCCGGATTCTACGCAGGTCTTCATCGAGATACTCGATTTCCGAACGTCTTTTAGAGTTTACTTACCCTGACCATCTCTGGCAAATCATCGCCGCTGAATGGCAGCATTTTTTGCCACTAATGGGGAAAGAGAAACGCTACCGGGGCGAGCGATTTGCACTGATGAGCAAGATTAAGAACTCCGAGTGCCCATAACCGAGAATATGTCGTACCGGCTCATGAGTTGACGGCGATGCAGGCTTATTGTCAGGAGTTACTGGCTGTACTCCGGGGACCCGACAGGTAGGCAACGTTTTTGAGCGCACAACAATCTCCCACAGTCCCCGTCGTCATCAAACGGCGTCCGGAGTCACCGTCAGTGGAAAAACCGTTCGTCGACCTGCATCCCCTGCTGAGCCGGCTCTACCGGGCGCGTGGTGTCTGTTCCGATGACGATTGCTCCCTGCCGTTGGGTGCGCTCCATCCCTTCGACTCTTTTATGGACATCGAGCCGGCGGCGGACCTGCTGGCCGGCGCGATCCGGGCGGGGAAGTCCATTCTGATCGTCGGCGATTATGACGCCGATGGAGCGACGGGCAGTGCCTTGGCGGTACGCGGCCTGCGGTTGCTGGGTGCGCCTGACGTCGCCTATCTGATCCCGAGTCGGTTCACCTCGGGTTACGGCCTGAGCCCGGCCCTTGTCGACACGGCGGCCTCGCTGCACGCGGACCTGATCGTCACCGTAGACAACGGCATTTCCAGCCTGGCCGGGGTCCGCCGGGCCAATGCGCTCGGCATCCCCGTCATCATCACCGATCACCACCTTTCAGGCAGGGAGCTGCCGAGCGCGGCGGCAATCGTCAATCCGAATCGGCCGGGGGATGGGTTTCCCAGTAAATCCATCGCCGGTGTCGGGGTCGTCTTCTATCTGCTCGCCGCCGTGCGCGCCCGGTTGCGGGAGCTTGGTTGGTTCGGGGCCGGGCGTCCCGAGCCTAATCTGGCGGGGCTGTTGGATCTGGTCGCCCTGGGCACGGTGGCGGATGTGGTGGTGCTGGACCGGAACAACCGCATCCTGGTGGAGCAGGGCCTGCGCCGCATCCGCGCCGGACGTTGTAGCCCTGGGGTAGCGGCGTTGTTGAGGGTAGCAGGATATGATCCGAAGGCAGCGACGGCCAGGGATTTGGGTTTTGTGGCGGGGCCGCGGCTCAATGCCGCCGGGCGTCTGACCGAGATGTCCCTCGGGGTCGAGTGTCTACTGGCGGATGACCCGGACCGGGCCATGTCCATGGCCCTGGAGCTGGACGCCCTCAATCGACGCCGGCGCGAGATCGAAGACGAGATGAAGGACCAGGCGGAGACAGTACTCCGGGATCTGGTCCTGGATGTGCCCGGACTGCCGCCCGCCCTGTGCCTATTCGATGCGGGCTGGCACCAGGGGGTGATCGGCATCCTGGCGGCGCGTATTCGGGAGCGCTACCATCGCCCGGTGATCGCCTTCGCCGTGGCCGAGGACGGCCTGTTGAGGGGCTCCGCCCGCTCCATCGAGGGTCTACACATCCGGGACCTGATCGACGCCGTGGACCGGTGCCGACCGGGGCTGATCGAACGCTTCGGCGGCCACGCCATGGCCGCGGGACTGAGTCTGCGGGCCGGGGCGCTGGATGGTTTTCGGGAGACTTTGGTCGAGGCAGCGCAGCGGCAGCTCGGCGATACCCCACCCGTGCGGGAACTCGTCTCCGACGGTGAGCTGTCGGTCCGGGATCTGGATCTGGCTACCGCGGAGCTCCTGCGCAGTGCCGGTCCCTGGGGCAAGGGGTTTCCCGAGCCCCTGTTCGACGGTTGGTTCCACGTCCTGGAGCGGCGGGTGGTGGGTGGACGGCACCTCAAGCTGCGGCTGCGCCCGCCGGACGGTGAGACAATCGATGCTATCGGATTCGGCCTGGGGGAGTTGGCCGTAAGCGCCGGCGACCGGGTCCGCCTGGCCTATCGGCTCGCCGTCAACGAGTATCGCGGCATCCGATCCCCGCAGCTGATCGTGGAACACTTGGAATGGAAGGATTAGCGATGCAATCCGGTCAAGCTTCTAACGAGCGCAGGAATTACGCCATGAGCAGTAGTTGTAACATTCCTGGCTTGCAGCAGGGGATAACTTCTTCTTGGTAAAATCGCGCGGGACGTGACAGGTAGCTTGTGTACCGAGTCCAAGTCGCTCGGTTTCGTGACAGCCGAGATATGATTTTTGGAGATAGCGTATGATGGCCACGCCTTCCAATATCCGATGGCTACATCTATCGGATTTCCACATTGGAAAAGACGATTACGGACAAAGCCAATTGTTTAAGTATATTCTGCGCCATGTGGAAAAAAGGCCAAAACCGGATTTTGTGTTTATTACCGGCGATATTGCCCAGTCGGGGCGTGCTGAGCAATATGGGATATTCTTTGAAAATTTTTTAACTCCCTTAAAAACGTTTCTTGGTGAGAAATGCAATATTTGTATCGTCCCTGGAAACCACGATGTTGACAGGAAAAAAGAAGAGTTAGTGACCCGCGGCGCTATCCGTCAAAAAGCGCCGGATTTTTTCGATCCTGATGAGAATGGACAGGCGAAACGCCGATCCATCATGCCACGTTTTCATGCCTACGCGGAGTACGACCAACTGTATTTGGAAAAGGATAACTGGTTGGCCTCTTCCGACGCACATTTTGTAGAGACTACAAGAGTCAAGGGTTGTCGCATAGGAATACTTGGACTCAATACCGCCTGGTTTTCCGAAGATGCCGACGACAGAGAACAACTCACTCCCGGCAAACCTATTGTAGAAAAGGGCTTGGAAGCTATTGCCGAAGAGGACATTAGAATCGTTCTCGGCCATCATCCTCTCGATTGGTTTCATCCCAATGATGAAAGACCTATCCGCGCGCTATTCGGGAAGTACCAAGTCATTTACCTCCACGGTCATTTGCATAAAAATAGCTCTCGTTTTGAAGAAGGTGCAGGGTATCGATTTCTCAATATACAAAGCGGCGCCGCGTTTCAAACACGGGAAGACGATGTGTGGGTCAATGGCCTGCTGTGGGCGGAATGGAATCCGACGCAAAAGTGCTTGGAACTTGAGCCTTATTGCTGGAACACCACGCATCAGGAATGGTCACCGGATACTCAGGCACTTCCGAACGCCTACCGGATCGCAGAAACCACCCGCTTTTCGTTGCCCTTAGACGGGTTACAGATCCTAAAAGCCGATTCTATCGACACTCCCAACAAAGAGGCCAAAACGCATTTTAAAGTACCGGAAGGATGGGATTTATTAACCCGGGAATCGCTGAAAAAATTCAACACCAATCCTGACGATGCGGAGATTCTAAGCTATTTCGATGGGCGTATTCCGGACTTCGGGTTGGCCTTGTGCCCGAAAATTCCGCGCCGTGCTATCGTACAAAAAATAGCTGATCGCTTAAAAGCGGTAACCCAAACCGGACATCCCACCATCAATATGATTCTGGGTGCGGGAGGGGAAGGCAAAACGACAGCGTTTCTGCAGATAATCGAGGCGGTGTTGCATAACGGCGAGCATTGGCAAGTAGTCTATCGCAGAGGCGACCGTGCGGGTTTGAGTAAAAAAATGGTAGACGAATTGCCCAGGGATGGACATCATTGGCTTATTGCCTCGGACGACGCGGACTTGATTGCGGAGGACGTGCACCGAATCGCCTTTGGTTTGCAAAACGAGGGGCGCGATGACGTGCATTTTCTGCTCAGCGCCCGACATACGGACTGGCGCAATACCAGGGTTACTCCTACCCAATGGGCACGCATGTCCAACTATCATGAGGAAGAGTTGAGAGGTCTGGATTCTGAGGATGCTGTTCGCATTGTGGATGCGTGGAGTGCCTATGACGAAAAGGGCCTGGGGCGTTTGGCGGGACTCCCTAGAGAAGCGGCGGTAAAAAAACTGGTAGCGGAAAGTCGCTTAGAGACCTCTCAAGATGAAGGGGCCTTTCTCGGTGCATTGCTGCGGCTGCGGTTCGGTGACCAACTCAGAGCCCATGTCAAGAAATTACTCGATCGCTTGAATGAGCTCCCTATCGAGCAAGGAAGCTCGAAAACCCTACTGGAGGCCTTCGCCTATATCGCCGCGATGCATGCTGAAAACAGGCTCTTTTTGTCTAAAGATGTCTTGGCGGGAGTTTTGAATATAGCAAGCCTAGGTGCATTACGCTCAAAGGTGCTGTATCCGCTGGGAAAAGAAGCAGCGGCGGACGTGACACCGGAAATGGTTTTTACCAGGCATCGGGCGATCGCAGAGGCCGCAGTGTCTATTCTTTCGACAGACACTTATTACCAGGTGGAGCTCGATGAATTATACGTGGATCTGGTGGAAACTGCCGAGAGGCTCTGCCAATCAGGTAATTACGTCACCAACTTGCCAGGATGGCGCTATTTGTCGGATTATTTCTATAAAGAAAACAATACCGCATTGGCAATTCGTCTGGCACAGGCACTTCATAGAGAAAACCGCACAGATCCGTATCTCTGCGTCAAACTTGCCCATCTGTTCCGCAAAGCGGGGCAACCGGATCAGGCATTGCGGATATTTCGGGAGGCACCACTTACTGAGCTACGGGGTTTTTTTCACGAGTGGGCAACAGCAGAAGGCAATGAGGGCAATCATGCACTGACTATCTGGTTGGAAGCAGTGGCTTTGGCGGATGACACATCACGTGAGCCATCGGATAATAAAAGGGGAGCAATGAGTCTGGCCGGTCTTGGATTGGCCTGCCGCAGACTGTTTGAAGGTTATAACAAGCCGGTTTTTATCGAAGGATGTGGCGCCGCTAGTCAGTTAGGTTTGTGTTTACGCTCTTTGAATGCGAAAGATAAGAAATATTTCTCAGAAAACCAACAAACTGCCAGAAGTCACGGCGTCGAAGAAGTTCATCCTGCTGCTGCCCTCTTGCGCATCCAGCAGGCTGTACTCGCCGCCTTTCAGCAAAGGGAAGCGGATTTGCCGGAATGGATACCACCAGCGGGAGAGTTGACGTTTGAGGGGTTGGAGCAGCTGGTGAATTATAACAATGTGGCTCAAGAAAGTTGAGATTCAAGCAGGCATGCTGCTCGGCCCCCTGCGGGCTCCCTTTATCTACTTCCCTGCAAGCAGGTGTAAAACCTCGTTGGCTTGGAACAAAGGATAGTTTTCCTTTTTGTGAAAGTCCGGGGTAGTCAAGGAATCCTAGTGCAGCGAAATAGAAATCCTAAAGCCATTTGTTAATTGGACTTGTACCAGAACGAACCGCGCCGAAGAACCACGGATAGACACGGATAAACACAGATCACAATCCGTGTTTATCCGTGTCTATCCGTGGTTCTAATGCAGTACAGTAAAAACCCTAATACCATTTGTAAGTTGGACGTGTGTCGGCAAGCCGTTGACCGCCTGACCGTAAGGAAATGGTCTCCGGATTTTTACTATGCTGCACTAGTACCCCGTTTCAGTCTATTTTGCATGTTTGAAAGCATATAACATAATGATTTATAAAATAAAATCAGATTGTTGACATGCAAGATAGAATGAAACGATGTACTAGGATTCCTTGATTGCCGCGAACTTTGACAAACGAGTCAAGTTTTGGGTGCCTGGCACAAAAAATCCTGTGCGGGCTGGTTTCGACCACCCTCTCCCCAACCCCTCTCCCTCCGGAGGGTGTCGCAAAACATGACGCTCAGGAACCGGGACATCACGCACTTGTGTTTCCGCACCGCAACCCGTCTCTGGCCGGGCTTTTGCGACACCCTCCTATGGGGAGAGGGGGATCAAGGGCTGATCCTCGGTATGTGCTCTGTCCGACTTCACGGCACAAAAAATTCACGTATCAAAGGTCTGAGGCAGAGCCTCGCTAGTAGATCATTTCAGCCAATTTTGCTGGTTGTCATTTCGAGCGCAGCGAGAAATCTTGGGCAGTGAAAAGATCCCTCGCTACGCTTCGGGATGACAAGGACTGGTTTTAACAGCAAATGTTGATGGAACGGGGTACTAAGCATGTCCCGGCGGAGGAGGGGGCCTGACCCGTGTTCCCTGTTGTCAGTTATCAGGGGACAGAAGGCTGATACCTGACAACTGACAACTGCCCCCTGCCCCCTGCCAACTGCTGTCTTGTAGCTGTCAGGAAGCGCGTTGACCCTCTGAGAAATTCCCTATACTATGTTGCACTGCACAAATGGGGTGTGATTTCTGCCCGGTGTACGACCGCACTATCTTTAAGAGACTGTCTAAAAAAGACCGTAGGTGTAGGCTGGGTCGAGGAACGAAACCCAGCTTTTGCGGGTAGCTTGGTTTGCCGGGTCTCGTCCCCCAGCCTGCGGCAGGCAGGTCGACCCAGCTAAATCAATGTGTTGGTTTTTAGACAACCTCTTAAGCCCCGGGCGGTCCCGGTGGTGGTTATCAGCCCTGATCGGCTTTCGCCGGTTAAAAAGTTGGCACGTATCATGCATAGGGTGTGATCGATCCGATGGGTTTCGAGTAAGCCGAAGAAGAACAAGGCATAGGTATGAAGAGCTCAGACCAACCCGAGAGCTGCGGGAAAGCCCCGGCGGCCGAGACCGATAAGAAGAAGACCGATGAAAAGGAGGGAATGCAGCCGCAAGGCCGGCGCGAGGTGGGGGGACCTCCGGGACCGGAGCCCACCCGCTACGGGGACTGGGAGAAAGCGGGCCGCTGCATCGATTTTTGATGGGATCCCCCGCAAGGTTTCTGCTGATCCCCTTCCGGAATTCGTCAATATGATAGGCATGAGGTAAGGCGCATGGGTAACACCGACCGACCGCTCTCTCCGCATCTGCAGGTATATAAGCCGCAGCTCACCGCGGTTCTTTCCATTTTCCACCGGGCCAGCGGGGTGTTCTTAGTGATCGGCTCCCTGTTGTTGGTCTGTTGGCTGGCGGCCCTGGCGCAGGGGCCCGAGAGCTATACGAATGTGCAGGGGCTTCTCGGTTCCGGAATCGGACGCACGCTCCTGTTGGCTTGGGTATTCGCGCTCTTCTATCACCTGTGCAACGGCATGCGTCATCTGTTCTGGGATATGGGGCTGGGGTTCGATATCGAGACGGTCTACGCCTCCGGGAAGTTCGTGGTCGTCGTGGCGGTTGCCTTGACCCTGATTACCTTCGCTCTGGCCTATCTGATGCGGGGAGGTGCGCTATGAATATGCGGGCGCCATTGGCACGGGTTCGCGGGCACGGCTCGGCGAAGGCGGGTGCCCACCACTGGTGGGCGCAACGGCTGTCGGCCATTGCCCTGGTCCCGCTCTTTTTGTGGTTCGTCGCGTCCCTGGTTTTCGTCGCCACCGCCGACTATGCGACGGCTAAGGAATGGGTGAGTTCACCCTATAACAGTGCACTGCTGATCCTGCTGATCGGGGCGCTGTTCTACCACGCTCAGTTGGGGATGCAGGTGGTGTTCGAGGACTATGTCTCCACCCCCTGGTTGCAGGTGGCGAGCATTATCCTGGTTAAATTTCTGGCCCTGCTGTTGGCCGTCGTTGCGATCGTCGCGGTGCTGAGCATCGCGTTGGGGGGGTGAACGATCATGTCGGAAGCTTATCGAATCGTCGATCACGCCTATGACGTGGTCGTGGTCGGGGCCGGGGGCGCGGGTCTGCGGGCAACCTTCGGCGCCGCCGCCAAGGGCCTCTCCACGGCCTGCATCACCAAGGTGTTTCCCACCCGCAGCCACACGGTGGCCGCCCAAGGGGGGATGAGCGCCGCCCTCGGCAACATGGGGGAGGATGACTGGCGCTGGCATATGTACGATACGGTCAAGGGCTCGGATTGGCTCGGGGACCAGGACGCCATCGAGTATATGTGTCGCGCGGCCATCCCCGCCGTCATCGAGCTGGAGCACTATGGGGTGCCTTTTTCGCGCACGGACGAAGGGAAGATCTACCAACGCCCGTTCGGGGGCATGACCACCAACTACGGACAGGGCACCGCCCACCGCACCTGTGCCGCCGCCGACCGTACCGGGCACGCCATCCTCCACACCCTCTACCAGCAAAGCCTGCAATTCAAGGCGGAATACTTCATCGAGTATTTCGCGCTGGATCTGATTATGGACGACGAGGGAGTATGTCGCGGCGTCATGGCCTGGGATCTCGATTCCGGAACCCTGCATCGGTTCCGCGCCCATCAGGTGATTCTGGCCTCCGGGGGGTACGGTCGGGCCTATTTTTCCGCCACTTCAGCCCACACCTGCACCGGCGACGGGAACGCCATGGTCCTGCGCGCCGGCTTACCGCTCCAGGACCACGAGTTCGTCCAGTTTCACCCCACCGGCATCTACGGCTCCGGCTGTCTGATTACCGAGGGATCCCGAGGCGAGGGGGGCTATCTGACCAATTCCGAGGGTGAGCGCTTCATGGAGCGCTATGCACCCAACGCCAAGGACCTCGCCTCCCGCGATGTGGTGAGCCGGTCCATGACCATCGAGATCCGAGAAGGGCGGGGGGTCGGTCCCGAAAAGGATCACATCTATCTGCACCTGGAACACCTGGGTCCCGAGGTCCTCAACGAACGGCTGCCCGGCATCTCGGAATCCGCCCGGATCTTCGCCGGCGTGGACGTGACCAAGGAGCCCATCCCCGTATTGCCTACCGTGCACTACAACATGGGCGGCATCCCCACCAACCTGCACGGAGAAGTGGTGACCCTGAAGGACGGGGACCCGGACGCCGTGGTTCCTGGCCTGATGGCCATCGGCGAGGCCGCCTGCGTCTCGGTCCATGGGGCCAACCGTCTGGGCTCCAACTCCCTGCTGGACATCGTCGTCTTCGGGCGCGCCGCCGCCGAGCGTTGCGCCGAGCTCATCGAGCCGGACACAAAACACAAATCCCTGCCGAAGGATGCGGACGAGAAGATCGTGCAGCGCTTCGATAAGCTACGTCACGCCGACGGCTCCCAGCCGACCGCGGACATCCGTCTAAAAATGCAGAAGACCATGCAGAACTACGCAGCGGTCTTCCGCACCGGCGAGACCCTGGACGAAGGCGCAAAGCAGATCGGCGAAGTGCGCGAATCGTTCGGCGACGTCAAGGTCACCGACAGGAACATGGTCTGGAACTCCGATCTGGTGGAGACCCTGGAGCTGGATAATCTGCTGGGGTTGTCGGTCGTAACCATGCACAGCGCCCGCAACCGGACCGAGAGCCGGGGGGCCCATGCCCGAGAGGATTACCCGGAGCGCGACGACGAAAACTGGCAGAAACACACCCTGGCTTGGCTCGGGGAGACGGGCGAGCCGACCATCGACTATCGGCCGGTTCACTACTACACCCTCACCGACGAAGTCGAAGTAGTTCCACCCAAGGCGCGCGTCTATTGAACCGCTGCGGAAAAGGGGTAGCTGGTACAGCTGCTCTCAACTGCCGATAACGAAGAGTTAGCCGCAAATGAACGCAAATGCATAATTTAATTTGCGTTTATTCGCGTTCATTTGCGGCAGAAACAATTCCCATCGGTCTGTGCCGCATCATAAATGTTATCGGTATTTCGGTGCCGCTGTACTAGTGATGACAACAGACAAACACGAGGAATCAGCAAATGGCTGAGTTTCGGCTTCCGAAAAATTCGGTCGTGCAACCGGGTAAGACTTTTAAGGCCGGCAACGGCGCGAAGAACACCAAGCGATTCGTGATCTACCGTTGGGACCCGAGCTCCGGTGAGAACCCGCGCACCGACACCTACGAGATCGATCTCGACAACTGCGGCCCGATGGTTCTCGATGCCGTGCTCAAGATCAAGAACGAGGTGGATTCGACGCTCTCGTTCCGGCGTTCCTGTCGCGAGGGCGTGTGCGGGTCCTGCGCCATGAACATCGACGGCACCAATACCCTGGCCTGCACCAAGGCGATCTCCGACATCGAGGGTGATGTCAAGATCTACCCCTTGCCCCACCTGCCGGTGGTGAAAGACCTGGTGCCCGACCTGACCAACTTCTACGCCCAGTACGCCGCCATCAAGCCCTGGATGTGGACCCAATCGACCCCGCCGCCGGATCGCGAACGCCTGCAATCGAAGGAGGACCGGGCGAAACTGGATGGGCTCTACGAGTGCATCCTCTGCGCCTCCTGCTCGACCAGCTGCCCCAGCTACTGGTGGAACGGCGACCGCTATCTGGGACCTGCGGCCTTACTCCAGGCCTATCGGTGGATCGCCGACAGCCGCGACGAATCGACGGGCGAACGGCTCGACGAGCTGGAAGACCCCTTCCGTCTGTTCCGCTGTCACACCATCATGAACTGCACCAACACCTGCCCGAAAAGCCTCAATCCGGGTAAAGCCATCGGCGAGATCAAGCGGATGATTGCAATGCGGACGCTTTAAGCCACGTAGTCTTTCGCACTCTCACCGGTTCCCCCATCCCTCTGGGCTGGGGGAACGGTTTGTAACAACGTTTTTTTATCTGCATATTACGCAGATTTCCACAGATTATTTCATTTTTCATCTGTGGAAATCTGCGTAATCCGCGGATTGAAAGGGTAGATAGAACCACGAATGGACACCAATTCACACGAATTCGTGTTGATTGGTGTGCATTCGTGGTTCTCCGTCCGGACAGGCGTAGTCCTGCCATCTCCACGTCGGGTTACGGCGCGCGCAAGTTTTGTGTCAGAATTTGAACCGATAGTAGGCGCGCCTAAGAGACTGTCTAAAAAGGGACCATAGGCCGTAGGCTAGGTTGCGGCCAAGGACGGCCAAAACCCAGCAATAACCTAACCCGACTTACGGATGCTTCACCGGCTCCCTCGTTACACTGCGGTCTTGCCGGGAGTGTAGGATGCGGTGAGCGCGGTTGGTCGTTCAGGATGGCATCACGAGGAGGCGCGAACCGCATCAATGGACTGGCGGGCTTTGCCCAACACTACGAATCGCGCGAATCAATCCGCGAGGATTCGTGTGATTTGGGATGTTTCCTCTCTTTTGCTGGCCGGTAACGCTTAACTTAATGGCATTGAGGTTACCCCCACCGCTCACCGGCAGAGAGACAGGTGGCAGGAAAAACGATACAGTTCGCGGATAGAGAAAACCATGAAGACGGGACTAGTAATCATTGACATGTTGAACGATTTCCGGGATGGCGTGCTTGCAAATCCGGCAGCGGATGAAATCTTAGAACCGCTGAAAAAACTCGTCGACGCCGCGCGTGCAGATGACGATTGGGTGGTCATATATGGTAACGATGCCCACAAGCCCGGCGATCTCGAGTTTAAAGTTTTTGGCGAGCATGCGGTTGCCGGTACCCACGGTGCAGCGGTAATCGATGCGATCGCACCGCAGGAGGGTGATGAAATTGTCAACAAACGATACTATTCGGCGTTCACGGAGACCGATCTCGACTCGATTTGCAAGGTTCACGGGATTGATCGATTGGTCATTGTGGGGCAACACACCGATTGCTGTGTCAGGCACACATCATACGACGCCTATGTGCGGGGCCTTAAAGTCGTGGTGGTTTCAGACGCGACCTGCGTATTTGTACCGCTGTCCGAACAACCCCATCAAGAGAGAAACCAAGCGGCGCTTGACTACCTCAAGACAATATACGGAGCAAGAATCGTCAACACCGACGAACTGCTCTTCGAGATGAAAAAATCTGCATAATCTGCCGATTAAAAAAGGACGCGGGTTTGGGCAAAGCCCGTAGGATGGGCAAAGCGAGCGCCCATCTACTCGAAAAAACGCCCTGCTTTTCTCCCGTAGGAATCCGTTTTTGCCATCCATGGCACCTGGATTCCGGCAGTCCCTGCCGGAATGACGAGGTAGAGCTGAACGATTATTGGGGATTTTATGAATTACCCTGCCATAGTTGAGTGTTGTAAAGATACCGGTTTATATGTCGGCTATGTCCCTGATTTCTCAGGAGCGCATACGCAAGGTGAAACTTTAGATGAGTTGAATGAAAATTTACAGGAAGTTATCGCCATGCTGTTAGAGGATAGTCCCCCCAACTGGGGACACAATTTCTAGGCACACAACAGATTGTGGTTACTTGATATCGGGAGAATGGGGGACGGACCACGTATAATTTTTTCGGTCCGCTTCAGCGATTAACGTGGTCTGTCCCCGATATTCTTGATGGAGATATTCATGAAGTTGAAAAAGAAGCAATCGTTGTGGTATATAAGGCGAGTCGCCGTATTTAAACACGGCGACTCGCCGTCTACTACCTGATAAGCGGCGCGTCCCTGCGCCGCTTATTGGGGAGCTAACCAGCACGTGCAATCTAAAACGTATTACCAAACGGAAAGCACACAGAAACCTGCCCGGCGGCGTTTTGATACCCCAACCGTTTCAGACACCAAAACAGGCAATCGCCTAACAACAACGTCAGTGCAACAGGAGACGCGCCGCCTATCAAGACGCTGAACGCAGACAAACCTCCCTTGCCCCCGTCCATGGGGGCAAGGGAGGTTGCTGGTTAGCTCCCCATTGGGCTTTGTATGAGTATATTAGTCAATGGAAACTAAAGAACAAGCCGAGATACAGCAATTAAATTCGGAAGCTGAAAGAAATAAAGCCGAGGAAAAAAAGCTAGAGTTAGAAACGCTTGAATTACAGAAACGACTAAACCAGAAATGGTTTAGTGGTCGAGTTTTTATAGAGGCAACAATTGGTGGAGTGGTTGGAGCGGCATTATTAGCTGCTTGGCTGATTGGATATTTCAACCCGATTCTATCCGCAAAACATGAATTAGTAAGATTAGAAAATTCTAGATTAGCAGTGCAAATAGAAAAGGAAAGGGAGAATAATGAGCGAGTTCGTGAGCATCTCGAAAAGCAGCGTCAGCAACATAAATCCCAGCTAAAGAAATTTGCGGCACAAAACGAAGAATTGCAGAAAGCTCTGGAAGGAGCAGAAAAACATGCAAAAACATTAAAAATACAACTTCAGAATCGAATAGAACAATACAAGCAATTAACAAATTCTCAAGCTACCGAATCCGAACAAAAAGCTTACGAAAAACTGGCATCAGATGCAAAGGCAGAGATTGCTCAGCTTAAGAGTCATATACAATCTCTTCAAACTGAAAAAGAGGCAACAAAAGCAAGAGCAGCTCAAGTATCGCAACAAATCGGAAATCTTGGTAATGCTAGATATATCATTGCTGTTTACGGTCTCAATGCTTTAAAAGAAAAATATGAAGCGATTAATCAGTATTTCAATGAGGAGGGGTATAGAATAGATCGTGGCTATAATTACTCTACAAGGCAAGATTGGTTAGCCCTCAACTCTACAGTATTTTTCTACCATAAAGAAACAAAAACAAGAGCAAATGAGATTGCAGAAAAATTAACAAAAATTACAGGGAGTAAATTCAACATTTCCATAGGAGCGGGGTATGGTGTGGGTAAAGGAGAAGAGAAATGGACCGTGTTTGTTCATTACATACCAAAATAAGAAGCGGTATGTATATTAAATCGCCTAACAAAAAGATACAGCGGACCCAAAAACGCGACGCTCGTTTATTGGTGAATTCAGGCTCAGTGGTGTCGCGTTTTTGGGCCCCTGATTTTTGGCGTTAGGCGATTGTGAAGGCCCAGGAAAACTCCAAATATTTATAGTTCATGCTTCTGTGTAGATATCAATAATGATACTATTTTGTAATGCCGAGCATAGAAAATATCGTACGAAAAATGAAACAATCGCCGAAAGGCATACGTTTCGACGACTTAAAGAGGGTCTGTGAGTCCTATTTTGGTGCTCCCAAACAAAGTGGTAGTAGCCACTGTGTATTCAAAACTCCTTGGCCTGGTGATCCGAGGGTAAACATCCAAAATCGAAAGGGGAAAGCCAAGGCATATCAAGTAAAACAAGTGCTACTCGCTATTGAAAAATTGGAGTTAGATCATGAAGCATGAAAAAGATAAATACGCTTATCGCGTGCTATGGTCCGAAGAAGACCAGGAGTATATCGGCTTATGTTCTGAGTTTCCTAGCCTTAGCTGGCTTGAGAGTACTCAGGAAAAAGCATTAAAAGGCATTCGGAAATTAGTTGCGGAATGTGTAGCTGATCTTAAAGAGAATGAAGAGGAAATCCCCCAAGCAATCTCAACAAGGAATTACAGTGGCAAGTTCATGGTTCGTGTTCCACCGGAGATTCATCGTCAACTGGCACTTCAAGCAACTGATGCTGGTGTCAGTTTAAATCGTGTTGCTAGTGCAAAGTTGTCACATTAAAAGCGCCTAACAAGGCCATCCACCCGACCGCCTCGTCGCTGCGCTCCTCGGCAGCGGGTGATGGCTGACGTTAGGCTGCCTATAAAAGGTCTCGCAATGGAAGTCAAATTAAGCAAGCAACAAAAAGTCACCGTAAACAGTGCGGAAGACATTTATCCGATCATGCACCAGATTCTCCGTCGAGAGAATAAAATCGGTCAAGGTCAGGAACACTTCTGGATGGTGGGTTTGAATCAAGCCAACAAGATCCTCTATATCGAGTTGGTTGCTCTGGGTTCCTCCAACATGGCAAGCATCAACCCCAGAGAAGCCTTCCGCATGGCGATTTACAAGCTGGCTGTTCGGGTGATTATGGTCCATAACCACCTGGGTGGGAATGTGACGCCTTCCTACGAAGATCAGGATCTCACCGATCATTTTATTCAAGCAGGCAAATTCCTCAAGGTCGAAGTCATCGATCACCTCATCATCAGCGAAGAAACCTATCATAGTTTTGTCGATGCGGGGATCTTCAAGAAACTTCAGGAAAGCGAAAAATGGATTTTGCCTTATAAACTCAAGGAGCGGATCAGGAACGAAGGCAAAACAGAAGGGTTAAAAGAGGGGTTCAATGAAGGGATTCAACTTGGGGAAAAGAAAGGCAAAGAAGAGGGATTAAAAGAAGGGTCAAGAGAGAAAGCCATTGAAATGGCAAAGGTAATGAAGCAAGAAAAAGTCAGTATAACAATTATTGCTAAAGCGTCAGGGCTTTCAATCGGGGAGAT
Source organism: Candidatus Thiosymbion ectosymbiont of Catanema sp. Cochon2018 (assembly GCA_011392765.1). GTDB lineage: Bacteria > Pseudomonadota > Gammaproteobacteria > Chromatiales > Chromatiaceae > Thiosymbion > Thiosymbion ectosymbiont_A. The sequence goes on along the minus strand of WYCW01000001.1, from coordinate 917,466 downwards.
TGAAAAACTATAAAGCCGAAATCGGCTGACCGGGCAAAAGGGGCCAGGCTCATTTTTAATTTTCTGGCAATGAAAAAATCGCCTAACACGCCCATCAAGCCGACGCCATACTGCGTATCAAGCTCGGAGTTATCCCGAGATGTTGTCGTGGCGCAGTATGGCACGGCTTATGGGTGACGTTAGGCGCATCACGCCTGGCTTATAGCATGTTCAATCCATAGGGCGAGGAGAAACAAAGATGACAATTTTCCGAATAACTCCATATGTAACTGCAATTGTATGCTTTTTGCTTATGGGTCAAGCAAGTGCTGCCTCTATTGATTCTAGTGAATTCTGGAAGGCAGAAGCAGAAAAATACTATCGCCATGCTACAGAAAGGGATCATCAGCGTGTTCCATCCTCCATCTTAAACATGCGCTGCACCACTGATCGTTGGACTAGGCCACGGGGTTTAAACCGTTGGTGGAACACCAAAATCTGCTGTCTTGATATCGGTTGCTGTGAGAAATCAGATAAAGAGAACTATCCAAATATACAAGCTGAAAATTGTATGAGAGAGAAAATACGCGCCAAGATAGCAAGCGCTGAATCGGAATCTTATTCACGATCGAGATATGCAGAGTATGGTTTAGAGATAAGTGACCATGATTCCACGCACTGGAACGATCATCGGAATAATGTTAACAAAGATCGGTGGGAAAACGACTTTCATCGTGACGTTGTTAAAAGGCTTTTTGGCCAATGCCATGACCCAATTGGCAATGATCTACAACACTGGATTAATCATTCTTTCAATGTATCACCATCAAAGTTCGTAGCCGATGTCCGCAAAGATTGGCGCTGTAGATGATCAACAAAGCGCCTAACAATGCCATACAGCCGACCGCAAAACCCGCCGCTCGCTTCGCTCGCCCTGGGTTTTGCGTCGGCTGATGGCTGCCGATAAGCGGCGCGTCCCTGCGCCGCTTATTGGGGAGCTAACCAGCAAGTGCAATATAAAGTATTACCAAAAGGGAAACACACAGGAACATGCCCGGTGGCGCTTTGATAGCCCTACCGTTTCAGACACTAAAACCGGAAATCGCCTGGCAAAAACGTCAGTGCAACAGGAGACGCGCCGCCTATCAAGACGCTGAACGCAGACAAACCTCCCTTGCCCCCGTCCATGGGGGCAAGGGAGGTTGCTGGTTAGCTCCCCGTTAGGTTTTGGAAAATTCAGACTCTAAAATAGATAAGAACTTCGAAAAACTCGCAGCCGACATTGGGCCAAAAAACATAATTGTGAAAGGACTTGTTGCAAATTATTTCCCAGATGAAGTAAGAAAAAAGTATTTTGGAAAAGGTTATGATGCGTTTTGGAGTATGGGAGCGGGTTTACTAATTACAGACGCTCATCCAGAGAATTTGACAGAAAATGATTTTAGGCTTTTTGTGCCATTGGAGGAAATTGAAAAGAGAACGGGAAGTCTAGATAGATTTTTTGAACTGCTTATCCGTTTTGTAAAAAGAGAAGACGACGAATTTTTGGAGAAATTTGAAAATACAAACAGTATATTAAAGGCAGGGGTGGAGGTTCTTGAGCTAAAACCAAACTTTTTTGGATTTGGTTTGAATATAAATGCATTGATTAAGCGAATCAGCAACCGGGCGTAGAATGAATAAAACCTAACAAGGCCATAAACTCGGACCCCAAAAAGCGCCGCTCCTCGTTCCTCGTCGCTCTGCTTTTTGGGTCCGGTTATGGCTGGCGTTATGCTAAGAAATTTTGTCCGCAAAGAAATTGTGAAAAGTGATGAATGAAAAAAAGAAAGAAGCAATTTTTCGCCCAGAGTTGTCTCTGGAATGGTTTCTGAGTGCCCAGCACAAACGTGGCAAGTTAACTATCCAGGATGTAGATGATGCAGTTTTAATCTTGGAAGGTATAAAAGAACTAACAACTGATCACTCGGTTCTTATATATCTCGATAGTAACAATGTAGTGGTGGAAATAGAATCTTTTATTAATGCGATGGATAAATTTAAAACTGTGGAAGCTAATAGAGCTTTGGCAGGGGCAATCTATAAGCAAAATAAGGATAGAATGATAAAAGTTATTTTGGCTAGAACTATGCCTAATGTTGAGACCCTTACTCCAGAACATGTTGATATGAAAAAATTAGCAAATTTTGCTATCAGACTTCTCTAGATAGAAATTGAACTGTTTGACGTGATCTTAATAGGGGGAAAAGGCTATTTCTCTTTTCGTAATAACAAAGAAAGTTGGTCTCAATATACAAAAGAGTTGGAAATACGCAAAGAACTTTCGATGGATGAGCCTTTCTTTCCAGATATTGCTGCCAAGACCCTGAAAACATAGAAGCGTAACAGAGAATAGGGGACAAACCACGTTTCTTCACCTCCAAGAAAGGGGGAAAAGAGACCAGGCTTAATTGAGGGGACGTTTTTCACAGCCCATTCGCCTAACATTCGGCTGCAGGCGACCCAATGCCGCGGTCCGGCTCCTCAACAACTTTCAAGCTTAGTGCCACGCGGCATTGGGCGCCTGAGCCCAAACGTTAACCGAATAGTTAGACGTTTGTAGCGCTCATTTCTAGAACAGATGGACATAGCCGTTTCAGTCAATAGGGTGCCGACGTTTGTCAAGATAGTTGTCGTGTTTTTAAGCTGCTTCGTCTTTAATTTTGGTCGCTACGGCTGTCGGCTGTTCTGGGTTGAGCCAGACCGGGCCACTGGATGACCAATCTCTGATCTGTCCACTCCATCGCTCGGGATGACGTTGTCGTGCCGCTTTGTAGACGGTTTTACGCTGGTCGAGAATGGCGTGTTCCACTCCTTCATGTCGTTGGACCGGAGTTACGACTCGGGTGGCACTGTGGCGATGCTGCTGGTTGTACCAGGTCACGAAGCGATCGACCCATTCCCGAGCGGCCGTCAGGCTCTCGAACGGTTGGGATGGGAAGGCCGGGGTATACTTCATGGTCCCGAATAGGCTTTCCGAGTAAGGGTTGTCGTTACTCACCGCGGGACGACTGAACGAGGGGGTAGTGTTCTAACTTTGTTGCTTAAGGATTTCAAACGGCGGCGCCGAACTCATAACGATTCACGAATAATCCGATGACAATATCGTGCATTTGATTCAGTTTTGAAAAACAAATCGTCTTACGCGCAAGCCGCTTGATTCGCGTCCGTAGCGTCAAATGTTTGCGTTCTATTTTCTGCGTGTTTTGTTTTCCAACGACATGTTTTTCGGGATCTAAATGGCGCTTATAGGCACCCCAGTCGTCGGTATAAAAACGGGTAATCCCAAATGGCTCTAATAACCCTTTTAATTCAAGAAAAACCTCATCTCGACGTTTCCCGAATACATAAGCCAACACCTTACCCGTGGCCCGATCAATAGCATGCCACAACCATCTTTGATTGGCTTTACTCCCTACATAACTCCACATCTCATCCATTTCAACGGTGGCGCCTTGCTTGCTAACATCATGATAATCCTCTACTTTTAGAATATCTACCACAATCTGCTCAGGCGTGTGGGTCGCTAAAAAATCGTGATTCACGGCATGCAACTCGGGTTCTTTTTTTTTAATTCATTGATAACGGTCACAGGACTGATACCCAGTACCCGCGCGGTATCACGAATGCCGCTGCCATTCAGTGCCATCTCAATGATTTGTTGTTTCGTTTCCGGTAACCGCCCTTTCTCGGAATAATCCTGGATAAACGTTTTGCCCTCACAGGCCTGTTCTTTGCAAATAAAACGCTGCTTGCCATTGCTGGTGTTGCCATGTTTAGTAACATCAATACCATTGCAGACAGGGCATTTTACGGGTAGTAATACCATAAGAGTTTCCTCGGTAAAATTTTGTTCGGTTAATAGCTTAAAGCTCAGGTAATTATATCAAGTGATTTATAATTAAGCAACAAAGTAATAACACTACCAACAGGCTATACTCGGGGACCTGAATGCTGGCACCTACGCCCAACTAGTAGAAGCCGCCGAACCCTACCCCGCCGACTATATCCACCCTAGCAAGCCCTGGAATCCGGACGAGCTGGGACTTGGCGAGCTGATTGAGTAGGCGGTACCTTATAATCAATAGCCCGCATGGGCTGGGTTGAGGAATGAAACCCGGCTTACAGGTTCTCAGCAGTCCCGACTTTTCAATAAAATTCCACGCAATCATCCGGGACCTGATATGCTTGATGCTGGTGCCATTTTGCTACTTGACTTTCACATGATACCGCATATGGTATTAGAAGGAGGTGGCAAAAATTCGTACGGTACTTGACACAAATATTCTCTATTCAGCGCTGTATTCGAACCGCGGTGCGTCGCATCAGGTTTTAAAAGCAGTATTGTCCAAAGATATTCATCCGGTAATGTCAGTGACTTTGTTATTTGAATATGAGGATGTTTTGAAACGGAATAGTCGAAAACTCGGTATTAAGCATTCAGATATTGATGCATTGCTGGATGTTTTATGTGCGTTGTGTTCACTTCATAAAATCCATTATTTGTGGAGACCATTTTTACCCGATCCCAAAGATGACCATGTGTTGGAGTTGGCTATTGCATCAGGTGTCAACACCATCACTACATTCAATCACGCTGATTTTAAGGGTGTAGAAAAATTTTGTGTTCACATCATCTCACCCCAGAAATTATTGGAGGAAATAAAATGGGAGCGTTGAGTCTGAGACTTCCGGAGTCGATTCATCGTCATATTCGTGAAATTGCGAGGCAAGAAGGTGTTTCGATCAATCAATTAATTTCTTCAGCTGTTTCCGAAAAAGTTTCCGCATTGTTGACAGAAGAATACATTCAAGCTCGTGCAAAACGCGCGGACATCGGCAAAGTTGAACAAATTCTGACTAACGTTTCTGATCGAGATCCTGCAACTGAAGATTTGCGCTAACAAGCACTTCCAGGGGACTACGAACCCGCTGCTTCCGTAGCGGTTTTCTCGCCCCTGAAGCGCGTCGATAAGCGGCGCATCCATGCGCCGCTTATCGGTAAAAAAGGACACTCACCATAGGTGTTCGGGATTTTTTAGGTCTCACCTTCTACTAATAATCGGTGTATACGCGCTAACGATGTCTCTCTCTTCTTATAATTAGGATCGTAAATTTCGTTCGCAAACAACTTTATCTTATTCACTAGACTTCGATAATTTTCTTGTGAAGCATGTAACAGAAAAGTGATGAAATCGCTCGCCAGTACAACCGCTACTTTAGCCACTCTTTGAAACGAAATTGCCAAATGCTGCTCCTCATCCAACGGTTCCATGCCGATCCGAAATATCGTGTGCGTACTCAGATGAGCCACCATGGAAGCCAATAATAAGTTTTCAATGATGTTATCATTCGCTGATGTGATTGCATTCGCATTCAGAGAGTTTTTACACGCTTTGAAAATGAGTTCGATTTGCCACCGCAACCGATATAAAGGATAAATCAAATCGGCGGCAGCAGTTAAATTAGTCATGTACCAGTGATAATTCTTTGCGACCGGATTCCAAAATCCGATGACCCGATAACGCAAGGTCTTGTCGTGATGAATCTTGTCAACGATCACTTCAATAATATGACCTTGCTTCCGGCGCAAATCCAGTGTGAGTAGCGATTGCCCGATGGCCTTTTTACTCAGCCCTTGAATCACCGCCTGGATCCGAATCACGGCATTGGATTTCACGCGTGATAGAAAAAAACCACCCGCTTTTTCAATACCATACAACAAGGCATAGTCCCAGTAACCGAGATCGAAAATCACCAGCTTCCCCGTCAGTGACGCGACGTCCGGAAAGCAGTTTCTATCGTGTCTTGTTCCGGGTGTGAGTTGAAACCACACCAGCAATCCGCTCAGGAGATCGAAATTCGCATGCCACTTGATCGACGCTTTCGTACGGGTCCCAGGAAAGGCATTTTTGGCCTTCGCCAACAGCGTCATGGAACTCGAATCGACCAGCTCGATGGCGGTAACACCAAGCGGTTCCAGAATCGTCTCACGCACCCGGACCGAAGTCGCAAGTTGCACCATTAATTCTCTCATCACGGCTTGCAAATTCCGTTTCAAGCGGTTGCCGGACAGCCGCTCCCAAAACGCACCGCGACCGATCGATTTAGTTAGATGACTTATCATCGAACGGCGAATGGACTCCAATGAAAAAGTCTTGGAATCGCCGAGATAGCAAAACACCAAATTGATCGCAAACTCCAAGGGCGTAATCGTGGTCCTGACGTCTTCGGCAGGAATGAATGTTTCGAAACATTGTTTCAAAACAGTAAGCATGTTATTCTTGTTAATGGCGATCTCCTTGTTGCTTCATAGTAAATAGCCTGTGGAACTATCATATTATGAAGTTAACAAGGTTTTCGCCACCTTTAAAAAAACTAAATATAACCCTATGAAATTTAAGCAAAAAAACCCCGAACATCTATGGGACACTCACTTTGTTTCTTAAACATGGCGACTTGTCGTCTACTACCTGTCAGGCGTTCTACGCCCAGCGGTTAACTTGTATTTTTCAACCAGGCATTGGAGAAACGAAGGGATTATCATTAAGAGAATGAAAACCTCCCTTCAACACCTTCCTGAACAAAAACAGAAGGAATTACAAAGAGCTATCGAAATCATTCGAGAAGAAATCGATCTTGATATGCTCATTTTATTTGGTAGCTATGCTCGAGGCGATTGGGTAGAAGACCTCGACCCGGAAACGCTTCTCTATCGCTATCAAAGTGATTTTGATCTTCTTGTTATTACCGAGACACCCCGCCAAGCCAGCAAAATCGAGCAAAACAATCAGCTTGTTCAACGTTTGATCAAAACTATCCACCGAACTCCAATCAGCCTGATTGCCGAAGATATCCAGTTTGTAAATCGTCGTTTAAGGAAAAGTCAGTACTTTTATATTGACATCCTGCGAGAAGGTATCCTGCTACATGACTCAGGAAAGTTTGAGCTAGAGGAGCCAAAAGAAATCACTAGTGGGGAACGTAGAAAACTCGCCGAAGAAGATTTTGATCAGTGGTTTCAAGGAGCAAATGATTTCATTAAAACATATGAATTCCACTATTCGGAGGAAATGTATAATCTCGCGGCATTTGATCTTCATCAGGTAACAGAAAAACTATACGGAACGATTTTATTGGTGTTTACACGCTATAAACCAAGTACACATGATTTAGAGAAACTAGGCCAGAGAGTCGGAAGCATTGAGCCCAAGTTCCTGTCTGTATTTCCCAAAGCTACGGAAGAGGAAAAAGAGTGTTTTAAATTGCTCCGTAAAGCCTATGTTGATGCGCGTTACAAACCAAGTTATTCAATTTCAAAAAAGCAACTGGAATGGTTAGCCTGTAGAGTAAATCAATTAAAAGAGTTGACAGAAAAACTCTGTAAAGAGAAAATTGGAAGTTTCAGTTAGTACAATGTGGCTGGTATAAAGGACACCCGTTTTGCTTTGTTAAGAAAGACCTTATTAATGCAGACTGTCGAACCGCAAGGAACCGAACATGGATGATGATAAGTTCGATCTCGGCAACAATGCCCAAAAGCAAGCGCTAGATGCCTTTTATGGTGATTACTTGTTTGAGGGTGTTCAACTTATGCATGGGCATCTTGAGTCTTGCGTTCGCACGCTGATATTCGCGTGTGGTCCAAAACGGAAAATGAGTGAATTTATTCATGTTCAAGGTGTTTCACAAGATATCAATTTGAGCCAAGGCATTAAGTGCCTTTACGTACTTGGCCTTATTACGAAGGAACAATATGATAAGGCTGTACGTCTCAACAAAATTAGAAATAAGATGATTCATGAGCTTCATGCCTATAAGGCGTTGAAGGGTGATCCATCCATTAATAGGCATGATATGGAAGAAGCCTTTATGTCAGCCAATGCACTATCAAATGAATTGTTGTTAAAAGTCGCCAAAACCTAAAGAAAAGGGGCCAGACTCAATTGATGGGTCGTTTTTCACAGCCCATTCGCCTAACATTCGGCTGCAGGCGACCCAATGCCGCGGTCCGGCTCCTCAGCGACTTTCAAGCTCAGTGCCACGCGGCATTGGGTGCCTGAGCCCAAGCCGTTAAAGCGGACGCATCAGCATACGCTTCACCCCTCGACAGAAAAACCATAACGTTGATTATTTATCGGGGGTTGCCGCATGAAGGATCATTTGGGGCGTCAAGCGGTGGAAGGTTTCTGCCCGTTTAACAAGTCGCTGAAGCTGGCGGCATTTGCTCCGAGTGCAGCATAGTAAGAATCAGGAAACCATTTCCTGCAATCAGGCAGTCAACGGTTTGCCAGTACAAGTCCAACTTACAGATGGTATTAGGATTTTTACTACGCTGCACTAGTCATGCCGTTAGCCATACAATTCTGAACATTGCACATGTACCAAGAAAAATTAAACCAATTTAAAAATGTTGAAAACTTAGCGGGCAAAGCATGGGAACATGCTGTTGCTATTGGTGTTTTGGCAGCTACAGAAATAAAAGACTGCTCAATTGAATGTTTCCATTATCAACAAATGCTTGAATTATTTTTTAAACATCTATTAGAAACGAAAAGCCGTTTTGGATCGTATAGTAGAAGTCATAAATTACAAAAACTATTAGACGAAGTTTGAGGTGGACCCCAACCATTGGACAGTCAGGAGCCAAAAATAAGTTAAGAACGGAGAGCGATTCTTGCGAGTCTTATTTCAGATAAAGAGTAGTAGATGATAGCCTCATGAGTCAAGTTGTTTTTCGATGGAAATGACAAGAATACTTGTGAGTGCACGATGAGAAATGACAGAACGAAACCTTTTCCATTGCATAGGAGCGCAAGATGGTTTATGGTATCTGACATTCATGAGAAGAGTGAACCTGTGCCGGTGTGAGCCCATCTAAGGCGCTGTGTGGACGTTCGTGATTATAAAAGTGGAAGTATTGCTCCAGCCCATGGTAAAGCGGTAAGACGTTCTGGTAGTCCTTGCGGTAGATGTCTTCGTACTTGACACTACGCCATAACCGTTCAATGAAGACATTGTCGAGTGCCCGACCGCGCCCATCCATGCTGATCAGGATCTCCCGATCGAGCAGGCAGCGGGTGAACTCGGTACTGGTAAACTGGCTGCCTTGGTCGGTGTTGAAGATCACCGGATGAGCGTTCTGGAGAGCCGCCTCCAACAGACTGACACAAAATAGATGATCGCGCGTATTCGACAGCTCCCAGGCAATGACGTAGCGACTGTACCAGTCGATGATGGCCGCCAGGTACATGAAGCCGGTGGCCATCGGGATGTCGGTGATGTCCGTGGACCACACGAGGTTGGCGCCTGATAGCTCCAGGCCCTGGAGGAGGTAGGGGTAGACTTTATGGGCCGAGTGAGGGCGGCTGGTGTGAGGCCCGGGAACCGTGCCCTGGATGCCCATGAGGGCCCTCAGGCGCTGTACGCGCTTGCGGTTGACGAGATGACCCTGATGCCTCAGCCAACGCGTCATCTGGCGACTCCCAGAGAAGGGCGTGCGTAAGTATTGCTCGTCAATGAGCCGCAGATACATCAGGTTTTGCTCGGATTCAGTCCCACAGGGCATGTGATAATAGCTCGAACGGCTCAGACCGATCAGCGCGCATTGCTGGGTAATGCTCAGGTCGGGATGCTGAGGCTCAATCGACAGGCGCCGACTATTCACCGAATTCAGCCGACTTTTTTTTTAGCCAATCCAGCTCCATCTTCAAGCGCCCGATCTCCTCATACAGGGGGGCCGTGAGTGCGTGCTCGGTCGGTGGTTGTTTGGCCGAACCGTTTCGCTTAAAAGCTTCGGGGAGGTGCTTGATGGCCTGCTTTTTCCAGGTGCTGATTTGGACCGGGTGAACTTGGTAGTGACTCGCTAACTCGCTCGCCGTTTTCATCCCTTGGATGGCCGCAAGGGAAACTTTAGCCTTGAATTCTGGAGTGTGGAGCTTGCGTTTGTTTGGCATGGTTGAGTCCTCTGCGTTGCGGTTGCGCCCTTCGCAGATCTTAACTTAGCAACCTGTCCAATTTTTGGGGTCCACTTCAGTTATTGCGAGCACGTCATTTAAAACTGAAAAAACAAAATATCTTATGGCACTGCAAGTAATTACGGTTTGCGCTGAAGAATATCGATACGATTTTTTAATTGATTGCGAAGGCTAGGCAAAGCGTTAGTATTTGTGACCAATTATTAGAAGAATTAATCGGTTTCGAAAATGAAACAGAGGCAGTCAGACTAGAGAGCTAATTGTTAGCTTAAAAAGAATTAGTACAGACCACGAGTTTGGTTCAATCGAAAATCGGCTAACAATCCCATCCATCCAGCGGACGCATGATAAGGCCGCGCACCGCTGATGGTTGTCATTGGCTGCCAACACCAAGACAACACTCACACAATTAACGGACAAGGGGGAAAGGGGGACAGACCCTGAAGTATCCCCGCAAATTAGCCCGCGTAGATACTCTGTTCCGATGCAAGTCCAATTTGGCTCCAAATCCCCAAGACTTCACCGCTGGCACATAAATTAGATTTATTGGGCTACCGTTTCGCTCGGGGAGTAGAAGCGGCTACTGTCGAAGGGTGTGCGGTTCTTGCGCATGGCGTGGATGGCATGCAGGAGCTTGCGCATGATGGCACAGAGTGCTTGGAGCTTCTTGAGGCCGCGGTTCTCGATGAGGTGGTGGTAGTAGGCGCGGACGTAGGGGTCGTGGCGTGCGGCGCTGAGCGCAGGCATGTAGAGGGCCATGCGTAGATAGCGGTTGCCGGCCTTGGAGATGCGGGGCTTCTTGTTGACGCTGGAGCCGGACGGGTGTTGTCGGGGATCGAGGCCGGCCATAGCGACCCATTGCTTGGCGCTCATATCGTCGGGCAAGACCAGGAGTTCACCGAGGAGTTGGATGGCGCTGGCGTCGGCGATGCCGGAGACGCTGGTGAGGCGCTCAAGCGTCTGTTGTCGCTCCTCATCGGTGGCGATGAGGTCCAGGACGTGCCGGCGCAGGTGTTCGATCTGGGCCTCCCGGTGAGCGATGCTGTGTTGCCGGTCGGTGATGAGGAAGTCCGGTGTAGTGGCGGTCAGTTGAGCGGCATGGAGTTGGTTCTTGGTTTGGGTTCGGAGCTTGTTGAGGGCGGCGATGCGGCGAGCACAGGCGCGGATGGCGAGGGCCAGGTCATCGGGCCGTTGCCAGGGTTCGAAGGGCATACGCTGGGCGAACTCGGCGAGGACGGCGACATCGGTCTTGGTGCGGGTCTGCATGGCCTCGGCGAAGCGTTTAGCGGCCTTGGGGTTGATCACCATGAGGGGTAGCCCGGCGTCCTCCAGGGCGAGGGCCAAGTCGAGGTGATACTGGCCGGTAGCCTCCAGGCAGACCCGGCTTACCGTTGCCTTGCGCAGGCGGTTGATGAGGGTCGCGTGGCCCTGGGGGGTGTTCTTGAATTCACGGGCTTTTCCTATCTGGCCATCGCGGCTGATAGCGAGGGTGATGGTTTTGCTGCTGACATCGATTCCGGCAACGTTCATGAGCGGTTCCTCGGAAGTGAAAAAGGCGCTAGGATCAAGACTTGGTTCCCCGACCCTGAACCCTCGCCTACCGACCTTGTGTATGCAGGCTCACGAGCGCAGCTCACGGCCTCGGATACTCTCCGGTATAGGCGAAGAGGGCGGGGAGCCAATCTACGCACAGGCTCACGGCCTCAGGTTGGGACGGCTTCCCCAGGTACTCTCCATCAAATCCCTTTCTACCTCATCCTTGGTTTTCCCTTAGAAACAGAACATACAAGGTTGGGCAAAGCCCGCCAGGGACGGCAGGCGTGCCCAACGAATAAGGTTAGATCGCGCGAAGCCGCGATCTGAACCGTTTGTTGGACGAGCCGGTTGGGGCGGAAGGGATGGGAGGCTTTAGAAAATATCTCTCGGGGGGTGCGGGGATCGAAGACCTGCCGGGAGCGGCAGATCTTCGACCGAGGTGTTTTCCGTTGCTATTGCGGCAACGGCAGCCGGACAGCGGCGAGAAATCGCCGCCTTTGCCGATCACAGAAATAAGCGCGAGCCTCGGCCCAAGAAGACCGATTTTTCAGCGCGCGACGTGTCGGGGTCGGTTACCTCACTGCGGGATCTGCCACCTCGCCGATCGGCACTGGCGGTGGCAGCGCAAACGGCGGAACGACGCGCGTCTTGACGATCCGCATGTCTCCCCCGCAGCACGGACGGGTGAGCTTGGGGCGTGGTTTCATAACGGCCAATGCCCGCGTCGGATCACCGCCGACCAGATCCTGAAGCAATGCGATCAGTCGCTTGCGGTTGGGATGCAGGAAGCCGAAATTGCGCGCCCGACGGAACCCTTTGGGCAAGACATGCTGCAGGAGCAGCCACAAGAATTCAGGCCCGGAGAGTGTTCGGGTCTCGGTGCGCCCGCTCTTGGCGTCTTTGTCGCGAAAGGTCACCTCGCCATTCTCGCACGCGAGGATGTCCTTCTCCCGGATCACACCGCGGTACAGATAGTGCCCGAGCTAGACCAGCGCCTTTTCGCCGGTGCCCACGCACGTGCCATCGACAACCCATTTTGCCGCGTAGCGTGCCGGCAAGGAGAGCCCTGCGCCGGTGATCGCCGCGCGCAGCTGCGCGCGAAAGACCTTCGCCAAGGCCTTGTGATTGAACAGATAGCGTTTTTTGCCCTTACCGTTCTTGGTCCGCCACCGCCGGTTCTTGGCATCGACGGCGGCCGCAGGAACCACCAGATGCACATGCGGGTGGTACTCCAAACGGCGCGCGTGGGTATGCAGGACCGCAATGGCCCCCGGGGTTCCCTGCAACGGCATGTGGTTGTGGGCGAAGCGCTGGATCGTCTGCCAGGCACCGTGGATCATCAGCGCAGAGAGGGTGCGTTGGTTGCTGAAGGCCAAGGCGCGCAGCGCCGGCGCTAGCGTGAAGGTCACGAGGAAATCGGGGGTCCCGGGTACCCGCCGCCGGCGCTGGCGCTCGAGCCATTGTTGGCTCTCATGGTGCTGACAATGCGGGCAGCTGCGGTGACCGCACGAATCTGGTGGTTGCCGTCGGCACATTGGGCCAGCATCATCGGGCTGGCCGACGTGCGGCAATCCTTCAGGGCCGCCAGCGCCTTCCGATGGGAGGGCAGCAGCGACTTGTGATACGGGGTCAGAAACGCGCTCTCGAAGAGCCGAAGGATCGACGAGAGCAGGATCATGTGGCCTTTCCCCAGGTGATGGAGAAGCCATTCATCAGCGCGTTGATGACCGGCTGGGCGTTGTGCTGGGTACCGGCTGTCAGATGAGTATAGCGAGCGGTGGTCAGGATCGAATGATGGCCGAGGATCTTCTGCACCTCGAGCCGATCGACACTGGCCTCGATCAGATGGGTTGCATAACGGTGCCGCAGGCTGTGGGGTGTAATCTTTTTTTGATCCCACAGGCGGCAACCACCTTGTGCCAGGTTGTCTGCACCCGCCGCGATCGCGGGGTGTGGTGGCGGTAACGGCTCCCTTCAGATCGGGAACCGCAACCAGGGGTTGCGATGCACCTGCCAGAAGCGGCGCAGCAGATCCAGCGTCGTCTCCGGGAGCGGCACCAAGCGGTCCTGGTTGCCCTTCGCATCGCGGATAGGGACACGCTGACGGTTGCCATCGAGATCGCCGACCGCAAGGCGCAGCCCTTCGCCGCGGCGCAATCCCAACTGGTGATCGAAATAGCCGCCGATGCGCCGGATCGCCCGCGCGTAGGCTTCGATGGTCTTTGGCTGGAGTCCCTTGAGCTTGAGGTGTTTGAGATGCGACGCGTAAAGACGTTTGAAATTCGCTTCGGATAATGCTGTCATTGCCATGTAACCTCATGATTCTGGGCGGAATGGTCCCGCGCACGCACGGGCGTGAGATTACATTTTAATTTCGAATGGTCGGCGCGGCCTTTCTCCGCGAAGCGGCTCCGTCCAACAAAAAAATCCAGCGGACCCAAAAACGCGACGCTCGTTTCGTGGTGAATTCAAGCTCAGTGGTGCCGCGTTTTTGGGCCCCTGATTTTTGGCGTTAGGCACTCCAATTGAATTGGCATTACAGACATCAAGAGGAACGTTATGGAGCTCTCTGCAGTTTTGACTCCCGCACAGGAAGGAGGCTACGTTGCCTTCAATCCTGAGACTGGCACAACCACGCAAGGTGAAACCGTCGAGGAGGCATTAGCCAATCTACGTGAAGCCACCGAGCTTTACCTGGAAGAATTTCCGCTTTCTATATTCGGACGTCCGCTGCTGACTTCGTTCTACGTAACCGCCCAACATGCCTAAGCTACCCGTAGTTTCAAGCGCCGAGGTTATTTGTACCTTGGAAGGTCTAGGTTTCGCAGTTGTTCGGCAAAAAGGAAGCCACATCGTGATGCGTCGCGGCTCATCGGGTTGCGTCGTACCAAAACATCGCGAGTTGAAAACCGGAACGTTGGTTGGTCTTCTCAAGCAAGCCGGTATTTCCTCGGAAGAGTTCATTGAAAAGCTCAAAGGCTAACGAGTCGCTAAACCGAGCAAGCCGGTTGGGAAAAGGGGTCAGGCTCAATTGATGGGTCGTTTTTCACAGATCATTCGTCTAACATTCGGCTGCAGGCGACCCAATGCCGCGGTCCGGCTCCGCAGCAACTTTCAAGCTCAGTGCCACGCGGCATTGGGCGCCTGAGCCCAAACGCTAGCTGATCGTTCTCGAAGGAAAGATGTCAGTCGAATCACGGCAAAAAGAAGTGGCGAGCATACAAAAGGCTCTCGCCGCGCTGCAGAAGCAAGACGCAGAACAGGCGAAGAAGGAGGTTGCGCGCCTGAAGAGCATAGAGCAAACTAAATGGTTGCTAGAGGGCACGCGAAGCGATAGCATGACCGGGACGTATAACCAAAGATTGGTTAAGTTTGGAGAGGATGCAGCCAAGTTAACTGAACAGAGAGCGAATGTTGCCAAGAAGATTGCCGAAAAAACATCAAAATTGCATGCTGCTGAACAAGCACTTGCTAAAGAGCGAGAACGAGAGCAAAAGAAGCTGGCAGATTCTGAGAAGCGCAGGGAGAAAGAGCAATTAGCATTTCAGCGCAAGCTCAACCGTGAACTGCAACTCTACAAATCCGTCGAAGCGAACATCTGGCCACCAGAATTAGGTATTACAATGTCGAAAAAGCATGATGCTTTTATCTCGCATGCAAGCGAGGATAAAGCGGATTTCGTAAGGCCATTAGCTGAAGCACTAACCGCGGTGGGGTTCGATATTTGGTATGACGATTTCGCATTATCAGTAGGAGACAGCCTTCGGCAAAGCATTGATAAGGGACTTTCTGGTTCTCGTTATGGCATCGTTGTCCTGTCAGCGGCATTCTTTGCCAAAAACTGGCCTCAATACGAATTGAATGGCTTGGTAGCAAAAGAAATGGATGGCAAAAAGGTAGTGTTGCCAATATGGCATAAAGTCTCGAAAGACGAAGTAATGGCTTACAGCCCGTCGCTTGCGGACAAGGTTGCCTTAAATACCTCCATCTCGACCATTGACGAGATTGTGACTCAACTCGGTGAAATCCTTAAGAAATCATAAGCTAACTAAGGTCAAGCCGACCGCATGCCGCGGAAGCGTGATCGTTTGGTGAAAGCTCGGTGGCCGCGGCATGCGGCGGCTTACCTTGGCGTTATGCCATTAAATGAACAAATATCATGAATGATCAAAAAACCGATGATTCTACCACGTTTAAGTTACTGGGGATTGAATTTTCCGGTCCAACATGGCTGGCGGTTATATTTATAGCTTTTTGCCTCGTCGTGCTTTTTTTTGTTCTTCCGGTTAAAAACGGCAGATCTCAAAGGCCACTAGTCGTCACAAGCAATAACGACTATCCGAAACCTGATACAAAACCCGAGGAGGATCCTTGTAATGTTCCATGGCAACAAAGGCCGCTCGATTGTAAAGATTAGTTCATTTGCTTTTATCTACTCTGTATTGTTGGTCAGCAATTCTGCACATGCCAGTTGCTACAATATGAAAACCCAGGGCGAGGCTGTTTCATGCCTTGAAAACAAAATTGAGGTGTTATCTGAACAACTAGTGGAGGAAAAGGCAAAAAAACCAATCGTGCCCAAGGGGGCTATTGTGGCTTTCGACGCCACTGCATGCCCGAAAGGTTGGTTTGAGTATGCCCCGGCTTACGGGCGGTTCTTGCGGGGAATAGATTCTTCGTTGGGTGGGATTGATCCAGATGGCAAGAGAAGGCCATCAAGCCTGCAAAACGATCAGTTTGCTGTTGTCAGGTCCCGGATGATTACATAGGATCTAAGATGGGGTCATTATTGCGTACCCGAGAAGTCATGGAATTGCTGGTAGCCACGTCGGTAGCGGAGAACGCGCAATGAATATCCACCTGCATGCCAATGCCACCACAACTCCGAAGACCCGCCAATACATTCAGGTATCTCACCAGTCCGTGACGCACCTGGCCGACGAACTGGGGGTGAGTGAGGATACCATCCGCCGCTGGAAGGGCCGTGACGGGGTTGCCTATGGCTCGCACACGCCACACCGCCTGCAGACCACCCTCACCCCGACCCAGGAAGCGGTGGTCGTGGAACTACGCAAGACGCTGTTGCTGCCGCTCGATGACCTGCTGGTGGTGACCCGTGAGTTCATCCACCCCGACCTCTCCCGGTCCGCTCTGGACCGCTGTCTGCGCCGCCATGGCGTTTCTAACCTCAAGGCCCTACTGCCGCAGGAGGAAGGCGCCAAGACGCCGGTGAAGACCTTCAAGGCATATGCACCGGGCTTTGTGCATGTCGATGTCAAGTACCTGCCGCAGATGCCCGATGAAGACCAGCGCACGTACCTGTTTGCCGCCATTGATCGCGCCACCCGCTGGGTCTACGTGGAAATCCTTGCCGACAAGTCAGCGCGCTCCGCCAGCGGTTTCCTCTCACGCCTGATCGACTACGCCCCGTTCGCCATCACCAAGCTCCTCACCGATAACGGCAAGGAATTTACCGACCGCTTCGGCGTGACCGGTGAGCGCCAGCCGACCGGCACCCACGCCTTCGATCAGGTCTGTGCCGACCACCGCATCGAACATCGCCTGACCAAACCCAGAACCCCCCAAACCAACGGCATGATCGAACGTTTCAATGGCCGCATTGCCGATGTGCTACGCACTCACCGCTTCGACTCCTCAGCTTCCCTGAAGGCAACCCTTATACGCTTCGTTTACCTGTATAATTACCACATCCCACAGAAAAACCTGAACCACAAAACGCCTCTCCAAACGCTCCAACAATGGTACGCACAACACCCCCACCTGTTTAATAAAATTCCACGCAATCATCCGGGACCCGACACGCTGGAAAACATCAAGATTGCTATTCAAGAATATCTGGCGACGGTAAACCAGATAAGCCACGATCAGGAACGTTACCACGTCGAATAAGCAAGCAACAAAAAATCACCGTAAACGGTTCGGAAGACATTTATCTGAAGACACGGCGAGCACGGAGAAAACATTGAGCGACATCATCATCGGAATCGATCTGGGAACCACCAACTCCGAAGTAGCGGTGGTCCAGGCAGGGCGCCCCCACATCATCGAAGTGGACGGGGCCGAGATCCTACCCTCCGTGGTCGGACTGGCGGACGACGGCACGCTGCTCGTGGGCCGGAGCGCACGCAACCAGTATGCCCTCTACCCCGACCGTACCGTCCGCTCGGTCAAGCGGCGCATGGGAGAGGACGTGCGTCTGCCCATGGGAGACCAGGACTATACTCCCCAGGAAATCTCCGCCCTCATCCTGAGAAGGCTCAAGAAGGCCGCGGAGGACTATTTGGGCCAGCCGGTCGCCAAGGCCGTCATCACGGTCCCCGCCTACTTTTCGGACGCCCAGCGGCAGGCCACCCGGGAGGCCGGCGGGCTCGCGGACCTGGACGTAGTGCGCATCATCAACGAACCCACCGCCGCCGCCCTGGCCTACGAGGTCGACCACAAGGAACCCAAGAACATCCTGGTCTACGACCTGGGCGGCGGCACCTTCGACGTTTCCGTGGTGCGCCTCAGCCAGGACGTGACGGAAGTACTGGCCAGTCACGGCAACAACCACCTGGGGGGAGACGACTTCGACGCCAAGCTGGTGGAGCACGTTACCACCCACCTCAAAGAGCAGGCGGGCATCGATCCGAGCGACGACCGCTCCGCCATGGCCCGCATCGTACGGGCCTGCGAGACGGCCAAGATCACCCTCAGCGACGCCCCCTTCTCCCGGATCGAAGAGGAATACCTGCTTGAAAAAGACGGCGAGCCGGTGCACCTGTCCCTGGAGCTGGAACGCATCGAGTACGAAGACATGATCACCGGCTACATCGACGAGACCCTGGAGGCGGCGCACACCGCACTCAAGGGTGCCGGACTCGCCGCGACGGATATCCGGGAGATCCTACTCGTGGGAGGCGCCACCCGGACCCCCTTGATCCGGCAGCGCCTGGAGCGGGAGCTCGGCATGCAGCCCCGCAGCGAGCTGGACCCGGATCTGTGCGTAGCCGCCGGGGCGGCCATCCAGGCGGCGGTCATCTCGGGGCAACAGGTAGCCAGGGTATTGGTCGACGTCACCCCCTACACCTTCGGCACCAGCGCCTGGGCGGAGCTCAACGGCGAGCCCTATCCCTATACCTTCATCCCCCTGATCCGCAAAAACACACCGATTCCGGTCACCAAGAGCGAGGCCTTCGATACCATGCACGACGGTCAGCGGGCCATCGAAGTGCAGATCTACCAAGGCGAAGACCCGGACGCCCTCAACAACACCAAGATCGGCTCCTTCCGGATCGAGGGCCTGAGCGACGTCCCGGCGGGCAACGTCATCGTGACCACCTTTGCCCTGGACGTAAACGGCATCCTCAACGTCACCTCCCGCGAGAAACGCACGGGGCTGGAAAAACAAATTACCATCGACAACGCCACCGCCCGCTTCGAGCAGCAGGAATTGGAGGCCGCCCGCAAGCGCCTCTCCGTACTGACCGAGGACGAACCGCAGGACGAAGACGCCCCCTCCGAACGGCGCGAGACCGTGCAGGCCCAGGCCCTGATCGAAAAGGCCGAGCGGCTCATGGAAAACGCCAATGCAGAAGACAAAGAAGACCTGGTAAACCTGGTCGAAGCGGTACGGGACGCCCTCGCCGACGGCGACGCGGACGCCACGGAGCGGGCAGTCACCGAGCTCTCCGACCTGATCTACTACCTGGAATCCTGATGGAACGTTGCCCGAACTGTCGCGCCCGCGGACAGGACACCGCGACCTGCCGTCGCTGCGGCATGGACCTGGCCAAGCTGATCGCGGTAGAGCAGGCCGCGGAGCGTCTGACGGCACTCGGGGTCGTACAGCTGGCGGCGGGTGACCCCGTAGCGGCAAGCGGCGATCTGACCCGGGCGCTTGGCCTGTACCGCACCCCCTTCGCCAGGCTCCTGCTCGGTTTTGCCCAGGAAACCGCGGCACAAGGGCTCCAACCCCCGGTAGCAGGGCAAGCGCGCATAGATTTTTTATCGATCAACAAGTTGCTATCGGCCGTGTAGATGTTGGGCAAAGCCGGATCAGGGACGATCCGGCGTGCCCAACATCAACATGGTGGCGTTCTAACTTTGTTATTTCTAACGAGGCATCGCCTCAGACCGAGGAGGCATGATGCCCCAAAAGCCCCTCTCCCGTAAGGCCCCATCTCTTCCGCCCAACCAGCCGTTGGAGAGCTGGGGTAGGTCGAAATCGGGATCGGGGTCGCAATCGGAATCTCGATTTCGATCCCGATCCCGATCCCGATCCCGATTTGGGCGGTGCACAAACTTGACTCATTTGTAAAGATGCGGGTCCCTCAAGGATCCTAGCTTTATAGGGTGCTTGAAGATCCCATGAGGTTCGACGACCATTCGAGACGCTTGAAAGAACGGAGGTGAACCATGAAGGAGTTGAAGGATGTGATAAATGCGTTTCCGACCCACCGGCGCGCCGGAATCGAGGCGCGGGCCGAGGCCCTGATTGCCGAGGAGATGACCCTGCGGGATCTGCGCAAGGCGCAGGATCTCACCCAGGAGCGCATGGCGGAGCTGTTGGACGTGGGACAGGACAACATATCCCGGCTCGAAGGGCGGGCGGATATGTTGCTCTCCACCCTGCGCGGTTATGTAGCCGCCATGGGTGGCTCGCTGGATCTGATCGTCCGCTTTCCGGACCGGCCCGCCGTGTCCCTTGCCGCATTGTTCGGCAACGCAGAACCCGTTAAAGGGAAACCCCGTCGCAAACGGACAGCGGACGGCCGCGCGGAGCAACAACCGGCTTGACGGCTTTTCCTTGCTGCCGTCCGATCTTCGAGCAGCCCCGATAAGCGAGTATGGATGCTCTCAATTACCGATCTGCCGGGCCGGCAGGTAACATTGAGCGGGCAAGCTCTTCACGGAAAAATTAGCCGCAAATCAACGCAAATGGACGCAAATCAATACAATGGGATGAAGAATCGTCGATGATGGTGAATCGATTCTGACCGATTTGCGTTCATTCCTGTCTGCGACAGGCAGGGGCGGCAAAAAAATTCCCCAGGAAAGAACCGAACCGATGTTATTGGTACTTGGGTGTGTTGACATTTAACATACCTGCGGGCGCGGGGAACATGTGGTCGAATGGGGAGCAATGAGCCAGGTAGCCAGGTAGGTTGGGCAAAGCCCGTAGGATATGACGGCTTCCCCAGGTACTCTTCATCAAATCCCTTTATACCTGATCCTTGGTTCTCCCTTGGAAACAGAACATACAAGGATGTGGTGAGCGCCTGCCTACCGCTCCAGGAGGGTGTCGCAAAAGCCCCTCCGGAGGCTATCGATGAGAACCTGTGTTCTCTTTGATTTTGAACCACAGAGAGCACAGAGAACACAGAGTTGGCCTACTCTCTTCTCGGTGTTCTCTGTGTCCTCTGTGGTTTAAATTCCGCCGGCCGGCAGCTAACACCACTGTTTTTACGACACCCTCCCCAGGGACGGGGCAGGCAGGCAGCGAACCGCATCTTTGGACGGTGGGCGTGCCCGACAAAGGTGTTGGGCTACCGCGACAAGCGGCTGGCAGCTAACTTAGTGGCATCGGCCTGTCCCCTGTCTGCCATGCCGGCAGGCAGGGACAGTTCCTTGCACGCAGACAGGTGCCCACCACATCATTGATGCGGTTCGCCGCCGGAGCGCCTGCCTGCCGCAGGCAAGTCCCGTGCCCGGCGGCTCACCGCATCCTACTCGACTGCCGCCCACCAGATCTTCAAGGTGCCGTCATGGCCGACGGAGACCAGTCTCTTGCCGTCCGGGAAAAAGACCACGGCTCGGGCGTCTGCTTTATGGCCGGTGTAATTGCGCAGCATCTTGCCGTTAGCGGCGTCCCATAGCTTGACTGTGTCGTCACGATTGGCGGAGGCAACACGTTTGCCGTCCGGAGAGAAGGCAACGGAACCTGGCGTAAATCTATCTTCATGTCCCTCGAACGTGCGCAGGAGTTGGCCGGTGGCGACATCGAAGAGTTTCAGGGTCCTGTCATCCACCGCCGCGACAATTCTTTTTCCATCCGGGGAAAAATCAACAGCCGGAATCCAGTCTTCTCCCTTGAACAGGGTACCCAATGCCCGTCCGCTGGGTATTTCCCAGAGCCTCAAACTACCGTCACTGCTTGCTGAAGCCAGCAGCTTGCCATCGGGTGAAAAAGCAACTCCGTTAGCCCATTTAGTATGCCCCTCCAGAATTGCCAGCTCTTCTCCGCCGGCAACATCCCACAGCTTGACGGAGTTGTCTGCGCTTGCCAAGGCCAGTAGCTTGCCGTCGGGTGAAAGATCCAAATCCCATACATAGTCGTCATGCGCAGGCCAGCTACGCACTGTCTTGCCCGTCGCCACATCACAAAAACGGATAAGTATATCTTTTTCTTTTCCGAGAGTTGCTTCCGAAGTAATGACCTGGCGACTGTCCGGGGTAAATGTCGGTCCCCACACTGATGTATTTTCAGGATGCTTACAAACCGATCTCAAACGGCCACTGTCGGCTTCCCAAATCCGCAAAGTGCTGTCGAGGCTTCTTCCTGACGTGGCAATCAAATGTCCGGCCGGTGAGAAATCCACGCCGAGAATCGCATCGCTGTGTCCTACATAGACAGGTATTTCTTCGCCGCTTGTGCGTTCCCATACCTTCAGGCTGTTATCCACGCCCTGTGCCAGCAGTAATTGGCCTAGGGCACCGAATTCCAGGCTCCGAATCGCGGTGTCCAAGCCGGAATAGCTGCGTACTGCCTGACCGTCGGCAAGGTCGTATAGGGTCAGGGTACCGTCCGGTCCGCCACTGACGATGCCTTGGCCGTTCGGGGTGAAGGCCGCCTGGTTGCCGTGAGGGTAGCCGGTGAAAAGAGACTCACAAGACCCCTCGCTGCGCTCGGGATGACATTCCCTCCGGTCGGGATCACATTCCCTTCCGGCCATCGCGAAACGGCGTGGCGGTTCGTCCGTGCCCAGATCCCATAGACTGATGCCCTGGGCCCCGGCGGCCAGCAGCCGCTTGCCGTTGGGCGAGAGAGCCAGGGTAGTGACCAACGGGGAAGCTGGGCATTCGGTTGCCTGTCCGGCCTCCTGATGCCTGACGGCCTCAAAACCGGGCAGCTCGACCCTGTCGATCTGTTTGCCGGTCAGCATATCCCAACGCCGGACAGTGCCGTCTTCAGAAGCGGAGAAGAAGCTGCGCGCATCTGCCACCAGTAAGGCGCTGACCGCATCTTCATGGCCCTCGAAGCGACGCAGTTCATCGCCGCTTTCTACGTCCCACAACCGCGGAATCCGGTCACGGCCGGCGGAAAGTATGGTGCTGCCGTGTGACCGTTCAGATCTCCCTTTGGATTCCGGTTCAATGGAGAAGGCCAACGCCAGTATGGCCCCCGAATGGCCACTGAATTTTTGCAGGCGTTTAGTATTAACATCCCTCCGCCACACATCACCAGGATCCACCAGTGTGATCTCCCACAAACTTATCTGCCCGGCCTGCGTGCCCACCAGTAGGCGCCGGCGATCGGTGGACAGGCGCACGGCGGTGATGGGTTGCTCGAATGCTGTCAATTCGCCCAACACCCGTCCGTTCATCACGTCCCTGAAAACGATTTTCTTTTCCTCGATGTCCAGGATGGGATTCAGGGTCTCCAAACGCTTGTCGGGGATCTGTTTGATCTCCCAGCCGGGGTAATGCACCAGGGTCAGAGGGATCTCGCGTGTTTCATGCGGCCAGCCGCCGGTCAGTTGCAGCTTCAGATTTTGTCTTCCGACCGGCAGGCTCGCCAGTCGATGGCGCAGGTTTTCCTGCTGGAACAACACCGGCAGGCCCTTGGCTGCAAACAGGATCTCGTCGCCCAGACGGACTTGTGAGACATTGGTGCCGTTCAGGTCGATCGGGATCTCCACCACCGGCTCCGCGGTATAGCGCACGATAGATGTCAGAGGCGGGAAGCGCGGAAACAACAGGGGTTGGACCAGAAACTGCCAGCCGAGCCAGGCGACCATGAGCACCGCCATGCCGTACAGGGCCAGCCGTTGCCGGTCGCTGGGGAAGTGCTGTTTGATCCAGTCCGGATCGAAAATGCGGCTGTAGATGCGGTTGCGGGGCCGCAGGCGGCCCTCTTCCACCCGCACCACGCCGGCCAGTCGGAGACGGTTTTGCAGCGGGTCCTGCTCGTCGGCAGCCACCCGCTTGCCTCGCAGCACCCGCCGGTAGAGGCCGAGCAGCCTGCGCAGCTTCGGGTATCCGAGCAGATAGCTCTGGATGAATTTGAAATGGGTGTTTTGCTCGATTTTGCCCTTTAGAAAAGTCTGCTGGACGATGTCATCCACCGCCGCGACGCTGCGTTTTTCTGCCGGCAATTTCCACACCGCCTCGGCGAGGCTCTGGACCATGAAGGGCTGGCCACCGCTCCAATAAAAAATCCGCTCGATCAGATCCGCGCTCTTGTCGCCCAGTACTGCGCGGAAGGACCCGGTGGCTGCCGGGTCGAAATCCTGCAGGGGGATGCCGGTGCCGACGTTGAAAGGGGGGCGGCGGCTGTCGCGAATAAAATCGGTGGTGCCGGCCACCCCCAGCAGCACGAAGCTCAGCCGTTTGAGGCTTGGCTTGACCGCGCGGGCGTTGTAGAGGGCACGCAAGGTGGTAAAAAAGTCGTCGGCAAATGGGAGTGGCAGTACCGAGTCGATTTCGTCGAAAAAGACTACCACCGGGCTGTCGCCGGTCTCGGTGAGTACCACTTCTTCGACGAATCGCATGAAACGCTGGGTGGCACCCAATTGTTCATGGGTTTGCCACCACGCAGTAACGTCGGTGTCGAGCCCCAGGGTATTTTCGATCTGGTAGACCACATCGCTCAGCCAGCGGGCGAATTCCCGGTGCTCTCCCAGCAGCTGTAGATCCACTACCGCCGGGCGGGTGCCTTTGCGGCGCAGGCCCGCCAGGGCATGCACCATGAGGCTGGATTTGCCGGTCTGACGTGGGGCCAGTACCAGGCAGACCTCGTTTTTCGCCAGGGCGGTCGCCAGCTTCCGGTCGGCGGGGCGTTCGATGTAGCTGGGGGCGTCTTCGCCGAGGGTGCCGCCGGTTTGGAAAAAATCTCTACTCACGTTATATTTTTATCGTGAATCCATCCACCTGTTTATTGCTGGTTGCTAGCACCCCATTTCAACTAATTTTGCATGTTTACGCTGTTATCCGCAGTCGGGTAGGTTGGGCAAAGCTGGATCAGGGACGATCCGGCGTGCCCAACATTCGGTGTTCCGTGTTGGGCACACCGCTTACCTGTTGGGAAGCCTATCATTGATGGGCACGCTGCGCTTGGTGCATCCGATCAAGCCGTTGCGGTTCGGAAACCCCCGTGGAATGACTGAACCTTAAAGCCATCTTGAGGGACGCTTGCTTTGCCCATCCTACGGGCTTGTCATACTTTCAATACTTCGTACAATTTTTTTAGATCCGAAATCACCTTACGCATCGCAATGGTTTTTTGGGGACTGCCCCCATGAGCGATGGAATTGCGGTCCTCATAGCAATCAGCTATCGTTTTATAATCACTCTCACCTTTCTTGGTCAGAATAGCTAATCGTCTTGCAAATGAAAACTTGTCTTGGGTAGAAGAGAGAAGAAGATCCCAGACCGCTTTTTGTACCTTATCCTCAATTGATTCTTGACTTTTCTTGATAAGCTCTGAGCTTTGAGTTCTTACGTGACCTTCCAACCGAGAGAACATGAATAAGAAGTATGCTTGATCATTCAATTCTCGTTTTCGTTGGTATTCGCGTGCTCTGTCCTTCGACCCTTCTGCTCTAGCTTTAAACTGGTTGGTTTCGTATTCCTTATCTATTTCTTCGTACTGTGCCCCAGTTCATCAAAGATGTTCATTTCAACGCACCAACCCGGTTATGAATTGAGCGTCAAATGGCCCCTCCTTTCCCTTGTTCTTTGGGGGAAATACTTTCCACTCCGGAATTGTTTCGTCTTCGCCTAGGTCTACTAAGCTATAAGATCCATCTTTCGTTAAAATATCGATCAGGCCTTGGGCACCGACAACCCATGGTCCAACAGGCTTGAATGTCACTATTAACTGTTTTTCGACAAACAAATCTAAAATCGGGGCATTTTTTGGAGGGGCATCATATCTCTCCACCAACTCTTCGGGCACTGTCATGTTTGTGTCGATTTTATATTCAACTTCCTTTACGTCATTTGAAGCTTCCTTATTCAAGGTTTCCTTGATGAATGAATAGACTTTGTCAACCTTCTCTATCCAGCCGTCGGAGCATTGGTCTATAGACGCTTTGCATAGATGTTCGGGGTTTTTTTGCTTAAATTTCATAGGGTTATATTTAGTTTTTTTAAAGGTGGCGAAAACCTTGTTAACTTCATAATATGATAGTTCCACAGGCTATTTACTATGAAGCAACAAGGAGATCGCCATTAACAAGAATAACATGCTTACTGTTTTGAAACAATGTTTCGAAACATTCATTCCTGCCGAAGACGTCAGGACCACGATTACGCCCTTGGAGTTTGCGATCAATTTGGTGTTTTGCTATCTCGGCGATTCCAAGACTTTTTCATTGGAGTCCATTCGCCGTTCGATGATAAGTCATCTAACTAAATCGATCGGTCGCGGTGCGTTTTGGGAGCGGCTGTCCGGCAACCGCTTGAAACGGAATTTGCAAGCCGTGATGAGAGAATTAATGGTGCAACTTGCGACTTCGGTCCGGGTGCGTGAGACGATTCTGGAACCGCTTGGTGTTACCGCCATCGAGCTGGTCGATTCGAGTTCCATGACGCTGTTGGCGAAGGCCAAAAATGCCTTTCCTGGGACCCGTACGAAAGCGTCGATCAAGTGGCATGCGAATTTCGATCTCCTGAGCGGATTGCTGGTGTGGTTTCAACTCACACCCGGAACAAGACACGATAGAAACTGCTTTCCGGACGTCGCGTCACTGACGGGGAAGCTGGTGATTTTCGATCTCGGTTACTGGGACTATGCCTTGTTGTATGGTATTGAAAAAGCGGGTGGTTTTTTTCTATCACGCGTGAAATCCAATGCCGTGATTCGGATCCAGGCGGTGATTCAAGGGCTGAGTAAAAAGGCCATCGGGCAATCGCTACTCACACTGGATTTGCGCCGGAAGCAAGGTCATATTATTGAAGTGATCGTTGACAAGATTCATCACGACAAGACCTTGCGTTATCGGGTCATCGGATTTTGGAATCCGGTCGCAAAGAATTATCACTGGTACATGACTAATTTAACTGCTGCCGCCGATTTGATTTATCCTTTATATCGGTTGCGGTGGCAAATCGAACTCATTTTCAAAGCGTGTAAAAACTCTCTGAATGCGAATGCAATCACATCAGCGAATGATAACATCATTGAAAACTTATTATTGGCTTCCATGGTGGCTCATCTGAGTACGCACACGATATTTCGGATCGGCATGGAACCGTTGGATGAGGAGCAGCATTTGGCAATTTCGTTTCAAAGAGTGGCTAAAGTAGCGGTTGTACTGGCGAGCGATTTCATCACTTTTCTGTTACATGCTTCACAAGAAAATTATCGAAGTCTAGTGAATAAGATAAAGTTGTTTGCGAACGAAATTTACGATCCTAATTATAAGAAGAGAGAGACATCGTTAGCGCGTATACACCGATTATTAGTAGAAGGTGAGACCTAAAAAATCCCGAACACCTATGAGACGCTTTGTCTATCTTTGACGTATCGGAAATTGGTTCCGAACCTAGCGGAAAATATGATCCGTCCCCATTTGCGTGCTGCGCTAACGCCTTGCCGAAAAACTCCTCATACAGGCGACAGGCCGGGCGATACTCACCGTCTTTGTCCTGATACGCCAGACCCGCGGCTTCCAATCGCTCGGCGAGTCGGGTTTCCATCTGGCGACCTGCTAACAGCCGGCACATGGCCTCGGCCAGCGCGCTGTCTTGCTCGAAGTGGATCAGATAACGATGGAGATGACCGCGAAAAACTCCCCGTCCCGCAGTGGTCCCGTCGAACAGTTCGTCCCGCGCCTCCGGATCCCGCGCCAGGTGAAAGAGCAGCAGATGCACCAGATAGGGCCGTCCGCCCACATAGACGAGGATCGCTTTGGTTTCCCCGGCGGGCAGAGGCACCCCTAAGCGGCGGGCGAATTCTTCCACCTGGGCGAGGTTGAAATTGTCGAGTCTGACCAGTTGGCCGATGTTGAAGGGCGACTGGGTCAGGTCTTCAATGAAAAAGACCGGGTCGGAGGAGGTGCTCAGCAACCAGCGAACCTTTTTCCACACCGGGTCGTATGCGCCTTTGTTCCAGCAGGCTCGCAGGGAGGTGAAGAATTCCCGGCGTAGCGGTGTGGAGAAGAAGCGGTCCACTTCGTCCAGGCAGATCAAGAGCGGGGTATGGTCCTGGGTGAATAGGGTGTTTTTCAGGAATTGTTGAAAACCGCGTTCATGGTTGCCTTGGCCCGCCCACTCGAAAGGCAGCTTCAGTTGTGCGGCGATCCCTTCGGCCAGATAGCGCCATACTGTTTCCAGAGATTGCAGGGATTCCGACGGGATCGCCTGCACGTCCACAAAGGCGCTGCGTAAAGACAGTTGGCTACTCAAAGCCGCCACGTGGACCCGCAAGATGAGCGAGGTCTTGCCCGCTTGCCGCGCACCGCGCAAGGTCACCAGGGCACGGTTTTTCCGGATGCCGGACAGTACCTCCTGGTCGGCAGTGCGTTCGATGTAAAAATGGGCGTCGGTATCCAACGCACCACCGGGCTCGGTCAGCCTGCGTGGGTCACGCTGGGGTACGGGTTCGTCTGGCCACAGGTAAATACTGGGTTCCGGGGATGGCGTGGTCTCATCCCAATCCTCGCGCTGCTCCAGTACCCTGAGCAGTTCGTCCAGCAACGGTGCGGTGTCGCGATCGTCGCGCCATTCCCGTTGCTGGATCTTGTCCAGTAACCCGGAGAGCGAGTACGGCAGGGCCTGGCTGAAGGGAAATCGGACCCGTATCGGCAACAAACGGGGAATGCACCGGTTGTTCTTCGCCCGTTCAGCGGCGATCCTAACTTCCTCGACCACCATTTCACTCTGTACGGATTCCGCCGAGAGCAACGGCAGCAGGTAATCGCAGCCTTCCAGTGCAGCTCGAATCTCCTTCGTCCATTCCTTGCCCCACGGGATGTCGTCGGTGTCGATAAACACCTTATGTCCCGCCCGCCGCAGCACCTCGACGCACACCTTAGCGAGATCGCTGTCGGGTTTCTGGTCGCGGTAGCTGATGAACACGTAAGCGGGTTTGCGGGTCTGGATCTCCATATCCATGGACATGGACACGCCAGGAACGGGCGGCGTAGTCTCTTGGGGTGCGCTTTTTGGCGGCCGTCCCCGCCCCGGCGGCTGGCCGCGGATACCGCATTCCAACCGCCACATGGCCGGATCACCTAACCCCTCGGTGAATTCGACCCAGACGTTGTTGGCGAGAAAAGGGGGCAACTCGAGTTTCGGGGCGTCGGGCAAGAGCACCGGAATCACCCGGAAATCCTCGTTTTGGATCTGGCTGCGAATGGCCGCTTCGACTTCTTTCCGCTGCCATGGCCCCTGGCCGTCCGTGCCCACGAACACAGCGCAGGTGCGCGCAGCCTTCAGCCCCCGCTCGATACTGGGGATCACCGATTCACCTGGAATCAGTTGCCATTCGTCGAACCAAACCTGCAGACCAGCTTTTATAAGGCGAGTGGCAATTTGTTTAACAACTTCCCGCGCTTCGCTGTTGAAGCTGAGGAAGGCATCGATGTTTCTGTCCATCAGTTTTCCCACACTCAATCCGGCCTACTACCTCGTTTCGCTCGATATTGCGGGTAGGTTCGTAGCCCAACATCGAATGTTGGGCACGCCGCGTCCCTGCGGCTTTGCCCAACTACCCAACTTTTCCTATACTCAATCCGACCTGGGCCGTTCTGCGGCCAAGGCGCGTTGACATATAAAGCTAAGTAGCTGATTCCAAACACAATAGAACCACAGATGAACACGCCCCCTTATTCGTGTGAATTCGTGTTCATTCGTGGTTCTTGTCCACAGCGACTCACGACTCGTCGGTCTGAGGCGAAGCCTCGCTGGTAGCTAAGATACCAGCCCTGTCAGGCGGGAGGAAAGACTAACCGGATGCCGGTAAAACCCTGTCGGTCGTCGGGTACGGTCCGGTTGCGAAGGCCGGCACGGCGCGGGCAGCGCTGGGTGTGCAGACCGGCTCCGCGGAGGCTGAACGGATTACTTTCCCTTGCTATCCTTCGCCTACGAATCCATCGAGGTGGGAGAAAACCAGTGTGCAGTGTGGTCTACCCAGGGACCTTCGACCCGATAACCAATGGCCACATGGATCTGATCCGGCGCGCCGCCTCTCTGTTCGATCGAGTGGTGGTGGCGGTGGCGGTGGATACGGGCAAGGACCCGGCATTCGGTATCGAGCGCCGCGTCGAGCTCGCGGAGCAGACGTTGCGGGACATCCCCCGAGTGGAGATAGTGCGCTTTTCCGGTCTCCTGGTCGCGTTCGCCCGCCGGTACGGGACGCCGGTGATCATCCGTGGTCTGCGCGCCGTTTCCGATTTCGAGTACGAACTCCAGCTTGCGGGTATGAACCGGCGTATGGCCCCGGACATCGAGACCCTGTTCCTCGCCCCCGCCGAGCAGTACGCCTACATCTCCTCGTCCCTGGTCCGCGAGATCGCGCGCCTGGGCGGGGATGTGTCGCCCTTCGTGGCCCCCGTCGTGCAGGCTGCATTACGGGAACGCTTTGGTTAACATCTTCAACCAGGCGTTCTGCCGGAATCTACCGAAGGAGTAATGATATGGCCCTTTACATCACCGACGAGTGCATCAACTGCGACGTGTGCGAGCCGGAGTGCCCGAATGGCGCCATCTCCCAGGGGGAGGAGATCTACGTGATCGATCCCAAGCTCTGCACCGAGTGTGTGGGTCACTACGAGACCTCCCAATGTGTCGAGGTCTGCCCCGTGGACTGTATCCTCAAAGACCCGGAGTATGAAGAAACCGAGGATCAGCTGATGGAAAAATACCGGCGAATTACCAGTGAAGAGGGTTAAATCCGGTCCCATGCACGCCCCTTCACAAGCCCTCCGGCGGGGCCTGTTTGCCGCCGTCTGCGTCCTGTTGCTGCTCACCGCCGGGGTAGCCTGGGCAGCAGACCGCCCACCCCAGGCGGCGATTGTCAGTGCTCACCCCCTGGCCACCGATGCGGGATTCGAGATCCTGACGGCCGGG
This sequence comes from Candidatus Thiosymbion ectosymbiont of Catanema sp. Cochon2018, assembly GCA_011392765.1. GTDB lineage: Bacteria > Pseudomonadota > Gammaproteobacteria > Chromatiales > Chromatiaceae > Thiosymbion > Thiosymbion ectosymbiont_A. The sequence goes on along the minus strand of WYCW01000001.1, from coordinate 886,639 downwards.
GGCAATGCCTTCGATGCGGCGGTGGCGGTCAGCGCCGCGTTGGCGGTCGTGGAGCCCTACAGCTCCGGACTGGGTGGCGGCGGCTTCTGGCTCCTGCACCGGGCCGAGGACGGGCACGAGTCGATGCTCGACGGCCGCGAGCGGGCGCCGCTGGCGGCCCACCGCGACATGTATCTGGATGCCACCGGCCGCTTTGTACCGGAGCTGTCCCTGAACGGCCCCCTGGCCGCCGGCATTCCAGGAGAACCGGCGGCCCTGGTCCACCTGGCGGAGCATTACGGCCGCTTACCCCTGGCACGGTCACTCGCGCCGGCGGTCCGTCTCGCCCGCGCCGGCTTTGCCGTGGACGAGCGGTATCGACGCCTTGCGGAGCAGCGGCGGGCGGTGCTCCTGGAATCCCCCGCCGCTGCCGGGCAATTCCTCCGGGACGGCGAGGTACCGCCGATAGGGACCCTGATCGTGCAGCCGGACTTGGCGGATACCCTGGACCGTCTCGCCAGTGCGGGCCGGGAGGGTTTTTATGCCGGCCGTACCGCCCGATTGTTGGTCGCTGGCGTGCGTGCGGCCGGCGGTATCTGGACCCTAGAGGACCTGGAATCTTACCGGGTCGTGGAGCGCACGCCCATCGTCGGCCGTTACCGCGGCTGGCGTGTGGTCAGTGCCGCACCGCCGTCCTCCGGCGGCGTGCTCCTGGTGCAGATGCTCAACATGCTCTCGCGCTTCGACTTGGCGGACCTTACGGACGCCGACCGGGCCCACCTGTTGGTAGAAGTCATGCGCCGCGCCTACCGCGACCGCGCCCTCTATTTGGGAGATCCGGATGCCTACGAGGTCCCGGTCGAGCGCCTCACCCACCCCTTCTATGCCGCCGGCTTGGTACGGGACATCGACCTGGACCGAGCCACGCCCAGCCGCCCCGCGATGGTGCGGACACAGGGTGCCGATACCACCCATTTCTCTATCCTGGATCGGGAAGGCAACCGGGTGGCCGCCACCCTCAGCATCAACTACCCCTTCGGTTCCGGGTTCGTACCGCCGGGTACCGGCGTGCTGCTGAACGATGAGATGGACGACTTCTCCGCGCGGCCCGGAGTACCCAATGCATACGGCCTGATCGGCGACGAGGCCAACGCCATCGCTCCGGGGAAACGGATGCTCTCCAGCATGACGCCTACCTTCGCGGAATCGGACCAGGGCCTGGCCATCCTGGGTACCCCAGGGGGCAGCCGCATCATCACCATGGTCCTCCGAGGTCTCCTCTCACTGGATGCCGGAGATCCCCCCGCGGTCTGGGTTGCCAAGCCGAGGTTCCATCACCAGTACCTGCCGGACCGGATCCAGTACGAGCCGGGGGCCTTCAGCGCCCACGAGCGCCGCCGTCTCGAAGCCAAGGGACACCATCTACAAGAGATCCGGGACGGCTATGGTAATCTGCAGGTCGTCTACTGGGATCGGTTGCAAAACCAGGTACGGGCGATGAGCGATCCGCGGGGTATCGGTAAAGCGGAGGTGCGTTGATTTCCGAGACCTCATTTTACCCTTTGTTGCGTCCTGCTCTCGGGTCTGAGAGACGTACTTTGCTTTCTTCATGTTCAGGGCACCTTGAAAATAGATGTTTTCACCAATTAAGCAGCCCTAACACATTGATTGTTCAGGCGTTCCGTTGATGAAAATCGTATTTTTCAAGGTGCCCTTCAATCGGTTGTCAAACTGAAGGGGGGTACCTTTACCCCGCATGGACATCTTGGATTTTTCGAGGTACCCTTTGATCTGGTGGGACTTGATACTTAACAATCATAATTAGAGAGTAGAGATGCTATTGTTATTTGAATGGGATGAAAACAAAAATCAAAAAAATATAGCTAAGCATGGCATCGACTTTAATGATGCTATTACTGTATTCGATGACGATGATCGTATTGAAGCGAGAGATGGTCGTAACGATTATGGCGAAGAACGCATTCAAGTAATCGGCGAAGCGAAACCAGGCGTCCTAATGGCTGTATACACTTGGCGAAAGAACAACGCATCGAGAAGAGTGATTTCCGCTAGAATTGCAAGCAAAAAAGAGCGTGAGCTGTATCAAAGCATGAAAGCGAGGTGATTTATATGTCAAGAGATGTTTATATTAAAAGGAAAAAAGGTGAGTCAACAGATGGCAATACGGATTATGGGCGTCTCAAGAGAATGACCGAGGAAGAAATCGAGGCGAACGCAGAGAGTGACTCTGATGCGCCCCTCTTGAGCGATGAAGACCTCAAAAAATTTAAGCATGTAAACTAAAGGGAGGAATTATGGAACGTAAGACGCAGAAACACCATGCCAAAGGGCAGAAGCACGGAGGTAGGACAAACTGGACAAGGATTTCATCTGAGTCGAACAGCCCGAAAATTGACAGCGAAAACCCTGATCTTGTCAATAAGAGGCCATTTAGGAAAGTACCGCAAAATCAACAATAGGAGTAACTGTTTACCTATCTCGATCCGAGGCACGGGTGAACCATCTTGGGATATGATAGCTGGATAACAATCTCAAAAACGAGAAATCACAGGATTATGTCCACATCGGGCCGGAATCCGGTGGGGGGCTGAACGGTCATCAATTTGAGGTCCGAGAATCGCTATGAAAACCCTATTCGCATTTGTGCTTGCCCTGTTCGCCGCCACGCTCATGATCCTGCCGGATGATGCCGAGGCCAAACGGTTCGGCGGTGGCCGGAGCCTGGGCAAGCAGTACCGGAGTATGCCGCGTACCGCACCGCGTCAAACCCCGCAGGCCGCACCCGGTCGCTCCCAGGCAGCGGCCGGGGCCGCCGCCGGCCGTACCAGTGGAATGAGCCGTTGGCTCGGCCCCTTGGTCGGACTGGCTGCTGGTGGCCTGCTCGCGTCTCTGTTCTTCGGCGACGCCTTCCAGGGCCTGCAGATCATGGACATACTCTTGGTCGTAGCCCTGATCTTCGGCGGCCTGATGCTGTTCAAGGCCATGCGCCGCAGGCGTCCCGCGGTCGCCGGGGCCGGGGCCTATGGCGGACCGGTCGCCGGAGGGGGGGGGGCAGTTCCGGGCGCGGTGCCGCCGGATCTCGATGATGCAACCCCGGGCGAGCCCGCTTCGAGCGACGACGAGGCCCCGGTCTGGTTCGACGCTCCGGGATTCCTGGAGGGTGCCAAGACCCACTTCATACGGCTCCAGACGGCCTGGGACCAGGCCGATCTCCGGGATATCCGGGACTACACCACGCCCGAGCTTTTCGCCGAACTGGAGCGCGAGCGCAGCCGTCTGGGAGAGAAGCCCCAACACACCGAGGTCGTGACCCTGGACGCCCAGCTCGTCACCGTGCGCCGTGACGGTGACCAGGTAGTGGTGAGCGTCCTCTTCTCCGGGCTGATCCGCGAAGAGCAGAACGCGCCCGCCGACCCCTTCCACGAGACCTGGCACGTACAACACGCCTGGGAAAGCAGCGAGGGTGATTGGCTCATCGCCGGCGTGCAGCAGGCATAGAAATGGTCAGAAAATACCCATATCCCAACAGACCCCAGCGCCAGGCCAAGATCCAATGTCCCTGCCGGTCCTGCTATCCGCCGGCGTCCCCGACGAGGTGGCCGGTACGCCGAAAGCCCAACGGGTCTACGACTTCGTTTCGACGATCGTCGCTGCCCTGTTCGATGCTGGCCTGCATCTCGTCTTCGGCGGGCATCCCACCATTACGCCGTTGGTGTACCGGGTTGCCAATTCCCGCGCAGACCAGCGGTCGACCATCAGCCTGTATCAATTGGAGCGGTTCCGCGAGCAGGCGCCGCCGGAGACATTCGATGCAAGGGTCTTCGATCGTGTTCACTGGGTAGGGATGCCCGAGTTGACCCTCGATAAGGACTTCGCGAATCTGCGCGATCCCATGACCAGGCTCGCACGCGCTGCAATCTTTGTCGGCGGCAAGACCACCGGCTTCATGGGCAGTAAGCCGGGCACCCGAGATGAGTTTGAGCGCTTCCGTACCTACCATGCCGCAGGTCCTGTCTACTTGGTAGGCGGAGCGGGCGGGGAGGCCGCGCGTTTGATCGATGCGGCCGCCGGTGCCGACCAGGAGAAAAACGGGCTTGTAGGCAAGGCCAGGCATTTGTTGCATGTATCCCACGACCCCCGGCTCGTCACCGCCCTCATCGCCCGCGATCTGAAGCAGCGAGTACACCTGCACACAAATTCCGGAAACAAAAACGACGAATCACGCGACAGTTTTTACCTCACACAAAGGCACCAAGCCACAAAGGAAGACAAGGATGAAAGGGAAACGACAGCGGTCACTGCGTCGTCTCTCAGCCGGAAGTGAAAATCATCAAAATCTCGCGGATGACCAACGGCAACCGAGAAGATTTCTGTGTGTCTTGGTGGCTTGGGGTGAGAAAAACGGACCTCTCGCCGGCATGAAATGTGGCCAGGATTTGTACGCAACTGTACTAGGATTCCTTGAGGGACCCGAATCTTTACAAATGAGTCAAGTTTATGCAGTGCACAAATCGGGATCGGGATCGAGATTCCGATTGCGATCCCGATTTCGACCTACCTTGGCTCTTCAACGGCTGGTTGGGCGTAGGAGATGGGGCCTTACGGGAGAGGGGCTTGTGGGGTCTTCATGCCTCGTCGGTCTGAGGCAAAGCCTCGTTAGGTAGGTTGGGTTGAGGAACGAAACCCGGCTACGGGCTAAGCGGAGAAAAGCCAATGGATAGCAAAATCAACGAAAAGCACTTAGACCTGGTCCAGGGCGTCATCGAACGTATGGCCCGTAATTCCTTCCTGCTCAAGGGCTGGTCGGTTACCCTGGTAGCCGCCCTCTTAGCCCTGGCCGAAAAAGATGCCGATTCTCGGCAGGTTGCCATTGCCTTGCTCCCGGCCCTTACCTTTTGGGGTCTGGATGGCTACTTCCTTGCTCAGGAGCGACTATTCCGCAAGCTCTATGAGCGCATCATAGACTCCGACCAGACCGTACCGCCTTACTCTCTGAAAACCGAAGTTTGCTCGTTCCCGGTCTGGTTGGATGCCGCTCGAAGCCCGACTCTGTTGGCCTTTCACGGCGCTGTCTTCGGGGGCGTCGTAATCGTGCTGGTATTCCTGATTACTACGTCATCCGGGGTTTCGGCCCAGCCAGGGGGACTCTGATCCGTAGACCGACGAGTCGGGATAAGGCGCACCGGAGACCTGTCCGCCGACAGGCAGGCGGTGCGCCGTGCCCAACATCAACATTTCGTTGGGCACGGCGCATCGTCTCTGGTGTGCCTTTGCCCAACCTACAAGATCATGTTTTCGGGAGGATTTATATGCGCTCGCCCTGCTGCGCTTGACGCTTCATCGTTATCCCGTTCTAATATATACTTCTATCCTTATACGTTTACTGGTTGCTCCCACGGCAGCAGCGGCAAGCGTGGTTACCCGCAGCCCAGGTAGCTCAGTCGGTAGAGCAGGGGACTGAAAATCCCCGTGTCGGCAGTTCAATTCTGTCCCTGGGCACCAAACAACAAGGCAACCGTTCAGATTCCCCTTCGGATTTCGGCTCGATGAAGACACAACCCTTGCCTAAAGAAGTCACCATTTCTCCCGATGTACTCTTTCAGGAACTGGGGAGCGAGACCGTGCTCCTGGACCTGGACAAAGAGCTCTACTACGCCCTGGATGAAGTAGGTACGCGCCTGTGGCAACTACTCGCCGAAAACGGCGATCCCGCGGCTGCCATGACGCGGCTGCTGGCCGAATACGATGTGGACGAGGCCACCCTCCGGAAAGACATCAATGGGTTGGTTGATGAATTGCATGAGGCCAAGCTGGTGACGGTAACTCCCTGACAACCCGTTGTCCATACATGCCTGTACCCGCTGCAGATGGACTGTTCGCCGTAATTCGCGTCGTTTGCACCCATGGCTACCTTCTTCCCTGTTGTACCTTGCGCTCAGGGAGGGCGTATTTCGCTTTCCGCAAAATCCATGCGCGAATCGCCGCCGGCCTGTCTCGCCGCCCCGGTAGTTTCTCGTTTGTGTTCGCTTGGCCGAAGCTCAACCCGTAGGAGTAGGGGCGAAAAGATTTTCGCCCCTATTTTCACTCCTGCGAATTTCGTTTACGGCAGCTTTTTTGTGCGTGCATGCGCGCAGACAGGCACGGCTGCGGGTTTTGCCGGGGCGGTAATCTCCGGCCTGTCTGCCGCGGGCAAGTGAGACCTGCGGGCTTAGGGAGCTAAGGGATTCTATGAGTGGTTTTGTCGGAATCCTGAATGGCGACGGTCAAGCCGTCGATGTCGGCCTGTTACATAAAATGACCGACTCGATGTCGCCGCAGGGCCCCGATGCCCAGGAGACCTGGAGTGACACCCGGATCGGTTTTGGTCATGCCCTATTGCGCACGACCTGGGAGTCGGAGCAAGAGCGCCACCCCCACAGCCTGGATGGCAATGTTTGGATTACCGGAGATATCCGCCTGGATCGGCGAGACGAGGTGATCGACCGGCTACATGCTTCCGGATGCCTATTCGGCAAGGACACCCCCGACGTCGACCTGGTTCTGCACGCTTACCGGGTTTGGGGAGAGGCCTGTGTGGAACGGTTGAGCGGGGATTTTGCCTTTGCGATTTGGGATAACCGCTCGCAACGTTTGTTCTGCGCCCGGGATCAGTTTGGAGTTGTGCCTTTTTACTACGCAGAAACGAAAGACACCCTGATTCTCAGTAATCACATCAATTGCGTGCGTTTGCACCCCAAAATATCCGACCGCCTGAACGAACAGGTGGTTGGCGATTTTTTGCTGGTTAATTATAATTATGACTTTGCAACAACTATCTTTGCCGATATTCAAAAGTTACCCCCTGCTCACACGCTGATCTGGTCGGACGGCAAGATCCGCGTCCGGCGTTACTGGCAGTTACCGGAAGTTATAACAGAGCATCGGCGTTATAAGCATCGGGAAGAATATGTCGAGCGGTTTCGGGAACTATTCGAACGGGCCGTCGCGGACCGGTTGCGCACGGACCGCGCGGGTATCTATTTAAGTGGGGGAATGGACTCGACCAGTATTGCCGCTACCGCCTATCGGTCAATGACGGCAACCAATTCATCGGTCGATTTTCGGGCCTATACGATCGTCTACAAACAGCTTGTCTTCGACGACGAGGGTAATTATGCCGCGAAGGTCGCTGAGAAGGCGGGGTTTCCGATCGAGTATCTCGTAGCGGAAGACTATATCCGGCAGGCCCCCGATGAAACTCCGGAGTATACTTATCCTGAACCCTTGGGGTTTCCGAATCAGATGGCTGAGGCAGCAGTTACGCGTCGGGTGGCCGAGTACGGCCGGGTATTGCTGGCCGGATTCGGCGGCGATCCGGCGCTTGCTCTACCCTGGTGTTACTGGATCGATCTGCTGCGACACAACCGATTTTCGAGTCTGGTGCGGGATACCCTGGAATACATCCGCGCCTTCCACCGTCCACCGGGTTTCGGATTGCGCACACAGATCAGGAACTGGATGGGAAAATTACGGTATCCTTTTGATTTTCCATACTGGATTGACCCGAATTACGCGCAACGGATAGGCTTGGAAGCACGTCAACGGAAGATCTGGACTTCCGTCGGTTGTCACAAGATGAGAAGTCACTACGGCATGTCGGCTGCCCCCCTATGGTCCTCCATATTTGCTGCTTCCGATCCGGGTTTCACCGGCCTTCCCGTTAAGGTTCGCTTTCCGTTTTTCGACGTGCGTTTAGTTTCGTACTTGCAATCCATACCACCGATCCCGTGGCTTGAAAAAAAATTCCTATTGCGTGAAGCCATGAAAGGCGTATTGCCCGAAGCCGTGCGATTGCGCTCAAAAACAGTGCTGCGAGGTCACCCCCAGCACAACCTGATGCAGGAGCGAGGCATTCAACCCTGGATGGAAAAGCTGGTAGCCGTACCGGCCCTGGCTCCTTATGTCAACGGTGAGCGTCTATTACAAGGGCTGCAAGCCGCTAAGGAACTGGGACCTACCGGGCATCGTCAAACTTACCCGGCTCTGGTGTTGGCTTACTGGCTGAGTAGCTGAGTAGCTGAGTAGCTGAGGCCGGAAAGCAATGTTCTTAAACCTGATATTGTGAGGGAAAAAGCGATGACTGAGAAAAATGAAGTCCAAACCACCGAGCCCAAAGAAACCGATGCTCCAAGTAAGCCGGTATACCGCACGCCTCAACTAAGAAAGCTCGGCAAGGTCAACGAGTTGACGGATACGATCCCTCCTCCCGGTGGAAAACACACTGACGGCGGTTCTTTCCCTAATTCTTACCTTTCGTAATCGAAGTGTCAGAGTTTGTAAGGGAAAGTAAGCCGAGATGTTTTTTTCGCCGGGCAATTCAGGTGAATTCCCAGTTCAATGCCAAGATTTTGTGATTTTGGAAACTACTCCCTGAGCGCATGTGTAGTGAGTACGACTATACTGCTTATGGGTTAGTGTTGCGATCGAACCGACCATTGCCGGGTTTCGTGTCTGCCGCTGCCGGCGCACCTGTCGATGTCCGGATTGATGTCATGATGGAGGAGGAGTCGCGGCCACCATCGGCGGAAGTGGAGGAATTACTGTCCGGCGCGAGGGTGCTGTCCAAAGCGGGCGGCATCTATTTTCATCTCTGGTTTCGCGGCGACGGACAACTCGATTTCGAGATCGATTCCGAGGGTACTCACATATCGGCCAAATGGACGCTGTCGGTTATCGAGGAAGTGACTGCCCTACTGTCGGGGCAGGTTCTGGGCTGTGTCCTTCGATTACGGGGTACCCTGTGTCTCCATGCCTGCGTAGTAACAATCGGTGGGCTCGCCGTTGCAATTGTGGGTAACTCCGGCGCGGGCAAATCAACCACGGCAGCGGCGTTCGCGAAGCGAGGGTATGCCGTTCTCTCCGACGATATTGCCGTTCTTGAGGAGCGTGACCGACAATGGTCGGCATTGCCCGGTTATCCCCGCCTGCGATTATGGCCGGAGGCTGTCGAGGCGTTGTGTGGCTCGGAAGCCGGTTTGGCACGGGTCTTCAGCTTCTCGGAGAAGCGCTTCGTGGACTTGGCCGAGGGTACCGGTGAAGCTGCGTGGCGGTTTCAAAGCCAACCCCTGCCCTTGGCTGCGGTCTATATCCTGGGAGCCCGGAGGGTCAGGTTAATTGCTCCGGTAATTAAACCCATACGCCCTACGATGGCCGTGAGGGCCCTGCTGGCGTGTCGAGCTATAAACTATCTACAGATAGGCCCTGACAAGCAAGCGCGGGAGTTTGCCGAGCTGAGTCGGCTGGCAATGGAGGTCCCGACGCGGCATGTAGTTTACAGCAATAGCTTGGATGCGCTCCCTCAGTTGTGCGACGCAATCGTAGAAGATTTATCGACGCTGACCGGTTGAGGGGCACCTTGAAAAACAGATACTTTCACCAATCAAGCGACTCTAACCCATTGATTATTCAGATATGCCGTTGACGAAAACCGTCTTTTTCAAAGTGCCCTGAAGTTTAAGATAACGAAACCATGCAATTCGATCCAAGGAACTCGGAATTTCGCGCCAACCCCTACCCCGTCTATCACCGACTCCGCACCCAGGACCCCATCCATTATCGGCAGGAAAAGCAAGATTGGCTTTTGACACGCTATGCCGACATGATCGCGCTCCTCAAGGATGATCGGATCGATCCGGTGCATGCCGTAGATCAGGACAGAGCCGAAAACCGGCCCCAGCCCGGACCCCAGCAGCAAACGCAAACAAATGTGTGGGAAACCTTTCTCCGATTTCAGCAGGAAAGCGACCAACTGAGATGTCATTGGATCATTGCCACATATCCGCCTGCGCATTCACGCCTGCGCGAAGTATTACGGACGTCCCTTTCCCGCAATCGAATCGTTGCGCTTCAATCCCGGATTCAACAACAGGCCGATCGTCTGCTCGATCGTGCGTCGGCATCCGGCAGCTTGGATATTATTCATGATTTTTCTTCCCCTTTGACGTCGGAAGCGATCTGCGAGTTATTGGGGATCCCGGTAGAAGATCGTGAGCAGCTCAGGCCCTTGGCCTATGAGCTTTCGACTTCAATAGATCTGGACACGCCGCGGGCTACCGATGAACGTGGTCGCTTTGCGCTGTTAAAGCTTACCCGCTACTTTCGTGACCTGATTGCCCGATTGCGAAGCCGGATCGAGCCAAAGGATAATGTACTTAACAGCCTGATTCAGGCGCAGGCCCAGGGAAAACTGAGCGAAGAAGAATTGCTGGCCAACAGCATATTTCTGTTCTTTACCGGTCACGGGGCCCCGCAACACATTATCGGCAATGGGATGCTTGCCCTACTCCGTCACCCCGACCAGCTACGCCTGTTGCAGGCCGACCCCTCTCTGATTGAAGCGGCAACGGACGAGTGTCTGCGTTACGACTGCCCGGGACAATACATGCTAAGAAGGGCCCTCGACGACATCGAATTTCGCGGCAAGACTTTTCAAAAAGGACAGAAAATCGTCTTTTTACTCGGCGCCGCGAACCGTGACCCCGCCCGATTTCCCGAACCGGACAAGTTCGATATTCATCGCGAGTTCAAAAAGCACCTCGCCTTTGGTTATGGGATGCGTTACTGCATGGGGGCCCAACCCGCCCGTTCAGCCGCGCAGATCGGGCTGGGGACCTTGATTCGCCGCCTGCCGCGAATTGCACTGAAGACGGAGAGTCCGGAATGGGAAGAATCTTATCGGACTCACGGACTCAAATCCCTACCGGTTATCTTCTAGTACCTGGTTTCGATTGATGTTGCGAGAGTTCCTGCAACTGACCATCCTGGCCCCGGCAGATTCCGGCAATCTCTAAATTACAGATGATATTGGGGTTTTTACTGTACTGCATTAGAACCACGGATGGACACGGATAAACACGGATCATAATCTGTGTTTATCCGTGTCCATCCGTGGTTTTTCGGTGCGGTTCGTTCTGGTACAAGTCCAATTAACAAATGGCTTTAGGATTTCTAGTATGCGGCACTAGCGGAAATCCTCCACTTTGCGCTGATGCCTCGATGTCGGTCGGACAGGCGGATGAAGACAAGGCTCAAACGACTGTATGAGGATCTGGCATCCGGCCACCCCCGGATCGGTTCTCTGATACGGAGGATTTATTATCGAACGGCCGTCCATGGCGTTAAACGCAGGATCCGCGGCAACAACAACACCGTCAGCTATAACAATGCAGTCCTGTCTTCCGTAGTCTTCGATATAGAGGGAGATGATAATAAAATAGAAATCATGGACGACTGCATGTTGAATAATGTGAATTTCCACATGTGCGGAAACGGCCATCGGGTATCAATCGGTCGCGGGTGCCGTTTCAGACGCGGTGGAAATATCTGGTTCGAAGATAGTCATTGCTCACTGCACATAGGGGACAACTCGACATTTACGAGTGTGGATTTCGTGCTGACAGAGCCGAATTCCCGAATAATAATAGGACAAGATTGTATGTTTTCATATGGTATCGATGCCCGTACCGGGGACGCCCACTCCATCATTTCTCGCGAAACCAATGAACGCATCAATTATGCGGAAGATGTGATTATCGGAAACCATGTATGGGTAGCGGCCCACAGCATTCTGCTGAAAGGGACCGTCATCCCCGACGACTCGATCGTTGCGACGGGTTCGGTCGTCACCCTGAAATGGGACACCAAGGGAATCATCATCGGAGGCAATCCGGCCAAACAATTGAGGAGTGGGGTTACCTGGTTTCGCCGGAGAATTTACAAAACCGGCCCGTAGCCCGTAGGATGTGGTGAGCGTAGCGAACCATCTTGCGTAGCGAACCGCATTTATAGACGGCGGGTGTATCCAACACTTCTTTGCTACAGAAAAACCATGAATGAACGCGAATAAACGCAAATCGGAGCCGATTCAATTTGCGTCCATTTGCGTTGATTTGCGGCTGAATCTTCCGTGAGAATCCTGCTCGTTCAATGTTGATAGCATGGTGGCAAATCCATGAATAATGGAGGATATACGTACCGGAACCTGAAAGAACAGCTTGACGTTCTATTACCCTCCCTTGGTCAGGCACTGATTAATAACGATCAACTTTCAAAGTTGAGGACCTTGGCGGCTCGGCTGACCCCTGTCTCCGAGGGCGGTTTCGAATGTCGGCTCGGCCCCGACCAGCCGCAGGTGGACCTTCATCAATGTATCTATCCGACCGATTGTGAATTGGCTTTATTGCGAGATAGAATATCAGCAATCGGTTCCACCGCCGATACGGACATACGATCGACCTGGACACATTTGCATGACTTTCTCACGGAGTTGTCCGAGCCTTCATCCCCGCTACACAGCCGCATACCGGAAATCTGGTTGGAATATGACAATCAGGATTCGCACCCATACCCCCTGCCGTTCGTGTTCATCGGCTTACCGCAGAGGGCCGCGCCGTCCGCTGAAACCTACGACAGGCTTGCGGTGCCGGCGCTCGATCGTTTACTCGGCTCGCATTGGCATGTCTGCAAAGACAAGCTGTATCGTTGCTTTGCACGTTGTTCGGATGGTGCCTTCATCAGCCACATTGGTGTTATCTTATCCGGAAATTCACGGACTTTGCGAGTCAATGTCAAACGTCTACGACCCGACATGCTGATTTCCTATCTGCAACGGATTGGTTGGCAGGGGCAAGCCGATGAATTAAGGGCCTTGGTAGAGCGCTTATTTGCCTTCTTCGATCGGATAACGGTTTGTCTGGATATAGGCCAAAAAGTCTACCCACAAATCGGCTTTGAATGTATTACCCCGAAACAAAGCCCGTCTGTGGGTTCCTGGGATGTTTTCCTCGGTTATTTGGTGGAAAAGGGTCTCTGTGAACCTCGAAAACGAGAGGCATTATTAAGCTGGCCTGGCCGAACCGATCCCATGAATACCGAAGCGCCCTGGCCCGACCGCCTGATTGCGGAATCTCTTTTAAAACCTAGAAATTGTTTTACCCTTTTTAATCGCAGATTGAGTCACATTAAAGTTGTGTGGAAACCGCAATACCCGCTGGAAGCGAAGGCCTATCTTTGGTATCGACATCAGTGGTTATCCGGGAAAAGCGAAAAATGAGCCTCGACTCCGGGAAAAAATTCGATATGGATGAATTTTATTCCGAGGTATCGACCGACCAATGGAAACAGATTATCGGTGAAACATTACATTACCATTTCGGCTATTTCCGCGGTTTCGAGGATCTGGAAACCGGCTTGAGGCAAACGGTCAGGAATTTTTATCCCTATATTGTTCCGGGTTCACGTATCCTGGATGTGGGTTGTGGTTGGGGCGGGCCCGCTAACATGTTGATCGCGGAGCGGGATTGCGCAGTAACCGGGGTCACATGCAGCACCGCGCAGGCGGATTACTGCCGACAGCTGGGCCTGGAGGTGCTCCGGTCTGACCTGGACCGAGACACGGAAGAAATCCCCGGTGAGTATGACCTGATCTTCAGTCTCGAAATGATTTCCCATATTCGCGACAAATTCGAACATCTGTGCCGGCTGCGAGCCAATGCGCCGCGCTTGATCGTATCGGAGAGCTGCGCAGTCGCCGGTTATGCGGGGGAGCGTATAACCTATGGTGGTTCTATCGTACTGTGCACGGTTTCCGAGCTGATCCGGGATCTGGAGAAAGCAGGCTGGGAAATCAAATTCATGCGCAACCGGCGCTTCGAATCACTGCGGACAATCGCCCTGTGGAAACAAAATCTGGATCGTGTCTACGGTGATCGCGAGCCGCCGGGTCAGCTAGGTTATCTGCGCGCTCTTACCCGTATGGCATTGAAATCACCCATTGCCTGGTGTCATACTAACCCCCTCATCGATATCGTAGCCGAGGGAAGAGATGGGTGATATGCCTGCCGCGTATGGAGCTATCCGCAGATTACGCAGCTTTTCACAGATTGCTTCGTTTTTCATCTGCAGATGCTCTCAATTATCGACCTGCCTGCCGACAGATAACATTGAACAAGCGGAATTCTCACAGAAGATTCAGCCGCAAATCAACGCAAATGGACGCAAATAAAAAAGACACCCACCTTTATGTTTCTTCACCACTGCTGATGCATCAAATGAACCCATGAAAGCGCCAGTTAGTGACGCCGCCTGACCTCCCATGACCGACCTGCAAAACAACAGCGACGTCTACGACAGCCCCTGGAAAGAGGCGCTCGAACACGCCTTTCCCGAGTTCATGGCCTTCTATTTCCCGGAGGCGTATGCCCAAATCGATTGGGCACAGGGCCATGCCTTCAAGAACACCGAGCTGCGCCAGGTGGTGCGTGACGCCGAGCTCGGCAAACGCTTTGCCGATACCCTGGTCCAAGTCACCCTCGAGGATGGCGAACCGCATTGGATCTACATCCACATCGAAGTCCAGGGCCAGCGCGATACGGACTTTGCCCGGCGCATGTTCACCTACAACTATCGGCTGTTCGATCGCTACGCCCGCCCCATCGCCAGCTTCGCCGTGCTGGCCGATGAGGGGGAAGGGTGGCGACCCGATTCCTATGGCTTCGAGGTCCTGGGCTGTCGCCATACACTCGAATTTCCCGTCGTCAAACTCACCGACTATGCGGACCGCGCCGAAGCACTCGGAGCGAACTCCAACCCCTTCGCCTTGGTGACCGCCGCGCATCTGCGCACCCGTCAGACCAAAGGCGACCCGCAAGCCCGCTATCGGGCCAAACTCGACCTCGTGCGTTTGCTCTACCGGCAAGGTTGGGACCGGCAGCGCATACTGGACCTTTTCGCCGTCCTCGACTGGATGATGCGTCTGCCCGATGCGCTCGAACAACGGCTCTGGCAAGATATCGAAGCTATTGAAGGAGGAACTGACATGCCCTATGTCACCAGCGTTGAACGATTGGCCATTCGGAGAGGGATGCAACAAGGTTTGGAGCAAGGTCTGGAGCAAGGCAGGCTGGAAGGCAAGATCGAGGGCCTGGAACGCCTGCTTGTCAAACGCTTCGGCCCCCTCGACGAAGCAACCCGCAAGCGCCTCGATCTAGCCACCCTGGAACAACTCGATCGCTGGACCGATCGCATTCTGGACGCATCCACGGTAGATGTCGTGTTTGAGGGACATTGAACGCCACGTTAGTGAAGAAATCCCCAACCATGCAATTCGATCCACGATCACCGAAATTTAGGGCGAACCCTTATCCTATCTATCGGTATCTTCGGACTCACCAGCCGATCCACTATCGAGCCGAACGAAGAGATTGGATACTGACGCGCTACGCGGACATTACAGAGGTCCTGAAAAGCCTTGATTTCGGCCGCTCGGAGCTGAAACAAGCACCGCCGGCAACCGGCGCAAACAGTGGGCTGATCGACCGTCTCTTATCGATACGGCATGAAAGCGACCAACTGATGAAGCTGTGGTTGGTGCTGACAAACCCGCCTGACCATACCAGGATCCGCCGCCTGTTACAGAAGGCCTTCACGCCATCCCGAATCAATGCATTACAGGCATCCATTCAGGCGAAGGTCGACGGTTATATCGATCGAACCATGGAGCGGGGGAAGATGGATATTATCGGTGATCTGGCCTATCCGCTCATGCTCGAGCTGAACTGCAGTGAAATTCTGGGGATTCCCCGACAAACCTGGCATCGCAATTTCAGACAGTGGACGGAAAACATGGCCCTGCTGGCGGATATGGACATCACGCCGATCGCCTATGAACGAGGCATGATGGCCTTTGTAGGTTTGGCCGAATTCTTCCGCAACCGGATCGCCGAATGCCGTGCCGGCTCTGCGCCGATGGATAACCTGATCGGTATGCTGATTAGAGAAGGGGACCGCTTGAGCAAAGAAGAACTCTTGGCGAATTGCATCATGATGTTCACCGTAGGGCACTCCTCGACCGTCAATCTGATCGGTATTGCTATGTTGGCCCTGCTCAACCACCCGGAACAGCTACGTCTTCTGATAGAAGATCCCGATTTGATCGACTTGGCTGTTTCCGAAGCCCTGCGCTATGACAGCCCCGTCCAAGGGGTCTCGCGTACCGCCCTCTGTGATGTCGAGCTATCGGATACGAGGATTCATCAGGGTGAAAAAGTAATCTGTGTCCTTGCGGCGGCCAATCGAGATCCGGCCCGGTTCCCGGAGCCCGACAAATTCGATATCAGGCGCCAACCCAATCCCCACCTCTCCTTCGGTTACGGCATCCATACCTGTATCGGTAGACCCTTATCCCTACTGGCGGCGAAAATTGCCGTGGGCACCCTGGTACGCCGGTTACCCGGCTTAGCCCTGGCAACCGATTCCCTGGAATGGGAAGACAGCTTTCTCGGACATGGACTGAAGGCCCTACCAGTTGTTTTCCAATCACCTGTTACTGGATCGGGGCATTAGGGACTGTTGACAGTTATGCGCTTAAAAAATACCCAAGCGGTCAGATAACTGACGGCTTGGGTATCGTCCCACCCTTAACCTGTTTAGAGACTGTCTAAAAAGGGACCGTAAGCCGTAGGCTGGGTTGCGGCCAGGGACGGCCAAAACCCAGCGATAACCGAAGCTGGGGTTCGTTCCTTGCCCCCCAGCCTACCGATTTAAAATCTTGGCAGGTCCTCACCGCATCCTACGGGCCAGGGAGCGGTTGGGGTGGACCCCTTTGGTCAAAGGGTGTTGCAGAAAACGGCGGACCTGGTCGGGGGTTGCCGATACCACAATCGCCCCGGCGGTTTCGAGCACCCGGGCCTGCAATCCGATTTCATGCTCCAGGAAACCCGCCAGCTTCCGGATTGCGGAACGGCGGCCCTCCCGGTCGCTCTCGACCAAACGCCTGGGAAATACCCTCCTGGTCAAGCTATCGCGCTCCAAAGCGACCCGGCGCTCCGGCACCTTCACCTCCACAATCAGCGACCGGGCCTCTCCTTCCTCGTCGGAAAGCCAGGGTTTCAGGCTGGTGGGAACAGCCGCATCCGTTGCGGTTTGGGTGCTAGGGGCTGTTGACATAATCGTCGTGCCAACCGCTAATAGACAAGATTAACAGGATTTTCAGGATTAACAGGATGTTATAGTTAATTATTCAGAAAAATAATCCTGTTAATCCTGTTAATCCTGTACCATTAGGAGACAAACCCGAAGGTTAGAGTTTACTCCTTATTAAATATCAACACGCCTTGGGGCACCTTGAAAAATAGGTATTTTCGCCAATCAAGGGACTCTAAGCCATTGATTATTCAGACGCGCCGTTGACGAAAACCGTATTTTTCAAAGTGCCCCTTGGTCATGAGGGGCTCAGTAACCGCGTTCTTTGGCAAAGCCGATGGCACGCAGTATGTCCAACCGGCCGAATCCATAGCGATGATCCTGTCCCGACTCGCCCAGGTCCGTAACCGAGCCGGTGATTAGATGTCAGGTCCCGGATGATTACGTGGAATTTTATTAAATAGCTGGGGCTGTTGTGCGTACCATTGTTGGAGGGTGTGGAGGGGCGTTTTGTGGTGCAGGTTTTTCTGTGGGATGTGGTGATTATACAGGTAAACGAAGCGTTTAAGGGTTGCCTTCAGGGAAACGGAGGAGTCGAAGCGGTGAGTACGTAGCACATCGGCAATGCGGCCATTGAAACGTTCGATCATACCGTTGGTTTGGGGGGTTCTGGGCTTGGTCAGGCGATGCTCGATGCGGTTGTCGGTACAGACCCGATCGAAGGCGTGGGTGCCGGTCGGCTGGCGCTCACCAGTGGCACAGAAGCGGTCGGTAAATTCCTTGCCGTTGTCAGTGAGGACCTTACGGATGGTGAACGGGGCGTGGTCGATCAGGCGTTTGAAGAAGCCGCTGGCGGTGGTTGCTGACTTGTCTTCAAGGATCTCCACGTAGACCCAGCGGGTAGCGCGATCAATGGCGACAAACAGGTAGGTGCGTTGGTCCTGGTCGGGCATTTGCGGCAGGTACTTGACATCGACATGCACAAAGCCAGGGGCGTAGTCTTTGAAGGTCTTCACTGGCCTTTGAGCGTCGTCCTCCTGGGGCAGTAGGGTCTTGCGGTTAGA
Source organism: Candidatus Thiosymbion ectosymbiont of Catanema sp. Cochon2018 (assembly GCA_011392765.1). GTDB lineage: Bacteria > Pseudomonadota > Gammaproteobacteria > Chromatiales > Chromatiaceae > Thiosymbion > Thiosymbion ectosymbiont_A. Next base: position 868,616 of record WYCW01000001.1, on the reverse strand, counting down.
AACGCCATGGCGGCGCAGATAGCGGTCCAGAGCGGATCGGGAGACTTCAGAGTGGATGAACTCACGGGTTACCACCAGCAAATCATCCAGCGGCAGCAGCAGCGTCTTGCGCAGCTCCACGACCACCGCTTCCTGGATTGGGGTGAGGGTGGTCTGCAGGCGGTGCGGCGTGTGCGAGCCATCGGCAACCCCGTCACGCCCCCGCCAGCGGCGGATGGTATCCTCACTCACACCCAGTTCGTCGGCCAGGTGCGTCACGGACTGGTGAGATACCTGAATGTATTGGCGGGTCTTCGGAGTCGTGGTGGCATTGGCATGCAGGTGGATATTCATTACGCGTTCTCCGCTACAGACGTGGCTACCAGTAATTCCATAACCTCTCGGGCACGCAATAATGACCCCATTTTAGACCCTATGCAATCATCCGGGACCTGACAATTAGATCCTGAATGGCGTTGGTTCGTTCCATACCGTCCTTTTTGTCGCGGATGGTCGTCGCGCTCAGGAGCAAAGCAATGGCCGCGGCCACATGGGGGGTAGCCATGGAGGTCCCACTGAATGACTGGTAACCGCCACCGGGCACGGAAGAGTGGATGGCTACGCCGGGCGCGGTCAGCTCGGGCTTGGAGTAAGGCAGGGGCAGATCGGACGGATCGAAATAGTCGTTCTTGTAGATGATCTGGGTCCGCCCTCCCGAAAAGGCAGCCACCCGGTCCTGCGGATCGGTGGCCCCGACGCTGAGGGCGAACAGGTCGTTTCCCGGCGAGCCGGTGGTTTGTTCCCCTTCGTTGCCGATGGCGACCACGACGGGGATGCCGGCCTCGCTACAAGAGAGGATCGCCTCCGTGTAGGTGGAAGGTGTCTCCGGTTCCATCATCAGGCCACCCAGGGAGAGGCTGATAACGTCCACGCCCAGATTTGCCGCCCAATCGATCCCGGCCAATACCTGGGCATCAGAGCCGCCCTGGTTGCCGTTCAGCACCAGAGCGGCCGCTACCCTGGCCTCCGGGGCCAGGCCGATACACCGCCCGGAGCTAGCGCCGCCGACCAGGGTCCCGGCGCAATGGGTACCATGGGTATCACTGTCGTGGGGCTTGGATCCCACCATCTCGTAGCCAGCAGCGTCGAACTCGGCCCAGTGGGCGATCTTGCCCCGCAGGTCCGGGTGCTCCGCATCCACACCGGTGTCCAACAGGCCGATGGTGACATTCCGGCCCCGGCTGCCGAAAAGGCCCCAAGCGGCCAGGGCGTTGCAGCGCTCCAGGCCCCAGGTGGAGTGCAGGATCTCTTCTTCCTCCACCTGTGGCCGCTGTGTCTCCACCGTGGCAGGGACGCTCAGATGCCGATTGAAATGGATGTCTTTTATGCCCGCGACCTCCCTGGGGAGCCTCTCGATCTCCTCTTTTTTCAGGCGCAACGGCATAGCGCGCGAGGTCCAGAAGCGGTTCGGCTGCTCCCCTTTCGGTAGGTGACTCTTGGCGGTTGGAGCCAGCATCCGGGCCAGCGCGGTCTGTATCATGGGGCTGTTTATCAGGGCATCGGTGGCGTGCAGGCCGGATTCCTGGATGCGCTTCAGGGCAAAGGTAGCCTCGCGGGCCTGGTCGAAGCGGGCGCGAGTATCGGCGGTTTCCTTCATTCCCTCCACTTCCCGTACTTTGACGGCTCGCTTGCCATAGGGCTGTGGCAGCAGATCACGGGGGGTCAGGATCATCTGCCGGCGCTTGATGGCCTGGCCGGCGGCCTTGGCGAGACGGTTGGTGATGGCACGGTCCGATTCCATCTGGACGATTACGTCCAGCTCCTCACCGGCGGCAGTGTCCAGGATGGCTTCCAGGTGTTCCTTCAATTGTCGCCTGATGGACGGCGTCATGACTTTCGTCCACCCATACTACCCATTCGCATCACTGGAACCTGCATCAGTGCTTGGCGCGTCTCGCATCGTCGTCTCCCGCCATCGCGATCCGTTCCACCTCTTCCGGCGTCAATCCGAGCAACTCGGAAACTTCCGCAATGCCCGACTGATTCAATAGAAGACGGACAAGCTGCGCCTTGCCTTTTTCCATACCTCTTTCCATACCTGCTTCCATGCCTTCTTCTCTGCCTTTTTCTATGCCTTTTTCTATGCCTTTTTTCATACCTTCCGCTGTGCCACGTTCAAAGCCAATGGCAAAAGACGGCAGACGTTCGACTTCGGCTCGGGTCAACATGTGTTCGGCCTCCTTAATTTGTGGCTCGAGACCCCGGTTCTCCGAGTAGATCTCGAGCATATTCATGTAGTCGCGGAAACCCCGCTCATCTTCACCCAATAGAGCCTTCAAACGGCGCACGATATAGCTGACCACTTCTTTCGGATCGCGGCCGCCGAAGTCGCACAGGATGGCTAGCACCAAGGCATCCGGGTTGTCCTGCGTCAGTAAGCCGGAGCAGTCGATCTGGTGCATGTCCACCAGAGTGTAGCGGTAACCTTCGAGCCCCGGCTCATCGATGCCCGCCGGCATGGTCAGCCGCTCGGACCCGATGTAGATCAAGAACTGCCGGATCGGCCCGCGGTGTTTGGCTAAGCGGATATCCGTATAGTAGCGCAGCATCCGTAGCGGCATCTTCGAGTCATTGTTGTTGACGACCTCGACGTGCAGCAGGAATTCTTCGCCATCCCCGCCCCGCATACGCGCGACCAAATCGGCTCGACGGTCTTCGACGCGCTGGTTCTGGGTCTCCAGTGTCTCGACGACTTTGGCCTCGATGCCAAGGATTTGCAGCGCCAGCTCTTCCGTGAGCCGCTTGAGGATGTCGCGGCTGGTGATGTCTTTTGCGGCCATGGGAAACAGGCTGCCGGGATCGTGCGGTGGCTCCGACACGAAGGCGCCTCTTACGGCAATGCCATTGCGTTGGTCTGACGGGATTAGAGTATAGGAAAGCTACGAATTGCGCGAATCGATTGATTTTGCACCTGTAGGGAACGGCCTCCGTGCCGTTCCGCGGAATTGGCACCAAATCCCGGAACGCCACGGAGGGCGTTCCCTACAGCACGATCAATCGCAATGGGGTACTACCCATCGATCCAGCAGGCGTCCATAAAGAGCTTGCGATAGGCCGGGTCCGGCGATTCGACCAGCGCCCTGAGGTCCTGCGTCCGGCCTTCATCGCCGTAGGCCAGATCCCGCAGCACATGGGCGACGCGCAGGGCCGGGTGGTCGATCCGGCGGCTCCGCTCGATCAGATCCGGAAACAGGGTTTCCTCCGGGGTCTCGTAGCCACCGTAGAGCCACAGCCAGCTGTCGAGCAGCAGCAGACAGGCAGCATTCTTGCATTGGGCCGGTGACGGCTCGCCGCTGGCAATAGCCGTCTCGGTAGCCTGCCAGAATGCCGGATCGACCAGATTGATGGCGCGTCCGATCCGGGTCAGATGACGCCGGGCGAGTAGCATTCTCCAGTGGGGCCTGGGCTCTAAGCGCAGCAGATCGCAGAAGGGATCGAGCAACAACGACCGGCTTTTGGTATCGCCGATGACCTGTTGGCAAAATGCCCTTGTGACATCGGCCAATCGATTGTTCCCGGAGGATACCTCCCGAAGCCGATCTAGAGCCCGATCCAGAGCCCGATCCCGATCCAGAGCCCGAGCCCAAGCCAGAGCCCGAGCCCAAGCCAGAGCCCGAGCCCAAGCCAGAGCCCGAGCCCAAGCCAGAGCCCGTAGAAAAACCGTTTCGATTCTTATGGGGTTATCGGTGGCCTCGAAGACGGAAGCCTGGTCATGCAATCCAATCCCCAACAGGACCGAGTTACGAACATAATCGGGAAATGTTCTATCAACAAAGGATAAAGCACCCAGCAGATCTACAATGCCTGGGAAACAGTCCTCGCCCCACGGCGCAACCGAGGCGCCGAACAGGACGGCACTGAAATTGAAATCTGGTGACAAGAGTGCCATTGCCATTCGCGTGGAAGCGAGGAAATCCGAGACTTGCGTGGAAAGCACCTGGGTACCAGAGGGGGCCAAGAGATGCCGAAAGAGGCCCGACCCGGTCTCGGATTTCCAGGTGACCTGGCCCAAATCGGCGCTCTCCTGCCGGGTCCAGCCCAGATTGGCGAGCCACAGGGCAATCGCCGGGGAAAGCCCGATGCTCTTCGCCAGTTGCTGCACCAGCTTCTTACCGGCTGGGGCACGCTCCAGCCAAGCCGACATCTGCTGCATCAGCTCGCCGAGCTCCCCTTCGTCTTCCGTGGTCTCGATCGCATGGAGCCATTCTTCCAGGATCTCCTCCTCCATTTCTTCCGCCGCATCCACGCCGTCCAGGAGGCAACCGCCGAGCAGCAGGGCGCGGCGGGTCGCATCTTCATCCCTGCCGTCGGTGCGGATCTTTTCGAGCAGAAAACGCTGGGATTCGGCCTGTTCCAGGGAACCGATCAACAGGCGCAGTACCTCATGCCAGCGGCTCTGGGTGATGATCCCCTGCACCGCTGCCCAGACCACAGGCACGCCGCCCGCCTCGCCGCTCTTGCGCAGGAAGGTGGCGGTGAGATATTCCTGAAAGGTGAGGTGGACGAAGCTGTACTGGCGGTCGCCGGCCTCGATCAGGAGCCCCGCCCGTTCGCGCACGAAGCACAGGAAGATCCCGGCCAGGTCCCGCGGTTCCTCGTAGCGGGGCTTCTCGAATTCGGCGATATAATCGGCAAGGAAGTCCAGCAGCTCCTGGTAGGGAACCACCGCCCGCTTGCCCCTTTCCTGCTCCCCCATGGTTTTGTGCATCCAGTGGGCGATGGCCTCCATGCGCGCCCGGTTGCGACGCTCCACCTTGTTGCGGCTCTTCCGGGGCTCAATCTTGAATTTCCAGGCATGCCAGGTGTTGAGCAGGGTCTCGGTGCATTTCTGGTAGAGCACCACCCGTTCGTCGGGCAAGACGGCATCGATCCGATGGACCAGGCAGATGATGGTGAGCAGCAGCGGGTTCTCCGCCAGATCAAGGATGGCTCGCGAGTCTTGGTCATGCAGGATCCGGATCAGGTCATCGGCGTGGTGAACCCGTTCCTGCTCGTTGTCGATACGGGCCCGGTACCAGTTGTGGACGAACTCTTCGATATCCGGCAGGGTCAGGCGCGCTACCTGGTGGTGGGAGAAGCCGAGACCCTCGTAGCGTATTTCACTCTCATAGCCTACGATGCGGGAGGTTACCAGGGTGGTGTTGCCGGGGTAGCGTCGCAGCAGCGTCCGGATCTTGTCGCGCACGATGCGCTTGAAATCGGGGTCCGGCAGCTCATCAATGCCGTCGAAGAACAGGATGACCTCCCCCAGTTCCAGGTGGTAGTCGAGAAATTCGCGGTCGAATTCTTTTACACCGAGATAGCGTTGGGCGGTCTCGATGATGTAGTCGCCGATCTCGAGCCCGGGACGTTCCTTGAGCTCATCCGCGAATTGACGCAGCACGACGAACAGGGGGAGGCGACCATCGCCGGTCTGGCCGAAGCGTGCCATCAGTGGGGGATGGAAGCCGGTCAGGGCCAGGAAGCGCAACAGGGTGGATTTGCCGCACCCCGGCTCGCCCAGGATCACATGGCGATTGCCGACAGAAAGCAGGGTCAGGGGATCGGTACGGATGGCATCCTCCGCCGGGGCGGTGCCTTCCGGCACCACGCGCAGGGGGATATAGATCCGCTCCATATCGACGCCGCTGGAGGCCTCTTCCTTGTAGACCGACATGCCGATGAACCGGATCTTGCCGTAGAGCTTGAGGAATTCCCGGTTGTAGTGGGCACGGACGGTCTCGATACGCCGGCAGCGTTCCTGGCCGTTATCGATGTGCTCGGGAGAATATCGGAGTGCCAGGGCCGGGAGCTGCCGGATCAAGCCTTCGAGCTCTTGGCGATCCACCCATTGGATCGGTGTCGGTTCCACTGTTTCGTAATCATCAACGATTACTCGTTGCAGGGCATCATGGAATAGGGAACCCTCTGGTTGCTCTCCTTTAACTAAAGGCGAGATCACAATCACGCGATCAATGGCTGTCTTGCGCTTCTCCTCAAGCCTTCTCATCTGTTCGGCCAGATCAAAGGACGGAGTTGCAACCAGGGCCAGGGTGGTGCCGGCCAGCCAGGCGTTTCTACCGAGCTCGATCAGCTCGGCATCGGGCTGTTGCAGGAGCGAGACACGTAGGACCAGGGAGATGAGACGCTCGAATTCGGTTCCGTTTTCCTGAACAATAGCTTCGAGGGTGCGAGGTTCCGGCATCTTGTCTGACCCTTAGGTTACGCGGCGGGATGGAAGCTGAGGGGCCAGAGTAGGCCAAACCTACCGCAGGGAGCAACTGTCGCAGACGCCGGGCCGCGAACGGGATCGATTCCCGTGCGGGTAGTCGTTAATATGTCCCTCTGAATACTTCAGGAGTGGTACGCCCAGCAGCCCCAACTTTTCAAAAAAATTCCTCGCAATCATCCGGGACCTGACATCTATGCTACCGGAAAGATAACTATGTCCGAACCAGCCGCACGCCAAGCAACCTATGAGGACCTGCTACGGGTTCCGGCCCATCTCGTTGCTGAGATCGCCAATGGTCGTTTGATTGCCCATCCGAGACCGGGGCCGAGGCACCTGCGGGCAAGCTCATCCCTTGGCGGGATGCTCGACAGTCCTTTCGACAAGGGTCGTGGTGGTCCCGGTGGGTGGTGGATCCTGGACGAACCCGAGCTACACCTCGGGCCCCATATCCTGGTCCCGGACCTTGCGGGCTGGCGCCGGACACGTATGCCGGGCTTACCGGAAACCGCTTGGTTCGAGCTGGCGCCGGATTGGATCTGCGAGGTCCTGTCCCCCGGAACGGCCGCGGACGATCGTGCCGAAAAGCTGCCGATTTATGCGGAATACGGCGTAGCGCACGTGTGGCTTATCGATCCCCAGCCGCGTACCTTGGAGGCCTTCGAGAATAACGCGGGAAAGTGGCTGTTGCTCACCACCTTGAATGACCGAGATCGGGTTTCGCTCCCACCGTTCGACGCCATCGCATTCGACCTGTCACTGCTGTGGGCGGATTGAGGGGGCCTTTTTCAGCGCCTGTTAATAACTGCTTCCAGTACCCCGTTTCATCCGATTTTGCTGGGGTAGTGGTAAATTTCTAAGTGGTGATAAGCCATCCAGCAACCCGATGATCGTTCAGACTCCCCCTGCGTTTGCTGCCTCCCTGGCGTCCGGATTCCGGCACTCCTTGCCGGAATGACGGCTTAACTTAATGGCATTGTGGCTTGGAGATACCCAGGAACAACAAAATTACAACACCGCCTATCCTGACATTGATGGGCTAGGGCATTGTAAACCTCACAACTCGGATAGAGTTGACAGCCGATCAAAAACCGTTATCCTACAGCCTGTTACGCTACAATCCGCACGTTACCCGATCGTGCATCCAAACCCTATCCGCCTATGACTATCAGCCAGACCCGCCACGACTGGTCGTTCGACGAGATCACTTCTCTCCTCGATCAGCCCTTCAACGACCTGTTGTTTCGCGCCCAGTCCGTGCACCGGGCCTACTTCGAGCCCAATCGGGTGCAGGTGAGTACCCTGCTCAGCATCAAGACCGGGGCCTGTCCGGAGGATTGCGGCTATTGCTCCCAGAGTGCGAAACACGACACCGACCTGGAGCAGGAGCGTCTGCTCCCGCTGGAGGAGGTACTGGAGGCCGCCCGGACAGCCAGGGACCAGGGTGCAACCCGCTTCTGCATGGGCGCGGCCTGGCGGAATCCGACCGACAGGAATCTGGATCGAGTCGTCGAGATGGTCGAGGGGGTAAGTAACCTGGGTCTGGAGACCTGTGTCACCCTCGGCATGTTGACCGATCGCCAGACCCGACGGTTGGCGGAGGCCGGACTCGATTACTATAACCACAACCTGGATACCTCGCCGGAGTTCTACGACCGGATCATCACCACCCGTACCTACCAGGATCGCCTCGAAACCCTGGCCCATATCCGACGGGCGGGTATCCGCCTGTGCAGCGGCGGCATCCTGGGACTCGGCGAGTCGCGGCGCGATCGGGCGTCCATGCTTCGGCAGCTCGCAAACCTGCCCACCCACCCGGAGTCGGTGCCTATCAATCTGCTGGTAAAGATAGAGGGGACCCCCCTCTTCGGCACCGATGACCTGGACCCCTTCGAGTTCGTGCGCACCATCGCGGTGGCCCGCATCCTCATGCCCAGGTCCTATGTGCGACTTTCGGCGGGACGTTCGGATATGAGCGATGAGCTTCAGGCCCTGTGTTTCCTGGCCGGTGCCAACTCCATGTTCTATGGCGAGCGTTTGTTGACTACCCCGAATGCCGAGTCGGTCGGCGACGCGCGGCTGTTCGAGCGCCTGGGTCTGACATTCGAGACCATCGACGCCGGAGAAAAAACCGAGCCCGGATCCTGCTCCCGGCAAGCGGTTTGATCCTATTGGTGAGTGATGAATGCGGAATGATGAGTGATTATTCACCATTCCGCATTCATCATTCATCATTCATCATTCCAGACACACCCACTTGAAAAATTACTACTCCCCTCGTTCTGATCTTGCCGCCGAGCTGGACCGCCTGCGGAAAAAGCACCTCTACCGGGCGCCGCGGGTACTCGAAGGTCCCCAGGGGCCGCGGCCCCTGATCGACGGGCGACAACTGCTCGCCTTTTGCAGCAACGACTACCTGGGCCTGGCCAACCACCCGAGCGTGATTGCCGCCCTCAAGCGGGGGGCGGATACCTACGGTGTCGGCAGTGGCGCGGCCCACCTGGTCACGGGCCACAGCATCGCGCATCAGGCCCTGGAGGAGGAGCTGGCGGATTTTACTGGTCGCCCGCGGGCGTTGCTCTTTTCTACCGGTTACATGGCCAACCTGGGGGTCATATCGGCCCTGACGGGACGCGGGGATCAGGTCTTCGAGGATCGGTTGAACCACGCCTCCCTTCTGGACGGTGCCCTGCTCAGCCGGGCGCGGCTGCGGCGCTATGCCCACGCGGATCCGCGGGCCTTGGCCTCGATGCTGGAGGAGGGTGTCGCAAAAGCCCCTCTCCCGCCGGGAGAGGGGTTGGGGAGAGGGGGGCAAAGAGCGAAGACTGGTGCCTTTTGCGACACCCTCCTGGAGGGGGGGGGGGAGGGTGTCCGGCTCATCGCTACCGACGGGGTCTTCAGCATGGACGGGGATTTGGCGCCCCTGCCGGAGCTGGCTCCTATGGCCCAAGACGCTGGGGCCTGGTTGCTGGTGGATGACGCCCACGGTTTGGGGGTGCTGGGTGAAGAAGGGCGCGGCAGCCTTGCCCACTTCGGTCTGGGACCGGAGCAGGTCCCTGTCCTGGTGGGGACCCTGGGTAAGGCCCTCGGCGTGTCGGGGGCCTTCGTTGCGGGCAGCCGGGAGCTGATCGAGACGCTGATCCAGCGCGCCCGCAGCTATATCTACACCACGGCACCGCCGCCGGCGATCGCCGTGGCGACCCAGGAGAGCCTGCGCATCGCCCGTCGCGAGTCCTGGCGTCGGGAGCAGCTGCGGACGCTGATCCGGCGTTTCCGGGCGGGTGCCGCTCAACTGGGCCTGCCGCTCATGGACTCCGCGACGCCGATTCAGCCCCTCATCGCCGGTACGGCACGGCAGGCCCTGTCCTGGAGCAAGCGACTCGAAGCGCTCGGGATCCTGGTCAGTGCCATCCGGCCACCCACGGTACCGGAGGGCTCGGCCCGGCTGCGCATCAGCTTCTCCGCCGCACACACGGCGGAGGACGTGGACCGGCTGTTGGAGGCCCTTGGCAGTCTGGGGCACTAGTACGCCATTTCAACTAATTTTGCATCTTTACGCTGTTATTCGCAGTCGGGCAGGTTGGGCAAAGCCGCCGGGGACGGTGGCAACCGCCGTGGACTACATGGACTCAGTGGACCACATGGATCGGGGGTCGCTGGGTGTCCCCGTGTCCATGCAGTCCATACTGTCCATGTTGTCTATTGGGCTACCCGCATGCCGTCCATGTGGTCCACGGCGGTGTGCCCGACATCCACAGTTCGTTGGGTACGGCCCACCGTCCCCGGCGGACTTTGCCCAACCTACGAACCTACCCGCAATATCAAGCGATCAGACTCGATTGATTTACATTGGATCACGTACTGGATGCTCCGGAATGACGAAGCGTGGGAAACTGAGCACAAGATCAGAAATCAATCGAGTCTGACCCCACTGATTAGAGTGACATCATGCGCCTAGCCTTTCTGCCCGCCTTAATTGGTGCCGGCGCACTGACGGCGTTCGTGGTTTTTCTATTTATCGGTCCGTTCCATATTGTCGAGCTGCCGCTGGATACGGCCGGGATCTTGATATTCGACGCCTGCTTGTGTTTGACGTTTTTTCTTCAGCACAGCGTGATGATCCGCAAGGGGATCCGGACCCGAATCGTGCAAAGGATACCGAAGCGCTACTTCGGCGCACTGTTCACCACGGTAACGGCCGTCATGCTGTTTTTGTTCATGCTGCTGTGGCAGGAGTCGTCGCAACCGATCGCCTCGGCCGATGGCATTTTCCGCTGGCTGCTCCAGGGTATCTTTCTTGCCGCCGTGGCAGTTCAGCCCTGGATCGCCCGGTCGTTGGACGCGTCGGTGGACGTCTTCGGCGACAAGGCCCTGTCGCGGCCGGCGGACGCGGCCTTTCCCCCACCCGGCCCCATACTTCTCGTGGGACCCTTCCGCTGGGTGCGTCATCCCTCCTACTTCACGATCCTGGTGATGATCTGGTCGTACCCGGATCTCACGGCGGACAGGTTGTTGCTGAACGTACTCTTTACGGTATGGATCATCCTGGGCACTGTTCTGGAAGAGCGCGATCTGATCGCGGTCCATGGCGAGGAATACCGGACCTACCAGCGCACGGTGCCGATGTTGATCCCCTACCGGGTTCCCCGCCCCGGGTGCGGTGAAACCACCGGGAAGAATTAGTGGGATGAATACCGGGTTCCCGAATTCGGATTCGTGTGCATTCGTAGTCTTAGAGGCTGTCTAAAAAAGGACCGTAGGCCGTAGGCTGGGTTGCGGCCAGGGACGGCCAAAACCCAGCAATACCCTGATCTTATGGTTACGAATTCCGCTCACCACGGCACCAGCGCGGCTGCGAATGCCGCCGGGACGACGATCCCCGGTGAGACATGCGGGCTGGTCCTGCTCCACGGCTGGGGCATGAACGCGGCGGTCTGGGAAGGGCTGCCGGCCTCGCTTACGGAAGGCCGACGGCTGTGGCAGATCGAGCTGCCCGGTCACGGCGCCGGCCCCTTCGAGCCGCGTCACGCCAGCTGTGCGGCATGGGCCGACGCCTGTCTGGAGTCGGCCCCCGAGCGGGCGGTCTGGATCGGCTGGTCCCTGGGGGGGCTGATTGCTATGAAAGCGGCATCGAGGGCCCCGGAACGGGTCCGGGCCCTGGTCCTCCTGACCGCTACGCCCCGCTTCGTTCGCGCCCCGGACTGGCCGGCGGCAATGGATATCGGGGTATTGGCGCAGTTCCATGACGAGCTGCTGGCCGATCCCGCGGGGACCCTGACTCGCTTCCTCGCCCTACAGGTCAAGGGCAGCGAGGGCGCGCGGGACAGCCTGCGGACCCTGCGCCGGGAGCTGGCCCAACGTCCGGCACCGGTCCCCGCCGCCCTGGCGCAGGGACTCGACCTGTTGCGGGACACCGACCTGCGGGAACGGATCGGCGCCCTGACCTGTCCGACGCTATGGCTGTTCGGGCGGCGCGACACCCTGGTCCCTGCGGCGGCGAGCGAGGACATCGCCCGCTTACTGCCCCAGGCCCGCTGCCAGGTGATTGCCGGCGCCGCCCACGCGCCCTTTCTGTCTCATCCGGAGGAGACCGGCGGGGCAATCGCGCACTTTCTCCGGGGGCTTGCATGTTGAACCTGGGCCCCATCGACAAAGGCGCCGCACGCCGCTCCTTTGATCAGGCCGCGCTCGGCTACGACGAGGCCGCGGTGCTCCAGCGCGAGATGGCCGACCGTCTCCTGGAGAGATTGGACTATGTCCGTCTGGAGCCGAAGCTGGTGCTGGATCTGGGCGCCGGCACCGGCTACGCGATCGCGGGGCTACAACAACGCTTCGCCCAGGCCCGCATCCTGGCCCTGGATTTTGCGCCGACGATGCTCCTGCGGGCCCGCGCCCAGGACCGGACCTGCAGTTCCCGGCCCGAGCGTCCGGATTGCGTGTGCGCCGATGTGGAATCCCTGCCATTGGCAAACGCCAGTGTGGACCTCATCTTCTCCAATGCCACCCTGCAGTGGTGCAATGATATCCGGGGGACCTTCGGTGAGTGCCTGCGCGTGCTGCGGCCCGGTGGCCTGTTAATGTTCACCACCTTCGGACCGGACACCCTGTGGGAGCTGCGCGAGGCCTGGGCCGCCGCCGACGGCCACCCCCACGTCAGCCCTTTTTTAGACATGCACGATGTGGGCGATGCCTTGGCGAACGCGCGGTTTGCCGATCCCGTCATAGACGTCGAGCGCCTGACCGTCACCTACGAGCAGGCACGGGACCTGATGCGGGACCTCAAGGTATTAGGGGCCCACAATGCGACCAGCGCCCGCGCGCGCGGACTCACCGGCCGCCGCCGCCTGGTAGCGGTAGAGCGGGCCTACGAAGTCCACCGCAAGAATGGACGCCTGCCGGCGAGTTACGAAGTCGTCTACGGGCACGCCAGGGCACCCGAGCGGCATCAATCGGAGGGCGCCACGACCATTCCGGTCAGCACCGTTCGCGGCGCCTTGGGCGGATAATCAAAGGCGCGCCTTCCGATTGTGTGCATTGGCGGAAAAAAGAGGAGAAACTACGAATCATGCGAATCCTCGCGAAAATTGTCATCTCGAACCGAAGGGAGAGACCTTTCATCCCGAACCGAAGGGAAGGATCTTTTTCGCGCCGATTCGCGCGATCACGGCCGATCCGGAGACCATGGAACGTCGGGATTCGGAAAGTGGAACATACGGCCTGATCACGACCCTTTTGCTTGACTTTTTTGCTCGGAAGACACTCCGGCTCTGCTCTCTCCCTGATTGTTTTGCTCGGAAGGCGCTTTGACTCCGCCCTTCCCTTGGCTACTCCCAATCTCCCCGATCACCTCGGAAGGTGTGAACTCTTTCAGCAATTGACCGAGCTTTTCGTTCAGCTGCTCCGGAGTGGCCCCCTTACTGAGCTGTTGCTGAAGGCTTATCAGGCTTCCCGCGAGCTTGAGCCGATTTTGGTCGAGTTCCTCGTTGGCACGTGCCTTCGCGGCCTGTTCCTGGCTGGTGACGATGTCCTTCCTTTCGCCTCTCACGAGCGATTCAACGGTAGTTACCAACCGATTGGTTATCTGGTACACCACTACGGATGAGAAACCGCCGAGCATAGCCAACGTAGGTTTACCTAGTCCTCTCGGTTCTCCTACCAATGTTTTGTCGGGACCTAAAGGAACCAGTTCGGCAAGTATAAGGCCGGCGATTAACCCAAGTACGAACCTGATCCAATAAGATGATTCATATTTCGGATCGAATATGCCGGCTACGACATATCTGTTGGCTTCAAAGAGTGCCTGAAACGAGGCGCCGATTCCCGCAGCCGAGAGGAGAAAAAGTAAATTATACAGCGATGCGGATCCGGAGAGCTCCAACCACCCGGCTTCGATGTTCTGCCAATTTACTTTATCTGACAAACTGAATCCGACAATAGCGACCAGGAAGATAATGGCTGCCCACATCATCCGGCGAACGAGCGGCACCGGGCCTAAGAAATGCCAGAAATCGGTTTTGGCGGATTCCACCGCAAGGAGATGGATCGTACGTGGTGTAGCAGGTGCCACGAGGCGAGCAAAGCGATCATGAATCATGGCCAACTGTCTGATATATCTATTCTCTCCATCAAGATCTGTAATATCTCCGGGCGTACTGCCGTTGGTTTCCGAAGCGAGTGAATCAGAAACCGATCCCGTCATACGCATTCGGGCGGCAATATGTTCGAGTTTTTCTACGACCTCTGCCGGGACGGCCAGCCCTGAAGTGAGGGCATACTTCGCCATCGCTTCGGACTCTTCCAAAAGTAGAGTTTGTATCGAAGATTGGCTGGAATGCTTGGCTTGCGTTGGGTTTTTCATGGTTCTCGGGAAGGACTCCATGATTAAATTCCGCCAATTTCAGATTGACAAGGATAGGGAAATCCCTATATTATGTACAGGATTTGGTTCCCCGGGCCAGTTTCTCCGTAAGCAATCCGAGGATACCAAACCAAGCGAGATCCTAACATCTCGCAGTCGGGTTTTGCTTTCCTCGAAGGAAGAAAGTATCTCGTCGCTTCCGAGGCAAAGCCGTCTCGGAAGTTCTTCTTTTGCCAACCGAGAAGGAAAGAGCAATGGTTCCAAAGAATGTGAGGCTATTTCAACGGATCCTGGCCGCAACCGCACTGATGGTGTTCGTGTTTGCCTTGGCTCCGGCGCAGGCTACGCCCCCCCCGTTGACCGATTTGGCCAAGGGGTTGGATATCGACAAGAAGTCGATTTCCGTATCCGGAATCTCTTCGGGTGCGTTCATGGCACACCAATTCCATATCGTACATTCGGAACACATCATGGGCGCCGGGATCATAGCGGGAGGACCCTATTACTGTAGTCAGGGCAACATTCAACGCGCCACGCATAAGTGCTCTGCGTTTGGATTCCTCGAGTCCATGTGCCGAGATTTGGGAGATGACCAACTTCAGTGTGCTAAAGGTGACGGAACGCCGAAAAATAAGGAGCAAGCAAAGCAGCTGGCGCAGAAATCATTCGTTGGAGCGAAAAAATGGAGTACTCTGCGCAATATCAAAACCGATAAGGTCTATCTTTTCAGCGGCAAATATGACGCGCTGGTAACGGCTGGTGTGATGGATGCCGTATACGATTTGTATACTGCCCCCGACAAGCTCGGTTTGAAGGAAGGCAACGTCAGGTACAATAGGAGGAACTTTCCTGCTCCACATACCGTCGTGAGAGACGGCTTCAATCGGCCGGAGGGGCCGGAGGCAGAAAGGGCCGTCGCTGACTGCCCCAGTTCGACGCCATTGGGGGACCAGGGGTACCCGTTCATCGACGATTGCCAGCAGGTCGCTCAAAAAGAGATGAAGAACAATGGTTGCATTTGTTCCACAGACGCGGGCGCCGATTGCCCGCCGAACAATAAAAAGGAACTTTGCGAGGACCTCAAGGATGTCGATCTGGCAGGGGCAATACTCAAACATATTTACGGGGAGGAGGCACTCGCCTCGGAGCGCGTCAAGACGGAGGAGAAACAGGTATTGGAATTCGACCAACGACGTATCTTCGAGAAATTCTTCCCGGATGCATGGCGAACCGAAGCACAGAATGCCTCTATGGCGGAACGAGCTTATATATTTATCCCGAAGACATGCAAGAAAGGGAAGAAATGCAAGCTGCACGTCGCCTTCCATGGTTGCCTGCAGGGAGGGGAAACCGACACCCGACCCGGGCATTCCGGAAATCTCTTTGCCAAGTTTTCCGGATACAACGAGTGGGCGGAGACAAACGGCATCGTAGTCCTGTATCCGCAGATAGAAAGTTGGGAAGGTGCTCCGCTCAACCCACAAGGATGCTGGGATTGGTGGGGGCAGGACTATACCCACAAGAAGTACCACACCAAAGAAGGCCCCCAGATTCGGGTTATGGCTCAAATGATCAATGTGCTCGTGGGCGAAGAATTGCTCGAGGTGGCAGCAAAGTAGGGGCGCTTGAAAAATTCAAGATGCCCGGCGAGGCAGGGATGCCCCGCTATGTTCGATCGGATAACCGATTGAATGGGAAGCGAAGTCGAGAATGCAGGTTTGGCTTCGCGGGTTGAAGGATCGCCCCCAGGGAAGGGATTTTTTTAAGATCCCTTACGGGGATGGCGCTACAGGGACGTGAACGGAACACCGGCCAGGTACCCGACAGAACGGGTGGCTGTTTTGCAAGAGAATTACCAATCTTTTAACCGGAACGGAGAGATGACTTATGGCAACAATGCCTGAATCACTGCAGGACCTCGGCAAGTCCATTATGGGCATGGACATGACCAAGGGGGCCGATCAGTTTCTCGATGGACTCGCTAAGCTGAAGGTGCCCGGCGTCGACATGGACGCATTGGTCGCCAGCCAGCGGGACAACCTGGAGGCCATGACCAAAGCCAATAAAGCCGCTATGGAAGGGGTAACCGGGGTTGGAAAATGGCAGATGAAGATCCTGAATCAGACGCTGGAGGAACTCTCGAAGGCCGGCGGTTCGATGACCAAGATCAGCTCTCCGAAGGATGTTGTAGGGGAGCAAACCGATATGGCTAAGCGTGCCTTTGAGACCGCAGTTACCAACATGCGTGAGCTTGCGGATATTCTCAACACGGCCAACGAAACTGCTACCAGGGCGATAGTGGATCGGGTGCCGGACAGCCTGGACGAGGTCAAGGATATACTCAAGGTCAACAAGCAGTAACGCCGGCCTCCCGGCCCATTTGCCGCCACAGATATTTATCCGGCCATCTTCGGAGGATCGGTTTTCCTGAGTAATCCATCTTTCGATACGTTGGCCTCCTGAATCGCCATGAGTCCTTGATTTAAGGATCTTGTGGCGATTTTTTTTATCGGCAATTCAAGAACCGTAGCGGCTCAACAGGATTCTTTGGTTAAAGTGTCGAACAGGCTCTCAGTATAAAATGCGGTTAATCATCATATCAGATGCATGGTTTCCCCAGGTCAACGGCGTCGTCCGGACTTTGTCCACCACCCGGGAACGCCTCATCGACCTTGGACATGAGGTTGAAGTAATCGCCCCCGATCGCTTCAGAAACGTGCCCTGCCCCACGTATCCGGATATCCGCCTGGCCATGTGCACACCCCGACGGGTGGGCACACTCATCGAGAAATACGGGCCGGAAGCCGTTCACATCGCCACGGAAGGTCCGTTGGGCTGGGCGGCACGCAGCTGGCTGCGCCGGCGGGGCATTCCTTTCACCACCTCCTTCCACACCATGTTTCCCGCTTACCTCAAACTGCGTTTCGGGTTGCCGGAATCCTGGTCATTCAGCGCCATAAGGCGATTCCACAGTGCGGCGCACGCCACCATGTATTCCACCCCCACCCTGCGCGCCCTGCTGGAGGCTCACGGATTTCAGAACCTGGTGCGCTGGGTTCGCGGGGTGGATACCGAGTTCTTCTGTCCCGGGACCGCCGCGCAGCTGAACCTGCCGCGTCCGCTTCAGATGTACGTGGGACGCATCGCCGTGGAGAAAAACATTGAGGACTTTCTGAGAGCCAAGACGCCGGGCACCAAGGTGCTGGTGGGTGACGGTCCCCAGCGCGCGCAGTTCGAGCGGCGCTATCCCGACGCCGTATTTCTCGGTGAGAAGCATGGTGAAGAGCTGGTGCGGCACTATCGCGCCGCCGACGTGTTCGTGTTCCCATCCCGCACGGATACCCTTGGGCTCGTCATGCTGGAAGCCATGGCCTGCGGTGTGCCCGTGGCCGCCTATCCCGTGCGGGGTCCGTCGGACGTGGTGGGTAACAGCCGCGCCGGCGTGCTCCAGGATGAGCTCGCGGTCGCCATCGAGCAGGCCATCGACATCCATCCGGACGTATGTCGGTCACGGGCGCTGGAGCATTCCTGGAACCAATCAGTGCGGGAATTCGCTGACAATATGATTCAAATTTCCATGTGAGAGATGAGAGGAAAAACGGCATGAAAATACTGGTTCTGGGCGGCGATGGCTTCTGCGGCTGGCCGACGGCTCTGCATCTCTCCCGGCAGGATCACGATGTCACCATCATGGACAATCTGTCCCGGCGAAACATCGACAACGAGTTGGAGATTCAAAGTCTCACGCCGATTCGGACCATGAGCTCGCGTATCTCCACCTGGAAAGAGCTCACCGGCAGGGAGATCGATTTCGTCCGCCTGAACATCACCGAAGAGTACGATCGCCTGCTCGGCGTCCTGCGCGATCGCGCCCCGGATGCCGTGGTCCATTTCGCCAAGCAGCGCGCCGCACCCTATTCCATGAAGTCGTCTTGGCACAAGCGCTACACGGTAAACAACAACCTGAACGCCACCAACAACGTGCTGGCCGCCATCGTGGACACCGGTCTCGACATTCACCTTGTACATCTGGGCACCATGGGCGTGTACGGCTATTCCAGCGTGGGAGTACGCCTGCCGGAGGGCTACCTCACGGTGAAGATGACCGACAGCAAAGGAGCAGAGGTGGAGCAGGAGATCCTCTACCCCGCCAATCCCGGCAGCATCTATCACATGACTAAGACCCAGGATCAGCTGTTTTTTGCCTTCTACAACAAAAACGACGGCGTGCGGGTCACCGACCTGCACCAGGGGATCGTCTGGGGCACCCAGACCCGGGAAACGCACCTCGATGAGCGCCTGATCAACCGCTTCGACTACGATGGCGACTACGGGACGGTGCTGAACCGCTTCCTCATACAGGCCGCCATCGGCTACCCTCTGACCGTGCACGGCAGCGGCAACCAGACCCGGGCCTTCATCCACCTGCAGGACACCGTTCGTTGCGTGGAGCTGGCCATCATCAATCCGCCCGCGCCCGGAGAACGGGTGCGTATCCTGAATCAGCTCACGGAGACCCATCGCCTCAGCGATCTGGCCAATATGGTCTCGCAGATCACGGGGGTGCCCATCGAGCACGTGGCCAATCCTCGCAAGGAGGCCGACGCCAACGATCTGGAAGCCTGCAACGAGGGTCTGGTAGGTCTCGGCCTCAATCCCACCATCCTGCGCACAGGGCTGCTCAAGGAGGTGACCGAGATCGCCCGCAAGTACGCCGACCGCTGCGATCGCAGCCGCATCCCCTGCGTCTCCCACTGGAACAGCGAAATCGCCGCCCGCGCCCGTGCGCCGGACGATGTTCGGGAAGCACCTTAGATTCGGGTGGAAGGTCCCCTGATGAGGGTGTCGCAAAAGTCCTTTCGAACCAGTAGAGTAGAGAGCAGGCATGCCGTGTCTGTAGATACCGGCCTATCTGTTTCCGCCCCTTTCGTCTGGCGGTGCCTCACGAGTCAAATCATAGCCCCGTTCGCCTGCTCTCCCTCATCAAACGCAGCATGCGGTTTTCCCGCACTGCGCTTTCCTGCTGCCTTCACATCCGGAGCTATCGCAGGGGAGTCTAGCCTTAGAGTTGCACCAAACCCAGCCGCTTATAAAGGTGCGCATACCAAGCCACCCCGGCGCCGGTCTGAAGCCTGGGTTGGTACAGAGATTCAGGTACAAGCGGTCGATCCCTTCGATGTCCAGTGTGACCTTCTCTGCCAGCAACTCACCGACGGTTTGTTCTATCATGGTTCTAAGGTCCCGGTTGACAATCCGGCTTGACGCCACCCCCCCCGCGACCTGCGGCTACTCACAAAAGCATCGCTTTTGTTCGATCAACCGGAGCCTTTTCCATGCCTAATCACGCCTTGTCGGTCTGAGGCGTAGCCTCGTTAGCTATGTACATAGGCCCCAAAAATTAGCCGCAAATCAACGCAAATGGACGCAAATAAAGGCAATGAGATTAAGAACCGTCGAGGATGGTGAGTCGATTCCAACCGATTTGCGTTCATTCGCGGCAAAAAAATTCCCCAGGAAAGAACCGAACCGATGTTATCGGTACTTAGGCGCTGCTGTACTAGGGGGCGTTCTCAATTAACAAATCATCTAAGTGTTGTAGGCTGGGTTGAGGAACGAAACCCAGCTTTTCCGATCCGCAATACCGTGTGCTGGGTTTCGCCGTCCCTGGCCGTAACCCAGCCTACGGGCTTGATTTTTATGATGATTTGGCTCAATTGAGAACGCCCCCTCGTAGTCCGTCAATCGTCTATTGATAGTTTATGTCGGACTACTGATCGCTTAAATCCAAAGCGGCGGCAGGCCAGTGCCGGGTGACGGCACCTTCAGGTTACACCAGGTATCGCGGGCTACCGTCGAGGCCGGGGTAGAGTTGCCGCCGCACTCCAAAGGGACCTATCAGCCTATCAGGTGCCGCGCGGAGAGCAGGTCTTCCTCGGCGCTGTCGCGTAACTCGGCATCCCCCCGTTGCGTCAGACCCAGGAACCAGACATCCTGACGTTGCTCCTCGGTGAGGTCCGCGGTGTCCGCATCCAGGTGCCTGATACGTGTGGGGGGCTTATCGTCGATTTCCGTCTCGATCACGGTTGCCAGGTAGGGATAGCGATTCCGCTCCGGGGTCCAGTCCACCTTTTCCCCGGCGCGGGCCTGGGCGCGGTTGCGATGCACGCGCAGCACACCATCGCCGGGATATTGCTCCCAGTTCCGATCGAACCAGTCCGCGGCCATGCGCCAGCCCTCGGCACGGGCATGCCAGAGGCCGGTTTCGATGATCCGCACACTGCCGTGGGGTAGGGTCTCGATTTCCGCTTTTGCCCGGTCGAGCGTCCCATTACCGCTTTTACCACTTCGCCGCAGCAGGACGGCACGGCCGAAGGCGGGGTCGTGGGAGAGGTCCTCGCCGGTGATGTCGGCCAGATCGGCCAGATCGCCGGCGGGACCCTCGTGGGGGGGCCGCGGTTGCTTGAGCCGAACCGGCTCGCCGTCCAGCGCCCCTTGCAGGCGGTGACGGATTTGGTCCAGCTTGGCAACGTTTTCTTTATCGAAATCGAGCTGGTCGGCCCGGTCCAGGACTTCCCTCGCCTCCTCCAACCGTTCCAGGTCGATCAGGGTATTCGCCAGCCCGTTGATGGTCACGGGATCGCGGGGGAAGTGCTGCTGTGCCTCCCGGTAGACTACCACCGCCTGGTCCCGGCGGTCGGTGATGCGCAGGGTATGGGCCAAGTCATTGCGGCAATAGGGGTCGTCCGGGAACAAGCGTATGGCCGCACGATAGACCGCTTCGCCGAGCTCTACATCACCGTGCAGGACCAGGGCATGGGCCAGCTGATTGTGAGACTGCACGTCATGCGGAAAGCGCCGACGGGCGTGCCAGTAGACCGCCTGAGAACGGTGCCAATCGCCTTCCGCTTCCAGGGCGCGGGCGAGCAGGGACCAGGCATAGAGATTCTGCGGATTCCAGCGGGCGGCCTCATGGGCCAGCTCCCGCGCCCACGTCGGGTCCGGGCCCAGGAGCCGATCCCCTAGGTTGCAGAAGGTGCGTACCAGGTAAAAGCTGTCCCCGCTCTCGCGGCAGTAATGGCGGTGTCGGTCGAGCAGCGCCTGTAGCTGTGGCTTGATAGCCACTAGGCTCTCCGGCAACTGTCGCAGCAGCGGCCGCAGCTCGTCGACGTGCGGCGGCTGCAGGAAGCCCTTTGCTTGCCGCGGATCGAATGGCCGCAGCGCGGACGGGTAGCGCTGATCCAACCACCTGCGCACCGGGTCGGAGATGTTCCGCGCCTGGATCAGGTCACGAAAGCGCCGTCCCCACTGGTCGGCACTCATGGGGTAGACGCCCGCCAGGTAGTCCAACTCGGCGAGCCAAGGCTTCCCTTTTTCGTCGCCCCGGCGGGCCAGAGCTTCGCCATAGTCCAGTACGCCACGCAGCATGGCCCGCGGCACCGAACGTTCCACCCCTCCTTCGTCGTCCTTCGGCATCAGGCGCAGACCGGTGATGCCGATAGGGGCATAGTCCTCGTGGACGCCCCCGGCCAGCCGGGTGAGTCCGAGCCACAAATTAAGCAGGCGGCGGTCCGGCTGGTGCTGGGTGAGGGCAATGAGCAGCGTCGCTTCCGGGTCCCGGGAGCGGCCGAAGTAGAAGCCGCGCAGCCAGGGGCGCAGCCGCCCCTGGTTCCGGGCACACCAGGCCCGCGACTCCGGCAAAGGCACCAACAGCATGGCACGAAAGGCATCGACCAGGGCGTCGGCGAACCGCATGCCTGCAAGCCCCCCCCCCGCCGGCGCGCCAAGCACTTCACCGAGCCACTCGCGAACCGCCCGGTCCGCGAGCGGGATCTGCTCCGGCGTCAGGATTTGGACCAGGGCCTCGGAGGGACGTGCCT
Organism: Candidatus Thiosymbion ectosymbiont of Catanema sp. Cochon2018; assembly: GCA_011392765.1. Lineage (GTDB taxonomy): Bacteria > Pseudomonadota > Gammaproteobacteria > Chromatiales > Chromatiaceae > Thiosymbion > Thiosymbion ectosymbiont_A. The sequence goes on along the minus strand of WYCW01000001.1, from coordinate 846,634 downwards.
GAGCAAAAGGACCGAGGAAGATGCGGTCGGCCAGCAGGTCACCGATGGCCTGGACGGGCTCGGCGGTGAAACGCGCCTGCCAGCGATTAATAGCCGGACTGGCGGGAAGGGCATTCATCACTCACCCCCGCCGAAGAGTTCGGCACCGAAGTTTTCGCGGTCCGCGTAAAGCCGGACCCAGGGCAGATGAAAGCCCCGGGCACGGTCGAGCGGCATGCTCACCGGCTCGGCAATAATGCCGGCCCGATAGAAGTGTTCCGGACGGTAGACCAGGCGCGGACTCAACAGCTCGCGACCTATCCGGTAGTCATTCTCGCTCTCCACCGGGGTCAGGTTCACCGTCCCACCGTAAGGCGGCGCCTCCGTGGCATTCGGCCCCGGCAGGGGATCGGGAAAGAAGTACCCGTTGATGTCACCGTCCAGTACGGTGGGAATGGCCGGATGGCCTCGTCCGTCGAGGGCGGCGATCGCCTCTGCGACCCCATAGTGCATGACCAGGATCTCAATCGGCCGCCCGGCGGAGCCGGGGTCCAAGCGGCCCAATCCGAGGCGGTTGCGCAGCCGCACGGCCCAGTCTTCCACCCCGTCCGCCAGGATGTCTTCGACCTGGATCTCGGTGGTGACATAGGCAGGGCGCTGGTCCCGGTCGGCGTTCCAGGCATCGCACAGGCCCTGGAGAAAGCCGCGGGCGGTATCGTCACCAGCCTGAAATGCCTCGATCCGGGCCGTTACCTCCTCGAAGGCGTGTCCGCGCAAAGAGCACGGCCAACCTGCCCGCTCGACCCGGATCAGGTTGAGGCGCGCATCGATCTGAGTCACCCGATTGCGGTCGTTGAGCGGACGGAAGGTCACGGGCGCATCTGGTTCGTCGGGATCGTCGGGACTGATGAACAGATGTTTCTTGGCAAAACCCTGATGGCGAGCGTACCAATCGTCGAAGTCCGAGACCGGACCGGAAGCAAAATGGGGTTTGTACAGCTTCAGCGCCTCCTCGGATGGACGTTCGTCGAGCAAGAAATTCCGGGCGCAGGCTTGCTCCTCGTAATCACCGGACTTGGACGCCGTTTTGAGATAGCCGTGAAGGTTGGGAATGGTTTGCAAATCCATGGATATAGTCAGGCCCCGCAAAAAATTCTGTCGGACCCCTATCCGTTCTGCTTCGGAGGGTAAGCTTTACTTACGTGAAGATTTTATCAAAGCTTAAGCTACGGTTGCTTCCTTGTCCACGTCGCTGCCAGGGCGAGCGCCGACGCGCCGAGGACCTGGCTCGGCAGTTGGCCAGGACGTTCCTGCTCTTCGCCCCATGGGGATAGTCTAGCGAGGCTTCGCCTCAGACCGACAAGGCGTGAATTTTTGTACGGAAATCAAAAAACCACGAAAAGCACGAAAGGACACGAACCCTGAGGTATCCCCACATTATTGCTATCTAAAACAACAAGTTCGCGTAGGTTGGGCAAAGCCGTAGGATGCGGTGAGCGCGGCAGGTCATTCAGGATGGCACCACAAGGAGGCGCGAATCGCATCAATGGACGCCCCGCCAGCGGCGAATCGCATCTCTGGATGGCCCGTGCCCAACACCCTGCCGGCTGCGGAATTTAAACCACAGAGGACACAGAGAAGAGAGTAGGCCAACTCTGTGTTCTCGGTGTCCTCTGTGGTTCAAAATCAAGCGGTGCACACAAAACTTGACTCATTTGTAAAGATTCGGGTCCCTCAAGGATCCTAGCGAAGGAAGATCATACGCGCTCACCCCGACAGGGTGTGTAAGTTGGTGCCCGCGACCGCAACCTTGGGTGAACGGCGTGAGAAACGAGGGATCTTCTTAGCGACGCGCCGGAAACGGTGACAGCGTTCCAGGTATGTGTGCATGCTCTTGGGCATCGGGACTCGTGCCCGGGCAATGTGCTGGACCAGAGAGACGCCGTCGCGAATGAGTGCGCAGGCATGGTTTGCCCGCCGGATCTGTTCCTCCGAGGCATGTCGTGGCAGCTCCGGATCGAACCGGCACAGCCGTTCACCGGCGACGACAAAGGCCGGCCAGACCTCGAAGATCATGGGATCGGTGCGTAGAATCTCGCATTTATTCTTGGCCGCGTCGGCCAGCTCGCGGATGTGCGGCTCGATGCCGTGAAAGAAGCCTTCACCCGCCAGCGTATCCACCATGGCGTCGGCAATGCGGTCGATGTGGCGCATGGTCTGCGCGATCTTCAGATAACGGCCTTTATAAAAGTCTTCCACCGGGATGGAGAAGGCCCGGAGCGGCTCGCCCCATAGCTCGTCCAGGCCCTCGTCGCCGCTCCGGTGGCGGACCATGCGCCCGAGCTCCAGGGCCTCCAGCAGGCATTGGCCGCATTGATCCATCAGGGCGTCGTTCGGGGTGATCGCCACCCCCGCCTCCTGCAGCTCCACGACCTTGGTGAAGATGTCCGCGGCCCGGTTGAAGAGCGCCCCGGCCAGCATGGCGCCCGCGACCCGTTTACGCTCCGGGTTCGTCTCGCGCTCGTAGGCATGTCGGGCCTCGTCGAGGCGGTTGCCGGGAATATTGAGTCCGTGCTCCACATGATTGAAAAGCCGCCGCGTCAGGGCTTGAATCAGCTGCTTTTTGGCCTCGAGATTGTCGGCCGGCGGCTCGTAGTACTTGATCCAATAGCCGTCGTAGTAGACTTGGGGCCTACCGTCCAGGTCCCGGCGGGTACCGTTGGAGATCTGATGCAACATGGGACCGTTCGACCCTATTGTCTCACCTCGGTTGCTATGAAAAATCCAAGCAGCCAAGCAAGCGGGCGTTGCCCTCTGAGACGAAAAGCGGGCTAATCCTCCGAACGTTGAAAGGCATCCTGCAGCTTCTTTTGGATGCTTGCCGGGACCGCCTCGTAATGGCTCAGCTCGATACTGTAGGTACCTTCGCCGCCGGTCATGGACTTGAGCCGCGATTCGTAGCCCTCCAGCTCCGCCAGCGGGACCTCGCCGTCGATGGCGATCCGGCCGAGGCTTTTGGCCTCGCTGCCGCTGATGCGTCCCCGGCGACCCGATAGATCCCCCGCCAAGTCGCCCATGGCGCTGTCCTGGGAGACGATGCGGATCTTGACGATCGGCTCGAGAATCACCGGCCTGGCCTTGTCCACGGCGTCCTGAAAGGCCTTCTTGCCGGCGGTGGCGAAGGCGATGTCCTTGGAATCCACCGGGTGATACTTGCCGTCATAGACGGTAACGCGGATGTCCTGCATCGGGTAGCCCGCCACGGCGCCTTCCTGCAGGACTTGACGCACACCCTTCTCCACCGAAGGGATGAACTGGTTGGGGATAACGCCGCCGACCACGGCATCCACGAATTCGAAGCCCTGACCCCGCTCCCGGGGCTCGACGCGTAGATAGACCTCGCCGAACTGACCGGCGCCGCCGGTTTGCTTTTTATGCCGGTGGTGGCCCTCGGCCGGGGTGGTGATGGTCTCCCGGTAGGGGATGCTCGGCGGCTTGGTGTCTACTTCCACATGGAATTGATCCGCGAGGCGCCGCAGCAGCACCCGCAGGTGCAGCTCGCCGAGTCCGCGCATCACGGTCTCGTTGGCCGCGGCATTGTGCTCCACGTGAAAGCAGGGGTCTTCCGACTCCAGCTTGTGCAGGGCGTCGGTGAGCTTCTGCTCGTCGCCGTGCTTGGTGGGGGTGATGGCCAGCCCGAACAGGGGAACCGGGCACTCGCTGGGGCGCATCCGGTAGTGGTCCTGATCGTGGGAAGCATGGAGCACCGCATCGAAGTGGATATCTTCTACCCGCGCCACCGCCAATATGTCGCCCGGCACCCCCGCCTTCACCTCGATCTGCTCGTTGCCGTGCAGGCGGAACAGGCGGTTGACTTTGAACGCCTTGCGGGCATCGCCGATGAAGAGCTGGGTGTCCCCGGTAATGCGGCCCTGGTGGATACGAAAGATCCCGAGCTTGCCGCGGAAGGGATCGTTGATTACCTTGAAGACGTGGGCCAGGGCGGGCTGCTCGGGATCCGGGCTGACGTCGATGGACTCCGGGTCGGCCCCCTCGCCCTTCGCGTAGGGGGGGGGATTGCCCTCGGACGGGTTCGGCATCAGCCGCGCCAGGATGTCCAGCAGCTCGGGGATGCCGGCGCCGGTCTGGGCCGAGACGAAACAGATCGGGATCAGGTGGGCCTCGCGCAGGGCTTTCCGGAAGGGGGCGTACAGCTGCTCCGGTGCCAACTCCTCCCCCTGTTCGAGGTAGAGCTCCATCAGCTCTTCGTCCACCTCGACCACTTGGTCGAGGATCCGGCCGTGGGCCTCCTCGACGGAAGAGAAGTCCGTGGCTTCGGCACCGGGTTGGAGGAAACAGTCGATCACCCGCTTGCCGCCGTCCGCCGGCAGGTTGATGGGCAGGCACTCGGCGCCGAAGGTGTCCTTGATCTGAGCGGCTACATCGCCCGGATTCACCCCCTCGGCGTCGATCTTATTGACTACGATCATGCGGCACAGGTTGCGATTTTCGGCCGCCTTCCACATACGTTGGGTAACAGGCTCGACCCCGGTCCGGGCGTTGAGCACGATGGCGGTGGTTTCCACCGCGGGCAACACGGAAATGCTGCGGCCGATGAAGTCGGGGAGTCCGGGGGTGTCGATCAGATTGACGTGCTTGCCGTGGGCATCGAAGCTGGTGATGCCCATATCGAGGGAGTGCAGGTGCTCTTTCTCCAGGGCATCGAAGTCGCAGACGGTAGTGCCTTTCTCTATGCTTCCCGGCTCGACGATGACACCGGCGGCGGCGAGCAGGGCCTCTGTCAGGGTAGTCTTGCCAGCATCGGAATGGCCGGCCAGGGCGATGTTGCGGATGTCCTCGGCATTGTAATCAGGCATCGAGTGAACCTTCTTGGGGGTAGCGGGCGCAATGATGTCCAGTTGGAAAGCATATAGTAACCGAATTCGTCACGGCGCACTCTACGGGGGAGGGATTCGAACTGCCCATCAAATCCTGCTGCATCCTTTACCTTGGGCACTCCCGTGGAAACGTACAAGGGGGGGGCTGTGCCCAATGCAAGGTGGATTCCGGATTGTTTCGGAGTGCGCCGGCTTAAGCGGTGCGGCTGAATCGAATCCCGGCGCAACGCTGCTATCGGGTGCGAGGGGCGTGCATCGCGGCGAAATATTCACGTGCAACGAGTATATATAGCATCAATGAGACCGCGGTCTCATCGAGGCTGCCGGATTGCTTTTTGAGACATAGTGGGGAAAAATTGTGAACATAGGATATCCTGCTCAATCCAGGGGTGCACACTATCTTCTGGGATCATAAGATATAAGGGAAATCTTCCTCTAACCGGAATCTCGAGATGCGACTTCTCCGTTACCTGGTCCTGTTCGCCCTTGTGGCCTTTGTCGCTTGGCCCTATTACCATGTCTATCGCCTCGACGACGCCCTCGGCAAGGGCGATCTGCAGGTCCTGGGGCAACTCCTGGATATACCGGCCATCCGCCGCAACCACAAGGAGCGCGTGGAAAATGGTTCGGCCCTCCATCCCCCATCAGCCACCGACAACACCCTGGCCTCGTTGCAGCAGAACCTGCGGCACTTGGATGATACCGCCCTGGAGCAGGCCATCACCCTCTGGGTCCGAGATACCCTCCGGGAGGCCACCACCCGCGCAACCGATAAGCGGCCGCCCTACTTGATGGCCGCGATCACCTTTGCGTTCTTCGAGTCCTACGACCGCTTTCTGATCCGCTTGGGAGAACTCGGTAAAAACGCCACCCATATCCGCATGACGCTGCAGGACAAGAGGTGGCAGGTCACGGACATCATCCGGTAGATACCGGGACGACTGACGACCGGTGGCCGGTAACCGGCGACCGGCAGCCGGTGATCGGGTGCTGGGGGCTGTTGACATTCATCGCTCGCGGTCCGATTTGTCCTGATCCGGTCCATTTCGTCCATCCCGATCCGAGCCATGGGGATCGAGCAGTTCCCGTAGCTGCTCATGTTCCCGCGGGGAAAGCGCGCTGTCCGGGCTTTGCCGCTTGTGCAGCAGGGTGCGGATCAGGAAGAAGGTGCTCACCGTGATGAGCAGGAAGGGGCCGAACCAGAGCAGGTAGGTGGAGGGCTTCAGCGGCGGGTCGTAGAGTACGAAGTCCCCATAGCGGGCGACCAGGAAGTCGACGATCTCGTCCCTGCCCTCCCCTGCCCGGAACCTCCGATAGACCTCCTCGCGCAGGTCCTGGGCCAATTCGGCCTGGGAGCCGGCCAGGGATTCGTTCTGGCACACCAGGCAGCGGAGCTCCTCGATGAGCTCACGGAACGCCGCCGCTTGGGCGGGGTCCTCGAAGGCGAATGCCTCCAGGGTGTAGGCACTCGCGGTGGACACCGCGAGCAGGGCGGTCAATAGGATGGCCCTGAGTGGTGCGATCGGAATCAAGATTCTGTTAAAAATTTCACAGATAACAGATACAAGGGGGGCGGCGGGATTGGTGTTCATTCGTGTCCATTCGTGGTTTTTCTGATCGCCTGGATCAGGGGGAGTAGATCTTGTTCCCATACGGTACGGTCGATGGGGCCGATGTGCTTGTAGCGGATGGTGCCTTCGAAGTCGACGACGAAGGTCTCCGGGGCGCCGTAGACCCCCCAATGGATGCCGACCTGATTGTCCGGGTCGAAGGCGCTCACCCGGTAGGGGTCACCGTAGACCCGCAGCATGCGCGTAGCGGCCACAACATCGTCCTTCCAGTTGAGGCCCAGGATCTGCAGGTCCTCTTCCTCCCGGGACAGTCTCATCAGCTCCGCGTGTTCGGCACGGCAGGAGACGCACCAAGAGGCCCAGACGTTGACCAGGGACAGCTTGCCCGCGAGGTCCGCGTTGGAGACCGTCCGGTTGGGGTCCTGCAATGCGGGCAGACTGAATCGGGGCGCGGGCTTGCCCACCAGCGGCGAGGGGACCTTGCGTGGGTCGGTCTTGAGGCCGAACGCGAGCAGGACGACCAGGCCCAGGAAGAGGATCAGGGGGGTGAAGGACTTGAGGGAAGCGCGCACTCAGGAATCACTCTCGCAGGGGAAGGGTAACGACATCCTTTTATCCGCCGATTACGCGAATTTTCACAGATGAAAAAGGAATCATTTTTTTGCCGCGAATGGACGCAAATTGGTCGCAAAATTTCTCATTATCTTCTCTGTCCGCAGATTACACAGATTTTCGCAGATTGTTTCGTTATCATTTTTCCCATGCTCAATCCGAACCCCGGCGGGTCTGCTCTTTCACCAGAGGAACCTGGTCGAGGTATTCCTGGGAATAGGATTTCCAGGTGTTTATATCGCTGCTGCCGAGACAGCTGGATTGGGCCCGGAAGCCGACCAGCCGGGGCGGGTCATAGTCCAGATCATAGGTACTGGAGGTCCCGCAGGTCCCAACTCCATTGTACCTTCTATCGAGGATCAGTCGCCCCTGATCGTCCACGGAAAAATACCAGACCCAGGGCAGGGAGGTCATTCTCGCCTCGTATTCAATCTTTTCCTGCTCCTCCCGTGCAAACCGGATGCGTTCCTCCATCGGGGCGTTTATTATGTCCGGCATGCTGAAATCGGGATCAGGAGTGGGATCACAAACGGGCTCCTTCAATAGCTTGAAGGTGAGTAGCCGGGGCTTGACGTGGGGCCGGTCGGTCTCTACCAGAAACGCGTTGACTGCGCGTTGGTAAGCGCCCATGTCACAAATGTTATACACCAGATACCGATCATCATCGATATCCAGGAACTTAGGTACCGGATAATCTTCATCGTCCCATTGGTAGCGACCATACTCACAGTGGGTCGGCCATTCCAATGCCTCTCGCCAGCGCAGGCGCTGTTCCACGGTCAGCTCGTCCGATCTCACCAGTGCCGAGGTCTCCTGCGCGAAGGCCCCGGAGATCGTTCCGGATAAGAAGACGAGTAGGGCGGCGATGCGGTTGGTAAATCGTCTCCGTTCATTCATCGGCCGATGCCTTTCTATCTTCTAGCGAGGCGTTGCCTCAGACCGACGAGGCGTGATCATCGCTCTCTCGCGATCGAAAACGGAACCGTGATCGTGGTCGTGATCGTAGTCGTAATCGGAGACGCAAGGCAAAGCGGGCAGGGAAAACCTGATGGCTACGGGTTTCGACCCGGCACCTGGCCAGGACCTTTGGATTCCACGATCTGCGAAAGTATTCTGTCTCTCCTACGGCGGCTTCGATCACGATCACGACAACGAGAGAGGTTAGACGTTTGCGAAATTTGACTCATTTGCACAAAATCTGGTCATTCAAGGAATCCTAGTACTCAGGATCAGCAGCAGCTCGAAGACAAGTGCATAGTTGGCTATCCTCTCTGCACGATCAGTGCTGACGATGGCCCTGGCCCTTTTATAGTTCAGAACGCCCTTGTGGGTATGATCCTGGAGCTTGCGTCCTGCACCTTTCACTTTCGGGATGTCGTTCTGCATCCAGTAGGTCGATATCTTATAGGCAGTCTCGAACTCCAATGCCTGGTCCGGGTCGATGTGCAACTCATCTTCTCTCAGGCCGATTACTTGATGCGGGAAGTACTTGTAGGACTCTTCATGCGTGAGCTGGACGAATCCCCGGCCATAGTAGACATTCTTATAGACCTTGTCCTTGGGACCGCGATAGCCGTGGGTATCCGTGACGGACACTACTTTTTTCCCGTATCCTCTTTCGCCGCCCTTTCCCACCTCCTCTCGGGGCGCAAAAGTAAAGATTGTTTCATGGTAGGCGGTTGCCAGGTAGTAGGCGATCCACCGGAGCTTTTTCACGGTGGGGTCCGCGAACAGGAGCTTGAGAAAATCCGCCAGCTTTTCTTTCTTGTTGTTCAACAGCAAATGTCTTTTGATCATGTCCTTAAGACGCGCCTGATCCACACTGGCCTGGACGAATGCCGGAGTATCGCCGAAGATTTCCGTCTTTTTGTTGGATTTATTGAGTCTTAGAGCCTATCTAAAAAGACAGTCTCTTAGTATCCCTTTGTAGCTTTGTGCCTTTGTGTGATGTTCTTCATTTCTCACACAAAGCCACGAAGACACGAAGAATTTTTCATTTTTAAATCAATGTGTTAGTTTTTAGACAGCCTCTTACATTGCTCACGGCAACCAGCTTTCTCCATGTCTTCCCGTTTATATCGATTCTGCCGTCTGGCTTGATCGAGAGAAACTCCGCTTGAAACGCCTTGATGTGCTCGGTTGTCGCCTTGTCGCATTTGCCGTTGACGGCCAAGGGCGCCAGCGACTTCGCGACGGTCTTTTTAGCGGCCCGGTTGAGCAGGCTCTGGACCAGGGCGACATCCAGTGCCAGATTCCTGGCGGGAGCGGCCCCGACTGCCCGGTAGATGGGACCGGCAAGAAGTCCATCGGCTTCTATATGTGGCATGGCAAATCCCCCGTTCGGTGATGGTCACTTCTCATGTGGTCGAATCAAGTCTTTGCATGATGGAACGACTCCGACCACTGCGCATAAACCGGCAACCCGAATGTTCTTATAGGAACAAAAACCCCTCTCCCTCGTAGCGCAGGCGTCCCACCTGCAAGTGGGTACCGGCAAATGGCAGGCGGGGCGCCTGTGCTACCTGGGAGAAAGCCTGTGCCGAGCGCGGCGAGGGGACTTGGGGAAAGGGAATCGAATCGGTTTCCACTTAAAACTTACCCGCCACCCTTGATCTATTTGCGTTAATTTGCGTTCATTTACGGCTAAATCCTCTGTAGCGGCGGTCCGTGACTGCGAGCAGTCCACCCAGGGCCATGAAGAGGCCGCCGAGCCAGATCCAGCGCACATAAGGCTTGTAGTAGATGCGCAGGGACCAGTCGCCGTCACCCAACGGCTCGCCGAGGGAAACATAGAGGTCGCGCGTAAAACCCCAGTCGATGGCCGCCTCGGTCATGGGCTTGGCACTGGTAAAATAAGTGCGCTTCTCGGGCTCCAGCACCGCGACCCGGCGGTCCCCCGCAAAAACCAGGAAGCGGCCCCTGGCGGCCCGGTAGTTGGGGCCGGGTACCGTTTCCACGCCCTCGAACCGGAAGCGGTAGCCGGCGGCCTCGTGGACGTCGCCGGGTGACATGCGGAGGTCCCGTTCGCTGCCGAAGTTGGAGACCATAGTGACGCCGACGATGAACATGGCAATGCCCAGATGGGCCAGGAGCATACCGTAATAGCCGAGACGGCCGCCGGCCATGGCTTTTATGGCCTTGATGTCCCGCCAGCGGCGCAGGCGTCCCCCCAGCCCCGCCAGGTGTGAAAAAAACACCCAGGCCGCCAGTCCCAAGCCAAGAGCGACCATCAGGGAACCGCCCGTGGCCGCGGGTAGGAACAGGATGGACGCGCCGGCACCGGCGACCGCGAGTAAGGCGACGATCCAAAGCCCCTTGATCAACCGGCCGACCTGGTCGCGTTTCCAGCGGGTCAAGTGGCCGAGACCTAAAAATAAGGCCAGAAACGGCATGAGGGCCAGGAACATGGTATTGAACCAGGGAAAACCCACGGAGATCTTGCCCCAACCCATGGCCTCGTAGATCAGGGGGGCCAAGGTGCCGAACAGGACCAGGGCGGTAAAGGCCGTCAGCAGCAGATTGTTGGCCAGCAGGAAGCTCTCTCGGGACAGGGGATCGAAGCGCCCGCCGCCGGAGACCGCCGGGGCGCGCCAGGCGTAGAGGGCCAGGGAACCGCCGATGACGAGGGCCAGAAACGCCAGGATGAAGGTACCGCGGGTCGGGTCCGTGGCAAAGGCATGGACCGAAGTCAGCACCCCGGAGCGCACCAGGAAGGTGCCGAGCAGGCTCAGGGAGAAGGCGAACAGGGCCAGAAGCAGGGTCCAGCGTTTAAAAGCCGCCCGCTTCTCGGTAACCGCCAGGGAGTGAATCAGGGCCGTGCCCACCAGCCAGGGCATCAGGGAGGCGTTCTCCACCGGGTCCCAGAACCACCAGCCGCCCCAGCCCAGCTCATAGTAGGCCCACCAACTGCCCAGGGCGATGCCGAGGGTCAGAAACACCCAGGCCACGGTAGTCCAGGGCCGCGACCAGCGCGCCCAGGCCGCGTCCAGCTTGCCGCCGAGCAGCGCCGTGATGGCGAAGGCGAAGGCCACCGAGAAACCCACGTAGCCCATATAGAGCATGGGCGGGTGGATGGCCAGCCCCGGGTCCTGGAGCAAGGGATTGAGGTCCCGTCCCTCCGGCGGCACCGGGAACAGGCGCTCGAAGGGGTTGGAAGTCAACAACATGAAGAGCAGAAAACCGATGCCGATCAGGCCCAGCACCGAGATCACCCGCGCCGCTACCGGTTGGGGCAAGTGACGGCCGAAGGCCGCCACCGCCGCGCCCCAGCCGCCGAGCAGCAAGGTCCACAGCAGGAGCGAGCCCTCGTGGGCACCCCAGACGGCCGAGACCTTGTAGAGGGTCGGCATGAGGCGGTTGGAGTTGCGGGCCACATAGAGGACCGAAAAGTCGTCGCTCAGGAATGCCCACAGCAGGCAGGCGAAGGCGATCCCTAAAAAGGCGAACTGCCCCCAGGCCAAGGGCCGCGCCATGGCCATCCAGGATCGGCGGCCGTTGAACGAACCCGCCAGGGGAAAGCCGGCCTGGACCATGGCCAGCGCCAAGGCCAGGATGAGGGCCAGGTGTCCGAGCTCCGGGATCATCGGCCCGTGGCCGTCTCGGCGTTCTTCTCCGTCGGGACGGGCCGTAGACTGTCGGCTACCTCCGGCGGCAGATAGGATTCATCGTGCTTGGCCAACACCTCCTCGGCATAGAAGACCCCGTCCTCACCCAAGCGGCCTTTGGCCACCATCCCCTGACCCTCGCCGAACAGATCCGGCAGGATCCCGGTGTAGCTCACCTGCAGGGTCTCGGCATTGTCGGTGACCGCGAATGTCACCGTCAGCCCATCTTTTTGCCGGACCAGACTGTCCTTGACCACCAGGCCACCGAGCCGAAACACGGCACCCGCCGGGGACTCCCCGGCACGCACCTGCGCGGGGCTGAAGAAGTAGGACAGATTGCTCCGCATGGCGCTGATGGCCAGGGCCGCGGCGATGCCTACGCCCAGGATGGCGAGGGCGACGAAGACGAAGCGCTGATGTCTGGCCTTCACTGGTTACCCCACACGAGTATGGTAGTTCGTAGGCTGGGTTGAGGTACGAAACCCAGCGATGCCGGATTTCTACCTGGCTATCGCTATTTAATTCCGGCATGAAAATAGAGCACAATACGGATCATTATGACTACCACGGATAATGCGAATGAAAACAATACAGCCCCACCGGTCTGCAATCCGAATACTTTTTCCAACCCATCTGTCAAGGCTAAAAGAGAAAGAAAGAAGACCAAACCGAAGTCTCTTATTTCCCTGATAAGAGTAGTGCGAAGGAAGTGATGTGCCCGAACGACATCGAAGCAATGGACATCGAGTTCCGTGCGAGCATCGAAATCGAGAAAGATACTCGAGATGTCCGGTTTTACCCCTAATATCACATCCGATCTCGGGTAGCGAACAAAAGGATTATCGGTCTCCTCATCTCTTTGTTCCAGATTCCGCCCATCTTTTATATCTTCCGATATCGGGAACACATTCAGCATATAGTTGCGTCTCCGAAAAACATGACCTTCCCGTACTATGGATGTTAAAACAATGGACTCCCCTTCTTTTGCCCCCAAGATATTGATACTGTCCTGCGGAATGCGGCAAATATTTTTTTCCATATCCGGAGGGTGCGCACGGCAGACGCGAAAGAAAAGGTGGCGCCGTCCAAAGAGATCCGAAACCAAGTCTGTCAATCTTTCCCATAACCCCAAGTGCAGGGGGTATATTTCGACTTTGGGGTGGCCAGGTATGAATTCGTACTCGATTCCAAGACAATTGCGTAATGTTTGGTCGACACGGATTTGTCCGCTGGGAACCTTTTCGTCCAACAGAACCCTGCATGGAATGCAAAGGTCCGGACTGAAATTGTCGTAGCGTGCCGAGTCACTCGATGGGGGACCCTGTTCTTTTTTCTGTGTCAAGTTGGGATGAATGTAGACAATGACGACACGGCTACCACGACCGAGCTTGTGCCTCTCGGCATCTTGCGGAGAAACAACCGCAATGTAATCACCACCGGCTTTGGACCGGTCTTCTGTCGGATATACGGAGAGAGGGACGTTTTTCATAATCGACCCGAGAAAAGCTTTCACCAAATTATCGTCGTATCGTCATACTCGAATGGCGAGGAAAATTCATGGAGCTTTTCCGTGCGCAAATTTCGTATCTCTTCATAAATGATGTTTTCATAAATGAACTCATCCAGTTCTTTATCCGAGGCAACGAGATCACGAGCAAGAGTAAGGACTTCTTCTTCCTCCATATACGGAAACAACATTTTGGAGCACGGGATTTTCGAGAGTGCAATATTCCCTCCGTTAAAATAAAGGCACCCATGGCGGCTGACATAAGCATAAGCCGTATCCAATACCATACCATTATCCAGGTGTAATGAAATATCATCGAACTTTCGGAAGGTATAATTTTTCTCTGTGCTATGCATTTTCTCGAGTTGTTCGGAAGAAAGAAATGTAACGAACACTATGGAAGAGGTGCCGAGAGTATACTGCGGAGTTGCCGCAATAGACCCATATTGAGCAAAATGCGCTGAATATACAACGGTAAAGTCTTTTAATTCTCCCTGTATCACAGGAATTACGGTCGGATTTCCTTCTACCTGGAATTTTCGTGTCAGCTGCTCGGCGGATCCATTCGATCCCCAGGCTACAACTGGTATTCGATCTTCCCACAGGGAATCTCCCAGGGCCCTGGAAAAATCTATTATATCGGAAATCCCGACCTTACAGGTTTGATCCGTGCGATGGGACACCAGCAATCCCGCGCCGATTTTATCGTCGCTATGAAGGGGCCAAGTGTACCCATTCACCAGCAAATAAGAGGAGTTTGGCAGAGCAAACGGATACCGTTTGGCATGGGCGACAGCGCTTTCTCGGTCGATCATTGTAGAACACTCGTTTCAAGGTTGCGCGGTGACGATTGTCGATGCGGTTGCTGGTGAGGAAACATATTTCAGGTCTTTATGTGGCACCCCCCTCATGAGTATCGGTCCGCATGCGCACCAAGCGGGCTAACCGAGCCAGAATGGCGCGCCGCCGTCGGCCCAGCTGCACCAGCTCCAGGACCAGCAGGATCAGGGCCATGCCGTAGGAGCTCCACACATAGAAGGCGTAGCCGCCCTGGACAAAGAATGCGTCCATTATACTCGTCATATCTGAGAGCCTGTCTGATTTCGGAACCCCACGAGGGGGTTCCCCACTTCCGCCCATGTTTCTCGTCCATCATTCGTCATCGAGCAACCGGCGGATTGCCGGTTCGGGAAGTCCCACGGATGCAGCGATGGTTTCAATGGCTATCCCATTATCATACAGAGACTTGATGAGGATTCTCCTTTCTCTTTCGTGCTTTTTTCGCTCTTCCTCACGTCCTTTCGTAAGGCCCTCCTCCCGTCCTTTCACAAGCCCCTCCTCCAGTCCCTCCTCGCGCCCTTCTTGTCGGGCATCCTCGATCGTTCCCCACTCGGAGCGGGCATAATCCATGTGCTTGTCGAACTTTCTCCGCTCCCGTTCATCCAGCTTCAGGTAATCCAGTTTTTCCTTCAAGGCCCCGATGCCGGGGGCGGTAAATTCGTCCAACACTTCGTTGTTCTTGAAGGCATAGACCCATTGATCCAGGTCGTCCCGGACTACGTCCGTAAAGCGCTTCAGGGGAATCAGATAGTATTCGGGAAAGATATTGGTCTCACCGATGCGAACTTGTTCGCCGACCAGGGATTTTTTCAGGGTCACGGGATTGTGGGTATGCAAGCCCGTGAACTCGGTCTTGCCGTGATAGATGTAGTCATCCCCGTCCCGGCTGATGTCGAAATGGAGGAGGCTGATGGAGTAGACTTTGCTGAGATTGGCGTAGGGCTCGCCCAGCTTCAGGGTCTCGACGATGGTCTTGGCCGTGCCGTAGGCCAGCCGCCTGAGATAGGCCATTTCCGAGAGGTATTGCACCTCGACGATGATCCGCTCGCCGTCGTCGGTCTTGGCCAGGAGGTCCACCCGGTTGTATTTTTCACGGTCGTCACCTCGGTTGCTCTCGCTCTCCAGCAGGTCGAGGATGACCACCGGTCGTCCGAACAGGGCGGTCAAAAAGCCCTCCAGGACATCGAAATTGGCCTTGTCGCGCAGGACGGTCTTGATGGCCCAGTCGAAGGTGATGATTGTCCGGCCGGTTTTCTTCACCCTGTTGTCCTCCACGTCGGAATTGCGGGCCGGATAGAGAACCGAGGAGTCATCGCGATCACTGTTCCTTTGTAACCAGTCCCTTGACCCAGGTCGTATCAGCCTCCCGGATCAGGATGATATTCCGCACCCGCATAAAGAGCACCTTGAAAAATAGGTGTTTTCACCGAGCAAGCGACTCTAACCCATTGATTATTCAGGTGTGTCGTTGACGAAAACCGTATTTTTCAAAGTGCCCTCAATACAATCTCAAACGTTTCCGTAGCGGGTATTGCGGATCATGGTATAGCCCTTGATCAGCTCACCGATGCCGCGATCCAGTGAGAATTCCGGCTTGAAACCGGTTGCCTCGATCTTGTCGTTGGAGACAATGTAGTCGCGCTGGTCAGGGTCTTTCCCCACTAGCCTATCGACAAAGATAAATTCCGGTAATTGTTTCCGGATACGCTCACAGAGCTCTTTCTTGGAGACATTGGCATCGGAAAGGCCGACATTGTAGATTTCGCCCTTCATCGTGTCGTAGTTGTTCAGCGCATGCCGGAAGACGCGGGAAACATCGCGTACATGGATGTAATTGCGCCTGAAGTGACTTTCGAAGAGCACCACAAAGCGGTCGTAAACCGCCCGATAGGTAAAATCATTAACCAGCAAGTCGATGCGCATTCGGGGTGACATGCCGAATACGGTAGCCAGCCGGAAGCTGATGGCGTTGGGGTGATCCATCAGTTGTTTCTCAATCTCCACCTTCTCAATGGCGTATTGAGAGATCGGGCGAAGGGGGGACTCTTCGTTGCAGTAGTTGTTCTCATCCCCGGTGCCGTAGGCACTGTTGGTAGTAGGCATGAGCACGATCTGGTCCTTGGATAGGAGCCTGAGCATCAAGGTAATGGCATCGTGGTTGATGGTTGTGGCGCCGACAGGATCGAGATCGCATAACGGCGCCCCCACCAGTGCCGCGAGGGGAATGACGACATCGGCCTCTTTCATAAGAGAGGTCATGGTTTCTTCGACTCGGATATCTCCTTTGACCACCGAGAAGTCGGGGTGGTAGGCACAGTGGTTCAGGCTGGTTTGCTTGAACATGAAGTTGTCGAGCACCATAACCTTATGGCCTGCGGAAAGCAGATCCGGCACTATGATGGAGCCGAGATATCCGGCGCCGCCGGTCACGAGAATATTGTACGACATCGGTGGTAGCGCTTACCTGTAAAAATCCGATGGATTATAGACTATGCAAGTTCCGTGTGACTATATCCCAAAAAGGAGCTATCCTCCGCTCTGAAGCGAGAGCGGCGTACGCCCGCCTGCTTGGGAAACCGGATGAAGAGGGCCCACGGAAAATCGAGCCGCCCGCGGATGGCCACCTATGACTGGCACTTAGACACAGTCCCATAAATCTCGAGTATACCCACCCAAGAGCACCTTGCAAAATCGGCTGTTTGTCGGAGTAGCCGAGGGTAAAATCCCGCCAGTCCTAAAGGGAACCTTAGAGCCTGTCTAAAAAAACAGTCTCTTAGTACCCCTTTGTGCCTTTGTGTGATGTTCTTCATTTCTCACACAAAGCCACGAAGACACGAAGAATTTTTAATTTTTAAATCAAGGCGTTAGTTTTTAGACAGCCTCTTAGAAAATTGCCTTCCCCCTGGATCCGTGAGATAAATCCGAGAATTAGAGATAACCCTATGATTTTACTTGATATTCAGAGATTAGTCGTTTCACCCAGTGGGTGAAGTGACCAATTTCTAAATCTTAAGCAATATCATATACTTAGTTCCAATCTCGGATTTTATCTCACGGATGCAGGTTCCCGGCAATTTTTCACGACGCGAAGTGAAAACGCGGTTTCCACTTCGCTCCATTTTTCAAGCACTTGTGCGCTTAAAAAATGGTAGGGTATCCTTGCCCTATGCGGGCGCCTTGAATTTTCCAAGGTGCCCCCAAGCTAAACGTTCATCAAAACCGGATTTTTCGAGGTTTCCTGTAATGGATGTTTTATTTATCAACGCTAATTCTTCTGCAAAGGCTTACCAAGACCTGTCAAAGGTCTACTCTGCGATTGAACCGCCGACATGGGCCTTATTGCTTGCCGAGTCCTGTCGTTCCAAAGGTTTCGGGGTAGGGATTCTCGATTGCGATGCCGAAAGACTCGCGCTCGAAGCGGCCGTGGAGCGGGTAGAAGATATAAGACCAAGGCTTGTCGTGTTTGTGGTCTATGGTCAAAACCCGAACGCAGGAACGACCAGCATGATCGGGGCGCTCGAGTTGGCGCGGGCACTCAAGGAATCCGTTGCAAACATACCAATCTGTTTTGTCGGTTCTCATACGAGCGCACTTCCAATGGAGGTGCTTGCAAACGATTGCGTCGATATTGTTTTGCTGAATGAAGGGGTATATGCACTCCATGACCTTCTGAAAGGTAACCTCGATGGCGATCTCGAGCACATAAAGGGAATCGGTTACAAAGAACGGGGGCCCGCCGGTTTTCGTATGCCCAAACTCAATGCGCCCCGGCATGTGGTTCCACAAGAGCGTATGGACGAAGATCTGCCGGGCTATGCATGGGATCTGCTGCCCTATCGCGAGAAGCCGCTGGATCCGTATCGTGCCCATTTTTGGCATGCGGAATTCGACCACGACAAACGCACCCCCTTCGCGGCTATCTACACGTCGCTGGGCTGCAACTTCGGTTGTGACTTCTGCATGATCAATATCGTTAACCGGGTTGACAATACGGAAGGTGTAAACGCCTCGCATTCACGGGGGATGCGTTTCTGGAGCCCGGAATGGGTCGACCGCGAGATGAGAAAGCTGGCCGACTTGGGAGTACGTACCCTCCGCATCAGCGATGAAATGTTCTTTCTCAACCGGAAATACTATACGCCGATTCTGCAGCAAGCCATCGATCGAGAATTCGGCTTCAACATGTGGACCTACTCGCGCGTCGATACCGTCCGCAAGGATGCGCTCGAGCTCTTCAAACAGGCCGGTGTCAATTGGTTGGCATTGGGCGTCGAGGCAGGAAACCAATTGGTTCGTCAAGAAGTATCGAAAGGCTCGTTTCAGGAAGTCAATATCCGGGATGTATGCAAAACAATCAATGACGCGGACATCAATATAATCAGCAATTATATTTTCGGATTTCCGGAGGATACGATCGAAACCATGCAGGAAACACTGGATCTCGCAGTGGAGCTCAATACGGAAATGGCAAACATGTACCCCTGTCAGGCACTGCCGGGCAGTCCGATCTACTATACCGCAAAGAAAAACGGATGGGCACTTCCGGACTCCTATGAAGGGTATTCCTTCTACTCTTACGAGAGTCAACCGTTACCCACAAACCATATCAGTTCCGCAGAGGTTCTGAGGTTCAGGGACGCAGCCTGGCAAACCTATTTTACCAACCCTGCCTATCTGGACTTGGTCGAGCGCAAATTCGGTTTGCCGCAGAGAAAGAACGTAGAAGATATGGCCGGCATCCGGCTCAAACGAAAACTGTTGGGGGATTGAATGATTATCACCAGGACGCCGTTCCGAGTCTCTTTCTTCGGCGGGGGGACCGACTATCCTGCCTGGTTCTCCGAAAACGGAGGGGCAGTGCTGGCCACCAGCATCGACAAATACTGTTATATTTCGTGCCGCAGATTGCCGCCCTTCTTCGATCACAAGCACCGCATTGTCTACTCCAGAATAGAGAATGTAAAAAGCTACGATGAGATCGAACACCCGGCGGTCCGGGCCATATTGAACTGGGCGCAGATAGAAGACGGGCTTGAAATCCATCATGATGCTGATCTGCCCGCGCGTTCCGGACTGGGGTCCAGCTCGTCATTCACGGTGGGTTTGATGCATGCCCTGCAGGCCCTGCAAGGAAAGATGTCCACTAAGGACAAACTGGCAACCGATGCCATTCATATCGAACAGGATGTTATCGGCGAGCATGTCGGGTCGCAGGATCAGATCTCTGCCGCTTATGGTGGATTCAACCGGATCGAGTTTCACCGCAATGGTACTTTCGATGTTTCTCCGGCCATTCTCCCCGCGCATCGACGTACCATCCTGGGTAACCATTTTATGCTGTTCTTTACCAGCTTCTCCCGCATCGCCTCGGAGGTGGCGGAGTCGAAGATAGCGAATATGAAGAAGCGTGCGGAAGAACTCCGGCGCATGAGAAAAATGGTCGACCAGGCAATCGATATTCTGCAGGATCAACGGATCGCTATCGAGGAATTCGGCGACTTGCTCGATCAGACCTGGAACTATAAACGCTCCCTCTCGGATCGCGTAACCACCCCGGAAATAGACGCGATATACAATCGGGCGAGGCGGGCGGGCGCAATTGGTGGAAAACTCCTCGGCGCCGGCGGGGGTGGATTCATGTTGCTTTTTGCCAGACCCGAGAAACAGGCTGCAATTCGTGAACAGCTTAGAGACCTGATTCGTGTTCCGTTCAAGTTTGATCATTCGGGTAGCCGAGTTGTGCTGTATCAACCGAGCGGGTTGTAACCCAATGCCATTAAGTTAACTATTGGCCACTTAGAGAAAACTACGAATCACGCGAATTTCCGCGAATCAATTCGCGAGGATTCGCGTGATTCGTAGTTTCTTCTCTTACTTTGCCGACCGGTAACGCTTAACTTAGTGGCATTTGGCTGTAACCATGGATACGAGCGCCTCGATCTATATTGCCGGTCACACGGGTCTCATCGGCTCGGCAATGGTCCGGAAGCTTCGAAGTACCGGATACGACAATCTGGTTCTGGCCCGCCACGATGAGCTGGAATTGACTGACAACCTTGCCGTTGAACGATTTTTTGCCGAACACTCACCTGAGTATGTTGTTTTGGCGGCCGGTCGTGTGGGGGGGATCGTCGAAAACAAGATCTATCCGGCCGATTTTGTCAACATCAACCTGGCAATCCAATTGAATGTACTGCGGGTCGCACAGCGAACAGGGGTAAAAAGGCTCGTCTTGTTTGCTTCATCCTGCATGTATCCGCGGGAATGTCCGCAACCCATGGCTGAAACCGCATTGTTATCCGGCCATCCGGAGCCGACCAGCATGGCCTACGCCATCTCGAAGCTGGCAGGATTACAGATGTGTATGGCCTACAATCAGCAATACGGCAGTCAGCGTTTTATTCCTGCCATCCCGAATAGCGCATTCGGCCCCAACGACAATTTCGATCCGGAGTCCGGACATGTGTTGTCCGCCCTGATCCGGCGTTTTCACGCGGCGAAAAAGACTGGTACTCCCAGTGTCACCCTGTGGGGTAGTGGTGAACCGCGTCGTGAGTTTATTCATGCAGACGACATAGCGGATGCGACGCTGTTTCTGCTCCGAGAGGACGTTTCCAACCTCGAGTTGCCCCTCAATCTCGGGACCGGTATTGATTTCTCCATCCGGGAGCTGGCTGAACGAATCGCGGAAATCGTGAGTTACACGGGGACCATCGAGTGGGATCGGACCAAGCCGGATGGCGCGCCCAGAAAACTGTTGGATAGCTCCCGTATCAAAAATTTCGGCTGGCAACCCAGGATTGATTTCGATCGAGGTCTCAGAGAGACCTATCAATGGTATGTCGAAAACATCGTATCCAAGCAGAATCGAATATGAATCAAGCCGACTTGCAAGGCAAAACCCATTGGGTGTGGCGGGAAACCCTGGCGATCCATCGACGTGCCCCTGAGACCCGGTTGGCCTCCTCCCTCTCCACGGTTGAGATATTCGTCGCACTCTATTATGGCGGCGTTCTTCGATTCAACCCGAAAGATCCGTTGGATGAGCAGCGTGACCGGTGTATTATCAGCAAAGGTCACGGATCCATCTGCATGTACCCTATCCTTGCTGATTTGGGTTACTTTTCGTCAGAAGAACTTCATCGCGTATGCGAGACAGGAAGCTTTCTCGGAGGTATACCGGATCCGGTCATCCCCGGCTATGAGACAGTCAATGGATCACTCGGCCATGGGTTGGGGGTGGCCGCGGGTATTGCCCTTGCGCTCAAATCCAAAGGGAGTGACAGGAGTGTTTTTGTCATCGTCGGCGATGGTGAGTTACATGAAGGCGCCTGTTGGGAGGCCCTCATGTTCGCCTCTCACCACCAGCTCGACAACCTCAATCTGATTGTCGATAACAACCGGATCAGCATGTTGGGCTATACCGATGAGATCGTGTCGCACGGGAACCTGAATCTGCGACTCACTGCTTTCGGTTGGGATTGTAGTGAGGAGGTCGATGGTCATGATGTGCTGGCGGTGCGGACGGCACTGATGCAACAGAAAGATCGTGTAACCGACAAGCCCAAGGTGCTCATTGCCAGGACCTTGAAAGGACGGGGCGTGCCCGGATTGGAAAATGCACCGCTCTCACACATCATCAATCCGAAACCGGAGTTGATCGACGAGCTGCTGGAGAAGACCCGATGACCTGCCAACCACGGGCCATGCGGGATGTCTTTCTGGAACAGGTCCGGAAGGCGATGGGCGGTGACCAAAGGCTCTTCTTTGTAAGCGCCGATTTCGGTTCACCGGTACTCGATAAGATTCGCGCAGACTTCCCTAGCCGCTTCGTCAATGTGGGGATCGCGGAACAGAATCTGATCAATATCTCGGCCGGTTTGGCGCTCGAAGGTTACATCGTATTTGCCTATGCCATCGCACCTTTCATCACCATGCGCTGCTATGAACAGGCACGGGTAAGTCTGGCGCTGCTCTCGGAAGTCCGGCCCCTGAATGTCAATCTGATCGGGGTAGGGGCCGGCTACAGTTACGTCGTTTCCGGACCGACGCACCAATGCTACGAGGACATTACCCTGATGCGGGCACTGCCCAATTTTCAGCTCTTATCCCCGGCGGATCATATAACGGCGGAAAATCTATTCAATCACTGTACGGAAAACCAAGGACCCAAATATCTGCGCTTCGATGCCCAGGTGCTTCCTGTAATCTATGACCAAGAGGTCCCCGATATGGAAATCGGCTTTTATGTTCACAAAAAAGGAGACCGCATTTGCCTGATTGCAACAGGCTATTTGTTGCATACCGCGCTCGAGGTTGCCGAACGGCTTTCCGGGGGAGGAGAAGAGGTCGGTGTGATCGACCTCTTCAATCTGACCAACTACTCGGCGGACCAACTCGAAGCGGCGCTCAAGTCTTATACCGGTCTGGTGAGTCTGGAAGAGGGCTTCCGGGGCCGGGGGGGGCTCGATTCTATGCTGTTCGAATTTATCGCGCGACGAAGGTTGCAGGCGACACTGCTGAACCTCGGTGTCGAGCCGGCCTATCGGTTCGAGCTCGGGCCGCGTGCGGAGCTGCACGAACAGGTTGGGATCGGCGTGCAATCCATATTAAATAGCCTGCGCGGCTTTCGCGAATCCTTGCCCATGTAAAGGGCACCTTGAAAAATAGGTGCTTTCATCGACCGAGAGACTCTAAGCCATTGATTATTCAGACATGCCATTCACGAAAACCGTATTTTTCAAAGTGCCCTGAAATGGAGTATTTATGAAATTTCCGTTGATGCGCAACAACATCCACCGCGAAGATCTGGATGCGGTTATCGAACACCTCAGACAGGATGACCCGATTCTGACCAATGGCACACAGGTGCGTGCTTTTGAAGCGGAATGGTCCCAGTGGTTGGGCGTCAAATACAGTGTCTTCCTGAACTCCGGCGCCTCCTCCAACCTCCTCACCATGGCGGTACTGAAGATTCGCTACCCGGAGGGGGGGGAGGTGATTGTTCCGCCTCTGACTTGGAGCTCGGATATCTCATCCGTACTTCAGAATGGCTTTACTCCGGTATTCGTCGATATCGATCCGCGTACTTTGGGGATGGATACCAAGCAGGTAATCGACAAGCTCACCGACAATACCCGAGCGGTCTTTCTCACCCATGTTCAGGGATTCGATGGCCTGACGGATGAGCTCATCGATGCGTTGAAACAGCGCAAGATTCCGCTGATCGAAGACGCCTGTGAATCCCACGGTGCCACCCATAACGGCCAAAAGCTGGGAACCTTCGGCTGGATCTCCAATTTCTCCTTCTACTATGCCCATCATATGAGTACCATCGAGGGTGGCATGGTCTGCACCGATGATGAAGCGGTCTATCAGCAGGTGCGTATGCTGCGATCACATGGGATGGTACGCGAATCCGATAATATGGATCTTCGCACCCGTTACCAAACCGATAACCCGGAACTCAATCCGGAATTTATCTTTGCCTATCCTGCCTACAACATGCGCAACACGGAGATCGGCGGGATCATGGGGAGAAGTCAGCTCAAACGGCTGGACGCCAATATTGTACGACGCACCGAAAATCTTCACCGGTTTCTGAGTCGACTGGATTCCGATAAGTACCGTACCGATTTCAAACTCGAAGGGTCGAGCAACTATGCCTTCAATCTCGTACTGAAGACTTCGGATGAGGCCTTTGTTCTGCGGTTAATGGACAAGATGCGTGAGCATGGTATCGAATACCGACGCGGTAGTTCCGGAGGAGGCAATCAGGTACGCCAACCTTACCTCGAGGGCCTGGTGCCGGAAGGCCATTATCGGGAATTCCCGGAGACCGAACACATCCACTTCTATGGCTTTTATATCGGCAATTTCCCCGATCTCCGGGACGAGGAGGTCGATGAGATCTGCGCCATTCTGAACGCTGTGTGATAACATCGGTTTGGTTCTTTCATTGGAAATTATTTTTTGCCGCAAATGAACGCGAATAAACGCAAATAGCCGCAAAGCGGTCGTAATCGGCTCGCCACCGGCGACAGCTTTCGATCATTTGCGTTGATTTGCGTTCATTTGCGGCTGAATCTTCCATTAGGATACTGTTGGCTCGATGTTATCGGTAATTGGGAGCATACGTACTAGTGGTAACAGCAGTTATTCTGGCCGGCGGATTGGGTACGCGGCTTCGCAAATCCGTGCCTGATCTGCCGAAGCCCATGGCCCCTATCAATGGCCGACCGTTTCTCGAATACCCGATGGAGTACTGGGGCAGGCAGGGCGTTGAACGATTTATCTTATCCGTCGGCTATCGACATCAGTCCATAAGCGACCATTTTGGGGCCGCCTATCAGGGCATCCCAATCGACTATGCAATAGAACCAACCCCGCTTGGCACGGGCGGCGGGTTGCTTCATGCCGCAAAAGACCTGACGGAGCCTTTTCTGGTACTTAACGGAGATACCTTCTTTGAGGTCGATCTGGAAAAGCTGGAGAATTTTCATACCGAGCATGAATCGGAATGGACCTTTGCTCTATTTCGAACGCGTGAGACAGGACGCTATATGGGGATAGAAGTTGCGGATGATGGCCATATTCTTTTGCTCCAGGCGGGCACTGCTCGGTCTGGAAGATTGGCAAACGGCGGCATCTATCTGGTGGAGCCATCGGTGCTGAATGGTTTCGAAAAGGGGGGAGAGAAGAAGTACTCCCTCGAGGATAACATACTTCCCTCTATCTTTGATCAAGGGCGCAGACTTTACGGTGTGGAGCAGTCCGGCCGTTTTATCGACATCGGTATTCCGGAAGATTACCTTCGGGCGAGCGATGTGTTGCGACAATCGCGATCACTGTTCCTTTGTAACCAGTCCCTTGACCCAGGTCGTATCGGCCTCCCGGATCAGGATGATATTCCGCACCCGCATAAAGATAGTGACGAAACTGTACATCCACAGGCCGAAGGTCATGATAAGCATGGACCAGAGGATATTCGGCTCCATGTTCGCCAGGGAAGAACGCTGATGGAGCGCTGCACACCGGCTGGGGTCCGGACAGTTGATGGACCAGAAGATGACCGGGACCATCACCAGGCCGACGATAGCCAGCAGGGCGGAGGCCCGGTCCGCCCGGCGTGAGTCGTCGATGGCCGAGTGCAGGGCGAGGTATCCGAGGTAGAGAAAGAACAGGATCAACTCCGAGGTCAGGCGCGGATCCCAGTCCCACCAGGTGCCCCAGCTCGGGCGACCCCAGAAGGCGCCGGTCCACAGGGCCAGGAAAGTAAAGATGGCGCCGGTAGGGGCGGCGGCACGGGCCAGCATAAAGCTGAGCCGGGTGTTGAAGACCAGCCCGACGGCCGAATAGGCCGCCACCAGGAGATAAAGCCACATAGACATCCAAGCGGCGGGGACATGGATGAAGATAATCCGGTAATACTCTTTTTGGGGATTGGTGCCGCCGAGGCGGTCCGGGGTCTCGAAGAAGCCCCAGTAGAGCCCGCTGAGGATAGTCACCGCCGCCAGCACGGCAAACCAGGGCATCAGCTTGCCGGCCAAGGGATAGAAGGTAGCCGGGGAGAAAAATCTGAACAGCTTCATTTGCGGTTGATCTTCTGTAATCGTGCGAGGCGGGCCAAGATGCCGCGGCGCCGGCGGACCAACTGCACCAGTTCCAGGACCAACAGGATCAGGGCCATGCCGTAGGAGCTCCACACGTAGAGGGCGTAGCCGCCCTGGGCGAAGAATGTGTCCATATCGAAGTGAAATCATTCCAACCGCGGGTAGTGTTCCAACCTTGTTGTTTCCGAGATTCAGACAGAAACACCCTCATTTCGGGTACACCCAGGGACAACAAAATTACAACACCACCCGATCATCTATACAAATGCAAGGGAAACCGCTCCGTGATCAGAATCACCGGCTTGCCGTCGATGATGATACGATAGGTGCGGAAGATAAGATCCGATTTCTTCGGGGCGAGGGTCGGGTCATAGTTCCCGTCCTCCGGCTCGATACCTACCTCCAGCACTTCGCGGTAGCTCTCCATACCACTGTCACGAATCAGCATGCCGATGCCGATCCGGCGGTCGATCAGCCGTTGCCGGAAGGCCTCCGGTATAAGCTGGGTGCGGATGACCGAGGAGGCCGTAGCATAGATGCGTTCGCTTTCCATACCGCTGAGGTGCACGTGACGGATCAACACCCGGTCGCCAGGGGCGATCTGGGTCCACGCGATGGGGCGCTCAGCGTGGACGAATTCCTGCCGTAGAGTTACGATCTCCACCGGCTCCCAGAAATAGGCCTCGAGGATCTTGGTGACGGTGCCGTCCGTTACCAAAAGAGCGCGCAGGAACGGCGGCAGCTCACGGATCGGCACATCTGCTCCGCCGGTATGCCGGATACGGATGTCGCCCAGGAAGCCCTGGCGGTATCGAAAGGGGTTCCCGGCCCCGGTTTCTTCTGTCTTGTCGTAGTAACGCTGGACCATCTCGGCGGATCTCGGCTAGGTAAAACACATGCCGCTCGGAAAAACTCTGATTATGTGGTATAAACAGTGGGCCGATTGGCTTTTATCACAAGGAGACACAGCTATGTCGAAAACCGTTAAGCTTGCTTCTCTGTCCGCGGCTATCGTCTTAACCATGGGGCTGCTGGATGGGTGTAGTAGCGGTCGACCAACTCGCGAGATAGCCCTGGAGGCTCTCAGCAAGGCCAACGAGGCTAAGATGTGCTGCGAAATGAAAACCGAGAGCACCAGCCGCATGTTCGAGAAGGCCATGGCCAAGTAAGCTCGGCTAGAAGATCCTATCCAGATAGAGCCGGCGTGCCGGCTTTTGCCGGCCTCCCACCAGGTGTGGAAGGCCGGTATTTTCTTTCAGGGCCCTGCGTACCTCCGTCCAATCCACACTCACCCCCCGGGCGGTGGTGATCAATGCCGAGATTGGCTTCATGAGGGATCCGGCTTCGGCTTGGTTCTTGGCGTGCACCTCCAGATAAAGGTCATTGTCGCGCCAGCCGACCTTGAACGGTTGGTGGACGATTTTGACCGGTGTCCCGACCGAGATTTTCGAAAACAGCTGCTCGATGTCCTCCGGATACATCCGGATACAACCGTGGCTGACCCGCATGCCGAGTCCCCAAGGCTTGTTGGTGCCGTGGATGAGATAGCCCCTCGCACTCAGGCGCATGGCATATTGTCCCAGGGGGTTGTCCGGCCCCGCCGGAACCACCGCCGGTAGAATATCCCCCTGCGCCGCGTGTTCGGCGCGAATGGAGGCCGGGGGAGTCCAGGTCGGATCCTTGACCTTGCTCACAATGCTGAAGTTACCGAGCGGCGTGTTCCAGCCCTCGCGTCCGATGCTGATGGCGTAGGTGACCACTTTGCCGGGCAGAGGGAAGTAATAGAGCCGTTTCTCCGCCAGGTTGAGCACCAATCCCCGCCGCGGGGCGTTGGGCAACACATACTGGGTAGGCACGAGGACGTCGGTGCCTTCACCCGGTATCCACATGTCCACTTCCGGATTGGCGAATTTCATCTCGTCGTGGCCGAGCCCGTTCCGGCGGCCCACGTCCAACAGAGTATCCTCGTACCGGCTCTTTACATAGAATGCCTGGCCAAAGACGCTGTCGTTACCGTTCGGGAGCCAATAGGCGACCTGTGCCGCTGGCAACGCACAGTTGGCGCCCAACAGGACGAGACAAAGTGCCGCTGCCCATCCCGACCGTAGACTCCTCTCAGGTTTCTGCCGCTTCATCATACCCTTCCGATTTTGCTTCGATGGTCATACCCGTCACGCCTGGATTTTCCGTTTTTCGTCGCCTGGAAACAAGATTAGCAGTGAAATGGGCGAATATCGGTTAGACTATACTGAGAAGTTTTTTCTCCGTACTGACTCGGTCTAGGATTCCTTAAATGACCAGATTTTGTGCAAATGAGTCAAATTTCGCAAACGTCTAACCTCTCTCGTTGTCGTGATCGTAATCGTGATCGAAGCTGCCGTAGGAGAGACAGAATACTTTCGCAGATCGTGGAATCCAGAGGTCCCGGCCAAGGTGCCGGGTCGAAACCCGTAGACATCAGGTTTTCCATGCCCGCTTTGCCTGGCGTCTCCGATTACGACTACGATCACGGTTCCGTTTTCGATAGCGAGATAGCGATGATCACGCCTCGTCGATCTGAAGCAACGCCTCGCTAGGTGTCAAGCACTTATTCAAGTTCCCATGTCTCTATTCGAACTACCCGTCGGAACCCCCGCCCGTATCGCCGAGATCCGCGGCGGGCAACAGCTGGCACGCCGTCTGCTGGGCCTGGGATTAAGGGTGGGCAGCGAGGTGGCTATCCTGCATCATCGCCCCCGAGGCGTAGTCCTGTCTACCGGAGGTACCCGGGTTGCCTTGGGCGGTGGTGTCGTCGAGAAGCTGTCCGTTGAGCCTGTATCCACTGGTGAGGCGAGCCTCGGCCGGCAGGAGGGCTGATCCATCCGGTGCCGGGTAACCCGGTCGAGGTTACAGGCCTTATCCTTCAGTGCGCACTACCCGCGATCATGAATCACTGCGAACGGGAAGGACCCGCGCGTCCGGACTACCGGGGCGGCGGACTGACGATTGCCCTGGCGGGCAATCCGAACTGCGGCAAGACTGCCCTCTTCAACGCCTTGACCGGCATCCGCCAGAAGACGGGCAACTGGCCGGGCGTCACTGTGGAGCGCAAAGAGGGACGGATCGAGCTCGACGGGCGGGAGATTCGGGTCGTCGATCTGCCGGGCATCTATTCCCTGGATGCGAGTTCCCCGGACGAGCGGGTGACGCGGGACTACCTACTCTCGCGGGACGCGGACCTGATCGTCAATGTCGTCGATGCCTCTAACCTGGAGCGCAATCTCTACCTTACCGTCCAACTCCTGGAAATGGGCGTGCCCCTGACCCTGGCCCTGAACATGATGGACGTGGCGCGCAACCGGGGTATCCTGCTAGACCCGGAGCGTCTGAGCCGTGAGCTTGGCTGCCCGGTAGTGCCGGTGGTGGCCGTCGCTCAGGAGGGAGTGACGGAGCTCAAGGCGCGCATGCTGGCGGTCGCCGGTGGACGTGGCCCCGGCGGGTTCGATCTCGCCCAGGATGAGTGTGTGGAGCAGGCGGTGGCCGCGCTCGCTCCTCATTTCGAGGATGAGGCCAACCGGGCCAACAGCCGCTGGCTGGCACTCAAGCTGCTGGAAGGGGACCCTGCCGCCATGGCCCTGGCAACTCCCGAGCTTCGAGACAAAGCCGAGCATTGGCGGCGACTCATCCGGGACCGGTCAGGGGAAGCGGTGGACATCCACATTGCCGACACCCGGTTCGGACATGCCCATGCCCTGGCCCAACGGGTAACTCGGGAGCGGGGGCGGGTGGGCAAGACCTTGACCGACCGCATCGACCGGGTGGTTCTGAGCCGCGTGTGGGGCATTCCCCTGTTCCTGGCGGTCATGTACCTGATGTTCGTCTTCACCATCAACCTCGGTGGCGCCTTCATCGACGCCTTCGACGGCATCGCCGGGGCCTTTTTCGTGGATGGTGTCCGCGCCCTGTTGGCTGCCGTAGGCGCGCCGGAGTGGTTGACCCTGATCCTGGCGCACGGGGTCGGCGGCGGCCTCCGGGTAGTTGCCACCTTCATCCCCATCATCGCCAGTCTGTACCTGTTTCTGTCCGTAGTGGAAGACACCGGCTACATGGCACGGGCGGCCTTTGTCATGGACCGCCTGATGCGTTCCATCGGTCTGCCCGGAAAGGCCTTTGTGCCCTTGATCGTGGGCTTCGGCTGCAATGTGCCTGCCGTCATGGCTACCCGGACCCTGGAGGACGAACGCGAGCGCAAGCTCACCATCCTCATGAATCCCTTCATGTCCTGCGGGGCGCGGCTACCGGTCTATGTACTCTTCGCCGCCGCCTTTTTTCCACAGGCGGGACAGAACGTCGTCTTCGCCCTCTACCTGGTCGGGATCCTGGTGGCGGTCCTCACGGGATTGGTGATGCAGCGGACCTTGCTGGCGGGAAAGAGCACTGGCTTCATGATGGAGCTTCCCCCCTACCACCTGCCGACCTTCAAAGGCGTGATGCTGCGGACCTGGGACCGGGTGCGGCTGTTCCTCAAAGAGGCCGGACGGGTCATCGTCCTCATGGTCGTAGCCCTGAATCTGCTCGGCTCCATCGGCACCGACGGCACCTTGGGCATGGCCGATAGCGAGCACTCGATACTGAGTGCGGCAAGCCGAACGGCAACCCCCCTGTTCGCCCCCTTGGGGGTCCGGGAGGATAACTGGCCGGCCGTGGTAGGAATCGTCTCCGGAATTCTGGCCAAGGAGGTCATCGTCGGCACCCTGGATTCCCTCTATACCCGAATCGCGCAGGAGGCGCGGCCCCAGCCCGCCGAGGAGGACTTCGACCTCCAGTCCGCCCTGACCACGGCGGCGAGCAGCGTGCCGAAAAACCTGGCTGCGGTCGCCGACAGCCTACTCGATCCCCTGGGCCTGAAGGTGGGGGATCTCTCGGATCGCGAGCAGGCAGCGGCCGAGCAGGCAGTCGAGAGCGGGACCTTCGGCGCCATGGAGGCCCGCTTCGACGGCCGGATCGGTGCCTTCGCCTACCTGCTGTTCGTGCTGCTTTATTTTCCCTGTGCGGCGACCATCGGGGTCATCGTCCGTGAGACAGGCATGGCCTGGGCGGGATTCGTAGCCGCCTGGACTACCGGCATTGCCTTCGTCACGGCCACCCTCTTCTATCAGGCTGCCAGCTTCGAGCGCCATCCGATCAGCTCCGGAATCTGGATCGTCGGTCTATCGCTCTTCCTGGCGCTGGTCATCCTGGGACTCCGGACCTGGGCGAGGAAGGGACATGATGACCTGTCCACCCCCGAATGAAGGGTCGATGTTTACCCGCTGTGTGCACCGACAGGTTGGGGGGCAATGCCATTAAGTTAGCTGCTGGCCGCTTGTCGTAGCCCAACACCTTGTTGGGCACGCCCACCGTCCCTGGCGGGCTTTGCCCAACCTACGAATCGCGCGAATCAATCCGCGAGGATTCGTGTGATTGGTGAGGTTTCCTCTCTTTTGCTGGCCGGTAACGCTTAACTTAATGGCATTGATGTTATCGGTACTTCGGCACTGCTGTACTAGGCGGATCTAGATCAAAGCGGCAGCCATTTCAAGATACCCTCGGATCGATCCTGACACATTGGCCGTCAGCCAGGACGAATGCGTATCAATTTCTTGTCGATTAAGTAAGTGGCTACCAGCCGTGTAGGTTGGATTAGGCGCGCACTGAGATGTCGGTGTGTGCCGAAGAAGTCGAACGTGCCGTAATCCAACATGCGATGTTGGGGTTCGTTCTTCAAATCGCGAATCAGCGGTATTGGCGCAGATATCGCCACTCGAAGCCGCGCTTCAACCAATGGAAGGTACGCATGGCGGGCAGCACCAGGTTGTATTTTTCGTTGCGGGCCACCAGCATCCCGCGGTCGTGGGCATCGACGATGCACAGGAGCTCCGCCCGATAGGTTGCGGCGGGTTGTCCGCCTGCGAGCTCGGTTACCAGGTTCGCGGCCGCCGCCTTGGCCTGCAGGTCCGCCAGGTGGCCCTGCTTCGGCAGCCACTCGGGTCCTGGAAAGCTGCCGGCATCCCCGGCCACATAGATCCGTTCCATACCCTCCACCCGGCACTGTTTGTCGGCTTTGATAAAGCCGCCCTCCGAGCGCGGTAGGTCCGTATCGTCGAACCATTGCTTCCCCGTCATGCCGGGTATGAACAGGATCAGGTCGGCCTCGAATTCCCCCCCGGCGGTCATCACCTTATTTTGGGCAAAGCCCTTGAGCGGGTGGCCGAGGTGAGTTTCGATCCCGCGCTTGCGCATCTCCGCCAGCAACCCATCCACGGCCTTGGGACCGAGGCGATTTCCCGGCTTTTCCGCCGGGGTGAAGAAGACCAGTTCGAAGCGCTCGCGGCGGTTTTGTCTGCGCAGGTAGCTGTCGATACCGAACAGGAACTCGAACAGAGGGCCGCCGCGCATGGCTGCGGGCTCCTTCGGATTACCCGCGAAGCCCATGGCGATGGTCCCACCCTCCATGCCTTGCAGTCGATCCCGGATACGTTGGGCGGCGGCGATGCCCTCGCAGGGAAGCAGCGTGTGCTCGATGCCCGGCAGTTTCTTGATATAGCGACCGCCGGAGCCGATGATGAGGCCGTCGTTCTCGATGTCCCCTGCCGTGGTTTTCAAGACCCGACCACCGGCGTCGAGACCCGTGGCCTCTCCGGCCAGGTGTTTTACGCCCATGCGTCGCAAAAAGGGTTCGAGCGGAATGCGCAGGTCATCACCGGTGCGCAGACCGGTCGGGACCCAGATGAGGCCCGGATAATAGACGAACTCCGCTTTGGGACTCACCAGGGTGATCGCCGTTTCAGGCGCGGCTTTGCGTAAGGTCTTGACGGCGGTGAGTGCCGCGAAACCCGATCCGACAATGGTAACCTGTGGCATGATGGGCTCCGGAAAATGTGGTGGTGGGATGTTGGTCGAGTCGGAATTGTATACCCGTCACGCATGGAGGGGACTAGGATCCTTGAGGGACCCGAATCTTTACAAATGAGTCAAGTTCATGCAGTGCACAAATCGGGATCGGGATCGGGATCGAGATTCCGATTGCGATACCGATTTCGATTCCGACCTACCCTGGCTCTCCAACGGCTGGTTGGGCGGAGGAGATGAGGCCTTACGGGAGAGGGGCTTTTGGGGCATCATGCCTCGTCGGTCTGAGGCAATACCTCGCTAGGTTGTATGGCGATAGGGCACCTTGAAAAATAGGTATTTTTACCAACAGGCGACTCTAAGCCATTGATTGTTGATGTGTGCTGTAGACGAAAACCGTATTTCTCAAAGTGCCCGATAGTTGACAGATAGCGATAGACATTCATTATGCGGGTACTGGGAATCGAGACTTCCTGTGACGAGACGGGGGTAGGCGTCTTCGACGGCGACCGCGGCCTGCTCGCCCACGCCGTTTATAGCCAGGTAGAGATCCACGCCGAATACGGCGGCGTGGTGCCGGAGCTCGCCTCCCGCGACCATGTGCGCAAGACCCTGCCGCTGATCCGGCAGGTCCTGAGCGAAGCCGGGCTTACCAAGGAATCCATCGACGGCGTCGCCTTTACCGCGGGCCCCGGGCTGATCGGCGCCCTGCTGGTGGGGGCCGCCTTCGGCCGTGCTCTGGCCTGGGCCTGGGGCATACCCGCAATCGGCGTCCACCACATGGAAGGCCACCTGCTCGCCCCCATGCTGGAAGCGCCGGCACCCGCTTTTCCCTTCACCGCCCTGCTGGTATCCGGCGGCCACACCCAGCTGGTGGAGACCGCGGCGATCGGTCGTTACCGCCTGCTCGGGGAATCCCTGGACGACGCCGCCGGTGAGGCCTTCGACAAGACCGCCAAGATCCTCGGACTGCCCTACCCCGGCGGTCCCGCCTTGGCGCGGCTGGCGGAACAGGGGGACCCGCGGCGTTACCGATTCCCGCGGCCCATGACCGATCGCCCGGGACTGGATTTCAGCTTCAGCGGACTCAAGACCTTCACCCTGAACACCCTACAGCGAGAGACGGCGCGCACCGACGACCCGGCGCAGACCCGCGCCGACATCGCCCGCGCCTTCGAGGAAGCCGTAGTGGAGACCCTGGTCATCAAATGCCGACGCGCCCTGCGCCAGAGTGCGAGCAAGCGCCTGGTAGTGGCCGGCGGCGTCGGCGCGAATCGGCGCCTGCGGGCACGGATGGACGAGATGTCGGCGCAGGAGGGCGGCGAGGTCTTCTATCCCCGGCCGACCTTCTGTACCGACAACGGGGCCATGATCGCCTATGCCGGTTGGCAGCGGCTGCAGGCCGGTCAAACCGCACCCCTGGCTATCGAGCCCAGGGCGCGCTGGCGCATGGAGGAGCTGCCCCCGGTTTGAGCCTCTAATCAGGACTTGTTCCCGCTATCGGTGAGTTTGGCCTCGGAACCGGACAGCAGGTTCCGGATGTTTCTGCGATGACGCCAGAACAGGATCAGGCTGATCAACCCCTGCATCCCGATCAGCACCGGCTCCGGCCGGAAGAGCCAGACGACGAGCGGCGCCAGGGCCATGCAGACCAAGGCGGAGACCGAGGAAATCTTCAGCACCTTGGCGACGAACAGCCAGATCGCGGCCACCGTAAGCCCGATGGGCCAGTAGAGTCCGAACTGCACCCCCAGCGCCGTTGCGACCCCCTTCCCACCCCGAAATCCGAAGAATACCGGATACAGGTGGCCGAGAAAGGCCGCCAGCCCCGTCGCCGCCAGCAACACCGGGCCTGCATCGAACAGGTGGCCGATCAGCATCGGCACCAGACCCTTGAGGCCGTCACCCAACAGAGTGATGGCCCCGGCCGTCTTCCCGCCGATGCGCAACACATTGGTCGCGCCGGGATTACTCGAGCCCTGAGTTCTCGGGTCCGGCAGGCCCATCAGCCGGCATACGATGATCGCGCTGGAGATAGAGCCCAGCAGATAGGCGCCGGTGACGAGGAGCAGATTCACAATCATGGCACGCCATTGGAATCCCAATCCGGGCTCGGGTCAAGCCGGTCGGGGGGGATTCCGCACCCCTTGCACCTATGAAATCCGTTCTCGAATTCACATCGGAACAGATTTACCGTGCGCGCACTGTCGTCGTGGGTGGTCGGCATAGCTCTCGGGATGCTAGCATCTTTGAAGATATCTCCAGTCGAGCATCGGAATGCCGCGGGCGGCACTAAATCCATGAGTCTTTCACGCATCCGTGTCGAACACTTCACGGCATTCGATACCCTCGACCTCGAGCTTTCGTCCGGAGTCAACGTCTTGATCGGAGCAAACGCCACGGGCAAGACCCACCTGATGAAGGTTGCCTATGCCGCCTGCGACATCACCAAGACCCGGCTGGATTTCGCCGGAAAACTGGTACGCGTCTTCCTCCCATCCGGTCGCGCCCTAGGACGTTTGGTGAAACGCCGGCAGGGGAACTCCCGAGGCTCAGTAGAGATTTTTCGGGGCGAGCACAGGTTGCGGGTGTCTTTCTCCAATCATGCGACCGTACCCAGGTCCGCGACGATAACAGGCGCCAAGAGTTGGGGAACGGAGCCGATCGAGTGCGTTTACATCCCGGTCAAAGAGATGCTTTCCAACGCACCGGGGTTTCGATCGCTCTATGCACAACGGGAAGTCCACTTCGAGGAGATCTACGCGGATATCCTGGATCGCGCCTATCGGCCGGCCCTGCGTGATCCGATGGACGGACGGCGCAGGCAACTGCTCAGGAATATTCAGCGCGCCATGGAAGGTAAGATTGTGGTTAAAGAGGAAGAATTTTTCCTCCGCAACCAGCAGGGAAATCTGGAGTTCTCTCTGCTGGCGGAGGGAATGAGAAAGCTTGGTCTCCTCTGGCTACTGATCCGGAACGGAAGCCTACCTGGTGGATCCATATTGTTTTGGGATGAGCCGGAGACAAATCTCAACCCCAAACAATCCGGTGTGCTGATTGAAATCCTCCTCGAGTTACAACGTCTCGGGGTCCAGGCGTTCCTGGCGACCCACGACTATGTCATCCTCAAGGAGTTGGATCTCAGGCGACGAGAAAATGATCGAATTCTGTTCCATGCTTTGTACCGAGACGAGAGTTCAGGTGAGATCGGTTGTCACAGTACGCCTGCGTTCCTCGACATCCATCCGAACGCAATCGTCGAGACCTTCGCCGACCTCTATGACCGCGAGGTCAGGCGTAGTCTCGGGGGTATGATCCGGTGACGATCCTCCGGGATCGGTTGCTCGGGGCCTGGAGCCTGTGGTGGGAAAAAATACTCTCCAGCCTCGACTCCCTGGTCGGCTACAAAAACGCCCGTTACCACCGCCCCGGCACAGGAGCCGAGGTCGCGTTCGCTTTTTGAATCCACAGATTACGCAGATTTCCACAGATTAAGAAAAATGATGATCTTCTCCCGCCGCTGGCCCCACGGCCCATTCTCGGCTAACATCCCTGCTAGCGGTGAGGAAGTGCACATGGTGCCCCATTCCGCCCCCATAGACTGACACGCCCCGAGCAAGATCGGACCCTGCACGAATGGCCTACACGCCGGACTTCGACTACGACATCTTCATCAGCTTCAGCCACCGGGATAACGAGCCGCACCCTGGACAGGATACCGGCTGGGTGGAAAGGTTCGAAGATTATCTGGAGTGGTGGCTGGGCAAGCGCCGTGGCCTGAAAGGGCTCAAGATCTGGTGGGACAAAAGGCAAAATTTAGCACGAAATACGATAACTTTATCCCACCGCTTCCGGAAAACACAAATACTTTCACAGTCTCTGGAGCGTGGGAACGAGCCACAACAGAATTAGAACACCACCGCTGAACGATGCAAGAAGTAACGCAGTTGCACCATGATGCGATGGAACTTGCAGACGCTGCCGACGCGGCACAGCGTCAGGGGTACCCTGAGCGCGCTGCTGACTTAAATCGTCAAGCGTTTGAAAAGGAGCGAGAAGTCGCTGACACAATTGCCGACCGTGATGATCTGGAGCCAACAAGATCGATACTTCACAGAAGTGCAGCATCCCTCGCGCTGATCTGCAACGAAATATCGGAAGCTGAGCGTCTGATTACCTATGCATTATCCACCTCTCCACCGGTGGAAATCGCAGATGAACTCCGAGACCTCCTGAAACCCGAGGTCTTGATCGCCGACGTACCCGATAGCCAAGCCAAGCTGCGCACCCGGCTCATCAAAGAGATCGGAGACCGGGCACGCATCGCCGCGCCGATCCCGCCACCCTAACCCGGCCACCGAGCATGACACCGCACTGCGGCAGGCGCTGGAGCGCGTCGATCTGAGCATCCATCTGCTCGACGGCTGGCCGGGCTGAGCGATGGACGGTGGTGAGCACAGCTACCCGCGCCGCCAGGCCGAGCTCGCCAAGGCGGCACCCGCCCGCTCCCTGTTCTGGCTGCCGGAAGATCTCGACCTGGCTACCCTGGACGATGACGCGGACCACCGCGACTGGCTGCACGCCCTCGAGACCGACACCCGCTCGGGCGCCGGCTATCAGCTTTTAGAAAATCCGCGCAACCCTGATCTGTGGATAAAAGAAAACCTAGCGAGGCGTTGCCTCAGACCGACGAGGCGTGATCATCGCTCTCTCGCGATCGAAAACGGAACCGTGATCGTGGTCATGATCGTAGTCGTAATCGGAGATGCCAGGCAAAGCGGGCATGGAAAACCTGATGTCTACGGGTTTCGACCCGGCACCTGGCCGGGACCTCTGGATTCCACGATCTGCGAAAGTATTCTGTCTCTCCTACGGCGGCTTCGATCACGATTACGATTACGATTACGACAACGAGAGAGGTTAGACGTTTGCGAAATTTGACTCATTTGCACAAAATCTGGTCATTCAAGGAATCCTAGTACGATCATCATGCCCCGGACAAGATCGACCACACAGATGGCCTATACACCAGGCTTCGACTACGACATCTTCATCAGCTTCAGCCACCGGGATAACGAGCCGCGCCCTGGGCAGGATACCGGCTGGGTGGAAAGGTTCGTAGACTACCTGAAGTGGCTCGGCAAACGCCGGGGCTTGGCCGGGCTTGAAGTCTGGTGGGACAAACGGCGCCTGACCGGTGCTACCGAGTTCGATAGCCGCATCGAGCGGGATCTGGACCGTACTGCACTTCTGGTGGTCCTCCATTCCCACAACTACCGCAACTCGGATTACTGCAAGCAGGAGCTCGACTGGTTTATTACGGCCGCCAGGTCACAGCCACTCGGGCTCGCCGTCAACGGCGAACGGCGCATTTTCAATGTCCTGATCAACAAGATCCCGCATCAGGAGTGGACCGACTCGGGCCATTGGACCGAGCCACTCGCCAGTACACCCGGCTTCCCGTTCCACGACGTCCCCGATGACGAAGATGTCTTCGGCGATCCTATCGAGGATTCCGATCGCAAGAGCTACGATGCGGCCATGCGGTCCATCGTCGATGCCGCAACACACCTGCTCAAATCATTTCCGGCACCGAAGGACGACCCGAAGACACCGTCGACCGGCCTGCCCGAGGTCCTGATTGCCGACGTACCGGACAGCCAGGTCGGGCTGCGTAAGCGGCTTATCAAAGAAATCGGGGACCGGGCGCACATCGCCGAACCGATTCCGCCGCCGTACCCGGCCGCCGAGCATGACGCCGCACTGCGACGGGCGCTGGAAGGCGTCGATCTGAGCATCCACCTGCTCGACGGCTGGCCGGGTCGAGCGATGGACGGTGGTGAGTACAGCTACCCGCGCCGCCAGGCCGAGCTTGCCCAGGAGGCGCCCACCCGCTCGCTGTTCTGGCTGCCGGAGACCCTCGACCTGGCTACCCTGGATGACGAAGACCACCGTGACTGGCTGAACGCCCTCGAGACCGATGCCCGTTCGGGCACCGGCTATCAGCTTCAGCGCAGCAGCCCGGTGCAGCTCATCGACGACGTCCTGGAACAGATCGCCGGACTCCGTAGCGACCAGCCCGATGCCCAAGCGGGACGCACCATCGTCATCGATCCCCACCGTGCCGACCAGCATTATGGCTTCCAACTGGCGGCGGACCTCATGCGCCGGGCGCCGGCACTGAAACTGGAAGTGACCCGTGACGGTGACCAGCCCGCGGAACGCTGGACCGATTTCGAGCAACTCGTCACCCGCGCCCAGGATTTGATCGTACTGTTCGGCCAGGTCGCCCCCGAGTGGGTCCGTAGCCGGGTCGAGCGCGCCTTCAAGGTAGCCGCCGCCCGGCTCGGCGAGACCCTGCTCCTAGAAACCATCTGGGTGCTCCTGCTGCCCGATTGCCCCGGCAGCAAGGCCCTGCCGTCCCTGCCGCGCTTGATCCGGGTGCAGGTACTGGACAATACAGGCACGGCCACCATCACCGAGACCACGGTGGAGCAGGTGCTTCAGGGTCTGGGGGCCGGAGCCGGGAGTGCGCCATGAACCGGCAGCTGGTGCCCAACCCCTTCGTCGGTCTGCGGCCCTTCGAGCGCACGGACAGCCTCTACTACTTCGGCCGCGATGCCCAGGTGCAATCCCTGCTCACCTCCCTGCACCGGAGCCGTTTTCTGGCCGTGGTCGGCAGCTCCGGCTGCGGCAAATCCTCGCTGATCCGGGCCGGACTGATCCCGGCTCTGGAGGCTGGCTTTCTGGTCCGGGACCGGGACCGCTGGCGCATCGCCACCTGCAAGCCCGGCGAGGCCCCCCTTCCACGGCTGGCCGGGGCCTTGTTGGAAACGACTGGGCAGAACCAAGACCCGGATACGGTGACCCGGCTCGCCGACCGATTACTGGAAGAAGGCGCCGAAGCGGCCCTGGAGATCCTCGGGCCCATACTGGAGAACGACGACACCAACCTGTTGCTCTTAGTAGACCAGTTCGAGGAGCTCTTCCGCTTCGACCAGAGTTCGGCCGGGACCCAGGCAGCTACCCACCGCGCCGAGGCCGAAGGCTTTGTCGATCTGTTGCTGCGCCTGGCGACTCGTGACCAGCTGCCGGTCTACTGCGTCATCACCATGCGCTCGGATTTCATCGGC
The DNA here is from genome assembly GCA_011392765.1 of Candidatus Thiosymbion ectosymbiont of Catanema sp. Cochon2018. Classification (GTDB taxonomy): domain Bacteria; phylum Pseudomonadota; class Gammaproteobacteria; order Chromatiales; family Chromatiaceae; genus Thiosymbion; species Thiosymbion ectosymbiont_A. Next base: position 807,008 of record WYCW01000001.1, on the reverse strand, counting down.
GACTGCGACGCTTTTAGTGGCCTGCCCCAAACAATCAACCGTGGTCAATTCCTGGTGCCGCGCCTGACCCGGGTCCAGCGCCGGGAGGCCATCACCGGCCCGGTCCACCTGACCGGCGAACGCATCGCACCGCGGCTGGTGGACCGGCTGCTGAACGAGCGGTTGGATACCCGCGACGACCTGCCCATCCTCCAGCATGTCCTCATGCGTTGCTGGGACACCTGGTCTGAACAAGTGGCCGAGCAACCGGCAGGATCGAAGGTGCCGCAAGAGCCCCTCTCCTGCCGGGAGGGTGTCGCAAAAGTAGCGCAGGCGTCCTCGCCTGCATCGGAAAATGCAGGCGGGGACACCTGCGCTACACCCCACGAATGGACTTTTGAGACATCCTCATCGGGAGAGGGGCCGGACCACCGGGGACCCATCGACCTCGAGCACTATGAGCGGGTGCACACCATCCATGGTGCCCTGAACCGACATGCCGACGAGGCCCTGAAGGAGCTTAGCAGCGAGGACCGGGATCTGGCACGGCGGCTGTTTCAAGCCCTGACCCAAGTAGACCCCGGTAATCGCCGCATCCGCCGGCCCACCCGTCTGAGCCAGTTGTGTGCCATCATCGGCGCGGATGAACAGAAACTAGTCCGTGTCATCGACTGCTTCCGTCGGGGCGGCCGTAATTTTCTAGTCCTTTCCGGGGATCAGGACCCCATGGTGGACATCTCCCATGAGAGCCTGATCCGCCAATGGGACAGCCTGCGGAACTGGGTGGATGAAGAGGCCGCTGCCTCCGACATCTACCGTCGCCTGGCCGAGACTGCCGCAAAACACACCCCCGCCGAACCCCGTTTCTATCGGGATGCGGAACTCCAAGAAGCCATCGCCTGGCAATGGCAGCAACGGCCTACCGCCGCCTGGGCCGAACGCTATTGGCCTGGTTTCCAGCCGGCCCTGGACTTCCTGCGGGAAAGCCGCCTGACCCGCATCGAGGAACACCGCGAACGCCGGCAAATACGCATTGAGCGCGAGCGAGAGCGTGCTGAACGTGAGCGGCTGCTGCGGGAACGGGCCGAGCAGGAACAGGAAAAGGCTAAGCTGGCGCAGGAAAAGGTCGAACAGGAACAGGAAAAGGCTAAGCTGGCGCAGGAAAAGGTCGAACAGGAACAGGAAAAGGCCAAGCTGGTGCAGGAAAAGGCCGAGCAGGACCGGCGTGCACGCCGTACCGCCCTTAAATGGAGCCTGGGCCTGGGTGTCCTGGCCGTCCTGATGCTGCTCCTGGCCGGCTATGCCTTTTACCTTTGGGAGGAAGCGTGGGATAAGACCCACATTGCGGAGGCGGCAGAGCAGACGGCAAAGGTTGCAGCGGAAGAGGCTAAGGCTCAATTTTTAAGGGCCAGCATCAACCTGGCCCGTGCCCATGAAGAAAAGGCCATCGCCCTGCTCGAACGCGCCATCAGTACCGAACGCACCGACTATTATCAGCGGGCGCTGCTACAGGCATTGCAGGCCCAACGCCAGCCGATCCAAGACAACCCTGGCCTGCAACCCAAGGGCATGGATCGTTTGACAGATCCCCGAATCACGCGGGCATTCTCCGGGCGATGGCAGTCGCCGACACCTCAATTGAACAGTACGCCCAATGCGATTGCCTGGTCGCCCGACGGCAAGCAGATGGCAACGGCCCAATCTGACGGCAGCATTCGAGTCTGGGATGCGGAGACGGGCAGACCGCTGTACCGGCTGGCAGGGCATGACGAATCAGTCACCTCGGTAGCGTTCGATAGAGACGGTAGCCAGCTGGCGAGCGCCTCGTCTGATGGAACCGTGCGATTGTGGGACCCGGCGACGGAGGGGTTGGTGCGCACCCTGACCGGGCATGAGGGTGGGGTTTGGTCGGTGGATTTCAGTGCGGACGGCAACCGGCTGGCGAGCGCCTCGTCTGATGGAACCGGGCGCCTGTGGGACCCGGCGACGGGGGGGTTGGTGCGCACCCTGACCGGGCATGAGGGTAGGGTAACGTCGGTGGCCTTCAGTGCGGACGGCAGCCGGTTGGCGAGCGCCTCGTCTGATGGAACCGTGCGCCTGTGGAATCCGGCCACCGGCGAGCCCATCCGCACCCTCACCGGACATGTGGGCCCAGTCACCGCCGTGGATTTCAGCCCGGACGGCCAGCTGCTGGCGAGCGCCGCGTGGGATAACACCGTGCGTCTGTGGAATCCAGCCACCGGAGAACCAGTCCACGCCTTCACCGGGTATGAGCGCGAGGTCACAGCTGTAGATTTCAGTCCCGAGGGCAAGCGGTTGGCGAGCGGCTCGTCTGATGGAACAGTCCACCTGTCGGATGTGCGAGTCTCGATTTTGCTCCTGAACGGGTCGGCACCGTCATCCCGTGCTGCCTTGATCTCCGAGGCCCTCCAACGCCTATGGCGATTGCGCCTGGATGGGCTCGACATAAGATCTGAGACCTGGAATTGGCTCCAGGCCCGCGACGGCTATTATGTGGATCAGGAGTTCAGTATCGACATCCGTCCCGCCGCGGCCACCGCCGATCCGGACAGTAAGCCGATCCTGGAAACCTTCAATATGCGCCCGCTGCTGGATCCGCCGCCGGCGGGAAAGGATAAACTGGACCAACTGCTGGATTGGCTCGCGGAGCAGGAGCCACGGCTACAGCCCTGAAGAGGTAGCCGCCAATGGTGCAGGATTGACAGAATTATTTTTCTTAAATAACAATTACAACATCCTGTTAATCCTGGAAATCTTGTTAATCCTGTACCATTAGGAGGCAAGCCCGGAGATCAAGGTTTACTCCTTAGTGCAGAACCTCGTCGAGACGGTTGGCGGTGAGGATCCGCTCGGACCACTCCAGCAGGGTCTGCTCACTGGCCTGCTCGATCCGTCGCTGTACCACGTCGGGTAAGGCGCCGAATTTCAGCCGTAACTGGCGTTCCAGGACCCAGGCTTTGCCTTGGTGTATGCCCTGCTGCATACCCTGCTGCATACCCTGCTGCACGCCCTCTTCGCGGAAGCGTTCGGCAAATCGGCTCATGGTCTTTGCCTCGTCGGGATAGTCGCGTTGGTATTCGGTCCGCTCATTATCGTCAAGCGCCGCATAGATGTCGATGAAGTCCAGATATTTGAGCTGCTTCTCGGGATCGGATTCCAACTCGGTCAGCCCCCGGACCGCTTGGGCATAGACTTCGACCTTGCGCCGCGCGGGATACCGCATATTGGGCAGATTCAGCCGCGCCACCAGGTTGTCGCTGTGGCAGTGGTCTTCGTAGGACAACTCGCCTAGAGCGCAGCTCAGGTAGTGGAAATCGAGGTAGGTATCCCGGTCTCCGCTCAAGCGCAGACGTTGGGCCACGCCTTTTGCCTGGCGCAGGAAGATGACCACCGGGACCACGCGGTCGGTCTTCATCAGCTCGGCCAGATCCAGACAGTAGTGGGCCAGGCGGTGAATGGAGAAGCGCCGGGCGTCGCTCTCTTCTTCGAGCACGAACAACAGGGCCTCGCGTCGTCCGTCGGGCCACTCTACCCGTAGCGGCACATCGAGTTCCCGAAAGCGCTCGCCGAGGCGTTCCTGGAACTGCTCTTGGCGCACGGGTGTGATGCGCACTTGCTCGTCGATCTCCGCGGCCTCGGCGGCGGCGAAAAAGACTACCGCTTGGCGGGAATAGTCAACAAGGAGGTTTTTGAAATTCTGGTCGTGGGACATACCCCGGTCCGGATTGGTCTTGCTGGGCTTAATGTCCATGGCTTCCTCGATCAAATGGTTTGCGCATCAAATGGTATCGTATTGGGCGTGAGTACCGATGAAACGAAATCGGCAAGAATGCCGCGGAGGTAGTGGCGTGAGCCCCGTCAACTATCATCGAGGCGGTTTCCCACCGGCTGAGTTGGATTGGTCCCGGCTGATCCCGTTGATCGGGCCGGCCAATGCCGCCATTGCCCGTTATGAAGGGGTACTGCACGGTATTCCCAACGCCGATGTCCTACTCTCTCCGTTGACGGCACAGGAGGCGGTGCTCTCGAGCCGAATCGAGGGGACCCAGGCGACCCTCGGCGAAGTGCTGGCGTTCGAGGCGGAAGGGGCGGAGGAGGACGAGAGTACGCCGAAGAAAGCGGATATCCGTGAGGTGCTGAATTATCGAGCGGCCTTGCAGGAGGCTACGGCACGGCTGGCCGATCTTCCGCTATCCCAACGCCTGTTGAAGGATACCCATCGGGTCCTGATGCGGGGAGTACGTGGGCGCCATAAGTCGCCCGGCGAGTATCGGAAAATTCCCAATTGGATCGGTCCCCACGGCTATACGATCGAAGAGGCCCGTTTCATTCCCTGCCCGGCGAATGATCTACCGGAAGCCATGGCAACCTGGGAGCGCTATCTGCATGACGAGGCCCCGGATCGACTGGTACAGCTCGCGTTGGTCCACGCCGAATTCGAGGCGCTGCATCCATTCCTCGACGGCAACGGTCGTCTGGGGCGTCTTATCGTGCCGCTGTTTCTGTTCGAGAAAGGATTGCTCTCGTCGCCGAATTTCTACGTCAGCGAGTATCTGGAGCATAACCGGGACAGTTATTACGAACATCTCCTGGCGGTGTCGCGGGACGGCGACTGGACCGGCTGGGCGGCGTTTTTTTTACACGCATTGATCGCTCAGGCAGAAGCGAATCAGGACCGTGCCCTGAAAATTCTGGATCTGTACAACCAACGCAAGGACTGGATCACGAGACAGACCCACTCGCAATATGCCGTCCGTGCCCTCGACTGGTTTTTTTCCCGTCCGATTTTTAAGACCTCGGATTTCGTCGCCGATTCGGGCATCCCGAAACCGACGGCCAACAGGATCTTGCGTGAGGTGCGGGACGCGGGGCTACTGGTCGAGCTGCGGCCCTCCAGTGGACCGCGTGCGGCAGTGCTGGCGTTTCGCGAGCTGGTCAACATTGCCGAGGGAAGCCCGGTGCTTTGAGGCTCACGTATGAACGACTAAGTCGTTAGTGGATCATAAATCGGAAAATATGAGTCACAAACGCCGTTGGTGTTCGTAGGTGAGTCACAAACGAAACCCCTGATTTGCGGCCATTTGCGGCAAAAAATAATTCCCGGTGGAAGAACCAAAGCGACGTTGTCGGGACTGCCGATGAGCGACTCCCTGTTTCACCCCGCCGTCGCGGCTTGGTTCCGGACCAGCTTCGAGGCGCCGAGTCCGGTCCAGGCCGCGGCCTGGCCGGCTATCGCTCGCGGCCGGCATACGCTGTTGGCAGCACCGACCGGCTCGGGCAAGACCCTGGCGGCCTTTCTCGCCGTCATCGACGGGCTGTTGCGCGAGGGTTTGGAGCGGTACCTCCCCGACCACACGCGGGTGCTCTATGTATCGCCCCTCAAGGCCCTGTCCACCGACATCCAGCTCAATCTGCAACGCCCGCTGTCGGGCATCGCGGACCAGTTGTCGGCACGGGGCCTGCCGCCGATAGAAATCCGCGCCTGGGTGCGCACCGGCGATACCCCCCAGTCCGAGCGCGAGCGGATGCGTCGTATGCCGCCCCATATCTTGGTGACCACACCCGAGTCCCTCTACATCCTGCTGACCTCGGCCTCGGGACGCGACATGCTCCGAACGGTGCGGACGGTCATCCTCGACGAGATCCACGCCCTGGCCGGCAACAAGCGCGGTGCCCACCTGGCCTTGTCCCTGGAGCGGCTGGAGACCCTTGCCAGGCGGTCGCTGCAGCGCATCGGGATCTCCGCGACCCAGGGCTCCGTATCGGACATGGAGCACTTTCTCCTCGGCACCCAGGAGGGTGTCGCAAAAGCCCCTCTCCCGGCCGGGAGAGGGAGCCTGTCCCGAGCGGGCGAGGGATCTTGGGTGAGGGGGTCAAAGGGTGAAGATCGGTGCCTTTTACGACACCCTCCCCAGGAGACCGGTAGCACAGGCGTCCCGGAAACGCCCTGCACCGTCGTCGATCTGGGCCACGGCCGCCCTTTGGACCTGGGCCTGGAGCTTCCCAACTCACCCCTGGAAGCAGTGATGTCGGGGGAGGTCTGGGGCGAGCTCTACGACCGCCTGGCGGCTCTTTCACGGGAGCACCGCACCACCCTGATCTTCGTCAACACCCGCCGGCTGGCCGAACGGGTGGCCCACCACCTCTCCAGTCTCCTCGGAGAAGGCGCGGTCATGGCCCATCACGGCAGCCTGTCGCGGGAGCACCGCCGCGAGGCCGAAGGTCGGCTCAAGGCCGGTGAGCTGCGGGCCCTGGTGGCGACCGCCTCCCTGGAACTCGGCATCGACATCGGCGATATCGACCTGGTGTGCCAGCTCGGCTCGCCGCGGTCCCTCGCCACTTTACTACAGCGGGTCGGTCGCTCCGGCCATGCCCTGACGGCCACCCCCAAGGGCCGGCTGTTTCCCCTCTCCCGCGACGACTTGGCCGAGTGCACCGCCCTGCTCGCGGCGGCACGGACACGTCGGCTCGACAGTACCCGGATCCCCCACCAACCTCTGGACGTGCTGGCCCAGCAGATCGTCGCCGAGGTCGCCGCCCAGGACTGGGACGAGCAAGACCTGTTCGATCGCCTGCGTCGGGCCTGGCCCTATCGGGACCTCTCCCACGCCACCTTCGAGCAGGTCCTCACGATGCTCGCCGACGGTTTTTCCACGCGGGTCGGGAGGCGTGCCGCCTATCTCCACCGCGACCGGATCAACGGCCGGTTGCGTGGGAGAAAGGGCGCGCGCCTGACCGCCATCACCAACGGCGGCGTCATCCCCGATCAGTTCGACTATGACGTCCTTTTGATGCCCGAAGGCATGCGCATCGGTACCCTGAACGAAGACTTCGCCTTCGAGAGCCTGGCCGGCGACATCTTCCAACTCGGCAATACCAGCTACCGCATCCTGCGGATACAATCGGGTCGGGTGCTGGTGGAAGATGCCAAAGGCCAACCGCCCAACATCCCCTTCTGGTTCGGCGAGGCGCCGGGGCGCGAAGACCTGCTCTCGGCGGACGTCTCCGAGCTGCGCGCCGGGATCGCGGAGCGGCTGGAGGCGGGGGTTGACCAGGCCCGGACCTGGCTCCTGGACGCCTACGGCTTAAAACCCGCGGCGGCCGACCAATTGCTGGCCTATTACGGGGACGCCCAGGCCGCGCTGGGCCTGCTGCCCACCCAGGACCATATCGTCCTCGAACGCTTCTTCGACGAAGTCGGCGATATGCACCTGGTGGTGCACTCGCCCTACGGCTCACGCCTCAATCGCGCCTGGGGACTGGCCCTGAGGAAGCGGTTCTGCCGCACCTTCAATTTCGAGCTCCAGGCCGCGGCGCTGGACGACTGCATCATCCTCTCCCTGGGCGCCGTGCACAGCTTTGCCCTAGAAGACGTCAAACACTTCCTTACCAGCGCCACCGTGCGTCGAGTGCTGACCCAGGCCCTACTCGACGTCCCTTTATTTAGCACCCACTGGCGCTGGAATGCCACCACCGCCCTGGCGGTCCGGCGCCACTACGGCAGTAACAAGGTGCCGCCGCAGCTCCAACGCTCCGCGGCCGAGGACCTGGGCGCGCTTATCTTTCCCGACCAACTCGCGTGCCTCGAAAACATCCAGGGCGAGCGCGAAATACCGGACCACCCGCTGGTCGACCAGACTCTGGCGGACTGCCTCACCGAGGTCATGGATGTCTCGGGCCTGGAACGCCTTTTGGGACACATCGAATCCGGTGCGGTCGAGGTGATCGCCCGCGACCTGGCTGCTCCCTCGCCTCTGGCCGAAGAGGTCATCGGCGCGCGTCCCTACGCCTTTCTCGACGACACCCCCGCCGAAGAGCGTCGCACCCGGGCCATCCGCACTCGGAGCCTGGTCGATAGCGAGCAGGCCGCACGGCTTGCCCGTCCGGACCCAGTCTCCGTGGCCCGAGTACGCGAGCAGGCCTGGCCGAGTATTACTGATCCGGACGAGCTCCACGACGCCTTGTTGCTGGCCGGATTCCTGACCTGGGACGAGCTGGGCGCCGGTACGGGTTTTTTGGCCCCCCTTGCCGCGGAGCGGCGTGCGGTGCGTCTGGAAATACCGAATGGTGCCGTCATCCTCTGCGCCACCGAGCGGCTGCCGGAGCTGGCCGCTGTAACCTCCGTCGATCCGGCCGTCACCGCCGGCGTCCCCTCGCATATCCCTCCCCCTGCGGACCGGGACAGTGCCCTTCTCGAGCTCGTCCGCAGTCGCCTAGAATGCCTGGGACCAGTCCGGGCCACGGACCTCGCCCGCCCGTTGGCCTTGCCCGTGAGCCAAGTGGAGCAAGCCCTGGCGGCGCTGGAAAACGAAGGCTTCGCCGTGCGCGGGCACTTCGACCCGGACCTGCCCGGCGAGCAATGGTGCGAGCGCCGACTGCTGGCGCGGATCAACCGCTATACGGTAGAGGGACTGCGCAAGGAAATCGCCCCCGTCAGCCCGGCGGCCTACATGCGTTTTTTGCTGCACTGGCAGGGCCTCTCCGGCGACCGGGTGGAGGGCAGCGAAGGCACCGTCTCCGTCCTCGACCGGCTCGCCGGCTTCAGCATCCCCGCCGTCGGCTGGGAGGCCGAAATCCTGCCCGCCCGCGTTGCCGCCTACACCCCGGACCTGCTCGACAACCTGACCGTCAGCGGCCGCTACACCTGGCTCAGACTATACCCGGGCCAGGGGGGCAAGACCCCGATACGCACCACTCCCATCGCCATTCTGCGCCGCGAGACAGTCTCCCTGTGGCGAGCGGACGGGCCGGTGGAGGATACAGTGGAAAAAGTGGAAAAAAACGGGCTCTCGTCCCGCGCCAATCTGTTGCTGGACCTGCTCCAAACCCGCGGCGCCCGCTTCTTCGCCGACCTGGTGAGAGATAGCGGCCTGTTGCGCACCGAAGTCGCAACCGCCCTCGGCGAGTTGGTAGCCGCCGGTCGGGTCACTGCCGACGGCTTCGCCGGCCTGCGCGCCCTGATCGCACCGGCGGCAAGCAGTGTCGGTACGCGCCGCCGACGCGTCAGTGGCTCCCTCGACCCCATCGACCGGGCCGGGCGCTGGGACGCTCTATCCACAGGTGCCGAGGTCGAACCTCCATCCCCGGCGACCCAAAGCGCCCGCCTGGAAGAACTGGCGCACCAACTGATCCGACGCTACGGCCTGGTATTCCGGCGCATCCTGGGCCGTGAAAGAGGTCTGCCGCCCTGGCGGGATCTGCTGCGTGCCTACTGGCGCCTGGAAGCCCGTGGCGAAGTACGCGGCGGACGCTTCGTCACCGGCTTCAGCGGCGAGCAATTCGCCCACCCGGAGGCCGTCGCCGCCTTGCGCCGTTATCGCGAGGCGGGTCCCGAGTCCCTGGTCATCGTCAGCGCCACGGACCCGGTCAACCTCACCGGCATCCTTACCCCCGGAGAGCGCGTCGCCGCCATCCTCGGCAACCGAGTCCTGTACCGCCAAGGCATCCCCGTGGCCGCCCGGATCAGCGGTGAGATCCGGTTTCTTGTCACCCTGCGCGCCGACGAAGAACGGCAGTACCGACAACTCCTGACCCGGGAGCGGAAGGGAAGGAATGGCATGAGACACCGGCGGGTCGGGCGCGGGTGGTGAACACAGCGAACCGCATCGGGGAACCACGAATGAACACGAATTTTGATCCGTGTTTCTTTGTAATTCCTATTCATACCGACCGCATCTCGGCATCTCAGCCGGAATGACAGGTTTGGTTGCCGACCGCAACGCAGGAGCCCGAGAACAAAGCGCCGAACCCCACTCCGCCGTCATCCTGGGTGGGACCTCAGGATCTAGCGAGGCATCGCTTCAGACCGACGAGACGTGAATCTTTTGTGTCGTGCACAAACTGGTTATCCACAGATTACGCAGATTTTCGCAGATTACTTGTGTTCTTAATCTGCGAGAATCTGCGTAATCTGCGGATAAAAGCAATGGACACAACACCCCCGAGTGCTGCGTGAGGAGACGTGAGTTTTTGTATAGGGAACAAACTTGACTCATTCGAGTTGTCCGACATGAGGCAATCGCTTAATATGCGCATGAACCTAATCTGCCAATAGGGTGTGAAGGTCACGAAAGGACAGGCATGAAGGTTCGTGTCCTTTCGTGGTTCTATTAACCCGTAGTTGTCAAGGGACAGTGTTCAGTTATCAGAGGGCAGTTATCAAACTTACCTCTGACAACTGATAACTGTCCCCTGACAACTGGATGATGGCGAATAATCATTCGCTCCGCTAATCCAACGGAGAAGATCCATGACAGCAAAACCGATTCCTGATGGCTACCACAGTATAACCCCCTACCTGAGTATTCAAGGCGCCGCCGAGGCGATCGATTTTTACCGGCGGGCATTCGGCGCCGTAGAACTGTTCCGTATGCCTATGCCGAATGAAGAGACCGGAAAGATAGGACATGCCGAAATCAAGATCGGAGATTCATCCATCATGTTGGCGGATCCTTGTGAGAAGGGGGCCTTTCGTAATCCCCACGCACTGGGGGGCTCGACGGTCGGCCTGCATTTGTACGTCCAAGACGTCGATGCCCTGTTTGCGCAGGCCACCGAGGCCGGTGCCAAGATCATCGAGCCGCTGGAAGATCGATTTTACGGCGATCGGAGCGGTAGCCTCGAAGACCCCTTTGGACATCTCTGGTTCCTCTCCACCCACAAAGAAGACCTTACGCCCGAAGAAATCGAAGTGCGTGCAAAGGCCTTTTTCGAGAGGTAGTAGCTAATAGTGTTGGGCACACCGCCGTCCCTGGCGGCTTTGCCCAACCTACGGGCTGATGGAATGGTTTGTCATTGTCGCCCTCGCTGCCTTGGTCACCGCCATGGTGATTGTTGCTTGGGAGTCGGCTTCACACGGGCGCAAATAGATCGATCTCAGGGCTTACCCCGCGGTTTTCGAGCGGCCGGCCAGGGTGTTAGGCTTAAGGCATGTCGCGGGGAAACCAACCGGAATAGGCCACCATGCCTCCGTCACCGACCGATCGGACCCCAGCGCCGACTCAGGACGCACCCCAGGTCTTCATCAGCTACAACTCCCGTGATCATGACCAGGTGGCGGCCGTGCGCGAGCAGTTGCGCGCACGTGGCATCTCCAGCTTTCTCGACCGTGAGCATCTGATCAAGGGTCTGCCCTGGCCCGAGGCACTGGAGCGGGCCTTGACCCAGGCCGCGGCGGTCGCGGTTTTTTTAGGCCCCCACGGCCTGGGGCGCTGGCAGCGGCGGGAGATGGGCTTCGCCCTGGATCACCAGGTCCGGGAGGAGGGGACCGGCGGGGCCTTTCCGGTCATCCCCGTCCTGCTCCCCGGCGCCGATCCGACCGTCGGGTTCCTGTTTCTCAACACCTGGGTCGATCTGCGCCGGGACCTTTCGGATCCTCATGAACTCGCCGGTATCGTCCGCGCCATCCGCGGCGAAGATAGCGGGCACCGACCGAGCGATTCTCGCGTCGATGTCTGCCCCTATCGCGGCTTGGAGGTCTTCCGCGAGCAGGACGCCGCCTTCTTCCGTGGCCGCGAGGCATTTACGGAGCGGCTGGTCGAGGCCGTGCTCGGCCGTAATCTGGTCGCTGTAGTCGGTCCCTCGGGCAGCGGCAAATCCTCTCTGGTCCAGGCCGGTCTGTTACCCAAGTTGCGCCGGCAAAGGCCGCCGAATCCGACCTGGGATGCGGCCATCTTCACCCCCGGCGAGCGCCCCGATCACCGCCTGGCCGGTGCCCTGTTGCCGCTGCTCGAACCCGACCTGGGCAAGACCGACCAGGAGATCCAGGCCACCAAGCTCGGCAAGGCCCTGACCGGGGGCGACGCCTATCTGGAATCCATCGTCGAGCGGTTCCTGAAGGAGACCGCGGGCACCGATCGCCTGCTGCTGGTGGCCGACCAGTTCGAGGAGCTTTTCACCACCACCCCGGCCGATCACCGAGGCTCCTTCCTCGCACGGCTGCTAGGGGCCCTCGAACGCGCCCCGCTCACGCTGGTAGTCACCTTGCGGGCGGATTTCTACGGCCATGTCCTGGAGCTCAGCCGGGCGTTCGCTGACCGGATCGAGCAAGGGGGAACCGTCAATCTGGGTCCCATGACCCGGGACGAGCTAGCGCGCAGCATCCGGGAGCCCGCCGTCCAGGTCGGCCTGCATTTCGAGCCTGGCCTGGAGGACCAGATTCTCGGCGATGTAGCCGACCAGCCCGGCAATCTGCCCCTGCTGGAATTTGCCCTCACCGGGCTCTGGGACCAGCGGCAGGGCGATCTGATGACCCACGCCGCCTACCGGACCAGCGGCGGCGTCACCGGATCGATCGCCACCCGCGCGGAATCCGAGTATGGGCAGCTCTCATCAGAGCAACGGGAAATCGCCCGGCGGCTCTTCACCCGGTTGGTACGGGCCGCGGCCCCGGAAGAAGGCAATCAGGACACCCGCCGCCGGGCCCGGCTCGCGGAGCTGGAGCCAGGCGCGGAGTCCATCGTGCGTGACTTGACCAAGGCCAGACTGCTGGTCACCAGTAGCGATGACCCGAGCCTCGAAGCTGCCGAGAGCGGGCCGAAGGCGGATGATCCGACCACCGACCAACAAACGGTGGACGCATCCGGGCAAGGCCCCGGTGTCGAGATAGCCCACGAGGCATTGATCCGCAATTGGGAGCGACTGCGCGGCTGGCTCAACCAAGACCGGGAATTCCTGCTCTGGCGCCAGCGGCTAGATCAGGCCCAGGCCCAATGGGACCAGGTAGAGAAGGACCCAGGTTCCCTGCTCCGGGGCGCGGTCCTTACCGAGGCCGAACACTGGCTGCACGAGCGGCCCGAGGAGATCAACGCCGCCGAACGGAATTTCATCCAGGCCGGTCTGGTCGAATGCACACGCGAGCAACAGGCACGAGAACGACGCCGCCGGAATCTGTTTGCGAGCATGGCCGCTGGACTCCTGATCGCGGTCGGGACTGCCCTCTTTGCGTTCTGGCAATGGGACCGGGCGGAGAACCAAGCGACGTTAGCGCGTGAACAAACGGAGCGTGCCAACCAGCAACAGGCAATCGCCGAAGACCAGGCGATGAAGGCACACGAGGCACAATTACAGGCCGAAGAGCGAGCCTGGTTACTGCAAAGAGGCACCTTTAACAGCCAACTAGCGCGAGTTTCGGATCTGTGGCGGCAGTATCCGGATCGGGCCCTGGGCCTGTTGAACGACCCTGACCAGTGCCTGATCGATCTGCGCGATTTTACCTGGCGATTCTTCTATCGTCTGTGCAAACCAGATAATGTCACTCTCCAGGGCCATACCGACGGGGTTACGTCCATAGCTTTCAGCCCCGACGGCCGTAGCCTGGCCTCGGCGGGCGGGGACGGCATCAGGCTGTGGGATGTCGAGACCGGTCAGCTGCGCGCCACCCTCCAGGGCCACACCAATGGGGTTGACTTCGTAGATTTCGCTTCCGACGGTCTTAGTCTGGCCTCGGCGAGCTATGACGGGACCATCAAGCTATGGGATGTCGAGACCGGCCAGCTACACGCCACCCTCTACGGTCACACCGATGGGGTTATCTCCGTGGCATTCGCTCCCGACGGTCTTAGCCTGGCCTCGGCGGGTTGGGACAGGACCGTCAGACTATGGGATGCCGAGACCGGCCAGCTACGGGCCAGCTTCCAAGGCCACACCCGCCCGGTTCTCTCTATGGATTTCGCTCCCGACGGCCGGATCTTGGCCTCGGCGAGCAGCGACGGGACCATCAAGCTGTGGGGTGTCGAGACCGGTCAGGAACACGCCACTCTCCGGGGCCACATTGAGGGGGTTCGCTCCGTGGCTTTCGCGCTCGACGGTCGTACCCTGGCCTCGGGGGGCGTGGATGAAACCATCAGGCTGTGGGATATTGAGACTGGCCGAACGCGCATTATCCTCCAGGGCCACACCGGAACGGTTATTTCCATGGCCTTCGATCCCGACGGCCATATCCTGGCCTCGGCGAGCCATGACGACACCGTCAGGCTGTGGGATACCAAGACCGGCCAGTTACACTCCACCCTTCAAGGCCACACCGACACGGTTGACTCCGTGGCGCTCGCTCCCGACGGCCTTAACCTGGCCTCGGCGAGCCTGGACGGGACCATCAAGCTGTGGGATGTCGAGGCCGGTCAGTTGCGCGCCACCCTCCAGGGCCACATCGGCGTGGTTGAGTCCGTGGCGTTCGCTCCCGACGGCCTTAGCCTGGCCTCGGCAAGCAGGGACAACACCATCAGGCTGTGGGATACCAAGACCGGCCAGCTACACTCCACCCTTCAAGGCCACACCGACACGGTTGACTCCGTGGCGTTCGCTCCCGACGGTCGTACCCTGGCCTCGGCGAGCGCGGACGGGACCATCAAGCTGTGGGATCCCGAGGCCGGCCAGCTACGCGCCACCCTCCAGGGCCATACCAGGTGGGTTAGCTCCGTGGCCTTCTCTCCCGATGGACGAATCCTGGCCTCGGCGGGCGAGGATGGGACCAAGCTGTGGGAGGCCGAAAGCAGCCGGGAACCGGATGGCCCGTAGGATGGGCAAAGCAAGCGCCCATCAGGAGGGTCCTAGGGTTGGGCCGCCCCGCGGAGGTCCCGAACCGCGGCAGCTTGGTAGGATGCACGAAGCGAAGCGTGCCCATCGTCAGAGCCGTAGGAAGTGGTGAGCGCCTGCCCGCGCCTGTCTGTACGTGTCCGCACCTGTCTGCGTGCGGGTACGCACAGGCAGGCAACAAACCGCATCGAGAAGCCACGAAGCTCTGAATAAATTCAGAGGCCATTGAGCCGCCCGAATCCAAAGCGGCGGCGGGGAGGTGCCGTTCGGCCGATGCTTCAGTCACACCAAGCTCCGTGGATTGCGGTAAGTACCGGGATAAAAAGCTGCCGCCGCACTCCAAATTTGGAGTGCGGCGGCAAAGCGGTGCGGCCTGATCGGACCTGAGCGGCGTGCATTATCTTCGGCAGTTGCCGGGGACCGGGCCGGTACGGGGTTCCATCCGCATCGCGGCGACGGCGCTTTCATTTCCGACGGCTGTATCCTGGCCTTGGCCTTGGCTTTTCCGAAGCAGAGGCAGGCTATTCCATCGGTAGAGGGTCGATGCGGCCAATTGAAGATATTGGCAACGAATGGCATACACTTTCGGCGACTAGTGCAGCGTAGTAGAAATCCTAAAGCCGTTTGTTAATTGAGCTTGTAGAAGAACCACGGATGGACACGGATAAACACGGATCATAATCCGTGTTTATTCGTGTCTGCCTCCGTGGTTCTAATTGTAATTTGGACTTGTGCCGGCAAGTTGTTGACCGCCTGATCGTAAGGAAATGGTCTCTGGATTTTTACTATGCTGCACTAGAGTATCCGAAAGTTGGTTCATACCAAATTGAGGTAGCTGATTAGAATGGCGGACCAAAGCGCTGAATTTTTGTCACAGTTTGATCTGCTTTCTTCGCCGGGAACCGTTGGGCTTTTTGATCATTTTGAGATGGTCGAGGTCGTTGCTTTCCGGGATGGATGCCCTGCTCCGACCAATGTTTTCACGATTGCTGTCGGGCTGGAAAATGGGAATCCCTGCAAAGCAAAATGGCTCAATGACAAGCGCATTCGCATTGTTGGGCTCAAAGACCAATTTTGCGGTATTTACCGCTCACTCTTGAGGGTTGACGACCTCAGAGCATTGAGCTTGGCCCCTTTCTGCCCCATCTCTGCGGGATGACGCTTGGCGTGAAACAAGATAAAGCGGCGAATCCAATCCGGATAGGCTTGCTCGGTGCGGATGCTGTAAAATAGGGTAACAAGATCAATCCAGATCGGCTTGCTCGGAGATTGCTCGGTGCGGATGCTGTAGTGCTTAAAACGGATTTTGTCCCGCACTTGGTCGAGCAGGCGGGGCTTGGTCTGCGTTCCAGCGGAGGGGGTATTTCCCATGTCAGTACCTGACGGGTTTGTCCTATATACTGGCAATATATACAGGCACTTGCGAATAGGCAAGCAGATTAGACCTCACTTTCGACGTATTTTCTTGCGTCGCTTTTGAGGTCTACTTGACGTTAGGCGCTTGTAGAGTCAGAACGAACTGAGGTTACGCTATGAGAATTAAGAGCATTATTTTTAGGAGCGATTTTGATTTGTGCAAATGCATCTGGTGATGTGGTTAATCGTACTGATGAAACCATTTATGTAAAAGACGAAAAAACAGGTAGAGTATTTTCTGTTCCACGTGGACAAACATTTAAAGGCCGACATGACGGGATCGTCGTACGCAACAGAGTGTTTAAGACGTGGGATGGATTTCATGCAATTGTGAATGCAGACCGCTCCATTGATACATTTACCCTCAATCGCTGGAATCCTGCAGTTGGTGGAGGATTTATCAGTCGAAGCGATATTGATCCGCGTGATCGCGGATGGGATAAAACTTTCAATAAAGCAGAGAGCTTGACCAAGCACATCACCGTCCACCAAGCGTTGATATACCACACATACAACCTCCGGATCCCTCCCCTTTACAGCAATCCGTAGAACCGCCAGAATGGAAACCTCCGCATGATGAAGGAATGTCTGTTGAGCCTCCTGAGTGGTCTCCAGAAAACTGAATGAATTTGCCTAACGTAAGCCATACGAAAATTAGGAGCCTGAAGATAGTACGATGAGGAAGAGAATATACACTGATACGTCAGTAGTTGGTGGCTGCTTGGATGTGGAATTCAGAAACGACTCACGTGCGCTGTTTGCAGAATTTAACTCTGGTGCAAGCATTATCGTATTATCAAGTTTAACCTTGGCGGAACTAGAGAAAGCACCAGAAGCCGTCAAAAACATAATTCGGGAAATTCCAACGGAATTTGTTGAATATATTGCTTTTGACGAAGAGGCCCAGGAATTGGCAGAAACATATTTACGAGAAAGCATTGTTACTGGAAAAAGCCGTGTAGATGCACAACACATAGCCACCGCCACGATTAACAATGTGAGCGTGTTAGTCAGCTGGAATTTTAAGCACATTGTAAATCTAGATCGAATACATGGATATAATTCAGTCAATGTGAAATTTGGATATTCAATGTTGGAGATAAGAACACCCACAGAGGTATTAAAATATGAAAATTGAAGCTGTCAAGATGATGCGTAGCATCCGCGATCAAATGTCTTTAGATATACAAGGAATGACATTTGAAGACGAGCAGAAGTATTTGGGGAATCAGATAGTCGCCTTCAAATACCTTACTAAAACAAAGCCTAACAAAAGGCTCCAGCCGACCGCTCAAAGCGCCGCTCGCCCTGCTCGCAGCACTTTGAGCGGCGGCTGAGCCTTACGTTGGGCGGACGAAGTGGTTGAAAGAAAGGAGCGCCAATGGACGTTCAAAAATTCGTAATTCTTTTTCGAAGGCACTGGGTGCTGGTACTGATCCTCGTCGTTGTTCTTACGCCTATTATTTGGGCCATTGCGAAGGCGGTATACGGCGAGCGCATCAGCATTCTCGAGGAACGACTCAAGCTTTGCGAAAAAGAGTGTACCTACGGGAATGTCAGAATTAGTGGAAATCCATGGCCTCCACCTGGGAAGACGATAACCATCGACGAGCCTTTCGTGCCGATCGAGTGGGAGTCCGAGCCGGAATGCAGCGCCACTGTGCAGGCGTATTTCGCCAGCGAACTGATATTCTCCGCCCAGATGCATTCACCGACAGCAGTGAATCTCAATCACGGCCCTGGACGATATGAAATTAAAATCTGGGAGAAAACACAAGGTAGGCCCCCGCTCAAGATGACGATTGTAGAGTTAGCCGACAAGAAATATTAAGGGAACGTTCAACGAACCGGTTGACTGCTGCACCGCCCAACAAAGCGCTGCAGCGGACCCTCGCTACGCTCGGGCCGCTGAGCTTGATCGTTATGAGCAAGCAGAGCTGTAAAAATCGATCAGGTGGTTAAAAATGATGGAATGGATTACAAATAATATTCATTGGATATTCTCTGGTATTGGGGTTGCAGTCCTAGGGTTTGTTCTTAACGTGATGTTTAAAAGAAAAGAAAACTCTCAAGTAATTAAAAATCATGGGGACAATTCAACGAACATTCAAATTCAGGGTGTAAGCAATAAGATTTTGAGGCATAAAGATGAGTAAGCAGTCAATAATAAACATTGGGAGCAATAACAAGAATTTGCAGATTAATAATGTAAATAATAGCCAGTTATTTATTGATTCAAAAGACTTTTCCCTCAAAGAAATAAACATCCCAAATTTCATATCGCCTTCATTTGGCGACCATAGCCCAGAAATATCCCATGTATTGAATTATTATGACTGGCACGCAGACAACAACGATTTAGTTAATGGGAGCGATGGTAGAAACTTGGTGTTTTGTTTTAGAGAGCATGAATTGTGGTATAACAATTTTGAAAACTTTGAGGCCAATAATTATAATTTTATAACTCGACACGGCGGGGTATCATCAAGGCTTTTCGTTGTTCCGAGAAATTTGACTAACCAAAATGAAAGAAGAAATTTCATTAAATTATTATTAAGGCATTACTTGCTTGATTTAGATTCCAGAGTTATATTCAGAAAGCTGCCTAAGTAAAGCAAGGAAAAATTGCCATATATCTCAAAGTGACTCATTTGGTGTAATTAATGGAAAGTTTGCGCTATTTTGCGCCCTGAACCCAATGACCAATAAGTATGTGATGTTGAGAACATTTAATGAGGAGTTTGTGCGTAGAATACAAAATTACCAAATTCAATGCTACGAAAATGAATCTTGGTCTT
Organism: Candidatus Thiosymbion ectosymbiont of Catanema sp. Cochon2018; assembly: GCA_011392765.1. Taxonomy (GTDB): domain Bacteria; phylum Pseudomonadota; class Gammaproteobacteria; order Chromatiales; family Chromatiaceae; genus Thiosymbion; species Thiosymbion ectosymbiont_A. The sequence continues at coordinate 788,259 of WYCW01000001.1, read as the reverse complement.
TTGATAAATTCATCAAAGAGTTTGATGTCGATATTGATTCTCGGCTTGAAAATGAAGTATTTGATGAATGTTCTCTAATTATAGCAAAGGCAAAATTAAATATTATCGGCTCATAACACGGCGCTCCAGCCGACGCGCCAAAGGCGCGCGCGGCTGAGCTAGGCGTTAGGAGGAAGAAATGCTCCGACATCTTCGTGAGTGGTATGAGGGAAAAGATATTCGAGTTGACCCCAACGAGCCAGACACCATCGGAGGTGCGGGAGTCCTGCATGACACGTACAAAGAGTTTCACTGGACTGCAAAAGCCGCACGCTCACTCGTATGCTTTTATCTGCGTCACTGGATCGCTCTTTGGACATTGGGGGCATCTTTTCTTGGAATCTACGTCGCATACCTTGCCGTAAGATGTCCGTGCTAGCGAAAACCAAAAATTGCTTATCGTTAGGCTTAGTATAGGCCCCTCTATAGAAGGCCCCGCAATGGAAGTCAAATTAAGCAAGCAACAAAAAATCACCGTAAACGGTGCGGAAGATATTTATCTAATCATGCGCCAGATTCTCCGTAGAGAGAATAAAATCGGTCAAGGTCAGGAACACTTCTGGATGGTGGGTTTGAATCAAGCCAACAAGATTCTCTATATCGAGTTGGTCGCGCTGGGGTCTTCCAACATGGCGGCCATCAACCCCAGAGAAGCCTTCCGCATGGCGATTTACAAGCTGGCCGTTCGGGTGATTATGGTCCATAACCATCCCGGTGGGAATGTGACGCCTTCCTACGAAGATCAGGATCTCACCGATCATTTTATTCAAGCGGGCAAATTCCTCAAGGTCGAAGTCATCGATCACCTCATCATCAGCGAAGAAACCTATCATAGTTTTGTCGATTCGGGGATCTTCAAGAAGCTTCAGGAAAGTGAAAAATGGATTTTGCCTTATAAACTCAAGGAGCGGATCAGGAACGAAGGCAAAACAGAAGGATTAAAAGAGGGGTTAAATGAAGGGATTCAACTTGGGGAAAAGAAAGGAAAAGAAGAAGGATTAAAGGAGGGTAAAGAGGAAGGGCTTCAGCTGGGGGAGAAAATTGGGGAGGAGAAAGGAAAAAAAGAAAAAGCTGTTGAAATGGCAAAGGCCATGAAAACAGATGGAGAATCAATAGATAAAATTGTGAAATATACTCGACTTTCAATAGAAGAAATTCAAAAACTATAGAACCCAAATAGGGTAATCAGAAAAGGGGCCAAGCTCAATTGATGGGTCGTTTTTCACAGCCCATTCGCCTAACATTTGGCTGAAAGCGACCCAATGCTGCGGTCCGGCTCCTCAGCGACTTTCAAGCTCAGTGCCACGCGGCATTGGGCGCCTGAGCCAAGCCGTTAGGATCTGGATGCGAATATGAGGAAAATATCATGCTGAAACCTGAGACAACAAAAACCTCTGCAATAGACAGTATCATTACATGCTCCAGAGAGGTTTTAAGTGGTACGCCAGTTTTTAAAAATACTCGTGTACCGGTCAAAAATCTTATTGACTATTTAGAAGCTGGAGATAGTTTAAATGCGTTTTTGGATGATTTTCCATCAGTAAAAAGAGAACAAGCCATACAAGCATTGGAAGCAGCAAAAGAGACGCTTTTGGAATATGAGTCATTTTGATATTTCAGTAATTGTGCTTGTTGCATCTGATAACCGACTTCCTACACTTAAGCCGTTAATACCCGCAGTGCATAATGCACTGAAAACCATCCAATCTCATGAGATAATCAACATTGAATCCTAACAAAAAAATGCAGCTGACCTCCTTCGTCGGCAGCTGATTTTGGTGTTAGCGCGCCGCGAAAGCGGGGCGCATCTGGTTGGGTGAAAGTCCCGGCATGGAAAGGGTTAACCACCCACCATGACCGCGTGTTACGCCTCTGGCGGAGCGGCGAGAGCGGTAGGGAACTGCGCTCGCAGGCGAACAAGAGAGGTGAAGCGTACACCGGGTATGTCAGAGGCCGGATGGGGGCGCAGCCCCTGAGAGCTGGTACCGCTTCGAAAAGCCGTTCCGGATTGGTCAGCGTTGTCACGTGCGTGAAACCGAAACGAGCAGGGCATGATGGTGAGTCCTGTGAGAGCCGGCGGAGTTCTCAAGCGATGGCCGGTGACAAGAGGTGCGTTCTGAACGCGGGAGGCCGCTTGGGCTCCTGGTCGGAACCGGCGATGATCCAAGGCAAACCGTAGAGTTGGCACGAGGGGGAAACCAGGATACAGAACCGAGCGGGAGCCGAAAGATCCTCGAAACGACCGAGCCAGGTAGGCGAGCCGAATCCCAACCAAGGAGGAAGCAGCGGAAGGCCCCTGGGGAATCGGATCACCTCAGAGTACTCGGAGACGGTAGGGCCGCTCACAGGGGGAAGGGGGTGACCGTCCTGCGCATTCGTCAAAAGAAATGATTCCCTTCGAAAAATGCCCTGTGTGCGGCGGTGAGCTTGAAGAAAAGATGGTTGAGAAACTGCTGCGTGGCGGGAATCATACACTATCAATGAAAGTAACCGCAGAAGTCTGTCTTCATTGTGGAGAACGTTTATATGCTGAAGATGTTGTCAGGTCTTTCGAGGAAATCAGAAACAAGCTCAAGAGACAGGATTCTAATCATTTTCGAACTCTTGGTCAGTCATTTACTATCGTAGATGATTGGCCTAACAAGGCTATCCAGCCGACTGCGTAACCCGTCGTTTTGCTCCGGCTTGCGCGGCGTCCGATAGCAAGCGTCAGGCTTGAAGGAGTATAAGCCCGTGTAGGTCGGGTAAGGCGCACCCGTTGTGAGCTTCATCCTGGCCGCGGTGATTGGCGCGCCGTCACCCGACGCAAGGGTAGGCTAACGTTGTGTCGCCCTGGCCTGACCCGACCTACGGGTTCAATTGATGGGTCGTTTTTCACCGCTCATTCGTCTAACATTCGGCTGCGAGCGACCCAATGCCGCAGTCCAGCTCCTCAGAGCATAAAAGAGCATAAAAGGACACCCACTTTGTTTATTCCCCTGAGCTAGTATTCCCCTCAGCCCAGCATTCGCCGTAGGAGTCCGACCATGACTGCTCTCCGCTCCGTTCTCGTCTCCCCCTCCTTTGGTATAGCTCTATGAAAGTATGAAAAAGTATGAAAGGACACCCACCTTATTTGCTATTACTTTGGAATGGATGTTCCAGAGGGAGACCCGGGATCAAATCCCGGTGACATCAGCGAAGATGGGAAAGTAGACGTTTACGATTTTGTAGGTGATATTACCGGGTACCAGCCCGTAGGTTGAGGTGAGCTTGCGAACCCCAACAAATTGCTATGTCAAGCCAAAGCCGTTGGGTCACAAGAAATAAGTTGTAGGTGCAGTTGTCAACACTTCGTGGCGTTGGCATAATCGACTACATGGGTGAAGATCAACGAACAGCCCGACGGTGGATTGATGAAGTTACCTTTATCGAAGTGAAAGTCGTCCGTCTTTATGAACCGCTGGAAGGATCTGATCATCCATACAAGTACAGTTTGGCCTTGGTGGTTGCTGGCAAGTATGTCCTTTGCTACGACAACGAACGTGGCAAAGGAGACCACAAACATGAGGGTGACGTTGAGAGTACTTACGCTTTCACCACCCTCAACCAGCTATTCAGCGACTTCAAGGTTGACGTAGCGAGGGTCTTGAACAATGGATGAAGCAACACTAACCATCGGAGTGCGCTCGATGGATGAATTCTTCGAAGGGGTGGCGGAAGCCGTAGAAAAGCAGGGGGGCACCACACCGTCTCTGTATTTCCCCTCCGCTGAAGACCTGTTCAAAACTATCGGTGGCAAACGCTGGGAAATTCTTCAGGCGTTAGCGGGTCAGGGAACGGTTAGCGTTCGTGAGCTTGCTCGTCGTGTGAAACGTGAGGTCAAATCCGTACATCGGGATACTGAAGCTTTGGTTGCAGGTGGAGTGGTAACTGAAACCGAGGATGGAAAGCTTGAATTTCCCTATTCCCGAATTGTCCTCGAGCCGCTGGTGTTCGAGAGCTCGCGGGCCACATAGGTTCAGGTTGCAGGTGGCAGCCGGTGAATAACTCAACCACATAATAAAAAGACACCCATAGACCCCACCTCGTCATTCTGGCAGGGATTGTCGGAATCTGCCGGTGCCAGGCAGAGGGCAAAAACAGGCTCTGTTCCGTTTTGGGTGGGTGGAAAAGGAAACCACCGTGTAGCGGCTGCGTCCTTGACCGGCGGGACGGGCGCAACACAATGCGGGCGAGAGGGGATCGGGGCACCCGGCGGATGGAGCCGAATGTCTGGCCGCTGTTTCGGTTCGTCGTGATGCATAGCCCTGCTGCCCAAGCGCCCCGATCCCCTCATGCAGACCCATCTTCCGCACCCGTCCCGCCGGTCAAGGATGGTTTCCTTTTCCATCCACCCATACAATCCGTAAGAGAGCCCAAAAACAGCAGGGGGCTGAACGATTACAGATTGTCGCGGAGCGACTCGTATACGATGACCCCGAAGGGGTCGGACATACCAGCCCAGGGCAACGCCCTGGGTGGTGTCGGGGTTTCGAATCCAGCCCTGAAAGGGCGTGACATGAAGGCGATCGGCTTTCCACATATGAATTATATTATTACCGGATGCAATTTCATTTCCAATTTGTTACACGAATTGGATGGGCTTTTCGATATTAAATTATTGACAGAAGATGAATTACGTGTTTCCGATATTTCTTTTAGTAGAGATGATAAATTATATATTTCATCGCAGAGTTCTTTGGACCTAGTCATGGAACGCACACGTTGTCCTGAAAGGTTACGTGTGATTGAAATCCTGTCGGATAAATATCAGTGTCGCTCAGTAATGAAACCTTTGTTTCCGGATTTCCACTTTGAAACTAAGAAGTTATCGGAAATAAAGAAAGATATGTTTATCCGTAATCGTAAATATATCGTCAAGCCGTCCAAAGGTTTCTTTGGAATCGGGGTTAAGGTTGTAGACGAGCAGGCAGCTATCCATCGCCTGGTCGATGAAATACGACAGGAAATAGATTTATATGGTCGAGTTTTTTCAGAGAATGTTTTTTCAAGGGAAGATATGATTATAGAGCAGTTTATTGAGGGGGATGAGTACGGGGTTGACATGTTTTATTCTGAAACGGGCGATCCGGTAATTGTCAGTCTCACCTATCATCCAATGCCTGCGAAAGAACGATATCATCATGTATTGTATTACATCGGTCATCGTATGTTCGAGCAATTGTATCCGCAAATCGAGTCCTTTTTTATCCGCTTGAACTCGATATTGAACATATGGGCTCTCCCGATTCATGCGGAATTCAGACTCGCAGGCGATAAGGCGTTGCTGCCGATCGAGTTGAATCCGTTACGTTATGGTGGGTTCGGCTTCGCCGATTTATCCTACTATGCTTATGATCAATGTCCTTACTTTTCGTTTTTCCTGGATCACAAGTATGATTGGAAGAAAATTTGGAATAATCGTCGTCGAAATAAGTATTATGCCTGGGTTTTGGCATACAATGGTGCCCGAGTGGATACCTCTGAAATAAACATCGATAATGCACACGCGAAGCTGCGCGCATTTATAGGCGATAAGCCGCTTCTTCATTATCAGGAGTTAGACTATCGGAACAATCCCGTATTTGCTGTTGCCTATCTGGCTGAGGAAGAGGAACACCGATTAACGAGGTGGCTTGATGTCGAATTTCAGGATTTCTTTTTGTAGCTAACCATTACCCCCTTATCGAGCCTAACCCGATGTTTGCCCTTGGCCTCGCGCTTGTAGTCACGTTTGAAGGGCACCTTGAAAAATAGGTATTTTCACCAATCAAGAGACTCTAAACTATTGATTGTCGAGGTGTACTGTAGACGAAAACCGTATTTTTCAAAGTGCCCTGAAGGCAGAATGATGAATGCGGAATGATGAATTTTGAGTCATCTCTCCCAGGCGTAAGAAACATCCGCATTCATCATTCATCACTCATCACTCGAAGGGAATCGGGCGTGGGGTCCGGTCGCCGGAGGGCGGCAGGATAGGCAAGGTGAAGCCGGGCTGGTCGCCGGTAAGGGTCTTGAGAAAGGCAACGATTTTCTCGTTCTCCTCGTCGGTGAATTTTTTGCCCAACTGGATGCGGCCCATGATATCGACGGCCTCCTTCAGGGTGTCGGCAGCGCCATCGTGGAAGTAGGGATAAGTCAGTTCCACGTTCCGTAGGGTAGGCACCTTGAATTTGAAGCGGTCCGCATCCTTGCCGGTCACGGCAACCCGCCCTTCGGCCGGGCTGTCGGTCTGGTAGGGCTCGACCACCCCCATCTTTTGGTAGGAGTTCCCACCCACCGCGGGACCATTGTGGCAGGCCACGCAACCGCTGGTCTTGAACAGCTCATAACCCGCTTTGGCCTTGGTGGAGATGGCATCTTCCGCACCCATCAGGTATTGATCGAAGGGGGCATTGGGCGTGACCAGGGTCTTTTCGAACTCGGCGATCGCCTGAGTGACCTGGTCGATGTCGATTTTATCCGTGTCGAAGACCAGCTTGAACTCGTTCACATACCCCGAAATCGACTGGAGTACCTCCACCGCCAGCGTATGGGTGAAGGCCATTTCGCCGGGATTGGCGATGGGACCGCCGGCCTGTTCCTTCAAATCGGCGGCGCGTCCGTCCCAGAATTGGGCCAGGTTCATGCTGGAGTTGAGTACCGTGGGCGCATTGATGGGGCCCTGCTGCCAGTGGTCCCCGATGGAGGTACGCAGGTTGTCGGTCCCACCCATGCTCAGGTTGTGGCAGGAGTTGCAGGAGATGAAACCTGATTTGGAGAGACGAGGGTCGAAGTAGAGCTTCTTACCCAGCTCGACCTGAGCCAGGTTGATTTCCTGGACTGGGCGAATGGGCTGGATGGGTTCGTCGGCTTGAACAATGGTAGAAAAGCAGAGTGTGGAGACTACTGCAATACCCGGTAGCTTGGTCTTCATTCGGGGACTCCATGCATCGATTGTAGCTTGAAGATTATCATACCCAATAAAAGTCCGGTCGATGACAGGCTCTTGGGGTCCCGATCCGGGTGTGCCGGGAGAAAGAAAATTACATACCGTACCCAACCCCGGTCGGGTCCCCGGTTACCTGCGTAGTCGGAAAAAGTCCCGCAGCAGCGCGCCGCACTCGTCACCGAGGAGCCCGCCCGTGCAGGCGGTGCGGTGGTTGAAGCGGACGTCCGCGGGCAGTAGATCGAAGACGCTGCCGCAGGCGCCGCCCTTGGGGTCGGCCGCCGCAAAAAAGACCCGCTCGATCCGCGCCTGGATGATGGCGCCTGCGCACATGGGGCAGGGCTCGAGGGTGACATAGAGGCAGGTACCGGGCAGTCGGTAATTGCCGAGGCGGCGACCGGCGTCACGCAGGGCCAGGATCTCGGCATGGGCGCTCGGGTCGTTTTCGGCGATCGGGCGGTTCCAACCCGCGCCCACCAGCTCGCCTGCCCGTACCAAGACCGCCCCGACCGGGACCTCGCCCGCCGCGGCTGCCCGCTCGGCAAGAGATAGGGCGCGGCGCATCCAATCTTCGTCACTCGCCACGGAACTCATCCGATATCCCGTTTCGGCTGACATCGCAGATTCTTATCGTATTGAACACGACCAGCAAAGCTTCGATCTGTGTGCCGTTGTCCAATTGCCTATAATCAATCGTTACTCCCACTCGATGGTGCCCGGCGGTTTGCCGGTGATGTCGTAGACTACTCGGGAGACACCGCGCACCTCGTTGGCGATGCGGCGGCAGACCTGATCAAGGAAGTCGTAAGGCAAGCGAGCCCAGCGGGCGGTCATGAAGTCCAGGGTCTCGACCGCCCGCAGGGCGATGATATGGTCGTATTGACGGTTGTCACCCACCACGCCGACGGACTTGACGGGCAAAAAAACGGCAAAGGCCTGGGAGACCTGGTCGTAGAGATCCGCCCGGCGCAGTTCTTCGATGAAGATGTGGTCCGCCGGACGCAGGATGTCCGCGTAGGATTTACGGACCTCGCCCAGGATGCGTACCCCCAGCCCAGGGCCGGGGAAGGGGTGACGGTAGACCATCTCATAGGGCAGGCCGAGCTCGACGCCGATCTTGCGCACCTCGTCCTTGAACAGCTCCCGCAGGGGCTCCAGCAGTCGGAGCTTCATGGCGGCAGGCAGCCCGCCTACGTTGTGGTGGGATTTGATGACCTTGGCGGTGCCGGTCGTGGCCCCCGCCGATTCGATGACATCGGGATAGATAGTGCCCTGGGCCAGCCATTCGACGTTGGGCAAGCGTTCCGCTGTCTCCTCGAAGACCTCGATGAAGGTGTTGCCGATGAGCTTGCGTTTCTGCTCGGGGTCGGTCACGCCCGCGAGCTTGGCCAGGAAGCGTTCCTCCGCATCGACGCGGATGACCTCGACCCCCATGTGCCGGGCGAAGGTGCGCATGACCTGCTCGCCCTCGCCCAGCCGCAGCAATCCGTTATCGACGAAAACACAGGTAAGCTGGTCGCCGATGGCCCGATGCAGGAGGGCGGCTACTACAGAGGAGTCCACGCCCCCGGACAGGCCGAGCAGCACCTGGTCGGTGCCCACCCGGCGGCGAATCTGCGCGATGGCGTCCTCGATGATATTGCCCGCCGTCCAGAGATTGCTGCAGCCGCAGATGCCGTGGACGAAGCGCTCGATGATGCGTTGCCCCTGGCGGGTATGGGTGACCTCCGGGTGGAACTGGAGGCCGTAAAAACGCCGCTCCTCGTCCGCCATGCCGGCCAGCGGCGCGTTGTCCGTAGTACAGACGGCGCGAAATCCCGGCGGCAGGGCCTCTACCCGATCGCCGTGGCTCATCCAGACATCCAGCAGGCCATAGCCCTCCGGGCTGGTATGGTCCTCGATGTCTCGCAACAGCCGGGAGTGGCCGCGGGCGCGCACCTGGGCATAGCCGTACTCGCGCCGGGTCGATGGGGCCACTTGGCCACCGAGCTGGGCCGCCATGGTCTGCATGCCGTAGCAGATGCCGAGCACCGGAATACCGAGCTCGAATACCGCGGTATCGGCCCGTGGCGGCGTCTGCTCATGGACCGATTGGGGACCGCCCGACAGGATTATCCCCTTGGCGCCGAAGCCGCGGATGCGATCGGCATCCAGGTCCCAGGGATGGAGCTCGCAGTAGACGCCCGCCTCGCGCACCCGGCGGGCGATGAGCTGGGTATACTGGGAGCCGAAATCCAGGATCAGGATGCGATCGGCGTGGAGGGAATTCGTATTGGTGGTCACGTCGATTCAAGTCCCACGGCTACGACAATACTTGTAGTGGGATCGGTATTATCCTGTCAGTTGAGACGAGTCATACCGACAAAGTCCGTCGGTTTTAATTCGCCGGGAATATTGCGTTCCAGAATATCCTTCAGGCTGGATGTATTCGCAATGATGTCCATTCCATTCCCGGTAAAAGTGTCTTCATTAAAGACATGTTTCGACAGTAACGGATTAGTCAAGGCTTGCGAAAACGCATCGACAGCCACCATTGTCCGTATCAATGGCGGCAACGGAGACGATGTATCCGGGTCTTCGGCAAAAAGGCCTACATAAAACTCGACATCATCGACTTTGTGATAGATGCGTCGTAACAGGTCTACAACGGCGCTATCGGATGATATATCGGAAAAATCCTTTGGTCTCGATAAGGATAGATGTTCTCGATAGTCGGCGTATGATGCCAGTTGGCAAAGTCTTCCCTGGTTTATAGCTTTTGCTTCCAGATCCAGAAGGCTTTCTGCCGTGTTGAAGGGGCCGATTCGTCCGGCTCGTTGGGCACTCATATCAATAAATGCCTGTTTTAAACCAATGTCCAGCAATGGCTTGTTATTCATAATGGTTTTTGCAACGGGATAATTGATTTCTCCCCATTTCAATTCGTCCGGGATCAGCGGATGCCAGCGGTAGAGCAGGCTGAATTCAGTGGTGATCCAGTTCGGCTTGTTCCATGGCGCCTCCCATGCAACCTCCGGGTCGGCTATGAATTTAATGGAGGGTGAAATATGATTGATGTACTCCTCTACGACGATCTTGATGAACAGAACGATTATTATATTTCTTGCGACCTGAAACACATGCTCATCATCCCATTGGGGATTTGCTTCTTCGATAATTCCGGCAACTCTATTGTGCTCACGCAGAAATAACGTATTTACCATTGCAACCTGTGGTGATGCATTGGCACGATCTCCTCCGAATGCAAAAATTCTCGATAGTATCTCGCTGTTTCCTTTGAATTTCTCGGACATGAGGGGGAAATCCAAGGTCGTGAATTCCGGTTTAATGTTCAGACTCTCATCATATAGGAACGGGGCAAACTCTTCGTTATCAACGAGCTGTGATTTAAGTCTGCCTTTCTTGCCTTCATTACTACTTAGTAAGCGCAATGACCTGGTTTGTTGAATCGTCCTGCCGTAGAGAGGACTCAAATCTATTTCGTGGTTGGAGGTATTTCGTTTTCTTGTCGGATCGTCCGGCTCATCTTTTCCGGGCATCTCTGTTCTGATGAAACCATCAGTGAGGTACTGAGCGAATGCAGGGAACAGACAGGTAGACTTGGAGCAATACCTGATTTCCTTTCTTCGAAACAGCTCCGTGGCGATATCGTTCTTCGGTGGATTCAATATCTTTGCCGGCAGGTGTCTTGCGCTCCATTGCTTCTCCGTGAGCGATTCCCAAGAGACATAGTCATGAATCGTGCTCCACGGGTGTGGCCGATGACGACAAACATCGATGCTTTTATTAATGACCAGCTTGTTGATTTTTTTAGCAAGCCAAGGCCAGTTGGCTGCAAGCCGTAAAATACCGATCAATATCGGTGTCGGAATCCGATTCAGCATAATGATTACCTCATTTAGTTAAGAGAAGAAACTACGAATCACACGAATCCTCGCGAAAATTATCATCCCGAACTGAAAGGAGGGGTCTTTCATCCCGAATCGAAGGGAGGGATCTTATTTGCGGAAATTCGCGTGATTCGTAGTTTTCTCTTAAGTGGCCAACAGCTGACTTGATGCATCAACGGCTACGCGGAGGGCATCACATTCCGCTCGTCGCTGACGCTCCCTCCTTTTCCGGGCCCCTCTCGGGAAGAATATCGATTCCGGCTGCCGAGGCCGGACATTCCCGGAGGCCGACGCCGAAGCAGTGACTATCATCCGGGGCTCGATCGTCTCATTATACCGGATGGCTCTTTATGGATTCCGGACTGTTTTGGAGTGCGCCGGCAGAGCGGTGCGGCTGCATCGAACCCCAGCGACGGGGGATACCGGCAGCGTTTGTCGGAAACCTGGGCATCGGGTTCCCCACGCGCCGCGGCGACGGCGCTTTCCCCTCGCCGCAACGCTTTTGTCCGGGATGGAGGCGTCGCCCAATCCACAGCGGCAGCGGGCCGGTAGCCCAGGATCGACCCTGCGGTTACATCGGGCACCGCGGATTCCGGTCGGTACCGGGGTAAGGTTGCCGCCGCACGCCAAAACCTCCGGTAGCACCTTCCATGATCGTGAGCAGTCCGGAATCCACAAAGAGCCTACCGGATTTCGGTCGAGAAACTCGCTATAGGGCACCTTGAAAAATTCAAGGTGCCCTACAGGCTGCGAAGAAATGGTGTAGGATTCCACTCACGCTCGACTAGGGTCCCTTGAGGGACCCACATCTTTGACAAATGAGTCAAATTTGTGCACTGCATAACAAAGAGGCCTCTTTTTTTATCCACAGATTACGCAGATTTCCACAGATTATTTTGTCTTTCATCTGTGGAAATCTGCGTAATCTGCGGATAAAAGATGGCGCCGGAACGAGCCAGAAATTCACCCCTCGTCGGTCTGAGGCGAAGCCTCGTTAGGATTCCTTGAGGGACCCGCATCTAACCGATTTATTGGGCACGTCGCCGTCCATGGCGACTTTGCCCAACCTACCGTAAAGGCGGTTGGCAGCCAACCTAACGGCATTGACCCGCACCGGGCGGCGAGTCGGTCACACACGATGAGAAAGATCTGTTTGATTGCATTGCCGTGGCAGTCAGTGTACGGACCTTCCCCCGCATTGGGTACCTTGGCTGCATTTCTGAGGCACAATAATCCACATATCCGGGTCGATTGTCGTCACGACTATGTCAGAATCGCAAGACAGATAGGCAATCTATACAGAGTCCTGACCACGGGGAGGCCGATCAAGAGATATTCCGATATCTTGTGCTTTCCTTTCTTATACCCGGAAAAGGCGGAAACTTGCGTAAAGCGTGCCGCTCGACTGGCTGAACCGGTGATTCCGGATCAATTCGGTTCAGAAGACGGATTCAGATCAGAGGCAAGTCGACAACTGGAAAATATGACCCGGGAAGAGCGTGCGAGGGCCCATGAGATTCTGCCCACGCAGGCACTCGATCCGAAATCCGCGCATAGCCTCCTGGAAATTACGGAGATGGTCATCTGGTCGGTCATGGTGCGGGTCGATGTATACATCGGAAACATCGCACGGGAAATCGCCGATCAATACGACCTGGTCGGATCGACTACCTCCTACAATCAACTGTCGACGAGCCTGTTATTATGTGAAAAGCTGAAACGGATTTCGCCGGCAACGGTCACTGTCCTGGGGGGCGTCCTGGTCAACGGCAGGCTGGGGCCGAGTATCATCGATGAATATGGGTTTATCGACTTTATCGTGCAGGGGGAAGGTGAATACCCGCTCAATGCCCTGGTCAGCCATCTCGAAAAAAAGGATTTCGAGGCCATCGAGCGAACCGACGGGATCCTTACGCCCAACAAGGCGCTCGATCACAAAGAAGGTGTAAGATCGTGGCAGGTAGAGAATCCGGACGAGCTGCCGTTTCCGGATTATGATGACTATGCCGAGCTTGCCGGAGAACGTGATTGGACCTTATCGATCGAGGGATCGAGAGGCTGTTGGTGGGGTAAATGCCGTTTTTGTGATGTAAATAACCTGTGGAAAGAGTATCGAGCAAAATCGAATCGGAGATTCGCGGCCGAGGTCGAGTATCTGTGCAAGAGATACGGGAAATCCTCATTCATACTCCTTGACAATATTCATAATCCAAGGGGGATCCCATCATTTGCAAAGGCATTGCAGGATACGAACATAGACCTGTCGTTCTTTTATGATATGAGGGCGAATCTCAGCCCTTACGAAATATTGGTTCTATATGAGGCCGGGTTGGACTCCACGCAGATTGGAATTGAAAGTTTGAGCAACTCGTTTTTGAAGAAAATCCGCAAGGGAACCAAAGTCATACAAAACCTACAGAGCATGAAGATACTTTATGAGCTCGGGATTGAAAACGTATCCAATCTGATTGTAGGCCATCCTCAGCATACCAAAGAAGAAATCGAAGAAACCTGCCTGACGATCAGAAGGTATGCCTATGCCTACGAGCCTTTGCATCCGGTACATTATCATCATGGTCTCGGGGCTTCTTTCGATGCGGATCAGGATCACTATCCGATCAAAAATATCAGGAATGACGACATCTTCAAAGACGCCATACCGAACGCCGTTCTGGAGCGGCTCGAGTTATTTTTCAGGTCCCATGATACCGTCGAAAAGCCGGCAAGCTGGTCCGGTATCGTTGCGGCGATCGAGTGGTGGGAAAAATTACAGAAATATTATTCGGCCAACGGGCAGCGGCCGATGCAATACCGCGATTGTGGGGCTTTATTGATCGTCGACTATCTTCGCTTCGGGAAACGGTGTAAATCGCAGTTGCCCGATGTAGAGCGGGAACTCTACCTGTACTGTACGAAAATACGCAGCAGGAAAAAGATCCTGGAAAAATTCTCCGCGCAAATGAGTGAAAGAGAAATCGATGCCTGCCTGGAGAAGTGGGTTTCCGAGTGCATACTGTACCGAGAAGGAGAAAAGCTCTTGTCGCTGGCCCCGGCCGTCAATCCGCGTTTTGCGGCAAGGCGCATTCGAAGAATGGCCTATGAAGACGGTGAAGTGCCGTAGGATGCGGTGAGCGCGGTATACCGTAGCAGGATTACACCAATCCCGATCGCGAACCGCATCAATGGTGCAGGTGAGCGTCTGTCTGTGCAGGGACGCATAGGCAGGCCGCGAACCGCATCGATCAACCCGTAGAATGGGCAAAGCAAGCGCTCTTCAACAAGGTTTAAGGCTTCAGCCGTCCCACGGAGGTTTGCGGACCACGGCTACCCGTAGGATGCACAAAGCGAAGCGTGCCCATCACTGGTGTGCACCTCCCGATAGCCAGGCGGTGTACCCAGCGCGCAATACCGAATGTTAGGGTGAGAGGAGGACAACATTGGAATCATCGGGAATTGACACTATCGGACTGCTGGGTGTACTGATAGCCCTAATTACTCTTCTTGTCACCCTCATGAAGGAGTGGAGTCACATTTCTGAATTTTTTCAATCTCTAAAAGTAAAGTTACCTGATCGACCGAGGGTTAACATTAGTCGAAGGAATGTGATAAAAGCTTTTGGTGCAATAGGTGTAATTAGCAGTTGTGGTTTAATTTTCCATACCTGGTTGCGAAACCTACAATCTTGCAGGCCAGTGTCAAATGCTAATTTCGTGCTAAATGAAAAAAATGGCATTGTTCATCATTCGTCTATTTGTAAAGAGCATTTACCTAGCGCAAGAAATGCTTGTGGTATAACATCACCCACAGTAACAAACAGCTTAAAGGTACATTCAGGTAAATTGGTCCATATTGCAGGATCAAAAGCAATTAAGTTACCGGATGAAGTAAGGGAATCTCTACTTTTAGAAGCGATCAGACAAAGTCCTACAAGCGTTCATTTGTACTCACAGCTGATTAAGATTTGGGGTCGAAGAAAACAGTATCATAGGATACATGAATTTCTTGCGGCAAACGTGGACTATATTGGTGGCTTAATGAGAAAACCAAACAACTCGCCCAAGAAAGAAAAGTTGTATAGAAAGACCTACGACGATTTAATCCAGAGGCAAAATAAAGCCCTGAGACTTGCAAGGATTGCAAAACTTGAAAGTTCTTGAGCTGCTGTGTTTCGAGGAAACTGCAGTTGGTCTGAGCCAACTGGCGAGGGCGGTGCAACTCCGCCGCAGCTCACCCTAACAAAAAGCTCAAGGCGACACTGTACCGCGCATCAAACTCAGTGGTTGATCAAAGCTTCTCACAAAGCACGATACGGTGCGCCTTAGCTTTGCCGTTGGGCACGGGCCGTCCATTGATGCGGTTCGCGCCCTCTCGTGGTGTCATCCTGATAAGACCCTACCGCGCTCACCGCATCCTACTCGCTCAAGCCCAACCCATACTGACGTCGTAAACGAGACGGGTATTCAGAGAGTCGAGCAACCCATTTTGAACATCAACGAAATATGGGTACGTCTCTTTTGAATCCCGGCTTAGATTTTCATGGAGAGTAAATTGGCCCATTAAATAGTCCTGTACGAGTCTGCAAAGAGACCCTTCTCTTCTACGAGGCGGTTTGAGGCGTCCATAGCTTCTCGGTTCTTTTCAAGCCATTGCGTGCGCTCGAACTTTCGTACCTCGTCAGCGAGGGCATGCTCCAGGGTTGCTGAAAGGCTGAGCTTCAGGCTTCTTGCTTCAGCTAATGACTTACTGTTAATACTAAGGTTTGCAGCTTTTTTGGGAGCTAAATGGTTGTCAGCATAGGTCATTGTAAACATCCCGTTGCGCAACGATAATGCACATGGTCAATGTGCATAACGATAGTGTAAGACGGGAGTGTGGATATAACAACGCCTTCCAACGGGAGTAGCTGGTAACGCACCGGCTTCTCTGAAGGTGACGTTCGGCTAGCGCGATATTCCGAAATAGATGCAAAATATGCTGAAATGGGGTAGTAGAGGCCAAATTTTTCAAGGTTTCCTATCGTGGGTGAAGATTTCGAACACATTGTCATCGGTGCCGGCATCAGCGGGCTCGGCATGGCCCACTGCTCAGTAAAGCGCGGGGTCTCGACCCTGGTCTTGGAAGAGGGGAACCGGGTGGGTGGCTGCATGAACACCTGGACCTTCCCTGACTGTGACGACTTTTGGACCGAGGCCGGCAGCCATACCTGCTTCAACAGCTACGGCAACCTGCTCGGCATCCTGAAAGATCTGGGTCTCATGGAGCGACTGACGGGCAAAGGGAAGCTGCACTACCGGCTCTGGCGCAACAATGAGTCCAGGTCCATCTTCTCCTCGCTGCACCCCTGGGAGCTGATCCGCTCCCTGCCTCACCTGTTTTCGGGCACGAAGGCGGACAGGAGCGTCGCCGAGTTTTTCGGTGCGGGGCTCGGCCGTCGCAACTATCGGGATCTGTTCGGACCTGCCTTCCGGGCCGTCGTCTGCCAGGAGGCGGACGATTTTCCCGCCGACCTGTTGTTCCGCCGCAAGCCTAAACAGAAGGAGGTCATGCGCAGCTTCACCTTTCCCGGCGGGCTGTCGGACATTCCAAGGGCCATCGCCCGCCAGGATGCGCTGGAGGTCCGTACCGGGCAGCGGGTATCCGGGGTCGTGCGCGTGAGCGACGGCTACCAGGTCCGGACGGCGGCAGGGGAGGTACTCAGGAGCCGTTCTCTGAGCTTGGCGGTGCCGCCGGATGCCGCCGCGGCCCTGCTGCCGGAAGGGCTGGAGGAGCTACGGGACCTGGTCGGCGGTATCGGCATCTCGGAGATCGAGACGGTGGTGGTGTGCGTACCTGCTACGGCGCTCGCACACCTGTTGCCCCTGGCAGGCCTCATATCCGTCGACGACGCTTTTTACTCCATGGTCTCCCGGGATTATCTGCCCGACGATCGCTACCGCGGCTTCGCCTTCCACTTTCGGCCCCGGAAGCTGGATGCGGACGCCCGGATAGAACGCATCTGTCGGGCACTCGGGATCACCCCGGACCGGATCGCCGGGCTTTTTCGGGTCTCGAACAAGCTGCCGGCGCTGCGTGCCGGTCATTCGGAGCTGGTGCGGAAGATAGACACCCTACTGGCCGGCGACCGTCTGGCCATAACCGGCAACTGGTTTCTCGGCGTCTCGATCGAGGACTGCCTGACCCGTAGTTACCAGGAATGCCGGCGCCTGTTTCCGGGCTGATTCGAAATTCAATCCCAATCGGAGAAGACAACGATGCGTAACATCCTGCTCGCCACGGCCCTCTGTTGCCTCTTCGCCGCTGCGACGGCGGAGGAGATAGGAACCGTCAACACCAAGTTCAAGTGGTTCGGACCCAACGACAAGATCGCGGTGGAAGTCTTCGATGACAAGGACGTCCCCGGCGTCGCCTGCTATCTGAGCCGGGCCAAGACCGGCGGCATCAAGGGTGCCATCGGGGTCGCGGAAGACACCTCGGACGCCTCCATCGCCTGCCGCCAGATCGGCCCCATCAGGTTGACCGACGAGATCCGCGCCGGCAAGGCCGACGGCGAGGAGGTATTCAAGAAACGAACTTCCCTGATCTTCAAGTCCATGCAAGTCGTGCGCTTTTTCGACGCACGGCGCAATGTGCTCGTCTACCTCACCTACAGCGACCGCATCATCGAGGGCTCGCCCAAGAACAGCATCTCGGTGGTACCCATCCTACCCTGGCCCGATTCGGGAGCCATAGGGATGGAGCTATCCACCCAGGCGCCGGATTCTTAGTACATCTCCCGGCCCTTTGCCGGTGCCATCTATGAAAACTACGGATCACGCGAATCTGCGCGAATTGGATTATTTGCGCCCATGGGAACCTTCGCGTCGATTCGTGTGATTCGTAGTTGAAACAAGGCAGTTGGAAGGACCGATGACCACCACCGAGGACGGGTCCGGGCTCTGGACTGCCGCCGTGGTTCACGGCGGTTTTCGGGCCGATGCCGAGCGGATCAACCGGCGCATCCTGACCGCCTTCGCCGCCCTGACCGAGGCCGACTTCTCCCGCCGTACCCACTTCTTAGGTGGTCGCTTCGAGAACCTGTACCTGGACCGCGACCGCATCCCCGAGCTGGGGATCATCCTCGACCAGGCAGAGCCCTGGGCGCGGGAAATCCTGGGCTGGGGCACCACCCCCTTGCGCTGCGGGTTCTGGTTCAACGCCCAGGGACCTGGTCAAGCCACCTCCGAGCATACCCATGAAGAGTTCGACGAGCTGCTGTCAGGGGTCTACTACCTCAGTGTCCCGGAGCACTCGGGAGACCTCATCCTCCGGGACGGCCGCCTCTCCACCCGCATTACACCCGAAGCCGGGCTATTCCTCTTCTTCCCTCCCAGCCTGAGTCACCGGGTGGAGACCAACCGCAGCGACGCATTGCGCCTGTCCTTGGCCTTCAACTTCGGGCCGGGCTAGTACCCAATGCCATTAAGTTAAGCGTTACCGGTCGGCAAAGTAAGAAAAAAACTACGAATCACGCGAATCCTCGCGAAGCGATTCGCGGAAATTCGCGTGATTCGTAGTTTTCTCTAAGTGGCCAACAGCTAACTTAATGGCATTGGGCTAGTACCCCTGCGCACAAAAGCCGGAAACAAGAACCACGAATGGACACGAATCGGATTTTCTCCTTTTGAGAACATCCGTATCAGGCCCTTTGCTCTACCATACTTGATAGTATTCCCATAATTTTACCAAGTTCTTTTATTCCATAATCGTCTAAATCGATATGCACTTCATTGTTTGCCAATTTCAGAAACTTCCAGATACTACCGGAAGTGATTACGCCATAAATATTGTTTTTGGTGTTCCCCTCATTTTCATTAAAGATCTTTGATGCGATCATCTCCGCGATACATTGACCCAACCCACCCATTATATTTTCATTTTCGGCTTCGACTAGGGTAAGTATCGGAGCTTTTAAAAATAACTGTTCAGGAGATAAGCTGATAATGAAATCACAAAATCCGTTTAATTCTTTTTCTTTATCCACGTTTAGCTCTATGCCGGAAAACAGGCTGATCTTACGATCGAATATTCTTCTTAATTCCACCAGAATCGGAGAAATAATAAGCTCCGAACGTGCCTTCTCCGTATTTATCGATGTAGCCAGTGGTATATTTTCCTTTAAAGTATCAGCCAGGTGCCGGCTTATGGTCTTTTCGTTGGTCCCTGCAAATATTCCCGGCATTTCAACGATTTCAATTTGAAAGACGTCTTGTGTTTTCTTGATTGTAAAATCTTTGTACGACATGTGCACAAACTCGACTCATTGGTAAAGATTCGGGTCCCTCAAGGACCCTAACGAGGCTTCGCCTCAGACCGACGAGGCGTGATCACCGCTCTCTCGCGATCGAAAACGGAACCGTGATCGTAGTCGTAATCGGAGACGCAAGGCAAAGCGGGCATGGAAAACCGGATGGCTACGGGTTTCGACCCGGCACCTGGCCGGGACCTCCGGATGCCACGATCCGCGAAAGTATTCTGTCTCTCCTACGGCGGCTTCGATCACGATCACGATCACGACAACGAGAGAGGTTAGACGTTTGCGAAATTTGACTCATTTGCACAAAATCTGGTCATTCAAGGAATCCTAGCGCCCCGCACTCAGCTCCATGCGATCCACGTCGGCCAGGGTGATAGGACGACCGTCCAGGGTGGTGAAGCTACGGACCTGCACATCGGCCCGCCGTGCCTCGTAAACGGTTACGCTCCCGGTTGTTGCATTGATGATCCGCACCCTCACCACTTCCCGTCCCGATTGATAGTCCAGGTATAGCCACAACAGACTACCCGCCACCATGGCGACTACCAGCCCGTAGGCGATGGCCTTCAGGATTCCCGGCGGTACCAGGGGAACAAGCGGCCGCGGAGGCGGGGCACCGGCCGGTTCGCGGTCGTGCTGCAAGCGGGCGCGGATGACATGATAGGCGCCCAGGATTACCGCGACGGTCAGGAGGATCTTGCCGAGCATGGGCGGATAAGTTAGCACGCCCACGGGATCATTACCCAATCATTCCCTATTGAGCAGTACCCCTTCCTGATGAGGGTGTCGCAAAAACCCATCCGTGGGGCGTAGCGCAGGCGTCCCCGCCTGCATTTTTCGATGCAGGCGAGGACGCCTGCGCTACTTTTGCGACACCCTCCTGATGCAAGGATGGTAGGCACAGCCCACCCTACAAGGCCATGTTTTCGGCAAGGTTTATCCGCACCCGCCCTGCTGTTCGGGTCGGGCGGTTGCGGTAGCCTCGCCCCAGGACTTACCATGTAAAGCCTGTGTCCCAACCCGAGCTTCGAAACCAAGGCCAGATGTCTCTTGTCCGCGTCCCCGCCGCCCTTGTGCTCTCGGTCCTGGTGTTCGCCGCCTGCGGTGAGCCCCCGCCGCCGACCATTAACCTTTACCGCGCCATCCAGGGCGGCGATCTGGATCAGATCAAACGCCACATTCACTGGGGTACGGATATCAATCAGACCGATCCCCAGGGTGAGCAACCCCTGCACGTGGCGGCCCGACGCGGGCGTCTGATCATCGCCCGCGAGCTACTGGAGAACGGCGCGGACCCGAACGCGACGAATCGGGCAGGGGAGACCCCGCTGCAGGTCGCTCTGGTCGCGGGTAAGACCCAGCTGGCCGGCGTGCTCCTGGAAGCAGGTGCGACGGGTGACCCGCAGGCGCTCTTGTTCGTCCTCGTCCGGGCCGGCGTGGATGACCGGGACTCCTTAGTACTCCTGACGGAGCGCGGTGCGGATGTCAATGCCAAGGACCAATCGGGCACTACGCCCCTGCACATCGCCGTCGGTGACGGACGGCGGCGGTTGACCAAGCGCCTGATCGATCTCGGTGCGGATGTGAATGCCCCGGACGGCAGCGGCAGGACGCCTCTCTCTATTGCGACCGAGAAGGGTAACCGGCACATCGTCGATCTACTCAGGCGCTTCGGCGCCGGGGCCGAACCGATAACGTCCGTGCGATGATGGGCAATCTATAGGAAACTACGAATCACAATCACGCGAATCCACGCGAAAAGTGATTCGCGCTGATTTGCGTGATTCGTAGTTTTTCTGTTCGAGGCATGAGTATAAAAGCAGGAGGGAAAGCTAATGGCGGAAAGGGTAGAGGAACTTACGATCAGCTACAGCGAGGGAGAAACCGAACTCGTCCAGGAGCTCGACAAGGTCATCCTGTCCAAGGGCGCCTGGGCCACGGTGCTTTTCCGCTACCGCGAGTGGGACCGCACCAAGGAAGCCTACGGCCCGGAGAAGTACAGTATTCGCCGTTATCAGAAGCGTGGCCATGAGTTCCGCCAGCAGTCCAAGTTCAACATCTCCAGCAAGGCACAGGCGCAGGCATTGATCGGCGCCCTGCAGAAGTGGCTCGACGAGCACTAGGATCCTAGGGCGATCGGCGGAAACCGGTCTACATGAAAAAGTACCTTCCCGTTTTTGGAATTATCTGGCTGACCGCACTGGCATGCTTCGCATGGGGCGCTGCCATGGTCTATTATGATGTATTCCCGTCCCGCCTTCTCAAGCCCCCCTTTAAACAGATCATTGCCTTCTGGAAGGGACACCCGGCAGATGAGAGATCACTTGCCCAACGGCTTCGGGCCGAGCTGACGGCCGATCCTCTCGCCTTTACCTTGAAGCCGTCACCCTTTCCTATAGAACTTCGCTTCAGACCCGTAGATACCTCTTCCTATCGAGGGCCGGCCATACAGTTCCCGGAGAACGCCCGGTATTATTCGGATACTGACCGGACCGAAAAGGAATATTTTCTCATCTACGGAGGTTTTGCCTTCGAGGATGCAATCTGGGGGGCCATTCTGATTTCCACGGAAGGCCAGGTGCTGCGAGGTTGGGCCATAAAGCCGCAGAAACCCGGACCCACGGATGGTCAGATCGGTCTGGCGCTGTCGGCTACCGGGGACCTGGCAACCAACGCCACCGGGGTACTGACAAGCTATAGCTGGTGCGGCGGCAAGAATTGGGAGGCCGAGTGGGAAGAAAAACCGGTCCAATATCGGGTGGTCTTCCCCCAGTATGGCTATCACCACGACATCACTTATCACCAGGGGAGATTCTACACATTCCTGGGACCGGAAATCGTGTCCGTAGACGAGAACACGGGGGATATCCTGGAGAGAATACACGCGGCAGATCTTATTCGGTGGGCGAGGGATCAGGACCTGGCTATTTTCGATGCCAGGTTCAAAATGTGGATCGAGATGGGGTTCAAGGGGCTGACCAAGGACAACCTGGTCGACATGACGGTTACCGATCCCTTTCACCTCAATAAGGTCGATGTCCTGTCCCGGGAGCTTGCGGATAGCTTCGATGACTTCGAGGAAGGAGACCTGCTGGTCAGTGTGCGGTCACTGAATCTGATTTTCGTACTCAGACCCAAGACATCCGAGATCCTATGGTATCGCTATGGCCTCACATCCCTCCAACACGATGCGACCTTTCAGCGGGGCTATGTAGCCGTCTTTGATAACAATCCGTTTGCGAATTCGGGACCCAGTCCCCGGATCGTCACCCTCGGAGTGAAGGATCACTCGCGCTCGACTTTGTTCGATCTGAGGACCTGGGGGGTAGCTATGCGCCAGCGGGGAAACTTCGAGTTCGATGATGACAGCCGCCTGCTGGCGGTCTCGGATAACAGCAATGGGCGTGCCCTGGTAGGACATCTATCCGGCAAACCGACCTTTATTTTCGAGAACCGGGCCAAGCCGGGACAAAACCTTCCGGTGAGTAATATTCTCCAAGTACCCTCACAGAAAGTCGAAGCATGGAGCTCACGATGCAACTAGGATCCCTTGAGGGACCCGAATCTTTACCAATAAGTCAAGTTTGTGCACTGCACAAAAAACTCGCACTCGGGTGCGCTGTGCCCATTGCTTTTTTTGTCCGCAGATTACGCAGATTCTCACAGATTAAAAACAGAAGTAATCTGTGAAAATCTGCGTAATTTGCGGATAAAAGATGGCGCCGAAACGAGTCAAGAATTCACCCCTCGTCGGTCTGAGGCAGAGCCTCGCTAGTACTGCATACATGCCATTCACGAAAACCGTATTTTTCAAAGTGCCCTAAAGGTAAATGAACCAAGAACCATCGGTGATAGCGAACCGATTACGACCGATTTGCGTCGATTCGCGTACATTTGCGGCAAAAAAGGAATTCTCAGTGGAAGAACCGAACCGATGTTATCGACATTTCGGTACTGCTGTACCAGCTATCCGGAAGTCTGTTCTTGCTGCCTCATTGCTCGGCTATCCGACGATCGGCCTTGCCTATATCGGACCTGGGTTGGGCGCAGGCGCCCTGGCTATGATCCTGGGTATCCTCGGGTCCATAGTGCTGGCCCTATTCGCCATCTTCTGGTACCCGTTCAAACGTATCCTGAAACGTCGGAAGCAAAAACGAACCGGCGAATTACAGGAAGCCGATAGTCAATCAAAGGCCAGAGACTAGCGAGGCTCTGTCTCAGACTGACGAGGGGTGAATTCTTGACTCGTTTCGGCGCCATCTTTTATCCGCAGATTACGCAGATTTCCACAGATGAAAGACAAAATAATCTGTGGAAATCTGCGTAATCTGCGGATAAAAAATCTTTACCTCCTTGACAGAAGACTCATGCCTCGTCGGTCTGAGGTGAAACCTCGCTAGGGTTGATGGACTGGGTGTTGCTCAGTGTCGGCAGCATGCTGTCGGCTGAACTTCTTCTGCGGTTGCCGATGGATCGTTCGTTGAACGGTCTTAAGGTGTCCGCCTGGAAAGCACTATCCACAATCAAGTCAACCAAGATATCCGACCATTGGAAAGAGCTGGTGTTGCCGCATTACGCCCTGCGGATTTTTACCGCTTCGTTCCTGTCTTTTCTGCTACTCGTCATCGCGCTGGTTCCAGCCGCGATGATACTACTCGTCGCTGAACAGACAGGGGTCGATGTCATGGATTCGGTTATCAATGCAAGGGGGCTGGTCTTCAGTACGCTCGTCTGTATCCTCTACCTTGTCATCCGGCGTGCGGTCGGCCAGTTCAATGTACAATTTCCCGTCAAGAATTCTTCATCGGTTGGCTCTGGGCAGTAAGGCGATTCTCGAAACCGGTTTCGATATAGAACGCAAGCTCTTTTCCGCAAGATCAACCGAGTCCGTTGCAGCGAAACATGTGTTCGTAAGTGGTCTTGCCAGGTCCGGCACCACGCTGCTCATGCGGGCACTGTATGATTCTCGGGAATTCAGCTCCCTGACCTATCGGGATATGCCGTTCGTATTGGCGCCGAATACATGGGCCAAGGTTACTAAGAGGTCTCGACATCATATGAATGATATCGAGAGGGCCCACGGCGACGGAATCCGAATCGGCTTTGATAGTCCTGAAGCCTTGGAAGAAGTGTTCTGGCGGGTGTTCGGGGGAGATTACATACGCGGGGACAGGCTCGCAAGTGTCCGACTGTCGGACGAATCCATTGCGGCCTTTCGTGCCTATGTCGACCTGATAAATCGAAGATATAACAAAAAGCGCTATCTTTCGAAGAACAATAACAACATTCTGCGCCTGACCGGATTATCGAGGGCATTCCCCGACGCGATAGTATTGGTGCCGTTTCGTGATCCCATTCAGCAGGCGCGGTCGCTGCTGACGCAGCACAACAAGTTTATCGAACGGCACCGTTACGATAGATTCGCACGGAAGTATATGACATGGCTCGTGCATCACGAGTTCGGCAGTGACCACCGACCGTTCGAATGGGGAGCAACAGTCGGCGCGAAATACGCCCCGACCGAGCTGGAATACTGGCTGGCACAGTGGATCGGTGTCTACGGATTCTTAGTGGAACAAGTATCCGAGGATGATACCCACCGCGTCTTTGTGTGCTACGAACTCTTATGCGAGCGGTCGCCCGAGGCCTGGGGCAGTATTTGCAATCTGGTGGACATTCCACTACGGACCGAGTCGACGGACAGGTTCGAAACCCGCAATCGCACTGCCGAGACCGCCGTGCCCGGCAGTCTGTCGGATAAAGCCTATTCCATCTACGAGGCGCTGATGATCCGATCATCGAACCGACTATTGTCTTAACGTATGGCTAGCGAGGCTTCACCTCATACCGACGAGGCGTGACCGACCGCACCGAAGAACCACGGAGGCAGACACGGATCAACACGGATCACAATCCGTGTTGATCCGTGTCTGCCTCCGTGGTTCAAAGGATTTGCGATTCCTGCCCAACAAGAGGCAGAACTATTTTGTGCAGCGCACAAACTTGACTCATTTGTAAAGATGCAGGTCCCTCAAGGAATCCTAGTTCAGCGTAGTGAAAATCCGGAGACTGCACAATTAACTGATGTTATTTTCGGTGGTAGAGAGTTCATTATAAGCAGCCGGAGTCATTTAATCGAGTCGCTACCCATTTCATGGCCAATGCCATTAAGTTGGCTGTTGGCCATTTAGAGAAAACTACGAATCACGCGAATTTCCGCGAATCGATTCGCGAGGATTCGCGTGATTCGTAGTTTCTTCTCTTACTTTGCCGACCGGTAACGCTTAACTTAATGGCATTGATTTCATGGCGACAGGGCGGCGCGGCGTTCGCGGCGGCGGAAAATGTGGACTGCCGGCAGCGCCCCCGCTACCAGCAGGCCGGCCGTCAACCACAGGGGCCAGAGCACGGGTCGGTTCCACTCCCGACGCAAGCGCTCGCGCTGCGCGGCATCCACGCGGCGGTATTTGAGGGTATTGTTGGCCATCAGGTTGGGTTTTAAGTTCCCCACCCACCCATGATGCAGGCTGAACGCCTTGGGATGGAAGCCCCACAGCCAGGGGGCATCCCGTCTTGCAATTTCCACCATCTCGTCGATCAGAGCCTGGCGCTCGGGTCCGTTATCCATGCTTTTCATCTGCCCAAAAAGGGCATCGAAGCGCGGATTGGCATAGTTGGATGCATTTTCCCCGCCCTCCGCCACCTTGCTGTTGGGACCGTAGAGCAGGAACAGAAAATTCTCCGGGTCCGGATAGTCCGCATTCCAGCCCCAGGTGAAGATCTGCCCGGTACCCTTGCGCATCTTCTCCTGAAAGCGGTTGTAATCCGTCGCCCGCACCACGAGTTGGATACCGAGTTTCTTGAACTGCTTGCGAATCCAGCTCAAGCGTGCCTTATCGTCCGGCCCCTGGGCGACGGTCTCGTAGTTCAGGCTCAGGGCCTGTCCCGTCGCCGGGTCCCGACCGCGCGGATAGCCTGCCTGAGCCAACAGGTTGCGCGCCTCGTCCGGACTGCGGCGCACGGCCCGCCCGTTCCGCCACGCATAGACATAAGGATTGATCCCCGCCTTGTCCTCACGGTGTCCGAAGATGCCCGGCGGGATCGGCCCCTGGGCGGCAATCCCGCGGCCATTGTTAAAAATGGAAATGTACTCCTCGTAGTCGACGGCAATGGAGATGGCCCGTCGCAGCAGACGCGCGCGCTCCGAATCGCCGCCTACCATCGGGTCGCGCATGTTGAAGCCCATATAGAAAATGGATGTCTGAACCGCCGTCAGCAGCCCGATCCCTTTTTCCCGCATGCCCTCGGTCAGGATCGCTTCTCCCTGACCGCTGAGCCGGATCGCCTGATCGAAGGCATCGGAGGAGATCCCCGAGCTGTCGTAGTAGCCCTGCAGGAACTTGTTCCAGTAGGGGATGTCCTCCTTTTCTAAGCTGTAGACGGCGCGTTCGATGAAGGGCAAGGGCCGGCCGGCGTCCGCCAACAGTCCCGCCGCCTCATCTTCAGGCATACCCTGGGTGGGATAGGACTCGCCGTGGAAGTTGGGATTGCGTGCCAGCACCATACGCAGATTAGGGTTGTTCTCCTGTAACCAGAAGGCCCCGGTGCCCACCGGATACCAATCCAGGGCGAGATTGCGCTGCCGCATACCGGGTTGGGCATAAAAGCGGTCCGCCTCCCACGGGATGGGCGCAAAGAAGGGCATGGCGAGCCAGTAGACGAATTGGGGATATTTGCCCTCGATGCGGATGCGGTAGCTGTATCTATCCAGCACCTCGGCGCCGGTGAAGGGGATGGTCCGCAGATCCAGGAAGGGCCGCCCTCTACCTGGGACCGGCGCGGGTGCCGCCTGCTCGATGCGCCCGGCCAACCCGGCGAAGTCATGGATATGCTCCCGCATCACACCGGCAATCGGCGAGTGCAGCCAGGGCACGGCCAAGCGTTTGATCTGATAGACGAAATCCTCCGCCGTCAGCTCCCGGGTGCCCTGGTGCAGGAAGTCGGACAGGCGGTTGATCCCGGTAAGATCCGCGGCCGTCAGGTCCGGATAACGCGGTCGCCCGCCTTCGTCTTTTGCGAAGGCGGGATGGGGCTGAAACCGGATTCCGGGCCGGATGCGGATGAGGTACTCGCTGTAGGCGACCTGTTCCGCGGGTGCGTTGGCCGGGAGCGGCTTGCCCTCCTCATCCCAGTAGGTCGGCACCGGCACCTGGGTAGCGGAGAGGGGCACCAGCTCGTAGGGCCGATTCAGGAAGTGATATTGCAGCGGCGGTTCGTAGATCTGGGCAATAAAGGCGTACTCGTTGGAGCTATAGGAACGCGCCGGATCCAGGTGCTTGGGACGCTCGGAGAAGGCACTGTAGAGGACATTGGTCCCCACCTGGCCGCGCGGATAGGGATTATTCCAGGGGGCATCGCCGCAGGCACTCGACAGGATCGCCAGTACCGAGGCGAGTACCGCAGCGCCGAAATACCGATAGCAGCTGTGATGCAACCTAGACCTATGGGAAGTATTTTTGTCCGCAAATGAACGCGAATCGACACAAATCGGTTCGCCATCAGCGACGGTTTTTGATCCGGTTGCATTCATTTGCGTTGATTTGCGGATAAATCTTCGGTAAAAATCCCGCCCTTTCGCCGACCCTAAAGTTTCGGTAATGTAAGGCTTCTTGTGACAGAAATTGCCGCTACTTATAGGCCAATGATCGCATCTCCGCATGAGCCTTGTCAGCCACCACAGATCAGGATCGGAATGCCATGGGTTTCCTACAAGATAAACGAGTCCTCATCACCGGCGTCGCCAGCAACCGCTCCATCGCCTACGGCGTGGCGCAGGCCATGCACCGCGAAGGGGCCCGGATCGCCTTGACCTACCAGACCGACAAGCTCAAATCCCGGGTCGAGGACCTGGCCGCCGAGTGCGGATCGGAGATTGTGCTGCCCATGGAGGTAACGAGCGACGCCCAGATCGCGGACGCATTTCAGGAATTGTCCGGGCAGTGGGACGGACTCGATGCCATCGTGCACTCGATCGGCTTTGCCCCGCGCGAGCAGCTCGAAGGCGACTATATCGACGCCGTCACCCGCGAAGGCTTCGCCATCGCCCACGACATCAGTTCCTACAGCTTCGCCGCCTTGGCCAAGGCCGGACGTGAGATGATGCAGGGACGCAACGGCTCCCTCCTGACCATGACCTACCTGGGTGCGGTGCGCGCCGTACCCAACTACAACGTGATGGGCCTCGCCAAGGCGAGCCTGGAGGCAAACGCCCGCTACCTGGCTGCATCTCTGGGCCCGGAAGGCACCCGGGTCAACGCCATCTCCGCCGGTCCCATCCGCACCCTGGCTGCGTCCGGCATCGCCAATTTTCGGGGCATGCTCAAGCAGGTGGAAGAGCGCACCCCCCTGCGGCGTAACGTGATCATCGAAGAAGTCGGCAATGCAGCGGCCTTTCTCTGCTCCGACCTGGCTTCCGGGATTACGGGCGAGGTGCTGTACGTGGATACCGGTTACCATCTCTTAGGTCTGGGTTGAAACGCCGCCGATCGTTCGGACCGCAAAGGTGCAAGGGAGCAACCACAGGAGGTACCCCGAGGGGCGCGTGGTTCGTTCGGAGACGGCAGGTGAGATGCCGGCGCTACACCGTTGCCCCTACGCGCGCCCGGTTCGTCCGAGGCTATCATCAACCAGGCCGTCTTCGAGACCGTTGCCCCTACGCGCGCCCGGTTCGTCCCCATGCTCCGGAGACTGTGAAAGAATTTGTCTTTCCCAGCGGCGGTGGGATGAAATTACCCCGTTTCACGCTAAGTTTTGTACCATGGGGGACGAGGAGAAAGTGGCCTGTCTGTCTTAGGAAAATGAGGTTGCCTTGTCCCACCAACGCTGAAAATCCAGTCACGCTTTCCCATTCTCCGGAGTGTGGGAGTGAGCTGACAGCCTTTTAATACAGGGAATTACAATGCAGAGTTCGCGTAGAACCGAGTCAATGGGTCGGTATGCTTTCCACGCACCCAAACTGTTCCAACAACAAAGCACCCCCCGGCGTGTCGAAGGTTTTCATAGCCTCGTCAAGTACCTGGCCCATCTTCGGAAGGATGGAGCGCTGGATGATGATGAGTTCAGCGAGCTAGTGAAAAGGGCGGCGGCTGCATCTATTGAAGCTGAAGTAGCGGACAGAGTCGAAAGGGGTTTGAAACTCAAGATCGAAAGGGTCTTGAGACTTAAGGTTAAAAGGGTCTTGGAGGACAAGATTCGCACAGATTATTTGCTGAGTCTCCCAAAATGATAGAAGAATTGGATATTTCTGAGAGAGAAGATGAGCATTCTTTTAAAGACACGGCGCAGTCGAGGAAATTCACGTTACTATATGTTGTTATCTTTGTTACACTTTTCATTTTTCTAACGGTTTTTCTCGTTGGGACTGATAAAGATCTATACAAAGAAGCCATCAAGCTATTCGCCGTTTTTCTCGGTGGATTCGGCGGTGGATTCGGTGTAAAGAGCTATATGGATCGCGACAAATAATAATAAAAATCCTCCCCTTTACCTGAATCGTCTGCCCTCACGAGCGCGGGAAACGGAAATGATGAATGGCGGCTGCCCCGTGGACGTTGGATACAAAGCAATGCCATTAAATTAGCTGTTGGCCACTTAGAGAAAACTACGAATCACGCGAATTTCCGCGAATAAGATCCCTCCCTTCGATTCGGGATGACAGATCCCTCCCCTCGGTTCGGGACGATGGTTTCGCGAGGACTCGCGTGATTCGTAGTTTCTTCTCTTAGTCTGCCGACTGGTAACGCTTAACTTAATGGCATTGGGATACAAAGTGTTTGAGCCGCGTTTTCCTATAGGAAAATCCATTTGCCCCCATGGGTACGGGAGATGCTCATCATTCATCATTCAAACCTCCCCACCTCAGTGAATGGACCTCTACACCAGCTACAACAAGCGGCTGAACGGATTGACACGCACGCTGCTCGGCAGCTGTCTGCAAGATTCTCTCATCGGGCTGGAAAAGGAGGGCTTGCGGGTGTCCCCGGCGGGGACCATCGCCGTCACCCCCCACCCCACAGCTTTCGGATCGGCACTGACCCACCCGTACCTGACGACGGACTTTTCCGAGGCCCTGCTCGAGGCCATCACCCCGCCGCTGCAGGGCAAGCAAGCGGTGCTCGCTTTCCTGCACAGCCTGCATGTCTTCGTTCACCGCCACCTCGGCGACGAGCTCTTATGGGCGACGAGCATGCCCTGCATCTTGGTGGAGGGCATGGGTCATATCCCACTGGCCAGGTACGGCTCTTCCAATGCCGCTCGTATGATGACGGTGTACCGGCGTGGATTGGGCAACCGCTACGGGCGACGGATGCAGGTGATCGCAGGCGTTCACTACAACTTTTCGTTTTCCGACGCCTTTTGGCCGCTGTACCGGGAGCTGGAAGGTTACAAGGGGGAGCCGGGAGATTTCCGCTCCGAGGCCTACATGGCATCGATCCGCAATCTGCAGCGGTTCGGTTGGCTCATCCCCTACCTCTTCGGGGCCTCTCCGGCGGCCTGCAAGACCTTTGTGCAGGACCGGGATACGGATCTGGAGGAGTTCGACCGGAGCACCTATTACTACCCCTACGCGACCTCCCTGCGGATGGGCGATATCGGCTATCAGAATCTCAAGACCTGCGATGCCGGAATGAAGGCGAACTACGACAGCCTCGACGCCTACATCCGGAGCCTGACCTGGGCCATCCGGACCCCCTGTCCCAACTACGAGGCCATCGGCGTCAAGGTCGGCGAGCGCTACGAGCAGCTCAATGCCAACGTGCTCCAGATCGAGAACGAATACTATAGCTCCGTGCGCCCGAAACAGCCTCCCCACTGGATGGAGAAGCCGAGTCTGGCCCTGCGCCGTCGCGGCGTTCGCTATCTGGAACTGCGATCCCTCGATGTGAACGCCTTCCACCCCCTCGGCGTGGCCGAGGAGCAATTGCACTTTCTGGATACCTTTATGCTCTTCTGCCTGCTGATGGAAAGTCCCCGCATCGGTACACATGAACGCAAGGCCATCGACAAGAATCTGCTCTCGGCCGCCCACCGCGGAAGGGACCCTGCACTGGAGCTGGAGCGGAATGGAAACAGTATCCGCTTACGTCGATGGGCAGAGGAACTGTTGAACGCCATGCTCCCGGCCGCGGAGCTGATGGACGGCGGCAGCAGCGGTCCCTGTGCCGAGAGCCTGCGTCGGCAGCAAGAGAAGATTCGAGATCCGGGGCTTACACCCTCCGCGAGGATGTTGGCTGAGATGCGCGCCAATGCAGAGAGTTTTTTCGACTTTGCGCGGCGTATCTCGGAACGGCATCGTGACCGCTTCCGCAGCTTAACGCTCGACACCGAGTATGCGGCCCTGTTCGAGCGCCTGAATCGGGAGTCCCGGCAACGACAACGGGAAGTGGAGGAGACCGACGATCTGGGCTTCGACGCATTCCTCGAACGCTACTTTGCCCAGGGTGAGTAGACATCGGGTTTCCATCCGTGAAGGCTCCTCATTTTTTGCCGCAATGAACGCGAATGAACGCAAATCGGCCGCAAAAGATCACATGCTCTTTTCTGTCCACAGATTACGCAGATTCTCACAGATGGTTCCGTTTTCAATCTGTGAAAATCCGTGTAATCTGCGGATAGATCGAAGTGACCGGCTTGTTTTTCCTATACTCAATCTGAGCCTCTGCGGTTGCGTTCGTTACCGCCAATTAACAAAAATCAGTCGAGATCGGCTCGCCATCATCGACGGGTCCTGATTCATTTGCGTTGATTTGCGTTCATTTGCGGGTGGTGTTCCAACTTTGTTTCTCAGGGTTCAAATAGATATGCTAATCAATATGTTGTGCCTCTGGAACAACAGAGTTATAACACTGCCCATTTGCGGCTAAATCTTCTCTAAAGATCCCGCTCGCTCCATGTCAGGAGATCGCGACCATGTGGAACGAAAAACTGATCGAAAAACTGACCGGTCCCCAGCTCGTCAACGACTCCAAGACCCCATCCGGAAGAGTCCATGTCGGTTCTCTGCGCGGCGTGTTGATCCATGATGCAATCTACCGGGCACTCTTATCCCACGGTTTCGACGCGAAATACTCCTATGGAATCGATGACTTGGATCCATTGGACGGACTGCCCGCGGATGCGGAGCCTTGGCTGAAGGATTACATGGGATACCCCTTATGCAGTGTTCCTGCACCGGAAACCTCTTCCGCCACCGATCTGGCCGACCATTACATCTCGGAATTTTTAGGTCTCTTCAATGAGCTGGGAGTCGGTGCCGAAATCTATCGCACCCGCGACCTCTATCGTTCCGGCCGATTCAACGAGGCCATCGATGCGATCCTGAACAGCGCCCCTATCATCCGCAAGGTCTATGCTGAAGTCAGTAACGCCGCCCGGCCGACCAATTGGCTCCCATTTCAGATTATCTGTGAAGAGTGCGGCAAGATCGGAGTTACCGAAGTAACGGACTATGACGGCAAGGAGGTTTCCTATAGCTGCCGGCCGGACCTGGTGACCTGGGCCAGCGGCTGCGGAAACCGCGGAAGAATTTCACCCTTCGATGGGAACGGCAAACTGCCCTGGAAGCTCGAATGGGTCGCGAAATGGCATACACTCGGGGTCACGATCGAGGGCGCCGGTAAGGACCATTGCACCAAGGGCGGGTCCAGAGAAGTGGCAGCCGCATGTCTGCGCGGCATCTTCGGAAAAAAACCGCCGTTGAATGTTCCCTACGAATTCTTTCTGGTCGGCGGCGCCAAGATGAGCTCATCCAAGGCAATCGGGACCTCCGCGCGGGAGATGGCGGACCTGTTGCCCCCGGAAATCCTGCGTTTTTTGATGATCCGAACCCCTCCGAAAAAGACCGTAAACTTCTCGACCGACCATGATTATCTGGTAAAGCTCTACAATGAACACGACCGACTCGTAGAATCCTGCTTGTCGGGGCGGGCGACGGCCGAGCAGGAAAAGACCCTCCAGCTGATCGAGGTCGCCCCCCAATCCACCGCCTACCATCCGGTCGGCTTCCAGTTGCTCACCGCTCTGCTCCAGCTCCCGCACATCGATATCGAGAAGGAAATCGAACAACGCTCGGCGGATAGTCCTAGTAGGCTAGACAAGGACAGCCTGCATAAGCGGCTGCATTCCGCGCGCTACTGGCTGGAGGATTTCGCTGCCGAGGAAGACCGCTTAGAGCTGCAAATGGAAGTCCCGGCCTCCGTAGCTGGGTTGCGCGCATCGCAACACGCTTTTCTCCGCTTGCTGGGGAGTCGATTTCCTACGGACCGGATAACGGAGGACGAATACCAACGCTTCATCTTCGATACGGCGCGTCTGACCCCGATCGATCACAAATCGGCTTTTCAAGCACTCTATCGTGCGCTCCTGGACAAAGACCAGGGCCCGAAAGGCGGTGCCCTTCTTTCTTACCTGGATGCCGATTTCCTGATCGAGAGATTCTCGGAAATTGTCTATTCCGTCGATGAATTCTGGCAGGAAACCGGCGTGACACCGGATTCCTGTGAAACCTGGATCTCTGAACATGAACAATCGATCTCCGGGACGGAATTCGCCCTGTTCATCAACGCCGTGTTGCCGACCGAAGCTGCTCCCGGCTCGGGTCGGTTTTCAAGGGGCAAAGGCATCGTAGAGATCTACGCGAAGCTCGATGACGAGCGGGAACACACAATTCGCGTACTGGCCATCGACTTCGAGGGAGAAGGGCCCGATCTTGCGCAGGAAGCCGAACGGCTGGAAAAATACGCAAGGGATTTTATCCAGGGCCTTTCCGGAAAATTCCGACTGAGCTTCAAAGAAAGGGCGCCAACCCGAATCACGCAAGAGGCCCCGGACACCGGCTTGCCGGTAGATCTTTCGAACCGATTCACGATTCGTCGCTCTGAGGAAAAGCCCCGTTAGCAAAAAATAGAGAATCTCGTCCTGGAACACCTACGCTCGATACGTACCGACATAACGAGCATGAGGGAGGACATACGCGAGATCAAAAGTCGCCTTTCGAGTATCGAGCAGGGAATTGCCGGCCTGCGCCGTGACCTTGCCTTCCAGTATGGCGACATCGCTGATATCCACGTCCGCAATGACAGATTCGACCGCATCGAGAAGCGGCTCGACATTGTCGACCACGACTGACGCGAATGGTACTGAAACGCTGTGAGAAAAATGTACTATATAAAAAGGATCGTATGTTTGGCCAACTCAAGAAAATTATCCGGCCGTTGCGTTGCAGGAAAAGAAATACTTGATGGAAACTATGGTCAATGGATACGACCGGTAAGCAAACGACCGACAGGAGAAATATCAGGATATGAGCAAAAGTTCAAAAATGGAGAATATCCCCAACTATTGGATATTGTTGCGATTCCATTGGTTGAACATAAACCGCTCTCTTATCAGCAGGAAAACCACTTGATCAAAGATGGCTACTATTGGAAAAAGGAAGGGTCAGTAGCTTGGGGCGAACTTTCTGATGTGTTGGATACGGTACCTGATAAGCTATGGATAAACGGATATTCAAGC
Organism: Candidatus Thiosymbion ectosymbiont of Catanema sp. Cochon2018; assembly: GCA_011392765.1. GTDB lineage: Bacteria > Pseudomonadota > Gammaproteobacteria > Chromatiales > Chromatiaceae > Thiosymbion > Thiosymbion ectosymbiont_A. The sequence continues at coordinate 753,515 of WYCW01000001.1, read as the reverse complement.
CGTAATGGTATTAATGATCGAATGCCTGAACATGTAGCGAACAGCCTCAGAAATTCCTTGTTCTTGGTGCGGCCTGACACATTGGCTATCAACGTGGATGTCGAAGGTGTGGAATTTGATGATGGAAAGCGAAAAGTGCGGGCTGTATTCTCCCTTAATGGTTACGAGTACAAACTCGCTGTTACAGACATCGAAATTGAAACACTTTTTCTGAAAAAAGAAAATGCTCAATACCCTATTGACCCGAGCAAAGTGTACATGTGTATCAGCATCGGGGAACCATACAATAGCTATTGTTACAAGCTGGTAGCATCCATTATCTATGAACGACGCCGATCATGAATAGAGAATTATTTACGGTAGGCCACTCTACCCATACCATAGAGCACTTCATGGCGTTGTTGAAGCGGCATTCCATAACCGCGGTATGTGATGTGCGCTCCCATCCGTACAGTAAATATAATTCCCAGTTTAACAGGGAAATGATCCGAGAAGACTTGAAAAAGAATGGCATTTCGTATGTATTCCTGGGAAAAGAGCTCGGTGCGCGAAGTGAAAATCCGAACTGCTACATCGAGGGAAAAGTTCAGTACAATTATTTAGTAGATGAGCCACCATTTCGGCAAGGGATCAGTAGACTGACTCAAGGAATGAGCCGATATTCAATCGCCTTGATGTGCGCAGAGAAAGACCCCATAGCATGTCATCGCATGATCCTCGTTTGCCGTGAAATGCGCTCGCTAGCCGAACAGATCAACCACATTCTTGCAGATGGGGAAATCGAGACCAACACAGAAGCTGAGAATAGACTGCTAAGTACACTTGGAATCGTCCCGGATATGCTTAGGGATAAGGATAAATGCATCGAAGAGGCATATGATGAGCAAGGGAAAAAAATCGCCTATATTGAAGAAGAGAGACAAGTCGTCGCAGGTTAATGGGTTATGAAGCAAATCGATATTTATACCATCGGCTTTACGAAAAAGCGGGCGGAGTACTTTTTTGAAAAGTTAAAAAAAGCGAATGTAAAGCGAATCGTAGATGTGCGCTTGAACAATGTTTCGCAGCTTGCGGGTTTTTCGAAAAAGGATGACCTTATTTACTTTCTGAAGCAACTTGGAGATATAGGGTACGTCCATCTTCCGGATCTGGCGCCGACACAAGATATATTGGACGCTTATAAAAAGCATAATGGCGACTGGGCAACCTATGAGAAAAAATTCGTCGAGCTTATGGCAAAACGTAATATCGAAGACAGAATTCCAAAGGAAGTCGTGAATGAAGGTTGTCTGCTGTGTAGCGAGGATAAGCCACATCACTGTCATCGGCGACTCGTCGCGGAGTATCTCCAAAGTAAATGGGACGAGAAAGTGGAAATCAGACACCTGGTATAATATCGAGCGATCGACCCGGAGTAAGACCATGTTCACAGGAATCATCCAAGCCATCGGAGAAATCCATACCCTGGAGCCCCATGGGGGCGATGTTCGCATGACCCTGGGTACGGGCAAGCTCGACCTGGCAGGCATTGTTCCAGGCGCCAGCATTGCGGTCAACGGCGTCTGCCTGACCGCAGTGCTCGTCGAGGGCTCCGGCTTCGCGGCGGATGTGTCCCGCGAGACCCTGTCGTTGACCACGCTCGGGGACCTGCGGACCGGGAGCGGAGTGAATCTGGAGCAGGCACTGACCCTGGCGACGCCCCTCGGCGGCCATCTGGTGAGCGGTCACGTGGACGGCGTAGGCAAGGTGCTGGAGCGCCGCGAAGACGCACGTTCGGTCCGCTTCGGAATCGAGGCACCGTCGGAGCTCGCCCGTTACATCGCACCCAAGGGCTCCATCGCCGTAGACGGTATCAGCCTGACCGTCAACGGCGTCAGCGGTCGGGTGTTCGAGCTCAATATCATCCCCCACACCTTGAAGGAAACCATCATGAGCGAATACGGTCCGGGCAGCCGGGTCAACCTCGAGGTGGACCTCCTCGCCCGTTATCTGGAGCGCCTAGTACTCGGTAACCAGGCCGCGGACTCCAAGGCCCAGGGTATCACGGCGGAATTTCTCGCCGAGCACGGATTCCTGCGGGGTGGACGCGTATAAGTTGCTCCCGGCTCAATACCATTGAGTTAGCTGCTGGCCATTTGTCGTGGTAGGGGGGTAAGCGCATGCCCCGGCGTCGAAATGTACAAACAAGGCAGAAGAGAAAACTACGAATCACGCGAATCCTCGCGAGATTGTCATCCCGAACCGAAGGGAGGGATCTTATCCGCGGAAATTCGCGTGATTCGTAGTTTTCTCTAAGTGGCCAACAGCTAACTCAATGGCATTGGTCCTCAGCTCACCCCGACGTAACGCTTCTCGAACATCATCCAGCTTGTATGCATCTTGAAGAGATAAATATGGCGACCATTCCTCAACAGTGATAATCAACTCTATCTCAACCTCCGCTACATATTGGCCTTCGTGAATGTATTTGATTTGTCGACGCTTTTTCATGATTTACATCTCGTGAAATCCGCTTCCCAACCTTGCGGTGCGCGTACAACCCGGCATCCAAATCCCCGACAACCGCTGCCGGTAGCGCAGGCGACCGGGGTCCGATCAAACCGCACCGCTTAAGGGCACCTTGAAAAATAGGTACTTTCACCAATCAAGCTACTCTAAGCCATTGATTTTTGAGGTGTACTGTAGACGAAAACCGTATTTTTCAAAGTGCCCTTAAGACGGCGTACTCCAAAGTAGTCCGGAATCCATAAAGAGCCTCCTTGATTATGGAACATTCGGTCTGTTCACAAAGACGGGATCTGTGAGTGAGCTGAGAAATGCCACTAGGTCCCAAATATCCTTATCCGACAAATTGAGGGGGTTGATGTCTTTCGAAAGATTCTCTTCTCTATCTCCGCCACGATTATAGAACCTGATTACATCTTCTACTGTACCTAAAGAACCATCGTGCATATACGGGGCTGTCAACAAGACATTCCTGAGCCCTGGCGTCTTGAAGGCACCCTGCATGGCTTCGAGTTCAAGTTTTACACCCCTGCCTTTATCATCCGAATCGACACCAATATTATGGAAACCATGATCTGTGAAGTTGGGGCCATCATGACAAAGGATACATTTGGCCTTCCCAGCAAATAAGGCCATGCCCCTCTTGGCCTCGGGACTAAGGGCATTATTGTCGCCTTTCAAGTACCTGTCAAAGGCCGAATTATTGCTGACCAGGGTGCGTTCAAATGCACCAATGGCAATCGCCATATTTGTGTGGTTGATTTCACCTTTGGGTGGAAATGCCTTCTTAAAGAGCTTCCTATATTCTGCATTGGCCCTTATTTTTGGAATAAAGGTCTTGTATACGCCTCTCTTCTTCATGGATTTGAAAGCTTGGCCCTCCAGGGGTGGGAGACAGACCTCCTTCTCGGTATCTTCCGGGAAGTAGCATTCTTTCTCGGTTCTCCCATCCCAGTGTACTGCCGGAGCCCAGGCGAGATTGTACAAATGGGGTGAGTTTCTCTTGTTTTTCTTGCCATTGTGTTTAATATCCAAAGCAACTCCATCCGAGAAACCCATATTTGGATCGTGGCATGATGCGCAGGATTGGTTTTCATCCGGCACTAGCCGATTGTCGAAGAATAGTAGCTTGCCGAGATGAATCAGATCGTCGCTGGGCTTTTTGTCGTTATACCATGGAATATTTTCCGCATCCGGAACTCCTAATGGTGCTGCGTTTACAGTAAAAGAAAGGCCTATTGTCAAAAATGCTGTGTACAAAAAAGCAAATATATTCATAATGATCCCCCTTCTGGTTACATATATGTTGGAAAAAATTGACACAGTGCAACTCATATTATTACCAACAATATTTCCGATTTAACTAGCCTGGCAGTTGTTTTCAAGGTAAATTCTCATAGTCATCTAAATCCTTGTATCGTCCGCTCGCTTTCTTATTAATCTTCAACTTATTCAAGCTGATGATGTTCACTTCAACGCCATCTATTTTGTCAATAACCCTTTCCTTGAAACACTCGTCAAAAGAAACTCCCGAGATTGTCGTCAATATTTTAATACGAATGGGAGCAATGCCCATGCGTATTACGTTGCTTTCCTTGAGAAAAATATCTTTTGATAGCTGGGGCGTATTAAAGCCAAATTCCTTTAAGGCAGAAACCATTTGTTCCGCTACCTCGGGCTCAATAGCTATCCATATGTCCATGTCGTTTGTAGCTCTCGGATAGCCATGATAACCAACCGCATATCCGCCAATTAATAAATAGGAAATGTTTTTAGTCTTCAGTAAGCTCAAGAACTCTTTGAAGTCCGGAGGTGGCGCCGTCTCCATAATTTATCCTTCTTAATAATTCAATGTGACCCATTCTTTCAATTGGTCTTTTAGTAAGCCAGTAGCTATTATTATCTGTTTGATCTGATAATGTCACTATCGACAGTGATCTTTTATCAATTTTTAATTTACTTATTTCTTTTGTCATTTTTTGGCCTTAGGTTATTGCTGGGTTTTGGCCGTCCCTGGCACAATCCAGCCTACGGCCCAATGCCATTAAGTTAGCTGCTGGCCGCTTGTCGTAGCCCAACACCGGTGTTGGGTACGCCCACCGTCCACAGATGCGGTTCGCGCCTGGCGGTGGTGCCGTCCGGAAAGGACAACACACGCTCACCGCATCCTACGGGCTTTGCCCAATCTACGAAGCGCGCGAATCAACCCGCGAGGATTCGTGTGATTGGTGATGTTTCCTCTCTTTTGCCGGCCGGTAACGCTTAACTTAATGGCATTGAGCCATTACCCATCTGGTTAGCTGATTTCCTTCTGGTTATTCAAAAAAACTTTTAATCCCACAGTATCTATAACGTTGACAGAGGGAAAAGGAATGTTTTTAAGAACATTAAAATGCCTGTCGTGAGTAACTATTGCATCAGCATTTGATGCTATGGCACAATCTACAAATTTATTGTCATCCTTGTCGTGCTGTATCAGATTCCAGTTATAATAAATAACTGTTTGAATTGTATTTGGAAGCAGAAGGAGTGTTCGAATAACGTTCCGGGCTACGGAAGACGAATACTTATCTGAAATAATTTCTTCATATTCAGAAAGGATTTCAGTTGTGAACACAAGATCGAATTCCTGATTGATTAGGCTCTGAAAGATCCAGTGATACTGTGACTTACCGGATACTGAGACTAATAAGACGTTTGTGTCAATGACAAACCTCGGATTATTCATTCAGCCAATCATCCATAGTTTGCGCTGACATTTCTTTTTTTCTCCATATACTGTCAGCTTCACGAATCGCTTTTTGGCTGAAATGATCAACTAAGAGGCTCTTTAACTCCATCAACTCATTGTAATCCAAGTTGGTAGAGTACAACTTTATAAGCTCCATCTGTACATTACTTAAAGCTCTCTGCTTAGTATATGCACTGTTTTTTACTTTAGGCTCAATTGAAGGCATGTTGCCAGACTCCCGCATTTTTTCGGATCAAAAAGTACAAAGAATGGGCCGCTCAAAGCCACATTCCCGGCAAACATACTCAAAGAGTCTATCCGCGTTTTTTCGCTGATTCAATTGTTGGGCGCTAAACAGCGACGGGCTGCATGACGAAAACACGCGCCATACTCGACGTTGTCTTCAGGTCACCCCGACGTAACGCTTCTTGAACGTCATTTGGACAAAAATAACATTTTTCTGCGGTCTCTGTCAGATCCTTCCTAATCGCTTTGTATGGCATGGTATAAAATCTCTTAAGTGTCATTACAGATCGCTCTATCGACCCGAAGCTGTTGGGGTTCGTTCCTCACCCCAACCTACGCGGGCTGATCAACCTATATTTTCAATTCTATCTCGATACACACGTACTAGCTTGTAACTCTCGCTCAGTGAGCATACATCACTCCAGACATTCGATATCTTTCGATGGAATTCCCTCATCTTCATATTTCCAAACCTGATATGTATGACTCTTGGCGGTGGATCATTCAGGAGTACAAGTTCCGAAAAATCCGCATCCTTGGTTACAATGGTTAAATCATGCTCTTTTGCATAAAGCCATATTCGACTATCTTGCAATTCATCATCTATTTCCACGACATGCTCGTATTCATCGCCGGACCATAATGAAAAATGCCGAGGGAGGTTCGCATCTATCAGATATTTCTTCATCTATGCTATTTCTTTAAGTACATATTCATGATCCATGAGCTGGCTGGCAAATACCAGACAAGCAACAATATCTTCTTCCTCCAATGAAGGATATTGCCTCAATATTTCCTCTCGAGTTTCCCCTGAACTCAAAAACTCAAGAATGGTTTTTACCGTTATCCTTTTTCTCCGGATGGTAGGTTTTCCATTACATATATCCGGATCGATAGTGATTCTACCATGTATGTAACTCGTTGGATTTGTATTCATTCTTCAATCCTCATGGACTCGATGTTATTCGGAATCGTTCGGATTCCCACTGTTTTTGCTGTCCCTGGCACTGGTGGATTCCAGCCAAAGTCGTTGGGGTTCGTTCCTCACCCCAGCCCAATGCCATTAAGTTAGCTGTTAGCCACTTAGAAAAAACTACGAATCACGCGAATTTCCGCGAATAAGATCCCTCCCTTCGGTTCGGGATGACAAGTTCGCGAGGATTCGCGTGACTCGTAGTTTCTTCTCTTAACTTTGCCGACCGGTGACGCTTAACTTAATGGCATTGCACCCCAACCTACATGGGCTGACGTTGCAGATCAGCCGCGCGAGATACGGGCGTCGGATGAATTTGCCTTGTCAGGTGGTTGGCGTTTATCTGCATGCCTTATAGCTTCAACTGAGACCCAAATAAGTCCGCCGATAAATATGGCAAATACAACAACTACGAGCCATTCCATCACAAGTCCCCCAGTTCGTCTATCTTTCGATAGGCTGTATGATTAACCTAAATCACAATTACAGTGATTATTACAATCGCAAAACTGCATGAGATCAAAAGCAGTACGTCTGCTTTAGCATGGCTTTGTGCTGACCAGGCTATAAGAGAAATGTCAGTAGCCACAAAGATCCCAAAAATTACTTTGAGCCATCCGATTTCTTCTTTCAATTTATCTGTTTTAGACAACGATTTTTATCCTTTTGTTGCCATTAATTACTCTGGTTGCTCGAAACCGGTGCAGAATGCTACGGACTCGAACGTTGGCTAGGAAAGTGGGTGTCCTTTTGTTCCCCTAGTCTTTCAGTTTTGCCTTTAATTTTCTATCTAAACCCTGCAACTGTTTCTGCGTGAGGTCTTTCAATGAGTTAATAGGTTTTCTCGGCCCTAGCTGCTCATTTGCGAATCTGTATACATCTTCTTTTCCCATTCCGAGTTGCTTCGATGCCGCCCATATTGCCGTATAAAATTGCTTCCGCCACGCATCGGGGTTTCGTTTTCTCACTTTAGGCCGGGACTTGGCTATTTCGACTTGGATTATTTTAATTGCCTCTTCAACGCATCCGGCAGGAACTTCTCGGTAGCTGGCGATTTGAAAGTGTTTATATAACCTATTCCATACTCCCGAAGGATTTGGATCCAAGCCGGCCTCCTTCATTAAATCCGTATATTTCCTTATTTCGGCTTTTATTTTGAATGCCTCCTGGCCTGTGATATGACGCCCCCCAGCATCCGGAATTACCTCATTCCTTCTTGTTATTTTCCGGGCAACATTCAGATCACGACCAGCAACCATGTTGCCTTTTCCGCTCACTGTCTGAACAATGCTCCCTTTTGAATTTTCTGTTTCCTCATTTAATGATTTTACTTGTGCAAACCAAGCATCTCTATGCTTCCTAAGCTCGGCGGGCGAGAACTTTCTACCTTTTGGATGCTCCGCATTGTAACTGCCTACTTCTGTATGACAATCGAGACAAAGCGGAATGCAATTTTCCAATGCATCTTTTCCACCCTTTGATCGTTGAGAGATATGGTGCAACTCCATTTTGTTTCCACAGAATTTGTGACAAATAGAGCAGCATCTACCACTTAAGAAAAGGGCCATGTCGGCTACTTCAGGTGGAAATGACATGAGTGCTCGTTGTTCTTTAGAAGGTTGGCAGAAAGATAGGTTGAGGTAAGTTTACGAACCCCAACGAAAAATTATTTTATTTGCGGAACGCCATCAATACGTTTGAGCCATTCATTTACTCCAATTTTCTGTTTTTCAGAGATTTTCTTATTTTTCATCAACTGGCTCCTTACACCCTTTAGGAAATCGAGTTTATCACCAGGCAATTTATTTACAGCAACATCAATCCAAAACAGATAATTATATACCTTTTGAAGATTGGAAAGTTTTAGCTCCTTTGGTGCTTTTGCTTCAATGTTGTTAATATGTTTTATATCATCTTCGCTCAATTCTTCGATTTTGGATTTGTCATAATAATTTCTCAATACCTCATAAGAACAGTTCAATTCTTCTGCTAATTTGTATTCTCTTAATAACAGATATTCTTTCGCCTTTCGCTCAGGATCATCAATTATGTTCCTTCCAGTATGATTTGTGCCTTCTGATTGTCCATTTTCTCGATTTTGAGTAGCTTCCGTAAATTTTGTCAGGTCAGGCACATTAGAAAATAGGCCTGGGTCTTGTACATTGTTTTTTGCACAAGTTGGTCCGGCAAATACGACTTCTCCAGTATCTACATTTTCAAGGATGTAAGCTTTTAAAGAAGTTAAATGCTTTGGACAAAAATAACATTTTTTTGTGATTTCTGTCAGATCCCTTCTAATCGCTTTGTATGGCATGGCATAAAACCTCTTAAGTGTCATTACGGATCGCTCTATCAAGCCAAAGCTACATGGGCTATAAAAAAGGGTTAATTAGATATCAGACCTCTGTTATCCTCTTTTTGTTGGCGTAAACTCATGGATTGTAAATAACTGGCTACCATATTTTGTTTTATGGAATAAATAAGTACGAACGTAATCTGATAACTCACCTTTTGCTGAATTTCCATCACCTGAATATGCTATGGTTCCCAGCAATACATCTGCTAGTTGTAGAAGAATATCGCTTTTTGAGTCTTTTGGGGTAACGGTGCTTATATGCCTTCCCGATTGTAGATTTTGAGTAGCCTTGCCATTCAATGCATATGACAATTGGTTCCAGCGATACCATTTGCTTGTTTTATAATCCAAAATTAAATTATGTCGGTGATTATGAGATGCATATTTTCTAAAATATACATAATATGATTTGAAAAATCGCTCTTCTTCATTAGACCCAAAAGAATTCCAATACTTTCCTTTTATTACATGAAGGGCTTTATATTGAGCAGAATCGCTATCCATAAATATTGAGGTAAGCTCTTTATATGCCGATAAGTATGTACGATTGACTTTGTTCCACTTCAGTTCATGAGCAATGCCTCTATTGCTAAGAAATTCTGTTATCTCACTTCGCAACCTTCTTTCTCTATTCGGTGTTAATTTAATACCTCCAATCCAGTAGTCAGGGCGATTATGAATGCCGGATTCATCACAAAAGAAATGATACCAAATCGCCATATGATGTTATCTCTCTTCGAAGCAAGGCAGGTTGGGGTGAGCTTGCAAACCTCAACGAATCACGATGTCAAGCCAAGGTCGTTGGGGTTCGTTCCTCACCCCAACCTACACGAGCTACACGAGATCAACTGTGTCAGGAATCTCCCAAATCAGTACCCGCTATTCTGGATAACGGGTACAATATTATGAACGAAAGAATATTCAGAAGTAATACACCAACAGTACCAATGATAAATATTCCGAAGGGTAATCCATCGTTAAAAAGACCCGGCTTGGCTTTGTACAAGATCTCCGCGAGAAATGGAGAGAGCTTCCAGCATGCAACCACTGCAAGAGAGTCAAATAGAAGCAACAGCACCCCGAATAATTCAACAATGTATATAAATAATTTCTTGACAAAAAATGAGAAAGAAAGAAAATACCGCTCCCTACAAAGAATGCAAAAAAGAAGTAAATGAAGAAGTGAGTAATGCTATCCCATTGTTCAATCTCTAATAATATAAGTATGGAGATGAATGCAATGAGCACAACTATTACCATGGCAACCCTATAAAATGGAGTTGATGCATATTCAGCATCCAACCCCTTTTGTCTTATCTCCCTATCTGAACCATCTTTGCGGGATATTTTCTCAATCATAATGATTGATCGTAACTATTCAGGTATAAAGTATTATGCACTGACATCGGAAAGTGGTGATGAGTCACCCCAGCAACCCGATAATCGTTCAGACTCCCACTGTTTTTGCTGTCCCTAGCGTCTGGATTCCGATAATCCCTGCCGAAATGATAAGGCAAGGTCTGAATGATTGCGATTACGCAAACTGCCTAATTTCCCCATCGCCCGCAGCATTGATCTCGCGGAAAGGCCGGCTGAGGTGGGCCTGTGAATTCCACGAATCGCTCTGTTTGCTCTGTCGAGCCAAAGCCGTTGGGGTTCGTTCCTCACCTCAACCTACACGGGCTTGAATTTTTCAAGGTGCCGGAGGCTCTTGTTTGTCAGGGTTCCCTTTACGATACACGGACGATAGAGTCGTCCACACACTGTCGACGGATACCCAAATGACCGAGAGGCCACCAAGAAAGACGTACACACGCTCGTTCTCTACTCCGGTCAGGACCGCGGGATTCAATGCCAGGACACAAACTTTGATTCCTGCCACAAGTCCGGCGGAGGTCAGAAACACTACAACGGCATCGGTTAAGCAGGGCTTTACCCGGGCGTGGTACAGGGAAATCCAAACCAACGCCGCAATGCCGGCAACTCCGAAAGCAATGCTTCCGACAAGATAGTGATCCATCGTCACCACCTCTTTTGTCGGACTCTCATGAAGAGCGTCCACACCGCGCCAACCCCTATCCATACAGCGAAGCCAAGCACCACATAGTCGACCCAAGTCCAATCCCCGTCGGCGACCAACCATCCGATCAGGATTGCAATACCGGCTAGGGCGGATATCGTCGACTGAACCGCCCATGATGCGTCGAGTTGTTTCATCATTTCTCATACCCCAACAGCTTCCCAGACTCCACGTAGATACCAATACGTTAGAATGCACGGAATCTAATGTGCTGACTTCCTAATTTCTACTTTGTCACATTACCCGCCAACCCACTGATTTACATGGAATCCGCGAAAACAGCGAAATCCAATAAAATTAATTGGTCAACCTGAAATGTGACAAAGTAGAAACAGGATTACGCAAACCGCCGTATTTCCCCCTCCCCCCCAACATTGGTCACACAGCGTCCGCACAGCTCCGGGTGGTCCGGATCGGCCCCTACGTCTTCTCGATGGTGCCAGCAGCGCACGCACTTGGCGCGGGCGGAGGACGTGACTTCCACTGCCAGGTCCGATAGGTCGGTGTCGTGGGCGCTCTCGGGTCGGTCTTGCAGCGGGTGGATTCGGGCGTAGGAGGTGATGAGGACGAACCTCAGTTCGTCTTCCAGCTTGGCTAGGGTTGCAACCAGATCGGGTCCGCAGTAGAGGTCCAGCTCCGCGTCCAGGGAGGAGCCGATGGCCCCGCTCTTGCGGGCTTCTTCCAGGTGTTTGGAGACACTGACTCGTACCGCCAGGATCCGGTCCCACAGGTCCCGGTCGAAGGAGGCATCAGGGTCCAGATTAAAGAGTCCTCGATACCAGGTCTCGAGGAATATGCTGTCCGAGCGTGCGCCGGGGAGGTGTTGCCAGATTTCTTCGGCGGTGAAGCTGAGGATGGGTGCCAGCCAGCGGCTCATGGCCTCGCCGATGTGATACATGGCGGTCCGGCAGGAGCGTCGGGGCAACCCGTCCGCCTGGGTGGTGTATTGGCGATCCTTGATGACGTCCAGATAAAAACCGCCCATGTCGACGACACAGAAGTTGTGGATTTTCTGGTAGATGAGGTGGAACTGGTAGTCCCCATAGGCCCGGATAATCTCTTCCTGGAGCCGATGCGCCCGGTCCACCGCCCAGCGGTCGAGTGCGATCATGTCGGCGGGAGCGACCAGGTGAGAAGGGTGAGAAACGGGGTCGAAGCCGTCGAGGTTGGCCAGGAGGAAGCGGGCGGTGTTGCGGATGCGGCGGTAGGCATCGGCGGTCCGCTTGAGGATCTCGTCCGAGACGCTTATTTCACCGCGGTAGTCGGTCGCGGCTACCCAGAGGCGGATGATGTCGGCCCCGAGGGTTTTCATGACGTCCTGGGGCCGTACTACGTTGCCCTTGGATTTGGACATTTTTTCGCCCTTGGCATCGACCGTGAAGCCGTGGGTCAGCACTTGGGCATAGGGTGCCCGGTTATTTACGGCCACGCCGGTGAGGAGGGAGGACTGGAACCAGCCGCGGTGCTGGTCGGAGCCCTCCAGATAGAGGTCCGCCGGTGAGCGGAGTCCCGCCCGGCGTTCCAGCACGCAGGCGTGGGTTACGCCGGAGTCGAACCAGACGTCCAGGGTGTCCCGGACTTTTTCGTAGTGCTCGCCTTCCTCGTCGCCGAGCAGGTCTTGAGGTCGCAGCTCGAACCAGGCGTCGATCCCTTTCTGCTCCACCCGCTGTGCTATCTGCTCGATGAGGGCCGGGGTGTCCGGGTGCGGCTCGCCGCTCTCCTTGTGGATAAATAAAGGGATGGGCACGCCCCAGGTCCGCTGGCGGGAGATGCACCAGTCGGGTCGGTTGCGTACCATGCCGTCGATGCGGGACTCTCCCCAATCCGGCGTCCAACGCACCTTGGCGATTTCGCGTAAGGCGCCGGCGCGCAATCCCTGCCGGTCCATGGCGATGAACCATTGGGGCGTGGCCCGAAAAATGACGGGGGATTTGTGGCGCCAGCAGTGGGGATAGCTGTGGCTCAAGCGGGCTTCCCGCAGCAGTGACCCCGTGGTCTTGAGGACTTCGACGACCTGGGCGTCGGCGTTAAAAACGTGCGCGCCGGCGAAGCGGGGCGTATCCGGTAAAAAACGGCCGTCGCCACCCACCGGATTGTCCACGGCCAGGCCGTAGCTTAGTCCGACCACATAGTCTTCCAGGCCATGGCCGGGGGCGGTGTGGACGGCGCCGGTGCCGGTCTCCAGGGTCACGTGTTTGCCCAGGATAATGGGGACCTCGCGGTCATAAAAAGGGTGTCGGAGCGCGATACCCTCGAAGGCATGGCCGCGACCATAACCGAGCACACGGTAGTTCTCGATCCCACAGCGGTCCATGGTCTCGCGCAGCAGCCCCTCGGCCAGGAGCAGGCGCTCGCGTCCGTGCTCGCCCTCGGTCTGCGCCACCACGTACTCCAGCTCGGGATTGAAGGCGACGGCCTGGTTGGCGGGCAGAGTCCAGGGGGTAGTGGTCCAGATGACGACCGCCAGGGGTCCGTCCCCATGGCCGGTGGGTACGGCGTGGCAGCGGGCGAATACGGATTCCTCGTCCGGTACTGGAAAACGCACGTCGACGGCGATGGAAGTCTTGGCGGCGTATTCGACCTCGGCCTCCGCCAAGGCGGAGCGGCAGTCGGTGCACCAGTGCACCGGCTTGTAGCCCGCCTGGACGTGGCCGTTGGCGATGATACGACTCAGGGCGCGGATGATGTCGGCTTCGCAGCCGAAGTCCATGGTGAGATAGGGGTGTTCCCAATCCCCGAGTACGCCCAGGCGTTTGAAATCCTTGCGCTGATTCTCCAACTGCCGCCGTGCGTAGTCGCGGCAGGCGCGACGGAACTCGGCCGGGCTGAGCCTGGCGCCGGGTCTGCCCTTTTTTTTCTCTACCTCCAACTCGATGGGCAGCCCATGGCAGTCCCAGCCGGGGACATAGGGCGCATCCAGGCCGTCCAGGGTGCGGGACTTGACGATGATGTCCTTGAGAACCTTGTTGACGGCGTGGCCGATGTGGATCTCCCCGTTGGCGTAGGGCGGCCCGTCGTGGAGGATGAACTGTTCCCGGCCCGCCGCGGCCTTGCGGATACGACCGTAGAGGTCCATTTCTTCCCATCGCTTGAGGATAGCAGGCTCGCGCTGGGCGAGATTGGCCTTCATGGGGAAGGCCGTCTTAGGGAGATTCAGGGTGTGTTTGTAATCGGCCACGGGTTGATTTCCCAATTAAGAGCCTGTCTGGCATACGGCTGTTCTACTGCGGAATCGAGGAGGCTGGTCAGATTTCCCGCTCGATTTCGTTAAATAGGCTTAGATTCTGTCTAAAAACTAACACACTGATTTTAAAAGCAGTAGGCTGGGTCGAAGAACGAGACCCAGCAAACCAGGCTACCGCAAAAGCTGGGTTTCGTTCCTCAACCCAGCCTACGCCTACGGTCTTTTTTTAGACAGCCTCGTAAGCTTTCGCCTCAATCGGGCGAAAAATCTGCCTCCGCCCCTCGATCCCTCGCTACGAACGCGTAAGCCAGACAGGCTCCAACTTCATGCGTTCTCGGGGAGAAAATCAGGGTGAGCGCGTATAAATTTCTTTTCGATTAACCAGTTACTACCAGTTATCGCAGATTTCTTAAGAGCATCCGGTCCCGGTTCGCCCCTGCACCCAGGCTTCCCGTCATGGGAGCGGATTCGATAACGAAAGAATCTGCGTAATCTGCGGATACGCGGATATCGTTACAAACCATCCCGAATAAAGGCGAGGGCCTTGTCGATACGGCGTAGGGTCGCCGCCTTTCCCACCAACCACAGGGTCACGTCGATGCCCGGTGAGGCGGCCCGCCCCACCAGGGCCACGCGTAGCGGCTGGGCTACCTTGCCCAGCTTGACGTCCAACTCCTGCGCGACCTGCTTCACCGTGTGCTCCAGGGTCGCCGGCTCCCAATCCTCCAGGGCTAGCAGATCGAACCTCTCGCGCAGTCGCTCCAGAGCCTCCTTGGCCGCCGGCCGCAGGTGCTGCTTGGCCGCCTTTGCGTCGTAGGCATCGCAGTCCCGATAGACGAAGGCACTGATCGCGGCCATCTCCACCAGGGTCTTGGCCCGCGCCTGCTGGGCCACGACGACATCCACCAAATCGGGACCCGGCGCGGGATCAATGCCCAGCCGGCCCAGATGGGGACTCAGCAGGTGGGCGATATGCCGGGGATCGCCGTGCTGAATATAGTGCTGGTTGAGCCAATCCAGTTTATCGGTATCGAAGCCGGCGGCGGCCTTATTGACCTGATCGATATCGAACAGCTCGATCAGTTCATCCAGGGAGAAGAGCTCCCGGTCACCGTGGGACCAGCCGAGACGCGCCAGATAATTCAGCAGGGCCTCAGGGAGATAACCCTGGTCCCGATAGGCAATGACACTCATGGCCCCGTGCCGCTTGGATAGGCGCGCGCCGTCACTCCCCAAGATCATGGGGACATGGGCATAACGCGGGGGCTCCCGGCCCAGGGCACGCAGGATGTTGATCTGGCGCGGGGTGTTGTTGAGGTGGTCGTCACCGCGGATGACGTGCGTGATCTCCATATCCCAGTCATCCACCACCACGGTCAGATTGTAGGTCGGAGAACCGTCGCTGCGGCGGATGATCAGATCGTCCAGTTCCTCGTTGCCGAATACCACGCGCCCGCGGATCAGGTCGTCGACCACTACCTCTCCTGCATCGGGGTTGCGGAAGCGCACCACGTGCGTGCGGTCCGGCCCCAGGTCACGGTGGCGACAGTGGCCGTCATAGCGCGGTTTATCCTTCCTGGCCATCTGCTCCTCGCGCAGGGCATCCAGACGCGCCGTGGAACAGTCACAACGATAAGCCAGCCCCTGCTCCATCAGATTATCGATCACCTGGTTGTAACGCCCCAGGCGCTCGGTCTGATAGAAGGGGCCCTCGTCGTATTCCAACCCCAACCAGGTCATTCCCTCCAGGATGGCGTTCACCGAGTCGGCACTGGAGCGCTCGAGATCCGTATCCTCGATGCGCAGGATGAAGACCCCCCCGTGCCTGCGGGCGAAGAGGTAGGAGAAGAGCGCCGTGCGGGCACCCCCCACATGCAAATAACCGGTTGGCGAAGGGGCGAAACGGGTACGGACGGTCATGGTTGATCGGTATCCTACGTGAAAACATCAAAAGCTTGTTGCCGGCTACCAGTCGCCAGCTACCGGCCACAATGGGTATCGGTTGTCGGCTCTTTATGGATTCCGGACTGATCTCTCCTCCACCCCCGGCATGGACCCGTAGCACCATCGATGCGGTTCGCGGCCGGGATTGGTGTAATCCTGCTACGGTATACCGCGCTCACCGCATCCTACACGCCCGGCAAGATCGCAGTATAACAAGGGGGGGAAGGCAGCGAACGGTTCGGCAGCGAGAGACAAGATGACTCCGTGGCCAAGGCAAAGCAGTCTGGAATCCATAAAGGGCCTTATTTATAGACAAATGCACGCCTTTTTGCATGATAACTACTCTTTGGATCAAAAAAGATTTCCTTCATGATCGCAAGCTCGGCATTGCGGTACTCCGATAGGGGTTTTTCAGCATCATCCCTTGCGCGGTCACTTGCCTTTACGGATAGATATTCATCGGTATCGCCGTCCTGCATCAGTTGTTGGCAGTACTCGATGAGCTGGCCATGATAGCCATGCCAGTTTTCCTCGAATAGTCGATCCGCCAGGCCCGATTGAACCGCTTCTTCGGCCAACATGGGCATACAGCCTTCGGTAATCTCATGCGCTGTTTTCTGCCCTACCCGTTTGGGAAGCAGATAGGTCCAGTACTCGGAACCGAACAGACCCATAGTTTTATAGTGGGGATTCAGCACGATACCTTCGCGAACGATCACTTCATCACATGCCAGTGCCAAAATGACACCGCCTGCACCTGCATTGTTACACAATGCGGCAATCGTTATTTGCTTAGGCGTATCAATAAGTTCCAATATGAGATCGTCGATCGCATTGATATTGTTCCAGGACTCGAGGGCGGGGTTATCACTGGCCTCGATCCAATTGAGATGGATACCATTGCTGAAGAACTCCTCTCCTCCCATCAGCACGATCATCTTCGCGTCGGAATCTTTTACACCGGCGATCGTATTTTTCAACTCGACGCACTGGTTCGTATTCATCGCACCATTGTAAAAGTCGAAATAGATGTAGGCGACCTCATCGACTCGATCCACGCGTATTTCTTCGATTGCGGACGTATCTACCACGGTCTGTGGAAATTGCAGCCGCCCGGGCCGATAAATCTCCTCCAGCACCCGGCCTGCGAGGAGCTTTATCGGGGCCAGGACTTCAGGATCATTACACCTGAGTTGTTTGATCCAGACCGCACCGTCCTGTGTGGCACGACAACAACCCCCCCTATGTATCGCTAAGACATCCCCCGGATGCCCCTTCAAATTCGGTTCCGCCACGGCGCCGAACATATTCACATCGATACCATTGATCCGGTCACGTATACCAGGGCGGGAGTCTGCGGCATTCAACTTGCGTACCGCAATTTCCGTCGTCGTATTGTGCCATTCAATCATGCGATCACTCTGTTTCATCAACGGTCGCTTACGCCCTTTGACTACGGGGCAATCATAGTCGAGGGGTCTGGGAGTAAAGTGCCCATCCTCAATATCCCGTAACGCCTGCTTGATCAGGCCTACGGCTACCTCCGTCACTTCACGCTTATAAATACTGGTCTTCGACGACTCACGCATACGAAAACATCGGGTCTCCCATATATCACCCGCATCGAATTCTTCGATGGCCTGGAACAATGTGACCCCCCAGGTTCGCTCACCTTCACTGATGGCCCAGTCGAGCGAAGAGGGACCACGATCTCCTACAATACCAGGGTGTACGACCAGACAGATATACTTTTTCCAAACCTCGGATGGGATGCGTTTAGTCAGGAATGGGCACACAATGACATCGGGTTGAAAACGGTTGACCTGCTCGATTAAACGATTTTTATCCAAATTGTAGTGCTCATCCAGGGTATGGTTCAGGGCCTTCAACTCCCCTAAAACTCGTTGTACCATACCGGAAAAACCGTTAGCCAATATCAGTATCTTCATTGCCGGTTACCAGTAGAAATCACGAATCTCCAGTCCAAGGGCTTTCGTATTCGGGCATCTTGAAAAATACGATTTTCGTCAACGGTTTGCGGTTTTGTGTCTTCTACGATACCCCACCTGTGCTCACCCCTCGGTGGCCGGCAATCCGACACCGTGATGAGAGTGACAACAGCCGCTGGAAAACCTAAGATGGTCAGAAGCATGACCAGGAGATTCCGGAGATGCTTCAAGCTTCGATCGCCGAGGCTAAAACCCAATTGACTCGCCTCATCCACCAAGCGGAGCGGGGCGAGGCCGTGCACATCACCCGCCGCGGTAAGCCCGTCGCCGTGCTATTGTCCGAGGATGAGTATACTCGTCTGCGTCACGGGCGGAAGCAACGCAATTTCTGGGACTTGGTCAGCGAGATGCGGTCCGATCCGGCATTCGAACCCGTCGATTGGTCCCGGGAGGAAGTCGACTCCTGGCGTGACCGTCGACCGGTGCGGGAATTCAAAATGCAATGCGAAAAATCGGGACCGGATGAGCCACTGCTGCAGAGGCGAAATCGTCCCTCCTGATGTATAGTGCCATTGGAATTCCTTCGGCGGAAAACCTAAGGAACCCATGTCCTCCGACCCACTCACCAAGCTGCTCGCGACCACGGAATTCGCCTGGCGGCGGGAGCCGGTCCCTCCCATCCCGCTCACCGACATTCAGTGGCGCGCCGACACGTGCGGGCCAGGCTCGATCCTGTTTTTCGTGCGCCGCGACGACGGGCGCGACGACGCCGAGCTCTATCGCCGCTATCTGGCCGACGGTGCCTTCCCCGTGCTGGTCACCAACCGTATGCTCGATTGCTTCGAGGCCCTGCCCGGTAAGGGGATCTTCGTGACTCGCCCCGAGGACTGGCCACAAGTCGTCGGGCGCTTTTGCGACCTCCTCTACCCCCTCCCGGGTCTCGCCGGCGGTTTTTTGGGCATCACCGGGACCAACGGCAAGACCACTACTCTCAAGTATCTGGAGTCCATGCTCCGTGCCTATGGTCGACGGGTCCTCACGGTCGGCACACTCGGGGTCTCGCTCGACGGCGAGCCGGTGGGCCAGACCGGCTTTACCTCCCCGCCCCAGATCGAGCTGCGCCGCCTGCTGCACGCCCACCAGGGTCGGTACGACGTGGTCGCGGTGGAGGCCAGCAGCCACGCCCTCGACCAGGGACGGCTGCAGGGGATTCCGCTCCGGAACGCGGGCTGGACCAACTTCTCCCAAGATCACCTGGACTATCACCGGGACGAGGCCGCCTACTTCGACGCCAAGGCCCACATCCTGGATCTGATCCGGGACGGGGGCCAGCTCTTCTGCACTAGTCCGGAGGTCGTCTCACGCCTGCTGGAACGGGGAACGCCGCCGGTCCCGGTGCAGGGTCTGAAGGCGGCGGTCCTGGGACCGGAGGCCATCGCGGCCAAGCCCTTCCTGCTCCCGGCGCACAACCGGGAGAACTACGCCCTGGCCACGGCCCTGGCCGCTACCCTGCTCGGCCCGGAGGAACGCCCATACTGGCGGCATCTCCGGGAGGTAGACGGACGCTTCGAGTGCCGGGTCATCGGTAACCGTACCCTGGTCGTCGATTTCGCCCATACCCCGGCCGCCCTGGAGAGCCTTCTGACCGCTATCCGACATGCCTTTCCGAACGCCGGTGTTCTGACCCTGTTCGGCTGCGGCGGCGACCGCGACCGTGGGAAACGCCCCCTCATGGGCGCCGCCGCGGCACGCTACTCCGACTATGTGATCTTGACCTCGGACAACCCCCGCAGCGAGGACCCGGAGCAGATCATCGCCGACATCCTCAGGGGCATGCCCGGCACGGGCCGGGAGGTGGTGGTCGAACGCCCGTGGGCCGTCACCCGTCTGTTCGATCTGCTGGCCGAGCGTCCACCCGAGGAGCCCTGGGTGGGGCTGATCGCCGGCAAAGGCCATGAGCGCTACATCGACCGCGACGGCCACAAGACCTATTACAGCGACCAGGACGAGGTGGAACGCAACCTGCGACGCCTCGGTTGGCTGCCGGCTGACAGTTCGCGGCTGAATGAGTTGCCGGGTGGTAATGGAGCGATAAGCTGGGGGCAGCCTGCCGTGGACTGAATGGACGTGATGGACAACATGGACGGGGGTAAGCCGAATACCGTGGTGGTCTGCTCCGTTCGGTAGCACAATGATAATTTCATACCTGAACCACATGCAACGAGGAGGGGAGATGCAACGTCGCGATTTCTTCAAAAAGGCCGGGGTCGCCTCGCTGGCGCTCGGTGCCTCCACCGCCGGTATCAAGACCGTCCGGGCCGATACCGCTTATAAATGGAAGATGGTCACTACCTGGCCAAAGAACTTTCCCGGTCTGGGCACCGGTGCCAACCGGCTCGCCGCGCTCATCGGCGAGATGAGTGGAGGCCGCATCCGGGTGAAGGTATACGGGGCCAAAGAGCTGGTACCCGCATTCGAGGTCTTCGATGCCGTCGTCCAGGGCACGGCCGAGATGGGCCATGGCGCGGCCTACTACTGGAAGGGCAAGAGCGAGACCGCTCAGTTCTTTGCCACCGTCCCCTTCGGCATGACCGCCCAGGAGCGGAACGGCTGGCTCTACCACGGAGGCGGCCTGGCGCTCTGGACCGAACTCTACGCCCGGTTCGGTCTAGTCCCCGCACCGGCCGGGAACAGCGGGGTCCAGATGGGGGGCTGGTTCAACAAGGAGATCAAGAGCGTTGCAGATCTGGCGGGACTCAAAATGCGGATTCCGGGCCTCGGCGGCGAGGTGCTCAAACGCGCCGGCGGCACCCCGGTCAATCTACCGGGCGGTGAGCTCTTCACCGCCCTGCAGTCCGGTGCCATCGATGCCGCCGAGTGGGTAGGGCCCTACAACGACCTCGCCTTCGGTCTCTACAAGGCGGCCAGATACTACTATTATCCGGGCTTTCACGAGCCCGGCCCTACACTGGAAGCTATTATCAACCAGGCCGCCTTCGAGGCCTTGCCCGCGGATCTGCAATCCATCGTGCTCAACGCCTGCAAGGTAGTGAACCAGGACATGCTAGCTGAGTACACCGCCCGTAACCCGGTGGCACTCCGGACCTTGATCGAGAAACACGGCGTAACAGTGCGTTCCTATCCGGACGACGTTCTCGTCAAGCTGCACCGGCTTGCCGAGGAAGTAGTCTCCGAGGTCGCGGAGAAGGACGCATTCTCGCGGAAGGTGTATGCCTCCTACCGGAAATTTCTCGAGCAATCGAAGGCCTGGAGCAATCTCTCCGAGCTGGCTTACCTGCAGGCACGCAACCTAGGGGGCGTTCTCAATTGAGCCAAATCATCATAAAAATCAAGCCCGTAGGCTGGGTTACGGCCAGGGACGGCCAAACCCAGCACACGGTATTGCGGATCGCAAAAGCTGGGTTTCGTTCCTCAACCCAGCCTACAATACCTAGCGAGGCATCGCCTCAGACCGACGAGCCGTGATCATCGCTCTATCGCTATCGAAAGCGGAACCGTGGTCGTGATCGTGATCGTAATCGGAGACGCAAGGCAAAGCGGGCACGGAAAACCTGATGGCTACGGGTTTCGACCCGGCACCTGGCCGGGACCTCCGGAGACCACGAACGGCGAAAGAATGCGGTCCCTCCTACGGCGGCTTCGACTACGATCACGACAACGAGAGGGGTTAGACGTTGGCGAAATTTGACTCATTTGCACAAAATCCGGTCATTCAAGGAATCCTAGCGAGGCTTCGCCTCAGACCGACGAGGCGTGACCAACCGCACCGAAGAACCACGGGTGAACACGGATAAACACGGATCGTGATCCGTGTTTATCCGTGTCTGCCTCCGTGGTTCAAAGGATTTGCGATTCTTGCCCAACAAGAGGCAGAACTATTTTTGTGTAGTAAAAATGCGGGTCCCTATTATTTTCCTTAAATAAATAACAATTATAACATCCTGTTAATCCTGGAAATCCTGTGAATCCTGTACCATTAGGAGACAAGCCCGGAGGTTAGGGTTTACTCCTCAATTAAATGTCAACACGCCTTGGCAGCCCTCCCCCGCTCTCGCTTTATGTTCATATCCCCTGGTGCCGGAGTAAGTGTCCCTACTGCGACTTCAATTCTCACCCTCTATATGGCGACATCCCTGAAACGGCCTATGTGGAGCGCCTGCTGTGGGACTTGGAGCAGGAAACAACCGATCGCTTTCCCCTCCGTCCCCTGGCGAGTGTCTTCATCGGCGGCGGCACGCCGAGTCTGCTCTCCGGTGCGGCCATCGCCCGACTGCTGGGGGGCGTGCGTAACCTGATCGAGCTGTCGGCGGATGCGGAAATCACTCTGGAGGCAAACCCGGGCACGGCCGCTGCCGGACGTTTTGCGGCCTACCGGCAGGCCGGCGTCAACCGGCTTTCCATCGGCGCCCAAAGTCTCTCGGCGAGGCATTTGGAACGGATCGCCAGACGCCACGGACCCGCGGATGTCCGCTCCGCGGTCGAACAGGCGCGGCGGGCAGGCTTCGAGAACCTCAATCTCGACCTCATGTACGGTCTGCCCGAGCAGTCACTCGCGCAGGCGTACCGGGATCTTGAAGAAACCCTGGCACTCGAGCCCGAGCACATCTCTTACTACCAACTCTCCTTGGAACCCAATACCGCCTTCCACCATGCCCCGCCGCCCCTTCCCGACGAAGACCTGATTGCCGACATGCAGCTGCAGGGTACCGAGGTATTAGCGGCACAGGGACTCGAACCCTACGAGGTATCCGCCTACGCATCGGCAGGACACCGCTGCCGGCACAACCTGAACTACTGGAGATTCGGAGATTATCTAGGCATAGGCGCCGGCGCCCACGGCAAGCTGACCTTCCCGGCCCGGCAACGGATCGAGCGCCGTTGGAAGCTCCGCGACCCGTCGGCCTATCTCGACCCCGCCAACCGGGACCACCTTATCGGCGGAAAACAGATCCTGTCGGAAACGGATCTGATTTTAGAGTTCGCCCTCAACGCCCTGCGGCTGTCGGAGGGCTTCGATGCACCCCTGTTCGAACGCCGCACGGGGCTCCCTTTTGCACGGATCGCCGCTCGGATCGACCAGGCTCGCTCAGCGGGCCTGTTGGTCCCGGAGCAGAATTGTCGGGTACGACCGACCGAGCTTGGACACAGATTTCTCAACGACCTCTTGCAGTATTTCACACCGGATCAGGTCCTGCGAGCTTGACTCAGACCGGCGACCACCGCATACTTTTTAGTTCCACGCGCCCGTAGCTCAGCCGGATAGAGTACCTGGCTACGAACCAGGTGGTCGGGAGTTCGAATCTCTCCGGGCGCGCCATTTTCAAGCGATTAGCTTGTCCTCTCTCGCTCTCGCTTTGTGTACGTGACTCAAACGTGACTCGTCTTTGGTGCACCACGAAATGCGCCTTTCCGGTGCACCGGAGCGCCCTTCTACCCCAACCTTCTCTTTCCCAGCATTTCAGGGATGCCCCCTTTCGCTTGGGAGGGTTGCGCCTCGCCGGAAACTCGGACGCCTACGGGCTCGCCCGTAGGAGAGTGGCAGGCAAGCCCCTCCTCCCGAGTGAGGGTGTCCCTACTACCCCGTTTCATCTGATTTTGCTGGTAAGGCTCCATCTCCTACGCCCAACCAGCCGTTGGAGAGCCTGGATAGGTCGAAATCGGGATCGGGATCGCAATCGGAATTTCGATCCCGATTTCGATTTGGGCTTTTGCGACACCCTCCCGCGTGAGCGGGCTACAATCGTAGCCGAAGCGCCGTTTTTTCCCTGTATTCCCGGCCAGGAGATGAGCGATGCGAATAGCCAATCCCATCTACGATGTCGTGTTCAAATATCTGATGCAGAACAACGAGATCGCGATCCTGATCCTGTCGACGATCCTGGAGGAGGAGATACTTTCCCTGGAACTGTTGCCCCAGGAAACGGCCATGGCGCTGGAAAAGCACACCTTCACCGTATACCAGCTGGATTTCGCAGCACGGATAAGAACCGCCGGCGGCAAAGAGAGGCATGTAGTCATCGAAATCCAGAAGGCCAAGTTCGCAGCCGACATCATGCGGTTCCGGCGCTACCTGGGAGAGCAGTACAAAAAGGGATTCCCGGTCGCGGGCGAAAAGGCCCCGCAGGCGACCCCCATCATCAGCATCTATTTCCTCGGGTACCGGCTCGACCATGTGGACGCGCCCGTCATCAAGGTCCTGCGACGCTATTACGATGCAGCCACCGGAGAGGAAATCCCAACCCGCGAGGAATTCATCGAGAGCCTGACCCACGACAGCTTCGTGATCCAGATCCCGCAGCTGGGCCCCGAGCGTAGGACGACCACGGAAAAGCTCCTGGCCATTTTCGATCAGCACCGGAAGGCCGAGGGTGACGGGCACATCCTGGATGTGGATGAAAATGCCTATCCCGAGGAGTACCGAAAAGTAGTGCGGTGGCTGAACGGTGCGGTCTCCGAGCCAGACATCAGGCGGACCATGGAAGTGGAGGATGAGATCCTGGCGGAACTGGAAGATATGGAGCGCCGGATAGCGGGGAAGGACAAGGTCATCGAGGAGAAGGACAGGGCTCTTGAAGAAAACGCCAAAACCCTTGAGGAGAACGCAAAGGCTCTTGAAGAAAAGGACCAAGTCATCGGAGAGAAAGACCGGGAACTGGCGGAAAAGGACCGGCTGATAGCCGAGCTACGTGGCTCGCGATAGGCTTGCGCGGTGGGGCGCGGACGGGCAGCCTTCGCGCCCTTCCTCATGACCCGTGGCTTAGGGAAGCCTCTTCCCTCGCGGGGCGCGCCATGGTGGAAGCCCCGCTACGACAGCCGGCGTTGGGTGCGGGGAAAGCTCCTGAAACACTATCTCTACCATTCAAAAATTGGTAGCCATCTGTGCCGGGTTTCGTTCCTCAACCCAGCCTACGCCTAAGGTCTTTTTTTAGACGGCCTCTCAGTCCCAGGGAACCAATTGTTTCCTAAGAAGACCTGCCACCTCGGCGTGGATTGCTTTATTCGGGTGGGCATCGTCCGTGATGTTGACGATCAGATCCTCCGGTTTCCTGCCCATCAGGTACCTCGTGAGATCGATTGCCTCGACGTTTCGGCTGTGTAGAAACCCGGTGACCTTCGATGCGAACCTGCGACTTCCCTCGAGGTCTCTGAGTTGAGGCCAAATGAGGAAGGCCAGATCCGTGCCGTTCTGTTCCGCATACTCGATGAAAGCGAGAAGCTCGGCCTCATGCGTCCGCCATATCTCCGGATCGTCGTAACAAGCTCTCAGGTAATCCCAATAGGCGTTGCCGGAGCTGCCTCTATAGAAGCGCCAATACAGCCGGTTCAGAATGGCCGACCGCTCTACGGGCACGCGCATGATCCCCGACGGCTTTTGTATGACCTCGGGCCGAGTAAAACCGTTCCTTCTGGCCGCGCGCTCGATGTCGTTGGGGTGATATGAAACGATCAGCCGGTCCGGCTTATGGAGGTACTCGGATAGTGCCTGGTACTCCATCATCAGGTTCCACCCGTTCTGGGCCAAGATGATAACCTCCCACCGGTCTTTCAGCTTGGCACCGAGGACGTTGGGAAAGCGGTCGGTGATGTGGTCGATGCCGTGGCCCGCGACAATGGAATCGCCAACCACGATCAGTACCTGCTTGCCACTCAAGCTGTCCGCATCATGCTCGTAGTCGCGATACCCCTGTGAGTTCACCGGCTTCCAGTACTTCATCCGCCAGCGTTGGTGAGAGAGCGTGAAGCCGAGTCCGTCCGACTCGACCACGACCAGGGAGAAGATGAAGTCGAAGATGAGGAATGCATAGCCGACTGCGAAGACCGACGTCGAGAGCTTGATGCACAAGCTGCGAACCCGCGAATGAGTAGTCCAGCGCAACCGGAAGAGTGCGACTGTGCCGGCCACAAGTATCGTCAGGCCCAGGAATAGGAAGACATAGTATTTTGCGGTCATTATAGATTTCCGGCGCGCGGTTATTTCACGACAGTCACGCGCCCGACTTCACCGTGGATATCTCGGCCGTGGATGCCGCACCTATTCTGCCTACATGGCGGCAAGTCCCGAAAGCGTCCCTTCTATCCGCAGATTACGCAGATTTTCGCAGATTAAAAACGAACCAATCTGTGAGAATCTGCGTAATCTGCGGATTGAAAATGAAATAGTGATCCACCATCACCACCCGCTTCTGAAAGACATCTATGGTCTCACCCGATCGATAACGACCTTTACGACACCGGCCTGGCCCGGTTTGACCGGGCTCGTTTCGCCTTCCAGGTCGCCGCTCCGGGGGCTGGCCTGGCTGTGCTTAGAGATGCGGGCACCGACGGTCACTTGGTCGAATCCGGACAGCTTCATGGTCGGGATCAACGCCACGCTGTCGTCGAGGGTCACGATCAGGGGCAGGTCTTCGACGCGGGCACGGTGGGCCGCGAGCGGCATGGGTGGGCCGGAAACCGCCTTGGCGTAGACGAAGACGGTATCGTTCACGTCTGCCTGGGGCCAAAGATGTTCCGCCAGGGATACCTCTACCGTTACCCCCATGGCCGATGCCGCCGGTTGCGGGACAGCCGGTTGTTCCGTAGCGGTGCCGGGCGGGGGTTGTTGTTCGGCGTCCGCGGTCTCGGTCCCGTCCGGGGCATGCGCGGGCGCCTGCTTCGGCTTCGACCCCGCGCGGTCGCGGGCCTCTGCGAGATAACGCTTGAGCTCCGCCGCTTCCTTGCTCCGGGGATCGAAGGTTGCCAGCAGTGCTTCCCATTGCTCAATGGCCTGGAGGTACCGAGCGGTTTGGAAGGACATCAGACCCTCGAGCCAGCGGGCGCCGGCGTGCTCCGGATCGATTTTCAAGGCAGCTTGGATCAGCTCGGCCGGGCGGCCCGCCAGCTTGCTGCCGTGGTTGGCGGCGATCGCTTCGGCGTAGGCGACCAGGACATCGGGGCTGTCCGGTGCCAGGCTGTAGGCTTGTTTTAAGGCATGGAGGGCGCGTTCGGGTCGGCCGATGGCGAAGTAGGTGCGTCCCAGCATCATCCAGCCGTCCAAGTTGTCCGGCTGTCGCTCCAGCTTGTCCGCCAGGCGCTGTACCAGCACCTCCAGGGGGGGTACTTCACCTCGCGGTCCCGAGGGGTGAACTGCCGGTGCCTGAGGACCCGCAGTTGCGGTTGCCGCCAGGCGCGGGATAAGGGCGCTGTTCCCCAGGTACAGATACAGGGAGACCGCAACCATGGGCAGGAGGATCGCGAGCAACGCAGCGGTCCAGCGTCCGCCACCGGCCTCGGGGACGTGCTTGACACTGGTCCCCCCGACGTCCTGGAGCAGCTCCCGCTCCAGGTCCCCACGGGCAGCCCGGTATTGCCGTCGGTCCAGTGCACCGGCGGCCAGGTCCGCATCCAGCTCTTCCAGCTGTTGGTGGAAGAGGGCCAAGGCGAGCTCGTCTCGGTCCGGGCCCCCACTGCGGCCGCGCTTCGAAAGCAGCGGCGGCAGGACGAACAGGAGCGCCAGGCCGACGAGCCCGGCGGCCAAAATCCAGAAACCAGGTAGTGTCGACATTTAAGCCAAGCAGATCAGGATCGAAGCGATCGCCCCGAATGCTTGGTAGCGAGCGTCCCGCTGGTCATAGCGCGTCGCCGGACGCCGGAACTGTTTGATGCGATTGAAAACTTGACTCATTGGTAAAATTCGGGTCCCTCAAGGATCCTGGTGGTGCGAGGCGGAATGACCACCTGTGCGCCCTGGTCACGGATGGTATCGATCAACGCCCGTGAATCGTATGCTTTGTCGGCGACCATCTTTTCTACGCCCCGAATAATCAGCCGGGCGTAGTCTACCAGGTTAAATGTCAACAGGACCTAGTTTGCGAGGGACATGGTCTCCACCGTACCCCGGTTCTTTTCCTTGAGCAGGATCTTGAAGGATTCCAGTGAATAATCCAGGGAGCTGACCAGGTACTTGACGGCCTGGAGCATGGACTGCGGGGCCAGATCGGCCTCGGCGAAGATGGCGTCCGCGATGGGTAGCGGATCATCCAGGGGATCGGGGACGCGGGCGAACAGCCGCTTGCCCTCCACCGCCAATCCGTCCGGGGCGTCCACCAAGCGAGTCAGCTGCTCCGGCGCGCGGCTGTAAAGCTCCTGGAGCAGGGCCTCGTAGAACAGCGGCCAAGCGGAAGCGCTGGTATAGGTCTGACCACCGAGGACGAATCCGAAGGGTACCTTCTGGTCCAGGCCGGATGTGTCCGGCAATCCTGCCGCTGCCGGCCCGTCGGCACCGGGTACCGCCGGCCCCTCCGGCGCCGTCTCCACTGCCTCGCCACCGGGCTCGGCAACGCCGGCGCCGAGATTCGAGGACGGGTACTCACGCAAGAAGGCAAGCAGCTGCTCCATAGCCGCTTCGAGAACGCCGCGCTGTTCGTTGTAGGCTTGTTTGAAGCGCACGCCCGTTTCCAGGTGTGCCGGATTGTCGTGGTCGATGCTCTGCCAGATGGCGGAGGACAGGTGTGTCAATCGCTCGCGCAGCTGCTCGACCTGATCCTCGACCTCCTGTAACTTTCCGTCAATGCCTGCATGCTCGGGCATGGCTGTAACCCCCGTGACTGATAAATCTCGATTTTACTGAACATTATCCGGTCGCCCCGGCGGTCGAACCAATAAGTTCCACCTATGAACGATTTCCGATCTTTGATGACCGAATTGATACGCGCTCGCCCTGCTTGATTGCCTGGTTGTCATGGGCTTAGTAAACTTCAATTTTTTTATCGGTAAAGAAGGTCCGCATGGAGGTCACCCGCGGGAATCGGCCCGGCGTGCACCCCGATCTGCGGTACCGGCACCGATCACACCAGCTCGACAGGTTCCCCCATGGCTACCGAACGTACCCTATCCATCGTCAAACCCGACGCCGTTGCCGATAACCATATCGGCGCCATCTACGACCGCTTCGAGCAGGCGGGTCTGCGCATCGTTGCGGCGCGCATGCTCCACCTGACCCGCGAGCAGGCGAGCGCCTTCTACGCGGTGCATCAGGCACGTCCCTTTTTCGGGGAGTTGGTCGATTACATGACCTCCGGACCCATCATGGTCCAGGTACTCGAAGGCGAAAATGCCATCGCCCGCAACCGCGAGGTGATGGGGGCCACGGATCCGGCCCAGGCCGAGCCGGGCACCGTCCGGGCCGATTTCGCAACCGAGGTGTCGGAAAACGCGGTCCACGGCTCCGATGCACTGGAGACCGCAGCTACGGAGATCGCTTTCTTCTTTTCGGACGGCGTTTGCGAACGCACCCGTTAAGCGCCCGGATCGTGACCGCCACCGCCTCCAAGACCGACCTGCCGGACCTCGATCGCAAAGGCTGCGAGGACCTGGTCACTGGTATGGGATTCAAAGGATTCCACGGCCGTAGCCTGTTTAAATGGATCCACAAGCACGGCGTGGTCGACTGCGAGGCCATGACCGACCTCCCCAAGGCCCTGCGCCGGCGGCTGCTCGATGAGACCTGCGTCCGTCTCCCGCGACCGATCGCGGTGCAACCCGCCGCGGACGGCACCCGCAAGTGGGTCTTGGAACTGGCCGACGGACAGCGTGTGGAGACCGTGTCGATTCCGGAGGGATGCCGTACGACCCTATGCATCTCCTCACAGGTGGGTTGTTCCCTGGCTTGCAGCTTCTGTGCTACGGCGCGTCAGGGGTTCAACCGCAACCTGGCGGCCGGGGAGATCATCGGCCAGGTCTGGCACGCGACCCGTGCCCTCGGTGCGGCGCCCACCAATATTGTTCTGATGGGGATGGGGGAACCACTGGCAAATTTCGACGCGGTGGTAACCGCTATGGGCATCATGCAGGATGATCTGGCCTACATGCTCTCCAAACACCGGATCACCCTGAGCACCTCCGGTCTCGTCCCCAACATCTATCGGCTGCGGAAAGTCAGCGAGGTGGCGCTCGCCGTTTCGCTGCACGCCGCGGACAACGCCCTGCGCGACCGGTTGGTGCCCATCAACCGCAAGTACCCCCTCGAGGCGTTGCTGCCCGCCTGCAAGGCCTTCGTCGCGGGCGATAAGCGCCGTCGCATCACCTGGGAATATGTCATGATCGACGGGGTCAATGACCAGATCACCCACGCCAAGCGTCTGATCCGGTTGTTGGAGGGTATTCCATCCAAGCTCAATCTGATCCCCTTCAACCCTTTCCCCGGCTCGGACTTCCGAACTTCGCCGCGGGAGCAGGTAGAGACCTTTCGCCGGCGGATCCTCGGCTCCGGTATCATGGCCACCACCCGCAAGACCCGAGGGGACGAGATCGCCGCTGCCTGCGGTCAACTCGTCGGCAGAGTCCGCGATCGCAGCCGCCGTACCGCCGGTTGGCAACCCGTCGTCGAGGCAACCGCGCCATGAGCTGCTCCAGGCGCGCAGGGCTCTTGTTGCCGTTGGCCGCCTCCGTGTTGCTGACGGCCTGTACCGGCGGCTGGATTCGGGATCTCAGGATGGCCGGTAACCCGGGCACAGAGGGACAGGAGCGGCCCGGCGACCTCTATGTGAAGCTCGCGGCGGAGTATCTCAGACAGGGGCAGCCGGAGACGGCCCGGCGTAAGCTCGACAACGCACTGGCCGTAGATCCCGACCATCCCCAGGCCCATAATCTCATGGCCCTGATTTACCAGCGGTTGGGGCAGAATCGATTGGCCGAGAGACATTTCCGCACGGCCAGCGGCTTGCAACCCGAAGATCCTTATGTCTTCAATGCCTACGCCAGCTTTCTTTGCGGCAGGCGTAGATTCGCGGAGGCCCGATCATGGTATGAGAAGGCCCTGGCCAACCCGCGTTACACCACGCCCTGGATTGCCATGACCAACCTGGGAACCTGCGCCAAATACAGCGGCAACGCCAACCAAGCGGAAACCTACTTCCGCCGGGCGCTGACCACGAATCCCAGGTTCGGATCCGCCATCGCCGCGCTGGCCGATTTGAGCTATGGCCGCGGCCGTTACCGGTCCGCCAGGACCTATCTGGACCACTACTTCAAGGTTGCCCAGCCGACCCCTCAGGTACTCTTGCTGGCAATCAGGGTAGAACGCAGGCTGGGCGCACGTAAGCGGGCGGCTACCTATGCCGAAATGCTGCGCAAGAGCTACCCTGACTCGCCGGAAGCTATCCGCCTATAAAGGATCATGACCTCCATGAGCACACCTCTCATACCAGCATGGGAAGACGACACCAACGTGGAGTCGTCGGATGGCCCGGGCAGGCATCTGCGTATCGCCCGCCAGACCCGGGGCCTGACCCAGGAGCGCGCCGCCGGCGAGCTGCACCTGAGCCCGGCCATGATCGAAGCCCTGGAACATGACGATTACAGCGCTCTGCCGGATGACGTCTTCGTCGCCGGTTATATCCGCAAGTACGCCCACCTGGTCGATCTGAAGCCGGAGCCTCTGGTGGCCGCTTATCGGGCGGCAGCACCAGGAATGGCGCCGACGCGTACCGATACCGTGCCGCGTACCGGTTTCCAAATCGACAGCAGTCATTTGGTGATGGGCGCAGCCGGCATCGGGGTCCTGATCCTGCTGGGCACCCTGGCGTTCCTGTGGTACCAAAACCGTCAATCGGACCCGGGGATGGAAACGGCCGCGGCCAGGGTGGTACCACGGACAACGGCGCCGGTGCCCATGCCCGAAACGATCCCGGAATCCCGAACGCCGGCCTCTCCCATCGATACGGTCCCGATCGCGGTCGAGGAGGTGAAGCCATCCCCACAACCGGAATCGGACATCCAGCCCCCGCAGCACGCCGGTCCGGCAACACCCTCGGCTTCGGAACCACAGCCGACCGCCGCCACCCCGGCGGAGGAGGTCGGAGAGGGGGGCGGTGAGAAGAGCGCCGCCGATGGTGTAATCACGGCCGCGGATAGCCGGTCGCCGACCACCGACCCGGACGCCGAAGAAACCCAAGAAGTGGAAAAAACCGAAGAACCGATCGCCGCCGAGCCCGGTAAAATCGAGATCATCTTCGATGGCCCCTGTTGGGTGGACGTGCGCGACAAGCAGAAAAAGTACAAACTCTCCGGCATCAAAAAGAAAGGTGAGCGTTACGTCTTGGAGGGTAATCCTCCCTACTCGTTCAAACTTGGAAACCCGGCGGTAGTGCGGATCACGGTCGGCGGGAAGCCGTTCGATCTCAGCACTGTTCCCCGTTCTCGACGCGGGGGAGCCCGATTCACACTGAATCCGGACCAATTGCCTTAATCACCGCGCGACGAGCCGATTCTCACCATGCAGGGATCAACGACCCGAGCGATCCAGGCGATCCGGGGAATGCACGACATTCTCCCGGAGCGGGTTATCCTCTGGCAGACCCTGGAGGACCGCGCTAGGGCAGTCCTCGAAAGCTATGGCTACCGGGAGATCCGCACCCCCCTGGTAGAAGTAACGGACCTGTTCAAACGCTCCATCGGCGAGGTTACCGATATCGTCGAGAAGGAGATGTACAGCTTCGCTGACCGCAGCGGCGACCACCTCAGCCTGCGCCCCGAAGGTACCGCGAGTTGTGTGCGGGCCGCCATTGAGCACGGCCTACTCTCCACCCCGCAGCGCCTCTGGTATCGCGGCCCCATGTTTCGGCACGAACGCCCGCAAAAAGGCCGCTACCGCCAGTTTCACCAGATCGGCGTCGAGGTCTTCGGGCTCGCGGGACCGGACATCGATCAAGAGGTAGTGCTGCTTACCCGGCGCCTGTGGGAGTCCCTCGGACTCGGTAGTCTGAGATTGGAAATCAACAGCCTGGGCGAGAGCGACGAGCGGGCCGCCTACCGCCGTGAGCTCGTATCCTATCTCGAAGGGAATCCGGAGCGCCTGGATGAAGACAGCCGCCGCCGGTTGCGGACCAACCCCCTGCGCGTACTCGACAGCAAGCATCCGGACCTGCAGGCGGTAATCGCCGGGGCACCGCACATCACGGATTATCTAGGCCGAGAGTCACGTGCGCACTTCGATCGCTTCCGCGCCGGTCTCGACGCCGCCGGTGTCGGCTATGCGGTCAACCCACGCCTGGTCCGGGGATTGGATTATTACAACCGCACGGTCTTCGAATGGATCACCGACGATCTCGGCGCGCAAGGCACCGTCTGCGCCGGTGGTCGTTACGATACCCTGGTGGCCCAGCTCGGCGGGCGCCCGACCCCCGCCGTCGGCTTCGCCATGGGGCTGGAGCGTTTGGTTTCCCTGGTAGAGGCCGAAGCGCCGCCGCCGGACCAGGGCGTGGACGCCTATCTGATTGCCGTCGGGGACGGACCTCAGGCCCAGGTCCTGGTGGTGGCCGAAACCCTGCGCAACACACTGCCCGGGCTACGGCTGATCTGTCATTGCGGCGGCGGCAGCTTCAAGAGCCAATTCAAAAAGGCGGACCGCAGCGGTGCCCGCTATGCCCTGGTGCTCGGGGAAGACGAGCTGGCGCGCGGGGTGATCGGCGTGAAACCCCTGCGCGGGGAGGGCGAACAATCGGAGGTCGCGCCGGACGAGTTGGGGACCTTCTTCGCCACACGAGCCTAGTACACCGTTTCATTCCATTTTGCAGGTACAGTCGCTTGAGCTTGATGCGAGCCTTCTCATCGGGATCGAAATCGGGATCGCAATCGGAATCCCGATTTCGGTACCGATACCGATACCGACCTACCCTGGCTCTCCAACGGCTGGTGGGGCGTAGGAGATGGGACCTTATCCGCAAAATCAGATGAAACGAGGTACTAGGGGGCGTTCTCAATCAATGAATCATCTAAGTGTTGTAGGCTGGGTTGAGGAACGAAACCCAGCTTTTAAAATCTGTCTTTATCTCAGCCTTTGCCTGACTCGACCTGCGTCGCGAAACTCCAATCGGACAGGATTGACAGGATGACACAGAACGGTGATGAACCAATGCCATTAAGTTAAGCGTTACCGGCCGGCAAAAGAGAGGAAACATCACCAATCACACAAACCCTCGCGGATTGATGCGCGCGCTTCGTAGTTGGGCAAAGCCCGCCAGGGACGGTGGGCGTGCCCAACACCGGTGTTGGGCTACAACAAGCGGCCAGCAGCTAACTTAATGGCATTGGGTGATGAACTTCCTGTTGATCTTTCCCTTCTTCAAGTTAGCTGTTAATAGTAACCCTATGAAAAAGGTTTCCGATGCCAATGTCTTGAAAGCATCCTTCAACGGTCTCTATGATGCACTGACCCCGAAGCCTTATCTGGAACAAATGGCACTCCTGGATTATAGTATCATTGATGAAGTTACACCTTTCGTGGTCGCTGCCATTGATTTTCTCGATTCGCCTGACGGAACCCGTGTTGGCATTCTCGACGTCGGTAGCTCTTATGGGATCGGTGCCGGTGTGATAAAATACGGTTATGGGTTCAAATCGATAAGTTCTTTTTTTCGTAAAACTTCACCGCAAAAGAACAATTGTGCTCGTCAGACACGCCGTTGGTTGACGCAGTGCTCTCCGGAACGGGATGTTTATTATGTTGGTTCGGATAGTTCCCGACACGCCATTGAATTCGGGATCGAGGCAGGGTTGCTCGATGCTGGAATTATCAAGAATCTGGAATCTCCAAACAGCAAATTGGACACCCGTGATCGTGCCTTGATTGAAGGATGCAAGATCCTCGTCAGCACTGGTGCTGTCGGGTATCTCGGAAAGCACACCTTTCAAGCCATTTTGCCGCATATGAGAAGGAGAGAAGGTGGAAGATCTCCCCTAGCGATTTTTACGGTTCTTGATATATTTGACGCCGGGGAAATAATGGAGGTTTTTCATGTCCATGGTTTCGACTGTCGTCGTCTGGATGGGATTTCCTTGAGTCAGCGTGACTTTTTCGATGAGCAGGAGCGTGCGGAGATGTTGGCTCTGCTGGATCCAATGTCTTCCGCATATCTCATTTGGTCGCAGAGGGAAAAACTTTGTGCAGGCTTGTTTATCGCTGCACCTATCGATGGATTCAAGCAATTTCATGCGCATATAGCTGTAGTTGCGGCGAAGAGATGGGATTGACGCCTTCGATGTCACGCCCTTTCAGGGCTGGGTACCGGAATCCGGTGCCGGGGAGATCGCAAAAACAGTGGGGGTCTGAACGATTACCAGCAGATGACTATTACTTTGATTGACGAACCAATTGCGACCAATTTGCGTTAATTCGCGTTCATTTGCGGCAAAAAAAGAATTCCCATAGGCGCAACACCCAAAATGCCGAAAGCCCCTGAAACGCATCGGCATTCGAAAATCCGCGGGAGGGAATTGTGATCAACTACGAAACGGACGAAGAAAGGGCCGAAGCGATCAAGAAATGGTGGAAGGAGAACGGCTCCTCCGTCATTGTCGGCGTGGGCGTCGGCCTGGCAGCCATCTTCGGTTGGCGGGCCTGGATCGACTACCGGGAATCGGTGGGCCAGCAAGCCTCCGCGGCCTTCGAGCGGCTCTTAGCCGCCACCGATACCGACACCGCCCAGTCCGCGCTCACCCAATCCAAGCTGCTGCGTGAAGAATTCTCTTCCACCGTCTACGCGACCCTGGCGGCGCTGGTGCAAGCCCGCCTCGAGCTCGAGGCCGGCAACCTCGCCGGCGCCCGCGGCGCCCTCGAACAAGCGATCGCCGACTCCCCCGATCCCGGCCTTACGCGCATCGCCGCGTTGCGCCTGACCCGCGTCCTGATTGCGGAAGGCGACCTCGCAGGAGCAGCGAGCCTGATCGCGAAGCATGACAAGAGTATCGGCTTCAGCGGTGCTTTTGCCGCCCTGCGCGGTGACATCGCGGCGGCCCAAGGTCGTACCGCCGACGCCCGCGCCGCCTATGAGCAAGCGATCACCGCCGGTGCCCCCAACCCGGACCAGCTGCACATGAAGCTTGCTGACCTGCCCCCTGCAAGCTAAAGCGATCATAACCGCAACTTTAGATGACATGACTCGAATTTTCTATGAAATCATCTGCTTAGACCTAAATGTCAACACGACTTGGTATACCGCTTTCTGCTGATCACCTGAAAATCCGCATGCGCACGGGGTTCCTGACCATATTTTGGATCCTGCTGCTCAGCGGCTGCAGCATCATCCCCTGGTTCGGCAGCGAAGAGGATCCACGCCCCCCCACGGAGCTCAGGGACCTCGAGCCCGAGATCGGCGTCACCACGCTCTGGTCCACGGAAATCGGCGCGGGCACGGACAGACGGCAACTCAACCTGATTCCGGTGCTCCACGGTGGCCGCCTCTATATCGCCGATGCCGTGGGCCGCATCATCGTCCTGGACGCTGCCACCGGCAGGGTCCTGTGGGAACGGGAGACCGGCCTCCCTTTCAGCGGCGGACCGGGAGTGGACGCAAAATACATCATCCTCGGCTCCAGCGACGGCGATCTGGTCGCGCGTTCGGTGTCTGACGGTTCTGAACGCTGGAATGCTCGCGTGGACAGCGAGATCCTCTCCGTACCCCGCATCGTCGGGTCCCGCGTCCTGGTCCACACCCTGGATGACAGCGTCTACGCATTCGATCTCGCCTCCGGCACGCAGCTCTGGAAATACAGCTACCCGGCCCCGGTCCTCACCCTGCGCGGCAGCAGCAGGCCGGCCGTCATCGGAGACAACGTCATCGTCGGCATCTCCGGGGGCAAATTGGTCAATCTGGAGCTGCAAAGCGGCCTGCCGCGCTGGGAAACCACCGTGACCTCGCCGCGCGGCCGCTCCGAGCTGGCACGCATCGCCGACATCGATGCCGATCCCATCGTCGTCGCGGGCATCGTCTACGTCGCCACCTACAACGGGGACCTGGCCGCCGTCGACCTGTCCACCGGCTCCGTGCTATGGCGTCGCCGGCTCTCGGCCCACGCAGGACTGGCGGCGAGCGCGGACGTGCTCTATATCACCGACTCCGATGATCTGGTCCGGGCCGTAACCGCCGGCGATGGGACCGACATCTGGAAACAGAAGGCCCTCAAATACCGACG
The DNA here is from genome assembly GCA_011392765.1 of Candidatus Thiosymbion ectosymbiont of Catanema sp. Cochon2018. GTDB lineage: Bacteria > Pseudomonadota > Gammaproteobacteria > Chromatiales > Chromatiaceae > Thiosymbion > Thiosymbion ectosymbiont_A. Next base: position 716,578 of record WYCW01000001.1, on the reverse strand, counting down.
CGTTACCGCCCCGGCAGTACTCGGCAATCTGGTGGCGATCGGCGACGGCGAAGGCTACGTCCATTGGCTGGATCGTCGCGACGGTCGCCTGGTGGCCCGAACCGAAGTAGCGAACGGACCCATCACAGGACGCCCCCTGGTGGCAGGCGGCAGACTCTACGTCTATGGCGACGACGGTACTCTGGCCGCACTCACGGCAGAATCGCCGCCACCACCGCGTAAACCCAAGCCGACCCCGAACATCGGCGATACGGGTATCTCAACCCCCCCGCGCCGCGGATAGGCGGAATCTACGGACGCGGGACGCCTACTTTCTACGCTACCGGATGAAGCAGGGTGGGGATGGGCAAAGACGCGGCTTGTTTGCCGCCGGACAGGCCACTTGAACCTTTGGGGTTCGAATTCGGGTCCGGCGACCGGTTGAAACCCAATACCATCAAGTTAAGCGTTACCGGTCGGCAGAGTTAAGAGAAAAAACTACGAATCACGCGAATCCTCGCGAAGCGATTCGCGGAAATTCGCGTGATTCGTAGTTTTCTCTAAGTGGCCAACAGCTAACTTAATGGCATTGGGTTGAAACCTGCATCCGTAGCGGTACACTTCCTCATCTTCCGATTGTGCCGTCTCCCGCGAGGAATCCGTCGTCGTGCCCCATCACGAGTTCCGTTCTATCAAGCGTCTGCCGCCCTATGTCTTCAGCATCGTCAATCAGCTGAAGGCAGAGGCGCGCGCACGGGGGGAGGACATCATCGATTTCGGTATGGGAAACCCGGATCAGCCCACCCCGCCGCATATCGTGGACAAGCTGATCGAGGTCTCCCGGCGCAAGGATACCCACCGCTACTCGGTCTCGCGCGGCATTCCGCGCCTGCGTCGTGCCATCTGCAACTGGTACCGCGAGCGTTACGGGGTACAGTTGGACATGGACACACAGGCGATCGTGACCATCGGTTCCAAGGAGGGCCTGGCGCACCTGGCGCTGGCGACCATGGAGGCCGGCGACACGGTCCTGGTGCCCAATCCCGCCTATCCCATTCATCCCTATGGTTTCATCATCGCCGGGGCGGATGTGCGCCACGTCCCCATGGTGCCGGAGGTGGACTTCTTCGACGAACTGCGCAAGGCGATCCAGGACTCCTGGCCCAAGCCGAAGCTGCTGGTCCTCAATTTTCCGAGCAATCCCACCACCCGTTGCGTGGACCTCGACTATTTCGAGGAGGTCGTCGCCATCGCCCGCGAGCACGGCATCTGGGTGGTCCATGACTTGGCCTATGCGGACATCGTCTTCGACGGCTATCGGGCCCCCTCGATCCTCCAGGTACCGGGTGCCGCAGAGGTAGCGGTGGAATCCTTCTCGCTGTCGAAGAGCTACAACATGCCCGGCTGGCGGATCGGCTTCTTGTGCGGCAACCGGGAGCTGATTGCCGCCTTGGCGCGGATCAAATCCTACCTGGACTACGGAACCTTCACCCCGATCCAGGTGGCGGCCATCACCGCCCTGGAAGGCCCCCAAGACTGCGTGGCCGAGATCCGCGATCGCTACCAGCGGCGGCGGGATGTGTTGTGCGACGGGCTCGCGGCGGTGGGGTGGCGCATCGAGAAGCCCAAGGCCACCATGTTCGTGTGGGCGCCGATCCCCGAGCCCTACCGGGCGTTGGGCTCGCTGGAGTTCTCCAAGACGCTGCTGCGGGAGGCCAGGGTCGCGGTCTCGCCCGGCATCGGCTTCGGCAAGTATGGGGATGACCATGTACGTTTCGGCCTGATCGAGAACGAGCAGCGGACCCGCCAGGCCGTCCGTGGCATCCGCAATATGCTGCGGCGCGATGCCCGCGGCCATCGAGATACATGTTAGAGGAAGGAAAAGTGAAAACCAATAAGGAAAAGCAAATCCTCGAAGCTATGATGTCATTGATTGGATCAGAAATTGTCATAGTTGCGATGAAGTAGTTGGTGATTTTAATTGGAGTTACCGGACTAATAGTCAGCTTGGTTTATGAGGAAAGCAATGCTTTTTCGCGCTCTGGTTCTCTTATTGTCGTATGTGCACTTTTTTTAACGCTAATTGACTATGCCTCATCCTTTGAAAATTCATTCAAACAAGTGAGAGGAGTTCTAGGCAATGATTACTGGAGGACTAAGTCATGTGGCAAGATCCGGTCGTTGAAGAAATACATCGGACTCGCGAGGAAATCTCCGAACGGTTCGATGGCAACATTGCAGCAATTGCCGAGGATGCAGCGCGTCGTCAGGGAGCGTCGGGCCGTCCGGTGTGGAAACCAGAGACGCCTAATAAAAACTTCCAGCCGACCCGCTAACTCCGGTGTTGCTTTAAGGTTGGGCGGTTTTTGCCAAGTTGGGTGCTACCCGCAAGTCTGTCGTCTCCTCCCCGCGGGCCGCTGAGGCTGTCATTAGATGAATCAAGGCACAGGAACAGGAAAACGCAAAAGGAACATATTCGCATGGCTATTATTTCAATGTTTTATGGGATCATAGTGTCAATGTATTTCTTTGACAATCGCCAACATAAACTGCCACACATTCATGTTAAATGCCAGGAGCACAATGCAGTGTTTTCCATACCCGAAGGTGATATGATTGAGGGCGATATGCCAACGAAGAAAATTAGGCTCGTACAAGCATGGATTCACATACACCAAGATGAATTAATGGCGGATTGGGAATTAGCATCGACAGGGAAAGAAATATTCAAAATTGAACCGCTAAGATGAGGTGTTTTCATGAATCCGAGGGTTAAAGAAGTACGCCCCAATGATGACTATACGTTATCATTGATCTTTGATAATGGAGAAAAGGGGGTATTTGATGTATCGCCCTATTTGAATAAAGGTATTTTTTCTCAATTAAAGGATCGCGGAGTATTTAACTCTGTAAGGCCATTTTTAGGCAGTATACAGTGGGAAAATGGACTAGATTTATGTCCGGATACTTTGTACCTGGATAGTGATCGCCTAACAAAAAGCTCAAGCGAACATTCGGCCGCTTAGGTTGACGTTATACTTTGAGAGGTCGATGCCCGGCACCACCCGGAACGAGAGGGGGAAAGACGCATGGAACCGGTGAACATCGGTCTGTTGGGAATGGGTACCGTCGGCGGCGGCACGGTGAGTGTGCTGACGGGCAACGCGGGGGAGATCGCCCGGCGGGCGGGGCGAGGGATCCGCATCGCCCATGCCGCGGCACGTCACTATGATCCTCGGCGCGTCAGCGGTCTGGACCGGATCGGGCGCATCTCGGAAGACGCCTTTGCCGTGGTGGAAGACCCCGCCATCGATATCGTCATCGAGCTGATCGGGGGCTATTCGCCGGCGAGGGAACTAGTACTCAGGGCCATCGAGAACGGCAAGCATGTGGTCACCGCCAACAAAGCCCTGATCGCCCTGCACGGCAACGAGATCTTCGCCGCCGCGAGCGAGCAGGGCGTGATGGTAGCCTTCGAGGCCGCCGTGGCCGGCGGTATTCCCATCGTCAAGGCCCTGCGCGAGGGGTTGGCGGCCAATCACATCGAATGGATCGCCGGTATCATCAACGGCACCGGCAACTATATTCTCACCGAGATGCGGGACCGGGGCCGGGATTTCGGCGAGGTGCTCGCCGAGGCCCAGGCCCTGGGGTATGCGGAGGCGGATCCCACATTCGATGTGGAGGGCATCGACGCCGCCCACAAGCTCACCATCCTGGGGTCACTGGCCTTCGGGATCCCGCTGCAGTTCGACCGGATCTATACCGAAGGCATCTCCGGGATCGCGACCCAGGACGTCGTCCACGCCGCGGACTTAGGCTACTCCATCAAGCACCTGGGGGTGGCGCGCAAGACCGACCAGGGCATCGAGATGCGGGTCCACCCCACGCTCATCCCCCGGCGGCGCTTGATCGCCAACGTGAACGAGGTGATGAACGCCATTCTCGTCAAGGGCGATGCGGTCGGACCTACCCTTTACTATGGGGCGGGCGCCGGTGCCATGCCCACGGCCTCCGCGGTGGTGGCGGATGTGGTCGATGTGGTACGCGCGCTCACCACCGATCCCAACAACCGGGTCCCGCATCTCGCGTTCCAGCCCGACGAGCTCTCGGACATCCCCGTATTGTCCATGGAGCAGGTCGAGACCGCCTATTACCTGCGCATCATCGCCCTGGATCAACCGGGCGTCATGGCCCGCATCGCCGGCATCCTGGGGGAGGAGGGCATCAGCATCGAGGCCATCCAGCAGAAGGGACCGGCGGCGGGCGACACCCATGTGCCCCTGATCATGCTCAGTCATCGGGTCCGGGAGGGCCGCATGAACCGGGCTATCGCCCGTATCGAGGCCCTGGAGTCCGTAACGGGGGAGGTGGTGCGGATCCGGATGGAGCAGTTGGCGGGGTGAAGCGCAAAGACGCGACGGCTCTCTCACCGCATCCTTATATTCTCAGGAGCAGCTTGGGTCTTGAAGTTCCAGGGGCTGTTGCCATTATCAGCCGGGTGCCGTGGAGGCGAGTAGGTTCGGTGGTAACCGCAGTGGACCGAATAGACCAAGTGGACCTGGTGGACGAGGACAACCCCTGGTCCACAGTGTCCACGAGGTCTGCCAAGTCCACGGCGATTACCCCGCAATCAACAGGGTAGTGGTAAATTTTCAAGGTGGGCAGGCTGGGTTGAGGTACCTGCCTGCCGCAGGCAGGGGCAGGCGAAACCCAGCTATTCGTGCTACTGCAATATAATCGCCCGAGGAGTAACCAAGTGACCACCGATTTCCAACCCCAAAACGACCTGGAACGCCAGCTCATGGCTGCACAGGAGAATCGGATTCCGCCGGACTCCTTTCTCCGGACCCTGCTGGGCTCCGAGGTCTTCATGCCCGTCTACGAGCGACATCAAATCGGCGGCTTTGCAACCGACACCAAGGCCCGGCCGCTCATGATCCGGGCCGAGGGCGGCGAAGAGGTACTGGTGTTGTTCACGAACCCCGAGCGCGCCAAGACCTTCGTCAAGGACTACCCCGGTTATAGCGGCGGCCTGGTCGTCGAGTTCACCTGGATCCTGGAGAAGCTGGGAATCGGTTACGGCATCACACTCAATCCCGGCCAGGACTTCGGCGTCGATTTCGAGGTCCAGGACCTGGCCCGGATTGCAGCTATGGGCAGCAACTGATCAGGCTACCCGGCAAATCGACCGTTGCCGGGAAAGTGCCCGAGCGCTTTTCGGATCCCGGATATGTAGACCTTTTTCCAGTCTCGCTTGCCTTCGAACACGACATACTGATTGGTTCTCCGATCGGATCGAGATTTCCAGCCCCGGCGGCCTGTACGGACAGGTCAATCCCGGGAACTTCGGCACGGGCGCTACCGATTACCGCAATCCGCTGGTCGCCGAGGCCATGAAGGTCCTGGGCTATGTGCAGCGTTTCGGATTAGGGGTCCCCTTGGCCGAGAAAGAGCTCGATACGCGCAGGAATCGCAATCGCATGAGGACCCGGCCCCCGGCTCGGGATCGACTTTATCGACATCTACGGGGATCTGGACGACAATGAACGAATCGGATACGAACGGAAGTATCCCCAAGAGGCCGAGATAAAGAGACGATGCAAGTATCAGTAGAAAATGGAGAAGGGCTGGAGCGGCGAATGACCGTGGACCTGGAGCCGGAGCGGATCGATGCCGAGGTGGATAAACGCCTGCGTGAGTTCAGCCGTTCTGTGAGGGTGCCTGGCTTCCGTCCCGGCAAGGTGCCGATGAAGGTCTTGCGTCAGCGTTACGGGGGGCAAATGCGCCGAGAAGTCTTCGGTGAATTAGTGCAAACCAGCTTTTCCGAGGCCGTTGCCGAAGAGGAGCTGCGACCTGCCGGGCCCCCGCGGATCGAAGCCGACATGGACGAGTCCGCCCGGCGCTATGCCTATACGGCTGTGTTCGAGGTATTGCCCCGGTTCGAGCTGAGTCCCCTGGAGGACAAGACCATCAGGCAGCCGGTGGCCGAGGTGACGGAGGCGGATTTGGATACTATGCTCACCCGGCTACGCAGGCAGCAGAGGACTTGGTCGGCCGTGGGACGTCCGGCCCAGGTGGGCGATCGGCTCAAGATCTCCTATTCCGGAACGCTGGACGGGGAGCCCTTCGAGGGTGGCTCCGCGGAAGATATCCAAATCGAGCTCGGTGTCGGGCGCATGCTTCCCGGCTTCGAAGAGGGTCTGGTGGGGGCACAGGCAGGGGACGAGCGACGGTTGGACCTGAGTTTTCCGGACCAGTATCCGTCCGAACACCTGAAGGGGAAGCCGGTCGCCTTCGTGGTGCAGGTCAGTGAGGTTGCCGAACCGATGCTTCCGGAGCTGGATGCGGATTTCGTGAAAGGCTTCGGTTTTCCGGACGGAGACCTGGACAAGTTCCGTCTGGACCTGCGCCGGAATATGGAACGTGAGCTCAAGGAGCGGATCCACGCCAGGGTCAAAGAGCAGGTCATGGACCTGTTGTTGGAAACCAACCGAATCGACATTCCGGAGAGCCTGATCCGGAAGGAAATCGAGGTGTTCAAGCAGCGGGTTCGCCGGGATGTGGGGGGCGGCGGCTTCGAGCTCCCCGATAACCTGTTTCGGGATCAGGCCGGGCGGCGGGTCGCGCTCGGTCTGATTATCGGCGAGATCATCAAGATCAACGGCATCGAGGTCGATCCGGAACGGGTACGGGAAGCAGTGCAGGACTTGGCCTCGACCTACGAAAATCCACAGCAGGCCGTCGACTATTTCTATACCGACCGGGACCGGGTGGCCTCGATGGAGGCCCTGACCCTGGAGAACCAGGTGGTCGATTGGGTGCTGGAGCGGATAAGGGTCGTGGACGAGCCGGCCACCTTCGAGGGGTTGAGTGCACCCGTGACTTCCGCGGTCACTACTGCTTAGAGACTGTCTAAAAAAGGACCGTAGGCCGTAGGCTGGGTTGCGGCCAGGGACGGCCAAAACCCAGCAATACCCAAAGCTGGGTTTCGTTCCTCAACCCAGCCTACCGATTTAAAATCAATGTGTTAGTTTTCAGACAGCCTCTTAGGTTTCAAGGCAAAGGGTACGACAAACGGCTTATGAGCACGATTTCCGACCACAGTGGATGGGACCCGAAAAACCTCGGACTGGTCCCCATCGTCATCGAGCAGACGGCACGCGGGGAGCGTTCCTTCGATATCTACTCGCGACTGCTCAAGGAGCGCGTCATCTTCCTCGTCGGGCCGGTCGAAGACTATATGTCGAACCTGGTGGTCGCCCAACTCCTGTTCCTGGAGTCGGAGAACCCCGACAAGGACATCCACCTCTACATCAACTCTCCCGGCGGGTCGGTAACTGCGGGGTTGGCCGTTTACGACACCATGCGTTTCATCCGGCCGGACGTGAGTACCATGTGTATCGGGCAGGCGGCGAGCATGGGTGCCCTGCTGCTGGCCGGGGGTGCCTCCGGTAAGCGTTTCTGTCTGCCGCACTCGCGGATGATGATCCACCAACCGCTGGGCGGCTTTCAGGGCCAGGCGACGGATGTGGATATTCACGCCCGCGAGATCCTGCACCTCCGGGAGCGGCTCAACCGGATCCTCTCCCGGCACACCGGGCAGCCGATGGAGAAGATTGCGGAGGACACGGAGCGGGATCGATTCATGGGCGGCGAGGCGGCCGTGGAGTACGGTCTCATCGATCAGGTGCTTGCCGAACGGGAGGCGGTTTCTGAAGCATAGGCGGGGTTGAACAGGGCGTGGAAATATATGAGGGATTCGGGGTAGCTCCGGTGGACCAAGTGGACTGAATGGACCGAGTGGACAGGAGGCTGCGGGGGACGCACAGGTTTCCTGTGGTCTTGCGGCTGCCACCTGTCCACTCAGTCCACCAGGTCCATCCGGTCCACCGAAAGGCTACCCCGAACCTTCCATACACTTCCACACTCCGCCCAATCCCACTTACACTGTAGAAACTCCCTACATTGACCATGAAACTTTCCGGAGAATGCTGCATATGAGTAGCAACAAACACGGCAGAGGCAATGATGCCAAGCTGCTTTACTGCTCGTTCTGCGGCAAGAGCCAGCACGAGGTGCGGAAGCTGATCGCGGGGCCGTCGGTTTTTATCTGCGACGAGTGCGTCGATCTGTGCAACGACATCATCCGCGAGGAGATCCAGGAAGGTATCGACGAGGCGACCAGCAAATTGCCCAAGCCCCGCGAGATCAAGGAGATCCTCGATCAGTATGTCATCGGCCAGGAGCAGGCGAAGAAGATGCTCTCGGTCGCCGTCTACAATCACTACAAACGGCTCGAGGTCGACGGTACCAAGGAAGACATCGAGATTGCCAAAAGCAATATCCTGCTCATCGGCCCCACGGGTTCCGGCAAGACGCTGCTCGCCGAGACCATGGCGCGGCTGCTGAACGTCCCGTTTACGATCGCCGATGCCACCACCCTGACGGAGGCGGGCTATGTGGGTGAGGACGTCGAGAACATCATTCAGAAGCTGTTGCAGAAGTGCGACTATGATGTGGAAAAGGCCCAGACAGGTATCGTCTACATCGATGAAATCGACAAGATCTCGCGCAAGTCGGACAACCCCTCCATCACCCGCGACGTGTCCGGGGAGGGGGTGCAGCAAGCCCTGCTGAAGCTCGTCGAGGGCACCGTCGCCGCAATACCGCCCCAGGGTGGGCGCAAGCACCCGCAGCAGGAATTTCTGCAGGTAGATACCGTCAACATCCTATTCATCGTCGGCGGCGCCTTTGCCGGCCTCGAGAAAGTGATCCGCAACCGCTCGAAGAAGGGAGGGATCGGCTTCGCGGCGGAGGTGCACGGTGAGGATGACGAGAAGAAAGTCGGCGAGCTCCTACGTGAGGTCGAGCCGGAGGATCTGATTCGCTACGGTCTGATCCCCGAATTCGTCGGCCGCCTGCCGGTCATTGCCACGCTCGAGGAGCTGGACGAAGAGGCCTTGCTGCGCATTCTTACCGAACCCAAAAATGCACTGACCAAGCAATACGCCCGTCTCTTCGAGATGGAGGGGTGTGGCCTGGAGCTGCGCGACGATGCCCTGACGGCAATTGCCCGCAAGGCGATGGTGCGCAAGACCGGGGCCCGCGGCCTGCGTACCATCATGGAGCAGGTCCTGCTCGATATCATGTACGACTTACCCTCGATGGACAACGTGAGCAAGGTAGTCCTCGACGGCTCGGTCATTGCGGGTGAGAACGACCCCCTCATCATTTACGATGGGATCGACCAACAGCGCGCCGCATCGGAGTGACCGTGATCGGGTCGGTGGATTTACATCACCGGCGCCGGTCCGGCACCAGGGCAACCGAATGATAACTCGGTAGAAAGCAATGGGTTACATTGATGCATCGGGCATCCGAACGGGAACCTCAACGATCGGTAAGAGTTGCCTGCGTAGGTTTCGGCGCGCGAATCGCTCCGCCCACGGAAGTAGGTTGGGCAAAGCCCGCCAGGGACGGTGGGCGTGCCCAACAACGGTGTTGGGCTACTCGGTTCGCTCTCACGCCAACATCTTGTTTCAGCAGGGATTATCATTCGGTTGCCCTGGGTCCGGCACCCCATGAGGTGCAGACCGAAACGGCGTTGAAGTAGACTTGTAGCCGCCTAAACTTAAGTCCGAATAGACACAGCATCCTTACCTAATTCTGTCTGTTCTTGCCGTGCCGTCGGGGACCGAGTCCCAGCCTTAAGGGTGGCGGCGCCGGAAGGGCAGGACATTAGCCGAGCACAGAGTTTCCATGGCCCAGAACGATATCCCCGGCCCTGCGGAAGCGGCCGTCTTCCAGGACGTACCCGTGTTGCCGCTACGCGATGTGGTGGTCTATCCCCACATGGTCATGCCTTTGTTTGTCGGCCGCGAAAAATCCGTCCGGGCGCTCGACAGCGCGATGGCGAACGATAAGCAGATCCTCCTGGTCGCCCAGAAGAGGGCCGATGTGGACGATCCGGTGGTCAAGGATCTATACGCGGTAGGGACTTTGGCCAACATCCTGCAGCTGCTCAAGCTCCCGGACGGCACTGTCAAGGTGCTGGTGGAGGGCAGCCGACGGGCGCAGATCGATACCTTCGTTACCACGGAAGATACCTTCAGCGCCGATATCGTGCCCTTGGTCGAGCTCATGGAGGTGGACGAGCGGGAGCAGGAGGTCCTGATGCGCTCGGCCCTCGGCCTGTTCGACCAATATGTCAAGCTCAACAAGAAGGTGCCGCCCGAAGTATTGACGTCACTGTCGAGCATCGACGCGGCCGGGCGGCTGGCCGATACCATGGCCGCTCACATGTCCCTGAAGCTGGACGAGAAGCAGCGCGTCCTGGAGGTGATCGATATCCAGTCCAGGCTCGAGCACCTGATGGGTCTCATGGAAGCGGAGAATGACCTCCTCCAGATGGAGAAGCGGATCCGGAGCCGGGTGAAGCGGCAGATGGAGAAAAATCAGCGGGAGTACTACCTCAACGAGCAGATGAAGGCCATCCAGAAGGAGTTGGGCGAGATGGAGGAGGCCCCCAACGAAATCGATGACCTCGGCAAGCGCATCGAAGCGGCGGGTATGCCCAAGGACGTGAAGGCCAAGGCACAGTCGGAGCTCAACAAGCTCAAGCTCATGCCACCCATGTCCGCGGAGGCCACGGTCGTTCGCAACTATGTGGATACCCTGGTCAACCTGCCCTGGAAGAAGCGCACCCGCATCCGTAACGATATCAAGGCTGCTGAAAGGGTGTTGGAGGCCGATCACTACGGGCTGGAAAAGGTTAAGGAACGCATCCTCGAGTACTTGGCCGTGCAGCAGCGGGTGCGCAAGCTCAAGGGACCGATCCTGTGCCTCGTGGGTCCCCCCGGAGTCGGCAAGACCTCGCTGGGGCACTCGATTGCGCGGGCCACCAACCGCAAGTTCGTGCGGATGTCCCTGGGCGGCGTGCGCGATGAAGCGGAGATCCGCGGCCATCGGCGTACCTATATCGGGGCACTGCCGGGAAAGATCATCCACAATCTATCCAGGGCGGGATCGCGTAACGCCTTCTTCCTCCTGGACGAGATCGACAAGATGGCCATGGACTTCCGGGGTGATCCGGCGTCCGCCCTGCTCGAGGTGTTGGATCCAGAGCAGAACCATACCTTCAACGATCACTATCTGGAGGTGGAGTTCGATCTCTCGGAGGTGATGTTCGTAGCGACCGCGAACACCCTCAATATTCCGCCGGCCCTGTTGGACCGCATGGAGGTAATCCGGCTTTCCGGTTATACGGAAGACGAAAAGATCGCTATCGCTGAGCGCTATCTCATCCCTAAACAGATGAAGAACAACGGTCTCGAGAAAGGAGAGATCGTCATCCGCGAGAGCACGGTTCGGGACATCATCCGCCACTACACGCGCGAGGCTGGCGTGCGCAATCTGGAGCGGGAGCTCTCGAAGATCTGCCGGAAGGTAGTCAAGGAGGTGTTACTCAAGAAGCGCGTTTCCTCGGTAGTCGTAACCCCGAAGGCACTGGAAAAATACTTAGGGGTAGAGAAGCACCGTTTCGGGCGCGCGGATGAGTTCGACCAGATAGGTCAGGTCACGGGCCTGGCCTGGACGGAGGTCGGGGGCGAGTTGCTGCGGATCGAATCCGCTCTGGTACCGGGCAAGGGCAAGTTCACCTACACCGGGCAGCTCGGGGATGTGATGCAGGAGTCGATCCAGGCCGCTATGATCGTGGTTCGCAGCCGGGCCCAAGGGCTGGGGATCGCTCTGGATTTCCACCAGAAGCTCGATGCGCACATCCACGTGCCCGAGGGGGCGACCCCGAAGGACGGGCCCAGCGCGGGGGTGGCCATGTGCACCGCCCTGGTCTCCGCCCTCGTCAAGGTCCCCGTGCGCTCGAATGTCGCCATGACTGGGGAGATCACCTTAAGGGGTGAAGTACTACCGATCGGGGGACTGAAAGAGAAGCTGCTGGCTGCCCACCGCGGCGGGATCGATACGGTGATCATCCCCCAGGAGAATGCGCGTGATCTGATCGAGATTCCGAGAAATATCAAGCAAAATCTCAGCATCCGGCCGGTACGCTGGATCGACGAGGTGCTCGATCTCGCCTTGAGCGAGCTTCCCACAATCACGGTGGCCGACCCGGAGGAAGAGGGGCCGGACCAGGCCGAGGTACGCGCGCCGGCACCGGAGGTCGCCGAGAAGCAAGACAGTGGGGCGCGGACCCATCACTGAACGAGAAGGCGTATTGACAGCCATAGGGTGCGGTCGTATAAACCGACTGGCAGAAGCAATACTCGGGGTCGGGTCCAAGAAATATTGGAGAAGGCCCTCAAAAAGCAGCGGGGGAAGGGGGATAATGAACAAGTCCGATCTCATCGGGGAAATGGCGGAAGCAGCAGGCATCTCCAAGTCGGCAGCGGGCAGGGCCTTGGATGGTATGGCAGACGCCATAGCTGTCGCCTTGAAAGCCGGAGACACCGTATCGGTGATCGGCTTCGGCACCTTTACCGTAAAGGAACGGGCGGCAAGGGCCGGGCGCAATCCGCGGACGGGTGAAGCGATCGAGATTGCCGCTTCGAAGACGCCGACGTTCAAGGCTGGAAAGGCGCTGCGGGACGCGGTAAAATGAACGTTCGTCTTCAGGGTGCTTAGCTCAGCCGGGAGAGCATCGCCCTTACAAGGCGAGGGTCGCAGGTTCGAGCCCTGCAGCACCCACCAAGCGGACACGGAGTGGTAGTTCAGTTGGTTAGAATATCGGCCTGTCACGCCGAGGGTCGCGGGTTCGAGTCCCGTCCACTCCGCCAACCACGTTTGTAAGCGGTTGACTTACAGGGATGTTTTCATCGCTTCCCTTGTGTAGCCCACCTTTTAGTCCACCTTTGCGACGGCGCTTACCTCGGCAACTCGCTTTCCGAACCATTTTGAGCCAATTGTCGTAAACAGGCCATGTTGCAGACGATTCGAGAGCGTGCCCAGGGTTGGATCGCCTGGGTAATCGTGATCTTCATCAGCATCCCCTTTGCACTTTGGGGCATCCAGTCTTATCTGGGGGTCGGTGCGGAACCGGTGATTGCAACGGTCAACGGGGCCGAGATCACCGCGCGCGAGCTCGACGATCACTACCGGGATTTCCGGGCCCGCTTGCGCGACCGGTTGGGAGCCGCTTACCGTCCGGAGCTGTTCGACGACCAAAAGATGCGGGGCCAAGTGCTGGATCGGATGATTCGGGACACTCTCCTGATGCAGACCGCCGAGACGCTGGGATTGCGTGCCTCGGACCAGGAGCTGCGTAGCGCCATCCTGAGCGACCCGGCGTTTCGGAAAGATGGACGCTTCGACCAGGCGACCTACCGGCACATGCTCGAATTACAAGGCCAGGTTCCACACCGGTTCGAAGACATTCTGCGCCGGCAAATCGTCAGCACCCAGCTGGCGCGGGCTATCGTCGCCACGGAGCTTTTATTGGATGGAGAGCTCGCAGAAGCCGTCCGGCTCGACCGCCAGCAACGGCACCTGAGCTCTATACGAGTGCCCAAGTCCGTTTTTATGGACGACACGCCGGTTTCCGATGAGAAAATTACCGCCTACTACGAGTCACACCGGTCGCAATTTCAAATTCCGGAGCGCATCCGGGTCCAATACCTGGTGTTGGATGCCGAATCGATTGTCCCCACCGAGGTGCCCGATGAGCAGGAGCTGCGCGAGCGTTACCAAGCGGAAAAGGACCGCTTCACCCGGCCGGAAAGGCGCCGGGTGCGCCATATCCTGATCGCCCTGGACGCAGGGGCCGACGAGACGGGAGAAACTGCGGCCAAGGCGAACATCGCGGAAATCCGGACACGGATTGCGGACGGGGAAGACTTCGCCGCAGTAGCCGAGGAGCTGTCCCAGGACCCGGGATCGGCGGGACAAGGCGGGAACCTCGGACTCATCGAGCGGGAATCGCTGGACCCGGCCTTCGCACAAGTTGCATTCACACTCCCGGTGGGCCGGCTCAGCGAGCCTGTCCGCAGCCGTTTCGGCTACCATCTGATCGAGGTCACCGCGATCGATCCGGAGCAGACCAAACCCTTCGAGGCGGTGAGGAACGAGCTGATCGCCGACCTGGAGCAGCGTAGTAACGAGAGCCTGTATTTCGAGTTGGCCGAGCGTCTGGCCAACCTGAGCTATGAGTCACCGGATAGTCTGGAGCCCGCGGCCGCGGCCCTCGAGCTGGAGCTTCGGACCAGTACTTGGATCGATCGCTCCGGCGGGGAAGGCCTCTTTGCCTATCCCAAAGTGCTCGCCGCCGCCTTCAGCGATGAGGTGCTCGTAGCGGGCAACAACAGCGATCTCATCGAGCCCGAGCCCAATCGATTGCAGGCAGTCGTGCTGCGCGTACCGGAGCACGAAGAGGCAACCGCCGAACCCCTGGACGCGGTCCGCGACGAGATTGCGGCCATCCTGCGCGACCAACGTGCCGCGGCCGCGGCTGCGGCTGCGGCCAAAGCCGCCGAGTTGGCGGCTGGTGGGGACCCGGCAGCGACCGGCGGGGACTACCAGGTGGAGGAATTCGGACTGGTCACGCGCGATGCGGCGCAGGTGCCGGCACAAATCCGCGATTTCGCGTTCGCACTGGAGCGCCCGGATCAAGGCGGCACAAGCTACGGCAGCCTATCTCTGGACAGGGGGGATAGTGCCGTGGTGATTCTGGCCGAAGTCTTGGACGGCTCCCTGCAGGGCCTGGACGAGGCGGTTCGCGAGCGGACGCGCAAGGGACTGGCACAGGGCATTGGCCATGCCTACTATGCAGGCTTGGTGGCGGATCTGGAAAGCCGGGCCGACATCACACGCACCTCGTCGGGAAACATGGCGGAAGAGGCGAAGTAAGCACTCGGCTCAGTCCGGTGTCTCTTCCTAGTTTCCCTCTTTTCTGTCGACCGTAACGGCATTGGGTTACAGGAACCGCCGCAGGACGGCCTGGGTCTCCTCGGTGCCGATGCGCGGTCCCAGGCTCGTCACCAGCTTGGCAGAGGCCGCTGCCGCCAGGTTGCCTGAGCGCCGATGGTCCCAGCCCTGGGTGCGGCCGTAGAGGAAGGCGCCGGCGAACATGTCTCCGGCGCCGACGGTGTCGATTGCATCGACCTTGACCGGCTCGATCTCGAGCAGGGTATTGCCGTCGTAGATCAGTGCGCCCTCGGGGCCCCGGGTGATTGCGAATTCTTTGGCGATCGTCTTCATGAAGCTAATGGCCGCGTTCAGGTCTTCCGTGTCTGCCATGCCCTTGGCCTCGGTCTCGTTGGCGAAGAGCAGGTCCACGCCGCCGCCGATCATCTCCCGGAGACCTCCCTTGAAGTGGGTCACCATATTGGGGTCCGAGAGGGAGATGGCGGTCTTGACCCCCGCCGCCTCGGCGATCCGCTTGGCGGTGATGGAGAGCTCACGCGCCGAGTCGGTGGTGACCAGATAGCCTTCGGTGTAGAAATAGTCGGAATCACGCAGGGACTCCGGGACCAACTCTTTTTCGGACAGGTCGCCGCCGATGCCTAAGTGGGTCACCATGGTCCGGTCCGAGTCCGGCGTGACCAGGACCACGCAGCAGCCGGTGTGCCCGTCCTCCCTGTCGGTGTGGTAATTGGTATCCACGCCGCCGGCGATCAGGTCGTCCATGTAGAAACGGCCGAGGGCGTCGTTGGCTACCTTGCAGGAGTGAAAGCCCTTACCGCCGAATTGGCTGACCGCGATGATGGAGTTGGCCACGGAGCCGCCGGACCCCTTCCGGTGGTGGCGTTCTGCGAGGTGATCCATGATCTCGGTCTGGCGGTCTGCGTCGACCAGGGTCATGACCCCCTTGTCGATCCGCAGCTTTTCGAGGTCGCCGACATTCACCTCGTATTCCATATCCACCAGGGCGTTGCCGATGCCGTAGACGTGATATTTCCGCATATTCGATCCCATTTTGGTTCTTTATGGATTCCGGATTGCTTTGGAGTGCGCCGGCAAAGCGGTGCGGTTTGATCGGACCCCGGTCGCGTGCGCTGCCGGCAGCTCGTCGGGGGACCTGGATGCCGGGTTCCGTTCGCACCGCGGCGACGGCGCTTTCCCCTGGCCGCAAGACCTTAGTTGGGAACCAATGCCATTAAGTTAGCTGCTGGCCGCTTGTCGTAGAAAACTACGAATCGCACGAATCGACGTGAATCCATCCGCGAGGATTCGCGTGATTCGTAGTTTTCTTCCGGTTTGCCGACCGGTAACGCTTAACTTAATGGCATTGGGTTGGGAACGGGTCCATCGCCAAATCCAAAGCGGCGGCGGGCAGGTAGCCCATGGCGGCACCTTGGTTACACAGATACCGCGGGTTTCCGTCGCTGCGGGAGTCGAGGTTGCCGCCGCACTCCAAGTCATCCGAGTTCGGAACTGCGTCGTCGGAGTTCGGAACCTCGGTATCCGAGTTCGGAGCCTCGTTATCGGAGTTCGGAACTCCGTCATCCGAGTTCGGAACCTCGTTATCGGAGTTCGGAACTGCGCTATCGGAGTTCGGAACTCCATCATCCGAGTTCGGAACTCCGTCATCCGAGTTCAGAACTCCGTCATCCGAGTTCGGAGGCCCGTCATCGGGTCCTCGACCCTGACCGTCGGTCCGCGGAATCGGGCCGCCCGGCCGCTCCCGGCCCTATTCCGGCGCATTCTCGGGTTGCTTCCGCCCGCCCGCCTGCCGGAAGCGCTCGCCCAGTTGCTCGGCCACCGGCTTGAGGCCCGGTGTCGTCTTGGCGGCGGCCTTGACATAGTTATAGACCTGGGCCGCTTCCCGCATCGCCTCGCCGCCCACCGCCATGCGGGTATCGTCGATCTGAGAGGCTACCGAGGCGGCCAGGGTGCCCAGCTCGGTCAGCTCGGAACAGATCCACGTCCTTCCTGAAGCCGGGGATATCAAAGCTGGCGGGGAGAATCGTGGGGTGATCCTGGGCGGCGGTCAGGGCATTTTGGACAAAGGAGACGCTATCGGGCCCGGCCTTGAACATACTCTTGCGTTCCTGGGGCGTGAGACTGACCAGGAACGGCAGCTTTTTGAGTATGATATTGAAGGCATCCTTGATAGCCTTCATGTCGGCGGCCGAGAGGGAGGCATCGATATTCTGGTAGGGCATAATCGTTTGCTCTCAGAGTCAGAAAACGGAAGGGGCACTATAGCGTCGGCCCGGCGCTTCCGCCATGCGGATCCATTGCGCAACCTGCCCGACACCCTCCGCAATCCTCCGCGGCGAAGAACCACGGATAAACACGGATGAACACGGATCATAATCGGTGTTTATCCGTGTCCATCCGTGGTTCTAATGCAGATTCGCAGGTTGGGCAAAGCCCGTGGGATGCGGTGAGCGTGTGTTGTCCTTTCCGGACGGCACCACCGCTAGGCGCGAACCGCATCTTTGGATGGTGGGCGTGCCCAACAAAGGTCCTCGCTTCGCTCGGGATAAATGTTGGGCACGGGCCATCTCTGCATTCCCACGCGGCGCCTCAATGCCATTAAGTTAGCTGTTGGCCATTTAGAGAAAACTACGAATCACGCGAATCTCCGCGAATAAGATCCCTCCCTTCGGTTCGGGATGACAAGTTCGCGAGGATTCGCGTGATTCGTAGTTTCTTTTCTTAGTTTGCCGACCGGTAACGCTTAACTTAATGGCAGTGACGCGGCGCCTGGGAACGAGAGAATTCATCATTCCGCATTCATCACTCATCACTCATCATTCCCCAGCCCCGCCCGCGCGGCGGCGAGATGTCCCCTCGCGTACTGCGTGTACGGATGCTCCGGGCCCAGCTTGCGCTCGAAAACCGCCAATGCCGGCTCCAAATAGCCGATGGCCTTTTCGTACTGCCCGAGTGAATTCCAGGCCGATCCCAGATTGTTGCGGCGTATCGCCACATCGGGATGATCCTCGCCATAGGAGTTGAGGCCGCTCGCCAACGCCTGCTCGTAGTAGCCGATGGCCTTGTGGTACTCCCCGAGTGACTCCCAGGCCGATCCCAGATTGTTGCGGCGTAATGCCACATCGGGATGATCCTCACCATAGGTCTTCAGATCACTCGCCAATGCCTGCTCGTAGTAGCCGATGGCCTTTTGGTACTCCCCGAGTGAATCCCAGGCCGATCCCAGATTGTTGCGGTAGATTGCTACCTGGGGATGGTTCTCGCCATAGGTCTTCAGATCGCTCGCCAATGCCTGCTCGTAGTAGCCGATGGCCTTTTGGTACTCCCCGAGTGAATACCAGGCCGATCCCAGATTGTTGCGGCGTATCGCCACATCGGGATGGTCCTCGCCGTAGGTTTTCAAATCGCTCGCCAATGCCTGCTCGTAGTAGCCGATGGCCTTTTGGTACTCCCCGAGTTTCCGCCAAACCTCTCCCAGATTGTTGCGAATTGTCGCCACACGGGGATGGTCCTCGCCGTAGGTCCTGAGATCGCTGGCCAATGCCTGCTCGTAGTAGCCGATGGCCTTTTCGTACTGCCCGAGTGACTCCCAGGCCGATCCCAGGTTGTTGCGGCGTATCGCTACAGCGGGATGGTCCTCGCCGTAGGTCCTGAGATCGCTGACCAATGCCTGCTCATAGTAGTCGATGGCCTTTTCATACTCCCCGAGTGCTTTCCAGGCCCCTCCCAGGTTGTTGCGCATTGTCGCGACACGGGGATGGTCCTCGCCGTAGGTCTTGAGGCCGCTCGTCAATGCCTGCTCGTAGTAGCCGATGGCCTTTGGGTACTTCCCGAGTGCCTGCCAGGCCGATCCCAGGTTGTTGCGGTCTCTTGCCACAGCGGGATGGTCCTCGCCATAGGAGTTGAGATCACTCGCCAATGCCTGCTCGTAGTAGCCGATGGCCTTTTGATACTCCCCGAGTGAATACCAGGCCTCTCCCAGGTTGTTGCGGCGTAATGCCACAGCGGGATGGCCCTCGCCATAGGTTTTCAAATCGCTCGCCAATGCCTGCTCGTAGTAGCCGATGGCCTTGTGGTACTTCCCGAGTGACCCCCAGGCCCCTCCCAGGTTGTTGCGGCGTAATGCCACAGCGGGATGGCCCTCGCCATAGGTTTTCAAATCGCTCGCCAATGCCTGCTCGTAGTAGCCGATGGCCTTGTGGTACTTCCCGAGTGACCCCCAGGCCCCTCCCAGGTTGTTGCGGCGTAATGCCACAGCGGGATGGTCCTCGCCATAGGTTTTCAAATCGCTCGCCAATGCCTGCTCCAAGTAGCCGATGGCCTTTTCGTACTCCCCGAGTGCTTTCCAGGCCAATCCCAGATTGTTGCGGTCTCTTGCCACAGCGGGATGGTCCTCGCCATAGGAATTGAGATCGCCGGCGAGGGCCCGCTCATAGTAGTCCCTGGCGGCGCTGTAGTCGCCGAGGATCTGTGCCAGCTCCCCCGCGCCCGAGAGATGCAGACCGTTCTCCGGCGCCAGTCGGACGGCCCGTTGGGCGTGCTTGTAAGCCTTCCGATAGCGGATCTCGTCCAGGGCGATGCGGCTTCTTTGATAGGCGGCCTCGGCGGCGGCCTGGATAGCCGCTTCGGTCCGGGCCTCGATTTGGGCAAAGAGCTGGTCCGCCTGGCTCCGGTCGCCTCGGGCCAAGGCGGCGCGGGCCTGATCCAGGAGGTCATCGGGGACCTGGCCGCGGATGCTTTCCAACTGCGCGATGCGTTCCTTCAACTCCTTGGTATAGGTCTGATAGCCGGCTTGGGTATCCGCCAACCGGCGTTCGATCTCGGCCTTTTCCTTCTCCAGGATTCGGCGATCCTGGGCATGGGCCTGTTTCAGCGCCTTGGTGACTTCCTGCTCCCGCCGCTTGAGACCGGCCTCGTATTGTTCGAGGGTGATGCCGATGTGCTGGTGGACACCGCCTTCAATGTGGACATCCTCTGGCCCCTCATTCTGGATCTGGATGCCCTGGTTAATGTCCCCGGTTCCTGTATGTGTGACCGGGGAGCCCTGGGTGTTTTGAATGACCACGCCGCCATCCTTGGCGGTGATCGAATTGTTTTGAGAAGACAGGACGATATGCACGGCCCAACCGCCGCCGATGGCAGCAATTACCGCGGCGATCAGTCCCAATAGGGCCAGCAGGATTTTTCGCTGATCTTTCGTCATTACCCTTATCTCCAACCCCGCGGCCGTCTCATTTGAACCACAGAGGACACAGAGAGCACAGAGAGCGGAAAGAGATCCATTCTCTGTGCTCTCTGTGCTCTCTGTGCTCTCTGTGTTCTCTGTGGTGAAAAAATGCCGAGTTCGAAGCCGCCATCCATGGCCGTGATCGAATTGTTTTGATAGGACAGGGCAAGATGCACCGCCCAGCCGCCGCCGATGGCGGCAATTACCGCAGCGATCAGGCCCAATAGGGCCAGCAGGATTTTTCGCTGATCTTTTGTCATTACCCTTATCTCCAACCCCACGGCCGTCTCATTTGAACCACAGAGGACGCAGAGAGCACAGAGAACGGAAAGAGAGCCATTCTCTGTGCTCTCTGTGTCTCTGTGGTGAAAAAATGCCGAGTTCGAATTGAATCACTTTATTCTTTGCCGCAAATGAACGCAAATGGACGCAAATCGAAATCGAAGGCGTCAATCCCGGCGTACCGTTCATCGTCGGTACCGCCTGATTTCCGCGCCAGGAACTTCGAGCACACCTGAGACCGCGAAGGTTAGAGCCTGTCTAAAAAGACAGTCTCTTAGTACCCCTTTGTGGCTTTGTGCCTTTGTGTGATGTTCTTCATTTCTCACACAAAGCCACGAAGACACGAAGAATTTTTCATTTTTAAATCGAGGTGTTAGTTTTTAGACAGCCTCTTATCCTCTCGCTTTTATGTCACGCCCTTTCAGGGCTCGATTCCAAACCCCGACACCACCCAGGGCGTTGCCCTGGGCTGGTATGTTCGACCCCTTCGGGGTCATGGTAAACGAGTCGCTCCGCGACAATCCGTAATCGTTCAGCCCCCCTTAATTCTTAATCTGCGGAAATCGGCGTAATCTGCGGATAAAAGATAGAGCCCATAGACCGGGGCGAGGAACGAAACCCGACAACTCGGCTCGCCGCGCGGAACCCTTAGGGTGGGCTGTGCCCACCAGCCGTGCCCACCAATTGCGGGTCGCCTGGTCTTTCGTCATAACCCTTATCTCCAACCCCACGGCCATCTCATTTGAACCACAGAGGACACAGAGAGCACAGAGAACGGAAAGAGATCCATTCTCTGTGCTCTCTGGTGCGCCAGGCGAAGCCTGGTCAGTCTAGCAATCTGAAAGGAGGTTGCCATGTAAATTGCTGATAGACAGGTAGCTGCGGCCTGTCACGTGGAGGTAACCAAGCGTGGGGAGCGAGGCCGGTTCAGGTAAGTACTAGCGAGGCTTTGCCTCAGACCGACGAGGCGTGACCAACCGCACCGAAGAACCATGGAGGCAGACACGGATAAACACGGATCACAATCCGTGTTTATCTGTGTCTATCCGTGGTTCAAAGGATTTGCGATTCCTGCCCGACAAGAGACAGAACTATTTTTGTGCAGCGCACAAACTTGACTCATTTGTAAAGATGCAGGTCCCTCAAGGAATCCTAGTTGAAGGGAAAGGCCCTGGGCGAAGCGTCAGAAGACGCGGACAGCGAAGCGGTGAGCCGTAAGCCGTCACAGGTTGAACCGAGAACGGCCTCGAAACACTACTCGCAGGTGGCCAAGCTACCCGGAGAAGCCGAAGCCGGCACGCACCGGGAAGCAATCAGCGAGCGCACCGGAGCGGCCTGCCGGGGTGAGAGCGGATGGCGCGTCGCGACAGACGGATCGGGAACCTGGGAGATTCGGCCTGCTGGGGATCGTAACCCGAAGGTGGGTAGGGGAAGACATAACCGTGCCCGCCGCATGTCGGAAGTCGGAGTGGTCCGTAGTAGTGAGGAACCGGGGTAATGCCTGGGGAGCGAAGGGGCCATACGGTTGTCATGTCAAGTTTTCAGAAGGAGGCTATCCGCTTGTCGGAACAAAACCGATCCAGTACGGACGGATCAGGGTGAATGACGACGATTATTTGCGGCCAAAAAAGTTGGGATCGGTTGGTAAGATCGGCGGACTACCCCCGCATCGAGTCGAAGAATTCCCCGTTGGTCTTGGTGGTCTTGAGCTTGTCGTGCATGAATTCCATGGCGGCCAGCTCGTCCATGGGGTGCAGGATCTTGCGCAGGATCCACATCTTCTGCAGGTCGTCCTGCTTCATCAGGAGCTCCTCGCGGCGGGTGCCGGAGCGGTTGATATTGATGGAGGGGAAGATGCGCTTTTCGGCGATGCGTCGATCGAGGTGGATCTCCATGTTACCGGTGCCCTTGAATTCTTCGTAGATGACATCGTCCATGCGCGAGCCGGTCTCTACCAGGGCGGTGGCGATGATGGTCAGGGAGCCGCCTTCCTCCACGTTTCTCGCGGCGCCGAAGAAGCGTTTGGGGCGTTGCAGGGCGTTGGCGTCCACGCCGCCGGTGAGGACCTTGCCGGAGGAGGGCACGACCGTGTTGTAGGCGCGGGCCAGCCGGGTGATGGAGTCGAGCAGGATGACGACGTCCTTTTTGTGTTCCACCAGCCGCTTGGCCTTTTCGATGACCATCTCGGCCACCTGGACGTGGCGGGTGGCGGGCTCGTCGAAGGTGGAGGAGATGACCTCGCCGCGTACCGAGCGTGCCATCTCGGTGACTTCCTCCGGGCGCTCGTCGATGAGCAGCACGATGAGGAAGCACTCTGGCTGGTTGTGGGTGATGGACTGGGCGATGTTTTGCAGCATCATGGTCTTGCCGGCCTTGGGCGGGGAGACGATGAGGCCGCGCTGGCCCTTGCCGATGGGAGCGCACAGGTCGATGGTGCGGGCGGTGATGTCTTCGGTGCTGCCGTTACCGATCTCCAGTTGCAACCGTTGGTTCGCGAACAAAGGGGTGAAGTTCTCGAACAGGATCTTGTGCTTGGCGTTCTCCGGGCGATCGAAGTTGATGTCGTTGACCTTGAGCAACGCGAAGTAGCGTTCGCCGTCCTTGGGCGGCCGTATCTTTCCGGAGATGGTGTCGCCGGTGCGCAGGCTGAAGCGGCGGATCTGGCTCGGCGAGACGTAGATATCGTCCGGGCCGGCAAGGTAGGATGCATCGCCGGAGCGTAGGAAGCCGAAACCGTCCTGCAGGATTTCGAGTACGCCGTCCCCGTAGATGTCCTCACCTTTTTTCGCCTGGGCCTTGAGAATGGCGAAGATGAGATCCTGTTTGCGGGCTCTTCCTATACCCTCGATGTGTGTGGTTTGGGCCAGGTCCACGAGGGCGGGCACCGGCATTTTCTTCAGTTCGGTCAGGTTCATAATGCTGTTTGCGGTTGCAAGGCCGTTTTAAAGGAGTTTTGAAAGCTTCGAGCTGCCCGTGTGGAGCAGGGGTATCCCACCAGGTTCAGGCGGATAACCGATTAAACATGGGGCGAAGCCGAAGGCGCAGGTTCGACTTCGCGCGGTGAAAAATCCCATGGTGGGGACTTTTCAAGTCCCATTGATCGACCCCGCCCGGAGGTGTGGATCGGGCAGCGGGGTGCGGAGGAACACTCTTATACCCGTCGCATATGGATGTTGCAGAAGGGAAGGGGCACCCGGGCAGGCGCCCCTGCGGGCTATGCTATCGTTATCACTTGCGGTGGACCGGGACTATCCCCGCCGGGGTCATAAGTTACTATCGATGAAGGCAGTGAGCTGCGACTTAGAGACGGCGCCGACCTTGGTGGCTTCTACCTCGCCGTCCTTGAACAGCATCAGGGTCGGGATGCCGCGGATGCCGTAGCGCGGAGGTGTATCCCGGTTCTCGTCGATGTTGAGTTTGGCAACCCGCAGCTTGCCGCGGTACTCGGCGGCGATCTCGTCCAGCACCGGGGCGATCATTTTGCAGGGAGCGCACCAGTCGGCCCAATAATCGACGAGTACCGGATCGGATGATTGTAAGATTTCCTGCTCGAAAGAGTCATCCGTTACATGGACGATGTCGCTCACAGAGATAACCTCCTGTTGGGTTGGTTCTTGAGGGATACGGGCTTGCCGTTCGCGGCATTCGGTACCGGATAGAGGAGCGGTGGGGGAATTGGCGTTGGGGTGCGCCCTTCGGATAAGATGCTATTTGAGCCAAGAATCCGAAAATATGCAACCCTTTCCTAATGCCAGGTGGGGGTATGCTGGTGGATTTTCCAACCTTTATTTATGACCCAGACACACCTGACCGACACTCGATTCGATTCCTTCGACCTCGACTCCCGCATCCTCCAGGGACTTCAAGACGCCGGATTTGCCCACTGTACGCCCATCCAGGCGGAGCTCCTCCCGTTGGCACTGCCTGGGCGGGATGTAGCCGGGCAGGCCCAGACCGGGACCGGAAAGACGGCCGCGTTTCTGGTCGTCGCGTTACAGCGGCTCATTACTCGTGAGCCGCACCCACAGCGCCGAGGGAACCAACCGCGGGTCATCATCGTCGCCCCGACGCGGGAACTCGCGGTGCAGATCCACGCGGATACGGAGGTCCTCAACCGGCACACGGGATTTCGTCTGGGCCTGGTTTACGGCGGCACCGGTTACCGGGAGCAGCGTGACCTTGTGAGCGCGGGGGTGGATATCCTGATCGGAACCCCCGGCCGGCTCATCGATTATTATAAACAACGCATTTTCGATCTGCGGGCGGTGGAAGTGGCGGTCATCGACGAGGCGGACCGCATGTTCGATCTCGGCTTTATCCGCGACATCCGCTATTTGCTCCGCCGCATGCCCCCGCCGACCAAGCGGCTGGGGATGCTGTTCTCGGCAACCCTTTCCTATCGGGTCACCGAGCTCGCCTATGAGCATATGAACCACCCGCACCCGGTGAGGATCCAGCCGGATCAGGTAACCGCCGACCGGGTATCCCAGCATTGCTTCATGGTGGCCAACGACGAGAAGATCCCCCTGCTCGTCGGATTGCTGCGGGGTCTGGAGCATGCCCGCGTCATCGTCTTCGCCAACACCAAGCGAGCGACCGAAGCCATCTGGGGTTATCTGGAGGGCCACGGCCTGCGCGCGGCGGTGCTCTCCGGCGACGTGCCCCAGAAAAAGCGCCTGCGGCTGCTCAAACAGTTCCAGGAAGGGGCGCTGCCGATCCTGGTGGCCACGGACGTGGCCGCCCGTGGTCTGCATATCCCGGACGTGACCCACGTGATCAACTATGACCTGCCGGAAGACGCGGAGGACTATGTCCACCGCATCGGTCGTACCGCCCGCGCCGGAGCCGCCGGCGATGCCATCAGCTTCGTGTGCGAGACCTACGCCTTTTGCCTGCCGGATATCGAGGCCTTCATCGGTGCCAAGATCGCAGTAAGAACCCTAGCCCCGGAGCTGCTGGCCGAGATCGACCCGGCAAAGTTCGTGCGCACACCCCGGCGACGCCATCCCGAGGAGCGGCGCCGCGGCCATGGTCATGGGGGCAGGCACAAGTCACGTCCGAAGGCAGTCAAAGGGGAACCACACCCGGCCCGAGAGCAAGGAAGCCG
The DNA here is from genome assembly GCA_011392765.1 of Candidatus Thiosymbion ectosymbiont of Catanema sp. Cochon2018. Lineage (GTDB taxonomy): Bacteria > Pseudomonadota > Gammaproteobacteria > Chromatiales > Chromatiaceae > Thiosymbion > Thiosymbion ectosymbiont_A. The sequence continues at coordinate 691,088 of WYCW01000001.1, read as the reverse complement.
AGGGCGGGGGCGTCAAGAAACGTCGTCGTCGCAGACGCAAAACAAGTGATACCGGTGGCGGCGATTCCACTGTGGTGCCACGGAACTGAAAAAGGGTAACCTGATTTCGATCCGGGATTTTCAGGCTCCGAGGGCGTCGCTGAGAAAGGGCCGGAGCTTGGCGACCATGGCCTGATGGACCTTGAGATTGCCGACGATCACATTGCCCGTCTCCAGATACCGGTCGCCGCCGGCCAGGTCACTCACTGTACCGCCGGCCTCGCTGACCAGCAGGGCGCCGGCGGCGATGTCCCATTGGGCCAGCCCCAGCTCCCAAAAACCATCCAGCCTGCCCGCGGCCACGTAGGCAATATCAAGGGCCGCGGAGCCGGCACGGCGGATGCCCGCCGTATCCTGGAGCACGGCCTTGAACATGCCCAGATAGGTGTCCAGAAGACTGTGGTTTTTGAATGGAAAGCCGGTCCCGATGAGGGCGCCCTCCAGGAATGGGCGATCGGTCACGCGCAGGCGCCGGTCGTTGAGTTGGGCGCCCTGGCCGCGGCTGGCGGTGAACATCTCCTCCCGCAAGGGATCATAGACCACCGCCTGCTCCAACCGGTCGCGGTACTTGAGGGCAATGGAGACGGAGAACTGGGGAAAGCCATGCAGGTAGTTGGTGGTACCGTCCAAAGGATCGATCACCCACTGAAAATCGCTGCCCTGGCGTTCACCGCTCTCCTCGGCCAGAATGGCGTGATCCGGGTACTTGCTGCGCAGCTCCCGGATGATCGCCTCCTCGGCACTGCGGTCTACTTCGCTGACGAAATCGTTGCGATATTTGCTGGTAACGGCGATCTGATCGATGCGCTCGAGGTAGCGCAACAGAATGCGGCCGGCGCTGCGCGCGGCCCGGACGGCGATATTGAGCATAGGGTGCATGGTGGAAACCATACCCGAACCTGCGGGCAGATTAAAGGGCACTTTGAAAAATACGATTTCCGTCAAGGGCACGCATGAATACTCAATGGCTTGGAGTCGCTTAATTGGTGAAAACGCCTATTTTTCAAGGTGCCCTGAAGTGTGACCATGGACCACGGCCGCGAAGTATTCGATAGAATCCGGTTCGTCCTGGTGGAGACCAGCCACCCTGGCAACATCGGGGCGGTGGCCCGGGCCATGAAGACCATGGGCCTGAACCGGCTGTATCTGGTGAACCCCAAGGTGTTGCCGAACGCGGAGGCGATAGCCCGTGCCGCCGGCGCCGACGACCTGCTGGCAGCCGCCCGAGTGCACGGGGATTTGGTGGACGCCCTGTGCGGTTGTCGTTTGGTGGTGGGCTCCAGCGCCCGCCTGCGCACGGTAGAGTGGCCGTTGCTGGAGCCTGCCGACTGTGCCCGCCGGCTGCTGGCGGAGGCCGGGGAGGGCGAGGTAGCCCTGGTACTCGGGCGCGAGCGCTCCGGGCTCACCAACGACGAGCTGGCACGTTGCCACTTCCTTGCGCACATCCCGACCAATCCGGCATTCCGCTCCTTGAACCTAGCCTCCGCGGCCCAAATCTTCGCCTACGAGTTACGGCGCACCTGGCGCACGGCCGCAGGACAGCACAGCGAGGAGATCGGGCGGGACCCGGCGCCTGCGGAGGCGATGGAGGGATTTTATACGCACCTGGCGCAAGCCATGGCGGATACGGGATTCAGCGATCCCGCCCAGTCCCGAAAGTTGCTGCGGCGCCTGCGGCGTTTGTTCAATCGGGCCCGCCCCGACCGGCTGGAACTCAATATCCTGCGCGGTATCTTGAGCGCCGCACAGGGGAAGAAGACCCCCGAGCGATTTCACAAGACCGACCCTGCCCGGTCGGACCCATCCACCACCGCCTCCGGCGGCAATGCCGCGGGGGAATCTTAAGGGATGATCGCCCCCCCATGTTCGAGCGATTGCGTGAAGATATCGATTGCGTGTTCGAGCGGGACCCCGCCGCCCGCAACGGATTCGAGGTCTTGACGACTTACCCCGGGTTGCACGCGGTCCTTATGCACCGCGTCTCCCACTATCTTTGGAATCATGGCTTCAAGTGGTTGGCCCGCTTCCTCTCCAACATAGCGCGACTCTTTACCGGCATCGAGATCCATCCCGGAGCGCGGATCGGCCGGCGACTCTTCATCGACCACGGCATGGGGGTCGTGATCGGGGAGACGGCAGTCGTCGGTGACGACTGCACCCTCTATCACGGCGTGACCTTGGGTGGAACCAGTTGGAGTAAGGGCAAACGACATCCCACCCTGGGCCACGACATAGTAGTGGGCGCCGGGGCGAAGGTACTGGGCCCGCTCGAGCTCGGCGACGGGGTACGCATCGGCTCGAACTCGGTGGTGGTCAAGTCGGTGGCGCCCGGTACCACGATCGTCGGGGTACCGGGCCATGTGGTAACGCCGCCGGCAACCGATGAGGCCCGCGAGCGACGCGCGGTAACTGCCGAGCGCATCGGCTTCGATGCCTATGGTGCGACCAAGGATGCCCCGGATCCGATCGCCAACGCGGTCGGTCTGATGCTGGACCACATCCATATCCTCGACCAACGCATCGAAGCCCTGTCTCAAATCCTGGAGGAACGAGGGATCAGCGGGCATTTCGATCACCTGCCGGAGCTTCGAGGATGCCGGCTCCAGTCGGACGGAGACGAGCCGAAGACAAAAGTGCCCTGAATTCCATTCTCCGTTCCATCCGGAAGCAAAGGTCACCGGTTATCGGTGCACGATCACTCATGCTCGGTGGAATGGTCCGACAAGGCGGCATAAGGCGGCAAGCACGGCTGCGTCCGAGGCTCCGTCCGCCAGCTCCACACGGCCGAACCCGAGCCTCATGGCTGCTTTCTCGGTACGTCCGCTTACCACCACCAGGGGCGTGTCGAGCAGCAAATCCCGTCCGTTCCGCCCGATCAGAGTAAGCAGATTGTCGAGTACCTCTCCGCTCGTAGCCGTGGTGAGCTGCACGTCCCGCCGCCAGCGTGTCAGTAAGGAAGCGACGTCGGTGACGGGCAGCGCACGTCGGTACACCTCGGCATAGGCGAGCTGTGCCCCCCGCTCGACCAGGGTATCTCCCAGCAGGCCACGGCCGCCTACTCCGCGCACGATCAACACCCGCCGGCCATCGAGGTCCTCGAGCTCCGGGAGCGCGAGCAGGGACTCACTGTCGAAGCGGCCGGCAGGCATCAGATCCGGGGCCCGACCGGCCAGGATCAGGGCCTGTGCGGTAGCCGCCCCGATCACGCCCAGTTGGAATTCCGCGGGCAGGCGACGATTCGGGAACAAAGGCAAGGCGTGCTCGACCGCGTTGCGACTGACGAACAGGATCAGGTCCCAGTCCTGGGCCAGCAGCTTGCGGGCCGGTTCCCGATCTACTACGGGCTCGATGGCGACGGCGGGAAAGCGAACGGCCCTACCCCCGGCGGCCTCGACGAGCCGACACAACCCCTCGGCCTGAGCCGCGGGGCGAGTGATTAATACCCCTCGACCAGCGAGGTCGCAGGGATTCAGGATTCTATCGTTCGGCAACCAGCACCTCGTTTCATCAAAATTTTCCTGTCATCCCGGCCGTAGGAGGGTATCGCAAAAGACACCGATCTTCGCCCTTTGACCCCCTCTCCCCAACCCCTCTCCCGGCGAGGGCGTCGCAAAAGCCTCTGAGCCCCTGGCATACCATTTCTCCTTCATTTTCTGTTTATGGAATCTCCTGGACAGGGAACGGCCAACCTGCCGTTCCGCAGGTTGTTCGGGACGCCAGGTCGGGCGTTCCCTACGGGCTTTTGCGACACCCTCCGTAGGGAGGGATCTTCGGCTCGGCAAAGGTCCCCAGCGCACAAGATCCCAACTCCGTCGGGACGATGCTATACTGCCACACGGCACAATCTGAGCTTTTGAATTTCCCCCTCACCCCCGCCCTCTCCCGGAGGGAGAGGGAGTGAAATGCGTAGATTGTGCCGTGTGGCAGTATATAATTTGATTCTTTTTTACCTTCAGAATAAGCGTTTTTCTGCTCGAAATGAGTGCGGGACGGCTGTTGCGGCCCCGCATTTATGCATTGCGGGTGGATTCCGGCGCGCGCAATATGGCCAATTAATCTTGGCGTGATGAGAGTGCGATTACTATTTTTATTCGCTCTTTTCAGAATATTGAAGGTGTTTTATCACTTTTTGCAGGAAAAAGGACCATTATGTCGAGAAAGATCTTTATTGCCGGTAAGCAGACCCGCGGCGCTTTCGACGGCATTTCAAAAGAAGACGCCCTGAAGTGCACCATCGCCTACGAACCGGTCTGGGCTATCGGCACCGGTGAAACGGCTACCCCGGATCAGGCTGACGAGGCCCATGCAATCATTCGTTCGGTCCTTACCGACCTGTACGACGACGATGCCGCGCAGCAGCTTCGCATCCAGTACGGTGGCAGCATGAAGCCCGGCAACGCCAAGGAACTCCTGGGTAAGGAAAATGTTGACGGCGGCCTTATCGGCGCCGCCGCGCTTAAGCCCAACGATTTCGCAGGAATTATTTTTCCTGCATATAAATCAGCCTGTAGGATGCAGTGAGGCCAGGGGCTTGCCTGCCGCAGGCAGGCGACCGGACCGCATCTTTGTAGAATGCAGTATTTTTGGACGGTGGTATGTCCGACATCTGTCCACTGAGTCCATGTTGTCCATAGTGGTTACCTCGAAGCTTGCGGTTACCACCATGGACCACATGGACTGAGTGGACGACATGGACAGAGTAGAATGTAGTGAGGCCAGGGCTCACCACATCCCACGGGCTGCAGGCAGGGCAGACAGGCGCAGAGGACAACGGCTATTCCTGTTTCCAACGCCTCGCCGCCGCCTCGTCCGTGGTCCGGGAATCCACCCAATGCTCGCCCTGGTCGGTGATCTCCTTCTTCCAAAAGGGGGCCCGGGTTTTCAGGTAATCGATCAGGAACTCGCAGGCGCGAAAGGCCTCACCGCGGTGGGTACTGGTCACGGCCACCAGGACAATGGGGTCCTGGGGCCTGAGGTCCCCGACTCGATGCAGCACCCGAATTCCCTGCAGATCCCAGCGGTTATCCGCCTCCTCGGCAATGGCGAGCAGGGCCTTCTCGGTCATCCCCGGATAGTGCTCCAGAAGCATGCGGCCTACCCGGTCGCCTTGGTTCATGTCCCGCATCAGACCCACGAAGGTCACCAAAGCCCCGACCCGGGGTTGCCCGCGCCACAGCCCTTCCTGCTCCGCGGCGATATCGAATGGTTCGGCTTGGACACGTATATCGATCATGGCTGTCGGCACTCGATGTCATTAAGTTAAGCGTTACCGGACGACAAAAGAGGAAAAACGACGAATCACACGAATCCGCGCGAAACCGTCGTCCCGAACCAAGGGGAGAGATCTTTCATCCCGAACCGAAGGGAGAGATCTTATTCGCACCGATTCGCGCGATGCGTCGTGTTCTCTTACCAAATCGGTGATCGGGCGAGGGCGTGTCCAGACGAACCGGATCGGACCGGGCGCTTGACCGCGGCGGAAAAAATGATGAGTGATGAATTCCGCACTCATCATTCATCACTCATCTGACAGTCTCGTACGCGGTCTCCCGATCGAGCGGGATTTTGTAGGGGGCGCCCGCGATTTCTTTCACCAGCCTTGGAACCAGATAGCCGGGCAGCTGCGTGCGTAGTTGATCGAGGATCCGAATCGCCGTCGCCTCGGCCGGCTCGAAATGTGCCGCACCCGAAACCCGGTCGAGCAGATGAAGATAATAAGGTAGAACGGTGCACTCGAACAGCGCCTCGCTCAGTGCCGCCAGGCGGTACGCACTGTCGTTCACGCCGCGCAGGAGCACGCTTTGGTTGAGGAGTGGGATACCGGCGTCGTGTAGCTGCCCCAGGGCGCCCCGGGCCGCCGCTCCCAGCTCGCGGGCGTGATTGGTGTGCACCACCAGGATCGGCTGCAGGCGGCTCGCGCTCAGGATACGGCACAGGCGATCGGTGACGCGGGAAGGCAACACGATCGGCAGCCGGGTGTGCAGACGCAGGCGCCGCAGGTGTGGTATCTCCGCGAGTTCGCCGACCAGGACAGCGAGGGAGTCATCGTCCGGCAGCAGTGGATCTCCCCCGCTCAGAATCACTTCGCGGATCGACGGGTCCTCCGCGAGCCGGCGGACGGCACGCGCGGCCCGGTCGAGTCGGGCGGAATCCTCGGCGTAGGGAAGATGGCGGCGGAAGCAGTAGCGGCAGTGAATGGCGCAGGCGCCGGTGAGCAACAGCAGAGCGCGGCCCTGATATTTCTGCAGGAGGCCGGGGGCGTGCACCGCTGTCCGCTCACCTACCGGATCAGCGCTGAAGCCGGGTGGGCTCCGCAACTCTTCGGCCAGGGGCAGCACCTGGCGCAGCAAAGGATCGTGTGGGTCCGATTGCGCCATGAGCGCGGCATAGCCGCGTGGGACCAGGAGGCCGAATCTCCTCGCCGCCGCGCGTGCCCCGGGGAGGAGTCCCCGGTCCAGGTCCAGGACCTCGATGAGGGTCTCCGGGCGGGTGATCGCCATGCCCAGATCCTGCTGCCACGCAGGGCGAGGGCGTATAACTTTCTTTTCGATTGACAAACTGCTTCCAGCTACCAGTCGTCGGTCGGCACATGTATAATTGATAGTTTACATGCGCTGTGCATGATTGGTTGGATCAGGGCTGAACATGGTATCGATTCGCTTGTCCCGGGGTGGGGCCAAAAAACGCCCCTTCTATCAAATCGTGGTTGCTGACGGGCGACTGAAGCGCGATGGCCGCTACATCGAGCGCATCGGCTTCTTCAATCCGATCGCTACCGGCGGCGAAGTGCGGCTGCGGCTCGACCGCGCGCGCGCCGAACATTGGATCGGCCGGGGGGCCAGGCCGTCCGAGCGCGTCGCCAAGTTGCTGGGGGAGCCGGCCTCCGAGACTGAGACCGAGGCCGTTACGCCGCCGATTCCGGCCACCGCGGAGTCCGCCGTGGCCGAGGAGCAGGGGCCTGCCGTTTGACGGAACGCAGCCGCCGTCGGTAATGGAGGACCAGGCGCGGTCGAAGATGCTGGTGGTGGGCCGCATCTCGGGTCTCTACGGCGTGCGGGGTTGGGTGAAGGTCTTTTCAGAGACCGAGCCGCGTGCCAACCTACTGACCTATCAACCCTGGTATCTGGGTGCGGGGTGCGGACCGCGGGGACTTGCCGCAGGCAGACCCCACGGCAAGGGTCTGGTAGCCCGGCTGGAGGGCTGTGAGGACCGGGATCAGGCCGCCGCCCTGGTAGGGTTGGAGATCAGGATACACCGCGATCAGCTGCCGCGGCTTGGGGCCGATGAATTTTATTGGGCCGACCTGGTAGGGCTGAGCGTCGAGACCCTGGACGGCACGCCCCTCGGCCGGGTCGACCGGGTATTCGCTACCGCCGCCAACGATGTGCTGGTGGTCAAGGGAGATCGGGAGCGATTGCTGCCTTTTGTCCGGGATCGGGTCGTCACGGATGTCGATCCGGAGCGAGGCCGGATTCGGGTCGATTGGGACCCGGAGTTTTAAGGATTCAAGGCCTGGGGCAGTGCGTTTCGATGTCGTCAGCCTGTTTCCGGATATGTTCCGGATCCTCACGGGGCAAGGCGTCGTCGGGCGTGCGCTGGAACGCGGTAGCGCGGAGCTGCACCTGTGGAATCCCAGAGATTACACGCAGGACCCGCATCGCACGGTGGACGATCGGCCCTACGGCGGGGGCCCCGGTATGGTCATGAAGGTGGAGCCGCTGCAGGCGGCCATCGAGGACGCCAAGCACGCCGCTCCGGACAGCAAGGTGGCCTATGTGACGCCCCAGGGCCGCACCTTGGTTCAAGACACGATTGCAGAGATCGCCGCCGAACCCGGTTGGATCCTGATCGCCGGCCGCTACGAAGGGATCGACGAGCGGCTGGTGGAACGCTATGTGGACGCGGAATGGTCCATCGGCGACTATGTGGTGAGTGGGGGCGAGCTGCCCGCCATGGTAATCATGGACGCGGTGATGCGCCTCCTACCGGGGACCTTGAGACACAAGGACTCGGCCCGAACAGATTCTTATGTCGATGGCCTGCTGGATTTTCCGCACTACACCCGCCCCGAGGTGATCGCGGGGGCGCGCGTGCCCCAGGTGTTGTTGAGCGGCAACCATCGGGCCATCGCACGCTGGCGGTTGCGACAGGCCCTCGGGCGCACCTGGCTGCGACGCCCGGACCTGCTGGAGCGTCGGGGGTTGAGCGGCGAAGAAAAGGCGCTGTTGGACGAATTCATCCAGGCGCGTCGGGACGCTGAATGAGCACAGGAGCGAGAGGACTTATGAACATTATCGACGAGCTCGAGCGAGCGCAGATAAACCGCGAGGTCCCGGACTTCGCACCCGGCGATACCCTGGTGGTGCAGGTCAAGGTGAAGGAAGGTAATCGCGAGCGCCTGCAGGCCTTCGAGGGCGTCTGCATCGGCAGGCGCAACCGTGGCCTCAATTCCGCTTTCACCGTGCGCAAGATCTCACATGGCGAGGGAGTGGAGCGCGTCTTCCAGACCTACAGCCCCACGGTTGCCGATATTCGGGTCAAGCGCCGGGGCGACGTGCGACGGGCCAAATTGTACTACCTGCGGGGCCGTACCGGTAAGGCGGCGCGGATCAAAGAGAAAGTTTGACGCGATGAAAAGCCTGCGAACGTTGGGCATCATGATCCTGACGCTACTCACTACCGTCGTCGTTGCACAAGACAACAAACAGGGACTCGACTCGGCATTCGCCGCCATCGAACCAAGGGTGATTGAATGGCGGCGCGATATCCATAAGCATCCGGAACTCTCGAACCGCGAATTCCGCACCGCGAAAAAGGTCGCCGACCACCTGCGGAGTCTCGGCTTCGACGACGTTCGGACCGGTATCGCCCACACCGGGGTTGTCGGTACCCTGAGAGGCGCGCAACCCGGCCCGGTCATCGCCCTGCGTGCGGACATGGACGCTTTGCCGGTGCGCGAACAGACGGGACTACCATTCGCATCCACGGCACGCGGCGAATACAACGGTCAGGAAGTCCCGGTCATGCACGCCTGCGGTCACGACACCCACGTCGCCATGCTGATGGGCGCAGCCGAGGTCCTGGCGACCAACCGTGAGCGGCTGGCAGGTACCGTCAAGTTTATTTTCCAACCGGCCGAGGAAGGGGCCCCTGGCGACGAGGAAGGCGGTGCGTCTCTGATGGTCGAAGAAGGCGTACTCGCCGGGCCGGACGCGCCGGAAGCCATCTTTGCCCTGCACGTCTGGCCGAATAGGGGCGGTACCCTTGCCTATCGCTCCGGTGGCTTCTTAGCGGCCGCCGACGATCTGCGGATCAATGTAGTCGGCCGGCAGACACACGGCTCCTCACCCTGGATGGGCGTCGATCCTATTTACGTCGCCGCACAGATCATGGTCGCTCTGCAGGGAATCCCGGGCCGCCACCTGGACGTCACCAAGGGCCCCGCGGTTATTACGATCGGCAGCGTGCACGGCGGCGTGCGCGGCAACATCATCCCCGATAAGGTCGAGATGGTCGGGACGATCCGAACCTTCGATCCGGAGACCCGCGAGCTGCTGCATACGAAGCTGCGCGACACGGTCCGGGCGACCGCGGAAGCCAATGGTGCAACCGCCACTGTCACCATCAAGAGTTATGCGCCGGTGACCCGTAACGATCCCGAACTATTGCGGAAGATGATGCCCACACTGCGATGGGCAGCGGGTGACGACAAGGTCACGGAAGCGTCGCTGATCACGGGAGCCGAGGACTTCTCCTTCTACCAGGAATCCATACCGGGCCTGTACCTGCTGCTCGGCGTGAACGATCCGGGTGTCGCCTTCGGCGAGGCACCGGCGAATCACTCGCCGTTCTTCGATGCCAATGAGGCTGCCCTGATCACCGGCGTGCGTACCCTGGTGGGATTCGCGCTCGACTATGCGCAGGTGAGCGGCGACTGAACGAGTAAGAGGGATTCCGCAGACAAACTGTCAACTGTCCAAATCCAACAAAGAAAATCCCTGTAATTTAATCTCATAATCGGGGTGCTTTTGCCATTCCTGAAACTCATCGATAATGAGAGTTATGGGGGATTGTTTTGAGTATTCTAACAGGAGTGCAAAGAGGTCCCGAAAGTGTCGAATATTGCCGAATATAGGAATATTCAATGTTTGCTTGATTAGCGTTACAAATTCTTCGCACAAAAGGGGTTCAGGCTTTTTGGCTATAAATAGGTATAGATGATTGGCAGCACCCTGATAAGCTTGACGCAAAAGCCGGGTTTTTCCGACGCGCCGTCGTCCGACGATCACACTCATCAGCCCCCCACTCGTATGAGCCTGATGGCTGAGTGCGCGTAGCTCCACAATTTCGGCTTGCCGATTATAGAATTTCATGGATACTTCCATTATTGCAACAGCGGTTACAGTAACCGCTGTTACAATAATTGTCTATCCCTCGATGTATCATCACAATCTTATCCTCTAAGAGGCTGTCTGAAAACGAACACATTGATTTTAAATTGGTAGGCTGGGTTGAGGAACGAAACCCAGCTTTGGGTATTGCTGGGTTTTGGCCTACGGCCTACGGTCCCTTTTTAGACAGCTGGGTAGGTTGGGCAAAGGGCCAGGGATGGTCCGTGCCCAACACCGGTGTTGGGCACGCCCACCGTCCAAAGATGCGGTTCGCGCTTGGCGGTGGTGCCGTCCGGAAAGGACAACACACGCTCACTGCATCCTACGGGCTTTGCCCAACCTACGAATCGCGCGCATCAATCCGCGAGGATTCGTGTGATTGGTGAGGTTTCCTCTCTTTTGCTGGCCGGTAACGCTTAACTTAATGGCATTGCCATTCCGCTGCGTTAAGCTTGCTTCAATGAGGCCGCGGCAATGGGCCGCGGAATACCGTACAAAAACAGAACCTATTCCCCGCTGGTGATTGAGCTTCAATGAGGCCGCGGCAATGGGCCGCGGAATAGCTGCCACGAGCAGCCGCCCCACTCTCCGGACCTGTAAGCTTCAATGAGGCCGCGGCGATTGGCCGCGGAATAGGGGTTGGAGATGGGTTTGCCAGCTCGGTGAGTGGTGCTTCAATGAGGCCGCGGCGATTGGCCGCGGAATAGAGGCTCATCTACCCACAGATCGGGATCAACGTCAGGCTTCAATGAGGCCGCGGCGATTGGCCGCGGAATAGCCACAATCAGGCTAATGCCCACAGAACCTTACCCAATAGCTTCAATGAGGCCGCGGCGATTGGCCGCGGAATAGAGCCGACGCGACCAACCAGATGGCGATGCTCAGCGACGCTTCAATGAGGCCGCGGCGATTGGCCGCGGAATAGCTGGCGTATGCGGTCCCGGTCACCGGAGCGTCAGCCTGGCTTCAATGAGGCCGCGGCGATTGGCCGCGGAATAGTTCTGGTGGCGGGGGTAGTGCTAGTGGGCCTGGCTCGCTTCAATGAGGCCGCGGCGATTGGCCGCGGAATAGAGATAAAAACACCCACTACGGAAAAGCGGACAGCCCCAGCTTCAATGAGGCCGCGGCGATTGGCCGCGGAATAGATCAGTCTGATGCTCGTAATGCTTGTTGGGGTGACTGGCTTCAATGAGGCCGCGGCGATTGGCCGCGGAATAGCACACTACCAGCACCCATAACAGCCAGACTAAATGGCTTCAATGAGGCCGCGGCGATTGGCCGCGGAATAGATCGTTCTCAGTCGCCGGGAGATGCGTTGTATCAGTTGCTTCAATGAGGCCGCGGCGATTGGCCGCGGAATAGGTCGAGGGTCAATCGAGGCACCGAAATAGCCCAACTTGCTTCAATGAGGCCGCGGCGATTGGCCGCGGAATAGCAGGACAAGAAAAGACCACAGAAGAACAGGCCCAAGTAGCTTCAATGAGGCCGCGGCGATTGGCCGCGGAATAGCCTGCCGGGGTAAGACCACCAGAGCCAGCGATAGACGCTTCAATGAGGCCGCGGCGATTGGCCGCGGAATAGACACGCTAAACCGCACGGAGGGACAGCAACATCATAGCTTCAATGAGGCCGCGGCGATTGGCCGCGGAATAGCAGGAACCAGATTCAGTAAAGCGAGCAAACCACGCAGCTTCAATGAGGCCGCGGCGATTGGCCGCGGAATAGACGCTTCAAACCACACGGAGGAACAGCGACATCGTAGCTTCAATGAGGCCGCGGCGATTGGCCGCGGAATAGAACCAGTCCTAAATCCACCAGCGAAACCCTACCCAATGCTTCAATGAGGCCGCGGCGATTGGCCGCGGAATAGCCATTTTGCAGCGGTACGGGGTCTGGAACCAGGGCCTGGCTTCAATGAGGCCGCGGCGATTGGCCGCGGAATAGTGGATGTTGATTCTCCACAAAGTTCCTGGCACACAACGCTTCAATGAGGCCGCGGCGATTGGCCGCGGAATAGAATTGGACACCAGGTACCAGATTGAAAAAATTGCGATGCTTCAATGAGGCCGCGGCGATTGGCCGCGGAATAGTTTGCATGGTTTGCCCGGAATACGAGCAATCCCACAGCTTCAATGAGGCCGCGGCGATTGGCCGCGGAATAGGTCCCGGAACCGACCTAAAAAGCTGACACATCCCAAGCTTCAATGAGGCCGCGGCGATTGGCCGCGGAATAGCTTCGAGGCGGCCAAACGGAGCATCCTGGACAGCCTAGGCTTCAATGAGGCCGCGGCGATTGGCCGCGGAATAGGGCGACAAAGATTCGATCCCGCGTCTCATCGACCGCGCTTCAATGAGGCCGCGGCGATTGGCCGCGGAATAGCCTGGGTGGGGTCAACGTCACCTTCGCGCCGACCGTGCTTCAATGAGGCCGCGGCGATTGGCCGCGGAATAGCCAACAGCGCGACTTCTTCCCCAGCGTGGAGGAATACAGGCTTCAATGAGGCCGCGGCGATTGGCCGCGGAATAGAGCCCGCGCGGTAGTCCTTTTCCGCCGCGCCTTGCCGGGCCGTTTTCGAAGACTCGCGGCGAAGCGGCATGAGCAAGCTCCAGGACCACCTAACGGGTCTCCGAATTGTAGCGCAATTACCTGATTTTTTAAAGAGCGATTTTCCGCGAGCGCTGGCCGGGGTTGCGGGTGCCACCGGAGTGCTCGCAGAGGCCCGGCAGCTCGATTGACGAATCGGTTTTTCCTATGCTCACCATCGTTGCTCATACGCCGGCGTTTGCCGCGAATACCCCTAAACCGAAATGCCGCCCGATACCTACCAGGACAGGCCCTTGAACAGGTGCTCGAAATACCACGCGAACGTGATAGCGAGGCCAATGAGCGAGGTGTCGGGGAACCCTCGCGCGACGAGCGCCTCCCGGACCTCGCCAGAATGGTGCGGGTTGGTAGCTATATTCTTCAATCCGTTCCACCGGGTAACCCGATTCGGCAAACGCCTGCAGAATGAGCTTGTCCGCCTTGCGGGAACGAAATTTTCCTCCGGACCGGTCTCTTCCGTGCAGCACTACCGGGGTGACACTCAGCCATTCTGTCGACTTTCGCAAGTACCTCCGTACCACGGAATTTCGCTTGCCTTCAGCCAACCATGCGACCGGTCGGTCTTGATCCAAGGCCCGAAGGGGATCACCGGCCATGCGGTACAGGATGGCGAGACTTTCTTCAACGTTGTCGTCGTTGAAGGGCAGGATCACCAGCGCACGGCGATGATGGCCGTCGGAGTACCGGTGGCCGATAGTGGGGAGAGGCACGTAGGAAAGGCGCCGGTTTTCTTCGCCCTTCGCGGGGTGTGCGCAGACGTAGGCATCGACACGGTCTTTTTCCCAACCTTCGGCCAGAAATCTCTTCTTGGCGGCATGGCGCAGCCAGGCGGCGACCAGCATCCCATCTTCCCAACGGAACGAGCGGTGCTTCTCACCCGCAGCATCCAGCAGATCGAAAGGGACGGCAAGCCGCCCCAAGGCTTGCCCTACAAGCCGGTAAGGCACAAGACGATAGGCACGGGGACGGGTGTCGGTATCCATCGCGTCCCCCCGGGTTCGGTGGCGAAAGGCATCATGGGTGCGTTCAAGATCATCGAGAAATCCTCGGTCCGGCGCCTTGAGGACTATGGAACCGCCGGACCGGGAAGGGAGGTGTTGCTGTCCGGCGGGCAGGGGCGCCGTCTCCGGCAAGATACTTCCCTCACCGATAGCCATGTCTATTCCCCAACCCAGTGCGACGAGATTACGCGCCAGGCGGCAGACTTGCTCGGCCTGCGCTCGGTTTTCCACTGATAAGGAGGCGGGCAGTGACCAGAGGTAATGAATGGCAAGCAGCTCGTCATCGTCCGTTGACGACTGGTTATACAGCAGCCTTGGTCGGATTCGCTTCTCCTTGGTCAGGCCCCTTGTCCGTATCGCTGAAGCCAGGGGTATTCCTTGGGAGAGCTGCTTATAGACGCCTGGTATTTTCTTGGGCGAATCGGAATTGTTGTCACTGTCGTTATTGGGGACATAGGAGGTATAGGCAAAACCGTCCGTAACATCCGGCGCGATGATGGCGGGCGGCTCCAATCCCTCCAGCCAGGCCAAGGCGGTGCGTCCCTGCGGCCAGTCCAGCATCCGGCACCCCAGGTTGGTCCCGGCTACCAGGGCCTGGAACAATCGGGCGGGTGATGGGGGCCACTCCTCTCCGTGGTAACGCCCGGCAAGCAGGCGCACGCAGATATGTAATCGGGAATTCACGGTTACGATTCCTTGCCGGCCGTGTCCGTTGCTTTATCCTTACTTCTTCTGGATTTAGCCGCTGCCTTTTTGGCGGTTTTTTCATCTGTCGCATCCTTGACCTTTTTTGGATCGAAGAATCCTTGGATCGGGGAAAACCCACCCTCCGCGGTCGATTCGATCTCAAAGGTTTGGCGAAAGCTATCGGCAGCCGATTCGGCAAAGGCGAGGGCGGCTTGATTCTCTAGTCGGTAGTCGGTGCGTTTGCCGCTGGCCTCGACCAGCTTCCAGGCAGTGGGTCGGTCTTCGACGCCTACCAGCAGGCAGCCCTGGCGTAGATTGTGGATCAAAGGTTTGGTAAGTGCCGCCAAGGCGAGGCCGAGGATATAACGGCGCACGGTCAGGGACTTTGCCTCATCCAGCGTCCCCGACTCGTCGGTCGCGCCGATGGCTCGCAAGGCCACCAGATTGAGTGTGATCTCCCGGCGAATCTCGCCCCGTGCAAGCACCCCTCCCAAAGCCTTCGGTGCAGGTACGTGACTCAATCCGAACTCGGAACGCTGGTCATCGGTCAGCGTTTTCGCCTCACCCAGAACTTCATCGGTGTACTCCAATGGTGGGATGTACTGGGCGGAGCGCGTGAGTTTCTCGACGTCATAAGCGCGGATAATTGCCGAGAGGATACGTGGTGTCTTTGCTTGGGTGCCGCGCGAATCCCAGGCCCCGAATACCAGTGAGGTCGGCGCCACTTGGGCCAGCTTGGAGGCATCGCCCTTGAGCCAAGCCGTGAAGCCTTCTGCCATCCGTTGTTCCAAATCGGAAAAGCGGATGATGGCGTCGGCGGCGCGATGTCCGGCATCGAGCAGGTTGACCTTGTGACCGTCCGCAACTTCTACCGTGACCTGGGGCACCAGCCTGGCGTAGCGGCTTTCCTTGAAGATGGGCTCGAGTCGGTTGGCCTGGGAACCGACACTGTCGATCTGACAAACTTTGCGCCCGTCTTTGAACTCGTCGATGACGTACTCGGATTTCTCGCCGGGTTTCTCCGGAGCATAGGTGGGCGGAAAGATCACGGTCTCCCCTTCCGCGACAGGTTGTAGCGGCTCAATGATTACCAACGCGGCGGGGCCACTCTCCGTAAGCCAGAAATCAAAGCGGTCGAGGTTCATTGTGTCGGACATGGTCATGTCTCCTTGGTGGGGTGCGCGAAGGCGAAGTACGAGTAGGCCCCGCTCCGTTTTTCGATCGGGAAAGCGAAGTCCTGGCCGGGAACCGATAAGGCCCCTTGAACGGCCGCCCTGGCGACGACGAGAGGTAAAGGAGTGGTCCAGAGCCGGTAGCCATAGGTATTCCGGTTCTCTCCGCTGCGCGGACGGAAGCCTTGCAGGCCGCAGGCGGCCAGAATTTCAGTAGCGGGATAGGTATAGGCATCTCGCCCCTGTTCGTTGATGGATGAGCCGAAATCGAGGGCGTTCCAGGCCGACCGTGGATCGAGCCCGAACCGACCGGACATGGGTATTTTGTTGGCATCGAAGAGGTCGGCAGCGGCCTCATCGGGCAGGGCGGCCAGCATCGTAGTGACCAGGCTCAGGCTGGTTTGCTGACCGGCCCAGAGCTTGAGGCGGGATTTGCGGGAGCGATCCGGCTCCAGCCACCAATCGAGGGTGAGGTCGATGGCGTCGGTAAATTTCAGGGTCACCGGGGCTTCTCCGGATTTCTCCGTGGCATTGGGCTTGGATGTCTTGAGGAGTCGAATGAGATCGTTTAGCTCCTTGGGGGAGTGGTGCAGACGAAACAAGGCGCGGCGGGGTCGGTGGCGGTCGTACTCGAAGACCGCCTCCACGCCTTCGGTGATCTCTTGGCCGAACAGGGCCGCCAGCTCGAATAGCCCGCAACAAGCGAAGAACTGAGCGGGATTTTCCGGGTCGAGGTGGAGTTCAATCGGGGTCATTAGCGGTGTCTTCCTGGATCAGCCCAGCGGAAACGAGAGTATCGGCGGCCTTGAGGATGGCTTCGAGGTAGGCGATGCCCCACCAGCCATGGCGGTCCTGGAGGTGACCGAAGCGTTGCAGCGTTCGAGCGGCGGCATTGCGGCAGGTATCCAGGGGCGATTCGCGGTCGTAGGCCCGCTCTCTGAAATACGGTCGGGCATTGCCGTGGTGGGCGGCGATGAGGTGGAGGATCAGGTCGCGGTGCTTTTGTTCCCGAGACAATGCCTTAGTCGCATCGATCAAGGCGCCGAACTCATGGCGGTAGCCGCCGTTCAGGCACTGGATGAAACGGTCGCGCCCGGATTTGGCGAGCGGGTTATCCGGATCCTGGTTACCGATAGCCCGCTGCCAGCAGGAGCGATCTTTGCCGGTATCGTGGCGGTTCCCGGCGATGCCCAGGGCGTCACCTAGCGCGTTCAAGGGTGAATCCGCTTCGGCTATGCGCTCGACCAATTTCCGGGCCGTCCACCCGACCCGTTGGAGATGGTCCGCCAGTGGTTCAGGTCGGGCGGCGATGAAGGACTTGGCATGGGAGTCGGCAAGACTGGTGGCCTCGGCGAGGTAGAGGAGATGACGCTCAGTATCCTCCTCGTCGATGGCGTCCTCGTCGGTACGACCCAGACGCACCAGGGCTACAGGTTTCAGCCCCTTGGTCTCAGCAATCTCGTCAATCAACTCCTTACGTGTGGGTGCGATGTGGGCAGGTTCATTGGAAGGATGTGTGCCTCGAAACGCCTGCCAGTGGGCCTCGGCCTCGTCGCCTACGATGAAGAAGCGGTGGCGGTGCTGATTTTCTTCCGCTATGTCGGTAGCGGTAGTGCAACTCGGATCAAACATCCCTTGATCGCTTAGTCCACCAACGGCAGTAGGTAGGAGGACGGTAGAGAAAGCGAGATTGAGTTCGCCTGTGCCTTCTTTGGTCACGAGGTCTTGTAGGGTGCCTCGCCAGGAGATGGCCCCATCCGTCCCTGACAAGAGGATGGGTTGCTGTGCGTTGGTACGCTGCCGTGCCAGTTCTTTCAGCTTTTGGCGAATCCGGTTGGTAGGCTCACGCAGTCGTTCTTCGGGCAGGATGGGAAAGGCATCGAATGCCTCCTTGCAATCCTCGTCGGATACTTGATCCTTGTCGCCTAGCCACTCCACCTCGTCCCGCCAGACCAGCCAGGTTTCCGGCAAGTTGTCCACCACGCCGTGCAGCCAGGGGGCGACCTCCGGGCGATCCGGCCAGGCCACCTTGCCGATGGAAGTAAGGGACCAGATGTCCAGCCAATGCCGGCCCAGGGGTATGACCTCGGGCGTGGCCGAGAAGGTAGCCCGCGGAGGGTCGGTGAGGTCCGCCGGGCTGACGCTGTGACCACCCTCGCCATCCTTTGGCAACGAACGCAGGTAATCCAGGGTGGCGGTGCGGAGGGCCTTTTTCTGTTCGTTCCTCTCCTGTTTACCAGAGACCACGAGATCGACGCGGGCTGTCCCGAGTCCCAGCCGGTTTACCCGCCCGAAGCGTTGGATCAGGCTGTCGAGGGGGGCCAGGTCGCAGACCAGGTGGTCGGCATCCAGGTCGGCGCCCACCTCACCGGCGGCGGTGGCTACGAGGTAGTGAGTCGTGCTGGGCGGTTTCCGCTGGGAGTTGGAGCGAAACCCGGCAAACACCGGGTTCAGGGCCAGCTTGTCACGCTCGAAACCGCGCTGGGTTCCCGTGAGCGTCAAGACGGCTTCGGGGTCGTCGTGCTCCTTGCCAATCCGTGCCGCTAGTTTGTTAGCATCCTCCGGCGACTTGACAAAGACAATCACCCGTTTCCGTTGTTCCTTATGATCGAGTGCACGTTGGGCGATGTGCTCCAGTTCGTCCTCCTTCTCGTTCAGTTCATGAATGAACAACGACTTGGCCGCCTTGAGGCGTTGGCCGATGACGGGAGAGTCTTCGTCTTTCTGAGTCAGGCCGAAAGACTCGCCGCTATTATCCCTTTGGGTGGCGGAGAGCAGCGAGAAGCGCCAGGTGGTTGATCGGGGATTACGGTTACGGCACTGCTCGGTATGAATCGCCTGCAATAGCGCGGCGAAGGCCGGGGTCAGATGGGCCTCGTCCAGTACCATCCAGGCATCCTGCCCCAGCAGGCCGGCGTGGAGCGGACGCTTGTATTTGCCGTCGCCATAGCCGGAGAAGAGCAGACGGCTGCCGATCATGTCCACCGTGCCGATGACAATGGCAGGACGAGAGGGGTCGAGCTTCCAGTCGCCGTTGTCCGCTTTCTGTCCGCGCAGGGTACTGATGGCAACAGGCGGTTGGCCCATGCCGCCGAGCAGCGAGATCGCGGCGATGCGTTCGGCTATTTCGGATAGGATTCGGCGTTGTTTTGGCGCTGCTGCAACCGGGCTCGTCAGTCGGTCGATCAGTCTCTCTGCCTCATCCGTGGCTTGATCGACCACGACCCGGCGGTCGACAACCCAGACCAAGCGCCGGGGGAGGCTTACTCTGCCGCTTGCCGCCTGACACGCCAAGGCGATGAGCCAGATGGGAATGAATGATGTCTTGCCGGTACCTGTCGGTAAAGCAACGCAGGTTGGAGTGTCACCCGACACCAGGGTTGCAAAGGCACGTTCCTGCCAGGGAAACGGCGTTCGCCGGGTCAAGGCTGCGAACGCGGGACGAAAGTCGAGATACTCGTTCATCAAACGATAACCGGCTCGTGCCCGATCGGGGCAAAATCCGTCTTTCCGAGGCTGACGACTCGGGGCACGACCTTGTCCGCTATCCCGAGGTCGAGCAGGATCACGTGGTCTTCGGAATGGTGGATCATGGCGTCGAGCAGGGCAATCAATTCAGCGTGTTGCACGGGGGTCAGCCGGCATTGGAAGACCGAGAGCTGGAGCCATTCGCCGTAGCCCTTCATGAGCTTGAAGATCCGGCGCCAACGGCCTGGATCCGAGATGTCGTAGGTGACGATATAGAGCCTTTGGTCCATGTTCTACCTCGGCGTGAAGTTGGGGTAGGCATCGAGCTCGCCTAGCAGAAAACGTCCGAGCAAACGGGCCTGAAGTTCCAGCAGCCGCCGATAGCTGACCCGATACTGGAACAGCGGATGGGTCACTTCCTGACTCATGCGTCGCTCGAAGGTGCCGATGAACCGCTTGCGGCCGTCCGAGGTGAGGTTCACGCTGCCGGCGGCCTGTACGAAGTCGGTGGGCCGAACCTCACCATTGTTGATGGCCTGGAGCACGACCGAATCGGCGATCAGCGGCCGAAAGGGCTCCATCAGATCAAGGGCCAGCGCGGGTCGCCCGTATCTGGGCTGGTGGTAAAAACCTCGGTAGGGGTCGAAGCCGACCGCCGACAGGGTGACGACCCAGGTGCGCACCAGCAGTGTGTAGGCATAGGAGAGCATGGCGTTGACCGGATCCGTCGGAGGGCGGCGGTTGCGGGTCCTGAAGTCGAATCCGAATGCCTCGTTGCGGTGCTGGTCCCGGATCAGGTAGCGGAAGGACCCGAAATAGCGGGAGGCGGCGGAGCCTTCGATCCCGAGCAGGCCCTGGAGGTCCTTGACCCGCTGCAGACGCCGGATATCGCCCCGGAGGTCTTCGAGTAGGGCATCCGGGGCACCGGATCCCTTCCAGTTGCGGCGCAACAGGGTGCGGGAATTGCGGATCTTGGCCTCTACCAGACCCTTGGCGAGACGCAGGCACAGGGCCGGATCGAAGCTCGCCGTGTACTGCGCAGTGCGCAGCTCGACGTTCTTATGCCCGGTGCCGATGGTGTGACCCATGAACCAGCCGCCGAAGCTGTGCCAGCTTACGGGGATGTTGCGTCTCATCAGCTCGTGCAGGGCGGGCGTAGTGATGTAGACGTTGCCGAAGACGGCGACCTGGGAGACATCGATGAGCCGCACGCTCTGGGTCTTGGTGTCACCGACGTAGATATCCAGACGCTCCCCGCTCTTGCTGATCTTGGCGTGGTGGGTCTGGACATAGAGGGGCAAGGCGGTACCCCGATCGACCGCGAGTGGGCGTGGCGGCGACTCGGATTTGCGAAAGAAATTGATCTCATCCGGCAGACAAATGCCCACCAGGGAACAGCGGGGACACTTGGGGCTGTCCTCCAGCGGCGGCGGGAGCTGTCCGCCGGCGGCAATCAGACGCAGACCATCGATGGCGTTGTGCGTGGTGCGGCGCAGCTCCTCGTCGAACGGGACGGATACCCGCTCCCGGCTGGCGGCATAATAAAGCACCCCCTGTTCGCAACGATAGCCGCGCTCGCTCAGGATCATGCCCTGGACGCAGAGCTGGACACGCTCCGGCTCGTAGGCCCCACGCGGTATATGCGGGCGCTTGCCGCGCTTGTAGTCGACCGGGGTCACCTGATCGCCTTCTCCCTCGACGAGATCCATCTTGGCAATGAGCCCGAGCCGGTTGGAGGAAAGGGTGATGGAGCGGGCGTGGATCCGTTCCTGTTCCTCCGCTTCTCCCGGCGCGGGCAGCTTGCCTCCGGGCTTGTCCACCCGCCGGTGGATATGACGCCCTTCCACCGTGTCGCGGGAGTCCTCCCATTCCCCTTGCACCCACTCCAGGTAGGCCAGACGCGGGCAATACTGGTACTCATTGACCATGCGCGCCGGCAGCAACGGCAGATCCCGGCTGAGTTCCGGGAAGGGCAGGGGGAGCTCGGTCTGCTCCGGGGAGTGGTCTTGGTGCACGTCGTCCATCTTGTGCTAACGTTCGCAGCTCGAATCCTATTACAAAATCAATTCCATGGGCACAATGAGCTTACGTTTGACGACGGTTTAAAAGATCGACCGGCGGAGCTCTAAAATCAATATGGCAATCCTGTACGGAGCGAGTCATGGATTTTGTCACTGTTCGTGAGCTGAGGTCGGAATCGGCCGAGGTGTGGGAGAAGCTGGAAACGGGCGAGGAGTTGGTAATTACTCGTAATGGCAAACCGTTCGCTTTGCTGGTGCACACTGAACCCGCGCAACTCGAGCAGACGTTGCGTGCTATCCGTTCGGAGCGCTTTGCGGCCATGGTTCAGAAGATGCACGAGCACGCTGTGGAGCGGGGGCTGGACAGGATGACCATGGACGAAATCGACGCCGAGATCGCGCAGGTTCGCAAGGAGCGAAGAAATGCGGGCGGTTATTGACACCAACGTGCTTGTGTCGGCGCTCATCAACCCGTTCGGTGTTCCGGGGCAACTTGTCGATGCCATCCGCGTGGGAACCTTTGTCTTCCATAGTGTGCTACATTAGGTACTACAATTCGTAGTGCGAGGTCCAAGTCATGGGTTCGATGAGTTTACGATTGACGGAAGGGTTGGAACAACGCCTGGCAGAGGCGGCCAGGCTCGAACGCAAGCCGCGGTCCGAGTTGGTACGTGAGGCGTTGCGTGAGTTCCTGCACCGGCGCGAGCGGGAACGGTTCATGGCAGCCATGGTCAGGGAGGCGAAGCAGGCGTATGGCGATCCCGAAATCCGGCGCGAAGCAATAGAGCTCGCCGAAGAATTCTTGCCCCTCGACAATGAGGCATTGGACATCGCGGAGGGGCGTCATCCCGGTGAACCCTGGCCGGAGGAATCCGGTGACAAATGGTGGAAATGATGCACCGGGGAGAAGTCTGGACGGCGAATCTCAATCCTCCGCGCGGCCGGGAGATCGGCAAGATCCGGCCGGTCGTCATCTTGCAGACCGATAAGCTGGGTGGAGACCTCACGCCGATGGTCGTTGTTTTGCCGATGACCACGAAAGTTTACCCGACTTTCAAAGTCTGGCGTGTAAACGTACCCGCACGGGACCGACTACTCAAGCCTTGTCAGGTGGTAACGGACCAACCCCGAGCGTTGGACCGTACCCGCATCGGAGACGGGCCTTTAACCGGCCTTACGCCGACTGAAATGGCCGCGGTGGAAAAGAGCCTGAAAGCGGTGTTGGGAATCTTATGAGGCGACCATTCTGCGTGTGCCGGCACTTATTTCAAACACAATAGAACCACGAATGTACACGAATCCTCATTCGTGTGCATTCGTGTCTATGGGCACGGAATAAAATCGCCTTCCCGGCAATTTTTCAGGACACGGGGTGAATTAGAGGATCGATTGACGAAGGTCTAAAATCAATACGGCAACCCTATACCGGAGCGAGTCATGGATTTTGTTACTGATGCGGGCGGCGTTTGTTTATACTGCCACACGGCACAATCTGCGCATTTCACTCCCTCTGGGAGCGTGTCGTAAAAGCCCATCCGTGGAGCGTAGCGCAGGCATCCCCGCCTGCATTTTTCGATGCAGGCGAGGACGCCTGCGCTACTTTTGCGACACCCTCTCTGGGGGAGGGCCAGGGTGAGGGGGAAATTCAAAAGCTCGAATTGTGCCGTGTGGCAGTATAGTCCGAAAACACATCCTCCAGGGATTCGGCGTCCAATACGCGATCGGCCCACAGTTCGATGGTATTGGGGTCGGCTTTGTAGA
The DNA here is from genome assembly GCA_011392765.1 of Candidatus Thiosymbion ectosymbiont of Catanema sp. Cochon2018. Lineage (GTDB taxonomy): Bacteria > Pseudomonadota > Gammaproteobacteria > Chromatiales > Chromatiaceae > Thiosymbion > Thiosymbion ectosymbiont_A. The sequence goes on along the minus strand of WYCW01000001.1, from coordinate 667,943 downwards.
CCCGCTCGTAGATTTCGTCGGGTAAGGGCCCAAAACGACGGGGAAGCATGCGAAGCAACAGTTTGGCTTCCCCTTTCACTTCCCCTTTCGCTTCCCCCTCCAGCAGACCTTTCCGGATACCTTGTTGCATGCCTTCCTGCAAGGCCTTCTCGCGGATATCCTGGGCGAATTGAGACATCATGGTTTCTTCCTCCTCCGGTCGTACTTCGTGGATAATCCTGCGCAACGTTTGTTCGTCATAACAATAGACCTGGATCAGGAACGCGGTTTTGCCGGTGCTGGTCTCGACCTCGAAGAGCCGATCACTCAGGTGCCCGCGTAATTCTTGGTCCACGAATGAGCCCGGAATCAGCTCGGGCGGTTTGGCGGAGAGGAATTTTACCACCGCATCAGGCAAACGTTCCCGCAACAAGGTACCTGCGGTCTCCGGGTAGGAGAGCAGTTCCTTCATGAAGTGATCGTGGGGGTGGGATAGTTTGGTATCGGTCACTGGCTAGCGATCGGTCTTTTCAGGGCACCTTCGCCCCTGATCCCTTCATGGCCTGGACATCAACTCCTCGCTATACCCCCGCCAAAGGGAGCGTCCGAGCAGAACGCCGAAGGCCAGATCGTAGAGCGCAAACCAGAAAAAACCGCTATCTGCGAGAAAGCCCGCCAAAACAAAGAAAATCACGAACACCAGCCGCAGAAAAACGGCGTAGAAGGCGAGTGGCAGGTAAACCGACGGCATCAAGCGGATGGGTATGTAGCTCAGCGTGAGGAGGATCATGAACAGACCGATATAGCGTATCCAGATCGGCGGATGTCCGGTTTCCATACCGATGAACTCTACCGTCTGCAGCGGTCCGATCAGGAGGGCCAGACCGACTACCAGATTGGCTAGAATCGCCAGCGTCAACGCGCGCTTGAACGCCTCGTAGGTGTCGAGAGGTTGGGCTTGGGAGTCCATTGTTTCAGCGTGCATAGTATCCTCCTCGCGATGCTTGGACTTTGGATTTCGTCACTCTTTGCGGGATTGTGATACCTGAAGAAATCCGCGAGTTTGGATGCTTCAGGTTTGTTAAGCGGACCTTAAAAATTTCCTCCCTGAAATTTTTCCCGCCGCGAAGTCGAATGGATTATTCCGAAAACACATCTTCCAGGGATTCGGCGTCCAATGCGCGATCGGCCCAGGTTTCGATGGTATTCGGGTCAGCTTGGTAAATTCGCTCTGAGACCTCAGCGGGTAAGGGTCCGAAACGACGGGGCAGGATACGAAGCAACAGCTTGACTTCACCTTCCAATAGACCTTTCTGGATACCCTGTTGCACGCCTTGTTGTATGCCTTGTTGTATGCCTTGTTGTATGCCTTCCTGCAAGGCTTTCTGGCGAATGTCCTGGGCGAATTGGGACATCATGATTTCTTCCTCCTCCGGCCGTACTTCTCGGATAATTCTGCGCAGCGTTTGCTCATCGTAACAATAGACATAGATCAGGTACTGAACGATAGGACGAAGATCTTCGGGAGCGTTTCGGAGCGCCTCGATCAAGAGCTCCCGGATCGCCATCTGTTGCGCCTTTCTGGTGGCATATTTCATGGCCAACAGCCGGGCATGCAGGCGGCGGTCTGTGGATAATGCCCGATCCGGCACCCGACCAAGATCCAATACCGAGAATCGGAAATTGAGCAGATAGGGCCCCCAGCTTTCTTCGACATCCACCAGATGCAGGAATTCGGCAGGGATTTTCCATTCGTCGAGACCGTGATAAAAGACGAAGGGCACGATTGCCGGAAGGCGATCCCAATCCGAATGCTGCTTTTCCCACTGTTTGAGGATTTCGACCAGGTATCTGAGCAGCTGCCAACCAACCTTGCGATCCGGCGTGCTCTTGTGCTCGATGAGTACATAAAGGAAGGCGGTTTTGCCGTTGATGGTTTCTACCTTAAATAGCCGATCACTCAGGTATCCGCGTAATGCCTTGTCTACGAACGAGTCCGGAACCAGCTCGGGCGGTTTGGTGGAAAGGAACTCGACCACTGCCTGCGGCAGGCGTTCCCGCAACAGGGTTCCCGCGGTCTCCGGGTGGGAGAGCAGCTCCTTCATAAAGTGATCGTGGGGGTGGGATATTTTGGTATCGGTCACTGGCTAGGATTCCTTGAGGGATCCGGATCTTTACCAATGAGTCAAGTTTGTGCACGGCACAAAAACTCACCTCTCCTCATGCAGCACTTGGGGGTATTGCGCCCATTGTTTTTATCCGCAGATTACGCAGATTTTCGCAGATTATTTCTATTCTTGATCTGCGAAAATCTGCGTAATCTGCGGATAACAAGTTTGTTCGCTGCACAAAAAATTCACGCCTCGTCGGTCTGAGGCAGAGCCTCGCTAGCTCTTAAAAGGTCAAAAGATAAGTCAGGAGAGCGGCCTTGTCGGCGTCCGACAAGTCGGTGCCCCAAAGATGTCCGTGGTTGCCGTTTCCCGGCAGGCTGGTATCGAAGCAAAACTCCTTGGGCCCATGGGCGGAATGCTCCGGGTCACAAACCGGGGATTTGAAACCTCCCTTCTTCGGGTCCGGTGTGTCGAGCCCGCGAATAAATGCGGCCGGGCGTGTCTCGGGCGGCTCCAGGAGATCCGCGAGCGTCGGTACGCTGCCGTTGTGCAAATAGGGGCCCCGCAACCACAGGCCGTCCAGCGGGAGATTGGCATAGCCGGCGGTCTTTTCGAAATGGCGGAACTGGTAGGGGGTGCCCGCGAACAGTCGGCGCTGGTTGCGGGCGAATTCTTCTGTGTAGCTGTCAAACCGCCCGGGATCCGTCCCGACCTCCTCGATGGGCGTCACGGACCCGATGCGTTCACCACCGAAATCGTAGGCCGGGGCCTCGCCGGAGCCGGTCCCGTAGCCGCCGTTACCGCGATCTCCGTGACACCCGTAACAGGCCTCCCGATAAATCTTTCGGCCCTTCTCCAGGGCACTTTTATCAAGCCCTCCACCCGTTTCGAGCACGGGGGAAACCGGCGGGGGCAGGTCCAGGAGCCACTTCACTACCCGTTCGATCGCCGGGATGTCTACCGTCTCGGGGGTCACCCCGGCGCCGATCGCTGCGCTCAGGTTACGCTCGAACAGGGATCGGTTATTGCCGTCCCAGTGTAGCTGCATCCCTTCCCGCAGCCGTTGCAGGTAGATGCTCGGAAAATCCGATGCGGCAACGATCTCTTGCGGCGCCAGGTTGCTAAAAAACATATTCAGCTGAATCAGCTTGTAGGGATTGAAGGTGTCTACCCGCCCCGGTCCCCAGGGCGGTTGTGCATCGAGCAGGGGAGTCAGCGCCGCCGCCCGGAGGACCAGCTGTTCACGGACCTGCGGCAGCACCAGGAAACGCCAAATCTGCCTCTCCAGCCAGCCCAGGTCTCCGCCTGACTTCTCGATGGCATTTTCGACCAGATCGATGTCGCCCACCCGCGGGTCGTTGGCGAGTGAAAGGATGAAGCCGATAAAGCGGTGCAGGTCCAGATTGTTCGACGGCATGCCGGGCATGATCTGCCGGGTACCGTCCGTCCCCGTTACGGTTCCGGTGTGGCACAGGGCGCAATTGAACCAGACGAGCTCGATGCCGGATTCGGTACGGCTGCCGACCCCGATGGGCAGATCGCGCTGCTGCCCATCCGCGTCCTGCTCGTAGAGAAAGCCGAAAGGCCGGTAGTCCCTAGCCTCACCGAACGCCTCCGGAACCAAGTGGGGCAGGGCATACCACAGCTTGGCCGGCAGGCCGCTCGCCGGCTCGCTCCCGATCGAGCCGTATTTGAAGTGTTCGACGGCGTCTTCGTAGTAGGGAGTGTGGGAGCGCGCCGTGGCGACGAGCAGATACGCACCCACGACGACTACGGCGATGCCGCTCAAGAACACAGCTGTGAGAACCAGTGCGAACAGGCGTCGTCGCCACCGCCGGGTCCATAGGTGCTCTTGGCTGGCGGTAACCCAGGTCTGCGGTCCGCTCATAGTGCGACACCTCCTACCGGTCCGGGATCCTCCGGAATCCGCAGGACAGGCTTGGTCTCGTAAATCTTGTGGATCTCGGCGACCATTCTGTCCCAATCGCCGTCGAACCGGTCGAGCTCGTAGCAGCCCAGCAGGTTCTTGGGCGCATTCAGCAAACACTTGTTGCAGAAGGTGCAGGGACGCTCGGGCAGATCATGGCCTTGGGCCCATACCAACGGAAGGTCGGGATTTGCGATCAGCGAGCGCGCCATCGAAACGCCGTCGAGCCAGCCGTCGGCCAGGTAGCACCGAACCAGCGCCGCGTCCTGGAATCCGCCGGTGCAGATCACGGGTATGGATACCGCCTCCCTGATGGCCCGAGCCGCGTCCGCTCCTACGCCCTCGACCGGGTAGAGCTGCTTCATGCGGAACCAGATCCACCGGAAGATCGGCCGTAGTGCCCGGTAACGGAAGATCAGATAGTTCCGAAAGGTATTGACCCCGGCGTAGATCATGGCGTCGTAGGTCGCGGTTATGGTCTCGAAATCGAAATCGCCCGGGGGATTCAATGGGTGCGGGAACAGGCTGCCCATGGATACATGGATGGCGTCCGCCCCGGCCGCCTCGCACCAACGGCAGACGCGGATCGTATCTTCCAGGCTGTTGCCCTTGCCTTCCCACGGGATGACGTTGTTGTGGTCGACGGCCGAAATCTTGACCTGCACGTGGTAATCGTCTCCGACCTCGGTACGGATGGCCCGGATGATGTCGAGCAGGAAACGGGCCCGGTTGCTTAAGGGACCGCCATAAACATCGTCTCGGTCATTGATGCCGGAGCTCAGGAACTGAGTGATCAGGTAACCGTTCGCGCCGTGCAGCTCGACGCCGTCCAGCCCGGCCTCGCGGGCCCGCCGGGCCCCCTGGGCGAAGGCGTCGACGGTGCGACGGATGTCCGTCTTCGTCATCCGCCTACAGAGAAAACCGTGCAGCGATTCCGCGCGGTCGGTGCTGCTCAGGGAGCGTCGCCGCTGATTGTGAATACCGGGCAGATCCATCTGCCGCCCGGAGTGGCTGAGCTGCAGGATGTATTTGGCGCCGTACCTGTGTACCGACTCGCCGACGACTCTCCAGGCCTCGATGAATGCGTCGTCGTGGATGGTTGCATATCCGGCGATGATCCGTCCTGCGATCAGTACGGGGACATAGGACGAGATGATTGCCCCGGCTCCACCGCGGGCGAACAAGGTCTCCCAATTGACGCGGGTCTGGGAAAGGCTGCCGTCGTCACCGTCGAACTTGCCGGAGATGTTCGATCGGAAGATGCGATTTTTAACCCGCAGATTGCGGAAGACCAGCGGTTGGAAAATGGGGTCGCCGTTCTTTGCCGACGCTGGAAGCTCGCGGCCTTCTCGGGGTTGATTGTTCACTTACCGTTCGCTCCTGATGTCGAGGCCGCGGGTCGAGCCAAGTGGGGCTCGGCGGCGCGCCGGATTGCTCGTAACACCAAACATCAGCCGACACGTAGGGAGCGGTAGCGACCGAAGTGGTCGGCTAGATGCAAATGTTAGCCGCTATGCCGCTTTATGCTTAGCTATTAATTCACGGACCTTTGGAACCAGTTCAGTTGGGATTTCCATAAATGTCTGGTCTGGAGTTTCAAATGCAGCTTCATCCTATTGCTTGATTTTCATACCATTCATGTGATGCTTGAATCTCATGCTCTACATCAGGATGGAATATAAGTTTATACATTTTGTTGTTTTATTGTTTCAGGACGCTAGTCCAAAACTATGCACTTTAGTGCAAGGCTTTAGCTGCTACACAGGTATTCTCTCATGCCGCTCATAAGTACCCGAAGAAGTGGTCATCCTACTGTCTCTTCAAAGCGAACTTTCAGCGCTAAAAAACGACATTGGGAAAAACACTTTTGGGCAATCAGATCAGGTGCTAGGACAATGTTCAGGAATATTTGGAATATCATCGTCCCCTATCCAACATGAGATGCAGGAAACCTTATCCTCGAATGATTCCGGACTTTCAGTCCAGAAGCAACCTATGCACTTTAGTGCATAGTGGTTGAGTTTATTTTATCTTTTATTTCTTCCCATGAAACACCTTCTACTTTTCTTGACTTAAGTTCCGAGAATCTTTTCTGAGACAACTCTGCCCATGCCTGATCGACATTGTCATCATGCTGTACTTCCAGGGATGATATTAGGCAATGAGCAACCTGTGCTTTTTCATCCGAAGAAAGATTACCTATATTTTCAACCACTTGCTTGAGTGCTACTGACATTTATTTATCTCCACTTACGATGCTCTTACCAAGGTTAGCATGCTGAAATTGAAAGTGCTTCTTTTTGAGCATAACGCCCGCATCAGCCGACTCCCGAGGAGCTTGCGACGAGGGAGTTCGGTCTGTATGCATTTGTTATACAGCAACATAGAGACGACGATTGAACTAGGCAAGACTTTCACGCCCGTTGTCGGCTGAAGCGCATGGTTAGGCCCAGTTCGGCTCGAAGGTCTTTAGGGTTGCTAGTTCACTGATGTGCAGATTGTAGGTGTCGTACGGTTTACTAGCCAGAGGCTATAAGGTCCAAGGTTACGCTCAGTGACTCCCGATACACCCGAAAGCGTTATACCGGAGATAGCGTCTTTTGCAGCTTTCGTTAGGAGGATCTCATTATCACTTGCTTGCGACTCACCAGCATCATAGGCTGCATTAACTTGCTCACCGAATGCATCTTCAGTAGCGATTACGTGAATGTCTCCATAACCGACACCGATCGATGTGCAGTATCTCATTGCAGCGTTGCCATGTGTCCGAGCAATTGACCGGTTTAGAGTTGACACCGCGTCCTGCATTGCCAAGGCAGCAGTAATAGCTTTTGGTACGTCTGGAAATGAGGCATAGAATGTGTCGCCTTCATCTTTTAGAACGACCCCATTGTTTGAAGTAGCCAGGGGATATAGTAAATCCCATACCTCCAGAACACCCATCATCGCGTGCGCAGAGCCACGTGCGCGCGTCTTGCTGGAGAAACCCGTCAGATCGAGCACAAACGGTACGACTTTTTGTTTGTAACGGCGATCTAATAACGCGTCGATTGAAGCCTTTTGGTTCGCATCAGGGGCTGCCAGACGAGCTCGTAAAAGACATCGGTAGCGATCTATTTCGGAGCTAAAGGTACCGGCGCAGGGTTGTTGAGCTATTGCTGATGTAGCTACAAGGGATAGGAGCATAAATACGGTAGCGATTCGAGGGTAAGATAACATTTTGAACCTCCTCTATGGATACGGTTAGCGGTGAATTTGCAAGGGAGGGGCCTAACGCCAAGCTAACCTGACCGCCCGAAGTGCGCCAGCACTTTGGGCGGTCGGGTTGAGCGCCGTGTTAGGCGCTCTTGTGCTTTTGTACCGGCTCGATCTCTCCTCCTCGGAGGTTGCCGTACTTAAAGCGATAGCCATACTTCGACGAGACATCGGCTACTATTCGATGAGCAAGCTCAAAATACTCAGACACATTGTGATGAGCATCGGCTTCAAGTTTTTTTTGTACCTTGTCTTTTTCATCTAGTAAGGGCGTTGTAATCATGTGTTGGTCTCGGTAAAGAGTTCAAGTGGCGTTGCTATTTCTGGCGTAAATAAATTCATGCGACTATTGATAATCCTGATGTGCTGTTTCTTATTCGCATTGGCCAGATGGTTACAGTTCCATGTGAGCAGAAAATCAATTTTATAGTACGACGCATATGCTAAATGGACAGCGTCCCCTGTTCGTACCTGTGGCATCAAATAGTTCTTGATGTATGTGTCAACCATACCGACAAGCGAAACATCAGTTGGGAGCACTGCAATCTCTGATACGCAAGCTAATATCTGTTGTTTGTTCGGATAATCTCCAGAGCTTAGCTCTGCAATGGTCTCTTCGGAGATCCATAGATCAAACCTGTGACGCTCTTGGTTCCACCATCGCTTTGTTATCTCGATGTAAGTCCTCATGCTATCCCTTTCATCAAATAGATAACTGGGAATCGTTGTATCGAGATAATTGGAAGCGCCAAAAATGCTCTCCGGTATGGATCTTTAGAATTGATGAGATGATTTCCGCCTCGTGCGGTTTTGTGGGGTTGGTTTCTTTATACACTTCTTTCATGAAGCGATTCTTCTCTGCACTGGACATTTCTAGTTCCATGTTTTTCTCCTCTTTGGTGGTTGATATGCCGGATTTTCACCGGCTAACGCCAAGCTAACCCGCCGACCAAAGCGCGGCAGCGCTTTTGGTCGGTCGGGTTGAGCGTAGTGTTATGCCTTAATTTTTATACTCTGACAATATCTTAATCACTCCGGGAGCTCCCCGGTGTTCTGCTAAACCCATAACTGTATCCCCATTGGAATTTTTCTCACGAATATTTACTCCCTTCTTTATTAACACTCTAACAGTATCCTCCTTCCACTCATCAGGCAAAAAGGAAGAAACAACTAACATCAACAAATTATCTCCATATTCATTCTTATAATTTGGATCTATACCCCTTGATAACAAAAAGTCAGCAACTTTAGCCTTTTCCACTTTTTCTGCCAGCCTTTCTCTCTTGCTCTTACTTTCCCCGCTAATCATGCTTACATCGGGTATGACTACTGAAGCCGCACAACCGAACAAGTAAGAGTTCGTCAAAGGATCGCCGTAGTTTCCTATATGAAGACTCAATGTTCCGTGCTTGGCTTCTTCGCATTGTTTATCCAAATGTTCAAAACGAGCACAATTATCATCAGACGAAAAAACACATCCCAAGGGTAGAGCCACTAGGGCGCATACGAAGAAAACGCTTTTAAGGTGCATATTTATGATACCCTCCTCTATCAGGCACTAGTCGATGAGGCAAGCTACCAGAAGGCCAATGCCCAATTTTATTCTTGTATTTCTGAGAGCTTACCCATTTCCCTTTATGTTTTACTTCGATACTAGCACCACTTTTTGCTCCATATACAGTTCGGTTAAAAAAACCTCGCTAATGCTTTAGCAATACTGGGTTTTGGTGTGTTTTTCTCGTTGAACGCACGCCAATAATACGGCTCCGATGTATCTTTCAGATCAACAACCCCATTGTCACTATATACCCAGTTTTCTACTCCAGAGTTGCAACCCCATATCTTGATAAAAGCGTTTGTACCGAATTTGTTCTGCAATTTTGATTTTTGTGCTGTTATTCCGCCGATGAAAAAGTCATCAGTTTGCACGGCACCGATTTCTGTTCTTACGACTTGTAAATACGTTACTTTCCGCTTCGCTTTATCTGCTGCCAACCAGACAGCTTCTCGTCTGGCCGCAATAGTCGGGTCTTTGTAACCTAAAAAAGACCAGCACCAATGAATGAGAGAAAATGTGTAATTCTTCTATCTTATCATTCTTATCAACAGAATTAATTACATCAAAAAACGTGGTATCTCGGTTTACGTATTTCAAGACAATTTTTGTGTATTTCTTTAACAACTCCTTATGCAAGCTGTCAGCGAACACCTTGAAGTTTCCTAAACCTCCGCCATCGCCGTAAACAATAACTGCAATCTTATTCATGTTTTACCTCTTACGTTGGATGAGTATAACGTTTGGGCTCAGGCGCCCAATGCCGCGTGGCACTAGGCTTGAAAGTTGTTGAGGAGCCGGACCGCGGCATTGGGTCGCCTGCAGCCAAATGTTAGGCGAATAAGCTGTGAAAAACGATCCATCAATTGAGCCTGGTCCCTTTTCTTCGCAGTAGCATCCGGTTGAGGGCCTTGTTAAGCGCATTATTTTCCACACAACGGCTCGAATTCGCAAAGCTTCTCTTCGCGGAAGGATAAATAGCCTGTATGCGTTGTGATAATATGATCCAATATGGGAATGTCCAATAATTTGCCTGCCTCGATCATTCTTTCTGTAAAATGAATATCCGCTGGAGAGGCTGTTAGCTTTCCACCGGGATGGTTATGCGCCAAAATAATACGCGAAGCGCCAAGCATCAGCGCATTGCGGAAAATAATTTTGCTATCGACGGGATTTGCCGTTTGCGTCCCCGACGAGATCACTTTATATCCCATGACATCGTGCGAGATATTCAAAACGAGTAGTACTAGATGTTCCTGGTCGTCATCCAGTTGTCGAAAAATTGCCCTCAATATTTCATGAACGTCGTCTGGACTTCCCACCTGTGGTAAGTCTTCATCGGGAGCGGCGATAAAATCCCGACGGATTTTCAATCGGACGGTCTTAAGGGTCTTGGTATAAATAGTCGTTGTGTCGGAAAGATTTCTCATAGGATCTTTTATGGGTAGTGGTTGAATCCTAAGTGGTGCGGTTATGCGACTGTTGTCTTCAGTTCCAAATCATAGCGGTGGAGGAAAAGAGCCAAGCAGATTTCACCACTTAGGATTTATCCACTACCATTTATTTTTCCTGAATGCCTCATAACTCTGAAGTTTAAAGTAACTTCACTTGTTTTTACACTTGGAAACTCTACTTCTACGGTATACATATCTAATTCATCTGAGTTATCATTGTTTACAGCAAACTGTATAGACTTCCCAAGATTTTCTATTGCAGTTACATGGTATTCTTTTTCCAAGTCAAACAACATTGTGTCAATTTCTTCCCTTAATTCAAATAAATATGAATACAATGACTTATATAAAGGGATGAGATCGAAATTTGACCCAATAAGAAATTCGATTGGTTTTAAGTCATATTTATCAAATAACTCTATACCTTCTAAGTGAAGCTCTTCTCTCATTTTTGAGGTAATTTCTAGAATACTTATTTTTTCATATTCATCAAAATTCCCGATGATTTCTTGCTTCAGAAAATTTCCGACAAGATCTAAAGTATCTTTTCCACAAAATAACGAGATTTCATATATTGATTTTTTAATTGAGATTGCTTCTTTATGGGTGATTTCACCATCTTCAAGTACATCTGTTAGTAGTGCTATTAACTGCTCATATTTTTCTACTTTTTCTTAAATACCTCTACATTTTGTTCTCTTAGCTCCTCACTTCTTACCTGTTGTTTTAATAGAAAAGAAGTAATTACAACAGTGAAAATTGCACCCATTAAGGCAGAAATTATATTTTGATAATATCCCCCACTTTCAGTATTAGAGAAGAAGTGGTTAAAGGATACAAAGCTGAGTAATGCAATTAGGATTACAACTAATACTTCCAAGTATATTGTTTTACTGAGCTTTTTCAGGTTCATTATTGTTTAAGGTTTCACCTGTATCTCAATTGCTTTAAGATGCTAACGTCACAATTCAGCGGCGGAAAAAAGTGGAACGTAGTGGAGCTTTTTTCCGTCCGACTGAAATTGCTTTGTTATGTGTATAGTTACAATACTCGACACCATTTAGGGCTATTACTTTGAGACAAGGCATGAAATAAAAAGACTTTGCAAATTAGTAGAGTAATTTCCAAAGAAGCGGTAAAAGAATCGCCGTTGCGAGGGCGTTCAGACCCATAGCCAATCCGGAAAACGCTCCAGCCAATTCGTTCACCTGCATCGCACGTGCTGTACCTATGCCGTGGCTCGCAGTGCCTAGGGCCATTCCCAGTGCCGACAAATCACGCACTTTAAGCAGATTGAGAACAACTGGACCTAGCATGGCACCGGTAATGCCGGTCAGTATAACTAATACCGCTGTAAGCGACGGCAAACCGCCTAGTTGTTCCGAAATACCCATAGCCACAGGCGCGGTGATCGATTTCGGCGCTAAAGAAACGATGGAAACCGGTTGCGCACCGAGTAACCAGGCAATTAGTATCGCACTGGTCGCGGCTGTAATCGCACCAGAGACGAGACTAACCAATATAGCCAATGCGGACTTTCGCACCCGGTCAAACTGCCGGTATAACGGAATGGCGAGAGCGACCGTGGCGGGACCAAGAAGAAAATGTACAAACTGGGCACCTTTAAAATAGGTTTCATAGCTCGTGTCAGTGCCATACAGAATCGCAACAATCGCTATGACGCTCAGGAACACAGGATTCAGCAGCGGATTCAACTGCGCTTTTCTGTAAACAAATGAAGCCGCCACGAATGCCATCAGGGTGAGTGTCAGATGCAGCAGAGGGCTAGCACTAAGATATACCCATATATCCCGAAACTCCTGCATCAGACCTCGCCTTCTTCTGTTCGGCTCTTGGAGGTGCGTTTATTCAGGAACACCATGACAAACGTCGTAACCACAACCGTTAACAGGGTGCTTGCAACCAGAGCCACAGATAGCGGCCACAGGTCCGTGCCCAGAAGCTCAAAGTGCACCATCACGCCCACACCGGCTGGAACAAACAGCAAAGATAGATTGTTCAGTAATGCGCTAGAAACATGCCCTAATTGCTCTGGTACTGCACCCTTGAGCAAGAGAAACACGAACAATAAAACCATACCGACAACTGGGCCGGGAAATGGTACATCCATTGTTGTTACCGCAAACTCGCCGATCAGTTGGCATACAAGTATGAGAGTGAAATACTCGAGCATCTGGACTCCTAAAGTAAACGAGTGGACCGCACCCGTGATTAAAAAATAGAAACTAATAACCCCGTCGGATAGCAGCGGTAGTCACACCAATACCAATTAGAAAGCTGGCCCCAAGTCGATTTACAATCCTCAATGTCTCAGTTCAGTATGACCCCGCCGTTCGGTGGTGCTATGCCAAAGTCTGCTTATGACCGAAAGCGTTAATCTGCGAGCACATAACGTTAAGGCTAAGCCGACGCCTACTGCGCCGATGCACCAAACTTGAAATCAAATGCCGAGCTCGATGGCGCAGTAGGCGGTCGGCTTGAGCCTTTTGTTAGGCCATGGCGTTATGCTTGACATGAACTAACCAACATGACTATGCTCCTCCGCACGGAGCTTGACAACTCCAACAGGCGGGCAAAACCGCACCCCGGAAGTAGTGCGGTTTTTTTGTGCCCGAAATCCGGGAACTATGGCCGGGAGGCCTGGGAAATACAACACCTGCTTGCAGGAAATACCCAGGGCAGTACCTGTTGCTGTTGTCAACCTCCTGGCCGCCTAGATTTTTTCTGGGCTTCTTTACTGCAACTTGACAATTGCAACAGGAGCAATCCATGAAAATACGCCACCTCAAAGTCCGTGAGGGACACAGGGACTATTGCCTTAAAAACCAATCCCACAAAGGCAATCCGACAATCCCTTTTATCTTACTCAAAGGCATTTGGCTTGAGAAAGCCGGATTTACCATTGATACCCCGTTATCGGTGATTGTACGTAAAAACTTCCTCCTGCTTGTACCGCAAGAGGAAGATTGACAGTTTTATGGCCCCGGTTACACGCCGGGGTTAGTTTTTTTCGGGCCTAACGTGGCAAACCCCGGCAGCAAAAAGCAGAGCGCAGCGGCGCTTTTTGCTGTCCGAGTGAATTTGCCTTGTTAGGCAATATTGTGTCTCGCTCCTTTCAGTCATATTTTTGAACATTAGTTTCTGAATCGACATTTCACGCTTAGCGCCAAAATTTCCCGTTAGCGTGCGAGAAGCCCTGCCACACTGTAACGGAGGTACGCATGTGACGCCCTTGTACTACATAGGAAACATTAGCGTCGACAAAAATGGGATCGCCATTTTCCCAGCGCTCGGATTTCCAGCCAGATTTTCGCCGAGTCCAGTTGGTATCCATCGACTGGATGACCCCGGCCCTATAGTCTCCTGGAGGAAAACTCCATCTTTCTCCCGCAGTTTCATTATCGCGAAACGGAGGAGAGAATATTTCTTTCAACGAGTTTGGCGGAATGATTCCCTCAAGTTCGAAAGTTGGACCGCTTTGATATTTCCCTGATTCATGCCAAAGATATAAATTCTTTAATAAAACCGGCGATGCGTGACCGTTAAATAACAGTATTCGGTTCTCCCGGCCCTTCTCTGCGTACTTAAAATCAATACTACTGATTACGAGTTTTGGGGTAGATGCATCCTTGATCTCTATGTACTGCCTTACGCCAAAGGACACGGCGCCTGCGACCAAAGCAAATATTCCCGTAATTCCTGCCCAGTAGTTCAGTGAGTTTTTCCAACGTTTTTGGTACTTCTGGCATGCATGGCACACCGTCACGTGCTCTGACATAAGCGGCGTTGCGCACATTATGCACGTAGGACGCGTGTCTTCCTCGCTCATTCTCAATCCCTATTCTGGTTGCCTAACAGGTAGTAGACGGCGAGTCGCCGTGTTTAAGTACGGCGAAACGCCTTATATACCACAACGATTGCTTCTTTATCAAATTCATGAATATCTCGATCAACGTATTTAGTTCTACTTTGTCACATTCCATGCTAACCCATCGATCTTAAAGGAATCTGCCAAACAATGAGATCCAAAAAGATCAGCAAGTTACCCCAAATGTGACAAAGTAGAATTAGAAACAATGCGTTAAGATCTGCGGACGACTTGTTGCCTCGGTCTCCTGAGCGAGTAACTACGGCGAACTTCCATCAATTCTTGGTCCCTATGGCTGCCGCGTCTACGCTGGTCGGGCGATACAGTATTGAGACAAGTAATGGCTAACGAGGCATCGCCTCATACCGACGGGGCGTGAATTTTTTGTGCAGCGAACAAACTTGTTATCCGCAGATTACGCAGATTACGCAGATTTTCGCAGATTAAGAATAGAAATAATCTGCGAAAATCTGCGTAATCTGCGGATAAAAGCAATGGGCACAACACCCCCAAGTGCTGCATGAGGAGATGTGAGTTTTTGTGCCGTGCACAAACTTGACTCATTTGTAAAAGTCCGCGGCAGTCAAGGAATCCTAGTGCAGCCTAGTGAAAATCCTGATTCGGGAAATCTCGGGATTTCTACTAGCTGCGCTAGCCGGGTCGAGCCAGGTGAGGCTCGGCGGCGCGCCGGATTGCTCGTAACAGGACCCTAACGTACCTGTGTGCCGGGCAAGCGGCCCAGGAGCCGACGTGAAACATCGCCTCCAGGTCGGCGCTCCCGCGGGTGGCCGCATCCAGGCGTACAACGACCAGGGTCCCCGGCCTCAGAGGCTCGCGCCGCTGGGTTGTCAGAACCTTCGAGGTGACGCTGCGAAGCAGGGTTTCGGGCGCACGGAGGCACTGCGCGGGGGCGGTGTCCTCGAGAACGCGATCCCTTACCCCCGGATCGGACAGAAATCCTTTGAGACGCTCCACGGCATCGACGATGTTGTGGACGGCGATTGCGGTAGCGTGAACGCAGTTAAGATCACCGCCGGCGCGGGCTACCAGTAGCCGCTCGGCCGCCCGCACCCGGCCCGACAGCGAGAGCCAGAGCGCGGTCAGGGGATCGGCGCGCGTCCATTGCCGGATCCGGCAGGCGGCCAGCCAACCGGACCCGTCGGCCTGGTAGTCGTCGACGAACCGTGCGCCCACGAGCCTTTGGAGGCGGATACCCGCCTTCTCCGGGCTTCCCGCACCCCCGGCGACCCAGGATCCGAGGGCTTCCACATCCGGATCGCCGGCGAGGTCGTCCGGGTCGATCCCATCGAGCCGCGCGGCGAGGTCTCGGACCGTCTCTTCCCTTCCCTCGGCGTCGCGGGGAAGGAAAGCAGGCCAAGGGGCGCCTTGGTGGGAGAGACGGGCCGTCCGCCGGAGAATCATCCGGTTCAGTAGCGGCCCGGTAGGGGTAAGATCCCGATCGATCCGGTCTTCCCGGTCGAGCTCGGCAAGGGAATCCAACCGATCGACGAACAGCAGGTCGGCAAGCCAGGGAATTCGTAGCGAGCGCAACATCGCATCACCCCCCTCGGTTCCAGGGGAAGAAGGCATTCTTGACCCCGTCGAGTCGCGGCGCGAGTTCGGGCAGGTGACGCAGCAGCACCGAGATCATTCCGTTGTCCCTCACCCACCGAATCCCGAACGGGGTGTAGACCTCCGGCGTGAAGTGGGTCGTAAAAAAGCGGTCGCTCTTGAGGCGGCGCGACGCCATGAGAATAAAAATCCGAAAAGCGGTATCGGAAAAGCCGAAGCCCTCCGGCCACTTCTCCGCCGCACAGCCGACCAGCAGATCGACCTTCTCCACGCGGCCGTAAATCTCGCGCAGGCGTTTTGCGTCCTCCGGACTTTCGCACAGCTCCTCGAAGGTTTCGGGCACTTTCATCCGCAACGCGCGACGGAAGGCACAATAGCGTGGGACGCCACGTTCCCGGTCGCGCAATATGTCGACGGTGCCCAGATCGACCGTGCGCGCGGACGGGGCCTGTTTTTTCAGGCCCTGCAGCTCGGTGGGAAAGTTGTTGAGCTTGAGTAATCCCGGATGTTCCGTGCCCATCGAATAGAAAGCATCGGCCAGCGAGACCCCCTTCTCTTGGTACAGAAGCGGGACCTGGCCGGCCGCGATGTCATGGAGGGTCCGGTCACCCTCGAAGATGCGTGAATCGTCTGCGTGGCGGCGCAATACAAAGCGATCCGGTACCAGCGAGTGCATGCGGTAAACGGCGTTGAACTCCTCGGTGATGGAATATTCGGCGCTGTGATGATCCGTCTCGGACTCGATGATTCCCCCCATGATCTCGGTTCTGGAGAAACGGCCGAAGCCGTCCACCAGCCGCTGTCCCTGTATCCCCCACCAGTTGGCGCGCATGGAAAAGCGCAGCTCCCGGGTATTGAGAAGCGCCGGCGTCCATTCGACCGTGTGGATCTTCGCCAGGAGTGCCGACACGATGAGCCGGGATTTCTGAAACAGCCATTCGCCGTCTCGGGCGCGCTTCGGGTACTCCCTGGCCAATGCGTCACACAGGTGATTGTGCTCGCGGGCAAAGATCGTATGGAACATCGACAGGCCGAGCCAGGCATTTCCGGGTTCGCCGCTGAGCTCCAGAAGTTCCGAGGAACCGTTCGATCGCTTCATTTCGAACCGAGGCAAGTATCCGTCCGGCAGGTACAGCTTACCGTCCGGCAGCAAGCACCCCTTCTCGACCGCAGCGGCGGCATTCTCGACCACCGGAGACTCGGTCCGCAGCCATAGCTGCCGATCCTTGGAGCTTCCGTAGATTTGGGAGGCATCCCACCAATGGGTCGAGACGTTGCGGTAAGCCGCCGGCTTCCCTTCGTCTTCCGGCACCCGGTCCTCGGGGGACGGGTGGGTTCGATGGACGATCATGGGATCCTCGTGCCAACTGTCTCCTTCCGGAATGGGCACGCGAATCGGTTCTCGCAGAGGAGCGGGGATATGGTCGTCGGTCGGCAGGGCATTGATGCCGTGACTAAACCAATCGTGGACCATGAACTGGAGCCATCCTGCGGCTGCGACGTTCAGATGCGGGACCGGTTTGAACTCTCTCCGCGTCAGTAGCTCTTTGCTGATCAGCCTGGGATTGGGATCGAGGAGCTGCGGCTCGGTCTCGCCGAAGGTCTGATCGATGGGAACATTGCGGCCGAAACGCATTCCGGCGGCACCCATCTTGGGGTGGGTCAGGTCATTGTGGCTGCCGTCTGCGGAACGATTATTGATGAGGTCGTCCGTTCCGGGCAGGGGCTCGGGTCCGGGGGAGCGTTGCGTGCTGAAAAGATTTCGCTTGCGCAGGTCGTGCCGCAGCGAGGCGAGGTTCAAGACGGCCGGAAAAAACGGCATCCGGTGCCAGGGTACCCGGCGGTTGACGAGGCGGAAACCTGCTGCGAGCAGACCGAGAATCGCGTTCATTGGAGCCCTCCTGAAGCTTCCACTCCCAAAAAACGGTGATGCGCTCGATGCGCTCTCTTCCGGCAAAGTATTGTCATTATGAAGAGGGTTTGTAAAACGTCAATTTTCTCGGTGGTTGCCCTGTCTGAGAGGCTGTCTAAAAACTCACACATTGATTTTAAATCGGTAGGCTGGGGGGCAAGGAACGAACCCCAGGTTATTGCTGGGTTTTGGCCGTCCCTGGCCGCAACCCAGCCTACGGCCCCTTTTTAGACAGTCTCTGAGGGCAGCGGGGGGGAGGACACGGAATAAGTTGAACCGCAAAGGCGCAAAGAACGCAAAGGGTAGGATGCGGTGAGCGTGGTAGGTCTTACAGGATGGCATCACGAGGAGGCGCGAACCGCATCAATGGACGCCCAGCCAGCAGCGAACCGCATCTTTGAAAGGCGACGTGCTCAACGCCTGGGTATTGTTTTATCGTTCTAGGATCCTTGAGGGACCCGAATCTTTACAAATGAGTCAAGTTTGTGCAGTGCATAAATCGGGATCGGGATCGGGATCGATATCGAAAGGCTCTTTATGGATTCCGGACTGCTGACGATCATGGAAGGGCACCACCGGACACTTTGGCGTGCGGCGGCGGCTTTACCCCGACACCGGAAGGAACCGGCGGTGCTTGGTGTAACCAAGGTATCGGTCAGGTAGTACAAGCCTGCCGCCGCTTTGGATTGGGCACGGCATCTATCCCCGGCACCGGCGTTACGACCAGGGGAAAGCGCCGTCGCCGCGGCGTGTGGTGAACCCGGCGCTCGGAGTTCCGGCACCGGCTGCCGGGAACCCTCGTCGCTCAGGTTCGATGTGGCCGCGCCGCTTTGCCGGCGCACGCCAAAACAGTCTGGAATCCATAAAGAGCCAATCGAAATTCCGATTGCGATCCCGATCCCGATCCCGATTTCGACCTACCCAAGCTCTCCAACGGTTGGTTAGGTGTAGGAGATGGGGCCTTACGGGAAAGGGGCTTTCGGGGCATCATGCCTCGTCGGTCTGAGGCGCAGCCTCGCTAGAATGTGATAGCTGCACAATTTCAAGTTCCGAGTACAAACTATGTTGCTATGGAATGTTCAACTAACTGATACCAGGACGCTAACCGCGAATCATACGAGTCGACGCGAATGTCCGCATGGGCGCAAACAACCCGATTCGCGTGATTCGTAGTTTCTTCTTTGTTTTCCCTTCAGCGGCCACAGCGCATAGGATGGGCAGTGGAAAGTTTTGCCTGGTCCTGTCCGCCGGAGGTCATAGATGTTACCCCAAGCCGTAGAGGAACAAGACGCCCTGTTTACCTGGGCCAACTACCGTACCTGGCCGGACGACGAGTGCTGGGAAATCATCGCGGGTGAGGCCTACGCGATGGCGCCGGCGCCGTCCACCAAGCACCAAAGCATTACCCTGAATCTGGCCTCTCGGCTTCGGGAAAGGCTGGCCGGCAAACCCTGTCGTCCTTTTATAGCCCCCACGGATGTCAAGCTCTCGGATCTGGACGTGGTGCAGCCGGACATCCTGGTAGTCTGCGACCCTGCCCGCGTCACGCCCACCCACATCGAAGGCGCGCCGGATGTGGTGATCGAGGTCCTCTCGCCGGCTACCGCCGCCAAGGACCTGCGGCAGAAAAAAGCCCTCTACGAGCGTGCCGGGGTGCGTGAGTACCTGGTGGTCGATCCCCTGGAACACTACGCCATCCGTTTTTTGCTGGGCGCCGACGGTTTCGACAAAGGCACCGTCTTCGCCGCCGACGAGCTGCTGAGCTTCGCCACCCTGGAAGCCTTGGAAATACCCCTGTGGGAAATATTCGAGGTAGCAGGGCCAAGGGGTGAAGCGGCCGCGGAATTGTTTGAACCGCAAAGGCACGAAGGGCGCAAAGAGTAGGATACGATTGATACTGTGAGGATTCCCGCCGTTTACCATCCCTGGTCCCTGGATTCCAGCTATCCCCCTGCCTGCGGCAGACAGGTGCCGGAATGACGGGCTTGCACTTCACCGTCGTTCCGGGTGGGACCCCGGAATCTGCCGTCGTCCAGGGATGGCAAGTCGAGTTCGTCACGGAGTATCCGCAATTTCCAGCGAGGCTTTGCCTCAGACCGACGAGACTCTTTGGAGTGCGGCGGCATTTTTTACCCCGGCATCGACGGGAGTCTATCGGGTTTGTCTGTACGTATCTGCATCCGGATAACGCCGGACACCGAGGGTTTCTGTCACTACCGAGGTGGGATCGCCGCCGCACTCCAAAAGGCGGTTCACCGCGCTCACCGCCCCCAAGTCCTGGCTGATCGCCGCTGTTCGATAGTTGCCCGAAAGTCTCCAGGACTCCGCTTACCTTCGCCAGGATCAAGCTGGAGATGAAAGACAAAATAATCTGTGGAAATCTGCGTAATCTGCGGATAAAAAAAGAAGCCCCTTGGTTGAGGAACGAAACCCGGCACGGACGGCTGCACCGCTCGGCCGACGTCGGCGTGAAGAAACAGGGACCTCCTTGGATCCTCAGGTGCTTGTCGATTCGCATGAAGAATATGCATAGCGCATGCCGGGTTTCGTACCTTAACCCAGCTCACTTGGCTGACATGCGAACAGACCCAGGCCGAAGTGGCAGCCGAATCCGAGCGCCAGGGGACCTTCGATTGCCTCGGTGAAGGAGATCTTCAGGAATGCGCCATGCCTGTCCGGTTGGGTCAGGCCGCGGCGGGAGCGGAAACGATGGAAGGCGAGCGGGGTCGTTGGTCGTCCGCAGACCTCCTCGGGGGGAAGGGGCTCGATGGTGTCGATCGGCGGAAATCCGCGGGCCTGGCATTCGCGTCGCACCTGTTCTACCAGGCCGAAGTTGCGTTTGGTGTGCCAGGGCATGAGGTAGGGGGTGCAACTGATGAAGTTGCAGCCCCTGCCGCAGATTTTTGATCCTCCGGCAAAGTTTTCCGGTTTGCCCACGCCTTCGAGCCAGAGGCTCCACTCCTGCCCATCTCGGTTCCAGAGCTTGCGGATGCCCTTGATCGCTTGTTGTACCGAGCTCTTCAGTGATTCGGGGACATCCACGAAGTCCTTCCGTAATGCGGGAATATATACGATCAGGTGATCGATTTTGCCGTCTTTGTCCGCGTCTTCCGGTAACCAGAAGGCGTGATCGTGGCGATTGCCGTCCGGGAGTCCGTGGCCCGAGATCCATGGCGGGATGGCGTCTTTGCCAAGCAACCGCTTCGCTTGGCTCATTGCGGCTAGACGCAGCCATTCTCCCATGCGTACCGTGTCTTCCACCCGTGGCAGCGGTTTGCCGTAGATGGCGAAACGGAAGGTCGTGGCGCTCTTGCGAGCGGTTGGTCGTTTGGAAAGTCTGCCGCTGCTCCGCAGGATTTCGCCCTCCACCCGATAGGGGATTTCGCGGGAAGCGGGGGGGATGTTCCAGCCGGCCCCTCGGAGATCCGCGGTTTCGACCCCGATGGCGTCCAGCCAGGACTCCGGCAAGGTCGTAGCGATGGCCTTTCTGTCCTTGGGCTTGAGGTCGGAACGCTTTTTGAGCCCTTCCAGTTGTGCGGCTCGAAAGCCCGCGTAGTCGGCTGTCGGCATGGGCGTCATCAGGGTGAGCCGCCCATTTTCTCCACCTTCGGCGGCGGTGTCGGCAGGTACGCAGTTCGGCTCGCCGTCCCATGACTCAAGGCACCGAGCTTCCACCCAGCTTTCGGCCCGGCCCAGAAATCCGAGCTTATCGGCAAGGGAATCGATCAATGCGGTCTGCTCGGCGTCTAATTGCACGTCCGGCCAGGAAACGACCAGTTCATCGCCATCGGATACGCGGGCAAAGGCATCGAAGATGAGCGTATTTTTATCTGTCTTTCCAGCTCTAGCCGGCATGTAATGCCGGGAATGGGTATGGATACCGGTCGGTACAAAATAGAGCGGCGGTGTAGCGGCAAGCGATTCGAGCAAGCCCTCGAAGAGGGCAGGATCGCGATCCTCCGGACTCAGCTTGCGGTGCCAGGTAGCGATCAGGGCCCGTAAAATACGCCAGGGAGAAGGCGGCCATTCCACATCGGCCTCGTTGACGTGGCGGCCCCAGGGGGTCGCATGGTAACGACCCCCTGGAAAGGTGAGAGAAAGCGCCAGCATGGTCAGTCTCCCTGTTTCTTACCCTTCTTCGCAGCGCCGGTCCACTCGATTGTCGTTACCCGCTCTTGCGGGTCTACCGGGAATCCGCCTGCGGCTGAGACCGTATCGATGAGCTTGGGAAGGGTCGCTGCAAGGTCTTCGGTAGTCGGTAACTCGAATCCTGTCGGTCGCGTGACACGGAGGTCCGCGGCCTTCAGGTCGCAGGCGGTGCGCAGGCGCAGGCCGATTTCGAGGAAGCGACGGATCTTATAGAGGGCAAGGGCAATCAGGAGGCTCTCGGCCTCAATGCCCAGACCGAAGCCGCGGAGCTGGGCCAGGTCGAGGTTGAAGTAGGCGGTGATCTTGGGAGCGCTGAATTCGGTACGGGCAAAGGGGACGTTGCCGAACCCGCGTGCAGTCTCGCCGGACGGGTTGATATGGTCGTTCTTGACGCCTCCGCTCTGGGCCTCCTTCACATCGTCGGCCTCGATGAAGGCGGAGAGCACCCGCGGCAGGCGCAGGCGTCCCCCGGCGAGCTCTTTTTTGGCTAGAAAGACGCCATGGATCAGAGCGTTCGTGTCATATCTGAGCAGGACGCGGGCGAGTTTGCGGATGTCCACCGCGCCTTCTTCCATGCCGGCCAGCTCCCCCTTGAGCAAGTCGAGCACCGTCGTGTCGTTGCCCTCCAATATGTATGGGGAGTTGGTGCGGTGGGCCTCTTGCACGGAGTTGGTCAGGGGCTCGCCGTCCTTGTCCGTGACCTTGATGAGTGGGAGCCCTTCGAGGGGTGTCACCCAATCGTCTTCCACCTTGTCCCAACACACCAGTTCGAGCCGGTTGGCCATGCTCTGTGCGGACTCCACCAGGAGCATCCGTTGATGATCGCCGGGACCGTCATAGGTTGCGGCACCCAGGTCGGGGAAGCCGGTGGGTTGGAATCGGCTCCCTTGCAGCGGGGTCAGGTCCGCTTCCATCAGCAGGCGGGGCGATTGGTCAAGTGCCGAGAAGTTCATGGGGATTCTCCCTTGGGTTATTCCGGGGTTCAGGCCTTTTCGCTTCTGAACGCCTTGAGACAGAAGAATAGATCCCTGGAGTTGAGCGGGACCGAGAGGGCGGCGAGCAGCCGGGGGCCGTCGAGGTGGGATGCATCGGGCACACGCCGCGGGGAGTCCGGAACGGATAGACCGGATGCTCGTAGTCTTTGCCAGCCGAACTCCACTGCTTCTCGGGTTTTGTCGGCGCGGAGGTTGGCGATCAGTGCGCCCGGCAGAGGGAGGGTTCGATCCGGGTCCAGAAGTCTGCTCCTTACCAGTTGGGCATGGGGCGTGAACAAGGGCTTGAGCACCAGGTAGCCGGTGGGTAAGGGCTCCGGGTCGTTCACTCTCGGCAGTTGCTTGGGGAAATCGTCGACCAGGATCAGGCCCAACAGGAGTTCGGACAGGCGTTTCTCATCGAGACTGGCGTCGAAGAATCCCGGCAGATCGGCCGTGCCGGCGCCAACTCCCGGGGCCCTACCCGTCACCTCGAATCCTTTCACCTGTCTTCCGGCAGCGAGGTCGCCCAGATTTCTCGTGAGACTGCCTTCCCGCCAGACCGCCAGCCGGGACTCCGGCGCCCATTGCCAGTTGCCAGACTTCATCCGACTCACGGGCAGGATAAAGGGCAGCAGGGGGAGGCTAGTATGATCGGTCCTGTTGGTACACCTGAGTGTGGCCAGGGCCGCAGCGCAGCGGAATTCGGGAGAACCATCGTCCGCCTCATCCACCCAGGATTTTTCCTTCAAGCGGGGGAGTAGGGGAACGGCCTCTCGGCCCTTGCTACTTTTAGACAAGGTGAGGCAGATGTGACCGGTTATCCGAAGGGTTTTCTGCAGGGTGTATTTGTCGCTGTGTCGGGTAAGGGTAAAGAGGGCGTCTTCCAGACGGCGTACCTGGGAGCGGATACTTGCCGGGGCTTGATCGTCTCGTGCAAAACGTCGCAAACGGTCGAGAAAACTGCCGGATTCCAGGTCATTGATAAGCTCCGCTTTCGGATTGGAACGAACCTGGACTCGGGACAGGGGGGTTGCGAGATAGGCCTTCCCGGAACGCATGAGAAAGCCGTATCGCTGGAAGGCCGTGATGCCCCGATCTACACCCAACGCGGCAATGGCGCGGGCAAAGCCTAATCCGTCTCTGGCCGTCTTGGCGCGCAGGGTGACCCGACCCTCGGACAGGAGTCGTTTTAATTCTCCAACCGTTGCCAGACGTTCCCAGAGGGGCATCCAGATCTCCGCGCGTGCCTGTCCTTCGTCGAGATTGCTCAGACCCCCGTTGTTCGCGCCGGTAGGCCGGACCGTGAAGGGATAGGCGAGGATGCCGGGGTCGGACGATTCCAGTCGTCTGGTCGCCGCGGCGGCGAACAGGATCGCGCCTTCGAGCATGAGCACGAAATCCCAGGGGTTGACCAGTGATCCGCCCTCGAATCCCGTCGAGGCGTTAGGCCCACCGACGCCCCCCGGATCGAATTGTCCGACCGCGACTCGGGACATGCTCGGCGCGGCATCGCCGAAGAGGGCCGCGGCCAACCAATCGCCGGCGAGCAGGGTAGGGGCGCCCGTGGATGGGTCCATCAGGTCGCACAGCCGTTGCATGAAGTTGTTGGTGAAATCCAAGCGACCATCGTTGCCGCCGGTGCCGAGCAGGGGCGGGTAGCGGGTTTCGTCACCGGTCAGCAGCACGGCGGCGTCGAACCAATCGAGAAGAGATTCCGGGGCCTGGCCGCGGAGAGCCGCCAGAAAGCGGTTTTTCTGTTCATTCTTCGGGCTTTCCGTGAGCCCGAGCCGGCGAATACCCTCGCGGCAAAAGCCGATCCCGGTGCGATAGGCCGAGAGGCGTTCCGTGCCGCCGGTGGAGATCTTGTCCAAGGCGTCGGAGTTGTCTTTCGGGTAAAACCCGCTGCCGCCGTTCCAGGGTGCAACGATTGGCGTCGGGCGATAGTCGTTCAGCAGGAAGGCTTTCAATTGCTCGCGGGCGGTCCGCTCGTCCGGTGCGAATTGCGGGCTTGCGAGGGTGAACACCTCATCCTGCCACGCCCCGCGAACCGCCCACTCCGGTTTCTGTTCGGCAATCAGACGCAGGATTCCGAGTGCCTTCAGGTAGCCGGCGATCGGGGTCGGTGCACAGCCGCGCAGGGTCAGAGGTTGTCTAGAAACTAACATATTGATTTTAAATCGGTAGGCTGGGGGGCAAGGAACGAACCCCAGCTTTGTTGTCGCTGGGTTTTAGCCGTCCCTGGCCGCAACCCAGCCTACGGTCCTTTTTTATACTGCCACACGGCACAATCTGCGCATTTCACTCCCTCTCCCTCCGGGAGAGAGCAGGGGTGAGGGGGAAATTCAAAAGCTCGGATTGTGCCGTGTGGCAGTATAGACAGTCTCTCAGCTCAGCCATGGTTGTGCTCCTCTTCCGTGCCATTCTGATCGGGCGGCGTGCCGGTTCCGGGAGGTTGCCGGGAGGCGCGCCAGTCCGCGATGCGGACCAGGGCTTCCAACCAAGCGAGCTTGAAGGGTCCGTGGGTATCCAGCAAGCGACCGATGCGCTCGCTCCAGGAAGGGCGGCCTGTGCGTCCCTCGCCCAGCGCCATCAGATCCAGGTCGAGCCGGGTCTTGGCGATCCACTGCCCGCCTACTTCCAGCTCGGGTAGCTCGTCTTCTTCCCAGATACCACGGGCAAACCGGCGTTCGGGTTCCGGTGGGGCCTGCTCGTCCGGGAGGGCACGGAGGCTAGTACGTACCTTGCCGTGGTGGGCCGCAATCAGATAGGCGATGAGATCGGTGTCCTCTCCGTCCTCTGCTTGGTCGAGCCAGGCGAGCATCGAGGCGAGCTCGTGTCGGAAATAACGCCGCTCACGGATCTTCCGCTCCGCGTCGCAGACGGCGTAGCGCGGCCAGCCGGAGCCACTGCCCTTGGCCAGCAAGGTGTCGCCCCAGCGTCCGGCCTCGTCGCCCATGGAGAGGAGGAGCATGGTTTGGAAGGCGGGATGGGATTTGCCGACGTCGTGCCAGCGGCCGGCCAGCTCGACGCGGCGTTTGTCCCGTTCGGAGAGACCGAGTGCATCCGTAAGCTCGATGGCCTTCCGCTCGACTTGGCCCAGGTGATCGACCAAGGTCACGGGAATGCGGTTCAAGCTCAGATGCTCGCCCTGGAATGCGTCTGTCTGTGCCTTGTCGGCGGGTGTTTCAGATCTCGGAACCGGCTCTACCGGCTGTGTCCGGTCGGGAGCAAAACCCAAAGCCTCGTCGTAACCGCCGAGCTTGGCGTCCAGCATCAGGATCATGCCTGGGTGAGGCCGTTCCCGCATTGGTTGCCAACGTCCCAGGAGTGAGTCCCATCGGTAAGCGGCAACCGTCTCTTTGTTCTTGTGCTTGTCCAGGTAGCGACCGATCTGTCCCAGAGAGGCACGGCAGATCTCGTCGGCAGATGGGTGGGGTTGATCGGCTGCTTTGTCTGCTCCATCGGCGAGCTCGCGCCAGAAGATCTGCACGTCCAGATCGTCCGCATCCCGGATGTAGGGGCCGATATCCACGTCGAAGCCGGACAGGTCCGGGTCCGTGTTGAACAGGTCCAGAAAATCCCGGCGACGCAGGACCGCGGTCGCAGGGGCCTCCTCGTCGGTCGGTGGCAGATCAGCGGGGCTGGCGGAATCCAGGCCCATGAGTTTTTGCCGGGCCGCGTCGAGTGACGGGTCTTGATAGGGCGCGGCGAGACCTTCTTCGATATCGATCCAGAAGACATCCGCGCTCCCATGGGCATTCCACTCGCCATAGCGATTGCAGCGGCCGAAGCGTTGTACCAGCGAGGACCAGGGGGCGAGTTCCGTGAACAGGGTACGGCTGGAAATATCCACCCCGGCCTCGATGGCCTGAGTGGCGACCACAATACGGTCCTGGTCTGATTCGGGATTCAGTTTCTCTGTGAGTACATCGCGTTCTGCTCGGCGAAAGCGGGCGTGCACCAGCAACAGGCCGATCTCCGACTTGCGTTTTTCCAAAGCCTGATAAAGGGTTTGAGCACGCTCGACGGTGTTGGCGACCACCAGGGTCTGGGTCCCTGCCGCGTGTTTTTCCAATATCTCGTCGGCCAGCTCTTTCACATACTGGTCGGCTTTGGATTTGGCACTGTCTTTCGTCAGGGATGTCCGGGCTTGACGGAGACGTTTGATCGCTCTGTACCTTTCGACCACCTGCGGAGATTCCCGCTCCTGTTGCGAAAGCTCGAAATGGCGCGCAGTTTCCAGGGTGCCGCGGAAATCCACGGTCGCCAGCCAGTCGCGCCTGAGCGTGGCGGAAAGCCAAAGGGAACGTGAAGGGGCACCTAACGCCAGGTTGCGCCGAAAGGCATCGAGCTGGGTCGAGGTGGTCAGCCCGGCACCCATCAACTGCACCTCGTCGAACGCCCAGAGGCAGTCGTTGTGCAGAAAGGCGAAATGGACCGGCCACAAGAAGCGGCTTATCCCATAGCCGCGCATCAAGGCGCGCGAAAGCAGCATGTCCTGGGTGCCGATCAGCACCATGTCCTGTTCCGGGTACTCGGCCCAGGTCTTGAGATCGGACTCTCCACCCATCAGGGAATGGACGGATACGCGATCATCCTCGGCTGCTCCGAGGATGCGGAGCCCATCCGGGCCGAACCACTGCTCCAACGCCTTTCGGGTCTGCTCCACCAGGACCCGCATCGGTAGGCACCAGATTAGTCGTCGGGGCGTATCCAGGTCGGGAGACACAGCACGTCCACCAACGCGCCATCCCCGCTTCCAGGCCCAGGCCAGCGTGACCGCCGCGGTCTTGCCCATTCCGGTGGGTATTTCCAACAGATCCGGCCACGGCTCTGTGGCCAACCGTTCCTGATAACCGAAGGGTTCGAGTTGTGTCGCAAGCCTGAAAAATTTTCGGAAATCCAATGGTGCTCTCCTTTTATTGTATTTTCTCAGGATGTTGGGGTTCGTTCCTCACCCCAATTTACACAGACTGTAGGTGACTGACGCTAGGTGCGGTTTGATTCTTGTCATCAGAGAATTGGAGGGCTATGGATATGTGGGCAACAGAACCATTGCCCACATATCCACACTTGGGTTAACGGATTTTCATTTCCAGAATGGTCGCGATGAGCGTCAGGATCGCGGCAATCAGCCGCAAACACTGCGAAGGAAACATCGGTTTTTCCTCCTATGGTTTCGAATAAATGCCCCGTAGAACTGTTGGTTCCATAGGGCTCCTTTCAGGCCCCTACCCCCACGACACATAGGGTGCTTACGATCTGTGAACCCTATGGGTGATGGTGAGCTGGGCCATGGCAGTGCGCGGTGTTGCAGACAGTTTTTAATGAGGCCGCGGCTTGACGCCGCGGAAAATCTCGTCGGAAATTCCGGCGAACCATAGAACACCACTGCTTCAAGGAGGCCTGTCATATTTATGGCAGGAAGCGATCCCTAGCTCTGGGACTTGATTTTGCTCAGCGGTTGGTACCATAATGGCATTTATTGTCTTAGATGTCAAGATAACAAGAAAACTCCACTTAAATTAAAATTGATCTTTCGCCTTTTTGGGAACATCTCATGAAACTCGACTTTCACCATCTGGTCGTGTTTGTGCTCATCTTGGTACTTCTGGTACTCCTCATCGTCGTTCTGAAATATCCCAAGAAGACTGGCGAAGAGATTCGAATCATCCTGCCCGCAAAGCCTGCACAGCAACCGTCGAACGCTGGTTCGCTGTCCTCGGGGGCTGACTGGGAATATCTCCACAATCTCTCCGACGAGGACATCGATAAATCCGATATCCCCGATCCGACACCGGAGCCACTCGCCCGCGCGGTAGTGCGCAAAGGATTAAAGCCCATTGCACCGAAGCAAGTGGCGTGATGCGGCGCCTGAGCCCGAGTCCCCTTCGAAGACCATGTTGCGGGCCACTTTGCGGGGTATCTGGGACAAACTGCCGCAGACCGGCTTTGAATGTCGGGTTACAGCGCGTTCCGCCTCGGCTGTCCACGCCCACATCGCACGGCGCACCTAACCCGATCTACGGGTCCCTTTTATCCGCGGCGAGTTGCGATGGCGGTCAGTTGTTTCGGCCCGAAAATCGGCAAAGAGGCCGTTGAAAAATCTACAGGATTACGCGTGACGATGGCGTCGACTCCGCATAGGCGGGCACTTTCGTGAACGATTGCGTCTTCGAGATCCGGCCAATTCAGGGCCAGGGCCGCGTCGATAACGGCCTCGGTTACTGCGGCGATGTGCAGGGTTTTCCGGACGTTGCCGAGATGGAAGCGGGCTTGCTTCCGATCCAGGCCGCGGATGAGCAGATAGTCGAGCGTGTCTACCCCTGCGGCACAAAGGTATCCTTCAACGATGTGGGTCTCGGCGAGTCGTAGTGCGGCAGCGGAATCGGTCGCGTGAGGTGCGCGATTGAGCAGGACATCCAAGAGAACGTTGAGATCGAAAATTACCCGCATCCTCGAGGATTCTATCGATGATCGATTGCGCCGGCTCATAAACCGTATTTGTCAGCGAGGTGTCTTTTGTAGCTCTCCTCATCGAGGCCCTTGTCCTTCAGCAAACCATGCAGAGAGTCGACCACTGGAGTGGGTCTCTTTTGTCTGTAGTCATCTGTGCCGGCGTCAGGTATGACGAAGTAGTCGGCGACGGGCTCGGATACGGAATCCTCGTGAGCCTGGCCGTATGTTTTTGCCTGCTCGATCAGGTACTCATCAATGTGTAGGGTCGGTTTTGTGGTCATGACGTCTCCTGCACCTTAAGATGGCATCATAAGGCGGAGTATACATCAGCGTGGCCGACAACACGTGGGTGGTTCAGCCGTTGCAATCGGTGAGGGACGTATCCATGGCAAGTACCTTTCCGCTTCGGCTTCCAACATCCTCTCATCCACCGGCTCCCCCTCGAAGGCCATGCTGCGGGCCACTTTGCGGGGTATCCGGGACAGCCGGATGCGCAGTTGTTCTTCCGGGGTCAGCCGTTGCCAGCGTGCGGTCACTTGTTTCCAGTTCGTGGTTGCCATCGGGGTCCTCCAGCAAGGGATCGGCAGAGTTCAGGCGCGAAGCGCGCTGATCGGCGGCGCGCAGAAGAGCTTCCAGCCAAGCGAGTGTGAAGGGTCCGTATTGTTGCAACAAGCCTAAGACCCGCTCGGTCCAACCCCGGCCTGTGCGCGGGTTGAGTCCGGCCGCGGCGGGAGCAAGGTCGAGACAGGTGGCGAGGAGCCCGTGGCGCGTCCCGTCAGCGGCGGCGAGTAGAAAAGGCGGTAGCTCGTCGCCGTCGCAGACGCCACGGATACGCAGGCTGTTTCCCCGCTCCTCCATCCCGATTCCTGCCAGATGAGGGGAGATAACTTGTTAGTCGGCTGGACAAGCGTGCTAGATAAGCCTCAATTTGCCGTGGTGGGCGCAGACCAGATAGGCGAGCAGATCGAACCGCTCGGCATCCAGATCAAGGATTTCAGCTTCCGGAATATTCGGGGCCTGCGCCGCGGGGGGCTGGGTTTCCGGCGGAGGAGAGGATATGAATCCAGCTTCGGTAAGTAGCTCACGCCAGGGACCGAGCAGGGCCGGATGGTCGGACCGATGTCGTTGCAGGACCGCGAACAGGGCGAGGGTGCCGGCGAGCTCGTGGCGAAAGCCGGGACGGCATTGACCTGGGCCGATGTTGTACATTGATTTGGGGTTGCATGGCCATGTCGCATCCGGTGCCTTGGCCAAACCGTCACGGAGTGGCCGTTGTCCATTCATCCAGCTCGTGGCGCAGCAGCAGGTGGGCAGGCTCATAAGGATAGAGTCGGGGTAACAGATCACTCGGTCGGTTCGGCAAGCAATCGCTGCCAGTCCATGGGTTCGGATGGCTTGGTTTCGGCCCTTTCGTTACCTCCACGACCGCTCCGATTGCTACCGGCTGGAGCGACCGTTGCCGGGTGGGAATTTCACCCACCGAGAGGGCGCGCCTTTCCACGGCGCACCGGAATCTGCGGATAAAACATGTCCAACACCTTCGAGATCAGGATGAGGGAGAACCACGAGAGCTACGAACAGAAATTCCCCCGTATCGCCGAGCGGACGCTGTTCGGTTGCCTGCCGGCCGAGGAACGCGATTTTCTACGCCGACAGGCCCTGGATTACCGTTTTTCGCAACAGGAGCTGCGCCAGATCAGCGAAATCGGCGTCGATCTGAATATGTGGGACGAGTCTCCGCTCCCAGCGGTCTGGCCCGCGGCGCCCGCAGCGGATCTGCCGCCGAAGGAGCGACGCGCATTGGTCGTCGGTGTTTTACGCCGGCACCGGGAACGCCTGCGTATGACTCCGAGGCAATACGGTACGCCCGTCGCAACCCCCAGGTCGGGTGGATACCGGGTCCGGGTGCGCGATCGGGTGCGCGGGCACCTCGGATTAGGCCGCTGTCCCGTGGCCTCGGAGCGGACCCGTTGCTGCAATCTGTTGACGCTGGATGCGGTGGAAAATTGCGGCTTCGGCTGTAGCTATTGCAGTGTCCGGTCCTTTTATCATGACAACGAGATCCACTTCGACCGCCGGTTCGCCGAGCGGCTGGAGGCTTTGCGGCTCGACCCCGGGCGGACCTACCACATCGGAACCGGACAGTCGTCCGATTCGCTGATGTGGGGCAATCGCTTCGGGGTGCTCGATGCCCTGACGGCGTTTGCCCGCCGCCACCCGAATGTCATCCTGGAGCTCAAGACCAAATCCAAACATATCGCCTATCTGTTGCGGAACCCGATTCCCCCGAATCTCATCTGCACCTGGTCCCTCAATCCGCAGTGCATCATCGAGCACGAGGAGCCGCGGACCGCCCGCCTCGATGAACGCCTGAACGCCGCCCGGCGGGTGGCCGACCGAGGGATCTTCGTCGGCTTCCATTTCCACCCCATGATCCATTACGCCGATTGGATGGCGGATTACTCGGAGCTCTTGTCCCGAGTCGAGCAGGGGTTCGATCCATCCGAGGTGGCGCTGGTCTCGTTCGGCACCCTCACCTTCACCAAATCCGTCATCCGCCGGATCCGCACCGGCGGCTTCAAGACCCGGATTTTGCAGATGCCCCTGACCGGGAGCGACGGCAAGCTGTCCTATCCCGACGAGATCAAGCTCCGGTTGTTCTCCCACGCTTATCACAGTCTGGCCGCCTGGCATGATCGGGTGTTTTTTTATCTGTGCATGGAGAACCCGCGCCTGTGGCGTCCGGTGTTCGGTTTTGAATATTCCTCCAATCAGGCGTTCGAGGCGGCGATGAAATCGGGTTATTTCGCCAAGATCCGTCAGGAAGGGAGGTCGAGCAAAGCTCGTAGGATGCGGTGAGCGCGGTATGCCGTAGCAGGATTACACCAATCCCGACCGCGAACCGCATCGATGGATGGCCCGTGCCCAAGCCGACGCCCTTCTTTGTCAGGAGGATTACCCATATCATTGGGGGGCGTTCTCAATTGAGCCAAATCATCATAAAAATCAAGCCCGTAGGCTGGGTTACGGCCAGGGACGGCCAAACCCAGCACACGGTATTGCGGATCGGAAAAGCTGGATTTCGTTCCTTGCCACCCAGCCTACAACACTTAGATGATTTATTAATTGAGAACGTCCCCTAAGTAAGGAGCAATGTAACGACTGCCTTGAGCAGAGGATAACGGTAACCCAGATGCCGAACTCAATCGCTGGGCAGCGGAATCTGTGGTAAGTGCCACAGGCGCACGGTGCCGTCCTGCCCGGCGGAGGCGAGCAGACGCCCGGCGGGATTGATAGCCAGGTTGTAAATCCACCCCTTGTGTCCGGTCAGGGGCTCGCCGATGGGCTGGCCAGTGCTTGTGTCCCACAGGCGGACCGTGCCGTCCTTCCCGGCGGAGGCGAGCAGACGCCCACTGGGATCGAAGGCCAAATCCCAAACCATTCCCAGGTGGCCGGTCAGAGGCTCACCGATAGGCTTGCCGGTGCTTGGGTCCCACAGGTGGATCGCGCCGCCCTTCCCCGCGGAGGCGAGCAGATGCCCTGCAGGATCGAAGGCCAGGTCCCAGACAGTCCCCTCATGACCGATCAGGGGTTCACCGATGGGCTGGCCAGTGGTCTTGTCCCACAGGCGGATCGTGCCGGATCTCTTCTCAGCGGAGGCGAGCAGACGCCCGGTAGGATGAAAGGACAGCCTATAAATCCACCCCTTGTGTCCGGTCAGAGGTTCACCGATGGGCCGGCCGGAGCCTGGGTCCCACAGGCGCACGGTGCCATCCTGCCCGGCGGAGGCAAGCAGATCCCCTGCAGGATCAAAGGCCAAGTGCCAAACCATCCCCTTGTGTCCGGTCAGAGGCTCACCGATGGGCCGGCCAGAGCCTGAGTCCCACAGGCGCACGGTGCCGTCCTGCCCGGCGGAGGCAAGCAGATCCCCTGCAGGATCAAAGGCCAGGCCGTAAACATTACCCTTGTGTCCGGTCAGAGGCTCACCAATGGGCCGGCCAGAGCCTGGGTCCCACAGGCGCACGGTACCGTCCTTCCCGGCAGAGGCGAGCAAGCGCCCGGCGGGATCAAAGGCCAGGATCCAAACCGTCCCATCGTGTCCGGTAAGGGGCTTGCCGATAAGCTGGCCAGTGGCCGGGTTCCACAGGCGTACGGTGCCATCCTGCCCGGCGGAGGCGAGCAGCCGCCCAGTGGGATCGAAGGCCAGGCCGTAAACCCTCCCCTTGTGTCCGGTCAGGGGCTGGCCATTAGCCAGCTTACTGTTTGAATATCCCACTCCTGTTAAGGAGAGACACAAAACCCAGTGGAATATAGGTTTAATGATCTTTTTTATGGTGTTTCGCATAATTATCCCATTGTCCTTTAAAATTCCCCTCGGTTGAACATTGCCCGTAGAAACAGGTAGGTGCCTGAAGTATCCCCGCAAATCAGCCCGCGTAGGTTGGGCAAAGCCCGCCAGGGACGGCAGGCGTGCCCAACAAGGTGTTGGGCTACCTCGCTATATCTTATTGTTTTATATTGGAATAATGGGGGGATACATCAGGGTAAGTGCGGATTTCTCGCCGTGACTTGCTTGCAGAAACCTGCCCGTGATCGTTTTCTCCATTTCCTCAGCGCCTTTGCGGCTCGGCTGTCAGATTCGCCGCGAGGTGTTGGAAGTTTTTTAGGCGTTCCGGGTGCACCCTTCCCTCCATTAAGGCCTGTTTCACCGCACACCCCGGCTCCTGGGCGTGGCGACAGTCGTTGAACCGGCACTGCCCCAAAAGAGGGGCAAGCTCTCGAAATCCCAGCTGTAGCCGGGACCGGCCGATGGCCCCGAGGCGAAAGCTGCGTACCCCCGGCGAGTCGATGAGACGACCACCCTGGGGCAAGCGGTAGCAGGTCGCCGCGGAGGTGGTGTGCCGGCCCAGGCCGGTGGCCTCGGACAGGCGCCCGATCTGCACCTGTTGGTCCGGCAGTAAAACCTTGATGAGGGACGATTTACCGGCACCCGATTGGCCTACCAGGATACTGGTTTCGCCGGAGAATCGGTGCGCCAAGGGGGCGAGATCGCGGCCGTCCTCGAGGCTAATCCAAACCGACGGGTAGCCGAGGTCCCGATAGTGCGCGAACCGCGCCTGGAATGCCGCCAGGGCCTCGATATCGAGTAGATCCATCTTATTGAACAGAAGCATGGACCGGACGCCCATCAGCTCCGCGGCCACCAGGTACTGGTCGAGCAGATGTTTGCTCGGGCGCGGGTGCGGTGCCAGCAGGACCACCAGCCGGGTCAGGTTGGCGGCCAGGGGCTTATCTCGGCCGCTGTAATCCGGGCGGCTCAGGACGGTATCCCGATCCAGGAGTGCGGACACCACACCCTGGTCCGTTCCCGTAGGCTGCCAGATGACGCGGTCCCCGCACACCGGATGACCGATATTTTGCCTGACCAGGCACTGGTAGATCCGGTTATCGACATCCTCCACGGCGAGCCTGGCGCCGTGGCGGACCACCACCAAACCTTCCCGTACCGGTGCTTCGTCGGCGTCGGCAACCAGGTGCCGAGTATGCTGGCGGCGACGTTCCTGGCGCTTCTGGATGCGCTCGATCTGGCGCTCGGAGAGTCGCTGCCGCGGCATGGTCAGGGTTTGAAGTGGTAAAAACGGTTGTTCAGATACTGGCTTACTGCGGAAATTTTTTCATCGGTCCAATCCAGCTCGAGCGCCATTTCGCAGCGTCGGACCTGGGTCTTGAGGGCAGGAAAAGATTCGACCGTTCGGGTTTCCCTGGTGTACACCTCGGTGCCGTGGCAGGCGACGCAGTGTTTTTTGTGGAGAGCCTGGGCGCTGCCGTCGTCCGCCGCGAAGCATTGGGTTGCACCGACGGCGGCGAGTAGACCACAGGTGAGGAGGGTGAGGATGCGCGTGCTCATAGGACTTCTCCAGGGGTGCGATGGCCCCAATTGTAGGAAAAAACAGTTCTGCGCGCCCGGTCGATTGGTCGCGCAGGCGACTTGCGACGGCGGTTCGGAGTAAACTCGCTGCACCACTGGCTTATGGTTACCGGCGATGGCCCCGAGCGAAAACAACCTGGTATGGATGGATCTGGAGATGACGGGCTTGGACCCGTTCCGCGATCAGATCATCGAGATTGCCACCGTCGTCACCGACGAGCGGCTGGAGATCCTGGCCAAGGGTCCGGTGCTCGCCATTCACCAACCCGAGCATGTGCTGGCCGCAATGGATGCCTGGAACCGGGAGCACCACGGTAGCTCGGGCCTGCTCGCGCGGGTGCGGGCGAGCACATACGACGAGCAACGGGCGGAGACCGAGACCCTGGCCTTCCTGGAGCGGCACGTCCCGGCCGGGAAATCGCCGCTGTGCGGCAACAGCATCTGCCAGGACCGCCGCTTCCTCGCACGCTGTATGCCGCGCCTGGAGGCCTACTTCCACTATCGCAATCTGGACGTCAGCAGCCTCAAGATCCTGGCCCAGCGCTGGGCGCCCCAGGTGGTCGAATCCTTCCCCAAGGCAGGTACCCATTTAGCCCTCGAAGATATCAAGGAGTCTATCGCGGAACTGCGCCACTACCGGGAGCACTTGCTGCGGGTATGAGAGTCTGTCTGGTTAAAAAGAGAAAACTACGAATCACGTGAATCCTCGCGAAGATCGATTCGTGCCGATTCGCGTGATTCGTAGTTTCCCTTTCGATGCGGTTCGCGGTCGGGACTGCCGTAATCCTGCTACGGTGTACCACGCTCACCGCATCCTACGTCCATCCTACGGGCACTTGCTGCGGGTCTGACGTTGCAGGGCCCAGGCAACGTGCTCGCGCACCAGGTGATGGGGGTAATCACGGCGGGCCCGCAGTGCCGTGACGACGGCCGTGGAGCAGGGACCATTGCCGAGCGCCACCGCCAGGTTGCGCAGCCAGACCCGATACCCGATCCGACGGATGGCCGAGCCCGCGGTGCGCTCCAGAAACTCGGATTCGCTCCAGGAGAAGAGTTCCAGTAGGGTAGCACGGTCGAGCCCCTGCCGGGGCTTGAAATCAGGCTCCATGCAGGGCCGGGCGAAGCGGTTCCAGGGGCAGACCAACTGGCAGTCGTCACAACCGTAGACACGATTTCCCAAGAGCGGGCGCAGTGCCGAGGGAATCCTGCCCTGGTGCTCGATAGTGAGGTAGGAGATGCACCGCCGTGCATCCAGCACATAGGGGGCGACGATGGCCCGGGTCGGGCAAGCGTCCATACAGGCATGGCATGTCCCGCAATGGTTCGGGGTCGGCGGATCCGGGGGCAACGGCAGATCGGAGTAAATCTCGCCCAGGAAGAACCATGAGCCGGCCTTGGCATTGACCAGGTTGGTATGTTTACCGATCCAGCCCAGCCCCGCCTTCTCGGCCAGGGGTTTCTCCGGCACGGGCGCGGAGTCCACGAACACCCGGCAGCCGCAATCACCGACCGCGCCGCGAATGCGTTCGGCCAGGTGTCGCAGGCGGCGGCGGAGCACCTTGTGATAGTCCCGTCCCAGGGCATAGCGGGAGACGAAGGCGGCGGTCGGGTCCCCGATCATTGTCCACGCGCGTTCCCCGGCCTCGGGTAGGTAATCCATGCGCGCCGAGATGACCCGTAGGGTGCCGGGGACCAGCTCCGCGGGTCTGGTGCGCTTGGTGCCGTGGCGTGCCATATAGTCCATTTCGCCGTGCCGACCTTGGCGCAGCCAGGCCGCATGACGGCGTTCCGCGAGCCCGAGATCGATATCGGCAATGCCCACCTGTTGGAAGCCGAGCGCGCGGCCCCAGTCCTTGATGTCGCATGCCAGCGACGCGTAATCGCGCCTGTAAGAAGTCATTATCACCGCGGCACAGAAGACACGCATGAAAAGTTATCGCGCTGGACTGCATAGATGCTAACATCTGTCTTAAGAAATCCGCGGTCATGTTTTCGGGGAGCTTTAGGGCACTTTGAAAAATATGGTTTTCGTCAACGGAATGTCTGAATAATCAATGGGTTAGAATTCCTCGATTGGTGAAAACACCCATTTTTCAAGGTGCCCTTTATACGGGTCGCCCTGCATAGCGGACGGTTGCTCGAATGTTCCCGGAATGCTATACTCGAATTTGTGTTCTTCCGTCGTGCGCGATGAAGTCTCAATTAACTTATCCTCAACGTGGATTTTCCGGGAGGGGATCATGCGCCGGTTAAAAATCATAGGGCCAAGCATCCTGGTTGCCTTGCTTGCCGTAATGCCGGGTACTGTAAGTGCCGCGGTGGGCTTCTCCATATATGACTTGGTGTTGCAGGCGGTGTCTGCTGTCCTTTCGAGCTCTCCGAGCGGGGACAACAGGCTCCCTATTGGTGCAGGAGGAGGGACTGCAGGGGGGGCCGGGCTTCCTAACGGAGGGGGAGGGAGGTCTCTGGGAGCGTATTGGGTTCCTACCACTACCACTACCACTACCACTACCACTACCACTACCGGTGTAGGAGGCGGGGGATATCCGGGGACGACCACGACCGGGTTGTATCCTACCGGTGTAGGAGGCGGGGGATATCCGGTGGCGACCGGGTTTCCTACCGGTGTGGGAGGCGGGGGATATCCGGTGGCGACCGGGTTTCCTACCGGTGTGGGAGGTGGGGGATATCCGGTGGCGACCGGGTTTCCTACCGGTGTAGGAGGCGGGGGATATCCGGTGGCGACCGGGTTTCCTACCGGTGTAGGAGGCGGGGGATATCCGGTGGCGACCGGGTTTCCTACCGGAGGGGGAGGGAGGTCTCTGGGAACGTTTTGGGGTTCTCGTACACGTACAGCAGGACCAGTGTATCGTACTACTAGACTTACACCAGCAGTTCCAAAAAAAACAAGACCGGTGTATCCTCAGATATATAGGTCGAATTTCCTAGGGAGGTCTCTGGGAACGTTTTGGGGTTCTACCACTACCACTACCACTACCACTACCACTACCACCTTTACCACTACCGGTGTAGGAGGGGGAGGGGCCCCGGGGGGGCCGGACATCCTTTCAGGGATTGGAGGGGAACTTCGGATATCACTTCAGGCTACGGTTACCAGACGCGGGTTTATTGGCGGGAGGAGTTCTCTGGGTTCTCTGGGGGACTATTGGGTTCCTACCGCCACCCCTCCCAGCGTAGGAGGAGGGGGACCTGGTGGTACCACTAGCGGGGGGACACCCTTCTTACCCCCCAGTATAAGAGAAGGTATAGACAAGACAAGAGGACGGCTGGCAAGCTTGGATAAATGGCAGAGGCAGCCGATAAGCCCCTGAGAAATCCCCCTTGGAGGGGAAAAGGTAAGGTTGTCCCCAACGTTCCGTATCGAGACCAATCAATAGAATCGCTACCCGAACAGAACGGGTAGCGTCCCTAAAGTATACTGCCACACGGCACAATCTGCGCATTTCACTCCCTCTCCCTCCCTCCCAGAGAGGGCCGGGGTGAGGGGGAAATTCAAAAGCTCGGATTGCCTTCCAAGTGTCACACCACCTCATCATGATCCTATCTTGCTCAGATGATCGGCGAACTCCCGCGCCGGCGAATCCAATCGCGATAGCCGCGCAGCTCCGGCCCTGGGGGTCGAAGAACAGGACCGCCGGTGGTCGGGAATACCAGCGCGTTTGCATCAGGGCCTGGTCTGGGCGTCGTTAGCGTTGACATCCGCCCGTAACAAACAAACGCTCCAGCTCGGCGACCACCATCGGATCGGAGAAAGTATAGCGTTCCAGCTCCTTGCAGGACACACACCAGTCCGCATAGAAATCCAACAGAACCGGCCTGCCGGCACGTGGCCGCAGCCCTTTCCGATCAGCTCCGCGCCCGACGCGATGGGTTTAAAGACGGCGTGGCGCACGCCGGCGTCGCCCTCTCCCCGGGCGAGTCACGCAGGGGCTGCAACGTGTCCTTACCGCCCGCGGCCGCCTCTCTACCAGCATCAGCACACCGTAGATGAGCAGGAAGAAACCGACGCCCGTCCACAGCTTGCTCCAGCCGCCCGCGGTGGGCGGCAACTGCGGAGGGCGCCCAGATACACCGCCGAGCAGATCGGCAGCAGCCCCACAAAGCCATGGCGACCGCGGGGAGCAGGATGCCACTCCAGCAACTGATAAGCCACCGCCAGCAGGGCCACCGAACACCGCCTTCCACCGCATCCATCCAGGCCCCGGCTTTGGGCGGCAGCCTGCCCGCCGACGTGCCGATGACGATCAGCAGGCGCCCATGCCAGACCGAGGGCGGCAGAAATACCGCCCGGCAGCCAGTCGCCGGTCGGCCGGTGAAGAAGATCAGAGCGCCGGCCAGGGGGCGACGCGAGACCGACGATCAGGGCCGAGAGCAGGGCCATGACGGCTACCCCGGCCGGGGTCCGCCCTGTTGGCGGTTACTGACGGTAGCGAGCCTGGATTGCAGCCGGAAGGCAATTGCAGCTCATAAGGAAACCGGGTATGGACAGGGCCAGGGCCACGAGACCAGGGCAAAGGGCCGAGGATCAGGGGTCCTGGAAAGCGGCGCCTGGGTGGCACCGAACAGCCCCGCAAGTACGCCGGCAACGGTATGAGTCCAGCGCCATGGCGAGCACATAGACCAGGGACAGCACAAACGCCTTGCGGATGGTAATGGCCGCGCCCTGACCGGCGATGATGCCCTGCGGATGGGGACCATCGGAAAAGACGCAGGGGTGAAGGCCTTAACGGAGAAGCCGAAGAACAGGGCCACCGTTGCCCACAGACTGCTACCGGCCAGCCTGGCGCGATCGTCCGACTCGGAGACCGACCTCTCCCTCCCTGCCCTGCGGAGGCGTGCAGCGGCGGCCTCGCGGGCCTGGAATGTAGCATCGCTGGTGGGCCCGGTCGCGGCAGGCAGATCCCGAACCGATCCCGCTTAGTAACCGGGGGATAACGAATCCCGCGCTCGGCGCAAGCCCTGATACTTCACCACCAGATTCAGGCGGGTCAGTTTGCGGCGAGCCGCGCACCAGCGGCAGCGACGGGTCGATGCGATGGTGGTAGACAGCCACGTCGCCGGTGTAGTGCCGTCCGGACGCACCGTGTCGGGCTTGATCTCGGCTCGGCAGCTCACCAAGGGCCGAGGGCGACGTCCGGGGTATCCGCCACGGCGATCCGAATCTTCTCCTGGTAGAGAAAGGTCCCATCCGCGATGTCCCAGGTGAGCCGGAGACGATCCGGGGCCGAGACATAGGCGGTGAAGCGGAAGGCCTGTTCCAGCTGCGGGATCTCGTCTTTCGTTCGGGCCCAACGCCTGACCGAGGTTCCAGGATACGACGAGGGTTTCGAGGGCGGGCGCCCGGTCGAGACCCCAACGGCCTGGTCGGATAGAAGGGACGCGCTTGGGCACCCGCCACTGCTGTCGGGGCGGCGAGCAGGAGCAGCAGCCGGGGCATCAGGTCTTACAGAGGTACATGTGCTTTATCCACTCCAGGTAGGTGAGTAGCCCTTTGGTCATGGGGGTTGTGATCTCGGGTACCCTAGCAATACATGGTTTCAGCATATCCTGTGTGCTGTCAAAGACCATATTGACAGAGTGGGAAATCCCTCACCCTCTCTTCGACGAGCTGGAGACCCCCATACCACCGGACGCCCCGCAAAGAGCGATTTTGGTGAAATCGAGCATAAGAGGAGAATTAAGGTGAAACCAACCGTAAAATTGCCCTTTCGAGCTACGTGGCATTGGCATTGGTGTTTAGTACCGTGCCGGTAATGGCTGCCCAGGAGAAACCGACCACCTGTTACGAAAGCGAAACCAAGCAAAATGAAATCGTGGGCCGGACATCCGGACCACGGAGACAGCATGGGTCCGTGCGGACCGGATGCCGATTTTCAGATTAACACGCAGTTTCAAGCCGCCACCGGGAGACAGTGATTTCGATGACTTCCTAAGGAATATCAATATTGCCCGCCCAAACGCTCAAACTTTGCTGTTTTTTATTTCCAGACCTTTCCGTCTCTTACAATGTTCCCGAGAAAGATGCTGATTTTTGATTTATAGTGAAAAATGCAACCAACGGATGTATTTATGATACTCCAGTTGGTTAAAATAAGCGGCAAGCCTTTTAAAGAAGTCATCACCCGATTCCAAGACACACAGAGCAAAAGGCTGGGGGAGCGGAGTATATCCTGTAGGGGTTAAACGGGTTCTAAGGCATTCCTTTCGTTGAAAGAAGACATTCCGCCAACCATACGGAAATATGAAGAAATTGGAGACTACGGGGTTGAAAGGCTCGAAAGAGAGAAGCATAAGAAAAGGCTCGAAGAAAAGGCTCGGGGAAGAAACCGAAAGGGAAGAAGGCTCGAAGAAAAGGGTTCAGAGGGAAGAAAGATAAGGGTTCCGAAAGAAAAAGGTTCAGAGGGAAAGAAGAAAGATAAGAAGGGCTCAAAAGGGAAGAAGCATAAGGAAGACTCGCAAGAGCATTAGTAATGGTTCAGGAGTTGCGCACATAAATCGAGACCTTACGGTGGCGGCTCAGCGCGCGACGAAAGATATCCTTATCATCAAAAATGCAGATCCGGCCAAATCAGGCTGAAATACAAAAAATCGATACAAGCATTTGTTGGCTAAACGAAGTCAACTTATTCCTCCTATCAATAATACTCTTTCTCGTTTTTGTTCTCCATTCTTTTAGTCTCTTTTTCGGCGACAACGGATATCTTCATTTTCGTTCGATGGTTCGATTTGGATATTGAGAAGAATATTCCCTCATTATACTCTTCTTTTGCAATATTCACTTATGCTCCCTTCTTTTTTAATCATTGCTATCTATAAAAGGGAGGGAATCTTGATTATGAAAGGTCATGTTGGTTTGGTTTTGGGTATTATTTTTCTTTTTCTATCCATCGATGAAGGTTTCCAAATTCATGAAAACATCGGTGATATGGCAAAATATATCGATTCGACAGGGGTTTTATATTTCCCATGGGTTGTCCCCTATGGTTTTGCAGTGATTGTTTTTATTCTGGTATATTTAATTTACCTGCAAAGCGAAAGGACAGCTGTACTCTTTATCCTGTGAACATCTATCTTACAGGAAGCGATCGTTTTCGATATGCTTGGAGAGCAGAAGGCAGATCTACTTTGGCTATGACTCCATAACATACGCCACTCTTTATACGATCGAAGAATTTCTTGAAATGATCGGTATTGTTTTATTGATATATGCGCTTCTTTCATATATTGTGAGAGGCAATTCGGTTATATATGTGTAACCTTACAAGTGCATCAAGCAGGTGTCCATAGTCTCAATCAACAAGAGCGTCTCAGTATCCCGTTCCACCTTATTTCGCCACGAATGGACGTCGTTCCAGGCACCGGCGGCACCGAAGCGGCGAGCCGTTCCACCACCAGGGTTTCGGCAATCCGTGCCGCGGTCTCCTCACATCCGGACAGGTACGAAAACGACCAGACCTCGGACCTATACCCGTCACCCATGGATTCTCCCCGCTATCGGGATCCGAAATTCCGATTGCGATCCCATTCGACCGGCAGGCTCTCCAACGGTTGGTTGGGCGTAGGAAGATGAGGCCTGACCAGCAGAATCGGATGAAACGGGATCGTCCGGGGCACGGCGTGCCCGTGCCCCTTTTTGCGACACCCTCCATGTTAAGGTAGGTGTCCCGGTATCCGAATTGCCTGTGAACTTAAGGTCCGTCCGTGATCCTTTTTCCTGCTGTTGTTCGTCAGACACCCTTGATCGAGCTCTACTTCCTGATCAGGTAGGCTCCCACATCAGCGCCACCGACCATCGGCCTGTCCATCTTCACCGCCCTGCTCGGCGCACTGGTCGGATCCAGGGCTTTTCGGTGCTCATGCGGTCCCGCGGCGCCATGGAACAGAACCGGATGCCAGCCCTGGAACTGCTCGACAGGGCGGTGTTGCTGGTAATAGAGCCTGGTCCTGCTGCTACCGGGGTTCGTTACCGACATCCTCCGGTTTTCTGTTGCTCGTCCCGGAACTACGCGGTTCTTGATCGCGCGCGTCCTCCATCCGGCTCCCGATCGAACGCCGCCTGACGAGGTCCGGACCGACCCGGTCCACGGGTGATCGAGGAGCGAATTCCATCGCGAGCGGGATTGAGCCGGCTGGGATACTCATGGAAAAGCCGAACCGAATCGGGCATGAATCATGAAATTTCCTACGGTATTGCCGATTTTCACAAAGTCATCACGCAAGACTACTTCTACGCCGACCGCACGGACCGCATTGTCTCCCTGGAAAAAGCGGGAGACCATTTATTTGTTCCTGCGCCCACGCCGGTTCGGAAAAAGCCTGGTGCTGCTCGATG
The DNA here is from genome assembly GCA_011392765.1 of Candidatus Thiosymbion ectosymbiont of Catanema sp. Cochon2018. Taxonomy (GTDB): domain Bacteria; phylum Pseudomonadota; class Gammaproteobacteria; order Chromatiales; family Chromatiaceae; genus Thiosymbion; species Thiosymbion ectosymbiont_A. The sequence goes on along the minus strand of WYCW01000001.1, from coordinate 624,425 downwards.
CTGGAAAACTACTACGACCTGGCGAAGCGCGACGGAAGTGCCTGGAGAGCAACTGTTCCGGCCTGAAGTGGCGCCCTCCTGCTGCAAATGCCACCGCAATGTGGTGAGTTTTATAACAAGTGGTACCTCCATTGGCGATATCTTAGGCATCGGCGGGCCTTGCATATTCCCACATCAACGTCTGCGTACAGGTTTTATCGTGGGAACCCAGTTATCCCAGGTATCCCCCATCAATCACGAATGCCCTGGCGTCTTTTCACACCCTGGTCAATGCGGTGAACCGGACACCCTACAAACTCTATCTGTTCATCGACGAATACGACAACTTCGCCAACGAAGTCGTAGCCGCCTGGCTGGGTGAGACAGGACCGCTACGCAACTGGTTCACGGCGAAGGCATCCTGAAAACCCTGTTCAAAGCAGTCAAGGCACTGAGCAACGGGCAGGGCCTTCGACAAAAGGTATTTATTACCGGGGTGTCACCGGTGGTCATGAACGCGACATCAGCAGCGGCTATGGCGTGGCGCGCGATGTCTCTTTCCTTCGAAATACCGTGATCTGTGCGGTTTTCACGACAGCGAGGTGGCGGACGCCCTGGAGAAAATCGGCAAGAATGCAATTTGCCGCATCCCAGGTGCAGGAGGCCCTTGCTACCATGCGCACCTTTTATAACGGAGTACCGTTTCGGCTATGAAGAGGGACCACTTCTCTACAATCCTACTCTGGCGCTGTATTTTCTCCAAAATTACCAGGAAGAATGCACCTATCCCCGGAGGATCCTGGACGATAACCTGGCCATGGATCGCAACCGTATCGACTACATCGCCCGCCTGCCACACGGCAACGAACTGGTGGGGCCCTCGATCCCACCGACGCGATCTGATCGACGGGGTGTATCGCTTCAGCGTCGAGGACATGCTGACGGCCACCCGTGACCAGCCCTTCCTGGCCTCCCTCATGTATTACCTGGGGGTGTTGACCATTGCCGGGAGCGATCCCATGGGTCGCCTGGCACTGACCATTCCCCAACCTGGTAATCCGGCGCCTGTATGTGGAAGGCGCATCCGGGACGCACTGCTGCCTGAATACGAGGACCGCGAAACCGCCCGCCGGGCGGCGAACCTTCTACACCAGTGGCGATCTCGAGCCCCTGTGCGATTTCATCGAAACCCGTTATTTTCAGGTATTCGACAATCGGGATTATCGGTGGACCAATGAACTGGTGGTCAAGACCGCATTCCTGGTAGTGCTGTTTTCCGACACCTTCTACATCATGGATTGGAAACGGCCATCGACAAGGGCTATGCCGACCTCAGCATGATCGTCCGTCCCGACATGCGCAGATACCAGCTGTTATGGATCACCTGTTGGAATTCAAATACATCCCGCTGCAAGGAGTGGGTCTGAGCAACCGGGAAGTCAGGTTGAAGCCGCGAGGAACTGCGGGCACTGCCCCGGTCAAGGCCAAAAGCTCGCACAAGCCACGGAACAACTGGCCAGCTATCGCGCACCCTGGAACAGGTCTATGGTGAGAGGCTACACTGCCCCTCCCTATAGAGTAGTAGCCCTAAATTACCAGATTGATTTAAAATTAATGCCATTAGGCTGTCTAAAAACTAACCCATTGATTTTAAATCGGTAGGCTGGGTTGAGAAACGAACCCCAGCGTTGGTTATTGCTGGGTTTTGGCCGTCCCTGGCCTGGCCTACGGCCTACAGTCCCTTTTAGAGCAGTCTCCTAAGTGCTGGCCGCGTCGTGGTGGGTCGGGTCAGGCGCATGCCCCGGCGTCGGGAGGTATACTGCCACTGGCACAATCCGAGCTTTGTTCCCCCTCACCCCGGCCCTCTCCGGAGAGGGTATGCCCGAAGGCACCGATCTTCGCCCTTTGATCCCTCTCCCGGTGAGGGTGTCGTAAAAGCCCAAATCGGGATCGGGATCGAAATTCCGATTTGCGATCCCGATTTCGATTTCACGTTTCGTTCGATTTCAATTTCGACACTTACCCAGGCTCTGCGGCGGCTGGTTTGGGGGGCGTAGGAGATGGGGCTGACCAGCAGAATCAGATGAAACGGGATCGTCGGCGCACACGGCGTGCCGTGCCCCTTTGCGACACCCTCCCGGTAGGAGAGGGGCTTCTGCGACACTCTCCCGGAGGGAGAGGAAGAGTGAAAATGCGCAGATCGTGCCGTGTGGCAGTATACGAACCCGCCAGGGACGGTGGGCGTGCCCAACAACGGTGTTGGGCTACGACAAGCGGCCAGCAGCTAACTTAATGGTATTTGGGCACAGCCCACCCTACCGGGGATTTGCCTCCTCGAAACCGATCCTTTTATAGGCGACTCGAACTGCCTGAAAACCCAGCAGGTGGCGCAGCCGCTTGAGAAGCTCGTCCGTGGGCCGTACTCGCCAATCCTTGCCCATCAACAAGCAACCGCGGGCACCGGGACGGTGATAATGGATGTAGACCGGCAGGCCGGTTCCGCTGAATGTGCGGAGGGTAACACGCAGCTCTCCGACCAGGGCTTGGCCGCGGGCGTGGGCGTCCGGGTCGCTCAGGTCCAATCCCAGGGCGAGGTGGTTTGCCAGATCCGCCCGTGCCTGCTCCAGGGTCCGTACCTGTTCGGCGCGTAGGGACCAACCGTTGCGATAATCGTCGAAGCTCAGGGAACCGTTGATGATGAGGATATTGTCCGCTACCAGAAGATCGCGCGTTTCTTCGTAGACTTCGGAAAAGCAGGTGACCTCGATCCGTCCGGTGCTGTCGTCCAGTGTCACCGAGCCCATGCGCCCACGCTGTGTCTTGCCGTGGCGTACGCCGACGACCAATCCCGCGACCGTCCGTTTCTCGCCGTCGTTGGAGCCGCGACCCGACTGCAAGAGCACGCCGATGCGGGCGCCCGTCATGGCGTCGAGCTCCGCGGCAACCCGGTCGATGGGGTGCCCGGTAAGGTAGAGACCCAGGGTTTCCTTCTCGCCCTGAAGGCGCTCTTCTTCTTCCCACTCGCTCCAGGTCCGGGAGACCAGCTGAGCATCGGGCTGGGCTACGGCATCTGTGTCGATCGTCCCGAACAAGTCCGTCTGCCCCGCGGTTTCCGTCTCTTTGTGCTGCTCGGCCAGCTTGAGGGCCATGGGCAGCTGGGCGGTCAGGGTCGCCCGATTTTCCCCCAATCCATCCAAGGCCCCGGCTCGGATCAGGGCCTCGAGCACCCGACGGTTGGCCTTGTGCAGGTCGATGCGCCGGCAAAAATCCCAGATGTCCTTGAAAAGTCCGCCTTCCCGACGCGCCCGGAGCATGGATTCGATGGCGGATTCGCCGACGCCCTTGATGGCGCCGATGCCGTAGACAATAGTGTTCTCGTCCCGGACCGTGAACCTGTACTCGGACTGGTTGATGGCCGGGGGCTCGACCTTGAGCTTCATCTCCCGGCAGGTATCGATCAGGGTCACGACCTTGTCGGTGTTGTCCATGTCGGCGCTCAGCACCGCCGCCATGAAGGCCGCCGGATAGTGGGCCTTGAGCCACAGGGTCTGGTAGGCGACCAGGGCGTAGGCAGCGGAATGTGATTTGTTGAAGCCGTACCCCGCGAACTTCTCCATCAGGTCGAAGATGTGGGTGGCGGTCTCCGAGGCAACGTTGCGCTCTACCGCGCCGTCCACGAACACGGCTCGCTGTTTGGCCATCTCTGCGGGCTTTTTCTTGCCCATTGCCCGACGTAACAGATCCGCTCCCCCCAGGGTATAGCCCGCCAGCACCTGGGCGATCTGCATGACCTGTTCCTGGTACAGAATGACGCCGTAGGTCGACTTGAGGATGGGCTCCAGCTCGGGGTGGGGATAGGCGACCCTGGCTCGTCCGTGCTTGCGGTCGATGAAGTCGTCCACCATACCGGACTGTAAGGGACCGGGGCGGAACAGTGCCACCAGGGCCGTGATGTCGTCGAAACAGTCCGGTTGCAGCTTTTTGATCAGCTCCTTCATGCCCCGAGACTCGAGCTGGAAGACCGCGGTGGTCTCGCAACGCTTGAGCAAGGCAAAGGCCAGGGCGTCGTCCATGGCGATGGCATTAATGTCGATGGGGGGCTCACCGGCCTGGTCCCGGATTGCGTTGACGGTCTTGAGCGCCCAATCGATGATGGTCAGAGTCCGCAGCCCCAGGAAATCGAACTTGACCAGACCGGCCTGCTCCACGTCGTCCTTGTCGAACTGGGTGAGCAGATTCTCGCCGCCGGGCTCGCAATAGAGGGGGGCGAAGTCGGTCAGCCTGGTCGGCGCGATGACCACGCCGCCGGCATGTTTGCCGGCGTTGCGGGCCAGACCCTCCAGCTTGCGGGCCAGGTCGATGATGGCCCGGACCTCTTCTTCGTCCTCGTAGGCACGCTTGAGGTCGTCGTTCTCCTCCAGGGCCTTGTCGAGGGTCATGCCCAGCTCGAAGGGCACCATCTTGGCGATGCGGTCCACCATCCCGTAGGGGTGGCCCATGACCCGGCCTACGTCACGCACTACGGCCTTGGCCGCCAAGGTGCCGAAGGTGATGATCTGGGAGACGGCGTCGCGCCCGTAGCGCCCGGCGACATAGTCGATGACCCGGTCCCGGTTCTCCATGCAGAAGTCCACGTCGAAGTCCGGCATCGAGACGCGCTCGGGATTCAGGAAGCGTTCGAACAGCAGGTCGTGCTCGATGGGGTCCAGGTCCGTGATCTTGAGCGCATAGGCCACCAGGGAGCCGGCGCCGGACCCCCGCCCCGGTCCGACCGGAATGCCGTTGTCCTTGGCCCACCGGATGAAATCGGCAACGATCAGAAAGTAACCCGGAAAGCCCATTTGGTTGATGACATCGAGCTCGAGCTGCAGGCGCTCATCGTAGACCTCGCGCCGGGCGTCGAACCCCGGCGTATCGCGGCCGATGGTGCGCTCCAGTCGCCACTCCAGCCCTTGCCTGGACTCCGCGGCGAAGAACGCCTCCATGGTCATCCCCTCCGGAACCGGGAAATCCGGGAGAAAGCTCTGGCCCAGGTTCAGCTCCAGGTTGCAGCGCCTGGCGATCTCGACGCTGTTCTCCACCGCCTCCGGGACATCGGCGAAGAGTTCGGCCATTTCCGCGGGGGTGCGTAGGTACTGCTCTTCGCTGTAGAGACGGGGGCGGCGCGGGTCGTTGAGGGTGCGGCCGTCGTGGATACAGACCCGGGCCTCATGGGCCTCGAAGTCCTCGGCGTCGAGGAAGCGCACGTCGTTGGTTGCCACCACCGGCACGCCCTTGCGGGCAGCCAGCTCGACGCAACGCTCGAGGTACTCGGACTCGTGCTCGCGCCCGGTGCGGATCAGTTCCAGGTAATAGCGGTCGCCGAAGACCCCGAGCCAACGATCGAGCAGCGTCTCTGCCCGATCCCAGCGATCGGCAAGGAGGGCCCGCCCCACATCACCGTGCGGGCCGCCCGAGAGGGCGATGAGGCCCTCCGTCGCCGCCTCGACCCAGCCCGGTTCGACTTGCGGCATACCCAGGTGCTGACCCTCTTGATAGGCACGGGAGATGAGCCGGGTCAGATTCAGATACCCGGTCCGGTTCCGGACCAGTACCAGCAACCGGTGGGGCTGGTTGGCGTCGTCCCGGTTGCGGACCCACAGATCCGCGCCGGCGATGGGTTTGACACCCGCCGCCACGGCGGCCTGGTAGAAGCGGATCAGGCAAAACAGGTTGTATTGGTCGGTGACCGCGACGGCGGGCATCCCCTTGGTCACTGTCGCCTTGACCAGGGGCTTGATGCGTACCAGGCCGTCGACCAGCGAATACTCGGAATGCAGGTGCAGGTGAACGAATCGGGGAGCCGGTGCCACGGGATCGACCTGATTAATAACTGTCGGTTCCTTATGGATTTCGGACCAGACAAAATGGGGGTGTCTCTTTCACCTCTCCAGAGGATTTCGGTAAACAAGATTGATGTTGGGGTTCGTCCCTTACCCCAACCTACGCGGGCTTGTCAGCCGATATTTTTCAGATCCAATCGCTTGACATAGACGAGACGGTGCCCCAGCATATCCACTGCAGCCTGTGATTGCTCTAATGGGATATAGCCCAATAATGGTTCATATTCACTGTTCTCCGGTTCCATTTTTATAAATATAATTTCCGTAAATATAGGCGCAAATCCTTCTATTTGCATCCTGACCGGACCACATACGCTTCCCATTTCTGTGTTTTGAGTTGCGGTCTCCAATTCAACGGTCCGAATCTCTTCCAGATCACCGAGCCTTTCTTTCCATGCAACGGGTAGTATGAGATGTGAAGCACCTGTGTCCACAAGCACATCAATTCGAATCTTTTTTTCTTTATCTTCGAGATTTGAAATTGTTAGTGATGCTATTATACGTCCCATAACCTACTTCCGTATTCGTTTATTTCTTAGTAACGATTCAAATTAGTGAACCGTTCCTTATGGTCCTCACAGCGGACCCTACCCACTCAACCCTATCACGCCGCCTGTTTGGTTACAAACACCGCTCGCACCGTCGTTCCGGCTGGGAGGCTGAAACCCAGCTGCCGGGGATGGCAAATCCACAGGATGAAAAACGAAAAGGGTTCGTGACATGACAGAAATCAGCCGCACGGCACTGTTTGGAAAGCTCAACAGCCTGGGTTACCGGGCCATCGAGAGCGCCACCGTCTTCTGCAAGATGCGGGGCAACCCCTACGTCGAGCTGGTGCACTGGCTCCATCAGATCCTCCAGAACCAGGACTCGGATCTGCACCGTATCACCCGCGACTTCGGGCTGGATCCGTCCCGGCTGGCGCAGGATTTTACCACTGCCCTCGACCGCCTCCCGCGGGGCTCGCGCTCCATCTCCGATCTCTCCTCGGATGTCGAGGAGGCCGTGGAGCGCGGCTGGGTGTATGGCACTCTGCTGTTCGGCGAGTCCCAGGTACGCACCGGCCATCTCCTGGTAGGCATCCTCAAGACCAGGGGCCTGCGTGCAGGACTCCTCGGCATCTCCAAGGAATTCGACAAGATCAGTGTCGATGCCCTGACCGAGCGCTTCAGCGAAACCCTGAGCGGTTCCCCGGAAGAGCGGCTCGGTGCGACCGACGGCTTCCAGGTCGGCGGCGGTGCGGCTCCGGGCGAGGCCAGCGGCGCCATGGCCCCGGCCCAAATGGGCAAACAAGAGGCCCTGCGGCAGTTTTCCATCGACCTCACGGAACGGGCCCGCACCGGAGAAATCGACCCCATCGTCGGGCGCGACGAGGAGATCCGGCAGATCGTCGATATCCTCATGCGCCGGCGGCAGAACAACCCCATCCTCACCGGCGAGGCGGGCGTCGGGAAGACCGCCGTGGTCGAGGGCTTCGCACAGCGCATCGCCGCCGGTGACGTGCCGCCCCCCCTCCGGGATGTCACGCTGCGGACCCTGGATATCGGCCTGCTGCAGGCCGGCGCCAGTATGAAGGGCGAGTTCGAGAATCGACTGCGCCAGGTCATCGAGGAGGTCCAGTCCTCACCGACGCCCATTATCCTGTTCGTCGACGAGGCCCATACCCTGATCGGCGCGGGCGGTGCCGCCGGCACCGGCGATGCGGCCAACCTGCTCAAACCGGCCCTGGCTCGGGGCACCTTACGCACCATCGCCGCGACCACCTGGGGCGAGTACAAAAAACACATCGAAAAGGACCCCGCCCTCACCCGTCGTTTTCAGGTCATTCAGGTCGAGGAGCCGGACGAGGGGAACGCCGTCCTCATGGCGCGGAGTATCGCCTCGACCCTCGAGGACCACCACCGGGTGCAGGTGCTCGACGAGGCCCTGGAAGCGGCGGTGCGGCTTTCTCACCGCTACATCCCGGCGCGGCAGCTACCGGACAAGGCGGTGAGCCTGCTCGATACCACCTGCGCCCGCGTCGCCATCAGCCAGAGTGCGGTCCCGGCAGCGGTAGAGGACTCGCGTCGGTGCATCGAAGGACTGGAGACCGAGCTGGCCATCATCGACCGCGAGACCGCCGTCGGCGTGGATACCGCCGAACGCCGGCAATCCGCGCAAGACCGGTTGGAAGCGGAGCAGGCTCGTCTGGCGACATTGGAAGAATGCTGGGAGAAAGAACAGGGCCTGGTCGACCGCATCCTGGACCTGCGTGCCCGGCTGCGGGGAGCGGAAAGTACCGAGACCGAGCCGGAGAAGGCTGCCGATGCGGTCACCGAGACCGCTTCGGTGGACGACGAATCGCCCCCCACGCAGATCCCGCAAGGGCCAAAGAGCGCAAAAAGCGAAAAAAGCGAAAAGAGCGATGCGCAAACGCCCGGCCCGGAACCTTCGGCGGACGAGACACCCGCGCCCTCCGCGTCAGGATCGGGGAGTGATGCGCAAATACTCAGCGAGGAGCAACGTATCGAGTTGCTCGACGAGCTCAAGGCATTGCAGACCGAGCTGCAGGAGCTTCAAGGCGAGACCCCGCTCATCCTCCCCGGCGTAGACGGCCAGACGGTGGCCGCTGTGATCGCCGACTGGACCGGTATCCCGGTGGGGCGCATGGTCAAGAACGAGGTCGCGGCGGTGCTCAAGCTCGCCGATACCCTGAACCAACGTGTCATCGGCCAGCGCCATGCTTTGGAAATGATCGCCCGTCGTGTCCAAACCTCCCGCGCCCGGTTGGACAACCCCGATAAACCCATCGGTGTTTTCATGCTCTGCGGACCCTCGGGCGTGGGCAAGACCGAGACCGGACTCGCCCTGGCGGAGGCCCTGTACGGCGGCGAGCAGAACATCGTCACCATCAACATGAGCGAGTTTCAAGAGGCCCATACGGTCTCTACCCTCAAGGGGGCACCGCCGGGCTACGTCGGGTACGGAGAGGGCGGCATCCTCACCGAGGCGGTGCGACGCAAACCCTACAGCGTCGTCCTGCTCGACGAGGTCGAGAAGGCCCACCAAGACGTGCACGAGATCTTCTTCCAGGTCTTCGACAAGGGGTGGATGGAAGACGCCGAAGGACGCTACATCGACTTCCGCAACACCCTGATCCTGCTGACCACCAACGTGGGCACGGAACTCATCATGGGTATGTGCAAGGACCCGGAGCTCATGCCCGAACCGGAGGGGATCGTCAACGCCCTGCGTCAGCCCCTGCTGAAGACCTTCCCCGCGGCCCTGCTGGGTCGCCTCGTCGCCATCCCCTACTACCCGCTGAACGACGAGATGCTCGCCACCATCATCCGCCTGCAGCTCGGACGCATTGCCGAACGCATCGAGGAGAACCATCGGGTCCCCTTCACCTACGACGATGCAGTAGTCACACTCATCGCCGAACGCTGCCGCGAAGTCGAGAGCGGCGCCCGGGTGGTGGACGCGATTCTCACCAACACCGTCCTGCCCGCGATCAGCCGGGAAATCCTCGAACGTACCCTCGCCGGGAACAAGCTGGAACGGGTCGGGATCAGTGTCGTCGAAGGTAGGTTCGAATATGCCTTTGACTGATCTTAGCCGAGGGCATATTTTTCCTGCGGGAAACTACTACCTAGCGAGGCTTCGCCTCAGACCGACGAGGCGTGATGCCCCAAAAGCCCCTCTCCCATAAGGCTCCATCTCCTACGCCCAACCAGCCGTTGGAGAGCCAGGGTAGGTCGAAATCGGGATCGGGATCGCAATCGGAATCTCGATTTCGATCCCGATCCCGATCCCGATTTGTGCACTGCACAAAAAACTCACACTCGGGTGCGCTGTGCCCATTGCTTTTTTGTCCGCAGATTACGCAGATTCTCACAGATTAAAAACAGAAGTAATCTGTGAAAATCTGCGTAATTTGTGGATAACAAACTCGTGCGATGCACAAAAAATTCATGGCTCGTCGGTCTGAGGCAAAGCCTCGCTAGGTACTACGAATCACGCGAATCCACGCGAAAACCGATTCGCGCTGATCCGCGGGATTCGTAGTTTTTTCCGGTTGTGTTTTCACCGCGCAAGATGGGGGGCTGAATAGTTACGTTTCAGCAGTGATTATTATTCGGTAATCCTGTTGTCCAACCTACGGCTCAATCCGGGACCTGACAGCTACGAAGGTAACTGTTCAGCCCCCTCCTCTGGATTTCGGTTCGATACGAGCATAACCCATTGATTTCTCGTTTTCCGGATCAGGGTCGAGAGGAGGGGCTGAACGGTTACCTACGAAGAGCCGACTGGTTCCAACCGGGCATAGGCCGTCACCAGCCACTTGGTGCCCACGGCTTTGAAGTTGATCTGAATGCGGGCGCTCGCCCCTTTGCCCTCGCTGTTGATGACCGTTCCCTCGCCGAACTTGGGATGCGAGACCCGTTGGCCGAGCTGGAATCCGCCTGCGGCGGGACCGGATGCGCTTGCTCCTGCTGCGGGGGCGGGGGCCGGCCGCGAGATCCCGCCGGTAGCGCGGACCTCCTCGATCAATTCCGCCGGGATTTCACGCAGGAAGCGGGATGCGAAGGGATAGCTCTCGCTGCCGTGCAGGCGCCGACTCTCGGCATGGGTAAGATACAGGTGGCGCATGGCCCGGGTCATGCCGACATAGCACAGGCGCCGCTCTTCCTCCAGGCGTTCCGGGTCTTCCGCGGACATGCTGTGGGGAAAGAGACCTTCTTCCACCCCCCCGATAAAGACGATGGGAAACTCCAGCCCCTTGGCGCTGTGCAGGGTCATGAGTTGCACCTTGTCCTCGAACTGATCCGCTTGCGCCTCCCCCGCCTCCAGGGCCGCGTGGGACAGAAAAGCACCGAGGGGATCGCCCTCATCGTCCTCCAACTCGTGGGCGAAACGGCGGGTGGCGTTGACCAGCTCTTCCAGGTTTTCGATCCGGTCCACCCCCCTGCCGTCCTTCGCCTTTTCGTAGTATTCAGGCAGACCGCTGGCCTCGATGATTTGCGCGGTCAGGTCCGGGAGTTCCAGGTCCCGTACCGCCTCCCGCTGGGCCTCGACCAGCGCCAGAAACCGGTTGAGTGCCCCCACGGCCCGGGGGGGAAGCGCTCCCGCCGCTGCCAGGTCTCTGGTAGCCCGCCACAGGGAACACCGGGCCTCGCGGGCCTGGGTGCGCAGGATGTCCAGGGTCTTGACGCCGACTCCCCGAGTCGGGGTATTGACCACACGCTCGAAGGAGGCATCGTCCTCCGGGTTGGCCAGCAGCCGCAGATAGGCCAGCGTGTCCTTGATTTCGGCGCGTTCGAAGAAGCGCAACCCGCCATAGACCCGGTAGGGGATCCGGGCCTGGATCAGTGCCTCCTCGAACAGCCGGGACTGGGCGGTGGTGCGGTAGAGGATGGCACACTCGGAGCGGCGGTAGCCTTCTTCCTGGGTAAACCCGTGGATGCTCGCCACCACGAACCGGGCCTCGTCCACCTCGTTGAAGGCGGCGTAGCGGCGGATAGGCGCCCCGGCGGCGTCTTCGGTCCACAGGTTCTTGCCGAGCCGGGTCGGGTTATTCGCGATCAGGGCGTTGGCGGCGCTCAGGATATTGCCCGTGGAGCGGTAGTTCTGCTCCAGCCGCACCACCCTGGTCCCTGGGTAGTCCCGCTGGAAGCTCTGGATATTTTCCACCTTGGCCCCGCGCCAACCATAGATGGATTGATCGTCGTCGCCGACCAGGAAGAGGTTGTCCCGATCGCCGGCGAGCAGGCGCAGCCAGGCGTACTGGATGGCGTTGGTGTCCTGGAACTCGTCCACCAGGATATGGGCGAACCGTTCGCGGTAGTGGTGGAGGATGTCCGAGCGGTCGCGCAGCAGCTCGTGAGTGCGCAGCAGCAGCTCGGCGAAATCCACCATACCACCGCGCCTGCAGGCACTCTCGTATTCCGCGTAGATCTCGACCATGCGGCCGAGGTAAAAATCGCCGCCGCTGTCTATGTGCTCGGGCCGCAGGCCCTCGTCTTTCTGCTTGTTGACGAAGCCCTGACACTGACGCGGCGGCCAGCGGGCCTCGTCCAGATCCATCGCCTTGAGGGTGCGTCGAATCAGCCGGTACTGATCGTCCGAGTCCAGGATCTGGAATTGCTGGGGGAGCTCGGCGTCCTGCCAATGGGCGCGCAGGAACCGGTGGGCGAGGCCATGAAAGGTGCCTACCCACATCCCCATCACCGGTCCCTGGAGGATCTCCTCGATGCGGGCACGCATCTCCCGCGCGGCCTTATTGGTAAAGGTGACGGCGAGAATCGTCCAGGATCGTGCCTGCTCCACCTGGAGCAGCCAGGCAATGCGGTGTACCAGGACGCGGGTCTTGCCGCTCCCGGCCCCCGCGAGCACCAGCAGATTGCCGGCCGGTGCGGTAACTGCTTCGCGTTGCGCGTCGTTGAGCTGGTCCAGGATGGGGGAGACGTCCATCCGGACATTCTACCAAAGCCTAGCGAGGCTTTGCCTCAGACCGACGAGACGTGATCATCGCTCTCTCGCGATCGAAAACGGAACCGTGATCGTAATCGGAGACGCAAGGCAAAGCGGGCATGGAAAACCTGATGGCTACGGGTTTCGACCCGGCACCTGGCCGGGACCTCCGGATGCCACGATCGGCGAAAGTATTCTGTCTCTCCTACGGCGGCTTCGATCACGATCACGATCACGATTACGATCACGACAACGAGAGAGGTTAGACGTTTGCGAAATTTGACTCATTTGCACAAAATCCGGTCATTCAAGGAATCCTAGCGAGGCTGCGCCTCATGCCTCGTCGGTCTGAGGCGAAGCCCCGCTAGGATCCCTTGAGGGACCCGCATCTTTACCAATGAGTCAAGTTTGTGCACTCCTAAGGGGGCAGTTGTCAGGTATCAGCCTTCTGCCCCCTGAATTGTTGAGGGTGTCGTAAAAGCCTAAATCGGGATCGGAATCGGGATCGGGATCGAAATCGAGATTGCGATACCGATTTCGACTTCGACCTACCCTGGCTCTCCAACGGCTGGTTGGGCGTAGGAGATGGGGCCTTACGGGAGAGGGGCTTTTGGGGCATCATGCCTCGTCGGTCTGAGGCGAAGCCTCGCTAGGATTCTTGAATGACCGGATTTTGTGCAAATGAGTCAAATTTCGCAAACGTCTAACCCCTCTCGTTGTCGTGATCGTGGTCGTGGTCGAAGCCGCCGTAGGAGGGACCGCATTCTTTCGCCGTTCGTGGTCTCCGGAGGTCCCGGCCAGGTACCGGGTCGAAACCCGTAGCCATCAGGTTTTCCGTGCCCGCTTTGCCTTGCGTCGCCGATTACGATCACGACCACGATTCCGCTTTCGATAGCGATAGAGCGATGATCACGGCTCGTCGGTCTGAGGCGAAGCCTCGCTAGGATTCCTTGAGGGACCCGTAGCTTTACAAATGAGTCAAATTTTGCGTGCACTCAATGATGCGGTTTGCTGAGCGTTTCGATCTCTTTTTTGTCCACAGATTACGCAGATTTTCGCAGATTAAGAATGAAATAATCTGCGGAAATCTGCGTAATCTGTGGATAAAAAATCTTTACCTCCTTGACAGAAGACTCACGCCTCGCCGGTCTGAGGCGAAGCCTCGCTAGAGATGGAGAGTCGAGGACAATACACGGAATCCTACGCTTCCGTCACTTGAGGTACGGCGTGGCGACGACGCTTTCCCCAGCCCGAAGTGCCTGTGCTCAGGAAACCGGTGCGGCGCTGCATCCAAAGCGGCAACGGGTTTGTGCACTGGCCGGCACCCCGGTTACGTCAGGAACCGCGGGTTCCGGTAGATATCAGGGTAATGTCACCGCCGCACGTTAAAACTTCCGGTGGACCACCCTGGTCCGGAAGGTGCAGCAGGATGTTGCCGCCTTGCGGCACAACACGGCCGACGTGTAATACACCGAACTATTCATGGGTGACGGGTATACTTCAACGTGACCAAGGCAAAGCCTTTGGTTATTTGATGTTCCCGTTAAATAAAATACGCACAAAGGTGCCGGGCGATGGGTGAGGTCAGAGTAAGAGTAACGATGAGGAATTTTGTCGATGTAGCGCTGGCGGAACGTGGTTCAGGTCGTATCGAGGATGTTCCCACCAGCCACCTCGACTGTCTGGTCGACACCGGCGCATTGATGGTACTACTACCGGAGGACGAGGTTGGAAAGTTCGGTCTCAGCCGTGGCGGACGTGTCATCGTGACCTACGTGGACGACCGCCGCGAAGAGCTGTCGGTGGCACGCGGTCTGGAGGTTTCTCTGCTGGGCCGCTCCATGGTGACGGACTGCGTGATCGGACCGCCCTTGTGCGAGCCGCTGATTGGTCAACTCGTGCTCGAGGAGTTGGACCTGATTGTGGACTGTGCCCGCAATACGCTCGGTCCGCGGCCGGAGTCTCCGAATCTACCGCTGTTAAAGCTGAAATAGGCTCGATCACGGCAGAGCCGGGATCGGGGGCAATGGGTGACTCCACTTCCCCTGCCTGCAACGCAATGCCATTAAGTTAGTCGCTGGTTGCTTACCGGTGCGGAAGAGAAAACTACGAATCACGCGAATCGGCGCGAATCCGATTCGCGGGGATTCGCGTGATTCGTAGTTTTTCCTCTGGTTTGCCGACTGGCAACGCTTAACTTAATGGCATTGGCCTGCAACGCCGTTACCTGGAATAGGTGCGATCGAGTAACGAAGCACTCCACCGACGCGGGAAAGGCCCACGGTTTCACTACAAGGTCAGTTTGCGGGTAGTCGAATTTCGACCGTTAGCTCTCAGAAAAATGAGCATCGAGCTTGTCTAACAACACCAAGCCTCCGGCCGGGTCACCGCCCGCGCTAAGAGCACGGAAACATGCCTCGCTGTCGAATTCGGCGAGCGCCTCGGTTGAAAGCTCATCGATCAATTTGTTTACGCTCATATGGCGGTGCTGCGCCAGAACCTTCAACCGGTTATGTTTAGCATCGGATAGTTGAATGGTCAGAGTAGCCACTTCATTTACCTCGTAATAGCTCATCCGGCTTGACTATGTGCAAGTCAGGAAATTTCAACTCGGCATTCCGCAAGTCCCGGACGTTATTTGTAATGATGCAGGAAGCATTGCCGGCAAGCGCAAGTTCGATCAGAAAGTTGTCGCTTTCGTCCCTGGTATTGGGGCGCCACAGATAATAAATGGGTACCCAGCGACACACGGCATAAAACGCATTGAGTAAGGTCCTGATTTCATCGATAGCTAACGGACACAAGGTAAGCACTTCGTCTCTCCTGCTGACAGCTTCATATTCTAAGAATAAGGCATTGTTGATCGCAGGACGATAATAACCTTGCAAACATCGTCGCAGAATTTCCCTGCTTGGTCCTTGCGTACCGATCAGGGCACTAATAAGGACGCTTGTGTCTACTACCACGGTGTCGGCCATGCAGGATATGGTAGCATATACGACAGCAACCACGATAAAGGCTGATGAGACAAATGCAGCCGATCCCAAAAGTACCGCTCGTTTCTCGCTCTGCTTTTGGGCAATCGAAATGGTTCATTCATACTCTTAGCCTCGCGCATTCGACGTCGGTCGGAGGGCGAGAGGAGACTATCTCATCGCTCTCTCACTGCAAGAGGTGCCGGTACCGGAACCTGAAGGAGTAACACCATGCCCTTGATCACACCCTTCGCCGGATTGCGCCCCGCCCCCGGCCGGGCCCCGGATGTCGCCGCTCCACCCTACGATGTGGTGAGCGCCCCGGAGGCGCGCCGGTTAGTCGCGGGCCGGCCCTGGAGCTTCCTGCACATCTCGCGGCCCGAGGTGGACTTGCCGGAGGACACGGACCCCTACGCCCCCCAGGTCTATGCCAAGGCGCGGGAGAACCTGGATCGGATGCTCTCCGCGGGGGTGCTGGTCCGGGACCCGGCGCCCTGCTATTACGTCTACCGCCTCACCAGGGGAGCACATGTGCAGACCGGCCTGGTGGTGGCGGCCTCCGTGGCCGCCTACGACGCGGATCGGATCAGAAAGCACGAGCTTACGCGACCGGTCAAGGAGGACGACCGGGTACGTCAGATCGAGGCCCTCGACGCCCAGACCGGCCCCGTCTTTCTGGCTCACAGAAGCACTCCCGCCATCGACGATACCCTGGCCGATCTGAGCAGGCCGGCGCCGGATCTGGACATCCGGGCGCAGGGCGACGTGCGCCACGAGCTCTGGGTGGTGGACGACGGTGCAACCATCGACCGGCTTTCTATGGCCTTCGAGCGGCTCGACAGCCTGTACGTCGCGGACGGCCACCACCGTTCCGCCGCAGCCTCCCGAGTAGCCGCGGCGCGCCGGGCCACCGATCCGAACCATTCGGGGGACGCATCCTACAATTATTTCCTGAGCGTTATCTTCCCCCACGACCAGCTGCAGATCCTGGACTATAACCGGGTGGTGAAGGACCTCCACGGACTCGACAACGAGACCTTCCTGGACCGGCTCCGAGTCTCTTTTACAGTAGAGCCCAGCCCGACGCCCGTCGCACCGGCCCGCCCGGCGGAGTTCGGCATGTATCTGGACGGCGGCTGGTACCGCCTCGGCCTGGACCCGCAGCGCATTCCCCATGAAAACCCGGTCGCACGGCTGGACGTGAGTCTGCTGCAGGACCACCTGATCGAGCCTATACTCGGCATCCGGGACCCGCGTCGGGACGACCGCATCGGCTTCGTCGGCGGCATCCGCGGCCTCGATTGGCTCGCCGAGCAGGTGGACACGGGCGATATGGCGGTCGCCTTCTCGCTGTACCCGACCCCGATGGAGGCCCTGATGGCGGTGGCGGATGCAGGAAAGGTGATGCCCCCCAAATCGACCTGGTTCGAGCCCAAGTTGGCCGATGGCTTAGTCAGTCACTTGCTCGACTGAATTCCGATGGAGATACCCAGCACAAAGGGAACCACGAATGAACACGAATAGACACGAATGATTATTGCAGGACGAGGTATACCAAATCGTAGGCTGCGCCAGAGAGGTACTGAATACCCTTGGGCATGGTTTGTTGGAGAAATCCTATGAAAACGCACTAGGATTCCTTGACTCCCCCGGACTTTCACAAATGAGTCAAGTTTGTGCGCTGCACAAAAATAGTTCTGCCTCTTGTTGGGCAGGAATCGTGAATCCTTTGAACCACGGAGGCAGACACGGATACACACGGATCACATCCGTGTTTATCCGTGTCTATCCGTGGTTCTTCGGTGCGGTTGGTCACGCCTCGTCGGTCTGAGGCAAAGCCTCGCTAGAAAAAGCCCTTTAGGATCAAGGCTACTATACCGGCGAACGTGGCGCCCAACATCCATTTGACGAGGCGGAACTCGCCATCCATACGCAATTCGAGTCGCTCGATGTCCTGTTTGGTTCGCAATTCGAGTCGCTCGATGTCCTGCTTGGTTGCCAACTCCGCCTCACCGGAGGCCTCCTTGAATGCTTCGGCAACGGCTTCGGCCTGGGCCTCCGGTATGCCGGAATCCTTGAGGCGGCGAACGAATTTCAGGGTGTCGAAAGTTATGCTAACCATATCCCGAAGGGCTCCTTATGAATTTCAGACCGCTCATCATAAGGGCCGGGCCTATGTTTCGCTATGGGCAGGGAAGAGAAGGATACCCATTTTGTTTGTGAGGCCATGCAGTAGCCCACGGACACAGGCTCTTAGAGGCTGTCTAAAAACTAACACATTGATTTTAAAGCGGTAGGCTGGGGGGCAAGGAACGAACCCCCGGTTATTGCCGGGTTTTGGCCGTCCCTGGCCGCAACCCAGCCTACGGTCCCTTTTTAGACAGGCTCTTAGCCAACTCATTGACTCATGGTCAAATCCGTTTATACCCTCCCCCCGGACCTTCCGGATGACGCCGCGGCCGTCCGGCACTGGCTCGGCACCCTCCCCGCATGCTACCCGCGCGAGGACTGCGAGCGCCTCACCCAGGCCTGTGAGCTGCTGGTGCGTTGCCGCGGCGACCAGGATCTGGATACCGGCGAGACCCAGGTCCGCCACCTGCTCCATACCGCGGACATCCTGGTGCGGCTGCGCCTGGATACCGCCACCTTGATCGCGGCCTTGCTCAAGGGTTGCCGCGGGCGTCCGGGGGTCGGCGAGGAGCCGCCGGCGGCCCGTTTCGGCCCGAGAATTGCGGGCATGGTGGAAGACTTGGTCCGCCTCGATCAGCTCGCCAACCTGGATTCGGGGAGCGCCGCCAAGGACCAACACGAGCACCAGGAGAATCTGCGCCGCCTGCTGCTCGGCATCGCCAAGGATGTCCGGGTGGTGCTGGTAGTCCTGGCCGAACGGCTGCACCTGATGCGCCGCATCGATGGCCTGGACGCCGAGCATCGCCGCGAGATCGCGGGCGACACTCGGCGCGTCTATGCCCCCCTGGCCAACCGGCTCGGAATCTGGCAGATCAAGTGGGAGCTCGAGGACCTGGCCATGCGTTACCTCGAGCCTGACGTGTACAAACGCATTGCCAGGCAGCTCGACGGCCGGCGCGTGGAACGCGAATCCTTCGTTGCCACGGTGATCGGCACCCTGCAAGAGCGGTTCGCCGCGGCCGGCATCGGCGCTGATGTCAGTGGCAGACCCAAGCACATCTACAGCATCTGGCGCAAGATGCAGCGCAAGAACGTGGATCTGGAGCAGATCTTCGACCTGCAGGCGGTGCGCGTCCTGGTGCCGGATGTCGCCGCCTGTTATGCCGCGCTGGGGGTCGTGCACGGGCTCTGGAAACACATCCCCAAGGAGTTCGACGATTACATCGCCACTCCCAAGGGCAACCTGTACCAGTCGCTGCACACGGCCGTGGTCGGACCCGGGGACAGGCCCCTCGAGGTGCAGATCCGCACCTGGGACATGCACCGCCATGCCGAGTTGGGGGTAGCGGCCCACTGGGCCTACAAGGAGAACAAAGGGCATGCCGCGACCTTCCGGCACTGCCCGGCTCCGCCGCGCGACCGGACCGAGCCCAGGCCCGCGGGCGAGCACGGCGGCGATTTCGGGGAGCATTTTCGGTCCGAGTTCGAGCCGGCGCACGTCTATGTGCTCACCCCCCAGGCCAAGGTCATCGAGCTGCCCCTGGGCGCCACGGCGCTGGACTTCGCCTATGCGATTCACTCCGAGGTCGGCAGCCGTTGTCGCGGGGCCAAGGTCGACGGCGGCATCGTGCCCCTCAATCGGCCCCTGGTCAGCGGTCAGACCGTAGAGATTCTCACCCGCAAGAACGCGGCGCCCAGCCGTGACTGGCTCAGCCCCCACCAGGGCTATCTGAAGACGGCCAAGGCCCGCCACCGGGTGCGCCAATGGTTCAAGCGGCAGGACTTCGACCATGATGTGGACGCGGGCCGCGCCCTGCTGGAGAAGGAGCTGAGCCGGCTCCGGATCGAGACCAGGCCCCGGCTCGAACAACTCTGTCGCCGCTTCAACTTCCACCGGGGGGAGGAACTGCTGGCCGCCCTCGGCCGCGGCGAAGTGGGGGTGAGTCAGGTAGTGCACCAGGTAGGCGAGCCCAGGCTCAAGGAGCCCGGTAAGCCCTCGCCGTCGGCGTCGAACCAGCGCCGCGGGGCACCGAATCACGCGGGAGTGATCGTGGAGGGTGTCGCGGACCTCATGACCCATATGGCCCGGTGCTGCAAGCCGATACCCGACGACCCGGTCCTGGGCTTCGTCACCCGCGGGCGCGGCGTCACCATCCATCGCCGTGACTGTGCCAATGTGCTCAATTTGCCGCGGCAGGAGGAGGCCCGTCTGATCGAGGTGCACTGGACGGATCCGGGCAGCGACGCCGCTTACCCGGTGGATCTGCTCGTCATCGCCGGCGATCGCAAGGGCCTGCTGCGCGACATCTCATCGGCGTTTTCGGACGCGGAAATCGACGTCGTGGGTGTGAACACCGCCTCGGACCGCACCAAAGACCTGGCTACCATGCGTTTCACAGTGGAGGTCGAGGATACCTCCCAGGTGGAGCAAGTCCTGGTCAAGCTGCGCCAGATCCCCAGCGTGCTGGAGGCAAAGCGACCGCATTCTTGAACAGGAGGGGTGTGAAAGTTCAGGGGTAACCCAATGGACTTCATGGACAAAATGGACCCAGTGGACAGGGGGCGGCGATTGGCTTTGTGGTGACCGGAAAGCCCATAGTTGCCCCCTGTCCACTAAGTCCACCAAGTCCATGTTGTCCACCGAGCTACCTCCGAGCCTTCAGACCCCTCCTAACCCCCCGCCAGCCACGCGGTGCCATAGGGGAGACTTTGGAGGATGAAAAATAAGGTGAGACGGGATACTGCACTCTATCTGTTGATCGCACTGTCGGCGGTGCTGACGCCGGTCTATCGCATCCTCGTCAATGCCCGGATTCCCGTTCTCGCGCTGGAGACCCGGCTGGTACTGGCGGTGACCATCGTCATCGCGGTGCTGCTGGGGTTGGCCCTCCATCTCTCCGGGCGGCGGCTGCGACTGGTGCTGCTTACGGCAATCCTGTTCATCCACTTGGATTTGGCCGGCGTCTACACGGGTCTGTTCGAGATGATCGGTTCCTCCAACGACCGAACCCCGGTGCGGGACGTGACGGTTTTAACCAAGGGGACCCTGTTTCTCCTGATTTTCGGCGTCATCTACACCAGCCTGTGGGCCATACGCCGGTATGCCGTGAAGGTCGTGGCGGTCTACTTCGCCGTGATCGGCCTGGCGGTCGTCGTCACGGAGCCACTCCCCAGGCTGACGTCGGAGACCTCCACGACGGCTCCGTTGCCCGCCGCCGGCGACACCGTCTCCGATACGGCACCGCCACTCGTCGTTCACATCCTGCTTGATGCGCTGCTCGCCCCCGGCGCGATCGACCGCGGTATCGCGGGGGGAGATGCCATCTATGAGGCCATGCACCGCCTTGCCGAACGCCACGGATTTCGCCTCTTTGAGCGTGCCTTCAGCCGACATCTCAACACGGGGACCTCCATCGCGAACCTGATGAACGCGGGATACGAAGAAGAGGATGCGAGGCTGAGCTTCGAGTCGAATTTCAATATCAAGGCAAACGCCTACTTCGACGACTACGCGGCAAGAGGGTATAGGATCGAGGTGTATCGAAACAGTAGCGGCGTAGACTACTGCTCGAATGAACAGGTCTCGAGCTGTGTGGAATTCGACTCGTACAACCCGGTCTGGTTGCTTGCGAACGAGTCCGACGCCGGCACCCTCTCCGCGGTAACGGTGCGGACCTTCGACCTCCTGCGCATCCTGTTGCATGGTCACGCCAGGAACTACACGGGACGCTTGCTGGCACGATTCACCCTCAAGGTAGAAACGCTGCTGGTCGGATCACCACGATTCAAAACTCCTTTATCACGGTTCGACGTACAGGGTTTTCCCAACTGGTTCGACGACTTCGCGGACGCTGTGATGCGCAGCGACCGGGGCACCCTGGTGTTTGCCCATTTCCTGGTTCCACATGCCCCCTTTCTCTTGAGCAGCACCTGCGACACCCGCGAGTCGACCGAGGAAGTATGGGACATATACAGTCAGCTAGGCGAAAACTATGGCAGGGATCGTGAGAAGATCGATGCCAGGCGCAAAAAGGTGTTGGGTTACTACTATGCCCAGGTCCGGTGTGTCCTCCTGAAGCTCGAAGAATTGTTGGAAAGGATCGACCGCTCGGAGCGACATCGGGATGCATTGATTCTCGTGCATGGGGACCATGGCCCGCTCCCCTCTATCCGCTATAACGTCGAGGCATTGGTCGAGAGATATTTTATCGACAGCTACGCCACCTTCTTCGCGGTGCGTGCGCCCGGTCGCGTCCCGGCTGGGCACGACTGTGAAGCAGTACCCCTGCCGGACCTGTTCGTGCGTTATACAAAGCGCACGAATGGAAAAAACGGAGAAAATGGAAAAACCGTCACGGTGCCTGAGCGTAATACCGTTTTTGTTCCAACGGGCTCGTCCAAAAGTGCTCCGGTCGAGCGGCCGATGCCGGAGTTTACCTGCTTCCACCAAGACCCGGATCAATGACACCGGAAGGTGATGGGTAGGCAAGGTTATCCCCCTACCAGCCTCCGGTCGCCGGCAGGGTAGAGTGAGCTCTGCCCACCAACGGCTCGCCCGGCTTCAATGAGGTTGCGGTTGTCGGCTACCGGACAGTTTGAGCCGTATGTGCTGTGGTTATGTTTGAAGCCCTCGATGAAGGCTATACTTCGCCCATGGAACTGATACTGACCGTCGTCCGCTACCAAGATCGCCCTTCGCAGCCGGCGCTGACCGCAAGGATCGGCATCGCCGGCGGGACCATCGGGCGCAACTCCGATAATGAGCTGGTGCTTACGGACCCCGAACGCTGGGTAGGGCGCCGGCATGCCGGAATCAGTTTTCGCGATGGCGCCTTCTTTCTGACGGATACCAGCAAGAACGGGACCTTCATCAATAACGCCGCGGAACCGCTCCATGAAGGCCAGGAGGTCGAGCTGCATGATGGCGACGAGCTGAATATCGGCGCCTACGAAATCCGCGTCTCCCACGAGGTTTCCCAGCCGCAACCCGCCGCGCCGTTCGATCCCTTTGCCGACGGTAAGCCCGAGCTCGAACCCCTCGCACCTACCCCATCCGGTCACGCCGCGCCCGACATCATGGACCTGGTCGCGGGAACACCGGCGGGAACCGATCCACTCTCTCCCCCAGCGGCACAGCAGAAGACATCTGCGGGGCCTGCCGACTGGCTGACGTCGGCGCCTCCGGAGCAGGGGCCGCAAGTGCTCGAGCCCGAGCCCCCCGCGACTCCGGCCACAGCGACGGAGCCGGATCATACCCCCGACTGGAACGCCTCCTACAGTCCGCCCGAAGCAATTCCGGAAGACCCTGAGCCCGAGCCCCCCGTGGCCCCGGCCGCAGCGACGGAACCGGATCACACCCCCCACCGGAACGCCTCCTGCGGTCCGCCCGAAGCAATTCCGGAGGACTACGACATCTTGGCGGACACCTCGCATCCCCAACCCACAGAGCAGGACCTATCGATCGCCGGTTCCGAGTCCCCACCCGCCCCGACCGCTCCGGAGCCGGCTCCGATCGAGGAACAACAAGAACAGGACCTGCCGCTCGCCGGCCCCGAGTCCCCGCCTGGCCCGACCACTTCGGATCCGGCTCCGGTCGAGGAGCAAAAAGCGCGAGACCTAACGATCATTGGTCCCGAGTCCTCACCCGCCCCTTCTACTTCGGGTGCAGCCCCCAGTGAGGAGCAACCGGCACCGTCCCCTCCCGCGACGGAAAGGACCCGAGGGATACGACCGGCACCGGCACCCGCTGTGGCCGGCGAGATAAATGCGTTGCAGGCCCTTCTCGCGGGGTTGGATGCCGGAGAACTGCCGGCCGATCGGCAGGCCCAGGTCGAGCTTATGCGGACAACCGGTCTGCTCCTGCGGGCAATGACCGAGGGATTGATGCGGGTCTTAATGGGCCGGACCAGCTTCAAGAACGAGCTGCGCGTGGAGGTGACCAGGATCCAGGCGAGGGAAAACAATCCCTTCAAGTTCTCGGTCGACCCGGCAGATGCCCTCGCGCACCTGCTGTTCCGACCGAGTCGTGGTTTTCTGCCGCCCTTAGAAGCGGCCCGTGAGGCATTCGACGACATCCAGTGCCACGAGATGGCACTCGTCGCCGGTTTACGGGCGGCGCTCCATGCATTGTTGAAACGCATGGATCCGGCGGAGCTGGAGAATCGGTTTCGCGGTCGCTCCGTCATCGACAACCTGATGCCGATGGCCCGCAAGGCAAAGTATTGGGACCTTTTCACCGAGACCTACCAGGAAATTGCGGCGGATGCGGCCGACGATTTCCTGAACCTGTTCAGAGACGCCTTCACCCGTGCCTACGAGGAACAGGCAGCGCGCCTCAAGCAGGCCAGGCCTCGCGACAGGACATCGCCTTAGCGTCGGAAAAGATTAAGAGGCTGTCTATACTGCCACACGGAACAATCTGCGCATTTCACTCCCTCTCCCTCCGGGAGAGGGCGGGGGTGAGGGGGAAATTCAAAAGCTCAGATTGTTCCGTGTGGCAGTATAAAAAAAGACCGTAGGCATAGGCTGCGTTGAGGAACAAAACCCAGCTTTTGCGGGTAGCTTGGTTTGCCGGGTCTACCGCTTTTAAATCAATGTGTTAGTTTTTAGAGAGCCTCAGCCATGCCCCTCAGCCAACGCGCCCGGAGCCTCGCGGTCACCACCCCCTTCGGCGAAGATGTTCTACTGCTGCGCTCCATGCGCGGGAGCGAACGCTTGAGCACCCTGTTCGCCTACGACCTGGAACTCATCAGCAAAAACGTCAACATCAAGCACGAAGACCTGCTCGGCCAACCCGCCACCGTGCGGCTCGATCTACCTGACTACCGGACCCGCTACTTCAACGGCCTCGTCAACCGTTTTTCACACACCGGCTTCGACGGAGCGGTTGCCATCTACCGTGCTACCCTCGTCCCCTGGTTCTGGTTTCTCACCCGTACCGCCGATTGTCGCATCTTCCAGGACCAGACGGTGCCGGACATCATCAAGGAAATCTTCCGTGAGCACGGCTACACCGACTTCGAGGAATTCCTGACCCACGAACTCTACCACCCCTGGAACTACTGCGTGCAGTACCGGGAGACGGACTTCAACTTCATCAGCCGGCTCATGGAACAAGAAGGCATCTACTACTACTTCACGCATGAGGCCGACAAGCACACCCTGATCCTGGCCGACAACTATGGCGCCCACGACCCCATTGCCGGCTACGAAACAATTCCCTACTACCCCCCCGACGCGACCGCCCTGCGGGAGCGGGACCACATCGACCACTGGTCCGTGGCCGGAGCGGTTCAATCGGGGGCTTTCGTCCATACCGACTTCGACTATAAGGCGCCCGGCAAGCCGCTGCTGACCCTACGGCATCACCCGCATGAGCACGCCCGTGCGGATCTGGAAATCTACGACTACCCAGGCGGCTATACCCAGTACGACCAGGGCGATGAATGGGTGCGGGCGCGCATCGAAGAACTACACGTGGACTACGAGACCGTACGGGGCGCCGGCAATGCCCGCGGGCTCACTGCCGGAGCACTCTTCAACTTGACCGACTATCCCCGCCGAGACCAGAACCGGGAATACCTGATCGTCTCGGCCGATTACCAGCTGCGCTCCGATGCCTTCGGTTCCTCCGGTGCGGCAGGCACCGGTCCCGTCTTCCAGTGCTGGTTTACCGCCCTGGACGCCCAGACGCCCTACCGCCCCCCGCGGATTACCCCCAAGGCCCGCGTCCAGGGTCCCCAGACCGCCATCGTCGTCGGCAAGGCCGGCGAAGAGATCTGGACCGACCAATACGGCCGGGTCAAAGTCCAATTCCACTGGGACCGCTACGGCCAATCCGACGAAAAGAGCTCCTGCTGGGTCCGTGTCTCCCACCCCTGGGCCGGTAAGGGGTGGGGCACCATGGCAATCCCACGCATCGGCCAGGAAGTCATCATCGACTTCCTGGAAGGCGATCCCGACCAGCCCATCATCACCGGGCGGGTCTACAACGGCGCTAACATGCCGCCCTACGGCCTCCCCGCCGGCGCCGCCGTCAGCGGACTCATGTCCAACAGCACCAAGGGCGGCGGGGGTTATAACGAATACGTCATGGACGACACCAAAGGCAATGAACTCATCCGGGAGCATGGTCAATACGACAAAGACAGCACCATCGAACACGACCTGCGCGAACATGTGCTGAACGACCGTAGTCGGGACGTCACCAATAACGAGACCATCCAAATCGGGAACGACCGTGCCAAAACGGTGGACAAAAACGAGACCACCAACATCGGCGTCGATCGTACCGAGCAGGTGGGAAACAACGAGACCATCACCGTCGGCAGCAACCGTACCGAGACCGTAGGCGCCAACGAGACTATCTCCATCGGCGCCAATCGTACCGAGCAGGTCGGCGGCAACGAGACCGTGACCATCGCCGCCAGTAAATCGGAAACCGTTGCTGCCGCTAAGGCGGAGAGCATCGGCGCCGCCAAGGCACTGAGCATCGGTGCCGCCTATCAAGTCAGCGTCGGGGGGGCGATGAACACCAGCGTCGGCCTGATCCAGGCCGAAGAGGTCGGGCTCTCCAAAAATGTACTGGTGGGTAAGAAATTCTTCATCAAAGCAGGCGACGAGCTGGAGATCGTGGTCGGTGACAGCTCCCTGGTGATGAAGCAGGATGGCACCATCACCCTGCAAGGCAAACTGATCCACGCCAGCGGCGCCGAGGGCGTCAAGATCGACGGCAAGGTAGTGGACATCAACTGAGCCGACAGCGGCATGCAACTGGTCAACGCCCCTCCCTTTCCAACGATCACCTGGGAAGCACTCACCAAATGGCCGCGGCCGAATTCCATAACCACACCCCCTTCTCGCCGCTGACCTTCGAGACCCTTGATCTCGAAGACGATCCGTTTCAGGTCATCATCCTGCGCGGCTCCTTTACGATCCTGCCGGGTAAACCTTTGCGGCCAACGCAAGAACAGCAGCAGGTCCGAACCTCACCCGAGTATTTCGGGGCGTTGAATGACAGCAGCCTCCGCACTGACGATGACCTGGCTCCGTACAAGGCAAACAGCGACATCATCCTCAACACCACGGCCTATGCGCCGCGGGGGATACCGCATCGACGCTGGAACGTCGGGATTCGCATCGGCTCACTCGCCAAGGACCTGATAGTCACCGGACCGCGTCACTGGCGGTGGCACTGGTGGCACGGCTGGATCCTCGATGCACCGGAACCTGCGACCGAGGTCCCCCTCCGGTATGAGTACGCCTTCGGGGGTCAGTGGACCCACGAAGACACCGCAGATATCTACGAGGAGAATCCCTGCGGCCGCGGCTTCGTGGACCCGGCGCACCTGTCCCGGAAAGAAAGCGTCCCCGCGCCACAAATCGAATCCCCCGCGGAGCCCATTGAGGAGTTGGGGAAACGTTATCGGCCCCAGGGGTTCGGCCCCCTTGCCAAATCCTGGCTCCCACGCCGCAGCTATGCAGGCACCTATGACGAACAGTGGCAGCGCAAGCGTCACCCCAAGCTCCCCGAGGATTTCTGTGTCGACTTTCACAACTGCGCCCATCCCGATCTGGTCTATGACGGCTACCTCGACGGTGCTGAAAGCGTCGAGCTGACCCACCTGCATCCAACCATCCCCAAGCTAAGGTTCCAGCTCCCGGACTACGCATTCCTTGGTGCTATCACCGACCGGGCCGGCTTCCGCTACGGGCGCCACTTTCTGCTCGATACCGTAGAAATCGACATTACGACCATGCAGGTAGGTCTGGTTTGGCGCCTCGCCCTGCCGCTCTACGAAGACGGCATCGCCCTGATCGAGACCCGGCTACGAGAAGATGCCAGCGGCCGCGAAGCCCGGACTCGGACGCAGGACCGGCCATGAGCGACGACCGCGGGACCAACCGCAGCGCCGAGGCCTACATTGTTTCCATGGCCCCCGACGTCTGCAAGACGCCGATGGGCACCGCAATGGTTCCCGTCCCCTATACCATTACCTGCAAGTTCGATGTCGCCCAGGCAACCGCGACCCGAACCCGGTTCGGGGGCCAGCCGGTCTTCACCATGGGCAGTTACCTGCCGACAGTCCAAGGAGACGAGCCGGGGGTCGGGGGAGGCATCATCTCCGGCGTCAATCTCGGTGCCTGCCGACCCGTGGAACATAGCAAATCGGTCCGGGTCGAGAACCAGGGGCTGGTTCGCCACGGCGACCTGATGGCGATGAACTGCGCCGGACCCAAGGGAACCGGCAATACCTACGGGAAGATCGTCTACATTGGCGTAACTCCTGGTGCCAGCATCGGCCCGAATGGCGAGATCGTTTGGCACCCCCAGGAAAGCACCAGCGACTCGCAGCTGGGGGAGACAGCAACGGATTTGGGGGAACCCGCGGCAACCGAGGCCCCCTACGATCCCACCACCGACCCCGAGTATCAGGAGGCGCTTGAGGAGCAGGAGCGAGTCGCGGAAGAGATCGCCGCGGCTGAACGGGAGATCGCCCGAGAGGCAATTAAGGCCGGCGTGGATGTGGCCGGTCTTCTCGATCCAACGCCGACCAGCGACCTGATTTCGGCTGGTATGTCTATTGACGAGGGTGACTATTGGGGCGCTGGACTGAGTTTTATCTCCGTCATACCCTACCTTGGAGATGCCATCGCCAAGCCGATCAAGGCCGCCCGGATGGCGCGCAAAGCGACAAAGCTGGCGGGCAAGCTGAAGAAGCTGAAGGCCAAGGCAGCGAAGCTGACGGAGAAGTTGGGTGATCTGAAAAAGGGGAAGAAACCGAAGCCTGGAAAGGGGGCTTCGGGAGGCAAAGGGCCGGATGGGGGGCATATTCCGAAGAAGAAAACGGCAAAGAAAAAAGTTAGTAAATCCAAACATGAAGAATGGAAAAATGATCCTCAAACAGGAAAGCCGAATCCAAAATCAGTGTCAGAGGCTGACTCCATGAAAAAAGCTATCGAGGATGGACACTACGCAGACGCAAGGCGACCTGATTTGTCTCAGGGTGAGCCAAATCTGGATTTCAAGGTCACTCGAAACGATGGTACGGAGGGATGGCTCGACGTAAAGACGCCAGTCGACCCAAATGTGAGAAATGTTTCACGTCAAGCGGCGGATATTTCGAAAAAAATTAAGTCGTATGATGGCAATGTCGATGTGCTCGTTGATTTGAAGAACCTACCGGAAGGCGTGCGTGGTCAATTTAAGTCAGAATTGATCGATCTCGTCGATCCGTCTAAAATAGGTAATGTCATTTTTCAATAGAATCATGCGATTCTATATAAATCAAAACGGTGTTTACAGTCATGAAGAAAATAAGTCTTTCAACACTCGAGCAGAGAGTGAAGAAACATAAACTCTGGATAGAAAGTCAAATAGGTATTGCAGGCTCTGAGGCAGGGGAGCAGTTAATATTGATAGAAACGGAGATATCGAGCGTTAGCTTTAAATACGTGGACTTATCGTCTTACACTATTTCGCGTTCTTTAGTTTCTAAATCGCGCTTTGAACATTGCACGTTTCATGGGTGCATTACAGTTAATACTGTTTTTTGTGAGTGTGAGTTTTTACAGTGTGACTTTTCAAAAGCAGAATTACAAGAATCTCAGTTCCGTAGCTGTAAGTTAACTGCCTGTAACTTAACGAGAGCCGATTTGACCGATTGCGATTTACGTGATGCTGATTTGACGGGATGCAATTTTAGTTGGGCGTGGCTAATAGATACAGATATGCGTAATGCTGTGCTCGAAAATATCGATCTCACGAGTGCGAGAATCTCAGGTGCAAAGCTATACAATTCGAGAAAGTACCATCTTAAAGGCGTCGGCACCGCAAAAATAAAAAATCTAGATTACAGCGCAAACGGTGATAATTCAAGAACAGTAAATGAACAATCACTAGATCCAATCAGAATTATATAGACTAGAGCTTTGCGGTTTTGGGGATCACTTGTTGAACAATAACTTGCAGTTATGGATTTTAGTAGAGTTTGCACAAATGGATAACCTTGTGTTGATTCAACATGACCCCTATCACAAGGCCATGACCAATCTTCAGCGGGATTTGACAAAGGGGCTTTCTCCAGGAGAATCCCGAACCATCGACTGGCCACTTCCCAATGGCTTTTTATACCCACCGTAGAGGTAATTCGCATGTATACTGACCTTATCAAGAGGATTGCTGGGGAAAGAAAGCGATACGGACTTGCCATGCAGTCACCAGCTACGGAAATGGAGATACAATCACTTCTTCGAGAATCAACACGCAAGTTGAATTACAATATCGATTCCGAGTATGAAACGTTTCTACGATCGGTGAATGGGCTAACATGGAACGGATTCTTGGTTTATGCAACAACCAAGATGCCGATTGTCGGAAGAACCGACACATTTATCGACGGATTCGTGGACACCAACCTAGCATTTCGGGAAGTGGATATAGCACGCGAACTCGTAGTCTTCGCAGAAGGAGGTGATGATCAGTTTGTCTTCAATATTCGACTTCAGAAGTTTGCAGAGATTGATCGTGTCTCTTTGGATGTATACGAGGAGTTTGAATCTTGTAGTTCTCTGCTACACCATGTACTCAGACGTTCTTTGGAAGAGTAGATGTTGGGCTCCAACTGATTGTATAGGATCACCTTCCTTACTTTGGAGATGCCGGTAGCAAGGGGACGGAAGGGGGAAACATTCCAGGGAAGACGGCAAAAAATAAGAAAGCAGAACAACTGAAGAAGAACAAAGAGCAAGGCAAGCGACGCGAGGAAGAAGTAAAGCGCGAACTTGAGGAAGAAGGGCATGAAGTCCTGGGTAGCCAAGTCTCGGTTAAGACTTCGGAATCACGTAGGCAGGTTGATCACTTGATCCAGGATGGGAAGACGGGTGAAATACGTGCGATCGAAGTGAAAAGTGGGAATGCAACCAGAAATGCCAGCCAAATTGCTAAGGATACTGCCATGGAGAAAGGCGGTGGGACAATAATCGGGAAGAATGCGCCCTTAAACTTAAAAGATCAAACACGACGCATCTCAACAGAGGTACGAAGATAATGAGCGGACGCACTTCTCAACACGCCGAAAACATCTCCAGCTTCATTGCAGCCATAGCAATGCAGCTATCAGGGCAGGGATTTAAGCTGGCACAAGGGAATCTTCTGCATCGAGAATGCGATAACTTCGTGCATATCATTCACTTCGCATCTATCTTACAACAGAAACCTAAGAAGACGTCGGTAGTAGTTAATCTTGGAATCCGCTGTAACGCTGTGGAAGAAATTGCTGCACAATGCTATCCAGAAGAGTTATCAACGCGCGACAGATTCTTTGCGAGTATAGGCGCACAACTAGGAAAATTACTTGACCGAGGCCAATTGCGATTCGATGCAAGCCCCCTAAATGACTCTAACCATTCCGTAGAGGAGGCCCTCACATTAATAGCAACACATGGCTTCCGCTATTTTAATGAAAACAGTGACCTATCGGCATTGCTAGGCAGGTTAAGATCAAATAGCTTCAAAGACTGGCACATGTTGCAGCCCGCACGTGCAGTTCGGCTGCCGATACTTCTGTTTTTGTCGCAAGAAAATGACCATGCTATACTATCTCTCCAAGAACAATACCGAGAATTGATCTCATCAAACGACCTGTTAGCAGATACGTATCAAGCATTCGCTCGTCGACTCTGCAGAACCTTTGGTGTTGAAAGCCCTCTGGAGTAAATAATAGTGAAATATGACGATTTGGCTTGGCATCTCGGGGGAGAATTTCCAGAGGAATTAGACGAACGTCATGCCGGTACTCATATAGGCATGTTTTTGGGGTGGATAATCAAAAGGGGGCTTTATAGTGACTTACTAGGCGAACTTGCACCTGACGATATACTCGCTGTTCAAAATGGATTACTATCTGGAACGCAGTTCTTACAACGAGTATGTGACGGTAAGTTGACTAATGAAGATATGAATGAGGAAGCTAATGTGTTCGCCCAGGATTACTATGCTTCTGATGACTACATCGACGACTATGCTCAGGTATTTGCAGACATTGGTCCAACGCTCTACCATGTTACCGATGACAATGTAAATGCTCTGAAGGTCGAAAACTTTCTGGACAAGGCTTTCCAAGCTTGGAAAATGTCAAGGGGATAATTCAATAGATTATAGACTCGTTTTTCGAACAGATTTAGCCCGCGTAGGGCGGGAAAGCGCAGCGCATCCCGCCTTTAGCATCCCACCTTTGGAATCAACGCTCCTTTGCAAGGTAATGCCGAACTATGTCCACGCCTTCGTTCCCGGCGGGACCTTCTTTTTCACCGTGAACCAAGCGGAAAAGGAAGCGGAAAAGGACACCCATCTTGCCTGATATCTTCCCCACCGAAACCACAAGGGAATCTACTATGACCGCTCTCCGCTCCGTTCTCGTCCCGTTTTAGGATACCCGTTAGGCCACTCTCTTTCGGGAAGCCTCACATGATGCACCCGCCCTGATACCCCCTCTTGTAGCCTGCTAAGCTCACGCTTACACTGGCAGCACCGTCACTCGGGGCAACGATAACCTCCTACTCATGGCAACCATTACCTTCGATACCCTGAAGTTCGTGCGACGGCTCAAAGAGGCCGGCGTATCCGAAAAGCACGCCGAAGCGGAAGCGGAAGCCTTGGCCGAGGTGTTCTCGGAAGCCCTGGATACCCGGCTGGCGACCAAAGCGGATATTGTCCGGCTGGAAGGCGAGCTGAAGCTGATGGAAGGCGAGCTGAGGCTGATGAAATGGATGCTGGGTTTGGTCATCGGTGGTATTTCGGTACTGATTCTAAAGACCTTTTTCTGACCTTCGGGGTCCGCTGTGCGGACCGAACCCGCTCCGTTCTCGTCTCGCTTGAGGATCCCGTTGACCGCTGGGTGAGTCGCTCGATTCTGGAATTCCCCTGGCTTCTTTATGGATTCCGGACTGCTGACGATCACGGAAGGGCACCGCCGGACGTTTTGGAGTGCGGTGGCAACCTGACCCCGGTACCGACAGAAACCCGGGGAAGCTGTGTCACCAAGGTGCCGCTATGTGGTACCAAGCCCGCCGCCGCTTTGGATTCGGCGATGCATCCGTCCCAAACCAGGGCATTGCGGCCAGGGGAAAGCGCCATCGCCGCGGTGCGTATGGAACCCGGCGCCTAGGGGCTGTTGGCATTTAACTCTAACCGACTGTTTTCACATGAATACCTGGGAAAGCTACCGCTTCGGGAAACGCATTCACCTGACATATCATGCATTACGACGCATGGAGGAAAGCGGATTTCCCTCGATATGGTACAAGACTTGATAGAAAACGGTACACTGATCCATAAGGATGAAAAGCATTGCTGGATCTTCAAATCCTACTCGAATCGGGATGATAATCTCGTATGTGCCGCAGTGATCAGGGGTACGGCTGTTGTGATCAAAACCCTCATGACCCATTGGCAGGAACAACCGGAATGAAAACGACTTACTATCCGGAAGATGACATCCTGGAAATTCATTTGAACAAAAAGCCGGTGGCACGCGAAATCTCCTACGGCTGGAATGTCAATATCAGCTACGCGGTAGACGGCAGCATCTGCGAAATCGTGATCCTGGAAGCACAGGAAAAAGGTCTCTACCCCATATCTACCGAACGGCAAGCCGCCTGATATTCCAGGATGACTTGCCGGTTGATCCAGATCGTCCACCCTGCTTCATGCGCCGCATTGATGGTAGCCAGCGCTCGTTCATGAAACGGCGTTTCGACAACGTTGGCATAGACCAGAACGATGGTATCGACGAACAGCGCCTTATCGTCCATCGTCACCATGCATATCCTCACGGTGCAGACTCAAATCATGGGGCCACTTCCCCACGCTGATCACCGGAAAATCCAGCGGCTTACGTGCGGTAGATCGCTTAGTTGGCACCCGTTGCTTCAAGGAATCCACGAAACCCTCCACCTCGGCGATCCGATCTGCCGGAAGTGACCGAATTTTCTCGATCAAGGCTTGTGCCTGCTGTGTAGGCATTGCCATGTCAACCCCCCATTAGTGGCCGGTCTGCCGGTGGATGATAGTATCAAGTTATAGAGTCCGCTCTGGCGGCGACAGGATGAATCTGTAAAAATCTGTGTAATCTGCGGATTCAAAAAACGCGGACGCGACCGGGGTCTATGAGGCCGGCGGTGGGTACAGTTGGGCACGCCGCCAGGCTCCCTCCGCGTCTCTGCGTCGGGACGAAGCCTGGCGGCTTTGCCCAACCTACACTGTCGAAGCAAGTTCTTGAGCGAAAAGAAATTTATATGCGCTCGCCCTGACAAGACCACACACGAAGGGGGTTATGATGCAAGTCTCAAGCAGTATCCTCGGCAGATCCGCCGCGTTCCTCTTGCTGGGCCTCGCCGGCTGTATCCTGGCGGGCTGCGGCAGCAAGCCGCCCCCCCCGGCGACCAAGACCCGCCTGGAGGCGGTGGTAATCGTCGCCGATGACGTCAATCGGGACGCGGCAGGTCGCTCCCTGCCCATCGTCGTGAGGATCTACGAGCTCAAGGCGACCGGGGGATTCCGGGCTGCGGATTTTTACCGCCTCTATGACCACGAGGC
This sequence comes from Candidatus Thiosymbion ectosymbiont of Catanema sp. Cochon2018, assembly GCA_011392765.1. Classification (GTDB taxonomy): domain Bacteria; phylum Pseudomonadota; class Gammaproteobacteria; order Chromatiales; family Chromatiaceae; genus Thiosymbion; species Thiosymbion ectosymbiont_A. Next base: position 590,409 of record WYCW01000001.1, on the reverse strand, counting down.
CGAGACCCTGGGGTCGGATCTCCTGGCCCGTGAGGAGGTGAATCTGAGCCCTGGGCAATGGCACCGGATCGAGCGCGAGCCGGCTCCGGAGGCCCGGTATCTGGGCGTGATGGGCGCCTTCCGCGCGATCGACAGCGCCCGCTGGAAGGCGACCTATCCCTTGACTCCGGGCGCGACCAATAAGGTCCAGATCCATCTCGGCCCAAACACCGTCTCCATTCTCTAACGAGGCATCGCCTCAGACCGACGAGTCATGAGTGGGTATAGGAAAGTCCCGGTTGATCAACCACAGGCTGTGCTATGGTTATTAGCCGCTGGTAGCGACAGAGTGGCGTAACGCCAGAACGTCAACCGGGACCGATGACCATGATAAAGCAAACCGTGGGCGAGTTGCTGACCGATCAGGTGACCTTGGAGATTGAAGGCATTGACCGCTGGTACCTGAATCTGTACCAACCCATGCTTCAGACGGGGGCCGGCGTGGCGACCTTTTTCAAGCAGCATCGCGGAGCCAAGGTAGCCTCGACGGCACTGATGGGTCCCCTGAGTCGTGCCTTCGTCGCGTCGATCCAGGGATTTGCCGAACGCGAAGGGATCGAAATCGTCCCCTTTGCCAAGGGCGAACGCAAGGATGAGGTCACCCAACAGCGCCTCCAGGACTTTGGCGCCTGTGAAGGGGTGCTCTACATCGGCAAGGCGCAGGAGAAATTCGCCACCTTCCGCGTCACCAAAAAGTTCAGCACACAGACCGGCCAACCCTTTCCCTGGCTGAGTCGTTCCACCGTGATGTGCAACCACTACTACTTTTATCTGGTGGACGAGGACTTTGGTCCGCTGTTCATCAAGTTCGCTGCTTACTTTCCGTATACTGCGCGCGTGTGCCTCAATGGCCATGAGTATGCCAACCGGCAATTAGCCAAAGAAGGCATCGCCTTCGAGGCGCTGGATAATGGCGTGCTGTCCTGCGCCGACCCGGCGCGGTTGCAGCAGATACTCGACGACCTCGACGAGGCCAAAATCAAGGCCGTCGTAGACAAGTGGTTGGCGCGTCTGCCTGATCCCTTCACGCCTGCAGACCATGCCGCCGGCTTCAACCCGCAACTGTCCATCCTGCAAGCCGAGTTGGCACGAACCCAGGTCTTTGACCGTCCCCGCAGTGGACGGCATCTGTTCGAGGAAATCATTCGTGAGAACCTCGATCTGGGCCGGCCTTCCAAGGTCAGCTTGATCTTCCAACGGCGGATCACCAAACGTACGCCGGGACGTTTTCACTCCCGCGTCATTACCCAAGGGGTTATTCCCTCGCTGCATATCGGCTATAAATCCACCAAGATCAAGCAATACTTCAAGCAAGGACGTGCCCTGCGTACTGAGACCACCCTCAACAACACCCGTGACTTCGGCATCGGGCGGCTCCTGAACAATTTGCCTGCCGTGCGGGCCATCGGCTTTGAAGCCAATCGCCGTCTGCTTGAGGTCGAGACCATCAGCCAGGACTGCACCCTGGCCGAGGGGGTGTTCGATCAGGTCACCCAACCCCAGGTCGTCGATCACCAACGGGTTGCCGGTTTGCGCTTCGATGATGTGCGGGTGATGGCACTGATGCAGGTCCTGTGTCTGTTCTGGCTCCAGCCCCAAGGGTTCCGCAATGCCACCATGCGCCAATGGATGGCTCAGACATTGGGGATCAGTCCCGATGCGTATACCCCTGGCAGCATGACCTATGACTTGCGCCGATTGCGCTTGCACGCCCTGATCGCGCGCATCCCACGCACCCACCGTTACCGCGTCACCGACCGGGGGCGACGCGTGGCGCTCTTGTTCACCAAGGTCCACGGTCGCATCCTGCGTCCCGGCTTGTCGCAGCTGTTCGACGCTTGCCCAAACGCCCCCAAGCGTCCGCTGGCCTCCGCCATGACTAAACTGGATCACGCGTTGGATACCCTGCTTCAGGAGGCGAAATTGACCGCTGCTGAAAGTTGACTCAGCTGTAAAGATCCGGGTCCCTCAAGGAATCCTAGCGAGGCTTTGCCTCAGACCGACGAGGCATGATGCCCCGAAAGCCCCTTTCCCGTAAGGCCCCATCTCCTACGCCCAACCAGCCGTTGGAGAGCCGGGATAGGTCGAAATCGGGATCGGGATCGGGATCGCAATCGGAATTTCGATTTCGATCCCGATTTCGATCCCGATCCCGATCCCGATTTGTGCACTGCATAAACTTGACTCATTTGTAAAGATTCGGATCCCTCAAGGATCCTAGTACCCCGTTTGTTCATATTTTGCATAGGGTCTGGATAACTTTAGCATCTTCAGAGTATGCTAAGGTTATGTTATGCAAGGAAAAAACAGGTATTTCAGGCGTTCACACCTTTCAGAAGCTAAGTTCAGAATGATTATACGCTATTTTGCGCACGATTTGCCGGCCTCGAAAATCGCGGAGCTGAGTGGTATAAGTCGTCCTACGATTAATCACTTGTTATTGAAATTACGAACTAGAATCGCCCAGGTTTGTGAATCTTCATCACCCTTATCCGGTGAGGTTGAAGTCGATGAATCTTATTTTGGCGCACGCCGTGTTCGCGGAAAAAAGGGGCGCGGAGCAGGTGGTAAAACGATCGTCTTCGGAATCCTGGAACGCCACGGGAAAGTGTACACGGAGATCGTCCCTGACGCCTCTAAGAAGCAGCTACAGAGCGCGATCCGGGGTCAGGTAGCCGTGGACAGCATCCTCCACTCGGACGGCTGGAGAGGCTACAATGGGCTGGTGGACATGGGCTACAAAAAGCATTTCCGAGTGCATCATGGTGAGCATGAGTTTGCCCGCGGTAATTGCCATATCAATGGCATTGAGTCATTCTGGTCATATGCGAAACGGAGGCTTGCAAAGTTCAATGGTGTTCCCCGACAAACGTTCCTTTTACACCTCAAGGAATGTGAATTCAGATTTAATCACCGAGAGGAAGATCTCTAGGATAGAATACTTACTCTACTGAAAGAAAACCCACTCTAAAGTTATCTAGACCCTTGCATATATCCCGTAGGGTGGACTGTGCCCACCAATACTGTGCCCGGATGGTGGGCACAGCCCACCCTACGGATTCGAGCATGAAAAATAAGGTGAAACGGGGTACTCGGTTTACGCGGCCAGGGCTTGTGACATCTGCTTTGCGATTCCCGCCAACTCGTTGTCGATCATGAAGAGCCCCTCGCCACGCTCGCCCACCAGCTTGAGCCGACCGATGATGTTGCTCACCGTCGCCTCTTCTTCGATTTGCTCGGTGACGAACCACTGCAGAAAGATGCTCGTGGCATGGTCCTTCTCCACCAGGGCGGCTTCCACCAACTCGCTGAAGGATGCGGTCACCTCTTGTTCGTGGGTGAGGGTTTTTTCGAACATATCGAGCACACCCGCGTAGTGCGTCGGCGGCTTGTCTACCGCTTCAAGCTCGACCCTGGCCCCCTGATCATGGAGGTAACGATAGATCTTCATGGCGTGGGCCATCTCTTCGTCATACTTGGCCATGAACCAGGCAGCGGTGCCCCTGAGGTTTTCGCTCTCGCTATGGGCGGACATGCTCATGTAAAAGTAGGCCGAGTAAAATTCCCGGTTGATCTGCTCGTTGAGTCGTTGCGCCATGGCGTTCGAGATCATCGATAGTCTCCGCGTCCGTTATCTTGTTTACTTTGGGCGTTTCGGCAAAACACTGTGGGTCGGGCCGGCGTAGCCTGACCCGATGGGGAAAGCTGCCGGTCCCGAGGCTGCGCTTCGTTGCGCTCGCCGCTCATTGATGCGGTGCGCTGTCTGCCTGTGCGTCTGCCTACCGGCAGGCAAGGACGGGTCTCTGCACACAGACCGGCGCTCACCGCATCCTGCACGGCTGGATTCAGATGCCCGGCGCCCGCAGGTCGAGGCGTCCGGCATGCCGCGGCGGACGCCAGAAATAGCTCCCGGAAAGCACGAGTGGTTGCGGATTATACCCGTCGCATCCGGGTTGTGCGAAAAGAGGGTCTATAATCAGGCGGGACTTAACAATAACAGACGTTTTGCTTACACTTGACAATATGCTTGGAAAGCTCTTCATTCAAACCTACGGCTGCCAGATGAACGAATATGACTCCGCCCGTATGGCGGAAGTCTTGAGTGAGTTACCTGGTCTCGAGCTGGTTGGTCGTCCCGAGGACGCGGATGTGCTGCTGCTCAATACCTGCTCCGTCCGGGACAAGGCCCAGGAAAAGGTGTTCTCTCAGCTCGGGCGTTGGCGGCCCTGGAAGGAGCGCAATCCGGCCCTGATCATCGGCGTCGGCGGCTGTGTGGCAAGCCAGGAGGGGGCGGCGATCCGTGAGCGGGCACCCTACGTGGACCTGGTGTTCGGGCCTCAGACGCTACATCGTTTACCGCAAATGCTCGAAGCGGTGAGGGGGCGCCGCCGGCCCCAGGTGGACGTCTCATTCCCGGCGATCGAAAAGTTCGACTGCCTGCCCATCCCCCAGGCGCAAGGACCGACGGCCTTGGTCTCGGTGATGGAGGGCTGTTCGAAATACTGCACCTATTGCGTGGTGCCCTATACTCGGGGTGAGGAAATCAGCCGCCCTTTCGACGAGGTGGTGGCAGAGGTGGCGGCGCTTGCCGAGCAGGGGGTACGGGAAGTCAATCTGCTGGGCCAGAACGTAAATGCGTACCGCGGAGCGATGGACGACGGGGAGAGCGCCGATTTGGCCCTGTTGATCCGCTACCTGGCCGCTATCGAGGGTATCGACCGCATCCGCTACACCACCTCGCACCCGGTGGCGCTTTCTGATTCTCTGATCGAAGCATATGCGGAGGTACCCGAGCTGGTGAGCCACCTGCATCTGCCGGTGCAAAGCGGTTCCGATCCGATCCTGGCGGCCATGAAACGGGGGCATACGGTTCTCGAATACAAATCCAAGATCCGACGCCTGCGCCGGGTGCGACCGGACATCAGCATCTCCTCCGACTTCATCGTCGGTTTTCCGGGAGAGACAGAGCAGGATTTCGCCGCTACCTTGGCCCTGGTGGATGAGATTCGCTTCGATACCAGCTTCAGCTTCAGCTATAGCCGGCGCCCCGGTACTCCCGCCGCGGATTACCCCGACGCGGTTCCCGATGCAGTCAAACGGTCACGCCTGGCGCACCTGCAGGAGTGTCTGAGCCGACATGCCCAAACCATCAGCCGGCGCATGGTAGATACTGCTCAACGGGTGTTGGTAGAGGGGCCATCGCGCCGGAAACCGACGGAGCTCGCCGGCCGCACCACCAATAATCGAGTGGTCAACTTCGCCGGTCCTCGGGATCTGATCGGAGATTTCGTGGATGTGACCATTACCCGCGCCCTTCCCAACTCGCTGCGGGGAGAGCTTACCCGGTGAATCTGTGCCTTTAGACCAAGCTTGTCCCGACGCAGGAGGAACCGCATCTTCGGACGGTGGTGTGTCCGACATCTGTCCACTGAGTCCATGTTGTCCATAGTGGTTGCCTCGAAGCTTGCGGTTACCACCATGGACTACATGGACTGAGTGGACAACATGGACAGGGTAGGAGGTGCCCATCAACGAGGGGCACGCTTTGCTTTGTGCATCCTCATCAAGCAGTCGCGGCTTAATTTTGGCTCGATGCGGGCATAACCCTTTGATTTCTCGTTTTCGAGCTCAGGACCCGGAGGGGGATTGAACGGTTATCCTAAATCAATTGCTTGTGCGCACCGTCGCACCTGGGCTTGTCCGCGCTACGCTTGCAACCGCACAACCATACCTTCTGCGGCGTAGCAAGCTCCAGCTCGACGGGCTCGAAACCGGTTCCCCGGTGGGCGCCGTCGCAGAATGGCTGCTTTTTGGAGCGACCACAGGCACACCACCAATGGGTGCCGGCATCCAAGTCCAGGGTATAGGGACCCTTTTTGGGGCATTCGGGTTCTTGCATTGCTTTCCTCCGTTTTCTTGGGAATTATTTTTGTCCGCAATGGTATTTGAATTTTCACTATGCAGCATTAAGCATCTCTTGCTGGAATGTGGACCACCAAGATGCCGAGCTTTCTCGATCAAGCGCTGCTCAACCTGGATAAGAGTTCATCGAGTGCTCTATCGGTACCGAGGGCCTGTCTTCTGGCCAACTCATAAAGCTCATCGAGGACTCCTGTGATATTTTCTCTCTCAGGAAACCCTCCATCCTTTTCCATTTTATAGCTGGTAGCAGCATCGATCAGCCTACCCTCGTTATTGTAAATCTCTATTTTGCAAGCCTCTCTAGTGCCCCCACTGAACATAGGGGCACGGGCAATCCGAATAGAATAATCGGGAAAATCGACTTCAAAGACATCGAGTTTCTCTGTCGGTACCCAAGTCACGCGACCTTGCTTAGTCCGGGTCAGCAGGGCCTTGGAAATCTCGATGAGCTTAGCCGTACTACGGTGAGTCATAGGAGCACCTTTGTAGATCCACCTTGATCCTTACAAGCATTTTTTGCAGATCATCTATGTGATCTGAAACGGTTGAGTTCCAGTGAGCCACTACCTCGGGTTCCGGCTTTGGACCGTCGATGTGTGGTTCGAGAGTCCGCTCCATGTTGGATAACAAGGTTATCGTTTGTTGGAGACGTTCTTGCTGATCTTCGGTAAGTGTCGTCTCATTTGCGCTACTCACGGTAATCAGTGCCTTCCTCAGATCAGAGTAACGATAAGGTAGAATCTCCCACGCCGCTTTTCGCTGCAATGTCTTGATTTCGTTCATGGCCGAGATCGCGGTGGACAATTCCGCAACCGTGTCGATTCTCCGAATATCCTGCTGAACCTCAATGACCGCCTATTTCGCCTTCTCGGCCGCGGATTTGGAACGCCACACGCCTATCAGCGTAAGATAAAAACCGATCAGGGTCACGATCAACCCGATCGCGCTTGCCCAATCCCCCCATCCCGACCTTACAGCCGCATCGATCTGTGACCAGAAATCCACCTGAACTTCCCTTGATGCTCTTGGCGGTTACAAGCTTTTCCTCTCTCAACGCGGATAACGGTCGTCCAGGTTGGCCGGGCACAGCACCTCGCGCATGATCCCGATCAGATCCAGTAGCTGGGGGTTGCGGATGCGATAGTAGATCCGGTTCGCTTCTTTGCGCGCGACTACGATGTTCTTGTTGCGCAGCTGCTCGAGGTGTTGAGAGATGTTGCTCTGGGAGGTTCCGGTGCGCTCTACGATCTCCCCTACCGAGAGCTCCCAGCTTCCCAGTGAGCACAAGATCTTCCAACGCAAGGGGTGGGCCATCGCCTTGAGAGCGTTGGCAGTCAATGCGGTATCTTCATTCTCCGGTCCTGTGGCCGCGGTGAAATCGGTCATCGGCTGCTCCTAACGTAGGCGATCGAGGACGCCATCTCAGCTGTCTTCTTCTGCTTCGATACGCACATAGCCGGTCATGTCCTTGGCGATGCAGATGATGTCGGTAATCTGCCCGCCGCGGTCTTTTACGGCGGTACGGGAAAAGAGGATCGGCACCCGACGCTCATCCTTGGCGATGAAACGGGCCTCGATCTTGTTCAACGCACCGGTGCGGATCAGGGCCTCGAGCCAGATCCCCATGAAGGCTCCGGCCTGTTCGTCGCCTTCCTCCTCAAACACGTCGCCGATGGACATGCCGATCAGGTCCCGCTCGCTGTAGTCGAGCATCCGGCAGGCGGTCGGATTGACCATTTTGATGTCACCCAATGGGGTCAGAACCAGCAGGGCCTCGCCCATGTAGGTGATGATGTTCTCGAGATACTGCTTTGCCTGGGCGAGCTCCGCGGTGCGCTCGGCGACCTTCTGCTCCAGCACTCGGTTGAGGTCACGTTCCTTCTCGATCAGCCGGAAGTAAGTGCTGATCTTGTTGATGAGCTGGTTGTCCTCGATCGGCTTGAGCAGGTAGTCCACCGCACCTACGGCGTACCCCCGCTGCTGGAACTCCTCGGACTTGAAGGCGGCCGTGAGAAAGATGATGGGGATATCCCGGGTACGCTTGCGCAGCTTGAGTAACGAGGCGGTCCGAAAACCGTCCATCTCCGGCATCTGTACGTCGAGAATGATCAGGTCGATATCCGGCTGTCGGAGCGTGACATCGATGGCCTGACGCCCGGAGGTGGCTTCCAGAATTGCCACCTCCATGTGCTGCTCGATCAGCGTCCGGAGGGTGAACAGATTATGGGCGTGATCGTCGACGATAAGGAGCTTAAATCCGGAATAACGATTCATGCCGGCTGCCGCTGTTGCTGCTCGGAGGATGGCCCCGGACCCAGGTTCAGGTGGGCTGCGATCTGGTCCCGGTGCACGGGTTTGATGACAAAGCCGTCGGCGCCGGCGGCACGAAAAAGCGCGCTCTTTGGCGCCTCCACCGGGGTTCCCATGACCAGGATCGGGAGCTGCCAATCGTGCTCATTCCCACGAATAGCCCTGATCGTATCACAGGTATTCTCCGTGGACATCAGGGTGGCCAGAAGTACCAGAGCACATTCGCGTTCCTCCTGCAGGGTCTCCAGGGCCTCGTCCGCGTCGGCCGCCGTCCGCACCCGAAGCCCTAAGGATTCGAGCAGGGCCGTCTCGGTCACCAGACTATGCACCTCCCGCTCCACCAACAGGGCCCACTGACCGGTACCGGACCAGACGACAGGCTGCTCGTCGGGGGAGGGAACCTCTGACGCCGGAAGCGTCGGCTTGACTGCGTGGATGGCCTGTTCGGCGTCCAAATAGCTAGGATCGAACTCCACCGGCAGCGCGAGGTCGAAACGTGCGCCTTGTCCCTCCTCGCTCCGGACGCCGATCCTGCCCCCCAGGAGCCTGGCCAGTTCCCGGCTGATGGACAGTCCCAGACCGGTTCCGCCGTAGCGGCGCCGGGTGGAGCCATCGGCCTGTTGAAAGGCCTCGAAGATGACCTGCTGTTTGTCCACCGGGATTCCGATGCCGGTGTCGGAGACGCCGAGCACGAGGGGACAGGTCGCGCCCTCGACCCATTGCGCCTGGAGGGTAACGTTGCCCCGGTCGGTAAACTTGACGGCGTTGGAAAGGAAATTTTTCAGAATCTGACGCAACTTGTCCCGATCGCTGTAGATACGATCCGGAACCTGTTCGTCGATCTCGATCCTAAGCGCGAGTCCTTTGTCCTTGAACTGGGGCTGCACGAGCTGGATCAGCTCGTGCAGCAGGGGACGTAACTCGATCCACTCCAGGTTTACTGCAACCTGTCCGGAATCCATGCGGGAGATGTCCAGGATATTGTCGATCATGGCACGCAGGTCGCGACCGGCCGCGTGAATCACCCCCGCCTGGTGCTGCTGATCGGGGGTAAGACCGGCCTTTCGATCCGCGAGCATTTTGGACAACAGGAGGATCGAATTCAGGGGCGTGCGCAGCTCGTGGCTGACATTGGTGAGAAACTCGGATTTGTAGCGGTTGGACTGCTCCAACTCCCGAGTATGCTCCTGCGCCGCGTGCAGATGCGCCACATGGGTCTCGGCCAGGGCGGTGAGCTGTTCGCCCAGTTCCTTTACCTCCCGGGGGCCCTTCCAGTCGAAGCGGATGTGCTCGCCGTCGCGCAGGATCTCGCTGAGCCCTTTGGTCAACGTGTGGCCGAACCGTTCCGCCCTGGCTGCGATCCAGCGGGCCATCAGCATGACCAGGAAGGTCATGGGCAGGACAACGGTGAGCACACGCCCGATCAGGGCGTTGCGGAAACTCTCGATGGGGGACGGATCGACCGCGCGGCCGACCCACAGGGGGAGCGCTTCCTCGGTGAGGAACATGGGGACCCAAATCAGCTGCCGGCCTTGATTATCCTTCCAAAGTGCCAGTTTGCCGGCCGCGAAGATCCCGGCCAGGCCGGGAAAGTCGGCAAAGGCCTCCGGCTCTTCGCTGATGGGCTGGCCGGGGCGTAGATAGCTGCCGTTGTTGTTGACCCACAGGGTGTCGCGGTAGAACTGGGCCAGGCCGCCGACATCGATGCTCATGACTACCAGCCCCATCACCGCTTCCTGCGGTCCACCACCGATGGCGCTGACCAGATCCAGGGTCATGAGTTTGCGGGGGTCTTGGGCCCCGGCAATCGGGTCGATACGGATGCGACTGATCATCACGCCGCCCGGCTTCATGCTCAGGCCCGCTTCGAGCAGCTGCTCGTGCGGCCGCTCCGGGATCTGTGGCGTCGGATGCCAGGCCAGCGTCTGTTCGTCCCGCTCCGACCAAAATCGCTCCTGAGCGTCCGCGCCGAGAAACAGGATCTTGATGATGTCCCCTTGGTCACTGAGGATCTGATTCAGCCAGCCCGTGTAACGAGCGCGGGCGAGATCGATCTGATCCTCGTCTCCCCGGTCGCCGAGGATCAAGCCCGGTTCCGGGAGCTTTGCGAGCAGCCGCACCATCTCGTGACGGCTTGCCAGGTGCTGGTCGAGATCGCGGAAATCCGCGCGCAGGTTCTGCAGGTGGGCCTTTTGGTAGATGAGCTCGGTACGGTCCAATACCAGCGGCAGATTGAGAGAGACCGAGATCAGCAATGGCGCCAGGCCGAATACCAGGAGCAGGACGAGGATTTGGTTGCGAAGCTTCACGCCGGCCGCGGTTGCGTATGCAAAAACTTACAATTCTCGTACCAGCGCCAAAATCCGAGCGGCGTGTCTCTTGGACTTGATGTCGTAGAGTACATGATGGATCTTACCATCCTTTTACTCAAAGATTTCCTCGATAAAAAATTGAGTTTTAGGGTAGTGTTATTACTTTGTTGCTTAATTATAAATCACTTGATATAATTACCTGAGCTTTAAGCTATTAACCGAACAAAATTTTACCGAGGAAACTCTTATGGTATTACTACCCGTAAAATGCCCTGTCTGCAATGGTATTGATGTTACTAAACATGGCAACACCAGCAATGGCAAGCAGCGTTTTATTTGCAAAGAACAGGCCTGTGAGGGCAAAACGTTTATCCAGGATTATTCCGAGAAAGGGCGGTTACCGGAAACGAAACAACAAATCATTGAGATGGCACTGAATGGCAGCGGCATTCGTGATACCGCGCGGGTACTGGGTATCAGTCCTGTGACCGTTATCAATGAATTAAAAAAAAAGAACCCGAGTTGCATGCCGTGAATCACGATTTTTTAGCGACCCACACGCCTGAGCAGATTGTGGTAGATATTCTAAAAGTAGAGGATTATCATGATGTTAGCAAGCAAGGCGCCACCGTTGAAATGGATGAGATGTGGAGTTATGTAGGGAGTAAAGCCAATCAAAGATGGTTGTGGCATGCTATTGATCGGGCCACGGGTAAGGTGTTGGCTTATGTATTCGGGAAACGTCGAGATGAGGTTTTTCTTGAATTAAAAGGGTTATTAGAGCCATTTGGGATTACCCGTTTTTATACCGACGACTGGGGTGCCTATAAGCGCCATTTAGATCCCGAAAAACATGTCGTTGGAAAACAAAACACGCAGAAAATAGAACGCAAACATTTGACGCTACGGACGCGAATCAAGCGGCTTGCGCGTAAGACGATTTGTTTTTCAAAACTGAATCAAATGCACGATATTGTCATCGGATTATTCGTGAATCGTTATGAGTTCGGCGCCGCCGTTTGAAATCCTTAAGCAACAAAGTTAGAACACTACCAGTTTTAGAAGGGATCTGAGACTTGGGATAGTAATTCTCAATGATCTTGAAAGCATCTTCAGGAGTACGAAGTTTTAGATACTTGACTAGAAAAATAACGTCATCCTTATCACTGGTATCCCATCTGGCGCTAATGCATTTCATCGCCATCATATAACGCGCATCAGGCGCCCAAATACGCAAGTGAGATAAGTTCAGGACATCTTCCCTGGCAAAATGCGGTTTTAAATAACCTTTTGCTCCATCATTGAGCCAATTGACGGGGATTTTCTCTTCATCTGCAATTCTTTCAGCAAGTTGTCTTATAATATCGGCAGGTTCAAATATGGCATCCACATCTCTTGTAGTTTTACGCGCGTTGTAGACAAGACACATGACCGTGCCTCCAACTATGCCTATTTCTCCAATCTCGCCTTTTTCCCTCAGTTCTTCATTCAGTCTATTAAATAAATACAGAATCCTCTCTCGACTTAACATCGCTTATACCCTTTGCAGAAAGTTATCATGAACGAAAATATTGTTTTTCCTGAAGGATAAGGGAGACTCGATAATTGCGCCGGCTTTTAGCGACTGCATACCTGACAAAAACCACGGCTCCTCCAGGAAATACCGCTTTTCGGCCCATGGCGGCACCTCAATATCTATTTTTGAACACAACTCCTGAACAACAGAGGCCAATAATGATTGTATTCGTGCGTCAGTGTCTTTTGGGGGCGGAAGTAATATAAGAAGCGGATCGGCTGTTCTGATAAACTCGTCTACAAAATCCATAAGGTGGATCTTCCAGCTGTCAAATCCATCTTGTTTGATTTTCGTGGCCGTAGCCACTATCGAGAACTCAAAGTTGCTTTTCCCTGAGTTCATAATACATCTCGATTATGAACCACGAAAGGCACGAAACTTCACGAAAAGAGCCAGGCACATATCCTTTCGTGTCTTTCGTGGTCAAACGAAAAATAAGGTGAAACAGAGTACTAACGAGGCATCGCCTCAGACCGACGAGGCGTGAATTCTTTTCAACCACAGAGGACACAGAGCACACAGAGATGGAAATGCGATTAGCCCAAGTAGAATGCGATTTATTGAACAATTTCAATGTCCGCCATCCGGTCGATGGTGTTGAACGCGATAACGTCTGATTCTCTGTGCACTCTGTGTTCTCTGTGGTGAATAAAGAGAGGCCGCAACGACTTGCACCCTGCGAGTGAGGCTTCGCCTTCAGACTGGTAAGACATGCATTTTTTGTGCAGTGCAAAAACTTGACTCATTTGTAAAGATTCGGGTTCCTCAAGGATCCTAGTGCAGCGTAGTAGAAATCCTAAAGCCATTTGTTAATTGAACTTGTAGAAGAACCACGGAGGCAGACACAGATAAACACGGATCACAATCCGTGTTTATTCGTGTCCATCCGTGGTTCTAATTGTAATTTGGACTTGTGCTGGCAAGTTGTTGACCACCTGATCGTAAGGAAATGGTCTCCGGATTTTTACTATGCTGCACTAGCGCATCACTCCTTGCGTACCGGGGGTGGTTGTGCCTGCGTCGAGGGATTTGCCGCCAAGGCCTCGTCCAGGAGCGAAAGGGTCGCTTCCAAACCCCGGCGCACCTCCTCCAGGGTTCGTGACAGGACCGGATCGGCCTCCGCCAACAGGCCGAAGGGCCGCTCGTTTTCGCCATCCGCGGTTTCACCCATCCTGTCGCTCGGCACCCCGATCGCGCGCAGATCGGCGGACTTGAGCTGCTTGAGATGGATGCCGCGTGCCATGGCGCTGCGAGAGAGTCCGGAGGTGGTACCAGAACGGTTCACATACCCCAAGATTGGAGTGGTTCAAGGAAGACCGGCAGTCCCGGTCACCTGCTGATAAGGCTTGCGAGTTTGCCGGGGCGTGTTGACATTTGAACAAGAAGTAAACCCTGACCGTCCGAACTTGTCTCTTAATAGTACAGGATTCACAGGATTTCCAGGATGTTATAATTGAATATTCAAAAAATAATCCTGTTAATCCTGGAAATCCTGTTAATCTTGTCCTATTAGCGGTTGGCACGATGATTATGTCAACAGCCCTAAGCGCCGATGCGCTCGCGAATGGTTGCGACCACGGCCTCGCTGGAAGTGGCGGTCACGTCCGCCAATATTCCTTCACCTTTGTAGAAATCCACCAGGGGTGCGGTCTTCTCATTGTAGACGTCCAGCCGGTTGGAGATCGCCTCCTCGGTCTCGTCATCGCGCTGTACTACCTTGCCCCCGCACTTGTCGCACACCCCCTCTACCTTGGTAGGCGCCGACTTGACGTTATAGATAGCGCCGCAATCGACGCAGGTCCGGCGGGTCGTCAGGCGGTCCACGATCACATCCCGAGGTACGTCCAGGTTCACGGCCGCGTCCAACTCGATGCCGAGGTCCGCCAATAAGACCTTGAGTTGCTCCGCCTGGGGGATGGTGCGCGGGAAACCGTCGAGCAGGAACCCGACTCGGCAGTCGTCTTCCTTCAGGCGCTCCTTCATGATGCCCATGATGAGCTCGTCCGGAACCAGATCGCCGGCATCCATAAACGCCTTTGCCTGCTTGCCGAGCTCAGTGCCTTCCTTGACCGCGGCGCGCAGAATGTCGCCGGTGGAGATCTGCACCGAGCCGTCGATGGCAGTAAGCATCTTGGCCACGGTACCCTTGCCCGCACCGGGGGCGCCTAAAAGGATCAGCCTCATCAGTCGTCTCCTCATAACCAGTTTTGTTGGGATGTCGAATACCTGTCGCGGCGCGGACGGGCCCTTGTCGGCAACCGTGCAGTAATTTGAGAAGCTGTCTGGTTAAAACAGATCCGGACCCACAGGCCGCGCGCGGGGTCATGTGGGTGTAGGTTGCGTTAAGACGCCGGCACGACCTGAGCAGACGATCAGCGAGCGTTGGTGCGTCGAACGCAACACGTCGAATCCTCCGACAACGCCGAATCATTCAGGATTGCTTTTAACCAGACGGCTTCTAAGCATTTTCGCCTTTTCCGATGATCGGAATCAAGACCAGAGGCTGTTGACTAGGGCGAGCGCGTATAAATTCCTTTCCGATTAACCAGTTACGATCCGCCGTGTCGATTGGGCCAAGCCGGGAGCGCCGGCATCCTGGCGGCTGTTAAGGTGGGCAAAGCCACCAGGGACGGCGGCAGCCGCTGTGGACGACATGGACTAAGTGGACTACGTGGACCAGGGGTTGCTGTGTGCCCCCCGGTCCATGCAGTCCATACCGTCCATGTTGTCCATTGGGCTACCCGCATGTCGTCCGTGTGGCCCACAGCATTAGTCAGCGGTAGTCGAAACAGAACATCCGCGACGAGGTGCCTTGGGTACTCACGTAGCTTACCAGGCACGCCTTGTTGTTTGCGGCGTCGGTGATCTTCCGGACGACCAGGTCCCCCTCCTTGAGCGTGTGTTGTTGGCGCAGGGGGCCGACACCCTTGGGAATACTCGGATAACAGAAGGTCGAGGGAGCGGTCCCCTCGGTTTTGACGAAGGCCACCAGACAGGTCGTACCGGCACTCGCATCGGAGATCCGGTGCACATCCAGGTCGCCTTCGCGCAAATGGCTGTCTACCTGCAACCCCTCCTTGAAACGGTGAGTGCTCGTGTAACAGTGCACCGCCGGCGATGTGCCGGGGGTGCTGACGTAGGCGACCAGGCAGGCACGGTTGTTTTTGGAGTCCTCGATCTTGCGGATGACCAACTCGCTCTCCTTCAGGTGCGCCGCCTGCCGGACGTTGGCGCCGAACTCGCCGATCACGTCATAACAATCAGTGATCGGGCTGGTCCCGGCGGTCCGGATATAGAAGGTCATGCAGGTCTTTTTGGCCACCAGGTCCGTGATGTTGCGAACGATCAGGTCGCCTTCCCGTAAGAAGCCGGTCTGAACCACCAGGGTGGAGCTGAACTCCCCTGCGGCGGTCAAGAGTGGCGCCAGACAAGCGAACAGGCCTATGAGCCGTTTCATTCGGAAACCTCCTATCGTTATGATCGACCGCCTGCAGCGCGGTCCGCAACTGCCCAACCGGGGACGATTATACCCGTCGCCCAAGGATTTTCCGCCGGGATGCGTGCCTGCCGTGGGCGGGTGCATGCTTATTCTTGTCACCCTGTCATCGGTTAGTGTATTATTTATCGCTTCATCAGGATTCGAGTCATGTGAGCTAAGGCCCTGGAGCAGCGGACATGAGGACTGAGAGTACCAAGCCCGCGGAGGTCCGCCGCGAGTGGTATCTGGTCGATGCGCAAGACAATACCCTCGGCAGGTTGGCCTCGGAGCTCGCTCGGCGCCTGCGCGGCAAGCACAAGGTGCAGTACACCCCCCATGTGGATACCGGTGACTACATCGTTGTCGTCAATGCCGAGAAGGTGCGGGTGACCGGCAACAAGCTCCGAAACAAGATGTACTACCACCACACGGGTTACATCGGGAACCTCAAGTCCATCAACTTGGGAAAACTGCTCGAGAAGGCGCCGGAGCGAGTGATTATTCACGCCGTCAAAGGCATGCTCCCACGCAATCCGCTCGGTCGCGCCATGCTGAAAAAGCTGCACGTATACGCAGGTCCCGAGCACCGCCACCAGGCCCAACGGCCCCGACTCCTCGACATCTGAGCACAGGAAGCCAATCCATGTCGGACTTCAACTACGCAACCGGGCGGCGCAAGAGCTCCACAGCCCGTGTCTTTTTGACTACCGGTTCAGGCAACATCCTGGTCAACGGTCGGTCCCTGGATAAGTTCTTCGGTCGGGAGACCGCGCGCATGATCGTCCGCCAACCCCTGGAGACCGTCTCGATGCTGGATCGCGTCGACCTCAGGGTTACCGTCACCGGCGGCGGCACCTCCGGGCAGGCCGGTGCGATACGTCACGGCATTGCCCGCGCCCTGGTCGATTACGACGAGGGGCTGCGTCGTCCGTTGCGTCAGGCCGGTTTTCTGACGCGCGATGCCCGCGAGGTCGAGCGCAAAAAAGTGGGGTTGCACAAGGCGCGTAAGCGGCCGCAGTACTCGAAGCGGTGACAATGCGAAGGATTGACTGAGGGGTACTGTTCAAGTGGGGGATCGTCTAGCGGCAGGACTACGGACTCTGACTCCGTCAACCTAGGTTCGAATCCTAGTCCCCCAGCCAAGGTCACGAAAAAAGCCGGCAAAACGCCGGCTTTCTTTTTTGGTAGCATTTTTCGCGCCCCTGTTCCCAAAAAGCAACAAATCGATTTGGTGTATCTTTTTCCAAAAAATTGTTGCAGAATGTTGCTTGGTGGTCTATCATTCATCCTGCAAGGCACATTTGCGTTCTGGTTTCTGCGGATTTTTGGCAAATCAACAACAGTGGAGAACCCGATGAATAAAAAGCTCCTTTCCGTGGCGGTCGCGGCCGCCATCGCTGCTCCGACGGCGGTCCTGGCCGATGCTATCCTCTATGGCAAGGCACATGTGAGCCTCGACTACTTCGACCTGCGTGTCAATGACACGGGCTTCAAAGGCTGGACCATGAGCAAGGGTAAGAAAGGTCGAGGTAATACTCGCGCCAGTCGTATCGGCGTCAGGGGCTCCGAGGAGATCGCCGGCGGCCTGAAGGGCATCTATCAGGTAGAGCTCGGTATACCCTTGGCCAATGAGAACGACTATCACATCAGCGACGGCGATAGGGACGATCCTTTCGGCACCGGTCTCGGGGCTGGGATCAGGATGCGTAACAGCTACGTCGGTCTGGGGGGCGACTTCGGTACCCTCTTATTCGGCCGTCATGACACCCCGTACAAGCTCTCCACCAGCAGGTTGGAGATGTTCAACGACACCATGGCCGACAACGAAGGCACCGTCGGCTTCAGCGATGTCCGCGCCGATAACACCGTTGCCTTCATGAGCCCCAACTGGAGCGGCTTCAGATTTGCCGTCGCCGCCGTGCCCGGTGCCGCAAGCACTGTCGACGGGACCGAAAACGACAACTCCGACGGCTTGGCCGAGGGTTATTCCGTCGCCGCTGTTTACGGCAATGGCCCCTGGCACTTCAGTGCCGCCTATGAGGTAATGGGTAAGGAGCTCGGCAACTCCAACCAACTCTTGGTTCCCGCCTTCACCGCCGCCGGCGGCACCAACTTCCTCCAGGTTCCCGGCACGGCAGACACCACCACTGCCGCTACCGTCGAGGATTTCAAGAAGTTGCGGGTCGGTTTAGGCATGGTGGACTTCCATGGCTTCACCCTGACTGGAATCTACGAGGACTGGAAGAACGGCGCTTTCACGCAGGACGTCGAGACCGATTTGTGGCAGGTTCAGACCGGGTATAAGTTCGGCAACAGTAAGATCAAGGGCATGTATGGTCATAGCAACCTGGAATATGCCCCCCAAAATATCGATGTGAAGCGAAAGACCTGGGCCGTCGGTCTCGACCACGACTTCACCACGCGCACCAAGGTCTATGCCCTGTACACCAGCGTCGATGTGGAGGAAACCGAGGAGAATGATTGGAAGGGCTTCTCGCTCGGCGTGATGCACGACTTCTAAGCCCGGCTTGGATTTTCCGTGGCGTTAACGGGGCCTGCGGGCCCCGTTTTTTTTCACTTGTGGAAATCTGCGTAATCTACGGATAGAAGGATGTGGTTCGGAGCACAAACTCAATCTGTTCAAGAAAAAGTATACAATCTCACGGGTCTTGACATGCTCCTTGACCCATCAAGGTTATATCAGTGAAAATACATTGCTGGTTTTGATAGTTCCACTTTGCCACATTGCAGGCTAAGCAACTGATTTATATGGAGATTCTGGAAGTAATGAAACCTAAGTAAACGATTGAGTCAATCTGAAATGTGACAAAGTGGAATTTTTGTTGATTCGTATATTCTGATTTTCACCTTCCTGATCGCCTAGGAGCCTGTTCGGCTTGCGCGTTCGTAGCGAGGGATCGAGGGACCGAGGCAGATTTTCCGCTCGATTGAGGCGAATAGTGGATCTATTTAACGAAATCGAGCAGAAAATCTGACCGGTCTCCTTGATTCCACAGGAGAACCGTCGTAAATCGGACAGGATCCGGGGGCTTTCGTCCTGGAAGCGCAACCTGATAAAGCCTACCGGGGGTCGTCAGACAAATGAGCGCACAAGGCGTGGATAACAAGAGGCGGCGGGTCCTGGTCGCCGCAACCAGCGTGGTCGGGGCCGTGGGTGCCGGTTACGCAGCCGTTCCCTTCATTGCTTCCATGAACCCGAGCGCCAGGGCCCGGGCGGCCGGGGCGCCGGTGGAGGCAGATATCGGCAAGCTGGAACCGGGCGCCATGCTGCGGGTCAAGTGGCGCGGCAAGCCAGTATGGGTAGTAAATCGTACCGAGGAGATGTTGGCCGCCCTCCCCGAGTTGGACCAGCTGCTGGCGGACCCGGGCTCGGCGGCATCCGTGCAGCCGGAAAGTTGTCAGAATGTGACGCGCTCGATCAAGCCCCAATATCTGGTGGCCGTGGGCATCTGTACCCACTTGGGCTGCTCCCCGACCTACCGTCCCGAGGTTGCCCCCGCCGATCTGGGGTCGGAATGGAAGGGTGGCTTCTTCTGCCCCTGCCACGGCTCCCGCTTCGACCTGGCCGGGCGCGTCTACGCCGGGGTTCCGGCACCGATCAATCTGGAGATACCCAAGCACACCTATATTTCCGACACCGTCATCCTGATCGGTGAAGATGGAGGAGTAGCCTGATGAGTACAGAGAGTACCGGATTCCTCGGTTGGATCGACGAGCGTTTCCCGCTCACCAAGGTTTGGAAGGAGCATCTGTCCGAATACTATGCGCCCAAGAACTTCAATTTCTGGTACTACATGGGCTCCCTGGCGATTCTGGTGCTGGTGCTGCAGATCGTCACCGGCCTGTGGCTGACCATGAGCTACAAGCCCTCGGCGGACGATGCCTTCGCCTCGGTCGCCTATATCATGCGCGATGTGAATTGGGGCTGGCTCCTGCGTTACCTGCACTCCACCGGCGCGTCGGCCTTCTTCATTCTCATCTATCTGCACATGTTCCGCGCCCTGCTCTACGGCTCCTACCGCAAGCCGCGCGAGCTTCTGTGGATCATCGGCGTAATCCTCTATCTGGCCATGATGGCCACCGCCTTTTTCGGCTATCTCCTGCCCTGGGGGCAGATGTCCTACTGGGGCGCCCAGGTCATCGTCAACCTGTTCGCGGCGGTTCCCGGCATCGGCGAGGACCTGTCGGTATGGGTGCGGGGCGATTATGTCATCTCCGATGCCACCCTGAACCGATTCTTCGCCTTCCACTTCCTGGTGCCCTTCCTGATCGCGGGGCTCGTGTTCATCCATATCGTCGCCCTGCACAAGGTGGGCTCCAACAACCCGGACGGGATCGAGATCAAGAAGGGCCCCAAGGGCAATCGCTGGGACGATAAGGCACCGGCGGACGGGATCCCGTTCCATCCCTATTACACGGTCAAGGACATCGTCGGGGTCGTGGGTTTCCTGATCCTGTTCTCGGCGGTGGTCTTCTTTTGGCCGGACTTCGGCGGCTTGTTCCTGGAGCCACCGAACTTCCAGCCCGCCGATCCCCTGAAGACGCCGGAACATATCGCCCCCGTGTGGTACTTCACACCCTACTACGCCATCTTACGGGCGGTCCCGCCCATGTTCGGCTCCCAATTCCCGGGCGTGGTGGTAATGTTCGCGGCCATTCTGATCCTGTTCTTCCTGCCCTGGCTGGACCGTAGCGAGGTGAAGTCCATCCGCTATAAGGGGATCCTCTCCAAGATCGCTATCGGCGTGTTCGCGGTTACCTTCATCGTTTTGGCCTGGCTGGGCCTGGAGGCGGCCACGCCGGCCAAGACCCTGCTCGCGCAAATCTTCACGGTGCTTTATTTCTTGTTCTTCCTGCTGATGCCTATCTACAGCAAGCTGGATAAGACCAAGCCGGTTCCGGAGAGAGTGACGAAAATAAGTTGGATAAGCAGGATTAAGGGCAAGCTGGTCCCGGAGAAGGTGACAAAATGAAAAGATCGATAATCACATCCGTTCTCTTGCTGGCACCCGTGTTCGCCCTAGCCTCCGGGGGCGGTAGCCTACCCCTGGAGGAGGCAGACATCGACCTCGCGGACAAAGAGTCCCTGCAGCGGGGCGCCGAGTACTTTGTCGACCATTGCATGGGCTGCCACTCCCTCAAATATATGCGCTACAACCGGATGGGCGAGGACCTCGGGCTCGACGAGGTTCAGGTGCGTCAAAACTTCATCTTCGATAAGGAGACCAAGCCGGGCGATCCGATGGTCAGCACCATGCGCCCGGAGGACGGCGAAAAGTGGTTCGGTACCGCGATACCCGATCTGACGCTGGTTACCCGCTGGCGCAGCCCGGATTGGGTTTTTACGTACCTCAAGAGCTTCTATGTGGACGAGAGCCGGCCTTACGGGGTGAACAACGCAGTGTTTCCCGATGTGGGCATGCCGCATGTCTTGGCCAATCACCAGGGGTTGCAGAAGGCCGTCTATGCGGAGGCCGAGGGTGAGCACCATGGCCCGTTGCAGGGCTTCGAGCCGATAAAGTCGGACAGTCTGTCACCGGAAGAATACGACCGTATGGTCCACGACCTGTTGGTACAGTCGGATAGCCTGTCGGCAAAGGAATACGACCGAATAGTCCGCGACCTGTTGGTACAGTCGGATAGCCTGTCGGCGGAGGAATACGACCGAATAGTCCGCGACCTGTCGGTACAGTCGGATAGTCTGTCGGCGGAGGAATACCACCGAATGCTCCGAGACCTGTTGGTGCAGTCGGATAGCCTGTCGGCAGAGGAATACGACCGAATGCTCCGCGACCTGTGGGTACACCTATTGGCGAAGAAATACGACCGGATGGTCCGCGACCTGACGAATTTTCTGACCTACGCCGGTGAGCCCGTAAAGCTCGAACGCCGGCAGTTAGGCATCTATGTGCTGCTCTTTCTGGGCGTACTTTTCGTTCTCGCCTACCTCCTCAAAAAAGAATATTGGAAGGACGTCCATTGATGGCAGTGGCCGCAACCAGACGATCCGTCATGACCCTGTTTTCCGACCCCAGGGACCCACACTGCCACCGGGTGCGGATCGTGCTGGCGGAAAAGGGCATCTCCGTCGACATCGTCGATGTGTCTGTCCGGGACCTACCCGACGAGGTCATGGATTTCAATCCCTATGGAACCGTGCCTACGTTAGTGGACCGGGACCTGCGGCTCTACGAGTCACACATCATCATGGAGTACCTGGACGAGCGGTTTCCGCACCCGCCGCTACTCCCCGTCGACCCGGTTTCACGCGCTACTTCCCGACTTTACATGTACCGCGTGGAACACGACTGGTATACCCTGATGGAGCGGATCCTCGCGGGTCCCGATGATCAGGCGGCCACGGCACGCAGGGAACTGCGCGAGAGTCTGATCGCCACCTCCCCGGTATTCGCGGCCAACCCCTTCTTTATGAACAATGAGTTCTCCCTGGTGGATTGCTGCGTGGCGCCCCTGTTATGGCGCCTCCCGCTATTGGGCATCGACCTGCCGGCGCAGGCCCATGCCGTGTCCGACTATGCCCGGCGCATCTTCGCCTGGCCCGCCTTCGGTAAAAGCCTGACGGAGGCGGAGTGGGAGATGGCTACGGAAACTGCCTGATTGCCCGCTGCCACTATGACTTCGAACCGTCCCTACCTGGTGCGGGCGCTGTACGAGTGGATCATGGACAACCACATGACTCCCCATCTGCTCGTGGATGCGGCCCATCCCCAAGCGGTTGTTCCGGCAGGGTTCGTTCAGGACGGAAAGATCGTCCTCAACATAAACCCTAGTGCCGTGCATGCCCTTGTGCTCGGAAACGAGCGCATCGAGTTCAATGCCCGTTTCGGTGGGGTCTCCATGCGGGTGGAGGTACCGGTGGATGCGGTGCTCGGCATCTATGCGCGCGAGAGCGGGTACGGCATGTTGTTCCCGGACGACGGGCCGCGGACGGACGATGATGCGGAAGGACCGGAAAGGCCGGACGAGGAGCAGACTGCCCCCACCAAACCAACGCGGGCACGACCCAAGCTCAAAGTCGTCAAATAGGGGGTGCTCGAGCGTATTGCAGCCTTTTCCCGTATGACTTGAGAACCACGGAGGCAGACACGGATAAACACGAATTACAATCCGTGTTTATCCGTGTCTGCCTCCGTGGTTCGTCGGTGCGGCTCGTTTATGAACCACGAAAGGCACGAAATTTCACGAAAAGGGCCGACTACATACCCTTTCGTGTTTTTCGTGTCTTTCGTGGTTAGACAAAAGGCCCTTTTTATGCGCAAGATCTTCCGAAATGAGGTACTAGTACCTCGTTTCATCTGATTTTGCGGATAAGGTCCCATCTCCTACGCCCCACCAGCCGTTGGAGAGCCAGGGTAGGTCGAAATCGGTATCGGTATCGAAATCGGGATTCCGATTGCGATCCCGATGAGAAGGCTCGCATCAAGCTCAAGCGACTGTACCTGCAAAATAGAATGAAACGGTGTACTAGTACATCGTTTCGCTTGATATTGTAGAAATACACTATTCACCACAGAGACACAGAGGGCACAGAGAATACACCAAGGAATGTTTCTTCAGACCTGACGAGCATGGAGAAAGCACGAAGGAAATTCTCTGATTTCTCCGTGCTCTCTGTGCCTCTGTGGTGAATAAAAAATTTTCCCCCTGTCTTCCACAATATCAAACGAAATTAGGATGATCGTAAGCGAAATCCGGCTGCGGAAGCATATGAGATGAGCGCCGAACCCCTGCTGCGCGTGTCCGGCATCCAGGTGGAGGGTCTATTCGACCTGTTCGACCACCAGGTCGACCTGAAGCCGGACGACCGGGTCACCATCCTTCATGGTCCGAACGGGGTCGGTAAGACCATCCTGCTGCGGATGGTCAACGACCTGCTGCTCGGAAGATATGACCTATTTCTACGGATACCCTTTCAGCATTTCGCATTGACACTTACCGATGGTTCCAGGAACGACAGTGGTTCCGAGATCGAGCTGACAGTCGATCCTCACCCGAGCCAGGCGAATGCCGGGCCACCCAAGAAGCTGAAGTTGAGCCTGCTGAAGGCCGGTGAGCAAAGGGAAACCTATGAGTTTTCCAGTAGCGAAAGCATTCTGTCAGGTATGGAGGAGGCGCTGGCACCACATATGGAGGTACTGGAACCGCATATGGAGGCACTGATACCACACATGGGGGCGTTGATGTCGCACATGAAGGCGATGAAACCGTATATGGAAATGGTGAGACCCTCTGTGGAGGAACTGGTATCGCGTGGGGAGGTACCGACGTCGCAGGCGGAGGCGCTACGGCTAGCCTACGAATTGTTCGTCAAGGGAGAAGTCAACGGCTTGATGGCCACCGAACAGGACCATGTACACTCGGAGCCTGAATGGCTGAAGAAGTTACGTGGCAGTGTTGTTGTTCATATGATTGGGGCACAACGCTTGTTGCGCCTGGGTACGGCTCATCCGAGCGGTCATCCAACCAACCCCCACAATGTCTACACGGTGTTGGATTATGCGAGCGATCTGCATGGCAGGATCAAGGACTCGATAGCCCATTACGGCCAGCAATCCCAACGCCTGGATCAGTCCTTTCCGCAGCGCCTGTTGGCCCCCGATCTGCCAACCTTGAATGCGGACGACCTCAAGGCACGCATGGAGGAGCTGGATGACAAACGGGTAAAACTAAAAGGAATCGGTTTCCTCGACGAACCGGAGGGTCATCCGTTCGATACAGCGGTTCTGGGCAGTCTCGATCCGGTATCGCAGAAGGCAATGAGTCTCTACGTCCGGGATACGTCCGAAAAGCTGGAGGTGCTGACTGAGCTTGCCGACCGCACCCGCCTGTTGCTGGACAACGTCAACCGCAAGTTCCTGCACAAGCGGATCAGGGTCGATCGCGAGGCCGGTCTGGTCGCCGAGCGTGACGATGGAACCCCACTCGAATTGGAGGTCCTCTCCTCCGGTGAACAACACGAGCTGGTTCTGCACTATGACCTCTTGTTTCGGGTCCGGCCCAACACCCTGGTACTGATCGACGAGCCGGAGCTGTCCCTGCACGTCGCCTGGCAGAAACGCTTCCTGCCGGACCTGCTGGAGATCGTCGCTGCGGCCCGGTTCGATGTGCTGATCGCGACCCACTCGCCCTACATCGTTGGCGACCGCTCGGACCTGATGATCGGGTTGGGTGAGGATCCGGTATGAAGCCATCAAGTTGGACCAAGGATGCGGCCCTTATCAAGGATGAAGTCATCATGGGCCGCCAAATACATCGCGGGAGCTTCCTGCTCCTGGAAGGGGAGGACGACCACAAATTCTGGCATCCTCGGGTTGCCCCACGAGAATGCGAGCTGGTCATCGGCGACGGTAAACTCAATGTCGAGGGCGCTATCGAGCGGCTCGATACCCGCAATTTTTCAGGTGCCCTCGGGATCGTCGACGACGACTTCGACCGACTCCGGAATAAGACGTTGCCATCGCCGAACTTGCTCGCTACCGACGCCCACGACCTGGAATGCGTGCTGCTGCGGTCGCCGGCCCTGGAGCGGGTACTCGCCGAGTGCGGCGATCAAGACAAGATCCGACGCTTCGAAGATACCCAGGACTGCACGGTCAGGGATGCCCTGCTTGCACGCGGCCTGGTCTTCGGGCGACTGCGCTGGCTTGCTGCGTTGCGCCGTGGCTGGAGTCTGCCGTTCGGCGAGCGGGGCCGCGAGCGCTTCACTGATCGCAAAACCTGGGAGGTGGATCGAGATAGACTCTATACCGCTGTCGTGAAGGACGGAGTGCTACAGAACATCGACGCCGTCCATACGGCCATCTCGGATCTGCCCGACGCCGATCCCTGGTCGATCTGTCAGGGTCACGACCTCATCGTCCTGCTGCGGATCGGTCTGCAACAGGTACTCGGCAATCTCAAGAAAAGTAAGGGCGTTGCGGACGTTGCCGCATTGCTTCGAGCGTCCTTCGGTGAGAATGAGCTCCATCAAGGCACATTCGGCCAATCGATTCGCGGGTGGGAGTCGGCCAATCCGCCTTACCAGGTACTGAAGAATTACGCGGACCCGCAAGCCAGGCAGGGTGAGCGCATATAAATTTCTTGGTCCTTTGTGAATTGGACTGTTGACGAGCCGATTGCGGCCCGTTTGCGTTGATTCGCGTTCATTTGCGGCAAAAATCAGCTCCCATGGGAACGCATTGCCTCGCGTGGTGCACCACCAGTCGATGCGGATGTTTTATACCCGTTGCACGCTGTGGTCAGTCGTCCGCTGGCTGCTTGGGTAGATTCAGGCCAATCGTTTCCAGATTCAGACCGATGAGCACCAGGTATCCGCTGTGCCGGGCGATGCCTTCTGCGCTGAAATCGAACCCATACACACGCAGCAGCCGCAATCCGGCGTCTGTCCGCCGTATCCGCAGATAGCGTAGGGAGACGGTCTGGTCCAGAAGCTGCAAATCGCGCTGCTTACAGACAGCGCGGCAGATTTCAGTCGCCATCTCACGCGCACGCAGGCTGTCGAGCCAGAACCAGCCCAAGAGCAAAAGGGCGAGGATAGCGAGCAGGCTGTTCATATCGGTCGGGGATTCCCGACAAAAAACCGTTTTAATCCATAGATTACGCAGATTTTCACAGATTATTTTGCTTTTCATCCGTGAAAATTTGTGTAATCTGCGGATATTGAAGTTTTTGTGCAAGAGAAGGAGTCGACGATGGGGGCCATTGTCATAGTCACCGCCGACATCACGCGGCTGGCGGTGGATGCCATCGTAAACGCCGCGAACGAGTCGCTCCTCGGGGGTGGCGGTGTCGATGGCGCCATCCACCGGACTGCGGGGCCTGACCTCTTGGATGCTTGCCGAAGCCTTGGTGGTTGCCCGACCGGAGAGGCACGCATTACTCCCGGATTCAAATTGCCCGCTCAGTGGGTCATCCATACGGTGGGCCCCGTGTGGCAGGGCGGGGGACAGGACGAGCCGGAGTTGTTGCGCAGCTGTTATCGGCGTTCATTGGCGCTGGCGAAGGAAAAGGAAGCACGTACCGTCGCTTTCCCGTGTATCAGCACCGGGGTGTACGGCTACCCGAAAGAGGCCGCAACCCACATCGCCCTGGAGGTTATGCAGGCCGAGCGTGAGGGTTTCGAAGAGATTATCGCCTGCTGCTTTTCACGGGAAGACGCCACAGTTTACCGCGCACTCTGTTCCGACTGCCGGGCCGATGACGAGGACGGCTGATTTGCGTAGCAGCTCCTCGGTCAGAGGCACCTTGAAAAATTCAAGATTTGTATCTGCGTCCTCTACGGAGCCAGCAGGTCAATGCCATTAAGTTAGCTGCTGGCCGCTTGTCGTAGTCAGTTATAAGAAGGAGAAGGGGACACCTCCAATACCTCGGTTGACAGCACGCAAGTTTATCCACTTGCCCTCCGAGCCATGAGGGTCCCCTTCTCCTTCTTATAACTGACTACGCGCTCCGCGCCGGCGCTTGGAAGTTGGTAGCAACTCGTTGGTCGATAAGAAATTTATACGCACTCGCCCTGCGCGTCCCGCACCCGGCGGCTCACCACATCCTACCCTCCCGGCGAGGCCGCGGTGCATCCGTGTAATCCGCGCATGGATCGAGGCGACCAGATCATTTTCGGCTCTGTTCCGTCTTGTGTGGGTAGAAAAGGAAACCACCGCGTAGCGGCTGCGTCCTTGACCGGTTGGACGGGCGCAACACAATGGGAGCGAAAGGGGATCGGGGCACCCGGCGGATTGAACCAGATGTCCTGCCCTTGCTTAATTCCATTTTGTCACATTTCAGACTAAACTATTGATTCTGCTGAATTTAATTTCATGTAGAGCCATCTGTTTCAGATCACCCGAATTTACGCTCCGGTAACGCCGAAGCGGAATACCGCCCGATCTCGAGGTTCCAGTAGGTCCACGAATGGGCATCGAACACCCCCGGCGGGGCGTTGCGGATCGCCTCGGCCAACTCCGCGGCGGAAACCTGTTGCCGCAAGGTCTGCACATCCTCGTGCGTGCCGTAGGTCAGGACATGGGCAATAAAATGCACCGGATCGCGAACCGCTGCTGCGGGCGATTTGAACCATAGGTACGCCGTGCCACGCGCTTCAGCTCTTCAGTGAGTTTCAGGGGCTTCATCGGCCATTTTCCGGCCCTCTGGGCCAAGGCTACCAATAATAATCACTGCTGACACATAGCCTTGGCAATGAACCACAGAGACCTGCCTGCGTCAGGCAGGTACAGAGGAAACGATAACAAGAATGTTTCTGCGCTCGGAACCCCGCGAGAAATCCGCATCGACCGGCCATCCAACAACGGCTTGGTCGAAAACGCTCTGTGTCCTCTGCATACTCTATGTCTTAAGTGGTTCAAATTACCTAACCGATTGCTTTATATCTGTTTATCATTCGGTTACCCTACCCTCTGGGCGTCCATGGGCGTATCGGCTCGAGGCGTGGCAGTCGGGACAGATCGACGGCGGCTACGGCACGCACCAACCGGTCTTTGGCCTCCGGCGGAATAGAGGGTAGGTCCCCGTCCTGGAAGTAGCACAACACCATTTTTTTGCCGCAAATGAACGCGAATGAACGCAAATCGGTTGCAAAGGATCACATGATCTTTTTTGTCCACGGATGACGCAGGTTCTCGCAGATTGTTTCGTTATTATTTTTCTTAAATAACAATTATAATATCTTGTTAATCCTGAAAATCCTGTGAATCTTGTCCTATTAGTGGTTGGCACGATGATTATGTCAACAGCCCCTAGTAGGTCATTTCATCCAATTTTGCTGGTTGTCATTTCGAGCGTAGCGAGAAATCCTGTGTGCTGAGAGTCTTTGCCGAACTGTGAGGATCCCTCGCTACGCTTCGGGATGACAAGGACTGGTTTTAACAGAAAATTCTGATGAAATGGGGTATTAGGCCGGGTGCTCGGCCAGCCAATGCCGGGCGATTTCTTCGCGCCGGCAGATCCACACCCGGTCCCGGCTCTGCACATAATCGAGAAACCGCGCCAGTGCCATTGTCCGGGCCGGATGACCACTGATGCGACCATGCAACCCGACGCTCATCATCTTCGGGCAGCGCGCGCCTTCCTGCCACAGGATGTCGAAGGCGTCTTTCAATAGATGGAAGAAGTCGTCTCCCGAAGAAAAACCGTTCGGGAATAGGTACCGGGCGTCGTTGTTGACCAGGGTGTAGGGGATCACAAGGTGCGGAGGGGAGCCGGCAAGCCAATAGGGCAGATCGTCGTTGTAGGCATCCGAGTCGTAGAAAAACCCGCCCTCCTCGCGCAGCAGCCGGCGAGTATTGTGACTGACCCGCCCGGTGTACCAACCCACGGGGCGTTTGCCACACAACTCCTCGATGGTCTCAATGGTACGGCGGATGTGTTCGCGCTCTTGGTCTTCGGGGATCTCGCGGTAGTCGAGCCAGCGGTAACCATGTCCGGCGACCTCGTGTCCGGCAGTACGCAGGGCACGAGCGATCGCCGGGTTGAGTTCCAGGGCCAGGCCGACGGCAAAGGCGGTCAGGGGCAGATCGCGGGTCTGAAAGAGCTCCAGGATGCGCCACACGCCGGCGCGCGAACCGTACTCGTACATCCCTTCGACGCTGCGGTCCCGTTCTCCGGTTCGGGGCGGACGGCCCGGCAGCTCGTGCAGCCAGGCCTCAGACCGGGCATCGCCATTGAGAATGTTCGATTCCGCGCCTTCTTCGATGTTGAGCACGAACTGCACGGCGACACGTGCTTCACCGGGCCATCGTGGGTGGGGCGGGCGACCGCCGTAGCCGACGAGGTCGCGTTCGACCATCAGCCCAGCTCGAAGGTGGTAACGCCGAAGATGCGCCGGTGGGCGATATCCGGGGCCGGACCCAGATACATCCGGGCACAGCCGAAGACTTCGACCATCCGGTGTCGGTGTACCAGCTCGAGCGCGGCAGGGTTGTTCTCCGGGGCGTCGAGGAATAGCGGGCCGCCGGTGGCGAACTCGGCCAGGCGCGCGTAGAGGACTTGGGCGGCTTGGGCGTCGTCGGCGAACAGGGGGCCGATCTTGCAGCCTTGGCCACAGCGGCGGACCACCCCGTATCCGCTCAGGTCTCCAGCGCGCCGGCAGCCGAGGGCAACAGCATAGGGTTGGGACAGCCATCCTTTCAGGAAGGTCGCGCGCGGGGCGGGAAAGCAGGAGCGGTCGTAGTCGAGGATCTGATCGAAAGGAACCTCGGCCAGCGGGACGATGTCTTCGTTGCCGACGGTCGGGGTAACCGGTCGTTCAGGGATCTCGGCGCGAAAACGGAGGTTGCGATGGGAGAAGATGAAGCCGCCCTTGGCGTAGTAGTCCTGCAGCGCGAAGACGCCATCCAGACCGATGCTTGCACCCGGCTGCAGCCGCGCGAGCAGGCGCTCACGGCGGGCATGCCAGAGGGTATTGCCGAGTCCCTTGCCGCGAAACTCGGGCCGAACGATGAAGAAGCCCATAAAGCCGAATTCACCCTGGTAGGAGGTGATGGCGCCACCGCCGATCAACTCGCCTGCAAGTTCGGCGGCTATAAAGGCGTCGGGATCGGTAGCCCAAAAGACCTCGGCGTCATCGAGGCCAGGGTTCCAGCCTTCTCGGGTGGCCCAGCCGACGAGCTCGTCCACCTCGGGACGGGTCATGTTTCGGATCACAAGCTCCTTGATCATAGTAAAACCCTCGTCGGTTGGTCATTTATCTTTCTTTTCCGCGTCTATTCCGATCTTTTCCAAATGTCGATAGTTGATCCACGTAAGCTCACTTCCCGTGTCAACCACTATCTTGTGAATACGTATTTTACGCCCTCTGTCTTGTTGATTTTCAATAAGACAACCTATACTGAACAATCCCATTTTTTCCTCCGCTCTAATGCATTTCAGGCGGCTAACGCCTAGGCTCAGGGGTTTGCCGGAGTGGGGATTGTTTTGTGCTATTCAAGCACAAAATAAGCACCGCGGAGGCAAGTCGCTTGGAGCCTATTGTTAGCATTTTTATCTCTCCGCGATAACCAACATTTCATAGTCCTCGGTGGTTAAAGCATCAGACCGCGAGAACTGACCTAGTTTGGCTCCGTAAATGTCTACTTTAGTAAACCCCAAAGACTTTACCAACCATGCAATTTCTGACGGAACATAGTACCGCTCATTGCACTTCAACGATAACTTATTTCCTGAGTCATCCTCTGTTTCGTATACTGAGTGATCTCGAAATGTCATTAAATCGAATGTATCTTCAGAAGCTTGACCCTTTTCTGCTCCTGTATTAATAAACTCTTTAACAGAGTGAAACAGTGGGAATAATCCATTCAATGCGGTAAAAATAAACTTACCTTTTGGCCTTAGCGCTTTCGATGCATTATTTAGGATTTGATAATTCATTTCATCTGTTTCCATAAGAGAAAACCCACCCTCACATATCATAATTATTAGATCAAATTCAGCTTCAAACTCTAAGCTACGGGCATCAGCCACACTAAAATCAATACTCAATCCTTTTTCTTTTGATTTTTCTATGGCTCGATCTATTTGAGCTTGAGATAAGTCTATTCCTTTAACTGAATACCCTCTTTCGGACAGTTCAATGGCATGCCTTCCTGTACCACAACCGACATCAAGTATCTTGATGGATTTATTGTGACCTATTTCTTCTTCGATAAAGTTACATTCGCCCTCAGTTCCTTGAACGAACGACTCTTCATCATATTTCCTACTGTAATTCTCGAAAAGCTGTTCATACCATTGTTTCAAAATGACGCTCCTCAACTTTTCAAAATGCGGTAGTGGCTAATATAATAAGTGGAATCTTAGCCAACAGATGGTAATAACTCGGTATTATAGCGATGCAGGAAGAGTTTCAAACAAATCTCATGCATAGGGAGGCATTTAAAAAAAGATAATGTTTTACGTACGAAGCGGGCTAACTGCCGCCGCAAGGTATTATTCCAACGCTCGACATGAGCCGTCTCACCCGTTTCTTTACCGACAGGATTCCGTATAATCCTGTCGGGGTTCAAGTACGCCATAAGCACCACAGGTTTTACAATGATATTGTGGACTGCCACTCCCATTTGTGCCATTCTTGACAATCTCTTCACTTTGACATTTGCGGCAAACGTGGACTTTCTTTTCAAGAATCATAGCGAAAAACCCTGTGCTTGAATTGATGCCTGAAGGTAGTCATTCAAACCCCACTGAATCGTTCTGGAGAGGGCCGCCGAAATTTAGTACCAAATAGATGCTAAAAATCGCATTGCCTTGAATGACTAAGAATTGACTATTTTACTAAATCACTCTGGTATTTACCACTACCTAGATTTGTTATCATCTTTTGACCCCCTTTTTACCTTTTGGTGGTTAAAGAATTGCTTTGCGAGATGCTCAAAGCTGCATAGCTAATCCAAACAGCTTTGGGCACCGAGAAATGCAGCCGTTTTTTTCTTAGACAACAGCGGGGCTGCTGGGCTGATGCCTAACGGCTTGGCTCAGGCGCCCAATGCCGCGTGGCACTGAGCCTGAAAATTACTGAGGAGCCGGACCGTGGCATTGGGTCGCTTGCAGCCGAATGTTAGGCGAATGGGCTGTGAAAAACGACCCGTCGATTGAACCTGGCCCCTTTTCTTCCGAGAGATAGAGCCAGGGTTTACCCGGAACCCTACTACTTCGCTGTCCCATACTAACTGAGCTACCAACACAATGGTTCTAGCCCGCTTCGAGCACCTTTTCTTTCAGCCATAAGTTAATGAGAATCTCTGCTGAGACGTGCTTAGCTTTGGCAATTTCCGTAAGCTTCCCAATCAACTCTTCGTCAACGGCAACGAGGCACGTTCGTTTTCTGAGGTCGATGTCAAAATAAACCTCCGGCATATATTCCCAATATTCACCCATATCATGCGTGTCGAAAAGTTGCACCAATTCATCGAGTGACCGTGTAGGGGGCAGGTCCTTGGGTTTATTTCTTGTCATACTGTTTTCTCTCTTTGGGGGCCATGTTTCTGGCGCTCAATATTAATGCTTCTTTCGTCATTTTGTAGATAAAGAGTATCGTCAAGTATCTTCCAACATTCGTTTGGCCTAATGCTATGTATACATTTTCATCTTTGCGCTCGCCTTTTTCAATGAAGCGAATCCTCGGTTTGTTGTTCAGCACTTGTTCGACCTCATGTTGCTCCACGTGATGCTTGACAGCGAGCTTGTCCACAATATCTCCAAGCCAGATAACACCCTCGATCTTCATGCGCTGGTTCTCGTATTTTCCGCCACTTTCTCAGTACTTCCTACCTCTCGGCTGAAGGGTGAATGCTCCACCGGCTAAAGCCGGTGGCTTCGAGTTACGGCTAAAAGCCGGATTGATCGGCCATGCGGCCGATAGCTGCCGCGATACAACCTCAAAATTATCATCCGGCTCCAGCCGTTTTTGGTTCTTGATGTCGTGCGATCTCTCTCAGCAGTTCCCAGCAACGCAACGGTGTCCGGTTTACTTTTCGAGCGGCGTGATTTTTTAGGCGATGAGACCGGGTCAGTTGATCCCGTAGGCGGCTCCCGTGCTCATGCCATGAAAAATGCCAGCAAACCAATTGAACGGCGCTCTCGGATGGTGAATTCTGCGGTGAAATTTAGCCCCTAAAAACGCAAGAAAATGGCAAAAAATACTTGACAACGGTTGCTCAGGGGGCGCACGATTTTTTGTTGTAAAACAACAACTTATCAGAGTACCCTATGAATACTAAACGCTTGACTGCTTTGATGGACAGCCTCCTGAATCAAACCGTCTTGGGTGAATTGCTGGCACCCGTGACGAAGGCCTTGGCGCGGGTGCGCGGTTCGCACGCGTTCACGCGCGTGTTGAGCATGGCTGATTTCATTACGTTGGGGATACTGCGCCATCTGCAAGGGATGCCAACCTTGCGCGAGCAGGTGCAATCCCTGCTGCATCTGGAGCCGGGAGACGCGTTGCAACCGCCGCTGGCGCGTTCCACTTGGTCGGATGCACTTTCGTCGCCGCGTCGAGGTCGTGTCTTGGAGGTCCTGCTGCCACCGCTGTTGTCCGAGGCCCGAGCGGTTTTGCCGGATCGATTGGCGGAATTCGCCGCGCTGGAAGGACGCCCGGTGTACGCGATGGATGGCACTTACCACACCGAAAGTGCCCACTAGGGGCGTTGTACGCCCAGCCACGGGGGTGAGGATAACCCCAAGGGACACGCCTTGCTGAGTTTTTATGAGGTGCGGCTGGGTTGTATCGCCGATGTCCACGTCGAGACCCGCAGCCGCCACGAGATGAGGTTGTTGCGCGATTATGACGCATCCGAATCGGCTCTGACCCGGCACCGTCAGGCCTTGTGGCTGGTTGACCGTGCCTTTATTGATGCCGCCTTCTGGAACCGAAAGAAGAAACATGCGGGGATTACCATCATTACCCGCATGAAAAGTAGCTTGCGTGTCGATTCCACCGAGGACAGGCCGGTGCCCGAGGTGCCGGTCAACGAAGGCGTGGTGAAGGATTTGCGGATCACCTTGCGCAGTTCGCGCGCCCCCTGGCGCCTGATCACCTACCATACCCGGCGCGGCCATCAGGTGGAATTCCTGACTAACGAGTTTGCTTTGGCGCCCGGACTCATCGCCTTCCTCTCTTCCCGCCGCTGGGAGGAGGAGAAATGTTTCGACACCGGGAAGAATGACTTCAGCCTCGCCAAAGCCTGGGGCGCCAGCCCGGTGGCCATCGCCAATCAGGCCCGCCTCGCCATGGTCACCAGTCTCCTGGTGGCGCTGTTTGTGCACCGCAAGATGGGGCCCACGGCGTTGCCGATGAGAAGGCGTTGCGCAAACAGGACCAGCGGCAAACCGCCGACACCGACGGAACCGACCGTCCCGATTGGAGTGCCACCCTCTTCCGCTACACATCCAAGGTCAGCCGCCAAGTGCTTCGGTTCTTCAAACACTGTTTCCATCAGCCAGCTTCCCAGACGCTCTATGATCGCCACCTACGGCCATTATTATTGGCGTACCTATGACGGGGAGCCGGACACCGTTGCCGCAGAAGTTAGATTGCCAGCTTTCGCTAACTCACGTTTATCGCTTTCATACAGTACGATTCCCTCCCGTTTTATATCAGTGAAAAAATATTGCCCTTTGACTAAAGCATCATTCACTTCTTCCAGTGTGTGGACCAGTATATTTAAAGGCTGGCGCACTCGTGAAACAATACGATCTTCTGCGGTATGCCAGATTTTATACTCTTCAACTAATTCTCTTTTGTTGACAATAACGAGAATGTCATAATCGCTAACATAACCATGAGCCGAGTCATTTACCCATTTTCCTGTGGCATGACTACCGAATAGAATGATTTTTAATATCCTGCCGTGCTTTTTCTTGCCAGTAGCAAATCCTGTGACGGTAGTGGCTAATATGTAAGTGGAATCTTAGCCAACAGATGGTAATAACTCGGTATTATAGCGATGCAGGAAGAGTTTCAAACAAATCTCATGCATATGGAGGCATTTGGAAAAAGATAATGTTTTACGTACGAAGCGGGCTAAATGCTGCCGCAAGGTATTATTCCAACGCTCGACATGAGCCGTCTCACCCGTTTCTTTACCGACAGGATGATGTTGCTCATTGGGAATAACGGCTGGATACGCTTTCCAATAGTCGGTGAAAACAATGGCCCTTTTATAAGCGGATGGGATACGATCCCAGAGTAGTCGGCACGTTTCTTCACCGCGATCACCGCAGGCATAAGCAATGACTTCTCGGGTCTCTCGATTCAACGCAATCCAGATCCAAACTTTGGTGTCTGTGCAGAAGACAAAAGACCATAACTCATCCATTTCCAACACTGGTGTTTGCCCAG
Source organism: Candidatus Thiosymbion ectosymbiont of Catanema sp. Cochon2018 (assembly GCA_011392765.1). Classification (GTDB taxonomy): domain Bacteria; phylum Pseudomonadota; class Gammaproteobacteria; order Chromatiales; family Chromatiaceae; genus Thiosymbion; species Thiosymbion ectosymbiont_A. Next base: position 554,881 of record WYCW01000001.1, on the reverse strand, counting down.
GATCAATTAGTTTCAGCGTGCTCTCAAGGGGTGGGAGCTGTTCTGCCTTTTTTTAACCAGGCACCCAAGGTTTATCGACAAACCCCAAAAGTCCGTTCGATCCCGCGCATACTGGAGCGTTTTTGATAAGCATTTATAATGATCTCTTTTTCTTCTTCCGTATAATCCTGTCGGGGTTCAAGTACGCCATAAGCACCACAGGTTTTACAATGATAGTGTGGACTGCCACTCCCATTTGTGCCATTCTTGACAATATCTTCACTTTGACATTTGCGGCAAACGTGGACTTTCTTTTCAAGAATCATAGCGAAAAACCCTGTGCTTGAATTGATGCCTGAAGGTAGTCATTCAAACCCCACTGAATCATTCTGGAGATGGCCGCCGAAATTTAGTACCAAATAGATGCTAAAAATCGCATTGCCTTGAATGACTAAGAATTGACTATTTTACTACATCACTCCGGTATTTACCACTACCCCTGTGACTTGTTCAAACTCGTCACGAAGGACAGTGACAATATAAGCTAGATTCTCCTGCCTAGATGCTGGTAAATGATCAAGATTATTTTTCATCAGACCATACTACTATTAATAAAGCTAAGTTCAAAATTGCCCCCCGTTAAAAGACATAACGTTGACGCTCAGCCACGCGCGCCTTTGGTGCGTCGGCTGGAGCGGCCTTGTTAGGCTTTAATGAAAGAAATAAACACCTTTTCTCATTCAAAAACTTCCCAGATAAACAAATCATTTGTTTTTAAACTAGAAAGTTTTTCATAGGTTTTTTTATCAATTTCCTCGAAATTGGTATTACGATCACATTCCTTTTCTGAAATTATGTATGGAGCTTGATTACTTATTCTTTCTCTATGTTGTGATTCGTTCGGAACAGTTATTTCTTTTGGAACCGAATCAGATGCAAAAATAACTTTTTCATATGATACGAACTTAAGAAGTTTTTCGTAAGGCAGCTTTGAGCATATCTTCTTTGCATAATATCTATATCCGTAACGCCCTTCATTTGTACTTGAAGGATCTTGATAAAAACGTAGTTGTTGTATGTTCATTTGAGAAGGAAACATTATGATTCTTTCAACAAACTTTTTGTTGTTAACATTTGGTAGCGGCTTCGTGATTGTTGTATATGCAGCATTAATTGTGATTGGAACTAAAACTAATATTGCAAGAGAACCCAAAATTAAACAAACTATTTTTGAAATAGGCAACTCGAATATTTCTGGCTTTTCTTTTATCAGAATTGATTCATACTCATTGCCTTTGCCAATAAAATCTAAAAAATCTAACATCAACTTCGTTAGGAGACTTAATAGCATTCGAGCTAACAGATAGGCGACATACATAGATGTTCGGGGTTTTTTTGCTTAAATTTCATAGGGTTATATTTAGTTTTTTTAAAGGTGGCGAAAACCTTGTTAACTTCATAATATGATAGTTCCACAGGCTATTTACTATGAAGCAACAAGGAGATCGCCATTAACAAGAATAACATGCTTACTGTTTTGAAACAATGTTTCGAAACATTCATTCCTGCCGAAGACGTCAGGACCACGATTACGCCCTTGGAGTTTGCGATCAATTTGGTGTTTTGCTATCTCGGCGATTCCAAGACTTTTTCATTGGAGTCCATTCGCCGTTCGATGATAAGTCATCTAACTAAATCGATCGGTCGCGGTGCGTTTTGGGAGCGGCTGTCCGGCAACCGCTTGAAACGGAATTTGCAAGCCGTGATGAGAGAATTAATGGTGCAACTTGCGACTTCGGTCCGGGTGCGTGAGACGATTCTGGAACCGCTTGGTGTTACCGCCATCGAGCTGGTCGATTCGAGTTCCATGACGCTGTTGGCGAAGGCCAAAAATGCCTTTCCTGGGACCCGTACGAAAGCGTCGATCAAGTGGCATGCGAATTTCGATCTCCTGAGCGGATTGCTGGTGTGGTTTCAACTCACACCCGGAACAAGACACGATAGAAACTGCTTTC
>WYCW01000001.1:501063-552881 GCA_011392765.1 Candidatus Thiosymbion ectosymbiont of Catanema sp. Cochon2018 | reverse complement strand
GGGCATCACTCAGGAGGTAACCATGAAAGAATGGCAGAGCTTAGCCCACGTGAGATGGGAAGGTAAGTATCATCTGGTGTTTGTTCCAAAATACCGCCGGAAGGTACTGTATGGTCGAATGCGCCGGCAAATCGGAAAGATTTTGCAGCAATTGTGTCGGCAAAAGGGTGTGGAGCTGATCGAAGGGCATGCGATGCCCGACCACATCCACATGGTGTTGAGGATTCCACCGAAGTTCAGTGTTGCGATGGTTGTTGGGTACCTGAAAGGGAAATCAGCGATCCAGATTCACCGGCAGTTGTTCGGGGTGAAGAAAGGATTTACCGAGAAACACTTTTGGTCCCGAGGGTACTGTGTGAGCACGGTCGGTCTGGATGAAGAGATCGTTCGCGCCTACATCCGTAACCAGGAGCAACAGGATCGTCAGAACTCACTGGATTTCGGCGACTCATAGCCCCTTTTAGGGGCTTTCCTCAAGCTACCCGCTATGCGGGTAGTTGGTGACTGATAAAGAAAGGGATGCTCGACATTCAAAACAGACGAGATACTCTTATTATTAGGTTTTGACATTTTATCACTTGAATTTGTTTTATTGTTATTAACATTTAATTTAAATAATTTTAATAGTCAATCAATCTCGGGTATCTCACCGAGCCTGTAGCCTAACTACAAGTAGACATCAAAAGCGACGTAAGAAAATACGTCGAAAGTGAGGTCTAATCTGCTTGCCTGTTCGCAAGTGCCTGTATATATTGCCAGTATATAGGAGAAACCCGTCAGGTACTGACATGGGAAATACCCCCTCCGCCGGAACGCAGACCAAGCCCCGCCTGCTCGACCAGGTGCGGGACAAAATCCGTTTTAAGCGCTACAGCATCCGCACCGAGCAAGCCTATCTGGATTGGATTCGCCACTTTATCTTGTTTCACGCCAAGCGTCATCCCGCGGAGATGGGCGCGCCGGAGGTGGAGGCTTTTCTCACGCATCTCGCCACAGTCGGCAGGGTGGCCGCTTCCACCTAAAACCCAAGCCCTGTCGATCCGCACTGGTAAGGGCGGCAAGGACCGGGTGACGATGTTTCCGGAACCTTATGATGGGATCCCTTCGGGAGCATTTGCGGAGGGTTAAGGCCATTCATGAGCAGGATCTCGACACTGGTCTGGGAGCAGTATACTTCCCATACGCTTTGGAAAGGAAATATCCAAACGCGAACCGGGAGTGGGGCTAGCAGCCATCCATGCCGGGTTTCGTTCCTCAACCCAGCCTACGGCTCTCACCTTGCCATTCCGGTTCGTCAACGGATATACGAAGTATATGGCGTTGTTTGGGCACGAGATTTCTCGCTTCGCTCGAAATGACACTAAGTGTCAACCTTACCTAATTCTACTTTGTCACATTCCATAATAACCTACCGATCTACAAGGAATCTACCAAACAATGAGATCCAAAAAGATTAGCACGTTACCCCAAATGTGACAAAGTAGAATGAACGTCGTGTGTCCTCCGCGATTCAGCCTATTCCGCGTCCTCTCCCTCCTCTGGTCCTTCCAGCTCGAATATCTCCCACAGGGGTATCTCCAGGGCCTCCAGGGTAATGATGACCAGCCGCTCAGCGGCGGCAAAGACGGTGCCTTTGTCGAAGCCGTCGGCACCGAGTAGAAAGCGAATGGCATAATGTTCCAGGGGGTCGACCACTAGATACTCGCGCACCCCGGCGCATTCGTAGAGGGCTTTCTTCTGCCGCAGGTCTTTGGCGGCAGTGGTCGGCGAGAGGATCTCGATGACTACCTCCGGGGCACCTTCGATGTGAGTGGGTGTGATGCGGGCAGGGTCGCAGACTACCAGAATATCGGGTTGCACCACGTCCAGGTCCGAGAGCTTGACATCGGTGGGGGCGATGAAGGGTTTGCAGGATTTGCCTTCCAGTCCACGCTCAAGGCGACTGTACAATCGCGCGCCCACACTTTGATGCTTGGTGGACGGCGCCGGTGCCGTCGCGTAGGCCTCACCTGCGATGATCTCCCACCGCTCGTCGTCCGGCCAGGTACGGTAGTCGGCCCAGGTAAACAGGGCGTCTTGTTTCTCTGCGGCTTGGGGTAACATCTATGACCTCCGGCGGACAGGACCAGGCAAAACTTTCTACTCCCCATCCTATGCGCTGTGGCCGTTGAAGGGAAAGCAAAGAAGAAACTACGAATCACGCGAATCGGGTTGTTTGCGCCCATGCGGACATTCGCGTCGATAAGATCATGTTTTCGGGAGGATTTATACGCGCTCGCCCTGGCCTTTGAGCGTCACTACCGGTGAGGGAACCGATAATGAGGAGTATAATCGCCCGTCATGTTTCGTCCGCTGCCCCTTTTCGTCGGTCTGCGCTATACCCGCGCCAGGCGCCGGAATCACTTTATCTCCTTCATCTCTCTGATCTCGATGCTCGGCATCATGCTGGGTATCGTGGCCCTGATCGTCGTACTTTCCGTCATGAACGGCTTTCACACCGAGATCCAGGCCCGCATCCTGGGGATGACCTCGCATGCCACCCTGTCCGATCCCTATGACGACATGTCCGATTGGCCGGATGTGTTGGAGCGGGTACGAAATCACGAAGCGGTGATCGGGGCCGCTCCGTTCGTCGAGCTGCAAGGGATGCTGGCGAACGGCTCCAACGTGAGCGGGGTCCAGCTGCGGGGAATCCTGCCGCGGGAGGAGGACCAGGTCGCCGAGCTGCGCCGGGATATGACCGAAGGCGAGGTGGACGAGCTGATCGCCGGGGGGTTCAAAATCATCCTCGGCCGGGAGCTGGCGGCCTATCTGGGGGTCGGCGTCGGCGACAAGGTCACGGTGGTCACGCCCCAGGTGAGTGCCACCCCCATCGGCATCATGCCCCGGCTCAAGGCCTGTACCGTCAGCGGCCTGTTTGCCGTCGGCATGTCGGACTATGATCGGTACGCCGGGTTTCTGCACCTCGCGGATGCCGCCAAGCTCATGCGTCTGGGAGAAGGCGTGACCGGCGTGCGACTCAAGCTCACGGATCTGTTCGAGGCGCCGCGGTTGGTCCGGGACATCGCCTATGACCTGGGCGGGACCTATCGGGTCGTCGATTGGACCCAATACCACCGAAACTTTTTCGCCGCCCTACGCACCGAGAAACGCATGATGAGTATCATCTTGTTTCTGATCGTAGCGGTCGCGGCCTTCAACATCGTTTCGACCCTGGTGATGGTAGTGACCGACAAGCGGCCCGACATCGCTATTCTGCGTACTCTGGGGGTCTCCCCGGCCCGCATCATGGCGATCTTCATGGTCCAGGGCACGACCATCGGCGCCGTCGGGACCCTGTTGGGCATCGTCGGGGGGATCGCGCTGGCACTCAATGTAGAGCCCATCGTGGCAGGCATCGAGAGTCTGTTCGACGTCTACTTCCTGGATCCCAGCATCTACTACATCAGCAAGTTGCCCTCGGATCCGCGGGTTCAGGACATCGCCTGGGTATCGGCCGGGGCCTTCCTCATGTCCGTGCTCGCGACCATCTACCCGGCCTGGCGCGCGGCCCGGACCGATCCCGCCGAGGCCCTGCGCTATGAGTGAGGAGGCACCGGTTATCGAGGCCGTGGGACTGGCCAAGACCTTTCATCAAGGTCCCCAGCAGGTCACGGTCCTGCGCCGGGTCGATCTGAAGATCCGCGCCGGAGAACGGGTAGCGGTGGTCGGCGCCTCCGGCTCGGGCAAGAGCACGCTGCTGCACTGTTTGGGTGCCTTGGAACGGCCTTCAGCCGGAAAGGTCTGCTGGGAGGGACGGGACGCGGCCTCCCTGTCGGAGCGGGCGCGGGGTCTGCGCCGCAACCGCAGTCTGGGCTTCGTCTACCAGTTCCACCACCTGTTGTCCGAGTTCAGTGCCCTGGAGAACGTGGCCATGCCCTTGCTGGTGCGGGGCGTGGAGCCGGTGCAGGCGGCAACCCAGGCAGCGGCGATCCTGGAACGGGTGGGCCTGGAACATCGGGGTGAGCACAAACCTTCGGAACTCTCCGGCGGCGAACGGCAGCGGGCCGCCATCGCCCGCGCCCTGGTGACCCGGCCGGCTTGCGTGCTCGCAGACGAGCCTACCGGTAACCTGGATCGGCATACGGCCGAGCGAGTCTACGCGTTGATGTTGGAGCTCAATGCCGAAATCGGGACCAGCTTCGTGATCGTTACCCACGATTCTGGGTTGACACGGCGTATGGATCAGATTTGGCGCTTGGACGACGGGGTGCTGAACCCCGAGGTCGCAGCGCCGTAGCGCGTCCGGCGCAGGCGGAGCCGGCGTACCAGGTTCCGGCGCCAGACGGCCTGCACCGCGAGGTAGCCCAACGCCGCGCAGACACCCCCGCAGACCAGCCCGCCGATCGTCAGGGGGGCGAGGACGTCCAGCCAATTGCGCCATTCGAGCCAATACTCCACGCTGAAGGGTTGTGTCGGCACGCCCAGGATCCAAGACCCCACCCGATATGAGAAGTAGTACATGGGTGGTATGGTAAACGGATTGGTGATCCAGACCAGGGTGACGGAGATGGGGAGGTTGACGCGTAACGCGATGGCCCCGGCAGCGGCGATCAGTATCTGCCCCAGCGGCGGCAGATACATGACGAACATCCCCAGTGCGACAGCGCCCGCGACGGACCGCCTATTGAGGTGCCACAGACCGGGGTCTTGCAGCCGCTCGCCGAAGACACGCAGCTGTTTGTGCTCGCGGATCTGCGCCCGATTCGGTGCGATCCGCTTCAGCCATTCTTTCACACCCATTCCCCGGCGTTTGTCATATACCCCTACATCTTATGCTGGCCGCCGGCTATTTGCGAGGAATGTGATTTACTGTAGGACGAAAATCGTATTTTTCAAAATGCCCTGAAGTCAGATCATTCGGCCCCCAGCCATCGGTACACCAGCGGTACCAGCACCAGCGACACCAGGGTGGAGAACAAAAGCCCGGAGACGATGGTCACCGCCAACGGTTGGAGTAGCTCCGAGCCCTCACCCAAGGCCAGGGCCAGAGGCAGCAGACCCACCGCGGTCGTCAAGGTAGTCATGAGGATGGGGAGTAGGCGCAGGCGGGCGGATTCGACGATGGCCCGGACCTTGTCGGCACCCCGGCGACGTTGGATCTCGATGAACTCCACCAGCACGATGGCATTGTTGACGACGATTCCCGCCAACATGATGAGCCCCAGCCACACGGGCATGGACAGGGGGAGCCCGGTCCACTCCAATCCCAAGCCGACGCCGATCAGGGTGAAAGGCACGCTGAGCAGGATGATGAAGGGATTGCGTAGGGATTCGTATTGCACGGCCATGACCACCAGGACCAGGAACAGGGCCAGCCCGAGCAGCAGTCGGCTCAAGTTCCGGCCTTCCTGCAGGGTCTCCAGGCTGCCCGCTTCATAGAGGCTGTAGCCGGAAGGCAGATCCAGATCCGCGGTGGCCGCCAGGGCCCGCTCCAGGGCTTCCGTCAGGGTCAGCTCCGCGCCCAGCGAGGCGGTGACCTCCACCATCCGCTGTTGGCGGTCGCGCATGATGGTGGCGGGTTGGGGCAGGATTGCGACCTGGGCGATGTCCCCGAGGCGAATGGGCACCCGCGGGGTGGTCTTGCTGAACAGCAGAATGGATTCGAGGTCTCCCAGAGTCTCGATGTCACCCCGGTCGAGACGGAGGAGGACATCGATGCGGCGATCCTCGGCGATGAAGTCGGTGACGACCTTACCCGCGAGGGCGAAGCCCAGCGCCTTGCCGATGTCCTCCACGTCCAGGCCGTAGCCGGCGGCCCGCTCCCGGTCCGGACGCACGGACAGCTCCTGGGTCAGGTCCTGGTTGGAGTGGCGGACATTGCGCAGGCCCTCGAGCTCCTGCAGGCGTTCCACCACCTGGTCGCCGAGCGCCTCCAGGATCTCGAGCCGCGGGCCCTTGATGCGTAGGCTCAGGTCATCGTCTCCGCGGTTGAGGCGGATGCCGCGGATGCCCTGGGTGTGCAGGTATACCTTGAGCCCAGGGATGCGCTCGCCGTCGATCAGTGCCCGCATCCGGGCGATCCATTGGTCACTACTGACCTCCCGTTCCGCCGGGAAGCTCAGCCGGACCTGGAGACTCGCCCGGTTCGCCGACTCGAATTGAGAGCGTCCGAAGACAAAGCCGCCGACGGTCGTGAAGATGGCCTGTACCTCCGGCTGCCGGGCGACCAGGGCCTCGACCCGGCGGGTGAGGGCATCCATCCGGTCGAGAGTGATGCCGCTGTCGGTGGTGAGGCCGATACGCACGGCTCCCTCGTCCAGCCTGGGCAGGAACGCCTGCCTGGTCTCGTACAGCCGGGGGATAGTCAGGGCCAGGCCGGCGACGAAGGCGGCGATGACCAGCCAGCGGATCGGGAACAGCCGCTCCAGCAGCCACCCATAGCCGTTTTGAACGACCCGGAGACCCTGGTTCATCAGCCGCCGCGCGGTGCCCTCGTGGCGCACCGGTACATGGCCGGCAAGGGCGGGCACCAGGGTCAGGGCCACCAGCATGGAGGACAGGATGGCGGCGGAGATGGTGAAGATAAGCTCGCGGAACAAGAGTCCGATCAGTCCGCCGATGAACAGGAAGGGGAGCACCGCCGCCAGGTTGGTGGAGGTCGAGGCCACGATGGCGCCGGTTACCTCCCGGCTCGCCCCGTCCGCGGCCTCCTCGGGGGACTCCCCTTGATGCTGGTGGCGGTAGAGGTTTTCGAGCATGACAATGGTATTGTCCACCAACATGCCGATACCCAGCGCCAGGCCGCCCAGGGTCATGATGTTGAAGGTGAGCCCGAAGGCGGCCATCAGGATAAAGGTGACCAGCACCGCGATGGGGATAGCGCTGCCGATAATCAGGGTCCGGCGTAGGCTGCCCAGAAACAGATAGACCACGGCCATGGCGAGCAGGGCACCGGCGGCGGCCGCACTTACCGCGTTGTTCAGGGCCCGGCGAATGTAGCGGGCTTGGTCGTCGACCTGGGTAATGGAGATGTCCGGCGGGATCTGCCCCTGATCCCACAGTCGGTCGAGCGCTTCCTCTACCCGGTCGACCACCGCCACGGTATTGGCAAGGGGCTGTTTCTGAATCGAAAGCTTGACGCCGGGCAGGTTGTTTAATCGGATGCGCAGACGTTCCTCGGCTGCACCGTCGATGACCCGGGCGACCTCCCCCAGGCGCACCGGCGACAGGGGATCGTCGCGATCCTCGACGGGCAAGGCTAGATCCGGCAGCTCCTCCACGCTGGTGAAGCGGCCCTGGGTGCGGCCGCTGATTTCTCCGTCGGACATGCGCAGGCGCCCGGCCGGGATGTCCTGATTAGCCTGGCGCAGGACCTGCTCGATATCCAGCACATCCAGCTCCAGGCCGGCCAGCCGATATTGGTCGGCGATCACCCGGACCTCGCGTTCGAGCCCACCCCCCACCTCGGCCGCGGCCACCCCGTCCAGGTTGAGCAGAGACCGGCTCAGGCTATAGTCCACCCAGGCCCGCAGCTCCACCGGGTCCAGCAGGGAGGAGTTCACCGCATATTCCGCCACCGGGAATTGGAAGGGATCCCGTTTGTAGATAATCGGCGGCTCGATGTCCTCCGGCAAAAAACGTTTGGCCCGATCGAGCCGGGAGCTGGCGTCCTGCAGGGCCTGGTTCACATCGGTGCCATAGGCAAACGACAAGTCCACGGCGCTCCTCCCCTCCTGGGTCCGGGATTGGACGGCGATGGCACCCTCGGTGATCGCCAACTGCTCTTCGAGCTGGCGGGTGACCTCGTCCTCCATGATCTTGGCGGGGACACCGGGGTCCAGAATGCGCACCCGGATGTCCGGGTAGATGATCCGGGGCAGCAGATCGATATTCAGATTCCCCAGGGCAAAGGCCCCTAGGACCATGACCGCCAGGGTCAGCATCACTACCCCGACCGGGTGGCGCACGGACCAGTTGGAGATGTTCGAGCTCACTTCAGTTCCGGCCATTCTGCGGGACTTTCCGAACCGCGGCTTCTGGTGGGGAGACAGATCAAGCGCAGCGTGCCCATCGACATTTGAACCGCAAAGGCGCGCAGGACGCAAAGATTTTTGTAGCGGAAAAAAACCGCCGGATGCCGGCGGCTGAAAGCTCGTGTCTTGCTATCCGGGGTTGCTCCCGATAGATTGCCCCGAACCGACATAACTCTAGGGGGCGTTCTCAATCAATAAATCATCAATAAGTGTTGTAGGCTGGGTTGAGGAACGAAACCCAACTTTTCCGATCCGCAATACCGTGTGCCGGGTTTCGCCGTCCCTGGCCGTAACCCAGCCTACGGGCTTGATTTTTATGATGATTTGGCTCAATTGAGAACGCCCTCTCGGGTAGGACCATGACCCAGGCAGAGATAGAACGAGCCATCGAGTCGATCTGGACCCTGTTCCGGGAAACCGAGCGGTTTCCGAACCTCTTCCCCGAATACCGGGGCTATCGCCGCTTCGGCGCGGTCGCCGCCCTGGTGACCAATGAATCCGCGGATCGCTATACCTATCGCCAGGGGCTGTTCGTGCTGACCCTGGGGCGCGAGGGGCTCGTGACCATGCGTAATGATGACGCCTTCCGGCCGAAGGATTTTGCCATCGACCCGGTAATAAGTTGAATCAGCAAAGAGTAACCTGACAACGAGGCCACGCCGACACTTTACCCCGTAGGCAATTACAGGTTTGTTGCCAACCGTAACGCTTAACCTGATGGCATTGGGTCCAACCTACCCCCTACCAGTTAATGATTTACCACTACCTCTTTATCGGACCGCGCCAGGCAGGCCAACATCTCGCGTGCGACCGGCAACAGCCCCATCTCCACGGCCCACAGGCCGTTGACATAGGGATCGGAGAAGGAATCGGCGAGATAAAAGTGCTTGTCCGCATAGGCGAAAAAGCCCTCGTCGTTGCCGTGGCGCGAGAGCATGTCCCGCAACATATTCTGGGCCTTGATCCGGATGTATTCCTTCTCGAAGAAGCGCTTGCGCTCACTCACGAATTCGGCACGGTCGCTGTCGCTGTCGCGCAGGTCATCCAGAATCGACCTTTTGTCGGATTCTTCGATGGCGTAAAGCGTGAGCCACAAATGATAGTAGATGAAGCCCAAGGGCGGATTGAGCAGCTCCAGGCTACCCTCGTAGGCCTCGGCATCCTCGGCGGCATCGACCAGCAAGCGAAAGGCGAAAACGGCTTCTTCCTCCAACACCTCGGAAACTGCATTGGATGGCATGTCAGTGCCGTCCCGTAGCCACGGCGGCAATTCCGGAAAGTGGGGAAAGGCCCTGGCGAAGCGCCAACGCCCCTTCAGAAAACACGCTAAGATACGTGGGTAGACTGGAAAGGCGCCCATGATGCGGATACCCACCTGTTCTTCATCCAACGCATTGTTAAGGGATCGTTGCCAAAAGCCGTTCCAGAAGGCACCGAGTACAATCATGCTCTGACTGAGCGGTGGCGCAATCCATTTCAACAGCTTCTTGTCTTTGACTCCCAGTTCCTCCAGACGACGGCGTTGGGCACGGTAGGCCCGATGAAAGGCCTGCCTGGCGTAGTCGTGTACCGGGTGTTGATCCTGCTTTTCGATGTCTTCGTTACACCAACTATTCTTAAACAGCATCTCGTTCGCCTTCGGCCAGATCTCCTCGAAAAACGGCTCGGCCGCGTTCTTATCCCGGCGCCAGTAACTGAAGCCGAAGGCGAACAGATAGGCCGCCTTCCACAAGGATAAGGATGCCTCCGAAAGCCTGCCACCATGCCGATACACCACCGCCGAAAGCATGTAGGCCTCGACCGCGCGCCCACACAGCGACTTGGTGAGCGACCTCCGTTGATCGGTCGTGCATCTTTCCCTGTCACCCTCGGTATCGGAACCGGCACTTAACAAACTGTCCAGGAATTCGGAGACCGCCTTATTAAGTCCGGTGGGGCAACCGATCAGGCCGGTATTCTCCGTATCCGGTTCTCCGCCGCGACCACCGAAACGATCGAACAATTTTTTCGCTCGCTCCAGGCTCTCCTTCAGTCGGCAAGGTTCGGCGACTAATATAGTCTTGACGGAGACATTGCAAAGGTAGTTATCCGGGATTACCGCCCGTCGTTCAGACAGGCTATCGCCACGAAAAAAGCAGCCCTGGTGCCGGCGATTAAACGCACCGCTCAGATCGAGTCCGGCCGCGGCATCGCCGAGACCGGACAGGGCATAGCCGAGCAAACGCAGGCGATGCACCTTGTCCTTGCCGTCCGATACGGGCTCGGTATGGCCGTCCTGAGATCCCGTGGCCGCAGGCCAACCGGCAAGCGTGTAAGCATCACGAGCGGCCTTGATAAAGCCGCAGGCGGCGCCGATCAGGTCGGAGCGGAACAGCAAGAGTTCGGCCTGGCGCAGATACAAGCGGACATAGAGGATTCCCCGGAGGCTGCGGTCGCTCCTATCTGGAGATTTGTCCTGCACATCCAAGCGCCGGCGCATTGCGTGCGCGTGTTCCAGATGCTGGAGTGCCCGTCCCAGGGAGGCGTCCTGCTTGGCATAGAGGAAGGCCAGACTGACATGGGGCTGGACGAACAGATAGATCCGATTCTCGGTCCTTGAGAATAGCTGCACCGAGGCCCAATGATCGAGGGCGGTCTCTACCACCAGCTTGGCCTGGAGATAGCTGGCGGCGGCCTGGTCGTATTGCCGCCGTTGCTCGTAGATCAGGCCGGTCTTCAGTAGGGTACGGAGATAGAGCAGGAGGTGGTTGAAGGAAGGGATGGAGCCGGAGGCCACAATGGTCGAGTCGCCCTTATCTGAATCGGGTACACGGTCTGCCATGAGCGTGGCCAGGGCGGGCTCGATGCCGTCGAGGGCGTTGCGGTACTCGGTCTGGGCCTGATCGTACTCCCGATCCAGGGTGTGCAAGTCGCCGAGGATCACGTCGATGAAGGGCAGTGAGAGTGACCCGCCACGGCGGGTCCCAGGCAAAAGATGCACACTCTCCGGCCACAGAATGGGCGCCAACTCCCTGCGTAGGCGTAGCTGCTCGTCACGAAAATCATAAAAATGCTGCTTGATGGCGATGGATTCGTCCAGGGTGAAATTGAATGCGGCAAGCTCCTGCTCACTGAATTGGGAGATGTAGACTACCTCGCGCTGGAAGTGCCGCAGGAAACGGTATTCGTAGATGCCGTTGTCCACCGGCCGCAGGTAAGGGGCCAACAGGCGTTCCAACAACAACCGGACCAATTGCGGCAAGGCCGGGGCGCGGTGGATGTCGAGGAAATCCGGCATGCGTTCCAGATCCCGCGAGTTGAACCCGGAGGAATGGAACTTGAGCAGATAGTCGAGGATGGAGAAGGTAGCTACCGCGAGCTTGTCGCCGTACTTGCGGATCAAGGTGCTGATATCGCCTTGGAAGAGGAGAAAGATCTGGCTGAGAAGCTGGATCTCGTATTGACCCTCCGGCGGGAATTGCAGCATAAAGTTGGTGGTCGGCAACAGCGGACCGACCGGGGCGTGATAGCGGGTGCGATCGAATAGAAAATCGTCCGCTAGGGGTATGATGAAGCTCTCGAATTGCAATGCGAGCTTCTTCGGATTGCCACTGCTGCGGTAGGTCAGGTAATAGACGAAGTCCTGCAATAAGGACATCAGTTCCTGGTACTGGTTCGCGAGCGACGGCAATTTTTGTTTCTCCCCGACAGGTGCCAGGTCGGGATCATACTCGGCATAGATCAGGGCGAGATAGGCGGCATAGACCTCCAGGGTCCAGCAAAGGTGGAGCTCCTCGCCGAAGGCAAAATGCCGGCCGTCCATCGGGGTGAGGTAGCTGTACCGGATGTAATAGGCGACGGATGGGGGCAACAGCCGGCGGCAGACATATTGCTCGACCATACTGCTGATGTCTTCGCCATTGTCGTCCGAGGTATCGGTCAGCAGGCTGGGTACATACATCACCTTGTCAAACAGCGAGCTATAGAGGTGACTGTTGGCACTCTGATCCGCCAGGTTGGCGTCCATCATCTCGCGTCCGGCGATGAAGATGAAGCGGCAGGGAGCGACGGTGATCAGGTTCTTCAGGTTGCTGAGCAACTCCTCCACCTCCACCTTACGCTGCCGTACCGCCTCGTTGAGGCTGCGCCCGCGGCGCACATCCGCCTTTTGGTCCACATCGCCCTTGATGGGATTGATCTTGTCCAGTTCGTCGAAGACAAAGATGATGTCCGGGCGCGGCAGGAACCGGGGAATGCGGCGGTTGGCCTCCAGAATATCCAGGATCAGGGCCTCGGTCTGGCGCACATCCAGTGGGTCATAACGGCGACTGCGCTTGCCGACCAGTGGAAAGACGCTGCCACTGGCACCTATATCTACGGTGTCCGTAGCGACGATCCGCTCGCGTGCCAGATTCAGCAAGCGGATAACCCGACCGCGCCCGAGCCATGTCAACAGGGCCCTCAGGATCGACACCACCAGTAGCAGAAATAACAGATGATAGGGGCGCGGTGCATCGAACTTGTCGCGCACGTCGTGCTTTTCAATACGCTGCTTGCGATCCTGCAAAATCATATTGACCCCACCATCGAAGATCGAGATGAGCCAGTCGAGTGAAAAATGTAACCAGTCCTCCAATAGAATCCAATGCTTCTCTGAATTCTGCCCGCATGCGGTTGAAGATACTTCGGCATCCTTGTCGGACCCCTTAGATTGATAGGTGTGACAATAGAGGTCCGTCAACCAGGCATCGATTCCACAGTAGAATGACTGGTGCCACGCGAGCTCACTTACCGGCAGATACTCACAGAACAGGCGTGCACGATTCATCTGGCGATCGAGCGCCTTGGCAATAATAGGCTTGACGGAGGACGAGGTTGAGTTTGAGGTGTTAGTCCACGATTCCTCTTTGGAGGACCCCTCATCGAGGACCAGCATAAACTCGAATTTACTCTGGTTGTTGGACTGACTGCCGGTCTTGCCGCTACCACTAGCTGATATGGGGGCCAGTTGATAGTATTTTTCGCATTTTCCTCCTCTCTCCGAATTTGCTCTACACAGATCCCGCGATTTCAGCTGCTCACCAGAGATGATG
Source organism: Candidatus Thiosymbion ectosymbiont of Catanema sp. Cochon2018 (assembly GCA_011392765.1). Lineage (GTDB taxonomy): Bacteria > Pseudomonadota > Gammaproteobacteria > Chromatiales > Chromatiaceae > Thiosymbion > Thiosymbion ectosymbiont_A. The sequence goes on along the minus strand of WYCW01000001.1, from coordinate 539,794 downwards.
AAATCACTGAAAAATGTTTCCTGCAGTAGTGCTTCGGTATAGTTGTTTGCGGTACGGAACAAATCATAAAACACCACCGCCAGGGCCAGCGTCAACCCGACAAACAAAAGGGTACGCACCAGTGTTGCTAAGGAAAACAGTCTGAACGGTTCCCGATAGCTGCCCCGTAGCACATGCACCAGGCCGAACAGGATCTTCTTGGGATCCAGGCCCTCGTGTCCCAGATTGATATGGATGGGAATGACGGGACGAAACAGCCAACGCCACCAGTTGCCTGCATAGAAGATCGCAAACCGATGCTTGGAAAACTGTTGAAACAAAACTGCTGCGCCTAACAGGGCTATCAGGAATAGCCCCATTATGTCCGTCGGTGACACGACCAGCAGGATCAGCAGGACAACAATGAACCATACCCAGCGCATGATCGCCGGCAGAAGCAATAGCAAGGTCTCGAACGGCCAGGCGAAGCGTGGGGCAGTGCGTCCCTGTTTCCGATGCTCCCGGATACGCTGTGCCTGCCGCCGATGGAGCCGAAGAAGCCACCTACCCCACCGTGCCAGCGAGACATTGCCGAGGCGCATTAGGAATAGACCCAAGAGGTCCGCACGTTCGCGCAGGTTCAGATGATGGAGACCGTCGGCATAGTCATGCAGCACCTTCTTGACCACACTGGTCTTGCCGACGCCGCGGTAGCCGGTGACCAGATAGCTACCCGAGCCGTTGCGACTACTGGTCAGCAGGGCCAGAAACTCGGCGCATAGCGCCTCACGCCCGATGAAGCTGTCGAAGCCGGTTTCACGGCGATAGGGCTCGTGATAAAACTGGAATCGGCGCAGCGGGACAACCCAAGTGCGAAATCGGGCTCCCTTCTCGTGTAGATCCCGTTTGAACTTACCTGGCTCACCCGAAGAGCGAAACCCGTAAAACACCGACAGGATGCTGATCGTCACGCCGACGACGGGCCATAGCCACCACCCGAAGCTCATCGACAAGCTAACCCCAAACGCAACTCCGGCAACGGCCCGCAACCACCGGCGCAGGACGCGATTCTCCCGGTAAACCAGCGATAGGATGCTTATTACTGGACCGATGCCAAGCCATATCCCCCCGAAACTCGCCAAGCCAATCCCGAGCACAATTCCGGGAACAGGCCGCCGCCACCTGTGCAACCACCTGCGTAGGTTAGGCCATTGTCCGAGCTTCATTTCGAGTTATCCGAGGTTTGGTTGCGTTTCTTCATACGCGGCATCCTAATCCCGATCTGTTGAAACAACAAACCGGCGATCCGGGGTTCCGGGGCAACCCGTCATCGCCTGTGATATAGCCGTTGCCCGTGGACGGGTCGGAAAGCAAGATATTTGGAGTGCGCCGGCAAAGCGGCGCGGCCCCATCGAGCCACAACCACCGGAGAGACCCGCAGCGGTTGCCGGAAATCGGGGCATCAGGTTCCCCACGCGCCGCGGCGACGGCGCTTTCTCCTGGCCGTAAGACCTTGATCCGGGACGGATGCATCGCCGAATTCAAAGCGGCGGCGGGTGGGTGCTCCCCGGCCAATCCCGCGGCCAGGCCAGGCACCGCGTATTCCCATAGGTACCGAGGTGAAACTGCCGCCGCACTCCAAAGGGACCGAGTGGTAACACCTCATGCTATAGTCTTTTTCACGGCGCGGCCGGTTTTGGGCGCACCTTAAGAAAAACGCAAAGACCACCGAGGTCTCCCAAGCGGGAGTCTATGGTCCAATATCCGAAGGGGATTGAAGAGAATGAGAAAGAACAGCAATTTTCCGAAATGGTTTCTGATACCTACACTCCTGCTGTCCGTAGCCCCCCTGGCGTTGGCGAATAGTGAATGCACGGCAGTATACGGGAACGGGCCTGATCGATTCGCGCTGGCTACGGGGAGTCCGGGAGAATTGGGATTGCTGGAGAAACTTATAACATCTTTTAATGGAAAGCATGACGTCACGGTTTGTTGGAAAAAGGCCGGCTCGGGCAAGTCATTGAGGTTGCTCAAGGCTAGGGAGGTCGACATGGTCATGGTGCATGCGCCGGCTGCCGAGAAGAGGGCCGTCGAGGAGGGTTGGGCCACAAACAGGACACTCATCGGAGCCAATGAGTTTTATATTGTCGGCCCCAAGGAGGATCCTGCACGGATCATCCAGGCCGACAGTGCGAGCGATGCCTACGCGAGAATCGCTAAGGCCCAGGCCACTTTCCTCTCCCGGGGCGACAACTCGGGGACCCATAAAAAAGAGATAGCCCTCTGGAAACAGGCCGGCCTGGAGCCTGCAGGCGAATGGTACATCACCACCGAGGACTTCATGATGGCAACCCTGAAGAGGGCTGACGAGGTAAATGGATATTTCATGACGGATAGCAGTACCTGGATAGCAGGGAAAAAGGAACTGAATAACCTTGAGGTTCTCTTTCGCGGCGACCCCTTGTTGATCAATATCTACCATGCGCTTTGTCGGCCGGAAGGGGTAGGGTGCGGACAGAAATACGCCTCCCTATTCATTGACTTTGTGGGGTCCGAGGAAGGACAAGAGATCATTCGCACTTATGGCAAGCGTCGTTACGGTGAACCCATGTACAAGGATGCTTCCTATGCACAACAGTACGAATGCCAACGGCACGGAAGTAGTTGCAGTGACCACGCACTTTTCTGACTAGCTGTTGGCCACTTAACCGATGCGGAAGAGAAAACTACGAATCACGCGAATTTCCGCGAATCGCTTCGCGAGGATTCGCGTGATTCGTAGTTTTTTCTCTTACTCTGCCCACCGGTAACGCTTAACTTGATGGTATTGAGTCCCGTGTACGAGGCATGGCCCGTTCCCCCGGTTCTCTCGCGGTGCGGGTCTGTTCCAGGAAGTGTCCGGCTGCATCCAGCACCTCTTCGATATAGTCCGCATCGGGCAGGTAACGGGCGAACTTCACTTGGTCGGCACGGCGCAGGAAGTCGCGCAGGAATCCCTGGTGGGCCCGGCTCAGATCCGGTGATCCTGCCGCCACGTCCAGGAACTCCTCGGTGGTGAGCTCGGGGGCGTGCAGACCGAAGCGGTCCTCCAGGTAGTGGCGTATCAGGTCGGAAAGCTCCACGAAGAAGGTGTCTACCGTCTCCGCGCCCTCGGGGCGGGGCCGGGCCATCAGGGCCTTGAGCCGGGCGCTCGCGCGCTCGTGGGCACTCGCCCGGCGCACCTTGGTCCGTGAGACGAGCCAAAAGCGCACGCCGATCGTGGCGGCAAGGAGCACCGGGAGGATCAGGAGCCAGTACCAAGGGTTGGCGGCACCTGGGGCTCCGAGCGGTGCCAGCGCTCCCAAGGGCGGTTCGAGCGCCTCGTCGTCGGCCTCCTCCGGCAGCACCGATCGGACCTCGAAGTCGAGCCGTTCGGTCAGGACTTCATAGGCATCCTCGCCTTCCGGGGCCGGGCGCATCCCGGCACGGCGATCGACGAACTCGATGGCGAGCGGCGGGATGTACCGGGGACCGGACATGGGTGCGTTCAGGACATACCGCTGGGTGGCCAGGGTGCGTCCGTCCCCGTCGATGGTTTCACGGGGCACGAAGTCGCGGATGGCAAAACGATCCAGGGATTGGCCGAACTCGGGCATGAGCAGCTCCACACCGGCCTCCGCCGTCACCTCAAGGCGCAGGGTCAGGGGATCGCCGATCCTGGGCTTCGCCGGATCGAGGGTCACCCGGACGGTCACAGGTCCCCGCTCGGAGAGGCGTTCGAGCGGCGCGGATGACTCGACAGTGGTCGGTGCGGTCGGCTCCGCTTGTGCCCGGATTGGCTGGAGCGCACTGAGGGCGCAGAGCAACAGAATGAGGACGATACCTGGTATCTGTGAATCGTTCGGAATGGGAACGATTTTTTTGATTTTTTTGCCGCAAATGAACGCGAATAAACGCAAATCGCTCGAAATCGATTTACCATCATTAACAATTTTTGATTCCGTTACGTTAATTTGTGTTGATTTGTGGCTGAATTTTTCATTCCCGGATTGAACCGTAGGTTGGGCAAAGCCCGTAGGATGCGGTGAGCGTCTGCCTACCGTCCCAGGGACCTGTCTGCCGTGTTCCATGGACGGGACATACAGGCGGGACAGGCAGGTAGCGAACCGCATCTTTGGATGGTCCGTGCCCAACACCATTGTTGGGCACACCCACCGTCCCTGGCGGGCTTTGCCCAACCTACCTGGCTGTTGCCCAACGCGGCTGATGGGCACAAGCGACGGGTATCGTGCTGAACTATTCATGGGTAAACGGGTATGGCCGGGGCTCATCGGCGCATCCGGCGCTCGCGCATGCGGAAGAAGCGGACCAGCGGGTCGACCACCGAACCCGCGGCGTCCACATGGATGAAGTCGATTCCACGGGCACGCAACCGCCGCTCCAGGGTCTCGATTCTCTCCCGCGCCGCCCGCTCCAGCTCGTGTCGAAAATCCGCCGCGCCTGTGTCATAGAGTCGGGTCCGCCCGCTCTCCGCGTCCTCCAAAGCGACCAGCCCGATACTGGGCACCGCGAGCTCCCGGGGGTCGGTAATCAGGACCGCGATGACATCGTGCCTGCGGTTGGCGGCGGTGAGGGTGCGCTCGAAATCCTGGTCGAGGAAATCGCTCACCACGAAGCAGACGGCCCGGCGCTTTATCACCGAGCGCAGAAACTCCACCGCCTGACCGATGTCGGTCGATCGGCGTGCGGGGCGTAGGTGCCGGTCCCTGAAATGCAAGGCGAGCTTCCCTGGTAAGGACTCCCTGAGGCGATGCGCCCACGCGCGCAGTACCTCTGCCGATTTGCCGGCAAGATGCCGACGCTCCGACCCGCGCAGCCCCCCATCAGGGGTTGCCTCCCGGCGGAACTCGGGTGCCTCCTCGCCGTGGGCCAGCACCTGCCGGACCACGCGCAGGGCGTGTTTCTGGCCCTTGCGCGGGGGGATGTAGTGTTCGATCCCGCCGTGGAACAGAAGCAGTCCCACCTTGTCGTCGTTGCGGATGGCCGAGAAGGCGATCAGGGCGCAGAACTCGGCTGCCGCTTCGCGCTTGGAGCGCGTCTGCGAGCCGAAGTCCTGACTGGCGGAGACGTCCGCCATCAGCATCAGGGTGAGCTGGCGCTCTTCGACGTAACGCTTGACATAGGGCTGGCCGGAGCGGGCAGTGACGTTCCAGTCGATGGAGCGCACGTCGTCGCCCGGCAGATACGGACGCACTTCGTCGAACTCGATGCCGCCCCCCTTGAATACGGAGACATATTCCCCGGCCAGCACGTCGGCGACCTGACGGCCGGTGCGGATCTGAATCTCACGTACCCGGCGGATGATCTCTTTGGCCAGCATTACTCCGGTTTATAGCCGTTGTACCTGAACAGAACCACGAATGGACACGAATCAACGCAAATCGGTTGTAAAATATCTCATTGTCTTTTCTGTCCGCAGATTACGCAGATTACGCAGATTCTCACAGATTGTTTCGTTTTCAATCTGCGGGAAAGCGCCAAATCATTCAGATTGCTTTTAACCGGACAGCTTCTGAGTTTCAGGGGACGAGTACGGTATCCAGGATGCGTTGGATGATATCCTCCGATGCCATGCCCTCCGCCTCGGCCTCGTAGCTCAGCCCCACCCGATGGCGCAGGACATCGGGGGCCAGGGTCTTGACATCGTGCGGCGTCACATAACCGCGGCCCTGCAGGAAGGCGTGGGCCTTGACGCCCAGCATGAGCCAGATGGAGGCGCGCGGGCTGGCCCCGTGCTCGATCATCCCTTCGATGCCGGACACGTTGGTGCCGGCCTCGGGTCGGGTGGCCTGTACGATATCGACGATGTAATCGCGCACCTTCTCGTCCACGAAGACATCGGCCACCGCCGCCCGTGCCTCGGCGACGTCGTTCGGGTGGGCGACCACCGCGACCTCCGGAATCGGTCGGCCGCTCGCCATGCGATCCAGAATCCGCCGCTCTTCTTCCTTCGAGGGATAGCCGACCTTGACCTTCATCATGAAGCGGTCGATCTGGGCCTCGGGCAGGGGATAGGTGCCCTCCTGCTCGATGGGATTCTGGGTCGCCAGTACCAGGAAGGGTTTCTCCATGCGGAAGCTGTGACCGCCGATAGTGGCCTGGCGCTCCTGCATCGCCTCCAGCAGCGCCGCCTGGACCTTGGCCGGGGCGCGGTTGATCTCGTCGGCCAGGACCAGGTTGGAGAAGATCGGGCCCTGCTTGACGCTGTAGGTGCCCTCCTTGGGATTGAAGATCTCGGTGCCGATCACGTCCGCCGGCAGCATGTCCGGCGTGAACTGGATGCGCGAGAAGCCGGTATCGATGGCCTTGGCCAGGCTGTGCACCGTCAGCGTCTTGGCCAATCCGGGCAGCCCTTCCAGCAGCACATGCCCCCCGGACAGGAGACCGGTCAGGAGCCGCAGCACCATGGTGTCCTGCCCGACCAGGACCTTGCCGACCTCGTTGATCAGATCGGCCCCGAGCCGGGCCTGTTGCCGGGCGCCGGGGTCTGCGGCGTTGGTATTCATTGTCTTATTACCCTGAATTCCAAGGTTATACTCGATCGGTCGGGCCTATCAGCACTCTCAGAGACCGAGTGCTGATCTTTAAGAAAAATCCTGTCCTGGTCAAGCCTTTCCAGCTACCAGCAATGTAGGTCGACCTACTCGACTGCGAAAGAATTCGCCCTTCCCGACGGCGGGGATGAAATTGCCGTATTTCAGGCTACATTCTATACCATGGGGGACGAGGAGAAATCCGTGCTGTCCGACTCAGGAAAATTATGCCGCTCTGCCCCATCGGGCTCTGAAAATCGAGTAATACTTTCACAGTCTAATGAGGCTTCGCCTCAGACCGACGAGGCGTGACCAACCGCACCGAAGAACCACGGAGGCAGACACGGATAAACACGGATTGTGATCTGTGTTTATCCGTGTCTGCCTCCGTGGTTCAAAGGATTTGCGATTCCTGCCCAACAAGAGGCAGAACTATTTTTGTGCAGCGCACAAACTTGACTCATTTGTAAAGATGCGGGTCCCTCAAGGGATCCTAGGAAAACTGTCAGGTAGGCATTTCAGATCCTTGTGCATGCAGATGCAAGCAGATGTATCACTCAATGAAAAATCCCGGAGGTGCAAGCTATGAAACATTTCAATAGCTTCGAAGCCTGGTCCAAGTATATGAACGAGAGCGCAAGAGGTAAATGGTATATCGCCGGCGGATGTGCGGCCTGGCTTCATATCGAGAACTATCCGAATAAAGACATCAGATATTATCAAACAGTCCGTAATAAAATATCCCCTGGGGACATCGAGATCAGTATCCATAAGGATTTCGCAGGACGGATCCTGGAAAGCGTCAGATTGCATGGCGGCATGTCGGTTTCTGTCGCCGGAAAGACGATCCACGTCGATATCCAGACAGAAGGAGCAACGTTCGAGTCGGCTTTGTTGCGGTGCACGGAACTGCATGGTGCGAAGATCCACAGCATACCGATGTTGAAGATATCCTATAGCCGTGCCGGGGCAGCACAAAAGGCCGAGAAACGAGAGCTCAGATTAGCGATGCTCAAGTTGATCTCGGAACGTAAAAGGATTGACAAAGCGGGGGTTGACGAAAAGAAAAGTGCCCCGCGATTGGCTAACCAATTATTCGCAGCAGTCCAAAAGCGTGGGCATGGATAGCTCCTAGCGAAGAAGGAAATATTCGTGTCTATTCGTGGTTCTTGTTCACAGCGACTCACGACTCGTCGGTCTGAGACAAAGCCTCGTTAGGGGTAACCACCATACTTTTCACCAACCACCTCGACGACCTCGAGTATCAGGCTACCGCGGGCCAGGCGCACGTCCACGTGGTCGCCGGGCACGAGCTGGCCCGCGTCGGTGACGACCTGCCCGGTCGGCACTCGACGCAGGATGGCGAAGCCGCGGGTCAGGGTGGCCAGGGGGCTGCGCGCCTCCAAACCCTGCGCGGCGCGGGCGAGGCGTTCGCCGTGGGCGTCCAGGATCCGCTCCATTGCTTCGTCCAGCCGGCGCTCGAGGGCGCCGAGGATCAGGCGCCGGCGTGCCAGTTCACCTTGCGGCGATACCCCCCGTATACGCAGGGCCAGCGGATCGAGGCGTCCCCGCACAGCTGCCAGCCTTCTCTCCAAGGCGGTGGCCAGACGGCGTTGCAGATCGTCGACACGCTGCTGCCGGCGTTGGAGACGATCGAGCGGATGCAACAGACGCAAGTGCCTTTCCGCGGCAGCGAAGCGCTGTCGGCGCATGGCAAGGTCCCGCGTCCAGGCCCCCCGCAGGCGCTGCTCACAGGCCCGCACCCGCTGCGCCAGGTGTTGCGCCGAGGGGCTGACCAGCTCCGCCGCCGCTGAGGGCGTCGCCCCGCGTCGGTCGGCGGCGAGGTCGGCGATGCAGAGATCGATCTCATGGCCGATACCCGTGACTACCGGGATGGCCGAGCGGCGGATGGCGCGGGCCAGGGCCTCGTCGTTGAAGGCCTGCAGGTCCTCCAGCGATCCGCCCCCACGGGCCAGGATAAGGACGTCGCACTCCGTCCGCCCGTTGGCCAGATCGAGCGCCGCAACCAGCTCCCCGGCCGCATGCTGTCCCTGAACCTGGGCCGGATAGATCACCACCGGGAGGGCCGGAAAGCGCCGTTCCAGCACCGTGAGCAGGTCGCGGACGGCGGCCCCGGTGGGCGAGGTAATCAGGCCGACTCGGCGCGGGATGGGGGGCAGCGACCGCTTTTGCGACTCTTCGAACAGCCCCTCGGCGGCGAGCCTTTGCTTCAATTGCTCGAACCGGAGACGCAATGCGCCTTCCCCCGCCGGCTCCATGTGTTCGACGATCAACTGGAACTCGCCGCGGCCCTCGTAGAGGCCGACCCGCGCCCGGACCAACACCTGCTGATGGTTCGCGGGCTTGAACCCGAGCAACAACCGCTTGGAGCGGAACATGGCACAACGTACCTGGGCCGCGGGGTCCTTGAGAGAGAAATAGATATGGCCGGAGGCCGGTTGCGCCAGGTTGGACAGCTCCCCCTCCACCCACAGCAGTCCAAAGCCGCCTTCCAGCACGGCACGGGCCTCACGGTTGAGGCGCGAGACGCTGTAGATATCGCGGGAGAAATCCAGTGGGTTACGAGTGGAATCCTGTTGCATGGCGGGTAAGATTTGATCCACAGATTACGCAGATTCGCGCAGATTCTTATCTTTCGTATAGTCTTCTTGAGAAATCTGCGCGAATCTGCGTAATCTGCGGATAGATAAGAATATCGTTCAGGTGTCGGAAGCCGACGACTGGAAACTGGTGGCCGCAAGCAATCGGTATGCGCTTGCCTTGGGTCTGCGATCCTCCGAGTTTACCCCTTGAAATGCGAAATCTATAATTTGCCGCTATCCTTCCTCGAGTGCAGTCACCTTCGTGCCAGGTATCGCCATGCGCCTGATCCGGGAAGCCCTCACCTTCGACGACGTCCTCCTCGTACCGGCCCACTCCCGGGTCCCACCCAACGCAGCGGACCTGGGTACCCGCCTGACACGCGCCATCGACCTCAAGATTCCGCTCGTCTCCGCCGCCATGGATACGGTTACGGAGGCCCGGCTGGCCATCGCCTTGGCGCTGGAGGGCGGCATCGGCATCGTCCACAAGAATATGAGCTTGGAGCGACAGGCGCGAGAGGTGCTCGCGGTCAAGAAGTACGAGAGCGGCATTATCCGCGACCCGATCACGGTCACCCCCGAGACCGGCATCGGGGAAGTCAGGCACATCACCCGGGCCAATAATATCTCCGGTGTTCCGGTCGTGACCAAGGAAGGGCAGCTCGACGGCATCGTTACCGGGCGCGATCTGCGCTTCGAGACCCGCCACGATGCCCCCGTGTCCTCCATCATGACCCCCCGTGACCGGCTCGTGACCGTGCGCGAAGGCGCCGGTCGCCAAGAGATCGTGGGCCTGCTGCACCGGCACCGGATTGAGAAGGTACTGGTGGTCAACCAGGACTTCGCGCTGCGGGGTATGATTACCGTCAAGGACATCCAAAAGGCCAAGGACTTCCCCACGGCGTCCCGGGACGACCACGGGCGCCTGCGGGTCGGTGCCGCGGTGGGAGTTGGGGCCGGTACCGACGAACGGGTCGCGGCGCTGGTGGAGGCCGGCGTGGACGTGATCGTCGTGGATACCGCCCACGGCCATTCCCAGGCCGTCCTCGAACGTGTGGCCCAGGTCAAGCGGGAGTTTCCGGCGGTCCAGGTCATCGGCGGCAACATCGCCACCGCCGCCGCCGCCCGCGCCCTCATGGAGGCGGGGGCCGACGCCGTCAAGGTCGGCATCGGACCGGGCTCCATCTGCACCACCCGCATCGTGGCAGGCGTAGGCGTGCCCCAGATTACGGCGGTCGCGGATGTCACGGAGGCCCTGGCCGGCAGCGACATACCCGTGATCGCGGACGGCGGGCTGCGTTACTCGGGCGACATCGCCAAGGTCATTGCGGCCGGCGCCCACGGCGTCATGGTCGGCGGACTCTTCGCCGGAACGGACGAAGCCCCCGGCGAAGTGGAGATCTACCAGGGCCGGTCCTACAAATCCTACCGCGGCATGGGCTCTCTGGGCGCCATGGGCGGCAAGGAAGGCTCCAGCGACCGCTATTTTCAGGACGAAGAGGAGCAAGACAAGCTGGTGCCCGAGGGCATCGAAGGACGAGTGCCCTACAAGGGCAGTGTGCTCAACGTAATCCACCAGCTCATGGGCGGCCTGCGTGCGAGCATGGGTTATACCGGCTGCGCCGACATCGAGGAAATGCGGACCAAGCCGGAATTCGTGCGCATCAGCGGCGCCGGCATGCGCGAATCCCATGTCCATGACGTGCAGATCATCAAGGAAGCGCCGAATTATCGGATTGGGACTTGATGTATCCTATTATGCACGATCATCTTCAATACTGTAAAAAGATATACATGAAGTAGAAAGGTAGATTTTTAGCGGAGGTTTCTATGCCTACATTTAATACGCTCTGGAGTAACTACCCGGATCCGGATTCAATGAAGAAGCGCTGTGTCAACAAACAGAAAACGTCGCAGAGCCCGTTTAGCGACTACTGTGCGATTAGCTTGAGCGAGAGTTTCATCCGTTCAGGTATCCTCGTCGCCCAAGCGTCGGGGAAGAAATGTTGGTCGCATAGCGGTGCGAAGCACTTGTTACTCGCCGAGGATTTTGCCAAATGGCTGAAGACGAGTCCTCCGTCCGGATTCGGCAAGACGGAAAAGATTTCGCCCCAGAGTTTCCAGTCGGTCCTCGATGGACGCACCGGGGTTATTTTCTTCAAGGACTATTGGCAACGCGGTGATGAGAGCAACGCTAATCGCTCAGGTGATCACATTGATCTTTGGAATAAGAACAAAATTACTTCAAGTTCGATGTGGTGGCGGAACGTGATCGAATTTCTTGGCTTCGTCACCGATTTAAACTCTGCGAAGACAATATGGTTTTGGGAGGTAAAGTAGCATGTTACGGAACAGGCCGCGAATCCTCTCGATCATCATAGCCGGAACCCTGGTTGTGGGCCTCGGCAACTTCATGATCTTTATTTATTTTTATAAGGTCATGAGTGCGGAACATCTGACAGAGTATTGGAGAACGGTGCATGGTGGCCAGATGCTTGATGAAGTCCTTCCGGCCTATCTTCTCGTAGCCCTGATTTCCGTTGGAATTCTGGTCCTGGCAACATACCGACTTGTCAGGTCTGCGGATCGGGGGAAATCTTCCGATTAAGAATGCCGAGATGTAGCGGCGTATTCAGACCCTAATCGAATCTGCTTGTGACAAATAGAATTAGAAGCGATCCGATCACTTTTCCCATGCTCAATCCAACCTGGACGATTCCGCAGACCAATCCTGCGTGCCCTGATCCCTGTCAGGTCCCGGATGATTACCTGGACTTCCTTTAAAGAGTCGAAGCACTATTCTTGGAGCATCCGCAGGGGCATTTTATGCTGCAAGCCTTTCTGAGGGATGTGGTGACTATAGCGGTGAACAAAGCGTTTGCGGGTTGCCTGCATCTCGGCGGAAAATCCATGGGTAACGGGTACACTGGCAGGGACCCGGACCAGCATATTGCACAGGTATAAGGCTGAACCATGATCAACACCAGAGCAGCAATGGTAGCCGGCACCTTCTATCCGGCGGATGCGGCGGAGCTGCGGCAGACGGTTCTCTCCTTCCTCGCGGCCGCTGAGACCGATCGTGCCGAGGAGGCCCCGAAGGCCATCGTCGCCCCTCATGCCGGCTATATCTACTCGGGACCTATCGCCGGCAGCGCCTATGCGCAGCTCGCCGCGCGGGCGGGGGAAATCTCGCGCGTCGTCCTGCTCGGCCCGTCCCACCGGGTCCCCTTCACCGGCCTGGCCTACAGCGCCGCCGAGTCCTTTCTTACCCCGCTGGGGGCCGTTCCCGTGGATCAGGAGGCATTCGAGGCGGTCCGTGATCTGCCCCAGGTCCACTGCGACGAGGCGCCGTTCGAGGGTGAGCACTGCCTCGAAGTACAGTTGCCTTTCCTCCAGTTGTCCCTGCAGGAATTCCACATCGTCCCCTTCCTGGTCGGTACTGCCGATACCGAGGAGGTAGCCCAGGTCGTCGCGCGCCTGTGGGGGGGAAATGAGACCCTGATCCTGGTCAGCTCGGATCTCAGCCACTACCTGGACTACGAGCACGCCGTGACCCTGGATGCCGAGACCAGTCGGGCCATCGAGGATCTGCGCCCGGAGGCCATCGCCCCCGCCCAGGCCTGTGGCCGCATTCCCCTGGGCGGCCTGTTGCACGAGGCGAAGCGCCGTGGTCTTACGGCCCGGACCCTGGATCTGCGCAACTCCGGCGACACGGCAGGACCCCGCGACCAGGTGGTAGGCTACGGCGCCTATGCCTTCGAGCCCGTAAAGTATTGATGATGCGCCTGAGCAAGGTGGAAATCGAGAACTTCCGTGGTATCGAATACACGGAAATCGAGCTGGATAGGGAAGTCACCGTTCTGGTCGGTGAGAACAACACAGGTAAGACCAGCGTGCTGGAGGCGCTACGGCTCTGTCTCGACACGGTGAGATCCGACAAGAGGTGCAATTTCAGCGACTACGACTTCTACCGGGACGAAACCTGTCAGGACCTCGCTGCATGCAAACCCATTGTCCTGACCCTGAGCTTCCTGGAGTCGGAGCAGTACCCCTGGCCCGAGCCGATCATCCAGACCCTCGACAAGGTGATTGTCGGAAGCGACTACTCGGCGATCAAACTGCGGGTAACCGCCAGCTACGATGCCGCCAGTACCGAGCCGGTTCAAAGCTGGAGCTTCCTTGATGACGCCGGCGATGAAATGGTCGGCAAGGGCGGATTCATAAAGGACCTGCGTCGGCTGAGACCCTTCTTCTTCCAGACTGCCCTGCGTGCGGCAAAGGACCAGTTCCATGGGAATTCCACCTACTGGGCTTCGTTTCTGCGGAACAAGGACATTGACGATGCTACTCGGAAGGTTCTGGAGAATGAGCTCCTTCAGGTCAACCAAAAGATCGTCGATGCCCATGCAAGCTTCAAGGATGTCACCGACGAAGTGAAGCGCATTTCGGAACTGTTAGCGATGGGGAAGTCCGATGCGGTGACGATCGACCCCGCACCGGCCGATGTCTACAAGGCACTTCGCTACGACACCGATATCAATCTGCTGACCGCCTCCGATGCGAAGATCCCGATTCTTAAGTCAGGGGAAAGCACCCAGAGCCTTTCCGTGCTCCTCCTGTTCAGTGCCTATCTGAAGGCTCGCCTGCAAGCGGATGTGGACAGATTTGCGGAGCCGATCATTGCCATCGAGGAGCCGGAGGCCCATTTGCACCCGAATGCGGTTCGGGCCGTGTGGCGAGTTCTACGGGATCTTCCCGGTCAGAAGATCCTGGCCACACACTCCGGGGACATTTTGTCGGAAGTGCCCGTGGAAAAGCTGCGGCGGTTGAACCGCCATGGCTCGGCTACCGAATGCAGGGCCATCTCTGACGGACTGCGGACCGAGGAGGAGCGGCGCAAATTCAACCACCATGTCCGACGGAACCGTGGCGAACTGCTCTTCGCGAGGTGCTGGCTCTTGGTCGAAGGGGAAACGGATGTATCCGTGTTCACCGAATGTGCCGAACTGCTGGGAATCGACCTCCATCGCCACGGGATTCGGATCGTAGAAATCAGTCAGGCCGGTGGTCCGGGGATCTTCATCAAGGTAGCGGACGCCCTGGGCATCGGTTGGCATTTGGTGGCAGACGGAGATGATGGTGGGAATGAGTACGTGAAAGTAGCAAGGAAGCTTCTTGATACACGGACGGACACCGAACATATCTCGGTGCTTCCAGCATCCAATATGGATGTCCTGCTGTGCCATTCCGGCTACGGTGATCCATACCTCTCTGGTGTGGTCACACAGACCCGGAACGCCAATACCGCGGGGTCTTGGGACGATGTCCTTGCCGAGATGAAAAAGACTTTCCCGAACAAGCCGGAACAAGCTTTGCGGGTGGCTCGGAAACTTCAGGATCGGTCCCCGCCTGAGATTTTGGCCGCAGAAGGAACGCGTGAGTATTGGGAGGAAATTTACCGGAATCTGTCACCGCGGTTCTCAAAACCCGCGGCGGCTTTGGAGTCGATCATACTCATGAAAGACAAGGGCAAACAGGGGGTCCCCGGCGAAGTGAAGGACATCCTCGACAAATGCAAGACCTTGGTGGCGATTGACCAATGACCATCACTATCGACAGGTTCAATACGAACCAACGCCAGGCCGTCAAGTGGGAAGGTGGCCCATTGCTGGTGTTGGCAGGGCCAGGCTCGGGTAAGACCGCTGTCCTGACTTGGCATATCGCCAACCTGATCAGGAACACCCCCGACGCAAGCTTCCACATTCTTGGGCTGACATTCACAAACAAAGCTGCAACCGAGATGCGGAATCGTATTGATGACCTGCTCAGCGAGAATACCAGGCGGGTGCAGCTCGGGACCTTTCACTCGTTTTGCACGGACCTCCTGCGCCAGCATGGGAGTCAACTGGGGTTGCGCCCGGATTTCTCCGTCATAACCGACGACAAGGACCGTATCGCCGTTCTACTAGAGCTTCGGGCGCGTGAAGACCTCGAGATCGACAATCCCGAAGATTCGCTGAAGAAGATCGATGTCATGTTCACACACGGCATTAGTGCCGACGAGTTGCCACGCTACTTCCCGACCGGGCAGAAAGACGACAGGTGTAACAGACTACAAACCGTCTTCCGTGGTTATGTGGAGAAGCTTGTAGCCGAGAACCAGCTCGATTTCGGCTCCATGCTGTACTTCACCAGGGAGTTGCTTATAGCCAAACCCCGCATCGCCAGGCAGGTCAGGACGGTCTATCGCTACGTGTGTGTCGATGAGTTCCAGGATACCAATCTCGCCCAGTACCAGGTGCTGCGGCTGCTAGTCCCTGACGTAACCGCCAATCTCTTCGTGGTTGCCGACGATGACCAGACCATCTTTCAATGGAATGGGGCAGACCCCAAACGGCTGGAGGAAATCGAACACGACTATCGACCATGGATCATCCAGTTGCCCGAGAACTATCGTTGTCCCGCGGAGGTCGTCGGGATCGCGAACCGGCTCATCGCGCACAATTCCAACCGGCAAGGGGTGAAGGAACACAGGGCGTCATACCAACATAAAGAAGGCACGGTCAGACTCCAATCCTACAAGGATTTCAATTCTGAAATCGACGGGCTCATCACCGAGATTTGCCCCGTACCGAAGAATCACCGCGCATCCTGCCTTGTCATCGCCCGCAGTAACAAGTTGCTGGCCCAAGTCCGGGAGGCGATGAATGGGGCCGGCATGGGCGCGGAGATCGTAAGCCGGCATCAGGAGTTTGCGAGCCCCCCGGTACAACTTCTGTATTACGCATTGAAGCTGGCCAACTCGCCGGATTCCCGTAGCATTCTGAACAAGCTCTGCTCGACGGCAACCCGAGTGAACGGCATTACCCTATCCGCGGAGGAGGTGGTTGCCAAGGCAGAGGTCGAGGATGTAACGCCGCTCCGGGCTTTCTTCTCCCTGGCTGCCGCAAGTGATGCCCTGAAGACATTCGCCAAGAGAGGGCAAGTATTACTCTGCGACTCACTAGACTACCCGCTTTTCGTGGAAACATCCTCTCGGGAGTTCGATGTGCCTCTGAACAAGGAGCCCGATCAGGACTACGCCGATGACAGGGACAATTGGCGACGGTTATCCGAAAAGATTCGCCGCTCGCACGGAGAAAAGGTGAGTCTTCATGTGTTTTTACAGGAAATGGATCTATCCCCGAAAGCCAAGTCTCTGGCGAAGGACTGCGTGCGGCTGCAGACGGTCCACACAGCGAAGGGCGTGGAATTCGACAATGTCTTTGTGATAGGGCTGGCGGAGGATCAGTTCCCGACCTATTTCGCAATCAAGAATGGTGAAACCGCTATCCGGGAGGAACGCCGTAGCTGTTTTGTCGCAGTCACGCGGGCCTCGAAAAACCTTTACTTGAGCTACGCGCACAGTTACTTTGGATGGTCCAAAAAGCCGTCCAGGTTTTTGCAGGAGATGGGCTTGCTCGATGGTTGAGGATGGCTATGGAGTGCTATCTACGATCGTTTAATTGCCGCTCAGATGTCTTTAAATCGTGCAGTCGATCCCGATCCGCTCAATCCGGCGCAACGCCGCGTGCTCCTGACGCTGGCCAGAGAGTCGATCGAGTACGGATTGCGCCGGGAGTGCCCGCTCCCGGTCGCCCCTTCCGACTATTCCGGCGAGCTGATGGCCCAGCGGGCGAGCTTTGTGACCCTGCACACCCAGGGCAGTCTGCGCGGCTGCATCGGCCACCTGGAGGCCGTCCAACCCCTGGTGCAAGACGTCGCGGAGAACGCCTTCGCCGCCGCCTTTCGGGACCCCAGGTTTCCCCCCTTCACGCGCCCGGAGCTGGCCCGGCTCTCCATCGAAATCTCGGTATTGACGCCGCCGCAGCCCCTTGCCGTTACCTCCGAGGAAGAACTGCTGCGGATCATCGAGCCGGGCCGGGATGGCCTGATTCTGGAGGATGGGGCCGCCCGTGGAACCTTCCTGCCCTCGGTCTGGGAGAGTCTGCCCGACCCGCGTGATTTTGTGCGTTATCTCAAGCAGAAGGCCGGCCTGAGACCGGATCACTGGTCGGACCGCATCCAGGTCCAGCGCTATCGCACCGAATCCTTCTCCGAATAGGGGTCGGACAGTGAACACCGTTCCCCTCTCCGGTCTGTTTCTGTTTCTGTTGTTTCTCATTCTGCTCTCGGGCTTCTTCTCGGGCTCCGAGACCGCGCTCATGACCCTCAACCGTTATCGCCTCAAGCACCAGGCGGAGCAGGGCCATAAGGGCGCCCTCCTGGCGCGGGCACTGCTGGAACGCCCGGACCGCCTGATCGGCCTGATCCTGCTCGGCAACAACTTCGTCAACATCCTCGCCTCTTCCCTGGCGACCCTCATCGCCCTGCGCATCGGCGGCGAAGGGGCGATCGCCGCGGCTACCGGCATCCTGACCCTGGTCATCCTCATCTTCGCCGAGGTCTCCCCCAAGACCCTCGCCGCCCTCCACCCCGAGCGTCTCGCCTACCCCGCCGCCTTCCTCTACACCCCGCTCCTCAAGCTCCTCTATCCCCTGGTGCGGTCCGTCAACTGGATAACCAACGGGTTGCTGGGGATGCTCGGAGTCCGGCCAGAGGACGGGGGGAACAGTGCGCTGTCGCGCGAGGAACTGCGCACGCTGGTCAACGAGGCCGGAGCCATGATCCCGGAGAGAAGCCGGACCATGTTGCTGGCGATTCTGGACCTGGAGAACGCCACGGTGGAAGACATCATGATTCCCCGCAACGAGGTGGATGGGATCGATATCCGGGATTCGGAGGAGGAGATCATCAACCAGGTCAAGAATGCCGCCTACACGCGGTTGCCCTTGTTCGACGGCGACATCGACAGTGTCATCGGCATCATCCATATCCGCGACACCCTCCACGCCCTGCTCGACAAGGGACTCGGCAAGGCGCACCTGCGCGAGATCAGTCGCCGACCTTACTTCGTCCCCGAGGGTACGCCACTCTATCAGCAGCTGCTGAACTTCCAGCGGGAGAAGGAGCCGATCGGATTGGTCGTAGATGAATACGGCGATTTTATGGGACTGATCACGCTGACCGATCTGCTCGAAGAGATTGTCGGGGAGTTCGCCTCGGACCCGGCGGATACCATCGGGGAGATCTACCGCGGCGAGGATGGCAGCCTATTGATCGACTGTGGTATCAACGTTCGGGAGCTGAACCGCGCCCTGCGCTGGAAGTTGCCCACCAGCGGTCCCAAGACCCTGAACGGCCTCATCATCGAGCACATGGAGACTATTCCCGAGCCGGGAACCAGTCTCAAGCTCGGTGGTCATGCGCTCGAGATCATGCACACGGCCGAAAGCGCCGTCAAAACCGTAAAATACGTCCACGATTGAACATTAGAGGCAACCCCCTTAGGCGATATACTGAACATCTTCCGAAAGATCCGTATTTGGAGCAACTCCATGGCGCAAGACACGATCAAGAAAGTGGTACTGGCCTACTCCGGCGGCCTCGATACCTCCGTCATCCTCAAGTGGTTGCAGGAGCAGTACGGCTGTGAGGTGGTCACCTTCACCGCCGATATCGGTCAGGGCGAAGAGCTCGAGCCCGCCAGGGCTAAGGCCGCGGCCGCAGGGGTCAGGGAGATCCATATCGAGGACCTGCGTGAGGAGTTCGTGCGTGAGTTCGTCTATCCCATGTTCCGCGCCAATGCCGTCTACGAGGGCGAGTACCTGCTCGGAACTTCCATCGCTCGGCCCCTGATCGCCAAGCGCCTGGTGGAGATCGCCGATGAAACCGGCGCCGACGCCATCGCCCACGGTGCTACCGGCAAGGGTAATGACCAGGTTCGCTTCGAGGTCGGCGCCTATGCCCTCAAGCCGGACGTGAAGATCATCGCGCCCTGGCGGGAATGGGATCTGCTTTCCAGGGAAAAGCTGCTGGGCTACGCCGAATCCCACGGGATTCCCGTGGAAATGAAGCGCGCGGGCTCCAAGTCCCCTTACTCCATGGATGCCAACCTACTGCACATCTCCTACGAGGGCAACGATCTGGAGGACCCCTGGACCGAGCCGGCCGCCGACATGTGGCGCTGGACCACCTCCCCGGAGCAGGCCCCGGACCGGTCCACCTATCTCGAGCTGACCTTCGCGGGTGGGGATGTGGTGGCCGTCGACGGCGAGCGGACGACCCCCGCCGGGGTGCTGGCCGTGCTCAACCGCATCGGCGGCGAGAACGGTATCGGCCGTAATGATCTGGTGGAGAACCGTTACGTGGGTATGAAATCCCGCGGCTGTTACGAGACCCCCGGCGGGACCATCCTGCTGAAGGCCCATCGGGCCATGGAGTCCCTGACCCTGGATCGGGAGGCGGCCCACCTGAAAGATGAGCTCATGCCCCGCTACGCCAAGCTGGTCTACAACGGCTACTGGTTCACGCCGGAGCGCGAGATGCTCCAGGCCGCCATCGACCGCACCCAGCAGGTAGTCGATGGACAGGTGCGCCTGAAGCTCTACAAGGGTAATGTCATGGTCGTCGGCCGCAAATCCGAGACCCACAACCTGTTCGACCAGTCCATCGCTACCTTCGATGAAGACGCCGGGGCCTACGACCAAGACGACGGTACCGGATTCATCCGACTCAACGCCCTCCGGTTGCGGGTTGCGGGACGGCGGCGGCGGTGACCTCGTGCCCCGTGGTGGGTATGTCCGCACGTATCACCCTCATCCGGCACGGCGAGACGGATTGGAACGCCGAAGGGCGCCTCCAGGGCCATCTCCAGATCCCCTTGAACCGACGCGGCAGGGCCCAGGCCGAGGCCCTCGCCGCCCATTTGCAGGACACCCGGTTCGACGCCGTCTACAGCAGCGACTTGCTGCGTGCCCTCCAGACCACCTGGACGATCGTCCGTCCCACGGGACAGGAGGTTCGTGCCGACGAACGCCTGCGCGAGTGGGACTTGGGGGTGCTGGTGGGGCTGTGTCGGGCCCAGGTGGAACGGGAGCAACCGCATGCGGCCAGGATTCGACGTGATCACTTGGTAGACGAACCTATACCCGGCGGCGAGAGTCTCCGCCAACGGTTCGAACGAGTAACCGGGGCTATTGGGGAAATCGCCGCGCGTCACCGGGGGGAATGCGTCCTAGTGGTAAGCCACGGCGGTCCTCTGGGGGATTGCTACCGCCGCGCGGTCGGGAAGGGAATCGAAGAACGTATGCAAATCGACCTGCGCAATGCCGCGATCAACCAGCTCCGAATCGACGGGAATGACTGGACAGTGAAATCCTGGGCCCAGACCGAGCATCTCGTCGCCGTCGGCTTGCTGTCGAGCTAGGATTCCCTGCCGGACCCGCATCTGGAAGGGGACCTTGAAAAATGGCAGGGCATCCTTGCCCCGCACAGGCACCTTGAATTTTTCAAGGTGTCCATAAGAAAACCGTCAGGTGCAAATAACCGGGGGATATTAAAGTGACCGGTCAATTCAAATCAAAAGTGGCACTGGTTACCGGTGGAAATTCAGGTATCGGCCAAGCCATCGCTTTGGCGTTTGCGAAAGAAGGCGCCAAAGTGGTAGTAGCTGCGCGTCGTGCTCCTGAAGGTAAAGAGACCGTGGCTATGATCGAGGAAAGAGGCGGCACGGCCCATTTTGTACCAACGGATGTCTCGAAAGCAGCGGAAGTGAAGGCCATGGTCGCTGCCTGCATTACCGAATATGGTGGATTGGACTATGCGGTAAACAATGCGGGTATTGGGGGAACAGCCGCCATTCCGGCAGCGGACTATAAAGAAGAAGTTTGGGACGAGGTTATGGACATCAACCTCAAGGGGGTCTGGTTATGTATGAAATACGAAATTCCCGAAATGCTTGAGCGTGGGCAAGGTGCCATTGTGAATATGTCATCTATCACCGGGCTGAAAGGGGGACCACTCGTAGCAGGAGTAGCCTATTATGCCAGCAAGCATGGAGTGATTGGACTAACTAAAGCAGCCGCGAATGAGTATGCGGCACGAGGCCTGCGTATTAACGCAGTTTGCCCGGCTGCAATCGAGACTCCGATGATGGAGCGGGAGCTTGCTCACAATGAAAAGCTCACTGCACGAATCGTGGCTATGCATCCGGTAAGGCGGCTTGGACGACCGGAAGAGGTTGCTGCCGCAACTTTGTGGCTATGTTCCGAAGGCGCATCTTTTGTCACCGGCCATGCTCATCCGGTAGATGGTGGTGCGTTGATATGAATGTAAACTCTGAAAGATGCGGAACTGTTTAATTCGAGCAGGGCCTGATCTTGCTGCTGATCTGATCGCTCACTCTGCCGCTGCACTCCAGGGTAATTGCCGGCTCAGCAGCTTGGAACCAAATGAGGCGATGTTATGAAATGGCAGGAAGTGTGTGAACATCCAAGTCTTAACTTTAGTTCCTGATTTTCCAAAATACATTGAATTATAGAAGCTCTCCCGTCGGAAAAATAGGGATGGTATGCCCGCGCTGCACCACGTAAAGAGGGAATCTGCCGCGGTGGATATGTGGCGGCAGGGTAGCGGCAAGCCCCACCCCCACAATTCATTTGCGGTTCAACTATCGACAGCGGCGGCGAAGCTGATTGCGATCATCGCGAATATGTGTTTCATCGGGCAATTCTTCCTGAAGGACTCACAGAGGTCCACGGAGTATATCCTTGCAAGCTACCGGGCGAATGCACGTGAATGTCTCGCCGCAATGCACGAGGCTCGCATCCAGTCGCCGGCTTCCAACTAGCGGAGTATCAGCCGTCTCAACGGCTCATTCGGCTGTGGGCTGGTGACTGAAAGCTGGAGATTGCACACCTCGACGCCGAAGCGTCGAGAGTTGCCCCCAATACGTGCTCAGGTTCCCCGGCGTAACAACCGGATCTCGATCTGCCTGATCCGCTTGCCGTGACCGTAGCCGACTACGAGGGCCTTGGTCCGGGCCGCGGCCAAATCAGGCAGGAAGGCGCTGCCGGCTATCTTCCCTCCCGGTGCCAACTCGACGGCCTTGAGCTTGTGCCGTTCGAATGCTCGTTCGGCGTTTTCCCTGGATTCGGCGGTGGACGCAGAGACGGTCTTGGAGATGATGCCGACGATGGCCCCCCCGAAAGGGACGACCTGTCCGACCGCTATCCCGGCGGTACGGGTAGCCACTTCGCCCGCGACCGCGGAAGCCACATCGGGAGGAGCGATGATTTGCCCGTAGGAGGCCGCCGAGTCCAGATAGCGCCCGTCCGCGTTCAGGAGCTTTACATCATGGATCCTGAGGGGTTTGCTGCCGGTGTTGTCGATGGTGAGGACGTACTCGACCCAGCCCGGACTCTCGAGCAGGGTACCCCGGTCCCCGGCCCGCAGGGCATCGATGAGCCGAATTCGGATGCCGGGCGACCGATACTCCGTGGCATCGGCAGCCGATGCCGGGTATGATTCTCGGGTCGTGGTCGGCGCGATGCAACCTGCGGTTACCAGAACCAGAAGGACCAGTGCCAGGCAGCGAGGGAAGCTCGTTGCCGGCTGCTGGTCGATGTTATCGGCGTCCATAACTCGCTTCCCGGCACCGGACGTTTTCGCAGGAGAAGTCGTCATCGTATTCAAATCTCCCGGTCATGTCTTCCTCATAGATTGGACACGGGTTTGAAACAGGACACAAGTATTCTCTCAATAATTCTATTTTGCGGGGTATGAGATGGGTTCGAGCGCGCCGGCATCGCCCGTTAAAGAGAGCAATCGCCTGTTCGTGGAGCTTGCCGGCGGGGCGGATGACGTTCGGGAGGCCCAGGCCCTACGCTACCGGATCTTCGGCGAGGAATGGGGGGTAACCTTGAAGGGCGGCGAGGCCGGCCTGGATGTCGATGAGTTCGACCCCTATTGCCGACACCTGTTGGTACGCGAATCCGAAACCGGGCGCGTAGTAGGTTGTGCCCGCCTCCTCACCGATCGGAACGCGGCTCGTGTCGGGCGTTTCTACTCGGAGGATGAGTTTGATCTGCGGGCCATTCGGGCCCTGCCGGGCCGGATGCTGGAGGTGGGCCGTACCTGTATTGCCGCCGAGTACCGCCAGGGCGCCGCTATCGCGGTACTCTGGTCCGGTCTGGCCAGCTTCGTAAATCTGCACGGGTATGATTACCTGTTCGGCTGTGCCAGTCTGCCGCTGGGAGACGGGGATATGCAGGCGGCGGCAATCATGAACCGCCTGCGCCATCAGGCCATGGCGCCACCCGAAATCCGGGTGACCCCGCGAGTACCGCTACGTGCCTTCGAGGTGCCGAACGATGTGCTGGATGCCCCCCTTCCCACGCTCGTCAAGGCTTATGTACGGTTGGGTGCCAAGGCGTGTGGCGAGCCTTGCCGCGATGCGGATTTCGGGGTCGCCGACGTGCTGATGCTGCTCGACATGGATGACCTCAAGCCCGCCTATTCCCGCCACTTCATGGAACGTACCGGCCGTTCTTGAAGGCGGGTCCGAACCCAGGGGATGTCGACACATGGAAGGTCCGCACAGCGGACCGGTGGAGTATTGCGGCTATTTTAAGAAAAACAGTCGGTTGGAGTTAAATGTCAATAGCCCCTAGATTCCTTTGGCGATCCCTGCGCGTCATCGAGCACCTGCTCACGGGCATGACGATTTCCCTGGGCATCGTCGTCGGGCGGCGTTTCGGATTACGGGCGGAATGGTTCCCGGATGTGGTGCGGTGGTGGCATGCGCGCCTGTGCCGCGCGCTCGGTGTGCACGTGCAGGTGACGGGGGAACTTGCTCCGAATGCACTGCTGGTGGCGAATCATATCTCCTGGCTGGATATTCCAGTGATCGGTTCCCAGGCGCGGATCGATTTCCTGTCCAAGACGGATGTCGGGGACTGGCCCCTGATCGGCTGGATGGTAGGGGTAGCCGGTACCCTCTTTATCGCCCGCGGTGCCAACCAGACGGGCGGCCTCATCCCACGGATCGGTGAGCGGATACGCATGGGCGGGCACGTGGCGATCTTTCCCGAGGGCACTACTACCGACGGCCGCCAACTGCGGCGCTTTCATCCGCGGTTGCTGAGTGCCGGTCAGCTCGAGGGGGTGTTGGTCCAGCCGGTCGCCCTGCGTTACGGCTCCAACGTCGCTCCGGACCCGGTTGCTCCTTTCGTCGGCGACGAGACCCTGGTGTCCCATCTGATACGGTTAGCGCGCCATCCGGGCTTGCAGGTACGGATCCGGTTGCTGCCGCCGCTGGATGGCAGCACATTTTCGCGCCGGCATATCTCCGAGTATTGTCACCGTTCCATCGGCGAGGTACTGGGCCTGGAGACCTCCGACGCACACTCGCTCCCGGCCGATCGGGAGGAGGCACAATCGGCCTCTCCCGCGGTTTCACTGGTCGAGACCGCCTAACGATACAACCGGGATCATGGGCAGCACCGCAGCCAAGATCCTACGCGTGAGTCTTGTCACCGAGACCTATCCCCCCGAGATCAACGGCGTGGCCAATACCCTGCGTCAGTTGGCGGAAGGGTTGCGGCGACGGGGTCATGGGGTCCATCTGATTCGTCCCCGTCGGAAAGGTGAGCGATCGGCTGAGGGCCATGGCGATCGCGTCACGCCGGAACAATCACCCGGCGGTCTCTCTCATTATCCCAGCCCCCTTTCAGCGGGAGGTGGGGGACCGGTTATGCGCGGACCCGATGGTGAATGGAGTGAGACGCCGGTGCCGGGTCTACCCATCCTAGGTTACCGCAACTTGCGCTTCGGTCTGCCGGTCTATCGGCGCCTGCGGCGAATGTGGCACCATGCGCCTCCGGATATCGTCTATATCGCGACCCAGGGGCCGCTCGGTCACGCCGCGCTGGAGGCCGCCCGTGCCGACGGCATTCCGACGCTGACCGGTTTCCACACCCGATTTCACACCTATAGCCGACACTACGGACTGGGCATACTGGAGCGCCGGATCGTAACGGTCTTACGCCGCTTCCACAATCGTGCGGGCGCTACGCTGGTCCCCACCGAGAGGTTGCGTGCCGAGCTCATGAACCTGGGCTTCCGGAACGTGCACGTCCTCAGTCGCGGCGTGGATACGGGATTGTTCCATCCCAAACGGTGCAGAGAGGACCTCCGGCGCGGCTGGGGTTGCCGCTCGGGGGAGCGGATCGTGCTCTATGTCGGCCGGCTGGCAGCGGAAAAGAACCTGGAGCTGGTCCTGCAGGCGTTCGATGTCATCATCTCGAAATCCCCCGATGCTAAGCTGGTTCTCGTAGGCGATGGACCGGAGCTCGAGCGTCTGCGCCAGACTTACCCCAATGTGATTCTGACCGGTGCCAAGGTCGGTGTGGAGCTTGCTGAGCATTATGCGTCCGGTGATCTGTTCCTATTCCCGAGCCTCACGGAGACCTTCGGCAACGTGGTGCCCGAGGCCATGGCGAGCGGCCTTGCGGTAATCGCGTTCGACTACGGCGCCGCCGGCACCTGCATCCGCAGCTGGGAGAACGGCGTCACGGTGCCGCTGGGAGATACCGATGCCTTCCGAGGGGCCGCCGGGAGGGTTGCCTGCGACGATGCACAGTTGCACAGCCTGGGTGAGGGCGCTCGAGTCACCGCCGAAGGCATGAGCTGGGACCGCGTTATCGGGGACCTGGAAGCACGACTGGTCGAGGTGATCGATTGCCATCGCACGGAGCATCGACATGAGACCCTGGCTGCAACAGTTGAATGAGATCGAAGCCCCGCTTTGCCGGGCCTGGAGTCAGGCGTTTCGGTATGACAGGATCCAGCGGCCCTTCGCCATCGTCAGTCGCCTGGGCGATGGGGTCTTCTGGTACAGTCTGATCGCCGTTATGCCCTTGGTCGACGGTTGGGACGGGTTGTATGCCGGCCTGCACATGCTGCTGACAGGAGGGGTGGCTCTCGTTATCTATAAGATGCTCAAGGGGACAACCCGGCGCGAGCGTCCTTACCGGTGTACCATCGGAGTTACCGCCGCGATTCCCCCACTGGATCGCTACAGCTTCCCATCCGGCCACACCCTGCACGCAGTGAGCTTTACGGTCGTTGCGTTGCATTACTATCCTCGGCTCGCCTGGATCCTGGTGCCTTTCACCCTTCTGGTCGCAAGCTCGCGGGTGGTTCTCGGCCTGCACTATCCAAGTGACGTCCTGGCGGCCACGGGCATCGGGTTGGCGCTGGGCTATGCGGGAATCCTGCTCTTGCCTTGACCTCCGGCGAAGCCGCAGGGTCGTCTCCCTACCCATGTAGCTACCGGGGCCACACCCTCAATGCCATTAAGTTAAGCGTTACCGGCCAGCAAAAGAGAGGAAACCTCACAAATCACACGAATCCTCGCGGATTGATTCGCGCGCTTCGTAGGTTTGGGCAAAGCCATCAGGGACGGCGGCAGCCGCCGTGGACTACATGGACCAAGTGGACCACGTGGACCAGGGGTTGCTGTATGCCCCCCGGTCCATGCAGTCCATACTGTCCATGTTGTCCATTGGGCTACTCTCATGTCGTCGGTATGGTCCACGGCAGTGGTGTGCCCAACATCAACATTTTGTTGGGCACGGCGCACCGTGTAATCCGCGGATTAAAAATCGCAGTAATTGCACAACCATGGTAGCCTTCCTTCATGACTGCGAAGGACATCATCAGCCGCGCTGTGCCGAAGCGGCTCACCACCGATCCGGCACACCATCTCTTCGGAATCGACGACGAGGCGATTGAGCTACCGGAGACCCAGACAGTAGACTGGGTCGAGCGCAGCGAAACTCGGTACCGCTCGACAAAAAAGAGGAAAAACTACGAATCACGCGAATCCTCGCGAAAATTGTCATCCCGAACCGAGGGGAGGGATCTTATTCGCGCGATTCGTAGCCCAACACCGGTGTTGGGCACGGGCCATCCCTTGATGCGGTTCGCGCCCCCTCGTAGTGTCATCCTGATAAGACCTACCGCGCTCACCGCACCATCGATGCGGTTCGCGATCGGAGTTGGTGTAATCCTGCTACGGTATACCGCGCTCACCGCATCCTACTCGCCCAACCTACGACAAGCGGCCGGCAGCTAACTTAATGGCATTGAATTCCAAGCAGGTCTGAATATGCGTTGCCGGGCAGGTTATTTCTTGATTGCGATCATCTCCGGGTTGGGTATGGCCCAGATGATCGCCGCCTGCGGTCAAAAGGGGCCCCTCTACCTCCCGGAACCGGAGCCCGTGCAGCAGACGAAGGTCGGCACCGGGAGCGACCCGGTACCACGGATTGCAGCCGACAAGGCGTCGGCTCCGGAAGCAAAAGCCGTGGTTGCTTCCGAGGCCGGGCAGCCGGAGCAGGAATAGGTCGATGGATCACTTTCAGTACCGGGGTGCCGAGTTGTACGCCGAAGATCTGCCGGTCGCTACCATAGCAGAGCGTTTCGGCACTCCCTGCTACGTCTATTCCCGCGCCACCCTCGAACGTCATTGGCACGCCTTCGACGATGCCTTGGGGGATCGACCACACCTGATCTGCTTCGCCGTCAAGGCCAATTCCAACCTCGCGGTACTGAACGTGCTGGCGCGCCTGGGCTCGGGTTTCGACATCGTCTCCGGGGGCGAGCTCACACGGGTGCTGGCCGCCGGCGGAGATCCGTCGAAGGTGATCTTCTCCGGTATCGGCAAACGCAGCGATGAGATCCGCCGGGCGCTGGAGCTGAACATTCGCTGTTTCAACCTCGAGTCGGAGCCGGAGCTGGAGCGCATCGATGCCATCGCCGGAGAGATGGGCGTAGAGGCCCCCATCGCCGTGCGGGTCAATCCGGACGTGGACGCCCGCACCCATCCCTATATCACCACGGGCCTCAAGGAGAACAAGTTCGGTATCGACATCCAGGCAGCGGAGGCCATTTACCGGCGGGCGGCGGCATTACCCAATCTGCGGGTGACCGGCATCGACTGCCACATCGGTTCCCAACTTACGGAGCTTGCGCCCTTCGTCGCCGCCCTGGAGCGGATCCTGGCGTTGGCGGACCGGCTGGAACGATCCGGTATCCCCATCACTCATCTGGACCTGGGTGGGGGACTCGGCATCCGCTACACCGACGAGCAACCACCGGAACCGGATGCCTATGCCCGGGCGCTCGACCGTCTCCTGCAGGGATGCCGCTACGAGCTCATTCTGGAGCCGGGGCGGGCCATCGCCGGCAATGCGGGAATCCTGCTGACCCGAGTGGAATATCTTAAAACCACCGCGCACCGGCACTTCGCCATCGTCGATGCCGCAATGAACGACCTGTTGCGTCCGGCCCTCTACCAGGCGCGGCAACAGGTGGTGCCCGCACTGCGGAACCGCACCGGAGCGCATGCCCATTACGACCTGGTAGGCCCGATCTGCGAGACGGGGGACTTTCTTGCCAAGGAGCAAGACCTGACCTTGACACCGGGCGACCTGCTGGCGGTGCGTTCCAGTGGTGCCTATGGTTTCACCATGAGCTCCAACTACAACAGCCGCCCGCGGGCCGCGGAGGTCATGGTGGATGGCGTCGATGCCCACCTGGCGAGGCGCCGCGAGGCCCTCGCCGACCTTTACCGGGGCGAGGCGGTCCTACCTGAATAAACCCGATGAAACGGCGACCGGAACCCGAATTGATGAGCGAGGCCGAGCAGGTCCTCGCCTACGCCCAAGCCGATTTCTCCGAGCCCGACGCGCTCTTCCTCCGGTTGCTCGACGCGCTGGAACCGGGTGAGCTCACAGGGGCCCGCGCCCTGGACCTAGGCTGCGGACCGGCCGCGCTTACCCTGCGCTTTCTCAAGGCATACCCCCGAGCCGAATGCGATGCGTTGGACGGTTCGGCCGCCATGCTGGAGCAGGCCCGCTTGGCACTGGGCAAGCTGCCGGGATTGGCCGGACGTTGCCGGCTGATCCGGGAAGTCCTGCCGTCCGCGCGGGTCCCGAAATCCGCCTACGATCTGGTGTTCTCCAACAGCCTCCTCCATCACCTGCACGACCCTCAGGTCCTGTGGCAAAGTATCCGCGCGGCCGCCAAGCCGGGCGCCATCGTACTCGTCATGGACTTGATGCGTCCCCCCTCGGCCATGTGGGCCGAGTCCCTGGTGGCTGCCTACGCGGCAGATGCCCCGGAGGTGTTGCGCCGGGACTTTCGTCACTCCCTGTTCGCCGCCTTCGAGCCCCGGGAAGTGGTCGCCCAGCTCGGGGCGGCGGGGCTTTCCGGACTCGAGGTAAGGGTCGTCAGCGACCGCCACCTGGCGGTGCAGGGGCGGCTTGGATAGCTTGTTTCGCTTGTGGCGTTACTCCACCCGATCCGCGATCGGCCAGTAGTCCTTCAGAATCTGCTCCTCAGGGCGGGCGCGTATAAATTTCTTTTCGATCAACAAGTTGCTACCAACTTCCAAGCGCCGGCGCGGAGCGCGTAGGTTGGGCAAAGCCGGATCAGGGACGATCCGGCGTGCCCAACATCAGCATTTTGTTGGGCACGGCGCACCATCCAAAGATGCGGTTCGCGCCTGGCGGTGGTGCAGTCCGGAAAGGACAACACACGCTCACCGCATCCTACGGGCTTCGCCCAACCTACAAGATCATGTTTTCGGAGGGGTTTATACGCGCTCGCCCTGATCTGCTCCTCATCCCAAGGACACAACCTCTAAGTCGCGGACCCCTTGGCCCCGACGAACTCGGGATAGGCCTCCAACCCGCACTCGCCGATATCTACGCCTTCCCACTCTTCTTCCTCGCTCACCCGAATGCCCATGATGACCTTGATGAGGAGCCAGGTAATGAAGGAGAGCACGAAGACCCAGCTCAGGATGGTCCCGAGGCCGATCAGCTGGGCGCCGATGCTTGCCTCGCTGTTGGTAATGGGCACGGCGAGCAAGCCCCACATGCCCACCACGCCGTGAACGGAGATGGCGCCGACCGGGTCATCGATGCGTAGCTTGTCCAGGGTGATGATAGCGAAGACCACGATCAGGCCGCCGACGGCGCCGATGAGGGTCGCCGCCAGGGGTATCGGGGTCAGGGGTTCGGCCGTGATGGCTACCAGACCGGCCAAAGCGCCGTTCAGGGCCATGGTCAGGTCCGCCTTGCCGAACAGCAGGCGGGCCGTGATCAGGGCCGCCGTCAAACCTCCGGCAGCGGCCATATTGGTGTTGACGAACACCGCCGCCACGGCGTTGGCCTCGCCGACATCGGAGATCTTCAGCTCCGAGCCGCCGTTGAAACCGAACCAACCGAGCCAGAGGATAAAAGTACCGAGGGCGGCCAGCGGCATGTTGGCTCCGGGAATGGCGTTGATGGATCCATCCTTACCGTACTTGCCCTTGCGCGGGCCGA
The DNA here is from genome assembly GCA_011392765.1 of Candidatus Thiosymbion ectosymbiont of Catanema sp. Cochon2018. Lineage (GTDB taxonomy): Bacteria > Pseudomonadota > Gammaproteobacteria > Chromatiales > Chromatiaceae > Thiosymbion > Thiosymbion ectosymbiont_A. The sequence goes on along the minus strand of WYCW01000001.1, from coordinate 509,362 downwards.
GCAGGAGTACGCCGGCCAACGCCGCCGAAGCACCGCACAGATGAACGACGCCGGAACCGGCGAAGTCATTGAAGCCGAGCCCCTCGAGAAAACCACCGCCCCACTTCCAGTAGCCCTGTACCGGATAGATGAAGCCGGTCATGACCACGGCGAACAGCAGAAAGGCCCACAGCTTCATCCGTTCCGCGACCGCGCCGGAGACGATGGACATCGCCGTAGCCACGAACACCACCTGGAAGAAGAAGTCGGACATGCCGGAGTAGTAGGTCTCCCCGTTACTGGCGAGTACCTTCTCGGCCGAATGGTCGCCCCCGAACATGAAGCTCAGGTCGATGGCGGGGATGATGCCGTTGCCATCGGACGGATACATGATGTTGTAGCCCATGAGCATGTACATGATGCAGGCGACAGCGAACAGGGCTACGTTTTTGGTCAGGATCTCGGTCGTATTCTTGGCGCGAACGAGACCGGCCTCGAGCATGGCGAACCCGGCGGCCATCCACATTACCAGGGCGCCGGAGAGGAGAAAATAAAAGGTATCGAGCGCATAAGCGAGCTCGGTTAGTTTATCCACTGGGTAGTCCTCCTGGAAACGGCAGATGCTTGAGCGATTGGCGGAAAACGGCATACCGGCTTGCGCCGAATTTTCGTTCGTCTTCAAGGCGCGACGACAGGCGCCTGGTCGGACTCGATCAACTGTTGTCGCAACCGGAAAACGGACGAAAAGACAAGCAAGCTAGTGTGTCATTCGACGGCAATTGCTTTAGAGGGCGTCCGGGCCGGTCTCGCCGGTGCGGATGCGGGTGACATGCTCGAGATCGAAGACGAAAATCTTACCATCACCGATCTTGCCGGTGCGTGCGGTGTTTGTAATGGCCTCGATGACCTGGTCTACCAGGGGGTCATCCACGGCGATCTCCAGTTTGATCTTGGGCAGGAAATCCACGACATATTCGGCCCCACGGTAGAGTTCTGTGTGCCCCTTTTGGCGACCGAAGCCCTTGACTTCGATGACGGTTATCCCGGAGACGCCGAGAGCGGCGAGGGTCTCGCGTACATCATCGAGCTTGAATGGTTTGATGATGGCTGTAACTAACTTCATTACAAAGACTCCGTGGTGAAGAACGGTCCTGTTGCGACCGCTCCTGAATAGGTGGTCAGAAGGATTTGGAGAGGGTGAACACAGCCGTATGCCCGCACTGGAAGGGTGCCGAGCAGTCTTTTTCGTCGGAGCGGTCGACCCAGCTCAGATCGAACTCGAAGCCTTGGTATTCTTTGGAGATACCGGCGCTGTAGTCTCGGTAGTTCAACGAGCTGTCGTCGAACCGGTTCCAACCGTAGTGCCCGGCCAGGGTGAAGCCCTCGGGCAGGGGCACTTCGATGCTCAAATCATGGTACCAGGCCGGATCGAGACCGAAGAAGTCGTCGCTGTAGTGGGCGGTGTAACTGGGCGTGAAGTAGCCCAGGCCCCCATATGAGACACCGAGGTGAAACTCGTCGGAGTTGTTTTGGGAGGTCTTTGTCTTGGGATACCGGTAACTGATGTAGCCCAGATCGAAATCGAAGTTCTGCCAGGATGGTGTCAAACCGGCATAAAGGTCCAGCTCCATACTGGTGTTGTCGTAACCGTCGGACGAGCTGTCGACATTGGAGGCCCACACCCCGACATAGAAGTCATAGGGGTGGTACAGGTAGTCGAACCCACCCTGGACGGCCGGCCCATTGTTGGTTTGGCTGACGCCGCGGAACATATAATTAGTGGTCAGGGCCAGGTTGGCACTGAATTCATGGGGGGACTCCGGCTCTGCCAGGGCCGGACCCACGAGGCCGAGGGTGGAGACGGCGACGGCGGTTGCGGCGAATTTTCGTACTTTCATGCTTTTAACCTTGGTAGATGCGGTGTATGTCCGGGGGTACATCGAACAACACAAAATACAGGCGTGGCACTAAGTAGTCTATTATAGAAGTATTTTGTGCACTTAGTATGCCAACTGCGGCGACTTGAAAAGACAACGCCCGACACTGAATATCGTCGATTCATGACCGTCCGGGTTGCACCACAATCGAGCGCCCTCTGGGTAATCCCTCGAATCATTGCACCATATTAGTGCCCTTCTTGCTCGAATATCGGGTGTGGGCAAGGTGTGGGAGAAGTTGGGTATGGGCCGCCGAAGATGCGTTGATGGCATTGCGTCCTGACCGTCTCAGGCCTTGATGTCCTCGAAGATGTCCAGATACTGTTGGGCGGGCCCGAACCAGGAGTTGTCCGTGTACATGCCGTTGAGCCGCAGTTGTCGGAAATAGGCCGGGTACCGGAACCAGAGCCGGATGGCCCGTCCCAGGGCGGATTCGAGTCCTTTGGGGGTGAGGTCGTCGAACAGAAAGCCGTTGACCTCTTCGAATGCCTTGTCGGAGTAGTTGGCGTCGAAGACACTGTCCGCCAGTCCGCCCACCCGCCGCACGACCGGCACTACGCCGTATTTCATGGCGGTCATTTGGGTCAGTCCGCAGGGCTCATAGATGCTCGGGATGACCATGATGTCCGCGCCGGCATGGATCTGGTGGGACAGTTCTTCGTCATACCGGAGCACGAGGCGGCAATCGGCACTCCCGTCGGTTTGGTGCCTGATGTCTTCGAACAGCTCGTCGATCCATGGCTCTGAGGCGCTCCCGAGCAGGACCATCTGGCAGCCGCTTTTCAAGGCATAGTGGACGGCATGACGCATCAACTCCACTCCCTTCTGGCGATCGAGCCGACTGACGATGGCCACGATCGGCTTAGCGGCCTCCTCCAGCCCCAATCGCCGGCGCAGATGCTGCTTGTTGCGGGCCTTTTCGGGCAGGTACTCCGGGCCGTAGGTGGGGACGATGTGCGGATCTGTCTGCGGGTTCCAGGTATTCTCATCGATGCCGTTGATCACCCCTCGGAGCTTGTGCCTGTGGGTATGCAGGGTTTCCTGCAACCCCATGCCTTGATCTGTATGCAGGATTTCCCACGCATGGCGGGGGGAGACCGTAGTAACAGAGTTGGCGTAGACGATCGCGCCTTGGAGGAGATTGGCAGTGTGCGGCCGGTCCCGGTCGAGCAGCCGATCGCTAGTCATCAGCCTGGCCGGGTCCAGGCCCACGGCGCGCAGCAGGTATTCCCCCGCGAGCCCTTGGTGGGCTGAATTGTGCAGTGTGTGGCAGACCCGCGGGTGGTTGAGCCCCAAGGCCTCATAGATCTCCCAGCGCAGCACCGGCAGCAGGGCGGTGTGCCAGTCGTGACAGTGAATGATGTCCGGCTGCTTGCCCGTTTTCAGCAGAAACTCGAGGACGGCCCGGGAAAAGAAGGCGAACCGCCCCGGATCGTCCACTTCGCCGTAGATATGTCCTCGGTGGTAGAACCCGTGGTCGGAGTGGGGGGCGATGAAGAAGCAGCGAATCCCATCTGCATATCCGGATTCGATCGTGCAGGGTAGCTGCTGGTCGTAGAAGGGGACCTGCAGACCTTCATAGGCCAGGTGCAGGTCCTCGATGAGGTCCGGATCCAGGCAATCGTATTTGGGCAGGATGACCTCGATCTCGTGGCCCCGCTTGGCCAGCGCCCGGGACAATCCGTGGATGACGTCTCCGAGACCGCCTACCTTGGCGACGGGCGCGTATTCGGCGCCGACTTGCGTGATATACATGATGATCCGCCTTGGCTGGTACAGCTGCTCTCAACGATCAGTAACATTGAACCGGCACTACTCGGCTCAATCCGTGACTGAAAGAGTTAGCCGCAAATCAACGCGAATGCACGCAAATGGATCAACAATTATTGATGATCGCGGATTGATTGCAGCCGATATGCGTTGATTTCGCGTTCATTCCTGCCTGCGGCAGGCAGGTGCGGCAAAAAATGATTCCCATGTTATCGGTATTTCAGTGCCGCTGTACTACGAATCAGCCGAAGTGTCAGGGCGAGCGCGTATAAACCTTCCCGAAAACATAATCTTGGCAAACTGGTTGCCCGTAGGCGGGTCCGCGCAACGGACCCGAGGGTAGGGTCCACTGTACGGACCGCGTAGGTTGGGCAAAGGACCAGGGACGGTCCGTGCCCAACAGTTCCTTGTTGGTCGATAAGAAATTTATACGCACCCGCTCTGGCCGAAGTGTCTGAGATCCAGGTCCGGGAACAGGTTGTCCATCCTTTCCAACGCAGTGAGCTGTTCGTCTCGAATCCGGCCGCCGCGCACGGCCCCGGTCAGGAGGCGGAAACGGGCAAGCTGGTCGCGCAGACGCGATTCGCAGTAAGCCGACCCGCCATTTCTCCCCAGGTGGAAGGTCCAGTCCGAGCTTTGAGCCAACAGCAGGGAACGGGCCGCCTGTCGCAACAGCCGGGAGGTTCTGTCTCGCTCCGGCATCCGCTTGCGTTCATTCACCAATTCCTCGAACTCTCCCGCTGCCTGGTGCAGGTGCAGATACACCCAGCCCGTGTCCGGACGCAACCATGTCCCATTATAGCCACGCTCGCCCCAGCTGGAGGTAGCAGGATGAATCTTCCCCGCGGTCCCGAATAGGCGGAGGTGTTCACCCAGGGTCACGGGTTGCACATCCCATGCCTGGTCGAGGCAGCGGATCAGGGCATCGATGAAGGCCGGTCCTTCGAACCACCAGTGACCGAACAACTCGGCATCGTAAGGCGCGACGATGAGCGGGGGCCGAGTAGCGAAGGACAGGGACCCGAACCGCCGCCGGCGAGCCGCGACGAACCGCCGTGCGTCCCGTTCGGCCTGGGCACGGGCGGCCGCGGGCTCATAGGGGGCCTTAGTACCCGTCCCCCCGGTGACGCGATGAAATTTCAGCCCGGTCGGTGCGGCCTCGACCCCTGGGGGGAGGAAGTTTTCTAAGAGGTCCGAGTCGCCTTCGTAACCCAAATCCCGGTGGTACTCGCGATACAGTGGGTGACCGGGGTAGCCGGTGGTGGGGCACCAGATCTCCCGCGCCGAGTCCGGATCGCGGCCGAAAACCACGACCGCTGCCTTTGTCGCAAGTGGGGCGTAAACACCGTGGCGCGGGCGCGGCGATGCCTGCTGCAACCCGTGCGCATCGAGGACGATATAGCGATAACCGGCCTGTGCTACCTCACGTTCGAGACCGGGATAATAGCCACACTCCGGCAGCCAGAGCCCATCCGGCGCATGGCCGAAGGTAGCATGGAAATGATCCCGTGCCACCCGTAGCTGGGCCCGCACCGCCATCGGCCGGCTGCGCAGCAGGGGTAGATAGCCGTGGGTCGCCGCCGTGGTCATGAGCTCGACCGTGCCGTTTTTTTCGAGTTCGGCGAAGGCGGCGATGAGATCGCCGCCGAGCTCATCCAGGTAGAAAGCCCGTAGGCGCTCCAGGCGCCGTCGATAAAAGCGGACGAGCGAGCGGCGTCCCGGATCGGACCGCGAATCCTTGGTCAGGCGCTCCGCAAGCCGACCGAGCCGGTCGAGATAGTCCCGATAACGTCCCGCCAACAGGGGGTCCGCGAGCATACAGAGTAGGGTAGGGGAGAGGGAGAGCGTGAGTCGAAACCCGGACCTGCGCTCGGCGGCCTCCCTGAGCAGCCCGAGCAAGGGCAGATAGGCGTCGGTAACGGCCTCGAACAGCCAGTGTTCCTCCAGATGCCGGGGGTGTTCCGGGTGCCGGACAAAGGGCAGGTGTGCATGCAGCAGCAGCGCAAGATGGCCAGGTGCCGTCACCCGTGTTTACTACGGCAGTACCGATAACATGGGAGTTCTTTTTCGCCGCAAATGAACGCGAATGAACGCAAACAGGTCATGATCGACTCGCCATTATCGAAGGTTCTTGATCCAATTTGCGTTCATTTGCGGCTAACTCTTCCATGAAGATATGTTATCAGTGGTTAAGAACATCTGTTTCAGGGGCCTCCAGCCACGACAGCAGGCCCCCGCCGGCGGCAAGGGGCTGCAACGCCGAGATGTCGATCGGATGGCGAATGTAAAAGCGTCCGTCCGCGCCGACCGCGATCGGGTAGCCGAACAGATCGACCGAAGAGCCCGGAGCACCACGTCCCTGAACGATCAGTTCCGCGTAGATCTCCATGTCAGGCACCGACGGTCCGATCCCGGTGGACAGCACCGCGCTGGACAAGGCCGCCCGCGGGTCGTAAAGCGGCCCAGGCATAGTGTCCGTCGCGGTGCCCAGCTCCGGCGACGACGGCAGCAACGGCGGCGGCATATCCACCAGCTCGGCGCCGGGGGGAAGATCGGTCGCCGCCTCCGGGTAGGGGGCCGGATATTGAAAGACACCGGACGGGAATTCCAGGCTCTGGTCCTGCGACCATGCTCGGCCCGGCACCCCCTCCGGGGGCTGCTCGGAATGCCTCGACAGTGGCGAGTCATCCAGCTCCAGGTTTGGAAAAACGGGGTAGAGAGGCTCGCCGACGGCCGCCAACGCCGCTTCTACGGGGACACCGGGGGGAAACTCTGCCGCCATCTCCGGGTAGGGAGTCAGGTCGTGAGGAATACTGGACGGGAATTCCGGTCTCCGGTCCTCGGGGCGCGCCTGGGTCGGTGCCTCCGCCAGGGGGGCAGAATGCCCCGGTGGTGCATCACCCGACTCCCGATAGGACATCAGATACGGAGGGATACCGGGCGGGTATTCCGATTTCCGTTCCCCTGGCCCTGCTTGGCCCAGCGCCTTTTCCGGGGGCGCAGGACGTCCCGCTGGCGGCACATTACCCAGCTCCAGGTAGGGTGCCGGATATGGAGGGACGCCAGGCAGGTATTCCGGTTTCCGATCGCGTGACCCTGCCTGGCCCAAGGGCTCCTGCTTGGGCGTTTCCTGCTTAGGTGTCTCTGGCTGGGGTACCTCCGTCCGGGGCGTCTCTACCGGGAGTGTGGGACGCCCAGGTGACGGCGCATCACTCGACTCCCGATAGGACACCGGATACGGAGGGATACCGAGCGGGTATTCCGATTTCCGGTCTCCTGGCCGTGCTCGGCCACGCACCTCTTTCGAGGGCGCGGGACGCCCTGGCGGCGCACCATCCTGCTCCAGAGAGAGTGCCGGACCTTGAGGGGTGCCGGGTGGGGATTCGAGTCTCCCGTCCCGTGGCTGTGTTCGGCCAAGTGCCTTTTCCGAGAGTGCGGAATGCTCCGGCGGCGGTGCATCATCCGGCTCCAGGTTCGGAAAGACGGGGTGTAGGGGCTCACCAACGGCCGCCAACGCCGGTTCTACGAAAATATCCTCGGCCTTGTCCGGTCCCTCCGTCATCTCGTGCGCTGTGTCTTGGGCTCGCGCGTCGTCCGGAACGGGGGTGATCCGCGATGCCGGGAGGTGCGGGTCCCCCAATCGGACCCGGTTCGAGCGCGCCAGCAACAACCAACCCCCCGTATCCGACTCCAGCCCAAGCTCACAGATATACTCGGCGCCATCTCCTCGTAAAGCAAAATCGTACTGGTCCACCCCTTCCGACGTACCGGGCCCCTGTGGGGTGCTTGCAACCACCTCGGTTTCCCCGTCCTGGTCCAGGCGGCACAGACGCAGAACCTGGCGCAGCCCCGTCCCGTTGCCGGGAAACAAGCAGCGTGCCTCGGCGAGCGCCTGCGGCGTGACATACCACTGGGCCTGGAGGTGTTCCGGGTCTCGGTCGTAGAGCACCAGCGTCGTTTGCTCGAGCCGGGGCGCAAATTCCCGTGCGATCTCCTCCGAGAGAGTCCGCAATACCTGCGAATCCGATTCGCTCACGTACCCTTCCGGGGAAGATGGGGATTCCTCTACGTCTGTGCCGGATCGTGATTTCATTGTTTGGCCGGATCTATCGACAGCTATCAGCAGTGCACGCCTTTTTACGGTCCAAGTTCAGGACATCTTGAAAAATAGCCATTTTTGCCACTCGACTGGCTCTAACCCATTGACTATTCATACATGCCGTTGACGAAAACCGTATTTTTCAGGGTGCCCTTAACTTATATGATGATGTTCTTGGACGACGAGCTGGTATACCGTGAAGCATACCCTCCACACTTAGTATCTTCATCAATATCAGACCAATGAATACCTTGACCATCTCCAATGATTTCATAGTGTTGACGCTGCTCGGCCGTTGCTTCTGATAGACGCCATGACCAGGCAAGCGGTACACTTATAGTATGGCCATCAGCAAGAAAGACCGTAATCTCATCCTCAGTGATATATACGTCTAATAGTCTAGGTTCAACTAGTTCAACCGCATAGATGTTCGGGGTTTTTTTGCTTAAATTTCATAGGGTTATATTTAGTTTTTTTAAAGGTGGCGAAAACCTTGTTAACTTCATAATATGAT
>WYCW01000001.1:0-501057 GCA_011392765.1 Candidatus Thiosymbion ectosymbiont of Catanema sp. Cochon2018 | reverse complement strand
TCCTTGGCTTTCCCTTAGAAACAGAACATACAAGGGTGGGCAAAGCCCGCCAGGGACGGCAGGTGTGCCCAACAAGGTGTTGGGCACGGGCCATCCCTGGCCCTTTGCCTAACCTACCTTGCTATATCTTGTTGTTTTATATTGGAATAATGTGGGGATACATCAGTCCCGATCCCGATTTGTGCACTGCATAAACTTGACTCATTTGTAAAGATTCGGATCCCTCAAGGAATCCTAGTGACGGCACCAGTGACAACACCAACAACAGCACCAATAACAAAGACAGCGAAAGCACTAGTGCTGGCGTCAACACCAGCGATAGCGCCAGCGACAACGATAACAGTACCAGCGACAATGCCAACGAAAACACCAACGACAGCACCAACGACAACGCTAACGCCAGCGACAGAACCAGTGCCAGCAACAGTACCAACAACAGCACCAATGACAGCGCTGGCGACGGTGTTAGTGCCAGGGATAGCATCAACGACAGCACCGACGACAGCGCCGACGACAGCACCAGCGTTAGAGACAGCCACAGCGACAGCGCCGGCATCATCGACAATGCCAGCACCAACGGTAGCGATAACAAAAGCGAGACTGAGGATCCAGACTGCTTGGGCGTCACCGGTCCAGTACCAGAGCGCAACACCGGCCAAGGCGCCCCAGATCCCGGCTCCGAGTACCGCCGTGATGAACTCGATAACCGGCCTCTTCCGAAGCCGGTCCGCTACCTCCAATGGCCGCATCCAGAAGATCAGCGGCCAGAGCCACAGCCGTCGCAGCACCTGGCCGATGGCTTGGGTTCGGGTCACTGGGATTTCTTGAGGGACCTGCATCTTTACCAACGAGTCAAATTTGGAGTGCGGCGGCAACTTTACCCCGGCAGTGACGGAAACCCCCGGTGTCCGGCGTTATCGAGGTGCGGGCAGGTACAGACGAACCCGCCGCCGCTTTGGATTTGGCGACGCATGAGGCATTTGCGGCCAGGGGAAAGCGCCGTCGCCGCGGCGCGTGGGGAACCTGAATCCCAGGTTCTCGGCAAGCGCCGTGGGTATCCCCATTGCCGGGGTCCCATTCGACCGCGCCGCTCTGCCGGCGCACTCCAAATCAGTCCGGAATCCATAAAGAGCCTCCGTGTTTATCCGTGTCTGCCTCCGTAGTTCTTCGGTGCGGTTGGTCACGCCTCGTCGGTCTGAGGCGATGCCTCGCTAGGATCCCTCGAGTGACCGGCAGTTTTGCAAATGAGTCAAGTTTATGCACTCCCAAGGGGGCAGTTGTCAGTTATCAGGGGGCAGGTATCAGTTATCCACCCCTGAAAACTGCCCCCTGCCTCCTGAATGGCTGGGCACGGCGCACTCTCCTTGGCATGCCTTATCTCGATTCGTCGGTCTGAGGCGGAGCCTCGCTAGGATTCCTTGAGGGACCCGGATCTTTACCAATGAGCCAAGTTTGTGCACGGCACAAAAACTCCCATCTCCTCATGCAGCACTTGGGGGTATTGCGCCCATTGTTTTTATCCGCAGATTACGCAGATTTTCGCAGATTAAGAATAGAAATAATCTGCGAAAATCTGCGTAATCTGCGGATAACAAGTTTGTTCGCTGCACAAAAAATTCACGCCTCGTCGGTCTGAGGCGAAGCCTCGCTAGTCGTTGTCCTCTTTCAGCTCGGTGTTCGGGTCCTTGCCCTGGAAGCTCCGAACCAGGCGACCGCTGATGCCCGCGATCTTCTCTAACCTCTCCAACAGACCGACAGCAGTGTCGCCTCCTTTCCGGAGTTGCTCGACCGCTTCTTTGATGCCCATGCCTTTCGGCAGTAGCTCCGGGATCAGCTGCTCGAACCGGGGCGAGAATAGCTGGTTGTCGGCGGTGACTAGGCCGCGCAGGCGCAGATCCTGGAGGATCGGGTCCGACCCCAGGTCTTCGCCCTCGACGACCCGGATCAGGACTCCCCACTCTTCCTTCCCGTGGCGGTTGAACCAGAGGTCCTCCAGATAATCGCGCAGGCCCAACTCGATCCGATCCTGGTTGTGTTCGAAACCCCCGGACCAAGCGTTCCAGCGGTGGGCGAGGACCAACTGGATCAGATTTGGGTGGCGGCCGGTAAGTGGCGCGATCTGCCGGGTCCAAAGGCGGTCCAGGTCCGCTGGTCTCTGGGTGTCGGTCAGGCTCCGTCTCAAAGGCTCGGTCACCAGGTCATAGGCCGCCGGTTCCGCCAGCAGACCCATGTAGTGGGGGATGCCGAAGATGTTCCAGAAAGAAGACTCCTCGATCCGGTGATCCCGGCACAGCTCCTTCAAAGGTCGGCGGCTGGCGATGAGGTAGCCGAAGTGATATTCGGGCCGGTCGCCCAGGGCGCGCAGGTTGCCGAAGAAGTCTGCGCCGAATGCCTTGCCGCCGGTGATGCGCTCCAGCTCGTCGAGCAGCAGCACGAAGCGCAGGCCCTTCCGGGCGAGGCGCCGGATAAAATCCCGCAGACCCGAGTAGTCACGGACCTCGCCCCGGCCGCTTTTTCCACTGAGCCCGGTCCCATCCAGTGCCTGCAGGATGGCGCGGTGCAATTCGGTAAAGAAGCGCTCCGGGTCGGCGCCGGACCAGTCCTGGGTGGTCGCTTAGATGCTGACCAGGTCGAGCTCGGCGGCCAGGGCGCCGTGGACCTGATTGAGGAAGGAGGATTTGCCGAAACGCCGCTCCCCGAGTACCGAGACGTTGCCCGGTTTGTCCGGGCGGCGGAGCACGGCCAGGGTCTCGGCAAGTTCCCGCTCGCGGCCGAAGAATACGGGGGAGTCCGATGCCAGGGATTCCCCGGTGACATAGGGGTTGCGACCCCGCTCGATACGGGCCAGGCGTTGCTCCCGGTCGAGTAATCCCGAATGATCCGCGCGGCCCAGTTGGGCTGTGAAGTCGGCCATGTTCGCTCCCTCGGTAGGTAATTCGGATTATCTCCGGAATTAAATCAAATGACTCGATAAAATATTGACCATTATAGCCAGAATGGCCAAAATAGACAAAATTCAACGAAAAGAGATCGATATCCAGGTCACGGCAACAGAATTGAAAAATAGACTGGGTCAGTACCTCGATGTAGCCGAAACAGATCCGGTTATTGTCGAAAAATCCGGTAGAATAAAATCCGTACTCATTTCAAACGCTATGTATGAAAAATTTCTCAAGTATGAAGACGCGTATTGGGAACAACAAGCCAGGAAAGCCGAGGAGGAAGGCTACTGGGGGAAGACGTCTCTGAAGCTATTCTAAAAGGAGGTTTAATGAATGCTGAAAATTGATATTACAGTGTTTTTCTCAAAACAATTATTCCAAGTCGAAAAGCTCGCAAAAAATATTTAGAGGTGAAAAATGAGAAAGAAATATAAATTGGACTCCGAGGAACAAGAAATTCTGGATTCCTTTGAAAAGGAAGAGTGGATTTCCGTTCTTACTCCTGAGAGAAAAGTTGAAATCGAGGAAACAGCTAGAAACACTTTCAAGAAAACCAAGCGGGTCAATATTCGTATGAGTGAAAGAGACTTTGAACGTATTCAAATCAAGGCTCTTGAAGAAAATATTCCTTAACTTAATCCTGAATCCGTGAGATAAAATCTAGGATTGCGGCTAACCTCATGATTCCACTTGATATTCAAGAATTGGCTGCTTCACCTCCTGGGTGAGTCCAAAAGTGAATGAATTTTTCCGTTATCCTTTTGTTTTATAAAGAGATTATTCTATGAGCGGCTTATTTATCTCACGGATTCAGGTTAATGGCATTGGGCTTTGACCTGCTCGTGTGGGACCGTGCGGCCTGCCTCGATATCGGCCAGGCCTTCTTCGATCTTCTGCTTCACATACAGCTCATACAGGATGTCTTCCCAGGTTGCCTGATCGGGCAGGTGGTCAATGATCCGGCGGGCGGATTCTTTCGCGGTCTGCATCGCCTGATTCTCCGACATTGTTCTGTTTAGACAGGCTCCGGACACCGAGACTCCTGGAACCAGTTCAGCTTGTCTCGCAGGCGCACGACTTCGCCGACGATAATCAGCGTCGGGGGCCGGGGCGGGTCTTGCTCTACGCGCGCGAGGATGGTGGACAGGGTGCCGGTGTAGACGCGCTGGTTGGGGGTCGTCCCCTGCTGGACCAGGGCGACGGGCATGTCCGGTGAGACACCGGCGGCTGTCAGCTTGTCGACAATGACCGCGAGCCCGGTCAATCCCATATAAAACACCACCGTCTGGTGCGGCTGGGCGAGCTGTTGCCAGTTGAGGTCGATCGTGCCGTCCTTCAGGTGTCCGGTGACGAAGGTAACGGACTGGGCGTAGTCGCGATGGGTGAGGGGAATCCCGGTATAGGTGGCGCAGCCCGAAGCGGCCGTGATCCCCGGCACGACCTGGAAGGGGATCCGTTGCGCCGCCAGGGTGTCGATTTCCTCGCCGCCGCGCCCGAAGATGAAGGGATCTCCGCCTTTCAGGCGTACTACCCGGTGCCCCGCCTTGGCCAGGTCCGCGAGCAGGCGGTTGATTTCCTGTTGGCGCATGGTGTGGTTGTTGCGCTCCTTGCCCACGAATACCCGCCTGGCGTCCCGTCGCACCAGGTCCAGAATCGACTCGGGCACCAACCGGTCGTATACCACCACATCCGCCTGCTGCATCAGGCGCAAGGCGCGGAAGGTGAGTAGGTCGGGATCGCCGGGACCGGCCCCCACCAGATAGACCTCGCCCATATTCCCGTCAGGTTTGGCGGCGGCGAGCTCGCGTTCCATGGCCGTGTCCGCTTCATCCATCTGCCCGGAAAACACCCGCTCGGCCACGGCGCCCTGCAGCACTCGATCCCAGAACCGGCGGCGGTCGCGGCGGTCCGTGAACCGGGCCTTGACCGCATCGCGATAGCGTGCACAAAGCGCCCCTAAGCGTCCGTAAGCGGCGGGGATCAGGGATTCGAGGCGCGCGCGCAACAGCCGCGCGAGAACGGGCGAGGCGGTGGAGGTGGAAACGGCAACCACCACCGGCGACCGGTCGATGATCGAGGGCATGATGAAGCTGCATGCCGCGGGTTGATCCACTACGTTCACCGGGATCCCGCGCTCCCGGGCGAGACCGGAAATGCGTCGATTGACGCTCGGATCGTCGGTGGCCGCGATGACCAGCATGGTCCCGGCAAGATCGGTCTCTTCAAAGGGGCGTTGGATGTGGGCGATATCGCCTGCTGCCGCCAGTTTGTCGAGGTGCTCGTCGAGCCGGGGGGAAACGACCCGCACGGCAGCCCCCGCGCGTCGGAGACTGGTTATCTTGCGTACCGCCGTCTCTCCGCCGCCGACCACCAGGCAGGGTTTGTCTTTCACGTCGAGGAAGATGGGGAGCAGTTCCATGGTTTTGTCGTGGTTCGGGTATGCAGGTTGCGGGACGGTGTACATCCGTTCCGGTTGTCGCGCGCTGGTTGCGGCGTGCGTGCTCGTCGGATCGGAGTCTTGCGCGAGTCCGGCATTGAGAGGAACGTTAAAACTTATTAATATACTGAATATCCTAACATACCGGCTAGGATCCTTGAGGAACCCGAATCCTTACAAACGGGTCGAGTTCGCGCAGTGCGCAAATCGGGATCGGGATCGGGATCGAGATTCCGATTGCGACGCCGATTTCGACCTACCTTGGCTCTTCAACAGCTAGCGAGGCGTTGCCTCAGACCGACGAGGCGTGATCATCGCTCTCTCGCGATCGAAAACGGAACCGTGATCGTAGTCGTAATCGGAGACGCAAGGCAAAGCGGGCAGGGAAAACCTGATGGCTACGGGTTTCGACCCGGCACCTGGCCGGGACCTCCGGATGCCACGATCGGCGAAAGTATTCTGTCTCTCCTACGGCGGCTTCGATCACGATCACGACAACGAGAGAGGTTAGACGTTTGCGAAATTTGACTCATTTGCACAAAATCTGGTCATTCAAGGAATCCTAGCGAGGCTTCGTCTCAGACCATTGATGCGTGAATTTTCGTACGGAAACCGGAAAACCACGAATGCACACGAATCGACACGAATTGTGATTTGTGTTGATTCGTGTCAATTCGTGGTTTGTCGATCGTGCACACAAAACTCGACTCATTTGTAAAAGTCCGAGGCAGTCAAGGAATCCTAGTTGGGCGTAGGAGATGGGGCCTTACGAGAGAGGGACTTTTGGGGCATCATGCCTCGTCGGTCTGAGGCGAATCCTCGCCAGAGGTCACGTGTGGTCAAAGAAATCGATTCGGCAACCCTGCAGTCGCGGATGGCTGCGGGAGACGCTGTCCACCTGATCGATATTCGAACCCCGGGAGAAATTGCCAGCGGCGTGATTCCGGGTACAGCGCTGCTGCCGATGCATCTGATCCCGTCGCGGATGGGGGAGCTGCCGAGAGACAAGGAAGTAATCCTCTATTGCCGCAGCGGTGCCCGTTCCTATCATGCCTGCGCTTATCTCATGGAGCAGGGGTTCGACAATGTCGTCAATCTGCGGGGCGGTATCCTCGGCTGGGCCCGGGGCGGCTTCGAGATCGCGCGCCGGCTCATGGTGTGAAGGCTTGTGCTCTGCATTTCTACCGAAGAAAAGCCTTTATCCGGGAAGATAAAGCAAGAAGACCCTCATGCGGATTACCCACATTGCGCTGAAGAATTGGCTCAATTTCCGCAAGGTGGAGGTGGCTCTGGCCGAGTCGGTCTATGTGATCGGCCCGAATGCCGCGGGTAAGTCGAACTTTCTCGACGTCTTCAGGTTTCTTCGAACCCTCTCCAGTCCGTCCGGCGGCGGCCTCTCAAAGGCAGTTGCGGAACGCGGTGGCCTTAAGAAATTGCGTTGCCTGCAAGCGCGCCGTGATCCCGAGGTCCGCATCGAGGTTCGGGTGGTAAGCGGAGCCGGGGAATCGCAGAAAACCTGGGACTACGCCCTGGGTTCCAGGAGCTTCGCTTCATACGCGACGAAATCACGGGCCTACCGCACCTGGAAGCACGCTATAAACACTGGCACCCGCAGGGTGCTTGGCACCGCGAAGAGCAGTTTCCCGATGGGACATTGCGTTTGATTGCCCTCTTCTGGGCGCTGCTGGCCGGCGATTCGATGCTCCTCCTGGAAGAGCCGGAGCTGTCACTCAATGATGCCATCGTCGCCCAAATCCCATTGCTGATCGACCGGATCAAGCGCCAGGTAAAGTACCGCCGCCAGGTACTCGTCACCACCCACAGTGAGGCAATGCTGGGCAATCCCATCGACGGTCGTTCGGTACTCTTGGTTACTCCTACGGATGATGGGTCCGAGATCCGTGGGCCAGACGAACAGGAATCGGCACTCCTGACCGAAGGTCTGCTGCCTTCCGAAGTATTGTTGCCGAAGGCGCGGCCGAAGGAGGCGGAACACCTCGGCCTGTTCAAATGACCGCGTTCGCAATTGCCACGGAAGATGCGCTCAGCGAAGCGGTCGCCGAGACCCTGTTGCACCAGGTAGGTATTCGCGACATTCAGGTCCGCTTACGTAAGGAAGGCTCCGGCTATCTCCGAAGTCGCATCGCCAATTTCAATCGCATGGCCGAAAAGGTGATGCCGGTCCTATTGGTCACCGACCTGGACCGGAAACACTAGCCTATATTTCAGGCAGCAACTTGTTGATCGATAGGAAATTTATATGCGCTTGCCTTGGAGCGGCATCAAGGCGGTTTGCCTTTTGCTCCGGTTTCGGCTAAATTAGAACTCCTGAGTTTTCTCATATTCTAACATACCAAAACATTTGGAGATTTTGCCATGGCAGACTTCGATCAAGAGCTCGATGCGAGCGGCCTGAACTGTCCCTTGCCCATTCTGCGCGCGAAGAAGACCCTCTCGAGCATGGGGGCCGGACAAATCCTGCACATCATCGCGACCGACCCAGGTTCCGTGAAGGACTTCGAGGCCTTCTCCAAGCAGACCGGAAACGAGCTCTTGGAGTCGAAGGAAGAGGGTGGCAAGTTCTACTTTCTGATCAAGAAGGCCTGACCCGTAGGTTGCTACCGGCCCACCAAACACCCACCAGGCTTTAAAGAGGAGCGCCAATGGACGAGAAAAAACTGGCCATCATCGCGACCAAGGGTTCGCTGGATTGGGCCTATCCACCCTTTATCCTTGCGTCCACCGCGGCGGCGTTGGGGTACGAAACCCAGATCTTTTTTACCTTTTACGGGCTCCAGCTCCTCAAGAAAAAGCTGGCGTTGGAGGTGACCCCACTCGGAAATCCGGGGATGCCCATGCCGGGGGGCATGGACAAGTGGTTCCCGGTGCTGGGCATGACGCTGCCCGGCATGCAGGGTATGGTTACCTCCATGATGAAGCAGAAGATGAAGTCCAAGGGAGTGGCCAGCATCGAAGAGCTGCGCGAGCTGTGCATCGAGGCGGAGGTCAAGCTGGTTGCCTGCCAGATGACGGTCGATCTCTTCGATATGGAGCGCACGGCATTCATCGACGGTATCGAGTATGCGGGTGCGGCGGCCTTCTTCGAGTTTGCCGGAGACAGCGATATCTGCCTCTATATCTGATCCGGCCGCAGGGCCCCCAAGAACAACGCCGCCTCCAGGCGGCGTTTTTGTTGTGGAACCCATGATGAAAAACCACGAAAGGCACGATAAAGATCTCTCCTTTCGGTTCGGGATGACAATTTCGCGTTGATTCGCGCGATTCGTAGTTTTTCCCAGCACGGATAGCCGGGTTTCGTACCTCAACCCAGCCTACCCACTCAGACTTCCTAAGGGTTGGGCTTTGTGATATAAAGTTTTTTTATTTGGGTATCTTGCAGGGCTTGTCCTCATGGCAGACCGGAGACTACAGGTTTTTCATACGGTCGCACGGTTGCTGAGCTTCACCAAGGCCGCAGAAACACTGCACATGACGCAGCCGGCAGTGACTTTCCAGGTACGGCAGTTGGAAGAGTATTTCAATACTCGACTTTTCGACCGCACCCACAACCGTATCAGCCTGACCGATGCGGGCAAGAAGGTCTATGAGTATGCGGATCGCATCTTCGAGTTCTACTCGGAGATGGAGCGGGCGATCCGTGAGATGACGGGGGATATCAGCGGTACGCTCACCATCGGGGCGAGTACCACGATCGCCGAGTACATGCTGCCGGCCCTCCTCGGGGACTTCAAGGAGAATTACCCGGAGATCACCATCCACCTGAAGGTCTCCAACAGCGAAGGCGTCGTGTCCATGGTGGAGAATAACATCATCGACTTGGGGGTCGTGGAATCCCCCGTCGGCAACAAGAATCTGGTCGTGGAGAACTGCAGGCGCGACCAACTGGTTGCGATCGTTCCGCCGGGTCATCCGCTGGCGGAAAAAGGTACGGTCGAGTTCTCCGAGTTGCTGGAATATCCGTTCATCTGTCGGGAGGAGGGGTCCGGAACCCGCGATGTCATCAACGATTACCTGCGCCAGTTGAAGCACAGCGGTGCTGCCTTGAAGATCGCCATGGAGCTGGGCAGCCCCGAAGCGGTGAAAGGTGCCGTGGAGGCGGGTATGGGCGTATCCGTGCTCTCCCGGGCTACGATTCGGAAGGAGCTGCAGCTGAACACACTCGTGGAATTGTACCTGGACCCACCCCTGGACCGACCTTTCTCTTTCGTGCACCAGAAACAGAAATTCCGTTTGCGTGCCATGGAAGAATTGCTCAAGTTTGCACGTAGTTATTGTGACGACGCCCAGGGTGCCGGCGCCGGGGAGAGGAGATAGGTGAGCCGGGCTCAGGGTGGCGGTCGCAACGGCGAACGCCGATTGATCAAGTTCTATCGTTCGCTGGCGCCGGCGGATCAGGAGACACTGCTCGCCTTCGGAGAATTTTTGGCGTCGCGGGGCGCCGCGCACGTGCCGGAAGCATCGGAGCCATTGGAGCCGGCATCGATCCCACGCCCCCGGGAAGAGAGTGTGGTGGGCGCCATCAAACGGCTTTCACGTAAGTATTACATGCTCGATCGCGGTGCCATGCTCAATGACACCTCTTCTCTGATGGGCGCCCATGTTCTGCAGGGGCGCCCGGCAGCCGAGGTGATCGATGAGCTGGAGGACCTCTTCGCCCGACGCTATGCCGAGTATCGGGAAGAGAAAACACCCAAAGATACCTGAGCCGTTCCGTGATGCAGGTCCTTGCCGACTGGTTCCGCCGCTATTTCTCCGACCCCCAGCTCGTCTCCCTGGCGGTCTTCCTGCTGGTCGGATTCGCCGTCGTGCTCACCATGGGCGAGATGCTGGGCCCGGTCTTGGCCAGCATCGTCATCGCCTATCTTCTGGAAGGCCTGGTCTCTTTCCTGGAGCGGCACGGTTGGCGCCGTTTCCCGAGCGTGGCTGTTGTCTATAGCCTCTTCATCGTTTTTGTAGGGCTGGTCCTGTTCGGGATCATGCCGCTGGTCTCCCGGCAGGTGACGGACTTGGTGCAGCAGTTTCCCCGCATGATCTCCGTGGGGCAAAAAGCGCTGATGGAGTTGCCGCAACACTATCCGGATATCGTTTCCCCCCAACAGATCCAAGCAGTGATCAGTACCATTCATGCCGAGATCGCCAGCTTCGGCCAGCAGGTCCTCTCCTGGTCGCTCGCCTCCGTGGTCGATATCATCACCCTGCTGGTCTACATCATCCTGGTGCCGCTCCTGGTATTCTTCTTCCTCAAGGACCGGGACCTGATTCTCGACTGGTTCAAGCGTTATCTACCCAAGCACCGCAGGATTGCGGGGACCGTGTGGCGGGATGTGGACCGTCAGATGTCCAACTATGTGCGCGGCAAGTTCTGGGAAATCCTGATCGTCTGGGCGGTAAGCTTCACTACCTTTTACGCCTTCGGGCTCAACTACGCCATGCTGCTGGGCATGCTCGTGGGGTTGTCGGTCATCGTCCCCTACGTCGGGGCCTCCGTGGTAACACTGCCGGTATTGCTGATCGCTTGGTTTCAATGGGGCTGGACCTCCCAATTCGCCTGGTTGGGGGGAACTTACCTCCTCATTCAGGCCCTGGACGGAAATGTCCTGGTGCCCTTGCTGTTTTCAGAGGTGGTCGATCTGCATCCGGTGGCCATCATCGTGGCCATCCTGGTATTCGGGGGGCTGTGGGGTTTCTGGGGGGTCTTCTTCGCCATTCCGCTGGCGACCCTGGTGCAGGCCGTTATCAGTGTCTGGCCGCACCATGAGTCGCCCCCGGCACAGGGACAATGAATGTAAGCATGTACCCCGGCCAACTACAGGGCACCTTGAAAAATAGGTGCTTTCACCAATCGAGCGAATCTAAGTCATTGATTGTCCAAGTGTGCTGTTGGCGAAAAGCGTATTTTTCAAACTGGCCTACAGTAGGTTAGACAAAGCTTGTATGAGCTTTGCCTGTTTGACAGGAAATAACCAAGTTTTGTATAGTAATTAGCTCGTTGCGGAGGGGTTCCCGAGTGGTCAAAGGGATCAGACTGTAAATCTGACGGCTCAGCCTTCGGAGGTTCGAATCCTCCCCCCTCCACCAGTTCGGCTGGGGATAGGGCGGATCGTCGCCCAGTGATTCATTAAGTAAGCGGGTGTAGTTCAACGGTAGAACCTCAGCCTTCCAAGCTGATGGCGTGGGTTCGACTCCCATCACCCGCTCCAGGTGAAAAAGAGTCAGGCACGCCCATGTAGCTCAGTCGGTAGAGCACACCCTTGGTAAGGGTGAGGTCACCGGTTCGATTCCGGTCATGGGCTCCAGATTTACCCTCTTAGGTTGCATGCTGAACAGCGCAGGGTACGGCATTCGGTATTTTGGGGAGAAGGGTCCATGTCCAAAGAGAAATTCGAACGCACCAAACCGCACGTCAACGTGGGGACGATCGGCCACGTAGACCATGGCAAGACAACGCTGACGGCAGCGATCACCAAAGTGATGGCCGCCAAATACGGGGGCGAAGTCAAGGCCTTCGACCAGATCGACAACGCCCCGGAAGAACGCGAGCGCGGCATCACCATCGCCACCGCCCACGTCGAGTACGAGAGCGAGGCGCGGCACTATGCCCACGTGGACTGTCCGGGCCATGCTGATTATGTCAAGAACATGATCACTGGCGCAGCGCAGATGGACGGGGCCATCCTGGTCGTCTCCGCCGCCGACGGCCCGATGCCGCAGACCCGCGAGCACATCCTGCTTGCGCGCCAGGTCGGAGTGCCCTACATCGTCGTCTACCTGAACAAGGCCGACATGGTAGACGACGAAGAACTGTTGGAGCTGGTGGAACTGGAGGTCCGGGAGCTCTTGGACAGCTACGAGTTTCCGGGCGACGACACCCCGATCATCACCGGCTCGGCGCTGCAGGCGCTGGAAGGCGATGACAGCGAGCTGGGCATCCAGTCCATCTACAAGTTGATCGAAGCCATGGACAGCTACATCCCGGAGCCGGAGCGAGACATTGACCAGCCGTACCTGATGCCGATCGAAGACGTCTTCTCGATCTCGGGTCGTGGCACAGTAGTGACGGGACGGGTCGAGCGGGGCATAATCAAGGTTGGCGAAGAAGTCGAAATCGTCGGCATCAAAGAGACCGCCAAGACCACCTGCACCGGAGTCGAAATGTTCCGCAAGCTGCTCGACCAGGGGCAGGCGGGAGACAACGTAGGGATCTTACTGCGCGGCACCAAGCGGGACGAAGTCGAACGTGGTCAAGTGTTGGCCAAGCCTGGGAGCATCACCCCGCACACCCACTTCGAGGGCGAGGTGTACGTGTTGAGCAAGGACGAGGGCGGTCGTCACACCCCCTTCTTCAAAGGCTACCGACCGCAGTTCTACTTTCGGACCACGGATGTAACGGGAGCGTGCGAGCTACCGGAAGGGGTCGAGATGGTCATGCCGGGAGACAACGTAAAGATGACCGTCAAGCTGATTGCGCCGATCGCCATGGAAGAAGGGCTGCGGTTTGCGGTGCGCGAGGGCGGGAGAACGGTCGGTGCCGGGGTGGTCGCCAAGATCATCGAGTAAGGACGAACCGCATCGAAGAACCACGGATGAACACGAATAGACACGGATTGGTTCAGGTACCTGAGAATCACTGGCCCGAAACACGAATTATATTATGAATTCATCCGTGTCTATCGGTGTTAATCAGTTGAACACGGATAGACACGGATTGGTTCCGGTACCTGAAAATCACCGGCCCGAAACACGAATTATATTATGAATTCATCCGTGTCTATCGGTGTTAATCAGTGGTTCTATGCCGGATTCGAGAAGGTCTGGCAGGAGCGCGAAAGTCCCGCTTCTGCCGAGTGAAAAAAGTGAACTAAATGGCAAACCAAAGAATTCGGATCCGTCTCAAGGCGTTCGATCACCGGCTGATCGACCAGTCGGCACGGGAGATCGTCGATACGGCGAAACGGACCGGGGCGCAGGTTCGTGGGCCGGTGCCGCTGCCGTCCAAGAAGGAGCGTTTTACCGTGCTGATCTCGCCCCATGTCAACAAAGACGCCCGGGACCAATATGAGCTGCGGACCCACAAGCGCCTGATGGACATTGTCGATCCCACCGACAAGACAGTGGATGCCTTGATGAAGCTGGATCTGGCGGCCGGGGTGGATGTGCAGATCAAACTGAGCTAGTAAGATGCTCTCAACTATCGATAACATTGAACGGGCAAGCTCTTCACGGAAAAATTAGCCGCAAATCAACGTAAATGGACGCAAATAAATGCAATAAGGTTAAGAACCGTCGAGGATGACGAGCCGATTGCGACCGATTTGCGTTCATTCGCGTTCATTTGCGGCAAAAGAAATTCCTCACGAAAGAACCGAACCGATGTTATCGGTACTTAGGCACTGCTGTACTAGAGGATTGAGCTGAGGAAACGACCATGACGATGGGTGTGATCGGACGCAAGGCGGGCATGACCCGGATCTTCACCGAGGAAGGTATCACCGTCCCCGTAACGGTCATCGAGGTACCGCCGAATCGCGTAACTCAGGTCAAGACCGAAGACAACGACGGCTACCGGGCGGTGCAGGTGACCGTCGGTACACGCAAGGCGTCGCGCGTCAACCAACCGGCGGCAGGTCATTTCCGCAAGGCGGGGGTAGAGGCCGGGAATACGCTGGGGGAATTCCGTCTCGGTAAAAACGAGGGCGACGAACTCGCCGCCGGTCAGGAGATCAAGGTCGATAGGTTCGCGGTCGGGCAAAAGGTCGATGTGCGTGGAGTGTCCAAGGGACGGGGATTCGCGGGCGGCATCCGCCGCCACAACTTCCGGGGCCAGGACAACAGTCACGGCAACTCCATCTCCCATCGTGCGCCGGGCTCGATCGGTCAGTGTCAGACCCCTGGGCGCGTCTTTAAAGGCAAGCGGATGGCCGGTCAGATGGGCAACGTCAACCGCTGCCAACAAAACCTCGAAGTGGTACAAGTCGATACCGACCGCAACCTGCTCCTGATAAAAGGCGGGGTTCCGGGTCCGGTCGGGGGACGGTTGATCGTGCTCCCGTCCGTCAAGCATAAAAAATGAGGTAGTGATTAGTGGGGCGAAGACTCGCCGCCAACCCTGGCCCGATACCGCCCGAGCTTATATTTCCCAATAGTCGTGACCAGGCCAACTAATCACTACTCACTACTCACTACCAAAAATAAGAGTTGAGCGGACATGGAGCTCTCGATTCACAACGACGGCAGTGCCGGTTTGCAGGTTTCGGACCAGGTGTTCGGCGCCAAGTACAGGCCTGGCCTGATCCACCAGGTGGTGACCGCCTACCTGGCACGCGCGCGCGCGGGCACCAAGGCCCAGAAAAACCGCTCCGCGGTCCGGGGCGGCGGCGCCAAGCCCTACCGTCAAAAGGGGACCGGCCGCGCCCGAGCCGGCACCACGCGCAGCCCCATCTGGCGCGGCGGCGGCGTGACCTTTGCTGCCCAACCAAGGGATTGGTCCCAAAAAGTGAACCGCAAGATGTATCGAGGCGCCGTCCGCTCGATCCTTTCGGAGTTGGCGCGGCAGGAGCGTCTGCTGCTAGTGCCCGAGCTCAAACTGGCGGCGCCTAAAACCAAGGAATTGGTGCAGAAGCTCCGAGAGTTGGGAGTCGCGGACGCCTTGCTCGTGACCGCGGATTTCAACGAGTCCCTGTTCCTGGCGGCGCGCAATCTCGCCGCCGTAGACGTAATGACGGCCCAGGAGATCGATCCGGTGAGCATGATCGCGTTCGACAAGCTGGTCCTGACCGAGGATGCGGTCCGCAAGCTGGAGGAGCGATTGGCATGAACCGGGAGCGCTTGATGCAGGTATTGCTGAGTCCGATCATCTCCGAGAAGGCCACCATCGCCACGGAGACGGGTAATCAGCATGTATTTCGGGTTGCCCCGGACGCCGACAAGCGCGAGATCGGCCGGGCCGTCGAGCTCATGTTCGACGTCAAAGTCGACCGGGTCCAGGTGCTCAACGTAAAGGGCAAGCGCAAGCGCTTCCGGCAGAAACAAGGCAAACGACCGAGCTGGCGCAAGGCCTATGTGCGATTGCAACCGGGCCATGACATCGACTTCGGCGGTGGGGCCTGAGAGGCTGTCTAAAAACTAACGTATTGATTTTAAAAATCAAAAATTCTTTGTGTCTTCGTGGCTTTGTGTGAGAAATGAAGAACATCACACAAAGGCACAAAGCCACAAAGGGATACTAAGAGACTGCCTTTTTAGACAGGCTCTGAGGCTTGGTTCGAAAGTGATCCTGTTCTGAATGTTCATTGCAAAATTCCAATAGGACAGGATTAACAAGATTTTCAGGATTAACAGGATTTTCTTGCTTTCAATGCACGTAGGATGGGCAAAGCAAGCGCCCGGAAAGATGTTCCAGGGCTTTGTTCATTCTGTGGGGGATTACAAACTGTGGCGGCTTGATAACAGGCACACAGCGAAGCGTGCCCATCAATCTGGCTGGCCCGACATCGACGTAGATTTGTCTCAGGAAATAATTGAACATCCAGAACGTTTTCCGTTGAGCGCAAAAGTCACATAATAATCGGCTGCAGACAACCCAATGCTACGGTCCAGCGTCGATAAACGATCGGAATGGTAGGAATTAAGGTGAGAGAATTTAAAGTTATTATTGAAAAACATCCTGATGGCTATGTATCATACCCTTTAGGACTGAAAGGAGTCGTCGTGGGTGAGGGGGATACATACGAAGAAGCCCTTTCAAATATCAAATCCGCAATCGAGTTTCATATAGAAACATTTGGCAAGGCGGTTTTTGAGGAAGAGGAACCGGTAATGGAGGCTTTTGTTGCAGAAGCGGAAGTTCCTGTTTGATGCCTAAATTTCCCATAGATGCTCCCCAAACTAAAGTATTAAAAACCTTAAAACTTCTTGGTTTTAAAATCGTTAGAGAAAAAGAACATATTGTAATGATAAGAGCTAACCCGGATGGATCGAAAACCCCATTGACAATGCCGAATCATAGCCGATTAAAATCTTCAACCTTAAGATCTATCTGTACTCAGTCTAGTATTTCACGAAGTGATTTTTTAAAGGCATATGAAAAAACATGAGAAAGGGCACCTTGAAAAATCCAAGGTGTCCCTAAATCAGTTGAGACCAATTCATCATTGCCGCTGACGCAAAGAATTCCATGATTAAAAAAACCTTTGGGGATTACGAGTGATAAACAAGTATTTGGCAGTCTTTTTATTGGCAGTCGGTGTTCTTGCAACTGGCTCCGCGATTGCACTTGACACCTATACTGGCACCTGCGATGCGTCAGCGGTTGCACTGTTGGATGATGGTCGGTTCATCGTTGCCAGCGACGAAAGTGAGGATGATCTAAACATCTATGATTTCAAAAACAAGTCCATGCAATCAGTCGTCAAGCTCGACGACTTCCTTGAACATCCCAAATCGGAGGCGGATTTGGAAGGGGTTACCCGAATCGGTGATACCCTGATTTGGATCGGCTCGCACGGGCGTAATAAGAAAGGTGAGTTTCGCTCAGCACGGCACGTCCTGTTCGCAACCGGACCATCTGGTAATCCGCAAGGTACGCCCTATCGTAACCTTGCAGAGAATTTATCGAATCATCCGAAGTTGGCTGAGCTCAATTTGAAGCACGCGATCCGGTTCGAAGACGAAGGAAGATTTCACGGACTAGCGCCCAAGCAATCAGGCCTCAACATCGAGGGCCTGGCAGCGACTCCCCAGGGTAAACTCCTGATCGGTTTCAGGAATCCGTTGTCGGTCGACAAGCGGGCAATTCTCGTGCCCATGACCAACCCAATAAAGGTCTTAAAAGAGGGCGAGCAACCGGAATTCGAAAAGCCCATTTTGTTGGACCTCGAGGGCCTTGGGATACGCTCCATCGAGTATGTATCCGGAACGCATGCCGCATACTACGTACTTGCAGGGCCGAAATGCGACGGCAAGGTGTTCCTATACCGCTGGTCGGGAAAAACCGGTGAGGCCCCCGAGGAACTTCGGGATTTCGGCAAACGTGCCGCGGAAGGATTGGCTTTGGGACCGAACGGAAAGCGGCTTTTCATTGTTATCGATAACGGTAAGGAGGAGATTAAAGGCGATGAGTGCAAGGATCTCGATCAGGCGGAAGATAAGCGCTTCTACACGGAGTGGGTTCCGCTCGACGACGGTAGCTAGCTCGTAGGATGGGCAAAGCAAGCGCCCGGCAAGGTGCGCCAGGGCTTTTGCCCATTCCGCGGGGGGTGCAAACCGCGGCGGCTTGGTAGCAGGCACACAGCGAAGCGTGCCCATCAGTCTGGTTAGTGCGCATAGGTGAAAGGCATGGTGCTATCCGTCAGGCCGTCATTATGGAACCACAGAGAACACAGAGTGCATAAAGAGTAGAAAGCCAGGATGATCGATCAACTTCAACATTCGGCGTCTCATCGATGGCATCAAGCGTTAACGAGTCTGATCTCGGTGTCCTTTGTGTTCTCTGTGGGTAACTATTCAGGTACAAGATATTGTGCGCTGGTAGCTACGAACCACAAGATGTTGTGTTTTCATCGCACAGCAATGCACGGAAATGCTGTATTTTCGAGCTATTATCACCCCTTGGAAACTGTAAGTCTTTGTTTTTTATATGAGTGGGAGTCCTGAATAGTTACCTCTGTGGTAAGAAATACCGAGCTCCGTTGGCTCCCGCTCCCACGCTCTAGCGGGGGAGAAAGCCTGTCCCGACGGAGGAGGGATCTTGACGCTCCAGCGTCGATAAGCGGCTAGGTAGCACAGCCAACCCCTATTGGCACGGAGAGGTATAAGTCCGCTGGAGCGTGGGAACGAGCGCTATCGACTTCGGTAGCAGGGCTTGAGGCTGGGTTTGAAGAGGGCTTTTTTGAATTTTTGGTCCGCAAATGAACGCGAACTGTAATGGAATTGAATCGCTTTTTGCTATCGATCATCATTGCCGTTTTCCTGGCTCAGCCGGTTATGGCCGAGCCGCTGACCAAGAAGGAGCTGGCGTTTGCCTTTAAAGATACGCCGGAGATTCCCTATGATGCTGGTGTGGAGCCCCTGTCCGGGCAGGAGAACCGGGAGACGAAAGGGGCCATTTGGTCGTACGTAGCAGCAGGAATAGCCTGGGTATGGAGAGGTGTACAGGTACTGAGGAGAACAGGTGCTGGTACAACGGCAAGAACAAAGTCTTTAAGGGAACAAGCGGCTGACCTTATACCTCGAAACGCAAACAGACACCGGGTAAGATTACGTTCACCCAGCCAACAAATGGATATAGACTTGGCAGGAAGGGCTCATGCTGGTATTCCGACACCACACACTAGGGTTTCACCTGGGAATTTAAGGGCTCCAAATCAGCCTGCGTATAATATAAGAAAGTCGCCAGTTCGGCCTGCAACCCAGCAGGATATTAGAAATGTACGTAGGTATCTTGAGAGGTTGAGAAGATGATGAAAAAAGAGTTTCTGGTCGGGCAAAGTAACGAACTTGTCAAGGCTGATAAAGTTTTCGATTTACATAACTTATATGATTTTGTCGGTATGGTATTAGAGGGGGGGAAGCGGCGACTGCGGATAGTATTTGAACCAAATCCGGAACATGGAAAGGGTAACTTGCCGGTATCGGTGAATTTTGAAGCAGTTGATTATTTAGAATTCAGTCCGAATTTTGGTTCACGTATTGTTTGTGGGCTGGAGGATATGGGATATAAGAGTCCTGGTGATCGTGATGACGAGTGGTTGTTGGATGAGCAACAATCAACTCCTGATGATCACTTGTTTTTCAGATTGGAGGGAGGAGATTTTATCCGTGTGCATTGCCAACATGCAGATATTGTTGAAGCTACGGAAGTAGGCTTGCTATGGGTTCCGGACTGCTAACCCAGAGGTAGTAAAAGCGCAACAACGCTTGCAGCAAGCAACGAAGTTCTTAGACAGTTTCTAAGCGACCAAGTAGCTACATCAATGCCTTCGGCACACGGGTTTTTGATGGGAATACTCGAATAAAAGTTTTACAGGATCGAGGATTTGATATTAATTCGTTACCAAGGGTGATCTTAAAATGAACGAACCGTGGATACGAGAACTGGATCGCTACACTTCGTTTGCGCGAGAACGGAAACTGCTATGGCTCAGCCGGTTGATGTTCTTTATTTCCATGTTTGCGAGGGATACCTATGAAGTTGGCACTAAGTCTGTTGATAAGCCTGATAAATTGCGGTGTTTTAATGAATTATTGCATCGAATATCAAGCAAACAGTTGAATTCTCTTATAAATGAAGCCGGCGGCATACCTGACAACCAGTTCTTCGAAATGATTAGTGAGGAAATCGAGTTGCTTGGTATCGATAGCGAAGACTTGATTGAAAGTTTGAATCTGTGAAAAATCCAGGATTGAAGCTGACCTCATGAGCTAACTTGGTATTCCTTTTCCATCAACGATCAGTGGCGGATATGTTTCAGGTTTTAGGACAGGATTACTTGATTGTTTTGAATTTTCACTGCGCGGTGATACGAATTGAAATAAAGGAAAAATCCTGTTAATCCTGTGAATCCTGTCCTATTGGATGAAAGCATGAATCTCGAAGACATAAAGAAAAACCCGAAATGGCAATCGTAAAAACAAATCCGACGTCCCCAGGGCGGCGCTTCGTGGTCAAGGTGGTGACGCCGGAGATCCACAAGGGCGCCCCATTCGAACCGCTGCTGGGAAAAAAGAGCCGGTCCGGCGGGCGTAACAACAAAGGCCGCATCACCGTGCGCCATCGCGGTGGCGGGCATAAACAGCGGTACCGGGTGGTCGACTTCAAGCGCAACAAAGAAGGCGTCCCCGCCGTCGTCGAGCGGATCGAGTACGACCCCAATCGCAGCGCCAACCTGGCCCTGCTCAAGTACCTGGATGGGGAGCGCGCCTACATCATAGCGCCCAAGGGACTAGGCAAAGGGGATCGCGTACAGGCGGGAGAAGACGTGCCCATCAGCGCGGGCAATTGCCTGCCGTTGCGCAACATCCCCTTGGGGACCCTGGTGCACTGTATCGAAATGCGGCCGGGCAAGGGTGCCCAGCTTGCCCGGGCAGCCGGCAACTCCGCCCAAATCATTGCACGGGAAGGGCAGTACGCTACGCTGCGCATGCGTTCCGGAGAGATGCGTAAGCTGTTTACCGAATGCCGTGCGGTAGTCGGCGAGGTCGGCAACGCCGAGCATAGCCTCCGCAAGCTGGGTAAGGCGGGTGCCAAACGTTGGCGCGGGGAGAGACCTACCGTCCGCGGGGTGGTCATGAACCCGGTCGATCACCCCCATGGCGGCGGCGAGGGTCGGACTTCGGGCGGACGCCATCCGGTCACCCCCTGGGGGGTCCCCACCAAGGGCCACAAGACCCGCAACAACAAACGCACCGACGCCATGATCGTACGCCGCCGCGGTAAAAAATAGAATAACCGGTAGTAGTAAATTTCTAACTGATAGGAGAGTGCAGAGTGCAGTTGTCAGCTATCGGGTTCTGACAACTGATAACTGCCCCCTGACAACTTGTTTGATCGAGGTTGAGCCAGTGCCACGTTCCATTCGCAAGGGACCCTTCGTGGACCACCACCTGCTGAAAAAGGTGGAAACCGCGGTCGCCCAGAACAGCAGGCGACCCATCAAGACCTGGTCGCGCCGCTCCATGGTACTGCCGGAAATGGTTGGCCTGACCATCGCAGTGCATAACGGGCGGCAACACGTCCCGGTCCTCGTCAACGAAAACATGATCGGGCACAAGCTCGGTGAGTTCGCCCTGACCCGCACCTACCGGGGGCACGCGGCGGACCGCAAGACCAAGAAGTAGGTGAGGAAGCACATATGCAGGCCGAAGCAAGCATCCGGCACGCCCGTATCGCGGCACAGAAGGCGCGCCTGGTGGCCAACCAGATCCGCGGTCTGGGGGTAGAGCAGGCCGTGAATCTACTGGTATTCAGCCCCAAAAAAGGCGCCGGAATCATCAAAAAGGTTCTGGAATCGGCCATCGCCAATGCGGAGCACAACGAAGGTGCGGACGTCGATGAGCTCAAGGTGGCGGAGATCCAGGTCAACGAGGGACCGGCCATGAAGCGCATCCGGGCCCGCGCCAAGGGGCGGGCGAACCGAATTTCCAAGCGCACCAGTCACATCAGTGTGACAGTCGCCGAGAGCTGAGCATTATGGGTCAGAAAGTACATCCAACCGGCATCCGTTTAGGGATCGTCAAAGACTGGACCTCCAAGTGGTACGCCGACTCCAAGGACTACGCGGAGCTCCTCAACACCGACCTGGAGGTGCGGGGCTTCCTCAAAAAGCGCCTTTCTCAGGCATCCGTCAGCCGCATCCAGATCGACCGTCCGGCCAAGAATGCCCACATCACCATTCATACCGCGCGTCCGGGGGTGGTGATCGGCAGAAAGGGAGAGGACATCGACCGACTCCGCAAGGAGGTATCCGCAAAAATGGGGATCCCGGTGCACATCAGCATCGAGGAGATCCGCAAGCCGGAGCTCGATGCCGGGCTGGTGGCGGAAAACGTCGCCGGGCAGCTCGAACGCCGGGTCATGTTTCGGCGGGCCATGAAACGCGCGGTGCAGAGTTCCATGCGGCTGGGCGCCGAGGGGATTCGGATCAACATCGCCGGACGCCTGAACGGCGCGGAGATTGCCCGTAGCGAATGGTATCGGGAGGGTCGCGTACCCCTGCACACCCTGCGCGCGAACATCGATTATGGCCTCGCCGAGGCAAAGACCACCTACGGCGTACTCGGCGTCAAGGTCTGGATCTTCAAAGGCGAGGTATTCGCGGGTCAAGAAGCGGAAGAGCCGGTTGCCAAAAAAACCGCTCGTGCAAGGAGTTGATCCATGCTGCAACCGAAGAGAACTAAATTCCGTAAGCAGCACAAAGGGCGTAACCGGGGACTGGCCCAGGCGGGCAATCGGGTCAGCTTCGGCGAATACGGTATCAAAGCGACCTCCCGGGGGCGGGTGACCGCGCGCCAGATCGAGGCCGCGCGCCGCACCATCACGCGCAAAGTCAAACGCGGCGGCAAGCTGTGGATCCGAGTATTTCCCGACAAGCCCATCTCCAAAAAACCCTTGGAAGTGCGCATGGGTAAGGGCAAGGGCAACGTGGAGTACTGGGTAGCCCTGGTGCAGCCGGGCAAAGTGCTCTACGAAATCGAAGGTGTCCCCGAGACCCTGGCCCGCGAGGCCTTTGCATTGGCGGCGGCGAAGCTACCCGTCCAAACGACCTTTGCACAGCGGACGGTGATGTAATGAAAGCGAACGACCTGAGGACCGGCGGTGCCGAAGGGCTCCAAACGCAGCTCGAAGAGCTGCGCAGAGAGCAATTCAACCTGCGGATGCAAAAGGGAACGGGACAGCTCTCGCGTCCCTCGCAACTGCGCGCGGTGCGGCGGGACATTGCACGGGTCAAGACCCTGATGACCGAACTGAAGGCAGGCAAATGAGCGACGCAGCGAAAAAGAACCGCAGATTGACCGGGCGGGTGGTCAGCAACGCCATGGACAAGACCGTCACCCTCGTAGTGGAACGGCGTGTAAAACACCCGCTGTACGGAAAATTCATCCGCCGCTCGACCAAGGTCCACGCCCACGATGAGGCCAACGAATGTAATCCGGGCGATGTAGTGACCGTCGAGCAGTGCCGCCCGCTCTCCAAGACCAAATCCTGGCGGGTGCTGGATATTCTGGAAAAAGCGGGGTGATCCTTCGGTGGCTTACCGGAGAATAAGGCCGTGTATTCTGAATGTTAGCTTTTGGAAGAGGAGAAGACCATTTGCCCTTCCTCTGTGCTCCAGGGCAAGCGGCAATTTAGGCCTGCCGATAGACGATGATTAAGGCAATCGATGCAACTTTTGATGGAGAGGTATTTCGTCCTGAAAGGCCGATTGGTTTGAAGCCGAATACGCGCGTAAAAATAATGCTCGAGACGGAGCCATCAATTAAAGACAGAAAGTTCTCCTTCCTTCATACAGCGAAAGCACTCAAGTTGGATGGTCCTTCTGATTGGGCGGAGAATATTGATAAATACCTTTATGGAAAGTAAATGGAGGAAGAAGTATTTCTTGATACTGCCTATGCGGTAGCCTTGTCGTCCGAAAGAGACAGATTTCACGAACGAGCGATTGATCTGGCAGAAGAACTTGAACAAAGGGATACTCACCTAGTAACAACGCGAGCTATCCAATTGGAGATTGGAAATGCATTATCTAAACAACAGTATCGGTATGCCGCTATTCAATTACTGGATTATCTTGAAACCGACCCTTCAGTAGAAGTTATTACTTTGTCTGAAACACTCTATGCACAGGCATTTCGACTATATCGGGGAAGACATGATAAAGAATGGGGGCTGATCGACTGTATATCTTTTGTTGTGATGAAAGAAAGAAATATAACAGAAGCCTTAACAACGGATGAGCATTTTCGTCAAGCTGGTTTTCGAATATTATTAAGAGAAACAAAGTATTAAATCCTGGGATGAGTTGAAAATCCGTAGACTCATCGAGAAGCTGGACGAGGATCGCTGGAGGGCGAGCGGTTGTAGTCGGAATTCTCAAGAGGGAGAGTACGCATAAAATCGATTTCTAGTTCTACTTTGTCACATTACAGGATAATCCACTGATTTATAAGGAATCCGTGAGAATAATATAATCCAGCAAACAACGAGTCGGGCTGAATGTGACAAAGTGGAGTGAGGTAGAATAAATGATTCAGATGCAGACCAATCTGGGCGTTGCCGACAACAGCGGCGCCAAGCGCGTGCAGTGCATCAAAGTGCTCGGCGGCTCGCACCGGCGCTATGCCGGGATCGGCGATGTAATCAAGGTCACGGTGAAGGACGCCATCCCGCGCGGCAAGGTCAGGAAGGGCGATATATTCGACGCAGTGGTCGTGCGCACCAAGAAAGGCGTGCGGCGTCCGGACGGGTCCGCCATACGTTTTGACGGCAATGCCGCGGTCCTGCTCAACAACCAGATGCAGCCCATCGGGACCCGCATCTTCGGGCCAGTGACCAGGGAGCTGCGTAGCGAACGCTTTATGAAGATCATCTCGTTGGCGCCGGAGGTCTTATAGATTCAATGCCATAGTTAAAGCAATGTTGCCGAGGAGTGAACCACGGATGAACACGGATAGACACGGATTGATTCATGTACTTGAAAATCACCGGGCTGAAACTCGGTGTGGTCCTGAATTTCTGTGGGGCACGGCTGGAATGGAGACGGATTGTATTAT
Source organism: Candidatus Thiosymbion ectosymbiont of Catanema sp. Cochon2018 (assembly GCA_011392765.1). Classification (GTDB taxonomy): domain Bacteria; phylum Pseudomonadota; class Gammaproteobacteria; order Chromatiales; family Chromatiaceae; genus Thiosymbion; species Thiosymbion ectosymbiont_A. The sequence goes on along the minus strand of WYCW01000001.1, from coordinate 476,391 downwards.
GAGTTTATCCGTGTCTATCGGTGTTAATCAGTGGTTCTATTTCCCGGGCCAAGATTAGGGTAAAATTATAATGCCGCCGGTATCGCACCCCTTTTTGAAGGGAAGTCTCATAGAATATTATTATGTGGGGTGAGCTGGATACACATTTGAACTCGCCGGGTTGTATACCGGAAAAGGGTATCCTCAAGGCCGAACATCTTGGTGAGTACAAGCTCGAAATTTGGTTTGAAGAAAACAAGGATGTATCAATATACGAGCTGGACTTTTTTCCTATATTAAAAGAAGGAGACTCAGGCGAAGCCTTTCGTCCGCTTCTGGACCAGGAGCGTTTTAGTCAAGTGGTAGGAAGATATAATTTAACCTGGTATGATTCCGATACCGGAAAATACAATGAAAATGCCATTGATATTTCCCCCGAAGCTATCAAGTGGTTTTGTAATAAATTTGGAAGGCTTGTGAAAAGTCGCAATCAAGAAAATCTTCGTAGTTCGCGTTCATCAATCGATCCGCAGATTATGCAGATTAGTAACGATTCAAAAATAAGTAAAACATCTTCGACAAGCATGCTCTGCACGCAATCCATACGCTCGCGGCACCTCGATCCGCTCCCACTCACAGCGTTCGGTTACCGGCGGGTGCTGCAGTCGTTGCTCTCGGTCGAGGACCCGGCGGGCCATGTTTGATTCACCACAGAGAGCACAGAGAGCACAGAGAGCACAGAGATGAGAAATCACGCCATGACGCCAAGAGAAAGAACCTTTGCGCCTTGGCATCCAGGCACCTTAGCGTTTCTTTCTCTGTGTCCTCTGTGTCCTCTGTGCCCTCTGTGGTGAATAAGTAAGAGCCTCTCTGGCTAAAGATGGATGACTTGTTAGTGAACCGTTCCTTAGAAACGAAACAATCTGTGAAAATCTGCGTAATCTGCGTAATCTGCGGACGAAAAAGATAATGTAATCTTTTGCAAACGATTTGCGTTGATTCGCGTTCATTTGCGGAAAAAATAATTCTTACGTTATTCGGTATTGTTGTACTGAAACGGTTAAATAGAGATCGACCCATGCGCAAGATCAGACAGGGTGATGACGTCGTTGTCCTCACCGGCAAAGACAAGGGAATGCGCGGGACCGTGCTGCGTGTGCTCGACAAAGATCGGGTTATTGTCGAGAACATCAACATGGCCAAGAAGCATCAGAAACCCAATCCCCAGCGCAACCTACCCGGCGGTATCATCGATAAAGAGATGCCCCTGCACCTGTCGAACCTGGGTCTCTACAACCCGGCGAAGGAAGGTCCGGATCGAGTGGGTTTCAAATTCCTCGAAGATGGTCGCAAGGTGCGGGTGTTCAAATCCAACGGCGAAGTCGTCGACACTTGAGGTATGCCGTCATGTCCAGATTACAGACAGCGTATCGCGAAGAAGTGGTCGGTCGGCTCATGGACAAATTCGGCTACCGTACCGTCATGCAGGTGCCGCGGCTCGAGAAGATCACCCTCAACATGGGCGTGGGCGAAGCCATTGCCGACAAGAAAGTGATGGAAAATGCGGTCTCCGACCTGCGCCTGATTGCGGGTCAGCAGCCCATCGTGACCAAGGCCCGGAAATCGGTAGCCGCGTTCAAGATCCGTGAGGGTTGGGCCGTCGGCTGCAAAGTCACGCTGCGGCGCGAGCGCATGTACGAGTTTCTCGATCGGCTGATCAACGTCGCGATCCCGCGTATCCGTGATTTCCGGGGCCTGAGCGCCAAGGCGTTCGACGGGCGCGGCAACTACAGCATGGGCGTAAAGGAACAGATCGTGTTTCCGGAGATCGATTACGACAAGATCGACGCCCTGCGCGGTCTGGACATCACCATCACCACGAGCGCACCCACCGATGAAGAAGGGCGGGCACTGCTCGAAGCCTTCAAGTTTCCTTTCCGGACCTGAGAACGATTACGGCAGCGCCGAAGCACTGATAACATGGGAATTATTTTTTGCCGCAAGTGAGCACGTTTCCATGGAACCACGAATTCACACGAATCTACACGAATGTTGATTCGTGTTTATTCGTGGTTCAAATTCGCAATGGCGTTAATGTTACCGATAGTTGAGAGCATCTGTACTATGGCGAAAAAAAGCATGATGGCGCGGGAACTCAAGCGCACTAGGATCGCGGCCAAATATGCGGCTAAGCGGGCGGCCCTGAAGTCCGTGGTCGACAACCGGAGCGCGAGCCGCGAGGAGCTGGACGAGGCGCTGATAAAGCTGCAGAAGCTGCCGCGGGACGCTAGCCCTTGTCGCCGGCAACGGCGCTGTCGGGTAAGCGGCCGTCCCCATGCCGTCTACCGCAAATTCGGTCTGAGTCGTAACAAACTGCGCGAGGCCACCATGCGGGGCGATGTTCCGGGTCTCGTGAAAGCCAGTTGGTAATAACCGTTCAGACCCCCTTCTGATCCTGATCTTGGAAACGAGGAATCAGAGGGTTATGTCCGCATCGAGCCGAAATCCAACGGGTGGTCTGAACGGTTACAGTTAGGAAGCATTTTTAGCCGCAAGTGAACGCTAATAAACGCAAGGCCAAGAAATAGAGGAAATGAATGGGGCTAGGCTCAAATAAGTCTCGTCACGTTCTCAGGGATGCGTAGCTAGATGTCTATATTTAGAGTCCCCGATAGGGGATCTGTAAACCCCTCGCCGTTTCGCTGGAGCAAGGTGATCACTGGTAATTTGTCACCTGTGCGAATTGGTAGTGATGAAATTGACGATATACTCATCCTTGCGAAAGGCTCGAGTATAGATGGTCGCAATGGCATCCTTGGTCAGGCTGGACCCGACCCATCTCAGGCCAATTTCCCAACTCCCTGCACAGGGGATTATGTCTTTTGATGAAGCTGATTTGCAACATATGGAGAACAAAGGTACTCTTGGCGATGTCATTACTCACGAGATGGGGCATGTCATTGGCATAGGAACCATTTGGAATCGCAAGGACTTGCTTCGGGGTGTTGGTTCAAATGACCCTGTTTTTATTGGGCCTAACGCCATACGTGAGTACTCGGAGCTTCGTGCTTCACCGCAACAATCTATTCCTGTAGCCAATACTGGCGGACCAGGCACTAAAGATGCCCATTGGCGAGAAAGGGTCTTTGGCAACGAGTTAATGTCCGGGTTTATCCTCCAGAGGGATAATCCCATAAGTCGAGTCACAGTGGGCTCACTGGAAGACATTGGATAGGAGGTGAACTATGATGCGGCGGAGCCCTATCAGCTACCGTCTTTGGATAAACTTGTGGAATTTGGCCTGATGGGTGGCCTAGTCGGTGATGATCATGCAGGCCATGGCATGATGTTTATTCCTGATCAAGAGGTCCTTCCAGAGGAGGCGTTATTGTAATTACGAGGGGAAACGGGGACAGACCCTGAAGTATCCCCACATTATTCCAATATAAAACAACAAATTATAGCGAGGTAGGTTGGGCAAAGGGCTAGGGGTGGCCCGTGCCCAACAAAATCGTTGGGCACGCCACCGGAGCGTAGGGTCTTTCCGGGCCACACCGGCAAAGTACCGGCGCCCCGGCGGCTTTGCCCAACCTACTTGGCTGGTTTGTGGGGATAACGCCAGGGACAGACCACGTTTCTTCACCTCCAGGAAAGGGAGGAAAGGGGCCAGGCTCAATTGACTAGGTTGTTTTCACAGATCATTCGCCTAACATTCGACTGCAAACGATCCAATGCCGCGGTTTGGCCCCTCAGCAACTTTCAAGCTCAGTGCTACGCGGCATTGGGCGTCTGAACCAAGCCGTTAGGTTGGATTAATAAAAGGAGATATGATGAATTTGAAGAATTTCCTGAAGATAAGTATGATCCGGATATTCATATAGAAATTCCACATAAAAATGATTTGGGTCTAGGGAGAGATTTGATTTTTGAGTTTGTAGAAAAATTGGTAGTGGTTGAATCCTAAGTGTTGCGGTTATGCGACTGTTGTCTTCAATTCCAAATCATAGCGGTGGAGGAAAAGAGCCAAGCAGATTTCACCACTTAGGATTTAGCCACTACCCGAAATTGATATATAGAACCGGAGAGGGATCGTAGGCCGTAGTAGGCCGTAGGCTGGGTTGCGGCCAGGGACGGCCAAAACCCAGCAATACCCTAAGGGGCTGATTCATATTTGATTCGAGGAGGTTTGACCAATGAAGAAGGAACAGGTTATTTCGCGCAACCCGAAAGTGATGAGTGGCACTTTGGTTTTCGCTGGCACTCGCGTTCCCGTCGAGATTCTGATCCAGCATCTAGCGGCAGGGGATTCGCTCGATGAGTTCCTTGATGACTTTCCGACAGTCTCTCGTGAGCAAGCCGTTGCGTATCTAAAGCTAACACTGAAGGTTGCTGATGCGCGTACTGCTTGATGAGAATCTCCCCCACAAACTGAAGCAACTTTTCGAGGATGACGTAGAGGTTGTTACAGTTGGCTATCGAGGTTGGGAGGGAAAGGAGAACGGAGACCTGTTAAGAATCGCAGAGAGTGAATTCGATGTCTTAGTCACAATGGATCAAGGTATTCCCCATCAGCAGAATCTCACTGGGATTAAGATAAGTATTGTGTTGCTGGAAGCTGAGAGCAACCGTTACGAAGATCTCGCACCGCTGATTTTTCGGGTCAACACGGTACTGAAGACAATCAAGGATGGGCAAGTTGTGCCCGTGAGATCCTAATATCTGCACTCCAGAGGAGTTGTTGGGCGATGACACAGAAAATGGCTGGTTCAGTAATCAAGGAAAGGGAGAACGGGGACAGACCACGTTTTTTCACCTCCAGGAAAGGGAGGACAAGGGGCCAGGCTCAATTGATAGGTCGTTTTTCACAGACATTCGCCTAACATTTGGCTGCAAGTGGCCCAATGCCGTGGTTCGGCTCCTCAGCAACTTTCAAGTTCGGTGCCACGCGGCATTGGGCGCCTGAGCCAAGCCGTTAGCTAACAGACAATGCTCCCATAGAATTAGGGTTAGGGAAATTAAAAAAAATGGGTACTTTTCACGTTGGTTGTCAAATTGAAAACCACCAAAACGGCAGTAAGTTTATAAAAATCAATAAGCTGCTTGTCGATACCGGAGCAGAACACACGTGGATTCGAGAAACAAAATTATCAAGAATTGGTATAACCCCAATGAAGAAAGATGTCCCATTCAGGATGGCAAACGGACAATTAATTACTAGAAATATCGGTTTTATGATTATCAGGATCGACAAGTCATTTACTATAGATGAAGTTGTATTTGCTCAAAAAGAAGATTTAGAGCTATTAGGGGCAAGATCGCTGGAAGGGCTTAATCTTAGTGTCGACTCGAAACGAAAAAAACTTGTTGTTGCCGGGCCTTACCCGGTAGCGTAAATCAGCTGACAACGGGCTCCAGCCGACTAATCGCATAGACAGCGATTTCCGAGCCCTTAAGAGGTATTCATAATGAGTGAAGTTGAAGAGTTGGAATCAAGAATTCGTTCTCTACCAGCCGAAGATTTTACGGCATTTCGAGAGTGGTTTTCCGAATATGAAAACGAACTTTGGGATCAACAAGTTGCCAGTGATTATCGAGCCGGCAAGTTTAATGACTTAATTGCTAGGGCACGTGCAGAAATGGCTCAAGGTAAGGCAAAAGAACTTTGAGACACTTGATTGTTGGGAAACGTTTCCGTTATATACGCACAGGGGTACTAAGCTGCGCGAGGCTACCATGCGGGGAGACGTTCCGGGTCTTGTGAAGGCCAGTTGGTAGGTGTCTTTGTCCAGTCTCGCTCGCTAATAGTACAGGATTAACCGGATATCTAAATCTGGATATTTGTAGATGTGGCAGTAGATCTGTCTATTGTATGTTAGGCAGTATTGAAGCTAATGTGACTCAAATTGAAGGTATGAAAGATGCCGTATAGTGACTTTGATATCAGGCGGGTCCAGAAAGATTTTCAACTAAACATAGTAGAGCAAATCGGCATCTTCGCTGACGTAAAAGAATCTTCCGTTAGCGAATATTTTGCTTCCACTTTGAAGGAAAATATACCATTAGCCGTAGCTATAAACACAGAAAAAGCACGTTCTGAATTGATAATATCCGATGCTTTGGTAGAGATAAGAAAAGTTTTTGATCGGAAAATTAGCTTTTTTTCTGGTATAGAGTTCAATGTGGATAAAGATAAAAATCTTACCGGTTTTTGCGATTTCATAGTTAGTCTTTCTCCGGAACAATTATTTATAAAATCTCCTGTGATAGCAATTGTAGAAGCAAAAAATGAAAACATCATGGGTGGACTGGGACAATGTATTGCAGAAATGGTGGCAGTTAGAGTGTTTAATGAGAAAGAGAGTAATGAGATTCCTGTGACATATGGAGCAGTCACGTCGGGTATTGCTTGGAAATTTCTGAAGTTAGAGGCTAATACCATTTATATTGATTTAAGAGACTATAGTATAGAGGATAGCCCCGGTAAAATAATCGGTATACTATCACTGATGTTGGCACAACAAGCCTGACGAATGGGGCCAGGCTCAATTGGTGGGTCGTTTTTCACAGCTTATTCGCCTGACATTCGGCTGCAAGCGACCCAATGCCGCGGTCCGGCTCCCCAGCAACTTTCAAGCTCAGTGCTACGCGGTATTGGGTTCCTGAACCAACCCGTTAGGTTGAATTAATAAGCCACTATATAGATGATGGTAAGGTAGAAATGCTATTGACAATCAATGGGGTCAGACATCGATTGATGTCTGGTTTTATGCTAAGTTTTCCAGGTACGTGATCCAATGCAAATCAATCGAGTCTGACCCCATTGATTAGGATTCAAGGAGCTTTGACCAGTGAAGAAGGAACAGGTTATTTCGCGCAACCCGAAAGTGATGAGTGGTGCTTTGGTTTTCGCCGGCACTCGCGTTCCCGTCGAGATTCTGATCCAGCATCTAGCGGCAGGGGATTCGCTCGATGAGTTCCTTGATGACTTTCCGACAGTCTCTCGTGAGCAAGCCGTCGCGTATCTAAAGCTGACACTGAAGGTTGCTGATGCGCGTACTGCTTGATTGAGAATCTCCCCCACAAACTGAGGCAACTTTTCGAGGATGACGTAGAGGTTGTTACAGTTGGCTATCGAGGTTGGGAGGGAAAGGAGAACGGAGACCTGTTAAGAATCGCAGAGAGTGAATTCGATTTTACATAACCGCAGCCAGGAGCATTTGCGTCCATTTGCGTTATTTGCGGCTAAATAATCAAGATAGAAAACAACAACAATGGTCTGACCTGAAAAATCGCCATGATATGTTTCGGGATTGTAACGGATGCCCATTATGCCGACATAACCGTAAGAGGGATACGTTATTATCGGGAATCCATGGCCAAGATGGCCGAGTGTGTTGCCTTCATGAATGACAGGAAGGTCGATTTCCTGGTCGAGGTCGGTGACTTCAAGGACGAGGGTACGCCTGCGTTGGAGAAGGACACCTTGAAGTATCTGGAAGACATCGAAAGAGTCTTTGGACGATTCGATGGAAAGCGTTATCACGTGCTGGGTAATCACGATCTGGACAGCATATCGAAAGAACAGTTTCTCTCCCGTGTGGAGAACACGGGGATTGCGGCGAGATCGAAGTATTATTCCTTTGACATGAAAGGATTGCACTTCGTGGTTCTCGACGCCAACTACAGGGCCGATGGATCCGATTATGACCACGGCAACTTCGATTGGTGGTACAGCAATATTCCGAGCAACCAACTTGACTGGCTCAGGAAAGACCTTGCGTCCACACCCAAACCGACGATAGTATTTGTCCATCAGCGGCTCGACGGCAAGGGGGACCACACGGTCAGGAATGCGGCTCAAGTCCGTCGGATACTGCAGGAGAGCCGAAGAACTCTGGCGGTTTTTCAGGGACATGATCACGTAGGACACTACAGCTCTATCGAGGGTATCCATTATTACACACTAAAAGCAATGGTCGATGGTAGTGGCGCTGACAACAGTTCCTATGCTATCGTTGAGGTTCAAACCGATCACAGCATTACCGTAACTGGCTATCGCCGAGCGGAAAATAGGAATTTTTATCCGCAAATGAACGCTAATTAACGCAAATAGGTGAATAAAAAGAGAGCGACTAGGCCAAGTAAAATAGCCGAATATGAATGAACTTTGTGAAAAACATTTGCATCCGTTTGCGTTTATTTACGGCTAAAAGGAGAAAGCAAGGTCGCGGTGGGAACGTGGCAAACTCATCGAACGGCGGTATAGGGCGTTGGATTCCACGGTCTCGTTAAAGTTAGGAAAAAGAAGATGTCAACGATGATTACCGAAGTCTACGAGGCATTTATTTCTGCCGGTGCGGATGACGAAAAAGCAAAAGCAGCGGCGAGAGCACTTGCCGATTACGAATCGCGTTTTAATCACATAGACAGCGACCTGCGAGTCCTTAAGTGGATGGTCGGAGCAATCTTGGCTGGTGTTGTTTCGCTGATAATTAAAAGCTTCTTTGCGTAACCTGCACCCAAAAGCCTGGGCCTCACTGAAATGTTGGGCATGGGCTATCCAAAGGTGCGGTTCGCGTCGTCCCTGACGCTCACCGCATCCTGGGTGTTTTTATGGATGATCCGGACTTGCAGGAACAGTTTGAGGGATGGGGCTATATCGCCTGACAAAAACATCGACTCGAACCCGGTAAAATTGAAATAATAGTTAAGTGATTGAAAACATTTGCGTCCATTCGCGCTTATTTGCGGACTAAACCAAAAATGGGTATCGCGCCGTACTGGTGGTCTGACCCGAGGAATTACACATGAGCATGTCGGATCCCATCGCGGATATGCTGACTCGCATCCGCAACGGGCAGGCACGCGGCAAGGTTACCATTGCCATGCCTGCGTCCAAGCAGAAGGCGGCAATCGCCAATCTACTCAGGGATGAGGGCTATCTCGATGAGATAAGCGTCGAGTCGCAGGGTGGAAAACCACAGCTGGTTATCAAGCTCAAATACTACCGTGGTAAACCGGTGATCGAGCTCCTCGAGCGCGTCTCCCGGCCGGGGCTTCGCATCTACCGGGGTAAGGACGAATTGCCGCAGGTTATGGGCGGGCTGGGCGTGGCCATTGTGTCTACGTCCGAGGGCCTCATGTCCGACCGGGCGGCCCGAGTAGCCGGACACGGCGGCGAAATCCTCGCCTATGTTGCCTGACGGTAAGGAGGCGAGAGATGTCGCGTATAGCTAAAACACCTGTCGCCGTCCCCAAAGGGATTGCGGTGGAGATTTCCGGCCAGGAGGTCAAGGTCAAAGGGGCCAAGGGCACTCTGTCCTGGCATATACATCCCAAGGTCCGCGTCGCGCAGGACCAGGGTGAGCTGAAAGTAAAGCCGATCGACGAGAGCAAGGAAGCCTGGGCCTTGGCGGGGACTACCCGGGCGCTGATCAACAACATGGTCATCGGTTGTGGGACCGGTTTCGAGCGCAAGCTGACCCTGGTCGGGGTCGGCTACCGCGCCCAGGCGAAGGGCAAGGTCCTGAACCTGAGCCTGGGCTTCTCGCACCCGATCGATTATCCGGCGCCCGAGGGGATACAGATCGCGACCCCCTCCCCCACGGAGATCGTCGTCAGTGGTGCCGACAAACAGCAGGTGGGGCAGGTGGCCTCCGAGATTCGCGGCTTCCGTCCGCCGGAGCCTTATAAAGGCAAGGGCGTGCGTTACGCGGACGAGCAGGTCCGGCGTAAAGAAGCGAAGAAGAAGTAGGGGGATGGGGATGGACAAGAAACAAGCCCGCATGCGCCGCGCGGCGCGAGCCCGCGCCAAGATTCGGGAGCTGGGTGCCTATCGGCTGTGCGTCTTTCGCACCCCCCGCCACATCTACGCGCAGGTCATAGACCCGGCCGGCAGCAGGGTGGTTGCCAGCGCGTCCACCCTGGAGAAAGAGTACCGCCAGTCGAGCTCGGGACATGCAGGCAATGCAGTGGCCGCTACGGCCGTCGGCAAGACGATTGCCGAGCGTGCCAAGGCGGCAGGGATCGAGAAGGTGGCATTCGATCGCTCCGGCTTTCGCTACCACGGCCGCGTCAAGGCCCTGGCCGAGGCGGCGCGGGAAAACGGGCTGCAATTCTAGGGGCTTAAAAAGATGGCAAGCTACAATCCCAAGCCGGAAGGCGACGACTTACTCGAAAAACTGGTAGCGGTGAACCGGGTTGCCAAGGTGGTCAAGGGCGGTCGTCAGTTCGGCTTCTCGGCCCTGACCGTAGTGGGCGACGGTAAGGGCCGCGTCGGTTATGGCACCGGTAAGGCGCGCGAGGTCCCGGTGGCCATTCAGAAGGCCATGGAGGGGGCGCGCAAGAACCTGGTCGAGGTCAGGCTCAAGGGCACGACCCTGCAATACCCGATGGTCGGCCGCCACGGCGCGGCGAAGGTTTTTATGAAGCCCGCCTCCGAGGGGACCGGCATCATCGCCGGTGGGGCCATGCGTGCGGTATTCGAGGTGCTCGGCGTGCAGAATGTGCTGGCGAAGTGTATCGGCACCAACAACCCGATCAACGTGGTCCAGGCTACCATCAATGGTCTGCGGACCATGGTGGATGCCGAGAGCGTGGCCGCGAAGCGCGGCAAGACGGTCGAGGAGATTCTGGGGTAAGCGATGACGGACAAGAAGACAATGAAGGTCACCCTGGTACGTGGCCTCGGCGGTCGGTTGGCGTCGCATCGGGCGTGCGTGCGGGGCCTCGGGCTGCGGCGCATGCACCAGGTGGTGGAGGTCGAGGACACACCGGCGACGCGCGGCATGGTGCGCAAGGTCTCCTATATGGTCAAGGTAGTGGAGGAAGCGTCCCATGCGCCTCAATGACATCCGGCCTTCTCCGGGCAGCAAGCGGACCGCCAAGCGCGTCGGTCGGGGTATCGGCAGCGGTTGTGGCAAGACCTGTGGGCGCGGCTACAAGGGTCAGAAATCCCGTTCCGGCGGTGGCTACCTCAAGGCGGGTTTCGAAGGTGGCCAGATGCCCTTGCAACGCCGCCTGCCCAAAATAGGTTTTCGCTCGCGCAAGGCGCAGGTCAAAGACGAGATCCGGCTCCATGAACTCGCAAATATCGCCGGCGATGTCGTCGATCTTGCGGCCCTGAAAAAGGCGGATCTGATCTCGGCGAAGATCAAGCGCGTCAAGGTCATCGCCTCCGGCGACCTCGAGCGGGCCCTGACGGTGCGGGGACTGGCCGTCACCAAGGGCGCGCGGGCCGCCATCGAAGCGGCGGGCGGCAAGGTCGAGGAAGCGCCGGAGAAGAAATCGGCAACCTCATGAACCGGGTTCCGAAGAAACAGGAACCACGAAGGCAGACACGGATAAACACGGATCACAATCCGTGTTTATCCGTGTCTATCCGTGGTTCTTCAGTGCGGTTGGTTACGCCTCGTCGGTCTGAGGCAAAGCCCCGCTAGGGCTCAAGACGATACCCCCGATGGCTAAAAACAGCTCAGCCATGCTCGGTGCACTCGGCGGTATGGGGCGGCTCACGGAGCTGCGCCAACGGCTGCTCTTCGTGCTCGGCGCCCTGCTCGTATATCGGATCGGCACCTTCATTCCGGTGCCCGGCGTCAACCCGGAGGCCCTGGCCTACCTGTTCGATCAGAACCAGGGCTCGATCCTGGACATGTTCAACATGTTCTCGGGCGGCGCCCTGGAACGCGCCAGCCTGTTCGCATTGGGCATCATGCCCTACATCTCGGCCTCCATCATCATGCAGCTGATGACGGCGGTGATGCCGAAGCTGGAGCAGCTCAAAAAAGAGGGCGAATCGGGGCGGCGCAAGATCACCCAATATACCCGCTACGGCACGGTGGGTCTGGCCACCTTCCAGGCCATCGGCATTTCCGTTGCCCTGCAGGGCCAGACCGCGGGGGGTTCGGCGATCGTCGTAACCTCCGGCTACGGATTCGTTTTTACGGCGACCGTGTCCCTGGTCACCGGGACCATGTTTCTCATGTGGCTCGGCGAGCAGATCACCGAGCGGGGTATCGGCAACGGCATCTCGCTCATCATCTTCGCCGGCATCGTCGCCGGACTGCCCGCGGCCATCGGCGGTACCCTGGAGTTGGTGCGCACCGGGGAGATGAACGCGCTCGCGGTGTTGGCCCTATTCGTGCTGGCCCTGGGGGTAACCGCCTTCGTGGTCTTCGTCGAACGCGGCCAGCGTCGGATTACCGTCAACTACGCGCGCCGCCAGCAGGGGCGTCGACTGATGGCCGCCCAGAGCACCCACTTACCCTTGAAGCTCAACATGGCAGGCGTAATCCCACCCATCTTCGCCTCCAGCATCATCCTGTTTCCCGGTACCCTGGGGCAGTGGTTCGGTCAATCCGAGGACTTCCGCTGGTTGGCCGACATCACCAGCAAGCTCTCCCCCGGTGAGCCGGTGTACGTCATCTTCTATGCCTTGGCGATCATCTTCTTCTGCTTCTTCTACACGGCCCTGGTATTCAACGCCAAGGAGACGGCGGACAACCTCAAGCGGTCCGGGGCCTTCATTCCCGGCATTCGTCCGGGTGAGCAGACGGCACGCTACATCGACACCGTGATGACACGCCTGACGGCGGCCGGCGCCATCTACATCACCGCCGTGTGCCTGTTGCCGGAGTTCCTGATCGTGGGTTGGAACGTACCCTTCTACTTCGGGGGTACCTCGCTGTTGATCGTGGTGGTGGTCGTCATGGATTTCATGGCCCAGATCCAGGCACACCTGATGTCACACCAATACGAAGGCCTGATGAAAAAGGCCAATCTCAAGGCGCCCGGCGGCGGCATGATCCGTTGATTCGCACGTGAGCGGTCACAGGCAGGCAGCGAACCGCATCTTCAATCCGTAGATTACGCCGATTTCCACAGATGAAAAAAGAGAAATAATCTGTGGAAATCTGCGTAATCTGCGGATTCATATGGAGTTAAAGCAATGAAAGTCAGGGCTTCGGTAAAAAAGATATGCCGCAACTGCAAGATCATCCGCCGTAACGGCGTGGTGCGGGTGATCTGTAAGGATCCGCGACACAAGCAGCGTCAGGGGTAGGATGCGGTGAGCCGCCGCCGGGCACGGGAACCGGCCCCTACCCGCTGCAGGCAGGGGCAGGTGCGGCAGGCAGACGCCCCCGGTGGCGAACCGCATCTGTAATCGATGCGGTTCGCGGTCGGGATTGGTGTAATCCTGCTACGGTATACCGCGCTCACCGCATCCTACGTCCATCCTATGGACCCGAGTGGACGGGGTGCCCGCCTCCATGTTGTCCACTGTGTCCATCCTGTCCACGGCGGTGACCTCGAAGGTTTATGGTGCGCTCGGAGTTATCGGTACAACCTACACCTGACGTGGCCCACGTGGCTGGAAGCCGGTGACCGATAGCTCTTGATTATCCCCATATTTTTGATAACATACTCAGTTTTCGTCGGTCGCGCGTAAGCGGAGTTGGAGGCAGAAAAGCATGGCCCGTATCGCTGGTGTCAACATTCCCGACAGGAAGCACGCCGTAATCGCCTTGACCTCGATCTACGGTATCGGCCGTACCCTCGCGGCGCGGATCTGCGACGCCTCGGGTGTCGCCGCCGATACCAAGATCAAGGACCTCTCCGAGGGCGAGATCGATAAATTGCGTGCGCAGGTCACCCAGCACACGGTAGAAGGCGACCTGCGCCGCGAGGTCTCCATGAACATCAAGCGCCTGATGGATCTGGGCTGCAACCGGGGGATCCGGCACCGCCGCGGCCTGCCGTTGCGCGGTCAGCGCACGCGCACCAATGCCCGTACCCGCAAGGGACCGCGGCGCCCGATCAAGCGTTAGCATGAAAGCTGAAGTAACGGCAATTATCGAGACAGCTCCCGAAGGAGGTTTCTGGGCGATATGCCCGGAGTTTCCCGGCGCCAACGGTCAAGGAGAAAGCATTGAAGAAACCAAAGAGAATCTCAGGCAAGCGATTGAATTGATAGTACAAGATCGAATGGATGACTATTGCAGAGGGCTACCCGAAGATGCTTTAAAAGAAACATTAATAATATCGTGAAAAAGAAGGACTTGGAAAAAAGACTTCGATCTGCAGGATGCTACCTTAAAAGGGAAGGTTCTGCCCATTCCGTTTGGATTAATCCCAAAACAGGAGAACAGGAGACTGTTCCAAGGCACAATGAAAAGAGAGTCACAATACCCCTGAATGTAAGCGTCATAGACTTTTTCTGGTTTCGCATGGTGCAGAATTTTGCGGGAAATATATCGATCATATTATGGAATCAAGAAGAGATTATAATGCAGACAAAATTAACACTTCGTATGGAAAAACAGTTGATTGAATTGGCGGAAGAATATGCATCCGAGAGGGGAAAATCTGTTTCTCAATTGGTTGCCGACTACTTCGCGTTGCTAAATAAAGCGGTTGAAACAAAAAAGGAAGAATTATCTCCGATTGCCGGATCATTAAAAGGATCTTTACGTGGAGTTCAAGTGAACGAATCCGACTATAAAAGGCACTTGGAGGAAAAGTATTTGTGAAGATACTATTTGATACAAACATCATACTTGATGTTATGTTGGATCGTGAGCCATTTTCCGATTTGGCGACAAAGTGGAAACACCTATTTTCCAAGATGCCATCAATTCGACCACCTTACGCTTCGCTTCAGTTGGCAAATTATGGCGGCATTCGATAAACCAGGTAACAGTAGCTCATGCCGAAACCGACCCGGACCAAAAAGAAGATCAAAAAGCAAGTGGCGGATGGGATTGCCCATATCCACGCCTCTTTCAACAACACCATCATCACCATCACCGACCGGCAGGGAAATGCCCTGGGTTGGGCGACTGCCGGTGGTTCCGGTTTTCGGGGTTCCCGAAAGAGTACCCCGTTCGCGGCGCAGGTAGCGGCGGACCGAGTCGGTCAGGTAGTCAAGGAATTCGGGCTCAAGAATCTGGAGGTCAACGTCAAGGGACCGGGACCCGGTCGGGAATCGGCGGTGCGGGCGCTCAATAACGCGGGCTTCAAGATTGCGAGTATCACGGACGTCACACCCATCCCTCATAATGGTTGTCGCCCGCCCAAAAAACGGCGCGTATAGGATCTCAATAAGGCGTATAGAACATGGCAAGGTACACCGGTCCTACCTGTAAATTGGCGCGGCGTGAGGGCACCGATCTGGGGCTGAAGAGCCGCGCGCGTTCCCTGGATACCAAGTGCAATCTGGAGAAGGTGCCGGGTCAGGTCGGCGAAAGACGACGCCGGGTCTCCGACTATGGCCTGCAGTTGCGCGAGAAGCAGAAGGTACGCCGCATCTATGGCGTCATGGAGAAGCAGTTTCACAACTACTACAAGAAAGCGGCCGGCGCCAAGGGGGCTACCGGCGAGAATCTGTTGCGATTGCTCGAGCGGCGCCTCGACAACGTGGTCTACCGGATGGGATTCGGTTCCACCCGTGCCGAGGCGCGTCAATTGGTCAGTCACAAGGGCATACTGGTCAACGGTAAGAGCGTCAATGTGCCGTCCTTTCAAGTCAGCGAAGCGGACCAGATCGAGGTCCGGGAAAAGGCCAAAAAGCAGGTGCGCATCCAAAACGCAGTTGCCTTGGCGGAGCAATATGGATTTGCGGATTGGATCGAGGTCGACACCAACGCGCTGAAAGGGGTTTTCAAGCGCGTCCCGGACCGCGAAGATCTCCCGTCGGAGGTCAACGAATCACTGATCGTGGAGTTGTACTCCAAGTAATAAGGGAACGTAGGGGGTCCTGGCATGGCGGATGCTGTTGGCGACTTTCTCAAGCCGCGTATCGTAAAGGTCGAGCCGGTCGAGGGGAGCCGCAATCACGCGCGCATCTCCTTGGAGCCGCTCGAACGCGGCTTCGGCCACACCCTGGGCAATGCACTACGCCGGATTCTGCTTTCTTCGATCGCCGGCTGTGCGGTTACGGAGGTGGAGATTCAGGGCGTACTCCACGAGTACACGACGCTGGAAGGGGTCCAGGAAGACGTACTCGAGATTCTGCTCAACCTCAAGGGACTTGCGATTTCCCTCACCGGCAAGAACGAGGCGACCTTCACCCTTTCCAAACATGGGCCGGGCCTGGTAACTGCCGGTGACATCACCCTCGATCATACCGCGGAGATCGCCAATCCGGAGCTGGTTATCGCCAACCTGACCGGTGCGATGGAGCTCAGCATGACCCTGACCGTGCGCCGTGGCCGCGGCTACGAACCGGCTACCCAGCGCGAGGTCGAGATGGGAGACGAGAGACCCATCGGCAAGTTACCCCTGGACGCCTCCTTCAGCCCGGTACGGCGAGTGGCTATCGACGTC
Source organism: Candidatus Thiosymbion ectosymbiont of Catanema sp. Cochon2018 (assembly GCA_011392765.1). Taxonomy (GTDB): domain Bacteria; phylum Pseudomonadota; class Gammaproteobacteria; order Chromatiales; family Chromatiaceae; genus Thiosymbion; species Thiosymbion ectosymbiont_A. The sequence goes on along the minus strand of WYCW01000001.1, from coordinate 460,089 downwards.
CAGTCCGCCCGCGTCGAGCAGCGGACTGACATGGACCGCCTGGTCATCGACCTGGAGACCAACGGTACCATCGATCCGAAGGGGGCGATCCGGAAGGCGGCGGCCATCCTGCAGGATCAGCTGTCCAGCTTCATTGTCTTGGAGGGGGTCCAGCCTGTTGCCGAGGGCGCCGCGGATGAGCCCGAACAACCGTCGATCGACCCGATTCTGCTACGGCCGGTGGACGACCTGGAGCTCACCGTGCGCTCGGCGAATTGCCTCAAGGCGGAGAACATCTATCTCATCGGAGACCTGATTCAGCGCACCGAGAACGAGTTGCTCAAGACCCCGAATCTCGGCAAAAAGTCGCTTACCGAAATCAAGGATGTACTCGCCACCCGTGGCCTGTCCCTCGGTATGCGGTTAGAGAGCTGGCCGCCGGAGAATATGGACGAACTCGTCGTCAAATAAGGCGATTTTCGTCAATCGCCTCATTCGGGAAGAGAACCATGCGTCATCGCAAAGCCGGAAGGCGGCTCAATCGTACCAGCTCCCACCGCGACGCCATGTTCAGAAATATGGCCAACTCGCTGTTCCGCCATGAGCTCATAAAGACTACGCTGCCCAAGGCGAAAGAGCTGCGACGGGTAGCCGAGCCCCTGATTACCATGGCCAAGACCGACTCCGTACACAAGCGGCGGTTGGCATTTGCGCGTCTGCGCGACAGAGAAGTGGTCGGCAAACTCTTCGTCGAGCTGGGCCCGCGTTACGAGACCCGTCCCGGCGGTTACCTGCGGATCTTAAAGTGCGGGTATCGCGCCGGAGATGCGGCCCCCATGGCCTATGTGGAGCTGGTGGATCGTCCGGTCTCGGAGTCCGGTGAGGATCGAGATGATTTGTAGGGACCTTAGAGCCTGTCTGGCATACGACTGTCCTATTGCGGAATCGAGGGGCCGGTCGGATTTCTCGCTCGATTTCGTTACTAGAGGGCACCTTGCAAAATTGCCTGCCTAACGGGCGAGCCGAGGGTAAAATCAGGCCCGTCCAAACTGAACGTTCATCGACGGGGAACCCTGGGCCAGCGCAGTTTCTTCGCTCTTGAAAACCGGTTGCAGCGTATCAGCAGCTCGGGGATCCGCGGGAGCGACTGAACTGGCCGTTTGGCAACATGAATGGCCGAGAATTCCCCCCATTCTTGCTCCAACCTGACATATGTGCGTAAGTATTTTATCAACTACTCATGAAGTGTGCCGAAAAACTGGATTTTTCAAGGTCCCCTAGATGCGCTGAACGTTAGGCGATGCAGGACCGATGAACCTTAGTCAAAAGAACAAAAAATGCACTTCGAAATCATTGGAAGAATAGAGAACATAGAGATTATCGCGGTTGGAGGCAATATCCGCGACATTATGCGGATACGGAAGCAGTACGGTTCCGGAAGATGGAGAAAACTGAAAGGCGTTGCCACTGTCAAATTAGAAAGCGGGCACCTTCGCTCTGCTGAGGTACATTGGTATGAAGCGCACGGTATCGGAAAAAGAAAAATGAAGATAAAACGATTTTTGGATTAACCCAGATGAACACAGAAACACATAAAACTAAATTTGCACTCTGTATAAACAACAGAGAATGTGACGATTTGGAAAAAGGGAAAGTGTATCACATTATCCAGGACGATGATGCAGCGCATGAAGGATACATCAGAATAGTCGACGAGTCTTCAGAAGATTATCTTTATCCGGCTTCTTATTTCGTCGCGTTGGATTTACCGAGGAAGGCTCAAGATGCACTCTTCATGCAGGCTTAATCGAAGCAAATCGCCTAACAATTGCGTCAACCTGACTGCGTACTGACTAGCGGGAAGCGTAGCGACCGCTAGCCAGTACGCAGCAGGTTACGCTTGTCGTTAGCCGCATTCCAAACGTTGTCCGTTCTTAAAGGCAACGATAATGAAACACGATGAAAAATTATTCATAGAGGCAATTCATCGCTCACGGTCTGATGAAGCAAATAAGTCCAGACGAAATAATTGATGGGTCGTTTTTCACGGATCATTCGTCTAACATTCGGCTGCAGGCGACCCGGTGCTGCGGTCCGGCTCCTCAGCAACTTTCAGGCTCAGTGCCACGTGGCATTGGGCGCCTAAGCCAGGCCATTGAATCACGCAAATCTCGCGAAATCGAAGTGCCGATAGCGTCGGTTTGGTTCTTCCATCGGGAATTCTTTTTTGCCGCAAATGAACGCGAATAAACGCAAATCAGTCGCAAAAGATTACATGATCTTTTCTGTCCACAGATTATGCGGATTCTCACGGATTGTTTCGTTTTTGATCTGTGAAAATCTGTGTAATCTGCGGATAGATCGGAGTGACCGAATCATTTTTCCTGCCTACTCAATCCGGACCTCGTCGGTTCCGCTTTTTACTGCCAATCAACGCAAATTAGTCGAGAGTAGTTGACCTTATTTTTCTGATGATCGATCGGATTGCGCTAGTCACGGATTTCGGCGGCACCGGCCCTTACGTGGGCCAGGTAAAGCTGCGCCTCTCGGGATTGGTCCCCCAGGTCCCGGTCATCGACCTGATCTCCGATCTTGCACCTTTCCGGGCCGATCTGGCTGCCTATCTCCTGCCCGCCCTGGTCCGGGACATGCCGGCTCGTACCCTCTATCTGTGTGTAGTCGATCCCGGAGTCGGCGGCGAGCGTTCGGCACTTGCCATCGAGGCCGACGGAGACTGGTACGTCGGTCCGGACAACGGACTCCTGGCCCTGGTTGCCCGGCGCGCGAGCCAGGCACGGGTCCTGCGGATAGATTGGCGTCCCGAGGTTCTTTCGGCGAGCTTCCACGGCCGGGACCTGTTCGCGCCCGTTGCCGCCAGCCTGTGCAACGGCAAGCTCCCGCGCCATACCGAAATCGACCAGGGCGCCTTGATCGGAAACGACTGGCCGCACGAGCTCGCCAAGGTGATCTATGCGGACAGATACGGCAACCTGATCACCGGGATTCGAGCCGTTGACCTGGGTCGGGACACACGGCTGCGAGTCAGCGGACGGGACATCGTCTATGCACGCACCTTCTGCGCCGTGCCCCCCGGACAGGCATTCTGGTACGAAGACGCCTTCGGCCTCGTAGAGCTGGCAGTCAATCAGGGAGATGCGCGCCGTGTTCTCAGACTCGACCTCGGAGATCGGATCGAGCTTTCCCGGCATTTCCCGTAATCCGCAAAGATACAGCAGAGCGAACGGCATCCTTTTATCCGCAGATTACACAGATTTTCGCAGATTTTTTCGTTTTCAATTGGTCGCAGTGCCTTTGTCGGGGACGGAGCCTTGCCCAATCCAAAGCGGCGGTGGGCCGGTAACCCATGGCAGCGCCTCGGTTACAGCAGGCGCCACAGGTTCCTGTCGATACCGGGGTAACCTTGGCCGCCGCACTCCAAAAGGTCTAAAAGGCGGGATGCGCTACGCTTTCCCGCCCTACGTGGGCTTTGTGTCTTTATGGTTCAAACCCTCCCCGGCCTCATTGCAGCCGGGTGAGTCGTTGGTGGGCACAGCCCACCCTACCTGGCGGTGTCGTTTTCCTTGAGGGATGGGCATTGATGCGGTTCGCCGATGGCCGAGCGTCCCTGCCCGGCCAAGGCTCACCACATCCTACGAGCGAGAGGGTAGGGGCAGGCCCCTGTGCCTGCCCGGCTCCCGTACCTGCCCTCGGATCGGGCAACCACGGATCGATGTGGTTCGTTCCACTCACTGGATCATAAGAAGTCCTATCAGGCCTATGGAGACAGGGGAAACATGTCTCACATCGAGAACGAAAATTACCAATCACTTCAAAAGAAGGAGTACTGGTCACTCCAAGAGGGGAGGATCGCGGTCCTGCGCGCTGCAGTGGACAGTTCCGCGCGCCATGTGCACTGGCTCTATTTCACCTTTCTCGTATTTGTCTTCTATGTGTGGGTCACCGTCTTCTCGACCGACGACGAACAGCTCCTGAAAGAGGCCCCCATTCACCCGCCTTTACCCAATGTCGAGCTACCCCTGGTCGAGTTTTACCTCATCATCCCTTGGCTGGTGCTATTTCTCCATGCCTATCTGCTCACCCAATTCTTCCTGCTGTCACGCAGGCTGTTCGACCTCAACGATGCACTCAAGTCACTGCCGTCGGATCTGGAACGCACCCAGCGGAATTTACCCTTTCCCCTGATCTTCAGCCACAGGATTATCGGTATCCACCATCCAGAGTGGATCCAATGGGCACTCAGGATGTGGGTTACCGCCACCATCCTGTTAGCCCCCATCGTCCTGCTGCTGACCATCCAATTGAAGTTCCTGCCCTATCACGACGGGTGGATCACTTTCGGTCACCAACTGGCACTCACCTTCGATCTGCTGCTGCTGTGGTTCTATTGGCCGCGCCTGTTCTCCCGCTCCGATCGCTGGCGGGACTGGTGGTCCGAATCCGGGCATTGGCACGTATGGGGTCCGGTGCTCACCATCCTAATGTTCATCGGTAGTTGGGACCTGTTGGTTCCGCCCGGCGGCGGCGTTGTCGGCATTGAGCGGTGGATCGGATACCAGAAGCAGCTGGACAAGCTGGTTCATCGGAATCTGGTGCTGAACGAACGGACTCTGATGCGGAAAGACCCCCCCGTCGAGCTTTTGTTCGCCGAGCATTTGGAGACCGACGAGAAGCAGAGGAAGATCTGGCAAGAGGTCGGGGAGGGACTGAATCTGCGCGGACGGGATCTGCGCTACGCCAAATTCTACAAAAGCAAGTTTTGGAATGTAAACCTCTGGAAAGCGCAGCTGCGGGGCGCACGTCTCCATGGGGCGCAGCTGCAAGGCGCGAATCTCAAGAAGGCGCAACTGCAGGATGCCAACCTCATGTGGGCGCGGCTACAGGGTACGAATCTCGGTTGGGCTCAGCTGCAGGGCGTGGATCTCAGGTTGGCGCAGCTGCAGGGCGCAGATCTCCGATGGGCGTGGTTACAGGGCGCGAATCTCCAAGCTGCGCAGCTGCAGGGCGCGTATCTCTGGAAGGCACAGCTGCAGGGCGCGGATCTCCGGGGGGTGGATCTCCGGGGGGTGGATCTCCGGGGGGCGGATCTACAGTGCGCGGATCTCCGGGGGGCGGTGGTCTACGGAACGGATTTTCGGGAGGTGGAACTCTCGCGTACCGATCTGCGGGACCTGCACTCATTTTCCGTCGGACAGGAAGGTTCGGAGGAGCGAATTCCGTTGGGCGAACCGGACTGGGATCCGCTCCCAAAGATCGAGTATCTGGTAGCCGGGCTGAAGAGGGAAGGAGAGCACGGGTCCGAGAATGGACGCAAACAGCTCGAGAAAGCCATTGAACGCTTGCAGTCCCTCGACTCCAACTTGCCCTTGAAACCGGCGGTATTCTCAGAACTGGAAGTATTCTCGCCACCCCGGGAATTCGACGTCATGCACAATCGAAAGTACCCATTCGAAGGCTGGCAGAAACCGCCGGATGAGGCTACGTTCAAGCGGAAACGCGCGAACTGTCTCGCCGAACTCGCTTGCGACAACCAGTACATCGCCGAGAGGATGTGGTGGCAGGCCAACCGGGATCGGGGTGAGGGTGATCCGGTGTTAGAAGAGGTGCTCTGGGCCAAGGCCAGGTCCAAGGATTGTTCCGTTCTGGCTAAGGTGATTGAGAAAGACCAGTAACCGCGGCAGTCGGTCGGTCGGCTCACCCGGTTGCAATGAGGTTGCGGAATAAGAACCACGAATGGACACGAATGAACACGAATTGCTTTTCGTCTGCGGAAATCTATGTAATCTGATGACTTAAAAGGAGAATTGTAGGTTGGGCAAAGCCCGTAGGATGCGGTGAGCGTGTGTTGTCCTTTCCGGACGGCACCACCGCCAGGCACGAACCGCATCTGTGGACGGTGGGCGTGCCCAACAAAGTGTTGGGCACAGGCCATCCCTTGATGCGGTTCGTGCCCCCTCGTAATGTCATCCTGATAAGACCTACCGCGCTCACCGCACCATCGATGCGGTTCGCGGTCGGAATTGGTGTAATCCTGCTACGGTATACCGCGCTCACCGCATCCTACTCGCCCAACCAACCTGGCTCCTTTGGCGGCCCTCCATGGCGAGCTACAGGTTTGCCCATGGTCAGTGTTGTAGGCTGGGTTGAGGAACGAAACCCAGCTTTTCCGGTCCGCAATGCTGTGTGCTGGGTTTTGGCCGTCCCTGGCCGCAACCCAGCCTACGCTCCTTTGGCGGCCCTCCATGGCGAGCCACAGGTTTGCCCATGGTCAGTGTTGTAGGCTGGGTGGCAAGGAACGAAACCCAGCGTTCCCGGTCCGCAATGCTGTGTGCTGGGTTTTGGCCGTCCCTGGCCGCAACCCAGCCTACGGTCTTTTGGCGGCCCTCCATGGCGAGCCACAGGTTTGCCCATGGTCAGTGTTGTAGGCTGGGTGGCAAGGAACGAAACCCAGCGTTTCCGGTCCGCAATGCTGGGTTTTGGCCGTCCCTGGCCGCAACCCAGCCTACGGTCCTTTGGTGGCCCTCCATGGCGAGCCACAGGTTTGCCCATGGTCAGCCCAACATCCGCAGGGCGTCAGCGAACCGGCAAATCGTGTCGGATTCGCCGATGGGATGGATAACCCGCAGGGCACGGGGAACAGATTTTCCACGTGCTGCCCGGATCGCTTGGGCGTCGGACAACCGCTCGATCTCGCCGAACGCAGCAAGCCCGATCAGCAGGGCCTCCCGGATGCGGATGATGGTTTCGTGGGTGAGGGTGATTTCCAGCGGGGTCGCCGGACAGGTAAAATTGGAATCAGCTATGGCCGAACCTCGTGTACAGGTTGGGTTGCGGTTAGGGCCTCGGTGCGGCGGCAACCGCGCCGGGGCCTGCCTTGGGTTATAACCGGTTGCGGCGGATTGTCGAGGACTAGATCAGAAAGTAACCAATTGAAAACCTACCTGGCTGCAATTAAGAACCACGGAGGCAGACACGGATAAACACGGATCACAATCCGTGTTTATCCGTGTCTATCCGTGGTTCGTTTTTCATCTGCGGAAATCTGCGGATTCGACAAGAAAAACACATGAGCAAACTGGAAATCGTCGAAAAATATCTGGAGATTCTGTTCTCGGATGGAAATCCGGACGAGCTGGAAAAAATTTTCTCAAACGATTTACAATTCAAAGGGCCATTATTTCAATTTGAATCGGCCGCGGTCTATATCGAATCGCTCAAATCGAATCCTCCGGTAGGTTTTGAATGCGAACTTATCGAGTCCTTTGAGAAGGACTCCAAAGTTTCCATATTCTACAATTTCTCAAAAGGTGAGGTCCGCACACCCATGGCTCAATTGTTTGAATTCGAGAATGATTTGATCCGAAGAATTTTACTTATCTTCGACAGCACGCATTTCACCTGAAATGGACCGCAAAGGCGCAAAACCGACTGGAATCCGTTTTTAAATCCGCAGATTACACAGATTTTCGCAGATTATTTCGTTTTCAATCTGCGGAAATCTGTGTAATCTGCGGATTCAAAAAGAAGTAATGGTTAATCCGGACAATCCCAACATTGCGTCGTCCGTCGCAAAAGCGGCGACTGAAGTCACTGCAAGCGCTAACGAGGCTTCGCCTCAGACCGACGAGGCGTGACCGACCGCACCGAAGAACCACGGATAGACACGGATAGACACGGATAAACACGGATAAACACGGATCACAATCCGTGTTTATCCGTGTCCATCCGTGGTTTATTGGTAGTGCACACAAAACTTGACTCATTAGTGATCTGAGCACATGCCGGCACTGGATCCCTTACGGGTCCCCCTGCGGGGCCTGACCCTGATCGAGGCCAGTGCCGGTACCGGCAAGACCTACAGCATCGCGACCCTGTATCTGCGGTTGCTGCTGGAGCTGGGCCTGGAGGTGGATCGGATTCTGGTGGTCACTTTTACCGAGGCCGCCACCGAGGAGCTGCGCGACCGTATTCGTAAGCGGCTGGTCCAGGCCCTGGACTGGCTGCGCGGTGATGTAGGAGGGTGTCGCAAAGGGCGCCGATCTTCACCCTTTGATCCCCTCACCCCAACCCCTCTCCCGGCGGGAGAGGGGCTTTTGCGACACCCTCGTGATGTAGGGGAGAGGGGAGGGGAGGGGGGTGGAAAAAATGAAAAAGACCCCATCCTCGCCGAGCTCTTGTCAGGACTGGCGGATCGGGAGCGCGCACACACCCTGCTGGCCGATGCCCTGACCCGCATGGACGAGGCCGCGATCCACACCATCCACGGCTTCTGTCTGCGCACCCTTACGGATCATGCCTTCGAGAGCGGCGCGGCTTTCGATGTGGAGTTCATCACCGACGAGGCCCGGCTGCGGACCACCGCGGTCGAGGATTTCTGGCGCCGAGAGGTCGCGAGCGCGACCCCGCAAAAGGCGCGCTGGGTGAGACAGCAATGGAAGACACCCCAGGATCTACTCGCGGATCTACAGCCCACCCTGGCGCTCGACGATCTGCGGTTGTTGCCGCAGGTCGACGCGGCGGATGTCGAGACCGCAAGCCGGGAGCTGGCCGCGGTTTTCGGGCAGATGCGCGAACTGTGGCGCGAAGCCTCCGATCAGATAAAGAATATCCTGGCGACCAGCCCCGATCTCAACCGACGCTCCTATAACAAGCAGGTCGTTGCTCGGGCAGTTCGGACCGCCGCGACGGTGGCGGCGGCAACCGAACCCCCTACAGAACTGCCCGCCGACTTCGAGCGCCTGACGCCGTCCGAACTGGAGAAAAAGACCAAAGCAGGGCAACGCCCGCCGACTCACCCCTTTTTCGACCTCTGTGGCCGCCTGTCGGAGTTGCTATTCCGCGCCCATGCCGGCGGCAGGGCCCTGTTTCTGACCTCCGCGCGGGCGTTCGTGCGTGCCGATCTGGAGCGGCGCAAGCAAGACGAGGGGCTGCTCTATTACGACGATCTGCTGCGCCGCCTCGACCAGGCCCTGGCGGGGGAGGGGGCGGAGGCCCTGGCCGCCGGCGTGCGAGAACGCTATCCGGTGGCCCTGATCGACGAGTTCCAGGACACGGACCCGCAGCAGTACCGCATCTTCCGGCGCCTCTACGGCGGGCAGCCCGACTGCGGCCTGTTCTTGATCGGCGATCCCAAGCAGGCCATTTATGCCTTTCGCGGCGCGGACATCTTCACCTACATGCAGGCCCGGGACGACAGCGCCCGCGGCGGACACCGCTATGGCCTCACCGTCAACCGGCGCTCCGGCTCGCGGCTGGTCGAGGCCGTCAACTGCCTGTTCGCATCCGCCCCGGAACCTTTCGTCTATCAGGATTACATCGGCTTCAATCCGGTAGCGCCCGGTCCCACGGCGGACCAGGAGCCGTTCCGCCTCAATGGGGTCGAGCCGGTGCCTCTGCAGGTCCTGATGCTGCGGCTGGACGCGGACAATCAAACCACCCGGCCGCCGGGTTTTATCCGTGGCGACGCGGCCTTGAGAAGCGCGGCGCGGGCCTGCGCCGAATATATCGTCGATCTGTTGAACCGGGCGGACGCCGGCAGGGCGACCATGGGAAAACGAGAACTGGCGCCGGGCGACATCGCCCTGCTGGTGCGTACCCACCGGGAAGGCGATCTGGTACAGCAGGCCCTGCGAGACCGCGGCATCAGCAGCGTGAGCCTGAGCGAGGACAGTGTGTTTATGACCGAGGATGCCGCGGAGCTGGCTACCCTGCTGCGGGCCCTGGCAGAGCTGCACGACGAGGGGCACCTACGGGCCGCGCTGGCTACGACCCTGCTGGGGTGGAGTGCAGCAGAGCTGGAGCGACTGGCCGACGACGAGCTCGCCCGAGAGGAATTGCTGGCCCGATTCCAGTCCTATCGGGAACGCTGGCGACAGCAGGGGGTGATGGTGGCCTTGCAGGAGCTGCTCGCGGCGGAGCGGATACCCGCCCGGTTGCTGCGTCGGCCCGACGGCGAGCGGCGCCTGACCAATCTGCTGCAGCTGCTGGAGCTGCTGCAGGTGGCCGCCGGCGAACACCCCGGTATGGACGGATTATTGCGCTGGTTCAGCGACCGGCGCGCAGAGAGGGGAGGGGACGCGGCCCGCCAGTTGCGCTTGGAGAGCGATGAAGGATTGGTCAAGGTGGTTACTTTGCACAAGAGCAAGGGCCTGGAATACCCCCTGGTCTTCATCCCCTTCCCCTGGAGCTATTTCAAGGGGTTTTTGGGGGGGGAGACCCCGGTGTTCTTTCATGCGCCGGAGGATAAGCGGGCCTGTCTGGATCTGGGTTCGGATGACCGGGAGGCGCATGCTCGCCTGGAACGGACCGAGCGGCTCGCCGAGCGGTTACGCCTGTTCTACGTGGGAGTAACGCGGGCGGCCAAGCTGTGCGTGCTGTGCTGGGGAAAGGTCAACGGCATTCAGGACGCGGCCCTGGCCTATCTGCTGCACCGGGACCCGGAGAGCGAATTTCCTACCAGCCGCCTGCCGCGCCTGTCGGAAGAAGAGATCCGCGCGGACCTGGAGGCCTTGGCGTCTCGGGCACCGGGTGCCATCCAGGTCCGCGAGCTGCCCTTGCCCACCGGCGCGTCTTGGGTCGGAGGCCGGATCGACCCCGCCCGGCTGGTATTCGAGGAATTCCGCTCGAGCATCGACGCGAGCTGGCGGGTGACCAGCTATTCGAGTCTGGTGCGGGGGGACGACAGCGAGCGCCCCGATTTCGACGCCGCCGCCGTATCCCCCGCGCCGGAAGCCGAGCCGGGCGCTCCGGTCGATCCCTTGTTCGCGCTTCCCAGCGGCACCCATGTCGGCCACTTCCTACACCAATTGTTCGAGGACCTGGACTTTCCCCATGCCGCCGGCGAGATTTTGACCCGGACCGTCCGCGACCGGTTGGACCGCTACGGCGGCTTGGGGGCAGGCCGTGCCGTGGATAAGGATTGGGCGCCCGTGGTGGAGGAACTGGTGACCAACGTCCTGGACACCCGGCTCGACCCGGCCATACCCCTGCGTCTGCGCGACATCGCCGCCGCCGATCGGATGGTGGAACTGGAGTTTCACTTTCCCGTCGCGGGCCTGGATCTCGAGTCCTTAAAAACTGCATTGGCGGTATCCGAGGCCCATGCGAGTGCTGCCGCCGGACTGGGTTTCGAGGCCATGCGGGGGCTGATGCACGGTTTTGTCGACCTGGTGTTGCGTCGCGAGGGACGCTTTTACATCCTCGATTACAAATCCAACCGGCTCGGGGACCGACTCACGGCCTACGAGCGCGATGGCTTACAGGTCGCCATCCGTCATCACCACTACGACCTGCAGTACCTGATCTATACCTTGGCCCTGCACCGATTTCTCGGGTGGCGGCTCCCGGGTTATGACTACCGGACCCATTTCGGCGGCGTTTACTACCTGTTTCTGCGGGGGATGCGTCCCCAGTTGGGTCCGAGTTGCGGTGTCTGGTACGACCGGCCGCCCTATCGACTGATCACGGCCCTGGATCGCCTGTTCGCCGGTGGACCACCGGGGTGAGGTTGAAATCTACCAAGAGTAGGGTGGGCTGTGCCCACCAAATACGGTATTTTCCTGGTGGGCACAGCCCAATGCCATTAAGTTAGCTGCTGGCCGCTTGTCGTAGATTGGGCGAGTAGGATGCGGTGAGCGTGGTATACCGTAGCAGGATTACACCAATTCCGACCGCGAACCGCATCAAGGGATGACCCGTGCCCAACATTTATCCCGCGCGAAGCGAGGGACCTTTGTTGGGCACGCCCACCGTCCACAGATGCGGTTCGCGTCTGGCGGTGGTGCAGTCCGGAAAGGACAACACACGCTCACCGCATCCTACGGGCTTTGCCCAACCTACGAATCTCGCGAATCCTCGCGAATCAATCCGCGAGGATTCGTGTGATTGGTGAGGTTTCCTCTCTTTTGCCGGCCGGTAACGCTTAACTTAATGGAATTGGGGCACAGCCCACCCTATGGGGTGAGGTTCACCGAGCCGCAACATGATCAGTCCATTCTGAAAATCCTGTTAATCCTGTACCATTAGGAGACAGGTCCGGAGGTCAGGGTTAAATGTCGATACCCCCTAACGAGGCTTCGCCTCAGACCGACGAGGCGTGACCAACCGCACCGAAGAACCACGGAGGCAGACACGGATAAACACGGATCACAATCTGTGTTTATCCGTGTCCATCCGTGGTTCAAAGGATTTGCGATTCCCGCCCAACAAGAGGCAGAACTGTTTTTGTGCAGCGCACAAACTTGACTCATTTGTAAAGATGCAGGTCCCTCAAGGAATCCTAGTCCCAAGCTATATCGTTGCAACGGGTTCGGGCGGAAATGCTCGAAGCGAGCGGGCAATGCCGGAGTTTGCCTGCCTCCACGCAGACCCGACTCAATAATGCCGGAGGATGGTATGAAGTTCAGAATTCATTCGTCAGCGGGTGTTCTCGCGGGATTGCTGTTGGTTGCGCCCACGAGCGTGTTTGCTTATTTGGACCCTGGGGCCGGCAGCATGTTGTTGCAAATGCTGATCGGCGGTATCGTCGCCGGGCTCTATACGCTGAAGCTGTACTGGCAAAAAGTGAGAGGCTTCCTATCACGACTCACCGGCGGTAAGACCTCGCATCCGACCGACCTCGAGCGCGAACGCCTGAACCGCGAAGATGCATTCGAGCCGCAAAGGCGCAAAGATTCTTTTTGAATCGGCAGATTACGCAGATTTCCACAGATTAAAAACGAAATAATCTGCGAGAATCTGTGTAATCTGCGGATTAAAAGATCTAAAGGGCACCTTGAAAAATAGGTGTTTTCACCACTCAAGATCCTCTAACCCATTGATTATCCATGTGCTCCGTTGACGAGAATCGTATTTTTCAAAGTGCCCTAAAGCCGATCTGTCTGGTAAGCACAAGCCTGTGCTACTGAAAAAGGACCCGGCATCATTCCGCGATCCGTCGGGACATGTGTACGCGGCGGCGGGTCGGATATTCCGAACCGTCACCGAGCACCACCGGGAAGACTATGAATTCGTGCGGGATTCCGGGGCAATCGAGGAACTCGCCCGCAAGGGGTGGCTGATCGAGGCCACGGAGCGGCCGTCGGATTTCCCGGCCGGAATACCGTCCGCGGCGGTCTACCTGCTCGAACATCCCCGGATTCCCTTCATCTCCTACCCTTACGAATGGTGCTTCGGCATGTTGAGAGATGCCGCCCTGTTGCATCTCGACCTGCAACTATACCTGCTCGACCACGACATCAGCCTGTCGGATGCTGGCGCCTATAATCTACAGTTCGTGGGGTCCGAACCGGTATTTATCGATTATCTGTCGTTCCGCAGGTATCGCAGCGGAGAGCTCTGGCAGGGTCATCGCCAGTTCTGTGAGCAGTTTCTGAATCCCTTGTTGCTCGATGCCTATCTGGGGGTGGCATTCAATAGTTGGATACGCGGCAGTCTTACGGGGATCACCACGGTCGCTATGAATCGGCTCTTGCCGATGCGCCGAAAATGGTCCTGGCGGGTGCTTGCGCACGTGACCTTACCCGCCCGCCTGCAACAAGGCGCATTGAAGGATGACCGGTTGCGATTGCTCGGCAATCGATCCGCCGAAAAACTCCCGCAGGCCGGTTATCGGGGCATGCTGACCCAGCTGCGGGATTGGATAGCAGATCTTCGTCCCAAGGCCACTCAGGGATCGACCTGGGGCCATTACCAGGCGATCAATACCTACTCGGAGACGGAAGAAGCGACGAAGCGCCGGTTTATTAGGGACTTCGTCGGCACCACACGCCCGCAGCAGCTCCTGGATCTGGGGTGCAATACCGGCGAGTATGCAGAGCTCGCGCTGGCGGCCGGGGCCCGCTCTGTCATCGGGTATGACGCCGATCCGGGGGCGCTCGCGGCTGCCTATGCACGGGCGAAGTCGAAGCAACTGAACTTTCTGCCGCTGTATCTGGATGCCGCGAACCCGAGTCCCGACCAGGGGTGGGACCAGTCGGAGCGCAAGGGATTCAAGGCCAGGGTATCTGCCGATGCGGTCCTGGCGCTCGCCTTCGTTCACCACCTGGTCATCGGCTCCAATCTTCCCCTCGGTGAGGTGGTGAGCTGGTTGGTTGGGTTGGCACCCCGCGGGGTCATCGAGTTCGTACCCAAATCCGATCCGACGGTCCAGAAAATGCTCGAATTCAGAGAGGATATTTTCTTCGATTATGACGAGGCGGGCTTTGTCGCCGCCCTCGAAGGTTGCGCGCGTATCGCTGAGCGGAAGGTCATCACGGCAACGGGCCGCTGTCTGTTTTTATTCGAGCGGGGGTGAATTAGTTCGAGCCCAATGCCATTAAGTTAAGCGTTACCGGCCAGCAAAAGAGAGGAAACCTCACAAATCACACGAATCCTCGCGGATTGATTCGCATGATTCGTAGGTTGGGCAAAGGGCCAGGGATGGCCCGTGCCCAACACCGGTGTTGGGCACGCCCACCGTCCCTGGCGGGCTTTGCCCAACCTACGACAAGCGGCCAGCAGCTAACTTAATGGCATTGTCTCCGAGCACGCAGACTTTCCATATCCTACGCAATCCGTTCCTGGTTTTTATACCGCCTCTGAAAGGGCGATTCATTTCACCACCTTCACATTCTCGTCGAGGATCCCGTCCAGGGTCAGGTTCGCAATTCTGGGGCCGGTATCCGTCATCGTAACCCAGACAATGTGATCGAATTCGCCGTAGTCGGCACCCCGCAACTTGCTGAAGCCCCCGGTTGTTGCCAGGATGATGTAGCTTTGACCGTGCTTCTCATACTTCGCGTACTGGTGCCAATGACCGGCAAAGACCGTGTGCGGACGCCCCACGAGGGCGTCTTCGATCTGCGCCCATCCCTTACTCGGTATTTCGCCTTTCCACTCGACGAACAGTGGGTTGTGCATGAAGACGAAGGTCCAGCGCACGTCCGGATGATCTCCGAGGGCCTTTTGCATATAGGCAACCTGAGCCTCACTGATACGACCCGGCTCACCGATCTCTTCCGTAGATACCACCAGGAACAATACGTCCTTGTAGAGAAAATGGTAGTAGGGCAGGCCGTAGCGTTCCCGGTACATCTTCAACATGACGGGATTGGTGATGTCGTGATTTCCCGGAATCCGGAAAAAGCGCATTTCCAAGCTATCGAGGATAGCGTCCATCTTGCCGAATTGCCGGTCCAGTACCTCGGGGTCCGTCGTATATCCCTCGATCAGATCGCCGACGCAGATCACGAACTCCGGCTGCAGCAGGTTCAGTTTCATCACTGCCTGCTTGAAAACTCCGGGCCGGGAACCACCGTTCCGATCACTGACGATCGCGAACTGAAAATCGTCCGGGTCGGCCTTGAATCCCTGCTCCGTCCAGGGGGTAGCCGCACCGAGGGTGATCGGCGGTTGAAAGGAGGCGACTTGGGGGTGAGCATAGCCCGCGAGAAAGAGCAGGACCGTCGCCTGCAGCAGAACCAAGGCTCGTTTCGTACGATTCATGGTATCTCTCTCGACTCTTGAGAACCACGAATAGACACGAATGAACACGAATAATGATTTTGTATTTAAGGCACCTTGAAAAATAGGTATTTTCACCAATCAAGCGACTCTAAGCCATTGATTGTTGGGGTGAGTCGTAGACGAAAATCGCATTTTTCAAAGTGCCCTTTATTCGTGTTCATTCGTGTCTATTCGTGGTTCCAATGCAATGCCATTAAGTTAAGCGTCACCGACACCGCCCTCTCCTCAACCCCTCTCCCGCCGAGAGTGTCGTAAAAACGGTGGCGTCAGCTGCCAGTCTGTGAAGTTTAACCACAGAGAACACAGAGAACGCAGAGAATTGCTTGTGCCTTTCTCCGTGTTCTCTGTGTCCTCTGTGGTTCGAAAGGATTTTTGCGTCGCCCTCCCACCGGGAGAGGGGCTTTGAGGCTTAACTTAATGGCATTGGGTTCCAATGGGGGTCATGCCGCCCGATCCGTCATTGAAGTGGCTCTTCGTGGAAGCAGGTAAGCTCCGGCATGGCCCGCTCGATGTGAGAGACACCCTGAGCCGACCACTCTTCGACAAAGATGGTATTGTTCTCTCGCCCCGTGCCGGTCTCTCCCTGCATGTGTTTTACATAGCGAATGAACAGGTTCGGTAGGGATGCCGATTCACAATCATGCCCGGCCGCGATGCGATCAGGCGCACGCACCGCGAAGAATGTGGCGTAGTAATCGGCGAAATCCTTCTCCGCGAATTGGCTGATCCGTATATTATCAAAGATCCGTGGGCCGTGGTCTCCGTGCACGATAACCAATGCATCCCGATGCCGCTCCGAGCGGCTGATCCTTTCCAGCAATTCTTCGAGCTTCAGAAAGACACACTGCGCCTGAGCATAGTAGCCGATCAGCTTCTCTTTGTGCCTTTCATCGGTCCGGTCACGATCGATACCGTATTCTTTGCCTGGGTTACCGTATAGGGTCTCCCGCGTCCCGGTCAGCGCGCAGGTATCTGTCAACAGGTACGGGTGATGCGGAACCAGAAAATGGGCAAACAACAAGGTCCCCCGGTCGCTGCGCATCACATCGTGCACAAAAACGTCGAACCAATCGGGAAAGCCGAGTACGTCGGCCCGTGGTGCCGGCCATAGAGAGCGCGGCACCCCTTTTGCGTCGCTCTCGGACCCGGCCAGCCGCGCCCGCACCTGGAGCAGCTTGAGCGTGAGACGAGCGAGCAAGCGCCCCGTGTAGCTGTCCCCATGCCCCCGCAGGAGGATGACCAGGAGGTCGAAGGTCCGCGCCGTTACCGCGGGGAAGGCATGGGCCTTGTCATCCCCGTAAAACTCCCGGTCGATCAACCAGGCCGGGGTGTACGAATCGAACTGCACGCAGACCGAGACCTTGTCATTCGAGCAGAAATCCACGTGACTGGTCTGATATACCCTGATCCCATATCCCCGTGCCGCATAGTCATCGAAATAGGCGTTTGCTTCGAGGTTGTGTCTGGTCTTGAAGAATGGCTTCTCACCCTTTTCTTCGTATTCCGCATTCATCATATTTTGCATGGAAATACTCGTATGATGATGTCGACTGAACGCGCGCTCGAAGACACGAAACCCATAGCGTTCGGCGAGGCGGCGAATCGCTTCGTAAACCGCATCTCCCCCCGCGATACCGCGTTCGATCGCGCCGGGGGCGAGCAGCGCATCGAACAGCAGATGAATGACATGGGGCGGCGCCGGGTCGGAGCCGGTGTCGCCGGCGGCAGGCAACCCGGTTATCGCATAAGGTTTCGATGCCAGCTTGGGAAGCGGGTCCGTAACGACGACCGCCAGGCCGACCACCACGAAATAGGCCGCCGCCACCCTCACGGCATACCGATGTATAGCCCACAGGCCCGCGTATAGAGCGCCGAAAATCAGGAGGAAGGTACCCCCCTTGGCCACGACCTTCAGCGCTCTCACCGGGATGCGGCCATCGAAGCCGATCGTCTCGAACAGACCCGTGTAGGCGCCGGCCAAATCCAAGTGGATGAACAGGATTACCGCAAGCAGCACCAGTCGTAGCCGCCGACCGGAGAGACGGAGGGCCAGCCCCAGAAGCACCGCGATGACAATCATCATCGCCAGTACGAGCCAGGTTTCTGACAAGAGAACGGGAATTCGGGCATTGACGAGGATGCGATAGACCGGCGTCAGCACCGCCGGTAACGCGATCAACAGATAGAGTCCGTTGTTGGGGGCAGACATGGATGCTCTTGCCTTCGGGCTCGGATTGAGCGAGCAGGGGTTTCATAGAAGGGTTAGCCGCCACTGCCATTAAGTTAAGCGTTACCGGTCGGCAAAGTAAGAGAAGAAACTACGAATCACGCGAATCCTCGCGAAATTGTCATCCCGAACCGAAGGGAGGGATCTTATTCGCGGAAATTCGCGTGATTCGTAGTTTTCTCTAAATGGCCAACAGCTAACTTGATGGCATTGGGTTAGCCGCAAATGAACGCAAATGGACGCAAATAAATGCAACGGGATCAGGAACCGTCGATGATAGCGAGCCGATTGTGACCGATTTGCGTTCATTCGCGGCAAAAAGAATTCTCGATGGAAGAACCCGAACCGATGTTATCGGTACTTCGGCACTGCTGTACTAACGCCCTATCACCGACCGGAGCGAATCGAGAAGTGTTCGGATCAGCCCCGGCTCCCTGCTTTGTTTCGCCGGCCTTACATTCTCATCGAAGATCCCGTCCAGCATCAGGTTCGCGATTCTGGGTCCCGTACCCGTCATCGTGACCCAGACAATGTGATCGAACTCTCCGTGGGCAGTGCCTCTTAACCGGCTGCCGCCCCCGGTCGTTGCCAGGTGGATATAGCTTTGACCCTGCTTCTCATACTTCGCGTACTGGTGCCGATGACCGGCAAAGACCGTGTGCGGGCGTCCCTTCAGGGCGTTTTCGATCTGCGTCCAACCCTCACTGAGTGGCGGTGGCCTGCCTTTCCAGTCGACGAACAGCGGATTGTGCATAAAAACGAAAGTCCAGCGCACGTCCGGATGATCCCTGAGGGCGTTTTGCATATAGGCAACCTGGGCCTTGTCGATACGACTCGGTTTATCGACCTCTTCCGTGGATACCACCAGGAACAATACGTCTTTGTAGAGAAAATGGTAATAGGGTGAGCCGTAACGTTCCCGATACACCTCCAACATGACGGAATTGGTGATGTCGTGATTTCCCGCAACTCGGAAAAAGCGCATTTCCAGGCCACCGAGGATATCGTCTATCTCGTCGAATTGCCGGTCCAGTACCTCGGGATCCGTCGTATATCCCTCGATCAGATCGCCGACGCAGATCACGAACTCCGGTCGCAGCAGATTCAATTTCGCTACTGCCTGCTCGAAAACTCCGGGTCGGGGACTGTCGGCCCGATCACTGACGATAGCAAACCGAAAATCGTTCGGATCGGCCTTAAATCCTTGCTGCGTCCACGGGGTGGCCGCACCGACGGTCGGCGGTTGAAAGGAGGCGACTTGGGGGTGAGCATAACCCGCGAGAAAGAGCAGAACCGTCGCCTGCAGCAGCGCCAAGGCTCGTTTCATGATTGCCGGCCCGAAAACTCCGAGTCAGGAGCAGAGATCTGTTGAAATTTATCCGTGTCAATCCTGTGCTATTAGCTAGCGAGGCTTTGCCTCAGACCGACGAGGCGTGATGCCCCGAAAGCCCCTCTCCCGTAAGGCCCCATCTCCTCCGCCCAACCAGCCGTTGGAAGGCCTGGGTAGGTCGAAATCGAAATCGAAATCGGTATCGGGATCGCAATCGGAATCTCGATTTCGATCCCGATCCCGATCCCGATCACGACAACGAGAGAGGTTAGACGTTTGCGAAATTTGACTCATTTGCAAATATTCCGGTCCCTCAAGGAATCCTAGGGGGTGTTCTCAATTAAGCCGGGTCATCGCAGAAACGAAGAACGTAGCGCAGGCGTCTCGCCTGCAACCCGCGGGCGCAACGCCCGCGTTCCGGCAAGCGGGACGCCTGCGCTACATGGATTTGGCTTAATTGAGAACACCCCCTAATGCAGCAGAGTGAAAATACCAATACCATTTTCATTAAACCGGCCCATCGGTTTTTTGTACACGGCTTACGATCTCACCGACACAAGCGGTCAGTTTCTTTGCCATACCCAAGTGGAGAAACTCGTTCGGTCCATGCGCATTGGAATCCGGACCGAGCACGCCGGTCACCACGAATTGGGTATTCGGGAAGGCCCGCACCAGCGCCGGCATGAAGGGAATCGAGAAGCCCTCACCGAAATAAATCGCGGGTCGCCCGAAAAAGCTGGTCGAGACCTCCTGCACGGCGGCGTCGAGCCAACCCGAAAACGGCGGGGTCTGCCAACCGTTGGCTTCCCATTCCGCCTCGTAGCGTATCGTCGCCCGATAGGGTGGGTCGGTCCCTAGAATCCGGGCCAGGGTCGCGCCGGCCTGGGTTGCGTCGAGCGTAGGCGGCAGGCGTAGCGAGAGTCTGAGTGACGTGCGTGGTCGCAGGACATTCCCGGCCGTATCCAGGGCCGGCAGATCGCCGGCACCGATTATCTCCAACGCGGGGCGCCAGGTACGGTTGACGAGATTCTCGAAGGTGCTCGCCCCCACCATCGACAGATCTCCACTCACAGGGAAACGCCGAAAGTGATCCGTCCCGAGTGCCTCTGCGGCGCGCCCGATTTGCTCGAGTACCTGCGCTGAAATCGGCACCTGGAACGCTTCCACCACCTCTCCTGTCTCCCGGTCCTCAATCCGATCCAGCAAGGCCCGGATGATTCGGAAGCTGGACGGCACCACCCCGGAGGCGTCTCCCGAATGTACCCCGTTTTCCAAGACTTCGACCGTCAGGTTGCCGCCGACGAGCCCCCGCAGGGAAGTCGTTACCCAGAACTGCTCATAGTTTCCGCAGCCCGAATCCAGGCACACCACCAGCTCCGGGATACCGATCCGGTCCCGCAGCCGATCCAGATAATAGGCCAGATCCGGGCTGCCGCTCTCCTCGCTGCATTCGATGAGCAGCACACACCTCGGAAAAGGGACGCCTTGCGCCTCCAACAAGGCAATGGACCCGATACAGGCAAAGACGGCATAACCGTCATCCGCGCTACCGCGGCCATATAAGAGATCGCCGTCACGCACCGGTGACCAGGGCCCCAGACCCTTTCTCCACCCGGGGCCGGGCGGCTGTTTATCCATATGGCCGTAAAGCAGTACTTGTCCGGGCAGACGCCCTGGAATCTCGACCGACAAGAGCGGCGTGCGCCCGGCACAGGTGTGCACGGTTACTTCGGCGTTACGCGGGGCGTGTCTTTCGCACCACGCCTCGACCAGCTTTACGGCATCGTCCATGTGACCCTTAGGTTCCCAATCCGCATCGAAGAGCGGGGATTGATTGGGGATCTCGATGTAATCCCGCAAAGTCGGCAGGATCCGGTCCTCCCAGAAGGAATCAGCGAATTGGAGTGCCTGTGTCGGATCGAGATTCATGATTCCGTAACCGCCCTGAAGAGGAAACTACGAATCGCGCGAATTAGCGCGAATAAAATCCCTCCTTTCGGTTCGGGATGAAAGGTCCCTCCCCTCGGTTCGGGACGAAAGGTCCCTCCCTTCGGTTCGGGATGACAATTTTCGCGAGGATTCGCGTGATTCGTAGTTTTTTTGGAAATTCTTTTTTGCCGCAAATGAACGCAAATCAACGCGAATATCGGAGAATCGCCATTTTCCGCGAAACTCGAAATGGGTCCGATCCGATTTCCGGGAGCGAAAAAAGGCGATTCTCCGATTTGGAGTGCGGCGGCAATTTTAACCCCGGTATTTCCTGGAATCCGCGAGACTTGGCGTAACCGCAGTACCGACACGTACCCCGAAGCCCGCCGCCGCTTTGGATGGAGGGTGTCGTAAAAGCCTAAATCGGGATCGGGATCGAAATCGAGATTCCGATTGCGATCCCGATCCCGATCCCGACCTACCCTGGCTCTCCAACAGCTGGTTGGGCGTAGGAGATGAGGCCTTACGGGAGAGGGGCTTCTGGGGCCTCATGCCTCGTCGGTCTGAGGTGGAGCCTCACTAGGATTCCTTGAATGACCAGATTTTGTGCAAATGAGTCAAATTTCGCAAACGTCTAACCTCTCTCGTTGTCGTGATCGTGATCGTGATCGAAGCCGCCGTAGGAGAGACAGAATACTTTCGCCGATCGTGGCATCCAGAGGTCCCGGCCAGGTGCCGGGTCGAAATCCGTAGCCATCAGGTTTTCCATGCCCGCTTTGCTTTACGTCTCCGATTACGACTACGATCACGACCACGATCACGGTTCCGTTTTCGATCGCGAGAGAGCGATGATCACGCCTCGTCGGTCTGAGGCGAAGCCTCGCTAGGATCCTTGAGGGACCCGAATCTTTACCAAATGAGTCAAGTTTTTGCACGGCACAAAAAATTCATGCCTTACCAGTCTCAAGGCGAAGCCTCACGCGCAGGGTACGAGTCGTTGCGACCTCTCTTTATTCACCACAGAGAACACACAGTACACAGAGTACACAGAGAATCAGACGCGATCGCGTTTAACACCCTCGACCGGACGGCGGACATTGAAATTGAGCGATCAACCGCCTTCTACTTGGGCTGATCGCATTTCCATCTCTGTGTGCTCGGTGTCCTCTGTGGTTAAAAAGAATTCACGCCTCGTCGGTCTGAGGCAAAGCCTCGCTAGGATCCCTTGAGAGACCCGCATCTTTACCAATGAGTCAAGTTTGTGCACTGCACAAAAAACTCACACTCGGGTGCGCTGTGCCCATTGCTTTTTTTGTCCGCAGATTACGCAAATTCTCACAGATTAAAAACAAAAGTAATCTGTGAAAATCTGCGTAATCTGTGGATAACAAACTCGTGCGCTGCACAAAAAATTCATGGCTCGTCGGTCTGAGGCGGAGCCTCGCTAGTCGTAGGGTGGGTTGTGCCCACCAACGACAGGGCCTGTTTGCCGAACTCCTTCTTTATTCAGCCCCAGCGTTTGGAGAAATCGGCATCGCCTTTCGGTAAGGTCCGGATACAATGCATGTGCCCCGGTAACAGGACCCAAGCGTCGATTTGAAACGGCCAGCGATCTTTGGCCGATCGTACGGTCTGGCGCAACAAGGCACGCAACCTTCCATCACACAGAAAGGGGCGGCGATGTCCCGTCACTACGGTGAAAAACCAAGTGTTGCCGTTGTAGGCTCTGCGATAGTTCGACATATCGAACGCGGTTCGAACGATTTTGCGGCGAAAAAAAAAGCGCGACAGGTGCGTCGCGCTTTAAGATTACCACCAAAGGAGGATGGAAGAGCGCACTGAAATGCCGTGCAGTG
This sequence comes from Candidatus Thiosymbion ectosymbiont of Catanema sp. Cochon2018, assembly GCA_011392765.1. Lineage (GTDB taxonomy): Bacteria > Pseudomonadota > Gammaproteobacteria > Chromatiales > Chromatiaceae > Thiosymbion > Thiosymbion ectosymbiont_A. Next base: position 437,246 of record WYCW01000001.1, on the reverse strand, counting down.
TTTCAGTGCATCAGCATCTTCTTAAATACCGAACTACTTGTCAAGCCTTTTTCGACAGTTATTGCCGCGGGGCCGATGTCCCGCGGATGGACAAAATGGAAAAAATGATCGCCGAGCGTGCCTTCGGACTCCTGACCATAGACCTCGACGATACCCTCTGGCCCTGCGCTCCGGCCATTCAGCGGGCGGAGGCGAGGCTCTATGCCTGGCTGGAGCAGGTCGCGCCGCGGTTGACGGCGGCCTGTGATCCGGAGGCCATGCGCCGCCATCGCCGGGCGCTGATGGTGAACCGGCCCGAGATTGCCCATGATCTCACGGCGGTGCGCCGGCACTCCTTGCGCGGCCTGCTCGCGGCCCATGGCTACGAAATCGCCTTGGCCGATGATGCCGTGGCCTTGTTCCTGGAGCACCGCAACTGGGTCGAGCCCTATGCGGATGTGCTCCCCGCGTTGCGGGCCCTGGGCGCCGGGTACCGCTTGGCGTCGGTCACCAACGGCAACGCCGATATAGCCCGCACGCCCTTGCGCGGTCTGTTCGGGTACTCCCTGACCGCCGCCGATGTGGGGGCCCGGAAACCGGCCCCGCATCTCTTTCTCAGTGCCCTCCGCTGGGGTCGCGTGTCCCCGGAACGGGCCCTGCACCTGGGGGACGACCCCTATCGGGACGTGGCGGCGGCCCGTTGTCTCGGCATGGAGGCGATCTGGATCAACCGCGGGGGTGCTCCCTGGCCCGACGAGTTGGACCCGCCCACTGTCGAAGTAGCGGATCTCGGGCAGTTCCGACACTGGCTGGAGGAGCGCCACCGTGCGCTTTGAGGTCCTGGCGCGGGATGGGGAAGCGAGATGCGGGCATCTGACCTTCGATCGCGGTGTCGTCGAGACCCCCGCCTTCATGCCCGTAGGCACCTACGGTACGGTAAAGGCCATGACGCCGGAGGAACTGACCGACCTGGGGGCCCGGATCATCCTCGGCAACGGCTTTCACCTGATGCTGCGGCCGGGGGTGGAGGTCATCCGCCGCCTCGGTGGCCTGCACCGTTTTATGCACTGGGAAGGGCCGATCCTCACCGACTCCGGCGGATTTCAGGTTTTCAGCCTCGGGGATCTGCGCCGGATCACGGAGGAGGGCGTCCACTTCAGGAGTCCGGTGGACGGCAGCCCGGTCTTTCTGACGCCGGAGGCATCCATGGCGGTACAGCGGGACCTGGGCTCGGACATCGTCATGATCTTCGACGACTGTACCCCCTTTCCGGCGGATGCGGCGCGCGTGCGGGCCTCGATGGCGCTCTCCCTGCGCTGGGCCGCGCGCAGCCGCGAGGCCCACGGGAATAACCCGGCGGCCCTGTTCGGCATCGTCCAGGGAGGCATGTACGAGCACCTGCGCGAGGCCTCCCTGGCGGGCCTGCTGGAGCTGGGCTTCGACGGCTATGCAGTGGGCGGCCTCTCGGTGGGAGAGCCACGGGAAGATCGGCTGCGCATCCTGGATTTCCTGTCCCAACGCCTGCCGGCGGACAGACCGCGTTACCTGATGGGTGTCGGTACCCCGCAGGACATCGTCGCGGCAGTGCAGCGGGGGATCGACATGTTCGACTGCGTCCTGCCGACGCGCAATGCCCGCAACGGCTTTTTGTATACCTCCGGCGGCGTCGTCAAGATCCGCAACGCCCGCTACCGGACCGACGAGGGGCCGTTGGACCCCCTCTGCGACTGCGCTACCTGCAGGCATTACAGCCGGGCCTATCTGCACCATCTGGACAAATGTAAAGAGATCCTGGGTGCGCGGCTCAATACCATCCATAACCTGCACTATTATCAGGGGCTCATGCGCGCCCTGCACGCTGCGATTGCGGAGAAGAGACCGGACGCCTTCGTGCGTGTGTTCCGTGCCTTGGGAGCCGACGACATGGTTTCTCAGTAGGGGCAACCCCCCGTGGTTGCCCGATCCGAGAGCAGGCACGGTGAGCGGGCAAGATCGTCACGGAAAAATTAGCCGCAAATCAACGCAAATGGACGCAAATCAACTACGAGATTTATAGTGTTAAAGTATCCCCCCGGCGAATTGCAGGAGATCAGTCATGTCGTTGAGCAACTACGGCGTCTTGAAGGGACGCCCAATCGATCGGCGGCTCGGTAACGGTAGCCGACCCCATTATCAAGTACATGTCGTCGATGAGGATACCGACTATCGCATCGCGATCAATGTGAAATCGAAGCTCTCCCCCTCGGAGCTCTTGTTCATCGTCGACGAAAGTTTGCAGCATCCGATCACCGAGGGGCTCGAAGATCTTCCCCACGGTTTCACGGACATCTTACGACAGCCCGGCGGACAAGCCTTCGACTATATCCGCGGCAATCTGTTCGATCCTGGAAAAATGGTGCCGCTCCCGCACGATGTGCCCGGACCCGACAACGACTTGAATGAGAAGATCGACCACCTGATCCGGCGCGCGCTAGGCGATAGTAGTGCTCTGGTGTACGCCTTCGGTGAGCGTTGGGGACCCGAAAACAGTAAGGACCGTTACTTCGGCTTTAGACCGGGGAACGGTATCCACAACATCCACATGAACCAGGGTAATACCCCGCAGTTCGCCAAAGATAACGGCGTGTGGCAGGATGGGGCATTGCTTATCCATTTTCCTGATGTCGCCCAGTGGATAGGTGTGTTCCTGGCCTTCCAGTCTCAGTGCTGGCATACGGACGATCGGACCGGCGATGCGATTTCTCCCTGCGACATCTGGCCTGGACCGGAGGACCCCGTCCCTGCTACGGACCCCACCGGCTCGGCCATGCGCATCGTCGCTGCCCTGATCAACCCACCCGATGCCGATCGTGGTCACGAGACTGTGACCTTGCTCAACGTCAGCGCGGCACAGGTGGATCTCTCCGGCTGGAACCTGGCGGACAGGAACAAGAAGCGCGAGCCTCTGTCGGACATTATCATTCAGCCCGGCGATACGGTCCGCATCCGGCTGACGGGTAGGCACGCACAACTCTCGAACAAGGGTGGCATCATCAGTTTGCTCGATCCCAGCGGCATCAAGGTGCACGGTGTGTCCTATACCGAAGCGCAGGTGCAACGGCAAGGGTGGTCGCTCCAATTCTAACGAGGCTTCGCCTCAGACCGACGAGGCGTGACCAACCGCACCGAAGAACCACGGAGGCAGACACGGATAAACACGGATCACAATCCGTGTCCATCCGTGTCCATCCGTGGTTCAAAGGATTTGCGATTCCTGCCCAACAAGAGGCAGAACTGTTTTTGTGCAGCGCACAAACTTGACTCATTGGTAAAGATTCGGCTCCCTCAAGGGATCCTAGAGAGGCTCCACCTCAGACCGACGAGGCGTGAATTCTTTTTAACCACAGAGGACACAGAGCACACAGAGATGGAAATGCGATTAGCCCAAGTAGAATGCGGTTGATTGATCAATTTCAATGTCCGCCGTCCGGTCGAGGGTATTAAACGCGATCGCGTCTGATTCTCTGTGTACTCGGTGTTCTCTGTGGTGAATAAAGAGAGGTCGCAACGACTCGTACCCTGCGCGTGAGGCTTCGCCTTAAGACTGGTAAGGCATGAATTTTTTGTGCCGTGCACAAACTCGACTCATTGGTAAAGATTCGGGTCCCTCGATGATCCTAGCGAGGCTTCGCCTCAGACAGCCGAACAACTCGCCGAATTGCGTGAGGCGCACCGTACCACGCCTGACAAGCGCGAGGCAGAAGGAATCACACCATGACACCCTCCCCTCGCCCAACCCACACCTACCACATATTTCTCGCCTCGCCGGGTGATGTCGCGGCGGAGCGGCAGTACGTGCGCAAGTTTTTCGACGAATACAACCGCCATACGGCCCACATCTGGAACGCCCGCTTCGAGGTCGTCGATTGGGAGAACTGCGCGACCATCGGTGTAGGCCGGCCGCAGGACCTGATCACCCGACAAACACTGGAAAAGTATCGGGACTCGCTGACCCTGGTGATCGGCATCATGGCCCAGAGGTTCGGCTCGCCGACCGGCAAATCGGAATCGGGGACCAAAGATGAATTCGACTGGGCCATGGAAAGCCACAAGGCCACGGGCTGGCCCGAAATCAAATGGTTCTTCCGCAAGATCGATCAGTTCTCCGCACCCAGCGATCTCGACCGGATTGAAGAGGCCCTGGAGCAATGGAAGAAAGTCCGTGATTTTCGCCGGCGAATGCAGGATCTGAACAACCCGGTTTTTTACACGGAATACCCCGGTGCGGCCAAGTTCGCCGAGGTCTTCGACCGCGACCTCAACCGGTGGCTGGCGGATCCCGATCGGCCCTGGGCGGCGGAACGTGAAGCCCAAGTTGACGCAGGAGGCGCGGCGGCGACGGTCGCGCTTCCCGCCCAGTTCGATGCCGGGCAATACCGTGCCGCCGTGCTCAGGCAGTTCGACACACTCAATTTCGAGATGCTCGACACCACCGGCGCCTTTTACAGTGGCGTCCGCTTGTGGGGTGTCTTTGTGCCCCAGTCCGCGCGGGAATGCCACCAATACAACCCACGGCTGTTCGAGATCCCCAAGGAGCATCAACAAAGATTGCTGGACGCCGGCGAGATCACCGCCGAGCAACTCGAGCAGGCCCAAGGGCAGGCGGACCGGCTGCGGCGGGACTACTTCGGCCAGCCGCGCCGTCCCGTGCTCGAGGTGATCGACCAGGCCCTCCGCGGCGGGTCGTCGTCCAGCGGGCGGAAGCTGGTCATCCTCGGCGATCCGGGTTCCGGCAAATCTTCGCTGATCCGGTACCTGGCCCTGCGCTGGGCCCGCATCGCCGAACCGGCCGTCCGGGATACGCAGCCTGTCCCGCTGGTGATCGAGCTGGGCAGCTATGGCCGCTGGCAGTGCGAGGGGAGGAAGGGATTCATCCGCTATCTCGAAGAAGGCCCGGTCTGGCACGAATGGCCCCGCGGCCTGCCTAAAGAGCTGGTCGGGCAGCCCGGACGAGTCGTGCTGCTGCTGGACGGGCTGGACGAAATCTTCGACCTCGCCACGCGCGACGCGGTGATCAACGACATCCAGCGCTTCAGCAGCCAGTTCCCTCACACCCCGGTCGTGGTGACCTCACGGGTGGTCGGCTATCAGCCGCAGCGGTTGCGGGACGCCGAGTTCCGCCACTTCATGCTGCAAGACCTGGACACCGAGCAGATCGATGCATTCGTCCACCGCTGGCACGACGAGACCTTCGACGATGCCGAGCAGGCCGTGCCGAAACGGGACCGGTTAAAAAAAGCCATCCGTGATTCCAAGTCCATCGCCCTGCTGGCGGGCAACCCGCTGCTGCTGACCATGATGGCCATTCTGAACCGCAACCAGGAACTCCCGCGGGACCGGGCCGATTTATATGCCCAGGCGTCACGGGTGTTGCTGCACCAATGGGACACCGAACGCACGCTGAAGGACTTTCCGGGGACAAGTGACCACGTCGGCTGGCGTGAAAAGACCGACATCCTCCGCCGCGTGGCCGCGCACATGCAATCCGGTCCCGGCGGTCTTACGGGCAACATGATCGATGGCCCCGCCCTCACCGGGTTGATCGAAGACTACCTGCGCGACGAGCTGCGTTTCGCTCAATCCCGGGCCGTGGCCCGGGCCTTGGTCGAGCAGTTGCGGCAGCGCAACTTCATCCTCTGCTTCGTGGGCGCGGACAGTTACGGATTCGTCCACCGCACGTTTCTCGAGTATTTCTGCGCGGCCGACATCGTCCACCAATTCAACGTCGCCAAGACGCTCGACGAGAAGGGGCTGATCGCGCTGTTCGACGAGCACTGCCGCGACGACGATTGGCGCGAAGTGCTGCGGCTGATCTGCGGCCAGATCGACGAACAATTCGCCGGCCGCATCGTCGAGCATCTGGCTACGCGGGCCGATTTGGATAAGTGGGACGGCAGAACGCCACTGCCGGAATTGCCGTTGGCTGTTTACTGTCTCTCGGAGTTACGCAGTCTCAGTCGGATCGAGGATGCCGGTTCCAGGTTGATGCAACAGACTATTCGAGTTGCGACAAAGGCCGAAATTCAAGCAATACAATTTCTTATGAATGAATTCCTTCCTGCCTGTCGCGAGCTGGGGACGCGATGGCCTGGAAAGGACCAACTAAAAAAACTTACGTTATCGCAGCTAGACCATTTTCGCGAGATAGGTTCGGGGCTGCATTTCTGGCCATATCTGGTTGCGCAGGTTACCGCGAATCGTGAGGCGGTAAGGGAGTTGACTCATACTGCAAGAGGAAAATGGGTAGAGCTTACCCGCGGCGCCGCGCTTGGGGCCTTGGCCGAGAAGTGGCCGGACCAGACCACCCGCGAGCTGCTCGCCCAGCGGGCCGTCCAGGATGAAGACAGGTATCCCCGCGGCGCCGCGCTTCAGGCCTTGGCCGAGCAGTGGCCGGACCAGACCACCCGCGAACTGCTCGAACAGCGGGCCGTCGAGGATGACGACGCGTATCCCCGCGGCGCCGCGCTTGAGGCGTTGGCCGAGAAGTGGCCGGACGAGACCACCCGCGATCTGCTCGCCCAGCGCGCCGTCCAGGATAAGGACCGGCTCCCCCGCCACGCCGTGCTTCGGGCCTTGGCCGACAAGTGGCCGGACCAGACCACCCGCGAACTGCTCGCCCAGCGGGCCGTCCAGGATGAAGATGGCAGTCCCCGCGGCGCCGCGCTTCGGGCCTTGGCCGCGAAGTGGCCGGACCAGACCACCCGCGATCTGCTCGAACAGAGATCCGTCCAGGATGACCACCAGTATTCCCGCGGCGCCGCGCTCGAGGCGTTGGTCGCGAAGTGGCCGGACGAAACCACGCGCGAACTGCTCGCCGAATGGGCGGTCGATGCACCCCATTCAGATGTCCGCCGCGCCGCGCTTGAGGCGTTGGCCGAGCAGTGGCCGGACCAGACCACCCGCGAACTGCTCGAACAGCGGGCCGTCGAGGATGACGACGCGTATCCCCGCGGCGCCGCGCTTGAGGCGTTGGCCGAGAAGTGGCCGGACCAAACCACCCGCGAGCTGCTCACCCAGCGGGCCGTCCAGGATGACGACGAGTATCCCCGTCATACCGCGCTTCAGGCGTTGGCCGAGAAGTGGCCGAACGAGACCACGCGAACTGCTCGAACAGCGGGCCGTCCAGGATGACCACGAGGATATCCGCCGCGCCGCGCTTGAGGCGTTGGCCAAGCAGTGGCCGGACGAGAGCACGCTCAGGTTGCTGGAGTCGCAGGTTTCGTCGTTCGAGTATGCGTGGATTCGTCAGAGAATTGAAGAGAACATCGAAGCGTTGCGCCGGAAGCTGGCGGAAGAGACCACGCGATCTGCTCGCCCAGCGGGCCGTCCGGGATGACGATCGAGGGAGTTCTGTTGACATTTTTTCGCCGCAAATAAACGCAAATGGACGCAAATTGAATCGATTCCGAATTTGCGTTTTTTGCGTTCATTTGCGGCTAAAAAAGTTCGTAGGTTGGGCAAAGGTGCACCAGGGACGGTGCAGCGTGCCCATTTCGTAGAGGGGGCGTGTTCACAGCGGGTGTCACCGGCGCCACAGGGCGCCTGCACGAGGAGGTGACCGGCCACGGGCCGGCAGCACGGAGAGAAGGTGGTTGCGGCACGGCTCGTGCCCGCCCAGAACGACACCCGACGCAGACACGGTGCGAACCGCCGCTACGTCGAACCGAACGGAGTGCGTGTAAGCCACCGGTGGCCCACCGACGCCATGCGCTCAGGAGGGACACCCGACCCGGAATGACAACCGGTGAAGCCTACCGACCGTCGGATTGAGACGGCGAACAAAACAGCGCCCTGGGGGTTGACAAGCGGGGCCTCATAGAAGGCTGGGTTGAGGTACGAAACCCAGCGTTTACGGGCAAGCCTGGTTCGCTGGGTCTCGTCCCCCTGCCTGCGGCAGGCAGGTCGCCCCCGCCTGCCGGCTTAAAGTCGATGGGTTGGTTTTTAACAGCCTCTAACCAAAGCTCCCTTTTTGGGGAACTTGCCTCAATTGAGGCCGCACATGCCGGTCGAACAGGCCCCGGTGCCGCAGGCGGGGGCAGGGGCGGTGCCGCTGCCGAGATTGGTGCTGGAGATGGGGTTGCCGCCGGTGGCCAAGCGGTGGACGGGGGCATCGGTCGGGGTGCCGGCCGGCTCGATGCCGACGTGCTCGCAGAGTTCGCCCCAGGTGGACAGGCTTTCGCTCATGCGGTGGTTGACCTCCAACACCCGGCCGTTGGCGTCACAGCGGTAGTCGTAAGTAGGCATGATGGTACTCCAGGAAATGTCGATGATCGCTCAATCGTGCGGCATTATATTCAGCGCGCCGCTCGAAGCAAGGTGTGGAAAACGGCCTCGGGGCGAGTACGTATAAAGGGTACCTTGAAAAATAGGTTTCGCGTTTGCCTTTGCGGCAAAAAATACTTCCTATGGGCGTGCGCAGCTCACGCCTCCAAGAGGTCGGCGACGAAGGGGTTCTGCGGTCCGATAGTTTCGACCTTCACGCCATAGGCGTCCCGAAAGGCCCGGCCCCTGGTGCGCCGGCTCGACCACTTGATTTCGAAGGCGCGCAGGCGATCCTGCTGCTTTACGACCAGATCGACTTCCGACCGGGTACGGGAGCGCCAGAAGAAGAGCTCCGCCGGGGAGCCGAGTAGGGCATTCCGTTTGGCAATTTCCGCAATCGTCCAGTTCTCCCATAGGGGGCCGATGTCCGGGCGCAGTTCCTCGGTCGCAAAGGCATTGAGTAGGGCATTGCGGATCCCGGTGTCCCAGAAAAACACCTTGCGGCCCTTGGCGATCTCCTTGCGTGGGTTGGTGCTGAACGAGGGCAGCCGGAAGATGACGAAGGTCTGTTCCAGCAGGTCCAGGTAGCGCTCTACCGTGGGCCGTGCCATCCCCAGCTGGGTTGCCAGCTCGTTCACCGATACCTCGGAGCCGATCTGATGGGCCAGCAGCAAGAGCAGACGCTTGATGAGATCTGGCGCCTTGATCAGACCGATTTGCAGGACATCCTTCCAGAGATAATCGGCGCTGAGCTCGCGCAGCAAGCGTACCGGATCAGAAGTCAGGACGACCTTGGGATAGGCGCCGAAGGCCAACCGTTGCTGCAGCGCGGCCCGCAACTGCGGAGCAAAATGTCGGAGCAGATGATCGCGCGGTATCCGGGAGGTCGCCCACGCCTGGGATGAGAGGGTCTCGGAGAACAGCAAGGGTGACAGAATCAGCTTGCGATTGCGGCCGGTGAGACTCTCCGCCGCTTGGTCGCGCAGGTTCAGTGCAGAGGAGCCGAGCAGCAGGACCTTTACGGGCAAGTGAGCATCGTACCAACCCTTGATGATCCGAGATGCCTCGGGCAGACGCTGGACCTCGTCGACGACCAAGACCCGTGGGTTGCCGAGGGAGCCTAGACTGTCGGCGGGCGGCAGGGCGGCCGAGGCTTGGAAGCGCGCCTTGTCCACTTCCACGTCGAAGTTGAGAAAGACCGTGCCCCGTCCCCGCACGACATGCTCGATCAGCGTCGTCTTACCGACCTGGCGAGCGCCGAGGATAATACCGACCTTGTCACCGGAGACGATCTCCCGGAGGGCCGTTTCTGCCAACCTTTTGAGATACATAATGTACAATTTAACCGATCATATTGCACAATATGGAGATCAAAATCTACCGATATTTTGTATATATCAACATGCAATTTAACCGATCATATTGTATACTAAAAATTCTTGGGGACAGTATATGGAATAGTATGCCGGTGCTCCGGCCCCCGCGAAGAAAACTACGACTCGCGCGAATCGATTCGCGGTGACTCGTGGGATTCGTCGTTTTCCGGGGGACTCCAACCCCAGGAAACCGGCGTAGGACATCCGAGCCATGAACACACCGACCGAACGCGGGGTCAGGTCCCTTACGAACATCCGGGAAATCAAGGCCGGTAGCTTTATCTTCGAGCGACCCTTGACTCTGTCGCCCGCGTTCTGTGACGAAGTGATCGAGCGCTTCGAGGCCCATCCCGAGCAACAACACGCGGGCCACATCGGCCAGCTTCGGGTCACGGACCCCGGGGTGAAATCGACCACGGATCTGGTGGTGAGCAACAAGGAGGACTGGAAGGACGTGGACCGGATGTTCTTCCGCTCGCTGGCGGAGGCCATGCGGGAATTTCGCGAGACCTTTCCCTACTTCAAAGGGCCGTTCAAGGACATCGGCTACCAGATACAGCGTTACCGGGCCGGCGAGTTTTACCGTTGGCACATCGATGGGGGCAGTCACGAATTCAGTCAGCGGCAGCTGGTCGCGCTCTGGTACCTCAACGATGTCTCGGGGCCGGGCGGCGAGACCGAGTTTCTCTATCAGGACGTAAGCGTCTTACCGCGACGCGGCAAGCTGATTCTGTTTCCCCCCTTCTGGACCCACGAGCACCGGGCGGTGGAGCTGAAGGAGGGGGTCAAATACATCGCCACCACCTGGGTCGTGTTTGCCTGAAGCCTGCGCTCCTCTGGGGTACCGTCTTCGTATGTCGAAGCTGCCGCACTGCCGTGGTAGCCTTTTCATTATGACTACAAAGGACATCATCAGCCGCGATATGCTCAAGCGGCTCGCTACCGATTTCGCGCACCACCTCTGTGCGGACCGGTTCAGCTATCCTGCTGTCCTGACGTGCGCTCCGGAAGCACAGCCTGTCGAGGGGATTACACCTAGCGAGACTCTGCCTCAGACCGACGAGGCATGAAGACCCTACAAGCCCCTCTCCCGTAAGGCCTCATCTCCTACGCCCAACCAGCCGTTGAAGAGCCAAGGTAGGTCGAAATCGAAATCGAAATCGAAATCGGTATCGGTATCGGTATCGCAATCGGAATCTCGATTTCGATCCCGATCCCGATTTGTGCACTGCATGAACTTGACTCATTTGTAAAGATTCGGGTCCCTCAAGGAATCCTAGCGAGACTCTGCCTCAGACCGACGAGGGGTGAATTCTTGACTCGTTTCGGCGCCATCTTTTATCCGCAGATTACGCAGATTTTCGCAGATTAAGAATAGAAATAATCTGCGAAAATCTGCGTAATCTGCGGATAAAAACAATGGGCGCAATACCCCCAAAGTGCTGCATGAGGAGATGGGAGTTTTTGTGCCGTGCACAAACTTGACTCATTGGTAAAGATCCGGGTCCCTCAAGGAATCCTAGTGGAGAACGCATCGCCTTGCCTCCTGGCCATCATAGAGCTCGGTGGCTACCCGAACCTGGTCCCGCTTTACCGGCGTCTCGGCTTCGAGACCGCCGTCGTCAATTCTCAGCGCAAGGCCCAATCCTTCCTCAAGCAGCGGATCCCCGACGTCATCGTCGCCGAATACAATTTCCAGTCGGATTTCCGGGATCGCACCAGCAATCTGGAGACACTGATGGCCCGCCTGCAGCGCCATCCACAGGTCAAGGTCATCGTCTTCTTTCAGGACGAATATCGGCACAAGCTGGACAATCTGCTGTCCCGCTTTCCGGTTTTTGCAGCAATTCCCTTTCCGGTGGAGCCGGCGAAGGTGGAAGCTGCCTTGCGACAGGTGCTGGTAACTAGTTTCGATTGATGCTGCTGGCTTTGACGCTGGAGCGTGAGAGCCAACCGGAGGCTGTGAAGATTTGTCCGCAAATAAACGCAAAGGGTAATGGTCTCCGTATTTTCACTAGGTAGCACGAGGGGAATCGGACAAGCTGAACGAAGGCGCCCCTTGAAATCCCGGCCTGCTCAGGGCTTGAAAAGCAATGCCTTGCAAGCGGTTGACATGCGCGATCCGGTCTTCTTCTTTGGTTTCTTCGACGGTGTCCTGGCCTCCTTGCTGAACCACCAGGCGAGTGACCGATTGCAGCCGTCTCCGGTGGGGAGGGGGGATTGTTGCCGGCAGCGGGGGCTGCCCTTGGGGCACTTGAGCCTGACGTGGAAGTGGGCGTCGTGACCCCACCAGGGTCGCAGCTTGCGCAGCCAGCGGCGGTTACCCTTCTCGGATCGGCACAGGGCGCGTTTTATGACCGGATTGACGAGGATGCGGTCTACCCGTGGGTAATCGGCGGTCGTTTTGAGAAGAAACCGCTGATGTCGGCCCCAGTCCCTGCTGAGAGCGAGCCCCCCGGGAGCGACCATGCCGTCGGGATTACGTCCCTCCGGGTAGCGACTGTTCGCGCTCCGGGCCGAGCCGGCGAGGCGGAACCAGATATCCACGTCCATGCCGTTCTGGTGGCTGCGGTGCATGGACGGCATGAGCCCGCCGCGTGGTTGCGAGAGGTCGCCCACCATCATCAGCTCACGGGTGCGCTTGCTCAGTGCCCGACCCAGGTACTGCACCAGGCGAACCGTATCCGGATGGCCGTAATAGCGCTTGCGGTGACGCCGGATGCTGACGAAGCCGGTGCCTGTAGCCGGCAGTGCCCGCGCACCCGCGATGCAGCCGTTCGCGGGCCCCCCGATGGCAACGGCAGGTCCCGGAGTCGCCGTATCGACCTCCGTCCAAGGGGACGCCTGTGCCATGGACACCACGGTCAGACAGACCGCAAGACCGACTCCATGGCCGATCAGCCGAACGAAACACTTGGCATTCATATTCCGGTTCTTTCGGTAGAGGTATGGCGTACTGTACTCTTTGTGACGAAACTTTTTTGAATCCACAGATTACGCAGCTTTCCGCAGATTGAAAATAAGATAATCTGCGAAACTCTGTGTAATCTGCGGATAAAAGTCGCCTTTGCGGTTCAAAAAAGCTAACTATTCAGCTACCCAACCTTGAGATGGAAAAACTACGAATCACGCGAATCCACGCGAAAACCGATTCGCGCTGATTCGCGGGATTCGTAGTTTTTTCCGGTTGTGTTTTCACCGCGCAAGATGGGGAGCTGAATAGTTACCAAAAAAGATTCTCAGGACCGCCTGATGAACTGGGTATTCTGGATCTCACCGCGGATATCGATCTCCACCGTCTCGACGTCCGGCATTCGGCTCAGGATATAGCCGGCCATGAGCATTCCCAGCTTCTCGTTCTCGTTTTCCAGAGCAGTCAGGAGCTTGTCGGCGACGATCTGGCAGCGTTCCACTCGATCGGGGTGTTGCACCCACTCGCGACTCATCTGCCAGCCCTGGTCCATGTCGGCGTCGAGTCTTGCGAAATACTCCTCACCCTGCGTAATCACGACCTCGGGTACGTTGAGGCTGTATTCCCGATCGTCGATGATGGCCTTTAGAATCATGGTGCGCCCCTTTCAGTTGGCCCGACAGTGCGGCATTCTAACAGAGGCGCGACCTCCAACCGGAAGACTACCCATGCTGTTGACCATCCCCGGCCTGCTCGACCAGGCCCAACTCGAAAAAATCCACCAACTCCTCGCCGCTGCCCCCTTCGTCGACGGCAAGCTCACCGCCGGCTTTGCCGCTGCTCGGGTCAAGGACAACCTGGAACTACAAGCGGATCCCGCATGCATGAAGCTGCTGATCCGTATCCTCATGGCGAGTCTCGGTCACCACGAGACCTTCCGCTTCGGTACCTTGCCCCATCGGGTGGCGGACCCCATCTTTGCCCGCTACCAACCCGGCATGACCTACGGCGACCATGTGGACGATCCCGTCATGGGCAGCACCGGACCACGCTTTCGCAGCGACATCGCGATGACGATCTTCCTCAATCGACCGGAGACCTACGCCGGGGGGGAGCTGGCGGTCCGGACCCCATTCGGCGAAAAACAATTCAAGCTTCTGGCCGGGGACGCAGTCATCTATCCCGCCTCCAGCCTACACCGGGTCACCCCCGTGACTGAAGGCGAGCGCCTGGTGGCCCTGACCTGGGTCCAGAGCTACGTGCGCGACCCGGCGCAACGGGAGCTGCTCTACGAGCTCAACCTGGTACGGGAAAAGCGGTTGCAGGAGGCGCCGGAAGAGGAGACCACGGCCTACCTGGACCGGTGCTACGCAAATCTGCTGCGGATGTGGGCGGAGGTGTAGGAAAAAGTAGGAGGGTGTCGCAAAAGCCCAAATCGGGATCGCAATCGAAATTCCGATTGCGATCCCGATTCCGATTTCGACTATTCGGAGTTTACAAAGCCGGAGGATGCCTCCGAACCGCACAATGACGGCCCCGGAGACCAAAGGGGCAGCCCGCCCACCGGACTGCCCCGTTATCGGACCCGAACCGACCGATCCTCGCCCGGTGCGCTCAGTATCCCCCTTTGCGCGCCACGAAAGGCAGACCGGCGACCTTATTGCCCTGCTTGCTCGGTGCCTTGGGGAAGAGCTTGTAGAGATCCTTGCTGCTGATCTTTTTGCCCCAGCGTTTACCCATATCCTTGTTGATCTGGCGCTCCATGGGCTGATTATTGTTGTTGTTCAGATACTCTTCGCGCAGGTACTCCAGCACGTCCCAATGCTCCTGGGTCAGCTCGATGTCCTCTTCGGCGGCGAGCTTTTTGGCCACGTCCTCGTTCCAGTCCTGGGGGTTGACCAGATTGCCGTTCTCATCGGTCTCGATCGTCTTGCCGTTTACCTCGATAGCCATGGGTTGCTCCTCTCGTCTCGATCTGCCTTTGTTGTGGCGAAAGAACAGCGCGGGAAACGCGCGGATGTAAATCAAAGGTGACTGATTTTATGGAATTGCGAAGCGTTCGTCATCCACGGAACAGCGACCGACCGAGTGCGTGTGCCGGCCTCCGGTAGGGTAGGGGGGTTGCCTGGTGGCCTGTCGCCGCCAGGCAGACAGGTGCCCGGCGACGATTCACCCGGCTGCAATATGTTCCCAGGCGCCCATCCTGAAGGCATCGAAAATCCGGATGCCGGTATCGCGCCAACCGTTCAAGGGGCCGTCGAAGACGTTGTCGTCATTCTTCGGCGTACCGTCATTGTCGAAAAGACGCTCGTTGGTAAGCTGTCTGGAAAGGTTAGGGGGTGTTCTCAATTAAGCCGGGTCATCGCAGAAACTAAGAACGTAGCGCAGGGTCTCGCCTGCAACCCGCGGGCGAAACGCCCGCATTCCAGCAGGCGGGACGCCTGCGCTACATGGATTTGGCTTAATTGAGAACACCCCCTAGCGAGGTTTTACCTCAGACCGACGAGGCATGAGTCTTCTGTCAAGGAGGTAAAGATTTTTTATCCGCAGATTACGCAGATTTCCGCAGATTATTTCTTCCTTAATCTGCGGAAATCTGCGTAATCTGTGGACAAAAAAGAGATCGAAACGCTCAGCAAACCGCATCATTGAGTGCACGCAAAATTTGACTCATTTGTAAAGATTCGGGTCCCTCAAGGAATCCTAGTAGGCCGGATATAGTCACGCAGGATCGTGGGGTACAGTCCCTCCTCCGAGCCCGGTTGTTTGAACTGATCGATGCAAATCCGGGCGTGGGGAATCAGGTTGAGGGTGACGCTCAGGTCCGTGAACTTATATTCCACCATTCGACTAAATCAAAACCACGTCATACTGCTCTTGGGTATAGAGGGCTTCGGCCTGGAGCCGGACGGGCTTGCCGGTAAGCTCCTCGAGCTCGGCCAGGTGTCCGGATTCCTCGTCCAGCAGACGGTCGATCACCTCCTGAGAGGCCAGTACCAGCAGGGTCTCCACCTCGAATTGACGCGCCTCGCGCAGGATCTCGCGGAAGATCTCGTAACAGGTGGTTTCGGCGGTTTTCAAGGTCCCGCGACCACCGCAGCAGGTGCAGGGCTCGCACAGGACGTGTTCGAGGGACTCGCGCGTCCGCTTGCGGGTCATCTCCACCAGACCCAGTGCGGACACATCGGTGATGTGGGTCTTGGTGTGGTCCTTGGCGAGGCATTTCTCGAGGGCGCGGAGGACTTGGCGCTTGTGCTCGTCGTCATTCATGTCGATGAAGTCGATAATGATGATACCGCCGAGATTACGCAGACGCAGCTGGCGGCAGATAGCCTGGGCCGCCTCCAAGTTGGTCTTGAAGATGGTCTCTTCCAGATTCCGGTGACCGACGAAGGCGCCGGTGTTCACGTCGATGGTAGTCATGGCCTCGGTCTGATCGATGATCAGATAACCGCCGGACTTGAGCTGCACCTTGCGCTGCAGCGCCTTGCGGATTTCGTCCTCCACCCCATAGAGATCGAACAGGGGGCGCTCCCCCTGGTAGTACTCGATGCGGGCCGCGATATCCGGAATGTACTTGGCGGTAAAAGTACGTGCCCGCTCGACCGTGGAGCGCGAGTCGATCCGCACCCGTTCCACCTCCGGTCCCACCAGGTCGCGCAGGGCGCGCAGGGCCAGCGGCAGGTCATCATGGACCATCCCGATGTCGTCACAAGACCGACTCCGTTCCCGGATACCGAGCCACAGCTTGGTCAGAAAATCCATGTCCTTGACCAAGGCCTCTTCACTGACCCCTTCGGCCGCCGTGCGGGCGATGAACCCTCCATGTATGGACCCCGCGTCCACGAAGCGCTGCAGGATGTCCCGCAGCCGCTTGCGCTCCTCCTCGTCCTCGATCTTTTGGGAAACCCCGGTCGTGTTGAGAGTCGGCATAAACACCAGGTAGCGGGACGGAATGGAAATATTGGTAGTAAGCCGGGCACCTTTGGTGCCCAGGGGCTCCTTGACCACCTGTACCATGATTTCATCGCCCTCGCCGACGACCTCGTGGATATGCCCGCTGCGCGGTGCTCCCTCCGCGTCGACGATGTCCGAGGTGTGCAAAAAAGCGGCCCGCTCGAGCCCGATATCCACGAAGGCGGCCTGCATACCGGGCAAGACGCGGCAAATGCAGCCCTGGTAGATATTCCCCACCAGCCCGCAACGGTCGGCGCGCTCGATAAGGATCTCCTGCACGGCGCCGTTCTCTACCACCGCGACCCGGGTCTCCGGAGGCGTCACATTGACCAGAATTTCTTCGCTCAAGCCCTTGCTACCTCGAATTTCGCTGTCCGGCGTGGAGGGGCCAGGCAGTCGATGCCTGCCGCAGCAAGCAGGCGCGCAGTCTCGAACAGCGGCAGCCCCATCACGCCCGAGTAGCTGCCCCGCAGGTCCGCCACGAACAGGGCCCCCCGGCCCTGAATGGCATAGCCACCGGCCTTGTCACAGGGCTCACCACTCTCCCAGTAGGCATCCGCCTCCTGCGCGCTCACCGTGCGGAAACGGACCTCGCTGACACTGAGGGCCTGGCGCTCGTACTCGTGCTTGCCCACCAGCGCGATCCCGCTCAATACCTGATGCGTACGTCCGGAGAGCAGCCGCAGCATAGCGGCTGCGTCCTGGCGATCGCTCGGCTTGCCCAGGATACGATTCCCGACGACTACCGCCGTGTCGGCCGCCAGCACCGGCGGACAGTGCGGTGACTCGACCCGGGCCCGACCGGCCCGCGCTTTCTCCAGGGCCAGGCGCAGCACATAGCTGTCAGGGGCTTCACCGGGCCGCCTGGCCTCATCCAAGTCGATGTCGATGACCTCGAACCGAATGCCGATCTGCTCCAGAAGCAACCGCCTTCTCGGAGATTTCGACGCTAGAAAGAGTGATGGGTTCGCCACGGGATTTCCTTACAGTTCCTACCGATGTGGTTTGTCTCACTCACGCATCATCGATGCGGTTCGTTGCCTGCCTGTCCCGTCCATGGGATGGCAGACAGGTCCCTGGGGAGGGTGTCGTAAAAGCTCAAATCGGGATCGAAACTGACAACTGCCCCCCTGGGAGTGCACAAATTTGACTCATTTGTCAAAGATGCGGGTCCGTCAAGGAATCCTAGTCCAACGGTGGCCCCAAGATGAACTCCAGGTTCTCGAAGCCGTGCTCTTCGAGCAGATCCAGCATATCCTCCACCCACTGGTCTTTCCCGGTACGCTCGACCTCGGCGATGAGACCGGTGACAGACCGATAGGCTTCGTGAGGCGACGTATCCTCGGGCACCGTCACCAACCGAATCCTGCTCACCTCTTTGCTCGGCAGCACCATAAGTTGTTTCGCCATGTCCAACCTCCTCGACAGCGTCGTTAAGCTTCAGGGGACCTTGACTCGAATTTGGAATCATAATACGGGAATCGTGCTCTCCCATGGACGACTACTTCCGGGTACCCGATGGCCCCAAACCTTGCCGCCAATCCCGAACGAGGCCGAAAGCCGGAAATCCGAAGCGTTAGCGTGCCGTAGGGACCGTATCGAGACCTGGATCGACGACGCCAAGGACCAGCCCCCATTCAATCCGGAGGCCGCTGATTGCGGCTCCCGCGGCGACAGCAGCTTCGATTCCATGTTGGTCGTCCATCTGGAAGAACCCCTGTTCCAATCCGCATCCGCGCACTCTTTAGAGGACTGGAGAACGAGTGCTCCATCAACCAGAACGAGCGCGCCTTCTTCGTTATGCGTGCCTTCGGACACCCTTGGCGCAGTCTTTTTTTGCTCCTGCTCGTGCAAATGGCGGGGGTCACGGCCCTCCTGTTCGTCATCACGAGCGTGTTTTTGTTCCTAGTCGAGCCAGTCGCTATCCGACCATTGGCCGATGGATTCGGGTTTCCGTCCGATCTACTGGCGTTCACGCCGACCAAGCTGGTGGCTCCGACCTTGTTGGTCTTCGGCATTCAGACGGCGGTATCATTGATATTCAGCTTGCATTGGTGGTGGCGTAATCGTTATATCGCCGGCCGCATGCAGGCCATTTAAGGCGTCCGCACCTGATCCGGCCAGGCGGAGATCCGGCTCCACATAGGCGTCACCGCCGCTCCGGATAGCGCGGTCGAGCAAGATCTGGAACGGACATTGACCGGCCTGTTTCCGGAACTGAAGGTACAAATCGGACGTGCACCCCTGCCCCAGGACTGTGTCCCGCCGACATCGAACCAGGAACCTCGGCCAACAACCGATCCGAAGCCGGCAACGAACGGAACCTCGGAACCCGGACCGGATATCCCCCCATCGACCTCACGCGGCCCGGAATCGGCGCTCCCAGGCTACCAAATCCGTCTCGATCGTTACGGTGAGGCCGCGTTGGTGTTGGCACGATGACTTGGTCCCAATGAGCATAATCGCCTACCAGCTGCCTCGGACTGCGCAACCCTCGGGCCCCGGTTCGAACAGGCCGTTCCGGTCGCCAAACGCTCGGTCCCCGCCTTTCTGGTCAGCGACGGAAACCGAACGGTTGTCTGTTCCAAATCCGGTGGCGACTGGCATGTCCAACGCACTACCTTCTCTCCGATCGAGGCCCATTTGCTCCCTAAAGAATGACGATCACAGCTACACGAAAAGCCAGCCATGCGGAATAATCAAGTCTTCGTCAAACGGTTCGTTTTGTGCCTTATCCTGGTGTTACTGATCCCTTGGATGAATGCGTGTACAGACGTGCCGATCCTCCCTAAAGAAGCGGATTGCACTAAAAAAGGATTGGACACATGCTGCTCGGACCTGGCTGCAGTTATAACTGACTACGCGCTCCGCGCCAGCGCTTGGAAGTTGGTAGCAACTTGTTGATCGAAAAGAAATTTATACGCGCCCGCCCTGTCAGTGGGGGGAGTGCGTCGGTGGGCATTGAACATGGCGCTCCAACCAAGCGGTCAAGTTGCTGGTGGCGCGGAAATCCGACAGGGCCTCGGCCAGCGCGGCCAATTCGTCACGACCGAGCCGGCGAATCCGTTGGCTGTCGCTTTCCGGGATTTGCCCAATCGCACGTCGGAGCAGGTGCAGAACCAACCCCAGCTCGCCTTCTTCCCGACCTTTTTCCCGGCCCTTTTCCCAGCCCTCTTCCCGCACGGCGTCCAAGTCCGCGTAGCCGCGCCGTTGCAGCAGGTTGCGCAGCGCGGTCTCGTGGGCCGCCTCGGGGTCGTACAGGGCCTCCACCGGCACCGGGTTGGCGAGGATGCCGGGGGCCTTTAGCTGCTGTCCGGGATACGCCAGAGAACGGGAAGCGTGCGGTTCGTACACCTCGACCCGGCGCGGTCCGGTCAGGCGCACGACCCACACGTAACGCGTCCCGGCCCCGAGCAGGGTGCGAATCTTCTTTTGCAGATCCCGTTCGTCCTGACCGACGTCGGCATACTCCACCGCCAACGGCGGTGCCCCGGATATCCAACCCGGAGCGTCCGGGACATTGCCCACGGCGATATCGGGGGCGCGCAGGTTTTCCTCGTCCGGCGTAAATCCGGGATCGAAGCCGGCTGACTCCACGGCCGGATCGCTCTCCAGCGCAAACCCCCCGCTCAGATTGGCCTTGGCGTGCCGCCCGCCGCTGGGCAGACACTCGATGAGATGGCCGTCGTCGAGCTCGTAAGGATCGCCGCAACGCAGCTGTTCCGCGCGGAAGGGACCTGTGGTGTGATGGTGCGGTTTGCCTGACATTCGGGTCGAGCTCCTATGATTTGGTATATCTCTGCCATTAGAGGGCAGCTATGCATTTCTTTCTGTTTCTAAAATTCAGTCAGTTTCCACTACGATCCGCTTTAACCAAACAGCTTCTATATGTCAATACCTCCTAAGCATCCAGGGTGGGCTCGGTGCGCTTCGCTCCGCCATCACCACTCCGCACCTCGGGTCCTGACGGCCTCGGCTTTTTTGCTGGGGTATCCAGGACGAGCGCGTATAAATTTCTTATCGATCAACAAATTGCTACCGGCTCCCAAGCGCTGGCGCGGAGCGTGTAGATACTCTGTTCCGATGCAAGTCCAATTTGCCTCCTGTTCCACAAAAATTCACCCCCGATGCATAAATTAGATTGATCAGGAAGCCGTTTCGAGGGGGGTGTAGAAACGGCTGCTGTCGAAGGGGGTGCGGTTCTTGCGCATGGCGTGGATGGCGTGCAGGAGCTTGCGCATGACGGCACAGAGGGCCTGGAGCTTCTTCAGGCCACGGTTCTCAATCAGATGGTGGTAGTAGGGATCATGTTGTGCGGCGCTGAGCGCGGGCCTGTAGAGGGCGATGCGCAAGTAGCGGTTGCCGGCCTTGGACAGGCGTGGTTTCTTGTTCACGCTGGTCCCGGATTGGTGGGCACGTGGATCGAGTCCGGCCATGGCAACCCATTGTTTGGCGGTCATGTCCTCCGGCATGACCAGGAGTTCACCGAGGAGTTGGATGGCGCTGGCGTGGGCGATGCCGGTGACGCTGATGAGGCGCTCAAGTGTCTGTTGTAGCTCCTGATCGGTGCCGATGAGGTCTAAGACCCGCTGGCGCAGGTGCGCGATCTGGGCCTCCAGGTGAGCAATGCTCTGTTGCAGATCGGCAATCAGGAAGGCCGGGGTGGTGGCGGTGAGTTGAGCGGCATGGAGTTGGTTCTTGGTTTGGGTTCGGAGCTTGTTGAGAGCGGCGATGCGGCGGGCACAAGCACGGATGGCCAAGGCCAAGTCATCGGGGCGCTGCCACGGCACGAAGGGCATGCGCCGGGCAAACTCGGCGAGGACGGCGGCATCGACGGCATCGGTCTTGGTGCGGGTCTGCATGGCTTCCGCAAAGCGTTTGGCGGCTTTGGGGTTGATCACCATGACCGCGAGCCCGGCGTCCTCCAGGGCGAGGGCCAAATCGAGGTGATACTGGCCGGTGGCCTCGAGGCAGATGCGGCTCACCCGAGCCTTGCGTAAGCGGTTGATCAGGGTTGCGTGCCCCTGGGGGGTGTTCTTGAATTCGCGGGCTTTTCCCAGGCGGCCATCGCGGCTGATGGTCACGGTAACGGTTTGGTCGCTGACATCGATTCCGGCGACGTTCATGTTGGTGTTCTCCAACGTGGTCAAATTGGTTAGGATCATGACTTGGTTCCCCGACCCTGAACCCTCGCCGACCGACCTTGTGTATGCAGGCTCAGGAGCATCGCTCACGGCCTCGGATACTCTCCGGTCTTGGCGAAGAGGGCGGGGAGCCAATCTACGGACAGGCTCGTGGCCTCAGGATGTGACGGTTTCCCCAGGTACTCTTCATCAACTCCCTTTATACCTCATCCTTGGCTTTCCCTTGGAAACAGAACATACAAGGTTGGGCAAAGGATGCGGTGAGCGCGGTACACCGTAGCAGGATTACACCAATCCCGACCGCGAACCGCATCGATGGTGCTACGCCCAACTTACAGCCGCCAGGATGGCGGCAGCCGCCGTGGACGACATGGACCAAGTGGACTACGTGGACCAGGGGTTGCTGTGTGCCCCCTGGTCCATGCGGTCCATACCGTCCATGTTGTCCATTGGGCTACCCTCATGTCGTCCGTGTGGCCCACAGCAGCGGTGTGCCCAACACCCATTCCGTGGGGCTTGTCGCCATCCACAGATGCGGTTCGCCGCCGGGCGCGTCCCGCGCCCGGCGGCTCACCACATCCTACGGGCTTTGCCCAACCTACAAGATCATGTTTCCGGGAGGATTTATACGCGCCCGCCCTGCCCGTGGTTGCCCTAACCGAGGGCAGGCACGGGGGCTGCCCCTACTCGTAGCTGCCGAGTCCAAACCAGCCGCTCCAGGCCACAAGACATGACTGCCGTCTCGGGGCATTCGATGCCGGTCAGGGGGCGGGAGAAAACCAGCCAGGGCCGCATCACTTTTCCTATACTCAATTTGCGACCGATTTGCGTTCATTCGCGTTCATTTGCGGCAAAAAAGAATTCTCACTCAGAAGCCGCTGGTAATGGGATAACGCCGGTCGCGGCCGAAAGCTCGGCAGGTAATGCGCACCCCGGGCGGTGCCTGGCGGCGTTTGTACTCGTTGCGGTCCACCAGGCGCGCCACCCGCCGCACTTCCGCCTCCGGATAGCCTTCCGCCACGATCGCGGCGACGCTCCGGTCGTCCTCGATGTAGCGTTTGAGGATCGCATCGAGCAGGTCATAATCCGGGAGGCTGTCCTGGTCGGTCTGATCCGGACGCAGCTCGGCGGAGGGTGGGCGGGTCAACACCCGCTCCGGAATGACCCGCGAGCGCCGATTGCGGTACCTCGCCAGACGGTAGACCAGGGTCTTGAACAGGTCCTTGAGGGGAGAAAACCCACCCGCCATGTCTCCGTACAGGGTCGCATAGCCTACGGCCATTTCGCTCTTGTTGCCGGTGGTCAAGAGCATCTTGCCTTTATTGTTGCTGATGGCCATGAGGATGAGACCGCGGCAGCGGGCCTGGATATTCTCCTCGGTAACGTCCGCGTCCCGGTCCGCGAGCCGGCCTTCCAGCATTCCGAGAAAGGCCCTGAATGCCGGTTCGATGGAGATGACACTGGCCGCTACGCCCAGGGTATGTGTCTGCTCCAGGGCGTCGTCCACACTCATGTCGGCGGTGTAGCGCGACGGCATGAGTACGGCCTCCACCTGCTCCGGACCCAAGGCATCCGCCGCTACCGCCAGCGTCAGGGCCGAGTCGATCCCCCCCGATAGACCGAGCACCGCCCCGCTGAAGCCGTTTTTAAGGACGTAATCCCGTACCCCGAGCACCAGGGCGGAGTAAACCGCCTCTTCCCGTTCGGGCATGGGTGCCGCAATGCCCGGCACGGGACGCGGCCTGGGCATAAGCTCGATCTCCACGACCAGGGAGGCCTCTTCGAAATAGGGGGCCCGGTGCGTGAGCCTGCCCTCGGCGTCGACCACGAAGGAGCCGCCGTCGAACACCAGTTCGTCCTGTCCCCCTACCAGATTCGCGTAGACGATAGGGATCCCGTGCTCGCGGGCCCGGAGCCGGACCAGAGTCTCGCGCTCCGGGGCCTTGTCGAGGTGATAGGGCGAGGCATTGATATTGATCAACAGCTCGGCGCCGGCCGCTACGGCCCGGTGCGTCGGACCTTCCTGCCAGATGTCCTCACAGATCGTAAGGGCGATGCGTATTCCCTTGAATTCCAGGATGCCGGACCGGTTTCCGGGCTGGAAGTAACGCTTTTCGTCGAAGACGCCGTAGTTCGGCAGGAGCTGTTTTGCATACTCGGTGCCGACCCGACCGTCGCTGACCAGACCCGCGACATTGAGCAGACCATCCCGGATCGCTTTGGGGTAACCCAGGATCAGGGCGATCCCCCGCGTCTCGGCAGCGATCCGTGTCAAGGCCGCCTGGGTGCGTTCGATGAGTTCGGGGCGCAGGAGCAGGTCTTCCGGCGGATAGCCGGTCAGGGTCAGCTCCGGAAACACCAGCAGGTCCGCTGCCTGCCCGTCCCGGGCGGCAGTTGCCGCCGCGATCACCCGGTCTCGATTACCGTCGATGTCACCGACGAGCAGATTCAGTTGCGCGACCAGGATACGCAGCTTCGGGGATGTTCCCATTGCGCTTTTCTTCTTGCAGAACTCACAGGATCTTACTATATCTTGTCCGGCTCGTTACGGGCCGGCAAAGGTATAGGCAGGCAATCCGTAAAAAGATTTTTAATCCGCAGATTACACAGATTTCCACAGATTAAGGATGAAATAATCTGTGAAAATCTGCGTAATCTGTGGATAAAGGATATCGAAAAGTATAGGCAGGCAATCCGTAAAAAGATTTTTAACCGCAGATTACACGGATTTCCACGGATGAAGGATGAAATAATCTGTGAAAATCTGCGTAATCTGTGGATAAAGAATATCGAAAAGAAAGTTATGCCCGAGCTCGCCGATCCACACTCACCCCCTGCCGGCCCGGACCCTTTCGTGCACTGGTTCCGGCAGGCGACGCCCTATGTCCACGCCCACCGCGGGCGCACTTTCGTCATCGCCTTCGGCGGCGAGGCGGTGGCCGAGGAAGGCTTCTCCGAGCTGGTCCACGACCTCGCTCTGCTCCACGGCCTGGGGATACGCCTGGTGCTGGCGCACGGGGCCCGACCCCAGATCGAGGAACGGCTCAGGTTGCGCGGAGCCGAGCTGCACTATGTCGAGGGACTCCGAGTGACCGATGCCGAGGCCCTGGCCTGCGTCAAAGAGGCCGCCGGGGTCGTGCGGGTCGAAATCGAGGCCCTGCTCTCTCTGGGACTGGCTAATTCCCCCATGGCGGGGGTACGGATCCCCGTCGCCTCGGGCAACTTCGTTACCGCCAAACCCCTGGGCGTGCTGGACGGCGTCGACTATCGGCACACGGGCGTGGTCCGCCGTATCGACCGCGAGTCCCTACGCCGTTGCCTGGACGACGGCACCGTGGCCCTGATGCCCCCCCTCGGCTATTCACCGACCGGTGAGGTCTTCAACCTCAGCGCCGTGGATGTAGCCTGTTCCGTTGCCATCGCGTTGCGGGCCGACAAGCTCATCTTTCTGCTCGAAGAACCGGGCGTGTCGGATGCGTCCGGGGGGCTGGTCACCAACCTGCTCAGCCGGAATATCGAGTCCCTGCTCACCGACTCACCCTGCATGTCGGAAGAACTGACCCAATCTCTGCGCGCCGGGGCACACGCCTGTATCCAGGGGGTGGGGCGCGTACATTTGATCGGCCGCCGTACCCGGGGGGCACTGCTGCGCGAGCTTTTTACCCGCGACGGCGCCGGTACCATGATTACCGCATCCCCCTATGAGGAGCTGCGGTCTGCCCGCATCGACGACCTGGGGGGCATCCTGGAACTGCTGCGCCCCCTGGAGCGGCAGGGCATCCTGGTGCGACGCTCCCGCGAGCGTTTGGAAACCGAGATCGACCGTTTCTCGCTCATGGAGCGGGATGGTATGGCCATCGCGTGTGTGGCCGTTTACTGCTTTCCCGACGTGGACCTGGCCGAGCTGGCCTGCGTAGCCGTCCATCCCGATTACCGAAGCCGGGCCCGCGGTGACAAGCTCCTGGAACACGTCGAAGCAATCGCCAGGGGACAGGGAATCGGCAGACTGTTCGTGCTCACGACCCAGACCGCCCACTGGTTCCGCGAGCGGGGCTTCGAGCCCGCGAGCCTGGAGGAGCTACCCGTGGAGAAGCAGGTGCTCTACAACTATCGGCGCAACTCCAAGATTTTCATCAAGACGCTGTGATCGGGCTTCCGGACTCCCAAGGGGGCAGTTATCAGTTGTCAGGGGGCAGTTGTCAGGGCGAGCGCGTATAACCCCCCCCGAAAACATGATCTTGTAGGTTGGGCAAAGGTGCACCAGGGACGGTGCGCCGTGCCCAACAAAATGCTGATGTTGGGCACGCCGGATCGTCCCTGATCCGGCTTTGCCCAACTACGCGCTCCGCGCCAGCGCTTGGAAGTTGGTAGCAACTTGTTGATCGAAAAGAAATTTATACGCGCCCGCCCTGGGGCAGTTATCAGTTGCCAGGGGGTAGTTGTCAGGTATCAGCCTTCTGCCCCCTGCCCCCCAATGCTATTAAGTTAAGCGTTGCCAGTCGGCAAACCAGAGGAAAAACTACGAATCACGCGAATCCCCGCGAATCGGATTCGCGTCGATTCGCGTGATTCGTAGTTTTCTCTTCCGCACCGGTAAGCAACCAGCGACTAACTTAATGGCATTGCCCTGCCCCCTGCTAACTGCCCCCTGCCCCCTGCCCCCTGATAACTGTCCCCTGCTAACTGCTCAATGCCATTAAGTTAGCTGCCGGCCGCTTGTCGTAGGTTGGGCAAAATCCAAAGATGCGGTTCGCGCCTGGCGGTGGTGCAGTCCGGAAAGGACAACACACGCTCACCGCATCCTACGGGCTTTACCCAACCTAATTCGGGTTGTCATGAAAGCAGGCAAACTCCGGCATTGCCCGTTCGATTCGAGGACCTTGGAACGAACCCACCGGAACAAAAACGGTTGTATGTTCAGGCGCCGCGACGGTATCCGGATTTTCTCCATGGGTGTGCTTTGCATAACGCACGAACAGGTCCGGTAGGGGTACTGCTTCACAGTCATGCCCGGCCAGGACGCGACCGGGCGCACGCACCGCGAAAAATGTGGCGTAGGTGTCGATGAAATCCCTCTTACCCGATTTTTCAGGGTTATATATGGGGGAGAACGACGGACCATGGTCTCCATGGACGATTATCAATGCATCCCGGTGCCGTTCCGAGTGGCTGATCCTCTCCAGCAATCCTTCGAGCTTCAGAAAGACACACTGTACCTGGGCATAGTAGTGACCCAATGCCTGTTTGCGCTTTTCATCGGGATCCACGGGGGGGGGGCGAACGGTTGCCTGTCGCGCTCCGCTCAGCTCACAGGCAGGGGTCAACAGATAAGGGAAATGCGGAACCAGAAAATGGGCAAACCACAAGGTGCCCCGGTCGCTGCGCATCAGGTCGTCCGCGAAGTCATCGAACCAAGCGGAGAAACCCGGTACGTCAAAGCGTGGTGAGTGCCTCAGAGGTTGTAATGCGGGTATTGTATCGGCACTCGAGACGCCGACCAGTGGTGCCTGTACCCCGAGGACGAGTCGAGCCAGCAGACGCCCCGTGTAATTCTTGCCGTGACCATGCAACAGGATGCGCAGGAGACCGAAAGTCCGCGCCGTTATTGCGGAGAACGCGCCGGTGTCGGACTCATGTGCGATCAACCACGCCGGGTTGAAGGAATCGAATTCCACGCAGACCGAGACCTTTTCATGCGCGCAGAAGTCCAGGTGACTGGTCTGATACACCCTGATCCCATATCCCCGTGCCGCATAGTCATCGAAGTAAGCGTTTGCTTCGACTCGGGATCTCGGCTCGAAGCTCGGCTTCGCATCCTGCTCCTCGTATTCCGCGTTCATCAGGTTCGGCATGGCGGTAGCCGTGAGGGAATGCCGGCTGAACGCGCGCTCGAAGACGCGAAACCCGTAGTGTCCGGCAAGTCGCTGCATCGCCTCGTATACCGCATCTCCCCCCGCAATACCGCGTTCGATCGCGCCGGGAGCGAGCAGTGCATCGAACAGCAGGTGAATGACGAGCGGCGGTGTCGGCTCGGAGCCGGTGTCGCCGACAGCGGGCAGCGAGGTCGCCGCGGTAGTTTCCGAGGCCAGCCTGGGGAGTGGTTCCGTGATGACGGTCACCAGGCCGACCGCTACGAAGTAGACCGCCGCCACCTGCACGGCATACCGGCGCATGGCCCACAGGCCCATGCAGATGACGCCGAACAGCAGGAGAAATACGCCCCCCTTGGCCCATACCCTCGTCCTCCCGAGGAGGCCGATCGTCTCGAACAAGCCAACGTAGACGCCGGCCAGATCCAAGTGGATGAATAGGATCGCCGCCAGCAGCACCAGTCGCAGCCGCCGCCCGGACAGACGAAGGACCAACCCCAGCACCACCGCGATGACCATTATCATCGCCAGTACGAGCAGGGTCTCCGGCAGGAGAAGGGGGATACGGGCGTTGACGAGGATGCGATAGACCGGCGCCGATACCGCCGCCAGTGCGATCAACAGGGAGAGTCTGTTCTCCGGCACCGCCATCGGTTTACATCCCAGCGGGGCTTCGCCTCAGACCGACAAGTGCCCAACTCGAGCTTCGTCGCGAAACTCCAATCGGACACGAATCCTCACTCGTGGGAATTCGTGTCCTTTCCGGAAGTGGTCCTATTTCACCTCAATGGTGATCTTCTCCGATATCAGAGCGGGCTGGTGCGGGATGTGGTTGGTGTCGCCCAACAGGAGCTGCAAGGTGTGTTTTCCCGGCGTCAGATTGATCTCGGTCTCTGTCTGTCCCCCACCGAAATGCCGGTGTTGGGGGTCCTTCGGCACCGGTCGGTCGAGGGGCGGCAGCTTCTCCACATCAATCAGTAAATGATGGTGGCCGGTGCGCTTTTTATCCGTTCCGGCCGGTGCCACGCCCATGCCCGACAGCCCGAATCGGACCTTCACCGGGCTGGTGACCACCTCCCCGGCAGCGGGAGAAATGATATAGACGTACGCGCCGTCCGGGGGCGGCGTTCCGGCCCCCGCCAGGGTCGAAACCGCACACCAAACCGCTCCGACCAGGATGGAAAGTCGTTTCACTGACATATCGAGCTACCTCTTTTTTCTATTGCCGGTTGTCACAGTCCACAGATACGGTTTGCCGTGCTCACCGCATCTTACGGGCTGGTTGTCGCAGCTTATATTAGTCCAATTTCGTCTGTGAACATCTGCGCATGGATCCTGCACCCGAAGACATCGAACAGATCGCGTCGGCAACCGGTGCTGATGAACCGGAACGAGATCAGCATTGAGCATGGGAAAAAGGACTTTTTTATCCGCAGATTACGCAGATTTTCGCAGATTGTTTCACAGCAATCTGTAGAAATCCGTGTAATCAGCAACCGGCGCTGATGAACCGGAACGAGATCAGCATCGAGCATGGGAAAAAGGACTTTTTTATCCACAGATTACGCAGATTTTCGCAGATTGTTTCATAGTAATCTGTGGAAATCTGTGTAATCTGTGGATAAAAAAAGAGGCATCTTTGTTATGCGGATCGGAATGGTGCTCGAGGAAGGTGGTGAATTCCTGCCGGCACCAGCGGGATGCAAACCAGGCCTTGGAGAGGATGAGAATCAGCAGCGCGGAATCCTTCAGCTCGCCGATGATCTTGGGGGTGACGGCATCGCTGCCGCGCATTTCTTCGTAGTCCGGCCAAATGTGCTTGCCCTCGGAAAAACGGCCGATTAAACCGGCGCGTGGAATCCTGGAACTACGAATGCACGCGAATTTACTCTAGTTTTATTGAACATAGGAAAATACAGGACAAAGCCCGTAACCCGTAGGATAGACGTAGGATGCGGTGAGCGTGTGTTGTCCTTTCCGGACTGCATCACCGCCAGGCGCGAACCGCATCTTTGGATGGCCGAACCGCATTGATGATGCGGTAAGCATCAGGGACCTGTCCCCGCCTGCGGCAGAGTAGGTCTTCTGCAGGCGAGACGCCTGCGCTACTGTCTGCCGGCAGGCAAGTGCCATCCCATGGACCGGGGGACACGTGGCAACCCCCGGTCCACGCGGTCCACTTGGTCCATGTCGTCCACGGCGGCTGCCACCGTCCTTCCGGTTGGGCACGGGCCATCTCGCCGTGGCCCCGCCTACCTGCGGCAGGTAGGCGGGGCCACGGCTCACCACATCCCACAAGATCATGTTTTCGGGAGGATTTATACGCGCCCGCCCTGCCCCCCTGAACAACGCCTTTGCATGGCTGCAGCGGGTTCGAGTATAATGAAGTGCTTCGTTTCAGCCGTTACGAGTGGCCAAATCAGGAACTCTCTTCATGCCCAATGTCCGCGTAAAGGAAAATGAACCCTTCGAAGTCGCCATGCGCCGTTTCAAGCGTTCCTGCGAGAAGGCAGGTGTCCTGGCGGAGGTGCGTCGCCGCGAGTTCTACGAGAAGCCCACCGCGGAGCGAAAGCGTAAAAAGGCCGCCGCCGTCAAGCGCCATCACAAGAAGCTGCAGCGCGAGAACCGGCGCTGGGATCGTCTCTACTGAGCCATACCCGGTTTCCCACCCATGCTCAAGCAGCGCATCCAAGATGACATGAAGGCCGCCCTCAGAGCGGGCGATAAGCGCCGGCTCGGCGCCATCCGCCTTGTGCTCGCCGCGATCAAGCAGCGGGAGGTGGACGAGCGGATCGAGCTCGACGACTCCGAGGTCCTGGCGGTGCTCGACAAGCTGGTCAAGCAGCGACGCGACGCCATCGAGCAGTACACCAAGGCGAACCGGGAAGACTTGGCCGAGCAGGAAGGCTATGAGGTCGGTGTGTGCCGAGAGTACTTGCCCGCGCCCTTTGCCGAGGACGAGCTGCCGGCGTTGGTCGAGGCGGCCATCACCGACACAGGGGCCAACTCGATGCAGGATATGGGCAAGGTGATGGCTCGGATCAAGTCCCAGGCCCAGGGCCGGGCGGACTTGGGCGCCGTCAGCAAGCTGGTCAAAGAGCGCCTCGCGGGCTGACGCCTTCCTTCCGGTACGGCAATACCGAAATACCGATAACATCGGTTCGGCTCTTCCAGTGGGAATTCTTGTTTGTCGCAAATGAACGCGAATCAACGCAAATCGGTCGGAATCGGTTCGCCATCATCGAGGGTTCCGGGTCCGTTTCCGTTAATTTGCGGCCATTTGCGTTTATTCGCGGACCGATTTCCCGTGAAGATCCGGCTTGCTCTACGTTATCGGTAGTCGAGAGCATCCGTACCGGTTACCACTGCTGCTCACTTTGACCTATGGCCGGCAGGATCCCACCCGAATTCATCGACGCCCTGCTCGCCCGCACCGACATCGTCCACCTCATCAACAGTCGGGTCCCCCTGCGCAAGGCCGGGAAGGAGTATCAGGCCTGTTGCCCGTTTCACGACGAGAAGACTCCCTCCTTCACCGTCAGTCCCGAAAAGCAGTTCTACCATTGCTTCGGCTGCGGCGCCCACGGCAGCGCCATCGGTTTTTTGATGGAATACGAGCGCCAGGAGTTCCACGAGGCGGTGGAGGAGTTGGCGCAACAGGCCGGTATGGAGATCCCCGCTGCCGGGGAAATGGTCCGTGCGGGTCCGGATCCACGCCCTCTCTATGACCTGCTCGACCAGGCGGCCAGGCTCTATCGCTGCCAACTGCGCCGACACCCCGCGGCCCCCCGTGCCGTGGATTACCTCAAGGGCCGCGGCCTGACCGGAGAGATAGCCGCCGCCTTCGGGCTCGGGTTCGCGCCGCCCGGCTGGGATTTTCTGCTCGGTACCCTCGGCGACAGTACCCAGGTCCGCGAGCGCCTGCTCCAAGGCGGACTCGTGATCGAGCAGGACGGCAAACGCTACGATCGTTTTCGCGACCGGATCATGTTCCCCATCCGCGATCGTCGGGGCCGGGTCATCGGCTTCGGGGGCCGCGTGCTCGGCGACGAAAAACCCAAATACCTGAACTCACCCGAGACCCCCGTCTTTCACAAGGGTCGCGAGCTCTACGGGTTGTACGAGGCCCAACAGGCCAATCGGAGACTCGAGCGCCTGCTGGTGGTCGAGGGTTACCTGGATGTCATCGCCCTGGCCCAATTCGGCATCACCTATGCCGTCGCTACCCTGGGCACCGCCACCAGCGCCGAGCACCTGCAGCTGCTCCTGCGCGCCGCACCCGAACTGGTGTTCTGCTTCGACGGCGACCGCGCCGGGCGCGCTGCCGCCTGGAAGGCCCTGGAAACCGCCTTGCCGCTGGCCACAGGCCGCCAGCAGATAGGCTTTCTGTTCCTGCCCGAGGGCGATGACCCGGATACCCTGATTCGACGCCAGGGCCGCGCCGAATTCGAGCAGCATCTGGGTACCGCGCTGCCCTTGTCCGACTTTCTGTTCGACCGCCTCACCGATCAGGTGGACATGTCCAGCCTGGACGGCCGCGCCCGCCTGGCGACATTGGCCAAGCCCCTGCTGGACAAGGTCCCCGCCGGCGTATTTCGCGACATGTTGGGTACCCGCCTCGCCGAGTTGGTCGGCGTAGCGCGCAACCGACTCGACACCGGCGCGGGCGCCGGGAGGAGACGTGCCGGACCGCCGGAGCTCCACCGGCGCCTGTCTCGGGAGTGGTTGGCGGTTGCCCTGGTACTGCAACATCCCCGGCTCGCCGCACGGCTACCCGAGCCGGACGACTGGAAAACACTCGACAAACCCGGCCTCAGGCTGCTCTCCAGGCTCCTGGAACGGATTGCCGCCGACCCCGAGATAACCACGGGCCAACTCGTCCATTACCTGGATGACAGCCTGGATGAAGATGACCGGCGTTACCTGAACCGGCTCACCGACCCTGCCCTGCTCGCCGGTATTCCCGAAGACGGAAGAGAGGCCGACCTGCTCGGCGCCGTCGCAGCCCTCAACGCAGAGGCCAGGGACGCCGAGTCCGAGCGGCTGTGTCGCCGCACGAGCCTCTCGGATCTCGACGACGAAGAGAAACAGAGACTGCGGGAATATCTGTCCGCTGCACGGCGCGACGGAGCGTGACACCGATCGCTTCAAGCTGGTTTCCAGCTGATCGGTGGGCACAGCCCACCCTACGGGAAAAATCAATGGCTTAGTTTTCAGACAGCCTCTTAGTCCATGTTGTCCATAGTGGTTGCCTCGAAGCTTGCGGTTACCACCATGGACCACATGGACTGAGTGGACGATATGGACAGGGTAGAATGTGGCGAGGTCAGGCTTATCCCGACGCAGGAGGGAGCTTGGCCGAACCGCATTTGCGGTTCCAATATCCCCAAAGCTCAGATGACCTGGGCCGCCGCCAGCCAGTCCTCCTCGGCCTCGTCTCGACGAACCGAGTCGGAAACGGCCTCTCCGTAGAGCCAGGCGTCGCGTTTCAGATCTTCCGGATCATCTTCGACGACCGAGAGCTCAGGGAGGTCTTGCCCGGCGAGGGACCGGAAGATCGGGCCGTATTGGGGAAGATCCTGCGTCAGACGTGTCCAGTCCACAGTCTCGCCAGACCTTTGCCGGCTGCGCAGGGCGTGAATGCGGGTCACGGGCTCGTAGGTGCCGCGGGCCCGCCACCAGTCCGCCGCCACGCCCCACCCATTTTTTACGGCAATCCACAAGCCTTGCTCGGCATCCCGCTCGGGACCGGCGGGTAGCCGCTGGATGACCTGGTCTGCCCGCGCCAGCTCGCCGGCGTGCCGAAACAGGGTGCTCTCGCCCAGGACAGAGGCGTAGGCCAGCCCACTACCGGTAATGTCGGACAGGGCATCCGGGTCGCCGGCCGACCCCACGACGGGCTCCCGGCGGTGGCGCTCCGGCAACAAACAACCCACCTTGGCCAGCCCGAGCCACTCGGCCAACTGGTCCAACTTAGGATTGTGCCGACCGGACCGCGCATCGATCCGCCGTGCCGTCTCGAGCTGCTGCTCCGCCTCCGCGAGCGCTCCGGCCCGGATCAGGGCATCCGTGTAGTCACTGCGCAGCGGGAGATGGTCCGGGTGGTCCCGGACCCCGACGCGTAATACCGGCAGGGCCGCGTCCGGTCCTTGGATCTCGAGCAGGGCGTGCCCATAGCCCGAGGCCGCAACCGGATTGTGCGGAAAGCGCCGCACCGCCTCGGCATAGGCGATCAGGGCCGCAACATCCTCGCCGTGGCGCAGGAGGGCCTGCCCGAGCTGGGTGTGGGCGAACGGGTCGTGCGGGAAACGACGGCGGGCGTGCCAGAAGACCGCCCGTGCCCTCGTCCAGTCACCGGCCGCATCCAGCGCCAGACCCAGGGCCGCCCAGTTGTTGTGATTGGACGGCTCCAACCGCAGGGCCTCATGGGCGAGATCCCGGGCCAGACCGGGGTCGAGCTTGCGTACTCTGTTGGACAGGCGATTGAAGCTGCGTACCAGGTAGTAGCTGTCGCCGGTGCTCCTGTAGTACTGGCGGTACCTCTTGATCAAACCATCCAACGGACCGCGGGATTTGTCCAAACCATCGAGGTGTATCCGATTCACGACCTCATTGAGTTCCGCCGGCAGCGGTGAGCGATCGACCTGACCGCCCCCCTGTTTGGACTCCTTGAAGGCCGTCGGCACCACCGCCTTCAGCCAGGCGTGAGTGTCTTTATTCAAACCGCGGTTCCGGTCGCCGAGCCGTTGGTTCAGGGCCTTGCGCAGATGCCGTCCGAGCACAGCGGGGGTCAGGGACTGCAGGGCGCAAAGATACTCGATCTCATCATGCAGGGCGTCGGGACCTTCTCCCCGCCGGGCCAACCCCTCGGCAAAACGGATCAGGCCGCTGAACAGGGCCGCCGCCGGGGCCGGGCGGCTGGGATCGGCAGGCGGCAGCAGACGCAGACCA
Source organism: Candidatus Thiosymbion ectosymbiont of Catanema sp. Cochon2018 (assembly GCA_011392765.1). Taxonomy (GTDB): domain Bacteria; phylum Pseudomonadota; class Gammaproteobacteria; order Chromatiales; family Chromatiaceae; genus Thiosymbion; species Thiosymbion ectosymbiont_A. The sequence continues at coordinate 402,757 of WYCW01000001.1, read as the reverse complement.
GCCAGGGCCACACGACCATGGTCCAACGGGGTCTGGCCCTCGAGGCAGGACAACCGCAACCAGAAGGATTCGAGCGCCCGGTCCGGCTGGACCGTGGCCAGGGTCGCGAACAAGGCATCCAGCGGGGTGGCCGGGCCACCGACCTGCAGGGCCGTCAGCCAGCGGTAGTCGGCGGGCGCGCGCTCCCGCAGCCAGCGACGGCACGCGGACAAGTCGAGCAGATCCACCGCCCGCAGGGCCTCGGCCAGGGCCTCCGCGTAGCGCCGGGTGCGCAGGCCCGGCATCTCGATCTTGCCCCAGCGCGCTTCGAGCCAGCGCAACAGGACCCCATCGAGCGTCTGCTCAGGATGGACGAGGAGCTGCCCCAAGGCGACCGAAGGCGGCAGGGTGTTAAAGGCGCCCAGGTGCGCCCGCCCTGTCAATGCGCCGTCCAGCGCCTCCGACGGCTTATCCCGAAAGCGCGCCAGCCAGCGACCAGCGGCGTCTTGCGGGGCACTTATGATCGTGGTGCTCATAGCAGGATCCCCTTCCCGAATGTCGGGGGCTCCGCCGCCCACAGGCGGACCCATTCCAAGTGGCAACCGCGCCGTTCCGGCAACGACAGATCAGTCGCTACGGGCCGCTCGATATAGCCGACGGCCCAGCAGTGTCGCGGTTGGTAGTCGAAACAGGGATGCAGAAACTCTGTGCCCATGTACTCGTCGTAATTGTTGATGTCGAGCCCCGTACTCAGGTTCAGGGTACGGCCGACCGGATAGTGCTCGCCGGCCATCTTCGGGTCCGGGGCGATGGGACTCGGGAAAAAATACTCGAAGAGATCGCCGTCCAGGACCGTCGGTACCGCCACCCGCCCGTCCCAGGCGGGTCGACAACCCGTGATTACGTCGGTTAGAGGATAAACCATGACCAATACCGGTAAGGGTTCGCCACTGGCCTTGGGAACATAGGCGCCGAGTCCGAGGTGATCGCGCAGGTCCGCCACCCAGCCCTGATCGGTCTCGGACCAAGGGTCGTCCGGCAGTATGTCCTGCACGCCCGCCCGGTTGGTCGCGAACTGAGGCCTGCGATCACGTCTCCGGTTCCAGGTACCGACAAAGCGCGCCAGTACCCTTTCGGTGGTGCGTTTTTGCTCCGCGGTTCCGGTGTGCAGCTCGCGGACGTATTGTTCGATCTCCGTTACCGATAGTGTAGCACCGCTGACTCCGATGGCGGCTTCGAGGGATTCGATTCGCAGGATGGTGATCGGATCTTGGGGCTTGAGGTTCTTGGCGTTGTCCTTCCGAAAGGTCCGGGGGAATTCATCATCTCCGATCAAATTGACGTGATCGTCGAGGAAATCCTTGTGGAATCCGCGCCAATCGTCGAGTGACGAGAGGGAGTTATCGTCGAAGTAACCGTCGTAGCTATCCTGTACCTCCTTGGACAAACGCTCTTCCATCCGAAAGTTACCCGCAATGGCCCGCTCATCGGCGGGTGTTTCGGCAACCAATCGGCCGTTCACAAAATCTGTCAAACCAGGGTGCATCAAGTATCCTTCATGTGCGCGCCGGAAAAACGGAATGTTAGCAGATGTCAGGGATTCATTGGGAATGTCGCTACTTTTCCCAGACGAAAAACGAAATAATCTGTGAAAATCTGCGTATCTGCGGACAGAAGAATGTGATTCGATCGACGAACGGGGTACCGTGAGAGATGTGGCCGCTATGCAGAGCGCTTTTTCCACCAGGACCTATGGTATCTTGGTAGCTTGCACGGGTAGCTGCCCGATGCCACGCACAGGTTTTCACATCGCCCGGAGATAGTCCATGGCCTTTCTCAGACTCAAGCTCCACTGGCAGATCCTGATCGCGCTCGCGCTGGCCGTGATCGCCGGCCTGCTGACGGGCACCGAAGCGGCTCTCTTCGGCGTCACCTTCTATTCGATGTTCGACTTCGTGGGCACCCTCTTCCTCAATGCCCTCAAGATGTTGATCGTCCCCCTGATCGTCTCTTCCATCATCGTGGGCATCGCCGGCATCGGTGGCTCCCAGAACCTCGGTAAGCTCGGCGGCAAAACCCTGCTCTACTATCTGAGCACCAGCCTGTTGGCGATCCTGGTCGGGCTCATGGTGGTCAATGCCGTCGCGCCGGGCATCGTCGATGGCCAGCCGGCCAAAGACCTGATCGGTTTTACCACCGACGTCAGTACCTTCGAGGACAAGGTTGCAGGCAGGGGGACCGGCGATGTCGTCGAGGTGTTTCTGCGCATGGTCCCGACCAATGTGGTGGCGGCGGCCGCCTCGGGACAGATGCTGGGCCTGATCTTCTTCAGTCTGCTCTACGGCTTTTTCATGACCCGTATCGCCTCAGCCTATGCCGAAGTCCAATTCAATTTCTGGCAGGGCGTGTTCGATGTCATGCTCAAGATCACCGACCTCATCATGCGCTTCGCCCCCCTGGGGGTGTTTGCCCTGGTCGCCAAGGTGGTGGCCGGCACCGGCTTCGGTGCCTTCGTACCGCTCGTGGCCTTCTTCTTCAGCGTGGTGGCGGCCCTGGCGATTCACTTTCTGGTCACCCTGCCCCTCCTGCTATATCTCGTGGGCGGGGTCAACCCCATCCGCCACTTCAAGGCCGTGGGCTCGGCCCTGCTTACCGCCTTCTCCACCGCCTCCTCCTCGGCGACCCTCCCCATTACCATGAAGTGTGTGGAGAAAAACGCCGGGGTATCCAACCGCACCACCAGCTTCGTCCTCCCCTTGGGGGCCACGGTCAATATGGACGGCACCGCCCTCTACGAGTGTGTGGCCGCCATGTTCATCGCCCAAGCCTACGGACTGGAGCTCTCTTTCGCCAGTCAGTTCACAATCGTACTCATCGCGCTCCTGACCTCGATCGGCGTGGCCGGAATCCCGGCCGCCAGCCTGGTCGCCATCTCCATCATCCTCGCCGCCATGGGATTGCCCGTGGAGGGCATCGGTCTGATCCTGGCCGTGGATCGCGTGTTGGATATGATGCGCACGGCCACCAATGTCTGGAGCGATTCCGCCGGGGCGGTCATCATCGGCAAGCTGCAGGGAGAGCAGGGAATCCTGAAGGAACAACCGCGGGGAACATGACGGCCAGGATTCCTTGACGGACCCGCATCTTTACCAATGAGTCGAGTTTGTGCACTCCCAAGGGGGCAGTTATCAGTTGTCAGGGGGCAGGTAGTACTAGGATTCCTTGAGAGACCTGCATCTTTACAAATGAGTCAAGTTGGTGCGCTGCACAAAAATAGTTCTGCCTCTTGTTGGGCAGGAATCGCAAATCCTTTGAACCACGGATAGACACGGATAAACACGGATTGTGATCCGTGTTTATCCGTGTCTGCCTCCGTGGTTCTTCGGTGCGGTTGGTCACGACTCGTCGGTCCGAGGCGAAGCCTCGCTGGGCTCTTTAGGGCACTTTGAAAAATGTAGTTTTCGTCTACAGCACACCTCAACAATCAATGGCTTAGAGTCGCTTGAATGGTGAAAATACCTATTTTTCAAGGTGCCCTTTAATGGATTCCGGACTACTCAGGTTGGAATCACGCCTCCTTTCAGGCTCATGTGTCGTTGGAAGAGGCGCACACTTTGCCGGGGTCAGGCCAATTGCTATAATAAAAAGAGTCCGTTTCACCCTTACGTAAATACCGCACCTGCATATCTCACCAGGGCGGGTGGTGGTACAGTAGTACTCAGTTCATTTCAATAAGTTATGTGTTAATGGTCAATTACTACAATAAATTCAGCGTGATTGCCGCCAGTCTGTTACCTTCCCAACGGTTTTTCGCTCGCGTTCGCTTGCCGTTTGCTCCGCCCGCAGGAGACGGTGGAGGCGAAAAGTTTTTTGCCCCTGAGAATTCTGCTCACGGCAGTATGGGCGTGGCTGCGAATTCCGCCTGGACGGCAATCCCCGGTGAGATGCGGGGGCTGGCCGGAACGCTCTTTTGCGTTACGCTCCTGCTGCTTGCCGGCTGTGCCACCTCGCGGGTTCCCCAGGCAATCAGCAAGGCGCCGGAAAAACCGGTTTTGGTTTCGCAAGTACAACAAGCGCCTGACCGCTTTCTCGACCGGCGCGTGCGCTGGGGCGGTACCATCATCGCGGTTCGAAATCGGAAGCAGACCACCGAGATCGAGATCCTGTCCCGCCCGCTGGACTCACGTGGACGACCGCGAGGAAAGAAGTCCGGCCAGGGTCGCTTCCTTGCCCTGCTGACGGGATTCGCCGATCCGGCGGAGTACCCCGAACAACGGTTGCTCACCGTAACCGGGCGCCTGAAGCGCGTAGAGACCCGACCCATCGGTGAATATCCTTATCTCTATCCGGTGGTCGCGGTCGAGCAGCCTTATCTCTGGCCGAAGCCGTTACCATCCGGACCCCCTTATTTTTACCCGGACCCTTGGTATCATCCCTGGTTCTATCCCTGGCACCCTCGATACTCTCGGTATTGGTAGCATGGGGCGTTCAGCGGTACTATCGGTGCGGTATCTCAGCATCTTCACCATCTGCTCCCTCCTTCTGGCAGCGGGCTGTGCGAGCGATGTTTGCCTGAGAGCCGGGGGCACCTCCTCCATTACACCCTCCATGGTATCCGCCACCGGTGATCATATCGGCAAGCCTGCCCAATGGGGTGGTATCCTGCTCGAGACCCACCATCTCAAGGACCACACGGAGTTCGAGATCATCGGCTACCCGCTGGACAACTGCGGTCGTCCCCGTACCGGTTCCGCGCAGACGGGACGCTTCATCATCGTCCACCCGGGATTTCTGGATACTACCGATTATCCGCTCGGGCGAGCGGTCAGTGCGACCGGCCGCATCACCGGGGTTCGAAAGGGACGGCTGGGGGACGCGGATTACGGCTTCCCGCTGCTGGAAAGCTACAAGGTCCACCAGTGGTCGGACCAGTCTACCCACGGCGATTATTCACGCCCCTGGATAAACCTCGGGATCGGCGGTGGAGACCACGGTGTCTTCGGGGGGGTCGGGGTTGTTTTTTAACAGTGACACAATAGGCATCCTGACAACCGAAAGCGGAGATGGCCCTCATGACAGAGATCATGGTCCATGATATTCCGGCCGAGATCGCGGCCGACGCCCACATCGATACCGAAAAATACGCGGCGATGTATCGACGTTCCGTCGCCGATCCGGAGGGTTTTTGGGCGGAGCAGGCAGAAAGGTTCGTGACCTGGAGCGAAAAGTGGGACCAGATCAGCGACTACAGTTTCGATGCCGACAACCTCTATATCAAGTGGTTCGCGGGGGGCAAGCTGAACGTCGCTTACAACTGCCTTGACCGCCATCTGGACACCCGGGGCGATCAGGTAGCCATCGTTTGGGAGGGCGACGATCCCGCACAGGACCGTAAGCTTACCTACCGCGAGCTGCACCGGGAGGTATGTAAGCTGGGAAATGTCCTCAAATCCCGCGGCGTCGGGAAGGGCGACCGGGTCTGCATCTATATGCCCATGATTCCGGAGGCCGCGGTCGCCATGCTGGCCTGCGCGCGGATCGGTGCCGTCCACTCCGTCGTCTTCGGCGGCTTCTCCCCCGATTCCCTGCGCGATCGCATCCTGGACGCCGATTGCCGGACCCTGATCACCGCCGACGAGGGGATCCGCGGTGGGCGTCCGGTGCCTCTGAAGCAGAATGCGGATACCGCCCTGGCCGAGTGCCCGAACGTGAGCACGGTAGTCGTGGTAAAGCGCACCGGCGGTACGATCGACTGGACCGACGGCCGCGACATTTGGTACCAAGAGACCATGGCGGCTACCTCGGAGGACTGTCCGCCGCAAATGATGGATGCCGAGGATCCGCTGTTCATCCTCTACACCTCCGGCTCCACCGGCAAGCCCAAGGGTGTGCTGCACACTACGGGCGGCTACCTGGTCTTCGCCGCCATCACCCACAAGTACACCTTCGACTACCGGGAGGGCGAGGTTTACTGGTGTACTGCGGACGTCGGCTGGGTCACCGGCCACACCTATATTGTTTACGGACCGCTGGCCAACGGGGCCATCTCTCTCATGTTCGAAGGCGTCCCCAACTACCCGGATGTCTCCCGCTTCTGGCAGATCGTGGACAAGCACAATGTCGCCATCTTCTATACCGCCCCCACTGCTATCCGCGCCCTGATGCGGGCCGGCGAGGGGCCCGTCAAGCAGACCTCCCGCAAGTCGTTGCGGATCCTCGGCACCGTGGGCGAGCCCATCAACCCCGAGGCCTGGGAGTGGTACTACCGGGTCGTCGGTGATGAGCGCTGCCCCATCGTCGATACCTGGTGGCAGACAGAGACCGGCGGCCACCTGATCACGCCTCTGCCCGGTGCCACTGCGCTCAAGCCGGGCTCCGCCTCCCGGCCCTTCTTCGGTGTCGTGCCGGCGCTGGTGGATGTCACCGACGGCACCCTGATCGAGGGCGCGGGCGAGGGGGCCTTGGTCATCACCCGGCCCTGGCCGGCCATTATGCGCACCGTCTACGGCGACCACGCCCGCTTCGTGGCTACCTACTTCAAACAGTATGCGGGCTACTACTTTACCGGTGACGGGGCACGCCGCGACGGAGACGGCTATTATTGGATCACCGGCCGCATCGACGACGTACTGAACGTTTCCGGGCACCGGTTAGGCACCGCCGAAATCGAGTCCGCCCTGGTGCTGCACCCGCAGATAGCGGAAGCCGCCGTCGTCGGGTATCCGCATACCATCAAGGGCCAAGGCATCTACGCCTATGTGACACCCATGGCCGGGGTAGAGCCGAGTGACGATCTGAAAGAAGAGCTGACGGCATTGGTTCGACGCGAAATCGGCCCCATTGTCACTTTGGACGTCATCCAATGGGCGCCCGCCCTTCCAAAGACCCGGTCGGGTAAAATCATGCGTAGGATTCTGCGTAAGATCGCGGCCAACGAGGTCGGCACCCTGGGCGATACCTCTACCCTCGCCGATCCCGCAGTGGTCCACGACCTGATCGACAACCGGGCCGGTAGGTAGGTAATTTCCGTCACATGACGCCCCATCTTGGTTGCCTTTTCGTCCGTCTTCTTTCAAGTACTTATGCACTTGAAAAACGGCGGGGCATCCTTGCTCCGCAGCACGGGCACCTCGAATTTTTCTAGGTGCCCTTCAATCGGTGACGCGATCGAATGAACATTGATCTTTGGTTTCGGATGACGGATCGCGAACACATAATCGTTTAGTTGCACAGTGAGGTTTATCTCTTGAGTTCCAATCTACGAGTCGGCGTATTCGTCGACGCTGAAAACGTCAGGTACAACGGCGGCTATCAGATGCGCTATGACGTACTGCGCCGCTTCGCGGCCCGTGAAGGAGGTCATCTGCAGCGGCTCAACACCTATTTGGCCTTCGATGTAGAGCGTGCCAGGGAAGACCCGGATTACGCGAAGAAATCCAGGATCTATCAGCAGATGGTACGGGATTTCGGATGGAAAATTACGGTCAAGCACGTGCGCCGTTACACGGACGAGAACGGCAATGTCACTACCAAGGCCAACGCAGACCTGGACATGGCCGTGGACGCTATGCTGCAGGCAAACAACCTGGACCAGGTGCTGCTGGTCACGGGAGACGGGGATTTCTTGCAGGTGGTCGGCGCCCTTCAAAATAAAGGTTGCCGGGTGGAACTGATCGGCTTCAAGAACGTCTCGCGCCAGCTTCAGCAAGCAGTCGACACCTTCTACTCCGGTTTTTTGATCCCTGACCTGCTGCCCGTCACCTATGAGCCCCGCAACGAATGGGGTCGTTCCGGTTCCTGCGTGCGCGGTATCTGCACCAAGTGGTTTTCCGACAAGGGTTACGGCTTTTTACGGATCATCGACCACATCTCACCCAATCTATGGATCACCGATCCGCGCGAACCCGATTCTCCCTATATCAGCGTCTTTTGTCACGCCAACGAGATAGCCGATGAGGTGACGGAAGACATGCTGATGAGTCGCGAGACCATCCTCGAGTTCTACCTCAGCGAGAGCGAGCAAAAGGACAACGGCTTGGTCGCTAATAATGTGCGCTTTGCATTTTCCGTTAATCGCTGATGGGTTGAATGGCGATCAAGCCGGTCTACGAGCTTAACCCGAAGCACAAGGAGCCTTGGCACCACGGCAAGAGTGGAACTCCGTGCCCGCGTTGGAGTAGGGCTTGCCCGTCGCATGGGTACGGGGTCTTCGGCGACGTTGGAGCACTTGGCCAACCTCGGCAAGCCGAACGACGTGGAGCACGAACGGGTCAAGGCCGAGATCTGGCGGAGAAAGGGTTTCGATGCTTGACACTTATGCCCAATCTCGAAAGAAGGCTCCTCGGAGATAGGGCTGACTGATCGGACGCTCCGACTGTGAAATCCGGCCCGGAAGGTTCCTCAGCGGCAAGGGGATAACCTATACAACAACTGGTGGGCGCAGCTGGGTTCGAACCAGCGACCCCTGCCGTGTGAAGACAGTGCTCTCCCACTGAGCTATGCGCCCGCAACGGACAAAACCATTCTAGGGACCGGATAATCACCAGTCAAACCCACCTTTCCCGACCCTCGTAGATTCATTTATGCTCGTGGGCATTTTTTCCACATGTCGATGGATGACCGATGGCGATATCCGATCCGCACCGGATTCTGAACCAGATTCCGTCGCGTCCGGGGGTATACCGCATGCTGGATGGGTCAGGCGTCGTCCTGTATGTCGGCAAGGCCAAGGACCTCAAGCGCCGGGTGGCGAGCTATTTTTCCCGCTCGCTGAACCGGCGCCTGCAGGTGATGGTCTCGCAGCTCGCGGATCTCGAGTTCACCGTGACCCGCACCGAAGGCGAGGCCCTGCTGCTCGAGAACAACCTCATCAAATCCCTGCAACCACGTTACAACGTCTTGCTCAGGGATGATAAGAGCTATCCCTATATTCGGCTGGCGGCCGGCAGCGAGTTTCCACGGCTGGCCTTCTACCGCGGCGCACGCACCGGGGGCGACCGCTTCTTCGGGCCCTATCCGAGCGCCTGGGCGGTGCGCGAGACCATGCAACTGCTCCAGAAGCTGTTTCCCGTCCGCCAGTGCGAGGACAGCTTCTTTCGCAACCGCTCCCGACCGTGCCTGCAATATCAGATCAAGCGCTGCAGCGGCCCCTGTGTCGGCCTGGTGACCGCGGAGGACTACGCGGATGACGTGGACCATACCATCAAGTTTCTGGAAGGACGCACCGATGAGGTGGTCGAGGAGCTTGCGGAACGCATGGAGCAGGCGTCCGCATCCCTGGCGTTCGAACGGGCAGCGGTGCTGCGCGATCAGATTGCGACCCTGCGCCGCATCCAACAGCGCCAGTTCGTGAGCGGGGAAGGTGGGGATCTGGACATCGTTGCCTGCGTGCAGGAGGGAGGACTGTCCTGTGTCCAGGTCTTCTTTATCCGCTCCGGACGCAATCTGGGTAACAAGACTTTTTTTCCCAAGGCGCCGGAAGGGATAGACCGCACCGGGGTTATTGCGGCCTTTCTCGCCCAGTTTTATGGCGACAAGGAGATCCCACCCCGGATCCTGGCGAGCCCGGACCCGGAGGATCGGGACCTGCTGGAAAACGCCTTCAGCGAGCAGGCCGGGCGGCGGGTGGCGATTAAGACGCGGGGGCGCGCGGAGCGGGCGCACTGGCTGGAGATGGCGCGCAGCAACGCGACGCTGGCACTCCGGTCCCGGCTCGGCAGCCAAGCCGGCTACACGCAACGCCTGGAAGCCCTGCGTGAGGCCTTGGCGCTCGATGAGCTGCCGGGGCGTATGGAATGTTTCGACGTCAGTCATACCGGCGGTGAGCGGACGGTGGCTTCCTGCGTGGTGTTCAACCGGGAGGGGCCACACAAGTCGCACTACCGGCGCTTCAATATCGAGGGCGTTACCCCCGGCGATGACTATGCCGCTCTGCGGCAAGCCCTGCTCCGCCGCTACACCCGGATCAAGCAGGGGGAGTATCCGCATCCGGACCTCTTGTTCATCGACGGCGGACGCGGCCAACTGGGCTCCGTCCGGGAAGCCCTTCAAGAATTGACGGTCTCGGGCGTCACCCTGGTCGGCATCGCCAAGGGTCCGGACCGCAGGCCCGGCACCGAGCAGCTTTGGTTGGTGGGTCGGAGCGCGCCGATTATACTTCCGGCGGACTCACCGGCGCTGCACCTGGTGCTGCAGATCCGGGACGAAGCGCACCGGTTCGCCGTCACCGGCCATCGCCGGCGGCGCGCCAAGACACGAACCAGATCCGTTTTGGAGGAGATTCCCGGCGTAGGGCCGAAGCGCCGTCAGCACCTGCTGCGTCAGCTCGGCGGTATCCAGGGCCTGGCCCGGGCCGCGGTGGAGGATATTGCCCAGGTCGAAGGGATCAGCCGCGCATTAGCACAACGAATCTACGGCTCCTTCCACCAGGTCCACCCGAAGGTCTGACAACTTCGAACGCCTTGATATTGATGCGGTTCGCCGCCTACCTGCCCCGTCTGCCTGTCCCGCCCATGGGTCCCTGGGGCGGTACCTGCCTGCCGGCAGGCAGGGGCAGGCGCTCACCGCACCATCGATGCGGTTCGCGATCGGGATTAGTGTAATCCTGCTACGGTATACCGCGCTCACCGCATCCTACACCCCCGGCACGACTACGGTGCAATCGTAGGGCGGGCAGTGAACGCAGCGAACCGGTTCGGCAGCGAGAAGCAGCATGACTCTGCGGCCAAGGCAAAGCAATCCGGAATCCATAAAGAGCCTGACCCAATTTCAGATCCTATGTAGCCATCCGGGACCTGACAGATAACAGCACAAGCTCAGCGCAGCAGCTCCCGCACCGGTCGGAAGGAACGTCGGTGTAGCTCGCAGGGTCCGAGCTCGCGCAGGGCGGCCAGGTGCGCTCGGGTAGGATAGCCCTTGTGACGGGCGAAGCCGTAGCCGGGGAACTTGTGGTCCAGCATCAGCATCTCGCGGTCGCGGGCGACCTTGGCCAGGATGGAGGCGGCGCTGATAACGGCAACTGTGGCATCGCCCTTCACGATTGTCTCCACCGGGCAGGCCAGCCGGGGACGGCGGTTGCCGTCTACCAAGGCGCGCTGCGGGGTGACACCGAGATTCTCTACAGCCCGCTGCATGGCGAGCAGAGATGCCTGTAGGATGTTGATGCGATCGATTTCTTCGACGGTGGAGAAGGCTACGGCGAAGGCCAGGGCCCGGTCCCGGATCTCCTGGTCGAGTGCCTCGCGCCGGCTCGGTGCCAGACGCTTGGAATCGGCAAGACCGCGGATCGGCCGCCCGGGGTCCAGGATGACGGCTGCGGCTACCACCGGTCCCGCCAAGGGTCCGCGTCCCGCCTCGTCCACGCCCGCGATAAGAGTTGCTTCGCTCACGCTTAGCGAGGCTTCGCCTCAGACCGACGAGTCGTGAATTTTCTGTGCAGTGCACAAACTCATTATCCGCAGATTACGCAGATTCCCACAGATTGAAAACAGAAATAATCTGCGAGAATCTGCGTAATCTGCGGATAAAAGCAATGAGCACAGCGCACCCGAGCGTGAGTTTTTTGTGCAGTGTATAAACTCGACTCATTTGTAAAGATGTGGGTCCCTCAAGGATCCTAGCGAGGCTTCGCCTCAGACCGACGAGGCGTGATCATCGCTATCTCGCGATCGAAAACGGAACCGTGATCGTGATCGTAGTCGTAATCGGAGACGCAAGGCAAAGCGGGCATGGAAAACCTGATGTCTACGGGTTTCGACCCGGCACCTGGCCGGAACCTCTGGATTCCACGATCGGCGAAAGTATTCCGTCTCTCCTACGGCGGCTTCGATCATGATCACGATCACGATCACGACAACGAGAGAGGTTAGACGTTTGCGAAATTTGACTCATTTGCACAAAATCTGGTCATTCAAGGAATCCTAGCCCCCATTGACCAGCTCCAGCACTGCAGCAGCGGCCTGGCGACCGGCGTCGCGCCGCAGCCGACCGTGGATCTCACGGTATGCCGATTGTATCTCGCCTACTCGCTCTCTATCCCGCAAAAAGTCAAGCACGGCGGGGCCGAGCAAATCCGCCCGACAGCGGTCTTGAATGAATTCCGGCGCCAGCTCACGGCCTACCAGGAGGTTGGCCATGGCAGCATAGGGAACCTTTACCAACTTCAAGCCGGATAAAAGATGATAGGTCATAGGGCTCATCCGGTAGCCGACGACCATCGGACGGTTGACCAGCAGAGCCTCGAGGGTCGCGGTTCCCGACGCGGTGAGTACGCAGTCGGCGGCGGCGATCACGTCCCGGCCATCACCGTCCACCAAGGTGATGGGCAGTTCGGGGGCCTCTCGCTGCAGGACTGTCGTGAAGATCCCGCGCAGGGTCGGCGTTACCAGGGGGACCGCAAACCGGAGTCCGGGACGCCGCTCAAGGCACCAGCGGGCGGTCTGCAGGAAGGGCCCCGCGAGCAGGTTCATCTCGCTCACACGGCTGCCTGGGAGCAAGGCCAGGACCTCTCCCTCCGGCGGTATTCCGAGTCGGGTCCGGGCCGGCGCAGGATCGGATTGGGTCGGGATCTCATCCGCGAGCGGGTGACCGATGTAACGGGCCAGTACCCCTTGCTCGTGCAGGAACTCCTCTTCGAATGGAAAGATGCACAGCGTCAGGTCCACGGAACGGCGGATGGTTCGCACGCGCCCGGCACGCCAAGCCCAGACTGTCGGACTGACCAGGTGGACGGTGCGGATACCGGCCTTGCGCAGGCGCCGTTCGAGTCCCAGGTTGAAGTCGGGCGCATCCACGCCGATGAAGAGGTCGGGCCGCCAGGCAAGGAAAGATCTGGTCAAATCGCGGCGGATGCGCAGAAGTTCGCCGAGATGCCGCAGGACCTCCGTCAGTCCCATGATCGACAGCCGCTCCATGGGCACCAGGCTCTCACAGCCGGCGGCCTGCATTCGGGGCCCGGCGACACCGACCAAGCGCACGTCCGGCACGCAAGCCTTCAGCTCGCGCAGGACGGCGGCCCCCAACCAATCACCGGAGGGTTCATTGGCAACGATGCCTATCTTCATATTGCTACCAGCTTCCAGCCACTAGGATTCCTTGAGGGACCCGAATCTTTACAAATGAGTCAAGTTTATGCAGTGCACAAATCGGGATCGGGATCGGGATCGCAATCGGAATTTCGATCCCGGTCCCGATCCCGACCTACCCAAGCTCTCCAATGGTTGGTTGGGCATAGGAAATGGGGCCTTACGGGAGAGGGGCTGTTGGGGCCTTCATGCCTCGTCGGTCTGAGGCAAAGCCTCGCTAGTACACCTGTGCGTATATAATAGAAACGTTTCCCATGTCGGGTCCTTCGATTATTTATTTGGCGATTGATGTCGCAATATTCGGACTACTTGGATTCACATCCAAAATTCGGGTCTTAGGGATGATGACCAAGTCCATATCTTCCATTGGGATGGCGCCAAGTAAAACCTGATCCCCCATAACCAAAGCCCCGGCGAAACCAATACGATTTTTGAACCGAAGCTCGATAGGTCCTACATAAGGAACCAATTTTGACGTTCCATCCGCCAAGGTAACTTCCTTTTTGTCGATCTCCTCCAGTTCCAACTGGAGCTTGATGTGTTCCGGAATACACAGGTGTACCGCGCCCGAATCCGCAAGTGCATCTACCTCAACAGATGCAAGTTCGGATTTTCTGGGATTTCTCATTGCAACTTTTGCATTGACTAGACCCATCTACCTTACCTTTTTCAGGTTTTTCCTTGCTTCACCGCACGATGCCGCGGGATCGGTCGGCGACGAAGTCCGCGAGTTGGTCCACCTGTGCATTGCCCAATGCACGCATCGCTGCCACGGCATCCTCCAACTTGCGGTTGGACATGTAGAGCATTCGATATGCATTCTTGAGTTGCTGGATGGTATCCGCGCCCACCTGCCAGCGTCGCAGCCCCTCACTGTTGATGCCGTGAGGCTGGGCCGGATGGCCGCCGATGATTACATAGGGTGGGACATCTTTGGTGACGACCGAACCCATGGCACAGAAGCAATGGGCCCCGATCCGGCAGAATTGGTGGACAATGGTGAAGCCCCCGAGGACAGCCCGGTCCTGGACCTCGACGTGACCGGCAAGGGAGGCCGCGTTGGCCATGACTATCTGGTCGCCGATGCGACAATCATGGGCGACATGGCTGTAGGCCATGAAGAGGTTACCGCTGCCGATACGGGTTTCCCCTGTGTCCTGCACCGTGCCCCGGTTCAGGGTCGTGTACTCGCGGATTACATTGCCGTCGCCGATCGTAAGAAAGGTCTCTTCACCACCGTATTTCTTGTCCTGGGGGTCATCGCCTACCGAGGCGAACTGAAAAATCCGATTGTCGGCCCCGATGCGGGTCGGTCCGCGGATCACCACATGGGGGCCAATGTTGCTGCGGGCCCCCACCTGTACCCACGGACCGATGACGGTATAGGGACCTACCGTGACGTCGGAATCCAGCTCGGCGGCCACATCGATGACCGCGGTGGGATGAATCGTGCTCAAAAGTCCCGGGCCGTACACATGATGTCAGCGGTAGCGGCAATCTCGCCATCCACATGGGCCTTGCCGCTGAAGCGCCAGATCCCCTGGCGCACCTTGTTGAGGTGCACCTCGAGGGTCAGCCGGTCGCCGGGCTCTACCGTGCGTTTAAAACGGGCCTTGTCGATCCCCACGAAGTAATAGAGCGCCTTCTCTCCCACCTCGTCCGGACGTGACTTCATGGCGAGCAGACCGGTAGCCTGGGCCAGGGACTCGATGATCAGGACCCCCGGCATGACCGGTCGCGTCGGGAAATGGCCGGCGAAAAAGGGTTCGTTGACGGTTACGTTCTTGAACGCGATCAGATATTGATTCTCCTGGTAGTCGACCACACGGTCGATCAACAGAAAGGGATAGCGGTGCGGCAACAGGCTCAACACCTTGTGGATATCCATTGTACTCAATGCTACCTCCGACATTCCCGGGGACCAGCTGCCGTCCGTGGATCGGCAGGCGCCGATCCCGGCCTTTAGAGCCTGTCTGCCTTACGACTGTTCTACTGCGGAATCGAGGAGGCCGATCAGATTTCCCGCTCGATTTCGTTAAGAGGCTGTCTAAAAACTAACACGTTGATTTTAAGCCGGTAGGCCGGGTCGAGGGACGAGACCCGGCAAGCCAGGCTTGCCCGTAAACGCTGGGTTTCGTTCCTCAACCCAGCCTACGCCTACGGTCTTTTTTTAGACAGCCCTTAAATAGGTCCACTATTCGCTTCAATCGAGCGGAAAATCTACCTCGATCCCACGCTACGAACGCGCAAGTCAGACAAGCTCTTATTCAGGCTCCTGTTGCAGCTCGATGTTGGTTTGATCTTGTTTTTCTTCCAAGCTCTTGAGGCGTCGGGCGAACCCGTCGAGGCGCCGGAATCTGGCCAGGTTGCGTCGCCACTGCGCGTTCGGCATGGCCGGAATTCCGCTGCTGTAAAGTCCGGGCTCGGTAACAGAGCGGGTAACCATGGCCATCCCCGTGAAATGGACATCGTCCCCGATCGTAAGATGCCCCGCCATACCTACGGCACCGGCGATGGTGCAATTGCTGCCGATCCTGGTAGAGCCGGAGATCCCGGAGCAGGCCGCTATTGCGGTGTTTTCGCCGATATGGCAGTTGTGTCCGATCTGGATGAGGTTATCCAGCTTCACCCCGTCGGCGATCAGTGTATCCTCGAGGGCACCCCGGTCAACCGTGGTGTTGGCCCCGATCTCCACATCATCGCCGAGCCGTACCCTCCCCAACTGAGGGATGCGTACCCAACGTTCGCCGTCTTTCGCGAAACCGAATCCTTCGCGCCCGATGACCGCACCGGGGTGTATCAATACCCGCTTCCCGACCTGGGTCCCTGTGCATAAGGTAACCCTCGCGACTAACCGACTATCCTCATCGATACGGCACCCGGAACCGATAATGCTGCCCGGTCCCGCAAAGACCCGTGGTCCGATTTCAGCACCCTCCTCCACTACCACCATGGCACCGATCCAGGCGGATGGATCAATACAGGCATCGGGGGCCACGACCGCGCTGGGGTGAAGCCCCCCGGTCACGGCGGGTTCGGGATACAGCAGCTGCGCCGCCTGGGCGTAAGCGAGGTAAGGATTCGTGCTCACTAGAACCGCGACCGGGCAGAACTCTACGTCCGGTTCCGCCAGGATCACCGCTGCCGCACGGGTCGCGCTCAGTTCGGCCCGATACTTGCGGTCCCCGAAGAA
Source organism: Candidatus Thiosymbion ectosymbiont of Catanema sp. Cochon2018 (assembly GCA_011392765.1). Taxonomy (GTDB): domain Bacteria; phylum Pseudomonadota; class Gammaproteobacteria; order Chromatiales; family Chromatiaceae; genus Thiosymbion; species Thiosymbion ectosymbiont_A. Next base: position 386,503 of record WYCW01000001.1, on the reverse strand, counting down.
ACACAGACTGGCATCATCGGCCCGAACGAGGGTCTCGACCCGATGCACGTACCGCTCCCCGTCTCCGCGCAGCTCGACGCCGAGACGCCCCGCCAGTTCCTGAAGCTTGATCGCCATTACCCTTGGAAAGCCCGCAAGGCCCTTACCTGGTCTCGAACTTCTCTCGCAAACGCGCGATGACCTGGTCGGAGATATCAATGCGCTTGCTGACATAGATCAGACCTTCGCTTAGGATCAGGTCGATTTCTTCTTCGCGCGCCAGCTCCGCGACCACCTCTTTGACCTGCTTGACCAGCTTGGTGCGCAGCTCGTTTTGGCGCAGGGAAAGATCTTCGCGAAATTCGGCTTGGGCGTACTTGACCTTGCGATCCCGATTGCGAATGTCGGTCTTGAGGCGTTGCAGTTCCTCTTCGCTCATCCGTGCCGCATCGCGCTCGAGCTTTTGCCGCAGCTCGGTAAGCTGTTTTTTCTGCTCGGCGAGCTTTTGCTCCCGATCACCGACCTCCCGCTTCAGCTGCGCGCGCGCGGCCTCATATTGGGGCGACTGCTCGACGATGCGGGTGGGATCGATTACCGCGATTACATAGTCGGCAGCGGGTAGCGCGGCCCCCGATATACAGAGGCCAAGACCGATCAAGGTACTGACAAATCCGTTCACTTGGTCGTCACCTCCGGTCAGAACGTCTGCCCGACACTGAACTGGAACATCTGCGTCTTATCCCCGGTCTTGTCATTGAATGGATAGGCGACACTGGCCGACAGAGCACCGACGGGTGATAACCAGGTAAGGGACAGACCGGCGGAATAGCGGATGTCGTTCAGACTGAACTCCGTGGGAGTCACCAGCGGCTCCAGGTTAGAGTCCTTCGGATTGCTGGTAGTCCATACGTTGCCGAAATCGAAAAAAGCCCCGAACCGCAGGGTCTTGGCAAACTCGCCTTCGAGGGGTGGGGGTGCGAAGATCTCCATACCGCCGGCGATCTTTATGTTACCGCCCAAAGGATTCTCATCAAGGGTGGTTTCCCGTGGCCCCAGTGTGTTTTCCTTCCAGCCCCGGACCGATCCCGGACCACCGGCGAAAAAATTCTCAAAGAACGGAAGGGTCTCGGTGTCGCCCAAGCCTTCGCCATAACCCAGATTCGCCTTCAGGGACAAGACAAAGTGCCGGATCAAAGGAATGTACCGGCGATGCGTATAGGTCAACCGGAAGAACTGCAAATCGCTGCCCGGCACCGATACCTCCGCCCGCAAGGACTGGATGCTGCCCTTGGTGGGGAAGATCGCCTTGTCACGCGAATCGTCCGTATAGCTCGCAGTCGCCAGAAAATCGTTAAACTGAGTACCATGATCGGTTTCGAACGTCTGCGCCAACACCGAATTCCCCGCACTGAATTTAGTGTACCGGTAACGGATTCCAAGACCCGCACGGCTGGTGTCCGTGATCGGCAGACCAAAATTCATGGCGGCAACCCCGACATCCGTGAGGTAGTCGACGCTGTTTAATTTCCGGAAATCCGTTTCTCGATAGAAGAGATCGAAGCCCCGACTGATGCCGTCTATCGTAAAATAAGGGTTGGTATAGGCGAGACGGTAATTGCGGTTGGAACGGCTGTTGTTAAAGGCGAAGGAAACCTTCTTGCCGGTCCCCAAGAAGTTGTTTTGGGTGACGCTGGTGTTGAAGATAATACCCTGGGACTGAGAGTAGCCGACACCGGCGAGGAGACTGGCCGAGTCCTTTTCAACCACCGATACGTTCACGTCTACCTCGTCCGCTGAGCCGGGAACCGCCGGCGTTTCGACATTCACCTCCTCGAAATAACCCAACCGCTGGAGACGCTCTCGGGATTGCCCAACCCGCGCCGCCGAGAACCAGGCCGCCTCCAGCTGGCCGATCTCGCGGCGCAATACCTCGTCACGCGTGCGGGTGTTGCCCTTGGTGTTGACCCGCCGGACATAGACGCGCTTGCCCGGATCCACGAAAAAGGTCACCGCGACTTGCTTAGTCTTCTCGTCGATTTCAGGAATCGTGTTGACGTTGGCGAAGGCGTAGCCTTCGTCGCCCAGCTTTTTAGAGATCCGCTCCGCGCTTTCGGTAGTGACCTTGCGGGAGAAGATATCCCCCCGCCGCATATGGATCAACGGGAAGAGCTGCTCGACCGGTACCGACGGTTCTCCGGCCAGCTTCATGTCGCTGATTTTGTAGACGTCTCCCTCATCGATACCGATGGTCACATAGATGTCTTTCTTGTCGGCACTGATGGAGACCTGGGTCGATTTGGTCTCGAATTTGATATATCCGCGGTCGAGATAGAAGGAACGCAGGGTCTCCAAATCCCCGCTGAGCTTCTGCTTGGAGTACTGATCGTTCTTCGAGTAGAAGGAATGCCATGTGGTGCGGCCGAGCTTGAACAGATCGAGCAACTCTTCTTCCCCGAAGTCCCGGTTACCGATGATATTGATCTGCTTGATGCGGGCCGTCAGGCCCTCGGTAATGTCGATGGACACGGCGACCCGGTTGCGTTGCAGCGGCGATACCGTGGATTGAATCTCGACCCCATACCTCCCCAGCGCATAGTATTGGCGTTCGAGCTCCAGCTCGATCCGATCCAGGAGCGAGCGGTCGAAGGTCCGACCCTCCACGAGCCCGATGTCCTTGAGTGCGGCCTTCAGCGCCTCGGTTTCGAGGGTCTGGTTGCCCGAGATGTCGATCTCGGCGATAGCCGGTCGTTCCCGGACCCACACTACCAGCACCGTCCGATCCCGCTCTACCCGCACGTCCTCGAAGAAACCCGTTGCATAGAGGGTGCGGATGATGCGTGTGGTGACAGCGTCCGTCGTCGTGTCCCCGACCCGGACCGGGAGATAATTGAAGACGGTACCGGCGGCAATGCGCTGCAGCCCTTCTACCCGGATATCGGAGATCCGGAACTCGTCTGCGAGCACGGATGTGGCCAGTGTCAGCAAGGCGATAATCAGCATCAGCCGGAGTAGTAGCCTTCCCGACCGGCCTGCTCTCGTATGTGTGCTCAAATGCAACCCCCTTGGTACTCGAAGCACTGCCCCCGCCGTGACGTTTCCCAAAGCGGGGGGAAGATAATAAGTCAAGGGAACGATGAACAAAAGGGTATTGATGTCGTGAGTGTTGTGAGGGGTCCGCGCTGCGGCGGCATCGGAGGCTTCACCCGGCTTCGAGGCGGGCAAATCGTGCGCATACAGCGCGTATAAGGGCACCGTGAAAATAGGTATTTTCACCAATCGAGCGACTCTAAGCCACTGATTGTTGAGGTGTGCGGCGGTCCTGGCGCGGGGGCTGGCGGGTACCGATACCCGGATTGTCATGCGCCTGGGTACCCACCTCTCCACCGCCATGGCGGAAAAGGGCACCGTCGTGCGCTGGTTGCGATTCGGGCCGATCCGCCGGCTCTATCCACGAGTGGACCGGATCGTGGCGATCTCCGCGGGGGGCGCCGACGACACCGCGCGCATCGCCGGGATCGCGCGCGCATCCAGGTCATTCGTAACCCCGTGATTACGCCGGAGCTTTCCGGGATGGCCGCCGCGCCCTGCGATCATGCCTGGCTCCGGCCCGGCCAGCCGCCGGTCATCGTCGGTGCCGGCCGCTTACAGTACCAAAAGGACTTCCCGACCCTGATCCGCGCCTTCACCCAGGTCCGCAGAGAACGTCCCTGCCGACTGGTGATCCTGGGCGAAGGCAGCAGACTGGCGGCAGCTCGAAGCACTGAGCGCGGAACTGGAAATCGCCGCCGACGTGGATCTGCCCGGCTTCCGGACCAATCCCTATCCCTTCCTGGCCCGCGCGGACCTGTTCGTGCTTTCGTCCCGTTGGGAGGGATCTCCCAATGTGCTCACGGAGGCCATGGCCTTGGGCACCCCGGTAGTGGCGACGGATTGTCCCAGCGGCCCGCATGAGCTGCTGGACGGCGGCAGGTACGGCCCCCTGGTCCCGGTCGGAGACACACAGGCCCTGAGCCGCGCCATAGCCGAGACCCTGGACCATCCGTTGCCGCCGGAGGTGCTGAAGGCCGCGGTCGCCGATTACACCCAGGCCAAAAGCGCCGAACGCTATCTGGAGGTACTGGAAAATGATGAATGATGAATGATGAATACGGAATGATGAATCCAAGTTCCGCGGGCGCGGGGAATAGGAGCTGCACCTGAGCCCGGCCATGGTCGAAGCCCTCCAAGTTCCGCGGGCGCGGGGAATAGGAACCACGAAAGGTACGAAAGGACACAAATGAGGGTTCGTGTCTTTTGTCAGGTCCGGTATTCGGCATTGATGCGCACATAATCATAGGAAAGGTCGCAGGTGAGTATCTCGGTGGCGGCTTCGCCGCGGCCGAGGGTCACCCTGATTTCGATTTCTTCCTCTTCCATGATCGCCCGCCCCGCGGTCTCGGTGTAGTCCGGATCCCGTCCGCCCCGGCTTACGATACACAGGTCGCCGAGCCAGATGCGCACGGCCCCGATGTCGAGCCGGTCCACACCCGCGCGCCCGACGGCGGCCAGGATGCGTCCCCAGTTGGGATCGGAAGCGAACAGGGCCGTCTTGACCAGCGGGGAATGGGCGATGGTATCGGCCACGTGGCGCGCCTCGGTAAGATCCCGGGCCGCTTCCACCCGTATTTTCACCAGCTTGGTGGCACCTTCGCCGTCGCGCACGATGGCGGTGGCCAGCTCCCGGCAAACTGCCTCGACCGTGGTGCAAAAGGCCGCAACCTCCGGCGACCCCGGATCGTCCAACGGCTCGTTGCCCAGGGTGCCAGCGGCAGCGAGCACGCAGGCATCATTGGTGGAGGTATCCCCGTCGATGGTGATGGTGTTGAAGGAGACCTCCACCGCGGCACGCAGGCAGTCCTGCAGCAGGGCTTGGTCCACTGCCAGGTCGGTGGCGAGAAAGGCGAGCATGGTGGCCATATCCGGGCGGATCATGCCCGCGCCCTTGGCCATGCCCGAGACCACTGCGGTGCGCCCGGCCACGGTAAAACGACGAGTGGCCAGCTTGGGGACAGTGTCGGTGGTCATGATGGCCCGCGCCGCCTCGGGCCAGGCGGTCTCGCGCAGCCGTTCCAGAGATGCGGGCAGCGCCGCCTTCAGCTTCGCCAAGGGGAGATTTTCGCCGATGACGCCGGTCGAGAAAGACAACACCTCCTCGGCGCGGCAACCGGTCAAAGCGGCGAGCGCGGCGCAGCTGGCCTCGGCATCCACGAGCCCCTGCTCGCCGGTACCTGCGTTGGCGTTACCCGAGTTGATGAGCAGATAACGAGGGGAGGCGACCGCCAGGTGGCGTTTCGCTACCAGGACGGGTGCGGCACAGAAGGCATTGCGGGTAAAAACCGCCGCGCAGCGGGCACCTGCGGGCAGCGCCATGAGCACCAGATCATCTCGACCTTGATAGCGGATTCCAGCCGCCGCGGCGGACAAGAGCACGCCGGGGACGGGTCGATAGGAGCTTGTGTGATTAGTCATCGGTGAGAAGTTCGAATCGATGCAGCCATCTATTTCTTCATTTTTTCTTGAAGCTCTGTGAGGGCTTTCTCCCGAATCTCCTGCATCTTTTCCATCATCGGTCCCATACGCTGCTGCACCGCAGCCATCGATTTCCGCATGACGAGCGGCATCTTATTGATAACGGCCTCCCCCGCCGGAGTCCGATAGAATTCCAGCATACCATCCACTTCTTCTTGGGTGAGTGCCTCCCGGTAGATACCAATGTAGATAGGTTCCAGTCGGCCCCAATCGAGCTCTTCTTTCATCACTTCACTGACCCGCTTCGTCATCCTCTCGATAACCTCCTCCTGTGCGGCATTCATCTCTTGTTCCTGCAATACTCTCTTCATCGTATCCTTTATGGTCAGATCCATCTGTGGCAGCATCTGATCAAGCACAGTCCGGACATTCGTTATCCTAAACAGTTCGCGAATGGATTCCTCGGACGGTGCAACATTCCCGGCAAGGGCGACTGATGCGCTTAAGAACGCGGCAAACATGGCGTAACAGTTCAATCTCATGGGTGACTCCGAAAAGACTTTGGCTCTTGATAGATTCCGGACCGCTCCCGATCGTGGAAGGACCCACCGGACATTTTGGCGTGCGGCGACAACTTTACTTCCATCCCTACCGGAATCCGTGGTGCCCGCCGTAAGCGCGGGGTTGGCCCCAGGCTACTGGCCCGCCGCCGCTTTGGATTGGGCGACGCATCCGTCTCGGACCAAGGCGTTGCGGCCAGGGGAAAGCGCCGTCGCCGCGGCGCGTGGGGAACCTGGCGCCCGGATTCCAGAAAACGCCAGCGGTATCCTCCGTCGCCGGGGTTCGATTCGGCCGCGCAGCTTTGCCGGCGCACTCCAAAAATGTGTGCCGAATATAGCGTTGTTTCAGGAAAGCGATAAAATCCATTGCCTCTTGTTGCGCAATTGGCGGCAAAGATGCAACATCTTGTAATAGCTTTTGTTGATTCATTGTGTAGACTCCAAAACGCCATTTACGTAATTTTGAAAGCTCATCGCGCGTAAGGTGCGGTGAAGAACGAACCGCACCATGATGGGGTCGTGATCACGCCTCGGTCTCCGTAAAGAATTCGAGCGGCGTTGTAATCTCCGGAGTAAACAGGTTCATGCGGCCATTAATGACTCGATGCGGTCGGTCGATTGGAGCGTAACGTTAGGCAGCTTTTTGGTATTGTTGAATAATTTTTGACAAAGCTCTTAGGGCTTCATTGACCGACTTTGCATCGGGAAACATTTTTGCCACATCAGGTTCAAGCATAATGAGCTTCACCCCTTCGTGATATTGTCTGGCATATTTTCCGCGAACCCCACCTGTCATCTGAGAAAAGTCATATTCATCGCGAAGCTCGTCGTTCAGCTCATCATCATATTCCGCGTTCATAAAAATTCCACTCCCGCTTGGTTGCTTGCCGGGCACTGATGATCCGGATGGTTTCACCACGATATGCAGTGTCCCTACCAAGGCGTCGCTATCCGCTAGAGGCGCAACACGCGATACGGGTGGGGGGTTAACCCTTTCCCGACCGGGACTTTCACCCGGCAAGAAGCGCCAAGCTTCGCTTGGCGCACTAACGCCCAGGCTCACCGGCCATTGCTAAGTGCCGGCAGAGCAGTAGTCCGGTGGAGCGCTTCGTTAGGTATTCTTGTTTAATTCGCTGGACTGAATCTCCGAAACCAATTGTTCCATAGACGGGTTGCCCAATAATTTATCTCTTTCTCTTGTGTAGTCACCATGCCCCACTTCGTTCTGCTGCAAAAAACGAATCATTCCCGTAATGCCCATATATCGACTTAATATTTCTACACCAGCCATTCTAATTTGCTGCTGCGTCATCGAATGAGTATTCATTATGTTACACCACCTTTTGAAGCCAAGCCAAAGGATTTTCGATCTCTACATGAATCTTTTCGCTATTTCTCTTTGCTGATTTGATAAGTTTGTCATCTGTTTTCAACATCACATCAGCTTTTCCCATCTCTGCGCAGGCGACATGCAATGCATCATATGTTTTAATTCCCAAAGTTTGAATTTGCAGTGCGCGAAATTGCGATTTCTGATCTACCGGGACAAATGTGGACACACATAGATGTTCGGGATTTTTTTACTTAAATTTCATAACAGTTACAAATATTTTTCAAGGCTCTTTATGGATTCCGGACTGCTCACGATCACGGCGGGTAGCACCAAACATTTTGGAGTGCGGCGGCAACCTTACTCCAGTAGCTATCGGAATCCAGGGTGCCCGACCTCACCGCCGGCGTTGGCCCTGGTGCACTGCCTCGCCGCCGCTTTGGATTTCATTTGGCGACGCATCGGTTCCCGGCACAGGTGTTGCAGCCAGGGGAAAGCGCCGTCGCCGCGGCGCGTGGGGAACCTGAATCCCAGGTTCCCGGCAAGCGCCGTGGGTATCCCCATTGCCGGGGTCCCATTCAACCGCGCCGCTCTGCCGGCGCACTCCAAATCAGTCCAGAATCCATAAAGAGCCATTTAATTTACCCTTTATATCGTTTGCGGTGGCAAATCGAACTCATTTTCAAAGCGTGCAAGAATTCCCTGAATGCGGACGAAATTACCTCGTGTAACGATAATATTTTCGTGAGAATTGGTACTGCATCCTGTTCGGATCAAGTGATCGATCCGAATGCATTTGTCAGTCGATTTCGGCTTTATAGGTTTTTAATCTCCTCGATTGAAAGCCCTGAAGTCTCAGCAATGATCGTTATGCTGAATTTTACTTCCATTGCGGTACCTTTTTCAGTTGGAGGCGCTCGTTAGCACTTTTGTCCTAGTCATGAGAAAGTCCCCAATCTTTGACATTGAGTCCGTTTATGTGTTGAAACTCTTCGCTATTATGTGTGAGAAGAATGCAATTGTTCGCCATGGCAATTGCGGCAATGAAAAGATCATTTGGCCCCACTGATATCCCGTCTCGTTCGACCTGAGAGCGAATTTCGCCGTAAACATGGACGGCGCCTTCATCAAACGGCAACGAGAGAAATCCCGTGAAAAATTCTTCTAACCGTACCTGATTCTCAGTTTTTCGTGCGCTTTTCGCCGCGCCATACCACAGTTCAGCCTTCACAATCGAACAGAGCAATATATCTTGAGGTGGAATCCTCCGAAGTTGGTGGATAATATGCTCAGAGCGTTGATTAAGGAAATAAATGCAAATATTCGTATCCAATACGTATCTCATAACAATTCGTCTCGCTTCTCATATTGTCCCTGTTCGCCACGCTGAAGAGGAGCATCCGCACACGATCCGGCACATCTATCGAGAAAGGCATGCCATTGTGCCTCAGTCACCGGTGAGTGCGCCGAAACCTTTTGAATAGCCGGATATTCAAAAGCCTTCATGATCATGTAGAGCACATCAATATATTGATCTTGAATATGATCTATCTCGCGTTTGAGCATATCTTTGGTTATTGTCATCATGTGTCACCGCCTGCTGGGGACCTTGAAAAATCCAGTTTTTCGGCGCGCTTTATGAGTAGTTGACGAAATGCTTACGGGCTTAGGTGGTGTTATTATTTTGTTTTTTATTATAAATCATATGATATAATTGTCTGAACATTAATCATTAAACTGAACAGAACTTTGCCGAGGAAACTCCCATGGTATTACTCCCCATAAAATGCCCTGTCTGCAATGGTACTGACGTGACGAAACATGGCAACACCAGCAACGGCAAGCAGCGTTTTATAGGTAAAGATCAGACCTGTGAGGGTAAAACCTTTATCCAGGATTATTCTGACAAAGGGCGGTTACCGGAAACGAAACACCAAATCATTGAGATGACACTGAATGGCAGCGGCATTCGTGATACCGCACGGGTTCTGGGCATCAGTCCTGTGACCGTCATCAATGAATTAAAAAAAAGATTTCTATTTAAAGCCAATAACAACAAAATTAAAACACTACCGATCGTGGCTCACTTCGCCCGCACGATCTAACCTTATTCGTTAGGCTTCCGTATACCACAACCTTTTGCTATACAAGGTACATTATGCTGAAATCGCAAGATCAAGTTGCCGATGAGTCCCTGCAAGATTTTCAGTGATATCATGGACAAAGTGTCGTAATGCTGCCACAGGCTGAACGGCTCGCAATACCCCTAGCTGTTGTTCATTCAATGAAGGGACCAGACGAAGCCAATCAACGCCTAATTCTGCCAAATACATTCGGGGAGCGGCCTTCCCAACCAAAATATCTTTTGATTCAAGTGATTTTCCGGTCAGATTAGACAGGATTTCCGGAACCTCAAAAAATATTTCTTCAATACTCGGCCTCATTAAGATGACAATGAATGGGACGCCTTTTGAAGTAAAATTGAGATACGATTCGTACATTGACTGCTCTTCTTCGGCCATTCGTGTGTCATTGGTATCCGCATCTAACACTAACGCGACAGGTTCTCCCCGACGCACTTGTAATGTCCGAGCAAGTGGATGCGCTGACTGCCTGCCCTCGGCAACATGGAATTGGATGTGTACCGATTGTTCTAAGTCATCAAGTAATTTTCCAAGTAAGACTTGATCGGCTTGTCCTTCAACCACAATATGCACCGTTTTCATATATCTTCCTCCTGATAGAATACGTGCGGCAACCCTTCTTCAATGGCATACTGCATTTTATAGGTGAGTACGTCGCGCATTCTTCCGTATGTCACGGCATATTCAACATCTTCGCGCCCCCAAAACAACACATTCATCGGAGAAGAAAACTGTGCAAAGACTTCGGCGGCCACTGTAAACCCTCGCGTACTGAAGACAACGCCCATTGTCCCTGGCGGTCGTCGTTCCAAATGAATTCGTAATTTCGCAACCGGTTCAATATCTTTTGGTCGATGGTAATCTTTACTCTCTATGAGAAATCCTCGTTCTTGAAAATAGACCACCCCATCAATTTGTTCAACCGTCCCAACTTTTTGTGGCAGTGTCACATGATACGGCCACCGGACATGCAATCCTTCTATGTCAAATGCGCGAATAATAAGATATTCAAAGGCATCGCCACGCTCCCATTGTGGCGTGTCTCCAACTTTAATCTGCTCCCAGAGACCGATTAACTCAGCCCGTTCTTTAAGATGTTTCGCACGTACCGCTTTTTCGTGTTCGCTTGCCATTCTTGCGCCTTTTTATGACGAATTCTTCTCTATTTTCCAATACATTACAATATCACTCTCTCCTACCTTACAAATTTCTCATGTTTGCCTATTAATTTTACTGAATACGTTATCCACGAAACTTGTCAAGTAAATTCATCTGGTCGCAGTTTTGTCACTCTGTTTTTCTAAGAATTGGCCGAGTTAACCTTGTATCAGGAAGAAGCCGTCGCAGTGGGGACGCCGGTTACCCGGCGCCCCCTGCACAGATCCCGCCGTGCGGTTTTCCCGCACCGGGCTCCTCAGCGTTACTCGCTTCGCACATAGCAGCGTGGTGCTACCCTATTCGCTATTCCCAACAGGGAGGTTTGCTTCATGGACCCGCCCTGCCTGTCGGGGTGAAGTTTCCTTTGTTGGCTACGTAACTCTGCTGGCCCCTTCCCCTTGTACGCGGCTCTCCCGCGCTCCGAGTACTCTGCGCCAGTCTGACTCCCCACCAACTTCCGGCTGCCCTCCCTCCTCGGTCGGAACAGCTTCCCCGGCAGGTGGGCTCCAGGCTTCGGTCTAGTTCCGTCTCCGGGTTTCCCCTTGCGTGTCTCACTAACCGCATGCCTTACCTTTGCCTCCGGGAGCCGATGGGGTCTCCCAAGTTCTCGACGCTTCTCTTCCTGCATGCCAGGTGCTCGGACCCCGGCAGACCCGCAGGAATCTCACCCTGACCAGACCGTAGGGCGCGGTTTTGTCTTCTCTGTTTGCTGCCTGGTTTCCCGGCAGTGCCACCAGATTCCGCCCATCGTCCGTTCTCACGATTCCTCTGTGTTGGCTTCCAGTCCGTTAACTCTGTCGCCGTCTGCTTGGTTGCCTTTCACGAGGCTGAAATCGCTTCCGGGTGGTGCGGCCACCCCTCCGGCCTACAAGATTCTCGGTGTACGCTTCACCTCGGTTGTTCACGCTCGCTCCAGTGTCCCTACCAAGGCGTCGCTATCCGCCAGAGGCGCAACACGCGATACGGGTGGGTGGTTAACCCTTTCCCGACCGGGACTTTCACCCGGCAAGAAGCGCCAAGCTTCGCTTGGCGCACTAACGCCCAGGCTCACCGGCCATTGCTAAGTGCCGGCAGAGCAGTAGTCCGGTGGAGCGCTTCGTTAGGTATTCTTGTTTAATTCGCTGGACTGAATCTCCGAAACCAATTGTTCCATAGACGGGTTGCCCAATAATTTATCTCTTTCTCTTGTGTAGTCACCATGCCCCACTTCGTTCTGCTGCAAAAAACGAATCATTCCCGTAATGCCCATATATCGACTTAATATTTCTACACCAGCCATTCTAATTTGCTGCTGCATCATCGAATGAGTATTCATTATGTTACACCACCTTTTGAAGCCAAGCCAAAGGATTTTCGATCTCTACATGAATCTTTTCGCTATTTCTCTTTGCTGATTTGATAAGTTTGTCATCTGTTGTCAACATCACATCAGCTTTTCCCATCTCTGCGCAGGCGATATGCAATGCATCATATGTTTTAATTCCCAAAGTTTGAATTTGCAGTGCGCGAAATTGCGATTTCTGATCTACCAGGACAAATGTAGACACACCTTGCATCAATAATTGTAGTCTGGCTCTTCTTTCTTCATCTATTGTTTTGCTTATTTCATAGTTGATGACACCGCTACCGACCAATGCCCACTCCGAAGATTCAACGTGCTTTAAGATGGTTGTTATTGCTTCTGCCTCTATGTGGACTCTATCTTGAGTTTGCTCATCAAAGGGGCGGTTAAGACAACAGACATCAAGGTATATTTTCATGCAAAGCGACTATGTATGTTGGTTCTTTGCCTAACTGCGGGAACCACAACCGTCCTCGATTGCTTCTCTCGCTGGGGGCTGTTGACATTTATCTGAGCGAGGGCGATTGCGAGGTATTTTTCTTGGCTGAAAGACGTGGCGAGGAGAAATAGCGTCGTGTTCCGTTACGCTGCGTTCGACACCGTGCTCTCCCAGGCGTTTTCCCGCGCGGCTAACGCAACCTACCCCTAACGCGAGGTTCGCGCGAACCGTAGGTTGCGTTAAGACGCCGGCACTGACCCGGCAGACGATCGGCGAGCCTTGGTGCGTCGAACGCAACACATCGAATCCTTAAGACAACGCCAAATCATTCAGGATCGCGACAACTAGTTATTTTTCTGGCGTCAATGAGTTATGTTAAAATTCCAAAAAAATGAACCAGGAAGAAAAAATGCAGCCGATTCGTATAATTCTCGATGATGCGCCTGAAAACATACATATTCCTGAATCGCTGCAACATCGACGAGTAGAGGTGATTTTTTGGCCATTAGATACGGAAGATTCAATTGTTTCCAGTAATAAAATCAAAGACCTTGACAGTGCCTGTGGAATTTTGATGGCTTCGCATAGTATTAGTCTTGAACAGATGGACGAGACAATAAAAAAACGTGGTGGCACAAGTGATCGCAATAGATACAAATGTGTTGGTTCGTTTATTACGACCCTGACAGAGGGGGACCTATTTACGTGTCTCTAATTTACGCAGGGAGGGGGGTAAATGGTCAGGGCTAACTACTACTGGCCCAAGCTCAGTACCGCGCTGGTAGTTTATTTTATATGCATTTATATCCACATTCTCTCCTAGTTTAAGCAATGCTTCAAGAACTTTCTCTCGAGCCACTTGATTCAGATCCCAGCAATGACCAGCTTCGAAGTCGAACTCTGACGCTTTATAGCCTAACCGGCCCAGTGCGGCTTTTAGTGGTTCCACAGCGCGTTTGTCACTAAGTTCCCTCAAAGCTATAGCGATAAATTCGACTTGATACATGCGATTTAACGCATGAATAAGTGGATCTACTGCGGGTTTTCCTATCTGTGCCAGAATCGATGCAATGGCGTCACCCGAATTTCGCGAATCTACTTCACCAAGTAATTTCACGAGTGGTTCCACTGCTGGCCCACCAATTTTTTTAAGTATCGCCCCAACATCCATACAAACCTCTTCGACTCTTATATCAAATTCAGTCCAAGCGGTCCTGGTCAACACATCTTTCAATACTTCGATTAGCGACGGTAGCGCCGGGTCTCCTATTTGCGCTAATATCTTACGAGCAACTTTGCGTATGTTGTCTTTGTTCCGATAATGTGTAATTCGCCATATGTTACAAAGCGGTTCAATAGCACGCAACTCTTTGGAGGATTCTAGTTTCGCTAATGCGTCTTGATTTCCTTCAAACGCTTGGATAATTTGTAATCCAAAAGGCTCCCCAATAGAGTACAAGGTTTCTGCAGCAGTTCTAGAAATTCCCCTTTCCGTGGTTACCAATTTCTCGATATTTTCGATATATTGTTGTATCTCATGCTGGCTGCGGAACTTGCCCAACACAGCCACTTTTTCTCTTGCAAAGGCTTTCATATAGGTGTTTTTGCAATGTTGAATGATGACCGCCAATGATTTTCGATCCGTTAGTTTTGTTATAATGCGTTTTCCGACAGTAAGATCATCGAGTTGTATAGCCAATTGGGTTAACACAGATTCTTCATTTATTTGTTCTAACGCCCGCAATTGCACATCTAGTGCTTTATGTCGGGCAATAAAATTGTTATCGTTCTTTACAAGATCCGCTAGTAGTGTCTGATCCGTTAGTCTATTTATTGCATGCTCTCGGATGTAAAAATAATAGTTATTTTTTCTTGCAATATCCGTCAATAAAGTTTGATCGGTCATTTTTTCTACTGCACACCATCTAACTCCATCACTTTCATCAGTTTTCGTAATATCTGCTAGTAGTGCCTGATCCGTTACTTTCTCTACAGCAAGCTTTCTGATAGGAGCATCTTCATGGGTTTTCGAAATATCGGCTAGTAGTACCTGATCTGTTACTTTCTCTACAGCAAGCTTTCTGATAGGAGCATCTTCATGGGTTTTCGAAATATCGGCTAGTAGTACCTGATCTGTTACTTTCTCTACAGCAAGCTTTCTGATAGGAGCATCTTCATGGGTTTTTGCAATATCGGCTAGTAGCACCTGATCCGTTATTTTCTCTACAGCAAGCCGTCTGACAGAAGAGTTTTCATCGGTTTTCGCGATATTGGCTAGTAGCACCTGATCTGTTACTTTCTCTACAGCAAGTTTTCTGATAGGAGCATCTTCATGGGTTTTCGCAATATCGGCTAGTAGCACCTGATCTGTTACTTTCTTTACAGCAAGCCCTCTGACAGGAGCGTCTTCGTGAGTTTTCGCGATATTTGCTAGTAGCAATTGATTGGTTAGTCTAGTAACTGCGTGTATTTGCGTATCAACGAAGTAGCTGTGTACTGCAATATCTGCCAGCAACGCCTCATCTGTTATGTTTTGTATGGTACACTGTCTGACGGCAGAATTGACATCGTTATTTGCAACACGTTTTAATACGCTTGCCCTTTTTAGGGATGCAATAGCTTCAAAACGCACACCTGGATTAGAATGCTTCCACTTCGGCTTAAACAAATCAAAGAATAACATACGGGCACCTTGAAAAATAGGTGTTTTCACCAACCGAGAGACTCCAACCCATTGATTATTAAGACATGCCGTTTACGAAAACCGTATTTCAAGGGTAACCATTCACCCCCCCTCGTTGAGGTGGAGAAAAATCAGGCAGGTAACGACCAATTCTGACATACTTTGGGAGAATTAGTCGCGGTCAAGCCGCTCGCGTAGCGAGTCTGAGTCCGACATGAACCATGCGCCTGAGTAAGTACGATCTTGAACAGTTCGACGAAGTCTACCTGCGCTCGCTGCCGGAGGAGCGGCTGCAAGCTTTGTCGGTGAAGCTGTTGGCGGATCTGAAGGAAGCGCACGACCGACTCAACCAGACCCCGCTCACCAGTTCCCGTCCCCCAAGCACGCGGGCGCCGTGGGAGTGTGAGCGAGATGGCCCGGAGGGAGACGAAACCGAGGCCGTTGGGCCACCCCCAGTCGAGCCGCCGGAAGCGGAAGTGGCGGATCCAGCCGAAGCGGTTGGGAGCCAGCGTGCTCGCCGACCAGGGGCGAGGCGTGGTGCTCCGGCGGGTCGTCCCGGGCGAGCCAAGGGTGCACCGGGAGTGAGCCGTACTCAGCAGTTCCCCGTGGACAGCGAACAGATCCATCGTCCTGAACGCTGTGTGGGCTGTGGTGCCCCCTTGCATGAGGGACATGAGCAGCGAACCTATACGGCGCGCTATGAGTTGGATGTGGTTCCTCCTGGTGAGGGTAGGAAGGGGTTCGTGCGGCATCAGACCAAACACCTTCATCGGGAAGTTCGCTGTGGGTGTGGTCACTGGACGCGGGCCAAGCTTGGACGTGGCCCGGCGGAGACGGAGTGGACGGTCGCGCTGACCGAATGGCACTTAGCAGGCCCCATGCTGGTGGCGCTCATCTGTAGTCTAGCGTTGCGCCTGCGGCTCTCGCGGGCACGGATTCAGGAATTTCTGCACGACTGGTTGGGGTTGGCGCTCAGCGTGGCGACTATCAACCAATGCCTCCACGAGGCGGGACGCGCCGTCGCGCCGGTGGTCCAGGATGAGCTGGTGCAGGCGGTCCGCGAGGCCCAATTGCTGCACGCCGACGAGACCGGCTGGAAACCATGGGGACAACCGGTGTGGCTGTGGGTCATGACCTGCGCCACAGCCACCCTGTTTGTGGTCGGTCGGCGCACCCGTGAGGTGGTGCAGTGCATCCTTGGCGAGACCTTTGGGGGGTGGCTGATGAGCGACGGGTACGCCGCCTACCGGGATTATACCTGGCGTCTGCGTTGCCTGGCGCACATCGAACGCAAGGCGCGGGGCTTGAAAGACAGCCTGGAGCGGCAAGCCCGAAGTTTCGGGAGCCAGGTGCTCACGGTCATTGAGCCGGTCATGGCAGCGGTCTACCAGGCCCGCAGTTCCCCGCCGCAGGTCCCGCTGCGTACCCAACATGCCAACTCGCTGCATGCCCTGTTCGTGGCCTGTGTCCAGTCCGCCGAATCGGCGCATGAAAAGACGCGTCAGCTCGCACGCGAGTTGCTTAACTACTGGGATACCTTATGGGTTGTGCTCGATCATCCCGAGTTGCCCCTGACCAACCACGAGGCCGAACGCGCCTTGCAGCATTGGGTCATCGCGCGGCGGATCAGTCAGGGCACCCGCACCGCACAGGGCACCCGCGCCTTCGCCAACTTGGCCAGCATCATCGACACCTGCCGCAAACGGTCTGCCTCACCATGGCCCTACCTCGCCGAGGTGCTCCGCCAACGGCGCAAAGGCTTGCCGGCACCATCACTCCCAGCCCCAACGCCGTAACGCTACCCTCCCTACCACAACTGATAGTGGGGGGGCTGAATGATTACTTTCAAGGAGCCCTTCTGCCTCGTAATTAATCGGGCTTGTTTCGTAATGATCATTGGATTGTTGTGTGAGCAGAGTGGTTACGTCTTAAAGTAGCCATTAACCTCGATTTTCAAGGTGCCCGGTTCGCCTAACATGCAATCGACGACTTTTCCCGTGTGTCGGGCACGCCGCCATCCCAAGATGCGGTTCGCGCTTTCCGGTGGTGCCATCCTGTAGGACCTACCGCGCTCACCGCATCCTACGGGCTACGGGCTTTGCCAATCTCCGTATTTAGCTCGCTCTGCCGTGGCAGTGCTTGTATTTTTTGCCGGAGCCGCAGGGACAAGGCTCATTGCGCCCGATCTTGCGCTGCTCCCGCACATAGGGCTGCTGCGGCTCGGCGCGGTCTGCCGCCGCAGGCTGTTCCCCCGGTTCGGCATCCAGCCCATGGAATGCCTCATGCCTGAACTCGAATTCCTGTTCCGGCATCTCCATCGTGTCGGGGAAGGCCAGGTCGCCGGCGGTGCGAAGCTGCAGCTTGGAGAGGGTGGTGACGACTTCCTGCTTGATACCGTCCAGCATGGCGCTGAACATCTCGAAGGCCTCGCGTTTGTATTCCTGCTTCGGGTTTTTTTGGGCGTAGCCGCGCAGGTGGATACCCTGACGCAGGTAATCCATGCCTGCCAGGTGATCCTTCCACTGG
Source organism: Candidatus Thiosymbion ectosymbiont of Catanema sp. Cochon2018 (assembly GCA_011392765.1). Classification (GTDB taxonomy): domain Bacteria; phylum Pseudomonadota; class Gammaproteobacteria; order Chromatiales; family Chromatiaceae; genus Thiosymbion; species Thiosymbion ectosymbiont_A. The sequence continues at coordinate 368,834 of WYCW01000001.1, read as the reverse complement.
GTGTCGAGGGTCTGCAGCATCAGGCTCTTCTCGATCTGACGCATGACGTCCGCACCCACGAGCCGTTCCTTTTCCGCGTACCGCGCAGCGACATCGTCGCCGATGCGCGCGCGCAGGGTCTCTTCGTGCAGGTCTGGATCCTGCTCCAGCCATTCGCCGAGCGGCCACTCGCCGCCGAAGCCCTCGGCCAGGGCCTGCTCCAGGCCGGGGATGTCCCATTGCTCTTCCAGACTCTGGGGGGGAAGGCAATGATTGATGGTCCGGGCGAGTACGTCAGCCCGCATGGCCGCGACCGTATCGGAGACATCCGTGGCGTCCATGAGGTCGCGGCGCTGCTGATAGATGACCTTGCGCTGGTCGTTGGCCACGTCGTCGTATTCCAACAGCTGCTTGCGGATGTCGAAGTTGCGTCCCTCGACCTTGCGTTGGGCGTTTTCGATCGCCTTGGTGACCCAGGGGTGCTCGATGGCCTCTCCCTCCTCCATACCGAGTTTCTGCATCATGTTGCCGACGCGCTCGGAGGCGAAGATGCGCATCAGGTTGTCTTCCAGGGAGAGGAAGAAGCGGCTGGAACCCGGATCGCCCTGACGCCCGGAACGGCCACGCAGCTGGTTGTCGATGCGCCGTGACTCGTGGCGCTCGGTGCCGACCACGTGTAGCCCGCCGGCGCCGATGACCGCGTCGTGACGCTGTTTCCATTCCGTGCGGATGGTCTCCTCGGCGTTCGGATCGGCGTTGTCTTCGAGCTCGGCCTCCAGGTTGCCGCCCAGGACGATGTCCGTCCCGCGGCCAGCCATGTTGGTGGCGATGGTGACCGCGCCCGGACGCCCGGCCTGGGCGATAATGCCGGCCTCGCGCTCGTGCTGCTTGGCGTTGAGCACCTGGTGCGGGATTTTCTCCTTAGTCAGGAACCCGGCAATGAGCTCCGAGGTCTCGATGGAGGCCGTGCCTACCAGGACCGGCTGCCCCCGCTGCACGCAGTCACGGATGTCCTCGACGATGGCCTGGTATTTCTCCTTCTGGGTGAGGTAGATCAGGTCCCCCATGTCATTGCGGATCATGGGTACGTTGGTGGGAATCACCACCACCTCCAGGCCGTAAATCTGCTGGAACTCGAAGGCCTCGGTATCGGCAGTGCCCGTCATGCCCGAGAGCTTGGGATAGAGGCGGAACAGGTTCTGAAAGGTGATGGCGGCCAGGGTCTGGTTTTCCTGTTGGACCGGGACCCCTTCTTTGGCCTCTACGGCCTGGTGCAGACCCTCCGACCAGCGCCGCCCCGGCATGGTGCGACCGGTGAACTCATCGACGATGATGACCTGGCCGTCCCGGACGATGTAGTCCACGTTCTTCCGAAACAGGGCGTGAGCGCGCAGGGCGGCGTAGACATGGTGCATCAGGACGATGTTGGAAGGATCGTACAGACTCTCGCCCTCGCCCAGCAGATGTACCTCGGCCAGCATTTCTTCCACCTTCTGATGGCCGGCTTCGCTGAGGTAGAGCTGGCGTGCCTTCTCGTCCACGGAGAAATCTCCGGGGCCGAAGTCCGGTTGTCCTTCCTCGTTGGTAATAGGTTCCTGGCGTGTAAGGCTCGGAATGATTCGGTCGATCTGCTGATAGAGGTCGGTGCTGCCCTCCGAGGGACCGGAGATAATCAGGGGCGTGCGGGCTTCGTCGATGAGGATGGAGTCCACTTCGTCCACGATGGCGTAGTAGGGATCACGCTGTACTCGCTGCTCGGCCGCGAAGGCCATGTTGTCACGCAGGTAATCGAATCCGAACTCGTTGTTGGTGCCGTAGGTGATGTCGGCGGCGTAGGTCTCCTGACGGGTAACCGGGCGCATATGTCGATAGCCCTGGCCCGCGGGCGGTTCGTAGTCCGGATCATAGAGATAGGAGGCGGAATCCGGCCCCATGCCCCCCGAGGAGTTGATCACCCCCACGGTCATACCCAGGAAGCGATAGATCTTGCCCATCCACTCGGCATCGCGGCGGGCCAGGTAATCGTTCACCGTGACCACGTGCATACCCTGCGCGGGCAGGGCGTTCAGGTAGGCGGCAAGTGTAGCCACCAGGGTCTTACCCTCACCGGTGCGCATCTCGGCGATCTTGCCGTCGTTCAGGACCATGCCCCCGATGAGCTGGACGTCGAAATGACGCATGCCCAGCACCCGCCGGCCCGCCTCGCGCACTACGGCAAAGGCATCGGGGAGCAGGTCTGCCAGGGTACTCCCCGCTTCCAGGCGGCGGCGGAACTCGCCGGTCCTGGCCTGCAACTCGGCGTCGGCCAACTGCTCGATTCGGGGTTCCAGCGCGTTGATTTGGGCGACCTGCTTCGACATCTGCTTGATCAACCGTTCGTTGCGGCTGCCGAAGACTTTCTTGAGCAGATTGTTGACCATGGATTGGGATTACCGAGACGAAAAAGACAACGGAATCATACCCGAAACGCTCAACCGACGCAGTTGGTGGAGGGACCGACGCCAGGGCGAGCGTGTATGAATTTCTTTTCGATCAACCAGTTACTCCCAGCCGTGTCGATTGGGCAGAGCCGGGGGCGCCGGCATCTTGCCGACTGTAAGATGGGCAAAACCACCAGGGACGGCGGCAGCCGCCGTGGACGACATGGACCAAGTGAACTACGTGGACCAGGGGTTGCTGTGTGCTCCCCGGTCCATGCAGTCCATACCGTCCATGTTGTCCATTGGGCTACCCTGCATGTCGTCCGTGTGGCCCACGACAGCGGTGTGCCCAACACCCATTCCGTGGGGCTTGTCGCCATCCAAAGATGCGGTCCGCCGCCGGGCGGGCGCCCATCGATGCGGTTCGCGGTCGGGATCGGTGTAATCCTGCTACGGTATACCACGCTCACCGCGTCCTACATCGTGTGGCTGACATAATGGGTGCGGACATAGTCATCCACCATGCGCGTGAATTCCTCGGCAATCCGGTCGCCCTTGAGGGTCGCGACCTTCTCGCCGTCCACATAGACCGGCGCGGAGGGCCGTTCGCCGGTGCCGGGAAGACTGATGCCGATGTTGGCCTGTTTGCTCTCGCCGGGTCCATTGACCACGCAGCCCATAACCGCGACCTGCATGGATGCCGCCCCTGGGTAGCGGTCGCGCCAGCGAGGCATCTGTTCGCGCAGGTGATCCTGGATGTCCTTGGCCAACTGCTGGAAATAGGTGCTGGTGGTGCGGCCGCAGCCGGGACAGGCAGTCACCATGGGCGTGAAGGAACGCAGCCCCATGGTCTGGAGGATCTCCTGGGCGACCACGACCTCTTGCGTGCGCGACTCTCCGGGCTCCGGGGTCAGAGAGATGCGGATGGTGTCCCCGATTCCCTCCTGCAACAGGACTGCAAGGGCCGCGGTGGAAGCGACGATGCCCTTGGAACCCATACCGGCCTCCGTGAGTCCCAGGTGGAGCCCGTAGTCGCAACGCGACGCGAGTGACCGGTACACCGCGATCAGGTCTTGCACCCCACTCATCTTGCACGAAAGCAGGATGCGATCGCGGCCGAGCCCCAGCGCCTCGGCCCGCTGCGCGCTTTCGAGTGCCGAAAGCACCATGGCCTCCCGCATCACCTCATCCGCATCCCCGGGGTCGGCGGATCCGGCGTTCTCATCCATGAGGCGGGCGATGAGCTCCGGGTCCAGGCTGCCCCAGTTTACCCCGATGCGCACCGGCCGCTCATAACGGCAGGCGGTTTCGATCATGGCGGCGAACCGGGTGTCGCGCTTTTCGCCGCGGCCCACGTTGCCCGGATTGATACGGTACTTGGCCAGGGCCTGGGCGCAGTCCGGGTAATCCATGAGCAGCCGATGCCCGTTGAAGTGGAAGTCTCCGATCAGCGGTACATCCAGCCCCTGTCGGTCGAGGGCCTCGTGGATGGCGGGCACCGCCCGCGCCGAGGACTCGTTGTTGACCGTGATGCGCACCAGCTCGGAGCCGGCCCGTGCGAGCTCGGCCACCTGGGCCGTGGTGGCCGCCACATCGGCGGTATCCGTATTGGTCATGGACTGGACCACGATGGGCGAGTCGCCGCCGATACAAACGCCGTCGACCCACACCGGCACGGTCCGGCGGCGCCGGAGCGGGGTAAGGCTGGGATTACCGTTCCGAATGGGATCAGGTAAGCTCAAGTTTCGGCCCCCCCGTCGGCCAGGATGGTGCAGATGACGGTACGCTCGCGACGTGGACCGTCAAACTCGCAGAAGAAGATATTCTGCCAGGTGGACAAACCGAGCCGGCCGTCGATCAAGGGGATGATCTCCGATGGCCCCACCAGGCCGGACTTGAGGTGCGCGTCTCCGTTGCCGTCCTGGACATCGTGTTGCCACCCGCCCCGCGGGATCAGCTTGCGCAGCAGCTCGACCACATCCCGCTGCACGCTGTCGTCCCAGTTCTCCTGGATCATGAGGGCCGCAGTCGCACCTTGGGCATAGACGGCCACCAGCCCGTCGCGTATGCCGCTGCGGCGTACCAGGTCACGGACCTGGGGTGTAATGTCGACCAGGGCCTCCCGCGTGTCCGTCCGTAATTCGATCAGCTCGCGCATCAGTCTTTATCCATCATTCATCATTCCGCATTCATCACTGCAGGCGGGACGCCTGCGCTACCATCCCTGCAGGCGGGACACCTGCGCTACCATCACTGCAGACGAGACGCCTGCGCTACTTATCCGCCGTCGAGTTTGATTCAGTAACAGTGCTCCTCGGCGGGAAACCGGCCGTCGCGCACCTCTTCCCGGAAGCTGGTCAGGGCGGCGCAGGTCATGTCCCCGACGTCCGCATAGAGCTTGGCGAACTTAGGCGTGAAGTCGAGGAAAAGATGGAGCATATCGTGTATGACCAGCACCTGGCCGTCGCAGCCGGGTCCGGCGCCGATGCCGATCGTGGGGATGTCCAGCTCATGAGTAATGCGGGTCCCGAGTCGGGACGGAATGCCTTCGAGGACCACCGCGAAGGCCCCGCCCTCCTGAACCGCGATCGCATCCCGCAACACCTGTTCGGCGGCCTCCTGGGTTTTCCCCTGAATTTTGAAGCCGCCGAAGGCGTGGATGCTCTGGGGCGTCAGGCCCACGTGTCCCATGACCGGGATCTGGCAGTCTACGAGCGCCCGGATCTCCTCGCGAATCCGCACCCCGCCTTCGAGCTTCACCGCCTCGGCGCCGGCCTCACGGACCAGGCGCCCGGCATGGCCGATGGTGTCCCGGACAGACACGCCGGCCGCCAGGAACGGGAGGTCGGCCACGACCAAGGCCTGTGGTCGCGCCCGGGCAACGGCGGCGGTGTGGTGCACCATGTCATCCATCGTCACCCGGGTCGTATCCGGGTATCCGAGCACCACCATCCCGAGGCTGTCGCCGACCAGGATGATATCGATACCGGCGCTGTCGACCAATTTCGCCGTGGGATAGTCGTAGGCCGTAACCGAAACGATCTTCTCGCCCTGCTTGCGGGAAAGAATGTCTGTCGTCGTGACCTTCCTGCGTTCGTCCGCATCCGGTCCGCGTTTCGTGCCGGGGGTACCCATGGCTCGATTCCTCTTTTTTCGCTTTCTCTGTGTTCTCAGCGCCTGCCTGCCGCAGGCAGGTCTCTGTGGTTCATTGCCAAGGCTATGTTTCAGCAGTGATTATTATTCAGTAGCCCTGTCCGACCACGCTGCCCAGGGCGAGCGCGTATAAATCCTTCCGAAAACATGATCTTGTAGGTTGGGCAAAGGCGCGCCAGGGACGGTGCGCCGTGCCCAACGAAATGCTGATGTTGGGCTACGCGCTCCGCGCCGGCGCTTGGGAGCCGGTAGCAATTTGTTGATCGATTAAGAAATTTATACGCGCTCGCCCTGACCACGCTGCCGCTCGACAGGCTGCGAAGGTCCGGAGTATAATTTATTATCATATATCTCAGGCGCTCTATGAAGATGCTGACGATCGGCTGTAACCCAGCCGGACTCAGCAGGGCATCCGAAGCTGCGAATCCGGAATGCCTGACGAGCTTAATAGGGAACCCCGTGCAAGTCGGGGGCGGGCCCGCCACTGTAACCTGATCTCTTCGCGCGGAACGAAGAGAAACCCCGTTGGCCCTGTGTGCCACTGTCTCCCCGTAGCGAGATGGGAAGGCCGCCGACGTGGGAAGGAAGCCAGGAGACCTGCCTGAGATTAAGAGGCACCTCCGCGGACAGAGGCGGCCACTTCACCCCTGGGATAAAATCGGGAAATCCCGGGCTGGTATCTGACCAGTCCGGGATTTTTTTTCGCCCGGACCTTTGTTCCTGATGGGTGAGCGAATGGTAACGAACAGCAGGCGGGTGGGTCCGGGATTAGCCTTGGGGGTAGTGCTGGCAGCGATCGCGGTGCCGGGCCAGACCGAGACGGGATTCGGCGTCGAGCCCCAGGCGCTGCCGGAGCTGGAGACCATGGTGGTGACGGCGACCCGGTATGAAAAATGGCTGGAATCCGTGCCCGCCAACGTCACCACGATTACAGAAGAGGACATCGCCGACTCCACCGCCAAGGATGTCCCCGGTATCCTGCGGAAGGAGATGGGGCTGCACGTCTACGACATCACGGCAAACGGCCGCAGCTACCGGGTAGACCGCAGCGGGTTCGGGGCAACGGCGGGCCTCAACACCCTGGTGTTGGTCGATGGCCGGCGCATCAACAATCCCGATTTGTCCGGGTCGGATTGGACACTGATCCCGTTGGACCGCGTGGCCCGCATCGAAACCGTCAGGGGCAGCCGCGGCAGCGTGCTCTATGGGGATAACGCGACCGACGGGGTGATCAACATCATTACCAAACGCGGCACTTCCGAACCCGGGTTCGGCGTCGAAGCCGCCGGCGGCAGCTACGACACGCTCAACCCCAGTGCTTATATCAAGGGGACCTACCATGACCTGTCCTATGCCATCTCGGGTCGCTACCACGAATCGGACGGCTACCGGAAAAACAGCGATACCAAGGAGAGCGACATTGGTTTGAATCTGGACTATGCCCTGGGAGAGATCGCTCAAATCGGACTGAGCGCGGGATATTATGAAGACAGTACCGGACTGCCGGGGGCCCTTCGGCTGAGCGAGCTGAAAGCGGGCCTCGACAGACGGGACAGCACCCATCTGTCTGACTTCTCGGACACGAGCGATACCTACATCCAATTGAATCCCGATCTCTATTTCCTGGAAAACAGCTCGTTCAGAGTACCGGTTTCCTACCGCGAGCGGGAGAAGGATTTCTTCGCATCCTTTGCCGGTGGCGAGTTTCGGGGTAACACCGTCATCGACTCCGTAACCGCCTCGCCTCAACTCGTGATGGAGGAGGCGATCGGCGGCTTCGCCAATGGGCTGACCCTCGGTTTCGACTATTATCAGGCGAACGAAGACATCCGTAACCAATCCCAATTTTTCGGGCTGGTCAGTATCGGCCAATTCGATCTGGAGAAGAAGAATTACGGTGTCTATGTCCACGACGAGTTTTTCGCCACGGACAAATTGGCATTGTCGGCCGGCTATCGCTGGGACCAAGTCGATTACGAGTTCTCCCCCACCACGCCTGGTACCCGGAACAGCCTGGGCTATGAGGAGAAGGTCTTCTCCGCCGGTGTGAACTACCGATTCCTGGACAGATCCTATGCCTACCTCAGCTTCGCCCAAGGTTTTCGGTATCCGGTTCTCGATGAGATCTTCAGCTTCTCCAGAAATATCATCAACTCGAACCTGAGGCCCCAGACCTCCGATAACTACGAGCTCGGCATTCGCCACTATTTTACGGACAATCTCTACGCAAACCTCAATCTCTTCCGGTTGGACACGAGCGACGAGATTTTCTACAACTCCGCCGCCTTCGCCAACGAGAATCTCGATGCGAAGACGCGGCGTGATGGTATCGAGGTGGCCGCCGGATTCGATGCGGGGCGCTTCAGCCTGCGAGGGAGCTATACCTACCGGGATACGGAGATCAGGGACGGTGCGTTCGCAGGAAACGAGGTACCGAACGTCCCTCGGCATCAGGCGAGCGTCGATCTGACATGGCGCCCCCTGGAAGGTCTGACCCTGGCGTTGAATGGAGTCCAGGTCGGCTCACGACGCTTCGAGGGCGATTTCGCGAACGGCTTCGAGAAGCAGGACGACTACCGGGTCTTCAACCTCAAGGTCAAGTACGCCTGGCAGAAGTACACGGCATTTCTGGATCTGAACAACGTCTTCGACGAGCAGTATTCGCCCTATGGCGTTATCAGCTCCTTCCCTGTCGAGCCGGCCTTCTATCCAGCCCCGGAGTTCAATCTGTTCGTTGGTCTGCGGTATGACTACTAACGAGGCTTCGCCTCGGACCGACGAGGCGTGACCAACCGCACCGAAGAACCACGGATGAACACGGATACACACGGATTGTGATCCATGTTTATCCGTGGCTGCCTCCGTGGTTCAAAGGATTTGCGATTCCTGCCCAACAAGAGGCAGAACTATTTTTGTGCAGCGCACAAACTTGACTCATTTGTAAAGGGCACCTTGAAAAATAGGTATTTTCATCAATAAAGCAACCCTAAGCCATTGATTTTTTAGGTGTACTGTAGACGAAAACCGTATTTTTCAAAGTGCCCTAAAGTTGCGGGTCCCTCAAGGATCCTAGAGTGTGTTGACATTCAGCAGGTCCGCACAGCGGACCCTACAGTCTTATTATTAAAGATGCCTTACCAACGGATCGAAGCATTTCCCGAGGACGCCGCAAGGTTCGGGTCATCCGAACTCGGGGCGCTCGGGATAGTATGGCGCGAAAAGAAGGAAGAATTACAGGAAACCGGTGTCTTTCAAGACTTTTTAAAAAAGCTTCAACGTGAATGGGCAATCGAAACCGGAATCATCGAACGTCTGTACACCTGGGATCGGGGTGTCACGGAAATCTTGATCGAACAGGGGATAGAATCTATCCTGATTGCCCATCGAGGCGGTATCCGGCGTGATGAGGCGGATCACATCAAAAACATAATCGACGATCAGCTATCTGTTGTCGAAGGTCTTTTTTCTTATGTAAAAGGAGAGCAACCATTAACCGAACATTTCATACGGGGGTTACAGGCGCAATTCACGAACCATCAGGACCATACCGAAGCCTTGACGGCGAGCGGGGATGTGATAAGGGTTCGGCTTGAAAAAGGGATCTACAAGACACTCCCTAATAACCCGAAGCGGCCGGATGGCGAAATTCACGAGTATTGCCCACCGGAATTCACCCAAGAAGAAATGCAGCGCCTCATTCAGTGGTATCGCGAAAATGAGAGCCTGCTGCCCGTCGAGGTCAGGGCGGCCTGGTTACATCATAGATTTACCCAAATTCATCCATTTCAGGATGGCAATGGCCGAGTAGCACGTGCCTTGGCATCGTTGGTTTTCTTGCAGGAAGGTCTGTTCCCGCTGGTTATCCGCGATGCCGATCGGCAGAACTATATCGGTGCGCTCGAAGATGCGGATCATGGGGACTTGAAACCCCTGATTATAATTTTTACGAGACGACAAAAAGAGTCTATCCTGCATGCCCTCGGCTTGGAACAACAAGTACAACAGAGTAGGTATGCCGATCAGATTATCAGTTCCGCGTTGGAGGTTTTGAAAGACCGGCAGGCAACGGCCCGTAAGCGGATAGGACAAGTTTACAATTACGCGGACGATTTGGTGGCCATAGCGGAAACGAGAATGAGGGAACTGACGGAATCCTTGGACGTTCAACTGCGCGAGCTTACTCCCCCGGGTCAAAACCCCTATCGGGCCTATTCAAGCTCAGCGCGAAACGACTCGCAGAGAAAACACTACTTCCATAATCAAACCCTGGAGGTGGCGCAAAAACTCCACTACTTTGCCGACCTCGAACGATACCGTGCATGGATCAGGCTATCCATCGACACCCAAGAGAATTTCGAGTTCATTGTAAGCATTCATGGATATGGACGCAGTGATACCGGCATCATGGCGGCAGCTGCGCTAACGGATAGGCGTATCGAGAAAGAAGACGGAGGTACCGAATCCATCGGAGTACAACCGGCGTCGGTGGGTTGGTTTCAATTCAATTATGCCGAATCACCGGAAAGTACGACGGATCGTTTTAGAGACTGGCTCGAAAGCGCTCTGGCAATAGCCCTGGGTGAATGGAAACGGCTTATATCGGCCTGATTGTCGGGCCCCTGATGATTGCATAGCATCAAAACTACGGATCACGCGAATCCTCGCAAAATTTTATCCCGAACCGAAGGGAGGGGTCTTATTTGCGCCGATTCGCGCGATTCGTAGTTTTTTAGCTCGCTATCATCGACTGTTCCTGATCCAATTGCGTTCATTTGCGTTCAGGGCACTTTGAAAAATACGGTTTTTGTGAATGGCATGTCTGAATAATCAATGGCTTAGAGTCTCTCGGTCGGTGAAAACGCCTATTTTTCAAGGTGCCCTTTATTTGCGGCTGAATCTGAAGTGATGGGACGGACGTGGCGTATCTGCCTGCTCTCGGCACTGACGTTCTGCATATGGGCGGGCGGGTCCCAGGGTGCCGTCTTTACGGATGACATCGGCCGCAAGGTGGCACTGGACCAGGTCCCGCGCAGGATCGTGGCGCTGGCCCCGAGTATTACGGAAATCCTGTATTTCCTGGGGCTCGGTGAGCGGGTAGTGGGCGTCACCCAGTTCAGCTCCTATCCACCGGAGGCTGCGGAAAAGCCTAAGGTGGGGAGCTACGTCAATCTGAATCCAGAAAAGATCATCGGCCTGTCCCCGGATCTCGTCATCGGCACGGCGGACGGGAACCCGCCCGCCGTGGTCGATCTGCTGGAACGGGCCGGCGTCCCGGTCTTTGTCCTCAATCCACGGAATATCCGGCAGGTTATCAAGGCCCTGGTGACTGTCGGCGAGCTCTGCGGCGTGCGCGATCGGGCCGTGGGGCTGGCGGAAGGGCTGTCGCGCCGGGTCGATGCGATCGTCGCGAAGACTGCGGGCCGCGCCAAGCCCATCGTCTTCCTGCAGGTCAACCTGAAGCCCATCATGGCCGCGAACGGAACCACCTTTCTGAACGACCTGATCCGGTTGGCGGGTGGCGTGAACATGACGCGGGACGAGCCGGTCACCTACCCGCGGATCAGCCTGGAGGCGGTCATCCGCGGTCGGCCGGAGGTCATTCTGATCTCCTCCATGGACCGAGACGGGGCATTCGCGGAGGCCAAACGGCAATGGCTACGATGGACCCTGATACCGGCGGTCAGGAATGGTCGCGTCCACTTGGTGGACTCCGATCTGACCGACCGGCCATCGCCGCGGATCGTCCGCGGGCTGGAGATCCTGGCCCGGTATATCCACCCGGATGCAGGCTGGGATGATTGAACGCCGGCATAAGATTTCTCGCTGCGCTCGAAATGACAATGAACACGAATAAACGCAAATCGGTCGCAAAAGATCACATTCTCTTTTCTGTCCACAGATTACGTAGATTCTCATGGATGGTTTCGTTCTTAATCTGTGAAAATCCGTGTAGTCTGCGGACAGATCGACTTGATTCATTTGCGTTGATTTGCGTTCATTGGCGGCAAAAAAGAATCCCCATGAGCATGCACCACCGCGTATGAAGGCCCGAAGGGCATTGCTCGCGACGCTGGGTATGGGCCTGGTCCTACTCCTGGCTGCTGGTGTTTCCACGCTGATGGGAACGGTGGACATCACCCTATCCCAGGTGGTGGCCCTCGTGGTCGGTAACGGTGATGTACCGGAGCAGGCCCGGCTGATTCTCATGGAAATCAGGCTGCCGCGTATCCTCCTGGCAGCGTTGGTGGGCTACGCCCTGGCCTTGGGCGGGGTAGTTTTTCAAGCAGTCCTGCGCAACCCCCTCGCCGATCCTTTCATCCTCGGCGTATCGAGCGGCTCGGCCTTCGGGGCGGTCCTCGGCATCGCCCTGGGCCTCGGTTTCGGATTCGGCGTCCCGACCCTGTCCTTCGTGGGCGCCCTGCTGGCCATTGCTCTGTTGCTGGCGCTCGGGAGCAAGGCAATCGGCACCGAATCGTCAACCATCCTCCTGACGGGAGTGATTATCAATGCCTTTTTCACCGCGACCATCATGTTCTTCCTATCGGTCACGACCGATGCCAGGTTGCACGCCATGCTCTTCTGGCTGTACGGCGACCTCTCACAGCCGAGTTACAGCCAACTCTATCTCCTTGCCCCCCTCCTGCTGCCGGCGTCCCTTATTCTGTATGGATTCTCCCGCCACCTGGACCTCCTGACCGTGGGTGAGGATACGGCCATGCGATTGGGCATGGACGTAGTCCGAACCAAGCTGGTACTGCTGATCCTCGTATCCCTGATGATCGGCGCCGTCGTCGCCTTCTCCGGCATCATCGGCTTCGTCGGGCTCATCGTCCCTCACTTGGTGAGAATGGCCTTCGGGTCGGACCACCGGCTGCTGATTCCCCTCTCCGCTCTGGGCGGCGCGGCCTTCCTGGTCGCCGCGGACACCCTGGCCCGGACCCTGGCAGTACCGACCGAGCTGCCGGTCGGCGTGATCTCCGCCTTCCTGGGGGCGCCCTTTTTTATTTTTCTGCTGCGGGCAAAGGGCAGCCAATGGAACCGGTCCTAAAGCTCCGGGGAGTGGGCTTCGACTATGGCTCGACGCCCATCCTCCGAGACATCGACCTCGAGGTCGGGAAGGGCGAGATGTTGGGCATACTGGGTCCGAACGGCTCGGGCAAGAGCACATTATTGAGCATCATGGACGGAATCCTGAAGCCGAAGCGGGGTGCTGTAGAGGTGAACGGCGTCCCGCTCAGGAATCTGGGACGCGGTGCGGTCGCGAGGAAGATTGCGATGGTTGCGCAGGAAAACCAGTTCAGGTTTTCCTTCTCCGTGATGCAGGTGGTCCTCATGGGCCGGTTTCCACATTTGAAACCGCTTCGGCTGGAAGGGGAGGAAGATATTGCCGTGGCGCGCGGGGCATTGGAAGTCACCCACTGCCTCGGCCTTGCCGGTCGGCCGATCCACGGGCTTTCGGGAGGAGAGAGACAACGGGTGTTGATCGCGCGGGCACTGGCGCAGGAGCCGCAAGCGATCCTGCTCGACGAGCCGACGTCCTTTCTCGACTTGAAGTTCAAGCGGGAGATCTTCCAGCTGATCGGCCGCCTGAGCAGGGAAAAGGACCTGAGCGTAGTCGTGGTTTCCCACGACATCGACCTCGTCTCGCAGTATTGCTCCAGGATACTCATGCTCAGGGACGGCGCAGTGTTCAAGGTCGGTGAACCGCACCAGGTCATCACCGCGCCGAACATCGAGGCAGTCTTCGACTGTCCGGTCCGGGTAGAGATGCATCCGGTTACCGGAAGGCCACGGGTCAGTGTCCTATAGACCGATAGATTGCACTTTGGAGTGCGGCGGCAACCTGACCCTGGTACCGACCGGTTCCCATTTAAAACCCAATGCCATTAAGTTAAGCGTTACTGATCAGCAAAAAGAGGAAAAACTACGAATCACGCGAATCGGCGCGAATCCGTTCGCGAGGATTCGCGTGATTCGTAGTTTTCTCTTACCAAATCGGTTGCGATCGATTCATTATCATCGACGGTTCTTGATCCGGTTGTGTTTATTTGCGTCCATTTGCGTTGATTTGCGGCTATACTGCCACACGGCATAACCTGCGCATTTCACTCCCTCTCCCTCCGGGAGAGGGCGGGGGTGAGGGGGAAATTCAAAAGCTCAGATTGTTCCGTGTGGCAGTACAACTCTTCCGTTCACGGATTGAACCGACTGCCGCGATACCGAAGTACCGATTACAATGAATAATCGAGGGCCTCTATTCCTATCCGGCGTGGTTTCGGCGGGAATCCACGCCTACATCGCCATCGCTGCCGGACCCTGGATCGACCCGCCGCGGTTGGAGCCCTCGGTAAGGAAACCGCTGCAGGTCACCTTAACGACGGTCAGGGTAAGCACACCGGAACCCCAAGCCGAGGATCACTCGGACCCCGAATCCGTTGCACCCGGCAAGGACGAGTCAGCAGACCCCCCTGAACGGGCGGCGAAAACGGTCCCCGATCGGAATACCGCATTGGGGAAAAGCAGGGTTGCCGCCCCCAAGGTCAGGAAATCGAGAAAGGCACCCAGGCGCACCGCGGCCAAGCCGACATCCCGGAAGCAGAAAGAACGAAAAAAGCGAAAGACGAAAAGATCGGCAAAGGTCCGGTCGAATAAGCGCAACAGGGCGCACGGCAAGCGCCTTGCCGGAACCAAAGCCCGGAAGCCCTCCGCAAGCAGATCCGCCAAGGCGCGTCCGAGACCGAAGGCCGCGAGTAACCGCGTCCGCAAGCCGACACCCAACTACCGGAGCAATCCGCGACCCGGATATCCGAGAATCGCGCGCCGCAGAGGTCTGGAAGGCACGGTGATACTGAAAGCGCGGGTCAATCCCCAGGGCCGGGTCGGGGAATGCCGAATCCACAAATCGAGCGGACACCGGATACTCGATCAGCGCGCAATGAAGACCGTGCGGAAATGGACCTTCGAGCCGGGAAGAAAGGGCGCAAAGCCGTTGGCAATGTGGGTAAAGATACCGATACGATTCGAGCTGAAATAAGCATCGGGATTAAGAAGCTGTCAAGGAGGTAAAGATTTTGGCTCTTTATGGATTCCAGACTGATCTCTTCTTCACCCCCGGCATGGAGCCAATCTGCGTAATCTGTGGACAAAAAAGAGATCGAAACGCTCAGCAAACCGCATCATTGAGTGCACGCAAAATTTGACTCATTTGTAAAAATGCGGGTCCCTCAAGGATCACTAGGGGGCGTTCTCGATTGAGCCAAATCATCCATAAAAATCAAGCCCGTAGGCTGGGTTACGGCCAGGGACGGCCAAACCCGGCACAGGGTATTGCGGATCGGAAAAGCTGGGTTTCGTCCCTCGACCCAGCCTACAACACTGGATGATTTATTAAGTGAGAACGCCCCCAGTTTCGACTGATAGTGCAAATCCATTGATGCGGTTCGCGGTCGGGATTGGTGTAATCCTGCTACGGTATATCGCGCTTACCGCATCCTACACGCCCGGCAAGACCGCGGTGTAATGAGGGGGGAAGGCAGCGAGAAACGACATGATTCCGCGGACAAGGCAAAGCAGTCTGGAATCCATAAAGAGCCAAGAT
The DNA here is from genome assembly GCA_011392765.1 of Candidatus Thiosymbion ectosymbiont of Catanema sp. Cochon2018. Lineage (GTDB taxonomy): Bacteria > Pseudomonadota > Gammaproteobacteria > Chromatiales > Chromatiaceae > Thiosymbion > Thiosymbion ectosymbiont_A. Next base: position 353,684 of record WYCW01000001.1, on the reverse strand, counting down.
GGCTCTTTATGGATTCCGGACTGTTTTGGAGTACGCCGGCTTAAGCGGCGCGGCTGAATCGAACCCCAACGACGGGGGATACCGGCAACGTTTGTCGGGAACCTGGGCATCGGGTTCCCCGCGCGCCGCGACGACGGCGCTTTCCCCTCGCTACAACGCCTTTGCCGGGAACGGATGTGTCGCTAAATCCAAAGCGGCGGCGAGCAGGTGTTTCATGGCCGACCCGGCAGCGCGGTCAGACCCCGCCGGTTCCCATCGCTACCGAGGTCAGCTTGCCGCCGCACTCCAAAACGTCCGGGGGTACTTTGCGTCAGGGGGTAAGGGTTACACCGTTTGGGCGTCGAGTAACGCCCCGAGGGCCGTGACCAGGTCTTCCGTCAGGTCCTCAAGGGCCTCCCCGGTTCGGTTGTCGCGACACGCATTCTCCAGGGCCTCGGCGGCCTTACAGATGGGTTCGGCGCATACCATGGCAGCGCTCCCTTTGAGCGCGTGCGCCTGCGCGCGCAGGGTGGCCGTATCCCCCGCCCTCAGGGCTTGGTGCAGGACGGCCGGGGTCTCTCGATGTTCGGCCCGGAAGCACTCGAACAGCTCTGCCATTTTCGCCGGTGACAGCCCGAGCATGGCGGTGGCGGGGCCAAGGTCGAACCCAGGTTGTGGAGGGTGATCCGCCGGTGGTGGGGGCGCGTCGGGCACGGGGTGGGCCACCCGATCCAACAGCTTGCCGATGGTCGCCAGGAGCGTTTCGACGGGTTCGGTCTTGAGCCGATAGGCATCCACCCCGGCCGCTTTGGCGGTGTCCTCCTCCTCCGCGGCACCGCTCAGGGCGATAATCGGCAGTCGGCGCAGCCGGGCGTCGGGGCTGGTGCGTATCCGGCGGGTCAGCGCCAGGCCGTCCAGCACCGGCATCCGGATGTCGGTAATGAGCAAGGCGTATGCCTGGGTCTGCAGCAGGTCCCAGGCCTCGGCCCCGTCGGCGGCCTTGTCCACCGCCAGGCCGGCGTTGTCCGTCAGGCTGAGCGCCAGCAAGTCACGGTTGATAGCCGAGTCGTCCACCAGCAACACCGACAACCCACCGGTGTCGGCAACGCCGGCCCCTGCATTCGGGCCGGCCGCCAGGACCGGGAGCAGGGCGCGGATGAGCTCGGCCTGACTGCAGGGTTTGGCTACCAGCTCCTGCATCCCGACCTTTTCCGTCTTACCGCGGGCGATATAGGGCGGCTCGGCGGTGTGGGCGACGATGGGGGTAGCCGCCGCGTCGGCCCCTGCCTCCCCCCGGCGCAGGCATTCGGCGGCCTCGTAGCCGTTCATGACCGGCATGTTCAGATCCATGAGGATCAGGTCATAGGGGGTGGCACGCGCCAGCTCGATTGCCCGGCGACCGTTCGCTGCCTCGTCGATCATCACCTCCAATGGCGCGAGGTGTTGTTTCACCACCGCGTGGTGGAGGGGCTCGTCATCGACCACCAGCAGGCGCTTACCCCGGAACTCGGGCCGAGCCTCGGCGATGATCCGGGCCTGGTCCGCGGCCAGCTCCCGCTCCGTGACCGCCGGAAAGCTGAGGGTGAACTCGGTGTAGGCCCCCAGGACCGAATCACAGGTGATGTCACCGCCGAAGGCCTGCATCACTCGTTTGCAGTAGGCGAGTCCGAGGCCGGTCCCGCCCTGCTTACCGGCGGTAAAGAAGCCGTCGAAGAGCCGCCCCAGGTCTTGCTCGGGGATGCCGGGGCCGGTGTCACGAAAACGCACCCGGTTATGCGCGCCCCCGCATTCCAGCCGGATCCGGATCTCGCCCTCGCTACGGTGCTTGAAATAGTAGAGGGCGTTCTTCATCAGGTTGAAGAGGACGAAGATGTACAGGGTCTCGTCGATGCGGAAGCTAAAGTCCTCCCGCGCCTCCAACCGGACCCGCCCGCGTTCGCTCGCGGAGTCATAGCCATACTCGTCGAGCGCCTTTTGGGTAGTGCGGGCGGCCGCGAGATAGACGAAGCGATCGGGATCGATCGGCCGCTCCCGGATCTCGTCCAGGATCATATCGATGATCTGGATGCCGCGCTTTACGGCCATCTGGCCATGGCCGACCCCCTCATAGATGCGTTCGAGGGACGCCTCGTCCAATGCCGCGGCCGGTCGGTCCGGGTGATAGATCGGCAGTTGGTTCCGGATGCTGTTGAGGCTATGGCGGATCTGTCCCAGCGGGTTGCGCATCTCGTGGGCGATGCCGCCAGCCAAAGATTGCAATGCCTGGTTTCTCTCTAGAGCGACCTCTCCTCGCCTTTTCGTAAAATTGAACAGTATCCCGCACAGCATCGCCATGGGGATGGGTATCATGTATTCGATGATCTCGGTGGTGATGACCAGGTGGCTGCCGGTGGCCCACACAAAGCCCAGATACCCAATCGCGATGCCCGCGACCAGGAGGGATATCATGAAGAAAAAATTGGAAACAAATATTGGGAACACGAGAAACATCATGGTCTGGGCGACCAGCCACATCCCGGACAGGTCATTCATCAACATCAGGAAGGTAAAGATAATGGGCAGAGTAAAGGTCAACCACAGATACCAATAGAGATTCAACCAGGGTCCGAATCGCACCGGGTAGTGTTTATAGAAGAAAAACGGGATAAAACTGATGCCCGAGGCGAAGCGTAACCAAGCGGATTCATAGGGTTGGGGCAGAATGAAGGTACAGATCAGATAATAGAGCGGATGGCCCCACCAGCCGACATATCTGGCAACATCCAGCGTGATCTGGTTGCGTGCGTAATCCCTACGGAGAAAGTCGAGCGATTTTGTGAGAAAAGCGGCAATGACGGAACTCGTAAAGGCCATGGTGTTAGCTCCTCCCCAATACAAAAAAGCCATAGTGGCTGTAGATCGCCTCCCTGATACCCAAAACCGATCCGGCAGAGACATCTTCTTTTATCTCGAGGTGATATCGCCTTGCCAGCGGGCCGATGTCACTGAATCCGGTGACAAAGGGCTCCCCCAGCTTCTGCATAGCGTCAATAAAATCCTCCGCCTCGCGGATACCGGTTGTCCCCGCGATAATCGCCTCGGACACATAATCGAACCAAAAGCGGGAACCGGGGGCCATAATCCGAGCGACGGCACTGAAGATCCGATCGATGTGCCGGTCACCAAAATACATGGAGCCGCCCTCCCAGATAAAGTAGGTGGGGACATTCGGATTAAAACGGCCGCTGGCCGACAGGACCGCATCGATCGCCTGGGTCTCCAGGTCGATCTCGAGATTATGGATCTGCCGATCTCTGGTGTAATCAAAGATCCTTCTGCGTTCATTCAGCATTACCGGCAAGTCGAGGTCATAGATGGTGGCCCCTTCGAATTTCAAGCGCCAAAAGCGGCTGTCATAACCGGCGCCGATATTGACGATATTGAATCTTGCCTGTTCCCGAGCGAATTCCGCGACGCCCCGGTCTAAATGCTGGGTCCTGGCCGCCACCAGATGTTGCAGTTGGGGCGTGCCCATGCTGAAACGCCGGGCCAGGGTAATGCCCTGTTTCCCCGCCAGCATAAAGGCATAGGGGTCATCGAAGCGCCGCTCGGTGACCGATCTCTCCTGCTCCAGGGCGCGCAGGCCCACAATCAGCTTGGCAGTGGTCTTGGTCTTGTGCTTATACAGCAGGTCGATCCGCTCCGGGTCAAAGGCATGCCGCTTCATACTCACGACGTCCTGCACCCAATAGGTGAAATCGACCTCCGCGACTAACTCGTCGCCATTGAACATCTTGACCGGGATGGTGGCCACCAGCTTCCTGCTGTTGGTGAATCGTTTCGCCAAGCCCTCCCACCTCGGCTTGTCTATGCGGGCCTTGCAGGTCAGGTTATGGCAGCTGGGGGCATACCAGCGGATCGCGGCCTTCGCCCCCCACATATAGGCCGCATTGTCATCGACAGACGGCATAAACCCAATGATGGGGACTAAATGCAACAGGGAAGCCAAGGCAATGCCGCCGGTGTACTCAGCGACCAGCAGCATCAGGGCTCCCTGGTGGGCAATGTACTGATTCGACGCATTGGGGTTCAGGGGCAGCAGAGTCTGGGCATAGCCGCGTTCGATGGCGGTAATCTTCCAGTCCAGAAAATCCAGCACCGGGACGGATTGATGAAACGAGTCCGTCAAGGCGGTGAGGTCGAAGCGTTGATCCCGATCGTGCTCCCAGGCGTCGATGGAATACAGCAGGAATTTGGTACTGAAATAGAGCTCCCTGGCCGTGTCAGGGTCGCTCCCAACGGCTGAATAATCGCCCGGCCCCCCGTGCGGATTTTGGCTCGATGCGGGCATAAGGCTTTGATTTTTCTTGTCCAGGGTCGGGATTCAGCGGGGGCCGAACGGCTGCCCGCATGATACCAAAATATCCTTGGCCCGGCGGTATGGACTTGTCTTGAGTCATCGAGGTGGTGGGTCGGCATTGGTTCCGTCGCGTCCCAAAAACCTTTCCTGATATAAGTGAAATAACCGGAGTCGGGAGTTCCGTCGAGGCTGGCCAGAAGAGAAGATCCTGTGCGAGTTCCGCCCTCTCGCTCTCCGAGAGGATGAGCCCACCAGCCGACATATCTGGCAACATCCAGCGTAATCTGGTTGCGTTCGTATACTGCCACACGGCACAATCTGCGCATTTCACTCCCTCTCCCTCTGAGGGTGTCGCAAAAGTCCTTTCGAACCACAGAGGACACAGAGAACACAGAGAATTGGTCTGTGCCCTTCTCTGCGTTCTCTGTGTCCTCTGTGGTTTAAACTTCACAGACTGGCAGCTGATGCCACCGCTTTTACGACACCCTCCCTCCGGGAGAGGGCGGGGGTGAGGGGGAAATTCAAAAGCTCAGATTGTGCCGTGTGGCAGTATAATCCCTGCGGAGAAAATCGAGCACCCCTGTGAACCAAGTGGCGATTACGGAACCCGTGACGGCCATAGTGCTGGCTCCTCCCCAATACACAAAAAAGCGATAGTGTTTATAGATCGCCCCCTCGATACCCAAAACCGATCCGGCAGAGACATCTTCTTTTATCTCGAATGGTATAGCACGAAATCAGCAATTCCTTCGATCGTGGGCTCAATAGTGAGCCATTCTTTGGGTGTCACATCGAGATGGAAGTGCTTTACTACTGCCTCCGTAAACCATGATAAGTCATCAGTATCGATATAAAAGTCTTCGACTATATGCGTAGTGCGAGAAACTTCACTTCTTTCGATAAAACCGATTTCACGCACAAAAATATCGATGACAGTTTCGATAATCCGGTCCTTTGATGAAAGATTCGTGACGTTACTTTCTGCTGCGTTCTTCATAAGCACACATCCCGATGCTGATAGCGTCGTAAACGGCTAGACCGACTGCTACAAAGGGCAAGGCACGCCCGATGATTCCAAAGACCCGAATCGTGCCAAAGGCGCTTTTTGCCACGCGCGCAGCGGCAGAACCGTGCGGCAACATCGAAGGATTCAGCTCGCAGGGTGTCGATGGCCGGATTCCCCACGGATATCTTCCAGTCTGAGTTGGTAGTCGTCGGCTCGAAGCATATCTCAGAGAACCAAGCGTTTCACTCGAACGCGGGCCACACTGGGATTCTTGAGGAACCCGACAATTAGGAAGAACATCATCAGGAAAAAATTGGGAATAGCTAATATGAACACGAGAAACATCATGGTCTCACAGACCAGCCACATCCCGGACAGATCATTCATCAACATCAGGAAGGTGAAGATAACGGGCAGGGCAAAAGTCAAACACAGATACCAATAGAGATTCAACCAGGGTGCGAATCGCACCGAGTAGTGTTTATAGAAGAAAAACGGGATAAAACTGATGCCCGAGGCGAAGCGCAACCAGGCGGATTCATAGGGTTGGGGCAGAATGACCGTCCAGATCAGATAATAGAGCGGATGGGCCCACCAGCCGAATTGATGGTGTACGTGAAAGTTTGCATCAGGGGCGGTACGCATGCAAAAAAAAACAAATATACAGCCGCCCTTACAGCTTCCAGAGCCGGGGGGTTACCATTGAGGAGAATTATCTACGAATGCCTGGTCGAATACTACGACACTGATGCCGACCACTATCGGCTCTTCACCGCTGAAATCATATATGGAACGGTAGACTGCATAGAGTGGAGACCTGCAGTTCTCCGCCGTCTTTCTTATCTCTGAACAGGATACGGATGATTCAAAAAAAGGGTCGGAACAATTTTGCACCAGCTCATTCGTGATGACTTCACATGACAGCGGCCGAACATAGGGTCGATCAAGTGTGCGTAGCTTGATTTCTCTTAGAAGATTTTCGTTCAGCACAAGGGGTTCTATTTGCAACCCGGATGCTCCGACTTTCAAACCGTGCAGGTTGAATACGCTAGCACCCATCAGGTGCTTGAATTGTTGGATTGCAAGAAGCAAATGGGAAAATTCGGATTCATCCAATGAAGCCGTCGGAGGCTTGAGTATCTCTTTTGATCTCGCGACTTCAGTCTGTGCCGCTCGGGCCTCTCTTGCCTGTTTGGCCGTCCCTGAGTTTTTCCTGAGATAGTCGGAAATCACAAAAAAGTGGTTGGAATGTACACCGTCTCCCAAATTGGCAGTTCGAAGTGCGGCCTGCAGTTTTACACCCTGAACCTGGCCCCAAGAGCTACCAGATAATAACAGGAGTATTACCAAGATATGTTTCATAGCTAACTGAAACCTGTGTTATTTTGCCATGAATTTGGCTTGAGAGTTAATGACGATATTGAGTCTCGCCTGTTCCCGGGCGAATTCCGTGACGCTCCGGTCCAAGTGCTGGGTCCTGCCCGCCACCAGATGCTGCAGCTGTGGTATGACCATGCCGAAGCGCCGGGCCAGGGTAATGCCCCGCTTCCCCGCCGGTGTCAGGTCCCGGATGATTGCATAGGATCTAAAATGGGGTCATTCTTGCGTGCCCGAGAGGTCATGGAATTACTGGTAGCCACGTTTGTAGCGGAGAAAGCGCCATGAATATCTACCTGCATGCCAATGCCACCACGACGCCGAAGACCCGCCAATACATTCAGGTATCTCACCAGTCCGTGACGCACCTGGCCGACGAACTGGGGGTGAGTGAGGATACCATCCGCCGCTGGAAGGGCCGTGACGGGGTTGCCGATGGTTCGCACACGCCGCACCGCTTGCAGACTACCCTTACCCCGATCCAGGAAGCGGTGGTCGTAGAGCTGCGCAAGACGCTGCTGCGGCCGCTCGACGACCGGCTGGTGGTGTCATCCACCCCGACGTTTCCCGCTCCAGCCTGGACCGCTGTCTGCGCCGCCATGGCGTTTCGAACCTCAAGGCGCTGATGCCCCAGGAAGCAGGCACCCAGACGCCCGTGAAGACCTTCACGGATTATGCGCCGGGCTTCGTCCACGTCGATGTCAAGTACCTGCCTCAGATGCCGGATGAGGACCAACGGACCTACCTATTTGCCGCCCTTGAGCGCGCCACCCGCTGGGTCTCTGTGGAGGTGCTCAAAGACCAGTCAGCAACGTCCGCCAGCGGCTTCCTCACGCGCCTGATCGAGCAGGCACCGTTCACCATCACCAAGCTCCTCACCGACAACGGCAAGGAGTTTACCGACTGCTTCTGTGCCACCGGCGAGCGCCTGCCGACCGGCGCCCATGCCTTCGATCGGGTGTGTACCGACAACCAGATCGAACATCGCCTGATCAAGCCCACAACCCCGCGCACCAACGGTATGAGCGAGCGCTTCGACGGCCGCATCGCCGATGTGTTGCGCACCCACCGCTTCGACTCCGTGGCTTCACTCCAGACCACCCTCAAACGCTTCGTCTACCTGTATAATCACCACATCCCGCAGAAAAACCTGCACCACAAAACATCTCTCCAGACGCTCAAACACTGGTACTCACAGCAACCCCGACTTTTTAAAAAAATTCCACATAATCATCCGGGACCCGACAGCAGGGGGGATCCGAACCATTATCGGGCCGCTGGGTAGCCTATCGCCACTTAAAAGTTTACCACTACCATGAAGTGTAATTCGATTATACAGGATATCGATGGAATCAAGCTAGACTGGGTTGAATCTATTGAGAAAATTGGCACAGAGACTTGGTACCAGTGCTTCTCGGAAGAGGATGTACTACACGCCTACGATCTACACAAGGCCACCGAGATGGCTGCTCTGAAGGACGTAAAATTTCATTATCTCCTCGCATGGAAAGCGGGAGAGGTGGTGGCTATCTTACCGTGTTTCAGCTTCCGCACGTCTCTAACCACCGTCGCTTCTGAGTTTATGAACCGTGTTGTAACGAAGGTGCGCAAATTTTGGCGTGAGTTTCTATATCTTGATATATTCATTGCAGGAACCCCCATTGCCATCTGTAAGGAATTGATCGGCATCCGATATCCGCCAGTAGATCCGCGATTTAGCCCATTGCTTACACGGCTAGGGGAAGCGGTAAAGGTACGAGCTCGCACACTAGGAATCGACATGGTGCTTATTAAGGAAATTACCAGTGCACATCTGCCGTACGCAAAAGCGGCCTTGCGTGAATATTACAGCTTTGTGGAAAGCCCTGCAACTACTTACCTCTATCTTGGCGAACCCGGTATCGGGAGTTATCGGGAGCGTCTGCGTAAAAAGTACCGTAGTCTAATGAACAGTCGTCAGCGCCGTTTCGAAGATGCCGGCTACGAGTGGCGAGTGTGCCAGGACTTTGCTCCCTATGCCGAACAGATGGAAACGCTCTACCTCCAGGTGCTACACCGAGCTAAGATCCGATTCGAAACACTCAATTCGAATTTTTTCAAGGAGGTCTCCCGGTCCTTGGGAAATAGGGCCTTTGCAGTATTGGTATTCGACGATGACCAATTGATCGCCTTCGAACTCGTTATGCAGGATCAACATTGGTTGCACCCCCTCTATCTAGGCATGAACTACAATGACCGAGACAAGGGTGCTCTGTACTTTAATCTGATCTATAAAATCGTAGAGATTGCGGAGGATGCGGGTCGACCGCTGGTTCAACTCGGGCAAACCAGCTATAAAGCGAAGGCGAGCATTGGCGCAGTGGCCGAACGCCTGTACCTTGCCGTGGCTAACAACAATCCTCACTTGAATTTTCTGATGCATCACTTCGGCAATGTCTTTTTCCCGCCTACGGAGATTGCCCGCCAACAGCGGACCTTCCGGGATATGGAACTCAACAACCAAGCTTTACGGAGACTTGGCGTAAACTTCGAGGTCCATCCCGAATGACTAGCACACCGCAGCCGCCCATCACCCGCCATATCGTCGGTACTATAGACGACTTGCCCCGAGGTCTTTGGGACCAATATGTAGCCGTGGACCACCCGTTTCGCAGCAGTGCCTTTTTTGCAGCCGTTGAGGCAACATTTCCGCAGCGTACCTATGCCTATCTCCGGCTGGAACGCCCCGGACAAACAGTGGGGCTTGCCGCCCTGACGCTGGATAACTATGATTTCGCCTTCCTAATGCCAAATATGCCTGCCAAGTTGGTACGGAGCGTTCGTCGATATTTACCAAACTTCATGATGCTACGGCTAGCCATGGTCGGCACCATGGAGACTGCTAAGCAACACTGGTGGTGGGACAAGATGTATCTTAACGCAGGTTCCTTCGCTGATCACCTTATCGCCGTGTGCGAGGAAGTTTTACCTCGTGCCCATTTACTGATTGTGCGTGATTTCTCAGATGGGACGAAGTCCGATGATTTGCTCAAGACAGCATTCCTCAATCGCGGGTTTCGTGCTGTTGCCAATCTGCCGTTGGCGGTGGTCGATCTCCCGGATGGAGGCATTGAGAAACACCTATGTCGCCTCCGCGGAAAGCCCAAGGCAGCAATTCGCAAGCAGCTTCAAAAGGTGGAACAGCTGGGGTTACGGATCGAGCGCGTAGCGGATTTCGAGCCATTGATTGACGAATGTTATCCACTATACTTACAAGTTCATGCTGCTGCCCACGAGTTTAAGCGTGCACCTTATCCTAAGCAATTCTTCCGCGAAATAGCACATCGTTTTTCCGGCAAGAGCACGATGCTCACAATACGTGTGCCAGAAGGGCAGTTGATAGGCTGGATTCTCACCGGCTTTTCGAAAACCGTAAGCAACCCCTTTTTGATTGGTTTGGACTACCGCTGCGCGAAAGAAATGGGACTTTACTACAATCTGATCTGGAGTGAGGTTCGTAATGCCGCTGAACACGAGCAACGGATTGTGGATTTGGGTATTACCTCCTATTTCATCAAGCAGACTATGGGAGCTAAGTTGGAATCCATGTCCATGGCTGCACGAGTAGAGATCCCATGGTTACGGTCGATTCTGGGACCGTTACTGCCGGCGTTACTCTCTGAGAAACCTCCAAAAGTTCGAAATTCTTACCGCAATAATGTGGAAATCTGATCCAAAGATGGGCAGATGCATGGGTTCGGATCCATCTGAGCAAGAGTCTACCCGGATTCATGAAGAGTATCGTCGTCGTGAACGCGTGGCTGAGGGGCGAATAAAGGATTTAGAGCGGCAGATTAATCAGATCAGCAATATGCGACTCATCGTTGCCACCATGCTGATAGCCGCCTTGTTTGCCCTGTGGCAAAATGTTGGTAGCTGGGTAATTCCAGTGTCCGCGACCCTCGTGTTGTGTTTCGCGGTCTTAGTTGGAGTCCATGAGCAACTAAAGCGTCGGGTGGCCGAGCAGCAGGCTATCGCCGATTTGAACCGCCAAGCAATCTCCCGGCTGAAACGCGACTGGTCCGCGTTGCCTGAACCGCCGAAGTTACCTCAAGCCCCAAATCGCCTGCTCACCGATCTAGATATCATCGGACGCGGCTCCCTCTGCCAACTGCTTAGTACCTTAGCTACTCCTTTGGCTTGGCAGCGTTTCTTTAAAGACATCCTACACCCAAATAGTGCCCACAAGCACATGGAACGACAAGGTGCTGTGGCCGCCCTAGTCCCTGTTCTCAGCCACCGCCAACGCCTCTATCTTGCAGCTGCAGAGATACGCGGTGATGGAACAGTGGAGAACCACCTCTTGCAGTGGGCTGCCGCGGGAGAGAACAAAGACGAAATACCGCCCTCATGGGTTGTGATTGCCCTTACCACAGCCATGGTTGTCACATTTACCGCGGTTACTGTTGTCGGTATACCAATCATAACCATCGGAGTGGTTCTAGCACTCAATATCTTGGTGAATCTAATCTATTTACCCCGGATACACCAATCTTTGGAGTCTCTAGAGCAAAGCGGTGCGGTTTTGCGCCGCTATGAGCGGATGATCGACGTCCTCCTCACGGGTAACCTGGATGAGGTGTATTTGCACCGACTACTAGCACCTTTCCATGGTGTCACATCGGCAACTTCCGAAATCCGGCGGTTACAACGGTTGGTGGAGTTAGCAGATTTGCGTAACGCGGGGCTAATTTATCTGATACTTCAGTCATTCACGATGTGGAGCTTTCACATCTTCTTCAGGCTGCGCGAGTGGCGGCGGCACTTTGGCACCGAGGTCTCCGTCTGGATGGAAGCATTAGCCGAGTATGAGCTGCTCGCGACCTTGGCCGGTCTACATTACGATAATCCTAGTTGGTGTTTCCCGACCATTGAAATGGAACATTCAGGTATCAGTGCCACTGCTCTTGGGCATCCCCTCATCGTAGATGGAGTCCGGATCGCCAATGACATAAGGTTAGGGAACATTGATCAACCGCTACTCTTCGTCACTGGGTCGAACATGTCAGGTAAGAGTACCTTACTGCGGACGTTGGGAATTAACATCCTGCTTTCCCGGATGGGTGGCCCGGTATGCGCACAGCGCTTAGTCATGCCGATTGTGACACTCGCGACCTGTTTCAACGTCCAGGATGCCTTAGTGGCAGGCCGCTCACTTTTCATGGCAGAGCTCTCATGTATCCGTGTTGCCGTCGATACGCTCGAATCTGCGCGGCCTACGGAGGGACACCTACCGGTATTCCTGTTTGACGAGATTCTGCGGGGTACCAACAGCGTGGACCGGCGCATCGCGGTGACAGCGATTCTGCATCGTCTCCTCGCCGCCGGAGCCGTTGGTGTCATCGCCACCCACGATTTGGAATTGGCTAACAAACAGTTACTGCAGGAATGGTCCCGTTCCGTGTACTTCGAGGATCAGATTCGGATTATTGATGGGAAACCATCTCTTCAGTTTGACTATCGGTTACGGGAGGGGATCACGACTACCAGTAATGCACTGATGCTGCTCAAAGCCGTAGGTATTGACCCAAGCGTAACGAACAAAAACAAGTGAATAGTCTTTAGAAGGAAAAACCAATAACTGAAGTTTTTTCCGTTCGTCAGACAACTGACCGCATGATAATTGAGATCAGTCGTACTTGGGCATCTTGAAAAATAGGTATTTTTACCAATTGGATAGTCCGTATTTTTCATGGTGCCTACGTGATCGTTTGTTCGACACTAAGCGTGAGATCACTCCTCATCAACACCGCTAGAGAGTAACCGTTCAGCCCCCCCCTCTACGATCCTGATCCCGAAAACGAGAAATCAAGGGGTTATGTCCGGATCAAACCGGAATCCAGAGGGGGGGCTGAATGGTTACGCTAGAGATCAAGTATAACTTGACACCAAAAGATCCGCCCCGCTAACGACAAGCGTATTTATACCGTAGACCTCAGACCAACGATCTGCAAATCATGCTGAGAAATCAAAAATGAGAACCCTAGACTCGGAAAATTCGTATTCGTACAAGAAATATATTAACAGCGAAGATGGCTCTATTCTTAAAAAAGTACATCGTTTCAATCAGGCACGAGAACAGCATCGCGCATTTTTCGATATTATGTACGCACGTGTACTCAAGGGGAGCTGCAAAAATCAGGTTTTTGTCGGTGATCCGGAATCAATATCTCCGAAAAGAATGTGTATGTTTGGATCGAACAATTATCTTGGGTTGACTACACATTCCAGAGTTAAGGATGCTATGCTCCGCGCAGTTGATCGTTACGGCGTAGGAAGCGGCGGGGTGCCCCTGCTGAGCGGAACGCTTGATATCCAACGGGAATTGGAGGCAAGTATTGCCAAGATGAAAGGCACGGAGGCAGCCATAGTTTTTACGTCTGGATACGTGGCAAACATCGGAACCGTTTCCGGACTAGTGCGGAAAAATAACCTTATTCTTCATGATAAGCTTAATCATGCTAGTATTATTGATGGTAGTATTCTATCCGGCGCTAAATTTATGCGGTTCTCGCACAATGATCCCAATAGCCTGAGAATCAAGATTGAAAAGATCGACAAGAAGTTTCGGGGAGGAATTTTAGTAGCTGTAGATGGAGTCTACAGCATGGATGGAGATATTTCACCGCTCGATCAGCTACTACCGATAGTGCAAGAACATTCGGCTATCTTGATGGTGGACGATGCTCATGCAACCGGTGTGCTCGGACGGAATGGCGAGGGCACCAAGTCTCATTTTGGTATCACGGACCGAAATATTCTGATTACAGGAACCTTGAGCAAAGCCCTAGGTACAATCGGAGGATTTATGGCCGGAAGCCATGAGCTAGTTGAGTATCTTCGTATGTATGCCCGAAGTAATATGTTCTCCACGTCACTACCGCCTGGCGTCTGTGGCGCAGCCATAGAGTCTATTCATGTCATGCAAGAAACCGATTTAGTCGCTAACTTGCGGAAAAATCATGAACAGGTTCGTTCCAAGTTGAACCGAATAGGATACGATACCGGGAACTCCTTTCACACAGCCATCATACCAGTTATGATCCGCAATGAAGACCTTTTAATGAGAATGAGTGTGGACTTGTACGACAGCGGTATTTTCGTCAATGCCATCAAATCTCCAGTAGTTTTACCTAATCAATCTCGCTTCCGTGTTAGTGTGATGGCTACACACACACGAGAAGATATCGAACATCTACTGGACTGTTTCGGAAAAATCGGGAAAAAGTATGGCGTAATTGGGTAAATGGAAAAAATGAGGTGAAAGCATTAATACTGAACAGTTTTTCACTGTTCCCGTCCGTACCACCAGCGTCTACCTCTTTCATATGTGGATACTTGCGTAGCTACGGGTTGGACTGCAGCCAACTAGACATCAATTTGGAAACCTGGTTGCAAATACTGGATCCTCGCTTTCTAGGTAGCCTTGAGTACCACCCGGAACGTTCACGTTCCAACCAGTATCCCTACTGTACTGTATTGTCCCAACGACAGTTTCTTGACGCACGGAAATATGTTTGCAGGAACATTCACTATGCATTAAACGTGCTCCGAAATAAGTCCAGCTTTTACGATTTCAGCCGTTTTTCTTGGGCTATAGGTGTGATATATGAGGCACAGTGCGTGATTTATCACCATTATGGAGTCTTTATTGCCAATCATATGATATGGTGGCCCCGGATTGGATTCGAGGTTCAAGATTTGACGGAAATCTATGATCTATCCCGAGATCGGGATCTCAATCCATTCATCTCAGTCTATGAACGCTGGATTATTCCGAAGATAAAGGAGCAAAAACTGGGAATTATTCTTATGGATATCATTTTTCCATGGAATATTCTTCCTGCTTTGACTTTGCAGCATTGTATACGGGAAGTTATTGATATACATATCAATTTTCCTGGATACGGATTTGATGAGTTCTCGTTTTCTAGAATGAGGGGCAGGTTGGATAAAGACCCCCGACTGATGCTTGATTTTGACAGCATATTTCTGTACCGGAACGATGAAGGAATGCTCCGACTTGTGCGGGATGGCCTTACATCAGAAAATACCTCCAATATTGCGAATTTAGCAATACGGAAATCGGATGGTTCCATCCAAATCAATGATCCTTGTACAGCTGCAATTGCAGAATCAGATCCATTTCCAGACTATTCAGACCTTCCACTTTCTGCCTATTTGACCCCGGATTTGGTGATCATTGATCGTTTGAGCAGTCGGTGTTTCTGGGCAAAATGCAATTACTGCAGCATCAATGCCAGAAAGACAACTAGCCAAAAATTCAGCATTGAAAGAATGATGGAAAAAATTGGTTACTATAGGCAACTTGGCTGTAATACGGTTTGGCTCCTTGATGAAGCGTGTCCACCCGCATATGCGAAACGGTTTGCCCGAGAACTTAAAAAATCTGGAAAAGAAATTATCTGGTCACTGCGAACCCGAATTGATCCAGAACTTAATCGTCATACACTTGAAATCCTGTATGAAGCGGGTCTTAGAGAACTCTGGGTTGGTCTGGAGCAAGTGGATACGGATATCCTCCGGATTATGAATAAATCGTCCTTCCCGGATGAGTATGCAACTATTGCAGGTAATTTGTTGAGAAACTGTGCGGAAGTTGGGATTGGGTTGCATTTTTGCTTGATTCTGGGAACCCCGTCAGAGACAGATACGCAACGGCACCATTTAGTACAGTTTTTCGAGAAACATCATGAATGGATTCATAAAATGCCCTTTTTTGCCACATTCAACGAATTCAGTCTTATGATCGATAGCCCCATGTACCATTCACCAGAGCAATTTGGCATTACGAAAATTGAAGATGACGGAAACCGCTTCAATATGGAGGCTGTTCCATACAAGACGCGCTGGAATGACCAGACGAGTCTACCTCAAACAAAGAAGAAATTAGAAGCTAGTGTAGAACGGTTGCTGAATCTGTTTGTACCTGACCGGAATATGCAATTACTCTGGCTTTATGTTAGTGATTCACCGTGGGAACTTTTGTTCAAAAAGCATGCGGCTTCCACTAGAAGCGGCAACCCCTTTTCAAGAAAGCTAGGCGTGAAAGACAAGTTACTTATCCAGATGTACCTTACTCTTTCCAAAATTCCCTGGTTCTCTGTCTACTTGAAGGAATTCTCCCAACGGATTATACAGAAGGGACAAATCCTCAGTAAAAAAGCTCCCCTTGGAAAGGGGGGTGTTGGTTTAGAGACTGTCGAAAAAGATAGTCTCTGAATCTTTTCTGAACCTATTAAAAGTTGGACAAAGGCTCTTTACGGATTCCAGACTGCTTTGGAGTGCGCTGGCTGAAGCGGCGCGGTCGAATGGAACCCCAGCCGCAGGGGGATACCCGCGGCGTTTGCCGAGAACCTGGATGTCGGGTTCCACACGCGCCGCGGCGACGGTGCGTTCCCTCGGCCACAACACCTGTGCGGGAGACGGAGGCTTCGCCCAACCCAAAGCGGCAACGAGCTGGTGTGCCATAGCCAACCTGGCGGTGAGGTCGGGCACTGCGGATTTCGGTCGGTACGGGAGTAAGGTTGCCGCCACACTCCAAAATGTTTGGGAGTACCCGCCATGATCGCCATGATCGTGAGCAGTCCAGAATCCATAAAGAGCCATCGAACCAAAAGCGGGAGCCGGGTGCCATGACCCGAGCGATGGCGCCGAAGATCCGGTCGATATGCCGGTCGCGGAAATACATGGAGCCACCCTCCTAGATAAAATAGGTGGGGACATTCGGATCAAAACGGCCGCTGGCCGACAGAACCGCATCGATCGCCTGGGTCTCCAGGTCGATCTCGAGATTATGGATCTGCCGATCCCTGGTGTAATCAAAGATCCTCTTGCGTTCATTCAGCATGACCGGCAGGTCCAGGTCATAGATGGTGGCCCCTTCGAATTGCAGGCGCCAAAAGCGGCTGTCATAACCGGCGCCGATATTGACAATATTGAATTTTGCCTGTTCCCGAGCGAATTCCATGACGCTCCGGTCCAGGTGCCGGGTCCTGCCCGCCACCAGATGTTGCAGTTGGGGCGTGTCCATGCTGAAGCGTCTGGCCAGGGTAATGCCCTGCTTCCCCGCCGGCATAAAGGCATAGGGGTCATCGAAGCGCCGCTCGACCACCGGCCTCTCCTGCTCCAGGGCGCGCAACCCCTCGATCAGCTTGGCGGTGGTCTTGGTCTTGTGCTTATAAAGCAGGTCGATCCGCCCCAGGTCGAAGGCATGCCGCTTCATACTCGCGACGTCCTGCACCCAATAGGTGAAATCGGCCTCCGCAACCAACTCGTCGCCATTGAGCATCTCGACCGGGACCGTGGCCACCAGCTTCCTGCTGTTGGTGAATCGTTTCGCCAAGCCCTCCCACCTCGGCTTGTCGATGCGGGCCTTGCAGGTCAGGTTGTGGCAGCTGGGGGCATGCCAGCGGATCGCGGCCTTCGCCCCCCATAGATAGCCCGCACTGTCATCGACAGACGGCCAAAACCCGATGATGGGGACCAAATGCAACGCGGTGGGTCGACATTGGTTCCGTCGCGTCCCAAAAACCTTTCCTGAAATAAGTGAAATAACCGGAGTCGGGAGTTCCGTCGAGGCTGGCCAGAAGAGAAGATCCTGTGCGAGTTCCGCCCTCTCGCTCTCCGAGAGGATGAGCCCACCAGCCGACATATCTGGCAACATCCAGCGTAATCTGGTTGCGTTCGTATACTGCCACACGGCACAATCTGCGCATTTCACTCCCTCTCCCTCTGAGGGTGTCGCAAAAGTCCTTTCGAACCACAGAGGACACAGAGAACACAGAGAATTGGTCTGTGCCCTTCTCTGCGTTCTCTGTGTCCTCTGTGGTTTAAACTTCACAGACTGGCAGCTGATGCCACCGCTGTTACGACACCCTCCCTCTGGGAGAGGGCGGGGGTGAGGGGGAAATTCAAAAGCTCAGATTGTGCCGTGTGGCAGTATAATCCCTGCGGAGAAAATCGAGCACCCCTGTGAACCAAGTGGCGATTACGGAACCCGTGACGGCCATGGTGCTAACCCCTCCCCAATACACAAAAGCCATAGTGATTGTAGATCGCTTCCTCGATACCCAAGACCGATTCGGCAGAGACATCTTCTTTTATCTCGAATGGTATAGCACGAAATCAGAGATCCCTTCGATTGTAGGCTCAAAACCGGGTGGCCAATCCTCACATGGTGGTATTTTAAGGCCGAAGTGCTTTTCGACCTCCATGGCAAATATCGATAGATCATCACCATCGATGTAGAAGTCTTCATCGATATTCGTGGCGCGGGAAACCTCTTGTCTTTCGATAAACCCAACTACGCGCACAAAAATATCGATGACAGTTTCGATAATCCGGTCCTTTGATGGAAGATTCGTGACATTATTTTCTGCTGCCTTCTTCATAAGCACATATTCCGATGCTGATAGCGTCGTAAACGGCTAGACCGACTGCTACAAAGGGCAAGGCGCGCCCGATGATTCCAAAGACCCGAATCGTGCCAAAGGCGCTTTTTGCCACGCGCGCAGCGGCAGAACCGTGCGGCAACATCGAAGGATTCAGCTCGCAGGGTGCCGATGGCTGGATTTCCCACGGATATTTTTCAGTCTGAGTTGGTAGTCGTCGGCTCGAAGCATATCTCAGAGAACCAAGCGTTTCACCCGAACGCGGGCTACACTAGGATTCCTTGAGGGACCTGCATCTTTACCAATGAGTCAAGTTTGTGCACGGCACAAAAACTCACATCTCCTCATGCAGCACTTGGGGGTATTGCGCCCATTGTTTTTATCCGCAGATTACGCAGATTTTCGCAGATTATTTCTATTCTTAATCTGCGAAAATCTGCGTAATCTGCGGATAACAAGTCTGTTCGCTGCACAAAAAATTCACGCCTCGTCGGTCTGAGGCAGAGCCTCGCTAGGATTCCTTGAATGACCCGAATCTTTAACAAATGAGTCAAGTTTATGCAGTGCACAAATCGGGATCGAAATCGGGATCGGGATCGCAATCGGAATTTCGATCCCGATCCCGATTTCGATTTCGACCTACCCAAGCTCTCCAACGGTTGGTTAGGTGTAGGAGATGGGGCCTTACGGGAAGGGGGCTTTCGGGGCATCATGCCTCGTCGGCCTGAGGTAAAGCCTCGCTAGGATTCTTGAGGGACCCACATCTTTACAAATGAGTCAAGTACGACAACTTCGCCAATGAGCTGATGATGGGGCACCGCAGCGCGGAGGCAATGCCATCAAGTTAAGCGTTGCCAGTCGGTAAACCAGAGGAAAAACTACGAATCACGCGAATCCCCGCGAATCGGATTCGCGCAGATTCGTGTGATTCGTAGTTTTCTCTTCCGCACTGGTAAGCAACCAGCGACTAACTTAATGGCATTGAGCGCGGAGGAAAGCCGCTATCAGGCCATCCTGTCCGGCGAGGGCCGCATGAAGGCCCTGTTCAAGACCATCAAGGCCGCTGCCGGTGGACGGGGGTTGGGAAAGGTTTTCATCACCGGTGTCTCGCCGGTCGCCATAGTGATCTCACCAGCGGCTACAACGTGGCGGAGAATATCTATTTACTCCCGCACTTCAACGCGCTGTGCGGCTTCCGGGAGGCGGAGATTGCCTCCGCTTTGGTCATGCCGGTTGCCCCTTCGCAGTGTGAATATACTCACCTAATCTCGATGCAGGCACTCAAGGGAAGCCGCAATGCCGGAAGGAGGACAGCCGCCCTATCACACCCTTCCTACCACCGGCCCGCGGCTTCCCTTCAGTGCCCGCATGGGTGTCGATCGCTAACGTTTCGCTGGTCCCGCATGCCCGGTTGAGCGAAGCCGAAGAGATCTGTACCCCGTGCCCCTTAACGAGCGGTTAACATCATGGAACGGTTGTTTCTTCCTGGCTAGGCGTCAAAAACGCCTATTGTTTTCCCACGATTCCGAAACAGAGCCCTTACAATATGGCATTGCATATAAACAGAGGCTATTTAAAATGACAGGTCAATTTGAATCGAAAGTGGCACTGGTTACCGGTGGAAATTCAGGCATCGGCCAGGCCATCGCCTTGGCATTTGCCAAAGAAGGCGCCAAAGTGGTCGTGGCCGGGCTTCCTGTTCCCGGAGGCGAAAAGACCATAGCGATGATCGAGGAACAAGGCGGAGAAGCCCATTTTGTACCAATGGATGTCTCGCAAGCAACGGAAGTGAAGGCCATGGTTGCTGCCTGCATCACCGAATATGGCAGGTTGGACTACGCGGTAAACAATGCGGGTATTGGAGGAACATTCTTCATCCCGACAGCGGAATATGAGGAAGAAGTTTGGGACAGGGTTATCGATGTAAACCTCAAAGGAGTGTGGTTATGTATGAAATACGAAATTCCCGAGATGCTCAAGCATGGACGAGGCGCCATTGTGAATATGTCATCGATAACCGGGCTGAAAGGGGGACCCCTATTATCGGGAGTAGCCTATTACGCCAGCAAGCATGGAGTGATTGGGCTGACCAAGGCGGCCGCGAATGAGTACGCGGCGCGAGGCTTGCGTATCAACGCAGTCTGCCCGGCTGTAATCGAGACTCCGATGATGGAGCGAGAGCTTGCTCGTAATAAAAGGGTCACTGCACGAATTGTAGCTATGCATCCGGTGGGACGGCTTGGGCGACCGGAAGAGGTCGCCGCCGCGACTCTATGGCTATGTTCCGAAGGTGCATCTTTCGTTACCGGCCATGCTTACCCAGTGGATGGTGGTATGTTAATTTGAATGTAAGCTCTGACTCTTGGCGATACTCTTTTGCTTTGCAAAACGAGGTGTTTCGTTTCCGCGAGCATGGGTATCAACCGCCTCAACGGCTTATTCGGCTACAGGTTAGAGGCTGTCTGAAAACTAACGCATTGATTTTAGCCGGTAGGCTGGGTCGCAATGCCATTAAGTTAAGCCTCAAAGCCTCTCTCCCGCCGGGAAGACGTCGTAAAAGTAGCGCAGGCGTCCCCGCCTGCCTCGAAAAATGCAGGCGGGGACGCCTGCGCTACGCCTCACGGATGGACTTTTGCGACACCCTCGCCGGGAGAGGGGTTGGGGAGAGGGCGAATGAAATACCACAAACGGCGCCGGTGATGCTTAACTTAATGGCATTGGGCTAGGGGGCGTTCTCAATTAATAAATCATCTAAGTGTCGTAGGCTGGGTGGCAAGGAACGAAACCCAGCTTTTCCGATCCGCAATACCGTGTGCCGGGTTTGGCCGTCCCTGGCCGTAACCCAGCCTACGGTCTTGATTTTTATGATGATTTGGCTCAATTGAGAACGCCCCCTAGGTGGAGGGACGAGACCTAAGCAGACCAAACTTGCCCCTATAAGTCAGGGAACGCGTTACGTAAAAATTCTGTTGAAATTTCAAAAAAAGTTAGGAAGGAAGATGGGATTGGGCAAACATGTTCCTTTGTGAAAAAAATTTTAGAAAGATCACCAAAACTGCCACATCAAGCCGGACAGGGCAATCGACCGACGTAGAGGTAATAGGGCGCCGAAAGGCCCGGTAGATAGGGGATGGCCGTGCGTCGTTCCAGGAGTTCATGGTCCGGCAGCCGGGAACGCAGGTAGCGCAGGTGGGCGGGGTTCAGATGCACCCCGGCGTGGGCGAACCAGCGGGGCCAGAACCAACGGATGAGCCTGCCGTGGCGTACCAGGCCGGGTCCGGGTCGCGGCTCCGAGACATAAAAATCGACGCTGCCCAGGGTCCCCCCCGGTCGGAGCATCGCCAGCGCATTGTCGAGGGCCGCACGCCAATCAGGGATCATGGTCAGGGAGTAGGAGAAATAGACACAGTCCACCGGATGGGCCGGGCGATAGGTGGTGGCGTCGGCCTCGACCAGGTGCACGTTGGGCAGCCGTGCGGTGCGTATGCGAGCCTGCTCCAACAGGGCCGGGCACAGGTCCACCAGGTCGAACTGCTCCAGTTCGGCAAGCCTGGCGCCGAAGAATCCTAGGTTGCGACCGGTACCTCCGCCGAGCTCTACCACACGGGCGCCGGCGGGTACGGCAAGTAGCTCGATGAGGGCGCGCCGGCCCGGCAACAGGCGCTCACGAAAGGCGTCGTAGTGGCGGGCCTGAGGGCCGTAGAAGGCCTGTAAACGCTCGGCATGGGAGCCGCGACGGGGGTGGCCGCGGAGAAACCGAAGCAGGGTCCGGGCGTCGCCCCCGATCACGCCTTCAGGTCCGCGATGTGGAAGCCGGCATAGGTGTGGACCCGATCCAGTCGCTGCAGGCGTGCGGCAAGTCCGGGGTGGAAGACCAGGTGGTCTTGCAGGCGACCGCGGCGCGGCCCCGGCTCCAGGTGTTCCAGATAGCCGGGGGTGGCATGGGCGCTGCGGAAGATGATGCGCGCGTTCGGGGTGGCCCGTCGCAGGATGAAGGACCACTCCTCCGCCAGGGCATGGGGATAATAGGAGCTCATCCAGTCCATGTGATCGAGCAGAACGAATTTGGAGATGCGCTCGTCGGTGGCCTTGAGGAACTCGGTGACGGTGGCGGTGTGGAGTAAGACGCGATCCGCCAGCCCGGCCTTGAGGGCAGCGAAGTTGTCCCGCTTCAGGTATTCGGGGCAACAGGTCTCGGTGTAGCGGCCACGCACATAGACCGACCAGAAGTAGTTGCTCCGAAAAGGGAGCTGGCGGGCGACATAATCCACCGCGTCGCGTACGAAGCCTGCCACGCCGCGCTCGTGCTGCTCCTGCACCTCTTTGCGTTGGGGGTGAGGGACGCCGAGCATACTCAGGGTAAGTTGGCGCGAGAGGGCCCAGTTGACGCCGGATGTCCACATCAGCGGCCGGACCCGGGTGTCATAGATGTGGCGCTGGTGGTCCAGGGAGTGGGTAGCGAACAACTCGGCGATGCCCGCCGCCAGGCGGGGGCGTACCTTCAGATAGGCCCGAAACGCGCGCGCGACGATGCCGGACAGGCCGTGATAATAGAAGCTCCCGCTCCGGCTCCCGAACCAGTCCACATGCCGGTCCCAGAACCTTTGGGCGTAGGGCGAAAGCTCGGCACGCAGGGCATCGAAATAGAGTGCTCGGAAGTGCGGATGGTAGCCGCTGCCGAAAGCGGCGAAAAAGTCGTGAAACTGCAACCGCCGGATGCCCGCGAGCTTGAGTTCCAGCAGGGCGTTCTGGCGCGGGTTGGCGTCCACCGCATGAATGCGTCGGGGGCCGGTCAGGGCATAATCGAGGATATTGCAGCCGGCGCTGGTGATGACCAGCATGGTGTCGTCGTTTTGGATGTTCAGCGCCAGGCGGTCTACTGCCGGGTCTTCCCAGCAGGTGTTGTAGACCAGCGCCCGCGAGTAGATGGCATCGAACAGTTTCTGGTCGAAGCGGTCCGCAAGGGTGTGGGGGGTCTTGAGAGACATGCCGTAGCGGGGACCGGGCCCGAATTGCCGTACCATAGACGATGAGTGTAACGGATATATGTCCGGAACAGGTGTGTGCTTCCGGCTGAAGTTATACTGCCACACGGCACAATCTGAACTTTTGAATTTCCCCCTCACCCCAGCCCTCTCCTGGAGGGAGAGGGAATGAAATGCGCAGATTGTGCAGTGTGGCAGTATACACGCGCTCGCTTCCACAATGCCGCAGGGGGCGATACAGTGCCATAATCGGCTACCGGGGTCACACCGGATACCCGGTACGGCAGTACCGAAATACCGATTTGTGTGAATTCGTGTTTATTCGTGGTTCTCTTATGAAAACAGTTCGTTAGAGTTAAATGTCAACAGTCCCTAGCCACCGAGCCCACCGCCATGAGTGCCCTGATCGAGCTGTTCCACGCCTCCACCGCACTGTACGGCGGTAATGCCGCCTTTATCGAGGACCTCTACGAACGCTATCTGCAGGACCCGGAGAGCGTGGATCTCGCGTGGCGGGCGCGCTTCGACGCCATGCGTCCGGAGACGGCCGCCGAGATTCCCCACGGCCCCGTGCGCCGGAATTTCCTGCGCCTGGCTCAGGAGAGTCGCGGCCGCGCGCTGGCCCGCTCCACGGAGCGCCTGGAGCCGGCGGCGGCGGAGAAGCAGGCGGCGGTCCTGCGGTTGATCAACGGTCACCGGTTCCGCGGTCACCAGGTAGCCGATCTGGACCCCTTGCGGTTGCGCGAGCCACCCGAAATCCCGGATCTGGACCCGGCGTATCTCAAGCTGGAGGCAGCGGACCTGGACCAGGTCTTCCATACCGGCTCCCTGTATGCCCCGGACCGCATGCGCCTGCGCGACATCATTACCCTGCTCCGGGAGGTCTACTGCGGGACCCTGGGCTCGGAGTACATGCACATCACCAGCACCCAAGAGAAGCGCTGGCTCCAGAAGCGCATCGAGGGCAGCCGGGCGCGGCCCGAGCTCGACGCCGCCGCCCGGCGTTGGCTGTTGACCATGCTCACCGCCGCCGAAGGCATCGAGAAATACCTGCATGCCCGGTACGTGGGTCAGAAGCGGTTCTCCCTGGAGGGCGGAGAGGCCCTGATCCCGTTGCTGGACGATCTTATCCAACGCGCCGGCCGCAAGGGGATCAAAGAAGTAGTGATCGGTATGGCCCACCGTGGTCGGCTCAATGTGCTCACCAATATCCTGGGCAAACCACCCCAGGATATCTTCGATGAATTCGAGGGACGCACCCTTCCCGATTGGAAAGAACTGGCCGGCGATGTCAAGTACCATTTGGGCTTTGCCACCGATATCGACACCCCGGGCGGGGCTGTACACCTGGCCCTGGGTTTCAACCCGTCGCACCTGGAGATCATCGACCCGGTGATCGAAGGCTCGGTACGGGCCCGCCAGCGCCGCCGCGGGGACGACACCGGCGAGCAGGTGCTGCCCCTGCTGATCCACGGCGATTCGGCCTTCGCCGGTCAGGGCGTGGTCATGGAGACGCTCAACCTGTCCCAGACCCGCGGCTTCTCCACCGGCGGCACCATCCATGTAGTGGTCAACAACCAGATCGGCTTTACCACCAGCAACCCGCTGGATACCCGCTCGACCCTCCACTGCACCGATGTGGCCAAGATGGTCCAGGCCCCGGTCTTCCACGTCAACGGCGACGATCCGGAGGCGGTCATCTTCGTCACCCGCCTGGCGCTGGACTACCGCAACGAGTTTCATAAGGACGTGATCATCGACCTGATCTGCTACCGCCGGCTGGGGCACAACGAGGCGGACGAGCCGGCAGTCACCCAGCCCATGATGTACAAAAAGATCCGCGCCCGCCCTACCTCCCGCGCCCTGTACGCGGATCGCCTGGCGGACGCCGGCATCGTATCCAGGGAGGAAGCGGTCGCCATGATCGAGGATTATCGGACCTCGATCGAGCAGGGCGTGGTGGTCGCCCGCCCGGTCATGTGCGGGCTCGACCATACCTTCAAGATAAACTGGAAGAGCTGCCGGGCCGTACCTTGGGACCATCCCACGGACACCGGGGTCGCGCGCGAAAAACTGCAGGCGCTGGCGGAACGCATGCTCGTGGTACCCGCCCGGTTCGAGCTCCATCCCCGAGTCTCCAAGCTCTGGAACGAGCGCCGCAAAATGGCCGCCGGGGCCCGGATGGCGGATTGGGGCTTTGCCGAGAACCTGGCCTATGCGACCCTGCTCGATGCCGGCTTTCCGGTACGCCTGTCCGGACAGGACTGCGGTCGCGGCACCTTTTTCCACCGCCACGCGGTCATCCACGATCAGGCGACCGGCGACAGCTATATTCCCCTGCAATACCTGGGCGAGCACCAAGGCGAGTTCACAGTCATCGACTCCATCCTCTCGGAGGAGGCGGTGCTCGGCTACGAGTACGGCTATGCCACCGCCGAGCCTGAATCCCTGACCCTGTGGGAGGCCCAGTTCGGCGACTTTGCCAACGGCGCCCAGGTGGTCATCGACCAGTTCATCACCTCCGCCGGCACCAAATGGAATCTGTGTTGCTCCCTGGTGATGCTGCTGCCCCACGGCATGGAAGGACAGGGGGCCGAGCACTCCTCCGCCCGCCTGGAGCGTTTCCTGCAGCTCTGTGCCGAATCCAACATCCAGGTCTGCGTCCCCACCACCCCGGCCCAGGTATTTCACCTCCTGCGCCGCCAGGTATTGCGGGATTACCGCAAGCCGCTGATTGTCATGACACCCAAGAGCCTGCTGCGTCACCGGCTGGCCACCTCCGGTCCGGACGAGCTGGCGGAAGGCCGCTTTCGGCCGGTGATCGGCGAGGTGGATGGCCTCGATCCCGCCCAGGTCGTGCGCGTTATCCTGTGCAGCGGCAAGGTCTACTACGACCTGCTGGAGGCCCGCCGCAGTCGGGGGATCGGCGACAGCGCCATCCTGCGCATCGAGCAGCTCTATCCCTTCCCGATGGAGCAGCTCAAGGAAGCCATCGCGCCCTATGCCGCCGCCGGGCAGCTCATCTGGTGCCAGGAGGAGCCCCAGAATCAGGGCGCCTGGGACCAGATCAAACACCGTTTCCTCCGTCTCCGGCCGGGAGACGGGCAAATCTTCTATGTCGGGCGTCCCGCCTTGGCCGCCCCCGCCGTCGGCCTCCGCGCGGTCCACGTAGAGCAGCAAGAAAGGCTGATCGACGAAGCCCTTACCGGCCGCATCGACCCGAGCATGAATCGAAGGATCCCAGTATGAGCAGCGAAGTGCGCGTTCCCGCCCTCCCCGAATCCATCGCCGACGCCACGGTGCTGACCTGGTACAAGCAGCCGGGCGAAGCGGTGCGCAGAGAAGAGAATCTGGTCGACCTGGAGACGGATAAGGTGGTGCTGGAGGTCCCCGCCCCCGTCGCCGGCGTGCTCGGGGAGATCAAGGCAGCGGCGGGCGAGACCGTCCGGGCCGATACCCTGTTGGCCCTGATCGAAGAAGGCGCCGTCGCGGAACCGGCGGACAGTCCGGCAGCGGAAAAACCGGCGGCAACCGCGGAGCCGGTGCTCGCCCCGGCCGCCAGGCGGCTGGTCAAGGCGCTGGAGCTGGACCCCGCGGACATCCCCGGCAGCGGCAAGGACGGACGAGTGCAAAAAGCAGACGTGACGGCCTTCCTGGACGGTCGGAAACAGACCCGACCGACCACCGAGCCGGACGCAGTCTCCCCCGCTGTCGAGCAACCGCGCCTCACCGGCGAGGCCGGCCGGCCGGAACAGCGGGTCCCCATGACGCGGCTGCGCGCGCGGGTCGCCGAGCGCCTGGTCCAGGCCCAACAGACGGCCGCCATCCTCACCACCTTCAACGAAGTAGACCTGACCGCCGTGATCGGGCTGCGCAAACGCTATAAGGACCAGTTCGAGAAGACCCACGGCGTGCGCCTGGGGCTGATGTCCTTCTTCGTCAAGGCTGCGGTAGAGGCCCTGCGGCGCTTCCCGATCATGAACGCCTCCGTGGACGAGAACGACATCATCTACCACGGCTACTACGACATCGGGATGGCCGTAAGCTCCCCCCGTGGCCTGGTAGTCCCTATCCTGCGCAACTGCGACCGGCTCACCATGGCCGACATCGAACAGGGCATCCTGGAATTCGGCCGCAAGGCCGAGGACGGCACCCTGAGCTACGAGGACCTCACCGGCGGCACCTTTTCCATCACCAACGGCGGCGTCTTCGGCTCCCTCCTCTCCACCCCCATCCTCAATCCCCCCCAGAGCGCCATTCTGGGCCTGCACAAGATCCAGGACCGCCCCGTGGCGGTGCAGGGCGAGGTCGTGATCCGGCCCATGATGTACCTGGCCCTGTCCTACGACCACCGCATCATCGACGGCCGCGATGCCGTGCAGTTCCTAGTCACCATCAAGGATACCCTGGAAGACCCGGCGCGGTTGTTGATGAGAATATAATGATGAATGATGAATGCGGAATGATGAGCGGTAGGCCAGGTTAGGTGTCAGGTCCCGGCGTTGAGAGATACAAATGAATCTGAACGCGCCGTAACCCGGCAACCGATGGGGGAGAGAAAACTACGAATCGCGCGAATCAGCGCGAATCGATTTTCGAGGCTTTCCGGTTCTGGCAATGCCTGTCGAATTGGCAGTACTCCCTTAACTTAATGGCATTGGATAATCACCAACGCGATAGCACCATAGCCCTTGCAACTCATGCTATAAGGTAATCGTTCAGACCCCCACTGTTTTTGCCGTCCATGGTGCCTGGATTCCGGCAATCCCTGCCGGAATGACAAGGTAGGGTCTGAACGGTTACGCTACTCATCACTCATCATTCCGCATTCATCACTCATCCAATGAGTCATCGGCCTCCATACAGGATTACCCCCACGGTTCTTACCCTCATCGAACAGATCGGCGAGGCTCTGGGCAGGCTTTCGATGATTGCCGATGCGCAGGATTTGCGTCTGCGCCGGATCAATCGCATCCGCACGTTGCGAGGCTCGTTGGCGATTGAAGGCAACACACTCAGCGAAGATCAGATCAGCACTATCCTGGACGGCAAACCGGTTGTCGCTCCACCACGCGAAGTGCAGGAAGTTCGCAACGCCATCAAAGCCTATGACGAATATCCCAACTGGAACCCCGCCAGCGAAACGGACTTGCTCAAGGCGCACGAAATAATGACCCTCGGCCTGCTCGACGCACCCGGCCAATACCGCACCGGTGGTGTGGGCATAATGGGGCCGACGGAAATTATCCATGTTGCCCCGCCCGCCGGGCGCGTGCCGGAATTGATGGCTGATCTGCTCGGCTGGCTGGAAATCACCGACGAACACGCGCTGATTAAAAGCTGTGTGTTTCATTATGAGTTCGAGTTTATCCATCCCTTTGCCGACGGCAATGGCCGTTTGGGCAGGCTGTGGCAGACACTGATTCTGACCCGTTGGAATCCGCTCTTTGCCGACATCCCGGTCGAAGGAATGATCTACGTCCACCAGAACGCCTATTACGACGCTATCGCGCAAAGCTCACAAGATGGACATAGCACTGCATTCATTGAGTTTATGCTCAAGACAATCCTCGAAAAAACAAAAGAAGCCGGAGGCAAGACCGACCAAGATAGCGATCAAGTAACCGACCAAGTCAGGGAATTGCTGACAGCTTTCGGAGCAGCGGCCAACCAGGCGCTCAGCGCTTCGGAATTGATGGCCGCAGTGGGGTTATCACACCGCCCGACATTCCGGCAAAATTACCTCCATCCAGCCCTGGCAGCCGGGCTGATCGAGATGACCATCCCTGACAAACCCAACAGCCGCAACCAGAAATACCGACTCACCCTAGGATGAATGATGAATGCGGAATGATGAGTGATGAATGTGGAAATGAAAACGTACCGCAAATCATGATTCTATTCATCATTCATCACTCCGCATTTATAGCGCATCCGGGAAATCTTCGCACTCGTTTACGACTATCGGGAAGGCAAAAAGAGACCTAAGAGGATGTGGATAGATGCGTTTAAGGGCGTTTCCGGGCAACCGGAGAGCTTTGCAGGGCGTCTTCTCACAGGAAAAGTGCAGCTTCAGGGACCATCTGGCGCCCTCCGAACGGACATTTCCGCTTTGGCCAGCGCGGTGCTGGTCGTCCGTCCGATTTTCGACCAGCAACCCCGGTATCTAATAATTCAACAACCAGACGCATCCCCGCCCGAAGCCCGCCTCATTCTACTCTCTATAGCGTTTGCGTCGCTGGCAGCACGTCTCGGCTTCGACCGGGGTGCGGTGGAGGTCCCCGGCGATCTACTCTTCGTTACCCAACAGATCGTTCAATGCCGAGAACTCTTGAAGTCCATTCGAGTTGGGCAGGAACGTATCGCCGATTCCTATCATATTGCCTCTGTGACTGAAGGCCGCTCGTTCGAATCGAAGACTTCCGTTTACCTCGCGAATCCGGGTCGGGTGCAGGCCATCAACAACTTTCGCCGCTTCGGTGCCGTCGTCATCGACGCGAGTCATCCGCGTACCCGTGCTCACCTCTCCTGTCTTTTGGCCTGTCCACCCATCGTCAAGAGCCGACTCGTTGTAGTACTCGGTCCTCTCGTCGAAGACGACTCGTTTGTCGGCAATGGTCTCGTTTGGAACTGGGACCCATATGCTATTGCCCAGCTTGAACAGGCTGTACCAGGCAAGCCCACAGCCACGGACACCGTCGTTGCGCCTCGCCATTACTGGATAGCCGCCGACGCAAAGGTGGAAGGACAACTGCGGGAGATACATACCCGGCTGGCAGGGGCAATGCGGCTGAATCGAAACCAGCCACCCCAGGCACTTCTGGTCGCCTGGGATGCATATCACCGCTTCCGCAGCTTGGCGACCACTCTGGAGCAGGCGGAGCGTGCCTGGCGCCGGACACCATACAAGCAGACGCTCCGGGAGTTGGTCGAGTCACTGCGGCATGCCGAGCTTCAGGTGTCCGGCGATCTGCGGAATTACCTCGAACTGAATTGGCCGCCGCTTCTGGACACATTGGGGAAACTCTACGACCTTTTCGCGGAACGGCGGCCCGAATCAGCGAAATTCTATGCCGTAGGGGAGGCAGTAACGGCACACTTCGAGCAGGATCACCGCCCGCTTCGGATTGTCACCGGAAACGGGGAGGAGGCTGTGCTCCTGGCCGAACTGTTAACGGATCTGGTCGACGATTTCGACCAACGGCTCAGATTGGGCGAGGTGGAGGTGGTGCACCCGCGGGAAGAGGCGCGGCGGGTTGCCGACGGGCGCTACCTCGATACGGTCTTGTTGGGCAGTCGTGGGAGTCAACAACGTTACCTCGACATCTACCCACCCCTGCCCGTGCATCTGGTGGCCTACGGGTATGAGGCGGAGGCCGACCAGGCGGCCATCAACGCGCAGTACACCAGGTTCCACGAACGCATTTCATCGGAACGTCGGTGTGAAGTGCTATCCAAACTCGGCATGTGGGTGGAGCCCGATGGGGAGGATGCCACGCCGCCGGTGCCACACGCGATAATCCACGGCACGATACACCGAATGGAAGGGCAGCCGGTGCTCGTAGATCCCGAGCCGTTCACGATTGGCTGGAACCCATCCGAAACAACAAGCACGTTATCGCCGGGCGGTGGAGTGCAAGACCTCTCGGAGCTCTCTCCCTACCTTTTGGAAGTGGCGGATTCCGAGAGCGAGATCCATTACTATTTCGAAGAGCAGCGCCTCGACGTCTATTACCCGGCGACGGAGAAGACCCTACGGGTAACCGCGAAGCAACTCCGGCCGGGAGACCATCTCATCTTGCTGCTCGATGACCGATCCGAAGCCTTGTGGGAGAGGCTGTTGCAGGTACTTGCCGAACGACGGCCCTGGAAGGCAACGGCGCTCCTGGAGCGTTGGCATCTTGCCAAACGTAAATTGCTGGGTGCGTACAACGAGAATCGACAGGGCATCTTCGACGCCTTGGGACCCAACGTTTCAGTAGGGTATCAGGCTGTTCTCACCTGGTTCCGGGACGAAGAGGATGCCGGCGATGAAAGGATAGCCCCCATGCGTCGGGAGGATTTCTTTCGATTAGCTCGTCTAACTAAGGTTTATAAGGATGATGCGGACATACAGGATACGTTCGCTGCAATCCGTGATGAGCGCATCAACCGCAGGCAGCTCGGTCGCGCCATGCATGCCGCCCTCGTCGGACTCGCCAAGGGCGATTCTTATGATGCGGCCCTCAAAACGGCCGAAGCCCTCGATACCCCCGTGGACGACGTGTTGAACGCTGTTGACATTCGGAAGATCATTTCCGTCAAACGGCCGCAGCTTCAGGAAGCTAAGAGATTGTCTAAAAAGGGACCGTAGGCCGTAGGCTGGGTTGCGGCCAGGGACGGCCAAAACCCAGCAATAACCTGGGGTTCGTTCCTTGCCCCCCAGCCTACCGATTTAAAATCAATGGGTTAGTTTTTAGACAGCCTCTAAGGGATAATCAATATGGTGCCTTCTTACCGAGACGAAAAAGCCTTGGTCGAGTATTTGCTCGCTCGCCTGGAGGAGCGGCTCGCTGGGCGTCACGAACAGGAGATCCTCAAGACCTCTCCCAGCGACCACTGTCAGCTCGGTGTCCTGGTCCCATGGACCGGCGATCCCACGGAGCCTGAATCGACGGAAGGAGACGACGACCTGGCGGAGTCGGCCTCCGGCACCGACCCGGCTGCTTCCCAGCGGTCTGCGCGGAGCAGACCTGGGCCTGCGCAGAAGAGAGAAGAAAAGGAAGAATCAGGTACGGGCTCCGTGGAACCTTTCAGCCGTCCGGAGGAGGCCGGTCGGCGCCCTCCGTCCTCTCTCGGTTGCGGGTTTTCGGCTCAGCCACCGTCCGAAGGCACCGGAGACATCGAGATCACGGTCTCCGGCAGCTTCGCTATCTACACTCGTCATTTCCCCTCCTATGACGAGGAGCGCCGCGAGCTCGGCTCGCCACCACCCACCACCTCGAGTGACGATGACGGGGCCCAGGCGAAAAGACCACGAAAACACGTAACCTTGGTCGAGAGGTCGAAGCGCCACCGCATTGAGATCCCCAGGATCCGATTCACACTCGACCCGGCGGTACCCACCCGACAAGAAGACAAAGGCGAGGTCCAAACAGCACTTCAATCGGTCCTCGACCAGGTATCCGACGACCCGACACTGCGCCGCGAGTTCGTCGGCCACCAGACGGTTCCCGTCGAAGCCCTGCGGGACGAAGCCGCATATGCCGCCTTCCTCGATTCACTCCAAGGGCCGCCGGACATTCCCCCGCTTTCGGTAGCGATTCGCATCAACGCACGACCCGCTGAGAGTGGCCTGCGCGTCGAAGTCTACCTGTGTAACAAGACCCGCCGCGACGGGAGTTCGTCCAAGGATCAGTACCGTGTCCTCGCCGATGTCGCATTGGAAGTCACGATAACGCGAGGGGTACTGATGCCGGTGGAGCTTTTGCCGGTACCGGAGGACTATCAGTACGACCGCCGTGTCTGGGCTGTCGGTCGCAACACCAGTGTCGAAGTCAGCGAGGATCACCGCTCGATTCGCACTCACGCGATGGCCCGGTACGAGCAACCACGTTTGACTACGAGTGAACGGATAGCAGCCACCTATGAATCCTTGGCAACCGACCCTTTCGGTGTCCTCGAAAGGATACGGACGGCCATGATTGCTTACGCCAGCGAATGGAAGGAAGGGGTGATTGACGGCAACGCCCTCGACCTTGCGGCCGATGAGCTGCAAAGCTGCTCCCAGGACTTGGCGGCCTTCGAGCGCGAACTGGACGGTTTCGCGGCCGGCATTGCCGCCTTGGCCGCCGACTCGCGGCTGGAGCAGGCATTCCGTGCCATGAACCGGGCCTTCACCGGTGGGCGCTTCGACCGCTGGCGGCTCTTCCAAATCGTCTTCATTGTCAGCCAGCTACCGGCCCTAGCGGTCCGCGAGGACATTACCGGTGGCGAGTGGCCCAAGGGTGTTGCGAAGAGTTGGGACAAGGTTCTCGACCGGGTGGATGTCCTCTGGTTCCCCACCGGCGGCGGCAAGACCGAGGCATATCTCGGCCTGATCTCTTGCGCCGCTCTGTACGACCGGCTCCGCGGGAAACACTGTGGCACTACGGCCTGGCTCCGGTTTCCGCTGCGGATGCTGAGTGTGCAGCAGCTCCAAAGGGCGATGCGGGTGCTTTGGAGCACCGAGTTGCAACGACGAGCCCTCGCACGCGATGCCGGAAAAGACGGTCTGGGTGATCCCATTTCGCTGGGCTACTTCGTGGGCGGTACCAACACGCCCAACCAGTTCTACGATAAGGGTCAATGGAGCTTTGCCAATCTGCGGGACAACCCGAGGCAACGGAACAAATTGTTGCTCATCAACGACTGTCCCGCCTGCGGGAGAGATGGCTCGGTGGCTATCGAGCTGGACGAACCCCTACGGCGCGTCCAGCACGTATGTACGGCCTGTAAGACCGAGTTGCCGGTCTATGTGAGTGACGAGGAGGTCTACCGTTTTCTGCCGACGTTGATCGTAGGTACGGTGGATAAAATCGCCGCCATCGCCTACCAGCCGAAGGTCGCTCTGCTTTGGACCGGACCCGAGTGGCAGCGCAGCCTGCCCGGACACGGCTACGGGACAGGGGACTGGTGCATTACCGGTTGCCCGACGAACCCGAAGGTCAAAAACCCCAAACGTATACGCAGACACCGGCTGGGCGGGACCTACGACCCCGCCCCTGCTCTGCACGTTCAAGACGAGCTGCACCTGCTCCAGGAAGAGCTCGGGGCCTTTGCCGGTCACTACGAGACCCTGGTGCGCAGCTGCGAGTCGGCGGCATCGACCAACCCGCCCAAGGTCCTGGCGGCGACCGCCACCATCGAGGGGTATGAGCATCAGGCAAGGGAGATCTACGGCACCAAAGGGGTACGGCGCTTTCCGAATCGCGGCTATAGGCTGCTGGAGTCCTTCTACACGACCGCTGACCTCGATCCTGCCGCACCCGAGCCAACCCCCAAGACCGCCCGCTTCTGTGCCGCCTTCCGTCCTCCGTACCTCCGCGCGGCCGACGCCGCTACCCTGTGCGCCGAGATACTGCACCAGGCCATCAATGAGCTTCAGACCGATCCCAAGGGTGCCGCCAACCTGATCGGCCTCCGAGACGCTACCGGCGAAGACGAGGTTCGTGCCTTGCTGGCCTACTATTCCCGGACCTTGACCTACGTGGGTGCTCGGGACAGTGGCATTCGCGTGACCCAATCCCTGGAGCGGCGCAGTGCCCAAGAAGAGAGAGGACTGCGGCCAGGCAAGAATCGGGAGCTGAACGTCGAGTATCTGTCGTCCCACTCCACGCTGCGGGAGATCGCGGAAACGGTCAAGCGCGCCGAAGCCGACACAGCCTGGACCTCCGCGGACCACCTGGATGCCACCGTGGCGACGCATGTGATCAGTCACGGCGTAGACGTGGAGTATTACAACCTGATGGTATTGGAACGGATTCCGGGACAGGCCGCCGGCTATATCCAGGTCTCCAGCCGCGCGGGCCGCCAACATGTGGGATTGGTGCTCACCATCCTGCCCCGATACTCCATGCGGGCGAGCAGTATCTACGACCGCTTCCCGGAGTTTCACCGCCATCTGGACCGCATGGTGCTGCCCATGGCTGTGAACCGTTTCGCCAAGACCGCGGTCGACCGGACCTTTCCGGGAATCACTGTGGGCACCATCTACGGGCGCCACCTCTTTTCCATGAAAGGATCTCGCGAACAAAGGCTCGGAACCGTGAAGCAGGCCATCGGTAGATCCGCGAGCACCGGCGGCACCCCCTTCGATGCCGATGAACTCCTCGCCGAAATCACGGCAGCCTATGCGCTGGACCAGGGGGTGTACGACCGCGGTCTGGAGAAACAGATGCTAGAAAAGGTGCAGGACCTCTATCAACGCTTCCGGTGGGAGGTCAAGAACTCCTCGCACCGGGAGCTCAAGGATGTATTCAAGCCGGGCCCCATGACGAGCCTGCGCGATGTCGATGTGGCGGTGCCTTTTCGCCCCGATGACGAAGCCGTGGATTGGCATGACCTGCGCTGGTTCGAAGTGAAGCAAGGATAAGGAGACCCACATGACATTTTCCCGCGGCAAGGTCCAGATCCTGTACAACTACCTACCCGGCGCTGTCTTTTCCCACGACACTTATGGTTTTTGTCGGGTCACCGGCCTCGAATTCCAGGAAGAGCAGGATGTAAACCGGGAAGCGGTGGCCGAGGTCCTCATGGACACGCTGCGGAATTGGCATCATGACTGGCAGGTCGATGCCTACCCCGAAATCAGAGATGCCGGCTCGATTCAGAAGCACTTCGTCATCGGTCGCCCGACGAACGTCAGGTTCGAGCCCTATCCGAAGACCTTCCAATGCCAGCGATGCCGGCGGGTCTACTCTCTCGACGAGTTGAAACGCAGTCACCAACGCGCCGGAAGCTGTCCGGAACAAGATTGTGGCGGCTATCTCGCCCAGTTCTCTTTCGTTCAGGCCCACAATTGTGGCCGTCTCGAACAGGCCTATATCAATCGGAAAGGATGTCTCGTTCACGGTACCAAGGGTCTGTACTTCGACGATACCGGCCGAGTATTCACCGCCCGCTGGCGGTGTCGGTTGTGCGGCGGTGCGGAAATTGCCCACCCGCGTCAGAATCCCTGTGAGTGCAGCTTCAGCGAGCACGCGGAGGAAGACAAGGAGCGCAGGATGCGTTTCTTCGCGGTGACGGATCCCGCGGTTTATCGTCCCTGGGTGACGCCGTTCGTCAACTTCGAGCAGCAGCGCCTCGCCGAGTTGTATCGACCGGAAGCGCGGCCTCTCATCCTCGCCCGGACCTGGAGCCTGCTCGACCGGCCGGTTTCGGAGGTGCTCAAAGATCTGAAAAGCTCGACGTCAAGTAATGGAGATATTGCGGGAGAGGATGAGGCCATACGTGAGTTGGCGAAACTGCAACCGGACCACCCTCTCGTCGAAAAATGGCGAGCGAAGCAAGCAAACGCACGAGAGCGGGAGGGAGATGCCGAACAAATTCGGCGCCTTGCCGGCGCGTCCAGCAACGAGGCGCTCCAGATCTCGCGCCGGATGGTGGAGCATGTGGCCCTCCTGGATTCCCTCGAAACCACGACCGTGCCGGTGGCAGCCAAACGTTTGCGGCACCGCGGAGATGATGCCGGTGCGCAAAGGATCGAAAAGGCTGCTGAGTATGCTGGCAGCAAGCTGGGAATACGGGACCTCCGGGCGGTGGAAGATTTCCCCATCGGGATCTGCGCCGTCGGCTACACCCGCGTAACCAAGGCGCCCGAACAAAGCGTCATCAATCCCTTCCCACGGGTTGAAGGCGGACGCACGCCCTTGTATGCGGTGGTGACTACTACAGAGGCCCTCTATTTCCAGCTCGACCCCGTGATGGTATGCGACTGGCTGAACCGCAATAGGATTACAAAGACGGTCGTGCCAGCTGACGAACAAGGTACCTGGGCTTGGTTGTATCGGGCCATCCCCGGACTCCGACAGCGGCCCGGCGAGTCGGCCTACGCGAAGCCGGAAGCCTCTGCCGTCCGAACGCTGTTGCACTCCCTGAGCCACATCTTCCTCCGCCACATCGAATGGAGCGGCTATGCCCCCCAGAGCCTCGGTGAATATCTCCTCCCGGAGGGGCTTGCCTGTGTACTGTATGCCAACCGCTACACGGATACCAAGGTCGGTGGGCTGCTGACTCTCTTCGAGCAGCGCCTCCAGGAATGGTTGGAAGCCGCCTACCAGGGTGGCGTGGATTGCGTGTTCGATCCCTTTTGCTCGGATGGTGGGGCTGCCTGCGTGGGATGTCTTCATCGAGAATACAATTGCCCTACCTTCAACGGGGAGCTCTCGCGCTCGACGCTCTACGGGGGACCCGTAGCCGGCGAGGGACTTGGCGCACTGCCCTTCGGGCCAATCTCGGTCGGGTATTGGGGGTGAGGAGAGGCAACAACCAGGTGGCGGAGATCCTGACTTCAGGCATCGATTGGGAAGGCCTCTCCGAGACCGTTCGCAAGGAGCAGCGGAACCGGGAACGCTGGTATCCCACAATCTCGACCTACCGTTGGTGGGCGCGACGGTCCCATGCCGTCATCGGAAGCCTCCTCGACCGGGCCATCGAGCAGATGGGTGAGGACATCATTGTGTCGGATCCTATGGCAGGTGGGGGGACAGTAGCGGTGGAGGCGGCACGACGCGGCCTGACCGTCTACGCTCAAGACATCAACCCGTGGGTGGCCTTCGGCTTGGAGGCGACCCTCCGCCCTGTGGATCCGGACCAATTAGAAAAAGCGGGCCAGCGGCTCTTGGAGTGTATTGCACCGCTTGGTCCGCACCTGTATGCAGTGCCCGGAGATGAAGGCGGAACGGAAGCCATTTGCCAGCTTCATGTACGTCGCATCGAGTGTTCGGCATGTACCAGGCCGAATTTCCTCTATCCCACCGTACTTCTGGCCCTGGATAAACGTATTACCGGGCATCCGACGGGAGGGTGGTATGGCTGCCCCGCCTGCGGTGCTGCCACTCATGGCCGATGGCCCGCTCTCCCGAACCGTTGCGATAAGTGCAGCTATCTGTTCCCCGGCAACGTCATAACCCCACGGATTCGACGGTTGGCCGTTGGATGTGTGCACTGCCAAGCCAATATCACTCTAGGGGCGGACATGCTCTATCGTGCCCCCTGGATGCCGGTGCTGGCGCAGGTGCGACGAAACGGCAAAATGGGGTTCATGCCGGGCGGTATTCCCCTTCACTACCGCCGAACCAGCAAGATTGGTAACCGGCTGGACTTCCCTATCCCCGAAGGCATCGAGACCAATGCCCTCCGCAATTGGGGCTATCGAACGTGGCGCGACCTTTATCCTGAACGCCAGCTACGAATCGTTGAAGCTGCTTTGAAGGCTATTCAAGAAGTCACGGACTGCGAAAGTGTGGCCCAGCGGTTGCGTGTGGCGGTCATGGGCTTTGCCGAGATGGCCGGCTATGCAGCACGCTGGGATCCCCGGTATCTCAAGGTCTACGAGGTTGGTGCCAACCATCACTACAGCCGTGTCGTATTGGCGGCGGAGGTCAACCCATTGGCTTCTCTGGGCCGCGGTACATTACACAGGCGGATCGCACAGGCTATCCGCGCTGCTCGGTGGTTTAGCGGTTCGAACAAGGCAAAAGTAACCCTGGGGTCGAGCGAACGGCAACCGGTGCCAAACCAGTCCGTAGACATCGTAGTCACGGACCCGCCCTATTTCGACAGTGTTCAATACAGTGAGCTTTCGCGGCTGCTGCTGGCCTTCGGGTATGCCTGTGGTCTGCCGGTACCAAAAGCACCGGCGACCGATCGGGAGGCGGTTCCGAACCGGATGGTTGGTCGCAATGGGTCGGATTACGGCGAAATTCTGGCCGGAATCATGCAGGAGACGGCTAGGACATTGAAACCGTCGGGAAGATTGGTACTTACATTTCATAATCGGCATCGGGAGGCGTGGGAGGCATTGGATGGGGCCCTGAGCAGGGGAGGTCTTTGTGTTTTGGCGCAGAACGTCGTTCACGCGGAAAACGAGACAGACTTTCCCAAACGCGAACGTTTGGCGCTAACCTCTGACCTCGTGCTCGAATGCAAGGGTTGCTTAACTAACCCCTACACACGATCTGTGCTTCCAGCGTTGCTCGATGCCAACGCCCGATCCCCCGTTGGACCGATTCGACAGTATATTTAGGGCACGTTCGTCTACACTGATCTGGCCCCGACACTCATCGACATTGCCCGCATGGGCAAAAGGCTAGGGATGGCCCGTACCTATCAATGCAACCGGAAGGTCCCTGGGGACCATGGCTCCGAGTATCCAACAAACCAACGGCCGAGTGACCGCAGTGGACTTTTGGCTGGCGCAACCGGAGGGTAGTGTTGTAACTCTGTTGTTCCAGAGGCGCAAGATATTGATTAGCATATCTATTTGAACCCCGAGAAACAAAGTTGGAACACTACCGTAAAACTTAGCGTGAGACACGTCAATTTCGTCCCCCCGATGCCGGAAAAGGCGAATACTTTCACAGTCTGTGGAGCGTGGGAGCGCAAATGATTTGCGGCCAACTCTTCCTCCGCCGGCTTTGTATCAGAGTCCGATAGGTTTCCTGGGCATCGACTAGGCAGTCGACGAATCCAGCCGGGGCATTTTCAATCGATCTGCCATCGGTTTGAGAATAGGCTAATAGCCATTTCAAAATGACTGCCGGTGGTGTCAAAAACTCGAAGGGGGTATGGTATTCCAGGTACGGCAGGTCTTCCGTATTGATTATTTTCATGGGTTCCCGGTCCAAGAGTTTTTGTAATTGAACGGGAGATAGGATTTGTAATTGCAACAGGTCCAGCATATTTCCGATGCCGATGGTCTTTAAATCCGAAGCGATCTTTTGGTCTGAAAATTTGGACCGCAAGGTTTCGTAATCGAATATCGCTTTTTTTGTTTTGGCACTCAACAATAAGGTGTGTCCGGGGATGTACCATACCGAAGTATAGGGAAATACCTCCGTCATCGTTCGCACTGCGGTGACAAAAGACTCTTGGGAAATCGAATAGACCGGCATCCACTGGAGTACCGTGCCACTATCTTTCAGCCTATCGAAGATCAATTGATAATACTCCTTGGTGTATAGCATCCCAACCCCGGAAATCCTGGGATGGATGGGATCCGCCGTGATCAGGTCATAACGATTCTCCGTAAATTTCAGGAAATTCCTGCCGTCGTCGATGCGAAGATGGACCCTTGGATCGGAAAGGACATCTCCATTGATATCCGATATGTATCGTTGCGCGTCGACGATATCCGGTGACAACTCGACGACATCGACTCTCTTGACATTCGGGTGTTTCAATAAGGAGGAGGTCGTGATGCCCAAGCCCAGACCAACCACAAGTACCTCCTGAGCACCGGATGATAAGAGTAAGGGTAGATGGGCCTTGAGGATGAAGTGACGAAGCTGCCTGAGTGAGTTATCCGCTTCTCTGTTGCCATTGATCGAAAGGACGGTTTCACCACTCGAGGTTCTGATAATATCTACGAATCCTGAAACACCTTCCGAATGATAGAGTATGTGGTGTCGCGTATCTTTCTGCATATTGTAATTTAAAACGGCCCGATAGGGCATGAATGCAACGATTACAATCAATAGGATGGACAGGGTAGTGGGAACGGCAAATTTCCTCAGCGCATGAGTGAGTCCGTCTGAGATAAGTCTTTGAATATAGATGCCGTTTAGGAGAAACACCATGCTCAATAATAACATGGCGGATCTGCTTCCGATCAACGGAATGATGACCAGACCAGTCACCAGGGCCCCCAATACGGAACCGATGGTATTTATAAATAGTATACGGCCGGAATCTTTACCGGTTGCCGATAATTCCAGATTGTAGGCCTTCAACGCGGCGGGGAATGCCGCTCCCAGCAAGATGGTGGAAGGTAATATGACGATAAGCGATAGGGTGAATGCCCCGAGAACGGAAGCAAAACCGAATAATTCAGGTGATAGATTGGTCAATCCCCATACGAAATTCCCGAACAACCTGGGTACGGCAAAGGAGAGAC
Organism: Candidatus Thiosymbion ectosymbiont of Catanema sp. Cochon2018; assembly: GCA_011392765.1. Taxonomy (GTDB): domain Bacteria; phylum Pseudomonadota; class Gammaproteobacteria; order Chromatiales; family Chromatiaceae; genus Thiosymbion; species Thiosymbion ectosymbiont_A. Next base: position 312,910 of record WYCW01000001.1, on the reverse strand, counting down.
CGGCCAGGAGCACGACCGATAGACCAATACCGATTTCGATCTTCGCAAAGAGCTTGATTGCTGTCTTCGATGAGTCGATCTGTCGTGAAATTACCTTACTTCCTACGGCGATTCCAAGCAAAAAACATACCAGCATGATGCTGAATGAATAAACCGTTGCGCTGAAGCTCTGGATGAGTACGCGGGTCCAGATGACTTCCAGGGCAAGCCCTCCGAATCCGGAAATGCCGATAGCGATAAAGGCCGTCTTGACTCGATCGGAGTCTATGCCAGAGGCTTTCGAGTCTACCTCGACAGTATAAATTGCGCCGGATTGATGGAATTGTAAGCCTTTGGAATCCGTTTTTTGGAAGCACTTGGCCTGGAGCAGAATGCTCATCGACCCAATGCTCAAGTTCATGATCACTGCAACCAGATTGGTACTAGATAATCCCAGCTTAGGCATCAAGACAAAACCCGCTAAGAGAACTCCGGACAAGGCCCCGAACGTGTTGATCGCATAGAAGTGTCCCGTCGTTTCACCCAATTTGTCTTGCCGGTGGGTGAACGCCTTTAGAACCATCGGCAGCGTGGTGCCCATCAAGATGGTGGGAATGATTAAAATAATGGATGCGATACCGAATCTGGTCAGGTGGTGTAGGGTCGGGGATGGATCGAATAGCGTGGTATAGGATGCTGCGATGAAGGGATCAAAAGAATCCAATAACGGCCTGAAGACGAATGCATAGGTGCCGATTGCGATTTCAATGATCCCGTAATAAAAAATGGGATATCGCATCTTGTCGGCATATAGGCCGACAAGATAACCACCCAGGGCAAGTCCACCCATAAATGCGGCCAAGGTGATGCTGGCGGCATAGATATCGCTTCCAAAGAAAAGTGATAATTCCCTCATCCATATCACTTGGTAAATTAGGCTGGCACAGCCTGATAAGAAGAAAATTACGGTGAAAGGTCCGTATATGTTTCCATAATGGATTTTATTATCAGTATACATATACGCACTGCCGGAGCTTTGCGTGTCAGGGTAGGTCCCTGCCGCAACAAGGCCAAGATCCGTTTTCGGGTCGTTTCTTGGGTAACCTTCCCCAAAGGCTGCGAGATCGATGGATAGCTGAACTCAACCCAGAGTCCGAGCTTTATCGGTATTCTGGTTTTCCTTCATCTGATTTAAGGGCACCGCGTCCCTGAGTCGATCGGCCGCAGTCCCTAGACCCCGAAGAGCCTGCTCAGGTTGTCGAGACCCAACTGATAGATTCCCTGGATGATCCTAATAGCTTGGTTATCGGGTACATCCAAGGCCTGAAAGTCCCCCGACCACTCGACCGTGCAGCCACTGTTGTCGGCGTTCGGCTTGACGGCAATGGCACCACCGTAATTGGGCACCGGCAGCAAACTTTTGAGAACGGAATAGCTGTATCTATGCCCCTCGCCGGTGGTTTCGAGCTGCTCGACAATCGATCCGCCTCCCACTACGTGCAAAGTACGTTTGGAACCGTCATCCGACAGCTCGGATTTCGAGATCGCCGGGTGCCAGTCGGGTAGAGCATTGAAGCCGCCGATTAGATTCCATACGCTTCCGGCGCTGGCCGGCAGTTCGGTTGACAGGGTGACTTTCGGCATGGTCGTCTCTCCTCCGGTGTTCACCGACTGCGGGTTGCGCGTCCTTGTTCTCCCTGCAGTGGCCAAGCGGTTTGAGGGCACCTTGAAACATTCAAGGCACCCGTGTGGGGCAAGGGTGTCTTTCTATTCAATCGGATAACCGGTCGAATAGGAAGCGAAGTCGAAAGCACACGTTTGACTTCGCGTATTGAAAGATCCCACGGCAGGGATTTTTCAAGTGCGAACGGCCTTCGCCAGCAGCTCATGGTAGACCGCTAGGTTTCCCTCCACCATTGCGTTTATGGAAAACTCGTTGCGCATCAGGTCCTTGCCCGCAGATCCCAGCCGCCGGGCGAGTCGTCCGTCGTGTAGCAACGTCGCCACGGCCGTACCCAGCGCCTGGGGGTCCTCCGGCGGTACCAGCAATCCATTGATTCCATGATGGACCGCCTCCGGGATGCCGCCGGCGGCGCTGGCCACGATGGGTACGCCGGCGCTCGCCGCCTGAAGTAGGGACACCCCCAGACCTTCCCTGGTAGCGGGATGGACCAGCAGCTCCAGGCAGGGGAGCAGGTCCGGCAAGTCCTCCCGGAACCCGACGAATCGCACCTGATTCCCGAGTCCCATCCTCGTAACGTGGCGGCGCAAATCCCGCTCCAGGGGACCCTTACCGAAGATGAGTACCCACAAGTGCGGAAATTCCTCGACCAGAGGCGGTAGGGCCTCGATCAGAAAGCGATGCCCCTTGCGGGCGATCAGCTGGGCGACGATGCCGATCGACCGCGCCTGCGCGGGGACTCCTAACTCGCGGATCAAGAGCTCCCGGCTGCAGGGACGGTCGAAGTGCTTTGAATCCACCGCGCTGCGCACCAGGCGCAGTTTTTCCGCAGGCAGGCCCGCGGTGAGCAACACCTGCCCGATGCCTTCCGAGATAGCGATTACCCGGTCGTGAAGGCGGTACTTGAGGGCTACCACCCAGCGGGGCTCCGGGTTGTCGACGCGGCGCGAGTGGACGACCGGTATGCCTTCCAGGCGACAGGCGATGCCGCCCATTACGTCGGCGCCGATACGCCCGTGCAGGTGCACCAGATCCGGCCGGGAGCCGCGGAGATAGCGGCGGAACCTGGCGATGAACCATAGGTCCAGGTCCCCCCTCATCGGGAAGGGACGGACCTCGGCGCAGGCTGCTGCCGCAGGTGCCAGATCACTTCCCTCGGGACAAACGAGGATGTTGCGATGACCACGGTCCGCGAGTCCCGCCATCAGGTAGAGGACCTGTTGGGCGCCGCCGTAGAGGTTGCGACCTCCTTCTACGTGCAGGACCTTCAAGCCGTTCGCCCCAGCAGGTCCTTGGCCGTGTTCAAGACCGCGTCCACTTGGATCGACCGCATGCAGGTAAAAGCGCCGTCGCAGGTTGGCCTGCGCCTGCAGGGGGAACAATCCAGGCGATGGTACAGCACCCGGGCATCGGCACGGGTCGTGTCCAGGTAGGGACAAGTCGCCCCAAACAGCAGCAGGCTCGGCCGGCCGAAGGCGATGCCCATATGGCTGAGACCCGTGTCGACGCCTACCAGGAGGGTACTGCGATCGATCATAGCCGCCGCCTGCAACAAGGTCGTCTTTCCCGCAAGATCGATCGCCCTCCCGCCGGCCAGGTCGCGGATACGTCCCGCGGCCTCACGGTCTCCGGGCCCGCCGAGCACCACTACCGGCAACCCCTTCTCGGCGCGCAGCCGCTCCGAGAGCTCGGCCCAACGTGGTTCGATCCAGTGCTTCTGGGGGCGGGTCGTGAAGGGACAGATGACGGCGAACCCGCCGCTCAACCCCTCCCGTTCAATCAGGCCGCGGGCGAAAGCGGCCGCCTCCGGTCCATAGGGGACGACCATGGAGAAGTCGTGGGTCGGCAGTCCCAAGTCTTGAGCCAAAAAGAGGTATTCCGAGCCGATGCGCGCCTTGTCTCCCCCCCGGGGAACGACGCGGGTCATGAGCCATCGGCTGCCTTCCCGGGACCCCAAGCCGATCCGCTCTCGGGCACCGGAGAGATAGGTCAAAAGTCCGCTCTTGAGCAGTCCCTGCAGATCCAGGGTCAGGTCGAACCGGCGTGAGCGTAGGCGCTTACGAAAGGCCCCGATCTCGCGCGCGAGGCCCCCGAAGCGGTGCCGGTGCCGGAGCTCGCGCCACTTATGGATGGGCCAGGCGATGACCTCGTCCAGATCAGGGTGTAGTTCCAGGATGGCACGGTATTCCGGCTGTACCAACCAGGCGATATGGGCCTGCGGGTAGGTGCGGCGGAAGGTAGCTACCAGGGGAGAGGCGAAGACGATGTCGCCGATGGCGCTGAGCCGTACCAGCAAAATGCGCGGAGATCCGGTCACGGTCGCGGCCCCTGTCCGCTGCGCTGCAAATGTGATTGCGTGCCCCGCAGCAGGGTGTGCAGGTGGAAGCTGTAGGCGATACCGGCGCAGATGATCCAGAAGAATCGCCAATCGTGGCGGACGGCGCGGTATTCGAACAGATTCCAGACCAGGACGAAGATCAGGGTCGCCAGCAGAAACCGATACAGGTCCCTGGGTATCCGTCCGGCACGATGCTCCGCGACTACACCCCGCGCCAACACCCAAATCAGGGCGGTGAGCAGGATCAGCCCGACCAGACCGAGCTGATAGAGAATCTCCAGATAGGTATTATGCAGGTGCGACAGCCACTGCTGGTCTTCCGTCATGAGTGCGGGGCGGTTGCTGGTGGCGATGTGGTGCCGGCTGGTGCTGGCACCGAGCCCGAACCAGGGAGACTGTTGCCATTCCTCGAAACCGTAGCGCCACACGCGAAGCCGACTGCTGATGGGTGACGGTTTGACCTTGTCCAGGTTGCCGTCGAGTATCTGCATGACGGCCAGAGTTCCGGTGTACAGGCGGCCTTGGACCCGGTCCCAATGGGCCACGACCAGAAGCACGAGCAGGGTACCGAAGACCAGAGGTGCTGCTATGCGGCCTCCCCTACCGGCATGGGCGTCGCGGTCCGATTCCCGCGGCACCAGCCACAGGAACAACGCGGCGATCAGGAATGCCAACCAAGCGCCGCGGGAGTGGGACAGCACCAACCCCTCGGCCGCGATGGCCAGGAGTAGACCCCATAACAGCATTCGGGTCCAGCACACAAACCAACTCCCGCTGTCGCCCCGGAAGCGCGCCCGCAATGTGATCAGACCCAGGGTCCCGAGGCCCGCCAGCATCCCGAAGGCGCTAGCCGGGAGGTAGTTATGGAACCTGGTTTGAAAGAAAGTGGCGTCGAAAGTGTCCCAGTCGATCTTGTGCAGGAAGCCCACCGTGAATCCGAGCAACAACAGCAACAACAGCCGCCGGGTACGATTCGGGTCTCCGCCCACCCAGTAGGCGAAGGGTACCAGGAGGGTCAGCTTGGCCCAGTCCGCGCCGGTTTCGACCATATCCCGGGCCGCCGTGCCCAGCGGCATGATCGGATAGAAGACGAGCATGTGCAGGCCCAGGTAGAGGGCGAACAAGAGGCACAAAATAGCCACCGGATCACGGCCGAGCAAGCGCCACCCACGGAACCGCAACAGAAACGCCAGCAGGAACAAAGCCAGTCCCACACTGGCCACTGCGGTACCGAACAGGGCAAACAAGGCGAAGAGATGGACCCCGAAGAGCCCGATCCGATCGAGCTGTTCGTCCCACGGGCTGCTGATTGACATGAGACTACATTAAGACCTGCTATGAACCTACCGAATTGTGAGCAAATAGGAAACTTAGCATAAAGGTCGCACGCATTCTTGGGAATTCCTGAAAGACATACACACGCCCTCTATCGTAACCCCGGTATACCAGGGGCTGTTGACATTCATCGTTCACGGTCTGATTGCGGTCCTTTTCCGCGCTGACGGCGTTGCGGCTCGTCAAAATAGGCCCGCTATTCCTCCTCGCCGCGCCTGGTCAGCACGAAAAATTTTTACAATCGCCCACGCTCATATAAATGCCAACAGCCCCTGGGGCACTTTGAAAAATACGGTTTTCGTCTACAGTACACCTCAACAATCAATGGCTTAGAGTCGCTTGATTGGTGAAAATACCTATTCTTCAAGGTGCCCCCTAGTGGAGCCAATGGCATATCGGCTATAATAAAAAGTTCCTATAATCCGGTAAAAGATATGGGTCCATTCCGTCCCATGATCGATAATCCCGATCCCGCCGACCGGCGGCCAGCCCCTGGGGTTGCAGGCGCCATCCGTTTTCTGCGGTCGCTGCGCAACGGGGGGAGGCGATGACCGAGGGGCGTGGCCGCTTGCTGGTCGCGGGTTTTAGCCCCGGTCCCGCGGGTATCGGCTGGGACATGCTGAACCTGATGAATGGCTGTGCGGGGGCCGGGGTCGAGGTCCATGCCCTGGTGGAGACGGACGACAACCCGGATCTCGAGTACCTGGACGGCTCGGTGCGGCGGCAGGTGAGATACTTGGGCGAGGGGCGGGTCGCGATCGCCCGTATGCAGGACCTGCTGCGGGCGCTGCGTCCGGATGCCGTGATCGTGAACAAGGACCGTATGGGCAAGCTCCTGGTCGATGCGGTAGAAGGGCTCGAACTGCGCCCGCGCATCCTGGTGCGGGTCGGCAGCAATCTGCCGGCCAAGCTGCGTCATCGCAACCCGGTCTCGCGTTGGCGTAGCCGCCGTCGCTTACTGGCGACCTACCCGAGGGCCGATGTCCTGGTCGGGGTCTCGCAGGGTGTCTGTGACGGCCTGCGCGAACTCCTGGGGGACACGGCTCCGCCGATCCGGTGCATCTACAACTCGATGGACGTCACGGGCATCAAGGTCCGATCGCTGGAGGAGCCGACCCATCCCTGGTTCCGAGAGCGCCGCGGCAGATTATTGGCCAGTGTGGGCCGACTCGCGCGCTCGAAGGACCAGGAGACCATGCTGCGGGCCCTTACCCGGCTGCCGAAGGACTATCGGTTGGTGATCTTCGGCGAGGGAAGGCAGCGCCCACGGCTCGAGGCCCTGGTGCAGGAGCTGGGACTCGGCGACCGGGTCGACCTTCCGGGCTATGCCTCGAACCCATTTGCCCATGTGGCCCGAGCTGACCTGTTCCTGTTGTCCTCCCGATTCGAGGGTTTCCCTAATGCGCTGCTGGAGGCGACCGCCTTGGGTATACCAGCCGTGTCGACAGATTGCCCAAGTGGCCCGCACGAGCTGCTTGATGGGGGACGTTATGGCGAATTGGTCCCGATCGGCGATGCACTGGCTATGGCTGCCGCAATCCGCCGCATCCTGAACAAGCCACCGACCAAGGCTCAACTGGCGATGGCCTTGGATCGTCTCACGATACACTGTGCCACTGACTTGTTCCTGGACGCTTTGGGATTTGGTGTACTAACCTCGGCAGACCATGCCTGATTGGGAGGCAATCCTGAATTATTCGGCGTTGTTTGGGGGATCGGACGTGTTGCGGACTCGCCGAGCTGAACGACGTCAAGCGCCGGTTGCGAATACAAGGTATGCGGCTACTCTATCCGGTGGTCGATGGTGTGGTCTGCGTCTCCGCCGGGGTCGCCGTGGATCTCACCCGCTATGTCGACCTGCCACTCGAAAAGCTGCATGTCATTTACAATCCGGTCTTGTCTCCGGAGCAACTCGGCACTGCTTCTCAGGTACCCTTGCACCCTTGGCTCATGCCGGGGCAACCGCCGGTGATCTTGGGGGTCGGAAGGCTCACCCGACAGAAGGATTTCCCGACCCTGATCCGGGCCTTCACATTGGTGGCAAACCAACGTGCATGCCGGTTGATTATTCTGAGGGATGGACCTGAACGCCGGGCCTTGGAGCAGCTGGTATCCGAACTCGGAGTGAAGGGCCGCGTCATCCTGCCCGGATTCGTCGGGGACGCCATGGGCTACATGGCCGCGGCCGGACTGTTCGTTCTTTCCTCGGCCTGGGAGGGTTTCGGTATGGTTCTGGTAGAGGCTATGGCCACCGGTACCCCCGTGGTTTCTACCGACTGCCCGAGCGGGCCACGGGAAATCTTGTTGGACGGCGAGTTGGGATCCCTGGTGCCTGTCTCCGATCCGCAGACCCTGGCGACGGCCATGCTTCAGACCCTGGATACGCCACCGGACCCGGAGCGGCTGCGCCGGCGTGCGGCGGATTTCACCAGCGATCAGGCGGCCGAGAAGTATCTGCGACTGATGTTTCCCGCTGACGAACCCGGCGTTCGCACCCCCCAATGCCATTAAGTTAGCTGTTGGCCATTTACCGATGCGGAAGAGAAAACTACGAATCACGCGAATTTCCGCGAATCGATTCGCGAGGATTCGCGTGATTCGTAGTTTCTTCTCTTATTTTGCCGACCGGTAGCGCTTAACTTAATGGCATTGTCGCACCCCCTACCTGAATCCTAAGAGGCTGTCTAAAAACTAAGTATTGGTAGCCGAATAGCTTAATCAAAGTCGAATTCAGGGGCGACAAATCCGCTTCTGTCGCCTTTATGAAGGACATATTTCGAGGCAGCCGCATCCGGGAGACGACTTTGACCTGGCTGGTCGATACCTATCCCGATTTCGGCGCCATGTTCCGGGATTTCGATCGAGTCAGGACCCGAGTCGGCACGCAGGCGCAAGTCTTCGAAGAGTATTTTATGCAGAATCTCTCTGCATTCCTGACCTGGCAGGTCCCCAACCGCTTTACCATCGAATATCGCGGCAAGGAATTGAGGCATCATTCTCTGGGCCAGCGTGCCTCGGCACTGATCCTGTTCATCTTGAGCCGACAGGAAAACGACCTGTTTCTCGTCGATCATATGGAGCAGGGTTGGGTCAAGGCAACGAGACGGGAGCGGGCGGCTCCCATTCCGGTGCCCGGTGTTCGGCCACGACCGTAGTGTAGATACCCCCGCGCACATTGAAATCGGCGTGCAGGCGCATAAACCTGGGGTGGAGCGCGGCGACTAGGTCGCCGAGGATGTGGTTGGTAACCGCTTCGTGGAAGGCCTTCTCATTGCGGTAGGACCAGACGTACAGCTTTAAGGATTTGAGCTCCACGCACAGGGCGTCCGGGACATACTCCAGGGTCAGTTCGGCGAAATCCGGCTGCTCGGTCTTGGGGCACAGGCAGGTAAACTCCGGCATCCGGATGCGGATGCTGTAGTCGCGTTCGGACCCCGGATTGGGAAAGGTCTCGAGCGTTCGCTCGGGGGTGCTGGGCATGATTTCGTCCTCACCGGATTGAAAAGATTCTACGGTATGCGCCTGACCCGCATATCTTACCGGGAATTACCGCTCTGGTGAGACAGGCGGGTCAACTACTCAACTCGTCTACCCACATAGCGGTCGCGCCCGCCACGGCGCTCGGCATCATGATAAAGTTCACGATCGGGACCATGGTCAGCCCGGCCGTGGCGGCGCCGAAGCCGAGTCCCAGCGCCCGGTTCTTGCGCCAGCGCCTGCGCATCTCCCGGAACCTGAGGCCATGATTACCCATCGGATAGTCGCTGTACTCCAGGGTGAGCATCCAGGCCGTGTAGAGAAACCAGAGGATGGGGGCGGCTAGGTTGATTCCGGGTATCAGGAATAGGATCAGGAAGGGAACAGCGACGAGCGCGGCGAAAAGCAGCTTTCTCAGCTCGTCGACCAGCGTGGGAACCAGCGTTACCAGAACCTTCTTCCAACCACCGCCCTCATTCAACGGCCTGCCGGTGAGGTGCAGCTCCACCTTCTCCGCCAGCAGGCCATTGAAGGGAGACGCGAGCAGATTCGCTACCAGGCTGAAGCAATAGAAGACGAGGATCACCAGGACCAGGATGAATAGGGGCCACAGGACCCAGTCCAGCCAGTGGAGCCAGGATGGGATCTCGGATTCCATCCAAGCCAGGAAGGACTCGAACCGGGAGACCCCATACCAGATGGCGGCGCAGAACACCAGGATATTGATCAGCAGGGGTATCAGTACGAAACGCCGGAGTCCGGGTTGCATGATGAGTTTCATGCCCCTGAGAAGATAGCCGGCGCCACCGAGGGGATTGACTGTCATGGATCTTACGATGGTATATAATCGAACGCGGTGTGACGCGCAGAGGTCTCACAACATACGGCGGTGAAATGTGAATGGAACATGAAACGAGTTGCCATCATACAATCCAATTACATTCCTTGGAAGGGCTATTTCGACATCATCAATTGGTCGGATGAATGCATATTATATGACGATGCCCAATATACGAGAGGCGACTGGCGCAACCGCAACAAAATAAAAACCCCGCAATCCCTATCCTGGTTGACCATTCCCATAAGAGTAAAAGGAAGGCGTTTGCAGAAGATCCATGAGGCCGAAGTACAGGATCATATATGGCCGAGCAAACATTGGAAGATGATCGAACAGAATTATGCCAAGGCCGGCCATTTTGCCGAAATCAGCGCTTATCTATCCGATCTCTATGCGCGGTGTGAAAAGGAAAAGTACTTGAGTCGTATTAATTTTTATTTCATCGAAAGAATATGTAACATACTGGATATCAGGACCAGGATCTCATGGTCCATGGATTATCGACTCGAAGGAGAAAATCCTACGGATAAACTCATCAGCCTTTGTTGTCAGAGTGGTGCGACGGAATATCTGTCTGGTCCTTCCGCCCATGGTTATCTGGAAAAATGGAAATTTCCGGAACGGAATATTTCCGTCAGATGGATAAATTATGATGGCTATCCGGAATACAAACAACTTTTCCCGCCGTTTGTTCATGAGATCAGCATCATTGATTTACTCATGAATGAGGGAAGTGCCGGCGCTAAAAAGAGGATGTTGAGTTTTGACTGCTAAAACCGTCCTTTCCATTGTTACCACACTCTACGATTCCGCGCGTTATATCAAAGAATTCCATGACCGGATGAGCCGGGTCGCGCAACAAATTACCCCGGATTATGAAATCATCATCGTGAATGACGGTTCGCCGGATGAATCCCTTGAGATCGCGCTTTCCTTATATTCGATAGATGAAAAAATTACAGTCATCGATTTGTCACGTAATTTCGGGCATCACAAAGCCATCTTGACAGGGCTGGCCCATGCCGTGGGTGATTTTGTTTTTTTGATCGATATCGACCTGGAAGAAGACCCTGAACTACTTTCTGTTTTCTGGGATGAATATCATCGCCTGGGAAATGTCGATGTCGTCTATGGTGTTCAAAAAAGCAGAAGAGGGGGATGGTTTAAAAGGTTGTCCGGAGGGTTTTTCCACTATTTGATAAATTATTTGTCCGAGCAACGAATGCCGCGCAACCCGATAATGGCAAGATTAATGAGTAGGCGATACGTGAGGAGCCTCATCGAACATCGTGACGAGGCGGTTTTTATTGCAGGGCTCATGCATATCACCGGATATGTGCAGCATCCGGTTATAGTTGATAAGCACTATAAGGAAAGCACGGCTTATGACTTTAGAAAAAAGTTGTCCGTGACTGTCAATTCCGTTACTTCGTTCAGCGATAAACCCTTGAAATATATTTTTCAGATGGGTGCATTTATTTCTTTGATATCCGGGCTTTATATTGTTTACCTGCTCTGTTCATATTTTTTCTTTTCCACTCCGCTCAGTGGCTGGACATCGCTTATCATTTCTATTTGGTTCCTCGGTGGCCTCATTATTTTTTTTATCGGTGTCATCGGGATTTACCTTTCGAAAATCTTCATGGAGGTCAAAGACAGACCCTATACCATTATACGTCGGATATATAGGGGAAACAGCGATGACTAGATATCGGCCGATTTTAGAAAAAGTCAATCACTATTACACTGAAAAAGTCGTTGCTCATGGCCCTACCCATCAGGGCGTCGGTTGGAATAGTTCCGAGTCCCAGGAGATCAGATTCGCTCAATTGATAAAGGTTATCCGAGATACCGAACAGTTTAGCGTCAATGATCTGGGGTGTGGTTATGGTCACCTGTTCGATTATATGCGCCGGAAAGGATTTTCATTCGACTATTTAGGGATCGATATCTCCGCGGCCATGATCGAACATGCAATCGAACTGCATAGGAATTTCCCCACCTGTAAGTTCCAATTACAGGAGGAGCACACACGAACTGCGGATTATTCCCTTTCCAGTGGAATGATGAATGTTAAGCTGGATATCCCCATTAAAGATTGGGAAGACTATGTCAAGAATATTCTGTTTTCCATGGATCGGGGGAGCAGAATAGGATTCGCATTCAACTGCCTCACGCGATATTCCGATGCCGAATATATGCAGGATTACTTATACTATGCCGACCCCTGTCATCTTTTTGATTTCTGCAAGAAGAATTTTTCAAAGAATGTCGCTTTGTTGCATGATTATGGTCTCTATGATTTCACCATCATCGTTAGAAAATAATCGTTTCCGTTCATATTCCGCTGATGTCAGGGGCCGGAAAATTAACGAAATCATAGGGTTGAAATGAAGCCAGTCGTTATATTCGGGGCAAGTGATGCCGCACAAATTGCTCATTACTACCTGTTATATGACAGTGATTTTAAGGTTGCTGCATTCACGGTCGATAAAGCCTATTGCCTACAGGAAAGCTTCTGCGAGTTACCACTGGTACCATTCGAAGAAGTGGAAAATCTTTACTCCCCTTCGGCATACGATATGTTCGTGGTTTTAGGCTATTCCAAACTGAATACGATCAGGGCCTCGAAGTTCAAAGAGGCCAAGATCAAGGGATATGATCTCATCAGTTATGTAAGCTCCGGAGCGACCACCTGGCCGGATCTCGACATCGGTGAAAACTGTTTTATCCTGGAAGACAATACCATTCAACCTTTTGTAAAGATCGGTAACAATGTGACCCTATGGAGCGGCAACCATGTCGGGCATCATTCCGAGATCGGAGATAACTGCTTCATTTCCTCACATGTTGTGATTTCCGGGAGAGTGAAAATCGGGGAAAATTGTTTTATCGGTGTAAATGCTACGTTGAAGGACCATATCACGATAGCCGAAAATTGTATTATCGGCGCCGGCTCATTGATACTCAAGGATACAAAAGAGAACCAGGTGTATGTCGGCGCCAAGTCGAATTCCCTATCTCTACCGAGTAACCGCTTGAAGAATATGTTATGAAATGGGAAAAGAAGGGGCTGATATTTTGTCCTGAGGATCGCTATGATTGGATGAGGACACATGCAGCAGTCCCCTTTGCCGAGAAAAAAGAAGGGGACATTTTCCGGATCTATTTCAGCTCCCGTGACCATAAGAATCGGTCACGTATCGGATCTATCGACGTCGATATTGCAAACCCGCACGACATTATCCATATCTCCGACAGCCCCCTACTCTCCTTGGGGCCTTTGGGGGCTTTTGATGAGAGTGGAGTCATGCTTTCCTGGGTGGTATGTTATCGACAGTCCCGTTATCTTTACTATGTAGGCTGGAATCTGGGGGCTACCGTGCCCTTTAGAAATTCGATCGGGCTTGCGATTTGTGAAGGGGGAGGATTCAAGAAATACGCCGCGGGGCCGATCCTTGATCGGGGTGTGAATGAGCCTTATTTCGTAGCCAGTTGTTGTGTACTCGTGGAGGATGGATTATGGCGCATGTGGTACTTGTCGTGTATCGGCTGGAAGATTGTGAACGATCGTCCGCGACACTGGTATCATATTAAATATGCGGAATCATCCGATGGTATCCATTGGAAGAATGACGGTGTGGTGTGTATCGATTTCAAAAATGAGCAGGAATATGCGATTTCCCGCCCATGTGTTTTGAAGGATGGCGAATGCTATAAGATGTGGTATTCCTGTCGGGGGACATCCTATCGTATCGGCTATGCCGAATCGTTCGATGGTATCCGTTGGACGCGGATGGACGAACGAGTCGGTATCGATGTTTCGGAATCCGGGTGGGATTCGGAGATGATCGAATACCCCTTTGTCTTCGATCACGGTGGGCAACGATATATGCTTTATAATGGTAACGGCTATGGTAAATCTGGAATCGGATTGGCGGTGTTGGTCGAGGATAATCGAGGGGATTGCCGTTCGGCCCGGCACTCATAACTCGGAATCATTTTTTACCGCAATAAACGCCAATTTCGATTTCGACCTATCTTGGCTCTTCAACGGCTGGTTGGGCGTAGGAGATGGGGCCTTACGGGAGAGGGGCTTTCGGGGTCTTCACGCCTCGTCGGTCCGAGGCGGAGCCTCGTTAGGATTCCTTGAGGGAGCCGAATCTTTACAAATGAGTCAAGTTTGTGCGCCGCACAAAAACAGTTCTGCCTCTTGTTGGGCGGGAATCGCAAATCCTTTGAACTACAGATGGACACGGATAAACACGGATTGTGATCCGTGTTTATCCGTGTCTGCCTCCGTGGTTCTTCGGTGCGGTTGGTCACGCCTCGTCGGTCTGAGGCGAAGCCTCGTTAGAAGCTGAAGGAAAATTATACGCCTCACCCCGACGTCAGGCATTATTCGCGTCTCGATCGATCAGGACGTCCACTCCCCCTTTCCCGCCGATGCCGGCTACCAGCAGAGGTTTGCCCGCCTTCCACGCGGCAACGGCTTCCCTTTTTTCGGTGCCCGTTACCAAAATCAGTACCTCGCGGGCATTGCTCAAGGCGTTCGGGCTCAAGCTGACCCGGTCCGGTGGGGGTTTGGGTGCCCCATGGACGGAGAGTGTCAGCTCCCCGACCGGATGTACTTGGCCTGGGAAGAGGCTCGCGGTGTGGCCGTCTTCTCCCATACCCAGGGTGACCAGGTCAAAGGGTAGGGCGATGCTCACCGGATGCCTGTAAGCGGCAGCGGCCGCTTCGGCCCCGCGCTCGGCAGGGATAGGGTGGATATTCGCCGCGGGGATCGGGACCCGATCGAACCAGGCGCGCGCGGCGGCTCTGCTGTTGCGCCCGTCGTGGTCGGGCGGTAGGCAACGCTCGTCGCTGAAGTAGAGGTGCCAGCCCGTCCAGTCGGCCGTCGTCTGGGATAGTAACCGATAGGTTTGGAGCGGTGTGCGCCCGCCGGCCAATACGATGCGGAAGACGCCCCGTGCCGCGATCGCCGTCTCGGCCGCGACCAGGATGCGCCGCGCGGCCTCGGCGGCTACGCCAGCGGCGTCTTCACAGAGGTGCCATCGGGTCGATCCGAGCATTGGCAAGGTTTTCCACGATCCCGGTTGAAAGTCGCGCGGTGGATACCTAAATACAGCAGTGCCGAAGTACCGGTATACTGCCACACGGCACAATCTGAGCTTTTGAATTTCCCCCTCACCCCAGCCCTCTCCCGGAGGGAGGGGGAGTGAAATGCGCAGATCAGTCCATGTGGCAGTATAACATCGGCTTGGTTCTTCCATCGGGAATTCTTTGTTGCCGCGAATGAACGCAAATCGGTCACAATCGGCTCGCCATCATCGACGGTTCCTGATCCCGTTGCGCTTATTTGCGTTGATTTGCGGCAGATCCGTTCGCTCAATGTTACCTGCCGGCAGGCAGGTCGGTAGTTGAGAGCATCCCATCCATACTAGGATCCCTTGAGTGACCGGCAGTTTTGCAAATGAGTCAAATTTCGCCAACGTCTAACCCCTCTCGTTGTCGTGATCGTGGTCATAATCGTGATCGTGGTCGAAGCCGCCGTAGGAGGGACAGCATTCTTTCGCAGCTCGTGGTCTCCGGAGGTCCCAGCCAAGTGCCGGGTCGAAACCCGTAGCCATCAGGTTTTCCGTGCCCGCTTTGCCTTGCGTCTCCGATTACGATCACGACCACGATCACGGTTCCGCTTTCGATAGCGATAGAGCGATGATCATGGCTCGTCGGTCTGAGGCGATGCCTCGCTAGGGGGTGTTCTCAATTAACAACTGGGTTGGGCTCAACTCTATGTTTTTCCTAACATTAGAAATTGGTCACTTCATCCACCGGATGCAACGGGCAACTTAATATATCGATTAAAATCATAGTGTTACCCCTAATTGAGAACACCCCCTAGTTTAATCGCTGATCCCGCCGCCGTACCCGCTGTTGTCCATGTCCGCACTCGCCGTCAGAAAGCTCACCAAGGTCTACCGCAACGGCCACGAGGCCCTGAAGGGCGTGGACCTGACGGTGGAGGAAGGCGACTTTTTCGCTCTGCTCGGACCTAACGGTGCCGGTAAGTCGACCCTGATCGGCATCGTTGCCTCCCTGGTCAACAAGACCGGGGGCAAGGTTCGAGTCTTCGGCCACGACCTGGATCGGGAGCCGGAGTCGATGAAGGCCTATCTGGGTCTGGTGCCCCAGGAGTTCAACTTCAACCTGTTCCTCCCGGTCATCGAGGTGGTTCTGAACCAGGCCGGTTACTACGGCATCCCGCGGCGCGAGGCCGGAGTGAGAGCGGAATACTATCTACGCCAGCTCGATCTGTGGGAGCGGCGGGGCTCGCAGATGCGGATGCTGTCCGGCGGTTTGAAGCGGCGCCTGATGATTGCCCGTGCCCTGGTGCACCGGCCCCGGTTGTTGATCCTGGACGAGCCCACCGCCGGGGTGGACATCGAAATCCGTCGCTCCATGTGGACCTTCCTGCGTGAGCTCAATGCCGGCGGCACCACCATTATCCTCACTACCCATTATCTGGAAGAAGCGGAGAGCCTGTGCCGCAATATCGCCATCATCAACGATGGCCGGATCGCGGAGCACGTGGATATGGGGGTCCTGCTCGGCAGGCTGGAAACCGAGACCCTGGTGCTCGATCTCAAGGCCCGGCCGGCGCAGTTGCCCCGGCTGGACGGATTTGTGCTCACGCGGCTCGACGACCGGACCCTGGAGGTGGAGGTGACCAAAGACAGCAGCATCAATCGTCTGTTCGAGGCCCTGTCGCGCAACGGTATCCAGGTCGTCAGCCTGCGCAACAAGCAGAACCGGCTCGAACAATTGTTCCTGGCCTTGGTGGAAAACAACAAGGGTGGTAGGGACATCTCGCCATGAATCACTACCGGCACTATTGGGTTGCCTTCTCCACCCTCCTGGTCAAGGAAATCGTGCGTTTCTCCCGGATCTGGGTGCAGACGGTGTTACCCTCGGCCATTTCCACGATCCTCTACTTCGTGATCTTCGGCCGGCTCATCGGCGAGCGCATCGGCCCCATGGGCGGCTTCTCTTATGTGGACTTCATCGTTCCCGGCCTGGTGTTAATGGGGGTGATCACCAACGCTTACTCCAACGTGGCGTCTTCCTTCTATTCGAGTAAGTTTTCCCGCTATGTGGAGGAGCTGCTGATCGCCCCCGTCCCCAATTGGGTGATCCTGGCCGGCTTCGTCGCCGGCGGCGTCGCTCGGGGTCTCGCGGTGGGGATCGTGGTAACCCTGGTGGCCCTCGGTTTCACCCGGATCGAAATCCACAGCTACGGCATAACCATGTTGGTGTTCGTACTGACCGCCGTGCTGTTCGCCCTCGGGGGCTTCATCAATGCAATCTATGCCAACAGCTTCGATGACATCTCGATCGTCCCCACCTTCGTGCTTACGCCGCTGACCTATCTGGGGGGTGTCTTCTACTCGATTGACCTGTTACCGACCTTGTGGCAGGACTTGTCCCTCGCCAACCCGGTACTTTACATGGTCAACGCCTTCCGCTTCGGGTTGCTGGGGGTGAGCGACATCCAGGTGGGTGTGGCCTTCGCGCTCATCCTGGGCTTCATCGTCGTGTTGACCTTCTACAGTCTTCACCTGTTGCGGCGCGGCATCGGCATCAAAACCTGACTTCAAGTCACAATTCATGTTTCTGGCTGAAACGATGATGGCTCGTCTATCCCGCGTATACACGAAGAATACGCTCACTCAACAACTACCGGCTTAAAAGCCGGTAGGTTGAAATTAAGGACTGAAAGTCCGGATGCGGGGCGAATAGCCCCGTTTAGTTGCCGGGTTCCCTGTCCATTTTAAAGTTATCGTTAGGACGAGGCTCAACGTGGTGCGCCAGATATTCCTGTATCATTTCATCCGTCACCTGGCCCACGGTGGCACAAAAGTAGCCTCTGGCCCAAAAATGGCGCCCCCAATATTGCTTTTTGAGTCTCGGAAACTCCTCAAACAGCTTTCGGGAGGAGCCCCCTTTTATGCGCCGCATGATTTCACTCGGTGCAATGTTAGGCGGGGCTGAGATCAGAATATGCACATGGTCTTTACTCACAACCCCTTTGATGATCTCGATCTCGAACGCCGCGCAGATCTGCCGTACTAGTTCTTTGACCTGTAGTCCGATATCACCCGCCAAAACTTTGTAACGGTACTTCGTCACCCAGACAAAGTGATATTCGATGTTGTAAAGCGTGTGGCTGCCGTGACGGTATTCCATGTCTGATCCTCTCAAATCGAGAGCATTGTACGGCAGCCTGAGAGTAGCGAGGTAAATCTGTTCGCCTGAAAGGCGAAGGTTTTAACCCTGCGGTTGGAAAATAAACGACCGCCATTCGTGCGCCCCAAAGCGGCATAAACGTCCTCTCCAGGCCTATAGCCCAATGCCATTAAGTTAAGCGTTACCGGTCGGCAAAGTAAGAGAAAAAACTACGAACCACGCGAATCCTCGCGAACTTGTCATCCCGAACCGAAGGGAGGGATCTTATTCGCGGAAATTCGCGTGATTCGTAGTTTTTCCTCTTGTTTACCTGTCAGCCCATGTTGTTCCGCGATTCGCCTGATCTTGAAGGAAAGATCCTGATCTAATTTCACGGATTCAGGAAGCAGTTAAAGAGTTGTTATTCAATTTCAATTCCATATGCTTGTTTATATATGGATTTAAAGATGGCTGTCAAGTGAAAATCGTTGTTGTTCTCTTTGGAATAAAATTTTGCTATCTCCAGTGATAATTGCTCTCTGAACCTTTCCGTACTCAATGATACGGTAGAATCCGTGTGAATATTTCCCCAATATGGTTTTGCTTTTCTGAACAAAAAAATAATCTTTGAAAATTCAATCCTATTCCGATATTCGGATTTTATCGATGAGCATAAGTCGGGCACACTGGATGCATTAGGGTTCAAAAACGAAAGCCTATTGAGAATAATATCAGGATTTGAATTCAAATCTTGATCTGCCGCGGACTCACTGATAACTTTATCATATAAAGTGTGTAAATCTATTTTTTCATTCTCATACAAAACAGGATTTTTATAGCCATCAAATAATACTTGTAATTCCGGTAGCAAAAAATAGGCTTCTTTATGGATCAGGCCTGTAACAAAAATCACATGCTTATCTTTAGTAGCATGGTCGATTTTCAGTCCATCGTATAAGTCACCAGCTACCCGCATAGCGGGTAGCTTGAGGAAAGCCCCTAAAAGGGGCTATGAGTCGCCGAAATCCAGTGAGTTCTGACGATCCTGTTGCTCCTGGTTACGGATGTAGGCGCGAACGATCTCTTCATCCAGACCGACCGTGCGCTCACACACAGTACCCCGGGACCGAAAGTGTTTTCGTAAATCCTTTCTTTACCCCGAACAACTGCCGGTGAATCTGGATCGCTGATTTCCCTTTCAGGTACCCGACAACCATCGCAACACTGAACTTCGGTGGAATCCTCAACACCATGTGGATGTGGTCGGGCATCGCATGCCCTTCGATCAGCTCCACACCCTTTTGCCGACACAATTGCTGCAAAATCTTTCCGATTTGCCGGCGCGTTCGACCATACAGTACCTTCCGGCGGTATTTTGGAACAAACACCAGATGATACTTGCATTCCCATCTCAATGGGCTAAGCTCTGCCATTCTTTCATGGTTACCTCCCCTGAGTGATGCCCCGGCTTTCCTCAGAGGCTTACCAGTGGTGGAACGGGAGGAGCCTTTAGTCGCACCGGCAAAGCCGGTGGTTTACTAAAATTCTAATTACAAAATATTTCTTCAGTATCTGAAAACCTGTAATTTTCTATTTTTGATTTCTGTATATCCAGGTCAACTATGGCAAACAATTTGTTGACATCCACATAAGTCTCTTTTGCTCTAGTAGCACGTAGCCACGTAGCCTGGAAAAGACTTTGAAAACATCCGCTCTACTTCCACAAGGATAAAACACAGGAGTTTTATGTTTCCGCGCCTCTTCTGGAAGGCAGGTCTTATAAAAATTACCCCCAAGATCCGCCAGTACATTCAGGCATCCAACCAGTCCGTCCCGCAGCTAGCCGATGAGCTGGGCGTGAGTGAGGATACCATCCGCCGCTGAAAGGGTCGTGACGGGGTTGCCGACGGTTCCCATACACCCCATCGCTTGCAGACCACCCTCACCCCAGCCCAGGAACTCGTGGTCGTGGAGCTGCGCAAGACGCTCCTGCTGCCCCTGGATGACCTGCTGGCGGTGACCCACGAGGTTCATCCACCCCGACGTTTCCCGCTCCGGTTTGGACCGCTGTCTGCGCCGCCACGGCGTTTCTAACCTCACGACCCTGCTGCCCCAGGAGGAAGGCGCCAAAACGCCGCTAAAGACGTTCAAGGAGTACGCCCCCGGCTTTGTGCACGTCGATGTCAAGTACCTGCCGCAGATGCCGGACCAGGACCAACGCACGTACCTGTTTGCCGCCATCGATCGCGCCACCCGTTGGGTCTACGTTGAGATCCTCCAGGACAAGACCGCCGCCTCCGCCAGCGGCTTTCTCACACGCTTGATCGCGCAGGCTCCTTTCAACATCAGCAAGCTCCTCACCGACAATGGCAAGGAATTTACTGACCGCTTCTGCGCCACCGGCCAACGCCAGCCGACCGCCACCCATGCCTTCGATCAGGTCTGCGCCGACCACCACATCGAACATCGCCTGACCAAGCCCAGGACCCCACAAACCAACGGCATGCTCGAACGCTTCAACGGCCGCATCGCCGATGTGTTGCGCACCCACCGCTTCGACTCCGCGGCCTCACTCCAGACGACCCTCAAACGCTTCGTCTACCTGTATAATCGCCATATCCCGCAGAAAAACCTGCACCACAAAACGCCTCTTCAGACACTCAAACAATGGCACGCACAGCAACCCCAACTTTTTAAAAAAATTCCACGTAATCATCCGGGACCTGACATAACAAAAAGCTCACCACATTGCGGTGACTGATCTGCACTCCCTTGGGGAGACCGGATGATCCGGAGGTATGAATGCAATAAGCGAGATGGTTTTCTGTCTGGGAAACCGCCAGTGGCGTGTCCGGGTACTGTTCAAGGGCGGGATCGCCATCGATACTTAGTATCTCTACCGATCCTGGGACGCTATCGAGCAACCCCTTTTCGGAGCAGACTAGCTTCACCTGGGTGTCCTCGATAATATATTCCAGGCGCTTTTCGGGGTAGCTAGGATCCAGTGGTACATAGGCCCCACCGGCCTTCAATATCCCGAGCAACGCGACGACCATGAGCTCGCTGCGATCCAGAAATATCCCAACAAAGGTGTTGGGTCGCACCCCTCGATCGACCAGGCAGTGTGCCAACCGGTTTGCTTGTCGATCGAGCTCGGCATAGGTAAGGCGGTTGATGCCGAACTGGACCGCGGTGGCTTCCCCACAGCGTCCTGCACTGACCTCGAACAATCGATGGAGTAGCTGGCCTTGCGGCAACCCGAAACTGTCGCCCGCGAATTCGCCGAGGATGCGCGAACGCTCTTCGGGGGGCGTCATCGTGCAGGACTGGATGGCCTGAGTACTGTCGTGCACCATCTCCGTGGCGAGTGTCCGGTAATGGGACAGGAAGCGGCCAATGGTATCCCGCTCGAACAGGTCGGTGTTGTACTCGATCCAGCCCTTGATCTCACCATCCAATTCGCCCATGGTCATAGACAGATCGAACTTGCTGGTCAGATTATCGATCTCGGTGATCTGGAGCTCGACTCCGTCGATTCCGAAACTTTGCCTTGGAGCATTTTGGTAAGAGAACAACACCTGGAACAGGGGCGAATGACTCATCTGTCGTTCGGTTTGAATATGCTCAATCAAGTTCTCGAAAGGGATGTCTTGGTAGGTGAAGGATTCCTGAACAGTAGTGTGGACCTGCTGCAACAGGGAATCGAAGTCCAGGTCGGGGGCAAGGCGCAGGCGCACTACCAGAGTGTTGACGAAGAACCCGATCAGGGACTCGAGCTCCCTGCGGCTACGATTTGCCACCGGTGTGCCGATGAGGAGATCCCGCTCATCTGTATAACGATAGAGGAACAGGGCGAACAGGGACAGAAAAAGGGAATACAGGGTCGTCTGCCGTGCTCTGGCGAGCCCTGCAAGCCTCTGGGAGAGGTCTCTACCCAAGGCGAAGGACTCTCTAGCGCCGCGGTAGGTCTGGATCGGGGGGCGTGGGTGATCGGTGGGTAGAGACAGGGGAGTAGGCAGCTCCTTCAATTGTCCCTTCCAGTAAGCGAGATGTCCGGCAAAGTTATCCTTGGTGAGCTGCGCGCGTTGCCAATGGGCAAAATCGCTATACTGGAACGACAAGGCCGGGAGCTTTGGCTCCTGCCCACGCGAGAATCTCTGGTACAAGGCTGTAAGCTCGCCCACCAGGATACCCATGGACCAAGCGTCACAGGCAATGTGGTGGATGACCAGACAAATGGTCGTGCGCTGCTCAGAGGTCTTTACGAGGTCGATCCGGATTGGAATCTCCTCCTTCAGATAGAAGGGATAACGGCTCGCCTCCAGGACCACCCGGCGCAGTCGTACCACCCGCTCACTGACACTGAAATGGGACAGATCATGGTAGCGTAAAGGCAGGGCCATGGTCTCGGCGACCCGTAACTTGGGTTTGCCTTGCACATCGGGATAAGTGGTACGCAGCACCTGATGCCGCTCCACGATCCTGTGGAAGCTCTTTGTGATGCTGTCGATGCAGATTGGACCGTACCATTCGATCAGTATCCCCACATTGTAGGCCGGCTCCCCGTCGTTGAACCGGTCCAGGAGCCACAACCGCTGCTGGGCATAGGAGAGATCCGCCAGTTCTATGGTATCTCTTCTCGGTCGGATCTCGCCGTTGCTGCTCTGATCGTTCGCAAGCTTCCCCAAAAATGCGAGAAGTTCCGTCCTGCGCTCCACGAGCTGACCCTTGATCTCTGCCGTCATAGCCCCTTTCGGGGCGGAGAACTTGAGCCGTCCTTCCTCGGCCCAAACATCGATATCCCGCTCCTTTAGAAAGGCGAGAAACTCCACGCTGGTCATCATATCTCGCCCTCCTCGCGATCTTCACCGCCGCGCGCCTGACCGGCTCTGGCCCAGCGCAATACCTCGATGTTCTCCGCCAGCTCGGCAACGGTAGGCTTTATGAAAAAGTCCCTGATCGAGAGTTTCACCTGGTAAGTCTGGCGTATGAGCGAGATCAGCTGCACGACCATGACGGAGTTTCCGCCGAGCTCGAAGAAGTTATGCCGGCTACCCACGCGCTCGATCTCCAGCACCTCGGCAAACAGTTCGCAAAGCTCGCGTTCTAACCCTTCTGCTGGGGTGGTGAAGGCCAGATCCTCTTCGTGTACGGTTGGGTCCGGTAAGGCCTTACGGTCGACCTTGCCGTTGGCGGACAGTGGAATCCCCGGTAGCTCCATCCAGGTCTCGGGAATCATATACTCGGGGAGCTGATCGACGAGGTAGTGTTTCAGGTCTTCCTGATCCGGCTTTCCTTCTCCCTCGGCCGCCACCCAATAAGCGACCAAATGTCGGCCTTCCTGCTGCCTGCCTAAGGCCACGACGACGGCTTCCTGAATCCCCGGATGGCGTACCAGGGTCGTCTCGATCTCACCGAGCTCGATGCGGTAGCCGTTGATCTTTACCTGAAAATCCTCACGCCCCAGAAACTCGATATTACCGTCCGGCAAGAAACGCCCAAGGTCGCCCGTGCGGTAGAGTCGCTCGCCTGTGACGGGATGGACGATGAATTTCTCTTTGGTTTGGTCCGGATCTCCCAGGTACTCTCTGGCAAGTCCGATGCCACCGATATAGAGATCGCCTGCCACCCAAACCGGTGCGGGTTGTAGGGCTGCGTTGAGTACCTGCATGGTCTGATTCTTGAGCGCACGGCCGTAAGGCACGCTGACCCAGTCCGGGTCTATCGCGTCGATGGGATAGTAAATAGACCAAATCGAGGCTTCCGTAGCACCACCGAGGCTGTATAAGGCGATGTGCGGATTCTGCGCCTTGATCTTTGCCGGCAGATCGACGGGGATCCAGTCACCGCTCAGCATGACCAAGCGGAGCCTTTTGAGCACCTCACTACCGCGGGAACCGGTGTGCTCCGTCAACATAGCCATCAGGGCGGGCACCGAGTTCCAGAGGGTGATGTCGTAACGGTCGATGAGTACCTCCCAATGGGCTGGATCCTTCTGGTCGTCCGCGTCGGGCAGGACCAGTGCACCCCCTACCGCGAGCAGCCCGAAGATGTCGTAGACGGACAGATCGAAGCTCAAAGCTGAGATGGCCAGCACCCGGTCGTTCTTGCCGACACCGAAACGTTCGTTGATATCCAGTACCGTATTGACGGCTCCCCGGTGGTCGATCGCTACGCCTTTGGGAAACCCGGTGGATCCGGAGGTATAGATGACGTAGGCAATCGCCGTAGGGTCTTGTATTACTGAGGAGAAATCTGGATCCTCATGGTTGGCTGGGCAGTCGTCGGCGACCACGATGCGTGGTATATCGTTGCGCCAGGTCAAGGTAGACTCGATTTGCGACACGGTTACGATCAAGATAGCCTTGCTCTGGGCGATCAAGGTCTCCCGGCGCTCTTCGGGCAATCCCGCGGCGATGGGGACATAGGCTCCTCCACTTAGGAGGATCCCCAGGGCGGCAACCACCTGTTGCCAGCACTTATTCATGAC
Source organism: Candidatus Thiosymbion ectosymbiont of Catanema sp. Cochon2018 (assembly GCA_011392765.1). Taxonomy (GTDB): domain Bacteria; phylum Pseudomonadota; class Gammaproteobacteria; order Chromatiales; family Chromatiaceae; genus Thiosymbion; species Thiosymbion ectosymbiont_A. The sequence continues at coordinate 288,546 of WYCW01000001.1, read as the reverse complement.
GATCGCTATCTGCCGATCGGGTCCGGCACCGCCCGCGCGCAGCGAATGGGCCAAACGCCTGGCACGTAACAGAAGCTCCCGATAGGACAGACGCATCTCCCCGGCGATGACCGCCGGACGGTCTGGGTGCTCGGTCGCCGCAGCCAGAAACAGTCCGTGCAGTGTCACCTCCGGGATGGGACCAGCCGTGGCATTTATCATGGCCCGTTGCCGCAACTGGTCCTCGGGTATCCGGGGTGGCAGTGGACGTTCCCAACGTCGGGACTCCTCGGAGAGGAAATCCAAAAGGGAGCGGTAGGCGCTGAACATCGCCTCGATCATGCCCGGTGGAAACAGATCCTCCACGGCATCCCAGTTGTAGGTCAGTACCCCGTCTTCATCGAAGACCTGGTGATCCAGCCAGACTTGGGGGGTTTGACCGATGCTGTAGACCTCTTCCCCCAGCCAGGACATGGGGATCTTCTCCTGGGTCTCGGCCTCCATGGTCAGCGTGCTGGTGAAGACCACGGGCATTCTTACACCACCTATACCGCGCTGTTGTATCAGGTCGCGCTGTACCTTGATGCCACCCACCAGGTTGTGATCCAGGTCGTCCCACAACTGCCGCTGCAGCGCCTTCAACTGCTCGGCGAAGGTCCTCTCCTCGGTAAAATCGGCCTCCAGCAAGGTGATAGAAGTGAAATCCCCGAAGATGTCGTTGACTTGCGGATGCAACGGCAGCCGATGAAACATCGTCAGGTTGATCGTAAAGCGCGATTCTTTGACCCACTGATCGATGATCGCGGCAAAGATCCCAAGGGTCAGCGACGAGGGGGTAATCCCCAGCGTAGCGGCGTGGGTCTTCAGACGCTGCCACTTGGCGCGCTCCAGATGGCCTGTACGTCGGGTAAAGATCGGCTTGGCAATGGTCTCTTGGGCCCGGGCCAGAGGCAGATCCGGTGCCGGGGGCAGGGTTTCGAGCCGCTTGTTCCAATAATTCCTGGCCTTACGGTACCGGCGCGTCTGCTTGACCGCCTCTTCAGCCAGGACGTAGTCGCGGAAACTGAGTTCCAATGGGGGAAAGGTCCGAGTGGGATCTTGGTAGAGCTCGCACAGCTCAATCAACAGGATCTGGAAGCTGCGGGCATCGGCAATCAAGAGATCTATGCTGACGTGCAGCCGTACTCGCTCTTCGTCGATGCGCGAGGCACAGATCTCGAACAGAGGCCAACGCTCCACATCGTGTACCTGGTGCGACATTCGCTCGCGGGTCTGGGAAAAGGCTGTCTCCTGGTCCTTCGATGTCATGCCCGTCAGGTCCTGAAACGTGAAATCGTACTCGGGCACCTCGGGCAGGATCTGCTGCGTGCCGTTGGGATCGATGACTGCCCGCAGCATGGGGTGGCGATCCACCAATCGGTTCCAGGCTCGATTGAGACGCTTGATGTCGAGGTTCGAGCTGTCGAATTCCTCGTAACCATGACAGGAGACATTGCCCATCTCGAGGCTATCGCCTCGTCCAATCCAATAGGCCTGTTGGACGTCGTTCAAAGGGAAGGGGGCAAAGGCATTCGTCGGGTCGAGGATAATCTGCGGCAACTCGTCCGCTACCTCGCGGGAGATGCCTTCCTCGGCGGCTTGCCCCGTGGCATTGGAATCGACCCAAGCCGCCAGATCACCCAGGGTGGAGTGCTCGAACAGGATACGCATGGGGATGTCGCAGCAGAGATGGTCGCGCATACGCGCAACCACCTGTGCGCCAAGCAACGAATGCCCGCCCAGGAGGAAAAAGTTGTCCCCACGTCCCACCCTGTCGCATTCGAGGGCTTTGGCCCATATGGTCGCGATGGCCCGCTCTGTTTCCGTGGTCGGGGCTACATAGCTCGCTTTGGGGGTTCGGATCGGGCTCGGTGCCGGAAGTGCGGCATGGTCGATCTTGCCCCTGGAGGTCAACGGGAAGCTAGGCAGCCATTCCAGACTGACGGGCACCATATAATCCGGCAGTTGCTCCCGCAGGAAGGCGATCAGCTCAGCATCGGGAGTGGGAGTCCCCGACTTCGCAATCAAATAGGCCACTAGGATTCCTTGAGGGACCCGAATCTTTACAAATGAGTCAAGTTTATGCAGTGCACAAATCGGGATCGGGATCGAAATCGAAATTCCGATTGCGATCCCGATCCCGATTTCGACCTACCCAAGCTTTCCAACGGTTGGTTAGGTGTAGGAGATGGGGCCTTACGGGAGAGGGGCTGTTGGGGTTTTCATGCCTCGTCGGTCTGAGGCAACGCCTCGCTAGCTGTTTGGCCTGATCTGTCTCCCCATGCATCATTAGCGCGGCATCCTGGACGTTGGGATGGCGGCGCAGTGCATTCTCGACCTCGCCGAGCTCGATGCGAAAACCGCGCAGCTTCACCTGGCGATCACGGCGCCCGAGGAATTCCAATGTACCGTCCGGACGGTAACGGGCCAGATCGCCCGTGCGGTAGACCCGGTCGTTGGGATCGCCGGAGAAGGAATTGCGGACAAAGGTCTCGGCGGTCAGCTCGGGATAGCCCAGGTAGCCTTGCGCCAATCCCACGCCGGCGACGCAGATTTCTCCGGGCAGGCCGAGCGGGACCGGCCTGAGCTGCCGGTCCAAGAGGGAGACCTGCTTGTTGGGCAGTGGCTGGCCCAAGTGGAGCTCGCCGAGTATCTCCTCTGCGTCGCTGTCGCAGCGAAGCTTGAGCAGGGTGGTTGTGATTACGGCCTCGGTGGGGCCATAGGCGTTCAGAAAGTAGGTCGGTTTCGAGGTCCGCCTGGTCCAGAGGACAAGCTTGCGTGGGTCCGGGGCATCGCCACCTACCAGCATGACCTTCAAGGGTGCTGCCACCGTCAGCCCCCGTTCGTCGAGAAAGTCCACCCATTCGTGCCACACGGATGCCGGTAGATGAAGGACCGTGATTTGCTGCTCTTCAAGGAGGCGCAGCAGGGTATCCCCCGCGAGATCCGCCCGATCCACATGGGGTAGGACGAGTGTCGCCCCGACCAGCAGCGGGGGAAACAGGGTGGCAGCCGCCGCGTCGAAGCTCAACGAGGCGAATTGCAGGACCCGATCCTGCGCCTCGAGCTCGTGATTTTCGATGAAGGCGTAGGTGTGGTTGACCAAGCCCCGGTGGTCCACGGAAACACCCTTGGGCGTCCCCGTCGCTCCAGAGGTAAAAACGGCATAGACGAGGTCCTTGGGGGCTCCCCGAGAGGTTTGACGCGTCGCTGGAAAGCGTGCCGCGTCTGCGGCGCAGTCCAGGGCGATAACGCCCAGGCCCACCAGGCGCGCGCGTTCCTGTGCCTCCCCCAGTACCATCGAGATCCCCGCATTGCCCAAGATGAAGGAGAGGCGCTCATCGGGCAGGTCGGATTCGAGATAGGTATAGCCGGCACCCGCCTTCAGGATACCCAGGACCGAAGCGATCATGGCGAAGGACGGCGCTGCCATCACGCCCACCAGCGTATTGGGTGCGACACCCTGGTCGATCAAAAGCGCCGCAATGCGGTTGGAACAGGCCTCGAGCTCGCCGTAGGTCATGGTCTTGCCTTGTTGGATCAAGGCGATCCGCTGGTAGCCGCTATCGACCCGATCCTCGAAGTGCCGGTGGATGGTCCCCGCCAGGGGATAATCCCGTTGCTCGCCCCGGCCCAGCTCCAGAAGTGTCGCGAGTTCGCCCGGTGGTAATAGGTTCAGGTCCGGAAGGAGAGACCCGGGATCGCTGCGGATGCTGACCAGAAGGGTCAGGAAATGATCTCTCAAGCGCTCGATACGTGCCGCCGTGAACAGATCGGTACGGTATTCGAACCAACCGGAGAGGGTGTCGCTCTCCACGGTAAGCTCCAACGCCAGATCCAACTTCGCCGTACCTGCATCTACCTCCTCGAAGGTCAGATCAAGGTCGCGCATATGCACATGCGCCAGCGGATTTTCCTCGAAGCTGAACGCGACCTGGTAGATCGGGCTGTATCCCAGATTGCGCTCCACCTCGAGGTCTTCCAGCAGTTTTTCGAAGGGGATATCCGATTGGCAAAGCTGGATAGGGTCGATTCCTTCACCGCCCGCAGAAAATCCTGGAAGGTCTGTTCCGCGTCGATCTCCGTGCGCAAGGGGAGTATGTTCAGGAAACACCCGATCAGGGGTTCGAGCTCCGGTCGATTGCGCCCAGCTACCGGTGTGCCCACGACGATATCCGTCTGATCGCTATAGAGATACAGCAGGATTTTGAATGCAGCCAGCAGCACCATAAAGAGCGTCGCCCCTTCGCGCTTGGCTAGCTCCGCGAGCCCTCGGACCAGTTCCGGAGGAACGGTTACCGAAACCCGTCCGCCACGGAACTGCTGCTGGTACGGGCGCGGGAAGTCGGTGACCATAGCGAGCAAGGAGGGGGCGCCGTGCAGCCGTTCCTGCCAAAACGCGCGTTGTTGCGCCATACCACCTTGATCGAACAGGCGATGCTGCCAAGCGGCAAAGTCCGTATATTGGATGGTCAGATGTGGCAACTTCGGAGGCAAGGAGTCCGCTCGGGTATAGGCCTCGTAGCAGACCACGAATTCCCGAAACAGGACCTTGGTGGACCAGCCGTCGGAAATCGAGTGATGGATCATCAGGAGTCCGAAGACCTCTTCTGCGGCCAGACGGATCGTCAGGAAGCGCAGCAACGGGCCGTTGGCCAGATCGTAGGGCTCGCGGCAGCGCTCGCGCATCAGGGCCTTGGCCGCCGCTTCGCGTTCCTCCACGGGAAGCTCCGTCAGATCCACCTGTTCCAGAGGCAAGGTCAAAGACGGGGCTATCCTCGGTACGATGGCGCCATCTGTCTGGGGGAAGCCGACGCGCAAGACCTCATGACGTTCGATAATGGTCTCGAGGCTGCGCAGCAGAGCGGGGAGTTCCAGGTGCCCGCGAAAACGGGCGGCGCCACCCATGTTATAGATGGCCGCATCCGGGTAGAGCGTATCGAAGAACACCAGGCGTTGCTGGGCGAAGGACACTACCAGCGGTTCGTTGGATCGGTCCTGAGGACGAATCTTACCCGCTGTCCGTTGCTGCTGTTGTTGCAGCAGTTGGGCAAGCAATGCCTGTTTCGATGGAGACAGCGCCGAGATCCGATTGGGAATGTTGTTCATGGGTCACATCCATTCGATGATCGAAATGAGCTTCTCCGGCGATGGATCGGCAAGCCGGTATCGGATCCGTCCACCCTGATCGATCAGGCAGGCGACTACACCGTCGGCGAGTTCCGTGGGATCGACCCGAAGATTAGGGTCACCCTATTACCCCAGTTCGGCAATTAGCATCCTCCGACCGCTCCACGTCAGGATAATCCGACTCCAGGCTTCTGACTCCCCGGTAAAAATAACCCAGAGCGCAGGTCAACTGAATGAGACAGCCAGAGAGAATCAGCATGAAGGCGATCCCACGCCCCGGTCCGACCCCGATGACGGATCCGACACTGTCTGCCAGCACACCATCGGAGGCCAACATGGGCTCGAACACATGGTCGGCCAACGGACCTGCGATTACAAAGGCGAGGATGCCGCTGCCAGCGACGATCATTTGCGTGAAGGCGAACACCCGACCCCAGGGCAAATGCATCAGAATATTAGGATATATTTCTAAAGAAAGCATGCTATAACCTCCGCAACCTGCTGCTGAAGCAATGTTACGGAGGTTCAAGAGTTGTCGTTCGAAGATTCGGATTACTCGCTGATCAAGCATTTTCGCCATCTGGAAGATCCACGAGAGAGCACGAAATCTCGTCATAACTTGCTGGATATGATTGCCATTTCGATTGCTGCGGTGATCTGTGGTGCCAACGACTGGGTGAGCATCGCCGCGTTCGCCCGGGCCAAGGAGGCGTGGCTGCGCCAGTTTCTGGATCTGGGCAACGGGATTCCCTCGCACGATACCTTCGGGCGGGTGTTCTCTCTGCTCGCGCCATCGGCGTTCGAGGCGTGCTTTCGATCGTGGGTGAGCGCGGTTCGCCAATGCCTAGCGGAGGAGGTGGTTGCCATCGACGGCAAGTCCGTTCGTCGCTCGCACAACCGCGGCGCTGGCTTAGGTGCGCTGCATATGGTCAGCGCGTGGGCTACGGAGAATCGCGTGGTGCTGGGGCAGGTAGCCACCGAAGCGAAGTCCAATGAGATCACGGCGATTCCGCGTCTGCTCGAGTGCCTGGTGTTGGAGGGGTGCATTGTCACCATTGATGCCATGGGCTGTCAGACGAAGATCGCCGAGCAGATCATCGCGGCCGGCGGTGCCTATGTCCTGGCGCTCAAAGGCAATCAAGGGGCCCTGGCCGATGAGGTCGAAGAGGCGTTCATTGATGCCGATGCCAAGGAGTATGCGGGGTTGGACTCGCAGGTCATCGAGACGAACGAGCGCGCTCATGGTCGCGTGGAGACCCGCCGCTACCGCACCTTGGGCGATCTTGACGGCGTGCCCCGTAGCGCGCTGTGGAAGGGGTTGAATATGATTGGCATGGTCGAGTCGCAACGCGGGGTCAACGGCAAGACGTCCAGCGAATATCGCTTCTACATCGGTAGCATCGGGACCGGTGCCGCGCGTTTTGCACGCGCCGTACGCGGGCATTGGGGAATCGAAAACGATCTGCACTGGAGCCTCGATGTTGCTTTCCGCGAGGACGAGTCCCGGCTCCGGGATCTGCGGGCGCGTGAGAATTTCGCCGTGCTTCGTCACATCGCGCTGACACGTCTAAAGAACGACAAGCGCGAGAACATGGGTATCTACAACAAGCGCCTGAAAGCCGGATGGGACGACAACTACTTGTCATGCTTGCTGTTCCAGACCGGATGAAACACCCTCAGGCAAGCCCTTCCGAGCATTCGAATAGTAGCAATGGTTGATGCGTTTGCCCTGGCTCGATGGCCGACTTGCGGATACGCAACACACGCGCGACGAGGTTGATCAATTCGTCCACCACCACCGCGAGGCGTTCTTCGCCGGTGGCGGTGGCAATACGCTGGCGGGGATCGATCTGCACATCGCTAGTTGCGGTATCTTCTTCGCGGGCCAGGTGGGCGAAGGATGCCGGCGGGCGCGGGTAATACTCCAAGACGGTTGGCCACTCGGCGTCGGTGATGGCAATCTGGGCACTGTCCTGAATCAAAGTGGTTTCCAGGGCCAAGAGCCCCGACTCGGGGTGGATCGGGGGCATACCACGCTTGCGGTAATGGTCGGCGAGGTCCAGATCACGTACCATGCCGATGGCCCAGGGTCCCCAGTTGATTGAAAGCCCCGGCAACCCGCTCTGGCGGCGGTAATGGGCCAGAGCGTCCAAGAACGCATTGTCCGCGGCGTAGTTCGCCTGGCCGGTAGAGGTCACGAGGGAGGCCACCGAGGAGAACAACACGAAATGCTCCAAGGGTTCTTCGCGTAAGAGATGGTGAAGATTCCACGCCCCTTGAATCTTGGGCCGAATGACCTGGAGTAGATCCTGTTCTTGCATCTGAACCAAGATGCTGTCTTTGACCACTCCGGCACAGTGGAAAAGCCCGAGTATCGGGAGTGCCTCGGTGGTCCGAAACTCACTCAGGAGATTGGATACCTGAGCGGTTCGGGAGCAATCGATGGCGAAACTCAGCACACGTACGCCTCGGCGCTCCAGACGTTCGACGAGGGCAATCCGGCGATGGTTCCAATCTCCGGGGCTGATCTGGGCCCATTTTTCCCGGGGCGGCAGCGGCGTTTGTGCGACCAAGATCAGAAAGGTCGCCCCCCGGTCGGCCAACCACTGTGCGATCAACTCGCCCAAGGCCCCGAATGCCCCGGTAATCAAGTAGGCACCATCGGCACGGAATCGCAGTGGAAGAGTCCTGTACAGTCTCTCGGTACGCCGGATCCGCATGACCGACCGCCTTGCATCGGGACCGCGGAACATCACCTGATCCTCATTGGACGCGGCCAGGATTTCGTCGATCAGGGCATCTTTCTCGCTCGCACTGCCATCGCGATCGAGATCGATCAGTCCTCCCCATCGCCCCACGTGCTCCTGATGGCCGAATACCCGCCCAATACCCCAGACCGGGGCCTGAACCACATTGACCGGCCGGGTATCTAAATCGCTTGCCTGAGCACCACGCGTCACGAACCACAGCCTTGCCTGAGCGTTGTGCTCCGTCAGCGTCTGACAGAGGTAGAGGGCCGAGCACGCAAGTGCTGGCCCTTGGATATCAAGGAGATCCGAGGTAAGGTCCTCTACCTCGGGCATGTCGGTAGCCCAAGCGTAAACCACCCGTGTAGGCAGCTTCCCCGCTGCCTCCAGGACGGAGAACAGACGTTCGTAATCGGACTTGCGCAACAAATTTACGGTGCCCTGACCGGAGGCGTCATCGTAGTGGAAGGCCTCTCCCTGTTGCACCCTCACTACATCGACTCCGTGGGTGACGAACCCTTCGTCGAGGCGGGTTCCCTCTTCACCAGCCGGCGCGAAAAGAAGCAGAGTCTCACGCTCTGCGGCCTGCCCGCGCGGTCCAGCCAAGGCTTGCTCTTCCCATTCGACCCGGTAGAACCAGGTTGCAACAGTCTGTCTGCTCGCACCCCCGGCTTCCTGGACTACCGTTCGTGCCTGGAAACCTTCGACACAGGCAACCAAGCGGCCCTTATGGTCGTAGATCGCGATTTCGCCAACGGTTTCCTGTTCCGTGCGCGAGACAACTCTGGCGTGGGCCCACATGGTTGGTTGCGCCGGACCGTGGAATACGACCCGCTCGATGGCCACAGGTAGACGGATCTGCCGGTCCTCGGTAGCAGGCTTCATGAGCTCGACAGCGATCAGGGCCTGGAAGGCGGCATCGAGCACCACTGGATGAAAGATCCACTCCGGGGAATCCACGGTTACGTCGGCGGGTTGCTCGATGCGGGCCAGAGATTCGTATTCCCCAAGGCCAACCTCGGCGACCCCCTGAAAGGCCGGTCCATACTCGAACCCCATGGCTGTCAGCTCGGTATAGAGCTCAGACCGGCTGTAGGTGCGCGGGCAACGGGCATGCAGCTCCTCCAGAACTGCCCGAGGCGGATATACTGTAGGTTGCAGCTGGCGAAACCGCCCCTGGGCCAGGATTGCTGTAGTCTCCGGGTCTGTCTCCCCGCGCGGGATCTGCGTGATGGCGAAGGACCCCTCTTCGACGGAGAGCTGGATCTGCACCCGCGGATCGGAATCTTGGGATAGGAACAGGGCCTTGTGGAGCTCGATCTGCTCGATAGCGAAGTGCGAACCTGCGGTTATTTGGTATACCGCCGCAGCCGCCTGTTCCAGATAACCCGCTCCCGGAAAGAGACAATGGCCCTGGATCCTGTGATCGAGCAAGAACCGATTCCAGTAGCCGTTGATCTCCACCTCCCAGATCGGCGACGAGGTCGCCAGCCGCCGCCCGAGGAGCGGGTGATCGTCCTCACCGATGCGAAAGGCCCGGTTCTGCGGCGGCTCGACCCAGCACACTTCCTGCGCGAAGGGATAGAGCGACAGATCCACCAATCGGCCCTCCGGATGAATGCGGGTAAAATCCGGGCCAAGGCCCGCACTGTAGATGCCTGCAACGGCACATTGGATGACCTCAGGCTCGGTCTTCCCACGGTATAGAGAATGCAGGAGCTCGACCTGTTGATCGAGTGTGTTTGCAGATTCCTTCATTGCAGCCGCCAACACCGGGTGGGGACCAATTTCCAGAAAGGCAGTACAACCGTCGGCCAGGGCCAGCTCAAAACAGGTTTGGAAACGAACCGGATCGCGGACATTGTGCCACCAATAGTCGGCACCAAGCTCTGACCCTTTGGCTCTCATTCCTGTGGCGGCGGCATACAGTGGTAAGGTCGCCGAATGGGGTCGGATGTCGGAAAGTCGCTCGAGCAGCTCCTCGCGGATATTTTCCATGATGGGGCTGTGGAACGGGCAGTTGACCCGGAGCTGCTTGCAGAAGACACCCTCTTGTTCCAAACGTTGGGCGATTTCAGCTATCGCCTCGTTATCGCCGGCCAGTGTGATGGCGCGCGGAGCATTGAAGCCGGCGACCGAGACTCGCCCCGGATAATCGGTCACTAGGTCCTCGGCCTGGCTGTGAGTCAGACCCACCGCCAGCAAGGTACCCATGCCTGTCGTCGATTGCTGCAGACGGCTTCGCACGTAGATAACATAGACGGCCTCTTCGAGGGTCAGCACACCGGCCTTGCAGAAGGCACCCGCTTCGCCCGTACTGTGGCCGACCACGGCGTCGGGCTCGATGCCCCATGCGCTGTAGAGTTCGCCCAGTGCGTACTGAATGGCGAAATTGGCCGGTTGGGCAATCTGGGTTTCCCCCATACGATGGTCCGTCTCATCGCGGAACAATTCTTCCAACAGAGACCATTCCGCGTAACGCGAAAACTCCTCTGCGACTCGATCGATCGCATCCTTGAACACAGGCTCGGAGGCGTAAAGCTCATGCCCCATGCCCCACCACTGGGGTCCGTTGCCGGTATAGACGAAGCAAAGCTTCGCCGGTCGGTCCGTTGGCTTGGTACGCCCAGTGACTACCGTCTCGGCGGTCTCGCCGGCTAAATACCCTTGGAGCTTTTCCCGAAGATCGGCAAAATCACAGGCCACCACGCCCATCCGATGCTCATGGTGGGTACGTCGGCGCGCTAAGCTGTAAGCAAAATCGCTGAAGGGCACTTTTTCTGATTCTTGTCTAATCCATTCGTAGGTGCCCTCGGCGACCCGATCGAGGCATTCGGTCCGGGCGGACAAGGGAATTACGAGGGGATCTAACGCCTTGCGGGCAGGGGTAACCCTCATGCTGGGAAGCACTCGATGGGAGTGTTGCGCGGGGACATAGGCCTGCAGCACGCAATGTGCATTGGTGCCTCCAAACCCAAAGGAATTTACGCCAGCTATCGTGTCTTCAGCGTAAGTTGGCCACGGCTCCAAGGTGGTCGGCACACGTAATCCCAGCGCCTTGAAATCGATTTCCGGATTAGGCTTGACGAGGTGCAGATGCGGTGGAATTTGGCGCTTATCGAGACACAGTGTCGCCTTGATAAGACCGGCAATCCCTGCCGCCGATTCCAGATGACCCATATTGGTCTTCACCGAACCGACGATGCAGGGGTACTCCTGTGGTCGGTTGCGGGAGAAAAAGTGCCCCAGGGAATTGGCCTCGATGGGATCGCCTATCGGTGTTCCCGTGCCGTGGGCTTCCACGTAACCAACAACTTCCGGCTCGATTCCGGCCTCGCGATACACGTTCTCCATCATACGGATCTGCTGCTCTCCTTTCGGCACCGTGATGCCCTGGGTGCGCCCATCCTGGTTGACGCCGGAGGCCCGAATCACCGCGTAGATGCGGTCGCCTCCGGCAACCGCGTCGGAAAGCCGCTTCAATATGACCACACCGACACCCTCGCCGCGTGCATATCCATTCGCCGATGCGTCGAAGGCCTTACAGCGTCCGTCCGGCGACAAAAATCCCCCCTTTGTTTCCGCCACGGTATAGTGAGGTGTCGAAATCAACATGACACCTCCCGCCAGTGCCATGTCGCATTCGCCGGAAAGTAGGCTCTTGCGGGCATAGTGGGTGGCAACCAGTGACGACGAACAAGCCGTATCTATAGCCAGGCTGGTCCGATAAAATCGAATATGTACGAGATACGACTGGAGACCATCGTCATCATAGTGCCGGTTGCAGTATGCACACCGACGCCGTCGAGATGGTGCCCACCGAATTGCAGAATTTTGTAATCCAGCGTGAACGCACCAATGAATACGCCCACCGGCTTTCCAGCGTAGTCGGCAGGCAACAACCCACCATCTTCGAAAGCTTCCCAAGTGGTCTCCAACAACAACCTTTGTTGGGGATCCAAGTAGTCGGCCTCGCGGCGCGAAATCCCGAAGAACTGGTAATCGAATTCGTCGATGGAGGGTAGAAATCCACCGTGCATCGTATGCATGCGACCAGGCTTTTGGGGGTTCGGATCATAGAAGCGGCGGACGTTGCAGCGACCCTCCGGATAATCCGATGTCAGATCCGTACCCTGGGCTATGAGGTCCCAAAATTTCCGGGGGCCATGTGCCCCTCCGGGAAAACGGCAACCGATGCCGACGATCGCAATAGCTTCTTGAGCTTGCATAATCAATACCTTAGCTTAGGGATCAGGTTCCGGATGATCATCTATCTCACACAAGGAGAGCCTAAATCCTTGAGGTAAAAATCGGGATTTGACATCTAGGATGTTAAATTTCCCACTTCATCGGAGGAGCACAGGAAGCGAGGGAGCGTTAGCGAGGAGCGGCGTGCGACGACCCTTAGCTCCGAGCCTTGCATTTCGTATCTGCGCGCGCTCCCTCGCTTCCTGTGCTCCTCCGATGTCAGTCACAACACGGTCACCCTGGTCATCAGCGGGCAAACCGGAAAATCCCGTGAGTTCAACCATACCCTCCAGGGGCATGGAGCGCTGATCAACCGCTTGCGCAAGGCCCAAGTCAGCTGCGTCTGCCTGGAGGCCACCGGCCAGTATCACCTCGACTTGGCCGTCGCCCTGGATGACGCCGGGCTGGAACTGATGGTCATCAACCCCAAGGTGGCCAAACGCTTCGCCGAGGCCATGCCGACTCGCACCAAGACCGATGCCGTCGATGCCAAGGTCCTGGCCCAGTTCGTCTACCGCATGCCCTTCGAGCCCTGGCACCGACCTAGTCAGCGGGCCCTCGCCATCCGCGCCGCGGCCCGCCGCATCCCGGCCTCGACCCAGGCGCGGACCCGAACCAAGAACCAAGCGGCTCAGCAGACCACCACCACGCCGCATTTCCTGAGCGCCGACCGACAACTTGTGATCACCCCGCTCGACGCCTACATCGAACACCTGCGCTAGCAGGTCTTGCACCTCATTGCCGCCGACACGCAACGCCCGCAGACCTTCGACCGGCTGCTCAGCGTCACCGCCATCGCCGACGCCAGTACCATCCAACGCCTGGGCAAACGGCTGGTTTTGCCTCAGGACGTGCGGGCCAAACAAGGGGTGGCGATGGCTGGACTCGATCCCCGCCAACCTCAGTCCGGCTCCAGCAGCAACCAACCGCCGCGTCTATCCAAAGCTAGCAACCGCTACCTGCGTAGCGCACTTTACATGCCCGCGCTCAGTACCTCACGCTGTGACCCACGGGTTCGAGCCTACTACCAGCATCTGATCGCGACCCGTGGCCTGAAGAAGATCCAGGCTGTCTGTGCCGTCATGCGCAAGCTGCTACATGCCATCCACGCCATGTTTAAAACACGCACACCCTTCGACAGCAACCGCTTCTACTCACCAACCGAATCGGCTGCCTGATTAACCCCATTTATGCACTGCAGCCAAACTGGACTTGCATTAGAACAGCGTATCTACGGCTCATAGGCCAGATTGGGGCCCAGCCAACGCTCGATCTCGCTCAAGGGCAGGCCCTTGCGTTCGGCATAGTCCCGGAGCTGGTCCCGGCCCAGCTTGCCGACGGTAAAGTAGCGGGAATCGGGGTGGGAGAAGTAGAGCCCGCTCACGGCGGCGGTGGGGACCATGGCCTTGGACTCGGTCAGCCAGATGCCTGTGCAGGACTCTACTTCGAGCAAGCGCCACAGGGTGTCCTTTTCGGTGTGATCGGGACAGGCCGGGTAGCCCAGGGCGGGACGGATGCCCCGGTACCTTTCTGCGATCAGATCCGGGTTGCTCAAGTCCTCGTCTTGCGCATACCCCCAACAGCGTCGGCGCACCCGTTCGTGCAGCATTTCGGCCAGGGCCTCCGCCAGGCGGTCCGCCAGGGCCTTGAGCATCAGGGCCGAGTAATCGTCGTGATCTGCCTGGTAGACCGCGACCGACTCGTCGATGCCCAGCCCGGCGGTGCAGGCGAAGGCACCGATGTAGTCGGTGCGTCCGGTGTGCAGGGGGGCGATGTAATCGGCGAGGCAGTGGTTGTACTTACCTTCCGGTTGGCGGCCCTGCTTGCGTAAAAAACGGAAGACGGCCTGGGGATCGCCCCGCTCCTCGTCGTAGAAAACCAGGACATCGTCGCCCACCGCATTGGCCGGGAACAGCCCGATGACGGCCGCGGCCCGCAGTTGCTTCTCCCCGGTAATGCGTTCGAGCATGGCGTGGGCGTCGTCATAGAGCTTGCGCGCCTCTTTTCCCTTCTCCGGGTCGTCCAGGATCCGGGGATAACGCCCCCTGAGCTGCCAGGCGTGGAAGAAGAAGGTCCAGTCGATGTAGCGGACGAGATCCGGGATCGGAATGTCTTGAAAAATGTGGATCCCCGGCTCGACCGGTACGGGTGGTGCGTAGCTGTTCCAGTCGATCCGCACCGGATTGACCCGAGACCGGTCGAGCGGGAGCAGGTCGCGGGCCTCGTCCTGGGCGGCGCGGCGGCTTCTCACCTGGGCGTATTCGGCGCGGACGGTTTGCTCATAGTCTTCGCGCATATCCCGAGAGAGCAGGCGGGATGCTACGCCTACGGCCCGGGAGGCGTCGGGTACATGGATTACCGGATACCGGTAGCTGGGCTCGATCTTGACCGCGGTATGGGCCTTGGAGGTGGTGGCACCGCCGATCAGCAAGGGTATTTCGAGATCCAGGCGTTGCATCTCCCGGGCGACATGGACCATTTCGTCCAGAGACGGCGTGATGAGACCCGATAGACCGACGATATCGACCTGGTGTTCGTTCGCCGCCGCGAGGATGGCGTCCGCCGGGACCATGACCCCGAGGTCGATGACCTCGTAGTTGTTGCACTGGAGCACCACGCCCACGATGTTCTTGCCGATGTCGTGCACATCTCCCTTGACGGTGGCGAGCAGGATCTTGCCTTGGTTCCGGACCGCGCACCGGGCCTTTTCCGCCTCCAAGTAGGGTTCCAGGTAGGCTACGGCCTTTTTCATGACGCGCGCGGACTTGACCACCTGGGGCAGGAATAGCTTGCCAGCCCCGAACAGGTCGCCGACCTGGTTCATGCCGTCCATCAGGGGGCCCTCGATGACCTGCAGCGGGCGCTCGGCCTTGGCCCTGGCCTCCTCGGTGTCCTGGTCGATGTATTCGGTGATGCCCTGCACCAGGGCGTGTGCCAGGCGTTTTTCCACCGGCCAGTCACGCCACCGGTGATCTTCCTTGGGCTTGCTGCCGCCGCCCTCTCCCTGGTATTTGGGCGCCAGTGCCAGCAGCCGCTCGGTGGCGTCCGGCCGGCGGTTGAGGACGACGTTTTCCACCGCATCCCGCAGCTCGACGGGGATGTCGTTAAAAACCGCGAGCTGGCCGGCGTTGACGATGCCCATGTCGAGCCCCGCCGCGACGGCGTGGTAGAGAAAGACGGCGTGGATGGCCTCGCGTACCGGGTTGTTGCCGCGGAAGGAGAAGGAGACGTTGGACAGACCGCCGGAGGTCAGGGCGTGGGGCAGGTTGCCCTTGATCCAACGCACCGCCTCGATGAAGTCCAGCCCATAGCGGTTGTGGTCCTCGATGCCGGTGGCGATGGTGAGGATGTTGGGGTCGAAGATGATGTCCTCGGGGGGAAAGCCGACCCGTTCGGTGAGGATCCGGTACGCGCGGGCACAGATCTCGATCCGGCGTTCCAGGGTATCCGCCTGGCCCTGCTCGTCGAAGGCCATGACGATCACGGCAGCGCCGTAGCGCCGACACAACCGGGCCAGCTCGACGAACCGTTCCTCCCCCTCTTTGAGGGAAATGGAATTGACGATGGGCTTGCCTTGGACGCACTTGAGCCCGGCCTCGATGATCTCCCACTTGGAGGAGTCGATCATAAAGGGAACCCGAGCAATCTCCGGCTCCGTGGCCATCAGGTTGAGGAAACGCCGCATCGCCGTCACCCCCTCCAACATGCCCTCGTCCATGTTCACGTCCACCAGCTGGGCGCCGTTGGCGACCTGGGCGCGGCAGATTTCCAGGGCCTCGTCGTACTGTCCGGCGAGGATCAGACGCTTGAATTTGGCCGAGCCGGTGACGTTTGCCCGCTCTCCCACATTGACGAAGTTCAGGGTGCGGTCGAGGTTGAGCGGCTCCAGTCCGGCCAGCCGACAGATGGGTTCAGGTTTCGGCGGCACGCGCGGCGGCTGGCCCGCAACCGCCTCGGCGATGGCCTCGATGTGTTCCGGCGTGGTGCCGCAGCAGCCCCCCACGAGGTTGAGAAAGCCGGCGTCCGCCCATTCGGCGATCGGCGTGGCCATATCCTCCGGCCCCAGGTCGTAGCCGCCGAATTCATTGGGCAGGCCCGCGTTGGGGTACACGCTGACCCGGCACTCGGCCACCCGGGACAGCGCTTCCACATAGGGGCGCAGCAGGTCCGGGCCCAGGGCGCAGTTGAGCCCGATGGAAATGGGCCGGGCGTGGCGGAGGCTGTTATAAAAAGCCTCGGTGGTCTGCCCGGACAGGGTGCGACCGGACCGGTCCGTGATGGTGCCGGAGAGCATCAGAGGGAGGGACCGGCCGTCTTCCTCGAACACCTGCTCGCAGGCGAAGATCGCCGCCTTGGCGTTGAGGGTATCGAACACCGTCTCGATCAGCAGGAGGTCCGCTCCCCCCGCCATCAGGCCGCGGGCGGCCTGCCGATAGGCCGCCGCCAACTCGTCGAACCCTATATTGCGCAGGCCCGGATCATTGACGTCCGGCGAGATGGAGCAGGTGCGGTTGGTGGGCCCCAGGGCGCCGGCCACGAACCTGGGTTTTTCAGCGGTCGAGAACTCGTCCGCCGCCGCGCGGGCGATCCGCGCCGCGGCGACATTGATTTCGCCGACCAACTCTTCCATGCCGTAATCGGCCATCGCGATGGCGTTTGCACTAAAACTGTTGGTCCCGATGATATCGGCGCCCGCCGCCAGATACTGGTGGTGGATTTCCCGGATGATCCGGGGCTGGGTGAGACTCAGCAGGTCGCAGTTGCCCGCCAGATCGCGTGGCCAATCCGCGAAGCGTTCGCCGCGGTAGTCCGCTTCCCGGAGCCCGTGGCGCTGGATCATGGTGCCCATGGCGCCATCCAGGATCAGGATGCGTTCCCGGAGTAGGGTCCGGAGTGTCGAGTGGGGATCGGACATATGCGAAACCTTGAATTTCTATTGCGAGGATCGGACGGACAAGCTCTAGTACACCGTTTCACTCTATCGACATGAGGGTAACCCAATGGACAACATGGACGGTATGGACTGCATGGACCGGGGGGCACACAGCAACCCCCGGTCCACGTGGTCCACTTGGTCCATGTTGTCCATATCGGTTGCCGCCGTCCCTGGTGGCTTTGCCCATCTTACAGCCGGCAGGGTGCCGGCGCTCCGATGCTAAGGCTATGTTTTCGGAAAAGTTTATACGCGCTCACCCTGTGCTGATCGCTTCACTCGCTACTCCCCATCAGCATGTTTTGCTACCATGACAGCAGCAATTGCCTGCGTGCATGCGATCAGCGGTCGGTCGGTCGACGAATCCGATTGTACCGAAGGTATGTTCGCACAGATCTCGCTCGACCCGAACGACCCGGTTGCCAGACTACACATGGAAGATGACTTCCCGAGCTGTACCGAGAGCATCCCGGCGCTGGAGCAATGGTACACGGATATCAACGAAAAGTTGGCCCGTTCCCTGGATGTCTATAAGCCGATTCTCGAAGGCAACTTCGATGACACCAGGGATGAGGAGACCCTTTGTGCCTATAGTTACGAAGAGATCGCCAATGCCTATCGGCTCTCGGTCCGGAATAAAGACAGTCTTACCGGGCTTAAGAGTGAGATAGGCAAGGCGGATGCCTGCTCCGATGAGGTTATGCAATGGCAGATCAAGACCGATGTGACCGGATCGACTGAGGCGGAGACAACCGGTACCGGCAGGAAATCCGCGCAGGAAATCCTTAAAGGCAACCTGCGCGCGAATCTGAAGAAGAAGACCAAGGCCCTGACCGAGGCGAAAAATCGCCTCGAACTCACAATGATCGACATCACGAATGCCGTCCCGACACTGAAATATCTGGTCATGCTGCATTATCGTACCTGCCCGAAGACCCCCCAACAGTAGAGAGCACGGAGAAACCCATGAGACGTAGCCTGATTATCTCATTGATCGGCCTGTGGTTGGCATTTGCCGGTTCGACATCCGCGATAGCAGCACAGGGAACCGATGCTGTGGCCGATGCGAATGAAGAGACCGCAGCCACGAAATTGATCGAGACTGCATCGGATCTGAAGGAATTCATCCAATCCACAAACAAAAAAATCAATGACTATCAGAAGATCGCGCAGGATAAGATCCAGGCCGCCAAGCAGGCACGGACTATTGTCGAGCAGACCATCACGGATCTCGATGCCCTGATCGCTCGGTTTGATGTTGAAGGAGATATACGCAAAGCGGTGGAAGACGCCAAGGCATTCAGCCAGAAAAAGGCGACGGAGTACAAGAACAGTAAGAACGAAACCCTACGCAAGATTGCGCCTCGTTTTGAAAAGCAGGCGACGGATTTTACGCAGTTGGAGGCGGATGCCGCCGGGTTGGTAGCGTCCGCCTTCGAGCAGAAGCGTCGGATGGTGGATGCGCAGGAGGCCATCGTCGCGTTGGAAGAGGCCAGGATGATGGATGACGTGATCCTTGTCTTCAATGATAGCCTTAAGGAATTCAAGGGCGTGATCGATGCAACCAAAGGTTTCGTCGATAATGTGGAGAAGACGACCACCGGCGGTGCCCTTTGACAACCGCTTTTTCGCAAACTATGCAATTCCGGTTTGATCGCTTGGTCTTGGGTTCGCGTTTCAGGGTGTCGATGCTCTGTTTTCTCGTCATCATCTCGGTTGGCAATAGCGGCGGGGTTCGGGCGCAGGAGGATCTATCCGTCGGACGGGATGTGACTGCATTGGCGCAGCACATGGATGCCTTTGTCGATAACCTGGAGCAGGTCCTTGTGGGGTTGGAATCCATGAGCGACGGCCTTGAGCGGGACTACAACACCAGCGGCGATCCGGCACTGCTGCACAGGCGTGACGAGATCCGACTCCGAATCGACAAGCTTCGTGGACTCCTTGCGGACACCAAGACGGAACGGGCCCGTTTAAAGGCCCTGCAAGGGTCTACCTCGGATTCGGACCGGCGGGTGAAGGAAAGGCCCACGACTAGCGAGGCTTCGCCTCAGACCGACGAGGCATGATGCCCCGAAAGCCCCTTTCCCGTAAGGCCCCATCTCCTACACCTAACCAACCGTTGGAGAGCTTGGGTAGGTCGAAATCGAAATCGGGATCGGGATCGCAATCGGAATTTCGATCCCGATCCCGATCCCGATTTGTGCACTGCATAAACTTGACTCATTGGTAAAGATTCGGCTCCCTCAAGGATCCTAGTGCAGCAGTGCCGAAGTACCGATAACATTGGTTCGGTTCTTTCATGGGGAATTTTTTTGCCGCAAATCAACGCAAATGGACGCAAATCAATGCAATGAAGAACCGTTGCTGACGGCGAGCCTGTCCCGACCGATTTGCGTTCATTGGCGTTTATTTGCGGCTAATTTTTCCGTGAAAACCTTGTCCGCTCAATGTTACCTGCCTGCCGGTAGTTCGATAGTTGAGAGTAGTAGAAGATCTCTCCCTTCGGTCGAGATGACAAGCATTGTAATAGGTTAGTTCTTGTACACCCTCTAACTGTCAACGGCCCCTAATCCTTGCCCCCATGAATCCGGCGCGTGATTATCGACCCATTCGGGCATTGTCCTTCTGGATGTTGTTTTCTGCCGGCTGTACCGGATTGGTAGGGCTCAACCTGGATCTTTCCGGCATGGAAGTGCCGGCAAGTCCGGCCGCTGACACGGCAAACAAGCTGAGCTTTCTGTCCGGTATCCTTTCCGGAATCTGGTCCCGTAGCCTGACGAACCCATACGGCCTCATGATGATCACCGCCGGACTTGGGTGTCTGTTCTACGCGGCGGCTCAGTGGGTTGCCCTGGAGCGGGAGTCCGGGTTCGATACTCCACCCGCGACGGTCGGCACCCATGCAATACCGCCTGCTCGCCCGTCGCTTCTGCATCTGGTTACCGGTCGCCCCCCGATCAGTTCAATCCACTTGGCCGCGGAGAAAACCCACCTGGATACGGGGATCGACATGCTGCTCTACCCGCTTCGTTATGGTCAGACCTTGTTCCCGGCCGTGGGCTTCATCGGTACGATCCTGGGTATCTCCGGGGCCGTGCGCGACCTCCCTCGGGTCATCGAGGACCAGTCGTTGGATGGATTGATGGCCGGCTTGTACATCGCCTTCGATACGACCTTTCTCGGCTTGGTGGTTGCGGCGCTGCTGGGTATCTCATTGGTGTTGCTCGATCTGAGCCACGCCCGCTTGAAGTCGGTACGGATGGTAACTAGGATTCCTTGAGGGACCCAAAGCCAATTTCTCGCGCAGACCGGCAAGGTCCTGCCTACCGGGCGCTGGTGCTGGGTCTGACCGACCTGTTTGTCGGGGCCAGTGCCATTGCCCTGCTGCTGATCGTAGCGACAAAACAGGCGCCGATTCCGGTCCGAATCCCCCAAACCGACTATCAGGTACGCTGTCTACGGGACGGCGAGGGTCTGGAGCTGAGAAAGGGCGTCGGCGGGTGGGTAGAAGCCTTGCGGCTGAAGTCGATCGACCGCTTGCCTACCGGCTTGGATGCGACCCGACTACACGTCAGGGTCCAAGTCCTGACACCGCCCCAGGACTTGTCCTGTCTGTGGCGAGTCAAGGCAATCGTAGATCGCCACAATGGGGAACTCGGCCGGCGTGGTTCCGTACCGGGACCGGTGGTGCTTCTGAACTGGGTCTCGGAGCCTTTGTCCGCAAATGATGCAAAACCGGAGCAACCTGTCCGATGACAGGAGCTATCAGGTCGACATCTTCGTATCCCTGTTCGCGATCTTGCTGATCGTGGCAACCGCACTGGCAGGCGGCTTAAAAGCCGATTCGACCTCGGTGCCGGTTCAGGACTACCGGAGTTCGGACCCGGCAAGCGACCCCTTCTCGCTCCAGGGATGGCGTCTGATCTTCGCCTTCAACGAGATCTGGGTCGTCCGCGATGGCCACCTGAACCGGCTCGATCTATTGGCCCTGGCCGAAGCGATGGCGGAGGGGAAACCCCTGTTCACGGGTGAAGCGGCGGACGATTTTTCCGCACCCCTGACCGGGGGACGAGATCCGGGACAGGTCAAGCTCGATCTTCGTTTGCGCTCCGAAGTCCCCCGCGAGCTGATTGCCGAAGACCTGGCCCTGGGGACCGCGGAGGTAGCCGAGCGTTTCACGGATCGCCGGTACGATAACGGGGCCCAGGCCCCCTACTTCTTTGTCTGGACCGACCAGCTTGCAGCGGTGGTCGGATTGTTCGACACCCTACGAAAACGAGGGGTCCCCTTCCGCTGGTATCCGGTGGTCCCATCGAAAGGCCAAGTCATTGCCCGGCGTGACGTCTCGGTCTATTCCCTGGAGGCAATCTTGCGTTGACCAGGCTACCCGCAAAAGCGGGGTTTCGTTCCTCAACCCAGCCTACGCCTACGGTCTTTTTTTAGACAGCCTCTTAAGCGCATGTCCCGGCGTTGAGAGATACCAACGAGTCTGAACGCGCCGTAACCCGGCAACCAATGAGGGGGAGAAAACTATGAATCGCGCGAATCGATTCGCGAGAATTCGCGTGATTCGTAGTTTTTCCTCTTTTTTGTCGACTGATAACACTTAACTTTAATGGCATTGGTGAAGAACCGGCGATGCTGGCGAGCCGATTGCGACCGATTTGCGTTGATTCGCGTTCATTTGCGGCAAAAAATAATTCCCAATGGCAGAACTAAACCGATGTTATCGGTACTTCGGCGCTGCTGTACTCGCCCTGTCTGTTCAGGGTGTCTGCACCGGTTCCGAGGAGGTGGTAGGAAAGAGCGGGTCCGAACCCGGCTACAGGGTCAACATCTACTACGAACCGAGATTGCCGGCAAGGTCCGCCTGCCGGCCGATCATGGATCTGAAACGAATTCGGGCCTTGAAAGGAAGTGAGTGTACTGTCGGTAGCGAGGATCGAACACCCTTGGGGGAGACCGCCTTACTGCGTGGGACCCTCTCCCTTCCGATTGCCGATACTCAGGCCCGTTTGCATGCCGCGGCCCAGCTCTCCCAGGACCCGGCGACGGCGCTCAGTTTCCTCGCCGACGAGCTGGCCTCCGGCGATGTCATACGCGCCTATGCGGCGGCACTGACCATCGCCTTTGTCGCGGCAAAATCGGATCCCTCCCTGCGCATGGATCAGACCGAGCAGGCGTTGATACGGCTTGAGCAGGCGGCGAAGCGCGCCGGGTTGCCGTGCGCGGACTGTGCCTATCTGCGCGCCCTCCAAGCCTGGAGGGCCGGCGATGGAGCGGCAGCACAGCGGCTTGTCGAGTCGGCACGTGCCATGGACCCCCGCTATTTCAACGCCCTGGTCCTCGGCGTTATTCTGCGTGTGGAGCAACTCGACGGGCCTGCCGCCACCCGCCCCGATAGCTGTGCCAAAGCCCTGACCGAACTCATGGGAGTTCTGATGGCGCTCTCCGAGCTCAATCCCTGCCCGCTGCAGGCCGGCCATCCGGACCTGCTGGTGAGCCGTCGTTTCGAGCACCCCGATCGTCACTCCGCAATACTGGCGACGTGACTGGTGCTCGCCGAGATAGCCCGTAACCGGCCCGCCGCCGAGGCGGCGTTAGATACCCTGATGTCAGGCAACAACTTCACGATTAACCTGGGTTGGGCAGTGATCGCTCCTATCCCCGTACTCGCCGTGTTTGCCGGATTTCTCCGGAGATAGACTCCAGGCAGATGGATTTCGGGCCATTGGCGTTGCCTTGGTCTACGGGGGTTTTTGCAGCCTCGGTTACGAGCTGCAGTACGGTCCCCAAATCCAGCTCCTTCAATGGGACCTGGCACCCCTCTGGGGCTGTTGGATCGGCATCCTGGTTTGGTATCTGTTCATGACGAGGTCCTCCTCCGGAGTGATCGTTCAGCCCCTGCCTCGTCATTCCGGCATTGACATTTAGAAGCTGTTTGGTTAAAGCGGATTGTAGTGGAAACTGACTGAATTTTAGAAACAGAAAGAAATGCATAGCTGCCCTCTAATGGCAGAGATATACCAAATCATAGGAGCTCGACCCGAATGTCAGGCAAACCGCACCATCACACCACAGGTCCCTTCCGCGCGGAACAGCTGCGTTGCGGCGATCCTTACGAGCTCGACGACGGCCATCTCATCGAGTGTCTGCCCAGCGGCGGGCGGCACGCCAAGGCCAATCTGAGCGGGGGGTTTGCGCTGGAGAGCGATCCGGCCGTGGAGTCAGCCGGCTTCGATCCCGGATTTACGCCGGACGAGGAAAACCTGCGCGCCCCCGATATCGCCGTGGGCAATGTCCCGGACGCTCCGGGTTGGATATCCGGGGCACCGCCGTTGGCGGTGGAGTATGCCGACGTCGGTCAGGACGAACGGGATCTGCAAAAGAAGATTCGCACCCTGCTCGGGGCCGGGACGCGTTACGTGTGGGTCGTGCGCCTGACCGGACCGCGCCGGGTCGAGGTGTACGAACCGCACGCTTCCCGTTCTCTGGCGTATCCCGGACAGCAGCTAAAGGCCCCCGGCATCCTCGCCAACCCGGTGCCGGTGGAGGCCCTGTACGACCCCGAGGCGGCCCACGAGACCGCGCTGCGCAACCTGCTGCAACGGCGCGGCTACGCGGACTTGGACGCCGTGCGGGAAGAGGGCTGGGAAAAGGGCCGGGAAAAAGGTCGGGAAGAAGGCGAGCTGGGGTTGGTTCTGCACCTGCTCCGACGTGCGATTGGGCAAATCCCGGAAAGCGACAGCCAACGGATTCGCCGGCTCGGTCGTGACGAATTGGCCGCGCTGGCCGAGGCCCTGTCGGATTTCCGCGCCACCAGCAACTTGACCGCTTGGTTGGAGCGCCATGTTCAATGCCCACCCACGCACTCTCCCCACCGACAGGGCGTGCCCAACATCAGCACTTCGTTGGGCACGGCGCACCGTCCCTAGTGCACCTTTGCCCAACCTTGTATGTTCTGTTTCCAAGGGAAAGCCAAGGATGAGGTAGAAAGGGATTTGATGAAGAGTACCTGGGGAAGCCGTCCCAACCTGAGGCCTTGAGCCTGTACGTAGATTGGCTCCCCGCCCTCTTCGCCCATACCGGAGAGTATCCGAGGCCGTGAGCCATGCTCGTGAGCCTGCATACACAAGGTCGGTAGGCGAGGGTTCAGGGTCGGGGAACCAAGTCTTGATCCTAGCGCCTTTTTTGCTTCCGAGGAACCGCTCATGAACGTTGCCGGAATCGATGTCAGCGACCAAACCGTTACCTTGACCATCAGCCGCGATGGCCGCCTGGGAAACGCCCGTGAATTCAAGAACACCCCCCAAGGGCACGCAACCCTCATCAACCGCCTGCGCAAGGCAAAGGTAAGCCGGGTCTGCCTGGAGGCCACCGGCCAGTATCACCTCGACTTGGCCCTCGCCCTGGATGACGCTGGATTCGCGGTCATGGTGATCAACCCCAAGGCCGCCAAACGCTTCGCGGAGGCCATGCAGACCCGCAACAAGACCGATGCCGTCGATGCCGCCGTCCTCGCCGAGTTTGCCCGGCGCATGCCCTTCGAACCCTGGCAACGCCCCGATGACCTGGCCCTCGCCATCCGCGCCTGTGCCCGCCGCATCGCCGCCCTCAACAAGCTCCGAACCCAAACCAAGAACCAACTCCATGCCGCTCAACTGACCGCCACTACACCGGACTTCCTCATCACCGACCGGCAACACAGCATCGCCCACCGGGAGGCCCAGATCGAACACCTGCGCCGGCACGTCCTGGACCTCATCGCCACCGATGAGGAGCTACAACAAACGGTTGCGCGCCTCATCAGCGTCACCGGCATCGCCCACGCCAGCGCCATCCAACTCCACGGTGAACTCCTGGTCATGCCGGAGGACATGAGCGCCAAGCAATGGGTCGCCATGGCCGGACTCGATCCCCGACAACACCAGTCCGGCTCCAGCGTCAACAAGAAGCCCCGCATCTCCAAAGCCGGCAACCGCTATCTGCGCATGGCCCTCTACATGCCCGCGCTCAGCGCCGCGCAGCACGATCCCCAGGTCAGGGCCTACTATCAGCACCTGATCGAAACCCGTGGCCTCAAAAAGCTCCAGGCCGTTTGTGCCGTCATGCGCAAGCTCCTGCACGCCATCCATGCCATGCTCAAGAACCGCACCTCCTTCGACAGCAGCCGCTTCTATGCCCCGAGCGAAACGGTAGCTCAATAAATCTAATTTATGTATCGAAGGTGAATTTTTGTGGATCAGGAGACAAATTGGACTTGCATCGGAACAGAGTATCTACGACAAGCGGCCAGCAGCCAACTTAATGGCATTGGCTTTCAAGTTCTCTGTACTCGGTAGCAACAAAATTAGAACACCACCGAAAATGATCCGGGGCAATCAGCCCCGGCAGAAACGCTCCAGCCGGCGGGAGCCGGGTTGGACCTCTTCGTCGGAGGGGAAGCGTCCGTCCCGGTTTCGCAGCCAGGCCGCGATGTCGGTCATCACCCGCTCGCCCTGCAGGTCACGGATCAACATATGCCAGCCCTCCCGGTAGAGCATGATGCGAATGTCCTGTCGATCCGCCGGTATCCGGTCCAACAGGGCGCAGAAGGCGCCGTCAGGGATGATCTCGTCATGCTCTCCATAAAGTACGAGGGTTGGTCCAGGCAGTCGCATAGCCCTAGCCATCGCCAGGTCCATGAGGTTCGTAACTCCCCACAGGGCATCGACTCTGGCCTCCTTGATGACGAGCGGATCGGCCTGGTAGGCGCGGAGCATGTCGAGGTTGTCCGACGCCCGAATATTGAGTCCGCTGCCGGTCAGCATGAGGGAGGGAAAGGTATGGGCCGTTACCTTGAGTACCCAACTCTGAATCGGGTTCATGGTGTCGCGGGACCAGATTGCCGGCGCCACCAGGACGATGCCATCCACTCCCATATCTGCCTGTGCCGCGGCGACCATGGTCACCGCGCCGCCCATGCTCTCTCCGAGAAGAAACAACGGGAGCCCCGGATAGCGCTCCCGCAGCAGCCTGGTCAGCGTCATCAGATCGGTGACTAGGTGTTCCTCTCCACCCCAGAGCCCCCGCTGGGCGGTGGCGCCGAAACCGCGCTGGTCGTAGGCGAAGGTCAGTACACCTTGGGTTGCCAGGTAGGGACCCAGCGCCACAAAGGCATTGCCGTAGTCGTTGAAGCCGTGGAGCGCGAGCATGAGGGCCCGTGGCCGTTCGGAGTTGCCCCAACGCCGCAAGGGCAGGCGGTAACCGTCGGCCATGACCGCCTCCTCGATGCCGAGGCGGGCACGGCCGGATGCGCCGGTAGATTTCTGCAGCTGCGGCGAGGCGCAACCGGCAATCAGCACGGCGATCATGAGGTAGATGATCAGGTGCCCCATCGGACGACTCGAACCAACCCCGGGAAAGGTTCCGATTGCCGGATCCCGGATGGTTGCATAGGATCTAAAACCAGGGATTGTTGACATTCACCGTTCAGGATCCGATTGTGGCCCTTAAGAGAAAGTGAAACGGGCCCATCCTATTCCAGGTTATCTTCAGATTACGCAGAGTCGCGCCAATTATCTCGTTTTTCATCTGCGAAACCGAAGCTTTTGATGCCGGGGCGGTAGACACAGCCCACCTTTCCTCCTCGCCGCACCTTGCCGGCACGAAAAACATTTTACAATCGCCCGCGCTCGGATAAATATCGACAGCCCCACACTATGCTTCCTATTCTCACCCTGGTAGGCCGGCCCAACGTGGGCAAATCGACCCTGTTCAACCGCCTGACCAGGACCCGGGATGCCCTGGTAGCCGATTACGCCGGCTTGACCCGGGACCGCCGATACGGCATCGGCCGCATTGGTCCCTATCCCTATATTCTGGTCGACACCGGAGGGCTGAGCGGGGAGTCCGCGGGCCTGGCCGGCTCGGTGGAGCAACAGATCGCCCACGCCCTGGAAGAGGCGGATCATCTGCTCTTCCTGGTAGATGCCCACGACGGCTGCACCGGCGCCGACCTGGAGATCGCGGGCAACCTCCGTCGCACGGGTAAGGCCGTTACCCTGGTGGTCAACAAGACCGATCACACGGACCCGGCCCTGGCCGCGGCGGAGTTCCATCCCATTGGCTTGGGCGAGCCCTTTACCATCTCCGCGACCCAGGGCCGCGGCGTAAAGGCCCTGATCGAGCGGGTATGCGAGGCGCTTCCGAACCCCCGGCCGGATGCAACCACCCCGGTGCCCGGCAACCGCGGCACCCGGATCGCCGTCGTGGGCCGGCCGAACGTCGGCAAATCCACCCTGGTCAACCGCTTATTGGGCGAGGAACGGCTGGTAACCTGCGACGCCCCCGGCACTACCCGCGACAGCATCGAGGTCCCTTTCGAGCACCAGGGCAAACCCTATGTCCTGATCGATACCGCCGGGGTGCGGCGGCGCGCCAGGGTTCGGGAGACCGTGGAAAAATTCAGCGTCATCAAGACCCTCCAGGCCATCGAGCAATGCAACCTGGTTATCCTGGTCCTCGACGCCCGGCAGGGCATCGGCGAGCAGGACGCCACCCTCGCCACTCACATCCTGGACAGTGGCCGTGCCCTGGTGGTGGTGGTCAACAAGTGGGATGGACTTGGCGACGAGGAACGCGCCCAAGTGCGCGCCGCCCTGGACCGGAGACTGGGGTTCCTGGATTTTGCCGTGGTCCACTACATCTCCGCCCTGCACGGCAGCGGCGTCGGCCGGCTGCCGGAGGCGGCGGACCGGGCCATCGCAAACGCTACCCGCGACCTCGGCACCCCCGAGCTCACCCGCATCCTCGCAGAAGCGGCACAGAAACACCCGCCGCCGCTCGTGCGCGGACGGCGCATCAAGCTGCGCTACGCCCATCAGGGGGGACGCAACCCCCCCCGCATCGTCATCCACGGCAACCAGACGGCGGCGGTGCCCGACACCTACCGGCGCTACCTCATCAACTACTTTCGTCGTGCACTCGACCTCACCGGAACCCCTCTGCGGATCGAATTTTGCACCGGAACCAACCCCTACGCGGGACGCCGCAACCGCCTCACCCCCGCCCAACAGCGGAAATGCACCCGCCTCAAACGCTAATGCTAGCGAGGCTCTGCCTCAGACCGACGAGGGGTGAATTCTTTTTAACCACAGAGGACACAGAGCACACAGAGATGGAAATGCGATCAGCCCAAGTAGAATACGGTTGATTGATCAATTGCAATGTCCGCCGTCCGGTCGAGGGTGTTGAACGCGATCGCGTCTGATTCTCTGTGTACTCGGTGTTCTCTGTGGTGAATAAAGAGAGGTCGCAACGACTCGTACCCTGCGCGTGAGGCTTCGCCTTCAGACTGGTAAGGCATGAATTTTTTGTGCAGCGAACAAACTTGTTATCCGCAGATTACGCAGATTTTCGCAGATTATTTCTATTCTTAATCTGCGAAAATCTGCGTAATCTGCGGATAAAAACAATGGGCGCAATACCCCCAAGTGCTGCATGAGGAGATGTGAGTTTTTGTGCCGTGCACAAACTTGACTCATTGGTAAAGATCCGGGTCCCTCAAGGAATCCTAGCGAGGCTTCGCCTCAGACCGACAAGTCGAAATGAAGCGCACCAGGGACCTGGCCTGAAAACCCCTGGACCCGGTATGGAGCCTGTAGGGCAATGCCATTAAGTTAGCTGTTGGCCATTTAGAGAAAACTACGAATCACGCGAATTTCCGCGAATCGATTCGCGAGGATTCGCGTGATTCGTAGTTTCTTCTCTTACTTTGCCGACCAGCGCCTGCGGTGGGCACAGCCCACCCTACCTCCTAACGACCCCGCAACACGGGGAACGGATAGAATGGAAAAGACGGATGAATCCGCCTGAAAACCCCTGGCATCCCGGTACGCGCGGACAGCGACGGTGAGCCTGTAGGTTCCGCTGTGCGGACCTTCTGAACTCGAATGTCGGTTACGGGTGCTCGTCGCCGGTGGTCGACGGAGACCGTACCTGATGCAAGACACGCAGCCAAGCGGTCCCGTCGGGGCAGGAGAGGAGTGCATCGCCGAGATCCGCCAGCTGCCGCGGGTCGGCAATCGCGGTCAGGAGCGGCTCGGTCTGCGTGGCGATCGCGGAACCGAAGCGATGGCGGGCTTGGCGGGCAAGCAGGTGACGCGTCTCTTGGCGGCCCCGTTCCAGACCTTGTTCCAGACCTTGTTCCAGACCTTGTTCCAGACCCTCCTTCCGACCTTTCTTCCGACCCTCCGCCAGACCCTCGCGTTTCCATTGCTCGGTCCAGCTCTCTACGCGATTGCTCAACATGTCATGTACCTCGTGCAAATCGGTCAGTGACTCGAATTCTACGCCCGCCAGTCGCTTGGGAAGAAAGACCCGGTTGAACCAGACGGTAAAGTCTCGCCGCAGGCCGGTCTGCTCCGGCGCCGCGAGCCACTCGACCAAGGCATGGAGGATGGTCAGCACCTCCGCCGGCGTGCGGCTGGCTTCGAGCCGGAAGAGCGCGGCGCTCAGGTTACGCTGCGGCAGATTGCCTTGCTCCGCCACGCGCTGCTCATCGATCAGGAAATATGCCTGTTGCGGTCGGTATTCGCGCAGCACGGACGGAGCCGGTTCGATCAAGTCGTCGAGTGCGCACGCGGCGTTCCAGGGGCTGGCTCCATTGTAGAGCACGATGGGGAGCACCGGCGGCAGTCGGTCTGCCTTACTCAGCTGCCGGGTACGGATCAGGTCCTGGTAGAGAAGGCCGAGGTAGGTTTGGATGCGCACCGCCATCCAGCGATCAATATTAGACTGGAATTCGAGCAACAGGTAGACATAGAGCCAATCCCGGCCCCAGCGCACGCGCCAGATCAAGTCGTCAGCCCGGTCGCGGAGGTCGTCGCTGACATAGCTGCCGCTGCATTTCTCCAGCGTAGTCAGGTCCAGCTCTTCTACCCAGGTGCCCGGTATGAAGCCTTGCAACAGGTCACCGACCATTGCGACATGGGAATACAAGAGCTTGTAACTGCTGTCGTGGGTTGGGCCATGGTTCGTCTCTTTCTTCGTCACCCTAAGACCTCATTTCACAAGTGATTTATAATAATAAGCAACAAAGTAATAACACCACCCCCGGTACGCGCGGACAGCGACGGTGAGCCTGTAGGGTCCGCTGTGCGGACCTTCTGAACTCGAATGTCGGTTATGGGTGCTCGTCGCCGGTGGTCGACGGAGACCGTACCTGATGCAAGACACGCAGCCAAGCGGTCCCGTCGGGGCAGGAGAGGAGTGCATCGCCGAGATCCGCCAGCTGCCGCGGGTCGGCAATCGCTGTCAGGAGCGGCTCGGTCTGCGTGGCGATCGCGGAACCGAAGCGATGGCAGGCTTGGCGGGCAAGCAGGTGACGCGTCTCTTGGCGGCCCCGTTCCAGACCTTGTTCCAGACCTTCCTTACGACCTTCCTTACGACCCTCCGTTAGACCCTCGCGTTTCCATTGCTCGGTCCAGCTCTCTACGCGATTGCTCAACATGTCATGTACCTCGTGCAAATCGGTCATGGACTCGAATTCTACTCCCGCCAGTCGCTTGGGGAGAAAGACCCGGTTGAACCAGATGGTAAAGGCCCGCCGCAGGCCGGTCTGCTCCGGGGCCGCGAGCCACTCGACCAGGGCATGGAGGATGGTCAGCACCTCCGCCGGTGTGCGGCTGGCTTCGAGCCGGAAGAGCGCGGCGCTCAGGTTGCGCTGCGGCAGATTGCCTTGCTCCGCCACGCGCTGCTCATCGATCAGGAAATACGCCTGTTGCGGCCGGTATTCGCGCAGCACGGGCGGAGCCGGTTCGATCAAGTCGTCGAGTGCGCACGCGGCGTTCCAGGGGCTGGCTCCATTGTAGAGCACGATGGGGAGCACCGGCGGCAGTCGGCCTGTACTACTGAGCTGCTGGGTACGGATCAGGTCCTGGTAGAGGAGGCCGAGGTAGGTTTGGACGCGCACCGCCATCCAACGGTCAATGCTGGATTGGAATTCGAGCAACAGGTAGACATAGAGCCAGTCCCGGTTCCAGCGCACGCGCCAGATCAGGTCGTCGGCACGGTCGCGGAGGTCGTCGCTGACATAGCTGCCGCTGCATTTCTCCAGCGTAGTCAGGTCCAGCTCCTCTACCCAGGCGCCCGGTATGAAGCCTTGCAGCAGGTCACCGACCATTGCGACATGGGAATACAAGAGCTTGTAACTGCTGTCGTGGGTTGGGCCACGGTCCGTCTCTTTCTTCGTCACCTTAAGACCTCATTTCGTGTTCCCCGCCCCCGCGGGGATGAACCGGAGCATGAATGATGAGTGATGTCGAAATCAGGATCGGGATCGGGATCGGGATCGCAATCGGAATTTCGATTTCGATCCCGATTTGGGCTTTTGCGACACCCTCACGCGGGGAGAAGTACCGCATGCTCGTGCCGGAGTATATTAAGGACTACGTCTCTTTGAACCAGTTTGCAGCTTAGGGAGGATGGATGAGCAAAACCCGTAAAGCCACCGTCAGCGTCAAGGGAACCGACATCACCGTGTTTATCCACCGTGAGGAGGACTATATCTCGCTTACGGATATTGCACGCAACCGGAATCCCGAACACACGGATGATCTCATTCGCAACTGGCTACGGAACCGGAATACCATCGAGTTTCTTGGGATCTGGGAGTCCCTGAACAACCCCGAGCTTAATCCCGTCGAATTCGACGGCTTTAAAATCCGGGCTGGGCTAGGGGCGTTCTCAATTAAGTCGGGTCAGCGCAAAAACCAAGCGTGTAGCGCAGGCGTCTCGCCTGCACCCGCCAGCGAAACGTCCGCATTCCGGCAGGCGGGACGCCTGCGCTACCTGGATTTGGCATGATTGAGAACGTCCCCTAGGCTCATGGCTTGTTCTCAGTCGGGTAGGATGCGGTTCGCTGCCTGCCTGCCCCGTCCATTGATGCGGTTCGGCCAGGCTCCCTCCTGCGTCGGGACAAGCCTGACCTCACCACATTCCACGAGCCTTGCTCAACCTACTCCCTAACGACCCCACGGGCGTGGGGAACAACCGATCTAACGAGGCTTCGCCTCAGACCGACGAGGCGTGACCAACCGCACCGAAGAACCACGGAGGCAGACACGGATAAACACGGATTGTGATCCGTGTTTATCCGTGTCTGCCTCCGTGGTTCAAAGGATTTGCGATTCCTGCCCAACAAGAGGCAGAACTATTTTTGTGCAGCGCACCAACTTGACTCATTGGTAAAGATGCAGGTCCCTCAAGGAATCCTAGTGTGACCGACAGCGGTTCATTCCCACGGAGGCGGGGAACACGAAGAGGATAGGAAAAACAAGTCAATCTGCCAAATTTTTCCGTGTCGTTATAGTGCCGCTCTCTGTATAAGTTTTTTTCAGATCTAAGGTAACTAACAGCAAGTTTCTACGGGATTCTATAGATGATCCTCGAATCGATACATGCGCTCCAGGCGCTTGTCGCGGAAGCGAACGAAGCTGGATTGATCGCCGTCGCCATCATGGCCTTGTTGATCGCACTCCGACGACAGACGGGTCGAACTCGACCGGTAGATTACGCTTGCCGTAACGGCGAATCCTTTCACAGTCCCCGGAGCGCGGGAATGAGCCACAGGCTCAATCTGTGAGCCACCGCCTGTGCTAAAAAGCGGCTACCGCAACGAAACAGGAGGGTTTTATCCGTGGACATCTCGTCCGTTTGTTTTCGCTATTGGGGAAAGGCCGATCGCAACTATCCGGGGGAGCCTAAGTGGCACCCGTTGGTCTATCACTCATTGGATGTAGCGGCGGTTGCTGCGGCCTTGTGGGCCTGTTCCCAAGCCATCAGGCATCGCTTCAAAACGGCATTCGCTGCGGATTCCGAGGAAACACTGAGGACCTGGGTCCTATTCTTCGTTGCCCTCCATGATCTCGGCAAGCTGCATATCCCGTTCCAGATCAAGGCCCCCGATGTCCTGCAGGCGGCATGGCCCGATATCAATCTGGCTGACGTACAAACCAATCGACCTTACGACCATGGTTGCAACGGCTTTGCCCAGGCCGACGAAGGAGGAGAAATCGCCGCCTGGATCGGGACCGACCGGCGCAGGCAGACAAGGGCCTTCGCCGACTGGTTGGCAGTGGTCGCCGGTCATCACGGCTCGATCTGCCAACCCGACCCCGACAAGCTGGTTCGCGGTTACGCAACCCCGGATATCAAGCACCGGGATGCGACAGCGCGCCGGCTGTGGGTCGAGCAGGCGGCCAGGCTCTTCCTGGCACCGGTCGGCCTGTCTCTCGGCGATGTCCCGAAGATGCCCGATACCGCCGCCAAAAACCTGCTCGCTGGGTTTTGCAGCCTGTGTGACTGGATCGGCTCGAACACCGACCTGTTCGGATATCAGGCCCCATCCAAGACACCGGCGGAATACTTCGCCTGGGCGCAAGATCATGTGATCCACGAGGATGCCTTGGCGCGTTTCGGACTCACGGCCCCCGTCTCACCTTACGGCGGCTTAGCCGTATTGCTCAAGGGCGATGAGCAACCACGCGGGGTTCAGACGATGGTCGATGAGCTCCCCGTATCCGACGGTCTGACCATCGTCGAGGCCCCCACCGGAAGCGGCAAGACCGAGGCCGCCCTCGCCCACGCCTGGCGCCTGCTCGTAGCAGGCGTTGCCGACTCGGTAGTCTTCGCCCTGCCCACCCAGGCCACCGCCAATGCCATGCTCGCCCGCGCCGCGGCCTTTGCTCAACATGCCTTTGGCCCCGCCAACGTCGTACTCGCTCACGGCCACCGCGACCTGAACGACCAGTTCCGGCGCCTGGTGGAGGCCGCGCGTCCCCATACCGCCCAGGGGCACGAGGAGGCCGGGGTCCAGTGCTCCGACTGGCTGGCTAGCAGCCGCAAGCGCGTCTTCCTCGGTCAGATCGGCGTCTGCACCATCGACCAGGTCCTCCTGTCCGTACTGCCGATCAGACACAGCTTCGTGCGCGGCTTCGGCCTCAACCGCTCCGTATTGATCGTCGACGAGGTCCATGCCTACGACGCCTACATGAACGGCTTGCTGGAAGAGGTTTTGCGCCGCCAAAAGGCCACCGGCGGCAGCGCCATCCTACTCTCCGCCACTTTGCCGGCGGCGGTACGGCGCGATCTGTTGGGTGCGTGGGAGTGCGAAATCCCCAAAACGGCCCCTTATCCCGCCCTCTGGACCGCGGATCAGGGCGAGGCGAGGCCGCTGAGATTGCCGGCAACCCAGCTACCCGAGCAACGCGAGGTCGCCGTGGAGCTATGCCGGCTCGCGGACGCCCTTCCCGACGAGGCCCTGCTGGATCGCATCATCGCCGCTGCGCGGGCTGGTGCCCTGGTCGGCATCGTCATGAACCTGGTGGATGACGCCCAGCGCCTTGCACGTTTATTGCGGTACAAGGCGGGGCAGATCCCCGTCGATCTCTTTCACGCCCGCTATCGGCTCCGGGATCGGCAGGGAATCGAGCATGAAATCCTGACCCGCTATGGCCGCGATGCGGATCGCAGTACCGGACGTATCCTGGTTGCTACCCAAGTCATCGAACAAAGCCTGGATCTGGATTTCGACTGGCTCCTGACCCAGCTCTGCCCGGTGGATCTGCTGTTCCAACGCCTGGGGCGTCTGCATCGACACGCCCGCCCGCACCGACCGCCCGGATACGAGCAACCCGCCTGCACCATACTCACGGTCGCCGAACCGGACTACGGATTGCACGAAAAGATCTACGGCGATCCACGCCTCTTGTGGCGGACCGAGCAATTGCTTTCCTCGCATCCGAGCATTCCCTTCCCAGTGGCCTACCGTGATTGGATCGAAGCGGTCTATGCAAGCGAATCGGCGGAAGAAGTGGACTGGCCCGACGAGCCCTCAGAGGTGCTGGAAGACCACCTTGCCTGGCTGCAAACCCAAAAGACCGCGCGGGCGGATGCCAAGCGCCTGATTACTATGACGGTCTCTCAATTCCGCGATGAAGATAGCCGTGCCACATCCCTTACCCGTGATGGTGAGATGAGTCTATCCCTGCTACCGATGCTCCCGGACGGACGGTTGCTCGACGGCACCCGGATCGCCGATCTCGACGAGCGCGACCGTCCGGAGACCCTGCTGCTCGATACCGTGCCGGTACCCGCGAGTTGGAAGGATCGCCTCCACGGCTGTTGTGTCGACAATGACCTCTATGATGGACGTTACCTCATTGCAATGACAGAAGAGGGGGAGGCGGCATGGACCAACGACAGGCACAGGCTTCGCTACTCGACCGACTACGGAATGGAAAAGACGGATGAATCCGCCTGAAAACCCCTGGCATCCCGGTGCGCGCGGACAGCGGCGGTGAGCCTGTAGGTTCCGCTGTGCGGACCTTTTGAACTCGAATGTCGGTTATGGGTGCTCGTCGCCGGTGGTCGACGGAGACCGTACCTGATGCAAGATGCGCAGCCAAGCGGTCCCGTCGGGGCAGGAGAGGAGTGCATCGCCGAGATCTGCCAACTGCCGCGGGTCGGCAATCGCGGTCAGGAGCGGCTCGGTCTGCGTGGCGATCGCGGAACCGAAGCGATGGCAGGCTTGGCGGGCAAGCAGGTGACGCGTCTCTTGGCGGCCCCGTTCCAGACCTTGTTCCAGACCTTGTTCCAGACCCTCCTTCCGACCTTCCTTCCGACCTTCCTTCCGACCTTCCTTCCGACCCTCCGCCAGACCCTCGCGTTT
Source organism: Candidatus Thiosymbion ectosymbiont of Catanema sp. Cochon2018 (assembly GCA_011392765.1). Lineage (GTDB taxonomy): Bacteria > Pseudomonadota > Gammaproteobacteria > Chromatiales > Chromatiaceae > Thiosymbion > Thiosymbion ectosymbiont_A. The sequence continues at coordinate 252,755 of WYCW01000001.1, read as the reverse complement.
CCATTGCTCGGTCCAGCTCTCTACGCGATTGCTCAACATGTCATGTACCTCGTGCAAATCGGTCAGTGACTCGAATTCTACGCCCGGAAGTCGCTTGGGGAGAAAAACCCGGTTGAGCCAGACAGTAAAGGCCCGCCGCAGGCCGGTTTGCTCCGGTGCCGCGAGCCACTCGACCAAGGCATGGAGGGTGGTCAGTACCTCTGCCGGCGTGCGGCTGGCTTCGAGCCGGAAGAGCGCGGCGCTCAGATTGCGCTGCGGCAGGTTGCCTTGCTCAGCGACACGTTGCTCGTCGATCAGGAAATACGCCTGTTGCGGCCGGTATTCGCGCAGCGCGGGCGGAGCCGGTTCGATCAAGTCGTCGAGTGCGCACGCGGCGTTCCAGGGGCTGGCTCCATTGTAGAGCACGATGGGGAGCACCGGCGGCAGTCGGCCTTTACTACTGAGCTGCCGCGTGTGGATCAGGTCTTGGTAGAGAAGGCCGAGGTAGGTTTGGATGCGCACCGCCATCCAGCGGTCGATGCTGGATTGGAATTCGAGCAACAGGTAGACATAGAGCCAGTCCTGACCCCAGCGCACGCGCCAGATGAGGTCGTCGGCACGGTCACGGAGATCGTCGCTGACGTAGCTGCCGCTGCATTTTTCCAGGGTGGCCAGGTCCAGCTCATCAATCCAGGCGCCCGGTATGAAGCCTTGTAACAAGTCACCGACCATTGCGGTATGGGAATACAAGAGCTTGTAGCTGCTGTCGTGGGTTGGACCACGGTCCGTCTCTTTCTTCGTCACCTTAAAACCTCATTTCAAGAAATGGCGACACTTCGGTTACGGCAGGAACCGCGGGTTCCCGGCAATATCGGGGCGTGCATCCCGCCTCGGAACGAAAAACGCTACCTGCCTGGCTACCGATTGGCATGGACCTGACGCCGCTTTGGATTCGGGCGGCTCGGTGGCCTCTGCGCCCATCGCAAGAGCTTGGTGGTTTTTCAATGTGGTTCGGCAAGCTCCCTCCTGCGTTGGGACAGGCCTGGCTTCACCACATCCTATATCTTTGTCCAACCTACGTTTTAACGGCCCCACGGGCGTGGGGAACACACGCTGAACGACCGATTTATTCCAGTCGATACCGGTCCATCCCTCGATAACGAGGGAACGCCACAGGAGGATATGGAGAGAACGTAATTTTGTCAATTCCAGTAGATACCTTTCTTGACAATCTTCCTGGAGCTGTTTAAGGTTCATCCCAACGTGATTTCTTTGGGACATTAGAAATGATCCTCGAATCGATACATGCCCTGCAGGCGCTTGTCGCGGAAGCGAACGAAGCTGGATTGATCGCCGTCGCTATCATGGCCTTGTGGATCGCACTTCGACGACAGACGGGTCGAACTCGACCGGTAGATTACGCTCGCCGTGATCAACAACAAATTCTTTCACAATCCTCGAAGCGCGGGAACGGACAATAGGTTCGGTCCGCGAGCTACCGCCTGGGTTAGCGGGTATTGCAACATAACCGGAGGTCTTACGTGGCTATCTCGTCCGCTTATTTTCACTACTGGGGAAAGGCCGCTCGCGACGATCCAGAGGAATCAAGTGGGGGGGAACCCAAGTGGCATCCCCTGGTCTATCACGCGCTGGATGTGGCGGCCTGTGGGCAGGTGTTGTTGCGCCGGCAACCGGCATGGTTGGAGAACTTGGTCAGGCTGTCCGGGTTCGAAGCCGCGGTTCTCTCGCCCTGGCTGGTTTTTCTGCTCGCGCTCCACGACCTGGGGAAGTTCGGCAACGGGTTCCAGTCATTGCGTCCCGACCTCAAAGAAATGCTCCAGGGAAGCACCAAACCGATAGCCTACGACGTCCGCCATGACACCCTGGGCTACGCCCTGCTGATGGAGCAACTACCGGCCTGGCTCGAATCCCCGGAGTTGGCCCGGCGCGGTGGCAACTTGTTACGCCTGTGGGCCACCGCGGTAGCCGGGCATCATGGCCGCCCGCCGCGAAACGATAACCGCAAGGCCCACGTCCTCCAACACTTGCCGGCGGATGGCCCCTTGCAACACGCCCAGGAATTCGTAGGCGCGGCCCGTGTTTTGCTGCTTCCGCGGGATTGGCAGTTCCCTTCCCGTACCGAGGGGTCGCTGGAGCATTACAAACGGGCCTCATGGTTGGTGGCCGGGCTGGCGGTCACGGCGGATTAGCTGGGCTCCAATACGCAGTGGTTCGCGTACCGCGAGCCGGACCTGTCTCTTGAGGACTATTTCCACCGGATCGCGCTCCCCCAGGCCGAGAGCGCCGTGGCGGAGAGCGGGATGTGCGCCCCCACGCCGGCGAGCGATGTCGACTTCGCCCGCCTCTTCCCCTCGCTCGCCGCCGGTCCGACTCCGCTTCAGGCCTGGGCGGATACCGTATCCATCGCGCCGGGACCCCAGCTCTTCGTGTTAGAAGAGCTGACCGGCGGCGGCAAGACCGAGGCCGCCTTGACGCTCGCCGCCCGCCTCATGCAGGCGGGTTGCGGCCGCGGGGTCTATTTCGCGTTGCCCACCATGGCTACGGCGGATGCCATGTTCGGTCGGGTACAGAAGCGACCGGAGGGCGACGCAACCGAGCCCTGGCAGGGCTTCTTCTCCGCCGGCGAGCCGTCCCTCGTCCTCGCCCATTCCGCCGCCGGGACCCGGCAAAAGCTGGACGCTCTGCAGCGCCGGGATGCGGGCTACGATGAGCAGCAGGAGGAGGCTTCGGCCTCCCAACAGAGTACCGCCTGGTTGTCCGACAGCCGCAAGAAGGCGCTGCTGGCGGATTTCGGGGTCGGCACCATCGACCAGGCACTGCTGGCCGTCATGCCGCTGCGCCATCAGTCGATGCGTCTGTTGGGGGTCTCCACCAAGGTCCTTCTGGTGGATGAGGTACACGCCTGTGATTGCTACATGGGGGAGCTCTTGGCCTGCCTGTTGCGATTCCATGCCGGCCTGGGCGGATCGGCGATCCTCCTCTCCGCGACCCTCCCCCGCGAACAACGGGCGCGGCTGATCTCCGCCTTCGCGGAGGGCACCGGCTTTGCCGCGTCCGCGCCCGAGAAGACCGATTACCCCCTCGCCACCCAGGTCCGGGCCTCCGGTCTCGATGAGGTCCCTATTGAGGCCCGCACGACCGCCTGCCGCGAGCTGACCATCGAGCCGCTGGCCGATGAAGAGGCGGTCTTTCACAGGCTGGAGGCGACCATCGATCGGGGCGGCTGCGCCGTCTGGGTCCGCAACACGGTCGTGGACGCGATCGCCGCCTGGCGGACGTGGGGCGAGCGCCGACCCGACGAGCCGGCCACCCTGTTCCATGCCCGTTTCGCCCTGTGCGACCGGCTGGAAATCGGCGAGGGCGTCCTCAAGGCATTCGATCCGCGGAGCACCCCCGAGTCACGCCGCGGTAAGCTAGTGATCGCTACCCAGGTGGTCGAGCAATCCCTGGATGTGGATTTCGACGACATGGTGACCGATCTGGCCCCCATTGATCTGGTCGTCCAGCGGGCGGGACGGCTGCAACGCCACCGCCGCGACGCCCAGGGCCAACCCGCCGACCAGGAAGGGCGCGGCGGGGCCAGGCTCGGTATCTTAATGTCCGAACCCACGCCGGACGCCGATGCCGACTGGTTCAAGGACCTATTACCGAGGGCAGCCAGGGTCTATGCCGATCATGGCCGGCTGTGGCTCACCGCCCACTGGCTGACGCGCCGCGAGACCCGCACACTCGTCCTGCCGCGGGACGCCCGCGATATGATCGAATCGGTCTATGGGCCGGATGCCTTCGAGAACATCCCGGTGGAACTTCAAAAAAGCTCGGATAGCCGGCAAGGGGCCTGCTTCAGCGAACGCGCGCTGGCGCACATGAACTCGTTGAGCTTCGATCAAGGCTATGATCCTACCGGCTTCGAGTGGCCGGATGAGGACTCCGACACGGATATTCCCACCCGCTTAGGGGAACCGACGGTACGCCTGCGCCTGGCGCGGATCAGGGACGACGCGCTGATCCCCTGGGCCTCGATCGACGAAAGCCTGGATTGGTCCCTCTCGGAGCTCAGCGTCCCCCGGTACCGAATCGCTGGCGAGAGCCCCCGTTACACCGAGCTCATCGCCCGCGCCAGGGAACGGATGGCCGACCAGGGCCGTTATCGCCTGATTATTCCGCTGGAGGAAGCGCCGGAGGAGACAGGAACCGAGTTTCACGGCTGGGCGCTCGACGAGAACGATGAAGAGATCCGAGTCATTTACTCCAAAGATGCGGGCTTCAGAGTCGAATAAGGAGAAGACAGCGATGAATCTGATCACCGATCCCTGGATACCGATCCACCGGGCCAACGGCAAAACGGAAAGGATCGTGCCCTGGGAGTTAACCGACCGCATCGACGACAACCCCATCCTCGCCGTGGCCAGTCCCCGGCCGGATTTCGACGGGGCCTTGACCCAATTCCTGATCGGTCTGCTGCAAACGACTTGCACGCCGAGCGAAGACCAATGGTGGGACTGGCACGAAATAGCGCCTTCGACGGAGGAGTTGAAAGTACGCTTTGAGACAGTGGCCCACGCCTTCGAGCTTGAAGGAGGGAAGGCGTTTATGCAGGACTTCAATCCCGAACAGCTGGAGAAGCGGTTCGACATTGCGGCCCTGTTGATCGGTTCGCCGCCCAAAGGGAGCTCGACGGACCTCTTTATCAAGCAAGACGCAGTGGAACAGCTCTGCCCGCACTGCGCCGCGGCGGCCCTGTTCGCGCTGCAAACCCAAGCGCCGGAAGGCGGCAGGGGCTACCGTACCGGGATGCGTGGGGGCGGGCCACTGACCACCTTGGTAGTGGGCAAACAGCTGTGGGACACCTGTTGGCTCAATGTCCTAGAAGCAAGCCGTTACCATGCTGGAGCCGTATCCGGAATAACGGAGGCACCGGACCACTTTCCCTGGCTCGCGCCGACCCGCACCAGCGAGTCGAAACCGCCGGCGGGAGTGACAACGCCGGTACATGTCCATCCCGATCAACAATTCTGGTCCTTACCGCGACGCATTCGCCTTGTCGGCGAAGAGTGCGAGCTTACCCCTTGCGACCTGTGCGGCACCGCAACCGAACGGATCTTCCGCAGCTTTCTCACCAGGAACTATGGCGTCAACTACGATGGCTTCGAGCACCCGCTAAGCCCCCACTACAAGAGGGACGCTACCCTGCTGCCGGCCCATCCGGGGCGGGACGGAATCGGCTATCGGGATTGGCTGGGACTTACGGAAAACAGCCCGGATGGGTCGCATAGACCGGCCCGAGTCGTCACCCAGTTTCGCAACCTGATCGGTGAAGAGGGTCGCCTGTGGGCCTTTGGCTACGACATGGATAGCAACAAGGCGCGCTGTTGGTATGAGGCCAGAATGCCCATCCTGTTCGTCCCCCCAGGCTGCGAGGATACCTTCAGGAAGCAGGTAGACAGTCTGGTCAAGGCGGCCGAAAAGGTAGCCGGGTATCTGTATAACGCCCTCAAGGCCGCCCTGTTCGGCCAGACCAAGATACGTGGCGATCTGGGCTCCGTGAAGAGCGAGCTGTGGAAATCCACCGAAGCGGCCTTTTATCCTCATGTGCGTGATCTACGCGATGCGGTGCAAGAGGAGCCGCTGGCCCACCTGATCCTGGATAGCTGGCACAGAACCCTTCGCGATACCGCCTTTGTCCTGTTCGACCGCTATTCCCGGACCGGCGATTTCGACGCCGTAGACCCAGGTAAGATCGCCACCGCTCGCAATAGTCTCGGCAGGGCATTGGGGGGTGTGCCCTTGAAGAAGATCCTCGGGCTACCCAAACCGCCGCGGAAAAAATCAACCAGCCCGTAGGTTGGAGCAAAGCGAGCGTCTGGCAGGGATTTCAAGGACTTTGAGCATTCCACTTAAGATGTGCAAACTGTGGCTACCTTACAAGATGCACAAAGCGAAGCGTGCCCAACACCTGATGTTGGGCACGTCCACCGTCCCTGGTGGGCTTTGCCCAACCTACCTGACTGGCGGGTGCGCCCCTGAAGGAGGAGATTCTCGGGTTACCAAAGCCGCCGAAGAAGAAATCGACGAGCGAGGCTTCGCCTCAGACCGGCGAGGCATGATCTGTCATCCCGAGCGTAGCGAGGGATCTTTTGGCTTGGCAAAGGCGAAGCCTCGTTAGTGGATTTAAGGAGACGTCCGTGAACAAACCGAACACCTATATCTTTCCCCAAAGGAAACCCGACCATCCCTCGTTCGCCTTGCTCAAGACCTGGTGGGACGAGCTGGAACATGACAAGGGAGAGCGCGCTGCTCTGCGCCGCGCCGCGCGTCTCACCGAGGTCATGTTGAGCCCGGCTTTTCATGACCTGCTCCATGCCCTCCGGCACGCGGATTACCGCATTTCCGAGAATCGCTATCCGCAGCTCGCCGCGATTGCCGGCCTGTCGGCAAGGGTCAGGACGATGGCGGAAGGCGGCCTCGCTACCCGCATGGGGACTCCGAAGCCGGGCGGTAGCACGCCGACCCTGTCGACGCTGCGGTTTCGTCGCATCCTCTCTTATGACGACTCTTACGAGGACATCGAAGACCTTTACACCGCTCTCCGCCGCGCCCTGGCGATCCTGGACGACCGGGCCGATCTGGCCGACCTTGCCGCCGTGATCTGGAACTGGTCGCCGCTGGACGAGAAACGCCCTTATGACCCCCGGCGACAGTTGGCCTACGACTACTACGCCGCCGCGCCGCCAAAATCCTGAATCGATTCCCCACGGAGTAAGCCATGACCACCTTTCTGCAGCTGCACCTGCTTACCAGTTACCCGCCGGCCTGCCTCAATCGCGACGATCTCAACCGCCCCAAGACGGCCATCATGGGCGGCGTGCCCCGGTTGCGCATCTCCAGCCAAAGCCTGAAACGGGCCTGGCGTACTTCCGAGCAGTTCGAAGAAGCCTTGTCCGGGCACATGGGCACCCGGACCAAGCGGATGGGCACCGAGGTGTACGAACGGCTCACCGCGGCCGGTATCGGCGAAAAAGAGGCCAGGGAGTGGACGCGGGAAATCGCCGGGCGTTTCGGCAAGCTCAAGAATAAGAAAGAAAAGCAGGATACAAAGGAAGAAGAGCAGAGTACGAAGAAAGAAAAGTCGCTCATCGACTTGGAAATCGAGCAGCTCGCCCACTTCAGCCCGGAGGAAGAAGGTGATATTCAAGCACTAACCAGCGTGCTTGCCGAGGAAAAGCGGGCCCCGACGAAGGAAGAGCTGAACCTGTTGCGCAAGCGGCACAAGGCCGCCGACATCGCCCTGTTCGGGCGCATGCTGGCCGATGAGCCCGCCTACAATACCGAGGCCGCCTGCCAGGTCGCCCATGCCGTCAGCGTCCATCGCGCCGCGGTGGAAGACGACTTCTTTACCGCGGTCGACGACCTCAATAAACACGAAGAAGACGCCGGCTCCGCCCACATGGGGGAGCAGGGCTTCGGCGCCGGGCTCTTCTATCAATATGTCTGTATCGACTGTGACCGGTTACGCGAGAATCTGGGCAGCGATGTGGAGCTGGCTACAAAAACCATCGCGGCCCTGATCGAGGCCGCGGCCACTGTGGCCCCCGGCGGCAAGCAGAACAGCTTCGCCAGCCGCGCCTGGGCCTATTACGTCCTGGCCGAAAAGGGCGACCGCCAACCCCGTTCCCTGTCCCTGGCCTTCATGAAGCCGATAGCCGGAAGCGATATGCTGAGGGATGCGGTAACCGGGCTGACCACCATGCGCGACAACTTGGACAAGGTGTATTACCAAAAGAAATCGCTCGACTCCCGCAACATCGATGCCACTGCTGGAGAGGGCGACTTCGAGGCACTCAAATCCTGGGCCGCGAGCTATGGGAATAATGGGGACAAGGCATGAGGGACTATCTGGTATTCCAGCTCTACGGCCCGCTCGCCGCTTGGGGCGACATCGCCGTGGGTGAGACCCGGCCGGCGGTCCTGGCCCCCACCAAATCCGCCGTCTTGGGCCTCATCGCCGCCGCCTTGGGCCTGCGCCGACCCGATACCCTCGCCACCGAGGCCGAACGCCGCCAATGCGAAGCGGAGCATGCTGCCCTGGCGGCAGGCTACGGCATGGCGGTCAAGCTCACCCAGGCCGGCCTCCCGCTCACCGACTACCACACCGCCCAGGTGCCTTCCCCCGGCACGGGCAGAAACAGAAAGACATTCGCCACCCGGCGGGACGAGCTCACCTGGTCGCCGCGCCACGAGCTCAACACTATCCTCTCCCGGCGCGACTATCGGCAGGATGCCTTTGCCGCCGTGGCCCTCTGGGCGCGGGAGGATGCGCCTCATTCACTGGAGACACTACGGGCCAGGCTACTGGCCCCCGAGTTTGTAACCTATCTGGGCCGCAAATCCTGTCCGCCCGCCCTGCCGTTCGGCCCACAGATCCGGTCGGCCGCGAGCATCGAAGAGGCCCTGGCCGATACGAGCTTCTCGGCTGTCGCAAAACAGCTATGGACGGATGACCGGACCGCCGATTGGGTTATCAAGCGGATGGCCGAAACCGACCCTATGCTGTTCTGGGACCTGGATGCGGAGACCTGCCTCCCCGCCGACCAGCAAGGGATTTTCGTCCGCCGCGATAACCCGAGCTCCCGCCACCGCCGGCAGTTCTCGGTGCGCGAAGAACGACGCGCGCATTTGTCGCCAGGAGGTCTACATGAATCCTGACCAATACCGGCTCAGTCGCATCTCGCCGACGCCGGAAATGGGGTTCCACGAGCTGGCCTTACTCGGCAATCTCGATCCCTATGGACAACACCGATTGCTGTGGAAATTCTTCGACCTGCCCCGTGTCGAGAACCCCAAGCAAACGGCGTTTCTGTTCCGCTCCGAGATACGCGACGGGCTGCCCTTGTTCTACCTGCTCTCCGGCGTCCTGCCCAAAGCCCCCACAGGGGCTTGGCGGGTCGAGTCCAAGGAATACCGGCCTGCTCTGTGTGCGGGCGACCGGTTGGTGTTCAGCCTGCGCGCCAACCCCGTGAATCAAGCCAAGCAGGACCGCGACCCCACCACAATCGAAGCCTGGGCCGAGAACAGGAAGCAAAAGGGCTTGAGAGAAAAGACCCTGACCCGGAAACGTATCCGTCACGACGTGGTTATGGATGCCAAAAGGCGGATGAATTGGGATGCGCTACCCCCTGCCGATCGTCCACCTTTGAATCAAATCGCCTACGACGCCGGGTGCTGCTGGCTGCGTCAACGGGAAGCGGAGCTGGGCTGCGAGTTCGGCAGCCGCAACCTCAAGGTGGATGGACACCGAGTTCATCGCATGCGCAGACGCCGCGGTATTGTGCTCTCGACCCTCGATTTCGAGGGCGAGTTACGAGTAACCGACCCCGCGGTTTTCCTGTCCAAGGCCCTGTTCACCGGTATCGGCCCCGCCAAGGCCTTCGGCTGCGGCCTGCTGTTGGTGCGGCGGCTGGATACGGTTTAGGCTATAATTAGGCTAGACAGTCTAGTTAGAGTGGCGAGGTCGTTATGAGCTGGCAGCTACAAGAAGCGAAGAATAAATTCAGCAGAGTAGTCGAGGAGGCGCGCCATCACGGGCCGCAGGTCGTTACCGTGCGCGGCAGGGAGGCCGCGGTCGTCCTGTCGATCGAGGAATACAATACGCTCACCCGGCACGAAGATTCCTTGCTCGAATTCTTTCAGAAATCGCCCTTATGGGGCGTCGATCTGGACATCACGCGCGACCAGGACCTGGGAAGGGATATCGAGCTGTGAGCTACCTTCTGGATACCTGCCTGTTGTCGGAATTACCCAAGAGGCAACCCAACGCGGGGGTAATTTCTTGGGTACAAGAAACCAAGGAGTCTCTGCTCTTTGTCAGTGTGCTGACCCTGGGCGAGCTACGAAAAGGTATCGGGAACCTTGCGGACGGCGAGCGTAAGGTAAGGATCCAGCGGTGGTTCGATCACGACGTCATTGCCAGATTCCACAACCGCATCCTATCCGTCGATCTCGATGTCTGTCTGCGTTGGGGCGAGCTGAGCGCCGAGTCGCAGAAAATGGGCCGCCCGCGCCCTGCAATCGATACCTTACTGGCAAGCACGGCCTTGGTTCACGGCCTGACGATGGTCACACGTAACGAGCGGGATTTCGCACGCACCGGCGTCGAGCTCATCAATCCCTGGACCCGAAAGATATCTAATAACGAGGCTTCACCTCAGACCGACGAGCCGTGAGTTGTTGTGGACAAGAACCACGGATGAACACGAATGGACACGAATTGTGGAATCCCCTGTAGGGAACGGCCTCCGAGCCCGTTCCGCGGGCCATTTGGAACGCTACGGAGGGCATTCCCTACGAGAGAATTGGAGTGAAACAGGGTACTCGGGACTTTTGCGACACCCTACCGCGGCGGGAAAGGAGCTTTCAGGGCCGATGGAACGATCCGTGTGAATTCGTGTCCATCCGTGGTTCTTCGGTGCGGTTTGTTTGAGAATGCTCCCTAGCTACCGGAGAATTCGACTAAAATGCCGACCTCGCCGCTGCCACCGCTCAAACCCATCGCCATGAAAGAGCGCATCTCCCTGATCTTCATCGAGCGTGGTGAGATCGACGTACTCGACGGCGCTTTTGTCGTCATCGACAAAAACGGCGTGCGCACCCACATCCCGGTCGGGAGTATCGCCTGCATCATGTTGGAGCCCGGCACCCGCGTTTCTCATCGGGCCGCCGCCCTGGCCGCGCGCGTCGGTACTCTGCTGGTCTGGGTAGGCGAGGCGGGAGTACGGCTCTACGCCTCGGGCCAGCCGGGCGGCGCCCGCTCCGACCGCCTACTCTACCAGGCCAGGCTCGCCCTGGACGATCAGGCCCGGCTCAAGGTGGTGCGCAAGATGTACGAGTTGCGCTTCGGCGAGAAACCGCCGGAACGGCGCAGTGTCGAACAACTGCGCGGCATCGAAGGGGCCCGGGTGAAAAAGACCTACGAAAACATGGCCAAACGCTACCAGGTCAAATGGCGAGGGCGGCGTTACGACCCCACCCAGTGGGACGCGAGCGACCCCCCCAACCTCTGCCTCTCGGCCGCCACCGCCTGCCTGTACGGAATCACCGAAGCGGCCATACTCGCCGCCGGCTACGCACCCGCCGTCGGCTTCATCCACACCGGCAAACCTCTGTCCTTCGTCTACGACATCGCGGACATCGTCAAATTCGACACCGTCGTCCCGGTGGCCTTCCGCATTGCCGCCAAGGAGCCGCCGGAGGCCGAACGCAAGGTACGACTCGCCTGTCGGGACATCTTTCGGGAGACCAAATTGCTGGGAAAGATCATACCCATGATCGAAGACGTCCTGTCCGCGGGCGAGCTCGAGCCGCCAAAACCACCCAAGGAAGCGGTTCCACCCGCGATCAAGGACACGGGACGGTTGGGCGATGCTGGTCATCGTCACTGAAAACGTACCGCCGCGCCTGCGCGGTCGGCTCGCGGTGTGGCTACTGGAAATCCGGGCCGGCGTCTACATCGGCAACCCATCCAAGCGCCTGCGCGAATTCATCTGGACCCAGGTCAGGGAAGGCGTGGAGCAGGGCAACGCCGTCATGGCATGGAACACCAACACCGAATCGGGGTACGATTTCGACACCGTCGGTGAAAACCGCCGCATCCCGGTCGATTTCGACGGCCTGCGCCTGGTCAGCTTCCTGCCCCCCGATGATTCCGACCATGCTCTTTAACAATCGAAATCCGGGGAGCCGAATGAAAATCTTTTTTAAATCAAAGGGTTAATCTGGGTACAGGTCGGACATGATTATAAAATTCGATTATAACTTTTTGATTTATAAGAGATGTCTTCGAGATCCAATCGCCTCGAAATCGTCGTTTTGCCTGGTAGAATTACCGAGCGGTTTTTTTAGCTATCAAATCAGCTAGATGAAGGAAGCGTGTTCCCCGCGCCCGCGGGGATGAACGGGTCCACCAGTGGTCGGACCAGTCTACCCACGGGTGTTCCCCGCGCCCGCGGGGATGAACGTCCAATATTCTAAGAAGGCTGCACGCGAGGAACGTGTTCCCCGCGCCCGCGGGGATGAACGGTTACGCTACGATGACCCTCATCCAAGAGTGAGGTGTTCCCCGCGCCCGCGGGGATGAACGCGCCCGCCGCCGGAGACCGCCGGGGCGCGCCAGGTGTTCCCCGCGCCCGCGGGGATGAACGGACATCATCGCGCGGATGAAAGGTGATTCGTAGGTGTTCCCCGCGCCCGCGGGGATGAACGCCGGGGATGGCCGACTTGCGGGAACCGGAAACAGTGTTCCCCGCGCCCGCGGGGATGAACGGAGTCCAGGTTCACCGGCAGGCGCGGAGGCGTCGTGTTCCCCGCGCCCGCGGGGATGAACGGTTTCAAGGCAATTTCTGATAAGGCTTACGGGCGTGTTCCCCGCGCCCGCGGGGATGAACGTGTTATCGGTACTTCAGTGCCGCTGTACTAGGGCGTGTTCCCCGCGCCCGCGGGGATGAACGGCAGCGTTTTATAGGTAAAGATCAGACTTGTGAGTGTTCCCCGCGCCCGCGGGGATGAACCGGCACCCCGGCTGTGGCAACGGTGCCCAGGACCGTGTTCCCCGCGCCCGCGGGGATGAACCTGCAACAGGATGAACAGCAAAGGCCACAGCAACGTGTTCCCCGCGCCCGCGGGGATGAACCTTTACGGTCCGCGCCGCCTTCTCCGCATTGAAAGTGTTCCCCGCGCCCGCGGGGATGAACCGACTCTTGGTTCACTCGTATTGAGCGGTAAAGAGTGTTCCCCGCGCCCGCGGGGATGAACCGCACGCCGACTGGCACGCGGAGCAGATGTATGGGGTGTTCCCCGCGCCCGCGGGGATGAACCGCTGAAGGGGGCTGTCGGCGACTCGCAGGTAAAGTGTTCCCCGCGCCCGCGGGGATGAACCGACCGGCTCGTCGAGCTCCGCGTCCAGGGCGGCGTGTTCCCCGCGCCCGCGGGGATGAACCGTCAATACCCTGGTAGACGCCGTTGGCGATACCGTGTTCCCCGCGCCCGCGGGGATGAACCGATTATCCCGTGCGGGAGGCGTGGGGGGGGGTGGTGTTCCCCGCGCCCGCGGGGATGAACCGGGCATCGACGCCCACCGGCCCGCCTGCTCGCCGTGTTCCCCGCGCCCGCGGGGATGAACCGGTATTGATATTGATGTGACCGCCCACTTGAGAGTGTTCCCCGCGCCCGCGGGGATGAACCCGGCGAAATGATGAGTGCGGAATGCGGAATGATGAATGCGGGTATTCTCCGCACTTACGGGGATGAACCGACACTCATCACTCATCATTCATCATTTACCATGTGTTCCCCGCGCCCGCGGGGATGAACCCAGCGGAATGATGAGTGCGGATGCGGAATGATGAATGCGGGTGTTCTCCGTACCTGCGGGGATAAACCCAATGCCATTAAGTTAGCTGCTGGCCGCTTGTCGTAGATACTCTGTTCCGATGCAAGTCCAATTTGTCTGCAGACGCATAAATTAGATTGATCGGTTTACCTCCTAAACAGAAACCGGTGAGGATTCGTACCCGGTTCCCTGTCCCCGTACCTTCGCCTACCGACCTTGTTTATGCAGGCTCACGAGCATGGCTAGTGGCCTCGGATACTCTCCGGTATGGGCGAAGCGGGCAGGGAGCCAATCTGTCCGTACAGGCTCAAGGCCTCAGGTTGGGGCGGCTTCCCAGGTACGCTTCATCAAATCCCTTTATAACCTTCCTTGGGTTTCCCTTGGAAACAGAACATACAAGGTTGGGCAAAGGGCCAGGGATGGCCCGTGCCCAACACCGGTGTTGGGCACGCCCACCGTCCACAGATGCGGTTCGCGCCTGGCGGTGGTGCAGTCCGGAAAGGACAACACACGCTCACCGCATCCTACGAGCTTTGCCTAACCTACGAATCGCGCCAATCAATCCGCGAGGATTCGTGTGATTGGTGAGGTTTCCTCTCTTTTGCTGGCCGGTAACGCTTAACTTAATGGCATTGGGGATAAACCGACATTCAACATTCATCACTCATCATTCATCACTCATCATTTATGACGTGTTCCCCGCGCCCACGGGGATAAACCGCACTGATAACTGTCCCCTGCCCTCTGATTACTGGTATTCTCCGCATCCACGAGGATAAACCACACTGACAACTGCCCCCTGATTGCTGGTGTTCCCCGCACCCGCGGGGATGAGCCGTGTCCTGTTGCCAGTCATTTAGTACTTGTATAGGGGAGAAAAACATGCAGCTGGCACTTCAACCCACTCTCTACGAATTCTTGGAGGCCCTACCTGAAGGGGTGACCGGGGAGATTCTGAATGGGCAGCTTCGTACTCACCCGCGGCCTTCCGGAACCCATATCAATGTCGGCTCGGTGCTCGGCGCCGAGTTGCTCGGCCCGTTCCAGAGAGGCAAGGGAGGTCCTGGCGGTTGGTGGATCCAGGATGAGCCGGAGGTTCACTTCGTGCGCAATGTTGACGTGGTCGTGCCGGATCTGGCGGGCTGGCGGTGTGAGCGGATGCCTTACCTACCGGAGGATCAACGCTACGAGGTGGTTCCCGATTGGATGTGCGAGATTTTATCGCCGTCTACGGCGAGGGATGATCGTGAGGTCAAGATGCCGCTGTACGCTTACTATGGGGTACGGTATGTATGGCTGATCGATCCGGTTAAGCGCACATTAGAGTCCTACCGGCTCGATGCCGGCGCCTGGATCGAGGTCGGCCGCTTTGCCGCTGCCGATCGGGTTTCGGTGCCGCCGTTTGAGGCCTTGAACCTCGATCTGGGGACCTTTTGGCCGCCGCGGCGACCGACTGCTGTGTGAACTTTGGAGATTACGTTATGACTTGGGGTTATAAAACGCAGACTCGTGACTGTCCATACTGTGGTCGTCCGACTACCGGTAGCCGGGTCTGAAGGTGGCCCGAAATGGGCGATCTGTGACGCATGTATGGAGTGGGAGTGTTCCCCGCACCTGCGGGAATGAACCTAGCGGAATGATGAGTGCGGAATGCGGAATGATGAATGCGGGCATTCTCCGCACTTGCGGGGATGAACCGACACTCATCATTCATCACTCATCACTCACCATTTACCATGTGTTCCCCGCGCCCGCAGGGTTAAACCACCCTTCTGCAGGCGGGGACGCCTGCGCTACGGGTGTTCCCCACGCCCGCGGGGATGAACCCACGCTTATCGCAAATTGGAAGCCATGGGTGGACGTGTTCCCCGCGCCCGCGGGGATGAACCGTCCGCGGGGGAAGTCCGTGTCCGCGCCGGGCGGTGTTCCCCGCGCCCGCGGGGATGAACCGATCTGATTGCGCCCGTGCTTCAGGGCATACCAGTGTTCCCCGCGCCCGCGGGGATGAACCGGAATCATCGCCTTTTTTCAATTCGTCTTTCAGGTGTTCCCCGCGCCCGCGGGGATGAACCGGTCCGCTTCGAGCTCGATCCCGAACACCCCGGGTGTTCCCCGCGCCCGCGGGGATGAACCGCAGGGATATCTTTTCACTGTACGAAGGCCACTGTGTTCCCCGCGCCCGCGGGGATGAACCGATCGCCCGCGAGCACCAATTCCGCGCCCACCCGTGTTCCCCGCGCCCGCGGGGATGAACCGGTGGCCGACGCGCTCAAAGAGGGCTTGCAGGCGTGTTCCCCGCGCCCGCGGGGATGAACCGGCCGCCAACAGGGCCTGGGCCGCCAGCTCACGGTGTTCCCCGCGCCCGCGGGGATGAACCGGTACGGACGGTGGGCAAGCCTCCGGCCCCGTAGTGTTCCCCGCGCCCGCGGGGATGAACCGGCCGCCGGCATTGGGTGGGGGGTTCGAAACCCGTGTTCCCCGCGCCCGCGGGGATGAACCGGTCGCGGTCAGCACGTCCCCGACCCGGCCCATGTGTTCCCCGCGCCCGCGGGGATGAACCCAGCGAAATGATGAGTGCGGAATGCGGAATGATGAATGCGGGCATTCTCCGCACTTGCGGGGATGAACCGACATTCATCACTCATCATTCATCATTCATCATTCATCACTCATCACTCATCACTCATCACTCATCACTCATCACTCATCACTCATCACTCATCACTCATCACTCATCACTCATCATTTACCATGTGTTCCCCGCGCCCACAGGGTTAAACCACCCTTCTGCAGGCGGGGACGCCTGCGCTACGGGTGTTCCCCACGCCTGCGGGGATGAAGCGATAGCCACCGATGGGTATACTGAAGCACGAAATGTTCCCCGTGCCCGCGGGCATGAATCGCCATACGGGATGGCGGATACAACCCGTGACTACGAGGAAGGAAGATCGCTATGACCACGAAAGCAGAGCTTGAAATCGAGAAGATCCACGCCGAAATCGGCAAGCTGATGGCCGAGACCGCAAAGCTGAATAAGGAGCCGCGCTGGTACGAGGTCACTGTGATTGTCGCCGCGACCCTGGCGGTAGTGGCTATTGCCAAGCTTTTCATCTGATTCGGAGGCAACCGGGGATGGCCCACCCTTCTGTAGGCGGGGACGCCTGTGCTACGGGTGTTCCCTGCGCCCACGGGAAGGACCGGCACAGGGCAGGCACAGGGGGCCTGCCCCTACCGTGTTCCCCACACCTGCGGAGATGAACCATACGCGCTCACCCTGGCCCCTCTTGTCATTACAGACCTGCTCTGATAAGGTTTTTGTTCGAGCCCCGGTTTACGCGGGGCTTTCTTTATGGTGGCCCCGTCGGTCCCCTCGCAACGCGAAGCCGTGAACCCGGTCAGGCCCGGAAGGGAGCAGCCGCAGCGGTGGCAGCGTGTGCCGGGGTGTGGCTGGCGGGGACCGCCTCCCTTCCCCTATACAAGAGATTCATCCGCGCTTGCCTGAACCCTGCCTGCCGGGGTGAGCCTAATGACTTTGCCGGTTGCACAACAGCCGGCCGGCTGGAGAGGAAGGTAATCCATGGGATACCGATGGACTCTTAGGTCCCATGTGATTATGTGCCGAGTTTGACTCATCTCGACGCCTGGCCCGCACCATTGAGTGCTATGTCGAGGCCTATAATCAGCACATCCCACGGAAAAGGAGCGGTCCCGGCACGATTGACGGCAGGTCTCGAACGGATGGGCATGGTTCTGAGCAGCGACCAAATCGATGTTATGGTCCGTTATCTCTTGCTCCTCCAACGCTGGAACCGAGCCTACAATTTGACCGCCGTGCGTACCCCCCTGGAGATGGTTCCCAAGCACTTGCTCGACAGCCTGTCCGTGCTCCCGTACCTGTGCGGCGATAGACTCCTCGACCTGGGAACCGGTCCCGGTCTGCCGGGTATCCCGCTTGCGATTGCCGCGCCGGAGCGGGTCTTTTATCTACTCGACAGCAACGGCAAAAAAATTCGGTTTCTGCGCCAGGCGGTGATGGAGCTTGGGCTTACGAACGCTGTTGTGGTTCAGGCCCGGATAGAAGCGTATCTCCGAGGAAAAGAATTCGCTACCATTATCGGTCGGGCGGTGGCCTCGATATCCGATCTCTTGGGCCTGACGGCGCGTCTGCCTGCACGTCCCACCCGCCTGCTGGCGATGACGGGCAAGCGGCCGGCCGGCACCGAGCTCCAAGGGCTGGAACCGGGCCCGGATACCCTGAACATATACCCGATCGAGGTGCCCTTTCTTGCTGCCGAACGCCACCTGATCGAGGCCCGTTACGACTGAGAGGCTGTCTGAAAACTAACACATTGGTTTTAAATCGGTAGGCTGGGTGGCAAGGAACGAAACCCAGCTTTGGGTATTGCTGGGTTTTGGCCGTCTCTGGCCGCAACCCAGCCTACGACCTACGGTCCTTTTTTAGATAGTCTCTGAGTGACCATGGTACGGACAATCGCCATCGCCAATCAGAAAGGCGGCGTGGGCAAGACCACCACCGCCGTCAATCTGACCGCTTCATTGGCCTCCATGAAGCGCCGGGTACTGCTCGTGGATATGGACCCGCAGGGCAATGCCACCATGGGCTGCGGGGTGGACAAGAACGATCTGGCAAGTTCCGCCTGTGACCTTATGCTCGGGAACCGGACCTTCCGGGAATGCCTCAAACGGGTCGAGGAGCCAAAGCCCGGCTTCGATCTGCTGCCCGCCAACGGCGACCTGACTGCCGCCGAAGTCGGGCTCATGGATTCGACCCGCGGTGAAGAACGCGAGCGGCGGCTGGCCCATATCCTGTCCACCGTAAAAGGGGATTATGAGTTCATCGTCATCGATTGCCCGCCGTCGCTCAATATGCTGACCGTCAATGCCCTGGTGGCCGCCCAGGGGGTGCTCATTCCCATCCAATGTGAGTATTACGCCTTGGAAGGACTGTCGGCGCTCCTCCACACCATCGGTCAAATCCGCGCCAGTCGCAATAGGGCGCTGGTGATCGAGGGCATCCTGCGCACCATGCACGATCCGCGCAACAACCTGGCCAACCAAGTATCGACCCAGTTGGTCACCCATTTCAACAACCAGGTTTACCGTACTATCATCCCGCGCAACGTGCGGCTCGCCGAGGCCCCGAGCCATGGCCAGCCGGCCATGCTCTACGACAAGACCTCCAGCGGCGCAATCTCCTATCTGGCCCTGGCCGGCGAAATTCTCCGCCGACAGAAAAAACACCGTCCCGTAGCTGCGGGGAAATAGATTTGTCCGCAAATAAACGCAAATGGCCGCAAATAATGGTAAAACCGCTCCCTGTCATCCCGAGCGTAGCGCAAGGGATCTATTAGCGATCAGACAACCTCAAGTTCATAGGTTGGGCAAAGCCGCAGGGACGGTGGCAGCCGCCGTGGACTCCATGGACTCAGTGGACCACGTGGACCGGGGGTCGCTGTGTGCCCCCGAGTCCATACCGTCCATACCGTCCATGTTGTCTATTGGGCTACCCTCATGCCGTCCATGTGGTCCACGGCGGTGTGTCCAACCTCCACAGTTCGTTGGGCACGGCGCACCGTCCTTGGTGGGCTTTGCCCAACCTACCCGACTGCGGATAACAGCGTAGACTGGAGTCAATCCATGTCTGTAAAGAAAAAAGGCCTCGGTCGTGGTCTGGATGCACTGCTCGGCGGAATCCAGGACCTGGAGCCCGGTGCCGAGGGTGGCGAGGCGGGAGGAGATACCCCGGCGGTCCCGGAGGTCACCAGCCTTCCGCTCGATCTGATCACGCGTGGACGCTACCAGCCACGGCGTGAGTTCGATCCCGATAGCCTGCGTGAGCTGGCGGATTCCATTGCCGCCCGGGGTGTGATTCAGCCTATCGTAGTACGGCCGATCGATGCCGGGCGTTACGAAATCGTCGCCGGAGAGCGGCGTTGGCAGGCCTCCCGACAGGCGGGTCTCACGGAGATACCCGTGGTGGTGCGGGAAGTGGATGAGCAGTCCGCCATCGCAATCGCCCTGATTGAAAATATCCAGCGGGACGACCTCAATCCGCTGGAAGAAGCGGGGGCCCTGGAGCGCCTGCTGACCGAATTCGGGCTGACCCACCAGCAGGTCGCGGAGGCGATCGGAAGATCCCGCACCATGGTAACCAACCTACTGCGTCTGCTGGAGCTGAACGACGACGTCAAGCAATATCTCCAGGACAAACGTCTGGAGATGGGACATGCGCGGACACTCCTGGGATTACGTGGACCCCAGCAGAGCGAGGTTGCTGGCCAGGTCGTCGCCCGCGGGCTGTCCGTGCGGGAGACCGAAAAGCTGGTCCGCCGCCTGCAGGCGGCGGACCGGGAACAACCCGCGGCCAAGGCCCCGGAGCCGACACCCGATCCCGACATACGGCGATTACAAGAGGACCTGGGCGAACGGCTCGGGGCCCGAGTCCAAATCAAGCACGGCAGCCGGGGTACGGGTAAGCTGGTCATTGCATACAACAGCCTCGATGAGCTCGACGGGATTCTTGCTCACATAAAATAAGAGGACATTTACAAATGACCGCAAACGTTCAGATCATCGAACGCGATGGTGTGCCTGAGTACGCAGTCATACCCTGCGAGGAATACGAAGAGATAGCCCGACTGTCGGAACAGATGCGTGACATCCGGGCCTACGACACCGCTATGGCAGATGCCGGAGGGACGGTACCGCATACAGTGATGCAGCGCCTCGTAAATGGCGATTCACCCCTGCGGGTCTGGCGTGAGTACCGAGAACTCACACAAGCCGCGCTGGCACGGAAAGCTGGTATCGACAAGACCTACCTCTCGCAGATCGAGACCGGGCGCAAGCAAGGTTCGGTTGCGGCCTTGGCGCAGCTGGCGTCCGCACTCTCCGTGGATGTGGACGATCTGATCGACCATTAGGATGCCGGCGGACGGGGGGTATGCAGGCTGATCGCCGGTTTGGACAGTCGAGCTATAGAACTCCTTAAGCTAAGTGGCCTCTATCCTTGGCGCTATTATCGCGCTACCAACACAGCGTGCCAGGATGCGCTTGGAGCGCATCAATGCGGCGGAAACGCTCGACGACCTCCGCGTCCCGCCGTCACACCGGCTCGAAGCCTTGCGCGCAGATCGTGCCGGTCAGCACAGCATGCGCATCAACGATCAATGGCGTATATGCTTTGAATGGCGCGATGGCCACGCCTATGACGTTGAGGTTACCGACTACCACTGAAACCGTACCCACCATGACCGAGCAGCTTCCTCCGAATCACCTTGGCTGCCACTTGGCCGAGTCTCTCGACGAGTATGAGTTGACCCTTTACCGACTGGCCAAGGAAATCGGCGTGCAACCAACCCGAATCGATCAGATTGTGAAGGGAAAACGCAGCATCACAGCCGACACCTCGTTGCGCCTGGGACGTTTTTTCGGCACGACGCCGGCGTTCTGGATGAATTTGCAGACCAACTACGACTTGGCCGTTACCGGCGCCGAGCTTGGAGATTCACTGGACGCGATTCATCCGCTCACGGCTTGATATGCCGACTCGTAAGTTGGAGTGAGCCTGCGAACCCCGACGAATCGTCATGTCGAGCCAAGATCGTTGGGGTTCGTTCCTCACCCCAACTACGCGCTCCCGTCACGCTGCAATAATCCGGAACTCCGTTGCCTTGGCAATTGGACGCACATATCGCTTCTCGCGCCGCAAGTCGACGATACCGTAATTGGACATGGTCTTCAGCGTGCGAGAGAGATTGCCAGGCTTGTGGCCCGTAGCCTCCGCCAAAGCAGAGATCGATTCCGGTTTCATTTCTGCGATCAGCTTCAGCAGTGCGCGATTTTCGTTGCTCAAAACCTCGGCGAGCGACTTCATCGAAGTGAACCAAACCTTGGGTTCTCCCGGCTGGGGCCTGTACTCGCCACGCGCAATAGCCAACATCCGCGCACGGATCTTCTCTTGCGGCATGATGCCGATCACAATGGCTTTCATTGCCTCATAACCTCCCGCAACACGCGGTCGACTTCCGCAAAAAAGTCCGTCAACAACTGGTGGGCATCCTGAAACTCGTAGGGCACGCCCGCATCCGAGCAATGGCGGTGCTTGTGGTCATATGCCAGGATGCGTCCTGCATACTTAAACTTCCTCGGTGGTTTGACAGCATGCGCATTGTCATAACCGAGTATT
The DNA here is from genome assembly GCA_011392765.1 of Candidatus Thiosymbion ectosymbiont of Catanema sp. Cochon2018. Classification (GTDB taxonomy): domain Bacteria; phylum Pseudomonadota; class Gammaproteobacteria; order Chromatiales; family Chromatiaceae; genus Thiosymbion; species Thiosymbion ectosymbiont_A. The sequence goes on along the minus strand of WYCW01000001.1, from coordinate 231,162 downwards.
CGTTTTCCATTCGGCTCATGGAGCGTGAGCGAGTAGCGAATGCCGTGCGGTACCTCTGGAGTCGGATCGATCTGCCACGCCTCGATCTTGAGCCAATACCCGTTGCCTTGGTCGATGATTTGGTCGTGAAGATCGAGCAGGGTTTCGATTCCAGAATCCCGATGCATGGCTCATCGTATCAGTCAGTGATAACGTTCGCCAGCCGGCTCTGTTCGCAAAAGAGACGTCGAAGAACCAGCTGACCCTGCCCAAGACCGTGATTGCGAACTATCCGGACGTGGATTATTTCGATGTTCGCGACGAGGACGGGCACATCCTGCTCATCCCCATGCGCCCGAACCGTACGGATCAAGTTCGGGAGAAGTTGGAGCAGCTCGGCATCGGTGATCGGGATATAGACGCCGCGGTGCACTGGGCGCGGGGCGCCGATGGTCGGAAGGGTGGGTAGTCGTTCCGCGAGCGGGGTACCCGCCGGGCACGCACCCGTAGGGGCGAACCTTGTGTTCGCCCATAGCATACGTTGGTATCGAACGATCATTCCCCGAAGCTCGCAGAGCACGCCTCAATACCCCGTAGCTCGGGTAGATCCGTATCGAGGCCCTTGCCTTCGAAATGAGCGGCGATGCGTGAACCGAGCCCGGTTTGCGGACCTTGCTCGTCACGAGTCGCATTGCAAAGGATCTCCCGGACTTCCTCCTCCATGCTCCTCCCATGACGTGCGGCGCGGCGTTTGAGCCTTACGTTCAACACCTTCTTCCAGCTCCCCGACGGTCATTTGGGCCATCATCTTTTCCCGTGGTCTGCTGGTGGAAGGCTGTCACGATAGCATTTGATTGGGTGCTGCACCACGATAGCGTTAGGATTCCCCGACGTCGATTCCGGTGATCGCGACGAATCGACCGACACTTCCGAAGCTAAGGCTTCGACCTCTTGCCTGACATTGCAGCCGAAGGCCGTTAAGCACTGCGTTATTGACACTCAAGTAGTAAAACCGGTGCCGGTGAGCAACCCTTTGGCTCATCGGTTAGACTTCGGTTCTTACCCAGTAGGAGATACCACCACCGATGTCGACCGTCACCATCTCTGATAAGGGCCAAGTCGTTATCCCCGCGGCGATTCGCAGCCGACTCGGCATCACCCCCGGTAGCAAGCTGGACTTCGAGCTGGAGGGAGACAGCATCCGCATCCGGTTGTGCAAGGCTATTCGCCCATCGCGGGTCGAGGACGGCTATGGACTGCTGCGTTGCGAGTGGCCCGGAGAACGGCGGCTCGCGGACTTCGATATCGCGGAAGCCATGCGGAACCAAGATGCCGGTGGAGCCAAGGATCGGGATGATGATTGTCCTTGATACCAACATCCTCGCCCGCTTCTATGTAGATGATCCGGGCGACCCGGAAGCCGCCAAGCAGCGCCCCATTGCCCGCCGCATCATCACCGAGAGCCCGAGCCTGTTTGTGCCCATCACCGTAGTGCTGGAGCTGGAATGGGTCCTGCGGGCTTTCTACGGCTTCGACGCAGCGCAAATCGTCCGCGTGTTCGAGCACCTGCTCGGACTTCGGCACGTCGATACCGAAGAGGCTGAACGCGTGGCTGCCGCGCTCCCTCTCGCGGCTCAGGGCGTGGACTTTGCCGATGCTCTACACTTGGCGGGCAGCACCCACTGCACGACGTTGTATACCTTCGATGACCGAAGGTTCGCACGGCGCGCCAGTCGGCTTGGGGGCAGCATCCGCGTGATCGTACCGACCGAAACGATGCTCGCGGCAGGAACAACGCCCTGATTCACCTTTTCACGCCTGATCGGCAGCCCAAGCACGATCCCTGACAAGTGATCTTCATCGACACATCGGCGTTCTACGCAATCTTGGACCGCAATGACCGGGCACACGCTGCGGCACGAGCGTGTTTGGGTGACCATTCTGTCACCCACAAGCACGACGTTGCCGATCACCAACAACTACGTGCTGGTGGAGTCATTCGCACGTCGATTCCGGTGATCGCGATGAATCGACTGGCACTTCCGAATAGAGTGAGCGATGGATAAGATACTTGTCGAGGACGTCTTGCGGCTCGGGCCAGCCGAGCGTTTGTGGCTGGTCGAAGTCATCTATGAGAGCTTCGATCAACCCGACACGGGGATCGATGAGGTCTGGTATGACGAAGCTGAACGCCGGCTGGCCGCAATTGAATCCGGCAGGGCGAGGTGCGTGCCGGCCGAGAAGGTCATCGGCGAGCGGCCATGAATATTGTCTTTGGCCTGTTTGCTAACTAAGGGGCGTTCTCGATTGAGCCAAATCATCTCAAAAATCAAGCCTGTAGGCTGGGTTGCAGCCAGGGACGGCTAAACCCGGCACACGGCATTGCGGATCGGAAAAGCTGGGTTTCGTTCCTCAACCCAGCCTACAACACTACAGTCAATCAAATAGTTAGCCTAGGGTCCGCTGCACGGATTTTCTATATGTCAATGCGGCCTAGGCGAACACAAGATTCGCCCCTACGGGGGATGCGGCATGTGCTCGGAAACGACAGGGTTGTAACACCATCCCCTGATAGTCCGGGTTGGATTGAGGGGAGTTGAGTATAGAAAAAAATCATCCGGTCACTGCCGTGAGGCCGCAGAAGAACTCGCATCGGTTAGGGGAAGAGTCGTCGTTGCGAGTGGTTACTTCCGCACCACGGCGTCGCCTAGCCGGTCGGTGGCAAGCCGCTCACTGAGCAACGGGTCCCAGCCATCGAGCTTACGCAAGTCTCCGGGCCACAGGGGAACCACCTCGTCGTTCTCGTCCAGGGTCAGATTCAAAACTTGCTGCATATGCTGCCAGACCTCTTCCGGGTTGCCCTGTGGAAAGCCAGGGGGTTCGGACTCGAGGTCCGCCGTGTTCCAGACGCGGATTGTGTTGTCCTCCCCCAGGGTCACGGCGAACCTCCCGTCCGCCGAGAAGCGAGCATCGTTGACTTGCTCGTCCCCATGAGCGTTGATCACGAATACAGATGATTTGGAGCGCACATTCCAGATTTCGGCGCCGCCGGTGTAGGAGACGATGATGAAGCGACTGTCCGGTGACCAATCGACGGCCCAAAGGTTTCGATCAAAATCGTGGGGAGGGATAGATGTTGATTTGTCCTTTTCGAGATCCCTGATGGTGACCACCCCCGAGACTCCTGCGGACACGAGCTTGTTGCCATCTTCTGTGATCGCCACGCCACGCGCGTCGGGCGGGAAGCTGAGGATCTCTTTAGCAGTCCGCAGGTTCCAGATCTCGATACCTCGCCTTGATGCGATTGCGACCTTGTCGCCGTTTGGAAAGAACGCCAGTCCCACTGGCCAACTTCCGATGTCGGAAAGCGGAGTCTCAAGTTTCCAACTCTGTGTATCCCAGACCCACAATTGTTGATCCCGATTCCTAGAGATTGCCGCCAAGCTCTTGCTGTCCCGAGAAAACTTGACCTCGTAAATGGATACGGACCCTGACCCAAGGGTTAGCTCCTTTTCCTGGGTCCAATCGGTCGTCTTCCATACGTTTACTCTGCCATCGTTATTTGAGATGGCCAGTAAATGCTGGTCGGGCGAGAAATCGACACCAATACCAATACCGCTTTTCCACGGTAGTTTCCTTACCAACTGACCGGTTGCGATCATCCAAACACTGCCCCGGCCATCGGCAACCAAATTTCCCTGGGGAGAAATCGCTACCTCACACAAATCCCTGTAGCTTCTTTCGCTCCGCATGGTCCGATGCAAGCGGCTATAGCCCCTGGCGACAAAGGCTTCGCGGAAGCCCGCACTCACCGGACGGTGCGCCTTGAGTGCCGCCGCACTGGCCAGGATCAGGGCCTGGTCCAGGCGTTTATCCTCCAAGCGTGCCTGGGCCGATTTCTCCAGCTTGTCGGCTTGGCGCTCCCAGAATGCCCGGTAGCCTTCGACCGCCTCTGCCCCGAAGCCCTGGAGGGACCGGCCCAGATCTATCGATTCCCGTTGGCCGGTGAGTAGTTGGAACAGCTCCTCGGCCCGAGTCTTGTCTGCCGTTTCCTTCAGGGCGGCCAGGTACTTGTCGGCAACCCATTCCCCGCGTCGGCGCTCGAATTCCTGGTAGGCAGCGCGGCCCTGGTCCTCGAAGCCTTGTACCGGCCGGCCCACGTACGGCGCGTTGATCTTCCCGGTCAGGATGTCCCTGGCCTGCCGGGCTGTCTCCATGTCCAGGGTGGTCTTCAGGGTGATGAGGAATTCCGTGCCGATTGCTTGGCTGATTGCCTGCTCCCTGCGTTTCCAGAATCGCACCAGCGCGGCATTCGCAGCTACCGGCCGGCTTCGAATGGTGCGACCCAGGCGGGGATCGAGGCGCTCACCACGCAGGTAACCGGCAAAGCGTTCGGCCTGCTCCGGATCCGAGGTCTGGTCGATCTCCTTGATCAGCACTGCCACACGTCGGCGTTCCGGCTCCAGGTGGAAGTAGTCGTAACCCAGCCAGATACCGAGGGCCAACACCAGGGTAGCGGCGATGCCGCTGGTCCAGGCCAGGTGACGGACCGTGCGCTGGGGCTTGGTGCTGCGCACCCAGCCGGCATCGAAGATTTTTTCGTAGATACGGTTGCGGACGACCAGTTGGCCCTGGTCGTCACGCCGTATCAGGCCGGCAAGCTTGAGCTCGATGATCTGACGTGACGGGCCGTCGGCGATCTTTCGACCGGCCAGGATCTGTTGGTAGAGCTTGAGGGTCCGGCCCTGGTCGGTAAGGCGCTGGTCGAGGAAGCTGGTGATCCATTGGAAATGCTCTTGGGCCGAGACCTTGCCGTAGCTGGCGAAGCGGTCCTCGACGAAGCGATCGATGGCCTCGGGGCTGTCGATAGCGCCTTGCAGAACGTCCTGGCAGAGCTGGAGGGTCAACAGCGGATGCCCGCCGCTCCACCTGAGGATAGCGTCGAGCAGCGCCTCGCCGTCCCTGCCTCCCGCCGACAGGGCCTGGACCAGGGGCGAAAGGTCGTCCCGGTCGCGGTCGAAATCGCGCAGGGCAATGGTCCTACCGACGTTGTAGGCCGTAGTGCGGCGCTGCTTGACCAGCTCGTTCGGCGTGGCGACCCCGACCAGGCAAAAGGTGACCTTCTCGTTGTTGGCAACCGTCGCGCGCTGGTTGTACATGGCGCGGATGGCGGTGAAGAAGTCGTCCGTGTACTTCAGCTTCAGCGTGGAGTCGATCTCGTCCAGGAAGATAACGACCGGTGCGTCGGTCCGGCGGAACAGCTCGATACCGAAGAACTCGGTAAGCTTTTCGTTGGCGGTGATGCCCCCGGCCTGGTCCCACCAAGCCTTGACGTCCAGATCCAATCGGAGCTGCTGCGCGATGCGGCCGACCAGGCCCTGGTACCATTCGACCGGGGTCGGTGGCATCCCCAGATTGCCGGCGACATCGATCGCAACCACCCGCACGCCGGCCGCTTGCAGACGCAGGCCGACGCTGTTCATCAGGCTCGATTTGCCGACCTGGCGCGATGACAGGATGTTGCAGTATTCGGCTTGGCGCAGCAGCTCGAAGACCTGGTCCTCGAGATCGGTTCGGACGATGTAGAGGTGCTTGCGCGGATTGAGTTGCCCGCCGACCTGAAGTCGGAGTTGGGTCGATGGGCTCGCTTCGTTCTGATCGGTCATAGGGCATCCCTGAAGTAACAGGCATAGAGCAGATTGGCGGGATTGATCCGCCCCCCTTCCTCGCGTACCAGGCCCGCACCATAGAGCCGGTAATAGAGGTCTCTGTTATCGATCCTGCCCGTGTGACGTGTCTGACCGAAGGCTTCCAGCAGTTCGGGATGTTCCCCCAGACGCACCCGCAGGGCGCGCAGGTGGTCGCCGAATGGTCCGGTGTCATCGGCGGCGTATCCCACCGCTGGTCCAGGTCAGGTATCGGACTATGTGCTGGGGCTTAGGAACGGTTCAAAAACAAATCGAACATCTTAGCGATGATTGATAGGCATTAGAGTACGCAACGAAGGATATATGTCCACGTTTTTTTTGAACCGTTTCTTAGTGTTTTGCACCAGTCGGCATCGAAGATCTTCCGGTAGATCCGGTTACGGACGACCAGTCGGCCCTGGTCGTCACGCCCTATCAGCCCGGCGAGCTTGAGCTCGATAATCTGGTGTGACGGTCCGTTGGCGATCTTCCGACCGGCCAGGATCCGTTGGTAGAGCTTGAGAGTACGGCCCTGGTCAGTGAGGCGCTGGTCGAGGAAATCGGTGATCCACTGGAAGTGCTCTTCGGCCGAGACCTTGCCGTAGCCGTTGAAGTGACCGTCGGCGAAGCGGTCGATGGCCTCGGGGCTGTCGAGATCGCGTTGCAGACAGTCCTGGCAGAGCTGTAGGGTCAAGAACGGATGGCCGCCGCTCCAGCCGAGGATGGCGTCGAGCAGCGCCTTGCCGTCCCGGCCCCCCGCCGACAGGGCCTGGGCCAGGGGCGAGAGGTCGTCCCGGTCGCGGTCGAAATCATGCAGGGCGATGGTCTTACCGACATTGTAGGCCGTGGTGCGGCGCCGCTTGATCAGCTCGTTGGGCGTGGCGACCCCGATGAGGCAAAAGGTGACCTTCTCGTTGTTGGCAACCATCGCGCGCTGGTTGTACATGGCACGAATGGCGGTGAAGAAGTCGTCCGTGTAGTCGAGCCCTAGGGTGACCTCGATATCGTCCAGGAAGATGACCACCGGGGTATCGGAACGGCGGAAGACCTCGACGCCGAAGAAATCGGTGAGCTTTTCGTTGGCGGTGATGCCCATGGCTTGGCTCCACCAGGCCCTGATGTCCAGATCCAACTGCAACTGCCGCGCGATGCGACCGACCAGACCTTGGTACCACTCGGCCGCGGTGGGCTGCGTACCCAGATTGCCGGCGATATCGACCGCTACCACCCGCACGCCGGCCTCTTGCAGGCGCAGGCCGACGCTGTTCATCAGACTCGATTTGCCGACCTGCCGCGACGAGAAAATGTTGCAGTATTCGGCTTGGCGCAGCAGCTCGAAGACCTGGTCCTCAATATCGGTTCGAACAATGTAGAGATGCTTGCGCGGATCGAGCTGTCCGCTGACCTGAAGCCAGCGCTGGGTCGATGGACCCGCTCGGGTCTGATCGCTCATCGGTCGTCCCTGAAGTAACGGGCATAAAGCAGATTGGCCGGATTGATCCGTCCCTCTTCCTCGCGCACCAGGCCCGCACCGTAGAGCTGGTGATAGAGGTCTCGGTTATCGACCCTGCCTGTGCGACGCGCCTGACCGAAGGCCTCCAGCAGCTCGGGATGTTCCCCCAGGCGCACCCGCAGGGCGCGCAGGTGATCGCCGAACGGACCATTGTCCAGTGCAGCCTGCTCTATCAATTGATCGAACCGGATACGGTCCGGGGCGGTCAGCCGGTAGTAGGCCAGGCGGGTCAGGTAGGGGTGGCCACGCAGCAATTGCCAGAGCTGGGTCTGTTGCTCGGCCGTCAGCACGTCCGGGTAACGGCGGTCGAGCTCGCGGCATTGCTGCTCGTCGAACGGGGCGGTCTCGATGCGGTGGCCGACCGTGAAGGGCGAGCGGTAGGCCGTGTCGATCAGCAGGTGGGGCTCGGTGGAGATAACCAAGGCCAGATCCAGATCGGTCCAGTCCGGGTATAAGGGCGAGCTGACGTGCTCGTGCCAAAGCCGCAGCATGGAGAAGAAATCCTGCTGGTAGGGCCGCCCGAGGACCCGACCGACCTCATCGAAGGCGAGCACCGTCGGGGCCTCCAGGGCGGGCAGGATTTGGTCCTCCATGAAGTTGAGCAGCTGAATCTGGCCGCCGATCTCGGGCACCTCGACGGCGAGCCGGAGGCGGCGGACCAGCACCCGGGCGAAGCTGGTCAGAAACCGATCATACTGCTCCAGGTCATTGATCGAGAAGATCTTGAAATCGACGAATGCGATCCGTTTGCCGGCGCTCTGTGCCTTGGAGAGGTACTGCAGCAGCAGGCTGCTCTTGCCGGTTTGGTGCGGGCCCTTGATCACCAGGGTCTGTTCCGGTATCTCGGCCAGATCCAGGACCACCCTGTCCTGCTTGCGCTCGATGTAGCAGGGATCGTCGTTGCGGATAGGTCCATCCTGCAAGATGGCGGCACGTGGGTCCCGCCCGGCCCTTGGCCGACTGCTGTCCGGTCCGGGCTCGATTGCCGGTTCGTCACGGCTAGGGAGTGGTGCAGGCTCGGTATGCTCTTGCGATCCGACGCTGTTTCTTATCGCCGTCAATACCTGCCGCGAGTCGGCTTCGGATTTCCAGGTAATGTGCTGCAACCCACCGAGATAGATTTCCAGCTCGTACTCGAGGGGACCCAAGTACCCCAGGCGCACCGGAATGATCTTCGGGCGTCCGGTTTGACCCAGCTGCAAGGCCGCCAGACGTACCTCGGTGTGCACCATCTCGCTGCCCATGGAGCGTTCCGACAGCAACACCACCAGAGTGTCACACCAATGGATGCGGTCGCGGATGGCGCGGACCCAATCCGTGCCTGCGCGTATGCCGATGTCGACAAAAACCTCATGACCCAGCCCGGTCAACCCTGAGTGGAGGAAGCGGGCCAGGTTCTCGTCGCTTGGATCGCCTTGGGGGTATGAGATGAAGAACTTCCGAGCCTGGTCCTGTGATGGCCCTGCAACCGGGGCGCTTTCGGTGGCGAGATCCGAGACCACCTCGACTTTAGGCAATCTCCGAACCGAGCCGAGCGATCCCGGAGTGACCAGGAGTTGATTGGTCAGCCGTCGATATAAGGATTCGTATCCCTCCTCGTCGTGTACCCGGTAGAATGCTTGGCCTTGCAGAACTTTCGGGATGTCGTCCTCGCCGGCACCTGAAAACAGGATCGGAACGAATTGACTGGTCTGTTGCTTGTTGGAATAGAGATGGTTATAGATCAGGTTGGCTTCCCAACACACCCCTTTGCCGATACCGGGCTCTTCCTTTCCCTCGACCCTTTTTCGGTAGGTTGGTGTGCAAATCAGCAGAACGGCCTCTGCTTCATTGATCTGTTGCTCCATCCAACGGGGCCAACCTTCTTCGGGGTAAGGATCGTATTGGTCGATCCAACAGTCGATGCCATCGGCACGCAGGCGTTCGGACAGCGCCAAGACTTGCCGCTCGTGCTCCGGCGAGTCATGGCTGTAGCTAATGAAGACCTTTTTCACCTGTCGGGACATGAGTCGATCACCCTCTTCGAACATCTCGCATTTCCCCATCCGGAAAATCAAGGCCCTGTCTGCGAGCTGCGATCCTCCCAGGGATTTACAAGCTGATGTCCGGTTGAGATTGCATCAAGGCCGATAGCACGTTGGTGTCGAGAACGATCATTCCCCGAAGCTCGCAGAGCGTGCCTCAATACCCCGTAGCTCGGGCAGACCCATATCGAGGCCCTTGCCTTCGAAATGAGCAGCAATGCGTGAACCGAGCCCGGTTTGGGGGCCTTGCTCGTCGCGAATCGCATCGCAGAGGATCTCCCGGACTTCCTCCTCCATGCTTCTTCCATGACGCGCGGCGCGGTGCTTGAGCCTTAGTTCGACGACTTCTTCCAGTTCCCTGACGATTAGTTGAGCCATCATCTTTCCCCATGGTCTGCTGGTGGAAGACTGTCACGATAGCATTTGACTCGGTGCTGCACCACGGTAGCGTTAGGATTCCCCGACGTCGATTCCGGTGATCGCGACGGATCGACCGACACTTCCGAAGCTAAGACTTCGACCTCTTGCCTGGTTGTGACGTGCCACGAGTGACGTCTGTCGCGCACGGTCCAGATATTCTTGCATCTCCTGCCGATGGCCGAGAAAGTAGCTGAGAGTCGCGTAAACCTCATGCAGGTCCAGTACGTCGTAACGCAGGGTAATCTCTTCCTGGAGCAAATGGCGTCCGTAAGACGCTCATCGCTAGGGGTTGGCGCTCATCGACTCTTCTCGAAGCACACGACGTAACGTGGCCTCCGGATCCGCCCCGTTCCGGCGTTCAATGTGCTCACGCAGGGCGGCGTTGATGAGTGTCTGATAGTTCCCACCGCCTTGCACGCGATTCCGGAACCACTCGATGATGTCCGGATCGAGGCGGATGGTAATACGCTCCTTTGCCGTCTTGATGATTGCACCGCGTTTGCTCTCGGAAAAATCGTACTCGTCGCGCATAGCTCAGCCTTGTTCGTAGTATCGACGTTCGGCGGTCGTAGCTGACCGCGCCGAAATGATGCGGATGGTTTGCTCGTCGGGTTGGGTATAGACGACGACCAAGACGCGCCGGAAGGCATCGATTCCGGTCAGGACGAAACGTTGCTCGGTATGGTGGTCAGGATCGACCATCGTGCAGGCCAAATCATCGTAGAAGACCTCAACGGCATCGGCGAAGTCGATATGATGCTTACGCCGGTTGATCTGGTGTTTGCGCTCGTCCCATTCGAATTCGATACCATAAATTGCATTGACAATTCCTGCGCTGAGCGACTACAGTGGGACTAATTGGTTGGACCAACTCGAAGTCACAACCGCAAGCGAGGGAGCTCCATGCAAGCCACTGTCAACATCCACGAAGCCAAGGCTCGGCTTTCGTCCCTGGCTGCCCGTGCCGAGGCTGGAGAGGAGATCGTGATCGCCCGCGCCAACAAGCCGATCGTGCGGCTGGTGCCGATTGCGCCGCCCAGGATCCGACGCCGGCTCGGAGAGGCCAAGGGCATGGTGCGTATCGCCCCCGATTTCGACGACCTGCCCGATGACCTGATGGAACACTTCGGGTGAGGGTGTTGCTCGATACCCACAGCCTGCTGTGGCTGGTTACCGACGATCCACGGCTCTCGGCCAACGCGCGCAAAACCTTTTTGGATGCCGACAACGAGCTGCTGCTCAGCGCCGTCGTCGGCTTCGAGATCGCGGTCAAGCACGGCCTGGGCAAGCTGGAGCTGGCAGAGCCACCGCGCACCTTTATCGACAACCGCATCCGCAATAATGCGCTTACGCCCTTTCCGATCACGCTGGCCCATGCGGTGCGCGTCGCCGAGTTGCCCTTTCATCATCGCGACCCCTTCGACCGCCTGCTTGTCGCCCAGGCGCTGGAGGAAGACCTGCCGTTGCTGAGCGCTGACGGCGCCTTATCCGCCTACGGCATCCGCCAGCTTTGGTAGACCTCCGCTGAACGGGTATCGCCGATCCCTCGGTGCCGCAGACCAAACCGCGCGAGAAAGGCCCCGAGCCCATGAGCGATACCCCGGCCAACACTGACCACCTCGCTGTCGTCCTCCGGTACCACCAGCGGACGAAGCATTACATGGACCGTTACTCACGTTCGCTGGGGTTCACGGATTGGGCTAATCAGCCCGACCCCTTCCGTCGTTTCGAGGGCGCCCCGCTGTTGCGCCTGGTGCACTCCGTCGACGACCCTGGTCCGACCTATGACGAGCTGTTCGACGGACCATGGGCGGAGCCAGTCCCAAACCAGGCATCCTCAATTAATAAATCATCTTAAGTTGTAGGCTGGGTCGAGGAACGAAACCCAGCTTTTCCGATCCGCAATACCCTGTGCCGGGTTTGGCCGTCCCTGGCCGTAACCCAGCCTACGGGCTTGATTTTTATGATGATTTGGCTCAATTGAGAACGCCCCCTAAGACAAAGGGCATCACAAGATCAGATCTTTGGAGTGCGCCGGCAAAGCGGCGCGGTCGAATCGAGTCCCAGCGACGGGAGATACCAACGGCGTTCGCCGGGAACCTGGGATTCAGGTTCCCCCCGCGCCGCGGCGACGGCGCTTTCCCCTGGCCGCAAGCGGCGGCAGGTCAGTGCGCCATACTCGACGCTGCGGTTATACTGCCACACGGTACAATCTGCGCATTTCACCCCCTCTCCCTCCGGGAGGGTGTCGCAAAAGGCACCGATCTTCACCCTTTGATTCCCTCTCCCCAACCCCCCTCTCCCGGCGGGAGAGGGGTTTTTGCGACACCCTCTCCGGGAGAGGGCGGGGGTGAGGGGGAAATTCAAAAGCTCGGATTGTACCGCGTGGCAGTATACATCAGGCACCGTGGATTCCGGTAACTACCAGGGTGAGGTTGCCGCCGCACTCCAAAATGTCCGGAAGTGCCCGTCCCTGATCGTGGGCAGTCCGGAATCCATAAAGTTCTCAAAGTTCCGGTTGCAACGGGTGATGTTGCAGTGCATCATAAGCGCCATCTACCGCCGGGGATCATGAGATGGCTGAGCGGGGTTTGACGGTGTGATTGACGGCACATATACTGCACGGACGAAAGGGGATTATCCCCTTGGGAATAAGGAAGCATCGAGACAACAGCCGGATGCGCTGCAAGTCAAACGCATCCTGATCCTACAGCTGGCCCTGACGCTTATTCTGACGACCGCTGCCTTGCCCTTCGGCATACCCGTCGCGTTGTCGGTCCTGATCGGGGCCGCTGTGTGCCTGGCGGCGAACTCGATCTTCGCCTTCCGGGTCTTTCGGCACTACCGAGCCCAGGACCCGAAGGCGGTCTTGGTGCGGTTCTACGGCGCGGAGCTCATCAAGTTGGCCTTGGTATTGGGACTGTTCGCCGTTGCTTTTATGACAAGTAAAGGTTTGAACTTGCCCGCCTTGCTCATTGCCTACTTCGCCGTGCAAGTGCTACCTGCGGTTCTCGCACCCGGTTGGGGCGCTCACAAGATACGCGAGAGATGATCGATGGCTTCTTCCGAAACGCTCACATCCCAAGAGTACATCAAGCACCATCTGACCAACCTCACCTTCGGGAACCATCCGGAGCATGGCCTGACCTTCGCCACCACCACGGAAGAAGCGGCAGAGATGGGTTTTTGGGCCTTTCACGTCGATACCATGTTCTTCTCGATTCTGCTCGGGGGGCTGTTTCTCTGGCTCTTCAAGAAGGTCGCGGATAAGGCGACGGCCGGGGAGCCGGGAGGGGCGCAAAACTTCGTGGAGTGGATCGTCGATTTCGTGGAAGACAATGTCCGCGGCTCCTTCAGCGGCAAGAACCCCCTGGTCGCCCCCCTGGCGCTGACCATCTTCGTCTGGGTCTTCCTGATGAACCTCATGGATCTGATCCCGGTCGATCTGGTTCCCTATCTGTTCCAAAAGGTAGCCTCGCTGTTCGGTGCGGATCCCCATCACGTATTCCTGAAGATCGTTCCTACTACCGACCCGAACGCCACCTTCGGTATGTCTCTGACGGTGTTTTTTCTGGTTGTCTATTACAGTATCAAGATGAAGGGAGTCGGTGGGTTTGTCGGTGAGCTGACACTGCAGCCGTTCGGTAAGTGGGGACTACCTGCCAACCTGATGTTGGAGGGCATCAATCTCCTCTCCAAACCCGTTTCCCTGGCCCTGCGTCTGTTCGGAAATCTCTATGCCGGGGAAATGATCTTCATCCTGATCGCACTCATGTACGGCCACTCGATCGTCATGAGCATCAGCGGCGGCATGCTGCAGCTCGGATGGGCCATCTTTCATATTCTGGTCATCACCCTGCAGGCATTCATCTTCATGGTGTTGACCATCGTCTATCTGGACATGGCGCACCAACGGCACCACTGATCGGTCGATTTCAACCTTCTCTCACCCATTATCCAAGGGGGAAACCATGGAGCTCGCACAAGCAATCGTTTTCATCGCAGCCGGTCTCATGCTGGGTCTGGGCGCCCTGGGTGCCGCCGTCGGTATCGGCGTCCTCGGTGGCCGCTTCCTCGAAGGTGCTGCGCGTCAGCCCGAGTTGATCCCGATGCTCCGTACCCAGTTCTTCATCGTCATGGGTCTTACCGACGCCTTGCCGGTCATCGCGATCGCCATGGGTCTGTACTTGATGTTCGCTGTCTGACGAAGGTCCGCCCCCCGGCCTTGAATTTCAAGGCTCTCGTCCCTTTCGAGGCAACGGCATGAATATCAATTTGACGCTGATACTCCAGATGATCGCATTTGCGGCGTTCGTCTGGTTCTGCATGAAATTCGTGTGGCCGCCCATCGTCAACGCGCTGGCGGAACGCAAGACTAAGATCGCCGAGGGGTTGGCGGCAGCCGAGCGCGGCCATAAAGAACAGGAGCTCGGGGCGCAACGGGCCACCACCATTATGAAGGAAGCCAAGACCAAGGCCGCCGATATCGTAAGCCAGGCCCAGAAGCGTGCCACCGAGATCATCGACGAGGCGAAGCAGGATGCCCGCGAGGAAGGCGCACGGCTGGTCCACGTAGCGCAGGCCGAGGTCGAGCAGGAGGCCAACCGGGCCCGTGAAGAGCTGCGGGAAAAGGTCGCAACCTTGGCGGTTGCGGCAGCGGAGAAGATTCTCGAGAAGGAAATCGACCCGGCCGCCCACGGCGCCATCGTCGATTCTTTTGCAAAACAGATCTAAGGCGCACCGATGGCCGGAGACATCACGACAATTGCACGACCCTACGCCGAAGCCGTCTTCACACGGGCCCGCGAAAACGAACGATTGGACGCCTGGGGTGATGCCCTGGCTACCCTGTCGGCAATCGCCGCCGACCCCGAGATGGCGGAGCAGATCGGCAACCCGAATGTGCCACGCGAGCGGCTGCGCGATGCCATCCTGGAGATCGCCGGCGAAGAACCGGGGTCGGAGGTCGGCAATCTGGTCTCGCTGCTGGCGGCGAACAACAGACTGTCCACACTTCCCGAGATCGCCCGCCTCTTCGAGGCGCTCCGGACTCAAAACCAGGGTGTCCGTCAGGTACAGGTCTCAAGTGCCTTCGAGCTGGGGGATGATGCCCAAAAGGACCTTGCCGCAGTGCTCGAGAAACGGCTGGGGACCGAGGTGGAGATGACGGTCGAGACGGACCCGTCCCTGATCGGGGGCGTCCGCATCCGTGCCGGGGACCTGGTGATCGACGGGTCCGTGCGCGCTAAGCTGCGCAAGTTGGCTACCGAATTGCAATTCTAACGGGAAACCGCCATGCAACTGAATCCATCCGAAATCAGTGACCTGATCAAACAAAAGATCGAGCAATTCGAGCTGACGACCGAGGCCCGCACGGAAGGCACTATCGTCAGCCTGACCGATGGCATCGTCCGCATCCACGGTCTTTCCGACGTCCAGTATTATGAGATGCTGGAGTTCCCCGGCAACACCTACGGGCTGGCGCTGAACCTGGAACGCGACTCCGTCGGTGCGGTGGTGCTCGGCGAGTACACCCACCTGTCGGAAGGCGACTGGGTGCGTTGCACCGGGCGCGTGCTGGAAGTCCCCGTCGGCGAATCCCTGTTGGGCCGCGTCGTCGACTCCCTGGGCACCCCCCTCGACGGCAAGGGTCCGATCGATGCGGAAGCGACCTCCCCGATCGAAAAGGTCGCACCCGGCGTCATCACCCGCAAATCGGTGGACCAGCCGGTGCAGACGGGTTTAAAAGCCATCGACGCCATGGTGCCTATCGGCCGCGGCCAGCGCGAACTGATTATCGGCGACCGCCAAACGGGCAAGACCGCGGTAGCGATCGATGCCATCATCAACCAGAAAGGCACCGGCATAAAGTGCATCTATGTCGCCGTCGGCCAGAAAAACTCCTCGGTCGCCGGCATCCAGCGCAAGCTCGAAGAGCACGGCGCCATGGATCACACCATCATCGTATCCGCGGGGGCCTCGGACTCCGCCGCCATGCAGTACATCGCTCCCTACTCCGGCTGCACCATGGGCGAGTACTTCCGCGACAAGGGTGAAGATGCCCTGATTATCTACGACGACCTGACCAAACAGGCCTGGGCCTATCGACAGGTCTCCCTGCTGCTGCGCCGCCCGCCGGGTCGTGAGGCCTACCCGGGTGATGTCTTCTACCTGCATTCGCGCCTGCTCGAGCGAGCCGCGCGGATCAACACGGACTATGTCGAGCAGTTGACCGACGGCAAGGTCAAAGACCGGACCGGCTCCCTGACCGCCCTGCCCATCATTGAGACCCAGGCCGGCGACGTGTCCGCCTTCGTGCCCACCAACGTCATCTCCATCACCGACGGCCAGATCTTTCTGGAGACCGACCTGTTCAACGCCGGCATCCGCCCGGCCATCAACGCCGGATTATCGGTCTCTCGTGTCGGTGGTGCCGCCCAGACCAAGATCATCAAGAAGCTCGGTGGTGGTATCCGATTGGCACTGGCCCAGTATCGTGAGCTTGCCGCCTTCTCCCAATTCGCATCCGATCTGGACGAGGCCACCCGCAAACAGCTGCAGCGCGGCGAGCGGGTAACCGAGCTCATGAAACAGGTCCAGTACGCGCCCTTGAGTATCGGCCAGATGGCGGTCTCCCTGTTCGCCGCCAACGAGGGCTATCTGGACGACCTGGAAGTCAACAAGGTCGTGGATTTCGAGCAGGCCCTGCAGAGCTACATGAAAACCAGTCAGTCGGAGCTCATCGACAAGATCGACAAAACCGGCGACTACGACGAAGAGATCGCCGAATCCCTGCACGCGGCGCTCAAGGACTTCAAGGCGACTCACACCTGGTAGCACGTAGGATGTGGTGAGGGCGGGCAGGGATGCCTGCCCGAACCGCGTCAATGGTGGAGTGAGCCCCTGCCTGCCCCAGGGACGGGACGGATAGGTAGTGAACCGCATCTTTGGACGGTGGTGTACCCAACGAAATGTGTATTGGGCATCCGACTGGAGGAGAGGACTGCCGCAAATGAACGCGAATGGACGCAAATTGATATAAACAGGAGAATAATAATGAACCGAAAATCACTTTATGATCGGCTTGGCGGCTATGATGGTATCACGGATTTCGTCAATAATTTATTACCACGTTTGCAGGCAGATGACCAATTGGGTCGCTTCTGGCAACATCGAGGAGACGATGGAGTAGAAAGAGAGAAGCAATTGTTAATAGACTATTTGTGCTCTAGTGCCGGTGGGCCAATGTACTACACAGGCAGAGATATGAAGACATCACATATGGGTATGAAAATCAGTGAAAGTGATTGGGCGGCATTTTTGGGCCACGCTGGAGCTGCAATGCAGGAGTTGCAGATACCTAGGCAAGAATGTGATGACATTGTGGCTTTCGTGTCTGGTTTAAAAGCGGATATAGTTGAGGCATAGAACGGTGCTTTAAAAAAAGAATGGGCATCCCGACATCAACAGGAACTTATGCGCGGCTGGGAACTTGCGCAAGGCAACAAACCGCCTGAGAAAATTTCCTCCTTGGATTAAAATGGAGGGAAAACAGTGTCATATGACGTGGTTTCAGCTATCTATGAAGGTAACTACAGACTTGCGCTTACCTTCGACAATGGAAAAAAAGGAGTTGTCGATTTCTCTGAATACCTCTTAAAAGGCGGAATTTTTGACCGTTTTAAGGATATTGATTTTTTCAAAGGCTTTTCGGTAAACGACGAATTGGGCACTCTTACATGGCAGGATGATATTGATGTTGCGCCCGAGACGCTTTATTCAAAGGCTACGAGCGATCCATTGCCCGAATGGATGGAATTTTAGATAGCGTAAGAACAAAGCAGGAAAAGCACATAATAGATGGTGGTTACACTGAGTCTAACGAACTACGACAAAAGTGGCTATCGACCATTGCTAGTCTGGCCAACAACCTAAAACAAAAATTAACAAATTAAACAAACGGAACAACTCTATTAGTCTCACATTCTTCGGCCACTGATATATACCATTGCCATGACTACGAAGGAGCTTATCAAAGCAGAGATTGATAGTATTAAAGATAGATATTTGGATGAGCTTTACAGTGTCATAAAGAGCTTTGTTGAAGCTAAGAATGTTCCCCAGGAAGGCAGTTTTATGTCAAGATTAAGATGCATCAAAATCGATGCTCCTGAAGATTTTTCCGTGAATATCGATCTTTACGTAAGTGGAGAAAAGCGGATTGAATAGAGTAATAGAGATGTTAAAAGGCATATAGTGAAATGAACACTTTGACACTTAGACTTCCCAAATCGTTGCACGAAAACATAAAAAATTTAGCTAAACATGAAGGCATATCAATAGACCAATTTCTAGTATCAGCTGCAGCTGAAAAGATGTCTGCTCTATTAACGAAAGATTATTTGGAAAATGAGGCCAAAAAGGGGCAGAGAAGAGACTTTGAAAAAGTTTTAAGGGCTGTACCTGATACAAAGCCGGAAATATGATAAGCTATAAAAGAAGGAAAAACCATGCGAGTTACACTAGGATCCTTGAGGAACCCGCAACTTTACCAATGAGTCGAGTTTTTGCACTGCGCAAAAAATTCATGCCTTACCAGTCTGAAGGCGAAGCCTCACGCGCAGAGTACGAGTCGTTGCGACCTCTCTTTATTCACCACAGAGAACACCGAGTACACAGAGAATCAGACGCGATCGCGTTCAACACCATCGACCGGACGGCAGACATTGCAATTGATCAATCAACCGTATTCTACTTGGGCTGATCGCATTTCCATCTCTGTGTCCTCTGTGGTTAAAAAGAATTCACGCCCCGTCGGTCTGAGGCGAAGCCTCGTTAGAATTGCCGAACAACATTCAAACGTTATCTTCCGAGAAACAGAAAGAAAAGTTGTTGCAGGCATTACAGAATTTTCAAAGAATCAAGACAAAATTTGAACAACCATCAGACAAGTAATCAAAATGGGCAAAAATAACCAAAAGAGTTGAAGATGATCCTATCCATTTGGAAGGTTATTCCGAACGACTAAAAAGAGACATGAAGGATTTTAGGGATAACTTTGAATTTAACCATGACTAATAAAATATGAACTACCTTTTAGACTCCGATGTTGTTTCAGATTTCTACGATAAAAATTCCTCGGACCACCATGAAATAGTGCATCAGTTAGGTATCTTGAACGATATTTAATAAGGCGTAATGAAGCGATTGCTGCCATGAAAAAACTCAGATAACCCTTGGATAACAGTAATCCAATGGACTATACCTCTCGCTATGATTACTGTTGTAGAGCTTCCGGAGTTCATCAGATGTTCGGAGCGTTTATTGACGGAAAAGGAAAGGGTTAGCTTGGTCAATTACCTGGCCGCACACCCCGGAGCGGGTGTTATCATGAGAGGCACAGGAGGCATCAGGAAATTGCGCTGGCAACGGGAGGGAACTGGTAAAAGTGGAGGAGTTAGGGTTATCTACTACTTTTATAATGAGGAACACCCTGTTTTTCTTCTCTCCGTGTTTGGCAAGTCAGAAAAAGCTAATCTCAATAAAGCGGAATATAATGAACTAGCAAAGCTTGCTCAAATATTAATTGAGGGCTATGGTGGTAAAGATGAGTGAGGTATTCGAAAGTATCAAGCAAGGCCTGACGGAAGCTATCGAGTTTTCAAAGGGAAAAACAGATAGGGCCGTTGTCCATGAGTTTGCTCCTATAGATGTAAAAGAAATCCGAAATAAGGTTAATATGAATCAAACGGAATTTGCTTCAGCATTTGGTATCAGTTTGGATACGCTTCGACATTGGGAGCGTGGAGACAGAGAACCTCGTGGTCCCGCTCTTGTTTTGTTGAGTGTTGTCGCAAGGGAACCGAAGGCGGTATTGCGAGCACTATCAGGAGATTATGAGCTAATAAAAGGCTCAAGCTGATCGCCAATGGTACGATATTGATGTTGCGCCCGAGACGCTTTATTCAGAGGCTACTGGCGAATTTATTTCTGATATTGCAAAACGTCGTAGCAATGCTTTCCGTAGCAGAAGAAATTTGGAAAATAAGCTCATTATGGTTACAAATAATACAGGTCACTTTGAGAGAATGGAAGGCTTAACCGTAGAAAATTGGTCAATATAAAAAGCCTGAAGAAATGGCATATAGCGATTTCAAAACACTTGAACAAGTACATGAGGAGTTAGGTCTCGTCATACAAGGCGCTAGCAATTGCTACCGGCATATCCAACCCGTTCAACTCACGGAATGGTTCGTGAAAACCATGGACCTGGCATATACAAAAGCCATTCGAATCAACACGGAAAGCGCGCGGCAAGCCCTGATTGTCGATAATGTGCTCATTGAACTTGAACAACATGTGGCGATCAGCTTTTTTCTGGAGAGTACTTTTAATGTGGATAGTGAGAAGGGTCTCACAGGGAATCCTGACGGGATTATCAGTAAAAGTACCAACCAGCTGTACATCACATCACCGGTAGTGGTCCTGGTGGAGGCCAAAAAATCGGATTTAGGCAATGCTTTGCCACAATGCCTTGCCGGAATGGAAGCCGCCAGAATCTTCAATGAGCGCCGCGAGAATCCTGTTTCTCCAGTCTATGGGGTGGTCACTGACGGTGTTCTCTGGCAATTTGTGTCACTCGAAAACAATATTGCGACTATTGATAGTAGATTATACCCTCTCGAAGGCGGCAGCATGATCGTTGGCATTCTGAAATTTTGTGTGGAGAATGGTCGTTAAATCACCGGCATCGGGAACACGTAGGATAATGCAACCGGCAATTCAGCCGACTCTCTATGAATCCCTTGAGGCCCTGCCTGAAGGCGTGACCGGAGAGATCCTGAACGGACAGATCCATACGCAACCACGGCCTGCCTTTCCACATGGGTTTACCAGTTCTGCGTTGGGCGCCGAGTTGTTCAGCGCTTTCTATAAGGGGAATAGAGGTCCGGGCGGTTGGTGGATTATCAATGAGCCGGAGATCCACTTCGTATACGATGCCGAGGTGACCGTACCGGATTTAGCGGGTTGGTGGCGGGAGCACATGCCGATACCCCCGACAGGTCACCGTATCGAGGTCGTTCCTGATTGGGTATGCGAGATCCTATCTCCATACACGGCGAGTATGGACCGTGAGATCAAGATGCCGCTGTACGGACACTATGGTGTGCAGTATGCTTGGCTGGTCGATCCGGCTGAGTGCACGCTGGAGGCATATCGGCTCGATGCCGGCGTCTGGCTGGAGATCGGTCGCTTTGCGGGTACCGATCGGGTTGTCGCACCACCCTTCGAGGCGGTACCCATCGACTTGGAGGGCCTGTGGTTGCCCACGCGGCTCACTTCAGTCAGGTAGGCTGGGGATAAGAAACGATCCCCGACATCTGATGTTGGGGTTCCTTCGTCACCCCAACCTACGCTACTGAGAGTGGATATAGAAAGGACATCCATCTTTACCGGGAAAATGTTTTGCCTTATGTATGAAGGAATACCGGTTCACCGACTATTTTGAGAAGGAGGTCTTGTGCAAACGACCTTACATTAAAAAAGAGTGGTGTATCCGGGTCGTCGAGAATCCCCTGAGATCTGAGCCGCAAGAACACAATCGATACAGATTCTGGGCGGTAATCGAAGAACTGGAAGGGCGTATTCTTCGCGTAGTGACTCTTGAGGATAAGGCTACGATTCATAATGCCTTTCCCGATAGAGGGTTTAAGTTATGAAACTTAATTACTATCCGGATACGGATTCTCTATATATCGACCTGTCTCACCGCGCGGGGGTGGAAAGCCGTGAAATTTCAGAGGGGGTTGTTCTGGATTATGACGAATCAGGATACGTGGTAGGCATAGATATAGATAATGCGAGCTTGAAAGTGGATCTCCACGAACTCATGGTGAGTAGAATGCCGCTCACGACAGAAACCATCGCGGCCTAAAAACACACGTACAAAACCTGGGATCATAGAATGGCGTTCACGGATTTCAAATCCATTTCGCAAGTTCAGGAAGAGTACGATATAAAATATAGAGAAGAAAATTTTATCGACTACGTTGATCTGAATCCTTCTGACAGCTTTATTGAAGAATTTAACTTTAATCTGGACAATATGGATGTGTTTACATCGGAAGCCTCTCGGTGTGAAAATATCATCTATCCGATTATACGTGAGGTCTATAAAAATTTTGTTGACAGATACAGGCTTTGGAGCCATAAATCAATCAGTATAGACAATCAGTTGGGAATTCTTTTTTTGCCGCAAATGAACGCTAATAAACGCAAATAATTATACAATAGACCAAAGCAAAATAGAGAGTGATCAGCCGAGTAAGGCTGGCCGCGGATGGGTTCGTCGAAAAACATTTGCGTTTATTTGCAGATAAATCTTCACGATTGACAGCCAGGAGCCGAATGACATGGCCGGCGCGAAAGAAATACGCACAAAGATTGCCAGCATCAAGAGCACGCAGAAGATCACCAAGGCCATGGAAATGGTCGCGGCGTCTAAGATGCGCAAGGCGCAGGACCGCATGTCTGCCTCCCGCCCCTATGCCCAAAAGATGCTGCAGGTGATCGCCCACCTCCGTCACGCGACGCCGGAATACAGGCACAGCTACCTGGCAACCGAGCGTGAACCCAAGCGTGTCGGCTATATCGTGGTCTCCTCCGACCGCGGTCTGTGCGGGGGCCTGAACAGCAACCTGTTCCGGACGATGATCCGGGAGCTCAAGGAGCGGCAGGAGGCCGGGGTCGAAATCACATTCTGCACTATCGGCAACAAGGCACTCGGCTTTTTTAAGCGCTTCGGCGGCAACGTCATGGCCCAGGCGACCCACCTTGGAGACCAGCCCCACATCGAAGACCTGATCGGTATCGTCAAGGTAATGCTGGATGCCTACGAATCCGGCGAACTCGATGCCCTCTACGTAGCGGGCAATGTGTTCGAGAATACCATGACCCAGCAACCGACCATCCGGCGGCTGGTGCCGATCCAGGCGGAAGATAGTGGGGACGACGAGGGTACGCCCTATCACTGGGATTACATCTATGAGCCGGACGCCAAAACGGTGCTCGACGCCCTGCTCATGCGTTACATCGAGTCGCTGGTCTACCAGGCGGTGGTAGAGAACGGGGCCTGTGAGCAGGCCGCGCGTATGGTAGCCATGAAATCCGCCTCCGATAATGCCGGAGGCCTCATCGACGAGTTGCAGCTTGTCTACAACAAGGCCCGCCAGGCGGCAATCACCCAGGAGATTTCCGAAATCGTCGGCGGTGCGGCCGCGGTTTGATCGGGATTTGAGATACTAGGGTCTGTTGACATTTAACGTACTTGCGGGCATGGGGAACACGAACCACGAATGAACACGAATCCACACGAATTTTCGTGTCTATTCGTGTTCATTCGTGGTTCTTAATGTTGTTTCTGGATTTTGTACGCAGGTGTACTCGGCGCAAATCGCCTATGAACGTATATCGAGACGCCGCACGGCGGCAAGAGGAGAGACTATGAGCTCTGGCAACCTGGTGCAAATCATCGGCGCCGTGGTGGACGTGCAATTTCCCCGCGGTGAGATGCCGAAGGTCTACGATGCGCTGACGGTCGACGAGGTCGGCCTCACGCTCGAGGTACAGCAGCAACTCGGCGACGGCATCGTGCGCACCATCGCCATGGGTTCTACCGACGGTCTGCGTCGTGGCCTGACTGCCAGGGGCACCGGCGCGGCCATCAGCGTCCCGGTCGGTACCCCCACCCTGGGTCGCATCATGGATGTCCTGGGCGAGCCCGTGGACGAGAAAGGCCCGGTGGAATCCGAGGAGCGGTGGCCCATTCACCGGGTCGCACCCAAGTTCGAGGACCAGGCGGCCGCTACCGAGATCCTTGAAACGGGCATCAAGGTCATCGACCTCATCATGCCCATCGCCAAGGGCGGCAAGGTAGGCTTGTTCGGCGGCGCCGGCGTCGGCAAGACGGTCACCCTGATGGAGCTGATCCGAAACATCGCCGTGGAGCACTCCGGTTACTCGGTATTTGCGGGGGTCGGCGAACGTACCCGCGAGGGCAACGACTTCTACCACGAGATGATGGAGTCCAACGTCCTCGACAAGGTGGCCCTGGTCTACGGCCAGATGAACGAACCCCCCGGCAACCGCGCCCGCGTGGCCCTGACCGGCCTCACCATGGCCGAGTACTTCCGCGACGAAGGCCGCGACGTCCTGATGTTCATCGACAACATCTACCGCTACACCCTGGCCGGTACCGAAGTCTCCGCATTGCTCGGGCGCATGCCCTCGGCAGTGGGTTATCAGCCCACCCTGGCCTTGGAGATGGGCCTGTTGCAGGAGCGCATCACCTCCACCCGAACCGGCTCCATCACCTCTTTCCAGGCAGTATACGTACCGGCGGACGACCTCACCGACCCCTCGCCGGCCACCACCTTCGCCCACCTCGACGCCACCTTGGTGCTGTCACGGCAGATCGCGGAGCTGGGCATCTACCCGGCGGTGGATCCGCTGGACTCCACCAGTCGTATTCTCGATCCCAACGTGGTCGGTCAGGAACACTACGAGACGGCGCGCTCGGTCCAGGGCACCCTGCAGCGTTACAAGGAACTCAAAGACATCATCGCCATTCTGGGTATGGACGAGCTCTCCGACGAGGACAAACTGATCGTCGCGCGGGCGCGCAAGATCCAGCGTTTCCTCTCCCAGCCCTTTTTTGTAGCAGAAGTCTTCACGGGCTCCTCCGGTAAGTACGTCTCACTGAAAGACACCATCGCGGCTTTTAAAGCCATCGTCGGCGGCGAGTACGATCACCTTCCGGAGCAGGCCTTCTACATGGTCGGCGGAATCGACGAGGCCGTCGCCAAGGCCGAAAAGATGTAACCACTGGGAGAATTCCCATGGCAATGACCGTTCATGTCGACATCGTCAGCGCCGAGGGGGCCATCCACTCGGGACTGGCGACTATGGTCTATGCGCCGGCGGAGATGGGAGAAGTCGGTATCTCGCCTCGCCATACGGCCCTGATCACCCGCCTCAAATCCGGCGACGTCCGAGTCGAGTCCGAGAAGGGGGAGATGGAACACTTCTATGTCTCCGGAGGCATGCTCGAAGTCCAACCACAGGTAGTCACCATCCTCGCGGACACCGCTATCCGCGCCCGCGACCTGGACGAAGCCGCGGCGGTGGACGCCAAACGGCGCGCGGAAGACGCCCTGGCCGGCAAGACCGCCGAATTCGAATACGCCCAAGCCCAAGCCGAGCTTGCGGCCGCCGTCGCCCAGCTGCGCGCCATCGAAAAGCTGCGTAAGCTGAAGAAAGGCGGCTGAACCCGGTGTAATCGTTCAGCCCTCACCGCGTCATTCCGGCACCTGCCTGCCGCAGGCAGGGGGATGGCCGGAAGCCAAGTGCCATGGATGGCAGAAACCTTGGAAAGATTGCACACGGACCATGAGTATCGGCTATGACCAAGACTTCTTCGCCTGGTCTCAAGAGCAGGCGCAACTGCTACGGTCGGGGCGTTTCTCGCAGCTTGACGTCGCGCATTTAGTCGAGGAGATAGGGGACTTGGGAAAACGGGAGCGGCGAGCCCTGGAACGCCGTTCGGCAGTGCTGATAGGGCATTTGCTCAAATGGCGCTGCCAACCCGACTACTCGAATCGGAAATCCTGGCGAGCGACCATCAATACCCAGCGCCGCGGCATTACCAAGCTCTTGAGTGAAAATCCCAGCCTCAGGGCCGAGCTCGATAAAATCATTGCCGAAGCCTATCCCGATGCAGTCGATCTGGCGGTCGCGGAAACCCCGTTCGACTACGACGCCTTCCCGAAGTCGTGTCCTTGGGATAAGGAGCAGATTCTGAAAAATTATTGGCCAACCGCGGATCAGGACTAGGATTCCTTGAGGAACCTGCATCTTTACAAATGAGTCAAGTTTGTGCGCTGCACAAAAATAGTTCTGCCTCTTGTTGGGCAGGAATCGCAAATCCTTTGAACCACGGAGGCAGACACGGATAAACACGGATCACAATCCGTGTTTATCCGTGTCTGCCTCCGTGGTTCTTCGGTGCGGTTGGTCACGCCTCGTCGGTCTGAGGCACAGCCTCGCTAGGATTCAGGGCTCCCGAATAATAATCACTGCTGAAACAAGGCGTCGGCGCGGAAGTCATCGTCGAGGACGGCTTTGAGTTTCTTTTGCTTGATGCTGCCGGCGGGCGGTGCCTGCTTGAGCAGATTCAGGGCGAATTGACGAAGGGTGTTGAAAGTGGCCGGTGCGTTGGCCTGGCGGATGCGGCTGTCATCTTCGCGGAAGGTGACAGCCGGAACCCAGTGCAAGCGATTCTCGATGCCCCGATGCGCCCGCACGGCGTTGGCGAATGCGCGGACATCGGCGACTGGTTGGCATCGGCCCTGGCACCGACCCTATGGATCGCACGGCACCCCTTGCGCCGATCGTAGGAGCGGCGAAGCGTCTTGCCGTCGATCGCCACCACCTCGCCCTCACTCAGCTTGGCTACCGCACGGGTCCAGGCGACGAACACGCCTGGAATGCGGGTGGTGACAACCGGGCCATCACCCAACCCAGGCAGTCTGGCGACGGAATCCCGTTGGGGTCGGGCAAGAACTGACACAACCACGCCAGCTTGCTGCGACCGAACGCGCAGATACCTTCCCGGCCTTCGGCTCCGCTGAGCACCGCGCGCACACAACCGCAAAATTTCCTCCGAATCATACCGTTTGTTCTCGTCCGAACGGGAATCCTTGATCGTCGCAAACTGTGAACGCAAATCGGTACACATACGGGAGAGGGGCTTTTGGGGCCTCACGCCTCGTCGGTCTGCGGTGAAGCCCTGCCGGGGACTGTTGACATTCATCACATGAACAAGCTGCTGAGATTCCTCGTCGCCCTGTTGCTGTTCTCGGTCGCCAGCCTGGTTTTCGCTGGTTACCTGGTCGCTCCCGATGACTACAAGGACGAGATTCAGGATGGATTCGCGGCGGCTACCGGTCACGAGTTGATTATCTCGGGGCAGCTACGAGTCGATCTGTTTCCCGAACCGGTCCTGGAGATCACGCAGGCGGCAGTGCCTGGGGCGTTCGGTGACCGGGGACCACCCCTGGCCGAGATCGACCGGGTGCGGCTTTATCCCCGTTGGGTGCCCTTGCTGGCCGGACGTATCGAATTGGCCCTGGTCCGCGTGGAGGGGCTGCGCCTATACCTGATCCGGGACGGGCAGGGGCGTGCGAGCTGGGATGCCGCTAAGACTCCGGCGGTGTCGCTGGGGGCAGTCCGGGCGATTGGACCCTGGAGTCTAGTAAGACCCTCGTGGTCACCGGGTCCTTTTGACGCTTTGGCTGCCGAGGCCGATCCCGCAATCGATTGGCCCCCTATCGGCCGCGTCGAGATCCGGAATGCCCAGGTAGTCTGGGATGATCGCCGGTCCGGGCAACGGCTGGAGCTCACTGGTCTGGAGGGCCGGGCGAGTCCTGTCGTACCCGGTCGGCCGATCGCTTTGCGTGTGACGGGCTCGGTGCGCACCGGCGACAGGAGTCGGCCCGCCGCTATGCGCGCCGAAGGTAATTTCCGGATCGGTGATGGTTCCTGGCCGCTGAGGCTGGCGCCACTGACGGTGAGGCTCGAGGGGTTCGACCTGGGGCACGGCCTGGCTGCGGATTTTCTGCTGCGCACCGGGGTGGACGCGGACCCCGACGCCGGGCGCTATCTGGCCGACCAGGTGGCTCTGGAGGTCCGGGCCTTCGGTGCGGCCCTGCCCGAAGGCCGCATCGAGGCCACGGTGGGTGCTCGTGTAGACCTGGATCTGGGCGCCGAACGCCTCGAGGTCACCGACCTTGTGCTCCGTTCCGGGACTCTATCGGCAAGCGGCACGGCCCTGGGACAGACGTTGCTGTCCGCCCCGGTGTTCACTGGTGATTTGAGGGTCGATGAGCTCGACCTGCGAGCCTGGCTGGCGCAACGGGGCCTGCCGTTGCCGCGGACGGCGGAGGGGAAGACCTTCCGGCGCTTTTCCCTGGATACCTGTTGGCGCCTGGAGGACGGACAGATCGGTGTGTCGGACCTGGTTCTGGGTATCGATGAGACCGGATTCACCGGCGAGATCCGGCAGGTCTCGACCGACCCCCAGGGCTACAGGTTCGACCTGGCGGCCGATCGGCTCGACTTGGACCCCTATCTACCTTCTGACCTATCGCCTGCCGAATGGACACCGGCGCGACCGGAGAAGTTGTCACAGCCGCAGGCGCCGGTAATCGAATCTGCCGTCACGCCCGTGGGACCTGGTGGAGAGGCCGCGCCCGCGCCTGCCGTCTCGGACGAAGTTTCGGTAGCATCGGCCCCCACGCCCGGACCAGCGTGGTTTCCGGTCACGGCGGGGGCCAGCGGCAACCTGGATCTGGAAGGCCGCCTGCGGGTCGGCGAGCTCGCGCTGGCCCGACTCCGCTTCGGTGATGCCGAGCTGAGGGTTCGGACCCAGGATGGGGAACTGGACATCGGCAATCGGGTCCGGCGTTTCTATGATGGGATGTTGGTAGGCAGACTCGAACTGGACATCCGGGGCACCGAGCCCAGGGTCGCGTTGGTTCAGCGTGCGGAAGGAGTCCGGGCCGGTCGCTTGCTCGCGGACCTGGCCTGGGGCGATGGATTGAGTGGGCGCGGCGGGATCACCGCCAACCTGGTCGCCACCGGGCACGGCGCGGACGCGCTCCGGCGAAGTCTGACCGGTACCCTGGCGGTCCGCTTTCCTCGAGGTGCGATCAAGGGGTTCAACCTGGGGCGGTCGATCCGGGAAGCAAGGGCCCGGTTGCGGGGTGAAGCGCCGCCGAAGGATCTGCCGATGCATACCGAATTCACGGATCTGCGCGCCAGTGCCGAGGTACGGAACGGGATTCTGAGAAACCGGGACCTGGTCGCAACCACAGAGTACCTCCACATCATTGGTGCCGGTACCCTCGATCTGGTCCGGGGGCATATCGATTACCGCTTCGAGCCCAGGTTCGTCGGGCCATCGAAAGGTCGTGGTATCGAGGAGCTGGCAGGGATCCCCATTCCCGTGCACCTCACCGGGTCCTTCGATCATCCCCGTTGGGACCTGGATCCGGGTAGTGTGCTGAATGCGGTAGCCAAACGCAGGCTGGGCAAGCTTCGTCGCCTGGACCCGCGCGGTAGCCAAGCTGAGTAAGGGCGAGGTGGTGGCGGCATTGGGCGCTTGAGCCAAGCCGTTATTGCGAGTGGATGCCGTCCGGTAACGGGGCGGATAGGGATTCAGATGTTGTCCTACTCGCAAGTATTCGGGGATACTCTGTCCACAACATATCCTGATCCCGAACATTTGGTTCGGGAAGAACGGTATATTATTATCAGGCTTTCCGGCAAAAACAGAATATTGGTTATTTCCCATGCATATCGTGGTGAAACCATTCGAATCATCAGTGCCCGGCAGGCGACCAAACGGGAGCGGAATTTTGTGGGGTCCCGGACGATATTGCTTTAACCCCGAATCACACGAATCGACGCGAATGTTCCGCGAACACAAAGTCTGATTCGCGCAGATTCGCGTGATTCGTGGTTTTTCCAGCGCATGCAAAACCCGACAACCATTCACGGGGAAGAATCATAATGAAAATATTGGCTACCGATCTGGATAGAACTCTGCTTCCCAATGGAAAATGGGAGGGTGACCAGGGGGCTATTGAACTGTTCAACGAGCTCACGGAAAAACACGGAGCCCTGGTGGTTTACGTCACCGGGAGGAACCTGGAGCTGACAGAGAACGCAATCCGGGAGTACGGGGTCAGGCATCCCCATGTGCTGATTGGAGATGTCGGTACCACGATAAGGAAATATGAGCAGGGAGACTGGCGCTTCGATGAGGGATGGGTAACCCATGTCAAGCGTGTGAGTCCCGGATGGGATGCCGCCCGGATCAGGGAAGCCGTGTCCGGTGTCGATGGAATCAGGGAGCAGGAGAGCGAGCACCTCAATCAGTTCAAACAGAGCTATTATGTGGAACATGAGAGAAACGATCGGATATTGGAAAAGATCAATGAGTTGGTTAAAGGAAAGTTCGACGAAGTGATCGTCTACAGCTTCGATTCGGTGGATAACAAAGGGCTGCTCGACTTTCTACCGAACAGTGCGACCAAACAAACGGCGTTGGAATATGTAGCCGAGGAATTCGGAGCGGAGAAGGGACAGGTCGTGTTCTGCGGGGATAGCGGGAACGACATCTTCCCATTGACGGCGGGATTTTGCGGCGTGCTGGTAAGGAACGCCGATGAACAATTGGTAAAGAACGTGAAGGCGGCGATGGATAAGAATGCCGATCTCAAAGCCTATTTCGCGCAAGGGAATTTCAAGGGATTGAACGGATACTATACCAGTGGCGTGATCGAGGGGGCCTACCATTACGGTATATTCGATGACATCAGTGGATAAGACTAATGTAGGTCGGGTTAGGCGCGCCTGCCGGGGTTGGCGTGTGTCAGCGAGGCCGAACGCGCCGTAACCCGACAACGCGGTAGATCGAATCCGCAGAGGACGCCGCTGTAGGCCGCCGGCTTCGTTTGAATCTGCGTCTTCTACGGGGCAGACAGGTCCGATGCGTATCTCCGTCGTCGTACCCACCTTCGACCGCGCCCATACCCTCCCTCGGGCGCTGGATTCGATCCTCCGCCAGAGTCTGCCCGCCACTGAAATCATTGTTGTAGACGACGGCTCACAAGACGACACCAAGGACCTGATCCGGTACCGCTATCCTCAGGTCCACTACCTGCGGCAACCGAACAGCGGCGTGAGCAGCGCCCGCAACCGAGGCATCGGCGCAGCAGGCGGGGATTGGATCGCCTTCCTCGACTCCGATGATGCCTGGCTGCCCGACAAGCTCGCGGCCCAATGCGCAGTCCTGCGCGAGCATCCGAACATCCGGCTCTGCCATACCCAGGAGGTCTGGATTCGCCGCGGGCGCCGGGTAAATCAGATGAACAAACACACCAAATCCGGTGGGTACATCTTTCGGAAGTGCCTGCCCCGGTGCGTCATCTCCCCCTCCGCATCTCTCCTGCACCGCTCGCTCTTCGAGGAGCTGGGTACCTTCGATGAGGATCTGTCCGCCTGCGAGGACTACGACCTATGGCTGCGGGTCTGCGCGACGGAGCCGGTCGCCTTCGTCCCCGAGCCCCAAATTCGTAAGTACGGCGGTCACGCCGACCAGCTATCGCGCAAGCACTGGGGAATAGACCGCTTTCGCGTCCGGGCACTGGAGAAGATCATCGGCTCGGGTCGGTTGGCCGCGGGGGATCGGGCCGCCGCGTGCGCCATGCTCATCCTGAAGGCGGGGATCCTTGCCGCCGGGGCCCGCAAGCGCGGGCATATTGAACGGGCAACCTACTACGAGTCCAAGCAAGCGGAATATGCGAACTCCTCGGTGCCCGGCGCTGACCGCAAAGTTTTTACCACATCGGCGTGTTGATCCGCACCTCCGTGACGGACAGCCCCTCGTTCTCAAGGGCTTGCAGTTGCCCCTGAGCGCGCTCGTGATATTGGTCATCGGCATCGACCGCAGCGTACAGCGGTCCCGTATCGGCGAGAACGGACCGCGTCATTTCGAAGCAAGATACCGGTCGTGTGAAATGCTGATGTCTTTTCGGCCGCTACCGCGTTTAGCCGGACGGATGCGAAGTGTAGAAGATGTCCGGAGATAGCCGCGCTCGCCGAGGTACTCCCCGATGGCCGCTTGGACGACTGCTGTCAGCTGCACCGGCACCTCCTGCTCCTTGACGAATCGCTCAAGGGCCTGCTCGAGGTTATCCGGAAGGGTAATGTTTGCTTGTATCATCGTGTCGGGTACCAGGCATTCTGTTGATGCGTGAATTTTCGTACGGAAACCGGAAAACCACGAATGCACACGAATCGACACGGATTGTGATTTGTGTTGATTCGTGTCAATTCGTGGTTTGTCGATCGTGCACACAAAACTTGACTCATTTGTAAAAGTCCAAGGCAGTCAAGGAATCCTAGTACCCCGTTTCACTCTATTTTGCCGGTACAGAACCAATGGGCACACCAGATTCTCCCATCCTCATTCCGTATTCATCATTCATCATTCCGCATTCATCACTCACAGCTCACGGGTTGCCAGAAACCGAATATCCGGCCAGCGTTCTTCGGTGAGATCCAGGTTGACCCGAGTCGGGGCCAGATAAACAAGCTGCCCATTCCCGTCCTCCGCCAGGTTCTCGTAGGCCCTGTCCCGAAACCGCGCAAGCAGGGCTTCGTCTCCGCAATCGACCCATCTGGCGGTCCGGATCGTCACCGGCTCCACCATCGCCTCCACCCCGTACTCGTCCTTGAGCCGATAGGCGGCCACGTCGAACTGGAGCACACCTACGGCCCCCAGGATCATATCGTTGTTCTTGAGCGGTCGGAACACCTGGGTGGCACCCTCCTCGCTGAGCTGGAGCACCCCCTTGTGCAGGGCCTTCATGCGCAGGGGGTCCTTGAGCACCAGGCGCCGGAAG
Organism: Candidatus Thiosymbion ectosymbiont of Catanema sp. Cochon2018; assembly: GCA_011392765.1. GTDB lineage: Bacteria > Pseudomonadota > Gammaproteobacteria > Chromatiales > Chromatiaceae > Thiosymbion > Thiosymbion ectosymbiont_A. The sequence goes on along the minus strand of WYCW01000001.1, from coordinate 199,010 downwards.
AGCTCCGGGGCAAAGAAGGGAATGCCCCCGTATTTCAGGTCTTCCCCTTCGGTGAAGGTATCCCCGACCTGGATGGTCCCGTGGTTATGCAGGCCGATGATGTCGCCGGGCCAGGCCTCTTCGATGTGGCGGCGCTCGTCCGCCTGAAAGGTGATGGCATTGGCTACCTGGACCCACTTGCCGCTACGCCCGTGGCGCAGCTTTATCCCCTTCTGATAGCGGCCGGAGCAGACCCGCAAAAAGGCAATGCGGTCGCGATGGGCCAGGTCCATGTTGGCCTGGATCTTGAACACGAAACCCGTGAATTTCTCCTCGGCGGGCGTGACCACCCGCTGCAGGGCCGCTCTGGGCCGGGGCGGCGGCGCGTACTCGACGAAGGCATCAAGCAGCTCCTCGACCCCGAAGTTGTTGATGGCCGAGCCGAAGAAGACGGGGGTCTGCCTCCCGGCGCGATAGGCCGCCGGATCCAGCGGGTGACTGGCACCCCGCACCAGTTCCATCTCTTCACGCAGCTCCGCGGCCTGATCCCCCAACAGCTCGTCCATGCGCGGATGATCGATCCCCACAATAACCTCGCCCGCGGTGATCTTGCCGCCGTGACGGGCACTGAACAGGTGGGTCCGATCCGTTCGCAGGTCATAGACTCCCATGAACCGCTTGCCGATGCCGATGGGCCAGGTCACGGGGGCGCACTGGATCTTTAACACCTGCTCGATCTCGTCCAGGACCTCGACGGCATCCCGCCCCTCCCGGTCGAGCTTATTGACGAAGGTGAGGATGGGGGTATCCCGCAGCCGGCATACATCCATGAGCTTGATGGTGCGTTCCTCCACCCCTTTGGCCACATCGATGACCATCAGCGCCGAGTCCACGGCCGTGAGGGTGCGGTAGGTATCTTCGGAGAAATCCTCGTGCCCCGGGGTATCCAGCAGGTTGACGGTGGCTTCACCATAGGGGAACTGCATGACCGAGGAGGTCACCGAGATGCCGCGTTGCTTCTCCAACTCCATCCAGTCGGAAGTAGCATGGCGTGCGGCCTTGCGACCCTTGACGGTCCCCGCCATCTGGATGGCGCCGCCGAAGAGCAGCAGCTTCTCCGTCAGGGTTGTCTTGCCCGCGTCCGGGTGGGAGATGATGGCAAAGGTACGCCGCTTGGACAGTTGCGCTTCGAGCCGGGTCATGGGGCAATCGAATCTCCGGGAAGGGATGCGGATTGTACCCTATCATCTCCGGCATCAAGCAAAAGAAATTCAAAGCCGTCCTCGACGATGACTTCCGCGCCGACGTCTTGTTTCAGCAGTGATTATTATTCGGGAGCCCCGGGCTGACTCCCGGTTGCTCACCGATGGGGTTGCGTCTGCAACTCCGGACGAATCGCCGGCGTGGTCCGTGTATTCCGGTGGAGCCGGATGTTCATGAATGGGTGATGACTCTACTTAGAATTTGGGGTACTGTGGAGATCAGGTTATATACTGCTGACGTGCCCTGTAGCTGCCTTCGCGTTTCCCTTTGGATTGTTTGCTCCCATGGGAATATTCGCGTCGATTCGTGTGATTCGTAGTTGAAACCATACCTGAGTACAGCGCGTTCGGACGGAGGAAGCGCGGCATGAGCGACGAGACCGGAAGAAAACCACGCAGCCTGGCGCCCCTGTGGGCAATGGTCGCCGTGTTCGCAGCCCCCGTCATCGCCGCCTGGTTTTTCTATCTGAACCCCGAGTACCTGCCCGCGGGCCGCACCAATAAGGGGGAGCTGATCGATCCGGTGGTCGCCTTACCGGCAGACTTGGCACTATCCACCCCGGATGGAGCGAACTTCCCCCGCACTGCCCTCGCGGGTAAATGGACCCTGGTCTATCTTGCCGGGAGCGAATGCGAGGATGCCTGCCGCAATCGCCTGATCGCGATGCGCCAGATCCGCCTGGCCTTGGGCGAGAGTCAGCGCAGCGTCGAACGGCTGCTGGTGGTGACCGATTCCGCTGCGGGAGGCTTAGCGCGGGATCTCGGCGCCGAGTTCGAGGGCATGCGGGTCACGCTGGGCGGTGCTCGCCTGCCGGAGCTATTGGGAGAGGGCACCGCAGCCCTCGACCGGATCTACATCCTGGACCCCATGGGCAACCTGATGATGCGCTATACGGTGGATGCCCCCGTGCGGGATACGCTCGAAGACATGGAGCGTCTGCTCAAGGCCTCCAAGAACTGGATCAAGGGTGCCCAGTATGGCCACAAGTGAGTTCGGTTTGGCCGAGACCTATTCCAATGACCTCTTATGGCGGCGCTACCTGGAGCTTACCAAGCCGAAGGTGGTGGCGCTCATTCTGTTTACCGCCCTGGTTGGAATGCTGCTTGCGACGCCGGGGATGGTGCCGCTGTCGACCCTGTTCTTCGGTCTGCTCGGGATCGGGCTGTGCGCCGGGGCCGGCGCTGCCCTCAATCACGTGATCGATCGTCGCGTCGACGCCCTCATGGACCGTACCCGGCGGCGTCCGCTGCCGAGCGGAGACTTGGATGCGCGTCATGCCGTGGCGTTTGCCCTCGGCATGGCCGCGGTGTCCATGCTGGTCCTGACCGTTTTCGTCAATCCGCTGACCGCGCTCTTGACCTTTGCTGCCTTCATCGGCTACGCGGTCATCTATACCATCTACCTGAAACGGGCTACCCCTCAGAACATCGTCTGGGGCGGCATCGCCGGTGCCATGCCGCCGCTGTTGGGCTGGACGGCGGTTACCGGCGAGATCGCCGTCGAAGGTCTGCTGTTGGCCCTATTGGTCTTCATTTGGACCCCGCCCCACTTCTGGGCATTGGCGATCAAACGCCGGGCCGAGTACGCCCGGGCCGATATTCCAATGCTGCCGGTAACCCATGGCCTGACCTACACCAAACTCCAGATCCTGATCTATAGCCTGCTGCTGCTCTGGGTATCGCTCCTGCCCTTCCTGATCCACATGAGCGGCCGGCTGTATCTCCTCGGGGCGTTGGGTCTGGGGTTGGGTTTCGTCTATCAGGCCGTGCGTCTGCTCCGCAGTGAAAGCGATGCCCGGGCGATGAAGACCTTCGGCTATTCGATCCTCTATCTCTCCGTCCTCTTTGTTTTTCTGGTGGCAGATCATTATCTGGGGTCGGTGTAAGTTACAGTCTTTTGGCACATGAAGAAGAGGTACCCATTATGGCGAAAGCAATGAAAAAGCGATTTTCTTTTGAATCGAAAACGGATCTGGTGCCCAACTTAAAAGGAAGAGACGTGCAGTCGTTACAGTCCATGCTGACTGCTTACGGTTACCTGTGGGGTGTTTTCGAAGTTGGTAAGTTATGCCCTGCTACCCAAAGTGCAGTCAGGCATCTACAGGAATTCTACGGTCTAAAGCCGGACGGCGTGGTAGGGCCAATCACGAAGAAGCTTCTCGAAACACCGCGCTGTGGAATCGCAGATCTGTCGTCAGATCCTGGCGAAACAGCGTCGAGTGCACCCCCCAAGGTCAGAGATTGTAGGCATAGCGAGAACAATCTGAGTTATGCGTTTCTGAACGGTACCAACGACCTGACCGGCGATCAGGAGCGTAGAATTGTCAGGCGGGCATTCCAGACATGGGACGCAGTTGCCGACTTGAGCTTCACTGAGGTAGACCCCAGCAACAGTCCGGATTTCCGAATTGCCTGGCACAGTGACAGTCATGGCGACGGCTTTCCGTTCGACGGCCGAGGTGGGCCTGAAGGCAACACGCTTGCTCACGCTTTTCCTCCATGTAGAGGTAGACACGCGGGCGACCTGCATTTCGACGAAGCGGAAACCTGGACCGACAATCCGAGCGAACGTGGCACCTTTCTGTTGCAGGTAGCAATCCATGAAATCGGCCATCTGCTTGGACTATTCCACTCCAATGACAGATCGTCTGTCATGTATGCATACTACTCACCCGACCTGATCGAGCTCTCTAGTGAAGACATCCAAAGAATCACCGGGCTTTATGGAAGAAGATAGTTCATCATGGTAAGATGCTATAGTGGCAGCGGAAGCTACAAACTGATGATGGAGAATGCCTGATCTATGGGTACCTTGAAAAATTCAAGGTGGCGGTGTGGGGAGAATCGGATGCTACGCTTTGCGAGCACCGTCTTGAAAAATCCCATGGAAGGGATTTTTCAACGTGTCCCGTCGGCGCGGTCCAGCCAAGGTTGGGCCGTGTTCGTCCTGTTGCTCATTGCCTTTACGGTCACGCCCATGACCTACGTCAAATGTTCCTTGCCCAAGGTCGATACCAGCGGGTGGATCACGGTCACTACTGGCGTTTTCTCGTTACGTGTCCCGCCCGACTTCCGGCGCCTCAAGGTGCAAGGCTACGATTCGCTAGTGGGCAAATGGGAAGGAAAAGATGCATGGTTTTCCTATGACTTCGGTCGATACAGTGGGCCACCAAGTGATTCAATGGACTACAGGGATTTTCGTATCTGCGTTACCCATATCGACAACCGGGAGGTGCAGATCGCGGTCTACCGCCGGAGGGACAGGGCATACGCCGTGCACGCCTATTGGGAGGATATTGGTGAGGGTGACGAACGGCTATCTCTTTACGGCGAGGCCCGCAACAAGGAGAACCGCAAGCGACTGTTAGCGGTCGTGGCACAGATCCAATTTCTTCAGGGTGATGAATGAGTCGCATCTATCTTTGTCCCGTGGATGACCTGTCGATTAGGTGCCGTATCCTCCTCCACTTTCGGTTCCTTGGAGGATAACAGCAAGTGGTTGATATCTGCTAAGGATGTCTAACTGACAACGGTTGGGTCCGGGAATCCACCGCGTCGGTGCCATCGTGAGCCGATTCCCTTCGTGCTATCAAGGCGAACGCCATTGTCGCCACTGTGACGCAGGGTAGGCGCGGTCATCAAGACGGACGGGGACATTGTCCATGCCGGTGCCTGGGAGATCTTGAAAAGGACACCCAATGATCGATTTTTCTGGCTCCCACACTCCAGGGTGAGCGCGTATAAAATTTTTAAAAATCAATGACTTCAGGTGGTTGTAGGTCGAATATGATTTCGTGTTAATTCGTGTCCATCAGCAGTGATTATTGTTCGGTTGCCCTGGAACATCAGGGCTCATAGGAACAAAACTCCAATAGCGTGCCCTCCGGATCCTCAAAATACACCAAACGCTTTTTACGATCCCCTTCTTCCGGAACCTGTGCCGTGGGGACCTCTTGTATTTCACTACGAAGGCTGACTCCATACTGCGCACAAGCTTCGACGATGCCATGAATACTGTTGACCCTGAAGGCGATATGTCGCAATCCTTTCGTGTTGGGTGTGGTCAGTCCGTCCGGACGCATACCTTCAGGAGCCAGATACTTGAGCAGCTCGATATTCGGTCCCTCGACTCCACTCAGGAACACCACCTCTGCCTCCACGCACTTTAGTCCGACTATTCGATCAACCCAGTCTCCGGAAATCCTACCTTTCTTGAAAACACTTAGACCAATAACATCGGAGTAGAAGCGGCTCATAGAATCAATATCATCGACAACGATGTTGATATGATCAATCGCTGATACCATCCCAATCACCTTATTGCACTGGAACAGGCTTACTTCACCGGTAAGCGGTCCGCTGCCTGAGGGCACGCAGTACCACCAGTACGAACAGGATCCCGCCCACCACGGCGAGCAATCCCCCCAGGCCCATGATGCCCATAAATGCCTTGGCCAGACCACCCAACTCCTGGGCGGCGCCGGCGGTCTTACGCTGAATTCCCATGGCCCCGGAGGCCGCGAGCCCCGCGATGTGCAGCAATTGGCCGGCGGCATAGACCACCGCCTGCCAGCGGGCCATGCGACCTTCCGCCCGGCCGTAGCCGAACTCCGGCAGCAGATGGTAAGTAAGCCCCATCAGGGCCAGGGTCACCCCGACGATCGACCCATGATAATGGGCCGGGATGATGGTATTCACCCCGGCGATCGCTGCACCGATCAGCCCGCCGGCGGCAAACAGTACCAGGGAGGCGATCAGCGCCCGGTAGGCCGGGCGCTGCTCCGGGGACACCCTGCGCGCACGGTTGCGAATCAGCGACATGGTGAGAAGCAATCCGATGAAGACCGGTGCCATGGCGTTTCCGTATTGCATCAGGTGGGTGTAGGCGATGCGGGTCTGCGCCGAATCGGGCGCATAGAGACCATGAATCAGGGGTACCGCGAGTAAAGGCAAGACCCCGAGCACCAGCAGGGCCGACAGCCGGGAATCGGACAGGGGCAAGGGGCGGCCCGTAGCGCGGGCCAGCCAGATCCAGGCCACCAGCATGATCTGGGTATAGGCGAACTGGAGAATGTGACCGGGCCCCCAGAACAGGTATTCATAGTAGGCCTTGCCCTCCCAGACCGGATTCAGACCCACCCAGGTCCAGACCAGAGAGATACCCGCCAGCAAAGCGGCGACCGCCGCGGTGAGGGTGCCGACCAGCAAGGGATCGTCGAAATTCACGGCGCCGGCGGCGCGTGCCGAAGACAGGACCAGATGCACCAGGATGCCGATAACGAATAGCCCCAGAGCCACCAAAAACAGGGGGTGATCGAGTACCGGCACATAGTTGTTGAGCAGCGGACTGCCGGCACCGAGAAAGGGCGCGGCAGCGACCAGCAAACAGCCGGCTGCAGCGACCACGAAGGCGATGCGTGCGGCTTGTACCGAGACCCGGCCCGCCAGGCTCCAGAGCACCCCGGCGAAGGCGAGAAACCAGATCAGCACCGATTGATCGACATGTACGATCAGGGCGACCCGGAAGAAATCCTGGGTCGGGAATAGGGCCTCCGTACCGGGTACCCGTGCCACTACCAGCAGGATGGCGAATATTCCGGCCAAGGCCAGCGCCACAATCCCGAGCATTAACCAGGCAACGGCCAGCCGCCGCTGGACGGCGGTTGCGTTCAAATGCCCACCGGTATCCGCCATCATTTCCCGTTGCGTCATTCGATTCACCTCGCTGGTTGGTAACCGTTCAGCCCCCCTCTACGCTCCTGATCCCGGAAACGAGAAATCAAACTGATTGAATTATACTCTTTGCGTCCTCTGCGCCTTCGTGGCTTAGATAATTCTGCAGAGCGAGCGCGTATAAATTTCTTATCGATCAACAAATTGCTACCGGCTCCCAAGCGCCGGCGCGGAGTGCGTAGGTTGGGCAAAGCCGGATCAGGGACGATTCGGCGTGCCCAACATCAGCATTTCGTTGGGCACGGCGCACCGTCCCTGGCGCGCCTTAGCCCAACCTACAAGATCATGTTTTCGGAGGGATTTATACGCGCTCACCCTGGATAATTCTGCAGTCGGTAGGTACGGATGTCGGGCACGCCGCCGGCAGATACGAAAGGGGTACGACGCACCGGAATATCCGAGTGCGGCAAGTAAGGTCAGTGGCCGTCGGCGGTGGCCGGTATGCGCGGAGTCCGCGGGTCGATGTGTGCGTTCTGGCCCCGGTGACGCAGCAGATGATCCATGATTACAATGGCCAACATGGCCTCGGCGATGGGTGTGGCGCGGATCCCTACGCAGGGGTCGTGCCGCCCGGTGGTGATGATCTCGGTGGCTGCCCCCGAGCGGTCGATGGTCCGCCCCGGTAGGCGCAGGCTGGAGGTCGGCTTGAGCGCAATGCGGGCGACGATGTCCTGACCGCTGGAGATTCCTCCCAGCACGCCGCCTGCGTTGTTGCTCAGAAACCCGCTCGGCGTGATTTCGTCCCGGTGCTCCGTGCCCTTCTGCATCACGCAGGCGAAGCCGGCACCGATCTCCACCCCCTTGACCGCGTTGATGCTCATCAGTGCGTGGGCGATGTCCGCGTCCAACCGATCGAAGATCGGCTCGCCGAGCCCCGCCGGGACGGCCTCGGCCACGACTGTTATCCGGGCCCCGATCGAGTCACCCTCTTTGCGCAGGGCATCCATGTAGGCCTCGAGCGCCGGCACGGCGGAGGCATCCGGGCAAAAGAAAGGGTTCTTTTCTACCTGTTCCCAATCGAAGCCCGCGGGACGGATGGGTCCGAGCTGGGAAAGATAGCCGCGTACCCGGATCCCGAGCCGGTCGTACAGGTATTTTTTGGCGATCCCTCCCGCCGCGACCCGAATCGCCGTCTCCCGAGCCGAGGAGCGGCCACCGCCCCGGTAGTCCCGCACCCCGTACTTCATCTCGTAGCTGTAGTCCGCATGTCCGGGCCGGAATTTCGCGGCGATCTCGGTATAGTCCTTGGAGCGCTGATCCTGATTGTGGATGATCAATCCGATGGGAGTACCCGTGGTTCGGCCCTCGAAGACCCCGGAGAGGATCCGTACCCGGTCGGACTCGCGGCGCTGGGTCGTATGGCGGGAGCGTCCGGGCCTGCGACGGTCCAGGTCCACCTGCAGGTCCGCCTCGGTGAGTGCCAGGCCGGGCGGACAACCGTCCACGATGCTGCCGATGGCAGGCCCGTGGCTTTCGCCGAAGGTGGTCACTACGAAGAGCTTACCGAAGCTGTTTCCGGACATGTGGGTAGGGAACCTCTCCTTTTCATCTAATTTTGCATGTTTACGCTGTTATCCACAGTCGGGTCGGTTGGGCAAAGCTGCCGGGGACGGTGGCAGCCGCCGTGGACTACATGGACTGAGTGGACCACGTGGACTGGGGGGTCGCTGTGTGCCCCCGAGTCCATGCAGTCCATACTGTCCATGTTGTCTATTGGGCTACCCTCATGCCATCCGTGTGGTCCGCGGCGGCGTGCCCGACATCCACCGTTTGCTGGGCACGGCGCACCCTCCCTGGTGCACCTTCGCCCAGCCTACGAACCTACCCGCAATATCAAGCGAAACGAGGTACTAGGACGGCGGCAGGACCGTATCCTCCGGATTCAGCCAGGCATTACTTTTCACCAGCACATCCCGGGACAGGGTGCTGGTAGCCTGATGCAGCAACACGCCGTTGATGATGTAGTGGTAACGGGAGTTCAGATAATCGAACTCCGCCTGGAACAGGCCCTGCTGGGCATTGAGTACGTCGACTTGGGTGCGGGTGCCGACTTCGAGACCGGCCTGGGTGGACTCCAACGCGCTGCGGGCGGAGACGACGGCGGCCTGGCGCGCCTGCACATCGCTGATGCTGGAGATGACGCCGCGGAAGGCGTCTTTCGCGGCGTTCAGGACCTGACGCCGTACCTGGTCGAATCGGTTCTGCGCCGCTCGGAAATTATGGCCCGCCTGGCGCGTGCGGGAGGTCACGGAGCCACCCTGATAGAGGGGTAGGCGCATAGTGAGACCGACAAAGCCGGTATCGCGGTCGGTACCGAATTCCGCTCCGGTCCTGGCCAGGTCATACCCCGCCTGGAGATCGAGGCTGGGGAAATGACCGGAGCGCTCGATCTCGATCTGTTTCTTCGCGGACCGGGACGCCTCCCTGGCCGCGATTACGTCGTAGTTATTCTTGATCGCGGCCATGGCCCAGGCGTTGATGTCGTTAGGCTGGGGCGCCGTCAGCGGCAGCCGGGCACCGAGTCGCGCCAGGGGGACGCTCACCGGACCGATAATGCGCCGCAGGGCCTCCCACTGGTTGTTCAGGTCGTTCTTCGCGGTGATCACATCGGCCCGCGAGCGGTCGTAAGCGGCCTGGGACTCGTTGACATCGGTGATGGCGATCAGGCCCACCTCGAAACGCTGCCGGGATTGCTCGAGCTGGCGCTCGTTGGCGCGTTGCAGGGCCTCTACCACCCGTACCGCGTCCGCGGCGCGCAGCACATCGAAATAGGCCCGGGTAGTGCGGACCATCAGATCGATCCGGGACGCTTTGTACTCCGCCTCCACCTGGGCGATGGTGTCGTTGGCCTGCCCGAGGCGGATCCAATCCGCTCGATTGTAGACGGATTGGGTGATGGAGGCCGTCAGGCTCCGCGAGTCATAGGTGTCGTTCCGGCGGCTACCCCCCGACATAGAGCTACCGAAGATGCTGGAACCGGAGGTCGTGTCCTGTTGGTAACGGGTACCGGCGGTGAGGTCGAGGCTCGGCAGCAGGAGCGCCCGGGTCTGGGGCTTGGTCTCGCGCGTGGCGTACAGGGTCTGCTCCGCTTCCCTGAGGGTCGGATCGCTCCGCACTGCCAGGTCGTAGATCTGAATCAGATCTTCAGCCGATGCCGGGGCGGCGAAACCGAGCCCGATAACGGCAGAAATGGCATACCAAGCCGTACGCATTTGCTTTCGACCTTTGTGGTTCAAGCTATCCCAGGCCGTAGGTATAGTTACCCGGCGGTATCGTCACTCGGCGCCAGCGGTTTCCCCAAAAAGCGCCGCGTGCGCCAGGTCCGCATGAGGGTCCAGAAGTACAGCGCGAGTAGGCACAGAAAGCCGACGAACATCCAGTACTCCGAGACCCCGAGAAAGTGCCCGACCAGCCCGACGCAGGCACCGGTAAATGCCATCGATACCATCAGGGCGAGCACCTGTTTCGGGCTGAAGCCCGCCGCGAGCAGGATGTGGTGAAAGTGCTCCCGATCGGCCAGAAAGGGGGAACGCCCAAGCAACATCCGGCGCCCCATGATCGAGATCGTATCGAACAGCGGCAACGCGAACAACCAGAGCGCTGTGACCGGCGCCATGAGCCGTTGCTCGCCCTGCGACAGATCGACGAGGAACCATACCAAAACAAACCCGAGAAACAAGCTGCCCGCATCGCCCATAAATACCAGCGCCCGCTCGCCGAGGCGCAGATTGAACCACAGAAAAGCCAGGATCGCCGCACCGAGCAGTCCCAACACGACGATGGCCTGCGCATTGCCGCCGGACCAGGCGATAACAGCAAGGGCGATGATGGTGATCAGCACCAGCGACGCCGCAAGGCCATCCAGTCCATCCGCCATGTTCACCGAGTTGATCACCCCGACGGCAGCAAAAACCGTAAGCGGGACCGCAAGTAACCCCAACGACAGTACCTCATCCGGCGTTATCAGGTGACCGATATCGACGAGGATCACGTCCCCTCCCAGCGTCATCAGAAAGCCCGCTGTGATCTGAGCAATAAAACGGTACGACGCGGAAAGCTCATGGAGATCGTCGATTACGCCCACGACCACGAGGAGCAGCGATCCGGCAAACAGTATCCGGTAGTTCGGCAACGGGATGTCGAGCATGAGTACGGAGAAGGCGAATGCGGTGAACATCGCGATGCCGCCGGTCAGGGGCGTGGGATGGTGGTGAGTCTTGCGACCACCGGGATGATCGACTAGACCGATGCGGTGAGCGACGGGTCCTAAAGTCCGTAGCAAAATCATGGTCAAGATAAATGCGAGCAGGCCACTCCTCAAAAACTCCCAGCTCATTCCATCCCCCGGCACCGTCCGCCACTATAAAAGTAATGAATCAGGTCCCTGCTGCCAACCCAGGAAAACTAATCGGCCCAGCCCCGCCACCGGTAGACCCAGAGCCCCAAGTACTCTTTCAGCGTAACGGAGCTCTTCTTCAATGCCTCGGCGCCCGGAAGAAAGTCGAGTAGTGTCAATTCCCCCCCCGTCAGCGCCTCGTAGTCCGTGGCCGCCGGAATCGTCTGAATTCCCACTGCGCGGAACGTCGCTTGTGCGCGCCGCATGTGAAAGGCCGAGGTTACCAACAGCACCTGATCCATGCCCCGATCGGCAAGCAGGCGCCGTGTTTCACGCGCATTCTCGTAGGTGTTGCGGCTGCGCCCCTCCAACAGCACCCGGTCCTCGGGTACCCCGAGATCGCTCAGAAACCGCAACATGCCGTCCGCCTCGGGATCTCGGTTCGTGTGCCATGGTAATCGACCTCCGGTCAGTATCACGATAGGCGCTTTCCCCTGGTGGAACAGGCGTGCCGCATGCCAGATCCTATCCGCCGCGGCGTTCAAATCGGGGGACAACCGCGGAGCAGCGACGCCTTCGACGCCACCGCCCAGCACCAGGATCGCATCGGCGTTCGACAATGCGTCGATGGCAATCGGCTCGTACTGCCTTTCCAGAGAGAGGCGTATCCAATCGGAAACCACCGGCGTTGCCCACAGCCAGATCCACAGTAACCCGCCCAGCGACAGTCCGGCACCGAGGACCCTCTGCCGCAATGCCGACGCCAGAATCCCGACCAGGATCAGTATACCGCCGGTACCGAGTGGCATCGCCATCTGAGTCAACAGCTTATGAATCAGGTACTCCATCCTTCAGGACCTATTCACCACCCACCCTACCGATCGCCGGCTCAGCATTGCCAACCCGCCGAGGCCTTGTTTGTATCCTTGAGAACGCCGACCCGGATATTCTATACCCGTCGCGATTTCCGAACGGCACACCACCCGATTCCGATGCCAGATACCCACCACCCGCGCGTATTGCTGTTGGCAACGGCGCTTTCCGGCAGGCCCATACAGGTTCCCCGGGCCGTGACCCGGCTGCTGAAAACGGCCCTGGACCATGGCGTCGCGGCCATGCTCGACCGTCGCACCCGGGAAGGAATTGTACATGGCCTGACTGACAAGGGCCGAACAACACTGAATGCGGCGCATCGGGACACCGCCGCCTATGGCCTGATGTTGACCGCCGCCACCAGGAAGACTATCGACTTGCTGGCCGCAGCCGACATCCCCGTACTGCTCCTGAAAGGTACGCCGATCGCGTTTCGATACTACCCGGAGCCCTATCTCAGAACCCGCTGCGATACCGATCTCTTCATTCGAGCGGTGGACACGAATATGGCTGCCGAGGTCTTGGCGTCCAACGGCTATCGGATATCAGGCCTGAATCGAAGATTGTACTCTTCCAAGCAATTCATTGCCGCGTCTCCCCTATCCCGGCAGGGCGTCACCCTGTCGTTCGATATTCACTGGAGACTCAGCAACCGCGTTATTTTCAATGACATCCTGCACTTCGAGGAATGCTGGAAGACGCGTCAGCTGCTACCCGAACTCGGCAGCAACGCCTACACGTTGGCTTCCCCCCAACTGCTGTTGCATGCATGTATCCACCGCATCGCGCACGGCAGAAACACCATGCGCAACCGGCTGATTTGGCTCTACGACATCCACCTGATCGCCGGTCGGTTCTCAGCGGAGGATTTCGGCCGGTTTCAGCGCCTAGCGGTCGAAAAGCAGGTAGGCATGCTCTGTCTGGACGCGCTCGTCATGTGCCAATACTACTTCCGCACCTCCTATCCGGAACGCTACCTGACCGCAATGACCTGCAACTACCGCCGAGAGCCTAGCGCGCACCTCCTCCACGCATCTAAGTCGAGATGGGCGCTCGCGGACCTCCTGGCCTTGAAGACGCTGCGTGAAAGGCTTGCTTTCGCGGGCGAACTGCTGTTTCCGCCCCACCTGACCGAAGCAACCGGCTGGTTACCAAGGATGAAGACCTGGCTGGCCCGTCTCCTATCCAAGATCGGATAGCGGCGACAGGTTGCCCACCCGCGATTCAATACGGTGGAAACCCGACGGGTTAAACCCCCAATTCCTGATAAACGGCACACGTCTTCCGAAACACGATCCGTTCATCGAACTCCTCCAACACCTTTTTGCGCCCGGCGACACCGAACCGCCGGCACACATCCGGGGTATCGAGCAGGTACTCGATCTTGCTGCTCAATGCCGCCGCATCGCCGACGGGGACCAGAAATCCGTTGACCCCGTCGTCCACGATCTCCCGGCATCCGGGTGCATCCGTGGTGACAATCGGCAGCCCCATCGCTGCCGCTTCGATCAGCCCCTTGGGAACACCCTCCCGGTAGCTCGGCAGCACCACTAGGTCCACGGTGCGCATCAATCGAGTCATGTCGTCCACATGTCCGAGCACCTTGACCACTCCCGCCTCGCCCCATCGCGCGATAGCTTCTTTCGGCACCGCGGAAGGGTTGCCCCGGTCCGCTGCGCCCGCCAACAGAAATTCCACCTCCCCCGCTCTCGAACCCAGCCGTTCGGCGGCATCGACATACTCTCGGATACCTTTCTCCCACAATAGGCGCGAGGCGAGAAGAACCCGAAAAGGTCCGTCCCGCTCCCGCCCGACCGGGGCAAAACGAACGGTATCCACGCCGGAGCTCCTGATGAGTCGAATCCGTTCGTTATCGACCAAGCCGAGCTGGGAAAAGAGACGCACATCGTCCGGATTCTGCAAAATAAGCCGGCTTCCGGAACCGCCGAGCGTGAACTTGAGCAGTGATTTCACCAGCGGTCTGAGCAGCCTCGCTTTCAGGGCATCGCTGATGAACACATGACCGAGACCGGTGACGGCATTGATGCGCCGACCGATCCCGCACCACCGGGCCACGAGCGAGCCATATACCACCCCTTTTATTGTGAAGTTGTGGATCACATCCGGTTGTTCCGTCCGGAAGATCTCCACAATCTGCCTCAGCAATTTCAATTCGCTGACCGGATTCAAGCTGCGTCGGTTCATCGGGAGCGGACACCAGCGAAAACCTGCCGCTTCAAGGCGGGGACCATATACCCCGTCCGGCGACACCATCACTACCTCAGCCCCCTGCTCACGCAGGGAACGCGCAAGCCCCAGCCGAAAATTATGGAGATACCAATCCGTGTTGGCAAAGAACACAACCTTCATGCGGTCGGTCTCCGATGTTGGCCGTGCTACTGCAACAGAATATTCTGATAGGGTAGCCAATAAGTCGCATGGCTGGCGTAATTCAGCCACACAAAGAGTACCAGAGCGTATCCGGCGAGGATACCGAAACGCATGGTCTGCGGTGAGAACTGATCGCGTGCCAATACCGGCAGGCGCGCAAATACCGCGATCTGCAAAGGTGTGAAATAGAGAGAAATGCGGTCGACCGCAGTCGTTGCGAAATCGACGAGGGCAACACTGGCCAACGCGGCAATGGACAGCCAGAACCAAATATCGTAGACGGGAAACAGCTTTCTCCACTTCTTTCCGTACGACAACAGCAACACGCTGGGTACCAGATTCATCATGACCCTGATCCTCGCACCCTCCGACTGCATCTGCCTGTCCACGTAGAGCTCCCACAGGAGTTCATGGTGTTCCCCCAGAAACAGGTCCCATAGGCCGTAAGCCATTATAGCTATGGCCAGGCTACGCCAGAACCAACCGCGTCGGTAATTGAAAATACCCAAGGGTGCGAGCAGTACCGCACTCTTATGAAAGGTCACACCCAGGGCTATCCAGGCGATGTATCGCAGGGCGTGTCCACGCTCGATATCGGCGAGGGCAAGGAAGAAGAGGCCAAGGGCAACGCTCTGCCTGGTGTAGCCCATGGCCATAACAATGATCAGATAGGGCACCGCTACTGCAAAACCCAGCCAGGGCGCCGGTAACTGCCGACAATACACGAACAGCCCTACAATGAAAATTGCCCCGCAAACCGTATTGACCCCATAGATCTGCCACCCCCATTGGGCCATGATCCAGTTGAGCAACAGGTATCCGGGATCTGAGCTCCTAACCTCGTTCAGAGGCACTTCTACCGCAATGTGGTAGTGACGGAGGTAGTTGTACCAATCCCCGCCGACTTCCTCTCGGAAGCCGATGGCAAGGATGAATAGCAGGGCGACGGCAATCCAGGCCGGGGTGAACGCACTACGCGCTTTGATCCCGACAAACGCCGGAACGGCGGAGACGAGGTAGAGGACCCAGTAGGCGAACATCTCTTAAGTTACGTTTCAAGATCTAACTAGAGCAACGATCCATACAGAGATGCCACTTGGGTGGCCAAGCTACGAAAATCGAATGCCCGAATACGATGGTTACCGTACTCGATCAAACGTGTACGCTCACTGCTCGATGAAAGGACCTGTTCGATCATGAACGCCATTGCTTCGGCATCTTGGTGAGGAAAATAGACGCCTCTATTCTGGGTGATTTCCCGAAAGACCGGAATGTCGCTGAGAACCATCGGGCTGCGGGCGGCCATTGCTTCGAGGATCGGGATCCCGAACCCCTCATAGGAAGATGGGAAAACGAACAAACTGCAGAGCCTGTATGCGCAGCGTACTTCCAGGTCGCTGAGACCACTCAAAATTTTCACACTCCCTGTAAGCCTTGCCGAGCGGATGCGCTCTTCGAGCACCTTCCGCTCACCGCTGTCATTACCGATAATTACCAGGTAACAAGAACGGCCCCCATCGCGAAGCCGGGTGATCGCATCGATCAGACACAGGTAGTTCTTGCGTTTCTCCAAATGCCCGACCGCAAGCACAAACTCTTCCGGAAACCCATACCTACGGCGAACCGCAAGCAACTCCGTCGCGGAAATACCTGCAAATGCGGAGGCATCCAACCCGTTGTAAATCACAGAAATCGGAATCCCGGGATAGAAGCCGAGAATCTCTTCCTTCATGGTCTCCGAGACGGTAACTACATGATCGGCCGTCCTGAGCGACCTCCCGACAGCTACCCGATAAGCCGTGCGCTCCAAAATCCCCCAACCCTGGTGCATCCTCCGTATATCGTGGATCGTCAGCACCGTCCGTCCGCTACCGGGTTCGACGAGCGGTAAGTGAAACCCCTCGAAAAGATCATAGGTCTCCCGCTTGAAGATCGCGGGCCAGTATCCGAGCCCAGCGACAAACCGCTGCACGCGGCCCACGCTCGCTAGCGGGGTTCGCCTCACCGATACATTCGGTACATCTCCGAGCCAAGAACCGACGCGGCAATCAAAGGGTTCGTAGACAACGAACTCCACATCGCGAAGGTGTCTGACGAGTGCGCCATAGATTCCAACAAACCTCTGTTTTGCGCCGGACGGCCTGACGCCGAAGCAAGTCGCATTAAAGCCGACTTTCACCCTGCGAATACCCTACCTTATCTTGGCACGAAACAATGCGTCATACCTCCCATGAATGGCATTCACCCTGTGAAAAAAAAAGAAATTGTTTACATACCGCTCCCCGCTTCCGAAGGAATCCACTGCCTGATGCCGGTGAAGGTCGAATTCCTTCAAGGCTACCAACCTGTCGCCGCCTACAAAAAATCCTTCGTAACCGAGATCACGAATCATTTGAAACACACCATCGATCGGCATGGAATTATGCCGTTGCTCAATTTCCACAAGCAACACAGGCATCCACCGGGAAATCGTTGCCACCGCCCCCTCGATAACCCTCGACTCATGGCCCTCCACATCGATTTTTATCAAGTCTACACCTTCAAATCCATAAGCATCCAGTGTTTCGAGCGTTACCACCTCGTCCCGCGAGTCTTCGAACTCGGTATGTTCTATCGATGCCGATGCATCGTGCTCTTCTCCTGACTCGTCAACCGGGATATGCAGGTATGCCTTTCCCGACCGATTGGAAAGCCCCACGCAATGGATATTCACACGCGGCAGGTTAGTTCCCCACGCCCTCAGAACCCTGCAGCACTCCGGATTCGGTTCAAAGACCTCCACCCGTGCCCCCAGTCTCCATAAACAGTATGCATAGACCCCCCGGTTTCCTCCGATGTCGAGAACGCGGCTCTGATTTTCTACAACAAAGGGAAGCAATGCCATTTCTTTCTCGAGGCTACCTCGAAACCACCTATACCAATATTTCATCGGCACTTGATATTTCAGTGGTAGTGAGTCCCTGAGCCGTGTTTTCAAAATACTACCCATAACCATCCTTAAGACATGAATTACGGATTAAGGGCACTTTGAAAAATACGGTTTTCGTGAATGGCATATCTGAACAATCAATGGCTTAGAGTCTCTCGGTCGATGAAAACACCTATTTTTCAAGGTGCCCTTAAATTACAGTGAGGATATCCTGTTTCACCTTGATTGTATAATCGAGCTTTTGAATTGCAAACCGCCGCATAAAAGAGAAATCATCGTATTTTCGGTCAAGGCCGGTGTACCATTCGATGACCTCGTCCAGATCGATCAATGAATCATCGTTCCGGCATCTAAAAACGAAGGGCAGGGGACCTAGGAAATCAATGTCATCGCAGGCGAGAATAAACGGAATCCCCCTTGCCGTATAATCTCTGGTCTTCAGCTCGGAAATAAAAGAGAGGCCCTTTCTGAATTCAGCCAGATTGCATATTCCTACATGGACATTCTCGAAACACCTGGCGAGATCTCCCCCTTCTTTTACGCCCAGGAAATGGACCTGATCCTCCAGGTCGAGGTCCTTGACCAGTTTTATGAGATTGACCTTTTCAAATCCGTCACCGACAATATAAAAATTTATCCTTACTCTATCGGGATTCAGAGAATTCTCAACATTATATGCATGAATAGATCGAATAACCCTGTCATACCCATGCCAGAAGCCAAAATAGGCCGCCCCCGCAAGGTTGAAGCAGGCTTTATCGAAAATGGGCTTGGAAGCTCTGAATGGGACCGATTCCACCAAGACGCCATTGCCGACTAGTTTGATTTTTCTTTTCACACCGAAAGTAAACCATGCCGAATCATACCCATATTCGAGAATCCTATTGGCCGGGACAAGGCTCAGAGGAAACGTAATATGAAGTAAACCCTTTTTTACCTGTTTAGCCAGAAAGCCTGCGGTACTACCAGCGACCTCCCGTTTCGCGGCACAAACCGGGTTGGCTATATCAACAACAATTCTTTTCCCTTTAATTCGAGCAAAAAGCATTGGCAGAAACATCACCAGCATCGTATGATGGTCGGACCGTAAAATAATCAGCTCCTCCTTCGCAAGCAGTAATCCGAGTGCAACCTTCATGCTTCCTCGCAGCCAATGCTCATGAAATATGATTGCACTTGCGCTGTAGCCCAGCTTATTCAGAGCCTCTACCGTGTTTTTTACCTTATTGATGATTCCCTTTGATTGTCTGTTTGTGATCCTGGAAATATAAACGGCAGTCTTCATCCCATGACCTCTGCTGTGTGTCGGTGTCTGTAAAATTTGATCTCTTTATAAATCGCTGTTAGTCGTTTAATTACAATCGGCGCACTAAAACGGGATAAACAAGACTCCCGTATTGTCCGTGCATCAAAATCCGATGCCTGTTTGAATAGAACTCTCATCGCATCTGCCAATGCCTTTTCATTGTTTTTTTCAACCAAGAGCCCTGCATTCGGAAGGACAATGGATTCAGGACCACCGCACCGCGTTGCTACTACGGGTTTCCCCAGTGCCAGGGCCTCGGCTAAAGCGACTCCGAATGTCTCGTAATGACTAGACAAGACAAATGCATCACTCTGAGAAACTGCGTCTACGACCTGATCACGATCCAATTTTCCCAAAAAACGCACTTGTTCCGAGAGTCCGACTGATTTCACTAAGCGATCAAGGGTTTCCCGCTCCGGCCCTTCTCCGCCAATACTTAATCGAATATCTCTTTGGCCCCGAAACGATAACGCGAATGCCCTGATAAGAAGATCCACACCTTTGTTGGCGTTCAGATTGCATATTGTAGAAAAGAGAAAAGAAGACCGTTTTGACTTGTGCCTGACAATTAACGGGGCCTCGAAGAAAGGCATTGAAATCAGGTTAGGAATGTACTGCCAGTTCCCCGACGGCAAATTGTATACCTGGTCGAGTAACCCCGCGAATTGTTCGCCGACTGCTATGCACCGGGAAGCGGACCTCACAGCCCTTTTACCGAGAGCAAGTTGCCAGGGTTTAACAAAGCCACGCACATAACCCGAATTGTGCTCCGTTATAACAAACGGGATACGGTATTTCTCCGCTATGCGCCTTGCGAGCAATCCACCGTAAAACATGACATGCGCGTGGATCACCTCAGGTTTCCCACACTCCTTCATGTATCTTGCATACAAACGCATACCTTCACGAATCCAGGTCTCCGAGCTCAAGTATGGGATCCGACGAAACCAATTCAAAGCCTGTGATCGATATGTCGATACTCCCTCCTCTCGCAGGATCTCGACATCACTGAAACGCGACAGCCCGCACGACCAAGGGCGCGGATTCGATAGTGGAAAAATGACCCCGACTTTATGGCCACCATACCGCACTAGTGCTTGAGCCTGCTCTCGAATAAAAGAAGCGGTGATGTCTTCCGGATTACTGGGATACCATGAGGGAATAACCAGAATATGCATCGTATTCTTTCTGAAATCTCAATCCGGTATATTTCCGGTTGGTCCGAATTCCTACAGCAATAAAACTACACTCCTTGTTGACAATTATACCTGCTCATAAATAAAGAAATCGGAGAGAGAGCCTATTTTCGGGTCCCTGGAGAATGGGTACTTATTATCGATTCGGCATTTCAGCTTCCATTGAGTTTTATGATCGGAAACCCATTCGGTAAATTTCCGGTGTCGAACGTGCGGAGCTGGCTGATCATTATTATCCGTATTCGATGAATAAATAATTACATAACGGTCGGATGAGTCAAATAATCGATCCATATATCGATAGAACACAGGATCTTCAACCAGATGAAATATCACGTCCAACGACAACGTCAGTTCTGCCCTACAACCGTTATAGTCGGATATCAGCTCGAATCGTTTCGTAGCATCTCTACGAAATTTCCGCCGACAAAGCCGAATAGCTCTCGCGCTGACATCGAATCCCAAGTAAGAAGGGTATTCAGCCAGCCGCAGTTGATTGCCATCTCCGCATCCGTATTCGATGACAGCTCTGATTTGGTTCTCGCGAACAAAGCTATTGAGAACCTCTGCCTTGAATTCCGCAAGCTTGCCGTAAGAGCCGTCACCGGAGTTGTATCCCGATTCATAACGAGCAATCCAGTACTCTTCGGAGGAGGAAAAAACGGCATGCGGTTTTTTCCATATCCGATAAAGAAATTGTGTCGTTGTTCCGAGTACGGGGATCGATCTTATGAATCGTCTCATTTTCGGGTGTGTGACCACTGTATGAATATAGCGGATATATAATCACGCGGAACGTGAAAAATTAAGGCTTTGCGATAATTCCTATCAGGTGGGATATTGTGCGGAGTGAATTGTCAAGTTTAAGACGGGAAGTAATCGGACCGATTCCAATTCGTTCAAGCACTTGAAAATTATTGGTCGATAAAAACCTTGCCAGGGATGATGAGGTAAACCAGCGCAGATGCTTTCTCTGATCGGGAAATCTGGGGCCACTAATCGCTACAAACGGGTTTCTCCCCTTTAAGAGTTGAGCGAATTGAAAGCCCGTGCCGCTACCTATAAGGAGGCTAAACCGGTTGCCTATTGAAACCAGGTTGGGGACAGAGAAGAATGCTATTCCTCCTCGCTTAAGAATTCTATGAATTTCATTGAGAAGGGTCTCCGGCTCCAACATGTGCTCTAAAACATCACAGCATAATACCGCATCGATTGATGAATTTGGAACAGGCAGCTCTTTGGCATTAGCCACCCACATGTGATTTACATTTGAATCGAGGGCATTGGGAGTGCATTTAAATAAGGAATCACGGCTGATATCGACCCCGATTTTAATAAAATCATTCGGGAGACTATTTAACATTTCACAATTGGAGCAGCCAAGGTCGATAATAATATCATTGGCTTTCATGTGCTTTAATAGCCTTTTTAACGCCAACCCTTTATAATTATTTTGAAAGGAGCGGTTTGTGGGCCGCACATCGGAAATTTCAAATTGTGAGGTTTCATTCGAATATGCCCCTTCACTTACATACAATTCCGGATGGAAGTCGATTATTTCCTTACCGAACGTGTTGATAATTGAATAGGGTCTGGTACTTTGACGAAGGTGCATTCCCTCTTTTAATAAAGGTAGTTTGCTCATATGCATGAGGTGGACCCCATTATACTGCCACACGGCATAATCTGCGCATTTCACTCCCTCTCCCTCCGTGAAAGGGCGGGGGTGAGGGGGAAATTCAAAAGCTCAGATTATGCCGTGTGGCAGTATATCAAAATCATGTTTGGCCAAAAATAAGGTTCTTTAATGATTGGGAAATACCTAAAGGGTGGTGTTCTAATTTTGTTGCTGCCAAGTATAGGAAACTTGAGAATTCTCCCTCATAAGGTTCTCAAGGTACCCTATAAAGGGCACCTTGGAAATAGGTATTTTCACCAATCAAGAGACTCTAAGCTATTGATTGTTGGTGTGTTGTAGACGAAAACCGTATCTTTCAAAGTGCCCTGAACCGGAAACAACAAGGTTAGAACACCACCTTTTTTATTGCATTTTCTCCTCCGATTTTTGCGTTTATCTCCGCTTGTCTCAATGCTCCTCAAACACGGCATCTACCGTGGATGCGTCCAGAATGCGATCGGTCCAGCGATCGAGTTGTTCCAGGGTGGCTAGATCAAGGCGCTTGCGGGTTGCTTCGTCGAGGGGGCCGAAGCGTTTGACAAGAAGGCGTTCAAGAAGGCGTTGCAGGCCTTCGATCTCCCCTTCCAGCCTGCCTTCGATCTTCCCTTCCCGCCTGCCTTCCAGCCTGCCTTCCAGCTTGCCTTCCAGCTTGCCTTCCAGCTTGCCTTTCAGCTTGCCTTGCTCCAGACCTTGCTCCAGGCCTTGTTGCAGACCTTGTTCCATCCCCCTCTCAATGGCTAATCGTTCAACGCTCGTGACGTAGGGCATGTCGGTTTCTCCTTCAATAGCTTCGATATCTTGCCAGAGCCGTTGTTCAAGCACATCAGGCAGACGCATCATCCAGTCGAGGACGGCAAACAGATCCAAGATGCGCTGCCGGTCCCACCCTTGCCGGTAGAGCAAACGCACGAGGTCGCGTTTGGCCCGATAGCGGGCTTGCGGGTCGTTCTTGGTCTGACGGGTACGCAGATGCGCGGCGGTCACCAGGGCGAAGGGGTTGAGGCTCGCTTCAAGCGACTCAACGCGCTCCGCATAGTCGATGAGTTTGACGACAGGAAATTCGAGGGTATGGCGGCAGCCAAGGACCTCGAAGCTATAGTGGTTGGGTCGCCATGTCTCATCTTCGTCGGCCAGTACGGCGAGGCTGGCGATGGGACGGGCGTAGCGGTCGAAGAGCCGGTAGTTGTAGGTGAACATGCGCCGGGCAAAGTCCGTATCGCGCTGGCCCTGGACCTCGATGTGGATGTAGATCCAACGCGGTTCGCCATCCTCGAGGATAACTTGTACCAGGGTATCGGCAAACCGTTTACCGAGTTCGGCGTCACGCACTACCTGGCGCAGCTCGGTGTTTTTGAATGCATGGCCGCGTGCCCAATCGATTTGGGCGTATGCCTCGGGGAAATAGAAGGCCATGAACTCGGGAAAGGCGTGTTCGAGCACCTCTTTCCAGGGGCTGTCGTAGGCGTCGCTGTGGTTTTGCGGGTTGGTCATGGGAGGTCAGGCGGTGTCACTAACTAACGAGGCTTCGCCTCAGACCGACGAGGCGTGACCAACTGCACCGAAGAACCACGGAGGCAGACACGGATAAACACGGATTGTGATCCGTGTTTATCCGTGTCTGCCTCCGTGGTTCAAAGGATTTGCGATTCCTGCCCAACAAGAGCAAGAGGTAGAACTATTTTTGTGCACTGCACAAATCGGGATCGAAATCGAGATTCCGATTGCGATCCCGATCCCGATCTACCTCAGCTCTACTAACGGCTGGTTGGGTGTAGGAGATGGGGCCTTACGGGAGAGGGACTTTGGGGGCCTCATGCCTCATCGGTCTGAGGCGGAGCCTCGTTAGCATTAGAAAATAATGCGCAAAAATTTTTACTACCGGAAAAGGGTTATAAGATTGATTGCAGAGAATACTTAATTGATAGAGCTTTCTCCAAATTCTGAAGTCGAATGGCCATGCATGTACTAAGTAGTATTCGCCTTTCCTATAGAATAGTTTATAAAATTCCCTATCCGGGGCATCGGTAAAAATCCATTCATTTCCCTTCAACCACCGAACAAAGTCGAGGCGCGCCGAGATTTTCGTCAACCCGTCAGACCTATCGCAGGAAATATTTTTCCCACTCATCCTGAAACTCAAACGTGCATTCGCCAGGCAGTACAGGCTTCCATTTGCAGCAACTCTCAGTATTGTAGCATGATCGGACCCCCAACCCTTGGGAAACTCTACGAAACCACCCGATTCTTCGAACGCTTTCCTACGGAAAATATTGTCCCCCAGGCTGGACATGGTCCTACCCCGAACCAGTCGTGAATAAAACTGATAGTTGGACTCGATTTCGGGTGACGGCATCGCCCTCTGCAAGACTACACCCTGTTCGTCCGTGATCTCCAAAGGCAGCCTGAACACCTTTATCCGATGGCGCTCGGCCTTGTGCAGTGCACGATAGAATTCTTCAACAGCGTTTTCAGAAGGAATGTCATCGTCGGGCAAAAACCAGATCCATGGTTCTCCTTTTGTCAACTCCAGGCAACGTTCCCATTGTTTCGTCAGACTCAGATGCCCCATCTGGGTAGAAAACCGCACATAGGTGATGTCCAGGAGGTTATCGTATCTCTCGATCAACGCCTGAGGAGGATTCTGCGAGCAGTCATCTCCGATATACACGGAGAAGTCTTTGTTCGTTTGGTTGCTCAGCGCCTGCAGTAGCGGCTCAAAATACTCTTTCTTATAAAACGGAATGATTACCGCCAAGCAGTGCTTGGTGATATGGCTGAAGTGTGCGGGATGGTATGCGTGGTTGGATTCCGACACGACTTAGCCACCTCTGAATGAGCCGCTTTTGAACCTGGTGCTACATAGTGAAAATACGGAGACATTACCCTGCGATCAGGTAATCAATGGCTTGCGTGTACGGATCCAATTTGAAAATGGTATTGGTATTTTCACTCTGCTGCGTTAGCTAGAATAGTACAGGATTAACAGGATTTTCAGGATTAACAGGATTTTTTCCTGTTGTTGTGTTCATATCCGCATCCTGGGGTTCCGGTCGTTACCCTAACCTGTTACGCGCACAAGCTGATTCCGTATCAGCTGCTTGATGGGAGATGGTGCTTGACGCCAGGTCCAGGTCAGCGTGATCAGTTGGTGGACGGTAACCAAAAGATACCAGTCATGTCCACCGGGGTCGGTCCGGGTTGCGATTCCCAAGGCCACGGTCAGTAGAAGTGCGGGCATCAGCAGCATACGGAGGGAAAAATATAGGATGCCGGCGAGATTGGCAAGCAGCGCGAAGTCCAGCATAGCGCGCAAGGAAAAGGCCAGCGCGGCCCCGACCAGGCCAAAAACATCCAAGCCGAGGTATAGCAGCCCGAAGTAAGGCAGCACCTCGCCCAGATGACATTTGGCGACCAGATCCGGGCGCCCGCCTGCCTGAAGCTGCACATAGGGAATACGGGCAAAGCTGTTGACCCAGAAACCGAGCAGAATGATCTGACCGACCAACGTGGACTGCTCGGCAAACGTGGGGGCGATCCACCAGGCGAGAAAGGGCTCCATCAACAAGATACCTGCTGTGACAAGGGGGACCATAACCGTCACCAGCGCGCGCAGCCCTTCCTCGGCAAGGCGTGACCGCTCTTCGGGTACGGCAGCGGCGAGACGGGGAAACAGAGCGGTGGCAAGCGCAGCGGAGACAACCGTGCTGCGCTGGGTCAGTTGAAACGGCACGGTATAGTAGGTCACTGCCTTCGCGCCGGATAAAGCGCCGATGACGAAGCGATCCAAAATTACCATCATGGGCCCTACAAATGAGGTCACCGTCACCCAGCCGCCGAAACGGAGCAGTTGGCCGGCCTGTTTGAATACCAAGGTCGGCGTATGTCCAAGAAACACATGCCGCCGGCAGCGCTCGAACAGTGTCAGCAGTGTCAGCAGGCGGGCGAACAATGCGGTGGGAATCAAGATGCCCAAATCCGCGCCCCAAAGCGATACGGCCACCAGCGGCAACACCTGAAACAGAATGGTGCCGGACACCGAGATCAGGTTCAGAGCGAAAAATCGCTCCCGACCTTGCAGCGCACCACCCAACACACCGGAGATGGTGAGCAGGGGTACGGATAGGATGAGCCATGGAACGGCGGCTTGGACCTCATGGCGCAGCGCGTCTTCGAGCGTGAAGGCGCTGCCGAAGAAATAATAAGCAATCGGCCAGATCAAGAGGCCGCCGACGACTCCAAGTCCGGAGTTGAGGGCGAGTGCCATCCAGAAGGTTTGCGCACGTGCGGCGGCGGTGGCATCGCGCTGCGCGGCGATGCGTTGAGCGGTGGCGCGCCCGAGCCCGAGATCGAACAACCCGAAGTAGCCGAGCAACAGCCAGACGATGGCGAGCACGCCATATCGCGCCTCGCCGATCAGGCGGATGTAGAGCGGGATGGTAACGAGCGATACCGCCAGGGGAATGGCCGATCCGAGTAGATTGTAGGAGGTGTTGCGGCGAATGCTCATGCGGAAATGCGGCCCTGCTCCAGCGTCAGTACGCGGTCCGCCAATGCCAGGCTCGCGGGGCGGTGGGTGATCAGGATCACCGTGCGTTGCGTCAACACTCCCCGACATGTCTCGATAAAGGCGCGTTCCCCCGCGGGGTCGAACATGGCCGTCGCCTCGTCGAGTACCAGGATCGGCGGGTCCTTCAGCAAGGCCCGGGCCAGCGCGATCCGTTGGCGCTGACCGCCGGAGAGGCGGATGCCCTGGTCCCCGATGCGGGTAGCATAGCCCTGCGGTAAGCGTTGGATGAATGCGTGTGCCTGGGCGGCCTTTGCTGCTGCCTCGATCTCGGCGCGGTCCGCTTCCGGGCGTCCGTAGGCGATGTTGTCCCATACCGAACCGTTGAGGAGCAACACGTGCTGGGCCACTATGCCGATCCGGCTGCGCAGGCTCGCGATACTCACGCCGCGGATATCGGTACCGTCGATGAGGATACGGCCCTGGTCGGGGTCGGCGAAACGCATCAACAGATAGGCCAGCGTACTCTTGCCCGAGCCGTTTTCACCCGTCAGGGCGACCGTTTCCTCCGCCCCTATCTCCAGGTCGACCCCCGCGAGCACTTGCGGCCGTTCCGGATAGGAGAAATGGACGTTTTCCAGGCAAACATGGCCGGAGACCGAGCCGAGCGGCAAGGTCCCTCGATCGTCCGGTTCCGGCCGCAGGGCAAAGGCCTCGAGCAGACGTTCGGCGGCACCGCGCGCGACCTGCAGGTTGCCGTAGACCCCAGCCAGCCCGCTTACCGGTCGGGTGAGAAGCATGCCGTAGAGCAGAATGCTCACCATGTCGGATGCCTGCAGCGTCCCGCTGTGTACCTGCAGCGTGCCCAAGTACAAGAGCAGGAGCAGGCCCATTCCCGCCAGCAGCTGAACCGCCGGGGTCAACAGGGATTCGATCAGTAGCCGATCCTTGGCGATGCGGAGCAGTTTACGGTTACTCTGTTGGAAGCGTTGCGATTCATGCGCCTCGCGGGTAAAGGACTTGATGGCGGGGAGCATGCCGATGTTCTCCTCCAGGGTGGCAAACATCGCGGCGTGGGTACGTACCCACTCGGAGGACAGCGGCCGGATGCGACGTCCGATCAGCTTGATGGCCAGGAAAAACAGCGGAACCACCAGCCCGACCAGGGCGGCGATGGTCGGGCTGATCCGGAAGAGCATATAGAAGGCGCCGGCAAAGGTGATCAGGAGTGGTAGCAGGCCGACCAGGGTACCGGTCACGAAGTTGCCGATCTGCGCCGCGTCGTTGCCCAGCAGGGCCAGCACCTCGCCGCGGCGTTGCCGATGATAATAGGTCAGCGGCAAGGATTGCAGGTGGTCATAGAGCCGGGTGCGCAGATTCGCGAGTATGGTTTCGCTCGTGCTGCCGAGCAGATAACGGTTGCCGAAGCTGAGGCTACTCTGGATCGCCAACAGCAGCGCCCACAGGGTCACCAGCTCCGGGATTCCGATCCCCTCGGCGGTCGGGGGGCGGATCACCAGGTCGGTGAATTTGCCGGCGATCCAGGGATTCGCCAACGCGACGGCACTTTCACCCAGCATGAATGCCATCGCCAGCAGGAGGATCGTCCGGTGAGGCATCACATACGCCAGCAGACTCGCAAAACGCGGTCCAGGGGCAATTGGGGAAATATTTTGCATGCTCTAGGGGGCGTTCTCAATTAACAAATCTAAGTGTTGTAGGCTGGGTTGAGGAACGAAACCCAGCTTTTCCGATCCGCAATACCGTGTGCCGGGTTTGGCCGTCCCTGGCCGTAACCCAGCCTACAGGCTTGATTTTTATGATGATTTGGCTCAATTGAGAACGCCCCCTAGGATTCTTGAGGGACCCGAATCTTTATCAATGAGTCGAGTTTATGCACTCCCAAGGGGGCAGTCGTCAGTTATCAGTTGTCAGGTATCAGAGGCTGTCTAAAAACTAAGCCATTGATTTTTATAGAACCGTACCATTAGGGTGGGCTGTGCCCACCGATCAGCTGCCCCCTGCCCCCTGAAGAGGGTGTCGCAAAAGTCCATCCGTGGGGCGTAGCGCAGGCGTCCTCGCCTGCATCGAAAATGCAGGCGGGGACGCTGCGCTACTTTTGCGACACCCCCCTGAATTGTTGCGGGTGTCGTAAAAGCCTGAATCGGGATCGAAACCGGGAAACAGGTCGAGCTGGTTGCTGGTGTCGAGGGTGACCACCGGGCGTTGGATCGGCATCGTTGCCGACTACCCCCGCGTGACCCTGGCTGGCCTGAGTTTACCCCCCTGCGGTATCCTTTTGCGACACCCTCCCAGGGAGCGGTGTATCAACCGGATGGGAATCTTTTTCCTCGCCGCAAGCGGCGGGGAATTCTACCCACAGAGATTAAAAACGAAACAATCTGTGAGAATCTGCGTAATCTGCGGACAGAAAAGATGATCTGATCTTTTGCGGTCAATTTGCGTTGATTCGCGTTTATTTGCGGACGAATTTTTCGTCCGGAGCTTGCGATGCATCTTCACATCCTCGGCATCTGCGGTACCTTCATGGGGGGGGTCGCCTTGGTGGCCCGCGCCCTGGGCCACCGGGTCACGGGGTCGGACACCAATGTCTATCCGCCCATGAGCACCCAGCTGCAACAGGCGGGGATCGACCTGCTGGAGGGCTTCGATGCATCCCAGCTCCGGCCTGCCCCGGATGTCGTGGTCGTCGGCAACGCCATGCGGCGTGGTATCCCTGCGGTCGAGCACATGTTGGACCAGGGGCTGTCCTATACCTCCGGGCCCGAGTGGCTGCGGGAGAACCTGCTCGGGGGGCGTCGGGTGCTGGCCGTGGCGGGTACTCACGGCAAGACCAGTGCTGCCAGTATGCTGGCCTGGGTGCTCGAAAACGCGGGGCTGGAGCCGGGCTTCCTCATCGGCGGCGTCCCCAGGAATTTCGGTGTCTCCGCCCGGCTGGGATCGTCGCCCTTCTTCGTGGTCGAGGCGGACGAGTACGATACCGCTTTCTTTGATAAGCGTTCCAAGTTCGTCCACTATCGTCCGCGGACCCTGGTGCTCAATAATCTGGAGTTCGACCATGCCGATATCTTCGACGATCTGGCGATGATCCAGCGCCAGTTTCACCACTTGGTGCGGATCGTGCCCGGCACCGGACTCATCGTCCATCCGACCGGGGAGCCGGCCCTCGACCAGGTACTGGAGATGGGTTGCTGGACTCCCAGGGAGACGGTGGGAGACGGGGGTGACTGGTCGGCACGGCCGGAGCACCCGGATGGCTCCCGGTTCCAAGTGCTGCTGCGGGGTGAGCCGGTCGGCACCCTGGGTTGGGACCAGACCGGGCACCACAACATGCTCAACGCGCTGGCCGCCCTGGCCGCCGCAAGGCACGTGGGGGTGCCGCCGCAACAGTCCGTAGCCGCCCTCGGCCGCTTCGAGGGCGTTAAGCGGCGCATGGAGCTACGGGGCGAGATCGGGGGAATACGGGTCTACGACGATTTTGCTCACCACCCGACCGCTATCGCCGCTACCCTGCAGGGGCTACGCAAGCGGGTCGGCACCGAACGCATCATCGCGATACTCGAACCCCGCTCCAATACCATGCGCATGGGTGTGCACAATGAGTCGTTGGTCGCCTCTCTGCAGTCGGCGGATCTGGTACACCTGTTCGCCCCCGAGGATATCGAGTGGGCCCCGGCGTCCTTGTTCGCCGGTTCCGGACGGCGGGCGACCGTCTCCGCGCACGTGGATGACATCGTCGATCGGGTCGCTGCCGATGCCAGGCCCGGCGATCATCTGTTGGTCATGAGCAACGGCGGCTTCCAGGGGATTCATCGGAAGCTGCTGGACGCACTGACGGCACGCGGCTGACCGGCTTGTTTCGTATCGGCTCGGCTTATGTCAAACTTCAAGACAATCGGCATCATCGGCAAGCAGGACGAGGCCCCCAAGGTGTGGGAGACGCTTGATCGGCTGGTCAGGTGTCTGCGCGCTTCGAGACGTGAGGTCTTCTTCGACGATGTGAGCGGGGCCAAGGTCGCGGCGCCCAAGGAGTGCATCGTCGGTCTCAGGGAGATGGGCCGATGCTGCTCGCTGGTGGTCGTGGTCGGCGGTGACGGCACCCTGCTCCACGCCGCCCGCGCCATGGCGGAGTTCCAGGTCCCCCTGGTCGGCATTAATCTGGGACGTCTCGGGTTTCTGGCCGATGTGTTACCGCAGGAGATCGAGACCCGTGTCGAGCAGATCCTCGCCGGCGAGTACCAGGAGGAGCCCCGCCATATGCTGGAGGCGCGGATCAGCGGCGAGGAGCCGGGCGAGGACCACTGTCTGGCCCTCAATGAGGTAGTGGTCCATCGGCGAAATCCGGCGCGGGTGATCGAGCTCGAGACCTATATCGAAGGCGTCTTCGTCAACGCCCAGCGTTCCGACGGCATCATCGTCGCCACCCCGACGGGCTCTACCGCCTATGCCCTGTCCGGGGGCGGACCGCTGCTGCACCCGACTTTGGATGTGTTGGCGGTGGTTCCCATCTGCCCTCATACCCTGAGCAACCGACCGCTGGTGGTTGCCGGCGACAGCCACATCGAGATCCGCATCGGCGACCAGGACCGGGACCAGGTCAAGGTTACCTGCGACGGACTCACGGCATCGCACCCCGAGTCCCCCGCTCGGGTCTTCATCGACCAGGCCCCTTGGCCCACCCGCCTGCTTTACCCCAAGGGACACGACCACTACAAGATCCTCCGCGCCAAGCTGGGCTGGGGGGGGCCTCTCCCGTGTCAGTCGTCCTGAGCGTACGTTCCGGCACTTTCCCGCCCCCATGCTGACTCACATCCTGGTCAAGGATCTGGCGATCGTCAGCGGTCTCGAGCTCGACTTCGAGGCCGGCATGACGGCCCTCACCGGCGAGACGGGCGCCGGCAAGTCGATCCTCATCGACGCCCTGGGGCTGGTGCTGGGGGACAAGGCCGATGCCCAACTGGTACGCGCCGGCTGCGACCGGGCGGAAATCATAGCCGGGTTCGATCTGAGTGCCTGTCCCGAGGCCCGCGACTGGCTCACGGAGCAGGACCTGGACGCAGGCGATGAATGCCTGGTGCGCCGACTCCTCATGCGCCAGGGGCGTTCCCGGGCCTATGTCAACGGCCATCCGGCCACCGGGGCCCAGCTGCAGAGTCTGAGCGAATACCTGGTCGATATCCATGGACAGCACGCCCATCAATCCCTGCTGCGGGCAGCGCACCAGCGGGAGCTGCTCGACGATTACGGCGACACCCGCGCCCTGGCGACCCAGGTGTCCGATCTGTATCGGGCCTATCGCGACCGCGACCAGCGACTGGAGCGCCTCCGGGCCGAGGGTGCCGATCGGACCGCGCGCCTGGAGCTGCTGCGCTATCAAGTAGAAGAGCTCGCGGCCCTGGACCTGGATGCCGCCGCTATCCGCGACTTGGACCAGGAGCAGAAGCGGCTCGCCCATCTGGGGGAGCTGCAGGGCACCAGCGGCCGCCTGCTGCAGCGGCTGTATGAAGGCGAGCCGTCGCTGCACGCCGAGCTCAGCCAGGCCGACAGCGATCTGGAGACGCTCAGTGCCCTCGACGAACGCCTGTCCGCGACCCGCGAGCTGGTGGAAGGCGCCGCCATCCAGGTCGAGGAGGCAGCGGCCAACCTGCGTCGCTACCTGGACGAACTGGACCTGGACCCGGGGCTCATGGAGCAGGTGGAGCAGCGTCTCACCCAGGTCCACGACCTGGCCCGCAAGTACCGGATACCCCCGGAGCAGATCCCCGAGACCCTCCGGACCATGCGCGAGGAGCTGGGCGCCCTGGAACGCGACGACACGGCCCTGGAAACCCTGGCCGGGGAGCGCGACCAGGCGCGCGCGGCATTTCTCACTGCTGCCGAACGGCTCAGCGACGCCCGCTCCCAGGCCGCGCAGAGGCTCTCCGAGACGGTTACTAAAGCCATGCAGGAGCTCGGGATGGACGGCGGACGCTTTGCGATAGAAGTCGCCAGGGTCCCGCCGGAGGCGGCCACCGCCCAGGGGCTCGACCGGGTGGAGTTCCTGGTCAGCGCCAATCCGGGCCAGCCGATGCAACCCCTGGCGAAGGTGGCCTCCGGGGGCGAGCTGTCCCGGATCAGCCTCGGCCTCCAGGTCGCCACCGCCGAGTGCGGTGCGGTACCCACCCTGGTCTTCGACGAAGTCGATGTGGGGATCGGCGGCGGCGTGGCCGAGATCGTCGGCAGGCTACTGCAGACCCTGGGCGGGACACGGCAGGTCCTGTGCGTCACCCACCTGCCCCAGGTTGCGGCGCAGGCCCACAATCACCTGCTGGTCCGCAAGCTCACCCGCGCCGACCGGACCTACACCGCCATCGAAAGCCTGGGAGCGGCGGAACGTGTGGATGAGGTGGCACGCATGTTGGGAGGCCGGGAAATCACCCGCAAGACCCTGGACCACGCACGGGAGATGATCGAGCATTCCCAGCGCCGAATCTGAAAAAAAACCGTCGCCGGTAGGATGTGGTGCAATGCCATTGAGTTAGCTGTTAGCCACTTAGAGAAAACTACGAATCACGCGAATTTCCGCGCATCGATTCGCGAGGATTCGCGAGATTCGTAGTTTCTTCTCTTAGTTTGCCGACCGGTAACGCTTAACTTAACGGCATTGGGATGTGGTGAGGTCAGGGACGACCGAATGATCAACTTTTCTGTTTACATATCCTTTTCTCAAGCCCGTTCCACCGGAAATGCCAGTACCTGGTCGATGCGAGTACTGCCGGTAGCGACCATGAGCAGGCGATCCAGGCCCAGGGCAACCCCCGCCGTCTCGGGCATGCCCGCTTCCAGCGCAGCCAGGAATGCCTCGTCCCAGGGAAACCGATCCAATCCCCGGGCGGAGCGTTTCCGCAGATCCGCGTCGAAACGCCGGCGTTGTTCTGCGGGATCCGTGAGCTCCTGGAATCCGTTGGCCAGCTCCATGCCCTCCAGGTAGAGCTCGAAGCGTTCTGCCACCGGCTCCGGATCCCATCGGATCCGGGCCAGAGCCGCCCGGCTCGGGGGATAATCGTAGACGAAGGTCAACCGGCCCCGACCCAGCTTGGGTTCGATCCGGCGGGTGAGCAATAGGTCGAGCCAGCCGTCACGGTCGAGCTCCAACTCGCGGGAGCCGGGGATGGCAGCGGCGGCCTGCCGCAATGCCTCCCCATCCGCACGCATGGGGTCCAGTCCCAGGTGGGTCTGAAACAGCTCCCGATAACTGAGATACCGGACCGGAAGCTCGGGCTGCTCCAGGGCATGGCGCACCAGATTCGCGACCTCCGTCATCAGGACCCGGTAGCCGAGGCCCGGACGATACCACTCCAGCAGACTGAACTCGGGGTGGTGCAGGGCCCCGCGCTCGCCGTCCCGGAACACCTTGCAGATCTGGAAGATGGGTCCGCTCCCCGCCACCAGGAGGCGCTTCATGGGGAGCTCGGGGGAGGTGTGAAGATAGAGGGTTTGCGGCCGTGCACCCGCGCCGGACCAGCTGGTTCGCAGGCTGTCGAGGGCGGGATCGCTGGTGGCGGCACGCGACGCGATGGGGGTCTCCACTTCCATGACGCCGAGATCGGCGAAAAACCCCCGGATACGCCCGAGCAAACACGCCCGTGCCCGTAGCACCGCAGGCCCGGCACTGGGCTGCCAGGGGGCTAGCCCGCACATCTCACCGGGGATTAACCCCTAGCGAGGCTTCGCCTCAGACCGACGAGGCGTGAATTCTTTTTAACCACAGAGGACACAGAGCACACAGAGATGGAAATGCGATTAGCCCAAGTAGAATGCGGTTGATTGATCAATTTCAATGTCCGCCGTCCGGTCGAGGGTGTTGAACGCGATCGCGTCTGATTCTCTGTGTACTCGGTGTTCTCTGTGGGGAATAAAGAGAGGTCGCAACGACTCGTACCATGCAAGTGAGGCTTCGCCTCGGACCGACGAGGCGTGAATTCTTTTTAACCACAGAGCACACAGAGATGGAAATGCGATCAGCCCAAGTAGAATGTGGTTGATTGATCAATTTCAATGTCCGCCGTCCGGTCGAGGGTGTTGAACGCGATCGCGTCTGATTCTCTGTGCACTCTGTGTTCTCTGTGGTGAATAAAGAGAGGTCGCAACGACTCGTACCATGCAAGTGAGGCTTCACCTCGGACCGACGAGGCATGATGCCCCGAAAGCCCCTCTCCCGTAAGGCCCCATCTCCTACGCCCAACCAGCCGTTGAAGAGCCAGGGTAGGTCGAAATCGGTATCGCAATCTCGATTTCGATCCCGATCTCGATTTAGGGTATTGCTGGGTTTTGGCCGTCCCTGGCCGCAACCCAGCCTACGGTCCCTTTTTAGACAGTCTTTAAGGTTCACCCCTCCCTGGCACGGGCGACATATTCACCCGAGCGGGTGTCGACCTTGATCAGCTCGCCGGTCTGAACGAACAGGGGAACACGCACCACTGCCCCGGTCTCCAAGGTCGCCGGCTTGCCGCCACCGCCGGAGGTGTCGCCCTTGAGTCCCGGATCGGTTTCCGTGATCTCGAGTACTACGAAGTTGGGCGGCTCGATGCTCAGTGGGGAGCCGTTCCACAGGGTGACATCGCACATATCCTGCTCTTTGATCCAATTGACCGCCTCTCCCATCGCGGCGGCATCGGCGGATAATTGCTCGTAGGACTCCGGGTCCATGAAATACCACATCTCACCGTCGTTATAGAGATACTGCAGCCGGGTCTCATGGACATCGGCGGCCTCCACGGACTCACCGGATTTGAATGTCTTCTCCACCACGCGCCCGGTTTTCAAGCTGCGAACCCGCACCCGATTGAAGGCCTGACCCTTGCCGGGCTTGACGAACTCGTTCTCGACGATGACATATGGGTCCCCATCGAGCATGATCTTGAGGCCACCCCGAAACTCGTTGGTACTGTAACTTGCCATCTCGTCCTCCCAATCAGAAGGCAGCACCGGTAATCATCCCCCGGCATAACCGGGGGATTTGCCGTTCACGGATCCGGTGACCGTGGCGTTTCGGCCGGCATACTTGGAGACGAAAATGTTCACTTGGGGATCCTGCAAGTAGTCCTTGGCGAGTATCTCGGTAAGCCTGCGTTCGGCTTCTCTCAGTGTGAGCCCGCCGACTTGCACGTCACCGATCACCGGCATGGTGATAACCCCTCTCTCATCCACATGTTCTTCGGTGGACAACTCCCGGACCTGGAACACCTGGATTCTAAGAAGATCGTGAGGTCCGATGCGGTAGGTCGAGCTGCCTCCCGGGTCCGGTGACAATCCAACAATTGCCGAAACTACCCGTCCCGTCGGCGCGGGTTTGCGGGAAATCGATGTCCTGCTGCTGCGCCCTTCCGGACCGGGAGTCGACGCCTTGGGGTCCCGAGCCATCGTCCCGCCCGAATGGGAAACCCTCGTCTCTTTGCTTCGCTCTTCCCAACTTGGAGCCCACACATCGCGGCCCCCAATCCTCGTCCAATCCAAAGCCGTCCTCCAATCCAGAGAGGAGCAGCCCTGGCAGACCAGGACGATCAGAGCAACCGGCAGAAATCGAACAAGCATCGTCAAGGTCGATCACATCGGGAGACAAACAGGCCCCCGCTAGGATTCCTTGAGGGACCTGCATTTTTACAAATGAGTCAAGTTTGTGCGCTGCACAAAAATAGTTCTGCCTCTTGTTGGGCAGGAATCGCAAATCCTTTGAACCACGGAGGCAGACACGGATAAACACGGATCACAATCCGTGTGTATTCGTGTCTGCCTCCGTGGTTCTTCGGTGCGGTTGGTCACGCCTCGTCGGTCTGAGGCGAAGCCTCGTTAGCGTTGACAACCAATTAAAAATAACATGGTGCACCGCCTGCGACAAACCCCGGTGAGCAGTTTACCGGCCCGGATCAGATCCTTTAAAACTGCGCTTCCTCCGTGGAACCGGTCAGAGCCGTGACCGAGGAGGTGCCGCCCTGGATGGTGGTGGTGACATCGTCGAAGTAGCCCGCGCCCACTTCCTGCTGGTGGGAGACGAAGGTGTAACCCCGCTCGCGGGCGGCGAATTCCGGCTCCTGGACCTTTTCGACATAGTGCTTCATGCCCTCCCCGCGGGCATAGTCGTAGGACAGGTCGAACATGCTGAACCACATGTTGTGGATACCGGCCAGGGTGATGAACTGGTACTTGTAGCCCATGTCGGAGAGCGCGTCCTGGAACTCGGCGATGGTCGCGTCATCCAGGTTCTTCTTCCAGTTGAAGGACGGCGAGCAGTTGTAGGCCAGGAGCTTGTTGGGGTTCTTCTCCAATACTGCTGTGGCGAACTCGCGGGCGAAGCCCAGGTCCGGGGTACCGGTCTCGCACCACACCAGATCCGCATAGGGGGCGTAGGCTACACCGCGGCTGATGGCCTGCTCCAACCCATTACGGACCCGATAAAAACCCTCGCTGGTGCGCTCGCCGGTGAGGAAGGGTTTGTCGTTGGTATCCACGTCGTTGGTTAGCAGGTTGGCCGCCTCGGAATCCGTGCGGGCCAGTACCAGGGTGGGTACGCCGCAGACGTCCGCGGCCAGGCGGGCGGCGATGATCTTCTCGACCGCCTCCCGGGTGGGGACCAGTACCTTACCCCCCATGTGACCGCACTTCTTGACCGCGGCGAGCTGATCCTCGTAGTGCACCCCGGCGGCGCCGGCGGCGATCATATTCTTCATGAGCTCGAAGGCGTTGAGCACGCCGCCGAATCCGGCCTCCGCATCCGCTACGATGGGCAGGAAGTAATCCACGTAGTCCGTATCTCCGGGCTCGATCGCGCGCGACCACTGGATCTCGTCCGCCCGCTTGAAGGTGTTGTTGATGCGCCGCACCATGGTGGGAACCGAGTCGTAGGCATACAGGGACTGGTCCGGGTACATGGTCTCGGAGGTGTTGCCGTCGGCCGCTACCTGCCAACCGGACAGGTAGATGGCCTCCACCCCTGCCTTGGCCTGCTGCATGGCCTGACCAGCCGTGATGGCACCCATGCAGTTCACATAACCCTTCTTGGCGCCCCCGCGGACCAGGTTCCACAGCTTCTCGGCCCCGCGCCGGGCGTAGGTATACTCGGGTTGGACGGAACCACGCAGGCGGACGACGTCCGCGGCGGAGTAGCCGCGCTCGACATCGGTCCAACGGGGGTTTTCCGACCAGTCTTTTTCGAGGGCCTTGATCTGCTCATCTCGGGTCATGTCGAGTTCCTCATGGAATTAAACGGAAGAATACTGCGATACGGAATATTTATATTCGGAGAACACCACCGCCCGGCCGCGCAACAGCGCCGACATTCCACCGCCGGGTCTCCCACCGGTCGCTTCGGGTGCCGTAGAGCAGGAACCGGTCCGGACCGGGGCGGAGGCCCCGGCAGCAGGGTATTCGCCTCAAGTACCCTCGGCCCGCCGGATCTCCACCATCTGATACAGCCCGCCGAAGAAGGTCTGTTTGTTCACCTGCAAGTCCGGGCCTCCTTCCGGCAGCCAGGCCGAAATTTCATCACGCCATAGATCGAGCGCGAAGGGTTCGAGCAGCTGCAGCACCGGGGTCATGATCAGGCGCAGGGGATTGGCCGGATGGGGACGGTGGTAATCGACCAGCAGGACCCGCCCCCCCGGCTTGGTGACCCGCAACGCCTCCGCCAACGTCCGCTTGCGCGTCTCCAGGGGCTGTTCGTGCAGCAGGAAGAAGACCAGGACCTGATCGTAGTGGGCGTCCGGCGCCTTCAGGTCCGCCGAATCGCTGAGCGTAAGAGTGGTTCCGGGTGCCGGACCCAGCTTCCGCGCCAGGTTCTCCAACTGGACAGGTACTATGTCCACCACGTCCAGGAAGGCACCGCCGGCGAGGCGATCTACCAGACGTTGGGTGAGATTACCGTAGACACAGGCTACCTGGAGTGTGCGGCCGCCGATCGGATTGCCGAGGCTTTCCAAGGCGAGATCGCGCAGGCGCGCGAAGTTTCCCCAAAGGATCAGGTTGACGAGCCATTGGCGCTCGAACACCCGCACCGCATTGGGATGCACATAGGCCCACCAGTAATGGCGTTCCAGGTAGGAGGGGATGGATTGAGGGGTTTCTTCGACGACTCTGGCGATGATTTCCAAGATCTATAACCTCCTCTGGTATACTCATTTTTTTGTTGTGGTAATCCAAGCTACATAAAATTACATCAGTCTACCTGAGTAACGGTCGAGAATCCAACACGGGGCCACTTCCGTCCAGGGCGAGCGCGTATAAACCTTCCCAAAAACATAGCCTTGGCAGATCATCGTCGGTACCGCCTGATTTCCGCGCCAGGAGCTTCGAGCACACCTGAGACCGTGAAGGTTATCCTCTCGCTTTTATGTCACGCCCTTTCAGGGCTCGATTCCAAACCCCGACACCACCCCAGGGCGTTGCCCTGGGCTGGTCTGTTCGACCCCTTCGGGGTCATGGTAAACGAGTCGCTCCGCGACAATCCGTAATCGTGCAGCCCCCTGCTATACTGCCACATGGCACAATTTGCGCATTTCACTCCCTCTCCCTCTGAGGGTGTCGCAAAAGCCCATCCGTGGGGCGTAGCGCAGGCGTCCCTGCCTGCATTTTTCGATGCAGGCGAGGACGCCTGCGCTACTTTTGCGACACCCTCCCTCTGGGAGAGGACCGGGGTGAGGGGGAAATTCAAAAGCTCGGATTGTGCCGTGTGGCAGTATATTTTTGCCATCTGCCTGGCACCGGCGGATTCCGGCAATCCCAGCCGCAATGACGAGGTGGGGGCTGAACGGTTACGGCAGCGAACCGCAGCGGGGGCAGGCTCTCCTGCGTCGGGACAAACCTGACCTCACCGGCATCCTACGGCTTTGCCCGACTACAGCCGGCAGGATGCCGGCGCTCCCGGCTTTATCCAATCGACACGGCTAACGAGGCTTCGCCTCAGACCGACGAGGCGTGACCAACCGTACCGAAGAACCACGGAGACAGACACGGATAAACGCGGATTACAATCCGTGTTTATCCGTGTCTGTCTCCGTGGTTCAAAGGATTTGCGATTCCCGCCCAACAAGAGGCAGAACTATTTTTGTGCAGCGCACAAACTTGACTCATTTGTAAAGATTCGGGTCCTTCAAGGATTCTGGTAGCAGCTTGTCGATCGAAGAGTGGACTCCGATTTTCGGACCACTCGTTTAGAGACTGTCTAAAAAGGGATCGTAGGTCGTAGGTTGGGTTGCGGCCAGGGACGGCCAAAACCCGGCAATAACCAAAGCTGGGGTTCGTTCCTTGCCCCCCAGCCTACCGATTTAAAATCAATGTGTTAGTTTTTAGACAGCCTCTTAGTGGTTGGGACTACATAACCAACCCGCCACCGCCAGCCGGGAATGGTCCCCGACGGGACCTTGGATGGTAGCGACATAGTGCAGCTTGTGGGTTGTCAGATCGAACATCACGAGGCTGTTGAAGGTTGCCTCGACCCTGGAATGTTCGTCCTGTTTCCCGATGATGTGCAGGGCACCGCCGTAATCGGCCTTCCAGGTGGGAGATAGGTAAAAGACGAACGCCAATCGACGGCCGGGTCCTTCGCCACGATCATTATGCGGTTTGATAAAGTCCCCCGGCCGCATTTGATGGACCTTACCCCCTTCCATTTCTCCTAAGGGCAGTCCGGTGACCGCACTCAGGTAAGCCCTGAATGCGGAGGTGGCGAGTACCTGGCGAAAACCCAGGAAGGTGATCAGGTTGGGGCTGAGACGGCAACGGGGATCGGGGTCACTCAGCATGCCGTGGGTATAATAGCGACTGTCTTCATCGGCCGCCTGCCAACGGTCGGCCGATACCCCCTCTCCATAACCATCCTTGGCCGAATAAAGCCAATAGACTTGTTCATAGGTCGCTTCCTGGCCTAAAAACCGCCCGAGACTCGCGGCCCTGTCCGGCTGCAGAAAATCGGTAATCTGCAATACCCGCGGCGTGCGGCTTTCAAAATCCGCCCGATGAGCATCAATCCCGGAAACCGACAGATGTTGTGGCTGAATCCAGGTCGCCAAGGCCGCAAAATCGTCTGTCTTACCGGTGTTCGGGACCATGGAACCATCCACCCATCGTCAACCGGGTCCGATCCCCGGCAGTGTCTCGTATATCGGTGACATGATGCGATTTGTGCGCCGTCAGATCGAATACCACGAGGCTGTTGAAAGCGGCCTCGATCCTGGAACATTCGTCATCTTTCCCGCTGATGTGCAGGGTACCGCCGTAATCGGCCTTCCAACCGGGTGAAAGGTAGAGAACAAAGGCCACCCGCCGGCCTTCGATACGATCGTCGTGGGGTTTGAGAAAGTCCCCGGGCCGCATGCGGTGAACAGTAGGGTTTACGATCTCTCCTAACGGCAATCCGGTAACCGCGCTCAGGTAGGCCCCGAATGCGGACGTGACGAGTACCTTGCGGAACTCCAGAAAGGTGAACAGATTAGGGCTGAGACGGAAACGGGGGTCGGGGCCGGTCAGCATTCCGTAGGTGTGGCAGCGTTCGGCTTCATCGGTCGCCTGCCAACGGTCGACCGACACCCAATCCCCATAGGTTTCCCGATGCGTCGAATACAGGGAATAGACTTGTCTATAGCTCGCTTCTCGGCCCAAAAACCGCCCGAGATTTGCGGCCCTATCCGGCTTTAGAAAATCAGTCATGTGCACCAGACGCAGCCTATGGTTTTCAAAGGCCGCCCGCCGGGCGTCGATTCCGGAAGCCGATAGATGTCGCGGCTGAATCCAGGCCGTCAATGCCTCGAAGTCGTTCATCTTATTGAGATTCAGGACCATAGAACCCAATGCCGTTAAGTTAGTTCCTGGCCGCTTGTCGTGTAATCGTTCAGCCCGACAAGCGAGAGGTAAGAGAAAACTACGAATCACGCGAATCGGCGCGAATCAACCTGTCTGCCGACAGGCAGGTCCGCGAGGATTCGCGTGATTCGTAGTTTTTCCTCTTTTTTGCCGGTCGGCAACGCTTAACTCAACGGCATTGCCATAGAACCAACCGCCTACCGTCAACCGGGCTTGGTCCCCGGCACTGTCGCGTATAGCGGTGACGTAATGCGACTCATGACTTGCCAGATCGAATACGGCGAGGCTATTGAAGGTTGCTTCGATCTCGGAACCGGCGCCCTTGTTGCCGGTGATGTGCAGGGCACCGCCGTAATCGGTCTGCCAGTCAGGCGCAAGGTAAAAAATAAAGGCTATCCGGCGTCCTTCGATACGATCGTTATGGGGCTTAAGGAAGTGCCTGGGCCGCATTTGATGGGCTTGCAGTCCGGTTATCTCTCCTAACGACAATCCGGTGACTGCGCTCATGTAAGCCTTGAATGCGGACGTAGCGAGTGTTTTGCGGAAAGCCAAAAAGGTGAACAGGTTGGGGCTGAGACGGAAACGAGGGTCGGGGCCGCTCAACATGCCGTAGGTACGCAGGCGGTCGTCTTCATCGGCCGCCCGCCAGACCTCGGCCGACACCCTGTAGTCCGAATACAGACCATAGGTCGGCTGAAAACTTGCTTCCCGGCTCAGAAATTGCCCGAGGCTTGCGGCCCTATCCGGCTCCAGAAAATCGGTAATCCGCAGCACCCGGAGCGCGTGATTTGCAAGGGCCGCCCGATAGGCATCAATCCCGGAAGCCGATAGATGTCGTGGCTGAATCCAGGCCGCCAGATCCTCGAAATCCTTCACCAAACCCTTCTCTCAATCCGTCTGTTCCGAACGCCGGCAGGGCTGCGGCTCAGATCGACGGGGCGTGAATTTTTTATGTAAACCCATGGTATAGGATTTTCCGGCCGATTACACGTTCCACTTTGTCACATTTCAGGCTAACCTGTTGATTCCACTGGATTTCATTGTTTTCACAGATTCCTTATAAATCAGTGTGTTAGCGAGTAATGTGACAAAGTGGATGCGGGGGGCAGGGCAGAACAGGGGTTGATCCATAGAACGGAAAATATTGTACGCTAAGCATCGACCATCGCTTATGGAAGCTTGCAGACCCACAGCCCGTCGAAAAGGCATGTCGCCTTCGAATCGATCTTTGGTCAACCAACCTGGAGAGACAAAATGACCATGGTCATTGCGACCGAGACGCCACCTTTGGTGGCTGGTGCCGCCGGTGTATTTCACGTGGGAAAGACGCGCGTGACCCTGGATACCGTCGTCGGAGCCTTCCAGGATGGAGCAACTGCGGAGGAGATCGCCGAACAGTACCCGACGCTATCCTTGGGTCAGATCTATGCTGTCATCGCTTATTACCTTGCCCACACTGCCGAGGTGAATGACTACCTCCGGACCCGAGAACAACAGGCGGCAGAGGTGAGACAGGCAAACGAACGGCTTTTCAGTCCCGTCGGGATACGGGCACGCCTATTAGCGCGCCAAGCCGAGCAGGGCTCGTCGTGATCCGGCTGCTCGCGGACGAAAATTTCAACAATAACATTGTCCGAGGGGTTCGCCTTCGAGAGACCGGCATCGATCTGGTCCGGGTTCAAGACATTAGCCTCGCCGGCGCAGATGACCCGAGCGTGCTGGAATGGGCGGCTCGGCATCGACGGATCTTGCTGACTCACGATGTCAGCACCATTACGGCCTTCGCCTACAACCGCGTTCGTGCAGGCAAGCCCATGCCGGGTGTCTTCGAGGTCGGCCGTACAGTGATGCTCCGGTCGGCCATTGACAGCATCCTGCTCCTGGCAACCTGCAGTGTAGATGGAGAATGGGAAGGTGAGGTCCGATATCTTCCACTGTGAAGGCCCAGGGCAACCGAATGATAACTCGATACGTCAATGCCGAGGTAAAATTGCCGCCGCACTCCAAAAGAACGGGAATAACACCATGTCCATTTCCCTTCCCCTG
This sequence comes from Candidatus Thiosymbion ectosymbiont of Catanema sp. Cochon2018, assembly GCA_011392765.1. GTDB lineage: Bacteria > Pseudomonadota > Gammaproteobacteria > Chromatiales > Chromatiaceae > Thiosymbion > Thiosymbion ectosymbiont_A. Next base: position 155,924 of record WYCW01000001.1, on the reverse strand, counting down.
CAAGCAATGTCCGTCGAGGAAAAATTGCAGGTGATGGAAGCCATCTGGGATGATTTGAGCCGGCACGTGGACGAGCTGCAGCCCCCCCTTTGGCACGGCAAAGTGCTGGACGCCTTGGAGGTAGCCATCGAGCGCGGCGAGGAAACCTTTGACGAGTGGGAAGCGGCGAAGCAGCGCACGCGTGATAGTCTTGTATGAGGATCAAACTATCCTCCGCGGCCGAACGGCACCTGCAGGGGGGGGTACCACTAAACGCATCGACCCCGAACCGAAGGAGACCACCTAACCATGCCGACCCTGATTATTCGGACCAATGTCGAAGCCCCTGCCGATCTGCGCTGGAAGATGATCCAGGACGCTTCCGCGACGGTGGCCGACATCCTCGCCAAACCGGAAGCCTCTGTCATGGTCATCCTGGAGCATAATCCGGCCATGTTGTTCGCCGGGAACGACGCGCCCCTCGCCTACCTGGAGCTCAAGAGTCTCGGGTTGCCGGAGGACCGTACCGCCGAGCTCTCCGCGGCCCTGTGTGATTTCGTGCAGACCTGCTTCGGCGTCCCCCCCGGCCGGGTCTACATCGAGTTTGCTTCCCCGCCGCGACATCTGTTCGGGTGGAACGGCGGAACCTTCCAATAGTGCCGGGATCGTTCCTCGACTCGACCTCCGTTAAACGAGGAACAAAAACTCAACCACAGAGGCACAGAGAAAAGACACAAATCCCGGTGTACCATAGCGGCGGAGCAGCGGAACCGGACGACATGCCCGACAAATACAACGCCTTCATCAGCTACGCCTGGGTCGACAACGAAGTCCCGGTCCATAGGAACAAGGGCTGGGTCAGTCTCTTCGTCGACCGCTTGCGCGGGCACCTGGGCCGTGAGCTGGGCCGCCAGGTCGAGGCGGATCGCATCTGGATCGACTACGAACAGATGCGCGGTAACGAGCCGCTCAGCGATAAGATCCGCGGCGAGCTTACCGCCTCCCGCCTGCTGATACCCGTCGTTTCCCCCTCCTACTACGCCTCGCCCTGGTGTTGCCAGGAGTTGGCGACCTTCCTCGACCTGCACGGCGAGAAAACCGACCGCATCTTCCCCGTTTGGATGGAGCCGGTAGACTCGAAGAAGATTCCCAAGGAGGCCCGTCATCTGGCCGCCGTACTGGACGAGCGGCTGAAGTACCAGTTCTGGTACCAGGACGAACAGCGGCAGGTACGCACCCGCTGGTTCCCGCAGATCAAGCCCGCCGACCGGGATTTTGGGCGGGTGCAGCAGGATCTGGCCCGCGACATGGCCGCTCTGCTGCGAGCGATTGCCGGGCAGGAGCAGCCGGAACAAGCGACGCCGGAACCGGATCAGACTCCCTCGCCGACCATCGAAGGCGAGCACTTGATCATGGTCAACGGCGGTGACGACGACACCGAGCACGTCCTTTGGATCGCCGAGCGGCTCTGGGAGGACCACCGGGTCAGTTCCGTGATTCCACTCGTTGCCCAGCAGGACCGGACCGGTCTCAAGCCCTCCGAGATCACCAAGGATCTCCGCGACAATCTGGGACTCTGTACCGGCGTCCTGGTGGTCTACTGCGCCGGTCCGCAGCATCAGATCCATCAGCAGCTCAAGGAGTACCGACGTCACATCGCCAAGCTCCCGCAAGGAAAGCGGCCACCGCGCCTGGTCCTGTGCCACGACCCATCCCAGCCCCTGACCTTCCGCCTTCCCGGTATGAAGATCTTCCCGGTCAACGGCGACGAGTGCGCGGGCGATTGTCTGCGCGCAATTGTCGCCGAGCTTGCCTGATGAACACGCGACCGGACCCCCAGCCAATCCGCCGCCCCTACCCCGGCCTGCGTCCCTTTGAGCGCGACGAGGACGAACTCTTCTTCGGCCGCGAGGAACAGGTGGACCAACTGCTGGACAAGCTGGACGCGACCCACTTCCTGGCGGTACTCGGCACCTCCGGCTCCGGCAAATCCTCCCTAGTACGCGCCGGCCTGCTGCCGGCCCTCGACAGCGGTTTTATGGGCGCCGCCGGGGCCTGCTGGGCGGTTGCCGATTTGCGCCCCGGCCATGAGCCGTTTCGCCGTTTGGCCACATCACTTATCAGTTCCAGGTCAAAGTTAAGTGTGCCCGCAAGCAATGACTACATTCTCGGAACACAAAAGCCACCACTCGACAATAACGTTCATCAACCATTCAAATACGATGTTTTCTTGAGCTACAGTTCAATCGACAAAGCCAAGGCAGAAAAACTGGCAGACAGGCTGAGCAATGACGGTCTGGAGGTTTGGTTAGACAAAAGGATTATCAAAGGAGGTGAAAACATACACGAACGGGTTATACAAGGAGTGCAATCGTCGCATTTTCTCGTCCAGATGCTATCTACTAACGGTTTGGGATCGGAATGGGCTAAAGCAGAACGGGAAATAATCTTGTCTGAAGACGTTAATAACCGTCAAAAGCGATTTATTCCGCTTCTGATTGCCGAATGCAAGATTCCGGTTGAGTTGAGACGTTTCAAAGTCATCGATTATTGTAACGAACAAGATAAGGGTTATAACGAGCTCCGCGACGCCATTACTCCACGGCGCGAGAACACGCAAAATCCCCTAGATCTCGAACAGGCCTCGAATGCCGACATCAAGGGGCAAGATATCGAGAAACTCGAGGCCGATCTCCGCAAAGGTAGCCGCGCCCTGAATTGGATCCTTGGTGTCCAGCCCTTACTACCTGAAGGCCACCGGCTCCTGATCCTGGTGGACCAGTTCGAGGAGCTGTTCCGCCACCAGCGCGAACAACAGGACGATGCGGCCGCCTTTGTCTCCCTACTCCTAGGAGCCGCTACCCACCCGGACGTTTACGTGGTCATCACCTTGCGCTCCGAATTCTTGGGCAACTGCGCTCTGTTTCCAGATCTTCCAGAAGCCATCAATACAGGGCTTTTCTTGACACCATGGTTAACTCTGGAGCAGATGGCAGACGCCATTCAGCTTCCGGCCCGCCTCCCGCAGTTCCAAGGAGAAGTGGATCCGGAACTCGTTCAAACTCTCATCGCGGACATACGCGCCGAGACTGACAAGCTTCCTCTTTTGCAGCACGCACTTATGCGCCTCTGGCACAACGCCCGCGGGCAGTACTATCTGTGTCGAGATGATCTCGATCGCGTTGGAGGTTTGCGCGAATGCCTCAACAGGCATGTTGAGGAAGCCTTCTCAGAGCTCGACTCCAGGCAGAAGTATATTGCCGAAGTACTATTTCGCGCACTAACCGGGTACACCAGCGACGGACGTGAGACCCATCGCCCCCTTCGTCTGCGTGAGATCGCTGCCCTAACGGGCGCCGAGTTCGCTCAAGTTGCTAACGCAGTTGAGGTCTTCCGCCGGCCCGAACACGGATTTCTGACACCCTTTTCCGACATTAACCTCGAACCGGATAGCATCATAGATATTGCCCACGAGGCCCTGATCCGCCAGTGGCGGCGCCTGCGGGAATGGACCGCCGACGAGGCCGAGCAGGCCGAACTCTACCTGCGCCTGGAATCCGCCGCCCAGCGCCACCGGAAGAAAGAAGGCGCCCTCTGGATCGATCCGGATCTGCAGATCGCCTTGCAGTGGCGGGATGAACACCGGCCCACCGGTCTCTGGGCCAAACGCTACGGCGGTGATTTCAAGCTGGCTATGGACTTCCTGGAAGCGAGCAGGAAGGACCGCGAGGCGCAGCGACAGGCCGAGGAGCGACATCGAAAGAAAGAGGTCACACGCGCGCGCAAGATCGCGGTCGCCTCCCTGGTAGCCTTGTTACTGACTGCCGCGTTGGCGGGCTGGGGATGGTACGAGCGGCGGAAAGCCGACGAGCATGCCCGGATCGCCAAGACGCACCAGGAGCAGGCCGAACAGGCCGAGCGCGAGAAGACCAAGAACCTTTTCGATTCGAGGCTCACCCACGCCGCCCTATTGGCCCGGGGAGAAGACTACGCCGGGGCGCGGGAGATCCTGCGCAAGACCGTCGCGCTGGATACCGAACTTCCCGAAGACCACCTCCACCGCCGCCACCCCCGCAACCTGCTGGCGGGCTATGTCGAAATCATGGGCGGCAGCGCGGACAAGCTCTACCAGGGCGCCGGCGCCCAGCTCGCCGGCGGCGTGGCCCTGAGCCCGGACGGCCGTTGGCTCGCCGCCGCCGGCGAGCGCGGGACCCTGGTCCTGTTCGACGCGGAGAGCGGGAGGCAACTCAAAAAGCTAGAGCATCACGATTCCTCTGCCGGTGAGGTCGGATACGTCACGGCTACTTTCGATCCAGACGGCGAAACCCTTTACAGCCTCGGCGAAGACGAAAGCATTGTCCGCTGGTCCTTGCCAGACGGGGAGAAAGTTAGCAATTGGGAGGCACCGTTACAGCGCTGGGCACTTGCTATCAGCCCGGACGGCAAGCGCCTGGCCAGCGGCGGCCCGGACAACAAGATAACCCTCTGGTCCAGCGAGACCGGCGAGCAGTTGCGCACCCTGGAGGGCCATACCGGCGCCATCGCCGACGGTGACAGTCTGGATTTCTCGCCAGACGGCAAGCGGCTCGCCAGCGCCTCCTTTGACCAGACTGCGCGCATCTGGGACTTGGAGACCGGCAAGACCCTGCATACCCTCCAGTGGCACAACGACAGGGTAACAGCAGCCGCCTTCAGCCCGGATGGCAACCTGGTTGCGACCGGTAGCTACGACAAGCGTGTCGTCCTCTGGGACGCCAAAACCGGCCAGCTGTTGCGCTTGTTCACCGGCCACGACAATATCGTCTTCGGCGTCGCATTCGACGCCGAGGGTCGGCGGCTGCTCTCCGCCGGCCGCGACCACACCATGCGCCTGTGGGACCTCGCTACCGGCGTCACGCTGCGGGTCTACCAGGGCCATACCGCCGGTCTCTGGAATGTCGCCCGTCGTGGCAATACAGTCTACACCGCCGCCAACGACCAGACCGTCCGCCGCTGGTCCCCGGACACGCCGGAACACTGGCTATGGGAGCTGCCGGATGAGCCCATCTCCGCCGCAGTGGCGCCGGATGCCCGATTCGTCACCGTTGGCTTCCGCAACGGCAGCCTGCGTGCCTATAGGCTGCCCGGTGCCGAGGCCACAGGACGGACCGGGGAACCAGGCCCAGCGACCACACCCGGCGAGCCCGGCGGCGCTGCCTCAGACAATAGGCATGGCTCCGATCCGCCCATCCTGGTTGCCGAGATTGCGGATGCCCACGGCTCCGGCAGTATCAACCGGATCGCGTTCAACCCCGACGGCACAATCCTGGCGACCGCGGGCATGGACGGCACCGCCAAGATCTGGCAAATCGACCGGGAGGCGAACAGCCTCGCCTTGACCCTCCGACATACCCTGGAGGGCCACACGGATACGGTCCACGCCGTCGCTTTTTCCCCGGACGGCCTTAAGCTGGCCACCGCCGGCTATGACGGCCGGGTGGGGCTGTTCGATGTGGAGACCGGCGACGGGGAGTTTTTTGATGCACATAATGGAAAGGTCGGAGTCGTTCAATTCGTCGAGAAGGGAAAAATGTTAATGAGCGCTGGGGAGGATTTCGCCGCGCGTCTATGGGATCTCACAAAACAGCCACCCGAATCCCGCGAGGTCGCCAAGGCCCAGGATATGCTCCTCTGGGCCAGCCTCCGGCCCGACGGCAAAGAACTCGCCGCCGTCGGCCGGGGAGAATCTACGCTCCACGACCTCGACACCGCGCCCGCCGAGCCGCGGCGCCTGGTGGGCCACGAGCAGACTGTCTTCCGCGCCATCTATGGCCCCGACGGCCGCCAGCTCGCCACCGTGAGCGGCGATATGACCGTCCGCCTCTGGGATCCGGAGATTGCCGAGGAGCTCTTCGCCTTGCGCCTGCCCACCCAGCAGAAGCATGGCGTACCCCTCTGGGATTTCGATTTCCGCTGTACCAAGGCGGGCGACTGCTGGATCGCCGTCCCCCTCACCATGGGCCGCCTCGCATTGTATCGACTGCCTTATCGACACCCGCCGGAATCCATCGCTTCCGCACGGAAAGAACCACGAATGGACACGAATTATGATTCGCTTAAATTTCTTTTCGCTCAACAAGTTGCTCCGGCGGTAGTTGTCAGTTATCAGAAGGCAGGAGGCAGAAGGCTGATACCTGACAACTAGTGCAGCGCGGTAAAAATCCGGAGGCCATTTCCTGCAATTAGGCAGCCAACGGCTGCTGGTACAGGCTCAATGAAACTGGTATCCGAATTTTTACTCTGCTGCACTAGGATTCCTTGAGGGACCCGAATCTTTACACATGAGTCAAGTTTGCGCACTGCATAAAAAATCCACGCCTCGTCGGTCTGAGGCGATGCCTCGCTAAAAGCGACTCGTTTATCATGACCCCGAAGGGGTCGAACATATCAGCCCAGGGCAGCGCCCTGGGTCATCAGTGTATAGAATCGAGCCCTGAAAGGGCGTCACATATTCGATACATCGATAACCAACGGGAACACCACCGAGTGCGGAGCTTTGATGACGAGTTGCGCACTCTGCTGCAGAAGTACGGTGTTGCCTACGATGAACGGTATCTATGGGACTGACGCCTCAGATGTCACGCCCCTTCAGGGCTCATCTTTCCCCCACCTCTCTCCCCAGGGCGTTGCCCTGGGCTGGTATGTCACGCCCTTTCAGGGCTGGGCACCGAAATCCGGTGCCGGGGAGGTCGCAAAAACAATGCACACCAATCGTTAAGAGAATGAACCGCAAAGGCGCAAAGGAATCGTAGGATGCGGTAAATGCGGCAGGTCTTACAAGACGGCACCATATAGGAGACGCGAACCGTATCAGCTACCAGCTACCAGCCGCTAGGATTTCTTGAGGGACCTGCATCTTTACACATGAGTCAAGTTTGTGCAGTCATCAGGGGACAGTTGTCAGGGGACAGGTATCCGTTGTCCACTCCTGAAAACTGCCCCCTGTCCCCTGAATTCTTGGGCACGGCGCACCCCCTCTGGCACGCCTTATCTCGACTCGTCGGTCTGAGGCGAAGCCTCGCTAGAAGGGGGGGATTTATACGCGCTCGCCCTGGGACATACCGGTTGTTTACGGCCCTTCCGGGCAATAAAATAGATTGTTTAACCCCCCGCTACGGATCGCCATGCGTACCTCAGCGTTTCCCCTGCACACCGCCAAAGAGACCCCCGCCGATGCCGAGGTCGCTAGCCACCGGCTGATGTTGCGCGCCGGCATGATCCGCAAGCTCGCGGCCGGGCTCTATACCTGGTTGCCCCTGGGTCTGCGGGTATTGCGCAAGGTCGAGCGCATCGTGCGCGAGGAGATGGACCGGGCCGGGGCCCTCGAGGTGCTGATGCCCGCCGTCCAGCCCGCGGAGCTGTGGCAGGCATCCGGGCGTTGGGAGCATTATGGGCCGGAGCTGCTGCGTTTTCATGACCGTCACCAGCGGGATTTTTGCTTCGGCCCCACCCATGAGGAGCTGATCACCGCGCTCGCCCGCGACGAGCTGCGCAGCTACAAACAGCTCCCGGTCAATTTCTACCAGATCCAGACCAAGTTCCGGGACGAGATCCGCCCCCGTTTTGGGGTCATGCGTGCCCGCGAGTTCGTGATGAAGGACGCTTACTCCTTCCACCTGGATGCGACCTCCTTAAAAAATACTTATCAGGTCATGTTCGAGACCTATAGCCGCATTTTTCGACGCTGCGGGCTGGCATTCCGCCCCGTCCGGGCCGCCACCGGCAGCATCGGCGGCCACGCCTCCCACGAGTTCCACGTCCTGGCCGAGTCCGGAGAAGACGCCATTGCCTTTTCCACCGAGAGCGACTATGCCGCCAACCTCGAGCTCGCCGAGGCCCTGGCGCCGGTGGACGAACTCCCTCCCCCCGCCGAGGACCTGCGTCTGGTGGATACACCGGACGCCAAGACCATCGCCGATCTGGTGGACCAGTTCGACCAACCCATCGAGCGGACCGTCAAAACGCTGGTCGTGGCTGCCGCCGCCGGGTCCGAAGCGGACTTTACCGCCCTGCTGATACGTGGCGATCATACATTGAATCCGGCCAAGGCCGAGCAGTTGCCCCAGGTGGCGGCACCCCTGCGCATGGCCACCGAAGCGGAGATCCGGGCCACCATCGGCGCCGGGCCGGGCTCCCTCGGACCCCTGAATCTGCCCATCCCCTGCATCGCCGACCGTACCGTAGCGGTGACGGGAGATTTCAGCGCCGGCGCCAACCGGGACGGGAAACACTGGTTCGGCATCAACTGGGGGCGAGATTTGCCCCGGCCCGAAGTGGCGGACCTGCGCAATGTCCAAGCGGGAGACCCCAGCCCCGACGGCGAGGGGACCTTGACCATCGCCCGCGGCATCGAAGTCGGTCACATCTTCCGGCTCGGGCGCAAGTACAGCGAGGCCATGCAGGCGACCGTCCTGGACGAGGGCGGTAAGGCCGTACACCCGGAAATGGGTTGCTACGGCATCGGCGTCTCCCGCGTGGTGGCCGCCGCCATCGAGCAGAATCACGATCCCAGAGGTATCATCTGGCCCGAGCCCCTGGCGCCGTTTCAGGTCGCGCTGCTGCCCATGAAGCTGCACAAGTCCTATCGGGTCCGGGAGGCGACCGAACAGCTGTACCAAACCCTGGCGGAGGCCGGGATCGAGGTCCTGCTGGACGACCGGGACGTGCGCCCCGGCTTCATGTTTGCGGACATGGAGCTTATCGGCATCCCCCACCGGGTCGTGATCGGCGATAAGGGCCTGGATCAAGGCAAGCTGGAGTACCAGGGCCGGCGCGATACCGAGCCTCGACTGATCCCCATCGATACGATCCTCCCCTTCCTCACCGAGCGACTGAACCGGAACCCGGACTAGGATTCCTTGAATGACCAGATTTTGTGCAAATGAGTCAAATTTCGCCAACGTCTAACCTCTCTCGTTGTCGTGATCGTAATCGTGATCGTGATCGTGATCGAAGCCGCCGTAGGAGAGACAGAATACTTTCGCCGATCGTGGCATCCAGAGGTCCCGGCCAGGTGCCGGGTCGAAACCCGTAGCCATCAGGTTTTCCCTGCCCGCTTTGCCTTGCGTCTCCGATTACGACTACGATCACGGTTCCGTTTTCGATCGCGAGATAGCGATGATCACGCCTCGTCGGTCTGAGGCGAAGCCTCGCTAGGATCCTTGAGGGACCCGAATCTTTACCAATGAGTCACGTTTTTGCGCTGCACAAATCGGGATCGGGATCGGGATCGGGATCGGGATCGAAATCGAAATTCCGATTGCGATCCCGATCCCGATTTCGACCTCCCCAAGCTCTCCAACGGTTGGTTAGGTGTAGGAGATGGGGCCTTACGGGAGAGAGGCTGTTGGGGTCTTCATGCCTCGTCGGTCTGAGACGAAGCCTCGCTAGGATCCTTGAGGGACCCGAGTCTTTACCAATGAGTCACGTTTTTGCGCTGCACAAAACATGAGCAAAGTGGAATCCTTTACCAGAGAACAGCTGATCCAGTGCGGTCAGGGCATGATGTTCGGACCGGGCAATGCCCAGCTGCCGATCCCGAATATGCTCATGATGGACCGGATCATACGCATCGCGGACTTCGGCGGCGCCAACAGCAAGGGCGAGATCCTGGCCGAGCTGGACGTCAAGCCGGATCTATGGTTCTTCGCCTGCCACTTCCCCGGCGATCCGGTCATGCCGGGCTGCCTCGGCCTGGACGCACTCTGGCAACTGGTGGGCTTCTTTCTGGCCTGGGTCGGCAACCCCGGTCACGGCCGTGCGCTGGGTGTCGGCGAGGTCAAATTCACCGGCCAGGTACTGCCCTCCGCCTCCAAGGTCGTCTACCACATCGACATGAAGCGGGTGATCTCCCGCAGGCTCGTGCTGGGCATCGGCGACGGCAGGGTAGAGGTCGACGGACGCCTGATCTACACCGCGAAGGACCTGCGGGTAGGTCTATTCACCTCTACCGAAGGATTTTGATCTGCGAGACCGGGCGCTTTACTCATGCCGATACGAGCCTTGGCGGCCTTCCACGATTTTCACCCCAAGCCGGAGAATTTCCACGACGCCGTGGTGGAGGGGCTTTCCAAGCCCCGCAAGACGTTGCCGTGCAAGTTCTTCTACGATGCCGAGGGATCGCGCCTGTTCGAGCAGATCTGCGCCCTCGACGAATACTACCCCACCCGCACCGACCTCGCGCTGCTCGAAACCCACGCGGGCGAGATCGCCGAGCTGGTCGGTTCGGGCTGCCATCTGGTGGAATTCGGCAGCGGCGCCAGTGTCAAGGTCAGGGTCCTGCTCGGTGCCCTCGACGCACCGCGTTCCTATGTGCCCATCGATATCTCGCGGGATCATCTGATCGGAGCGGCGGCGGGCCTGGCCCGGGAATTTCCCGGTCTGCCCGTGGTCGCCGTGTGCGCCGACTATACCCAGGCCATGGACTTCCCCGACCTGGGTGAGGGTCCGCGCGTCGGCTTCTTCCCCGGCTCCACCATCGGCAATTTCACCCCGGACGAGGCTACTGCCTTTCTCGACCAGGCGCACGGCTGGCTGTTGGGCGGAGGGCTGGTGATCGGCGTGGATCTGCGTAAGGACGCGGATACCCTGCACGCCGCCTACAATGACACAGCCGGGGTCACGGCGGCATTCAACAAGAACCTGCTCGCCCGCTGTAACCGCGAGCTCGACAGTGCCTTCGACCTCGACGCCTTCCGCCACGAGGCCGTCTATGTGTCGGACAAAGGCCGGGTCGAGATGCACCTGGTCAGTACCCGCGATCAACTCGTTCCGGTGGGCGAGCACACCTTCGCGTTCTCCGACGGCGAAACCATCCATACCGAGAACTCCTACAAGTACACCGTCGAGGGTTTCTGCGACATGGCACGACGCACCGGCTTCCGGCCAATACGCACCTGGACCGACCCCGAGGATCTGTTCAGCGTCCACTATCTGGCGGCGGCATGAGCGCTGCCGGGCGGCACTGGCAACGGACCATCTGCGGCATCTGTCCCGCCGGGTGCTGGGTCGAGGCGGCGCTCGAGAACGGTAGGCTTACCGCCGTCCGTGCCGAGTCCGGTCATCCCCTCGGCATGATCTGCCGCCGTGGTGAGCACGCGCCCGAAATCGTCTACTCGGAGCACCGCCTGCGGACCCCGTTGCGTCGCGTCGGCCCCAAGGGTACCCACGAGTTCGAACCCATCGGTTGGGACCGGGCCTTCGAGCTCATCGTCGCCAACCTGAACCGCATCAAGGCCGAGTCCGGTCCCGAGGCCATCAGCATCTACACCGGACGCGGCACCTTCGACCTTGCGCTCTGCGACATCTTCCAGCCCCAGGGCGTGGCGGTATCCTCGGCCTCCAGCGTGCTGTTCCCGTTCGGATCCCCCAACACCATGGGGGTCGGGGCCCTGTGCTACGTCTCGTTCGCCAAGATCGCGCCCCATGTGACCATGGGCCGCATGCTGATCGACATGTTCACGGACATGGAGAACGCCGAGTTGCTGGTAGTATGGGGCGCCAACCCGGCCACCGACTCGCCGCCGCTGGACATGCACCGCCTCGAGGCTGCGGCCCGGCGCGGCTGTGAGATCCTGGTGATCGACCCCCGCCGCACCGAGACCGTGGTCCGCACCGGGGCCCGATGGGTGCCCATCCGTCCCGGTACCGACGGCGCACTGGCGCTCGGTATGATCGCGGCCATGATCGAAGAGGACCTGCTCGACGATGCCTTTGCTACCGACTGGTGCCACGGCTTCGAGGAACTGAAGACCTACGTCCGACACTTCGGCGCCGCGGTCGTGGCAGACATCACCGGCGTGCCCGCCGAGACGGTGCGCGACCTCGCCCGCAGGATCGCCGGCGCCAACGGTGCGGCGCCGGTCATGTACACCGGACTCGAATACTCCAACTCCGGCATCCAGGCGATCCGCGCGGTGCTCGCTTTGTTTGCCCTGGCCGGCCAGCTCGACGTCGCCGGCGGCATCGGGCTCGCCATGCCGGGCAGCGGGTTCCCGCTCAATCGCTCGTGCCACCAGCCCAACCCGGACCTCGAACGGGCGGTCGCCCGCGACCGTTTCCCCCTCTACAGCCACTACCGCGGCGAGTCCCATGCCCTGGGGCTGGTGGACGCGGTCCTCAAGGGCGAGCCCTATCCCATCCGCGGGCTCATCATCCAGGGTGCCTCGATCCTGACCTCGTGGCCCGAGACACCGGTGTGGCAGGAGACCCTGTCCCGGCTCGAGTTCCTGGTCTGCATCGACCGCCAACTGACGGCGGACGCGGCTTACGCCGACATCGTGCTGCCTGCCACCACCGGCTTCGAGAACCTGTCCTACATGGTCTACGGCCCCACCTTCCGGGTCCGGGAACGCCTCATCGAGCCGGTGGGCGAGGCACGCAACGACTATCTGATCATGACCGAGCTGGCACATCGGCTGGGCTACGGCGCGCTCTATCCGCAGGGAGAAGAAGGGGTGATCCGCTTCGTGCTCGAAGGTTCGGGCCATAGCCTGGAAGAAGTCCGCGCCGCCGGCGGCCAGGTCAAGATCGACACCCCCCTGATGGATTACCGCAAGTGGCTCAAGGGCGGCCTGCGCCCCGATGGACGGCCCGGCTTCGATACGCCGACGGGCAAGTTCGAGCTCTGGTCGACCACCCTCGAAGACCACGGCTACGAGCCCCTCCCGAAGTACGTGGAGCCGATCGAGGGCCCTGTCGCACGACCCGACCTCGTGCGCGACTTCCCCCTGGTGTTCAACTCCGGCGCCCGGCCGCAGACCGACTTCCGCTCCCAACACCACGGCATCGAGGGGCTCTGCCGCGACAACCCCGAGCCCACGGTGGAGATGAACACCGCCGACGCCCGGGCCCGCGGCATCGACACCGGGGACCTGGTCGAGGTGCGGACCCTACGCGGCGCCGTGTCCTTCCGCGCCCGGGTCACCGACGACATCGTCGCGGGCGCCGTCGAGTGCAACATGGGCGGCGGCACCCCGGTGGGACCGGAGGCATGGCGGCAGTGGAACGCCAACGAGCTTACCGACATCACCAATCTGGACGAAATCTCGGGCTTTCCCGTCTATAAGGCGCTCTTGTGCGAGGTCGCCCGGCTGGCGGCCGGCACCGCGGTTACCCGCCGCGCCGCCCGGCCCACCGCCGAGCGCCGCGACGGCTTCGCCATCGCCGACCAGACCCGTCCGAAGTCCGAGATCTACCTCGATAACAGCGCCACCACCCGGCTCGCAGATACCGTAAAAGCAGCCATGCTGCCCTACCTTGCGGGCGCATTCGGCAACCCCTCCTCGATCCACGGGGTGGGGAGAAACGCCCGCGAGGCGGTGGCCGAGGCGCGTCGGCAGGTAGCCGCGCTGATCGGTGCCCGACCCCGGCGCATAGTATTCACCGGCGGCGGCTCCGAGGCCGACAATCTGGCCCTCAAGGGCATCGCCTTTGCCCACCCGGACCGACGTCATCTGATTACCTCGGCCATCGAACACCCGGCCGTCCTCGACACCGCCCGATTCCTGGAGCGCCAGGGCCGGCGGGTTACCTATCTGGGGGTGGACGGAGACGGACTCGTATCGCCCGATTCCCTGCGTGCCGCGCTGAGCGCAGACACCGCTCTGGTCTCGATCATGATGGCCAATAACGAGGTCGGCACGGTCCAGCCGATCCGGGAGCTCGCGGCCATTGCCCACGCGGCCGGTGCCCTGTTCCACACCGACGCGGTACAGGCCGCCGGCAAGATTCCGGTGGACGTCCAGGCCTTGGATGTGGATCTGCTCAGTCTGTCGGCGCACAAGATCCACGGCCCCAAGGGCGTGGGTGCGCTCTACGTCAGGCAGGAAGTGGAGCTGGAGCCCCTGATCCATGGCGGGTCCCAGGAGGGACGCCTGCGCGCCGGTACCGAAAACGTGGCCGGTATCGTCGGCTTCGGGGCGGCGGCCGACCTGGTGCGGCAGTCCCTGCGCAAGAGCGGGACGCTGCCGGACCTACGCGACCGTCTGGAGGTCGGCGTGCGCGATCTCATCCCCGAAGCGCGGCTCAACGGCGCCGCGGATGCGCGCCTGCCCAACATCCTTAACCTGACACTCCCTGATCTGCGCGGCGAGAGCATCGTCGTTGCTATGGACCAGCGCGGTATCGCCCTCTCCTCGGGCTCGGCCTGCAAGTCGGGCTCACCCGATCCCACCCACGTGCTTCTGGCCATGGGCCGCAGTACGGCGGAGGCCCACTGCGCGGTGCGCTTCTCCCTCAGCCACGAGACCAGCGCAGGCGACATCGAAGCGACACTGGCGGCGTTGGCGGATGTGCTGCATGAAATGGCAACGGCAGTGCGATTTTTGCCCTGTAAGTAGGGGCCGCTGTGCGGACCTTTGAACATTTGGTTATGGACGCCCGTCGCCGGCGGTCGGCGCGGGCTGTGCCTGATGCAGGACGCGCAGCCAAGCGGTTCCGTCAGGGCAGGAGAGGAGTGCATCGCCGAGCTCCTCCAACTGCAGGGGGTCGGAAATCGCCGTCAAGAGCGGTTCGGCACAGCGAAATGAAACAGCGTCGCTCCGAGGGCCGCACGCCCGGCCTCGGGAGTGTCTGGCGTGACATCAAGCGGTGTACCGGCCCAGCCGCTGTAGTGAGCGACCGGTTCGGCAACGCTCCAAAACATCAAGCCGATGCCCATCCCCGCGCTCAGGAAGAACACGGGGTTGTGGATGTCCATGCCGAACAGGCGCAGGTTGTCTTGGCCTACCCGGTAGTCGGTTCGACACAGATCGTCGGCAGCGCGGGCCACGGCTCAGGCCGGCTTGCAAAAATGCATGATGCCCCAGGTGAGATAGCCTTTTCTGCCGGCCTCGATCCAGTTGCCGAGTCCCTTGAGCATACGCTCGACATAGGCCTCCGAAACCAGCTCCGAGAGCCCCGAGCGCCGGGCGCGCAGCTCCTCGGCCACGCGCACGTAGTGGGCCACGAGCTGGCCCGTCATCTCGACCACGCCGACCTCCTCCCAACCGAGGCTTCGCGCTTGGTCACCATAGAACGCGAATGAACCCAGGCTCGGGAGGTGGAGGCGCGCAAGCGCCGGGGCGAGCACGCCATCCGGGCAGTCATCGGCCTGCATGGGATCGGTGAACACCAGCTCGCCACCGGGCTTGAGCACGCGGTCGATCTCGCTCAGCACGCGCGCGCGGTTTCCGGAGTGAAGGATGGCGTCTTGGGACCATGCCACATCGAAGCGAGCGTTCCCGTCCGGGATGTCTTCAAAGTTGCCATCGACGACCTCGATTCGCTCCGCGAGTCCGGTCTCCCGGTTCATCTGTCGGTGGCGCGCGTTCTCCGCCTCGCTTACGTTCAGCGCCAGCACCTGGCAGCCGTAACGACCGGCGAGCAAACGCGCCGCGCCGCCATAGCCCGAACCGAGGTCGATCAGCTTGGCATCCGCGGCCGAGAGGTGCCCTGCAACCCG
The DNA here is from genome assembly GCA_011392765.1 of Candidatus Thiosymbion ectosymbiont of Catanema sp. Cochon2018. Classification (GTDB taxonomy): domain Bacteria; phylum Pseudomonadota; class Gammaproteobacteria; order Chromatiales; family Chromatiaceae; genus Thiosymbion; species Thiosymbion ectosymbiont_A. The sequence goes on along the minus strand of WYCW01000001.1, from coordinate 140,464 downwards.
CTCGGCCATGGTCTCGACTGTTCGCCGCGAAGCCTCCGCGATGGGCTCCTGCGGTGACTCGTAGAGGCCGATATGGATGTCCTCACCGCCCCAGACGTGGAAGTAGAAGTTGTCGGCATCTTCACTGTTGTAGTAATCACGTGCCGTGCTGACGGCCTCCGAGTAGCTGGACATATTCTTCCTGGTAATTTCCGGTATCACGGGCCGCGAGCGGATCGACCCGTTGTTGTTGCGTGCCTTGCGCGTGCACGATCTTGTCTTACCAGTGGAACGCAACTCCCCGTACATCCACTCCCAGCTCAAGTCCCCGTCGTCGTCTGAGGTCACATCCATGATCGAGGACGTGCTTCACCGCTACACCGAGATGGAAGTGGATCGCCGGTACGTCGATTCGCACGGCCGGAGCACTGTCGCATTAGCCTTCTGTCAATTGCTCAGCTTCAAGTTGCCGCCACGGCTGAAGGCGATCCACAAGCAGAAGCTGTAGGGCTCCTTTTGGCGTTCATTTGCGGATAAAAAAGAGAGCTTCTTACTCCCGGACCTGAATGGCGATACTACCTAGCCCATAAGATGCACAAAGCGAAGCGTGCCCATCAAATCTCACCGCGGAGATTGAGTATGCTCAATACCGCCCCTGCTGGTGGTGGATATAGTTGCTCATTTCCACGAACTGCATGTTCATCCGCTGGGTGATTTGATGCACCTCGCGAGCGATGGCGCGCATCAGCTTGTAGACGGTCTGCGGGTGTTCATCCAACAGGCTTTCGAGATCGTGCCGATGGATCTGGAGGATCTCCGAGGTATCGTCGGCCTGGAGGGTCGCGCTGTGTTCCGAGTCGTCGAGGAATCCCATCTCACCGGCCATCTCTCCCTCCCGGATGCAGGCCAGGGTCACCTGGCTCCCGCCGCCGGTGCTCCGGTTCACCCGTAGGCGTCCTTCGATCAGCACGTAGAGGGAGTCGTCCTTTTTTCCCTGCTCGATCAGGATATCTCCCTTCTGCAACCGGACTACGGTAACGATTTCCGCCAACCGATCGCATTCCGCATCCGAGAGGTCGTTTACGAAGGGTATACGGCAGAAACGCTCCATGTGCTTCTTGGTCTGCTGTATTCTTTCCTTACTCACCGCATCGGACCGGGTCCCGGTCGTGGGGTTTCCTGCCCTCGGTTCCAGCGGTGCTTTGCCTCCCAACTCCTGTTTCAAGTCTGCCATAGCCTTGGCCTTGATTTCTTCGAGATGACTGCTCATCGATTTCTCCGCATTGTCTCTACCGCCGAAACTAGGTAGTGTTGACATATTAGGTAGTGTTGACATATAAGATTGAGCGACTGATTTCAAAAGCAATGGAACCACGAATGAACACAAAGGCAGACACGAATTCTCATTCGTGTGAATTCGTGTTCATTCGTGGTTCCGGTTCCTCGCGTCCACAGGTATGTTAAATGTCAACAGACTCTAGTACATCGTTTCATTCTATCTTGCATGTTAACAATCTGATTTCATTTTATAAATCATTATGTTATATGCTTTCAAACATGCAAAATATGCTGAAACGGGGTACTAGGGGGTGTTCTCAATTAATAAATCATCTAAGTAGGCTGGGTTGAGGAACGAAACCCAGCTTTTCCGATCCGCAATACCGTGTGCTGGGTTTGGCCGTCCCTGGCCGTAACCCAGCCTACGGGCTACGGGCTAGTACAGATGTTCTCAATTATCGATAACATTTGAGCGGACAGGACCTTCACGAAAGGTTTAGCCGCAAATAAACGCAAATGCACGCAAATGGATCAAGAACCATCGGTAATAGCGAATCGATTTCTACCGATTTGCGTTCATTCGCGTTCATTTGCGGCAAAAAAGGATTTCCAAATGGAAGCACCAAACCCATGTTATCGGTATTTCGGCACTGCTGCACTCGTTATCGGACAATCCGATTCAACCGGTTAAGAACCGATCGATCCCGACGGCGGCCTGATGGCCATCCGCAATGGCGCTGATGGCATCCGCTGTAGTGTTGGCGATATCGCCGCCGACGAAAAGCTTAGGGATACCGGTCTGGCGATGCGCGTTGCAGACGACCTTGCCCCGCTTCATTTCGACCCGGTCGGCGTATTCCCCAGACAGGAATTCATAATCCCCTCCCTGACCGATGGCCGAGATGATGGAGTCATAGGTCTCGGTATGCATGCGGTCTTCCAGCAGCACGGGTCGGGGCCGGCCGCCTCTCTCGTCGGGCACCATCTCGGCCTCTCCCCATTGGATGGTGACCTGCTCCGGAGCGGGCGCATCTTCTACCCGCACCGGGATGGCCTGGGTCACGAAACGCACCTGTTCCCCCTGGGCCTCGTGGATTTCCTCGGGATCGGCAGGCATGTCCTCGATCCGGCGACGATAAAGCAGGGTGACCTCGGCACCGAGCCGGCGCGAGACCCGCGCCGCGTCCATGGCCACGTTGCCGCCGCCGATCACGGCTACCCGCATACCCACGCCCGGGTCCCGGTCGTGGGTAACGTCTTCAAGTACCTGGAGACCGGACAGAACCCGCGGGTGGTTTTCTCCTTCCACCCCCAATCCGTAGGGCTCGGTCAGGCCGGTGGAAAAGAAGACGGCGTCGTACTCCTCCATCACCTCGGAGAATGCAACCTCACGGCCGATCCGGGTATTGTAGTGGATCGTCGCACCCAGGGAGAGGATATAGTCGATGTCCTTGTCGAGCTGAGCGTATGGCAGGCGATAGCTGGGTACCCCATAGCGCAGCATGCCGCCGGCCTTTTCATGGGCCTCGTACAAGGCGACCGCGTAACCCAGCTTGGTTAGATAATAAGCGGCGCTCAAGCCGCCGGGTCCGGCGCCGACGATGGCGACCTTGCGACCGTTGGCCGGGAATTCATCCCGGAGGATGTCGGCGTATTCCGCCGCGGGCACTTGGTCGCAGATGTACCGCTTGAGCCAACGGATCGCCAGCGGATCGCCCATATGGCCGACCGCGCACACCTCTTCGCAGCGATGGGTGCAGATACGCCCGCAGGTGGCCGGCAGCGGATTGGTGCGATAAAGCAGGCGCAGGCCGGTCTCGAAGTCGCCGTCGCGTACCGCCTTGATGTACTCGGGGATATCCATGTGCGCGGGGCAGGTAGCGATACAGATGCCGCAATCCACACAGCGGTCGGCCTCCTTTCTCGCCTGCTCCGCGGAATAGCCCTTCACGATCTCCATAAAGGATTGCACGCCCTGTTCCGGTTCGAGCATCTCCATATCCGGGCGCTCGAGACGCAACAGTTGGTACTCCGGGTCCCGGCGGTAACCGAGTTCGCTATTGTCCCACGGCTTTTCACCGGTGCCGGGTATGAACCGAAAGCTATCGGAGTCGGTGCTGACCCAGATGTACTGGTTGCTCATAGCCAGGGAGCCAGTGGTACAGATATCGACACACAAGGCACACCAACAGCAACGGCCGTTGTCGATCATGGGCCGCAGGCCGCTGTCTCCGGGCTTGGTCTTGATGCCCGGTACCGGCACCATGTCGATGGCTTCATTCTGACAGATGGTCTCGCAGGTACCGCAGCCGATGCACAGCTCCAGATCGTTGGTATGGAAGCCGCGATAGCTGGCCGCACCGGGGCGTTCCTCGATCGGTTTTGTCGAGGTATAGGGCTTTTCGAATGCCCGTTTCCAGACATAGAAGGGGGCAATGAGATCTTTGAGCGGCATAAGGATTGCTCTCTCGTATTCGGTCGGTACTCCAAGACCGCGGTTTTGGGGTACCGCTTTCAACTAGGACCTTTGAAGGACCCGAATCTTTACAAATGAGTCAGATTTTTGCACGACACGGAAAATTCGAGTGCGAGGTTGTTTCGACCACCCTCTCCCCAACCCCTCTTCCTCAAGAGGCTGTCGCAAAAGCTCGTCCGCGGGTTATTGTGGTCCGAAAACGGAACGAGGAGCAGCACTCTTTGGAGTCGGCTGCATTTGTCTTGTTAGATCTTTAACTTCATGTGATCTGCTATAACTTCCAATTTCTCAGTATTAAATCATAGCCAAGGTTCTGAATATTCTGATAATGGCGAAAATTTCCACTCACTAACTCGAGATCATGAATCAAAGCAATTGCAGCTATCATTGGATCAGCACGACCTATGGGACGTCCTACCCTTTCTAAATCTCCATATATCCGTCCGGCTAATTCGGCGCTATTTACATCTAGAGTCAATACTTCATTTTTTGCAATTGCTTGCAAGAACATACGGATATGATTTTCACGTTGTACTTTATGCAATCCTTTAATGATTTCAAGAACAGTAATAGTCGTTATGGTATATCGACTATGGATGGCATAGTAACTTTCAGCGTGTTTAACAACACCGATATTTTTTCCCTTAAGGATCTCGGAAAAAATATCCGTGTCAAGTAGAACCTTATTCACTATTGACTCTTAATCCGTGATGTTCTCTGTCTTCCATAGCTGCTTCAGTAATTTGATCTATCAGATCAATATCATTAGAAAATAAGCCTTTGAGTATATCTTTAGTGTCAGGCATTTCTTTTTTTTGCATCGTCTTGATTTCTTCGACTAAGCTCTCAGCTATTTCCGGATTACTAATTACATATTTATCTTTTACGTCCTGTGGAATTTGAATAGTAATTGTTCCCATTTTGAATTCCTTCACAGTTTTTATGGTCTGATGGCTTGGCTTAGGCAACCAATGCCGCATGGCATTGAGCTTGACCGGTCGGCAACATAAGAGAAGAAACTACGAATCACGCGCATCCTCGCAAATCGATTCGCGGAAATTCGCGTGATTCGTAGTTTTCTCTTTCGTACTCTTCGATTGAACAGCGTGATCCAACCCCAGGTATCGATAAATACGCTCCTCATATCACACCATACAGGATATCGTCGATCGCATCGGAAAATGGTGCCATATCAAGAAGACCAATAGCACGAAGAGTGGGATCCTGTTCCGGGGCTAACACCGGTCGGTCATGTGATTGTATGGCTCGACCTGATTGTTTGAATTTCAGATATTGAATAAATTGTTGCAACTCGACGATATATGGAGGTGACAAGTGTTCGATCTCGGCCATTAACGTCTGTTTGGTTGCTTGAGTGATTTCCATTGGTTCTCCCCTTAGTATGCCTCTTATTTTTACCATCGCCAATAGAATCATCTTGCACACAACACGGAATGCGCAGCAGCAGAACCGTGCCAATGTCATCGAGTTGAAACGCCGACCGGAACGGAGCCTGATTACCAAGCGCGAGATGTGTGAGAAATGTGGTCTGTCCCCGCTTTCCACACAAAACATTCATGCCTCGTCGGTCTGAGGCAAAGTCTCGCTAGTACAGATGCTCTCAAATACCGATAAGGAACGGTTCACTAACAAGTTATCCATCTTTAGCCAGAGAGGCTCTTATTATTCACCACAGAGGGCACAGAGGACACAGAGAAAGAAACGCTCAGGCGCCAGGATGCCAAGGCGCAAAGGTTCTTTCTCTTGGCGTCATGGCGTGATTTCTCATCTCTGTGCTCTCTGTGTTCTCTGTGGTGAATCAAACATGGCCCGCCGTGTCCTCGACCGCGAGCAACGACTGCGGCGCCTGCCGGTAACCGAACGCTGCGAGTGGGAATGGATCGAGGTGCCGCGAGCGTACGGATTGCGCGCAGAGCATGCGAGTCGAAGATGTTTTGCTTATTTTTGAATCGTTGCTAACGCTCAAAATCAGCCGCGCGGTTTACTGCGTCGGCTGCATTTTTTTGTTGGGCCAATTTTCTGGTTCTCTGAGCGGTACTGAATAGAGTTCTCTATAACTATCTGCAGCCTCAGGATAAGGCCAATAACCAAACACCATCGCTACGACATCAATGACCGTTTGGTAGGCCCATACTGAGAACTCCCTTGTTCCTACTACCTCTTCCCAATCATATGGCTTGTCATTTTGATTAAAAAAACCATGTGCTCGCAACTGATTGATTAGTCTCTTGTGCTTCTTAGACAGTATCACCCCATCATCTGTTAGTTCGATTGATGCGGCCTTTGGGTGAGCAAGCTCATTTCGGACATCAACTAATAGCCTTATTTTTTGATACCAGCTTGCCTGGGACTTAAAAAGCTTCTGGCCGGACAAAGCCTCAAATGCAGCAATTGCTTTTTCTTCAATTGGTTTTCTTTCCTCTTCTAACTTTTTCAGCACCCCAGCCAAGGTAACCAATCTATTCGTGCTTCCATGTCCGTGATTCTTATAGCCAACGCCTACTTCGATCAGCTCATTCCAAAAAGCTTCAAGCACCGACACGCATTCCTTTGTGGCTGCAATGTAGCCGCTTCTTCCATTTTCGATTTCGCTAATCAACGCACGAACATCATTGAGCTTCCCTGGTGCTCTGAACATGAACACATGAGCTTTCATCGATCTTTAGGTCTAACATGGAGCGAGCCAGACCTTCACGGAAGAGTTAGCCGCAAATCAACACAAATAAATCAAAAACTACCGATGATGGCGAGCCAATTTCAACCATTTGCGTTTATTTGCGGCAAAAATAATTCCCATGTTATCGCTACTTCGGCACGGCTGTACGTGCTATTACCTCTCGATCTCAGGTGGATAGGTGTGCAGCGAAACCATCAGCCCTGCGATGTCGGCGATGTCGGTGCCGATCGCCATTTTCTCCATCACCGGGAAGGCGTGGGTATAACTGGGGCCGCGGATGCAGATCCGACGCGGGTAGAGGGATCCGTCGGAGACGATGTAGTAGCCCTTCTCGCCGCGGGTACACTCGGCCTTGACATAGGTCTCGCCGGGCGGAATTTTCCAATGCAGGACATTCGGCAGGGGCTCGTGGAAGGGTCCATCCTGGGGCATGCGCTCCAGGATCTGGCGGATCAGGTCGATGCACTGATACATCTCCCCGTACCTTACCAGCGTCCGTTCGTAGACATCCGAGGCAGTGCCCGTGACCACCTCGAAATCCAGTTGGTCGTAGACGAGATAGGGATCATCCTTGCGTACATCCCGCGCGATTCCGCAGGCCCGCTGATTGGGGCCGGTGATGCCGTAGCGGTCGATCATCTCCTTATCGATGATCCCTAAACCGACGGTCCTGACCTTGAACACGGCGTTGTGGAGCAGGACCAGCTCGATCTCTCCGAGCAGCTTCTCGACCCGCTTCAAAACGGCCTCCAATCGTTCCTCGAAGCCGTCGGGGAGTCCGGACCGCACACCTCCGGGGAGCATGTACATATGGTAGATGCGCCCGCCGGTCATCTCCTCGAACAGATCCAACATGTAGTCCCGGTGGGTCACCGTCCACTGGCCGATGGTGCCGTTGCCGAACGCCCCCGCCTGCCCACCCAGCCACATGAGAAAGCTGGCCAGGCGCATCATCTCCAGATTCAGGGTCCGAATCCATTGGGCCCGCTCCGGCGGCTCGATCCCCGCCAGCTCTTCCAAGCCCGCGGCATACAGGTACTCGTTGAACGCCGGCTCGGGTACCGCGATCCGGCACACCACCGGAAAATTCTGGATCCAGGTCCGACGCTCCATGAGCTTTTCGAAACCCCGGTGCAGGTAGCCCACGTGAGTCTTGCACTCCACCACCTCGTCACCGCACAGGGTGAGCTCCAGCGACATATTGCCGGTGATGCCGGGGTGTTGGGGTCCATGCCAGAGCTTGACATATTTCTCGGAGTCCAGATCGACGACAGGCTTGCCGTCGACCAGCTCCGGGTACTTGGAGCGGTCGGGCGCGGACATCATTTTTATTTCTCTCCCTCGTTCGGGTAGAGCTGTTCTTGCATATGGGCACGCGGATCGGTCTTCTTTCTGCCCTCGCGCGGGAAAAAAGTCTTCTCGGAATAGGCCCGGGTATCGAACTCCCGACGCATGGGCGGTATCTCGTCCCAGCCCTCCAGCATAAAGCCCTCATCGACGCCCGGACTGCCGGGAAAATCGATCCCGAACATCTCCTTGAGCTCCCGCTGATAGAGCGCGGCCTGCTCCCAGAGCGGGTGGATCGAGGTCATCACCGCTTCTGTCCGGGACAGATCCACATGGACCCCCAGGGTATCCTTGGTCTCATAGTTATGCAGCATATAGATGAGCCGGAATATGCCATCTTCGATGTAATCCACCGCGGTAAAAAACACCAGATGGGAAAATCCCTCGTGATCCCGCAGATGGCGGATCAGCATCTCCGCATAGTCCTTGGGGATATGCATGAAGGCGAGATCGGCCCGTTGCTGCTTGAAATCGGTCACGGCGAACAGGGGCCGCAGGCGTTCGAAGAGCTGCTTCATTAGGGTACTTACCAGTTGTAATCCGGCATGTTCCAGTCCTTGATGATCTTCTTCTGGTTCGCCTTGTACCAGTCGAAATTCTCCGCATACTTGTTGGCCCCCTCGCACTTGCCGGCCTTGATCAGCTCCTTGAGTTTGACGAAGCCGGCCAGCAGGGCCTCGGGCCGCGGCATGCAACCGGAGATATAGAGATCCACCGGGATATAGTGATCGATGCGGTTGATCGTGTTATAGCTGTCCCAGTACATACCCCCGTTCACGGTGCAGCTTCCCAGAGCGACCACGAACTTCGGATTCTGCATCTGCTCATAGCTGACGACGATACGCTTGAGCGTCTTGACCGAGGCATAGCCGCCGATCACGAACACGCAGGACTGGCGCGGGGTGGGAGAGGGCATGACACCGAAGCGATAGGCATCGTAACGGGCCGTCAGCAGAGGTCGTAGCTCGACCGCCCCGCAGCCGGTCCCGAAGGCCTGCACCGACAGCGAATTGGCCCGCGCCCAGTTGCGCACCTGCTCCATGGCCTGGAAGTGAGGCGCGACCGGAACCGGCCGGGTCTTGCAGTAGTACTCGGTATCCGGATAGGTCAAGCCGTCGTTGGGCAGTTCTTGGTCGTTCACGGGATTGCTATCTGTCATTGTCTACCACTTTGCATACTCAGAAGACCATCGATCGAGAGGTCTTCATCGATCAAGGGCCAGTGAATACCATAACCCGAGGGTGAAACCTCGAATTCATTTTGTTCTTTTTCCGTTGCGGTTGCAAGCAGGAGAGACAGGTCCTTCATCTCACATCGAATGCTGTTACCATCGACGACGAGGTGAAGCACACCTTTCCCAGATGTACGTGTTCTACTCGATGATATTTATTCAAACTAAATATCAGCATGAATCTTTATCTACGGGGTTGACCTAGCAGGAAGGGTATTTCTCGGTATACTATCTCTATTTCCCCAGTTTCCCTCGGAATAGATTATTTGACAACCCTCATTGCAGCGGCCACTTGCATACAAGAAGGTGCCCACTGTATGAAATGTCGATAACACAAAGAGAACGACTACCGCGACTGAAGAAAAAAACCATGCTCTCCGGTATTGACGGGTTCTGCGATCACGCAATTTTAAGAGAGTCTTAGCCTGTCTCTCTGGATCGTCGAAGTGACTAGCTGGCGACCAGAATACCCATATGATCAAAAGGCACAATACGCAAGAAAACAGGAAGAGTAAAAATACAATGTCCAAACCCAGGTGCATCCAATTTAGGGGAACATACTGAAGCCAAATGGCGATTGCAGCTAGTCCGATTGCGTTGAATGCAAGAAGAGAAGAAGCTTTTGCATCCAAAATATTCAAGCTTTCATATAAAAAAGCAAATCGTTCAACCGGTGAAGAATAAATTTCACACAACGTGCCGTACTCTTTCGGCACGCCATTTGGTATCACTCGAAAAAATTGGAACATGTTCATTTGTGTCTCCGCTGTAAAATTCGCATAGCATATTTGGCTACCATCGTATATTCACCTGATTTCCACTGATATATTTCTCGTTCGAGAAGGCGGATGCTGAATTTCGCTGCTTCTGCCATAAGCAACTGATAGGCATCCCCTATATTTTCCTCTAATTCCTTTATTGTCTCGCCTTGGCTGAATACCCCTGGAATTTCTCGGAGTTTGCCCACATACCACCCAGCGTCCTGCCAATATTCGAGAGTGAAGGTGTGTTTCATATTGCCATCTCTATAATTTATCTACTTCGGAATCCGCGTAGATTGAGCGTAGGATGTGGTGAGCCGCATCAATGGTGTGGTGAGCACCTGCTGTGCAAAGATGCACAGCAGGCCACAAACTACATCATCGGGTAACTCCAACCAATTTGTCAGGCACGCCGCCTGCCTGCCGGGAGGTGCTTCTCATTGGTGGGCACGCTTCGCTCTGTGTATTCTAACAAACAGTCGCGGATCGGAAACCTCCGTAAAGACCTGAACCTTCAAACCATCCTGATGGGCGCTTGCTTTGCCCATCCTACGCAAGCTCTTGGTTATTTATGGAATTATTATTTATATTGTCTACCAATATGCACATTACCCAGAAGGCCATCGATCGAGAGGTCTTCATCGATCAAGGGCCAGTGAATTCCATAACCCGAGGGTGAAACCTCGAATTCGTTTTTACAATTCCGCTTCATCTATTTTCGCAATTTTCATCAGGTGCCGTTGTAACCCGATCTTCAACGATTTGTTGCCGTGAACTGGGACAGAAATACGCACATTGTTACCTGGTTTGGTAAAAATGTGATGACTTCCGGTTACTCGTTTTAGTTCCCAATCGTTCTCTTCGAGAAGTCGGCAAAATCTTTTCCCGCTAACAGCTTTCAAACGGCTATCTCCATCAGGGTATCGTTCTCCGATAAACTGATATCCTCAATATCCACCGATAGGCACCCCTCGACAGCATCGTAAATATTGATCAACAGCTCCTCAAAGGAATCACCTTGTGTTGCACAGCCAGGTATGGACGGCACTTCGGCCCAATAACCCCCTTCTTCCGCATCATGTATTACCACTTTTAGTTTCATAACCCAATTTTTTACCTCTGTGTCTCTGCCGTAAAGTTTGCAAAGAGACCGTCCCATTTTCTCTCCGATCGAATCTCCTCAAGCACTTTCCGAGCAAGGGCATTTTGCTCGATTGTGGATAGCTTCGCTACTTCGGCGAACGCTTTTTCCAACATTCCGGTCATGGTGCTTCTCGTGTATTTTGATGGGTAGCCGTTACAAAATAAACACCGACAACTAGATTTTGAATCCGCAGATTTCACAGATTAACGCAGATTGCACAGTCAAAGAACGCAAACATCTGCGGAAATCTGCGTAATCTGCGGATAAAAGATCAAGTCTGCTTTCAGCCTACACCAGATTGCGGATTTTCAATTAATTAGTGAAAACGCCTATTTTTCAAGGTGCCCTTCAATACCGTGACGACCGTTTCAGCTTCGAGGTTAATCCGAGGCTATGATCGATCATCAAACCGTTTTCCGGCATCGGATGTATGGGCTTGTTATGCTGCGACACCTTCCACGGACAGATGATGGATGTCAGTCCGTTTGCTTGCATGTTCAAAGGTGATTGCACAAACATTTCCCTGAGCGTCAACATCCAAAACTATGTTTTCATCGAGATCCCTGGATTCGATAATGTCTCTGTCACGGAATTCAATGTAGAGCGTGTCCGTATCATCGAAGTACTTAACTTTCATGTTATCCCGGTTGCGTCTGAGATAACCGATTTTTTAGTACGTTAGATTGGGGTGAGGTACGAACCCCAACATCTACGTCCTTGCTTACCGCATACCTCACCACCAGGATCTCACCACCTTCATGATTCTCCGGCTCGCAGAAAACAACCGCCCCTGGAAGAAACTCCCATTCCTCGTCATCAGGATCGTAATCCTTCGTTTCCTGTAAAAGATACCAATTATCGCCAATCTCCAATGAAGGGACTGGCCTTAAGACTGTTGTCCCTTCGTTAAGCAGATGGACGTATACCTTTACTACTTCCATCAGTACTTATACCCTTTCTTGCCAAGCTGGAGTATTTCGCCTGTAACATCATCAACAATGATTGACTTATCTAGCTTTTGATTAGCGAGTTGTCCGAGTATCTTTCTTTGTAAAGAGGTTCGACAGGGGATTCGTCACGATCCATAGGCACTACCCCTATTTTTTTTGATATCCTGAACAATATCATCCAAAGAAAAAGCGTCGAGCCATTCATGATGTTCGGCAGTATAATTACCAGCGCCATAGCTGAATTGATTCAAGAAACGCAGAGTGTCAGCAACGCCCAGCTGTTGCATGAGTATGGCTTCTGCTCTCCGATTGATTTCCGCAATTGTAGGCAGTTTCTTGTTCATTTGGATTTACTTTCATAACCAACTCGATCGTGATACGAAGTATGGCGGCAGATCAAGATTAAGGGTTTTCAGTCTCTTTAGCAGTTTATCGTCACAGATACAGAAGTAACTTACACTATTTTCCATAGCTACCGCTACATGTAGGGCATCTGCTGGTTTTACGCCGGCTGACATTATTTCTTGAGCCTTCAGATAGGCTGTGATGGAAACTCCTGCGACCCTATCTGCCACTGATAGGATTTCAGTAGTACGGATTCTACGTCTCAGATCAGGGGTTTTTCGAATCTCGAATTCGAGTACCTCAGATGACAGCAATTGAATGATACCGGATTCCACTAAATTCAGTAGCGTAACGACCGCTTCAGCTTCGAGGTTAATCCGAGGCTGTGATCGGTCGTCAAGCGGTCGTTGAATTGAGCACGTATCGAGATAAATCAGCACTTATGCAACTTTATGAGGAACGAATCACTGCGGACAGGGAAAGTGCCGTCGCCGCGGTGCATGGGAAAGCGACACACCTAGGTCCCCGACAAACAGTCTTGAAATCAACTCCCTTCTCTTCATGCTACAACTAACTCTGCATGATGTCTCACGGCTGGGATATGGCCCTCGGTAAGGTCTTTATAAATATCGATTAAGTTCTCTTTCAATTCATCCATCGTTTCTCCTTGTGTCATATAATCAGGATACTCATCGAGATGTCCTAGCCACATCTCTTCATCTTGCCAATATGTATAACCTAAAGATATATCACTCATCAATTCATCTCCGGTTTGTCGGTCAACACAAGCCCTAAAACATTTACGTTCAGATAGTCAACTCGTTGGGGTTCGCAAACTCACCCCAACCTACGGGCTGGCTTGAATTGCCGGGCCTTTTCGGATCGATCACGGAAACCTCATCGGCGAAAATCACGACCCACAACCACTTTTCGTCTGCTCCATAATAGTTATCATACCGTATGGCTAGTCTCATTCCTTGCCTGACCGTTGGCGATGTCGATTCTTTTACTTCGATCTCTTCATAAATTGTAGCGTCACCGCTGGAAAGGCCGTCAAATCCCTTATTCAATTCATCAATCAGGGTACAACCATCGAAGATCAGAATGATCTCTCTGAAATCGCCCATGTCTTCCGTATAATCTTCTTGATTACAATTAGCCAGCTCGACCTCGAACACCAGGCGGTTTGATGCCACCCAGTTCCATCCGGTTATTCCAGACTCATATAACGAATACTCTTTCATGAATTCTGAAATTAACATAGTCCGTACCCATGGTTACTCACCAGGTTCTATGTGTGATGCCTCCGATCCTTTTGGTACGGGATTTCCGTTCTTGTCCAGCATGAGGTCACGTTTACCGGTTGCGTTTGGATTATATCTGTGCCAATGGTCTTTCCCTTTCCAGCTGGATTTATTTGGCCTTCCTTTATGGAACTCGACATCATCACCCGTCTTCGGACTGCGAAACCGTCTGATGCGTTCTGGCGCTTCCGGGTGTGTGATTTCTTCATACCCGTCATCGAGCAGATCATCCGGGTTTTCCGAAAGCTCTTTGGGTTTGTCTTTATCCTCCGCCGCGCTCATCTACGTTCAGACAATCGACTCGTTGGGGTTCGCAAGCTCACCCCAACTTACGGGCTGTCAACCCTGAAATGCGCTGTCGTCATATTCGATCCCCATAACGATGCGGATTGCTTCATCGACCGGTGTTGGTACTGCCACTATATTTGCGTAATGGGTGGTAAGGTTGGGCCGGGGCGGAGGATATCGACTTTACGAAACAATTCCGGTTTCCGATTAGCATTATTAGGAAAATCCTTTCGAGTTTCGATTCAATATCCACTGCTCAAACCTATCCATTATTCGAATAATAGTGGTGCCAAATACTAAGTTTACTACTGTCATTACAAGTAAAATTGTTGACGCGATTCCTAGCCATAATGAAGGCATGATCCCCCATATAAGGTCATTCCGTCCAAAGATACTTAGTGTAGCACCAATAGATAAGGTAAGGACCACAAAAAATCCCACAACTATTCTTAAGATTCGTGCTCGTTTTTGAGATATTTTTCTGATATGGGCAAGTGCATGCTTCTTTTGTTCTTCAGCCTTCCTCTTTTCTTCTTCAACTCTCTTTTCTCGATCCCGCAATTCTTTTACTTGATCTTTTAATTCATTTATAGAATCTTCATACTGACATTGCTGCTCGGCTACAATCTTTTTCCTCATTTCTTCCCTAGCAACTTCTAGCAATTCTGGCACTGTACCTTTGGTAAATACATCCTCGTCTATCGCATTTTCATTTCCTTGAGTGATCTCCATCATATGGCGCCGCACACCAAAATCATATCGTAATAAATAATAATTCTCTTCGGTCAAATCGCCTTCCTTCTTCAATTCATTTATTTGGTGCACATATCGTTCCCAAAAAGTATCTGAGGGCTGAACTGCCGCATAGCAATCTGCTATAATCCTTTTCCTTGAGAGCGTCGGTGCTTTTGTTGGAGACTTCAACCAAAGATGCGCGGTTAACCTATGATCAGTTATACAGGGAGGAATAACTCTATTTCGCTTCTCTGCGGGAACCATAATGGTTCTAACTGAGCGCGCTAATGCAAGATTTGTGGTAACAAAAACAGCCCCACAATCTTCGATATGGTGGGTTTCATAGTTTTTCCGAAGCCTGACTATAGCAGAAATAGAGTCCACATCTCTGAATCGAGCGTTTTCGTTTCTATATCTAATCGTCTTCTGAAGTTCTTCATCCAACGTTCTTTCACTAATTGAATACTCATCGAATTCCGGCTTTTCTACTATTCGTACATTTAGTTTTTTCACCAGGTCTCCTCGAGCCTTTGTTTTATATAACAAGACATCTGATTCTGAGCAACCCTGCGTAAGAAAATAGTCTGCGGCAAAGCCGTAGGGAGTGCCTTCCGTTGTTGGAGACAAGTTGCTCGCACACGCAGCCAAACCATTTTCTATCTCTTGCAGCGTATGCTCAAAACAAAAAAGTCCTGCACTGCTTTCACATAATAATTCTAAAAGCTCAGTACAAGCTGCTTGCCTTGGTTCTCCTGCATAACCTAAAGCAAATATTAAAAAGGTTGTGTCAAAGTAAAATTTCGTCTTTATTAGTTTCTTTTTTGTTTTTCCCGTATCGGGTAAATATATAGAACTGGCAAGGATATTACCTTGAACAATCGATTCAAAATATCCGAACTCATCAAGCTTATTGGCTTCAGCATCAAGGACAAATGATGCTGCTACAAAGAGATCTCCCCGGACCCCTGGTTTGATAATCTGCCTTAGTGGGATACCTGATGTTAATGAGCTAATAATAGTTATTCCGTTAATCTCAAGGTATTCAAACAACACCTTCTCAGCAAATTTATTGTTCCAGGAAAGTTTGTACTTATCTGAAGCAAATTTTATTAGCGCAGCAAGGAGTCTATCATAATCAGAAATAATTTTTTCTTGTTTTTCATTGAATCGAAATGCTGCTGAATACTCTTTGGCCTGCTCTCTATTCAACAAGAGTATTTTGTTTTCAGCACGTATGAGTTTCTTTTTCCGTGCTCGTTTAAGAAGTGCTTCAACAATATTAGCAGGTAAGCTTAGGCCAAAATTCTTGGCGAGCATTTTTTGTACGTCATGTGTAGCAATTATATCAGCATCAAGGCGGACAAGGCTCTCAACAACGAATGGAAGAAATATATCAACATAATCTTTCTTTTCATACGCATCCCAGCACCATTGTTGGGCACGCCCACCGTCCCTGGCGGGCTTTGCCCAACCTACGAAGTGCGCGAATCGATCCGCGAGGATTCGTGTGATTCGTGGTTTTTTCTCTACTTGCGATCAATTTGCGTTGATTCGCGTTCATTTGCGGAAAAAATAATTCCCAGCGGTTATCCATACATGTAATCCGCCAACACCACCGCCCCAATCCCAATCAATGTAGGCCAGCGTAGGAAGAAGCGGATCGACTGGTCGATGCGGTATCTCGGGAATGCGGCTCCTACGAAGATCGGCACCATGTAGATAGCCCAGGTCTTGATCATGAGCTCGATGAGGTTGGTCGCGCCGCCGAAGAAGAGGTCCATGTAGAGGACCAGCTTGGCCGCGGCGAAGATGGCCTGATTCAGCCGCATCAGGCTGATGAAGTCGCTCTGGAACTCGGTCCTGGGTCCGATGGGGATCTCTTGCGGGGGACCGACCACGTCGAAGGGTGAATAACCGGTGGAGCCGAGGAGCGACAGCATGGCCGCGGTGACCGCCAGTGGATTGGTAAATAAAGTCCAGTTGGCGACGCCGCCCTGCTGGGCCTCTACCATGTCATAGACGGAGAGGGTGTCGTACTGGATCGCCAGGGCGATGATCGCCAGGGCGAAGGGGGCCTCGAAGGCGGTGAATTGGGCCAGTCCGCGGCCGATGCCGATGGCGCTGTAAGGATGTCCCCCTTCGCTTGCCCCGAGGGCCATCCCCAGGGCCCCGAACAGGATGAAATAGACGACAAGGATGACGTCGCCGGCGAAATGGAAGTTGCCGAAGACCTCGCTGCCGTACAGCATGGGGATGAAGAGCAGGGTGCCGATACCGCCGGCGAGGCGAAATACCGGCCCCAGGTAGAACATGATGCCGTGGCTGATAGCCGTGCGTTTGGCCGCATGCTTGAAGATATCGAGAAACCCCTGCCAGACCGGGATGCCGATCCGCCCCTGTACCCGGGCCAGGGTGCGGGCGATGATCCCGCTGAGCAGAATGCCGTAGACGGCGGCTACCACAACGGAAACGACGGCGTAGCCGCCTTTAACCAACCATTCGGACATATAAAGCCCCTCCCATCAGAGGCGGTGGTAAATTTTCAAGTGGTTAGCGTAGAGCGATTCATTTTATCTCTCAGCCTTTGTCCGATTGCGGTTTCATTTGAATGCTCGTCGCAATATTCTAATAGGACAGGATTAACAGGATGTTCAGGATTAACAGGATTTTTTTCTTGTTGCTCCGGACTTTCGCCGCACGGTTACACGCTTAATTCATAAACCGTCTCCGGAGAACCGGAGCTGAACTCATGATGCACCGCATAGGCTACCCCGATGATTTCCTCTGTCAGTTCCCGTTTAACAAGTCCCACACAAGCACCTAAAGGGCATCTTAAAAAATAGGTGTTTTCACCAATCAAAAGACTTCAAGTCATTGATTATTCAGACATGCCGTTGACGAAAATCGTATTTTTCAAAGTGCTCTAAACTCCGTGTTCTCCAGCTAACCGTAATTAAAGCGACGAAAAATCCTGTTAATCCTGAAAATCCCGTTAATCCTGTACGATTGGACGAAAGCACGAACCACGAAGAATTGCTCAACCTTTCAGCGGTAGCGTTGTAATTTTGTTGGTCCTGGGTATACACACTATGGGGGTATCTCTGTCTGAATCTCGGAAACGACATCTAACCACTACCCCATCAGAAAGGCCAGGGCGACCAGGTAGAGGACGATGAACTGGACATAGGTCTGCGCCTGGCCCGTGTAGACACTCCTCAGGGCGGATGCCAGGGAATGGATCCACTCGGACAGGGAATTCCAGAAGCGGGTGGCCCGTGGTCGTACCAGCCAGCCCAGGCTCTTTTCGATGTAGGGATAGAAGTTGTAGGCGAAGTGGGTGGTCTCCGGTCGATCGGGGTGTTCCGCCGCATAGACGATGTTGAATTGCTTGACCCGTTGCACGCGGGTCCGCGACAGCAGCATCCAGATCAAGGGCGCCATGAACACTGCCCCGACGATCATCATGATGAGGAAGCCGTTCCAATGCCCCATGGCGGTGGTGACCTGGTTGCCGGCCCAGTTCAGGGTGGTCGCGTGATAGGGTTCGATCGCGTTCGAGATGGGCTGCACCAGATATTGCGGAAACAGGGAGAAGACCAGGATCACCCCGGCCAATACCACCTGCGGCAGCAGCAGCCACCAGGGGGCCTCTTTGACGTCCTTGTGCTTCAGCTTGGGCTGACCGAGGAAGATCGAGTGCAGCAGTCGAAACATGTACAGACAGGCCAGGGCACTGGAGAAAAAGGCCATGCCCGCCTGCAGATACCACTGCTTTTCGATCAGCCCGTTGTACAGCAGCCATTTACCGCCGAAGCCGGTCAGGGGCGGTACGCCGGACACGGCGATAATGGCGATCAGGGCGCAGAAGAAGGTGACCGGCATGCGACCGATCATCCCGCCCATCCGATACATGACGCGGGTGCCGGTGCGATAAATCACCCCTGCTACGGCGAGAAACAGTAACCCTTTGTAGAGGAAGTGATTGACGGACAGGTAGACGGCCGTCACCCAGCCCAGGTGGCTCATCATAGCCACGCTGGCCACGATATAGCCCACCTGTCCCATGCTCGAATAGGCCAACAGCCGCTTGACGTCCTCCTGGAGCACGGCCATCAGGGCGCCCAATAGGGCCGTGAGCAGACCCAGCCAGCACACCAGATAGGCGATGTCCAGGCCGCCCACTGCCTGATCGCCCAAGTGGATCGCGGCGACCAGGAAGCCGAAGATCCCCGCCTTGCTGACCACCGCCGAGATCATGGCCGTGAAATCGTCTTCCGCCTCTGTATAGGCGCCGGGTAGCCAGACGTGAAAACCGAGACCGCCGGTCTTGATGATGAAACCCAAGGCCAGCAGTGCGAAGATGACGGGGCCGAGCGCCCCCGCCTGTTGCAGACCCGCGAGCAGCGGCGAGCCGGAGGCGCCGTAGCCCAGGGCCAAGCCGGCCAGAATCAGATAGGCCGAGCCCAGGGAGAAAAGCACATAGCTCAAGGCCGGGCGGGCGGATTCTTTTCCTAAGGTGATGAGCAGGTAGGAGGTCAGGGTCATGAGCTCCCAGGCATAGAAGAACCCCAGGCTGGTGCGGGTATGGAGCAAGAGCCCCAACGCCATCAGCATGGCCGTAATCAGGGGATAGAAACCCGGTCTTGTACCCCCCCGGTAGAGCGTGGCAAAAAACAGCAGCAGGCCACCGGGCAGGAAGATCAACCCGAACAACCAGGCGAGCCCGGAGAGCTGAGGCAATATCAGGAAGGTAAAGGCGCCCAGGATTGCCAGGGCAAGCAGCCCGACCAGGCGGCTGGGCAGACGATCGAGCAGGAACAGCAGGCCGCCCGCGACCACCGGCAGGAAGGTGACCAAAACCGGCTCCCCCAGCCATTCCGCCCAATACCAACCGCTGCCGTACAGCAGAAGCGCAAAGCCGGCCGGCGGGGTCAGGCCGGTCCAATCGAAGCGGGCCTCCGCCCGTTCCCTGGCAGCGAGCGTGGTGCCGAACCAGCGCAGCAAATAGACGGCCTCTAACAGCGAGCCGACCAGAATAACCGCCAGCCAACCATACAGCCCGTCGGCGGCGAGCTGCATGACCAGCTCCCACTTGGCCCAGAAACCGGGAAAGGGCGGCAGTCCCACCAGGGCGAAGATCAGGGTCCCGAACAGGAACAACAGCCAGGGCCGCCCGGTCAGGGCCGTCCAGTCCCGCCACAGCTGCTTGTCGAGGACCCCCGCTAGCCAGAAAAGCCCCGCCTTGGCCAGCAAGTGATTGATGAACAGGCCCCCGACTACCAGGGGCACCAGCTCTTCGCGACCGCTTTGGAGCAGATAGGCGACGGCGGCTACCAGCAGGCCCAACTGGGCGATGGAAGAATAGCCCAGCAGGCGCTGCGCGCTTCGCTGCTTGAGCCCGATCAGATTCGAGAACAGAAAGGTCACCAGCCCGGCGGAGACGATCACGGACAACTGATCGACCTGCAGCAGAGGCAACAGCTTATACAACGCCGCCAGGGCGCCGGTAGCGACCCCTGCCGAGAGGAGAGCACCGATGCCGCCGGGCGCCGCCTCATAGACATCCAGGCCCCAGCCGTTGGCCGGAAACGGCTTCAGCTCGATGACGATCCCCGCGATCAGAAAGACCAGGGCCGAGGTTCCTAACGGATTATCCAGCAGCGACCGGGTGGCGATCATCCCGTCGATATTCAGGGTGCCGGTCAGGTGATAGACCAGGATAGTCCCAATCAGAAAAAAGGAAGACGCCAGACCGCCCGCCATCACGTACTTGAAACCGGCGGTCAGAGTCCTGCGATCCCGTTCCAGCCCGACCAGGGCATAGGTCGCAATGGCGGTGATCTCGATGAACACGAACAGATTGAACAGGTCCCGGGTCATGACCATGCCGTTGATGCCCATCACGATCATGAGAAACAGAATCAGCGCCTGCACATGCTCCCGCAGCCGCCGCAGCAGATACCAACCGCCGAGGACACCGACCAGATTGACCGCCAGGGAGAGAAAGGCCTCCTGCAGGCCGAAACGCAGATTGATGGAAAGCGGCGGCTCCAGCCCGGCTGTCAGGATCTCGACACTGGGTGCGCCACCCACCAGCGCGACAAATCCCAGGCCGGAGATGACCGTGATGCCGGCCAGCGTAGCCAGGAATACCAGGGCCCCGAGATTGCGGTGCAGCTGGTGGAAAAGAGAAAGCAGAAAGGCACTGCCCAGGGACAGGATATAGATATAGAGGGGATCGACCATGGGGTTCAGCCCTTCAGCTCACTGCAGTCGTCGATGGACAAGGAGCGGTTCTTCTTATAGATCCGGATGGCGTAGGAGAGCATCAGTGCGGTAATCCCCAGCCCGATGACGATCGCTGTCAGCACCAGGGCGGAAGGGATCGGATCCACCACCGTCGAGGCGGCCTGGGAGCGGTCGACAGCGGCATCGAGGATGGGCGCCGTGCGGCCGTTCAGATAACCGATGGCGACCATCAGCATATGGACCCCCGTATCGGTCAGGGAAAAACCGATGATAATCTGAATGATATTCTTCCGCGTCATCATACCCCACAGGCCGATCAGTATCACGATGAAACCGGAGGCCAACACGATGGTGGGGAGGGATATGCCATCGGGGATCAGGGACATGCCGTTACCTATTACCTGAAAAAGGATACCCTTTCAACTACGAATTTAACTACGAATCACGCGAATCGACGCGAACGTTCCCGCGAGCACAAAACTCTTTTAATCCGCAGATTACGCAGATTTTCGCAGATGAAAAAAAGAACCACGAATGGACACGAATTTTACGAAGCTAAAGAAAACGCCATTTGTATTCATTAAATTACCTTTTTAAAGTCGTAGACACTATTAAAGTTACCATCTCGGTATTCGACATATCAAAAAGAGTGTGGTTACTGTCATATAAAGCTAGCTGAAATTCACCTAAATTTGGACTATACCATTGTCCACGCCGAATAATATCCACTTCAAAGTAAATGTCATATGAATCGCCTTTTCTTCTGCAAATTGTATAATGTCCATGGAGACATACCGGCATAACTCCAATACTCCCCTCTAGTATTTTCTTTGCTAAATTTTCAGCATTTTGTATGCTATCTTCATGTCTCGATAAATTAAACGCATCGACTTTTTATCTTTGGAAGATAGATTCAGCCATGCTTTCGCTTTTAAATATTCTTTTTCATGAAGATACATTAGAGCTACGTTATTATAAGCTGTCGCTATTTTACTGTTATCCATCTGACAACTTTCAGACCAAGCGACTTGAAGTTCAAATTGTTCTCCTCGCCAACTCATACTTTTCTGAGCTTATAGAGGAGCTTTACTACTTGATCAGCGTAGTCTTTTATTTTTCCACAATCTGCTGCTTCTTGCTCCCGAGTTATTGAGGCATAGGCGCTCACAGATACAAACAATTGAAATAAAAGTACTCTTATCTTTATAATTTGCTTTTTCCGCATGAGATCTACCGGCCAGCAAAGAGGAAACCTCACCAATCACACGAATCCTCGCGGATTGATTGGCGCACTTCGTAAGGTTGGGCAGAGCCCGTAGGATGCGGTGAGCGTGTGTTGTCCTTTCCGGACTGCACCACCGCCAGGCGCGAACCGCATCTTTGGACCCCAGTGAACTGCCACAACACCGGTGGGTACGGGCCATCCCCTTGATGCGGTTCGCGCCCCCCGTAGTGTCATCTGATAAGACCTACCGCGCTCACCACATCCTACTTTCGCCCAACCTACTACGACAAGCGGCCAACAGCTAACTTAATGGCATTGCATTTCAGGTAACGCTTTCGTTTCATCTCTCGTTTGCCAATCCGTGAGGTGAGCCTCGTACCAATGAAGCTCAGCCCTTCGGACTCGGCCGGTTCTCAAGCGAATAAGGGTGTATCCCTTACGATACCCAATAAGTTACAAATAATCTACAAAATCTTTAACTCCGATTTTGTTAAATTCTTCTTATTGCTTTATCCGTATTTGTCTTATTGTATTCATATTTATTCGGCTAACGCCCGGCGTAACCTGACATTTATGAGCACAGCGAGCAGACGGTCAGGTTGACGCGTTTGTTAGCCGCTCATTTTCTTTTCTACGCTTCATGGCCATTCTACTAATTTCCTCTACGCCCTTATCAGACCATAACTTCCTTTGCCATACTGTATAATCAAAGGTTCTCGTGCAATTAGACTGATAAACTTTTCTGCCCGTACTTCGCCTAAAGCAGCGATCAATGCCTCCATACCTTGGAGTTTAATCTCCGTATCAGTTGTTACGTTCATGTATCACTCCGAGCATATCCAGTGGACTCAGCGCCAGAACTCCTCTTAGTACGGATAATCTTTTTATCAGCTTATCATCAGTTGTTAAAAAAGTAATCCGAATCTCCCTCTATTGCCGATGATACATGTAAAGCGTCTTTTGCTTTGACCCCAAATGTAACAATATTGTTTGCTCTTCAGCCAATATCCACAATGGCGTATTTTTCCATTTTTCTATGGTCGTTCTTTTTCTTCAAACGGTTTTATCGTTTTCGATATCCAAATATGACCATACACTCGATTCTCGTTTCCTGATCTTCTCCTGTACATCAATTTTGCTTCTGATTCTAGGTGGATACGTATCTGACTTTGGTCATCAAACGGTCTATTGAGCGCAATTGTCCAGGTATATCCTCATTTACGGATTCACCATAAATGAGCAGTTGGAGTCCGACAAAAGGTGTCCCAGAAATAGTCCAGACCGGGTTGCCTTTCTTCATAGAATAGTCGGCCATTCTCAAGATCGGCTACAGCTTCCTCTAAAAACAAAGACGTCTTTTATTTCCATCGACTACTTACGTCTTACGTCTCATGTTGCACTGCAGCATAATGGCAAAAGTGGTTTTTCGGGAGAACGTGGATTCGGAAGTAGCCTTTTATACAATGGGGATATATGCCAATCCATCTCTTCGAGAGGAACCGCGCCCAGCAGCGGCTCGGCACCATGAGGAAGCTCGATTACACGGACATGGCAGGTACGTCCCTCGACTTCGATTTCGACAA
Source organism: Candidatus Thiosymbion ectosymbiont of Catanema sp. Cochon2018 (assembly GCA_011392765.1). Classification (GTDB taxonomy): domain Bacteria; phylum Pseudomonadota; class Gammaproteobacteria; order Chromatiales; family Chromatiaceae; genus Thiosymbion; species Thiosymbion ectosymbiont_A. The sequence goes on along the minus strand of WYCW01000001.1, from coordinate 116,871 downwards.
TTCCGAATACCCGGTATTCATGCTCCCCTCCATCGGCAGTGTAAACCCGTACCTTATCCAATTCTTCCAGCTTGAGCCGGCTTATGATCTCTATCGGCAGGGCCAACTCCGTTGCCCCGGAATCCACCAATGCATTGCATATGACATCCTCTCCCTTTTTATCATCCGCAAGAAATCGATTCTGCCAGTTTTTTAGCTTTACTGGTACGCTGAATACCCCCATAGTTTTCCCCCCCATGGATGTTACTTCAATGCCATTAAGTTAGCTGTTGGCCACTTAGAGAAAACTACGAATCACGCGAATTTCCGCGAATCGCTTCGCGAGGATTCGCGTGATTCGTAGTTTCTTCTCTTACTTCGCCGACCGGTGACGCTTAACTTAATGGCATTGGATGTTACCTGACCTGGAGAGACTTCGAATCGCAACCCGACAAAAGACTTTCTTTAATCCGCAGATTACGCAGATTTTCGCAGATAAAAAAAGGAATAATCTGCGAAAATCTGCGTAATCTGCGGATAAAAAAATCTCTGCGCCCCTAATCCTTCATCCGCTCAAGCACCGCGCTCAGCTCGGTCCCGACCTTCAGGCCGATGAGGATGTAGATAATCGGCATGGCACCGGCGCTGAACAGCTCCCCGAAGGTGCCGAGATCGAGAAAACGGTTGTCGAGAAAGCCGCCCGCGAGCACCAAGCCCACGGTCCCCACAACCACATAGCCGAAGCCGGAAAACGACTCCAACAGACGCAGGATACCGTGATTCAAGCGGGTATCAGGATCGGCCAGCAACAGCAGCATGATCCCGGAGGCCAGCACCGCCCCGCCCTGAAAGCCGCCGCCCGGCGTCAGGTGCCCATTGATAAAGACATAGATACCGAGCACGAAGATCAGCGGCAAGAGGAAATGGACGGCGGTCCGCACCAGCTCACTGGAGGTCCGGCGACTCGGGTCCGTTTCCGTCTCACCGACCCGCCGGCGCAGCAGCAGCCCCACCCCGGCCGCGGAGATGAAGAGCACCGCCACCTCCCCCAGGGTATCGAGACCCCGATAGGTAACCAGCACCGCAGTGACGATATTCGCGGCGCCCAGCTCATCGGGACCTGCCGTCACATAGTGCTCGGAGATGGAATTCAAAGCGGTGCGGGGGGTATAGCTCATGACCATCTGCAGAAACACGAACCCCAGCAGCACCAGCGAGAGGAGTATGGTTACCCGCTTGATCATTTCTCCGGCGGCTCCGTGGTCCTGCGAATACTGTAGAGAAAAATGATGGTCGTCAGACCGCTGCCGATGGCGGCCTCGGTCATGGCCACATCGGGCGCGGCCAGGGCCACATAGGTAATGGCGGCGAAGAGGCTCGCCATGCCGGCGGTGACGGCCGCGCTGACCATATTATTCAAGTGGACAGCCAGCAGCGCACTGACGATGATTCCGGCGCACAGCGCCGTGCCGATCACAAACAACATCATGAGGTCTCCCGTTCCCCCAACTTGTCGACCACCGTGCGGTCGCTCAGGGGAAGCCGGATGGCGTGGGCTGCGCGGGCCAGGGCATGGGCGGAAATGGGGGAAGTCAGCATGACGAAAAAGGCGAGAATCAAGAGCTTACCCGCCCAGCTCGGGTGGGCGATTCCGATCCCGATCAGGGCCAGCGTAGTGCCGAGGGTCGATGCCTTGGTACCGGCCTGTAGCCGATTGTAGCAATCGGGCATGCGCAGCACCCCCAATCCGCCCAACAGGAGAAATACCGACCCGGTCAGGGTCACCAGTGCGCCGAGCACTTCTAAAAAAGCATGCATGGATCAGAATCCCTTTTCGCTGTAGCGGGCCACGGCCAATACCCCCAGGAAGCTGAGCAGGCCATAGACGATGGCCACATCCACATAGATGAAGCGGCCCCCGAAGTGTGCCAGGAGCACCACAATGGTAATGGAAATGATGGTCAGCACATCGATGGCAATAATACGATCGATCGGGGTCGGGCCCTTTACCAGTCGGATAATGCTGAAAAAGCTCCCCGACAGGGCGAAGATCACCGCCAGCGTCATCAGGGTATCGGCCATAATACTTACCCTTCGCTCATCTGTATGAGATAGCGCTCGAATTGCGCGGAGATCTCCCGCGTCGCGCTCTCCACATCTTTCCCCGTGACGTCGATCCAATGAATGAACAGGGAATCGTCGATCATATCCACCGTGAGGGTACCGGGGGTCAAGGTGATCGAATTGGCCAGGACCAACCGGTAGGTCGGATGCTTCAACCGGGTCTTTATCTCCACGATGCCCGGATTGATCCGCAGCTCCGGCGAAACCACACGCCGGGCCACATCCAGATTCGATTTGACCAGCTCGCGGGAGAACAGCCACAAGTACGCGAGCACCAGCCGCGGCGTCTCCGGGGTGAATCTGGTACCGGCGAACAGAAAACCATGGGTCGGGAAGATCAGCACCAACAAGGTCGCAACAATACCCCCTACCAGCAAGACCTGCCAGGACCAGGAGGCGTTGAGCAATACCCAGACCAGCATGATGGACAGCCAGAATGCGATCAGGTGCTTCTTCTCTCGGCGATCGGTGAGTGCGATATTCATCTTCGAAAATTCAGGTTCGGATTGCCGGCGCTGTGATTTCCCGGCACGGCACTCGAGCGTCCCAAGCGAGGCTTCGCCTCGGACCGACGTGGCGTAACCTTTTGTACGGAAACCGGAAAACCACGAAAGACACGAAAAATGCGATGGTTGCCGACAACCGCTACTATGGATGAAATCCGCGCCAAAGTTTATAACCTACATCATTGATCCAGATTTATCATGGCCCGGCGGGTGGGATGCGGTGAGCATAGCGAACCATCTTGTGCAGCGAACCATATCGACCAGGGTGGATCACTCATTGCCATGCCCCGGTGTGATAACGATAAAAATCCATTTTAAATCCGCAGATTACGCAGATTTCCACAGATTAGAAACGAGATAATCTGCGAGAATCTGCGTAATCTGTGGATAAAAGATGACACCTTCGTCCCCAGCCAAAGCATTGCCGCCGGGGGAAAGCGCCGTCGCCGCGGCGCGTGGGGAACCCGGTGCCCGGATTCCCGGAAGACGCCGGGCGGTATTTTACATCGCCGGGGTTCGATTCGGCCGCGCCGCTTTGCCGCCGCACTCCAAATTAAAGCCGATTTTTTCCTATAGGAAAAACGCGAAAATCCGCGCTACGCGCGGATTTGCAAAGGGCAAAAGGACAAAGCACAGAGGGTCACAAAGTCCTGGCGAGACGAAAACCGAGGTTGAAGTTCGCAACGTCGGACGTGTTCCTGACCCGGGCCGCCGACCGGAGGCCCTGTGGTTGGTTGCCCCAGCCACCGCCGCGAACCACACGCCGGGCATCGGCGCCGTCGTGCTCCCAGGCAGAACCGTCCACTGGGGCACCTTGGTAGTTATCATGCCAGTTATCCTGGGTCCATTCCCAGACATTGCCGTAGCAATCGAACAGACCCCAGGGATTGGGGCACTTCTCTCCCACCGGATGGGTTCGACCCTCCGAGTTCTTGTCGGACCAGGCATACGGATCGAGATCCTGTTCTCGGTCCCCGAACGACCAGGGGGTATGGCTGCCGGCGCGGGCGGCGTACTCCCATTCGGCCTCGGTCGGCAGGCGGTAGTGCCGGCCGGTCTGTTCGGAGAGCCAGGCACAGTAGGCAACCGCGTCTTCCCAACTGACGTCGATCACGGGTCGGTTCCCGCGTCCCCACCCCTGATCATCCGGCCGGGAACGGTCCGCTGCATCGCAGAAGCGGTCGAACTCCGCAAAGGTCACCGGATAACGACCCAGGAAGAAGGCATGACTTATAGTGACCTCATGCTGGGGCTTCTCGTCTTGGTCCGCTTGCTTGTCATTTTCCGCCGACCCCATCCGGAAGCTGCCGGCCGGAATACCCTGCATAGCCGGGCCCAAGCTCCCGTCCGCAAGCCGGTCGTGGATCGCAAATCCCACTCGAGCCTCCGGGCGAATATTCGAAAGGTCAATGGTGCCGGGGTCGAACGCGACCGGCGTGCGCGCCAAAAACTCGAGCATCTGGTCGGTGAGCCGCAGGCGTTGCGACGGCTGGAGCACCCGTAACCGCTGGACAGGCGAGTCGGGTGCTAGGAGACTGAGGCTCAGCTCGCCCTGGGCAAGGTCGAGTGTTTCCTCGGCCAGGGCGCGCACGACAAGGAATTCCTGGATACTGTAGTGGGAGAATCGATATTCCCCCTCCGAGTTGCGGTTGAGCAGCGAGCGCCCGCCCAGGTCGAATTCTTTCAGGTGCTTCAGCGCGGGGTGCCGTTCGGTCATCTCGGCGAGTTCATCCGGGAGGAGGGTACGGTTGCCGGAGATCTGCAAGTGGACCGCGACCAGGGTACATAGCTCACGCAGAATTTCCATGGTCGGTGCCCCGGTGCTCTGGTGGTGGACGAGCTTGCGTTCCTCGCGCAGCAGCCAAGCCCGGACCAGGACATCATAGATCCGATAGACATCCCAATCCGATTCGCCGTTCTCAGGCCCCGTACCGGCAGCAACCAGCAGATCCTGCTCCTCCTCGATGATGTTCTCGACGTGGGCCAACAGCAGGGGCCGGAAGCGCAACGAACACATCGGGGGCACCAGCTCGGCGGCACGCTCGCGGGTCGGGTTGAGGCGAAATAACAGGCGATCGCTGACCTGATTCGGAAACCGCTTGGCGAGGTATTGCTCTACCTGCTCGTCGTCGAACAGGGAGAGATACAACATGGGACAGGTAAAGCCGCCGATTTCCACCCGGCCCGGACGGCCGAACGGGTCGGCGCTCCCTTCGGGAAAGAACTGGGTGCGACAAGAGATAATGACGCGCCGGAAATACTCGCCGGCATGCAGCAACTCGACGAGTCGCTCCTGGATACGTCCCCAGGCCTGGGGGTCCTCGTCCAGGGCATCGAGCAACAACACCGTGTCGCCCTTGTTCGGATGCGCCCGGAGCCGTTCCAGAGTATCCGTGCCCAATTTGAGCAGCAGGCAGTCGTAGCGTTTTGGCCAAAAACGGAACAGATGGGAGAGCTTGAACATGAGTAACAGGGAGGTCTTACCCATGCCCGCATCGGAGAGGACGAACAGCTGGGTGCGTCCGCCTCTCAACGGGGTCTCCTTATTGAGAAAGCGGTTGATCGTCTCGAAGACCGGGGTACGCACATAGGAGATAGCATCTTCGTCCTCGTGATGATCCGCCGGATTATGGTGCTGGACGCGGGGCTCGATGTAGCAGGATGCCAGTGGCCGGGGATCACCGAAGGTATCATAAATCGCGTTCAGCTCCGCGTCGCGTTTCTTCCAGATGCGCTGAAGGCTTTTGGCAAGGGGCTTGATTAAGTCGTTGGAGATGAATGGGATCAACTCTTGCACGGTACTCCTCCAGCGAAATCATATTTGGAGTGCGTCGGCTTAAGCGGCGCGGCCGAGTCGAACTCCGGCGACGGGGAATACCCGCGGCGGTTGCCGGGAAGTCGGGCACTCAGGTTCCACACGCGCCGCGGTGACGGCGCTTTCCCCTGGCCGCAACGCCTGTGCCGGGGACGGAGGTGTGGTCCAATCCAAAGCGGCGGCGGTGTGTCCTGCCATGATCGTGAGCAGTCCGGAATCGTAACTATTCAGGATGCCTATTTATATAAAAAACAAATACTTATATAATACAGAACTCTTACCGACTGTTGACTATGTTATCACTTTAGATATTAACTATTAGCGAGGCTTCGCCTCAGACCGACGAGTCGTGAATTTTCTGTGCAGTGCACAAACTCATTATCCGCAGATTACGCAGATTCCCACAGATTGAAAACAGAAATAATCTGCGAGAATCTGCGTAATCTGCGGATAAAAGCAATGAGCACAGCGCACCCGAGCGTGAGTTTTTTGTGCAGTGCATAAACTCGACTCATTTGTAAAAGTCCAAGGCAGTCAAGGAATCCTAACCGGGGCGGCTTGTTGACGAGCGCAGACTCGAAGGCTGCATCGAACGACTTGGTTGGAGCAATGCATGCGATACATCAGAGCGCAGAGAAGCAAGCCGAGCCCATCGGCGAGGCGCGGTCGATCTTCTATCGGCCCCAGGGCAACGAGGTCGCTTTGTTCGAGAACGCCTTCCGCAATCGCCTGCCCCTGATGATCAAGGGTCCCACCGGCTGCGGCAAGACGCGGTTCGTTCGGTATATGGCCGCTCGGCTCGGCCGGCCGCTCTACACCGTGGCCTGCCACGACGACCTCACCGCGGCGGATCTGGTCGGCCGGCACCTGATCGGCGATGGCGGAACCTTCTGGAGCGACGGCCCCCTGACCCGGTCGGTCCGGGAAGGGGCCATCTGCTATCTGGATGAGGTGGTGGAGGCCCGCAAGGACACCACGGTGGTCCTGCATCCGCTCACCGACGATCGACGGATCCTGCCCCTGGAGCGCACCGGCGAGACCTTGCACGCGCCCGCTAGCTTCATGCTCGTGGTCTCCTACAACCCGGGCTACCAGAACCTGCTGAAGGGCATGAAGCCGAGCACCCGGCAGCGTTTTGTGGCGGTGAGCTTCGATTTCCCCGCGCCTGCGGCGGAAGTCGAGATTCTGGTCCGCGAAACCGGCATCGACGCAGCGAAGGCGCAGCTTCTGGTCAGACTTGCAGGGGCCTTGCGGGCGCTCAAGGACCACGATCTCGAAGAAGCGGCATCCACGCGCCTGCTGGTCTACGCGGCTACCCTGATCACGAGCGGCATGGACGAGAGGGACGCCTGCCGCGCCGCCTTGGCCGAGCCGCTGACCGACGACGCCGAGACCATCTCCGCTCTGGCAGAGGTTATCGATGCAACCCTTTCCTGAACCGGCGTCGGACTCGACGCCCCGGGCGCAGCCGGCCGGTGTCCGGCTCGCGATTGCGACGGAGGCGTTGTATACTGCTACATGGAACAATCTGCGCATTTCACTCCCTCTCCCTCCGGGAGGGTGTCGCAAAAGTGAAAAGTGCAGGCGGGGACGCCTGCGCTACGCCCCACGGATGGGCTTTTACGACACCCTCTCCGGGAGAGGGCTGGGGTGAGGGGGAAACTCAAAAGCTCAGATTGTGCCGTGGGGCAGTATATCTCGCCAACCTGCTGGTGATTCCCGTCATCGGGTTTCTGATCCTCGGAGTACTCTTTCTGCGTTGCGATAAAGCAACTCCACCGCTCGCCACTGCCCACGTCGATCAGACCTTCTCCGCCAGCCTCCGGGCGGGGGTTCCGCTGGTCGTCGTCAACGCCGCGATCCTTCTGCCGGGGGGTTACGAGGGCATCCACACCTGGACCCTGGTGATCCTCTACTTCACACTCTGCCATTCGGCCCTGGTGCTGTTCGGCGTGGTCGGTCTCGCCAAGGCTATGGCGGGGCAGTGCCGGCGGTTCCCCCTCGTGGGAAGGCCCTTGCCGACAGGTTGTCCCGGAGCGGGTACTAGTACACCATTTCATCTAATTTTGCATGTTTACGCTGTTATCCGCAGGTGTTGGGCAAAGCCGCAGGACGCGGCGTGCCCAACATTCGATGTTGGGCTACGAACCTACGTCCCGCAATATCAAGCGAAACGAGGACTAGGGGGCGTTCTCAATTAATAAATCATCTAAGAATTTTTGTGTCAAAGTGTTTTGGTCGTAATTAGCGTAGGTGGAAAGGTAGCGGTCCCAGGATTTTTTTGACAAGAGGGAGAAACCAGTGATATAAGCCGGAGCAGTTCGGTCGATCGCAGGCCGAAAAGACCAAGCACGAGTCGTGATTTTTTTGGATTTTGTAGTCTTGAAAAAGGGCTGGGCCCGTGATTTTCCGAATGGCAACTGGTGTATAAACTGTGATAGTGAAATGTGCGCCACCGGGTCGGAACGAAAACCCGCGTGATGAAAAGCGTAAAGAATAGCGACAGAGCAGAAATGGGGGGAAAAGTATCGGGAATTAAACGGCACTTGCCGTGGATAGGCCCCCATGCGACTTGACCGCGGAGGTTACCGATAGAGCAGGCGCACTGGTGGTCAACACAGGGTGAAGGGGCGGTTATAGGGCAGCCATTTGTACAGAAAGGCGAAAGAACAACTTTTGGCCCAAACGGGGTTTGCTTGGGAGAAGTGTCGAAGGTTAGGAAAGGAGCGAAAACTCAATAAGCTGCAATCCTTGCTTTTCGGCCTGACAAAAGATCGTAAACAGGTGTGCTGAAAAACCGGTTTGGCCGTCCCTGGCCGTAACCCAGCCTACGGGCTATAAAAATTTTCCTGAGCTGGAAGGCGTGGTGGGGAGGAATCGTGGGCGTAGGGTGGGCTGTGCCCACCACGAGTGCTGATCAATTTCGGCAAGCGTGTAAGCGCGGCGAAAGTTCATACAACCAAGAAAAAAATCCTGTTAATCCTGGACATCCTGTTAATCCTGTCCGATTAGAACATTGCGACAAGCGTTCAGAGACTGTCTGAAAAGGACCGTAAGCCGTAGGCTGGGTTGTGGCCAGGGATGGCCGAAACCCAGCAATAACCTGGGGTTCGATCTCACCACCCAATGCCATTAAGTTAGCTGTTGGGAGAAAATCCGAATCACGCGAATTTCGCGAAGATCCCCTCCCCGGTTCGATGACAAGTTCGCGAGGATTCGCGTGATTCGTAGTTTCTTCTCTTACTTTGCCGACCGGTAACGCTTAACTTAATGGCATTGAGCCATGAGGGTCCCCTTTTCCTTGAGTTATAATTGACTACTGTACTTACAATCATGAGCACGGATAAAGCCTCGGATCCCGCAACCTCAACCTCCGCCCCTGGGGTCACGGCGCGTCCATTCGGGTTCTCCGACCTGGTAGATGCGCTGGTAACCGGCTGGCAAACCTTTCGTACCCTGCCCGCTGCCAGCATGGCTTACGCCGGTGTATTTGCCTTGGTCGGTCTGGTGCTGCTGGCAGTCGTCGGCTATCTCGGTCTCTCCCCCATGGCGCTACCCGTCTCCGGGGGATTTCTGCTGGTGGGTCCGGCGCTCTTGACGGGATTTTTCCGGCTCGCGGCAAGCGCCGCGGACGCCCGTAAAGCGCGCCTCCCGGACGCCTTCACCGCCTTCGCTCGGGCCCCCGCCGGTCTGTGGTTGGTCGCCTCGCTATGCGCCTTTTTGTTCCTGATCTGGATCACCGATGCGGCCGTTCTCTACGCCATGATGATCGGAAGCGAGCACTTACCCTACGAGCTGCCCTGGTTGATCAGGTTGGAGCGTCGGGTGATTGCCTTCGAGCTCTGGAGCTCGCTCATGGGCTCGGTGTTGGCATTTACCATCTTCGCCATCTCCGCATTTTCGGTTCCACTCCTGCATGAGGGACGCGCCGACTTTGTTCAGGCGGTGCTTGCCAGCGTACGCGCCGTGTTCGGCAGTTTTCTCACCGGCATCGCCTGGGGGCTGATTCTTACCGGCGGCACCCTGCTCGCCATCCTGATGTTGCCGCTCTTCGTGGTGCTGTTTCCGGTGCTCGCTTATGCCAGCTTTGCGCTGTACCGGAGGGTGTTCCCCCTGGAGAATAGCAAAGTGGGGTAGTGGTTGGATTTCAAGTGGGTAACTATTCGGGACCCGACAAGTTTGAAAATTTCATGCTTGGCCGCCACTTTCCGGCCCCTTTAACACCAGGACGCAATGGCGCCAAGACGCAAAGATTCTTTTTCTTTCTTGGCGTCTTGGCGTCATTGCGTTTTTTCGCAATTTCCGATTTCTCGCAAACTGAGCCACTACCCAGGGTTTTTATTACTGTACCCGGAACCTCTCTCATGATATATGTGCTTAAAATGATCCATCAAATTCAGGAAGCAAACAATGAAGCACAGCCGCTCGAAGTTAGCCCTTTACTCAAGTGCACTGATACTGGCCGTTGCTACACTGACTATCGGTACCAGGGTCCAGGCCGGCAGCGTCGATGGTTGTAAGGGCGATTGTGGGAGCGCAGCAGCTACCTGCGTCGGTACGAAATTCGAATCGAGCTTCAAGAGTTTGTTCTTCCGCGGCACCCCCAACGACTGGGACACAACGCCTATGCAGTTGGTGGCCGATCACACCTGGGAGGCACAAGTGGCCTTCGATGGCCGCGGTGATAGCGACGGTGGGCAACGTTGGAAGGTCGATGTCGCTGGCGACTGGCTTCACAATTATGGGGACAACGAGTCCGACGGCAAGCTCGACCCTAAGGGCTCCGATATCTCCACGGACGTCGTCGGCGACTTCCGGGTCCAGGTCAACGACCAGACCCTGAGTTACAAACTAATCGGGCAACCGAAATTTAAATCGAACTTCGAGAGTTTGTTCTTCCGCGGCACCCCCAATAAGTGGGGTACGACGCCTATGCAGTTGGTGGCCGATCACACCTGGGAAACACAAGTTGCCTTCAATGGCGACGGTGATAGCGACGGTGGACAACGTTGGAAGGTCGATGTCGCTGGCGACTGGTCTCACAACTATGGGGACAAAGAGTCCGACGGCACGCTCGACCGTGATGGCCTCGATATCTCCACGGACGTCGTCGGTGACTTCCGGGTCCAGGTCAACGACCAAACTCTGAGTTACCAGCTGATCCCCGACGACCTGGGGGCGGTATACACAGCCGAACGCACGACCTTCTCTCTCTGGTCACCGGACCGCTCCGACGTTGCCCTCTGGTTGGACGGCAAAACCCATGACATGCGGAAGATCGCCGATTTCAACGGCTATACCGACGTTTACCAAGTGACAGTGGAAGGCGACCACCGACTCAAGCCCTATCACTTCCTGGTCGACGGAACCAGTGTGCGCGATCCCTACGGACGGATGGTCGAGCCCAACACCAACAACAATATCGTCATGGACCTGAGCCGCACCGAGCTTCCCGGCGTTTGGGCGCCGCGGCCAGGGCTCGCCGAACGCGAGGACGCCATCATTTACGAGCTACACGTGCGCGATTTCACCATCGACCCGAACTCCGGCGTTCCCGATGAGAAGCGCGGCAAGTTCCTCGGGCTCGTCGAGTCCGGTACCACCCATGAGGGCGTCAAGACGGGTCTGGATCATCTGGTAGAGCTCGGCATCACGCATGTCCAGCTCATGCCTGTCTACGACTTTGCCTCCTGCCCTGATGTTGCAGACACCACCTGCTACAACTGGGGCTATGATCCGCGTAATTTCAATGTGCCGGAGGAGCGTTACTCGCTGACACCATCCGACTACGAAAATCGCATCCGCGAGTTCAAGACCATGGTGGACGAGCTGCATAAGGCCGGGATCCGGGTGATCATCGATGTGGTATACAACCATACCCATGGGAAAGAGATGTTCGAGCCGATCAGCGACCGTTATTACACCGAGACTGACTTGTCGGACACGGGCAATTCCATCGACGCGAATGTTCCCATGGTCAGCCGCATGATCCGCGACTCCCTCGAATACTGGGTGGACGAATTCAACGTCGACGGGTTCCGCTTCGATCTCATGGGTATCTTCGACTATGATGAGGTTGGTAACTGGGCGAAGCATCTCAACAGTAAGTTCCCCGAGCGCAAGCTGTTGCTCTACGGAGAACCCTGGAATGGTGGTAAGGGAGACTCTCGAGAATCCCAACGAGTGCGTTTGGGGACCATCGCGAAGATCCACGATGCCCATGTAGGTGTATTCAATGACCGATATCGGAACGCCCTCAAAGGCAACAACGACGACGGTAAATGCGATTGCGGGGATTGCTACGTCTTCAACGCCGAGCCGAATCTGTGGCGGATCCAGGTGGGCAGCCGTGGCGCCATCCGCTACGACGCCAACGATCCATGCGCCCCTATAGATACCTGGGATCCCATGTTCGCCGCCGATCCGGAGCAGAGCATCAACTATGTATCCTCCCACGACAATTTATCGCTCCGGGACAAGGTTCTGTTCTGGGCGGATGCGAACGGACGTGACCGCAACGATCCCTATCTGCGTCGCATCCAACAGTTCGCCAACGGAATCGTGCTGACCAGCCAAGGCATCCCCTTTCTGCACGCCGGCGTGGAGCTGCTGCGGGACAAGAAGGGATACAACAACACTTACGAATTAGGGGACGAGATCAACAAGATTCGCTGGCAGTGGAAGGTGGATAATGCCGGTATTTTCAACTACTACCGGGACGTCATTGCCCTACGCAAGGCCCATCCGGGTTTGCGCATGAACAGTTGGGAGGAAATCGACCGGCACATCACGACCACGACACCCCGTGACGGCGTCGTGGTCAACCACATCCATGCGGGCGAGAATGGCGACGACTGGTCCGAGATCATCGTGATTTACAACAGTGCCGGCAACTTCGACTACAAGCTGCCTGCAGGCACTTGGAAAGTAGCGATGGAAAAATCCGACCCCACTGCCGGCAACGGGCGTGAGGTTAACGGCAGCGTTCCCGTCGAAGGAACAGCGGTGACCGTACTGTACCGCGACTGAGCCCACAGCGCGGCCGCTCTTCCCGAGCGGCCGCTGCCGCTTGTCCGGTACCGGGCTTTCCGATGTGCGTTCCATCGAAGGTGTGCACGGGCAAGGCGAGCGCGTATAAACCTTCTCAAAAACATGACCTTGGCAGACTTGGTTGCCTACAGGCAGGTCCACGCGGTGGACCAGGTTGTTGGGCAAAGTCTGCCAGGGACGGCAGGCGTGCCCGACAATGACGTTGGGCACGGGCCATCCAAAGATGCGATTCGCCACTGGCCGGGCGTCTCTGCCCGGTCAGGGCTTACCACAGCATTGATGCGGTTCGGTCGTCCCTGACCTCACCAGCATCCTACGGCTTTGCCCGACTACAGCCGGCAGGATGCCGGCGCTCCTGGCTTTATCCAATCGACACAGCTGGTAGCAGCTTGTTGATCGATAAGAAATTTATACGCACTCGCCCTGCAGCGCTGGGTTTCGTTCCTCAACCCAGCCTACGGTTTGGGTTATTACGAAAGAGCAGCTGATGTTGGCCGGAATCTATGGGGAGGTTTGGTCTTCCATGGTCTTTGATGGAAAGACAATGCCGGCGGAGGTAGCTATCCGAGATGCCAACCGATGAAAGTCACGGTAGCAGCTTTTGATTGCCTCGATGTGCGCACCGATTGCCCCATCCGCGGATTTGAGGCAGAACATCGGTTTTCTCGCCTCCATGGCCAAAGTCATCAGGCCATGATGGTGCCTGAGCAACGAAAGACAATGAGGATCCTGCTCGACCCGCACGGATGTTTGCACCGTCTCGTTTAACACAGCCTCGCGGTAGACAGCCGGAATCCGGTCCATCCAGTGCTTATCGGTCAGAACCGACCTGCTGCCGTGCAGTCCATGCTGCATAAGGATGTAACCGATCGGTTGCATCCTTCCCTTCGGCAGCGGTAAATCAGTAGGTGCTTCAGCCGCCAGGTCTCCCCAAATTACCCGCCAATCACGCAGGGTTGGTCCGAGATTCCGGAGACTTTGCAGGGAAAAGAGATCCGGGGCAAGCGGGATACAGATCTGATCGGACGCAATCAGAGCCGACCGATTGATCGCTCCCAGATTGGGGCCGACGTCGATGAGAACCAGCTCGACCGTATCGTCGGTGCCTGCCTGAATCAGGCGATGAAAGGTCGTCAGGGTCCGGTAGGCGGACTCGTCGCGGTTGTGGCAGCGAGACCAGGCATCGGAAAACTTGTCCTCGAAGCGGGAGAGGCCGAGGTCACCGGGAATCAGACTGAGCCGCTCGGCTATAGGCGCGACATGGGGGGTCACGATGTCACCGATCCCCCCCAGTATGGGGTGGATACTGCCGTATACCGTGTCGGGATGGTCGGCATCGGGCCAGAGGGTTTCCAGACGCTCCGCATCGAGAAACAGAGTGGTCAGATTGGCCTGGGGATCCAAATCGACGGCCAGGGTAGGGACTCTATTGTCGGCGAACATCCAGGCGAGGTGATAGACCAACGAGGTTTTGCCGATTCCCCCCTTGCTGTTGAAAAACGCGATGGTTTTCATTCGATCCTCTGCCGGATCTTTACCAGCACGCTGTGTTCGTCGAACTCGAACTCCGGCGGCGGATTCCCGTTTTGCTTCAGTAAAGCCTGAGCGCGTTGGACGCCGTAGCCGAAGCGGTTTACAAAGCCGAGCGCCTTCATCGCCTCTGCGATGATCGGATTGCGATGCATGGGAGCGCATCGAAAAAGCGCGCTCGGGCCACTCGCCGCTCGCTCAGGATACGTTGCTTCCTGCTCGTTTGCAATTCCCTTTCTGGGACCGATGCGGATGTAGATCCGCCCCTTGTAGCGGACCGGAGGTAAATCCGACAATTCTACCTTTACAGCCGCAATGTCACCATCTTCCAGTCCGATTTTCTGGACTGTGAGAGTGGGTTGGGGCAAGACATTGCCGTCGGAGCGTATTGCACCGAGTTTCCTTAAAAGCTCGTCGGTAACCTTGAGACCGGATGGTGTTCCATCATCGCGGGCACCGATCAACAAGTAACCGGGATGGCGGTGATTGGGTAGATCGTTGGCAAAGGCACAGATGGCCTGTGCGAACTTATCGGTATCGTTCACGGAGGTCGTGCGTTCGATAGCGTCCGCCTCGAGGTTGTTGAGAAGCTCGATCAATTGGCGTTGGCTTAGCATCTGGGAAACTGTCTGGTTAAAAGCAATCGCTCGAATTCCTCGGGTGTCTCCTGCAGGAGATCAGGCAGGTTGTCGGGCAACGAGATGACTAGGATCCTTGAGGGACCCGTAACTTTACAAATGAGTCAAGTTTTTGCACTGCACAAAAAATTCATGCCTTACCAATCTTAAGGCAAAGTCTCACTCGCATGGTACGAGTCGTTGCGACCTCTCTTTATTCACCACAGAGAACACAGAGTGCACAGAGAATCAGACGCTATCGCGTTTAACACTCTCGACCGGACGGCGGACATTGAAATTGATCAACCAACCGCATTCTACTTGGGCTAATCGCATTTCCATCTCTGTGTCCTCTGTGGTTAAAAAGAATTCACGCCTCGTTGGTCTGAGGCGGAGCCTCGCTAGATTCATTTGACTTCAAAGTTTCGGATCACCGCATCCTGGATCTGCTCCGTGGACTCGAATTCTGCTCGGTCCGGATCGGCAGTGTAACGATTTATCCGCTCAATGGCTTCCAAGATGTGCCCAAGGTAGTCACCTAGACAAGGGTCGGCATTATTGGTCATACGGGTACTGCCTCGCTCAGCGCCTTCTCACGGAAACTGTCGGGAAGGGCGTTTGGGGTAAGCACCTCCACCTCGACGCCGAGCAATTCCCTCAACTCGTAGCGGGTCGCCCCGACATCGAAGGTAACCGTTAGACCCCCACTGTTTTTGCGATCTCCCCGGCACCGGATTCCGGTACCCAGCCCTGAAAGAGCGTGACATATCAGCCCAGGGCAACGCCCTGGGAAGAGAGGTGGAGGAAAGATGAGCCCTGAAAGGGCGTGACATCGAAGGCGTCAATCCCGGCATACCGTTCATCGTCAGTACCGCCTGATTTCCGCGCCAGGAGCTTCGAGTACAACGGAGACCGCGAAGGTTATCCTCTCGCTTTTATGTCACGCCCTTTCAGGGCTCGATTCCAAACCCCGACACCACCCAGGGCGTTGCCCTGGGCTGGTCTGTTCGACCCCTTCGGGGTCATGGTAAACGAGTCGCTCCGCGACAACCCGTAATCGTTCAGCCCCCTGCTATACTGCCACATGGCACAATTTGCACATTTCACTCCCTCTCCCTCTGAGGGTGTCGTAAAAGTAGCGCAGGCGTCCTCGCCTGCATCGAAAAATGCAGGCGGGGACGCCTGCGCTACGCCCCACGGATGGGCTTTTGCGACACCCTCCCTCTGGGAGAGAGCCGGGGTGAGGGGGAAATTCAAAAGCTCGGATTGTGCCGTGTGGCAGTATATTTTTACCACCTGCCTGGCACCGGCGGATTCCGGCAATCCCTGCCGCAATGACGAGGTGGGGGCTGAACGGTTACCATCGAAGAGCGTCATGGGTCCGTCGGGATCGATCAGAAGATCGAGATCACTATCCTTTATTATCTTTGCCATGTGGCATGGATCCAAACACCCTGGCATTCCCTGCGCGGTGGCTTGCGATGATATGCCTGATTTCGGCCCGATGCCGTCTCAGGACTTGCGATGGTTTCATGCTCCGTTTCTCGTAGATTATGGGCGGTTCCTTTAAAGAGTAAGAGGTTGCCTAAAAACTAACACATTAATTTAGGCTGGGTCGAGGGACGAGACCTTACCATCAGTCCCTTGCGGATATGTTCAGGTACTTCTTCGAAATCGCCCCGGTTGTCTTCCGGCAGGATGATTTCCTTGATGCCGGATGAATACCTTCACGTGACGATATCCTTTAATTCGAATCGAGAGATGAACGGCAAAATCAACGCCCAACGGGTAGTAAACAACAAGTCGCCGTGTTTAAATACGTCGGAACACTTTATATACCACGACTATTGCTTCTTTGTCTAATTCGCGAATATCTCCATCAACGCATTCAGAGACAATGAGTTAAGATCTACGGACGACTTGTTGCCTCGGTCTCTTCCAGCGAACAATTACGGCGAACTTCCATCCAGCAAACAAAAGCAAAGCTGAGCTATCCAAGTACAGAATCACTCCCGGTCCTCAAGCAACAGATCACTGAGTAGTGGTTCCCCGGTGGGAGCGGCGGGGATCGGGCACGACACCGGCTCCACCCGGTCACCGCTTCCGGCACGTAGATGGGGGTCGGAGCGCAATCGGGTGATCACATCCGCCTCCGTTTCCTCAGCGGCAGGTTGCTCGATCCCCGTCATGCGCACAATGGCTCGTCCCTGGGAAGTCACCGAAATTTCCTCGCCTGCTTCGGCTCGATGCAGATATTCCGACAGTCTGTCTCTCAGGTCACGGACGCCTATTTCCACCGTCTTCTCCGATGTGGCCGCAGAGGATGTTGGGGATCGTTCCTCACCCCAACCTACGCGGGCTTTTTATCTATCTCTTATTCTAGTAAGTTCTTGCTTTTCAGATGCTCAAAAAATTTACCTCGAATTCCGAGCATAATTCTCAATCCAGCCTCTGCTTCAATAATGTCCTGTCTTGCATTGATAAATTGTGTAAAAGTGGTTTTTAAATCACTATAGTGATATTCATCACAGTCAATATGCAGGCTGAAATGCTTTGATACATCACCTGGAATCCCAGAGCGTTTAATGCAATCCACTATAGGAGGGATATGCGCATAAAACGCCATTGCAAAGTACCGGAATCCTGTTTTTGTGAACTTTTTGTGTTTTAAATCCACTATAAAAGGATGGTCTCTGGATTTTTCGCATAATTGCTCGAGTTCTCTGAGCTTATGTCCCTTTTTATCTGCGGAAAGGGGTTTTGTAAGATCTTCGGCGACTTCTTCTCGTTCCGCAATGTTACTACACAACATACGGTATGATTCTTCAACATTCGATACGGAATCCAATCGAATGTTCTCTTGATATTCGTCTACGTATGTCATGGTGAAGGACGATCCTCTCGAATTTCTCTTTGCCAAGCCACAGGATCAGTAATATGAGAGAGTGCTTGTCTGTCTGCCATACGCTGGAGAATAGCTGCCATACATTGACCTTCACTCATCTTTGGTTTGGTCCGTACCTCTAAAGAAACTCCTTCTTCCCGCATCTGTTTTTGGCGAAAATCCGCACAAATTCTTTCCGGGTCGTACCCGAATTGTTTAGTGTGGGGTTTGCGAATAGCTCTAAATTGTTCAACGACGGCAAGCCCCCTGGCTGTTTGTTGGGCTGAGGGGAATGCTAGGGGGTGTTCTCAATTAAGCCAAATCCATGTAGCGCAGGCGCCTGCCTGTCGGCAGACAGGTCCCACCTGCCGGAACGCGGGCGTTTCGCCCGCGGGTTGCAGGCGAGACGCCTGCGCTACGTTCTTAGTTTCTGCGATGACCCGGCTTAATTGAGAACACCCCCTAGCTCAGTGGGAAGATCAGGTCAAAGAAGATGGGTAACCGGTCGTCGGTCGTTGTCAGACAAGATGGGTGCTTTTTGGGTCCCCCTCACCCCAATGCCACTAAGTTAGCTGTCGGCCGCTTGTGGTGGTAGGTCGGGATGGGGAAGCGAAAACTACGAATCGCGCGAATTTCCGCGAATAAGATCCCTCCCTTCGGTTCGGGATGACAAGTTCACGAGGATTCGCGTGATTCGTAGTTTCTTCTCTTACTTTGCCGGCCGGTAACGCTTAACTTAATGGCATTGTCCCTCACCCAAGTCCCAAACCAGGGATCTCCGGGCTCACCGGTTCGTCATCTCCAAAAATATATCTCAAATCAATCTCAACTTCTTCAAATGGTGGTATCCTTGCTTGGTCAAAAGGTTTTTCAACCCTATATTCCACAGAAAAGGTAACACGATATTTTTCGTCAACAAGTTTATAAGCAATCAGCGCCTTATCTTCCGGAGAAAGAATCCAGTAATACGAAACTTTGTTACGTTGCAACAATATGAAGTTGTGAAATAAATCTTTCCTTTCATGTCCTGGTGAAGTAATCTCACAAACCCAATCCGGTATGACGTTCATAACCCCTATAGGTCTATGGGGTACACGTTCTTTGCGCCACCCTGCCAAATCATGGCTGGGACATTGATGTTCATTATACCTGACACTAATTTCCGGCATGATCCACCATCCCCCCGGACCATCTTTTCGCTTAAATAACGAAACTTCATCGGAAATGCTTGATTGGACCAATGCATGTTCGGAACGAGCCATAGGGCGCTTAACAATCTCACCATTGATCAGCTCGACACGCTCATCCTGGGATTGCATCAAATCATCTACGGTTTTTAATTTTTTTGCTTCCAAAATGCCTCCGAAATCAGATTGTGCGCATACCTTATTGCGTTAGTATGCGCGCAATGCCATTAAGTTAGCTGCTGGCCGCTTGTCGTAGGTTGGGCGAGTAGGATGCGGTGAGCGCGGTAGGTTTTATCAGTCCACAGATGCGGTTCGCGCCTGGCGGTGGTGCCGTCCGGAAAGGACAACACACGCTCACCGCATCTTTGCCCAACCTACGAAGCGCGCGAATAAGATCCCTCCCTTCGGTTCGGGATGACAAGGTCCCTCCTTTCAGTTCGGGATGACAATTTTCGCGAGGATTCGCGTGATTCGTAGTTTCTTCTCTTACTTTGTCGACCGGCAACGCTTAACTTAATAGCATTGCACCACAACCCCCCTTCCGGACGCTCCAACAATGGTACGCGCGCCAACCCCAGCTTTTCAAAAAAATTCTTCGTAATCATCCGGGACCCGACAAATAACCTTAAGGTTTAACGAGATGCCATCTGCACCTTCAAAAGGAATATCTGCAAAAACAAGATCTGCATATTTCCTCACCAATCCTTCGATATCGATGGGTGGCTCTAAGACGCTCACGGCTATTCCCACATTCCCTCGCTTTTGATCCAGCGCCTAAGCTTTAATGCCTTATCAGGGCCATCTGATCGGGCAGCGAGAGGAAGCGCCTCCACTTCATCAAGGAGTTCGGACACGTCTTTGCCAAAGTGATGGGCATTCACTATGTATGGGAGCACATCAGGATCTGCCACCCACAACGAATATTCTGAACGAGTCATTCCGAGGTAACGGTGCAATGGTTGATCACTATCTTCTTCGTGCCAGGAATCAATGAAATCATCAATGTCGTCCGGAAGCACCTGACCTTTGAGACATTTCTCTATAAAATTAGACATCGATTTTTCTCCCTTTGACCGCATCTTTAATCATAGCGCCATGAATTGGATCGATCACCCCAAGGTGCCTACCCCGCTTATTGAACACCTCAATTTCTCCGTGAAGGTAATCCCATGTATAAATACGCTTTCCATCATGCGACCTCCACCTTCGCTCGCCAGAAAATGCACCAATGTACTCACAAGTGTCTAAAAAGGATGGTTTAGGAATTGGCACTGGTGCCATCAAAAATCTCTCTTCTTTTTCGCTAACGCCGCAAATCAGCCGCGCGAGGTACGAGCGTCGGCTGGATTCGCCTTGTTATGCCTTGATTACTTGATATACTCTCCGATTTCCATTGAACCATGGAAAATGCCTAGAATTTCAACAGCATCTTGCTTGATGAGATAGGCAATTCTGTAATGACCATAAAGAAGAATTCTAACCTGTCCATCTGGTTCATCACAGTATTTGTAGCCGATTTCTGGAAAGCTTTCTAGAAGTTGCGTTTTTTCATGTATTCCTTCTATTACCTTTTGAGCGGCAATAGGATTGTCTTCCGATATGTAGTCGTAGATATTTCGAAGCCATTTTACAGCTTCTTCTGTCCATCTTATTTCTGCCATGCGCTAAGCCTGCGCTTCATCTCATCATTTGAAATTGTCTTCCCCTCTCTTGAGTCTTTTAGTCCCGACGCAATCATTTGCTCAAAGGCGAATTCTCTGAAGATTTCTTCATACGTTGCATCTTCAGGCTGATTTTGGATCACATCAGCCATTCTTTCTTTGACAGCGGACATGGTTCACCTCTGTGTGTTTCTGGCATAACTACAAGTAGACCTCAAAAGCGACGTAAGAAAATACGTCGAAAGTGAGGCCTAATCTGCTTGCCTGTTCGCAAGTACCTGTATATGTTACCAGTATATAGGACAAACCTGTCAGGTACTGACATGGGAAACACCTCCTCCGCCGGAACGCAGACCAAGCCCCGCCTGCTCGACCAGGTGCGGGACAAAATTCGTTTTAAGCACGATAGCATCCGCACCCCACGAGGTCAGGTTTTCCCTTTTGCAGGCCACGAGGATCAGGGCCATAGGCTGGGGTGAGGTACGAACCCCAGCTCCTTCCGGCCTATGAGGATGGGGATGCTGAGGTTCGCAAGCTTATCCCAGCCTACGAGCTTCCAGGATGTGCCCGAGATAGTCACCTAGACGAGGATTGGCATTATTAGTCATACGGGTACTGCCTCGCTCAGCACCTTCTCACGGAAACCGTCGAGAAGGGCGTTCGGAGTAAGCACCTCCACCTCGACAACGAGCAATTTCCCCAACTCGTAGCGGATCATGGCGATGCGGCGCGCGGGTCGGTTGCGGGCGAGGGAGAGGAGGACGGAGGCGATGGTGATGCCGATGGAGGGGCCGTCCTTGGGGGTGGCCTCTGGCTCCGGCAAAGCAAGATGGGTGTCCTTTTCGTATCCTTTTCGTAGATTTAAGTAGGCTGAAGGGACGAACCCCAGGTTATTGCTGGGTTTTGGCCGTCCCTGGCCGCAACCCAGCCTACGGTCCTACGGTCCCTTTTTAGACAGTCTCTTAGGGTCAGCACAAGACTGCCTTTCCACCAAAAACCCCGTATCCGGACTTGCTCCCACGCTGGAGCGTGAGGAGCCAGAGCCGACCGAGGACGGATTTTGTGGGGATACTTCAGCCACCATTATTCGGCCGGAACACACCATTGTTTCTCATAAACAAAAACAAGGTAATTCTCGGCGCAGTCCATCAGAACCGGGTCATAGCCGCCAAGGGCCGAATCGACACAAGAATAAAAAGTAGCGCCATTTTCAACATTAGGCACGTTAGGGTATTTCCTCGGATCACGTTTCGGATCATTGCATCTTTCTCTAGCCTCTTGTTTGCCTGAGGGTTCGGCATAGACCGAATGGTTTCCGAACAGGGTCATCATCAAGGCAAAGGTAATTGCCAACGAAATGTTGAGGGTTTTCATAGCATCACCTCTAGTTAGGGCAGTTTTCCGCGGGTGTCCCGCTGTTTCCCGGCATCGCTTGCGGCCACCATAGGCTCGGGTTGCAGACTCGCCGTGACAAGTGATGGGGGACTCGAATCGATAGTCTCACCCAAGTGCGGGCGCGATGCAACTTTGTTGGCTGATCCAGCATGAGGGCACCTTGACTCATTTGTAAAGATTCGGCTCCCTCAAGGATCGTAACCGTTCAGCCCCCCCTTGGATTTCGGCTTGGCCCTGACATAACCTAATTGATTTCCGGTTTTCGAGATCAGGATCGAGAGAGGGGGCTGAACGGTTACTTTGCCGCCAAGATGGGCGCTCCGATGCCGGCGCTCCCAGCTTTGCCCAATCGACACGGCTGGGGGTAACCGGTTAATCGAGAAGAAATTCATACGCGCTCGCCTTGGGATGGCCGTAACCCATCGGGTTGTCGCGGAGCGGCCCGTTTACCATGACCCCGAAGGGGTCGGACATATCAGCCCAGGGCAGCGCCCTGGGTCATCAGCGGGTATGGAATCGAGCCCTGAAAGGGCGTCACATAAAAGCGAGATGACAACATCCGATGTCTCGGATGTCACGCCCCTTCAGGGCTCATCTTTCCCCCACCTCTCTCCCAGGGCGTTGCCCTGGACTGGTATGTCACGCCCTTTCAGGGCTGGATACCGAAATTCGGTGCCGGAGAGGCCACAAAACAGTGGGGGTCTAATGATTACCAAGGATTCTAGTACCTGGTTTCAACCGATCTTGCCGATTCGTCTTATGAACCACGAAAGACACGAAACTTCACGAAAAGAGCCGAACACATATCTTTTCGTGTTTTTCGTGCTTTTCGTGGTTAGATGAAAGACTCTTTTCAACATACAAGGTGTTCTGAAACGGTGTACTAGTACGCCGTCGGGGTGGCTCCGCGCCGCGGAGAACCGGTGGGAGGCGCGGTGCGGTTGGTGCGTTATCTGGAATAGTAATAGAAAGAAAATTCGACAGACATAAGGCGGGATGCGCTACGCTTTCCCGCCCTACGCGGGCTTTTTCCTTTTCCTTGCTTTTCCTCCCCCAGCCCACAAGCTATGACCGTATATCCCAATAATCATATTTTTCTCTCGGCGGGAAGATTTCGTAACAGCCGGCAGGTCTGCACCCAAAGCGGTATCGGGTCCGTAAAGACCTGTGATCCGGCACCTCTCCGTCATTCCGGGTGGGACCCCGGAATCTGCCGTCGTCCAGGGACGGCAAACCGGCAGCATCGCACAAGCGCCGAGTCTTTTCTCGGTGTAACAGGAAATAAGCACCAGCGCCTGAAGTGGGTCTCGGCGGTTCCTGCAACCTGCCATCCCTGGCACCTGGATTCCGGCGTCCAAGCCGGAATGACGGCTTAACTTAATGGCATTGCGCTGTGTTGGTCATTCCAGTGCCGTTTGAGAAACCGCCGTAACCCAGCATCTTTGCCGTCCATGCTGGGTTTCGTTCCTCAACCCAGCCTACCGGAGCTTAGGACAGACCGTCTCGCAGTCCCCTTACCTGTTTCGCAAACCCTGGTAAGTCGGTCTGAATCGTGTCCCAGACAACACCCAGATCCACTTTGAAATAACCATGGGCGAGGGCATTGCGCATTTCATACGCGAATCCCCAAGGCACATTCGTGTGTCCGCGAGCAAATTCAGGATACCATCGCTCGATATTGCGGGCGGCCTCGCCGATCACTTCGAAATTTCGGATCACCGCATCCTGGATCTGCTCCGTGGACTCGAATCCTGTTCGATCCAGATCGGCGGTGTAACGATTTATCCGCTCGATGGCTTCCAGGATGTGCCCAAGGTAATCACCCAGACGAGGATTGGCAGTATCAGTCATACGGGTACTGCCTCGCTCAGCACCTTCTCACGGAAACTGTCGGGGAGGGCGTTCGGGGTCAGCACGTCTACCTCGACACCGAGCAATTCCCCCAACTCGTAGCGGATCGCCCCAAGGTCGAAGAGCGTCATGGGTCCGTCGGGATCGATCAGAAGATCAAGATCGCTGCCCTCGTCATCCTTGTCATGCAACGCAGATCCAAACACCCTGGCATTCCCTGCGCGGTGGCATGCGATGATACGCCTGATCTCGTCCCGATGCTGTTTCAGGGCTTGCGATGGTTTCATGCTCTTTTCTCGTAGATTATGGACGGTTCCCTTAAACGGAAGGTTTCAACAACCTCGGCAACTCATCCGTATACAGGAAATCCGGGCAGAATCTGGAAGCTGTATAAATATTGATTGGTTAATCCCCCCCACTTGCCTTCGCCTGCCTCTGCCTCGACTCCCGAAACAGCAGCGGCACCACATTTCCGAAGTGGGACGCGAAATGTACCGTCAATCCCTTGCGCACGTGTTCGGGGACTTCTTCGAAATCCCCCCGATTGTCTTCGGGCAGGATGATTTCCTTGATGCCGGCGCGGCGGGCGGCGATGAGTTTTTCGCGCACGCCGCCGATGGGGAATATTTCTCCGGTCAGGGTGATTTCGCCGGTCATGGCGATCCGTCGCACCGGTCGCTTGCGAGCCAGTGAAAGAAGGGCGGAGGCGATGGTGATGCCGGCCGAAGGGCCGTCCTTGGGGGTGGCCCCGGTGGGTACGTGGAGGTGGATGTAGGCGTTCTCGAAGAAGGCGGGGTCGGCGTCGAATTCCTTGGCCCGACTGACGAGATAACCGTAGGCGATTTCCGCCGATTCTTTCATGACGTCGCCGAGTTGGCCGGTGAGCTTGAAACCGCGGGTGAAGCTGTGGGTGCGCACGGCCTCGATGTTGAGGGTGGCGCCCCCCAGGGCGGTCCAGGCCAGTCCGGTGACAAGCCCTGGTCCGGTCAGCCGTCGGTCGTCCTTGAATACGGGGCTGCCCAGGTAATCCTTGAGGTCTGCTCCGGTCACCGCAATCGGCGGCTCCAGGCCTTCGAGCATTTTTACCGTGCCCTTGCGTACGATCTTGCCGAGCTGTTTTTCCAGGTGCCGCACGCCCGCGTCCCGGGCGTAGCCTTCGATGAGGGCGCGCAAGGTGCGGGTGTCGAGCTTGATCGTGCCCTTGTCCAGCCCCACCCGCTCGATCTGCCGCGGCAGCAGGTATTTCCTGGCGATCTGGAGCTTTTCCGAGGCGATGTAGCCGGGGAGCTGGATGACTTCCATGCGGTCGAGCAGGGGGCCCGGAATGCTATCGGTCTGGTTGGCGGTGCAGACGAACAGGACCTTGGACAGGTCGAAGCGCAGGTCCAGATAGTGGTCCAGAAAATCGCTGTTCTGCTCCGGGTCCAGGACTTCGAGCAGGGCCGAGGCCGGGTCGCCGTGGAAGGAAGCGCCGATTTTGTCGATTTCGTCGAGCATGATGACCGGGTTGGCGGTGCCCGCGTCTTTCATGGCCTGGAGGAATTTGCCGGGCATGGCGCCGATGTAGGTGCGCCGGTGGCCCTTGATCTCGGCCTCGTCGCGGATGCCGCCCACCGAGAAGCGATAGAAGCGCCGGCCCAGGGCGTTGGCGATGGAGCGCCCGATGGAGGTCTTGCCGACGCCGGGTGGTCCCACCAGCAGGATGATGGAGCCGGCGACCTCGCCCTTCATGATGCCCACGGCCAGGAACTCCAGGATGCGTTCCTTGACGTCTTCGAGCCCGTAGTGGTCCCGGTCCAGTACCCGCCGGGCGCGCTTGAGGTTGAGCTTGTCCTTGGAGTGCTTGCCCCAGGGCAGGAGGGTGATCCAGTCCAGGTAGTTGCGGGTGACGGCGTATTCCGGGGAGCCGGTCTCCAGCATGGCCAGTTTGTCCATTTCCTCGTCCACCCGTTTCTGGGCCTCGTTCGTGAGGGTGAGCTTTTTGAGGCGCTTGTCGAATTTGTCCCGCTCGGCGGTGCGGTCGTCCTTGGCGATCCCCAACTCTTTTTGAATCGCCTTGAGCTGTTCGCGCAGGAAGAACTCGCGCTGCTGGGTCTGCATGCGTTCTTCGACCGCGCTGCGAATCTTCTGCTGGGCGCGGGCCAGCTCCAGCTCGTTATTGAGCAGGACCAGTACCTTCTCCATGCGCGGTAGCAGATCGACGATCTCCAAGACCTCTTGCAGTTGTTCTTTGGTGGAGGTGGTGAGACTGGCCGCGAAGTCCGCCAGGTGGGACGGGTCTTCCGGACCGAAGCGGTCCAGAAACATGCGCAATTCTTCGACGTAGAGGGGATTGAGCGGCAGCAACTCCTTGATGGTGTTGATGACGGCCATGGCGTAGGCCTTGACCTGGTCGTCCGGCGGCTCGACGGGTTCGGCAAGGTAGTCCACGTGGGCCGAGAAGGGGGTCTTCGCGTTGACCAGGCCTTCGAGGCGGAAGCGCTGCAGGCACTCCACCAGCACCTGGAGCATGCCGTCCTGCTCGTTCACTCGATGGACGCGGCAGGCGGTGCCGACCGGGTGGAAGTCTTCGGCGGTCGCCTCTTCGGCGGTTTCGCTGCGCGCCAGGACCACGCCGAGGATCTTGTGTTCGGTCTCGCCGACCGCCTTCAGGGTCTTGGCCCAGTGCCGGGCGCTCATAATCAGGGGAACCGCCTGTCCCGGAAAGAAGGGGCGCGCGGTCACCGGCAGCAGATGGATGAGTCCGGGCAGGACTTGGTTGGCGCGGGTCAGGTCGCCCGCCTTGGTCTGCTCGGTCTGCTCGACCTGATCGGTTTGCTCGACTTGCTCGGCCTGATCGCCCTGCTCGGGGTTTTCCTTGTTCATCTCGTGGTGCCTGTTCAACCCTGATTTCGGTGAACTAATTCAGGGCGGAGCTTGAGTTTTGCAAGCGGCGTTGGCCAGGCGCACGAAGGTCTCCACACTCAGCGCTTCGGCCCGTTGTCCAGGGTCCGCACCCTGGGCCCGCAACAACCGGGTATCGATCAGCCCCCGCAGGCTGTTACGCAGGGTCTTGCGCCGCTGGCCGAAGGCCCGGGCGACCAGGCGTGTCAGGAAGGCGGGATCCCGCACGGGGCAGGGCAAGGGGCGGTGGGGGGTCAGGCGCACCAGGGTGGAGTCCACCTTGGGAGCCGGTGTGAAGGCACCGGGACCGATGCCGAACAGGGGCTCGGCTCGGCAGTAGACCTGGATCATGACCGAGAGGCGGCCATAGACCCTGGAGCCCGGTTGGGCGGCGATCCGCTCCACGACTTCCCGCTGGAGCATGAAGTGCATGTCCTCGATGCAGTCCGCCTGGTCGAGAAAGCGGAACAGTAAGGGAGTGGAGAGGTTGTAGGGCAGGTTGCCGATCAGGCGCAGCCGCTGGTGCGGGTACAGGGTGCGAAGCTCGAAGTCCAGGGCGTCGGCGTTGTGGATGGTCAGCTCGCCGAGCCCCCCGCACCGGCGGGCCAGGGGCTCGATCAGGTCGCGGTCCAGCTCGACGGCGTCCAGCCTTCCTGCGGCCTGCAACAGGCCGGTGGTGATGGCGCCGCGACCGGGGCCGATTTCCACCAGGCGTTCTCCCGGCCTGGGGTTTATGGCCGAGACGATGCGCCGGATGATGTGCGGATCGTGCAGGAAGTTTTGGCCGAAGCGCTTACGCGGGCGGTGGTTCATCGTTATAGGGTTGACAGCTCACACAGCTTCCGGCCGCCGACACCTTTTTCAATCCGCAGATTACACAGATTCTCGCAGATGAAAAGAAGGATAATCTGTGAAAATCTGCGGATAAAAATGTCTTTGTCCGCTGGAATGGTGATGGAATGTCTTGTAATATTCATTTATTCGTAACAAAATCGTCATATTACATCCGCCTTCCCACTGGTTGCGATGGTCTGAGAGCGCCCAGGGGACAGCACATCGACCTTTGCCTCTGGGAGGAAGGCCCATCACCACATGGCCGAGATCGCGCACGAATATCTGATCCCGGACGGTATCGGTTCGGAGGATATCAAGGACCTGATCCGAGACCGGGTCCGCTTCACCGAAGATCCCGCGTATGAAGTAACCAGGCGGTTTCTGGACAGCTTCGACTGGCGCCTGTATCGCGCCCATGCTGCGGTAGAAGAGCGCCTGGACGCCGGGCGCCGCCGGTTACTGTGGCGGGATCTGCGCGCCGACGTCCCACCCCTCATGCAGGACATCGACGCAGAGCCGGGTTTTGCCTGGGACCTGCACGAGGGTCCGGTGCGTGACCGACTCGAACCGGTGCTCGGGGTCCGCCGGTTGTTGCCCCTGTCGGAGGTCTGGAGCCGGGTACAACCCCTGCGCCTGCTCGATGAGGACGACAAGACCGTCGTCCGGCTGGTGCTGGAGGACAACCGATTCAGGGCCCCGGACCGCGATCGTGAGGGGACACTGGCGGCACGCATTTGCCTGGTTCCGGTCAGGGGCTACGCGGCGGATTTACGGAAGACGGCCCGCATGCTCAACCAGGATTTGGGTCTGGAGCCGGCCGGCACCGGGGTCTTGCCGGAAGCCTTGGCCGCTGTGGGCCGCCGACCGGGTGATTATTCTTCGAAGCTCGATTACCACCTGGATCCGGACCAGCGGGCGGATGCCGCCGCCAAGGAGATTTTGCGCGGACTGCTCGCTACCTTGGAGGCCAATCTCGAGGGCACCAAGGCAAACTTGGATTCGGAGTTTCTGCACGACCTGCGGGTGGCCACCAGACGCACCCGCTCGGCCCTTACCCAGATCAAGGGGGTGTTCGCGCCGGACCTGGTAGAGAACTATAAGACGCGCTTTGCCTGGGTCCAACAGATCACAGGTCCCGTGCGGGACCTAGATGTCTATCTGCTGGATTTCGACGGTTATCAGGCATGCTTACCTGCGCCGCTGCAGCCCGGTCTCGATCCCTTGCAGGAGTTCCTGCAGGCCCACTATGAGGACACCCATCAGACCCTGGCGCACGCGCTCGAATCGGCGAAATTCAGGGACTTGTTGACCTCCTGGCGGGGGTTCCTCGAAACGCCGGTCCCGGAGCGTTCCGCAATTCGGAATGCCATGCGCCCCACCAAGGAGGTAGCGGACGCGCGCATTTGGAGTATGTATCGGCGGGTGCGCAAGGCGGGTCGGGCAATCGCCCTCAATTCTCCTGCCCCCGAGCTACACGAACTGCGCAAGCATTGCAAAAAGCTCCGCTATCTGCTGGAGTTCTTCGGTAGCCTCTACCCGAAGCCGCAGGTCGGCACACTGGTCAAGGTGCTCAAGGGGTTGCTCAACAACCTGGGCAAGTTCCAGGACCTGGCGGTGCAGGCCAATTACCTGCGGGAAACTGCCCGTCGGATGCACGCCGCGGGAAGTGCCGAGACCGATACCCTCCTCGCCATGGGGTCCCTGGTCGGCGACCTGTTCAACCGCCAGCGGCAGGCCCGGGTCGAGTTCTCGGGTCGCTTTGCCGACTTCGATTCGGAGGCCACTCAGGCGGTCATCCGTGATCTGTTCGCCCCCGCACGCAAACGAGGCCAGCGATCTTGACGGTCATCGGCGTCTATAACATCAAAGGCGGGGTGGGCAAGACCGCCACCGCCATCAACCTCGCCTATCTGGCTGCGGAAGAGGGTCGGCGCACCCTGGTGTGGGACTTGGACCCCCAGGCCGCCGCCACCTACTACTTCCGGGTCAGGCCCAAAGTCAAAGGGGGCAGTAAGGCTTTAGTAAGGGGTAAACGTGCGCTCGACACCTTGATAAAGGGGACCGATTTCGACAACCTGGACCTGCTGCCCGCGGACTTCTCCTTCCGCAACATGGATCTGGCGTTGGAAGATGCCAAGCGACCCACCGAGCGGCTGTCCCGGCTGCTCACACCCTTGGGCGAGGAATACGACTACATCTTTCTGGACTGCCCGCCCAGCATCTCCCTGGTCTCCGAGAATATCTTCCGGGCCTCCGATGCCCTCCTGGTGCCCATGATTCCGACCACCCTCTCGACGCGCACCCTGGATCAGCTGCTGGCGTTCCTGAAGGGTCACGACCAACCCGGCGAGCCGCGCGTGATGCCCTTGCTCACCATGGTGGATCACCGCAAGCGCCTGCATCTGGACCTCATCGAACGCCTACCGGGGCAGTATCCGGGCCTGCTCGATACCCACATCCCCTATGCTTCAGACGTGGAGCGGATGGGCGTTCACCGCCAACCCCTGCCTGCGTATGCACCCTCCAGCGCCGCCGCCATGGCCTATCGGGCCCTGTGGGAGGAGATCAAGAGCAAGCTGTAGAATAGCGAGCGTAGGGTAGGCTGTGCCCACCAACAACTACTGCTACCAATGAACGCGAGTCGGTCGCAAAGGATCGGATTATCTTTTCTGTCCGCAGATTGTTTTGTTTTCAATGGTAGCCCAGTGGACGACATGGACGGTATGGACTGCATGGACCGGGGGGTACACAGCGCCCCGTGGTCCACTTGGTCCATGTAGTCCACGGCGGCTGCCGCCGCCCAAGGATGCGGTTCGCCGCTGGCCGGGCGCCCATCGATGCGGTTCACGGTCGGGATTGGTGTAATCCTGCTACGGTATACCGCGCTCACCGCATCCTACGCCCATCCTGGCACCCACTGGTTCGTAGTCCCGCTGCAGGAGCCCGTTCTCACACAGCTCGTCGATGAGTGCCGCGATGTCGGCCGAAACAAGCTCTCGCGGTGCGGAGTAGGTCCGGGCGATGGCCTCCACGATTTCTGCCACGGAATGCCCGACAGCAAGGAGTCGCCAGCACTCGGCCCCGATCCCCTCGAAGCGGTAGGAGGTGTCGTCACTGAGGTTGAGCAGGGCGAGGTCTTCCCCCTCGGCGCGGACTACGACGCAGCTTGGCACCCGGAGCCCGTGCCGGGGCTGGTCTTTCCAGTCCAAGCCGGCGGGCCGCCACTGGTGGTGGGGATCGGTTCTCTCGTCGGGCGGCGCGACCGCGCGGATGAAGTCCGGCGCTACCTGGGGCGGGTCGAACGGCTTGGAAAACCAGGAGCGGACGTCCCGGTCCAACCCGAGTCCCCGGTTGAAGTGGTAGCCCGCGCGCCTGAGGCCTGCATCCAACAGCTCGTAGTCATAAGCGGGATTCTCGTAGGGCACGATGTGGTGGGTGAAAGTCCGCTTTCCCCTGGCGGGGAAGCGCGGCCGGATGCCGTAGCGGTCGGGGTTCAGAGCCAGGGGGCTGTAGACCGTGAGACTGAAAGGGCTCCAGGCGGCGGATTGGATATAGCCCAGCGCGAAGAGCTGGCGGACGCGCTCCAGGTTTTCCAAGGTCTCCTGCTCGGTCTCGGTGGGAAAACCGTAGATCAGGTAGGTATGTACCGAGATACCGGACCGGGTCAGGGAGCGACACGCGCGGGCGGTCTGCTCGACGGTGGTCCCCTTATCCATCAGTGCGAGCAGCCGGTTCGAGGCCGTCTCGAGACCGCCCGAAACACAGATGCAACCGGCGCGCGCCATGAGGTCGGTCAACTCGGGGTTCTCGAACGCGCGCTCGAAACGGATGTCGGTGAGCCAGGTAAAACACAGGCCGCGCGCGAGCAATACCCGCGACAGGGCCTTGAGCAGTTTCGGCGGTGCCGCCGCGTCGACCAGGTAGAAGCCTGTCCAGTCCGTCTGGGCGGCAAGCTGCTCCATGCGGTCGACGACGCGTTCCGCCGGCGTCGGGTCATAGCGGCGGATGTAGTCCAGGCTGGTCTCACAAAAGGCGCACCGCTTCCAGTAGCAGCCGTGGGCGAGGGCGAGCTTGTTCCAGCGCAAATCCGTCCACAGACGGAAATTGGGGTTCGGGTATGCCGTCATCGAGAAGTAGCGGTCGAGCGGCAGGGAGGCATAGGTGGGGGTAGCGAGCTGTTTGTGCGGGATGTCCGTCAGATTCTCCTGGACCCGATAGGTGACCCGGCCCTTCTCGCGCACCCAGGTCCGGTGCAGGCCCGTTTCCGGCAGCCGGCCCTCCAGGTGCTCAATCAGGCGTTCGAGCGGCCGCTCGCCGGCATCGAGCACGATGTAGTCGACGAACTCGAACACCGCCGGCTCGTCCAGGTCCCGCAGCTGGCTCCCGACGAATCCGCCGCCGAGCGCAATCCTGGTTGCGGGCAGGATCTCCCGCACCGCCTTGCCGAGGCGCAGGGCGCCGTAGCAGGTGCCCGCGAAGGGTGCGGTCAGACACACCAGGTCCGGGCGGTATTTCTCCAGGATCGGTGTCCACAGCCCCAGGAGCTCGCGGTCGATCAGCGACGGTTCCCGGGCCAGCTTGGCGGCCAGGGGCCGGAAGTCGGGGCCGACGAGCTCTAATCCGTACTTCCAGGGTGTGAAGTGCGGGTCGATGGTGACGGTGATGACGTTGGCCAGGTCGGTGAGAAAACGCGCGGCCAGGTACTTGGCCCGGTCCTGGAGCGCCAGTTCGCCGAAGGCCTGTTCGAGCACCTGGGTCTGTCCCTCCAGGGCAGCGAAGTACGGACCTTCGGGACAGAAGGAACGCGAGGCGATGCGGTGGGCCAGAATGGGGTCCTTGCCCTGTAGAAAAGCCATGACCGGGTCGATGGCCCGCTCATAGTCGGCATAGGCAGCGAGAAAGAAGGCGACGGTGGGGTGTATCTCTTCCTGTGTAGCAGCGTAGTCTTCGGCGGCCTGTCGCAGCAACGGCAGAAAAGCCCGCGACAGCAGTCGCGTTACCAGCAGGATCGACAGGTCGACCTGGTGCGCGGTGATCCCGCGCCCGCGGAGAAACCCGGTCAGGTGGGTGGTCGCGGGATAGGGATTGTTCGGCTCCAGCAGGGGCGGAGTCGCGAGCAGTACGGAGGTCATAGCGCCCCGAGTCTACTCGCCGGCCCGGAACATTGTAGGATGCGGTGAGGTCAGGGACCTGCCTGCCGCAGGCAGGCGACCGAACCGCATTTCGGACGGCGGCCGCCGCCGTGGATTACAGGGACCAAGTGGACTAGGTGGACCAGGAGGCGCTGTGTGCCCCCCGGTCCATGCAGTCCATACCGTCCATGTTGTCCATTGGGCTGCCATTGAAAACAAAACAAAACGCATTGATTTTAGTTGTTCCGTATCCCTTCAGCACATGATGAGACCGGCGGCCACCTTGCGACCCTCGGACACCAGGATGTTATAGGTACGGCAGGCGGCACCCGTATCCATGACCTCGACCCCCAGGCCCCGCCGCAGTACGGCGAGATAGGTGCTCGGATCGGGAAAGACCTGCTGCTTTCCGGTGCCGACGATGATGATTCGGGGCTCCGGAGCGAGGAGGGCCTCGAAATGTTCCGGGGCCAAATCCGCCGCGCTCTCGGGTCCCCAGTCGGTAGCGATGTGCTCCGGGCTGACGATCAGCCCCCGCGTGTAGGTTCGGCCACCGATGATGATCCGGCCCGGACCATAGCCGAGGATCAGGTGACCGCCATCGGTAGTCGCTTCGGAGAATCTCATACCGCCAAGATAACCGACGGCCATACGGCGAACAAGGACTATCCATCCGCAGAGGCTCTGGATGGATTCCAGACTGTTCTACCCTGTGTTATAAGTGGACATTCGCCGGGCGGTAGGGGCCGAGTGAGGACGACGAAAAGTGACTAACCATCGATCGGATGTGGATTCAGGGACGCGTGTCGAGGTATTGTTTGTCTGCATGGGCAACATCTGTCGCTCCCCGACCGCCCAGGGCGTCTTCCGCAAGCTGTTGGAGACGGAGGGACTGGGGACGGTTATCGGGACCGACTCGGCAGGGACCCATGCCTACCACGCCGGGAACCCCCCGGACCAGCGGGCCCAGGAGACAGCCCTGCGCAGGGGCATCGACCTGAGCGATTTGCGCGCCCGTGTCGTCACGCCCGAGGATTTCTCGAAGTTCGACTACGTGCTTGCCATGGACCGGGACAACTTCGAGGATCTTTCCGCAATTTGCCCGCATGGGGCCGAACCCAAGCTGAGGCTGTTCATGGAGTTTGCGCCGCAGCTGCGGATGTGGGAGGTTCCGGATCCCTATTACGGGGCCGCCGGCGGTTTCGAACGGGTCTTCGACCTGGTGGGAGCCGCGTCCGCGGGCCTCCTGGCCGACATCAAGCGCCGGTTTCTCTAGGAGGCGTTCTCAATTGAGCCAAATCATCATAAAAATCAAGCCCGTAGCCCGTAGGCTGGGTTACGGCCAGGGACGGCCAAACCCAGCACACGGTATTGCGGATCGGAAAAGCTGGGTTTTGTTCCTTGCCACCCAGCCTACAACACTTAGATGATTTATTAATTGAGAACGCCCCCTAGCCCCCTATCTCACCGTGTTGTCCTGTACTTTTAAATTGAGTATGGGAAAATCGACGTCTTTTATCCGCAGATTGCGCACAGGCGAATCATGCAGACGGCACAGTGCATCCAGGAAGTCTCGAAGGACGCCTATCTCGAGCGGGCGCGGCGGGTGTTGCGGATCGAGGCCACTGCCGTCGGCACCCTGATCGAGCAGGTGGATTCGGATCTGGCCGACGCCGTGGACGCGATTCTCGCCAGTCGCGGACGGGTGATCGTCTGCGGTATGGGCAAGTCGGGCCTGATCGGGAATAAGATCGCGGCGACCCTGGCGAGCACGGGCACGCCTGCGTTCTCCGTACATCCGGGAGAGGCCTCGCACGGCGATTTGGGCATGGTGCGTCCGGAGGACATCTTCCTGGCGCTCTCGAACTCCGGGGAGACGGATGAAGTGATCCGCCTGATCCCTTTTCTCCAGGACAACGGGAACCGGCTCATCGCCATCACGGGTCGGCCGGATTCGACGCTGGCGCGGCACGCGGATTTTCATCTGAACGCCTCCGTGCCCGAGGAGGCGTGCCCCCTCCAGCTTGCGCCCACCGCCTCCACGACCGCGGCCCTGGCGCTCGGCGATGCCCTCGCCATCGTGTTGATGGAGGTCCGGGGCTTCCGTCCCGAGCACTTCGCCCGCTTCCATCCCGGCGGCAACCTGGGACGGCGTCTGCTGACCCGGGTGGGCCACGTGATGCACACCGAGCACCTGCCCATCGTCTGCCCGGAGGACCCCGCCGCGCACGTCGTCCAGACCATCAGTGCGGGGCGCATGGGCGTCGCGGTGGTCTGCACGGACCGGGAGCTGGTCGGCATCATCACCGACGGTGACCTGCGCCGTGCTATGGAACGCCACCGCCGGGATTTTTCGGAGCTCTCGGCCAGTAATATGATGACGACGAATCCCGCCTGTATCGATCGGGAGGCCCGCCTGCAGGAGGCCGTCGATCTGATGACGGAACGCAGCATCACCAGCCTGGTGATCGCCGATGACCGGCGTCTGATCGGGCTGCTTCACCTGTTCGATTGCACGGTGTAAACGAGGCAAACTTCGAAAGTGACAGCTACCCGACAATCGTTACACCGCCCCCAACTGGTCGAAATGCTCGGACGTCCGGCCGTAAGGCGCCGAGTCTTAGCCTTTTCGGTCGAGCGTTATCACGAGCTGCGGGATTTGGGGATAGTGCCCGTCAAGACCGAACTGCTGAATGGGGTAATCGTCGAAAAGATGACGAAATCTCCCCTGCATACCCTCCTTGCCCACCGCCTGTTCGACCGCCTTGCGGCGGGTCTGCCGCCGGGCTATCGATTGCGCAAGGAAGACCCGCTGACACTCACGACCTCGGAGCCCGAGCCCGACCTCGCAATCGTGCTCGGGGATAGCGAGACCTACCGCGACCGCCACCCGACAACGGCTGAGCTGATCGTGGAGATCGCGGTGAGCAGCGTCGAAGTGGATCGGGCCAAGGCGGACCTCTACGCCGGAGCCGGCGTATCCGTTTACTGGCTGGTGCTGACCGATGTGCGGGCCGTCGAGATCTATACCCGGCCCCAGGCAAACGGTTATGGGAACCTGGAAACGAGACGACTCGGACAGACCCTGGAGACCTGGTACGGGGCTCACATCCCGCTCGATGCCTTGTTTGCCTGAGCATGGGCTATGAGCAATGCCATTAAGTTAAGCGTTACCGTTCAGCAAAGTAAGAAAAAAAACTACGAATCACGCGAATCCTCGCGGATCGATTCGCGGAAATTCGCGTGATTCGTAGTTTTCTCTTCCGCATCGGTAAGTGGTCAACAGCTAACTTAATGGCATTGATGGGCTATGAGGGAAACGAATCTCGATAATGCAAAGACTCAATGCTACCGCTTGAAAAATTACCACTACCCGGAATCTCCCGGCAGCAGGCTATGTACGACCCGGCCGAACTCACCATCATCAAGCCCGACGATTGGCATCTTCACCTGCGGGACGGGGAGCGGATGGCGTCGGTCGTGCAGTACACGGCACGCCGTTTCGCCCGCGCCGTGGTGATGCCGAATCTCACTCCCCCGGTCACAGATACCGCCCAGGCTATCGCCTATCGCAACCGCATCCTCGCCGCCCTGCCGGAGGGGCACGGCTTCGAGCCGCTGATGACCCTGTATCTCACCGACGAGCTGCCGCCCACGGAGATCGCGCGCGCTGCCGCGTCCGGATCGGTTTACGCGGTAAAGCTCTATCCCGCAGGGGCCACGACCAACTCCGCGGCCGGCGTCACCCGCATCGAGCGCGTCTATCCGGTACTGGAGGCGATGCAGCGCCTCGACTTGCCGCTACTCGTGCACGGGGAAGTAACCGCCGGGGAGGTGGACATCTTCGACCGTGAGCGGAGCTTCATCGACCAGGTTCTGCGCCCCCTGGTCCGGGATTTTCCTGAATTGCGGATCGTCCTGGAGCACATAACGACCGCCGATGCGGTCCGGTTCGTCCTCGCAACACCGCCGCAACTGGCGGCCACCATCACGGCGCATCACCTTCTGTACAACCGCAATGCCGTCCTGGCAGGTGGAATCCGACCCCATTTCTACTGTCTACCGGTACTCAAGCGGGAGACCCATCGGCAGGCACTCATCGAGGCCGCAACCAGCGCAAATCCGAAGTTTTTTCTCGGTACGGACAGTGCACCGCACCCGCGCGAGGGTAAGGAGACCTCCTGTGGATGCGCCGGGATCTTCAGTGCCCACGCCGCCCTCGAGCTCTACGCGGAGGCCTTCGAACAGGCGGGGGCGCTCGATAGATTGGAAGGATTCGCCAGCCGATTCGGGGCCGATTTCTACCGCCTGCCGCACAACCGGGAACCTATTCGCCTGATCCGGGAAACCTGGCGTGTCCCCAGCTCCTACAGGTTTGCCCGCGACCAACTGGTTCCGCTGCGGGCCGGCGAAACAGTGGCTTGGCGAGTGGCCGATTGACTCTGATCCGCATGCCTCACTAGGATTCCTTGAATGACCGGATTTTGTGCAAATGAGTCAAATTTCGCCAACGTCTAACCCCTCTCGTTGTCGTGATCGTGATCATGACCGTAGTCGAAGCCGCCGTAAGAGGGACAGCATTCTTTCGTAAGAGGGACCGCATTCTTTCGCCGTTCGTGGTCTCCGGAGGTCCCGGCCAGGTACCGGGTCGAAACCCGTAGCCATCCGGTTTTCCGTGCCCGCTTTGCCTGGCGTCGCCGATTACGATCACGACCACGATCACGGTTCCGCTTTCGATAGCGATAGAGCGATGATCACGGTTCGTCGGTCTGAGGCAGCGCCTCACTAGGATTCCTTGAGGGACCCGAATCTTTACAAATGAGTCAAGTTTATGCAGTGCACAAATCGGGATCGGGATCGAAATCGGGATCGAAATTCCGATTGCGATCCCGATCCCGATTTCGATTTCGACCTACCCAAGCTCTCCAACGGTTGGTTAGGTGTAGGAGATGGGGCCTTACGGGAGAGGGGCTGTTGGGGCCTCATGCCTCGTCGGTCTGAGGCGAAGCCTCACTAGGTTGATGTTGGGCACACCGCTGCTGTGGGCCACACGGACGGCATGAGGGTAGCCCAATGGACGATATGGACGGTATGGACTGCATGGACCGGGGAGCATACAGCAACCCCTGGGGTCCATGTGGTCCACTTGGTCCATGTCGTCCACGGCGGCTGCCGCCGTCCCTGGTGGCTTCACCCAACCTACACTGCCGGTAGCAACTTGTTGATCGACAAAAAATTTATACGCGCTTGCCCTGTCCGCATCGCCCTTCCGCTTTCCATGTCACCGCTTTTCGCGTATGGTGCCGACTGGCGAGCGCTGGCCGATGCCTCCCGTCTTTCGGTTAGCCCCCTTCCCCAGGGCCCATCGGAAATGATCCGCATCCCGATACCTCTATCGTTGGTCCGGGAAACCTCCGGGTAGGCCGGCCTGCGGGAGCTATACATATCTCAGAGCCTGTCCGGCTTACGCGTTCGTAGCGAGGGATCGAGGGGCAAAAGGTAAGATTTTGCGCTCGATCGAGACAATGGTGGATCGATATCAACGAAATCGAGCGGGAAATCCGGCCGACCTCCTCGATTCCGCGGTAGAACAGTCGTAAATCAGACAGGCTCTCGCAGCTGCGGGATGGCTGCGGTCATACCGCAAGGCCCTCGGCCGGCATGTGCATGGGCCGGACTGACCGGCCCTTCTCTCCTTTGATGCACAACTTTTTTGGGACCTATAGACCGATGAATATCTATGTTGGCAACCTGGCTTATAGCGTGACTGAAGACGAACTGCGCGACGCCTTCAGTGCCTATGGTCAAGTCGAGAGCGCGAATTTGGCCATCGACCGGGATACCGGCACCTCGAAGGGGTTCGGGTTCGTGGAAATGCCGAGCAACGCCGAGGCCGACGCTGCGATCAAGGCCCTCAACGGGAGTCCGTTGAAAGGCCGTAACATGAAGGTCAACCCGGCCAAACCGCGTGGTGATCGCAAGCCGCAGAACCGACGTTTTTGAGCCTGTGAGGGCGATAGCCTCGTCTTCCGGCCAGGCGCAGGGATGCGCCCTTCTCGTCTATCTGTCAGGTCCCGTGTGATTATATACCTCTGAGTCATTTGCATTATGGAACGACTTCGACCGCTGTGCACAAAACCGGAAACCGGCAGGATGCATCGTTTCCTGAGCGAAGCTCCGCGCACCTGCTAATCCGGCCGACCGTCCGCGCGTGGGGCGATCAGGACCGGCACGTAGACCCAAAGAAACATCGCGAAGGCCAGCGTCCACAGAATCCCGGAGGCGAGCGTCCAGGTCCCGTATTGCGCGGGAAAGAAAAGCGCCATGAACACCCTGAACCAGGCTGCCGCGTTCAGGAGGATGAAGGCAATGTTCGTAAGAATGGACGAACGCATCGCGCGTCCCGTATGACCGAGCGAGACCCGCGCCATCATGCCGAGGGTGAATCCCCCGACAGCGCCGACCGTGAGGGCGTGGAGTGCCGGGGACGGTGGTAAGTGACCCAGGCCGGCAAGCCCATCGAGGGCGAACCCCAGGATCAACCATATGTACCCCGAGTAGAGCACGGCAAGGATGGGTATGCTCCAGACTCGAAAATCGTGCCAGCCGCCGAGGCGCACGGTCTGAACCAAGGCAAGCGATAGCGCGAGCGTGCCCGCGAGCTCCGACGACGGGAGCAGCAGGTTGGCGACCAACCAGAGGGAGGCAAGGACGAAGGTAAGCCGCTCCACGATGACTCGACTCCGCGGTCGGGCGCCTCCCACCCCTCGCTCCGTAAAAAACGGCATGACCCTTCCGGAGATGACCAAGAGCGTTAGAAGGGTAACGTCGAGCATCAAGCGAATCCCTCGCGGCGCAGTGGCCTGGGTAACTCCGAGCGACTGGAGGTGGACCAGTAAGGAGGCGATGGTCATGGCTGCAAGCAGGGCGAGGAAGACCCGGTTGACCTTGTTCCGTCCGTGCCAAAGTGGCCGGTACAGGCTGAGCGCAAGGGCCGGGAAGAAGGTGATATTCAAGGCTGCGACGGCAACTTCCGGCAGCGGAAGAAAAGGAGCGATGCGCCCGGCGAGCCACAGACCGGTCAGCGCAGCCAGTGCGGCGCCGGTAGGGGTTTCGATGCCGGTCCAGTTGCGTACCGCAGTGAGCAGAAATCCGGCGATCACCGCGGCTGTGTAGCCGAAAAGCATCTCATGAGCGTGCCAGGTGCTGCCGCCGTAGTAAGAGCCGAAAGGAATCCAGGTCTCGAGCATACCGATCCAGGCGGCCGTCAAGAGCAAAGCCGAGAATCCTGCGCACAGAAAAAAGGGCCGGAATCCAAGCGCGAACAGGCTCATCCGCTTGCGGGGAATATTGGCGGGTATCTCTGGCATCATCTGACTCCGTGAGCAATGGGGGGATACAGGGCAACCGAATGATAACCCCACAGATCGCTCGGGATGACAAGAGCCTGTAGAACGGGCGAAGCCACCGCCGCCGTGGACTACAGGGACCAACTAGCGAGGCGTTGCCTCAGACCGACGAGGCGTGATCATCGCTATCTCGCGATCGAAAACGGAACCGTGATCGTGATCGTAGTCGTAATCGGAGACGCAAGGCAAAGCGGGCATGGAAAACCTGATGGCTACGGGTTTCGACCCGGCACCTGGCCGGGACCTCCGGATTCCACGATCGGCGAAAGTATTCTGTCTTTCCTACGGCAGCTTCGATCACGATCACGACAACGAGAGAGGTTAGACGTTTGCGAAATTTGACTCATTTGCACAAAATCTGGTCATTTAAGGAATCCTAGACCAGGGGTCGCTGGGTGCCCCCGGTCCATGCAGTCCATACCGTCCATGTTGTCCATTGGGCTACCCTCATGCCGTCCGTGTGGTCCACGGCAGCGGTGTGCCCGACCTACCCGACTTGCTTCCATGCCGAGATCTTGTTTTCGCAGTGCCCGGGTGATAAACACCGGAGACGATAACGTGCGCTATCCACCCATTCTGGGCGTTATCCGCCCCTCTTTTCTCCTGTTGACACCGATATGCGTGCTGCTTGGGATTACGGTTGCGTATGCTTCGGGCGCCCCCGTGGATTGGACGGCTTGCACCCTGGCGATGATCGGTGCGGTCGCGGCTCACGTCAGCGTCAACGCACTGAACGAGTACGAAGATTTCCGGTCGGGACTCGACCTGCGTACCGCACGCACGCCGTTCAGCGGCGGGAGCGGGACCCTGGTCGCCGATCCCAGGCTGGCGGAAGCGGCGCGCATGATCGGGCTGGGGGCGCTGATGCTGACGGCCCTTTGTGGGCTGATCCTCGCCTGGCGGGTGGGTTGGGGCCTTCTGCCTATCGTTGCCTCGGGATTGGTCCTGGTTTACTTCTACACCAGTAAGATCAACCGCAATCGCTGGCTGTGCCTGGTCGCCCCCGGACTTGGTTTTGGTCCCCTGATGGTTGTCGGTACCTACTTTTCCGTGACCGGTACCTGGTCCGGGAGTGCCTTGCTCGCCTCGCTGGTTCCGTTTTTCCTGGTCAGTAACCTACTCCTGCTGAACCAGTTTCCGGACCTGGAGGCGGACCGATCCGTAGGCAGGGACAACCTTCCCATCGGGTTGGGACTTCAGCGTAGCCTCCTGGTTTACGGGCTGTTCGCAGTCCTTGCTTTCGCGAGCCTCGGTCTCGGCGTGGCGACAGGTCTGCTACCGCCCACGGCATTGATCGCAATGACCACCTTTCCGATTGCCGTTGCGGTCTATCGCGGAGTGAACAAGACCATCCACGCCGGCGGTCCCTTTACATCGTCTCTCGTGCCGTGGTTGGCGCTGAACGTCGTGCTATGCCTTCTCACGCCGGCACTTTTCAGCGTCGGGATGCTGCCCGCGTAGGGCGGAAAAGCGCAGCGCATCCCGCCTTTAATCGGAGAAGGGTGTGGCCCACTGACGATGCACATGTCAGATGGCCAGGGTGGTGTTCTAATTTTGTTGTTGCCGAGTATAGGGAACTTGAAACCCCCCTGTCATGGGGTTTTCAAAGTACCCTAATAAACCAGAAACAACAAAGTTAGAACACCACCTGGATATGGTAAGATAAAGAGTCCC
Source organism: Candidatus Thiosymbion ectosymbiont of Catanema sp. Cochon2018 (assembly GCA_011392765.1). GTDB lineage: Bacteria > Pseudomonadota > Gammaproteobacteria > Chromatiales > Chromatiaceae > Thiosymbion > Thiosymbion ectosymbiont_A. The sequence goes on along the minus strand of WYCW01000001.1, from coordinate 75,340 downwards.
TAAATCCACGTTGACTAAAATTTCCCAACCCCACGATCGCTTCCTGAAGGAACTGCTCTCCCACCCGGCACGGGCGGGAGCCTTGTTGCGAGCGCACCTGCCTGGCGAGGTGGTACGGTTTCTATCCGACAAGCCGCCGGAACTGGTAGATGCCTCATTCGTAGACGAAGCGTTGGACAGGCACCTGAGCGATCGGCTCTACAAGGTAGAGACCAGCGACAGCCGGACCGCTTATCTTTACGTGCTCATTGAACATAAGAGTTCACCGGATCGGAAAATCGGCTTCCAGCTGTTGAGATACCTGGCAGAGATCCTGAAGCAATGGGAAAACGCTACGCAAAATTATCCGAGCGGTACGACCGGAGGAGGAAGCAACCATGATGTCCCAGTTTGCCCAGGACATTACACGAGTGGCTCGTCAGGAGGCTTTGCGGGAAGGCATGCAACAAGGCATGCAGCGAGGCCACCGGGAAGGTCGTCTGGAAGGTCTACGGGAAGGAGAAGCGAAAGGAGAAGCGAAAGGAGAAGCGAAGCTGCTGCTGCGTCAGCTTTCGCGTCGTTTTCAACCCTTGCCCGAGGGGATCTCCGAGCGGATTTATGGGGCTGACCCGGACACCATTGAAACCTGGGCCGATCGCGTGTTGGATGCAAAATCCCTGGATGAAGTCTTTACGGGGTGAAGGGTGTTTCACCGATCGGCAGTGTTGTAACTCTGTTGTTCCAGAGGCGCAACATATTGGTTAGCATATCTATTTGAACCCTGAGAAACAAAGTTGGAACACTACCGCTGCTTGGAGGGGAAAAATGCACGAGCTAACGAGGCGAAGCCTGTCCTTCATGATCGGGATAGCACTCGCGATAGGCGCGGCGACAGCGGCTTGGTCCGTCGAGACGCTGCAAGACGTCATGAAGCGCCGCGGCCTGACGGAGAAAGACCTTCTCGCGGCGGCCAAGACCTACACCCCCACCGGCGGTCGGGACGAGTACCTGGCGTTCAGCTCCGGTGGTCAGTCGGGGCAGGTCATCGTCTACGGCATCCCCTCCATGCGCATCCTCAAGTACATCGGCGTCTTTACGCCCGAGCCCTGGCAGGGGTACGGCTTCGATGACGAGTCCAAGGCCGTGCTGGCCCAGGGCCGAGTCCGCGGCAAGGACATCGTCTACGGCGATACTCACCACCCGGCCATCTCCGAGACGGAGGGCGATTACGACGGCAAATATCTCTTCATCAACGACAAGGCCAACCCCCGCGTGGCGGTGATCGACCTGCACGACTTCGAGACCAAGCAGATCGTGGCCAACCCGTTTTTCAAGTCCGAGCACGGCGGTGCCTTCGTCACCCCCAACACCGAGTACGTCATGGAGGGGACCCAGTACGCCGCGCCTTTGCTCGAAGACGGCTTTGTCCCGCTCGAGGAGTTCAACGACAAGTATCGCGGGGGGCTGACCTATTGGAAGTTCAATAAGGAGAAGGGGAGGATCGAGCCCGAGAATTCATTCGTGTTCGAGCTGCCCCCCTACAGCCAGGACCTCTCGGACGCGGGTAAGAAGGACAGCTACGGCTGGGGCTTCACCAATTCCTTCTGCTCCGAGCGCTACGTGGGCGGCATCGAGCGCGGGCGTCCGCCCTTCGAGGCCGGCTGCTCGTCCAAGGACACGGATTTTCTGCACCTGACCAACTGGAAGAAGGCGGAAGAACTGGTCCGGGCCGGCAAGGTCAGGCAGGAGCGGGGAATGTACTTCATCCCGATGGAGCAGGCCATCGCCGAAGGACTGTTGTACCTGATCCCGGAGCCCAAGAGCCCCCACGGCGTAGACGTGACCCCGGACGGCAAGTACCTGATCGTCTCCGGAAAGCTCGACAGTCACGTCTCGGTCTACAACTTCGAGAAAATCATGCAGGCCATCGAGGAGGGCAAGTTCGAGGGCAAGGACCCCTACGGCGTGCCTATCATCGGCATGCAAGACGTGCTGCACACCCAGATCGACCTGGGGCTGGGGCCGCTGCACACCCAGTTCGACGCCAAGCCCTGCGTGGCCTACACCTCCCTGTATGTGGACTCCCAAGTCGCCAAGTACGATTACTGCGCAGGTAAGGTCCTGGACAAGATCTCCATCCACTACAACATCGGCCACCTGATGACCATGGAAGGCGACTCGGTGAGCCCGGACGGCAAATACCTGGTGGCGCTCAACAAGCTGGCCATCGACCGTTTCAATCCGGTCGGCCCTCTGCACCCGCAGAACCATCAGCTCATCGATATCAGCGGCGAGAAGATGCAGCTGCTCTACGACATGCCGGTACCGCTGGGTGAACCCCATTACGTAGTGGCAATCAGGGCCGACAAGCTGAAGCCCGCGGTGCGCTACAAGTCCGGCTGGGACAGCCGCACCGATCGGCGCTCTCCCTACAAGACCCGCGCCGGCCGCGAGAAAACCGAGCGCAGCTGCGACGCCGAAGGCAAGTGCACGACCGAGGTCTGGGGCACCGTCATCCGCTCTCACATCACCCCCGAGATCATCGAGGCGGAGGAGGGCGATACCGTCAAGATCCACCTGACCAACCTGGAGCGGGCCCAGGACGAGGTGCACGGCTTTACCGTATACGGTCAGAACGTGCAGCTCTCCATCGAGCCCGGCAAGACCGCGAGCGCGACCTTCGTGGCCGATCAGGCCGGTGTATTCCCCTACTATTGCACCGAGTTCTGCTCGGCGCTGCACCTGGAGATGCAGGGCTACCTGCTCGTGAGACCGAAGGGTTACCAGGCGGCCGAGGTCAAGATGGTGGAAGGTACCGTCTACACCAAAGAGGACTACGAGACCCAGGTCAAGACTAACCTGGAGACCCAGGCGGTCATAAATCAGGTAGTCGCCTACATCACCAGCCACAACTTCAAGGACTTCCCAACCGTCGTGGCCCTGGTCGAGGATGCCACCGACCAGCTTGGATTCTCCGAGGGGGCAAAGAAGAAATCGGAGGCGGCCGCCGCCAAGGAAGACTGGCAGAATGCCATGCTCTGGGCCAACCAGTGGTGGCAGTATCAGGTCAAAGCAGCCGACCTGGGGCTGCGTGCCAAGACCTATCTCGAGGAATCCGGCGCACAAAAAGTCCGGTAAACCCTGACGAGACGTTTTGGCATGTGGCCTGTCTGCCCCACCTGCCTACCGCAGGCAGGGGCAGGCGCCTGCGCTACATGGATTTGGCTTGATTGAGAACACCCCCTAGTACCCCATTTCAGCATATTTTGCATGTTTGAAAGCATATAACATAATGATTTATAAAATAAAATCAAATTGTTAACATGCAAGATAGGATGAAATGATGTACTAGGGTCTTGGTAGTGTTTTAACTTTGCTGTTTCCGAGATTCAGTGTGTATACCTAACGAGGCTCCGCCTCAGGCCGACGAGGCGTGATCATCGCTCTATCGCTATCGAAAGCGGAACCGTGGTCGTGATCGTGATCGTGATCAGCGACGCCAGGCAAAGCGGGCACGGAAAACCTGATGGCTACGGGTTTCGACCCGGTACCTGGCCGGGACCTCCGGAGACCACGAACGACGAAAGAATGCGGTCCCTCCTACGGCGGCTTCGACTACGATCATGATCACGATCACGACCACGAGAGGGGTTAGACGTTTGCGAAATTTGACTCATTTGCACAAAATCCGGTCATTCAAGGAATCCTAGCGAGGCTTCGCCTCAGACCGACGAGGCATGAAGGCCCCAACAGCCCCTCTCCCGTAAGGCCCCATCTCCTATGCCCAACCAATCGTTGGAGAGCTTGGGTAGGTCGGGATCGAGATCGGGATCGAAATCGAAATTTCGATTGCGATCCCGATTTGTACACTGCATAAACTTGACTCATTTGTAAAGATACGGGTCCCTCAAGGATCCTAGCGAGGCTTTGCCTCAGACCGACGAGGCGTGAATTTTTTGTGCAGCGCACAAACTTGTTATCCGCAGATTACGCAGATTTTCGCAGATTAAGAATAGAAATAATCTGCGAAAATCTGCGTAATCTGCGGATAAAAACAATGGGCGCAATACCCCCAGTGCTGCATGAGGAGATGTGAGTTTTTGTGCCGTGCACAAACTTGACTCATTGGTAAAGATCCGGGTCCCTCAAGGCTCCTAGGGACAACAAAATCACAACACCACCCGCCTAAGGCCCCGCAGAGCGGGGCCTGAATACCTACCGGGTCCTCCCTGTGCCCGTGTGTGAAAGCCGGGTGTGAATAAACGATCAGGCCGAGGCGGGCGAGGCGGTGGCTTCACTGCTCATGGCCGGTCCTTTTGCGTCTTTGGCGGCGGCGAAGAAGCTCCAGATGTAGACCACCAATCCGATCAGGAACACCACGCCCGTGAATTCACGCAGCCAGTAGAAGAGCGCGATCTTGTCCTGCACCAGCATGAATTGCTGAGGGGCCTCGCTGAAGCGCTGCAGGAAGACCTGAAGGATTCCCGCCGCGGTGAGGAACAGGGTGATGAAGACCATGGACACGGTCATCAGCCAGAAACTCCACATCTCCAGCACCTGGGAACGCATGCTATTGGCCTCGCGGCCGCTCAGCAACGGCATGGCGTAGGAAATGATGGTCAGGCTGATCAGGACGTAGGCGCCGAAGAAGGCCAAGTGCCCATGCGCCGCGGTGATCTGGGTGCCGTGGGTATAGAAGTTGACCGGCGCCAGGGTATGCAGAAAGCCCCAGACGCCCGCGCCGAGGAAGGCCATCACGGCCGTACCCAAGGCCCACAGGACCGCTGCTTTGTTGGGGTGGTTGCGCCGGCGTTTGTTGACCATGTTGAAGGCGAACACGGTCATCATGAAGAAGGGGATGGGCTCCATTGCGGAGAAGATCGAGCCCCACCACTGCCAGTACTCGGGGGCGCCGATCCAGTAGTAGTGGTGGCCGGTGCCGATGATGCCCGTGACCAGCACCATGGCGATGATGACGTACAGCCACTTCTCGATCACCTCGCGGTCCACGCCCGTAGTCTTTATCAGGACGAAGGCAAGGATGGCGCCCAGGATCAGCTCCCATACCCCCTCCACCCACAGATGGACTACCCACCACCAATAGTACTTGTCCAGCACCAGGTTGGTCGGGTTATAAAAGGCGAACAGGAAGAATACGGCAAGTCCTGTAAGGCCGATAAGCAGCACCAGGCTCACCACCGTCTTGCGGCCCTTGAGGACGGTCAGGGCGATGTTTGCGAGAAAAGCCAGAGCCACGATCACGATGCCGATCTTGGTGATGGTGGGCTGCTCCAGGAACTCCCGGCCCATGGTGGGCAGGAGGGCGTTGCCCGTCATCTTCGCCAATCCCGAATAGGGCACGAGAAGGTAACCGAGAACGGTGAGGCCCGCGGCGGCGAGAAAGATCCAGAACATCGCGGTCGCCAGCCAGGGTACGGCGAGCTCGCGCTCCGCCTCTTCCGGAACCAGATAGTAGGAGGCGCCCATGAAGGCCATCAGCAGCCAGACGATGAGGGTGTTGGTGTGAACCATGCGGGCCACGTTGAAGGGGATCGCGGGGAACAGGAAGTCCCCGACGACGTACTGCAGGCCCATAATCAGACCGAACAGGATCTGGGCCACGAACAGGGCAATGGCTGCGATGAAGTAGGGCTTGGCGACAGCTTGTGATTTATATTTCATTGATATGTCTCCGGGTACGGCAACTCAGCCCTGGATATTCGGTGGCCAGCCGGCCGTGTCGATCTCGGAGCTGTACTTCAGAAATTCGGCGATGGCATCGAGCTCCTCGTCGCTGAAGTTGAACTGCGGCATACTGCGGCGTCCGGGGATGCCCGCGGCGGGACGACTCCGGATGAAGGCCTTGATGGCATCTTTGTTGTTGCCGAAGCGCACATAGACATTGCCCAGCTCCGGGGCAAAGTAGGCCCCTTCTCCCAGCAGGCTGTGGCAGCCTATGCAGTTATTGGTCTCCCACAGCTCTTTGCCGTGCGCGATCTTCCGGCCGACCTCGCTCGCGAGGTCGAGCTGCTCACGCCGGTCGCGGTCCGGCAGTGCCCTGGAGGTATGGAAGGTCAAGGTGAGGAACAGCAACAGAAAGAACAGGGAGCCACCGTAGAAGATGTTTCTCGCCATCGACTTGGTGAAGGTTTGCGACATGGGTTCGGGCCCTCCGAGAATAAAGTCCGAAACAATCACCTTACATTTCCAGGGCCTCGGGCCACCTTGACTCAGGTCAAATGGCGTTGGACGATTGTCCTTTGTAAAGATGCGGGTTCGTCAAGGATCCTAGGTTATTGCTGGGTTTTGGCCGTCCCTGGCCGCAACCCAGCCTACAGCCTACGATCCCTTTTTAGACAGTCTCTAAGTGTTGTAGGCTGGGTTGAGGAACGAAACCCAGCTTTTCCGATCCGCAATACCGTGTGCCGGGTTTCGCCGTCCCTGGCCGTAACCCAGCCTACGGGCTTGATTTTTATGATGATTTGGCTCAATTGAGAACGTCCCCTAGTAGAGAGGCGCATGATAGAGAAGGCGATGACCGAAGAATTGCGCACCGGACTGCTGCTTTCCGGGTTGACCGAAGAGCAACTGGAGCGGGTCACTGGCCACGCCGCGCGCATCGGACTGGACGAGGGCCAGCTACTCTTCAGTCAGGGGGACCCGGCCGAACGCTTTTATCTGGTACTGAAGGGTCAGGTACGGCTGTTTCGACTCTCGCCCGAAGGTGCGGAGAAAGTCATCGAGATCGTCGCTCCGGGGCAGACCTTCGCCGAGGCGTTGATGTTCCTGGACGTCCCCCGTTACCCGGTGTGCGCGGCGGCCCTGTGTCCGACCGACCTCATCGGCATCGATGCCCGCGACTTTGCGAACATGCTGCGCGATTCCGTGGACACCTGTTTCATCCTGCTGGGCAATCTGAGCCGGCGCCTGCGCGCCCTGATCGGGGAGATCGATAATGTGACCCTGCACACGGCGACCAGCCGCGTTGCCCGTTATCTGCTCATGAAGCTGCCTGCGGGTTGCAGGGCCTTGGATCTGGAGATGCGCAAGGGGATTCTCGCATCTCGCCTTTCCATCAAACCGGAGACCTTTTCACGCGTCGAGAGGAACCTCATCGATCAGGGCGCTATCGAGGTTCAGGGTAACCATGTCACCATTCTCGACCAAGCGGCCCTGGAGGAGATCGCAAAGCCCGGCCATTCGCAGGAGCTTACGCTGATGCCCTGTGCTTCCGCGGCGCAGCCGATTCGGGAGCAGTGAATGTTCTTCTTTCTTTGATGTATGTCAAGGCTGATGCAGTGGGCGGTCTTTTACTGTAACCGCGCCGCGACAACACCCTTGTCTCACAACCCCCAACGTCGCTGGGAGGATCCGAATGAACCGATTTGAACTCAAGCGTGCCGGCGGACTGCTGGCACTTTCCGGCCTGGCCTTGGCCGTCACTGCCGCCATGGCCGAGTCACCCGAGGCTGGGCACGCCGGAATGAAGAAAGAGGGTATGGCCTACGAAGGGGCCCCGACAGCGGTCGACCCGGCGACCACGAAGGACCTGATCGGCGGCGAAGGACCGGAGATGACAACCGCGGAGTTCGACCAGGCGAAGAAGCTCTTTTTCCAACGGTGCGCGGGCTGTCACGGCGTGCTGCGTAAGGGCGCCACCGGCAAGCCGCTGACCACGGACAAGACCCGCCAACTCGGCACCCCCTATCTCAAGGCCATGATCACCTACGGTTCGCCGGCAGGCATGCCCAACTGGGGCACGTCCGGGGATCTCAGCGAGGCCGAGATCGACCTCATGGCCCGTTATCTTCAGCATGAGCCGCCGGTGCCGCCGGAATACGGCATGAAGAAAATGAAAGAAACCTGGAAGGTCCTGGTGCCGCCGGAGCAACGGCCGACCAAACAGATGAACCGCCTCGACCTGGAAAATCTGTTCTCCGTGACCTTGCGCGATGCGGGTAAGGTCGCGCTCATCGACGGTGACAGCAAAGAGATCGTCACCACCGTCGACACCGGCTACGCGGTACACATCTCCCGCCTCTCCGCTTCGGGACGCTATCTGTTCGTGATCGGCCGCGACGCCAAGATCAACCTGATCGACCTGTGGATGGACCCGCCGCAGAACGTGGCCGAGATGAAGGTCGGTCTGGAGGCGCGCTCGGTGGAGACCTCCAAATTCAAGGGCATGGAAGACAAGTACGCCATTATCGGAACCTATTGGCCGCCCCAGTATGTGATCATGAAGGGCGACACCCTGGAGCCGCTGAAGATCGTCTCCACCCGGGGCATGACCGTCGACACCCAGGAGTACCATCCCGAGCCGCGCGTGGCGGCTATCGTCGCTTCCCATCACCACCCGGAGTTCATTGTCAATGTCAAGGAGACCGGCAAGGTCCTGCTGGTGAATTTCAAAGACCTGGACAACCTCAAGGTGACCGAGATCGCCGCTGCGCCCTTTCTGCACGATGGCGGGTGGGACGCCACTCAGCGTTACTTCCTCGCCGCCGCCAACAAGTCCAACAAGATCGCCGTGGTGGATTCCAAGGACCAGAAGCTGGCAGCCATGATCGAGGTGGGGGCTATCCCCCACCCGGGGCGGGGTGCAAACTTCGTCGACCCCGAGCACGGTCCGGTGTGGGCGACCAGCCATCTCGGGGATAACTCCGTGGTGCTCATCGGCACCGACCCCAAGGGCCACCCCGACCAGGCCTGGAAGGTGGTGCGCAAGCTGGAGGGTCAGGGCGGCGGCTCCCTGTTCATCAAGACCCATCCCAACTCCAAGCACCTCTATGTGGATACCGCCCTCAACTCGGTCGAAAAGCTGAGCCAGACGGTCGCTGTGTTCGACATCGACAACCTGGAGGCGAAGTACAAGGTGCTGCCGATCGCCGAGTGGGCCGATGTGGGCGAGGGAGCCAAGCGTGTCGTACAGCCTGAATACAACAAGGCCGGCGACGAAGTCTGGTTCTCGGTCTGGAACGCGAAGGACAAGAAGTCGGCCATCGTAATCGTGGACGACAAGACCCTGAAGCCCAAGCACGTCATCAAGGACGACCAGCTCATCACCCCGACCGGCAAGTTCAACGTCTACAACACCGTGCACGATGTGTACTAGGGGCTGTTGAGCCGTCCCTGGCGTTATACTGCCACACGGCACAATCTGCGCATTTCACTCCCTCTCCCTCCGGGAGAGGGCGGGGGTGAAGGGGTGAAGGGGAAATTCAAAAGCTCGAATTGTGCCGTGTGGCAGTATAGATAGAGTCAACACGCAAAACCGTCATTCCGGCTGAGACGCCGGACCCTGCCGTGCCACGGATGGCAAGTCCGTCTCGCGAGTACAAGAAATGTATCTTTCTTCCCGGCGGTGTTCCATACCGGTGGGTAACTGCTTCATCCTCGGCGGCTAGACTTGCGAGGGATACACTCCGTTTCTGGTGTCGTATTCCGAAGGTCTTGGTAGGTATCAGGTACCCTTCCTACGGTATTTCCCATATCCCTGTAAGCGGGTCATACGAACAATCCCAGTTTTTGCTATAAATCGTTCCAGAAACCTTTTCGGAGATTACAGTGCAACCAGAGCAGGATACTCGGAATTCACATTTTGCGCATGGCTGTACTGTAGCTCGGATATTCATTCTTATCTTTTGGGCTTTCCTCTTTCTTAATATACCAGAAAGTGATTCTTTGTTAATATCCCCCAAAACGTGATTTCTGGCCGTTATACAGGGAAAAACTTTCCCATCTTTTCCAATTGAAATGCTGTCTTGCCAACATTCATGACCTCCTTGAAGCCTCGCAAACTCATTTATGGACAATGCAAAATCTATTGGCTTTGTATATCTGCTCGTTTTTAGCTGAGGTACGTCCTTTGATACGTCCATTGTATCGTGACGCGTTTCCAATAACACTGCTCCTGTTCCTGTTTTAGTTAATATTTCTTCTAATGACACATTGCGACTGACAAAACTGCTGAGGACGGGGCGTACATTGATTTTACCCCCGAACTGCTTGATACAGGTAATCAATTCCATAGCGGTGTTCCACGAGCCCTCCACCCTTGTCGCTTTATCATGCTCATGACTGTCCATTCCAAATATCGGAATCACTAGATCAACGCCGTACTGCTCTATAAATTTTCTGTCTTCTGCCGTTATTCGTAGTCCGGGTGTTTGTATTGCTATCTGCATGCCTCTCTCAGACGCCTGTATCATTACCTCTTCTAGTAGTTCTATGACTAAAAAAGGGTCTCCTCCCTGAACGTAAATTCGCTTGAAACCTAGCGCATCTAATTGCGCAATCAGTGCTGCGTAATCGACTAGCGGGCCGTCTCCGTTAGTACTCCATATTCCGCATGCGCAGGCCCTACTTTTTTGCCATCCCTGCGTACGACAATAGCTGCAATTCAAAGAGCACTCTGATGCGAGCTCCAATACTGCGGTATTGTTATTTCTTGGAATATCGAAAAGCATTGCTTGTGACTGCGACACTCCCGGACTATATCTATCAACAACCTCATTGTTTTTTTTGTAATCGCCATAGTCCAAAAAAATCAAGTAGTCTAACAGACGTGTTATCGATCTTTCACCTACACCGAGTTCTCTGTTTATATCGTAGATGCAATCTCCTGATTCAGACATCCTCAATACTGTTTTCGCGAATGGGTCGGTAAGGTGGATAAGCCTACAGCGGAAAAGGTCGTATATCACGTCATGAACAGTTCCCTTGACTAGTCGACAGTGAGGAAATAAAGAGAATCGATCGTTCATATTCTAGCATTCCGCAGTATACGAGCGCCCCTTTTCTCTTGTGATCTCTCCCTCAAATGCACGAGGTGAGCATTCTCGTATCGAATACAGTAGTTGTAGTTGAGATTTCATCAAGGTTTTGAACACATCACATCGTTTCGGAAAATCAAAATGACCGTCTTCAGCGGTTGCGGCGAAACACATTTGACACAAATTCCGTGCCCAGCAGTCCCCACAATTCGGCGTAGATTCGAAGTAGGTATGCAATAATCGTTGAGCGCGGTCTGCGTCTATTCCTTGTAATACATCACCGATCGGAAAGTAATCGTTGATCCGCTCGCATACATGAATGCGCCCATCTGGAGTAATAAAGAGTTTCCTTCCAGGCAAACAGGTGCCAGTGTACCACTCGTTGTCCAGTCCACCAACTGATTGAATGCGTTGTGATAACCGTGACAGGGAATCATCAATATAATGGAAAAGAAAATCACCTTGAAGGAAACGGTGTCCCGATATCTTGGATTTTTTATATTTATCTAGAAGAAATGCAGACCGTTTTTTAAATAAATTTTTGTCAAAGGGATAATCGTTGTGAAAAGCGCAGTTGTCAAAATCTTTGAGAAAGTTAACAGTAAGTATCGGTGGTAACTCTCCGGTGCTAATCTTTCTGTCGAAAAACCTGCATACGCGCGGAAGGTTCGACGCTCCTGTAATCGTTGGCAAAACGCGCACCTTGTTACGGAAATACTCTGGGTCGAACTGTCTTATTGCTGCCAGCCGATCCATCACAACATCGTATGTACCGTTATCATTCGGTAGTTTACGGTACCGATTATGTTGAAGGCGCGGGCCATCTAAACTTACGTTGAGAAAGACACCGTGTTCCGTGAAAAAACGTATATGGTTTGTTTTGAGCAATAGCAGATTAGTACTAACGCTAAAAGCGACGTCCCATATGTTCTGTTTGTTGGCGATAGCATAAATTATCGAGTCGGAAATAACTGGAAAATTTATGAGGGGCTCACCACCATAGAAGACAATGTTAAGTCGCCTATCAGGGTAAGAAAGAAGTTCTTCATCAGAGAAATTATAGGAAAAGAAAGCATCGATTGCCTTTCTGGCGACATCAATGGACATTAGGGACTTATTATGCTGACGGTAACTGGGATAGTAAGAAGAGTACGCACAGTAAGAACATCGTAAATTACATGCGTTCGAAACATTAAGAACCAGATCCGACATCCAAACTGGTCCCTTTTTAACTGTAGAGAAAGAAGGAGTGTGGAATCGTGAAACACGCGTCTGAAAGGCTGAAGTACGGATGCGCCAGGCGTTAAGGTATTCACGTAGATGTACAGGAATATCATACACCTGGCACACCTCAGAGAAATCCTGGTCAGTAGATGTGCTGTAAAGGTCAGATGCGAAGGAAGAAGAAAGAGGGGAGTTCCAGGGGTGAACAGAACTTGTTTCGGGATCATACAAGTAACGATTCTGTTCTGTAGAAAACAAAAGGAAAGGAGGCGTCATAACACCATTCCTGAGAAAGGATAGAGTAGTGACAAAACTGCGGTTAAAAAACAGTTCTTTATGGACTCCAGACTCACCGTGAAGTCGTCACAAATGCCTTCCAACCTCGACCCACTGACCATGGAAGTAGTCCAACCCACGCAAAAGCCATACGCCTATGGCTTTTCATCATCCAGGGTAGATAGCGCCTTTCCGTGATCGTTAGCAGTTCGCAATCCCTAAAAAGCCAACAATGTAACTTACCCTCTGACTGCATTCGAGGTCAAAGAGAAGAGTCAGAGGGCGACTGATAGCAGGTTAACCGGCAAGCGAGAGAGTAGATGCGGTGGTAGCGGTAGCAACAACGGGACCCCATATACAACCGGCACATGAAATGCAGGCAATACAAGCAGCGCAACCCTTGTCAGCCATTGGGCCACCAGGAGCAAATGCAGGATTAGATAAGGTGCCACGAAGAATATCGGATGTGACGGGGTGATCATCACCCATAGTATCTGTCAATACTTTTAGGTATTCAATGGGGTTGATTACCCCATTGTATACAAGGTCGTTGATGGCGGACCGTAAATCACCTTCCTTGGAATTAATAGCGTCTTCTATAGCCCTGAGATGCTGATCGAGTGGAATGCCGTTTTGGTCACGTGCTGCATATTGTTCGTAAAACGCAATAAGCCTTGTTCTCAGCGAATCACCAGTTTGCAAAAAGTCTTTCGACGAAACTTTAGAGTTGGTAGAAACCGTTTTGACAAGTTCGATGATTTCGGGTGCAAGATCGCTGAGTTGTTTCTTTACGTGCGCTTTCATGAGAAACCTCTCAATCATGTAAACCTAACGAGAACTCGAAAAATTCCATCTCTGAGATTTTTCAGGATGATACCCGGTAACACGATTTCTAAATTATCATGAAAAGTTTGTAATCAAAATACCTAAATAGTAAAGGAAAATGATTGATGTCAAGAAAAGCGCAATATCAGAGAAAGGCGGGGACAGGAAGACGGGAGTAAAGTACACAGTACTCTCTAGCGAGGCTTCGCCTCAGACCGACGAGGCATGAGGCCCCAAAAGCCCCTCTCCCGTAAGGCCCCATCTCCTACGCCCAACCAGCCGTTGGAGAGCCGGGGTAGGTCGAAATCGGGATCGCAATCGGAATCTCGATTTCGATCCCGATCCCGATTTGTGCACTGCACAAAAAATCGAGTACGGGACTGTTTTCGACCACTCCCTCCCCAACCCCTCTCCCTCAAAAGGGTCTCGTAGAAGACGGCGCCCGACACGGTTCAGGGATGGCCCGCTATTTCCGGACGCTGCAAGTGATTGAAAATGCATGGAAACGGGAAATAGACGGAAAAGCCTTGCCCTCTGGAATCGGTCCGCACAGCGGACCCTACGAGACTGCCACCACGGGTTTCGCACCCTGGCGGCCGCTCGCTTCCGCAGACCGCAGTTCGAGGGAATCAATGACTCGTCCCGCGCGACCGGGTCAGCTTGTTGTGGACATTGTATTTGCCGGAGGGCTTCTTCATCGGCAGGCGCTTGACCTCTTTCAGGCTCAAAGCGTCGTAGACGACGAGCGCCCCGTCCAAGTCCCAGATGCTGACCAGGGCATAGCGCCCATCCTTGGTGAATTCGACATGGGCTGAGGTCTTGCCGGGTGCGGGCCGCAGGGTCTTGACGACCTTGAGGGTCTGCTTGTCGATCACCTGCATGGCATCCTTGTCCTTGCCGAAAAAGACGTCCACCCAAGCGTAGGGTGAGTTCTCGTGGCTGCGCATGAAGAAGCCGGGGCCCAGGGTCGGTATCTCTTTGACGATCTCCCAGGTCCTGGTGTCCAGGACGGTAACCTTGGATTCCTTGATGCTCGGGGTGGCAAGCACGACTTGGCCCTGCCAGATCCAAGTGATACCGGAGCTCAGGTGGGGCAGGCCGGGGAGCGCAAGCGCAGCCACCGCGCGGCCCAGGTTCAGGTCCACCACTTGGCCCTTGCCGTCGCGGGAGCTGCCGGCGATCCGCGCATAGTCCTGGTCGATGAAGAAGTCGTCGAGTATGCCCTCAACCCGAATGCGCCGAATCGGGAAGGGCTCGGGGTCGATCTCTTCGCCCGAATCTTCACGATAGTCGTGGACCCACCGGCCGAATCCACGCGGCGGCGGTATCCGGTAGCTGATCTCCCACACCTCGGACAGGTCCTTGAGGGCTACGATGAAGCTGGATCTGGGGTCCGCCGTGTAGACGGCGCTGACTCGGGAGCTCTTCCCCTGGTGATCCACCACCGGGATGACTTTGACCGGGGACAGATCACGGGCGTCCAGTACCACCAGGGTGTGGGGCAGGTAGTTGGCGACCATGACGAAGCGCCCATCGTGGGACACCGCCAGGTTGCGGGTGTTGATGCCGGCCCGCACCTCGGCCACATAGGTCAGGTTGTAGATATCGTACTTGCTGATCCAGCCGTCGCGGGAGGCGAAGTAGACATAGCGCCCACCCTTGGCATACTTGGGTCCGCCGTGCAGGGCGAAGCGGGTGGGAAAGCGGTGGATGGGCTCGAAGCGGTCGCCGTCGAGCAAGGTCGCGTGGTGGTCTCCCAGCTCCACGACAATAAACAGGTTCTCGAGGTCGGCGTCGAAGACGGGTCGGTCCTGTAGCGACTTAGCGGGCGTGTGCAGGATGCGGCTGGTAGTGATCTCCTCCATGCCCCAGCGCGGGATCTCGGGCAGCGGCGTGTAGATCAGGTCTACCAGGCGCCGGATCTGTTCGTCGCTGAGCTTGTCCGCGAAGGGGGGCATCTGGGTGGCCGGGCGTCCCTCGCGGATGACCGGGACGGCGGCCTTCTTCTTAAGGCGCCTGAGGTTCTCCGGCAACAGGGCGGGACCGATCCGACCGAGCCGGTCCGGGCCATGGCACTCACCACAGTGCTCCAGGTACAGGGTATCAATATCATCGGCCCGTGCAGATCCCGGTGGGGAGGCGAGGAGCGTCAGGACGCAGGTCAAAACAACAGGCAGGCTCACTGGTACAGCAGTGCCGGAGTATCGGTAACATCGGTTTGGTTCTTTCATTGGAAATTCTTTTTTGCCGCAGATGAACGCAAATGGATCAAGAACCGTCAATGATGGCAAACGGATCTCGACTGATTTGTGTCGGTTGGCGGTAAAAGGCGGAACTACCGAGGTTCGGATTGAGTAGGCAGGAAAAATGATCCGGCCGCTTCGATCTATCCGCAGATTACGCAGATTCCCGCAGATTAAAAACGAAACAATCTGCGAGAATCTGCGTAATCTGTGGACAAAGAAGAGAATGTAATCTTTTGCGACCGATTTGCGTTCATTTGCGGCTAACTGTCAGGCCCCGATCTCCGCGTCGGTCAGATAGCAGCCCGGGTCCTCGGCCCAGGGATCACCGGTGAGCTGGAAGGCCCGGGTGCGGGTGTTGCCGTTGCAGATGTCCTGGTGCGTGCATCGGGCGCAGCGTCCGCCGACCGGGCGCGGACTCTGCTTCAGGCCGGCCATCAGCGGGTCGGAGATGTCCTCCCAGATTTCGGAGAAGGGCCGTTCGCGCACGTTACCGAGGCTGTGGTTCCACCAGAAGGTGTCCGGGTGCACATGGCCCAGGTTGTCGATGTTTGCAACGTTCACGCCGGAGGCGTTTCCACCCCAGTTTTTCAGGACCCGGCGCAGAGTGCCGGCCTGGTCCGGAAAGCGGCGCTCGGCCCACCGGAGCAGGTAGACGCCGTCGGCGTCGTTGTTGCCGGTAACGAACTCGCACGGGAGACCGTCCTGCAGGCATTGCCAACAGGCCGCGATCAGCAGATCCATGGCCTCGCGGGTCATCCGGAAGTGGGCATCGTCCTCCCGATTCTTGTTGCCGCGGCCCGCGTAGTTGAGGTGGGATAGATAGAACTTGCCGATCTCTTCGCTCTCCATCAACTGCAGCAGGCCCGGCAGGTCTCGGCCGTTGTCCCGGGTGAGGGTGAAACGCATGCCGACTCGGATGCCCGCGTCCCGGCACAGGCGGATGCCCCGGAGGGACTCCCGGAAGGCGCCGGGGCGACGGCGGAAACGGTCGTGGGTTTCCTCCAGGCCGTCGATGCTGATGCCGAGATAGTCGAATTCCACCTCCCGTATACGGGGCAGGTTGGTCTTGTCGATCAGGGTGCCGTTGGTGGACAGGGCGACGTAAAAACCGAGTTCCTTGGCCCGGTGCGCCAGGTCGAAGATGTCCGGCCGCATCAGGGGCTCGCCGCCGGAGAGGATCAGCACCGGTACGCCGAAGCGGCGCAGGTCTTCCATTACCTCCCGGACCTCTTGCGTGGTCAGCTCGCCTTTGAAATCGGTGTCCGCCGAGGTGGCGTAGCAGTGCCTGCAGGTGAGATTGCAGCGCCGGATCAGATTCCAGATCACCACCGGTCCGCTCGGTTCGGCGCGCGGCGCGGCGGCGGCCTTCTCCAGATCGGTGGAGGAGGCGAGCAGCTGTACGTAACGGCTCAATCTGAACATGGTGATTCCCGGCGTTCAGGCGATTGACGGAAATCGCCTTGTATCAGTTCAAATAACGTGAACATATATCCCTCGTACATCATTTTATTTGAGATATGTCCACGTTGTTTTTGAATCGTTCCAAGTAAAGAATCCTGTTAATCCTGAAAATCTTGTTAATCCTGTCCTATTGGAAGTTTGCAATGAGCATTCAGAACAGGATCACTACATATCGAGTACTACCGTTTCGTGCTCTAACGCATATCAATCATGGGCAAGATGTTTTTGTTTTCGATTTGTCATCTGGCTGCCACGCTCCGGCGTGGGAGCAAGTCTTGACGCTCCAACGTCACCAAGCCTAGCCGCTGGAGCGGCCAAGGGAGCGTTCCCACCTGTCTGCCGACAGGCAGGCGCTGGAGCGTGGGAGCGAGCAAAAAAATGTCGGTTATGGGTGCTCGTTGCCGGTGGTCGACGGGGACTGTGCCTGATGCAAGGCATGCAGCCAAGCGGTCCCGTCGGGGCAGGAGAGGAGTGTATCGCCGAGATCCGCCAGCTGCCGCGGGTCGGCAATCGCTGTCAGGAGCGGCTCGGTCTGCGTGGCAATCGCGGGTCCGAAGCGATGGCGGGCTTGGCGGGCAAGTAGGTGGCGCGTCTCTTGGCGGCCCTGTTCCAGACCCCGTTCCAGACCTTGCTCCAAGCCCTGTTCCTGACCTTGCTGCAGACCCCGTTTCAAACCCTGTTCCAGACCCTGTTCCAGACCCTCGCGTTTCCATTGATCGGTCCAGCTTTCTACGCGGTTGGACAACATGTCGTGTACCTCATGTAAATCGGTCAGTGACTCGAATTCTACGCCCGCAAGTCGCTTGGGGAGAAAGACCCGGTTGAACCAAACGGTAAAGGCCCGCCGCAGACTGGTTTGCTCCGGCGCCTTGAGCCACTCGACCAGCGCGTGGAGGATGGTGAGTACCTCTTCGGGCGTACGGCTGGCTTCGAGCCGGAAGAGCGCGGCACTCAGGTTACGCTGCGGCAGGTTACCTTGCTC
Source organism: Candidatus Thiosymbion ectosymbiont of Catanema sp. Cochon2018 (assembly GCA_011392765.1). Taxonomy (GTDB): domain Bacteria; phylum Pseudomonadota; class Gammaproteobacteria; order Chromatiales; family Chromatiaceae; genus Thiosymbion; species Thiosymbion ectosymbiont_A. The sequence continues at coordinate 57,572 of WYCW01000001.1, read as the reverse complement.
CGCCACACGCTGCTCGTCGATCAGGAAATACGCCTGGTGCGGTCGGTACTCGCACAGCACAAGCGGCGCCGGTTCGATCAGGGCATCGAGCGTCTCCGCGGCATTCCAGGGATCGGCTCCATTGTAGAGCACGATGGGAAGCACTGGTGGTAGCCGGCCTCTGCTACTGAGCTGCCGCGTGCGGATCAGGTCCTGGTAGAGGAGGCCGAGGTAGGTTTGGATGCGCACCGCCATCCAGCGATCGATATTAGACTGGAATTCGAGCAACAGGTAGACATAGAGCCAGTCCTGACCCCAGCGCACGCGCCAGATGAGGTCGTCGGCACGGTCACGGAGATCGTCGCTGACATAGCTGCCGCTGCATTTTTCCAGGGTGGCCAGGTCCAGCTCATCAATCCAGGCGCCCGGTATAAAGCCTTGCAACAGGTCGCCGACCATCGCGACGTGCGAATATAACAGCTTGTAGCTGCTGTCGTGGGTTGGACCACGGTCCGTCTCTTTCTTCGTCACGCTAAGACCTCATTTCAGAGAACGAATCGAAGCCCGGCTTTCTTCAGGACGGCTTCGCTGAACAACACGTCCCGCCGGTGACAGTGTTCGGCGACGATCGCTTCGATGCGTGCGGCGGCGGCCTTTACCTCCTCCCGGTTGCGCCCATGGACCATGGCGAACAGGTTATAGGGCCAGAGTGGAAGGCGGCGCGGGCGCAGATAACAGTGGCTGACGCAGTCTAGGGCGCCGATCCTGGTGCCGAGAGCGTCCACCTGCTCATCATCCAGGTCCCACACGGACATGCCGTTGCCGCGCAGCCCGAGCCGATAGTGGTTGGGCACGGCACCGATGCGGCGGATCGCTCCGGCCTGGAGCATGCGGCTCAGCCGCTCGATAACGGTCGGGGCATCGCAACCGGTCTGTGCCGCGACGGCGCCGAAGGGCTCGGTTTTCAGGGGGTAACCGGCCTGGGTTGCGGCGATGATTGCGCGGTCGAGGTCGTCCGGCTCCAGGGGCTCCGCGGTTTTATTGCGCTCGATCCTCCGTACCGCGATGCCGCCGTCCGCGTCCAGTTGGAGCCGGAACCCCAGGTGGTATTCCTTGAGCTTGGGAAAATCGTAGACCATCAGGCCGGTCAGGGACTCAATGCGGCTGATTGCACCCCTAAGCTTGCCCTGGTCGGAAGTCGCGAGCACGAACCACATATTGAGCCGGTGATCGCGCCGGTAGTTGTGTGCGACCTCGGGGATAGCATTGAGGATTTTCGTGGTGCGGACGAAGTCCGGCTCCGGGACTGCCATCGCCGCAAGCGTAAAGCATCCGCCGAGGCGCTCGGCATCGTAAAGGGGACCGAACCGGCTCAGCAGCCTTCTCTCCAGCATGGCACGGACGGTCGAGATGAGGGTCTCCTCGTCCGTCTTCAGTTCCGCGGCGACTTTTCGGAACGGCCGCGGTGTCAGAGGAAAACCACCCTGGAACCGATTCAGGAAATTGCGTTCGAGGGCGCCTAGCTCGCCTATCTCACCGGGGCGGCTGGCGGCGCCTCGATTTTCATTTAATATCAAAGGGTTACTGGTTGGTTTCTCAATTACCATAGCCAATAGTACAGGATTAACAGGATTTTCAGGATTAACAGGATTTTTTCTTGTTACCCTGAACGTTTGCCGCACGGTTACACTCGTTCCGAAGTAACGAGGGATCTTCACAGCTCGGCAAAGACTCTCAGCACGTAGGATTTCTCGCTACGCTCGAAATGACAACCAGCAAAATTGGATGAAGTGACCTACTAGGCAGTCTCTAAACTCCGTTTTCTCCAGCTAACCGCAATTAAAACAACGAAAAATCCTGTTAATCCTGAAAATCTTGTTAATCCTGTCCTATTAGAATGTTGCAATGAGCATTCAGGCAATTCGTTGGGGTTCGCAAGCTCACCCCAACCTACCTTGCTATTGGGTTTCGCGACGAAGCTGGAGTTGCGGCCGCGTGTTCCGAATCGGCCATCAGAAGGCGCAGGCCAAGTTGTTTCCGGACGCCGACTTCAGGTCCGGAAGTTCGAGTGGATAGCAAAGGTTCGTCGCCTCGGAATGCCGGGTCGCATCATAGCGGGCGCCGCGCTGCCTGAAGCGACGCGCGCTGAAGAGGACCGCGCAACCTGTGTCTGCGAGGCCTAGGCACTCCTTGATCTGCTCCAACTGCTCCAATACCGATGTCCGATCGCGCCCGTGGATCATGGTGAACAGGTTATAAGGCCAGGCGGGCGGCCGCGGCAGGCGCCGGTAGCTCAGGGTCACGAACGGGAAACGAGCGATGCGGCGGCCGATCCCCGCGACGCGGTTCTCGGGCAGGGCCCAGACCACCATGGCGTTGGCGCGGTAGCCGAGCTCGCGGTGGCGCACCACGACGCCGAAACGCTTGATTGCCCCCCTGTCGATGAGTCTCGAAAGGCGCGTCATCACCTCTGTTTCCGAAATCCCGACCTCGCCCGCGATGACGGCGTAGGGCCGTGGTACCAGAGGTAGACCCTGTTGTATGGCGCGGATCAGGGCGCCGTCGATCGGGTCGGGGACCGCGGCAAAAACATTTGCGCTCATGTCCATTGCAGCGGAAACCCCAGGTCGATGTGGTACTCCTCGAGCAGCGGCAGGTCCAACACCTCGACGCCGGTACGGTCCTCGATCTCGTCCATGACCGCGGTGAGACGTTCCTCGTCGGCTGCGGTAAGCACGAACCAGAGGTTGAACCTGTGGTTGCGCTCGTAGTTGTGATTGACTTCCCGGTAACCGTTGACCAGCGCGGCTACCTCCTCGATCCGGTCCTTGGGCACGGCCATGGCGGCCAGGGTACTGGTGCCGACCTGCCGCGGCCGGAGCACGGGTCCGACCCGGCTTACAGCGCCCGCCGCTGCGAGCCGTTCGATACGGGCGATCACCTCCGACTCGCCGACCCCCAGCTGGCCGGCGATCTCCGCGAAGGGTCTGGGCACCAGCGGAAAACCGCTCTGAAAGTCGTCGAGCAGGCGCCGGTCGATGGCGTCGAGCAGCAGGGTTTTGCTGCCGTGCTTTCTCATAGTCCGATCCGGTGGGCGCGGGCGGTGAGAAAGATGCCGCTCGGCTTGTCCGCGGGTAAGCTCGCCGAGCGCACAAAGGTCGTGGTGTCATAGACGTCCACGCGATCCGCATCCCGCACCGAGATCCAGACCTCCTCGCCGCGGGGCTCGAACTCCATGTGCAGTACGGCCGGACCCGGCTCGAACGCGTAAAGCTGCTCGAGGGTCTCGGTATCGAAGACCTGAATGTGACGGTTGTCCGGAAAGGCGAAGTTCACCCATACCTGGCGTCCGTCGGGGCGGGCCATGACGAACACCGGCTGACCCTTCACGGGGATGCGGGCGACCTCCCGCCAGTCTTCCATGTCGATCACGAGGACTTGATGCCGGCCCACCGCGGGGATGAACGCCCGCCGTCCGGCCACCGCCCAGCCCTCCAGATGGGGCATCTTGTAGACGGGGAGCTTCTGCTCGCCCTTCCCGTAGTCGGGCAGGATGCGGCGTACCCCCACCTCCGGGTGCCACAGATCGAGGAGCGCCAGGCCGTCCTCCCCGAACAGGCCCGCGATGTAATAGCGTCCGTCCGGGGAGATCAGCGCGTCGTAGGGATTGCGGCCGATATCCTTGAACTTGCGGATCTCGACCCGGGTCGGGTCGGTCAGATCCGCGATCCAGATCTCGCCCCCGTCCCACAGGCTGAACACGAAGCGATTGCCGGGAGCGTCGACCAGCCCGATGACCTTTGATCGCTTTCCCTCGGGTCCGTAGACCGCAGGGATGTCGGCAATCGGCTCCAAGGTCTCGGTGTCGAAGACACGTACCCCCCCGGGCTCGTAGTTGGAGACGGCCACCATGCGGCCGTCCTGTGAGATGGCGCCCCCGATGCTGTTTCCCGCCTGCTCGACACGTTTGACGAGCGTGCCGGCGAGCAGGTCGACCTTCGACAGTCCGCCGTCGCGGCCGAATACAAAGCCGAAGCGTCCGTCGCGGGAGAAGACCGCGGAGGCATGGGACAGATCGCCGAGACCCTCGATGCGGCCCAGGGCGGTGTTCAGCGAGGTTTCGATGAGCTGCAGGCTTCCTGCGGCGCGTTCGACCACGATGCCGAGATCACCGGTCCCTCGCCGGGCGTCGGCAGTCCCCGTCAGCAACGCCGTCAGCGCAAGGAACAGAAGAAAACGAGCCGTCATGGTGCTGGTTGCTTCAGGAGGTTCGCCAGCCAGGCGGCCTCCGTATCCGAGAGGAAAGGCCGCCAGGGCGGCATTGCGGTACCGGGTCGGCCGAAGAGGATGGTGGCTGCGATGTATTCTGTGGGCTTGCCCGCCAAGGCATGAGCCTGAAGCGAGGGACCCAGCCCCCCGGCGAGGGTGAGACCATGACAGGAGCCGCAGTCTTGCGTAAGCAGGTTATTGAGCTCCGCCTGGCGGTTGGCGGACGGCTCCGCGTCCGCTTGAACAGGCGCAGCAGCGAGCGCGACGAGGCTCGCGATGGATAGGACAGCAAGGCCCGCCACGAAAAAGGCGGCCAGCTTAGCCCTAACGTGAAAAACGTGAAAAACGTGAAAAACGTGAAAAACGTGAAAAACGCGAAACAGGGCAATCATCGGCGTGCTCCGCAAGTATCGGCAGTGGACAACGCCGGCAGGCGGTCGATTTTCTTGCGCTCGAACCTACCTTAATCTAAGACAAGAGTCGTGCTTCAACTTTGACTCAAGTCAAACGGCTGCGCGGGCCGACTCCGAATCGACGTATTCTTCGAGGGGTTGAGAAAGTTTTGAGAAAAGAAAAACCGCACCAGTGGCGCGGTCTCTATTTTAGTGCTTTTCATGGATTTTTTGGTCGGGGCGAGAGGATTTGAACCTCCGACCACCTGAACCCCATTCAGGTGCGCTACCAGGCTGCGCTACGCCCCGCTGGTGACTAAAAATATTCCGGGAGCCACATTTTGTCAATCGGCATAGCTGCCCATGCAGGGCGAGCGCGTATAAATCCCTCTGAAAACATGATCTTGTAGGTTGGGCAAAGCTTGTAGGATGCGGTGAGCGTGTGTTGTCCTTTTCGGACTGCACCATCGCCAGGCGCGAACCGCATCTTTGGACGGTGCGCCGTGCCCAACGAAAGGTTGATGTTGGGCACTTTGAAAAATATGGTTTTCGTCTAAGGTACACGTCAACAATCAATGGCTTAGAGTCGCTTGATTGGTGAAAATACCTATTTTTCAAGGTGCCCTACATACCGGCGACCGGAAGCCGGAAGTGGTACACCAAGACCCTGGTGAGAAAGTGCTCGCGCAGCACCGGGTCGTGCAGCTGTGCTTCCTCCACCACCGGCAACAGCGGTTTGGTCTCCATCAAAACGCGGGCAAAGATGCCGATGCCCCTGCGCTCGGCGGTCGTACCTTTGGAATCATGGACCTTTACCCCTTCCATGCCGCAGCTTGGTGAGTTCCGCTTCAGTACATAGCCGCTGATGTCTCCGAGGGCGGCGACATGCCGTCGGGCGAAGGAAAGAAGCCGCTCCGTTACATCCGGTGTAGCGTCGTCCACGCCGACGGCACGCGGCCGTTCCGGGTCGCCGACCAATCGGATCGGCGGACGTGGAATGCCCATCCCGATCCCCACCTCCGGACACACGGGCACCAACTCCAGGAAATCGGCAAGCGGCCCGGTAAGAAAGTCGTTGCGTTTGTGTCCGCCGTCGAAGCGCACCCGTTGACCCAAAAGGCAAGCGCTTACGCCGACCCGAGCCCGCGCGCAGGGGACTGCCTGTTCGTCTCCAGGGGCAGGGCGAGTGCATATCAATTGCTTTTCGATGGACAAATTGCTTCCAATCGCCGGTCGCCGGCAGTGCAGATAATTTGAACCGCAAAGGCACAAAGGAGTTCTGGTTCAGGTACCCGTAATCTATCCGCAGATTACGCAGATTTTCACAGATTATTTCGTTACGGACGAGATGCCCGTGCGCCTTTGTCGGGAATCGTCAACCTTCTTACCGAAGTTTCGAATCCATATCCTCCGGCGCAGCCGGCCAATGATGGATGCTCATACCCGGCAACAATCGCGGCTTCACGGTCAGGGCTTGTTGCGATTTCGTAAAACCGTATTGCGCATACCCATAGTGATGGTAATGGCAATCATCACGTACCGGGATAACATCCATCCATGGCCGTTCCGACACGGCAGGAAACACAAAGGGTATCGTAGCACAGTGCCTGGCCGGATTATTCGTCACTACGGCGGCAGGGTCGGCTTTCATCACCACATTGATCGGCAATTCATCTCGAATTCGGAGCAAAGACTCGACGAAGGGGCTCCGTGGTCGAGACTCCCGCACGGACGAGAGTGCATTCGCCCAATGGCCGGTCTTTAAACTCGATCCAACCAGAATCACGATGCCGAACATCAGAGCCGCCATGTCCGTCACCCGCCGGCGACCGATCTGCCGGGTGGCCAAGGTGACAATAACCGGAAGTGCCGTGAAAAAGGCAAGGTTCGAGAAATAATAAGCAGAACCATCAGGAATGGAAAACAAGAGCACAACCATCGCACCGGCAATCACCGCCGCCGATGAATAAAGGCCGACCGGATTTTTCAGTAGCGCCGGCATTCCCTGATTATAAGCCACCCATCCGATTACGACCCATGAGAACAAGAAGTGGAATACAAAAAAACTCAAGCTAGCGATCAGGGCCAATACCAAGGTGCGCCATGATAGATCACCCCCTACAAGTATGGCGGCACCGGCCTCATGAATCCAAGAACCCCCGAGCGAGTGAGAGATGAAGCGAAACGGCCCGATCGATCCACTCATAAAACCGATGGGTTCCACTGTCACCAACGTCACCGTGACCACCGCCGACAGGGTGGCGATGCGCTCGAAGACCGGGCGCTCTGTCGGAACGAAGATCGATCGCATCAGCCACAGTCCGGCATAGATCAATCCGCTCGACACCTTGGCGTCTGCAATCAGCGCCACTAGCAGCGGGACCAAAAGGAGGTCGGGAACGACTAACCGGGCCTTGAATAACAGCGGTAGTCCGAGCAGGAAGAGTCCCAGCGAGACCATATAGGATCCGGATATGAGGTAGATATTCCAGAACAGCCAGGGGGAAAGTAGAACCGGGGCCCCTACCAGCAGAATACATACCAGACTCCAGGCGATCGGCACGCTCAGGCGTCCTTCCCGCTCGAGCATGGTGCCGCAGGCCACCACACTGAACACCAGAATCGGAATGAAGAGTACCGGTCTGACGACCCCATAGACCTCGAGCGTTCCACAGCCGGACAAGCGACTGAGGCCGGCCAGCAAGGTGTGGAATAACATGTGATACGGCATCTCCACGAGACCGTGAAGACCGAGGGAGACGACGCCATAGTTCTTGATCATCGCCGCGATGGCGGCGTGGAACAGTGCATCCTTGTAAAGGTCGCCCGCATGGAGGCGGAGTAAGATGGCGAACGAATCAGATGGTGAAAAGTAGGCGAACCCAGTCGCGGCGCCGATGATTCCCATGAACAGCACAGCCCCCCAGTGGCGGCGGGCTACCCGCAGGAAACGCACTGCGTACAGCAGCCCACAGACCGCGCACACGTACACCAAGGCACTCAGCCACGGCTGATGGCCGTAGGTCATAATCCAAATCAAGAGGTAAGTGAGTACCAGGCCCCAGGTGAGGCTGCCGAGCGACCGCGCCAGGGTATAGAAGATCAAGAGCACTGCGAGACACGCCAGCGTGATCTGCCCCGAGCGTTGCAAGACCACGGCATCCGGCACGAGCAGATTACCGCCGATAAAGGCGCCGCCCGCGGTCACGAATAAAGCCGCGAACAGCAGGTTCAGCGTGGCTTCCGGAATCTCGATCGAAGCCACCCAGCCGTAGCCGAGCCCAGTGTTTGAGAAGGTTCGTGTCCGATGCCACATGCTAGCGAGGCTTTACCTCAGACCGACGAGGCATGAGTCTTCTGTCAAGGAGGTAAAGATTTTTTATCCGCAGATTACGCAGATTTCCGCAGATTATTTCATTCTTAATCTGCGGAAATCTGCGTAATCTGTGGACAAAAAAGAGATCGAAACGCTCAGCAAACCGCATCATTGAGTGCACGCAAAATTTGACTCATTTGTAAAAATGCGGGTCCCTCAAGGATCCTAGCGAGGCTTCGCCTCAGACCGACGGGGCACGCACGAGGCCCCCAAAGCTCCTCTCCCGTAAGGCCCCATCTCCTACGCCCAACCAGCCGTTGGAGAGCCGGGATAGGTCGAAATCGGAATCTCGATTTCGATCCCGATCCCGATTTATGCACTGCACAAACTTGACTCATTTGTATCAGTAATTGGGAGCCCGTAGGCTGGGTTGAGGAACGAAACCCGGCACAGCCGGCCAATGATGGATGGTCATACCCGGCACCAATCGCGGCTTCTTCACGGTCAATGCCTGGTGCGATCTTGTAAAACCGTATTGTGCATACCCCCAGTCGAAGTAGCGGCAATCATCCCGTACCGGGATAACATCCATCCATGGCCGTTCCGACACGGCAGGAAACACAAAGGGTATCGCAGTACAGTGATGGAGACGGGCCGGATTATTCGTCACTACCGCGGCAGGGTCGGCTTTTATTACCACATTGATCGGCCACTCATCCCGAATCCGGAGCAAAGACTCGATAAATGGGCTTTGCTGTCGAGAGACCCGAGAAGGCGAGAGGGCACTTGCCCAGTAGTAGTCTCGTAGACTCGATACCAGGATAATCAGAATGCCGACCGCTAACACTGCCGTGCCCGTCACCCGCCGGTGACCGACCTGCCGGGTGGCCAAGGTGACAATGACCGGGAGTGCCGTAAAAAAGGCAGGGTTCGAGAAATAATAAACAGAGCCACTGGGAATAAAAAGCAAGAGCACGGCCATGGTACCGGCAATCACCGCCGCCAACGAATAAAGGGCAACCGGGTCCTTCAAGAGCCCCGCCATTCCCTGGTTATAGGCTACCCATCCGATCAGGATCCATGAGAACAAAAAGTGGAATGCAAAAAAACTCAAGGTAACGATCAGGGCCAATGCCAAAACGTGCCATGACACGTCACTCCCTGCAAGTACGGCGGCGCCGGCCTCGGAAAGCCAACTGCCGAACGGTGAAGACACACGGATGAAATGAAGTGGGCTGATCACATCCCATTCCATGCCATCAACGGGTTTCACGGCCGCAAACGCTGCCGCAACCACCACCGCCAGGGTGGCGATGCGTTCGAAGACCGGACGCTCTGCCGGGACGAAGATCAATCGCGTCAGCCAGAGTCCGGCATAAATTACCCCCACCGATAGCTTGGCATTTGCCATCAGCGCCGCCGACAGCAGGACCAACAGGAGGTCGGGAACACCTAACCGGGCCTTGAATAACAGCGGTAGTCCGAGCAGGAAGGGCCCCAGCGAGATCAGATAGGACTCGGATCCGAAATATAGGCTCCAGAACAGCCAGGGGGAGAGTAAACGCGGGGATTCCACCAGTAGGACGCATACCAGACCCCAGGCGATCGGCACGCTCGGGCGTCCGCCCCGATCGAGCATGGCGCCGCAGGCCACCACACTGAATACCAGAATCGGAATGAAGAGTACCGGTCTGGCAACCCCATAGACCTCCAGCGTCCCACAGCCGGACAAGCGACTGAGGCCGGCCATCAGGGTATGAGATAACGCGTGATACGGCGTCTCCACGAGACCGTGAAGGCCGGTGGAGGCGACGCCGTAGTTTTTGATCATCGCCGCGATGGCGGCGTGGAAAAGGGTATCTTTGTGCAGGTCGCCCACATGGAGGCGAGGTAAGGTGTCGAACGAAGAAGGTGGCCAGAAGTGAGCGAACGCAGTCGCGGCGCCGATTACCCCCATGAGCAGCACGGCCCCCCAGTGGCAGCGGGCCACCCGCAGGAAACGCGCCGTGTACAGGAACCCGCAGGCCGCGCACGCGTACACCAAGACAACCAGCCACGGCTGACGACCGTAGGTCATGGCCCAGATCAAGGCGTAGGTGAGCATCAGCCCCCAGGTCAGGCTGCCGAGTGACCGCGCCAGGGTATAGAAGATCAAGAGGACCGCGAGGCACGCTAGCGCGATTTGCCCCGAGCGTTGGAAGACTGTTGCGTCCAGCAGGAGCAGATTGCCGCCGATGAAGGCGCCACTCGCGGCCACCAATAAGGCCGCGAACAGGAGGTTCAGCGTCGATTCGGAAATCTCGATCGAATCCACCCAGCCGTGGCCGAACCCGGTGTCAGGTGGAACAGCGAATTTGAACACTCGTCCAATGTTCCAATAGGACAGGATTAACAGGATGTTCAGGATTAACAGGATTTTTTCTTGGTTATATGAACTCTCGCCGCACGGTTACACGCTTTCCGATGTCGATCTGTAATTGGTAAAGATCCGGTCCGTCAAGGAATCCTAGGTCCGGCCGATGATGTGCAGCAGGGTATCGATTGCCCGCTGCTGGTGTTCCTCCAATCCCAACCAGAGCGGCAACCGCACCAGGCGGTCGGCCAAGTTGCAGGTCACCGGCAGCTCTCCGTGCGCACGTCCCACCTGCCGTCCATAGGGCGCCGTGTGCAGCGGGACATAGTGAAACACGCAGCGGACACCAGCCTCCTTCATCGCAGCGATGAAAGCAGTGCGGTCATCCCGATCGCGTAACAGCAGGTAATAAAGATGGGCATTGTGTCCGCAGCCCGCCGGGATAATCGGCCGCCGGGCCCGCCCCGTGCGTTCCAAGTGGTCGAACGCCGCATGGTAGCATTCCCAGAGTGCCAACCGCCGTGCGGTGATGGCATCGGCCTGCTCCATCTGCGCCCACAGGAAGGCGGCGGTAAGCTCGCCGGGCAGGTACGAGGAGCCGATGTCCACCCAGCTGTACTTGTCCACCTGCCCCCGAAAGAACCGACTGCGGTCGGTGCCCTTTTCACGGATAATCTCCGCCCGCTCCGTCAGGGTCGGATCGTTGATCAGCAAGGCCCCCCCCTGGCCTGACATGATGTTCTTGGTCTCATGAAAGCTGAGTGTACCCAGGTGACCGATCGCACCCAAAGGCCGACCCTGGTAGCTCGCCATGATCCCGTGGGCCGCGTCCTCGATGACCGGCAGCCTGTGAGACTCGGCGATGGCCATGATGGCATCCATCTCGCAGGCCACGCCGCCATAGTGCACCGGCACAATGGCGCGGGTGCGCGGCGTGATGGCGGCCTCGATCCGGGTCTCGTCCAGATTGAGCGTATCGGGCCGGATGTCGACAAACACTGGTATCCCGCCCCGCAGCACGAAGGCGTTGGCGGTGGAAACGAAGCTATAGGACGGCATGATGACCTCGTCCCCCGGCCGAATATCGGCCAGGATCGCGGCCATCTCCAGCGCCCCGGTGCACGAGTGGGTCAGCAGTGACTGCCGACAACCCGTGCGCTGCTCCAGCCAGTCCTGGCACTGTTTGGTGAAGCTGCCGTTCCCGGCCAGTTGTCCTTTGGCGTGGGCCTCGGCGATGTATCGGAACTCCTTGCCGGTGAGGAAAGGTCTATTGAAGGGGACCATCTTCACAAGTTGCTTCCAGCTTCCAACCGCCGGCAGCCCCCCGACGGATCGACGACTCACCCGGCTTCAATTTCGAACCGTAAAGGTGCAGAGGGATTATAGTTTAAGCACTCATAATCTATCCGCAGATTACGCAGATTTTCGCAGATGAAAAACGAAATAATCTGCGAAAATCTGCGTAATCTGCGGATAAAAAAATCTTTGCGCCTTTGCGGTTCGAACGTCTGTTCAGGAATCCGATGGTGATTCGGAATCCTCACCGAAGAAGAATTTCTCCATCTGCTCTTCGATAAGGCGGCGGGCCTTCGGGTCCATGGGATTGATGCGGTACTCGTTGATGAGCATGGTCTGCTGACGCAGCCAGTCCTGCCACGCCTGCTTGGAGACGTTTTCGAAGATGCGTTTACCCAGGTCGCCCGGATAAGGTTGGCGGTCGAGGCCTTCCGCCTCCCGCTGGAGCCTGGTGCATTGAACCATTCGACTCATTTGAATTCTCCATTATAAGCTGTTGGAAGAATATCGGTGATTTCCCGCAGGATGCGGGCAATGGGCGCAGCCAGGCCTACGGTGCTCGGTCGGTGCGGGTCACACCAGAGGGCCTGGTCGGCGTCCGCTACCGCCTCGGATTCGGATTGTAGCTCGACCCGCAGCGGCCTGATGTCGAGAAGAAAGTGGGAGAAGGTATGACGGCGGGTCGGCAGCATTTCAACTCGGTGCGGAAGGACACCGAGGTGTTGCCGGCACCAGTCGGCGGCGTCCTGTCCGGGACCGCACTCGGGCAAGCTCCAGAGCCCGCCCCAGATCCCGGTCGGCGGACGCCGCTCCAGCAGCACCTCCCCGACTGGATTGCACACCACGAGCAGCCGTATATCCCGGACCGGCAGGGTCATTCTCGGCTTCGGCTCCGGAAAGGCCGTCGGCTCCCCTGCCAGCCGGGCCATGCAGCCGTGGGCGAGGGGGCAGCGATCGCAGCTCGGTTCGTGACGGGTGCAGAGGATGGCACCGAGATCCATCATGGCCTGATTGTAAGCCTGGACCTCTTTCCTCGGAGTACAGGCCTCCGCGAGCCCCCACAACCGGCTTAGCACGGGGCCACTGCCGGGCCAGCCGGGGACTGCGAAGCACCGGGCCAGGACCCGCTTGGCGTTGCCGTCCAGGATCGGGTGGCGCTGGCCGAGGGCAAGGGACAGAATCGCCCCGGCGGTGGAACGCCCGATCCCCGGAAGTCCCTGGAGCTGTCGGATGTCATTCGGAAAGCGTCCGCCGTGGTCAGCGACGATGAGGCCCGCGGCCCGGTGCAGGTTCCGCGCCCGGGCGTAGTAGCCGAGGCCCGACCACAGGTGCAGGACCTGATCCAGGTCCGCCGCGGCCAGATCCGCCACGGAGGGAAAACGTGCCAGAAAGCGCTCGAAGTAAGGGATGACGACGATAACCCGGGTCTGCTGGAGCATGATCTCCGACACCCAGACCCGGTAAGGGCTCGGATCCCGCTGCCAGGGAAGGTCCTTGCGACCGTACTGTTCGAACCAGGCCAATAAGGGACCTGCTACCTGATCTGTCTCCACCCGAGCTTATTCCCTTCCGCAAGCCCCGTAGGCAACGGGCATAACGATTCGTTTCAAAGGGTTACCCCGGAGCGGAGTGAACATAGCGGACGGAGCGGCGGGACTCGATAGTCAGGCATTGCATTTTTTTGCCGACTGACAACGCTTAACTCAATGGCATTGGCTTCTATCCGCCCCGCGCACCAGACTGAGCCGCAGCCACAGCACCAACGCGATGAGTGCGAATGCGAACCATTGGATCGCATAGCCGATATGCATCCCTTCCTTGGGCATCTCCTGCGGCCAACTGCGAAGAAAACCGCCGGCGTCATCGGGATGCTGCAGAATGACTACCGGCAACACCTGGGTGCCGGTCGCTGCCCGGTAGAGATCCAGGGTGAGATAGGGCCAACGCCGACCCCAGTCCTTTGCCGCCTCCGGGTTGCCGTGAAGCACCAAGGCGGGGGCGGAGGGAAGATGGGCTTCCCCCGTCACCGTTATTTCCACTGCGGGAACCGGCGCTGCAACCGGGTCTCCATCATTGTCCGCGGCGATCCAACCCCGGTTCACCAGGACTCGGCTGTCCGATCCCGAGATATGCAGGGGCGTGATGACGTGAAAGCCGATACGGCTGCCCTGGCGACGGTTTTCGATCAGGATTTGTCCCCCGGCCTCGAAGGTCCCGCGGGCCCGTAGCTTGCGGAAACGCAGTGCCTCGGGGTCCTTGATCGGATCGCCCAGATCCAGTGGCGGCAGCGCGGCTCGCTCGCCGAAGACCCGCACCTGCTCCCGCTTCTGTTCGGCGCGGTCAAGCTGCCAGACGCCGAGCGCAACGAACAGGGGGATCGGCAACATCAGCAGGAGTGTCGGCACCCACCGCAAGCGAATTTTCACATCGCCAAACCGCATCCGGGTGCTATAGTAAGAATGTGCGCACTGAGGTTATTTTGGTGCCCACGGGGATAATTGCTCACCAGCCCCCAACCGGCGGGGCTGAGGGGTGGTTATCGCGCAAGACCCTCTCACACCCAACCCGAAGAGGTAGGCTATGGATCTCATCTACAAGATTCCCGTTGTTCTCATCCTCGGATTCATCGTCTTTTCGCTTGGCCAGGGCATGTATTATCTCGCCAAGGACGACGGTGACGTGGACAAGACGCGGGTGGTAAAGGCGCTGACGGTACGCATCGTGCTCTCACTTACCCTCTTCCTGCTACTCATCCTCGGCTACTTCCTCGGGTTGCTCCAACCCCACGGGGCCTAGCTCGCCGCTCGAGCTGATAAGTCGGGGCCTGCCCGGGTAGGAATCCCGACATCCAACACTTCCAGTCACCAGCGCCGGCTTACCGGTTTACCGACGGTTCCTCTCCGCAGGGGAGGGTGTCGCAAAAACCCATCCGTGGGGCGTAGGCGTCCCCGCCTGCATCGACCAATGCAGGCGGGGACGCCTGCGCTACTTTTGCGACACCCTCCAGGGGTGGGGAGAAATCTGCCGTTGGAAGCCGGTAGCCGGCGACTGGCAGCTTGGTGAATCAACCACATGTGGGTAGCCCAATAGACAACATGGACAGTATGGACTGCATAGACTCGGGAGCACACAGCGACCCCTGGTCCACGTGGTCCACTTAGTCCATGTAGTCCACGGCGGCTGGTAGGCTTTGCCCAACCTACAACCAGTAGACGAATACGAACAGCCCCAACCAGACCACATCGACGAAGTGCCAATACCAGGCAACGGCCTCGAAGGCGAAGTGGTTGTGGGGTGAAAAGTGGCCCTTCATCGCCCGGACGAGGATGGCTATGAGCATGACCGTGCCCATGGTGACGTGGAAGCCGTGGAAGCCGGTCAGCATGTAGAAGGTTGAACCGTATACGCCGGACTCCAGCGTCAGATTCAGCTCGCCGTAGGCATGGTAATACTCATAGGCCTGCATCGCGACGAAGATGAGACCCAAGCCGATGGTCGCGGCCAGACCCCACACGAGTTTTTTATCGTCATGTTCCTTGAGTCCCCAATGGGCCCAGGTCACGGTGGCGCCCGAGGCGAGCAGGATCAGGGTATTGAGGGCCGGTATGCCCCAGGCCCCCATGGGCTCGAACTCGCCCCCTCGCTGCTCCGGTCCCGCGCTCGGCCAATCCGCGATGAATTGATTATAGAGAATCTCTGTCTCCGCGAGATAGCCCTCGCCCCCGAGCCAGGGCAGAGCAATCATCCGGATGTAGTAGAGGGCGCCGAAGAAGCTCAGGAAGAAGAAAACCTCGGAGGCGATGAACCAGAACATGCCCTGGCGGAAGGATCCGTCCACCTGCTCGTTGTATTTGTCCGAGAGGTTTTCCTTGATTACTACGCTGAACCAGCCGTAGAACATGACCACCAGCAGGGCAAAGCCGGCCAGGATCATCCAACCGCCGAGGCCGACCTCGTTGACCGTCAGGGCGGTTCCCGAAAGCATAAGGAATATCGCCAGCATGGCGACGATCGGCCACGGGCTGGAATCGGGGATATAATAGTCGGTGGGACCATGATGGGCAGCGCTACTCATCCTTCTCTATTCCTCTTGGTAGGGGGGACTATTGACATTCATCGCTCTTGGTGCTGCGGGCAAATCAGGATCGATCGGAGACCCGCAACACACTATAGGACAATGTGAGTGAGTTGATGTCCGCGGGCAGGTCGGGCGACACGGAGAAACGCAGGGGCATCTCGGTGATCTCGCCGCCCGCGAGGGTTTGCCGATTGAAGCAGAAGCACTCCAGCTTGGCGAAGAAGCCGGTGGCCTGCCAGGGGGCGATGCTCGGGATGGCTTGGCCCGTAATCTCCTGTCCCGAGCGGTTTTCGGCGATGAACTTCACGAGATAGGTCTCTCCCGGATGCACTCGCAGCTTGCGCTGCATCGGATCGAGCCGCCAAGGCAGATCCGGGTGGATGGTGGTATCGAACTTCACCGTCACCCAGCGGTCCTGTACCACTCCGGTAGCGACCGTCCGCGCCCCGGTACCGATCGTAACCCGCTGCTCGACCGATTGCACGCCGGTCACCTTGCATAGCAAGCCGTACAAGGGGACCATGGCGAAACCGAAGCCGAACATGCCGATGGCCAGGCCCACCAGCAGGAGCAGCGTGCGTCGTTTGCGCCGCTCGACGTCGCTCATGAGGCACCGCTGACGGCCAGCTCGAACAGACCCTTCCAGAAGGGAATGGAGCTCACCAGCATGAACAGGACAAGGCCGGCCAGGATCCAGGCCAGGCGCCGATTCTTACGGCGTTTTTCGGAGGAGTTGTCGGTTCTCATCTCGGGTCTATTCACTCACTCTGGTGCTGCATAGCAGAAGTTCCGATACCATTACCATCTTATTCTCGTCGAAATCAAATGATCGCGCAGAGACGCAGAGATGCGGAGAAACTCATTCTTCGAGCCCATCGACACATCGAGTAATACCGATTTTCATCACCGCCTCACCGAAGTTGAGAAGATATCCGAGCTTGAATCCGGTCAGCCGCTGATTGATTGAGGACAGGCACAAGAGCCTCTCGCTGTTTAGGATTGAACTTACTCGTGCGAGAAGAAAGTACCCCGATATTCAAAGCACGCCCAGTGTCGAGTTTTAATTCCCGCGCAAGAGATAGGATGAATTCTTTCATCTATCGGGTGTTCCGGTAATTTCATTGTGTGTTCTATGTTGGTTTTGAAACATAACACTATAAGGCGGCGGGCAAAGTGCCCGCCGCCCTCGCCTCATGAAACGGCCAGCTTGGGAGGCGTGGTCCAGCTATGGAACGGAGGCGGCGAAGACAGCTCCCACTCCAGACCCTTGGCGCCCTCCCACACCTTATCCTCCGCCTGCTTGCCGCCGCGGATGGTCTTGATAATGATGTAGAGCAGCAGCAAGTGGCTCAGGCCGAAGACTATGGCACCGAGACTGGAGATGACGTTGAACTCGGTGAACATCGCATGATAGTCGACGATGCGCCGCGGCATTCCGGCCAGGCCGATGAAGTGCTGCGGGAAGAAGGTGACGTTGAAGCTGATGACATTGACCCAGAAGAAGATCTTGGCCAGCTTTTCGTCGTACATGTGTCCGGTCCACTTGGGCAGCCAGTAGAAGACGCCCGCGAACAGCCCGAACACCGCGCCCGGCATCAGCACATAGTGGAAGTGGGCCACCACGAACATGGAATCGTGATACTGCATGTCCGCCGGTACCACCGCCAGCATGATGCCGGTCAGGCCGCCGAAGGAGAACATGAGCAGAATGCCGATCGCGAACAGCATGGGGGTCTCGAAGGTCATGGCCCCCCGCCACATGGTCGCCATGTAATTGAAGACCATCAGCCCCACCGGGATGGAAATGATGATGGTGCCGATCATGAAGTAACTTACCGCGCCCAAAGACATCCCGATGGTGTACTGGTGATGGGCCCAGACCACCATGCCGATGATCATGATCGCGATCATGGCACCCACCATGGAGGCGTATCCGAACAAGGGCTTACGGGAGAAGGTCGGCACCACGGAGGCCAGCACCCCCATGGAGGGCAGAATCAGGATGTAGACCTCGGGATGACCGAAGAACCAGAACAGGTGCTGGAACAGCACCGGGTCACCGCCGCCGCCGGCACTGAAGAAGCTGGTGCCGAAGTGACGGTCGAAGATCAGCATGGTCACCCCACCGGCCAGGACCGGAATCACCAGAATCAGCAGGAAGGCGGTCACCAGCCAGGTCCAGACGAAGATCGGCATCTGGGTCAGCTTTACGTCCGGGGCGCGCATGTTGAAGATGGTGACGATGATGTTGATGGACGCCAGTACCGAGGAGATGCCCAGCATATGGAGGGCGAAGAGCAGGAAGTCCATGGACATGCCGACCTGGATCGACAGCGGCGGATAGATGGTCCAGCCGGTGTTGATCTGGGTGCCGCCGCCGGGGAAGAAGGGCACAACGAAGGACAGGATGAGCATGGTCGCCGCCGCCGGCAGGATCCAGAAGCTCAGGTTGTTGAGCCTGGGCAGGGCCATATCCGGCGCTCCGATCATAAGCGGGATCATCCAATTGGCCAGACCCGCCGCCGCCGGCATGACGGCACCGAAGATCATGATCAGGGCGTGGTTGGTCACCAAGTTGTTATAGAGGTCCGGCTCCAGGAGTTGGAGCCCGGGCAGAAACAGTTCGGCCCGAATCGCCATGGCACTCACCCCCCCCGCGAACAGCATGGTGAGGGCGAAGATCAGGTACATGGTCCCGATATCCTTGTGGTTGGTCGAGAACAACCAACGTTTGAAGCCCTTCGGTGGCCCGTGGTGTTCGTGATCCTCGTGGTGTTCAAGGTCGATCGTTGCGGTGCTCATGGCAATCTTCCTCTCTTCAGACTTGATTTATTCGCGAACGAAAGAAAACAGTCGGTTAGAGTTAAATGTAGACAGTACCTAGTACCCCATTTCATCTAATTTTGCCGGTTGTCATTTCGAGCGAAGCGAGAAATCCTTCTCCCGACGGAGGAGGGATCTTCTCACGTGAGAGGTTCTCTTATCGCCAAAGATCCCTCGCTACGCTCGGGGTGACAGCTCCATGAAATTTTTGGTGAAACGGGCTACTCAGCCGCAGGCGCGGGGGCAGGTACTGCGGTGCGTGCAGCCTTTACATCACGTGGTTGCACCAGATCACCCGTATCGTTGCCCCAGGCATTGCGTTCGTAGGTGATGATAGAGGCGAGCTCGAGATCGGTCAGGGTATTCCAGGCCACCATCGCTGTCCCCGGTTTGCCGTTCAGGACAATATCCACGTGTTCGGGAATGGGACCGACGGCGATGGGGCTATCCTTGATCGCCGGGAAGGCAGGCGGCAGGCCCTTCCCCGTGATCTGGTGGCAGGCGGCGCATTTGGTGTTGTAGTTGGCCCGACCCTTCTCCATCAACTCGTCCATCGTCCAGTCCTTGTCCATCGCTGCTTCGGCGGCGGCGGCCAGCATCGTCCGTTTTTGTTCTTCCATCCAGGAATTGAATTTCTCTTCCGCGACCACCTCCACTTCGATGGGCATGCGCGAGTGCCAGGTGCCGCAAAGCTCGGCGCACTGCCCGGAGAAGCGACCCTCACGATTGAGGTCGACCCAGGTCTCGGTCACATAGCCGGGGATGGCGTCCTTCTTCACCGCCAACTCCGGAACCCAGAAGGCGTGGAGCACATCCGCGGAGGTGTGGAGAAAACGCACCTTTTTACCCACCGGCAGCACCAGGGGATTATCCACCGCCCGCAAGTAGCCCGCGGTGTCTTCACCGGCCTGATCCTCCGGGAGATAGCGGCTCTCGACCCGGACCGACTTCGGCTTGCCGTCGATCTCGACGCTGTGATCCAGGTACTCGTACTCCCACCACCATTGATGGCCGACGACCTTCACGTCCAGCATGTCCGTATCCTTCGGCACCACCCAGACTTTCTCCAGGGTCTTCTGAGCGGAGCCGGCAATGGTCAGGTCGATCCCGAGCACCAACACGGGCACGATGATCCAGGACCACTGACCGAACCAGGTCTCATGGAACTTCTGGTCGGCCTCGTAGCCGCGGCTCTTACGGTGGTAATACAGGGAATAACCGACGAAGGCGCAGATGATCACCAGGAGCACCGTGGCGATGATCGAGGTGAGCATATGGATATCGTAGATCTCCTGAGCCACGCCGGCGGCGGGCTCGGGAAAATTCAGAGCCATCTCGGCACCGGCGGTGCCGGCCCCGCCGGCGAGGAGCGAAAATACGGATAGGGCGCCGAGGCGCTTGCTGATTGCTGCCATGGTTCCTCTCATTTGTTCGTATACGCGCCTCTGGCGCAACCTGCCGCTCTCGCTCCATCGGAACCGAGAGAGGTGCCCAATCTGGGATCGGAGCCGGCGACGCCACCTGCGGCGTGCCGAATCCGAGCCCGCGCCGAATCGGCCGCGACGGGCACAGCGACGCGCGGCCGATCAAAACCTACGTTGTCGCTAAGCGCGGCGGCCAATTCCTCACGTTCCGCCTCGACCAACTGCGAGCCCACCTCGAAGCCCTTGCCGTGACAGCACAGGAGGAAACGACTCGGGTACCAGCCGCGGGGGTCACGCCGGAGCTCGACTCGAGCCCAGTTGACGGGAAGGCTGGCCACTTCTTCGAGCCGTCGCCGACCGCGCAGGATCCGCAGCACCGGACCTTCGACCTCGATCACCTCGCACGCGTGGCCGGCCAGCGCGCTCAGGTAGAAGCCGGCCACCAATACAGCGAGTTCGAGCCCTGCAAACGGCAGAACCAACCAAGCCCCGACTGCCGCGAAGTAAGCACCGAGTGCGACGAAACAGCCGGTGAAGAACAGCAGCACCAGCTTCGTCGTCCGCCAGTTAAGCGCGCAGTTGGGACGGACGATAAACCGGTAGCCATCGGAACCTTGCTCTTGGAATACCGGCATTCGAGCGCCCTCTCCAGCTCGCCGCAATGGCCGTGAACGCTAACCCGACCCCGTCGGTAATCTGTCTCATACCGGCACCGCGCCGACACCCGCTGATACCTGATTGAGAATTTTGATTTTTACTACCGAATCGGGAGATAGAAGAATGATCCAAGTCATAAAAAATTGCAACACTATTTAGAAATATGTGAATTTTCTAAAATGCATGGGCCTCGATCAGATATGGATGTGGGGTACGCCGCCGTCCAAAGATGCTACGGATTTTGCCCAACCTATCTGAAAAAGGCATCCACGGAAAAGCCTTCCTTCTCGAGGATGCCCCGCAGTTGCTTCAAGGCGCTTATCTGGATCTGGCGGACACGCTCGCGGGTCACGCCGAGCTCATGGGCCACCTGCTCCAGGGTAGAACGCTCATAACCGTGGAGTCCGAATCGGCGCTCCACTACCTCGCGCTGCTTGTCGTTGAGTCTTTCCAGCCAATGATCCAGATGGGTCCGGATGTCGCGGTCCTGGATCTTATCCGCGGGATCGCCGACTGCTTCGTCCTGCAGCATATCCAGGAGTTGCCTGTCTGCGTCCCTACCGTATGGGGTGTCGACCGAGGCGATATGCTCGTTGAGATCGAGCATGCGCTTGACCTCTTCGATGGGCTTGTCCAGGAGGCCGGCAATATCCTCCGTGGTGGGCTCGTGGTTGAGCCGCTGCGTGAGCCCTCTGGCCGCCCTGAGATAGACGTTAATCTCCTTGACCACGTGAATGGGGAGGCGGACCGTCCGCGTCTGGTTCATGATGGCCCGCTCGATGTTCTGACGGATCCACCAGATGGCGTAGGTCGAAAAGCGGAAGCCACGTTCCGGATCGAATTTTTCCACGGCATGGATGAGACCGAGGTTTCCTTCCTCGATCAGGTCCAGGAGGGGGAGTCCGCGGTTGAGATAACGATGCGCAACCTTGACCACCAGCCTTAGATTGCTGACGATCATGCGCTGACGCGCGGCATTGTCACCGCTGTGGGCGAGGCGGGTGAAACGGGCCTCTTCCTCGGCCGTCAGCAGCTTGGAGCCGCCGATCTCGTTGAGGTACAGACGGGCCGCATCTAAATTGCCCGCCCCTTCCGCGAACCGATTCGGCCCTGGTGCAACCGCATCCGACAGCTCATCATCGTCACTCATCCCTGCGCCGGTCGCTTCCGGCTCGGGGCCGTCCAGCACATCCTCCATGGGGTCCCCGTCGATCTCGGGCTCCGCATCCGGATCGTCTCGCTCGTCGGTCCTCGCCATGCGGACATTACCTCACAACTGGAGACATCTTTCGGTTGAGAGTTACGGGAGATACTTGAGGGGATTCACGGGGATACCGTTTCTGCGCACCTCGAAGTGGAGGCGGTAGGCCCCGTCGGACGCCTGCCCCACCTCCGCGACACTCTGACCGCGCTGCACTCGGACACCTTCGCTCACCAGCAGCCGGCGGTTGAAGCCGTAGGCACTCAAATAGCCATTGGTGTGTTTGACGATGATAAGGTTTCCATAACCCTTGAGTCCACTGCCGCTGTAGACCACGGTACCACCTTCCGCGGCCACTACCTGTTGACCGGGACGACCGGCAATGCGGATCCCTTGCCGCGTTCGGTCCCCACTCCGGAACCTTTGCACGACCTTGCCCGCGAGCGGCCACCGCCAGCGCAGTCCCGCCACCGCCCGCGGGTGCTTGCCCGCTGTGCGCCGTGATTTGGCGGCCGGGGTCTTGACCGTGGTCGTAGCCTTGGCCTTCGACGGCCTTGTGGTTTTTTTCGCCGTCTTCGGCGGTCGCTTACCGGCGCGCCTGGTCGCGCCGCCCTTTCCCCGCGGGGGCTTTACCCGCAACAGCGAGCCCGCGTAGATACGATAGGGAGGACCCAGCTGATTCCATCGCGCCAGCGTCTGGTAGCCGACCTTATGCCGGCGGGCGATCCCGTACAGGGTGTCGCCGCTGCGAATACGGTAGTAGCCGGCCGGCGCCGGACCATAGCCTTCATACACCGGGGCCGGCCCCAGGGAGCTGCACCCTGACAGGACCAGGACGAGCAATAGGGCCACCGCCCCGGATCCGACTCGACTGTCGACCATCCGCAATCTACCGCCCTTGGTATCCACCTGTCACCATCCGAATCGCTCCTACCCTCATCCGCGTCTCACTCCTGCTAACGGAGGAGTACCACCAGAACAATCAGCAGGACTGTGATCCACCCGATACGGTCCACGTATGTCCGCAAGGTGCTTTCCATACGCTCGCCACCCCAGGACATCAGGGCGGCAACGAGAAAAAAACGTGCCCCGCGTCCTACCGCCGAGGCAATCAGGAAAGGGATCAGCGCCATATGCAACACCCCGGCGGAGATGGTGAAGATTTTATAGGGAATGGGCGAAAACCCGGCAATGAAGATGGCCCACACCCCCCACGTCCGGAACCAGGTCTCGGCAGCGGCGAAAGACTCGGCATAACGCCCGCCTTCCGTAACCAGGGGCGTGATCAGCTCGAACGCGAAGTGGCCGATCAGATAGCCCAGCAGACCGCCCAGTACCGACGTGACCGTGGTCAAGGCCGCAAACCACCACGCCTGCCGCGGCTTGGCCATACTCATGGGGGCAAGCATTACGTCCGGCGGAATGGGAAAAAAAGAGGATTCCGCAAAGCTCAGGCCACCCAGATACCAGGGGGCGTGCCGGTGCCGCGACCATGCCATGACGCGGTCGTAGAGGGGGGAGAAGATGCGCATCAGGCCACGCCTCCGAGCAAAGGGACGAAAGTGACGGGCTCCAGGATCTCGTGGACATAACCCGTCTCGGTTCTCAATACGCGTACCAGCACCTGCCGCTCCGAGTGCCCGATGGGCAGCACCATGCAGCCCCCCATAGTCAGCTGATCGACGAGCACGCGGGGAATTCCCGCCGGCGCGGCGGTGACCAGGATAGCGCCGAAGGGCGCGTATTCCGGCCAACCCAAGGTGCCGTCGCCGTGGCGCAGACGCACATTCCGCAGCTCGAGCTTTTTCAAGGTACGCCGGGCCTGCTCCGACAGACGCGCCACGCGCTCGACGCTGTAGACCCGGCGCACCAGCGAGGCGAGCACCGCGGTCTGGTATCCCGAACCGGTACCGATCTCCAGCACGGTGTCGGGATTGCCCTGCGCCAGCAGCGCCCCGGTCATACGTGCCACCGTGTACGGCTGGGAGATGGTCTGCCCGTGGCCGATAGGCAGGGCCGATTCCTCGTAGGCGCGGCTGGCCAAGGCCTCGTCCACGAACAGATGGCGCGGCAACCGGCGCATGACGGCAAGCACCTCCGAGTCGCGGATTCCGGCCTCCTCGAGCCGCTGCATCAGACGCTCGCGGGTACGCTGGGATGTCATCCCGATCCCTTGTTGCGCCGTCGATTGCATCTAGGCAACCGACGGACCAGCGACCCGAGGGTGACGTGGCGCATCAACTCCACCAGCCACGATAAGACCGAAGCATAACCGTCGAGTGCGGTCAGAGTCCGACGGTGCCACCCCAATCCCGCCGCACTGCGCCAATTCCCGCGCGAGGATTTTCAGGCCCCGAGACCCGTAGCCATCATCATTGCCGGTCAGGATTCTCATCGGGTTTGGGATACGCGAACGCCGAGGGCACGAACCGAATCTTCGGGTGAATTCATGTTCTTGTCGTTTAACGCCAAGACGCCAAGTCGCCACGCCGCCAAGAAAACAACAATACTCTTTGCGTCATGGCGCCCTGGCGTTGAATCCGAAGGGAACTGAATGGTGACTACGCGATTTTTTTGTGCCGCGCAAAAAGGTGACTCATTGGTAAAGAGGCGGGTCCGTCAAGGAATCCCAGCCGATCCGACTGCGGGACGGATTCAAGCCGAGGCGTTACGGACCGGGTTTTCCAGGACCCCGATATGCTCGATCTCGATCCGCACCACGTCTCCGTCCGAGAGAAAGACCGGCGGGGTGCGTGCAAAGCCGACGCCCGGCGGTGTTCCGGTCAGGATCAGGGTGCCCGGCAACAGGGTGGTATCCCGGCTGAGGTGGGCGATGAGTCGGGCGACGGAGAAGATCATGTCGCTGGTGTGACCGGTCTGCATGGTCTCGCCGTTGAGTAGACAGCGGACGTCCAGGGCCTGAGGATCCGGGATCTCTTCGGCGGTGACCAGCACCGGACCGAGAGGACAGAAACCGTCGAAGCTCTTGCCGCGCACCCATTGCCGGGCGCCGCCGTGCTTCTGCCAACGGCGGGCCGAGACGTCGTTCGAGCAGGTGTAGCCGAGGACGTGGTCCAGGGCCTGTGCCTCCGACACATCCTTGGCGGTACGCCCGATGACGACCGTCAGTTCCGCCTCGAAGTCGACCTCCGGACCATGGGTACAGGACGCCGGCAGGACGATGGGGGCCCCGGGATCGGTGACCGCCGTCGTGGGCTTCATGAAGAGGATAGGGTGCTCGGGGATCTCGGCCCCGGTCTCCTGCGCATGGGCGCGGTAGTTGAGTCCGATACCGAAGATGTTGACCGGGACGATCGGGGCCAGCCACTTGCTCACGGCGATCCGGTCTCCGGTCTCGCTCAGACCCGCGTAGAGGTCGCCCGTCAGCCGAAGTGCGTGCCCTTCATCGATGGGGGTCCCGTAGTGGACTGCCCCGGTGGCGTCCTGAAAACGTACAATGCGCATGGTGGTTGCTCCCGGTTCTCTCAGGTTCGGCAGTTTCAGAGGGCCGTGAAAACCCCCTTCCAGGGAATCTTTCTCACGTTTCCTTTTCAATCCATTCCAAGTCGGTGTACTCCATCATCTGAATGAGCTGATGGAAATTCACTTCCGGCTTCCATCCGCGCCTGGCCTCGGCCTTGCTGCTGTCCCCGAGCAGGTATTCGACTTCGGCGGGACGGACAAACCTGGGGTCGATCACGACATACTTCTCCCAGTCCGATCTCACATGTCCAAAGGCTGTTGCGACTAGGATTCCTTGAATGACCAGATTTTGTGCAAATGAGTCAAATTTCGCAAACGTCTAACCTCTCTCGTTGTCGTGATCGTAATCGTGATCGAAGCCGCCGTAGGAGAGACAGAATACTTTCGCCGATCGTGGCATCCGGAGGTCCCGGCCAGGTGCCGGGTCGAAACCCATAGCCATCAGGTTTTCCCTGCCCGCTTTGCCTGGCGTCTCCGATTACGACTACGATCACGATCACGGTTCCGTTTTCGATCGCGAGAGAGCGATGATCACGCCTCGTCGGTCTGAGGCAACGCCTCGCTAGGATCCTTGAGGGACCCGAATCTTTACCAATGAATCAAGTTTGTGCAGTGCACAAATCGGAATCGGGATCGAAATCGAGATTCCGATTGCGATCCCGATCCCGATCCCGATTTCGACCTACCCTGGCTTTCCAACGGCTGGTTAGGCGTAGGAGATGGAGCCTTACGGGAGAGGGGCTTTCGGGGCATCATGCCTCGTCGGTCTGAGGCGAAGCCTCGCTAGTCGCTTTACCGAATGTGCTTTATACACGCTCGCCCTGGGGCACAACAGCCCCCTCGTGTATCATATCTTTAACCTATCCTAACCCTTTGCGTCTTTGCGGCTCAAAAACTTTTCGTGGCCGAAAACCACGTTGCCCGCGAGACTCATCGCCCGCCGGCAACTGCAAGCTCCCCACGCTCGCTCACCAGCCGATCCGACAGCGACCCGTCTTTGCTCAGCAAACGGTCAAGCTCCAGCCTGGGGACCATCACTTCCATCTCCCAACCACCCTGGTCCGTTACCTGGTCCGAAAGAACCTGGGCGTGGGTAAAGAACCAGGCCCGCAACGCCCCCTCCTGCGGACCAACCAGGATCCACTGGTGTAGGTGTTTTTTACGGAAGTGCTCGCTCAAGGCACCGCGCAACAGATCGGTTCCGGCCCCGCTGTGGGCCGACATCCAAACCCGGCACACCCGCCCTTGGGCGTCCCGCTCCAATCGCGGTTCGGTGTCCGGCACCAGATCGATCTTGTTAAAAACCTGGATTTGCGGTATGCCGCCCGCCCCGATCTCCGACAGCACCTCCTGTACGTCCCGGATGCACCCGGCGCGGCGCGCACCGGACGCATCCACGACATGGAGCAACAGGTCCGCGGTTCGCGTTTCTTCCAAGGTAGAACGAAAGGCCGCTACCAGCTCGTGCGGGAGATGGTTGATGAAACCAACCGTATCGGCGAGGATCAGGGTCGTCCCATGCGGCAGCGGCAGCCGGCGCAGTGTCGGATCCAGGGTCGCGAACAACTGGTCGGCCTGATAGACAGCGGCCCGGGTCAGCCGATTGAAGAGGGTCGATTTTCCGGCGTTCGTGTAACCGACCAGCGAGACTGTCGCCAGCTCGGCCCGCGCCCGGCGACCCTGGGCGCGTTGGGAGGCGATACGCTCCAACCGCTGGTTGAGCTGGAAGATGCGTTTGCCGATCAGGCGGCGATCCGACTCCAGCTGAGTCTCGCCCGGTCCGCGCAGGCCGATACCACCTTTCTGGCGCTCGAGGTGGGTCCATCCGCGCACCAGGCGCGTAGCGAGGTGATGCAGCTGCGCTAACTCCACCTGCAGCTTGCCCTCGAAGGAACGCGCGCGCTGCGCGAAGATATCCAGGATAAGTCCGGTCCGATCTACCACCCGGCATTGGAGGTGGCGCTCCAGATTGCGCTCCTGGGCTGGGGAGAGCCCATGGTTGAAGATCACCAACTCCGCCCCGTGCGCTTCAATCAGCGCCTTGAGCTCGTCCGCCTTGCCGCAGCCGATGAACAGACGCGGATCGGGCGTCCGGCGGAAACCCCCTACGCTACCTGCAACCCGGGCTCCCGCCGCTTCCGCGAGCAGGCGAAACTCGGCTCGCTCTTCGGGGTCGCCGGTGGTGCCGATATCCAAATGAACGAGCAACGCCCGCTCACCGGTGCCGGGACGCTCGAACATAGTCGCTTAGGAGATGAGGTCCGGAAAGTTCGGTTGTGGCAAGACGTCGGGGCACCTAGGATTCCTTGAGGGACCGGAATATTTGCAAATGAGTCAAATTTCGCAAATGAACACGAATCGACACCAATCAAGATCCGTGTTTATTCGTGTCCATTCGTGGTTCCTACATGCAAAATATGCTGAAACGGCGTACTAGGCGCCGCAGGTGCATCCCCCGCGGATGCACCTGGGACGATCAACCCTGTTCGGGCTCCGGTTGGCTCTCGGGCAAAACCGGCGCCAGCGGGACGTTACGGGCAGGAACTATGGTGGAGATGGCATGTTTATAGATCATCTGGCTTACGGTGTTCTTCAGCAAGATGACGAACTGGTCGAACGACTCGATCTGCCCCTGGAGCTTGATTCCGTTCACGAGAAAAATGGACACGGGTATGCGCTCCTTACGCAAGGCATTGAGGAACGGGTCTTGCAAACTTTGCCCCTTCGACATGACTTTATCTCCTTAGTGTAGTAGTCGGTACCTGGATATTCGGACCCGAAACAGCTGCCTGCTTCCACGAAACACAACGATAGCGTAGCACACCGCCGGTTTTTTACACCCGATTCACCGCCCCCCATTCTTTTATCAGGCACAATGCCTGCTCGAACGGCTTACCCCCATCGAAGATCCAATGGACATCGGGCTCGGATCGTAACCATGTAAGCTGTCGTTTCGCGAGCTGCCGCGTAGCGATAATGCTGCGCTGCACCATATCTTTAAAAGTATACTCAGTAAATAAGTATTTCAACATTTGCCGATAGCCCACGCAACGCATGGACGGCAGCTCCGGGGTCAGGTCCCCGCGCGCCCACAGGGTACGTACCTCGGCCTCGAATCCGAGCGCGAGCATGTTCAGAAACCGCTGTTCGATGCGCCGGTGGAGGGTAGCCCGCTCTTCCGGCACGCGCGCCAGCTTGAGGATGTGATAAGGCAACCCGCGGCGGTGCTGCGTGGCCGTCAGTCGGCTCAGGGGGTGGCCGGTGATTTCATAGACCTCGAGCGCGCGCTGAATACGCTGCGGATCGCTGGGGTGAATCCGTTGTGCCGCTGCCGGGTCGATCGCCGCCAGGCGCTGGTGAAGCGCCGCCCAACCTTCCGCGCGCGCCTCAGCGGCGAGTCGGGCACGTACCGCGCCGTCCGCGTCCGGAAGAGGCGACAGGCCATGCTGCAGGGCGCGGAAATAGAGCATGGTCCCACCCACCAGGAGGGGGATCCTGCCCCTGGCCACAATCTCCGACATCTCGCGCTCGGCGTCCGCACAGAAGCGAGCGGCTGAATAGAACTCGCTCGGGTCACAGATGTCCAGCAGTCGGTGGGGAGCCCGCTGCAAAACTTCGGGGCCGGGCTTGGCGGTACCTATGTCCATGCCCTTGTAGATCTGCGCCGAATCCACGCTGATGATGTCGCAGGGCAGGCGAGAAGCCAGCTCCACCGCCAGATCCGTTTTGCCCGCGGCCGTAGGACCCATGAGCGCGATCACCAACGGATGAATTTTGTTGCCGGATTTTGTGTGCAGGTGCACGTGGGTATGGTTTTAAACGAATCGCACAAATCGACGCGAAGGTTCCCTGTAGGGGCACCCCTTGCAGGTGCCCTAGGATTCCTTGAATGACGGGATTTTGTGCAAATGAGTCAAATTTCGCAAACGTCTAACCCTTCTCGTTGTCGTGATCGTGATCATGATCGTGATCGTAGTCGAAGCCGCCGTAGGAGGGACCGCATTCTTTCGCCGTTCGTGGTCTCCGGAGGTCCCGGCCAGGTACCGGGTCGAAACCCGTAGCCATCAGGTTTTCCGTGCCCGCTTTGCCTGGCGTCGCCGATTACGATTGCGACCACGATCACGGTTCCGCTTTCGATAGCGATAGAGCGATGATCACGCCTCGTCGGTCTGAGGCGAAGCCTCGCTAGGATCCTTGAGGGACCCGAATCTTTACCAATGAGTCAGGTTTGTGCAGTGCACAAATCGGGATCGGGATTCCGATTGCGATCCCGATACCGATTTCGATTTCGACCTACCCTGGCTCTTCAACGGCTGGTTGGGTGTAGGAGATGGGGCCTTACGGGAGAGGGGCTTTTGGGGCCTCATGCCTCGTCGGTCTGAGGCGAAGCTTCGCTAGGCTATAGGTTGACAAGCCATGATAGCCGCTGGAAAATATACAGTTTATATTTTGGAGAATTCAGCTTGGCCAATTCGACTCAAGCCCGAAAACGCGCCCGCCAGGCGGAAAAACGCCGGCGGCAGAATGCGTCTTTTCGCAGTACGATGCGTACGTCCATGAAGAAGGTCGTCAGGTCCATCCGGGGCGGCGACAAGCAGGCTGCGGCGGATGCTTTCAAGGCGGCGGTTCCGGTTATCGACAGTGCGGCCGGCAAAGGGCTCATCCACCACAACAAAGCGGCCCGGCACAAGCGCCGTCTCAACGCCCACATCAAGGCCATGCCCTGAGGGAAAAATCGGCTTCTACGCCGATTTTTCTTTAGCAGGCGGTAGAGCTTTCGTAACGCCGGATTTCGTTCCTCAACTCGGCCTACATTGCCGAATCTCGACACCCAGATCGAGATTGCCCCATGCCCGGTCGGCCGTCAGCACCGGGACATGTTGTTCGATGGCTAAGGCCAGGCAGGCTCGGTCCGCCAGGGAGAGTCCATGCTGTCTGGTTCTTTCCCAGAGATAGGCGGCAATCTCAGCCTGGGTCGGCGTAAAAGGTTTGAAAACTACCCCCACTGCGGTGAATCCCTCCCGCATCCATGAGATATCAGCCCGTCGCTTCAAGGACTTCTGAATGACCTCTGCCCAATTGACGGCGGAAACCAACGCCCCATCCAACGCCGGTTCCACACGTTCTGCCCCTGGTTCATCATGCAGAAGGGCCAAGATTGCTGATGCATCCAATACGAGGCTCACCTCTCATGGTCCTCTCTGGCAGCCTCCTCTCGGCGTTCCGCGATCAGCTCATCCACCAGGCTGACATCGTCGGGGATATGGGCAAACAGACCCCGAAGCCGTTTGACTACTGCCTCGCGCCGTTCCAATACGAGACTTTCACCTGCTTGACGGACCACCAAACGGTCCCCTTGTTTCAAATGCAACGCTTTTCTCAAGGCCATGGGAATCACCAGACGTCCTTGGGCACCGAGCTGGATTTCATTGGAGGAGGAATTGGTTGCCATATCATTCTCTTTGGACATCTCCGTCGATTGATGCGGTCCACCGGCCCCCGCCGCGCGGAACGGGCGGGCCATCCTACGTGCTGTCCCCGGACAGGCGTTTACCGTGTCCTACGCTGCTATCCCCCGGTGTGCATTTCGGTAGGCACGCGCACATTGAATTTTCCCGAATAGGATTTCCAAGGCTCGATTCCGCGTCTCTGACAAGCCTCCAGAAAAACCCGTAGCGAGGCCGCACCTTCTCGCCGCAAGCCCTCGATGTCGGCGGCGTAGAAGTCCGCCCCGCCGTTGAGCCGGATGAATTCCCCCCGATACATTTCGATCTCCGGGTCATACTCGATGGCGGCGTTAAAGCCGTCGATTTCCATTAGATCGGTCATGGTGTTACACCGTTCTCCTTAGAGCCACCGGCGGACGCCGGCTACGGCCCCCTTGTCGGTGGTCGGCCTTGGATGCGGGCGGTGGAATACCCGCACCTCATTAAACAAAAATACCTCGACGCGCGATCCCTTGCGTTCAATCACTTCAGCTCCCAGCGTAAGGAACAGAGCCTCGATGTCACGCCACTGGATGTTTGCGCTTACGGGTCTGGAGTAGATCCTTTTCAGCGTTTCCCGGTGCTTACCTTTCATGGGGACGACGGTACTCAAGGGCACTTGAAAAATTCAAGCCTCTATTCCGCCAGTGCCTTCAATCGATAAATCGCTTCCAGGGCCTCCTGCGGCGAGAGTCTGTCCGGGTCCAGCTCCCGCAGGGCATCCAGGACCGGAGTCGAAGTCGAGGTTGGAGGCAGGGATTCGGATGGGGATTCCAGCGGAAACAGGGATAGCTGATCGGCTTCCCGTTCCCGGTGGCGTTGGGCGTCGTCCTCGAGTTCACGCAGGCGGGCGCGGTCAATGACCGCGGCAGGCACCCCGGCGAGCCGCGCCACCTGGAGCCCGTAGCTCTGATTGACCGGACCCTCGCGGACCGCATGCATGAAGACAACGGAGTCTCCGTGCTCCACAGCGTCTAGATGCACATTGGCGATGCCGGGATACTCTTCGGACAGGGAAGTGAGCGCGTAGGTTGGAATAAAGAACAAACCCCAACACCGGTAATTGGGGTTCGTTCCTCACTACGAGTACGAGCTAAAAAATCTTGATCGAAAGGCCTGTGGCGGCGTTAACTGCACCTTGCAGCACCTTTAGTATGCCGTTGACGATCTTGGCTTTTGATGAATCTTTTATCACCTCTTCTGCAAGGATGTTGACGGATATCATCGTTTCAACATCGCGAAGCAAATCACGCGTCTCTGCTTCGGTGATCTCTCCCTTTTTGCTTTTCTGCACAATATCTGACACGACATCCGCGAGGATTTTGGCGTGTATGCGTCGGTATTTCTCTAACGTGCGACTGCCTTCAATGACATTCGGCACGATCACATTAATGATATCGAACACGAGTTTATTGGAATCAGTCATCGGTTTTTCCTCTTTTGCTTATGGCTGATATTGCTTAGGTAGGCCGAAAACAGCAATTACAGCAAGATTTGGGTCAATGCCACGAAGTTACGGCAATGGTACCGATTTGACCGAGATTGTCGGACTCAGAGCTCAATCTTTGGCAGAATGATGACTCGACTTAGCGACATTGAGACTTACTCCCCCCTTTCGCCGACTGTGCTGATTGTCGAATCAGCTGTCGGTATCCTCTGGCTTTGCCCTTTCCGCTGAGATTAAGGAGTGAAAAAGGCCCTCATAGGCTTTATGCTTAGTCTCAAGCATAGATGGTGTCAAAAAGCCTTTTTCTTGATGGAGTATTCTAGCACCGCGGAAACGCTCGCGTATCTCTTCTGCCTTTGTCGCAGTTTTTTCATTAGCTAACCTTGCCATTAACACCATTGTATCCAAAGACGCCTCGATGTCGTTGTAGTCTTTGACAACAGCAGAATAGGGTATCTTTTTCTGCTTATACTTGTTGGTGACGAAAAAGGAGTTAAGAGACTTGCTTACGGCAAATGCATGCTTCTCAAAGGCCGGATCACGAGTGGGAATCGCACATGAAGAAAGCAGAGCTATACACAACACCCAAGCTGCAGTGGCTCTGACTTGGTGAGATATTATGGCAAATGTCGGTTTGGTCATCAGATTCATCCTCATGGTATGAGCAGGCTTAGAAGTGAGCGCTGGAAAGATATGACTGTGTAACCGTTCAGATCCCCTTCGGATTTCGGCTCGACTCGGACATGATCCTTTGTTTTTCGTTTTCGAGATCAGGATCTAGGGGAAAAATCTGAATATAGGCACACGATGATCGTTTTGTAGCAGGAAGTTTTCTTGCTTGCAAGCGGAATAAGCTGACTATTCCGCCAGCTTTTTCAACCGATAAATCGCCTCCAAGGCCTGCCGCGGCGAGAGCTCGTTCGGATCCAACTCCCGCAAGGCATCCAAGGCCGGGTTCGGGGGCTCCGGGGACTCCGGCGGAAACAGGGGCTCCGGCGGAAACAGAGAAAACTGAGTGGCCTCCCGTTCCCGATGGCGTTGGGCGTCGTCTTCGAGCTCCCGCAGGCGCACGCGAGCGCGTTCGATGACCGCGACGGGCACCCCGGCGAGTCTTGCCACCTGAAGCCCGTAGCTCTGGCTGGCCGGGCCCTCGCGGACCGTATGCATAAAAACGATGGAATCCCCGTGCTCCACGGCGCTCAGGTGCACATTGGCGATGCCGGGGTACTCCTCGGAGAGGGTAGTGAGCTCGAAGTAATGGGTGGCGAACAGGGTGAAGGCGCGGTTCTGCGTCGCCAGCTCGACGCCGCAGGCCCAGGCCAGTGAAAGGCCGTCGAAGGTACTGGTACCGCGCCCGATCTCGTCCATCAACACCAGGCTATGTTCGCTCGCGTGGTGGAGGATGTTGGCCGTCTCCTCCATCTCGACCATGAAGGTCGAACGCCCGCCGGCCAGGTCGTCCGCGGCGCCGATGCGCGAAAAGATGCGGTCCACCGGCCCCAGCCGCGCGGAACGGGCGGGCACGAAGCTACCGCAATAGGCCATGAGTACGATCAGGGCCGTCTGCCGCATGAAGGTGGATTTGCCCCCCATATTGGGTCCGGTGATCACCAACATGCGCCGATCCTCCCCCAGCTGCACCCCGTTGCCTACGAAGGGGGAGTCGATCACCTGCTCGATGACCGGATGGCGGCCGTCGGCGATCTCGATGAGTGGTTCTTCGGTCAGCTCCGGCTGCACCCAGTCCAGGCCGGCGGCGCGTTCCGCCAGGTTGCAGAGCACATCCAGAGTGGCGACGCCGGCGGCGGTGGCCTGGAGCTCCGCCAGCCAGTGCGTCAGCCGTTGCAGCAGCTCCTCGTAGAGCGCCTTCTCCCTGGCCAGTGCGCGCTCCCGGGCGCTCAACACCTGATCCTCGAACCGCTTGAGCTCCGGGGTGATATAGCGTTCGGCACCCTTCAGGGTCTGGCGCCGCACGTATTCTTCCGGGACCCGTTCGGACTGGCTGCGACTGACTTCGATGTAATAGCCGTGGACCCGGTTGTAGCTTACCTTGAGATTGGCGATACCCGTGCGTTCGCGCTCCTTTGCTTCGAGGTCCAGGAGGAACCGGTCGGCATTGGTCGACAGGTCGCGCAGCTCGTCGAGCTCCCGGTCGTAACCGGATGCCAGCACGCCCCCGTCGCGGATCAACACGGGCGGGTTGTCGATGATGGCTCGTTGCAACAGGTCCACCACCTCGGGAAAGACCCCGATCGCCTCGGACAGCTCCCGCACCAGGGGGGCCTGCAGGGGTTGCAGGGCACCCTGCAGGGCGGGTAGACACGCCAGGGAGTCGCGCAATACCGTCAGGTCCCGGGGCCGGGCCGAGCCTAGGGCCACGCGGGCCAGGATGCGCTCCAGGTCGCCGATCCCGGCCAGTTCCTCTTGCACCGGGGTGAAGGCATCACCTCCTCCGTACAGCTCCTCGACGGCGGCATGGCGGCGGCGGATAGTACCCTGATCGCGCAGGGGGCGACCGAGCCAGCGCCGCAGCAGACGGCTGCCCATGACCGTACTGGTGTGGTCCATGATCCCCGCCAGGGTGTGCTCGGGACGACCGCTCAGGCTGGTGGTAATCTCCAGATTACGGCGGGTGGCGGCGTCCAGGATCAGGGCATCGTCGCGTTGCTCGGTGCTGAGGCCGCGGATGTGGGGCAGGCTGCTTCTCTGGGTGTCTTGGACATACTGCAGCAGGCAGCCGGCGGCACCCACCGCCAGCGGCAGTTCGGCACACCCGAAGCCCGTCAGGTCCCGCGTGCCGAACAGGTCGCAGAGTAAGCGCCGGGCGCTGTCCGGATCGAAATGCCAGGCCGGGCGGTAGGTAATGCCGCCGTCCAGGTCCAGCGCATCGGGCAGGAGATTGTCCTCCGCGAACAAGGTCTCGGAGGGCCGCAATCTCTCCAGCTCGCTGTGCAGGGCCTCCTGCGTCGGCACCTGCAGCACCGCAAAACTACCGCTGGAGAGCTCCATCCAGGCCAGGCCATAGCCGTTTTTTCCACTTTTTCCACTGTTTTTTTCACTGTCCTCACCGGCGCAGACAGCCGCCAGCAGATTGTCTCGGCGCTCCTGGAGCAGGGCCTCATCGGTCAGGGTACCTGGGGTGACGATGCGGACGACCTCTCGCTTCACCGGACCCTTGGACTTGGCCGGATCCCCGATCTGCTCGCAGATTGCCACCGATTCCCCCTGGCGTACCAGCTTGGCCAGATAGGTCTCCACTGCGTGATAGGGAACCCCGGCCATGGGGATAGGCCGACCGGCGGACTGGCCGCGCTTGGTCAGGGTGATGTCCAGCAGGTGGGCGGCGCGCTCCGCGTCCTCGAAAAAAAGCTCGTAAAAATCCCCCATGCGGTAAAAGAGCAGCAGCTGCGGGTAGTCCGCTTTGATGCGGAGATACTGCTCCATGACGGGAGTGTGTTTGGCGGCGGTCGGTTCTTTGCTCATCTGAGCCGGGCTTCGGGCAATGGGTGATTGCGGACGACAGGCCGGAAATTGTAGCCCGGATCGCCGCGAGTAGCCCGTGGGGACGGCGGCAGCTGCCGTGGACTACATAGACCAAGTGGACCGCATGGACCAGGGGTTGCTGTATGCCCCCCGGTCCATGCAGTCCATACCGTCCATGTTGTCCATTGGGTTATCCTCATGTCGTCGGTATGGTCCACGGCAGCGGTGTGCCCAACACCGGTGTTGGGCACGCCCACCGTCCCTGGCGGGCTTTGCCCAACCTACTCGGCTCGCTCCCACGCCAACATTTTGTTTCAGCAGGGATTATCATTTGGTTGCCCTGGCAAAGCCACCAGGGACGGCGGCAGCTGCCGTGGACGACATGGACCAAGTGGACCACATGGACCAGGGGTTGCTGTATGCCCCCCGGTCCATGCAGTCCATACCGTCCATGTTGTCCATTGGGCTACCCTCATGCCGTCCGTGTGGTCCACGGCAGCGGTGTGCCCAACATCCAGCCGGGGTAGTGGCTAATATGTAAGTGGAATCTTAGCCAACAGATGGTAATAACTCGGTATTATAGCGATGCAGGAAGAGTTTCAAACAAACCTCATGCATGTGGAGGCATTTAGAAAAAGATAATGTTTTACGTACGAAGCGGGCTAACTGCTGCCGCAAGGTATTATTCCAACGCTCGACATGAGCCGTCTCACCCGTTTCTTTACCGACAGGATGATGTTGCTCATTGGGAATAACGGCTGGATACGCTTTCCAATAGTCGGTGAAAACAGTGGCCTTTTTATAGGCGGGTGGGATACGCTCCCAGCGTAGTCGGCACGTTTCTTCACCGCGATCACCGCAGGCATAAGCAATGACTTCTCTGTCCGCTGCCGATATGGCTGCCTGCGCGGTGAGTAGCCCCGATCCCAAGATGAACATCGTCGTCGATACCAACGTCTTCGTAGGTGCATGCCTTGGAGCCGGTGCGTCTAACGAGGTTATCGTCCGCTGTCTGAGGGGTGAAGCAATACCGCTTATGGGTGCTTCCCTGCTGGCCGAGTATGAAGATGTTTTGAGCCGTGACGAGTTGTTCAATCGGAGCCGATTGGATAAGGGCGAACGCAGTGAGCTGCTCGATATCTTCCTGTCGCGTTGCATCTGGACGCGAATCTACTATGCATGGCGGCCAAACGTCCCGGATGAGGGTGACAATCACCTGGTTGAGCTGGCCGTAGCCGGCAGGGCCCAAGCCATCGTGACCCGGAATCTGCGTGATCTGTCGCGGATGGAGTTGCATTTCCCTATACTTAACCTACTGACGCCGGAAGACTTTCTGCGAGAGATACGTTCGTGACAGCACTGATATTGAACCTCCCGGATGAAAAGCTGCGCCGCCTGGAGCTGGTCGCTCAAGCTCGGGGCACTAGTGTGGCCCGGCTGTTCGATGAGATGTCCGGCGTTCTGCTCGCCGAGGCCAACGCGGAGACGGGTTTCCGCTTGCGTACCGAGCGCGGAGCCGGTCAGGAAGAACGTGGCTTGGAGCTACTTCACAAAGCCGCCGCTACTGAAAACTAAGGCGTTTTTTCTCGTTCCCACGCGCTGAGACTGTGGCGGATAAAAGAAATTCGTTGAGGCAATCTCCATGCTCAAGCGGATCAGGATTCAGGGCTACAAATCGCTGCGCGATATCGACGTGCAATTACAGCCGCTGTCTGTGCTGTTCGGCCCCAACGCCGCCGGCAAGAGCAACTTTCTCGATGTCCTGCAGCTTCTTTCCAGGGTCGTCTCGTGCCGGACCCTGAAAGACGCGTTCGAGCCGCCGTATCGGGGCAAGCCCCTGGAATCGTTTTCTTTTCCCGAGGACGGACTGGAGGGGTTGTTGGCTAAAGAAGTGGTGTCCTTCAGCGTGGAGGTGGATTTCACCCTGTCGGATGCGGTTGTCGATGCGGTCAACCGACAGGTCCGCGAACTGAAGCGATACCCCGCGGCAAAGAGCGGACAAGAAGGAAAGGAAAACCAGCAGTCTCCGGTGCGAGAGCGTGTCCTCCGTTATCGCATCGAGATCGAAATGCTGCCGCGATCGGGGATCCTGCGGGTTGCCGACGAATACTTGGCTGCGCTGAACAGCAAGCGCAAACCCTTTTTATCTGGCCGTGACAACCAGCTGTACCTGTGCATCGAAGGGCCGGCCGCCTATGTGGGGCTAGAGCGCTACCGCGATCACAGCATCCTGTCACTGCCGCACGATTTGCATTCTTATCCGCACCTGGTCGCGGCCCGTCTGGAAATCAGCCGTTGGCTCTTCTTCTATTTCGAGCCGCGGGAACGCATGCGGGCCGCCAATCCGGTCAAGGAGGTGCGACACATCGGGTTGATGGGGGAAGAGCTGCCGGCCTACCTCAATACCTTGAAGGCGCTGGAGCCGCGGCAATTCACCGCGGTGGAAAAGGCCTTAAAAACCATCCTGCCGCAAATCGACGGCATCGAGGTCGACGTCA
Organism: Candidatus Thiosymbion ectosymbiont of Catanema sp. Cochon2018; assembly: GCA_011392765.1. Classification (GTDB taxonomy): domain Bacteria; phylum Pseudomonadota; class Gammaproteobacteria; order Chromatiales; family Chromatiaceae; genus Thiosymbion; species Thiosymbion ectosymbiont_A. The sequence continues at coordinate 19,387 of WYCW01000001.1, read as the reverse complement.
ATGATCTGGGCGAGGTGGAGCTGCGGCTGCGGGAGATCGGCATACTCGTTCCTGCCCGTGTGTTGTCCGAGGGGACGCTACGGATCTTGGGAATGCTGGCCCTGACCGGCGCCAAGGAGCCGCCGTCCCTGGTCGGCTTCGAGGAGCCGGAGAACGGCATTCATCCGCGCCGCATCCAGCTGATTGCCGAGCTTTTGAAGACCCGAACCGGTATCGGAAATACCCAGTATATCGTCACGACTCACTCCCCCATTCTGCCGGATCTGGTGCCGGACGAATCCCTGTTCGTTACCCGAAAATCGGACGCGGGGACGAGTATCGAACCCTTCTCGACCTGGGGTCCCTTGGGGCGCAAAAACAACATCGACCGAGCCCTGATAGACCGGGGCGAGGAGTTCCTCCCCGTTTCCGAGCGTCTGCTGCGGGGGGACTTCGATGGTTAAGACCATCGCGGCATTCGTCGAGGATTTCGCGCACCAGAAGGTGATCGGGGCCCTCATCGACCGGGTTGCCGCGGAACAGGGTATCCTACGTGGACTGGCTACATTAACCCATATCAAGAATTTCATTATCATCAAACCATTTAAGATTTTTTAAATGGTCTATAATCTTCTGTTTCTCTTTCGTGTACACTACGATAGCCAAGCTACTTTGAGCCCTACTGCATGTGACATAAAATAATCGACGGGTTCTATCGATAGATGTCTCTTTACCTTCTTTCTCATTTTTTACGTCAGTTGATGTAGGTACTTTAGCTCCAAATAGCTTGTCATAGCTAAACATGAATCCACGGGCTTCATTATCATCTAAGACCACCATCACACGAGGAAACTGTAAACCCTTTATTCCTTGATGAGTGCCGAATGAAGACCTGTCGGAAATATACTCCACATACGATTCTATCTGGCTAAATGGAGCAGAAAGTGCTTCGTTCCAAGCATCAATTTCCGGATTACTGTCGAATGTCTTAGTGGAATCGTCGGGTTCTTTCTTTTCTTCTTCTGAATCCGCACGGTACACGATTGGCGCAAACACGTCGGGTATAGCAAATAAATCACTATCCGCGACAGCTTTTAAGGACTCAATCAATAGTGGGTCGGAGTCGCCATCCCACAAGGAAAACAGAGATTGTACAGCAGCGTCTGCTTTGCGAATTTTTTCCAACGGCGATTCGCTGGTTTTCAGTGAGTCGGAAGATACAAACAGAGAATATTTCTTTACTGTTTGTGCGATAGCAAATTTGTCTTTAGTTTGCAACGATTTTACCAAGGGAAGTACTCGCTGTGAAAAAAATGGGATACCGTTCAATGTTCCATCAAGTAACCCCGTTCTGAATTTTTCGATTCTATAAAGAGGTTCGAAGAAATCGTTGAATCCCCCTCGCCTTGCAGCCATATGATGCTCAAGTGTAAGTGTTTTTATCTCTCGACTTTCTCCTGACCATTGGTCATCGGATGTGATTTCTGCCATTTTCTCGAAAACTTCTGTCTCGATGGCATTTTTGTTAATGTCTTCATTATCTTGGATAAGAAATAATCGCACGTATCCATCTAGTGCATCTTCTCTTGGCACCTGGATGTGTTCATCTGCGCTCGATCTTATCGAGTTAATGAGGCTTACGATACGTTTCGGGCACCTATGGTTGATAGTTATCGCAGGTTTTTCCCACGCGGCAGGGACAGCTTCTTTCAATCCGGTTTTTCCATCCGAATAGATTCGCTGCATTGTATCCCCGAATAGAGCAAGGCAAAATTCTCCCGAATGTTTACTTTGAACTGCAAAAAAGGCATCGATCAAATCTTTTTGAGTATCCTGGCTTTCATCTATAAGCAAAACCGGATACTTACGAATCAGGATTTTTTGCATAAGCGGTTTATTATTCAGGAAATCCGCGGCAATACCTATAACTTCAGTATGGTTCAGCGAGTTTTTACCGATGTTTTCACCATTCGGATTGTAGGTAAAATATTTGATCGTATCTAAGCGATCCAGTCTTTTTTGCTCCAACTCGATCTGCACGGTGCGTTCACCAGCGGCCTTTGTGCCAACTCTACCTTTTTGCTGTTTTTTTTGGAGATCATCGATTTTCATTTCCAAATTTTGCCTAAGCCACTTACGGATATCTTCGTGATATGGACGAATCAATTCCCATGCAAAGCTGTGAATCGTAGATACGGCAAAAATAGAATCGTAATCAATTCGGTGTTTAATCTCGTCACATGCAGCATTGGTGTACGTAATGACAGCAACCATGCGGTCAGCAAGACGAAACTCCTGCCCATATCTTCCGCGAAACATCTCCATCGCATCGACAAGGGCTCGTGTTTTACCGGAACCCGCACCAGCAAATAGGAAAAAGCTTTTCGGATTGTCCAGATCAAGGCAGTTAGCCATTACATTACGAAGGTCATCTGTTTGAGCGGCATTGGAATCAGGCATTTTCCACCTCCGTCATTTCAGTAGCCAGGAAATCCTGTTTTTTTTCAGCAAGTTTTGATTCTAGCCACTTAAGCCCTTCAGAAATGTAAACAGGCGGTTTCAAAACACCAGGTTCGGTCAGATAGAGTAAATCCAAGGCCATTTCTGCTTTGCTTCCCTTCCCTAAAGAATCGAACATTTCCTTACTCGCCTCGCGTAAAATATCTTTGTCAAGAGAATCTTTGAGCTTTTTAAGTAAGCCTTTGGGATTCTGGAAATCGCGGAACAACTCTAAATTGGTCAAAGCTAACGAATCCTCAAACGTGTACGGAATGGCTTCCTCTTCATCCGGGCCATTTTTATATTTCAGTTTTATTGGACACTGATACGTGACTCTAAACAGCGTATTTTCAGACTGCTTGTTGTCTTCTGGGCAATCTATAAGTCCATCCAGCGAATCTTTTCTGGGAATCCACTCTTTAAGGGTTGGATTACCGGAACGATAATTCTTATTACGCTCCGGGAGTACCTTTTCTGTGCCAGATTTGCCAACAGAATCCAAATCTGTAATTATGAGAGAAAGAAGTCCCAGCGTTTCAAGTAGAGGTTTTAGGCAGTGGGCATGGCTGCCACCGATTTCAAGCAAGGATATATAACTTTGATTCAATTTTGGGAATTTATTTCGTATGAAATGAGGGATCAGCATTCTTTCGGCTGAGCCTTCAACCAGAATTGCTGCATCTGCAAAAAACAGGTCACAATGAGTTGACCTGATGTAACGCGTGGCAAACTTGGATGTATCATTTTTATCGCCAAATGTTCCCGACAGATTTACAACGGTTGCTGAAGGTATTTTACCTTTTTGCGTGCCAGGTTCACGCCGGAAGTATCGTAAACAGGTAAAGTCAAGCTCATGAGCGATATGGGAAGAATGAGTGCTGACGATCATCTGCGTATTGAACTGGTTGCCATTGAGTTTGTCATGGTTGCGCAAAACCTGATAGGCTTTTTTGATGAATACTTGCTGGACTTGAACGTGCAGGTGAGCTTCCGGCTCTTCAATAAGAACGATATGAAGTGGTTCGGTAACGGCGTTATCGCTGCTATTCTTTTTTGCCGCTTTACCAACACGCATCCATTCGTCCCTGAACCTAATCAAGTTGAATACTATGGAAATGAGGTTTTGGTAGCCCAAACCATTATACTGCTCTGGAAGTGATAGATCTGTACCACCATCACCTTCCGGCGACACATTAAACTGAACAGCGGCTTCATGATCTAAACTGTCAACAGCGCGAATTTTACTGGTCAGAGAGATTTGCGGGTCACTGAATCCCGGATAATTAAGTCCTTCAAGCTCACTTATTGCAGGCTCGAAGCTGGTTTTTAATTTATTGTCAAATATCGTCTTTGCTGCTTCGATTGCCTGTAGCGCCTCGATATCACTGGTATCAGGAGATTCAGACGGATCTAAATGCTTGGTAAAATATTGGCGGAGCTGTGTGGACAAACTCGCAAAGCTACTGTGCGATTCATCTTCGGTTTTTGGATCGGAAAAACCTCGCTGGGCGCTGATAATGTCAATCTTGAAGAGTCCGTCAAACGGTTCTCTGTCCATCGGCATGCTATCGGCGAGAAGCGGCTGTGGGTGGGCCACACCATTTTCAGGGTTGGATAGTTTTGCTGGGTCTAAGATATACGCTTTTACCTCGAAATGCTTGTAAAGCTCTCTATTCAGAAAGTCCCGCATTGTTTTAGGCCACAAAGACAACTTCTCGCTTTCAGAAGGTACAGATCTCTCAGTCTTACGGGCGTCCTTAAAAGCAGCTCGAAATTCCTTGTACAGCTTTTCGGTATCTTTCGGAGCTAATATCAACCGAATACCGAGTGGCTGATCCAGTGTCCAGTCGAGTGTAGGAATAATATGGATAATGTGGTGAATATTGGCCTCATTGACATCCAACCAGATATCGATGGAGGGCAAATATGGAAACCACTGTCTGAGCGTTAAGTTGGGTTTGTCATCGTTACTAGCCCATTGCATGCCGATTTGATTGAGACCGGTCCAGTTAGATAAGGTGAAATCTGTAGTTGCGATATTTTTGCGACGACTCTTTTTAAGCAGCAGAATCATCGAATCCATTGCAGAGGTTTTTCCGCTATTGTTTGCCCCAACCAGAATCGTCTCCTGTGGAGCCACTTCAACTCTGCAAGCCTTCAACTTTCGGAAGTTCTGTATTTCAACAAACTTGAGTTTCATGCGGATACCTCCGGTTCAATGAGCCATGATATGATGCGGACCAATTTGTATAACAGTTTTACTAGATTGCATGCAGGTCTTACCGTATTAGACGCCCGTAGTCTAACAAGTTAACTTCCTATCATATCGTAATCGTTCGGACCCCGACTGTTTTTGCCGTCCCTAGTATCAGCAGATTCCGGCTATCCCTACTAGCATCTCACTTCGCTTGAAATTTCGGGTATAGAACCGATGGGATCAATCGACGTGCCATCCCTGGACGACTGGGTTCCGGGGTCCCACCCGGAACGACAGTGAAGTGGAAACCCGTCATTCCGGCAGGGATAGCCGGAATCCAGGTACCAAGGAAGGTCAGCCGTGGGAACTCTTGCAGCATCAATCGAAACTAGGTCCCAAAATGACTCGACGGAGTTTGGACGATTTCTATTCTACTCACAATCAAATTATGTACGTTAGGAATAGGTGAAACTCACAACAGTGCACCGAGTCTAACATTAGCTGATTATCAGCGGCATGGAGACTAAATGACGTCGTCGCGCTTGCACGTCTGCCGGCTTTTTGCTTCTATCCCCACATGACCAACCGGATCCGGCAGCTCCCCGCGCAGCTCGTCAATCAGATTGCGGCGGGAGAGATCGTGGAACGGCCGGCCTCGGTAGCCAAGGAGCTGATCGAGAACAGCCTGGACGCCGGTGCGGATCGCATCGAAATCGACGCCGAGCAGGGCGGTATCAAGCTGCTGCGGGTCTCGGACAATGGCGTGGGGATTGCCCGGGAAGATTTGGCCCTGGCGCTCTGTCGGCACGCCACCAGCAAGATCGCCGAGGTCACGGATCTGCAGTCCATCGCTACCCTGGGGTTCCGCGGCGAGGCCCTGCCGAGCATCGCCTCCGTATCCCGTCTGGAAATCAGCTCGCGGCACCGGGGGGAAGACCAGGCCTGGAGTATTCGCAGCGACGGCAGCGAGCAGCCAGGGGAACCGGTACCGGCATCCTGCCCGGTGGGAACCAGGGTCCAGGTGCGGGATCTCTTTTACAATACGCCGGCCCGACGTAAATTCCTGCGCACGGACAAGACCGAGCTCTCCCACTTGGAACAACTGGCGCGTCGGGTGGCGCTGGCGCGTTGCGATGTGCGCTTTCGGCTCACCCACAACGGGCGGGTCCTGTTCGACCTGCCGCCGGTAGCCGAGGCGGACGGAGCGGTGGAGAACCGCATAAAAAAGCTGGTAGGCGCCGGCTTTCTGGAGCATGCCCTGAGCCTGGACCAAACGGCGGTGGGGTTGCGCCTGCGCGGGTGGGTAGCGAACCCCGGTTTTTCCCGCAGCCAGTCGGATCTACAGTTTTTCTATGTGAACGGACGTGTGGTCAGAGATAAGCTGGTGGCGCACGCCGTGCGCTTGGCCTACCAGGATGTGCTGCACCAGGGCCGCCATCCGGCCTATCTGCTGTATCTGGAGTTGCCGCCTATGCTGGTGGACAGCAACGTCCACCCCGCCAAGCACGAAGTGCGTTTTCGCGAGGGGAGACAGGTCCACGATTTCATCTTTCGGACCCTGCACCGACGCCTCGCGGAGGGCGGGGCCCGGAGGGAAGCGGCGCCCGTCGAGGGTCCGCCACCGGTCGTCGGTGGCCCCCCCGTGGGGTCGGTGCAGCCCGTACCGGAGGAGGACCCCGAACCCCGTCAGCGGCCCGTACCCCTGCGGACCACCGCGGGCGCGGGTGGGCATCGCTTCAGTTTCGAGTCCCAACGACCGGGGCCCGACCGGGATGCGGAGACCGGGCAGGAGAGCCGGGCGGATCCGGAATTGCCGCCGTTGGGTTATGCGCTCGCTCAGTTGCAGGGCGTCTATATCCTGGCCCAGGCCGTGGATGGGTTGGTGGTTATCGACATGCACGCGGCCCATGAACGCATCGGTTACGAGCGTCTCAAGCAATCCTGGGAGCAGGGAGAAATCCGCGGTCAGCCCTTGTTGGTCCCGGTCATGGTCCAGGTCGCTCCCTGGGAAGCGGACCTGGCCGAGTCCAACCTGGATCTGTTCCGGCGCTTAGGGTTGGGGTTGGACCGGATGGGTGAAGGTAGCCTGGTGGTACGCGAGATTCCGGCCCTGCTCCAAGGGGCGGACGCGGAGCGCCTGCTGCGGGACCTGCTCTCGGACTTTGCCGAGCATGGACGCAGTGAGCGAATTCGCGAGGAGATAAACGCCGTGCTCGCCACCATGGCCTGCCACGGGTCGGTGCGCGCCAATCGCCGGCTCGAGGTGGAAGAAATGAATGCCCTGTTGCGTGATCTCGAACGCACGGAGCGCGCCGATCAGTGCAGCCACGGCCGCCCGACCTGGATCAAGCTTTCCGGACAGGAGCTCGATCGCCTGTTCCTGCGCGGTCGCTGAGGACTTACAGGCTGCATGTCGGAGGCTGGGGACCGTTGACATTCAGAAGAATCATGAGTGTAAGGTGAGCTGTGCCCACCGCGTAGGCACAATATTGGTGGGCACAGCCCACCCTACACCCACGATTCTTCCCATCCGAGCCTGGTCAACACGAAAAACTTCCTATAATCGCCCACGTTCGGATAAATGTCAACAGACCCTGACCAGGACCTGCTATCGTGCGAACCTTACGAATCCTCTTGTTTGCGGTCGTATTGCTCGCTACCGGAATCGTCATCGGAGTAGTGGAGAGGAACGAGGTGCGCTGGGCCTTCGCGAACGTCATATCGGCATATAGGACCATGTTTTGGCCGCACGAGCTGCCCAGCGACCACGCGATCAAGACTTCGCGGCTCGATGCAATGCTTGCCGGCAGGGGCATAACCAGGGGAGATCCGGTCTTTATCCGTATCTTCAAAGTGGAACGGGAGTTAGAACTGTGGATGAGGAAGGCCGAGCGTTTCACGCTGGTAAAAACCTACCCGATCTGCGCCTTTTCCGGCAAGCTGGGCCCCAAGCTCAAGGAAGGAGACCGCCAGAGCCCGGAAGGGTTTTATCAGGTGGATCGGGGTGCGCTCAATCCCAACAGCGCCTATCACCTTTCCTTCAATCTCGGGTTTCCGAACGCCTACGACCGCGCCCACCGGCGCACCGGCTCCTATCTGATGGTTCATGGCGACTGCGTTTCTATCGGCTGCTACGCGATGACCGATTCCGGCATCGAAGAGATCTACGGACTGGTACGGGCCGCCCTGCGCAATGGGCAACGACAGGTCCAGGTGCATGCCTTTCCCTTCCGCATGAGCGCGTCGAACATCGACCGCTACGGCGACCACGCATGGATCGGTTTTTGGCGGAATCTCAAGCAGGGCTATGATGTGTTCGAGGCCACCTTGAGGCCGCCCCGGGTACAGGTGTCCGGGAAGCGCTATGTCTTCGATCCGCCGCCGATCGCTGTGGCCGGCAACTAGCGAGGCTTCGCCTCAGACCGACGAGGCATGAGGCCCCAAAAGCCCCTCTCCCGTAAGGCCCCATCTCCTACACCCAACCAGCCGTTGAAGAGCCAGGGTAGGTCGAAATCGAAATCGAAATCGAAATCGGTATCGGGATCGCAATCGGAATCTCGATTTCGATCCCGATTTGTGCACTACACAAACCTGACTCATTGGTAAAGATTCGGGTCCCTCAAGGATCCTAGCGAGGCGCTGCCTCAGACCGACGAGGCGTGCCCCCCTCCTCCCCCAAGGAGGCTGTCGAAAAAGTCCTTTTTAGAAAAGTCGTCACTAATTATATCAATGGGTTACATGTTATAAAAACTGGAAAAATGGACTTTTGCGACACCCTCCCAAGGGAAGAAGGGCTCCGGCGCTCCCAACTTCACTGGCTGATCCAGGTCAGGTTGGGTAACGAATCGCACCGAAGAACCACGGAGGCAGACACGGATAAACACGGATCACATCCGTGTTTATCCGTGTCTGCCTCCGTGGTTCAAAGGATTTGCGATTCCCGCCCAAGCAAGAGGTAGAAATGTTTTTGTGCAGCGCACAAACTTGTTATCCGCAGATTACGCAGATTTTCGCAGATTAAGAATAGAAATAATCTGCGAAAATCTGCGTAATCTGCGGATAAAAACAATGGGCGCAATACCCCCAAGTGCTGCATGAGGAGATGTGAGTTTTTGTGCAGCGCACAAACTTGACTCATTTGTAAAGTTACGGGTCCCTCAAGGCTCCTAGTCCGGATGCTCTCGATTACCGACCTGCCTGCCGGGAGGCAGGTAACATCGAGCCGGCAGGATTTTCATGCAAGAGTTATCCGCGAATGAACGCAAAGTAACGCAAATGGATCAAGAGCTGTTGCTCATGGCGAGCTGATTGCGACCGATTTGCGTTCATTCTCGTTCATCGGCGGTAAAAAGCAGAGCCGCCGAGGTTCGGATTGAGTATAGGAAAATGCTCCGGGACCTGACAGTCAACTCGGTTCATAGGTCGCATCAAAGGTAGTGTCTCCCAGCCACTCCCTGAATAACGGATTGTCGCTGAACTGTCTGAACAACTCGGTGTGATCCGCCAACAGATCGATCATGACCCGCTGCAATGCGGCATCATGCTCGATCCGCGCCGTTCTCTCATCGTTGTTCTGCATAGCGTTTCGATAGGCCGCGTCGGCGCCTACCTTGGCCGGGATTTCCTCGGCGATGACCTTGCGAATCTTGTCGGCATCCTTCCAATCGATGTCACCGAACCGGTCGTTGAACGCCTGGATGATGCTACTCAGTTGATCCAGCTCCGGTTCCGGCTTGCGGCCATCCCCGCCGGTCGGCACGGGATCGACTTCACCATCCTCGTCCGCGAGACCGATTTTCGAGCCGGTTTTCACCTCGGCCCGGTAGCTGTCCATGTCGATGGCTTCCAGAATACCTCGGGACAGGTCCTCCTCCTTGGGTGCGGGGAGTTTGGGGATCAGGAAATTCAGGAAGATCGATAGCTTTTCCCAGTCGGCGTTCGAATAGGTCAGAATAGAGGCCAGAAAGTCGTAGGTGCGCACGAAGGCCTTGGCCTTGCCTTTGAAATCCACTTGGCCGTCTTCATCCAGATCGACAGTGTAGATAACCGCGCAGGCATTCAGGATCGGGTCGAGCCGGCCGCGGTCCGCGCCGCTCAGAAAGCGCTCCACCAGATCGTCGATTTGCTCCTGGGAGTAGACCTGATAGCCGTCCAGATCCGATTTGAGATCATGCAGCTTGTTGGGGTCGGTCTCATCGCTGAGGATGGTCGTGCGATAGTAAGGCTCGAATGACTTCCGAATGGTCTCCGAGTCGTTGTAGAAATCCAGCACAAAGGTATCGTGCTTGTCCGGGCAGGCGCGGTTCAGGCGGGAGAGCGTCTGCACCGCCTTGATGCCGGCGAGCGCCTTGTCCACATACATGGTATGGAGCAGCGGTTCGTCGTAGCCGGTCTGATATTTATCGGCCACGATCAGGAAACGGTACGGGTCCTGCCGAATCCGGTCCGGAATCCGGCTGCCGGGGAACCCGTTCAGGGTCGCTTCCGTGAGCTTCCTGCCGCCGTACTCGTGCTCCCCGGAAAAGGCCACGATGGGTTCATAAGGACTCTTGCATTCCTTGAGACAGTCCTTGAACGCATGGAAATACTGAATGGCCCGCTCGATGCCGTTGGTGATGACCATGGCCCGGGCCCGGCCGCCGATCTTGCGGTGGCCGACCTGGGCGTGGAAGTGATCCACCATGATTTCGGCCTTCTCACGGATGGCGTGTCCGTGTGACTCCACATAGCGGCCCAGCTTTTTCCGGGCCTTCTTGGCGTCGAAGAGGGGGTCGTCCTCCACTGTCTTGGCCAGACGGTAGTAGCTTTTCACCGGGGTGTAGTTCTTCAGCACATCGAGGATGAAGCCCTCCTGGATGGCCTGCTTCATGGTATAGCCGTGGAACGGGTGATGTTTCACGGTCCCGTCGGGCTGCGGGTCCGGTTCGCCGAAGATCTCCAGAGTCTTGTTCTTAGGGGTAGCGGTAAAGGCGAAGTAGCTGGCGTTGGTCACCATCTTACGGCTTTCCATCAACTGGTTGATCCGGTCCTCGGTCGTTTCTTCCTCGTCACCGTAGGGCGCGCGCTCTTCGAGGACGCGATTCATGGCGGTCGTAGTCTTACCGCCCTGACTGGAGTGGGCCTCGTCGATGATGATGGCGAACTTGCGCCGGCGGTGTTGGTCACCGATCGCATCCAGGATGAACGGGAATTTCTGCACCGTGGTGATGATGATCTTCTTCCCGTCCATGAGGAATCTGCGCAGGTCGCCGGAGTATTCGGCATGTCCCACCGTGGCCGACACCTGAGCGAACTGCCGGATGGTGTCGCGGATCTGCTTGTCGAGCACCCGCCGGTCGGTGACCACGATGACCGAATCGAACAGCGCCTTGCTTTCATGCTCCAGCCCCACGAGCTGATGGGCCAACCAGGCAATGGAATTACTCTTGCCGCTGCCCGCCGAATGCTGGATCAGATAGCGCCTGCCGACGCCGGTTTCCCAGACATCCGCCAGCAGCATCCGCACCGCCTGTAGCTGGTGGTAGCGGGGGAAGATCTGCTTGCCCCTTTGCTTGCCGGTCTGCTTGTCCTTTTCCTCGACTAGCTGGGCGTAGTTTTCGAGGATGTCGGTCAGTCCCTCCTTGGTGAGGATCTCTTTCCACAGGTAATCGGTGGCCAGCCCGTCCGGATTGGGTGGATTGCCCCCACCGTCGAGATAGCCCTGGTTGAAGGGCAGGAACCAGGAGTGCTTGCCCTGGAGGTGGGTACACATCCGCACCTCCTGGTCGTCCACGGCAAAATGCACCACGCAGCGCCCGAACCGGAACAGCAGCTCCCTCTCGTCGCGGTCGTGCATGTACTGCCGGACCGCATCGTCCACCGTCTGCCCGGTGAGCCTGTTCTTGAGCTCGAAGGTGGCGACCGGCAGGCCATTGATGAACACCGCCAGGTCGAGGGCGCGCGCGGGTTCGGCACGGCTGTAGCGGAGCTGGCGGGTCACGCTGAAGACGTTAGCCGCGAACCGTTCGGCGGCCTTCACATTGCCCGGTGTCGGCGTGCCGTAAAAGAGATCGACCGTGGCCGGGCCGTGCTTGATACCGTGGCGCAGCACCTCCACCAGACCGCGCCTGGTGATCTCACCCCGCAGGCGGTACAGGAACTGGGTGCGCCTGGGGTCGTTTGGGCCACCTTCCCGAGCGATGCCGAGGGTCTCCAGGGTAGCGGGCTGGGTGGCGGCAAGGAATTGCAGCAGCCTGGGCCAATCGACGGCGTACTCGGGGTCGTAATCCCGCGGGTCCCCCTGTTCATAACCGGCTTCATCCACGAGGGAGGCGACGATGATGGATTCCAGGCCCTTTTCGCTGGTGTCGGTATGCTTCACAGGGCCTCCAATAGATCGGCGATTTCTTGGGGTGAGGGTAATTGTCCCTTGAGACTCTCCGGCAGCTGTTTTGTGATCTGATAGGTAGCCACACCGATAGGTTTGCGGGCGTCATGCAGGGTATATTCCACCACGGTTCGGCTCTTTTCTTTGCAGAGGATGATCCCGATAGACGGATTTTCGTCTTCTTCACGGACCTGCCGATCCAGCGCCGTCAGGTAAAACTGCATCTTGCCGACAAACTCGGGTTGGAATTCACCAACCTTCAGCTCGATGGCCACCAGGCAGCGCAGGCGGCGATGGAAGAGCAACAGGTCGATAAAATACTCTCTGCCATCCACCTCCAGCCGGAATTGGCTACCAAGAAAGGCGAACACGCTGCCCATGGCCCGCAGAAACCCCTCGATCCTGGCGATAAGCGATTTTTCTAGTTCCCGTTCGCTGTGATCGTCGCCCATTTCCAGAAAATCGAAGGTGTACTCGTCCTTCACCGCCAATTTGGCCTGGCGGCGCAGTTCAGGTGTCAGTGCCCGGTCGAAATTGGTCTGCCCCAGCAGGGTTTTTTCGTAGCTTTGATTTTCGATGTGATGGACCAATACATTCTTTGACCAGCCGAATTTGCGGGTCGAGCGGAGGTAGAACTCCCGTTTCAGCGGGTCGGAACAACGCTCCATGATCACCAGATTGTGACTCCAGCCGATTTCTCGCACCAGTGGTGCGAGTTTTTCCTGCCTGGTGTACGCCTCGAAAAATGCCTTCACCCGCCAGAGATTGGAGGCCGAAAACCCACTCACACCAGGAAATTCCCGCTGTAAATCTCCAGCCAGCTGTTGGACAACTGCCTTTCCCCAGGTTTCGCCGGCCTGCCGCTCCACAATCATTTTGCCGATATCCCAGTACAGGCCGACCAGTTCCTTGTTGACCGCCTTGAGTGCCTCGTACTGGGCGGAACGAATGCGCTCCTTGATCTCGGACAACAGGCGCGGGTAGTCACCCTGTTTAGCGAGACTGTTTTTTGGGGTTTTGTCAGTCGGTTTCATCCATGCCCCCCTCGTCATTGATCACGTCACCTGCCTGCGCCGAGGCTTCGGCAGGCAGGTCGATGCCGCGCAAATCCAGCTTGCCGGTGATTACATCGGAAATCAACCGAGTGCGATATTCGCGGATTAGTTCGATTTCGCGTTGGGTGCGGGTGATGGCTTGGTCAATTTCTGCCGACTTCTCATGGATGTGAGCAACGATTTCCTGCTGTTCTTTCACTGGTGGATATGGGAATTTGATATTACCGATGAATGTCCAGTCAGCTCTCGGCATTTTCGCACCAAACGTTGAACCACTAATCAGGCTGATAATCTGATTCGAGCGAAGCTTGTGCTCAAGAAATTCAGCGGTAATTTCATTGCTTTCAACACGAAGAACTAAGAACTCACCAACGCAAACTCCCGAGATTTGTGGCCGCGTCACTTTTGCAAGGTAGGGGCGTAGCTTCCCGAACAGAACATCATTGGGCTGAAAACGCTTTACCTGGCTGTCAAAGGAAACCTCATCATCTGGTAACGATATGCGACCAGTCCAGCTCTCGACGTGCTCAAGGGCGATATAGACTTCACCAGGTTGTTTTGAGTTTGTTTGCTCGTTCACGCTTTGGAATAGGAACTTCAACCTTCGTACTTCCCAATGCTCCGGAATATCCCCAATCCATTCCACACCGCTGGGCTTGAGCTTGACGTTGGCATCGAGCCCTCGGGTCACGGCCTGATTGATGATGTTTTGCTTCTGCTCCTTGAGCAGCTCGATCAGCCGCCGTTTGTTGCGGATGAATCGTTGGGTCTTGTAGCCGACTGTATCCAGGAATCCGGCAATATGCCGCTGTTCTTCAACCGGCGGGACAATCGACGGCATACGCTTGAAATCCTGCCAATAAAGCCTGTTGCGGTCTTTCACAATGCCCCGAGAATAGGCGTCCACCTCGTTCATGTAGGCGTCGGTACGGAACAGATAGGTGAAGTAACCACAGTCCACCTCCGGGAAAGGTCGCACGACGACATAGGCTGGACTCACCAGCCCATCGACGGGTGCGACGCCGACCGCGCCCTGCCACATGCGCATCATGTTGTAGGCAATGTCGCCTTGGGCCACCCGCTTGTATTTCTCCCGATCGGACATCACTTGCTTGCGCTTCAGATTATCCATATCGCGCACCCGGACCCCGGTCTTCAACGAAACCTCCAGAATCGGCAGTTCTCCGAAGCCCGTCTCGTTCCTTTGGGAAAACAGACGACCATTCCTGAACAGATTCCAATGTGCCGGAATCTCTCCCAACCATGGTGCACCGGAATCCTTGTATTCGGGATAAGGTTGCAATTTCATATCATCCACCCCTCATTGTCGTATGGCACGGCGTATCCATACCCGGCAGCGGGTTCGCAAATCCCCGTATGCCCTCGGGTAGGGCAACCACGGGCGGATAGGGCAACCACAGGGGGTTGCCCCTACGAAATTTCGTGCCTATCCCGAATCAGGGCGGCCACGGGGAGTTGTCCCCATAAATAATTTATCCAATTCCCATCGGGTCGGGTTGTTGCAGATATATTCGCGGATAGTTTGCAATTCAAATTCGTTGCGGACGATGTGTTCCCAATAATTGCGTTGCCATAACTTGCCGGGGAATGGTTGCCATCCGAGGTTTTTGACGCCATCGGCATATCGTTTTGTGGTCATGGTCTTGAAACGATGCACCACGTCCGGTAATGACAACGTTCGTGCCTCTCCCGGATCAGGGTGGTCACCCACATCAGGGCGACCACGGGGGGCCGCCCCTACGAAATTCCGTGCCTGCCCGCCGTCGGGGTGGCCACCCAAACCAGGGCGGCTACCCACATCAGGGCGACCACGGGGGGCCGCCCCTACGATAACGGCAATTCCGTGGACGTGATTGGGCATAATGACAAATTCATCGGTTTCGATACCAGGGTAATGCGCTGGTATTTCATACCATACGGTTTGAATCATCATCCCTGCATCATTCAATCGCATTTCCCCATCCACAATATCACCGAATAAACATTTCTTGTTTTGGGCGCAGATGGTGAGAAAATAGGCTCCAGCCTGGGAATAATCGTATCCTTTCAAACGGATAGATCGGCGGTGATGAATTTTTGGCTTATAGCTCATTATCCCTTCTCCCCCACAATCTGTTCCAACAGTCCCTCGGTCTCCTGCTCCAGGACGTAGATGTTGGACCTGATTTCCTCCAGGGTACGCATGGGCACGGGCCGGTAGAAATGGCGGGTGAAGGAGATTTCGTAGCCCACCAGTGTCTTACTCGGGTCGATCCAGAGCAAGGAATGGATTTTTTGCCGCAATGTCCGCACGCTCCAGCCTTCGATGCGGCACATCTCGGCGTAAAAGTCACGTTGCAGCGGCTTATCCAGTGGGATGAGGGCAAGAAAATGGCTCCAGCCCAATTGTCGTGACAGTGTTACGACAATGCGTTCGTCGGGGAAGACCTCGGCGAACTGGATCATGCGGCGCAGGTTCTTCTCGGCGAATCCCCGGCCGTAGTCGCGGGTCAATTTTGCCGCTAGTGTCGGTAAAATCCCCTTGCCATATTCAGCCCGCTTTCCCTTCAATATCTCCTGCCGAATGCGCTGCCCCACGCGCCAATACAGCATGGTCAATCCGGCATTGACGGTGGCGGCTACCGCCGACCGGGTTTCCTCGATCAGCGCCCGAATATCACCCAACAGGGTTTCGACCCCCTCCATGCGGTCGTTGCCCGGTGTTGGTTTGCCCGACACCGGCTTGTTTATCTCCCTCCTCATTCTTCCACCTCCCCGACAATCCGCTCCAACAGCCCTTCGGTCTCCTGCTCCAGCCCGTAGGATGCGGTGAGCGCCGGGCGCGGAGCGACCGGCACGAAGCGCATCAATGATGCTCAAACCTCAAGCCTGTGAAACAGGCGCCATGTGAACACCCCTGTGGTCCTTTTTCATCACTCAGCCTCTTCTTTCTTCTCGGCAAGCAACCCTTTGGCCGCTTCCTCCAGCTGCTTCACATAGTCTGCTTCGCCGAGTGATTCCTTGTATTCTCTGCGGCGAACCTCGAATTTCTCATATTCCGCCTTGGCGTGGTCTTCGGCGGTCTTCTTGCTCACCTTTCCGGCGTCGGGCAAAACCCGGCGCTCGTTGAAGCGCAGGAACTCGTCCAGCTTCCGTTCCCAGTCTTTCATGAAGACCTGCCTGCGGCGCCGGGCCTGGTCCTCGGCGAAGTCCAGCCACATGACCACGATGCGGTTCAATCCATCGATCTCCGCTTCCTTCAGGTAGTTCTTGGCGGTGGCAACGTCGGTCTTGCGGACCTCACCGCCTTTCCAACTGGTCAGGCCCATGTTGGGCAGCAGGTGGTCGGCGCGGGACCGGATCAATTCGGCGGCGGTTTGACCGGTGGCGGCAAAATGGAGTTTGTTCTGGATGATGCTGAAAAACCGGGTAGTCTCGCTCCATGAGGGATCGTAATCCCCGGCCATGGCGAAGATTTCCTTCACTCGCAGGTACATCCGCCGTTCGCTGGCGCGGATGTCGCGAATGCGCTCCAGCATCTCGTCAAAGTAGTCGGGAACGGCCGAGTCCTTCACCGGCGGGTTCTTCAGCCGCTCGTCGTCCATGGTGAAACCCTTGACGATATACTCCTTCAAACGCTGTGTGGCCCAGATGCGAAAACGGGTGGCCACCGTGCTTTTGACCCGGTAGCCCACCGAGATAATCATGTCGAGGTTGTAATGATCGAGCGCTCGACGCACGTCCCGGTTGCCTTCCCGACGAACTGTCAAATATTTTTTGACAGTTGCCTCCGGCTCAAGCTCACGCTCCTCGTAAACGATTTGTATGTGGTGGCTGATATTTTGTTTGCTGGTCTGGAACAACTCGGCCATCATCTGCTGAGTCAGCCAGACGGTTTCATCCTCCAGGCGTACATCCAGCTTGATTCGTCCATCCTCGGTTTGATAGACCAGAACCTCTCCTCCGGCTGGTGGGGCGCCATTTCCGGTCATTACTCCGCCTCCCCCACAATCTGTTCCAATAATCCCTCGGTCTCCTGCTCCAAGGCGTAGATGTCGGCCCTGATTTCCTCCAGGGTACGCATGGGCGCGGGCCGGTAGAAATGACGGGTGAAGGAAATCTCATAACCGATCTGCGTCTTGGCCGGATCGATCCATGCGCCCGGCACATAGGGCAACACCTCGCGCCTGAAAAAGGCCTCGATGCCGCCGTCTTCGAGCAAAGGTATCTGTTCACTGTCCCGCAGGGCGGTGTCCGGCTCGTACTCGATCACACAGGGCTTGCCGTTGATCTCGGCCTCGAACAGGCCGTGGATGGGGTCGGGCTTGGCCTTGCCTGGTTTGTGAATCTTCTTCAGCACGGGAGCGGCATCTTCGCGGGTGTCGCAGAATTCGCTTTGCAGCAGCTTCTTGCGCTTGGCGGTCAGCTTGACGCCATGCTTGGTTGCATCGGCCGTGCAGACCTCCATGAAGGCGTTGAAATCCGGATGCGGCCCGACGCCGATTGCCTCAGCTACCCGGTGCGCCAGCTCGGCGAGCAGTTCTTCCTTGACCTTGGCGCAGGCGCTTTCAAACCTTTCCAGCCGGGTCGGATTCAGGTCGACGGCGAGGCGTAGCGGACGCTCGACCGTCACCTTCCAGTAGCCGAAAGCCTCGTTGGGAAAGAGCTTGGATTTTTCGGTTTCGACCGGATTCACCACCAGGTCGACGATGGTGCGGATCTGTTCCTCGGAGAACTCGCAGTTTTTCTTGCCGAGATTCCGGCGTAGCGGCACGAACCATTCGCCGGCGTCGATGAGTTGCACCTTGCCCCGGCGTTCCTCGCGCTTACGGTTGGTCAGTATCCAGATGTAGGTGGCGATGCCGGTGTTGTAGAACATGTTCTCCGGCAGGGCGATGATGGCCTCCAGCCAGTCGTTCTCGATGATCCAGCGGCGGATGTTGCTTTCACCCTGACCGGCATCGCCGGTGAACAACGACGAGCCGTTGTGGACCTCGGCGATGCGGCTGCCGAGGGGAGTGCTGTGCTTCATCTTGGTGAGCTTGTTGACCAGGAACATAAGCTGTCCGTCGCTGGAACGGGTAATCATCCGGTATTCCGGGTCGCTGCCGTGCCGGGTGACGAAGCGCGGGTCATCGAGGTCGCCCTTGCCGCCCAGCCGTTCCAGATCGGTCTTCCAGCTCTTGCCGTAGGGCGGATTGGAGAGCATGAAGTCGAATTTCAGCAATGGGAAGGCGTCGCCGGAGAGTGTGGAACCGTAATTCATATTCTCGGCCTCGGCCCCTTCGCCTTTGAGCAGCAGGTCGGCCTTGGCGATAGCGTAGGTTTCCGGCTGCACTTCTTGACCGTAGAGGTGGATAGAGACCTCTTTGCCATGGCTGCGGGCCAACTCGGCGAGGCGTTCCTCCGCCACGGTGAGCATGCCGCCGGTGCCGCAGGCCCCGTCATAGACCAGGTAGGTGCCCGATTCGATGTCGTTGGCCACGGGCGAGAAAATCAGATCGGCCATGAGTTTGACCACATCGCGGGGCGTGAAGTGCTCACCGGCCTCTTCGTTGTTTTCCTCATTGAAACGGCGGATCAGCTCCTCGAAGATAGTGCCCATGGCGTGGTTGTCGAGCGCCGGGAGCAGCTCGTTGCCGTTTCCATCCGACACCGGCTTGGGACTGAGGTTGATGCGGGCGTCCAGGAACTTTTCGGTGAGGTGCCCGAGGATATCCGCCTCGATGAGCGTGGGGATCTGGTTGCGGAATTTGAATTTGTCGAGGATCTCCCGGACGTTGGGTGAAAAGCCGTCCAAGTAGGCCTCGAAATCGGCCTTGAGCCGCTGCTGCTTGGCGCGGGCCTTGAGGTCGCGCAGGGTAAAGGGTGAGACGTTGTAACAGGCCTCGCCTGCGGCCCGGCAGAGCGCGGCGCGCTGGCTCGCGATGCCGGCCTCGTCGAGCTGCTTCTTCAAGTCGAGCACGGCCTCCTTGGTCGGCTCGAGCACCGCGTCGAGACGGCGGATGACCGTCATCGGCAGGATCACGTCGCGGTACTTGCCGCGCACATAGACATCGCGCAGAACATCGTCGGCGATGCCCCAGATAAAGTTGACGATGGTGTTGTGGGTTACCTGGTTCATATCCCGCACGGCATCATTCACAATAGGCCCGACTATTATGCACGGTCGCGCCCCGTACTCGGGCAGGCTGAAGGCAGTTCGCCATCCGTAAAATCTCTGCGTGGCGGATATCCGGGAGCGCAAGCGTCTCGCCTGCGGGAGAAAGGGCGATGAGCATAACCCTCTTA